>NZ_JAPPQV010000003.1:517500-4932500 GCF_026672325.1 Methylorubrum sp. SL192
CTCGAGCGTCGCAGTCTGGCGGCGGATCTCGGCGGGAGCCGTTCCTGTGGGAGTTCGAAAGGCAGGTACTCCAGCACCTTTTCGACCACTCGCATATGCCCCCTACTGGAAGTCCGACACCTGGAAACTAGAGGCCGCCACCTTCCGCCGCTACGGCTACCCATCCAGAGCAACCTCGAAGAGCGCGTCCAGATCAGCCACACGGAGTTCCGCGGCATGGATCCGGGCCAGCATGGCTTCAATAACGGGCACCGTCTCCGCAACGTGAACACGCCCAAGGTATCGAAGTCACGGTGACCGGGCGGCAGTCGACCAGCGGCGGGCCCGCCAGTCTCACCAACATGGATGTCTGCTTCGACATCGTGAACACGCTGCCGGGGATGACCAACTACGTCTTCTCGGACACCCGCTGCAACGCAGCGGAGCAAGCCTACAACCTCTCCGGCTATATGGAGGGGCTCTACTGTGGGCGTTGCATCAACGTTGCGGTGCGCTTTGGGTGGTTCCTGCGGCCCAGCCAGCAGACCCCGCCCATCAATATCTTCAGCAGCCAGACTGACTTCTTCAACGCTGCGGTCGATATCACAGACATCACGCAGGGCGCCTATTACGGCAACCTGTTCTACCACCGCGCCGACGCGACCACGAACGGGGTCTGCTACCAGATCACCTGCGTGAAGAAGAGCCAGATCCTCGGCGGCGAGTGCGTGAACTACGCCGACACGACTAGCCTCGTGGGCGTCGCGTGGTCGGCAGCGAGCGACAACATCGTGGGGGACATGATCCTCTCGAAGGTGGATACCGGGGTCACGAACCTCGGGGGCTCCACCGGCAACGTCTACCGGCGCGGCCGATGGATCAACGTGAAGCAGGGGGCCAGGGATTACGGCAACGGGGGCGACAGCTCCAACGTCTGCATCGGCTACAACGCGGCCTGCTGACGACACCCACCAGACCCTCAACCTCTGTCCGCCTCTGGGCGGCTTTTTCTTTGCCCGGAGACGACCCGACACATGAGCACCCGCTCTGGCGCCGCCCTGCGGTGGCGGCCGGAAGACGAAGCCTGGGACCCGACGCCGTTTCTTCGGGGGGGACCGCACAGGGCACGGCCGGGGTCTGATCTTCGACATCGAGAGCGGCGACTTCTTCCCCGGGCTGATCGCCTTCTGGTGCACTGCCGCGGTGGATATCGACACGGGCGAGGCGTTCTACTGGGGCGTGGATCTCTGGGCGGGGTCCCTTGCGGACTGCATCGAGTTCCGCGGGCAGGCCTCACTCCTCCTGGCCCACAACGGCACTGGGTACGACTACCGGGCAATCGAGAAGCTTTATCCCGGTTGGTGTCGCCCCGCTAAGTCGCGGGACACCCAGGTCATCGCAAAGGTGGCCTAGCCGTATGACGCCCTGATCGGCCCCGACCTCAAGCGCATCCGCGAGGGCCGGATGCCAGGCCAAGTACCTCAAGAGGCATAGCCTTAGCGCCTGGGGCTACCGCACGGGCACCAAAAAGGGCGAGTACACCGGGTGCTTCGGCGCTTGCTCCCCCGCCATGTCGGTCTACCCGATGGCGACATCAGAGGCACGCTCGCCCTCTGGCGCCTCATCGAGAAGCGCATCGGGTGGGACGGGGCGAACCGTAAAGTCGCCGCGGATTTCCTCTTCGGGACCAGGAACGTTCAGCCCAACCCCGTCTGGTCCGAACTGACCCTGGAGACCGAGAACGAGGTCGCACGGATCATTTGGGAGCAGGAGCAGGATGGCGTCCGCTTCGATCGCGAGAGGGCCATCACGCTCATCGCCGAGCTTCAGAACCAGCAGGCCCACATCAGGCGCGACCTGGTGGCAAGGTCAACAGAAACGAGCCCGCCCCGATGCGGCTGCCGGAGCCAAAAGAAAGCCGAGTGTCTCGGCCTGGATCGATCCAAGACGAAACACTCGGCTCTTAATCTAGGCTCGCGCGCCACCGAGGAACTCGGTGGCGCGCTTGGGAAAGCTCTTACTTCCGGAGCGCGGCAAGGCGGGCGGCGGCGGCGTGCAGGGCCGGGTCGTCGCGCGAGCCGCTCAGCGCGTAGGCGGTGCCGCCGGTCCGCCAATAGGCCGTCGTCCCGTCGCTCGAGCGTGCAACCGGCTCCGTCCCTTCGGACAGGGGCGCGCCGCTGCTGTGCTTGGCGAACAGCGCGAGTTCGCCGATCTCGGCCGACTGGATCGAGACCTCGATCCCGGTGCCGCTCCGGCTCGGGAAGATCTGCACGTCCCGGACGATCCACCCCTTCGGCAGAGGCGGAAGATCGACACCGGTCGCAGCTTCGAGATCGGCCGGATCGTAGGCCGAGGCCATGGGCTGGCTGGTCGTGCGGGCGCGGATCTGCACGGCCTCGCGGGCCTGCTTGGCTTCCTCGGCCAGGGACGGATCGATCGGCGAAGCGATGGAGCCGGGAACGCCGAAGCTGCCGCTCTCGGTGTGGGCGAGCCAGCCCGCTCCGACCAGGACCACGACCGCCGCCGCCCGGCGCAGGCGGGAGCGAACCCGCTGCCACGCGAAGGCGCGGTCGATCCGGCGAGCGCTGGAGCGCAACCGCTCCGGCGGCAGGCTCGGCACCGGCAGGAAGGCTTCACGCAGGGCGTCGCGGTCGCGCAGGTCGGCCATGACCTGCAGCGCGTCCTGCGGATTGCGCGCGAGATGCGCCTCGACTTCGACGCGACGCATCGGCTCGAGTTCACCATCGACATACGCGATGAGTTCGGTTTCCGTAACCGGATCGACCATCAGCCCACTCCGACTGCCCTGCTTGCCCACCGTCGAACCTCTTCGTTTTCCGGTGTCTTCCGTTGTTAACGGCTCAACAGGGTCATCAATTCCCACCAACAACGCGTAGATGTGCACGGCCACGGTCGGGGCCATCGTCGGAAGATCCGGCGGTGGCCTTGCCCTTGCGGCCGCCTTCCTCGAAGGCGCGTAGGGCCGCCCGGCCGCGGCCGAGCCGCGACATCAGGGTTCCGATCGGGATTCCGAGCACGGCCGCCGCGTCGGCATAAGCCATGCCTTCGAGCGTCACGAGGTGGAGCGCGGCGCGCTGCTCCTCGGGCAGTCCTTCGAACGCCTTGCGGATCTGCATGAGCCGCACCTGCCCCTCTTGGGCCGGCGGTGCCACGTCGTCGGAGAGCTGCACCAGCACATCGGCGTGGCGTGCCTCGACACGTTTGCGGCGCTGCTCATCGATGAAGACGTTGTGCAGCACCGTCATCATCCAGGTGCGCAGGTTGGTGTCCGGCCTCAGGTTCGCGCGCGATTCGAGGGCGCGAACCATGGTATCGTGCACGAGGTCATCCGCTTTCAGCGAATCCCGCGTGAGCGACCGGGCGTAGCGCCGCAAGGGCACCAGCAGGTCGACGATTTCGGAGCGTTTCGAGCGCATTCTGTCGGCCACCATAATCCGTTGACGGCTGGCCCACGCCTTTAATCCGGCGCCCCGTTCTTTTTTCGAAGAAATCCGCGCGCTCCGAAGACCGGGCGGTCTTCACGGCACGCGGCCTTGCGGCCAGCGGGCCGCGCCCGGGATCAAGCGCCCTGAAACGCGAACAGCCCGGGCCGGATGCGAGATCCGGCCCGGGCTGTTTGGCGTCACCCGGCAGATGGCTCGAACGAGCGGGCGCTTAGTTCTCCTCGTCGCCCGGCTCGTACACTTCGGGCCGGGTCGAGGCGGCGCTTGCGACCGGCGTCGGCGCCTCGATGGTGGAGGGCACGTTCACGCCGTCGCGCTTGTAGATGTCGTCGCGGAACTGCACCGTGCCGTCCGGGGTCGCCCAGGCAGTGATGTAGGTCCAGTAGACCGGCACGGGCTGGGTCAGCGTCGCATCGATGCGCTGGCCGCTCTCCACCGCCTGCTCGACCCGGGTGCGGTCCCAGCCGGGCGTGTCCTTCAGCAGCCACGTGATGTACTCGCGCACGTTCTGCACGCGCACGCAGCCCGAGGAGATGAAGCGGAAGTCGTCGCCGAACACGCCGCGGGAGTTGGTGTCGTGCATGAACACGCCATGCGCGTTCGGAATGTTGATGCGCACCACGCCCATGGAGTTGAAGTCGGCGCCGGAATCCTGGCGGTAGGTGTAGCGGGTGCCCTCATCCGAGTTCCAGTTCACGGAGCGCGGCGAGATCTCCTGCCCCCCCGAGAGGATGCGGATCTTGTTGTCCGTGAGGTAGTTCGGATCCTTCTGCATCTTCGGGATCAGGTCCTTCCTCACGATCGAGGCCGGGACCGTCCAGGTCGGGTTGAAATTGATCTGCGTCGCCTTGGTGTTCATGATCGGCGACTGGCGGTCGATCTTGCCGACGCCCGCGGCGTGCAGCGTCACGACCTGGCCGTTCTCCACCGTCTGCACCAGGGCGGCGGGGATGTTGGT
Source organism: Methylorubrum sp. SL192 (assembly GCF_026672325.1). NCBI lineage: Bacteria > Pseudomonadati > Pseudomonadota > Alphaproteobacteria > Hyphomicrobiales > Methylobacteriaceae > Methylorubrum > Methylorubrum sp. SL192. Next base: position 521,902 of record NZ_JAPPQV010000003.1, read on the forward strand.
GATGACGAAGCGCCGGCCGAGATCGCCCGAATAGGAGCGCAGGCGGATCACGTTGGTCTCGAGCTGGCGCAGGCGCACCTCGGCGGGCACGTTCATCGCCGCCTGGGTCGCCGGGCTCATCTGGCCGGTCTGCGACAGGCCGTGCCGGGCCTGGAAGCGCTTCACGCCGGCCGCGACGTAGGAATCGTAGACACCCGCACCGCCGGCCGTGGCGTCGAGGTCGCCGGTGACGATCAGGCGCTGGCGCACCGCCGCCACCGCCGGTCCGCGGGAGCCGACGCGCAGACCGGCCGCGCCGCTCACGTTCTGCCAGCCGCCGCGGGAGACGATGGCGCGATACTTCTCGGCCATCGACTCAGTCGCCGCGATGGTGTCGGGCGAGAGGATCGGCGTCGAGGACCGATGCACCTGCATGGTCGTGGGCGAGGAATAGTCCTGCGCCCACTCGGCCTGGGCGAACCCGCCCTCGCGGGCAAGCGCCGGGCCGGCGAGCACCGTCGCCGCCACGAGGGCGGCAGCGAGGGGGCGGAAGTGGGGGTGGCGCGCGCTCTGCAGCATCGATCCGGGCTCTGGAGAAAGGTGCGGTCAGTGGATCCAGCCGGGATTCATGGCTCAAACGCGACGCGTCGAAGAACCAAGTCTCGGCCAAGTCATCGTGCCGCGGTTGTCGCGGTCTCGTGGTTAAGAAGCCATGCCGTTCCGGGCTACATTATGGCGTCCGCGTGTGAGGGCGCACGCAGTGCGTTCAGCGATGCGCTCGGGGAGGCCTCGCCGGGGCGCGGCGGCATGGCGCCGGCCCGGCCCCTACCGGAGCGGCACGAAGCGGCGTAAGGCTCGTGTCCATGCCGAGCCCACGCCGCGACCGGACCGGAGGAGCGCCGCGCGTCCTGCGCGGGCTGACCGCCGTGGCCGCCCTCTACGCGCTGGTGCTCCAGGCCCTGCTCGGCGGCATTGCCGCCCTTCCCGTTACGGGTGCGCCCGCCTTCCTCTGCCAGCCGATCGCGCAACAGATCGCGGATGGAGCCGTCTCCGCCGAGGCGGCGAAGGACGGGCTTCCGGCCCCGGATTCACACCACGCCGGCTGCTGCACCGCCGCGCATCACCAGCCCGCCGCCACGCTCACCCCTCCCCTCTCCGCCGAGGCCGCGTGGCCCGAGCGGGATGCCGCCCGCGCAGGTTGGTCCGGGGTCCAGCGCCGGGCTGCCCGTCCGCCGCCCTTCACCCTCGCCCACGCCCGAGCCCCGCCGGCTGCCTGACCCGCCCGATCCAAGTGATCCCTCGCCAAGCGATCCTTCGATGTCAGACAACCGGAACCGTCCCATGCCTCGCCTCTGCCTCAGCGCCCCGCTTCGCGCCGCCCTGCCGCTCGTCCTGATCGGCTCAAGCGCTGTTCCTTGCGCCGTCTTCGGCCTCGTCTCGCCCGCCTCGGCCCATGCCGTGCTGGAGCGCAAGGAGGCCGCGCCGAACGCCGCCTATCGCGGCGTCGTCCAGATCATGCACGGCTGTGACGGACGGCCGACCACCCGCATCAGCGTCACCATCCCCGAGGGCGTGACCGGGGCCAAGCCGATGCCGAAGCCCGGCTGGACGATCGAAACCGTCAAGTCGGCCTATGCCCGGTCCTACCCGTCCTTTCACGGACAGGTCTCGGAGGGCGTCACGAAAATTACCTGGAGCGGCGGCAGCCTGCCGGACGAGCAGATCGACGAGTTCTCCTTCTTCGCCCGGATTTCCGACGCCTTCGCGCCGGGCGCGACGATCTACTTCCCCGTCGAGCAGGACTGCACCGAGGGCAGCTACCGCTGGAGCGATGTTCCGGCCGAGAACGGGAACGCGCAGGCCCTGAAGGCGCCGGCCCCGGCAGTGCGGATCATCGCCGCGCGAGGAACGGCGACCCAAGCAACGACGACGCAGGCTCCGGCCGTGCCCGCCGCGAAGGCCGGAGCGATCGCGATCGAGGCGCCCTGGCTGCGGGCGACGCCGGGCGGCGCGAAGGTCGCCGGCGGCTACGTGACTTTGCGCAACACCGGCACCGAGCCCGACCGGCTGACGGGTGCCGCGATCCCCCAGGCGGGCCGGGCCGAGATCCACTCGATGACGACGGAGGGCGGCGTGATGAAGATGGCCCCCGTCGAGGGTGGCCTCGCTCTCGCACCGGGGGCCGGCGTCGCGCTCAAGCCCGGCGGCTACCACCTGATGTTCCTCGACCTGAAGGACGGGCTGAAGGCGGGCGAGACCGTCGCGGGCACACTGACCTTCGAGCGGGCCGGAACGGTGCCGGTGACCTTCACCGTGGCACCGATCGGCGCGCAAGGACCCGACAGGCAAGGACCCGGCGCCGCGCCCGAGACCGACGGCCACAAGCATCACCACTGAACGGCGACATCACCGCGCGGGCAGGAGCCTCACGGGAGCATCGCCCCCGCATGCGGCGTTCGAGGCTCGAGGTCCGCGCGCCCTCCCCTTTCCCGCTCCGAACGGAGACACGATCATGCGCCTTCACGCTGTCCCGGCCGCCCTCCTCGCGCTCGGCCTTGCCGCGACGAGCCCGGCCCACGCCCATGACTACAAGGCCGGCCCGCTCAAGATCGGCCATCCCTGGTCACGGGCGACGCCCGGCGGCGCGCGGGTCGCGGCCGGCTATCTCACGGTTACGAATACCGGCACCGAACCCGACCGGCTCACCGGCGGCGCGATCGAGGCGGCCGGGCGCGGGGAGCTGCACACGATGTCGATGGAGGGCGGCGTGATGAAGATGGCGCCGCTCGCCGACGGCCTGGCGATCCCGCCCGGCCAGACGGTGACGCTCGCCCCCAGCGGCCATCACTTGATGTTCCTCGACCTGGCAACGCCGCTGAAGAAGGGCGAGCGGGTGAAGGGGATGCTGCGCTTCGAGCGGGCCGGCAGCGTTCCGGTCGAGTTCGCCGTGGAAAGCCTCGCCGCCAAGGCCCCCGAGACGCGGTCCGAGAAGGGGCCCGAGGCGCACGACCACGGGGGACACGACCATGGCCACTGAACCGGAACCCGAGCCCCGGACGGCTTCCCCCGCCTCGCAGCGGGGGAGCACGCTGATCCTCGCCGCCTTCGCGCTCGCCCTCGTCGGCATCGTGGCGGCGACGGTCGCCTTCCTGCCGCGGGGGGACAGGCCCTCCGCCCTGTCGGTGGTCGGCGGCCCGTTCCGGCTCGAATCCTCGAAGGGCGGCACCGTCGATTCGCAGGCGCTGAAGGGCAAACCCTTCCTCGTCTTCTTCGGCTTCACCCAGTGCCCGAACGTCTGCCCGACGACGCTGGCCGACCTCGGCACCCTGCTCGATGAATTCGGCAGTCAGGGCGGCGAGATCCAGGCCTACTACATCACCCTCGACCCTGAGCGGGACACGCAGGCGGTGATGCGCGAATACATGGCCTCGTTCACCGATCGGATCACAGGATTGAGCGGCACGCCGCAGCAGATCGAGCGGGTGGCGCGCGATTACCGCGCCTATGTGAAGCGGGTGCCGCTGCCGGGGGGCGACTACACCCTGGAGCACACGCTGATGGTCTACATGATGGACCGCGACGGCGGCTTTGCCGGACCGCTCGACCTGAACGCGGGGCACGCCCTCGCCCTCAAGCAATTGCGAAAACTGGTCTCCGACGGCCGCAACACCTGACCGTTTCGGCTCGCGCGGGCCGGTCTTCCGTTCCGCGGTCGGCCGCATGAGAAAACAGGGCTCGGCCGAACCCGCCTCCGTTGACGTTCGGGCAAGCTTGGCCATAGCTGGCGCCATGCGAGGGCGCTTGCCGGGATGGTCCGTGTGCCGCGCGGTCATCGCCGTGGCCGCGCTCTACGCGCTCGCCCTGCAGGTCGTCCTCGGCGGAGCCTCGCTCGCCGGGAGCCTCGGCCCGCAGAACGGTCTCGTTCACATCCTCTGCGCCCCCGATGCCGTTGAGGCCGACGGCCCCCTGAAGTCGCATCCGGGCCACGGGCACCTGCCCTGCTGCCAAGCCGCGCACGCGCTGCCGAGCCTCGACGTTCCGGAGCCCGCCCACGCCCTCGTCGCGTGGCCGCGGGAGCAGGCCGCCCCGGTCGCATGGCGGCCCGAGATCGTCGCCCTCCCCCGTGCCCCGCCCGGCACACGCCCGAGCGTACGCGCCCCACCCGTCGTCTGATCGATCGCCTCTCCCGATCCTTCAGACAACGGACGTTTCCTCATGCCTTTCCGTCACCGGGCCGTGCCGCGTGCCGCCCTGTCCTCGACCCTGCTCGTCTCCGGCCTCGTCCTGCCCGCCCCCGTCCTTGCGCAGGCGCGTCGGGAGAGCGCGACGCTTTCGGAAATCAGCGTCTCCGGCACCGCTGCGCCCGCCACCGGGCGCCCCGCCGGCCCGGCCGAGACCGCCGGCTCGCTCACCGTGCCGAGCGTGGCCGCGCAGCGAGCGGCGGTGAACGCCACCGTCGGCTCGGTCGCCTTCGTCGATGCCGCGACGTTCCAGAACCGCTACGCCAACACCGTGCGCGACGTGCTGAAAGACGTGCCCGGCGTGTTCGTGCAGGAGCGCTACGGTCAGGAGATGCGCCTCTCGATCCGCGGCTCCGGCATCGCCCGCGGCTTCCATGTCCGCGGCATCGAACTCTTGCAGGACGGCATTCCGCTCAACCTCGCCGACGGCAGCGGCGACTTCTACCAGATCGATCCGCTGAGCCTGCGCTCGGTCGAGGTCTACAAGGGCGGCAACGCGCTGACCTTCGGCGCGACCACGCTCGGCGGCGCGGTGAACTTCGTGACGCCGACCGCCTACACGGCGCTCAGCCCGAACAGCGTTCGGATCGACGGCGGCAGCTTCAACACCATCCGCGAGCATTTCCAGCTCTCGCGGATCTCAGGGCCGGCCGATGTCCTGATCTCCGGCACCGCAACCAATTCCGACGGATTTCGCGATCACGAGACCCAGCGCACCCGCAACGTGAACGCCAATCTCGGCTACCGCCTCGCGCCGGGCGTCGAGACGCGGTTCTTCCTCGGCTTCTACGACACCGACCAGAAGCTGCCCGGCTCGCTCTCGCTGTTCGACGCGCTGAACAATCCCCGCCTTGCCAACCCGGCGGCCCTTGCCGGCAACCAATCGCGAAAAGTGACGACGGAGCGCATCGCCAACCGCACCTCGTTCGAACTGGAGGTCGGGCGCCTCGACATCGATTCCTGGGCGATTCACAAGAACCTCTATCACCCGATCTTCCAGGTGATCGACCAGGACGGCTGGACCTACGGCGTCGCGCCGCGCTGGGCCGGCACCTTCGATCTCGGCGGCTTCCGCAACGACCTGATCCTCGGCCTGCGGGCGTTCGCCGGCATCAACGACGCCCGGCAGTTCGTGAACGTGGCGGGGTTCCGCGGCGCCCAGACGCTCAATGCCCGCCAGAGCGCCTCGAACTACGAGGCCTATGCCGAGAACCGGTTCTGGTTCCGGCCCGACATGGCGCTGATGACCGGCGCCAAGCTGTTCTCCGCGAACCGCACCTTCAGCGACAGGGGCGGCCTGCCGGCGAGCCCCACGGCGCGCTTTGCCAATGTCACCTACGAGGGCATCAACCCGAAGCTCGGCCTGCTGTGGCAACCGCTGCCGGAGATTCAGGTGTTTGCCGACATCACCCGCTCGCGCGACGTGCCGGACTTCTCCGACCTCGTGCAGGCGAACCTGCTCGGCACCACCTTCGTGCCGCTCGAGGCGCAACGCGCCTGGACCTACGAGGCGGGCTCACGCGGCCGGATCGATCGCCTCGCCTGGGATGTGACGCTCTACCGGGCGGAAGTCCGCGACGCCCTGATCAACTTCACGCCCAATCCAGGCTTGAACATCCCGGCGGCGACCTTCAACGCGCCGCGCACCCGCCACCAGGGCGTCGAGGCCGCCGTGACCCTCGACCTCGCCACGGATCTGACCGGCGTCGGCGATCGGCTCGCCGTGACGCAGATCTGGACCCACAACGATTTCCGCTTCGTCGGCGACCCGGTCTTTGCCAACAACCGCATCGCCGGCGTGCCGGTGAACGTGCTGCGCACGGTGCTCGGCTACCGGCATCCGAGCGGCTTCCATCTCGCCCCGACCCTCGATTGGGTGCCGCAGGGCGCCTTCGCCGACCACGCCAACACCCTCAAGGTGCCGGGCTACGCCCTGCTCGGCCTCCAGGCCGGCATCGACTTTTCCAACGGCGTCTCGCTGTTCATGGATGCCCGCAATCTGACGGACGAACGCTACGTCTCCGACATCTCGACGGTAACCAACGCCGCGACCGTGGCGGGCGGGCCGGTGGCGTTCTTTCCGGGCAACGGCCGCAGCGTGTTCGGTGGCGTGCGGGCCTCGTTCTGAGGGCTCGGGCCCCTCAACCGGCGCCGGCTCATGGCCGACGTCGGCTGTGAGGGATTGAAAATGAACGGTGCCCGCAGGGCGGCTGGACGTGCGAAGCGGGCGCGGAGTGTTCACACGCCTCTAATCATATTTTGCGCACTCCAAGGGATTGATCTTAGCAAAACCCTGCGCCAGACTTATTGTATTCGTCGAGCGGTAAATCAGAAACTTCAGGCGTTTATCCCCGCGACACGGGAGCATGGCTCATGCCGAGTTCATTGCGAATTCTCTGCGTGCATGGCCTTGGCGATCAACGTCAAAGCAACTGGGACGCAGATTGGTCGAGTGCGATCAAGCGAGCCGTCGGAACGAGTGCTGGCGTTGAATTGGATTTCCGATTTCTGACCTACGATCCCATATTCGAACGCACCGATATCAATTTTGCGGAGACGCTCGGCGCCTTCTGGAAGCTGGCGCGCAGCGGCCTCGGCGGCTTGTTTCGTCAGCCGCGTGGCCCGGTCAGCAATATTTCGGACCGACTCCGCTGGACCGCCGGCTACGTCGTTGCCTGGGTGGAGGATGAACAGTTCCAGCAAGAGACCCGCGCGCTCGTGCTCGATACGCTGCGCGACTACAAGCCCGACATCGTCCTTGCTCATAGCCTCGGCTCTCTCGTCACTTACAATGCCTTCTCACACGCGGATGCGGCGGAAAGCGAGGCGGCCAAGGCGCTCGCGGGCACACACTACGTGACGTTCGGATCGCAGATCGGAAATCCTTTTGTCCTGGGAAATCTGACATACGGCCGCGTTCAACGTCTTGCCGTCAGGCATTGGCACCATCTCTACAACGAACACGACGATGTTTTCACCGCACCCCTAAAAGTTCAAGGTGTCGACAATTTCAATCAGCTTCTGACGCCGTTCGATCTCCCCGGTTTCGGAGATCATGATGCGGCCGGCTACCTCACGCATGCCGTGACCCAAACCTCCTTCTGGACGCCGATGGTCGACCTCGCGGCCCGTCAATCCAGGGCGGTGGGTCGCAAAGCGGTGGCGGGCGTCGATCGTTGGAATCGCTCGCTTCCGACCGCGGCCCCATCCACGCGGCGCAAAGCACTCCTGATCGGAATCGACGATTATCCCGATCCCGCCAATCGGCTGTCGGGTTGCGTCAACGATGTTTTCGCGATGAGCGCGACCTTGCAGGATTGCGGGTTCGAGCCGGAGCAGATTCGCGTATGCCTGAACGAGCGCGCCACTGCGGACGGCATCATCTCTCGGCTCGAATGGCTGGTCGATGGTGCGCAACCCGGTGACCAGTTGGTGTTCTTCTACTCCGGGCACGGCGCGCGCGTGCCGGAATACGGCCAACAGCAGGAGCCGGACCGTCTCACTGAGACGCTCGTGCCGTATGACTTCGACTGGACGCCAGAGCACGGCGTGTCCGATGAGCAGATCAACAGCTTCTACGCGCAACTTCCCTATGAGACCCACCTCCTGATGATTTTCGACTGCTGCCATTCCGGCAGCATGCATCGCGATGGCGCCGGTCGCGCACGTGGGATCACGCCCCCGGACGACATTCGGCACCGCCAGCTCCGATGGAACCGCGAAGCGGAGATGTGGGTCGAGCGTGACTTCACCCCGCTCAACAAGGCCTTTTCGAGCCAAGCGGCGAAACGGCAGGCTTTCTTCGGCTCCAACCTCGCCACGGTCCGCCTGGGACGCGCCGCCTTGCTCCGCGTCAACGACCAGAAGAGCTACGACCGGGCCAAGAAAGCACGCGGAGCGCCGATTGGACCGTTCCTCCCCGTCATCATCGAAGCCTGTGGAGAGGAGCAATACTCCTACGAGTATCGTCATGGCGCGACCAGCTACGGCGCCTTCACCTTCTGCCTCACATCCATCCTGCGCAAAGAGAAGAATATTACCTTCCAGAAGCTTGTACAGCTCGCGACTGAGCGTCTGGAACGGCTCGGCTATAACCAGAAGCCACAAATCCTGGGGCCAGCCATCGACCTCGATGCGAAGGTGCCGTTCGAGACAGGGCGAGTCGGTCAGCCGCCCGCCCGCAACCTGCCCGGCTCAGCGACGCCGCGAACCTCCGGGTGAGACCTTGGACGCGCTTCGAACGGCTGCCATGAGCGCATCACCCAGCGCTCATGTGGGCGCGAGCCGCCGCACCGATGCGCGGAGACGGCGGGCGACAGCCGATCGGCGGGGAGCACAGGGGAGCCTTCCGAGCCTCGAAGGCCGGTCCCCTCAATACTGAACCGTCGCGCGAAGCCCCAGCACGGCGGCGTTGCGTACCCGGCGGCCTTCCGGGTCGCGCGGATTGGCGATGCCGCCGCCGGGATGCAGGATCAGTTGCGCGTCCGGTTGGACGGTGAAGCCCGGCACCACCACCGCCTGATAGGTCGCCTCGATCACCGTCTCGGCCCGCCGCCGCGGCATCGGCGTGCCGGTCAGGACGATGGTGTCGATGTCGGAGCGGCGCGCGTCGTCGGAGAGGCGGGCCTGCGCCAGGCTGAGGCCCACCGTGTCGTTGTCGCGGCCCGGCAACAGGCCCTTATAGGCGAGGCCGGTATCGAAATAGGCGGAGACGAGGCTGGAACGGGTCGGCGACCACGCCGCGCGCAGGAAGAAGCCGAGCCCCTCGTCGTCCTTGCCCGATTCTCGGTAGAGCGTCTGATCCCAGATCGCGTAGATTCCGGCATTGCCGCGCAGGCGCCGGCCGATGCCGGTGGAGTTCGGGTCGGCGAGCGGCAGGCCGGTCTGGTCGAAGCGCAAGCTCTCGAAGCGCCCGAAATGCTGCCAGCCCCCGAGGGTGATGTCGCCGGGCAGTTCCTTCGAACCTTCCTGCGTGTTGAAGGCGTAGGTCGCCTCGGCCACGACGAGGGCGGGATCGCGGGTGCGGAAATTGGTGCCGGTGCGGTCGAGGCGCTGCCCCTCGGGGTCTTCGCCCGGGCGATTGGCCCCGGCCGGATCGCCGTCATAGAGCCCGGCTTGGAGCGAGAAGCCGTTGCCCGGCACGTATTTGGCCCGGATCGCCGGCGTCGCGAGCGGGTAGGCCGGGCCGCCGCTCGGCAGGTCGAGCGCGGCGATCGCCGGCCAGCCGAAGGTCGAATTTACGAACAGGGTCGCGGTCTGGCTGACGAAGAACTCGGTGTCGGCCGCTTGCTGGCCGATCCGGATGCCAAGTTGGCCGTCGAAGAGCTGCTGGTCGAGCCACAGTGTGTAGAGGCGGGAGGCGGGCAGCGCCTCGATCACGCTGGCGGCCAGCAGGTTGCCGACATCGTAGCGCGACAGGCCGGTGCCGTGGATGAAGTAGGCGTTGGCGTGCACCGTGGCGCCGTCCCAGCCGGCGAGCCGTTGCAGGTCGAGATTGAGCCGCAGGTTCAGCCGGTCCTCGACGATCGCCCCCTGGCGAATACCGCCGACGGGATTGCCCAGCGTCTCGGCGATGTAGGTGAGGCTGTACTCGATGCCCCGCTCCTTCAGCAGGGGCCGCAGGCCGAGCGGGTCGCCGAAGGGCCCGAGTGAGGGCTCGATCGAGCGCACGTAGCCGCCGGAGGCTTGGCTCGTCGATTCCGGCTGGGCCACCGCGATCCGCGGATCGCCGCCCGCGCCCTCGTAGACCGGCAGTCCGGTGGACTGCGCCAGGGCGGGCGATCCGGCGAGCGTCGTCAGGGCGAGCGCGACCGGAAGGGCGCCTGGAATGGGGCGGCGGGACACGAAGAACCTCCACGGCGAACCGCGAAGCGTGAGTTTACGGCCTCCGCGCTGGCCCTGCCAGGGCACCGGAAGCGACGCTCGCGATGTGCGACCCTTCGGGGTGCTCACGCCGCGCTGTGATCCAGCGCCCGCAGATTCGCCACCAGTTCCGAAAAGCCGTCGCCCTGGATCAGGACGTGGCGGCGGAGCTGATCGGCCGCCGCGGCGCCATCGCTGGCAAGGATCGCGGCGACGACCGCCTCGTGCTCGGCGAGCGATTGCGCCACCCGGTGGCGGGTGCGCAGTTGCAGGCGGCGGTAGGGCGAGAGGCGGCGGTGCAGCGCCAGCGCCTGCCCGCACAGGAAGTCATTGCGGCAGGCGCGGTAGATCACCGTGTGGAAGACGTAGTTCTCACCGTAATAGGCTTCCGGATCGCCCGCGGCGGCGGCCCGTGCGCAGGCTGCGACGGCGCCCGTCAACTCCGCCTCGAGTTCCGGCGTGAGGCGGCGCGCGGCGAGCCGGCCGCAGGCGGCTTCCAGCTCCGCCATCGTCTCGAACATCTCCAAGAGATGGCCCGGCTCAGGCGCGCTCACGACCATACCGCGGCGCGGCTTGGTCTCGACGAGGCCGGTGGCGGCCAACTGCAGCAGCGCCTCGCGGATCGGCGTGCGCGAGACGCCGAAGCGCTCGGCGAGCTGCGTCTCGTCGAGGCGCGCGCCGAGGGCGAGCCGCCCCTCGACGATCTCGTCCTCGATCGTCTGCCTGAGGCGCTGGGTCTGGTTCATCGGTCGAGTCATCGGCGATTTCCTGCCGATCCATATTCACGGGCGTTGACAAAATATGCAAGATGACGCGATCTTGCATTAAATGCTGCGCTGAAACGTATATTGTGCGCCGCACAAAAGTCCGCACGAACGGACGAGTAGAATTCCGCGAAAGCGGTATTGGGAAGGAAACGCCATGACGCTGAACCGCCGCCACCTTCTCGCGGCCGGGCTTGCTGCGCCCGCGCTGCTGAAGTTCGGAACCGGCCCGGCCCGGGCCGCCACGACCCTGAAGCTCTCGCACCAGTTCCCCGGCGGCTCGATCGACGAGGGCGACTTTCGCGATCGGATGTGCCGGAAGTTCGCGGCCGCCATCAAGGAGCGCTCGAAGGGCGCGATGGAGGTGCAGGTCTATCCCGGCTCCTCGTTGATGAAGACCAACGCCCAGTTCAGCGCCATGCGCAAAGGGGCGCTCGATCTCTCGCTCTACCCCTCGCCCTACGCGGGCGGCGAGGTGCCGGAGATGAATATTGGCCTGATGCCGGCCCTGGTCTCCTCCTATGCCCAGGCGCTCGCCTGGAAGGACGCGCCCGTCGGCCGCAAGCTCACCGAGATCCTGGATTCCAAGGGCATCGTGCTGGTGTCCTGGGTCTGGCAGGCCGGCGGCATCGCCAGCCGCGAGCGCCCGCTGCTGACGCCCGACGACGCCAAGGGGATGAAGGTCCGCGGCGGCTCGCGCGAGATGGACCTGATGATGAAGCAGGCCGGCGCGGCCACGCTCTCGCTGCCGTCGAACGAATCCTACGCCGCGATGCAGACCGGCGCCTGCGACGCGGTGCTGACCTCCTCCACCAGCCTGATCTCGTTCCGCCTGGAGGAGATCTCGAAGGCCCTGACCTCCGGCCGCGAGCGCTCCTACTGGTTCATGCTCGAGCCGATCATGATGTCGAAGATCGTGTTCTCCGGTCTGCCCAAGGACCAGCAGGATCTCATCATGGCGGTCGGCGCCGAGCTCGAGAGCTTCGGCCAGGAGGGCGCAAAGGCCGACGATACCCGCGTCGAGGAAGTATTCGGCAAGGCCGGCGCCAAGGTGGTGCAGCTCGACGAGGTCAATCTCGGCAAGTGGCGCGACATCGCCCGCGACACCGCCTGGAAGGACTTCGCCAACAAGAACGCGAGCTGCGCCGAGCTGCTCAAGCTGGCGGAGAAGGTCGGATGAGCCACGCCTTCGACGCGGCCTCGGCCGCCTCCGAGACGAAACGCGCCGAGGAGCCGCGGATTCCGGGCCTGCTCGGCGTGATCGAGCGGACCACGCGCCGGCTCAACCACCTCATCCTGGTGTGCGGCGGGGTGGCGCTCGTCGCCGCCTGCCTCGTGCTCAGCTACTCCGTCCTGACCCGCTACGTCTTCCACGAGCCGACCGAGTGGCAGGACGAGACCGCCGTGTTCCTCATCGTCGGCGCGACCTTCCTGTCGGCGGCGGGCGTCCAGGCCAAGCGCGGCCACGTCGCCATCGAGGCCCTCACCGGCTTGCTGTCGCCGGGCGTCAACCGGGTGCGCCTGATCTTCGTCGACATCGTCAGCCTCGCCTTCGTGACCTTCTTCGCCTGGAAGAGCTGGAGCCTGTTCCACGAGGCCTGGGAAGACGGCCAGATCTCGCAATCGACCTGGGGGCCGCCGCTCTGGATTCCCTACCTGCTGATGGCCGCGGGCATGAGCCTGCTCGCCGTCCAGTTCGTCCTGCAGATCACTGAGGCCGTCCTCTACGGCCCCCGCGCCGCCGGCTGGGCCAAGCCGAAGATCGGCATCGGGGCGGACGTCAACCGCGACATGCGCGACCGCCCGGATCTGACGCCCGAGGGGCCGGATCCCCTGGAGAGCACGATCACACCGACAGCGGCCCCGGTTCGGCCGATCACGACGAGGGGAGGCAAGGCATGAGCACCGCCGCGATCGGCTTCCTCTATGCCGGGGCGACCCTGGGGGCGATGCTCTCGGGCATCCCCATCGCGTTTGCGCTGGGCTTCGTGGCCCTGGCCTTCATGTACGTGTTCATGCCCGCCGCCTCGCTCGATACGGTGGCGCAGAACGTCTACGAGGAGATGGCCTCGATCACCCTGCTCTCGATCCCGCTCTTCATCCTGAAAGGCGCGGCGATCGGACGGAGCAAGGCGGGCCAGGATCTCTACTCGGCGATGCATGCCTGGATGCACCGCATCCCCGGCGGTTTGGGCATCGCCAACGTGTTCGCCTGCGCCCTGTTCGCAGCGATGGCCGGCTCCTCGCCCGCCACCTGCTCGGCGATCGGCTCGGCGGGCATTCCGGAAATGCGCCGCCGCGGCTACTCGCCGGGCTTCGCCGCCGGGATCATCGCGGCGGGCGGCACGCTCGGCATCCTGCTGCCACCCTCGATCACCATGATCCTCTACGCGGTGGCCGCCGAGCAATCGCTCGGGCGCCTGTTCCTGGCCGGCATCGGCCCGGGCTTCCTCCTCGTCGCGCTGTTTGCGAGTTGGTCGGTGTTCCGCTTCCGCTCGGAGTTCGCGGCGGCCAAGCTCGCCTACGAGCGGACGGGCGCGCAGCATCCGATCCTCAAGGAGGACAGCTACAGCATGCGCGAGCGCTTCTCGACGCTGCCGCGGGTGCTGCCCTTTGTGGTGCTGCTCACCGGCGTCATGGTCGCGCTCTACGGCGGCTACGCCACGCCCTCCGAGACGGCCGGCCTCGGCGGCCTGCTGGCGCTGGCGCTGATCGCGGTGATCTACGGCGTGTGGCGCTTCCGCGATCTCGACCCGATCCTCACGGCGACGCTGCGGGAATCGACCATGCTGATGCTGATCATCGGCATGTCGCTCCTCTACGCCTACGTGATGAGCTACCTCCACATCTCACAGGCGGCGGCCCAGGCCATCGTCGCGATGCAGCTCTCGCCCTGGGTCCTGCTCGTCACGATCCTGGCCCTGGTGATCGCGCTCGGCTTCTTCCTGCCGCCGGTCTCGATCATCCTGATGACGGCGCCGATCATCCTGCCGCCGCTCAAGGAAGCCGGGTTCGACCTCGTCTGGTTCGGCGTGGTGATGACGATCACCATGGAGATGGGGCTGATCCACCCGCCGGTGGGCCTCAACATCTTCGTCATCAAGAACATCGCCCCCGACATCCCGCTCAAGGACATCATCTGGGGCACCCTGCCCTTCGTGATCCTGATGGCTGTCGCGATCCTCCTGCTCTGCCTCGTGCCGGGCATCGCCCTCTGGCTACCGGACCTGCTCCTGCCGACGACCCGGTAAGAACGGCAGCCGCACTCGGACCGATGGTTTCGAGGAAGAAGAACCCTCCGTGCCCTGGCACGGAGGGTTAATCGTTTCTTGGTCGCCGCAGTAAAACTCGCCTTAACTTTCCAGCGCGCAGGATCGCCGCCTCACAGCCGCTTCCGGCACCGGACGGGAGACGATCCGTGACGAAGCCCATCGCCGACACGAAACGCGCAGAGGATGCCGCGGAGGCGCCGCCGCTGAGCGCGAGCGTGCGCCGCCATCTCGGCAAGAACCTGCGCAGCCACTACGCCGACAGCCTCACCGAGCCGGTCGGCGAGCGTCTCGAAGCGCTCATCGGACGTCTGGACACGCTGCAGGACCGGGCGACCCGCGACTGACGCTTCGAAAACGGTCCCGTCAAACGGTCGCGCCAAACGGTCCAGCTAAGCCGAAAACCCCGGCCGCGACGGAGCGACCGGGGTTCTTGATCTGTGCGGTGCGGGTTTGCGCGGGAGCGCGGCGCTCAAAAGCGCCTCACGAAACGCCCGATGGCCGGCCGTGGGCTGTTGCCCACGACGGCATGGCGGGTGTCGTCTCGGGAGGCCCTCAGTCGAGGGCGACGGCGACCAGGGAAAAAAGGCCCGCCAGCAGCAGGTTGCAGGCGATGAGGGCGACGACCGTCATGGATTGGATTCGCGACTGAGAGAAAATGGGGCAGGCATCGAAGGCGGCGGATCGAACCGCCGCGAGAGGAGCGTCTAGCGGGATAAGCTTGACGGAGTGCTCATCCTGCCTGATTGCGGCGCCGAAGCGGCTCGGTTCGCCAAAACCGGTGCAGGAACATCACAGCCCTCAACCTGCGGCCAAACTGCACCGTCGCGCTTGAACCGGAGCTGAACCGAAAGCGCCGAATGGCCGCCGGAAGGGCTCAGTCCGGATGGTCGGGGTTTTCGCTCCGCTCGCCGAACCGCGGAAGCGAAATTCTCAAAAGCGGGCGCCGCGCGGCGGTCTTTTGCACGGCGACGGCAATGAACGCGGCGTCAAAAGCGGCCCGCACGCGCGGCATGATCGTCTTCTACGCTGCCCCCGGCGCTCCGGAGCGATGAGGGCCGATACGCTGTTTTGGGCTCAGCCTCTCAATATTGCTAAGATTTCATGAACCGATTAGGCTGGCGACGTCTCGTTTCGAGACAGGAGCCGGCCATGATCTCCCTGAACGAGACCCTCCTCACCGCGGCCGGCCTGTTCGGGCTCGGCGCATCCGCGGCATCGGCCGGAAACCCGGCGGAGTCGCAGGACTTCCGGGATTTCGACCGGAGCGAGACCGCGTCCGATGGCGGGGGAAGAACGCTGTCGCAGGACGACGCCGCGGCAGATGATCCCTTCTTTACTGCCGTCGCCGACGCCTTGCGGGAGGCGGGCTACCTGGATTCCTGAAAATCGGTTGGTTAAGCCTGCCTGATCCGCCGCCCCGCGCGGGCGCTCAGGAAGGCCGCCGCACCGCATGTCCGCATCCTCCGCCGTCTCGCCCGACGTGCTCGCTGCCATCGGCGGCACGCCCCTGATCCGGCTGCGCCGCGCCTCAGAGGAGACCGGCTGCACCATCCTCGGCAAGGCCGAATTCCTCAATCCCGGCCTCTCGGTAAAGGATCGGGCGGCGCTCTCGATCGTGCGGGATGCCGAGGCGCGCGGCCTGATCCGGCCCGGCGGCACCATCGTCGAGGGCACGGCGGGTAATACCGGGATCGGGCTGGCGCTGGTGGCCTCCGTGCGCGGCTACCGCACCGTGATCGTGATTCCGGAGACGCAATCGGCAGAGAAGAAGGAGACGCTGCGGCTCGCCGGCGCCCGGCTGGTCGAGGTGCCCGCCGTCCCCTTCGCCAACCCGAACAACTACGTCCACGCCGCCCGCCGCCTCGCCGAGCGGCTGGCCGAGACGGAAGCGGCCGGCGCCTTCTTTGCCGACCAGTTCGACAACACCGCCAACCGCCGCGCCCATATCGAGGCGACCGGCCCCGAGATCTTCGCGCAGACCGGTGGCGCGGTCGACGGCTTCGTCTGCGCGGCGGGCACCGGCGGCACGCTCGCGGGCGTGGCCGAGGCGCTGCGGGCGGCCAAGCCCGGCGTGAAGATCGCCCTATCCGACCCCGAGGGCTCGGCGCTGCACGCCTATTACAGCACCGGCACGCTCAAGGCCGAAGGCTCCTCGATCACCGAGGGCATCGGCCAGGGCCGGGTGACGAAGAACCTCGAAGGCTTCACGCCCGACCACTCGTTCCGGATTCCGGACACGGAAGCGCTCGGCATCATCTTCGCCCTGATGCGCGAGGAGGGCCTATCGCTGGGCGGCTCGTCCGGCATCAACGTGGCGGGCGCGATCCGGCTCGCCCGCGAACTCGGGCCCGGCCATACCATCGTGACGATCCTTTGCGACGGGGCTGCGCGCTACGCCTCGAAGCTGTTCAACCCCGCCTTCCTGCGCGAGCGCAGCCTGCCGATTCCCGCGTGGCTTGCAGAGACCGGGGGCGCTCTGCCGGATTGGCGAGCCTGAGGCCAGACGACCGCGGGATAAGACCCGAGCCGGCTGAACGAAATCGCCGGCAGAAGCGTTGCTGTTGGCGCTCAGGCAAAGGGGTCTGGGCGGACCAAAGAGGCTTCCGCCGATGACGATCACCACCATCCTCCTGATCCTGCTGATCCTGCTCCTGTTCGGCGGCGGCAACTTCTACGGCGGCGGTCGCTTCCGCGGCCCCGGCTTCGGCCTCGGCGGCCTGCTGATCATCATCCTGATCGTGCTGCTGGTGACGAACCGGGTCTAAGGCCCGGTACTTCCCTCACCGGGCGCAGGTGATGGCAACGACGGCGTCGAGAACGGGCGCCGCCGCCCCGCCCAGCGTGGTCGCGGCGCCCTTCGCGAGATCCTTTCCCGCGTCCTTGGCCGCGTCCTTGCCCGCTCCGGCGGGCAGGCCGCTCTCGCCCAGGAACGCCGCGACGGCTTTCCCCGGTACGACGGCATAGCGCGTCGGCGGCATTACCCCGGCGATCAGGCGGGGTGCAGTGGGAAAGCGGGCGACGAGCCCGACGAGCCGTCCCGACCGGTCGAGCACCGGCGCACCAGCGGCGCCGGGCTGGAGCGGCGCATAAACGCCTTCGACGGCAGCGGTGGCGGGGGCGACGCTCGGGCGGCCCTTCGCCTGGGCACCGAGCACGAGCAGAGCCTCGCCCTCGCTCACCGCCTCGGCGCGGAGCGGCGGCGGCGCGCCACCCGCCAACCCCTCGGCGGACAGAAGCGCGAGGGTGCCCGCCGCGTCGCGCCGCTCGATCCGGGCCGCCGCACCGCCGATGCGCGGCGCGGCGCAGGATTCGAGGGCGGAGGCCGCCGTCAGCACCCGCCCGCCGCCCAGCAGCAGGCCGGTCGCGGCGGGGCGCGCCTCGGCCTGCACGCCGGGCAGCGGCGGTGCTGCGGGCGCGGCCGCCAGGCCGGAGGCGGGCGCGCGAGGAGCCGGGCCGGTGGCCGCCGTCGGAGCGATGGGAGCCGGCGCGTCCTCGGGAAACGGTGAAAAGTTG
The DNA here is from genome assembly GCF_026672325.1 of Methylorubrum sp. SL192. Classification (NCBI taxonomy): domain Bacteria; kingdom Pseudomonadati; phylum Pseudomonadota; class Alphaproteobacteria; order Hyphomicrobiales; family Methylobacteriaceae; genus Methylorubrum; species Methylorubrum sp. SL192. The sequence continues at coordinate 539,533 of NZ_JAPPQV010000003.1, forward strand.
TTGGCCACCGCGATGACGAGACGATCGACCGTGTCCGCCAACGTTCTGTCATAGCCGAGGGTGAAGCCGCGGATGCCCTGGGGGCCTTCGGCGTAGCGGATATAGGAGCGCCCGCCCGCGGTCTCGGCGGTGATGACGATGAAGTCCGGCTTCTTCAGCTTGTAGGTGACCTTGCGGCCGGGCATCGCGGCGATGGCGCGCTCGAACAGGGCGTCGAGGCTGGTCTCCCCTTGCGGGAACGACTTGGTGTCGAGGGTCACCCGCCCGTCGGCGCTCTGCCAGCGTGTGCCACCGGGGATCGCGCTCTTTTTCGGCAGCAGCGCCTCCGGCACCCCGACCACCACGCCGCTCGCCGGATCGGGCTGGACCTTGAAGCGCGCGGCCCGCCGGGCCTCCTCCGCCTCGCGCTTGAGCGCCGCGCGCTCCGGTGGCGTGAGCAGGCCGGTCGGGGCGGCCCCCGTGCGGGTCTGGTAGGTCTGGATGCCCTCGAAGCTACGCTTTCCGAAGGCCCCGGTCGTCACGCCGTTATAGTCACCGGTCCAGACCAGGGCATCTTGCAGCCCCCGCCGCTCCGCCTCGGGCAGGGCCTCGAAGGCCGTCCGCGCCGCCTCGAAGGCGGGATCGGGCGCGGGTTGGGGGGCAGCGGCAGGCTTCGGCCGGGCCGGCGCGGCCGGTGGGAGGGTCCCTTGTGCGAGGGCGCCCGTCGCAAGTCCGGCGGCAAGCAGGGCCGGTAGGCCGGTGCGAAAAGCTCTCATCCGTCCCGTCATCACCACCGCTCGATTCGTCGTGCGGGGGATGATGCCAGCCAGAGCGTGCCCCCCACAAGCCGCAGCGCAGAGCCGTCCTGCGGGATCGTGATCGCACGCCGGTGGACGGACAGGTCCCGGGCGACAGCTTTGGCGCAGGACTTCAAGGCATTCGGAAGGGCGCGGCTTTGCTGCAGATCGGATTGTACGGTGCGGCGGCGCTGGCGGGTGTCGCCTTCGTGGTCCAGCAGGCGGTCAATGCCGGGCTGAGGGGCGAACTCGGCTCCGGTCTCTGGGCGGGATTCGTCAACTTCACCGTCGGCGGCCTCGCCGTTGGCCTCCTGGCGCTGACCTTGCGCGAGCCGTTGCCCTCGCTCGACGCGGCCGCCCGCGCCCCCTGGTACGCCTGGACCGGCGGCCTGCTCGGCGCGGTCTACGTCGTCGGGGCGATTTTCCTGATCCCGCGCATCGGCGCCGCCGCGGTCGTCGCCCTCCTCATCGTCGGGCAGATGCTGATGTCGCTCGCCCTCGACCATTTCGGGCTGCTCGGCGTGCCGGTCCACGAAGCGAACCTGCCGCGGCTCGGCGGCGCGCTGCTTCTGCTGGCCGGCGTCGCCCTGATCTGCCTGTTCTGAGGCCCCTCCTCGCCGATGGCTCGGAGTGAGCGTTGCGGCCGGCGCGGCAAGTGATAGCGTGCCGGCCGCGGGCGCCCCTGCTTCGGGCGCACCGGTCGGAGGAGACGCGCGCATGTCCCAAGGCAAAAGTCTCGGGCACCTCGGTGCGACGTTGATCGGCGCGATGCTGCTCGGTGTTCCGGCCCTGGCCCAGGCTCCGCGTCCGGCCGCGCCCCCCACTGCGCCCCTGAGATCGGCGACCGCACCGGTCGCGAAGACCTTCGTGCGCGAGGCGCTGGCGAGTGCGGGCGTCCGGTTGGAGACCGCACTCAAGAGCGAAGCGCCCCCCGGCGCCAAGACCGCCGCGCAGTGGCGGCGCGAGGCGGAGGTCGCCGCCCAGAGCGAGGGCGGGGAGCCCGACGCCGAACTCAACGCCCGTGCCGCCGCCGTCGCGGCCGACCCGAACGATGTTCGAAATTGGCTCGACTACGCCAACGCGGCCATTGCCGCCGGCAACGACGAGGAGCGCGCCGACTATTCCGCCCGGTTCAAGCTGAAGGGCCGCGCGAGCGCCGCCGCCTATCAGGGCTATCTGCGCGCCAAAAACCCGGCGGACGAGGCCCGCGCCCTGGCCCGGCTCGGTGAGATCCAGGCGGCCCAGTCCGAGTGGCGGTCCGCTTTGGAAGCCTACCGCGCGAGCCTCGCGATCCGGGACGAGGCGCAGACCCGTGCCGCTTACGAGAAACTGCGCGAGGAGCACGGCTTCCGCATCCTCGACTACAAGGTCGATTCGGACGCCGCCGCGCCCCGGGTCTGCTTCACCTTCTCGGAAGGTCTCGTCCCGAAGACCGACTACGCGCCCTACATCACCGTCTCGGGTGCCGCCAACGCCGCCGTCACGGCGGAAGGCTCCCAGGTCTGCGTCGATGGGCTCAAACATTCCGAGCGCTACGCCTTCGTCGTGCGCCAGGGCCTGCCCTCTTCGGTCGGCGAGAATCTGCTGAAATCGGCCGATTACGAGGTCTACGTTCGCGACCGCTCGCCACAAGTGCGCTTCACCGGCCGCAACTACGTCCTGCCGCGCACCGGTCAGGCCGGCGTGCCGCTGGTCTCGGTCAACGCCGACAAGCTCGACGTCGAGGTGCTGCGCATCGGCGACCGCGGCCTGCTGCCCGCGCTCCGCTCGGAAGACTTCCTAAGCCAGCTCAGCGGCTCGACGGCCAAATCCATCGCCGACCAGAAGGGCCAGCGGGTCTGGAAGGGCACGCTCGACACCGCCAAGGCCGAGACCAACCGCGAGGCGGTGACCGCCTTCCCGGTGCTCCAGGCGGTCGGCAAGCTGGAGCCCGGCCTCTACCTGATGCTGGCCAAGCCCACCGGCACCACGGATTCGTCTGAGGACGAGTATGGCGGCTACGAGACCCAGGCGACTCAGTGGTTCGTCGTCTCCGATCTCGGTCTTACCGCCTTCAAGGGCCGCGACGGCGTCCACGTCTTCGCCCGCTCGCTCGCCAGCGCCAAGACCGTGTCCGGCGCCGAGATCCGCCTTGTTGCCCGCAACAACGATGTGCTCGCGACCGCCAAGACCGACGGCCAGGGCCACGCCGCCTTCCCCGCCGGCCTCGCCCGCGGCGAGGGCGGGCTGGCACCCGGCCTCGTGGTGGCGCAGGTCGGCGACGATTACGGCTTCCTCGATCTGGCGCTCGGCGCCTTCGATCTCTCCGACCGTGGGGTGAAGGGCCGCCCGGCCCCCGGCGGGGCCGAGGCCTACGTCTTCCCCGAGCGCGGCGTCTATCGCTCCGGCGAGACGGTCCAGCTCACCGCGCTTCTTCGCGACCCCCAGGGGGCGGCGGTGGCCGGCCTGCCGCTGACGCTGGTGGTGAAGCGGCCCGACGGCGTCGAGTATCGCCGCGCGGCTGTCGCCGACGAGGGCCTCGGCGGGCGCTCGCTCGCCCTGCCGCTGATGGCGGGCGCGATGCACGGCACGTGGCGGGTCTCGGCCTATACCGATCCGAAGGCGCCGCCGGTCGGCGAGGCGAGCTGGCTCGTCGAGGATTATGTGCCCGAGCGGCTGGAGGTGAGCCTCACCCCGAAGACGCCGAGCCTGACCCGCGGCGAGGCCGCGACCATCGATGTCGCCGCGCGCTACCTCTACGGCGCGCCGGGCACGGGGCTCGACGTCTCGGGCTCCGTCGCGGTTCAGGCGGCGGCCAATTCCGGCATCAAGGGATTGGAGGGCTTCTCCATCGGCCTCGACGACGAGGCGGTGGAGGCGACCACGGCCGAGATCGACGCCAAGGCCACCACCGACGCGCGGGGCCATGCCACCATCACCGTGCCGGTACAGGAAGTGGCCGCCCCCCGCGCGCTGGAAGCCAAGATCACCCTCGCCGTCGGCGAGCCGGGCGGCCGGGCGCTCAGCCGCAGCGTGACCCTGCCGATCCTGCCGGCCCAGCCGGTGCTGGCGATCCGCAAGAATTTTGGCGGCGATCTGGCCGAGAACGCGACCGCGACCTTCGACGTCGCCATGGCCGCGCCCGACGGCCGGCGCCTGACACAGGACGGCGTGACCTGGACGCTGTCGAAGGTGGATCGGACCTACCAATGGTACCGTGCCGACGGGCGCTGGAGCTTCGAGCCGGTCAAATCCAGCCGCCGCATCGCCGACGGGCGCGTGGCGATCGGGGCGGAGGCGCCCGCGCGCATCGCCGTGCCGGTGGGATTCGGCCAGTATCGCCTGGAGGCGAGCGTGCCGGGCCAGCCGCAGGCGGCGGCGAGCGTGTCCTTCACCGTCGGCTGGGGCGGCTCCGAGAGCGCCGATGTGCCCGATCTTCTCGACCTCACCCTCGACAAGGGCGCCTACGCGGCCGGCGAGCGGCTGCGCGCCCGGCTCGCGCCGAAATTCGCCGGCACGGCGACGCTCGCCATCGTCAGCGACCGGGTGCACGAGATCCGGGACGTGACGGTCGCGGAGGGCGGCACCAGTGTCGATATTCCGGTCAAGGCGGAATGGGGCGCGGGCGCCTACCTCGTCGCCACCGCCTACCGGCCGCTCGACCAGGCGGCCAAGCGCATGCCGGGCCGGGCGCTCGGCGTCGCTTGGTTCTCCGTCGATAAGGAGAAGCGCGGCCTCTCCGTCGCGATCGAGGCGCCGGAGAAGGTGCGCCCCCGCGGCACCCTCACCGTGCCGGTGAAGCTCGCCGGTCTCGCCGCTGGCGAGGAGGCGCGGGTGACGCTGGCGGCGGTCGATGTCGGCATCCTCAACCTGACCCGCTACGAAGCGCCGAACCCGTTCGGCTACTTCTTCGGCCAGAAGGCGCTCGGCCCCGAGATCCGCGATCTCTGGGGCTACCTGATCGACGGCATGCAGGGCACGCTCGGCGCGATCCGCTCCGGCGGCGACGGCGGCGCGGCGGAACTTGCCGACGCGCCTCCGACCCAGGCCCCGCTCGCGCTCTACTCCGGCGTGGTCACGGTCGGCGCCGACGGTACAGCGAAAATTCCGCTGGAGCTGCCCGCCTTCAACGGCACCGCCCGGCTGATGGCGACTGCCTGGACCAAGGCCAGGGTCGGCCAAGCCCAGACCGACGTGATCGTCCGCGATCCCGTCGTGCTCACCGGCACCCTGCCGCGCTTCCTCAATGTCGGCGACCGCTCGCGCTTCTTCGTCGCCCTCGACAATGTCGAGGGGGCGGCCGGCGACTACACCGTCGATCTCGACCTCACCGGTCCCGTCGTGGTGGCGGGCGAGGCGGTGCACTCCACCCTGCGCCTGGAGGCCGGCGCCAAGGGGCAGCTCGTGATCCCGATCACCGCCGCCGGCCCCGGAACGGCCCGGCTCGACCTGAGCCTCACCGGCCCCGGCATCCAGGGCAGCGCCGGCCAGTCCTTCGCGCTCGGAATCAATCCGGGCACCGGGGCGCTGGTCCGCCGCAATGTGCGCCCGCTGGAGCCCGGCGCCGGCCTCGACCTGACGCCGGACCTGCTCGCCGACATCCTGCCCGGCACCGGAGCGGTCTCGGTCTCGGCCAACCGCCTCAGCGGCATCGACGTCGCCGCGCTGCTGCAATCGCTCGACCGCTACCCCTATGGCTGCTCCGAGCAGATCGTCAGCCGGGCGATGCCGCTGCTCTACGTCAACGCGCTCGCGGCGACGGAAAAGCTCGGCCTCGACGGGAAACTCGACGAGCGGGTGCGCGGGGCAATCGAACGGGTGCTGGCGCGCCAGGATTCGAGCGGGGCCTTCGGCGCGTGGTCCACGGAGAATGCCGGCGACACGTGGTTGGCCGCCTACGTGACCGACTTCCTCACCCGCGCCCGCGAGCGGGGCTTTGCCGTGCCGCAGACCGCCTTCAACAGCGCGCTCGACCGCCTGCGCAACACGGTGGCCAACACCACCAATGTCGAGAATGGCGGCATGGATCTGGCCTACGCGGCCTACGTGCTCGCCCGCAACGGCCGGCCGGTGATGGGGGACCTGCGCTACCTCGCCGACACCAAGCTCAGCGATTTCGCCACCCCGCTCGGCCGCGGGCAGCTCGCCGCCGCGCTGGCCCTCCTCGGTGATCGCGGCCGGGCGCAAAAAGGCTTCGAGGCGGCGGTGCAGGCGCTCCAGGCCGAGCGCGACCGGGGCACCTATCGCGCCGATTATGGCTCGCGCCTGCGCGACGGCGCCGCCCTGCTGGCGCTCTCGGCCGAGGCTGGGTTTTCTCAAGCGACGCTGCAACCGGTCGCGGCCGTGCTCGGCCAGGAGCGGGCGGACGGTCGCTCGACCAGCACCCAGGAGAATGCCTGGATGGTGCTGGCGGCGCAGAGCCTCGCTAAGGAATCCGACACCCTCGCGCTCACCATCGACGGCAAGACCGAGACCGGACCGCTCTCGCGGCTCTACCGGGCCCCCGCCCTGGAGGCGCGGCCGGTGCGGATCGTCAATGCCGGCCGCGAGGCGGTGCTGGTCGCGATCGGTGTCCAGGGCAACCCGATCGCCCCGGAGCCGGCAGCCTCGCAGGGCTTCACGGTCGAGCGCAACGTCTACCGGCTCGACGGCAGCCCGGTGGATCTGGCCAAGCCGCTGCGCCAGAACGACCGCCTCGTCGTGGTGCTGAAGGTGACAGAGGCCAAGGCCAGCGCCGGGCGCCTGCTGCTGGTCGATCGCCTGCCCGCGGGGCTGGAGATCGATAACCCGAAGCTCCTCGACGCCGACGCGCTCTCAAGCCTCAGCTTCGCGAAGAGCGAGGTGGCCCCGGTCCATACCGAGTTCCGCGACGACCGGTTCGTGGCCGCCTACGACCGCACACCGGAGCAATCCGCCTTCTTCTCGGCGGCCTACACCGTGCGCGTGGTCTCGCCCGGCAGCTACGTGCATCCGGGCGCGAGCGTCGAGGATATGTACCGCCCCGAGCGGTTCGGGCGCACTGCGTTCGGATCGGTCGAGGTGACCGCGGCGAAGTAGGGCGATGATGCGCGACGCCGCCTCCCCCTCCCCCCTCTGCGGGGGAGAGTGGCCCGCGAAGCGGGTCGGGTGAGGGGAACGCCCTCTCCGGACACGTCGCCCCCTCTCCCGCCTGCTCCGCAGGCACCCTCCCCCGCAGAGGGAGGAGGGCTCTTCTCGCCCTCTTCGTCATCGTCGCGCTTCTGCTGGCGGGCGCCCTCTGGCGCTACGCCACGACCCTCCCGCCCCTCGACCTGACCCAGGCCTCGCTCCGCTCCACCGTCATCCTCGATCGGAAGGGACAGCTGCTGCGCCCCTTCGCCACCGCCGACGGGCGCTGGCGGCTGCCCGTCACCGCGGACGCGATCGATCCGCGATACTTCGCCATGCTCAAGGCCTACGAGGACCGCCGCTTCGACAGCCATCCCGGCCTGGATCCGGCGGCGACGCTGCGCGCCGCGTGGCAATGGCTCGCGCACGGTAAGATCGTGTCGGGCGGCTCGACGCTGTCGATGCAGGTGGCCCGCCTCGTCGAGCCGCGGGCCGAGCGCTCGCTTCCCGCAAAGCTCCGGCAGATGGTCCGCGCGGTCGAGCTGGAGCGTACACTCGGCAAATCGGGCGTGCTCGACCTCTATCTCGCGCTGGCCCCCTATGGCGGCCCGGTCGAGGGCGTGCGGGCGGCGAGTCTGGCCTATTTCGGTCGCGAGCCGGCCCGTCTGTCGTTTGCCGAGAGCGCGCTCCTCGTCGCCCTGCCGCAATCACCGGAGGCGCGCCGGCCCGACCGCTTCGCCGCCAATGCGCGGCGCGCCCGCGACCGGGTGCTCGACATCGCCGCCGAGCGCGGCGTGCTGACCGCCGCCGAGGCGCGCGCGGCCAAGGCCGAGCCGGTGCCGGGATTCCGAAAGCAGTTCCCGATGCTTGCCGCCCACGCCGCCGAGCAGGCCCACGCCGCCGACCCGGACGCGCGGGTGCAGCACCTAACGCTGGATGCCCGCCTTCAGGCGAGCCTCGAGGCGCTGGCGACCGAGCGCGCGGCGGCCGCCGGCCCGGCGCTCTCCGCCGCGATCCTCGCCATCGACAACCGTAGCGGCGCGGTGCTCGCCCATGTCGGCAGCGCCGGCTATCTTGATGCGGCCCGCGCCGGCGCCGTCGATGCCACGCAGGCGGTGCGCTCGCCGGGCTCGGCGCTCAAACCCTTCATCTACGCGCTCGCCTTCGAGGATGGGCTCGCCCACCCGGAAACGCTCCTCGACGACCGCCCGGCGCGCTTTGCCGCGAGCTACGCCCCGGAAAACTTCGACATGGGGTTTCGCGGCACGGTCACGGCGCGGGTCGCGCTCCAACAATCTCTCAACCTGCCCGCGGTCGATCTTCTGGATGCGGTCGGCGCCGCCCGCTTCGTCGCGCGGCTGCGGGGCGCCGGCGCGACGATCCTGCTACCGCGCGACACGGCGCCGGGCCTGCCCGTAGCGCTCGGCGGGCTCGGGATCACGCTCACTGACCTCGCCCGGCTCTATGCGGGTCTCGCACGCTCCGGCACCGTACCGGCGCTGGCCCGGCGCCTCGACGGGCCGCCGGCCGCACCCGAGCCGGAGCGGCGGGTCGCCGATTCGGTGGCCGCCTGGTACGTCGCCGATACCTTGCGCGGCGCCCCGCCGCCCGAGAACGCCCTGCCCGGCCGGATCAGCTTCAAGACCGGCACCTCCTACGGCTACCGCGACGCCTGGGCGGTGGGCTTCGATGCCCGCGTCACGATTGCCGTCTGGATCGGCCGCCCCGACGGCGCCTCGGTGCCGGGGCTGGTCGGGCGCAGCCACGCCGCCCCGATCCTGTTCGACGCCTTCGCCCGCTTCGGCGGCGAGCCGGAAGCCCTGCCCCGGCCCCGCGACGCCCTCGTCGCCACCACCGCCGCCCTGCCGCCGCCCCTGCGCCACATCCGCCGCGACGCCCCGAAAACCTTCGCGGCGACCCTCGGTGTGCCGCTCAAGATCGCCTACCCGCCGGACGGCGCACGGGTCGATCTCGGAATCAGCGAAGGCGCGCAGGCCCGCCTCGCCCTCAAGGCCTTGGGCGGCCAGCCGCCGCTGACCTGGATGGTCGATGGCCTGCCGGTGGCCGAGGCGATGCGCCGGCAATCGGAGTGGAGCCCGGAAGGCGCCGGTTTCGCCCGGATCTCGGTGATGGATGCGGCAGGTGCGAGCGACAGCGTAGTGGTGCGGCTGGAATAGCCCCTCGCCCGCCGCCGTGCGATGGCACACGTGACTCCGGTGCCTCAGACTTTAGCTCACCCCGCGCGAGGCAACGTCCTCTCCCCCATCAGGGCCGAAGTCCGGGACGGCCCGGCTCATGAACTGCATGAGGCTGCCGTGGCCTGGATCGTTCTCGTCTTCGCCGGTTTGCTGGAGGTCGTCTGGGCCTTCGCGATGAAGCAGTCGGAAGGGTTCTCCCGCCTCTGGCCGAGCGTCATCACCCTCGTCACCATGGGCTTAAGCTTCGCCTGCCTCGCCTGGGCGATGCGCAGCCTGCCGCTCGGCACCGCCTACACGATCTGGACCGGCATCGGCGCGGTGGGCGCCTTCATCGTCGGCATCGCGTTCCTCGGCGAGGCGATGAACGCCACCCGCATTCTGGCGGCGGTGCTCATCGTCAGCGGCCTCGTGCTGATGAAGCTGTCGAGCACCGCCTGACGGCTCAGGCCGTCCCCTCCCCGCAGCCGGGAAACACCGCGAACACATCCTCGCGCACCCGGTCGAGGAGGCGGCGGTAGGCCGGCTCGCAGGCCATGCCGGCGGTGATGCGCCCGTACTGCGCGCCCTCGGCCAGCGCCCCGCGCTCCGGCACCAGGGCGAGGGGGGTGGCCGCCGGGGTCAGCTGCGTGCCGCGGCCGGAGAACAGGGTCGTCAGGATGCCGAACATCTCGCCCTGGATCGTCGGGCGGCCGAGTACGGCGAGCCGGTACTGCCCCTGGAAGTTCGTGACGAGGTAGATCTGGCCCGATTGGTTCGGCACCGAGACGGTGCCGGATTGCGCGAACGGCGCGTCGAGCCGCTCGGCTTCACGGAAGACGAGACGGGCGCTGTCGGCGTCCCAGGCGATCTCGGTGCGGTAGGCGAAGATCGCCCCCGCCTGCCCGAAGGAGGGGCGGAGCGTTAGGTAGCGCCCGGTCAGGAAGGCCACCGCCTCGCGGGTATAGGAGCCGAACTCCTCCGGCGCGTGGCGGGCCTTTTCCGGGGCCGCCACCGGCAGCGCGGGGGCCTGCATCCTCAGGGGCAACCCCAACGCCTCCTCCAGGCGGATCGTGGTGGCCAGCGTGAAGGGCCGGCGGCCGGAGAGCGCCTTCTCAAGAGTCGAGATGCTGATGCGGGCGGCGTCCGCGAGCGCCTGCCGGGACATCCGGCGGCGGGCGAGGGCCTCGCGCACGGCGTCCGCGATGGCGCGGCTCTGCCCGGCGGGGAGTTCGGTCTCGGGGTGATCGGCCTCGATCAGCGACATCGCGTGCGGTTCCGGACGGATCCGCACAGAACCGCACAGAGGAGGGAAGCGTCAAGGCTCGGCGGTTTCGTCGAGCGCCGCCTCCACCAGCAACCGTTCCGGCCCCGGCGTCACCGCGTCGAGCGGCCAGCAGGTGGTAAGGACGAGGCGGCGGCCCGGCGCCTGCGGGTCGAGACCGGAGGCGTCCCAGCGCACGACCCGGCGCCCTGTGACACGGAAGCGGACGGTGACGCGATCGCGGCGCTCCACCGCGATCACGTCCCCGACCGCAACGCGGCCGAGACTGCGGAACTGCGTGTCGCGGTGGGCGGCATAGACCGCAATTCCCGGTTCGCCTGCCTCTGGCGTACCCTCGACATGGCCGGGCCCGAAGGCCAGCGCCTGCCCGCTCGAGCCGGCAAGCACCACGTAGCGCTCTTCGAGCCGGGGGAAGCCGATGCGGGCGACCGGCACCGTGTCGGCCCAGGGCCAGGGGCGGGCGGGCACGCCCTCGGCCAAGGTGCGGGCGAAGGCGCGCTCCAGAAGCACCTGGGCCAGAGCCGCCTTGGCCGGAATCCAGGCCGCCTGCGCCAGCAGAACCAAACCGGCCGCGGCGAGCAGGAAGGCCGGCAAGGGGACCGGAAGAGCCGCGAAGCCCCTCCGACCCGAGCGCCGCGATGCGGTGCCCTGTTGTGCGATCCCGCTCACGCTGCGAGCCGGCCGCGGGAGAGGACGAGACCGAGGGCCAGCAGCAGCGCTCCGAGCCATGCGCGGATCTCGAAATCCGTGGCGGTCTGCGGCAGCGCCACGGCTTGCGCGGCAGCGATCTGCGTGGCCGGGGCCGCGGCGCGGCGCTGGCGCGGCGGCGGGGGAAGCTGCGGCGCCTCATCCTGCGTGCCGAACACCGTCTCGAAGTCCCAGCCGGCCGGCAGATTGAGCGGCAGCTCGGTGCTGGCGAGTCGCATCCCGGCCGGCCGGCGCGGGGTGGCGTCCACCGCCACCAGCGAGGTCAGCCGCGTCGTCAGCCCGTAGTCGAGCGCCAGCCGCAGGATCGCCGCGTCGGCCGCCTCCGCCGTGAGCCCGCTGGTCAGCCGCGCGGTCTCGGCCTCTGCGATCTTCGCCCGCGCCCAGAGCTTGCCGATGCCGGTCCCGTCCTGCGCCGCATCGAGGTGCAGCTGCGTCTGCCAGGGTTGTCCGCCGATGCGGCCGGAGAGGGTCAGGGTGCCGCGGGCCTGCCCCATCCGGGCCGAGAGGGTGAGCGGCTCGCCGCGGTAGAGGTCGGGCAGGCGAGCCGGCGTCACGTCGATGCCGGGCTCGGAGAAGGTCGCGGTCAGGTCGGTGACGGCGGGGCTTTCCAGCTTCACCAACAGGGCGCGCATCCGCTCGGTCACCTGATCGGGCGTGTCGATCTGGGTGAAGCTGCCCTGCCCAAGTTCGGCGGCGTGGCGCATCAGGTAGCCGTTCGGGGCCGAGCCGATGCCGACCATGAACAGCCGCGAGCGCCCGCGCTCCGTCGTGATGGCCGAGAAGATCTGCGCCTCGTTGCCGATGGCGCCGTCGGTGAGGAACACGACCTGACGCAGACGCCCCGTCTCCTCCGGCGTCGCGTCCCGCAGGGCGGCCTGGAGTGGCGCCAGCATCTCCGTGCCGCCGCTCGCTTGGAGCCCCGCCACGAAGCTTTTGGCGCGCATCAGATGGCCCGCGTCGGCGGGCACCAGATCGGGAAACAGCGTGTCGAAGCTGTGATCGAAGCGGATCACGTTGAAGCGGTCGCCCGCGCCCAGCCGGTCGAGGCCGATGAGCAGGCTCGCCTTAGCCTGCCGCATCGAGGCGCCGCCCATGGAGCCGGAATTGTCGATGACGAACACCACGTCGCGGGGCACGGGCGAGGCCGGGCTGGCGGTTTCCGGCGGGGTCACCACGGCGAGCACCGCCTCAGCCCCCGCCACCCGCTCGCGGAACAAGCCGACCGAGGGTGCCTCGCCGGGGGCCGCATTCCAGGTCAGCTCGAAGTCGCGGTCGGCGGCGGCGGCGCCGTCGGCAAGCGTGATGCGGCGCTCGCTCGCGGACAGCTCCTCGATACGGACCGCATGGGTGGCGCTGCGCACCTGGCCCAGGGTGAAGCCGGCCTTGAGATCGATGGTGAGCGTCAGCGGGTTGCTCGGCGCGTGACGGGCCGAGTCGAGTACCGGGGCCGCGATCGTTTCGCGATCCGGGACGGGATCGGCGGCGCCCCGCTCGACGATGGCCATCACCGCCGGGGGAGCGGGGCTGTAGCGCGGGGCGGCAACGGTCGGCAGGCGCAAGGCATAGGTGCCGGCGGAGGACCGCACGGGCTGCTGGTATTCGATCTGCACCAGCACGGTCTCGCCAGGGCCGATATTGGCGACCGCGTTGGTGAACAGGTTGGGCCGCTGCTGCTCGGTGAGCGCGGCGGCCTTGCCCTCGGCCTTTGCCGCCTCGTAGACGCGCCGCGCCGCCGCGCGCTCGCGGATGTCGGCGACGATGACCCGGTCGCCGACCACGAGCTTCATCGTATCGACCGCCGCATCCTCCGGCAGCGGGAACAGGTAGGTACCCTCGACCCACTCGCTCGTCGTGTTGCGGAAGGCCTGGGTGACCGTCGCCCGTGCGGTCGGGCCGCTCACGGTGATCGCGGCGTCCGCCTTGAGGCGGGGCGCCTCGACGGGCGTGCCGCCGTCGAAGCGCAGCAGCAGCGTGCCGCTGCCGTCCTGAGCGCGAGCGGGCGTGATGCCGGCAATGAGGGCGAGCAGGAGGGCGATCAGCGGCCCGAGCAGCAAGTTGCGCGTCAGGCCCGGAGCCGGGTGCGCGAGCGGTGATCGGGGATGCGGGGAGTGGGGAAGCGAGAGCATGGGAGCCTCCATCGGCGGATGCCGGCCCGGTGGCCGGTTCCTGCTAAGGCTCCTCCAGCGGACGCTGCGCCGCCACGGGACGCTTCGCCAACCTTCGGCCCCGCTCCGCACCCGGGCGGCCCGCGATGTCCGGAAAGCGGCGCCATTGCCCGCTTATGGTGACGCTTCGTCCGGATCGGTGCGGAGATCGGGCGCGGCGTCACGGCCCGCTTCCCGCGGCGCGCGAACCGCCTACATCGGGGCGATGTCCCGCTCGACCCCGCCTTCCACCACCCGCATCGTCTGCATCCGCCACGGCGAATCGACGTTCAACGCGCATCACGAGGCGACGGGGCGCGACCCCGGCCATATCGATGCGCGCCTGTCCGAGCGCGGCCACGCCCAGGTCGCTGCGGCCCGCGCGGCTCTGCGCGCGATTCCCTTCGAACTCGTCGTCACCTCGCCGCTGACCCGGGCGCTTCAGACCACTGCCGGGATCTTCTCCGATCACCCGGCGCGGCCGGATGTGCTGGTCGAGGTGCTCCACCGTGAATGCCAGGAGAGCAGTTGCGACATCGGCCGGGCGGCCTCGGTGCTGGCGCAGGAATTTCCGGCCTTCCAAGTCGGCCATCTTCCCGAGACGTGGTGGTACGCGGACGGCGAGGCCGGGCCCGACGGCTGGCATGTCGAGCCGCGGACGCTGTTCGACCAACGCGTCTCGGGGTTTCGCGACTGGCTGCGGGCGCGGCCGGAGCGGACCATTGGGGTCGTCGGCCACTGCACCTTCTTCTACCATCTGACCGGGCGCTGGCTCGCCAACTGCGAGGCGCTCGACGTCGACCTCACGGCGGAGCCGCGCCCGCGCGCCTATGGCTGAACTTTTGCCCGCGCCGCTTCCAGGCGTTCGCGGGCGGAGGGCAGGTCGATCTCCGGGGCCTGCCGGCCGATCCGAAGCGCCGCGTCGAGGAGGCCGAGCGCGATCGGCCACGTCCCATCCGCGAAGGGCGCTGCCCCCTCGGCCACCTCGGCGGCGCTGCGCGGGTCGTCGAAGGCGCGCAAAGCCGCCGTGGCGGTGCGCGACACGGCGGAGGCGCGGGCGCCCGCGATCCAGGCATGGCGGCCGGCGGCGGCGTGGGACAGCGCGCCGCCCTGCATCTCGGCGGCACGGAGCGCAACCCTGGCCGCCCCCGCGTCGGAGGCCGTCTCGCAGCGTGCGGCGAGCGCCGGCAATCCGGCGGCGTCGAGCAGCGGCGGCAGGATGCGGCGGGCGCTCTCGAGCGCGAGGAAGGCGGTGCGGGCGGCTTCGACCGCGGGCGCATCCACCGAGCCGGAAAGCCGCAGCACGAACGCCATCAATCCCTGCCGCTCGGCCTCCGGCATGGCGTCGTTGAGGCCGAGCGCGTAGGCCGCCAACGGGCGCGAGAAGCAGGGCGGACAATCCTCACTCGCGGTGATCGCCCGGTAGGGCAGCCCCGCCGCGACCATCGCCGCCTCGTTGATGCAGGTGCCCCCGTCCGGTCCGGGGAAAGCGTGGGAGCCCTTCAAGAGCCGCCAGTTGAGGAGGGGCGCGAAGGCGTCGAGGGCGTGGTGTTCGCTCAAGCAGGGCTCCTCCCGATCCGAGAGAAGCTTGCACAGCTTCGAGGGACTTGGCGAGAGGGCGTTTAGCCACCCAAGCCGGTCGCCAATCCCGACAGCATGGCAAGCCCGAGCACCAGCACGAAGGCGCCGGCCAGCAATTCGAGCCCGCCGACCGCCAGCGCGCCGGCCTGCCCGCGCCCGCCCGCGAGGCGCAACGCCAGGGCCTTGGCGAACACCGCGAGGCTCGCGAGCGCCCCGGTGGTGAGTGCAGTGCCGAGCGCCATGGCGAAGGTCGCGGCGATGCCGGCGGCGAGCAGGCCTTGCGCGGCGCAGAACACGAGGATCAGCACCGCCCCGGCGCAGGGACGCGAGCCGGCGGCGAGCACCACGCCCGCCCGCTCGCGCCAGCCGCCGAGCCGGTCGAGGGCGGCGGCATCGGTCAGGTGGGTATGGCCGCAGCCGGGACCGCACGCCTCGGGCGGCGCGTCGGTGGCAAGGCCGGCAAGCCGCCCCGCCTTGCGCCACGTCACCGCGGCGCCGAGCCCCGCCACGAGGGCAAAGCTCACGGTCTCGATCAGGGTGCCGGCCCGCGTCATGCCCGCGGCGGTCGTGTTGAGGACGAGGACGCCGACCAGCACGATGGCGATGGCCACGAGAGCCTGGAGCAGGGCCGCCGCGGCGCTCAGGGCGAAGCCGCGCCGCAGCGTACGCTCGCCGGCCACGATGTAGCCGGCGATCACCGCCTTGCCGTGGCCGGGCCCGGCGGCGTGGAACACGCCGTAGGCGAAGCCCATCACGATGAGCGGCATCCAGGGGCCGCCCGCCTTCAAGGCCGACACGGCAGCCCGAAGCTGGCTCGAAAAGTTGGATTGGACCGTGAGCAGCCAGCCGCCGAGTCCGGTCGTCGCGGGCGCGGCCTCGCGAAAACCGATGCCGAAGGGCGAGCGCGGCGGCGGCGCGGCAACGGGGCCGAGCGCCCAGGCGATGCCGCTAAGGAGACCGGCGGCCGCCAGCACCGCCCCGGCGGCGAACGCCAGCCGCAGCGGCCACCGGCCGGCCGCCACGCCCGCGGGGCGCAGGGTCGCGGTCAGGGACATGCGACGATGGCCCGGTTGGCGAATTGCTCGCCGTAATTCGAGGCGGCGGTCAGCGCCTCGAACATCGCCTCGGTCATCGACTGTCCGGCCGAAGCCACCGTGGGTTCGGTGTTCTTCGCCCGCGTCACCGTCATGCTGCAGCCAGGGGCGGCGCCGGCGAGGCGCAGCGCGTCGGCGCCCTCGGCGAGGCTGAAGGCGATGAAGTAGGTCGGGTCGTAGACCTCGACCGCCGCGACGCCCTTGCCCTGGGCGGCGGGGGTCTTCAGCGGCAGCAGGAAGCTCAAGGTGAGCTTGCCGCCCTCCATGGCCATGCGCGCCTCCTGCGGCTCGGCGAAGGCCTGCTCCTTGCCGGCCACCTTGAGCTTCGTGAAGTAGGCGAACTCGGCGAGGTTGCCGGCATGCTCCTTGGCCGAGCCCTGAAGTTCCTCGGGCGAGACCTTGCCGTCGCCGTTGGCGTCCAACCCCTGCGTCAGGAAGGCGGTGTATTCGGGGTCGAAGGTCCAGGCATGGCGGATGCCGGTGACGCGGCCCGCCTCGTAGGCGAGTTCGGCCTTGGCTGTGATCCAGACATGGGGGTGGGCCCAGGCCGGGCTCACGGTCGCAAGGCCGGCAACGAGGCCGAGCGCGGCGGCAAGGACGCGAGGTCTGAGAGAGGCGGCGATCGGCATGGCGCTCGGGGGAGGCTCGCGGCAGGTCGGGGCGGTGACGACGATGCGCCGGACCCTGCCCGTCCGATCGGGCGAAAGCAGGGCGCCGGGGCGCCTCTGCCAATCCCGGTGAGCTTACGGCCGCTTGAGCAGCGCCTCGACTTCGGCTTCCTCCGCCTTGGACAGACCCGCGACCCGCGTCGGCGGGCGGCGGCGCGACAGGCGCCAGATGCCGAAGGCGCCGAGACCCACCGCGAGCAGAGGGCTCAGCCAAAGCAACAGCGTGTGCCAGCCGAAGACCGGGCGCAGCAGCACGAATTCGCCGTAGCGGGCCACGACGTAATCGATGACCTGACCGTTGCTGTCGCCCTCTTTGAGCCGCTCGCGCACCAGTACGCGTAGATCCTTGGCGAGCGGCGCGTCAGAATCGTCGATCGACTGGTTCTGGCAGACAAGGCAGCGCAGGCCTTCCGAGATGTGCCGTGCCCGCGCCTCCATGGCGGGGTCCTTCAGCACCTCGTTCGGCTGCACCGCAAGGGCAGGGAGTGCGGCGAGGCTTAAGCCGAGCGCGGCGATCGTGGAGCGAAAGCGGCTCATTCGGCGGGCACCGCGGAGGGCGGCAGCTTGGCGCGCGCCTTGACCGGGGCGCCGACACGCATGCGCCGGTCGGTGAGGGAGAGGCCGCCGCCGGCCGCCATGATGAGCGAACCGATCCAGATCAGCAGCACCAGCGGCTTGTAGTAGAGCCGCATGCCGATCGAGCCGTCGGGCATCACCTCGCCGAGGCTGGCGTAGATCTGGCTGACGCCGACCGTCTTCAGGCCGGACTCCGTCACCGTCATCCGGCGGGAGGGATAGAAGCGCTTGCCGGTCTCGGCGGTGCCGACATAGTCGCCCGCGCGGTTGCGCAGCGTCAGGAAGGCAGTGGTCTCCTCGTAGTTCTCACCCTTGGTCGGGCCGATGCGGTCGAGGGTGGCGACATAGGGGCCGGAGGCGACCTGACCGCCCGGCCGGATCGTCGCGAGCCCTTCCGTGGCCCAGCCTTGCCCGGCGATGCCGAGCACGACGACGCCGACGCCGGCATGGGCCAGAGCCGTGCCCCAGGCCGAGCGCGGCAGGCCGATCGCCCGGCGCCACGTCGTGCCGAAATCACGCGTCCGGTTGTGGCCGTAGCCGCGGGCGCGCGCCCAGATCTCGAGGACGGAGCCGATGATGAGGTAGGCGCCGAAGCCGAGGCCGACGGGCGCCATCACCGGGCCGCCCCAGGCCCAAGCCGCCGCGCCGAGGGCGACGACGAGGGCCACCGCGAAGGCCGCCAGCAGGCGCTGCGCGGCGGCCGCGGCATCGCCCCGCTTCCACGCGAGCGCCTGCCCGAACGGCACGATCACGAGGAGCGGCAGCGCCAGGGGAATGAAGGTCCAGTTGAAGAAGGGCGGGCCGACCGAGATCTTTTCGCCCGTCAGCATCTCCAGCAGCAGCGGATAGAGCGTGCCGACGAAGACGGTGGCGCAGGCCGCGACCAGGAACAGGTTGTTCATCACCAGCGCGCCCTCGCGGGAGATCGGCGCGAACAGGCCGCCCTGACGCAAGCTCGGCGCCCGCCACGCGAACAGGCTCAGCGCGCCGCCGATGAAGAGCGCGAGGATCGCGAGGATGAACACGCCGCGGCTCGGATCGGAGGCGAAGCTGTGCACCGAGGTGAGCAGGCCGGAGCGGACGATGAAGGTGCCGACCAGCGAGAGCGAGAAGGTGAGGATGGCGAGCAGGACCGTCCAGACCTTGAGCGCGTCGCGCTTCTCCATGACGACGATGGAGTGCAGCAGCGCCGTGCCGGCGATCCAGGGCATCAGCGAGGCATTCTCGACCGGGTCCCAGAACCACCAGCCGCCCCAGCCGAGTTCGTAATAGGCCCAGTACGAACCCATCGCGATGCCGAGCGTCAGGAAGCTCCAGGCGATCAGGGCCCAGGGCCGCACCGCCCGCGCCCAGACGGCATCGATGCGCCCCTCGATCAGGGCGGCGACGGCGAAGGCGAAGGTGACGGAGAAGCCGACATAGCCGAGGTAGAGCAGCGGCGGATGGATCGCGAGGCCGAAATCCTGCAGCAGCGGGTTGAGATCGTTGCCCTCCAGCGGCGCCGGCGCGACGCGGGCGAACGGGTTCGAGGTCGTGATGATGAACAGCACGAACACGAAGGTGACGCTCGCCTGCACCATCAGCGTGTTGGTGCGCAGCACCGGCGGCACGGAGGTCTTGGCGGTGGCGACCCAGGCGCCGAACAAAGCGAGGATGAGCACCCAGAGGAGCATCGAGCCCTCATGGTTCCCCCACACGCCGGAAATCTTGTAGATCAGGGGCTTAGCGGTGTGCGAGTTCTCGACGACGTTCTGGACCGAGAAGTCCGACGTCATGTGCGCGTAGGTCAGCGCGCAGAAGGCGAACAGGATGCAGGCGAAGGTGCCGAGCGCGGCGGGCCCCGCCACCTCGCGCAAAGCCGCGTCGCCCGAGCGGGCGGCCCAGGCGGGCATCACCGCCTGCACCAGGGAGAGCGCCAGCGCGAGCGCCAAAGCGTAATGGCCAATCTCGACGATCACCGGCAGTCCCCTCGCGCGGTTTCGGTCCGGACGGTCATGGAATCTTTCACCGCTCGCTACGCTGGCCCAGGGTGGCATCGGCCGTTTCCGGCTTCGCCCCATCCTTCGGAGCCGCCTTAGAGGCGTCCTTGGGCACGTCCTTGGGGGCTTCCTTGCCCCCGCCTTCCTGCCAGCGCCCCTGCGCCTTGAGCGCGTCGGCGACCTCGCGGGGCATGTAGTTCTCGTCATGCTTGGCGAGCACCGTATCGGCCCGGAACACGCCGCCGACATCGAGCGTGCCCTCGGCGACGATGCCCTGGCCCTCGCGGAACAGGTCGGGCAGGAGGCCGCGATACTGCACCGGCACCGTGGCGTTGGTGTCGGTGACCGCGAATTCGACGTGCTGGTCGGGCCCTCGCTTCACCGAGCCGTCCTTGACCAGGCCACCGAGGCGGAAGCGGGTGCCGGGCGAGACGCCCTGCGCCGCCACCTCCGCGGGGGAGCGGAAGAACACGATCGAGCCGCTCATCGCCGACAGGATCAGCCCGAGCGCCAGCGCCAGCACGGCGCCGCAGGCGGCGATGAGGATCAGGCGGCGGCTCTTGCGGGTCAAAACGGTTCCGTCCCGGTTCGTCGGCTTCTTCTCGTTCCTTCAGGCTGGCGAAGGCCTGACGGCGGTGCGACGTCTGCTGAGGATCAAGAGACGGGTTTCGGCCCGCCCGCCCGCGGGGTCAAGGTTGAACGGGCGGGACCGATTGTCAGGGGCCGCCTTCCGCTACGGCTGAGCGGGCGTCAGACCGAGTTCCTTGCCGAGCGCGTCGAGGCGTTCGACCGCTTTCGGGTTGGCGGCGAGCGCCATCCTGGCCCGGTCGAGGGCTTGGGCTGCGGCGGCCCGGTCGCCGATCACACCGTAGGAGCGCACGAGCCGCATCCACTCGTCGGCGCTGCCGCCCTTGGCGGCGAGCCGCCGGTCGAGGCTGGCGACCATGCCGCGGATCGCCGCCTCCCGCTCGGCCGGCGGCATCGCCCGGATCGCATTGGCGGCCGTGTCGGGCTCGGCCGCATTCCGCTCACCGGGCTTTTCGCTGTTCTCTGCCTTCGGCGGTGGCGTCCCGGCCCCGGCAAGGCCGAGTTCGTGGGCCTGCGCATCGAAACGCGCCTGGGCTTCCTTATCGTCGGGAAACGCCTTTCGCCCGCGCTCCAACGCGTCGAGCGCCTTGTCGCGCTCGCCGAGCACCGCGTGGGAGCGCACGAGGCGCAGCCACTCGTCGGCGCTGCCGCCCTGCTTGGCCAAGCGCCGTTCCAGCCCTTCGACCATGCCGCGGATCGCGTCGATCCGCTCGGAGGGCGGCAGGGCCTGGATGTTGCTGCCCGGCCCGGCCACCGGCGCCTCGGACATCGCCCCATCCTTGGCCCCGTCCTTGGCGCCGTCCTTGGCTCGATCCCGAGCGCCCTCCCCGGCCTCCCCTTCGGCCTTCGGCGCGGCCATGGTCTCGCCCTTCAGCCGGGCGAGGTTGTCGCGCACTGTCGGCAGCCAGGGCGCATCCGCGGGGGCGGAGGCCGCCATCGCCTCCAGCCGCCGCACGGCGCCGGCCACGTCGCCGGACTGCTCGTCGCCGCGGGCGAGATAGAACTGGGGCTTGGCCGCCTTCGGATCGGCGGTGAGCGCCCGGCCCAGCACCTTGCGCGCCTCCGGCGAGACGGTGCCGTCGGCCGCCGCCACCAGGGCCTCGCCCCAATCCGACAGCGCCTGGGCGTCCTCGCCCTTGAGGCGCACGAGCGCCGCGTAGGCACGGGCCGCGTCGTCGAACCGCCCGAGCCGCATATAGACCGGCCCGAGCACGCTCCAGCCGCGAACGTCGTCGGGGTGGTTGGCGAGCCGCGCCTCGATCTGGCCGATGGCGGTCATCAGATCCTGCGCGCCGGCCCGCGTCGCCTTGCGGTCGGCGTCGGTCTGCGACGGGAGATTCGGAGAGCCGTAGAGGCCGTAGACGACGAGCGCGACCAGCGGGATCGTGGACAGCGCGAAGGCGGAAGCCGCCCGGCGCTGGCGCAGATGCGGCTCGGCGATCGGCGCGGCGCCCGCCCCGTCCGCCCGCTCCTCGCGGCTCGCCCGCAGCAACCGTCGCGCGGCCTCGGCGCGCGCGGCCTCGGCCTCCGCCGGGGCGATGAGGCCACGACCAAGATCGCGCTCGATCTCGGCGAGTTGGTCCTCGTAGAAGCCGGTTTCGGTGGCGAGCCCGTCGCCGCCCTCCGCCTCCGGACCGACTCCTTGCCGGCGGCGGCGCGACATCGGCCAAAGCAGCGCGAACACGGCTGCGCCGGTCATGGCCGCCAGGATGAACCAGATCGCCGTCATCAGACCCAAAGTTTTTAAGCTCGGCCCCGTGTAGAGCCCGAGCGGGGCCCGCACGACATCGCTTCCGGGTGACACGTCGTCACGCGCGAGGGAAGCATGGCCATAGCACAGGCCTGCCGGTGCGTAACCTTCGCAAGGCCCGCCGCTCAGCGTTGTCCGCCCCCCGCGGGCGCGTCGCCCGGCACTTCGATCACCGCGCGCAAGCCCCCGAGCGCGGCGGCCTCCAGGCGGAAGCGGCCGCGATAGAGCGCGGCCAGATCCGCGACGATCGACAGGCCGAGCCCGGAGCCCGGCTTGGTCTCGTCGAGACGCTGGCCTCGCTTGAGCACCGCCGCGCGGTCCTCCTCGGGCAGACCCGGCCCGTCATCCTCCACCGCCACGAGGAGGTGGGGATAATCGTGCTCGGCCGTCGGCGCGGCGGAGATCGAGACCCGGCCCGCTGCCCATTTCGAGGCGTTGTCGACGAGGTTGCCGATCATCTCCTCGAAATCCTGCTTCTCGCCGCGGAAGCGCAGACCCGGCGGGACGTGGACCTCGTAGGCGATGTCCTTGTCGCGGTAGATCTTGCCGAAGGTCCGCACGAGGCCGGCCAGCGCCGGCTCGACCTCCGTCGAGGTGCCGAGCGTGCCCGCAAGCGCGGCGGCGCGGGCACGGTCGAGGTGGTAGTTCACCTGATCGCGCATCACCGCTGCCTGCTCGCGGATCTTCTCCGACAATTCCGGCGGGGCGTCGCTGCCGCTGGCCTCGTTGACGATGATCGAGAGCGGAGTCTTCAACGCGTGGGCGAGGTTGCCGACCTGGGTGCGGGCCCGCTCCAGGATCTCGCGATTGGTCTCGATGAGCAGATTGATCTCGCCCGCGAGGGGCGCGATGTCGCGCGGATACTCGCCGTCGATCCGGTCGGCCTCGCCGCGGCGGATCGAGCCGAGCGCCGTGCGCAGCTTGCGCAAGGGGGCGAGGCCGAAGCGGATCTGCAGCAGCGCGGTGGCCGCGAGCGAGAAGCCGAGCAGGCCGAAGGTCATGAACAGCGAAAAGCGGAAGCGCTCGACGTCGTTGACGATCTCGTCCGCCGGCCCAGCCACCCGCACGGTGTAGCGCCCGTCGGCCCCGACATCGACGTCGCGCTCGACGATGCGCAGGCTGCGGTCGTCCTGCCCCCGGCCGTAGCCCTGGCGGATCTGGCCGACGGTCGCGGTGCCGGCCTGATCCGGGCCTTTCAGCGGCACGCCGACGAGCGAGCGCGAGGTGCGCAGGTCCCGCGGCTTCGCATCGGGTCGCCCGACCTGCCAGTACCAGCCCGACAGTGGCAGGTCGAAGCGTGGATCGCCGAGCGAGAAGGAGCGCGTCTCGGGGTCGCTCGGCGAGACGAGATCGGTGGCGAGATTGTTGGCGAAGACGAGCAGGCGGCTGTCGAAGGCGCGCTCGGTGTTCTCGCGGTAGAGCGTGGTGAGGATGAAGGCCGCGATGACGAGGATCGCGGTGCTCGACAGGAACGAGGAGACCGCGAGCCGCACCGCAATGGAGCGGCGGCGCAAGGGGAGCCAAGCGAGGCGGTCGGTCATGAATCCTGGCTCGAATCTCGGCTCGCTCGCAACTTTGCGGGCATGTACATCATGCGCACCGGCTTTCTACACGGCCCGCCAGGAGGCGCTTATGGCCCTGCACATCGGCGCTGCGGAGACGGACCGCATCGTCCGCCTCTTGGCCGAGCGGAAGGGCGTTCCACTCACGGAAGCCGTCAAGCTCGCTGTCCGCAACGAGTTGGAGCGGGAGGAGCGTCGCCCCGGCTTGTGGGTTCGGCTGAAACCTCTGCACGAGCACGTTGCCGCGCGGCCCGCCTCACTGTGGGCGACGGCTTCGCCTACGCGGTCGCGCAGAATCACGGCGTGCCGCTCCTCTACAAGGGCGCGGATTTCGCGCTCACCGATCTCGGCGGCCCATAGGGTCTCACGCCCGCCCCGGCGGCTGGTTCGGATCAATCAGGTAGCCCAGCCCCCGCACCGTCTGGATCAGGTCCACGGCGAGCTTCTTCCTCAGGCGCCCGACGAACACCTCGATGGTGTTGGAGTCGCGGTCGAAATCCTGGTCGTAGAGGTGCTCGGTCAGCTCGGCGCGGGAGACGACACGGCCGGTGTGGTGCATCAGGTAGGAGAGCAGCCGGTATTCGTGGCTCGTCAGCTTGATCGGGGCACCGTCTACGAAGACGCGGCCGGAGCGGGTGTCGAGGGTGACGGGGCCGCAGGCGATCTGACTGGACGCGTGACCCGCCGCGCGGCGAAGGATCGCGCGGACGCGGGCCATCAGCTCCTCCATGTGGAAGGGCTTGGTAACGTAGTCGTCGGCGCCCGCGTCGAAGCCGTCCACCTTGTCGGACCAGCGGTCGCGGGCGGTGAGAATGATGACGGGGGTCTTCACCCCGGCCCGGCGCCAGTTCTGGAGCACGGTGACGCCGTCGGCCTTGGGCAGGCCCATGTCGAGAATGATGGCGTCGTAGGGCTCGTTCTCGCCGAGATAGCCGCCCTCCTCGCCATCGAAGGCCTTGTCGGCGACGTAGCCGGCCTCTTCCAACGCGGCCACGACCTGCCGGTTGATGTCACGGTCATCCTCGACCACGAGCAGACGCACGGTCGGTTACTCCTCATCCCGGCGGCGCACCGCCACGCTTACCAATGCCCGCTCACCTGTCCCGATTGGGCATCGACCATGACGTGCATGAAATGCCCATCACGACGCAAGGCCGTCAGTAGATAGACGAGCCCCGCTTCGTGCCGGCACAGGCTGGCGCGCTGGATTTCGGCCCGCGGAACGATCTGGCGCGCCGCGCGGATCGCGGCGATGGGCGGCACGACACGCTTTTCGGCCACCGCCTCGCGCAGGTCGGCCGGCGACAGGCAATCGTCGCCGCGATTCAGCGGCGCCCGCTGCGCCGGAACGGGCGCGAGGGCACCGGTTTCCTCGGCGAGCGGGCCGACCGCCCCCGCCGCGAGGACCGCGGCGGTCGAGACGACGATCAACAGGGCGAAAGCTTGGCGCATCGAGGGTGACTGTCGCGCCAGCGCACTGAATGCGCCCTGAATGTTTGCGAGCGCGGGCGCACTCGGTGAGGAAGCGGCCGGAGAAGATGTCTTGCGTTCGAGGGCCATGTCCGGGTCGGCGATGTTGCCGGGGACAAGGCGGGATTGCCGCCGCGGTTCCGTGGGCATGACTCCGCACGCCTCACGCCGCCCCCTCTCCGCCGGCATGCCGGCGGCGGTCACCGCACACCCGCAGGGTCAGGCTCGCCAGATCGCCGCTGTCGATGGCGTCGAGGGCGGCCCGGCGCAGCGTGATCAGGGAGCGTTCGAAGCCGTGGCGCGCCGCCTCCAGGCGGCCGGCGGCGGCACGGGACCGGCTTCGGCGCGAGGCCTGCGAGCTGGTTCCATCCGTGACGGCGGCAGCCGGCGCGGAAGAGATATGGGCAGGCATCGGTGACTCCCTGTGACCCGTCAAAGATTCGGCCGGTGCTGCAACTCGCCGATGCGCCGCAGGAGATCCTCGAACCGCTCCCGCGCGCGCTCGTCGCTGCGCGCGACCGCCCCGGCGGTCTCGCCCGTGAGCCGGACCAGATCCTCCAGCACGCGGGTGCGGCTCTCCAGGGCGGCGGCCACCGCCGCGTTGGTCTGCGAGGCGCGCTCCAGCGCCGCGGCGGTGGCACCCGTCTCGGCGATGCGGGCTTCCAGCACGCGCAGGCCGTCCCGGTAGAGGTGGAGGCAGGCCAGCCCCAGCAGCACCGCGACGATCCAGCCGGCGCCCCCGTCGGCGAAGAGGAGGCGCGCGGCTTCCGCTGCGATCTTGTCCATTGCAACGCCTCCCGGATTCTCGGCTCCGGTCTTGCGCGATACCGGACGATCAGACGGCCTTACGGGTCTCGCGCGCGGTCCCTTGTCCCAGGGCGTGTTCCAGAGCGGGTTCGAGGGTGTTGCCCGCGGTCGCCGCCGCCTCCAAGGGCAGGGATCGGAACACCTTCTCCGCGACCCCCTCACCACCGCCCGCCGCCCGGATCAACCAGGCCGGCGCTTGGTCGAGCGCCCGTTGCACGGCCCGCGCGATCACCGCCGAGCCGACGGAGACGGTCAGCCTACGCCCTTGGACGGCGCCGGCCACGGCGTTCAGGGCGTAGTCGGTGGCGTTGCGCACGAGGCGCTCGACCAGCGCGTCGGTGACGAGGAGGCGCAGGGGACCGCCGAACCGCGCGAGCACTGCCGCGAACGCGGCGACGAGCACCGGCGTGAGCAGCGCGGACAAGCCCTGGGCGAGCGCCACCACGGCGCCGCCCCAGGGCAAGACCAGCGCGGCGGCGTCGACGGCAGGGAGCGCAGTTGCGTGCGCGGGCGCGCAGCAGCCGAGCAGGAGGAGCGGCAGCAGGACGGGTCTGATGAGGAAGACCCTGGCCATGGTTCGGGCAAAGCTTCGAGCGAAGACCTTGTTGGGCGTCACCTTGGTCGGCGTCATGGCAGCGATCCTTTCGGGGGCGGGGGGAAGCGGTCAGCGGCCGGCGCGCAGCCAGTCCCACAGGCGCGCGCACCAGCCGGTCCGCGCGCTGGACGGCGAGGATGGGCGTTCGACGGGGGCGGCGACGGGTTGCGCATCGCTGCGTCGGGCGCGCGGCAGGGCGGTTTCGTAGGGCGTGTGGAACTGGTCGAATTCGCCCTGTCGACGCGGGATGATCGCGGCCGGGCGGTTCCACATCAGGATCGCTTCGCCCGCGCCCGCCCGGTCGCCGGCCCGCAGGCGCCGCAGCACCGTGGAGCGCCGGAACGCCGCCGGGCCGATGTTGAAGCAAAGCGAGACCAGCGCGTCGAAGGCGTGCTGCGGTAGCGGCTCGGGGATCGTCTCGGCGACGGTGCGGACGAAGGCCGCCACGTCGCGGGTGAAGATCGCGTCCGCCTCCCCGGCCTCGATGCGCAGGCCCACCCGCGGCATGGGCGGCCCGGCGGCGGCGGTGTGGCCGATGCCGATGGTCCAGACCCCCACGCTGTCGCGGTAGGCCTCCAACCGTCGCCCCTCCCGGGCGATCAGCACGGCGCGGCCGACGGCACTGAGGTCCATCGTCAATCTCCGGTCTTGAGGGGATGGGTCGAGGGGCGGGCTCGGCGGCCGGCGTCTCTAGGTCATTGTTTTACCGCGCATTCTTTCGACGAACCGGTCAGCACTTCGTCGGAATGCGCTCTAATCCAGGCCCTCGAACAGCAGCGAGAACAGGATGTTGGTCGTGGGCTGTGCCCCGCTGCTCGACACGATCTTGAGGCACCAGCGGTCCGCCGCCTCGAAGACGGCGCTGTTGACGAGGTCGGCCGCTTGGTTGGAACCGGCGCCGGCGATCGTGCAAGTCAGGGCCGTGCCGGTGAACAGGTTCTGGAGCGTGAAGGTCCAGCTCTGACCGGTGCCCGGCGCGCCCTGCGTCACGACCCGCAGATCGCGGAACCGCCCCCGCCGGCCGGCGGCGGCGTAGACCACGCTGGGGTGGCCGCCGACGAGGGCATTGGTGAAGTACCGCGTCGCCCCGGCCGGGATGGAGCCCGGCCCGCTGTTGCCGGCGATCACCTGCGCCGTCAGAACCGGCACGTCCGCGACGGTGATCCGACCGGGAAAGGCGACCCGCCCCGTCTCGCGCGCGATCCGCAGCGCCTCGAACCAGTCGCCGCCATTCGGGGAGACCTTCACACGAAGGTCGTCGTCACCGGTCAGGCCGATCTCGGCGCGGGCGGAGAACCCGGTCTGCATCAGCAGGGAGAGGGTGTTGCCGGCCGCCTGCTTGTTCAGGGTGTAGCGCAGATCGCCGCTTCCGCCCTCTGCGACCGTCAGCGCGGTCCAGAGCGCCTTGTTGAGCTTGGCCGCGAAGGGATTGTCCGCATCCGCCCCGGTGCCGAGCCCGAGGCGGGTCAGATTGTCCAGGGCGGTGATCGTCGCGCGGAACGGCATCCAGGCTGAGCCGGTGAAGGTGTAGAGTTCGGCCTCGTCGGCGACATAAGCCGTCCAGCCCGCAAGCGGCTTGAGGGACAGCCACGCACCGTCCTGGAAGCGGGCGATGCGCCCGGCCCAGCCGGTCCAGGCCCCGCTCGGGTTGCCCGAGACGATCAGGTAGCGGTCGCCCTCGGCGGGGCTCGCGGGTGGGGCGGCCCGGTCCTTGTCGAGGACGGCGAGCTGCACCAGCGCGTCGAGCAGCGCCAAGGCCTCGTTGTGGGTGACGTGCTTCTGCGCCTGCCCCCCCGCGATCAGCGGCAGGGCAAGGCTCGGGGTCGTATCGGCCATGGGCCACTCCGGGAATGTCAGGTGTCAGACGGTCCGCAGGCTCACCCGTGTCCGGCGGGCGGGGCCGGGGCCGGCGAGCGGGCCGATCGGCACCAATGCCGCGTCGATCTCGGTGCGGGGCGTGCCGAAATCGGCGATCTCGTCGGCGCGGGCGTAGAGCGCGCTGGTCGTGCCGGTGCTCAGGCTGCGCAGAATCCCCCCGTCCTCGGTGAGGATGTCGAGGCGGTAGGCCTCCGCCCCCTCGCCCGGCGGCAGGTCGGCCGGCTCCCAGGCGTCGGCGTCGCGCCGCGCCCGCCGGATCCAATGGAAGCGGATGCCCTCGGCCTCGCGCCGGGCGCGCAGGTGAACCGGGCTCAAGGGGGTGAAGGCGGTCAGGTCGGCCGTTGCCGCGAAACCGACGAAAGCGGGATCGGCCGGATCGCGCTCCGCCGGGCCGACCCGGTAGAGAAAGCGGCGGCCGGCCTCGTCGAGCCGATCGACGAGGGGCCGGACGGCGCCATCGTCGAGGCGCACGATCAGGCTCCCCGTGCCCGCCGAACGGCCGGCGGCGACCTCGCTTCCGGCCAACCCCCGCAGCAGGCCCGAGAGCCGCCACGTGCCGGCCCCGATCAGCTCGGCTTTCGCCGCGGACAGGAGTTCGACCGCCCTGTCCGCGCCGATCACCGCGAACAGGTTGCCGCCGGCCAGGGCGGCGGCTTCGCCGATGGCGCTCAACCCTTCCGCGTGGCGCAGGGTGACGTCGAGGCGGGCGTTGCGGTCGAAGCGCCAGAGCGGGCCCGGCGGCAGTGGGGTCAGCGTGCGGCCGAGGCAGGCCGGATGGTCGAGGGTGCGGTGGAGCGCGAACGGCGCGCCCTCGCTGGCCGAGCGCCAGACCGCGACGGCACCGGGCCAGGGATCGGCCGAGACCGCGAGATAGGCCAGCGGCACCGGGTCGCCGCGCTCCACAGGTAGGAGCAGCGGCAGGGCGAAGACCGGCCCCGGCACCGCCGGCGGCCTCCGGCCTGTTCTCGGGGCCGGCGTGATGGGCGCGGGATCGGGCCGGGCAAGCGGCACGGCCCGGGTCTCGATCCGGCGGCCCGTGGGCGCGTCGTCGATCCGCACGATCCGGTGAAGCGTCCCGCTATCCGCGTCCGGGAGTGCCACCACATCGCCGGGCTCCAGATCGATCCGGCGTGGGCTCACCCCGAAGGCGGCCGTATCCCGGCCCGCGAGCGCCGCGTCGAGGACGGCCTCCGCCAGCGCCTGCACGGCGTCGCGCCGGGTGACGATGGCCGCGTCAACCCGCACCTCCTGCCGCCGCGCGCCGGCCGGGCGCGCGGCGGATGCCGTGGCGCGGCGGTAATCCGGGCTCTCGCCGTCGGAAAAGCCGATCGCGACGGAGCGCGGCAACTCGCTCTCCTGCGCCCGTACCCGGCGTAGGGGCGCCGCCTCACCCTCGCCGAGCACGAGGTCGCCCGCGTCCAGCATGGCGGGCGTGCGCGTGTGCCCGTCGCGAATCCGCAGGGTGCCGGCGGAAACCGAGACGTCGAGGTTGAACAGTCGGGCGAGCGGCTCCAGCGCCTCGCGGGCGGAGAGCGGCCGATCGAGGACGGCCCCGTCGAGGAAGCCGGCGGCATCGATGTCGAGGGGCGCGTCGATGCCGAGATCGGCCAGGATTGCCGCGATCAGCCGGTCGAGTTCCAGCCCCTCGATCCGGCCGGTGACCCAGTGGCCGAGGGCCCAGTTGGCGGCGTCCGACCACAGGCTCGTGAAATCGGGGAAAGCCGGAAACGGCCGGGCATCCCAGGCCCAGACATAGATGTCTTCGGCCGGGATCATCCGGCCGCCATAGACCGGCGAGACCGGATTATGAGCCGGCTCAAAACCCTTGGATTCAGGATCGAAACGCGAGAGGATCGCGTCGAGTCCGCGGGCCTGGATCAAGTCGTCGCGGGTGCCGCGGGAGAAGGGCGGCGCCGCGTTCTCGGACGATTTCGGATCGGGGAAGACATTGGGCCCGTTGGTGCCGCGATCGACTGCCGGGATGCCGATCTCGGTGAGCCAGATCGGCTTGGCCCCTGGCACCCAGGCCGTCGGCCCGGTCTCGACGCCGCCGGCGCGCTCGACATGCGGGTTCGACCACCACGCGACGAGATCCTTGGCCCGGTAGATCCACGGCTTATTGTGGGCGCCGTCGGTGATCGGCGTGCGGCGTTGCGCGGCGCGATCCTCGGGGCTGGCATAGTACCAGTCGAACGCCTCGCCCGCCCCGAGGCGGTTCTTGAGATAGGCGCGGTCGTAGAGGCTCGCGGCCTCCGCCGCGTCGCGATGATCGGGCCCATCGCGCCAATCCGAGATCGGCGGGTAGTAGTCGATGCCGACGGCGTCGATGGCCGGATCGGCAAAGAGCGGATCGAGGGGGAAGCGCACGGAGGCGCCGCCATCGCGGACATGGGCGCCGTACTCGGTCCAGTCGGCGGCGTAGACGAGGCTCACATCGCGGCCGAGGCGGGCGCGAACCTCCGTGGCGAGGCGCCGGAGCTGCGCGACCGCCGGATAGGCGCCGTCCGGTCCGCGCACCCGCGTGAGGCCGACGAACTCGCTGCCGAGGATGAAGCCGGCGAGCGGCGCTCCCGCCGCCGCCCAGCCGGCGGCGAGGCCGGCATAGTGCAGGATCATCGCCCGGTAGCCCTGCGGCCCCTCGAAGAAGGCTACGACCTGATCGGCCGCGCCGCCGGTGCCGTCCGGGCTTCCGGCCCGGTCGGGAGCGGGATCGCAGGTGATGCGCCCGCGCCAAGGGTAAGCCGGCTGCGCTTCACCGGGCCGGTATGGGTCCGGCAGGGCGTTGCCGGCCGGCACGTCCATCATCACGAAGGGATAGAGCACTACCGCGAGGCCGCGGCGGGTCAGCTCCGCCACCAGCCGCCCGAGCCCGGCATCGGACGGCGTGCCGCCATAGGCGGCCGTCTCACCGGAGCGGGAGACGGCCTGCGCCGCGGCGCGGTTCAGCCCGGCAACGGACCAGGGCTCGCCCGTCGTCGCCTTCGCCGTCGTGTCGACCCGCGGCGTCACGGTGCAGTGCCCGGCGCGCAGATCGTCGCCGAACCAGCTTGCCACCACCGAGACGCGCTTGAGCCGGGGGCACAAAGCCTGGAGCGCATCGAGCGAGGCGACGACGTCGCTCGCGCCCTGAAACTGGAAACGGTTTGCCGGCTTCGTAGCGCCGAATCCCGCATCCTCGCTGACGGCGAGTGGGTCGAGGCCGAACTCGGTGGAGCCCGGTATCAGGCAGACCGCGCGGAGCTTGCTCGCCAGCCCGGCGACGGGGCGGATCACCTCGAAGGCGAATTGCGGGATGCGGTTACCGAACGCAGCGAGCGGCAGCCGCTCGAACACGATGTAGGCAAGCCCGCGATAGGCCGGCGCGTTGTCCGCGCCTTCCTTGGCGACGATCAGCGGATCGGGCGCCTGCGTCCCCGAGCCGGTATGGACGCGCCAGTTGAGCGTCGTCAGGTCGAGTTCGCTGCCATCGGCCCAGATCCGGCGGACCAGGGCGATCTCGCCCGCGCAGAGCCCGACGGCGAGATCGATGAAAGTGTTATAGGCGGTGCGCACGGTTTTCTGGCCGCCCGCCCCACCCTTCGAGCCGGAGGAGGATCGCTCCACGGTGGTGTTGGCGATCTCGAGCGGGCGCGTCGCCCAGATCAGGGTGCCACCGATGCGCGCCCGGCCGTAGACACGGGGCACCGGCGCGCCCTCGGTGGAGGCGAGGCCGCCGAGTTCGGTCAGCCGCGGCCCGTCCACGAAGCGCGGGCTCGTGCCGGCGCCGAATAGCGCGCCGTCGAGCGCCGCGCCTCCGGCCGCACCGGCCACGCGCCCGATCATTCCGCCGATGGGACCGCCGAGCGCAGTGCCGACCGCCTCGCCGGCGGTTTGCAGGACGAGCGTCGTCATGGCGGTGCCTCCGTCAGTGAAAGGGTCAGGGCGGATCGGGAAAGCGGAAGGCGTGGGCGAGGTGGCGCCGCCACCACGGCGTGAGCGCAACCTCTGTCACCGCCGCGCCGTCATGGGCATGGATCATCGCCCCTGGCCCGGTCGCGATGGCGCAGTGCTTTGCCGGCAAATATGCGCGAAACGCGAAGAGCAGGACGTCGCCGGCTCGGGGCTGATAGGCATTCAACGGTCCCATGATCGGCACGAGGTGCCGCCGCGCGGCGGTGACCAGCGGGTCGTCGCCGTCGAGAGCCGATTCGGCCCAGGTGGCGGCGTAGGGCGGCGCCTCCTCTGGTTCGGGGCCGAGCACGGCCCGCCAGACCCCGCGCAGCAGGCCGAGACAATCGCAGCCGACACCCTTCAGTGAGGCTTGGTGCCGGTAGGGCGTTCCGGCCCAGGCACGGGCCTCCGCCACGATCCGTCCGGCGAGCGGCGAGACGTCGTCATCCATGATGGCCTCATCGGAACAGGCTGGAGCCGTCGAGGCGCGCGCCGGCCTCAGGCCCGGAGCGCAGCACGAAGTCGTTGCCGGGCATGTGCGGAAAACCCTGGAAGTTGAGGGTGTTAGCTAACTTGTCCCGGCAGGTGGCAAGGCTCTTGTCGCAGCCGGCGACGAGCGTGAAGGCATCGCCGGTCACAACCGGGCGCGGCGGCGGGTCCCACAGGTCGAGGATCGTCGCCGCGCCGTCGCGGCGATGGCCGCGCAGGTCCGCGGCGTGTCCGGCATTGGCGCCGGTGTCCCAGGTCAGGCGCCCGCCGGAGAACCAGTCGGTCGTGAACGTCCCCGCCAGCGCGACGCTGAGCCGGCCGGGCTCGGACGCGACCCGTACCGTGCCGGTCGCGCGAAAGCGCGGGTCCGAGAGATCGACGCGGCAGCGGGCATCGCCGAGTTCCGCGTCGCAGGCGGCGCGGAAACTGCGCCCGACCGTGACGTCGAGGCGGTGCATCAGCCCGCGCAGTTCGGCGACGAAGGCGCCCCCCTCCCGGCGGATCTCGCCCAGGGTCGCCACGTCGAGGAGCAGACGCGCCTCGGGCTCGGCCCAATCGACCAGCCAGGTCTCGACCCCGGCCCCGTCATAGAGCCCCGCCGCGACGTCGATCTCCGTGATCCCGGCCGAGGTCAGCGCCCCGGCGACCTCGCCGCCACCGACGGCGAAGCCGAGTTCCGCGCTTGCCTCAGCCGCCTCCAGCCCGCTGCGGGCGGCGTAGGTCACGCCACTGAGGACGAGATCGCGGTCGTGGTCGGTGAAGCCGAGGACGAGTCCGTCGCGGCGGCGCAGGGCCCAGCAGCGGCAGAGCGTGGTGGCGCCGCCCTCCAGGCGGGCGGCGAGACGGGGCGGGACGGCGCGCATGGGCTTTCCCTCAGGGCAGAATCTCGATCAGCGGGATGCGCGGCACCTCGCCAGCGGTGAAGGCGGCGAGGTCCACAGTGAGTTCGTCAGTGTCGAAGCGGACCGGCACATCGAACTCGAAACCGGCCGTGACGGCGGCGCCCGGCGGCGGCGCCGCGTCGGCGGCGAAGGTGACCCGGCCCGTGACCGGATCGACGGAGAGCTTCGGGGCCGCCACCTCGGCACCATTCACTGCCACGCGCACAGTGCCGGCCACCGGCTTGGCGATCGCCCGGCGGTAGGCCTCCGGGCCGCTCCCGTAGGTCTTGGCAAGGGCAAAGATGCGGGTCGCGCCGTCGCCGGTGCCGATCCGTTGGTCCGTCGGCGCGATAGGGCGCGAGGGCGGACCGGAGCGGTGATCGATCCGGTCGCGGTAGCGGAACCCGTAGAGGCGCCCGCGCCGCTCCTCGAAGAAGCCGAGCACCGCGTGCAGGGCGTCGAGGGTGCGGATGCCGAGCCCGGCATCGTAGCGGCGGCGCGAATTGGCCCAGCGGCTGTTGCGGTGCTCGCGGCCCGAGGCCAGCGTGACGATCTCGGTGCGCCGCACCGGGCCGCCGCTGCCGCGCAGGGCGACATCGAGGGGAAAGCGGACCTCGTGAAAGTCGGATGCCATGGCGGTGCTCCTCAGAGCGCTCGGCGGCCGCGCGCCACGGCGCGGGCGAGACGGGCGGCGACCTGGGCCTCGGAGCGGCGGAAGCCCTCGATGTCCGGCGTGGCGATGTTGACGGTGACTGCGACCGGCCGCTCGGCACCGCCCGCGGCGACGCCGAGACGGCCGTCGCTGCCGCGCCTGAGCGGCAGGATCGCCTCCGGCCCGGCCTCGCCCATCAGGCCGGCGTCGCTCCCAGGGCCGGCAAGCGGAAAATAGGTCGGTGCCGCGACGACCCCGCCGGCCGCGAAGGGGCGCACCCGTCCCCCGCCGAGAACGCCGCCGAGGCGGAACGGCATGATCCGCCCGTCGGAGACGACGCCACCCTTGGCGAGCGCCGTCGTGCTGCCGCCCTCGGAGGCCGCACTCAGCAGGCTGTTGACGAGGCTCGTCACGCCCGCTTTCACGGGAGCCAGCGCCGCCTTGACCGCAACGTTGGAAAGCTTGCTCGCCAGCGAGGCAAGCACGCCGTCGAGTTGACGCCCGGCATTGAGGTTGCGGTCGAAGGCCGAGGACAGACTCTGGCCGAAGCGCTGGGCCAGCTGGTCGAGGGTTTCGAGCTGCCGGGCGCGCTCGGCCGTGCTGCGGTCGCTGTCGGTCATCACGGGGTCCCCGGATCGGGATGGGCGGCGAGCAGCCGTTCGAGATCGGCCCGGCTCGGCGCGTCGTGGGCCGGGCGAGTCAGGCCCGCGGCGGCGGCGAGTTCGCGGGGCGTGGCGGCCCAGAGGTCGCGCGGGCGCCAGCGCAGGGTCGCGAGACCGAGCGTCAGCACCGCATCCCACGGGAAGGCGGAGACGGGCGTCTCCGGCGCGTGGCTTCCCGCAGGGATCAAGGGTCCGCGGGCGGCGCCTCGCCGAAGGCCGCGACCAGCGCCTCACCGAGCGCTGCGGTCACGGCCGCCAATCCGCCGGAGAGCGGAAGGCGAGAGACCACCTCGTCGTCGAGGGCGTGGCCGCCGCCGCGGAGCGCCGCGCCGAGCAGCGCGATCACGTCGCGGGCGGCGAGCCGCCCGCCGGCAAAGCGTTCGGCCAGGCCGGCGAGGTCGCCCGCGCCGAGCGCGTCTTCCAGTTCGGCGAGCGCGCCGAGGGTCAGGCAGAGCGTGTAGCGCTCCTGGCCTAAAGTCAGCGGCACCTCGCCGCGTCGGCGGTTGGCCATCGTCATGCGCCCGCGAAGCTCAAGGGGCCGGCGGAATCGAGGGCCATGTCGAAGGTCACCTCGCCCGCATGCTCGCCGCGATATTCAAGGCTCGTGATCTGGAACAGGCCCTCGATCGTGCCGAAATCCGGCACCACGATCTGAAACAGGCCGATCACGCCATCGAAGAACATCTGGCGCAGGCGTGCATCGGAGGCCTCGTCGCGGAACACGCCCGACCCGGCAACCAAGGCACGGCGCACACCAGCGCCGGCCAGCAGCTCGCGCCAGCGCCCGGCGGAATCGGCGTTGGTGACGTCCACTGTCTCGGCGTTGAAGGCGAGTTGACGGGCGCGCAGGCCCGCCACCGCGACGAAGCCGCCGGCCCCGTTGCTGACTCGGACCAGGAGGTCCCTGCCTCTCTGTGCGCTCATGCTGGCGGCTCCGGCGTTCTCGAGGAAAATCAGGGGGCGACTTCGGTCACCGCCTCGAAGGAAAGGGTCGCGCGCGCCTCACCGGTGCGCTCGTCGCGCAGGCAGGCGAGGCTCTTGAGGCGCAGAAGGACGAGGGCGTGGCCGCTCACGGCGAGGTCGGCCTCGTCGAGGCGGGCGGCGATCCGCTCGGCCACCTCCAGGGCCGAGCGGGCCGAGCCCGGCTTGGCGAAGACCGTCAGCGCGAAGGCGTGGCGGTGGCGCTGCGCACCATCGACGGAATCGTCGCTGACCTCGCTCGGTCCGAACAGCGCATAGACCGGGGCGGCGCCCCGTGGCGGCTCGTCGTAGAGCCGCAGGCGGCCGCCCATCAGCGCAGCGAGCAGCGTATCCGCGGCAAGGTGAGCGAGAAGGCCGGCGCGCAGGGCCAGCAGCGGGCTCGAACGCGTCACGGGGAAGCCTCCTCGATCACCTCTTCCACCTCGCAGACGAGGTCGCGGCGGCGCCCGTCGGGGTCGTCGGCCGCGCGGATCGCGAAGCGGCGCGGTCCGTCGGCGAAGCGCATGGCCGGGGTGACGCCGGGGCGGTAGCGCAGGCCGACGCGGTAGAGGCCGGGCCGGTCGGTGCGCCCGCCACGGGGCGCGGCGGCGCTGCCGAGCGATTCCAGCGAGCCCCACAGCACGGGTCCGGCAACGTAGCGGCGGAGCCGGCCGCCGAACCCGTCGGGCTCGTCCACCGGGACTTCGAGCACGAGGCGACGCCGCCGCGCGCCGAGCGGCCTGTGTGTCATGGTCGGTCTCCGTAGATCAGGATCAGAGCCGCATCCGGCGGCAGGCGGCGGCGAGCCCCGCCGCCTCGGGCGGGAGCGGGCGGGGCACGCCATCGCCGCCCGCATCGCCCCGGTTCTCGAACCAGTCGGCGATCGTCAGACGCAGGGCCTGAACCAGCGGCTCGGGGACCGGCGGCCCCTCGCCGCCGCAGCCGGCGCTGATCTCGACCAGCGCCGAGGCCGTGCCGAGCGGCGGCAGGTCCGGCCCGAACAGGAGGCAGGGCGCCTCCCACGGGTCGGGGCCAATCCTGATCGGCCCCGGCTCGATCTCGGTGAGGGCGCCGCGCCCATCGACCAGGCCGGTGCGGAGCACCGCAACGAGCGGGCTCAGCGGCAGCGGCATCAGCCCGAGCCGGGGCCAGGCTGCCAGCACCATCCGGAAGCGGGTGGGCCGCAGCAGCCGACGCGCGGTCGCCTCGACCGCCGCCCGCGCCGCCGGGATCAGGCGGGCGATCAAGGCGTCCTCGGCAGTCTCGTCGGAGGACAGCCGGAGATAGCCGCGCATCTCGGCCACGCTCACCGGCTCGACGCCGATCTCCTCGACGCGTATCGGGGTCATACCAGCCTCTCCTGAAAGCGTTTTCGCAATCGATGCGCTCGCCGAACCTATCTCTTCCGCGCGGTGCAGGCCTTGGCCTCGGGGCGGCGGCCCTCACGCTCCTGCTCGCGGCCACGCCGGCGACCGCCATCGTCGGCGGCCGGGAGGGCGCGGAGGTGCCGGGCGCGGCCTCGGCGGTGATGGTGCTGACCTCCGGCGGCGGGGTCTGTTCAGGGATCGTCGTCGCGCCGGACGCGGTGCTCACCGCCGGCCATTGCGTGGCGGGCGTGGGCGAGAACCGCGTCCATTACCGCGACGAAACAGGCCGCCCGGTGCTGGCCGAGACGGCCGCACGCAGCTTGCATCCGGCCTATGACGGCGATGCCATCCGCGGGCGCACCCGCTCCATCGACCTCGCGCTGCTGCGCACCCGCGAGCCCCTGCCGGCTCGGTTCGTGCCGGCCGCGTTGAGCGCCGCGATGCCGCGGGCCGGCCAGAGCCTGACGCTCGCAGGCTACGGAGCCGCGCGGGGCGGCGACCGGCGCTCGATCGGCTGCTATCGCGGCGCGGCGCTCAATGTCGTCGAGCCCTACGGCCCGAGCCGCATCCTGGTTTGGCTGAAGGCACCGGGAGCGGGCGGCTGCCAGGGCGATTCCGGCGGGCCGATCCTTGAGGGCGCGGCGGTGGTCGCGGTCGCCGCATGGGTGAAGGATGCCTGCGGCGGCCTGACCCAAGGCATCCTGCTCGGGCCGCAACGGGACTGGATCGACCGGACGCTGTCCAGCTGGGGCGCCTCCGCGCGCTGGTGACGTCCTTGACCGATCGTGATCCGCGCGCCGCGGCCCATGAGGAACCGGACCTTGGCCGCCGAATTGCCTTCGGATACGCTTCAACCGGTCCGGGATTCATTCATGGAATCCGGCGCACCGCGCCTGGGCCCTGGGAGAACAAAAAAGATGGTTGCGAGCCCTCTTCGCGCGTGCGTGCTCGGTGCCTTGCTGGGTCTCGTCCCCCTCTCGGCGCAAGCGGTGGTCGAGGGCCGCACCTCCCGTGATCCCGGCGGGCTTCGTGCCTCGGTGGTGCGCATCGAGAGCACGCAGGGCGAGATCTGCTCGGGCACCCTGATCGCCCAGGACATCGTGCTGACGGCGGCCCACTGCGTGATGCACAAGGCCGGCTACAACGTCGTCGTGGTCGATCCAAATTTCCGCCAGCGCCGCCTGCGGGCGGTCGCGGTCTCGATGCATCCCGAATTCGTCCCCGGCACGACGCCGGAGGAGCAGCCCGGCATCGACCTCGCCCTGATCAAGCTGGAGCAGCCGGTCGGCGCCGGCTTCCGCCCACTCGATCCCCGCGGCGGTTCGATCACCACGGGCGACAACGTCGATATCGCCGGCTTCGGCGTGCTCGCCGAGAACCGCCGCAATACCGCGCGGACGCTGCGCACGGCGCATCTCGTGTCGATCGGCTCGTTGCAGGTCGCCAACCGCGTGACGGTCGTGACCGACTCGCGGCGCATGGCCGAAACCGCCGGTGCGGGCGCGTGCCTGGGTGATTCCGGCGGCCCGATCCTGCGCGGCGGCCAGATGGTCGGCGTCGTGAGCTGGTCGAGCGGCGCCATGCGCCAGGACCGGCGCGCCCGCACCGCCTGCGGCGGCTTCACAGCCGTCACCCCCACCGGCGAGCACGCGAGCTGGATTTCCTCGCGTACCGCCGAGATGGAAGCGATGACCGCCGACATGGCGGCGGCGCAGGCCGGGCGCACCGAGTGGATGGCCCGGCCCGGCCGGCGGCGGATGTACTGAAAGCGATCAGGCGAACCGGAGCAGCTTGATCGCGGCGAAGTCCTGCACCCCGCCGCCGACGCGCTTGGTGGTGTAGAACAGCACGTAGGGCTTGGCGGAGTAGGGATCGCGCAGCGTCCGCAGGCCGACGCGGTCCACGACGAGGTAGCCGCGCTTGAAGTCGCCGAAGGCGATGGCGTGGCTGCCAGCGGCGATGTCGGGCATCGCCTCGGCTTCGACCAGCGGAAAGCCCATCAGCGTCGCGGCCCGGTCGGCGGCAAGCGGCGGCTGCCAGAGGTAGTTGCCGTCCGCGTCCTTGAACTTGCGGATCGCGCTCTGCACCCGCCGGTTCATCACGAAGCTCGCACCCTGGCGATAGCCGGCACGCAGCGCGTAGATCAGATCGAACAGTACGTCGCTCGGGTTGCTCGCGGGGAAGGCGCCGGCCGCCCCCGTCGCGATGAAGCCGAGCCTGCCCGAAGCCCAGTTGGCGTTGGCCACGGTGTCGTAGCTGAGAAAGCCCTTCGGCCGACCGACGCCATTGCCGGTGACGAAGGCGACGCTCTCCTGCTCGGCGAAGGCCGCCTCTACCTCCTCGGCGAGCCACGCATCGATATCGAGCACCGCGTCGTCGAGCAGCGTCTGGGTCGCTGCCGGCATGGCGTAGAGCTCCATCGCCGGAAAGCTCAGCTCGGACAGGTTCGGCGTGTCGGTCTGCGGCCGGAGCGCGGTCTCGGCGACCCAGCCGGCGGCGGGACCGTTGACCGAGACCGCGCGCTTGTACTGGCCGCCGGAGACGGTCCGCACCGTGGCGATCGCGCGGATCGGCGAGATTTCGGCGAGCCGACGCAGCACCTCGCGCTCGATCGTCGGCGGCACGAGGTAGCCGCCATCCGGCCCGGAGCCGGCGGAAAGTGCCTTCTCCTCCAGCCGCTTGAGGCCGGCGCTCTCGCCGGCTCGAACATAGAGGTCGAATGCCGCCTTGTGCTCGGTGGCGGAGGCGTCGCGCGCCGGCTCCGTCCCGCCGAGCGGCGGCCGGGCACGGTCGAGGCTGATCCGATCAAGGCGGTTCTTCGCCTGATCGAGGGCGGCGTCGATGCGGATGAGCTTCTCCTCGGTCACCACATCCGCGGTGAGCCGGGTCTCGATCTCGGAGAGGCGGACGTCGTTGGCCTCCTTGAACGCCTCGAAGGCGCGGGCGAACTCGTCGAGCACCGCTTCGGTGCCAAAGGTCGCCGCCTTGTTCTCGGGCAGGCCGGTGGGGGCCTTGGTCTCGAAACGCATCTCGGTCATGGCATCCTCGTTGGTGAAGGAAGACAGAAAAGCTCAGGCGCGCGCCGCGAGCGGCGGGGCCGCCAGGCGCAGGCGCGGCCGGACCAAGGGGCGGGGTGCTGCGGCGCGGATCACCCGCGCGTCGGGCTGCAGCGGGAAGGTCACCAGCGAGACCTCCCAGAGATCGACGGCGATCAGCCGACGCCCGCCGCGCTCAGGCGAAGCCCGCACGACGCGAAAGCCGATGGAGAGCCCATCGAGGGCGCCCTCGCGCATCAGCGCGTCGATCTCGCGGGCGCGCTGAACCGCGAGGTTGAGCCGGCCTGCGACGCGCAGGCCCCGGCCATCCTCCTTGAGGGAGAGCCAGGAGCCGATCGGCTCGGCTGGATCGTGCTGCCACAGCATCCGCACCCCGCGCGCGCCCCGCCGGGCGAGGCTCGCGGCAAACGCCCCCGGCGCGACGGTGTCGCGGCCGAGATCGGGCACGCCGAACAGGCTGGCGTAGCCGGTGAAATGGCCATCCATGACAAGACCTCGACAAGAGGAGTGAAGAGCGGGCTCTGCGCGAAACCCGCCGGGGCCTCAGGCCGGAGAGCCCGTGCCTTGCCCCGGACTTTGGGGAGGGTAGCCGACGGCCTCGCGCTTCTCGGCGACCGACAGGAAGTCCGCGCCCTGGACCCGGCGCCAGAGCGACTCGCGCTCGGTCGCCAGGGCCTCGACGGCGTCGAGATCCGGCTCCAACCGAGCGGGGCCGAAGGCGGGCTCCAGCCAGCGCGCGAGCGAATCGGCGGTGCGGCGCACCAGCGGGATCACCGTCTGGCGGTAGAAGGCACGGTTGGCCTCGGCGTAGTTCGCGTGGGTGTTGTCACCGGGAAGGCCGAGCAAGAGCGGCGGCACGCCGAAGGCGAGCGCGATCTCGCGAGCCGCGGCTGCCTTCGCCTCGACGAAGTCCATCTCCTTCGGTGAGAGCGAGAGCGGCCGCCAATCGAGTCCGCCATCGAGCAGCAGCGGCCGGCCGGCATTGGCGCTGCCCTGGTAGCTTGTCTCCAGCTCGGCCTTGAGCCGCGTGAACTGCGTGTCACTCAAGGCGGCGCCGGTCGAGGGCGCGAAGACCAGGGCGCCGGAGGGGCGGGCGGCGTTGTCGAGCAGGGCCTTGTTCCAGGCGCCAGCCGCGTTGTGAATGTCGAGCGGGACCGCCGCCGCCTCCATCGGCGAGAGGCCGTAATGGTCGTCGAGCGGGTTGAACAGCGTCAGGTGCAGGATCGGCGGCACGGCGCCGGTCTGCTGGTAGCGGAGTCGGCGCCCCCCAACGGCGTACTCGTAAGCCGCGGGCCAGCCGTCGGCGCCGGCCACGACCTGCATCCGGTCGGGACGCAGGGAGAACAGTTCTCGGGGCCGGCCATCGATCTCGACCGCTTCGATGTAAGCATTGCCGGACACGAGGAGGTGCCCGTAGATCCCGTCGAGGAAGCGCATCCCGCCTTCGCGCGGATTCGGCCGGGCGAGCAATCCCAGCAAGGGATGGGCATCCTCGGCGCCGGC
The DNA here is from genome assembly GCF_026672325.1 of Methylorubrum sp. SL192. Taxonomy (NCBI): domain Bacteria; kingdom Pseudomonadati; phylum Pseudomonadota; class Alphaproteobacteria; order Hyphomicrobiales; family Methylobacteriaceae; genus Methylorubrum; species Methylorubrum sp. SL192. Next base: position 580,734 of record NZ_JAPPQV010000003.1, read on the forward strand.
TAGCGTCAGCGGCAGAGAGGCCGCGGCTTCGGCGACGAGCCGGACCGAGCGGTGGACGACAGCGTTGCGCTGGAATCCCTCGCGGGCCAAAGCCGTGTAGTCGCGCGCGGTCCAGACCGCTCGTCCCTCGCCGTAAAGCGCAAAAGCCGCGCTTGCTTTCGTCTCGGGGACGAGCCCCGCCGCCCTCGCGAGCCGCGCGATGAATCCAGGCATGGCACGCCTCCCGCTTGCAATGTTTCACGTGAAATTAACTGCGCCGTCAGAGCCAGCGGATACGCGGCTCGACGGACGGCGCGAGCATCAGGTGCGTGAGCGCCCAGACCAGCGCATCGAGCCGATCCGGCGAACCGCCACCGGGCAGACCGCCGGGACCGAAGGCGCACATCTCGTCCTCCAGCGCCGGTAATGGCCCGACATGGCGGATGCGCCCCTGGGCGTAGAGCAGCGAGACCGGCTCGGCCCGCAGCAGCTTGCCCCGCGTCGCTCGCACCGTCGCAACAGGCACGCTCGGGTCGGCTTCCGCCAACACCGCGACAACCATCTCGCCACCCTGGTTGACCTCGGCTACCAGCGCGTCGGCCGCCAGGCGGTGGTACAGGGCCAGTGCGGCTCGCGCCCAGACGGCGGGTGCAGCCTGTTCCAAAGTTGCATCGGCCAGCACGTATGCGGTTCCGTCGGCCGCGAGCCCGGCCGCGACGATGCCGCAGGCATCGGCTCCGACACGGGAGGAGGCCGGCGGATCGATGGCGACGGCGATGCGTTGCAGCGGCGGCGCCTCGGAGACGCGCGCCCGCTCGATGGCATCACGGGTCCAGAGCGCATCCGGCCGGTCCTCGATCAACTCGCCATCGAGTTCCTGCCGCCCGAGCCGGGTGCCGGCGTAGCGGCCGACCACCTCCTCCAAAAAGCTCGGCGCGAGGTTCTGAGCATTGTCGGCGGTGCGCGAGCGCGTCACCACCGTGCGCGGGTCGGCAAGCAGCCGTCGGATCAGCGGCACCGGACGCGGCGTCGTGGTGACGAGACCGCGCGGATGCGTTCCGAGCCGCAGACCGAACTGGATCATGTCGTAGGTGGCCTCGGCCTCGCGCCACTTGGCGACCTCGTCGGACCACACGGCACCGAATTGCGGGCCGCGCAGGGAATCCGGCTCCTCGGCGGAGAAGGCGAGCGCCACCGCGCCGTTGCCGAACACCACCCGCCGCCGCGACGGTTGCCAGACCGGCGGCGCACCGCCGAGACGCGGCAGGGCGAGAAGCCCGGACGGCCCCTCGATCATCACGTCGCGCACATCGGCGAAGGTCTCGCCGACGAGGGCGATCCGCTCCACCGGCTCCGGCGTGAACACCGGGTCGCCATGGGCGAGGCCGCGCACCCATTCGGCGCCGGTCCGGGTTTTTCCGGAGCCGCGTCCCCCGATCACGGCCCAGGTCGTCCAGTTTCCCGGGGGCGGAAGCTGGTCGTGCCGCGCGAGGTGAAGCCAGTCGGCCTCAAGCAGGCGCAGATGGTCCGGCGAGAGACGGGTCAAGAACGCCGTCGTCCGGCTCCGCCGCCGCGAATGCAGCATAGCGGCGCGCGATATCCGAGCGCATCGCCACGAGGTCGGCGGCGTGCAGGGTTGGTCGGCTGGCTGCACCATCCGTCCCTCCCTTCCGCGCGGCCCGGTCGGCCGCTTTCATGTCGTCGAGCATGGTCTTCAGGCCGCCGAGATCGCGCAGCACTTTCGCGGAATCCAGCCCGGCCGGTGGTGCCGCGGTATCGAGCGCGGCATCGAAGCGAGCGATCTGCCGTTCGATATGCGTGCGCAACTGCGCCCGCAGCTGCCGGGCATCCGGGACACGCTTGCGGGCTTTCTTGGCACTTGGCTTCGAAGGGGCGCCCGGCTCGGGCTCGCCGCGTGGCTCGGAGGGGTCCGGCATCGCGGTGTCTCCATCCACACTTCTTGAGCGTGCCCTTTACCTACACGAGGAGCGTCGCGGTGTCAATCCATAAATTCCTATCTAAGCCGCATCAGAGGAATTTGGTCCGAAAAGCTGAACCCGCGGCTTGCGATTGCCTGTCGTTGCAAACCCGCCCGATTATGAATTTTTCCATAGATCAGGAACGCCAACCGAGCCTCATTGGTAGATAAGCTAAGGAGTGCGCGTCACCGCCTCCATCACACGGGAGACAGCACGATGCTCAAAGGTGGACTTCTCTGGTTGATCGGCATTCCGCTGCCGATCATTCTTCTGCTGTGGTTCTTCAACGTCTTCTAAAGCTTGGAGAGCGCCGGATTCTGGGACCTGAACCTCGGAACGGCACATCCTTCGATTGTAGGAGTACGCTGCGGAGGTGTCCGCGTCAGAGCGTGACGCTCCGCGGCGTGTAGACGAAGGGCAGACGCCCCTCCCGCTCGATCAGCCGCGTCGTGGCGGCGCCGATGATGATCATGGTCGCCATATCGGCCGGCGCGGTGCGGGCCTCATCCAGGGTCAGCACCCGCAACGCTTCGTCCGGCCGGGTCACGGCGCGGGCGAAGATGACCGGCGTCGTGACAGGCAGGATCTCGGCGGCGAGCGTCAGCGCCCTGCCGAGTTGCCAGGGCCGCGCGGAGGAAATCGGATTGTAGAGGGCGACGCTGAATCCTGTCCGCAGCACCGCCTCCAGCCGGGCGGTCACGACGTCCCAGGGCTTGAGGTTATCCGACAGCGAAATCGCGCAGAAATCGCCGCCGAGCGGTGCGCCAAGGCGGGCGGCGGCGGCGAGCATCGCGGTGATGCCGGGCTCGACCCGGATGTCGAGGTTGCGCCAGTACGCGGGGCCTTGCTCGACCGCCTCGAACACGGCGGCCGCCATGGCGAACACGCCGGGGTCGCCGCCCGACACCACCGCGACATGCCGGCCGGCCACGGCGAGTTCCAGGGCATGCCGGGCGCGGTCCACTTCGACGCGGTTGTCGCTGGCGTGACGGGTCAGTCCCTCGCGCTCCGGCACGCGGGCGACGTAGGGGATGTAACCGATCAGATCCTGCGCCCGGTCGAGGGCGTCGCGCGCCGATTCGGTGAGCAGGCGCGGATCACCCGGCCCGAGGCCGATGATCGTCACGCTCCCTGACGCGCTCACGGGCGCCGGCCCTCGCCGGGCACCAGCACCATGGAGAAGTAGGGCGCGACGTCGTCCTCCTTCTCGGCCAGTGGCACCACCCGCTCGCCGGCCATGGTGCCGCGCTCGACATAGACCGCGCGCGCCAGAAAGCCGGTCTCGGCCAGCACGCCGCGCACCTTCGGCAGGTGTCGGCCGAGCTTCATGATGACGGCCGCATCCGTGCCCTTCAGCCGCTCCACCAGCGCCTCGCGCGGCAGCGTCGCCGGCAGGATGGTGAGCACGTCGTCGCCCCAGGTGATCGGCGTGCCGGCGCGGGTCCAGCAGCCGGACATGCCGGTGACGCCGGGGATCACCTCAACGGGGAAGCGGTCCTTCAAGCGGCGCCACAGATGCATGAACGAGCCGTAGAAGAAGGGATCGCCCTCCGACAGGATCGCCACGTCGCGGCCGGCACCGAGATGGTCGGCGAGCCGTCCCGCCGCCTCGTCGTAGAAGCCGGCCAACGCCGCGACGTATTCTGGGTGATCGGGGTGAAGCTCGGTGGTGTAGGGATAGGCCAGCGGAAACTCGCGGGTCGGATCGATCATCACCGCGTCGGCGATGGTGCGGGCGTTGCCGCGCTTGCCCCGCTTGCAGAAGTGGACGAGCACGGGGGCGTGCTCCAGCACCCGCATCGCCTTCACGGTGAGGAAATCCGGATCGCCCGGCCCCATGCCGACGCCGTAGAGCGTACCGGTTTTGGCCGCGGCGGGGGTCTCGCCCGCGCCGTCCGTGGTCTCGGCCGGCGCGTCGATGCGCACGCTCCCCTCCATCACTCGATCTCGTTCGCGAGCGCGTTGACGGCAGCCGCCGTCATCGCGCTGCCGCCGCGGCGGCCATGGACCACGACGAAGGGCACGCGCCCGTCCCGCGCCAGCGCCTCCTTGGATTCCGCCGCGCCGACGAAGCCGACGGGAATGCCGATCACCGCCGCCGGGGGCGCGACGCCCTCATCCAGCAGTTCGAGGAGGCGGAACAGGGCGGTCGGCGCATTGCCGACGGCGACGACGCTGCCGGGTAGCTTCTCGCGCCACAGCTCCATCGCCGCGGCCGAACGGGTGGTGCCCATCTCGGCCGCCAGCCCCGGCACGCGCGGATCGCCGAGCGTGCAGATCACCTCGTTCTTCACCGGCAGCCGGGTGCGGGTCACGCCGTCGGCGACCATGCGCACGTCGCAGAGGATCGGCGCGCCGGCCTTCAAGGCCGCCTCGCCGGCCGCGGCGAAATCGTCCGACATCTCCACGTCGCGCGGCAGGTCGGTCATGCCGCAGGCATGGATCATCCGCACCACCACGCGCTCGGCCGCGCCGGACCAGCGGGCGAGATCGGATTCGGCGCGGATCATCGCGAAGGAGCGCGCGTAGATCGCGCCGCCGTCGCGGATGTAGTCGTGGCGGGCACTCATCGCACGTTATCCTGGCACGTCGTCTTGAAACACGGGGTCCAGCGCCGGAAGCCCGGCGGCTGCGGCCTTCCTTATCCGGTCCAGCGCCACCTCGAAAGCGAGACGCGTTGCCGGCTCGCCAGAGGGGGGCCCGGCGAGCACCACATCGTAGGCGCCGTCGCGGCCCACCAGGGTCAGATCGGCGGGGCCCGGATGGGCGCAGCCCTTGGCGCAGCCCGAGACATGAGCGGTGAGGCCGGCCAGCGGCGCCAGCGCCTGCGCCAGCCGGGCGGCGTGGTCGGGCACCGGGGTCGTGCCGGAGCGGCAGGCCGGCGCACCGGGGCAGGCGGCGACCGCCCGGCGCGGATCGTCCGGCGCCACGATGAAGCCGGCCCGCGCCAATTCGGCCTGGAGGACGGCGGAGCGGCTTGCGGGAACGACGAGGGCGAGGCCGCGCTCCGCGCTCAGCCGCACGTCCTGCGCCCCGGCCAGCGCGGCGACCTGTTCCAGCCGATCCGCGGTGCAGCGGCCGAACGGCGCCTGGACGAGGAGCGCCGCTCTGTCCGCGGTCAGGACGGCGAGCCCCGGCGCGGCCGGAGCCGGAGCCGGCGCGAGCGGCGTCGGCTCGAACGGGAAGAAGCCGGCCACCGCCGCGATCACGGCCCGGCCATGGGCGTCGAGGTCGCGCATCCGGCGCCCACCGATCTCGGCGAAGGCCGCGAGCGCAAGGCCGATGGCGCCCGCCGCCTGGCGCTCGGGCAGCACGCCGCAGCGCAGGGGACCGGTTTCGGTCGCGAGGCCGAAGGCGACCTGCCCCTGCCCCTCGGCGAACAGGAAGAAATCGGCCTCGACCGTGCCGAGGCCGTGGGCGCCGCCGCCGTCGATCGCCACCAGCGTCTTGGGTGGCAGGCCCGGCACCGCGAGCCCCGCCGCCTCCACCGCGCGGGCGAGCGACGGCACGTCGATCTGTTCCGTGGGATCGAGGCCGGCGAGCGGCGCCGTCAGCGTCAGGCGCTGCGGGCCGCCGTCGTCGCGGGTGTCGCCGAGGCCGGCTTGCGCGAGGGCGCAGGCAAGCGGCGCGGCGCTCGCCTCGCTGACGCCGCGGATCTGGAGGTTGCCGCGGGCGGTCACGTCGATATGGCCGTTGCCGTAGGCCCGCGCGCCGTCCGCCACCGCGCGTAACTGCGCCGGCGTCAGGCGCCCGAGCGGCGGGTGGATGCGGGCGAGCAGCCCGTCGCCGGTCGGCATCGGCCGGGCGAGCGAGGGGCACCAGCCGCGGCGGGCGCCTTCGGGCAGGGTGCGGCGGGCGCTCATTCGGCGGCCAGCAAAGCGTCGGCCGGGGCGGCGTTGCGCCGGCTCTGCCACAGGCCGCGGGCGCGCAACTCGTCGAAGCGCTCGAGGATGGCGCGGGTCGCCTCGGGGTTCGCCGCCTTCAAGGCGTCGAAGGTTTCCGGGTCGGCGATCCAGGCGCCGTAGAGCCGATCGAGATCCTGGCTCGACACCGCATCGGTGGCGGCGGCGAGCACGAACACCGCGTCGATGCCCTGTGCGAATTCCTGCGCGCCGCGGTAGCCGTGGCGGAGCTGCGCCGCGATCCAGCGCGGATGGCCGAGCCGGCCGCGGATCAGCCGGGCGACGTCCTCGCGGGCGGTGCGGGTGCGCGGCGCCTCCGGATTCGAGACATCGAGGCTGTAGAGCGCGGGCGCCCTCCCCTCGGACGCGGCGGCGGCAAAGAACCCGCCCATGGCGTCGGCGGCTGCATCGCCGTCGAGCAGGTCGCGCTCGGCGACGTCGAAGGCGTGGACATAGGCGTCCGCCGCCGCGACGCGGGCGGCGAAATCCGCATCCGCGCCTTCCGCGTCGCCGTAGGCGTGGGTGGTGGCAGCAAGATACGCGGTGCCGAGATCGGCGCGCGCCTCCCACGCGCCGTCGAGCGCGGTCTCGGCCGCGCCCGCGCCGTAGCGGCCGGGGGCCGCGCCGTAGATGCGGGCGGCGGACTCGCCCCGGCGCCGGGCGGCGGCGAGCGGGTTTTCCTCGTCCTCCTCCTCGCGGGCGGCGACGGCGCGGGCCGCGCGGTCGAGCAGCGCCAGGGTCTCGGGAAAGGTGTCGCGGAACGCGCCGGAGACGCGGCAGGTCACGTCGATGCGCGGCCGGTCGAGAAGGGCCAGCGGCAGCACTTCGAAGCCGGTGACACGGGTCGAGGCATGGTCCCAGACCGGGCGCACACCCATCAGGGCCAGCGCATGCGCCACGTCCTCGCCGCCGGTGCGCAGCGTCGGCGAGGCCCAGAGATCCATGACGATGCGGGCCGGGTACTCGCCCTCGTCCTGAAGGTAGCGAAGCACCACCGCGTCCGCCGCCTTGGCGCCGAGCATGGTCGCGGCGCGGGTCGGCAGGGCGCGCGGATCGAGCGTCGTCAGGTTGCGGCCGGTCGGCATCACGTCCTGGCGCCCGCGCGAGGGCGAGCCGGCGGGGCCCGGAGCGACGAAGCAGCCGTCGAGGGCGGCGGCTAGGGCAGCGCGCTCCGCCTCCGCGCTCGACTGGACCGCCTCCGAGGCATCGGCGGGTGCACGGCCGAACACGTGCAGGCCATCGCGAAAAGGGGTCTCGCCCAGATCGCACAGATGCGCGTCGAGCGCGGTCAGCGCGTCGGCCATCGGCGTGTCGCCATCGACGCCCGCGCCTTCGAGCAGGCCGGCCGAGGCCGCCTCGTCGAGGATCGCCGTGGCGATCAGCCCGGCCCGGCGCGGATCGAGCACGCTCGCGGCGGAGTATTCCTCGACCAGTTCGCGCAGCGCCGCGGCCTCGGGGGTGAGCCCGGCCGCCTCGACGGTGGGGGTGAGGTGGCCGAGCGCGATCCCGCCGAGCCGGCGCTTGAGCGGCGCGGCCTCGCCGGGATCGTCGACGATGAACGGATAGACCACCGGCAGCGCCCCGACGGCCAAAGCCGGCCAGCAATCCGGCGACAGCGCCACCGCCTTGCCGGGCAGCCACTCGGTGGTGCCGTGGGTGCCGAGATGGATCAGCGCGACGAAGGCCCTCCGAACGCCCAGGTAGAAGGCGAGATAGGCGTGGGTCGGCGGCTCGTCGGGGTCATGGTAGCCGGCCTTGCGATCGGCGGCGCGGCCGCGATCAGGCTGAAGGAAGAGGGTGAGACTCTCATCCCTCTCCCCTCTGCGGGAGAGGGTGGCCCCCGAAGGGGGTCGGGTGAGGGGAGCGCCCGTTCCAGAAAGACCTGAGCTGGCCCCTCTCCCGCCTGCTTCGCAGGCACCCTCCCCCGCAGAGGGGGGAGGGTTTTGCGCCGCGCAGACCATCCGGAACCGGAACGCCCCGTCCCGGCAGAGCGGGTCGTCCTCCGGTGCGCCCCAGCGCTCCGTCAGCTCCGTCCGGCGCTCCTCCGGCAGCCCCCCGAACCACGCCGCGTAATCGGTCAGCGATACCGAAAAGCTCGGCTCGCCCTCCGTCAGCGACGCCATCAGCGCGCCCGCGTCAGGCAACTCGCCCGCGGCAAAGCCCGCTGCGGCGAGGTCGGCCGCGATGGCGCGGGCGCTTTCCGGCGTATCGAGGCCGACCGCGTAGCCGGCGCGGCCGCCGCGGGCGGGGTAATCGGAGAGCACCATCGCCAGCCGGCGTTGTTCGCGCGGCGTTCGACGCAGGCGGACCCACGCCGCGGCGCGCTCGGCGAGCTCGGCGATGCCCGTGGGATCGGGCACGGCGCGGCGCTCCGAAAAGCCCTCGACCGCCGCGGCCTCCTCCTTGAACGAGATCGGGAAGCCCGAGAGCCGCCCGTCGAATTCCGGCAAAGCCACCTGCATGGCGAGGTCGGACGCGTTCATGCCCCGACCCGAGGCGGCCCAGGCGTCGCGGGGCGCGCCGATCGTATAGGCCTGGATCACCGGGCAATCGGCGGCGTCGAGCACGAAGCCGGCATCGTCGCGGGCGGAGAAGGCGGTAGCGGCCAGCACGATGTCCGGCCGGCGCAGGGCCAACGCCGCGCGCAAGCTCGCCACGGCCTCCGGGTCCTTCAGGCTCGACACCGCGAGCGTGACGCTGCCGATGCCGCGCTCAGTCAGCGCGGCGGCCAGCTGCAGGGCCGGCGCCGTCTCGCCGGAGAGCACCGCCGAGCGGTAGACCAGCAGCAGCGCCAGCGGCCCCGGCCCGGCGGCCCGCATCGCCGTCTCGAGCGCGACGGGCCCGCAGCCGGGGCACCACGCGAAGCCGCGCGGCAATGCCTTCGGCGGCTCGGGCTCCAAGACGGCGCCGGCCTCCGCCGCGAGGCTGCGCAGCAGGTTCTTCAGGTTCTCCGGGCCACCCGCGCGAAAATAGGCGTCGAGGCGGATGCAGGTCTCGGGCGGCACGGTCGAGAAGGCGTCGAGGCGCGGGTCCGGCCGGTCGTCGCCGGGCAAAACCGCAAGTTTGACCCCCTGCGCCCGTGCCGCCGCGGCAGCCCGCTCGATGCCGTAGCGCCAATAGTCGAGCCCGCCGAGGCAGCGGATCACGCAGACCTTGGCGCGGGCGATCACCGCATCGACGTAGAGATCGACCGACATCGGGTGGCGCAGCTGCGCCATCTTGGCGAGCCGCAGCGTGGGCAGGCCGGGCTCGGCCGCATGGGCGCGCGCGACGGCCGCGAGGTCGGTATCGGTGAACGACAGGAAGACGATCTCGCCCGGGCTCTGGCCGAGATCGACCGCCGCCTCGCCCTCGTCGAGGGAGACCGTATCGAGGCGGATCAGGTGCATGGCGCGGGCGCCCTCACGGCTCCAACGGGACGCGCGCCGGATGGGCCCGCTTGCGCCGGATGCGCCAGACCAGCCGGAGGAGCAAGGCGGCAAAAAGAACAATCGGCAGCCAGGGCAGGCTCGCGACGGTGAAGCGGAGGGCCGAGGCCGCGCTCTCGCCGAGGATCGGTCCGCTGCGGGCCCAGACCTCCTGCACCGGAGCGAAGGCGCCGGCCCGCGCCCGGCTGGTGCGGAAGTCCACCGTGACGATCTCGGTGTCCACGCGCTCGTCGAGCCCGCGGCGCGTCCCCTCCGCCTCCTCGATCTGGCTCTGAACCTGCGCCAGCTCGCCCGCGATCTTGATCAGATCCTCGGCCCGGTTGTCCGGCTTCTCGGCGAGCGCGGTCAGGCGGGTGCGGTAATCGTTGAGCTGGGCGAGGCGCCGGCCGGTATCGGCAATCGAGGCCGTCAGATCCTCGGCGCGGGTCGCCTGCTCGATCAGCACGACGTCGCCCGCCGCCTCGCCCGGCAGCGGACCGGTGACGAAGGCGACGTAAGGAGCGACCGCGGCGTGCGGCAGCCGCACCTCGATCTGCGCCTGCGGCGGGCTCGCGCCGTTGCCGTCCCGGATCGAGGAATTCAGCAGCGTGCAGGTCGCAGCTTCGTTGAGACAGCGGTCGCGGGCGGCGGCGAAGTGCGGCGCCACCCGGTCCGGCCCGAGGCCGACGGTGAGATCGTGGCGATAGGCGAGCTTGGCCGTGCTTCCGTCACGCGCGGCGGAGACGAAGGGCGCGGGCGCAGGGGCTTGGGCCATCCGCATCGCCCCGTCCGCCTCGCGCCCGCTGTCGGAACAACCGGCGAGCAGGGCGAGGACGGGGACCGCGAGCCAGAGCCCGCGCGGCCGCCGGCCTGCGGCCTCGCCCCGGTTCATCCGCGCAGGGCGGCGGCGACCGCGTCCTGATCGAAGCCTTTGAGGCCGATGACGACGAGGCGTCCGTCACGCGGCTCCGAACCCTTCCACGGGCGGTCGTAATGGGAGGCGACGCGCCGGCCGACGCCCTGCACCACGAGGCGCATCGGCTTGCCCTTCACCTCGGCAAAGCCCTTGATCCGCAGCACGCCCTCGGTCTCGGCCGCCTTCTCGACGCGGGCGGACAGATCTTCCGGGCTGCCGGCGATGCCGACGGGGATCGCGACCGATTCGAAATCGTCGTGGTCGTGGTCTTCGCCCTCGCCGTGATGCGAGGGGCGGGCGTCGAGGTCGTCCTCGGCCGCCGCGGCGATCCCGAGCAGCACACGCGGGTCGAGCCGGCCGTGCTCGGTCTCGACGATCTCGACCGCGCGCGGCAGGTGCGCCTGGATATCGGCGCGGACCTTGTCGCGGCCCGCCGCGTCGAGCAGGTCGGCCTTGTTGAGCACCACGAGGTCGGCGCAGAGGATCTGGTCCTCGAACACTTCCTCCAGCGGATTGTCGTGATCGACCGACTGGTCCGCCGCGCGCTGGTTGGCGAGGGCGTCGGGGTCCTCGGCGAACATCCCCGCGGCGACCGCCGGGCCGTCCACCACCGCGACGACGCCGTCCACGGTGACCCGCGAGCGGATCGCCGGCCACTGGAACGCCTGGACTAGGGGCTTGGGCAGGGCGAGGCCGGAGGTCTCGATCAGGATGTGCTCCGGCGGCTCGGGCCGGTCGAGCAGCTTGGTCAGCGCCGGCACGAAATCGTCGGCCACGGTGCAGCAGATGCATCCGTTGGGCAGCTCCACCACCGAATCCTCGTTGCAGCCCTCGATGCCGCAGGCAGCGAGGAACGAGCCGTCGAAGCCGAGATCGCCGAACTCGTTGACGATGATGGCGAGGCGGCGCCCGCGGGCGTTCTCGACGGTGTGGCGCACGAGCGTCGTCTTGCCGGCTCCGAGGAAGCCGGTGACGATGGTGCAGGGGATTTTTTCGACGAGGCTCATGATGGGGTCTCCCCTCGGGCCGCCTTGAGCGGCGGGATGCGGGCGACGACGCCCTTGCGAAACGCCTCCGGCCGTTCGCGCCAGGGCACGACGCCGTCGGGGGTCTCGAGGTAGCGACGCAGACCCGCCAGGATGGTGCGGGCGGAGGTGTCGGGATCTTCGAGCGCGTCGAAGTCGCCGTAGACGTAGGTCCAGCGGTCGGGCGAGACGACCGCGACGGTGCAGGGCCGCTTGCAGACCGAGAGGCACTCGGCACCCTCGATCGTCAGGCCCGGCACGGGCGCGCGCCCGGCCTCCGCCAGCAGCGCGGCCAGCAGCTTGGCCCCGGCGCGCGGCTCGGAGACATCGCCCGCCGCGCGGCAGGTGGTGCAGACCGACAGGATGGCGGTATCGGGATCAGGCATTCGCACGGGCACCCGCCTCGCGGCCGAACAGGCCCCAGGCCCAGCCATAGGCGAGCCCGATCACCGCCCAGAACACGAAGCCGATGGCGAGCGCGCGCGCGGCGAACTGAGCGGCCGTGGCCGGCGGCACCTGCGAAGAGACGGTGTCGATCGATTGCGGCGCGCCCGCAAGATGCGGCGCGACGATGAGGACGAGGCCACCGAGGATCGTCAGCGGCACCCGCCGCACGGCGATCAGGTAGAGGCCGAGCCCGGTCGCCACCACCGTCATCAGCCACCACGACTGGCGCAGCACGAGCGGCGCCGCGCCCATGCCGGGCAATTCCGGCGGCAGGCCGATGGCCGGGGCGAGGACCACCGCGAGGAAGCCGGCGATGCCGACGACGAGTCCGCCCTGCGGGGTCGGCTCGCGGCGCAGCGCCAGCATCACCGCCGCGAGCAGCAGCGCGTAGCCGACGCCGCCGACCAGCGTGGCGAGACCGGTGAAGGCCATGCGCTGCAGGCCCGGCGCGGGCTGCCACGCGTCGGCCTTGCCGTGATCGTGTCCGCCCTCGCCATGCGCATGGGCGTGGGCCGGGACGATCAGGGCGGCGAAGGAGGTCTCATCGCGGGAGGGCGGGAGGGCGGCATGCGCGCCCTCGCCTTCATAGGTCTCCGCCTGAAGGATCAGCGGGGAGGTCAGCGTGAGCTGCAGGCCCGTCGCGACGACGGACGCGAGGAAGCCGGCGACGAGCGCCGCCGACAGCAACCGGATGATCATGGAACTGCTTGAAGCCGCTGGATGCGCGGATCAGTGGCAGGGGAAGTTCTGCGCGTGGCGGAAATCGTGCGCCGCGTTGTGCAGGACGCTCGCCGGAGCAAAGCCCGCCACGAAGACGAGACCGAGGCCGAGGAAGGCGGCAACGAGGAGCGCGCGGGCGCCTTCGGCCGAACGGGTGGTGGCGGCCTGGGTCTGAAGGGTCGCAGTCGTCATCGGGTCACGGGCTCCGGCCGCCCCACCGGCGGCGTTCGAGAACAAAACTTCGCTGGACGGCAGGTCTCCTGGCTCGCGGCTGGTATCGTGCCTGCCGCCTTCCCGGATCACCCGGTGGCTCGTGGCAGGAACTCGCCGCTTACAGTTGCGGGGGCAGCCGCGGAATCGAGGCTTCTGGAAAACCTCTCACCGCATTCCCTTTTCACCCCGTTGCCGGGGCACCGTCACGGAGCGGTCATAGCCTGATGCGGACGGACGCACAACGTGTCCCGCACCGGCCGCGATCACCACAGCGCCCAGAGGAAGGCCGCCACCGCCGCTAGACCGAGCCCGCTGCGGACCGCGTGCAGGCGGATCCAGCGCTGCATCAGCGGCGCCACGACCGGATCGGTCGCTGATGCGGCGAGCAGGGCGCGGTTGGTCGGCATGATCGCAAGCAAAGTGTAGGGCCAGTTGGCGAGCGCGAGCGCCGCCCCGAGCCCCCATCGCGGATCGCCGGTACGCGCCCAGGCGAGCAGGCCGAGGGCGGTGGCGGCCAGCGCCAAGCCGCCCTGCATCCGGGTCGCGCGGCGATAGCTCGGGCGCCATTGCTGCAATTGGGAGGCCGGGTCGAGGACGAGCCGGGCCGGATGCTCCACGAAGCCGACATACAGCGCGGCGCCGGCAAAGGCCGCTGCCGCGACGAGAGCGAGTTCACCGATCAGCATCGTGGTCTCCCGATTGTTCGCCGCTCCGGCGTTCGCCGGCCCGCTCGCCGATGGTCCGCACGAGGGCGCGGGCGGCCTCGAGCGCCGCAGGGTTGAGACCGCGGGCGAGTGCGGCCGCCCAGGGCGCCTGCCGCGCCGCCGCCGCCGCGTAGGCATCCCGGCCCGCGGGCGTGAGGAGAACGAGGCGGGCGCGCAGGTGGTGGGGATTGTCCGCGAAGCTCACGAGGCCCGCTTTCGCCAGCTCATTGACCGTCCGCTGCACGCCCTGGCGGGTCATGCCCATGTCGCGGGCGATGCGGGCGACCGGCAGCGGCTGCGCCGCGAGCGCGACGGCGCCCAGAACCTGCCAGCGGGCGCTGGTGAGGCCGAAATCCCCCACCAACCGATCGCCGGCAGCCAGCAGCGCGCCGCTCGACCGGAAGATCTCCAGCACCAGAGCCGTCGCGGCGTCCGCGGCGTCATGATCCGAACGCTTCATGACAATATGCTGCCGATTTGACAACACGCTGTCAACAGAACGGCTTTGACGCGCTGGCGGCGCGTGAGGCAAAGGGTGCGGATGCTTCAGGCCGCCCCTCGGATGACCCTGGTGCTCGGCGGTGCGCGCTCGGGCAAGAGCGCCTATGCCGAGCGGCTGATCGAGGCCTGTCCCGCCCCCTGGCTCTACATCGCCACGGCGCAGGCCTGGGACGAGGAGATGCGGGTCCGCATCGACGAGCACCGGGCGCGGCGCTCCGACTCCTGGCACACCCTCGACGTGCCGATGGCGCTGCCGGAGGCGGTGGCCGCCGCGACCGGGCCGGTGCTGGTCGATTGCCTCACGCTCTGGCTCACCAACCTGCTGCTGGCCGAGGCCGATCTCGACGCGGCGACCGAGGCCCTGGCACGGGCCTGCGCCGCCGCACCGGGTCCGCTGGTGCTGGTGGCCAACGAAGTCGGCCTCGGCATCGTGCCGGACAACGCCCTCGCCCGCCGTTTTCGCGATGCGGCCGGGCGGCTGCACCAGCGGCTGGCGCGCGAGGCCGACCGGGTCGTGCTCACCGTCGCCGGGCTGCCGCTGACGGTCAAACCCTCACGCGAGAATCCCTGATGACCGAAGACGACACGCGCCACCGCGAAAAGATGGCCAAGCGCAAGGCGGTGCAGGACGCCGAGGTCGCCTCGAAGAAGATCGAGAAGGGCCTGCTCATCGTCCATACCGGCCCCGGCAAGGGCAAGACGACGGCCGCCCTCGGCCTCGTGCTGCGCATGCTCGGGCGGGGTCACCGGGTCGGCGTGGTGCAGTTCATCAAGGGCGCCTGGGACACGGGTGAGGCCCGCGCGCTCAAGAGCTTCGGCGACCAGATCGTCTGGCAGGCGCTCGGCGAGGGCTTCACCTGGGAGACGCAGGACAAGGCCCGCGACATCGCCGCCTGCCATAACGCCTGGGACACGGCCAAGACGCTGATGGCGGACGAGAGCATCCGCCTCCTCGTCCTCGACGAGCTGAACATCGCCCTGCGCTACGACTATCTCGACCTCGACGCGGTGCTCGCCGACCTCGCCGCCCGGCGCCCCGACCTCCACGTCGTCGTGACCGGCCGCAACGCCAAGCCGGCGCTGATCGAGGCCGCCGACCTCGTCACCGAGATGGGCAGCGTGAAGCACCATTTTTCGGCGGGGGTGAAGGCGCAGGAGGGGATCGAGTTCTGACGCCCGGCCCGAGGGCCAGGGGCCGGGACGCCGCTTCCGGTCGTCAGCGCCCTCCCCCGGAATGAGGGCGTCCGAAGTTCGGGCACGACGCGCGGCGATGTCCGCCAAGTCCGATCTGACCAAGTCCGATGTGGGCCCGCGTCACGAAATGCCGGATCCCTGACCGTTTCGGCACCGGGCTCGATGGCGCAGCGGGCGTATCCTGAGAGACACGCCCATCGGCACGATCGATGCCGACCTGACGATATTGAATTATATTATCACAAGATCAAACCGAAGCCTGGAAATTCAGCACTCATCTGCCTTTCACCGCCGAAGCATCAGGTGAGAGGCCTACAGGGCAGACCAAGTGTCAGCCCTATCCCTCCATAACAATTGATCACCTGCCTTGCGCCACGCATGCAGCCCCGGCCGTCGCCCGGCCGGGCTCATCCTGCCCGTGGACGATGGATCATTGATCGCGTGCGCCTCGCCGGAGGATCGCGTGCGGGCCGCGGCCGGACGGGCCGTGATCGCCCGTCCTCCTCGGCACGTCGGTCGCGAGAGCAAGAAAGGGCACGGCTCCATGGAGCGCAGGGACATCCTCAAGACCGGACTGCTCACGTCGATCGGCTTGGCGGCCGGTGCGACGATCCCGAAGGTGGCGGCCGCGGAGACCGGCAAGGCCGGCGTGCAGCCCGCCGGGAGCTCTGCGACGGATGGCGGCGAGTGCTTCCGCGTCGAGAAGGACAGCATGGGTGAGGTGAAGATCCCCTGCGACAAGCTGTGGGGCGCCCAGACGCAGAGATCGATCGAGAATTTCGACATCGGGATCGAGCGGATGCCGCGTGAGCTCGTGTCGAGCTACGCGATCCTGAAAAAGGCCGCCGCCAACGTCAATTTCGCGGATGGCCGCCTCGGCGAGACGCAGCACAAGCTCATCGTTCAGGTCTGCGACGAGATCCTGGCCGGACAGCACGCGGAGATGTTTCCGCTGCACGTCTGGATGACGGGCAGCGGCACCCAGTTCAACATGAACGTCAACGAGGTGATCGCGAACCGGTCGAGCCAGATCGCCGGTCAGCCGCTCGGGAGCAAGAATCCCGTGCATCCCAACGACCACGTCAACATGGCCCAGTCGTCGAACGACACCTTCCCGACGGCGATGTACATGGCCGCCGCGATCGCGGTCCGGCAGCGGCTCGCGCCCTCCATCACCGAGCTGCGGGACAGCATCGCCGCGAAGGCGGAGGCGTGGAAGGACATCATCAAGATCGGGCGCACCCATATGCAGGATGCCGTCCCGATCACGCTTGGGCAGGAATGGTCGGGCTATTCGGGCATGCTGAGCGACAACCTGGAGCGCTTCGACGATGCGCTGAAGGGCGTGTACCGCCTAGCCCTCGGCGGCACCGCGGTCGGCACCGGCATCAACGCGCAGCCGGGCTTTGCCGAGGCGAGCGCGAAGGAGATCGCGCGGCTGACCGGCCTGCCCTTCGTCACGGCGCCCAACAAGTTCGTGGTCCAAGGCGCGCACGACGCCATCGTCCACCTGTCCGGCACGCTGCGCACGCTGGCCGGCTCGCTCTACAAGATCGCCAACGACATCCGGCTGCTGTCCTGCGGTCCGCGCGCGGGCCTGGCCGAGCTGATCATTCCGGAGAACGAGCCGGGCTCCTCGATCATGCCGGGCAAGACGAACCCGACCCAGGTCGAGGCGCTGACGATGGTCACCCTTCAGGTGATGGGCAATGACGTCAGCACCGGGTTCGGCGGCGCCAGCGGCTCGCTCGAAATGAACGTCTACAAGCCGGTGATGATCTACGACGTCCTGCAGTCGATCCGGCTGCTGAGCGACGGCAGCCGCAACTTCCGCAAGCACCTCATCGAGGGCACGAAGCCCAATCACAAGCGGATCAAGGACTACGTCGATCGCTCGCTCATGCTGGTGACGGCTTTGGCCCCGACGATCGGCTACGACAAGGCGTCGAAGATCGCCCACCTCGCGCACGAGGAGGATCTCAGCCTGCGGGAGGCGGCGCTCAAGCTCGGCTACGTCTCCGAGGCCGACTACGACCGGATTGTCGATCCGCGCAAGATGATCGCCCCCTACGTCGCCAAGAAGTAGTCTTTTCGCGTGAGGCGGTCCGATCACCCCAAGACCACGGGATGATCGGGCCGAGCGACCGAAGCCCATCGACCGGGGCGCGGCCTAAGCCGCGTCCCGTCGCGTGCGAAAACATCAATACTCGATGATGTCTTCGAGCGCGTAGTGCTTGACCGTCTTGCGGTTGGCGATCAGCTCGTCGATCGTCGGCTCGCCCTTCATGGCGCGGGCGATGGCGAGCTTCGTCGCCTCGTAATTGGTGCGGTAGAGATCCTTGCGGTCGAGGTTCTCGTCCGTGCCGCAGCGCTCGTCGAGCCAGATCGTGATGATCATGCAGAGTTCGTCGAGGCCGTCCTTCGGCAGGATGCCCTCGATGACGCAATCGACGATGGCGTCAGCCGTGGCCGCCTGAACCACGCCGCCCAGCAGCTCGGCATATTCGGCGGTGTGGATCGTGACCTTCGTGGTCATGATCGTGGACGGGCGCACGAGCTGGTTGAGGTCGCGCACCACGAACATGCGGGTATGGCCCTGGACCTGCCCCAGCATGCTCGCGAAACCGTGGCCCACGGGGCCGCGGGTGGAGCCGATCAGCACCTCCGGCATCGCGTCGGTGAACTGCCCTTCGGCCGCGAGCACGGTCGCCTCGCCGGTGCGGAACCAGATCTCGGACATGTCGGTCATCCCTTGCGTTGTCGTGTGGCGTCGCGCCCGGCGGGCGGTCGGCGCGCAGACATCATCCCCGGCCGCGCGCGTCAATCGTCTTCACCGAGCCGCCCGCCCGCGCCGCGCCCCTGGTCTGAGGCGGAGAAACCCTCCATGTCAGGCTCGGCAAGGACCGGAAGGATCGATTCGATGAGCGAGCCCGGCAAGGGCGTTGGAATGGGCGGTGGATCAGGCGAGGGAACGGGCAACGCACCGAGCGGTGAGCGCGGCTGGAGCTTGTCCGCCACGCCGGAGGGCGAGGGCGTGCGCCTGGAACTGGGACTGCCCGATCTCGGCGGCCGCCCCGTCACCGCGATCCTCAGCCTCGACCGCGCCGAGGCGCGGGCCTTCGCTCGGGCGCTGCTCGCCGCGGCGGGCGATGCGACGGAGCGGACCTTCGTCAGTCCGCAAGAAGCCGACCACGAAACCTGAAGACGGGCCTGACCGCGCCCCGATCAGCGCTGGTTGCGCCGTCCGGGCAGCCGCGGCACCGCCGTGCCGCGCGGCTCCACCGGCGCGTCGCAGGCATAGGCGAATTCGGTCTGCAGATCGCTGAACACGGTCTCGCCGGTGATCTTGCAATCCTCGCGCACGGTCTCGTCGAGATAGGTGCGCGCCGCCGTGCGGAAACGCGCGGCCCGTGTCTCGGCCGGCGGACGCCCGTTGCCGACCCGGCCCACATCGCAGCCCGTCACCTCGCGCAGGGCGTTCGAGACCACCAGAACCCGGCGGCGCTGGCGGTTGTCGTAGACCTCGTAGGGCTCGTTACAGCCGATCGTGACGACCTGCGGCACCTGGCTGACGTAGGTCTGCGAGATGTAGCCGAAGCCGGTGCAGCCCGAGACGGCGAGGCTGCCGCCCAGCACGAGCGGGAGCGCGAGCCACCGAACCGTCGTCGCCATCTGCCGCCTCATACGGTGCCATCTCTCTCCCGCGACCGGCAGGAATGGACGCATTGAAACGGTCCAGCTTGCCCGGTCAAGCCGGCCCCGTTCCGGATCGGTCCGACGAGGCCTCACGGCACGCGCCTGTGACGGCGCGCTGCGGAACGGACCGGCGGGGCCGCCGCGTTGCCCGCGGAAGGCTTCGCGGGCGACACGACAGGAAGAGGGACGGCTGAGCATGGTGGAGATCCAGCACGACACGGTGACGGGCAACGGCGTGCAGCTGCACGTCGCCCGGGCCGGAACCGGCAGCCCCCTGGTGCTGCTGCACGGCTGGCCGGAATTCTGGCTGACCTGGGAGCCGGTGATGGCCCGGCTCGCCGACCGCTTCAGCCTGATCGCGCCGGACCTGCGCGGCTTCGGCGCCAGCGAGAAGCCCGATCACGGCCCCTCGGACAGGGCCGGTCCGGAGGTCCACGCCGCCGACATCGTCGGCCTTCTCGATGCCCTCGGCCTCGCGCGTGTCGGGATCGTCGGGCACGATGTCGGCGCCTCTGTCGGGCAAGCCCTCGGGCGCTCGCATCCGGACCGGCTCACCGGCCTGTTCTTCTTCGATTGTCCCTATCCCGGCATCGGCCCGCGGCTGGCCCAACCGGAGATGCTGGCCGAGATCTGGTACCAGTCCTTCCACCTCAAGCCGTTCGCCGCGGAGGTGGTCGGCGCCAGCCGCGAGAGCTGCCGCGCGTATATCGGCCATTTCCTGCGCCACTGGGCCGGCGGGAATCCATCCGCCTTCGACGCGGTGCTCGATGCCTTCACCGACAACTTCCTGGTCCCGGGCAACCTGCAGGGCGGCTTCAACTGGTACCTGAGCCGGCAGGCGGGACGGCTCGCCATGCTGCGGGGCGAGGCGCCGGCCCTGCCGCCGATCCGCGTGCCGACCTGTATCCGCTGGGGCACGCAGGATCCGCTCTTCCCCTACGCCTGGACCGACCGGCTCGGCGAGACCTTCTCGAATCTCGATCTCGCCCCGTTCGAGGGCGCCGGGCACTTTCCGCATCGGGAACGCCCCGAAGAGGCAGCGGCGGCGATCGCGGCGTTCTTCGCGCGGCTGGAGGCTTGAGGCGGGCGGCACGCATCTGGGTCGCGAGCGCAACGTCCAAGTCGTCACCGCCGAGCCAAGCTTCGAAGATCCGACGCCGACGGTAGCGTTCTCGACCGAGCGCGCCGCGAACTGACCCGCGCCGGTCAGCGTCTCCCGAAAGACACGTGAACCCAGACTCCGAAATTCACGCAAACGTGCAACAACAGGCGTTACCCAGTTCGATTCCCGGTCAACCGATCGTTCACAAATATCATAGCGTAATCGCCCCCAGCGCCGACGTGGCGAAAATTTCGAAAAAACAACTGGGGGGCCGATGCGCGTCCGGAATCTCTTCGTTTCGTGCATGGCCACTGTCGGACTCGTGACTGCGGGTTCGAGCTCTTTCATCGCTTGGCAGGAATGGCAGCGCTGGTCGCAGGCCGACGAGGCACGTCAGCTCGTCGGGGTCCTGGGGGAGATCGCCCGCTTTAACGAGCGCCTCGCCCTCGAACGCGGCTCCTACAACCAGCTTCTGCTCTCGGACAGCGCCGAGCAGGCGCCGATCCGGGCCTCGGCGGAGGCGAACCGCAAGGCGACCGAGGCCGTTGCCGGCCGGATCACGGGCGCCGTCGCGGCCCTGCCCGCCGACAAGCGGGCCGTGCTCGATCAAGCCCTGCAGCCGACGATCCGCCAACTCGAGGGCGCGCGTGCGGCGGCGGATAGCGAGATCGCCAAGCCGCTCAAGGAGCGCGACGAGCAGGCCGCCAAGTCGTTCCAGAAAGCGATCATCGCGGTCGTCGCCCAGAACGCGAAGACGCTCGGCATGATCGAGATCGACATCACCCGGGAGAATCCCGAGGTCGCCCGCTCGGTGCCGGTCGTCAGCCTCGCGATGGAGCTGCGCGACATCGGCGGCAGCCGCTCGATCTGGTTCAGTCAGTATGCGGGCGCCAAGCAGCGCTTCTCTCCGGCCCTGACCGTGCAGATCCACGAGATGAACGGCCGGATCGAGCAGGCTTGGCAGCGGCTGCAGCGCAGCGTGATGCAGGTCGAGACGCAAGGCCCTCTGGTCGATGCCCTCACGATGGTCGAGCGCAACTTCATCGCCGATCCGGGACAGGTGGTGGCGGGGATGTTCGCGGCCGGCCGGGATGGGACCGAGCCGCCGATGACCCTCACGGAATGGCGGCCCCACACCACCAAAATGCTCCAGTCGATCCTCAGCGTCAGGGATGCCGCCCTGCAATCGGCCCTCGCCACCGCCGACGAGACGATCGCCTCAGCGCTGCAGCGCCTCGCCGTGGCAGGTGCGACCCTGCTCCTCGTCATCCTGTTCACCTTCGGCATCGTGGTCTTCTTCACCCGCCGCGTCGTGCAGCCGCTGGCCTCGCTGGCGCGGACCATCACGCAGCTCGTGGAGGGCACACGGGACGTCGAGGTGCTCGGAACGGACCGCCGCGACGACATCGGCGAAATCGCCCGCGCGGTGGATGTCCTGAAGGCGCACGGCGCCGAGGCGGAGCGGCTGAGAGGGGAGCGCGAGGGCCTGCGGCAATCCGCCGAGGTGGAGCGGCGCCAGAGCCTGGAGCGGACCGCGGACCAGTTCGGCAGTTCGGTCGGGGGCATCGTCGGCCAGGTCGCGACGGCGGCGGGCTCGTTCGAGGCACAGGCCACGAACCTGGCCGGCACGGCCCGGGAGGCCGACCTGCGTTCGGCGGAGGCCGCACGGCTCTCCCGCTCGGCCTCGCAGAACATCGAGGCCGTGGCCGCGGCCGCGGAGGAGCTGTCCGCTTCGATCGATCAGATCCGCCAGCAGGCGCGAGGGTCGTCCGCGGCAGCCTCGGAGGCGGCTCAGGAAGCCGCCTCGACGGAAGCCAAGGTCGCCGATCTCGGCGCCGCCGCCGCGCGGATCAGCGAAGTGCTCGGCCTCATCCGCGGTGTGGCGGAGCAGACGAACCTGCTGGCGCTCAACGCCACGATCGAGGCCGCCCGCGCCGGCGCCGCCGGTAAGGGTTTCGCCGTCGTCGCCGCCGAGGTGAAGGCGCTGGCGGGTCAGTCGGCCCGGGCCACCGACGAGATCGCGGCGCATATCGGCTCGGTCCGCGTGGCCACGGAGCAGACGGTGCAGGCCATCGGCAACATCACGCAGGCGATCCAGCGCGCCACCGGCATGGCGGACGCGATCGCCTACGCCATCGACGAGCAATCGACGGCGACCCAGGAGATCGCCCACAACATCTCGG
The DNA here is from genome assembly GCF_026672325.1 of Methylorubrum sp. SL192. Classification (NCBI taxonomy): domain Bacteria; kingdom Pseudomonadati; phylum Pseudomonadota; class Alphaproteobacteria; order Hyphomicrobiales; family Methylobacteriaceae; genus Methylorubrum; species Methylorubrum sp. SL192. The sequence continues at coordinate 602,702 of NZ_JAPPQV010000003.1, forward strand.
CCGCCTCGCACGGCATGCGCCTGGCCACCGGCGAGATCGAATCCGTCATCGGCGCCTCTAGCGCCACGGGGCGTGCGGCGGATCGAGTGCTGCAGGACGCCATCGCGCTGAACGGGCAATCCACCGAGCTTCGGAGCTCCGTCCAGCACTTCGTCGGTTCGATCCGGGCCTGATGGGGCGACTGGGAGCCCCGGCCGCTCCCCCTTACCCCCGCGCGATGATCTCGCGGATGCGCAAGCCCAGGGTCTCGACCACGAACGGCTTGGTCAGCACCGCCATGCCGGGCTCCAAGTGGCCGTTGCCCACCGCCGCGTTCTCGGCATAGCCGGTGATGAACAGCACCTTGAGACCGGGGCGCGAGAGACGGCCCGCATCGGCCATCTGGCGGCCGTTCATGCCGCCGGGCAGCCCGACATCGGAGATGAGCAGGTCGATGCGCACGTCCGATTGCAGCACCTTGAGGCCGCTGGCGCTGTCGGCGGCCTCGATCGCGGTATAGCCGAGGTCCTCCAGCACCTCCGTCACCAGCATCCGCACGGTCGGTTCGTCATCGACCACGAGCACCGTCTCACCCTGCTCGGCGCGCGGCGCATCGACCAGGGGGCCGAGCGAATCGAGATCCTCCGCCTCGCCGTGGAAGCGGGGCAGGTAGATGCAGACCGTCGTGCCCTGGCCGAGTTCGGAATAGATCCGCACCTGCCCGCCCGTCTGCTTGGCGAAGCCGTAGATCATCGACAGGCCGAGGCCTGTGCCCTGGCCGGTCGGCTTGGTCGTGAAGAACGGGTCGAACGCCTTGGCCCGCACGTCCGGGCTCATGCCGGTGCCGGTATCGGTCACGCACAGCGAGAGGTACTGGCCCGGCGGAACGTCGTGCTGGTGCGCGGCATGGGCATCGAGCCACTTGTTGGCGGTCTCGATGGTGATGCGCCCGCCCTCGGGCATCGCATCGCGGGCGTTGATGCAGAGGTTGAGCAGCGCATTTTCGAGCTGCGGCGGATCGACGAGGGAGGGCCAGAGTCCGGCCGCCCCCACCACCTCGATGGTGATGGTGGGACCGACCGTGCGCCGGATCAGATCCTCCATGCCCATCACCAGCCGGTTCACGTCGGTGGGCCTCGGGTCCAGGGTCTGGCGGCGGGAGAAGGCGAGCAGGCGATGCGTCAGCGCGGCGGCGCGCTTGGCCGCGCCTTGGGCGGCGCCCATGTAGCGGTCGACATCCTTGAGCCGGCCCTGGCTGATGCGGGTCTGCATCAGCTCCAGGCTGCCCGAGATGCCGGCGAGCAGGTTGTTGAAGTCGTGGGCCAGCCCGCCGGTGAGCTGGCCCACCGCCTCCATCTTCTGCGACTGGCGCAGGGCTTCCTCGGCCTCGGCCAGGGCGCGGGCCTGCCCCTTGATCGCGGTGACGTCGCGCACCGAGGCGTAGATGAGCCCCTGGCGCGGCACGGTGTTCCAGGAGAACCAGCGGTAATCCCCGTCGCGGGTCCGGTAGCGGTTCTCGAAGCCGAGCTGCATCTCGCCGCGGGCGAGGCTGGCGGCGGCGGCGCGCGTCAATTCCCGGTCCTCGGGGTGGACGAAGTCGAGGAAGGGGACCGCCTTCAACTCCGCCTCGCTCCAGCCCAGCGTGGCGCTCCAGGCCGGGTTGAGGCTGACGAAGCGGCCCTCGAAATCGGCCACGGCCAGAAGGTCGCTCGACGCCTGCCAAATCTGGTCGCGCTCGGCGGTGCGGGCGGCGACCTGCTCCTCCAGGGTCTCGTTGAGCCGGTGCAGGGCATCCTGGACCGCACGCAGATCGGTGATGTCGGTGTTGGTGCCGAACCAGCGCACGACGGTGCCGGTCTCGTCGCGGATCGGTACGATGCGGGTCAGGAAGGGGCGGAACGTGCCGTCCCGGCCGCGCAGCGGGAAGGTCATGTCGAAGCGCTCGCCGGTGGCGATGGAGTGCTGCCAGCGCTCGGTCACCCCGGGCAGCGCGGCGGGATCGTGCACCGCCTTCCAGCCCCAGCCCTGCATGCTCTCGGCATCGGTGCCGGTGTAGTCGTACCAGCGCCGGTTGTACCAGTAGATGTGGCCGTCGGCCCGGGCCATCCAGCACAGGGCCGGGATGTTGTCGGCCAGCGTCTCGAACTCCACCGCCTTCTCGCGCAGGAGCGCAGTGGCCCGGTCGCGCTCGGCCGCGACGGCGCGACGCTCCTCGACGTCGATGAGCACGCCGGGAAAGCTGAGCGGCGTGCCGTCGGGCGCGTGATCGACCCGGCCGTTGGCCTCGATCCAGTAATAGCGCCCGTCCGCCCGCCGCACCCGGTACTGGTGGGCGTAGGCGCCGCCGCGGGCGATGGCCTCGCCGATTGCTTTCGCCAGCCCGGCCTTGTCGTCGGAATGGACCGTCTCGACCACCTGGGCGAGGCTCAGGCCCTCGCGGCCGAGCGCCGGATCGAGGCCGAAGGCGCGGGCGAACCCCTCGTCCACGGTGAAGCGGTCGCTGGGCAGATCCCAGAACCATGTGCCGACGATCGCGCCGGCCGAGAGCGCGAGCTGGACCCGCTCGGCGTTGACGCGGGCGAGCGCCTCGCTCTCCCGCAGCCGCCGCTCGACCTCGATCCGCTCGGTCACGTCGAGTTCGGCCACCACGCCGCCGACGATGGCGCCCGCGCGATCGCGGATCGGTGCGGCGTTGTTCAGGAACAGGCGCCGCCCGCCGCCGTCGAAGCGCTCGATCTCGACGAGTTCGCCGCGCACGGTCTCGCCGTGCAGCAGGGCGCGGGCCATGCCCCATTCCTCGGCGCGCAGGCGCTCGCCCGTCTCCGGCCAGTAGCCGACCCAGTCACCGTAGCTTTCCCAATTCACGGTCTGCGGCGGCATGCCCCAGATCTCGCGGTTGGCGGCGTTGTCGTGGACGATCCGCCCCTCCGCGTCGGCGATGATCACGCCGACCGGCAGCCCTTGCAGGGTCGCCGCCAGGAAGGATTCGCTGCGGCGCAGGGCCGCCTCGCTCTCCCGCTGGAGCGCCTCCATGCGGATGCGCTTCGTCGTCTCGTTGGTGAAGACGAACAGGCCGGCGATGCGGCCCTCCCCGTCGAGCACCCGCGAGTAGGAGAAGCTCCACCACGTCTGCGCCTCGCCCCGGTCGGTGGCGAGCGTCCAGGGCAGATCCTCGAAGCGGCGGCTCTTGCCGGCGAAGGCGTCGTCGATGATCGGCTTGGCCTGATCCCAGGCATCGGCCCAGACCCGGTCGAAGCGCTCGCCCATGGCCCAGGGGAGACGGGGCCCCAGCAGCGGGAAGTAGGTGTCGTTGAAGAAGAAGTGCAGCTCCGGCCCCCAGGCCAGGATCATGCTCTCGGGCGAGTTCAGCACGAGGCTGAGCGCGGTGCGCAGCGATTCCGGCCAGGTTTGCGGCGGCCCGAGGGGATGATCCGACCAGTCGCGCTCGGCGATCATGCGGGCGGCCTCGCCGCCGCCGGCCAGGAACGGGAGTGAGTCGGTCATCGGGCCGGGATTGCACAGGTCGCGCCCGGCCACCAGAGTCCGGGTCGCGTCCCAATTCGAACGTGATCGGGCCCGGCCGGCCGGTTCCGAATGCCCGGCGACGGATGCGGTTCATCCCGACAGCTTGGACCACCAGCCTTGGGAAGGCTATCTTCTCAGGCTTTCGCCATGGGACGTCGAGCAGCCGGGCGGTGCCATCGTCCGAGAACAAGCCCGTTGCCGAGGAGCACGAACAGGAGGCCCAAGCCGACCAACGGCGTGACCCGGTAGCTTTCGGCAAAGACCGAGATCGTCAGGGCGACGACCGGAAAGAGCACGGTCATCGAGGCCGCCCGCTCCGGTCCGAGGCGGTGAACGACGGTGAGGTAGGTGGTGAAGCCAATCACTGAGCCGGGGATGGCGAGATAGAGGAGAGATCCGACATAGACGGGTGAGGTTTCGAAGGCGAAAGGGATGCCCTGCGCCAGGGCGACGAGCGACACGATCCCGGCCCCGTACAGCATCGCCCAGGCGTTCACCGACGCGACCTGCAGGCCATGGCGCTGGTTGCGGGCCGAGACGAGGTTGCCGGCGGAAAAGAACCAGGTGCCGAGCAGCGCCAAACCTAAGCCGAAGGCCGTGTCGGCGCCGAATTGCGTGCTCGTCACCGTTTCCCAAAACAAGCAGGCGATCCCCGCAATGCCGAACATCGCACCGCCCAGAACCCGGCCCTCCGGCTTGCGGCGATGGATCAGGAAGGCGTTCGCCATGTTGAAGATCGTGGCCGCCGAGAACACCACCGAGACGATGCCGCTCGGGACGTAGATCGTCGCGTTGTAGAAACACAGGAAGTTGCACGAGAAGAGGCAGACGGCCTGAAGCGCGACGAAGGGCTGATGGCGAAGGGCGATGGGTTGGAAGCGCCGCATCGCGACCAAAGCCAGGAACAGCACCGATCCGGCCAGCGCGAAACGGTACGCGATCGAGACCTCGACGGGCACGGCCCCGAGCTGGTTCTTGATGGCGATCCAGGTCGTGCCCCAGATCAGGACGGTCAGCGCGTAGAAGAAGGCGGTCACGGGCGGTCCCTTGAGGCCGGCTGAGGCCGCCGAGAGAACAGCCGATGCCGCCCCACGATGCTTTCCCGGATCGGCGACGGCTTTGCACAATCTTGGGCTTTTCCCGCCAGCGCGTTGCACCGATGCCAGGCGCAGTCCAAGGAACGAGGCATCTCTCGGCGGTGAGCATGGAACGCCCGTCCTCCAGCGTTGCCCGCACCCTCTCCCGGACCGGCGCGCAGCTGATGCGGTCGGGAACGGTCGGGCGTGGGCTCTCGCTCGCCGAATGGAGCAACCGCGACAACCAAGCCCGTTACGATCGGCCCGATCACCACACGCTCAGCATCTATCTCGACGGGGGCGAGCGCGTCGTGCGCGAAGACCGGCATTTGTCGGGCGGGGGGCCGGACAAGCTCTGCCTCTTGCCCGCCGGACACGAGAGCCACTGGCACATCGGCGGATCGCTCCGGATGTTCCACCTCTATATCGAGCCTGACGTGCTCGCTTATCGAGCGTTGACGGCCTTCGACGTGGATCCGCGCCGGATCAACGTTCAAGACCTGACCTTCTCCGACGATCCCGCGATGGCGATGATCGTTCGCGGTGGCGTGATGCCCCTCGACTGGACGGAGGGAGGCGATGGCCCGGCGCTGGATGCCGCCTGCCACCTCCTCGTTCACCGCCTCCTACGGCAATACGCCAAGGCCACGGGGCCGGCGCCCGTCCGCGGTGGCCTGTCGCCCACGACGCGGCGACGGATTGCAGCGTTGATCGAAGCGCATCTCGACGAGCCGCTGACGCTCGATCGATTGGCCGCGGAGGCTCGCCTCAGCACGTTCCACTTCGCCAAGATGTTTCGGATCAGCTTCGGCATGCCCCCGCATCGCTATCTCGGCGCACGGCGTATCGAGCGGGCAAAACAGCTCTTGAGAGGGGAACCGGCCGGACTGGCCGAAGTGGCGCTGGCTTGCGGCTATGCTTCGCAGAGCCACTTCACGCGCGTCTTCAAGACCGCGACCCAGATGACGCCCGGCGAATGGAAAAAGCGATCGTGACCGCCGATTCCTGAGCGTCCGTGACGACAACCACCCGCCGGTCGTCACCTCCGCTACGCCGCGCGGCCGCGCCGTCCCTCGACCAGCCACATCGCCAGCACGGCGGCGGCGAGGGCCACCAGCGCCCACAGGCCGATGCCGAGGGGATAGACCTCGACGCCGCGTATCGTGGCGCTGTCGCTCGGGCGGAAGCCGATCCAGTCGGCGCCGCCCAGACGGCCGCCGCGGGTGATCTGAAGGCGGGGCAGCTCGATGCCGCCGCCGGCCGCCGCGACCCGGCGCACCGTGCCGCCGGAGCCGTCCGCCACGCCCTTCAGCCGATCGGTGTCGCTGAACACGTCGGCGAGTTCGCGCGGGTTGGCCGGGCCGACGCTGACGAAGGCGACGAGGCTGCCCGAGCGGATGGTGTGAAGCCCGAGCCCCTCCGCCTCGAAGGTCGCGGTGAACAGGCCGGTCTCGGCCTTCGACAGGTCGAGGCTGCGCTCCTTGCCGGTCGGACCGGTGATGGTGACGGGGCCCGCCTCCTCGGCCATGGTCTGGCGCTCGACGCGGACCTCGCGGCCCCGGCCCGTGGTCTGGGCGCGCAGGGCCTCCTCTTCGAGGGCGGGCTCCTTCATCAGCCAGTGAGCGAGGCGCCGCAGCAGATCGAGATAGGGGCCGCCCTGCTGGTAGCCGCGGGCCCAGAGCCAGGCCTGATCGGACAGCATCAGGGCGACGCGGCCCTTCTCCTCACGTGAGAGCGCCAAGAGCGGCAGGCCGTTGGCGCCCGACAGGATCGGCTGCACGCCGGGACGGGTCTGCGCCGAGACGATGCGCAGCCAGTCGCCCCAGGCCGGCGGATTCGCCTCAGAGCCCGGCAGCGCCCGGGTGACGGGGTGGCGGTGGCCGGTCTCGGTGAGCGTCGCCTTGAACGGCTGCGCGACCACCTTCATCGAGGGATCGCCCGGCAGGATCGAGGCGAGCCGGGTGCGGGCAAGGCTGGCGGGACCGGCGAATTCGGGCCCGGCGGCGATGAGGAGCGCACCGCCCTCGCGGACGTAGCGGGCGATGTTGTCGAAATAGGCGGACGGCAGCACGCTCTGGTTGGCGTAGCGGTCGAAGATGATGAGGTCGAAATCCTTGATCTTCTGGACGAACAGCTCGCGGGTCGGGAAGGCGATCAGCGAGAGTTCGGAGATCGGGGTGCCGTCCTGCTTCTCCGGCGGCCTGAGAATCGTGAAGTGGACGAGATCGACGGAGGCGTCCGACTTCAGGAGGTTGCGCCAGGTGCGCTCGCCCTGATGCGGCTCGCCGGAGACGAGCAGCACCCGCAGTTTTTCGCGAATTCCTTCGATGGGCAGGACGGCGCGGTTGTTGACCGTGGTCAGCTCGCCCGGCAGCGGCTCGACCTCGATCTCGACGACGTTCGGGCCGCCATGCTCGATATGTGTGGTGAGCGAGAACGGCACGCCGGTGGCGATGCTCTGCCGGTCGATCTCCTCGCCGTCGCGGCGCACGGTGACGGTCGCCGTGCCGGTGCCGCCGCGCTCCATCACCTCGCCACGCAAGGTGACGTCCCGGCCGACGATGCCGAAGCGGGGCGCTTCCAGCATCTTGATCTGACGGTCGCGCTCGTCCGGCCTGCCGGTGACGAGAACGTGCAGCGGCGCCTTGAGCCCGAGCGCTTCGAGCGAGGCGGGGATGTCGTGCACCACGCCGTCGGTGAGCATCACCACGCCGGCGATCCGCTCCGGCGGCACGTCGGCGAGCGCCTGGGTCAGCGCCGTGAACAGCTTGGTGCCGTCGTCGCCCTCCCCGCCCTGGGCGTCGCCAACCTCGATGAAGCGGGGCTCGATATTCGTCAGCGCCCCGAAGCGGCGCTCCAGCTCGGCTTTCACCGCATCGGTCATGGCCGGGCGATCGCCCAAGCTTTGCGAGCCGGAGCGATCGACAACGATGGCCGCCACGTCCTTCACCGGGTCGCGGTCCTCGCGCACGAGCGAGGGGTTGGCGAGCGCGGCGATGACGAGGCCCAGCGCCACCGCCCGCAACAGGGCCGTGCGCCCACGCGCAAGGACCGCGACGACGGCGAGGGTCACGGCGAGCACGCCGAATCCGACGAGCACCGGCCAGGGGACGAGGGGCGTGAAGCTGAGGCTCAGCATCGGGCGGGGCCTTCATTGGAAACGACAAAAATCCCTCCCCCCGCTGCGGGGGAGGGTGCCTGCGGAGCAGGCGGGAGAGGGGCCGGCTCAGGCCCTTCCGGAAGCGGCGCTCCCCTCACCCACCCCCCTTCGGGGGCCACCCTCTCCTGCGGAGGGGAGAGGGCGATGTCGGAACGTCGCGCGGAAAAAATCACTGTCCCAACCGCTCCAGCAAGGCCGGCACGTGGACCTGATCGGCCTTGTAGTTCCCGGTCAGGGTGTAGATCACGATGTTGATGCCGCCGCGGAACGCCATCTCGCGCTGGCGCTGGTCGCCGCCGGTGACGGGGTAGAGCGGCTCGCCGTTGCGGCCGACCGCCCAGGCGGCGGCGAGATCGTTGCCGGTGATGATGAGCGGGGTGACGCCGTCGCCGGCCCGGGCCGGACGGCGTTCGCCGCCCTCGCCCGCGGGCGGAATCGTCTCGACCCAGGTCTGGCCGGTGCCGAAGCGGCCAGGGAAGGAATCCACCAGATAGAACGCCTTGGTGAGCACGTGGTCGGCCGGCACCGGCTCCAGCTCCGGCACTTCGAGGGTGGCGAGCATCTTGCGCAGATACGCCGCTTCCGGGCTCGGCGGGCCGCCGGGGCGGGCGGTCTGGGCATCGCGGGTGTCGAAGATCACCGTGCCGCCGTTGCGCATGAAGGCGTCGATCTTGCGGATCGCCGCCTCGCTCGGCTGCGGACGGCCGGCGACGATGGGCCAATAGATCAGCGGGTAGAAGGCGAGTTCGTCCTTCTCCGGATTGAGGCCCGCGGGCTCGCCGGGCTCCAGGGCGGTGCGGGCGGCGAGCATCTGGCTCAGGCCCGACAGGCCCGCCCGGCTCGCCGCGTCCGTCGCGGCGTCGCCGGTGACGACGAAGGCAAGGCGGGTGGCCAGCGCCGATTCGATGCCGTTCGGCCGGTTGGCCGCTGATTCCTGCGCCCGTGCCGGAGGCGGGGCGAAGACCAGCGCAAGGCCGAGCAACGTCGGCAGAAGCAGGGCGGCCGGTGCCGCCTTCCCGTGTGAACCTCGACCAAACTTGCGAAAAAATCCGCCAAGCCAGAGGCCGGCCAGGGTGTCGAGGGCCAGCAGCGCCAGCGCGAGGGTGAACAGCAGCGCGCGCAGATCCAGCGTCTCGGCGCCCGCGAGCGAACCCGTGCGGGCGCCCTTGAGGCCGGTGAGGTCGAGGGGTTGGAGCCGGTCGCCGGGCGCCAGCGCATTGACGGCGATGCCGCCCTCCGCCGTGCCGTAGAAGCCGGGCGGGTGTTCGGGGCCGGCGCGGTCGGCAAAATCGGCCGGCACCGCCGTGGCGCCCGCCGGCGGCGAGCCGAGCGCACCGAAGCCGTCGAGGGTCAGGCGCGGCGCCAGCAGCGCGGCCTTCGCCGGCCTCCCGTCGCCCTCGCCGAGCTTGGCCGAGGGACCCGCGAGCCCGACCACCCGGCGCAGCATGTCCACGAACAGCCCCGACAGCGGCAGGTTCGACCACGTCGTGTCGGCGGTCACATGAAAGAGCACCACGAGCCCCTGCCCCCGCTTCTGCGCCGTGACGATGGGCGTGCCGTCCTCGAGTGCCGCCCAGGTCTTGCCCGGCAGGTCGCCGTCGGGCTCGGCGAGGATCTGGCGGCGCACGCCGATATCGGCCGGCGGGTTCAGGCCGGCGAAGGGACTCTCGGGAGCAAAGGCCGCGAGCGTGCGCGGCCGGTCCCAGGAGAGGGTGCCGCCGAGCGAACGACCGCCCCGGCGCAGGCGCACCGGCACGAGCGGGTCGTTGCCGGCGGCAAGCCGGGGACCGGCGAAGCGCAGCAACAGCCCGCCCTCGTCCACGAATTGTTCGACCCGCGCGAGGGTGCGCTCGTCCAGCGCGCCGACATCGGCGAGCGCCAGCACCGAGACCTGATTGTCGAGCATCTGGCCGATGGACTCGGCCGTGCCCTGGCCGCCGCGGGGCTGCTGCACGTCGGCGAAGGGGGTGAGCGCCTTGGCGAGGTAGTAGGTCGGCGCGAGCAGCGGCTGGGCCTGATCGAGGGTGCCGCCGAAGACGAGGCCGACCCGGCGGCGCTTGCCGCGCTCGTCCATCAGCACCACGGCCCCGGCCGAGCGCTCGCCCTCGATCTCGAGGCGAGCGATGGCGTTGCGCAGCTCCACCGGCAGGTCGAAGCTGACACGGGTCTCGCGCGCCTCCGGCTCAAGGGTGAAGCGGCTCTCGGCGAGGGGCAGGCCCTTCTGGTCGAGCGCCCGCACCAGCCCCGCGTCGCGGCCATTGCCTTCGGCCCGCAGCACCTGCGCCGAGAGCTTTTCGCCCGGCTGCACGGGGGAGCCTTCGAGCGCCAGCGCCGGGGAGCGCTCGGCCTTCAGCACGGTCACCGCGCTGCCGTGGCGGGCCGCCATCTCGCCGAGGGACGTGGCGAAATCGGCCTCGCCGACGCCGCGCACGCCATCGCTGATCCAGACGATCGAGGCGCCGGGCACCCGCTCCAGGAAGGTACCGATCGAGGCCAGATGCGCCCCGCGGTCACCGAGATGCGGACGCGGCTTGATCGCGCGCAGGCGCTCCAGCGCGGCGGCCGGGGCCTTCGCCTCGAACGGCGCGGGGGGCTCGGCACTGGCAACCAGCGCCACCGGGCGACCGTCGCGGGCGGCGGCCTCGATCTCGTCGGTCGCCGCACGGAGGCGGTCGCGCCAGTCGTGGGCGGCGACGACACCGTTGTCGAGGATGAGGAGCAGCGGGTTGCGCCCCGACGCAGCGCCGATGCCGCCGGGATTCCACACCGGCCCGGCCACCGCGAGGATGAGGCAGGCGGCGGCGAGAATCCGCAGGATCAGGAGCCAGGGCGGCGTGCGGGCCGGCGTCTCGCGCTTCGGCAGCAGGTCGGCCATCAGCGCCAGCGGCGGGAAATGGATGCGCTGCGGGCGCGGCGGCGTGACCCGCAGTAGGATCCACAGGGCCGGCAGCGCGACGAGGGCGGCCAGCGCGAGGGGGGCGGCGAAGGTGAGCGGAACTCCGAACAATGCGCTTCGCCTTTCAGCCGAGGCCGCGCGCGGCGGCGACGAGCGTGAGCAGCCGCAGGGCCGCCTCGCTCGCCGGCCGGTCGGTCCGGTGGATCGTCAGCGTCCAGCCCCGCTGCCGGGCGATCTCGGACAGCCCGTCGCGATGGGCCGCGATGCGGGTGCGATAGGCTTCGCCCCAGGCCGACGCCTCACCGATATCAAGGCTGAGGCCGCCCTCGGGATCGTGCAGCACCGCTTGGCCGGTGAAGGGGAAGGTCTCCTCCACCGGGTCGGCCACCAGCACGAGATGGCCGTGGGTGCCGCGCGCCGAGATCGTCTGCACGGCACCCCGCACCCGATCCAGCGGCGTGAGGAAATCGCTGATCAGTACCACTTCGTCGAACCGGCCGGGCGTCGCTCCCGGCGGCAGATCCTGGGTCAGGCCGGCCCGGTCGTTGACGAGCGCCTGGGCAAGCCGCTCCACGATGCCGCGCGTCGCGCTGGAACGGGTGAGCCCGAGCAGGCCGACGCGCTCGCCGCCCTCCACGAACGTGTCGGCCAGCGCCAACCCCAGCACCAGCGCCCGCTCGATCTTGGAGGTCTGGGCGAGACTTGAGGCGAAGCCCATGGAGGCGGAGCGGTCGATCCAGATCCAGATGTTGTGGGCCGCCTCCCACTCGCGCTCACGCACGTAAAGCCGGTCGTCACGGGCGGAGCGGCGCCAGTCGACGCGCGCCGCCGCCTCGCCGGGCACGAAGGGGCGGAACTGCCAGAAGCTCTCGCCCGGCCCCGCGCGGCGGCGACCGTGCAGGCCGTGCGCCAGGGTGCCGGAGACGCGGCGCGATTCGAGCACGAGCCGCGGCATCACCTCGGCGAGCGCCAGGGCGCCACCGGTTTCGGGGCCGCCGGGGCGGCGGCTCTCGGCCTCGACGAGCCGGGTGGAGGCCATCCGCGGCGGGCTCAGAGCTTCGCGGCGAGCTGGCCGATCAGGCCGGTCACCGTCTCGCCGTCGGCCCGCGCGGCGAAGGTCACCGCCATGCGGTGCTTGAGCACCGGCTCGGCCAAAGCCTTCACGTCGGCGACGGAGGGGGCGACCCGGCCCTCGATCAGTGCGCGGGCGCGCACGGCCAGCGTCAGCGCCTGACTGGCGCGGGGGCCCGGCCCCCAGAGCAGCTTCTTGGCGACCGACGGATCGCCGCCCTCGGGCCGGGCCGAGCGCACGAGGTCGAGGATGGCATCGACCACGGCATCGCCCACCGGCAGGCGCCGCACGAGGCGCTGGGCCGTGAGCAATTGCTCGGTGGTCATCACGGTCTTGGCCCGTGCGTCCTCGACGCCGGTCGTCTCGATCAGGATGCGGCGCTCGGCGGCGCGGTCGGGATAGCCGACATCGATTTCCAGGAGGAAGCGGTCGAGCTGCGCCTCGGGCAGCGGGTAGGTGCCCTCCTGCTCGATCGGGTTCTGCGTCGCCAGCACATGGAAGGGGCGCGGCAGGTCGTGGCGCTCGCCCGCCACCGAGACGAAATGCTCCTGCATCGCCTGGAGCAGCGCCGATTGCGTGCGCGGGCTGGCGCGGTTGATCTCGTCGGCCATCAGGAGCTGGGTGAAGACCGGCCCTTTGACGAAGCGGAAAGAGCGGCGGCGCTCGGCATCCTCATCCAGGATCTCGGTGCCGAGGATGTCGGAGGGCATCAGGTCCGGCGTGAACTGCACGCGGCGGGCATCCAGCCCGAGCACGGTGCCCAGCGTCTCGACCAGCTTGGTTTTGGCCAGACCCGGCAGGCCGACGAGCAAGCCGTGGCCGCCGGCCAGGATCGTGACCAGCGCCAGATCGACGATCTTCTCCTGCCCGAAGATGACCCCGTGGATCGCCTCGCGCGCCTGCTCGATCGCGGCGAGGCAGGTTTCGGCGGTGGCGACGATCCCGTCGTCGAGACTCGTCGTGCTGGCCGATCCGGCGCCCTGTGCCATGAAGTGAACCTTGCGATGGCCGGGCGCGGAGGCCCGGAAAGTGCGGAGTCTGGCGCCGAACGCGGGCCGAACGCAAGCGCGGCGCTGCCGCGCGGCAGATCGGCACTATATGGGCGCTCCAGACGCGGCGGGCAGGACGCCCGCGACATCGTGCATCGCGGGCGGGACGCACCCGCCCCGAGGAAGGCGAGACCGGATGACGGACGAGGAGCGCATGGCCTTCCCCGAGGGGTGGGAGGCTTTCACCGATCCGGGCTTCATCGCCCATGTCGGGCCGGTCTATCACCGGACGGTCGAGGGCACGAAAGCGTTCGCCTTCCGCACCGACGAGCGGCACGGCAACCTCGTCGGCATCGTCCATGGCGGCATGCTGCTCACCTTCGCCGACCGGGCGCTCAGCATCGTCGTGCGCGACGCCTGCGACGGGGCCCGCGCGGTGACGATCGAGATGTCGAGCCAGTTCGTCGGCGCGGCCCAGATCGGCGACCTGATCGAGACGGTGCCGGAGATCGTGCGGAAAACCGCGTCCCTCGTCTTCGTGCGCGGCACGCTCACCAGCGGCGGCCGGCCTCTGGCGGCGGTGACGGGAATCTGGAAGGTTTTGCGGGACAAGCCCGGCGACAAATCATGACCCAGAGCACACCCGACGATCCGGCGCTCGCCCGCCTCAGCGCCGCCCTCGGCGAGATCGGCAAACGCGGCCTGCCGCCGGTGGAGCGCTGGAATCCGGAGCATTGCGGCACGATCGACATCCGCATCGCCGCCGACGGCACGTGGTTCCACGACGGCTCGGCGATCCGGCGGCCGAAGCTGGTCAAGCTCTTCGCCTCGATCCTGCGCAAGGAGCCCGACGGCTCGACCGTGCTCGTCACACCGGCCGAGAAAGTCCGCATCACCGTCGAGGACGCGGCATTCGCGGCCGTGGAGATGGCGGTGGAGGGCGAGGGCGAAGGCCGCCGCATCGCCTTCCGCACCAATGTGGACGACCTCGTCTCGGCCGATGCTGACCATCGCTTGCGCTTCGAGGACGGGGCGGAGGGTCTCAAGCCCTACCTCCATGTCCGCCGCGACCTCTGGGCCCTGGTCACCCGCCCCCTCACCTACGATCTCGTGGAGATGGGCGAGGAGTGCGAGATCGACGGGCAGAGGTGGTTCGGGCTCTGGGCCGGAGGGCATTTCCACCGCATCGCCCCGGCCGAGGCGGCGTGAGGCTGTCCCAGGCGGCCGGGCCCGTGGCGGACGGGCTCGCGGAGGATTTCGCCCTCGATGCCTTCCTGGCGCGGGCGGAAACCCGCTTGAGCCACGTGCCGCCGGGGCCGGGCGTGCCGTTGTCGAACCCGCGCGGCGACCACGACCTCCAGCCGGAGGGTTTTTCCGTTGCGCCGGCCACACCCCACCGGCCCGCGGCGGTGCTGGTGCCGGTCATCGACCGTCCCGGGGGGCCGACGCTGCTGTTCACGAAGCGGGCGGCGCATCTACGCGACCATTCGGGGCAGGTCGCCTTTCCCGGCGGCAAGGTCGATCCGGAGGACACCACGCCGATCGACACCGCTTTGCGCGAGGCCTGGGAAGAGATCGGACTTGAGAGCGACGCCGTGCGCCCGCTCGGCTATCTCGATCCCTATCTCTCGGGCACCGGCTTCCTCGTGATGCCGGTGGTCGGGCTCGTGGCGCGCGATGCCGTGCTGCGGCCGAACCCGGCGGAGGTGGCGGCCGTGTTCGAAGTGCCGCTCGCCTTCCTCATGGACCCGGCGCGGCATCTCGTCCGTTCAGCGGAATGGAAGGGCCGGACGCGCTATTTCTACGCCATCCCCTTCGCCGAGCACCTGATCTGGGGCGTCACGGCAGGGATCGTGCACAACCTCCAAGAACGCCTTTATCCCTGAACGTCTTGATCCCTGAACGCCTCGACGCTTGACGGGCGCCCCACGGCCCCTCGCAGATTGCGCCATCCATGCTCCGCCTCGTCCTTCAGGAAATCCTCCTGTTCTCCCTGCCCTTCCTGGCCTTCGCGGGCTGGCTGCTGTTTGCCCGACGCTCGCCGCTCGACCATACCGAGTGGAAGCCGCACTGGACGCGGCTGATCCTGGCCGGGCTGTTCATCGTCATCGCCTCCCTCGTCGCGGTCGGCCTGCTCGGGCAGCGCACCCACGACGGCTACGAGCTGCCGCGTTTCGAGAACGGCCGGCTGGTGCCGGGCCATTTCCGATGATCACCGACACGCGGCCCTCATCCGTTGCCCCGCCGCTGGTCGCGGACGGGCCGGCCCGCCTCCTGGCGCGGGCGGGCGTGCAAGCCTGCCTTGCGGCACTCGATGCGCCGGGCGAGGAAACGCGTCTCGTCGGCGGCTGCGTGCGCGACGCGCTGCTGGGCACCATCGTCGCCGACATCGATCTTGCCACCACGCTCCGGCCCGAGGCCGTGATGGCCTGCGCCCGCACCGCCGGGATCAAGGCGGTGGGCACGGGGATCGAGCACGGCACGGTCACCCTCGTCGTCGGCGGCGAGCCGCACGAGGTGACGACCCTGCGCGAGGACGTGGAGACCGACGGGCGCCACGCGGTGGTGCGTTTCGGCCGCGACTTCGTTCGCGATGCCGAGCGGCGCGACTTCACCATCAACGCCCTCTCGCTCGACGCGGAGGGACGCCTGCACGACACGACCGGGGGTGTCGCCGACCTCGCCGCCGGCCGGGTGCGCTTCATCGGCGACGCGGCGACCCGCCTGCGCGAGGATGCCTTGCGGCTGCTGCGCTTCTTCCGCTTCCACGCCCGCTACGGGAGCGGCGCACCGGACGCGGAGGGCCTCGCCGCCTCCGTCGCCGCGCGTGATAGCCTCGACCGGCTCTCGCGGGAGCGGGTGCGCGCCGAGTTCCTGAAGCTGCTGCTAGCGCCCCGCGCCGTCGATGCGGTGGCGATCCTGAGCGAGACCGGCCTGCTCCCCCGCATCCTCGGCGGCGTCGGCGAACTGGGCCGGCTCGCCCGCTGCGCGGCGGCCGAGCCGCACCTCGACGCCACCGCGCGCTTCGCCGCGCTCGCGGTGCGGACGATCGAGGACGCGGACCGGCTGCAGGCGAGCCTTCGTCTGTCGCGGGCCGAGCACGCGCGCCTCACCGGCTACGCCATCGCCCTCGCGGCCCTGCACGACCGGCCGGTGATCGAGGCCGACGCGGTGCCGGCTCTCGTCGCCACCTATGGCGCCGGGCCCCTGCGTGAGTTGCTGATCGCCCTCGACGGCGAGCCGCGCCCGCGCGCGACGCCGGAGGCGCGCACCAAACTCAACCGGATGGAAGCCGCCGGCACGCGCCCCGTCCTCCCGGTCACAGGCGCCGACCTCGTGGCGCGCGGCGTAGCGCCGGGCCGGGCGGTCGGTGCGGGGTTGCGGGCGGCCCGGGACCTCTGGCTCGCCAGCGGATGCCCGGACGATGCGCAGGCGCGCGAGCGGCTGATTGCGCGGGCGCTGGAAGCCGCGACAGCGCCGTAGACGGCTTTCTTGGCAGCGTCCGCAAGCACGATCCCGGCGCAAAAACAAAAAAGGCGCCGGTTTCCCAGCGCCTTTCCGAATTTCGAAGCTCTGACGAAAATCAGCGGCTCAGCGTGTTCTTGGCTTCCTGCATCTGAACGATCTGGGCGTTCAGCGCCTCGCGCTTGGCGAGATCCTGGGTCGCGTCGCGGACGAGTTCCACCGCCTCGATCTCCCGGTCGATCATGCCGGGGGTGACCTCCTCGATCGGCGCGGCGCGCTCGGCCAGAACCGTCACGCTCTTCGGTCCGATATCGGCAAAGCCGCCCTGGACGTAGATGCGCATGCCGTTGCCGGTCGTCTCCGTGACGGTGATGACGCCGACCTTGAGGGTGGTCAGCACCGGGGCATGGCCCGGCAGCACGGTCATCTCGCCCTCGGAGCCGGGAAGCTGCACGGCCTCGACTTCGCCGGAATACAGCGTCCGCTCGGGGCCGACGAAATCGAAGTGGAAGGTGGCCATCGTCAATCAGGTCCCGAGGTTGGATGTCAGCGCCGGCTGCGGTCGGCGACGAAGCCTGCTCCGAAGCCGATCACGGCGCCGATCAGGGCGAACAGCCCGACATGCTGGAGCTGGCCGGTGGTCAGCTCTCCGCCGCGTGCGCCCACCGCCGAGTCCTTGTCCTGGATCTCGACGCTGAGCGGACCGAGCTTGAGCTCGGCGGCCTGCGGCCGGGTCAGGTAGCCGACGAGGCCCCCAACCACGACGCCGACGAGAAGGAGAACGACCTTGGCGTTCACGATCGTTCCCGCGCCCGTGCCTTAGAGCATTGTCCTGGATATCGGATCCAGGACAATGCTCTAGCCTTTTGTTCTTGCATCATCTTGTTCCGAAAGCCGGTAACCACCTTTCGGGATGATGCCTTAGGCGGCCGCGAGCTTCTTGGCCTTTTCCTGGGCGTCCTCGATCGTGCCGACCATGTAGAACGCCGCCTCGGGCAGGTCGTCGTACTTGCCTTCGACGAGGCCCTTGAAGCCCTTGATGGTGTCTTCCAGCGGCACCTGGATGCCCGGCGAGCCGGTGAAGATCTCAGCCACCGAGAAGGGCTGCGAGAAGAAGCGCTCGATCTTGCGGGCGCGGGCCACCGTCAGCTTGTCCTCTTCCGACAGCTCGTCCATCCCGAGGATGGCGATGATGTCCTGAAGCGACTTGTAGCGCTGCAGCGTCTGCTGGACCTTACGGGCGACTTCGTAATGCTCTTCGCCGAGGATGGCGGGCGACAGCATGCGCGAGGTCGAGTCGAGCGGATCGACGGCCGGGTAGATGCCCTTCTCGGCGATCGAGCGCGACAGCGTCGTGGTCGCGTCCAAGTGGGCGAAGGAGGCGGCGGGCGCCGGGTCGGTCAGGTCGTCGGCCGGGACGTAGATCGCCTGCACCGAGGTGATCGAGCCCTTGGTCGTCGTGGTGATGCGCTCCTGCAGGGCGCCCATGTCGGTGGAGAGCGTCGGCTGATAGCCCACCGCCGAGGGGATGCGGCCGAGCAGCGCCGAGACCTCGGAGCCGGCCTGGGTGAAGCGGAAGATGTTGTCCACGAAGAACAGCACGTCCTGGCCCTGGTCGCGGAAGTCCTCGGCGATGGTGAGGCCGGTGAGCGCGACGCGCGAGCGGGCGCCGGGGGACTCGTTCATCTGGCCGTAGACAAGCGCGCACTTGGAGCCCTCGGCCGAGCCGCCGTTCTCCTTGGGGTTCTTGTTGACGTTGGACTCGATCATCTCGTGGTAGAGATCGTTCCCCTCGCGGGTGCGCTCGCCGACGCCGGCGAAGACCGAGTAGCCCGAGTGAACCTTGGCGATGTTGTTGATCAGCTCCATGATCAGCACGGTCTTGCCGACGCCGGCGCCGCCGAACAGGCCGATCTTGCCGCCCTTGGCGTAGGGGGCGAGCAGGTCGACGACCTTGATGCCGGTCACCAGGATCTGCGACTCGGTCGACTGATCGGTGTAGGGCGGGGCGGGCTGGTGGATGGCGCGCAGGGTGTCCGACTGGATCGGGCCGGCCTCGTCGATCGGCTCGCCGATGACGTTCATGATGCGGCCGAGCGTGTTGTGGCCGACCGGCACCTTGATCGGCGCGCCGGTGTCGCGGACTTCCTGGCCGCGGACGAGGCCCTCGGAGGTGTCCATCGCGATGCAGCGGACGGTGTTCTCACCGAGCTGCTGGGCGACTTCGAGAACGAGGCGGCTGCCCTGGTTCCGGGTCTCGAGCGCGTTCAGGATTTCCGGCAGGTGGTCGTCGAACTGCACGTCCACGACGGGACCGATGACCTGGGTGATCTTGCCCTTGGCGCCGGTCGTCTGCAGGGGGGAAGCGGTGTTCGCCATTGCGATGATTCCTTTATGCGGCGGTCAGAGCGCTTCCGCGCCCGAAATGATCTCGATGAGTTCCTTGGTGATCATGGCCTGACGCGTCCGGTTATAGATCAGCGTCTGCTTCTTGATCATCTCGCCCGCGTTGCGGGTCGCCGAATCCATGGCGCTCATGCGTGCGCCCTGCTCGGAGGCGGCGTTCTCGAGCAGCGCCCGGAAGATCTGGACGGTGAGGTTCTTCGGGAGCAGCGTCTCGAGGATCGTCTCCTCGTTCGGCTCGAATTCCATCGCGGCATCGGAGCCGGCGCCCGTGGCGGCAGCGCCCTCGGCCGTCGGCAGCTCGGCCGGGATGAGCTTCTGCGCCGTCGGGATCTGCGAGATCACCGAACGGAACTCCGAGTAGAACAGCGTCGCGACGTCGAACTCACCGGCCTCGAAGCGGGCGAGGATGTCGTCGGCGATCTCGGCGGCGAAGGGGTAATCGACCGGCTTGTTGCCGCGGATGTCGCGCGAGGCGATGATCTGGTCGCGGAACTGCCGGCGCAGGACGTCGAGGCCCTTCTTGCCGACCGTCATGATCTTGACGGTCTTGCCGTCGGCCATCAGCCGGTTGGCATGGTCGCGGGCCAGACGGGCGATCGAGGAGTTGAACGCGCCGGCCAAGCCGCGGTCGCCGGTGCAGACGACGAGCAGGTGCACCCGGTCCTGACCCGTGCCGGAGAGCAGGCGCGGAGCGCCGACGCCGCCGATCAGGTTGCCGGCGAGATTGCCGAGCACCTGGGCCATTCTCTCGGCGTAGGGACGCCCGTTCTCGGCGGCATTCTGGGCGCGCCGTAGCTTTGCGGCGGCGACCATCTGCATCGCCTTGGTGATCTTCTGCGTCGCCTTCACCGAGGTGATGCGGTTCCGCAGATCCTTCAAGCTGGGCATCGGTGGGCGTCCGGGTCCGTTCGGAAGGGCCTCTCCTCACCCTGCGGGGAGGAGCCGGAGGTCGGGGTGGCTCAAGCGGCGCCGGAAGCTTCGTCCGGCACCGCCCGACCCCTGTCCCCTCCCGCGGGCGGGAAGGGACGTGCGTTCGTCAGGCGAACGGCGTGTTCTCAGGCGAACGCTTGTTCTTAAGCGAACGACTTGGCGGTGGCCTCGACCACGCCCTTGAGCGTGTTGGCGTTGGCGTCCGACAGGTCCTTGGAGTCGCGCACCGCGTTCAGCCAATCCTGGTGCTTCGAACGCAGGGTGCCGAGGAGCTGCTCCTCGAAGGCGCGGACCTTACCCACCGGAAGCTTGTCGAGGTAGCCGTTGACGCCGGCGTAGATCACCGCGACCTGCTCTTCCATCTTCAGCGGCGAGAATTGCGGCTGCTTCAGGAGTTCGGTGAGGCGCGCGCCGCGGTTGAGCAGACGCTGGGTCGAGACGTCGAGATCCGAGCCGAACTGCGCGAAGGCCGCCATCTCGCGGTACTGCGCCAGCTCACCCTTGATCTTGCCGGCGACCTTTTTCATCGCCTTGGTCTGGGCCGAGGAGCCCACCCGCGAGACCGAGAGGCCGACGTTCACCGCCGGGCGGACGCCCTGGTAGAACAGGTCGGTCTCAAGGAAGATCTGGCCGTCGGTGATCGAGATCACGTTGGTCGGGATGTAGGCCGAGACGTCGTTGGCCTGGGTCTCGATCACCGGAAGCGCGGTGAGCGATCCGTTGCCGGCGGCGTCGCCCATCTTGGCGGCGCGCTCGAGCAGGCGCGAGTGGAGGTAGAACACGTCGCCCGGGTAAGCCTCGCGGCCCGGCGGGCGGCGCAGCAGAAGCGACATCTGGCGGTAGGCGACGGCCTGCTTGGAGAGGTCGTC
The DNA here is from genome assembly GCF_026672325.1 of Methylorubrum sp. SL192. NCBI lineage: Bacteria > Pseudomonadati > Pseudomonadota > Alphaproteobacteria > Hyphomicrobiales > Methylobacteriaceae > Methylorubrum > Methylorubrum sp. SL192. The sequence goes on from NZ_JAPPQV010000003.1 coordinate 623,069, forward strand.
ATACACGATCACGGCGTGCATGCCGTTGTCGCGGAAATACTCGCCCATGGCGCAGCCGGCGAACGGCGCGATGAACTGCATCGGCGCGGCGTCCGAGGCGGTGGCGGCGATGACGATGGAGTATTCCAGGGCGCCCTGGTCCTCCAGCACCTTCACGAACTGGGCCACCGTCGAGCGCTTCTGGCCGATGGCGACGTAGACGCAGTAGAGCTTGGCGTTCTCGTCCGCGCCGGCATGGGCCGACTTCTGGTTGAGAATGGTGTCGAGCGCGATGGCGGTCTTGCCGGTCTGGCGGTCGCCGATGATCAGCTCGCGCTGGCCGCGGCCGACCGGGATCAGGGCGTCGATCGCCTTGAGGCCGGTGGACATCGGCTCGTGCACCGACTTGCGCGGGATGATGCCCGGCGCCTTCACGTCGACGCGGCGACGCTCGGTCGACTGGATCGGGCCCTTGCCGTCGATCGGGTTGCCGAGGCCGTCGACCACGCGGCCGAGCAGACCCTTGCCGACCGGTACGTCCACGATGGAGCCGGTCCGCTTGACGGTCTGGCCTTCCTTGATCTCACGGTCGGAGCCGAAGATCACGACGCCGACATTGTCCTGCTCGAGGTTGAGGGCCATGCCGCGCACGCCCGACTCGAACTCGACCATCTCACCGGCCTGGACGTTGTCGAGGCCGTAGACGCGGGCGATGCCGTCGCCGACCGCGAGCACCTGCCCGACTTCCGTGACCTCGGCCTCTTGGCCAAAATTCTTGATCTGCTCTTTCAGGATCGCGGAGATCTCGGCGGCGCGGATGTCCATCGTCGGGCCTCTTTAAAGGTCTGGGGCTGTCTGTTCGGCTGTCGGGAGGTTCGCGAGGGTCTGATCGAGACCGCTCAGCGGGCTTCCCGCATGGCGAGGCGAATGCTGTTGAGCTTGGTCCGGAGCGAGGCGTCGACCATGCGCGAGCCCATCTTGACGACGATGCCGCCGATCAGGCTCGGGTCGATGTGGAGATCGAGATCGATCTCGCTTTTGGCGACGTCGCGCAGCGAGGCCTTGATGTCCTCGATCACCGCGTCCGAGGGCTTCTCGGCGACGCGGACCTCGGCGCGGATGATGCCCTTGGATTCACGCACCTTCTCGCGATAGGCGCGGATCATGCCCGGCAGGGCGAAGAGGCGGCGGTTGGCCGCCGTGAGCTTGATGAAGTTGGCGGCCAGACCCGAGATTCCCGCCCGATCGAGCAGGGCGCCGATGGCAGCCGTCTGCTCCGCGGCCGAGTAGGCCGGGCTCCGCACGAGGCGGCGCAGGTCGTCGCTCTCGCGATAGAGCGCGTCGAACGCGTCGAGGTTCTTCGCGACGTCATCGACCTGACCCTGATCGTGAGCCAGTTCGTACAGGGCCAACGCGTAGCGGCCCGCCACACCGGCCAACAGGGGACCCTCGGAACCGTTCTGCGCCACCCGTCGCTCTCTCTTGTCCTTGCCCGCCGGCCCCTCATGCTCGAACTCGCCTTGCGGCGACGGCGTGAGACCCGTGGGGATTGGAATTGCACCGGGCTCGGAAGGCCTTGATCGGTCTCCCCGCGGCGCGGCTGTCGCCTAGCATGCGTTCCGAGGGGGCGCAAGGCAACGTTAGGGCGATGATGGAGCGCTTTCGCGGCATGGCGAACCGCCGCGCGGGATCACGGCGGACCCTGCGCGGCGTTCGTCGAGCCCCGTCCGAGCCCCGTCAGATCCAGCCCTGCAATTCCCGGCGCACCACGTTCTCGATCACCCGCATGCCGAGGTCGGAATCGTTGAGGCAGGGAATGAAGGCGTATTTCTCGCCGCCATTCTCCTCGAAATAGTGGCGGTTCTCGCCGTCAAGTTCCTCCAGCGTCTCCAGGCAGTCGGCGGTGAAGCCCGGCGCCACGATCGCCATGCGCTTGACGCCGGACTTGGCCAGCGCCTGCACGGTCTCGTCGGTATAGGGCTTGAGCCATTCCTCGTTGCCGAAGCGGGACTGGAAGGTGACCCGCATCCGCTCGGGCGTGTAGCCCATCGCCTCGCGGATCAGCCGGCCGGTCTTGAGGCACTGGCAATGGTAGGGGTCGCCCTTGAGCAGGTAGCTCTTGGGCACGCCGTGGAACGAGGTGAGGATCACCTCCGGCTCGAAATCGAGCTTGGCCAGCCCCTCGCGGATCGATTGGGCCATGGCTTCGATGTAGACGGGATCGTCGTGGTAGGGCGGCGAGACCCGTACGGTCGGCTGCCAGCGCATCTGCATCAGGGCCTTGAAGGCCTGATCGCAGGCGGTGGCCGAGGTCGCCGCCGCGTATTGCGGATAGAGCGGCACCAGCAGAATGCGGTCGCAGCCCTGGTCGAGCAGCGCCTGGATGCGCAGGCTCACCTCCGGCTTACCGTAGCGCATCGCCCAATCGACCACGACGGAATCACCCATCGCCGCCTGGAGCTTCTCGCACTGGCCGCGGGTGATCGTCTTGAGCGGACCCTCGTCGCGCTCGTTGTTCCAGATGCTGGCGTAGTCGCGGCCCTTCGGCCCCGGCCGCTTGGTCAGGATGATGAGATTGAGCAGCGGCCACCAGATCAGCCGCGGCACCTCGATCACCCGGCGGTCGGAGAGGAACTCCTTGAGATAGCGGCGCATCGGCCAGTAGCTCGTGCCCTCGGGGGTGCCGAGATTCATCAGCAGCACGCCGACGCGGCCGGTCCGCACCGCCGGGTGGTCGGGCGGCAGGGCGGTGGGCGCGACCGGCACGGGATCGCGCAGGAGGGTGTGAGGTTCGACGCGTTCGTTCATCGGGTTTCCGGTCACGGGCTCCCCGCCTCCCTCAATGCGGCAAGCGATCCGGTTGTGCGGACCGGCCGTTCGATCTAGAGCAGGCGGCTTTTCAAGGCCAAGGCTCACCCGAGAGAGAACACTCTTGCGGGGAGTCCGGCCCGAATCTCGGCAAACCCTTTGCCCGAAATCGCTCCGGAGGCCAGCGCGACATGCCGTCCCCCCGCTACTTCCTGAAGCACTTCGTGCCGTTCACCGGCTACCCCTACGAGGGGGCGCCGGCCGCGTGCAACCTGTGCGGATGCCGCGACGCCGTCACCGTGGCCGAGACCGACCGGCGGCTCAAGACCCTGCGCTCGATCGCCTGCCTGCAATGCGGCCTGATCCGCACCGATCCGATGCCGACGCCGGACGAGCTGGCCGAATATTACTCGACCGCCTACCGCGCCGATTACCAGCTCGCCTTCGCGGGCGGGCCGCCGCGCCACCATCTCAACCGCTCGGCCCGCGAGGCGACGTTCCGCGCCGACCTGCTGGCGCCGAAGCTGAAGGCGGGCGCGCAGCTGCTCGATTTCGGCTCAGGCTCCGGCGAGTTCCTGGCGGAGGCCAAACGGCGCGGCTGCGAGGTGATCGGCGTCGAGCCCGGCCGCGACTACGCGACCTTCGCCCGGACGCATCACGGCGTCGAGGTGCTCGACGAGGCCGAGGACCCGAACCGCTTCCCCGCCGGCCATTTCGACGTGATCTCCACGCACCACGTGCTGGAGCATCTGCGCAACCCGGCCGAGACGATGGAGCGGCTGGCCGGCTGGCTGAAGCCCGACGGCATCCTCTACGCGGCGGTGCCGAACATGGCCGCCACCGGCAAGCCGCCGCACGAGCGCTTCCACTTCGCCCATGTCCACGGCTACGTGCGCGAGACCTTCGACCTGCTGGCCCGCCGCGCCGGCCTCGTGCCGCATACCGAGTATTGGCGCGAGGACACCACGGTGGTCTACCGCAAGACCGATGCGCCCGCCGTGCCGCTGAAAAATCCCGGCCTCGCGGACCGGCTCGCCGTCGATCTGAAGCCGATGTCGGCGGGGCTCTACTTCGCCTCGGGCGCCTGGATCTGGCCGGCGCTGCGGCGCAACGCCAAGGCGGTGCGGGACGGGATGAGCAAGGACGGGCTCACCAAGCGCTGAGCCGGTGATGCGCCCGAGCCGCCGCGAGACCGTCGTCGGGCTTGGAACCGGGCTTCTTGGCGCGGGTCTCCTCGCAGCCGGCACCGGTACGGCGCTGGCCGGCACGCCGACCTTCACCCTGCTCCTCGTCAACGACATCTACGCGATGGACGCGGTGGAGGGGCGCGGCGGCTTTGCCCGGCTCAACGCGGTGGTGAAGGCCGAGCGCGCCCGCGGCGCGCCGCTGCTCTATGCGCATGCCGGCGACAGCTTCTCGCCCTCGCTGATGTCGGGCTTCGACCGGGGCGCGCATATCGTCGAACTCTTGAATCTGGCACCCCCCGACGTGTTCGTGCCGGGCAATCACGAGTTCGATTTCGGCCCCGCGGTGTTCGCCGAGCGCCGGAGGGAGGCCCGCTTCCCCTTCCTCGCCGCCAACCTGCGCGGGGCGGACGGCCAACAACTGCCCGGCATCGAGGATGCGCGGCTGATCGAACTCGGTGGCATCCGCGTCGGCCTCGTCGGCATCGCTCTGGAGGCGACGCCGGAAAAATCGCAATCCGGGACCTTACGCTTCGGCCCCGAGATCGAGACCCTGGCGCGCGAGGCGGACGCCCTGCGCAAGGCCGGGGCGCAGATGATCGTCGGGATCGCCCACACCGCGCGAGTCACCGACGACGCGATCGTGCGTGCGCGCCTCGTCGATATCCTGCTCTCGGGCCACGACCACGACCTCGTCGTGCGCGACGACGGGCAGACGGTGATGGTCGAATCGAGCCACGACGCCCATTACGTCACCGCGATCGATGTCTTCGTCACGGGGACCGGCGACGGGCCGGTGCGCTGGCGCGCCGCCTTCCGCATCCACGACACCGCCGAGGTGACGCCCGATCCGGACACGCTCGCCGTGGTGCGCCGGCTCGGGGGCGAGCTGTCGCGGGAGCTCGACGTCGTGATCGGCACGACGCTAGGCGCGCTCGACAGCCGGATCGCCTCGGTGCGGGTGCGGGAAGCGAGCTTCGGCGATCTCGTCGCCGACGCGGTGCGGGTGGGCACAGAGGCCGAGATCGGCCTGATGAACGGCGGCGGCATCCGCGGCGACCGACTCTACCCGGCGGGCACCAGCCTGACGCGGCGCGACATCCTCAGCGAACTGCCCTTCGGCAACACCACCGTGCTCGTGGCGATCGACGGGGCGACCCTGCGCGAGGCCCTGGAGAACGGGTTTCGCGATCTCGGCCGGCCGTCCGGCCGGTTCCTTCAACTCTCCGGAATGGTGGTGACGCTCGACCCGAACGCACCGCCGGGCCGGCGCGTCGTGTCGGCGACGGTCGGGGGCGCCCCCCTGGACGACGCCCGCATCTACCGCGTGGCGGCCAACGACTTCATGCTGCGCGGCGGCAACGATTACGGGATGCTGGCTCAGGGCCGCGTCCTGATCGGCGGCACCGACGGGCGGCTGCTCGCCAACGAGGTGATGGCCTATATCCGCACCCACGCGCCACTGCCGGCCGAGACCGGAGGGCGGATTCGGCTGCTGCCGTGAAAACCGGCCTGATACGGTTTCCGCTTGATCAAAGCGGGAACCGTATCGGTCAGCCCGCGCGGCGCTTGAGGAGGGCACCCATCGCGCCAGCGCGATGGGATCCCACCGAAGCCCAAATCCGCCATCCCGGAGGGATCAAACGGATTTGGTATGAGAGGGGACTTCACGTGACCGGACCCGTCGAGGCCGCACTTGCCGCCTTCCGCGCCAGCGGCTCCCCCTGGCTCGACCTGCCCTTCTTCCGGGAGGGCGCGGCGGATCGGGTCGCGAAAAAGGTCGATGCGCGCGTCGCGGCCGGGGCGACAGTGCTGCCGGAGCCCGCCGCGATCTTCCGGGCGCTGACGCTGACGCCTCTGCCCGCGGTGAAGGCGGTGATCCTCGGCCAGGACCCCTACCCCACGCCGGGCGACGCCAACGGGCTCGCCTTCTCCTATGTCGGCCCGCGCCGCCTGCCGGCCTCGCTCAAGGTGATCCTGGCCGAACTCGCTCCCGAGGGGGAAAAGCCCGACCTCTCGACCGGCGACCTCACGCCCTGGGCGGAGCGCGGGGTCCTGCTTCTGAACGCGGCGCTCACGACGGAGGCCGGCAAGTCCGGCGCGCATCTGCGGTTCGGCTGGTCGCAGCTCACCGACGAGGCGGTGGCCGCCGTCTCCGCCCGCGACGCGCCGGCGGTGTTCCTGCTCTGGGGCGCCCAGGCCCGGGCCCGCGAGGCGCTGATCGACACCAGCCGCCACGGCGTCATCGCCTCGGGCCACCCCTCGCCGCTCAACCGCGCCCGCGACTTTCCGGGCTCGCGGCCGTTCGACCGGGCGAATGCGTGGCTCGAATCGCAGGGCCGCGCGCCGATCGACTGGCGGTTGGGCGAGGGCTGAGACCGCGTCGTCGCGACGATGCGAGGGTCTGCTTGGCGTCCTTCCCGGACCTTCGAGCGGGCACAGGCGCAAGACCGGTTTGGACGGAAAGCGGACCATAGGAAGCGGTCACGGCCAGCGCACGCCCCGCTTGACAGCACCCCTATCGCCGGTATCCCTACGACCTATGGGGAAGGCGATCTCCTCACGAGGCTAAGGCCAAAGCATCGCGTCCCTACTGCACTGGTTGCAAGGACGCGCCATGGCTACGCTCACCACCATCTCCGTTGAAAAACTTGCGCGCCTAATCGGCACTCCCGGCTGCCCGGCCATTGTGGACGTGCGCACCGACAAGGCGTTCCTCGCCAACCAGCGCCATGTGCCGGGCTCCCTGGCCCGGGCGCCCGACCGAGTCGCCGAGTGGGCACCCCGACTGCACGGCAGGTCGGTCGTAGTCGTGTGCGAGGATGGGCGTCGGAACAGCCATGGGGTCGCCGCTTGGCTGCGCAGCGCCGGCGTCGACGCCGAGGCGCTCCAAGGCGGCTTGGCGGATTGGGCGGCCGCCGAACGGCCCATGGTTCCGGCCGACAAGATCCGCAACCGCGACGCGCAGGGCCGCACCGTCTGGGTCACGCGCGCACGGCCCAAGGTCGACCGCATCGCCTGCCCATGGCTCATCCGCCGCTTCGTCGATCCGGACGCGGTCTTTCTCTTTGTGCCGCCGAGCGAGGTTGTCGGCGTCGCGGAGCGGTTCGAGGCCGCCCCGTTCGACATCGACGACCCCGGCACCTTCTGGAGCCACCGGGGCGATCTCTGCACCTTCGACGTCATGGTCGAGGAGTTCGGCCTCGCCACGCCGCCGCTCCTGCACCTCGCGACCCTCGTGCGCGGGGCCGACACGGGCCGGCCGGATCTCGCACCCGAGGCCGCCGGCCTGCTCGCGGCCTCGCTCGGCCTGTCGCGCATCTACGCGGACGACCTCGCCCAGCTCGACGCCGGGATGCTCCTCTACGACGCCTTCTACCGCTGGTGCCGCGACGCCACGGAGGAGACGCATAACTGGCCGACCAACAAGCCCAAGGAGAGAGCCTGACCATGGCCGCGACGGCACGCATTCAGACCGAGCCCGGCGCGGCCGCCTCGGAAGCGCCGCTGCCCGTGACCCTGGCCGAGGCGGTGCCGGTCTGGGCCCGCATCGCCGCGCTCTCGTTCGGCGGCCCGGCCGGGCAGATCGCGATCATGCATCGCATCCTCGTCGAGGAAAGGCGCTGGATCTCGGAGAACCGGTTCCTGCACGCGCTGAACTTCTGCACGCTCTTGCCCGGACCCGAGGCGCAGCAGCTCGCGACCTATGTGGGTTGGCTGATGCACGGCCCCCGCGGCGGGCTCGTCGCGGGCGGGCTATTCGTTCTTCCGGGCGTCGTTGCCATCATGGGCTTGAGCTGGGTCTATGCCCTCTACGGCAACGTCGGGTTCATCGCGGGCCTGTTCTTCGGCCTGAAGGCGGCGGTGCTCGCCATCGTGCTCCAGGCCGTGATCCGGATAGGCAAGCGGGCGCTCAAGGGTCCCGTGATGCTTGGGCTCGCCGCAGCGGCCTTCGTGGCGATCTTCTTCCTCAACGTGCCCTTCCCGCTGATCGTGCTGACGGCGGGTGTCATCGGTTACTTCGGCGGCCGGGCCGGGCTGCCGCAGTTCAAGGCCGGTGGACACGGGGCCGGCGGCAAGGTCGTGGAGGGTCCCTTCCTGCTCGACGACCACGAGCTTCCGCAGGAGCGGGCCGCCGCCGGGCACACGCTGCGGATGCTGCTGACCTGGGGTGCGATCTGGCTTGTGCCGGTCGCTGCCCTCCTGCTCGCCCTCGGGCCGGACGACGTCTTCAGCCACATCGCGGTGTTCTTCTCCAAGATGGCGATGGTGACCTTCGGGGGCGCCTACGCGGTGCTCTCCTACGTCGCCCAGCAGGCGGTGGAGCATTACGGCTGGCTGAAGCCCGGCGAGATGCTCGACGGCCTCGGTATGGCCGAGACCACGCCCGGGCCGCTGATCATGGTGACGCAGTTCGTGGGGTTCCTGGCCGCCTACCGGGCACCAGGCGCGTTGCCGCCGCTCGTCGCCGGCACGCTCGGGGGGCTGCTCACCACCTGGGTGACCTTCGCGCCCTGCTTTCTCTGGATCTTCGTCGGCGCCCCTTACGTCGAGCGCCTGCGCGGCAACCAGGCGCTGGCCGGTGCGCTCTCGGCGATCACGGCGGCGGTTGTCGGGGTGATCCTCAACCTCGCGGTCTGGTTCGCGCTGCACACCATCTTCGCTGAGACGCGACCGTTCACGGCCGGGCCGATCCGGTTCGACCTACCGATTCTGTCGAGCCTGAACCCCTGGGCCCTCATGCTCGCGGCGGCGGCGGTGCTGGCGGTGTTCCGGTTCAAGGCCGGCGTGGTCCAGACGCTGCTGGCCAGTGCGGCAGCCGGCGTTGTCCTGCACCTCGTCGGTGCCGTGTAGCGCGGCTTCACGGAACGCGATTGCCGGCACGACGGCCGCCGTAGGAGCTGGCGGCCGATCGCACGGCGACCAAGGCGCCCAAAAAGAAACCGCCCCCGGCCTGAAGGCGCGGGGGCGGTTCTGATCGGACCGGGTATGCCGGTGTCAGGCGGCGATCTTGGTCGCGGTGACGGCGATGTTCTCGTTGGCCAGCGTGACAGCATGGGCCGGGCGGGCGACGGGCTGGAAGCTGGTCAGTTCGCCGGCGGAGGTATGCACGCCCTCGGAGCCGAAGCGCTCGGCCAGCAGCACGACGAGGGTCACGTTGGCGATGGCGGCGGCGAGAACGACGAGGGCGATCATGGCGGGCAGGTCCGTTGCTGCGTTGCGATGAGCCCTCTATCGCACCGCACTTCGGTATCTGGTATACCAGATACCGAAGCTCCAACATGCCACCGGCGCATAACTCGGCGCCCGCCGGCCTCTACCCATTCCCTCAGGGCTTCTTAGTCTCACCCGCGGCCGGCGTCGCGGTGCTGCCGGCGCGCTCGACCTTGGCCGCCTCGCGCAGCTTCACAATCGTGTCCTGCTGCGCCTTGCGGGTGAGGTACTGGTCGATCTGCTCCTTCATCTCGTCGAAGGCCGGCACCGGCTTCGTCCGCTTCTCCTCGACGCGCAGCACGTGCCAGCCGAACTGGGTCTTCACGGGATCGGAGACCTGCCCCGGCGTCATCTTGAAGGCGGCGTCGGCGAAGGGCTTCACCATCCGCTCCTGGCTGAACCAGCCGAGATCGCCGCCCTCGGTCTTAGAACCGGGGTCCTTCGAAACCTCGCCCGCGATCTTGGCGAAATCCTCGCCGCCCTTGACGCGTGCGGCGATCTTCTTCGCCTCGTCCTCGCTCTCGACGAGGATGTGGCGGGCCCGCACCTCCTCCTCGGGCTTCATCGACTTCACGGTCTGTTCGTAGAGCGCCTTGGCGGCCTCGGGCGTCACCGCCTTCTTGGCCTCCCGTTCGAGGTAGTCGTCGAGCAGGAGCTTGTCGCGGAAATAGGCGAGCTTGCGCTTGAACTCGGGCGCGTCGCCGACCTTGGCAGATTCGGCCGCCTGCGCGCCGACCTTGAGATCGACCATGTAATCGACGAGCAGGTTCTGCTTGGCCCCCTCGTCGACGCCCGGCAGCGACAGCGCCGGATCCTCGGCAGCGATCGCGAGGTCGGCGGCGGTGATCGCCTGACCGTTGACCCGCGCCACCACCGTCTCCGGCGGAACCGCCGCCGGGATGGGAGCGGGCGCGCTGGGCGTCTTCTGGCCCGCAGGCGCCTGAGCCAGGACGGCGCCCGGCAGGGTGAGCATCAGCGCGAGGGCGCTCGCGCGCCGGAGGGAGAACGGAATCGGCATCGGAAGCGTCGTTCCTTGGCGTCGTCCCCGCCGGGCCGGTTTAGCGCCGTCCGGCTTCGTCCCGCGGGGCTCGTCGGGAATGCGGCAGGCGCCGCGAAGCGCGACACAGGTGGAACCTCTTCCGGGCAAAGGCAAGCGTGGCCTTGATGGCCGCGCGGTCTCGTGACCGCGGGTCGATGCGGCCGTCGCGCGAAGAGCGGTGGCGCGGCCTGTCGGGCGCGAAGAGCGCCGCGCGGAGCGGGCTTTACAGGACTTTGGGTCCGGAAAAGCGTCGAGCGGAGCGAAAGCTTGAGCCCGCGGCGGCGGGCGCCGGCGATCGAGGCTGGCCAAAAACCCGGACCGGGCGACCTCTTGGTTATCCGGTCCGGCACTACCGGATGCGCCTGCGGATATTTACCTCTATAAGCCCGCCCAACACAGGCCGGCGGCGCCCGAAACTGCCGCCCGCGACGACCTCACGACCGCAGGTTCACGATGCTCGGTGCCCTCGCCAAGAAGATTTTCGGCTCGTCCAACGACCGCCGCGTCAAGGGTTTTCGCCCACGCGTCGCGGCCATCAATGCCCTCGAACCGGAAATCAGCGCCCTTTCCGACGAGCAGCTGCGCGCCCGCACGCAGGCGTTCCGCGACCAGCTCGCGGCCGGCACCCGTCTCGACGACCTGCTGGTGCCCGCCTTCGCCACCGTGCGCGAGGCGGCCAAGCGGGTGCTCGGCCAGCGCCACTTCGATGTGCAGATGATCGGCGGCATGGTGCTGCACGAGAGCGGCATCTCGGAGATGAAGACCGGTGAGGGTAAGACCCTGGTGGCGACGCTGCCGGTCTATCTCAACGCGCTCGAGGGCAAGGGCGTCCACGTCATCACCGTCAACGACTACCTCGCGTCGCGCGACGCGGAGTGGATGGGCCGGGTCTACCGCTTCCTCGGGCTCACCGTCGGCACCATCGTGCACGGGCTCGACGACGGGCAGCGCAAGGAAGCGTATGCCTGCGACATCACCTACGGCACCAACAACGAGTTCGGCTTCGACTACCTGCGCGACAACATGAAGTACGAGCTCTCGCAGATGACGCAGCGGGGGCACCACTTCGCCATCGTCGACGAGGTCGATTCGATCCTCATCGACGAGGCGCGCACGCCGCTGATCATCTCCGGCCCGGTGGACGACCGCTCGGAGCTCTACGTCGCGGTCGACACCGTCATGCCGCGCCTGACGCCCGAGCATTACGACCTCGACGAGAAGCAGCGGCAGGTCTCGCTGACCGAGGCCGGCAACGAGTTCATCGAGGAGGAGTTGCGCGCCGAGGGCATCCTCAAGGAGGGCGACCTCTACGACGCGCATAACGTCACCATCGTCCACCACGTGAACCAGGCGCTTCGCGCCCACACCCTGTTCACCCTGGACAAGGACTACATCGTCAAGAACGACGAGGTCGTCATCATCGACGAGTTCACCGGCCGCATGATGCAGGGCCGGCGCTACTCGGAAGGCCTGCACCAGGCGCTGGAGGCCAAGGAGCGGGTGACGATCCAGCCCGAGAACCAGACGCTCGCCTCGATCACCTTCCAGAACTACTTCCGCCTCTACAAGAAGCTCGCCGGCATGACCGGCACCGCCTCGACCGAGGCCGACGAGTTCGCCGAGATCTACAAGCTCGACGTGGTCGACATCCCGACCAACAAGGAGGTCGAGCGCGTCGACGAGGACGACGAGGTCTACCGGACCGTCGAGGAGAAGTACGAGGCGATCATCAAGGAGATCGACAAGGCGCATGCGCGCCACCAGCCGATCCTGGTCGGCACCGGCTCGATCGAGAAGTCCGAGCTGATCGGCGAACTCCTGAAGAAGGCCGGCTACACGCTGCTCGACTATTCCGACCCGAACGCGCTCACCGACGTCTACAAGGCCGCCCGCGAGAACCGGGTCACCAAGCGCTTCGCGGTGCTGAACGCCCGCTTCCACGAGCAGGAAGCCTACATCGTGGCCGAGGCCGGCGTGCCCGGCGCCATCACCATCGCCACCAACATGGCCGGCCGCGGCACCGACATCAAACTCGGCGGCAACCTCGAGATGCGCATCGAGAAGGAACTCGGGCAGATGCCCGAGGGCCCGGAGCGCGACGCTGCGATCGAAGCGCTGAAGGCCGAGATCGCCGAGAACCGCGCCAAGGTGCTGGCCTCGGGCGAGAAGGCCGACCCGGAGGCGGGCCGGAAGAAGGATCTACCGGGCGGGCTCTACATCATCGGCACCGAGCGCCATGAATCGCGGCGCATCGACAACCAGCTGCGCGGCCGCTCCGGCCGCCAGGGCGATCCGGGCCGCTCGAAGTTCTACCTGTCCCTCAAGGACGACCTGATGCGGATCTTCGGCTCCGACCGCATGGACGGGATGCTGCAGCGGCTCGGCCTGGAGCAGGGCGAGGCGATCATCCACCCCTGGATCAACAAGGCGATCGAGAAGGCGCAGCAGAAGGTCGAAGCGCGCAACTTCGACATGCGCAAGAACGTGCTCAAGTACGACAACGTGATGAACGACCAGCGCAAGGTCGTGTTCGAGCAGCGCCGCGACCTGATGGGCCAGGACAGCGTGCGCGAGACCGTGGACGAGATGCGCCACGGCGTGATCGACGACTTCGTCGCCGTGCACATCCCCGAGAACGCCTATGCCGAGCAGTGGGATGCCGAGGGGCTGAAGCACCGTGCGCTCGACGTGCTCGGCCTCGACCTTCCGATCGAGGAGTGGGTCAAGGAAGAGGGCATCGCCGACGAGGAGATCCGCGAGCGCCTGCGCAAGGCCTCCGACGAATCCTACGCCGCCCGCGTCGAGCGCAACGGCGCGGAGGTGATGACCTATGTCGAGAAGCAGGTGGTGCTGCAGGTGCTCGACCACCTCTGGCGCGAACACCTCGTCACCCTCGACCACCTGCGGCAGGTCATCGGCTGGCGCGGCTTCGCCCAGCGCGACCCGCTCAACGAGTACAAGTCGGAGGCGTTCGAGCTGTTCAACGGCCTCGTCACGGCCCTGCGCGAGCAGGTGACCGCCCAGCTCTCGCATGTCGAGATCATGCAGCAGCAGCCGGAGGGCTTCGCCGATGGCGGGTTCGAGAGCGCCGGCTTCAGCGAGCCGCAATTGCCGCCGATGTTCCCCGAGCACCGCGACCCGGTGACCGGCGAGAACGAGTTCGCCTTTGCCGGCTCCGGCAGCGACGGCGGGGCGGGCGGCGCCTACGGCTTTGCCGCGCGCGAACTCTCCGCGGACGCGGCCGTGCTGGAGCGCAATCCCGACGACGCCTCCACCTGGGGCCGGGTCGGCCGCAACGAGCCCTGCCCCTGCGGCTCGGGCAAGAAGTACAAGCACTGCCACGGCCGCTTCGCCACCGAGGCGTAAGCCTACGGTGAGCGGCGCGCCCGCCTACGGACTGGAGCCGGATATCGACGCGGAGACCTTTCGGGGTGTCCTCGTCGAATCCGGGCTCGAGCCGTGGCGGCCGGACGAAGACCTCGGCATGCCACGCGTCCCGCACGCCTTCCGCTACGACCGGGAGCGGTGACGGGTCAGGGCTCCTCGGCCGACAACACCTCCAGCACCGCGTGCGCCGCCGCGATGCGCGCTGGCATCGGAAACGCGCGGTTGGCCAGCATGACGAGGCCGATGCGTTTGGCCGGCACGAAGGCGACATAGGCGCCGAAGCCGTTGGTGGAGCCGGTCTTGTCGAACAGCGTGACCCCCGTCGGCCTCTGCGGCGGGTCGAGCCGCGCGGCGGGCTGCGCCTCGAACCGCATCGGCTCGGCATTGCCGGCCTGAAGGCCCTCCAGCGAGATCGGATAGGGAAACTGCTCCCAGCCGAGCCCCTGCACCATCGCGCCGACCCTGAAATACCCGATCTGCGTGCCCTGAACCGCCTGCCGCATCGGCGGGTCGAGGCGGGTGGGGTCGAGATGGGCCTCGACGAAGCGAATCATGTCGGCGGCACTGGATTTGACGCCGTAGGCCTCCCCGTCGAGGACGCCCGGATTGACCCGGATCGGCGTGCCATCCTTGCCGTAGCCCCAGGCGTAGCGCTCGCTCTCCGACGCCGGCACGCGGATGAAGCTGTGCTTCAGGCCGAGCCCCGGAAACAGCCGGGTTTCCATCAGCTCGGCGAAGTCGCCGCCCATGGCCGCCGCGGCGGCCGCTCCGAACAGGCCGAGGCTGGGATTGGAATAGAGCCTTTGCGTTCCGGGTGGCGTGGAGGGTTGCCAGCGGCGAAAGTAGGCGATCATCGCCGCCTCGTCGGCCACCGCATCGGGGAATTGCAGCGGCAGGCCGCCCGCGCTGTAGGTGCCGAGATCGAGCAGGCTGACGCGATCGAGCGCGCTGCCCCGCAGCGACGGCAGGAACCGGCTCGGCGCATCATCGAGCGAGAGCCGGCCGAGTCCCTGGGCGTAGGAAACGAGCGTCGCCGTGAAGGTCTTGCTGACCGAGCCGATCTCGAACAGCGTGTCCCGCGTCACCGGCCGCTGCCGCTCCCGGTCAGCGAGCCCGAAGGTGAAGACGGTGGAATGTCCCTCTCGCGTCACGGCGACAGCGATGCCGGGCACGTCGTATGCCTTCAGGAGCGGGCGGTAGGCCTGCTCGACCGCGGCGGCGACCGGCGCCGACGGGTCGGTGGCCAGAGCGGGCGCCGTGACATGCGGTAAGCCGCTCAGGACAAGGGCGGCCAGCACGCGCTTTCGCATTGCGGAGATGGCGCGTTTCCTTCTTGGCTAGAGCATCATCCCGAAAGGTGGATCGCGGCTTTCGGAAAAAATGATGCGCGAACAAGAGCTTCGCGCATCGTCCTGGATCCGGTTCCAGGACGACGCGCGAAGGCAAGCGAGGCGAGTGGGCGGCCATGACGGGTGAGGAAAGCGCCGAAAGCGCGGCAGCTGCGGGCACTGCCGGCCCGCTGGTGCGGAGCCTGCGCCTCACGCTCGAGGCGCCCCGGACCGGACCGATCCAGGCCGTTCTGGCGCTTGCGAGCGCACCGCTCGATTGGCTCGACGCCCATCGCGGCGGCTTCCTTCACGCGGACGAAGAGGCGCTGCTCACCGACCGCCTCCATGCGCGGCGCCGCCACGGCCTGTTGATCGGGCGCTACGCGGCGAAATGCGCGCTCGCCGCCTTTCGGCCCGAGCTCGACCCGCGGGATCTGGCGATCCGGCCCGGTGTGCTGGAGCAGCCGGTTCTCTCCGGCGCCGGAGTCGAAAACCTCGGCATCAGCCTGTCCCATGCCGGCCCGGTCGCCGTGGCGGTGATCTTTCCCGAGGCCTGCCCGATGGGGATCGATCTGGAGCGGATTCAGCCGGCCAACGTCGCGCTGCTGACGCGCCAGACCCTTGCCGCCGAGCGCCGGCACATCGCCGCCCGGCTCGACGCGCCGGAGGCCGAGCGGCTGACCCGGCTGTGGTGCCTGAAGGAGGCGCTGTCCAAGACCCTGCGCTGCGGCCTCACCGTGCCGCTCGATCTTCTGGCTGTCGGCAGCGTCGTGGCCGAGCCGCCGGCGCTCGGCGTCACCTTCGCGAATTTCGCGCAATACCGGGGGCTGAGCCTCGCCGCGGGTGATCTCGCCGCCGCGCTCGTTCTGCCGCGCCCTCCGGCGGCGGCGCTTGCGGTCGAAGCGGCAGCCTGGGAAGAGCTGCGATCGGGCTTGGCCGAAGCCGCGAGGCGGTGGCGGGCCGAAGATGCCGTACCGCCCCCTCGCGACGGCGATCGCGAAGAGACTGGACACCGATGACGACCTGGCGCCCACCCCAACAGATCCGCGTCAAGGTGATCGGGCTGGCGTGGCGCGGGGACGCGCTGCTGGCCGTCGAGGTCCTCGACGATCGCGGCCGGATCAAGGGCGTGCGTCCGCCCGGCGGCAGCGTTTCCTTCGGAGAGACCCGCGAACAGGCCCTGGACCGGGAATTTCGGGAGGAGCTGGGCTGCGGCGTGACGATGACCGGGCCCTGGACGGTGTTCGAGAACATCTATCGCCACGAAGGCGCGCTCGGCCACGAGATCGTGTTCGCGGCCGACATCCGCCTTCACGACGCGGCCCTCTACGACCGCGACGTAATCCGTTTCAGCGAGGATGACGGCACGGCCTGCACCGCGCGCTGGCTCCGGCCGGCCGCCCTTCCGGACGGCGCCGCCCTCTTCCCCGACGGCCTTGCGGCCGCGCTGGCGCATCGCCCGGAACTGTGAGGACCGGATTCCGGGACGATGCTCCGGCCTTGGCTTAACCCTGGCCGCCCGTCAGGCTGTGGCTGAGGAAGAAATCGAGCATCGCGCGCGAGGCATCCGGTCCGTTCGGGTCCGTGTAGCTGCCCGCCGAGCTGCCGCCGCACCACGCGTGGCCCGCGCCCTGCACCGACCATGCCTCGACCTGAATGCGGCCGGCCTCGTCGGCGTAGCGGGTCCGGGTGTAGCTGTGACGGCCGTTGATCCCGCCCTCCTGGCGCGGCGTCAGAGCCTCGATGCCGGCCTGCGCCAGCACGGCGTCGGCGTTGCGGGGATGGACGGTGCCGTCACCCTCGCCGTGGAAGACGATGGTCGGGACCCGCAGCTTCTGCGTCACCGCGCCGGCGCCGAAGCCGGCCGCCCCCCCGGCTCGGCCGCACCGGGCGCGCCGACCCGCATCGCCGAGAGCGCCGAGGACAGGTCGCGGGCGCAGCCTGCGGCGAGACCCGAATGCACGCCGAGGCCCGCGAACAGGTCGGGATAGGCCCGGGCGATGTTGGCCGCCGCCGCCCCGCCCGCCGAGAGCCCGGCGATGTAGATGCGGGAGCGATCGATCGAATGCTCGGCGCAGATCGCGCGGACGAGGCCCGCAACGATGCCGGCCTCGCCCATCTCCCGGCCCTGGTCGCCGGGCTCGAACCAGTTCCAGCACTTCTGCGCGTTGGCCCGGCTCGTCTGGCGGGGATAGGCGACGTAGACCCCCTCCTCCTCGGCGAGCGTGTTCATCCGCGTTCCCGCCGCGAAATCCTCCGGCGACTGGCTACAGCCGTGCAGCATCACGAGCAGCGGGCGCGGTCCGCTCCGCGGGCTCGGGATGAACAGCTTGTAGTCCCGCGCCCCGGCGGCATTGGAGAAGCTGCGCTCGACGAACTGGCCGCCCTCCGACGCGACCCCGTCGGGTTCGGTCCCGTTGGGTCTGGGCGCCTGCTGGCCACCGCCCGTCAGCCCGTTCAGCGAGGGCACCAGCGAGCGCAGGCCCTGCATCACGTGGTCGATGTTCTCGCGAAGCCGTTCGGGGATCAGCGTCGCGTGATCCGTCGCCTGAGCCGCATCCACCTCCGGATCGAGCCGGGTCGCCGACCCTTCGAGCCGCGGCGTCCCGTGCGGGGCGGGCGACGCATCGGTCGGCCGCGCCCCCTCGGCGGAGAGGTTTGCACCACCGAGGCTGCGCTGGATGAGGGCGGTCGCCTCGCCGAGCCGTCCGGCCTGGGTCAGGCGGGTGGCCTCGGCGATATCCGTGAAGAAGGCGTTGTGACGTTCGGTCATGCGGGTCTCGCTTTCCGGGTCGGCGACGGGCGCGCGCGAGCGCAGCGGGTCACGAGGGGGATTTTTTTGAGGATCAGGGCAGACGGTCGGCCAGCACCCGCTTCACGGCGGGGCTCGCCTGAAGGCTGCCGAGCACTTCGATCGAAGCGATCGCGGCGCTGGCGAGGTCGGCGGGAACGTCGTCGGCGATGACGGCGAGGCCGAGGACGCGGATGTCGAGCCGTGTCCCCGCCGCCTGCGCCGCTTCCAGTTCGGCCCGGCCGTAGCGGCACAGGCCGACTTCGATCGGTTTGCGGGCCACCGATTGGCGGGTGATGTCGGCGTGCCGCTCGATCTGGTTGCGCACCGCCGTGCGGATGAAATCGCTGCGGTTGGCGTAAACGCCCTCCGAAACCAGCAGATCGATATGCCCGAGATCGACGAAGCCGAGATTGACCGTGATCTTCTCATGGTCGCCGGGTTTGGCCCCGAACCGCACGGCGATCGGGGTATTCGGCCGTCTCTCCTGCACCACGTCCATCATCGCGCGACATCCCTGCGCCAGCCACAGGGATGGTATGGGAGCGCTTATGCTGCACTGCAAGATGAAGTTTTTTGCATTGCAGCAAGACGGGTAATGAGGTCGGAGAGGTGCCGCTTACGCCTCGTCGGCCGAGCGACGGGGGCTTCAACGCCAAAGACCGCGCTCAAAGAAAGACTTAACGGATCGTTTCCGCTGCGGTCATGGGCTCACGGTTCCATGTATTCCCGCCAGACGGCGTTTGTTCCAAGGCTCTCGACAAAGCTGTCATGCCGTAAGCGCTCGCCTTCGGTGAGGCGGCTGCGTATCGGCCGCGGGCCGACCGGACCCGAATCAGTCAAGGCCCCGAGCGCCACGGTCTCGACCGGCTCGGCAATGCTGAGCCCCAAGCTGGTCTGCTTGCCGCCGAGCAACTCGACATAGACCTCGGCCAGGATCTGCGCGTCGAGCAGCGCGCCGTGCTTGACGCGGCGGGTGGTGTCCACGCCGTAGCGGTTGCACAGGGCATCGAGGTTGTTGGCCGCGCCCGGATGCTTGCGGCGAGCGAGCAAGAGGGTATCGACCACGTCCTCCAGCGCGATCGCCTTCGGCGCGGCGGGTCCGAGCCGGGCGAACTCCATGTTCAGGAAGCCGACGTCGAAGGGCGCGTTGTGGATCACCAAGCGCGCATCGCCGCAGAATTCGAGGAAGGCATCGACCACCTCGGCGAAGACCGGCTTGTCGGCGAGCATCGCATCCGAGATGCCGTGCACCGCGAACGCCCCTTCGGACACCGCCCGCTGCGGGTTGATGAGCCGGTGGAAGGTCTCGCCGGTCTGGACGTGGTTGATGAGTTCGACGCAGCCGATCTCGATCAGCCGGTCGCCGTTTCGAGCCTCCGTGCCGGTGGTCTCGGTGTCGAGGACGATCTCGCGCAGCATTTTTTGGGATTCCATGCCCGGCGGGAAGGGTGTGGCGGACGATTGTCGCTGGAAGGAGTTACCGAGACGGACACAGGGATCATGATTGATCCTTGTGATGACTACGGCTAAGCCGTACATTTATGGATGACGGCTCATTTCAATGGGATGGTGACAAGGCGGCCCGCAACGTCGCTGTCCACGGCATCACTTTCGAGACTGCACGAAGCGTGTTCCGCGACCCCTTCGCGCTCGAATGGACCGACACGCGCGAAGCCTACGGCGAGGAGCGATACGTCATCCTCGGCATGGTCGAGAATCGTCTTCTCTACGTTGTCTATACGTTGAGGGGTGAAGCCATCCGGATCATTTCAGCGAGAGGCGCCGAACCGCAGGAACGGCGACGCTACCATGACGACAACGCCTGAATCCTCGAAGCATAACTGGGACCGGTTCGATGCGATGTCGGAAACGGAGCGGCATGCGGCCGCGTTGGCCGACCCCGATGCGCGGCCTTTGACGTCTGACGACATGCAGCGGATGCCACGCACACCTCAAGTGCGCATCATTCGCCGTGCCCTCGGCCTGTCTCAGGAAGAGTTTGCAAGCCGCTTTCAAATCCCGCTCGGCACTCTGCGCGATTGGGAGCAGGGCCGAAAGGAGCCTGATGCGGCAGCACGAGCGTATCTGGTCGTAATTGGCCGCAATCCACGGGCGGTCAGCGAAGCCCTTCATCCACCGGCGTGATGCGGGAGGCCCGGCGTCGCTCTAGTTCCTCGACGATCCGCCCCACCTCCGCTTCCGCGGGTTCGAACCCGCGGCTCGTGTCGATCACGTAGTCCGCCCGCGCCCGCTTCTCGGCATCCGGCATCTGCTTGGCGCGGATCGCCTCGAACGCGTCCTCGGTCATACCGGGGCGGGCGAGCACGCGGGCGCGCTGCACCGGCGCCGGGGCGGTGACGACGAGGACGGCGTCGCAGCGGGCGTCGGCCCCGGTCTCGAACAGGAGCGGGATGTCGAGGACGACCAGCGGCGCCCCGGCGTTGCGGGCAAGGAAGGCGCGGCTCTCCTCCCGGACCAGCGGATGCACGATCGCCTCCAGCCGGGCGAGTTTTTCGGAATCGCCCAGCACCGCCTTGCGCAGGGCCGGCCGATCGACGCCGCCCTCCGGCGTCAGGGTGCCCGGAAAGGCTTCGCCGATCGCCTGCGCCGCGGCCCCGCCCGGCCCGTAGAGGGCGTGGACCGCCGCGTCCGAATCGTGGACCGGGACGCCGCGGGCGGAGAACATCGCGGCGGTGGCCGACTTGCCCATGCCGATCGAGCCGGTGAGGCCGAGCACAACGGGACGGTGAGGTTGGTCAGGAGCGCTCATTTCGCGACGAGATCCGCGACGATTATTTGGCGCAGGGCCGGCGTCACCTCGGGCCGCAGGCCGAACCATGCCGCGAAGCCCGGCACCGCCTGGTGCAGCAGCATGCCGAGCCCATCGACCGCTGCGAGCCCCCGCGCCCGCGCCGCAGCGAGCAGCGGCGTCTCCAGCGGCACGTAGACGATGTCGGCCACCGCCGCGCGGTCCGGGAGCGGGGCGAGGTCGAGGTCGAGCGGCGGGTGGCCTGCCATCCCGAGCGAGGTGGTGTTGACGAGAAGCCCGGTGTCGGAGAGTGCGTCCGGCACGGCCTCCCAGGCCAGCGCCTCGATGTGTTCGGGATCGAGTTCGGCGAGCACCCGCGCCCGCTCGGGGCTGCGGTTGGCGATGCGGACCGAGAGCCCCCGCTCCACCAGCCCGACGACGATGGCCCGCGCCGCGCCGCCCGCGCCGAGCACGAGGGCGGACCCGCCGGTCCGCTCGGGCCAGCGCTCCCCGAGGCTGTGATCGAGATGGGCGATGAAGCCCGGCGCGTCGGTGTTGTCGCCACGGACGCGGTCGCCCTCGACGATCAGCGTGTTCACCGCACCGATCTTTTTCGCCCGCTCCGTCAGGGAATCGGCCAACTGATAGGCCGCCTCCTTGTGCGGGATGGTGACGTTGCCGCCGGCAAAGCCCGAGGCCGGAAGCCCGCGGATGAAGGCCTCGAACGCCTCCGGCGCCACGTCGATGCGCTCGTAGCTGCCGTCCAACCCGTGCTCGGCGAGCCAGTGCCCGTGGATCAGCGGCGAGCGGGAATGCCGGATCGGATGGCCGACGACGAAGGCCCTGGCTGTCATGGAAACCTGCTGGGAAAGTCGAGAGACATCACGCGACGCAGCTCGTCGGCAGCGTGCAGGCGGTCTGCCCCTCGATCTCGATCTGGATTGTGGCGTGACCGATCCCGAAGCGCGCCCGCAACGCGTCCGCCGTCTCCTTGAGGAAGAGCCGGTCGGGCGCCGCGTCGGCGATCACGAGATGGGCGGTGAGGGCGACTTCGGTGGTGCTCATCGGCCAGATGTGCAGGTCGTGCAGCCCGCGCACGCCGGGGCGAGCGGCGAGATAGGCGCGAACGGCCTCCGGATCGATGCCGGACGGCACCGCGGCGAGCGACATCGCCACGCTGTCGCGCAGGAGCCCCCAGGTCGCGGCGATGATGAGCGCGGCGATGGCGAGGCTCACCAACGGGTCGATCCAATCGAAACCGGTGGCGAGGATGACGAGGCCGGCGAGCACCACGCCGGCCGAGACCGCCGCGTCGGCCAGCATGTGCAGGTAGGCGCCGCGGATGTTGATGTCGTCCTTGGAACCCGAGGCGAACAGCCACGCGGTGAAGCCGTTGATGAGGATGCCGATGCCGGCCACCACCATCACCGTGGTGCCGGCGACCGGGGCCGGATCGAGGAAGCGCTGCACCGCCTCGACGATGATGCCGCCGGTGGCGACCAGAAGCACCACCGCGTTGAACAAAGCGGCGAGGATCGAGGAGCCGCGCAGGCCGTAGGTGAAGCGCGCGGAGGGCGCCCGCTTCACCAGCACCGCGGCGATCCAGGCGGCGGCGAGGCCGAGCACGTCGGAGAGGTTGTGGCCGGCATCGGCCACCAGCGCCATGGAATTCGAGAGCCAGCCATAGGCCGCCTCGACGCCGACGAAGCCGAGGTTCAGCGCGATGCCGATGGCGAAGGCCGACCCGAAGTTCTTCGGGGCGTGAACATGACCAAGCCCGCCATGAGCATGTCCCCCATGTCCATGATCGTGATCATGGGAATGCTCATGATCATGACCGGCATGATCGTGGTCTTTCCGGTGGCTCTGCCGATGATCCTGCCGGTGGTCGTCCATCGTCCCTCGCCGTGTCAGAAAGCCAGCAAGCCCATGCCCCGCAGCCGCGCGAGAAGGGGCGTGAGCGGCAGGCCGAGAACCGTCGAATGGTCGCCCTCGACCCGCTCGAACAGGTGGATGCCGAGCCCCTCGAGCTGGTAGGCGCCGACCGAACTCGTGACCGCCGCGCCCGCGAGCCGCAGATAGGCGTCGATGGCGCCCGCATCGAGGGGGCGCAGGGTCAGCCGCGCGGTTTCGACGAAATCCTCCGCGTGGCCGCCGCGCCGGATCGCGACCGCCGAATGCAGCGCGTGGGTGCGGCCCTGGAGCCGGGTGAGATGGGCGTGCGCGGCCGCGAGGTCGGCGGGCTTATGGAAGATCTGGCCCTCGCATTCGAGCACTTGGTCGGCGCCGATCACGACGCGGCCGGGATGGCGGGCCGCCACCTCCTTCGCCTTGGCCTGGGCGAGCCGCCGCGCCAGCTCGACCGGGGCCAGGGCACCGCCCTCGGCCTCCAGGGCGCGCTCGTCGATCCGCGCGGGCGCCGTCTCCACCGGCAGGCCGGCCCCCGTCAGGAGATCGCGCCGGGTGGCGCTCGCCGAGGCGAGAAGGAGCGGTGCGGGGGCAAGCCAGAGGGGGGAAGCGTTCACGTCGAAAATGAATCCGTCAGCGCAGGCCGCGCCAGTCGAGCCAGTCGAACAGGAAGTCGATATCCTCGGGCGCCACCGAGAAGAACCCCTCCTCCGAGCGTTCCGAGCCGATCACGTAGCCGCTGGCATGGCCGAGCGTGTGGTCGATCGAGCTTTGCAGGAAGCCGAGTTCGAGCCCGTTGTCGCGCAGCGCCACCACGGTGGTGCCGGGGCCTGCGAACAGCGAGCCGTGCAGCCCCGAACCGTACTCGCCGATGATCGTGCCGGCGGAGCGGAACAGCGCGATCTGTTCGGGCACGCTCAGCCGCTCGGGCCGGACGGGTGTGAAACCGCGGGCCACCGCCTTCGCCTCGAACGCCGCCCGCTCCGCGAGCGTGCGCCGGTTGAGCGTGTCGGCATTGTCCGAGCGGGAGATCAGGAGTTTTTCGCTCCCCTGTTTCTCGCGGCGGCGACCGAGGCGCCAGCGGGACGGCCAGCGGGAGCCGGGCGCCGCGCGCTTGAGAAGGAAGCGGCGGGCCTGCCGCATCAGCGGCGAGGCGCGGCTGATGAAGCGGAGCGCCGTCGGCACGAGGAGCGAGCGGCAGACGACGAGATCGCGGCTGCGGTCGTAGACGACGAGCCGGTCCTCGCCGATGCCGAGGAGGCCGAGCCAGTCCCGCGCGAAACGCGGCGTGTCGGCGGGAAGAAGGTAGCGCAGCCGCGTGATGTCGTGGCCGGTCCGGTCGAGCAGGAACAGCTTCGGCAGGAAATCGACCAGCCAGTGGCCGTACATCTGGTGGCCCATGCCGGTCAGCAGCACGACCGGCTCCTCGACGGTGACGCGCCGCAGATCCGGCAGCCGCGCGGCGATGGCGCGGAAATGCCCCTCGAAATTGACGGAGAAGATATTGAGCTGGGCGGCGTACTGGAACACGCCGTCGAGGAGCACGACGCCCTCCTCCGTCACCTCCGCCCCCGGCAATTCGTAGAGGCTCGTCCCGAGCACGGTGGTCTGCTCGTGATAGACGCGCAGCAGCTTGGGCGTCACCGCGCCGACCAGCAATTCGGGCGGGGGCGCCCAGTCCCGGTAGGACAGGCTGAGATCGGTGCAGCGCCCGCGCCCGGCCTGGACGGTCTCGCGCAGATCGGCCGCGGCGAGGCCGGCGTCTTCCATGTGTCGAAGCCTCAGGTCGCGATGAACTTGAGGCGGTGCTCGCGGTAGAGATCGAGGATCGCGGCGGCCGTTTCCTCGATCGAGCGGCGGGTCACGTCGATGGTCGGCCAGCGGTACTTGGCGCAGAGCCGGCGCGAGGCCGCGATCTCGTCGGAGACCGATTGCCGATCGACATAGGAGGAGTTGTCGTCGGCCTTCAGGCTGAGCAGGCGGTTCTGGCGGATCTGCACGATCCGTTCCGGGCTGGCGATCAGCCCGACGATCAGCGCCTTCTTCACCCGCTCGAAGCTCGGAGGCAGCGGCATCGAGGGGACCAGCGGCAGGTTCGCGGTCTTGAGGCCACGGTTGGCGAGATAGATCGAGGTCGGCGTCTTCGAGGTGCGGCTGACGCCGACCAGCACCACGTCGGCCTCGTCGAGATCGGCCGGCAGGTTGCCGTCGTCGTGGGCCAGGGTGAAGTTCATCGCGTCGATGCGCTTGAAGTACTCGGCGTTGAGCATGTGCTGGGCGCCCGGCCGCTCGGTCGAGGTCGCGCCGAGATAGGAGCGCAGGAGCGCGTGCACCGGCTGGAGCACGTTGAGCGTCGGCGAGCCGGTCTCGCGGCAGGCCTCTTCCAGGCGCTCGATCAGCTCGTGGCCGACCAGCGTATAGAGCACGAGGCCCGGCGCCGCCTTGATCTCCGAGATCACCCGTTCGAGCTGCGCGCCCGAGCGCACCAGCGGGTAGACGTGCTCGATCGCCGAGATGCCCTCGTACTGCACCGCCGCGGCGCGCCCGACATTGATCAGGGTCTCGCCGGTGGAATCCGAGACGAGATGGAGATGAAAGTAGCTGCGGCTCATCGTCGGCCCGTCTCTGCCGTGACGCTCGGTGCGAGGCGACACAGCCGCCCCGAGGGGATGCTTAGAGCATTTTCTCGGGCAAGCGCGATGCCGAATTGCCGTCGGCACGTCGGCTCCTATGCGGCCGGACGGCCCATCATCGCGGCGGCCGGAGCACGTCGCCGACCCTCGCGGATCATGCCGGGGCCCGACCCACGCCGTCATGGAAGGACGAAGCCGAACCGCTCCGGCAGGGCGGCGCCGCGGCCGATTCCGTCACCACCCGGGAAAATTTCGATTGTCTTGTCAGCGCTTTAGCGTTCCGCCACCGCCACGCTGTCCCCAGGGCGGGTCCAGGGAGTCGATAAGTGGGGAAAACCAGGCCCGATCCGAGCGCGACGGCGGGTTGCCCCGAAATCCATCGACTCCGCCCTCAACACCCCGAGCTTGCGCACACGATGGAGTCGCCCGAATGGGAGAATCCGGGACCGAGGCGGCCATCAGGGCATACGGGCCCACGCAAGCCACTGCTGAGCTTGGCCTATCGTGGACATTAGATCCAATCCGTTAAGAGGGGATTAACGCCGTGGCCGTGGGGAGGGCCTGTGGACGCGCTTGCGGCATCACGATCCAACGTCCAAGAGAAAAAACAGAGATTCTAGAATCTCTCTTTCTTTGAATAGGGCCGGGGTGGGGATGGCGCGGTCGCGATCCCTCCGGTCTCCCCCGAACGACAATCAGGCAGGATACGGGCTTCAGGCATGGCGGAGGCAAAGACGGCGGCAACGGTGGCGGAAAGGCCGGTGCTGCGGGTGCTGTCGGGAGAGGCGATCTCCCCGCCCCCGGCCTGGATGATGCGCCAAGCCGGCCGCTACCTGCCGGAATACCGGGCGACCCGAGCCGAGGCCGGATCCTTCCTCGATCTCTGCTACAACCCAGCCTTCGCCACCGAGGTAACGCTCCAGCCGATCCGCCGCTTCGGCTTCGAGGCGTCGATCCTGTTCTCCGACATCCTCGTGATCCCCCACGCGCTCGGCCAGGACGTGCGTTTCGTCGAGGGCGAGGGTCCGCGCCTCGATGCGCTCGAAGGCCGCGCCCAGTTCGAGCGCCTGCGCGAGGCCGGCGACCCGGCGATCTTTTCGCATCTGGCACCGGTCTTCGAGGCCGTCGAGCGCATCCGCGGGGCGCTTCCCCACGAGACCACGCTGCTCGGCTTCTGCGGCGCACCCTGGACCGTGGCGAGCTACATGATCGGCGGGCGCGGCACGGTGGATCTCGCCCCGGCCCGGGCGCTGGCGGCGGCCGACCCCGCGCTGCTGGACGCACTGCTCGACCGGCTCGTCGCCGTCCAGACCGAATATCTCGTCCGCCAGCTCCGTGCCGGCGCCGACGTGGTGCAGATCTTCGAATCCCATGCCGGTGTGCTGCCCGAGTCGAGCGACGGCGATCCCCTGAAGCGCTACTCGCTCGGGCCGATCACGCGGATGGTTCAGGGCGTCCGGGCGCAGGTGCCGGACGCGAAGATCATCGTGTTCGCCAAGGGCTCGGGGCTGGAGGGCCATGCCCGCGTCGTGCCCGAGACCGGCGCGAGTGCCGTCGGCGTCGATTGGGGTGTCGATCTGGCGGCCCTGCGAGCCCGTGTACCGGTCTCGACGGTGACCCAGGGCAACCTCCACCCCGAGACCCTGATCGAGGGTGGGCGGGCCCTGGACGCGGCCGTGGACGCCATCCTGGCGGCGACCGAGGGTCTGCCGCACATCTTCAACCTCGGCCACGGCATCACCCCGCAGACGCCGATCGCCCATGTCGAGCAGATGCTGGCCCGGCTCAGAGGCGGCCGCTGAGCCCCTCCCCCTGAACCTTTTCCTGCGTTGCGTATCGAGGAGTGCCTCACCCGGTGCTTGAGACCCTGTACCCTTGGATCAAAGCCTTCCACGTCATCGCGGTCATCTCGTGGATGGCGGCGATGCTCTATCTGCCGCGCCTGTTCGTCTATCACGCCGCCCTGCCGGCGGGCTCGCGGGTGCAGTCCGAGACCTTCAAGGTCATGGAGCGGCGCCTGCTCAAGGCGATCATGACCCCGGCCATGATCGTCACCTGGATCCTCGGCCTCTGGCTCGCGTGGCAGAGCGGCTACTACGCGGCGCCCTGGCTCCAGGCGAAGTTCGCCCTGGTGCTGGCGATGAGCGGCGTGCACGGCTTCCTCTCCCGCACGGTCAAGGACTTCGCCGCCGACCGCAACACCCGGAGCCAGCGCTTCTACCGGGTCATCAACGAGGTGCCGACGCTGCTGATGATCGTCATCGTCATCCTCGCGATCGTGAAGCCCTGGAGCTGATTTTTTGCCCGGCTCCGGGCACCGGGGCGCGCACGAGCCGTTGGAAAGGCAAAGCGTGGCCGTTGCTCACGCGGGAGCCTGCCCGATGCGTACGCTGTTTCTCGCCCTCGCCCTGAGCCTCGCGGCAGCCTCCCCCGCGGCGGCGGCGAGCTTCGCCTGCGCCAAGGCCGAGACGCCGGACGAGAAGACGATCTGCGACACCCGCGCCCTCAACGACCTCGACGTCGAGATGGCGGTGCGCTTCGACATCCTCAAAGACCTGCTGCCGATGGGCAACCGCACCAAGATGCAGGACGATCAGGAGGCCTGGCTCAAGGACCGCCGCGCCTGCGGTGCCGATGTGGCCTGCCTCACCGCGGCCTATGAGGGCCGGCTCAAGGTGCTGCGGGGCGTGCTGTCGGAGTTCGCCAAGCAGGGCGGGCAGTAGGGCGCTTTCCCACCAAACCCCTCATCCTGAGGTGGCGCGCAAGCGCCCTCGAAGGATCCTCCAGGGATCGCGCGGGATCTGGAGGATCCTTCGAGGCTCCGCTTTGCTCCGCACCTCAGGATGAGGCCGCGGATGGGGGAAAGCCTCTCTCACAGCCGCGCCAGCAGCCGCTCCGCCAGCGGGTTCTCCGCCGCGAAGGCGTAATCGATCCGCCGCACGGTGACGGACCGGGCCCCGGCCTGCACCAGGGCGTCGGAGAGATCGAACACCGCGTCCACGGGGCAGCGCATCACGATCTCGCCGTCGGCGCCGCGCGGGGCACCGTAGGGCAGCTCGGCCTCGTGCAGGCCGGCGATCGTGGCCAGATCGATCTCGCCGGATTCGGGCAGCCCCGCACGCACCTCGCGGCTGGTGCGGGCGCGCTCCTCCGCCGCGATGCGGCCGAGCACGGTGCGCAAGGCGGCCCGCGCCGTCTCGCCCCAGGGGGCTTTCAGTGAGGCGACGAGGTTGGCCTCCGAGCGCAGCATCACCCCGTCATCGAGGATCTTCAGCGCATTGGCCGCGAGCGTGGTGCCGGTGGTGGTGATGTCGACGATGATCTCCGCCGAGCCCGCCGCCGGGGCGCCCTCGGTGGCGCCTAAGCTCTCGACGATGCGGTAATCGGCGATGCCGGCCTCGGCGAAGAAGCGGCGCGTCAGGTTCACGTATTTGGTGGCGATGCGCATCCGCCGGCCCTGGCGCAGGCGCATTTCGCTCGCGACCTCGTCGAGATCGCTCATGGCGCGCACGTCGATCCAGGCCTGCGGCACCGCCACGACCACGCTGGCATGGCCGAAGCCGAGCGGCGTCAAGAGTTCGACGCTCGCGCCCGGATCGGGCAGCATCTCGCGGATCAGATCCTCGCCGGTCACGCCGAGATGGGCGGCGCCGCTGGCGAGCTGGCCGGCGATCTCGGAGGCCGAGAGGTAGCGCACCTCGACGCCGGGGAGCCCGGCCAGCGTGCCGCGATACTCACGCGCGCCCGCCTTCTGCACGAGCTTGAGCCCGGCGCGGGAGAAGAAGGCGCTGGCATTCTCCTGAAGCCGGCCCTTCGAGGGGACGGCGAGAACGAGGGGCGAATCGGTCACGCGACAACTCCTTCGCTTCCGCTCGTGTCGGCTTGGGCGCAGCGCGATAGCCAGAACGCGCAGCCCACCGCCGGCAGCGGCACCGGGCTGCCGAGCTGCTGCAGGAGCCCGTCGTAGCGCCCGCCGCCGACCAGGGTCGGGCCACCCTGAGGACCCGTCACCTCGAAGATGAAGCCGGTATAATAGTCGAGGTTGCGCGCGAACCCGCCGTTGAACCGGAAGCGCTCGACCGGCAGACCCCGCGCCGCCATGAAGCCGGTGCGCTCCTCGAACAGGGCGAGCGCCGCCTCCAGCCCGTCATGGGTCAGACCCGCCTCGCGCGCCAGCGCCCGCACTGCGGCCACGGCCGCATCGGGATCGCCGGAGATGGCGCAGTAGCGCTCGATCAGTTCGCGGTTCGTCGCGTTGAGGCCGGCGCCCCCATGCGCCTGCGCCGAGGCCTTGGCGAGGAAGCGCTCGGCGATGGCCCCGGCGCTGCGCCCGCCCACCTGCGAGATGCCGGCGATGGACAGCACGTCCTCCACGAAGGCGCGCACGGCGCCCGCATCCTGGCCCTGGATCGCGGCGAGCAGGCCGGCATGGCGATCCTCGGCCTGCACGCTGTTGGCGACCTCGTCGAGGGAGCGCCCGGCGGCGATGGCCCGCAGGGTCCGGCGCTTGGCCACCGGCGGCACGTGGAGGGCGTCGAGGAAGGCGTGGGTCAGGCCCATATCGCCAAGCCGCACGGTGACGTCGGAGCGACCGAGCAGGGCGAGCCCTTCGAGGGCGAGCCCCAGCACCTCGGCATCCGCCGCCGGGGTGTCGGTGCGCCCGATCGATTCGATGCCGCCCTGGACGAACTCGTCGGGCTCGCCCGCCACAAGGCGGAAGACCGGGCCGAGATAGCTGTAATCGGCGCTCTCGCCGGGCCGGGTCGCCTGATGCAGGCGGCAGACGGGAATGGTGAATTCCGGCCGCAGGCACAGTTCGGCCCCGTTCGCGTCCTGCGTCACGAAGATGCGCCGCCGGATATCCTCGCCCGACAATTCGAGGAACGGCTCCACCGGCTGCAGCACGGGGGGCGATGCGGGCACGTATCCGCAGGCGGAAAAATGCGCCGACAGCCGCACATGGCGCAACGCCTCCGCGCCGCTCGGGCCGCCTGCCTCCGGTCTCGTCATCGTCTCGGATCCAGCTTGATTTCGGCCCCCATAGCAATCGCGTCACCGGTTGGCGACCGTGCCGGGGTATTTCCGCGCGGATCGGACTGCGTAAGAGCCATAGAATGGGCAGGGAGGGGGCCAGCTTTCCGCTGACCTCCTCGATTACCAGACCAGCCGCTCGATCACCGCGTCGGGCTTCACCTCCTGGCGCGACAGCCAAACGGCGATGTCGCCGAGGCTGTGATGCTCGGCCGTGACGCCGAGTTCCTCCGCATGGATGCCACGGGCGACGAGGACCGAGGGGATACCGTAGCCGGCCGCACCGGCGATGTCGGTGCGGATCGCATCACCCACGGCCACCGTGCGGCGCACGTCCGGCGGCGGCAGGCCGTCAAGTTCCCCGGCCATGGCCAGCGCCGTCTCGTAGACCGGCCGATAGGGCTTACCCGCATAGACGACCGCGCCGCCGATGGCCTCGTAGGCCTGGGCGATCAGGCCGGCGCAGGGGATCAGCTTCTTGTCGCGCTCGACCACAAGATCGGGGTTGGCGCAGATCATCGGTACCTTGCGCTCGCGGAACGCGGCCAGCGCCGCGCGGTAATCCTCCGCCGTCTCGGTATCATCGTCGAACAGACCGGTGCAGACGATGCGCTGCGCCTCTGCCGCTGGCACCAGGGTGAGGTCGAGGCGATCGAAGACCGGCGCGTCGCGCTCCGGCCCCAGGTGATACACCCGCTCGCCCGGATGCTCGGCGATCAGCCGCCGGGTCAGATCGCCGGAGGTGAGGATCGCGTCGTAGGCCTCCCGCGGCACGCCGTAGCCGTCGAGGATTTTTTGGACGCCTTGCCACGGTCGGGGCGCGTTGGAGACCAGGATCACCCGGCGCGGACGCGGGCCGGGGAGCCCGCGAAAGCGGATCAGCGCCTCGCCGGCCGCGACATGGCCCCGTGTCCCGTCATGCAGCACGCCCCAGACATCGCACAGGATCAGGTCGTAGCGCTCGGCGACCTCCGCGAAGTGGCGCAGCGTCGGGACGGAAGGGTGAGTCATCGAAGGATCCGGTCGGGCGGTGTTGGGGGCTCTATAACGGGGTTTGCGGATCACTGAAGACCGCCGGCCGGTCCCGCTCGCGCACCGCCCTTCCCGCCGGGCGGGAGGAATCGCAAAAAATCACCCCAGAAACCGCCCGACCAGCAGCCGGGCGAGATCCCGCGGCGGGTCGGGGGTGAGCACGGCGAGCTTGCGCGAGGTCGAGAGCGAGGCGAGCCCGTGCAGGGCGGCCCAGAGGGCGGCCACCGCCCGGCGGCGCTCGTCGGCGGGGACGATCAGCGGCGCCAGCACCGTATCGACGAGCATGACCGGCTCGGCCAGGGCCGCGGCGTACCAGTCCGGAAACGGCTGGTCCGGTGCGACGAGATGCTCGAACAGCAGGCTCCAGACCCGCGGGTCGGCGGCGACGAAGACGAGGTAGGCGTCGGCGAGCGCCAGGGCGTTGTCCCGCGCCGCCCGCTCGGGATCGATCACGGCGCTCAGCGCCGTATGCAGCCGGGCCAGGGTGCGGGCGTTGACCCGCAGCACCACCTGATCGAGGTCGCCCACCGCGTTGTAGATCGAGTTCGGCGCGTAGCCGATGGCCGCCGCCAGCCGCCGCATGCCGAGCGCACGATAGCCCTCGTTGCGTACGAGACTCTCCGCCGCGCCCGCGACCAGGGCGATGAAGCCCTCCCGGTCGTGCTCGCCCCGCGGTCCGCTGCCCCGTGCCTTGGGTGCCGAGTCTCTTGCGGAAGTTCTTGCGAAGTCTCTTGCCGCCTCTTTTGCCAAATCCGTCTCCGTGCCTGCTCGCCGCCCGTTCCCGTGCCGGTTCGCACGCCTCATCCGGGGTAGATTGCACGCCGTGCAATATCAAGCTTGCGGCCGACTCGGACCGCGTTCATTTTGAACACCGTGCAAAACGCGGATTTGACGCCTACGCCGTCGGCAGGCAGTCATGCCCGGAGCCGGGAGAGACCACGATGTTCCGCACACTGATGACGACGCGACGCTTCGCGCCGCTGTTCTGGTGCCAATTCTTTTCAGCCTTCAACGACAATTTCCTCAAGAACGCGCTCGCTCTGCTGATCCTGTTTCAGGTGAGCGCGCGGGGCGAGAGTTCGGGCGGGGTGCTGGTGACGCTGGCCAGCGCCGTGTTCATCGGCCCGTTCTTCATCCTGTCGGGCCTCGGCGGGCAGATGGCCGACCGCTATGACAAGGCGGTGCTGGCCAAGCGGCTGAAATTCGCGGAGATTTTCGCGGCCCTGCTCTCGGTGCTTGGCTTCTGGCTGCACTCGGTGCCGCTGCTGTTTGCAGCCCTCGGCCTGTTCGGGATCATCGCGGCGCTGTTCGGGCCGATCAAGTACGGCATCCTGCCCGACCACCTGAAGCGCGAGGAACTGACCGCCGGCAACGCGCTCGTCGAGGCCGCGACCTTCCTCGCCATCCTGCTCGGCACCATCACGGCGGGTCTGGCCATGGCGATGGGCGGTCACGCGCTCGGGCTCGGCGCCGGGCTGATGGGCATGGCGGTCCTGTGCTGGCTCGCCGCGCGGATGATCCCGGCCACCGGCGAGGGCGCGCCCGACCTTCATGTCGACCGCAACGTCGCCCGCTCCACCGCCGAACTCCTGCGCGACCTGTGGTCCGACACGCGGCTGTGGCGCGGCTCGGTGATCGTCAGCTGGTTCTGGCTCGTCGGCGTGGTCATCCTCTCGCTGATGCCCGTGCTTGTGCGCCAGACCCTCAACGGCACCGAGATCGTCGCCACCACCCTGCTCGCGATCTTCTCCGTCGGCATCGCGGTCGGCTCCGGCCTTGCCTCGTGGCTCGCGAGCGGGCGCATCGTGCTGCTGCCGACGCCGGTCGGCGCGGTGCTGATGGGCCTGTTCGGGCTCGATCTCGCCTGGACGGTCTCGCAGGTGAGTCCCGCCGTCGGAGAGCCCGTCGGCGCCTGGGACTTCATCTCCGGCGGCTCGGGCCTGCGCATCGCCATCGACTTCTTCGGTCTCGCCGTCGCGGGCGGGCTCTACGTCGTGCCCTCGTTTGCCGCGGTGCAGGCCTGGACCGAGAAGGCCAAGCGCGCCCGCGTCATTGGCGCGGTCAACGTGCTGACGGCCGCCTTCATGGTCGCCGGCACCCTGGCGCTCGCGGTGCTTCAGGGCCTCGGCCTCTCCACGGCGCAGCTTCTCGGCCTCGTGGCCGTGCTGAACCTGATCGCCGGCGCGGTGATCCTCGTGACCCTGCCGACGAACCCCCTGCGCGATGCCCTCTCGATCCTGTTCCGCGCCTTCTACCGCCTGGAGGTGAAGGGCCTGGAGAACGTCGAGAAGGCGGGCCCGAACGCCATCGTCGCCCTCAACCACGTCTCCTTCCTCGACGCGCCGCTGGCGCTCTCGCTGCTCGACAAGGAACCGGTCTTCGCCATCGACCACGGCATTGCCCAGCGCTGGTGGGTGAAGCCGTTCCTCAAGGTGACGAAGGCGATGCCGCTCGACCCGACGCGGCCGCTCGCCACCCGCACGCTGATCAACGCGGTCAAGAGCGGCGAGACGCTGATCATCTTCCCCGAGGGCCGGCTCACCGTCACGGGCAGCCTGATGAAGGTCTATGACGGCGCGGGCCTCATCGCCGACAAGTCCGGCGCCATGGTCGTGCCGGTGAAGATCGACGGGCCGGAGCGCACCATCTTCTCGCGCCTGAAGCGCGATCAGGTCCGCCGGGCGTGGTGGCCGAAGGTGACGGTGACGATCATGCCGCCGGTCCGCCTCCACGTCGATCCCGAACTCAAGGGCAAGAACCGCCGTCGCGCTGCGGGCGCGGCGCTCTACGACATCATGTCGGACCTCGTCTTCGAGACCGCCGACATCGACCGCGGCGTCTTCGCCGCGCTCATCGAGGCGGGCCAGCTTCACGGCTGGCGGCGCACGGCGCTCGAAGACCCGGTCTCGGGCACGATGAGCTATGCCCGCCTGGTGATGGGCGCCAACATCCTGGGCCGGAAGCTTCAGGCGCTGCTGCCCGACGCAAAAAAGCCGGTCGGGCTGATGCTGCCCAACGCCAACGGCGCGGCGGTGACGTTCTTCGCGCTGGCCAGTGCGGGCCGCGTGCCGGCGATGATCAACTTCTCCGCCGGCCCCGCCGCGGTGCTCTCGGCCTGCCGCGCGGCGCAGGTCGACACCCTCCTCACCTCGCGCGCCTTCATCGAGAAGGGGCGCCTCGGTGCCCTGATCGAAGGCATCCAGGGTAGCCTGCGCCTGATCTATCTCGAGGACGTGCGGGCGGGCGTCACCACCGGCGACAAGATCCGCGGATTCTTGGAGCCCCGCCGTCCGCTCGTCGCGCGGCATGGCAGCGATCCGGCGGCGATCCTGTTCACCTCCGGGAGCGAGGGCACGCCGAAGGGCGTGATGCTCGCCAACCGGGCGATGCTCGCCAACACCGCGCAGGTCGCCGCCCGCATCGATTTCGGGCCGCGCGACAAGGTGTTCAACGTGCTGCCGGTGTTCCACGCCTTCGGGCTGACGGCGGGGCTGGTGCTGCCGCTGATCTCGGGCGTGCCGGTCTACCTCTACCCCTCGCCGCTGCACTACCGGATCGTGCCCGAACTCATCTACGGCACCAACGCCACGGTCCTGTTCGGCACCGACACCTTCCTCACCGGCTACGCGAAGATGGCGCATTCCTACGACCTGCGCTCCCTGCGCTACGTCGTGGCCGGCGCCGAGCCGGTGAAGCAGGCGACCCGCAAGACCTGGGCGGAAAAGTTCGGCCTGCGCATCCTGGAAGGCTACGGCGTCACCGAATGCGGGCCGGTGCTCGCGCTCAACACCCCGATGTTCAACCGCTTCGGCACGGTCGGTCGCCTCCTGCCGGGGATCGAGTCGCGGCTCGAGCCCGTGCCCGGCATTGATGAGGGCGGGCGCCTCATGGTGCGCGGCCCCAACATCATGCTCGGCTACCTGCGCGCGGAAAACCCCGGCGTGCTCGAGCCGCCCGCCGACGGCTGGTACGACACCGGCGACATCGTCGCTTTTGATACCGACGGCTTCGTGACGATCAAGGGCCGGGCCAAGCGCTTTGCCAAGATCGCGGGCGAGATGGTGTCGCTGGCCAGCGTCGAGGCCTTGGCCGCCGAACTCTGGCCCGACGCCCCGAGCGCGGTGGCCGCCGTGCCCGACGCTCGCAAGGGCGAGCGCCTGATCCTGTTCACGCAAGCCAAGGGCGCGACGCGGGCCGCCTACCAGACCCACGCCAAGAGCCGGGGCGCGGCCGACGTCGCGGTCCCCGCCGAGGTGGTCGTCTTGGAAGGCCTGCCGATGCTCGGCACCGGCAAGGTCGATCAGGTGAGCGTGACGAAGCTCGCGCGTGAACGGGCGGCGACGGCGGAGGCGGCGTGAGGGTTGGGAGGTGATCCCATCTGATCCTTCATCCTGAGGTGCCGCCGCTTCGCGCGCCACGTCAGGATGAGGGTGACGACGGGAAGAACCGGATCACACGGGCAGCCCATCCGTGCCGTAGAGAAAATCCTGACTGCAGGCGGCATCCGGTCCGGCGGATGGCTTCACCGCGGCGGTGAGCCGTACGTCGTCCAGCACGGCCCGCCGCGTTCGTCGATCCGGTGCAGGCCCGATCGGTTCGGGGCGTACGATCGGCCGCCCATCCTGCGCGAGGATGATCGTCTCGCCCGCTTCGGCACGCTCGAGGCGATCGGGTAACCGAGTTTCGGCATCCGCCACGGAAACACGCATCCGCCCTCCTGTCGCAACGCTCCGGTCTCGGTGCGCGCCGGCAGTCGAACTTAAACCATTCTTGGCCCTATCCTCGGCCCGCCTCACCCTCCGCTGGTCCGTTGCCGATGCCCCTCTCTCGCCGCCGCTTCCTCGCCTCCTCGCTCGGCCTCGCGATCGTCGGCCCTGCCGCCGCGCAGAGCTATGGTCAGACCTTCAAGGTCGAGAACGACGAGGGCCGGCCGGTGGCCAACATGCGGCTGCCCGGCGAGATCACCGGGCAGATCCAGGAATTGCGTGGTGTCACCTATGTCGGCCCGCGCGAGGCCGAGGTGACCCTCTA
Organism: Methylorubrum sp. SL192; assembly: GCF_026672325.1. Classification (NCBI taxonomy): domain Bacteria; kingdom Pseudomonadati; phylum Pseudomonadota; class Alphaproteobacteria; order Hyphomicrobiales; family Methylobacteriaceae; genus Methylorubrum; species Methylorubrum sp. SL192. The sequence continues at coordinate 659,186 of NZ_JAPPQV010000003.1, forward strand.
CGAGTTCTTCGACTACAACTGCCCCTGGTGCCGCAAGGCGGCCGCCGACGTCACCGCGCTCGCCGCCAGCGACCCGGCTCTGCGCATCGGCCTCGTCCACAACCCGATCCTCTCGCCGATGTCGGCGCAGGCCGCCAAGGTCTCGCTCGCGGTCCAGCGCAAGCTCGGCTCGGCGGCGGCCTTCGCCTTCTACGGCCAGCTTCTCGCCACCAAGGGCCAGATCGATGGGCTCAAGGCGCTCGACATCGGTGCCAAGGCCGGGGTGACGCGGGCCGAACTCGAACAGATCGCCGACAGCGACGAGGTGCGCGAGGCGATGCGCGCGCACATGACCGTCGCGGCCAATCTCGGCCTCACCGCGACCCCCTCCTACGTCCTCGGCAATACCGGCGTGCTGGGCCATCCCGGCGTGAAGTCGCTTGCGAAGATGATCGGGGCGATGCGGCGCTGCGATCAGATCGCCTGCGGATAGGCGCGCTCGTCCACGGGCCCGTCAGGCGCCGCCGATGAGGATGCCCGTCGCGAGCACGAGGGAGCCGCCGAGCACGATCTGGAAGGCGGCCCGTAGGAAGGGCGTCTCCATGTAGCGGTTCTGAATCCAGACGATGGCCCAGAGTTCGAAGAAGACCACGGCGAAGGCGATGCTCGTCGCCAGCCAGAAGTTCGGGATCAGGTAGGGCAGCGCGTGACCGAGGCCGCCGAGCGCGGTCATCACGCCGGAGGCGAGGCCGCGCTTCAGCGGTGACCCGCGCCCGGAGATCTTGCCGTCGTCGTGGGCGGCCTCGGTGAAGCCCATCGAGATGCCTGCGCCGATCGAGGCCGAGAGGCCGACGAGGAAGGTCGTCCACGGGTTCTGCGTGGCAAACGCCGTGGCGAAGATCGGGGCGAGCGTCGAGACCGACCCGTCCATGAGGCCCGCAAGCCCCGGCTGGACCCAGGTCAGGATGAACTGGCGATGGGCAGCCGCGTCCTCCTCGTCGCGGACGGAGCCGCCGAGATGCTCGTCCGCCAGCGCCTCGGCCGTCCGCTCGTGCGCGCTTTCCGCTGCGGCGAGGTCGCCGAGCAGGCGGCGCGTGTCGGCGTCGGTCGAGCGCCGGGCGGCGGCGAGGTAGAAATCGCGCGCCTGCCGCTCCATCGCGGCGGCCTCCTCACGGACCCGGTCGAGCCCGAGATTGCGCATCAGCCAGACCGGCTTGCGGCTGTAATAGCCGGCGATGTGCTCGCGCCGGATCGGGATGATGAAGTCGCCGAAGCGCTGCTTGTAGCGCGCGATCAGGCGGCGGCGATGCTCGTCCTCGGCCTCCGCCATCGCGTCGAACAGGGCGGCCGAATGAGGATAATCGCCGCGCAGGCGCCCGGCATAGGCCCAGTAGATCTGGCCGTCCTCCTCCTCGGACCCGATCGCGAGCGCCAGGATCTCCTGCTCGCTGAGATCGTCGAACCGTTTCCGGCCGCCGAGCGTCAGCATCGAGAGACGGCTCATCATGACTCTGTCGACTCCGGGGACGGCGCGTTGGAGAGGGCGTGGCAGAGGGCGCGGATCGCCTTACCCCTCCTGCTCCTGCAGCAGCCGGTACTCACGCCCGTGCCGGCAATAGCCCTCGACGATGTGGCTCATCATCGCGCGCTTCGCCGCGTCGAGGGTGCCGAGGATGCGGGCCGGGCGCCCGCCCCAGAGATGGCCGCCCTCCAGCAACTGGCCCGGATCGGTGGTCGAGCCGCCGGCCAGCATCACGTCGTCGGCCACCACCGTGCCCGGCGCCAGCACCGAGCCGATGCCGATGAGGCTGCGGGCGCCGATCCGGCAATCGGCCATGCGCACGTTGTGGCCGATCGTGGTGTCGCGCCCGATCACCACGCCCTCGCCGCGGCTGCGGATCACCGTGTTGTCCTGGATGTTGGTGTCGGCGCCGACCACGATCGGCCCGACCTCCGCGGCGAGTTCGCAGGAGAACAGCACCGTCGATCCGGCGCCCAGCGCGATGCGGCCGGATAGCCGGGCGGTGCGGGCCACGAACACGCTCTCTTCGGTCTCGGGCGGCTCAGGATGCGCGGCCGGGCTCGCTGCCTCGCCGGACGCCTCGCGCAGGCGCTCGGCCCGTTCGGCCAGTTCCTCCGGCGTCACCGGGCGCAGGCGCTTGGCCGGGTTGCCGCCATAGGCGAAGCCGCTCTCGAGCTTCGAGCGCGGGAAGATGGTGGCGCCCGCCTCGATCAGCACGTTGTTGCCGACGATCGCCCCGTCGAGGATGATCGCGTCGTCCTCGATCACCACGTCCGAGCCCACGGTGCAGGCATGCACCACCGCGTTGCGGCCGACCGTGACCCGGTCGCCGATATGCGTCGGCAGCGATTCGGTGGCGATGTGGACGGTGGAGCGGGCGCCGAGCCAGAAGCGGTCGCCGGCGGTGATCGGCTGGCCGTCGCTGCGGATCACGCTGTCGTCGCCGAGCCAGGCCTGGGCCCCGAGGGTGGCGGCGCCGATCACGGTGCTGGCGCGCCCGCACCAGACGGGGCGGCTGGCGAAGACCGGCAGGATGCCGTCGTAGGGCAGGATCAGGTCGGGCGTCACGTCGCGGCTCGCTGTTCGTCGAAACGGCGCCGGTGGCGCAGTCCTATTGTTGAGCCATATAGGCTCACGGGCAAAGGGGGTCACGGGCCGGCGCGAAACGCCGGGGCCGGTCTGTCGGCGCCGCGTACGCGTTCCCTCAATGTGGGTCATGTGTGGGTCATGACGGTCAGCATCCAGTCCGAGCCCTTCGACACCGCCGCCGAGATCGCCCGGATCGAAGCGGAGCTGGCCGGCCGGGCCGGGGCGGTGGTGACCTTCTCCGGCCTCTGCCGCGACGAGGCGGGCCGGCTCGCCGCGCTGGAGCTGGAGCATTATCCCGGCATGGCCGAGGCCGAGATCGCCCGCGTGGTGGAGGAGGCGCGCGCTCGCTGGCCGGTCCAGGCCCTGCGGGTGATCCACCGCCACGGGCTGGTGCGGCCGGGCGAGGGCATCGTCCTCGTGATCACCGCCTCGCCGCACCGCAAGGCCGCCTTCGCCGCGGCCGACTTCCTGATGGATTACCTCAAGACCCGCGCCCCGTTCTGGAAGCGCGAGCACCTCGCCGACGGCACCACCGGCGGCTGGGTCGCGGCGACGGAGGCCGACGCCGCCGCCGCCCAAGCCTGGGTCTGAATTCCGGGTCTGAATCTCGGGCCTGAATTTCGGGCCTGACACATCACCGATTGTCCCGGGGTCTTTTTTAGCCCCGCATGAACCGCGAACGGATCCCCCGAACCATGACGGCTCCCCCTTTCAGCCCGCCGGCCAACCCGCCGGGCGCGTGGCGCCTTGCGGCCGCGGGCATCGCGGTCGTGGCCTTCGCCGCCGCCCTCTGGCTCGCCTGGACCGCGGCGGCGACGCTGCTGCTGATCTTTTCCGGCATCCTGTTCGCCGTCTTCCTCGATGGGGTGACCCGGGGCCTCGGCCATGTGCTGCCGATCGGGCGCGGGTGGCGCCTCGCACTCGCCAGCCTCGTGCTCGCTGCCCTCGCCCTGGGGCTCACGGCCTTCGGCGGCGCCACCGTGGCGAGCCAGGCACGCGACCTCGGCACGACGGTCCGCCAGCAATCGGAGACCGTGCGCGACTGGCTGAAGGAGCGCGGCGTCGAGATCGACCTGTCGCAGGGGGCACCGACGGAGGCCGGTCAGGGCGGAGAAGGCAAGGGCCAGGATACGGGCAAAGAGACGGGCAAAGAGACGGGCAAGGACGCGGGCAAGGACAAGAACGAGAAGGAAGGCGGCCTCGCCGGCCTCGCCTCGGGCGCCCTCAAGAGCCCCGGCTCGCTGCTGTCGGATGCCGGCAGCGTGCTCGGTCCGGCGGCGACCGTGGTGATCGCGCTGTTCAACGCGCTCGGCAACGTCCTCGTGATCGTCTTCCTCGGTGTTGCCATCGCCGCCGACCCGGGGAGCTACCGCGGCGGCGCCCTGCGGCTCGTGCCCCCGCGCCACCGCGAGAAGGGCGCGCGCGTCCTCGACGGATCGGGCGAGACCCTGCGGCACTGGCTGTTCGGGCAGCTCGTGACCATGGCGGCGATCTTCGTGCTGACCTGGGCGGGCTTGAGCTTCCTCGGGATCGGCGGTGCGCTGATCCTCGGGCTCCAGGCGGGCCTGCTCGCCTTCGTGCCGACCATCGGGCCGTTGATCGCGGGTCTGGTGATCGTGCTGAGCAGCCTCGCTTCGGGGCTGAACGGATTGCTCGGGGCGCTCGGCGTCTACCTCGCGGTGCAGGCGGCGGAGAGCTACGGGCTCACCCCGTTCATCCAGCGCCGCGCCCTCGACCTGCCAGCGGCGACGATCTTCGCCGGCCAGCTCCTGCTCGGCGTGCTGTTCGGCCTGTGGGGCGTGGCGCTCGCGCTGCCGCTCGTGGCCGTGATCAAGGTGCTGCTGGAAGAACTCTACATCGAGGACGGGGCCGAAGCGGAGGCCTGACGGTCCGCTCCGGCCCCGATCACCTTACGGCGCCATGTCGGGGACCGACTTGACGGTCCCCATCTCGGATGCGGGCGTCGGCTGGGCCGGGGTGCCGATCTGCGGCGGCGGGGTGAGCTGCAGGTGCTCGCTGGTATAGGCCAGCGCCTGTTGCACCCGCTGCGGATCGCCGTTCAGCTTCGTGCCGTAGCTCGGCACGATCTGGCGGATCTTCGCCTGCCATTCGGGGCTGGCGACCTTCTGCGCAAACACCTTCTCCAGCACGGTCAGCATGATCGGCGCGGCGGTGGAAGCGCCCGGCGAGGCGCCGAGCAGGGCGGCGATGCTGCCGTCCTTGGCGCTCACGACTTCGGTGCCGAGCTTGAGCACGCCGCCCTTCTCCGGGTCGCGCTTGATGATCTGCACGCGCTGCCCGGCCTGGACGAGGCGCCACTCGTCCTTCTTCGCATCGGGGAAGTACTCGCGCAGGGCCTGGTAGCGGTCCTCGTCGGACAGCATCACCTGGCCGGCGAGGTACTCGATCAGCGGGTACTGCTCGACGCCGACGCGGACCATCGGCCAGACATTGCTGGTGGTGGTCGAGGTCAGCAGGTCGAAATACGAGCCTTCCTTCAGGAACTTGGTCGAGAAGGTCGCGAACGGTCCGAACAGGATCACGCGCTTGCCGTCGAGCACCCGCGTGTCGAGGTGCGGCACGGACATCGGCGGCGAGCCGACCGAGGCCTTGCCGTAGGCCTTGGCGAGGTGGCGCAGGGCCACGTCCTGGTTATCGGTGACGAGGAACGAGCCGCCGACGGGGAAGCCGCCATACTCGTCGGCCTCGGGAATGCCGGTGGCCTGCAGCAGGTGCAGCGCGCCGCCGCCCGCGCCGATGAACACGAACCGGGCATCGACCGTGTGGCGGCTGCCGTCCTTCAGGTTCTTCGACGTGACGCGCCAAGTCCCGTCCTTGTTGCGCTCGAAGCTCTCGACCTCGGTCGAGAGGCGCAGGTCGAACTTCGGGCCGCTCTTCAGCGAGGCGATGTACTGGCGGGTGACCTCACCCCACTCGCAATCGGTGCCGAGCGGCGACCACGTGGCGGCGACCTTCTGCTTCGGGTCGCGGCCCTCCATCATCAGGGGGACCCACTTCTTGACCTGCTCGGGGTCGGTCGAGAACTCCATCCCGGCAAAGAGCGGGCTCGCCTTCAGCGCCTCGTAGCGCTTGCGCAGGAAGGTGATGTTGTCGTCACCCCAGACGAAGCTCATGTGGGGCGTGGAGTTGATGAAGGAGCGCGGGTTCTTCAGCACGCCCTTCTGGACCTGCCAGGCCATGAACTGGCGCGTGACCTGGAAGGCCTCGTTGATCTCGACGGCCTTGTTGATCTGGACGTTCCCCTTGGAATCCTCCGGGGTGTAGTTCAGCTCGGCCAGGGCCGAGTGGCCGGTGCCGGCATTGTTCCAGCCGTTGGAGCTTTCCAGGGCCACGCCGTCGAGCCGCTCGACCATCTCCAGCGACCAGTCGGGTTCGAGTTCGCGCAGCCAGACACCGAGCGTCGCGCTCATGATGCCGCCGCCGATCAGCAGGACATCGACCTTGCGGGGCTCGTCCGCCGCGAGCAGGGGCGAACCCGGCAGAGCCGTCGCCGCCAGACCCGCCAGCGCGCCGCCGAGAACGTGACGCCGGTTCATCGGCATCAGACTATATTGCACATTGGCGGAACGGATGTGCAGTTTATCGTCATTATTCATTTTATTTTTCGCGCCGCTCAAAAATTTATTGGCCCGAGTGGTCCGCTACAACACGTTCGGGCGAGCGACAACCCGCCGATTACATGGCTGCCATGCCCTGAAACCTTGAACACTCGCAGCCGATTGTCAGGCCAACCCCAGGTCGCCGACCGCCCCCGTGACGAACCCGTGCGCAAGCCCTCAGCGCGCCGCCGAGCGCTCCACTCGGCGGACGCTCCCCAGCAGGGCGAGGACCCACAGCAGCGGCCGGACGAGACTCCCGGACTTAGGCTTTCGGGGAGGGCGGCCGCTCAGCCGTCATGGGCGGCCGGGACGGCGGCGATGCCGGCGCCGGCGGCCCAGGCGTTGAGATCCTGCTTGCGGATCGCCGCCGCCATCATGTCGGGGAAGAGATCCGGCGTGCAGGCGAAGGCGGGCACGCCGAGTGCAGCGAGCCGCGCGGCCAGCCCCCGGTCATAGGCCGGCGCGCCCTCGTCGGAGAGGGCCAAGAGCGCCACCACCTGCACGCCGGCAGCAACAAGTCGCTGGGCCTGGGCGAGCAGGCCGGCCTCGACCCCGCCCTCGTAGAGATCGGAGATCAGGACCAGCACCGTGTCCTCGGGCCGGGTGATGCGCGAGGCGCAGTAGCCCACTGCCCGGTTGATGTCGGTGCCGCCGCCGAGCTGGACCGAGAACAGCACCTCGACGGGGTCATCCATCGCGTCGGAGAGATCGACCACCTCGGTGTCGAACACCACGAGCCGGGTCGAGACGGCCGGCAGCGAGGCCATCACCGCCCCGAAGATGCTGGAATAGACCACGGAATTGGCCATCGAGCCGGACTGGTCGATGCAGAGGATCACGTCTTTCAGCGATCCGCGGCTTTTCCGCCCGTGGCCGAGGCGGGTCTCGGGGATGATGGTGCGGTACTCCGCCTGATAGTGGCGCAGGTTCGCCCGGATGGTGCGGTTCCAGTCGATTTCGGCGTGGCGCGGGCGGCGGTTGATGCTGGCCCGGTCGATCGCCCCGGTCACGGCCTGCCGCAGCGGCTCTTCCAGCCGCTTCATCAGCGCGTCCACGACCTTGCGCACCACGAGCCGCGCCGTCTCCTTGGTGCGCCCGCCGAGCAGGCCGCGCATCGAGATCAGGGTCGAGACGAGGGAGACGTCGGGCTGGACCGCCTCCAGCATCTCCGGCTCGGTCAGCATCCGCTTGAGGTCGAGCCGCTCGAAGGCGTCGCGCTGCATCACCTGCACTACGGAGGCCGGGAAGTAGTCGCGGATATCGCCGAGCCAGCGCGGTACGGACGGAGCGGAGGCGCCGAGACCGCCCTTGCGATCGGAATCGTAGAGGGCGCCCATCGCCCGGTCGAGCCGCTGGTCGCGCTCGCTTAAAGTGCAGCCGGTGCCCTCGGCCGCCCCGCCGCCGAGCACGAGGCGCCAGCGGCGCAGGCGTTCCGCTTCGCGCGCGCTCATGCGGCGTCTCCGGTGGTTTCGTCCGCGGTTCTGGGGGGCTCGGTGCCGAGCAGCAGGCGCAGGATCGGCAGCACCTTGGCCGCGCGCGCCGCATCGAAACCCCGGGCGCCTTCCGCCTCGCCGGGAGCGGCCCCGCCCGGCCGGGCCAACGCCTCGCCGACCGCCCGGCGCTCGGCCGGCGCCAGGGTCGCGAAGGTGCGGCGCACCAGCGGCAGCAACTCGGTGAAGAGGTCCGCGTCGAGGCCGCAGAGCCAGTCATCGACGACGGCAAGCAATTCGCGCCCGTGGATCAGCACGGTGCCGCTATCCTCCAGAAACCCCTCGATCCAGGCGGCGGCCGGTCCCGCACCCGAGGCCCGCGACAGAGCGAGGCGCAGGCGCTCGCCGGCCTCCGCGGCCGCGATGGCGCGGTCGTCGAAGAGCAGACGCACGGCGCGGCCGACGACGCGGCCGTGGACATGCTCCTGATCGGCCAGCGCCCGCAGGGCCTCCCCCCACACCGCCTTCAGCTCCGGCTCTTCGATCAGCCCGACCGCGCCGGAGACGGCGACGATGCGCGCCTTGGCGGCGCTCGCCGCGTCGTCGTCGAGGCTCTGGCAGGCGGCGACTAATCCAGCGGCGGCGCGCGGCACGAGGCCCCGCACCACGGCGAGCACGGGCTCGGTGTCCGAGGAGCGCACCGAGCCGTAGCGGGCGAGTTCGGCGAGCGGGGGCAGCGCCTCCATCAGGTCGAACACGTCGGCCGAGACCGCGGCGCGGTCGTTGAGTGCGCGGATCACCTCCGCCGTGGCCTCGGCGAGGTCGGCGTCGAGCAGGGTGCCGATCAGGCCGGAGAGCTCGGCGACGCGGGTCGCCTCGCGGGCGCGGACCCGCACCCGGCCGGCGGCGGCCTCGGCGATGGTGCCGCCTTCGGCCGAGGCCGCCACCAGTTCCACCACCCATTCCGGCTGCCAAGCCAGAAACCAGCCTTCCTTGAAGGTGCCGCGCCCGCGCGCCTCGCGCCGCTCCCCCCAGGGGATGCCGATCAGGCTCAGCCGGTTCAGGAAATGGCTGCGGGCCAGATCCGTCTCCTTGCGCAGGTCGAGGGTGATCTCGCCCGCTGCCGCGCCGGGTTTCAGGCGCAGGCGCTTGCACTGCGCCTCGAAATCCGCCTCGACCGGGGTGCCGGGGCTGTCCGGCGGGGTCGCACCAAGGCGCTCGCCGATCACGAGCTTGCGCCGGATCAGCCCCATCGGCGCCGGGTCGGCGAAGCAGAGCGTGGCCTGCGCCGCCTCGTCGAGATCGTCGAGGGAGGGCCGGGACCGGCCGCGAAAACCCGCCAGCGCCTCGGCGAGCCGCGCCGCCTCGATCACCGAGGCCGGTGAGGCATCGAGGTCGTTCTCCCGTAGCAGCGCGGCGGCGCGGGCGAGCCAGCGGGCGGCGACCCGGCCCTCGTGGTGCCACAGGGTGTCGTACCATTCCGGCGAGAGCACTCCGGCGCGATAGCCGGAGGCGAAGGCCAGCCGCTCGTAGGACCAGGGCGCCCAGGCCGCGGCGACCTTGGTCTTGGGCAGGTTCTTCAGGGTCGCGGTATCCGCCGTGGCTTGGCCCTTGGCGTCGTGGCGGGCGAGCGCGGGCACGTGCCACGCGCCGCAGATCACGGCGATGCGCTCGAATCCGTCCTTGGCCGCCCGCCGGATCGCGCTGCGCATATGCGCCTCACGCGCCTCCTCGCGGAACGCTTCGTCGGGGTCGGTCTCGGCGCCCTCGCGCAGGGCCGCCATCGCCTCATGGATCGCGGCGAACACGTCGCCATCCGCGCCTGCGCGGCTCTCGACCAGCGCGTCCCACCAGCGCTCGCCGTCCGGGTAGCCGGCGAGTGCCGCGAGTTCGCCGAGCGGATCGCGCCGGATCGCGGCCGATGCAGGCCCGTCCCCGGATGGGGTTTCGGCCGCGTCGGAAACCGGCTCCGCATCGATCGGCGCGGCCTCCGGCGAGGCTTCCGGCGCGCCAAAGCCGTCGGCAAGCTGGATCGCGTGCGGCAGGTCGATGAAGCGCAGGGTCGCGCCCGCCGCGACGCCAAAGCGCATCGCCACCCATTCCGGCGAGAAGGCTGCGAAGGGGAAGAAGGCGCAATCGCGCGGCCGGTCCGGCCGGTAGACGAGGAGCGCGACGGGCGGCGCCATCGCCTCGTGGGCGGCCAGCGGGATCAGCGCGTCGGCGTCCGGCGGCCCCTCGATCAGCAGGCAATCGGGGTTGAGCGCGTCGAGCGCCGCCTTGAGCGAGCGGGCCGAGCCGGGGCCGTGGTGGCGGATGCCGAAAAGGCGGATGTCAGGCATCACTCGGGTCACGCGCTCGCGCGAGCGGCCTTATAGAAATCCTTCCAGCCGTCGCGCTCCTTCACCACGGTTTCGAGATACTCGCGCCAGACGATGGCGTCCTGCACCGGGTCTTTCACCACGGCGCCACTGATCCCCGAGACGAGGTCGTGGGCCGAGAGGCGGCCATCGCCGAAATGCGCGGCGAGTGCCAGCCCGCTGCCGACGACGCTGATGGCTTCGGCCGTCGAGAGCGTGCCCGAGGGCTGCTTCACCTTGCTCTTGCCATCCGCCGTCACCCCCTCGCGCAGCTCGCGAAAAATCGTGACGACGCGGCGGATCTGCTCGGCGCCCGGCGGCTCGGCCGGGATCTCGAAGGCACGCCCGAGCGCGGCGACGCGGGTCTCGACGATGGCGATCTCGGCCTCGATCGTGGCGGGCGGCGGCAGCACCACGGTGTTGAAGCGGCGCTTGAGCGCGCTCGACAATTCGTTGACGCCGCGGTCCCGGTTGTTGGCCGTGGCGATGAGGTTGAAGCCTTTTTGCGCCGCGACCTCCTCGTTCAGCTCGGGGATCGGCAGGGTCTTTTCCGAGAGGACGGTGATGAAGCTGTCCTGCGTCTCGGAGGGGATGCGGGTCAGCTCCTCGACGCGGGCGATGCGGCCCTCGTTCATCGCCCGCATGATCGGCGAGGCCACCACCGCCTCGCGGCTCGGGCCCTTGGCCAGCAGCAGCGCGTAGTTCCAGCCGTAGCGGATCGCCTCCTCGCTGGTGCCGGCGGTGCCCTGCACGATCAGGCGCGAGGTGCCGCAGATCGCCGCCGCCAGATGCTCGCTGACCCAGCTCTTGGCGGTGCCCGGCACGCCGAGCAGCAGCAGCGCCCGATCGGTGGCCAGCGTGGCCACCGCGACCTCCATCAGGCGCCGGTCGCCGATGTATTTCGGGGTGACCTCGAAGCCCGACGGCAGTTTGCCGCCGAGCAGGTAGGTGACGACCGCCTGCGGCGACATCTGCCAGTTCGGCGGGCGCAGCCGGTCGTCGGAGTCGCGCAAGGCGGCGATCTCCTCGGCGAAGGCATCCTCGGCGGCCTGGCGCAGCTGCGCGGTCTTGACGGCGTGGGTCGATGTCATCCTTGAGCCGTTCCCCCTATGGTGGTTTCCGGTCGGAAGTCGCGCCGGATCGCGGCGCGCAGTTCCAGCACGCCCGTCAATCCCGTGAGCTGCGTGCGCAGGCGGTCGCCCTCCCCCTCCGGCAGCCGCGCCAGGATGGCGGCGGCGGAGGCGGCGCTGTCGTCGCTCGGCCAGAGCCGGTCGCCGAGGCGGGCGATCACCCAGGGCTTGGCGAGATCGCGCCGCAGGGCGTCCGACCCGCGGGTGACGAAGGCGAGCCAATCGAGCAAAACGGCGCTGAAGGACTCGGAAAAGTGTTCCGGGCCTTGGCCCAGCACGGCCAGCACCACCTCGATCTTGCGGGCGCGGATCAAAGCGGCGACCCGTGCCTCCCATTCGGCGTCGGGCAGGAGATTGAGTGCCTCCGCCCACATCCCCAAAACCTCGTTGGTGCGGCGGACGCCGGTGACCTTGCCCTCGTAGGCGTCCGCCGTGATGTCGGCCATCGCCTCCGCCCAGGCCGGGTCGAGCGTGCGCTTGGCCGCTGAGAACAGGCCGTGGAAGACCGGGTCGGCCCACTCGCTGCGCAAGGCGAGCTCGATCCAGAGCCGCGGCGGATGCGCGGCGAAGGCGTGAAGCGGCGCGCGTGCCAGGATCGCCCGCAGCAAGCCGGCGCGGGCACCGCCGCCGCGCCGCTCCCAGCTGTTGGCCTCGACGCCGTCACGGGCGAGGTCCGGGCTCTCCTCCGGCAGGGTGACGACGAGATTGTGCGTGGTGCCGCCGAGCAGCTTGCGCTTGCTCTCGACGCTGAGCGCAGCCCGAACGCGCGCCGCCATGCGCTCGGCATAGCGCGAGCCGGGAAGCCCCGGCAGCAGGTGCTGCGCGGCCAGCCGCACGCCGCTCGCGCGGTCGTCGAGGCAGGCCTCGAGAAAGGGTTCGTCGGCCGCCGACAGGCCGGTCGCCAGGGCGTGGACCAGGGCCTCGCGCGCGTCGGCCTTCTCCTTGCGGAAGAGCGGCTCCAGGGCGGCGCGCGCGCCTTCCGGATCGCGGGCGCGGAAGGCCGCGAAAGCGGCGCGCCGCTCGGCCACCGTGCCTTCCGTCCAGTCCGAAGCCTCCGCCGCGTCCGATCCTTCGGCCGGGGCCTCGCCGCAGGCGCGGGCGAGCCAGTCGAGTTCGGCGCCCACGACCGCCTGCGCCGCGGCGGGAAGGGTGCTGCGCTGGAGCATCAAGGCCTGGAGCAGCCAAGCGGGCGGGCGCGTGCCCGTTGCGGCGGCGCGTTCGAACCATTCCTCGACGCGGCTGCGCGCGCTGGTGCCCTCGGTGAGGAGGCCGTAGAGCCGCGTCGCGGCCGCGGGCGGGCATTCGGGACCGAAGCGGCCGCGCTCCTCCAGCGGCGTCAGCGCCTCCGGCCCGAGTTCCAGGCCGGCGCGGTGGTGGGCGCCCTCGGCGGCGAGCCGCGCCAGCAGGGCGGCGCCGGGATCGGCCTCCGCGACGAGGGCGGTCAGCGTTGAGGGCTCGCCAAGCGGGGCGCGCTCGGCGCCCAGCAGCGCGGCGGCGAGCGTCGGCTCCCAACCGTCCGGGGCAGTTTCGGTCGCGTCCATTAGGCCACCTGCAGCAGGACGGGCTGCGAATCCTGCGCCGGCATCGCGTAGAGGCGGCCCTCCGCGACCAGGGCAAGGGGGCTCAGGCCGTAGCCGTCGTAGAGGCCGAACAGATCGACCGGGCGGCCCGCCGCCACCGCGAGCAGGCTCGGCAGGCGCGGCTCGGCCCGCAGCGCAAGGCTGCCGGTCTCGTCGCCCGCCGCGAAGGCCGCCGCACTGCCGGCGGCGAGGCGCCCGAGCCGCACACGCCCCAGCCGCACCGGCCAGCGCTCGAGCCAGGGAGCGCGCGACAGCGCATCGGCGAAGGCGTCCCGCGCCACCGCGACGCTGGTCGCGCCGGGCAAAGCCGCCTCGGCCGCCGGGCCGGCTTGGCCCTCACGAAACACGGCCCGCAGCGGCGGGTCGCCGGGCTGGAAGGCGAGCACGCCGGAAAAATGCTGGCCGGCAGCCGGTGCCGGCGGCAGGGGCGCGCCCGCGGTTCCGTAATCGATGACCTGAGCCAGGGCGCCGCTGGCGCGGCCGACGAGCCAGACCGAGCGCGCGGTCAGCCGGTCCTCCTCCTCGACCGCGTGGGCCAGCACCGCCCAGGTGTCGGCATGGTCGGGCCGGGCCGCCATCTCCTCGGCGGTGACGGGGTAGCCGAGCGCCGCGCGCACGCCCGCCGCCTGTTCGCGCGACAGCGCATCGAGGCGGCGCGCGGCCCGGAGCAACAGGGCGAGCCGGCCGAGGCCGAGGCCGAGCGCGGCTTCCGGCCGGGGCGCGCCGGCCTGAGGCGCCGCGATCAGCCCCGGCAGGGCGCGCACCCGGCGGGCGAGGCCCGGCGCCTGCCCGTCCACGAGGCGCCCGGCCATGCGGTCCCAGAAGGCGTAGGGTTCGCCCCGCGCGGCGGCGAGCCCGCGCCGCATCAGGTCGCGCAGCCAGAGGTCGAGTTCGTCGAGCGCGGCCGCGACCCGGTCCTCGCGGGCCTGACGCCGCTTGGCCTGCGCCCGCTCGTCGACGGGCTTGGCGGGTTCCTTCGCCCGGGTCTCGGCCGCGGCGGCCCGGCTCTCGCGCCCCTTCATCCAGGCGGCGGCCCAGTCCGGCGGCTCCCCCTCGGCGATCGGCGCGCTCGCATCGACCAGCATCAGGCCGAGGCCGTGCTTGCACGGGAACTTGCGGCTCGGGCAGGTGCATTTCGAGGACGGTCCTGCGAGATCCGCGACCGTGCGGTAGGGGCTCGCCCCGCTGCCCTTGATCTCGCCCCAGATCACCGTGCCCGCCCGGCCGAGGCCGGCCCATTTCTGCGGTTTCGCCTGATCCTGCCCGGCCTTGCGGCTCGATGCGTCAGGGGCGAGATCGAGGATCTGGGCAGTCGTCAGGCTCATGCGGCGCGTGCGGCTGGATGTCCGTCAGTCGAATCGTTGGACAACCAGATTAGACAGATCGGCTCGATGAGCAAGTTTTCCTGCGATCCGGCTTTTCGCTAAGCCGGCAATCCTCTTTACGACGGCTGATCTGAGGCTAATCTAAGAATTATTCTAGTTCACCGCGCCGGGCACGAATCATAGCCTGCGGGGCGCTCAGCCTTGCTCGTCGGTGTTGCGCCATTCCCGCTCGAAGGGCAGGCGCCACGCCTGCGGCGCCACGAGCTGGTGGATCGATTTCGGCCCCCAGGAGCCCAACGCGTAGAGCCGCACCGGCGGCGGCGCCTCCAGGAGCGGCGTCGAGACCTCCCACAGCCGCTCGATGCCCTCGGCTGTGGTGAACAGGGTGTGGTCGCCGCGCATGGCGTCGAGGATCAGCCGCTCATAGGCCTCCAGCACCTCGCCCATCAGGCCGGTATCCTTCATGTTGAACTGGAGCGAGAGCTTGTCGAGCCGCATCCCCGGCCCCGGCCGCTTGCCGTAGAAGGACAGCGACATCTTCGAGGCGTCGGCGAGATCGAAGGTGAGGTGGTCGGGCCCCTGCGCGCCGACCCCCGAATTGACCGGGAACATGCTTTTGGGCGGCTCGCGGAAGGCGATCGAGATGATGCGCTGCCCCTCCGCCAGCCGCTTGCCGGTGCGCAGGAAGAACGGCACCCCGGCCCAGCGCCAGTTGTCGATGCGGCACTTGAGGGCGATGAAGGTCTCGGTTTCCGATTGCGGATCGACGCCGGGCTCGTCCCGGTAGCCGGCATATTGCCCGCGCACCACCTCGCGCGGGTCGAGCGGGAGCATCGAGCGGAACACCTTGTTCTTCTCTTCCGAGATCGGGCCGGGTTCGAGCGAGGTCGGCGGCTCCATCGCCATGAAGCCGAGGATCTGGAACAGGTGGGTCACCACCATGTCGCGATAGGCGCCGGTCGCCTCGTAGAAGGCCGCGCGGGTGCCTAGGCCCAGCGTCTCCGGCACGTCGATCTGCACGTGGTCGATGAAGGTGCGGTTCCAGATCGGCTCGAACAGGCCGTTGGCGAAGCGGAAGGCCAGGATGTTCTGCGCCGGCTCCTTGCCGAGGAAGTGGTCGATGCGGAAGATCTGGTCCTCGGAGAAGACCTCGTGCAGCCGGTCGTTGAGCGCCACCGCACTCTCCAGATCGGTGCCGAACGGCTTCTCCATGACGATGCGCGAGCCCGCGGCCAGACCCGCCTCGGCGAGCAGGCGCACCACGGTGAGCGCCGCGGCGGGCGGCACGCTGAGATAGTGCAGCCGCCGGCTCTCCTGGCCGGGATGCGCCTGAGCGAGACCCGCCTCGGCGCGGGCCACCGCCGCGGCGAGCGCCTCGGCGCCGGCCGAGAGCGACACATAGTCGAGCCGCTCGGCGAAGGCCGCCCACTCCCCGTCCCCGGCATGACGGGTGAAGAACCGGTCGATCGCCTTGTGCGCATGTTCGCGGAACGCCTCGACGCCGATATCGTCCAGCGACACGCCGACGATGCGCAAGTCGGGGATGAAGCCGGCACTGAACAAGTGGAACAGGCCGGGCAGGAGTTTTCGCTGGGCGAGGTCGCCGGTGGCGCCGACGAGGACGACGACCTGCGGATATTTCGGGCCCACGCCCGCCCCCAGCCGTGACGTGCGCGATCCTGCCAAGCGGGCCTCCATCGGCGCGCCGAACTTGCGCGCACAGGGTGAGGTAGGGCCAGCGCGATTCGTGCCAAGCTTGTGCGGACGCGACGCGTCCGGCCAGGATTGCGGAATACCAAGATCGGGTACATCTTGCCGGCCGGAGGGATCGATGCCGCGAAACACGTCCGTCTCGCTCGGCGAGCACTTTGCGCAGTTCATCGACCGCCAGGTCGAGGGGGGACGTTACGGCTCCGCCAGCGAAGTGGTCCGGGCCGGGCTTCGTCTCCTTGAGGAGCAGGAGGCCGCACTCGACACGCTCCGGGCCGCGCTGATCGAGGGGGAGGAGAGCGGCCCGCCCGAGCTCTTCGATACGGAGGCCTTTCTCCGGGAGAAGCGTGCGGGCGCGATCCGAGGATGAGCGTCCGCCTCTCGCCGAGGGCGCGCGCGGATCTCAGCCGGATCTGGGACGATTCGGCCGAGCGCTGGGGAGCGGATCAGGCCGACCGCTACATCCGCCTTCTAGCCGGAGGCTTCGACCGATTGGCGGAGGATCCGGCTCGGGGTCTAAGGGCCGATGAGATCCGCAAGGGGTATTTCCGCCTCTCCGTCGGATCGCACGTCCTATTCTACCGCCTGGGCGCCGAGGGCGGCATCGAGGTCATCCGCATCCTTCACGGGCGGATGGATTTCAAACGCCATCTTTGAGATCGCATCGCGACGGGATCGATGGGCCTCGGGCGCGGTGCCGCATCGCGCCGCCGGATGATCCACCCCATTTCCGCGGCGATGTCCGCCGCTCCTGAAAACTTCGAAGACACCGCCGCCCGCCTGCGCGCCTGCCGGCTCTGCCGCGACGCGCCCCTCTACGGCGCGCCCCTGCCGCACGAGCCGCGGCCGGTGGTGCAGGGCTCGGCCACCGCGCGGCTGCTGATCGCGAGTCAGGCGCCGGGCAACCGGGCGCATCGCAGCGGCATCCCGTTCAGCGATCCGTCGGGCCGGCGCCTGCGCTACTGGCTCGGGCTCGACGAGGCGGCCTTCTACGATCCCAGGCGGGTGGCGATCCTGCCGATGGGCGCCTGCTTTCCCGGCCTCGACGCCAAGGGCGGCGACCGGCCGCCACGGCGGGAATGCGCGCCGACCTGGCGGGCCGACCTCCTCGCCGGGCTGCCGCAGCTCGATCTGATCCTGGTGATCGGCCAATACGCCCAAGCCTGGCATCTCGGGCCGCGTCCGGGCGGCCTCACCGAGACGGTCGCCCGCTGGCGCACGATCCTCGACGCCTCGGCGCGACCGCGGGTGCTGCCGCTGCCCCACCCCTCCTGGCGCAACAACGGCTGGCTCCGCACGAATCCATGGTTCGAGGCGGAGCTGCTGCCGGTGCTGCGGGCCGAGGTCGCGCGGGCGATGCAGGCAGAGGCGGGGTGAGGATCGTTCAAGGCCGCAACCGCCCTGACGGCATCAGGCCGGTTGCGGCTCTTGGTCTTTCTTTTGTCGCGCATTCTTTCGACGAACCGGCGACCACTTCGTCGGAATGCGCTCAGAAGAAGAACGTCGTCGTCATGTAGCCGTAGATCGTGTCGCCGGTATTCGGCGCATTCGGCGCGTTGCGCAGCACATCGCCCTTGAGGAGGTAGGCGACGCCGCTGTCGAGCACGATCGAGCGCGGCACCAGCCAGTAGCGCACCCGCCCCTCGATCTGGTGGCCGGCGAAGCTGCCGGAGCGGCCGGTCCGGTCGCGCACGCCGGTGGCGGCGAAGCTGTCGGTCGGGTTTTCGAGCCAGAGGCTGCGGTAGTCGATGAAGGCGTCCCAATCGGGGTCCGGCGCGACCTCGAACCGGATGCCCGGCGAGATCAGGTTCGCCCGCTGCACGGCGCCGTAGAGGCTCGTCGGGCCGTAATCGAAGCGCCGCGCGCCGTAGAGCGTGTCGAAGCGGGTGTAGCTGTTGGGGTTGGCGCTGTCGCCGCTGGCATGGTCGTAGTGGAGCGAGATCCGGGGCGCCCAGGCGGTCTTGAAGGTGTAGCCGGCCTCGGCGTGCACGAAGTAGGCCGACACGGGCACGTCGGTCACGTCGGTGATGGCGGCGGTGTTGCGCGCGACGCCGAGCTGACCGACCATTTCGAGTTCGTGGTCGAACTGCCCCGGCTTGGGCACGCGGTAGAGCCGGAAGCCCGGCGTGAACAGGCGCCGGTCGCGGGTCTGGATGCCTTCGAGCTGCGAGCCGGAATCGCGTTCGAGCAGCCCGTAGCCGTAGGCCTCCAGGATGCCGCCGAGCACGCCCGCCTTGGTGAAGATGCCGCCGAAGAGCTGGGTGTCGAGGCCCTCGTGATCCCATTCGACGCTGTTGCTGAGGATGCCGGCGCGGTCGTCGGGCAGGCGGTAATGCGGCAGGGTGTAGAACAGGCGCAGCCGGTCCTTGGCCGCATTCTCCCAATCGTAGGCGATGCCGGTGAAGGCGTTGATGGTGTTGCGGAACTGGTTGCGGGCGATCAGGCGGCGCGAGCCGACATTCTGCGTGAAGCGCCCGACGGTGAGCGTGCTCACGGTGCCAAGGCCCGCGGCATCCGCCATGTCGAAGCCGAGATAGGCCTGGCCGAGTTCGAACGCGTTCACCTCGGTGGTGGCGATGGAGTTCGAGTTCCGGCGCTGGAAATAGGCCCGGCTGTCGAAGATCTCGCCGCCGAACCGGACCGGGCCGCTGTCGTACTCGGCAAACAGGGTGGTCTGCATCGAGAACAGGTCGTTGGTGGCCGGCGCGGGGGCGGGGCGGAACTGCCCGCCGAGCCCTTCGGCCCGCGGCCGGAAGCTGCCCTGGATCTTCCAGTTCTCGGGCTTGCCCAGGGCCTCGTAGAGGGCGAAGTACGGCTTCTGCTGCAGCGTCTGGCCCGGCGCGACCTGCGCGAAGGCCGCCACCGGAATCAGGCTGCCCAGAGCCGCCGCGAGACGGACCAAGCCTGTCACGGGCCGAGGCCTGGACTGTCGTCCCCCATGAAACACCCGGCCGCATCTTCCGAACACATCGGATCTGTCAGCCCGTTGCAGGCTAGCCTCGAACATACCGAACACAGGAACCCCTCGATATTCAATTTTTGTCGGATTGTTCGGGATTATGTTCGTAAGAGCTTGGCGTTAAAACAGGAAATTATGCCAATTTTCCAGGAGTCGAGAGGAGTTCCTCGTGCATAGACAGCAAAAAGCCGAGAACAATCTCTCATGTCCAATCTACGAGAAGGAAGGATATTTAATCCGCCACACCGGCTGAATTTCACGGCGGCGGCATCGCGCAGCGGTTGCAGCGGCGTCTCGCCCCACAAGAGATACGGCGTTGACAGGCGGCCCTCCTTGGGAGGATCGCTGCCGGCGCGCTTCCATCCACGTAACGAGAGCCCGATGCCGGAGAGTGCCGACCCTCGCGACCGCCTGATCGTCGCCCTCGACCTACCCGACGTGGAGGCGGCGGAGCGGCTCGTCGCGCGCATCGGCGACGCGGCGACCTTCTACAAGATCGGCTACCGGCTGGCCTATGCCGGCGGGCTCGATTTCGCCGCGCGGCTGGCGAAGAGCGGCAAGAAGACCTTTCTCGATCTCAAGCTCCACGACATCGGCAACACCGTCGAGGAGGGGGTGCGCTCGGCCTCGGCCCTGGGGGCGACCTTTCTGACGGTGCACGCCTATCCGCAGACCATGCGCGCGGCCGTGCGCGGGCGGGGGCCGGGCCTGAAGATCCTCGCCGTCACCGTGCTGACCTCCTACGATGACGCCGACGCGGCCGAAGCCGGCTACGCGCTTCCCGTCGCCGAACTCGTGGCGCGCCGCGCGGAGCAGGCGGCTGAGATCGGCATCGACGGGATCGTGTGCTCGGCGGCCGAAGCCGGAGCGGTGCGCCACCGGATCGGCCCGTCGGGGCTGATCGTGACGCCCGGCATCCGCCCGGCGGGCGCGGAGGCCGGCGACCAGAAGCGGGTGATGACGCCGGGGCAGGCGCGGGCGGCGGGCATCGACCACGTGGTGGTCGGACGCCCGATCACCGGAGCCGACGACCCCCGTGCCGTCGCGCAGAGAATCGTTGCCGAGATGAAGGACGCTTAGACATGGCCAAGGGCTTCTGGATCGTGCGGGTCGATGTGAGCGACGCGGAGGCCTACAAGGCCTATGCGGCCGCCAACGGCGCCGCCTTCGCCCGGTTCGGCGGGCGATTCCTCGTGCGCGGCGGCGCCTTCGAAGCCGTGGCGGGGCAGGCGCGGGCGCGCAACGTCATCGTCGAGTTCCCGAGCTACGACGACGCCCTCGCCTGCTGGAATTCCGACCTCTACCAATCCGCCCGCGCCCTGCAGAAGGGCGGTGCCGAGGCCGACATCCTGGTGATCGAAGGGTATGACGGACCGCAGCCCGTCGTCTCCGAGCCCTCGCCGATGCCGGGCACCGCGTCGGAGTAGATCCTCGCACCGGGCGGGTTCAGCCGCCCGACCGCAGGGCGCCGAGCAGGAAAGCGATCATCACCGGCAGCGGCGGCTGGATCGTGTTGGGCTGGCGCCCCACCAGCATCGGGTGGCAGTAGCGGGTGATCCCGGCCTGGAGGCAGGCCGCCGCGCTCTTCGGATCGGCGACGGTGAAAACACCCTCACGCACGCCGTCGGCCACCACCCGCGCCAGCACCGCGCCGATGCGATCGAGATGCGCTTGGCAGACGCCCCAGCTCTCGCTCATCGCCGCTTCGACCATTTCGTGGACGCGCGGATGCGCCTCGAAGCGGCGGCGGCAATCGTCGTGGAGCGCGGTGACGATCCGGGTGAGCCGCTCGGGCGCGTCGAGCTTCGGCGCATCGGCGATCGCGACGATCATCGCCTCGATCTCAGCGGTCACTTGCTCGACCACCGCCTCGTTGATCGCCTTCTTCGATTCGAAGAAGCGATAGACGTTGGCCGGACTCATTTTGAGGGTGCGGGCGATGTCGGCGACCGTGGTCTTTTGATAGCCGATGTCTTGGAACGACCGGGCCGCCGCCTCCACGATCCGGTCACGCGTCGTCGGCGCGGCTTCGCTGGACGACGGAAGAATCTGAGCCGTGGCGGCGGGCATCGTTGTCAGTACCTAAGCTTCGACTCCGGCTGCTTGGAAAACGTGCGAGTCCGGTGATCCGGTCCTCAAAGCGGAAGTTGTGCAAGCCGTTCCACACACAAGCACTTAGCCGATGAAAGAACGCTGAAAATATGGACCGGCCGCTCGCAGGATGCCGGCCCGCGCCGATTCTGACGCAGGGCCGGGAGCCGGCGGAATGCGTTCAGGTCCTGAAGCGAACCGTCAGGAGCCGAATTGCGAGCCGAGCTGTTCGAGATACTCGGCCAGGTCGAGACCGCCGACGCGCCGACCGTACTCGAACCGCATCCCGCGCCGGATATCGACCTGGGTCGATCGGGTGTTGAGCGTGAACGGTTTCACACAGATCCAGGCGCCGTCGGTGCGGTGCTCGAAGAAACCGAGGATGTCGTGGGGGGCGGCCATGGTTTGTCTCGCAGGTGGATGCGGAGATCCAACGGCATACTGACAAAAGAGTTCAATCGTTCCGGCGCCGTTTCCCTCGAACAAGCTTGCCCGGACGATGGCAAGCTGGTCCGGACGATGGGAAGTGCTTCGAATGGCCAAGCTTGTACTGAAGTTCGCCGAAGATCGTCGGCGGGGTGGGTTCCCGTGATTGAGCCGGCTTTCAGCGCCGGCCGGTCGAGCCGAAGCCGCCCTGTCCCCTGCTCCCTTGCCCCCCTCCCCCTGGCCCGTTCGGCTCCGGCGCGCCGTCGCAGATCTCGAAATCCGGCCGCAGGACGCGGGTGAAGACGAGCTGCGCGATGCGCTCCCCCGGCTCGATACGGATCGCCGCACCGCTGCCGGGCGGGTTGCGGTTCCAGGCGGAGATCAGGAGCGGGCCCTCGTAATCGGCATCGATCACCCCGGTGCCGTTGCCGAGCACCAAGCCCTCTCGGTGCCCGAGGCCGGAGCGGGCGAAGACCAGTCCGCACCAGTCGGACTCACCGATCCGCAGCGAGAAGCCGGCCGGGATCAGCGCGGGCGGCGCCTGCGGCTCCAGCACCAGGGGGGCGTCGAGGCAGGCATGCAGATCGAGCCCCGCGGCCGCAATGCTGCCCCAGCGGGGGAAGCCCCATCCGGCAAGCCGCGGATCGAGGATGTGAAGGCCGACCTTCGAAGGGGATTGTGACAAAGGGGACTTCTCGACGTCCGGGTGAGACTGCGGAAAAGCTTTCTCCGAAGCGGCGGCATGGGGCAATCGGGGGCCGGGAGCAATCGGGGTGAGCGGATGGCACGCTGGATGGCGGGGCTGGACGGGTGCCGTGGGTCCTGGGCGGGCGCCCTGATCGATCTCGACGATCCGGCGCGCTGGCGCTGCGCCCGCTTCCCGCGGGTGATCGACCTGCTCGACGGGCCGGAGGCTCCGGTCTGCGTCGGCATCGACGTGCCGATCGGCCTGCCCGACCGGGTGAGCGGGGGACGCTCGGCCGACCGGGCCGCGCGGGCGTTTCTCGGGGCGGGGCGTTCCAGCGTCTTCCCGGTGCCGCCCCGCGCGGCGGTCTATGCCGGGAGCTACGACGAGGCGAAGGCCTTGTCGCGGGCGCATTCGGAGCCGCCCTTCGCGCCCTCGATCCAGTGCTGGAACATCCTGCGCTATGTGCGGGAAGCCGACGAACTCCTGCGCGCGCGATCCGATCTCGTGACGCGCCTGCACGAGGTGCATCCGGAGGTCGCCTTCTTCCGCCTCAATGGCGAGCGGCGTCTCGGGGCCGGCAAGAAGGGCCCGGCCCGTGCCGAGGGTCTTGCCGCGCGCCGGGCCCTCCTGATCGCCGCCGGGCTGCCCGCGGCGATGGTCGGTTCGCCGCCGCCTCCGGGTGTCGCTGCCGACGACCATCTCGACGCCATGGCCGCCCTCGTCGTCGCCTGCGACATCATCGGGGGCCGCGCCGAGCCGCTTCCCAAGGCGATCGAGCGCGACAGCTATGGCCTGCCGATCGTGATCTGGGCGCCTGCACCCCTTTCCGCGCCCCTTCCTGCGCCGCAATCGGTGCGCCTTGCCATGAGGAGTTGAGCCCCGTGACCGATCACCCCGACACGGATCTGCCGACCCGCGACATCGCCCGCGCCCTGGTCTTCGATCCTTCAAACCGCCTTCTCCTGATCGAGTACGAGGCGGTGCGCCCGATCGATCCAACCGATCCCGATGCCCGCGGCTTCTGGTTCATGCCCGGCGGCGGGCTGGAGCCGGGCGAGAGCCACGAGGAGGCCTGCCGGCGCGAACTCTCGGAGGAGATCGGCGTCGCTGAGGTGGAGCTCGGACCCTGCGTCGCCGTCTGCGACGGCCCGTTCCACCTGTTCCGCAAGCCGCGTCATGCCCGCGAGCGCTACTTCGTGGTCCGGCTCGCGAGCGACCGTGTCGATACCAGCCGGCTCGCCGAGACCGAGGACAATCCCGTCCGCGGCACCCGATGGTGGCCGCTCGATGAACTCGCGGCTTCCGCCGAGCGTGTAGAGCCCGCGGGACTGGCCAAGCTGGCGCAACGAATCGCCGCCGGCGACGTTCCGGACCAGCCCGTCCGCCTGACTTGGCGGGACGCTTGAGCTTCCTCTCACGGCATGCCAACCGCCCGTGCGGCGAGCGTGCCGATGCGCGGAGGCCGCGCGCGCTTGTCCGGCCGGCATCGGGGATCGACGCCCCGGCCTTCGCCGGCGCCATCGGCCGCACGCCATGTGCGCAAGCGCATCCGCCGGAGGGGATGGATTCGGCGGGTCAGACCGTTTGGTATGCGCGTCACCAATTCAGCAACGATGAAAGGACAACCGCCCATGTTTCCTCAGGTTCTGACCGACGGTTACCGCAGCTTCCTCGGCGAGCGGCTGCCGAACGAGCGGCGCAAATACGAGATGCTCGGCAAGGAAGGCCAGGAGCCTGAAGTCCTGCTGATCGGCTGCTGCGACAGCCGCGTCGCCCCCGAGGTGATCTTCAATACGGGCCCGGGCCAGATCTTCACGATCCGCAACGTGGCCAACATCGTGCCGCCCTCCCAGCCCGACGGCGCCTATCACGGCACCTCTTCGGCGATCGAGTTCGCGGTGCAGGCCTTGAAGGTGAAGCACATCGTCGTGCTCGGCCACGCCACCTGCGGCGGCATCAAGGCGGCCGGTTTCGGTGCCGAGCCGCTCTCCTCGGGCAACTTCATCGGCAGCTGGGTCTCGCTGGTCCAGCCGGCGACGAAGAAGCTCGCCGAGGCCGGCGACAGCAAGGACAAGGAGGGCTACCTCACCCGCCTCGAATACACGATGATCGGGCAGAGCCTCGAAAACCTGATGACCTTCGACTTCATCCGCGAGGCGGTCGAAGCGGGCAAGCTGCACCTGCACGGCGCGCATTTCGGCATCGAGACGGGTGAGCTGCGCATCCGCAACCCGAACACCGGCGAGTTCGAATCCGTGGTCTCCCGCGACGGCCAGTCGCTCGCGGCGTCCGCCCTGATCGGCTGCACCGCGGCTTAAAACTGACTGGGTGAGGTCCTCGGCGGCCGTCGCCACCGGTCTCGTCTGCCGGCACAAGGTCTGCCCGGCGGGCCGAGATCGGACACCTCATGAGGCGCGTCTGAGGGGTATGGGGTTAAGGCAAGCCTGGACGTGGCGGTCCGCTCTTTCGGAGTGGGCCGTCTCGTCGGGCCGAGCCAGCCTAACCGTGCTCTCTGCGGGCACGGCGTTCGATCGCTATTCCTGCCCGGCGGCCTCAACCGCCGCCCCCGCGCGGCGCCGGTCGAAATAGGACACGGCGCTCTGCTGCGGCAGGGTGAGGGCGTCGCGATAGGCCGCCGAGGCCAGCGCCGCGAAGGGGCCGTTGCGGTAGAAGCGGGCATGATGGCCGTAGGTGATCGTGGCGCCGTCGGGCCCGACGACGCGCCCGCCGGCCATGGTCAGCACGTGGTCGCCGGCCGCCGTGTCCCACTCCATGGTGGGGACGCAGCGCACGTAGAGATCCGCCTCGCCCGCCGCGATCAGGCAGAACTTGAGCGCCGAGGATGTGACCCGCCGCTCGGCGATCGGCAGCCGGTCCAGGCAGGCATCGGTGTCGCTGTCGCCGTGCAGGCGGCTGACGAGGGCGACGAGACCGTCGGCGGGGGCCGCGCGCACGCCCACCGGCCGGAACGCGCCCGGCCGCCCCTCGCGGATCGGCGCCTCGCGGGCGGTGGTGCCCGCCGCCCAGACCCGGCCGAGCCCCGGCGCCGCCAAAGCGGCGGCGATCGGGCGGTCTCCCTGAATGAGGCCGATATTGACGCAGTATTGTTCGCTGCCGGCCAGGAAGTCGCGGGTGCCGTCGAGTGGATCGACGAGGAAGAACAAGGGTGCGGGCTGCGCGGTGCCGGAAGTCTCCTCGGCGATCACCGGGATGCCGGGGAAAGCCCGTCTCAGGGCCGCGACGATCAGCTCTTCGGAGCGGGTGTCGGCGAGGCTGGCTGGCGAGCCGTCCGGTTTGATGACGTGCGGGCAGTCGCTGCCGTGATACCCCCGCAGAATGCGCCCGGCCTCGCAGGCGATTCCGGCCAGCTGCTCCGCAATGGTGTCCCGCATCGCGGCCGGAACGGGAGCCGTCAGAGACGCCGGCGGATCGGCCAGAATGGGAGCGGGGGCGGTCATCGTAATGTCTTCAATGACGGAACCGGGCTTGTCGATCCGAAGTCTGAGCAAATCCGGTGCGCAAGCCCGCGTGATCCGGTCCCCATGACCGCCGGTTGCGGCGAATTGGGGACATCTGTGCCGTCGCGGCGGCCTTCACCGAGCCATGAGCCTCGCAAGAGGGATCGACGATCTGCCGTGGCGCCGTCGCGCGGGACCGGCGAGCCGGACGGATTGATGTCGCCGGCTTTCCAAAGCGGCCGCCGGTGACTATTCGCTTGGCCCTATCCGGTGTCCGCCGCATCCGAGGGGCAGGCCACCTCCGCGATCGACGACACCACTTCACGACAGCCGGTTTCGACAACCGGGAACGGAGCGCGCCATGAGCGGTAACAGCAGCCTCACCCTCGACGCCCTCGATCTCTCGGCGCTGCTGTGCTCGCGCGTGTGCCACGACGTGATCAGCCCGATCGGCGCGATCGTGAACGGTCTCGAAGTGCTGGAGGACGACGATGACCCCTCGATGCGCGAATTCGCCCTCGAGCTGATCCGCAAGAGCGCGCGCACCGCCTCGGCCCGGATCCAGTTCGCCCGTATCGCCTTCGGCGCGGCGGGCTCGGCCGGTGCCTCGATCGATCTGGCCGATGCCGAGAAGGTCTCGAAGGCCATGTTCGCCGACGAGAAGACGCAGATCGCCTGGAGCGCGCCTCAGGCGTTGTTTCCGAAGAACAAGGTCAAGCTGCTGCTCAACCTCGTGGTGATCGCGTCGAGCGCGATCCCGCGCGGCGGCCTGATCGACGTGGCGGTGACCGGCGGCGGCGACGCCCCGCGCTTCGTCCTGCGCGCCAAGGGCAGCCATGCCCGCATCCCGCCCCATGTCGAGGGGCTGATCGCCGGCACGCCCGAGGGCGGCACCGTCGATGCCCACGGCATCCTGCCATTCTATGCCGGCCTCGTCGCCCGCGCGGCGGCGATGGACGTGCGCTTCACCATCGAGGGCGACGAGGTGACGGTCACCGCCACGCCGACCGAGGCGGCGGTCGGGCTGCCCGGCGCGCCCGCCCCCAGCATCGAGGACGAGCGCCCCTCCGACAGCGCCCCGCCGGACACGCAGCTTGCCTGACGCGGCCGACCCCGCAACGATCCCGCGGGAAAGCAGGCCGGGGCCGGTTCGCGCAAATTCTTGCAGCCGTCTTCTCAAAA
Organism: Methylorubrum sp. SL192; assembly: GCF_026672325.1. Taxonomy (NCBI): domain Bacteria; kingdom Pseudomonadati; phylum Pseudomonadota; class Alphaproteobacteria; order Hyphomicrobiales; family Methylobacteriaceae; genus Methylorubrum; species Methylorubrum sp. SL192. Next base: position 685,732 of record NZ_JAPPQV010000003.1, read on the forward strand.
CAATTGTGAAGTCGGCCCCGCCCTCAACGCTTCAATAACTTTCCCAGGTGAGAGTGCTCGTCGCACGTCCCTTTGTGCGCGTAGACGAGTACCCCCCATGGACGATCTGCTTCGCGAGTTTCTGGTCGAGAGCGCCGAGCATCTGGACACCGTCGATGCGGAGCTGGTCCGTTTCGAACAGGACCCCAATAACCAGCAGATCTTGCGCAACATCTTCCGGCTCGTCCACACCATCAAGGGGACGTGCGGGTTTCTCGGCCTGCCGCGCCTCGAAGCACTGGCGCACGCCGCTGAGACCCTGATGGGACGCTTCCGCGACGGCTATCCCGTCAGCGGCGCCTCGGTCACGCTGATCCTGGCCACCCTCGACCGGCTCAAGGCGATCCTCGGCGACTTGGAAGCCACCGGCTCCGAGCCGGCCGGCACCGACGACGACCTGATCGGGGCCCTGGAGAAGATGGCCTCCGACGAATCGCCTGCCGCCGCAGCAGCCCCGCCCCCGCCGCCGCTTCCCGAGCTGCCGCCGATCGTCGAGCGCGAGCTCAAGCCCGGCGAAGTCTCGCTGGACGATCTCGAACGGGCTTTCATGGAAGCCCCCGGCCCCGACGATTTTGCCGCCGCGCCCGCCATGGATGCCCCGGCCCACGTCTTCGATGCCGGCGAGCCCGCGTTCGACAGCGCGCCCGAGCCCGCGGCCGCCGTCCAGGCTCCGGAGCGCCCTGCGGCCCCGGCTGCTTCATCTCCCGCCGCCGAGGGCGGTGAGAGCGCCGTGGCTGCCAAGGTGCAGACGATCCGCGTGAACGTCGACACCATCGAACACCTGATGACGATGGTCTCGGAACTGGTGCTGACCCGCAACCAGCTCCTCGAGATCGCCCGCCGCCACGAGGATTCCGGCTACAAGGTTCCGCTCCAGCGCCTCAGCCACGTCACGGCCGAGCTGCAGGAAGGCGTGATGAAGACGCGCATGCAGCCGATCGGCAATGCGTGGCAGAAGCTGCCCCGCGTCGTGCGCGACCTCTCGGCCGAACTCGGCAAGGGCATCGACCTCGTGATGTCGGGCGCCGAGACCGAACTCGACCGCCAGGTGCTCGACGTCATCAAGGACCCGCTCACCCACATGGTGCGCAACTCGGCCGATCACGGCATCGAGTCCACCAACGAGCGCCTCAAGGCTGGCAAGCCCGCCCGCGGCTCGATCCGCCTCTCCGCCTACCACGAGGGCGGCACGATCACGATCGAGATCGCCGACGACGGCAAGGGCCTCGACCTCGCTGCGATCCGCAAGAAGGCGATCGAGCGCAACTTCGCACCCGCCGCCGACATCGAGCGGATGACCGACGCGCAGGTCGCGAAGTTCATCTTCCACGCCGGCTTCTCCACCGCCAAGGCGATCACCTCGGTCTCCGGCCGCGGCGTCGGCATGGACGTGGTCAAGACCAACATCGAGACCATCGGCGGCGTGGTCGACATCGCCACCGAACTCGGCAAGGGCACCACCTTCACCATCAAGATCCCGCTGACGCTCGCCATCGTCTCGGCGCTGATCGTCAAGGCCGGCGCGCAGCGCTACGCCGTTCCGCAGATCGCGGTGCTCGAACTGGTGCGGGTCGATCCCAAGGGTGACAACACCAGCGCGAACTCGATCGAGCGCATTCACGGCGCCCCGGTGCTGCGCCTGCGCGAGCGGCTCCTGCCGATCGTCACCCTCAACGGGCTGATGCGCGGGCAGGCGACCGTCGAGGAGGGCGAGGTCGTCGAGTCCGGCTTCGTGGTGGTGGCCCAGGTCGGCCGGCAGCGCTTCGGCGTGCTGGTGGACGAGGTCTTCCACACGGAAGAGATCGTCGTGAAGCCGATGTCGTCGAAGCTGCGGCACATCCCGCTCTTTGCCGGCAACACGATCCTCGGCGACGGCGCCGTGGTGCTGATCGTCGATCCCAACGGCGTCGCCAAGCTGGTGGGCCAGAGCGCGCAGTCCGGCGCGGCGACGGAGACCGAGTCCGACGAGGTCGAGGCCGGCGACGCCAAGGCGACGCTCCTCGTGTTCAAGGGGGGCGCCGGCGGCTTCAAGGCGGTGCCGCTCTCGCTCGTCACCCGGCTCGAGGAGATCGACGCCTCGAAGATCGAGCATCTCGGCGGTCGTCCGCTGATCCAGTACCGCGGCCGCCTGATGCCGCTGGTGCCGGCCGATCCCTCGGTTCCGATCCGCTCGGAAGGCAACCAGGCGCTGGTCGTGTTCTCGGATGGCGACCGGGCGATGGGCCTCGTCGTGGACGAGATCGTCGACATCGTCGAGGAGCGCCTCGACATCGAGATCTCGGCCGACCGCTCCGACCTCATCGGCTCGGCGGTTCTGCGGGGTCGGGCGACCGACATCATCAACATCGCCCACTTCCTGCCGCTCGCCTACGACGACTGGGCGCGGGGCCCGCGCAAGACGGTGGTCAAGGCGCCCTCGCTCCTGCTCGTGGACGACTCGGCCTTCTTCCGCGACATGCTCACCCCCGTCCTCAAGGCGGCGGGCTACAGCGTGACGACCGCGTCCTCCGCCGAGGAGGCACTCGGTCTGCTCAAGGGGAGCGCCGGCCTCGACCTCGTGGTCAGCGATCTCGACATGCCCGGCCGCAGCGGCTTCGACCTCGTCGCCGCCATGCGCAAGAGCGGCGGGCGGCTGGCCGAGATGCCGGTGATCGCGCTCACCGGCACGGTCGCCCCCGACGCCATCGAACAGGCGCGGCGCCTCGCGATCAGCGATCTCGTCGCGAAGTTCGACCGCAGCGGCCTGCTCGCGGCGCTCGCCGAGATTGGCGAAGCCGCCCAGGCGGCCGACGCCCGCGCCGCTGCCTGAACCACGAACGGACCGGAAGAGGATACGCCGCCATGCAGGCCGCCAACGGAAACACCGTTCCCACCGACACCACCGACTACGTCACCGTCTTCGTCGGCGAGACGATGTTCGGGCTCACCATCGACCGGGTGCACGACGTGTTCGTGCCCGCCGGCATCACCCCGGTGCCGCTCGCGCCCCGGGAAATCGTCGGCCTCCTGAACCTGCGCGGACGGGTCGTCACGGCCCTGTGCCTGCGCCGCCGCCTCGGCATCCCCGGCCGCGAGGCCGGTGCGGCCGAGATGGCGATCGGCCTGGAACAGGCGGGCGAGACCTTCGCGCTCATCGTCGACGGTGTCGGCGAGGTGCTGAAGCTCGGCGCCGACACGCAGGAGCCGGTGCCGATCAACCTCGATCCCCGCTGGCGCGACCTCTCGCTCGGCGTCCACCGCCTCGACGGGCGCCTCCTGGTCATCCTCGACGTCGATGCGCTGCTCGCCTTCGGCGACGCCCGCGAAGCGAAGGTCGCCTGAAGCCAAGGGATGCCCGCACGATGACCGGCCCGACCAAGAACTCGACCAAGAACGTGGCGAAGACGGCGCTGATCGTCGATGACTCGGCGGTGATCCGCAAGGTCGCCCGCCGCATCCTGGAGACCCTCGACTTCAGCGTCCGCGACGCGGAGGACGGCGCCACGGCGCTGGTGATGTGCGCGGAAGCGATGCCGACGGTGATCCTGCTCGACTGGAACATGCCGAACATGGACGGCTACGAGGTGCTGCGGCTCCTGCGTCAGTCCCCGCTCGGCGACCAGCCGAAGGTTCTGTTCTGCACCACCGAGAACGATGTCGGCGCCATCGCCCGAGCGCTTCACGCGGGCGCCGACGAATACATCATGAAGCCCTTCGACCGGGAAATCATGATGGCCAAGCTCGATCTGGTCGGCTTCGCGGTGCATCCGTCCGAAGCCGCCTGATCCGTCTCCGGGGGCTTGTCCAGGCCTCCGCCCCTTCGTTCGCTCCCCCGGAAACGAGTTCCCCCCATGTCGGCATTCCCGGCCGTCGCACACGCTCCGGCGGCGCGCAGCCCGATCAAGGTGCTGGTCGCCGACGATTCGGCTGTGGTGCGCGGGCTCGTCTCGCGCTGGCTCGGCGAGGCGGGCCACGAGGTGGTCGCCACCGCGCCCAACGGCCGCGCCGCCGTGGACGCGCTGGCCCGCTGCAACCCCGACGTGGTGCTCCTCGACATCGAGATGCCGGAACTCGACGGCATCCAGGCCCTGCCCCTGATGCTCGCCAAGCAGCCGGGGATCCAGGTCGTGATGATGTCGACGCTGACCCAGCGCAACGCCGACGTCTCCCTGCGCTGCCTCGCGCTCGGCGCGGTCGATTACATCCCCAAGCCCGAGAGCAACCGCGGCGTCACCACCTCGGACGGCTTCCGCAACGACCTGATCGAGCGCATCCGGGTGTTCGGAGCCGCCCGCGCCCGGCGTCGGCCGGGGCCGACCGCGGTCGAATCCGCCTCCTCCGCGGCGCCCGCCGCACCGGCCGTCTCGCGCCTGTCGGGCACGGTGACGCTGCGGCCGAAGCCGCGCACCGTGGTGCCGCCGCGCGCCCTGCTGATCGGCTCCTCGACCGGCGGCCCGCGGGCGGTCGGCGAAGTGCTGGAGAAGATCGGCGCGGCCACGCTTCGGCGCCTGCCGGTGCTGATCGTGCAGCACATGCCGCCGGTCTTCACCGCCGTCTTCGCCGAACATCTCGGCGCCCGGATCGGGCTGCCGGCGGCCGAGGGCAAGGCCGACGAGCGGTTGCAGCCCGGCCGCATCTACGTCGCCCCGGGCGGGCGCCACATGCGGCTCGCGGGCTCCGCGGCCGAGACCATCATCCGCCTCGACGACGGGCCACCGGTGAACTTCTGCCGCCCGGCGGTGGACGTGATGTTCCTCGATGCCGCCGCGCTCTACGGCGGGGCGACGCTGAGCGTCATCCTCACCGGCATGGGCTCGGACGGCACGGCGGGCTCCCGCGCGCTGGTCGAGGCCGGCGGCATCCTGCTCGCTCAGGACGAAGCCACCAGCACGGTCTGGGGCATGCCCGGCAGCGTCGCCAAAGCAGGCCTGTGCCACGCCGTCCTCCCGCTCCCCGAGATCGGACCGGCTCTGCGCAACGCGATCGCGGAGCGCGTTTGATGACCGAAGCGGATTTCGCGTTCCTGCGCGACTATCTCAGGAAGCGCTCCGGGCTGAGCCTCGGCGCAGAGAAGCGCTATCTCGTCGAGAGCCGGCTCACCCCCGTCTGCCGCCGTTTCAACATCGCAACCCTGACCGACCTCGTCGGCACCCTGCGGGTGTCCCGCGAGGGGCCGCTGGAGAAGGCGGTGGTCGAGGCGATGACCACCAACGAGACGTTCTTCTTCCGCGACCGCGCGCCGTTCGACCTGTTCCGCGACGTGCTGCTGCCGAAAGCCATCGCCGCCCGCAGCCCCCAGCGGCGCCTGCGGATCTGGTCGGCGGCGGCCTCCACGGGGCAGGAGCCGTACTCGCTCGCGATGATGATCCAAGAGGCCGCGGCGCAACTCGCCGGCTGGCAGATCGAGATCGTCGGCACCGACCTCTCGACCGAGGTCTTGGAGAAGGCGCGGCTGGGCCTCTACAGCCATTTCGAGGTGCAGCGCGGCCTGCCGGTGCAGCTCCTCGTGAAGCACTTCACCCAGGTCGGCGAGCAATGGCGGATCAGTCCGTCGCTCGCCGGGATGGTGAGCTTCCGGCCGCTCAACCTGTTGAACCCGTTCGAGCATCTCGGCCAGTTCGACATCGTCTACTGCCGCAACGTGCTGATCTATTTCGACGCGCCGACCAAGACCGACGTGCTGGAGCGGATCGCCAAGACGCTCGCCCCCGACGGCGCGCTGTTGCTCGGCGCCGCCGAGACCGTGATCGGCCTCACCGAGGCGCTGGTGCCCGATCCGCAGCACCGCGGCCTCTACCGCCAGGCCGCCGCCGCCGGGCGGACGGCGGTACCCCACCGCCTCGCGGCCGGGTTCTAGATATCGACGTCTCGCGGCGGGCTGCCCGATTGGGTAACCTGCCGCCATGACGCACGACGCGCCGCGGCTGCTGCCCTGCGGAGACACGGCCTTCACCATCGAGTTCGGCTCAGGCATCGATGCGCGCCTCAGCGCCCGCGTGCTCGCCCTCGATACGGCCCTGGCGGAGCGGGCCCTCCCCGGCGTGCTGGAGACGGTGCCGACCTACCGCTCGCTGACCGTCCATCTCGATCCGCTCCGCGCCGACCCGGCCGAACTCGGCCGCGCCGTTCTGGCGCTGGCGGGCGAACCGCTCGCGGCGGTCCCGGCCCCGCGCCTGTGGCGCATCCCCGTGGTCTATGGCGGCGCGTTCGGGATCGACCTCGACGCGGTCGCCGCCCATCACGGGCTCACGCCCGAAGCGGTGATCGCGCGCCACAGCGCCCCCGAATACCGGGTTGCGATGATCGGCTTCCTGCCGGGCTACGCCTATCTCGAAGGGCTCGATTCCGGGCTCGCCCTGTCGCGCCGCCCCAGCCCGCGCCCGGTGACGCCGGCCGGCACCATCTCCATCGGCGGCGCCCAGGCGCTGGTGGCGAGCATCGCGGCCCCGAGCGGCTGGCATCTTCTCGGGCGAACCCCCGAAAGGACCTTCGTGCCCGAGCGTGACCCCGTCTTCCTGCTCCGCCCCGGCGACCGGGTGCGATTCGTCCCAACCCCGGCCGAACGCTGGGACGCGCTCGCCGCCGCGGCGGAAGCCGGCGAACCGGTGGCCGAGTTGTGCGCGGGATGAGCGCCCACCTCCATCTCGTCCGCCTCACTGGCGCAGCCTCGCTTCAGGATGGCGGACGGCGCGGCTTTCTCCGCTTCGGGCTTTCGGCCTCCGGGCCGATGGACCCGCTCGCCTTCGCCGCCGCCAACCGCCTCGTCGGCAACCCGGCCGATACGGCGGCGCTCGAACTCGGACTGGCCGCGGCGAGCCTGCGCGTCGAGGGCGGGGCGGTGCGCCTCGCACTGGCGGGGGCGCCGAGCGGGCTGCGCCTCGACGGCGAGCCGCTCGCCGCGCATCGCGCCTTCGTCCTGCGCGAGGGCTCGGCGTTGACGATCGAGCGGCCGCGCGAGGGCGTGTTCGCCTATCTCGCGGCGGCCGGCGGCTTTCCCGTCCGCAGCGTGATGGGCAGCCGGGCGCTCCACCAGCGCGCGGCACTCGGCGGCCTCGACGGGCGCCCATGCCGCGAAGGCGACCGCCTGCCGCTCGCCGCCCCGGCCTCGTATGAGGCGGACCACAGCCTCGATCCGATCCCGCTGGAGCGCGAGGCGCCGGTCCGCGTCGTCCTCGGACCGCAGGACGACCTGTTTTCGCAAGCCGGCCTCGCGACGTTCTTGGCCGAGACCTTCACGGTGTCGAACCGGGCCGACCGGATGGGCTATCAGCTCGACGGACCGGAGATCGCCCACGGCGCGGCCGGCTTCAACATCGTCTCCGACGCCACCGTGGCCGGCTCGGTGCAGGTGCCGGGTTCGGGCCGCCCCATCGTCCTGCTCGCCGACCGCCAGACCACCGGCGGCTACCCGAAGATCGCCACCGTGATCTCCGTCGACCTGCGACGGATCGCCCAGCGCCGGCCGGGCGAGCCGGTGCGGTTCGCGGCGGTCGATCTCGCCATCGCCACCCGGCTTGCCCGCGAGGCGGCGGCGCGGATCGCAGCCCTGGGCACCCGCCTCCGGCCGGTCGAGGGCGAGGCCGAGCGGCTGATGGCGGCCAACCTCGCGGGCGCGGCGGTGGACGCGTTGCGCGCGGAGGATTGATCTTTTTTGCCGGGGGCCGAAGCCGATCCTGACGCGTTATCGGCCCATGTCGCGCAAGCCCAACCCCTCCCAGCCGAACATCGCCGAGCCGCCCCGCCTCGGCTTCTGCTGCACCTTCATCCCCGATCCGGACCCGGCCCACAAAACCCTGAAAGCCGCCAAGGACGCGGCCAAGCTAATGAATCTCGGCACGGTGACGATGGCGCATCTGGAGCGCCTCGGGCCCACCGCGCGCTTCGAGAAGCTGGAGGGCGTGGTGCGCCACAACCTCGCGGCGCTGGAACGCCAGATCGCCTGGGTGTCGGCCCGGCCGCCCCTGGAGCGGCTGCTGCGCATGGCGAGCTCGGTACTGCCCGGCTACACCCATCCGGTGGCCGAGCCGCTCTATGCCCAGGCCCCGATGCGCGCCCTGATCGAGGCCGGCCTCGCCCGGGTCGGCGAGCAGGCGCGGGCGGGGGATGTGCGGCTCAGCATGCATCCCGGCCCGTTCTGCATCATCGCCTCGCGCAACCCGAACGCGCAGAAAAACGGCATCGCCGAACTCGAATACCATGCCGAAGTGATGGCGATGCTGGGCTACGGCTCCGGCTGGCACCCGCATGGTGCCCACGTGAACATCCATATCGGCGGGCGCGAGCCCGGCATCGAGGGCTTTCGCGAGAGTCTGTCGCTGATCTCGGAGACGGCGCGCAACCTGCTCACCGTCGAGAACGACGAGTCGCTGTTTGGCCTCGACGCGGTGCTGCGGCTCGGCGACAGGGTGCCGGTGGTGCTCGACCTCCACCACCACTGGGTCGAGAGCCGCGGCGTCTATATCGAGCCCGACGATCCCCGCATCCCGGCGGTGATCGCCTCCTGGCGCGGTGTGCGGCCGGTGAGCCATATCAGTGTTTCACGGGAAACGGTCCTGCCCGAGCACGATACCGGCACGCTGCCGGACTATGCGGCCCTGTCCGAACAGGGTCATTCCTGGCGTGATCTGGCCGCCCATTCCGACCTGATGTGGAACGAGGCGGTCAACGCGCTCGTCGCCCGGCACCTCGCCTGGACCGATTTCGAGATCGAGGCCAAGGGCAAGAACCAAGCGAGCGTGCCGCTCGCCGCCCGGATCGGCCGCGACCTGTCGCAGGCGGCCGCGTGACGGCACCAAGCGCGACTGGGCGGATTTGACCCGGCGGAGTGCGCCCGTCACCATGCTAGCTTCCTCATTCGTGCGCGGGGCTCCTCTGCCCGGCGCCCGCGGGAGCCGCGACCGGACACGATGAGCGAGGCCGAACGGACGAATTCGAGCGGCGGCGATCCACAGGGCGCGACGCGCCATCGCCTCGACCGGCTGGTGGCGCAGGCGCGGGCCGCAGGTCTGTGGGAGCGGGCCTGGCCGGTGTTGTGGCGCGGGCTCGGCGTCGTCCTCGCCTTCCTCGCCGCCTCCTGGCTCGGCCTGTGGCTGGATCTTCCGCCGGTTGGGCGCATGGTCGGGCTCGGGCTCTTCGCCGCCCTGTTCGTCGCCGCTTTGTGGCCGGCGGTTCGGCTCCGTGCCCTGAGCCGGCGCGAGGCGCTCGCCCGGATCGACCGCGAGGCCGCCCGCAAGGGTGGGACCGCGCATGATCCGGCCTCTTCGATCGAGGACACGCTGGCCGTCGGCCAGAGCGATCCGGTCACCCGCGCCCTGTGGGCCCTGCACCAGTCGCGGGCCGCTGCCGCCGTCGCGCGGCTGAAGGCGGGGCGTCCGCGCCCGCACATGCCCGGCCACGATCCGCTGGCGCTCCGCGCGGGCGTCCTCGTCGCGGCGCTGGCCGCTCTGTTCGTCGCCGGCCCCGAATGGCGCGGGCGCGTCGCCGCCGCCTTCGACTGGCGCGAGCCCCAGGCCGCCGCGCCGAGCTTCCGCGTCGATGGCTGGATCGACCCGCCGATCTACACTCGCGTGCCGCCGCTGATCGTGACGATGTCGGGCACGCCGAAGGACCCGGTGCAGCGCCTGCGCGCGCCGGTCAATTCCACCCTGATCGTGCGCATCGCCGGCCAGGGCGAGGCGGAGCTGACCCCGAACGCCGCCCTTATGCCGGTGGCCAAGGACGAGAAGGACGCTGCCGGCCGGCCCGCTCCGCGGGGCGTCGTGCAGAACGGTGCGAAGGCCAACGAGACCCGCGCGACCCTGCGCGAGGAGCGGTTCCGGCTCGCCGGCGGCACCGCCGAACTCGGCATCGCCGCCTCCGGCTCGGAGCCGCAACGCCTCGTGATCGAGACGATCCCCGACCAGCCGCCCGAAGTCAGCCGGGTCGGCGATCTCGAAGTGAACGGGCGCGGCACCTTCAATCTCAGCTACCGGGCCAAGGACGATTACGGCATCGCCGCCGCCGAGGGGCTGCTCGAGCCGCTGAAGGCCGGGCGCTCGCTGGTGCCGGTGCCCAAGATCGCGCTGGCACTCCCCGCCGACGCGACGGGTGAGACCGACACCAAGACGCTGGTCGATCTCACCGACAATCCCTGGTCCGGCGCACGGGTGAAGCTCACCCTCGTGGTCCGCGACGAGGCCGGGCAGGAGGGCCGCACCGAGACCGCCGAGATCGTGCTGCCGGCCCGGCCCTTCAGCCAGCCGCTCGCCCGCGCGCTGGCCGAGGAGCGCCGCCGCCTCGTCACCGCGCCCGACGCGGACCGCGCCCGCGTCCAGACCGCGCTCGACGCCCTGCGGATCGCGCCGGAGCGCTTCACGCCGCAGCCGGGGATCTTCCTCGGCCTCACCACCGCCGCCAACCGGCTGCGGGCGGCGAAGTCGGACGAGGATCTCACCAACGTCGCCGACCTCCTGTGGGAGATGGCCCTCAAGATTGAGGACGGCGATCTCTCGGACGCCGAGAAGGCCCTGCGCGCCGCCCAGGACCGCCTCAAGGAGGCGATCGAGCGCAACGCGCCGGACGAGGAGGTCAAGAAGCTCACCGAGGATCTGAAACAGGCCCTCGACAAGTTCATGAAGGAGTTCGCTCAGCGGGCGAAGCCGCAGAACCGGCAGCAATCGGAGCGCCAGCAACAGCAGCAGAACGGCCAGACCGTCACGCCCGACGATCTCGAGAAGATGATCAAGGACATGCAGGAGGCGATGCAGCGCGGTGACACGGCGGAAGCCCAGCGCCTGCTCGAACAGCTCCGCAACGTGCTCGAAAATCTTCAGAACGCCGAGAACGGCCAGAAGTCCGATGGCGGCATGGCCGAGATGAACCGGCAGCTCGACGAACTCGACAAGATGTCCCGCGAGCAGCAGGACCTACGCGACGAGACCTACAAGGAAGGCCAGCAGGGCCAGCAGCGTCCCGGCCAGCGCCAGAGGCCGCAGCCGGGCCAGCAGCAGGGGCAGCAAGGCCAGCGCGGGCAGCAGCCCGGCCAGCAGGGCGAGGGCCAGGAAGGCCAACAGGGGCAGCAGGGCCGCGGCCAGCAGGGGCAGCGCGGCCAGGGGCAGCAGGGTCAGGGCGGCGGGCAGCAGGGCCAGAATATGGGCCAGCGCCAGCAGGGCCTGCGCGAGCAGCTCCAGGATCTCAAGAACCGGATGAAGCAGCAGGGGCTTCAGGGGGAAGAGGGGCTGTCGGATGCCGAGGAGGCCATGCGCGAGGCCGAGGAATCGCTCGGCCAGGGCCGCAACGGCGACGCGGTGGACGCGCAGGGCCGCGCTCTCGACGGGCTGAAGCGCGGTGCCGAGGGCATGCAGAAGCAGATGCAGCAGATGGCCGAGGGCCAGGAGGGCGAGGGCCAGCAGGAGGGCCAGTCCCAGGGTAAGCAGGGCCGCTCGGGCTCCGCCGACGACGATCCGCTCGGCCGCCCGACCCGCGGACGCGACCTTTCGAACGGCAACGTGCGGGTACCCAATGCCGACGAATCCGCGGTGCAGCGCGCCCGCCGGATCATGGAGGAACTGCGGCGCAAGCTCGGCGACCCCTCGCGCCCGCAGGAAGAACTCGATTATTTCGAGCGTCTGCTCCGCCGGAACTGAATTCCGCCGATCGAATCCCCTTTCGGGCCGTGCTCGCGTCAGCACGGCCTCTCACGAGATCACCGACCCATGTCCGCCAACCAGCTCGTTCTCCTCGCCTGCCTCGCCGTGGCCGGCGTGCTGCTCTTCGGCCTCGTCAACATGATGCGGGGCGGCAGCGCCAACCTCTCGCAGAAGCTGATGCGCCTGCGCGTGCTCCTGCAATTCGTCGCGATCATCGTCATCATGGGTGTGGTCTGGTGGCGGGCGGCCTGACCGCCCGGCCTGACTAACCCGACCCTTCGACCTCACTCCTTGGCACGCTCGAAGGTGACGATGCTGCGGGTCTCGCCCTTGTCGGCCCAGTTCGGCATCACCCGCCAAGGGGTCAGCACCCGCAGGCGCTCGCCATCGAGCGTGAAGGTCCGGGTCTGCTCCGAGCCGACCCATTTCGGATCCCAGGCGACGTCGAGGTCGGCGATCCACTTGTCGCCGTCGAGGCGGAACTTGCCGGTATAGGAGACGAGCGTCTCAAGGAGCTGGGCCCGCTGCGCGTCGTCCTTGGCGGGCTTGCGGTCCTCACCGGTCAGCACGAAGAACACGCGCTTCTCCGGGGTGAAATAGGCGTAGCCGGTCGGGTGGTCGCCCATCACCGGCAGCTTCTCGCCGTCCTTGCGGACCTCCACCTCGTACGAGACCAGCTTCCAGAGTCCCTGGATCGGGGTATCGCCCTCCGCCCGAGCCGGCATCGGCGCCAAGCTCGCCGCCAGGGTCGCAGCTGCCAGCATTCCTCGTGTCGTCCGCATGATCCATCCGTTCGCGTGATGCGCTCCGCAGCGGGCGCTGTCGGTCAACGCGATACCGCCTTGTGCGATGCATCATTTGTTGCATCGCAGCCATGATCTTCCGGTTCGGCGGCCGCTGGCCTGCGGGTGGAAGACCAGACCGGTGTGGCGCGCACGCCCCACCCGGCCGGCAAAAAGTTGGGGACCGGATGAATCCGCAGGCTGTGCTCAGAACAGCGTGATATTTGGGACGGATTGAAACGGACGGACCAACCGCCGATGAAGTCACCCTTTGCCCGGATTCTCGTCGGCGCGCTGGCCGCGTCGGCGATCACGACCACGCAGGCCGCCGATCTCGGCGCCGCCCGGGCTCCCGCACCGCCGCCCTACTTCGCCCCCGTCCAGCCCTACTCCATCGTCTCCGAGGTTCGCATCGGCGGCTCGGTGCAGGATCCGGGCAGCGCCGAGGGCAAGCTGCCGGGCTTCAGCACCGCGAACGTCAACGGCGAGATCCTGTTCGCCAAGCCGCTGATCACCACCGATCCGTTCTGGCAGGCCTTCGTGCCGCGGCCCACCGTCGGCGGCAGCTACAACACCGGCGGCCGCACCAGCTACGCCTATATCGGCGCCACTTGGACCGTGGATCTCTTCCCCGAGACCCTGGACCGGCGTGTCTTCCTCGAAGGCTTCTTCGGCGGCGCGGCGCATAACGGCTATACCGGCCTGAAGGCGAACGCCCCCTACGGCTTCAACGCGCTGGGCTGCAATCCGCTGTTCCGCGAGGCGGCGGCGCTCGGCTTCCGCATCGACGCGCATTGGAGCGTCATGGCCACCGTCGAGCATATGTCGAATGCCGGCCTGTGCGGCGACAACCGCGGCCTGACCAATTTCGGCGGCAAGCTCGGCTACACCTTCTGACCGAAAGCCGCTTTTGCGGGGGGCCAGAGTTTTACGGGTTGCAAAGACCCGCCGGGCGCGAAACATCGCCCGGCGGGTCTTCTCGTTGAAGAACACTTAATGGCCCGCGGGAGAGACGCCGTGGTCAAGCTCAACCGCATCTACACCCGCACCGGCGACCAGGGGACGACCGGGCTCGCCAACGGCGAGCGCCGCTCCAAAGCGGATTTGCGGGTGGAGGCCTACGGCACCGTCGACGAGACCAATGCCTGCATCGGGCTCGCCCGCCTCACGGCCGAGCCCGCTCTCGACGCGATGCTGGCGCGCATCCAGAACGACCTGTTCGATCTTGGCGCCGACCTCGCCACCCCGCCGAGCGACAAGCCGCTGGGCTACGAGCCCCTGCGGATTGTGCCGGCGCAGGTGCAGCGGCTGGAGACGGAGATCGACGCACTCAACGCGAACATCCCGCCGCTGAAATCCTTCGTCCTGCCCGGCGGTTCGGCCGCGGCCGCCGCGCTCCACCTCGCCCGCACCGTCTGCCGCCGCGCCGAGCGGCTGGTGGTCGCGTTGTCGGGCGTCGAGAGCGAGGCGATCTCGGGCGAAGCCCTGCAATATCTCAACCGGCTGTCGGACTTCCTGTTCGTGGCCTCGCGCGCGGCCAACCGCGACGGCGCCGACGATGTGCTCTGGGTGCCGGGCCAGAACCGGTGATTCGCCGCGGGTCACGCCGCCGATAAGGCGCGTTGACAAGCGGGAAATCGCCTCGCTACGGTCCCGCCGCCCTGAAAATCCCATCGATCGCGGTCAAGCGGGTCCGAGAGTCGTCCAGCAAGTGACGCCGGGACTTCGCAGGAGCGGAGGAAAGCGACAGCCATGAAGGTTCTGGTGCCCGTCAAGCGGGTCGTCGATTATAACGTGAAGATCCGCGTCAAGGCCGACGGGTCGGGCGTTGAGCTCGCCAACGTCAAGATGTCGATGAACCCCTTCGACGAGATCGCCGTCGAGGAGGCGATCCGTCTGAAGGAAAAGGGCAAGGTCACCGAGATCGTCGCCGTCTCGATCGGCCCGCAGCAGGCGCAGGAAACCCTGCGCACCGCCCTCGCCATGGGCGCCGACCGGGCGATCCTGGTCAAGACCGACGTGAATTGCGAGCCGCTCGCCGTCGCCAAGGTGCTGAAGGCGATCGTCGAGAAGGAAAGCCCGAACCTCGTCATCCTCGGCAAGCAGGCGATCGACGACGATTCGAACCAGACCGGTCAGATGCTCGCCGCCCTTCTCGGTTGGCCGCAGGGCACCTTCGCCTTCAAGCTCGAATTCGGCGAGGGCGCGATCGACGTGACCCGCGAGGTCGATGGCGGCCTCCAGACCGTTTCGCTCAAGCTGCCGGCGATCGTCACGACGGATCTGCGCCTCAACGAGCCGCGCTACGCGTCGCTGCCCAACATCATGAAGGCGAAGAAGAAGCCGCTGGAGGAGCTGACGCCGGAGGGGCTCGGCATCGACGTCGCGCCGAAGCTGACCGTGCTCAAGGTCGTCGAGCCATCGGGCCGGCAGGCGGGCGTCAAGGTCGGTTCCGCGGCCGAGTTGGTGCAGAAGCTCAAGATCGAAGCCGGCGTGCTCTGACCCTGGCTCCGATCCTCGCGGCGCCGCTCCCGGCCTCCGGTCGAGCGGCGCGCCTCCCCTCTTTTTGAGAAGTTTCGCCGATGACCACGCTCCTCTACGTCGAGCACGCCAACGGGCAGATCAAGGACGGCACGCTGAAGGCGCTGACCGCTGCCAAGGAACTGGGCGCGCCCATCCACGCCCTGGTGCTCGGCACCGGTTCGAAGGCGGCGGCCGAGGCTGCGGCCAAGTTCGACGGCATCGAGAAGGTGCTGAATTCCGAGGACGGCGCCTACGACCACGACCTCGCCGAGCCGACCGCCGCCCTGATCGCCGCGATCGCCGCGCCCTACGACGCGATCGTTGCCGCCGCCACGACCACGGGCAAGAACACCCTGCCCCGCGTCGCCGCGCTCCTCGACGTCGCCCAGATCTCCGACATCATCAAGGTGATCTCGCCCGACACCTTCGAGCGCCCGATCTACGCCGGCAACGCGATCCAGACCGTGCAGGCCGGTGCCGGTAAGCGCGTCATCACCGTGCGCACCGCCGCCTTCAAGCCCGCGGAACCGGGCAGCGCCTCCGCCGCGATCGAGGCGGTCTCGGCGGCCGCGCCCGACGCGCTCGGCGCCGCCTACAAGTCGGAGGAAATCGCCAAGTCCGACCGGCCGGAGCTGGCTTCGGCCAAGTTCATTGTCTCCGGCGGCCGTTCGCTCGGCTCGGCGGAGAAGTTCAAGGAGCTGATCGAGCCGCTGGCCGACGCGCTGGGCGCTGCGGTCGGCGCCTCGCGGGCGGCGGTGGATGCCGGCTACGCCCCGAACGACTGGCAGGTGGGCCAGACCGGCAAGGTGGTGGCGCCCGACCTCTACGTCGCGGTCGGCATCTCCGGCGCGATCCAGCATCTGGCCGGCATGAAGGACTCGAAGGTGATCGTCGCCGTCAACAAGGACGAGGACGCGCCGATCTTCCAAGTGGCGGATTACGGGCTGGTCGGCGACCTGTTTCAGGTCGTGCCGGACTTGCAGGCCGAGATCGCCAAGGCCAAGGATCGTTAGACGCATCGGTAGACGGATCGGTAACGCACCTCGCGACACCGTCGAACCGGTTTGGGCGCCTGCGGCTTGAGACCGGTTTGACGCATTTGTTGCAGTGCCGCATTCTAGGGGTGCGGTCCGAGACGACGATGCCGCAGCAGGTAGGACGCGATACGGTTATGGGCATCGAGATCAAGACGGTCGGCATCGTCGGTGCCGGCCAGATGGGGAACGGCATCGCGCATGTCTGTGCGACCTCGGGCCTCCACGTTCGGCTGAACGACCGCGATCCGCAGCGGATCGATGCCGGTCTCGCGCTGATCGACGCGAACCTCACGCGTCAGGTCCAGAAGGGAACGCTGAGCGACGAGCAGCGCCGCAGCGCCCTGGACCGCATCGCCGCGGCCCGAAGCTACGACGACCTCGCACCCTGCGACCTCGTCATCGAGGCCGCCACCGAGGACGAGGCGACCAAGCGCAAGATCTTCCAGGCGCTCTGCCCCTCGCTCAAGCCCGACGCCTTGGTCGCGACCAACACTTCCTCGATCTCGATCACGCGGCTCGCCGCGGCGACCGACCGGCCGGACCGCTTCATCGGTATCCACTTCATGAACCCGGTGCCCGTGATGCAGCTCGTCGAGCTGATCCGCGGCATCGCCACCGAAGATCCGACCTACGAATCGGCCAAGGCCTTCATCGCCCGGCTCGGCAAGACTTCGACCATGTCGGAGGACTTCCCGGCCTTCATCGTCAACCGCATCCTGCTGCCGATGATCAACGAGGCGATCTACACGCTCTACGAGGGCGTGGGCTCGGTCGAGTCGATCGATACCGCGATGCGGCTGGGCGCGAACCACCCGATGGGGCCGCTGCAGCTCGCCGACTTCATCGGCCTCGATACCTGCCTGTCGGTGATGCAGGTGCTCTACGAGGGGTTGGCGGATTCGAAATACCGCCCCTGCCCGCTGCTGGTGAAGTATGTCGAGGCCGGCTGGCTCGGCCGCAAGACCAAGCGTGGGTTCTACGATTACCGTGGCGAGACGCCGATCCCGACGCGCTGAGGCCTCGCGAGAGCGCATTCCGACGAAGTGGATGCCGGTTCGTCGGAATGCGCGTCAAACCAAAGACCGAGAGCCAAAGAAAAAGCCGCCCGGGACATCATCCCGGGCGGCTTTTTCGTGATCGTGGTGCTTGGCCTTACTGGGCCGACTTCTGCGCCGGCTGCGGATAGGCGGGGTTCTCGGCCGGAACGTTGCCGCTGTTGGAAGACGGGGCCTTGTTGACGGACCCCGTGGTCACTTCACGCGACGATTCCTGGCTCTTGCCGGCGTAGTCGGAGGTCGTCTCCGCCCGGTTCCAGCTCAGCAGGCCGACCGTGGCGACCGCCAGCAGGACGAGGCTCGCGACCAGCACGTAAAGGACAGGCTTGCCCTTCGCACCCTGGCGGGCATCGGTTTGGGTCTCGATCTGGGCCATGAAGTTCCCTCTCTTCCGCCCGGCGAAAGGGGCGGCGTCAGCATCGGTTATGCTTGGCCAACGCCGGTGTGGCTCCGAGAGTTCCTGAGCAAGCTGCGCCTTGAGCTTCGTCCCGCATTCGGGACGAGGCTCAAAAGTCTTGATTCGGCCCCATCACTTTCAAATCGCCGAAAACATCTTCGGATGAGGCTTCAGCGGCCCGTCGTGAGCAGGATCTTGCCCGTGTGGCTGCTGGTCTCCATCAGCTCATGCGCCTTGCGCGCCTCCTCGAGCGGGAAGGTGGCGTGAACGATGGGGCGGATCTTGCCCGCCTCGACCAGCGGCCAGACATCCCGCTTCAAGCCCTCGGCGATGGCGGCCTTCGCTTCCTTGGCCTGGGCCCGCAGGGTCGCGCCGGTGATGGTCAGGCGCTTGAGCATGATCGGGGTCAGCGTCAGGTTCTCGGCCTTGAAGCCCTTCATGAAGGCGATCTGGACGAGGCGCCCCTCCACCGCCAGCGAGGCGATGTTCTTTTGCAGGTAGGCCGCGCCGACCATGTCGAGGATCACATCGACCCCCTTACCGTCGGTGAGGCGCTTCACCTCCTCGGCGAAATCGGCCTCGCGGTAGTTGATGGCGGCATCCGCGCCCAGCTCCTCGCAGAACCGGCACTTCTCGTCGGAGCCGGCGGTGGTGAGGACGCGGGCGCCGTGCTGCTTGGCGATCTGGATCGCCGTGGTGCCGATGCCGCTCGACCCGCCATGGACGAGGAAGGTCTCGCCCTTCTGCAAGCGCCCGCGCTGGATCACCGTGGAATAGACGGTGAAGGTGGTCTCGGGCAGCCCGGCGGCCTCCACCAGCGAGAGCGGCCCGGGCTTCTTCAGCACCTGCCCGGCCTCGGCGACGGCGAATTCAGCGTAACCGCCGCTGATGACGAGGGCGCAGACCTCCTCGCCCTCCGAAAAACCCGTCACCCCCTCGCCCAACGCCGCGATGCGGCCGGCGATCTCGAGGCCCGGAATCTCGGTCGCGCCCTTGGGCGGCGGGTAGCTGCCCTGGCGCTGCATGATGTCGGGCCGGTTGACCCCCGCCGCGACCACCTCGATCAGAACCTGCCCGGCCGCGGGCTTCGGCAGCGGCACGGTCTCGACCGCGATGACCTCAGGGCCACCCGCAGCGGTGAAGCGGATCTGGCGCATGGTCTCGGGCAGGTTTTTTGTCATTGGGCTTCCTTGGGGCTTCCTCGGGGCTCACGCCGCGGGTTGGTCGCGCGTACGCTCGAAGTCAGATGGCGCAGGGGACGAGGCGCGTCGAGCCGTGAACCGCCTCTGTCATCGTGAGCGAGCGCTGGATCGAAAGCCAAAAAATCAGCGTGTGCCGTACATCCGGTCGCCGGCATCGCCGAGGCCTGGCACGATGTAGCCGTGGTCGTTGAGGTGGCTGTCGATGGCTGCGGTCCAGACCGGCACATCGGGATGCGCTGCCTGGAAGCGGGCGATCCCTTCGGGCGCGGCGAGCAGGCAGACGAAGCGGAGATCCTTCGCACCCCGGCTCTTCAGCCGCTCCACCGCCGCGACCGCGGAATTGGCGGTGGCGAGCATGGGATCGAGCACCAGCACGGTGCGGTCGGCCAGATCCGACGGGCTCTTGAAGTAATACTCTACCGCCTGGAGCGTGTCGGGATCGCGGTAGAGCCCGACATGGGCGACGCGGGCCGAGGGCATCAGCGAGAGCATGCCGTCGAGAAAGCCGACGCCGGCCCGCAGGATCGGAGCGAGCACGAGCTTCTTGCCGGCGATCCGGCGCCCTTCCATGGGCTGAATCGGCGTCTGGATGGTGACCGGTTCGAGCGGCAGGTCGCGGGTCACCTCGTAGGCGAGCAGCATCCCGATCTCGTTGAGGAGTTCGCGGAACCCCTTGGTCGAGCGGTCACTGTCGCGCATCATCGTCAGCTTGTGCTGGACGAGGGGGTGATCGACCACCGTCACCCGTGCCGCGCTGCCGCTCTCCGCCTGCATCGATACCGTCCCTGTGCCTGTCGTAATCCCGGCTGCACGATGCCACGGGGGGCGGAGGAAGCCGAGACGCGCGGGACGTTTTCTCGCTCGAGCCCCTCAATCAAGGAGGGGCGGCGACTTCAGCACCAGCACCGCCCGCTCGGGCAGATCGACGGTGCCGCCGACCGGGGCCGGCGGCCGCGCGCCGTCGGGGACCGTGCCGGTGTCGAGGGTGGTGTCGAAGACGGGCCGCCAGGGGCCGCCGAGATCGGGTGGCAGGGCGAAGGGGCAGGGCTCGGGCGCCGCGTTCATGAGAATGAGGACGCGCTCCGAGCCCTCGATGTCGTTGCTCATCTGCATGCCGAAGGCTAGGCGCTCGCCGTCGCCCCAGGCGGCTTCGTCCATCTCGGTCCCATCGGGGGAGAGCCAGTGCACGTCCTTCAGGGCCGTCTCGCCGACGCAGCTGCCGACGAGGAAGTGGCGCCGCCTTAAGGAACGGCAGACCCGGCGGAGCGCGGCGAGGTTCGCCACGAACTCGGTGAGCGTCGGATCGGGATCATTCTCCCAATCCATCCAGCTCAACGCGCCGTCCTGGCAATAGGCGTTGTTGTTGCCAGATTGCGTGCGCGATCGCTCGTCGCCCATCAGCAGCATCGGCACGCCCTGCGCGAAGAACACGCAGGCCAGCATGTTGCGCTTCTGCCGAGCGCGTAGGGCCAGGATGGTGGGATCGTCCGTCGGTCCTTCGACGCCGTAATTGGCCGAGAGGTTGTGGCCGTGGCCGTCGCGGTTCTCCTCGCCATTGGCCTCGTTGTGCTTCTCCTCGTAGGCGACCACGTCGGCGAGCGTGTAGCCGTCATGCGAGGCGACGAAGTTGATGCTGGCGAGCGGCGAGCGGCCGGAGGGCAGAAAGATCTCGCGCGAGCCGGAGAGCCCCTGCGTCAGCTTGGCGAGGGTGCCGGAATCCCCCCGCCAGAAGCCGCGGAGGTTATCGCGGAACTGGTCGTTCCACTCGCTCCAGCCATAGGGGTAGCCGCCGAGCTGGTAGCCGCCCCCGCCGATATCCCAGGGCTCGGCGATGAGCTTGACCCGCGAGAGGACCGGATCCTGCTGCACCGCCTGGAAGAAGGCGGCCTGGGGGGAGAAGTCGCTCGGCGCGCGGCCGAGGCTGGTCGCGAGATCGAAGCGAAAACCCGCCACGCCATAGGCGGTCACCCAGTGACGCAGGCTGTCGAGCACCATGCGCATCACCCGCGGATGGGCGACGTTCAGGGTGTTGCCGCAGCCGGTGCAGTCGATGTTGCGGCGAAGGTTGTCGGGGTCGAGCTTGTAGTAGCTCGCATTGTCGATGCCGCGGAAGGCGAGCGTCGGCCCGCGATGATCGCCCTCGGCCGTGTGGTTGTAGACCACGTCGATCAGGGTCTCGATACCGGCCGAGGCCAGTTCGCGAATGGCGAAGCGCAGCCCGCTCGCCCCGCCCTCGCCGAGATAGCGCGGCTCCGGCGCGAAGTAGTTGTAGGGCTGGTAGCCCCAGAAATTGACGAGGCCCTTGTCCACGAGGAAGCGGTCGTCGGCGAAGGCCTGGATCGGCAGGAGTTCGAGGGCGGTGACGCCGAGCTTCAACAGGTGCTCGATGATCGCCGGATGGGCGAGGCCGAGATAGGTCCCGCGCTCGGCCTCCGAGAGGGCCGGATGCGTCCGGGTCAGCGCCTTGACGTGCGCCTCGTAGATCACCGTCTCGTGGAGCGGGCGCGGTGCGGGCAGGGCGATGGCGTCGGGGGTATCGGGACGGGTGACCACACCGCGGGGCACGAACGGGGCGCTGTCGCGCCGGTCGATCTGGTCCTCGCGGACACCGCCGTGGCGATGGCTGTAGAGCGCGTCGTGCCAGCGGATGCGGCCGGCGATCTCGCGGGCATAAGGGTCGAGGACGAGTTTGGCCGGGTTGAAGCGGTGGCCGGCCGCCGGGTCCCAGGGGCCGAACACGCGGTAGGCGTATTGCTGCCCCGGCAGAAGGCCGTGGAGATAGCCGTGGAAGACGTCATCGGTCCGGCAGGGCAGGCGGATCGTGCGCGATTCGTGACGGGCGCCGGGATCGAACAGGCAGAGATCGACCCGGGTCGCGTTCTGCGAGAAGAGGGCGAAGTTGACGCCGCGGCCGTCGAAATGCGCGCCCAGCGGTGTCGGCAGGCCCTCCTCGATGACGATCATTCCGGTCTTTCGTGAAACGGGCCCAAAGTGAAAGGCCACGCTTCGACTGAGGCCGATTCGTCGCCGAGGCGGAAGCCGCGCTCTACTCCGCCGCCGCCGCCGTCGTGCTCGGCGGCTCGCGCTCGACGGTGCGGAAGGTCTCCAGCTCCACCATGAAGCAGCGGGCCCACCAATCCACGTCCTCGCGCCGCATGCGGTCCGCCATCGGCTTCCAGCGCTCCAGGCGCTCGCCGCGGGGCATGTAGAGCGCCTGCCGGATCGCCTCGGCGACCTCGAAGCGGTCGTAGGGGTTCACGAGCAGCGCCTCGGGCAGCTGCCGGGCCGCACCCGCGAATTTCGAGAGGACGAGGACGCCGGGATCCTCCTCGCTCTGGGCCACGACGTATTCCTTAGCCACGAGGTTCATGCCGTCGCGCATCGGCGTGACGAGGCCGACGCGGGCGGCCCGGTAGAGACCGGCGAGGACCGGGCGCGGATAGGCCTTGGTAACGTACTGGATCGGCGTCCAGGCCGGCTCGCCGAGCATGCCGTTGATGTCGCCGACCTTCTCGTTCACCTCGCGCGAGAGCTGCTCGTATTCCGGCACCTCGCTGCGGGATTTCGGCGTGATCTGGATGTAGACGACGTTGCCGCGCTGGTCCGGATTCGAGGCGAAGAAGCGGTCCACCGCCTCCATGCGCTCGGGCACGCCCTTCGAGTAGTCGAGCCGATCGACGCCGATGAGCAGCTTGCGGGTGCGCAGGCCGGCCATGGTCTCGCGCACCACCTTGTTGGAGCCGGCCTTGTCGGCGGCTTCCTTGAAGCTGGCGACATCGATGCCGATGGGGAAGGAGCGGATTCGCGTGCGGCGCCCGTCCACCATCATCGAGCCGCCGCCGAGCGGGATCGCCCGCATCGTGTCGATGAAGTTGCGCGAGAGGTTCTGCACGTCCGAATCGGTTTGCAATCCGATCAGGTCGTAATCGGCCATGGCGCGCAGCAGCTCGTTGCTGGCGGGCAGAGTGTTGAACACGTCGGCGGCGGGCCACGGGATGTGGTGGAAGTAGCCGATCGGGTTGGCGATGCCCTGGCCGCGCAGCTCGCTCGCCAGCGGCAGCAGATGGTAGTCGTGCACCCAGATCAGGTCGTCCGGCTCGACCAATTTGGCGAGCGCCTGGGCGAAGGTCTGGTTGACGCGCTGGTAGCCGGCATAATCCGAGCGGGAGAACGTCCCCAGCCCGATCCGGTAATGCATGATCGGCCAGAGCGCCCGGTTGGCAAAGCCGGCGTAGTACTCGCGGTGGTCTTGCGGGGACAGGTCGAGGACGGCGTACTGGATCGACCCGCGGTCGATCAGTTCCGGCTCGGCGCTCGGGTTGTCGCGGATGTTGCCGCTCCAACCGAACCACAACCCCTCGTAGGAGGAGAAAGCTTCCTTGACCGCGACGGCGAGTCCCCCTGCGGAGACCGCATCCTTACCCTCGGCGGGTACGGCGACACGGTTGGAGACGATGATCAGACGTGCCACGAACCCGGCTCCGGTCCTCGCTGGGGCCGGCACGCGGAGCGCGTCGGCCGAAGGGTCTTGAGGGTCTTGCGTCTGGGTGAAAACGCGCGGAAGCCTGGCGCGATCCGTCGAGATGCAGCCAAACGCATCCCCCCCTGTAGGTCAAGCGGGCGGACCGACGATGTTACCGCTGTTCGATCCCGCATCCGCCCGACCGGCCCCCACGCCTTCCCGCGTTCCCCGCAGTGCAGCAGAGCCGCCGCCACCATGCAAGGGCCAAGCTGAATAGGCGATGACATCCGGTCCTGAACCGGCATCGGGCCGGGGCGCATGATCGGGGCGGGCATCGGCATCGGAGGGGCGGTGCTTCCTCGCTTGTCCTGACTTCCGTTCGCGGAAGGCCGGTCGTTCGGCGACCGCGGCCCGGAAGGGTCTCGTGAAACGGAACTCCGCGAGGCAGCCAACGGTTCTTCGGCCACGTTAATCGCAGATCGAAGCGCATCCGCGCCGGTCGGCGATCTTGACCAGCCATCTTGCCCGGAGACAAGCCCATGACCTCGTCCGCGTCCCCAGATCCCGTCGGCGGTGCCCGGCCGGCCGAGACCAAGGCCGACCTGGAGGATCTGCGCCACGACGTGGAAGACACCGCCAGTCTGGCCGCCGAGCGCAGCAAGGGGCTCGCCGCCGCCGCACGCCAGCAGGCCCTGTCCTACGTCGACGACCGCAAGGGCGAGGCGGCCCGTTCCGTCTCGGACCTCGCCAAGTCCCTGCGCGATTCCGGCAAGACCTTCGACGACCGCCCCAACATCCGCGCCTTCTTCGACAGCGCGGCCGAGGGGCTGGACGATCTCGCCGGCTCGATCGAGCGGCGCAGCCTCGACGACTTCTACCGTCAGGCGGAAACCTACGCCCGGCGCTCCCCGGTGACGGTGGCGGTCGGCGCGTTCGCGGCGGGCTTCCTGCTGTCGCGCTTCGTCAAGGCGTCGGGCAGCCCCGAGACGGACCACGCCTACGACGACTACCGGGCTTGAAGGGACGCGCCATGACAGGCCCCAACCCCTCCCCGCCCCCCTCCTCGATCCAAGCCCTCGTCGCGGACGCCCTGCGCGAGGCGAGTGAGCTTGCCAGCAAGGAGATCGCCCTCTTCCGCACGGAGATGACGAGCAACGTCCGCTCGTTGTTCATCGGCCTCGCGATGATGGTGCTGGCCGCGGTGTTCGCGGTCACGGCGATGCTGGTGCTCATCGGCGCGCTCGTGAAGTTCGTCGCGACCCTCGTGGGGTCCGAATGGCTCGCGGCCCTGCTGGTGGGCGGCGGCATGCTGCTCATAGCCGTGGTGCTCGGCGTCATCGGCGCCCGGGCGATGTCGCTGTCCAACCTCGCGCCGACCCGGACCTCGCGGCAGGTCCGGCAGGATGCCCGCGCGTTGACGGAAAGGGTTTCGGGATGAGCGAATCGATCTCGGATCTCGAGAAGGACATCGAGCAGAGCCGCGCCCGTCTCGATGAGACCATCGACCGGATCCAGGGGCGCCTGAACGCGTCGAGCCTCGTCGACGAGATGCTCGGCTCGGCCCGGCAGACGCCCTATAGCGGCTTCTACGACGACGCCCTGCTGGCGGTGCGGCGCAACCCCGTGCCGGTGCTGCTGATCGCGGCCGGCGTCGGCCTCCTGCTCAACGGCATGCGGACCGTCCGCCGTCCCTCTCCCTCCCGTGCCGTGGTGCCGGTGGAGGCCAAGCCCGTCACCGTGACGGGGGCCGACCGCACCTACGACCCCGACGCCCCCGGCGGGCGCCCCCTCCACGATCTGCCGCCCGAGCGTCAGGTCTGACCCATCATCTCAGGCCGCGCGCGGGCATTCCGCGCCGCCGGCCGACCAGGAAACGGAGTCCATCATGAGCCAAGGTCCCAATCATCAAGGCCCTGTCACCACGCCGCCGACTGGCGCGCCGGTGGAGACCCTGCCCGAGAACATCGCCGCCCGCTCCGGCATGCCCCGCGAGTCCGGCGTCGAGCACAATCTGCACGACATTTCCGACCGCGCGACCACGCAGGGCCGTGACGCCAATGCCCGCTTGCAAGCCGGCCTGCAGGACACGACCGAACAAGCGCGGGAAGGCGCACGCAACCTGCGCGACCAGGCTGCGGACCGGGCTTCCGAGCTCAAGAACCGCGTGAGCGAGGCTGCTGATTCCACCCGTGCCCAGGCCAGCGACACGGTTCGCGCCGCCCGCGAGCGGGCGGGCGAGACCTACGAGGATGCCCGCTCCTGGGCGGAAGACCGCTACGAGACGCAGCGCCAGCGCGCCGCCGACCTCGCGGATCGCGGCTATCGCCGTCTGCACGAGGGCCGCACCGCCACGGAGCACTTCGTCTCCGAGAACCCGCTCCTCGTCGGCGTGGTCGGCCTTGCCGCCGGCCTGCTGCTCGGCGCGCTCCTGCCGCGCACCCGCCAGGAGGATCAGGCGCTCGGCCCCTATGCCGACGACCTGCGCGACCAGGGCATCCGCTACGCCCGCGATCTGACCCATCGCGGCCGCGCCTTCGTCGAGACGGCGCTCGACCCTGAAAACCTCGATGCGGCGGTCAAGCGCGCGAGCGCGGAAGGCGGCCCGCAGAGTGGTCAGCAGGGCGGGCCGGCGACCGGCCAAGCAACTGGCCAAACGGCCGGCCAAGCGACCGGCCAAGCGACCGGCTCTCGGCCCGGCTTCAACGAAACCAGCCGGCCGGCGCACCGTCCGTAAGGGACAAGCGTGGGTCTTCCCCCCTCTCCCCGCAGGCGGGGAGAGGGGATGCGCTGAAACGGACCGGTTATTCGGTGCTTCTCACCCGAAATGCCGGGCCAGCGTTTCGCGAACCGTCTCGACCATCTGTTCCACCGGCACCGACACCTGGGCCGGGCGGGCAGCCTTCCATTCGGCATTGCTGGCGATGGCTTCGGCGGCGCGGGCGCCCGCGATCAGGTCCTTGATCTGGACCTCGCCGGCCTCGCGCTCGTTCGAGCCCTGGATCACCACCGCCGGCGCGCGGCGACGGTCGGCATATTTCATTTGGGCCTTCATCCCGGCCGCACCGAGATAGAGTTCGGCCCGGATGTTCTCCGCGCGCAGCTGCGCGACCAGCGCCTGATACTCGGCGATGTTCTCGCGATCGAGCACCAGCACCACGACCGGGCCGGGCTTGGCTGCACCTTCCACCAGCGGGCTCTTGGTCAGTCTCAGGGCCGAGAACAGCCGCGAGACGCCGATGGAAAAGCCGGTCGCCGGCACCGGCTCGCTGCGGAAGCGACCGACGAGGCCGTCATAGCGCCCGCCGCCCGCCACCGACCCGAAGCGGACGGTCTGGCCGTCCTCATTGGTGACGGGGAAGGTCAGCTCCGCCTCGTAGACGGGGCCGGTATAGTATTCGAGACCGCGCACCACGGAGGGGTCGGCCCGCACCCGGTCATGGCCGTAGCCCGCCGCCTCGCAGAGCCGCATGATCGCGTGGAGTTCGGCGATGCCCTCGCGGCCGGTCTCGGAGGTGCCGACAACCTCCTGCCAGGAGCCGAAGAACTTCTCCCAGAACGCCATCCGGTCGGCGCCCTCGTGCGGGCTCGCCTCGAAGCCGACATAGGCGAGGATGCGCTCGATCGCGTCGTCGCCAAGCCCGGCGCCCTTGGTGAAGTCGCCGCTCTCGTCCTTGCGGCCCGGGCCGAGCAGCAGGCGCACGCCGTCGGCGCCGAGGCGGTCGAGCTTGTCGATGGCGCGCAGCACGGTGAGGCGCTGCCCGGCCTTGTCGGGCCCGGCGAGGCCGATCGCCTCCATGACGCCGTCGAGCACCTTCCGGTTGTTGACCTTCACCACGTACTGGCCCGCGAGCCCGAGCCGCTCCAGCGTGTCGGCCATCAGCATGCAGGTCTCGGCATCGGCCGCGACGGAGCCCGCACCGACGATGTCGGCATCGAACTGCATGAACTGGCGGAAGCGGCCCGGCCCCGGCTTCTCGTTGCGGAAGACGTAGCCCGCCCGGTAGCTGCGATAGGGCTTCGGGATCGCGTCGAAGTTCTCGGCGACGTGGCGGGCGAGCGGCGCGGTGAGATCGTAGCGCAGCGAGAGCCACTGCTCGTCGTCGTCCTGGAACGAGAACACGCCCTCGTTCGGCCGGTCGAGATCCGGCAGGAACTTGCCCAGCGACTCGGTGTACTCGACGAAGGGGGTTTCCAGCGCCTCGAAGCCGTAGAGTTCGAAGGTCTGCCGGATCGTGTCGAGCATCCGCCCCTGGGCCAGGATGTCGGCCTCGGTGCGGTCGGGGAAGCCGCGCGGCAGGCGGGGTTTCAGGGTGTCGGCCTTGGCCATGTCGTCGCCGATCGAGCGGGATGGGTCGGAAATGAGGTCCGGCTCTATCGCAGCCGCGGGCGGGGCGGCAACCCGATGGTGCGTTAGAAGAGCCGGCTGCCGTCCGGCACCGGCTTGTCGGGGGCGAACAGCACCACGGCGCCGGCCGGGTCGGCAAAGCCGAGCGTCAGCACCTCCGACAGGAATTTTCCGATCTGGCGCGGCGGGAAGTTCACCACCGCCGCGACCTGCCGGCCGACCAGGGTATCGGGGCTGTAATGCTCGGTGATCTGCGCGCTGGAACGCTTGGTCCCGATCACCGGCCCGAAATCGATGACGAGCTTGATCGCCGGTTTGCGCGCCTCGGGGAAGGGCTCGGCGGAGACGACGGTGCCGACGCGGATGTCGACGGCAAGGAAGGCGTCGAACCCGATCTTTTCGGATTCCGGGGCGGTGGGATCGTGGCTGACGTGCATGGGCGATGCATGACTTGGTGGGATGAGAGCGGAGCCTTCTACGAAAACCGACCGCGCCCTCCAATCCACATCCTCATCCTGAGGTGCCGGAGCGAAGCGGAGGCCTCGAAGGATCTTCCGGAGATCGCGCGGGATCTGGAGGATCCTTCGAGGCCCGCTGGCGCGGGCACCTCAGGATGAGGGGAGTGGATAGGATCCTCCACCAAAACGAGAATCAGAGCG
This sequence comes from Methylorubrum sp. SL192, assembly GCF_026672325.1. NCBI lineage: Bacteria > Pseudomonadati > Pseudomonadota > Alphaproteobacteria > Hyphomicrobiales > Methylobacteriaceae > Methylorubrum > Methylorubrum sp. SL192. The sequence goes on from NZ_JAPPQV010000003.1 coordinate 713,839, forward strand.
TGAGGCGGTAGGCCAGCAGTGCGGCGAGGCTGAGGACGGCCAGGGGGATCTGCGCTGGCCGCAGGCGCTCGAAGAACAGCGGCGCCTCGCCCCGCCGCGCGGCGATGGGATCGAGGATCGTGATCGCGGTGAAGCCGACGATCAGCAGGCCCAGCGCGATGACGGGTTTGCCCAGAGCAAAGGCGATGAGGGCGCCGTAGCCCAGCAGGAACAGGCTCAGCATCGTGGCGATCTGCGCCAGTGTCGCCCCACCCTCGGTGCGGAAGCTGACGCCGCGGCGCACGCCAGAGAGGAACAGCAGGATCGCGCACCCCCAGAGAAGCGTCAGGGTGAAGACCGCCTCGGCCATCGGCCCGCGCAGGATCCAGACCAGCACCGCCCCGGCGACGAAGGGCAGCATCGGCCCGTAGCCGAACACGACGCTGAGCCAGGGCACGGCGCGGGGCTCGTACGCGCGGATCGTGCGGCCGGTCGCGTCGTCGTGGGAACGGGCCGTCGGGGTGTCAGCCATCTGCGCCTCGCGGCGTTAAGAGAAACGCCCGGTGAACAGCCGGACCGCGCGGCCTGTTCCGCGCGATCAGGCCGGCTTCTCCGCGGAATGGGTGGCCCGGCGGCGCTCGTCGCGCCGGGTGCGGCGGCGCTGGGAGTGGCTCTCCTCCGTGGTGGCGGCGAGCCACCAGACCAGGGCGAGGGCTAGGACGCCCGCCGCGCCGAGCGCCAGGAAGGATCCGCTCCAGCCGAACCAGCCCTGGGCGAGACCGCCGTACCAGGCCGAGAGCGCGCCGCCCGCGCCCTGCACGGCGTTGACGGTGCCGAGCGCCGTCTGGGTGCGGCCCGAGCCCCAGGTGAGGTCGGCCACGACCACCGGCACCGCCACGCCGATGATGCCCGACGCCACGCCGTCGAGGATCTCGGCGGTGATGAGCCAGTACGGGTCGTCGATGAAGGCCGAGAGCGCCGCCCGGACGGGCAAAGCAATGCAGGCGGCGATGAGGAGCTGGCGCCGGCCGCGCCGGTCTGCGAGCGAGCCGGCGGCGAGCGCGACCGGCACCATCACGAGCTGGGCCACCATGACGTAGCGGGCGGTCCAGGCGGTGGGGTCGTCGGCGGTGTGGACGAGCTTCTGCGCTAGCAGGCTCAGCATGCCGCCATTGCCGAGCTGGAACAGGGCGAGCGCCACGGCGAGCACGAGCAGGCGCTTATTGGAGAAGATCTGGAAGTAGGAGGAGCGGGCCGGCTCCGCCTCGTCCTCCTCTTTCCAGCCCGCCGCGCGCCGCTGGTTGAAGGCGCGGGCCGGCATGGCCAGCGTGGCAGCGATGGCGGCGGCGGCCATGGCCCCCAGCACCCAGAAGGCGATCTCGGGGCCGAAATGGGCGGTGCCGAGGGTGATGAGCCCGGCCGCGATCAGGATGCCGATATGGTTGAAGGCCTGGTTGCGCCCCTGCTGGCGCGGGAACGCCTCCTTGCCGACGACGCCCAGCGTCAGCGCCGTGACCGCGAGCAGCAGCAGCGTGCCGCCCGCCGCGGCCAGAAACTGCGCCGCCAGCACCGGCACGAAGGAATGGGCCGGCATCAAGAGCAGCGTGCCGGCGAGGATCGCGGCGCAGGAGACCACGATGAGCAGGCGCGGGCGCCCGAGGCGATCGACCAGCGCGCCGAAGGGACCGCTGAGCAGCAGCGTGCCGACGCCCACCAGCGTGGTGACGAGCCCGATCTGCGAAGGGCTCCACTGCCGCATCTGCGCGAGCCACGTGCCGAGGAACGGCCCGAGCCCGCCCTGGATGTCGCCGATGAAGACGTTGATCAGGGCGAGGTGCGTTGTGGGCGCCATGCTGTCCTTGAGGATGAGCCAGCCGAGGGCCGGGGGTGGGCCGCCTAACGCCGTGCTGGGCAAGGCGCAATGCGGGGAGCAATCGGCGTGGCCATGGTGCCCCGCCGCGCCCTAACTCCGAAGGCCGCCCATGCGTGGCCGCGACGGCTCAGCGCAGCCCGATCCAGTCAGTGGGAGCGGTGACGGAAGCCCGCCGGGGAGGACCGGCGATACGAAAAGACCCCGGAGCCATCGGCACCAGGGTCTCGTTCAGGCAATCCTGGTCAGGATCGTGAAGCCGAAGCGCCGCCTCAGGAGGCGAGCGGCGCGCCCGGCTGGCCGCCCTGGGCCTGGGCTTCCATCATCTTCTGCTGATAGAGGCCGACGAAATCGATCGGGTCGATGTAGAGCGGCGGGAAGCCGCCGTTGCGCACCGCCTCGGCGACGATCTGGCGCGCGAACGGGAAGAGCAAGCGCGGGCACTCGATCATCACCGCCGGGTGGATCTGCTCCTGCGGGATGTTGCGCATGCGGAAGATGCCCGCGTACTTCAGTTCGAAGGCGAACAGCACCTCGTTCTGGATCTTGGCATCGCCCTCGAGCGTCAGCTCGACCTCGAAGTCCGCCTCGGCGATCTGCTGGGCGTTGACGTTGACCTGAATGTTGATCTGAGGGCCACCCTCCTGCGGCTGCAGGGAGCGCGGCGCGTTCGGGTTCTCGAAGGAGAGATCCTTGGCGTATTGCGCCAGCGCGTTGATCGCGGGCGCGAGATCCTGGCCCTGCGCGCCGTTGCCGTTCGGTGCCGCGGTATCGGCCATGGCGGTCTCTCCTGCTTGCGTCGTCCTCGGCGCGCACGTGTCCCGCGCCAAAGAGCGCCCCTCCGGCGCGGGCTGCGGCTACCATGCCCGTATCCAGCGAACAAGCCGAACTGAAGCAATCGCCGCGGCGCGAAGGCGCGCGTGAATGGGACGCGGAGGCTCGTCTTGCGCGTTTCCCTGGAATACCTCGCAGGTCCGCCCATATGACGATAAGGTCACGGACTTCGAACAGTCGGAGACACTCAGACCCAAGCGCCTACCAAGGTCTCCGTTCCCGGGTCGATCCCCGCGCTGCCCTCGGCTAAGAGGCGGTCTCGCGAACCCTTCCCGGCTCCGGTCGGGAACCTCGCGAAACCCTCTTCCGGAGCGCGGCGGGCGGGATCAGGGAGCGGACCTTTCCCGTCCGGGCGGCCTTACGGGCGCCGGACTCACGTGTGCGACGGTCACGATTCGGATCGGTGATGCAGGATTCCTTCGACGCAACCACTCTGATTTTCCTGGCGCTGGCCGTCTTCGTGATCTGGCGGCTGCGCTCGGTCCTGGGCCAGAAGACCGGCACCGAGCGCTCGCCCTTCCGGCCGGTGGAGCGCAACCGCACCGAGCCGCCGGCCGGCCGCGGTGAGGGTGACAACGTGGTGCGCCTGCCCGGCGCCGACCGCAGCCCGGCGGGAGCGGCGGCGGTGCAGACCGCGGCCCGCGACTGGCGCGGCATCGCCGAGCCGGGCTCGGCGGTCGCCCGCGGCCTCGAACAGGTGGTGCAGCTCGAACCCGCCTTCGAGCCCCGCGCCTTCCTCGAAGGGGCCAAGGGCGCCTACGAGACCATCGTCACCGCCTTCGCCAAGGGGGACCGCAAGACCTTGCGCGCGCTCCTCTCGCGGGAGGTCTGCGAGGGCTTCGAGCGGGCGATCTCCGAGCGCGAGAAGCGCAACGAGACGGCGGAGACGACCTTCATCTCCATCGACAAGGCGGAGATCGCCGCCGTCGAGGTGAAGAACCGCGCCGCCCAGATCACCGTGCGCTTCCTCTCGAACCTCATCACCGCCACCCGCGACGCGGACGGCAAGGTGATCGACGGCAATGCCGAGACCGGCGTCGAGGTCCCCGACGTGTGGACCTTCGCCCGCACGCTCGGCTCACGCGACCCGAACTGGCAGCTCGTCGCCACCGACGCGGGCGGCTGATCGTTTCGCCTCATGCCGTGTTTGCGCGTTTCCCTTCCGGCCGCAGCGGTCCTCGCCGCTGCGGCCGTTTCCATTCCGGCCGTATCCTCGCCCGCCGTACCCTCGCGCGTGGCGGAAGCTTCGCGCGTGCCGCCCCAGGTGGCAGGCGCGGTGCTGGAGCCGGTCTCCCTCGCCGCCCTGCCCGGCTGGCGCGAGGATGACGGGGCGGCCTCCCTCGACGCCTTCCGCCGCACCTGCGCCGGGCCCGGCCCCAATCCGCCCCAGATCGAGGGCGTGACGGGCTCGCCCGCCGATCTCGCGGCAGCCTGCGCCGCTGCGGCCGAGGTGAAGCCGAACGAGGCCAAGAAATTCTTCGAGGCGCGGTTCTCCGCCTACCGCATCGTCCGCCCGGCCTCCGGAACGGAGCCTGAGCGCCGGGTCGGCTTCCTCACCGGCTATTTCGAGCCGGAACTCACCGGCTCGCTCGAGCCCGGCCCCGGCTATACCGCACCCGTGCTGGCCCGGCCGGACGACCTCGTGAGCCTCGCCCCCGGCGAGACGGCGCCGGGGCTCGATCCGCTCTACCGGGCGGGCCGGCGCACCGAGACTGGGCTCGTCCCCTATCCCGACCGCGCGGCGATCGAGGACGGGGCGCTCGGCGAGCGGACCCGGCCGCTGCTGTGGCTGCGCGACGCCGTGGACCTCTTCGTGCTGCAGGTGCAGGGCTCCGGGCGGGTGCGCCTGCCCGATGGGCGCGGGATGCGGGTGCTCTACGACGGCAAGAACGGCCAGCCCTACACCTCGATCGGCAAGCTGATCGTCAACGAGGGCCACCTGCCGATCAACGGGCTGAGCCTGGAGCGCTGGACGGCGTGGCTGCGGGCCAACCCCGACCATGCCCGCCGGCTGATGCGGATGAACGCGTCCTACATCTTCTTCCGGACCGAACCGGTGACCGACCCCGCCCTCGGGCCGCCCGGTGCCGCGGGCGTGCCGCTGAGTCCGGGGCGCAGCATGGCCGTCGACGGGAACCTCTGGCGCTATGGCCTGCCGTTCTGGCTGGAAGGCAAGCTGCCGGGCCAGCCCGGCCGCGGCCATCTGGTCGTCGCCGCCGATACCGGTTCGGCCATCGTCGGCCCGGCGCGCGGCGACCTCTATGTCGGCACCGGTGCCGCCGCCGGACGGGCGGCGGGCGACCTGCACGACCGGATGGGCTTTGTGGTGCTGATCCCGAAGCCCACTCCGGATGGCGCTGCCAAGGGCGCGGCCGCACCGGAGGCCGCTGCCGGAGAGGCGCGGCCGTGAACACGCGACCGCCGCGGCGCTCGCGCCTGCTCTCGCGCGAGGAGGCGCATCTCTGGGGCGAGATCGCCAAGCTGATCACGCCCCTGCGGGGCCGCGCCAAGCCGAAAAAGCCCGCTCAGAAGATCGCCGCTGCCGGGGCCGAACAGCCCGCGCTGCCGATCGCCGCGCCTGCGGCGAAGCTCGCCAAGCCGGCTCCGAAGCCTGCGGCCAAGCCTGCCTGGAAACCCGCCTCCCCTCCCCCGGCGGCGTCCGCCCCCGCCAAGTCTGCCCCACTCAAGCCTGCCCCCGCCGCCTCCCTGTCGCGGGTCGCGTCGAAGCCGCTCAAGCTCGGTGACCTCGCTCCCGAGATCGCCCGGGCCAGCGCTGCACCCGCTCCACTTGTTCCCCCAGCGTCGCCGGGGGCGCCGGGTCTGGAGCGGCGGGAGCGCCGCGGGTTGGAGCGGGGTACGCTGACGATCGAGGCCCGCATCGATCTGCACGGGCTGTATCAGGCGGAGGCGCACGCGGCGCTGGTCGGCTTCCTGCTGCGCTCCCGCGCGGCGGGGCATGCCCGCGTGCTCGTTGTGACCGGCAAGGGCGGCGAGGGTTTCGGCGGTCGCGACCGCGGCGGCTTCTCCGAGCGCGGCGTGCTCCGCCGCAGCGTGCCGCACTGGCTGCGGGGCCCGGAATTGCGCGGCCTCGTGCTCGGTTTCGAGGAGGCGGCGCGCCATCACGGCGGAGGCGGCGCCCTCTACGTGCGCCTGCGGCGGCGATAGGCCGACTCGCCAAACCTTAAGATTGGAAATCGGCGGGCGGGGTCTTGAGCCGGGTGGCGAAACGCGCTACTGAGCGATGCTCTCCCATTGCAGCCGTGTCGCATTCCGAGGTCTTTCTGGCCGAGCGGAACCGATGCGCGGGCCGGGCCGCGCGCCCGCGACGGCTACGGACCCCGGGGCGCTTCCCCAGCGCCCGGCTCTGCTCCCGAACCGGCCGACCATTCCCCGCCCTTCGTTGGTTGCATCTCCCCACATGACGTCACAGAACGACGCTCTCACCCCCGTTGAAGCTCCGGCCGAAGCCGTCGTCGCGCCGGCCGATCTCGTCGCCCGGCGTGAGGTGAAGCTTCAGGACCTCAAGTCCAAAACGCCGACCGAGCTCACGGCCTTCGCGGAGGAGGTCGGTGTCGAGAACGCCTCGACCATGCGCAAGCAAGAGCTGATGTTTGCGATCCTCAAGCAACTCGCGGCCAACGAGACCGAGATCATCGGCGCCGGCACGGTCGAGGTGCTCCAGGACGGGTTCGGCTTCCTGCGCTCGCACGATTCGAACTATCTGCCGGGTCCGGACGACATCTACATCTCGCCGACCCAGATCCGCCGCTTCGGCCTACGCACCGGCGACACCGTCGAGGGCCCGATCCGCGGCCCCAAGGACGGCGAGCGCTATTTCGCGCTGCTCAAGGTCAACACGATCAACTTCGAGAACCCGGAGAAGATCAAGCACAAGGTCCACTTCGACAACCTGACGCCGCTGTTCCCGACGCAGCGCTTCAAGCTCGAACTCGACAACCCGCCGAAAAAAGATTTCAGCCCGCGGATCATCGACATCGTCTCGCCGATCGGCAAGGGCCAGCGCGCGCTGATCGTTGCGCCGCCGCGCACCGGCAAGACCGTGCTGATGCAGAACATCGCGCAGTCGATCACGATCAACCATCCCGAATGCTACCTCATCGTGCTGCTCATCGACGAGCGCCCGGAAGAGGTGACCGACATGATCCGCTCGGTGAAGGGCGAGGTCATCGCCTCGACCTTCGACGAGCCGGCCACCCGCCACGTGCAGGTCGCCGAGATGGTGATCGAGAAGGCCAAGCGCCTGGTCGAGCACGGCCGCGACGTCGTGATCCTCCTCGACTCCATCACCCGCCTCGGCCGCGCCTACAACACGGTCGTGCCGTCCTCCGGCAAGGTGCTGACCGGCGGTGTCGATGCCAATGCCCTGCAGCGGCCCAAGCGCTTCTTCGGTGCGGCCCGCAACATCGAGGAGGGCGGCTCGCTCTCCATCATCGCGACCGCGCTGATCGATACCGGCTCGCGCATGGACGAGGTGATCTTCGAGGAGTTCAAGGGCACCGGCAACTCCGAGATCATTCTCGACCGCAAGGTCTCCGACAAGCGCATCTTCCCGGCCATCGACATCACCCGCTCCGGCACCCGTAAGGAAGAGCTGCTGGTGCCGCCGGACGCGCTCAAGAAGACCTACGTCCTGCGCCGCATCCTCAACCCGATGGGCGTCACCGACGCGATCGAGTTCCTCATGGACAAGCTGCGCCAGACGAAGAGCAACGGCGACTTCTTCGACTCGATGAACACCTAAGGCGCGACACCGCGCCGAGGCTTTATGCCGAGGGGGCCGGCCGACATGATCGGCCGGCCCCTTTTCGTTTCGGAGCGTATCGCGCGACGGGATGGGCCGGGCACGATGCGGGCCGGCCGGTGCCGACGACGGGACGATCCTGCCGGAGGCGACGCTCCCGGCATGCGAAATTGTGCAGTCTTTACAAAATCTTCGATCGATCGAACCTTCGCTTGCGTGTGACGTTGGCCCGCCGTCACCGCCTTTCGAGGCGGTTCTGTTCGGAGACGGCGCATGGCAACCCGCAACGTATCGGATCTCGTGGTCGAAACGCTCCAGCAGGCGGGCGTGCGCCGCGTCTACGGCCTCGTCGGCGACAGCCTGAACGGGATCACCGAAGCGATCCGCGCCCGCGGCGTCATCGATTGGGTCCATGTCCGTCACGAGGAGGTCGCCGCCTTCGCCGCCGCCGGCGAGTCGCAGGTGACGGGCGAACTCGCGGTCTGCGCCGGCTCCTGCGGACCGGGCAACCTCCACCTCATCAACGGCCTGTTCGACGCCCACCGCACCCGCACGCCGGTCCTGGCGATCGCCGCGCATATCCCGTCGAGCGAGATCGGCCTCAACTACTTCCAGGCGACGCGGCCCGAGGAGCTGTTCCGCGATTGCAGCCATTTCTGCGAGACGGTCTCGGACCCGGAGCAATTGCCCAACGTCCTTGAAGCGGCGATCCGCTCGGCCGTCGGCAAGCGCGGCGTCGCCGTGGTGGTCATCCCCGGCACCGTCGCGCTGAAGGAAGCGCCCAAGCGCGCCTTGTCCGCCCCCGCGACGCTGCGCCCCCGCGCCCCGGTCACCGTGCCGCCCGCGGACGAACTCGACCGCTTGGCGGACCTCCTCAACGGGTCCAAGAAGATCACGCTTCTGTGCGGACGCGGCTGCGCCGGCGCGCACGCACCGCTGATGCGGCTGGCCGAGCGTCTCAAGAGCCCGATCGTCCACGCGCTCGGCGGCAAGGAGCATGTCGAGCACGACAATCCCTACGATGTCGGGATGACCGGGCTGATCGGGTTCAGTTCGGGCTACGCGGCAATGGAAGCCTGCGAGACCCTGCTGATGCTGGGGACCGACTTCCCCTACCGCCAGTTCTACCCCGAGCACGCCAAGATCGCGCAGGTCGATCTGCGTCCGGAGAATCTGGGCAAGCGCTGCCGGCTCGAACTCGGCCTCACCGGCGATGTCGCCGCCACCATCGATGCGCTGCTGCCGCGCCTGACCGGCAACGACAGCGGGCGCCATCTGGAGGCCAGCCTCAAGCATTATGCCAAGGCGCGCGAGGACCTCGACGATCTCGCCACCGGCAAGGCGGGGCGCAAGCCGATCCACCCGCAATACCTTACCCGCCTCCTCAGCGAGGCGGCGACCGAAAACGCGGTGTTCACGGCCGATGTCGGCACGCCCACGGTCTGGGCGGCGCGCTACCTCTCCATGACGGCCGGGCGGCGTCTGATCGGCTCCTGGGCGCACGGCTCGATGGCGAACGCCCTGCCGCACGCCATCGGCATCCAGGCGGCGAGCCCCGGCCGGCAGGTGATCTCGCTGTCGGGCGACGGCGGCTTCGCGATGCTGATGGGCGACATCCTCACCCTGACGCAGGAGCGGCTGCCGGTGAAGGTCGTCATCTATAACAACGGCACGCTCGGCTTCGTCGAGTTGGAGATGAAGGCCGCGGGCTATCTCGAAACCGGCGTCACGCTCGAAAACCCGGATTTCGCGGCCATGGCCCGCGCCATCGGCATCCATGCCCACCGGGTCGAGGATCCGGGTGACCTGGAGAGCGCGATCCAGGACGTGCTGTCCCATCCCGGCCCGGCGCTCCTCGACGTGGTGACGAACCGCCAGGAACTGGCGATGCCGCCGAAGCTTCAGGCCGAGCAGGTGAAGGGGTTCAGCCTCTACGCGCTCCAGGCCGTGATGAACGGACGCGGCGACGCGATCCTCGATCTGGCCAAGACCAACCTGCTGCGCTGAATCGGTTCATACCAAATCCGTTTGATCCCTTCGGGATGGCGGATTTGGGCTTCGCTCAGCCGCCGCGCCCGGCTTCCGCATTGAGGCCGCGCTGCGCCTTCGAGCGCAGGCGCTTGTTCTGAAAGACCAGCGTGACGGTGCCGCCGCTGCCGCGGTCCGACCAGAGATAGGTCTCGAAGGTGCCGACCCCGGGTATGTTCGCGGTGGCGTCGATGGTCCCGCGGCAGCCGAGCACGCCCTCGGCCTCGGACAGACGCATCTCGGCCTGGAGCAGATCGAAGGTGCCGAGGCTGACCGGGCACGGGGTCCGCTCCCTCGACGGCCGGTGCGCGGCGATCGACGCCGTCGCGAGGCGAGGCGGCTCGCCCGCCGCCGCATCGGCGGCCAGCGGCTGTGCGTGCCAGGTCCGGTCGGGCGGCGCGTCATCTCGCGCATCGGAGGAGGCCGCCGGCACGGCGGCGAGCGCGCGTGGCGCTTCCGCCTGCGGGGCGCCGCCCCGCAGGGCTGGGATGAAGGCCGGGCCCTGTCGGAGCTGGGAGGGTCCGCTCGGGGCGCCATCGCGGCCGGCCCCGTGCGAGGCCCGCTCCTCGCTCGCCTCGACGGGTGCGCGGGCGTGCCCGACGACGATGGCCCGGCGCAGGGCCGTCTCCAAGCCGCGCAGGTCGCGGGTGAGGCGTTCGCTCAGGCCGGTGCGGGCCGATCCGGATCTGGTCTCGCAGGCCGCGAAGACGGAGACCGCGTCGCGGATCTCGTCCTCGGTCCACTGCCCGGCCGGCTTGCCGAACAGGTCGGCTTCATCTTGCGACACGGCCTGTGCCGAGGCCACGCCGAGCCGCCCGAGCCTTTCCTCCGCAAGGATGCGGTGCACGCCGCAGCCGCCGGCCGCCGCGAGGGCTGCGCGGAACGGCGAGGGTGCGGCGGCAAGGGAGGGTCCGCACGCGGCGGCAAGCAGGGCCGGTGCGAGAAGGAAGCGCATGGGGGCAGTCGCCTGGGTTCAGGTCATACTGCTTAGACGCGCGGTGCGGCGTGAACGGACCCTTACCCGGCACGCCGGGGCCACCGGGCTTCGGCCGCTATGCCTTACGATTCGTTGACCATCTCGTTCGGATCGACCGCACGTGACCCAAATGGAAACAGGTTCTGCGAGCGAGCCCGTCCCGGAAACAGGCTCGCTCTTAATGTCATTCGCCGGGGCTCGCGCGGCCACGGGCAACGGACCACCCGGAAACGGTGTGTAGGTCCTCAACCAGTCCCTGCGGTTTTCACGGGAAAACTGCCGCGCTTCAGGCCCCGCCCGTCGGCGTCTTCGCCCGCCTGCGGCGGCGGGCCACCATGTTGAGGCCTTCCACGCCGGCCGAGAACGCCATCGCGGTGTAGATGTAGCCCTTCGGCACATGCGCCCCGAAGCCTTCGGCGAGCAGCGTCATGCCGATCATGATGAGGAAGCCGAGCGCCAGCATCACCACGGTGGGGTTGGCGGCGATGAAGCGCGACAGCGGGTCCGCGGCGATCAGCATCACGGTCACGGCGGCGACGACGGCGATCACCATGATCGGCACATGCTCGGTCATGCCGACGGCGGTGATGATCGAATCGATCGAGAAGACGAGGTCGAGCACCAGGATCTGGCCGATGGCCGAGCCGAAGGTGAGCGCCGCCCGGCTGCCGGGCTTCTCCTCCGGGCTCGGATCGACGCTGTGGTGGATCTCCTTGGTCGCCTTCCACAGCAGGAACAGGCCGCCGGCGATGAGGATGAGGTCGCGCCAGGAGAAGCTCTTGCCCAGCACCGCGAAGACCGGCTCGGTCAGGTGGACGATCCACGCCACCGTGCCGAGTAGCGCCAGCCGGAGGATCAGCGCGAGACCGATGCCCAAGCGCCGCGCCCGGCTCCGCTCGGCCTCGGGCAGCTTGTTGGTGACGATCGAGATGAAGATCAGGTTGTCGATGCCGAGAACGACTTCCATCACCACGAGGGTCGCCAGCGCTGCCCAGGCAGTGGGATCGGCGGCGAGGTGAAGCAGGCTGTCCACGGGCGGGTCCGGAGGTTCAGAAGGGAAGAGGGAAGCGGCTCGTGCTGCCGGGCGCGGCGTCCAGCGGCGCGAGAACGCGCACCGCCTTCGGCATCACCTTGAAATGGGCCGGGGTCCAGGTGGTCAACTCGCCGTCGGTGTTGACCGCCCGCGGCTTGCGGGTCGTCAGCATCAGTTCCGTGGTCTCGAACGCACGCACATCCGCCGCCTTGCCATGGGTCCCACGGCGCAGGGCCGGCAGCAGTGCGATCAGCCGCCACCAATGGGCGACTTCCAGGCTGTAGAAATCGAGCCGTCCGTCATCGACGGTGGCGTCCTCCTGCACGGTCATGCCACCGCCGTAATGGCGCCCGTTGCCGACCGACGCCTGGATGGTCGTCACCTTCTCGGTGCGGCCGTCATGTTCGATTGTCACGGTGAAGGGCCGGGCGCGGCGCAGGAGCCGGAAGGCGGCGATGGCGTAGCCCACCGTGCCCCAGGTCTTCTTGGCCTCCGCCGTCAGTTCGCTGGCGAGATCGGCGGAAAAGCCGACGCTCGCCACGTTGAAATAGTAGTGCCCGTTGACCCAGCCGAGGTCGATCGCCTTCTCCGGCGCCGTCGGGATCACGTGGGCGGCCGGCTCCGGCTCAAGGGGCAGACCGAGGGAGCGGGCGAGGTCGTTGGCGGTGCCGAGCGGCAGGATGCCGAAGGGCAGACCCGTCTCGACCAGGGCCGGCGCCGCCGCGTTCATGGTGCCGTCGCCGCCCCCGAGGATCACCAGATCGACGGAGGACGCATGCCGCCCGATCACTTCCTTGCAATCGGCGCTGCCCTCCGGCTCGATGAGATCGAGCCCGCCCTCGCGCAGGATCGTGCGGATCGCATCCAGTGGCGCTGACCCGCTGCGGGCCTTGGCGTTCACGAGAAGGAGCGCGCGGCGCTTCCCGGTCTCCGAAGTCGCGCTCAAGCAGCCGCTCCGCTCGCAGAGGGACGGAACAGGAAAACCAGCATGGCCGGCACAGGACTATCCTTGCACGCTTCCGCGCCGCGTTCGCGCCAGCGGTGAAAGAATCCGACATCACGGTCGACGCCTCGACCGTCAGAGGGGCCCGGACCCGTCCTCAGTGATCCCACCCGGTGCTTGGCACCGGGCGCACTCGCCCTGCTGCCTTCGCGCGCAGGACGAGCCGGGATCGTTACGCTCAAGGTGGGCACTTCCCGCGCGATGGCAAGAGTCCGGGGCAAGGGCGCGTGGCAAGAGCGCGGCTTCGTGAGCTCTGACGCGGGAAGCTTGGACAGCGGGGGTAACAGGCCTTCCGGGGCCGGCACCGGTCGCACGGGCGCCCAACTCGGTGTAGGCACGGACCCGGTGGCAGAAAGGCGTGGAACCGTAGCGGTGCCGCCACGCGTTCCGTCTCACCGACCGCCTTCCGCGGAGTGCCGGCCGCCGTCACCCATCCGAGGTGAGCGCCGACGGTGACCCGGCCTTCCGCGAGGCATCTTCAGGCCTGCTCGCCCGATCGGTCCCGTCATGCGCCCCGTGCTGTTTCTGACCCTTCTCCTCTCCTCGGCCTGCGCGGCGGGAGGCGCCCTGGCCCAGCAGGGATCGAACTGGATCGACCCACCCGCCAAATCCGGCGCCGCCCCTGCCGGCGGCGAGCGGGCGAAACCGGTGGCCAAAGCCGCTCCCCGGTTCGAGGTCGAACCGGAAGCGAGGACCCGTTCGCGCCGGGCCGCCGCCCCCTCCCCCGCCCCCGCCCGGCGGGACATGCACCGCCAGGACCGCACCCGTGCCGCCGAGATGCGCCGCGCCCGCCGGGCCGCCATCCACGAGCGGGCGCGCGAAGAGCGTTACGGGCACACCGCCCGGATCCACCGCCCGACCCAACCGCCTGCCCCGCCTCCGGCCGCGAACCTGGGCCGCGCCGAGCCGGATCCGCGCTTCTCCGATTGGGCCGTCGCGGCGGGTCGCCTGAGCCTCGGCTATCTCGACAGCGTGTCGGCGCCCAACGGCGTGATGCTGTCCGCCGCGCCCCGCTTCTACGGCAGCACGGTGCGCTTCCACGGCCGTGTCATGACCACCAACGCGCTCCTGGCCGAGAAGCAGCGCTTCGCGCAGCGCTGGCCCGAGCGGCGCTACGAGCCGCACGGGGAACCGCGGATCGCCTGCGACGGAGCCAGCGCCACCTGTCTCGTGCGCATCGTCCACGATTTCACGGCGGCCAGTCCGGCGCGCGGCGCGCGTTCGCAGGGTGTCGCCGAACTCACGCTGACGGTGAGCTTTGCCGGGGGCGCACCGGTCATCGTGTCCGAGGCAAGCCGCGTTCTGAGCCGGGCAGGGGCCTGACGGCCGGAGCTCAGAATCCATGGCTTGAAGCGGCGCCAGCAGCTTCGCGGCGCGAAGAGCGCCGCACGGAGCGGGCTTTTGGGGGCGTGAGCCCCGGAAAGCATCTAGCGGAGCGGAAGCCTGAGCCCGCGGAGGCGGGCGCCGGCGATTGAGGCCGGGTCGGAAACAGGATGATCGCTTCAAGCGATCATCCTCCGGGATCAGCCGCCGCATCGACCGGATACTCCGGCCGGTCCATGCTGTAGAAGCAGCCGACGGGCGCCGCCGTGAGGGGCGCCCCGGCGACGATCGAGAACAGGGCATCGCACGCGTGAAGGGATCGGCAAAGGCCGCAGGCCGGAGCAAGGACGAGACGACGGCCCCGCCGGAGGCGCCGGTCTCCGAGGACGACCGCCGAATTCGCGCGCTGATCCTGGCCGAACTCGACCGGCGCGGCGCGCGGCCGGTGGCACGCCGGACGCTGGCCTTGATCGCCGAGGGCTTCGTCGAGCCCGCCGACGGCGTGCCCGGCTACCGGATCGTCGATCGAACCGGCACGGTGCGCCTGCGGGGCGAGGCGGGTGCCGGCGTGCCGCTGACCCTGCACGACCTCGTCGATGAACTTCGTGAGCAGCACGCGCCGCTGTTTCTCCCCCCTGCCCCCGAACCGGAGCCGGAACCCGCCCGCGACACCATCGCCGACGTACGGGCCGCGGGCGCCCGCTTCGTGGAGACGCAGTCCGCGCTGGCGCGCTCCCTGGCGAACACCTCCGCCGAGCGCAGCCGGGCGCTCGCCAGCGCCGCGAGCGAGACCGTCGAGGGCTGGCGCAGCCGGCTCGCCGAGCGGCTGAAGGCCCGGCCGAGGCCGGCACCAGTCAGTGCGTCCCTCGATCCGGCCGAGGCCACGCCGAACACGGCGGAGCGCCTGGCCGAGGCGCGCGCCCGCGTCGGAGACGGCTGGCGGCGCGTGGCCGGCGGAATTCAGCCCCGCCAGACGGCGACCCGAATTCGCGACCGCGCGGAGGATGCCTTCGCCGCCGGCAGCCGCCGGCCGGTTCTGCTGATGGCGTTCGGCGCCCTGGCCGGCGCGGGCCTCGTCGCGGCGCTCTCCCTGAGCGGACGCGACACGGAGCAATCCGGCCGCCCCGCCCAGCAGACCGCGGAAATGCAGGCCCCGCAGACGGCGCCGTCCGGCTCGCCACCGGCCGCGGATCGCGTCCCGGCGGCAGAGGAGCCAGCGCCCGACGCACCGCCCGCGGACGCGCCGGGGAATGCGGCCGAGCGGCCGTCCGAGCCGGAGGCGCCGCGCAAGGGGGGCAACGGCGCCAACGCCATCGTCGGGGTGCCGGAAGTGATCGACACGGCGACATTGCGGGTCGGCGGCAAGGTCGTGCGCCTGTTCGGCGTCGAGTGGGTCCGTGGCGGCCAGTCCGACGAACTGAGCAAATATCTTCGCAAGCGCTCGGTGACCTGCCAGCCTGCGCCCGGCAGCAGCGCGCATATCTGCACCGTCGAGGGCCGTGACCTCTCCGAGGTGGTGCTGTTCAACGGCGGCGGCCGCGCCTCGTCGGAGGCGACGCCGGATCTCGCGGCGGCCGAGGACCACGCCCGCACCGAGCGGCTCGGCGTCTGGAAGCGGTGAGGCGTCGGGGTCGGGCTATCCCGGCTTCTTCAGAGCAGGGGCTGGCGCGCGGCCGCATCCTCGCGGGCACAGAGTGCGGGATCGGGCTTCGCCCCCTCCCCGCTCAGCGCGCGTTTGAGGTCGGTTCGGGCGCGCTCCAGATCGGTGCGGAAGCCGGGATCGGCGAGCAGCACGGCGACCAGCGCCGAGGCGCCGGTGCGGGCAGCCTCGATATCGCTGAGCCAGTGAACCCCGCACACGACCCGGCTCTCGCCGTAGAGCCGGCTTCGCACCAGAAACTGCGTCGCCTTCTCCGGCATCAGGTTCGCCATGATCAGCCCGTAGGCCCATCCCTGGCTGGCATGACCGGAGGGATAGCTGAAGCTGTCGGCGAGTTCGGCCGTGCGGGCGACGCAGATCGGCAAATCGTTGCCGACGAAGGGGCGCAGGCGACGGTAGCGCCGCTTGGCCACGCGGGTGGCGCGGGCGATGTCGATCCGGGCCCGGTCGAGGAGCCGCATCAGGTCCGGCACGTTCGCCTGATCGATGCGCTGGCCGAGGACGCAGGCATAATCCTCGAGAAGCGCGGCACCGCCATCGGCGACGTCGTTGGTGGCGAGGGCCCAGCGCGGGCTGCCCTGGAAGGCGCGGGTCGCGTTGTAGACCGCCCGGTCCGCCGCCTCCGCCGCCGAGTGGCCCGCGGGGGGCGGCGGCAGGATCGCCACGAGGTTCGGCGTCGCCTCCTCGCTGAGATAGGCCTTCGGGGCCGCGGCCGCGAGCTTGTCCTTCTCCAGCGAGGGGGCGGAGGTCGCCGGGCCGGCCGGTGCCGTCGGCTCGGCCTTGACGGGGGCGATTTGGAGCGGCTGGGCAGCCAGGATCAGCGTCAGCAGGGCGGCCAAGCGCACCGGCGCACGGGTCGGGCGGGTCATTGGGGAAGGAGCTTTCAGGCGCCGGGGCTGAACGGATCGTGGCGGAGGCCAGGAGTGGGCGTCAGTTTCGGACTGATGCTTCCAGCCTGTCTAGGAGGGACGTGCGACGGATGCGTCACAGTCCCAATCCGCTGTCAGACCGGTCCGCTTTTTCAAGGCCTGTTTTCAGGGCGCCCGGATCGCGGTGGCGACGTCGCGGAAAAACTCCTCGTGGGCACTCAGCGCCCCCGGTACGGTAAGAGCCGAGACGCGGCCCGTGCCGATCAAGGCGTCCATCTCGGCGCCCGAGCGGCGGGGCGCCTTCTCCGGGCGCAGCACCCGCACGGGCGGCAGGCCGTCGCCGAACGAAGCCAGGAATTCCTCGCGCGACGAGGCCGGATCGAGGCCGCCCGTCACGAAGGCCGCCGTGCCGAACCGGCCGCGGCTCTGGCGGGTGATACGGTGCTTGGCCGCGATCACGGCCGGCGTGACATGCGCCGGTTCGGCATAGACGTGGGCGCGCATCATCCGCCCGATGATCGGCGGGCTGATGTTGATCCGGTAGAGCGCCTCGCCGAGGAGCGGCATCTCGACCGCGCGGCGGATCCGGCCGAACCACGCGGCGCGCTCCGGCCCCATGGCGGTCGGCAATGGCCCGCGCCAGGTCGGCGCCACGAGCACGAGCCTCGCGAAGGCACCGGGATGGCGGCGCGCGGCTGCGACGAGGTAGGGCGCGGCATGGCCCGCGGCGACGCCGAGCGCGTAGGGGCCGGGTGCGGCCGCCAGCAGCGCGTCGAGGAAGGCGTGCAGGTTGGCCGGATTCAGCGGCAACCGCGCCCGCGGATGCGCGCCGAAGCCCGGCCAGTCTGGCACGAGGCAGCGATAGGTCGCGCTGAGTTCGCGGGCGAGCGGCAGCATCTCCTCGCGCGCCGAGATCGAGGAGAGGGCGGGCAGGAGCAGCGCGTCGGCACACTCCCCGATCACGGCACAGGGCGTCGCCACCCGATGCCCCGCGACGGTGAGGTCGAGGGTCCGGGTGGCGACCGATGCGGCGGCAGACGCCATCAGGTCCGCAGCAGCTCGTTGATGCCGGTCTTGGCGCGGGTGCCAGCATCGACGCGCTTGACGATCACGGCGCAGTAGAGGCCGGGGCCGGGGGTGCCGTCGGGCAGCGGCTTGCCGGGCGTCGTGCCCGACACCACCACGGAGTAGGGCGGCACGCGGCCGTAGAAGGTCTCGCCCGTGGTGCGGTCGATGATCCGGGTCGAGGCGCCGATATAGACGCCCATCGACAGGACCGAGCCCTCGCCGATGATCACGCCCTCGGCGACCTCGGCGCGGGCGCCGACGAAGCAGTTGTCCTCGATGATGACCGGGTTGGCCTGGAGCGGCTCCAGCACGCCGGCGATGCCGGCCCCACCCGAGATGTGACAGTTCTTGCCGACCTGCGCGCAGGAGCCGATCGTCACCCAAGTATCGACCATGGTGCCCTCGCCGACATGGGCGCCGAGGTTGATGAAGCTCGGCATCAGCACCGCGCCCGGCGCGATATAGGAGCCGCGGCGCACGAAGCAGCCCGGCACGGCGCGGAAGCCGGCGGCGCGGAACTCGGCCTCGCCCCAGTTGGCGAACTTCGAGGGCACCTTGTCCCACCACGTCGAGGAGCCGGGTCCGCCCTCGATCGGCACCATGTCGTTGAGGCGGAAGGAGAGCAGCACCGCCTTCTTGAGCCACTGGTTGACCTGCCAGGAATCGCCCGCCTTCTCGGCGACGCGGGCCTGACCGGAATCGAGCAGGTTCAGCGCCTCGTCCACCGCCTCGCGCACGGCGCCGGTGGTCGCGGTCGAGATGCCGGCGCGCTCCTCCCAGGCGGCTTCGATGGTCTTTTCGAGATCGGCGTGTGACATCGGGGCTTTCCGGACTGAAGGGCATTCCGACGAAGCGGCAACCGGTTCGTCGAGAGGATGTACGTTGACACGAGGATCGAGAAACGTCGGCCGATGCGATCGGGCCGGCGTCTCGCGTTCAGCGTAAAAGGTGGTCGTGCTTACAAAAGCCGCCCGGTCCTGTCACCGTTTGCGTGGCGCGAGGCCCACAAGCCGCTCGCGCACGCCGGACAGGCCCTGCACGAGATCGAGCAGCTCCTCGGCCATGCCATCACGGATCGCCGCCGCCGCGTCGGGAAACTCGCGCAGGACGCGGCTCATCACCGAGGGCGTCACCCGCATCACTTCGGACGGCTCGACCGCGCGCGCATCCGCCGGCCGCTCGACCTGGCGGAAGAGGGCATTGCGCCCGATGACCCCGGAGCGGGCAACCGTGACCGGCTCCGCACCGGACCGCAGGGGGACGAGGGCGATGGTGCCGGACATGACGACGTAGCCGCCGTCGGACGGCTCGCCGCGGGCGAACAGCAGGTCGCCCTCCCCCAGGAGGCGGCGCTCGCCGGCAAAGCAGAGCAGGCGCAGGGCGTCGCGCCCGAACAGCTCGAACACGGGGGCCGCGGCGAGGATCGCGATGTCGTCGTCGAGCCCCAACGCCTCTCCGCCCCTTGGCCGCGATACGCTACGCCTTTTGCATCGCCTCGCTTCCGAAAGCCGGCGACCACCTTTCGGGACGATGCTTGACGGTCCGGGCGCAAGCTTAACCGATGCCGAGGCGACGCGATACGCTGCCCGGCCGCAGGCTGTGCGGGACGGTGGATACCGCTGCCGGATCGGTCCTCAGGGCAGCAGCTTGTAGCCGCCGCCTTCGGTGACGAGGATCGCGGCGACCGCCGGGTTCGGCTCGATCTTCTGGCGCAGCCGGTAGATATGCGTTTCAAGGGTGTGGGTGGTGACGTGGGCGTTGTAGCCCCAGACCTCGGCGAGCAGCGTATCGCGCCCAACCACCTCGCGGCCCGCCCGGTAGAGGTAGCGCAGAATCGCCGTCTCCTTCTCGGTGAGCTTCAGCTTGGAGCCGCGCTCGCCGACCAGCAGCTTGGCACCGGGCCGGAAGGTGTAGGGGCCGATGCGGAACACCGCATCCTCGCTCGCCTCGTGCTGGCGCAGCTGCACCCGGATGCGGGCGAGCAGCACGGCGAACTTGAACGGCTTGACCACGTAATCGTTGGCGCCCGCCTCCAGGCCCTCGACCATGTCGTCGTCGGATTCCTGTGCGGTCAGCATGATGATCGGGCCGCGATAGCCGTTGCGGCGCAGGGTCCGCACCGCCTCGCGCCCGTCCATGTCCGGCAGCGCGACATCCATCACCACGAGATCGACCGGCTCCTGCGTGACGCGGTTCAGCGCCCCGGTCGCCGTTGGCTCGCCGATGACGGAGAATTCATCGTAGGCGTCGATCTGTTCCGTCAATGCCTCACGCAGGGCGTCGTCGTCGTCACAGACGAGGAGGCAATAGGGGTTGGACATCGACGCAGCGGCTCTCAACAAGCTTTCCGGACACCTGGACGTCGCACAGAGATCACGCAGGCGGCCAAGACGATTTCATCGCGGCACGCCGATCCGAATAGGCATATGGCCCATTGGCTGGCCGCGGACGGAACCCATACGGTGCCGCCTGACGACAAACCTAGTTCGTTTTGCGCGCCGGGAAATCCAGATTGCGCGCTTATGCAGAATTTTCGCCATGTTCCACCTTTCTCTGCCGCGACATGACGTCAGGCCGAGCAAAGCTCGGAGCAAGCTGGGACAAACTGGCAATGCGCCGCGCTCAAGTTGCAAAGCAGACCGGGGCCGCGACTTCAGCTCAGGGAAGGCCGCCCGGCGCCCTCGGCCTGCTGCGGGTGCGCCCGCTGCCGGGCGACCCGACCCGCGGCACGCTGATCGCGGGCGGGGTCGTGATTCCCTGTGCCCTCGGACGTTCCGGCATCACGACGCAGAAGCGGGAAGGGGACGGGGCCTCGCCGCGCGGCATCTTTCGCCTGCGCGGCGGCTTCTATCGGCCCGACCGCTTCCCCGTCCGCCCCGTCAGCGCGCTCCCTCTACGGGCGACGCGACGGGACGACGGCTGGTGCGACGCGCCCCAGGATCGCCGCTACAACCGGCCGATCCGGCTGCCGAGCACGGCGG
Source organism: Methylorubrum sp. SL192 (assembly GCF_026672325.1). Taxonomy (NCBI): domain Bacteria; kingdom Pseudomonadati; phylum Pseudomonadota; class Alphaproteobacteria; order Hyphomicrobiales; family Methylobacteriaceae; genus Methylorubrum; species Methylorubrum sp. SL192. Next base: position 734,225 of record NZ_JAPPQV010000003.1, read on the forward strand.
CGAGCGCCGAGCAGCTCTGGCGCGACGATGGACTCTACGACCTCGTGATCGACCTCGATTACAACCGCGGTCCGATCCGTCCGGGACGGGGCTCAGCGATCTTCCTGCATATCGCCCGCAGCGGCTACCGGCCGACGGAAGGCTGCGTCGCCCTGAAACCCGCCGACCTGCTGCGCCTGCTCCGCCGCCTCGGGCCGGGAACGCGGATGAAGATCGGGCGATGATCGGTCGTTAACCGGCTCATCTATGCTGCGGGCAGCCGTTCAGGCCCGCTTCGTCCGCCGGCCGAAGATGGCTGTGCCGACACGGACATGGGTGGCGCCCATCTGAATCGCCGCCGGAAAATCCGCGCTCATGCCCATCGACAGGATCGGCAGGCCGTGGCGCTCGGCGATGCGGGCCAGCAAGGCGAAATGAGGGGAGGGCGGGTCTTCGGCCGGCGGGATGCACATCAGGCCGTGGATCGCGAGATTGTGGGTCTCGCGGCACTCTGAGAGCAGGACATCGACCTGATCGGGGGAGACGCCCGCCTTCTGCGTCTCGTCGCCGGTATTGACCTGAATCAGGAGCTTGGGCGCCCGGCCGCTCCGTTCGATCTCCTTGGCGAGCGCCGCGGCGAGCGACAGCCGGTCGAGGGAATGGATCACGTCGAACAGCTCGACCGCTTCGCGCGCCTTGTTCGACTGGAGCGGGCCGACGAGGTGCAACTCGACATCCGGAAAGCGCTCTCGCAGGGCCGGCCACTTGGCCTTGGATTCCTGCACGTAGTTCTCGCCGAAGATCCGCTGGCCGGCCTCCAAAGCTGGCAGGATGCCCTCGGCCGGCACCGTCTTCGAGACCGCGACGAGGTGGACGCTGGCCGGGTCGCGCTCGTTGTCCTCGGCCGCCCGGCGGATGCTCGCGCGCACCTCCGTGAGCCCGGCGGCGACATCGGCCTCGCCGACCGGCGGCTTGGCGTCCAGGGTCTGATCCGAAATCTGATCCGGGGTCTGGCTCTCATCCATCATGGGCCCTCCTTGCGGCGGCGCAGACGCGACTTCAAGGGTCGCGGCGTGTTTCCCACCCTCGCGCCGGCGATATCTGGCCTCTCCCGATTCGAACGGAGAAGCCCCGCCGATGTTTAATACGCCCACCACCGACGCCCAGGCCCAACGCGCGCAGGCGCCGCTCCGATCGCGTGGTGGCAGTCTATCAGCAGATCTGAACCGCGCCGAGCGTTGACCCTTGACCGCACGGATATGCTAGGTGCCGGGCTTCGGGCCCCGCGACACCGTTGCGTGCGGCCCACTCCCTTTTCCGCTGATCCCGGCGCTCCCGATGACCGATTCCGCACAGCCCTCCCCGACCGCGCAGGAGCGCCACCAAGAGCGCTACAACGCCAAGGACGCCGAGCCGCGCTGGCAGCAGGCCTGGGACGCGGCCAAGCTGTTCGAGACGAAGAACGACGATCCCCGCCCGAAATACTACGTGCTGGAGATGTTCCCCTACCCGTCGGGGCGCATCCATATCGGCCACGTACGCAACTACGCGATGGGCGACGTGGTGGCGCGCTACAAGCGCGCCAAGGGCCACAACGTGCTGCACCCGATGGGCTGGGACGCCTTCGGCCTGCCGGCCGAGAACGCCGCCATGGAGCGCAAGGTCAACCCGCGGGAGTGGACCTACGCCAACATCGCCACCATGCGCGGGCAGCTCCAGAGCATGGGCCTGTCGCTGGACTGGAGCCGGGAGATCGCGACCTGCGATCCCGGCTACTACAAGCACCAGCAGCGCATGTTCCTCGACTTCCTGGGCAAGGGGCTCGTCACCCGCCGCACGGCCAAGGTGAACTGGGACCCGGTCGATCACACCGTGCTCGCCAACGAGCAGGTGATCGACGGGCGCGGCTGGCGCTCGGGCGCGCTCGTCGAGCAGCGCGAGCTGACCCAGTGGTTCTTCAAGATCACCGATTTCGCGCAGGATCTGCACGACGCCCTCGACGGGCTGGAGCGCTGGCCGGAAAAGGTCCGGCTGATGCAGCGCAACTGGATCGGCCGCTCGGAGGGGTTGGAGGTGCGCTTCGCGCTCGCCGCGCCCTTCGCCGGCACGGACGAGGTGACGGTCTACACCACCCGCCCCGATACGCTGTTCGGCGCCAAGTTCCTGGCGATCTCCGTCGATCACCCGCTCGCCCGGGCGCTGGCCGAATCCGGCCCGAAGGCCGCGGCGCTGCAAGCCTTCGCCGAGGAGTGCCGCCGCATCGGCACCGCGCAGGAGGCGATCGATACGGCGGAGAAGCTCGGGTTCGACACCGGACTCACGGTGCGCCACCCGCTCGATCCGTCCTGGGAGCTGCCGGTCTTCGTCGCGAACTTCGTGTTGATGGAGTACGGCACCGGCGCCGTGTTCGGCTGCCCGGCCCACGACCAGCGCGACCTCGACTTCGCCAACAAGTACGGGCTCGGCTTAATTGAAGTATTCCGTCCTGCAGGGGCTAATGACCCAGATGATGAGATGCTTAATGAATTTGGCGCGGCCTTCGATAAGAATCCAGTTCAGTATTTAGAATTGACCGGCGAAGATGGTGAAACTGATGAGATTTGTTTTTTCAAGATAACAAAAACAGCTTACACTGAGGGATCGTCTGGATCGTACCTCGACAGCAACGTATTTAGACGTAATATTGAAAAAATGGGCGATAAGGCCGACGAATACATCAATATCTTTAAAAACTTTGAACGCACAAAATCCACTGATTATTACTACTATAGTCATCCCATACCTGGAGCTCCTAGTTATGTTATAGGCGTAGAAACAGCGATAGAGGCTGCAAAGCGCATCTGTGTAGATAAAGGCGTTGGTCAGAGAAAGACTCGGTTCCGCCTTCGCGATTGGGGCGTGTCGCGCCAGCGCTACTGGGGTTGCCCGATCCCGATCATCCACTGCGAGGCCTGTGGCCCCGTGCCGGTGCCGGTGGAAGACCTGCCGGTGAAGCTGCCGGACGAGGTCTCGTTCGACCAGCCCGGCAATCCGCTGGAGCGAGACCAAGCGTGGCGTCACGTGCCGTGTCCGCGCTGCGGCGCGGCGGCGCGGCGCGAGACCGACACCATGGACACCTTCGTCGATTCGTCCTGGTATTACGCCCGCTTCACGGCGCCCTGGCTCGCCGACGCCCCGACCGACCGTAAGACGGTCGATCACTGGCTGGCCGTGGACCAATATATCGGCGGCGTCGAGCACGCGATCCTGCACCTGCTCTACTCGCGCTTCTTCATGCGGGCGATGCAGGCGACGGGCTGGTCCGGCGTGTCCGAGCCGTTCGCCGGCCTGTTCACGCAGGGCATGGTCGTCCACGAGACCTACAAGGATGCGGCCGGCGCCTGGACGCCGCCCGCCGAGATTCGCTTCGAGACGCAGGACGGCGCGCGCAAGGCATTTCACGTGAAAACCGGCGAGCCGATCGAGATCGGCCCGACCGAGAAGATGTCGAAGTCGAAGAAGAACGTCGTCGACCCCGACGACATCATCGCCAGCTACGGCGCTGATACCGCGCGCTGGTTCATGCTCTCCGACTCGCCGCCCGAGCGCGACGTGATCTGGACCGAAGAGGGCGTGCAGGGTGCGGCCCGCTTCGTGCAGCGCGTCTGGCGCCTCGTCCACGGCGCGACCGCCGCGAACGGGCCTGGCGGCACCGTCGATGCTCCCCTGCGCAAGGCCGCCCACAAAGCGCTCGCTGCCGTCGGCGAGGATATCGAGCGCCTGCGCTTCAACCGCTGCGTGGCCCACATCTACACCCTGGCCAATGCCCTCGACGAGGGCCTGCGCGCAGCTGCCTCGAAGGCCGCGGCGGGCGAGGCGGCCCGCATCCTCGTGCAGCTCATCGCACCGATGATGCCGCATCTCGCCGAGGAATCCTGGCGCGTGCTGGGCGGGCAGGGGCTCGTCGCGGAGACGGCTTGGCCGGTGGCCGATCAGGCGCTGCTGGTCGAGGATGAGATCACTCTTCCGGTCCAGATCAACGGCAAGAAGCGGGCGGACGTGACCGTTCCGCGCGACGCGGACGCCAAGGCCGTCGAGGCGGCGACGCTCGCCCTGGAACCGGTGCAGCGCGCCCTCGAAGGCCGGGCCCCGCGCAAGGTCATCGTCGTGCCGGGGCGGATCGTCAATCTGGTGGTCTGACCGGCCTCTCGCATAAAACAGGTCTCGCAGCTGCCGCGTCCTTCCTCCCTACAGGAGGAATCGGGCTCGGCGGCGGGATAGCCTCTACCGTCATGTCCCCACCCCTTCCCGACCGCGACGACACCATCTTCGCCCCGGCGAGCGGCTTCGGCCGGGCGGCGGTGACGGTGGTGCGCATCAGCGGGCCGGCGGCGGGGCTGGCGCTCGACCATCTGGCCGGCGGGCGCCCGGAGCCGCGCCGTCTCTCCCTGCGCCGCCTGCGTGACCCTGACTCCCGCGATATCCTCGATCAGGCTCTCGTGGCATGGCTGCCGGGGCCTGCCACCGCCACCGGCGAGGACATGGCCGAGCTGCACCTGCATGGGGGCCTCGCCGTGCGGTCCGCCGTGCTGCGGGCGCTCGCAGGCGTGCCGGGTTGCCGGCCGGCGGAAGCCGGGGCGTTCAGCCGCCGCGCCTTCCTCAACGGCCGCATCGACCTCACCGAGGCGGAAGGGATCGCCGACCTCATCGACGCCGAGACCGAAGCGCAGCGTGTCCAGGCCCTGCGTCAGCTCGACGGTGCCCTCGGCCGCCAGGTCGCCGCATGGCGCGAGACCGGCATCGATCTGCTCGCCGGAGCGGAGGCGGCCCTCGATTTTGCCGATGAAGGCGATGTCGATGAGGACGGCCTCGATGCCGCCCTGTCCGGCCGCGCCACCGCCTTGCGCGATGCGATCCGAGCCGCACTGGCCGACGGGCGCCGGGGCGAGCGCCTGCGCGAGGGGTTCTGCGTCGTGCTGGCGGGCGCGCCCAACGCCGGAAAATCGACCCTGCTCAATGCGCTGAGCGGGCGCGACGCGGCCATCGTTTCCGACATTCCCGGCACGACCCGCGATGCCATCGAGGTGCGCTGCGATCTCGGTGGGTTGCCGGTCGTGCTGGTCGATACCGCGGGCCTGCGCGAGACGGCGGATGCGATCGAGGCGGAGGGCGTCAAGCGCACGCAAAGCCGGATCCGCAGCGCCGACCTCGTGCTCCATCTCGTGCCGGCGGACGGCAAGGCTGACGCCCGGCGGTTTGCGGACGTCCCCGTCCTTCTCGTTCGCACGAAAACCGACCTCGCGCTGGAGGTGCCGGGGGAGGGCGGCCTCGCCATCTCCGCCGTCACGGGGGTCGGACTCGACGCGCTGCTGGATGCCATCCAGGCCGCAGCCCAAACCGCCCTCAGTCAGGGCGATGCCCTCGTCACCCGTGAGCGTCATCGAGAGGCTTTGTCCCGGGCCGCGGCTCATCTCGACCGTGTCGCCACCGCAGCGGCCGGTTTCCCGCCGGAACTGGTGGCGGAGGATCTCCGGCTCGCCGTCCGGGCGCTGGGCGAGGTCGGGGGGCATGTCGGCGTCGAGGAGATGCTGGACCGCCTCTTCGCCGGCTTCTGCATCGGCAAATAAGGGACCGACAGGGGTTAGCGCCGGAACAGCGCGATCCTGTTGCCCTCGACGATCTGGAAGCCGATCCCGCCCTTCTGAAGCGCGGCGACCGCCCTCTCATGGCTGTGGGCACGACGCCCGCCGGCATTCTCTTCGAGGCGGCGGACGGTGGCGAAGGACAGCCCGCCTGCCTGAGCCAGATCCTGCATCGACCAGCCGAGCAGCGCCCTCGCCGCCCGCAAATGGCTGCCGTCGATGCCCTGCACCAGCCCTCGGCGCACCGGATCAATGACAGGCGCCTTTGGGCCACCGAGCCGAGAGGCGTAGGTCGCCCAGGTCTCGGTGCGCCCCGCTGCGTCGCGAACAGGGGTGTAGAGAAAGCGGAACGCGCCCTGGTCGCCATCCGCCAACAGCAGGCGCTTCGAGACCTCAAACGACTTCCCCTCGGCGATCATGGCCTGAATGTGGGCCCGCATGCGGGCGCGGTCGTCCGGGGCGACGATCCGGTCGCAATCGGCCCTGAACACCTCCGCGCTCACACCGGTCAGGCTGAGGATCTCGGGCGACGCCGTCCGCTGCCCGCCGACATAGAGCGCGGCATTGGACCAGGATTGCAGCACCTCGAACAGAGTCCATTGGCGACGGCGCTCCATGCGCAACGCCGCCGCCATCTGCTCACGATCCGTCACATCCAGCACGATGCCGGCCGCCGCGCGCGGGCGGCCTTCGGGCGTGTGATAGACGGTGCCCTGAAGGTTCAGGATCCGCAGGGCCCCATCGGGGCGCAGCACACGGACCGTGTGCGTGCCGAGCAAACCGTCACGTCTGACGTCATCCGCTCGCTCGAGCCGGTCCTGGTCCTCCGGATGTACGAACTGGATCAGCCGTTCATAACTCGGTGTGACCTCGCCGACCTCAAGCCCGAGCAGGCGGAAGAGGCCGGGCGACCAAACTTGGTCCCCCGTTGCAAGCGTCCAGCCCCAGCTACCGGTGAGGCCGAGACCTTCCAGAAGCCGCAGGAAGTCGGACGAGGTGAAGCTGAGATCCGCTGCGTTCATCGATGGGTCGATGCCGGAAGGCTGCGCGATACGGAAGGGCCTGAACGATTTTTGCTCACCTCTCACCGGGGAATCGGGCTGATCTGCGAGAACCGCCCCCTATCCCGACCGACGGACTGAATGCTCGTCCCCGCATATCTTGATTTTGCGCAACTTTATTGCCGGCGATACGCGGCGAACTATTTTTCTTAAGTGCTGTAACATATTATTCCAATCGTGAGAGACATAGACCAGTTTATGGAGGTGCATAGATTGTCATCGCGCCATATGAACATAAAATGCTCAAAAAAATGTCGAGCAGAGTCTTTATTCGCGTTGAGCCATCAGGCATCATTGCTTGTCTTTAGGCTCAATGACCGAATGCGACATGCCAAGGTACTTCTTCAACGTGCACGACGGCCTCGGCATCGTGGATGACGACGGGGTCGAATGCGTCGATCTGGACGCGGCCCTGCGCGCAGCCGTCCACTATGCCGGTTCGCTGCTCAAGGAATCGGGCCATCGGTTGACCCTGGGGGACACGTGGTCCCTGGAAGTGATCGAAGAGGCGACATCCTCGGCCTTCCGCATCGACCTCCAGATACGCCCCTCCCTTGCCTCGACCGCCTCGGAGCCATCCCGGTCCGCCGCCTGACCTGAACCGCGCAAAGCTCTTTGCCGGCCATCAGGCCTGAGCAGCAACCGCAGCGTTTTGCAGGATCAAGACCGGAAAAGCGGGCAGGGCCGAAGGCTCCGAGCCCTCGCCAAATCAGGCGATGAAGCGGGTCTGCGTTGACCTCGCTGATGGCGCGCGCATAAGCACGGGTCATGCACGCCCATTCTCACAGTTACGACGTCATCGTCGTCGGCGGCGGCCATGCCGGCGTCGAGGCGGCCGCGGCAGCCGCGCGCGTCGGCGCCCGCACCGCTTTGGTGACGCACCGGGCGGCCACCATCGGTGCGATGTCGTGCAACCCGGCCATCGGCGGCCTCGGCAAGGGCCATCTCGTGCGCGAGGTGGACGCCCTCGACGGGCTGATGGGCCGTGTCGCGGACGCCGCCGGCATTCAGTTTCGCCTGCTCAATCGCCGCAAGGGCCCGGCCGTGCGCGGCCCGCGCACCCAGGCCGACCGGGCGCTCTACGCCCGAGCCATGCAGGCGGCGGTCGCAGAGACCCCGGAACTCACCGTGATCGAGGGCGAGGCCGACGACCTGACCGTGCATTCAGGCCGTGTGGCGGGCGTGACGCTTACGGACGGGCGCGCACTCACCGCGGCGGCTGTCGTCATCACCACGGGCACCTTCCTGCGCGGCCTCATCCATATCGGCGAGCGGCAGATTCCCGCCGGCCGCGTCGGCGAAGAGCCTGCCGTGGGGCTGGCGCGCACGCTCGACCGGCACGGCTTCCGCCTCGGCCGCCTGAAGACTGGCACGCCGCCGCGTATCGATGGACGCACGATCGATTGGGCCGCGCTGGAGATGCAGCACGCAGACGCCGAGCCCGTGCCGTTCTCGACCCTGACCGAGCGGATCACCACGCCGCAGATCGCCTGCGGCATCACCCGCACGACCCAGGCGGTGCACGACCTGATCCGGGCCAACCTCCACCGCTCACCAATGTATTCCGGCGGCATCAGCAGCCGCGGCCCGCGCTATTGTCCCTCGATCGAGGACAAGGTCGTGCGCTTCGGCGACCGCGAGGGCCACCAGATCTTCCTTGAGCCGGAGGGGCTCGACGATCCGACCGTCTACCCGAACGGGATCTCGACCGCGCTTCCCGAAGAGGTTCAGGCCGGCATCATCGCCGCCATCCCCGGGCTGGAGCGGACCCGCATCCTGCGCCCCGGCTACGCCATCGAGTACGATTACGTCGATTCCCGCGAACTCGACGCGACGCTCCAGACCAAGCGTCTGCCCGGCCTGTTCCTGGCGGGCCAGATCAACGGCACCACCGGATACGAGGAGGCGGCAGGGCAGGGGCTTGTGGCCGGCCTCAACGCGGCCCGGCTGGCGGGCGGCTCCGATCTCGCGATCTTCGACCGGGCCGAATCCTATCTCGGCGTGATGATCGATGACCTCGTCACCCACGGGGTGAGCGAGCCATACCGCATGTTCACCTCGCGCTCGGAGTACCGCCTGAGCCTGCGCGTCGACAATGCCGACGAGCGCCTCACGCCCCGCGGTGCGGCTCTCGGCTGTGTCGGCTCGGTTCGGGCCGCGCATTTCGCGACTTCGCAGGCAGCTTTGTCCGAGGCACGCACCCGGCTCGATACCCTGAGCCTCACCCCGAATGAGGCGGCCCAGCACGGCCTTGCCCTCAACCATGACGGGCTGCGCCGCAGCGCCTTCCAGATTCTGTCCTATCCGGAAATCGGCTGGGAGCGGCTCGCGGCGGTCTGGCCCGAACTGGCAGCGGTGCCGCCACGTGTCGCAGAGCGCCTCCGGACGGACGCGACCTACGCCGTCTATCTCAATCGGCAACAGGCCGACATCACGGCCTTCCGCCGCGACGAGGCGGTGCGCCTGCCGACCTCCCTCGATTACGGCGCCATCGCCGGCCTTTCCAACGAGATGCGGGTGAAGCTCGACGGCGTTCGCCCGACCACTTTGGGGCAGGCCGCGCGCATCGAGGGCGTGACACCGGCCGCCCTGACCCTACTCGCCGCCCACGCCCGCCGGGGCCGGGTTCAGGCCTCGGCATGAGAAAGCCGGCCTGCCCCGACCCGAGGACGGCAGAATGAGCACTGATCTGCGCACACGCGTCCTCAGCGAGCATCATGTTTCACGTGAAACAGCTGCGTCTCTTGATCTCTACGTTGCACAGCTCACCCGCTGGCAGACCGTCAAAAACCTCGTCGGCCCCGCAACGCTGAAGGAGGTCTGGCACCGGCACATCGCCGACGCCCTCCAGCTTCTCAGCATTGCCCCCGAAGCGACCCGCTGGCTCGACCTCGGCTCGGGCGCTGGAATCCCCGGTCTCATCCTCGCCATAGCCGGCAAGGAACGGCCGGGCTTCCATGTCCGCCTGGTCGAGAGCAACGCGCGCAAATGCGCCTTCCTCTCCGAGACCGCGCGCCTCACCGGCGCACCGGTAACAGTCCACAATGCGCGCATCGAAGCGGTGATCGGCAGCCTCACCGACACTGAGATCGTTTGCGCCCGGGCCCTCGCCCCGCTCTCGCAACTGCTCGCCTGGACCGAACCTTTGTTGACAAGCGGCACCATCGGGCTGTTTCCGAAGGGACGTGATGCAGCCACGGAATTGACCGAGGCCGAGGATGAGTGGACATTCACCCGCGACCTGATTCCGAGCCGCACCGACTCGCAGGCACGGATCGTGCGCGTCACGTCGCTTTCCCGCGTGGACCCATGACCGACTCATCCACGGCCTCACCGGCGCAGGTTGCTCCTGCTCACCCCAAACCGCTGCGCGTGCTCGCGCTCGCCAACCAGAAGGGCGGTGTCGGCAAAACCACGACGGCGATCAATCTCGGCACGGCGCTGGCCGCGATCGGCGAGCAGGTTCTGGTGATCGACCTCGACCCGCAGGGCAACGCCTCCACCGGTCTCGGCATCGATCGCCGTCGCCGCAAGGTCTCGACCTATCATGTCATGGCCGGCGAGGCCCCGCTGGTGGACGCCATCACGCCGACTGCGGTGCCGCGCCTCTCGGTCGCCCCCTCGACGATGGACTTGCTCGGCCTCGAACTCGAACTGGCGAGCGCCTCCGACCGGGCCCACCGCCTGCGCAACATCCTGCGCGACCTCACGATGCCGGAAGAGATCGAACCGATCAGCTACGTGCTGATCGACTGCCCGCCCTCGCTCAACCTGCTCACCATCAATGCCCTCGCGGCCGCCGACGCGGTGATGGTGCCGCTGCAATGCGAGTTCTTCGCCCTCGAAGGGCTGAGCCAGTTGCTGCGCACCGTCGAGCAGGTTCGCGGCGCGCTGAACCCCAAGCTTCAGATCCAAGGCGTCGTGCTGACCATGTACGACCCGCGCAACAACCTCTCGACCCAGGTGGTCGCCGATGTCCGCGGCTTCATGGGCGACAAGGTCTACGAGACGATGATCCCGCGCAACGTGCGCGTCTCGGAAGCGCCCTCGCACGGCAAGCCGGTGCTGCTCTACGATCTCAAATGCGCCGGCTCGCAGGCCTATCTGCGGCTCGCTTCCGAAGTGATCCAACGCGAGGGCCGGGCGCCCCCGCCCGCCGCAGCCGCCTAAGTCTTTTGAAAGTTTGGAGTTTCGATCGTGGCAATGGCGGATGATACGGCGCGCCCGCGGCTCGGCCGCGGCCTTGCGGCGCTGATCGGCGACTTTTCCGACGACGCGCCGGAGGAGGCGGCCCGCACCGCCGGACATGCGCAGCGCAAGGTGGCGGTGGAGTTCCTGCGCCCGAACCCGCGCAACCCGCGCCGCCGCTTCTCGGAGCCGGAGCTCGACGAGCTGGCGGCCTCGATCCGCCAGCGCGGCGTGATCCAGCCGATCGTCGTGCGTGCGCTCTCGGGTGTACCCGGCACCTTCGAGATCGTCGCCGGCGAGCGGCGCTGGCGCGCGGCCCAGCGGGCGGGCCTCAACGAGGTGCCGGTGGTGGTGGTCGAGATCGACGACCGCACCTCGCTCGAATACGCGATCCTCGAGAACGTCCAGCGGGCCGACCTGAACGCCATCGAGGAGGCGTCGGGCTACGAGCGGCTGATGGGCGAGTTCAAATATACCCAGGCCGAGCTGGCCGACCTGCTCGGCAAGAGCCGCAGCCATCTCGCCAACACCCTTCGCCTACTCCAGCTTCCTCCTGCGATTCAGGACCGGGTGATCGCCAGCGAGATCACCGCCGGCCATGCCCGCGCGCTTCTCTCCGTTCGCGACCCGGAGGCGGTGGCCCGCCGGATCGTGGCCGAGGGGCTGTCGGTGCGTGAGGTCGAGGCGCTGGCCGCGGCAGAGGCCCCGCAGGACGACACGCCGCGCCCCGGCCGTCCGCGCCGCTCCGCCGAGGGCGACGCCGCCCTTCGCTCGCTGGAGGACGTGCTCGGCCGAGCGCTCGGCTACAGCGTGGCGGTGAAGGCTAAGGCGAGCGGGGAGGGCGAGATCCGCATCCGCTACACTAGCGCCGAGGAGCGCGACGCGCTCTGCCGCAAGCTCGGTGGAGCCTGAGGGGCTAAGTGTCTCTCACAAAACGCCCGCTGCGATGTCATCGCCAGAACGAGAACGGTCAGAGATCGGGAGTTTTGTGAGGCACTCTCCGCCGCTCTCACGAAGCGAGCGCCAGGGGCTGAGAAGAGCCCAGTGCCGCCCTCAGGCGCGCCGCCGCGCGGCCTCGATGGCGATCCGCAGGAACACGCCCTGCGCCTGAGCATGGGCGAGGTCCGGCTCCGAGCGGCGGCAGGCGAGCACCGCGTCCTGGAGCCACGCCACGGCCTGTTGCAGCCCCGGTGCCGACCAGCGGGCGAGCTGGGTTTCGGCCAGCGCCTTGCGGCGGAAATGCAGGCCGCGCCAATTGGCGACGATCTGGCTCGCGCTGCCGCGCGGATTGTCGAGGCGTAGGGAGAGCAGCGTGAGGGCGTGGCGCAACCCGGCGCCGAGCATCGCCGAGGGGTCCATCCCCTCGTGGCGGAAGCGGCGATACTCGCGCTCGGCCTCGCTGGCGCGGCCGGCGAAGGCCGCGTCGATCAGCGCGTTGAGGACGCTCGCTCCGACATCGCTGACGATCGCCTCGACGTCGTCCACGCCGACGCTGCCCTGGCCGCGGGCGTAGAGGGCAAGCTTACCGATCTCGGACAGGCTGGCGCGGCGGTCGCTGCCGAGGCTGCCCGTCAGCAGGTCGCGGGCGTCGCGGTCGATGCGCAGCCCGTCCTCCTGCAGCGTGCGCTCGATCAGATCGGCGAGCGTGCGCTCGTCGTCGGGGTAGCAGGGCAGGGCGAGCGCCTTGGGCGATCCCTCGCAGAGCGTGCGCAGGGGGGCGGAGCGGGCGAGGTCGCCCGCCTCCACAACGATGCGGGCGCCTTCGGTGGGCGCCTTCAGCACCGCATCGACGGCCGGCGCGTAATTGCGGCTGCCGGAGCGGACCCAAATCGTGCGGCTGCCGCCGAACAGGCCGACGGTGCCGGCCTCGTCGACCAAGCGGCCCGGATCGGAGGCGAGGGTGTCGCCGTCGATCCTGATCAGCGCAAAGGGGTCGTCGGGGTCGGCGACCATCCCCCGGACCAGCCGCATCGCCCGGTCGGCGACGAGGCCGACATCCGGCCCGTAGACCAGAACCACCGCAATGCGCGGATCGGGGCCGCGCCGGACCAGCCCCTCGACATCGCCGGCTTTGACCGCCGTCATGCCACGCCCGTCAGGGGTTCGTCTTGACGGTGAGGACGGAGGCGATCCGGGTCTTGATCTGTTCGGCGAGCACCTTGGCGAGGCGGATCTCGGCGTCGCGCGCGGCGCGCAACGAGGCGAAACGCTGGATCGAGCGATCGTAGGTCGCGGTGCCGGTCGCGACGCCCTCGGTGAGGACGCGGCGCCCGTCCAGGCTCTCCAGCGAGAACTTCACCGTGCCGACGATGGTGCCCGCTTCCGCCCGCGCCGTGGTCGAGGAGACGATCGGCGTCTGGACCTGCTCGGAGCCCTGCATCTTCAGCCGGTAGCGCTTGGGCACGGCAGCCTGGCCAGAGCCGTCGAGATCGAAGATCAGCTCGCTGCGTAGGTAGTGCCCGAGGCGCTCCTGATCCTGCGCCATGTTGACGTCATCGACTTGGATCGCGGCGAGCAGACCCTGCATCGACTCGCCCGACGCCGTCGGCCCGTAGAGGGGACGAAAGCAGGCACCGAGATTCAGCGCGAGGCCGGCGGCGAGCGCGAGCCGCGCGATCCGAACCCCCGGCCTGTTCCTCGCCACACCCATTCCCTGCCCCAAGGCTGTTCCTCGCCGCGTCACGTCGATCCGTCCGAAAACCGGCGCTTCGACCCTAAGCGCAGCACACCGCTCCGCTTGTACGGCAGGCATCGCGCCCGGTCACCCTGCCAGACTCGTGCTTTAAGAATGCTGTGCGGCGGGACCAAGATCGTTCGACCGAATCGGGACGCCGGGCGACCCCGTCGCTTGTGGAACCAAGCGGCGATCCCCACCTTATCCTGACCCCGGAAACCGTTCCGAACCAGCGCCTTGACGGCGATCGGACGAGCGCTGTAGAACAGAACAAATGGCGAACAAACGAGCCCTGTCCTGGTCGGTCGCGCTCCGCGATCTGAAGGACGATCGATCCCGGAGAGCGGATGTGCGCGAGGAGCGTCTCCGAACCATGGCGGGCCTGCGCGGCGTTGCCGCCCCCGCTTTGAGCGCGTGGCGCGGGCGGTCCGGCCGCCGCTACGTCGTCGGCGTCCACGAACTTGCCGAGCCCGACCTCGCTGAGGTCGATGAGGCGGTGGTCATCGCCGTGCGGCGGGACGAAGCCGGCATTGCCCAGGCTGTGTCCATCGCCGCGACCGGCAAGGGGCCGCGCGAGCGCCTGCACCGCAACTGGCTGGCCCGCGCCCGCCAGGAAGGCGCGACGGAAATGCACGTCCACCGCCTCGCCGAGGGGGAGACCGAGCGTCGCGCCGTCGTGCTCGACCTCGCCGCCGACACGGAGCAGGGGAACGCCTGATCCCGTGCCCGGCCGGTGTCCACTCGCTGGCCTGTGAAAGCCAGCGGGAGGGCAGGGCCCTTGCCTTGGACAGCCCCGGTCTCCAAACACGGGGCGTCCGGCCTCTCCTGCCGGGCCGCGCAGGAACGAGGCCGATGGCGCAGACACTCGATCCCATTCCCGGCGGATCGCCCCCCGGCGGCGGCGAATCGGCCTGTTCCTTCCCTACATCCTGCTTGCCATCCTCGTCGTCGCCTGGACCGCCGCGTGGTTCTTCATCCGCGGCAAGGCCGAGAGCGAGATGGATGCGTGGCTCGCCCGTGAAGCGCAGGCCGGCCGGCAATGGACCTGCGCCGACCGCTCGATCACCGGCTATCCCTTCCGTCTCGAACTGCGCTGCGGCTCGGTCCGCTTCGCCCGCTCCGACGGCAATTTCACCCTCGGGCCGACCACCGCCGTGGTGCAGGTCTATGATCCGCGCCACGCCGTTCTCGAAGTCGCCGGCCCCTTCCGTGTCGAGCAGGGCGATCTGACCGCCGACGTGACCTGGACGTCTCTCGAAGCGAGCTTCCACGCCGCCTCGAACGGCTTCAGCCGCGCCTCTGTCGTCGTCGATGGCCCCAAGGGCACGGTGCAATCCCCCGATCCGGGCCCGGTGGACTTCGCCGTCCAGCACCTCGAACTCCACGCCCGGCCGACCCCCGGACGCTTCGAGAGCGACGGCGCCATCGACATCAGCCTGCGCCTCGCCAAGGCCGCCGTGCCGCAGCTCGACGCCCTGAGCGGCAGCGGCGACCCGGCCGATGTCGATCTCGACACGACCATCGAGCGGGCCACGGTGCTGCGCACCGGCACGGTGGCGCGAGAACTGGAGAAATGGCGTCAGGCCGATGGCCGCCTCGACGTGACCCGCCTGTCGATCGCCAAGGGCGAGCGCCGCCTTCAGGCCAAGGGCGAAGTCGGCCTCGACGAGGCGCATCGCCCCGAGGGACGCTTTGAGATCCGCGCGCTCGGGCTCGAAGCCCTGGTCGGGCAGGTGATGGGCCAGCGCTACGGCTCGGACAAGGGCGCGTTGATCGGCAACCTCGTCGGCCAGTTCCTCGGCGGCCTGCGCAAGCGCGAGAGCGCCGCCGGCGAGGTGCAGGCGGCCGACAGCCCCAACGGCCTCAAGCCCCTGCCGACGCTCCGCCTGGGCGACGGACGCCTGATGCTTGGCCCGCTCGCCGTGCCGAACGTGGTGCTGCCGGCCCTGTACTGAGCGGGTGCCGCCCGGTGCTTGACAGCCAGGGCTGTTGTCATAACATGCCAACATGAAGGCGGCGCTCGTCATACGCCGTCGCGTGATTTTCGGCGACCGGGATTTCGCGGAACTGGTGGTGTGGCGTGTGCCTGAGCCGGTTCCGCCGTCAGCGCACCGCTTCAAGTACCGCCTCGTCTACATCGTGGACGGGGTGCG
The DNA here is from genome assembly GCF_026672325.1 of Methylorubrum sp. SL192. NCBI lineage: Bacteria > Pseudomonadati > Pseudomonadota > Alphaproteobacteria > Hyphomicrobiales > Methylobacteriaceae > Methylorubrum > Methylorubrum sp. SL192. The sequence continues at coordinate 749,901 of NZ_JAPPQV010000003.1, forward strand.
GGTGATCGGCTTCGACAACGAACGCGGCAAGGGCGACCACCGGCACGATGGCGGCGCAGAAACGCCGTATCACTTCTTGGGTGTCGATCGTTTGCTCGACGACTTCGTCGCAGCCGTCGAGAGCTGGAGAAGGGACCATGGCAAAGACTGAGATCGAGGTCGGCCGGTCCCTGCGCGAGGCTGCGGCGGACGTGGCGAAGGCTTGGAAAGCCGCGCAGGACGATCAGCCGGCTCCGGCGAGCGACCGCATCCTGTTCCGGGATTGGGCGGCCCTGTGCGCAGTTCTGACGCCCAAACGCTACGAACTCCTGCGTCACCTCCGGCGCTCACCCGAGAGCGGCATCCGTGCCCTCGCCCGATCGCTCGGGCGGGATGTCCGACGCGTGCACGAGGATGTGGTGGCGCTGACGGAACTCGGCTTGGTGACGCGAGAGGCCGACGGCCGCCTGTCGAGCGACGTGGACGAGATCACCTCGACGATCCGCATCGCGGCCTGATCTGGGCGCCCGATACAGACCGCTCCGACCCTCGCCTACCAGGGGCGCGGCGCCCCAAAAATCTTGCGCCGGACGAAGCGCCCAGCGGCTTCCACTCGCGGCCTGTGCAGATGGCGCAGCCGCCACAGGCGATGCTCCCGCGGCGCGACCGGCTGCGCCAGCTCGGGCACGGCGGCGCTGCGTGCGCGCAGCCGCGCGGCCTCGGCCGGCGCGACACTCTCCACGTAAGCCAGGAGATGGCGCATCTCGTCCAGGGTCGGCGGCACCCAGCTGGCCGTCCGGGTGCACGGCTCCGTCTCCGCGCGCGTTTCGGGGGGCGGCGCGCCCGGAACGGGACGGGGATAGTGGTTGAGCCGGATCTCCCCGTGCCGCACGGCGAGGATCGCGCCGGGCCGCTGCGGGTCCGGCTCGGCGGGGCCGAAATCGCTCATCAGCCGCTCGCCCCGCACGAGTTCCGTCATGTGCGGGTCGGCGATCGTGGTGATGGCGCCCTGCCGGTAGATCGATGTGACGACGCGGTTCTCCGCGTGGTCGGCCTGCGCGAGAGAGCGAGGGAAACGGCGCAGGACGAGCCCGGAGGCAGGACCCTCCGGCGCCGCGGTGTCGAAGACGCGCCGGTTGACCACCACCGCGCCGGCATGCGGCGGGATGCGGGCGATCCAGTCCTCGATCGAACGGCCGGGCGCCGGCACCAGGAATTCATCGGTGCCGAGGAAGGCGGCGAAGCGGAACAGCCGCGCCCATGACGCGAGGAAATGGTCGTAGGCCGCAAAAAGCGGGGTGCGGTCGACCCGGGTCGGGCAGGGCAGGGTGGTGACGCCGATCGCCGCCTGCGCCTTCAGGAACGCCGCAGCCTCACCGTCGAGTCCGTTGTCGTAGATCACGAAGTGGCGCACGCCGACCGCCCGGTGGAAGGCGAGCCACTCGAACAGCTCGGGCGCCGCCCCCTCGACGACGGCAACGATGGCGAATGTGCGCATCTCGGGCGCCCTTTCCTTCAGCTCTGCTTCGCCGCGGGCGCCGCCGCGTTGCGGGCGCGGCCGAAATCCGGCTCGGCCGTTTCCTGACCCATGGCGACGATGCCGCGGCGGATGGTGCGGGTGCGGGTGAACAGCTCGTGCAGCGCCTCGCCGTCACCCCAGCGGATCGCCCGCGACAGGGCGGACAGATCCTCGTTGAAGCGTCCGAGCATTTCCAGCACCGCGTCGCGGTTGGTCAGGAAGATGTCGCGCCACATGGTCGGGTCGGAGGCGGCGATGCGGGTGAAATCGCGAAAGCCGCCGGCGGAGAACTTGATCACCTCCGACTGGGTGACCTCTTCGAGGTCGGCCGCGGTGCCGACGATGTTGTAGGCGATCAGGTGCGGCACATGGCTGGTGATGGCGAGCACGAGGTCGTGGTGCTCGGGCGTCATGGTCTCGACGATGGCGCCCAAGCCCTGCCACAGGCCCTGCACCCGCTCGACCGCCGCCGGATCCGTCCCCTCCGGTGGCGTGAGGATGCACCAGCGGTTCGAGAACAGGGTGGCGAAGCCCGAATCCGGCCCGGAATACTCGGTGCCCGCCACCGGATGCGCCGGAACGAACGGATTGTCCGAGGAGAGATGCGGCGCGACGGCCGCGACCACCGCGGCCTTGACCGAGCCGACATCCGAGACCACCGCGCCCGGCTTCAGATGCGGCGCGATCTCGGCCGCCACCGCGCCGATGGCGCCCACCGGCACGCAGAGGATGACGAGATCGGCGCCCGCCACCGCCGAGGCTTCGGTGCTCGCCTCGTCCGCCAGATTCAGGGCTTTCACGCGCCCGATCACGCCCGCGTCGCGGTCGATCGCCACGATCTCCCGCGCCAGCCCATAGGTCCGGGCGCCGCGGGCGATCGAGGAGCCGATCAGGCCGAGCCCGACGATGGCGAAGCGCTCCACCCCCTCGGTCACGAACGCTGGGCTCCCAGGAAAGCGGCCAGCGCATCCACGAAGGCGCGATTGGCCTCCTCGCCGCCGACGGTCACCCGCAGGGCGTTGGGCAGGCCGTAGGAGGAGACGCGCCGCACGATCACGCCCGCGCGTGTCAGATGCGCATCCGCTTCCGCCGCCGTGCGGCCGGGCTTGTCCGAAAAGTGGACGAGCAGGAAGTTGCCGACGCTCGGCGTCACGGTGAGCCCCAGCGCCTCGACCTCGCGGGTGAGCCAGGCAAGCCATTCGTCGTTGTGGGCCACCGCCGCGGCAACGTGGGCCTCGTCGGCGATCGCCGCCGCCCCGGCCGCGATGCCGCCCGCCGAGAGGTTGAACGGTCCGCGGATGCGGTTGATCGCATCGACCACGGTCTCGGAGCCGACCATCCAGCCGATGCGCTGCGCCGCGAGCCCGTGGATCTTCGAGAAGGTGCGCGTCATCACGACATTGGCGGCATCGAGCGCCATTTCGAGGCCGGCGGTGTAGTCGTTGGCGCGCACGTACTCGGCATAGGCCCCGTCGAGCACGAGGAGCACGTTGCCGGGCAGGCCGGCATGCAGGCGGCGCACCTCCTCGAACGGCAGGTAGGTGCCGGTCGGGTTGTTGGGGTTGGCGAGATAGACGATCCGGGTGCGGGGCGTGACCGCGGCGAGGATGGCATCGACATCCGCCGTCAGGTTCGTTTCCGGCGCCACCACTGGCGTGCCGCCCGCGGTGAGGATCGCGATGCGGTACACGAGGAAGCCGTGCTCGCAGAAGATGCCCTCGTCGCCCGGCCCGACGAAGGCCATCGCCAGCAGCGTCAGCAGCTCGTCCGAGCCGGCACCGCAGACGATGCGGGCGGGATCGATGCCGTAGCGCGCGCCGATCGCCGTGCGCAGGCGGGTCGCGCTGCCGTCGGGATAGAGGGCGAGCGTCGCGGCCTCGGCCCGCAAAGCCTCGATCGCGTGCGGGCTCGGGCCCAAAGGCGTCTCGTTCGAGGAGAGCTTGTGGATCTTCGCCACGCCCGGCGCAGCGCTCTTGCCGGGCACGTAGGCCTCGATGGCGAGCACGCCGGGGCGCGGCTGAGGGCGAAGCACGGGATCGGTTGCGGACATGGGCCAGAGCCAGCGGGAGAGACGGACGCGGGTATCGCCCGTCCCTCTACAGCATTTCGCGGGAACGGGGAGCCGCCGACTTTGCGGCGGCACTCCCTCGGCCAGCGGGGGCGGTTACGGCTGCGCCGGCTTGCCTTCCGGCGCGGGGACCGGCTCGCCGGAGCCCGGCGGCAGCAGGACGTTCTTCACCACGTTCCCCTCGGGGCCGTACTCGCCGGCCACCGCGAGGCAGGCCTGTTCGCGGTTGAGGTTCATCTGGTTGGACATCAGGGTGAAGATGCCGATCACCCGGTTGCCGAAGGGGCCGCGGGGGCTCACGTCCTCGGGCCGCGTGTTCTGCTTGGCGAGCAGCGCCTCGAATTCGGGCGCGTTGAGCCGATAGCCGCAGACATTGACCGCCGAGAAGATGTAGGCGGCGAATTCCAGCGCCCGCGGGCTCGGCGCGTTGCGGATCGGCCGCGGCGGGGCGGCCTCCCGCGAAGGCTCTTGCGAGGGGTTCTGCGAGGGCTCCTGCGGCGCGGTCGCGGCAGGCGGCGGGGCGGTGTCCTGCGCGGCGGCAGGGTGAGCCATGCCGCCGATCAGGGCGGCGGCGATGAGGGAGCGGACGATCATGGCGGTGGGGCGTTCCTCGAGATACGGATTCTCACGATCCGCTTAGACAAACCCGAGATAGCCCGGCCGCCCGCCGCCTCCAAGCTGACGCAGGGCCCGCGGACGGGTCCTGCGGCGATTCGTGCACGGAAGCCCGCGCCAGCGGCTCACCAGCGATAGCTCACGCTCGCCAGCACGCGGCGGGCCTCGCCGTAGAAGCAGGAATTGGCCGACTGGCACGAGGTGACGAAGCGGCGGTCGCCGAGATTGGCGGCGGTGATCGCCATGCGCCAGCGCTCCCAGTTGTAGTGCACGGTCGCGTCGAACAGGACGTAGTCCGGCACTTTCAGATTGTTGAGCTGGTCGGCGTAGGAACGCCCGACATAGCGCACGCCGCCGCCGAAACCGAAGCCGCGCCAGTCGCCCAGGGGGATCGTGTAGTCGGCAAAGACCGAGGCGAAGGTCTCCGGCACGTTGGTCGGGGTCTTGCCGACGAGGTCGCCGAGCGCGGCGTCCCGGACCCGGGTGTATTCGAGATCGTAGTGGGTCACCGCCGCGACGACGTTCAGCCCTTCCGCGAGGCTGGCGACGAACTGCCCCTCGATGCCGCGCGAGCGCACGGTGCCGAGCTGGGTGCTGCCGAAGCCGACGATGACCGGGAAGGGCGGGTTGTCGCGCACGAGGTCGAAGGCGGCGATGTTGAGGGAGAAGCGCTCGCCGACCGGCTCGATCTTCAGGCCGACCTCGATCTGCTCGCCCCGATCCGGCGAGAGCGATCCTCCGGTGATGGCATCGACGCCGATCTGCGGCTGGAACGAGGTCGAGTAGGCGACGTAGGGGGCGATACCGGGATCGAAGTTGTAGAGCAGCGCGATGCGGCCGGTGAGCGCCGTATCGGTACGGGACGTGCTCGTGTCCGGCGCGAGCTTCCTGAGCACGTCGCTGTTGGCGATGTCGTAGCGCAGGCCGCCGATCAGGCTCAGCCGGTCGGTGAGCTTGATCTGGTCCTGGGCGTAGAAGCCGAGCTGCCGGAAGCTGTTGACGTCGACCTGATAGGGCAGGGGCCGGCCGACGATCTGCCCGTAGAGCGGGTTGATGATGCTCAGGTTCGGCGCGGGGAAGAGCGAGGCCTGATTGTCGTAGAGCGAGTAGTTCTTGTAATCGATACCGAACAGTACGTCGTGGGCAACGAACCCATCGGAGAACCGGGCCTCGGCCTGGTTGTCGACCTGGAACAGGCTGACCTTGTCGCTGTACTGGAACTGGTAGCGGGCGAGCTGCGTCTGCGGCAGGTCGGCGTATCCGAGCTGGCCGATATACGAATTCTGCGTCGCGTCCGAGAACGAGTAGCGGAAGTTCTGGCGCACGGTCCACACGTCGTCGACCGCGTGTTCGAACTCGTAGCCGGCGAAGACCTGCTCGCGCTGGAAGCTGTTGATGCGCGGATCACCCACATTGAGGGAGCGGTCGATGCGCAGGCCGCTCGCGTTGGGGCGCACGGTGCCGGCATAGGGCAGGAAGTTCGCGGTCACGGCCGTGGAATCGCGCTGATAGCTCGTCAGCACCGTGAAGGTGGTGCCGGCATCCGGCCGCCACGTGAAGGCCGGAGCGATATAGGCGCGGTCGGAATCCGCGCCCTCGACCTGGGTGCCGCCCTGCCGGCCGATACCGGTGAGGCGGTAGAACAGGTGGCCGGAATCGTCGGCCGGGCCGCCGACGTCGAAGGCGCCGTAGACCTGCCCGAACGAGCCGCCGGCGATCTCGACATAGCCGAAGGGCGCGAGCGTCGGGCGCTTGGTGACCTGGTTGACGAGGCCGCCGGGGTTGCCGGCGCCGAACAGCACCGCGGCCGGGCCGCGTAGCACCTCGATGCGCTCCAGGCCGAAGGTCTCAGTCTTCAGCGTGCCGAAGCCGTAGTTCAGCAGTTGCAGGCCGTCCTTGTAGATCCCGTAATCGCTCGCCACGAAGCCGCGCAGGGTGAAGAAATCGACGCGCTCATCGGCGCCGTAGACGCCGGAATAGATGCCGGCGGTGTACTGCGTCGCCTGGGTCAGCGTCTGCGCGCCCTGCGCCTCGATCTGCTCGCGGCCGATCACGGTGATCGCCTGGGGCGTCTCGATCAGGGGCGTGTTGGTCTTGGTCGCGGTGACCGAGCGGGTGGCGACGTAGCCGGCGACGGGGCCGCGCGGATCCTCGGGCGCCGCGCGTCCGTCGGCGCCGCGCTGGGCCGGCGGACCGCCGGTGGCGCCGGCGCCCCGGCCGCTGCCTTCGACCGACAGTTCCTCCAGCCGTGCCGTCGCCTGTTGCGCGGCAGCTGCGAGGGTCAGGGCCATCAACGAGGCGCCTGTCAGCGCCATCGTCCGCAGGGCGCGGACGCCGACGAGAGTGCGAACCGACCCCATACTCCTGACCCCATCTGCCCAGAACAGCCGACAGCCTCCGCAGGGACGCGCGGACTGGGATCGGTCTGTTGTTTGGAATTATGCTAAACTGTTGTTGTTGCTTACTTTTCGTAAGCTCAGCCGTAAGAGACGGCGCGCGGGCACGCAAGACAGTCGCGCGCAAATGACCGTCCTGTAGCGAGCCGGCCACAGGATCTCAGCGCAACCATCGGATGTCGTCTTTGAGGAAAACGACCGTTTGGCGATCCCGCCGCGCGGCGGGGGCTCGATGCTACACGGTTACTTGCGTGCCGACCTCGACGACGCGGCCGGTCGGGATCTGGAAGAAGTCCGTGGCGTCGTTGGCGTTCTTGGCCAGCGTGATGAAGATCCGGTCCTGCCAGAGGGGCATGCCGGAATGGGCGGCCGGGCGGATCGAGCGGCGCGACAGGAAGAACGAGGTCGACATGATGTCGAACTTGAAGCCCTCGCGCTTGAGCAGCGTCAGGGTGCGCGGGATGTTGGGCGTCTCCATGTAGCCGAAGCGCATCACCACCCGGTAGAAGCCGAAGCCCACGGGCTCGATGCGCACGCGCTCGCTCTGAGTGGCGCGGGGCCGGTCCATGGTCTCGACGGTGAGCACCACGTTCTTCTCGTGGATCACCTTGTTGTGCTTCATGTTGTGCAGGAGCGCGGCCGGGGCGATCTCGGGATCGCTGGTGAGGAAGACCGCGGTGCCCTTCACCCGCTGGTAGGAGGTGCTCTTCTCCAGCATGCCGACAAGTTCGACCAGCGGCACGTCGGTCTTGCGGGTCTTGTTGAACAGGATCGTGACGCCCCGCACCCAGGTCCACATCATCAGCATCAGACCGCCCGCGAGCATCAGGGGCACGTAGCCGCCCTCGTGCAGCTTCAGCAGGTTCGAGAGCAGGAACAGCGACTCGAGCACGATGAAGGGCATGATGATCGCCGCCGAGACCAGCGGCGAGAGGCGCACGACCTTCCACAGCACCACGTAGGCCATGGAGGCGGTGAGCAGCATCGTGCCCGTCACCGCGATGCCGTAGGCGGAGGCGAGCGCCGAGGAGGAGCGGAAGCTGATCGCCAGGATCACCACGCCCAGAGCGAGCAGGGTGTTGATCTGCGGCAGGTAGATCTGGCCCGAATGCGCCTCGGAGGTGTGGCGGATCTCCATGCGCGGCAGCATGCCGAGCTGGATCGCCTGCCGCGACAGCGAGAACGCGCCGGTGATGACCGCTTGGCTCGCGGTGACGGTGGCGAGCGTGGCCAGCAGCACCATGGGGATCAGGCCCCATTCCGGCACGAGCTGGTAGAACGGATCGGTGGTCTCGGGCTTGGCCAGCACGAGGGCGGTCTGGCCGAGATAGTTCAGGACGAGGCAGGGCGCGACGAGGCCGAGCCACGCCACCTGGATCGGGCGGCGCCCGAAATGGCCGAGATCGGCGAACAGGGCCTCCGCCCCGGTGACCGCTAGGAACACCGCGCCGAGCGCCACCAGCGCGCCGGTGCCGTGGCCGAGGAGGTAATGCACGGCGTACCAGGGATTGAAGGCGGCCAGCACGCCGGGATTGCCGGCGATGTGCGGCAGGGCGGCGGCGGCCATGGCCAGGAACCACACCACCATGGCCGGCCCGAAGAAGGTCGCGACCCGCGCCGTGCCGTGGCTCTGCACCGCGAACAGGCCGAGGATGATCGCCACCGTGATCGGCAGCACGTAGTCTTCGAAGGCGGGCGTGACGAGCTTCAGGCCCTCCACCGCCGAGAGCACCGAGATCGCCGGGGTGATGACGGAATCGCCGTAGAACAGCGAGGCGCCGAGCAGGCCCAGCATGAACACGATCTTGGAGCCGCCGAGCGCGTGGCGGGCCTGGGCCATCAGCGAGAGGATGCCGCCCTCGCCGTTATTGTCCATGCGCAGCAGGATCGCGACGTACTTGATCGTCACGATCAGGAGCAGCGCCCAGATGATGAGCGAGGCGGTGCCGATCACCTCCTCGGCCAACAGGATACCGTCGCTGCGCGAAGGCGCGAGCGCCTCGCGGAAGGCGTAGAGCGGGCTCGTGCCGATATCGCCGTAGACGACGCCGACGGAGCCGACCGTGAGGGCCCAGAAGCCGGTCTTGGCGTGGCCGTGCGCCTCCTCCGGAGACGCGTCGACCGCGCCCGCCGAGGCCGCGACCGGGCCTCCCTCGCCGGGCGCCGGCCCGCCCGCGACCGCGGCGACGGGGCCGTCCGGCAGGGTGGATCCGGCGGTATGGGGGCTGGCGGGCTGGGTCATCGGGCAGGCGTGCCTGGGCTCGCGCGTCGTCCGGCCGGGTGTGCCGGAGTCGCATGAAGGGAATGCGTCGGAGATGCGGATCGATGCGCGCCGGTCACCGCGGCGCCCCTGAGGCGGCCATACCACCGCACGCCGTCTCGCGGCACAGGAAACCACCCGCGTGCGGTTCGCGAGGCGCGAACCGGAGAGCACGGCGGGCGCGAGGCGGGGCGGAGGGCAGCGTGAGCGGTCCGCCGACAGGGCGGGCCGTCTCGGACAACGACGGGCGGGCCGCTTCCCTCACCGCGAAGGTTTCGGGAGCCGGCCCACCCGAGGGGCTCACTCGGCGGCGTCGCGCTTGCCCTGGCCGAAGCGGCGCTCGATGTAATCGACCACGATCGTCTCGAAGTCCTTGGCGAGCGTGGCGCCGCGCAGGGTCATCGCCTTCTTGCCGTCGATGAAGACCGGGGCGCTCGGGCTCTCGCCGGTGCCGGGCAGCGAGATGCCGATATCGGCATGCTTCGATTCGCCGGGACCGTTCACGATGCAGCCCATCACCGCGACGTTGAGGCCTTCCACGCCCGGATAGGACTTCTTCCACTCCGGCATGGAGGTGGAGATCCAGTTCTGGATGTCGCGGGCGAGTTCTTGGAACGTGGTCGAGGTCGTCCGGCCGCAGCCGGGGCAGGCCGCCACGAGCGGCACGAAGGTGCGGAAGCCCATGGTCTGCAGGAGTTCCTGCGCGGCCTTCACTTCCACGGTCCGGTCGCCGCCGGGCTCGGGCGTCAGCGAGTAGCGGATCGTGTCGCCGATGCCCTCTTGCAGCAGCACGCCGATGGCGGCGGAGGCGGCGACGATGCCCTTCGAGCCCATGCCGGCCTCGGTCAGGCCGAGATGGATCGCGTAGTCGGAACGGCGCGCCACTTCGCGGTAGACCGCGATCAGATCCTGCACCGCCGAGACCTTGGCCGAGAGGATGATGCGGTCCTTGGGCAGGCCGAGCGCCACCGCCCGGTCGGCGGAGGTCAGCGCCGACTGCACCATCGCCTCGCGCATGACCGCACGGGCATCGATGGGGCGGGGCAGCTTGGCGTTCTCGTCCATCAGGTGGGTGAGGAGTTCGCCATCGAGCGAGCCCCAGTTCGCGCCGATGCGAACGGTCTTGCCGTAGCGGACCGCCTGCTCGACGATGGTCGAGAACTGGGTGTCCTTCTTCTCCTTGAAGCCGACATTGCCCGGATTGATCCGGTACTTGGCCAGCGCCTCGGCGCAGGCCGGGTGGTCGGAGAGGAGCTTGTGACCGATGTAGTGGAAGTCGCCTATCAGCGGCACGTGCACGCCGATGCGGTCGAGCCGCTCGCGGATCTTCGGCACGGCGGCCGCCGCCTCGTCGCGATCGACGGTGATGCGCACCAGCTCCGAGCCGGCGCGGGCGAGCTGGGCGACCTGGGCCACGGTGCCGTCGATGTCGGCCGTGTCGGTGTTGGTCATCGACTGCACGACGATCGGGGCGCCGCCGCCGACGGTGACGGCCCCTTCGCCGCTGCCGATCTGCACGCCGACGGTGCGGTGGCGCGGTGCCGGCCCGGCGATCTCCGGCCCCGTCATGCTGGGGCTGCGGGAGTCGATCGGGTTTGCCAGGGCGTCGGGAGCTTCCATGACTTCCATCGTGCCTTCGCGGGTCAAACTGTTGTCCGCGCGTGCCGGCCGGGGGCGTCCCGCAGGCGCAGGGGCGATCCTAACCGAAACCGGCGCGATCCGCGACCTGCCGCCGCGACCGCGCGAACGGATGCGCGGCGCGCCTCGATCGCCAAGGCCGCTTCCATGTCGCATCCGGATCGGGATGTCGAGCGTATGCCATGCAGATGCAAGGATGCCGACAGGCGAAAGCGCCTTATCATATCTTGCATTCGCCTGCCCGCGGGTCAAAGAACCGCACGGGCACACTTGCTGCTTTGCACCATTTGAAGGTGCGCCGCAATAAACGACGCGAGGCAAGATGGACACGACGAGCCCCGAACCTCAGGCCAGCGATGGCGCGGCACCGCAAGCACTGCGCGACGAGTCCCAACACGGGTCCGGCCCTGAAGACGGGTCTCGGCGCGACGTCTCGGCGCCCTTGGACACCCGGGCGCGGACCGGAACGCGCGACGACGCCCACAACCCGGCCACGGCCGTTCCGGACCCCATCGCCGATTCCACCCGGCCGGGCGAGAATTTCCGCGGCCTGGCTGGGCCGCGGGCGGAGAAGGCGGTCTCCCTCGCGCTCCAGGGTGGCGGTTCGCACGGGGCCTTCACCTGGGGCGTGCTCGACGCGCTGATCGAGGACGGGCGCGTCGCCTTCGAGGCCGTCACGGGTGCGAGCGCGGGCGCGATGAACGCCGTCGTCCTCGTGGACGGCTGGCTCGCGGGCGGTCCCGACGGGGCCCGCGCGGCCCTGGAGAAGTTCTGGCGCGAGGCGAGCCTGGATGCCGACCTACGCCCCTCGCAGAAGGGCCTGATCGACGGCCTGTTCCGGTTCTGGAAGGGCAACCCGTTCTTCGAGGCCTGGGTGAAGGCACTCAACCCCGGCCCCTACGCGACCAATCCGTTCAACTTCAACCCCTTGCGCGACGCGCTGGAGCAGACCGTCGATTTCGATCGCCTGCGCGCGGCCGACACCGCCAAGGTGTTCGTCTCGGCGACCAATGTCTGGACCGGCAAGCTCGCCGTGTTCGGGCGCGATAGCCTGACGGTCGATCACCTGATGGCCTCGGCCTGCCTGCCGACGGTGTTCCAGGCGGTCGAGATCGACGGCGTGCCCTATTGGGACGGCGGCTATCTCGGCAATCCGGCCCTGTACCCGCTGCACGAAGCGAGCACCCGCGACATCCTGCTGGTGCAGATCAACCCCGTGGAGCGCCGCGAGACGCCGCGTTCGGCCAGCGACATCCAGGACCGGCTCAACGAGATCACCTTCAACGCCAACCTGATGCGGGAGCTGCGCTCCATCGACTTCGTGCACGGCCTGATCGACGAGGGCGGGCAGGGGCAGGTTCCGGGGCTCGAGCGTGTCTTCCTCCACCGCATCGACGGGACCGACTCGCTCGACGGCTTCGCCGCCTCCTCGCGCACCGATGCCCGCTGGGGGATGATCGAGCGCCTGCGCGACAAGGGTCGCGCCGCCGCCAAGGTCTGGCTCGCGGAAGGCTACGACGAGGTTGGCGTGCGCTGCACCCTCGACCTCAAGCAAGCCTATCAGTAGCGGCCCGCCGCTGACGAAGGGGTCGGGTCGTCAGCGAAACCTCTTGCCACCGGCTCGTTACGCACATAAAGATATCTTTATGTCTAGCGAGAGCGGCCCAACGAACAGCGCGACCACAGCCCCGGTGCCCTTCGCCGAGGCGCTTGCCGTGTTGCGGGCGGCGGCGGAGGAAACGCGCCTGCGCATCCTGGCGCTGCTAGCCGAGGGCGAGTTGTCGGTCTCCGACCTGACCGACATCCTCGGTCAATCGCAGCCGCGCATCTCGCGTCATCTCAAGCTCCTCGTCGAATCCGGCCTGATCGAGCGCCACCGCGAGGGTGCCTGGGCGTTCTTCCGCCTGCGCGAGGCCGCCATCGGCTTCGTCGAGCCCCTGATCGCGGCGCTGGAGCGTGCCGCGCCGCCGCTCTCCGAGGATCGCGCCCGGCTCGATTCGGTGCGCACCCAACGGGCCGAGGCGGCGCAGACCTTCTTCGCCCGGCTCGCCCCCAAATGGGACGGCCTGCGTTCCCTGCACGTGCCCGAGGCTGCCGTCGAGGCGGCGGTGCTCGACGCGCTCGGAGACCGGCCGATCCGCCACGTGATCGATCTCGGCACCGGCACCGGCAAGATGCTCGGCCTGCTGGCCCCTCTGGCCGGTCGCGCCACCGGGCTCGATTCGAGCCATGCCATGCTCTCGGTCGCCCGGGCCAATCTGGAGCGGATGGGCCTGTCGCGGGTCGATCTGCGCCAGGGCGACCTCCACGCGCCGCCCTTCGGCCGCGGCGGCTTCGATCTCGTGGTGCTGCATCAGGTGCTGCACTACCTCGACGATCCGGCCCGGGCGCTGCGCGAGGCGGCCCGCCTCGTCGCGCCGGGCGGGCGGCTGCTCGTGGTCGATTTCGCGCCCCATACTCTGGAGCAGTTGCGCGAAAGCCAAGCCCATCGCCGTCTCGGCTTCGGTGCGGAGCAGATCACGGGCTGGCTCGTCCAGGCGGGCCTGGGCGATGTCGAGAGCCGCGATCTCGCGCCCGAGGATGGCATCGAGCACCCGCTCACCGTCACCCTCTGGCTCGCGCACGACACCGCCGCCGCAATCGAGGCGCAGACCCCGGAACATGCCCCGGCCCGCGCCCCGGAGCGCGCCGTGGCCTGAGCCTCAAGATCCAAGCTTCACGGTCCGAGCCTCACGGTTCAAGCCGACTTCCATCGACGACCGACACCACGACAGACGTCCAGGAGAAGGGACGAAGAGATGCCCAACGCCTCCCAACACCGCGCCAGCCGCGACGGCTTCCGCCCGATCCGGGTCTCGATCGAGTTCTTCCCGCCGAAGACCGAGGAGATGGAGAAGATCCTCTGGTCCTCGATCGAGCGCCTCGCGCCGCTCCAGCCGAAATTCGTCTCGGTCACCTACGGTGCCGGCGGCTCCACCCGCGAGCGTACCCACAACACCGTGGCGCGCATGGTGCGCGAGACGAGCCTCAAGCCCGCCGCCCACCTCACCTGCGTCGATGCGACGAAGGAAGAGATCGACGGGGTGGTGCAGTCCTACTGGGACGCGGGCGTGCGCCACATCGTGGCCCTGCGCGGCGACCCGGCCGAGGGCGTCGGCCACAGCTACCGGCCCCATCCCGGCGGCTACGCGCAGACCTGCGACCTCGTCGCCGGCATCAAGCGGATCGGCGACTTCAAGGTCTCGGTCTCGGCCTATCCGGAGAAGCACCCCGAGGCCGCCTCGCTCGATGCCGACATCGAGGCCCTGAAGGCCAAGGTCGATGCCGGCGCCGATCAGGCGATCACCCAGTTCTTCTTCGATAACGAGATCTACCTGCGCTACCGCGACAAGGTGCGCGCGGCCGGCATCGACATCCCGATCATCCCCGGCATCCTGCCGGTGCAGAACTTCAAGCAGGCAGCCAACTTCGCCCGCCGCACCGGCGCCTCGGTGCCGTACTGGCTTGCCGCCCGGTTCGAGGGTCTGGAGAACGACGTCGAGACCCGCCGTCTCGTCGCCGCCGCGGTCGCCGCCGAGCAGGTGCTCGACCTCGTCGACGAGGGCGTGGAGGACTTCCACTTCTACTCGATGAACCGCTCCGACCTCGTCTACGCCATCTGCCACCTTCTCGGCCTGCGCTCCCAGGCGCCGGCCAAGCCGGCGGCGAAGCCGGAAGCCAAGGCGGCCTGACCCCTCGTCACCGCGCTCCTGAACCTCATCCCGAACTGCGACCGCGCCGCGGTCGCAGCGAAGGATGGGGCTGGGAGCGATCGCGTTTTCTGGAGGCCTCCGAGGCCTCCGCTTCGCTCCGGCACCTCAAGCTGAGGTGGGTTGATGCGGCCGACACTTTCGGCCATCGCCGTCCCGGAACATCCCAGGATCGTCCGACATGACCGCTTTCCCCCCCGTCGACGGCACCGAGATCGAGCGCGCCCTGCGCCAGCGCGCGTCGGAAAAGATCCTCGTCCTCGACGGGGCGATGGGCACGGTGATCCAGCGGCTCAAATACACGGAAGAGGATTTCCGGGGTGAGCGCTTCAAGGATCACAGCCACGATCAGAAGGGCAACAACGACCTCCTGATCCTGACGCAGCCCGACGCGATCCGGCAGATCCACCTCGACTACTTCCTCGCCGGCGCCGACGTCTGCGAGACGAACACGTTTTCCGGCACCACGATCGCCCAGGCCGATTACGGCATGGAATCGATCATCCACGAGCTGAACGCCGAGGGCGCCCGCCTCGCCCGTGAGGCCGCCAAGCTCGCGGAAGAACAGGACGGCCGCCGCCGCTTCGTCGCCGGTGCCATCGGCCCGACCAACCGCACGCTGTCGATCTCGCCGGATGTGAACAATCCCGGCTACCGCGCCGTCACGTTCGATGGGGTGAAGCAGGCCTATGTCGAGCAGGTGCGCGGCCTGATCGACGGTGGCGCCGAACTGATCCTGATCGAGACGATCTTCGACACGCTCAACGCCAAGGCGGCGATCGCCGCCGCGTGGCAGGTGTTCGACGAGACCGGCATCCGCCTGCCGATCCAGATCTCCGGCACCATCACCGATCTCTCCGGCCGCACCCTCTCGGGCCAGACGCCGGCCGCGTTCTGGAATTCGCTGCGCCATTCGAGCCCGCTCACCTTCGGCCTCAACTGCGCGCTCGGCGCCAAGGAAATGCGCGGCCACATCGCCGAGCTGTCGCGCATCTGCGACACGCTGGTCTGCGCCTATCCGAATGCCGGCCTGCCCAACGAGTTCGGTCTCTACGACGAGAGCCCGGAGGCCATGGGCAAGCTTGTCGGCGAGTTCGCCGCCTCGGGCCTCGTCAACATGGTCGGCGGCTGCTGCGGCACGACGCCCGACCACATCCGCGCCATTGCCGAGGCTGTCGCCGACAAGAAGCCGCGCGAGATCCCCGAGATCCCGCGCCTGATGCGCCTGTCGGGCCTCGAGCCCTTCGTGCTGACGAAGGAGATCCCCTTCGTGAACGTAGGCGAGCGCACCAACGTCACCGGCTCGGCCAAATTCCGCAAGCTCATCACCAACAACGATTACGCGGCCGCGCTCGACGTCGCCCGCGATCAGGTCGCGGCCGGCGCCCAGGTCATCGACGTCAACATGGATGAGGGCCTGCTCGACAGCGAGAAGGCGATGGTCGAGTTCCTCAACCTCGTCGCCGCCGAGCCCGACATCGCCCGCGTGCCGGTGATGGTCGATTCCTCGAAGTTCGAGGTGATCGAGGCCGGGCTGAAGTGCATCCAGGGCAAGCCGATCGTGAACTCGATCTCCATGAAGGAGGGCGAGGCGAAGTTCATCGAGGCTGCCAAGATCTGCCGCTCCTACGGCGCGGCGGTCGTCGTCATGGCCTTCGACGAGCAGGGCCAGGCCGATTCCTACGAGCGCAAGGTCGAGATCTGCACCAAGGCCTACAAGATCCTGACCGAGCAGGTCGGCTTCCCGCCCGAAGACATCATCTTCGACCCGAACATCTTCGCGGTGGCCACGGGTATTGAGGAGCACAACCCCTACGGCGTCGCCTTCATCGAGGCGACCCGCACGATCCGCGAGACCCTGCCCCACGCCCATATCTCCGGCGGCGTCTCGAACCTGTCCTTCGCCTTCCGCGGCAACGAGCCGGTGCGCGAGGCGATGCACGCGGTGTTCCTGTTCCACTGCATCAAGGCCGGCATGGATATGGGCATCGTCAATGCCGGCCAGCTGGCCGTCTACGACGAGATCCCGGCCGAACTCCGCGAACTCTGCGAGGACGTGGTCCTCAACCGCCGCGAGGACTCGACCGAGCGCCTGTTGGAGGCCGCCGAGCGCTTCAAGACCGGCGCCTCGGCCCAGGCCAAGACCGCCGACCTGACGTGGCGTGAGGCGCCCGTCGCCAAGCGCATCGAGCACGCGCTGGTCAACGGCATCACCGAGTACATCGTCTCCGACACCGAGGAGGCGCGCAAAGAGGCCGCGCGTCCGCTCCACGTCATCGAAGGCCCGCTGATGGCCGGCATGAACGTGGTCGGCGACCTGTTCGGCTCGGGCAAGATGTTCCTGCCGCAGGTGGTGAAGTCCGCCCGCGTGATGAAGCAGGCGGTGGCCTATCTCGAACCCTTCATGGAAGAGGAGAAGCGGGCCAATGGCGGCGACGGCAAGCGCCAGGCCGCCGGCAAGGTGCTGATGGCCACCGTGAAGGGCGACGTCCACGACATCGGCAAGAACATCGTCGGCGTGGTTCTGGCCTGCAACAACTACGAGATCATCGATCTCGGCGTGATGGTGCCGGCAGCCAAGATCCTCGAGACGGCCAAGCGCGAGAACGTCGACATCGTCGGCCTGTCGGGCCTCATCACCCCCTCGCTCGACGAGATGGTGCATGTCGCCGCCGAGATGGAGCGCGAGGGCATGGAGATGCCGCTGCTGATCGGCGGCGCCACCACCAGCCGCGTCCACACCGCGGTGAAGATCCACCCGGCCTACGCCAAGGGTCAGGCGGTCTACGTCACCGATGCGAGCCGTGCGGTCGGCGTGGTGTCGAGCCTGATCTCGAAGGAGACCCGCGGGGCCACCGTGGAGAAGGTGCGCGCCGAATACGCCAAGGTGGCCGATGCGCACCGCCGCTCGGAGGCCGACAAGCAGCGCCTGCCGCTCGCCAAGGCGCGGGCGAACGCCTTCAAGGTGGATTGGTCGGCCTACAAGCCGGCCAAGCCCAGCTTCACCGGCACCCGCGTCTACGGTTCCTACGAGGTGGCGGACCTCGTCCCCTACATCGACTGGACGCCGTTCCTGCAGACCTACGAGTTCAAGGGCCGCTACCCCGCGATCCTCGACGATCCCGAGCAGGGCCCGGCGGCGCGTGCGCTGTTCGAGGACGCGCAGGTGATGCTCAAGCAGATCGTGGAGGAGCGCTGGTTCAACCCGAAGGCGGTGATCGGCTTCTGGCCGGCCAACAGCGTCGGCGACGACATCCGGCTCTTCACCGGCGAGAGCCGGCAGGAGACGCTCGCGACGTTCCACGGCCTGCGCCAGCAGCTCTCGAAGCGTGACGGGCGCGCCAACACCTGCATCTCCGACTTCGTGGCGCCGGCCGAGACCGGCATCGCGGACTATGTCGGTGCCTTCGTGGTCACGGCCGGCCTGGAGGAGGTGCGCATCGCCGAGCGCTTCGAGCGGGCCAACGACGATTACCGCTCGATCCTCGTGAAGGCGCTCGCCGACCGCATCGCCGAAGCCTTCGCCGAGCGGATGCACGAGCGCGTCCGCAAGGAGTTTTGGGGCTATGCGCCGGACGAGGCTTACGCCCCCGAAGAGCTGGTCTCGGAAAAGTACGACGGCATCCGGCCCGCGCCGGGCTACCCGGCCCAGCCCGACCATACGGAAAAGGTGCAGTTGTTCGATCTGCTCAAGGCGGAGAGCCGCATCGGCGTGAAGCTCACCGAGTCCTACGCCATGTGGCCGGGCTCGTCGGTCTCGGGCCTCTACCTCGCCCATCCCGACGCGCATTACTTCGGGGTCGCCAAGGTGGAGCGGGATCAGGTCGAGGACTACGCCCTGCGCAAGGGCATGGATGTGAGCGAGGTCGAGCGCTGGCTCGGGCCGATCCTCAACTACGACCCGGTCCGCTACCTCAAGGCCGCGGCCGAGTAGTCACGCCGAATAGGTCACAGGTGGCGCGGGATCGCACAGCAACGCTCCCGCGCCGCGACTTTTTCCTTGCCGAGGGGCGGCGGGGCGCGGCACGCCTGCCGTTACGACCCGCGGGGCTGACCCGCCTTCGACAGGAAGTCCCGATGCGCTCCACGCTGCTCGTCCTCGCCGCCGCACTCCTCGCCTGCGGGCTGTCGGCCTGCAACAGCACCGATTCGGGCGGTCCCGGCCTGGCCTCGGCCTTCGAGACCAGCAATTACCGGCACTCCTCCGACACCAACGGCACCCAGACCCGCCGGGACGTGAACCGCGCCTACACGCAGCCGTCGCTGCCCACCATCGCCAACCGCGGCTTCTGAGCCGTCTCGGCTCAGGGCCTCACAAAACTCCCGGTCTCTGACCGTTCTCGTTCGGGCGCTGATAGCGCGGCGGGAGTTTTGTGAGAGACGCTCAGCGTCGCAGCCGCCGACGCAGGCTCTGGGCCGCCGCCCAGAGCCGCGGCGAGCGCTTGATCCGATGCTTGAGCCGCACCGCGAGCCGCGAGGCGAGCACGAGCCCATGGCTCGCCGGGCTCACCGGCACGGTCTGCTCCACGAGTTCGATGGTCTCGTCGCAGGTCTTGGCCTTGTAGCCCGCCTCGCCGACGCCGAGGTCGAGCGCCCGGCGGCCCCGCGCGGCCTGATGGCCGACGAGCCGGTGCAGCAGGATCTCGCCGGGGCTGAACCGGCCGAGTTCGGGGTCGGTGTCGAACGACGTCCACATCCCGCAGAAGCGGGCGCCGTCCACCGCGCCGCCGAAGGTCGCCAGGATGCGACCGCTCTCGCTCGCCACCAGGGCGTGAACCTCGATCGCCGCGCCGCCATCCGCGTCCGGGGCCGTCGCGGCAGCGATGAAACGGCGGATGCCGGCCTCCGCATAAGGGTCGGCGATGCCGAGATCGGCGAAGCGCGCGGCCTTCTGCGCGTAGAACGCCGCCTGGATCTCGGCGGCCGCCTCCGGCGTCTCGGCGACGCGGTGCTCAACGGCGCCTAAAAATTCCACGAGCTTGCGCTCCTTGGCCCGCAGCTTCTTGCGGGTGTCGCCGCTGAACACCCGGCGCAGGGTGGCCTCGGCGTCGGGGCCGAGCAGCATGCCGTAAGCGTCGCTTGGCGCTGGCAAGCCGCCTCCGGCCAACGGGTTCGGGGTGCCGTCCCAGACGCGCGGCTGGTTGCGGAGCGCGAAGGCGTCGATGCCCGCCGCGCGGCCGGCCCGGATCAGCGCCTCGGTCAGATCCTCGGCCGGCATCGCCGCCGCCTCGCGGGAGGCGAAGAGCGGCATGTGGAAGTTAGCGTGCCGGTCGCCGACCACCCGCGCGACCCGCAACGGACCGCGGCGCCCGACCGTGAGCGGGATCAGCACCCGCGCGCGTCCATGCGCGTCGCGGAGCACGAGGATACGCGTTGCCTCGCCGGCATCGATCCCGGCGCCGAGATAGGCCGCCACCCAGTCGAAGCGCTGGTAGGGCGTCATCAGGACGGCCGGGTCGGCCTCCAGCCCCCGCCACAGCCCCTCGACCGCGGCGAGATCGGAGAACACCTCCGCGGTGAGGCCGCCATGGCCCCGCAGCCCCGCCCGCACGGGGCGCCCCAGATCTTCGGCGAGAGCCGCCATTCCCACATCTCCCCTTGCGGGCGCCCGTCACGGCCAGGACGGGCAGCCACGCACAACCGCCTCCGGGCGATCCTGCCGGGTTCGTCCTCAAGCCTCGGTTGATGCGGACGGCCGATCTGCGGGGATGGGTAACGAAAGCTTTTCGCGTCCGTCGCTAGGCTTAAGGCGATGCCGGGGCCGCCCGGTGCTTCGAGCCGAGACGGGCCATGCTTTCGCCCCGCACCCGACACCGCCTGTTCCGCGCCGGCTTTCGGGCAATCACCGCCACGGGCGCCGACCGCTGGCTCGCCCCCGCTGCCCGCGGGCGCGGCGTGATCCTCACCTTCCACCATGTTCGCCCTGAGCCGGTGCCGGGTTTTACCCCGAACGCCCTCTTGTCGATCACCCCCGCCTTCCTGGAGCGGACGCTGGCGCTGCTGGCCGCACGCGGCTTCGAACTCATCGGCCTCGACCACGTCCCCGGGCGGCTCGCGGCCCCGGAAAGCGGAAAACCCTTCGCGGTGCTGACCTTCGACGACGGCTACCGCGACAATGTCGAGCACGCCCGCCCCGTGCTGGCGCGGCACGGGGCGCCGTGGACGCTGTTCGTGACGAGTGACTTCGCCGAGGGGCGCGGACGGCTGTGGTGGCTCGAACTGGAGCGGGCCGTGGCCCGGCTCGACGCGGTGCGGCTCGGCTCCGGCCTCGTCCTGCCGGCCCGCACGGATGCGGAGAAGACGGCCGCCTTCGAGACGGTCTATCGCACCCTGCGCGCCGGCCCGGAGCCGGTCCTGCTCGACGAGATTGCCCGGTTATGCCGCGAGGCCGGGTTCGAGCCGGGCGGACTCGCCCGCGAACTCTGCCTGAGCTGGGGGGAACTGCGCGATCTCGCCCGCGACCCGGCCGTCTGCATCGGCGCGCACACGCTCTCGCACCCGATGCTCGCCAAGCACGACGCCGCCTTCGCGGAGCGGGAAATGGCCGAGAGCCGCGCGCGGATCGAGGCGGAGCTGGATCGCCCCGTGCGCCACCTGTCCTATCCCGTCGGCGATCCGACTTCCGCCGGGAGGCGGGAATTTGAAACGGCAAAAAGACTCGGCTTTGCCACCGCGGTGACGACCCGGCCGGGCCATCTGTTCGCAGGGCACGCGGACCATGGCCACGCCCTGCCGCGGGTCTCGGTGAACGGGCTGCACCAGAGCGACGCGGCGCTGGCCAGTCTTCTTTCCGGCGTGCCGTTCCTGGCCTGGAACCGCGGGCGGCGGCTCAACGTGGCGTGAGCGGAGGCCGCCTCAGCGGCGCCGACGGCGCGAGCGCGACGAGCCGCCCTCCGACTCCCCTGCGCCGGCATCGGCGCTGCCGACATCGAAGCTGGCGCTGGCCCGGCCGCGGCGGCCGGAGCGCCGCCCCCGGCGCCGTGCCGGCTCGATATCGGGCTCCTCGATCGAGGGGATGCCGGGGATCGTCGCGGTCGAGGCGACCGAGGAGGTGCTGGATGCGTCGTTGCCACTGACATAGCCGCCGCTCGCGACGTTCCGGGCGGGCGGGCCGAACATGGCGAGACACTGGTTGTAGGCGAGGTCGTTCTTCAGCCGCTCGCATTCCGCCATCGAGCGCGGCGTGCCCTGCGCGGCCGCGGTTTCGGCGGCCATCGGCGCGGCGAGCATCAGCGAGGCGGCGAGGAGGTGCGGACGGAACGAAAGCGCGGGACGGCGCAAGGAGGGGCGCATGGGCGGCGGGCGACCTTCGGAGACGAACCTTGAGCGTAGGACGTCCCGCCTTCTCGCCAGGGAGTGCGGCGAAAAAAGGGGCCGCTGGCGTTCAACCGTGTCCGAAAGCCGGCGGCCACCGTTCGGAACGATGCGCTAATTGTCCGGCCGGTCCATCCAGCGGATCAGCGGCATCAGCGGGAAGATCCAGGCGATGCCGAGGATCGAATAGATCACCGTCTGCACCGCCGGATGGGTTTCCGAGATGCGGCTGTCGGCGAGCGCCATGGCAAGCGGCGCGTAGACGATCACGAAGGCCAGGATACCGAAGGTTCCGAGCAGGGTGCGCGTGCGGCGGCGCATGGGCCTGGATCTCTCGCATTCGTGGGTGAGCGCCCGGCGGGCGCCGGAACGGGTCGTACCGGTCCTGCTCGCGCCCTGCAACGCGGCAAGCCTGCGTCATGGGGCAATTGCGCGAAGCCGCGGATTGCGGCTCCGCGCGACGCGAGGAGCGTCGCGCGGAGCGGAAGCCTAAGCCCGCGGAGGCGGGCGCCGGCGTCTGAGGCCGGCATGAAGAAGGGGGGATCGCCTCGCGCGATTCCCCTGCCTGCGCCATAGGCCGCGTTGCGCGTGGGGTCCCGCTTCCCGTAAGCCACCCCGAACGTTCCCGGCTGCCGGACCTGACGCGCGAGACCATGAGACTGTCGACCCATCCGACCCTCGACCGCTTCGACGCCGTCCCGGCGGCCTCCTACCGCCCCGGGCACGGCGCGGTGCGCGCGTGGCTCTATCTGCTCGCCGTGCTCGTCGTGGCGATGGTCGCCGTCGGCGGCGCGACGCGGCTCACCGGCTCCGGCCTCTCGATCACCGAGTGGCGGCCGGTGACCGGCGTGGTCCCGCCGCTCGACGCCGCCGACTGGGCGGTGGAGTTCGACAAGTACCGCGACACGCCGCAGTACCGCATCCTCAACCAGGGCATCGGGCTCGACGGCTTCAAGACGCTCTACTGGTGGGAATGGGGGCATCGCCTGCTCGGGCGGATCGTCGGCCTCGTATTCTTCCTGCCGTTTGCGTGGTTCTGGGCCCGCGGCATGCTCGGGCGCCGCCTTCTCACCGGCCTCCTCGGCCTCGGCCTGCTCGGCGGGCTTCAGGGCGCGATCGGCTGGATCATGGTGGCCTCGGGCCTCCAGCCCGGCATGACGGCGGTGGCGCCGCTCAAGCTCGCCCTCCACCTCACCACCGCGAGCCTGATCCTCGCCGGCCTCGTCTGGCTCGCCGCCGGCACCCGCCCTCGGGCCCTCGCTCCGGCGCCCGAACCGGTACGGGTCGTCGCCTGCCTGTTGCCGGCCCTGGTGCTGGTTCAGATCTGGCTCGGCGGGCTCGTGGCCGGCTCGAAGGCGGGCCTCCTCTACAACACGTGGCCGGACATGGACGGCGTTCTCGTGCCGCCGGCCCGAGTGCTGTTCGACAAAGTGCCCTTCATCGAGAACTTCATCGACAACCTCGCCTTGGTGCAGTTCAACCACCGCCTCTTCGCCTATCTCGTCGTGGTGGTGGCTATCGCCCACGCGATCCAGGCCGCCCGTACGGCGTCCGGCAGCGCCGCGGCGGGCCGGGCGATGGGCGTGGCAGCGCTGGCAACGGCACAGATGGGTCTCGGCATCGCGACCCTCCTGCTGCATGTGCCGCTCTGGGCCGGGCTCGCGCATCAGGTCTTCGCCATGGCGGTGCTGATCATGGCGACCGTCCATGCTCGCCTCGCTCGCGGTGTGCCGGCCGCCGCCGCGCCTACGGGGGCGGAGGTGCCGATCGGGCTGGAGGCGCTCGCCGGCCGCGGCGCCTGAGCCGGCTCTGCGCCCTGCGACCGGTTTGGCGCGAAACCTGCCTCGCGACCGAGGCAGGTTCATGAAACCGTCGCGATGGGGTTCGATGCTCGGGGGGAAGGCTCGAGGGAGCCTTGGCCGACTGCGCCGCAGCATAGAAATCGGCTTACCCCGAGGCGCAAAAGGTGGGTTCCAGTCGTCGCCGCAACAATTTCGGTGGAAGACCGTGCCCTCGGTAGTCCGGCGATGGAACGACTCGGCGCTCTATAGAATTAAATACCTCGCCAACACAGGAGCAGAGGATGTTTCTGGCCGAGGACGGACGCCCGCTTGCGCTGACATGGAACTACACGCCCAGTGAATTGCGGGCGGACGGTGTAGTCCATATCGCAGGCATCGCCCTCGGGTTTCTCGGCG
Source organism: Methylorubrum sp. SL192 (assembly GCF_026672325.1). Taxonomy (NCBI): domain Bacteria; kingdom Pseudomonadati; phylum Pseudomonadota; class Alphaproteobacteria; order Hyphomicrobiales; family Methylobacteriaceae; genus Methylorubrum; species Methylorubrum sp. SL192. The sequence goes on from NZ_JAPPQV010000003.1 coordinate 773,637, forward strand.
CGATCTGCTTGGTCGTGACGGCGGCCCTCAACCATCTCGGGTGGATCGAACGGGCCTCTCTGCTGGTCTACGCCACCGCGTTGCTGGCGATGCTCGGCGCATCCGCCGCCTACAACATGTGGCCGGTGGGTCCGCGCAAGTGGATCCTGCGCCGTTTCGACCATGCCTTCATCTACCTGATGATCGCCGGCACCTACACGCCGGTGGTGGCGCTGGTCGGCTCCGGCCCCGTCGCCTGGACGCTGCTCGCCCTGATCTGGACGGTCGCGCTCACCGGCATCGCCATCAAGATCCTGATGCCCGGCCGCTGGGACCGCGTCTCGATCGTGCTCTACCTGATGCTCGGCTGGAGCGGCGTCCTCGCCTACGAGTCGGTGATTTCGGGGCTCACCCCGTCCGCCCTGTGGCTCCTCGCCATCGGCGGCCTGCTCTACTCGGGCGGCGTCGTCTTCCACGTCTGGCGCAGCCTGCCGTTCCAGAACGCGATCTGGCACGCCTTCGTACTAGCCGCGACCGCCTGCCATTACGGGACGATCATGGCGAGCGTGCTGCACGCCGGGGCGTGAGCGTTCCCACCTTCCCCGTCATCGGGCCGCAAAGCCGCCGACGCGCGCCAGAACGATGCCGCGCGTGGTCTGGGAATGGAAAATGCGTGGGAGACCGGGCCGGACGCCGGAGGCGCCTGATCCTCAGGCCGGCTCGGAGATGCTGCTGCCCTCGCCCAAGGTGTCGGAGGCGCGCTCGACGGCGCTGATCGCATCGAGCAGGTGCTGCACGCTGCGCTCCACCTCGATCCGCGGCCGGTCCATGACGGCGGCCCGCGCCACCAGCCCTTCGAGCTGATCGAGCACGTCCAGGAGGTCGCCTGCGACAGCCGCCACGTCGCAGCCGGCGCGGGCCGGCGTGGCGGGGGCAGGAGGGCGGCGGAAAGGGATGACCGTGCTCATCGCCATCGTGTGTCGCGAAAAGGCGGGCGCATGGCCACCCGCAGACCGGGCGTCATCCACACCCAAGCCGCAGCGCGGGGTCGCCAAAGGAGGCTTCCTGGCTCAATTGGTGAGTTTTTCGTCGAAACCGTGTCTCGAATCCCCGGCAAACGGTCAAGCTTTTCCGCCGTGACAGCGGGCGTCTTCCGAAACGGAAAAATCTTTCCTCCGAATCGGGCCGCTTCGGCGATGGATTGACAAGGATCGCGTCGAAGCAGAGGTTGGAATCGTTCCGAGGGGGGCCCCGTATGGGGCTGAGAGTGGGCATGCGCCCTGACCCTTGAACCTGATCCGGCTCGTACCGGCGGAGGGACGGGAACCAGTGGCCGCTGCTCACAGGCAGCATCGGTCAGCCGCACCATCGTCGGGACCACGGGTCGCCTCCCCTTTCAGGAGCGACAGCGATGAACGCACCCGTCCGTCCCAAAGATCTTCCCAACAGCAATCCCGCCAGCGTGACCACCGGCCCCGTGCAGGGCTCGCACAAGGTCTATGCGGAGGCGCCCGGCCGCCCCGACATCCGCGTGCCCTATCGGGAGATCGCCCTCTCCGACCCGAAGGAGGAGCCGGTGCGGGTCTACGACCCGTCGGGTCCCTACACCGAGACCGATGCGGCCATTGACCTCGAGAAGGGTCTGGCCCCGGTCCGCGAGCCGTGGATCGTCGGGCGCGGCTACGCGGCGGTGAAGCCGCGCGAGGTGAAGCCGGAGGACAACGGATTTGCGGCTGCCGACAAGCTCGTGGCGCCGTGTCCTGCCGAGCGCACGATCCGCCGGGCGGAGCCGGGGCAGCTGGTGACGCAATACGAATTCGCCCGCGCCGGGATCATCACCGAAGAGATGATCTACGTGGCGCATCGCGAGAATGCCTGCCGCGCGCAGATGCTGGAGCGGGCGGAAGCCGCGCTCGCCGACGGCGACAGCTTCGGCGCGGCGGTGCCGCCCTTCATCACGCCCGAATTCGTCCGCGACGAGGTGGCCCGCGGCCGCGCGATCATCCCGGCCAACATCAACCACCTCGAACTCGAGCCGATGGCGATCGGCCGCAATTTTTTGGTGAAAATCAACGCCAATATCGGCAACTCGGCGGTGACGTCTTCCGCGGCTGAGGAAGTCGAAAAACTGGTCTGGTCGATCCGCTGGGGTGCGGACACGGTCATGGACCTCTCGACGGGCCGCAACATCCACAACATCCGCTCGTGGATCGTGCGCAACTCGCCCGTCCCGATCGGCACCGTGCCGATCTATCAGGCACTGGAGAAGGTCGGCGGCGACCCGCTGAAGCTCGATTGGGAGGTGTTCAAGGACACGCTCATCGAGCAGGCCGAGCAGGGCATCGACTACTTCACGATCCATGCCGGCGTGCGGCTGGCCCATGTGCCGCTGACCGCGCGGCGCACCACCGGCATCGTGTCGCGCGGCGGCTCGATCATGGCGCGCTGGTGCCTCGCCGGGCACCGCGAATCGTTCCTCTACGAGCGGTTCGACGAGATCTGCGACATCATGCGGGCCTACGACGTGTCGTTCTCGCTCGGCGACGGCCTGCGTCCGGGCTCGATCGCGGATGCCAACGACGCGGCCCAGTTCGCCGAACTGGAGACCCTGGGCGAACTCACCAAGATTGCCTGGGACAAGGGCTGCCAGACCATGATCGAGGGCCCCGGCCACGTGCCGATGCACAAGATCAAGGTCAACATGGAGAAGCAGCTGCGGGAATGCGGCGAGGCGCCGTTCTACACCCTCGGCCCGCTGACCACCGACATTGCTCCGGGCTACGACCACATCACCTCGGGCATCGGCGCGGCGATGATCGGGTGGTTCGGCACGGCGATGCTCTGCTACGTCACGCCGAAGGAGCATCTCGGCCTGCCGAACCGCGACGACGTGAAGACCGGCGTCATCACCTACAAGATCGCCGCGCACGCCGCCGACCTCGCCAAGGGCCACCCCGCCGCGCAGCTCCGCGACGACGCCCTCAGCCGCGCCCGGTTCGACTTCCGCTGGGAGGATCAGTTCAACCTCTCGCTCGATCCCGACACGGCGCGCGCCTACCACGACGAGACCCTGCCGAAGGACGCGCACAAGGTCGCCCATTTCTGCTCGATGTGCGGCCCGAAATTCTGCTCGATGAAGATCACGCAAGATCTGCGCGCCGACGTGCTCGCCATGGAGGAGGCCGGCATCGTCATCGGCCAAGCCCAGCCGATGAGCGACGCCGAGCGCCAAGCCGGCATGGCGGCCAAGTCGCAGGAGTTCCTGGAAGAAGGCGGCAAGCTCTACGTCGACGCGGCGGAGTAAGCCGCGCGTGAAATGCGGGATGGCCGTCCGGCGGGCGGCCATCCTCGCAGAACCGATCGGTTGACGCGAATTCGCGAAAACTCTTCAGGTTATCTTTACGGATCGGTGAGGCTGGCGGCCGTTCCCGGGGGACAACCGGCGGCCCTTAAGACTCCGGTAGCGACGCGCGCAATCTCCTGAGGTCCGGCCTCGCGCCGAAACCGAAGGAATGCAGCCATGGACCCGATCAGGGCCGCGGCCTCGACGCCGCCCGTCTCAACCGCACCCATCACCCCCATCCGACCGGTTGGGGAAACCGTTCGCGACGAGGCTCCTGCCTCCCGCGTGCTCGACCCCGCGGTCACCGTCGCGGTGAGCCCCGAGAGCACGGAAGCGAAACCGTCCGAGCCGGATCGGCGGGCCTATATCCGCGATGCGGAGAGCCAGAGCCTCGTTTTCCGGGTCACCGATCCGCAGACCGGCGACGTGGTGATGCAGATCCCCGACGAAGTAATCCTCAAGGCGCGGGCCTACGCACGGGAAGCTGCGCCGTTTGTGGGCGAGCGCGTCGCCAAGACGGCCTGACCAACCGCCCAGTGACATCGCCCGTCCGACGCCCTCCGACGCGACAGAACGCTCGGAGGTGCGGGCACCCGCGCGCCGCGACATCCTACGGCGAATGACGCCCGGACAGCACGTCGCCGCCGTAGGCGACGCGATTCGGCGGCTCTGATTCGATTCGGCGTGCGATAAGCCGGCGTTTACGCCCCCGGCCCGGCGTCGCCCTGAAGCCCCGCGGCGATGTGGTTGTTGAGCGAGACCAGCGACTCGATCTTCTGCGCCGTCGGCTCGATCATCGTGTCCAGGATTGTATGGAACACGTAGGCCGAGAGCTGCGCCATGCTGGTGCGGACCTCGACGGGGAGCGGGCTGCTCGGCTCGGTCGCGGCGGAGGCCAGGATCGTCCAGACACGCTGGTTGAACGTCAGCGCGTCATTGAGAGCCGGCCCCGCCTCGACCTGTGAACCGAGGGACTGGAGACGGCCGGCGGCCTTCAGCAGAACGGCCGCCTCGGCTTCTCGAGGGGAGAGCGCCACGCGCGAAGCCTTCGCATAGGCATTGGCCGCGTACTGCATTGTTGGTGTTCTCCCTGCGCCGCCCTCGGCCGATCGCAGGCGAATCAATGCATCGTTTTTGTTAAAAGCCGGTATGCGAGCAATCTGCCCCATTGGCGCCCCGAAAGCGGGCGAGTGCTTCGGCGTGGCGGCCGTTGAGGCCAGTCCGTGCCGCATCGGGTCCGGAACCCGTTTCAGATGACGAACTTCTTTCTCGGATTGATGGCTGGCTGCATCATCGCCGGCGTCGTCACCATCACCGCTGCGCGGCACCCGGCGGTCCAAGTGCGGCTCGGCCTCGTGCCGCCCGCTCAGGCGGCGGTCGTCGTCGCACCCCGCCCCGAGACGCCCCGCTGCCCGGTGCCGAAGGCGGCGAACCAAGTCGGTAATCCGGAGATGCTGTTCTCGCGTAGCCGCCTCTGGTCGGTCGCCCCCTGAGGCGGGCCTCAACTCCTTGAGACAGACCTCACGACATCCGGGCGTTCGCTTTGCCGGACGCGATGGCGTGTTTCACGCAAGCGCCGCGCAGTCCTGACGCCGCTCTCACCGAGCGGAAGCGGTGTCAGACGCTGCTGCTGAGCAGGAACATCACCATCGTCGTGGCAACGGTGCTGCCGAGGAAGCCGAACAGAGCTGCGGCGAACGAGGGACCGGTCCGCGTTTCGGCGGCGGGCTGACGGAGGGCGTTGTCGGTGGCGATCATGGCAAGACCCTGAAAGGAGGAGAGGAGTTTTCCGGCGCGAAGCGATCGGTTTCGTTGCGATAGACCTGCGCTTCACGGTGACGCTTGGCGGTGCGGGACCACACGCCGGCCCGCGGACGGATCCGGCTTTCACAGCATCGAGTTACAGGCAGCTTCGACCCGCGGGGTGCGGGTCAGCCTCGGTCAGTCGCAGCGGTTGACCTGCTTGGCCGCGCGCAGGGACCGGAGTTCGCTGCGCAGATCGATCGAGACGATGTCGGCCCCGCAATCCTCGAAGGCGTCCTGCGCCTCATGGTAGCGGTCGCCGATCTCGTCGAGGGTGTCGCAAACCCGGTCGTGATTACCGAGCCGCGCTTCCTGGCGGGCCTGATAGCGCAGGGCGCTGGCTTCCTGGATCTTGCGGCGGCCGTCGAGACAGCCGGGGGCCGCGAGCGCGGAGGAAACGAGAGAGACGCCGACGAGGGAGGCCGCAAGGCCGGCGAAAACGGTGTGTCGCATGAGGTGACGCATGGGCAGACCGAAGCTGTTCGACAGAAGTCGTGAAAAGGTTAAGGAGCGCTCAACACGCAGACGTCTCAGTGTCTTCACTGATCCTGCCGCGACGTTGCCGTCCGTCTTGGCTTCTGAACGGTGACGCTAAGCCGATGGTTCCGAAACTGGCCCATGGGATCTGCCAAGATTCTTGGAGGCTTCCTCGACGATTCTTGGTGGAACATTCGGCGCACTGGGATTCGATCGACGCCCCTATCCCTCGGCGGCCTCCTTGCGACCGAGATCCGGCCCGGCACGGTTTCGGCGCGCCGTCTCCGATACACGCCCCCGCCGAGAGACGAGAATCTGGTCGAGGGTGACCGGCGCTAAGCCCTGCGCATCGACGCCGACATCGTATTGTCGCGGGATCGGCTTGAGCCGGCCGTGGGAATGGCCGTGCAGGTTGATCGCGCCGCGGCCGAGGCCGTTCCAGGTTCGGAAGGCGTAGTGGCACAGCACGAGGCGGCGGCCCTCGACCTCGGTCTCCGCGTAATGCGCCACCGAGGTCCAGCCGGGCGCCGAGAGGGTGGCGGGGCCGTCGTTGTTGCCGACGATGAGATGCTTGTGGCCGTTGAGCGCGCCGAGCAGGGCCGCGATGCGCTCCGGGGGAGGGCCGAGGGCGAAGTCGCCGAGATGCCAGACGGTGTCGTCCGGCCCGACGACGGCGTTCCAGGTCTCGACCAGGGCCGCGTCGTGGGCCGGCAGATCCGCGAAGGGGCGCCGGTCGATCCGCAGGATCCGGGGGTCGCCGAAATGCGTGTCGCTCGTGAAGAAGATGGTCATCCGCCGCGCTGTCCGGTGTGAGCGGGACAACGCGGCGGACGGGAGAACGATGCCGGCCTAACGCCCAGGGCTGAAGCGCAGCGGCACGGTGACGGCGAGGCTCGGCTGCGTCACCCCGGCGGGGGCGGGCGGCAGGCCGCCGCGCACCGCCGCGAGCGCGGCGCTGTCGATGGCGCCGACCCCGCTGCTGCCGGTCACGGCCGCACCGCTCACCGCGCCGGAGCGGCTCACGGTGAAGCGCACGGTCGCGACGCCGCCGCTGGTGCCGGCCGCGGCCTCGCGGTTCATCCGGCCGCGGATCGTCGCGGCGATGGAGCCCTTCCAGGCCGCCATGGCGTTGGGATCGCTGGCCGCGGCGGCCGTACCCGTCGCGCTCTGACGCGAGGTGGCGGCGGAGTTGCGCTGCGCATTGCCCGCCTGCGCGGCCTGGGCACGCCGGGCGGCATCGCGCTCCGCCTTCGCCTTGGCGGCCTTGATCCGCGCTTCCTTCTGCGCCTCCTCGCGCTTCTTCTCGAGGATCTCCTGGCGGCGTGCCTCGCGCTCGGCCTCGCGCTTCTTCTCCAGGGCGGCCTTGCGGCGCTCCTCGATCTTGGGATCGGGCTTGGGCCGCTCCGGCACCTTCGCCACCACGGGCGGGGGCGGCGCCAGCGGCTCCGCCTCCTGCGCCTCGGAGGCGATGATCTGCTCCTCGGGCGGCGGGGGCAGCGTGTCGGGCGGAACCTCCGTGACGGCTTCCGGCGGCGGAGGCGGCGGCTGCACCTCCTCCGGCATCACCTCCGTCATCTCGGGGGGAGGCGGGGGCTTCACCTCGTCCGGGGTCTCGACCGGCTCGGCCGTCTCCGGCTCGCCCTCGGGCTTGGCCTCCTCGGGGATCGCCTCGGACTGCGCCGTCTGGGCGGGGGCCTGCGTCTCGGCCTCCGCCATCTGCGGCGCGAGATCGATGGTGATCTCCTGCTCGCCCGGCGGCGCGGGCGGTGTCAGATGCAGATAGGTGATGCCGATCAGCCCCGCGGCGTGCAGGGCCAGGGCCAGGGCGAAGGCGGCCGCGAGGCGCCCCTGGCCGCCTCCCTCGGACGGGCCCGAGGGCAACCCCTGCCCAGCGTAAGCGGGCACGGGAGCCGGCATCGGGGCAGATGTCGGGGCCTGCATCGGCGGCATGGGGGCGGCCTTCGGAGCTGGCTTGGGAGCGGCCATCGGCTTAACGGGGCGTCCCTGGGGCTGGCGCGCCACCCGCCGATTGGGCAATCAGCGAGACCTTGGTGAAGCCCGCCTGACCGACGAGGCCCATCACCTCCATGATCCGGCCGTAGGGCACCTCCCGGTCGCCGCGCACGAGCACGACCTGATCCGGGTTCTCCGCCCTGAGCTGCTTCAGGCGCGGCAGGATCGTCTCCGGCGTGAAGCCGTCCTTGGCGATGAACGGATTGCCGTCCTTGTCGATGGAGACTTCGAGCGGCTTCTGCGACTGCGCCACCTTGGCGGCGGTCGTCTTCGGCAGTTGCACCGGCACGCCCGTCGTCATCAGCGGCGCGGCCACCATGAAGATGATCAGCAGCACCAGCATCACGTCGACCATCGGCGTGACGTTGATCTCGGACATCGGCGTGGCGTCGAGGCCGTCCTCGTCGTCGCTCGCCGAACGCGCGGTTCCCATGGCCATGGCTTCGCCCTTCCGGGTGTCGGCGGCCGCCCGCCGAGCTGAGGCGGGCGCCGCGAAGGTTTCAGGGGTCGGCGAAGAAGCGGATTACTCGGCCGCCGCGGCCCGGGCGTGGGGGCCGCGGTCACGGGCGAGGCGGTTACCGAGCACCGAGATGCAGGAGACGAAGCTCGACTGGATGCGGGCGACGTCGCCGGAGAGCTTGTTGTAGGCCATCACCGCCGGGATCGCGACGACGAGGCCGATGGCGGTGGCGAACAGAGCCTCCGCGATGCCGGGCGCCACCACCGCGAGGCTGGTGTCCTGGCTCTTCGCGATCGACGAGAACGAGTTCATGATGCCCCAGACCGTGCCGAACAGGCCGACGAAGGGGGCGGTGGAGCCGGAGGTCGCCAGCAGCGGCAGCCCGCCCTGGAGACGCTTCACCTCCAGGCTGAGCGCGCCCTTCATCGCCCGCTCGATCCGCTCGCGGCGCTCGGCCCGGCTCTCGCTCGGATCCTGGTCGCGCCACGCGTCGAGCCCCGCCTTGACCACGTGGCCGGCGATGCCCTTCTGCCCGGTATCGATGGTGCCCTCCGAGCGGACCATCGCATCGAAGGCCTTGGCCTGCCGCTTGGCGGCGGAGAGGCGCACGATCTTCTCGAAGACGACGGTCCAGCAGGCGAGCGAGGCCACCACGAGGAGAATCATCACGCTTTTGACGATCGGGTCGGCCTGAAGGAACAGACCGATGAACGACATGTCGTGGGCTGCAGCGACCGCCTCGGCGGGCACGGACGTCGGATCCATGTGTGACTCCTCGTGGCTCCAATAGGCGTCCGTCGCACCCGGTCGAACCGGTGGGACGGCCGTGGCCGGCCTCAGCGATCGAAGGCGGCCGATGTCTTGGTGGCGGGCTCGATCCGCTCCAGGCAGGTCTCGCGGGTGGCGTCACCGCCCTCGCAGGCGAGCACGTCGTTGAGCAGAAGGCGGCCGATTTTCGGGCAGGCGAGGCCGGCGAAATCGAAGAGCCGCACCACGGTCTTCTTCTCTTGGACCGGACCCAACTCGACGGCGAGGCGCTTCTGGGCGACGCCCTCGGTGTCGAAGGCGAACAGATCGACCTTGAGCGACTTCAGCGCGGGGCCGCGGCTGTTGTCGACGAGCATGTAGGTGCGGCAGGCCTCGCCCGCGGGCTCGAGCCGGTTCAGTTCGATCTTCAGGGGAGGGGCGTCCGATTTGGCGGGCGGCGTCGCGTCCTGTGCCATCGCGACGGGGATCGCGGTGATCAGCGCTGCGGCGAGGGCGGCACCCGCGAGGAGGCGTCCCCCGATCCCGCCGCGTCCCGGCCCTGCATCGCTCATTCCCCAGCCTTCCTGAATCACGACGATCTCATCTCCCCAATCTCGCGCCGCCCCGGAGATCCGGAGCGGGCCGCTTGACCCGAAGGCCGAAGGACTGCCGCTGTCCCGCCGACATTCGCTTCGCCATGGTTTCGACGGTGCCAAGAGGCGCCGTCGTCCGGGTCGAGACCACCGTGACGCGATCTCCACCGCATGGCGATGTGCGGATACAGCAAAGGTCACGTCCGGCGCTCGTCACAGCACCGTGTACGTTTCCGGGCGTGCCTATCCGACAAGCAGGGTACCGATCAAGGTTTGCAAAGAATTTCAGAGCAATTCCAAACTATTGGAGAAGGCAGGCAAGCGAACTGGGATTTCTCATTTGTCCCGGCGCGATTGCCGGTTTGTCCCGAATTACCGTTCCCCGCGCTTCGCCGACCGCATGGCCGACCACCCTTGATCGGCATCCGCCCGCTTTCCATATCCCGTCTCAAGAGCGCTGCCGCGAGGCGGGCTCGAGACCGCAAGGTGCCGCCAAGGGCTCGACGCCGTTCGATCCCCCAGGGCCTTGCCGGAGGTTTGAGCGACGATGACGCGGCCGTCCCCGTTCGGGTACCCATTCCTGCTCGGCTTCGACGAGATCGAGCAGGCACTCGATCGTGTCTCGAAGGCCGCCAGCGACGGGTATCCGCCCTACAACATCGAACGTGTCACCCGCAGCGAACGCGAGCCTGAACGCTTGCGTATCACGCTCGCGGTGGCCGGCTTTACGCAGGATCAGCTCGACGTCTCCTTGGAGGAGAATCAGCTGGTCGTGCGGGGGCGGCAGGTCGACGACAAGTCCCGTCACTATCTGCACCGCGGCATCGCGGCGCGGCAGTTTCAGCGGGCCTTCCTCCTTGCCGACGGCATGGAGGTTTTGGGCGCGGAGCTGTCGAACGGGCTTCTGGCGATCGATCTCGCACGGCCGGAGCCGGAGCGCATCGTGCGCAAGATCGCGATCGCCGCCAAGGATCCGTGATCCTGAACGGCGACCCTGACCTGCGCAGCCTACGGACGATGCGACTGAGCCGCGTCGATGCATCGCAGGCTGCGTCGCCCGTCTCTCGGGCCTCCACCCCATCCCGGATTTGTCGCTGCCGATGTGCAGGACCATATCCGGTTCAACGCTCTGCCTCGGAAGGAGGGCATTCCATGACCACGGCCACAACCGACCTGACCATCGACACGACCGCCAATCCCGCCATCGACCCGGCGGAGTTCGCCGCACTCGGCGAGGGGCACATCGCCTATGTCCGCCCGATCCGTTCGGACGAGGTGCGCAGCCTGTTCCCGCAGGCCCCGGAGATGACCCCCGGACTCGACCTGTTCGCCCTGCTCTCCGCGAGCGGCGCGCCGATCCTGCTCACGGATTCCCGCGAGGTCGCCGTGGCGAACGCCATGGCCCACCAGCTCTTCCCGGTGAGCCTGCACTAGAGCCGTCTCCCCGCCGCTCGGCGGGGGCGCATCAGGCCATCGCCGCGACCGTGCGCACGAGGAGGTCGATATCCTCGGGCCGCGACAGGCGGTGGTCGCCATCCTTGATCAGCGTCAGCCGCGTACCCTGCGCGGGCAGGCGTTCCAGAATCCGCAGGGCATGCGGATAGGGCACGTCCGGATCGGCCATGCCCTGAAGGATGTGCACCGGACAGCCCGGTTCCAGGTTTGCGTCCAGCAGCAGGTGGCGCCGCCCGTCCTCGATCAGCGCCATGCGGATCGGGTCGGGCTTCGGGGCATAGGGCGTCTGCCGATACCACACGCCGTCGCGCTCCAGGGTCTGCCGGACCTCGGGCGGGAAGGCGTCCCACATCAGCGCCTCGGTGAAGTCGAGGGCGGGGGCGATCAGCACCATTCCGCCGAGATCCGCCCCGCGCCGCGCCCGCTCGCGGGCGACGAGGCAGGCGATCCAGCCGCCCATGGAGGAGCCGACGAGGATCGGCCGCTCGTTGGCGTAGCGGTCGATGACGGCGCAGGCGTCGGCGAGCCAGTCGGAGATGGTGCCGTCCTCGAAGCGCCCCTCCGACTCGCCATGCCCGGAATAGTCGAACCGCACCATGCGCCGGGCGTTCTGCGCAGCCCAGGCGTTGAGAGCGGCGGCCTTCGTCGCCCGCATGTCGGAGCGGAAGCCGCCCAGCCAGACCACGGGCGGCCCCTCGCCCTCGCGAACCCGCACCGCCAGCCGGCGCGGGGAGGGGCCGTCGATATCGAGCGTCACGAGGGGCAATTCGCCCGGCGAAGTCTCCGGATCGCTCACTGGCGCGGAAATCCTGTGATTCTGAAACAACTCGGCGACGCTTCGTTTACCGAACCGTAAAGCCGCGGGGACAATCCTTACCTCATGACCCAATCCCAAGCGACCGTCCCGGCACGGGTGACGCGATGAGCGGAGGCAGCCTGTCCGGCGGCCCGGTGCAGTTGTCCGAGGCTTCGCCGCTGGCGGGCGTCACGGTGCTGCAGATCATCCCGGCCCTGGAGGCAGGGGGCGCCGAGCGCACCACCGTCGACGTCGCGGCCGCCCTCGCCGAGGCCGGCGCGCGGCCGCTGGTGGCCACGGAAGGCGGGCGGCTCGTCGGCGAGTTGCAGGCCAAGGGCGGGATCTGGGTGCCGTTCCCGGCCAACACCAAGAACCCGTTCGCCATGGCGCTCAACGTCGAGCGCCTCGCCCGGCTCTGCCGCCGCGAGAACGTGCAGATCCTGCACGCCCGCTCCCGCGCCCCGGCCTGGGTCGCGCTCGGCGCCGCGCGCCGGCTGAAGCTGCCCTTCGTGACGACCTATCACGGCAGCTATTCGGGCCGGACCAGCGTCAAGGTCCTGTACAATTCGGTGATGGCGCGGGGCGACGTCGTGATCGCCAACTCGCACTACACCGCCGACCTGATCCGCCGGACCCATCCCGACCAAGCCGGCGGCCGGATCAGCGTGATCCACCGCGGCACGGATCTGGCGGCGTTCACGCCCTCGGCGGTCGCGGCGGCACGGGTCGAGAGCCTGCGCCGGGCCTGGAACGTGGCACCGCACGAGCGGGTCGTGCTGCTCGCCGCCCGGCTCACCGCCTGGAAGGGCCAGCGCGTGCTGATCGAGGCCGCCGCCCGCCTGCGCGACCTCGGCCTCACCGACTTCGCCGTCGTGCTTGCGGGCGATCCGCAGGGACGCACGGCCTATGAGCGCGAGCTCGACGCGCTGATCGAGACACGCGGCCTGTCGGGCATCGTGCGCCGGGTCGGCCATTGCACCGACATGCCGGCGGCCTTCCGCGCAGCTTCCGTCGTCGCGGTCCCCTCGGTGGAGCCGGAAGCGTTCGGTCGCTCGGCGGTCGAGGCACAGGCGCTCGGCATTCCGGTGGTCGTCTCCGATCTCGGCGCCGTGCCCGAGACCGTGCTGGCCCCCCCCGATGTCGAGCCCGGCCAGCGCACCGGCTGGCGGGTGCCGCCCGGCGATGCCGCGGCTCTGGCCGAGGCGCTGAAGGACGCGCTCTCGCTCGGCGCCAGCGCCCGCGACGGCCTCGCGCGCCGGGCGCAGGCCCATGTCGAGGCGAATTTCTCGCTCGATCGCATGATCGACGGCACCCTGAACGTCTACGCCGACCTTCTGAACCGAGCCAAAACGTGACAGGGTGAACCGAAATCAGTCCCGCGAGTTGACTCGGCAAGAAGATTTGCCAAGTTAGTGCCGTCCGGCAGCGCCGGATCAATCGGTGGCCGGGGCTCGCCAGACGCGGTGGCTCTCAGGCTGCCGTTTTGTCGTTGATACAGGAGAACTGAGCCATTCGCAGACCAATGAGAGCCATGCCGGCCCCGCAGAAGGACGGGCCGCGCGCAAACCGGGACATACGCGGCGTCCGCGACGTCCAGCTCATCGACCAGGATGGGCAGAACCGGGGTGTCGTGCCCTTCTTCGACGCGCTGGCCATGGCTGAGGAGGTCGGCCTCGACCTCGTCGAAATCGCGCCGAATTCGGTCCCTCCCGTCTGCAAATTCCTCGATTACGGGCGCTTCCGCTTCAACGAACAGAAGAAGCAGAACGAGGCCCGCAAGAGGCAGAAGACGGTCGAGGTGAAGGAGATCAAGCTCCGCCCCGGCATCGACAAGCACGATTACGAAGTGAAGATGAAGGCCGTTCAGCGGTTCTTCGAGGAAGGCGACAAGGTCAAGGTCACCCTCCGCTTCCGCGGCCGCGAGATCGCCCACCAGGATATCGGCCTCCGGCTCTTGGAACGTGTGAAGCAGGAGACCCAGGAGATCGCGAAGGTCGAGAGCGAGCCGATGCTCGAAGGCCGCCAGATGATCATGATCCTGGCGCCGCGCTAACTGCCTCAGCCCCGGCCTCTCCGCGCTCCCGCGGAACAGGCTCGTCCGCAAATGCGCTGCTCCCTCGCGGGGGCGGCGCATTTTTCGTTTTGCGTCGGAGGATGAGGGCTCCGCGCGGCGGAGCGACTGGACGGGGCTTCAGAATGCCGACGGCCCCCGAAGTATGAGGCCGCCGGCAAAGCGCAAAGAGACTTATTTCAGCATCGCGATCTGCACGTCGCCGACGCGCCGCGTCACCGACACCGTCACGTCGTTGCCGTGGCGGTGCAGGCGGATATCCGCCCGCGAGTCGCCGAGTTTGAGGTTGAACAGCTCCACCGCGTCGAGGAAGCGCGGCAGGATCGGATTGCGGAAGCGGATGCGGTTGCGGGCTTGGTCGATTTCGAGCCCGAGACAGGCGGCCAGGAAGGCGAAGGGCGCCGCCGCTGCCCAGGCCTGCGGCGAGCAGGCCACGGGATAGCTCACGGGCCCGCGCTGGCGCCGCCGCATGAAGCCGCAGAACAGCTCCGGCAGCCGCTTCTGGTCGTAGTACAGGCTCGTGTCGAACATCCCCTCGAACACCAGCGCCGCCTCCTCCTTGAGGCCGTAGCGGGCGAGCCCGAGGGCGCAGATCGCGTTGTCGTGCGGCCAGATCGAGCCGTTGTGGTAGGACATCGGATTGTAGCGCGCCTCGCCCTTGGCGATGGTGCGGATGCCCCAGCCGTTGAACCCGTCGTTGGACAGGAGCTGCGCCGCGACGCCCGCGGCCCGCTTCGGCAGGGCGATGTCGGTGAACAGGGCGTGGCCGGTATTGGAGGAGCGCACGGCGCATTGGCGCTTGGCGCCGTCGAGCGCGAGCGCGTAGGTGCCGATCTCCTCGCACCAGAACGCCTTGTCGAAGTTCTCGCGAAGGGTGTTGGCGGCAGCCGAGAGCCGGACCGAAAGGTCGTCCTCGCCGAGCATGCTCGCAAGCCGCGCCGCACCGCGCTTGGCGGCGTAGACGTAGCCCTGAACCTCGCACAGGGCGATCGGCCCCTTGGCCATGGCACCGTCGGCGTGGAAGATCGAATCGTGGCTGTCCTTCCAGCCCTGGTTGGCCAGCCCCTGCTCGGTCTCGCGGGCATATTCGACGAAGCCGTCGCCGTCGCGGTCGCCGTATGTGTCGATCCATTCCAGCGCCAGCTTGAGCTGCGGCCAGATCGCCCGGATCGTGTCGAGGTCGCCCGTCACCTCATGGTACTGGGCTGCCAGCATCACGAAGAGCGGCGTGCCGTCGATGGTGCCGTAATAGTGCCGGAAGGGCACCTCGCCGAGCATCGCCATCTCGCCGCGGCGGGTCTCGTGGAGCACCTTGCCGGGCTGGGCGTCGGCGGCCGGGTCGACCTCCTTGGCTTGCGTCGCCGCGAGGAAGCGCAGCACGCCCTTACCGAAATTCGGGTCGATCCAGAGCGCCATCATCGCCGTGATGATGCCGTCGCGCCCGAACACCGTGGAGTACCAGGGGATGCCGGCGAAGGGGTAGATGCCCTCCTGCGTCCGGGTCGCCAGCATGTAGAGGTCGGCGGTCGCCCGGCAGAGGCCCTCGTTGAACTGATCGTTCGAGGAGATGATCGTGGTGATGCCGGCGGTGATCTGGCGCTGGTCGCGGCGGTTGTCGCGGTAGGCGCGGGCGAAGACACGCCCCTCGCCCAGGGACCGGTCCGGCTGCTCAGCCAGGCTGCCCGCCGCCCGCGACAGGGCTGCGGCGGCGGATTCACCCGCCCGCTCGGGGCCCGGCGCGCTGGTATAGGCGCGGTGCGACTGGCACACGACGCGGATGAAGAGCGAGGTGTTGGCTCCGGGCTCCAGTTCGACCACGAACTCAGCCTTGCCCGGCTCCAGCGTGTGCGGCTTCGGCCCGAAATGCAGCGAGGTGGTGCGCACCATCTCGTCGAGGCCGGCGTAGCGGAACTGCACCTCGGTCGCGCTGCGGCGCTCGACGGTCCGCTTGCCGCGGTTGGCCCGGTCCGAGCCGCGAACCTCGAACAGATCGCGGTAATCGGCGTCGAACGTCACGCCGATGCGCAGGCGACGGCGGCGGGTATCGTAGTTGCGCAGGCCGATCCGGTCGTAGCAGGCGCCCTTGAACAGGAACTTGGTGCGCTCGATGGCGATCAGCTCGCGGGGAATCGCGGTCTCGTCGCCCGCGTCGAGCCGGATATCGGGGGTGGTGAGATCGACGCTGAGCGCCCCGTTGTCGTCCTGGATCGCCGAGGACAGCATCATCGGCCGCTCGTCCTCGATCGTCAGCGCGAGGCGCGAGAGGTAGCGCGTGTCCTGGAAGTAGAGGCCCTCCGGCCCCGGAACCCAGCCGATGTCGCCGTAGCTGTCGAGCACGGCGAAAGCCTCGCCGTATTTGAGGGCGCGTAAGGGGCGGTCCACCAGGGAGGCCTGCGCCTCGATATGATACTGCGGCAGGTTCTCGTCAGCGTCGAGGAAGCCGAACCGCGAGGCCGTCTGTCCCTCGGAGCCGTCGGCGTGGAGATGGGCTGCGTCGTCCTGTGCCGCCATGCGAAGCGCCTTTTTGCCGTTGATCCGATGCGAGCGAGGTGACCCTCGCAAATCGAAGGCCGCCGATCGCCTCGTAGCGACCGGCGGCCCTGTCGGACCCATTCAGTTAGGCGTTTCGCCGGCCCCGGCGAGGGCCAGGGCGGGTTTTCGTCGAGCGGTTAGGCCGGCATCGCGGCGACGTGGATCGGGCCGTGGGCCGAACCGTTCAGCTCACCGTACTGGGGCGAGAAGGCGCCGGCGGCTGGCATCTTGAGCACGTTTCCCTGGCCGGCCAGGAGCTGCTCGTAGGCCGAGACGTACTTGCGGACCATGACCTCGGCGGTAAAGCGGCCCTCGAAATGGGCGCGGACGCCGGCACGCGGCAGATCCTTGACCTTGCGGCACGCCTCGATCGCCTCGTCCATCGAGTTGACGATGAAGCCGCTGACGCCGTCCTTGATGACCTCCGGTACCGAGCCGTTGCCGAAGGCGATCACCGGCGTGCCGGCCGACATCGCCTCGATCATCACGAGGCCGAAGGGCTCCGGCCAGTCGATCGGGAAGGCGAGCGCGAGGGCGTTGCCGAGGAAGTCCTTCTTCTGCTCCTCGTTGATCTCGCCGATATACTCCACCAGCGGGTGGTGGATCATCGGCTCGATCTTCTCGTCCCAGTATTCCTGGTCGGCCTTGTCGACCTTGGCGGCGATCTTCAGCGGCGTGCCGGAACGGATCGCCATCTCGATCGCGCGGTCGGGGCGCTTCTCGGGCGAGATGCGGCCGAGGAAGGCGAGATAGCCGCCCTTGGCCTCCGGATAGTAGGGGCAGTTCTGCTTGGGCAGGCCGTGATGGATCGTGGCCAGCCAGTTGGAGCTCTCCGGCATCGGATCGCGCTGGTTGTCCGAGATCGAGACCAGGGGCATGCCGGTGAAGGTGTTGTAGACCGGCATGAAGTCCGGCACGTCCAGGCGACCGTGCATGGTCGTCAGGCACTTGTGATAGAGATCCTCGAACATCGGATACTGCAAGAGATCGATGTGGAAGTGGATCACATCGAACTCATGCGCCCGGCGATGCACGTGATGCAGCATGGCGAGGTGGCCCGCGGTGTGATCGCGGTAGCCGAGAAGGCGCAGGCCCTCCGGGTGGCAGGCGGCAAGCTTGGCCGAAGTCTGAGAATCACCACTCGCGAACAAGGTCACGTCGTGACCCTGGCGAACGAGTTCTTCCGTGATCCACGATACGACACGCTCGGTGCCGCCATAGAACTTCGGCGGCACGGCTTCCGCGAGCGGGGCAACCTGGGCAATGCGCACGAAGACGTCTCCTGTGACAGGAAATAGGGATGTTGGCGAGACTAATGGGGGACGCGGCCTGAGCGGGACATGAACGAAACAGACAGCCAAGGTTTATGGTTCCGCCCCTCGCCTGGGGTGAGCGGCAATCTTTGCAACCCCACGGAATACCAGTTTTCCACATATGTTGGCCGGCGACGCAGGCCGGATCGCGCGGGTGCGATTGTGGAGCATCGGACAATGCTGTACGTTGTCCGTACAATGACGACCTCATGATCCTCAGCTACCGCAACAGGGACACCGAAGCGCTGGACGTGCACGGTGTGTGCCATCGCCGCTGGCGGTCCTTTCAAGCTGCGGCCGGGCGCAAGCTCGATATGCTGAACGCCGCCTCCGTCGTGAGCGACCTGCGCAGCCCGCCCGGCAACCGTCTGGAGAAGCTGTCGGGTGATCGCGAGGGCCAGTGGAGCATCCGCATCAACGATCAATGGCGCATCTGCTTCCGATGGGACGGTTCGGGCCCCGAGGATGTCGAGATTGTCGATTATCACTGAAGGAGGGTGCGGCATGCCTCGCATTAGATCTCATCCGGGCGAGATCCTGCTCGAAGAATACCTTCGACCCCTGGGAATGAGCGCCAACGCTCTGGCGAAGGCGATCGAGGTGCCGGCCAACCGCATCAGCGAACTTCTGCGCGGTCGCCGCGGGATGACCGCCGACACGGCTTGCCGCCTCGGCCGGTTCTTCGGGACCACGCCGGAATTCTGGATGAGTCTCCAGACCGCCCACGATCTGTCGAGGGCCGTCGCGGAGCACGACTATTCCACCTTGCGTGCTCTCGAAAGCGCCTGACGCCGCCGCCGAACGCTCAAGGGCGAATGTTGCGTCCGCGATCGATTGAAACCGGCGGATGTTTCTGCCATAAGCCGCCCGCGTCGAACCGCCCGGCCGATTAGGGCTGCCGTGGCGGTTCCCGTTGCTCCAGCAGCATCAAGCGCGAAGTCCCGGCCGCCGGCCGGATCGCTGTCGCGTTCAGGAGAGCGAAATGCCCAAGCTGAAGACGAAGTCGGGCGCCAAGAAGCGCTTCAAGATCACCGGCACCGGCAAGGTGATGTACGCCCAGGCCGGCAAGCGCCACGGGATGATCAAGCGGACCAACAAGCAGATCCGCAACCTGCGCGGCACGACGACCCTGTTCGAGGGCGATGCTGCCAACGTGAAGAAGTACTTCCTGCCGAACCAGCGGTAAGTTCTTCCACCCCTCGCGATCTGTTTTGTCTTAACGTTCCAGGAGATCTCCCATGGCCCGCGTCAAGCGTGGCGTGACCAGTCACGCGAAGCACAAGAAGGTTCTGAAGGCTGCCAAGGGCTACTACGGCCGCCGCAAGAATACGATCCGCATCGCCAAGCAGGCGGTGGAGAAGGGTCTGCAGTACGCCTACCGCGACCGCAAGAACAAGAAGCGCACCTTCCGCGCTCTCTGGATCCAGCGGCTCAACGCGGCGGTGCGCGAGCACGGCCTGACCTATTCCCGCTTCATCAATGCCCTGGCCCAGTCCGGCATTGAGGTGGACCGCAAGGCGCTGTCCGAACTCGCCATCCACGAGCCGGCCGCATTCGCCGCCGTCGTCGAGAAGGCGAAGTCGGCCCTGCCGAAGGCCGCCTGATCGCTCCGCCGAACGGCGGAACGCTCGAAGCTCTGACAAGGCGCGGCGCGGCAAGCGCCGCGCCTTCTTCATTTCCGGCCGGGGCATGTCTGCCCGACGGCCCCGGTCCGCCCCTTCGCGCGCTTGCAGGAATGCGAACGACGCGCGAAGGCAGCCCCGGACGACTGGCCAAGGACAGCGGTAATGGATCTCGACGCTCTCGAACGCGATCTTCTCGGGCAGATCGAGCAGGCCGGGGACGAGGCCGGCCTCGAAGCCCTGCGCGTTGCGGCGCTCGGCAAGAAGGGCAGCGTCTCGGAGTTGCTGAAGACGCTGGGCGCGATGACGCCCGACGAGCGCAAGGAGCGCGGCCCCCTCATCAACGGCCTGCGCGACCGGGTGCAGGGCGCGATCGCGCAGAAGCGCGAGGCGCTGGCGAACGCCGCCCTCGATGCGCGGCTCGCCGCCGAGCGGATCGACGTGACGCTGCCCTTGCGCGAGGCGCCGGAGATCCGCGGCCGCATCCACCCGATCAGCCAGGTGATCGAGGAGATCACCGCGATCTTCGCCGATCTCGGTTTCTCGGTGGCGGAAGGGCCGGATATCGAGACGGACGAGCTGAACTTCACCGCGCTGAACTTCCCCGAAGGCCACCCGGCGCGGGAGATGCACGACACGTTCTTCTTACGCCCCGACCATCTCGGACGGCGTAAGCTCCTGCGCACTCACACCTCGCCGGTTCAGGTGCGAACCATGCGCGCCAAGCAGCCGCCGATCCGCGTGATCATGCCCGGCCGCACCTACCGGCACGATTCCGACCAGACCCACACGCCGATGTTCCATCAGGTCGAGGGCCTCGTCATCGACCGCTCGGCCAACATCGCCAACCTGAAATGGGTGCTCGAATCGTTCTGCCGCGCCTTCTTCGAGGTCGAGAACGTGACGATGCGCTTCCGCCCGTCGTTCTTCCCCTTCACCGAGCCGTCGGCCGAGGTCGATATCCAGTGCTCGCGAAAAGGGGGCGAGCTGCGCTTCGGCGAGGGCACCGACTGGCTGGAGGTTCTGGGCTGCGGCATGGTCCATCCCAACGTGCTGCGCAGCGGCGGCCTCGACCCGGATCAGGTCCAGGGCTTCGCCTTCGGCATGGGCATCGACCGCCTCGCCATGCTCAAATACGGCATGCCGGACCTGCGTCCCTTCTTCGAGGCGGATGTGCGCTGGCTGGAGCATTACGGCTTCCGGCCGATCGACGTGCCGAGCCTGGTCGGCGGCTTGACCGCCTGAGACCCGCCGCCCTGACTTTCGATCCCGGCCCGGTCCGCTCCGGCGGCCGCGAGGATGTTCTGAGATGAAATTCACCCTCTCCTGGCTCAAGGACCACCTCGACACCGAGGCCTCGCTCGACGCGATTGCCGAGTCGCTGACGCGGATCGGCCTCGAGGTCGAAGGCATCGAGGACAAGGCCGCCGCGCTTCGCCCCTACGTGATCGCCCGGGTGATCTCGGCTGAGCAGCACCCGAATGCCGACCGCCTGCGGGTCTGTCAGGTCGATGCCGGCGACGGCCAGCCGCTTCAGGTCGTCTGCGGGGCGCCGAATGCGCGCGCCGGCATGCTCTCGGTCTTCGCGCCTCCGGGCACCTACGTTCCGGGCAAGGCCATCACCCTGTCGGTCGGCACGATCCGCGGGGTCGAGAGCCGCGGCATGCTCTGCTCGGGCGCGGAACTCGGCCTCGGCGACGACCATGACGGCATCCTCGATCTGCCCGCCGACGCGCCGGTCGGCACGCCCTACGCCCTCTGGGCCGGGCTCGACGATCCGGTCATCGAGATCAACCTGACGCCGAACCGCTCGGACTGCACCTCGATCCACGGCATCGCCCGCGATCTCGCCGCCACCGGCCTCGGCACCCTCAAGCGCGAGCCGATGCCGCCGGTGCGGGGCGAGGGGCCCTGCCCGGTGCCGGTCACGCTGGCCTTCGACGAGCACGACAAGGGTCTCTGCCCGCTCTTCGCGCTCCGCCTCGTGCGCGGCGTGACGAACGGACCCTCGCCCGAGTGGATGCAGAAGCGCCTGCGGGCGATCGGCCTTCGCCCGATCAACGCGCTGGTCGACATCACCAACTACATGACCTTCGACCGCGGCCGGCCGCTGCACGTCTTCGACGCGCGCAAGGTCGCGGGCGGCCTCACCGTGCGCCGAGCCGAGGAGGGCGAGAGCCTCGTCGCGCTCGACGGCAAGACCTACCGGCTCGATTCCGAGGCGGTGGTGATCGCCGACGGCAACGGCGTCGAGTCGATCGCCGGCATTATGGGGGGCGAGGCCTCGGGCTGCGACGAGACCACCACCGACGTGCTGATCGAGTCGGCGCTCTGGGATCCGCGCAACATCGCCCGCACCGGCCGGCGCCTCGGCATCATCACCGATGCGCGCTACCGCTTCGAGCGCGGCGTCGATCCGGCCTTCGCCCTGCCGGGGCTCGACCTCGCCACCCGCCTCGTGATCGACCTGTGCGGCGGCAGCCCGAGCGAGGCCCGCATCGCCGGCGAGATCCCGGATCTCGACCGCGTCATCGATTTCCCCTGGACCGAGGTGCGGCGGCTGGCCGGCATCGAGCTGTCGCGGGCCGAAATGAAGGTGACGCTGGAGTCGCTCGGCTTCCACATCTCCGGCTCGGGTGACCGGGTGAAGGTGCTGCCGCCGTCCTGGCGGCCGGACGTGGAGGGCAAGGCCGATCTCGTCGAGGAGATCGTGCGCATCGCCGGCCTCGACCGGATCGAGCCGAAGCCGCTGCCGCGCGTCGAGACGGTGGCGGTCGAGCCGATGCTCACCGTGCTGCAGCGGCGCGGCCGCCTCGCCAAGCGGGCGCTGGCGGGCCGCGGCATGCTGGAGGCGGTGACCTATTCCTTCGTCGCGCACGAGGATGCCCGGCTGTTCGGCGGCGGCGGAGCGGATCTGGCGCTCGCCAACCCCATCGCCGCCGACCTCTCCGATATGCGCCCGAGCCTCGTGCCGGGACTGCTGCGGGCCGCGCAGCGCAACGCCGACCGCGGCTTCCCCGACACAGCCCTATTCGAGGTCGGCCAATGCTTTGCCAGCGACGAGCCGGAGGGCCAGAGCCTGCGCGCCACCGGCCTGCGCCGCGGCACGGCGCGGCACGCGGGCTCCGGGCGCCACTGGAGCGGCGCGGCGGAAGCCGTCGATGCCTTCGAGGCGAAGGCCGACGCGCTGGCCCTGCTCGCGGCGCTCGGCGTGCCGACCGGCGGGCTCCAGATCGTGGCCGGCGGGCCCGATTGGCTGCATCCGGGCCGCTCGGGCACGCTGCAATTCGGTCCGAAGAACGTGGTCGGCCATTTCGGCGAGCTGCATCCGCGGCTCCTGAAGGCGATGGATCTCAAGGGCACGCTGGTGGCCTTCGAGATCACTCTCGATTCCCTGCCTCTGCCGCGCCACCGGCCGACCAAGGCGAAGCCCGCCCTGGTGCTGCCCGACCTTCAGGCGATCTCCCGCGACTTCGCCTTCGTCGTCCCCCGCGACGTGCCCGCCGCCGACATCCTGAAGGCGGCGCAGGGCGCTGAGCGCAAGCTGATCACCGGCATCGAGGTGTTCGACCTCTACGAGGGCGCCGGCATCCCGGACGGGTCGAAGTCGGTCGCGGTCGCGGTGCGGCTGCAGCCCTCCGAGCGTACCCTCACCGATGCGGAGATCGAGGCGGTGAGCGCCAAGATCGTCGCCGAGGTGTCGAAGAAGACCGGCGCGACCCTGCGCTCCTAATCGAGTCCGACCGAGGGAGACGGCCATGGACGCGGAACTCGTCGCGGTTCTCACGCAGGAGAAACATCTCCCGGCCGAGGCGCTGAAGCGGGCTGCCCAAAATCCCGAGGCGATCGCCGAACCGGTGCTTGCCCTGCTGGAGCGGGCGGCGGAGGATGCCGAGGCGATCGCGGACGAGGAGACCAACCTCCTGTTCTGGGGGCTGCACGCCCTGGCCGCAGCGCGCGACACGCGGGTCTTTCCGCTCCTGATGCGCCTGATGCGCCAGGACGGCGAAGCGGTCGACGGGCTTCTCGGCGATGCCTCGGCGGAGACCCTGCCGGCCGTGATCGCCTCGACCTTCGACGGCGACACCGCGGCGCTCGCCCGGCTGATCCTCGACAGCACCGCCGACGACTTCCTGCGCAACGCGGCCTTCGCGGCTTTGGGCTTTCTGACCCGCCAGGGCCGGATTCCGCTCGACGAGGCGGAAGCGCTGCTCGTGCGGTTCGACGAGGCGCGGTCGGCGGTCGAGGAAGCACCGGCCTGGATCGGCTGGGAAGAGGCGGTCGCCTATCTCGGGCTGAAGGCGCTCGCCCCGCGGGTGGAGGCGGCCCGGCGCGACGGCCGCATCACCGACGAGTTCAGCGACCTTCCGTGGTTCCGCAAGGCGCTCAAGCAGGCGAGCGCTGCGCCGCCGGACCTCAGCGCCTTCGACGCCCACCGCTACACCTATCTCGACGATCCGGTCGGCGCGCTGGGCTGGACCGCGGAATCCTACGGCCAGCCGGTCAAGAACCCGTTCAAGGATGTCGGCCGCAACGATCCCTGCCCCTGCGGCTCGGGCAAGAAGTACAAGAAGTGCTGCCTCACCGCGGCGGAAGCGGATGCCCCGCCGGCTCGGCTGCCGGGCCTGTCCTGACCCCGTTCAACGGGTTGTCCGGGTCCCAGGCATAGGCCAGCGTCTCGAAGCGCATCGAGCGGGCATCCACCATCAGCAGGCGCCCGACCAGGGGCTCGCCGAAATCGGCGAGCGCCCGGATCACCTCCATCGCCATCAGCGAGCCCATCACGCCGGCGAGCGCCCCGAGCACGCCGGCCTCGGAACACGGTGCGACGCTGCCCGGCGGCGGCGGGCTCGAGAACAGGCAGCGATAGGTCGGGTTCGGCTCACCCGTCGGCCCGGTCTCGTGCGCGCGGATCGTGGTGAGCGAACCGTCGAAGGCGCCGAGCGCCGCCGTCACCAGTGGTTTTTTACCGGCAAAGCACGCATCCGAGACGGCGTAGCGGGTGGCAAAATTATCGGAGCCGTCGGCCACGAGATCGTAGTCGGCGAGCAAAGCAGGGGCGTTCTCGGGCGTCAGGCGGCAGGCATGGGTCACGACGCGCACATGCGGGTTGAGCCGGGCCACGGCCTCCGCCGCGCTCTCGACCTTCGGGCGGCCGATATCAGGCGTGCCGTGGATGACCTGCCGCTGCAGGTTCGACAGCGAGACGGTGTCGTCATCGACGATGCCGATCGTGCCGATGCCGGCGGCGGCGAGATACTGGATCAGCGGCGCACCGAGCCCGCCCGCGCCGATGACGAGCACGCGCCCCGCCTTCAGCCGGGCCTGACCCGGGCCGCCGACCTCGCGCAGGACGAGGTGGCGGGCGTAGCGTTCAATCTCTTCGGAGTTGAGGGCCATGCGCGCCATGTAAGCCGCTTGGACGGGGAGCGGAAGCGGTCTGGGGCTTGCTGCGCGCGGAGCAGGTGCGTGCTAGGGCTTACCCCTTCGACGATCGCCGCTGTTTCCCACCCGCTCCCTCATCCTGAGGTGCTGCGGAGCAGCCTCGAAGGATCCTCCAGAAGCCGCGCGGACGCTGGAAGATCCTTCGAGGCCCGCTGACGCGGGCACCTCAGGATGAGGGACAGGGTTGGGAGGAGCCGTCCTTCCCCGAGCCATCTTTCCCGAGCCACCGGTGCCGCCCTTGTCCGACCATTCCCCCCTCGCCCTCGCCCAGGCGCTGATCCGCTGCCCCTCCGTGACGCCGGAGGAGGGGGGGGCTCTGTCGTTCCTGGCGGATCGTCTTTCGCGGGCGGGCTTCTCGGTCGAGCGTCCGGTCTTCTCCGAGCCCGGCACGCCGGACATCCAAAACCTCTACGCCCGGATCGGCACCGCAGGGCCGGTCCTTGTCTTTGCCGGCCATACCGACGTGGTGCCGCCCGGCGAGACGGAGGCCTGGACCCACGGGCCGTTCTCGGGCGAAGTCGCCGACGGCTTTCTCTACGGGCGCGGCGCGGTGGACATGAAGGGCGGCATCGCCTGCATGCTCGCGGCAACGCTCGCCTTCCTCGACCGGAACAGGCCGGATTTCGGCGGCTCCATCGCCTTTCTCGTCACCGGCGACGAGGAGGGGCCGGCGGTCAACGGTACCGTGAAGCTGCTCGATTGGGCGAAGGCGAGGGGCGAGCGCTTCGACCATTGCCTGCTCGGCGAGCCGACCAACCCCGACACCCTCGGCGAGATGATCAAGATCGGCCGGCGCGGCTCGCTGACCGGGCGCATCACCGTGCACGGGCGCCAGGGCCACGTCGCCTATCCGCACCGGGCCGAGAACCCGATTCCCGGCCTGCTTCGCCTCGCTTCGGCGCTGACGGCCGCCCCCCTCGACGGCGGCACGGCGCATTTCGACGCGTCGAACCTCGAATTCACGACGATCGATGTCGGCAACCCGGCCACCAACGTGATCCCGGCCTCGGCCAAGGCCGTGTTCAACGTGCGCTTCAACGATGACTGGACGGCGGACACCCTCGGCGCCGAGATCCGGCGGCGGCTGGAGGCGGCGGCCGGCAACGCGGTGCGGTTCAGCCTCGACCTTCAGCCCTCGAACTCGCCGGCCTTCCTGACGCAGCCCGACGCCTTCGTCGATCGGGTGGCCGATGCGATCGAGGCCGAGACCGGCCGGCGGCCGGCGCTCTCCACCACGGGGGGCACCTCGGACGCCCGCTTCATCAAGGATGCCTGCCCGGTGATCGAGTTCGGCCTCGTCGGACGGACCATGCACGAGACCGACGAGCGGGTGGCGGTGGCGGATCTCGACCGGCTCACCGCGATCTACGGTCGGGTGCTGGACGCTTACTTCTGACGCATCGCCCCGAAAGGTGGTTGCCGGCTTGTCTGAAGAGACGATGCGCCGACGCTAGGGATAATCGACACCCACAAACGTCAGCCCGCAGGCCGGCGCCAGCGGCCCGCAGCGGTGCTTGGCCCCTGTCGCCAGGATCTCCGCCACGTCGTCGGCGGAGAGGCGTTTGCAGCCGGCGAGCATCAGCGTGCCGGCCATGGCGCGCACCTGATGGTGCAGGAACGAGCGGGCCGAGGTCGCGATCACGATCTCCTCGAACAGGCCCATCCGCTCGCGGGTCACGTCGAGCTGTTCCAGCGTCCGCATCGGCGACTTTGCCTGGCACTCGGCGGCGCGGAACGCCGAGAAATCGTGGTGGCCGAGGAGCCGTTGCGCCGCCCTGTGCATCAGCTCGGCATCGAGCGGCCAGGGCACCTGCCAGACATGAGCGCGGGTGAGCACGGCGGGGCTGCGCCGGTTGAGGATGCGGTAGCGGTAGTGCCGCCGGATCGCCGAGTGCCGCGCGTCGAACTCCTGTGGCACCACCTCGGCGGAGAGGATGGCGACGGGCTGCGGCCGCAGATGCGCGTTCAGCGCGTCGCGCACGGTGTCGGTGCGCCAATCCTTCGCAAGGTCGAGATGGGCGACCTGATGGATCGCGTGCACGCCCGCATCGGTGCGGCCGGCGCAGGTGAGCCGCGCCGTCTCGCCGGAGAAGCGCGTCACGGCGGTCTCGATGGCGGTCTGCACGGTCGGGTCGTCGGCCTGACGCTGCCAGCCGCGGAACGGCGCGCCGTCGTACTCGATGACGAGCTTGTAGCGGGGCATCAGGCTTGCGCGCTCACCCGAGCCGCTCCCCCGCCGCCAGCCGGGCACCACGCAGGAACGCCTCGCCGCTGGCAGTGCCGCCCTTGCCGGCCCGGCGCAGTTCGAGGAGCCGCACCGCGCCCGTGCCGCAAGCCACCGTGCCGGCGGCATCGAGCAGCGTGCCCGGCGCGCCGGAGCCCTCGGCGGTGACGGCCCGCAGCACCTTCACCCGCTCCGGCCCCTTGCCGAGATCAACCTCGACATAGGCGCCGGGGAACGGCGACAGCCCGTTGATGTGGCGCGCAACCTCCGCGGCCGGGCGCGACCAATCGATCCGCGCCTCTTCGTTGGTGATCTTGTGCGCGTAGACGACGCCCTCTTCCGCCTGCGACGTGAAGGTCAGGCCGTCCCGCTCGAGCGCGCGGATCGCCCGCCCCATCAGGTCGGCGCCGAGCGGCATCAGCGCATCGTGCAGCTCGCCCGCAGTCATCCCTTCGGTGATTGCAAGGCGCGCTTCCATCGCCACCGGCCCGGTATCGAGCCCGGCCTCCATCCGCATCACGCCGACGCCGCTCTCGGCGTCGCCTGCCATCACCGCCCGCTGGATCGGCGCGGCCCCGCGCCAGCGCGGCAGCAG
Source organism: Methylorubrum sp. SL192 (assembly GCF_026672325.1). NCBI lineage: Bacteria > Pseudomonadati > Pseudomonadota > Alphaproteobacteria > Hyphomicrobiales > Methylobacteriaceae > Methylorubrum > Methylorubrum sp. SL192. The sequence continues at coordinate 801,105 of NZ_JAPPQV010000003.1, forward strand.
CGAGCCGTGCAGGTTGAGGCAGCCGAAGCGCGGAAGGTCGAGAATCCTCTGCGGGAGCAGCATGCCGTAGGCGACGACCACCGCCACGTCAGTCTCATGCCCGGCGAAGGTCTCGGCGGCCTCCTCGCTCTTCAGCGTCGTCGGCGTCAGAACGGGAAGGCCCAAAGCCTCGGCGCGGGCATGGACCGGAGAGAGCTTGAGCGCCATGCCGCGGCCGGCTCTGGCCGGGGCGCGGGTGTAGACGGCGGCGATCGTGTGCCCGTCGGCGTGGAGGCGATCCAGGGTGGGAACGGCGAAATCCGGCGTTCCCATGAAGACGATGTGCATCGGGTCGTCGTCAGGCGGCGTCGCGCTTGGCGGCCTTGGTGAACTTCTTCATCACCCGGTCACGCTTCAGCTTCGACAGGTGATCGATGAACAGGACGCCGTTGAGGTGGTCGATCTCGTGCTGGAGGCAGGTCGCGAGCAGGCCGTCGGCCTCCTGCTCCACAATCTGCCCGTCGAGGTTCATGTAGCGCACCCGGACGCGGTCCGGCCGCTCGACCTCGCCGTAGAATTCGGGGATCGACAGGCAGCCCTCGTCGTAGACCCGCTTCTCCTCCGACACCCAGACGATCTCCGGGTTGAGGTAGACGGTCGGATTCTTCGCGTTCTCGTCCTTCGAGGTGTCGATGGTGACGACCCGCTTGGCCACCCCGATCTGGATCGCGGCGAGGCCGACGCCGGGGGCGTCGTACATCGTCTCGATCATGTCGCGGGCAAGCGTCCGGATCTCGTCGGTGACGGCCGCCACCGGCTCGGAGGTGAGGCGCAACTGCGCGTCGGGCAGGATCACGAGGGGGCGGACGGTCATGGCTTCCGGGCTGGGATGGGCGAGAGCGCGAGCAGGAGCCTGAAAAGGCGTTTCACCACCCGCAGATAGGCGGCAGCGCCGGGGTGGTCAAATATCCCCGTGTGCGTCGAGGCTGATCGCTTGAAGCGATCACCCTCGTTTTATTCTGGCCTCAAGTGCCGGCGGCCGCTCCGCTCGATGCCTTTCACGACCGAAGGTCCTGAAAAGCCCGCTCCGCGCGGCGCTCTTCGCGCTCTGGCTCTGGGTGCATCTCCGTCACAGCGCCGCAGATGCCTGCAGCGCGGCCGCGGCCGGATCGGTCTGTAATGCCGAAGCCGGAGCCCGCTCTCGCCCCAGGACGTGCCACATCAACGCGAGCAGGATCAGCAGAAACGGACCGGGCAGCGACAGCGCGACGAGAGGCTCCGCTCCGACCGGAGCGAGGTGCTCGTTGATCGTCCCGGCGACGAAGCCGTAGCCGCTGGCCACCCAGCCGAGACCGAGCAGGGCGGCCTGTTCGCGGCGGCTCGCGCGATCGAGAAGATCCGGAAGCAGCAGGGCCAGGCCGACGCCGTAGAGCGACAGATCGTAATCGTAGGCGTAGGGGCTCACGAGCAGGCCCGCCGCGGCGGCGAGGCCGACCACCTGACGCCGCGCTACGCCGCGCCGGAGCGCGAGCAGGACGAAGCCGAGCGCCGTGACGGCCGTGACCACCTGCGCCGCGAGTGCGACCGCGGCCGGCAGATCGAGGCTGCGCAGCGAGGCGTAGACCGAGACCATCCGGAACAGGGGATAGAGGCCCGCGGCCAGGTTGGCCGATGCCTCGTCGGCGCCCCGCAGGAAGGCCGGCCAGATCGCCGGGCCGAGCACGGCGGTGGCGAGCGCCGCCGCGAGGCCCGCGGTGACCGCGGCCACGGCCAAGCACGCCCATCGCCGTAGGGCCAGGGCACAGACCGCGACGCCGACGGCGAGATGCGGCTTGATCACCATCAGGCCGAGCGGCAGGCCGGCCGAGGCCCTCCCATGCACCAGCCCGAGACAGGACAGGCCGATCAGCGTGCCCGTGAGGAACCCGTTCTGGCCGCAGGACACCGTGATGAAGAGGGCTGGAAACAGCGCGATCAGGAGGGCGGGGAAGAACGGACCGGCGATCCGGCGCAGCACGAACAGGAACGCGGCGAGCGTCGTGCCGGTGAACAGCAGGTAGGCGAGGCTGACCGGCAGGGTCGCGAGCACAGCCACCACGAGGTTGAACGGCGGCGGATAGGCCCAGGGCAGGAAGTCCTGCTGCCCCGTGAGGTCCTGCTGGACCCGCAACAGGGCAGGAAGGTGATAGGCATCCGCGATGTCGCCCCGCCACACCATCCGGCCCGCGATGTGGAGGATGTCGAAATCCGAGAGCCCGATGGGGCCGAAAAGGCCGGTAAACCGCGCCGTCCGGCCCAGGATCACCACCGTGAGGGCCGCGAGAAGGGTGCGCACCACCAGCGGCGTCGCAAGCCGCTCGTAGACCGTCGCCGGGCGGGGCCGACTCTGCTCCGCTGGCAACGATGCGGTTCGCATCCCAGACCACCCGACTTGGACAGGACCGTCGCGCGACGGCCGATGCCGGGCTTTTATCGTGCCGCGACTTAAAGGGCGGTTAGAGCCTCGTTCCGGCCCGCGCCGACCGCCGGCTCAGAACGCCGTGCGGCTGCGGATCGCCGCCGTCAGGGTGCCCTCGTCGAGATAATCGAGCTCGCCGCCGACGGGTACGCCGTGGGCGAGGCGGGTGACCGTCAGCCCGAAAGGCTTGATCGACTCGGTGACGTAGTGAGCCGTGGTCTGGCCGTCGACGGTGGCGTTCAGCGCCAGGATGATCTCCTTCACTCCCGGCTCGCCCGCCCGCTCCACGAGGCGGGCGATGGTGAGGTGCTCGGGCCGCACCCCGTCGAGTGCCGAGAGCACGCCGCCGAGCACGTGGTAGCGCGCCTTGACCGCGCCGGACCGCTCCAGCGCCCAGAGGTCGGACACGTCCTCCACCACGACGAGGGTGGTGGGATCGCGGGTCTCGTCCCGGCAGATCGTGCAGGGGTCGCTGGTATCGACGTTGCCGCAGGAGCGGCACACGACGATGCGCTCGGCCGCGACACGCATCGCGTCGGCCAGCGGCGCGAGCAGGGTCTCGCGCTTCTTGATGAGCTGGAGCGCGGCCCGGCGGGCGGAGCGGGGCCCGAGCCCCGGCATGCGCCCGAGAAGCTGGATCAGGCGCTCGATCTCGGGGCCGGCGACGGCTTGGGGCATGCGGGTGCGAAACGGCTGTGACTGAGGAGGAGCGGCGGGCGCCTTCCCTCACATAAGCCTTCCGCGGAATTTTGCCGCCGGGATTTTGCCCGTTCAGGTTTGCGACAGCTTGGCCGCTGCATGGGGAGCCGGCGCGCAAATTTTATTTGAGCCCATACCAAGGATTAGTTGACGGCCAAGCCGGAGACCGATCCATTGAACGGACGGGGCGGAGAACCTGCGTGCGGCGGCCCTGAGCGACCGCACGGACGCCCCACCGACAACGCGAAACAGCCGGATCGACCGGCGTGGCGGCGCGATCAGGGGCCGTGAGGGAGGAACACCCCGTGAAGACCATCGGTGAATTCAACGCGGCTCACGGTCCGGAGGCGATCGGCCTGACCGATCTCGCCGCCGTCCACTGGAACCTGGAGGCGCCGCGCCTCTACGAGGAGGCCCTGCGCCGGAACGAGGCGCAGCTCGCCCGCGGCGGCGCGCTGGTGGCGACCACTGGCAGCCATACCGGCCGCTCGCCCAAGGACAAGTACGTGGTGCGCGATGCCGGCACCGAGAACGAGATCTGGTGGGACAACAACGGCTCGATCACGCCCGACCAGTTCGCGACGCTGCTCGACGACTTCCGCGCGCATGCCCGCGGCAAGGAACTGTTCGCCCAGGATCTGTTCGGCGGCGCCAACCCGGCCCACCGGGTGCGGGCGCGGGTCTATACCGAGCTCGCGTGGCACTCGCTCTTCATCCGCAACCTGCTGATCCGCCCCGAGCGTGCTGATCTCGCCGCCTACGTACCGGAACTGACGATCATCGACCTGCCGAGCTTCCAGGCCGATCCGGCCCGGCACGGCTGCCGCTCCAAGACCGTCATCGCCATCGATTTCAGCCAGAAGATCGTGCTGATCGGCGGCTCGGCCTATGCCGGCGAGATGAAGAAGTCGGTCTTCACCTATCTCAACTACGTGCTGCCGGGCACGGGCGTGATGCCGATGCACTGCTCGGCCAATGCCAGCCTCGACGAGACCGGTGATTCGGCCCTGTTCTTCGGCCTGTCCGGCACCGGCAAGACCACGCTCTCGAACGATTCCTCGCGCCAACTGATCGGCGACGACGAGCACGGCTGGAGCCGGGACGGCATCTTCAACTTCGAGGGCGGCTGCTACGCCAAGACCATCCGGCTCTCGCGCAACGCCGAGCCGGAGATCTACGCCACCACCGAGCGCTTCGGCACGGTGATGGAGAACGTCGTCATCGATCCGCTCACCCGCGTGCCGGACTTCGACGACGCCTCGCTCACGGAAAACACCCGCTGCGCCTATCCGCTGGATTTCATCGCCAATGCCAGCGCCACCGGCCGGGCCGGGCATCCGAAGAACATTGTGATGCTGACCTGCGACGCCTTCGGCGTGATGCCGCCGATCGCCAAGCTCACGGGCGCGGAGGCGATGTACCACTTCCTCTCGGGCTACACCGCGAAGGTGGCGGGCACCGAGCGCGGCCTGACCGCACCGGAGGCGACCTTCTCGACCTGCTTCGGCGCGCCGTTCATGCCGCGCCACCCGAGCGTCTACGGCAACCTGCTGCGCGAATTGATGGCCGAGCACGGCGTTGATTGCTGGCTCGTCAACACCGGCTGGACCGGAGGCGGGGTCGGCACCGGGCGGCGCATGCCGATCCGCGTCACCCGCCGGCTGCTCTCGGCGGCGCTCGACGGCTCGCTGGCGCAGGTCGAGTTCCGGCGCGACCCGTATTTCGGCTTCTCGGTGCCGGTCGAGGTGCCCGGCGTCGAGACGCAGGTGCTCTCTCCGGTCGAGACCTGGACCAACAAGGCGGCCTTCGCCGACACCGCCACGCGCCTCGTCACGATGTTCCGCGAGAACTTCAAGCGCTTCGAGAGCCACGTCGATGCCGACGTGCGCGCCGCCGAGCCGGTCGCCGCAGCGATCGCGGCCTGAGCGATCACAGCCCCTCCCCGCGGGAGCGGGGAGGGGACAAAAGAATCAGTCGACCTGATCGGCGTAGACGGCTTCGGCGCCCATGCCCTCTTCGAGCATCAGCCGGGCGCGGGCGCGCAGCTTCTCGGTCTCGCTCTTGAGCTGGCCGCAGGCCGCCAGGATGTCGCGCCCGCGCGGGGTGCGCACCGGCGAGGCGTAGCCGGCGGTGAAGACGATCTCGGAGAAGCGCTCGATCCGCTCCCAGTCCGAGCACTCGTATTTCGAGCCGGGCCAGGGGTTGAACGGGATCAGGTTGATCTTGGCCGGGATGCCCTTGAGCAGCCGAACCAGGGCGCGGGCATCGGCGTCCGAATCGTTGACGCCCTTGAGCATGACGTACTCGAAGGTGATGCGCCGGGCATTGCTCAGCCCCGGATAGTTCCGGCAGGCGTCGAGCAACTGGGCGATCGGGTATTTGCGGTTCAGCGGCACCAGCTCGTCGCGCAGCTCGTCGCGCACCGCGTGCAGCGAGATCGCCAGCATGGCGTTGGCTTCCAACCCCAGCCGCTCGATCTGCGGCACGACGCCGGAGGTCGAGACCGTGATGCGCCGCCGCGAGAGCGCGAGGCCCTCCTGATCCGACATCACCGCGATGGCGTCGATCACCGCGTCGAGATTGTAGAGCGGCTCGCCCATGCCCATGAACACGATGTTGGTGACCAGCCGACCGGGCTCGCCGCCATCCTTGCCCGGCATCTGGCCGGTGAAGTCACCGAGTGCGTCGCGGGCGACGACGAGCTGCGCGACGATCTCCGCCGTCGAGAGGTTGCGCACGAGGCGCTGCGTGCCGGTATGGCAGAACGAGCAGGTGAGCGTGCAGCCGACCTGGGACGAGACGCAGAGCGTGCCGCGATCGTCGCCGGGGATGTAGACGCACTCGATCTCGGCGCCGCGGTTGTGGTCGTGCGCGCCGGTCGGCGCCATGCGCAGGAGCCATTTGCGGGTGCCATCGCGAGAGACCTGCTCGGTGACGACCTCCGGACGCTCCAGAGTGAAGTGGTCGGCAAGCTGCGCCTTCAGGCCCTTGCCGACATTGGTCATCTCGGAAAATTCGCGCGCGCCGCGCACGTAGATCCAGTGCCAGACCTGGCTCACCCGCATCCGGGTCTCGCGCTCGGGCACGCCGATGCCGATGAGCGCCTGCTTCAGGCCCTCGCGGGTCAGGCCGACGAGGGAGGCCTTGCGGCCGGGCAGGGTCGAGAGGGCCGTGACCTCGGGGGCCTTCTCGATTGCGGGGAGGGCGCGCGATGCGCCCGGGGCGGAGTCGAACGACGCCGTCGCCATGGCTCAAGACCTTAGAAAGCTGGAACGGCTCTCATATAGTCGTATTCGGGCGGGAACGCGACTGCGCCCGCTCCGGCCCTCCCTTGCACCGTGGTCCTTGCGCCGCGGCGCCTCGCTCAGCCCCGCAGTTCCGCCTCCAGGAAGGCTCGCACCTCGGCCGCATCGATGCCCGGCGCGATGAAGCTCTGGCCGATGCCGTGGGCGAGGATGAAGGTGAGCTGCCCGTCGCGGACCTTCTTGTCCTGAGCCATGGCGTCGAGGAGGGCGTCCGGGTCACCCGCCCCGCCGGGCACCTGTTGCAGGCGGGTCGGTAGGCCGGCGAGCGCGAGGTGGTTGGCCACGCGCCCTGCATCCTGGCCGGGGCAGAGGCCGAGCCGGGCCGAGAAGCGGAAGGCCAGCGCCAGACCGATCGCGACGCCCTCGCCGTGGACGAGGCGGGCCGCATCGTAGCCGGTCAGCCGCTCCAGAGCGTGGCCGAAGGTGTGGCCGAGATTGAGCAAGGCGCGTTCGCCGTCCTCCCGCTCGTCGCGGGTCACGACGCCGGCCTTGGCGCGGCAGCAGGCGGCCACCGCCTCGTCGCGCTCCGGCCCGCCGGAGAAGATGCCGGCCCAATTCGCCTCGCACCACTCGAAGAAGCCGGCATCCCCGATCAAGCCATACTTGGCGACCTCGGCGTAACCCGCCCGCATCTCGCGCTCCGAGAGCGTGTCGAGGGTGGCGGTGTCGGCCAGCACGAGGCGGGGCTGGTGGAAGGCGCCGATCAGATTCTTGCCGAGCGGCGAGTTGATCCCGGTCTTTCCCCCCACCGAGGAATCAACCTGCGCGAGCAAGGTGGTCGGAACCTGGAGGAAGCGGACACCACGCCGCAGGGAGGCCGCTGCGAAGCCCGCCAGATCCCCGACCACGCCGCCGCCGAGCGCCACGACGAGGTCGCCGCGCTCGATCTTCTGGGCCAAGAGCCCGTCGCAGACGCGGGCGAATTCCGCGTAGCTCTTCGAGGCCTCGCCCGGCGGCACGGCGATGATGCCGCAGCGCAACCCGGCGGCCTCGAGGCTGGCCCGCACACGCTCACCGTAGAGGCCGGCGACCGTCTCGTCGGTGACGATGCCGGCGGCCCGGGCGCCGAGATCCCGCGCCTCCGCACCCACCGCGTCGATAAGACCCCGACCGATCCGAATATCGTATTCGCGTCCACCCGACAGGGGAACGTTCACACGCGAGGGTTGCTGCGTCATACTGAATGTCAAATGTTGTGATTGTGTCGTATGAGACGGGTTGATGTGGATATCGAGAGCTTCCATCACGTCCTCCACCACGCGGTCGTGGGACACTTCGCGGGACAGCACCGTGACATCGGCTTGGGCATAGACCGGATGGCGCACCTCCATCAGTGTGCGCATGGTCGCCTCCGGATCCTCAGTCTGGAGCAGGGGGCGCGTGTTGCGCTTGCGCACGCGTCGCATCAGCACGTCGAGGTCGGCCTTGAGCCAGACCGAGATGGCCCCCTCGGCGATCCGCGCCCGCGTCGCCTCGCGCATGAAGGCGCCGCCGCCGGTGGCCAGCACCATCGGCCCCTCGCGCAGCAGACGCGCGATCACCCGCTCCTCGCCCTCGCGAAAACTCGCCTCGCCGTAGATCGAGAAAATGTCGGCGATGGTGAGCTTGGCCGCCGCCTCGATCTCGTGGTCGGCATCCTTGAACATCAGCCCGAGACGCCCGGCGAGGCGGCGCCCGACAGTGCTCTTGCCCGCCCCCATCAGGCCGACGAGCACGATCGACCGGGCTCCGAGGCCGCGGCGCAGTCGTGCTTCGATCGGTTCGCCGGGCGGCGGCGCCGGCGGCAGGGGGACGGTCATCGGGCGGTCATAGACGGTTTTGCGGAAGCGGCGAAGCGTCCGGTACCCCCGTCGGCGCCGAGCCGAAAGCCCCACAATCTCGGCTTGACTGCAATCCAAGCGGGATTCGCAGAAAAACCGGTGCCGAGAGGGGTTGCAAAGTGCCGCTCGGAGGGGAAGGCTTGTACGCGAGCGCGTGGGACGGCACCGCTCTCGATCAGGCTCGCTTGGTCGAGTGCACCCACGCTTGTTGTCTCTGTGCCGGGAAAATGATGTTGCCGTACGGATCTTTCACCATCCCCGTCACCCTGGCCGAGAGCGAGAGGGAGGCGAACGATCCAGTTTCCGATCCGCGTGCCGCTCCCTCTCGACCGTCGCGTCTCACCGGCCCGGCCGCCCGCGCCCGGTCCACGCCGGTCTCGACGGACGCGCGGCTGCTCGCCATCGCCACGGAGCACCTGACCCGGCTCGGCCCGAAACGGGTGACGGTGGTGGCGGTCGCGGCGGAGGCTGGCATGACCCATGCCAACGTCTACCGCTACTTCCCCTCGAAGGACGCCCTGCTCGATGCGGTCGCCGGCCGCTGGCTGCGCGATTTGGAAACCGAGCTCGCCGGCATCGCCGACGCGCCCGATCCCGCCGACGACAAGATCGAGCGCTTCGTCAGCGCGCTGGCCAGCGCACAGAGCGAGATGCTGACCCGCGAACCGAACCTGTTCGCCGTGCATCTCGACGCCACCGTCGCCTCCCGTCCGATCGCCCGCCGACACCGCGTTCGGCTGCGCGCGCTCGTCGAGCGCGTGGTGGAGGAGGGCATCGGCACCGGCGTCTTCGCCGCCCGCGACCGCGAACGCGCCATCGCCGTCATCTTCGACGCGAGCTACCGCTTCACCCATCCGGTCGCGATCCAGCACGACGCTGACGTGCCCCGCGATCTGCTCGATGCCCGGCTCGGCGCGGTCATCCAATCGATCCAGCGGGCGCTGCGGACCGGTACTTTCTGAATACGGAATATAGTTTCGGTGCTGCATCGCGGCGCGGTCGGGATGTCACTCAATGACAGACCGCAAAACATGTCACCGACCCCTTGCCGGCTGCAGTTCGGCGCGAGGGAAAGAGATAGATCGCTGAAATAGAAGGGTTTTTACTGGTACCCTCCGGGTTCGGCACGTCGTCGAGCCTCGCTGCAGCCCCGCTCACCCGGACCTTCGTCGGGTTGAAGCTCTGTGGCTTTTCCGCCAAACACCGGCCCATCAGAATTGACCGGCGAAGGTTCGGCCGCAGCGCACCATTTGCAACATTGCTGCATCCATTTCCGAACCGTCGCGAATTCCGACCGGAGGCTAGATCATCCATGGCACGCAGCAAGATCGCGCTCATCGGCGCCGGACAGATCGGCGGCACGCTGGCCCATCTCGCCGGCCTCAAGGAACTCGGTGATGTGGTGCTGTTCGACATCGTCGACGGCGTGCCGCAGGGCAAGGCGCTCGACATCGCCGAATCCGCTCCCGTCGACGGCTTCGATGCCAAGTATTCGGGCGCCAGCGACTATTCCGCGATCGCCGGGGCGGACGTGGTGATCGTGACCGCGGGCGTGCCGCGCAAGCCCGGCATGAGCCGTGACGACCTCATCGGCATCAACCTGAAGGTGATGGAGGCGGTCGGCGCCGGCATCAAGGAGCACGCGCCCGACGCCTTCGTGATCTGCATCACCAACCCACTCGACGCGATGGTGTGGGCGCTGCAGAAGTTCTCGGGGCTGCCGACCAACAAGGTCGTCGGCATGGCCGGCGTGCTCGACTCCGCCCGCTTCCGCCACTTCCTGGCCGAAGAGTTCGGCGTCTCGGTCGAGGACGTGACCGCCTTCGTGCTCGGCGGACACGGCGACGACATGGTGCCGCTGACCCGCTACTCGACGGTGGCCGGCGTGCCGCTGACCGATCTGGTCAAGCTCGGCTGGACCAGCCAGGAGAAGCTCGACGCCATGGTCGAGCGCACCCGCAAGGGTGGCGGCGAGATCGTCAACCTCCTGAAGACCGGCTCGGCCTTCTACGCGCCCGCCGCCTCCGCCATCGCCATGGCCGAGAGCTACCTGCGCGACAAGAAGCGGGTTCTGCCCTGCGCCGCCTACCTCGACGGCCAGTACGGCATCGACGGCCTCTATGTCGGCGTGCCGGTGGTGATCGGCGAGAACGGCGTCGAGCGTGTGCTCGAAGTGACCTTCAACGACGACGAGAAGGCGATGTTCGAGAAGTCGGTCAATTCGGTGAAGGGCTTGATCGAGGCCTGCAAGAGCGTCAACGACAAGCTCGCGTAAAGCGCCGTCAGGCTCGGCGGCGGGAGGCTTGGGCCGCCCGCTCAGCCCTCCCTTCCTGCTCGTCCGACGAGGTCTCGATGAACATCCACGAATACCAGGCCAAGGCTGTCCTGAAGGAATTCGGCCTGCCGGTCTCCCGCGGCGTGCCGATCTTCAAGCCGGAGGAGGCCGCTGCGGCGGCTGACGAACTCGGCGGCCCGGTCTGGGTGGTGAAGTCGCAGATCCATGCGGGCGGACGCGGCAAGGGCACCTTCAAGGGCGCGCCCGAGGGCGCCAAGGGCGGTGTGCGCGTCACCAAGTCTAAGGACGAGGTGGTGCAGTTCGCCCGCGAGATGCTCGGGCAGACGCTCGTGACCGTGCAGACCGGCGAGGCCGGCAAGCAGGTCAACCGCCTCTACATCGAGGAAGGCGCGGCGATCGCCGCCGAGTTCTACCTGTCGATGCTGGTCGATCGCGAGACCGGACGCGTCGCCTTCGTCGTCTCGACGGAAGGCGGCATGGATATCGAGCAGGTCGCCCACGACACCCCTGAGAAGATTGTCACCTTCTCGGTCGATCCGGCCACCGGCATCATGCCCCATCACGGCCGGGCCGTCGCCAAGGCGCTCGGGCTCTCCGGTCCCCAGGCTAAGGAAGCGGGCGCGCTCACCGAGAAGCTCTACGCGGCCTTCACGGCCAAGGACATGAGCATGCTGGAGATCAACCCGCTGGTGCTCACCGGCGACGGCGGTCTCAAGTGCCTCGACGCCAAGATCTCGTTCGATTCGAACGCCCTCTACCGCCACCCCGAGATCGTCGCGCTGCGCGACGAGACCGAGGAGGACGCCAAGGAGATCGAGGCCTCGAAATACGACCTCGCCTACATCGCCCTCGACGGCACCATCGGCTGCATGGTCAACGGCGCCGGCCTCGCCATGGCGACGCTCGACATCATCAAGCTCTACGGCGAGGAGCCGGCGAACTTCCTCGATGTCGGCGGCGGCGCCTCCGAGGAGAAGGTCACGGCGGCCTTCAAGATCATCACCGCCGATCCGCAGGTGAAGGGCATCCTCGTCAACATCTTCGGCGGGATCATGAAGTGCGACGTCATCGCCCGCGGCGTGATCGCGGCGGTGAAGGCGGTCGGCCTCGAAGTGCCGCTCGTCGTGCGCCTGGAAGGCACCAACGTCGAGGAGGGCAAGGAGATCATCCGGAACTCCGGCCTCAACGTGATCCCCGCGGACGATCTCGACGACGCCGCGCAGAAGATCGTCGCCGCGGTGAAGAAGGGTTGAGCTGACAGATGTCCATTCTTATCGACCAGAACACCAAGGTCATCTGCCAGGGCTTCACCGGCAAGAACGGCACCTTCCACTCCGAGCAGGCCATCGCCTACGGCACCAAGATGGTCGGCGGCACCTCGCCGGGTAAGGGTGGCTCCACCCATCTCGGCCTGCCGGTGTTCGATACCGTGGCCGAGGCGCGCGAGGCCACCGGCGCCGACGCCTCCGTCGTCTACGTGCCGCCGCCGGGCGCGGCCGATGCGATCTGCGAGGCGATCCAGGCGGAGATCCCGCTGATCGTCTGCATCACGGAGGGCATCCCGGTGCTCGACATGGTGCGGGTCAAGCGCGCGCTCGAAGGCTCGAAGTCGCGCCTGATCGGGCCGAACTGCCCCGGCGTCGTCACCGCGGGCCAGTCGAAGATCGGCATCATGCCGGCCAACATCTTCAAGCCGGGCTCGGTCGGCATCGTCTCGCGCTCCGGCACGCTGACCTACGAGGCGGTGTTCCAGACCACCGTCGAGGGTCTCGGCCAGACCACCGCCGTCGGCATCGGCGGCGATCCGGTCAAGGGCACCGAGTTCATCTCCATGCTGGAGCTGTTCCTGGCCGATCCCAAGACCGAGTCGATCGTGATGATCGGCGAGATCGGCGGCTCGGCCGAGGAAGAGGCGGCACAGTTCCTGGCCGACGAGGCCAAGCGGGGGCGCAAGAAGCCGATGGTCGGCTTCATCGCTGGTCGCACCGCGCCTCCCGGCCGCCGCATGGGCCATGCCGGCGCGATCATCTCCGGCGGCAAGGGCGGCGCCGAGGACAAGATCGCGGCGATGGAGGCCGCGGGCATCCGCGTCTCGCCTTCGCCAGCCCGTCTCGGCTCCACGCTCGTGGACGTGCTGAAGTCCAGGTGATGAAGAGTCGATGGGGTCTGTAACCGGGACCTGCGCGGCTGTGTTGCACCGCACGCGAGCTCGGGCGACCCATATGGAAGAACATGTCGGGGCGCGACCGTGCCCCGGCCTGATCCGGAGGCGCGAGGCGGGGTTCTGAGACCTCGCTCGGATCGACGCGCCGGATCGAACTCGACGCGGCGGCCCGCTGTGACAGCGCCGCCCGAGCGGTAGGACAGGCAGCGATGGCACGCCAGGACGCGAACGAAGCGCTTCTTCGAACCTCCTTCCTCTACGGCGCCAACGCCGCCTGGATCGAGGAGCTGCAGGCGGCCTATGCCCGCGACCCGAACTCGGTCGATCCCGAGTGGCAGCGCTTCTTCAAGGATCTGGGCGAGGACGACGCCCTGGTGAAGAAGAACGCCGAGGGCGCCTCCTGGGCCAAGCCGAACTGGCCGGTCGTGGCCAACGGCGAGATCGTCTCGGCGCTCGACGGCAATTGGGGCGCTCTCGAAAAGACGTTCGGCGAGAAGATCCAGGCCAAGGCCCAGCCCGGCAAGCCCGGCGACTCGACCAAGGGCGCGGCCATCGTCGCGGCCACGGGCGTTTCCGTCGAGCAGGCCACCAAGGATTCCGTGCGCGCGATCATGCTGATCCGCGCCTACCGCATGCGCGGCCACCTCCACGCCAAGCTCGACCCGATCGGGCTCGCCCCGCGCGGCGACCACGAGGAGCTGCACCCGCAGCATTACGGCTTCCAGGAGAGCGACTGGGACCGCAAGATCTTCCTCGACAACGTGCTCGGCATGGAATTCTCGACGATCCGCGAGATCGTCGCGATCCTGGAGCGCACCTACTGCCAGACGCTCGGCGTCGAGTTCATGCACATCTCCGACCCTGAGGAGAAGGCGTGGATCCAGGAGCGCATCGAGGGCAAGGACAAGGAAATCTCGTTCACGCCGGAAGGGCGGCGGGCGATCCTGAACAAGCTGATCGAGGCCGAGGGCTTCGAGAAGTTCCTCGATCTCAAATACACCGGCACCAAGCGCTTCGGCCTCGACGGCGGCGAGTCGATGGTCCCGGCCATGGAGCAGATCATCAAGCGCGGCGGCGCGCTCGGCGTCGAGGAGATCGTGCTCGGCATGGCCCATCGCGGCCGGCTGAACGTGCTCACCAACGTGATGGCCAAGCCTTTCCGGGCGGTGTTCCACGAGTTCAAGGGCGGCTCGGCCTCACCTGCCGAGGTCGAGGGCTCGGGCGACGTGAAGTACCATCTCGGCGCCTCGTCCGACCGTGCCTTCGACGACAACACCGTCCACCTCTCGCTCACCGCCAACCCGTCCCACCTCGAGATCGTCGATCCGGTGGTGCTCGGGAAGGTGCGGGCCAAGCAGGATCAGAAGGCCAAGCCGAACGTCGAGCGCCGCCGCGTGCTGCCGCTCCTCATCCACGGCGACGCGGCCTTTGCCGGCCAGGGCGTGGTGGCGGAATGCCTCGGCCTGTCCGGCCTGAAGGGTCACCGCACCGGCGGCTCGATCCACTTCATCATCAACAACCAGATCGGCTTCACCACCGATCCGCGCTTCTCGCGCTCCTCGCCCTATCCGTCCGATGTGGCGAAGATGGTGGAAGCGCCGATCTTCCACTGCAACGGCGACGACCCGGAGGCGGTGACCTTCGCGGCGAAGGTCGCGGTCGAGTATCGGCAGAAATTCGGCAAGCCGGTCGTCATCGACATGCTGTGCTACCGCCGCTTCGGCCATAACGAGGGCGACGAGCCGGCCTTCACCCAGCCGAAGATGTACCAGCGGATCCGCAAGCATCCGACCGCGCTGGAGACCTACGGCAAGAAGCTCGTCGCGCAGGGCGACCTGACCCAGGAGCAGCTCGACGCGCGCAAGGCCGAGTTCCGCGCGATACTGGAGAGCGAGCTCGAGGTCGCGGGCGGCTACAAGCCCAACAAGGCCGACTGGCTCGACGGCCGCTGGTCCGGCTTCAAGGCCGTACGCGAGGACGTCGACGATCCCCGCCGCGGCCGCACCGGGGTGCCGCTCGAGACGCTGCGCGACATCGCCACCCGGATCACCACGCCCCCGCCGGGCTTCCACCTGCACCGCACGATCCAGCGCTTCTTCGACAACCGCGCCAAGGCGGTCGAGACGGGCGTCGGCATCGATTGGGCCACCGCCGAGGCACTCGCCTTCGGCTCGCTGCTGATCGAGGGTCACCGGGTCCGGCTCTCGGGGCAGGACGTCGAGCGCGGCACCTTCTCCCAGCGCCACGCCGTGGTGATCGATCAGGAGAACGAGCAGCGCTACACGCCGCTCAACTCCCTGCGCGAGGGGCAGGCGAACCTGGAGGTCATCAACTCGATGCTCTCCGAGGAGGCGGTGCTCGGCTTCGAGTACGGCTACTCGCTCGCCGAGCCGAACTCCCTGGTGCTGTGGGAGGCGCAGTTCGGCGACTTCGCCAACGGCGCGCAGGTCGTCATCGACCAGTTCATCTCATCGGGCGAGCGCAAGTGGCTGCGCATGTCCGGCCTCGTGATGCTGCTGCCCCACGGCTACGAGGGCCAGGGGCCGGAGCACTCGTCCGCCCGTCTGGAGCGCTATCTCCAGATGTGCGCCGAGGACAACATGCAGGTCGCCAACTGCTCGACGCCCTCGAACTACTTCCACATCCTGCGCCGTCAGTTGAAGCGCGACTTCCGCAAGCCGCTGATTCTGATGACGCCGAAATCGCTGCTGCGCCACAAGCGGGCGGTCTCGAAGATCGAGGACATCGCGGACGGCTCGACCTTCCATCGCATCCTGTGGGACGACGCCGAGCACGACGAGAACGGCGTGAAGCTCGTGCGCGACGACAAGATCCGCCGCGTCGTGCTGTGCTCGGGCAAGGTCTATTACGACCTCTACGAGGAGCGCGAGAAGCGCGGCGTCAATGACGTCTACCTGATGCGCGTCGAGCAGCTCTACCCGTTCCCGCTCAAGGCCCTGGCCAACGAGATGACCCGCTTCCGCAATGCGGAGGTGGTGTGGTGCCAGGAAGAGCCCAAGAACATGGGCTCGTGGACCTTCGTCGAGCCCTATCTCGATTGGGTGCTGGGCCAGGCCGGCTCCGCCTCGAAGCGCGCCCGCTATGTCGGCCGTCCGGCCTCGGCCTCGACCGCGGTCGGCCTGATGTCGAAGCACCTCGCCCAGCTCCAGGCCTTCCTCAACGAGGCGCTGGCGGTCTGACGCCGCCGGCCCTTTTCGACCGACCCACCAACCGGGGCCGCGCTGGCTCGATGCGCGCCCCGAAACCGCGGTGAAGACATATTATGGCGACCGACATCCTCGTCCCCACGCTCGGCGAATCCGTCAGTGAGGCCACGATCGGCCGCTGGTTCAAGAAGCCCGGCGACACGGTGGCCGCCGACGAGCCCCTCGTGGAACTCGAGACCGACAAGGTCACGCTCGAAGTGAACGCCCCGGCCGCGGGCGAACTCGGCGAGATCTTGGTCAAGGACGGCGAGACGGTGGAGCCCGGCGCGGTGCTCGGCTCGATCGTCGAGGGCGGCAAGGGTTCAGGAAAATCGGATGCGAAGCCCGCTCCGAAGAGCGCTGAGCCGGCTGAGACCAAGACGCAGTCCCGCGAGGAGAAGGGCAAGGGCGAGGGCGACAGCAAGCCCGCCAAGGACGATGCGCCCGCCCAGGAATCCTCGGCCTCCTACGGCAGCCACGGCGACGCGCCGCCCACGGATGGGCGCCCGGCCGACGACAGCGGCCCGGCGGTGGCCAAGCTCGCCCGCGAATCCGGCATCGATCCGGCGAGCCTCAACGGCAGCGGCAAGGACGGCCGGGTGACCAAGGGCGACATGCTCGCCGCGATCGACAGGAACGGCCAGAAGGCTCCGGCTCAGGAAGCCCGGAGCGAGACGAAGGCCCCCCCGCCGCGCGCCCCCTCCGCGCCGGACGACGCCGCGCGCGAGGAGCGCGTGCGGATGACCAAGCTGCGCCAGACCATCGCCAAGCGCCTCAAGAGCGCCCAGGAAACGGCGGCGATGCTGACCACGTTCAACGACGTGGACATGGGCGCGGTGATGGCGATGCGCTCGCAGTACAAGGACATCTTCGAGAAGAAGCACGGGACGAAGCTCGGCTTCATGGGCTTCTTCACCAAGGCGGTGATCGGCGCCCTCAAGGACGTGCCGGCGGTCAACGCCGAGATCGACGGGCAGGATCTCGTCTACAAGAACTACTACCACATCGGCATCGCGGTCGGCACCGATAAGGGCCTCGTCGTGCCGGTGGTGCGCGACGCCGACGACCTCTCGATCGCCGGCATCGAGAAGAAGATCTCGGGCTTCGGCAAGAAGGCGCGCGAGGGCAAGCTCTCCATCGACGAGATGCAGGGCGGCACCTTCACCATCACCAATGGCGGCATCTACGGCTCGCTGATGTCGACCCCGATCCTCAACGCGCCGCAATCGGGCATCCTCGGCATGCACCGCATCGAGGAGCGGCCGGTGGTGCGCAACGGCAAGATCGAGGCGCGGCCGATGATGTATCTGGCGCTCTCCTACGATCACCGCATCGTCGACGGGAAGGAGGCCGTGACCTTCCTCGTTCGCGTCAAGGAAGCCCTGGAGGATCCGGCCCGCCTCGTGCTGGACCTGTAAGGCCACAATGTCGGCAGCTCCAGCCGATGCGCTCATTGGCTGGAGCTACCGACACAGACGTCCCGCGGCATGATCCGCGGCTTTACTGACTTTCGATTTGAAACGCATTCCGACGAAGTGGTGACCGGTTCGTCGAAAGAATGCGCGTTGAAACACAGACCTAGAGACGCCGGCCTGATGCCATCAGTTCGGATACGGCTCTAGCCGCGGTCGCCGCGCTCGCTTGCGATTTTTCATCTCTGCGGGCGTGCTTGTTCGACGCCTCCTCCGACACGTCAGGCAGACTTGATGTCCTACGATCTCATCGTCATCGGCACCGGCCCCGGCGGCTATGTCTGCGCCATCCGCGCGGCCCAGCTCGGACTGAAGACCGCGGTGGTCGAGAAGCGGGCAACCCATGGCGGCACCTGCCTCAATGTCGGCTGCATCCCCTCGAAGGCGCTGCTGCACGCATCGGAAGCCTTCGAGGAAGCCAACAAGCACTTTTCGGAGTTGGGCATCGACGTGGGCACGCCGAAGCTTGATCTCAAAAAAATGCAGAGCTTCAAGCAGAGTGGCGTGGACGGCAACACCAAGGGTGTCGAGTTCCTGCTCAAGAAGAACAAGGTCGATACCTATCACGGCCGCGGCCGCATCGTCGGGGCCGGCCGCGTCGAGGTAATCTCGGACGACGGCGGCAACCAGTTGCTGGAGACGAAGAACATCGTCATCGCCACCGGTTCCGACGTGACCCGGCTGCCGGGCGTCGAGATCGACGAGAAGACGGTGGTCTCCTCCACCGGCGCGCTCGAACTCGCCGAAGTGCCCAAGCGCCTCGTGGTGATCGGCGCGGGCGTGATCGGGCTCGAACTCGGCTCGGTCTGGCGCCGCCTCGGCGCCGAGGTCACCGTGATCGAGTATCTCGACCGGGTGCTGCCGGGCATGGACGGCGAGGTCGGCAAGCAGTTCCAGCGCATCCTCGCCAAGCAGGGCATGGTCTTCAAGCTCTCGACCAAGGTGACCGGTGTCGAGACCGGCAAGAAGGGCCGCGCCACCGTCACCGTCGAGCCGGCGCAGGGCGGCGAGCCGGAGAAGCTCGAGGCCGACGTGGTGCTCGTGGCCATCGGCCGGGTGCCCTACACGGAAGGGCTCGGGCTCGAGACGGTGGGCGTGGCGACCGACGACAAGGGCCGGATCGAGGTCGATTCGCACTACGCCACCAACGTCACCGGCATCTACGCCATCGGCGACGTGATCGCCGGGCCGATGCTCGCCCACAAGGCGGAGGACGAGGGCGTCGCGGTCGCCGAGATCCTGGCCGGCCAGTCGGGCCACGTGAATTACGGCGTGATCCCGAACGTGGTCTACACCTTCCCCGAGGTCGCCTCGGTCGGCAAGACCGAGGAGGAGCTGAAGAAGGACGGGATCGCCTACAACGTCGGCAAGTTCCCCTTCACCGCCAACGGCCGGGCCAAGGCCAACGGCACCACCGACGGCTTCGTGAAGATCCTCGCGGACGCGCAGACCGACCGGGTGCTCGGCGTGCACATCGTCGGGGCGGATGCCGGCAACCTCATCGCCGAGGTCGCGGTGGCGATGGAGTTCGCAGCCTCCGCCGAGGACATCGCGCGCACCTGCCACGCCCACCCGACGCTGACCGAGGCGATCAAGGAAGCCGCCCTCGCCGTCGACAAGCGCGCGATCCACGTCTGATCCCATCATGGCCGGACCCGGCCCTCCGGGTCCGGCTGCGATCCGCCTGAACCGGCGGCAGCCGAGCTGAGAGACAGCTCTGTGACGTCGTGCCGTTCACGAAGCGCTCAAGCCGTCGCTTCCGATGGAACGAGCCGTCGCCGCATCGGATTGATACGCGCAATCCGACCCAGTGGGTCGTCCCCGCTGGAAAACGTTGATGCCGTCGTCACCCGAGAAGCCCCGCGCACCTGGGCCCAATACGCCTGTCACCGGCAGCGGCGCCTCGGGCGTCGTCGATCAGCATCACGACATCTTCTTCGCGGCCGTCGAGACGACGCGCATGCCGATGATCGTCACCGATCCGCACCAGCCCGACAACCCGATCATCTTCGCCAACCGCGCCTTCGTCCGGATGACCGGCTATTCGGCCGAGGAACTGATCGGATCGAACTGCCGCTTCCTCCAGGGCCCCGATACGGACCGCGACACCGTCTCGGAGGTGCGCGACGCCATCCGAGAGCATCGGGAGTTCGCCGCCGAGATCCTGAACTATCGCAAGGACGGCTCCTCGTTCTGGAACGCGCTGTTCGTCAGCCCGGTGTTCAACCGCTCGGGCGACCTCGTCTACTTCTTCGGCTCGCAGCTCGACGTATCGCGCCGCCGCGACGCGGAGGAATCGCTGCACCAAGCCCAGAAGATGGAGAGCCTCGGCCAGCTCACCGGCGGCATCGCCCACGACTTCAACAACCTGCTCCAAGTCGTGTCGGGCCACAACGAGGTGATGCTGGCGCTACTCGACCATCCGACCCTCGACGTGTCGCGGATGCGCCGGGCCGGTGAGGCGGTGCGGGCGGCGACCGACCGGGCCGCCAAGCTCACGCATCAGCTCCTCGCCTTCTCGCGCAAGCAGCGACTGGAAGGGCGGCTCCTGAACCTCAACGGCCTCGTCGAGAGCATGGGCGAGATGGCCGGGCGGACGATCGGCGACGACGTCGTCCTGAAATCCGTCCTCGCGCCGGATCTCTGGACCACCCGCATCGACCCGACGCAGGCCGAGGTCGCCCTGCTCAACGTGCTGATCAACGCCCGCGACGCGATGCCGGAGGGCGGCTCGGTCACGGTGCGCACCGAGAACCTGCTGATCGAGGACGAGGACACCGCCCTCTACAAGACCGTGCCGCCCGGCGCCTACGTGGTGATCTCGGTGACCGATACCGGGACCGGCATGCCGTCCGAGATCCTGGCCCGCGTGATGGAGCCGTTCTTCACCACGAAGGGCGAGGGCAAGGGCACGGGACTTGGGCTCGCGATGGTTTACGGCTTTGCCAAGCAATCCGGCGGCTCGGTGAAGATCTATTCCGAGGTCGGGCACGGCACGACGGTGCGGCTCCTGTTCCCCGCCTCCGACCAGAAGGCCGAGGAGGAGCAGAAGCCGACGATCCGCGCCGCCGACCGGCACGGCACCGAGACGGTGCTCGTCGTGGACGACCGGCCCGACGTGGCCGAGACCGCCGGCATCATCCTGGAGGATTTCGGCTACAAGGTCACCGTCGTCGACGGCCCCAAGGCGGCGCTCGACATCCTCGACGGCGAAGGGCGCATCGACCTGCTGTTCACCGACCTGATCATGCCCGGCGGCATGAACGGCGTGATGCTGGCCCGCGCCGCGCGGGAGCGTCAGCCCAAGATCAAGGTGCTGCTCACCACCGGCTACGCCGAGGCCTCGATGGAGCGCACCGACGCGGGCGGCACCGAGTTCGAGATCATCAACAAGCCCTACAAGCGCATGGAGCTGGCCCGCCGGGTGCGGCGGGTGATCGACGGGCCGACCGGGGTCGGGTAGGGGCGCGGGCCTCGACCTCTCGGTTTGCCCGCTGCGCGGAAGGCGAGTTAGAGGCGGCGGATGGCTGAGACCGCGATCCGCGCCGGTGCGCTGCCCTTGCGACGCCGCCCATCCCATCGGGTCGCGCGGGGCATCGTGGCCGGTCTCATGGCGCTTGTGGCGCTTCCGTTGCCGGCTCTCGGCGCAGGCCAGGGCGCGGCCCCGTATCCGCTGGCCTGCGCCTATTTCCGTCGGGATCTCGACCGGTACGAGCATTGCGCCCGACGCGAGAACGCGATGGTCCGGGTCGCCCCGGCGCATCTCGCGCGGATGCGTTTCGAACGCGGCCTCGCCGAGTTGCGCGTGCCGGGGATCGGCTGTCTCTGGGTGCGCCGCGACGGCCTCGCGCTGCCGGTGTTCCTGCTCGACAACGGGCCGGACCCGTTCGAGCAAGGCCTCGTGCGCAGCTGGGTCGATGGCAAGGTCGCCTTCTACGACCGCCGCCTGCGGCTCGTCCTCGCCACGCCCTATGACTGGGCCTTCCCGTTCAACGTACGCGGCGAGGCTTTGGTCTGCGAGGGCTGCCGCTCGGACGGACGGCAACCCGCCGCGATGGTCGGCGGGCGCTGGGGCCTGATCGACCGGACGGGACGTCTCGTCCTACCGCTGGCCGAGACGGACGCCGCCGACCGGCGCTATTTCAGCCGGCGCTGATCCGCGCCCTCCGCGGCCTCGACCTCACAGCCGAACTCGGCTGCCGCGTGCTCCAGCCAGCGCCAGAAGCTGCCGGCGAAGCTGCGGGCGACCGTGAGGTCGTAGGTCGGACCGGCATCGCGCTGCCAGAGTTGCACGCCGAGATGGGCGATGCTCGTCACCGCCGCCCGGCCCGGCCCGAAGGCGCGGGGATGCAGATCGACCGCCACGCCCTTGGCGAGCATGGCACGGGCCTGCGGCCCAGAGATGCGCACCAGGGCGCGGCTGTCGCTCTGGTCGGTGACGGAGGCGACGCCGCGCAGGGCCTCGGGCCAATCTCCTCAAATCGCGCGGTGACGGCGCCACCGCGAGCCACTGGCCGGGCGCGGACCAGACCAAACCCGTCTCGCCCTCGAAGATTGCGGTGCCGGCCTCCGGCAGGGACGGGCCGAACCGATCCGCGAGAGCGGTTTGTAAGTCGGCTTCCCTTCCCTCGGCCGCGATGAGGGTGGCGAGGCCGAACCCCTCGCGCAGGCTCAGGCGGATGCCCGCCGGCCCCGCGGCTGCTCCGTGGCGCCCGATCCGTGCGGCTCCTTCCCAGGCGCCGCGCGGCTGCCACAGGCTCGTCATCGCCTCAGACACGCAGCTTCTCCTCCTTGGGGTCCACGAAGACCGGCGAGCAGATCTCCACCTCGATCTCGGCGCCGCGCACCGGATCGTAGGCGCGCACCCGCTCGCCGTGGCGCTCGGGCCCGCGCCGGATCAGGCCGATGCCGATCCAGCTCTTCAGGCTCGGCGAGTAGGCCGCGGAGGTCATCACGCCCTCGTCGGCCTCCAGGCTCGGCGCGGCGTCGAGGCTCAGGAAATGCGCCCCCGCCCGGAGTCGCGCGCTCGGATCGACGGGGCGGAAGCCCACGAGGACCGGCCGGTCCGGATCGACCAGCGCCGGGCGCTCCTTCATCAGGCGGCCGATATAGTCCTTCTTCTGGGCGAGCATCCCGCCGAGCCCGAGGTCGCGGGCGGTGGTCTGGCCGTTGATCTCGGCCCCGGCCGCGTGACCCTTCTCGATGCGCATCACCGACAGCGCCTCGGAGCCGTAGGCGGTGATGCCGTAGGGCAGGCCCGCCTGCATCACCGCCCGCCACGCCGCGTCACCATAGGCGGCCGGCACCGCCAGCTCGTAGGCGAGTTCGCCCGAGAACGAGATCCGGAACAGCCGCGCCGGGATGCCGCCGCCGACGGTGACGTCGGCGCAGGCGAGGAAGGGAAACGCTTCGTTGGAGAGATCGAAACCGGGATCGACGATCCGGCGCAGGGTGTCGCGGGCGCGCGGGCCGGCGACCGCGTATTGCGCCCATTGCTCGCTGACCGAGGCGAGCTGCACGTCGAGCTCCGGCCACAACCATTGCCGGCAAAATTCGAGATGCTGCATCACCCGCGCGGCGTTCGCCGTCGAGGCGGTCATGACGTAATGGGTTTCGCCCATCCGCGCGATCGTGCCGTCGTCCAGGATGAAGCCGTCCTCGCGCAGCAGCACGGCGTAGCGCGCCTTGCCGACGGGCAACGTCGCGAAGGGGTTGGCGCAGACCCGCTCGATGAAGGCCAGCGCGTCGCGGCCCTGGATGTCGATCTTGCCCAGCGTGGTGACGTCGCAGATCCCGACGCGGGCGCGCACGGTCTCGACCTCCCGCACCACCGTATCGAGCCAGTCGGTCTCGCCTCCCTTCGGGAAATAGGCCGGGCGCAGCCATAGGCCGGTCTCCACGAAGACCGCGCCGTTCTCCTCCGCCCAGGCATGGGAGGGGACGTGGCGGGTGGCGCGGAACTCCTTGCCGCGGTGATGGCCGGCAAACGCGCCGATGGCGACCGGCGTGAAGGGCGGGCGGAACACCGTGGTGCCGACGCTCGGGATGTCCTTGCCGGTCAGCTCGGCCATGATCGAGAGGCCGGCGAGGTTCGAAGTCTTGCCCTGGTCGGTCGCCATGCCGAGCGTGGTGTAGCGCTTCAGCAGCTCGACCGCGCGAAAGCCCTCGCGGTGGGCGAGTTCGACGTCGGAGGCCGCCACGTCGTTCTGGAAATCGACGAAGGCCTTTCCGCGGGGCTTTGGCGCGCGCCAGAGTGGGGTGTGGTCCACGCTGTCCGGGTCGGTCGGCGGAGCGGCCTCGGCCGAGGCGGTGAAGCCGCAGTCGCTCGCGGCCTCGGCGCCGGCCCGGGCGCCGGTCTCCAGGCATTCGGCCAGGGTGAAGCGCCCGGCGGCGGCGCCGGCCGCCTGCATGCCGGAGGGGAGGGTGCCCGGCACGAAGGCATGGATCGCCTCGTTCCAGACCGGCCGACGCGACAGGTGCGAGTCGAGGTGGACGACCGGGTTCCAGCCATTGGCCATGGCGAGGCCATCGCAGGCAATCGTCTCGGTGCTGTTGTCGCCGTCCACGACCTGGATCGCGCTCAGGCCCAGATGCCCCTTGGTGCCGGCGACGTATCCACCGGCCACCACCCGCGCCCCGGCGGCCTCCGCCATCCGGCGCAAGGCGGGGGGAACGGCAGCGCGGGTGTCGATCACCGCCGCGAGCCCGCCGCCCGCGGCCAGGATATCGGCGGCAGTGCGCCAACCGTCGTCGCTCGACGTGAACACGGCCAAGCGGCGCCCCGGCAGCACGCCGTAGCGGTTGAGATAGGTCCGCACCGCGCCGGCCAGCATCACGCCGGGGCGGTCGTTGCCGCCGAAGACGTGCGGGCGCTCGATCGCGCCGGCCGCGAGCACCGCGCGCCGCGCCACGATCCGCCACAAGCGCTGGCGCGGGGTGTGGGCGGCCGGCACCGCGAGATGATCGGAGACGCGCTCGACCGCTCCGTAGGCGCCGTGATCGTAGACGCCGAACAGGGTGGTGCGCGACAGGATGCGCACCTCGGGCAGGCTCTCCAGCTCGGCCACCGCGCGCGCGGCCCACGCGGACCCGCTCGCGCCGCCGATCTCGCGCCGCTCGGCGAGCAGCCGACCGCCGGTCGCGAAATCCTCGTCGACCAAGATGACCCGGGCGCCAGAGCGGCCGGCGGCGAGCGCCGCTGACAGCCCGGCCGGACCGCCGCCGATGACGAGCACGTCGCAATGGGCATGGGCGTGGTCGTAGGTGTCGGGATCAGGCGCGTCGGCGGCGCGACCGAGACCGGCCGCGCGCCGGATCATCGGCTCGTACAGCTTCTCCCACAGGGAAGCCGGCCACATGAAGGTCTTGTAGTAGAAGCCCGCCGCGAAGACCGGCGAGAGCAGCGCGTTGACCGAGAGCGCATCCACGGCGAGCGAGGGCCAGCGGTTCTGGCTCGTCGCCTCTAACCCCTCGTAGAGCTCGGCCATGGTGGCGCGGGTGTTGGGCTCGCGCCGGGCGCCCGAGCGGAGCTCCACCAGGGCGTTCGGCTCCTCCGAGCCGGCCGAGAGGATGCCGCGCGGCCGGTGATACTTGAACGAGCGGCCAACGAGGCGGACGCCGTTGGCGAGCAGGGCCGAGGCCAGCGTGTCGCCGTGGTAGCCGGTGAGGCGCCGACCGTCGAAGCTGAAGTCGCGCGGCCGGTTCCGGTCGATCAGGCCGCCGGTGGCGGTGCGGAACGGCTGGTCGCCGGCGTTTGCGGAAGCCGGGGCCTCCGCGCGCTGAAGGGCGAGCGTGGTCATGCGGCCTCTCCCAAGCGGCGCGCCCGCGCGACGTCGCGCGCCGGCTCGACCGCCTCGATGGCGTGGGTGCGGGTATCGCGGGTCACGACCAGCCAGGAGCGGCAGCCGGCGGCGTGGTACCAGAGTTCGCGGATCGTCCCGGCCGGATTGTCGCGAAGATAAACGTAGTCGTGCATGGCCGCCGCCGAGGCGTCGAGCCCGTCGGGACGCCGGGGCGCGGCGTCGCCGAGGTAGCTGAACTCCCCGTTGTCGCGCTCGCCGCAGAAGGGGCATCGGATGCGCATGGCGTGTCGTCCGTTCTGATTCGTTTCGTTCCGCCCCTCGTCCTCATCCTGAGGTGCCGCGAAGCGGCCTCGAAGGAGGGCTCCAGGGATCGCGGTGTGTTCTGGAGGCCTCCTTCGAGGCCTCCGCTACGCTCCGGCACCTCAGGATGAGGGCGGTGGATGGAACGCTGCGGTCAGCGCCTCAATGCAGGTTGGGCTGCGCGCCCATACCCTTCTCGTCGATGAGATGACCGGTGGCGAAGCGGTCGAGGCGGTAGGCGCGCGCATCCGCGTGCGGTTCGTCGCGGGCGATCAGGTGGGCGAAGCAGAAGCCCGCGGCGGGTGTCGCCTTGAAGCCGCCATAGCACCAGCCGGCGTTGAGATAGAGGCCGCCGATATCCGTGCGGTCGATGATGGGCGAGCCGTCCATCGACATGTCCATGATGCCGCCCCAGTGGCGCAGCAGCCGCAGGCGGCCGAGCCCCGGCCAGAGGGCCATGCCGCTCTCCATCACGTCCTCGATGGTGTGGAGGTTGCCGCGGCTCGCATAGGAATTGTAGCCGTCGATATCGCCGCCGAAGACGAGGCCGCCCTTGTCGGATTGGCTGACGTAGAAATGGCCGGCGCCGAAGGTCATCACCCCGTCGATCAGGGGCTTCACGCCCTCGCTGACGAAGGCCTGCAGCACGTGGCTCTCGATCGGCAGGCGCATATCGACCATGCCGGCCAGCAACGAGGAGGAGCCGGCCACCGACAGCGCGACCTTTCCCGCGCGGATGAAGCCGCGGCTGGTCTCGACGCCGGTGACGCGGCCGTTCTCGCGGCGGATGCCGGTGACGGCGCAGTTCTGGACGATGTCGACGCCGCGGTCGCTGGCGGCGCGGGCATAGCCCCAGGCGACCGCGTCGTGGCGCACGGTGCCGCCGCGGCGCTGGAGCAGGCCGCCCTTCACGGGGAAGCGCGCGTTGTCGAAATCGATGAACGGGACCAGCCGGCGCACGCCCTCGCGGTCGAGCAGTTCCGCATCAATGCCGGCGAGCCGCATGGCGTTGCCGCGGCGGGCATAGGCGTCGCGCTGCGCGTCCGAGTGGTACAGGTTCAGCACGCCGCGCTGGCTGACCATGGCGTTGTAGTTGATGTCCTGCTCCAGCCCTTCCCAGAGCTTCATCGACCGCTCGTAGAACGGGATGTTGCCCGGCAGGCCGTAATTCGAGCGCACGATGGTGGTGTTGCGGCCCACATTGCCGGAGCCGATGTGGCTCTTCTCCAGCACGGCGACGTTGGTAAGGCCGTGCTCCTTGGCGAGGTAGTAGGCGGTGGCGAGCCCGTGCCCGCCGCCACCGACGATCACCACGTCGTAGCCTTCCTGCGGGGCGGCGTCGCGCCATTGCGGGGTCCAATCGCGCTGGCCGCGCAGGGCCTGCCCCAGGACGCTGAACAGGGAATAGCGCATGGGGTCAGCCGCTCTTGCCCGAGATGTCTGTGTGGTCCCAGAGGTAGCCACGATCGTCCGCGGCAGACTTGCATTTCGCGACACGTTTCCGGCAAATCGCGCAGAAATGCGCCGCCCGTCCTTCGCCTGATCCGAGCGCAGGCCGTATCGCCGAACCCGCATGACGGCCGCATCGGCCATCCCGGAGGGATCGATCGGATATGTCGGACGATACCCCCGAACCGGGCCACCACGCCCGACCCCGGCGAAAGCCCGCGCGGGCCGAAGGTCCCGCTCCGCGAACGGTCGGCTTCGTGCTGGTGCCGGACTTTCCGCTGATGGCCTACACCGCGGCGGTCGAGCCGCTGCGCGCCGCCAACACCCTGTCGGGCTGCGAACTCTATCGCTGGTGGCACGCCGCGCCCGGCGGCGGCCTGGTGCAGGCCTCGAACGGGCTCGGCATCCTCACCGATGTCGCCGTCGGCGCGCGTGCCAGCGCCGACCGCGTCTTCGTCTGTGCTGGGGGAAACCCGGCCGTGTTCGACGATCCCTCCCTGTTCGCGTGGCTGCGCGGGCTCGCCCGCCACGGGGCGACGCTCGGCGGCATTTCCGGCGGGCCGTATCTTCTCGCCCGCGCCGGTCTGCTCTCCGGGCGCCGTTGCACGCTGCACTGGGAGCACGTCCCGGCCTTCGAGGAGCGCTACCCCGAGATCGAGGTGGTCCGCTCGCTGTTCGAGATCCAGGGCGACCGCATCACCTGCTCCGGCGGCATCGCCGCCCTCGACCTGATGCTCGACCTGATCGGCCGCGATCACGGCGCCGGCCTCGCCGCGGGCGTCAGCGACTGGTTCCTGCACAACCAGATCCGCGAGGGGTTGAGCCCGCAGCGGATGGATCTGCACCAGCGCTTCGGCGTGCGCGACCCGCGGCTGCTGCGGGTGCTCGCGGCGATGGAGGCGAACCTCGAAGCGCCGCTCCCGCGCGAGGCTCTGGCCGATCTCGCCCGCGTCTCGGTGCGGCAGCTGGAGCGGCTGTTCCGCGAGGGGCTCGGGCGTGGCCTGCACCGGCATTACCTGCACCTGCGCCTCGACCGGGCGCACCAGCTCGGCCGCGAGAGCGCCCTGAGCCGCGCCGAGATTGCCACGGCGACGGGTTTCTCGAGCGCGGACGAGTTGTCCCGGGCCGAGCGGCGTCGGCAGCGGCAAGAGGCGGAGCGTTGAGGCGTCGCCGCGAGCATCATCGAAGCGATGACGGAGCCGGTGTGCCGTCGCGGCCAGCCCTCCGGATATCAGCGAGATGTTTCATGAGAGGAAATTTTCGTGCTTGTTAGTTGACGCAGCCGTCGGAGCGTGCGATCCCTCTCGACAATGATCGAACGGACGGGGCGGCGCCGATGTGCGGTATTGTCGGACTATTCCTCAAGAATCCGAAGCTTGAACCGCAGCTCGGCGCGATGCTCTCCAAGATGCTGGAGACGATGACCGATCGCGGCCCCGACAGCGCGGGCTTCGCAGTCTACGGCTCGGACAGCGCCTCGAATGCCGGCAGCGTCAAGCTGACCCTGCGCGGCCCCGGCCCGGAGGCGCTGCGCGGCGCGGTCGCGAAGATAGAAGCGGCGCTGGCCCTCTCGGCGCAGGCGACCGAGCGCGACACTCACACCGTCCTCGCTGTGCCTGCCGAGCGTGAGGCCGAGATTCGCGCTTGGCTCAAGGACAACACCCCCGGCATCGACGTGGTGAGCGCGGGCCGGCGCATGGAGATCTACAAGGAGGTCGGGCTGCCGGCTTCCGTGGCCGAGCGCTTCGCCCTGGAAGGGATGTCCGGCACCCACGGCATCGGCCATACCCGCATGGCCACCGAGAGCGCGGTGACGACCAACGGCGCCCACCCGTTCTCGACGGGCACCGACGAATGCCTCGTCCATAACGGCTCGCTGTCGAACCACAACGACCTGCGCCGCCGCCTCCGGCACGAGGGCTTGAGCTTCGCCACCCAGAACGACACCGAGGTCGCCGCCGGCTACCTCAGCTGGCGCATGCGCGAGGGCGCCTCGCTGAAGCAGGCGCTCGAATCGAGCCTGACCGATCTCGACGGCTTCTTCACCTTCGTGGTCGGCACCGAGACCGGCTTTGCCGTGGTGCGCGACCCCATCGCCTGCAAGCCCGCCGTGATGGCCGAGACCGACGACTACGTCGCCTTCGGCTCCGAATACCGGGCGCTGGTCGGCCTGCCCGGCATCGACACTGCCCGTGTGTTCGAGCCCGAGCCGGCCAAGGTCTACGCGTGGGAGCGCACGAGCGCCGAGCACGCTTCCGGGGAGCGCCAGTGATGCCGAGCTTCGACCTGCGATCCGCGCCCCTGCGCGAGCTGAACCGGGCCCTGCACGCCCTGCGGCCCGACACCAACGAGACCCACTGGACCGTCACCGGCCCGGACGGGCGCCACGCCATCGCCGCCGGTCTCGATGCGCCGGTCTCGGTCGAGATCGAGGGCAATGTCGGCTATTACTGCGCCGGCATGAACAAGCTCGCCACCGTTCTCGTCAACGGCAATGCGGGCGTGGGGGTGGCCGAGAACATGATCTCCGGCCTCGTCCACGTGCGGGGCGATGCCAGCCAGTCGGCCGGCGCCACGGCCCATGGTGGCATGCTCATCATCGACGGCAATGCCGGAGCCCGCTGCGGCATCTCGATGAAGGGCGTCGATATCGTCGTGAAGGGCTCGATCGGCCACATGTCGGCCTTCATGGCCCAGGCCGGCACCCTCACCGTCCTCGGCGATGCCGGTGAGGCGCTCGGCGACTCGCTCTACGAGGCCAAGCTCTACGTGCGCGGCTCGGTCAAAAGCCTCGGCGCCGACTGCGTCGAGAAAGAGATGCGCGACGAGCACCTGCGCGAACTCGCCGACAAGCTCGCCGCCGCCGGCCTTGCCGGGGAGGTGAGCCCGAGCGAATTCCGCCGCTACGGCTCGGCCCGCACCCTCTACCATTTCCACGTCGACAACGCCGGAGCCTACTGATGGCCGACCGCAAGGATTCCCGCGAGACGCCGCGCACGAAACCGCGCCTGTCGGCGACCTTTACCCCGGACGTGATGTCCGAGATCCGCCGCGCGGCGGCGACCGGCATCTACGACATCCGCGGCGCCGGCGCGAAGCGCGCGCTGCCGCATTTCGACGACCTGCTGTTCCTCGGCGCCTCGATCAGCCGCTACCCGCTGGAGGGCTATCGCGAGCGCTGCGGCACCGAAGTGGTGCTGGGCGCGCGCTTCGCCTCGAAGCCGATCCATCTGAAGACGCCGGTCACCATTGCCGGCATGAGCTTCGGTTCGCTCTCGGCCAACGCCAAGGAGGCGCTCGGGCGGGGTGCCACCATCGCCGGCACCTCCACCACCACCGGCGACGGCGGCATGACGCCGGAGGAGCGCGGCCACTCCAAGACCCTGGTCTACCAGTACCTGCCCTCGCGCTACGGCATGAACCCGGACGACCTGCGCAAGGCCGACGCCATCGAGGTCGTCATCGGCCAGGGCGCCAAGCCCGGCGGCGGCGGCATGCTGCTCGGCCAGAAGATCACCGAGCGCGTCGCCGGCATGCGCTGCCTGCCGCCCGGCGTCGATCAGCGCTCCGCCTGCCGCCACCCGGACTGGACCGGGCCGGACGACCTCGCGATCAAGATCGAGGAATTGCGCGAGATCACCGACTGGGAGAAGCCGATCTACGTCAAGGTCGGCGCGAGCCGCCCCTATTACGACACCGCGCTCGCCGCGAAGTCCGGCGCCGACGTGGTGGTGCTCGACGGCATGCAGGGCGGCACCGCCGCGACGCAGGACGTGTTCATCGAGCATGTCGGCATCCCGACGCTGGCCGCGATCCGCCCCGCCGTGCAGGCGCTTCAGGATCTGGGGCTTCACCGCAAGGTGCAGCTCGTGGTGTCGGGCGGCATCCGCTCGGGTGCCGACGTGGCCAAGGTGCTGGCGCTCGGCGCCGATGCGGTGGCCATCGGCACCGCCGCCCTGATCGCGCTCGGCGACAACGATCCCCGTTGGCAGGCGGAGTACGAGGCGCTCGGCACCACGGCCGGCGCCTACGACGACTGGCACGAGGGCCGCGACCCGGCCGGCATCACCACGCAGGACCCGGAACTCGCCAAGCGCCTCGATCCGGAACTCGCAGGGAGACGGCTCGCCAACTACCTCGCGGTGATGACGCTGGAGGCTCAGACCATCGCGCGGGCCTGCGGCAAGAGCCACCTGCACAACCTCGAACCCGAGGATCTCGTGGCGCTCACCATCGAGGCCGCGGCGATGGCCCAGGTGCCGCTCGCCGGCACGGGCTGGATCCCCGGCAAGACCGGCATCTGACCTGCAAGGGCCGCTCCTGACGCTTCGAGGGCGGCCCTTTTTCTTTTGTGGCGATGGGGCCGCACCACCAAGCCGGAAGGATCCTTGCAATGGCGCATGATCTTGAGACCGCCGCCCGGGAGCGCGGCATCAAGTATTTCCTCGTGTCCTACACCGATCTGTTCGGCACCCAGCGCGCCAAGCTGGTGCCGGCGGCCGCCATCGGCAGCACCTGCCGCAACGGCGCGGGCTTTGCCGGCTTTGCCACCTGGCTCGACATGAGCCCCGCCGACGCCGACCTGCTGGCCATGCCCGACGCGGACGGGCTGATCCAGCTCCCCTGGAAGCCGGAAGTCGGCTGGCTGCCCGCCGACCTCGTGATGAACGGCAAGGCGGTGGAGCAGGGCCCGCGCAACATCCTCAAGCGCCTGATCAAGGAAGCGGCCGAGGAAGGGCTGCAGATGAAGAGCGGCGTCGAGTGCGAGTTCTTCCTGATCACGCCCTGCGGCTCGGAGCCCGCCGACACGGCCGATAAGCAGACCAAGCCTTGCTACGACCAATCCGCCCTGATGCGCCGCTACGAAGTGATCACCGAGATCTGCGACGCGATGCTCAGCCTCGGCTGGAAGCCCTACCAGAACGACCACGAGGACGCGAACGGCCAGTTCGAGATGAACTGGGACTACGACGACGCGCTGATCACCGCCGACCGGCACGCCTTCTTCAAGTACATGACCCGCTCGATCGCCGAGAAGCACGGCTTCCGCGCGACCTTCATGCCCAAGCCCTTCATGGACCTGACGGGCTCGGGCTGCCACGCCCACGTCTCGCTCTGGCGCGACGGCCAGAACGTGTTCGCCGACCGCTCGGACGAGATCGGCCTGTCGCAGATCGGCTACCACTTCATCGGCGGCCTGATCCACTCGGCGGATGCGCTGGCCGCGCTGACCAATCCGTGCGTGAACTCCTACAAGCGCATCAACGCGCCGCGCACCACCTCCGGCGCGACCTGGGCGCCCAACACCGTGACCTACACGGGCAACAACCGCACCCACATGATCCGCATTCCCGACGGCGGGCGCTTCGAATTCCGCCTCGCGGATGGAGCGGCCAACCCCTACCTGCTCCAGGCGGGCCTCCTCGCCGCCGGCCTCGACGGCATCCGGCAGCGGCGCGATCCGGGCCAGCGCCTCGACATCAACATGTACACCGACGGGCACACGGTGGAGGGCGTCAAGCGCCTGCCGCTCAACCTGCTCGACGCGCTCCGCGCGCTCGAAGCGAGCCCCGTCCTCAACGAGGCGCTCGGCGCCTTCGTGCCGAGCTACCTCAAGCTCAAGCGCCAGGAATGGGACGATTACTGCCGCCACCTCACCCAGTGGGAGCGCGACACCACGCTCGACTGCTGAGCGATCTTCCGGCATCCGGCCGAGCGCTTCGGCAAGATGCCGGTATCGTGCGTCGCCGATCCTCCGCGAGGAGCCGAACGCGCTGAGGACAGGGCGGCCTGAGGTCGGTTGCTTGATCCGGCCCCGTCAGCCTATCGATCGCCCAGCCGCCGTCGCTCCGGCGGAGCAACAGGGAGACCCGATGGCCGATGACCTGGCTCGGACGCCTCCTTCTGGCCGCCTTCGCCCTGATCGTGGCCATCCCGGCCGGCGCCCTGACACTCGGCGCCGGGGTGCTTCTCGACCCAAGCTTCCGCGAGGCGTTGGGCGAACTCGGCCTCGTCGGCCTCTTCGCCGGCCTGTCGGATCTCGCCCAAGGTGTTCCGCCGGACATGGCGGTGATGGCCGTGATCCTCTTCGCCCAGGCGCTCAGCCTCCTGCTGATCCTGCCGCCGACGCTGGCCGCGCTCGTCGGCGAGACGCTCGGGCTGCGCTCCCCGTTCTGGTACGGCGGTGCGGCGGCCGGCCTCACGGCGCTTCTGCCCTGGCTCGCCCGCGGCGGCCCGCCGCCGGCCGCCGGATCGGTGGCGTCGGCCGCGGAAGCGCGGCTGGCCGCAATCCTCCTCCTGACGGGCGCCGTCTCGGGTCTGGTCTACTGGCTGATCGCCGGCCGCAGCGTCGGCAACCGGACACAGCGGCGCGGCGCCGACGCATTTTAGGGGTGGACAGGCGTCCGCCATCGCTTATGAAAATGGGGTGCTTCCGAAGCCTCGCGCTCGGTTTCACCCTCCGGCTCAAGAGCGCCTCACCGCTCCGCGAGCGGCCGGATGCGGGCGTAGTTCAGTGGTAGAACGTCAGCTTCCCAAGCTGAATGTCGTCGGTTCGATCCCGATCGCCCGCTCCACCAAATTCATTAGCTTCGACAATGTTTTGCGACTTTTCGGGCCCGACGAATCGAGGCTCTTGGTGAACGTCGGGTACACAATTGTACATAGGTTGAGTGGGCTTAAGGCTGCCGGAAGTCCGAATCTGCGACGCCCCCCGCGAAAGACCCGTTCCTTTGCTCAAACGGGGCGGTCGGTTACGCTCCCGAGCCATCATGCGGGACGCTGCGCGGCTTTGAGACGTCACCTAGAGCCGTTCCCGCAGCGATGGCTAAGTCGTTATTGTAACCGGCTGCGGCGAGGCCGTTGCGGCATTCGTCGGCCGTGACGCAATCGGAGGCCTGCTGGATGGTGTGCCACAGGTCTGGGACCGTGCGGGCCGCCGCGGTTCGGAGCAGGCCCTTCAACTTGGCGACGACCTGCTCGATCGGATTGAAGTCCGGGTTGTAGGGCTCTAGCCCGCCGTCTGCGGCCTGTAGCAAGGCGGTGCGCTCCTGCAAACGGAGTCCTTCGTGCGCGATGCTCCAAAGGCGCTCAAGCGGCCATTCCGGAGCGCCCCGATAGTATTACCCGAGCCAGCCGGGTCCACGGTGCACCCTTCATGATCGATATTTCCAATTTAACTGATAAATATGGATGATTAAAGGCATATAATAGATTTATGCAGCAAACTAACCAAATTAGCGCCCAAGCTGCAAGGATATATAACTCAAATGTTCTACAGCAGTTAGAATAACTCGCGACATGCGGCGCCTGATTATGCAAGGAAAATCCCCGCATGAGGGTTTTTTCCTTTTCTTTAAGTATTTTTTAACTCCAGCCAATTTGCGCGGCTGATGGAATGCTGTGGCCAGTTTGGAGACCGCCCCGGGGACAAGGGGCGCTCCGTCCATCACCAGGCCGGCTGATGCTCGCCTGTATCCGTATTTGGGAGGTGGCCATGGCCGTTAAGCTCAATCTTCAAGATCTGACCTTCATCCTGAAGCAGATCAAGATCGCCGAAGCGCATGCGAGCGGCATCAAGCTCACGGAACTGCGCCTCGATGCCGCCGGCACGCTTCTCACGGATCGGGGGCTCTACGACGCCACCGGCAACTGGCTCGGCGATGCCGCGGCGCCGAAGGCGATTGCGGATCCCCACGTGCCCTACGGGCTGCGCACGGTCGACGGCACCTACAACAACCTCGTGCCCGGCCGCGAGACCTGGGGCTCGTCCGGCCAGCCGATGCCGCAACTCTTCGAGCCGACCTACCTCAACGACGCGGACGGGGACACGATGGCGCTCGGACCGGGCGCTCCGGTCATCACGAACACCAATTACGGGCTGCCCGGTTCGGTCGCCGATGCCGACCCGCGGATCATCTCGAACCTCGTGGTCGATGCCACGCTCGACAACCCGGCCGCCATCGCCGCGGCGCTTCGGATCGCCGGCTCGGAGAACGTCATCGCCGATCAGCGCGCCATCACGGCAGCGCACGAGGCCCTGAAGGCCGCCCAGGCCGCGAACCCGGCCGGGGATCACGCGGTCCTGCAATCGAACCTCGATGCGCTGCTGGAGCAGACCGGCGTCACCGTCACCAACGGCTCCATCGACGTGCTCAACGTCTCGCCCGACGAGGGGCTGTCGAAGCCGTTCAATGCCTGGATGACCTTCTTCGGCCAGTTCTTCGACCACGGTCTCGATCTGATCTCCAAGGGCGGGAACGGCACCGTCTACGTCCCGCTCGCCGCCGACGATCCGCTCGTGCTCGGACAGGACGGCCTCGCCGGCACTGCCGACGACCTCGCGCCGCATCTGCGCTTCATGACGCTGACGCGCGCCGCGCAGGTCGAGGGTTCGCAGCGCAATGTCACGACACCCTTCGTCGACCAGAACCAGACCTACACCTCGAACGCCTCCCACCAAGTGTTCCTGCGCGAATACGCACTCGTGGACGGGCGGCCCGTCGCGACCGGGCGCCTGCTCGGCGGCGCGGACGGAGGCCTCGCCACTTGGGCGGACGTCAAGTTCCAGGCGCGGACGATCCTCGGCATCGAACTGACGGACGCCGACGTCTCGGCCGTCCCGCAATTGCTGGTGGATGCCTACGGCGAGTTCGTCCGCAGTGCCAACGGCTTGCCGCAGGTGATGGTCGGGGTGGGGCCTGGGGGGCAGGCCGTCTACGCCAGCGGCAGCCTCGCCGAGCCGCTAAAGCTCTCGGCGATCCAGCTTCCCGTCGGCACCGTGCTGGTGGGTCCCAACGGCGCGCAGAACGTCATCGAGGCCGGTGAGACGGTCGCAGCGGCCCGCACCTTCAACGCGTTCCTCGACGACATCGCCCACAACGCGGTGCCGGTCGCCGTGAACGGCGTGCTCCGGCCCGATGCCGACGTGCTCACGGGCAATGCGGTTCAGATGAACCCGCAGACCGGCCGCAATCTCGAATACGACAACGAGCTTCTCGACCGGCACTTCGTCACTGGCGACGGGCGTGGCAACGAGAATATCGGCCTCACTGCGGTCCACCACATCTTCCATTCCGAGCACAACCGGCAGATCGACGCCCATAAGCTCACGATTCTGCAGTCGGGCGATCTCGCCTTTATCAACGATTGGCTGGCAACCGACATCGCGGCGCTGCCGGGCAACTTCGCGCAGATGACGGCGCTGGGTCAGCTCGCCTACGCCAATACGCTGTCCTGGGACGGTGAGCGGCTGTTCCAGGCGGCGCGCTTCGCCACCGAGATGCAGTATCAGCACCTCGTCTTCGAGGAATTCGCCCGCAAGATCCAACCGCTGGTCGATCCGTTCGTGTTCAACCCGGTGACCGAGATCGACCCGTCGATCTTCGCCGAGTTCGCCAATACGGTCTACCGCTTCGGTCACTCGATGCTGACCGAGAACATGCCGCGGCTCGGGCCGGACGGGCAGGCGCTCGACGCCGACCTCGGCCTGATCGACGCTTTCCTTAATCCGTTGGCGTTCGACAACGACGGCGGCCTGTCCCACGACGAGAGCGCGGCCGCGATCATGCGCGGCATGACCATCGAACGTGGCAGCGAAATCGACGAGTTCGTCGTCGGTGCCCTGCGCAACAATCTGCTCGGCCTGCCGCTCGATCTCGCGGCCATCAACATCGCCCGCGGCCGCGATACGGGCACGCCGACGCTCAACGAGGCGCGGGCCCAGCTCTACGCCGCGACAGGCTCGACCTTCCTCACCCCCTACACGAGCTGGGTGGAGATGGCGGCCAACCTGAAAAACCCGCTCTCGGTGGTGAACTTCATCGCCGCCTACGGCACCCACGGCACCGTTGTCGCCGCGACGACGCTCGCGGCCAAGCGCGACGCGGCCATGGCCCTGGTCTTCGGCGGCGAGGGCGCACCGACGGATCGCCTCGACTACCTCAATTCGCGCGGGAGCTGGGCCGGGCGGGAAACGGGCTTCGGCGCGGTCGATCTCTGGATCGGCGGCCTGGCCGAGAAGCAGATGCCGTTCGGCGGCATGCTGGGCTCGACCTTCAACGCCATCTTCGAAGCCCAGATGGAGAACCTGCAGGACGCCGACAGGTTCTACTATCTCAGCCGCGTCCAGGGGCAGAACTTCCTCAACGAGTTGGAGCAGAACTCCTTCTCGAAAATCATGCTCGCCAATTCGAGCCTGTCGCTGCCGGGGCCTGACGGCATCCGCGGCACGGCGGACGACATCGTGCCCCGCCATATCGGCGTCGATGCCTTCGCCGATTACGACTTCGAGCTGGAGGTGAACGCCGCCAACCAGCTCGACCAGAACGGCGCCGCCCCCGACCGCGACCCGACCGGAAACGACCCCGTGCTGGAGGCGATGGGCCTCGGCAAGGTCGTGCGCGACGATCCCGGCACCGCGGCCGACGAGGGCGCGAGCGGCTTCCACGCCTCGGTCAACGCCCTGGTCCGGCGCTACGGCGCGGACGGGAGCCAGACGGGCGCGCTCGTGGACGGCAGCGAGGATGGGGTCGGCGGCGCCGGCAGCCCCGTCACCTGGGCCGATCTCAAGGCGAATGCGGCCAAGCTCGGCATCGCGCTGACCCAGGCGGACATGCTGGACGCGCCGGTGCTCCGGATCGGTGCCGATGGGCGCCTCGCCTTCGCTCCCGGCTCGTCCGTCCCCGAGGCGGTGGCGGTCGCCAACGGCAGCTTCGAGGGCTTGGCACTAGTCGCCGGTCAGGAGGGCGTGATCCTCGACGGCAACGGCAACTACACCACGACGAACCCGGCCGGCTGGACCATCGCCGGGGGCGTCGGCGGGCTCTTTGCGCCGGCCGACGCGGTCGTCGACCCCGCCGGCCGCGATGGCGCCAACGTCGTATGGCTGCGGGGCGGCGCGACGCTCTCGCAGGAGGGCGGGACGACCCTCCAGGCCGGCGTCGGCTACACCTACAGCTTCAAGGTCGGGGACCGCACTGACTTCACCTGGCCGGGCGCCGAGGCGCGCCTCGTGGCGGTCGGCGGGGCGAACCCCGTGACCCTCGGGACGCTGACCCTGACGGAGCCGGCCGACGGGCAGTGGGGCACTGTCACCCTCGCAACGGGCGTCGTCCCGTCGGCGCTTGCGGGCCTTCAGCTTCGCCTGGAGATCCGCAACACCGGCAGCGGCGATGCGCAGATCCTCGTGGACGACATCGAACTCGTGCGGACGGCGCCGGCCTACCGGTCCGATCTGACCCCGGCGCAGACGCCCGGCTACGATCCGGCCGCCGACCCGTTCCTGCGCGATGGCGCCGGCAACGTCCTGCGCACCGGGCAGTCCATCGCCAGCCCGGCCGCCGACCTCGACGCAACCGTCGTCGATCCGGCCGCGCTCAATCAGCCGTTCGCCACCGGGCACTACCTCCGCTTCACCGGCGGCGAGCACGTGCTGGTGGGCGGCACCGACGGCAACGACACCATCATCACCGATTTCGGCGATGACGGAATCTGGGGGGATGCAGGCGACGATCGGATCGAGGCGGGCGCAGGCGTCGATCTCGTGAACGGCGGGGCGGGCGACGACATCATCACCGATTCCGGCGATACCGGCGACTTCCTCAAGGGCGAGGACGGCAACGACGTCATCGCCAACTCCAACGGCGTCGACATCCTGATGGGCGGGCGCGGCAAGGACGCGATCTTCGTCGGCGTCGATGCGACCGAAGTCTTTGCCGGCGAGGGCGACGACTTCGTGATCGGCGGCGACGACGCCGACCTTCTGATGGGCAACGAGGGCGACGACTGGATGGAGGGTGGCGGCGGCTTCGACACCACCGCCGGCGACAACTCGGAACTGTTCTTCAACTCGGCCATCAAGGGCCACGACGTCATGTTTGCCGGGGGCGACGAGCATGATTTCGACGGCGAGTCCGGCGACGACATCATGGTCCAGGGCGAGAGCGTGATGCGCAACGAGGGCATGTTCGGCTTCGATTGGGCGATCTACAAGGGCAACCAGATCGCGGCCAATGCCGACATGCGCATCCCGATCTTCACCACCGAAGAAGCCGACATCCTGCGCAACCGCTTCGACAAGACGGAGGGTCTCTCCGGCTGGCGGCTGAACGACACGCTCATCGGCGACGACCGGACCGCGGCCGCCAACGCGGATGCCGAGGCGCCTGCCGGCGCGCCGATCACGGCGGCAAACGAGGGCGTGTTCTTCAACGACGGGCTCGACGCGGCCGGCATCGCTCGGATCGCGGGCCTCGACCAGATCGTGTCGCTTGCTTCCGGGCAGCAGTTCTTCGAGGCCGGCAACATCCTGCTGGGCGGCGCGGGCAGCGATACGCTCCAGGGCAACGGTGGCAACGACATCCTCGACGGCGACCGCTGGCTGAACGTGCGCATCAGCATCCGCAATCCTGCGGATGCTGGCCAGGAGATGGCGACGGCCGACAGCCTGAAGCACGTCTTCGACGACAGCGCCGCCAATCAGGCGCGCGGCTGGGCCGGAAAGTCGCTCTTCGAGCTGATGATCGACCGGGTGATCAGCCCGACCCAGCTCGCAATCGTCCGCGAGGTGATCACCACCGGAGCGACGGCGGCGGACGTGGACACCGCCGTGTTCAACGACATCCGGGCGAACTACACGATCACCCGCGCGGCGAACGGCACGCTCACCGTCACCCACACCACGCTGACCAATCCCACCGTCGATGACGGCACGGATACGCTGCGCAACATTGAGAAGCTGCGTTTCGCGGACGGCACGGCGGACGTCGCGCTGGTTCTCAACCAGCCCTTCGACAGCCTCACCATCAGACCGTTCGACGCGGACGGCGACGATTCCTCGACACTCGTCGCGACGCTGGTGAACCGTGTGAACGCGACCACCCGGCCCGTGACCCTGCAATGGCAGGTGCTGGCCGACAACGGGCAGTGGCGCAACGTGACGGGCGCGGACGGCCAGGTCACGAACGGGGGCACCTTCTTCACGCCGACCGGAGCGACGGGCGTCGAGATCCGGGTGGTCGCGAACTGGAGCAGCACGGTCGCCGGCAATACCGGCCTGCAGCAGACGGCCTCCGTCCAGTCCGCCTTCGTCGGAACTGCCGCCGCCGAGGACATCACGGGTTCCGCGAGCCCGAACGTCATCCTGGGGCGCGACGGCGACGACGACATCGAGGGCGATGTCGGCAATGATGCCATCTACGCCGGCAGCGGCGACGACCGGGTCGATGGCGGCGCGGGCGACGACACCCTCCTCGGCAACGACGGCGCCGACACCCTGATCGGCCGGACCGGCAACAACACGCTCGACGGCGGCAACGACGACGACCAACTCTCCGGCGGGCACGGCAACGACCGTCTGATCGGCGGCGCCGGCACCGACACCGCCATCTACTCGGGACCGATCGCGGCCTACAGCTTCGAGCGGAACGCGCAGGGCGAGGTCGTCGTCAGCGACAACCTCGGAGCGGAGGGCGACGGCGTCGATACGCTCACCACGATCGAGCAGATCCAGATGGGCAACGACCTCACGCCCTACGCGCTGGTCGCCAACGGCACGGCGGCCGTCGACATCGTGGTCGGGACGGCCGGCAACAACACGCTCAGCGGCGGCGCGGGCAACGACCTCGTCTTCGCGGGAGCCGGCAACGACAACGTCCTGTGGCGGACCGGCGACGGCCGCGACTTCGTCGATGGCGGCGCCGGCACGGACAGCTTCCGGATCATGAACGGGACCGGTCCCGTCCAGCAGCTCACGCTGGCCCAGGCCCGGGCGCAGTTCGCGAACCTATCGTTCCG
This sequence comes from Methylorubrum sp. SL192, assembly GCF_026672325.1. Lineage (NCBI taxonomy): Bacteria > Pseudomonadati > Pseudomonadota > Alphaproteobacteria > Hyphomicrobiales > Methylobacteriaceae > Methylorubrum > Methylorubrum sp. SL192. The sequence continues at coordinate 841,849 of NZ_JAPPQV010000003.1, forward strand.
TGACGACACGCAGACCGTGGTCGTGCGCAACGGGATCGTCATCGCCGAGCTCAAGAACGTCGAGCAGGTCGCCGTGAACGCCGTCGCGACCGGCGCGCCCGTCGTCACGGACCCGACGCCGACGAACGGGCTCGTCTCGCCGACGGAGGGCCAGCCGCTCGGCGCGCTGGTCGCCGCGATCCAGGACGCCGACGGTCTTGGGGCCTTCTCGCTGCGCTGGCAGCAATCGGGCGATAACGGCCAGACCTGGACGGACATCGCAGGCAACGCCGCCGGCACGCTCAACTACACGCCCGGCCAGGCCCAGGTCGGGGACGTGCTGAGGCTGCGGGTGAGCTTCACCGACGGAGCGGGAAATCCGGAAGAGCTGTTCTCGGCGCCCACCGGCGTCGTCGGTGACAGCTTCACAGGCACGGCGCTCAACAGGACCTTCAACGGCACAGCCGGTGACGACATCGCCAACGGCGCCGACACCGCCCTCTTCGGGATCCAGCCGAACGACACGATGAACGGTGGCGCCGGCAACGACATCCTGAACGGCCGCGGCGGCAACGATACGTTCATTCAAGTCAGTACCGACGGGCGCGACCGCGTCGATGGCGGGGCCGGTACCGATACCTACCAGTTGAACGGCACCGCGGGGCCTGAGACCTTCCGCATCTACAGCCGGTCAGCCTGGCTCCAGGTCGCGGGCAATACGGAGGCGCAGCTCGCCGCTTCGACCGAGATCGTGATCACCCGCAACGGCACGGGTGCCGCCGCGATCGTCGCCGAACTCGACAACGTCGAGGAGATCCGCGTCAACACGCTCCAAGTGACGTCGCCCGGCGGCCAGAACGGCGGTGCCAATGGCGGCGACACGATCCAGGTGATCGGCAGCTTCACGGGCACCAGCCTCAACTTCAACACCATCACCATCGACGGCTCATCGGGCGACGACACCGTGGACATGGCCGCCCTCACCTCGGCCCACCGCATCGTCTTCCGCTCGAACGGGGGGCACGACACCATCGTCGGCACCCTGCGGCCGCAGGACGTGATCGAACTGCCGGCCGGCTCGAACCGGGCGGACTACATCGCGGCCGCGGGCGCCAACGGCATGACGACCCTCTCCAACGGGTCGCATACCATCACCTTCTCGGCCGCGGGCGGCATGCCGCGGATCACGGTCGAATCAGGCGCCGACGGAGGGGACGGCGAGGGCATCACCGGCGCCTTCGCCTACACGGCAGCCGACATCGACGGGCTGGAGGCGCTGGTGCGCGGCCAGCGCCCTGACAATGCCAGCGACGACGACGTACCGACGGGCTACCGCGAGCTCAGCGGCCACGGCAACAACCTCGACCACCCGACCTGGGGCAGCGCCGACCAAGCCTTCATCCGCCTGACCCAGGCCCGCTACGGCGAGGCCGACGCCAACGGCAACAGGGCCATCAACCCGATCTTCGACGGCCTCGACGCGCGCACCATCAGCAACATCCTCGGCACGCAGGAGGCCGGCCTGCCCAAGGCCGGAAACGACGCCAACATCTTCTTCATGGCGATGGGCCAGTACATCGACCACGGGCTCGACTTCCTGCCCAAGGGCGGCAACGGCTCGATCGTGATCGGTGCGCCCGGCGGCGGGGCACCGGGCTCCAACAACCCGGCCGACCTCACCCGCGGCACCGTCATGGCCGTCGATGCGAACGGCGTGCCGCAGCACAAGAACCAGACCTCCCCCTACATCGACCAGAACCAAGCCTACGGCTCCAACGCGCTGGTCGGCCAGTTCCTGAGAGAGAGCGACGGGGCGCAGGGCGTCGGCATGCGGCTCCTGGCGGGGGCACCGGACCCGTCCAACCCCGCCTTCAACCTGCTGCCGACGCTGCGCGAGTTGGTCAACCACCACTGGCAGGCCGACACCATCTTCGCCGGACCGGCCGGGCCGATCAGCTTCCGGACCTACTACACGAACTTCGCCCTGTCCGAGGGGGTGACCGGCACCCTGTTCAACACGGAGACCGGCGCCTTCGACCCGCAGGTGCTCACGAAGCTCGTCGGAAACTTCATGGGCTCGGGCCATCCGCTGCTGCTCGACACCAACCCCTTCATCAGCGTCCTCGACCACTTCGTGGCCGGCGACGGGCGGGCCAACGAGAACTTCGCCCTCACCTCGATCCACACGGTCTGGGCGCGCAACCACAACTACCACGTCGAGAAGCTCCTCGAATCCGGCTTCGAGGGCACGCCCGAGCAGGTGTTCCAGGCCGCCAAGATGGTCAACGAGGCGGAGTATCAGCGTGTCGTCTTCGACGAGTACTTGGAGACGCTGATCGGCGGTCTGCGCTCGGACGGCACGCACGGGTTCGAGGCCTATGATCCGAGCGTGGATGTCGCGATCAGCCACGAGTTCGCGGCGGCGGTGTTCCGGTTCGGCCACTCCCTGATCGGGCAGACGCTGAACGTGAAGGGCGCCGACGGCGAGACCGTTCCGGTCAGCCTGTTCGACGCCTTCCTCAACCCGAGCAACGATCCCTCGGTGTTCACCGCGCCGCTGCCCCCCGGCTACGTGCCGCAGCCCGGCTACGCCCAGTACGGCGTCGGCGGCATCATCGGCGGCACCATCGAGCAGGCGGCCGAGGACGTCGACTTCAACATCGTCGATGCGGTCCGCAACGACCTCGTGCGCATTCGGGCCGACCTGTTCGCCTTCAACGTGGCCCGCGGCTGGGATGTGGGCCTCGGCACCCTCAACCAGGTCCGAGCCGATCTGGCGGCCTCCACCAATCCCTACATCCGGGACGCGGTGGGCTTCGCTGGCGGCGACCTCTCGCCCTACGCCTCCTGGGAGGACTTCCAGGCGCGCAACGGCCTCAGCGACGCGGTGATCGCGCAGTTCCGGCAAGCCTACCCGGACCTCGTCCTCGCCGCCGCGGACATCGCGGCCTTCCGGGCGATCAACGGCGACATCGCCATCGCCATGCAGGCCGATGGGACCGGTGTCGTGAAGGGGATCGACCGGCTCGATCTCTGGGTCGGCGGGCTTGCCGAGAAGCACATCAACAATGGCGTCGTCGGCCAGACCTTCTGGGTCGTGCTGCACGAGCAGTTCGACCGACTGCAGGACGGCGACCGCTTCTACTACCTCGAGCGCTTCGACAACTTCGACTTCTACGAGAACCTCGTCGACGGCCAGGGCTTCTCGGACATCGTTGCCCGGAACACCGGCCTGACGGTCCTGCCGGAACACATCTTCGAGCTGTCCGACGAGGACCGGCCGGGGACGGAGCCCGGCGACGATGACGACGACGGCGACACCGATCCCGTGGGTGGCGATCCCGACGAGGACGAGGACGGCCCGACCGATCCGGTCGGCGGTGGCGGCGATGCCGGTGAGGACGAGGACGAGGACGACGGCGTGACCGACCCTGTCGGCGGCGGGGACGATCCCGGCGACGACGAGGACGACGGGCAAGGAGACGGGGACGGGACGACCGACCCCGTCGGCGGGAGTGACGGCGACGAGGACGGGCCCGGGACCGGTCCCGGCACCAATCCGCCCGTCAACCACGCGCCCGGCGTGATCGCCGGCGGCGCGAACGGAGACGTCCTCAACGGCACGGCGGGGGCGGATACCATCCTCGGCCTGGACGGCGACGACAACATCCTCGCCGGCGGCGGTGCCGACGTGGTCCGGGCCGGCGCGGGCAACGACTTCGTCGATGCCGGCGAGGGCCGGGACGTGGTGTTCGCCGGGGACGGCGATGACGATGTCCTCAGCGGCGGCGGCGCCGACATGGTGTACGGCGATGGCGGCAACGACCGCATCCTCGCCGGAGCCGGCAACGACCTCGTGACCGCCGGCGCCGGCCGGGACACGGTCATCGGTGGCGAGGGCGACGACCTGTTCGTGGCCGAGACCGGTGACGGCGACGACACCTACTGGGGCGACGAGATGGGGGGCGGGCTGGGAAGCGACACGCTCGACATGTCGGCCATCACCGCCAACATCGCGGTCAACCTCGGTACGGGTCTGGCCGGGCGCGGCAGTGCGACCAGCACCCAGTCGGGTCGCGACGTGCTCTGGGGCGTCGAGAACGTCGTCACGGGGTCCGGCAACGACGACATCACGGCGAGCGACGCCGCGAACGTGATGGATGGCGGCGAGGGCAGCGACACCTACCGCTTCGGCTCGGCCGGCGCAGCGAACGGTGACACCATCGAGGGCTTCCGGCCGGGCGACAAGATCGACCTCAGCGCGATCGACGCCGATGCCGGGCAGGCCGGGAACCAAGCCTTCACCCTCGCGACCGGCGCGGCCTTCACGGGGGTCGGACAACTCCTGGTGACGCAGGAGACGCGCGACGACGGAGACTACGTCGTCGTCCAGGGGAACACGGCCGGCGACGCCTCCCCGGAATTCAAGCTCGCCATCAAGGGCAATACGGCGCCCACGGCCGCCGACTTCACGCTCTGATCCTGGTCGGGCCCCGGCCAGGGGCCCGGCCCACTTGCCTGACGAGGGGGAGAGCCTGCCATGCGTTCCAGAGATCAGAAAAAGCTCGCTCAGCAGCGATGCGCCGAGCAGCTCACCCAAAGCGTTCGGGGGCCCTTCGTCTTCCTGTTCGGGATGTCCGGCATCATCAACATCTTGGCGTTGACCGGCTCGTTCTACATGCTGCAGGTCTACGACCGCGCCCTGCCGAGCGGGAGCCTGCCGACGCTCGTCGGGCTGTCGATCCTCGCCGTCGGCCTCTACCTGGCGCAGGGCCTGTTCGACGTTCTCCGCTCGCAGATCCTGGTTCGCCTCGGGGCGCAGTTCGACCGCCGGGTCGCTCCGCTGGCGCAGCGGGTCGGGATCGACATGCCGCGCTTCGGCTTCTCGACCGCGGAGGCGATGGAGCGCGGCCGCGACGTCGACACGGTGCGCGGCTTCCTCGGCAGCCCCGGTCTCGTCGCCCTGTTCGACCTGCCGTGGGTGCCGGTCTTCCTCGTCTTCGTCTACATGCTGCACCCCTATCTCGGCGCGCTCACCGTCGCGGGGGCGGTCGTCCTCGCGCTGCTGACCATCCTCGCCGAACTCCTGACCCGGCGTTGGACCGGCGCGACGCAGCAGGCCGTGGTGGCCCGCAACGCCATCGCGGACTCGAACGCGCGCAGCGCCGACGTGCTTAAGGCGATGGGCTTCGCCGACCGGGCCGTGGACCGCTACCGCCGCGCCAACGACGAACACCTCGACCTGCAGACCCGCACCACCGACATCAGCGGCACGTTCGGGGCGATCGCGCGCGTCCTGCGCATGATCCTGCAATCGGCCGTGCTCGGGCTCGGCGCCTACCTCGTCATCGGCGGCGAACTCTCCGCCGGGGCGATCATCGCAGCCTCGATCACCTCCGCCCGCGCCATGGCGCCCATCGACCAGGCGATCGGCAACTGGAAGGTCATCCTGGCCGCGCGGACCGCCTTCCGCCGCCTGAAGGAGACCGTGATCGCCCTGGCCGCCGCCGAGCCGCCAATGACGCTGCCGCCGGCGCACCGGTCGCTCAGGGTCGGCCACATCACGGTCGCGGCCCCCGGCTCGGGTCGCGTGCTCCTCTCGGATGTAGGGTTCGAGCTCAAGGCCGGGCAGGCGCTCGGCGTCATCGGACCGAGCGGCGGCGGCAAGACCACCCTCGGCCGCGCGCTGACCGGTATCTGGCCGCTGCTGCGCGGTAGCGTGCGGCTCGACGAGGCCGACCTGCCGCAATGGGACGAGGCGAGCCTGGGAGGGATGATCGGCTACCTGCCTCAGGAGGTTTGCCTCCTCGACGCGACGGTCGAGGAGAACATCTCGCGCCTGGCCGAGGACAGCGATCCGGCGCTGGTCGTGGCGGCCGCGCAGGCGGCCGGCGTGCACGAGATGATCCTGCGGATGCCCGACGGCTACAAGACCGAACTCGGGCCGCTCGGGACGGCGCTCTCGGGCGGGCAGCGGCAGCGGATCGCTCTCGCCCGCGCGCTCTACGGTAATCCCTTCCTCGTCGTCCTCGACGAGCCGAACGCGAATCTCGATGCCGAGGGCGAGGCTGCGCTCGCCGCGGCGATCCAGGGCGTGCGTGCCCGCGGCGGCCTCGCGATCGTGATTGCCCACCGCCCGAGCGTGCTGGCGGCCGTGGATCGGATCGCCGTGATCCAGGACGGCAAGCTCACGGCATTCGGGCCGAAGGAGGCGATCCTCGGCAAGGCCGCCCGCGACGGTGCGGCCAAGCCCGACAGCGCCCAGGACAACAGGGAGCGCTCCATGCCGGAGCGGGTGCCCGCATGACGATCGAGATCAAGGGCACGAAGCCCGGGCGGGACGCGCCCGAGGGTGCCGAGCGCTACGTCTCGCGCAGCGCCGACCGGCGATCCGGCGTCCCCTACTTCGCCGCGGTGGCGGTCGCGTCCGTCGCCGCCTACCTCAAATCCCTGCTTCTGCCCCGCGCAACCCTGGCAGAGGAAGTGGACCCGGAGATCGTGGCGGCACGCGCCGACGCCCTGCGCCTCGTCCATTCCGAGGAACTCGCCGCGCCCACCCCTGCAAAGGCCGCCGAGGCACCGAAGCCACTGGCCGAGCCGCCATCCCCGGTTCTGCAATCCGGCATGTCCCTGTTCGATGACGGGCACGAACTGCTCGCGCGCGGGCTGCGCTTCGCAAGGCCCGACGCGCATCCGGACCTCGGCGACTTCAAGGCCTCTCCGGTCATCCCCCAGCCGATCAACGACAACGGCGGCTCCCTCGCAGCCGGATCGGGCGGGCGCGGAGGTGGGCAGCCGAGCGGCGGCGGCGGCCGGCCACGGGACGCATCCCACCCGGAACCGGATGCGCAGGAGCCCGGCAACGAGGCACAGCCGGCCCCCCGACCGCTGGGAGAGGAGAAGGCTGACAGGCCGGATCAAGGCTTGGCCGGGCAAGGCTCGACCGGGCAAGGCTCGACAGGGCAAGGCGGATCGAACCCACAGGATCCTGGGCCGTCGGACGGCGGCGTCCGGATCCCTCCCGGCTCCACGCCGGGCGGCGATCCGCGTCCCGTCGATCCCGCGACGCCGCCGCGCGGCCGGGACGACGGACCGGCGGGGCAACGCAACCGCGCGCCCGTGGTGAACGGCCCGGTCCAGCTCGGGGATATCGCGGGCTGCGCACTCCTCACCATCGCCCTGAGCGATCTCCTGCGCGGCGCCAGCGATCCGGACGGAGACGCACTCAGCGTGCGCGACGTCCGGGTCTCCTCCGGCACCGTGACGGCGGACGGCTCGGGTTGGGTTTTCGACGCCGATGCGCCTGGTCCGGTCACGATCACCTACGCGGTGACGGACGGCGAGTTCTCGGTCGCCCGCACGGCTCATCTGACCGTCCTCGAACGGGCCTTGATCGGCGGCACGGACGGGGACGACCTCATCCTCGGCACACCCTGCGCGGACGACATCGCGGCCGGCGCGGGCGACGATAATGTCGACGCCCGCGGTGGCGACGACCTCGTCGATGCCGGCAGCGGCAGCGACCACGTGATCGCGGGCGACGGCGCCGACACGGTCCTGGGCGGGCCGGGCGACGACGTCGTGTTCGCCGGGGCGGGCGCGGATCGGGTCTCGGGCGGGGCGGGTCACGACCGCCTGTTCGGGGAGGCGGGCGACGACCTTCTGTTCGGCGAGGCGGGCGACGATCTGCTCGATGGCGGCGAGGGCCGCGACATCCTGGATGGGGGCGACGGTGACGATCTCCTCCTTGGAGGCGAGGGCAACGATAGCCTCTACGGCGCGGCCGGCGCCGACGACCTGTCCGGCGGCACCGGTGCCGACGTGCTCGTCGGGGATGCGGGCGACGACCGGCTGCAGGGCGGCGAGGGTGCGGACATCCTCTCGGACGGGGCCGGGCGTGACCTCGTGTCAGGCGAGGCGGGCGACGACGTGATCATCCTCGCCCTCGACAGCGCGGAGGACACGGTCGACGGCGGTGCGGGGCGGGACACGCTCGACCTGTCGGCGGCCACGGTCGATCTGGTGGTGGACCTGAGGAACGAGACCGTCTCCGCTCAAGAACTCGGCCTCGACCGGATCGCCTCGGTCGAGGCGATCATCGCGGGATCGGGCGACGACCGCTTCGTGGTGGGCGGCCGGGATATCGTGCTCACCGGCGGCGGCGGCGACGACGTGTACGCGTTCGCCGCTCCGGCCGAGCCGCGCGATGGCACCCGCACCGTGCAGATCACGGACTTCTCCGTCGGCGATTACATCGATCTGGTCCGCTACGCCCTGTTCAAGGAGGAGACCGCGGCCGGGCGCCCGCTCGCGGAGGCGCTCCGGGGCGAAAGCGATGCACCGACCGGGATCCAGTGCCGGTTCGATCGTTCCGAAGGCCGGGACCGCACGGTCGTCTCGGCCGACCTCGACCATGACGAGGCCTACGAAACCACCGTCGTCCTCGATGGCGAGCACTTGCTGCGCTTCACGATCGGGCCGCTGCCCGAACCGCCGACATTCCACACTTGAGAGCGAAGCCGGAGAAGGATCATGCGTACATCTCCCGATCGGATGCCGCGCCCCCTGCGGCGGCACGAACCGCAATCCCGCACGAACGTCGCGTTCTCCGTCGGCCCGCGCATCGTCGCCGGGTTCATCTTCGGCGCGGCGCTCGTCGGCGGCGTCGGCGGCTGGGCCGCCACGACCGATCTCAGCGGCGCGATCCTCGCTTCCGGATCCGTCGCCGTCGATCAGCGAGCCAAGTCCGTGCAGCACCGCGACGGCGGCGTGGTCGGCGAGATCCTCGTGCGCGATGGGCAGCCGGTCACGGCCAGCCAAGTGCTCCTCAGAATCGACGACGCGCAGACCCGCGCGGAACTCGCCATCGTGAAGGGACAACTGGTGGAACTCGCCGCCAAGAAGGCGCGGCTCCTGGCGGAGCGCGACGGGCAGCGCGAGGTCAGCTTCCCGCAAGCCCTGCTTCACCAGGGCGCCGAGGTGCAGTCGATCCTGGAGGGCGAACTCCGGCTGTTCCAGGGCAACCTCGCCGGCCGTGACAGCCAGCGCCAGCAGCTCGAACTTCAGATTGGGCAGATCGCTGAGGAGATCGCCGGCCTCACGAAGCAGCGGGACGCCAAGAGAGACGAACTGGCCGTCCTCACCACCGAGCATGGCAAGCTATCGATCCTCGTCGAGAAGCAGCTCTACGAGAGTTCCCGCTTCCTGCCGATCACCCGCGACAAGCACCGCCTGGCCGGCGAGCAGGGATCGTTGGAAGCCTCCATCGCGCGGGCGAAGACGCGGACGAGCGAGATCCGCGTCCAGATCCTCGCCATCGCAGACACCGCCCGGACCGAGGCACAGCGCGAGCTCAGTCAGGTCGATGCCAAGGCGGCAGAGCTCAGCAACCGTCGCGTGGCATTGGACGACCGGCTGACGCGCACCGAGATCCGTGCCCCCGTGACCGGCATCCTGCACGAATTGAAGACCTTTACGGTTGGCGGCGTCGTCACCCCCGCCGACATCCTGGCGACCGTGGTGCCCGAGGACGCGCGGCTCAAGATCGAGATCCGCATCCCGCCGACCAGCATCGACCAGATCGGCGTCGGCCGCGCGGCCCGGGTCCGCTTCACCGCCTTCAGCCAGCGCACCACCCCTGAACTCAAGGGAACGCTGACCTACGTCTCGCCCTCAACGACGAAGGGCCCACGGGACGAGGCGTTCTATATCGGGCATGTCGAGCTCAAGGATGGCGAGATTGAACGCCTGGGAGGCTCGGCCCGCCTTATCCCTGGAATGCCCGTCGAAGTTCAGGTCGCTACGGATGAGAGAACAGCAATGTCCTACCTGATGAAGCCACTTCAAGACCAGTTTAGTCGCGCATTCCTGGAGCGATGACTGTTAATATTTGCGGATCGATTGATTTCACCAGCCAAGCCGTGCGCATGCCGAGGTTCGACTGCCTACCCCTAAATTTCCGTTTCTAGTAACCCTGGCATAGTACTAACTATTGATGCGCGGATACCACCCGTGATATCCGTAGAGGGTGGCCCTGCTTGGGAGGCGGCAGTGGAACAGAGCTTGGTAGATTCGCGGGGTGATTTCTGCGGTTCGCAGATTCGCTTGGACCGGGAAATATTCATGGATCTAGTGGTGACGACGATGGGATCCTTGTTTGAGGATACAGTCGGATCCAGCGAAGCTGGCAGCTTCATTAGCTTGGTCGGCCTCGCTGTGGGTGAGAAGATCCAGGAAGAGTACCTCCAGGTGAGTGGCGCGAGCCAACTCGACAGGAAAGGGATGGTCGACGCTCTGCTCGACATGAAGCAGCGGATCGGCAGCGATTTCTACGTCATGGACGAATCGGAGCAGCGCATTGTTCTCGGCAATAAGCGCTGTCCGTTCGGAGAACTGGCAAAGAAATGCCCTTCACTGTGCATGCTGACCGCGAACGTGTGTGGGCATCTGGCCGCGGAGAGTCAGGGATATGCACGAGTCGATCTTCCCGAAACCATCGCCGCGGGGGCGTCAGAGTGCCGGGTCGTCATCAACCTCGACCCGAACACAACCGGCAGCGGGCGGCGGTATCATCGGCGAGCCTGGGCCTGAGTCCGATTTCGCCGCGCTGTTCGCCTTCGTTGCGGATCCCCTGATCCTGGTGGGCCAGTTCGGGCTCGTGGAAGACGCCAATTCGGCCGCGTTCGACCGTTTGCCGGACCTCGCGATCGGCCTTCCCCTGCCGGTTGAGGGGACACATCGCGAGCGGATGAGCCGCTACCTCAGCCTGTGTTCGCGGACCGAGAACCCGATCCCCGGCGCGGTGTTCGTCCGCGCCGGAGCCGAGAGTTCCTGCCGTCATCCATGCCGGGGCGCGCGCATCGTCCTGCGCGCCTATGGTGACGAGCCACTCGTCCTGCTTCATCTCACGCCGACGAACCTGGAGGGCCGCCTTCACCTCCTCACGGAGCGGCTGAACGATGTCCGGCGCGTCATGCAGGAGCGGAAGCGGCGTGAGATCGAGATGCAGGCGCTCCTGACCGAGCGCAGCCGGTTGCTGGTCCACCTCGAGGAGGACGCGCAGGCACGGCAGCGTGCCGAGGCCGAGCGTGACGCCGTTCTATCAAGGCTCTACCGGGCCGGGCAGGACGAGCGGCGGCGCCTCGCGCGCGATCTCCATGATCATGCCGGTCAGCAACTCGTCACGCTGACCTTCGGCCTGAGAAAGATCGCGTCACGCCTATCTTGCCCAACGGCCATCCATGAGGTCGAGCAACTTCTCCGACACACCCAGGACATCGGGCAATCGCTCCGGAGGGTGACCCTTGAACTCCGGCCGGCCGCCCTCGATGAGTTCGGCTTCGTGACCGCGCTGCGCTCGCTTGTGGATGAGTGGAGCCGGGTGACGGAAATCGTGACCGAGTTTCAAATCGTCGGCGAGGAGGTGGATTTCCCGCTGGAGACGGCGATCACGCTCTATCGCCTGGCTCAGGAGGCGCTCACGAACGTGGCGAAGCATGCGGGGCCGGGCGTGTGCGTGTCGGTCGTGCTGCGGTTCAGCGCTTTGCAGGTCACGCTGACGATCGACGACAACGGCGGCGGCTTCGCGGCCGACGAGGCGATCGCGACCAGTCTCGTCTCCCAGGGAAAGCTCGGCCTGCTCGGCATGCGTGAGCGGATGGCGCTGGTCGATGGCACGCTGAACATCGAGTCGGCCCCCGGCCGGGGCACGAGCATCGTTGCCCGCGCCTACCGGTCCGTCGAGGAAAGCGGGCATGCCTAGGACCCTGATCCACGTCGTGCTGGCGGACGATCATCCGGTTTTCCGTCACGGTGTGACGAGCCTGATCGCTGATTCCGGCGAGATCGTCGTGGTGGCCTCCGTCGAAACGGGCGCAGCCGCCTACCGGGCGATTGTTCAGCACGAGCCGGACGTCGCCATCCTCGACATCAATATGCCGGAGATGAATGGCGTCACCGTTCTTCGCCATCTCGCCAGAACCGGGACGCGGACCCAGGCTATCATGCTGAGCGTCTATGAGAGCCGGGTCTACATCGACCAAGCCTTTGAGGCGGGCGCCCGCGGCTATGTTCTCAAGCGGTCGGCCTTCCAGAACATCGCCAGCGCGGTGCGGGCGGTTCATGCCGGCGGCATCTATCTCGATCCGGCATTGCCGGAACGCACCGCTCCGCATCGGCGGCTGAGTTCAAGCGTGGATGAGGCGGCGTGCTCAACCTTGAGCGAGCGCGAGCGCGACATCCTCCGGTTCGTCGCCTTCGGCTTCACGAGCAAGGAAGTCGCCGACCGGCTCGGGGCAACCCCCAAGGCGATCGAGACCCAAAAGGCTCGGGCCTGCACCAAGCTCGGCCTCGCAAGCCGAGCACAGATCGTTCAGTTCGCCATTCTCCAGGGCTGGCTTCATGGAGAGATTCCCCTGCGCTGACATTCGGTCTCAGCCATTGGCCGGAGCGATTTGGCCTTGAATTGATTGGCTCGCAGAAGCGTCTCGCCGCCTGCGATCACCTCTAATTGGTGGCGATAGACCAGAATGATCCGTTCGCCAAAGATCACCGCACTCTCCTGCACGACAAGGCTCATCCGGATCAGCGCATAGTCACTTCAAAGCGTCATCGTGCGTCGGTTCATGGTCGGTCCGCTTATGATCGGCCGCTTCATGCGCAACATGAACGTACCAGTTCGCCTCTATAGGCATAGCGAGCCCGGACACTGGACCTCGACGCATAAGGCACATCCGAAACGCCGAGCTCGACCGAGCGGGCTTGCACGCAGACCGGTCTGACGGCAACCTACTGGAGTTCCAAGGATGCCTCGATGAGACCACGCACCTCCTGCCAAGCCAGTGTCGACGAGGTGACCACGTCGAAGTGTCCGGCATCCGAGACGTTGATGAGTTGCGGCGCAGGTCCGGACCTCCCTCGTACAGCGCGGGCATAGTCGTAGGCGACCCATGGCGGCGTGAGTCGGTCCAGGACGCCGCTGACCAGAAAGATCGGCACCCCTGCGGGCGGGAGGGCAGCGGGTGACACCTCCGATAGCTTGTCTGCTGGTGCGATCCGCTCGACAATGCCCGGGCCGCAGAGCACCGGGATGAACCGCGCGAACGTCGCAAGATCCCCCACGCCGCCCAGGCTGATCACCGCCCGCGGGACAAACCCGGTCGCTGCGTGAAGAGGGCTCGTGGCGGGAAGCAAGCCGCGCGAGGCCGCCCAGAGGGCGAGATGGCCACCTGCCGAGTGGCCCACGAACACCACTCGTGAGAGATCCAAGTGGTGGGCTCCTGCCTCTTCAGCGAGGCGGTCCAGAGCGGCGCCCACGTCCTGATAAGTTCCGGGATAGCCACCGCCGGCCTCGTTGGCACGGCGGTAGCCGATGCTCCACACGGCAACGCCGCGACGCGTTAGATCGGGTCCTAGGTGACGCATCTGCTCGCGCCCGACGGTGGTAGCGCTCCAGCAACCGCCGTGGATGAGAACCGCGACTGGGTGTGGGCCAGGGCTTGCGGGCAGGAATACATCGATGCCTTGAGAGGGGGCCTCACCGTAGGTGAGCTGCAGGGTCGGCGGAGGTCGCAACAGGTCACGAAAGTCCGCGAGTTCCACCGGGTCGGCTGATGCCGGGCCGATCGCGAGCACTGTCAAAGTAAGGATTGCGCAACGCTTCATGCCAGCCTCCCTGCGCAGGAGTGATGCTCTGGATCGAGGTGATGAGGTGTGCCGTATCGTGGCAGGGCCGTTCCTGACCACGGCCCAGCCAGGCTCAGGCTAGTGGCGAATCCCACGCGTGACCCAGTACGCGCGGGGAACGCAGATACCGAGCGGGGTGGAAAACTGGGCATGGAAGGCGATGAAGTCGCGCCGCAGATTGGCGCGGCGGTCCTCGTCGAGGCTGGCGACCAGAGCCTTGGTCGGACCGTAGCCACCGGCGAACCGCTCCCAGGCCGCCTCTGCGCTCTGCTCGCGATAGAACGAGACGCCGTTCTCGAAAGCCAGCTCAAAGTCCCGACCTAGCAGTTCCTCAAGCCGCTCCGTGCGGCCCCACTCAAATGGCGAGGGCGGGGCCGGATTGGGCGGTGGCGGCATGTAGGACTTCATCACCATGAACATCCTGAACACATTGTCGTTCGACAGCCAGGTGGTGAGGCAAATCCTTCCGCCCTTGCGACAGACACGTGCCAACTCAGCGGCTGCAGCCTCAGGCCGGCTAGCGAACATCACGCCGCAGGTCGAGATGATGGCGTCAAACGCGCCGTCGGCAAAGGGCAGTCTCTCAGCGTCGCCCAGCTGGTAATCGATGTCGAGACCCTCGGCCCGAGCCTGCTCAGCGGCGAACGACAAGAGATCGGCGCTGATGTCGGCCCCAGTCACCTGCGCACCCCGCCGGGCGACGACGCGCGAAGTCCAGCCGGTGCCGGTGGCGAGGTCGAGCACCCGCTCGCCCGGCTTCGGATCGAGACGCAGTACGCAGTGTTCAATACTGTCGGCGATGCCGCGACTGATCTCGTTGTAATGAGCGCCGCCGGAGTTCCAGATACTGGCAGGCTTGGCGTTATGAGGTTGGATTTCGTAGTTCATGGTGCCTCCGACTCACACGGGGCCCCCAGCGCAAGATGCAGCTTTTTGCGTGCGAAAGTCCATCGTCGTGTTCAGCGCCGATCCGAATGAACTCCGAGTACTGCAAGGGGTCAGGAGTTCGCGCGCCGATGGTTGTGCTGTGCGCCACAACTGGACCTTGGCCTGCGGTCCAGAAGCGGGATTTGGCTTTGCCCCATCAACGGACTTTCGCCCGCGGACGGCGGACAGTCTGGTGTTGATACAAGGTCGGTCCTTGGCGCGGGGAATACCTATATTTCTGACGGCAATATTCGTGGCTGCAGGGGAGCATCGGATACATCAGACGGGTAGGCTTTCCGGGATAGGCTCATAACCCATCATTTGAGCCTCCCAGTCGGCAAGGCGATCACAGCCTCTTGCTTGCTGCCCGTCACGGCGATGCGCGCCGCGAAACGAAAAACAACGATCTGCGTCGCGACGAGCGGGCCTATTCTCAGCCGAGCGGCCATGCATCGGAAAGAGCAACGTGCTGGGCCGCGCTACGGACCGAAGGATCGAGCAACCATTTACGCTGCGCCCTATTGCCGTTCTTCCTCGCCAGTGGTTTCTCACAGCCGCCGACGATCCAAAGAATGCCTCGCTGGTCTGTATCATCTACCCTAAGGGTGTACCCGCATGACGCCGACTACGTTGCAGTTGGAGCCGAAGCTCCTCCTGAAGAGCCTTCGTGCCTTTCGGAAGGGTGACTTCTCGACTCGGCTGCCGCTGGATCTGACGGGCATTGAGGGGGAGATCGCGCAAGCGTTCAACGATATCGTCGAGCTCAACCAAGGGCTCGCTCGTGAGCTCGACAGGGTCGCCCGCGCGGTCGGCAAGGACGGGCGCATCGGCGAGCGCGGAAAGCTTCCGGCCGCGACCGGCGGGTGGAACGATTGCGTTGAGTCGGTCAACACGATGATCGGCGACCTTGTTCAGCCCACCACCGAGGTGGCGCGCGTCATCGGGGCCGTCGCCAAGGGCGACCTCGGTCAGACCATGCAGATCGAGATCGAGGGCCGGCCCCTGCGCGGCGAGTTCCTCCGGATCGGCAAGGTCGTCAACACGATGGTGGACCAGCTGAACTCCTTCGCCTCGGAGGTGACCCGCGTCGCCCGCGAGGTCGGCTCGGAGGGCAAGCTCGGAGGGCAGGCGCAGGTCAAGGGCGTCGGCGGGACCTGGAAGGACCTGACCGACAACGTGAACCTGATGGCGGCCAACCTGACGGGCCAAGTGCGCAACATCGCTGAAGTCACCACCGCGGTGGCCAACGGCGATCTGTCCAAGAAGATCACCGTCGACGTGAAGGGCGAGATCCTCGACCTGAAATCGACCATCAACACGATGGTGGACCAGCTCAATTCCTTCGCCTCGGAAGTGACCCGCGTCGCCAAGGAGGTGGGGTCGGAGGGCAAGCTCGGCGGACAGGCGCAGGTCAAGGGCGTCGGCGGCGTCTGGAAGGACCTGACCGACAACGTCAACATGATGGCGGAAAACCTGACGGGCCAAGTGCGCAACATCGCCGAGGTCACCACCGCGGTCGCGCGGGGCGACCTGTCCAAGAAGATCACCGTCGATGTGAAGGGCGAGATTCTCGCCTTGAAGCTGACCATCAACACGATGGTGGACCAGCTGAACTCCTTCGCCTCCGAGGTGACCCGCGTCGCCCGCGAGGTCGGCACGGAGGGCAAGCTCGGCGGACAGGCCCAGGTCGAGGGCGTGGGCGGGACCTGGAAGGACCTGACCGACAACGTGAACATGATGGCGGCCAACCTGACGGGCCAGGTGCGCAACATCGCCGAAGTCACCACCGCCGTGGCCAACGGCGATCTCTCCAAGAAGATCACCGTCGATGTGCGCGGCGAGATCCTGGAACTCAAGAACACCATCAACACGATGGTGGACCAGCTGAACTCCTTCGCCTCGGAGGTGACCCGCGTCGCCCGTGAGGTCGGCTCGGAAGGCAAGCTCGGCGGGCAGGCGCAGGTGCGCGGTGTCGCCGGCACCTGGGCCGACCTCACCGACAACGTGAACCTGATGGCGGCCAACCTCACGGGGCAGGTACGCAACATCGCCGACGTGACGACGGCGGTCGCCAACGGCGATCTCTCCAAGAAGATCACCGTCGATGTGCGCGGCGAGATCCTGGAGCTCAAGAACACCATCAACACGATGGTGGACCAACTGAACTCCTTCGCCTCCGAGGTGACCCGCGTCGCGAAGGAAGTGGGTTCGGAAGGCAAGCTTGGCGGTCAGGCCCGCGTCGAGGGCGTGGCCGGCACCTGGGCCGACCTCACCGACAACGTGAACCTGATGGCGGCCAACCTGACGGGCCAGGTGCGCAACATCGCCGATGTGACGACCGCGGTCGCCAATGGCGATCTGTCCAAGAAGATCACCGTCGACGTAAAGGGCGAGATCTTGGAGCTCAAGTCGACTATCAACACGATGGTGGATCAGCTGAACTCCTTCGCCTCCGAGGTGACCCGCGTCGCCCGCGAGGTCGGCACGGAGGGCAAGCTCGGCGGACAGGCGCAGGTCAAAGGCGTCGGCGGCGTCTGGAAGGGCCTGACCGACAATGTGAATATGATGGCGGCCAACCTCACAGGGCAGGTGCGCAACATCGCCGAAGTCACCACCGCGGTGGCCAACGGCGACCTGTCCAAGAAGATCACGGTGGCCGTCGAGGGCGAGATCCTGGAGCTCAAATCGACCATCAACACGATGGTGGATCAGCTGAACTCCTTCGCCTCCGAGGTGGTCCGCGTCGCCCGCGAGGTCGGCATCGAGGGCAAGCTCGGCGGCCAGGCACAGGTGCGCGGCGTCGGCGGGACTTGGAAGGACCTGACCGACAACGTGAACATGATGGCGGCCAACCTGACGGGGCAGGTGCGCAACATCGCCGACGTGACGACGGCGGTCGCCAACGGCGATCTGTCCAAGAAGATCACCGTCGACGTGAAGGGCGAGATCCTGGAGCTCAAGTCGACCATCAACACGATGGTGGATCAGCTGAACTCCTTCGCCTCCGAGGTGACCCGCGTCGCCCGCGAGGTCGGCTCCGAGGGCAAACTCGGCGGCCAGGCGCAGGTGCGCGGCGTCGGCGGAACCTGGAAGGACCTGACCGACAACGTGAACATGATGGCCGCCAACCTCACCGGTCAGGTGCGCGGCATCGCAGACGTCGTCACGGCGGTGGCGCAGGGCGACCTCAAGCGGAAACTCTCAGTCGACGCCAAGGGCGAGATCGCGGCGCTGGCCGACACCGTCAACGAGATGATCGAGACGCTCGCCACCTTTGCCGACCAGGTGACCAACGTGGCGCGCGAGGTGGGCGTCGAAGGCAAGCTGGGCGGCCAAGCGCGGGTGCCGGGTGCGGCGGGTCTCTGGCGTGATCTGACGGACAACGTGAACCAGCTCGCGGCGAACCTCACGACTCAGGTGCGCGCCATCGCCGAGGTGGCGACCGCCGTGACGAAGGGGGATCTCGCGCGCTCGATCTCGGTCGAGGCCTCCGGCGAGGTCGCCTCGCTGAAGGACAACATCAACGAGATGATCCGCAATCTGCGGGACACGACGCTCAAGAACGCCGAGCAGGATTGGTTGAAGACCAACCTCGCCAAATTCACCCGCATGCTGCAGGGCGAGCGCGACCTCGCCACGGTCTCGAACCTGATCCTGTCCGAGATTGCATCGCTCGTGAGCGCCCAGCGCGGCGTGTTCTACATGGTGGAGGACGAGGGCGGAGAGCCGGTTCTCGATCTGATGGCGAGCTACGCCTTCACGGAGCGCAAGAACCTCTCGAACCGCTATCGCCTGCGTCAAGGCCTCGTCGGCCAATGCGCCTTCGAGAAGAAGCGCATCCTCCTCACCCACGTGCCCGGCGACTACATCACCATCGGCTCGGCTCTCGGCGAGGCGCCGCCCCTCAACATCATCGTGCTGCCCGTCCTCTTCGAGCAGGAAGTCCGAGCAGTCATCGAGTTGGCGTCGTTCAGCCGCTTCAGCGAGACCCACCAGTCCTTCCTCGATCAGCTGACCGAGTCGATCGGGATCGTGCTCAACACGATCGCTGCCAACATGAGGACGGAAGGCCTCCTGAAGCAGTCGCAGCTCCTGACCGGCGAGTTGCAGAGCCGGCAGGAAGAATTGAAGAAGACGAACGATCGCCTGGAGCTGCAGGCCGCCTCGCTGCAGCAATCCGAGGACCTCCTGAAGAACCAGCGGGAGCGGCTGCAGCAGACCAACGAGGAGCTGGAGGAAAAGGCGCGCCTGCTCGAAATCCAGAAGCGTGAGGTCGAGGGTAAGAACCGCGAGGTCTCGATCGCCAAGACGGCGCTGGAGGAGAAGGCCGAGCAGCTGAGCCTGACCTCGCGCTACAAGTCGCAGTTCCTCGCCAATATGAGCCACGAGCTGCGCACGCCGCTCAACAGCCTGCTGATCCTCTCGAAGCTTCTCTCCGAAAACCGCGACGGGAACCTCACCGACAAACAGCGGGAATTCGCCAAGACGATCAACGCGGCCGGGACCGACCTCCTGTCGCTCATCAACGACATCCTCGATCTCTCCAAGATCGAGTCGGGCACGGTGTCGCTCGAGATCGGCGACGTCACGCTGCAGGACATCAGCGAGAACCTGAACAGGACCTTCCGGCAGCTCGCCGAGGAGCGCCACCTCGCCTTTGTGATCGAGGCCGATCCGGGCCTGCCGCGCTCCCTGCGGACGGACTCGAAGCGCCTGCAGCAGGTCCTGCGCAACCTACTCTCCAACGCCTTCAAGTTCACCGAGAAGGGGAGCGTCTCGCTCAAGATCGGTTCCGCGGAGGGCTCGCCCCTGCGCGCCGGGACCCAGTGGATCGCCATGTCCGTCACCGATACCGGGATCGGCATCGCCGAGGACAAGCAGCGGATCATCTTCGAGGCGTTCCAGCAGGCCGACGGGACCACGAGCCGCAAGTACGGCGGCACGGGCCTCGGCCTCGCGATCAGCCGCGAGATCGCGCGCCTGCTGGGCGGCGAGATCGTGGTCGAGAGCCGCGTCGGTACGGGCAGCACCTTCACCCTGTTCCTGCCCTTCGAGCCGCCCGCGCAGGCGCTCACCGGACGCGTGGCGGAGGCATCGGACGGGTACGCGCCTTCGGCGCCGATGGGCCGCCAGCCGAACACCGCGATGGCGCTCTCGTCCTCTGCGGACGACCGCCACGCGATTCACCCGAGCGACCACATCGTGCTCATCGTGGAGGACGACGCCATGTTCGCCTCGGTGCTGCTGGAGCTCGCGCGCGAGCGTGGCTTCAAAGGTTTGATCGCGCAGGACGGAGCCGGCGCACTTAGCCTCGCGCACCGCTTCAAGCCGCACGCCATCACCCTCGATATCGGCCTGCCCGATATGGACGGCTGGGCCCTGCTCGACCTCCTGAAGAACGATCCCCGCACCCGGCACATTCCGATCCACGTGATCTCGGTCAACGACGAGAAGAAGCGCGGCCTTCGCGCGGGCGCGTTCGGGTTTCTGGAGAAGCCGGTCGAGCGCGAGGGCCTGATGCGCGCCCTGGAGCGCTCGAAGGAGTTCATCACGCGGCCGGTGCGCAACCTCCTGCTCGTCGAGGACGACGAGAACCAGCGCGCCAGCATCACAGCGCTCCTGAGCGAAGAGGACGTCAAAATCTTCGGGGTCGGCACGGCCTCCGCCGCGCTGGAAGCCCTGACAGGCGGCCGGTTCGACTGCGCGATCATCGATCTCGGCCTGCCCGATATCGGCGGTTCCGAGCTGATCGAGCAGATCCGTGCCTCCCAGGATGGGGAGGAGTTGCCGATCATCGTGTATACGGGCCGGGAGCTGACGGCCGCCGAGGAGCAGCAGCTCAGGCACACCGCCTCAACGATCATCCTCAAGGACACGCGCTCGTCCGAGCGACTCCTCGACGAGACCGCGCTGTTTCTGCATCGCGCGATCAATCGCGTTCCAGTCGAGGAGCAGATCCTCGTCGAGCGGAAGGATGCGACGTCACTTCAGGGCTGTCGGGTCATTCTGGTCGATGACGACCTGCGCAACATCTTCTCGCTCACGAGCGCCCTCGAGCAGCATGGGCTGGAAGTTCTGTTCGCCGAGAACGGGCAGGACAGCATCGCCCTCCTCAAGTCCAACCCGAACATCGATGCGATGCTGGTCGACATCATGATGCCGGGGATGGACGGCTACGAGACGATGCGCGCGATCCGGGCGGAGGCCAGCTTCCGTAGCCTGCCGCTCATCGCGGTGACCGCGAAGGCCATGAAGGGCGACCGCGAGAAGTGCCTCGAGGCGGGCGCGTCCGATTACGTCTCGAAGCCGATCGACATGGATCAGCTCCTCGCGGTGCTGCGGGTGCAGCTGGCCCGGCGTGGCGAGGTCGCACACGGCCCCGTGCCCACGCTCGGCGACCCGACGACCCTCGATCGGCAACCACAATGAAGGACGGGCTGAGTTTCCTGCCGACCGGGACCGGCAGCTCCGCCGAGCCGCGGAGCGCCCGCACTGAGCCCGATCCGGTTCGGGCCAAGATCCTGATCGTCGATGACGATCAGCGCAATCTCCTCGCCGCCTCCGAGGTCCTCGCCGATCCGGCGATCGACCTCGTGCTGGCGAACTCGCCCGAGGAAGCCCTGCGGCAGGCGCTCCGGGAGGATTTCGCCCTGATCCTGCTCGACGTGCAGATGCCGCGCATGGACGGCTACGAGGTCGCCTCCCTAATCCGCAGCCGCTCGCGCACGTCCCGTGTCCCGATCCTGTTCCTTACAGCCCACAACAAGGAGGACATCCACATCTTCCGCGGATACTCCGCCGGAGCGGTGGACTACGTATTCAAACCCATCCAGCCTCTGGTCCTCAAATCGAAGGTCGATGTCTTCGTCGATCTGTACCTGAAGACAGCGGAGATCCAGCGCAAGGCGGCGGCCGAGAAGCAGCTGCTCCTGGAAAACCTGCGCGTACGGGGCGAGAAGCTTGCCGCCGAGCAGGCTCTGCGCAGGCGTGAGGAACATCAGGCCGCTGTCCTGCGCGGCCTCCCCATTGCGCTCTACACCTCGCCATTCAGTGGAGACGATCGACGGCTTCACTTCACGAATGACAGCATCGAGCGCATCACCGGCTTCTCGCGCGAGGCCTTTGCTGCCTCAAACCTCTGGGGGGAGCAGCTTGAACCGGATGACAGGGAGAGGATCTCTGCGGATTTGAGCACGGTCTCGGAATCCGGCGCGGTAACTCTCGAATATCGCTGGCGCAACGCAGACGGCAGGGAGCGGCACATTCTCGATCAGATCGTGATCAACGTTGATGAGAACGGTGCGCCGGTCGAACTGTTTGGGATGTGGTTCGACGTGACAGAGCGCAAGGAGCTTGAACTCAGCTTGCAGCATGCGTCAAAGCTTGAAGCGGTTGGCCGCCTGACAGGCGGTATTGCGCACGACTTCAACAATATGCTGAGCATCGTGATCGGCAACCTTGATCTGGTGAAGAGCTCGTTGTCGGGCAACGAGAAAGCGCTCCGCCGCATCGAGAGCGCCATCGAGGGAGCCCATCGCTGCGCTGAACTGACCAGTCGGCTGCTGGCCTTCTCCCGGCGCTCTCCTCTCCAGCCCAGAGCGTTGGACTTCACGAGCTTCATACCTGGCCTGATAAAGCTCCTAGAGCGCACTCTTGGGGAGCGGATTGCGATCTCCGCGGACCTGGAGGATGGACTGCCGGAAGTCTGCGTTGATCACGCTCAGTTCGAGGCCGCCCTCATCAACCTCGCTGTGAATGCGCGGGACGCGATGCCAGACGGGGGGACCTTGGGCATTCGCATCAAGCGTCATGAGGCCGACGCGCAGGAGGACTCCGAGCAGGTGCACTCCGTCGAGATCGCGGTCACGGACTCGGGCACAGGGATGTCTCCAGCCGTCCTCGCTCGCGTATTCGAACCGTTCTTCACGACCAAGGAGGCCGGTAAAGGCACTGGGCTCGGTCTGAGCATGGTCTACGGTTTCGTACAGCAGAGCGGCGGAACCATCGCCGTTGACAGCAATCCTGACCAAGGCACCCGGTTCGTTATTACGTTGCCCGTGCTCGCCCAGCGGAGTTTTTCGTCGGAGGAAATGGATCCAGGCAACGCCCCCGGACCGCAGAACGCGATGAATGGTGCAGGGAGAGCCGTGCTCGTCGTCGAGGACGATGCCGATGTCCGCTTTACGGTTGTCTCGACTTTTGAAGCACTTGCATTCAAAGTTTTCAGTGCGCAGGACGTCGACGAGGCCCTCCGCCTCCTGCAAATAGAGTCGAACATTTCTCTCGTTTTCAGTGACGTGAACATGCCTGGCGCGATGAACGGCATCGAGCTTGGGCACATCATCCGCCAGCGATGGCCGGACATGCCAATTTTGCTGTCGTCCGGCTACCTTCAAGAAGATCAGGACACGAACGGCTTTTCGTTGCTGCAGAAACCGTATCGCGCGACTGAGTTGGTCGAAACCCTACGTGGTCTGCTCAGCAATGCGCATGGGACAATGCCAATCGAATAAGAGTCGGAGATGCACTTCTTCCCGGTGACGCCCGACGCGATGAGCGTCATGACGTGACCGGCTGGCTTTGGTCCGGGCTGATTGCACGGGTCAGCCTGGACTGAAGGCGTCGGACATGCGGCGAAGTCAGCAACGCGCCATCAGCGGACCTTCGGATCGAACCACTGGAATGGCCGCTTTGGAGCCCGACAGCTGCCGTTGAGACAGAATGCTCAGTCCGGCGGCCACAACGTCCTGACTTGAGGGTCGCCGATGTTTCGCAGCGAGTTTTTAGGCGGTTGCTGCGGCCTGGGCGGCGAAGGCACGATAGGAGCGCAGCGGACGTCCCAACAGTGCGGTGAGGCGGTCGACATCGCCGGCGTCGGGCACCATCCCCACGCTGAGAAAGCGCTCGCACATCAGGCGCATGTCGAAGGCCATCCAGCCCGGCACGTGCTTCTGCCGAAGGTTCTGCTCGAAGGCGGCGGTGTCATCGCCACCGTAGTTGATCTGGCGGCCTAAGACATCGGACCAGATGGCGGCAACGTCCGAACCCGTCAGCGTCTCGGGACCAACGAGGTTGATCCGGTCGAAGGGAAGTGGCGTCTCGGCCTGCTCGCGGCGGATGAGTTCGAGAGCCGCGATTTCGCCGAGGTCGGCAGCGTCGATCATCGCGAGGCCTTTGGCTCCGATGGGCATAGGGTAGATGCCATAGTCACGCACCACATCTTTGACCATGAAATCGTTGTTCATGAAGTAGGCGGGACGCAGGACGGTGGCGTTGAAACCCATCGCCTCGATCATGCGCTCGACGCCGAACTTGCCCGCGAAGTGCGGCACGTTCACGTAGAGGTCGCTGTGGATCACCGACAGGTAGACGATCCGCTCGATCCCAGCCTCTCGGGCAAGATTGAGCGCGATCAGCGCCTGGGTGACCTCGTCGGGCACGACTGCGTTCAGCAGGAACAGGGTCGAGACGCCCGAAAGGGCGTTCCGCATTGTGTCGACATCGAGCAGGTCTCCCTGGACCGCGGTGACGCCCGCCGGCAACTTGGCCTTCGACGGGTCACGGACCAGGGCGCGGACGTCGGTGCCGCGCTTGATGAGGTGCTCGACGACATGGCTGCCGACGGTGCCGGTCGCGCCGGTAACGAGAATGGTCATGGGGTAACTCCAGTTTTGCCTCAAACGACAGCTGGAAGATGATGGACCCGCTCGCGATCCAATAGGCCTCCTGATAGGATGGTCCGTCTCGCTGGTGGAACGCATGGACCTCCTCGCCCTCGCAGATTTCAACCTCGTCGCCCAACACGGCGGCTTCGGCCGGGCTGCACGCGCTGCCGGACGTCCAAAGGCGACGCTGTCCCGCCGCGTTGCGGAGCTGGAGGCCAGCCTCGCCCTGCGCCTGTTCGAACGTGGGGCGCGCATCCTGAAGCTGACGGAGGAAGGCCGGGCGCTCCACGAGCGGACGAAGGTGTTGCTCACGGAACTCAGCGAAACGGCTGCGGCCATCGCGACGGGGGGCGACAGACCACGGGGCCGGCTACGCATCAGCGCGCCCGTGCTTTTCTCGCAGTCCGCGATGGCAAAGCTCGCCGTCGGGTTCGCCCTCAAGCATCCCGAGGTTCGGCTTGAAGTCACCACGGAGGACCGTGCCGTCGATATGGTGGAAGAGGGCTACGACCTCGTGATCCGGGTGAATCCCGATCCGGACGAGAGCCTCGTCGGACGTATCTTCCTGCGGGACCGTCTGGTCGTCGTGGCGGCTCCGAGCATGGTCCGGCCGACGGGCGATGCGACCGCTCCCGCCGTCATACGCGGACCGATGGAGGGCTCCATGAGCTGGAATATGAAGTCGCCTGCGGGCAGATCGAGCGTCACCGCCGAGCCCGTCCTGAGCCTGCCGTCGCTGATGATGGTTCGCGACGCGGTCAGAGCTGGCGCCGGTGCCGGACGCCTTCCCCTCTCGCTCGTCAGTCATGATCTGGCCGCCGGCCGGCTGGTCCTCTGGGGCGAGCTCGACAGACCTGAGATCGCTCTCTGGACCCTCTATCCATCGCGGCGTCTGCTGAGCGCACGGGTCTCGGCCTTCCTCGACCATCTCAAGGAGGCTTTTCCGATGGGAACCGCCGACGAACTGGCGGCCCACATCGGAGGGTGACAGGCCGCGTCAGGCTCAACGGAGGCCGTCAGACCGACTGCGCGTGCTTCTCTCAAGTTCGAGGTTTTCGTGAGGGAGCGTCTGCAACTTGACGCCTTTACGAGGTGAGGGCGACACCTCTTTTCACACCGCCTTCGCGAGTTCCGCCTTCACCCGCGGCATCACCTCAGTACCCAGAAGTGTGATCGACCGCTCCATGGCGTCCGGCTCCTGTATCGCCGAGCTCATCTGGAAGGTCAGGCGTGAGAGGCCGCCCAGCGCCGCGTTGGCGTCGAGCACCTTTGCCGCAACCGTCTCCGGCGCGCCGATGAGGTAGGCGCCGTAAGGGCCGCACATCGCCTGGAACTGCTCGCGCAGGTCCGTACTCGGCCAGCCACGCTCCGCTCCGATCTTTCCGAACATCTGCGCCCAGCCCGGATAGAACGCCTCTTGTGCGGCACGGTCCGTGTCTGCGACGAACCCGACCGCGTGCACGCCCACCTTCAACGTCTCCGGCGCATGCCCCGCCTTCCGGCCGGCTTCCCGGTAGAGTTCGACCAGGGGACGGAAGCGCTGGAAGCTGCCGCCGATGATGGCGACCATCAAGGGTAGGCCCAGGGTGCCCGCCCGGGCGAAGGACGCCGGCGTCCCGCCGACTCCGATCCAGATCGGGAGCCTGTCCTGGTGCGGGCGCGGGTAGACACCCTGGCCGCTCAGCGGCGGCCGGAACCGGCCGCGCCAGGTCACGTGGGTTTGGTCGCGCAAAGCCAGGAGCAGGTCTAACTTCTCGGCGAACAATGCGTCGTAGTCCTGGGCGGCGAAGCCGAAGAGCGGGTAGGCCTCGCCGAAGGAGCCGCGTCCGACCACGATCTCGGCCCGCCCCTTGGCGATCAGGTCGAGGGTGGCGAATTCCTGGAAGACGCGGACCGGATCGGCCGCGCTCAGCACGGTGACGGCGCTTGTCAGACGTATGGTTCTGGTGCGCGCGGCCGCAGCCGCGAGGATGATCGCGGGTGCCGCGTCCAGAAACTCGGCGCGGTGGTGCTCGCCAATGCCGAAAACGTCGAGCCCCGCCCGGTCGGCGACCTCGACCTCGGCGAGCAAGCGTTCCATGCGCTCGGCCGCCGGCAGGGTCCGACCCGTCTTCGGGTCGGGAAGGGTGACGGCAAAGCTGTCGATGCCGAACTCCATGACGGGCTTTCCCTGTGTCAGGCGAAGTCGATGTGGGCCGTGGCCGGAGAGAGGCGGCCCCAGTTTACGCGCGTGGAGCCCGCAGAACGTTTCTGCCCTCGGGCTCGAGCCGGTCGACAATGCCCGAGACGTAGCCGATCGAACCGCACGAAAGGACCCCGCCCCCCAATAGACGGCTCTCTCCCGGCTCGTTCGAGGCCGCCGCCGGCAAGGCCATGCAGCGGCCGACCCATGGTCAGCGACGACCGAGAACCGCGAGGATCTGATCGCGGCGCAGCCACACCAAGGTCGCGGTCAGGGCGAGCAGCACGACGGCCGGGGCGGCGGGCGTGGGCAGAACGGTGAGATGGGCCAGGATGGCACCCACCATGGTGCAGGCCAGCAAGAGGGCGGCGAAGGCGGCGTATCCGGGCACCAGCAGGGCGACGGCACCGGCGACTTCCACAAGACCGGTGACGATGCGGAACCACTGGCCGACGCCAATGAGGTCATAGACCTGCACCATCATCGACACGCCGGCCAGCTTGGCCCCGCCAGCGGCGAGGAACACGAGGGCGAGCAGCACCTGCAGCGACCAGGCCGCGATGGTGAGCTTGCGCGAGGAAGCCGGTGAGGCCGCGAGGGTCTGAGACATGAGAGACATCCGGTTCGAGGTGGCCGACCGCGGGTGCGGCTTGGCTGTGAGCGAAAGACCTAAGCGCCTTCCGTCTCCCATCGAAGCCTCTATGTTTCGATGCGTCCCATCACCTGGACAGATGGATGCTCGATCAGCTCACCCTCGATCAGTTGCGAACCTTCGTCGCCGCCGTCGACACCGGCAGCTTCTCGGCGGCCGGACGCAAGCTCGGGCGCGCTCAGTCCCTCATCAGCCAATCCCTCGCCAACCTGGAGAGCCAGTCCGGCATCAAGCTGTTCGACCGTTCCAGCCGCTATCCGATCCTGACCGAGGCCGGCAGAGTGCTGTTGGCCCATGCCCGTGCGACCGTCGCCGCCGCCGAGACCTTCAAGTCGCACGCAAAGGACCTCGCCGGCGGCCTGGAGCCAGAGGTCAGCATCGTGCTCGACGTCCTGTTTCCGATCCAGGTGCTGACAGCCGCCGTGGTCGCGTTTCAACCGGCATTCCCCAGGACCCCACTTCGGGTACAGGTCGAGACCCTCGGCGCGGTGATCGCACCGGTTCTCGACGGACGTTGCGCATTCGCGGTCGCCGGCGCCACTCCCCTGCTACCCCCTGAACTCGCACGCGAGCCATTATGCCAGGTTGAGTTGGTGATGGTCGCCTCGCCCGCGCATCCCCTCGGCGGACGGACGGGGACGATCCCCACCGCCGACCTGGCCGAGCATGTCCAATTGGTCCTGACCGACCGGAGCGAGCTAACCAAAGGGCGCGAGTTCGGCGTATTCTCGCCGAGGACCTGGCGGCTTGCGGATCTCGGGGCGAAGCACGCATTCCTGCGCTCGGGCCTGGGCTGGGGAGGGATGCCCCTCGACGTCGTCGCGGATGACCTTGCCAGCGGTCTCCTCGTGAGACTGGATATCGCCGCCGTGCCGAAGGGCGGCCTGTTCCTGCCGATGTGGGCCGTCTACCCGATTGAGCGCCCGCCGGGCCCGGCCGGCCGCTGGCTGATCACACAGCTGGCCTCCCCGTGAACGAAAGCTCATCGCCAAGGTCTGAGGATCGATCCGACCATGAGACGGGACGTCCCAAATCGTTGGCGGACCGAGAGGATCTGGGACAGGTACCTTCTGAAGGGAAGGAGTGCCCCAGGTCTCAGTCCAACGTGGCAGGTCGGCATCGAGCATCACGCGCTGCCAGACGAAGGAATCGTGGCGCGCCGATCCCCAGTCGAGATTGGCATCGCCGTCGTAACGGGTGCGGATCTCCACGCCGGCCGAGAGATAGATCGAGCCATCTGCGCTCAGCGGGATGTCCTTGAACCGCTCCGTCCAGCCGCCCGTGCGCCCCGCCGGATCGGCGAGGGCGGCCGCTATTCGATCAGCCCGCGGCTTTCGGCACAGGCGTAGCGAGTAGCTGCTGTTCCCAAAGATATGCAATGCCGCTGCCGGCAGCGTGTTGCTTGAGCACCTCGGTGAGACCGACGGCGGTATCCAGGCGGGCCCAGTCGCGCTGCCACTCGGCCGCCAGCGCCAGCCAAGTCATCATGTTCACGCCGGCCCGGATCATGCGCTGGATGGCGACTTCGTGAGCCTCAACCGAGACGCCCCCGGAGGCGTCGGTGATCACCGTGACGTCCCAGCCTTCGCCTGCGGCCTGGATCGCGGGCATCGCGACACAGATTTCGGTCCAGAGGCCTGCGACGATCAGCTGCTTGCGGCCGGTCGCCTTAACCGCATCCACGACTTTCTCATCCTCCCAGGTGTTGATGAACGTTCTGTCGATCACCTCCTGGCCCGGAAAGACATCGGTGACCTGCGGGAAGATGACGCCGCCGCGCTCTGCTATGACGCTCGTCAGGATGGTGGGCACGCCGAACACCTTGGCGGATTTAGCCAGAGCGGTCGTGTTGTTCACGACCATATGCGGATCGTGGCTGTTCAGGTTTGTGAGCTGGTAAGGCTGATGATCGATCAGAACCAGTACGGAGTCTTCGTGACGAAGTAGCGAATCAGGGCCGTTGCGAAATTTCATGGTTATCACCTCTTGTGCTGGCTTTGAGATGTCGTCGTCGTCTTCGACCTACAGGACATCGCGACCTATCAGGTCAGGGACTCCGGCAGAGGTCAGGCTGCGTCACGATCTGACTCTGAGCACGATCTTGCCCTTGAGCCGGCCCTCCTCGGAGCGCGCGTGGGCGCGTGCGACGTCGTCGAGGGGAAACTCCAGGCCGACTTGCGGCACCACCAGGCCTCGCTCGAGGAGGCGCGTGAGGGCGTCGAGCTTGCTGCCGTTCTGGCGAGAGAAAACGAAGTGGTAGGTCGCGTTCCGGCCCCAGGCGTCGATGAGGTTCTGGGGCGTCGCCGTGTCCACCAGGGTGACGACTCGCCCATCCTCGCGGAGGATGCGTGGGGAACGCGAAAGCGTGTCGCGCCCGATCGTATCCAGAACGACGTCGACGCCCCTGCCTTCGGTCAGGCGATCAACGGCGTCCACGTAGTCCTCGCGCTCGAAATCGATGACGGCCGAGGCGCCGAGCCGTTCGACGAGCGCCGCGTCGCTGCCTCGTGCCGTCGCCAGGACCCGCGCGCCGATGGCCTTGGCGACCTGGACGGCGATGGCCCCGACGCCGCCGGCGCCGCCGTGGATCAGGACGGTCTCGGTCACCTGCAACCGGGCCCGCTCGACCAGCCCCTCCCAAACGGTCACGCCGACCAGGCTGACGCTCGCGGCCTCGGAATGGGTCAGGTTGGCCGGCTTTCGCGCCACGATCTCGGCGTCCGCCACATGGTATTCCGCGTACGATCCCGGCCCGCTAAAGATCTGCGGCGTGTAATAGACCTCATCCCCCACGCGGAAGTTCGTCACGTCTGATCCGACTTGGTCGACCACCCCGGAGACGTCGTGCCCGATGATGGCAGGCAGTTCGACCTGATCGGCGTAGTCACCGCGGCGGATCTGTGCGTCGAGCGGGTTGATCGACGTCGCATGCACCGCAACGCGGACCTGCCGGGGTCCTGGCCGTGGGTCGGGTAGATCCCGGAGCTCGAAGCTGTCCGGCCCCCCGAACCTCGTCAACACCATCGCTTTCAAGTGAGTCTCCTGTCCTCGGCAGGCGCCTTTGTGTCAGCCGGGATACGGGATGACGAACTCGTTCTCCTCACGGGACGGATGAGCTACATTCAGCCATGACGATGCGAAGGTCGCTTCCCCCGCTCGCGACGCTGCGGGCCTTCGAGGCGGCAGGGCGCCGCCTGAGCTTCCGCGGAGCAGCCGACGAACTGGGCGTCACGCCGACCTCCATCAGCCATCAGATCCGGCTTCTCGAACAAACCCTGGGGCTGCGCCTCTTCCACCGCGAGACGCGCCGGGTCCGATTGACCGCAGAGGGAGCCGTACTGCTGCCCGTGCTCCGCGATGGCTTCGACGCGTTTGCCGAAGCCATCGACCAGATCCGCGGCCGGCGCGCGGCCGGTGTCCTCACGCTCTCGGCTCCGACCGCCTTCGTCGCGAAGTGGCTGGTGCCACGGCTTGCCGACTTCCGTGCCGCGCATCCCGCTTGCGACCTGCGACTGCACGCGTCCGACAGCCTGATCGACTTCGCTCGCGATGGCGTGGACGTCGCGGTCCGGTACGGGCCGGGTCCCTATTCCGATTTCGACGCTCACAGGCTTCTAGCCGAGCGCGTTACTCCTGCTTGTAGTCCCCACCTCGCCATTCGATCCGTGGGTGACTTGAGACATCACACGCTGCTGCATTTCGAGACGCCGACTTGGCCTGCCTGGTTGCGGCATGCCGGGGTGACCGGCGTCGATGGCAGAGCGGGCATTCGGTTCAGCGACGAAGGGCATGTCATCCAGGCCGCGATCGCCGGCCAGGGGATAGCGCTCCTCTCTGACGTGCTGACCGCCGACGAGTTGACGAGCGGCGCACTGGTCCAACCGTTCGGGCCTGTCCTCGACGCGCACCCTTACTGGGTCGTTCGCCCGCGCCACTCGGTTCGGAAAGCAGATGTCGAGAAGTTGGTCAGCTGGCTGGTCTCCGCCGCTGCAGGCTCCGTGCCGATCGGCGCCAAGCCGAATGTCGCCTTTCGGGCAACACCCTGAGGACGGCTCCCCACCCTCTGCCGGCATCGGCCCGTCGATCGAGCCGATCCGGCCCCACATCGGCGATTGGTGGCGGACGGGGCACTTCGGTTCGCAGGGGCCGCGCCAGGATGTGGGACTATCTGCCCACAACCACCCGTTTATCTCAGGGCTGTCGTTCCACTCTCAGGCATCTCAGTCCACAACCACCTTGCCCCGCCCGGTCCGCCGGCGCGGGGTCTTTCGTTTCGGCGACACGGTGCGATTTCAAACCGAGGCTGAACCGTTTGACCCGATTGGGGTTTCACTTCGGAACCTCTCGTTCCATGACGCAACTCACCCCCGCCCGGCTCAGCCGCGGCGGGGTTTTTCATACCCTTTTCCACACTCACGAGCGGCCATCCGCAAAGTCCGAGATCACCGTCGGACCGATCATAACGTTCGTGCGTGAGACGCCGGATGGTGGTTCGGGCGGCGTATGTGGAGCGCCCGGGCCTGCCAGTGCAGTGCTCGAAAAGCTAAACTGAGACCGTGCCGATCCTTCTCGGATGTCCAGCATTGGCCTCCATCTTCAATTCGAACGACGTAAAGTTGACACCGGTTATTGTCACTTCCCCGGATGCGTCCGTGCCGTCAGCTTGTTTCCGTCCGGGTCACGAAGATAGGCGACAAAGGATCCGTTCGGACGCTCTGTGGGCGGGCTCTCGATCGCAGTACCACCATGCGCGAGCCCGGCTTCATGCCACGCGAGAACATGGTCACGGCTCGCTGCTGCGATACCGATCGTCCCACCGTTGGCTGCGGTTGCCGGCTTGCCATCGATGGGCTTCGTGACCATCAGCCGCCCGCCCTCGTGGGAGTAGATCAGCCTGCCTCTGGCATCCATCTCACCGGGCTGGCCTCCCAGAGCGGCGAATGTGGCATCGTAGAAGCTCCGGGCCTGCTCCAAGTTGTTGCTGCCGATCATGATGTGAGTGAACATATTCGCTTTCTCCAAGGATAGGCCACACAAGCAAATCGTGGATGAGCACCGAATCGAACCGCTGTCGTTCACATGCGCGTATGTATAGGTCCACTCGACGATTGCTCCCCTGTAGGCATAGGCCCTGCGATCGAGCGCACCGGGCCCTACATCGGGGATGGGTGGCGGACAGGGGCTTCCGTTCGGAGGAGCGCCGCCGGGGTGACGTGATCGTGTTCCCTCGGCTTCGGCGCAGGGATAGACCCGCCGCTGTCCGCACGCCACTGATGCCTCACGCGCGATCAGTCCCGCGCGCACCTTCTCCAGCCCCGCCCGGCTCAGCCGCGGCGGGGTTTTTCGTATCAAACCCTCGCCGCCGTCAGCATCCGCTTCCGGACCTCGGCCATGCGGTCATCAGCCCCGCGGCGCCCGCCAGCCGGCCGTTCAGATCAAGCGCGCCGAGGCGGCAGATCGCGACGGTGCGCCCGTCCAGGGCAGCATTGGGTCGACACCGGTCGGTAGGAAACCGGTTGTAGCTCAAGACAACCATGGTCCCCGCGATCGGAGAGACCACAGGCAGGCTGGTACGATCCCATTCGATCGGCAGCTAGATCCCATCAGAACTATGCGTTTCCGTCGGACATCGACGAGGGGCATCCTTCCCCGGCGGTTTGAGGTCCCTTGATGGCCTCGAACGTGGGACATCTCTGGAAGGGTAGCGCGTGTCATGAACGAGCCGGGCTCGCTTGCCTCCCCCTGGCAGGGTGATGGTCCTAAGCGTTCGACCATCCTCCGGCTGACCTGGCTTGCTTTAGCCTTGGGCGGCTGCGTGACCGATGAACCCCGGCAGAGTGCCCTGGTACCGGTGCCGAACGCAGCCTTCACGGCGATGTACGGCGCGCGCCCCGACGAGCGTTTCCCGCTGCCGGCAACCGAGATCGGCGGCGTCGATCCCCGCTACTTCCGCCAGGAGGTCGCCTATCCGCGTGCCGAACCGCCGGGCACGCTGGTCGTCGATCCGGGCCGCAAGTTCCTCTACCTCGTGCGCGAGAAGGGCCGCGCTTTGCGCTACGGGGTCGGTGTCGGTCGGGCGGGTCTTGCCTGGAGCGGGTCGGCGCGGGTGGGACGCAAGGCCGACTGGCCGCGCTGGACCCCGACGGCGGAGATGATCGCGCGGGAGCCGGACCGCAACGGGCCCTGGCGCAACGGCATGGCCGGCGGCCTCGGCAACCCGCTGGGACCCCGAGCGCTCTACCTCTTCGAGGGCCCGCGCGATACGCTCTATCGCATCCATGGGACTACCGAACCGCAGACTATCGGCACCGACGTCTCCTCCGGCTGCATCCGGATGTTCAACCAGGACATCATCGACCTCTACGGTCGCGTTCCGGTCGAGACGCGGGTCGTCGTGCTCCCGGCCAGCGAGCATGTCGAGGAACTCGACGGTCCTGTCGCTCAGTCGACACCCTCATCGGGCGGGGATGAGCCCCGTGGCAAGGGTCGCCGAACGGTTGATGGGTAGGATGCCGGTGATGGACCGGGCCTCGGTATTGAGTTTTTGCGAGACTGGGAAGCTGCCGAACCATGCGATACCCGGATCTGGAGCTCGATCTGCTGCGGGCCTTCGTGGCGGTCGCCGAGACAGGTAGCTTCACGGCCGCCGCCGACGTGGTGCACCGTTCGCAATCGGCGGTGAGCCAGAAGGTGCTTCGCCTCGAAGAGATCCTCGGCCGGCGGGTCTTCGACCGGACCAGCCGTATGCTCGGGCTCACGCCAGACGGCGAGCGGCTGCTGGTCGCGGCACGTCAAATGCTGGAATTCAACGACCGGTTCATGCGCGCTTGGCGGGAGCCCACCGCGAGCGGCACCCTGCGGCTCGGCGTGTCGGAGGACTTCATCCCCGGTCAGTTGCCGAAGCTGCTCGCGCGGTTCGGTCGGCTCTATCCCGACGTCCACATCGCGCTGATGACGGGCCTGAGTTGCAACCTTCTCGAAGCCTACGACGCGGACCGGGTCGATGCGGTGATCGTCAAGCGCAGCGGCACGAATGGACGAGGACGCGTGATCTGGCGCGAGCCCCTCGTCTGGCTCGCCTCCGCCGACTACCAGCTCGACTTCACCAAGCCCGCGCGCCTCGTCATGCTGGCAGCTCCGTGCAGCTATCGTGAATCGATGATCGCTGCCCTCGATTCCGTGCGGCGCGACTGGGTCGCCGCCTGCACGGCGAGCAGCCTGATGGGCGTCCAGGCGGCGGTGGCGGGCGGGCTTGGGGTGACGTTGCTCGGCCGCTCCTTCGTGCAGGAGGGCATGCAGATCCTGCGCGCGCCCGACCTCTGGCCGGCTCTGCCGATGACGGAGGTCAGCGTGCTCGGCGAGGACCGGGCGCCCGATCTCGTGGAGCCGCTGATCACCTTCCTCAGCCAGAGCCTTGCCGGTCACGACGGGCTCACCATCGCGGCCTGAGCGGTTGGCAGTCGTCCGGCGCGTATGCGCGTCGCACCGTAGGATCACGGCCGGGCGGAAATTGAACCAGGGAACTCAGAACGATGTCCGAGCGCGTTCATCTGATCGCCCGCCTGGTGCCCCGCGTTGGACAGGAGTTGGCGCTGGCACAGGCCATGACGTCGATCACGCCCGCCGTGCGCGGGGAGCCCGGCTGCCTCGCTTACACGGCCCACGAGAGCCGAGAGCAGCCGGGCACGATCGTGATGTACGAGGTCTGGGAAAGCCAGGCCGCCCTTGATGTCCATGCCGATGGCCCGAACTTCCGAGCGCTCGCCGCGCGCTTCGACAAACTTCTTGGCGAACCACTGGCGATCGAGCTCTTGCACAGGATCGCCTGACCGACGGCTTTGAGGCTGGCCGAACCTTCGTGACACGGGGCGGCTCAGCGTTCCGTGACGGCCGAGCCGCGCTCAGCCCGTCGGCGCGTTGCGGGCTATGAAGGTCTCGGGTGACCCGTCCGCGGCATCGACGAAGACGATGTCGGTCGGTGGGCGCCGCGGCGTGTCGACTGAGAGGAAGACGACTGGCTCCTGCGTGATCGTCGGCAGGGCATGAACGGTTCCCCGTTCGAAGAACAGGAGATCGCCCGGCCCGAACGCCGCCTCCTGGCTCGCATCCTCCATCCAGAACGTTCCACGCCCCGACAACACGTAGAGGTACTCGTCGCAGGTCGCATGGTAGTGCGGCGGCGTGGGACGATAGACCCGGAACACCCGAGCGCTCGCCGCCTCGCGGTCCGTGAGGTAGGTGTCGACCAGCAGCGTCTGCGCCGTCGCGGGCAGCGCCGCCGCGATGGCCCTCAGGTCGAAGCGCCCCGTTTTCGTCGAGTCCGACATGATCCCTCCTCAGCGATGATCGTTGGGGGGGCGGCTCGGCGCCCACCTGCAAAATGAAGACTTCCACCGGGTATCGCACGCGGGACGTGCCGCCCTGGAACAGGGCAAGGCGATTGATCTGTGCTGCCGGCATCCAGAGCCGTCCGGTGGCTTCGATCCACATCGCGTCGACCCGGAGCCGGCGCGGGTCCTCGATCAGGCTCGAGACGGTGCCGTCCGGCGCGATCCGGAGGATGCGTTGCGTGTCCGTATCGCTGACGAAGAGGGTTCCGTCGGCGGCGATCGCAGTGCCCCCGGTCGACGGCGTGACGGCACTGCGCTCCACCGCGCCCGACAGGGTCTCGGGCGCGGTTCCGGGCGCGTCGAGGAGCCGGGTCGGCACGCGAGAGAGCGGACCTGAGCAGGGCTGATCGTACAGCCAGGCGCCATCACGCCGTCGAGGGCGATCGTCCGGTCATGCCCAACCTTCCAGAACGATCTTGCCCTTGGCCCGTCCGCTCTCGATCAAGGCGTGGGCACGGCGCAGGTTGGCGGCCGAGATCGGTCCGAAACGCTCGGCCAGGGTGGTCTTCAGCCGGCCCGCATCAACGAGGCGCGCAACCTCGTCGAGGAGCTGGCCCTGCGCCTCCATGTCGGTGGTCGAGAACATCGAGCGGGTGAACATGAACTCCCAGTGGGTCGACACGCTCTTGCGCTTGAAGAGCATGACGTCGAGGCTGTCGGGATCGTCGATCAGGGCGAAGCGGCCCTGCGGGGCGATCAGTTCCGCGATCTCGGTGAGGTGTCGGTCGGTGCTGGTGGTCGAGAACACGAAGCCCGGTGCGCCCAAGCCCAGCCCCGCGACCTCGGCGGCCAACGGTTTGGTGTGGTCGATGACGTGATGGGCGCCGAGATCGCGGCTCCAGGCGGCGGTCTCGGGACGCGAGGCGGTGGTGATCACGGTCAGGTCCGTGAGTTGGCGGGCGAGCTGCGTCGCGATCGAGCCGACGCCGCCCGCCCCGCCGATGATCAGGATCGACCGGGCGGCGCCCGGCACCGGCTTGCCGACGTCGAGCCGGTCGAACAGCGCCTCCCAGGCGGTGATCGCGGTGAGCGGCAGGGCCGCGGCCTCCGCCGCCGAGAGCGCGGCGGGCTTGTGGCCGACGATGCGCTCGTCGACGCAGTGCAGTTCGGCATTAGTGCCGGGCCGGCCAAGCGCCCCGGCGTAGAACACTGCATCACCCGGCCGGAACAACCGGACCTCCGGGCCGACCGCCTCGACGAGGCCGACCGCATCGTAGCCGAGGATGTGCGGCTGCCCCTCGGCCGGCGTGACCCGGGCGCGGACCTTGGTATCGACCGGATTCACCGAGACCGCCTGAACCCGGACGAGCAGGTCGCGGGGGCCGGGCACCGGGGTCGGCAGGTCTAAGTCGACCAGGGCCGCCTCGTTCTCGATGGGCAGGGAGGTGTGGAAGCCGACGGCCTTCATGGGAATGCTCCTCGTTCGGTGTAGGTGTCAGGGATGGGATCGTTGCGCGCTCGCGGCGATGCCGAGCACGATCGCGAGGGCTCCGACGATCAGGTCGAGGCTCGGGTCTTCGTGCAGGGTTGCCGTGGAGAGGGCGAGACCGGTGACCGGCACCGCCATCATCAGGGTCGCGGTCGTGCTGGCCGGCAGCCGGGCGCTCGCCGCGTTGACGGCGCAGAAGCAGAAGGCCGTGGCGACGGGCCCCACGAAGCCGAGGCAGGCCCAGAAGGCCGCCGTGCCGTCGCCCGTGAAGGGACCCTCGACGGCATAGGCCAGCGGGGCCAGGGTGGCCGCGGCGACGAGCATCTGCCAGGGCGCGAGCTGGATCGCCGAGGCCGAGGCCGAGGCGCGCCCGTAGCGCAGGTGCAGGATGCACACGGCCCAGGCGAGCGAGGCCGCCACCAGCATGGCGTTGGCGCCGACGACCTGACCGTCCCCCCAGTCGACCGCGTGCGGATTGAGAAGAACGAGAACGCCGAGCCCAGCCAAGCCGAGACCGGCCCAATGCCGACGCTCGATCCGTTCGCCGAACACCAGGACCGCGACCGGGAGCACCCAGAGGGGCGTGGTGTAGCTCAAGATCGCCGACCGCCCCGCCGGAAGATGCCTCATCGCCACGGTCCCGAGGGCTGTGAACAGCATCATCTGAAACAAGCCGATGGAGGCGACGCGAGGCAGGTCCCTGCGCTGAGGCCACCACACCTCGCCGCGCAGGGCCTGCCAAGCGAACAGGCAGGCGGCCCCCGTGGCGAACCGGGCAGCGGAGAACCACAGGGGCGAAACATGGCCGAGACCGAGCTTCATCACCGGCCAGTTCGCCCCCCAGAGCAGGATCGCGCCGCCAAGCAGGAGCACAGAACCGCTCCGCTTACGCAGCGGCTGCACCGCGAGCCCAGCGGGAGGCATGCATCTGCGCCCGGCCAGGACGGCTTGAGCTTGAAGGGCAGGATGATCAGAGGTGATCGTGGAGGCAGGCATGGCTGGCCACTTCCGGCACACGCGGCATGGTTCGGTCGCGTCCCGATGCGGGGCTCGCGGCGCACGTTCTCATGACCGGCGCACATTCAAGATGCCGGCGGAGCCACGATCCGATAAGCGCATAGTTCCAATCGATACGATCAGGAAATCGACTGGATTTCGAAGCCGGGAGGCGCCGGGGGCTCGTCAAAGCTGTGGCCTTCCACAGCCTGCCTTTCCCGATCTCTGATCGACAGAGGCGACGATGGAGCGTCGCTTCACACCATCCGACTGGGGACTAGCGAATAAGCCGAGGGGTTTTGCCGCATAACAAGCAGCGCGCTTGCACATTCATCCAAAACTGCCGCTGAATTTCTTAATTGTTATCGTTTGCGCCAAACTTCGAAAAATGTGCTTCCATCCAAGGATCTTTTCGGCCTCGTCATTGGTGTTCATGCCGAGCTTTCAGGGCCCGGGAGAGTGGCTGGTAACACTTTAGAGGAGGGCTCCACCGCACTGTTAGCCATATTCATTCACGTGTCAGGCAGACACAGGAGCTAAGTAGGCTCGCCTCAGACGGCGCGCTGTCACCGACATTCCGGACACAACTATGTCTCTCGTTGCGATGGAACTCGGGGCGGTCGATCAACGTCAAGCCAGCGGTCCAGGAAAGCGTCGCCTGAGCGTTCAGATTGGCTTGGTATCGCTGATGGTGACCACGGCCCTGTCGGGGTTCTTCTTCACTAACGCGCATCAGCAGGCACTGATCGATCTGCGCGAGGGCGGACGTCAGATGCGTATCGCGCAGGAAGCGCTGATGGACGCGGAGTCCTATGTCCTGAACAAGGCACTGGGGACGGGCGATGGTCAGTTCGGAGCGTTCAACCGCGCACTCGAGGCGCTGCACAGCCGGCGCACCGCGCAGCTCGCCTTACTTACCCCCTTCATTGGGAGATCGGACGGCA
The DNA here is from genome assembly GCF_026672325.1 of Methylorubrum sp. SL192. Taxonomy (NCBI): domain Bacteria; kingdom Pseudomonadati; phylum Pseudomonadota; class Alphaproteobacteria; order Hyphomicrobiales; family Methylobacteriaceae; genus Methylorubrum; species Methylorubrum sp. SL192. The sequence continues at coordinate 880,696 of NZ_JAPPQV010000003.1, forward strand.
AGGCTACGGCGGGAGGCATTATCGAATCGCTTGAGGCGAGTTGGACCGAGGTGCTCGAGCTCGCGCGGACCGGACGTCTCAGCGAGGCGCAGGCGCTACTCAGGGAGCGCCATAGTGCTGCTCAGGTCGGTAGGATTCGAAGTGCCTTCGACGCGTTCCTGACCGACTGGAACGCGCACTTCGCTGTGCACGAGACCCGCATCGAGATCGGCAAGCTTTTCGTTCTGCTCTCGCAGCTCCTGATCGGCGGAGTGATGGTCTTCGCTTTCCGGTCTGCGGCACGCGATGCTCAAGCGCGGCAGGCCGCCATTACGCAGGTGGAGGCCTCTCGTAAGCAGGTCGGCCACTTGTTCGGGATGACCGACATGCTGCAGAGCGCAGCGGATCACCACGACGCTAACGCGGTTCTGAGAGCCACCGCCGGAGAACTCATCGCTGGCTTCGGTGGTGCCCTTTACGTCTTCAACAACTCGCGTGATCGTCTGGTTCTCTCCACCTCTTGGGCATGCAGTGACAGTGCGTCCCTCCCGGAGGCTATCATGGTCGGCCAGTGCTGGGCGATGAAGCGCGGCAAGCCGCACATCAACCATCGAGGGGCGAAAGCTCTCTGCTGCGAGCACCATGCCTCTGGCATGGCGGCCTTGGAGATCCCGATGGCGGCGCGCGGCGAAAACCTCGGACTCCTGCAGATCTTCGCGGAGGGGGCCGACGCGGAGACACGCCTGGCCGCGATGCTGCCGCTCAGCTCCGCGCTCGGCGATGCCATGTCACTTGCGCTCTCAAACATCGCTCTTCGTGAGAAGCTGCGCAACCAAGCCCTTCGCGATCCACTGACTGGGCTCTACAATCGTCGTTACATGGAGGACAGTCTTGAGCGTTACGTTCGGCTCGCCGAACGGGAAGGCCGGAAAGTTTCTGTCGTCATGATCGATCTCGACCACTTCAAACGACTGAACGACGAGCACGGTCATGCGACTGGCGACGCGGTCCTGTGCGAAGCCGCCGCCGCCATCGTGGGCGCCTTGCGGGAGACAGATGTGGCCTGTCGGTATGGCGGCGAGGAGATGATCGTGTTTCTGCCCGATTGCGATCTCGAGGACGCGGCAGCCAAGGCCGAGCAGATCCGAGGCCGTATCGAGAGCCTATCCGGCACGCATGGGGCAAAGGTCTCTGCCTCACTCGGTGTCGCCTCCGTCCCGAGCACCTCGGGCACCAGTGCCGAACTGATACGCGCTGCGGATACGGCACTTTACCGGGCCAAGCACAACGGCCGGAACCAAGTGGCCGTGGCGCCGCCGCGTCAAGGATGGCGGAGCCGATCCGAGGCCGCGCCGGATGAGCCTGTGCTGCTACCGATCGCGGCAGAGTAGCGGCTTCGGCTTGTCTCGTCGGGCGTGTCGAGAGAGGGCGATACAATCGCGGCGCGGTTCATGACCGGAAACCCCGAAGTCGGCTGACCTTGCCCCCTGGTCTGCCGTCTTTCTGAAGCTAGGGTCCGTCGATAAGGGGACGGACGATGAAGAAAAGTCGGTTCAGCGAAGAGTAGATCATCGTCATCCTGAAGGAGCAGCCGGCTGGGCTTCCGGTGGCTGAGGTCTGCCGCCGCCACGGCATCAGCGACGCGACGTTCTACACGTGGCGCTCGCGCTTCGGCGGCATGGAGGTCCCGGATGCGCGCAGGCTGAAGGCGCTCGACGAGGAGAACCGCAAGCTCAAGTAGCTTCTCGCCGAGGCGATGCTCGACGTGGCGACGCTGCGCGAGGCTTTGGGAGAAAACTTCTGACGCCCGGCGCACGCAGAACAGCCGTGAGCTGGGCCATCGAGGAGAAGGGCACTTCGCAACGTCGCGCCTGCGGGTTGATCGGCCTTGCCGTTTGAATTCTGAGAGCAGTAGGAGCGCGGGGTAATCGATTTTATGGCTGTCTGGCTGCATACCTGCAAACACTTCTTAATGTGATGCGCAGAGAATTACTTCAGCTTCCCAAGCTGAATGTCGTCGGTTCGATCCCGATCGCCCGCTCCACTTAATCTTCAAAAGGCCAGCGGTGGCGCTGCGGACGTCGGCTCGATCCACGGCTGGCGCTTGTCGACCCGCAGCGCGTCAAGTGCCTTAGGGTGCGCGGGCCGCGTGGCGACGACGGAGCCAAGAAGCGGGTTGGGCGCAAACGCGTTGCATTTGCCGCCGAGGGGCCAGCCCTAGCGGGCGAAGCTGGCGCTCGAACGGCATCAGGCGGGCGCCGCCTCCGATCGGGCACGGCGATGATCCGGCCGCCCGGCCGCACGCCGTAGCCGCGCTGCCGAGCGTGTTTCGTGGCCGGCGGCACGGCCGCACGCCGTAGCCGCGCTGCCGAGCGTGTTTCGTGGCCGGCGGCACGGCGCGCACACGGATCGGCATGGGAGCGGATCGGATGACCTCGAGAGGCCAGCCGGCCCGCCCCCTGCCAGCGGGGATTTCAGCCTCGCTGGGGAAGCGGGCGTCAGGCGAAGTGCCCGTCGGCGAAGACGCTGCGGCCCTCGGCGGCGCCGTACTGGAGATAGTGCAGCATCGGGTTCAGCCCCGCCGCGGCCACGTCACTGTTGGCGGCGAGGTAGGCCTTGCCGTCGAAGCCGGCGGAAGGGTCGCGGCCCTCCGCCGCGCCGTACCGGACATAGTGGGCGAGCGGATCGATCCCCTCCGCGGCCACGTCGCCGTAGGCGGCGAGATAGCCCTTGGTGTCGAACACCGCGTTCGGGTTGCGCCCCTCCTGCCAGCCATAGGTCGTGTAGTGCGTCCGGGCGAAGGCGAAGCTGTCGCCCCCGGCCGCCCGGGCCGCCTCGGCCACGTCGAGGTTGGACAGCAGGTAGGCCTGCGCATCGAAGCCGCCCTGCTCGGCCAGGTCGGCCGGGCGTCCGATCGCGGTATGGGCGACGTGCCCCTCGGCCCGGCCCTGGGCGAGGTAGTGGCTGAGCGGATCGAGGCCGGCCGCCCGCGCCTCCGGATGGCGGGCGAGGTAGCGTTCGACGTCGAAGCCGGCAGCGGGATCGCGGCCCTCCTTCCAGCCCGCTTGCGCGAAGTGGACCAGCGGGTCGAGGCCGGCCGCGGCCACCTCCGGGTTGGCCGCGAGATAGCCCGCGGTCGAGAAGGCGGCGTTCGGGTCGCGGCCCTCGCGCCAGCCATAGGCGGCATAGTGCGCCTCGGCATCGATCTGGGCCTGCCAGACGTCGGGATTGGCGGCGTAGTAGAACAGGTCGTCGACCAGCGGGGCGGCGTCCTTCTGCCGGACGACGCCATCGGTGAACACGAAGGTCTCGACGGCGGTGACGTCGTGGCTCAGGCCGTCCGGCCCGATCAGGGCGATGTGCCCCGGGGCCTGGCGCAGGTTGGCCTGGCTCAGGGCGAAGTCGAAGCTCGCCGTGGCCGGCGCGACCGGGGTCGTCACGGTGAAGTCGAACGAGACCGGAGCGCTGGCATTGCCGGCGGCGTCAAAGGCGGTGGCGGTGACGCTGTGGGTGCCGAGCGCGAAGGTCTGGCCGGAGGACACCACGGTGTCACCCGACCGGAACACCACGCGCGGGGCCGGATCGACCCCGTCCCCGGCACTGGCGGTAAAGCTCACGGCGGCGCCCGCGGCGGAGCTCGCCTCGACCGTGGCGGGCGGTGCCGCCGTCAGGGCCAGCGTCGGTGCGGTGCTGTCCCCCACGGTGAAGTCGAACGAGACCGGGGTGCTGGCATTGCCGGCGGCATCGAAAGCGGTGGCGGTGACGGTGTGGGTGCCCAGCGCGAAGGTCTGGCCGGAGGACACCATCGTCGCGTCGCCCGCCCGGAACACCACGCGCGGGGCCGGATCGACGCCGTCCCCGGCACTGGCGGTAAAGCTCACGGCGGCACCCGCGGCGGAGCTGGCCTCGACGGTGGCGGGCGGCGCCGCCGTCAGGGCGAGTGTCGGTGCGGTGGTATCCTGCACCGTAAAGCCGAACGAGACCGGGGTGCTGGCATTGCCGGCGGCATCGAATGCGGTGACGGTGACGCTGTGGGTGCCGATGGCGAAGGTCTGGCCGGAGGTCACCACCGCGTCGCCCGACCGGAACACCACGCGCGGGGCCGGATCGACCCCGTCCCCGGCACTGGCGGCGAAGCTCACGGCGGCACCCGCGGCGGAGCTCGCCTCGATGGTAGCGGGCGGTGCCGCGGTCAGAGCCAGCGTCGGCGCGGTGCTGTCCTGCACCGTGAAGTCGAACAAGACCGGGGTGCTGGCATTGCCGGCGGCATCGAAAGCGGTGGCGGTGACGCTGTGCGTGCCGATGGCGAAGGTCTGGCCCGAGGACACCACCGCGTCGCCCGCGCGGAACACCACGCGCGGGGCCGGATCGACCCCGTCCCCGGCACTGGCGGCGAAGCTCACGGCCGCACCCGCGGCGGAGCTGGCCTCGACGGCGGCGGGCGGTGCCGCGGTCAGGGCCAGCGTCGGTGCGGTGCTGTCCTGCACCGTAAAGTCGAACGAGACCGGGGCGCTGGCATTGCCGGCGGCATCGAAAGCGGTGGCGGTGACGCTGTGGGTGCCGAGGGCGAAGGTCTGGCCGGAGGACACGACGGTGTCGCCGGCCCTAAACACCACGCGCGGGGCCGGATCGACGCCGTCTCCGGCACTGGCGGTAAAGCTCACGGCGGCACCCGCGGCGGAGCTCGCCTCGACCGTGGCGGGCGGTGCTGCGGTCAGGGCCAGCGTCGGTGCGGTGGTGTCGAGGGTGATCGTGCCCGACGGGGCGGCGGGAAGGGTCGTCACGTCGGCCACGTGGCCGCCGGTGTCGCGGATGACGGCACCGCGTAGGTCGAGCCGGGCGACGGCGAGGGCCTGGCTGTCCTGTCCGGGGGCGACGGTGTAGGCGAAGCCGAGGCTCGTCCCGTTCGGCTGGCCGGTATAGGCCGCCTCCGCTCCGTTGGACAGGACCAGAACGGGGCGGCCCGCGCCGGTCTCGACGGTGACGAGATCGGACATCTCGACGGTGAAGCTGAGGACAGCCCCGGCCTTCAGCAGGCCGTTGCCCTGGGCGTCGAGGCCCGGCCCCGAAGCGGCGAGGCCGACGGGCACGCCGGTGAGCAGGACGCGGGTGCCGCCGGCCGGGTCGGAGGCCAGGGTGAAGCCGCCGCGGCCGAGCTCGGACAGGGTGAGCTGGCGGGTGAGGCCGCCGCTGACGACGGTCAGCGCCTGGGCGGTGGGATCGTACTGGGCGGTGGCGCCGGTGGAGTAGGCGAGATCGGCCAGGCTGATCGTGTCGGCGGTGCCGAACCGGGCGATCGTGCCCCCGAACATGCCGGCCTGGAAGGCGTCGTCGTCGAGGACGAGGGTCTGGGGCCCGGCCTCGAAGCGGATTGTGCCGAGCCCGGCGGCGCCGGCGCCGTCGAGGGCGAGGGTGCCGGCCTTGAGCTGGATGCCGCCGGCGAAGCGGTTGGCGGCCGCGGCCAGGGTGAGGCTGCCGCCGCCGTCGAGGACGAGGCTGCCGGCGCCGTCGATGAGGTTGTTCACCGTCAGGGAGGCGCCGGCCCGGATGGAGAGGTGGGTCTCCCCGTCGAGCTGGAACGGCCGCTGGGTGGCGAAGCTGCCGGTGACGAGCAGGCCGGTGCCGGCGGCAAAGCGCAGCGCGCCGTAATCCTGGCCGAGCCCGGCATCGGCGGCGACGGCCAGAACGCCTTCGGCGACGCGGGTGCCGCCGGTATAGGTGTTGATGCCCGCCAGGGTCAGCTGGCCGGCCCCGGTCTTGGTCAGGCCGCCATTGCCGGCGATCACGCCGTCGGCGATCAGGGTGATCTCGGCTCCGGCGCCGAGGGCACCGCCGTTCTTCAGGAGCAGGTCGCGGGCCAGGGTGAGGCTGCGGCTGGCGATCAGGGCGCTGCCGGCTTCGAGGCTGACGGCGTTGGCGGCGCTGCCGAGGGCCTGGTTGCGGTTGATCGCCAGGGCGCCCTTCCAGACCTGGACGGTGCCGGTGAAGTCGCTGTCGCCGGTGAGGGCCTGGACGCCGTCGGCCTCCTTGATCAGGCCGCCATTGCCGGAGATGCGTCCGTCGAAGGTGGGCTGGGCGAGCTTTCCGGTGGTGTGGAGCACGAGGGGGGCCATCTCGGTGGTGAGGAGATGGGCCAGCGTTGCCCGGCCGTGGTCATCCAGATCGTGCAGCACCAGCGGCAGAAGCGGGCCCCGGTCGGGCGGCTGATTGGTGAAGCCCGTCTCGGGGATGGACGGGGATATCGCGCGCAGGCTCGCGAAGGCGGGGTCGTTCAGCTTCTCGTTCAGGGCGTAGCCGACCCGGAGCATGGCCTCCTCGCCGAACGGGTCGGCGTTCATGATCTGCCCGGTGGAACCGCGTCCCGGACCGACGGGAACGACCAACTGAGGCGAGTTTGCGAACGCCATCGCGTTCTCGTCGAACCGGGTATCGAACGAGACATCGACGCCGAGACCGGCTCTCACCTCGTGAAGGATCTTCCCGATGATCCCCTTCCAGTTTACGGCGGCGGCTTCGAGCGCGGCGGCGGAATCGAAACCTGAGCTCCTGACGAGGTCATCGAGGCTCAGCCTGGCGACGCTGACGAAAGTGTCGAACCCGAAGCCGACCCTCTCGATCTCCGGATTCGCTGCGTTGAATGCAACGACATCCGGCAGATCGCGCGCGAATTTCGCCCCGTCGCCGCTAAGCGGCCGGAAGGTGGTACCGAGCAGTCGAACCAGGGCGCTGTCGTAGTCCTGAGGATTCGCTTCGCGCGCACCCAGATTCTCGTCGATGTACTTCCTGAGCTCGTATGCAGAGATGAGTCCGTATGCGTTTCCTATGGCCGTACTCAGAGGAAAGGCGGTGTACCATTGGTTTAACATATCGGTAACGAGTATTTTTAAGAACGCATCGATTTGAGCCTGGGTTACGGCTGTCGAGGGCGCCAATCCATTATACAGTTTGACGAGTTCGCTGATGTCCGCAGTATCGAGGCCGCGCACCGCCGCATAAACGGCCTGATCGTATGCCGCCTTGTTGTAGGTGACCAACGTCGCCCCGGACCCTGTCGCGGCGGCCGAAAGCAGGGACACGAATGCCGGAGATGCGTCGGTGGTATCGACGCCGATCCTGACACCTGTCAGATCGCCGTTCATCTTGCTGGTGTAGTCGGTCGGCGGATTTGCGGGGCCGGACGTCCCGCTCCCCCGCATCCCGTTGAGCATCAGAGCGAGATCGGACGGGTTCGATCCCATGGGACCGGGCGTATCCAGCGACGCGACGCCCGGGATGATGCCGGCGCCATCCACGAGACCGCGCGTCAGCTTGAGACCCCAGATGTGGTAGCCCGTGGACGGACTCGTGATCGAGCCGTTGGTCTCCGTCCCAACGGTGAGCGGTGCGAAATCCATGGCAACCGCGATGCCCGACCCAACGCTCGAGCCGTATAGCGGTTGATCGGGTCCGAACGGGTTGATGGCGGTTCCGCCCTGTCCGCTGAGAACAATCCCGCCCCGGAAGTTGGCCCACTCGCTCATGTTGGTCTTGCCCATGATGATGGCCCCCTGCTCGCGCAAGTTGGCCACCAGGGGCGCGTCGGCCGCCGGCTTCGAGCCGATCAGGGCCATCGAACTGGCGGTGGTGCGTAGATGGTCGCCGGTCTCGATGTTGTTCTTGAGGAGGATCGGGATGCCGAACAGGTCCGGCAGCGTCTCTCCTTTCGCCTTGGCCTCGGCCCGGCGTGCGTCCATGCGGTCGGCGATGGTCAGAAGCTCGGGGTTGAGTTCCGTCACCGATCGCAGAGCCGGACCGGCGCGGTCGAGCTTCTGGATCTTGTACATGTACTGGAGCACGATCTCGCGCGAGGTGATCGTGCCGCTTGCGAGCAGGGCGGCGAGTTCCGTGGCCGACTTGGTGGTGATGTCGGGCGCCGTGCCGCCATAGGCGGCCAGCGGCTCCTTCGACAGCGTACGGACCAGGGAGACGGGGCCGGGCGCGGCGGGCAGGGATGCGTCCCGCAGGGTGAGTTTGCCCAGCAGGCCGACGATGTCGGCCTCGCGCGCCTCGCGCGGATCGAAGTCGATCAACGGCCGGACGGTGGGAAGCAGAGTCTCGAGTTCGGTCTCGGACTTGTCGAGCCCCGCGCGCCGGTAGGTGGCGCGCACGACATCGCGCAGGGCGCTCGCTTGGGACTGGGGCACGGCCGTTCTCTCGTGTTGATTACCGGGTGCGAGGCTAGGAAGCGGCCGACGAGTCGCTCAAGAGACAATGCTGTGCTTGCGGACTAAATTTGTATCATTTGATGGTTTTGTGCTGGGAAAACAGTCATGGGCCTGTTCGCTCTACGGTTCCGGCTGTGGTGTGACAGGCCAAGCCTGAAACGTCCGGGTAGCCGCGCTCCTCGGTGTCGAGGCGGGCCGACAGGTCGAGCGCTTCCCGCACCGTATCCCACCCGAACTGCGCCCTGTGCCCAGGCGGCACGAACTCGTGCAGCGAAGGCGGCAGAAGCCGGCCCTGATCCGCCTCCACGCGCGAGACACCTTGGCCATGAGCCGAGTGAGCTACCCGCAACGCCGCACCGTCGAGAGAATGACTCGGAGGGGCTCCTAGCCTTCCTTCGGACGGGGCCTGGATGAGAGATCGACATGGTCCCGAAACCGGGCCGCGGATCTAGGACATCGCGCCGGGCTCGCCGGGGGGCGAACGGACGTTGCGAACGCTTCGACGGCACGCGGCGCAACGAGTGCCGGCGACAGGCGGACTTCCGCGCGCCGAAGGCGGCACAGGCCGTGGTCGCTCTCTGGCATAACACCTGCAACCGCGTCCGGACGTTCGGAGCATCTCTCCCATGGTGTTGATGGCGTCTTCCCCGTCGGCTTCCGCGTCCGAGATCGAGGGTCGGGTGCCCCTCAAGTCCGAGGAACGGGTTCCCCCCGCGGCCCTCGGCCTGCTCGGGCTGCAGCACGTGCTCGTGATGTATGCAGGCGCCGTGGCGATCCCGCTCATCATCGGACGGGCGCTCAAGCTGCCGCCCGAGCAGGTGGCCATGCTGGTCAGCGCCGACCTGTTCGCCTGCGGGATCGTCACGCTGATCCAGAGCTGGGGTCTGCCCGGCATCGGCATCCGCATGCCGGTGATGATGGGGGTCACCTTTGCGGCCGTCGGCCCGATGCTCTCCATGGGGACGAACCCGGCGATCGGCCTCACCGGCATCTACGGCGCCGTCATCGCCTCCGGCCTGTTCGGCCTCATCGCCGCACCGGTGATCGGACGCCTCCTGCCGCTGTTCCCACCGGTCGTGACCGGCACCATCATCATGGTCATCGGCATCTCGCTGATGCGGGTCGGGGTGAACTGGGCTGCCGGCGGCGTCGGCAACCCGAATTACGGCGCCCCCGTCTATCTCGGCATCGCGGCCTTCGTGCTCTGCGCGATCCTCGCGATCACCCGCTACGCCACGGGCTTCGTCGCCTCGGCCTCGGTGCTGATCGGGATCGCGCTCGGCATGGTGCTGGCCGGCTTTGCCGGGCTGGTGGAACTCGACCGCGTCGCCGCGGCGCCCTGGTTCGACATGGTGCGCCCCTTCGCCTTCGGCTGGCCGAGCTTCGATCCGGTCTCGGTCGTCACCCTGTGCCTCGTGATGATCGTCGTGATGATCGAATCGACCGGGATGTTCCTGGCCCTGTCGCAGATCACCGCCGATCCGGTCGACGAGCGGCGGCTGACGCGGGGCCTGCGCGCGGACGGGCTCGGCACCGTCATCGGCGGCATCTTCAACACGTTTCCCTACACCTCGTTCTCGCAGAATATCGGGCTCGTCGGGGTCACCGGCATCCGCTCGCGCTGGGTCACGGTGGCCGCGGGCTTCATCATGCTCGGCCTCGGGCTGATTCCGAAGCTCGCGGCCCTGGTCGAGGCCGTGCCGCCATGCGTGCTCGGCGGGGCCGGCCTCGTGATGTTCGGCATGGTCGGCGCGACCGGCACGCGCATCCTCGGCGGCGTCGATTTCGCGCGCAACCGCAACAACCTGTTCGTCGTCGCGGTCTCGGTCGGTTTCGGCATGATCCCGCTCGTCGCGCCGAACTTCTTCAAGCAGATGCCGCACGCGCTGCATCCGCTGCTGGAATCGGGCATTCTGCTCGCCGCGATCGCGGCGGTGGGGCTGAACCTGTTCTTCAACGGATTCGGCGACCGGGCGGAATCCCGTGAGGCGGCGATCCGGCAGGCCGAGGTCGCGCAAGCCCATTGACGTCACCGCGGGCCGGCGGCGAGCCGTCGGACCCCTGACCGCTGCGGCTGGAGCCGAGCCGCCTGTCGCCGGCACCGATCGGAAGGCCTGAACCGGCCGCCGGCCTGCGCTCTACGGTGGTGCGCGTCAGGCGCCGCTCGCGCCCTCACCGGGAGCGTCGTCGATGACGCTGACATGGGCCGCCACCACCTTCCAGCCGTCGGGAAAGCGCAGCCAGGTCTGGCTCTGGCGTCCGACGCGGCCGGGGGCGCCCTCGCGCCGGAACAGCGTCATCGCCACGGCGCAGTCGCGGCCGAAGGTGGTGATGACGGTGCCCGCGAGGTCGCGGGCGAGACCCTGCGAGGGCCGCGCCCGGCGGAAGGCGCGGATCGCATCCATGCCGTAGAGGTTCTCCGCCGCGCCGTAGCGGATCGTGCGGGAATCGTCGTGGAACAGCCGTTCGAGCGTCGCGATGTCGTTGCTCACGAGCGCCGCCTCGTAGGTCGCGAAGGCCCGCTCGACCTCGGCCTTCACCGCGGGATCGTCGATGATCATCGCGTGTCCTTCACGGTCGCGACCGGCGCCCGGACCGCACCCTCGCGTTCGAGGTGATGCGCCACCCGCAGGCAGAGTGCCTCGTTCCAGGGCGCGGCGATGACCTGCACGCCGAGCGGCAAGCCGCCGTCGAGCCAGACCGGCACCGCGGCCACGGGCAGGCCGATGAACGAGATCGGCTGCGTGAACACGCCGATATTGGGCCGCACCGGCAACTCAACGCCGTCGAGGACGAAGGTCGTCTGGCCGGAACGCGGCGCCCGGACCGGCGTGCTCGGCGCGAGGATCACATCGACCTCGCGGAACAGCGCCAGCACGGCGTCGCGATACCAGCGGCGGAAACGCTGCGCCCGTTCCACGAAGGGGGCGGGCAGCATCGCCCCGGCGATGAGCCGATCGCGCACCGCCGGATCGAAGTCGTCGGCCCGGCTGCGCAGCCGGTCGAGATGCAGTGCGGCGCCCTCGGCCGCGGTGATGAGGTAGGCCGCCGCCCGTGCGCGGGCCGCCTCCGGGATCACGACGCTGCAGCGCGCGCCCAGCGCGCGGGCGACATGCGCGACGGCGGCGAAGGCCTCCGGGTCGCCCCCTTGCGCGAAGTAGCCTCCGGCGACCGCGATGCGCAGATCGGCGACGCCCCGGTCGAGGTCCGGAGCCGCGGGCTCGGCCGGGCGGGAGGCCATGGCGGAATCCTCGGGGTCGGGCCCCTGCATCGCGTCGTAGGCCAGGGCGAGATCGCGGCTCGAGCGCGCCATCGGTCCGAGATGATCGAGGCTGCCGACGAAGGGGAAGCTCCCGGCCCGGCTCAGCCGCCCGTAGGTGGGCTTGAGCCCGAAGCAGCCGCAGAAGGCGGCGGGCACGCGGATCGAGCCGTTGGTGTCCGAGGCCAGCGCGAGCGGCACCAGGCCGGCGGCCACCGCCGCGCCCGAGCCGCCGGACGAGCCGCCGGACATGTGGCCGAGGGCGTGCGGATTGCGGGTGTTGCCGTCGTGGATGTTCTCGCCGGTGAAGTCGTAGGCGTACTCGCCCATGCCGAGCGTCCCGACCAGGACAGCGCCCGCCGCCTCCAGCCGCCGGATCAGAGCGGCGTCGCAGGTGGCCGGTGCTCGCTCGCGATTGATCCGCGAGCCCGCCCGCGTCGGAAGCCCGGCGACGTCGAACAGGTTCTTGACCGCGAACGGCACCCCGGCCAGGGGGCCGAGCCTGTCGCCCCGGGCCCGCGCGGCGTCGAGCTCCGCGGCGCGGGCGGTGGCGCGCTCGGCCAAGCGCTCGGTGAAGCTGTTCACCGCCGGATCGATGCGGGCGATGCGATCCAGCGTAGCGGCAACCACGTCGCGGGCGCCGACCGTCCCCGCCGACACGGCCCGGGCGATGTCGGAGGCCGGGGCGAGGCTCAAATCCGTCGTCGCGCTCACGCCGTGTAGACCGGTGCGGCCTCGGCGGTGTCGGGCAGCGGGAAGCCGCCAACGAGCGCCGCCGCCGCGTGGAGCACCCGCAGGTTGGCGACGACCGCCCCGGTCCAGGCCGGATCGAGGGTGAGGCCCAGCAGGGGTGCCGCCGCCGCGGCGTAGGCGTCGAGATCGGGCGTCGGCGTCTCCGCGGCGTGATCGGTCATCGGATTCCCTCGAGGATCGGGCGCTTCGCGGCCGGTCCGGTGCAATGGCCGCGCCACCCCGGCGGGGCCCGCCCACGGCGCGTTCCGCCGTTCAGGGACGCCTCACGCTTGGCCGAGGGCGGCGATCACCGCGGCGGAGCGCGAGACCCAGCCGAAGATGCCGCCCTGGGCCTTGATCATGGCAAGGCCCGCCTCGTGGAAGGCCGGAATGTACGAGCCGCAGGCATCGGCGACGACGACGCAGCGATAGCCGCGGTCGTTGGCCTCGCGCACGGTGGTGTGTACGCAGACCTCCGTCGTCACGCCGCAGACGATCAGGGTTTCGATGCCGCGCGCCTCCAGCAGGGCCGCGAGCCCGGTCGCGTAGAAGGCGCCCTTGCCGGGCTTGTCGATCACCGGCTCGCCGTCGAGGGGCGCCAGTTCGGGGATGATATCGTGGCCGGGCTCGCCGCGGATCAGGATGCGGCCCATCGGGCCCGGCTCGCCGATCCGCGCCGTCGGCGCGCCGCGCTCCAGCTTGGCCGGCGGGGCATCCGAGAGATCGGGCGCGTGACCCTCGCGGGTGTGGACGACGAGGAGGCCGGCCGCGCGCGCGGCGGCCAGCAGGGCGCGGGCGGGCGGCACCGCGGCGGCGAGCAGCGAGACATCGTTGCCCAGGCTCTCGCCGAAGCCGCCGGGTTCGAGGAAGTCGCGCTGCATGTCGATGATGACGAGGGCCGTCCGGGCCGGATCGAACGGCAGGGGTGCAGGTTCGGCGTCGAGAAGGGGCTGCGGGGCGGGCATGGGCTACCTCGGAGCGACCGCGCGGGGCCGGGAGCCGGAGCGTGTCCGGGCCGCCGCGATGATGGCGCTCGGCTCCCGAAAAATCGTGCCCGATCATCGTCGCCGATGCACGAAGTGTCGTCAGGCTGGCGCCGGCCTGTGCAGTCCACGCTGGCACGCCGCCGGCTCCGGCCGCACGGTGCGAACGGCCGTGCGCGCAAACGGCTTCCACTCCGCGGCCCTGCCAGCATCACGTCCATGAAATGCGCAGCATGAGCGGACGGTGGGCGGCCTGGAGAAGGTTCTACGGATTGCCCCGGCGCGATGACGGCTCGTCCTCCAACTCCCACCGGTTCTAAGAGGCGTCCTGATCCGGCCATACACTGGCGACCCAGCCCGGCACCGCCGAGAATGTGTTGCGGATTTGTGACTTATGCTGCCGCATAGGCGCTGAGGGCTCCGGCTTGTTTTGTGTTGGCACCCCCGTTGCTGCCGCCCGACCACACGGATGGTCGGGGAGAACGAAGAATGTCGGTTCGGGGACTTGCGGCGGTGGCGCTGTCGCTCTTCACGGTGGGTACGGCGGTCGCGGCGGATCTCGGGGAGAAGCGGGCCCCCGAAACGGTGGCCGCGAAGGAAGTGCCGTTCTTCCTCTTCGCGGACACGCAGATCAGCTATCGCTACCAGTTCCCGACCGTCACGCCCGGCATCCAGATCCAGCGGCCGGACGGCAGCTTCCGCTCGCGCGAGGCGCCCAAGCACATCCTCAACATCTCGCACGCGGATGCCTGGGCCTACGGCACGAACTTCTTCACCCTCGACATCCTGCAATCGGGTTCTCAGTTTCCGGCCGGTACGACCAACACGCCCGGCGGCATCCCGACCTTCGCCGATTACGGCAACACCGAAGCCTACGGCCTCTACCGCGGCACGCTGAGCCTGAACGCCCTGACCGGCACCAAGGCCTTCATGGTCCCGGGCATCGTCAAGGAGGTCTCGCTCTCCTACGGCTTCGACGCCAACTCGCAGAACGACGCCTTCGGCTCGAAGAAGCGCGACGTCGTCGGCGGCCTGAACTTCGCCTTCGACGTGCCGGCCGGCTTCCTGAACCTGTCGGTCCACGCCTACAAGGAATGGAACCGCAACGGCTTCAACACCCAGCCCGACCGCGACCAGAGCTTCAACACGGTCCCCGAATTCGAGATCGTCTACAGCCTGCCGCTGACCTTCACCGGTCTGCCGCTGACGCTGGCCGGCTTCAACAACATCGTCCTGCCCAAGGGCCGCGGCATCAGCAACAACCCCGCCGCCTTCGCGTTCAACCCGCCGCGCGGGCTGGAATTCCTGTCGCGCACCAATCTCGTGCTCGATCTCGGCAAGCTCGCCTACGATCAGCCCAACAAGGTCGATGTCTTCATCGGCTTCCAGTACTGGCTGAACAAGTTCGGCAATCAGGAGACCGCGACCTTCAAGGGCACCGAGGAGAAGAGCTTCCTCGCCGGCGTCGCCTTCCACATCTTCTGATCCCCGACAGGAAACGCGAAGCCGGATGATGGAATCGAGCACCCGCCCCCGCCGTCTCTGGCTCCGCGATCCGTTGGCGATCCTCGCCGACGGGGCCGGCGGCGGGCTCGTGGTGGAGGGCACCCGCATCGCCGAAGTGGTGGCCGCGGGCGCCCGGCCCGCGAGCCCGGTGGATGAGACGTTCGACGCCTCGCGCCACGTCGTCATCCCCGGCCTCGTCAACACGCATCACCACTTCTTCCAGACGCTCACCCGCGCGCACCCGATCGCGATCAACAAGCCGCTCTTTCCCTGGCTCAAGGCGCTCTCGACCATCTGGCCGCGGCTGACGCCGGAGGCGTTCCGGCTGGCGACGCGGCTCGCCTATACGGAGCTGCTGCTGTCGGGCTGCACCACGGCGGGCGACCACCATTACCTGTTCCCGAGAGGACTTGAGGCCGCCGTCGATATCCAGGTCGAGGAGGCGCGCTCCCTCGGTATCCGCGCCTTCGTCACTCGCGGCTCGATGAGCCTGTCGGAGAAGGATGGCGGCCTGCCGCCCGAGACGCTGGTGCAGGACGACGACACCATCCTGGCCGACAGCGAGCGGGTGCTGCGCCTGTTCCACGATCCCGAACCCGGCGCGATGGTGCAGATCGGGCTGGCTCCGTGCTCGCCGTTCAACGTCACCAAGCGGCTGATGCGCGAGAGCGCCGCGCTGGCCGAGCGCCACGATTGCCGCCTGCACACCCATCTCGGCGAGACGCTCGACGAGAACGCCTTCTGCCTGGAGGCGTTCGGCCAGCGCCCGGTCGATTACCTCGAAGAGGTCGGCTGGATGGGGCCGCGGGCCTGGCTCGCCCACGGCATCCACTTCAACGACGATGAAGTGAAGCGCCTCGGTGCCGCCGGCGTCGGGGTGTGCCATTGCCCGGCCTCGAACATGGTGCTGGCCTCGGGCCAGTGCCGGACCTGCGAGCTGGAGGCGGCGGGTTCCCCCGTCGGCCTCGGCGTCGACGGCTCGGCCTCGAGCGACAGCTCGAACCTGATGGAGGGCGTGCGCCACGCCCTGATGATCAACCGCCTGACTTACGGCGCGGAAGCCGTGACCCATCTCGACGCCCTGCGCTGGGCGACGGAGGGCTCGGCCGCCTGCCTCGGGCGCAAGGACATCGGCCGGATCGAGCCCGGCCGCGAGGCGGATCTGGCCTTGTTCACCCTCGACGAACTCCGCTTCTCCGGCGCCCACGACCCGCTCGCGGCGCTCGTGCTGTGCGGCGCCCACCGGGCGGACCGGGTGATGGTGGCGGGCATGTGGCGGGTGATCGACGGGGAGCCCGTCGGCATCGAGACCGGGCGCCTGCGCGAGGAGCACGGCCGGCTGGCCCGCACCCTGTTCGGAACGGCGTGATGGCGGCTGCCTCCGCTGCGCTGAGCCCAAGGGAAGGCCCGACCCCGCTCTTCGGGGCCTACGGCATCGTCAAGCGCTTCGGCGCCTTCACCGCCAACGATCAGGTCGATCTGGAGATCCGCGCCGGCGAGATCCACGCCCTGCTCGGGGAGAACGGCGCCGGCAAATCGACCCTGATGAAGATCCTCTACGGCCTCCTGGAGCCGAGCGAGGGCGTCGTCACGCATCAGGGCGACATCGTGCGGCTGGCGAACCCCGAGGCCGCGCGGGCGCTCGGCATCGGCATGGTGTTCCAGCACTTCTCGCTGTGCGAGAACCTGACGGTCGCCGAAAACATCGCCCTCGTCATGCCCGCCGGGCTCACGGGCCGGGCGCTGGCGGAGCGGATCGCCCGGCTCGGAGCGGATTACGGCCTGCATCTCGATCCCGCGCGGCCGGTCTGGTCGCTCTCGGCGGGCGAGCGCCAGCGCATCGAGATCGTGCGCTGCCTGCTCCAGAACCCGAAGCTCGTGATCCTCGACGAGCCGACCTCGGTGCTGACGCCGGGCGAGGCGGAGGTGCTGTTCTCGGTGCTGGAACGCCTGCGCGATGAGGGCCGCGCCGTGCTCTACATCTCCCACCGGCTCGACGAGGTGCGCCGCCTCTGCACCCGGGCCACGATCCTGCGGGGCGGCCGGGTCGTCGGCAGCTGCAATCCGCAGGCGGAGACCGCCCGCTCGCTCGCCGCGATGATGGTCGGCACGGGGGTGAGCGAGGTGCGGCCGAAGGCGGCCCGCGCGGGCCGCGCCGAGCGCCTCGTGCTCGACCGCCTGTCGCGGCCCGCGCCCGGCCTGCACGGGACGCCGCTGCGGGACATCGCGCTCTCCGTTGCGGGCGGGGAGATCCTCGGCATCGCCGGCATTGCGGGCAATGGGCAGGCGGAGCTGTTCGACGTCCTCTCCGGCGAGAGCCGGGCCCCGGCGGCCGGGGCGGTGCGCCTCGACGGCCGGGCGGTGGGCCAGCTCGGCATCAATGCCCGGCGCCGGCTCGGGGCCGCCTTCGTGCCCGAGGAGCGCAACGGCCACGCCGCCGTCCCATCCATGACCCTGTCGGAGAATGCGCTGCTCTCCCGCCACGCCACCGCGCCGCTCACTTGGCTGGGCCTGCTGCGGCTCGGCTCGGCGCGGACGCTCGCCCGTCGGGTGATCGACGCCTTCGACGTGCGCGGGGCGGGCCCGGACCCGGCGGCCGGCACGCTCTCGGGCGGCAACCTGCAGAAATTCGTGGTCGGCCGCGAGATCCTGGCCGAGCCGGGCATCCTCGTCATCAACCAGCCGACCTGGGGCGTCGATGCCGCCGCCGCCGCCCATATCCGGCAGGCCGTACTCGATCTCGCCGGCCGCGGTGCCGCGGTGGTGGTGATCAGCCAGGATCTCGACGAGCTGTTCGAGATCGCCGATTCCATCGCCGTCCTGCATGCCGGCGCGCTCTCGCCGCCCGTCCCGACCGCTGCGACCAGCCGCGCGGCCCTGGGGCTGCTGATGGGCGGGGCCGGGGAGCCGGAGCCGCAGACGGGCGAGCCTCCGGCGGCGCCTGCGATCCGAACCGCCGCGCCGGTCCATTGAGCCCCCGCCGGACCCGATCCCCCACGCGTGCGAGAGGTGAGCCAGGAATGAACGGGATGCGCGATGCGCCTTGATCTCCTCCCCCGCGCGCGCCGGTCACCCTGGCTCGACCTGCTCGCGCCCGCGCTCGCCTTTCTCGCCGCGGTCCTGATCGGCGGGATCGCGGTGGCGGCCCTCGGCGTGGCGCCGGAACAGGCCTTCCTCACCTACTTCGTCGCGCCCTTGAGCGAGGTCTGGTCGCTGCAGGAGGTCGCGCTGAAGGCCGCGCCGCTCGCCCTGATCGCGACCGGTCTCGCCTTCTGCTACCGCGCCAACCTGTGGAACATCGGGGCGGAGGGCCAGTACGTGGCCGGCGGCCTCGCGGGCGGCTGGGTCGCCGTCGCCGCGCACGGTTTCCAGGGGCCCACCTTGTGGGTCCTGCCCGCGATGCTGCTCGCCGGGGTGCTCGCCGGCATCGCCTACGCGATGATCCCGGCGCTGCTGCGGGTCAGGCTCGGCGTCTCGGAGATCCTGACCAGCCTGATGCTCGTCTACGTCGCGCAATTGCTGCTCGACTACATGGTGCGCGGCCCCTTGCGCGATCCGCAGGGCTACAACTTCCCGCAGAGCGTCGGCTTCGAGGATGCCGCGCGGCTGCCCCTGCTGATGGAGGGCGAGTCGCTCCATGCGGGCGTGCTCATCAGCCTTCTGGGAATCGTGCTCGCGGCTCTCGTCCTGGCGCGCACCCTGTTCGGCTTCGAGGTGCGCGCCGTTGGCGCCAGCCCGCGGGCGGCGCGCTTTGCCGGCTTCTCGGACGCGCGGCTGACGCTCTCGGTCTTCGCGATCTCCGGCGGCGCGGCGGGTCTTTCCGGCATCTGCGAGGTGGCCGGGCGGATCGGCCAGCTCCAGCCGGAGATCTCTCCCGGTTACGGCTTCACCGCGATCATCGTCGCCTTTCTCGGGCGCCTCAGCCCGCCCGGCATCCTGCTTGCGGCGCTCGTCATCGCGCTCACGACGATCGGCGGGGAGGGGGCGCAGATCGACCTGAAGCTGCCGCTCGACCTGACCCGCGCCTTCCAAGGATTGCTGCTCGGCCTCGTGCTCGGGGCCGACGTGCTCACGCGCTACCACGTTCGGATCGTGCCGGGTGGCGCGAGCACACGGGTGACACCATGAGCCTCGACATCGTCCAGATGGTGCTCGTCACGGTGCTGGCGGCGGCTACCCCGTTGATCCTGGCCGCCGTCGGCGAACTCGTCGTGGAGCGCGCCGGCGTGCTCAATCTCGGCGTCGAGGGCATGATGGTGTTCGGCGCGGCCGCCGGCTTCGCCGTCGCCACCGAGACTGGATCGACCGCCCTCGGCGCCCTCGGCGGGGCCGGGGCGGGCCTGCTGCTCGCCGCGCTCTTCGGCATTCTCACCGTGGGGCTGGCGGCCAATCAAGTCGCCTCGGGACTGGCGCTGACCATCCTCGGACTGGGGCTCTCCGGCCTCGTCGGCGCCGGCTATGTCGGGATGAAGCGCGATCCGGCGCCTCATCTCCACCTGCCCGGCCTCACCGACCTCCCCGGGATCGGGCGGCTGCTCTTCGGACACGATGCCTTCGTCTACGCGGCGCTCCTCCTCGTCGCGGGGGTATGGTGGTTCCTCTGGCGCACCCGCGCCGGACTGACCCTGCGCGCCATCGGCGACGATCACACCGCGACCCACGCCCTCGGGCTCAAGGTGCGCAAGGTCCGCTTCCTCGCCGTGCTGTTCGGTGGCGCCTGCGCCGGGCTCGCGGGCGCTTACCTGTCGCTGGCCTACACGCCGTTCTGGGCGCCGGCGATGACCGCGGGACGGGGCTGGATCGCGCTCGCGCTCGTGGTCTTCGCCTCCTGGCAGCCGCTGCGGGTGGCCGCGGGCGCGCTGCTCTTCGGCGGGGCGACCGTGCTCCAGCTCCACGCCCAGGCCGCGGGCCTCGGCCTGCCCGGCCAGTTGCTCTCGGCGGCCCCCTACCTCGCCACCATCCTGGCCCTCGTCCTGCTGTCGCTCGGCCGGCGCCGCGGCGGCTCGCTGGCACCGGCGGCGCTCGGCCGCGTCTTCGCTCCGAGCCGTTGAGGAGTGGTGCCCCGCGGGATCGATGGCGCGAAAGCATGCATATGCGGACGTCTTTTTGGGCGCATCATCCGATTCGATAGGGTTTTCCCTGACGGTTGATCCGCATTCTGATGCCGAAACTTTGATCTTTTCTCTGCACGGAACAGGATCAATTCTGCCAAGCCTGTGCCGCCGGCCCGGAAAGACGGATCACGCCTCGTGTCAGCCCATCCTTTCTCCCGCAGACATCTTCTCGGCGGTGCGGCCGCCCTCTCGCTCGGCGCGCTGCCCTTCGGCCGCGCCCGGGCCGCCGGCCCGCTCACCGTCGGGTTCATCTATGTCGGGCCGAAGGACGATTACGGCTACAACCAAGCCCACGCTCAGGGCGCCGCCGCCCTTAAGGCGATCCCCGGCCTTCAGGTCGTCGAGGAGGAGAACGTCCGCGAGACCACCGACGTCCAGAAGACCATGGAGAGCATGATCAACCTGGACGGCGCGAGCCTCGTCTTCCCGACGTCCTTCGGCTACTTCGATCCGCACGTGCTGATCGAGGCCAAGAAGAACCCGAAGGTGCAGTTCCGCCATTGCGGCGGCCTCTGGACCGAGGCGAACCCGAAGAACGCCGGCTCGTATTTCGGCTACATCGCCCAAGGGCAGTACCTGAACGGCATCGTCGCCGCCCACGCCTCGAAGTCGAAGCGGCTCGGCTTCGTCGCCGCCAAGCCGGTCCCCCAGGTGCTCAACAACGTCAACGGCTTCCTGCTCGGCGCGCGCAGCGTCGATCCGTCCATCACCCTGCAGGTGATCTTCACCGGCGAGTGGTCGCTCGCGGTCAAGGAAGCGGAGGCGACCAACGCGCTGATCGACGGCGGGGCCGACGTGATCACCTGCCACGTCGATGGTCCCAAGGTCGTGGTTGAGACCGCCGCGCGGCGCGGGGCCTTCGTCTGCGGCTACCACGCCGACCAGTCGGCGCTCGCCAAGGACAAGTACCTCACCGGCGCCGAGTGGAACTGGGCCTCGATCTACAAGGGCTTCGTCGCCGACATGCAGGCGGGCAAGGCGCCCCCGAACTTCGTGCGCGGCGGGTTGCCGGACGGCTTCGTGAAGATGAGCCCCTACGGGCCCGCAGTGTCCGAGGAAGCACGCCGCAACGCCGACGCGGTCAAGGCCGAAATGATGAAGGGCGGCTTCGCCATCATCAAGGGGCCGCTCAAGGACAACAAGGGCAACGAGATCGCCGGCCCCGGCAAGGCGTTCGCCGAGAACGCGATCGAGCTGGAGAAGACCAACTACCTCGTCGAGGGTGTGAAGGGCTCGGCCTGATGCGGCCTCCGCCATCCCGCCGGATGCAAGCGGATCCCGGGCTCCCCCCGAGAACGGCTCCCGCGCACCATCCGTCCTGCCGTCGCGCGGCGCGGGCGGGCCTGCGCTTCGGTGTAGGGCGGTGAGGGCCGGCTTGGCACGGTTTCTGCCGCTCTGCGGGCGAGGAGTGAGCGATGGCCGCTGACACCACCGCCCCCGCGCTGCCGCTCGTCGAGAGCACCGTGAGCGGCCCGGACCATCCGCCGGCCTCGCTCCAGGCTCGGGCCTGGCTCGCGCGCCGGGCCGAGGCCCTGGCGATCCCGGTGGGAGCGGTCATCGCCGGCTTCCTGCTGTTCTCCCTCTTCCTGCTCGCCCTCGGAAAGAGCCCGCTCGCCTTCCTCGACCTCGTCTGGCGCGGCGGCTTCGGCTCGCCCTTCGCCCTCCAGAACAGCCTGCAGCGCGCCGCGCCCCTGCTCCTCGCCGCGCTCTGCGTCGCGCTGCCCGCCCGGCTCGGCCTCGTGGTGATCGGCGGCGAGGGCGCGATCGTGCTCGGAGGCGTGGCCGCGGCGGCCGCGGCGCAGCCGCTTCAGGGCTTTCCCCCGATGCTCGCGGTGCCGCTGATGGCGCTCGCCGCGGCAGGGGCCGGGGCGGCCTGGATCGGCGCCGTCGGCGCGCTGCGCGCCTATCGCGGCGTCAACGAGACCATCGCCAGCCTGCTGATGTCCTACATCGCCATCGCGCTCTCGAACCACCTGATCGAGGGCCTGCTGCGCGACGCGGGCAGCCTCAACAAGCCCTCCACCTGGCCGATCGGCGAGGCGTTCGCGGTCGGCCCCATGCCGGGCCTGGAGGTTCACTGGGGCCTCGGCATCGGCATTCTCGCCTGCCTGGCCGCCTACGGGCTCACCGAGCGCACCACGATCGGCTTCGCCGCGCGCATCGCGGGCGGCAACGTGCGGGCCGCGCAGATCCAGGGCTTGCCGGTCGGGCGGCTCGTCGTCGGCTTCACCGCGCTCGGCGGTGCCTGTGCGGCGCTGGCCGGCTTCTTCGAGGTCGCGGCGGTGCACGGCAACGCCAACGCCTCGCTCAATGCGGGCTTCGGCTATACCGGCATCCTCGTCGCCTTCCTCGCCCGCCACAATCCCCTCGCGATCCTGCCGGTAGCCTTCCTGCTCGGCGGCATTGAGGCCTCGAACGGGCTGATCCAGCGCCGGATGCAGCTGCCCGATGCCACGGTGCTCGTGCTCGAAGGGCTGCTCTTCCTCGTCGTGCTCGTCAGCGAGACGCTCTACGGGCGCTTCAAACTGTTCAGCCCGCATCTCTGGGCCGAGAAGCGCGGAGCGGTGTCGTGAGAGCCGGTAGGGGGCCGACGGAATGAGCGACGATCTCGGCCTGGGGACCGTGTTGCTCGCCGTGGTCGGCGGCGCGATCCGCGTCTCGACGCCGTTCCTGTTCGTCAGCCTCGGCGAGACCATCACCGAGCGCTCGGGACGCATCAATCTCGGGCTGGAGGGCATCCTCGTCTTCGGGGCGATGTCGGCCTACGCCACCGCCGTGCTGACGAGCAGTCCCTGGGCGGGCGTCGCGGTCGCGGGACTCGCGGGCGGCGCCTTCGGCCTGCTGCACGGCTTCATCTGCCGCTTCCCCCGCGTCAACGACGTGGCGATCGGCATCGCGCTGATGCTGTTCGGCTCAGGCCTCGCCTTCTTCCTCGGAAAGCCCTTCATCCAGCCCTCGGCCCCGCCGCTGCCGGCGATTCCCTTCGGCTTCTGGTCCGACCTGCCGCAGGTCCAGGCGGCGTTGCGCGTCAACGTGCTGTTCCTGGCCGGCGCGGCGCTGGCGGTGTTCCTGTGGTGGGCGTTCCGCAACACCAAGGCCGGCCTGATCCTGCGCGTCGTCGGCGACAGCGCGGATGCGGCGCGCGCCATGGGCTACGACGTCGACCGCGTGCGGCTCCTGGCGACCGCCGCGGGCGGCGTGCTCGCCGGGATCGGCGGCGCCTATCTCTCGCTCTATTATCCCGGCTCCTGGAACGAGGGCATCTCGTCCGGGCAGGGTCTGATGGCGGTGGCGCTGGTGATCTTCGCCCGCTGGAACCCGCTCGCCTGCTTCGGCGCCGCCCTGATGTTCGGGGGCGCCGGCGCGCTCGGGCCCGCCCTGCAATCGGTCGGCATCTCACAGGGCTACTACCTGTTCTACGCCGCTCCCTACATCCTCACCCTGGCGCTCCTGATCGCCACCTCCTCGCCCGACCGGGCGCTGGCCGGCGCGCCGGGCGAGCTGTCCCTGAAGTAAGGAATCCCCATGAACGGTCTCGGCGGACTGAACAAATCCCCGAACGGCGTCGTGCTCGGCCTCGTGCAGCTCCAGCTTCCGAACGTGGCCACCAGGGCCGACCTCAAGGCACAGACCGACCGCATCGTCGCGATGGTTGCCAAGGCGCGCGCCAACCTCGCGACGATGGATCTCGTCGTCTTCCCCGAATACGCCCTGCACGGCCTGTCGATGGACACCCGACCGGAGATCCTGTGCACCCTCGACGGTCCCGAGGTCGCGGCCTTCAAACAGGCCTGCCGCGACAACCGGATCTGGGGCTGCTTCTCGATCATGGAGGCCAACCCGAACGGCAATCCGTTCAATTCCGGCCTCATCATCGACGACACCGGCGAACTCAAGCTCTACTATCGCAAGATGCACCCCTGGGTGCCGGTCGAGCCCTGGGAGCCCGGCGATCTCGGCATCCCGGTGATCGAGGGGCCGAAGGGCGCCAAGATCGGCCTCATCATCTGCCACGACGGCATGTTCCCCGAGATGGCGCGCGAATGCGCCTACAAGGGCGCCGAGATCATGATCCGCACGGCCGGCTACACCGCGCCGATCCGCGAATCCTGGCGCTTCACCAACCAGTCGAACGCCTTCTGCAACCTGATGGTGACCGCCAATGTCTGTATGTGCGGCTCGGACGGCAGCTTCGACTCCATGGGCGAAGGCATGATCGTCAACTTCGACGGCACCGTCATCGCCCACGGAACCACGGGTCGCGTCGACGAGATCATCACCGCCGAGGTGCGTCCGGACCTCGTCCGCGAGGCGCGGGCGCATTGGGGCGTCGAGAACAACATCTACCAGCTCGGCCACCGCGGCTACACGGCGGTGAAGGGCGGCGCGGGCGACTGCCCCTACACCTACATGCACGACCTCGCCGCCGGCCGTTACCGCGTGCCGTGGGAGGAGACGGTGAAGGTGACCGACGGCACCACGTGCGGCTTCCCGGCGCCGACCCGCGCCTACGGCGAGGGCCAGACGACGGCGGCGCGGGAGGCGGCGGAATGAGCGTCATCCCCTTCCCCTCCGCCGCTGCAGCCGAAAGCGGACGCTTCGTCGCTGCCGAGCCCTACCCTTGGCCCTATGACGGTTCGCTCAATCCGAAGACCACGGCGCTCGTCATCATCGACATGCAGACCGATTTCTGCGGCAAGGGCGGCTACGTCGACGCCATGGGCTACGACCTCGCCCTGACCCGCGCGCCGATCGAGCCGATCGCACGGCTTCTCGCCGCCGCGCGGAAGAGCGGCTACCCCGTCATCCACACCCGCGAGGGCCATCGGCCGGATCTCGCGGATCTTCCCGATAACAAGCGCTGGCGCTCGCGCCGGATCGGAGCGGGGATCGGCGATCCCGGCCCCTGCGGGCGGGTGCTGGTGCGCGGCGAGCCGGGCTGGGAGATCATCCCGGAACTGGCGCCACTGCCGGACGAGCCGGTGATCGACAAGCCGGGCAAGGGCTCGTTCTGCGCCACCGATCTCGAACTGATCCTGGCCACGCGCGGCATCCGCAACCTGATCCTGACCGGCATCACCACGGATGTCTGCGTTCACACCACCATGCGCGAAGCCAACGACCGCGGCTTCGAATGCGTGATCGTCTCCGACGGCACCGCCGCCACAGACCCCGGCAACCACGAGGCGGCGCTGAAGATGGTGACGATGCAAGGCGGCGTGTTCGGCGCGGTGGCCTCGTCCGAGGCGATCCTGGCGGCGATGGGCTGAGGCGCCATGGCGGCTTCCGCGCACCCCGTCCCGTCCGGCGCCCGCTCCGGCGCCCTTGCGGTCGAGACCGTCGGCATGACGAAGCGCTTCGGCGGCTTCACCGCCCTCGACGACGTCTCGATGAAGATCGAGGCCGGCGGCTTCCATGCCCTGCTCGGCGAGAACGGGGCGGGCAAGTCGACCTTCGTCAAATGCGTGATGGGCTTCTACGCCCCCACCGCCGGCTCGGTCCTCGTCGATGGCCGCGAGGCCGAGATCACCGGGCCGAAGGGTGCGCAAGGGCGCGGCCTCGGCATGGTCTACCAGCATTTCACCCTGGTGCCCTCGCTGACCGGCGCCGAGAACCTCGTCATCGGCCGGGCCGACGCCCCCGCCATCCTCGATTGGAAGGCCGAGCGCGCGGCCTTGGCCGACTTCATGGCGCGGATGCCGTTCCGGCTGAACCTCGACCGGCCGGTGGCGGAACTCGCGGCCGGCGAGCGGCAGAAGCTTGAGATCGTCAAGCAGCTCTACCTCAAGGCCCGGTTCCTGATCCTCGACGAGCCGACTTCCGTGCTGACGCCGGCCGAGGCCGAGGAGGTGCTGGGCCTGCTGCGCGGCATGGCCGATGCGGGCACGCTCACGGTGCTGATGATCAGCCACAAGTTCCGCGAGGTCGAAGCCTTCGCCCGCACGCTCAGCGTCCTACGCCGCGGCCGGCTCGTCGGCGGCGGCGCGGTCGGCGCGCTGTCGCGGGACGACATGGCGGCGATGATGGTGGGCGAGCGCACCGTGCGGACGATCGCCGCACGGGTCGGCGAGCCCGACCCGGCCCGCGAGATCCTGCGGGTGGACGGCCTGACCGCCACCGACGTCTCCGGCCTGCGGCGGATCGATGTCGCGGATCTGCGCGTGCGGGCCCACGAGATCGTCGGCATCGCCGGCGTCTCCGGCAACGGGCAGAAGGAGCTCGCCGACGTGCTCGGCGGCCAGATCCGCGCGACCGGCGGGCGCGTCGCGGTCCAAGGCGAGCCCTATCGCGGCACGCGGGCGCAGAGCCGCCGGCACCGGGTGCGCTTCATCCCTGAGGAGCCCCTGCGCAACGCCTGCGCGCCGCGGATGTCGGTGGCCGAAAACCTCGCCTTCCGCGCCTTCGACCGGCGCGGCGACGATCCCGCCGGTGCCCCGACCCTCTGGCTCGACCGGCGCGCCATGAGCCGGCGGGCGAAGGATTTGATCGCCCGCTTCAAGGTCAAGACCGCCTCCTCGGAGGCGCCGATCGCCACGCTCTCGGGCGGCAACGTGCAGCGCGCCGTGCTCGCGCGCGAACTCACCGACCCGGTCGATCTCCTGATCGTCGTCAATCCCTGCTTCGGCCTCGATTTCGCGGCGGTCGCCGAGATCCGCTCCCGCATCGTGGCGGCGCGGAACGCCGGCGCCGCCGTGCTGCTGATCAGCGAGGATCTCGACGAGATTCTCGAACTGTCGGACCGCATCTGCGTGATGTCGGACGGACGCCTCGTCTACGAAACGCCGGCCGCCGCGGCGGAAGCCGGGGTGATCGGCCGCCACATGGCCGGGCATCATTAGGCTGGGGACGCCGTTAGGTTGGTTGGGTCAATCTCAACCATCTGACCGTGGACCGCGCTGCTTTCGACCCCGCGCGGAGCTTCGCGACCGCGGCTCGGAAGGTCCGCGACACGACAAGATGGGGACCTGAGTGCCGCGGCCCCGGCATCCGCAGGCCGGAATTGGCCTTTGGCAGCACATCACCAGCCGCGTCCGGCCGCACTCATTGCTCGGCGACCGCCAGTGACGTTCCCGATCCGGCCTACCCGCGATCCAAGGTCACCGACACGAAGCCCCGCACTCGTGGGTCAGAACGCCAGCCGCCGCAGAAGATCCAAGCCGACCAGGATGAGCAGCGCGGCATAGGTCCGTTGCAGCGTCGTCTCGCTGAACTTCTCGCCGACGGAGACGCCCCAGGGCGCGCTGATCATCACCGTCGGCATCATCACGACGAAGATGACGAGGTCCACGTAGCCGAGCGAATAGGAGGGCCGATCCGGGGCATGCCATCCGGAGAGGATGCCCCCGATCGTCGCGATGCTTCCGGTCACCAGTCCGGTGGCGGAGGCGATCGCGATCGCCTTTTCGAGAGCGAGCCCGCAGGTGCTCAGGATCGGCGTCGTCAGTGTGCCACCACTTGTTCCGGTCAAAGCCGCGACGAGCCCGACGAACGAAGCGATGCCGATCCTCTTGCTGCCCGACGGCGCCTCGCTTCTGGACGAAAAGCGTCCACGGCCGAACGCGATGTAGAAGCCGACCAAGAGGATATAGACCGCAAACAGGGTCTGCAGGATTTCAGTCGATCCATGCGGAAGCAAGATTGCCCCTAAGGCGACGCCGATGAAGAGGCCGATCACCCATGTCTTGTAAAACCCGACATCGAGGTTCCCGAGGGCATATTGCTTGCGGATCGCGGTAATCGCACTGGGTATGACCAGCGCCATGGATGTTGCCGATGCCACGTGCATCAGGACCGATTGTCCGATGCCGACCCAGGGAAGCAGATAAATGAAAATGGGCAGGCGCACGGTGCTGCCGCCGATGCCGAACAATCCGGATATGAAACCGGAGACTAAGCCAACGATCGCGAAGATGATGATGCGAAGGACGAGGTCATCCATGGTCCGATGCTCCGTGCGACCCGATCGGTAGGATCGAGCCGCGCTCGATTACGGCCTACCAAGCGCGGGCGTGCCTTCGCGTCAGCGATCGCCACAGGGGCCCGCTGCCCGGCAGTGCGGGATCAGCATGGCTTTGACGCCCGACCGGCGCATTGATCTCCATGCCCAAAGACCAGCCGAACCGCTGATGGTCATCGATGGGATGCGCCAGCATCCGCTCAGCGTCTCCCGCGCCCCCTCCTGGCCCTGGTCTTGCTCTGAAATTCCCCCGGGCGCCCATGCGCGGCGCCGGCAAGCCGCGGCGGACAACGCCGTCGAAAAGGGGCAGACACTCATGATGGGCAGCATCGTCACGCGCGTGGCCGGGGCACTTCTGTGCGCGGCCGTCGCGGCGGCTCCGGCGCGGGCGGCGGACAAGCTCAAGGTGGGCTTCGTCTATGTCGGCCCGGTCGCCGATTACGGCTATTCTTACCAGCACGACCTCAGCCGCAAGGCGCTGGCCGAGGCGCTGCCCGGCAAGGTCGAGACGACCTTCCTCGAAAACGTGCCCGAGGCCGACAGCGAGCGCTCGATCGAGAAGCTCGCCCGCTCGGGCGCCGGCCTGATCTTCACGACCTCCTTCGGCTTCATGGAGCCGACCCTGAAGGTCGCCAAGAAATTCCCCAAGGTGAAGTTCGCCCACGCCACCGGCTACAAGCGGGCCGACAACGTCTCCACCTACTCGGCCCGCTTCTACGAGGGCCGCTACATCTGCGGGAAGATTGCCGGCAAACTGTCGAAGTCGGGCACCGTCGGCTACATCGCCTCCTTCCCGATTCCCGAAGTCGTGAGCGGCATCAACGCCTTCATGCTCGGCGCGCAGTCGGTCAACCCGAACATCAAGATCAAGATCGTCTGGGTGAACACGTGGTTCGATCCCGGCAAGGAGGCGGAGGCCGCCAAGGCCTTGCTGGCCCAGGGCGCCGACATCCTGACCCAGCACACCGATTCCGCCGCGCCGCTGCAGGAGGCGGAGAAGGCCGGCAAGCTCGCCTTCGGCCAGTCCTCCGACCAGTACCGCTTCGCCCCGAAGGCGCAGCTCACCTCGATCGTCGACGATTGGAACGGCTACGTCATCGCCGAGACCAAGGCCGTTCTCGACGGCACGTGGAAGAGCGGGGACACCTGGGCCGGCATCAAGGACGGTATGGTCGTGCTGGCACCCTTCACCAACATGCCCGACGATGTGAAGGCGCTGGCCGAGGAGACCAAGAAGGGCATCGTCGAGGGCAAGATCCACCCGTTCCAGGGGCCGGTGCTCAAGCAGGACGGCTCGGTCGCGGTGAAGGAGGGCGAGCAGGCCCCCGACCCGATGATCCTCGGCATGAACTGGTACGTGAAGGGGATCGACGACCGGCTGACGCAGTAGAAGCAGGCGCGGAGGCCCTAAAAGAAGAGGCGCCGCCGGAGCGATCCGGCGGCGCCTCTTCGCGTTTCGATGCCGGTCAGGGCCGCGGCGAGTGCGTCCGATGGTGCTCCCCGGCCGGGGGCGGGGCCGTCTCGATCGGCACGCCGGTGCCGGGCGTCGCCGGGATCGCCTCGCCCGAGCGGATCGCCTCCTGCTCGTTCGAGAGGGCGGCGGCCCCTTCCGTGCCGCCCGGGGCGGTTGCCCCCGGCTGACCGGCTGGGGCGCCGGTCGATCCTTGGGCGAAGGCCGCACTGCCCAGGCCCACTCCCAGGCCCGCGAGGACGCCCAGGGCAAGCGTGGCTGTCGTGATGGTACGCATGGGACGAACTTTCCGGTTGCGGAGGAGGGGGCGCGCGATGTCGCCGGGTAACAGGAACCCCAGGAAGTGCCTTACCGATGACGCTTCCGGTGCGAACGGGCGGCCTTTCCGCGCCGCCCGCCCGGAGCTGTGACGCGCGATTGGCCGGCCGGCGGCGTCACCGTGCCCTGCGCACGGGCACCGGGCGCCGTGGCGATGCCGCTGCCGAGGCAGAAGGCTGCGACGAACCAAGCGAGGAGGGGTAGGCTGAGGCCGAAAAGGGCCCGTTTCACGCGCATTGTCGAGGCTCCCGCGGGGGCCGTCGCGGCCACCGTTTGCACTGATCGGCGTCAGCAAGGGCCGTGCCGCCGGGACCGATTGGGCGGCTCACCCGAGCACCGGCAGCAGCAGCCGCGACGGCCGCTCGGCACCGTGGCGGAGAGCAAGAACGATCACCTGGGCCTGCATCGCCGCATTCGCCTCCGGGCGGCTCCCGGTTCCCGGATTGACGGCGAAGGCCGGCCAAGCGGCGGCCTGGAGCGATAGGCGTAGGCGCTGCCCCGGCCGCAGCGTGCAACACACGCCCCGCATGGCGATGCGTCGAGGGCCGGGTGCGGCGGCCTCGACCACCCGCAGATGGCCGGCGGTGAGGGTGACGGCGCGTCCGTCCGGCTCCACCAGGGAGAGCGTGGCGTGCAGGTCGTGGCTCGCCGCCGCGGTCTCGACGAACACCTCCGCCGCCACGCGGCCGGCGAGCTGCAGGGGTGCGGCGATCACCGGGCCGTCATAGACCGCGACGTCGCTGCGGTCGTCGAGGGCGGCGCGGTCCTGATAGCCCGGCGGCGTCCCCCAGGGCCCGCCGACGACCGGCGCGGGGCGCCAGGGATCGTGCACGAGGCGGTCCTCGCCGGCCTCCCCCGGTGCCGCCACGAGGCGGCCGTTCGCAGCGGTCGCGGCGAGACCGTCCGAGGCGAGATACAGCGCTGTCGGTTCGGGGTCCGGCCATTCGGAAAAACCGGCCCAATTGCGAGCCCCCACGTCGAAGAGCCGGACGGGCGGACCCGGTTCCTCGCGCCCGCGCAGCACGTGATCGAGGAAGGCGACCGTCGCGGCATCGACCGGCGTGACCGCCTCTGGCCCGAGATCCAGGCTGCCGACCCGGCGACCCCAGGGGGAATGCGTCCAGGGCCCGATCAGCAGACGCTGCGGCGCCGGCCCGGCGCGGAAGGCGTCGTAGGCGCCGAGCGTGCCGTCGAGCAAAAAATCCTGCCAGCCGCCGACATGCAGGCTGGGCAAGGCGAGGTCGCTCCCGGCGAGGCGGCGGGCCGGTGCGATCCGGTCCCAGAGGGCTGGATCGTCGCCAAGCCAATCGAAATAGTGGTGGTCGGCGGCGTGGGCCGCGAGCGCCTCGGGATAGGCCGCGACCGGTCCGCTCCAGGGCGTGCCGCGCGCCGCCGCGCCGAGCGCCGCGAAGGCGGCGGCGTCGCCCCGGAGCCGGGCAGCCTCGGCGCCCATCTGGCTGGCCCAGCCAATATTGCCGGCAAGGCCAAAGGCGCCGCCGGTATAGGCCCAGTCGTCGCGGATGCTCCATGCGCCCATTGCCGGCACGCTCGCGTCGGGCCGCTTGGTGCCCGCGCGCAGGGCGCCCGCCAGCGCGAGGAACTGCGTCACCGCCTGATAGCTGAAGCCGTAGGTCGCGACCCGGCCGTCCGATCCCGGCAGATCCGCCGCCCAGGCGAGGGTCGCCGCGCCATCCTCGGCCTCGTGCTCGAACAGGCGGAAGGCGCCACCGCTGCCGCCGCGCCCCCGCACATCCTGAACCACGACGATGTAGCCTCGGGCGGCGTACCAGGCGGGATGGGCCAGGGTCAGGGTCGAGGCGATGGCGCGGCCGTAGGGCTGGCGCATGAGCAGGACGGGATGGCGGCCGGGTCCGGCCGGGCGCCAGACATCGGCGGCAAGGCTCACCCCGTCGGGAAGGGTCAGCGTCGCCGTGGCGGGCTCGGCGACCGGTAGGAGCGGGTTAGCGGGCATCGAAGGCCGTTCCAGAACTCAGCCGTTCGAGCGGGAAATCCGCGATCTCGCGCACCAGCCGCACCACGCCCGCGGCGGCGCGCTCCACCAGTTCGGCCCCGCGCCGGGCATCCGCCGCCGCCGCGTTGCCGCTGACGCCGGACGGGTGGAGATCCTGCGCCATCCAGCCGAAGCCGACCCGGCCTTCCGGCGTCAGCAGGCCGCCGGCCCGCTCCATCGCGACCGAGAGCGGCACGAAGTCGTCCGCCCGCTCCATCCGCACGAGGTCGGGGTGGAGCGCCAACATCGCGCTGGTCTCGATCTCGCCGCCATGGATGCCGTGGCGCCGCTCGGCCTGCGAGAACAGGTCGTCCATCGGCGTCACCCCGCCCCAGCCACAGCCGACCGCGAGCATGCCGAGCCGCACCCGCAACTCGCGGGTGACGATCTCCATCACCTGCGGCTGCCCGCCATGGCTGTTGAGGATCAGGAGGCGGCGGCAGCCGGCGCGGTGCACGCTCTCGGCGGTCTCGATCCACAGGCGCGCCAGGGTCTCGTGGGAGAGGCTGAGCGTGCCGGGGAAGGCGTGGTGCTCGTTCGACTTGCCGATGGGCAGCATCGGCAGGACCAGGGCCGGCAGGTCGTCGGGCATCAGGGCCACGGCACGGGCGAGGATGCCGGCGTTGATCGCCGCATCGACCCGCACCGGCAGATGCGGCCCGTGCTGCTCGACCGCCGCCACGGGCAGGATCGCGACGAGCGGCCCCCAGTCGAGGCGCGAAAAGTCCTCCGTGGTCAGATCCCACCACCAGCGCGAGGCGGGGCGCATCACGCCGCCGCCATGTTCTTTGCAGCGTTCCGGGCGAGATCGGAGTGGGCGAGATCGGCCTTGGCGATCTTGCCGGTCGGGGTCATCGGCATCTCGGGCACGACGACGAGGACGAGCGGGTTGAGGTCGTAGGCGACCCGGCCAGTGATCGCGGCTTTCAGCGCCGCGGCATCGAGCGCGACGCCGGGCTGGGCCTGGGCGAAGGCGACCGGCCGCTGGCCGAGTGCCGGGTCGGCAACGCCGACCAGGGCCGCCTGCGCCACGCCGGGCTGCGCCGAGAGCGCCTCCTCGACATCGCGAGGATACCACAGGCGCCCGGCCACCTCGACGAGTTCCGCTCGGCGGCTGCGCAGCGTGACGCAGCCCTCGGCATCGAGGAGCCCGAGATCGCCGGTGCGCAGGTAGCCGCCGCGGGTCGCGGCTTCCGTCTTGTCCGGCTTGCCCCAATAGCCGGCCATGAAGCCGCCGGTGAGCGCGATCTCGCCGATCTCGCCCGGCGGCAGCACCCGGTCGTCGGGCCCGAGGATGAAGACCTCCTTGTCGGGCAGCGGCGGCCCAACCCGCCCGAGTTTGGCATCGTCCGGCTCCAGTTCCGGGTAGCCGAGGCCGACGAAGCCGCCGAGTTCGCTCTGGCCGTAGCTCTCCACGAGCGGCAGGCCGAGTTCGTCGCGCCACGCCGCCTTGAGCGTCGGCGGCACCGGCCCGCCGCCGGAGATGCCGAGGCGCAGCGACGGCGGGGGACCACCGCGGCGGCGGGCCTCCTGCAGCACGTCGTCGAGGATCGGCGGGTTGGCGACGAGGCTGGTTGCCCCGCGGGCGGTGAGCGCGTCGTAGCCGCCCTCCCGCGTCCAGAAGCGCATCACGTTGATCGCGGCCCCGACGGCGAGCGGCGGCAGCAGGTTGGCGACGAGCTGGTAGGAGCTGGAGAGCGCCGAGGGCCCGAACGAGACGTCGCCCGGCCGCAGCCGCAGCCGCTCGCCGATGCAGCGGGAGGCCCGCACGGTCGGCTCATGGCGCAGGCAGGCGCCCTTCGGCTTACCCGTCGTGCCCGAGGTGTAGGAGAGGTGGGCGATGGCGGTCTCGTCGCCGGGATCGGGCGGCGCCGGCAGGCCGGCCGCCAGCATCTCCGGCAGGGAGAGGGCGCCGTCCTGCGCGCCGTCCATGCACAGGCGGGCGCGGACCGTGCCGATGGCGGTGCAGGCGGCGGCGACCTGCCCTTCCATGTCGTGGGTGTAGACCACCGCGCTCGGCGTGTGGTCGGCGAAATAGTCGGTCAGTTCGTCGGCGAACTTCACGTTCACCAGGGCGGCAATGGCGCCGATCCGCCAGGCGCCCAGCATCGCCACGATGTAGTCGAGCCCGTTATGGGCGAAGATCGTGACCCGATCCCCCTTGCCCACGCCCGCATCGTGCAGGGCACCCGCCATGCGCTCCATGGCATCGACCGCGCCGGCATAGGTCAGGCCCCGGTCGCGATCGACCCAGTGGAAGGCGGGCCGGTCGGGATGGCGCTCGGCGCCGAGCGTGAGGAGACGATGCATCAGCATGGCGGGGCTCCTATTGGTGGGATGCCTTGGGGAAGCGGGTGATCGTTGGCCTCAAAGCCGCTCCATCCGCGTACGCACGCGCTCGATGAAGGCGTGGCGGCGGTCATCGGACGCGACGTTCAGGTGGTAGAGCGCGAGGTACTCGGCGCGGGCCCGGCGCGCGGCGAACCAGCGGAGGTAGCGCGTCACCATCCGGCGGGGCGGGTCCTGCATCGCCAGTGCCATCCAGCGCGGGCGGCCGTAGGTGACGACGCCGACGATTCGCTCCAGCGAGTCGAGGGTCGGCCGGACATGCCGCGGATCGGAGAGGTCGAAGGCGACGCCCGGCATCATCAGCCGGTCGATGAAGCCCTTGAGCATGGCCGGCGGGCCGAAGCACCAGGTCGGAAACTGCACCACCAGAACCTGCGCCGCCCGCAGCCGCGCGACGTAATCCTCCAGCCCCCGCTGGTTCACCGTCACGTCGTGGTAGTGGCGCCGCCCCTCCGCGGTCAGGACCGGATCGAAGCCCTCGGCGTAGAGGTCGAGCAGATCGACCGCGTGCCCGGCCCGCGCCAACCCGTCGAGGGCGGCCGTGCGGATCGACCCGTGAAAGCTCTCCGGCAGCGGGTGGCAGTAAAGGTAAAGAATGCGTTTCACGTGAAACAAACCGCCCCGGTCGCCACGCCGGCGGGCGTGAAGCTCCGCATCTTGCCCGGGTTCATCAGGCCCATCGGGTCGGTCAGCCGCTTGAAGCCGAGCTGGTCGGTTTCCGCCCGCTTGTGCCGGGTGCCGTCCTCCAGCGTGTAGACATGCGGATTGGCGATCCAGACGCCGCGCGCCTCGTGCGCCGCGATGATGTGGTTCAGCCTCTCCGCGTCGGTGAACTTCAGCAGCGGAATGCCGGCATAGGTGAGCCGGCCGGCGAACTCGATCAGTTCGAGATGCGGCACGATCTCGTCGGGAAACAGCGCCGCCATCTCGGCGATGCTCTCCATCAGCCCGTCGGCGGGGTGAAGGCTCTGGAGATAGGTCCAGCTCCGGTCGGTCTTGAGCACCTGCAGCGTGGTGTGGTTCCAGCTGTATTCGTAGAGCGGCGTGTGGCCCGGTGAATCGTCGAGCGGCGTCTCCAGGGTGATCGTGCCGCCCTCCCGCGCCATCGTCGCCCGGAAGGCGGGCAGGGTCGTCTCCGACACCATCGCGATCAGGATCGCCTGCCCCGGCGGGCACTGCGCCCGCAGCGGCGTGAACCATTGCGGCAGCGGCCAGGCGATCGGCGTGATGAGCTTCTTGGTGATCGCGGGGTCGCGGCCGACCGCTAGCCCGACCTCGGCGGCTGTCAGGAAGTCGTCGAAGGCGACGATGACGTCGATCCAGGGATGGACCGGCGCCACCGGCATCTCCAGCGCCGTGACGATGCCGGTGGTGCCGTAGGCATGCGCCACGCCGTTGACCGCGTCGCCGGTCAGTTCCAGCACCCGCGGCTCCGGCTCCAGCGTCACCACGCGGGCGGCGCGAATGTTGCCGCGCTCGCGCAACTGGCCGTAATTCACCGAGCCGATCCCGCCCGAGCCGCCGGCTATGAAGCCGCCGATGCTCGCCGTGCGCTTGGTCGAGGGATGCATCCGGATCTCCTCTCCGCCTTCCGCGAGGAGGCCGTCGAGGCGGTTCATGCGGAGGCCGGGGCCGGTGCGCACCGCGCCGTCGCGCTGCCACTCGATCCGGTCGAGGCCGGAGACGTCGAGCACCACGCCGCCATGCAGCGGCACCGCCTGCCCGTAATTGCCGGTGCCGCCGCCGCGCACGGTGAGCGGCACCCCGTGTCGGGCGCAGGAGGCGGCGACCGCGATCACCTCGGCCTCGCTCGCGGGCTCGGCGACGAG
Organism: Methylorubrum sp. SL192; assembly: GCF_026672325.1. Classification (NCBI taxonomy): domain Bacteria; kingdom Pseudomonadati; phylum Pseudomonadota; class Alphaproteobacteria; order Hyphomicrobiales; family Methylobacteriaceae; genus Methylorubrum; species Methylorubrum sp. SL192. Next base: position 916,408 of record NZ_JAPPQV010000003.1, read on the forward strand.
GTCGCCGGACAAGCCCTTCAGTTCGGCGTCGAGGACGGGGGAGTACCAGAAGAAGTCGCGCGAGCGCTTGCGCACCCGCGCCGGCTCCTCGACCAGGGCGACGCGGCCGGAGAGATCGGCCTTGAGCGCCGCGAGGGCGTCGGGGGAGGGGCGGCTCGGCATGTCAGGCCCGGGCCGTCAGGTCCATCGAAGCCTGGAGCTTCGACAGGATGTAGGCGCCGGCCTTCACCGGCTCGTAGCGCGGCGGGTTGGCCGCGTCGCAGCAGCTCGGCAGGCAGGCGACTTCAGACTGTTCGTTCGGCGCGGTGAAGGCGACCATCGACAGGCGGGCGGAGGAGCCGGTCAGCGCACGGTCGGGGTTCGACACCCGATGCAGGGTCGAGCGCCAGCGCTCGTTGGTCCAGCGGGCCAGAAGGTCGCCGACATTGATGACGAAGGAATCCGGCACCACCCCGGCCTCGAACCAGTTGCCGTCGCGGTCGGCGAGCTGGAGCCCGCCCGGCGCCGTGTCCTGCCGCAGGATCGTCAGGCCGCCGTAATCGTGGTGGGCGCCGTAGCGGAGTTGCCCCGGCATCGGCGGCTCGGCCTGGTCGGGATAGTGGACGAAGCGCAGCGTCAGCGCCGGATCCGCGAACCAGGGCGCGAAGTAGTCTTGCGGCAGGTCGAGCGCGAGCGCCGACAATTCGGTGAGCTGCCCGGTGAGCCGCAGGATCGCGTCGCGCCACGCCTCGACGAGGCCGCGCAATTCCGGCGGCTCGGCGGGCCAGATGTTGGGGCGCGCCGAGGGCCCCTCGCGATGAGGCGCGTTGAAGACCAGCGCCTCGCACAGGTCGGGCGGCGTCTCGCCCTGAAGCGTCCGCGCGACGCTCTCGATGCCGACCGGCAGGTAGCCCCGGCCCTTGGTCTTCTCCGGCGCAGCGTCGCGGCTCTTCACCGCGAGCGGCTGCGCGAAGTAGCGCTTCATCGCGTCGTAGACGTCGTTCGCCAGACGCTCGGGAATGCCGTGGCCGACGACGACGGCGAAACCCGTCGTCTCGAAGGCATGTCCGAAGGCGCGCCCGACCCCCGCCCGCGCGGCGGCGTCGCCGTCGATGAACGGGGCGATATCGACGATCGGGAGATCCGCCTGCCGCATGGATGCGCTCCGTCAGGGTTGGGCGAGGAAGTCGAGCGTGTAGGCTTGGCGGACGTCGAGCGAGGCCGGGTAGAGGCCGGCCTGGGTCATGACGTCGAAGAACGAGCGCCAGCGCGCATCCGTCATCGCGCCGAGGCCGAGCCGGGCCGCGTCGCCGCCCTCGACGAGGCCGCGCCGCTTCATCTGATCCATCTTGAAGCGGAACAGGTCTTCGCCGCCGGTCGGAACCAGGGCGAGCACCGCCCGCATGGCGGGCTCGTAATCGCCGGCCATGCAGGCCTCCCAGCCCTTCCGGCTCGCCTCGACGAAGGCGCGGACGAGCTTCGGCTTGGCGGCGATGAAGGCCTCGGTGGCGAAGATCGAGGTGGCGTAGTTGTCGTAGCCATAATCGGCCAGCAGGATCGAGACCGGCGGTTCGGGCAGCGCCTTGCCGAGCAGGGCCGCGTCCTCGGTGATGTAGCCCTGCTGCACCGCCCGCTTGTCGGCGAGGAAGGGGGCCGCGGAATAGGCGAACGGCCTGAGCTGATCGTCGGTGAAGCCGTAGCGCGCCTTGAGGAACTGCCAGAACTCGTTGCGCGAGAAGCCGCCGACCATGATCGGCCGGCCCCTCAGGTCCTCCAGCCGGGCGACGCCTTGGCCGGCATGGGCCACCAGCGTCTGCGGATCCTTCTGGAAGAAGGCCGCCACGGTGCGCGTCTTGATGCCCTTGGCGACGAGGTTGAGCGTGGTGAAGCTCGACCCCATGCCCATGTCGAGTTCGCCCGAGGCGACGAGCAGCGGCATGTTGACGTTGGGATTGCCGGGTCTCAGCTCGACATCGAGCCCGGCCCGCTCGTAGAGGCCCGTCGCCTTGGCCTGGAAGAACCCGCAATGCTCGGCCTCCGGCACCCAGTTGAGGCCGAACGAGACCTTGTCGAGGGCGAGCGCCGGCGACGCCACGAGGGCGGCCAGCGTCGCGAGGAGAGCGGACAAACGGACCATCACGCGACCCTCTCGTGCGGCATCAGCGTCGGCGCCACCGGCACGGAGACCGCCGGCGTTGCCTCGGACACCTCCTCCTCGCCATGGGCGTGCAGGGCGGCCAGCAGGCGGCGGCGCATGATCATGCCGGGACGGTCGGAGGGCATGTGGCTCTCGACCTTGCGGCCCATATCGACCGTGGCGTCCGGGTCGGTCGATTCGAGGATGTCGCGGTCCTCCTCGACGATCACCGCATCCCAGGCGATCAGCGCTTCCGTCGAGCAATCCTCCTCGCGATCGTTGCGGTAGAGGATCTGCGCGAGCCGGATCGTGCCGTCGTCGATCGGCGTCGCCGAGTTGAAGATGATGTGCCGCAAGCCCGACGGGTATTCGATGTCGAGCCGGCGGCAGAACGGCATGAACCACTTGTTGCGCATGTGGCGCTTGGTGGTCGGCTCGGTGGTGCCGCTGATGCGGTGAGCCATCGGCGGGTTGGCGATGGTGATGATCGTCTCCGCCTCGAAGCCGTACTCGGTTTCGGTGATCTCGTACTTTTCCGGGATCGGCTGGCTGATCTGCCCGAACGTGTTCTGGTGCACGAAGGCGAAGTGCGCGTTGTCGAAGGAATTTTCCATCAGCCGCAGGGGCGAGGTCTTCCACACGTCGTGGAATTGCTGGATGCGCCGGTAGCCAGGCATCGTGTCCTCGGGGATCTCGGGGATCGCCGCGTAGGGCTCCTCCAGGCAGACCCAGGCGTAGCCGTACTTCGCGGTGCAGTGGTAGCTCTTCACCGCGAGCCGCGGCACGACCTGCTCCGGGCTGAATTGCGGGATGCGGGCGAGCGCGCCGTGCCGGTCATAGGCCCAGCCGTGATAGCCGCACACGATCAGGCCGTCCTCGCACCAGCCCTTGGAGAGCCGGGCGGTGCGGTGGCAGCAGCGGTCCATCATCGCGGCGGGCTCGCCCTCGCCGTCGAGGAACAGCACGATCCGCTCGCCCATCAGGGTGAAGGGCTTGGGGCCGTCGGCGAGGTCGGACAGGCGCAAGGTCGCGTACCAGTAATGGCGCCACAGCTTCTGGCGGGTCGTCAGCATGGACGCTCTCCGTGGTGATGCCCGGCGTGAAGCCCTCCGGCATGGTGTCGAGGGACGTGCGGTGGTTCAGGGGCGCTCGGGATCGCCCCAGGAACCGAGCGCGAGGCGGCTCAGGCCGCTCATGGCGAGGAACAGCAGGATGCCGGCGGCGGTGATCAGCGAGAGCGCGGCGAACATCCGCGGGATGTCGAGCTGGAAGCCGGCCTGAAGGATCTCGTAGGCGAGGCCGGCGCTGCGGCCCCCGGTTCCGGCCACGAACTCCGCCACCACCGCGCCGATCAGGGCGAGGCCGGAGGAGATGCGCAGGCCCGCGAAGAAGTAGCCGAGCGCGCTCGGGATGCGCAGGCGCAGCAGCGTCTGAAGGCGGCTCGCGCGGTAGACCCGCATCAGGTTGACGAGGCCCGGATCGACGCTGCGCAGGCCGACCGTGGTGTTCGAGATCATGGGGAAGATCGCGATGATGGTGGCGCAGATCACCAGCGCGACCTGCGTGTCGCGCACGAGGATGATGATGAGCGGGGCCACCGCCACCACGGGCGTCACCTGAAGCATCACCGCGTAGGGGAAGAAGCCGCGCTCGATGAAGCGGCTCTGCACGAACAGGAAGGCGACGAGCGTGCCGAGCACGGTCGAGAGCGCGAAGGCGATCAGCGTCACCCGCATCGTGCTCCACAGGGCCCGCAGCAGGTCCGGACCGTTCTGGAGGAGGGAGGCGGCGATCACGGAAGGGGCCGGGAACAGGTACTCGGGAACCGCGAAGCCGCGGCAGGCGGCCTCCCACAGGCTCAGCACCGCAATCCCGACGAGGAGGGGCGGCAGCGCCGCCTGGACGCGGGGGTCTTGGATCAGCGGACCTCTCATGCCCGCGCCTCCGCGCTGGCCGGATCGCTCGCCAGCGACGCCTCGGTCAGCAGCGCCGAGAGACGCTGGCAATATTCGGCGAAGCGCGGGGAGCGCCGGAAAGCGTCGCCGCGGGGATGTGGCTCGTCGATGGTCAGCTCGGAGAAGATCCGCCCCGGACGCGCCGCCATCACGACGATGCGGGTGGACAGAAACACCGCCTCATAGATCGAGTGGGTCACGAACAGCACGGTGAGCGAGCGCCGCCACCAGAGGTCCACGAGGTCGGCGTCGAGCTTGTTGCGGGTGAACTCGTCCAACGCGCCGAACGGCTCGTCCATCAGCAGGAGGTTCGGCTCGGTGACGAGACCGCGGGCGATGGCCGCGCGCATGCGCATGCCGCCGGAGAGCTGGCGCGGATAGCTCCGACCCTTCTCGCCGAGGCCGACCAGATCGAGCGCGGCCTGGACCCGGGGGGCAGCCTCCGTTTTCTTCACGCCCGCGAGGTCGAGCGGCAGGCGCACATTGGCGGCGATGCGTAGCCACGGCATCAGCGTGGCGTCCTGGAACACCACCGACATCCGCCGCCCCTCCGCGCCGACACCGTTGAAGCCGCCGCGCCACCACAGCAGGCGCCCGTCGCTGGGCTCGCTGAGATTGGCCACGAGCGAGAGCAGGGTGCTCTTGCCGCAGCCAGACGGGCCGATCAGCGACAGGAACTCGCCCTCGCGCACCGTCAGGTCGACCGGGGCGAGCCCGCGGGTGCCGTCGGCGAACACCTTCTCGGCCGAGAGGATCTCGATGGCCGGCGCCGCGTTCGCGGCGGGCCGTGTCAGCCGCTCCGAGGCCGGCGCGGCCGCCTCGGCCGGCCGCGGATAGGCCGGAAGCGGGCTGGCCATTGGGCTGGCCAGTGGGTTGGCTTGAGCGAACGCCGCCATCGCGCGGCTCACTCGGCTTTTGCCGAGAGGACGGGCATGAAATCGAGGCTGAAGGCCCGCTTCCAGTCCGTGGAGGCTTTGAGCAGCCCCGCCTCGACGAGGTAGTCGTAGGATGCCTTCCAGCGAGCCTCCGTCATGGTGCCGATGGGGACGTTCTCCTCGCCGCCCAGCACCTTGAGCGCCTTCAGCCGGGTGATGCCGAAGGCGATCTGGCCGTCGCTCATCTTCGGGTTGGCCGCCTTGATCAGCACGTTGGCGGGAGCCGGGTTCTCCATGTAGCTCTTCCAGCCTTCCATGGAGGCGGCCACGAACCGGCGCATCGCCTCCGGCTTGCCCTCGGCGAGCTTGCGCGTCGTCACGATCGTGGTGCCGTAGGGCGGATAACCGTCCTTGGCGAAGAGATGGAAGTTGACCGGAACGCCCTTCTCCTGCGCCTGGAACGGCTCCGAGGAAGGATAGGCCTGCTGCACGACGTTCTTGTCGGCGAAGAAGGGCTGCAGGTTGAAGGTATAGGCCCGCACCTGGGCGTCCGAGAGCGTGTATTTCTTCTTCAGCCAGGGCCACCACGCCGTCATGCCGGCGGAGGAGACGAGGATCGCCCTGTCCTTGATACCCGCCAGCGAGGTGACGTCGTCGTGGGTCATCATCCCCTGGAGGTCGTACTGGAACGAGGCCGCCACGGTGACCACGGGCAGGCCCTTCTCGACCGCCTGGAGCACCTGGATGTCGTAGCCCATGATCGCGTCGGCCTCGCCCGCGAGCAGGAGCTGCAGCCCGTTGACCTGCGGCCCCCCCATGCGGATCTCGACGTCGAGCCCGGCCTTCTCGTAGAGGCCGGTGGCCTTGGCCTGATAGAAGCCGCCGTGCTCGGCCTGGGCGTACCAGCTCGTCAGGAAGACTACCTTGTCCGCTGCCTGGGCGGGCCCGGCCATCGCCAGCCCTAAGGTGACCGCCAGGAGGGCGGAGGCCCCCGTATCGAATCGGATCGACCGCATCGGTGATGGTCCCCCGCCGCGTTGCCCGGGATCGGTCTCTCGACGCATGGACCGTGCCGCGTCGGACCTGCCCAGGCTGCCCGACACCAGGGAAGCGGAAGCAGTGCTGCAGGAAAAGCATCGTTTTCCGCGCGCAGCGCTCGCAGAATTCGCACGCTGCCGCATGGCTGTGCGCTTGGTGAAGCGTTCGGCGCCGCCGCATCCCGGCCTGCCCGAGGCACGGTCCGCGCTCGCCTGGGCAAGGGGAGTTGGCAAGCTCCCTGCAGAACGCCGCCGACGCGTTGCGCCGAGGGTGCGCGACGGGACGCGGGCGGAGGCCGCACCCCATGCTGCATCATCGCCTGCTGGGCTACCTCGACGAGGTGGCCCGCAGCGGCTCGATCCGCCGGGCGGCGACGCGCCTCAACGTCGCGTCGAGTGCCGTCAACCGTCAGATCCTCTCGCTGGAGGAGGAGATGGGCACGCCGCTGTTCGAGCGGCTGCCGCGGGGCCTACGCCTCACCGCGGCAGGCGAGGTGCTGGTGCGGCACGTGCGCGACACGCTGAACGGCCACGAGCGCATGCTGGCGCAGGTCGCCTCACTCAAGGGCCTGACCCGCGGCGAGGTGACGGTGGCGACGATGGCGAGCATCGCCGCCGGGGTGCTGCCGGGGGTGATCCGCACCTTCCGCGAGACCCATCCCCGCATCGTCGTCAAGGTTCTGGTCCTGCCGGTCGATCAGATCGCCGCCGCCCTGCTCGCGGGCGAGGCCGACCTCGCCTTGGCCTACCGGCTCCCACCCGATCCGCGCATGCGCTGCATCGCCGAGTTCGAGCACCGTCTCGGTGCGGTGATGGCGCCCGACCATCCCCTCAACGGCCGCTATCAGGTGCGCATGGCCGATTGTCTCGAATATCCCCTCGTCGTCGCCGACCGCTCGATGACCCTGCGCGACGTGCTCGAACTCCTCGTGCCCGAGGGCACGAGCTTCACGCCCGTGGTCGAGACGAACTCCATCGAGCTGATGAAGCGCCTCGCCCAGACGGCCCCGCACATCACCTTCGTCAACCTCTCGGATGTCGGCGAGGAGATCCGCCGCGGCGTGCTGGCCTTCACGCCGATCTCGGATGCCAGCGCGATCATCCAGCGGGCGTCGCTGATGCAGCGCGCCCGCTCCGCGCTCGACGGGCCCGCCCACCTCCTGGCGGCCCGGATCCAGGCCGAGTTCGAGCGCCAGAGCGTTCCGGACTGATCCCATCCGGCGCAAGCCGTCCCTTTCCCGCCATCCCTTTCCCCCTTGCCGACCGCGCTTTCCGCGAAGGGTTGAACCATGTCCGAGCCGCCATTCCTGCCCGAGGCCCGCGCCTACCGCCTGCGCAACGCGCGCGTGCCCGGAGCCTTCCTGACGGGCGGCGTGCCGGCCGGCGCGACACTCGACGGGGACGGCTGCGCGCTCCTCGACATCGTCGTCGCGGACGGCGTCGTCGCCCGTCTCCTGCCGGCCGGGGGGACGCCGGACGCCTCGCCGGATACGCTGCCCGCCGCCGATCTCGCCGGGCGGCAGGTCTGGCCGCGCCTCGTCGATGCGCACACCCATCTCGACAAGGGCCACACCGTCGCCCGCACGCCCAATCCGGCCGGCGACTTTCCCGGCGCCCGCGACGCCACCACGGCCGACCGCACCCGCCACTGGGACGCGGAGGATCTGCGCTGCCGCATGACCTTCGGCCTCGCCTGCGCCTTCGCGCACGGCACGGGCGCGATCCGCACGCATCTCGACAGTCAGGAGAGCGGGGAGGGCGCGCTGCGCGACCAGGCCGCGACGACCTGGGCGGTGTTCCGGGAGATGCGGGCGGCCTGGGCCGGGCGGATCGCGCTCCAGGGCGTCGGCCTGACCCCGATCGACGCCTACGCCACCGATTACGGGCGCCGCCTCGCCGACCTGATCGCCGATTCGGACGGGCTGATCGGCGGCGTGACCCGGCCGACCGGCGGCCTGCATGGCGGGGCGCTGGCCGAGATCGACGCCCTGCTCGACCGCCTGTTCGGCCTCGCCCGCGCGCGCAACCTCGATGTGGACCTCCATGTCGACGAGACCGGCGATCCCGCGGCGGCCTCCCTCGACGCGGTCGCGCGGGCGACCCTGCGCCACGGCTACGAGGGCCGCGTCACCTGCGGGCATTGCGGCAGCCTCGCGCTCCAGCCCGAGGCGCAGGCTTCGGCCACGATCGCGCGGGTCGCACAGGCGGGAATCCGCATCGTCACGCTGCCGACCGTCAACATGTACCTTCAGGACCGGCAGCGGGGGCGCACCCCGCGCTGGCGCGGCGTCGCCCCGGTCCAGGAACTGATGGCAGCCGGCGTGCCCGTGATGGTCGCGGGCGACAATTGCCGCGACGCCTTCTACGCCTACGGCGACCACGACATGCTCGACACATTCCGGGCGTCGGTGCGCATCCTCCATCTCGATCATCCGCTGGCCGGCGCGCCCGCGCTCGCCGGGCCGGTGCCGGGGGCGATGATGGGACTTCCCCATGCCGGCACGATCCGCGAGGGCGCCCCCGCCGACCTGATGCTGCTGCCCGCACGCAGCCTCAACGAGGTCGTCGCGCGGCCGCATGCGGACCGAATCATCGTGGTCGCGGGCCGGCCCGTCGCGGCGCGGCTGCCGCCCTACGAAGCCCTGACCGGTGAGGCCGCCCCCTGGTAGCCGGGCGCGGTACGGGGGGATGGGTGCGCAACAGCACGCGCCGCGAAAGAGGCGTGCCAGAACCCCGACCCTGTCAAAAAAATCTGCAATTTTGCGCTAACACCAAGTGATAGTTGGTGTTTTCAGCTTTGGGCGCCGAAGCACTCCGAGCCCTCGTCTTGGCTGTGCCGTATCTATGTGCACAGGACCAAAGCAGATCATGTTGTTTTGCGAGGCATAGATGCTCAGTTTCTGGGACATGCGGCGTCGGTTGGTTTGATCGCGACGCCGAATCCAGTCTCGGAGATTGACGACATGATCTCACGCATTGCAGCAGGCGCGATCCTCGGCCTCGCCCTCACCACCGCCGCTTCGGCCCAGAGCTACAACGCCCCGGCCGGCATCCCCGCCGTCACCGCCCCGGGCGGCCTCGTCGGCATCGCCGGTCCGGGCAATGTCGAGCGCTACCTGGATCGTGACGGCCGCCACGGCACTGTGTCCGTCGATGGCGTCTACACCACCGGCTCCACCGTGCGGGGCGCTCGCACCGTCCACGGGCGCTGACCCATCCGGACGGTCTGACGACCTCCGTTTCGACGGTCCCAAGGGCCGGCCGCGCATCGACGCGGCCGGCCCTTTTCCTTGGCCCCTTCGCTCGGTTTCGAACGGGGTCAGCCTCGCCAGGGTCGGAGACTCAGCTTCAGCTTTTCAACTTTCTCGAACGTTTCGTTCGATCTTATTCCAGTTTTCGGAAAGCTTGCGCAGGTCCATCTTCACTCCATCAGATGACGGACGAACCGCCCGCCACCCACCGATGGAGTATCCCATGACCCGCATCCTCACCGCTTCCGTTCTCGCCCTCGCCCTCACCACCGCCGCCTCGGCCCAGAGCTACAATGCCCCGGCCGGCATCCCCGCCGTCACCGCCCCGGGCGGCCTCGCCGATGACGTCAGCGCCGTGCAGCGCCCCACGGCCCACGACACCCGCTTCGGAACCCTGCCGGCGGGCGCCGACCTGACCACCGGCTCGGTGCGGCGGACGCATCACGCGCGCTAAGGAGCGCCCCGAGCGAAGCGCCCGCCCGCCGGGAGACCCTGGCGGAAGACCGGTCCCGAATCCGCGCCTCCCGAAGCCGGTCCTGTTTCAAGGGCCGGCTTCGGTCGTTTTCGGCCGCGGCTTCGCGCTTGCTTGTCGGGGGTCTCGCCGCGGCGGGACGCCGGGCTGGGGGCAGAGCGCATGCAGGGACCGGGGACGCCAACACTCGACCAGCTCCGGGTCTTCCTCACCGTGGTGGAGACCGGCAGCTTCGCCGCGGCCGGGCGCCAGCTGAACCGCGCGACCTCGGTGGTCAGCTACACGATCGCCAATCTGGAGCTTCAGCTCGGCCTGTCCCTGTTCGACCGCGAGGCGACGCGCCGGCCTCAGCTCACCGAAGGCGGCCGGGCCGTGCTGGCGGAGGCCCGCACCGTCGCCCACGGCATCGACGCGCTGCGGGCCAAGGTGAGCGGCCTGCTCGGCGGCTTGGAAGCTGAACTCGGCTTCGTGTCGAGCGTGCTGATGCCCGGCGCCCGGCTCGTCGATGCGCTCACCGCGTTCCAGGCCGCCTTCCCGGCCGTGTCCCTGCGCCTCAATGTCGAGGCGCTCGGGGCGGCGCAGCAATTCGTCACCGATGGCCGGGCCGATCTCGGGATCACCGTGGAATTGTGGACCCGCGACAGCGATCCGCTCGAACTGATCTCCGTGGGCGAGGTCGAGATGCTGCCCGTGGCCGCGCCGAACCATCCCCTCGCCGGGGCGGACGGACGAGTACCGGGGGCGGCGCGCGAGCATGTCCAGCTCGTCATCACCGACCGCTCGCCGCTGTCACAGGACCAGGAATTCGGCGTGGTCGCCAGCCGCACGTGGCGGCTGTCGGATCTGAGCACCAAGCACACCCTGCTGCTCGCCGGGATCGGCTGGGGCAGCATGCCCGCGCACATGGTCGAGGCGGACATCGCCGCCGGCCGCCTCGTCGAGCTGAGCCTGCCGGAGGTCCGGCGCCGTCGGCTGCCGCTCACCGTGATCTACCGCACCGACCATCCCCCGGGACCGGCCGGGCGCTGGCTGATCCGCCGCTTGGTCGAGCAGGCGGAGCGCGAGGCGGCGGCGCGGGCGGCCTGACCGGCGAAGAGGTTCAGGCGCTGAGACCTGTGGCCCCTTCCGTCTCCGGATAGACCAGCGGGTCGCCTGCGCGCCGGTTGTCGTAGACCGGCTCGCCCGCCACCCAGGTCGCGCGCACCGTGCGGTGGTCGCCGAGCGTCAACAGCACGAACAGCAACTCCTCGATGCTGGAGCAGGTGCCGGTGCGGAAGCCCAGGAGCGGCGTCGCGGCGAGGTCGAGCACGCAGAGATCCGCGTCGTGTCCCGGCGCGATCCGCCCGATCCGGTCGTCCAGCCGCAGCGCCTCGGCGCCGCCCAGCGTCGCGAGCCAGAACGCCCGGACCGCGTCGAGCCGGGTGCCGCGCAAAGCCGCGACCTTGTAGGATTCGCCGAGCGTCTTGAGCAGCGACAGGGTCGTGCCGGCGCCGACGTCGGTGCCGAGCCCGACCCGCACCGGTCGGCGCGGATCGAGGGCGTCGAACAGCCGGAACAGGCCGCTGCCGAGAAAGCCGTTCGAGGTCGGGCAATGGGCGATCGCCGCCCCGCTGGCGTGGCAGGTGCAGAAATCCTCCTCCGACAGGTGGATCGCGTGGCCCAGCACCGTGCGCGGGCCGACGAGGCCGGACTGCACGTAGACGTCGAGGTAGCTCGCCCGGTCGGGGAACAGCTCGCGCACCCAGGCGATCTCGTCGGTGTTCTCGCACAGATGCGTCTGGAGGAAGAGGTCGTCGTGCTCCCGCATCAGCGCGCCGGCGGCGTCGAGCTGGGCCTGCGTGCAGGAGGGGGCAAAGCGCGGGGTGACGCAGTAATGCTGGCGCCCGCGCCCGTGCCAGCGGTCGATCAGGGCCTTGCTCTCGTCGTAGCCGCGCTGGGCCGTGTCGAGGAGCCCGGCGGGGGCGTTGCGGTCCATCAGGACCTTGCCGGCGATCATCCGGGTGTTGAAGCGGGCCGACTCGGCGAAGAACGCATCGACCGAGCCGGGATGGACCGTGCAATAGACCACCGCCGTGGTGGTGCCCGCCCCCAGGATCTCGCGGAAGAACAGTTTGGCCACCCGCTCGGCATGGGCCTGATCCGCGAACTGCAACTCGGCGGGGAAGGTGTACTTCTCGAGCCAGGCCAGCAGCTGCTCGCCGTAGGAGGCGATCATCTGCAATTGCGGATAATGGACGTGGGTGTCGATCAGGCCGGGCAGGATCAAGGCGTTCTCGTAGACGGTCACCGCCACGCCCGCCGGGATCTGATCCGACAGGTCGGAGAAGTCGCCGAAGGCGGTGATGCGCCCGTCCTCGATCAGGATCAGCGCGTCGGCCACGTGCTGGAGGCAGCCCTCGCTCAGGAAGGGGTTGCCGGTCAGGCTCACCGCCTGTCCGCGGATCGCCCGCATCCGGGCCGGTGCCGCCGTCATGCCTCCGCCGTCTCCTGTTCCTCGTTCTCTTGCGCCGCCATGACCTGTCGAAAGATCCGGTCGGGGGCGAACGGCGTCGCGGTCAGCCGCACGCCGGTGGCGTCGCGGATCGCGTTGCCCAAGGCGGCGGCGACGGGGTTGTAGGGCGCCTCGCTCATCGATTTCGCGCCCAGTGGACCGACCGTGTCGTGGGTGTCGGCGAACAGAACCTCGGTGACCGGCACGTCGGCCATCGCCGGGATGTGGTAGTTGCGCAAGGTCCGCGTGACGACCGCGCCCGTTTCGTCGAAGCGATAATCCTCATGCAGGGCCGCGCCGAGCGCCTGCGCCACCCCGCCCTCGATCTGCCCGCGGCACTGCATCGGGTTGATGACCCGGCCGGCATCCGCCGCCTGAATGCTCTTGAGGATGCGGATCTCGCCGGTCTGCGGATGGACGGCGACGCGAAAGGCCTGAACGTTGAAGGCGACCGAGCGCGGCGTCCCGTCGGCCTCGCCCTCGGCTTCGAAGATGGCCCCTTGCGCGAGGGTGGTCAGGGAGACGAGGCCGGTGGGCGTCGCGACGCCGTCGCGGGTCAGGCGGCACGCGTCCGCACCAACGCCGGACCGCTCGGCGGCGGCCGCGCGAAGCTGATCGGCGAGTGCCGTGGCCGCGCGGAAATTCGCCTGTCCGGCGACCACGGTGCCCGTGCTGCCGTAGGCGCCGGTATCGTGCCGGACAGCATCGGTGTCGGCCTGGATCAGGCGGATGCGCTCGGGCGTGGTGCCGAGCACCTCGGCGGCGATCTGCCCGTGCACGGTGCTGGTCCCGTTGCCGAACTCGGCGGTGCCGACCGCGAGGGCGTAGCTCCCGTCCGGTTCGAGGCGGATGCGGGCATGGGCGACGTGGCCGCGCGGCGGGATCGTATCGATCATCGCCATCGCCATACCCTCGCCGACGCGCCAGTCCGGCCCCGGCGCCGCCTCGCCGCTGCCATCCGCCAGGGCGGCCTGGGCGCGGTCGAGACACTGGTCGAGCCCGTAGGAGCCGTAGATCACGTCGTGCGGCTCCAGGCTCGTCGACACCATCGGGTCGCCGGGCCGCACCGCGTTGAGGCGGCGCATCGCGAACGGGTCGATCCCGAGATCGCGGGCGAGTTCGTCCAGCGCCGATTCCACGGCGAAGATCGTCTGGCTCAGGCCGTAGCCGCGAAAGGCCCCGGCCGGCAGGGTATGAGTGTAGACGGCGTAGCCCTCCACCCGCTTGTTCGGGCAGGCATAGGCGGCGATGCTCTCGTTGCAGCCGTGGTGCAGCACGCCGCCGGCATGGTTGCCGTAGGCGCCGGTGTTCGAGAGCACTTTCAGCGAAAGCGCGGTGAGGCGCCCGTCGGCCCGCGCGCCGACCTTAACCCGCACCCGCATCGGATGGCGCGTCGTCGCCGCGCAAAAGTTCTCCTCGCGGGTCATCTCGTAGGAGACCGGGCGGCCGGTCCGCAGCACGGCGAGCGCCACGAGATCCTCGGTCAGCATCTCCTGCTTGCCGCCGAAGCCGCCGCCGACCCGGCCGCAGAGCACGCGCACCCGATCCCGGTCGAGATCGAACAGGCGGCACAGGGCGTCGCGGGTCAGGAAGGGCACCTGCGTCGAGGAGCGCAGGGTCAGCCGCCCGTCCGCATCGAGCCAGCCGAGCGCGCCATGCGTTTCGAGATGCACGTGCTGCACCCGCTGCGAGACGTATTCCGCCTCGTGGATATGGTCGGCTTGGCCGAAGCCCGCCTCGACATCGCCGATCGCCCCGTGCGCCTCGGCAGCGAGGTTCGGGTGGGCGAGGAGCGGTGGCGCATCGTCGCCGGGCCGCGGCGGGTCGCGGTCGGCGGGATCGTGGACGAGGGGCGCGTCCGGGTGCAGGGCCGCCTCCGGATCGAACACGGCGGGCCGCACGTCGTAATCCACCCGCAGCGCCCGCACGCCCATGGCCGCCGCCGCGGCGCTCTCGGCGACCACCGCCGCGACGCGCTGGCCGTGGAAGCGGATCACGGAATCGAGCACGCCGGTGTCGGCGGCGTCATCGAAAGGGTTCTCGTGCCGCCCGGTCGAGAAGCGGTGGCGCGGCGCGTCCTCGTGGGTGAGCACCGCGACCACGCCGGGCACCGCCAGCGCCGCCGCCCGGTCGATGCTGCAGATGCGGGCATGGGCGTGGGGCGCGCGCAGCACCTTCAGATGCAGCAGACCCGGCACGGCGGTGTCGAAGGTGTAGGCAGCCCGGCCGGAGACGAGCGCGCGGCTCGCCGGAGCCGGCAGGCTGCGGCCGACCGGGTTGCCATCGCCGCCCGCATCGACATGCACGAGGCCGGCCACCGCGTCGCGGATCGCCCGGTAGCCGGTGCAGCGGCAGAGATTGCCCTTGAGCGCCGTGCCGAGATCCTGCCGCTGGCCCTGGTCGAGGGCGGCCGCCGTCATGATCATGCCCGGCGTGCAGAAGCCGCACTGGAAGCCCTGCGCGGCGCAGAACGCGTCCTGCATCGGGTGGAGATCTTCGGGCGCCGCGTCACCGGGCGCGCAAGGGCCCGCGAGCCCTTCGATCGTGGTGACGCCGCGCCCCTCCGCCTGGAAGGCGGGCATGAGGCAGGAATGGACCGGCTCGCCGTCGAGATGGACGGTGCAGGCGCCGCAATCGCCCGCGTCGCAGCCCTTCTTCACCCCGAACCAGCCGAGATCCCGCAGCAGCGTGCGCAGGCACTGGCCGGGCCGGGCTGCGGCCTCCTGGACCTGGCCGTTGACGGTGAGCCTCATTGGGCGAGTTCCTCCCGGATCTCTTCGGCGAGCCGCCCGGTGACGTGCCGGCGCCAATCCGGCGCGCCATGGACGTCGTCGTACCAGCCGTCCTCGGGGATCGCCGCCGCGATCGCCTGCTGCAGGGCCGCCGCCGTGGGCAGGTTTTCGAAAGGGAGCTGGACCGGGCGCGGCGTCGAGGCGGTCACGGTCAGCGCGAAGGCGCCGGTCCGGTCGCGCGTCCCGATCACCAGCGCGCCGGAGCGGCCCTCGCGGGAGAGGGCGATGCGCCGGAAGGCCGTGCGCCGCCGCAGCGCGGAAGCCGGAATATCGATGCCGCGCAGGATCTCGCCGGGGGCCAGCGCCGTGCGCTGCGGCCCGAGGATGAACGCTGTGACGGGCAGGCGCCGCTCGCCGCCATCGGGCCGGCGCAGCAGGCAGGTGCCGTCGAGCGCCGCGGTCAGCGCAATCATCGGGCCGGCGGGCAGGGCCATGCAGAGGTTGCCGCCGACGCTCGCCCGGTTCCAGATCTTGAACGAGCCGAGCAGCGCCCGGCAGCATTGCCCGACGAGCGGAGCCGCGATCCAGTCCCGCGGCAGGGCGAGCCGGTCGAGTTCGGCGATGGTGCCGGTCGCCGACAGGCGAAGGCCGGCCTCGGACAGCTCGGCCGCCGGCCATCCGAGGGCGGACAGGTCGATCAGCCGGGCCAGGGCGGGCTGCGGCTCGGAGAACAGCCATGTCCCGCCCGCGAGCCAGGCATCGCCCTCGCGCCAGGGGGGCAACTCGTCGAGGCGCGCCGGTCTCAGGACGGCGGTGATCGTGTCGAGATCCATCGGAAGCCGGCTCGTAAGTTCCTATCCAACGGCGGAAGCCGGAGCTTACACGGTTTCCGGATGGTCATTTCCGGGTCCGCGGGATTCCCCTCTTCCCGCAAGCGGGGAGAGGCCTGTCTGCACCCCGTCGTGCAGACAGGAAGCGGAGGCGCAGCCGAAGCGGCGGTGAGGGGGCGGGTCAGGATGAGGCTTTGCCTGAATCGCCCCCTCACCATCGCCTGCCGGCTCGCCACGCTCCCCGACAAGGGGGAGACGTGGCCCTCTCCCCGCAAGCGGGGAGAGGAGGCCCATTGGCAACCACAGCTTTGCGCCTACTGCCCCAGGGTTGCGGTCACCGCATGCGTCCAGGCCCCCTCGGGCTTGCGGGTGATGACGGGCTGGTCGGTGCCGCCGGCGAGCAGGATCGCGACGGTGCGCTCGTAATCGGCGGGGTCGAGCCGGCCGCCGGAGGTGTCGAGCAGCTTGGCGATCTCGCGCATCATCCGCTTCTGGTGCGTCTCGGTCTGGGCGCCGCTGGCGTCGTTCTCCAGCACGATCTCGGCCGCCTCGTCCGGATGCGCGGCGGCATAGGCCCAGCCCTTCTCGGAGGCCGCCACGAACTTCGCCAGCCGGGCGACGAAGGCCTTGTCCTTCAGCTTCGATTCGAGGGCGTAGAGCCCGTCTTCGAGCGCGGCGACGCCCTGGTCCTCGTAGCGGAAGACGACGAGCTGCTCCGGCTTGAAGCCGGCATCGATCACCTGCCAATACTCGTTGTAGCTCATGGTCGAGACGCAGTCGGCTTGGCGTTGGATCAACGGATCAACGTTGAAGCCCTGCTTCAGCACCGTCACGCCGCCGGGCGAGCCGTCGGTCTTGAGGCCGAGCTTGGCCATCCAGGCCAGGAACGGGTACTCGTTGCCGGCATACCAGACGCCGAGCGTGCGACCCTTCAGGTCGGCGGGCGACTTGATGCCAGTATCCGCCCGGCAGGTCAGCATCAGGCCCGATTTCTTGAACGGCTGCGCGATGTTGACGAGCGGCACGCCCTTCTCGCGCGAGGCGAGCGCCGAGGGCATCCAATCGACGACGACGTCGGCGCCACCGCCCGCGATGACCTGGGGCGGGGCCACGTCGGGCCCGCCCGGCTTGATCGTCACGTCGAGGCCGGCCTCCTTGTAGAAGCCCTTGGCCTGCGCGACGTAGTAGCCGGCAAACTGTGCCTGGGGCACCCATTTGAGCTGGAGCGTCACCTTCTCCGCCGCCCGCGCGCCGCCCGCGGCGAGCCCGAGCAGCGCCGCCCCGGCGCAGAGGAGCGCTCTCATCGTTTTCCCCGCCGTTTTCCCCGCCATCTCAGCCTCCTTCAAGCTGTCCCCTTCGGGACTTTCCCCTGCGACCTTCGGCCGTGGTTTTTTCGAACGGATGCGGGCGGACCCCGCCCTCAGCCGGCGCGCACCGATGGGTGCCAGCCGGTCGCGGCGCGCTCGGCCAGGGCGATGAGGCCGTAGAAGGCCGAGCCCGCCAGGGCCGCCAGCACGATCTCGGCCCAGACCATGTCGAGGGAGAGCCGCGCCGCCTCGATCGAGATGCGGAAGCCCATGCCGACGATGGGCGTGCCGAAGAACTCGGCCACGATCGCCCCGATCAGCGCCAGCGTCGCGTTGACCTTCAGGGCGGTGAACAGGAAGGGCAGGGCCATGGGCAGGCGCAGGCTCAGGAGCGTGCGCGCATAGCCCGCCGCGTAGGTGCGCATCAGGTCGCGCTCGATCGAACCCGTGGCGGCGAGGCCGGCGCCGGCCTGCACCAGCATCGGGAAGAAGGTCATCACGGCGACCACCGCCGCCTTCGACGGCCAGTCGAAGCCGAACCACATCACCATGATCGGGGCGATGCCGACGATGGGGAGCGCGGAGGCGACGTTCGCCACCGGCAGGAGGCCGCGCCCGAGCACGGGCAGCCGGTCGGCCAGGATCGCAACGCCGAGGCCCGACAGGCAGCCGATGGCGTAGCCCGGCAGGGCCGATTTCAGGCAGGTCTGGACGAGATCCGCCCCGAGGACGGGCAGCGCCGTGGCGAAGCGCTCGGCGACGGCGGAGGGCGGTGGCATCAGCACGGCGGGCACCCCCGCACCCACCACGACGACTTCCCACAGCACCAGCACGAGGACGCCGAACAGCAGCGGCACGGCCAGCCGCACGAGGCGGCGGCCCGCCGCATGGCCCGGCTCCAGGGCGGCGAGGTCGCGCGCGGCCAGCGTGGCGGCGAGCCAGATCAGGAAGGCGGCGAGCCAGAAGCCCGGCCCCGCCGCGCCGGCTAGGCCGGGCCGGTGGGCGGCGATGGCGAGTGCTGCCCCGCCGATCAGCGCGGCGGGCGTGAGCAGGCCGATCCGTGTGGCGCGACGCGTCATCGGGCACTCCCCGCGGGCCGGGCGCCGAGGGCGCGGGCGCTCGCACGTTCCGCAAGGCCGATCCCCTGGACGAGGAGCGCCGAGAGCGCCGCCGCCGCGAACAGGGCCGCCCAGATCTGGATCGTCTGGCCGTAATAGGAGCCGGCGAGCAGCCGCGCCCCGAGCCCGGCCTGCGCCCCGGTCGGCAATTCGGCGACGATGGTGCCGACGAGGCTCGCCGCCACCGCGATCTTCAGGCTCGCGAACAGGTAGGGCAGGGCGGCCGGCCAGCGCAGCCGCGCCAGGATCTGCCCGCGCGAGGCCGAGTAGGTCCGCATCAAGTCGCGCTGGATCCGGTCGGGGGCGTTCAGCCCCTTCACCATGCCGACCGTGACGGGGAAGAAGCAGAGATAGGCCGCGATCACCGCCTTCGGCAGAAGGCCGGTCAGGCCGGCCGCGCCGAGCGCCACGATGATGATCGGCGCCACGGCCAGGATCGGCACGGTCTGCGAGGCGACGATCCAGGGCATCAGGCTCGCCTCGACGCTGCGCAGGTGCACGATCGCGATCGCGAGCGCGATGCCGAGCAGCGAGCCGAGGGCGAAGCCGGTGAGCGTCGCCGAGAGGGTGACCCAGGCGTGATAGACGAGGCTGCGCTTCGAACTCAGCGGCACGCCGAGGACGCTGCGCGACAGTTCTGAGACCACCTGATGCGGTGCCGGCACGACTGGCCGTTCCTGCGCCATCGTCGCCGCAGCGATGCCCGCAGCGTCCGGCGCCGCGCCGGCCCGCACCAGCGCGTCCGCGGCGCCGTTCCAGTTGCCGAGCAGGGCGGCGAGGTACCAGCCAGCGAGAAGCGCCAGCACGACGCCGGCCACCGGCAGCGCCCGGCCGCGGGGAAAGGACGCCGCCTTACGCGTCATAGGCGTGACCGGCGCGCAGACCCTCGCGCACCCGCTGGCCGAGGCGCAGGAACTCGGGCGTCTCGCGGATTTCCAGCGGACGCTCCCGCCCGAGCGCGGTGCAATCGACGATGTCGATGATCCGCCCCGGGCGCGGCGACATCACCACGACGCGGGTCGAGAGGTAGACCGCCTCGGGGATCGAGTGGGTGACGAACAGGACCGTCTTGGCGGTCTTGCGCCACAGCGCGAGGAGCTGCGCGTTGAGGTGGTCGCGCACGATCTCGTCCAGCGCCCCGAAGGGCTCGTCCATCAAGAGCAACTTCGGATCGAAGCAGAGGGCGCGGGCGATCGAGGCCCGCTGCTGCATGCCGCCGGAGAGCTGCCAGGGGAACTTGTTGGCAAAGCCGGTGAGCTGGACGAGGTCGAGGAAGTGCGCCACGCGCTCCCGCCGCTCGGCGCGCGGCACGCCGAAGATCTCGAGCGGCAGGGCGACGTTGCGGGCGATGGTCCGCCAGGGATAGAGCGCCGGCGCCTGGAACACGAAGCCGTAGTCGCGCCGCAGCCGCGCCGCCTCGGCGCCGACGCCGTTGACGGTGAGTTCGCCGCCGGTCGGCTGTTCGAGATCGGCGACGCAGCGCAGCAGCGTGGTCTTGCCGCAGCCGGACGGGCCGATGAAGGAGACGAATTCGCCCGGCGCCACCGCGAGATCGACATCGGCAAGCGCGTGAACCGGCCCGTCGGCGGTGGTGTAGGTCAGCGACAGTCCGCGCGCGGCGATGACGGGGGCCACCGGCACCGCGCGGGGCGCCGGTGGCTCGAACTCGGGCGGCTGTTTGAGGGCGAGGGCGCCGGCACGCGACATGGCAGGCTTTCGTTCCGTGGGTTTCGGGTCGGCTCTCGATCGGGCGTCCGGGAGCCGGGGGCAGGCCGAGGGGGCAGGGGAAGAGGGGAGGGGAAGGCGGGCCCGCCGCCGGACATCGTCGCAGCGCCGGATCGAGCATTTTCCGTGCCGTCCGCGCCGAGCGGCGCGAAGTCCGAGATGCGATGCGCCGATGCCGGCTCAGGCGCTTCTGAGGGCCAAAGCCGGCCCTTCGGCGGGCCGGGCTCCGACGGCGCGGGCGGCGCGCGCCGGCTCGGCCGGGGCGGATCCGTTCCGCGGCGCGCGGGGCAGCGTGCGGTAGCGGCGCTCGCTGTAGAGCAGCGCGTCGGCCTGCCCCGAAGCGGCGACGGCCTCGACCGCGCAGTAGAGCACGTCGTGGCTGCCGACGGCGTGGCGCCCGACGATGCGGCAATCGAAGCTGACGAGGGCGTCGGCCAGCGCGGGCGCCCCGCTGCGCAGGCGCCGCCACGTGCCCGCCGCGAAGCGCTCGTCCACGGGCGTGCGCCCTCCGAACAGGCCCGCCACCGTCTCGTGGCCCTCGCCGAGGGTGTTCACGCACAGCGTCCCGTTCTGGGTGAGGGCGGCGTAGGCGGAGGAGGCGCGGTTGATGCAGACGAGCAGCGTCGGCGGCGCGTCGCTGACGCTGCACACGGCCGAGGCAGTGAAGCCGGCCCGCCCGCCCGGACCGTCGGTGGTGATCAGATGCACCGCGCTCGCGAGCCGGGACATCGCTTCTCGGTAGGCGGCCGCATCGACGGGGACGGCGGCGCTCTCAGACTCGGTCATGGCGGCGGCCTTTCGTGAGGTCGGGGCGCTTCAGGGACTTGCGAGAAAGTCGAGGAGCGTGCGGTTGAAGGATGCGGAGCGGGTGACGCTGTGGGCGTGGCCGCCCTCGGGCGCGAGATCGAGGCGGGCGTTGGGGAGCCCGGCCGCGAGCACGTCCGAGGCGGTGAAGGGCACGAGCACGTCGTCGCGCGCGGCCATGAGCAGGGTCTCGTGCGGGATGCGCCCGAGCGCGGCCGTCGCGTCGAAGGTTTCCAGGGCGCCGATGCGGGCCAGCACCGTCCGCGTGCCCGGGAAATGCGCCAGCGCCTGCGCCTCGTCGTCCGCGAGCCGCGCGGCGTTCTTGGAGAGCCAGGGCGCCGGGTAGAGGAAGATCGCCTGCGCGCGCACGAATGCCTCGGGGCCGGCGTGCCGGAGCAGCGCCTTGCGAGCGGCAAAGCAGCGGCGCGTCGCCGGGTCCATCACCGCCCAGCCGTTGATCACCACGATCCGCCCGACCCGTTCGGGATGGGTGAGGGCGAGTTGCAGGGCGATGAGGCCGCCGAGCGCATGACCGACGATGTCGGCCGTGCCGATACCGAGATGATCGAGCAGGTCGAGGACGTCGCGGGCCATGGCCGCGATGTCGTGGCCCGGTTCGAGCGGACCCGGCGAGCGCCCGGTGCCGCGGTGATCGTAGGTGACGACCCGGAAGCGCTCGGCCAGCACCGGCACTTGCGGCGCGAAGTAATGGGCCGAGCCGCCGAGCCCGGGCGAGAGCAGCACTTTGCGCCCGCCCTCCGGCCCGTGCACTTCGTGATGGACGGGCGCGGCCATCGGCTCAGGCCGGCTTGCCGATATGGGCGACCGAGGCGATCTCGACGAGTGCGGCCGGCTTCACCAGCCCGCACTGGATGCAGTAGCGCGCCGGCTTCTCGCCGGGGAAGTACGTGGCGTAGACGGCGTTGATGGCGCCGTAATCGGCCCAATCCTTGAGGAAGATGTGGTTGAAGGTGACGTCGTCCATCGAGCCGCCCGCGGCCTCGACGACGCCCTTGATCGTTTCCAGCACGTGCCGGGTCTGCGCGCCGGCATCACCCTCGTGGACGACGTTCGCCTCCGCATCGAGCGGCAGGGTCCCGGAGACGTAGAGCACGCCGTCGGCAAGCGTGCCGGGCACGTAGGGCGCGAGCGGCTTGCCGGTGCCCGGCGGGATCACGACGGTCTTGGGCATAGGGGTCTCCGGTCAGGCGGGGATGCGGCGGGCTTCGTCGGAGCTGAGCGCAGCCTCGAAGGCGGCGACATCCGACACCCAGCCGAAGAAGGTCTCGATGTTGCGCAGCGCGCCTTCCTGCAGGGCGGGCGGGCCGGCCTGATGGGTGGCGTCGGCGAGTACGATCCCGAAATATTCGCGGTGGTAGCCGTCGCGCAGGGTCGATTCCACGCAGACATTCGTGGCGATGCCGGTGAAGACGAGCGTGCGGATGCCGCGCGCCCGCAGCATGCTGTCCAGCGGCGTGTTGTAGAAGCCGCTGTAGCGGGGCTTGGGCAGGACGATATCGCCGGGCTCAGGGCTCAGCGCATCGACGAGGGCGTAGTCCCACGTGCCCTTGGCCAGGAGCCGCTGGTTCATCTCCGGCCGGCGGCGCATGGTCTTGAGCGCGTTCGACTTGTGCCAGTTCGGCGAGCCCGGCCCCCCGGCCTCGACGTAGTCCGGGTCCCAGCCGTTCTGGAACCAGACCACGCGGATGCCGGCCGCGCGGGCCGCCGCCACGGCCCGGGCGATCCGCTCGATCACCGGCCCGGTCGCCGAGACGTCGAAGCCGGCGAGATCGAGATAGCCGCCCTTGGTCGCGTAGGCGTTCTGCATGTCGACGACGATGAGCACGGTGGCGTCCGCGTCGAAGGCGATCGGCTCGGGCCGCGCCGGCAGCGTGACCGCGCCGTGGCGGCCGGACGGATCGCGGTAGCCCGCGGGGGCATCGGCCTCCATCACGCCACCTCCGCCAGCATCTCGCCCGTAACGTGTCGGCGCGAGCGCATCAGCGGCTGGATCTTCGTGCCGAAATCGTCGAGGCCCTTCAGGAAGTCGTCGAAGACCAGCAGCACGCCGCCGGTGCCCGGCACCGTCACCACCTCGTCGAGCAGGGCGGCGACGGTGGCGTGGGAGCCGACCAGGGTGCCCATGTTGATGTTCACCGCCGAGGTCGGATCGGCCATCTGGCGGATGTTGGTGTCGGCGCCGGACTTGGTGTCGGCCGCGCCCTGGAGGCCGAGCCACGCGATCGCCTCGGCGTCGGCGCCGGCCTTGTAGTGCTCCCACTTGGCGCGGGCCGCCTCGTCGGTCTCGTCGCTGATGACCATGAACAGGACGTAGGAGGACACATCGCGGCCGGTCTTCGCCTTGGCCTCCTCCAGCCGCTCCACGGTCGGGGCGAAGGCGGTCGGCGTGTTGACCCCCTTGCCGAAGCAGAAATTGTAGTCGGCATAGGTCGCGGTGAAGGCCATGCCGGCGGCGCTCTGCCCGGCGCAGATGATCTTCATCTCCGCCTGCGGGCGCGGGCTCAGGCGGCAATCCTCCATCTGGAAGAATTCACCCTTGAGATCGCTGCGGCCGGTCTCCCACAGCTCGCGCAGAACCTGCGCGTATTCGGAGAGATACTCGTAGCGACGGCCGAAATACTCGTCGCCGGGCCACAGGCCCATCTGCGCGTATTCCGGCCGCTGCCAGCCGGTGACGAGATTGAGGCCGAAGCGGCCGTTCGAGATCGAGTCGATGGTGGAGGCCATGCGCGCGACGATCGCCGGCGGCAGGCACAGGGTCGGGGCCGTGGCGTAGAGCTTGATCCGGCTCGTGACCGCGGCAAGCCCGGCCATCAGCGTGAAGGATTCGAGGTTGTGATCCCAGAACTCAGTCTTGCCGCCGAAGCCGCGCAGCTTGATCATCGAGAGCACGAAGTCGAGACCGTGCTGTTCCGCCTTGAGCGTGATCTGCTTGTTGAGCTCGAAACTCGGCATGTACTGCGGCGCATTCTCCGACAGGAGCCAGCCGTTGTTTCCGATCGGGATGAAGACGCCGATATTCATCGTGTGATCTTTGGCGTGATCTTTGGCCTGGGTCATGACAAACCCTCGCTCACTCGTCCGGCCGGCGCTTCGAGGGGCCGGCGACAGGTCTGGACGGTAGCGAATCAGACCATTTGGTCAAACTCTGAGAGCCGATATTTGACCGTTTGCACAAACTCTCCGCGCGATGCCCGCGCGGCGGGCCGTTTCTGCTTACGCTTGGTGCGATTCTCGCCGACGTCGTCTGGTATCGAAACGGAAGAAAGGCGAATCAGGTCAGTCCGAGGCTCGCCAGGATCAGTCTCTGGGTGCTCTCCACCGTCTGCTCGAAGAAGGCCTCGTCGCTGAGATCGCGCCCGGTGATGGCCTCCACCTGCACCGCGAAGTCGGCAAAGTGCTGGGTGACGGCCCAGATCGCGAAGACGAGGTGGCGGGGATCGTGCGGGGCGATGCGCCCGTCGGCGATCCAGCCGCGCAGCACCGCGGCCTTGGCCTCGACCAAGTCCCGCAGGGGACCTTCGAGTTCGGCCCGCAGGAGCGGCGCGCCCTGCACGATCTCCAGGCAGAACAGCCGCGAGGCCCGCGGCGCGTCCCGCGACAGCGTGATCTTCGAGCGGATGTAGCGCTTGAGCGCCTCGGCCGGTTCGGATTTCGCGTCGAGCGCATGGAGCGGATCGAGCCAGACATCGAGCACGCGCCGCAGCACGGCGACGTAGAGGTCTTCCTTGGTGCGGAAGTAGTAGAGCAGGTTCGTCTTCGAGAGCCCGGCGCGCAGGGCGATCTGGTCGAGGCTGGCGCCGTGCAGGCCGACGGTCGAGAAGACCTCCAGTCCGGCATCGAGCACGGCTTCCCGGCGCAGGGCACCGTCGCGTCGTTGTCGGCGCGCCGGGGCCCCGATCTCGCTTCCGACCACGCCCGAGCCTCCCGATCCGTCACCGCCCCCGCGCGGCTCTCGGATCACGTATCCGATCCGGCGCGCGCGACCAATCGCCGGCACCGCGAGGCGTGCCGCGACCGGGCCTGCCCTCCCGCGCGGTCGAAGACCGTCACGCCTGCGCGATGATCCAGGGCTCGTCGAAGGGATGCTCTTCCAGATTCACCCCTGGGCCGCCCCGGTCGATCACCCAGAAATCCTGGGGGTGGTCGAGCGGTGTGAGAACGCCGTGCCAGGTGCCGAGCGCGTAGCAGACGCCCTGGCCGGGGGCGGTGAGGAAGGCCCGCGGACGACCGGGCCTGCCGCCCTCGTCCGGGCAGACGACGACGAGGAACGGCGCGGCGTTCACGGGGATGAAAGCCTGGGCTCCGAGCGGGTGGCGCTCGACGAGGCTCAGGCGGAGCGGCAGGGTGTAGGGCTCGGCCTCGACGAAGCCGATCACCACCTGCCCGTCCGCGCCCGCGACGGCCACCTGCGCGAGGTCGTGGAAGCGGCGGGCCCGGCCGGCATTCATCGGCCGCGGGGCGACGGCCGCCTTGTCGATCACCGTGCCGAACGGCGCGAAGGCTGCCTGCGTCAGCGGCTCGACCGGGATCTGCCGTCCGCTCACCGGGCGGCTCCGAACGGCGCGAGCGAAGCGTGCCGGTTCACGTCCTTGTAGAGCAGGTAGCGGAACGGGCCGGGGCCGCCCGCGTAGCAGGCCTGCGGGCAGAAGGCGCGCAGCCACATGAAGTCGCCGGCCTCGACCTCGACCCAGTCGCGGTTGAGCCGGTAGACCGCCTTGCCCTCCAGCACGAACAGGCCGTGCTCCATCACATGCGTCTCCTCGAACGGAATCGAGGCGCCGGGCCGCAGGGTGACGATGTTGACGTGCATGTCGTGGCGCACGTCCTCGGGCGAGACGAAGCGGGTGGTGGCCCAGGCGCCGTCGGTGCCCGGCATCGCCACCGGGGCGGTCTCGGATTCGTGGGTGACGAAGGCCGGCGGGCACGCGAGGCCCTCGACGCGCTCATAGGCCTTGCGAATCCAGTGGAAGCGCGCCGGCTCGGACCCTTCGCCGTGCAGGCTCCAGGCTGCCCCTGGGGGCAGGTAGGCGTAGCTGCCGGGGCGCAGGGCATGCACCTGTCCGTCGAGGACGAGGCGGAGGCGGCCGCCCACCACGAACAGCACGCCCTCGGCGCGTGGGTCGGGCTCCGGCTGTTCGCTGCCGCCGCCGGGCGCCACCTCCATCAGGTACTGCGCGAAGGTCTCGGAGAAACCCGACAGGGGCCGCGACAGCATCCAGGCCCGCGTGCCCTCCCAGAACGGCAGCACGCTCGTGACGATGTCGCGCATCACCCCCTTCGGGATGAGGGCGTAGGCCTCGGTGAACACGGCCCGGCCCGTCATCAGCGCCGTCTGGGGAGGCAGGCCGCCGCAAGGCGGATTGTAGGGGGAAACGGTCATTTCCGAGGCATTCCGTTGTCGCGAAGTCGGGGCGGGGCTCTCAGCGCGCGGTGTCCGTCAGCCAGGCTGCGATCACGCCGCGCTCCTCGTCGGTCATCTCGGTCACGTTGTTGGGCGGCATGTTGTGCGTCAGCACGACCTGCCGCCGGATCGCTTCGGCCTGACGGCCGATGGCCTCGGCGGTATCGAGCCGAACGCCCTTCGGCGCGACGCCGATCCCGTCCCAGATCGGCTCGGCCGCGTGGCACATGGCGCAGCGCCCCGCGACGAGTTCGACGACGTGGTCCGGCGGCGCAGCCTCCCCGTGGCCGGCCGAGGCCAGGGCGGTGGCCGACGGGCCTTCGGCCTGCGGCGGCAGGCCCAGCACCGCACGGCCCCCAGCGCTTCCGGCGACGGCGAGGACGAAGGCGGAGGCCAGACCCACCGACGCCGCGGCCCAGGCCCACCAGGGCGAGCGGGCGTGGTCGGCATGGCGCCTGTTGTAGAAGAAGCGGACCACCGCGCCCGAGGCGGTGACCAGCGCGACGATGAGCGGGATCGTCGCCTTCGATTCGAACAGCATCGGATAGTGGTTGGCGATCATCATGAGGACGACCGGCAGGGTCAGGTAGTTGTTCTGCGCCGAGCGCTGCTTGGCCTGCTTGCCGAGGCTCGGGTCCGGCCGGTCCCCCTTCAGCAACGCGGCGATGACCTTGCGCTGGTTCGGGATGATGATGAAGAAGACGTTGCCGGCCATCCAGGTCGCCATCAGGGCGCCGGTATGGATCAGGGCGCCGCGGCCGCTGAACACCTGCGAGAAGCCGAAGGCGGCGAGCGTGACAGCCAGCAGGCCGACCGCCGCGAGGCCGGTCTCGCTCTCGCCGAGCTTCGAGCGGCAGATGCGGTCATAGACCAGCCAGCCGAGCGCCAACGCGCCGATGCCGAGCGCCGCCGCGACCGGGGCCGACAGGTCCATCACCGCCGGATCGACGAGGTAGAGCCGCGACTGCGCGTAGTAGATCCAGGCCAGTAGCACGAAGCCCGACAGCCACGTGGTATAGGCCTGCCACTTGTGCCAGGTGAGGTCCGGGGAGAGATGCTCCGGCGCGACGAAATACTTGCGCATCTCGTAGAAGCCGCCGCCATGCACCTGCCAGGCCGCGGCGCCTTCGCCGGCCGGGATGTCCGGCGTCCGCTTCAGCGACGCGTCGAGATGGATGAAGAAGAACGACGAGCCGATCCAGGCCATCGCCGCGACGACGTGGAGCCAGCGCAGCAGCAGGCTCCCCCATTCCCAGACGAAGCTCTCCACGGCCTCTCCCCTCGGTGTCCGGCTGCGATCCTACCGCTGCGGGCGGGCTTGTATGCCCATCAAATTCCTTGCCAGTTTTCGAAATTTTCACGAAATCGAGGCCGTGTCGGGAGGCCGCAGGGCGCGGAGGGCGGATGCTGTCCCTGGAGAGTGTTCGCATCTTCATGCGCGCGGCGGAGACCGGCAGCTTCTCGGCGGCCGGCCGCTCGCTGCGCCTGTCGCCCTCGGTGATCAGCTACCGCATCCAGACGCTGGAGGAGCATCTCGGCTGCCTTCTGCTCACCCGCACAACGCGGCGGATGAACCTGACGGAAGCCGGCCGCGTCTTCTACGACCGCTGCCTCGACATCGCCGCCTCCGTGGAGCGGGCAGAGAAGAGCGTCGAGACCCAGGGCGCCGCGCCGCGCGGGACGCTGAAGGTCACCGCCCCGCTGACCCTGGGCCGGCGCGTCGTGGCGCCGCTGATCCCCGCCTTCCGCGAGCGCCATCCGGAGGCGGACGTCCACCTTCGGCTGTCCGATCATCTGCTCGACCTCGTGCAGGAGGCGGTCGACGTGGCGGTCCGGCTCGCGCAGATGCGCGACTCGAGCTTCACCCTGCGCAAGGTCGCCGATATCGAGCGGATCCTGTGCGCGTCACCGGGCTATCTCGCCGAGCATCCCGCCCCCGAGAGCCCGGCGGACCTCATCGATCATGCCTGTCTGCTGCTGCGGTTTCCCGGCTCCGAGCAGTTCCGCTGGAGCCTGCGCGACGGCGACGAGGTCGTGACGCTGCCGGTCGCCGGGCCCATCGACGCGGATGACGGCGACGTGCTGACCGAATGGGCGCTCCAGGGGCAGGGCATCGTCCTCAAACCCGTCTTCGAGGTGGCGCCCTACCTCGCCGACGGCCGCCTCGTGCCGGTCCTGCCGGGCGCGCCGCCGACACCGGTGACCCTCGGCGTAGTCTATCCATCGCGAAAGATGCTGCCGGCCCGCGCCAAGACCTTCGTCGAGATGACGACCGAGGCCCTGCGCGCCCATGTCGGCGCCGGGCTCGACCTGATCGGCCGGCGCTTAGCGCGGTAGGGTCCGGCGGCGGGAGGCCGCCTGGGCGCGGATCAACTCTCCGAGGGCAGCCGGTCCTTCAGGCGCAGCCACGCGATCCGCTCGATTTGGCGCAAAGCCTCCTGAAACTCCTGCTCGGGATCGTTGCGCAGCCGCGCCTCGAACGCCGCCAGGATTGCCTCGCGGCTGCTGCCCTTGATGGCCATGATGAAGGGCAGGTCGAAGCGCGCGCGGTAGGCCGCGTTCAGCCGCTCGAACCGCGCCAACTCCTCGGCCGAGAGCGCGCCGAGGCCGGCGCTGCCCTGCTCGGTGGTGGAGGCTTGCGTCAACTGTCCCGCCTGGGCGAGCCGTCCGGCGAGTTCGGGATGGGCGCGGATGAGGGCGCGCTGCTGCTCGGCGGGCAGGCCGCGCAGGGCGCCGACAAGCGCGGCATGGAGCCCCTCCGCGCTGTCCTCGCGCGCGGTGAGGCCGGCCTGCCACGCCCGGAGCGCGATCTCCGGCGTGTCCTCGAAGATGTCGCCGAACCGGGTGAGGAACTGCGCCGCGCTCATGGTGCTCGGGCGCAAGGTTTCGGCCGGGTGCCGCGCCGTCCAGTGCCGGGCGATGTCGATGCGGCGCGCCAGCCAGACGCCGTCATGGGCGGCAACGTGGTCGAGGAAGCGCGCGAGGGCGGCGATGCGGCCGGGCCGGCCGACCAGACGGCAGTGCAGGCCCACTGACATCATCTTCGGCGCGGCGGCGCCCTCCGCGTAGAGCGCATCGAAGCTGTCGCGCAGGTAGGTGAAGAAGTGCTCGCCGGTGTTGAAGCCCTGCGCCGTGGCGAAGCGCATGTCGTTCGCGTCGAGGGTGTAGGGCACCACGAGGCCGGTGCCGGCCCGCCCGTACAGCCAGTAGGGCAGGTCGTCGGCGTAGGAATCGGCGAGATAGGCAAAGCCCCGTTCCAGGCCGAGTTCGAGCGTGTTGACGGAGGAGCGGCCGGTGTACCAGCCAAGGGGGCGCTCGCCCGTCACCTCCTCGTGCAGGCGGATCGCCGCATCCATCTGCGCGGCCTCCTCCGCGCGCGGCATATCGCGGTAATCGATCCATTTCAGGCCGTGGCTGGCGATCTCCCAATCCGCCTCCCGCATCGCGGCCACGACCTCCGGGTTGCGCGCCAGCGCGGTGGCGACGCCGAACACGGTCACCGGCACGCCCCGCTCGGTGAACAGCCGCCACAGCCGCCAGAAGCCGGCGCGGGCGCCGTACTCGTAGAGCGATTCCATGTTCATGTGGCGCATGCCGGGCCAGGGCGCCGCGCCGACGATCTCGGACAGGAACGCCTCGGAGGCCGCATCCCCGTGCAGGATGCAGTTCTCGCCCCCCTCCTCGTAGTTCAGCACGATCTGCACGGCGATCCGGGCGCCGCCGGGCCAGTCCGCCTGCGGAATGGTGCGGCCGTATCCGATCAGGTCGCGGGAGGTGTGCATCGATGACCCCGGGTCTGCCGCGCAGGCGCGCGGATCGTTCCGACTCGCTTCGGACGGTTGTGAAGATGCAACGATAGCGCCGCGCGGAGTGCTGATCTGTCGAACTTTTTGAAAGCTGCTCCCGAAAATCCGGGTTGGTGCGCGGGAGCCGATCTGCAAGGGTTGCGGTGCCGGCAAGGTGCGGCCCTCGGGCCGCCGCGGATCGCCCGGCGCGTCCGGAGGAGGAACCGCATCCCATGGCCGTCGCAAGCCCCGCCGCACCACCGGATGCCCGGCGGCTCACGAC
This sequence comes from Methylorubrum sp. SL192, assembly GCF_026672325.1. Lineage (NCBI taxonomy): Bacteria > Pseudomonadati > Pseudomonadota > Alphaproteobacteria > Hyphomicrobiales > Methylobacteriaceae > Methylorubrum > Methylorubrum sp. SL192. Next base: position 946,614 of record NZ_JAPPQV010000003.1, read on the forward strand.
CCACGTGCTCGACACGTCCACCGGACACCCGGCGGCGGGGCTGACCCTCCAGCTTCTGCGCATCGAGGGCGAATCCCGCACGCTCCTCAAGACGGCCGCCACCAATGCCGACGGCCGCTGCGACGCGCCCCTCCTCTCGGGCGAGGCGATGGCGCCCGGCACCTACGAGATCGCGTTCGAGGTCGGCGCCTATTTCGCCCGCGCCGCCGGCGGCGAACCGCCGTCCTTCCTCGACATCGTGCCCGTGCGCTTCCGGATCGCGCCGCAGGGCTCGGACGGTCCCGCGCATCTTCACGTGCCGCTCCTGATCTCCCCCTACGGCTACAGCACCTATCGCGGAAGCTGAGCGGACGGCTCCGCACCCTCGGCGTCGCGCGCGGCGCGGAGTCGGTCCCGCGCGGTCAGCGCCCCGCGCAGGATCGAGGCGTATCCCGTGCAGCGGCAGAGATTGCCGGTCAGCGCGGCCCGGATCTCCGCCTCGCCGGCCTCCGGCACGCGGCCGAACAGGGCGGCGAGGGCCAGGACGAAGCCCGGTGCGCAGTAGCCGCACTGGAACGCATTCTCGTCGATGAGGGCGGCGCGCACGATCGCGACCTCCGGGCCCGCCTCGGGGTGGTCCGCGGTCAGGATCTCGGCCCCCTCCAGGCGATAGGCCATGACGAGGCAGGCGTTGACGGGCCGCCCATCCATCAGGACAGTGCAGGCGCCGCAGCGCCCGATCCGGCAGCCGGGCTTCGCCGCCGTGAGCCCGTGATCCTCGCGCAGGATGTCGAGGAGGCTGCGGGCGGGATCGTCCGGGAGGACGCGGTCGCACCCGTTCAGGCGGAAGCGCGGCGCGCTCACGCCGCCGCTCCGTCGCCGAGCGCGCACAGGAGCGTCTCGGGCGAGAAGGGTGCGGCGCAGGGCCAGTGGCCGATGGCGTCGGCCACCGCCGCGGCGATCGCCGGAGTCACCGCGCCGATGCCGAGTTCGCCGATGCCGCGCGGGCCGTAGGGGTCGCCGGAATCGAGATCCTCCAGGGCGAGGACCCGGCTCCGCTCGGGCGCGTCGGCGATGGTGGGCATCAGGTAGCCGTCGAGATTCGCGGCCGCGTAGCGTCCCGCTTCCATCCGCGCGTCCTCGGTCAGGGTGAAGCCGAGCCCCTGCACGCCGCCGCCCTCGATCTGGCCGAGATAGGCGGCAGCATCGAGTACCGGCCCGGCGGCGGTGTGCTGGTGGAGGTCGAGCACGCGGACCTCGCCGGTGACACGGTCCACGGCAACGCGGGCCAGAGTCGCGCCGAAGGCGAAGAGGTAGCGAGCATTGCCCGCCACGTAGTCGGCCTTGGGAAACTCGAAGGCGGCGCGGGATTGGGGTAGGGCCTCGGGCGGAAGCCCGGCGGCGAGTTCGGCGAAGCCGAGGAGGGGGCGCCCGCTGTTCGAGCGCGCCTCGCGGATGCCGCCGGGACCGAGCGCCAGATCCGCCGCCGAAAGGCCGAGGCGGCGCGCCGCCGCGTCGAGGAGGGCATGGGCGAAGGCGGGCGCGGCGCTCCGGGCCCCCTCCCAGACCACGAAGGTGCCGCGCGACGCTGTGGTGGAGCCAGAATCTGGGGTGTGCCCGGTATCGCCGATCACGGGACGGATCTCGGCGCGGTCCACCCCGAGGCGCGCAGCCACAGCGCTGCAGATCGCCGCCTGGAGACCCTGGCCGATCTCGTCGAGGCCGTAGAGCGCCTCGATCGCGCCGTCGGCCGCGAGCCGCAGTTCCACGGCAGCGCGATCCTCCGGCAGCGAGCCGAGGCCGTTGCCCTGATAGTTGAGCGCGAGGCCGACGCCGATCGCCGCTCCCGCGCCTTCCGGACCGGCGGACCAGAGCGGGCTCGCTGCGGCGGCGTCGAGCATCTCGGCGAGGCGCTCGCTCGGCCCCACCGTCTGGCCGAAGAAGCCGGGGCTGCCCGGCGCCCGCAGGTTGCGGCGGCGCAAAGCGATGGGATCGCAGCCGACGGCCTCCGCGAGGCGCCCGATCTGGCACTCGATCGCGAAGGTCATCTCGTTGGCGCCAAAGCCCCGGAAGGCGCCGCAGGTGCCGTTGTTGGTCGCCACGAGCCGCGCGACCCCCGCGACGTTCGGGACGAGGTAGGGGCCGCAGCAATGCTCCAGCGCGGTCTCGATCACTGCTGGGCTCAAGGATGCGTAGGCGCCGCCATCCGCAATCAGCTCGACGGCGACGGCGAGCAGGCGGCCCTGCGCGTCGCAGCCGGTGCGCATGCGGATTCGCATCGGGTTGCGCTTCACGCCCGCCGCCACCGATTCCGCCCGGCCGAGATGAAGGCGCACCGGCCGCCCGGTCTTCACCGCGAGCAGCGCCAGGGCCGGCTGCACGGTCAGCTCGTCCTTGCCGCCGAAGGCGCCGCCCGTCGGGCTGGTGACGACCCGTACCCGCGCTTCCGGCCAGCCAAGGATGCGGGCGATCTGGAGCCGGTCGCGGGCCCCGTGCTGCCCGCCGACGCGGATCGTGAGGCTGCCGTCGGCCTCGACCATCGCCCAGCCGCCCTCGGTCTCGAGGAAGCCGTGCATCTGCCGCGGCGTCACGTAGGTGCCCTCGACCACGTGGGCACAGGCCGCGAAGGCCGCCTCGGTGTCGCCGCGGGCGACGCGGACCTCGCGGCGCAGGTTGCCCTCCGGATGGAGCGGGGGTGCGCCGGGGGCCAGCGCCGCCTCCGGGGTGTCGAGGACGGGCAGCGGCGCGTAGGCGACGCGGATCAGGGCGAGGGCGGCCTCGGCCGTGGCCTCGTCCACGGCGGCCACCGCCGCCACCGCGTCGCCGACATAGCGCACGCGCTCGCCGCAGAGGGCGGGCTGGTCCTGCACCACGATCCCGTAGGCGTTGAGCCCCGGCACGTCGCGGTGGGTCAACACGGCGGCCACCCCCGGCAAGGCTTCCGCCTCCGCGGTGTCGATCGCCAGGATGCGGGCGTGAGGCCGGCCGGCCCGCAGGATGCGGCCGACGAGCATGCCCGGCACCCGCGCGTCGGTGTGATAGGCGAGCCGGCCGTGAACCTTGTCGGCGATGTCCGGGCGCTGGTGCCATCCCGCCGGACCGGCCGCGCGCGAGACCACGCGCTCGCCCGCGGGCGCGCCTGCGCCGACGGGCCGGTGCCGTGGGGTGGCTCGCGCGCCCGAAAGCCTGTCGGCCCCGCCGAGGCTGGCGACGAGGGCGTTGGCCGCCGCCCAGCGCCGGTAGCGGGCGCTGCGCAGGTCATCGCCCGGCGCGTCGATCTCGGCCAGGAGTTCGGCGTGGAGGCCCGCCCAGTCGATGGCGGCCAGGGACCGGCCCGCGAGAAGGGCCTCGGAACGGGGAAGACGCTGCGGGCGCACCGGGCCGCCCCCGGCCGCGAGGCGGGCCGCGCCGATGACGCCTCCGTCGAGGGGGAGCAGGCCCGCCACGCCGATGACGCTCGGGCTGAAGGCGGCCCGCAGGCCCACCTTGCGCAATGTCGCGGGCGATCCCTCCGGCTGCTCGGGGACCGTGACGGCGAGGATGAGGCTCGCGGGGCGGGCTGCCTGCCCGAGCCAGTCGGCGAGCGCCACGCGCTCCCGGCCCGCCGCTGTCAGGATGTCGAGGGCCGCGTCGAGGGCGACCAGAGCGGGCAGGCAGCAGCCGGTCCGCCCCGCCACGTTGCCGCCGAGGCTCGCCAGGCTGCGCACGGCCGGGGCGGCGACGGTCCGCACCGCCCGGCTCAGAAGGGGAGCGCGCCGCGCGACGTCTGCGTCGGCCTCGATCTCAGCGAGTGGCGTCGCGGCGCCGATCCGGAGACCGCCGCCCCATGCCTCGATGCCGCGCAGCTCCGGCAAGCCGGAGAGGTCCACGAGGAGGCCGGGCCGCTCCGCGCCCGCCGCCCAGTCGAGCTGGAGCGCGGTGGCGCCGGCGGCGAGCCGGGCCTCCCCGCCGTGCCGCGACAGGGCGGCGAGCGCCTCGCCGGCATCGCGCGGTCTCAGGACGCGCAGGGCCTGCCCGCTCATGCCCGAGCCGTCCCGGCCAACCGGCATCCACATTTCCCGGCATGCCCTGCGCGCTGGGGCCGGGCTTCGGGCGCGCCCGTCATCCGTGCCCCACCGTACCGAAGCGAAGTCCCTTCTCCTTGAGCCAGCGCCGGTAGACCACGGAGGACTTGTCGGCCCGCGTCGGGATCTCGTGGCGGGGCTCTAGCGGCAGCCTCAGGGGGCGCTGGTTCTCGACGATGATGCGGTCCTGCAGGAAGATCACCTGCTCGAAATTCAGCAGCGCCGTGTGCGTCGAGCAGGAATCCACGAGGTACATCACGGGCTGGGCCCGGCACAGCTCCTCCTCCATCGGCTGGATGAACAGGGCGATGGCGTCGAGGCGGTCCGGGGCGCTCGGGCAGACCCGGTAGAGCATCACCACGAAGGGCGAGGGCACCCGGTAGGTGAGGCGGACGAAATCGCCCTGCGTCTCGGTCGCGGCGATGCGGGGCTGGAAGAAGCTGCAATTCGTCGCCCAGACCTCATCGACGTCGCGGCGGATCTCGGAGGCGTAGGCCGGCACCTCGGTGTTCGGCTCGGCGCCGAGGATGTCGGTATGGACGAAGGGGAAATGGGCCATGTCGAGGAAGTTCTCGACCACGCGCGGGCCGGAGGTGCGCATCTTCACCCAGCCGCAGGGGACGTGGCGGCGGTCCGGCTCGTCGGCTTCCGTGATCGCGATCACGTCGCGGTTCGGGTGCCCGAGGGTGGTCCAGAGGCAGCCGTAGCGCTCGCGCACCGGCAGAGCCGGGCCGAACCCGTCGGCCAAGCATTCGCGCACCCGCGGCGCGCCGTCCGGCAACCGGTCGCAGACGATGTCCTGGCCGAGGAGGTGGGTCACGACGGGCGCCGCGGTCACGGCCGCCGCGGTCTCGACGGCGTACCATTCATCGAGGGCCACCCGGTCGTCGGTCTTCATCGGGAGGCCCCCGTCATCGGCCGGCCTCCGTCCACTGGACGCTGCCGGTCTCGTTCTCGGCGAGCCAGGCCGCGCGGCGCGCGAACAGGCCCGGCGCGAGGCCGCGGACATGGTCGATCAGCGCGCGCAGGTCTGCGGTCTTGAGGCGGCCGTCCTCGACCACGACCACGCCGTCGACCATGGTCAGATCGACGTCCGAGCCCCGCACCGCGTGGACGAGGTTGTGCTGGAGGTTGAACCAGGGGCCATCGCCGAAGAGCGGCGTCATCCGCGGCGTGTCGGTGCGGATGGCGATCAGGTCGGCGCGCTTGCCGGGTTCGAGGGAGCCGATCTCACGGTCGAGCCCGAGCGCCTTCGCGCCCAGAATCGTTCCCATGCGCAGGGCCTCCCAGGAATCGAGGGCCGCCGCGTCGAGGTTCTTGAGCTTTCCGAGCAGCGAGGCGGTCTTCATCTCCTCGAACATGTCGAGGTTGTTGTTCTCCTTCTCGCCGTCGGTGCCGAGGCCGACCGCGACGCCAGCCCGCAGCATCGCGTCGACCGGCGCGATGCCGCTCGCGAGTTTCATGTTGCTGACAGGGTTGTGCGCCACCGCCACGCCGCGCGCGGCGATCAGCTCGATCTCAGCGGCGTCGAGCCAGACCGCGTGGGCGATGAGCGCGTGCGGCGTCTCGAAGAAGCCGAGCCGGTCGAGGGCGACCATCGCCCGGCAGCCGTAGCGCTGCTCGAACTCGGCGATTTCGACCTCGGCCTCGCTGCAATGGGTGTGAAACCCGGTGCGGTGGCGCTGGGCCATCTCGATGGCGCGCCGCTGCCCGGCCTCGTCGGCGTAGAACAGGTGCTCCAGCCCGACCCAAACGTTGATGCGCCCGTTCGCGCTGCCGTGCCGGCTCTCGATCAGCCTTTCGTTGTCGTCGAGGTGGTCGAAATAGTCGTAGTCGGGATGCGCGCCGACATAGGGCACGCAGACGAGGCGGTTGCCCAGGGTCTCGGCGGCCCGCGCGCTGCCCTCCATGAAGCGCCACATGTCGAGCATCGTCGTGCTGCCGGACAGGAGGCCCTCAGCGTAGCAGAGCCAGGAGGCGGCCTCCGCCTCCTCGGGGCGCAGCAGCCGGTGCATCGGGTTGATGTGCAGCCGCAGCCAGTCCCAGACCGGGAGATGCTCAGCGGTGCCGCGCAAGAAGCCGGAATGCATGTGCGCATTGACGAGGCCCGGCATGAGCAGCCGGTCGGGCAGGCGCACGACCGCTGCGCCTGGGTTCGCGGCGATGATCGCCTCGCGGGGGCCGACCGCACCGATCCGGCTTCCTTGGATCAGGACGGCGCCGTCTGTGAGGACGCGATTGTCCGGGTCCATCGTCAGGACGAGGTCGGCGGCAAGGATACGGTCGGCGCTCATGTCGGGCTCATCCTGCGGCATTCCGGATCAGGTCGGCGGCGCGCTCGGCGATCATCACCACGGCGGCCTGCGTGTTGCCGGTCGGGATCGTCGGGATCACCGAGGCGTCGGCGAGGCGCAGGCCGGCCACGCCATGCAGGTTCAGGGCCGGATCGACCACGGCGGCCGGGCCGGTGCCCATCGCGCAGGTGCCGCAGCTGTGGAAGAAGGTGGAGCAGGCCCGCGCCACGAAGGCGTCGGCCTCGGATCGGTTGAGCCTTCGGGCCGGGGTCAGCGGCACGGCGCCGAGATCGCGGAACGCGGCCGTGTCCGCGAGGTCGAGAATCGTGTCGATGGCGCCCGCCAGAGCCGCGCGGTCGGCGGGCTCGGCCAGAAAATTCGGCCGCAGCGTGATCGGGCCGTCCGGTTCGGCGCTCTGCAGGCGCAGGCTGCCGACGCTGGTCGAACCCATCAGCCCCGGCGAGACGGCGAAGACCGGGCCGGAGAGGTCGGCGGTGGCGGCGATCTCGGGACCGGCATGAGGGCCCTGGACCACGAAGGCGTGGAGGTCGGGCGCGCGCAGGCCCGGCCGGCTGCGCCAGTTGAGCTGCGCCCCGCCGCCGTTGTCGCGCACCGGCCCGAGGGGGGCGCGGGCGGAGAAATTGATCCCCATCAGCAGGGGATGGTCCTGAAGGTTCTGCCCGACGCCCGGCAGGGCGTGGCGCGCGGCGATCCCGAGCCGGGCAAGGTCGGCCGGATCGCCGATGCCGGAGCGCATCAGCAGCGCGGGCGTGCCGATCGCGCCGAGGGTCAGCACCACCTCGTGGCGGGCGCGCACCGCGACGATCCCGCTCTCGAGGCCGAGGCGCAGGCCGGAGCAGACAGCGCCCGAGACCAGGAGGTCGATGACCGTCGCCCCGGTGAGAACCCGGAGGTTCGGATGGTCCGCGAGCGGCCGGATGTAGCCGTCGACCACGCTCCAGCGGCGGGCCCCGCGCTGGTTCAGGTTGGCGAGCGCCGTCCCGGCATTGTCCGGCCCGTTGGCGTCGGCCAGCACCGGCATGCCGCGTTCGGCCGCGGCCGCGATCAGGGCGCTGGCAACGGGGTGAGGATCGCGCGACGTCTCGATGCGCAGCGGCCCGCCCGCCCCGCGCAGGGGTGTCTCCCCGCCCTCCCAGTCCTCCGCCCGCTTGAAATACGGGAGCACCGTGGCGAAGTCCCAGCCCGTCGCCCCGGCGGCGGCCCAGCCGTCGTAATCGGAGGGGTGGCCCCGGTTCCACAGCATGGCGTTGATGCTGCTCGATCCGCCGAGCACCCGCCCGCGCGGGATCGCGATGGCGCGGCCGGCCACCTCGGGGGTGGGCGCGTAGGCGTAGCCCCAGTCGCAGGGACCGCCGAGGAGCCCGACCCAGGCCCCGGCATCGGCGATGGCGGGCTCGGCGCTGTCCGGCGGACCGGCTTCCACCAGCAGCACGGAGAATCCCGCCGCCGCAAGCCGACCCGCGACGACGCATCCGCCGGTGCCCGCCCCGGCCACGATCACGTCGTAGGCGGCCTCCAGCGCGTCGGCAGCGTCGCGCAGCATCTTAGTTGTGCTCGCTCGGGCCCATGATGGTGACGCCCTCGCTCGCCTCGACGTGGCGCACGAAGATGTACTTGTCCTCGCGCCCGTCGCTGTGCTTCCGCCGGATGCCGGGCTGGACGGTGCCGGCCACCTTCGCGACGACGAGATAAGGAACCTCGGCCGCGAGCCCCTCGGCGCAGTGCCGCTCGAAACCATCGAGGTCGTGCACTGTGTAGGCGTGCTCGACGCCGGCGCCGCGGGCGATCGCCGCGAGATCGACGCGGCCCTTGGCGGTGTGGGTCGGCGGCCCGCCGATCGACTGGTAGCACTGGTTGTCCCAGACGACGACAAACAGGTTCTTCGGCCGCTCGTTGCCCAAAGTGGCGAGAATGCCGAGGTTGAACAGCAGCCCCCCGTCGGTGTCGAGCGAGACGATGCGCCGGTGCGGCAGCCCGGCGGCGAGGCCGAAGGCCTGGGGCGTGACGCAGCCGAGCTGCTGCTGGAACAGGCTGGCGGCGCGCATATGCGGCGCCGCATTGTACCACTCGTCCACGCTGCCCCCGAGGGACAGGATCACGAGTTCGTCCCGCAGGCGCGCCGCGAGGCGCTGCATACAGGCGTAGCGCTTCATCGGCCGGCCGGATGCTTCGGGTTCGACGCTCATCGCACGATGCTCCCGCCCAGCGCCACCGCCGCGTGGTAGTAGGAGGCGTAGGCCGAGGCGTAGGCGTCCGCGATGGCCGTCTCGATGGCGGCTTCCTCGCGCACCACCCGGTAGGGGATGCGCAGGGCCTGCAGCACCGGCTCCATGGTGATGCCGTGCGGGATCGCCCACCAGTTGTTCTCGCCCAGATCGCCCCGGTAGCTCATCAGCATCACCACCGGGATGCCTGCGCCGAGGCCCATGCGGGCGAGCGGCTCGACCGAGGCGCGCAGGCCCGAATTCTCCATCACCAGCACGGCGCGCTTGCCGGAGAGGAAGACGCCGCCGCAGATCGCCGCGCCCTCGCCCTCGTTGGTGACCGGGATGGTGCGCAGGTCCGGATCCGCGTCGAGGGCCGGGTAGAGTTCCTTGAACAGGGAATCCGGCAGGTAGCAGACGATCGAGACGCCCGCCCGCTTCAGGCCGCGGATTACGGCGTCGACGGCTCCAGGCGTCATGGGGTCTCGGGCTCCATCATGGGCCGCAGGATCGACGCCCGACGCTGTCCTGAATAGCCGCCGTTTTTCGTCCACTCTGGTGCGCAGGGCGCAACAGCTCGGCTCAGGCATAACTCAGGCTTGGCTCTGGGCCTCGACGGCACGGGCCAGCATCGCCGCGAGCGCCGCGCCCGCCTCCGAGAGCCGGTCGCGATTGCGCGCCACGAGCACGAGCCGGCGCGGGCGCAGCTTCGGATCGCGCAGGGGCACGAAGACGAGGCGCCCTTCGGCGATCTCGGCCTCGACGCCGAGCCGGGCCTGGAGCGAGATCCCGGCACCCGCGCTCGCCAGCGCCGCCATCGTCCCGATGGAGTTGGTGGTGACGCGCCGCCCGACATGGGCGGAGGCGTCGGCCAAAGCCTCCTCGATCGCCGCGCCGAGGGTCAGACTGGTGTCCGAGAGGATGACCGCCTCCTGCGCCAGATCGAACATCCGCAGGGACTCGCGGCCCGCGAGCGGGTGCTCCGGACGCATCAGCGCCCCGACCGGGACCAAGGCGGCCGCGAGGCGCTGGGCCCCCCGCGGCGCGCGCAGGTCGAAGCCGAGGGCGATCTCGCACTCGCCATCCGCGATCGCCGCGGCGGCCTCCGTCGAGCGCACCACCTGGACATCGACCGCGACCCCCGGATGCCGCTCCCAGAACGCGCCCATCACCGCCGGGAACAGGCCGCGGGCAACGCTCTCAACGAGGGCGACGGTGACAGTGCCGCGGTGCAGGCCCTGTAATTCGCCGACCTCGGTGCAGGCCCGGCTCAGTTCGCCCAGGCTCAGCCGCGCCCGGTAGAGCAGGAGTTCGCCCGCGCTGGTGAGGCGCAGGCGCTGCTTGGCGCGCTCGAACAGCTTGGTGCCGATATCCTCCTCGAGCTGGACGATCACGCGGCTGATCGAGGAGGGCGCCACGTTGAGCGCGCGGGCGACTTGCCGGATCGAGCCCGCGCGGGCGACGAGCTGGAAGTAGTGCAGCCGCGTCGAGACGAGGCCGAGGCGGTGCGGGTCCACGGGCGCCCTGTCCAGCGGTCAATGATAGTCGGGAATGCCCGGCATGGTGCGGAAACCGGGTAGGCCGCGGACGCGGCGGCTCCAGCGGCGCAGGCCGGGATAGGCCTCGTGGTCGATCCCGAAATCCCGGCTGAGGGCGAAGGCGGGGAACAGGGCGAGATCGGCGATCGTCGGGCCCGTGCCTGCGAACCAGCTCGCGCCCGAGAACCCGCGCAGGACGATATGGTCCTCCATCACCCGGAAGGCCGCCCGCGCCCGGTTCTCAAGGTCCGGCCCGTCGCCCGGATGGTCGAACAGGGCCGCGCGCCGCGCGAGGCTGGCCGCGTGCAGCTCGCGCGTGGCGAAGGCGAGCCACATCAGGGTCTCGCCGAAGGCCGCCGGCTCCTGCGGCAGCCATGTGCCGGCGGGATCGTAGCGCCGCGCGAGATAGGCGAGGATCGCCTCGGCCTCCCGCAGCACCGTGCTGCCATCGACGAGGATCGGGAGCGTGCCGAGGGGGTTCAGGTCGATCAAGGGGGCGCGCGTCTGCTCGGCGCCGGGGACCATGTCGACCGCCACGGTCTCGCAGCCGAGCCCGAGCGCCCCGAGCGCGAGCCGGACCTTGTAGCCGTTCTCGTCGAGTTCGTAGTCGTAGAGGCGAAGGCTCACGGCAGGGCTCACGGCAAGGCTCACGGCGCGGCTCCCTCGATGGTCCGGCGCAGGGCGACGCAGGCGGCGGCGAGGCGGGCGAGATCGGCCGTCGGCGCATCGGGCGCGGCCGGCACCACGATGTGGGCCGCGCTCGCCTCCGCGGCGAGCGGCTGCACCGCGACGAGGACGGGCGACCCGCCGAGATCGATGCGGGCGAGCCCGTCGGACCCGGCACCGCCGAGCGCCGCCGCGAGGCGCGCGGCCGGCGCGTCGAGGTAGAGGCTGCGCAGGGGCGAGACGGGGACGGCCTCGGCCTCGTCGGGCGCGGTCTCCGGGGCGTCGGCCGGCCTTCCCCAGCGGACCCAGATCAGCCCGGCCCGCTCGCGGCACGGATAGGTCCGCGTCCGGATCATCGGGCTCACCTCGAGATCCGGATGGGCTGGGATGTAGCGGCACTGGCCAGCCGCGTCGTAGCGCCAGCCGTGATAGAGACAGGCGATGTGATCGCCGCGCACGAAGCCGAAGCTCAGGCGCATGCCGCGATGCGGGCAGCGATCCTCCCAGACATGCACGGCGCCCGCGGCGTCGCGCCAGACCACGAGTTCGTGGCCGAACAGGCGCGTGCCCGCCGAGGTCGAGGGCTCGATGTCGGCGCCCAGCGCGACCGCGTACCAACCGTCCGGTTCATCCATCGTCATGCTCCCGCTCGAAGGTGGCGATCCCGGCCCAATCCGTGTCGCGCCGCTCGATCTCGTGGACGAGGCAATCCATGGGCCCGAGGCTGCAGGCCATCTCGAAGGCATCGATGAAATCGCGCTGGCCCGCGATGGCGACGATCATTCGGTCGGGTGTCGCCTCGGCCCAGGCCGAGTCCAGGGCGAGGAGGCGGGCGCGGTCCTCCGCGAAGGCCCGGAAGCTCGCGGCCCGGAACCGGCCGGTAAAGGTCATGACAGTCGCACCACCCATGGCCGTGCCCTCCGGCGCGCGATGCCTCGTTTCGCGCCATCCCGAACCCCTGCTTAAGGCTTCATCATTCCTCCGCGCAAGTCCGCGCAAACCGATGGTCGCGCGTCCCGGCGTTGTTGCGTGGAGCGCATCGGGGTGGTCGAGATTTGCCGGCTATCCGGGACAATTCGATCCGGACACGCTGGCTCGATGCGGCGGCCCGACCCAGGCACGGTCAAGGCACGGTTCTTGCCGGACTCTTTCCGGACTCTTGCCGCGTTCTGCTCGCGTCCTTGCCGATACGCTCCGCAGGCCGTCCTCGCCGAGGAACGTCGATCACCCCTGCCGCCCCGGCCTCGGGCGGCGATCCGAGAGGGAGCCAGTGCCGTGAGCGATCCCATGAGCGACGCCGCCCTGCCGAGCCGCCGCCATCTGCTCAGCCTCGGCGCCGGCCTCGGTGCCGGCCTCATCCTGCCACCCGGACTGAGCCCGGCCCGCGCCCAGGCGCCGCTGTCCGCGGTTCCCGAGAAGGATGCGGTGATCGCCTTCGGGCATGTCGGCCCGGTGACCGACGAAGGCTGGACCTGGAGCCACGACCAGGGAATGAAGGCCGTGCAGGCCGCCTTCCCGCAGGCCAAGACCCTGTTCGTCGAATCGATCCCCTATTCCGCCGACGCCGCGCGCACCTTCCGGAACTTCGTCTCGAACGGCGCGAGCCTCGTCTTCGCCACCTCGAATTACGGCGACTTCTTCTCCGACGTCGCCAAGCGCGCGAAGAAGGTCGGCTTCCTCGAATGCGACGGCCGGACCACGGGCGACAATCTCGGCTGGTACTACTTCGCGCATTGGTACCCGACCTACGTGCTCGGCGTCGCCGCCGGCCTGATGAGCAAGACGGGCAAGCTCGGCTACGTCGCCTCCTTCCCGGTGCCCTCGTGCTTCTCCTCGACCAACGCCTTCCTGATGGGCGCCCGCACGGTGAAGCCCGAGGCGACCGTGCAGGTCATCTCGATCAATTCCTGGTTCGATCCGCAGGCCGCGACGCAGGCCGGCGTGGCGCTGGCCAACAACGGCTGCGACTTCCTCTTCGGCATCATGGACGAGGCCGGCTACCTTCAGGTGGCGCAGCAGCGCGGCCTCAAGGCCGCGATGTGGAACACCGACATGCGCCGCTTCGGCCCCGACGCCTATGTCAGCTCGATCGTGGTCGATTCGCGCAAGTACTACGTCGATCAGGTCGGCAAGCGCATCGCCGGCACGTGGACGCCGGGCACCACGCTCCTGCCGATGGGCGGCGGCGTCGATCGCGACGCCTGGGGCCGGACCGTGCCGGAGGCCGTCGCAAAACAGGCCGACGCCGTGCGCGAAAAGATCCTCGGCGGCACCTCGCCCTTCGTCGGCGAGATCAGGGACAGCAAGGGCAAGGTCCGGGTCGCGGCCGGCAAGACCATGAGCGACCTCGACCTCTACAACTGGGACTGGTCGATCGAGGGCGTGACGGGCCTCGGTGCCTGATGGGGGTGCCGCTCGCGTTCCCGCCCGGCACGGCCGCGGACATCACGCCTAGCATTCCGCCCGGCACCCCCGCCCTCGTCGAATTGCAGGGGATCACCAAGACGTTTCCGGGCGTGCTCGCCAACGACGCGGTCGATCTCGCGGTGATGCCGGGGGAGATCCACGCGCTGCTCGGTGAGAACGGGGCCGGCAAGTCGACCCTGATGAACATCCTCACCGGCATCTACCAGCCCGATGCCGGCACGATCATCCTCGATGGCTACGCCCGCGCGCTGCCCTCGCCGCAGGCGGCGATCCGCGCCGGGATCGGCATGGTGCACCAGCACTTCAAGCTGGTGCCGGCCTTCACGGTGGCCGAGAACATCCATCTCGGCTGGTCGCGGACGCCCTGGCGCGCCTCGGCGGGGGCGCTCGAAGCGCGCACGCGGGCGCTCGCCGAGCGCTTCAACCTCGCGGTCCGGCCGGACGCGGTCGTCGGCGACCTCTCGGCCGGTGAGCAGCAGAGGGTCGAGATCCTCCGGGTTCTGGCGCGCGACGCCCGCCTCCTGATCCTCGACGAGCCGACCGCCGTGCTGACGCCGGCGGAGGCGCGGGAGCTGTTTACAGCCCTGCGGGCGTTCCGCGCCTCCGGCAACGCCGTGATCTTCATCAGCCACAAGCTCGACGAGGTCGTCGCCATCGCCGACCGGATCAGCGTGCTGCGCGGGGGGCGGAAGGTCGCGACGCGCCCCGCCGCGGGCTCGGACGAGCGCGGCCTCGCGGCCCTGATGGTCGGCCACGACATCACCCTGCGTAAGGCGCGGCCGCGGGCGGTCGGCACGCCGGTCTCGGCGGCCCCGGTGCTCGAACTCGACCGCGTCTGCGCGCGCGACGAGCGCGGCCTCATGGCCCTGCGCGACGTCACCCTCGCCCTGCACGGCGGCGAGATCCTGGGCATCGCGGGGGTGGCCGGCAACGGCCAGCGCGAGTTGAGCCAGGTCGTCACCGGCATGCGCCGGGTCGCGGGTGGCACGGTCCGGATCGACGGCCGGCCCGTGGCCCGGACGGATGCGGCCGCTTTCGCGGCAGCCGGCATCGGCCATATCCCCGAGGATCGCCTGCGCAGCGGCCTCGCCCCCGACCTCAGCGTGGCCGACAACGCGGTGCTGCGGGAATATGCGGGCCCGCCCGTCGGCGGCGGCGGCCTGTTCCGACCCTGGGCGGCTTCGCGCCTTGCCCGGACCATCGCCGCCGACGCCGCCGTCGCGGTGCCGGATTTCGGCATGCCGGTCCGCAACCTGTCGGGCGGGAACCAGCAGCGCCTCGTTGCCCGCCGTGAAATCCGCGTCGCCGGGCGGGTCCTGGTCGCCGCCTATCCCAGCCGCGGGCTCGATGTCGGAGCGATCGACACCCTGCTCTCCTACCTCGCGGAACTGCGCGACCGGGGCAGGGCGGTGCTGCTCTTTTCCGAGGAGCTGGAGGAGATCCTCGAACTCGCCGACCGGGTGGCGGTGCTGTTTGAGGGGCGGATCATGGGGGTGATGCCCGCTGCCGAGGCGGATGTGGAGACGCTGGGACTGATGATGGGCGGTCGGGGGGCGCGCGCATGAGCTGGCGGTTCCAGAGGGTTCCGAGCGTCCCGGCCGGCGCCGCCCTGGCCGGACGTGTCGGGGCAATCGTGGCGGCGCTCGCCTGCGTTTGGGTGGTCCTGACGCTCGCCGGCCTCGCGCCGGGACGCCTCGGCGCCGAGGTGATCGGCTCCGCCTTCGGCTCCGTCGAGGGACTGGAGGATCTCGGGCTCCTTGTCACGCCGCTGATCCTCACGGGGATCGCGGTGGCGCTGACCCAGCGCATCGGCCTTTGGAACATCGGCGGCGAGGGCCAGTTCAACGCTGGCGCGCTGGCCGCGACCGCCATCGGCCTCCATGTCGGCGGCGACGACGCCTGGGTTCTGCCGCTGATGGCGCTCGCCGGAGCGGCCGGGGGCGCGGCCTGGATCCTGGTGCCGACGCTCGCCCGGGCCTTCGCGGGGGTGAGCGAACTCATCACCACGCTCCTGCTGAACTTCGTCGCGGCCCTTCTCGTCGCGTGGCTCTGCACCGGCCCCTGGCGCGATCCGTCGGGCCGCGCGCTGGCGACCACGGCACGCATCCCTGCCGAACTGCCGCCCCTCGGCGATACCCTGCACTGGGGCTTTCCCGCCGCGGTCGCGGTGGCAATCCTCGCGGCCGGACTGCTGGCCTTTACGCGCTTCGGCTACGAGGTGCGGATTGCCGGCGCCAACCCTGGGGCGGCGCTCTATGCCGGCATCCCGGTCCGGGCCCGCATCGTCGCCGTGATGCTGCTCTCGGGCGCCGTCGCAGGCCTCGCCGGGACCATCGAACTCGCCGGGACCGTGCATCGGCTGCAGGGCGGCATCTCGAACAATTACGGCTATCTCGGCATCATGGTCGCGGTGCTCGCCCGGGGCTCCTGCCTCGGCGTGATTGCGGGCGCGGTGCTGATGGCGGCCCTGCTCAACGCCGGCATCGTGCTGCAGACCCAGGGCGTGAACACCAACACGGTGCTCGCCATCACCGGCCTGATCCTGCTGTTCACCGCGATCGGCGACGAGATCGTGCATTACCGGCCCGTGCGCCGGACCCCCATCCTGGGCTGAGGGACAGACCGCGTGGAGTGCGTCACTTGGAGCTGATCACCGGCATCCTGTCCACGGCGCTCCTGGCGGGCGGGGTCCTCGCCCTCGCGGCGCTGGGCGAGGTGCTCGCCGAGCGTGTCGGCGTGGTCAATCTCGGGGTCGAGGGGCTGATGTCCCTGGGCGCGCTCACGGGGATCGCCACCGTGGCGGCGGTGCCGAGCCCGGCCCTCGGTTTCGCCGCGGCGCTGGGCGTCGGGTTCGCCTTCGGCTGCGTCTTTGCCGCCGCCACCGTTCTGCTGCGGGCCAACCAAGTGCTGTGCGGACTCGCCCTCACGCTGCTCGGCTCCGGGCTCGCGGCGACGCTCGGCCGCTCCTATGCCGGCGCCCCGGCCGCCGCGGCGTTCCCGCGGGTGAGCGTGCCGGTACTCAGCGAGATCCCGGTGCTCGGGCCGGCCCTGTTCTCGCAGAACGTGCTGATCTACGCGATCTACATCGTCCTGCCGGTCGGGCTGCATCTCCTGCTGTTCCGGACGCGGCACGGGTTGAACCTGCGCGCGGTCGGCGAGAACCCGGCCGCGGCGGATGCCGCGGGCATCCCGGTCGCGGCGATCCGGTTCTGGTACGTCGCCCTCGGGTCGAGCCTCGCCGGCGGCGCCGGGGCCTACCTGACGCTGGCCTTCGTGCCGTCCTGGTCGGAGGGCGTGGTCGCCGGCCGCGGCTGGATCGCCGTGGCCCTCGTCATCTTCGCCGGCTTCAGACCGCTGACGGCGGTGGCCGCCGCGCTGCTCTTCGGCGTCATTACGGCGCTCGGCTTCGTCGGCCAGGCCCGCGGCTGGCCGGTGGCGCCCGCGATCCTCTCGATGCTGCCTTATCTCGGCACCGTCGCGTTCATCATCCTGCCGGTGGTGGCGTGGCGGCGCCTGCGTGGCTGGTTTGCGGCACCCGCCGCGCTCGGCCTGCCCTACCATCGCGACGTGCGCTGAGGAGCGTGAAGACCATGCCGACGCTGCTCCTGCGCCATATCGCCCACCTCGCCACCTTCGACGACAGCGGGCGCGAGATCACCGACAGCGCCCTCTACCTGCGCGACCACGTGATTGAGGCCGTCGGCACCGATGCCGAACTCGGCACGCTTCCGGCCGACCGGGTGATCGACCTGTCCGGCCATCTCGTGATGCCCGGCATGGTCAACACGCACCATCACATGTACCAGAACCTGACTCGGGTGATGGTCCAGGACGAGCCGCTCTTCACGTGGCTGTCCACGCTCTATCCGATCTGGGCGCGCCTCGACGACGCGGCGATCAGCGTCTCCGCCCGGGTGGCGATGGCCGAGTTGATCGCCTCTGGCTGCACCACGAGTTCGGACCACCTCTACATCCGGCCCAACGACGTCACGCTCGATTCCACGATCGCGGCGGCGCGCGGGATCGGCCTACGCTTCCACGCGGCGCGCGGGGCGATGTCGCGCGGGCAGAGCCAGGGCGGCCTGCCCCCCGATTCCTGCGTCGAGCGCGAGGCGGATATCCTCAAGGACGCCGAGCGGCTGATCCACGCCCATCACGATCCGGCCCGGCACGCGATGACCCGCATCGTGCTCGCCCCCTGCTCGCCCTTCTCGGTGACCCCCGGCTTGATGCGCGAGGCGGCGGCGCTCGCCCGCGCCCACGGCGTCCATCTCCACACCCATCTCGCCGAGGATCTCGACGAGGAGGTCTGGTGCCGCGAGGCCTATGGAATGCGGCCGGCCGCCTTCGCCGAGTCGGTGGGCTGGACCGGCCCGGACGTGTGGTTCGCCCACGCGATCTTCCTCGATTCCGGCGAAATTCGCCGGTTCGCCGAGACCGGGACCGGGATGACGCATTGCCCCTCCGCCAACATGCGCTGCGGCCAGGGCATCGCCAAGATCCGCGAGATGCTCGATGCCGGCATGACCTGTGGGCTCGGGGTCGACGGCTCCGCCTCGAACGACACCTCGAACCTCTTCCTCGAAGCGCGGCTGGCGCAGCTCCTCCAGCGCGTGGCGCCGGCGCGCTACGGCTCCGAAGCCCCGGGCGGCCGCGGCGGCTTCGGCGGTACACCGGGCGCCCTGTCGGCGCGGGAGGCCCTCGTCATGGCCACCCGCGGCGGCGCGAAGCTGCTGGGCCGGGACGACATCGGCCATCTCGCTCCCGGCATGAGCGCGGACGTCATCGCGGTGAAACTCGATCAGCTCGGCCTCTCCGGCACGCAGCGCGATCCTCTCGCCGCGATGGTGATGTGCGGGCCGTTCCGGGTCTCGCACAGCTTCATCCACGGACGGCCGATCATCGCGGACGGCGCCTTCTGCGATCTCGACCTCGATGCGCTGCTCGCCGAGCACGCCGCCACGATGGCGCGGATCTGGCAATGAGCCGGCCGCGCCCCGCGCGGCGCGGCCGTGAGAGGAGCCTTGCGATGGATCTCGAACCTGCGATCCGGGACGAATGGTACGTCGTCGGAGCGATGGCGGCCTGCCGCGAGGCCCCCGTGCGGACACGCCTCCTCGGGACCGACATCGTCGTCTCCGGGAGCGATCCGGTCTCGGCGCGGACGGCGTGCGGGCGGGACCTGCCCGTGCGCACGCGCTACGGCTGCGTCTGGGTCAGCCTGGGCGCGCCGGAGACCGAGCCGCCCGCGATCCCCGAGGCCGACGAGGACGACCGGCGCCACGTGCTCTGCGGCGTCGTCGGCCTGCGCGCCTCCGGGCTGCGGATCGTCGAGAACTTTCTCGACATGGCCCACTTCCCCTTCGTCCACACCGACATCCTCGGCGCCGAGCCGCACACCGAGGTGCTGCATTACACCACCGAGATCCGCCGCGACGTCGATGAGGTCTGGGCCACCAATTGCCGCTTCTTCCAGCCTCAGGCGGCGCTCTCGGCCAAGGGCGGGATCGAGACGCAATACCAGTACCGCGTCGCCACGCCCCACGTGACCATGCTTTACAAGACCTGCCCCAATGCGGCGAACCGGTGGGACGTGATCTGCCTGTTCGTTCAGCCCCTCGATCCCGACCGCTGCCGGGCCCATCCGGTGATGTTCCTGATCGACGACGCCTCCCGCCTCACCGATCTCGTGGCGTTTCAGCAGGTGATCTTCCTGCAGGACCGCATCATCCTGGAGAACCAGCGGCCGGTTCTGTTGCCTCTCGAACCTCGCGCCGAGATCCCGACTCGCGCCGACTCGTCCTCGGTGGCCTACCGGCGCTGGCTCAAGGAGAAAGGCGTCCGCTACGGCACGTCGATCGCGTGACGAAGGCTGTCAGACCGCAAAGACCGGCGCCTGCGCTCGATCGGGGGCTTATGCCGCCCAGGCTAAAATCAATACGCCGCTGAGGAACATGGCATAGGTTGCGAGCAGCGCGGAAATCTCACGGTGCTTCGAAACGACGGCGCGGGAGACGGACAGCATGGCGGCGATCAATCACGAGGTGACCGGATCAGGCTGATAGCCAAACCTTGACGGATTTGGAGAGGCCGGCGCCCTGTTTTGCAGGAAAAGTCGAAGTGTTGCGCGCTGGCGACTCTTTTGCGGGGGCGATCCTGCCGGCCACCGCCTGCCTCTCGCAAGTTCCCTTTGTCGGGCCGCGAGGATCGTGCCCGGCCCGGCGGGTTTCCGGTCGGTCCGATGGCCCCACACCCGCGCCCCACGCCCTGCCGCGCGGGCCGCCTCCTCGCTTAACCGCTACGCTGCGCCATATGCTCGCCGAGTAGAGAACGGGATGAAGCGACTGTGAGCGTTGGACTGTTAGCCCTCTTGGATGACGTGGTTGCCCTGACGAAGGTCGCGGCCGCCTCGCTGGACGACGTGGCGGCCCAGGCCGCCAAGGCCGGGACCAAGGCGGCCGGCGTCGTGATCGATGATGCCGCGGTCACGCCGCGCTACGTGGTCGGCTTCTCGCCGGACCGCGAATTGCCGATCGTCTGGCGCATCGCCCGCGGCTCGCTCATCAACAAGCTGGTGTTCCTGCTGCCGGCCGCACTGTTGCTCAGCGCCTTTGCGCCCTGGGCGATCACGCCGCTCCTGCTGCTCGGCGGCCTGTACCTCGCCTATGAGGGTGCCGAGAAAATCTACGAGATGATCGTGCCGCACGCGGCCCACGATCGCACGGCCGAAGCGAAGGCGAGGGCGGCCGCACCGGATGCGCAGGTTCTGGAAGACCAGCGGGTCTCCGGCGCGATCAAGACGGATTTCATCCTCTCGGCCGAGATCATGGCCATCACCCTGGCGGGCTTGGGCGATGGCACGGTCTGGTCGCGCGCCGTGGTGATGGCGGTCGTCGCGATCGGCATCACGCTCGCGGTCTACGGCGCTGTCGCCTTGATCGTGAAGGCCGACGACATCGGTCTGGCGCTCGCCCGCCGGGGCAGCGGCGTGCTGGCCGCGATCGGCCGCGGGCTGGTGCGCGGCATGCCCGTCTTCCTGAAGGTGCTGGCCCTCGTCGGCACGGCGGCCATGGTCTGGGTCGGCGGCGGCATCATCGTCCACAGCCTCGCGGGCTACGGCTTCGCCGGCCCTGAGCACGTGATTCACGAGGCGGCTGTCGCCGCAAGCGGGGCCGTGCCGGCACTCGGCGGCGTCATCGCGTGGCTGGTGACGGCGGCCGGCGCGGGCGTGATCGGACTGCTCGCAGGCTTCGCGCTGATCCCGATAGCCGGCAAAATCCTGGCGCCGGCCTGGACAGCGGTCAAACAACTCTTCCCGACGAGGAGAAAAGAAGCCTGATGAAACTGAGAGGAGAATCCAGCGCCGTGCCTACATAACGTCGGAACAAACATCTCCAGCACCTTGCGGTGCTTTAGGATTTGTTAGGGGTCACTCGGGAGGAAAATTCCATAAACATACGATAACTTTTCCTTAGGCTCTGCGTCTTATCTTTTGTTGGCTTGAACGTCCGATAGCCGATGATTCGAAACAAGCGTGAGAGCGGCTCGACCCCCGATGCGTACAGCATTCTTCATGAAGCTCTTTCCATGAGAAGCGAGCCCGCTGTTTCGTCGCAGCGCCTGCATCGTGCGGAAGACAGGCCGTGCATCGAGCCGGTCCAGCTCTCGGGCGTGGCCGGTGTGACGGCGCCGCGTCTCGACTTGGAGCGCTCCGCGACAGGCCGCGGGGGCGCTCCGCGGGTCCCGGCTCGCATCAAGGATCTGAAAGCCAAGGATCTGAAGGCCAAGGATTTCCGGGCGGCCCTGGCCGGGGGAGAGTTTTCGCTCGCCTACCAGCCGATCGTGTCCGCGGCGACGGGGGCGATCACCGGTTGCGAGGCGTTGCTGCGCTGGCAGCACCCGTTCCTGGGGCCGGTATCCCCAGCCGACTTCGTCCCCCTGGCCGAGGAGACCGGCGCGATCCGCCCGATCGGAGCCTGGGTTCTCGAAGCCGCCTGCCGGCAGGCGGCGGTCTGGCCGGACTTCTGCCGGGTCTCGGTGAACGTTTCCCCGGTTCAACTGCAGGATCCGGGCTTCGCGGGTCGGGTCGTCGCCGCGTTGCGGGCCAGCGGACTGGCGGCGGGCCGGCTCGAACTGGAGC
This sequence comes from Methylorubrum sp. SL192, assembly GCF_026672325.1. Lineage (NCBI taxonomy): Bacteria > Pseudomonadati > Pseudomonadota > Alphaproteobacteria > Hyphomicrobiales > Methylobacteriaceae > Methylorubrum > Methylorubrum sp. SL192. The sequence continues at coordinate 967,947 of NZ_JAPPQV010000003.1, forward strand.
TGACCGAAGGCGTCTTGATGGGGGACGTCGCCGTCGCGCTCGAGGGCGTCGCGGCCCTCCGTGCCCTCGGCGTCAGCATCGCCCTCGACGATTTCGGCACCGGCTTCTCGTCCCTCGGCTACCTGCAGCGCTTCGCCTTCGACCGGCTCAAGATCGATCGCACGTTCATCCGAGGCCTCGGCGAGGCGCGCGAGAGCTGGTTCCTGGTCCGGACGATGCACGACATCGCCCGTCATTTCGGGATGGCGGTGACCGCCGAGGGGATCGAGACCGAGGACGAAGCCCGGATGCTTCGCGAGATCGGCGCCACGGAGCTGCAGGGATTCCTGTTCAGCCGGCCCGTCGCGGGCGCGGTCGCGACGGCGCTCCTGAGCGAGCAGGCGCACAGACTGCGATCGGGCGAGGCCGGACCACCCGCGAAATCGTCGGATCACCCGGTCCCATGATGCGCCTTGCCGCCCAGCTCCCGCGGCCGGGACAACCGGGATCGGCTCCGGACCGCTGTTCCGATGGGCCTTTCGCCGAACGGGCAATCCGCTCCGAGGCAGGAGCGCTCCCACGCGCGGGTCATCCGTAAAGGGCCTGGACGGTCATGCTCGACTTAAACACCCTTCAGGTCGCCAGCATCAGCAGTCGCCTTGCTTTTGTTCTGGTGTTCTTCGTCACCCTGCTGCGGCATCCGCGCGAGATCTATTTCGGGGTCTGGGCCGGCGCGCTCTGCTGCTCGCTGATCGGGTCGTTGCTGATGCTCGGAGATCCGCCGAGCGTGCCGCTGAATGCCGTCAAAGGGAGCATCGTCTACATCCTGTACGGGGCGAGCCTCGCCGTGTCCTGGGCCGGCCTGCGCCTCTTCCATGAGCGTGCGCTCCTCATCCCGCAGACCCTCGGGCTCGCCCTCCTCAGCGGCCTGTCCTACGGCATCCTGCCCCAGATCGGGGCGTCGGTGACTTGGGCACTGAGCGTCGTGTTCGTGTGCATCGCGCTGAGCACAGCTCTGTGTATGTGGGAAATCCTGAGAACACCCGCTTCGATGCGCCTGTGGACACAGTACATCGTCCTCCTGGGCTTCGGCGGATACTTCATCGCCTTCCTGCTGACGATCGGCGTGATCCATTTCGCGAACGAGCGCCTCGCATCGCCGGAGAGCGGTATCTACTCGCTGCTGTTCGATCTGTGGTGCGGCGTCTTCATCCAGGTCGGCTATCTCGCCATGGTGAGCGAGCGCGCGCACCTGAAGCTCAGTCGCTTGGCCGACACCGACCCCCTCACCGGGCTGGCGAACCGGCGCGGATTGTTCGCGGCGTTGAGCCAGCGGGCCGGCCTGTCGCCTTCCCCGCCGCGATGCGCGATCCTGCTGGCCGACATCGACCACTTCAAGGCGATCAACGACACCTACGGCCATGACGGCGGCGACGCGGCCCTGGTCGGCTTCGCCGAGCGATTACGCGGCGTGATGCGCAAGGATGACCTCGTCGCCCGCTGGGGCGGCGAGGAGTTCCTGGTCGTGCTCGACCAAGCCGATGCCACCGCGGCTGTCACCGTCGCCGAGCGCCTGAGAAAGTCCGCCGCCGGGCAGCCCTTCACCGTGAACGGAGCGGCCGTGACCGTGACCGCCAGTATCGGGGTCGCGGTCGTGGCCGCCGGCGAGGAGCGGATCGACGCCGCCCTGTCCCGAGCGGACGCGGCCCTCTACGCCGCCAAGAGAGCCGGCCGCAATCGCGTGTGTCTCGCCCCGTCACCGCCTCCGCCGGACACCCGAGCCGTCCGAGCGGAGCCGTCCTCCGGGCTTCGCGAGGCCATGGAGGCCATCCAGGTCGTCGGCCAGCCGCGATCCGAACCGGCCTGACCGTCCCTCACGGAACGACCGTCGAACCGCCGCGGCCCCAGAAAAACGGTCCGTGCGCGGGCCTGTCGTGAGGCGCGCCGAAACGATTTTCCTCGAGATTCGAAAAACAGAACTCATGCTCGACCAGCCTGCCTCGTCCCTTCCGTCCTCCGGGCGGGACCGTCGTCTCGCCTGCGCGCCGCGCAGGCGGAGACCCGTTCGGCGCGGGGCGTCGGGGGCGAAGCCGATGGCGGCGCGATCGAGTCGTCTCGCAGCCGTGTTCGGCGTTCTCGGGGTCGGCCTGCTCGGGGTCTCCGCCGCCTCTCAGGCCGCCGAGCCCGCGATGAAGACGGTTCCCGAAAGCGGGCTGACCGCGGGCAGCTTCCTGGTCCGCGGCCGCGTCGTCGGCTCCATCCCGGTCGGCCAGTTCTCCCGGGTCGAGCCGATCGGCGGCCGCGTCATCACCCCGGCACGCGCCCTGCCGGATCTCGACGTGACGTATTTCCTGTCCGATCATTTCGCGGTGGCCGGTCAGCTCGGCGTGGTCTCGACCAAGACCTCGATCCGCGGGTCGTTGATCGGCGACCTGACGATCGGCTCGACCTGGAGCTTCGCCATGACCGGCGCGGTCCAGTTCCACTTCCTCCCGCACGGCCCCTTCAACCCCTATATCGGCGCGGGCGCGGGCTACACCCACCCGATCGCCTACGAGCCGGCCAAGCCTCTCATCACCGAGATGAAGGCCGACCCGCAACTGGGGCCCATGCTTCAGGCCGGCTTCGATTATCACCTCGGCGGCAACTGGTACGCCAACATGGAGATCAAGAAGATCTTCCTGCCGCCGCAGGTCTCCCGGATCGGTTCCGGCACCACCACCGTGCGGCTCGACATGCTGATCATCGGCGCGGGCATCGGCTACCGCTTCTGATCGGCGGCCGGGTTCGGCGCGGCCCGATCGGAGCCTGTCCCGGACGCATCGTTCTTCGCGAAAGCGGGCGACGACGGCCGGGGTCATGCGCCAGGGCCGTGTCCGGCCACCGGTCCTTGTCGTGACGCGCCTTCTCTCGGCGAACCGGTGGCCCCCTCGTCGGAATGCGCTCTAGCGCCACCCCTGCAGCCAGGATGTGACGGGATCGACGACGTAGGCCGCGACGGAGGCGGCCCAGGCGCCCGCTCGGGCCGTCAGGGGGAGGCCGGCCCGTCGCGCGGCCTCGTCCTCACGGGCGTGTTCGAGCATGGTGGCGGCTACCAACTGGTCCTCGTGTTCCCGGCACTCGTCGAGGACGTTGCGCTGCGCCCCGGCCCGGCTCTGGCCCGGCGGTTGCCGGATATAGGCCTCGCGGACGCAGTCATGCCAGGCCGCTTCGAGATCTCCGAGATCGCGCGTGCGCGCCGCCGCGGCGTCGGCGCCCAGGCTGCCGCCGATCACGAACAGGGCAAGGAGAAGCCGTGGCGCGTTCATGCCGGCGAGATGCCCCCGAAGCCATCAAGGCCGACTTAACGGATCGCAGGCCGCAGACGCCGATGACGGGACGATCGAGGGAACGACTCGGGCTTACGGCGCTTCCCCCCTCCCCACGACACACCGCCGACAGGAAGCCGAATGGCCAAGGACGTGACCACCTATACGCTCAAGCAGGCGCTCGCCGCCAAGGTCGAGGACCACATCGAGATCGCGGTGGAAGCCGAGGACGGAACGAAGTTCAAGATCCGCGCGAGCGCCGATCAACTCGATGCGCTCACCGGCGATCTGGAGACGATCCTCGACGGCGACGACACCGAGGACGCCGCCTAACCCGCGCGTCCGGCTGGCGAAGGTCTGAGCCCGGCGCCAGCCGTCACAATCCCCCCACATCATCACGACCGGTGCCGGCGTCACGCCTCCGCATGTTCGGGGGCAGGCGCCGGCATTCTGATGCCTGCCTCCCAGCCGCCGAGCGACGGCGGGATGGCATTCGGCCAAGCCTTCCGGTGAATTCCAATACGCGTTGCACGCCGATCCGGCGGGACACGCAGCGCGCGAATCGTCCGGCGCGCGAGATGGAGGGGCCGAGCCGGTGCGGCACGGCACGCCGCCCATTAAATTCCGATCATTTTTAAGATTTTTGTCACGGCTCCATCCGATCGCACGGGACGAAAAGTCGGTTTGTGAACGTTTTATGACATATTGGAACGCGCGATCATCGTGCGTGGAGGAGACACAAAGCGATGCGGATCGTCCTCATCCTCGCAGCCAGCCTCGTGCTCGGCTCCCTCGGTGTAACGGCGGCCTCTGCCGCTCCCGCCCTGCCTCAGCCGGACGTCATCGCCGGTACCCCGGTCCAGAGCGTGGATTGGCATCCCAGCACGAGTCACTGGGATCATCACTTCCACGCGCATCAGGAATCGCTGCGCTATCACCAGCCGACGGAAGCCGAGCACCGGATCCGCCGTATGCGGCGCACGGAGCCGCACCTGTACGACCCGGCCGGGTCCGCCCCCCGCTACCGGCTCGGCTATCGCTAGGGCGGATTCCGACGAAGCGGTCACCGCTCCTTCGGAAAAATACCCATTAAAACAATGGGTTAGCGGAGCCGGCCTGATGCCATCAGGTCGGCGTCCGGCGGCTTTTGCTTCGGCGCGCTGTCCGATCGCCGAACCGGTGTCCACCGCGTCGAGGCGCGTTCTCGAACCGAGGACAAGCGTGATCGGCCGAGGCGAACTTTCCCGGCTCCGCCGGGTTGAGGGACACCCTATGCCTCGGACAGGACATCTCATGCGGCTCACGACGATCGCGCTGGCTCTGATAGTCAGCCTCCCGGCGGCCGCCATGGCTCAGGCCGGCGCGGATGCACAGCCCTCGCCGCCGAGCCCGAAGGCTTCGGCCACGGGGTCGCAGCCGGTGCCCGGCCCGAGCACGGCCGGCGCCCCGGTCGGCACCCCCAACAAGCCGGCCGTCGTCGGCGGCACGCCGGGCGCCGTGATCGGCGGCACGCCCACCAGCGGACCGCCCGGCACCGGCGGCACTGCGGGCGGGCCGGCCTTGAGCGGGCGATAGAACGTTGCCGCGGCAGGCGCTGGCCGGCGTTGCATGCAACGATGCCCGAACCAGGCGCGCCTCGTCCCGCGTGGGGCGCGCCGAAGGACAAATGGTCGTTCGCGGGGAGCGTGGCTGCGCCCCGCATTTGCGATAAGCTCGGGGCATGAGCCCGACTTCACCCGTTCGCTCCGCCCTCGCACTCCTTCTCGTCGCCTCCCTGGCGGTGCCGTTTCCGGCCCAGGCACAAGCGGTGCCGCCCGCGCCCGAACCGCCGCCGATCCAGTCGGATGAGGCCCGCCTGCTGCCGGTTCTCGCCCGGCGCGGCATGGTGTCGTCGCAGGATGCACTGGCCACTCGCGTCGGCGTCGAGATCCTGAGGAAAGGCGGCAACGCCGTCGATGCGGCGGTGGCGGTCGGCTTCGCGCTCGCCGTCACCCTGCCGCGGGCGGGCAATCTCGGCGGCGGCGGCTTCATTATGGTGCACCGCGCCGCGGCCAAGGAGGCGGACAAGGAAACGGGTCAGCAAGCAGCGAAGGACGCCGCTGGGGAAACCATCGCGATCGACTACCGCGAGACCGCCCCGGCCGCGTCCACCGCCGACATGTTCCTGAACCCGCAAGGGGAGCCCGACCGCGCCGCCTCCACCCGGACCGGCAAGGCGGTGGGCGTGCCCGGCACGGTGCGCGGCCTCGCCGAGGCCCACAGGCGCTACGGTTCGGGCAAGCTCACGCTGGCCGACCTCATCGCCCCAGCGGAAAAGCTCGCCCGCGACGGCATCCCGGTCGAATCGGGGCTGGCGGATTCCCTGCCGCGGGCGTCCGGCCTGCTCGGGCAATGGCCGTCGAGCCGGGCGGTGTTCTTCGAGGGCGACCACGTGCTCCCCCGCGGCGCGACGTTGCGCCAGACCGATCTGGCCGACACCCTGAAGGCGATCGCCGAGCGGGGACCGGACGCCTTCTACGAGGGGCCGATCGCTGACAAGATCGCGGCTTCCGTCCAGGCCGCGGGCGGGATCATGACCGCGGCCGACCTCGCCGCCTACCGGCCGGAGATCCGCACGCCGGTGCGCGGCACCTATCGCGGCTACGAGATCGTCTCGATGCCGCCGCCGAGTTCCGGCGGGGTGCATCTCATCGAGATCCTGAACATTTTGGAAGGCTACGACCTCGCCGGCATGGGCGCGGGCAGCGCGGGGGCGCTGCACACGCTCGCCGAGGCGATGAAGCCGGCCTATGCCGACCGCGCCACCTGGCTCGGCGACCCGTCGCGCACGCAGATTCCCGTCGCGGGGCTGACCGCCAAGCCGTATGCCGCCACCCTGCGCGAAAAGATCGATCCGGAGCGGGCGAAGACCGCCGCCGAGGTGCGCGCCGGCAACCCGCTGCCATACGAGTCCGATCAGACCACGCATTTCTCGGTGGTGGACGCGGAGGGGAACGCCGTCTCCAACACCTACACGCTGAACTTCTCCTACGGGATCGGACTGGTCGCCGAAGGGACGGGCGTGCTGCTCAACAACGAGATGGACGACTTCTCCGCCAAGACCGGGGCGCGCAACGCCTACGGCCTCGTCGGCGGCGAGGCCAACGCCGTGGCGCCGGGCGCGCGCCCGCTCTCGTCGATGACACCCACCTTCGTGTTCCGGGACGGCAAGCTGTTTCTCGTCACCGGCAGCCCCGGCGGCAGCCGCATCATCACGACCACGCTTCAGGTCATCGTGAACGTGCTCGATTTCCGCATGAACCTCGCCCAAGCCGTCGCGGCGCCGCGCATCCACCACCAGTGGCAGCCCGACGTGCTGATGGCGGAAGAAGGCATTTCGCCCGATACGCTGGCCCTGCTGCGGTCCAAGGGCCACAATGTGAAGGTCGGCGCGACCTCGGGCTCGGCCAATTCGGTGATGGCCGAGGATGGCCTGCTCGCCGGCGCCTCCGACCCGCGTCAGCGGGGGACGCTGGCCGAGGGGCCTTAGGGAGATTGCTCCGGCTGCCCTCGACCAGGGCTCTGCCTTGGACCCGCGAAAAGGCTCGCCTTTTCGAAATCCGGTTTTTTGCGCGCCAGCCTTTCGATCGCCGCCAGCAAATCGGCGTCGGTGTCGGAGGGGCGCCCGAACAGGCGTGAGACCGCGACCGGCAGGCGCCACGCGGCGATGGCCTCCCGCGGCAGGCCGCTCGCCGCGCGGTAGGCCTGCACGTACCACGCCGCGATCAGCCGGCGCGCCATCCGCACGGGACGAAGCCGGCTGAACCAGGCCGGGCCGAGCCGGCCGTAGCGCAGCATCAGTTCGGAGCGGGCCACGTCGGCGGCCGGATCGCCCGCGGCGGCCTTCTGCCAGTCGATCAAGCGGAGCCCGGCCGAGGTCGCGATCACGTTGCCGGGATGCACGTCGCCGTGACAGAGGCGATCGCCCCTTGGCAGGCGGTCGAGGGCGGCGAGCGCCGCCTGCCGCAGGGGCTCCGGCACCCGTGCGCCCTCGATCTGGGTCCGGAGACCGTCATGCTGCGAGGGCAGGCCGGGGGCGGGACAGGCATGGATCGCGTGCTGAATCCGTGCCACGCGGCGCAGCGCTATCATCAGCCCGACCGGGTTGTAGGCATAGCGCACCGTCATCGGCGAACCATCGAGGCGCGCGAACAGGATCCCGGTGCGCTCGGCCCGTCGGATGATGCCGAGCGCCTTCGGCACCGGCAGGCCGAAACCATGGGCGAGGCGGCTCGCGGCCCACTCGTTCGCAACCGCCTCCGGCTCGAAGGGCTGCCGGTAGAGCTTCACCACCCGGTCCGGCCCTGCAGCGAACACCTCGGAACTGCGGCCGGCCCCGATGCGATCCGGCGCCGCGGCGGAAGGGGCCTGTCCAGGCAACGACAGAGCACGGATCGACAGGGCACGGATCATGGCTGCGGCTCCGAGCACGCTCCGAGACAGGCCCGCTCGCATGCGAACAAGCCCATCCGTCCCCCTCGCTACCTTGATACAGCCAGGCTATTCGTCGGCAAATCTCATTTGCTAATTCGAATAAGTGTCGGTTGCAGGCGTTCAGTGTCGCCAAAGTTCAGTAACAAAAGTAATTTTTTATAATTATAATTACAAAAACTAAGATGACACCATATTGTATGCCGAGGATCTCCGCGGCCTGCCCTGCATCGATCGCCGATCATGGCACCGGGCGCTGAATCCCCCCTGATGAATGTCTCTCATCGGATCGGCGGCTGGCCGGAAAAGCGGTGGAGGCGGGTGCTACGCCGCGCGACGGGTTTCCTCGGCCCGGCGGTGGGCAAGCGCAGGCGCACACGGTAAAGGAGCGCCATCCTCACGCGGACCACCGATGCTCCTCTTCCGCTCGCTCGCCTTCAACCTCTCCTTTTACGTCGCGACGGGCCTGATCGCGATCCTGGGGAGTCCGGCGCTTGCCTGGCGCAAGGCCACGATCCGGGTGGCCCAGTTCTGGGGCCGCACGGTGGTGTTCCTGCTGCGCGTGGTCGGCGGGACGCGGGTGGAGTTCCGCGGCCTGGAGAACATTCCCAAGGGCCCGCTGCTGGTCGCCGCCAAGCATCAATCCGCGCTGGAGACGCTGGCGCTCACGATCCCGTTCGATGATTTCGGCTACGTGCTCAAGCGCGAGCTGATGTGGATTCCGGTGGTCGGCTGGTACTTCGCCCGGGGTGGCATGGTGCCGATCGACCGCTCGAAGGGCACAAGGGCGATGGCGGCGATGAACAAGGCGGCGGCGCAGGCCATCCGCGACGGGCGCCAGCTCATCATCTTCCCCGAGGGCACCCGCCGCCCGGCCGGCGCCCCGCCCGCGTACAAGCAGGGCGCCTCCCACCTCTACGCCGCGCTGAACGTGCCCTGCCTGCCGGTGGCGCTGAACACCGGCCTCTACTGGCGCCGTCGCGGCTTTCGCCGGATGCCGGGCACCACGGTGATCGAGTTCCTGCCGGTCATCCCGCCGGGGCTGGCGCGTCCCGCCTTCCTCAAGGAGCTGCAGACCCGCATCGAGACGGCTTCCGACGCGCTGCTGGCGGAGGGCCGGGACGACCTCGCCCGCCACGGCCACCCGATCGCCGTGGCGATGGGCGGTTCGACGCCCGCACCGGAGACATCCGGGACGCTGTGAAGCCGGGCCATCGACAGGATGGCATCAGCCTCATAAGGCCGACGTGAAACGATCTTGTTGGAACTACGTTTTGTAGTTACGGATCGGGCATGGGCTTTCAGTGGGACCTTGAGAAGGATGCGGCCAACCAAGCCAAGCATCTCATCAGCTTCCGGCAGGCGGCTGAAATTTTTCGGGGCTTCCGGCTGACTCGCGAAGACACCCGTCGCAACTACGGCGAACGCCGCTTCATCGCCCTTGGGGAATACGACAACGAGGTGCTGCGGGTGGTCTATACCCTGCGCGACGGGGACGTTCGCATCATCTCAGCATGGAAGGCGAGCAGACATGAGCGAAAAGCCTACGCGACCGCACGGCAAGCTCGTCCGGTTTGACAGCCTCGACGACATGCCGCCCGCCGCGCCGCTGAGCAGCGCCTTCAAGGCGCTGACCGATGACGAACTCGAGCGCCGCGCTGCCGGCGACCCGGATGCAGGTTCGATTCCGGCGGAGTTCTGGAACACGGCAGAGCCCGTCGAGGCAGAGACCAAGGAGCAGATCACCCTCCGTCTCGATCCCGACGTGCTCAGGCACTTCCGGGGCACGGGAAAGGGTTATCAATCCCGGATCAATGCCGTGCTCAAGAGCTATGTGAGAGCGAAGGAGAAGGCGGGCTGAGGCTCGCTTTCCCGCCGCCGGGCGGCCTGAGGCTCACCATTCGCCGGGGCGAAGGTCTCACCCCCGCCCGGCCCCGCGCCGCAGCAGGAACACGCCCTGCGCGCCGATCAGGTTCCAGAACCACCACGGCATCGAGAAGCGCATCGGCCGTCCCCGCGCGTCGAGGGCGGTGGCCTTCTCGATGCGGGCGCCGACATCCCGGCACAGGCCGACGAAGTCGCGGATCGTGCAGTGGTGGATGTTGGGAGTCTCGTACCACGTCTCCGGCATGATCTCGGTGACCGGCATCCGCCCGCGGAAGGCGAGTTCGGCCCGCACCCGCCAATGGCCGAAATTCGGGAACGAGATGATGACCTGCCGCCCGATCCGCAAAAGGTGCTCCAGCACGATGCGCGGATTGCGGGTCGCCTGGATCGTCTGGGACAGGACCACGACGTCGAACGCGTCGTCGGGGTAGTTGGCGAGATCGGTGTCGGCGTCGCCCTGGATCACCGGCAGGCCGCGGGCGAGGCAGGCGTTGACGCCCTCGCGCGACAATTCGATGCCGCGGCCATCGACGCCGCGGCGGTCGCGCAGGAGCGCCAGCAGCGAGCCGTCGCCGCAGCCGATATCGAGGACGCGCGCGCCCGGCGGCACGAGGCCGAGCACGACGATATGATCGACGCGCGCCGTGCCCTCGCCGCGCGGCAGCGCCTCGGCGGCCTCCCAGGGAACGCCGGAGGCGGCATCGGTGAAGCTCTCGCTCATCGTGTTCTACAATCCTCGCGCCCGGGCGGCGGCGTCGATGAAGCCCTTGGCGGCGGAGAACATCGCCGGCTCGTCGAGCAGGAAGGCGTCGTGGCCCTTGTCGCTCTCGACTTCCACGAAGGCGACGGGGGCGGCGACCGCATTCAGCGCGTGGACGATGGCGCGGGAATCGGCGGTCGGGAACAGCCAGTCCGAGGTGAAGGACATCACGCAGAAGCGGGTTTTCGAGCCGCGGAAGGCGTTGCCGAGCACGCCGCCATGGTCCTCGGCGAGGTCGAAATAGTCCATCGCCCGCGTCAGGTAGAGGTAGGCGTTGGCGTCGAACCGTTCGACGAAGCTGAGCCCCTGGTGGCGCAGATAGCTCTCGATCTGGAAGTCGGCGTTGAAGGAGAAGGTCGGCGCCGCCCGGTTCTGCAGGCGGCGGCCGAACTTGCGGTGCAAGGCCGGCTCGGACAGGTAGGTGATGTGCGCGCCCATCCGCGCGACGCCGAGACCCTTGGATGGCCTTGTGCCGGCCTCGAGATAGCGGCCCTCTTCCCAGGCCGGGTCGGCCATGATCGCCTGCCGGCCGACCTCGTGGAAGGCGATGTTCTGGGCCGAATGCCGCGCGCCGGTGGCGATGGGCATGGCGGCGAACACCCGCTCGGGGAAGAGCGAGGCCCATTGCAGCACCTGCATCCCGCCCATCGAGCCGCCGATACAGAGGAACAGGTCGGAGATGCCGAGCCGGTCGAGCAGCATCGCCTGGGCGCGGACCATGTCGCGGATCGTCACCAGCGGGAAGTCGAGCCCGTAGGGACGCCCCGTCTCGGGGTTGAGCGAGGCGGGCCCGGTCGAGCCCATGCAGGAGCCGATGACGTTCGAGCAGACGACGAAGTAACGATTGGTATCGACCGGCTTGCCCGGACCGACCAGCGTCTCCCACCAGCCGGGCTTGCCCGTCACGGGGTGGGGCTGCGCGAAATGCTGGTCGCCGGTGAGCGCGTGGCAGATCAGCACCGCGTTGGACCGCGCCGCGTTGAGGGTGCCGGCGGTCTGGTAGGCGATCTGGAACGGGCCGAGGCGGGCGCCGGAATCCATCGCGAGCGGTTCGTCGGCGGAAAACAGCATCACCGGGCTGCGCGGGTCGGATGCCGGCGAGGCCTCGTAGACCGCACGGCGCGCATCGTCCCGCTGGACGCTCTCAGCGCCGCGCTCGGCGTTCTGGGTGAGGGTGGAATCCATCGCGTGTCCCGGGTGCCGGCCCTGGAACCGGTCCCAAGCGGCCCGGCACCGACGGTCCCGCCGGTCTTGAGGGCGGGCGGGTGAGACGATGCACCCGCGAGCATGGCTTGAGGGCCTGATTGGGAGCCTGTCTTGGCCGGCTGATCATTGGAGGTAATGTGCGCATCCCCGAGCGTCAACGCGGCACGGAGGGCAGATCCGGGACAACCGGGCGAAGAGACCGCGAGGGTTGCGCCGGTGACGCCGAGACCGGACCGGCCTGCGGCGGTTCGTCTTCGCGGCGGCCCTACCGGTTTCGTGCTATCGATTGCGCGCGATTGATCATCCTCGTCACGTCGCCGGCATCGGGGGAGCCCGTCTTCCTTCGGAGCCGGCGGACCGCAGCCCATCGGAGTCCTCGCGCATGAACCGCCGCCAGACCTTGCGTGCCGGAGCCTCGCTGCTCGGCCTCCTCGCGGCCTCCCGCCTGACATCCGTGATGACCGGTCCCGCCTCCGCGGCGGGCTTCGAGGTCGAGAAGTCCGAGGCCGAGTGGCGCGCGCGGCTCTCCCCCGCCGCCTACCAGGTGCTGCGCGAGCACGGCACCGAGCGGGCCTATACGAGCCCGCTCAACGGCGAGAAGCGTCCGGGCCGCTTCGTCTGCGCCGGCTGCGACCTGCCGCTGTTCTCGTCGAAGACCAAGTTCGAGAGCGGCACCGGCTGGCCGAGCTTCTTCGAAACGCTGCCTGGCGCGGTCGGCACGCAGGTCGACAGCGCCTACGGCATGCGGCGCACGGAGGTGCATTGCCGCCGCTGCGGCGGCCATCTCGGCCACGTCTTCGAGGACGGCCCGAAGCCGACCGGCCTGCGCTACTGCATGAACGGCGTGTCCCTGCGCTTCGAGCCCGCCGCCGACGGCCCGGCCTGACATGTGGATCGAGAGGGATTCAGGATCATGACCCGCGAACGCTTCCGTCCCCGCACATCCCGCCTCGTCGGCGGCTTGGCCGGCCTCGCCCTGCTTGCCGGCGCGGCCTTGCCCCTGGCGCCCGCCGCTGCGGAGGAGGGTGGGCAACGCCTGCCCGAGGCGGCGATGACCGCCAAGGAGGGTTCGGGCCTGCGCACGGCGACCTTCGCGGGCGGCTGCTTCTGGGGCGTGCAGGGCGTGTTCCAGCACGTGAAAGGCGTGACGAACGCGGTCTCGGGCTATGCCGGCGGCACCCGGGCGAGCGCCCGCTACGATGAGGTCGGCACCGGCCGCACCGCGCATGCGGAAGCGGTGCAGGTCACCTACGATCCGGCTTTGGTCCGCTACGACGAGCTGCTGCAGATCTTCTTCTCGGTGGCGCTCGACCCGACCGAGGTGAACCGGCAGGGCCCCGATACCGGCCCGCAATACCGCTCGGCGCTGTTCCCCGCGGATGCGGAGCAGGCCAAGGTCGCCAAGGCCTATATCGCCCAGCTCGACGGGACGAAGGTCTTCTCGAAGCCCATCGCTACCAAGGTCGAGAGCGGCGCCTTCTACCCGGCGGAAGCCTATCACCAGGACTACATGACGCTTCACCCGACCAACAGCTACATCGCCGTCAACGATGCGCCGAAACTGCGGGATCTGAAGACGCTGTTCCCCGAGCGGGCGAACGCGCAGCCAGTGCTGGTGGGCCGCCCGCCGGCTTGAGGCGACTTTCTCCCCTCCCCACGAGAGGGGAGGGGAAGAGAAGGATCACTCCTTCTCGGGCGCGATCTGCTCCAGGCCGCCGACATGGCGCTGGGCGTAGAGCGGCAGGCCGATCTGGCCGATCAGGTCGAGCTGGGTCTCGAGGAAGTCGATATGGCCTTCCTCGTCCTCGGCCAGATCCTCGAACAGCCGCTTGGAGACGCGGTCATTGATCGAGTCGCAGTACTTGGCGGCTTCGAGATAGAGGGAGCGCGCCTCGTTCTCGGCGGCGAGGTCGCACTCGATGATCTCCTGAACGTTCTGGCCGATGCGCAGGGGGTCGAGTTCCTGCAGGTTCGGAAAGCCGTCGAGGAACAGGATCCGGTCGATGAACCGATCCGCGTGGTTCATCTCTTCGATGGATTCCTTGCGCCAGAACTTGGCGAGATCGACGTAGCCCCAATCGTTCAGCAGGCGGAAGTGCAGCCAGTACTGGCTGACCGCCGTCAGCTCGCTGCGCAAGCCGCGGTTGAGATACTCGATGACCTTAGCGTCGCCCTTCATTCACCTCTCTCCTCGTGAGGCGTCGGGACGAATGATCGTCTCAGGCTGCGACGCCCTCTGGCTCCCTTGTAGTTTGGAATGATCCCAAACTGCAAGACGCTTCACAGGCCGTCGAGCAGGCATGTGCACTGCCATGCGCGGCGGTGTGCGCCTGCGCTTCGTCCAGGGCGTTGCGCAGGATCGAGCGGATGGTGCGCGCGCAGCGTCCGCATTTCGGACTGCAGCCGAGACAGCCATAGACCTGGGCCGGGGTGCGGGGACAGCCCGGACCCGGCTGCAGGCACGCGCGCACCTGTCCGTCGGAGAGGACGTTGCAAGAGCAGACAATCATGCGGGATCGCAACCTGTCGTGCCTGTGGGGGAAGCCCGGCCCGCGAGAGCCGCGCAGCCCGAAGCCTCCGATCATTCGCGCCGCTCAAGGCCACCGGAAACCGGCCGATTTGAGGCAGACGCAGATTAGAATGATTGAAAACTTAAAGCTTTTCAGGACTTTAGCCGCCGATCCGGCCTCTGGCAACTCCTGACGGGCACGATTGAATGCGGCACGAGCCTTCGTCGCGGCCGGCCTCGCGGCGCCACGGGATCGTCATCCGCCGGGGCACATTTGAGCGAACGCCTTCGCCGAAAACGCAAAATTCGGCTGCCAAACTTTGGAGCCGCCGGTCGCGCGGCTCAATGCGCCATCAGCACCGGCACGGTCGCGTGGGACAGGATGTGGCTGGTCGGCCCGCCGAAGATCATCTGGCGCAGGCGGCTCTGGGTGTAGGCGCCCTTGATCAGAAGGTCGCAGCCGAACGATTCAGCGGTGTCGAGGTAGAGTTCGCCAGGGGTGCGGCGACCGGCGGGCAGCGCCTTGTGGGCGGCCTCGATGCCTTCGCAGGCGAGCGAGCGCGCCACGTCCTCGGCGCTCGGGCCCGGCACCATGCCGCCCTCGGCGCTGACCACGAGCACCCGCCGGGCGCGCCGCAGGAAGGGCATGGCGAAGGCGAGGGCTCTGGCCGTCTCGGTCGAGCCGTTCCAGGCGATCAGGACCGCCTCGCCCAGGCAAGCCGGGGCGGCGGGCGGCGCAAGCAGGATCGGGCGCCCGCTCTCGAACAGGGCGGTCTCGAAGGTGGTCATGCGCGGCGACCCGTCATCGGCACTGGGACGCCCGACGACGGTCGCCGAGAACAGCCGCGCATACTGGCCGAGGAAGGCGTCGCCCGGCGGCACGTCGGGCTGCCAGCGGTAGCGCGGGCCGGCATTGGCCACCGCATCCGGGGCGCAGGAGGCGCCGGGTTCGCGCCGGGGCAGGCCGGCCGCCTCCATCGCCGCCACGAAGCGCTGCCCCGCATCCTGCGCCTCGGCCTGGTCGGCCTCCTCGTCGCGCAGCCACGTCATGCCGCCGACCATGTCCACGGGCACGTATTCGGCGAGCGCCGGGCGCAGGGCCACGCCCTCGATCAGGCTGCCGAAGCGGCGCGCCACCAGCACCGCCGTGGCGAAGACGGAGGGCAGGGCGTCGTGGAGGGTGACCGGAACGAGCAGGGTCTTCATGGCCGGCCTCCGCGGCGTGCGAGGAACGAGAGGGACGTGACGGCCGGAGGCTAGTGCGAAACGGGGTTCGGGAAAACCGCCCATGACGTCGTCATCCCGCTGTCATCCCCGCCTCATCTCTCGGGCGTCACGGCGCTTTTCGACACCTCGACAGCGGGTGCGGGGTCGAGCCCGCGGCGGACGAGGCGGGTCAGGGGCCGCTCCACCAACCGGTGGACAAGAAGCGCGGCCGGCAGGGTCAGCGCGACCATCACGACGAGGCTCGGCCAGGGTCCGAGCAGGGGCGCGAGGCCGGTGCGCAGCAGCCCCTCGCGGACCGCCCGCAGCACGAACGGGTGGATCAGGTAGAGGGCATAGGAGGCATCGCCCAGCCGCTCGGCCGCGCCGAGAAACCAGGCGCCGATCCCGCCGCGTACGGCCTCGGGCCGGTCCCGGCCGAGGACCGCCGCCGCCACGAGGAACGCGGCGGGCAGGCCCCAGCCGAGCAAGCGGGCGACCGGCTCGGCGGACAGGCTTGCATTGGCGGCGAGCCCGAACAGTCCCGCCGCGGCGAGCGCGATCCGAACCGGCGAACCCAGGCGCACCCCCTCGGCCCGCAGGAGCGCGAGCCCGGCGCCGAGCGCGAATTCGAGGACGATCGGATCGGACCAGAAGGCGAGGGGGACCGGTGGCGTGGGCATCAGCCGCCCGACGAGAACGAGGAGCACCAGGGCGCCGGCCAGCCACGCCACCGCCCCGCGCCGCGGGAAGCCGAGGCCGAGGGCGAAGAGGGCGTAGAAGGCCATCTCGTAGTTCAGGGTCCAGCCCAGGCCGTAGAGCGGCAGCACCGCCCCGTCGGGCCGGGCCATCGGCCAGAACAGGAACGAGGCGAGGGTGCGGGCGACGTCGGGCGCGCCGCCCTCGCCGCTGAGCAGGGCCGGCGCTGCGAGACCGACGGCAAGGTAGAGCCCGGTCACCAGCCAATAGAGCGGGACGAGGCGGGCGATGCGGTGAGCGGCAAAGCGGCTCCGCGCTCCGGGGCGCCCGTAGAGCGGTGCCGCCGCGTGGACGATGATGAAGCCGGAGATGACGAAGAAGATGTCGACGCCCCCCGGCCAGGGCAGCCCGTGGCGCGCGACAAAGTCAGTTCCCGTCCGCCCGGCCAGGGCCGCAGCCTCGTTCTGGGCGTGGTGAACGACCACCATCAGCGCGGCCAGCGCCCGTAGTCCCTGCACGAGGACCAGTTTTCCCCGGATGGGGTCGGGATGAAAAAGCTTATTCAAATTTCGGGAACCGCCGTGGAAGGTCGTCGTTGTCGCGTCGAAGTGATCTTCACGGCCTTGACCGTTTCATCCGGTTTCTGAGGCCAGTTTGTATGTCGAAAATCCGATATTTGAGGTTTGGTATGCTGAAGAAATACGCTGCTGCGTCCGCACTCGTCGTCGCCATGGCGACCCCCGCCTTCGCCCAGGTCGGAGGCGATTTCCGCCTGGACGCCATGCAGGCAAATGCCTTCGAGATCCAGTCCGCCCAGATCGCGCTTCAGAAGAGCCGCAACCCGTCAGTGCGGGCCTATGCCCGTGAGGCGCTTCGTGACCATCAGGCCGCCAACGTCGCCCTGGCCGGCGGCGAGCGCAACTACATGGCCGCCCGTCAGGCCGGCCCCGGCGGTCTCGTCGGCGGCTTGGTCGAGGCTCCGCTCGCCATCGCCGGCGGTGCGGTCGGTGCGGCCACCGGCGTCGCGACCGGCGTGGTCGGTGGCACCCTGCAGGGCGGCCCGGTCGGCGCGCTCGAGGGTGCCGGCACCGGTCTGAGCCGCGGCGCCGCCGCCGGCGCGCAGGCCTTCGATGTCGACAGCACCGCGGGCACCACCGTCGTGCCGCCGAACCCGCAGCAGCAGCAGATGCTGGCCGAGCTGAACGCCACCCCGCCCGGCGCCCGCTTCGACCGTGTCTACGGTCAGCAGCAGGTGATGGCGCACCAGATGTCGATCAGCATGGCGCAGTCCTACGCCCAGTCCGGCCCGAACCCGGCCCTGCGCAACTACGCCCAGCAGGCCCTGCCGGTGCTCCAGCAGCACTACGCCCACGCCCAGCGCCTTCCCGGCGCCCGCTAAGGCGGCCCATCGCAGCCCAGCCTGGTACGAACCAGCCAGATACGAACATCGGGAAGCGGCGGACCTTCGGGGCCGCCGCTTCTTTTCGTTTGCCGGATCGCGAATCCATCCCTTCAATCGATCGCCCCGCGCATCCTCCGCGAGCGGTGGGCGAACCGCACCGCAAACGCCCGGATGACCCCGGCGCAGCGGCGCGTTGGGACGGCCATAGCCGGGCCGTCACGCTCGCTTCGTTCCCCCGAAAAGCCCGCGCCGTTGGGCCGGAGTCGCGTTTCAGAACAAAGCGAGCTGATCCCCCGCTCTCTCCGGCCGGCGGAACAGCTCCGTCGTCTGGCGCACGGGCTCGTCCGGATAGCCGAGGCGGCGCTTGGCCAGGGCGAAGCGGCGGCGGATCAGGTCGGCATAGGGGCCCTGGCCGATCATGCGGGTGCCGAAGGCGGCATCGTAGGTTTTGCCGCCGCGCGCCCCGCCCAGCAGGGAGAAGACGTGCGCCTTGCGCCCCGGATAATGCTCCGAGAACCAGTCGCCGACCAACTCGTCGAGTTCGTGCGGCAGGCGCAGCAGAACGTAGTTGGCCTCTCGCGCCCCCGCCGTCCGGGCCGCTTCGAGAATCGCTTCAATCTCGTGATCGTTGAGCGAGGGGATGATGGGCGCGGCGATCGCCATCACTGGTACGCCCGCCTCGCTCAAAGCGCGGATCGCCTCCAGGCGCTTGCGCGGATGCGGCGCGCGCGGCTCCATGCGGCGGGAGAGATCCGGGTCGAGGGTGGTCACGGAGATCGCCACCTTCACGAGGTTCTGCGCCGCCATCGCGGCGAGGAGATCGCGGTCGCGCAGGATCAGGTTCGACTTCGTGACGATGCCGACGGGATGGCGGAAGCGGGCCAGCACCTCCAGCACGGCGCGGGTGATGCCGTGCGTGCGCTCGATCGGCTGGTAGGGGTCGGTCGCGGTGCCGAGCGCGATGGTCCGCGGTTGGTAGCCCGGCGCCGACAGCTCGCGCTCCAGCAGGGCGGCCGCATCGGGTTTGGAAAACAGCCGCGTCTCGAAATCGAGCCCCGGCGAGAGCCCGACATAGCCGTGGTTCGGCCGGGCGAAGCAGTAGACGCAGCCGTGCTCACAGCCGCGATACGGATTGATCGACCGGTCGAACGAGATGTCCGGCGAGGCGTTGCGGGTGATGATGTGGCGGGCGCGTTCCGGCGTCACCTCCGTGCGCCGGACACGCTCCGCCTCTTCCGGCCAGCCATCGTCGAAGGTCTCGTGCCGGGTCGCCTCGAAGCGCCCCTCCGGGTTGGCGGTCGCCCCGCGACCGCGCCGCGCCTCCGGCGCGACCCGGGAGCCGTCATGTGAGAAGCCGCCCGGTTTACCCCGAAGCGGCGTCTGTCCGTTCCCCACCCCGAGCCCCACCGTCTGCCACGCTCGCGTTCGTCTTAAGAACATAGCGCGAACATGGAAAGCGGGGATGCACAAGTTTCGTGCAGGTGCGGGCTTTGTCCGTCCTCCGGGGCCGTCGCAGGCCGGAACAGCGCAAGGAGTGCTTTGCGAGGGCGGAAAATCGGGTATTCGCCCCCGCATGATCTCCGGCCTCATCCATGTGGCGCGATCCGCCGACCCCGCCGCGATCGAGTGCCTCGCCGACACGCTGAGCGCACTCGTCGCGGGCGTGGCGGCCGGGCTCGTGGGCGATGCGGTGATCGTGACGGCTCAGGCCTGTTCGGCGCTGGAGACGGTGGCCGAGGGGAGCGGCGCGACCCTGGTGGTGCGCCCGCCCGGCGCCAACCCCTGGGGCGCGGGCGCGCGGGTGGCGCGGCGCGAGTGGTTGCTGTGCCTGGAGCCCGGCGACATCCCGGCGGAGGGCTGGATCCGCAGCCTCGACCGCTTCGTCGGCACGGCGCGGCCGGACATGGCGCTCGGCCGGATGCGGCGGGCGCACAGTGCGCTACCGGCTCGGATCGCCGCGCGAGGGGAGGGCGTCGTCGGCGCGCGCGGATTGCGGGCGGGCGATGTGGTGCGCCGGGAGCGGGTGCTTGCGGGCCTGCCGTTCTCGCCCCGCCTCAAGGTGCGGATGCTGACGGCCCGGCTCGACCGCGCCTGAGTCCCACGACTGGCAGCGTCCCGGCGAAAACGTCCTGGCGAAAGCGTACTGGCGAAAACGTCAGCTCACCCGGAACCACGTCGGGGCTGCGCGCATCAGCACCACGAGCGCGGTCGCCACCAGGGCGGCCCCCACGGTGATCTCGGCTGAATGCGCGTAGCCGGACCGTTCCAGGACGGTGGCGGCCGAGGCGATGGTGAGGCCGATACCGGCCGGAGCGAGGCAGCTGGGCAAGGCGTTCATGCGCCGACCCTAGACGCGATCGCTTGCGCGAGCGTTACGCCGCGCCGCCCCGTTTCGTCAGCAATCCATGAGGATGCGGCGAGGCCGGACTGAGGCGGCGCCGGAATGCGAAAAAGCCGCTCCGATGCCGGAGCGGCTCTGCCGCGTCGCTTCGCGGAGAAGCAGACGATTCGTGTCTCGCCCCCGGTTGCGCCGACGCGGCCCGAAGGCGGTCGGCGTCCGGGCGTTCGGCGCGACCGCCTTACTTGATCTTGGCTTCCTTGAACTCGACGTGCTTGCGCGCGACCGGGTCATACTTCTTCATGACCATCTTCTCGGTCTGCGTGCGGGAGTTCTTCTTCGTGACGTAGAAGTAGCCCGTGTCGGCGGTCGAGACGAGGCGGATCTTGACGGTAACGGCCTTGGCCATGGCGTGGCGCTCCTAAAGCGGGTCGAGGGGCGATTCGCTGGTGGCGGCGCCAGCGCGGGCGAAACGCAAAAGGCCGGGAAGCCCCGGCCGAATTCCGGCGCGGTCAATGCCCGATGGGGGGCGTTTCGTCAAGCCACGGACCGTACGACCCACTCACCGCGGCGGGTAGGTGTGCCCCTCGGCCGGGAAGCGGCCCGCCTGCACCTCGTCGGCATAGGCGCGCACGGCCTCCTCGATATGGGCGCGCAGCGAGCCGTAGCTCTTGACGAAGCGCGGCACCCGATCGCTCAAGCCCAGCATGTCTTCGAGCACGAGGATCTGCCCGTCGCAGGCGGCGGTGGCGCCGATGCCGATGGTCGCCGCGCGGATCGCGGGGTCGGTGGCGATGGCCCGCGCCACCGGCTCGACGATGCCCTCCAGCACGATGGCGAAGGCGCCCGCATCGCTGATCGCGCGGGCATCGGCCCGCAGGCGGTCCTCGTCGCCGGCCCCGTGCCCCTGCACCTTGAAGCCGCCCATCGTGTTCACCGATTGGGGGGTCAGGCCGATATGGCCCATCACCGGCACCCCCCGCTCGGTCAGGAACGCGACCGTTTCGGCAAAGCGCGCCCCGCCCTCCAGCTTGATCGCTCCGGCCCCCGTCTCCTTGAGGACGCGGGCGGCGTTGAGGAAGGCCTGTTCGCGGCTCGCCTCGTAGGAGCCGAACGGCATGTCGACCACGACCAGGGCGCGGGAGGTGCCGCGCATCACGGCCTGGGCCTGGAGGATCATCATCTCCAGGGTCACCGGCAGGGTCGATTCCATGCCGTGCATGACCATGCCGAGGGAATCACCCACCAGTACGAAGTCGCAATAGGCATCGACGATGCCCGCGGTGTGGGCGTGATAGGCGGTGAGCGAAATGATCTTGCGCCCCTCGGCCTTGCGCTTGATCAGATCGACCGCCTGGAGACGACGCGTTTGAACGACCTGCGACATGGCTCGTGATCCGGAGTCTGGCGTTCCCGGGGGCGCCCGTCGGATCGGGCGCGGCGTGCGGAACGCCTCTATAAGCCCGTTCGCGCCGCCCCGCAGGAGGTCATTGGGTCGGTTCCGGTGGATCGGATGCGAAGTGTCACGACGAGAAGGATCGCCCGGAGGGGCCTGCCTTCTCCTGCGGCGTTCCGGCGCCGTCACGCGACGGCCGCCGAAAGCGGCGGCCGGACATCAACGTGAAATGCGCTTCGGTCGCCCTGCTCGCCCTTTTCGGGCGTTTCCTCCCTAGACTTCAGGCCGCCTCCGGGCTTGCCATTTTTCCGCCACATCTCGGCCGGTGTCAATGGTATAGCCTGAAGATCGAGGCGATTGAGATTGCTGGAAATTTAGACTCTTGAGAGCACTTGGCCGAATCATGGCGAAAACGTGTCAGAGGGCTTTTTCGAGGAGCTGTTCGATCCATTCGGGCTGGGTCTCGCCGACCCAGCGGGCAACCTCGGTGCCGCCCTTGTAGACGATGAGCGTGCTCTGCATCTGCGCCCCGAACCGGCGCACGAGGTCGCGCTGAGCGTCGAAGTCGATCGTGAAAACGGCAAGAGACTTGAAGCGTGGGTCGGCGGAGAGCGCGGCCAGGATCGGCTTCTGCGCGCGGCAGATTGGGCACCACGGCGCCGAGATCTGTACGAGGATCGGCCGCCCCGCCGCCTGCGCCGCCTCGAAGGCGCTCTGGTCGTAGGCGGTGGAATCGGCGGCATGTCCGGCGCCGGGCCGACCGCCGGCCAGGAGGGCCGCCGCGAGGACGAGAACGTGCCGGCGGTTCGTCATCGGTGTCCTCACGCCATTTCGCTCACATGCTCAGCGCTGGGGCGCGCGCGCGCTGTCCGCGTGCGTCCAGGCCGGATCGGGCTTGGCGACGGCGGTGTCGTGATCGTCCTGCCAACCCTCGACGCCGGGGGGGAACCAGTGGACGCGGCTGTAGCCGGCTGCGACCAGCCGCTTGCCGGCGTTCCAGCTCCCCCAGCATTCCGGCCGGCAGAAGGTCACGACGGGCTTGGTCCGGTCGCCGCCGGTCAGTTCGGCGACCCGCCGCAGGAAGGCCTCCTCCTTCTCCGGCGCCAGCGGTGCGCCGCCCGCGCCCGGCATCCAGACCGCGCCGGGGAGCGAGCGGTGCGTCGGCAGCCAGGGCCGGTCGGCCGGCAGGCCCTCGGGCCGGCGGTCGGCCAGCACCACGTCGATGAGGACCGGCCCCTCCGGGAGCAGCTTTTCGAGCCCTTTCAGGTCGATGACCGTCGCCCCCTTGAGCGTCGCCGGAGTATAGCCCTTCGGCGGCCCGGTATAGAGCCCCTCCGGCTCCGGCACGTTGACCGGCGAGTCGGCCGGACCGGCCGCGCCCAGCATCAGGCCGAGGGCGGCGAACGCCGCATGTCTCGCGATCACCCGCATGCTTCTCCCCATCGGCGTCAGTTGCTCGCGGACGGAACGGGGAAGGACTGCGCCCAGCGCCCCTCTTGGTTGTCCGCGGCCGTGACCTTGAGCGCACCCTGCCCCTCGGGCTTGAAGGCGAAGTTGATGACCGGATTCGAGGCGATGGAGATGTCGCCGTCGAGGCTGAACACGAGTTTGTCGCCGTAGGTCACATCGAGCTTCTGGATGTAGCGGGCCGGGGTGTAGTCGCGGGTGAGCTGGTTCATCTGCATCCCCGAGAAGTTCGGGTGGCGCACCATCAGCGTCGCCTCGGCCGGCTTGCCGGGCTGGACGTCGCCGACGAACTTCATGCGCATCTCGCCCATGCCCTTCATCGCCTCCTCGTCGCTCATGCCCATCGGCGCCGAGCAGCCGCCGGAGGCTTTGACGAACTTGGCCGATTCGAGGAGCCGCCCGTCCTTGGTCTCCACCACCGCGTGGACGTTGGTGTAGTTGTTCACCCGCACCCGCATCTTGATCTCGCCCGGGTCGGCGGCCGGGCCGAAGGTGAAGTGCGCCGCGTAGGGCGACGGGTTGTCGTCGATGATGAAGTAGAGGCCCTTCACGCTGTCCTTGTCGGCGAGCGTCAGGCCGATCGGCACCAGGGCGGCGTCGAGGGCGCGGGCGGGCGCGTCGATGGTCACGGCGCTCTCGCTGGCCTCGACTTTCCGGTCACCGAAGATCGACGTCTTGATCTCGGTCCAGCGGGCCGCGCGCTCCTCGTCGGTGTCGGTGGCGCCAGCCAGCACCGGAGCGGGCGCGAGCGCCGCTGCGGAGAGCGTCAGGCTGAGGGCAAGCATCAGGCGTTTCATGGCGCGTTTCCTTCCCGGAAGCCCCCGAGACAGGGGCGAACTTATTCCCACTCGAGTTCTTGGTAAGCCTGGGTGACGTTGCGGCCGTTATAGGTGTCGAACAGCGCCCAATGGTCTTTCTCCCCCAGCGCAACGGTCCGAACCGCGGTCTCGATCGGCACGCTTGTGGCCACCGCCTTGCGGGTTTCGTCGCGCAGTGCCGAGAGATAACGCGCGAGGTCGGCCATCGCCGGCGCGAACGCCACCCGGGTCGGGCCGTGGCCCGGCACGGCGTCGGTGGCGCCCACCGCCTTCAGCCGCTCGATCTCCTTGAACCAGCCGAGCAGGCTGCCGTCGAGCGAGGGGATGCGGCCGACGAAGAGCAGGTCGGCCGGGAACAGCAGCCCGCTGCCGGTGTCGAGCATCGACAGGTCGCAACCCGTATGCGCGTTGCCGTGGGCGGTGAGCCGGAGGGTGCGGTCGCCGAGATCGATCTCGGCGCCCTCCTTCACCTCCATCGTCGGGTAGACCACCTCTCCCGCCTTCTCCTCCCCGAGGATCTCGGCGAGCCGCTGGCGGTAGAACGCGCCCCGCGCATCGAGGGCGCCGCGCAGGCCGGCATGTCCGACGAAGGTCGGGTTGTCGCCGCGGAAGGCCGCAGCGCCGAAGACATGATCGGGATGCACGTGGGTGAGCATCACGTAGCGGACCGGCTTGTCGGTGCGCCGGGCGATCTCCCGGCGCAGCCACTGCCCGTCGGCGAGACTGCCGCCGGATTCGGTGACGAGCACCCCGTCCCGCCCGATGATGAAGCCGATATTGGCGATACCGTCGGCGTTCTCCGGCGTCGCCTCGGCATCGGGCCCGCGCCGGATGAAGGTGCCGGGTGCGACCTCCTCCATCGTCATGGCATCGACGGCAAAGCCCGCCCGCGGCAGGCAGCACAGGCAGAACCCGCCGAACAGAGCCGCGCGGCGTGTGACGGGGGCGCTCAACGCCCGCCTCCGCCGGACTCGTCACCTGGGCACATCCGTGCCGCCATCGGCCGCTTCCTCCCGGTGAATTTATCGATATAGTGCAAACCATCTAGTAGGTAGATTTTTGTGCCGTCAAGTGCCACCATCGCGAACGGGCGGAGCCGTCGCGAGCACGTGATCGGCCCGATACGAACGGACGGATGATGAGAGACACGCGCGCATCGCTCCTCAGCGAGGCCGAGATTCTGGTGCGCGGCCGAGGCTATTCCGGCTTCAGCTACGCCGATCTCGCCGAGGCGGTCGGCATCCGCAAGGCGAGCATCCACCACCATTTCCGCACCAAGGAAGCGCTCGCCCAGGCGCTGATCGAGGCCTACGACGCGCGCTACGACGCGGCGCTCGACGACATCTCCGGCCAGACCGCCGACGGGGTCGCCCGGATCGAAGCCTATGGCCGGCTCTATCTCGGCGGGGTCGAGCGCGGGCTCGGCTGCCTCTGCGCGGCGCTCGCCGTCGAGCTGGAGACGCTGCCCGAGGCCCTGCGCCGCGCCATCACCGCCTTCTTCGAAAAGCACATCGCATGGCTCGCCGGCGTGATCGAGGAGGGGCAGATCTCCGGCAGCGTCCGCGCCGGCCTCGACCCGCAGGCCCATGCCCGGATGATCGTGGCGACGCTGGAGGGTTCGCTGCTGCTGGAGCGGTTCCTTGCCGGGCCGGAGGGGTTCGGGCGGACGCTGGCGGCCCTCAGCGAGGGGCTGCGGCCGGTGAACAAGTCCTGATAGACTCGCGCCGGAGGGAGCGCCCGATGGACAGGATGGAGGCCATTACCCGCCTTCGCGACAGTGCCGACGCGGTGCGCACCATGGGCGCCACATCGCTCTACCTGTTCGGCTCCACGGCTCGGGGCGAGGCGCGCGCCGACAGCGACCTCGACCTCTTCATCGATTATGATCCCGCGAGCCGCTTCAACGCCTTCGACCTCGTCGGCATCAAGCTGCTGCTGGAAGACCGGCTCGGGACCGCGATCGACGTCACAACCCGCGACGGGCTGCACCCTCGGTTACGTGACCGGATCGAAGCCTCGGCGCTTCGCGTGTTCTGATGGCTCGGCGTGACTACCGCCACGCTCTGGACGACATGCTGGCTGCCCTCGACGGAATCGCTCAAGCGACGGCAGGACAGGACTTCGACGCCTTTTGCCGGAACTGGCTGCTGAAGCACGGCGTCGAGCGAGGCATCGAGATCATCTCGGAGGCGAGCCGCGCCTTGCCGGATTCCGTCAAGGCACTGAGGCCCGAGATTCCCTGGCATCAGGTGCGCGCCATCGGGAACATCCTGCGGCACGAGTATCACGGCTTGTCCGAGCGGATTCTCTGGAACGTGGTCGTCGATGAGTTGCCGCGCCTGCGCATCGCCGTCGAAGCGCTTCAGGCGCAGGCCGGCGATCTTCCATCCGACCCCGTTGATACAATATAACAGCCTGACGTTCCGTCACCGCGCAATCGACCCAGGCCTTCCATGTCCGATGCTTCCCCCCTCGCCGCCTCGCAAAAGATCCCGGTGACCGTGCTCACCGGCTATCTCGGCGCCGGCAAGACGACGCTGCTCAACCGCATCCTCACCGAACAGCACGGCAAGCGCTACGCCGTGATCGTCAACGAGTTCGGCGAGATCGGCATCGACAACGACCTGGTGGTCGGCGCCGACGAGGAAGTGTTCGAGATGAACAACGGCTGCGTCTGCTGCACCGTGCGCGGCGACCTGATCCGCATCATGGACGGGCTGGTGAAGCGCCGCGGCAAGTTCGATGCGATCATCGTCGAGACCACCGGGCTCGCCGACCCGGCCCCCGTGGCCCAGACCTTCTTCGTGGATCAGGATGTCGGCGAGGCCGCCCGGCTCGACGCGGTGGTGACGGTGGCCGACGCCAAGTGGCTGACCGACCGGCTCGCCGACGCGCCCGAGGCCAAGAACCAGATCGCCTTTGCCGACGTGATTCTGCTCAACAAGTCCGACCTCGTCTCAGGGGCAGACCTCGACCGGGTCGAGGGCCAGATCCGCGCGATCAACCCCTGGGCCAAGATCCATCGCACCGAGCGCTGCGCGATCCCGCTCGATCAGGTGCTCGACCGCAACGCCTTCGACCTCGCGCGCATTCTCGACGTGGAGCCCGACTTCCTGGAGGAGGGCCACCACCATCACCACGACGAGCAGATGCAGTCGGTCTCGGCCAAGATCGACGGCCCGGTCGATCCGGAGAAGTTCATGCCTTGGATCTCGAACCTGACCCAGGTTCAGGGGCCGGACATCCTGCGCTGCAAGGGCATCGTCGCCTTTCCCGACGAGCCCAAGCGCTTCGTCTTCCAGGGCGTTCACATGATCCTTGACGGCGACGTCCAGGGGGATTGGGGCGTCGACGAGCCGCGCGTCTCCCGCGTCGTCTTCATCGGCCGCAACCTCGATCCGGAAGCGATCCGCGAAGGCTTTTTCGCCTGCAAGGTCTAGAGCCGTATCCGACCTGACGGCATCAGGCCGGCGGCTCTCGGTCCCTGTTTTGACGCGGATTCCGACGAACCGGCGGCCACTTCGTCGGAATGCGCTCCAGGGTGGCGCGCCGCCGATCAGAAAACGCGCACGAAAAAGGGCCACCCTCGCGGGCGGCCCTTTCTTCTTACCGATCTCCGAGCCGGCCTGCCGGCCGGATCGATTCGATCAGGGGGAAGCGTTCGGCGTCAAAGGTTGAGCAACACGTTCGCGGAACCGATCACGGTGGTCGCGAGGCCGAGCGCGAGCGCACCGATCATCCCGTAAGAAAACGCCTGCATCATCCGCATCTGTCGAAATCCTCCATTCGTATCCAATCGGAACGCTCATCGCCGATGCCGGTGCGGCGAGAGGGAGCGCGTAGAAATAAGGCCTGAGTGACCATGCGCGATCCGGCCGGATCGGGCCGGGAACTCAGCAGCGGTTGCCGCCCGCGGTCTGGCCGTACTGCTTGACCGGGAAGTTCTGCTGGTTGGCGTTGCCTTCCGCGGCCGAGTTCATCGGGCAGGCCGCGTAGGACGGGCCATCATGGACGCCGAGGGAGCCGGTCCAGCCGGACGTCATCGGGATCGGGCGGGCATGGCTTTGGCTGAAGGCCAGAGCCGACGTAGCCGGGGCGACACCCAGGACGATGGCGGCGACGGCAGCGGCGATACGAGTGTTCATTAATCTCTCCAACAATCGGTCTCGGGATAGTCTGGCGATCCAGACCTTCCTGTTCTTCGGTAAATTGAATATGGGGAGTGATTGTCCGCAGTGACGTGCCGTGGCGCACGCGGTGAGACGGAACAACTTCGCGTCTGATTTTTCGGCGCCGTCCCGTTAAAGTCGAGATCGATCCGATCCGGATGAAAATTACCGCTAGACCATTCCTTTTCGAGTAGAACTATTATTCCAACAGATAGCGTGGGCACATCAGCCGTCGCGATGTGTCCGCGATGATCGAGTGCACCGTCTCGGACTTGTCATTCCAAATACGCTGTGCCCCCGTCCCGGGCATCGCTCGCAGGCAGCGGCGGCTGACGCCCTGCACGCATGGAACGACGATCTCAGGTTTGCCGGCCGTCACGTTCCGCACCTCGAAAGGAGGGCAGCGAGCTGCGCATCCGGAGCTGTTGGTTAAAACGCAACCTTTCGGTGGTTCGATCAGCCCGGTTGAGGGGTCCGCAATCCCGCCGGGTGCCGCGTCGCGGGGCTCGGGCGGGTGGCGTGCGCGGTGCCCCGCGAGAGTTCGAGTTCGCCGATGTCTTCCATGACAGCCGCGCCGACAGGTGCGACGGCCGCCGCGTCGCCATGGGCTGCGGGCTCGTCACCCTGGGCCGCAGGCGCGTCACCCTGGGCCGCAGGCGCGTCACCCTGGGCCGCAGGCGCTTGGGGCCGTGTCCCCGCCCTCCGCGCGGTCCAGGGCCTGGCGAGCGGCCTCCACGCGGCGTTCATCTTCTTTGCCTGCTTCGCCTTCTCGGACGCCTCGCCCTACGACCTCGTGGCGATTCCGACGATCGTGCTGTGGCTGGCGCTCGGCATCCGCTTGCACCGGGGGGCGCTGCCCCTCGTGCTCCTGCTCCTCGCCTACCTCACGGCGATGGGGATCGCGCTGCTGCCCTATCTCAACGAGCCGCTGTCCGTGACCTGGACCGTGCAGCTCTTCTACCTCGCGGCCACCTGCATCTTCTTCGCGATGCTCTACGCCGACGACACGCAGGCGCGCATCGAGGTCGCGCTCAAGGCCTATACCGCGAGCTGCGTGCTCTCGGCGGGTCTCGGCATCGTCGGCTACCTGCAACTGCTCGGCATCGAGGATCTGTTCTACAAGTACGGCCGCGCCTCGGGCACCTTCCAGGACCCGAACGTGTTCGGCTCGTTCCTGACGCTCGGCGCCCTCTACCTGATCCACCGCCTCCTCTCCGGCGCGACCCGGTGGCCGATCCTGTCGCTGCTCAGCCTCGTCGTCGTGATGGCGGGCATCTTCCTGTCCTTCTCCCGCGGCTCCTGGGGCGGGACGGTGGTGGCGGTCGCCGTCATGGTCGTGGCGCTCTACACGACGAGCCGCTCGCGGGCCCTGCGGCGGCGGATCGTGACGCTCGGTCTCGTCACCATCGGCTTCGGCGCGGTCGCGCTCGCGGGGCTGCTCTCGATCGACAGCGTCGCCCAGACCTTCCAGACCCGCGCCGCGGTCACGCAGGACTACGACGAGGGCGAGACCGGCCGCTTCGGCAACCAGATCCGCGGCATGGGGATGCTGCTGGAGGAGCCGCTCGGCCTCGGCCCCCTGCGCTGGCGCCAGATCTTCAATCTGGAGCCGCATAACTCCTACATCGGCAGCTTCGCCAATGGCGGCTGGCTCGCCGGCGCCGCCTTCATTGCCCTCGTGGCGGCGACCTCCTTCGTCGGCTTCCGGCTGATGCTGCGTCCCTCGCCCTACCGGGCCTACGCGCAGATCGTGTTCCCGGCGCTGCTGATGTTCTTCCTCCAGGCGATGCAGATCGACGTGGAGAAGTGGCGCCACGTCTACATGATGCTGGGGATGGTCTGGGCACTGGAGGTAGCTCGCCTGCGCGCGGCACCCGCGCCCTTGACCCACCCCCTCCCGCGGCGCATCGGAGGACATCCGAGCGTTGCAGCGCCGAGCGGGGCAGGCGGAGCGCGCGAGAAGAGGATCGGAGGCCGGGGCGAGGTGTCCGGAACGAAGGTGAGGCCGTGACCACGGGAGCGGCGAGCGAGGCCGAGCGCCTCGCGGCCCTGCACGCGCTGCGCATTCTGGATAGCGATCCCGAGGCGCAGTTCGACGCCGTGTGCCGGACGGCGCAGCGCCTGTTCGGGGTCGCGATCGCCTACATCTCCCTGGTCGATGCCGAGCGGCAATGGCTGAAGGCCTGCGTCGGCATCATGCCGACGCAGACATCGCGCGCAGGCTCCTTCTGCGATCGGACGATCGCGCAGGATGCGATGCTCGTCGTTCCCGATGCCCGCCGCGACCCGCGCTTTTCCGGTCTCGAGATCGTGACCGGCCCGCCTCACATCGTGTTTTACGCCGGCGCACCGCTGATCCTGCGGCCGGGCGTGCGGCTCGGCTCCCTCTGCCTCGCCGATTCGCAGCCACGCGACTTCACCTCGGAGGACGCGGCAGCCCTGCGCGACCTCGCCGAGATCGTGACGGCGCAGATGCGGCTGCGGCGCGACAACCTTGCCTTCGCCAGCGAGCGGGCGCTGCGGCAGATCCATGAGAGCACGATCCGCGCCCAGGGCGTGGAGATCGAGCGGCGGGCAAGCGCCAACTCCCTCCTCACCATGGCCGAGCAGATCGCCCAGGTCGGGCATTGGCGCCTCAACTTCGCCAGCGGCCAACCGATCTACTCCGAGAGTCTCCTGCGCATCGCCGGCCTCGATGCCGCGGCGCCGACGACCCGACATCCCGGCCTCGCCCAGTTGTGCCATCCCGCGGATCGCGGGCGCGTCGAGGCCATCATCGCCGCGGCGATCGCGGGCGGGCAGGATTTCGAGGTCGAGACGCGGTTCGTGCGGCCCGACAAAACGATCCGCGACGTGATGGTGCGCGGCACCTGCAAGACCGACGAGGCGGGCCGGACGATCGGATTGTTCGGCATCCTCATGGACGTGACCGACCGGGTGCAGATCCGGGCGGAGATGCGCCGCAGCGAGATGCGCTACCGCAGCCTCGCCGACGCCCTGCCGCTGCTCGTCTGGACCGTCGATCCGGACAGCGGCGAGGCGACCTACGTCAACACGCGCTTCGAGGATTACTACGGCCCGATCGGCGCCGCGCGGGTGCAGCGGCTCGCCCGCAACCATCCCGACGACGCGCCCGCCATGGAGGCGGCGTGGCAGGCGGCTCAGGCCAGCGGCCAGGGCTATGACGGCCAGTGGCGCCTGCAGGCGCGGGACGGCTCCTACCGCTGGCACAAGATGTCGATTACCCCGATCCGCAACGCGGGCGACCCGGCCGGGATCACCGAGTGGATCGGCACCGCGCTCGACATCGACGAGATCGTCTCCGCGCGGCTGGCCGTGGAGGATACGAGCCGCCTGCTCGGCATCGCCCTGGAGGGCGCGGAGGCCGGCACCTTCGACTGGAACCTGCGCACCGGCATCACGGTGCTGTCGCCGGAGAGCGTGCGCCTCTACGGTTTGCCCGAGACCGGTGAACCGCGCGCCCTGTCGCCGACGGAATGGACCGCGACCATCCACCCCGACGACGTCGTCGAGGCGTGGAACCGGATCCACCACGCCGTCGATTCCCGGTCCCGCTTCATCGCGGAATACCGGGTGGGCCAGCGCTGGCTCTACACCTCCGGCCGCACGCTCTACGAGAGCGACGGCCGCCCCTACCGGATGCTCGGGCTGCATCTCGACATCACCGAGCGCAAGGCGGCCGAGGCGGCCCTGCGCGCCGCCACCGCCGAAGCCCGCGCCGCCACGGTCGAGGCCGAGCGGGCGAGTGCGGCCAAGAGCGAGTTCCTCGCGGCCATGAGCCACGAGATCCGCACGCCGCTGAACGGGATCCTCGGCTATGCCGACCTGCTCCTCGACCGCAGGGACCACGATCCGGAGGATCAGCGCCGCCTGGAGCTGATCCGCGTCTCGGGCGAGTCCCTGCTCACCGTCGTCAACGACGTTCTCGACGTCTCCAAGATCGAGGCCGGCCAACTCGAACTCGACCCGCTTCCCTTCGCCCTGGGCAAGCTGATCGAGGACACGGTCGCGATCATGCGCGGCACCGCCCTGAAGAGCGCGCTGACCGTCGAGGCGCGGATCGATCCGGATCTGCCCGCGAGCGTGGTCGGCGACGCGAACCGCCTGCGGCAGGTGCTGTTCAACCTGCTCAACAACGCGGTCAAGTTCACGCCGGCCGGCTCCGTCGTCCTCACCGCCCGCTACGAGGGCTCCGTCCCGGGCGCCGACGGCGGCACTGCGGAGGCTTTGCGCTTCGAGATCAGCGACACCGGCATCGGCATCGCGCCCTCGCAGCGGCACCGGCTGTTCAAGCCCTTCAGCCAGGTCGACGGCTCGATCAGCCGGCGCTTCGGCGGGTCGGGCCTGGGGCTCGCGATCTGCCATCGCCTCGTCACCATGATGGGGGGCGCGATCGGCGTCGAGAGCCGGGAGGGGGCCGGCTCGACCTTCTGGTTCACCCTGGCCCTGCCGCGCGCCACCAAGCCGCCCGCCGCGCAACCGGCGATCAGCCCACATCGCCCAGAGGCGGCGCGGCCGGCCCGGCTCCTGCTCGTGGAGGACGTGCCGATCAACCAGACGCTGGCCCGCGCCGTGCTGGAGGTGCAGGGCTACCGCGTCGATGTGGCGGGTGACGGGAACGCGGCGATCGCGGCCGTCGAGGCCACCTATGGCCCGGAGGAGGCCGGCACCGACCCTTACGCCGTCGTGCTGATGGACGTGCAGATGCCGGGCATGGACGGCCTCACCGCGACCCGCCGCATCCGCGCCATGACGGGGCCCGCCGCCCGCCTGCCGATCGTGGCGATGACCGCCAACGTCCTCGACGGGCAGGTGCAGGAGTTCATCGCGGCGGGCATGGACGACCATGTCGGCAAGCCGTTCAAGCGCGCCCAGCTCTGCGCGGTGATCGAGCACTGGCGGGTCGTCGGCGCCGAGCGGGCGCGGGAGGCGGCATCCCCGGCGCCTCCGCCCGGAGACATCCTCGGGCGTCGCCCCGAAACCGGGCCGCACGATTTCGTGGATCGCGGGCACGGCGACAGCGAGCCGTTGCTCGACCGCGCCGCCTTTGCCGCCGTGCAGGCCACGATGGGCCGCGAGCGCGTGCTGTCGCTGCTGTCCCTGCTCGAACTCGACCTCGAGCTGCGCTTCCTCCCGGAGGGGGCCGAGCCGAGCCGGACCGATTTCGACCGTGAGCAACTCGCCTACGACGCCCATGCCATGGTCGCCGCGGCGGGCGCCCTCGGCTTCCTCGCCCTGTCCGGGCTGTGCCGGGAGATCGAGGACGCCTGCCGGGACGGCGGCGCGCTTCCCGCCCTGATCCGCCGCCTCGCGACGCTGCGGACGGATACGCTCGGAACGATCAGGGCCCTCAGGGCGGCGTGAGATGCCTCCGAGGCCTTTCCGCGTCTTGAGATCGCAGCCTTCCCGCGCCACCTGACAGCCCGTCCCGCTTCCCCGCCGAAGCCTGCCGCCAGAGCCTGCCTTGCCGCCCCTCTTCGACTACGCCGCGCAAGCGGGCTCCGCGATCAAGGCCTTCGCCGAAGCCTCCAGCGATCTCCTGATCCAGCCGACGCTGAGGCTCGGCGTCACCGGTCTCGCCCGCTCCGGCAAGACGGTGTTCACCACCGCGCTGATCCACCATCTCGTGGAGGGCCACGCCCTGCCGGCCTTCGAGCCGGCGCAGGCGGGCCGGCTGCGCCGGGCACGGCTCGTGCCGCAACCCGACGACGACGTGCCGCGCTTCCCCTTCGAGGAGAACTTTTCCGCGCTCACCGAAGCCCGGCGCTGGCCGGGTTCGACTGACCGGATCAGCCAGCTCCGCCTGGAGATCGAGTACGAGCGCGCGGGCGGCTGGCGCTCGGGCCCGGGCACGCTGATGCTCGACGTGGTGGACTATCCCGGCGAATGGCTGCTCGACCTCGCTTTGGTCGATCAGAGCTACGTGGCGTGGTCGCGCGCGACCATCGCCGGCACCCGCCGGACGGGGCGGGCCGAGATCGCCGCGCCCTGGCTCGCGCTGATGCAGGAGCTCGACCCCGCGGCCCCCCTCGACGAGGTGCTGGCCGAGCGCGCCGCCAACGCCTTCAAGGCCTATCTCGGGGCGCTGCGCGCGGGGGCGGAATCGGTCGCCACCACGCCGCCGGGGCGCTTCCTAATGCCGGGCGATCTGGCCGGCTCGCCGATGCTGACCTTCGCGCCCCTCGACCGTCTGGCGGAAACCCAGGTGCCCGGCAGCCTCGGCGCCCTGATGGAGCGGCGCTTCGAGGCCTACAAGAGCAAGGTGGTGGAGCCGTTCTTCCGCGAGCATTTCCAGCGCGTCGATCGGCAGATCGTGCTGGTCGATGTGCTCTCGGCGGTCGATTCCGGTCCGGCAGCCCTCGCTGAACTGGAGGAGGCGCTGGACGCGGTGCTGCTCGCCTTCCGGATCGGGCGCAACAGCCTGCTCTCGCGCTTCTTCGCGCCGCGGGCCGAGCGGATCATGTTCGCCGCGACCAAGGCCGACCATCTCCACCAATCGAGCCACGACCGGCTCGACGCGCTGCTGCGCCTCCTCGTTTCGCGGGCGATGCGCCGCACCGAGGCTGCGGGCGCGCGGGTCGGCACCGTGGCGCTCGCCTCCGTCCGCGCCACCCGCGAGACCACAGTCCATGACGGCGGCGAAGTGCTCCGCGCGGTCTCCGGCACGCCGGAGGCGGGCGAGCATGTCGGCGACGAGATCTTCGACGGGCTGTCGGAGGCCGCGGTGTTTCCCGGCGAGTTGCCCGCCGACCCGCAGGCGGTGCTCGACGGCGCGGTTCCGGCGGGCTCGTTCCGCTTCCCTCGCTTCCGCCCGCCGCCGGTGAAGCCCGACGCGCTCGGCCGAGCGGGCCACCTGCCGCAAATCCGGCTCGACCGGGCCATGCAGTTCCTGATCGGGGACAAGCTGACGTGACCAACCCGCAGCGCCCGCGCGCCTTCCGCATCCCCACCGCAGACCCGCCTCCGCCGGAGGCCGCGACCGCCGAAGCCCCGCCGCGGCCCGAAGTGCGCCTCGTCGACGAGCCCTACGAGATCTTGGACGCCGCCGACGGCGTTGCCGTGCCGGTGGCGCCCAAGCGGCGGGCGCCGTGGCTGTCGATCCTGTTCAGCGCACTCGGCGGCCTCGTCACCATCGCCGTCGGGCTCTCGCTGGAACGGCTGATCGCCGACCTGTTCGCCACCGCGCCCTGGCTCGGCGGGGTCGCGCTCGCCCTTCTCGCCGTCGCCGTGATCGCGCTCACGGCGATCGTCGCCCGCGAGGCGCTCGGGGTCTGGCGCGAGCGCAAGATCGAGGCGTTGCGCGAGCGCGCATTGGCCGCCCTTACGACCCGCGACCACACCGCGGCGCAGGGCGTGGTGCAGGAGCTGCGCGGCTTCTACGCCGACCGGCCGGCGCTGGCAGGCGCCATCCGCCGGCTCGATGCGGTGGGCGACGCGATCCTCGACGTGGATGACCGGCTGGCTTTGGCCGAGGGCGAGTTGCTCTCGCCCCTCGACCGGCAGGCCAAGGCGGCCATCGCCCAGGCTGCGAGCCAGGTCTCGGCGGTCACGGCGCTCAGCCCACGGGCCATCGTCGATGTCGCCTTCGTGGTGTTCTCCGCCGCCCGGCTGCTGCGCCGGATCGCGGCGATCTACGGTGGGCGGCCGGGCCTGCTCGGATTCCTTCGGCTCGCCCGCGCCGCCTTCGCCCATCTCACCGTCACCGGCGGCATGGCGGTGGGAGAGGGCATGCTGCACCAGGTGCTCGGCCTCGGGCTCGCCGCCCGCGTCTCGGCCAAGCTCGGTGAGGGCGTGCTCAACGGCCTGATGACCGCGCGTTTCGGCCTCGCGGCGGTGGCCGTCTGCCGGCCTCTACCCTTCGTCCGCGTCAGCCCACCTACGGTCAACGACGTCGCCGGCCAGCTTTTCCGGACTAGCGAACCAAAGGAATAACGCGATTCCCAAGGGATGATCCCCGAAGGGATCATCCCTTGGGCGGGGACCGGGGCAGCGCCCCGAAAGCAAGAAGCTCCCAGGCTGGGCGGCCTGGGAGCTTCTTTTCGTTACGGCTGAGTGAGTGCGGCGATCAGCAGTCGTCGCCGCCCTTCTTCTCGCCGAGCTTCTGGTCATGGCCGGCGGCGTTCATCGCGCCAACCGTGCCCGGGGCGGCCGGCTGGTCGCCGCCGGCGGTGTTCTTGGCCGAGCTGGTCTGGTCCGAGCCCGGCTTGTTGCCGACGCCCTGACCGGCGCCGACATTGTTCATCGCGCCGACGGTGCCGGGCGAAGCCGGCTGCTGGCCACCCGCGAGGTTCTTCGAACCCGCATCGGCGCCGCTGCCGGTGCTGCTGTTGGCAGCAGCGGAATCTCCGGGGGCCTTGGCGTTGGTGCTGCCCGTGTTGCACGGAGCGGCGAGCGCAGAGCCGGCGATGAAGGCGAAAGCGGTGGCGGTAGCGATGGTCTTCGTGAGCGTCACGATGGCGTCCCTCCGAAATTATCCGACCGACACTGCCGGCCGGTCTGCCCGGAGAAAGCAATTGAGGAAATTTAAGTTCCCGATTCGCCCCGGATCGAAGAAACTTTTTAGAACTGCATTCCCATCCGTTTGCCCATGCATCGGCCCCTGCATTTGACGCAAAATCGGGCAACCCCCTGGTCGGCAATACCCTATTCGGCTCCCCGGCGGATCGGCCCGACTAAAGCGGCGCGAGAAAGCCGGCCAGCCGCATCAGGCCCTCCGGCCAGGGCCCGTGCCCGCTCGCGACGTTGATGTGGCCGGCCTCGCCCGCATCCACCAGCGCTGAGCCCCAGGCATAGGCGTAGTCCTCCGCCCGCTCGTAGGTGCAGTGCGGGTCGGTGCGGCTCGCCACCAGCAGCGACGGGAAGGGCAGCGGATCGCGCGGTACCGGCGCGAAGGCGCGCACGCTCTCGGGCAGGTCGGCCCCCGCCTCGATGTCGGGGAAGGCCACCAGCAGGGCCCCGCGCACGACGCCTTCGGGGAAGCGCGGCGCGGCCTCCACCGCCGCGACCACGCCGAGGCTGTGGGCGATGAGGATCACGGGCCGGGTCGCCGCCGCCACCGCCTCCGCGACGCGGGCACGCCACGCCTCCGGGTCGGGCCGGTGCCAGTCATCCTGCGCGACGATGCGCGCGGTCTTGAGCCGGGCCGCCCAGCGCGCCTGCCAGTGCTCCTCCTCGGAGCCGGCATAGCCCGGCAGGATCAGGATGTCGCAATCGGCAGTCTTCATCGTCAGTGTTCTCGGACGGGCGGCGTCCTCACGCAACGGGCGGCGGGCCACACGGGCTCCGCCGGGAGCGTCACGCGAGCCAGTCGGGCAGGCGGTCGAGGCGGATCAGGTCGTCGTAGCTCGGGCGCGGGCGCACCACGGCCGAGCGGTCGCCGGTCACGAGCACTTCGGGCACGAGGCGGCGGCTGTTGTAGGTGCAGGCCTGGACCGCACCGTAGGCGCCCGCGCTCATCACCGCGATGAGGTCGCCCGGCGCCACCATCGGCATCTCGCGCCCAAGCGCGAGATAGTCGCCGCTCTCGCAGACCGGGCCGACCACGTCCGCCGTCAGCCGGGGCGTGTCGGGCGCGGGCTCGCGCACCGGGCGCAGAGCGTGGAAGGCCTCGTAGAGCGTCGGGCGGATCAGATCGTTCATCGCTCCGTCGACGATGACGAAGGTCTTCTCGTCCGTCGGCTTCACGTAGATCACGCGGGTGACGAGGATGCCGGCATTGCCGGCGATCATCCGCCCGATCTCGAAGACGGGGCGCAGGCCGAGCGGCTTGAAATGCGGGCGCAGGATCGCGGCCAGAGCCGCCGGATCGGGCGGGGGCGCGTTGTCGTCGCGATAGGGGATGCCGAGGCCGCCGCCGAAATCGACGTGGTGCAGCCGGTGCCCGTCGGCGAGCAGATCGCGGGCCAGCTCGCAGAGCAGGCGCGCGGCATTATCGAACGGGGTCAGGTCGGTGATCTGGCTGCCGATATGCGCGTCGACGCCGACGATCTCCAGGCCGGGCAGCCGGGCGGCCCCGGCATAGACCGTGCGGGCGCGGGAGATCGGGATGCCGAACTTGTTGTCGGACTTGCCGGTCGAGATCTTGGCATGCGTCAGCGCATCGACATCCGGGTTCACGCGGATCGAGACCGGCGCCTTGCGCCCGCGCGCGACGGCGACCTCGGATAGGGCGGCGAGTTCCGGCTCGCTCTCAACGTTGAAGCAGAGGATGTTCGCGTCGAGCGCCGCAGCCATTTCCTCGCGGGTCTTACCGACGCCGGAGAACACGATGCGCTCGCCCGGCACGCCCGCAGCGAGCGCCCGGCGCAATTCGCCCTCGGAGACGATGTCCATGCCCGCACCCTGGTGCGCGAGGGTGGCGAGCACCGCCTGGTTCGAGTTCGCCTTCATGGCAAAGCACACCAGCGCATCGTCGCCCGCGAAGGCCTCGGCGAAGACGCGGTAGTGCCGTTCCAGAGTCGCGGTGCTGTAGCAGTAGAACGGTGTGCCGACCTCCTCGGCCAGCGCGGTCAGATCGACGTCCTCGGCATGGAGGCGCCCGTCCCGGTAGTGGAAATGGTGCATGTCAGGAGAATCCGCCGCCGCGCCCGCCGGATGAGGGATCGGCGCATCCGAATGCCCCCACGCGCGGTGCGCTGTCTACGTGTCTCTCGCAAAACTCCCGCTTCACCGGCATGCCCGGAGGTGAGGACCGATAGCGGAGGTTTTGTGAGGCCTTCCCCTCGAACCGGAGACCGGCCTCGGTACGGGCGCGCTCCGGCGGCCCGCTACAGAAGCGGATCGAGGATGAACGGCTCTTTCGGGATCCGGTAGCCGCGCTTGGATCCGCGGGAGGTCGTGACCGGAACGCCGTCGCCGCCCGCGGGGATCGCCGCGGCGCTCAGTTCGTCGCCCGCCTGCACGGCTTCCGGATCGGGGGCCGCGCCGCGATCACCCACGGAGACCGTGCTGCCCGGCAGGCTCCGCGCCGAGGCGGGAACGCCGGGCCGCGTCCCCGGAGCGGTCTCGGAGAGGGCCGCACCCGGCGGCTCCAGGCTGCCGCGCCGGCCACAGGCCGTGCAGGCCAGGGTGAGGCCGAGCGCGATCAGGATCGAGAGGCGGGCGGAAGGGGCGGGCATCGGTGTTTCCGGCGGTCTTTCCCGGCTGGGCGGTGCGAGCTTAGCCGTTGGAGCCTCGCCCCGAAAGGTGGGCCGCGGCGTCTCGGGCGGGACGAGGCGCGCGCGACATGGATGCGCGGCGCGCCCGCTTCCGCCGGGCCCCCGCGCGGTCGTCAGCTCTTCTTGTTGCCGCGCTGCGAATCCTTCGGCGGCGCGTAGGCGTCGATCGCCCGGCGGCAGTTTTCGGAGAGCTTGGCCCAGTTGGTCTTGAAGCACTGATCGGTGGCCGGATCGTCCGGGTCGAGGTTGCCGCAATAGCTGAGGTAATCGCCGGTGCAGTACTTCTTGAGCGTCTCGTTGCCGCGCTTCGACTGCTGCGCCTGTGCCGGAGCAGCCAACACGGCGACCGCACCCGTGAGGGCGAGAACCAAGGGCGTCAGCTTCAAAGCCATGATGTTCGCTCGATCGCGGTTCGTGGGAAGAGATTCGTGAGAGGAGATCCGGGCGCGATGATGCCCCCGCTTGTTCGAAACAAGGCGGGTCCGGGGCAAACGCAAGATGGTTCGGTGCTTACGGGCTCGTACGGGACGGGGCAAGAGATGCTGGC
Source organism: Methylorubrum sp. SL192 (assembly GCF_026672325.1). NCBI lineage: Bacteria > Pseudomonadati > Pseudomonadota > Alphaproteobacteria > Hyphomicrobiales > Methylobacteriaceae > Methylorubrum > Methylorubrum sp. SL192. The sequence goes on from NZ_JAPPQV010000003.1 coordinate 1,007,282, forward strand.
AGAGTAGGCCCTCGGCCGACGCCGCTCGGTGCGTTTCAGCTCTCAGCGAGCGCGGGAGACGCGGCCGGAAAGGCTCCGGCCTGGGGCAAGCGATCCTGGGGCAGACGGTCGTGCCGCGCCAAGGCGTCGGCGACCTCGCTGATGCGGCGGCGCAGCTCGGCGGTGTCGTCGCTCCCGCGTGCGGCCAGCGCCGCCTGAGCTGCCTTCAATTCCGCGCGCAGCGCCTCGATCTCGGCCGCCGTGGAGACAGGCCCGACGGTCTCGCCCTCGGCGCCCGATGGTGCGGTCGCGGCCTGCATCCGGCGCGTCGCCTTGAGATCGTCGAGGATCGCGCGGTGGGCCTCTTCCAGGGCATGCAGGGTGGCGAGCCCCGTCTCACCCTCGGCCCGCGCCGAGGCAAGGTCGCGGTCGAGCCCGGCGATGCGTTCGAGGGCGCGTGCCACCTCGGCCTCGCTGCGGATCCGGGCGGCGACCGCAGCCTCGGTCTCCATGGTGCGGGTCCCGATGGCGGCCATGTCGGCGTGGCGCCGGGCGGCGATCGCCTCGGCCTTCCGCTCCAGCCGCCGCTGCACGACGGCGAACTCCGCGCGCAGATGGTCGCGCTCGGCCACGACCTCGGACACGCTCACCGGCAGGGTCGCCTCGATCCGCCGTCGGGCGAGACGGCTCGCGCGGGCGCTCACGGTCGGCAGGATCGTCAGGGCGCACAGGCTCGCCAGGAGGAAGCCGAGCCCGAAGATCATCACGGTCTCGATCACGAAGGGGCCCTCACGCCGCCTCGGCCGGGCAGGTCCGGCCGCTGCGTCTTTTGCCCGTCTTGCCCGCGCGGAGGCAAGCGCCGTGTCTTCCCTCCGGCCTTAAGCGTCGGCGATCGCACCCGCGGGCGCTTGTCGCAGAGGGCCCCCAGCCCGCCCTCTCCGGGCGATTGCGCGGCGTCAGGCGGTGGCCGGAATCGTTCGTGAAACGGTCAGAACGGGTTCCAGGTCGGGCGGCCGGTGAATTTCAGGTAGCCGATATTGATGCCGAGCCGGGCGCCGACGCCGGAGCGGATCGGCACCACGATGATGCCGCCGTCGGTCACCGCCGTCATGCCGAAGCCGCCGATGAAGTAGGCCGAGCCGTCGACACCGCCGAAGCGGCGGTAGAGGTCGCGCACGGCGGGCAGGTTGTAGACGAGCATCATGGTGCGCGCGCCGTCGCCGCCGACATCGAAGCCGAGCGTCGGCCCCTGCCAGTAGATCCGGCGCTGCCCGGCATTGCGGGTATAGAGCGTGCCCTCGCCGAAGCGCAGGCCGCCGACGATGGCGCCGGACGCCTCCTGTCCGAGGATGTAGCCGTTGGGCTCGCCCCAGCGCCGGGTCGCCTCCTCGACGGTCAGCGCGAGGCCGCGGGACACGCTGCCGAAGAAGCGGTGCCCGTTCTCGACCACCTCGGCGGCGCGGAACGAGTCCGGGCGCACGCCGTCGTCCTGATAGGCCAGAGCGGGGGCGGCCCCGGCCAGGAGGCCGCCGGACAGCCCGGCCGAGAGGCCGAGCAGGGCGGCGCGGCGGGTCGTGCCCCCCGTTCGGATGGGATCGTGCGGCATGTCGGTCTCCCTACCGGCTCCCTTGCCCGCCCCTATGCCCGCCCGGGCTGGCCCGGCGCGCAGGCGCTTCCCTCGGTGGAAGCGGCATCGGATCGAGGCACGCAGGGAGCGCGCAGTCTCGAGATCGATCAAGTCAAGTTTGGGTTAACGGGCGGTTAAGCGGGCGGGTCATGCGGATGATAGGAGAAGCCCGATCCGGTCCCACGGCTCGCGCCAAAGGGGACAGGGGATCGTCGCGAGGGCTTCCGAGAATCCGACTCGGCTAACCGTCGGCTTCCGAGTTTCCCTGGACGGCCGTGGCTGCGGGGGAGAGGGGGACTCGACGGCACCGGCGAGGATCCCACCGGCAACCCGTCACGCATCCGGGATGCCCCGCGCGGCCTCGAACCGTCCCGTGAAGCTGAGCCTGTGGTGCGGGCTGCGGCCTTGCGCTGTGAGGCCGGCGAGGTGGGCGGCGGTGCCGTAGCCGGCATTGCGCTCCCAGGCATAGGCCGGGTGGCGCGGGGCGAGCCGACGCATGATCTCATCGCGAAACGTCTTGGCGACAATGGAGGCGGCGGCGATCTGCGGCACGAGGCGGTCGCCGCCGATCACCGCGCGGCAGCCCTGCGTCAGGCCGGGAATCGGATCGCGCCCGTCCACCAGCACGGTCGCGTCGAGCCCGAGGCCCAGGACCGCCCGGCGCATGGCGTCGAGGGTCGCGCCGCGCACGTTCACCCGGTCCACCAGCGCCCGCGAGCCCGCCGCGAGCGAAACCCGCGCATGCGCCCGGATCAGCGGGGTCAGCGCCTCGCGCGCGGCACGGTCGAGGCGCTTGCTGTCGTCGAGCCGGGCCAGGATCTCCGGCGGGAAGGCGACGGGGTCGAACCACACGGCCGCCACCATCACCGGACCGCACAGGGCACCGCGCCCGACCTCGTCGCAGCCGATCACCGCCGGATAGGTGGCGGCAAGCGCAGGATCGAACGGGCGCGGGGCTTTGACGGATTTTGCTCGAGGGGCCATGGCGCGGACCCTGGCATCCCCGCGCTCCCCCGTCATCCCGGGGCGGGTCAAAACCCCGCGGACAAGGGGGCGACCCGACCATGAGTCCGGCGATATCCGATCGATCCCGCCGGATTACCGGCCTCGCTCAGCCGGGGCGCGGCAGCGGGGCGCTGCTCGGATGGCGGGCGGAGCGCTGAACCGATCCGAGCGCGTGGGCGGTTGCGATGTTGTCGTAGAACTGGCGCGCGCTCTCGGCCCAGGTGTAGCGCATCGCCTCCGCCCGGCAGCGCTCCCGCGGGATCGTGAGCGCGGCGAGTGCCGCCGCGCGCAGATCCGCATCGAGGGCGCCCGCGCCGGTGCCGCCGATCACATCGAGGGGGCCGGTCACGGGATAGGCCGCCACTGGCAGGCCCGAGGCGAGCGCTTCGAGCAGCACGATGCCGAAGGTGTCGGTCAGGCTCGGGAACACGAAGGCGTCGGCACGCGCATAGACCCGCGCCAGCGCCTCGCCGGTCAGCGCGCCGAGGAAGTGCGCGTCCGGCGCCAGCGCCTGGAGCCGCGCCCGGTCCGGCCCGTCGCCGACCACGACCTTGGAGCCCGGCAGATCGAGGCTGAGAAAGGCGGCAAGGTTCTTCTCGACCGCGAGCCGGCCGACCGAGAGGAAGATCGGCCGCGGCAGATCGGGAAACGGATTCGCCCCGTCGTCGCTGTCACGGGGGCGGAAGAGGTCGGTGTCGACGCCGCGCGTCCAACGCATCAGGTGGGTGAAGCCGCGCCCCGCCAGCTCCCGTTCCAGGGAGGGCGTGCTGACCATGGTGCCGCTCGCTGCGGCGTGGAAGCGGCGCAGCCACGCATAGCTCCAGGCCTCCGGCACCGGCGCGCGGGCGGCGAGATATTCGGGAAAGCGGGTGTGGTAGCTCGTGGTGAAGGCCTGCCCCCGCGACAGGCAGGCGGCGCGCACTGCGTGGCCGATCGGCCCTTCCGTGGCGATGTGCACATGGGTCGGCGCGAGTCGCTCCCAGCGCGACAGCACCCGGCCGCGGGTGACCAGCGAGAGCCGGATCTCGCGGTAGCCCGGCATCGGCAGGGAGGGGAAGTCGGCCGGCGTCAGCATCAGCGGCTCGACGCCGAGGCCGGCGGCAGCCTCGGCCATGCGCTCGACGGAGCGCACCACACCGTTGACCTGCGGGTGCCACGCATCGGTGGCGAGCAGCAGCCTCATGCGGGCCTCGTCTGTCCGTGAGGGGCGGGGCTCTAGGCGACGGCGCGGCGGATCTCGGGCTCGAAGGTCTCGGCCCCGCGGCGCTCGCGCAGCAGGGTCGGGTAGTGCAGCACCTCCATGCGGCCGTCGTAATGCTCGACGATGCCGGTGCAGGATTCCACCCAATCGCCGGTGTTGAGGTAGATCAGCCCCTCGACCTCGCGGTGGGCCGCATGGTGGATGTGGCCGCAGATCACCCCGTCCGCGCCCTGGCGCCGGGCTTCCGTGGCGAGGAAGGTCTCGAACTGCCCGATGAAGTTGACCGCGTTCTTCACCTTGAGCTTTGCCCAGGCCGAGAGCGACCAGTAGGCGAGGCCGAGGCGGCGGCGTATCCGGTTGACCACGGTGTTGACCGCGAGCGCCGTGGTGTAGGCCCAGTCGCCCAGATGCGCGAGCCACTTGGAGTGGCGCACCACCATGTCGAACTGGTCGCCGTGGATGACGAGGTAGCGCTTGCCGTCGGCCGCGACGTGGATCCGGCTGTCGGCGATCTCGATGCCGCCGAAGGTCATGCCGATATAGTCGCGCAGGAACTCGTCGTGGTTGCCGGGCACGTAGACGACATGCGCCCCTTTCCGCACCTTGCGCAGCAGCTTCTGCACCACGTCGTTATGCGCCTGCGGCCAGTACCAGCCCGAGCGGAGCTGCCAGCCGTCGACGATGTCGCCCACGAGGTAGATCGTGTCGGCATCGACGTCGCGCAGGAAGTCGAGCAACAGGGCCGCTTGGCAACCCTTGGTGCCGAGATGCAGATCGGACAGGAAGAGCGTCCGAACGCGGATGGTCGATTCCGGATCCTGTGACACTGGCGCCCTCGGCTCTTCACAACCGCACCGCGACGGGGAAGAGCCAAATCGCATTCCGATCTCAGTTTGATGACGGCGGGGTGCATCGTTCTGCCCCGCTTCGGCGCTGCGGGCGGTCTCCCCGGTTTCCGGCACCGCGCCCGCCCATGGCTCGCCGCAGACCCTGCCCGCGGCCGGTGCATACGAAAATCTTTTTGTTTTTCAGTTCAGTTTTTTCCGTTTTCCATTCCCCGGCGGGGGAGGCATAACGGCAGCCAAGGTCATCCGCCGCGCGTGCCCCGGCATGCGCAGCAGCACCCGGCAGAGGTGTGGGAATGGCCGCGATGGATGGGAGCGCTGGACACGCAGCAGGAGCGCGCTTGAATGCGGCGCCGGGCTGACGCATCGAGGGTTCGGTCCTTTGGAGGCGACCGGCGCGGCTGCACGCGCCGCGACGCGGGCGGCATGATGGCCGCTTCGCCGCTCCGGGACGGTCAACGATCCGACATCGCAGAGGTACGGTCCCGGTCGGCGGAAGGCCTGTTGCGCGCGGCTTTGCGCTGGGACCGGCGGTGGGACTGAACGACGTTTCGCGGCGGGCTTGCGCTCGCCATCAGGATCGGGCGGGATCGCGGCCGCGAAGGGCCGCTCTGCCCAGAACGACTTAATTGGAGGAAATTCTCATGGCGGCAACGAGACGTCCGGGACGCAACCACCTGTTCGTTCCCGGCCCGACCAACATCCCGGACCGGGTGATGCGCGCCATGATGGTGCAGTCCGAGGATCACCGCTCGGTCGATTTCCCGTCGCTGACGAAGCCGCTGTTCGAGGACACCAAGAAGGTGTTCGGCTCGACCGAAGGCACGATCTTCCTGTTCCCGGCCTCCGGCACGGGCATCTGGGAATCGGCGCTGTCCAACACGCTCGCCCGCGGCGACAAGGTGCTGGCCGCCCGCTTCGGCCAGTTCAGCCATCTCTGGATCGACATGGCCCAGCGCCTCGGCCTGGACGTCGTCGTCCAGGAGGAGGAGTGGGGCACCGGCGCCAAGCCCGAGAAGATCGAGGAGGCCCTGCGCGCCGACAAGAACCATGAGATCAAGGCCGTCATGGTGGTCCATAACGAGACCGCGACCGGCGTGACCTCCAACATCGGCGCCGTGCGCAAGGCGATCGACGCCGCCGGCCACCCGGCCCTGCTGTTCGTCGACGGCGTGTCCTCCATCGGCTCGCTGCCCTTCAAGGCCGACGAGTGGAAGGTCGACTGCGCCATCGCCGGCTCCCAGAAGGGCCTGATGCTGCCCGCCGGCCTCGGCGTGATCTGCGTCAGCCAGAAGGCGCTCAAGGCCGCCGAGGGCCAGTCCGGCCGCAACGACCGGCTCGCCCGCGTCTACTTCGACTGGGAAGACCAGAAGAAGCAGAACCCGACCGGCTACTTCCCCTACACCCCGCCGCTGCCGCTGCTCTACGGCCTGCGCGAGGCGCTCGCCTGCCTGTTCGAGGAAGGCCTGGAGAACGTCTACCACCGCCACGCCGTGCTCGGTGAGGCGACCCGTCAGGCCGTCGCAGCCTGGGGCCTGAAGACCTGCGCCAAGTCGCCGGAGTGGAACTCCGACACCGTCACCGCCATCCTGGCGCCCGAGGGTGTGGACGCGGCCAAGATCATCAAGCACGCCTATGTGCGCTACAACCTCGCGCTCGGCGCCGGCCTGTCCCAGGTCGCGGGCAAGGTGTTCCGCATCGGCCATGTCGGCGACCTGAACGAACTCTCGCTGCTCGGCGCCATCGCCGGTGCCGAGATGTCGCTCATCGACAACGGCGTGAAGGTGACCCCCGGTTCGGGTGTTGCCGCCGCTTCCAGCTACCTGCGCGAGAACCCGCTCGCCAAGGCCTGATCTTGGGGGCTCATTCTTTGGCCTGATTTTTGGGGGCGACGCCGGTTCCAACGGCGCCGCTTCCGCTACATGAGAAAGGCGCCCCGTAGAACGTCCGGCTTGCCGGCGTTCCGCGGGAGACGCTTCGAGACAGGTGAGGAAACGGGGCCGGCGTCGGTGCCTCATGAAACTCCCGGTCACCGACCGTTCTCGCTCCGGCGACGACGGGGCGGCAGGGGGTTTGTGAGCGACACGATTGCCCGCCGGTCGATCCGGAAGGGGTCCAGAATGACAAAGAAAGTCGTCTTCCTCGATCGCGAGTCGCTCGACGCGACCGTGCGCGAATTCAACTTCCCGCACGAGTACAAGGAATACGAGTCGACCTGGACGCCGGAGGAGATCGTCGAGCGCCTTCAGGGCGCCGAGATCGCGATGATCAACAAGGTGCCGATGCGCGCCGACACGCTGAAGCAGCTTCCCGATCTGAAGCTGATCGCGGTGGCTGCCACCGGCACGGACGTCGTCGACAAGGCTGCGGCCAAGGCGCAGGGCATCACGGTCGTCAACATCCGCAACTACGCCTTCAACACCGTGCCCGAGCACGTGGTCGGCCTGATGTTCGCCCTGCGCCGGGCGATCGTGCCTTACGCCAACTCGGTGCGCCGGGGCGATTGGAACAAGTCGAAGCAATTCTGCTACTTCGATTACCCGATCTACGACATCGCCGGCTCGACGCTCGGCATCATCGGCTACGGCGCGCTCGGCAAGTCGATCGCCAAGCGGGCCGAGGCCCTCGGCATGAAGGTGCTCGCCTTCGACGTGTTCCCGCAGGACGGGCTCGTGGATCTCGAGACGATCCTGACCCAGTCCGACGTCATCACGCTGCACGTGCCGCTGACCCCCGACACCAAGAACATGATCGGGGCCGAGCAGCTCAAGAAGATGAAGCGGTCCGCGATCCTCATCAACACCGCCCGCGGCGGGCTGGTGGACGAGGCGGCCCTGCTCCAGGCGCTCAAGGACGGCACCATCGGCGGCGCCGGCTTCGACGTCGTGGCCCAGGAGCCCCCGAAGGACGGCAACATCCTCTGCGACGCCGACCTGCCGAACCTAATCGTCACCCCGCACGTGGCCTGGGCGAGCAAGGAGGCGATGCAGATCCTCGCCGACCAGCTCGTGGACAACGTCGAGGCCTTCGTCGCGGGCAAGCCGCAGAACGTCGTCGAGGCGTAAGAAACGCACCGGCCTCGGAGTGGGGCCGCGTTACGAAAAGACTCTCGAGGGCGACCGGGACCGGAAGGCCCCGGACGCATCCTCCATGCAGACGCACCGCGTGATCCGTCACCGCGGTCCATGAACAACCGGCCAGAGGAATCATGTCCAAGAAGCTGCTCTTCCAGTTCGACACCGATGCCACGCCGAGCGTCTTCGACGTCGTCGTCGGCTACGACGGCGGTGCCGACCACATCACCGGCTACGGCAACGTCACGCCCGACAACGTCGGCGCCTATGTCGACGGCACGATCTACACCCGCGGCGGCAAGGAGAAGCAGTCGACGGCGATCTTCGTCGGCGGCGGCGACATGGCGGCCGGCGAGCGGGTGTTCGAGGCGGTGAAGAAGCGCTTCTTCGGCCCGTTCCGCGTGTCCTGCATGCTGGATTCGAACGGCTCCAACACGACCGCCGCGGCGGGCGTGGCGCTCGTCGTCAAGGCGGCGGGCGGCTCGGTCAAGGGCAAGAAGGCCGTCGTGCTCGCGGGCACCGGCCCGGTCGGCATGCGCTCGGCGGCGCTGCTCGCCGGCGAGGGCGCCGAGGTCGTGCTGTGCGGGCGCAAGCTCGACAAGGCGCAGGCCGCGGCCGATTCCGTGAACAAGCGCTTCAAGGTGAACGTCACCGCGGCCGAGACCGCGGACGACGCTTCGCGCGCCGAGGCCGTGAAGGGCGCCCATTTCGTCTTCACCGCCGGTGCGATCGGCCTTGAACTGCTGCCGCAGGCAGCCTGGCAGAACGAGAGTTCGATCGAGATCGTGGCCGACTACAACGCCCAGCCGCCGCTCGGCATCGGCGGGATCGATGCGACCGACAAAGGCAAGGAATACGGCGGAAAGCGCGCCTTCGGTGCGCTCGGCATCGGCGGCTTGAAGCTCAAGCTGCACCGCGCCTGCATCGCCAAGCTGTTCGAGTCGAGCGAAGGCGTCTTCGACGCCGAGGAGATCTACAAGCTGGCCAAGGAAATGGCCTGACGGCTCACGGCCCAAAGGGTCACAGCTCAATGGGCGGCGCCGGCCTTCGGCGCCGCCCCAGCGAATCAACAAGAACTGACAGGGGAGGGACCCATGGCCGGCAACGAGACGATCGAAACATTCCTCGACGGCCTGGCGAGCTCGGCCCCGACCCCCGGCGGCGGCGGTGCCGCCGCGATCTCCGGCGCCATGGGCGCGGCGCTGGTCTCGATGGTGTGCAACCTCACCATCGGCAAGAAGAAGTATGTCGAGGTCGAGGCCGACCTGAAGCAGGTGCTGGAGAAGTCGGAAGGCCTGCGCCGCACGCTCACCGGCATGATCGCCGACGACGTCGAGGCTTTCGACGCGGTGATGGGCGCCTACGGGCTGCCGAAGAACACCGACGAAGAGAAGGCCGCCCGCGCCGCCAAGATTCAAGAGGCGCTCAAGACCGCGACCGACGTGCCGCTCGCCTGCTGCCGCGTCTGCCGCGAGGTGATCGACCTGGCCGAGATCGTCGCCGAGAAGGGCAATCTCAACGTCATCTCGGATGCCGGCGTCGCCGTGCTCTCGGCCTATGCCGGCCTGCGCTCGGCGGCCCTCAACGTCTACGTCAACGCCAAGGGCCTCGACGACCGCGCCTTCGCCGAGGAGCGGCTCAAGGAGCTGGAAGGCCTGCTGGCCGAGGCGGGCGCGCTCAACGAGCGGATCTACGAGACCGTGAAGTCCAAGGTGAACTGAGACCTTCGCGCCGCCCGCCGTCGGCGCGAGCGGACGCGAAGCCATTCCCGAGCGCGACTGTTCCGGACGGGGCGAGCCTTGCATTGCTGCGGCTCCGCCTCGCAAAGGCGGGGAGCGGATGGCTGTCGTCCCACCCTCTCCCCCATCCTGAGGTGCCGCGAAGCGGCCTCGAAGGATCGTCCAGAGATCGCGCGGCCGGCTGGAGGATCCTTCGAGGCCTCCGCTCCGCTCCGGCACCTCAGGATGAGGAGGCGGATCGGACGAGCGTTGCTATGCTCCGTCCCCGCACCGGACGATTCGCAGTTGAGAAGCCCGCTCGAGCGCATTCCGACGAAGTGGTCACCGGTTCGTCGAACGAATGCGCGCCAAAACAAAGACCGAGAGGCGCCGGCCTGATGCAATCAGGTTGGATACGGCTCTAAGTCACTGACGGGCAAGCAAACTGAAGCACTACAAAAGAAAAAATTGAGAGCTGACCCGCTTCCCGAAAAGTAATTTTTCCGCGAAGGTCGGCCCAACAAAAACGACGGAAACGCGAAGGAGGTCTCGATGGACGTTCACGAGTACCAAGCCAAGGAGCTGCTCGCGAGCTTCGGGGTCGCCGTCCCGAAGGGCGCCGTGGCTTTCAGCCCGGATCAAGCGGTCTATGCGGCGACCGAGCTCGGCGGCTCGTTCTGGGCGGTGAAGGCCCAGATCCATGCCGGCGCCCGCGGCAAAGCGGGCGGGATCAAGCTCTGCCGCACCTATAACGAAGTGCGCGACGCCGCCCGCGACCTGCTGGGAAAGCGCCTCGTGACGCTCCAGACCGGCCCCGAGGGCAAGCCGGTGCAGCGCGTCTACGTCGAGACCGCCGACCCGTTCGAGCGCGAACTCTATCTCGGCTACGTCCTCGATCGGAAGGCCGAGCGCGTCCGTGTCATCGCCTCCCAGCGCGGCGGCATGGATATCGAAGAGATCGCCGCCAAGGAGCCCGAGGCGCTGATCCAGGTCGTGGTCGAGCCGGCCGTCGGCCTGCAGCAGTTCCAGGCCCGCGAGATCGCGTTCCAGCTCGGCCTCAACATCAAGCAGGTCTCGGCCGCGGTGAAGACCATCATGAACGCCTACCGGGCGTTCCGCGACTGCGACGGCACCATGCTGGAGATCAACCCGCTCGTCGTCACCAAGGACGACCGGGTTCTGGCGCTCGACGCGAAGATGTCCTTCGACGACAACGCCCTGTTCCGCCGCCGCAACATCGCGGACATGCACGACCCGTCGCAGGGCGATCCCCGCGAGGCCCAGGCTGCCGAGCACAATCTCAGCTATATCGGCCTTGAGGGCGAAATCGGCTGCATCGTCAACGGCGCGGGTCTGGCCATGGCGACCATGGACATGATCAAGCACGCGGGCGGCGAGCCGGCAAACTTCCTGGATGTGGGCGGCGGCGCCAGCCCGGATCGCGTCGCCACGGCCTTCCGCCTCGTCCTCTCGGACCGCAATGTGAAGGCGATCCTCGTCAACATCTTCGCCGGCATCAACCGCTGCGACTGGGTCGCGGAGGGCGTGGTCAAGGCCGCGCGCGAGGTGAAGATCGACGTGCCGCTGATCGTGCGGCTCGCCGGCACGAACGTCGATGAAGGCAAGAAGATCCTCGCCGAGAGCGGGCTCGACCTCATCACCGCCGACACCCTTACGGAAGCCGCGCGCAAGGCTGTCGAAGCCTGCCACGGCGCCAAGCACTGACGAACGGGGGAGGAATCACGCCATGAGCATTCTCATCGACGAGAAGACCCCGATCCTGGTCCAGGGCATCACGGGCGACAAGGGCACCTTCCACGCCAAGGAAATGATCGCCTACGGCTCCAACGTCGTCGGCGGCGTCACCCCGGGCAAGGGCGGCAAGACCCATTGCGGCGTGCCGGTGTTCAACACCGTCAAAGAGGCCGTGGAGGCGACCGGCGCCACCACCTCGATCACCTTCGTGGCGCCCCCCTTCGCGGCGGACGCGATCATGGAGGCGGCCGATGCCGGCCTCAAGCTCGTCTGCTCGATCACCGATGGCATCCCCGCTCAGGACATGATGCGGGTGAAGCGCTACCTCCGGCGCTATCCGAAGGAGAAGCGCACGATGGTGGTGGGCCCGAACTGCGCGGGCATCATCTCGCCCGGCAAGTCGATGCTCGGCATCATGCCAGGCCACATCTACCTGCCCGGCAAGGTCGGCGTGATCTCCCGCTCCGGAACCCTCGGCTACGAGGCCGCCGCGCAGATGAAGGAGCTCGGCATCGGCATCTCGACCTCCGTCGGCATCGGCGGCGATCCGATCAACGGCTCCTCCTTCCTCGACCACCTCGCTCTGTTCGAGCAGGACCCGGAGACGGAAGCCGTGCTGATGATCGGTGAGATCGGCGGTCCGCAGGAGGCCGAGGCCTCGGCCTGGATCAAGGAGAACTTTTCCAAGCCCGTGATCGGCTTCGTGGCGGGCCTGACTGCCCCCAAGGGCCGCCGCATGGGGCATGCCGGCGCGATCATCTCGGCGACCGGCGACAGCGCCGCGGAGAAGGCCGAGATCATGCGCTCCTACGGCCTGACCGTGGCGCCCGATCCGGGCTCCTTCGGCAGCACCGTGGCCGACGTGCTCGCCCGCGCGGCCTGAGGCACTCTCCGTCGGCGGCGCTTCTCCTATCCGACGCCTCACCCTGAGGTGCCGCGACGCGGCCTCGAAGGGTCCTCCAGATCGCGTGCGATTCCTGGAAGATCCTTCGAGGCTTCCGCTTCGCTCCAGCACCTCACGATGAGGGTGAGGGTTGGGGCAAACGAGCACGAGGTCTCCATTCCGGCCTGCGGGGAGGAAGCGCCCCGACGATCGAATCCATCTGCCCGCCCGAAGGCATCAGCCTGCGGAACTCCGAAAAGAGAACCTCGCCAGGGGGGATCCCATGACCAAGACGCTGCACGCCCGGCCGTCAGCCGCGACCGACACGACCTTCGCGCCGCCGGTCATCACCGGCACGGCCACCGAGGACGCCCTCGAGATTCTGTTTCACGCCCTGCTCGACGTGGCCCGCCGCCACGATCCCGAGCTGGAGGACGTGCTGCATGGCCGCGCCGACATCTCCTCCTTCACGCCGGAGATGCTGGCGCGCGCGCTTCAGGTGCAGGGCATCTGGTTCCAGCTCGTCTCGATCGCCGAGCAGAACGCGGCCATGCGCCGCCGTCGCCACGTCGAGCGCGACCAGGGCCGCGAGGCGCTGAACGGCTCCTTCGCCAAGGTTCTGGCCGAGGCCTCCGCCCGGGGCATCGGCCCGCAGCAGATCCACACGCTGCTCAAGGATCTGCGCATCCGCCCGACCATCACCGCGCATCCCACCGAGGGCAAGCGCGTCACGGTGCTGGAGAAGCTGCGCCGGATCTACCTCGTGCTGCGTGAGCTGGAGCTGCCGCGCTGGACCGAGCGCGAGCGCAACGGCCTGATGAACGAGCTGCGTGACCAGATCGAGCTGATCTGGATGACGGGCGAGCTGCATCTGGAGAAGGCCACCGTCGAGCGCGAGGTCGCCTGGGGCCTGCACTTCTTCGACGAGACCCTGTTCGAGATGCTGCCCGAGATGCTGCTCTCGCTCGAAGAGAGCCTCGCGCAGTACTATCCCGACGAAACCTTCGAGGTGCCGCCGTTCTTCCAGTTCGGAAGCTGGATCGGCGGCGACCGCGACGGCAACCCCTACGTCACCGCGAGTGTGACCCGCGAGACGCTTCAGCGCAACGCGCTGGCGTCGCTCCGCCGCTACCGCGACGGCATCACCCATCTCGGCCGGGTGCTCTCGATCACCGAGCGCTCGCTGCCGGTGCCCGAGACCTTCCGCAGCGAACTCGCGCACATGCTGGCCGAGTCCGGCGACGCGCGCGCCATCGCCAACCGCAATCCCGGCGAGGCCTATCGCCAGTTCCTCTCCTGCGTGCTGCGCAAGCTCGAGGCGACGATCGCCCGCAACAAGGGCGCCCGCTCGGTCGGGCCGGATTATCCGAGCGCCGACGGGCTCATCAACGATCTGCGCACCCTGGAGAAGGGGCTGGCCGACGCCAAATGCGGCGCGCTCGCCACCGACATCGTGCGGCCCGTGCGGCGGATGGTCGAGATCTTCCGCTTCTCCACCGTGCGGCTCGATCTGCGCGAGAATTCGACCCGCACCACCAAGACGCTGCACGCGCTGTGGAAGCTGCGCAACGGCGACCGCGAGCCGCCGGCGCTGGATTCGCCGGCCTGGAAGGATTGGCTGCTCACCGAGCTGGCTAGGCCGCGCACGCCCGAAACCTCGTTCGAGGATTTCGCCGACCGTCTGCCCGACGACGCGCGCGAGACGCTCGCCACCTTCGCGCTGGTCGGCGAGATGCGCGACACCCTCGACCGCGAGGCTTTCGGCGCCTTCATCCTGTCGATGACGCGCTCCACCGTCGACGTGCTCGGCGCCTACCTTCTGGCCAAGGAGGCCGGCATCTTCCTCGACACGACCGGCACCGAGATCTGCCCGCTGCCGATCGTGCCGCTGTTCGAGACCATCGACGACCTGCGCGCCGCCCCGGCGATCATGAAGGAACTGCTCGGCATCCCCGTGGTGCGCCGCTCCACCCGCTGGCAGGGCGGGGTGCAGGAAGTGATGATCGGCTACTCCGATTCCAACAAGGACGGCGGCTTCATCGCCTCGAACTGGGAACTCTACAAGGCGCAGGTGCGGCTGACCACGCTCGGCAACCATCTCGGCGTGCCGATCGCCTTCTTCCACGGCCGCGGCGGTTCGGTGAGCCGCGGCGGCGTCCCGACCCATCGCGGCATCGCCGCCCAGCCGCCGGGCTCGATCCAGGGCCGCTTCCGCATCACCGAGCAGGGCGAGGTCGTCTCGTTCAAATACGCCAACCGCGGCACCGCCGCCTACCAGATGGAGCTGCTGGCGGCCTCGGTGTTCGAGCACGCCCTGCTCTCGGAGGGCAACGGCAACGGCTCGCGCGCCGAATTCGACGACGCGCTGGAGGCGCTGTCGGGCGCCTCGCGGGCGGCCTATGTCAACCTGCTCCAGGCCGAGGGCCTCGTCGATTACTTCCAGGCGGCGAGCCCGCTCGACGAGATCTCGCTGCTCAATATCGGCTCGCGCCCGGCCCGGCGCTTCGGCGCCAAGTCGCTCTCGGATCTGCGCGCGATCCCCTGGGTGTTCGCGTGGTCGCAGAACCGGCACGTCATCACCGGTTGGTACGGCGTCGGCTCGGGGCTGAAGAGCTTCATCGACGTGCGCGGCGAGGCGGGCGAAGCCCTGCTGAGGCGCCTGTTCCGGGATTGCCGAGTGTTCCGCCTCGTCCTCGACGAGGTCGAGAAGACGCTGCTGATGGTCGATCTCGAGATCGCCCGCGACTATGCCGGCCTCGTCGAGGACGCGGGCATCCGCGCGCGCATCTTCGGGTTGATCGAGGCGGAATACGCGCTGACGCGGGAGATGGTGCTGCGGGTGTCGGGCGACAGCGAACTCGCCCAGCGCTTCCCGCAATTCAGCGAACGCCTGCGCGGGCGGCTGCCGACCATCAATCAGGTCAGCCGCGAGCAGGTCGAGCTGCTGCGCCGCTACCGCAGCGAGACCGACGAGGACAAGCGCGAGGCGGTGAAGTCCGCGCTGCTGCTGTCGATCAACTGCATCGCCGTCGGCTTCGGCGCGACTGGATAATGCATACAATCTCGGCGACGTGTTCCGGGACCGGCTGGACGGCCGGCTCGGACGCGCGAGATAGAACATCGTCCCGAAAGGTGGCCGCCGGCTTTCGGAAAAGGACGATGCTTTTCAAGTGCGGCACGCGACTCCCACGCGTGACCGCGCGCACGACAAGACGGTCTCACAGAACGGAGGATTTCCGATGAGCTTCACCCTGATCCAGCAGGCCACCCCGCGCCTGCACCGCTCGGAACTCGCGGTTCCCGGCTCCAACCCGACCTTCATGGAGAAGTCGGCCGCCTCGAAGGCCGACGTGATCTTCCTCGACCTCGAGGACGCGGTTGCGCCCGACGACAAGGAGCAGGCCCGCAAGAACATCATCCAGGCCCTCAATGACCTGGATTGGGGCAACAAGACCATGATGATCCGCATCAACGGTCTCGACACCCACTACATGTACCGCGACGTGGTGGACATCGTGGAGGCCTGCCCGCGCCTCGACATGATCCTGATCCCCAAGGTCGGCGTGCCGGCCGACGTCTACGCCATCGACGTGCTGACGACGCAGATCGAGCAGGCCAAGAAGCGCGAGAAAAAGATCGGCTTCGAAGTGCTGATCGAGACCGCGCTCGGCATGGCCAATGTCGAGGCGATCGCGACCTCGTCCAAGCGCCTTGAGGCGATGTCCTTCGGTGTCGCCGACTACGCCGCCTCCACCCGCGCCCGCTCCACCGTGATCGGCGGCGTCAATGCCGATTACAGCGTGCTCACCGACAAGGACGAGGCCGGCAACCGCCAGACTCACTGGCAGGATCCGTGGCTGTTCGCCCAGAACCGGATGCTGGTCGCCTGCCGCGCCTACGGCCTGCGCCCGATCGACGGTCCCTTCGGCGACTTCTCCGATCCGGACGGCTACACCTCGGCCGCTCGCCGCTGCGCCGCGCTCGGCTTCGAGGGCAAGTGGGCGATCCACCCCTCGCAGATCGATCTGGCCAACGAGGTCTTCACCCCCTCCGAGGCCGAGGTCACCAAGGCCCGCCGCATCCTGGAAGCCATGGAAGAGGCCGCCAAGGCCGGCCGCGGCGCCGTCTCGCTCGACGGCCGCCTCATCGACATCGCCTCGATCCGCATGGCCGAGGCGCTGATCCAGAAGGCCGACGCGATGGGCGGGAAGTAATCGCCTTCGATCGGTAGAACGGAAAATGGCCGGGTTCGCCCGGCCATTTTCTTTTGGGGCGCTCGGGCGTCAGGCGCGGTCGTTCCGCTCGATCTCGTCGAGGACGGCGTCGGGGGCCACATCCTGGCTGAGTTCGCCGACTTCTGGATCGGCGACCGTCTCGATGCCCATCCGCTCCGTGATCGCCGACACCATTGCGACGAGCTTCGTCACCTCGTGCTCGGCCAGAAGGCTGATGTGGAGGTCGAGATCGGCCCGCTTGTCGGCCGCCGCGGCCATGCGGTTCTGGCTGATCAATACGAAGGTCGAGAGGAAGATCGCCTCGACCGAGGCCGCGGTCCCGAGGATCACGAAGGACGCGTCCCATTTCGGCAGGATCGGCAGCAGGCCCGTATTCACCAGGGTCCAGAAGCCGAACAGCACGACGTGCAGGGCGACGAACGCCATGCTGCCCGTGAACCGCGTGATCGCCTCGGCGATGCGATCCTGCAGGGAGGCCGCCCTTTCCGCGGCGCTTCGGCGCTCCTGCAGCGTCCGGATGTTGCGCAGGAGAGCGGGCGCCAACCCTTCCGGCTGAGGCGGCGAATAGGTCGTCCGTGGGGCGGGGCTGTCCCGTTCGTCTTGCCTTGGCGTCATGGCGGGTCTCAGGAGGACGGTGGCGGAGCAACCGGCCTGAGCCGCGGCCTGATCCCGAGGGGAGCGTGAAACTGCTGGCGGCCTTGTCCGGGACCGCGGCTGGCTCTTTCGGCGTTGGGCCACCGCGCGGGCGGCGCGAGGCTGCGCGCGCACCCGTCGCGGTTCGCCGACCGTCGCGGGCTTCGGCCGACGCGTCCTCCTTTTCCAAAAGCCGGCATCCCCCTTTCGGGGCGATGCCCTAACTCTGCCGTCGGGCGACTGCCCGTCTGACGCATCCATACCCGAGAGGCACGCATGACCGCGTTCGATGCCGACCTGCGGAGCCTCGCGGCTCAGACGACCCTCTCACGGCGCACCGTGATCGCCACGAGTCTCGCCACGGGCTTCGCGCTCGCCGTGCAGCCCGTCGCGGCCCAGACCATCATCACCACGGACACGAACGGCCTGGTCGCCGGCGAGGTGAAGATTTCGACGCAGGACGGCGAGATCCCGGCCTACCGGGCCATGCCCGCCGAGGGTGGCCCCTTCCCGACGATCCTGGTCGTGCAGGAAATCTTCGGCGTGCACGAGCACATCAAGGATGTGTGCCGCCGGCTGGCCAAGCTCGGCTATTTCGCCCTGGCGCCCGAACTCTATGCCCGGCAGGGCGACGTCTCGACGTTGACCAACATCCAGCAGATCGTGAGCGAGGTCGTCTCCAAGGTGCCCGACGCCCAGGTGATGAGCGATCTCGACGCGGCGGTCGCCTTCGCCAAGGGCACGGGCAAGGCCGACACGGCCCGCCTCGGGATCACCGGCTTCTGCTGGGGCGGGCGCATCACCTGGCTCTACGCCGCGCACAATCCGGCGGTGAAGGCGGGCGTCGCTTGGTACGGGCGCCTCGTCGGCGACAGCTCGGCGCTGATGCCGAAGAACCCTGTCGATGTCGCCGCCGATCTCAAGGCGCCGGTGCTCGGCCTCTATGGCGGGGCCGATCAGGGCATTCCGGTCGCTACGATCGACCGGATGAAGGAGGCCTGCCGGGCCGCCGGCAAGACCTGCGATTTCGTCGTCTATCCGGAGGCGGGACACGCCTTCCACGCCGATTATCGTCCGAGCTACCGCGCGGAGTCGGCACAGGACGGATGGAAGCGGCTGCAGGACTGGTTCCGGCAGCACGGCGTCGCCTGAGCCCGCCTCACTTGTCGTACTTGATGTAGGCGAAGCGCGGATCGGTCGGCGTTCCTTCGAGGGCGCCGCCCTCCGCGCCCGGCTGCCAGCCCACGACCTCCTCGATCTTCTTTGCCAGAGAGAAATCCTTCTCGGTGATGCCCTTGGCGGCGTGGTTCATCAGCCGGACCTCGACCCAGGCGTAGGACGCGGTGAGGTCGGGATGGTGCCACGCGGCCTCGGCCAGATGGCCCACCGTGTTGATGACCATCAGCGTGCCCTTCCACGAAGCCGTCTTGTAGGTCCGCCGGATCCAGCCGTCCTCCAACCGCCAGTGCGGCAACTCTTCCTTGAGCCGCCGCTCCACCGTCGCGTCGTCGAGGACGCCCTCGCGTGCTTGCGTCATTGTCACCCTCCCATCGAATACGGTGAAAACCTGCGTCGGGACGGGCGGCGGCGCAAGCCGGGATCGGTGGGGCTCGCGCCCCTGGGCGGAGGCCCGCATGTCGCAGCGGAAACGCCGGGACCGGCTGTGGACGGGGCGGAGGCGAGTCCCTATTAAAAAATTCAACAGAAACCGTCCGCCTCCGCCGGAGACGGAACGGCCTGACCGATAATTCATGAGGACGCCCATGCTGTCACGGCGCGGAATGCTCGCGACGGCGGCTCTGTCGCTGGCCGCGACGCTGCCGATGGGGCGCCGCGCCCAGGCGGCGGGCGAGACGTTCCGGCTCGGCGTTCTGCCCTTCGGCACCGCCTCCTGGGAGGCTGCCGTCATCAAGGCGCGGGGCTTCGATACGGCCAATGGCTTCACCCTCGATATCGTCAAGCTCGCTGGCAACGATGCCGCCCGTATCGCCTTCCTCGGCGGTCAGGTCGATGCCATCGTCGGCGACCTGATCTTCGCCGCCCGCCTCGGCAACGAGGGGCGGGGCGTGCGCTTCTCGCCCTATTCCACCACCGAAGGGGCGCTGATGGTGCCCGCCGGAAGCCCGATCACGGATCTGAAGGGGCTCGCGGGCAAGCGGCTCGGGGTGGCGGGCGGCGCGCTCGACAAGAACTGGATCCTGCTGCGGGCGCAGGCGCGCGAGACGGCGGGGCTCGAGCTCGAGAACGTCGCGCAGATCGCCTACGGCGCGCCACCGCTGCTGGCGCAGAAGCTGGAGACCGGCGAACTCGACGCGGCCCTGCTCTACTGGCAGTTCTGCGCCCGCCTCGAAGCTAAGGGCTTCAAACGGCTGATCTCGGCCGACGACGTGATGCGGGCCTTCGGCGCCAAAGGCGCCGTCTCGCTGATCGGCTATCTCTACGAGGGCCAAACCGTGGCCGACCGGGGCGAGGTGGTGCGCGGCTTTGCCCGTGCCTCGGCCGCCGCCAAGGACGCGCTGGCGAACGAGCCAGCCCTGTGGGAGACCGTCCGCCCGCTGATGGCGGCGGAGGACGACGCCACTTTCGCCACGCTCAAGCGCGATTTCCTCGCGGGCATCCCACGCCGGCCCATCGCCGCCGAGCGCGCGGATGGCGAGCGCATCTACGCAGCCCTGGACCGGCTCGCGGGCGCGCAACTCCTCGGCGTGGGCAAGAGCCTGCCGCCGGACCTCTATCTCGACGCCTCTGGCAACGGCTGACGACGGCACGATGACGGTTCCGGTCCGCTGACCCTGCGCATGGCCCTGCTCGCGCGCCTCCTCTCCCTCGCCGTCCTCCTCGTCCTCTGGCAGGGCCTCTCCGCCTATGCCGACACGCGGACCCTGCCGGCGCCGAGCGCGGTGTTCGCCTTCATCCTGCGCGAGGCGCAGAGCGGCAGCCTGTTCTTCAATGTCGGCGTCACGCTCGCCCGGGTCGCGGTCTCCTTCGTCATCGCCATGAGCCTCGGCGTGCTGCTCGGCATCGCGCTCGGCCGCTCGCGCCTCGCCGACCGGCTGCTCGACACGCCGCTTCTCGTCGTCCTCAACACGCCGGCCCTCGTCATCACGGTGCTGGCCTATGTCTGGCTCGGGCTGACCGAGGCCGCGGCCATCGTCGCGGTGGCGCTCAACAAGCTGCCCAACGTCGCCGTCATCATGCGCGAGGGCGCCCGCGGCCTCGATCCGGGCCTGGAGGAGATGGCGACGACCTACCGCTTCGACCGGCGGACCTGGATCGCCCACGTGCTGCTGCCGCAGCTCCAGCCCTTCATGGTGGCGGCGGCGCGCTCCGGCATCTCGCTCGCCTGGAAGATCGTGCTGGTGGTGGAACTGTTGGGCCGTCCCAACGGGGTCGGCTTTGCCATCAACTATTACTTCACGCTCTTCGACGTCACCGCGGTGATCGGCTACAGCCTCGTCTTCATGAGCGTGATGCTCGCCCTCGACTCACTCCTCCTCCAGCCCCTCGACGCCCATGTCCGCCGCTGGCGCTGAACCCGGCGCCGAGACGGCGCCGCTGCTGACGGTGCGCGTGGACCGCAAGGTCTATCGCAAGCGTGGCCGCAAGGCCGGCACCGAGGCCGTCGAGGCGGTGCGCGGCCTCGCCTTCGAACTCCATGCCGGCGAGATCACCTGCCTGATCGGGCCCTCGGGCGCGGGCAAGACCACGACGCTGCGCATCCTCCTCGGCCTCGACCGCGACTTCGAGGGCAGCGTGACCCCGGAGCCCTCCGAGGCCGGCATCGCGATGGTGTTTCAGGACCCGCGCCTGCTGCCCTGGCGCACCATCGAGCAGAACGTGCGGCTCGGCCTGCCGCGCGAGCGCCGGGCGCGTGACCTCGACAGTCTGTTCGCGTCGCTCGGGCTCGCATTGTGGCGGGCGCATTATCCCGGCGCGTTGTCGCTCGGGATGCAGCGCCGGGTGGCCTTGGCCCGAGCGCTGGCGCTCGAGCCGCGCATCCTCGTTCTCGACGAGCCCTTCGTCTCCCTCGACGATGCGGCGGCCGCGTCCCTGCGAGCGCTCGTGGTCGAGGCGGTGGCCGATTCCGGCACGAGCGCGCTGATGGTGACGCACAACGTCGCCGAGGCCATCGAGATCGCCGACCGTCTGCTGCTGGTCTCGCCCCGGCCCGCCCGGCTGCTAGCGGATCTGCCCCTCGACCGGCCGCGCTGCGAGCGGGACCGGGCCTGGGCCGACGCGACCCGCCAGGGCCTTGCCGCCCGATTTCCCGGCATCGTCGCTCAGTAGAATCACGCCCGAGAGAATCGCGCCCTGCCAAAGCCGCAGGCGCGTCGAATGCGCATCGGAGGCGGTCGCAGCCTGCTCCGCGCTGTCCCGTTGGGGACGTCTGCCGTTCCTTAAGGATAAACGGAGCGGTTCATTGCAAAAATTTCCCGGCCGCCACGGGGCGGATCGAGCAGCTTGACGACCTCGTCATCGCATCGTTCGGCGGGTCCGATTGTTTGCAGTGCGGCATCGCCAGCGGGCCTCACCGGCCCCGATGGCAGGAATTAAAGTGCCACGGACGCATGGGCGATGGGAAAATTTGATCATCCCATGCGAGTGGCGCATTCGTATCCATGGTAGAGCACTGAAGCTCGTCAAAACAAACTTGAGAAGTGTGCGCCGCCCATCAAATTGTGCAACGCAAAATGCTGAATTTAGCAGGCAAGTTTCCTGATAAAGGGCCCTGTGAGTGCGACATTCGACGCGCGAAAGCGAGTTGACGGCGCCCGAAATTTTCTTAGAGTTCGTTCAAGCTTCGGTTTCGGGGAGCCGCTAAGGGATGCGGACCCAGCCGGGTAAGTCGCCGGGAACTATGGAATAATCCTAATTTCTGTGCGGCAGGCGCGAGCTGCCGGAGCGAATATCATCCCTGTCGCAAACAGCAGGTCAATCAACGGTGGGTAGCGGGCTGCTATCCAGCGGCGGATAAGACTTGTCGGAGGAATCCATGAGAGCGGTACATCTCCTCGCACTCGGTGCGGGTCTCGCGGCTGCAAGCCCGGCCCTCGCCAACGAAAGCGTTCTGAAGGGCGTCGCCAACCCGGCGGAGCAGGTGCTCCAGACGGTCGATTACGCCAACACCCGCTATTCCAAGCTCGACCAGATCAACGCCAGCAACGTCAAGAACCTCCAGGTTGCCTGGACCTTCTCGACCGGCGTGCTGCGCGGCCACGAGGGCTCCCCGCTCGTCGTCGGCAACATCATGTACGTCCACACCCCCTTCCCGAACATCGTCTACGCGCTGGACCTCGACCAGGGCGCCAAGATCGTGTGGAAGTACGAGCCGAAGCAGGATCCGTCCGTGATCCCGGTCATGTGCTGTGACACGGTCAACCGTGGTCTGGCCTATGCCGACGGCGCGATCCTCCTGCACCAGGCCGACACCACGCTCGTCTCGCTCGACGCCAAGTCCGGCAAGGTGAACTGGTCGGTCAAGAACGGCGACCCGTCCAAGGGTGAGACCAACACCGCCACCGTTCTCCCGGTGAAGGACAAGGTCATCGTCGGCATCTCCGGCGGCGAGTTCGGCGTGCAGTGCCACGTCACCGCCTACGACCTGAAGTCCGGCAAGAAGGTGTGGCGCGGCTACTCGATCGGCCCGGACGATCAGCTGATCGTCGACCCCGAGAAGACCACCTCGCTCGGCAAGCCGATCGGCAAGGACTCCTCGCTGAAGACCTGGGAAGGCGATCAGTGGAAGACCGGCGGCGGCTGCACCTGGGGCTGGTTCTCCTACGATCCCAAGCTCGACCTGATGTACTACGGCTCGGGCAACCCCTCCACCTGGAACCCCAAGCAGCGTCCGGGCGACAACAAGTGGTCGATGACCATTTGGGCGCGTAACCCCGACACCGGCATGGCCAAGTGGGTCTACCAGATGACCCCCCACGACGAGTGGGACTTCGACGGCATCAACGAGATGATCCTCACGGATCAGAAGTTCGACGGCAAGGACCGTCCGCTGCTGACGCACTTCGATCGTAACGGCTTCGGCTACACGCTCGACCGCGCCACCGGTGAAGTGCTCGTCGCCGAGAAGTTCGATCCGGTCGTGAACTGGGCCACCAAGGTCGACCTGGACAAGGGTTCCAAGACCTACGGCCGTCCGCTGGTCGTGTCGAAGTACTCGACCGAGCAGAACGGTGAAGACGTGAACTCGAAGGGCATCTGCCCGGCGGCTCTCGGCACCAAGGACCAGCAGCCGGCGGCCTTCTCGCCCAAGACCGGCCTGTTCTACGTCCCCACCAACCACGTCTGCATGGACTACGAGCCGTTCCGGGTGACCTACACCCCGGGCCAGCCCTACGTCGGTGCGACCCTCTCCATGTACCCGGCTCCGGGCTCGCATGGCGGCATGGGCAACTTCATCGCCTGGGACAACCTCCAGGGTAAGATCAAGTGGTCCAACCCCGAGCAGTTCTCGGCTTGGGGCGGCGCGCTCGCCACTGCCGGTGACGTGGTGTTCTACGGCACGCTCGAAGGCTTCCTGAAGGCCGTCGACTCGAAGACGGGTAAGGAACTGTACAAGTTCAAGACCCCGTCGGGCATCATCGGCAACGTGATGACCTACGAGCACAAGGGCAAGCAGCACGTCGCCGTCCTCTCGGGCGTTGGTGGCTGGGCCGGCATCGGCCTCGCGGCTGGCCTGACCGACCCGAACGCCGGCCTCGGCGCGGTGGGTGGCTATGCGGCCCTGTCGAGCTACACCAACCTCGGTGGCCAGCTCACGGTCTTCTCGCTGCCGAACAACTAAGTCGCTTGCGACATAGAGCCTAAAGGATGCCGGCGCGGGAAATCGCGCCGGCATCTTTATGATTTTATGATTATGCTGTAGGGCCTGCTTGGTAGCCGCACAGATTACGTTGCGGTGCAACATGATGGTCTCGGGAGAAACGTCGTTGTCTTCGATGAAAAGAACCGCTCTTCTTGGTCTCGTCGGTGCAGCCTTGCTCGGAGCGGTTCCCGCCGCCACCGTTGCCTTCGCCCAGGACGCCAAGCCCGAACTCGCCAACAAGCTCGATCCGAACGCCAAAGAGATCGACGAGCCGGTGCTCAAGGCCGCCACAGCGGCGAAGGAAGAGGACGGCAAGTACTTCGATAAGGACGGTCACCCGACCTTCCACATCACCAACGACGGCAAGAAGGTCGATTGGTTCACCTATTCCGGCTATCGCCGCTATCACGCCGAGTGCCACGTCTGCCACGGCCCGGACGGCATGGGCTCGACCTACGCGCCCGCCCTCAAGGACTCGCTGAAGCGCCTCTCCTACGAGGAGTTCTACGGCATCCTCGCCGGCGGCAAGCAGGAGATCAGCAACACCGCCAACCAGGTGATGCCCGCCTTCGGCGATAATAAGAACGTGATGTGCTACGCCAACGACCTCTACGTGTACCTGCGCGCTCGCGCCGCCGGTGCCTGGGGCCGGGCCCGTCCGGGCGAGAAGGAAGACAAGCCCGAAAGCGCCAAGACCGTTG
Organism: Methylorubrum sp. SL192; assembly: GCF_026672325.1. Classification (NCBI taxonomy): domain Bacteria; kingdom Pseudomonadati; phylum Pseudomonadota; class Alphaproteobacteria; order Hyphomicrobiales; family Methylobacteriaceae; genus Methylorubrum; species Methylorubrum sp. SL192. The sequence goes on from NZ_JAPPQV010000003.1 coordinate 1,031,758, forward strand.
AGAAGGAGTGCCTGGGCGGCTGATGACCCGCTCAAGCGCACCCGTTTCGGTCGCGGTCGCCGCGCTCCTGCTCTCGGCAGGGGCGCGGCCCGCTCATGCGCAGCACCTGCCGGATCTGGTCACGCAGGATGTCCTGCGTGTCTGCAGCGATCCCGGCAACATGCCGTTCTCCGAGCGCAAGGGCGGCGGTTTCGAGAACAAGATCGCGCAGATCGTCGCCGACGAGCTGAAGGTCAAGCTGCGCTATTACTGGCTGACCCAGGGGCCCGGATTCGTCCGCAACACCCTCGGGACCGGCCTGTGCGACCTGATCATCGGCACGTCGGGCGGCGACATCGTCCAGGCCACCAACCCGTATTACCGCTCGGCCTATGTCCTGGTCGCCCGCAAGGGCGAGTTGGCGGACCTCAAGCGCCTCGACGACCCGCGGCTGAAGGACAGGCAGATCGGCATCATCGCCGGGACGCCGCCCTCCAACCGCTTGAGCGAGCTGAAACTCGTCGGCGAGCGGATCCATGCCTATGCGCCCTACGCCTTCGGGGCCGAGCGCAAGCATCAGACGGTCGCGGCGGAAGTGATCGCGGATCTCTCCGAGAAGAAGATCGACGTGGCGATCCTCTGGGGGCCGGCCGCGGGCTGGCTGGCCAAGCAGAGCGGCGTGCCGATGGATGTCGTGCCGCTCCTTCACGAGCCCGGACGGCCGCCGCTGACGTTCCGTGTTTCGATGGGCGTGCGCCACAACGAGAACGACTGGAAGCGCAGCCTCAACACCGTCCTGCGCAAGCGCAAGGCCGACATCGAGGCGGTGTTGCGCGAATACGAAGTGCCGCTGCTGGCGGAGGAGGACACCAAGCCTCTCGATGCCGCGGACGAGTGATCCCCGATCAGAAGTCTATCATTGAACGCGCATTCTTTCGACGAACCGGCCGCCACTTCGTCGGAATGCGCTTCGAAAGGCCCGAACCCCGGTTCGGGCCTTTTCTCAGTCGACCCGCTCTATCCCCGACCGATCGAGCTTGGCCAGAGCCTCCCTGACCGTCTCGCCACCGATGACGAGGTCGGGGGCGATCTCAGCGAGCGGCACCAAAACGAAGGCACGCTCGCGCACGAAGCGATGCGGCAGCACGAGGCGTTCGTCGGAAACTTGCGCCCCCTCATAGGCCAGCACGTCGATGTCGATGACCCGAGGCCCCCAGCGGCGCTCGCGGACGCGCCCGAGCGCCGCCTCGATCGACAGGCAGACCTCCAGCAACCCGTGCGGTGTCAGCTCGGTGTCGATGGCGACCGCCGCGTTGAGGAACCAGTCCTGATCGGTGTCGCCCCAGGGCGGCGTGCGGTAATCGGCGGAGCGCGCCACGACCCGGATGCCGGGCGTTGCGGCAAGGTGCTCGACGGCCCCGGCCAGCATCGCGGCCTTGTCGCCGATATTGCTGCCGAGCCCGAGATAGGCGCGCGTCATCTCGTCTCCGTGGTCGCGGCTCTGTCGGAACGGCCCCGCACGATCTCGATGGCCGCGTAGTCGAGTACGGCCGGGATCGGCGCACTCGGCTTGTCGATCCGCACCGCGATCGTCTCGATCCGGGGAAACCGCGCAAGGCAGGTCTCGGCGATCGCCTCGGCCAGGGCCTCGATCAGGGCGAAGCGCCGGTTGGTGGCGATGTCCAGTGCGATCTCGGCGAGATCCGCGTAGCTCACGGTCGCGGCCACGTCGTCGCTGCGGCCGGCCGGCGCGAGGTCGAGTCGGCATTCCAGCGAGATGTAGAAGCGCTGGCCGAGCCGCTCCTCCTCCGGCAGCACGCCGTGACGGGCGAAGACTGCGAGGCGGTGGACGAGGATGCGGTCAGCCATGGATCGTCCCAAGCGCCCTCTCCGGGCGCATCACCGCGTCGAGCACCCGCAGCGCCTCGACATGCGGCGCCACGTCGTGGACCCGCACGATGTCGGCCCCGAGCGAGCCGGCGAGAACGTGCGCGGCGAGCGAGCCGATGAGCCGGTCCTGCGGCGCCGTCTCGCGGTCGTGCAGGCGCCCGAGCAGGCTTTTCCGCGAGACACCGACGAGGAGGGGAAAGCCCAGCGCCCGGATTTCGGGAAGGCGGCGCAGGGCTTCGAGATGCTGTTGCCAGCTCTTGCCGAAGCCGATGCCGGGATCGAGCACGATGTCGCCGTCGCGAATGCCGGCGCGGCGGGCGATGTCGAGGGAGCGCTCGAAGAAGCGCAGCATGTCGGCGATGATGTCGAGCGAGCCGTCGATCGTCTCGCGGTTATGCATGACGATGACCGGCGCGCCGTGATCGGCCGCGACGCGGGCGATGTCCGGCTCGCGCTGCAGCCCCCAGACGTCGTTGACGAGGGTCGCGCCGGCCTTCAGCGCGGCCTCCGCCGTCGAGGCCTTGTAGGTGTCGATCGAGATCGGAACGGACAGGCCCGGTGCCACGGCCTCGATCACGGGCACGACGCGGGCCTGCTCCTCCGCGGCCGGGACGGGCGTGTGGCCCGGCCGGGTCGATTCTCCGCCAATATCGAGGATATGGGCGCCGGCCTCCGCCAGCGCGGCGGCCTGCGCCCGCGCGGCATCGACACCCTCGAACCGGCCACCGTCCGAGAACGAGTCCGGCGTGACGTTGAGGATGCCCATCACCAGCGTGCGCCGGCCGAGGCCGGGCAGCAGGGTATTCAGGCGCGTCGGCGGAGTAGAGTCGTCGGGCGGCATCGCGTCTCGAGGGTGAGGGGCCGAGTTTGCCGGCCTAGCCCCTCTGGCGGGGTTTCGCCAGATCGATTCCGTCCCGCCCCGCCGCGGCCTGTCCTCAGGAGGCGCCGCGATAGCAGCGGATCTCCGCCTCGGCCTGGGCGCGGCGCAACTCGGCCACCTTGTCGTCGAACATCTTGGTCGACTTGAACGCGGCGGTGCGCTGGCCGATGCCCTGGCGCATCGACAGGATGGTCGAGGCCTGAACGTAGCGGTCATAGGGCAGGATCGACGCCAGCGCGTCGAGGGAGCAGGAGCATTTCTCCAGCGCCTCGCGGGTCTGCCCGTTGGCGGCCATGCAGCCGAACACGTAATCGGCCCGCACATCCGTCGGATAGTCGTTGTCGTCGGCACGCGCGGGCGCGGCGAGCATCGCCGCCGCGAGCAACGCGGCGGCGAGCGCCTCAGGAATCCTTCTGGTCATAATCGAGCCTCTCTTCGAGGAGTTCGCCGCCATCTGGCTTCAGCGCACGGGCCTGGATCGAGACGATCTCTCCCGGCACGTCGGGCGCGACGACGAAGGTGTAGGTGATGGTTTCGAAGCCGCGCATCCGCTCCGACTGAGGGTCGCCCGCGAACGGCTTCATCTCGACGCGCCAGCCCTCGACGGTCCGGCCCTTGAACGAGACCTGCATCGGCGTCACCGTCGCCTTTTCGCGCAGACCTTTTCGGATCGCGTTCTTGATGTAGCGCGGGTTGGCTTCCAGCAGGCTGGCGAGACCCTTCAAGTGGTTCTCGAGGAACAGGCTCAGCACAGGGTTGCCGGGCATGTCGGTGAAGGGGCCGGCCGGGAGGCGGTTGCCACCGGAGAACATCTGCACGCGGATGTCGCGGCTCTCGGCGCTCTTGCCGGGCTCGACCGTGAGCTTGATCGCGTCGCTGAGCGGCGGCCCGTAGGGTCCGCGCTCGATGCCGCTGCGGCGCGCGTAATCGTAGGTGAGGGTGCTGCCGGGCGCGGTGTTCTTCATCTGCGGCTGCTCGAACAGCAGGTCGCTGGCGTCCGGTGCGGTGCCCTTGGTTGCCGGGTTTTGGGCCGCCGTCTCTTGCGGCGTCGCTGGGGTGGTGTCGGAAGCCGCCCAGGCGGAAGGCGTCGTCACGAGGGCGGCCGAGAGGGCGACCGCCAGAAAGGATCGTCTCAAAGGGGTGCCTTTTCGCTCAACGGGTTTTGCACATTCGTCCCGATGCTGCGGTATATATAATCGGGCGGGGTCTCGGCAGCCTCTTCCTTGGCAAGATCCCGCATTTTCGCGTGCAGCGGCGAAAGGGAGCAGGCCGGATCGGTGTTGGCCGCGTCGCCCGTCAGCGCCAGCGCCTGGCAGCGGCACCCGCCCCAATCCTTCTCGCGCCGGTCGCAGGAGCGGCAGGGCTCCTTCATCCAGCTTGTGCCGCGATAGGCGGCAAAGGCCGGGGATTGGGTCCAGATCTCGCCGAGCGAGTGGTCGGTGACGTACCAGAATTCGAGGCCGGGGATGGTCTCGGCGGCGTGGCAGGGCAGCACCTTGCCCTGCGGCGTCACGTTCATCAGCTTGCGGCCCCAGCCGCCGGCGCAGGCCTTCGGGTACTTGGCGTAGTAGTCCGGCACCACGAGGTCGATGACGAGCTGGCCCTTGAGGCGCTCGCGCGCGGCTTCAACGATGCGGATCGACTCGTCGACCTGGCTCTTATCCGGCATCAGCGCGGCGCGGTTCACATAGGCCCAGCCGTAATACTGGGTATGGGCCACCTCCAGCCGCTTGGCACCGAGCTTGACCGCGAGGTCGATGAAGCCCGGCACCTCGTGGATGTTGCCGCGGTGGATCACCGAGTTCAGCGTCAGCGGCAGGCCGAGTTCGGTGACGCGGGCGGCGAACTGCATCTTCTGCGGCTGCGCGTTCTTGAGTCCGCCGATTTTTTCCGCGTTGGCCGCGTCCACCCCTTGGACGGAGAGCTGCACGTGATCGAGGCCGACGTCGTAGAGCGCGTCGAGCTTCGCCAAGGCACCGCCGACGCCGGAGGTGATCAGGTTCGAGTACAGGCCGAGTTCGGCGCATTTGGCCGTGATCTCGACGATGTCGGGGCGGGCGGTCGGTTCACCGCCCGACAGGTGGACGTGCAGCACACCGAGACCCGCCGCCTCCGTCAGCACCCGCAGCCACGTCTGCGTGTCCAGCTCGGCCGAGCGCCGGTCGAGCTCCAGCGGGTTCGAGCAGTATGGGCAGCGCAGCGGGCAGCGGTGCGTCAGCTCAGCGAGCAGACCCACCGGCGCCGGAATGACGTCCACGGGGGAGGGGGCGGGGGTCGGTGCATTCATCGCTCCAGAACCCTTTTTTGCGCGAGGCCAGCCAGCATCGGGAGGATGTCGGCTTCGATGATGGCCGGGTCGGCGTCGTAGGTCTGGCCCAGAATCTGGGCGATCTGCGAAACCGTGTTCCGGCCATCGACGAGCTTGAGGACCGCGACGGCGTTGTCGTCGAGGTCGAAGGTGCGCTCGGGGGCGAGCAGCACGTGCTTGTTGCGGACCTCGTCGAAGCGCAGGCGCACGCCGCGGGGCAGGCGCGGCACGTCGCTCCCCGAGAAGGCCGTGGGTTCAGCCGTCGTCGCGGCGGGGCTGGCCGCGGCGGGGGGGCTGGCCTCGGCGGAGTTCGTCTCGGCGACAAGGCCCTCGCCCGGCTGCCACGCATCCGGCGGCACCATGCCGGGGGCGACATAGGCGAAGTAGAGCGCGTCGAGCTGCGTCCAGAGCACGTTGCACTTGAAGGTCAGCGCATCCATCGCCGCCCGCTGCATCTCGGGCGTGGTGGCATGCCGCTTGACGTAATCGAGGGCGAAATCGGCGTCGCGCGGGGCCTGGGTCAGGCGCTTGTCGAAATAGGCCAGCGTGTCCTTGGTGATGAAGTCATAGTTCTTCAGCATCCCGACGACGCGCTCGGAGATGATCGTCGGCGAGAACATCTCGGTCAGCGAGGAGGCGATGGCTTCGAGCAGGCTGCGCTCGGAGACGAAGTGGACATAGGCATCGACCGAGAAGCGGGTCGCTGACAGGATGCCCTTGGTCGAGAGCACGTAGTCGCGGGTGAAGCCGACGCCTTCCGCGAGCTTGAGCCAGCGCTCGATGCCGCCGTCGCCCTCATGGTCGCCGTCGTGATCGACGATGCGCTGGCGCCAGATCCGGCGAAGCTGCGCATCCGGCAGGCGGGCCAGGAGCGCCGCATCCTTCACCGGAATCATCGCCTGATAATAGTAGCGGTTGAGCGCCCAGGCCCGGACCTGATCCTTCGACAGCTTGCCGTCATGCAGCAGCCGGTGGAACGGGTGGAGGTTGTGGTAGCGCCGTGCGCCGATGTCGCGGAGCGCCGCCTCAAGCTCCTCGTGGCTCAGCAGGCGTTGCTCGGTGTCCGGGACGGGCGGCGGGAATTGGGCGGTCATGGCGTTCGGTTTCCCCCGAGCTTCGAGTCGCGTTTCCTGGATTTATTTTTAAATGGGGCCCGGTACCGATCGGGGCAGGGCCGCTGCCGCACGATTGGATCGTGCAAAACATATTCAGTCCGGCACTAAATTTCCAGACCGGGCTCTTCCCAAGACCTCGGCCCGATCAGAGATCGAGGGTCAGGCCGTCATGGGCGACGGTCCAGCCGCGCGCCTCGACGCTCGCGCGCTCGGACGAATCCTCGATCAGGACCGGATTGGTGTTGTTGATGTGAACGAAGACCTGTCGGCCGATCTCGACATCGGCGAGAGACGCGATCGAGCCGGTCTCGCCGTTCATCTGGATATGGCCCATGCGCCAGCCGGTCTTGGTGCCGACGCCGGCGCGGATCATGTCGTCGTCCTCCAGCACCGTGCCGTCGAACAGGAGCGCATCGGCGCCGGCGATGCGGGCTTTCAGATCCTCCGTCACGCGGGCGCAGCCGGGGATGTAGGCGAGGCGCTTGCCCCCGGCCTCGATCATCGTGCCGACCGTGGTTTCGGTCTCTGCTCCGATCTCCATCGACGCGTCTTCCAGCCAGAGCGGCACCTTGCCGGGGACGGAGAACAGCGTCACCGAGAGGCCGGGCACCGGCTCGAAGGTCTCGTTGAGGGCGATCGTCTGCCGCTTCACCACCTCGGCGGCCATCACGTCGAAGACGCGGTTGTCGGAGACGGAGGCCAGGATGCCGGGTGTCGCGTAGAGCGTGAAGGGCTGGCCCTCGCGCAGGGTCAGCAGGCCCGCGACGTGATCGACATCGCCGTTGGTCAGCAGCACCGCGTGGATCGGCGAGTGGCGCAGGCCCTCGCGCGGATGCATCTGCGGATTGGCCTGGATCTGCTGACGGATGTCGGGGGAGGCGTTCAGCAGGAGCCAGCGTTCCCCGTCAGGAGAGACTGCGATGCTCGACTGCGTGCGCGGCCTGACGCGGGAATCGCCCGCCCAGGCCAGGGAGCAGATGGAGCAGCGGCAGTTCCATTGAGGAACGCCGCCGCCCGCAGCCGAGCCCAGGATTACGACATGCATGGTGAAAACCCGCTGATGCCTGCAACCCCAACCCGGCTCAAATCACCTTAGTTGAAGGTGTCGATCTCGGCCGACTCGTAGCTCGTGACTTCCATGCCGACGCAGATCTCGGAAACGATGGGGGCAGCCCACTTCATGGTGTCTCTCCTCGACTTTATGGAACGCCGGAACCGCGCGATCCCACTAATTAAGAGGATCGTAAGATACTGGCGACGCACTCGTTTTCGCACGCCGGAGGTATATCGCCAATTCCGGCCCCGCCTGCAAGAGCCAGCTTGCCGTTTCTTCCCAAGTTCGAGACCGGTTCGGCATAACTTCGCGTGAGACGCGGGTTAAACTTTGGTCTGAGAGCGCTTTCCGACGAGGTGGACGCCGGTTCGGCGAAAGAAAGCGCGTTCAAGCAAAGACCGGGAGACGCCGGCCTGAGGCCATCAGGTCGGTACGGCGCTCGGAGCGAAATGCCGCGGGGGTCAGTGGCGGAAATCCTGGCCGCGCAGATCGAGCATGAAGCCCTTGCCGCGCACCGTGACGATCACCGGGCCGCCCAGCCGTACGAAATCCGAGAGCTTCGAGCGGAGGTAGCCGACATAGACATCGACCACGTTGAGCGAGAGGCCGCCCTGGCTCGCCCAGAGCCGGTCGAAGATCTCGCCGCGCGAGATCGGCCGGTTCACCTCCTGCATCAGCAGGGCGAGCAGCTCCGCCTCGCGCGGGGTGAGGCGCGCGGAGGCCTCACCGAAGCTGACCTGGCGGATGTTGACGTCGAGGGTCAGGCGGCCGGCGGTGAAGACGGTGCGCGGGGTGTCCGCCTCGCGGCGGCGCAGCAGGTGAACTTGGAGCCGGGCCAGCAATTCGTCGAACACGAACGGCTTGATGATGTAGTCGTCGGCGCCGAGCGCCAGCCCCTCGGCCCGGTCGCGCACCTCGTCGCGGGCGCTCAGGAAAAGGATCGCGCCGGGATAGCCGCCCTCGCGCAAGCTGCGGCAGACGTCGTGGCCGGAGCCGTCGGGCAGGGTGATGTCGAGCACCACCGCCTCCGGCGCCTCGTCGCGGGCGGCACTCAGCGCGTCCTCGACCCGGCCGGCGACGCCGACGGAAAACCCTTCCGCCTCCAGGCCGCGAGCCAGGATGCCGCGGATGTCGATATCATCCTCAACGATCAATACGCGCGTCGTCATGCGGCGCCGATCCTCTCGTGTCCTGCCCCGTAGGATTCCGGCGCGACGCCATCGTCGAGCGAGGGCAGGTCGATGACCACCCGGGCGCCGCCGCCGTGTTCGGCTTTGCCGAGGCTGATCGCGCCATCATGGCGCTCAACGACCCATCGCGCCAGAGCTAAACCTATGCCGAATCCCGCTTCTCCCGACCGGGCCTCGCGGCGGAAGCGCTCGAACAGCCCGTCCCCGCCCGCGGGGAAGCCGGGGCCGTCGTCGTCGATGGTGACCCGCGCCCGGCGGCCCTGCGGCGTGTCGTGCTCGCTCAGCGAGACGGTGATGCGGGTCAGGCCGGTGGCGTGGCGCAGGGCGTTGTCGATCAGGCTCTCGACAACCTGGCGGAGCCATTCCGGATCGGCGGCGATCTCGATGTCGTGGTCCCCCGGTTCCAGCACCAGCTCGACCCGGCGGCGGGCGGCCTCCGAGCCGGCGCTGTCGACGGCGTCGGTCAGCACCTCGACGGCGCTCACGGCCCGCCGGTCGAGCTCGATCTGGCCGGATTCCGAGCGGGCCACGCGAAGCAGATCCTCGACCCGTCGCTTGAGACGCTGCGCCCGTTTGCGGATGGTGGTGAAGACCGGTCCGTAATCCACAGTTCGGCCGGCGGCGCGCTCCGCCGAACGCTGGGCGAGGTCGCACTCGCCCAGGATCACCGTGAGCGGCGTGCGCAGTTCGTGGCTGACATCGGCGAAGAAGCGGCGCCGGGAGCGGTCCACCATCTCCAGCCGCTCGTTGGCCGCGCGCAGGTCGGCGGTGCGGGCCTCCACCGTGTCCTCCAGGGCGGCCCGGTCGGCAGCGAGCCGGCCCTCGCGGCGGGCGAGCCGGGCGGCCATGCGGTTGAAGTTCGCGACCAGAAGCCCGAGTTCGTCGCGGGTCTCGACCGAGAGCCGGGTCCCGAGCGCGCCGCTGCCGACGGCCCCGGCCGCCCGGCGGATCTCCTCGATGCGCGCCAGCGTCGGCCGCGTGACCGAACGGTAGAGCACCCCGACGAAGGCGAGCGCCAGCACCGTCGCGGCCAGCGCGGCGGCGGTGAGTCGCTGTGAAAGGGTTCGGGCCGCCTCGGAGCCGGCGGTCATGCTGCGCCGCTCCGCCTCGATCAGCAGGGAGAGCGGCGGTCCCGTCATGGCGCCGAAGGCGTTGAGCGCGCCCTGCATCGCTGTCTTGCGAAGGTCGGGATCGGTTTCGCGCCGCACCAGGGTGACTTGACGGTCGAGCATCGCGCGGGCCGCGCGCACATTGGCGAGCGGCCGGGTGCGGGCGACGTACTGGATCCGGTCCTCAAGGTTGGCGCTGGTCGCCATGCCGCTGCCGATGGCGTCATCGACATGGTTGAGCGCCTGATCGACCCGGTCGCGGGTCACCGACAGGGCTTCGGGCGGCGCATCCGGATTGCCGACGCTGTCGATTGCGGCAAAGCCGTACTGTGCCAGCCGCCCCGACAATTCCGCCAGAAGCTCCAGCCGGTGCTGGGCGGCAAGCGTGCGTTCGATGACGTTCTCGGTCAGCCGGATCGACCACAAGACGCCGGTCGCCGCCAGCAGGGCGATCAGCGCCGTGCCGCCGAGCAGGAGGGCGAACCGGACTCTCAGCGAACGCATGGTCTCCCTCTCCGCCGCGGGGGCGGCGCGCGGACCATGTCACCGCCGGGGCAGGGTCTCAAGCCGGCTCGCATTGCCGGCTTTTCCCGGTCCGCTCGCGGGTTGGTCCTACAGGTCGGTCGGCAGGCTCGCCTTGGGGGCGCAGCGCCAACTCTTCACGTGATAGTCCGGATGCTCCTCCTGCCACGCCGCGAGCGTGCTCTGCGAGTTGCGCAGACACAGGAAGGGATTCGGGTTGTCGTAGTTCAGGTTGATCCGCTCGTCGTGGCACTTCGCCGGCTGGGCGATCAGGCAGACGGACAGGAGCAGGAACATGCGCGCGGCCTCGGCTCGGAGGGGGCGCGGTCGGCTCGACCGGATCGGTGTCCCGCGCCTCGGTCCAAGGCAAGGTGGGAGAATCCGGCAGGCCGGCAAGTCATTTTTCTGCGACTTGCCGGCGGTCTTTGGAAAAATCGTGCCGGATCAGGCCGGCGCGAAATCAGGCCGGAACGAACAGTTCGCCCTTGCCGAGCGTCGCGAGATCGCCGGAGTAGCGCCGCAGCGTGCCGCTGAGAAGGCTGGCCTGCGCCGCGCCGAGATGCTTGAGGCTCTGGGCCAGCAGCCGGACGAAGACGAGGTCGGGGGTGCCGGTCTCGACGAAGGTCGGCAGCAGCGTGCCGTGGCTGCCCGCGACCAGCGTGCCGCGGCGCATGCCGTAGCCCGGATGGTCGCCGAGCGCGCCGGAGACGACGATCGTGCCCGCGATCATGCGGGAGGCCGCGAAGGCGCCCGCGGAGCCTGCCAGGATCATGCCGCGGCGCATCCGATCGCCGAGATGGTCGCCGGCCGCGCCCTTGATGACGAGCGTCGCGCCGTCGAGCCCGGCCTTGGCGGCATAGACGGCGCCACCCGCGTGGTCGCCGGCATCGCCCTCGATCGTGATGGTGCCGCCGGTGGCGCCTGTGCCGGCATAGGGGCCGGCCGAGCCCGTTACGGTGAGCGTGCCCGCTGCCATGCCTTCGCCGAGACGCTGGCCGACATCGCCCTCGACCCGGATCGAGCCTTGCGAGAGCGCCGCACCCACCCGGTCGAGCCGGGACGAGCCGCCCTCGATCACGAGGCTGTCGGAGCCGTCGAGGGAGATCTCGAAGACGTCGCCGAGGGTCAGGCCACGACGGCTCGTGCCGATGGCGAGCTTGCCCGCCTCGGCCTCGGACAGACCGCTCAGGGCGAGGGGGGTGATGTTGAGAAGGTCGACCCGCTCCGGCAGATCACCGCGCAGTCTCAGCGTGCTCATGCGGCGGGTTTCTCCAACAGGTCGCGGAGGTGGTAATGATGCCGGCCGAGATTGCCGCCGTAATTGCCGGCGGTGACCGCGACGAGGCCGTGCTGTGCGCCGATCTCGGTGGCGGCGTGCAACGCCGCGCGCATCGATTCGGCGACCGCCGCCGAGGTCAGGGCGTCGATGACGATTTCCAGCACCACGCCGCATTCGGGCGGCAGCGCCGAGCCGGCCCGGCCCTTCAGCGTCGGACAATAGGCGTCGTTGGTCGAGGCCATCATGCCCTTGGTGCGCCCGCCGACCTTCGAGCCGGAGCGGACGATGCCGCCGGGGAAGGGCAGGATCGCGCCGGGAATGGCTTTCGCCGCCTCGACTGCGATCTCGGCGACGATGAGCGTGTCGGCATGCTTGCGGCCGAGGAACAGCAGGTTGCCGCCGCCGACCGCGCCATCGACCGCGCGCACCGAATCCTCGCACAGGAACTCGCCGTCCATGACGGGAATGCGCCAGTAGCGGCGCATCTTGCCCTCATGGTCGGGCAGGCGCTTGGCGACCGCGAAGCCGTCGCCGAAATAGCGGATCGCGCCGCCGAGCTTGATCTTGGTGGGGCCTTCGACGCCGGCAAAGCAGGCGGTGCCGGGGCAGGTGAGGATGCACTGGCCGACGCGCTTGAGGAGCTGGTCCTTCAGCCCGTTCGGCTCGAAGCCGAACAGCAGGATGCGCACGCCCGGGCGTCCGTCTGGCGTCTCCTCGGGGGAGAGTTCGGCATCGATGCCGGCCTCGGCGCCGCAGCCGATCACCGAGGTCGCGAAGCCCGTCATCACCGTCGCCGCGATCATCGCCCATTTCGGCGTGTCGTTGGTGACGATGATCGCGGTGCCCGCGACGTCGAAGGCTTCGGCGAAGGTGTCCTCGACCTTGATGCCGTTGAGGGTGAAGTCGCTCATCGATTCGATTCCATCACCCTCGACATCACGCCCGGCACGCCACGTCTTCGAACGTCCCGGTATTCTCCGGGAAGGCGGCGTCCGGCACCGCGAAGGTGTCGAGCCCGGCGCCGAAGCGATCCTGCAGGTAGCTCTCGGCGCGCTTTTCCATGCCCGCATCGGCCTCGACGTCGAGGCTGAGCGTCTTGCCGGAGAACCAAGCGACGACCTCGCCATCCTCGACGATCGGCTGCCCGTCCTTCAGCACCAGCTTGGCGCGGGAGAACATCGCCGTGCGATCCCGTTCGTCGCGGTAGATCGCGACGTCGGCCTTGGCGCCCTCGCGCAGGTGGCCGCGATCGGTCAGGCCGAGGAGCTTGGCCGGACCCGAGCGGGTGAGCTGCGCGATTTCGCTGAAGCTGTACTCGCGCTCGATCTTCGGCAGGCCGGAGCGTTCGCCGACGATCGCCGGCAGCGTCGCGATTTCCTTGGCGCGCTCCTCGGCATCCATCAGCAGGTGGATGATGCGCGGGTATTCGGTGAAGACGCCGCCGTTCGGGTGGTCGGTCGTCAGGATGGTGCGCTCGGGGTTCGAGGAGAGCAGCATCAGCTCCAGGCCGATCGCCCATTGCAGCGACGAGACCGGTCCGCGCGGCCGGTAGAGGAACGGCACCACACCGCCGCCCTCGGCATCGCCCGCCGAGATCACCCACTTCTTCGGCTTGGCGCCCTTACGGCCGCCGAACTGGCGCAGGATGTCGAGCGAGATCGTCACCGTCTGGCCGAACACCACCTGGCCCACGTCGTAGGTCGCGTTGGGGTGCGCCTCCATCGCCGCGTTGATCCGCTCGGCCGCCGAGCGGAAGCCGCCGGTCATCGGGTTCTCGGGGTCGACCACGCCGTAGGCGTAGAACTGGGCGTGCGCGAAGTGGATGCGCCGGCCTTCGGCCGCCTCCAAAGTCGCGACGAGCGAGTCGTCGGCGCCGGGCAGGCCGAGATTGTTGCAGTGGACGTGCAGCGGGTGCGGCACGCCGATCTCTTCCACCGCGTCGAGCAGGGCCGACATGATCTTGCGCGTCGAGAGCCCGTAGCAGGGAATCTCGTCGTCGAGGCTGAGCTTCAAGACGCCGTCCTTGAAGGCCGAGGCGCCGCCCGCATTGATGCACTTGACGCCGAGGCCCCGCGAATGGGCCAGCGTCTGCTGCACGAGATCGCGCACAGCCTGCTTGCCCTCGCCGTCGCGCAGGAGTTGAAGCAGGTGGTCGTCGTTGCCGAGCACCGCGAGACCGCCGCGGTCGAGCAGTGGGATGTCGGCGAGTTCGAGATGGGTCGCGAGCGCGTTCGAGGGCGGCAGCGCCGGCTCGACCGCGGTGGTGTAGCCCATCCGCGCGTAATTGGCGCCGATCCAGCTTCCCGAGCCGCCGGCATGGGCGAAGGGATGGCCGTTGGGCGCGGATTCGCTGACGTAGAGGTCGGGCAGCAGCAGGCGGCTCATCACCACGTTGCCGCCGGCGATGTGCGAGTGGACCTCGACGCCGCCGGCCATCACCACGCAGCCCGTGGCGTCGATGGTTTGATCGGGGGCGCGCTCGCTCGGGGCGACGACGCGGCCATCCTCGATCCAGACGTCGCCGACGGCGTCGCGCCCGGCTGTGGGATCGACCACCCGTCCACCGTGGATACGGGTCAGCATGAGACACCCTTCTCGATGAGGCGGTCGCGGATGCGGGTGAGCACGCCGGCCGCAGTCTCCGTTTCAGCCGGCGTCTTCGCGGGATCGCTGGCCTCGGCATAGGCGATGACGCCGCGCCGGTCGTTCCAGAGTGCGCCGCCGACGCTCTGGCCGGGGACGCCCACGGTGATGACGACCTCCGCCGTCTCGCCCGCGGCCTCCTGAGAGCCCTCGCCGACGATGGCGATCGTCGGCAGGCTGCCGAGCCAAGCGGGGCGCGGGGCGGGGAGCGAGGCGAGCCAAAGGGCGGCGTCGGCCTCGCCCGCGGCGATCTGTCGGGCGCTGTCGAAGCGCCAGGAATCGTGCTCCGGCTGATGCCGACCGAAACCGACCCGCGGCGCCTGTCCCGTGGTCCAGGCGGAGAGCTGCACTGCCGCGCGACCCTGGAACGGGTCGGCCAGCGTCAGCGCGAAGAAGCGGGTGGATTCGTTGAGGTCGCGGATCAGCCCCTGGAGCATTTCCGCGCCGAGTTCGCCGACCTCTTCCGGGTCGTAGACGACGACGCCGTACTGGGCCGCGAACAGGCGCTTGGCGAGGTCGGCAAAGGCGGCCTCACCGGCGAGATGGCCCTTGGCGAAGGCGCGCAGGTGCCCGAGCGAGATGGTGAGGCCACCGGCATCCGCCGCGTAGGCGACATGGCGGATCGCGCCGTTCTGCGGACCGCCCAGCGAGAGTAGGGCACGCTCTGCGCCTGCCGCGCGTCCGCGGCTCGGGGCCGCGGCGGCGATCTCGGCGATCAGCTCACCGTCCCAGGGACGGTTGCCGACGATCAGGATCACGTCCGCCCGGCCGATCGTTTCGGCCCGTGTCGTGCTCATCGCACCACCGGCGCTGAGCGCGCCGAGTTCGGCGTAGACGCTGGGGCCGGAGACGGGATCGAGCGAGGCGCCGAGGGTCTCGGCCAGCCGGTAGGCGGCGCGCAGCGCCGAAACCTCGGCGCTCAGGCCTGCCAGCACCGGCACGCGTGAGGCGGCGAGCAGGTCGGCCGCGGCCTCGACCGCAGCGTCTACATCCGCTGCGCCTCCCTTCACCCAGGCTGCCATGCTTCCTCACCGTCGCTTCTTCGGGCATCCCCGCATCGAGGCGGGGCGAAAGACGGTCACGTCCGAAGGGCGCGGGCGCCCCTGGTGGAGCCTCGATGCCTCGAAATCCGGAATGCGGGTTCGGGGGCAGTGGCTCGGACCGGCTCCGCGAAGGGAGCCGGGTGGTTTTGCATTCCTGTGCCGGAGGCCGCAAGCCCCCGCCGAAGTTTGACGTCAGGATTTCGTTCGTCGCCCGCTCTCCCCGATCGTCCCGCTTTCGCACGAAAACGGTTCCGCGCGGCGACAACCGCATCGGCATTGGCCAGGATGCCGATGCTGTTGTCGCGAGCGAGGTTGTCGCGGGCGCCGCAGCATGTGAGAAGCCGCCCGCATCGTTGGGCGCGTCCGCGCCGGCTGGGCCGGCAATGTCGGTGGAAGGGAATGAGACCGTGGCCGAGGTCCCGGACCAGACGGCGGAGATCGTGAGCACGACGACATCCCGGCCGGCCGGGGCCGGCGTGCGGGTTCGCGCGCCCGCGCGCCTGCATTTCGGCTTCCTCGATCTCAACGGCGGCCTCGGGCGCCGCTTCGGCAGCATCGGCCTCGCCCTCGACGCGCCGGCCGTCCAACTCGTCGCGCGCCCGGCCAAACGCGTCTCCGCCAGCGGGCCGGAGGCCGAGCGTGTGCGCGCCAACCTGCTCGCGGCCGCCGCCTATCTCGATGTGCCGGAAGCCGTGGCGGTGGAGATCGAGGAATCGATTCCCGCTCATGCCGGCTTCGGCTCGGGCACGCAGCTCGCGCTGGCGGTCGCCGCCGCGCTGGCGCGCCTCAACGGACGTCCCTTCGCGCCGGCGGACTTCGCCGACGTGCTCGACCGCGGCAATCGCTCCGGCGTCGGGCTCGCCGCCTTCACCGAGGGTGGGCTGATCGTGGACGGTGGGCGCGACGGCTCCGGCGCGCCGCCGCCCGTCATCGCCCGGTTGCCCTATCCGGAGGATTGGCGGGTCGTGCTGATCCTCGATGAGGCCATGACCGGTGTGCATGGCTCTCGCGAGACCGAAGCGTTCCGCGATCTGCCGCCCTTCGATGCGGGGCAGGCCGCCGAGATCTGCCGGATCGTGCTGATGCAGGTGCTGCCCGCCGCTGCGACCGCCGAGCCGAACGGGTTCGGCGCTGGCATCACCGCGATCCAGAAGCGGATCGGCGACCATTTCGCCCCGCACCAGGGCGGGCGCTTCGCCAGCCCCGCGGTGGCCGACGCTCTCGCCGCGATCGCACAGGCTGGTGTGCCCGGCTACGGCCAGAGCTCCTGGGGGCCGACCGGCTTCGCGCTCGTGCCCTCGCAGAAGGAGGCGGAGGCGCTGGTGGCGGGGCTGGCGCGGCCCGGCCGCCTGCGCTTCGTCATCGCCCGCGGACGCAATGTCGGCGCCTCGGTTGCGGAAGTTTAGAGCTTTTTCTTTTTCCCGGTTCAAAGAAACCTGCGCTTGACCGGCGACATTCGTTCCGGTTTTGCACCTGAAGCGCCTGGCAAAGGCGCGGTCACGAGAGGACGAAGACCATGGCCCGCTCGATCCTGCACATGCTGACGCCGCTCAAGCACATGAGCCCGTTCGACGTGAACATGGCGATCGATGCCGGCTTCGAGACGCTGATCCCCTATACCGGTGTCGATCTCACCGATGTCGTCTCGCTGACGCAGGATTCGATCTTCTCCCGCGCGCCGCAGGACGGCGTGCGCACCGGCATCTTCATCGGCGGCAAGAACGCCGAGCTGGCGCTCGATATGGTGGACCGGGCGAAGAAGGCCTTCGTGCCGCCCTTCGTCAACCACGTCTTCGCCGACCCGGCCGGCTCCTTCACCACCGGCGCGGCGATGGTCGCCGAGGTGAACCGGGCGCTGAAAGCGCGGTTCTCGACCGACCTCAAGGGCAAGCGCATCGTCATCTTCGGCGGCGCGGGCGTCGTCGCCTATGTCGCGGCGGTGATCGGCGCGCTGGAGGGTGCGCAGACCGTGCTCGTCGGCCATGACGGCGAGGAGCGCGTCTCGAAGATCGCCTTCACCATGAAGTGGCGCTTCGGCATCGATGTCGGCGCAGTGGACGGCACCCTGCCCGAGGCGCGCCGTGCTGCGATCACCGACGCCGACGTGATCCTCTCGGCCGGCCCCGCCGGCGTCTCGATCCTGACGGCGGAGGATCTCGAATCCGCGCCCAAGCTCTTGGTGGCCTCCGATGTCAACGCCGTGCCGCCCGCCGGCATCGCCGGCATCGACGTGAACGCCGTCGATGTTCCGCTGCCCACCGGCAAGGGCGTCGGCATCGGCGCGCTCGCGGTCGGCAACGTCAAGTACCAGACCCAGTGCCGCATGTTCCGCAAGATGCTGGAGGCGCAGGAGCCGCTCTGCCTCGATTTCCGCGACGCCTACAAGCTCGCCGTCGAGATCGCCGGCTGAGCCCGAACCTGAAACCGCTTCCGCATCGGGAGGGCGACGCGATCCTGATCGCCGCCCAGTCCGGCCGGGCGCTGGCGCAGGCCGCGCGGCGGGCGGGCTTTCGCCCGTTCGTGCTCGATCTGTTCGGCGACGAGGACACCCTGGCGCTGGCCGAGAGCCACCGCCCCCTGCCCGGCCGATTCGGTGCGGGTGCCCGCGACCGGGCCGGCGTGCTGGCAGGGCTCGATGCGTTGTCGGATCAAGCCGGTAGCACCCTCGGCGTGGTGCTCGGCAGCGGCTTCGAGGCCGCGCCGGACCTCATCGCAGAGATCGCTGGCCGCCACCGCCTGCTCGGCGCGGGCGCCGAGACGGTCGCCGCCCTCAAGGATCCGTTCGGTTTTGCCGCCCTGTGCGAACGCCTCGCGATCCCGCATCCGGCGGTCAGCGCCGGCCCGGTCGCCGAACGTGCCGCTTGGCTCCTCAAGCGGGCAGGCGGCTGCGGCGGTTCGCATATCCGCGCGAGCGCGGCCGGTACGACCCCGCCGGGCCACTACCTCCAGGCTCGGATGCCCGGCCGCGCCTTCGCCCTGAACTTTCTGTCCGATGGCCGCCGCATCGAACCCCTGGCGCTGACCGAGCAGTG
Organism: Methylorubrum sp. SL192; assembly: GCF_026672325.1. Taxonomy (NCBI): domain Bacteria; kingdom Pseudomonadati; phylum Pseudomonadota; class Alphaproteobacteria; order Hyphomicrobiales; family Methylobacteriaceae; genus Methylorubrum; species Methylorubrum sp. SL192. The sequence continues at coordinate 1,049,802 of NZ_JAPPQV010000003.1, forward strand.
GCAGGCGCCCTCGCCGCTGAGGCCGTTCCGTTATGCCGGCGCGCTCGCCCGCGGCCGCGACGAGGCGGAGCCGGTCCCGACTGCGGTCGCCGCGGAGATCGCCGAGGCGGCGCTTCGGCTCGCTCGCGCCACTGGCCTCACCGGTCTTGCCAGCGCGGATTGCCTCGTGGACGGGGAAAGCTGGTGGCTGCTGGAGATCAATCCACGCCCCGGCGCCACCCTCGACGTGCTCGATCACCGCCCGACGCCGCTGCTGATTCAGCATATCGAGGCGGCGCTCGGCCGGATGCCGTCAATCGAGACCGCCCCGGCGGATGCGACGGGCGCCGAGATCTGTTACGCGGCCCGGACCTGCGCGGCGGTGCCGCCGCTCGACTGGCCGGACCACGTGCATGACCGGCCGCGGGCCGGCAGCCACGTGGCGCGCGACGCACCGTTCTGCACGGTGACGGCCTCCGGGCCGGACGCCGCGGCGGTCAAGCAAGAATTGCGGGCGAGGGCCGAGACGGTCCGCGCGTTGCTGGAGGAAACGGAGAACAATCATGAGTTCCAACACGAGCGCGCCGAGCCTCAACGCCCTGGCCGGGCCGCTGGTCGAGAGCCTTGTCGCTGACGCGGCCAAGCTCCGGCTCATCGTCGCCCAGGAGAACGGCGCGCGCACCGTCGATGCCGGCGCCAACGCCCGCGGCTCGATCGAGGCCGGCCGGCGCATCGCCGAGATCTGCCTCGGCGGCCTCGGCACGGTGACGATCGCGCCGATCGGCCCGGTCGCCTCCTGGCCCTACACCGTCGTCGTCCACTCCGCTGATCCGGTCCTGGCCTGCCTCGGCTCGCAATATGCCGGCTGGAGCCTCGCCGACGAGGAGGGCGATTCCGGCTTCTTCGCCCTCGGCTCGGGTCCCGGCCGTGCAGTGGCCGTGGTGGAGGAGCTCTACAAGGAGCTCGGCTATCGCGACAACGCGACCACGACCGCGCTCGTCCTCGAATCCGGCAGCGCGCCGCCGGCCTCGGTGGTCAACAAGGTCGCCGCCGCCACCGGCCTCGCGCCGGAGAACGTGACCTTCATCTACGCCCCGACCCAGAGCCTGGCCGGTTCGACCCAGGTCGTCGCCCGCGTGCTGGAAGTCGCGCTGCACAAGGCCCACACCGTCGGCTTCGATCTGCACAAGATCCTCGACGGCATCGGCTCGGCCCCGCTCTCGCCGCCGCATCCGGACTTCATCCAGGCGATGGGGCGCACCAACGACGCCATCATCTATGGCGGCCGGGTGCAGCTCTTCGTCGATGCCGACGACGCGGATGCCAAGCAGCTCGCCGAGCAGATCCCCTCCACCACCTCGGCCGATCACGGTGCGCCCTTCGCCGAGATCTTTTCGCGGGTGAACGGCGACTTCTACAAGATCGACGGCGCGCTGTTCTCGCCGGCCGAGGCCATCGTCACCTCGGTCAAGACCGGCAAGTCGTTCCGCGGCGGCCGGCTGGAGCCGCAGCTCGTGGACGCCTCGTTCGTCTGAGGCAACGATCGAGACCCTCCCCCCAGCGGGAGAGGGTCGTCGAAAGCCAATTTGACCGGACTGCTTCGGCAAGCTTCTCGTTCCTCATGCTGAGGTGCTGCGTCAGCAGCCTCGAAGCACGCCGCGACGCTTCTCCAGGCCAACCGATGCTACGAGAGCGACCGTTCCGGCGTGCTTCGAGGCCGAGCTTTCGCTCGGCACCTCAGCATGACGACCGTCATGAACACCCGACCCGGTCGGTCAAACAGGCTCTGAAAAAAACGGAAAAAGAGCGAATGCGCATCGGGCTCGCGGCCGACAACGGCAATTGGCACAAGGCGCGGCTGCGGGAGGCCTTGCGCGGCTTCGGCGTCGAGCCGGTGCTGTTCTCGCTCGCCGACGTTGCCGTGGTCACCGGCGGCGGTGAGCCGCTGCAGGTGCCCGGCTTCGAGGATGGGCTGCCGGACGGCGTCCTGCTGCGCACCATCGCGGGCGGCACGTTCGAAGCCACCACCATGCGGCTCGGGGTGCTCCATGCGTTGGTCGCCTCCGGCGTTACCGTCTGGAACGGGCCGTCGGCGATCGAGCGCTCGGTGGACAAGGCGGCGACCTCGCTGCTGATCGCCCGTGCCGGCTTGCCGACGCCCGACACCTTCGTCGTCTCGAAACGCGAGGCGGCGGCCGAGATCGTCGCCCGCGAGGCGCGCCCGGGAAAACCGATCGTGCTCAAGCCCCTGTTCGGCTCGCAGGGCGAGGGGCTGATGCTCCTCGAAAACCCCGACGATTTGCCGGCGCAGGAGGCGGTGAGCGGCGTCTACTACCTTCAGCGCTACGTCGCCCGTTCCGACGGGCTGTGGCGCGACTACCGGGTCTTCGTCTGCGAGGGCCGGGCGATCGCCGGGATGATCCGCGAGGGCGACGGCTGGATCACCAACGTCCACCGTGGCGGCCGGCCCTTCGCCTGGGACGTGCCGGCCCGCGCCGCCGAACTCGCTGAGGCCGCCGCCGCCGCTGTCGGCGTCGATTATACCGGCATCGACCTCGTCGAGGATGGCGAGGGCGGCTTTCTGGTGCTGGAGGTCAACTCCATGCCGGCCTGGTCCGGCCTGCAACAGGTGACGGAGGTCGACATCGCGGGGGCGGTGGCGCGTGGCTTCCTCAACGCGGTGCGCGCCGCCCGCCCGCCGCGGCTGGTCTCGGCGCTCGGATGAGCGGGACGGCGCCCGGCGGCCTGCCTGCGGCGACCGTGGCCGACCTCTACCGGGCCGCCTGCCTCGCCGAACTCGATGCGCTGAAACCCGGCAACGTCCATGGCTACGCCCCCGGCCACCGCATGGTCGTGGCCGATTTCGTCACCAGTGCCGACGTGTCGGCCCCGCCGCTTGCCGCGGCGGGCGCGCGCGTCGGACAGCGGGTGCGCGGCGGGGTCGAGGCGACCTTCGCCGCCGTCGGGCAGAACACCAATCTCGGTATCCTGCTCCTCTGCGCGCCGCTCGCTTATGCCGCCGAGCAGCCCGGCCCGCTGGCCGAGGCTCTGAACGCCGTGCTGGCGGGGTTCGACGCCTCCGATTCCCGCGACGTGTTCGCGGCGATCCGCCGGGCCAATCCCGGCGGCCTCGGCCGGGCCGAGCGCCACGACGTGTCCCAAACCGATGACGAAGCGCTCCCGCCGCTGCGCGCGGCGATGGCGGAGGCCGCCCCGCGCGACCGCATCGCCCGCGCCTACGGGGACGGGTTTCGCGACCTGTTCGCGATCGGCCTGCCGGCGCTGGCGGGCGCGCGGGCGCGTGGGCTCGTCCCGCCCTGGACGACGACGGCGGTTCATCTCGCCTATCTCATGGCCGTGCCGGACAGCCACATCGCCCGCAAGCACGGCCCCGAGCGGGCCGAGGCGGTGCGGGCGCAAGCGCAGGCCTCTCTCGCAGGCCTCGACCTCGCCGCGGCGCCGGTCGAGCCACTGCTTGCCTACGACCGCGCGTTGAAGGAGGCCAGCCTCAACCCTGGCACGAGTGCCGACTTCACCGTCGCGACGCTGTTTCTCGACGCGCTCCTGTCCGCCCGCGGCGAGGGCGCTTGAGCCTTTGCTGAGCCTTGATCGAGCCCTCGCCCGCGAGGGGACGAATCTTGTCGCGTCAAGGCCCCCCGGCCTCCAAAAAATCGCAGATTTCAGGGCTTTGCGCGGGTTGTTCGGCGGAATGGCCCGCTGTAGGGTCCGCCCCGCTATCCGGGCAAACCGGCTCGGCTCTCAGCCGGGCGCCGCAAACAAGGATGGCTTCCAGGCCCCGCCTCCTCTCAGGGCGGGCCTTTTTTCAGGAATCCAGGGAGAGACCCCGAATGGCAAAAATCACCAAGGTTCAGGTCGGCGAGGCCCTCGTCGGCGACGGCAACGAAGTCGCTCACATCGACCTCATCATCGGACCGCGCGGTTCGCCGGCCGAGACGGCCTTCTGCAACGGTCTGGTCAACAACAAGCACGGCTTCACCAGCCTGCTCGCCGTGATCGCGCCGAACCTGCCGTGCAAGCCGAACACGCTGATGTTCAACAAGGTCACCATCAACGACGCCCGTCAGGCCGTCCAGATGTTTGGCCCGGCCCAGCATGGCGTTGCCATGGCCGTGCAGGACGCGGTTGCCGAAGGCATCATCCCGGCTGACGAAGCCGACGACCTGTACGTGCTGGTCGGCGTGTTCATCCACTGGGAAGCGGCCGACGACGCCAAGATCCAGAAGTACAACTACGAGGCCACCAAGCTCTCGATCCAGCGCGCCGTCAACGGCGAGCCGAAGGCTTCGGTCGTCACGGAGCAGCGTAAGTCGGCGACCCACCCCTTCGCCGCCAACGCTTAGATCGGAGGCAGTCCTGGGCAGAGCGAGCCTCCGCCCGCACCGCGGGGTCTGCTCCAGCGACTGGCTTCGATCTTCCTTGGACGTTAGTGGATTGGGACGGCTTCGGCCGTCCCTTTCTTTTTGGGGCCTGCCCTGAACCTCAGCGCAGCCGCCCGTCATGGATCGCCGAGGCGACGAGCGCGCCCGCAGCGCCGGTCCGCGCGAGATGCGCGACATCCTCCGGCCCGCGCACGCCGCCCGCCGCGTAGATCCGCCGGCCCCCGCCCGCGTCGACGGCCCGCGACACCCCGGAAAGATCGGGGCCGGTCCCGGTGCCGACCCGTGCCAGCGTCATCACGATCACATCCTCCGGCCACGTCTCCGCATCGTCGTGCAGGGCGTCCGGTCCGAGCCGTTCCGCGCCCCGGCTGTCGAGGGAGAGCACGGCACGGTCGCCGAGCGTGCGCACGAGATCCGCATCCCGCTGGCTCTCGCTGCCGATCACCGGGCGACCGAGCCCGAACGCGGTGAAACGCGCGACGCCCGGGAAATCGGAGAAGCCGGCATCGACCCACAGCGTCACCCCGGGGCAGGCGCTGGCCACCGCCTCCAGGCTGGCGCGGTCGGGCGCCCGGCCCTCCATGATCGCGTCGAGGTCGGCGACGTAGAGCCGGTCCCCCCCGACGGCCTCGAGAAGGCCGCGGGCTACGTCCGCGGGCCGCGAGCCTCTGGCCAAGGGGGTGTCGATCGGGGCATAGGCGTCACGCTCGCCCGCGCGGGCGCGCACCACCTGCCCATGGCGCAGGTCGATCACCGGGATCAGCCGAAACGGCCGCCCCTCAGAACCGTGAGACATTGCGTGAACCGGACTGGAACCAGGGTCATCGGGTGGGATCTCGGCGGGGTGCATGTCAAGGCGGCGCTCGTCGAGGAGGGCCGCGTGGTCGAGGCGGTGCAGGCGCCGTGCCGGCTCTGGCGCGGCGTTCCCGCCCTCGACGAGACGTTCGCGCAATTGCCGGACTGGGTGCGGGGCGAGGCCGCGCACGCCGTCACCATGACCGGCGAGCTGACCGATTGCTTCGCCGACCGGGCGGATGGGGTGCATCAGCTTTCCGCCTGGGCGGCTGCGACGCTTAAAGGCAGCGTGCGGATCTATGCCGGCCGCGCCGGTTTCGTCTCGGCCGACAACGCCCGCGCGCACGCGGCCGATATCGCCTCGGCCAACTGGCATGCCACCGCGGCCCTGATCGGCCGGCACGTCCCTCATGCGCTGCTGGTCGATATCGGCTCGACCACCGCCGACCTGATCCCGATCGTCGGGGGGCGGCCCGCCGCGCAGGGCTACAGCGACGCCGAGCGGCTGGAGACGGGCGAACTGGTCTATACCGGCGTGGTGCGCACCCCGCTCCTCGCGTTTGCCACCCACGCGCCCTGGCGCGGCCGGCGCACGCGGCTGATGGCGGAGACCTTCGCCAGCACTGCCGACATCTACCGGCTCACCGGCGACCTGCCGGAGGGCGCCGACCAGCAATACAGCGCCGACTTGAAGGGCAAGTCGATCCCCGAGACCGAGATCCGGCTCGCCCGCATGGTGGGCCGCGACCGCGGGGAGGGGAGCGCCGAGGAATGGCGGGCGCTGGCCGCGTGGTTCGCCGAGGCGCAGCTGCGCCCCCTGCACGATGCCGCCGCGATTCTGCTGTCGCGCTCCGATCTGCCGGAGGACGCGCCGCTCGTCGTCTGCGGCGCCGGCCGCTTCCTGGCGGAGCGGTTGGCCGCCCGGCTCGGACGCCGCCCGGTGCCGCTCACCGAGACCATCGCCGGGTGCTTGAACGGTGAGGATGCCCCCTGGGTTTCGACCTGCGGCCCGGCGGTGGCCGTCGGCTTGATCGGGTGAGGAACGGGGCCGTTCCCGCGCGTTGACGGGGACATGTCACAAGGAGAGGCGCATGACCGCAGGAAACAAGCTCGCCCGCATCCTGGCCACCCGCACCGGGGAGGCGATCGAGCTGGCCTTCGTCACCGAGGACGGCCGGACCACGCGGGTGCTGGCGAGCGAGGACCAGATCGACCGCCTCGTGGATGAGCTGGAGGACGTCCTCAACTCGCCCACCGAGACCGGCTCCGGCGACCCGCCCGCGGCTGCCTGACTTTACCTTAGGAAGTCCCCGAAGGCGCGCGGCCCGTCGCCGGTCGCAATCGTGCCGGTGACCGTGAGGCTCGACGGGTCGATCAGGCTCAGGGCGTTGTCGCCCCAATTGGCGACGACGATCGTCTTCCCGTCGCGGGTGGCGGCGATGCCCTCCGGATGATCGCCGACATCGATCGCGGCCAGTTTCTTCAAGCTGGCCGGGTCGAACACCGTCACGGTGTTGGAATACTGGTCGGTCACGAAGCCTTTGCCGGCGGCGAACGCAATGACGTAGGGCCGCTGGCCGGTGGCGACGCGGCCGGTCTCGCGGCCGGCGGCGACGTCGATGGCCGAGACGTCGTTCGACACCACGTTGGCGGTATAGGCGGTGGCACCGTCCGCCGAGAGGGTGAGGCCGAACGGGTGCTGGCCCACGGACACTTGCCGCGTCTCCCGGCGGCTTCCCACGTCGATGATCGAGACCGAGTCGGATTCGCGGTTGGCCACCAGCAGCGTGGCGCCGTCCGGCGTCACCGCGATGCCCGAGGGAGATTTCCCGGTGGCGATCTCGCCCTCCAGCGTCAGGCCGTCCGCATTCGGGCGCAGCACGAAGACGCGCGCACCGTACCAGTCGGCGACGTAGACCTCGCCGGATTTCGGGTTGACGCCGATGCCGAGCGGGCCGCCGGGCAGATCGAGGCTCGCACGCACCCGGCGCGTGTCGAGATCGATCACCGAGACGCCGTGGCCCTCGGGGCGGGTGACGTAGGCCGTCTTCCGGTCGGGCGAGACGGCGATGCCCGCCGGCGCCCCCGGTACGGGGATCGATTGCAGGATTGTCTTGGACGCGAGGTCGATGATCTCGACGGCGTTGCCGAGCTGCGCCGTGACGAGGGCTTCCTGCGCCAGGGCGGGAGCGCCGGATGTTAGAAGGTAGGCAAGGGCTATAAATGCCCCCCCCCTCTGCGGGGGAGGGTGCCTCGCCGATGCGAGGCGGGAGAGGGGAGCGACGCTTCCGGACAATGCGGAGCCAGCCCCTCACCCGACCCCCTTCGGGGGCCACCCTCTCCCGCGAAGGGGAGAGGGAGGAGCCGGCCTGTGAGCCGAAGTGAGCAGCGCATGCCGGCTCCGTATGTTGTCATACCAAATCCGTTTGATCCCTTCGGGATGGCGGATTTGGGCTTCGGTGGGATCCCATCGCGCTGGCGCGATGGGTGCCCTCCTCAGGCGCCGCGCGGGCTTGCTGATACGGTCCCCGCTTTCATCAAGCGGAGACCGTATCAAACCCTTACGAGCCCTTCTCGGCCTTGGCCTTCACGTTCTCCAGCCCCGCCTTGTAGAGGCCGAGCACGGCTTTCTTGGAAGCCTCGTCGTTCAGCTCGGGCGGTGGATCGTTGTTCATGTAGCCGCGGTAGAACGCGCCGCGCCACGTCATCTTGGTCTTGGCGCCGTCACCCTCGAGCTCGATCGTCGAGGAATAATCGTTCACCGGCAGGGTCTTCACGTCGACCTTGGTGATCCGGTACATGAGAAGCTTCTTCTCGGCGTCGTACTTGGCGAGCTCTTCCTCGACCGTGGCGCCGCCCTTCAGGGTCAGCGTGCGGGTCGCCTTGACCTCGTTGCCGCCCTTGCCCTCGGTCTTCTCGACCACCGGAATCCAGCTTCCGTCCTGGAAGTTGCCGACGATCGCCCAGACCTTGTCGGCGGGGGCGTTGATCTCGATCGACTCCGACACCTTCTGCCGCGTGGGACCATGTGCTTGCGCGGAAAAAGTCACCGTGGCGAGCGCCGCCACGGCGGCAAGCGTCCTGAACTTCATACGTTTTTCTCCTCCCGTTGAGGCCGCCGAGCATGGCAGCCTCATCCCTCATTCGAGCGACTTGTGTCAGGAGCCGCTCTTCTCAAGCCGGGCCTTGAGGTTCTCAAGGCTGGCATGAATCCAGGCCCGCACGCGCTTCTCCGAATTCTCGTCGTTGAGTTCGGGCGGCGGGTCGTTGTTCGGATGGCCGCGGTAGAACGCGGCCCGCCACTCGACCCGCGCCTGCGCGCCCTCGGGCTGCACCGAGATCGTGGCCGAGTAATCCTTGGCCGGCAGGTCGGTAACCTCGTTCTCGAGGATGTAATAGCCGAAGCTCCTGCGCTCGGGATCGAGCTTGCGGCTCTCCTCGACGATGACGTGGCCGTTCTTCAGCGTCAGCCGGAAGACCGGCTTGTCCGCGCTGCCCTGCCGTTCGCCGCGCGCCACGTTCTCGATCCAGCCCGCATCGGCTGGGTTGCCGACCACCGCCCAGACCTTGTCGGGCGAGGCGTCGATCGTGACGCTCTCGACGATCTTGCGTCGGGTCGGCGCGTGCTGGGCTTGCGTCCCGACTGTGGTGAGGACGAGCGCCGCCGCAGCGAGCCATGCGATCCGCTTCAAACCGGGTATCTCCTTGAGCATCGGTTCAGTCTGTCGGCGCCTCACAGGGGGCGGCTCGTCCCGTCGAGGACGCGGCCGGTGCGACCCAGGGCCCCCGCGACCTTGTCCTCGATCCAGTCCCAGGCCTCGCGCTCAGTCGGGCCGGCGGTCTTGGAAATGGCTATGGCATGATAGGCCATCTCCGTCAGGACCTTTTCCGGCTCCAGCATGTGGAGCCGCGTGGACAGGATCGCCGCCTCGATCACCGCGGCTTGCGCCCGGTTATAGCCGATGAACGGCACGTGGCTCACCGCGTGCACCATCCGCCCGCGGTAGCGCGGGCGCTGCGGATCGTCCTCGATCGCTGCCACCTCGAACTCGGCATGGCCGAAGCATTCGGCGAGGCGCTTGCCGGGAATGTGATCGCAATCCACCACCGGCCAGTCGCGCCGCCCGGTGACGACGCCCGCGATCACCCGCACGTCGCTCGGGGCCGAGGCCGTGAAGTAGGGACGCTCGGCGAGGTTGTCGATCGTGGGCGAGGGACGGAACGGGGCGAGCACGAAATCCTCGTCCTCGCGGATCAGGCCGAACGGCACGAGATGCAGGGCGCCCGCCGCCGACAGGGTGGTGACGACGGTCTCAAGGATCAGCGGCATCGAGCATCGGTCCGAACGGTGGCCACCGGCTTTCGGAAAAAGCCGATGCAGAAATGACTAATTCCGGTCCTCGTCGGGCACCAGCCGGCCGCAGACGATGCGGCCGCCCTTCGGCTCGCTGAGCGGGTCGCGTTCCGATGCCGTGCCGCTCCCGGTCTCGGTCCGCGGCGGTGCGGCGTCGCGCTCCGGATCGGCCTTGGCCGCGCGCTCGGCGCCGGGCGCCTCGGGGCCGCTATGCTTGGTGTGGGCGGCTTTCGTCGGCCCGGCTGCCTTGAAGGCGGTGGTGTCTTCCTGGGTGCGGTCGGCGGCGCAACCCCAGTCGAGGGGTTCGTCCTGCACGTAGCGCTTGCCGAGGCGGAACGCGGTCTCGGCCTTCGTCAGTTCTCCGCCGAGATAGAAGGCGTGCGCGCCGTCGCTCTCCACGCGCAGTTCGGGGAAGAAGGCCATCGCGTCGATGCCGGTGGTGTGACGATCGCGGTTGTAGACGTGGATGCCGTCCTCGGCGACGGCGATGCGGTAATTGGGATCGCGCACTTCCGCGGCCAGAGCGGCAATTTCATCGGAGGTCTGCACGAAGGGGCGCTTGTCGTGCAGCGCCAGCAACTCGCGGCCATAGCCCTTAGGCAGGGCGGCGTCCTCTCGTGCCGCGTACATCACCCGGCGGGCGGCGTCGTGCTCCTCCACCGTGCGGCGGGTGTGGTTCGAGACCTGCACGATCAGCACGTTGCGAATGGCGAGTTCCGAGCACATGCCGACGAGGAGCGCGGTGACGCCGAGGCTGTCGGCCTCGGTCAGTTCGGTGAGGTTGCCGGTGCCCATCATCATCTCGATGTTCGGCCAGCGCGCGCGGATCTCGCGGTAGCGGACGATCGAGTCGACGAAGCCGAAATGGATCGGCTCCAGGATCGGATCGGCCATGTAGGGCCGGCCCGCCCGCTCCATCCGCTCGATGGCGCGGTCGAGGGAGGGCAGGTCGTCGGGGCGCATCGGCACGAGGATCGGCACCGCGTCGGTCTCGAAGGCGAGATCCAGCGTCTCCTCGTTGAGGCTCAGCAGGAAGTCGGCCCCGGCCCGCGCCCCGCGGGTCAACTCGTCGAGGGAGAAGGAATCGACGCTGACCTTCAGCCCCGCGCCTTTCAGCGCCCGCACACTGTCCTCCAGATGCGGGAACGCCGTGTCGGGCAGCCCGCCGAGATCGATCACGTCGGCCCCGCGCCGGGCGAGGTCGAGACCCTTGGCCAGGATCTGGTCCGGCGTCATCTTCGAGGCATCGACGATCTCGGAGAAGATGCGCAGGTCGTGGCGCGAGAGATCGACCTTGCGCCCGGTCAGACCAAGATAAGCCGGTAAATCAACGATCTCATCCGGCCCCCGCTCCACCGGGAGGCCGAAGTGCTGGGCCAGCGCCTCCGGGTTGGCGCGGCAGCGGCCGGGCAGGACGATCCGGGTCGCGCCCTCGGGCATCTGCACCCGGCGCTTGATGATTTCCTCCGTCATCAGCGCGGCGACCTTCACCCCAGCATCGGCGATGCTCCAGGTGAACCGCTCGGCCGGCAGAGTGGCCGCGACCTTTTCGAGGCGGGCATGGGCCAGCTTGCCGGTGATGAAGACGAGATGTTCGGGCGCGCTCATGCGGCGTGCCTCTGGCTGATATCCTCGGTGCCGCGGATCACGATCGTACCGCCGAAGGCGGCGGCGAAACGTGGGAACGCGGCATCGACGAGGCCGGCTTGTGCAAGGGCTGCGGGATCGGTCTGCGAGGTAAGTTTTGCCGACTTCACAAGGATGCACCGATCGACGCCGAGCATGCCTGCGAGCCATAGGGCGAGGCTGTCGGAGGTGACGTCCCAGTTTTCAGCGATATCGGCATGACCCGCTTTGAGCGCGATTGGATCCCAGATCACGGAGCGGCCCTGAGCGAGGGCGCCGGCAACGGCCTCGAGGCTCCGGGCGATGGTGAGCCGTGGTTCGAGCGCGCAGAACACCTCGGCCATGCGGCCCATGGCGTCGAGGGCGAGACGGTGGGCGAGGGCGTCGTCGAGGCCGAGCGCAGCTTGAGTCGCGCGCACGGCGTCGGCGAAGAGTCCGCCGCCGGGCACGATCGCGACCGGCGGTTCCTCCACGCATTCGGCGAGGATGGCGCAAAGCCGCGCGCGATCCGCGACGAGGCTGCCGCCGATCTTGACGACGGCGCCGTCGATTGTCCCCGTGACGCGGGGAGCAGCGGGGCTGGCGCTTGTCATACGCCTCACGCCGCGTCGGCTCGCGGGCCGGCCCGCATCGCTTCGACCGCCTGCGCGACCCGGGCCCCATCGAGCGACTGCCGCCGGTCGCCGGCGCGGCACAGGCCGCCGCGGAAGCCGAGATAATCGGGGTCGAGCCGCGCGAGCACCGGGATGTCGCCGAGCCCGAGCGAGCCGGCAAGGCCGCTCATCAGGCCGTATGCGCGGCATCCGGCGACGAAGGCGGCCAGCTGCGGCGTGGCCATGAGACTGGTAAGCGTGGTGCCGCTCTTGCCGCGCGTGTCGATCATCGCCCCGACAAAGCCGGCTGCGGCGAGGCGTGCCGGCCCATCCTCGGCCACGTCATCCTCGGCGAAGAGCACGCCGATGACCCGGCCCGGCGCCTGCGCGGCGGCCTCGGCCAGAGCGGCATCGTCGGTGGCGCCGACCGCGATCTTGATAAAATCCACGCCGGTTGCAGCGATGGTCGCGATAGCCGCGGCAATCGCGCGCCCGGTCCCGTCGCCGGCCACCGCGCTGGTGACGGCTTGCCCGCCGACGGCCGCGACGATGGCGCGCACGGTCTCGGGCGACAACGCGCCGAGCGCCCCGCGCTCGGGATCCTTGGCGTCGATCAGGTCCGCCTCGGCCCGGAGCGCGGTCAGCGCCTCGTCGGGCCCACGGACGCTGACGAGCAGGCGGGGACGCGCGGAAGAAATCGATACGATGTCGGACACGGGAAACGTTCTTGCTCAGCCTTGCGCGCCCGCACAAGCCCCGCTTCAGGAACGGCCGGGCAGCGGCTCGGCCAGGAGGCGGTTCTTCACGATCCAGCGCGTGGCGTGGGACCAGTCGTCGTCGGTGTTGGCTCTTATCACGACCTGGCCCCGGCGCACGACCTTGCCGGTCTCGGCTTCGGCGATGGTGACGACGAGGCTGAACAACTGGTTGGCGCCCTTGTCGGCGAAGGCGGTCACGGCGAGTTCCGCGCCCAGCGCCTTGGCGATCGGAGCGACGCAGTCGTTGCACTTGTAGAGCGGGCTCTCCTTGCGGATTTCGTCCGCCTGGGGGCTGAGATCGACGCTCTCGAGGCCGCCCTTCTCGGCAAGTTGCTTGCGCAGCACGTCGGTGACGAGGTCGAGGCGCTTCTGGTCGGCCGGCAGCGGCTTGCGGCCATAGGCCAGCGTCGGATCGTTCGCCTCCGCCGGGAAGATCGCAGCCTTGCGTGCCGCATCCTCCGCCGAGGCCGCACCGTTCAGCGTGGACAGGAGGGTGAGGGCGGGCAAGAGGACGGGCACGAGGGCGCGAAGTCGCATGGGGTGAGAGCCTCGGACGGGCGCGGGGCCGCGCGGACGGGCTTTAACTCGGTTTCCCGGAGGATTTGGCAAGCGTTGGCACGACCGTCCCCGGAGCGTATCGGCATGCCCGGCAACGGCGATGCGGCGCCTGATAAAGCCGGCCCCACGGTCGCCCGACCACACTATCTTATGAAAATCTTATGCTTCTCTCGTTGAGGCCGGTGGCAAGATGTTGCTAGCGTGACGGGCAATGCGTTTGTCCGTTCCGCTCCTCCTCGCCGCCGGTCTCGCGACCGGCCCGGCCGCATTCCTGGCCGCTTCCATCCATGCCCGCGCCCAGGAGCCGAAGGCGGCCACCGGCGAGCCGCCGCCGGGTTCCCCTGCGAACGAGACGCCCGCGCCAGTCCCCGGCTCCGAGACCCACATCGCCGTCCTCTATCGCCCGGTGCCGGCGCCCTCGTCTTACGATGCCGAGGCCGACCCCGAGGATCTCGGCGTGGCCGGCGCGCGCATGGCGGTGAAGGACAACAACACCACCGGCCGCTTCACCAAGCAGACCTTCGCGCTGGACGAAGTCGCCCTCGACGGCGAGCGCGATCCGGTCGAGGCCGCCAAGGCGCTGGCGGACAAGGGCGTACGGTTCTTCGTGCTGGCCCTGCCCGCCGCCGAGGTGCTGGCGGTGGCCGATGCGCTGAAGGAGACGGGCGCGGTCATCCTCAATGCCGGCGCGCCGGACGACCGCCTGCGCGGGGCCGATTGCCGCGCCAACCTGTTCCACGTTCTGCCGAGCCGCGCCATGCAGACGGATGCGCTGGCGCAGTACCTGACGCTGATGCGCTGGCGGAAGATCTTTCTGATCACCGGTCCGACCGAGCGCGACAAGGCCTACGCGGACGCGATGCGGAACTCCGCCCGCAAGTTCGGCCTCAAGATCACCGCGGAGAAGCCCTGGACCTTCGGCCCCCTGGCCAAGGCCCGCGGCGACACGCCGACCCGGGCCGAGGCGATGGTGTTCACCCGCGGGCTCGACTACGACCTGGCGGTGGTCGCCGACGAGGAGGGCGATTGGGGCGATTACGTCCCGTTCCGCACCGTCGATCCGCGCCCCGTGGCCGGCACGCAGGGGCTGATCGCGACCACGTGGCACCCGACTCTCGAGACCTGGGGCGCGGCCCAGGCGCAGAACCGTTTCCGACGGCTCGCGAGCCGTCTGATGCGACCGCTCGATTATCAGGTCTGGGCGGCCGTGCGCACGGTCGGCGAGGCGGCGACGCAGACGCGCAGCACCGATCCGGCCACGCTCGCGGCCCATCTCGTGAAGCCCGAATTTTCGCTGCCCGCCTACAAGGGCGTGTCCCTGACCTACCGGCCCTGGGACCACCAGCTGCGCCAGCCGATCATCGTGGTGCAGCCCAAGGCGATGGTCTCGGTGGCGCCCGAACAGGGCTTCATCCACCAGCGCACGCCGCTCGATACGCTGGGGGCCGACATGCCGGAGACCGCGTGCAAGCTGCCGTGACCGCTTGCGGATGCGATCCGGGCGATGCGGCAATCCACCGCCCGGTGAGGTTCAGCCGATCATCTGTTTCTTGTTTGAGCGACGGGGCCGCGGGGGCCATGTCGCTCCAGCCGATGTGGACGCAGGCGCGCGAGACGACGCGCCGGAAACGACAGGGAGGACGCCGATGGTCGCTCGCTTGAGGGCAGGACTGGGATGCGCGCTGCTCGCGGGCGTGTCGCTCGGGAGCGCAGGAAGCGCGCAAGCCTTTACCGCTTACGTCACCAACGAGAAGGCCAACACCGTCTCGGTCATCGACACCGAGACCCTGGCGGTGACCGGGACCTGGAAGGTCGGGCGGCGCCCGCGCGGCGTGACGCTTTCCAAGGACGACAAGGAGCTGTTCGTCTGCGCCAGCGACGACGACCGCATCGACGTGCTCGACACCGCGACCGGCAAGGTGATCCGCTCCCTGCGCTCGGGGCCCGACCCGGAACAGTTCATCCTCGATCAGAGCGGCAACCCGCTCTACGTCGCCAACGAGGACGACAGCCAAGTCACCATCCTCGACATCGAGAAGAACAAGGTTTTGGCCGAGGTGCCGGTGGGCGTCGAGCCGGAGGGAATGGGCCTGTCGCCGGACGGCAAGATTCTCGTGAACACCTCCGAGACCACCAACATGGCCCACTTCATCGACACCAAGACCTTCGAGGTGATCGACAACGTGCTGGTCGATGCCCGGCCGCGCTTCGCCGAGTTCTCGGCGGACGGCAAGTTCCTCTGGGTGTCGGCAGAGGTCGGCGGCACGGTCTCGGTGATCGACGTGGCCACCCGCAAGGTCATCAAGAAGATCACCTTCAAGATTCCGAGCGTCACCGATGAGCAGATCCAGCCTGTCGGCGTGCGCCTGACCAAGGACGGCACCCGCGCCTTCGTCGCGCTCGGGCCGGCCAACCGCGTCGCGGTGGTCGATGCCAAGACCTACGAGGTGCAGAAGTACCTGCCCGTCGGCCAGCGCGTCTGGCAGCTCGCCTTCACGCCCGACGAGAAGCAGCTCTACACGACCAACGGCACCTCCAACGATGTCTCGGTGATCGACGTCGAGGGGCTGAAGGTGGTGAAAAGCATCCCGGTCGGGCTGCTGCCCTGGGGCGTGGCGATCTCGAAGAAATAAGCTCAGTTCGCCGGCTAAGGCATCGTCCCGAAAGGTGGTTGCCGGCCTTCGGAAAAGGGCGATGCAAGAACAAGAAACCGGAGGAAGCAACATGAAGTGGACGACGCGCCTCGGCCTCGCTGCCGCGGCCCTGATGCTGGCCGCAGCCCCAGCCGGCGCCCTCGACCTCACCAAGAAGCGGCAGAACCTGCCCGACCTCGTGCTCGGCAACGAGGAGGGCAACGACTTCGTGGTGGAGAACAAGGATATCGAGCTGGAGGCCGGCAAGGCCTACCGCCTGCGCATCGTCGCCAAGGGGCGGCAGGAATACAAGTTCTACGCGCCCGAATTCTTCCGCTACATCTGGTTCAACCAGATCGTGATCGAGCACAAGGAGATCCACGGCGGCGGCCCGCCCGATCACCTCGAATTCGACGATCCCGGCGAGATCGCCATCGAATTCGTCGCCATCAAGCCGGGTGCCTACAAGTGGTACGCGCAAGGGCTTGAGGAAAAGGGCATGGCCGGCACGATTACGGTGAAGTGAGGGGGACATCTCATGATGCGCACACGCACCTCCCTCGCCGTACCGAAAGGTTTTCGCGGTGGCGCCCTGCTTGCCCTCGTGGCGCTTGCGACCCCGGCGCTCGCCGACGACAAGGCCGCCTGCGCCGAGGGCATCAGCGCGGTGAAGGCGCAGGCGGAAAAGCTCGCGCCGGAAGCCGTCCCGCAGAAGCTCAAGCGCGCTTTGAAGATCGCCGAGCGCGAACAGGGCGAGGGCGAGTTCGACGAGTGCCTGGAAGCGCTCGACGACGCCAAGCGGGCGCTGCCGAAATGAGCGCGGCTCTCGACGTCGCCGGCGTCAGCCACCGCTTCGGACAGCGCGCCGCGCTGTCCGACGTGTCGATCACCGTCGAGCGCGGGCACTTCATGGCGCTGCTCGGGCCCAACGGCGCGGGCAAGACCACGTTGTTCTCGGTGATTACCCGGCTCTACAACAATCAGGAGGGCCGGGTCTCGATCCTCGGTCATCCGCTCGACCGCGAGCCGTCGCGGGCGCTCGCTGGCCTCGGCGTGGTGTTCCAGGCGCGGACGCTGGATACCGACCTCACCGTCGCGCAGAACCTGCATTACCACGCCAGCCTGCACGGCATCGGCCGGGCGGCGGCGCGTGCGCGCATCGAGACCCTGCTCGCCCGCGTGGGCCTCGCCGAGCGGCGCGACGACAAGATCCGCACCCTCTCCGGCGGCCAGTCGCGGCGCATCGAGATCGCCCGCTCGCTGATCCACGCGCCGCGCCTGCTGCTGCTCGACGAGCCGACCGTTGGGCTCGACCTCGAATCACGCGCCGACATCGTCGCCATCGTCCGCGCCCTGGTGCGGGAGGAGGGGCTCTCGGTGCTGTGGGCGACCCACATCTTCGAGGAGATTTCGCCCGAGGACGACGCCGTGGTCCTGCACAAGGGCCGCATCGTCGCCCGTGGCCGCGCCGGGGAGATCGGTGGGCCCGGCGAGACGCTGGAAGCCGCCTTCCGCCGCCTCGTCGCCGAACCCGACAAGAGAGCCGTGAAGTCCGCCGCATGAGGTCTCCCTCGAACCCCGCCGCCGCAGCCCGTGCCGAGGACGGCGCGAAGACCGTGCCTCATGCGGGCCGGCTCGATGCGGTCGGCTACCTCATCGCGCTCGGCGGCATCGTCCGCCGCGAGCTACTGCGCTTCTTCCATCAGAAGGAGCGCTTCTTCTCGGCGATGGTGCGCCCGCTGGTCTGGCTGTTCATCTTCGCGGCGGGCTTCCGCAACACGCTCGGCACCTCGATCACGCCGCCCTACGAGACCTACGTGCTCTACGAGGCCTATGTGGTGCCGGGGCTCGCGGTGATGATCCAGCTCTTCAACGGCATGCAGTCCTCTCTCTCGATGGTCTACGACCGCGAGGTCGGCTCGATGAAGGTGCTGCTCACCTCACCCTATCCGCGCTGGTCGCTGCTGCTGGCCAAGCTGGTCGCGGGCGTCAGCGTCTCCATCGTCCAGGCCTACGCGTTCCTCGCGATCGCATGGTTCTGGGAGACCGGCATTCCGCCCCTCGGTTACCTCGCCGCCCTGCCGGCCTTCCTGGCCTCGGGGCTGATGCTCGGAGCGATCGGCCTGTTCCTGTCCTCGCTGGTGCGGCAACTTGAGAACTTCGCAAGCGTCATGAATTTCGTGATCTTCCCGATGTTCTTTGCCTCTTCTGCCCTATATCCGCTCTGGCAGGTTCGGGCATCGAGCGAGTGGCTCTACCTCATCTGCCAGGCCAACCCGTTCACCCACGCGGTCGAATTGGTGCGTTTCGCTCTCTACGGGCGCTTCGAGCCGGTCGCCTGCGCCGTCGTGGTCGGCACCGGCCTCCTGTTCTTCACCCTCGCCGCAATCGCCTACGATCCGGGCCGCGGCATCATGGCCCGGCGCGGCGGACCGGCCGGCGAAGCCGCCTGAGAGACCTCCCATGATCCCTCGTTCCGTTCGTGCCCCGCTCTGCCTCGCCCTGATCCTCGCGGCGGGGCCCGTGCTCGCGCAGCCCAAGACCGATCCGGATTGGCCCTGCCCGCAGCGCAAGGTGACGACGCTGGGCTACGGCTCGTTCTGGACCGGGCCGGACCTCGCCGAGGCCGGTGAATGGGGCAGCGACCGCGAGGCGGCCCAGCTCGCCCGCAAGCTCGCCTCCCGCCGCACCGAATTGCGCGAGGTCGACACCCTGCTCGATGAGTTCGCGCAGAAGGCCGATCCGGCCGAGAAGGGCAAGCGCCTGACCCGCGTCTTCGCCGGGGTGTTCGAGATCATCAACGGCGAGCGCAGCACGGTGATGAACGGGATCAGCCGCTACGCCCAGGGCCAGCGCCGTCTCGCCGAACGCATCCGCGACGAGGCGGACAAGGTGAGCGAGTTCAAGGACAGCCCGGAATCCGACTCCACCAAGGTCGCCTCCAAGGAGGTTGCGGACCTGGAAAGCCGGTTCAACTGGGACCGTCGCATCTTCGACGAGCGCAACCAGTCGGTCTCCTACGTCTGCGAGGTCCCGACGATTCTGGAGCAGCGCCTGGGCGAGATCGCCCGCCGCATCCAGGCGCATCTCTGACCCGCTTTCGGTCGGAAGCGACGAAGCCGTTTCCGCCGAACGCCGCGGCACGAGCGTATCGGGCCGGCCGGTCCGGGATTTCGTGCCTGGAGTCGGGCCGCGGCCGTCGAAGCGTTTCGCCTCGAGAACGGCCGCCGGCCGTCTGATGCCCGGCGCGACGCGGCTTTGGCTCGAGCGGCATGACTTCGCACTGCGCTCCGGGATCGGCTATCTTGGTCGCGCCGAAGCGGTGGGATGCGGGCAACCGGATTTTCGGGCGAAAGAGACTCGGCGCAATCCTGGTCGAAACGGGCGGCTAAAGCCGATCGAAGCTTGCCGAATGATCCCGGTAAAGTCTGCCTTTTTGTCCGTAAGTCTTTGACGGAACGGCAGAAATATGTTGCCAGAACACCACGCGCCGGCGGAAGCTTGAGCGTCTCATCATAATTGGTCCTGTAGAAGCTCGGCAGCGATTGTCGTTGCCCCCCTCCTTCAGCAACATCCGGCAACGGTTCCGCTCGAACGGGCCGCAAGCACGAATGATAAGGGCTGGGGAATGACAATGCGGGTGCTGCGAGGCAGCCTCATCGCATCGGTTGCACTGCTTCCGGGACATGTGATGGCGCAAGGCGCGGGCGGTGGACAGGCCGTGACGCTCGAAGAGATCAGCGTCGTCTCGAACACGCCGGTTGCGGCCTCGCGCCGGGTCGTCGCCACCCAGACCCCGTCGGGTCCGCGCGAAGTCACGGTCCTCGACGGCATCGACCGCAACAAGCTGCCGCAGAACACGAGCGTGCTGACCTCGGGCGACGTCTCGCGCGTCGGCTTTCCGAGCACGGTGCGGGCACTCGACGAGCGCGTCGGCTCGATCAGCGTCAACAACGCCCAGGGCAATCCCTTCCAGCCGACGATCACCTATCGCGGCTTCGAGGCCTCGCCGCTCGGCGGCTCGCCGCAGGGCGTGGCCGTCTATCTCAACGGGGCCCGTTTCAACACCTCGTTCGGCGACACGGTGCAGTGGGATCTGATCCCCGACATCGCCGTCGATCGGATCGAGCTGGAGGGCTCGAACCCGGCCTTCGGCCTCAACGCGCTCGGCGGCTCGCTGGCGGTGACGCTCAAGAACGGCTTCACCTACCAGGGTAGCGAGATCAACGTGCTCGGCGGTTCGTTCGGCCGCGGCGCGGTGGCGTTCCAGCACGGCCAGCGCATCGACAATATCGGCCTCTACGTCGCCGGCACCAAGCTCGGCGAGGACGGCTGGCGCAAGCACTCGCCGTCGCGGCTCAACCAGATCTACGCCGATCTCGGCGTGCAGGGTGAGAAGAGCGAATTCCACTTTAACGTCATCGGCGCCAGCAACAGCCTGACCGGCAACGGCACTGCCCCGGTCGAGCTGCTGAAGGCCGACCGCTCCGATGTCTTCACCTATCCCGACCAGACCAAGAACGACTTCCTGCGCTTCCAGCTCTCCGGCACCTACGACGTCACGCCGACCATCACCGTGCAGGGCAACGCCTATTATGGCCTGTTCCGCCAGCGCACCGCCAACGGCGACGCCGCCGACGTGGAGAATTGCGAGGTCGATGAGCGTTTCGTCTGCTCCGAGGGCGCGGACGACAACCAGTTCTTCCTGCGTGACCGCACCGGCAGCCCCGTGCGGACCGACCGGCTGCGCACCTTCAACTTCGGCGGGATCAACCCGACCTTCGCCGACCGCTTCGACGAGGGCGGACCCTACGCCTTCCTCAACCAGACCCGTACCAGCACCGACAATTTTGGCGCTACGGTCCAGACCGTGATCCGCGAGACGCTGTTCGGCCTGCCGAACCGCTTCGTGCTCGGCGGCCAGTATGACGGCGGTCGCACCCGCTTCGGGGCCGACAACTCCATCGGCGGCCTGACCCTCGACCGCGGCTTCTCGCCCCCCGGCATCGTCGTCTCCAGCGACGACGGCATCATCACCCCGGTCTCGGTCCACACCTCGAACGATTACGGCGGCATCTACTTCTCGAACAACACCGACCTGACCGACCGGCTGACCCTGACGCTGCAGGGCCGGTTCAACATGGCCAAGATCGTCCTGCGCGACCAGATCGGCACGGCGCTGAACGGCGACCACTATTACCAGCGCTTCAACCCCGGCGTCGGCGCGACCTACAAGGTCATCCCCGACTACCTCGTCGCCTACGGCGGCTACACGGAAGCCAACCGCGCCCCGACCCCGGCCGAACTCTCCTGCGCCGATCCGCTGGCGCCCTGCTCGCTCACCAACTTCTTCGTCGGCGACCCGCCGCTGAAGCAGGTCGTGGCGCGCACCGTCGAGGCCGGTGTCCGCGGCCGCATCCCGCAGCCCGACGAATATTTCGGCGGTATCCTGTCGTGGAAGGCCGGCTTCTTCTCGACCCGCAACGACGACGACATCCTGTTCGTGCCGGCCCCCGACACGATCGGCCGCGCCTTCTTCCGCAACGTCGGCTCGACCAAACGGCAGGGCGTCGAGGCGAGCCTGTTCTACAACGCGCCGCGCTGGAACGCCTTCATCGACTACGCCTTCGTTGATGCGACCTTCGAGTCGCCGGTCGAGCTCGCCGCGCCCGGCAACCCGTTCAACAGCGCGGGCGGCGACGAGAGCGGTGTCGTGCTCGTGCGTCCGGGCAACCGCCTGCCCGGCGTCGCGCCGCACCAGCTTAAGGTCGGCGTGCAGTATCAGGTGACGCCGGAATGGCGGGTCGGCGCGCTCACGCGCTTCGCCACGGGCAAGTTCCTCGTCGGCGATCCGACCAACCAGAACAAGACCACTGGCGATTTCGCGGTGGTCGGCCTCAACACGAGCTACCGCGTGGCGTCGAACATCGAACTCTACGGCTACATCGAGAACGCCTTCAACGCCAACTACGCCACCTTCGGCACCTTCTCGCCGGTGAACGAGGTCCCGATCGTCCGGGTGCCCAACGCCACCTCAAACCGCAGCCTCGCGCCCGGTGCGCCGGTGGCGGCCTTCGGCGGCCTGCGCATCCTGTTCGAGCCGCCGCCGGCCGCCCCCGTGGTGGAGCCGTTCCCGCTGGTCCGGAAGGGCTGAGCGGGTCTTAAGAACCGAGCACGCTCCCGGACCGTATCCGGTCCGGGACATCTCTTGATCGACGCAAGCGGCGCGGTTCTCCTGGACCGCGCCGCTTCCATATTTGACCCTGACTCCAGGGTTTTCGGCTGGGCGGGACCTGTGAATTCCATCCCGCCTATTGCCAATTTCTCCCGGGCAAGTTACGCAATCTAAGCGAGGCCGAACGGCCGCTCGTCCGGTGGCATGTTTGCCTGAGGTATGGCGGTCGCAAGCGTCTCCGCGATTTTGCCGTTTGCCCGGTTTCGCCGGGCCTCTTCGATCAGGAGTTTGCCCCGATGGCGTTCCGCCTCTCCTCTGCCGTTCTGCTCGCTGCGCTCGTCGCTGCTCCGGCCTACGCCGCCCCGACGACGACCACGAAGGTCGATATCGCCGCCTTCGATCCGGACAAGGACGGCACGATCGATCTCAAGGAGGCCCTGGCCGCCGGCTCCGCTGCCTTCGACAAGCTCGATCCGGATAAGGACGGCACGCTCGATGCCAAGGAGCTGAAGGGCCGCGTCAGCGAGGCCGACCTCAAGAAGCTCGACCCGGACAACGACGGCACCCTCGACAAGAAGGAATACCTTGCCGCCGTCGAGGCGCAGTTCAAGGCCGCTAACCCGGACAACGATGGCACCATCGACGCTAGGGAACTGGCCAGCCCGGCCGGTTCGGCCCTGGTCAATCTGATCCGCTAAATTTCCCGACGCTTCGTTCGGGACGAAAAGGGGTGCGGATCGCGAGATCCGCACCCCTTTTTCATGTCCGTCGGCCCTGCTCCGGGCCGTGGGCGAAGCGTCGCAGAGCGGAACTCTGAGGGGCCTTCGGGGACTGTTCCGACCGAAGCGAGCGGTCACGGGACCGACTCGTCACAAGTTGATCCGGAGGAGCCCCAACCCCATGCGCATTGCCCTGACCTTGCCCGTTGCCCTCGCCGTCCTCGTCACCGCGGGCCCCGCCCTGGCCGTCAGCTGCAAGGACGACATCTCCACGGTGGAGCGCCGGCTCAACAGCGCCGGTGCGGAGCAGGTGACCGGCAAGGAGCCGCCGGGCGGCGTCACCTCCTCGAACTCGCCCAAGGCCCTCGACAAGCCGCCGGCCGGTGCCCCGTCCGATCCCTCGACCAAGCCGACGAAGGCGGGCGTGGAAGAGGCGCGTACGCTGCTCGCTAAGGCGAAGGAGCAGGAGAAGGCTGGCCAGGAGACCGCCTGCCAGGACACGATGACCAAGGTGAAGGAAAAGGCCGGCGCGCTGCCGTAATCCGGCGCCACGGCCCGATCTCAATTATCTCTTGGGAAATGAAGAGGCCCAGGACTGCACTCTGGCGGTCCTGGGCCTCGTCCCGTTCGGGTCTCAAGGATCCTCAATACGCGTTGTCGGTCTTAAAGAGCGCGAGCGGCGTGGTGAGCAGGATCTTGAGGTCGAACAGGATCGACCAATTCTCGATGTAGTGCAGGTCGTGCTCGACCCGGCGCTGGAGCTTCTCGCTGGTGTCGGTCTCGCCGCGCCAGCCATTGATCTGCGCCCAGCCGGTGATTCCGGGTTTGACCTTGTGGCGGGCGAAGTAGCCGTCCACCACCTGATCGTAGAGGGTGTTCGCCGCTTTGGCCTGGACCGCGTGCGGGCGCGGCCCGACCAGCGAGAGATCGCCGCGGATCACGTTGAACAGCTGCGGCAGCTCGTCCAGCGATGTCTTGCGGATGAAGCGGCCCACGGGCGTCACCCGGGCATCGGTCTTGGTAACGAGCTGCGATGCGCCCGCGTCGCAGAGGTCGACATACATCGAGCGGAACTTGAAGATCTCGATCAGCTCGTTGTTGAAGCCATAGCGCTTCTGCCGGAACAGCACCGGCCCCGGTGAGGTGAGCTTCACCGCAAGCGCCACGGCGATCATCGCCGGTGAAAGGGCCAGCAACAGCAGCAGGCCGACGACGCGGTCGAACGCGCCCTTCAGGATAACGTCCCAATCGGCCAGCGGCTTGTCGAACACGTCGAGCAGCGGCACGCCGCCGAGATAGGAATAGGCGCGCGGGCGCAGGCGCAGCTTGGTCGCATGGGCTGAGAGGCGGATGTCGACCGGCAGAACCGAGAGCTTGGCGAGCATCTGCAGGATGCGCGTCTCGGCCGAGATCGGCAGGGTGAACACCACGAGATCGACGGGCGCGTGGCGGGCGTAGGTGACGAGGTCGCTGACATTGCCGAGCTTGGGGTAGCCGGCGACGTCGGTGCTGGATCGGTCGTCGCCCCGGTCATCGAAGATCCCGATGATGCGGATGCCGTTGTCGCCGCTGGCTTCCAGGGCATGGATCAGTTCCACGGCCGCCGGTCCGCCGCCGACGATCGCGGTACGACGGTCGAAGCGCCCCTTGGCCATCTGCATGCGGACGAAGGCCGAAAGCGCTGCGCGGCCGCCGAGCAGGATGCCGAGACCCGCCATGTAATAGCTGAGCAGCCAGATCCGGGAATAATGGTCGGCGACCTTGGCGAGCACCATGGCCGCGGCCACCATCAGGAAGGCGATGGACCAGCCGGTGGCGAGCTTCACCGCCGTTCTCGGCAGATCGCGGAATGCGCTGATCCGGTAACTGCCCGATGCCTGGAACAGTCCGAGCGCCGCCAGGGTCACTGCGAGAATGGCGGCGTGATAGCGCGGGGCGAGCGGCACGACGCCGCGCAGCAGGGCTTGATGCAGAGCCAAGCCAAGTAGGATCAAACCGCAGAATTCGGCGAGCCGCACGCAACCGGCGAGCACGACCGGCGACAGCCAAGCCCCTTTTGGCGGGGTCGGCGCGGGGAGCTGCGCGGAGTCAGAATTCTCGTCGCTGTGGAGCGCGAGCGGCGTCGGCACGGATGTGAGTGCGCCGTTCTCCCTCGCGACCTTCAGCAGATCCCGAACGTCGATGGCGCTCATCGGAATGTTCCACGTGAAAACATCGAGCCTCCCCGGTCGTCGAGTGTGCCGCATCGACCTTCACGAAAGCCTAATGCGCGGACGGGCCGGGCTGTGGAAAATGGGGACATCGATCGTACCGCCGTCCGCGCTCAAGCCGTCGCCGGGACAGCCGCCGTCCGCATGCGTTTCGCGCTGAAAGCGGCGGCGTAGCCGCACAGCACGTCGGTCGCCATGCGGTTCATGGAGAAACGGGTGCGCAGCGAATTGCTGAGCGCCCGTGCGCGGCCCTGCCGGCGTGATGGCTCCTCATCGAGGATGTGGAGGATCGCGGTGCTCAAAGCCTCGCAATCGCCGGGCGGGACCAGATCAGAGGAGAAGGCTCCGAAGATTTCCGGGATGCCGCCGACATTGGTCGCCACGAGGGGCTGACCGGCCGCAGCAGCCTCCAGCACGACGTAGGGCAAAGATTCCGCCAGTGAGGGCACCACCATGACGCGGCCGCGGCCGAGCACCGGCCGGATCGCCTGGGGTGGCTCGAACGCGATGGCATGGCGCAGACCGAGATTTTCGGCCATCGCGGCGATGCTCTCGGTATCGGGCCCGGAGCCGACCATCAGGAGCCGGAGCTCACGGCCCTGTCCTCGTAGCCGCGCGAGCGCCCGCAACAGCACCGGCAATCCCTTGGCCTCGCGCAGTTCACCGACATAGACGAGATCGAACGGGTCATCCGCCGTCTCCACGGGGGCGAACTCGGCTTCTGCAATGCCGTTATGGACGATCCGCTCGAGGCGCGGCGAGCCTCCGGCGAAGGCGGCATGACGCGAAGCGACGTACTCGCTCTCGAACAGGAACAGGTCGGTCGCCCGCGCCATCACCTGCTCGGCGGCCATGTAGACCCGGTGCAGGGTCGTGCCCGGACGGTAGTTGTAGCTGCCGCCATGCGGGGTATAGGCGCGGATCACGCCGCGCCCGGCGCTGCCGAGCGGAGCGAGGCGGGCGAAGACGCCACCTTTCGCGCCATGGCCGTGCAACACGTCGGCGCCGAGGGCGAGGGCCTGCGCTCGCACGGTGCGCAAGACGTGAAGGTCGCTCGCATGCGGGTTCCGGCGCATCGGAACGCGCGTGACGCCGAGAGCGAGGTAGGGGGCCAGATCCGCCAGGGTCCGTTCGGCCCGCTCGCCGCCTGTCGAGGCGTCGCAGACGAGGCCGACGGCGTGCCCGGCCTCCGCCTGAAGGCGGGTGAGATCGATGACATGGCGAAACAGGCCGCCCACCGGGGCCCGGAACACGTGAAGGATGCGGTGCCGCTCACCGGTGCCGACGCGGGACGACAGGTCCGCGATCGCGTGACCCGTCGGACCCTGTGGCGTCAGGGCGGCGGTCAGAGGAGCGGCGAAGGGAGAGGCCACGGCAGTCGGTCTCCGCGCGGGCGGCCCCGATGCGGGGCCCGAACCGGCGGAAGATCGTCATGGCGCCGTCAGCACCCGGTTAAAGGGCAAGCGCAAACGGTAGGCAGAGGCCTCTGCCGGCCGGCTTTCGTGGATCGCGGTTAGGGGTTGGTGAACGCCGCGATGAGCCGGCTCAGAAGAACCGCTCCTTGACGACGATCGTGTCGCCCGGTCGCACCGGGTAGGACATCGGGACGATGCCGTTGATGAGCCCGCCTTGACCCTCGCGGGTCAGCACCGCGTAGTCGCGTGCTGCCCGTGGGCCGAAGCCCGCGGCGATCGCCACGGCCGTCTCGACGGTCATGCCGTTGACGTAAGGGTACTGCCCCGAGGTCGTCACCTCACCGAGGATGTAGAAGGGCCGGTAGGCATCGACCTCGACCGTCACGTGCGGCTCGCGCACATATCCTGCGGCGAGCTTCGATTCGATCAGCCGGGCAGCCTGCGCCGTCGTCTGCCCACCCACTTGAACCACGCCGATCAGCGGCATCGCGATCCGCCCGCCGCCATCGACCGCGTAGATGTTGGACAGGTTGTCCTGCCCGAACACGATGACCCGAAGCTTGTCGCCCGCCGCCAGGGAGTAGCGCGTGCCGATGGAACCGGTGCCGGTGGCATCGAGATCGACGGTCCGGAAATCCGGACGCAGGCAGCCGCCGAGCGCGAGGACGGACGGAAGGGCCAGGAGAAATGCGCGCCGCTGCATCGCCATCGCCGTTGTGAAGAACCTCGGCGTTACTTAGCGGCGCATGGTTAACGAATGCTGATCCGGCCGCGTGACCGACCGGAATCACAACTCGGGTTCGACCTTTCGTCTCGAATGCCGAAGACGGCCGGCCGCGGCTCTTAACGGGAAGTCAACCTTAACGACCTCAACTGGCCCAAGACGGATCGATCACCCCGATCCGCGTCCTGCCTTCGTAAAGACTGCCCATGCCGCGCCTCAGGCTGTCGACCGATCCGTCTCTTCCGCCCTCCGGTGGGCCCGGTGGGCCCGGCGATGGATTGGCGGTGGCGCAGATTGGCGGCGTCCTGCGCCGCTCCTGGGCCTGGATCGCCGTGCCGACGCTCGCGGCCGCGATCGGGGCGGGCGTCTTCGTGCAGGTCGTGACCCCGCGCTACACCGGCGAAGCCAAGGTTCTGCTGGAAAGCCGCGACCCTGCCTTCGCTCGCACCGCTGCCGAGCGGACGGACCAGACCCAGCCGATCGACGAGCAGGCCGTCGCGAGCCAAGTCCAGGTGGCGATGTCGCGTGACATCGCCCGCGAAGCGATTCGCAGCCTGAAGCTGATCGGAAACCCTGAATTCGATCCGGAGGCCGAGGGCAGCTCGGCGATCCGACGCACGCTGATGATGCTCGGGCTCGTCTCGGCGCCGATGGATCGTCCGTCCGAGGATCGCATCCTCGAAAGCTACCTCGACCACCTGCTGGTCTATCCGGTCGGCAAGTCGCGCATCCTCGCCGTCGAGTTCCGCTCGCGCGATCCCGAACTCGCCGCGCGCGGCGCCAACACGGTGGCGGACCTCTACCTCGCGTCGCTGGAGGCAGCCTCCGTCGATACCGCCCGTTACGCCTCGACCTGGCTCGGCAACAACATCGCCAACCTGCGCGCCCGCGTGGCCGAAGCCGAGGCGAAGGTCGAGGCATTCCGCGCCAAGCACGGCCTGATCGGCACGGGCAGCAGCGCGGCGGCTCAGCCGCTCTCGTCCCAGCAGCTCTCCGAATTGTCGAGCCAGCTCTCGCAGGCCCGCACGATCCAGGCGGACCTGACCGCCCGCGCCAAGCTCCTCAAAGACATGATCAAGGAGGGCCGTGCCTTCGAGATCCCTGATGTCGCCAACAATGAGCTGATTCGGCGCACCGTCGAGAGCCGCATGGCGATGCGTGCGCAGCTCGCCCTCGAGTCGCGCACGCTGCTGCCGGCCCACCCGCGCATCAAGGAGCTGACGGCCCAGGTCCAGGATCTCGAGAATCAGATCAAGGCCGCCGCCGAGCGGGTGGTGCGCACCCTTGAGAACGACGCCAAGATCGCGGGCGCCCGGGTCGAGAGCCTGCGCGCGGCGGTCGAGGGACAGCAGGATGTGGTCGCCAAGGGCAACACCAGCGAGGTGGAACTGCGCGCCCTGGAGCGCGAGGCGAAATCCCAGCGCGAACAGCTCGAATCCTATCTCGCGCGCTACCGCGAGGCCGCCGCGCGTGACGCCGAGAATGCCAGCCCGGCCAATGCCCGCGTGGTGTCCCGTGCGATCGTGCCCGATCTGCCCTCCTTCCCGAAGAAGCTGCCGATCGTCGCCTTCGCCACGATGCTGGCCTTCCTGCTCGCGAGCGCGAGCGTCATCGGCCGCCATCTCCTCGTCACGCCGGCCGGGCCGGGCGGAGACCGCACCGGGGATGAGGGAGAGCCCCTCGTGCAAAGTGCCCGGACCGATCGCCCGCGCGACTTCTACCCCGAGCCGGAGCCGCCCCCGTCGCGCCGCCCGGCCTACGAGCCGGTCTATGGCGGCGCCTATCCGGCCTCGGCGGCGGAACGCTTCGCGCCAGCTCTCGCCTTCGCCCATTTCCTGAGGGCGACGGCGACGGTGCATCACCCGGTCTTCGCCAGTACGGCGCCGATCGGAGCCGAGGCGGCCGCGCAAGCGGATGGGGCGAAAACGGACAAGGAAGGGTTCAGCGTCCCCGTCAAATCCTCCGCCTCCTCTGCCGATCTCGACGGGCTGATCGCCCGGCTGGAGAACCGAACGAGCAAGTCGCAGGGCAACGGGCCGTTGGCCGGGCCGTCCAAGGGGGGCTGTGTGCTCGTGGTCGAAACCCCGCGTGCCGACGGCACGCCCGGTCTCGCCTCCAATCTCGCCCGGGTGCTCGGTCCGCGCTACCAGACACTACTGGTCGATGTGAACGGCGTGGTCTCCGGGCCGTCCGAGCCGGGACTGACCGATCTGGTGGCCGGTGCGGCCGACTTCCTCGACGTGATCCAACCGGTGCGGGGTTCGCGTCTCCACGCGGTGAAGCGCGGCGCCGCGCCTCTCGATGTGCTGGTGGAGGAGCCGCAAGGCCTCGCCATCGGGCTCAACGCCCTGTCGCAGAGTTACGATTGGGTGCTGTGCCGCCTCGATGCGCGCCATGCCGAGGACGGTGCCGACCTCATTCCCGCGGTCGGACCCTGCATGGATTCGATCGTGATCGCCTCGGATGCGGCGTCCGACGACCCGGCTCTGGTCTCGCTCTATCGCCTCGCCAAGGAAACCGGTGTGGCCCGGGTGGTGGTTGCCCGCCATGGCGAGGACGCGGACCTCACGCCGAGCCTGGAAGGGACGCCCCTGCGGCTCTCGGCCTGACGCGCCGGCCGACCTCCGACGGGGCGAGGAGCTGGTTCAGCAACCTGTCCCATGCTCGTCTTCCGCCGCAGCCATCGCGGCGGCGACGCGCAGGGCCCAGAGGTTGGTGCCCACAAGGGCCGCGAGAGCAACGCCCGCGGCGATCGCGGAAACCGAGAGCAGGATTGGCACGGTATCTCCCCGAATCAGGGCGGTGGTTCCGCCGGTCCAGATCGGAGGGACCGGCGGAACCGCCGAGCCTCGCTAAGGGGGGGGCCGCGTTCGACCCGGCCCAATCAACCTGCCTGTTCAGCGAAATAGCTGCTTTAACAAAATTTATAGTTGTGTCGCCTCGTTCGGCCACCGTTCAGATGGCGGGCCTGGCAGCACCTCTGATGTGGCATGGCGGGATCAAGACAAGTCCCTGATTTATCGTTTTAATTCCGAGGCTGAGTTCCGTATAAGGGCGAACGATCTCGCCCTTACGCCAGCATGCGGCACAACGCCGCACGCCCTATGCCGCGACCTTGGCCGGCGGACTGAACACAACCCGCCGTCGATCCTGTCGACTCAATCCTAGAACGGCAGCTTCATGCCGGGCGGCAGCGGCAGACCCTTCGTCAGCTCCGCCATCTTCTCCTGGGCGGTCGCCTCGGCCTTGCCGCGGGCGTCGTTGCAGGCGGCGACGATCAGGTCTTCCAGGATTTCCCGTTCGTCGGCGACCATCAGGCTCGGATCGATCGAAACGCCGAGCACCTGACCCTTGGCCGTCATGCGCACGGTCACGGCGCCACCGCCGGAAGCGCCCGACACCTCGACCGCTTCGAGTTCGGACTGAACCGAGGCCATCTTCTCCTGCATGGCCTGGGCCTGCTTCATGATGCCCATGAGGTCGCGCATGGTGGGTTCGCTCCGGTTCCGGTCGAGAAAGGGTCGGCTCCCCCGCACTTAGGCGCAGGGGCCAGGGCTTGCCAGGGTGAGGCGTGAGCCTCAGGCGTCGTCGTCCGTCTCTTCGGGCGGAGGGGCTGCCGGCCCGGCGCCGTTCGCCACGGCGTCGGCGCTGTCGGTCTCCGGCGCCTTGTCGCGCACATCCACGATCTGCGCGCCGGGGAAGCGCGACAGAACTTCCCGCACCAGCGGGTGGGCGGCGGCGTTCTGGTGGCGGGTTTCCTCGGCCGCCCGCGTGTTTTCCGCGAGCGTCGGCGCACCCTGCTCCTTGGAGAGGGCCACCAGCCAGCGCCGTCCGGTCCAGGCATCGAGGGCGCGGGCGAGATCGGTCGGGAGGCTCTGCCGGCCGCCGGGGGCGAGGCGGAACTCGATCCGCCCCTCCTCGAAGCGCACCAGATGCACGTCACGCTCCAGCGCCACCTTGAGCGCAATGTCGCGGGCGGCCTCGGCCTGGGCGACCACGTCCTCGAAGCGCCCGAGCCGCGGACCGGCCGGGGCCACCGGAGCCGGGCGCGATGCGGGTTGCGGCGCCGCGGCGGTGACGGGGGAGGGCACCGCGGCCAGGGTCGGCCGAGGCGAGGGCTGCGGGGCGGGTGGCGCCATCTGCAGCGCGGCCGAGCCGTGCGAGGCCATGGGGGAGCCGCCGTCGCGTCCGAGACTCGGGCGAGCGGCGCCGTTGCCCTCGGACGAGGCGATGTCGGCCCGAAGCTGGCGCAGGGCCTCGTCGGGCGTCGGCAGATCGGCGGCATAGGCCAGCCGCACGATCGCCATCTCGGCGGCGGCGAGCGGGCGGGGGGCGGCCTGCACTTCGGGCAGCGCCTTCAGCAGGATCTGCCACGCCCGCGACAGGGCCCGCACCGGCAGGCGCCCGGCAAACGCCACGCCGCGAACGCGCTCCGCCTCGCTTAAGGTCGGGTCGGCCTCGGCCCCCGGCACGAGCTTGAGGCGGGTGACGAGATGGGTGAAGCCGGCGAGATCCGAGAGCACCACCGCCGGGTCGGCGCCCGCGTCGTATTGGGCGCGAATTTCGGCGAAGGCGGCCGGCACGTCGCCGCGCATCACCGCCTCGAACAGATCGACGATGCGCGAGCGGTCGGCGAGGCCGAGCATGTCGCGCACGCCCGCGGCCGAGACCGCGCCCGCCCCGTGGGCGATGGCCTGATCGAGCAGCGAGAGCGCATCGCGCACCGAGCCCTCGGCGGCGCGGGTGACGGCGGCGAGCGCCTCGTCCTCGGCCTCCACCCCTTCCGCGGCGCAGATCTTCTTCAGGTGGGCGGCGAGCACGTCGGCCTCGACCCGGCGCAGGTCGAAGCGCTGGCAGCGCGACAGGATCGTCACCGGAACCTTGCGGATCTCGGTGGTCGCGAACACGAACTTGGCGTGGGGCGGCGGCTCTTCCAGCGTCTTCAGGAAGGCGTTGAACGCCTTCTCCGAGAGCATGTGGACCTCGTCGACGATGTAGACCTTGTAGCGGGCCGAGACCGGCGAGTAGCGAATGCCATCGATGATCCCGCGCACATCGTCGATGCCGGTATGCGAGGCGGCGTCCATCTCCAGCACGTCCATGTGCCGGGATTCCATGATCGCCTGGCAGTGCTGGCCGAGTTCCGGCATCGACACGGTCGGGCCGGTATCCGGCTGGCCGGTGCGCAGGTAGTTGAGGCCGCGGGCGAGGATGCGGGCGGTGGTCGTCTTGCCGACGCCGCGCACGCCCGTGAGCATCCAGGCTTGCGGGATGCGGTTGGCCGCAAAGGCGTTGCCCAGCGTGCGCACCATGGCGCCCTGGCCGATCAGGTCATCGAAGGTCTGGGGGCGATATTTTCGCGCCAACACCCGGTAAGGCGTCGTGGCCGGCACGGGCGCGGGGGTGGGCATGCCGGGCAGGCCCGGCTCGTCGGTGAGCGTGCCGTGCGTCTCGTCCATGCCGCCGTTCGGATTTTCGGAAGAGGCCGGGCCGTCCAGCTCAAGCGGACGGCGAGGGTGGGAGGCTGGACGAAGACCCGCTCGGTCTCGTTAGGGCTGCTTCCTTCCGGACCTGACCCGGTTGGCGAGTGAAACGTCCCTCGCCAACCTCCCGCGCCGTATATGACGGCCCGCGCGGCGGGATGCAAGCGGGTTGCCTCCCTCCGACCGCGCGGCCATGCTTCGGGAAAGAGAGAGGCCAAGGCAGGGAGAGGCCATGCGGACGACCACGATCCCGGCGCGCCTCGCCGTCCTCGCGCTGCTTGCGATCCTGCCCGTGCCCGCCGGCGCGCAGGATCGGGCCGGAGGGCCGGTACAGGAGGGGGCGCCAAAAGATTGGCAGGGCCGTTACCGCTACGAGCACGCGGCCGGCCGCACGGCCGGCGGCACGGGCATCGTCGTGACTTACGACCTCGTCCTGCTGCCGCCCGATGTCCGCGACGGATGCGTTCTGACGGTGCGGGGCTTCCAGGCCGACGAGACGCTCCGCTGCCGGACCCGCCGGGAGGGGCAGGATCTCGCGGTGACGTTCGATCGCTACGGCGATGGCAGAACGGTCAACAGGTACGGGGTGGCGGTCTACAAGCCGGGCCAACCCCTCTTCACCCTTGCCAAGGGTGGGGCGTTGGTCACGCGTTGGCAGGACCTCAAGCCGGACGGCCAGGGCGTGGCCGATCGCGGCGCTTACTTCAAAAAGGTGCGGTAGTCCCGGAGAGGCGACCTCTCCGGGAGCGGGTTCGTCACTCCGCCTTGCGCTTCACGACCTCCAAGGTCTTCGGGTCGAGCTTCAGGTCGAACTGCTTGCCGTTGGCGTCGATGGCGTCATCCACCTCGATCATGCCGTCGTCGAGTTCGATCTCCTTCCACTTGGTGAAGCCCTCCTTCTTCAGGATGTCCTCGACCTTGGCCTGTTGGTCGGGCGGCAGCTTCTCGTCGGCGAGCACCGGACCGCTGAGGAGAGCGAAGCCGATGGCGAAGGCGGCGAGGGGGCGGAAGGACATGAGACGCTCCAATACTGAGAGAGACGCCGGGCGAACCGTTGATCGTCCCGGTTGTTCCTGGCCGATCGCCAGACAGCTCCAGGCCCCTCGCTTGAAGGCCAGGACCCCGGTTTCTTGCTGGCCTCAGTCGCCGGCGCCCGCCTCCGCGGGCTTAGGCTTCCGCTCCGCTCGATGCTTTCCGGGGCTCGCGCCCCAGAAAGCCCGCTCCGCGCGGCGCTCTTCGCGCCGCGAAGCCGCTCCTGCGGCTTCGAGCGATGGCCCTGCATACGGCCCCGCTCATGATTGCCAGCGCGCGTAGTGCCGCCTAGGTTGCAACCTCCGGGTTCGGAGCTTGCCGCAGCACCATGGTCACGCGCGTCGCCACCGTCGCCTTCGAGGGGATCGAGGCGCGTGCCGTCGATGTGCAAGTGCAGATCGCGGCGGGCGCCGTCGCCTTCACCATCGTCGGTCTGGCCGACAAAGCGGTGGCGGAATCGCGCGAGCGGGTCCGTTCGGCGCTGATCGCCTCGGGATTGGCGCTGCCGGCCAAGCGCATCACGATCAACCTCGCTCCGGCCGATCTGCCCAAAGAAGGCTCGCATTACGACCTGCCGATCGCGCTCGCGGTGATGGGCGCCATCGGCGCGCTGCCGGCGGACGCGCTCGGCGGCTATTGCGTGCTCGGCGAACTGGCGCTCGACGGCTCGATCACCGCGGTGGCCGGCGTGCTGCCCGCGGCGATGGCAGCCAACGGGCGCGGCCTCGGCCTGATCTGCCCGGCCGCGACCGGGCCCGAGGCGGCCTGGGCTGCTGGCGACATGGATGTGCTGGCGCCGCGCTCGCTGATCCAGCTCGCCAACCACTTCAAGGGCAGCCAAGT
Organism: Methylorubrum sp. SL192; assembly: GCF_026672325.1. Taxonomy (NCBI): domain Bacteria; kingdom Pseudomonadati; phylum Pseudomonadota; class Alphaproteobacteria; order Hyphomicrobiales; family Methylobacteriaceae; genus Methylorubrum; species Methylorubrum sp. SL192. The sequence continues at coordinate 1,084,099 of NZ_JAPPQV010000003.1, forward strand.
GATGGCCCGGCCGCAGCCCGCGGTGGCGGCACCCGCCGGGCCGATGTCGGATCTGCGCGACATCAAGGGCCAAGAGGGCGCCAAGCGTGCCCTGGAGATCGCGGCGGCCGGTGGCCACAACCTGCTGATGAACGGCCCACCGGGCGCCGGCAAGTCGATGCTCGCCGCGCGTCTTCCCTCGATCCTGCCGCCTTTGGGCCCGCGCGAACTGCTCGAAGTCTCGATGATCCAGTCGGTCGCGGGCGAGCTGAAAGGCGGGGCCCTCTCGAACCGGCGCCCGTTCCGCCAGCCGCACCATTCCGCCTCCATGGCGGCGCTGGTCGGCGGCGGGCTCAACGCGCGGCCCGGCGAGGCCTCGCTCGCCCATGGCGGCGTGCTGTTCCTCGACGAGTTGCCCGAATTCACGCCGCAGGTGCTCGATTCCCTGCGCCAGCCGATGGAGACGGGCGAGATCATGATCGCCCGCGCGAACCATTCTGGTTAGAAACACACCAGCGTGCTACGCCGGTCCTCAGATAGCTTCTGAGGGCGATGACCCATGGGTGAAGTCCCAACCATTGCATACAGTTACGCGCGAATCAGTACGAAAAAGCAGGAGCGCGGAAGCGGCATCCAGCGCCAGATGAAGCAAAGTCGGGAGTACGCGGCGAAGCACGGGCTGGTCCTTGATGAGACCCTTCGCGACATCGGCGTCAGCGCCTTCACGGGCGACAACCTGAGGAAGGGTGCTCTCGGTCGTTTTCGCGCTATGGTAGAGGAAGGGCATATCACGCCCGGCTCGTATCTTCTCGTGGAAAGCCTCGACCGGCTGTCCCGCGACAAGGTGCGTCTCGCGATGCCGATCTTCTTAGAGATCATCAACGCGGGGATCGTCATCATCACCCTCGGTGACGGAGATCGCCGCTACGACATCGAGACGATGGACGAGAATCCTTATCTTTTGATGGGATCGCTCGTCGTCATGACGCGCGGAAACGAGGAGTCGGCGATCAAACGGTTCCGCACGTCGAAATGGTGGGAAGGGCAAATCGCTCTCGCCCGGACGACGCCCGGCCACAAAGTCAAAGGGCAGAACCCACCGGGGTGGCTGAACGCCGATTGGTCGCGCAACGAGCCGGTCATCGCGGTGGTCGAGAAGGCGTTCGATCTCGCGGCGAACGGGATGGGAGCGCACGCCATTGCGAAGCACCTGAACGCGATCGGCGCACCTACGCTGAGCGCGCGGAAGCGCAGCGGGGGAGGGTGGTATCAATCGACCTGATCCGCCCCCACTGAAGTGGTCCGCCCTGAGGTATGGCTTTTGAGCCAGATGAGGACGGACAGATGGGAACGAAGCGGCACAAGCCGGAAGACGTGGTCGCCAAGCTGCGGCAGGTGGATGTTCTGGTCTCGCAGGGCCAGAGCGTGGCGGAGGCGATCCGGGCCATCGGCGTGACGGAAGTGACCTACTACCGCTGGCGCAAGGAGTACGGCGGCCTGAAGAGCGATCAGGTTCGACGGATGAAGGACTTGGAGGTTGAGAACCAGCGGCTGCGCAAGGCGATTGCGGATCTCACCCTCGACAAGCTGATCCTGCAGGAGGCCGCTCGGGGAAACTGACCAGCCCCGCGCGCCGACGCGCCTGCATCGCGCATGTCATGAACGTCCTAGACGTCTCCGAGCGCCGCGCCTGTCGGGCGCTCGGGCAGCATCGCTCGACGCAGCGCAAGGTGCCGCGGGGAAGAGAGGATGAGGCCGCGCTGACAGCCGACCTCGTGGAACTGGCTCGCCAGTACGGGCGCTACGGCTACCGGAAGATCGGTGCATTGCTGAAGGCGGCGGGCTGGTTCGTCAACGACAAGCGGGTCGAGCGGATCTGGCGGCGCGAGGGGCTGAAGGTCCCGTCTCGGCAGCCCAAGCGCGGCCGCATCTGGGACGGGGATGGTTCCTGCCTGCGATTGCGGGCGGAGCGTCGCGATCACGTCTGGTCCTACGACTTTGTCGAAGCCCGCACGCACGAGGGCCGCAAGTTCCGGATGCTGAACGTGGTCGATGAGTTCACGCGGGAGTGCCTGGCGATCCGCGTCGCACGCAAGCTGAAGGCGGCGGACGTGATCGACGTGCTGTCCGACCTGTTCATCCTGCGCGGCGTGCCCGGCCATATCCGCTCGGACAACGGTCCGGAGTTCATCGCCAAGTCCGTGCAGGCCTGGATCACCGATGTCGGCGCCAGAACAGCCTACATCGCACCCGGTTCGCCATGGGAGAACGGTTACGTCGAGAGCTTCAACGCACGACTACGGGACGAGCTTTTGAACGGTGAGATCTTCTACACGCTCAAGGAGGCGCAGATCGTGATCGAGAGTTGGCGTCTACACTACAACAGCGTGCGCCCGCACGCCTCGCTCGGCTACCGACCACCGGCCCCGGAGGTGTTCGTGCCGGCCTTCACCGCTTGGCCGGCTGCGCTCACCCGGTCGGCTCCGCCGGCCAAGCGACCCGTGGAGCAAAGGCCGACCCTGCACTAACTTAGAACTTGGACCACCGCGTGGGGGCCGATCACAGGTCCCGAAGGTGCTCGGGGGCATCGCCGTGGCTCTCAGTCAGCGCGTAGAAGGCCGCACGGACGACTTCCTTCTTGGTCGCCTCCGGGTGCCGCGCACGCACGGCTGCCAGCAACGCTTTCGGCTTCATGCCGCTCGCCGCTACGCTGCGTAGAGTGTTTGCAATCGCTTCAAGCGAAGCCATATCGAACCTATTGATCTCCCAGCGCCCCCTCTGGCGCGTCGAGCGTTGATCGACACCTGCTCGGCATAGCATGACAGAGAGGTGACGGTCTCCCTGTCAGGATCGAGGCAAGGGGACACACAAATCTCAGCCGCCGTCGCGTACGAAGCCCGCAGTTCCTTTTGTGAGACCTGGGAACCACCCTGCGTCTCGGCACGGCACGGCTCCTATCGCACGCGTCGGTGTTCCCGGTCACGGTGCACAAGAGCGGACCGTGCCAGCGAAGCTGGTGATCTCATCGAACGTCGGCGAGATCACCGGCAAGGCCGGCAGATCGAAGGCTCCCGATTGGGCTGCAACGATCCCGTTAAGGGGTGAACTGGGTCACAGGCGGTGATCTTCGCCTATAGAATATGGCATCTCGGCGTGAGTCTTATCGGGAGGGCCGGGAGCCTGACGGGCGGGGTGAACTTCCCGGGCATGCCACGGCGGCTGGAGTGGTGATCGCGATTCCCGAATTCGGGCTCAGACCCGGACCGTGCCTGTGGTGCAGATGATCGCGTTGATTTCCGCCAGATCACCACCTTCATCATACGTCCGGTTGCACCCAATCGGATGGGGGCCGGTAAAGTGGCCGAAATCGCGAAATCCGTGCGCCGTGATGAGGTCCGCAGCGGGTGGAAAGCGGCTCAGCCTTCCTCGTCGTAGCGAACGGAAACAAAGCCCTCGGTCCAATGGTCCTTGTCGAGGGGATAGACCGAAACCTCGAAACCCTCGGGACGATCGCGAAAGCCCGGCTGCCCTTTCACCCTCAGCACGGCTGCGTCCGCACTCTCTTGGGATCGGTAGACACCGATGAGCTTTGCATTCTCTTTGTAGGGATCATCAGCCCGGACGTGCCAGAGCAGGTAGACGGAATCCATCAACCTACGATGACCCAAGAAGCGTTGGGCTGCAAAGGGTGGAAGCGGAGATCAGGCGTAGGCGACCCACCCCCGGAACGCGAAGCCAACGTAGAAGAGGCTGATGCCGGTGAATCCGGCATCGCGGAGAAGCTGCTCATCTTCCTCAGGCGAAAGGATCGGCAACCGCTCCGCGATCCCGAACCGAGCAGCTTCTGCCTGCGAACGCTCGATGCCGGATGAGATCGCGAAGACGGCATACCGTGACATCCAGAGATCGACCTCGCCTCTCGTGATGCTGAAATGTGCGGTCACGAAGGGAGCACCCGCCTTCAAGCGACGCCGCACCTCTTGAAGCGTTCGTAGGCGCTCCTCACGCTCGATGAAGTGCAGGGTCAGAATGCAGGTCGCGCCGTCGAATGGGCCTTCCGGCGCGCTATCGATTAGGCCCTCGTGCAACTCTGCTCGGACCGCGAGTTCACCGAGCGTCATCCGAGCGAGGTCGAGCATCGCGGCGGACGGATCGACGCCGACGAACAACCATTCAGGCTGCGCCTCGGCAAAGACCCTGAGTTCGAGGCCGCCGCCTGCGCCGAGAACGAGCACCTGAGCGTCGTTCGGTGCACGCTCTGCCAGAAGAAGCCCTGCCATGCGTTGCAGGTCGGCGTAGCCGGGTACCATCCGCGGCGGATTTTCGGCGTAGCGGGCAACGGCCTGCGGATCGGAGAATGCGTCCATGTTCAACGGTAACACGGCGCACGGACCTTACGAACGTCTGCAACAGATTGGCAGCCGCCGGTCGTGAAGTTCTCGGGCTCGAAGTGCGATCACCAGCGCCGAGACGCTGATGCTTCCGCCATGATCGCGGAGGTGGGAGCGAGGGTGATGTCGTAAGGCGGTGGGCAAATCTCGGCGAAATCACCTCCCTCAATCCGGCCGCAGATCGCATGCGTCAGGTTCCACCACTGAGATCGTTGGCGAGGCCCCTCGCTCGGTGAACAGCGCGTAGACGGGAAGCCATTGTATCGGAGCGACTAGCAACAGTCAGGCAACCGTTAGGGCGTAAGGTGCGGCGTCAACGGAGATCACCGCGATGCCCCTAACGTCACGCCAGATGTTCGCTACCGTGATGGCGTTGGTGGTGGCCGGGTGCGGGGAAGACAAGCCCGCGGAGTACGTCTCGCAAACGGGTTTCCAGCCGTTCATTCACAAGCGAGAGGGCGACCGGATCACCTACACGATGCTCGACGTGATCTCAGAAGACGGCCCGCTCGTACGGTACGTGACGAAGCAACAGGTTGCCCCCGGTGGCCCGGTCGGTGGGATGGTCAACTACGCTTCACGGCGCGGTGACTGCCACCGGCTGCTCTACCAAACGCTCGGCGAGGGCGACACGGTTGCGAAGATGGAACGCGACCGTCCCGAAAATCAGTGGGTCGAGCTTGTGAACGGTTCGAGCGCTACGGCGGCTTTGGTGACGGCATGTCAGGTGGCGAAGAAGTTGAAGTAGGAGGTGTTTTTCGCGATCGACCCCGCCTAAGGGCGGGCGCGATCGAAAAAATTGAATGGTTTCGAAGAGCGCAACCTCAACCGTACGCCGTGACAGTCGCTTAAGTTGCGACGTGCAACTCTCTTGCGAAGGAGAGGCACGGCGCGATGGAAAAGCTACGGAATACCCTCGTTGGAATGGCAATCGTCGGCGGACTGCTGACGTGGTTGTTTAGCACCCAGAACCGCGAGCCGGCACAGGCAACAGCGCTACCGGAGAACGGAGTCTCGAAGATTTCGATCGGTAGCCTGCGGGGCAACCGGACCGGCTTCGGGACCGTCCTCGAACTGAGCTTCGTCGTCTCGAACCGGAACAACTATCCGGTCAAAGACGTGACCTTCGCCTGCATACTCAGGGCGGAAAGCGGCACGCACGTCTCAAGCGTCAGCGGAACCGTCTATCAACGGGTGCAGGCGAACGGGTCGGTGATGGTCAACGACATGAACATGGGCTTCATCCCGTCGCAGACCGATGGCTTCGCGTGCGCCCCTACGTCGTTCTCGCCCGCCATCTGAGGGTCGCGGAGATCGATCCCGCCCAAGGGTTTGAGCGGGATCGTGCCGTCGCTGTCGGAGACTCGATCCTTTGACGAGCCTTAAACGAGGTTGCGCTTCAACTCTTCCATGATGAACTGCGCGATCCGCTCCGATACGAGGGTCGCCCAGACATTCACCGCCGCCTCGCTCACCGAGCAATTTTTTCGCGCGAACATGTCTTTGTGTCGGATAGACATCTCGACGGAATGTCGCGAGATTGCTGCCAATGTATCCGGCTGGTGCTCGACTACGCTCGTGATGATACGGGTGAGTTGTATGCGAAGCCGATCGTACACGCACAGAAACAGCTTTGCCGATCTTACTGCCTCCAACTCCCCCAGAGTGTCGAACAGATCGCCGAACACGGCGCGACAAGCCAGCACAGCAATTTTGAAGCTGTCTTGCTCATTCTTCGAAATCGACTGCAAATCCTCGTACAATCTGCGAGAGGTTTGGAAGATTTCTGCGCCAGCCTGTTTCGGCTTTCGCCAAATCAGTTTCTCGCCGCGGAGTTCTCGCGCGAGATTTCGTTCGAACATATCGTCAATCGCCACGAACTCAGCGTTCATCTTTGATCGAACGGCGCGCGGAGGTTTTGCCCACCCGTGATCGGTCAGCATGTTGAAGAACTGGTGATCCATGGCCGTTCCTTTCGTGCGATCTATACGACACTCCCCGTTGCGACCCGGACTGGCCGTCGTGAGACTGAGTTTGTAGAGGTAGGTGGTGCTCTGCTCTCTTGACGGTAAATCTGCCATCACCCCCATAAATCGTCAACGAAGACTTCGACAATTTCTCGATTTGAGCTTCTGGTATCGTTAAATTAACCAGCCAACATCGATCCCGTAAGCCGGATTTACTGGTTGAGAGTGTCGATCCTCTTCAGTTGCGGAGATCACCGCCCGCAGCGCCGCCGTAGGCCCGCACCGAGCGCCGTCGCACTCAGCCTCTCCCCGGCCAACGCACCGCCCCGCGCCTTCCACCCCTCCGCCTTCTCCGCGAACGTCTGTTCCCCGGCCCAAGCCTGCTCGCTGCGCCGACGATCGGGCATCGCCTGGGGAACGACGGTCGTACGGTAACCGTCCAGCGCAGCTTCGAGGTCGTCGTCAATCGGATCGTCGTCCAGACCGGTCACCGCCATGGTCTCTTCGGTCAATCCGCCCAGAAATGGAGATTCACCGAAATCATTCCTCCCCCTATTATCATCTTCTAATCCTCTAACGTTGAGGGTTTCATCTTGGGCGGATTGGCTTTCGAAAGGTGAGGCGTTAAGGTCGGCGTCTGGCGATTTGCCGAATAGGCTGCGGATCGCGGCACCCAACCGAAACTGCCGCGGGCACCACCAAACGGCCTTGCCCCCGGCGGTCGGGCTGACGGTGCCGACATGACAGCGCCGCATCAACGGCCCTTCCGGGGTGATGAAGCCGATGCGTTCGAGCACGCCGATGAAACTGCGGATCGACCATTCGGGGAAGCCGAGCGAGACCAGCCCCGACATCGGCATCCGCGAAAGCGGAAAGATGTGCTCGTGATCGTCGCGGCCATGCACGCGGGCGACGTAAAGGCCGAACTCGACCAGCCGGTTGGTGTACTCCTCACCGCGCTGGCGTCCGCGCAGCATTCCGGGTTCGGCGAGCTTGGCGCGCAGCCAAGCGCCGACGCGCTCAAGGCATACAAGGTCGTTCACGGTCATCCCCATCGGGACGCCGCGTCGGGACACGACTAGAGACCTGTCAGAAGTGTTGACAGGCGAGTTGGGATACTGTGGGATGGGGTTTGCGAAGACACCCATCTATCTGCATCCCTCATTCTTAGAGGGCGGAACCGCCTGTCCCTTGCCGGGGATTGGCGGTTTCTGCGTTCTTCGTCGTCAATCCGTCGCGACGGTCTCCACATGATTCGCGCCCACCGCGGGCACGATTCTGTGTGGGAGGATGGGGACGAATCCCCGATGTGGCAAGTCACACCGCTCAGGATTGCTTAATTCCGCGGCGCGTCATCAATCGATGGCCGGCGGACTTAGTTTGACAGTGACGAAAACTAGCGCACTTTGAAAGTCAGTGGCCGGCGGATGATCTTACCTATGCTTGCGGGTGCGGTCGTGGCATGATCGCGGCCATGACGGACAAAGCTTCAGCCTCACCTCGCCGGTCAGCACTGGCGAGCGCCCAATCCCTGACGAGAATATCGTTCCCCTGGGGATGTACGCCTTGTCGGCGCTTGTGCGTCAGGCGGGCGGCGAGATCGTCATCTCCCACTTCGAGTTGATCGGTGACTTCGAAGTTGGCCTGTTCGAAGTTGATGGGGGCGTGAAGATCACCGCTTCCCTCAGAGCGAACGGCATGCGGAATTGATGGCCGCGCTCAAAAACTGTTTCGGAGCGTGAGTGGGAGGAGTGGCAGGCGAAGAGTGGGCTGCCGCTGAGCCTGACGCTTCAGTGCCCCACGCTGGTGGGGCGGATGTCAGCCCGCCACATTGAGCCGGCTCACGCGTCCCACCGGGATGTGTATCTGACCAAAGTGAGGAACCACCGGACGACTTACCCGGCGCGGTTCCAGCTCGTGGCGGCGATGAACCCGTGCCGCTGCGGCATGGCGCTGGAGCCCGGCTATGCCTGCCGCCGGGGGCCGAACGAACGCTGCGTCGCCCAGTACGGCGCCCGCATCTCCGGGCCGCTGCTCGACCGGATCGACCTGCGGATCGAGGTCGCAGCGGTGACCGCGGCCGACCTGATCCTGCCGCCGCCCGCGGAAGGCTCGGCCGAGGCCGCCGCGCGGGTCGCTGCGGCCCGCGCCCTCCAGAGCGCGCGCTACGCCGCCCTCGGTCTGCCCGCCGCCACGACCAACGCCACCTGCCCGGCGACCGTCATCGAATCCGCCGCCGCGCCCGATGCCGAGGGGGCGGCGCTGATCCGCCACGCGGCCGAGACCATGCGGCTGTCCGCCCGCGGCTTCCACCGCACGCTGCGGGTCGCCCGAACGCTGGCCGACCTCGATGGCGAGGCGCAGGTGCGGCGGCTGCATCTGGCCGAGGCTTTGTCCTACCGGGCACGGGGCGAGCAGCCGGCGGCCGCGGCTTAGGGGCGAGATCCGGAGGGCGTTGCTCGAACCCGTTCGAGTGTCGCTCACAAGACGACCGCGGCGCGTCCTCGCCAGAGCGAGAACGGTCGCTGACCGGGGCTTCAGACGCGCGAGAGCCGTATCCGACCGGATTGCATCGGGCCCGCGCTTCTAGGTCCTTGTTTTGACACCCATTCTTTCGGCGAACCGGTGACCGTTTCGTCGGAATGCGCTCTAAGGCCGCCCACTGAGGCGGACGAGAGCAGGACTCCGTCGTCTCAGGGCACCGCAATCGTCTTGGCCTGGGAGAGGCTCGGTTATGATCACCGTGTTTCACGCACCGCGGACCCGCTCGCTTCGGGTGTTGTGGATGCTTGAGGAGACGGGGCTGCCTTACGAGGTCCGCCTCGTCGATTTCCCGAGACATCGTTCCGATGCCGAGTTCATGCGTCTCAACCCGGCCGGCTCCATTCCCGTCCTGCGGGATGGCGATGTCGTGATCAGCGAATCCACCGCCATCATCGAGTATCTGGTCGCGCGCTACGGGCCCACACCCCTCGCGCCGCAGCCATCGGAGGCCTCCTATCCTTCCTATCTCCAGTATTTCCATTTTGGAGAGGCCAGTCTCGCGGGGCCGATGACGGTCGTTGCACATTGCTGGTTCATCGGCCCTGAAGATCAGCGAGAAAATGCGGGCGTCGAGGCTGCTCGGGCCATCTTCCGTGCGCGGCTGCCCGCCATCCAGAGCCGCCTTGAGGAGCATGACTATCTTGCGGGATCCGCATTCACGGCAGCGGATGTGTCCGTCGTCTATGCCCTCGGACTTGGCCAGGCGCTTCGCGCCGTCGAGACATACGCGCCTGTCATCCAAGACTACCTTGCGCGGTGCCGAGCCCGTCCCGGATTTCAGCGCGCCTTGCTGAAGTGATGGGGGATTGTGCGGGATCCTGTCCGTGATGTCCCGGAAGGGGCGGAGTCTGCCGCCGGCATTCACACAGCTCCGCCCCGCCCATTGCCACGCCCCTGCACCACGGACATAGTCGTGCACAATATGTCAGGGGCGGCCGGCCTGCCGGAACAGACCCTGTGCGAGGGAGCGAGGCGGTGGCGCACGGCACGCAGATGCGCGGGCATCTGTGCGGAATCCAGACGGCCTGGACGGATGCGGGCGACGCTTTGGGCGCAGTCGCAGCCGTGGCGGGGGCCATCGACCGGTCGGTCGTCGGCCACCTGATCGTCTTCTTCTCGCCGGCCTACGACGCGGAAACCCTCACGGCCGCGCTCGCGGCGCAGTTTCCCGGCGTCGGGCTCACCGGCTGCTCCACTTCCGGCGGGATCAGCCCGGCGGGCTCGATCGACCGCGGCCTCGTCGCCATCGCCTTCCCCCGCCAGGGCTTTCGCATTGTCTCGGGCCTGCTCACCGACATCGCCCGGCTCGACGTGGAGGGGGCGGCCTCGACCGTGCGCGGCCTGCGCCGGACCCTCGACGGCGGGCGGCCGGACGGCGGCAGCGGCCACCGCTTCGCCCTGTCGCTGATCGACTCGCTCTCCAATGCGGAGGAGACGGTGGTCTCGGCGGTGGCTTGGGCGCTCGACGGCATCCCGCTCATCGGCGGCTCGGCCGGCGACGACCTCGCCTTCCGCAGCACGGTGCTGATCCACGAGGGCCAAGTCTGCCGCGAGGCGGCGGTGATCCTTCTGGTCGAGACCGATTTCCCGATCCGGATCTTCAAGAGCGACAATTTCGAGCCGACCAACCGCAAATTCGTGGTCACCGCCGCCCGCGAGGACGAGCGGCGCGTCACCGAACTCAACGCCGAGCCCGCGGCGCGCGAATACGCCATGGCGGTGGGGCTCGACCCGGAAAACCTCTCGACGATGAGCTTTGCCGCCTATCCACTCGCGGTGAAGATCGGCGGGGAATATTACTGCCGCTCGATCAGCCGGGTGGAGCCGGACGGCTCGATGACCTTCTTCTGCGCCATCGGCGAGGGCGTGGTGCTGACGCTGGCGCAGCCCCGCGACATCGTCGAGGCGACGCGGGCCGAACTCGAAAGCCTCGACGCCTCGCTCGGCGGGCTCGACCTCGTGATCGGCTTCGATTGCGTGTTTCGCCGGCTCGATGCCGAGAGCCGGCAGGTGCGCCACCGCATCGCCGACCTGTACCGTCGCTATGGCGTGGTCGGCTTCGAGACCTATGGCGAGCAGTACCGCTCGATGCACCTCAACCAGACTTTTACCGGCATCGCCATCGGCCGGGCCGAGGCGCCGGAGCGCCGCGACGCGAAGATCCCGACATGACGACGGCCCGATGAACCGCCCAGGCCTCTGGATGGAACCGCCCTCCGAACCGCAGACCATCGAGGCCCTGACGCATCGCGTGGCCAAGCTCGAGCGCATCAACGCGGCGCTGATGGCCCATGTCGAGCGCACCATGGATCAGCAGGGCGGCGCTTACTCGCTGTTCCAGACCGCGATCATGCTGGAGGGCCGCGTCCGCGCCCGCACCGAAGAGCTGACTGCGCTGATGAACAGCCTAGAGCGCTCGAACGCGGCGATGCAGGCCGCCAAGGAAGAGGCCGAGACCGCCAACCGCTCGAAGACGCGCTTCCTGGCCGCGGCCAGCCACGATCTGCTCCAGCCGCTCAACGCCGCCCGGCTCTCGCTGTCCGCGCTGACCGACCTCGCGCCGGGGCCGGAAGCGCAGGGGATCGCCCGGCAGGTCGAGCGCGGCCTGGAGACGATCGAAGACCTGATCAAGGCGCTCATCGACATCTCGAAGCTCGATGCCGGCATCGTGCGCCCCGTGATCAAGCCGGTGCGGCTCGCCGACCTCGTGGCCGGGATCGAGGCCAGCTTCCGGCCCTTCGCCGAGCGCAAGGAGCTGCGCCTCGTCACCCGCTGCGCCGACCTCGTGGTGGAGACCGACGGGATCCTGCTCCAGCGCATCCTCCAGAACCTCGTCTCGAACGCGATCCGCTACACCGAGAGCGGCGGCGTGCTGATCGCGGCGCGGCGGCGGGACAAGCTCTGCCGGATCGACGTGGTCGATACCGGCTGCGGCATTCCCGAGGCGGAGCGTGGGCTGGTCTTCGAGGAGTTCTTTCGTGGCGCGCGCGAGTGCGACGATGGCGGGATCGGCCTCGGGCTCGGCCTGTCGATCGTGCAGCGCATGGCCTCGACCCTGGGGCATGCCATCGAACTGCATTCCCGCAGCGGCCACGGCACGCGGCTGAGCCTCACCCTGCCGCTCGCCACCCAGCGTCCGGACCCTCGGGTGACACTCGCTCCGTTGGCGACGGCGCTGACGGGCGCGCGGGTTCTGGCGATCGAGAACGACGCCTCCACGGCAGAGGCGCTGCAGCGGCTCCTGCGCAACTGGGATGCCGAGGTGCAGGTGTTTCGCGATCTCGCGGGCGTCGTGGCTGCCCTCGGTGCCGGTCTGGCACGGCCGGACGTGATGGTGATCGACTATCACCTCGACAACGGCGCCTGCGGCCTCGACGTGGTGGATTACCTGCGGCGCAACCGGGGCTGGGTGACACCTGTGATCCTCACCACGGCCGACCACGGCGCGGACATCGCCGCCCGCGCCCAAGCCACCGGGGCCGAACTCGTCCACAAGCCGATCAAGCCGGCGCAACTGCGCTCGCTGCTCGCCTACATGCTGGCGTGAGCGGTCGAGATGCCGGAGGGGGTCAGAGGGCACTGAAACGCCGCTCGCCCATCAGCCGGTCGCGGGCGCGGGCGACGAGGGCGGGGCGGATGCGGGTGACGTCGTCGCCGTCGAGGAGCGGCGATCCGGCGAGCACGCCGAGATAGGCCTCCTCGCGGTCCCGGCAGGTGGAGACCGCTTTGGTGGCGGCGAAGCTGCGGCTGGTAGTGCGGATCTGTTCTGCGAACGCCTCGTCGAGACAGACTTGCCACGCCGCGTGGCGCGCACCCTCCGGGCTCTCCGCCCGCGCGGGGAGGGTGGCGAGGACGGCAAGGGTCGCAAGGGTCGTAAGACTGGCGAGGAGGACGCGACGCATGGGACGAGCGGACCCTGGGACGGCGAACCTGAGGCGGTGACAGGGTTTTCCGGGGCGGCACGCGCTCGCGGAAACCTCTCATCAACCTTGGCCGCCGAACCGTTAAAGCCTGCTAACGCGCCAGATCCGGGCTGGTCCCGATTTGGGACTGGGAAAATTTCTGAGAAAGTTCCCTCATCCCCAATCCGATCGATCCCTTCGGGATGGCGGATTTGCGGGATGGCGGATTTGCGGAATGGTGGATTTGCGGGATGGCGGATTTGGACATCGCTCAGGCGCCGGGCGGGCTCGCTGAGAGGGTTCCGCTTTCGATGAAGCGGAGCCGGATCAGCGGTTGGCCGCCGTGAGCGGCGAGGCGTCACGACCGAGCGCCATCCAGCCCACCGCCTCCTGGCTCTCGCGCTTGACGAAGGTGTAGCCGGTCTGGCGCCAGGGCAGGACCGCGTTGGTCTTGTTGTCGAGCACGAGGTCGCCGCGGTTGGTGATGAGGGTGAGGACCGCGTGGCCCTCGCCCTTCTCGTCGATGACCACGGTCATCCGCATCGCCCGGCGCGGCAGGCCGGCCTCGACCAGCAGGCGGCGCTTCAGGAGCTGGAAGTCCTCGCAATCGCCCCGGCCGTCCTCGGCGAGATCCCAGCGGTCGGCGGCCTGCCAATGGTCCCCATCGGTCACCGCTTCCACCGACCGGTTGATCCGGCGGTTGACCGCGTTGATCGTCTGCCACAGCGCCGGGGTCAGGGTGATGCTGGCGGGCTCGGTGCGATCGACCGCGCATTCGCCGGGATAGCGCTCGCAGAACTCGGCCCAGGCGGCGATCGGCCGAGCGGGTCCGGTGGTGACCGCCGACAGGCTCATGGCGGGCAGCGCGGCGGTCGGCTGGGCCTCGGCGCGCGGGGCCGCGGCGATGAGAAGAGCCCCGGCCAGGGCGAGGCCCGCCAGGAGGCGGGTCGTGAGGGCGGGCCGGACGACACAGAGCTTGGAGAACGCGATACGCATGGCCCTGACCGAGCAGTTAAGCTTCCGTTAATGAAGCTCTCACGGCCGTCTGGTTCCCGCAATCGCCGAGTTAAAAATCGGTTAACGCGATCCGTCGCATTTGATCGATCGGGGCTGGGGCGCCCACGAGGGGCGCAGGAGCGAGCGCGAAACAAGTCCCGAGCACCGTCACCGGGCGCGGTGGCGGCGGCGCCACGCCACCTGTTAGGCTTGAACTTATCCTAGGATTTGCAAAGCCTTCCGATGACCAGCGAACTGCCTTCCGCCGAGCCCGTGCAGCCCACCGACCGTGGGCAGGCGGTGATCCGCACCGTGGCGATGCCCACCGATACGAACCCGGCCGGCGACATCTTCGGCGGCTGGCTGATGGCGCAGATGGACATGGCCGCCGGCAACGTCGCCGCCCGCCGGGCACGGGGGCGCTGCGCCACGATCTCGGCGGAGGCGATGACCTTCCACCGCCCGGTCTTCGTCGGCGACGAGGTGAGCTTCTATGCCTGGATCGTGAAGACGGGCCGCACCTCGATGCGCATCCAGGTCGAGGTCTGGCGCCGGGAGCGGGAGGGCGAGGCCACCATGAAGGTCACGGAAGGCCTCTTCACCTTCGTCGCCATCGGGCCGGACCGCCGACCGCGGCCGATCCCGGAGGAGCGGGAGGTCTAAGGGCGACGTCGGCTTGGCGAGCGCGGAACGGGCGTTCAGTGCATCGTCAGCGTGGTGAGCCGGCGCGCGCCCGCATGCTGGTGCAGGAAGGCGCTCATCTCGGCGAGCACCGGGGCCTTGCGGCGGAAGCTGACGGAGAGCGACAGCAGCGTGTCGGCATGGTCGAGGCCCTCGTAGACCCGTTCCTGCACGGGCACGCGGGCCTCGCGCAGGCGTGCGGCGAGGCTCGCCGTGTTGCGGGGCCGCACCACGGTATCCTTGTCGCCGGTGGCGAGGAAGGTCGGCGGCGAGTGGGCGCCGGCGTAGGAGACCGGCTGCGTCGCCTCCGGATCGGGCGCCTGCCCGAACACGTCGATCGAGGTCTTCTGGTCGAAGGGCAGGAAGTCGTAGGGACCCGACAGGCCGGCCACTGCCCGGATGATCCGCGGATCGACGCCGGCCTGGCGCAGATATTCGGGGTCGAGCCCGAGCATCGCCGCGTTGTAGGCGCCCGCCGAATGGCCCGCGAGCACGATCCGACTGGGATCACCGCCCTGCGCGGCGATGTTGTCGCGGACCCAGGCGATGGCCGCCGCACCGTCCTTCAGGAAGTCGGGAAAGCGCACTTTCGGGTAGAGCCGGTAATCCGGCAGCACGGTCACGAAGCCCTGTGCGGCCAGGGCCTGCGCGGCGAAGGCGTAGTCGTCCTTGCTGCCGCTGTTCCACGAGCCGCCGTAGAAGAACACCAGCACCGGCGCCCGCTCCACGGGCACGGTCGGCACGAACACGTCGAGGCGCTGGCGCGGATCCGCGCCGTAGGCCGCGTCGCGGATCGCGAGGCGCCCGCCCTTGTCGCGCGGCCCGAGCGCATCGAACAGCGCCAGCGGCGAGCAGCCGCTCAGGCCTAGGGCGGTGAGCCCGAGGCAGACCAACGAAACGAGGGAGACGAATGCCTTGATCATGTGACCCGTGATTGACGCGGCGGTCGCGGCGGATTCATGGCCGCGGGGTGGCGACGTTGGGAGTTATGTCCTCAGGACGATGCAGGCGCCGCCGACACCGCGGATCTTCTGGCAGAGGCCGTCAGCCGCGTTCCGGCTCTCGGCCGGGATGCGCACCCGGTAGAAGGTGCGGGTGCCGCGAAAGCGCAGGCGGGTGCCGACGATCATCGGCCGCACCTCGCCGATCACGCTGGTGTAGCGGACCCGCGCCCGCTGGAAGCTCGCGAGTGCCAGCGACTTCGAGAAGTTGCCGGCGAGCTGCACGCCCCAGGGCGCGGCCGGGCCTCCCTCGACGGACAGGGCGAAGCGGTCCCCGCGCGACGGGATGCGCAGGGCGGCGGTGACCTGAAGGCAGCTCTGCGTCTCGGCCTCCGGCGGGGGCGGCTTGTCCTCGGGTTGTCCCTCGGCCTTCTTGCCCTCGGGCTTCTTCCCCGACGGATCGGCTCCCTCCGGCATCTCGACATTGGCGTTCGGCCGCCAATCCTCCGCCGGGCGGCCGGTGATGCCGATGACGTAGGCCCGCGTCTCGGCGGGCAGGCCGCCGCTCCCGGCGAGCCAGGCCGAGACCCGCCCCGGCCCGCCGTTATAGGCCGCCGCGGCGAGGCCAAGATTGCCGAACTGCCGCTTGAGGTCGGCCAGGAAATGCGCCGCGTGCGGGATCGCCTGTTCGGGGTCGAACGGATCCGTCAGCCCGCGATCCTTGGCCGTGCCCGGCATGAACTGCGCCACGCCCTGTGCGCCGGCCGGGCTCACCACGCCGACGCGAAACGCGCTCTCGCGCCAGATCAGACGCGTCAGGAACGGTACCGGCAGCTTCCGTGCCTTGGCCGAGTCCTCGATCAGACGGCAGAGCGCCTGCTCCACCGTCTCGCTCTCGGGCGAGGGGGCCGCACGCGAGGGACCGGCGAGCACGGCGAGGGCGGCCGGCAGAAGAACGAGGGCGAGACGAGACACGGCGGCTGATTTAGGGCGCCGGTCCGGGAAGGGGATGGCTGCCCGCTTCCGCGGCAGGTTCTGCCTCGCTGAGGAGCATCATTGTGCCGGGTTCGACGCTTCGCGAGGGGGTTGTACCTTAGTAGCGTTCTAAGAATCGCACTATTTTTCTGGAGTTCCCCACGCTAGGCTCGATGCTTGCAAGAGCCGGACGCCAAGATCCGGCCTCACGAGGAGGAACACGATGCTCGAAGAGCGCATCTCGGAGATCGATGCCGAGGCGGCTGCAAAGTCCGTTTTCGAAGCCGTCACCCGGCTGGGCGCCTGCCCGCACGACTGCCCCGACACCTGTTCGATGATCTACACCGTCGAGAACGGGCGGCTGATCGACGTGCGCGGCAATCCGGATCATCCGATGACCCGCGGCGCGCTCTGCGGCAAGCTCAAGGACTTCGACCGCCACCATTACAACCCCGACCGCATCCTCTACCCGATGCGCCGGACCGGCCCGAAGGGCAGCGGCCAGTTCGAGCGGATCACCTGGGATGAGGCGCTCGCCGAGATCCACCGCCGCTTCACCGGCATCATCGAGACGCACGGGGCGGAGGCGATCCTTCCCTACAACTATCTCGGTAACGAGGGCGTGGTGCAGGGGCTCACCGTCGGCGACGCCTTCTTCAACCGGCTCGGCGCGACGGTTGCCGAGAAGACGTTCTGCGGCTCGGGCTCCTGCACCGCGTGGCTGCTGACCGTCGGCCCGACCAACGGCACCGACCCGATGAGCTTCGCGCAGTCGAAGCTCATTGTGATCTGGGGCTGCAACTCGGTCTCGACCAACATCCACCACTGGCACGTGGTGAAGGAGGCGCAGCGCCACGGCGCCCGCGTCATCGTGATCGACCCCTACCGCTCGCGCACCGCCGCCCAGGCCGACTGGCACCTGATGCCGAAGCCCGGCACCGACGGCGCGCTCGCCATGGCGATGATCCACGTCATCATCGAAGAGGGCCTGACCGACGACGACTACATCGCCCGCCACACGGTCGGCTTCGAGGCACTGAAGGAACGGGCGCAGGCCTTCACGCCGGAATACGCCGCCGAGATCTGCGGCATCCCGGCCGACGACATCCGGCAGCTTGCGCGCGAATACGCCACCACCCGCAACGCGGCGCTGCGGCCCGGCGTGGCGGTGGAGCGGAGTGCCGGCGGTGCCCAGGCGCTGCGGGCGATCTTCTCGCTGCCCGCTCTGACAGGGTCTTGGAAGGATCCGGGCGGCGGCGTCTACCAGATGCCGCTGTGGGAGTTCCCGGTGCATTGGGACCGGGTCTGCCGGCCGGACCTGATCCCGGAGGGCACGCGCGTGCTCAACGTGCTCAAGCTCGGCGAGGTGCTCACCGGTGAGGCGGGGATCGAGCCCGGCATCCACGCCCTGATGGTCTACAACGCCAACCCGGTCTCGAACTCGACCGAGACCGCCAAGATCAAGCGCGGGCTCGCCCGCGAGGACCTTTTCACGGTCGTCAGCGAGCATTTCGTCACCGACACCGCCCGCTACGCCGACATCCTGCTCCCCGCCACCATGGCGGCCGAGCACGACGACATGATGTTCTCCTGGGGGCACTTCTTCTTCACCCTGAACCAGAAGGCGATCGAGCCGCCGGGCGAGACGGTCTCGAACGCCGAGCTGTTCCGGCGGCTGGCCAAGACCTTCGGCTTCACCGAGCCCCAGTTCTCCATGAGCGAGACCGAGCTCATGGAATGGTACCTCGATTGGGAGAGCCCGAAGCTCGGCGGCATCGGCATGGACCATTTCCGCCAGCACGGCTGGTACCGCCTGAACATCGGCGATCCGGACACGCGCACGCCGCATGCCGAGGGCAACTTCCCGACGCCGTCCGGCAAGTGCGAGTTCTACTCGGAGGCCGCGGTCACGAGCGGCAACTTCGTCGCGCCGCCCTTCCGGCAGATGTACGAGCAGTTCCAGGGCGGCGAGGCCCTCGATCCACTGCCGGGCTACGTGCCGGCCAACGAGCGGCCGGAGACGAATCCGGCCCAGGCCGAGCGCTACCCGCTCAACATCGTCTCGCCCAAGAGCCACGGCTTCCTCAACTCGCAATACGCCAACGAGGCGCACAAGGTCCGCGCGCAGGGGGAGCAGACGATCCTGATCAACCCGGCCGACGCGCAGAGCCGCGAGATCGGCGAGGGCGCGCTGGTGCGGGTGTTCAACGATCGCGGCGCCTTCCACGGGCAGGCGCGGGTGACCGAGGAGGTGCCGCCGGGGCTGGTGATCGCCTCGCTCGGCTACTGGCACTCGCTCAACCGCGACGGGGCGGTGAACGTCATCAGCGCCTCGACCTATGGCGGCATGGGCCACTCGCCGACCTTCAGCGACAACCTCGTGCAGGTCGGGCTGGCGCAGTAGCGCGACGCGAAGACGATTCGCGCGGCCGGCCCCGCGCGCTATAACCCCTCGGCCCGCCGCTCCGACACCGGATCGCGGCGGGCCGTTTTTCGTTCGCCGGGGTTCGATGTCCGATACGCTGCTGACCGTCGAGGATCTCTCGGTCGCCTTCCGCTCCGGGACGCGCGAGACCCGCGCGGTGGACCGCGTCAGCTTCGCCATCGAGCGGGGCGAGACCCTGGCGCTGGTCGGCGAATCCGGCTCCGGCAAATCGGTCACCGCCCTGTCGATCCTTCGCCTGCTCGACGGAGCGGCACACCATCCGGGCGGAAAAATCCTGTTCAAGGGGCGCGACCTGCTCACGCTGCCCGAGCGCGAGATGCGGGCGGTGCGCGGCGCGGACATCACCATGGTGTTCCAGGAGCCGATGACCTCGCTCAACCCGCTCCACTCCATCCAGCGGCAGATCGGCGAGGTGCTGGAGATCCACCGCGGCCTGAAGGGCAAGGCGGCGCGGGCCCGCATCCTCGAACTCATGGATCTCGTCGGCATCCGCGACGCCGAGCGGCGGCTCGGCGCCTATCCGCACGAATTGTCCGGTGGTCAGCGCCAGCGCGTCATGATCGCGATGGCGCTCGCCTGCGAGCCCGACCTGCTGGTGGCCGACGAGCCGACCACCGCCCTCGACGTCACCGTGCAGGCGCAGATTCTCGCGCTGCTGGCCGACCTGCAGAAGCGGCTCGGCATGGCGATGCTGTTCATCACCCACGATCTCGGCATCGTCCGACGCATCGCCACCTCAGTCTGCGTGATGCTCGCCGGCCGGATCGTCGAGGCGGGTCCGGTCGATCGGGTCTTCACCCGGCCCCAGCACGAATACACGCAGCGGCTCCTGGCCGCCGAGCCCACCGGCCGGGCGAACCCCGTGCCCGATCACGCCGAAGAGCTGGTCGAGGCCGGGCCGCTCAAGGTGTGGTTCCCCCTCAAGGCGGGGCTGCTCCGGCGCACCGTCGGCCACGTCAAGGCGGTCGATGGGGTACGGCTCAGGGTGCGGGCCGGCGAGACGGTCGGCGTCGTCGGCGAGTCCGGCTCGGGCAAGACCACGCTCGGCCTCGCGCTCTTGCGGCTCACCGAATCCGAGGGGCCGATCGTGTTCCTCGGGCAGCGCATCGAGGCGCGCGGTCCTGCCCTGATGCGGCCCCTGCGCAAGGACATGCAGGTGGTCTTCCAAGACCCCTACGGCTCGCTCTCGCCGCGCATGTCGGTCGGCGACATCGTGGCCGAGGGGTTGGCCGTGCAGGGGCTGGTGAAGGGCGGCGACGAGCGCCGCGCCCTGGTGGCGAAGGCGCTCACCGATGTCGGGCTCGATCCGGCGGCGATGGACCGCTACCCGCACGAATTCTCCGGTGGCCAGCGCCAGCGCATCGCTATTGCCCGCGCCATCGTCCTGAAGCCCCGCTTCGTCGTCCTCGACGAGCCGACTTCGGCGCTCGATCGCTCGGTGCAGGCGCAGATCGTGACGCTGCTGCGCGACCTCCAGCGCGAGCGCGGCATCGCCTACCTGTTCATCAGCCACGACCTCAAGGTGGTCCGCGCACTCTCGAACTACGTCATGGTGATGCAGCACGGCCAGGTGGTCGAGGAGGGCCCGGCCGAAGAGATCTTTGCGGCGCCCAAGACCGATTACACCCGCACCCTGTTCGCGGCGGCCTTCGAGATGGATGCCGCGACCACCGCCGAGATCGAGCCGGCCTGAGCCATGGCCCGCGCCCTCCTCATCGTCCTCGATTCCGTCGGCATCGGCGGCGCTCCGGACGCCGACCGCTACGGCGATGCCGGCTCCGACACGGTCGGCCATATCGCGGAGGCCTGCGCCGCCGGACGCGGCGACCGGCCGGGCGTGCGCGCCGGGCCCCTGCGCTTGCCGAACCTCGCCGCGCTCGGCCTCGGGCTGGCCTGCGAAGGCGCCACCGGGCGCGTCCCGCCAGGGCTTGCGCCCGACGGACCCGTGCGGGCGCTCTGGGGCCACGCCGTCGAGACCGCCGCGGGTAAGGACACCCCGTCAGGCCATTGGGAGATCGCAGGCGTGCCGGTGCGGGAGGCCTGGGGCCACTTCCCCGATACGCAGCCCGCCTTCCCGGCGGAGCTGACGGCGGCGCTGGTTGAACGGGCAGGGCTGCCGGGTATCCTCGGCGATTGCCACGCCTCCGGCACCGCGATCATCGAGGCGCTTGGGGCCGAGCATGTCCGGACGGGCAAGCCGATCTGCTACACCTCGGCCGACAGCGTGTTCCAGATCGCCGCCCACGAGGAGACGTTCGGACTGGAGCGGCTCTACGAGACCTGCCGGATCGCCCGCGAGGTCTGCGATCCCTACCGCGTCGGCCGGGTCATCGCCCGGCCCTTCCTCGGCAGCCCGGCGGAAGGCTTCCGCCGCACCAGCCACCGCAAGGACTTTTCCGTGGCGCCCCCCGCCGGGACGCTGCTGGACGGGCTGGAGACTGCGGGCCGCGCGGTTGTGAGTGTCGGCAAGATCGGCGACATCTTCGCCCACCGCGCCACCGGCCGCGAGATCAAGCCCGCCGGCAACGCCGCCTGCCTCGACGCGGCGCTCGACGCCTTCGCCGGATTGCCGGAGGGCGGCTTCGTCTTTCTCAACCTCGTGGATTTCGACACCGAGCACGGCCACCGCCGCGACGTGCCGGGCTACGCCGCCGAACTGGAAGCCTTCGACGCGCGCCTGCCCGAGATCCACGCGGTGCTGAAGCCCGGCGACCTCTGCGTGATCACCGCAGACCACGGCAACGACCCGACCTGGACCGGCACGGAGCACACCCGCGAGCAGGTGCCGGTGCTGGCCTTCGGGCCGGGGCTGGCGCCGCGCGCGCTCGGCCGCCGGGAGAGCTTTGCCGATATGGGCGCCTCGGTCGCAGCCCATCTCGGCCTACCGCCGCTCGGGGCCGGGCAGGCGTGGTGGTGAGGGGTTCACCCCCGTCCACCCACCTATCCATCTCACCCTGAGGTGCCGCGAAGCGGCCTCGAAGGGTCTTCCAGGGATCGCGACCGATCTGGAGGATCCTTCGAGGCCCGCTGACGCGGGCACCTCAGGATGAGGCGGAGGGGAGGAGAGCGGAAGTCGTGTGAGTGACACGCATACCAAATCCGTTTGACCCCTTCGGGATGGCGGATTTGGCTGTCGCTCAAGTGCCGCGCGGGCTCGGCTGATACGGGCCTCCGCTCTGATCAGGCGGAGACCCGTATCCGGCGATCAGCGCGAAAACTTCTTGTACTTCAGCTTCTTCGGGATGATCGACTCGATCCCGAGACGGCGCTTCTTGTCCGTCTCGTAATCCGAGAAGTTGCCCTCGAACCACTCGACATGGCTGTCGCCCTCGAAGGCGAGGATGTGAGTCGCGATGCGGTTCAGGAACCAGCGATCGTGGCTGATGATGACGGCGCAGCCCGCATAATCCTCCAGCGCGTCCTCAAGGGCGCGCAGGGTCTCCATGTCGAGGTCGTTGGTCGGCTCGTCGAGCAGCAGCACGTTGGCGCCGCCCTTGAGCGTGCGGGCCAGATGCACGCGGTTGCGCTCACCGCCCGAGAGCGTGCCGACCTTCTTCTGCTGGTCGCCGCCCTTGAAGGCGAAGGCCGCGCAATAGGCGCGCGAATTGATCTCGCGCTTGTTGAAGTAGATGATGTCGTTGCCGCCCGAGATCTCCTGCCAGACCGTGGCGTTGGGATCGAGCGCGTCGCGCGATTGGTCGACATAGCCGAGCCTGACCGTCTCGCCGACCTCGATCCGCCCGCCATCGGGCTTCTCCTGGCCGGTGATCATCTTGAACAGTGTGGTCTTGCCGGCGCCGTTCGGGCCGATGACGCCGACGATGCCGCCCGGCGGCAGCTTGAACGACAGATCCTCGATCAGCAGGCGGTCGCCGAAGGCCTTGTTGAGGTGTTCGAACTCGATGACGTTCTGCCCGAGCCGCTCGTCAATCGGGATGACGATCTGCGCCGCCGCGTCGACCTTGTTGTTCTGCTTGGCGACCAACTCCTCGTAGCGGGTGATACGCGCCTTCGACTTCGACTGCCGCGCCTTGGGCGAAGCCGAGATCCACTCCTGCTCGCGGGCGATCGAGCGCTGGCGGGCCATGTCCTCGCGGCCCTCCTGCTCCAGGCGCTTCTGCTTCTGCACCAGCCAAGCGGAGTAGTTGCCCTCGTAGGGGATGCCCCGGCCGCGGTCGAGTTCGAGGATCCAGCCGGTGACGTTGTCGAGGAAGTAGCGGTCGTGGGTCACGATCAGGATCGCGCCCGGATACTGCTTGAGGTGGCCCTCCAGCCAGTTCACCGTCTCGGCGTCGAGGTGGTTGGTCGGCTCGTCGAGGAGCAGCAGTTCCGGCTCCCACAGCAGCAGCTTGCACAGCGCGACGCGGCGGCGCTCGCCGCCCGAGAGGGTCGCGACCGGCTGCTCGTCGCTCGGGCAGCCGAGCGCTTCCATCGCCTGATCGACCTTCGAATCGAGCTCCCAGAGGTTCTGGGCCTCGATCTGGTCCTGGAGGGCGGTCATCTCGTCCGCCGTCTCCTCGGAATAGTTCATCGCGAGTTCGTTGTAGCGGTCGAGCAGCGCCTGCTTCTCGGCCACGCCCTCCATGATGTTCTCGCGCACCGACTTGTTCGGATCGAGCTGCGGCTCCTGCGGCAGGTAGCCGACGCGCGCGCCCTGCGCGACGAAGCCCTCGCCGGTCCAATCCTTGTCGATGCCGGCCATGATCTTGAGCAGCGTCGACTTGCCGGCGCCGTTGATGCCGAGCACACCGATCTTGGCGTCGGGATAGAACGACAGGTTGACGTTCTCGAGGACCTTCTTGCCCCCGACATAGGTCTTGGTCAGACCCCGCATGTGGTAGATGAATTCGCGGGCCATGTGCGTTCGTCCTGCGTGAAGCGTGGAAGCCGGTCGGGCCGGCGCTCGCGGATGCGTGGCCTCTCGCGCGAGGCTGGCTCTGTCGAGCCAAGATGCTCGAGCCATGCCGCGCGGGGCGCCGTCCGCTCGCGGATGAAGAATTTCGTGTTCGAGTATCAGGGCCGCCCGGCAGGGGCAAGGCGAAGGCCGGATAGGCGACGGTCGGATACCGATCCTGATATGAGGGCGGTGCGCCTCAGGCGAAAGGGTTGCGCACCGGCTCGGCCGTCTCCGGCTCCTCGGGCACGGCATCGGGCAGATCCTCCGCTTCGAGGGTGGCAACCACCGCATCGAGCAGGCTCTTCAACGCCCTCGCACGCTTCAACCCCGCCCGGTCGCGGGTGAGGTCGAGGCTGCCATGCAGGGCAATGCGGCGCGTGCCGTTCTCGATGGAGAAGCCGGCGAAGGTCTGGACGCCGGCATCCTCCGCGAAGGGGCGGAAGGGGAGGGCAGGATCGGCTTTGCGGCGAGGCATCGGGAGCTCCTCAGAAGATCGCGCGCATCAGCTCGCGCCAGAGCCGGCGCAGGACATCGATGGCCAGTTGCTTGAGGAAGTCGGCGAAGGATTCCGGGCCGCCGCGGGAGAATTCCTGCGGCTCGGGCAGCGCCATCGCCTTGGCCTTGCTCGCCTCGGGCAAAGCCGGGAACACGTCGAGCCCCGCCGTCTCCCGCAGGGTCGCGAGCGAGACCGCGCGCCACTCCGCGCCCGCCGCGTTCGGCACGAGATAGGCCCCGGCCTCGCCGGTGCGCGGATCGTAGATCGCCTTGAACATCTGGGTCGGCACCAGCACCCGCCCCTTGATCGCGCCGACCGAGTGGCCCTCGAAGATCGGGCCGGTCACGACGAAGATCTCGCCGCGCTCGCTGGCGAGCCGGCGCACGCTTTCCTCGATCGCCGCCCACAGGCCGCGGTTCACCGCCCGGTTCTGCGGCACGATGTTGGCGAGGCTGAAGGATTCGGCCTGGGCGACCGCGCTCGGCATGTCGCCGGCCGGGGCCAGATGGCCGCGGTCGTAGCCGCTCCGCAGGTAGTCGGCGAGGCTCGCCCGGTCGTCCTCGGGCAGCCGGTCCTCGTCGTGGAAGGCGTCGGCCCGCTCGACCCTTCGGGCGGCGGACACGCTCCGGCGCGTCAGCCGCTCGGCGGCGTAGAGCGGCGTGCGCGACACGCCCGAATGGAGCACGGCGAAGGCCTCGAAGCAGAGCGGGACGGCTCGGTCGGCGAGCTTCGGGTTGGTGAGCGTCGGCGCCCGGCCGTCCGCGAACAGGGCGCGGCAGGCCGGCGCCTCCGGCAGAGCCTGGGGCTCCAGCAGGGCTTGGGACAAAGCCGCGTGCGGGACGACGACAAGGAGAAGGGCCAGAGCGAGCGGACGCAGCGCCATTGCAAGCTTAGTAGCAGACCCGGACGCGGCGGGGGCCGGACGGCGTCTCGCGCCAGCGGAAGCCGCAGGGGCGCCCGAGCGGATCGATCAGCGGGCGGATGTCACGGTCCGGCGGTCCCGGCGGGCGGCGGCAGCGGACGTCGTCCGAGCAGCGTGCCGCGCCGGGCCGGGGCCTCCCGGCATCCGCCGCCCAGGCCGCGCTCCCACCGATCAGGGCGAGCGCCAGCGCGACCGTGGCCGGTAACGTTGCGGCGATAGGCATCGGGCGGCGGCCTCGGGGATGAGTGGGCAAGATGTTGATCAACGCAGCCTTCATCCATAATTGAGGGCGCGTCACGCGTGAAATCGTGGGGCTGCCTTAACTCTGAAGGCAGACGAAGCGGCCGAATCCTCTGAAAGACGCGCCGCTGTTGCAGCAAGATCATGGTATCCCGTGATCGGTTTGCGCTAGAATGATCGTTCATATGTCCCGGGGAAAGCTGTTTCCGGGGAGGCGGGCGAAATCCGAAGGCAGGCCGCGTTCGAGAATTCGGACGTGTGCCCCTGCAGGAACTGCCCTGCCGACGGGAACGCATTGAGAGACGGGTGAAGGCCTTGGCACTAGCGGACACGACGATCCTTGAGGGTCTTGAGACGCCGGATCGTCTCCGGCTTCTGCCGGAGAGCGAGCTGCAGCGGGTGGCCGACGCCGTGCGCGCCGAGATGATCGACGCCGTGTCGATCACCGGCGGTCATCTCGGCTCGGGCCTGGGCGTGGTCGAACTCACGGTGGCGCTCCACCACGTCTTCGACACCCCCGACGACCGCATCGTCTGGGACGTCGGACACCAGTGCTACCCGCACAAGATCCTCACAGGCCGCCGCGACCGCATCCGCACGCTGCGCCAGGGTGGCGGGCTGTCCGGCTTCACCAAGCGTTCGGAAAGCGAGTACGACCCCTTCGGCGCGGCCCACTCCTCTACCTCGATCTCCGCCGCGCTCGGCATGGCCGTGGCGCGTGACCTCGAGGAGGCGGACGCCAAGGCCAAGGGCGGCCCGGCGCCGAAGCGCCGCAACATGATCGCGGTGATCGGCGACGGCTCGATGTCGGCGGGCATGGCCTATGAGGCGATGAACAATGCCGGCGCGCTGCACTCGCGCCTGATCGTCATCCTCAACGACAACGACATGTCGATCGCGCCCCCCGTCGGCGCGATGTCGGCCTACCTCGCCCGGCTCGCCTCCGGCGGCACCTATCGCTCACTGCGCGAGACCGCCAAGCAACTGGGCAAGCTGCTGCCGAAGGCGCTCTACCAGCGCGCGGCGGCCGCGGAAGAGTATGCCCGCTCGCTGATCGTCGGCGGCGGCACGATGTTCGAGGAGATGGGCTTTCACTATGTGGGGCCGGTCGATGGGCACAATCTCGACCACCTGCTCCCCGTTCTGAAGAACGTGCGCGATTCGGATCAGGGCCCGATCCTGCTCCATGTCGTCACGCAGAAGGGCAAGGGCTACGCGCCGGCCGAGGCATCCGCCGATCGCTACCACGGCGTGGTCAAGTTCGACGTGGTTTCGGGCGTGCAGGCCAAGGCCAAGGCCAACGCCCCGGCCTATACCCGCGTGTTCGGCGAGAGCCTGATCAAGGCGGCCGATGCCGACCCGAAGGTGGTGGCAATCACCGCGGCGATGCCCGGCGGCACCGGGATCGACCTGTTCGGCAAGGCGCATCCCGACCGGACCTTCGACGTCGGCATCGCCGAGCAGCACGCGGTAACCTTTGCCGGAGGCTTGGCCACCGAGGGCTACAAGCCGTTCGTGGCGATCTACTCGACCTTCCTGCAGCGGGCCTACGATCAGGTCGTGCACGATGTGGCCTTGCAGAACCTGCCGGTGCGGTTCTGCCTCGACCGGGCGGGTCTCGTCGGCGCCGACGGCGCCACGCATGCGGGCGCGTTCGATCTGGCCTATCTCTGCTGCCTGCCGAACATGACGGTGATGGCGGCGGCCGACGAGGCCGAGCTGGTGCACATGGTGGCGACCTGCCACGCGCACGATTCGGGCCCGATCGCGCTGCGCTACCCGCGCGGCGAGGGGGTCGGCATCGAGTTGCCGGAGACGGGCGTGCCGCTGGCGATCGGCCGCGGCCGCGTGGTGCGGCGTCCGGAAGGGGCGCGGGTGGCGCTGCTCTCGCTCGGCACGCGGTTGTCGGAGGCGCTGAAGGCGGCCGACGCGCTGGAGGCCGAGGGTGTCGCAGCGACGGTGGCGGATGCGCGCTTTGCCAAGCCGCTCGATGCCGAGCTGATCGTCGATCTGGCGATGAGCCACGAGGTTCTGGTGACGGTGGAGGAAGGCTCGGTCGGCGGCTTTGGGGCGATGGTGCTGCACCTGCTGGCCGAGCGCGGCGTGCTCGATACCGGCCGGGTCCGGGTCCGCACGCTGACGCTGCCGGACAGCTACCAGGACCACGACAAGCCGGAGAAGATGTACGCCGAGGCCGGGCTCGACGCCGAGGGCATCCTCAAGGTCATCCGCGCCGCGCTGCCGGACCAGAAGAAGGGCAGCCGGACCGGGCGCCTGCGTCTGGCTTGAGGGTTCGGGTGCTCGAAGGCCATTGCCTGAAGAGCGCCTCGCCCCGCGCTTGAGGTTGAGAAGCGCGGTGCTTGCTGCACCGCCTCATCAGTGAGACAAGCGCCGCGCCGTCGGGCCCTGAATCGGGTGCGTTGACGGAGCGGCGTTTCCCTTTGCCCGCTGGTCCCAGGACCGATGGGCGAGACCACCCGTGAATCACGCGAGCACGATGACAGAGCCGACCCAAAGCGGCCCGTTTCCAGCGGGGCCGGTGTTGATCACCGGTGCCAGCGGCTTCCTCGGAGCCGCCCTGGTGGACGTCTTCCGCGCGGCCGGCTTCCGCGTGCGCATCACCGTGCGTGCCTCCTCGCCCCGCACCAACCTGATCTGGCCCGATGTCGAGATCGTCGAGGCCGACATGCGCGACCGGGCAGCGGTGGCGAGCGCCATGCGCGGCCAGCGCTACCTCGTCCACGCCGCGGCCGATTACCGGCTCTGGGCGCCGGACATGGAGGAGATCGTCCGCACCAACCGCGACGGCACGCGCATCCTGATGGAGGAGGCGCTCAAGGCCGGCGTGGAACGGATCGTCTACACGTCGAGCGTCGCCACTATCAAACCGCACGACGACGGCACCCCCGCCGACGAGACCCGTCCGCTGACGCCGGAGACCGCCATCGGCGCTTACAAGCGCAGCAAGGTCGTGGCCGAGCGCGTGGTCGACGAGATGGTGGCCCGTGACGGCCTGCCCGCCGTCATCGTGAACCCCTCGACGCCGATCGGCCCCCGCGACGTGAAGCCGACGCCGACCGGCCGCATCATCCTCGACGCGGCGCAGGGCAAGATTCCGGCCTTCGTCGATACCGGCCTCAACCTCGCCCATGTCGACGACGTGGCGGCGGGCCATCTCCTGGCCCTGCGCAAGGGCCGGATCGGCGAGCACTACATCCTCGGCGGCGAGGACGTGATGCTGGCACAAATGCTCGCCGACATCGCCGCCATCGTCGGCCGCAAGGCGCCGACGACGCGGCTGCCCTACGCGGTGATCTACCCGATCGCTTTCATCTCCGAGCAGATCGCGCGGGTGACCGGCAAGGCGCCGCTGGCCACCATCGACGGCGTGCGCATGTCGAAGTACCGGATGTTCTTCTCCGACGCCAAGGCACGGGCGGAACTCGGCTATTCCGCGCGGCCCTACCGCCGGGGCCTTGAGGATGCCATCGCGTGGTTCCGACAGGCGGGGTACATGAAATGAGCGCCGCGCTTCAGACCGCCAGCGACGCCCGCACCGGCAAGGGCCAGCACGACGAGAACTTTCCCGTCGCCTCGCACCTGATCCACCCGCGCTACCGCGGCGCGATCCTCGCCTTCTACAACTACGTGCGGGCCGGCGACGACGTTGCTGACCACACCGGGCTTTCGCCCGAGCGCAAGATCGCGATGCTCGATGCGCTGGCCGACGCGCTGACCGGCAAGGGCGGCTCCGACCCCACGGTCGAGCCGCTCAAGCGCGAACTCGCGGCCCATCGCCAGCCGCCGACCCACGCGCTCGAACTGCTCGACGCCTTCCGCATGGATGCGCGCAAGTCGCGCTACGCGGATTGGGACGAGCTGATCCACTATTGCCGCTACTCGGCCATGCCGGTCGGGCGCTTCCTGCTCGACGTGCACGGCGAGGATCCGGCGCGGGTCTACCGGACCTCCGACGCGATCTGCGCTGCGCTGCAGGTGCTCAACCACCTCCAGGATTGCGGCAAGGATTTCCGCGATCTCGACCGGGTCTACATCCCCCTCGACGTCATGCGGAAGCACGGCGCCGATGTGTCGATGCTGGGCGCCGACCGGGCGAGCCCGCAACTGCGCGCGGTGATCCGCGAACTCGCCGAGCGCACCCTGGTGCTCTTGGAGGAGGGGGCGCCGCTGCCGAACCAGATCGACGACCTGCGCCTGAGCCTGGAGATCGCCGCGATCCATCGCCTCGCCGTCGTCCTGACGAAGGGGCTGCTGACCCGCGATCCGCTCAGCGAAAAAGTCCATCACGGCAAGGCCGCCTTCGCGCTCACCGCGCTCGGCGGCATCGCCGCCACGCTGGTGCGCCGCCCGTTCCGGTCGCGTGCGCCCCGTCCCGCCCCCGCCGGAGCCGGCCGATGAGCGCCACCGCCACCCCGATGCCGGGCGAGACCCCGGAAGCGGCTGCCCTGCCGGCCGCCGGCTCGTCCTTCTACACGGCGATGCGCCTGCTGCCGAAGGAACGGCGTGAGGCGATGTATGCCGTCTACGCCTTCTGCCGGGTCGTGGACGATGTCGCCGATGACGGCGGCCCGCGCGAGGTCCGTGCGGCCGAACTCGACCGCTGGCGCGCCGATATCGACGCGCTCTATGCCGGCCATCCCCCTGCGCGGGTGAAGCCGCTCGAAGAGCCGATGCGCCGCTTCGACCTCAAGCGCGAGGACTTCCAGGCCGTGATCGACGGCATGGCGATGGACGCGGAGGAAGACATCGTCGCCCCGTCGGAAGCCAAGCTCGACCTCTATTGCGACCGGGTCGCGAGCGCCGTCGGGCGGCTCTCGGTGCGCATCTTCGGCATGCCGGAGGCGGACGGAATCAGGCTGGCGTGGCACCAGGGCCGGGCGCTCCAGCTCACCAACATCCTGCGCGACATCGATGAGGATGCGGAGCGCGGGCGCCTCTACCTGCCGATGGAGAAATTCCACAAGATCGGGCTCATGAACCCGACCCCGCAGAGCGCGCTGGCGCATCCGCGCCTCGGCGAGGTCTGCGCGGCGGTCGCCGCGGAAGCGGAGGAGCATTACCGCCAGACCTGGGCGATCATCGAGCGCAGCCCGCGTCGCGCCACTAAGGCGGCCCGCCTGATGGCGGCGGCCTACCGGCTCTACCTCGACGCCGTGGTCAAGCGCGGCTGGGCGGCCCCGCGGGCGCGGGTGAAGCCGGGCAAGCTCCCCCTTCTCCTCGTCGCTTTGCGCCACGGGATTCTGTGATGACGGGTACGGTTCACGTTGTCGGCGCCGGGCTCGCCGGCCTCTCGGCGGCGGCCTCGCTGGCGGAGGCCGGCAGCCGCGTGGTGCTGCACGAAGCCGCCAAGCAGGCGGGTGGGCGCTGCCGCTCCTACTACGACCCCTCGCTCGGGCTGACTATCGACAACGGCAACCACCTGCTCCTGTCGGGCAACCGCTCGTCCCTCGACTTCATGCGCCTCATCGGTGCGCCGGCCAACGCCCTGACCGGGCCGGACGAGGCGGTCTATGACTTCGCCGACATTCGTACCGGCGAGCGCTGGACCCTGCGCCCGAACGAGGGCCGTTTGCCGTGGTGGGTGCTGCGGGCCGGCCGGCGCGTGCCAGGCACCCGCGCGCGCGACTACCTCGCGCCGGTCTCCCTGCTGATGGCCGCCTCCGGCAACAAGCCGGGCCAGAGCGGCACGATCGGCGAGAAGATGTCCTGCGAGGGGCCGCTCTACGAGCGGCTCTGGCACCCGGTCCTGCTCGCTGCGCTCAACACCGAGCCGCGCGAGAGCGATGTCGGGCTCGCTGCCACCATCCTGCGCGAGACCTTCGGGGGGGGCGGGCGTGCCTGTCGGCCGCTCATCGCCGTCGAGGGCCTGTCCACCGCCTTCGTCGATCCGGCCCTGCGCTACCTCCAGAGCCGCGGCGCCGAGATCCGCTACGGCCGGCGGCTGCGAGCGCTGACGCTCGGCCAGGGCCGCATCGAGCGCCTGGACTTCACCGACGAGCCGACGGTGATCGGTCCCGACGACGCGGTGGTCATGGCTCTGCCGCCCTGGGTGGCGAGCGAACTCCTGCCCGGCACGCCCGCGCCGCAGGAATTCCGCTCGATCGTCAACGCGCATTTCGCCGTGCGCCCGCCCGAGGGCGCTCCGCTGATGCTCGGCGTCGTCGGCGGCCTGACCGAGTGGCTGTTCGCCTATCCGGACCGTTTCTCCGTCACCATCAGCGGCGCCGACCGGCTGCTGGAGGAGGGCCGCGAGGATCTCGCGCGCCGCATCTGGACCGAGATCGCGGATCTCAACGGTCTTGCACGGGATTTGCCCAGCTGGCAGATCGTCAAGGAAAAGCGTGCGACGTTCGCGGCCACGCCCGCGGAAGCTGCGCGCCGCCCCGGCGCGGCGACGCGCTACCGGAATCTGGTTCTCGCCGGTGATTGGACGGAGACGGGGCTGCCCTCGACCATCGAGGGCGCGATCCGATCCGGCACAAACGCCGCGCAAGCCCTGTTCCGCACCGGGATGTGCGGACGGGCACAGGCACAGGGAGTTGCTTGAAGGATATGACGACGGCATCGAGACAGTCGAACGAGGCAAGAACGATGCGTGAGGCGGCCGTAAGCAAGGTCGAGACGCTGCAGCGTCCCAAGACCCGCGACGTGTCCCTCGACGACGTGGAGCGTGGCGTCCAGAGCGCCACCCGCGCCCTCACCGAGATGACGCAGGCGGATGGGCACATCTGCTTCGAGCTCGAGGCGGATGCGACCATCCCCTCCGAGTACATCCTGTTCCACCAGTTCCGCGGGACTGAGCCGCGGCCTGGGCTCGAGGCCAAGATCGGCAACTACCTGCGCCGCACCCAGTCGAAGGTACATGGCGGCTGGGCGCTGGTGCATGACGGCCCGTTCGACATGAGCGCGTCGGTAAAGGCCTACTTCGCCCTCAAGATGATCGGCGACGACATCGAGGCGCCGCACATGCGCGCGGTGCGCAAGGCGATCCTCCAGCGCGGGGGCGCGGCCAACGCCAACGTCTTCACCCGCATCCTGCTCGCGCTCTACGGCGAAGTGCCGTGGGCGGCGGTGCCGGTGATGCCGGTGGAGGTGATGCACCTGCCGAAGTGGTTCCCGTTCCACCTCGATAAGGTGTCCTACTGGGCCCGCTGCACCATGGTGCCGCTGTTCGTGATCCAGGCCAAGAAGCCGCGGGCGAAGAACCCGCGCGGCGTCGGCGTGGCCGAATTGTTCGTGACGCCGCCCGATTCGGTGCGGACCTGGCCGGGCTCGCCCCACGCCACCTGGCCGTGGACGCCGATCTTCGGCGGCATCGACCGCGTGCTGCAGAAGACGCAGGACCACTTCCCGAAGGTGCCGCGCCAGCGCGCCATCGACAAGGCGGTCGCCTGGGTCTCCGAGCGGCTGAACGGCGAGGACGGCCTCGGCGCCATCTTCCCGGCCATGGTCAACTCGGTGCTGATGTACGAGGTGCTGGGCTATCCGCCCGAGCACCCGCAGGTGAAGATCGCGCTGGAAGCCATCGAGAAGCTCGTCGCCGAGAAGGAGGACGAGGCCTATGTCCAGCCCTGCCTGTCCCCGGTCTGGGATACGGCGCTGAACAGCCACGCCATGCTCGAAGCCGGCGGCCATCAGGCGGAGGCCAATGCCCGCGCCGGCCTCGATTGGCTGAAGCCGCTCCAGATTCTCGACATCAAGGGCGACTGGGCCGAGACCAAGCCCAACGTGCGCCCCGGCGGCTGGGCGTTCCAGTACGCCAACCCGCACTATCCCGACCTCGACGACACCGCCGTCGTCGTGATGGCGATGGATCGCGCCCAGCGTCAGCACGGGCTGGTCAGCGGCATGCCGGACTATTCGGAGTCGATCGCCCGTGCCCGCGAGTGGGTCGAGGGGCTTCAGAGCGCCGATGGCGGCTGGGCGGCGTTCGATGCCGACAACAACCACCACTATCTCAACCACATCCCGTTCTCGGATCACGGCGCGCTGCTCGATCCGCCGACCGCGGACGTGACCGCCCGCGTCGTCTCGATGCTGTCGCAGCTCGGCGAGACCCGCGCGACCAGCCGGGCGCTCGACCGCGGCGTGACCTACCTGCTCAACGACCAGGAGAAGGACGGGAGCTGGTACGGCCGCTGGGGCATGAACTTCATCTACGGCACGTGGTCGGTGCTGTGCGCGCTCAACGCCGCCGGGGTCGATCCGCAGTCACCTGAGATCCGCAAGGCGGTGGCGTGGCTCATCCGCATCCAGAACCCGGATGGCGGCTGGGGCGAGGATGCCTCCTCCTACAAGCTCAACCCCGAATTCGAGCCGGGCTACTCGACCGCCTCGCAGACGGCCTGGGCCCTGCTCGCGCTGATGGCGGCGGGCGAGGTCGATGATCCGGCGGTCGCCCGCGGCGTCAACTACCTCGTGCGCACGCAGGGGCAGGACGGGCTGTGGAGCGAGGAGCGCTACACCGCGACCGGCTTCCCGCGGGTGTTCTACCTGCGCTACCACGGCTACCCGAAGTTCTTCCCGCTCTGGGCGATGGCCCGCTTCCGCAACCTGAAGCGGGGCAACAGCCGGCAGGTGCAGTTCGGCATGTGATTTTTTGGGGCGGTCGTCCCAATGGAGAGAGGCGGCGCGGGGGCATCCCGCGCCGTTTTCGTTTGTGCCGGGGGGCCGTCCGAACGAGACCGGTCTCGCGCAGTTTTCCTCATACGAGCCCGCGAGACTGCCATTGATTCCCTGGGAGCACCTCGACACCGCCGCGATCCCCGGTGAGGCGGGCAGCTTGCGCCTGATGCGCCGCGGCAGCGAGTTCTCGATCCAGCTCGATCGCAACGAGCTCATGAACAGCCGTCTCAGCGGCTCCGAGGAGGCGCTGGCGCGGCTCTCGGCCGAGCGGATCGCGGGGGTGAAGACGCCGCGCGTGCTGATCGGCGGCTACGGCATGGGCTTCACCCTGCGCGCCGCCCTGAGCCTTCTGCCGGGCACGGCGCAGGTGAGCGTGGCCGAGATCGTCCCGGCGGTGCTCGCCTGGGCGCGTGGTCCGATGGCGGAGCTGACCGGCGGCAGCCTGGATGACCCGCGGGTCTCAATCCGTGAAGCCGACGTCGCCGCGGTGATCCGCGAGCGTCCGGGCGTCTGGGACGCGATCCTGCTCGATGTGGATAACGGCCCCGATGGCCTCACCCGCAGCGCCAACGACCGTCTCTACGACGCCGCCGGCCTCGGTGCCGCGCGCGCGGCTTTGCGCCCCCGCGGCGTGCTGGCGGTCTGGTCAGCGCATCCCGATGCCGCTTTCAGCCGGCGGCTCGCACAGGCGGGGTTTTCGGTCGAGGAGGTCGGCACTCGGGCACGCGGCAAGCGCGGGGCGCGGCATGTGATCTGGCTGGCCCGGCGCTGATCCTGAGAGCGATCCCGATCGCAACCTCATCCCGAGGTGCCACCGCTCCGCGGCGGCACCTCGGGATGAGGGGATGGATGGGATATGCGGAGGGTTACGCCCCCCGGCGCGCCATCAACTGCTCGATCAGCGTGGCGCCGGTTTCGAGCGCGGCCAACTCTTCCACCATCGTCGCGACCGTTTGCGCGATCTGCTCCGGGGTGTGCTCGGAGGTCATGAAGAAGCGTAGGCGGGAGGAGCGCTCCGGCACCGCCGGATGGATGATCGGCTGCACGTTGATCCCGCGCTTGAACAGCCGGTCGGACAGCGTCACGGCTTTGAGCGAATCGCCGATGATGACCGGGATCACCGCGAGGCCGAGGCTCGTGCCGGTGTTGAGGCCGTGCTTCTTGGCCAGTGCCAGGAACTGGTTCCCGTTGCGGCGCAGGCGCTCCACCCGCTCGGGCTCGGCCTGCATCACCGAGAGCGCGGCCTCGGCCGCAGCGGCGAGCGGCGGCGACATGCCGACGCTGTAGACGAAGCCGCCCGCGGTGCATTTCAGGTACTCGACCAGCACCGAAGGACCGCAGATATAACCGCCACAGGATGACAGCGTCTTCGAGAGCGTGCCCATCCAGATATCGACGTCGCCGGCATCGACCCCGCAATGCTCGTGCAACCCCGCGCCGGTGCGGCCGAGGACGCCGAGCCCGTGGGCGTCGTCCACCATCAGCCAGCAATCGTAGCGGCGCTTCAGCTCGACGAAGGCGGCCAGATCCGGCGCGTCGCCGTCCATGCTGTAGAGGCCCTCGATCACGATCAGCGCGCGGCGGTGCTCGTGGCGCGTCGCCTCGAGCAGCTTCTCGAGCGAGGCCGGGTCGTTGTGGGCGAAGGAGCGGCGCTGGGCGCCGGAGAGCTGGGCGCCGGTCACCACGCTGTTGTGGATCAGCGCGTCGTGGAAGATCACGTCCGGCGCTTCCAGGATCGCGCCGATGGCGGTGACGTTGGTGGCGTGCCCGCTCACCAGGACGACGCAGGCTTCCGTGCCGTAATGGGTGGCCAGCGCCCGCTCCAGCTTAAGGTGGCCGGGCCGCTCGCCCGCCACGATCCGGCTTGCGGAGGCCGAGGTGCCGAACGCCTCGATCGCCTTGCGCGCCGCACCGCTCACCGCCGGGTGACCATTGAGGCCGAGATAGTCGTAGGACGAATAGTTCGAGAAGGCTTGGCCCTCGATGCGGGTGTTGGCGCCCGCGCGGGTCTCGTGCACCCGGAAGAACGGGTTGCCGAGGCCGATCAGGTCGGCGGCCGAGCGCTGCAGGCGCAGCTCCCGGTAGCCGGTCAGCTTCTCGAAATCCTGCGGCGAATCATTGGCCGGCGCCTTGGTCTCGGCGAGAGCGGGGGAGGGCCGCGCATTGGTGCGGCCCAGCCGATTGGTGACGAAGCTCGCGAGTGCGGCCCGGCCGTCCTGCGGGCGTGACGGCTGGGTCATGGCAAGATCTCTTTGATGTCCGAGACGTTCTTCTCAACGAGCTCGTTGAACGGCATGAGCGTGGCGGCATCGAGATCGCCGACATGCTTCGTGGCGAGACTCAAGGTCACGCCCGCCGCCTCGTCCACCGGCGTCGCCACCGCCTGGATCAGGGTTTCGGTCAGCTCGTTGACGGTCAGCCCCGAGGAGATGCCCGCGGGCGGCGCGTCGAGAGCGAAGCGCTCCTGAAGGCTCGCCCCCAACTCGACGCCCATCAGCGAATCGAGGCCAATTTCGGAGAGCTGGCGCACGCGGCTGATGTCGTCCTTCGGCAGGCGCAGGATGCGGGCGATGTCCTCGACGATGGCGTCGGAGACCGTCTTGCGGACCGCATCGATATCCTGGCTCCGCAGCAGCGCGCCGATATTGATGGCGGCCACCGTGCCGGACTCGGCCTGCTGGTCGCCGCCGAGGCTGGCATAGCTCGGCGAGCGCAGGGTCGCGAGGCGTTCGCGGGCCTTGCCCCAGTGCATGGCGGCAATGGCGATCACGCCCTCGTCGCTTGTCTTGCCCTGGCTCTCCAATGCCTCGGCCATCAGGTCGAGACAGAGGCGGGCGTCCATCGGTGTCACGCCGACGCGGGAGGCCAGCGTTTCCATCACCGCCTTGTTGCGGGCGAGCACGCCGACATCGCCGATGGCACCCCAGGCGACCGCGAGCGCGGGCAGGCCGAGGCGGCGGCGTTGGCGGGCGACGCCTTCCATGAAGCCGTTGGCGGCGACATAGGAGCCCTGGCCGGGATTGCCGATGAAGGTCGTGGCCGAGGAGAACAGCACGAAGTAGTCGAGCTTCCGCCCGCGGGTGGCGGCGTCGAGATGGCCCGCGCCGATCACCTTCGGCGCGATCACTGCTTCGAGCGTCTCCGGCTCGATCGCCGAGATCAGGCCGTCCTGCAGCACCATGGCGCCGTGGATCACGCCCGCGAGTTTTTCACCCCGAGCCTCGATGCCCTCGATTAGCGCCTCGACCGCCCGACGGCTGGTGATGTTGCAGGCCTTGGTCTCGACCCGCACGCCTTGCGCGGCGAGTTCGGCGACGACCGCGCGGCCCTCCTCGTTCGGCTTGCCGGAGCGGCCGACGAGGACGATGCGCTTGGCACCTCGATCCGCGAGCCAGCGGGCCGCCTCGATACCGAAGCCACCGAGGCCGCCGGTCACGAGGTGAACGCCCTCGGCGCTCACCGTGAAGGCGTTGCGCTGGACCCGCGCGACCGAACCGGGCGCCGGCGGCGTCACGACGATCTTACCGACATGCCCCGATTGCTGCATCAGCCGGAAGGCGTCCGAGGTCTCGTCGGCGGCGAACGGCTGGTAGGGCAGGGGACGTAAGCCCCCTTCCGCGAACAGCGCCATCACCTCGCGGAACATCCGCGCGCCGTCCTCGCCCTGGTGCTGGAGCACCTGATCGAGATCGACGCCGAAGTAGGAGAGGTTCCGGCGGAACGGCCGCAGCCCGATATGGGTGTTGGCGACGTAGTCGCGCTTGCCCAGCTCGACGAAGCGCCCGAACGGCCGCAGGCAGTTGAGCGAGCGCTCCATCATCTCGCCGAACAGCGAGTTGAGCACCACGTCGACCCCGTCGCCGGTGATGCGGCGGACATCGTCCACGAAGGCGAGCGAGCGCGAATCGAGCACATGCTCGGCGCCGAGCGCGGCCACCAGCGCACGCTTCTCCCGTGAGCCGGCGGTGGCGATGACCCGTGCGCCCTTCCACTTGGCGATCTGGAGCGCGGCCAGACCGACGCCGCCCGCGCCGCCATGGACCAGCAGCCACTCGCCCTTGCGCAGGCGGGCGCAGGTGCAGAGCGCGTAATAGGCGGTGAGGAACGCGACCGGCACGGTCGCCGCGGCGGCCGGATCGAGGCCCGCCGGCATCGGCGCGACGACCATTTCCGGCACGACGACGTGGGTGGCAAAGCCCGACTGGGCGAAGGCGACGACGGCATCGCCGACGGCGAAGTCCACCACGCCTTGGCCGATCGCGGTGACTTGGCCGGAGACTTCGAGGCCCAGGCGCGGACCGGCAAAGCCGTCCTCCAGGATTTCCTCCGGGAGCATCGAGAGCGCCCAGAGCACGTCGCGGAAGTTGAGGCCGGTGGCCGCCACCGCGATCTCGACCTCGCCGGGACCGGGGGCGGCGCGCTCGGCCGGACCCCAGACCATCTCGTTGAGGCCGCCGGTGTTGGAACGCTCCAGCCGTGCGGCAGGCGCCGCCTCGCCGGCCGTGGTTGCGGCGCGGCCGGGATGGAAGCGCACGACGCGGGTGGCGTCGGCGTCGAGCACGATCTCGGTCTCGTCGGTGCCCGACAGGATCAGGGCGCGCAGCCGCTCGGCGGCGTCCTTCGAAGACAGGGTCGGCGCGAGGTCGATCCGGCGCACGTCGAGGGTGGCCGTTTCGTTGGCGAGCGTCCGGCTGAAGGCCCAGACGCCGGCCTCGACCGCCGCCGCCTCGCCGCCCGCGTCGCGGGTGGCGCCGGGGGCGACCACCCAGAGGCGGGTCTGGCGGCTGCCGAGAAACTCGGCGCAGCGCTTCAGGCTGAGGCAGCGGTCGCGCAGTCGCGTCGCCGCCGCGCCCTCGCCGGCAAAGGCGCCGGCCAGGAACACCACGGTGTCCGGGGTTTCGCGCTCGAGTTCCCGCAGCGACTGCTCGGAATCGAGGATGATCGAGACGTGGACGCCGCTCGCCACCAGCAGGGTCGCGAGCGATGAGGCGGTCTCCGCGCCGAACTCGTCATGGGAGCCGACGACGAAGGCGAAGCTCTGGCCGTGGCCGACCGCCGAGCGCACCGGGGCTTCGGCGACGAGCAGAAGGTCGTCGCCGTTGGCCGAGGCCGCACGGTCGGCGGAAACCCGCACGAGGCCCGACGCGCTGAGGCGGCGCTGCCAGCCGGTCACGTCGTCGAGACGCGAGAGCGGCATGCCGGCGACCGCTTCCTCGAACCAGTCCGGCGCGAGGCCGAAGACGAGGTCGCGGAACAGCGAGGCACCGGGCTCGACCGCCACGAGCAATCCGCCTGAGGCGAGCGCGGTGGCGAGCTGTCCCGGCAGGGCCTTGTCGGCGCGGTGCAGCACGTCGCTGGCCAGAACGAGGTCGAAGGCGGCGGCCGGCAGAGCGTCGATGTCCTCGATCACCTCCACCGTGCTCGGCAGAGCGAGGCGGGCGCGCTCGGCCAGACGCCGGTCGGTGTCTAGCACCGTCAACCGGGCATCCGCCTCGCGGGCGAGTGCGGCGGCGCGGGCCGAGAGCGGGCCGAAACCGACCTGAAGGATGCGCAGCGCCCGGTCCGACGGCATGCGGCCGCGGGCCTCGGCAACGATCCGTGCCACCACGTCGGCGGCGGCGCGGGCCGTGGCGCCGCGCAGATGGAAGGCGTCCAGAGCCGCCGGGGGCAGGCTGGCGGAGGCCGGCGCGTCGCCCGCCACGATCCGCCCGACCAGGGCGGTGGTGTCGGCGAGCAGCACCAGTTCGGCGGCCAGTTCAGGATGGTCGGCCGCGATCCAGCGCATGGTCTCTTCAGGCGCGGGAAGGGACACGTCGCGGCGCAGGCGCCAGACACCCTTCTCGAGGGTCGCGAGACCGCTGCTCTCCAGGGCGTAGAGGGCGTTGGTCGCCCAAGGATGCAGGGCAGCGGGCAGGCGGCGATCGAGGGTCACCTTGCCCTTCTCGGAGAGGCCGTCGGCCAGGCGGTAGGCGAGCGCCGTCGCCCAGCCTTCCAGCAGCAGGTGGCCCGGTCCGAGATCGGCCGTGTCCGGTGCGGTCGCGGCGGCGAGGCTCGGGCGCAGCCGTTCGGCCACGCTCGGGCGCCGCTCCAACGGCAGGGCCGTCGGCTCGGTGGCGCGCTCGACCCCTTGCGTGATGGCGTAGGCGTCGAGATCGCTGCCGCTGCGGGCGCGCAGGGCCTGGAACCGGCCCTCGCGAATCGTCGCGACGACCTCGCCCTCGGCATCGGTCAGGGTGAAATCAGCCAGGATCGAGCGCTCGTTGCAGCGCCGGGTGCGGATCTCGGCGCGGGCGATCGCGGCACCGGGGCGCAGCAGGCGCACCTCGCCGAAGCGCACCGGTACGTAGGCCTTGGTGGCGCCCTCGCCCATCAGCTCGGCGAAGAGCAGGATCAGGCCGTGGAAGCAGGAATCGAGGCGCGCGGGCACGAGGCCGTAGCGGTCGTCGGACTCGGCCGGGATCAGCTCGGAGACGATGGTGGTCTCGTCGATGCGCGCCGAGGCCGCGACCTGCCTGAAGTTCTCGCCGAAGCCGAGGCCGGAAGCGAGCGCCCGGCGGTAGAGCCCGTCACCCGAAATCGCGTGCTCGGCCGGGACCGCGAGGTCGCGGCGAGCCGGCACGGGGAAGTCGCCCTCGATGATCTTGGCCGAGGCGTGGAGCTGCCACGGCGTCGGGGTCAGGCGGGGGCGGCTGAGGATCTGGATCTGGTTGCCGGAGCCCGACAGGCGCACCAGCACCTCGCGCAAGCTGTCCTCGGCGAAGACCATCGGCGAGAGGATCTCGACGTCGGAGAGCGTCACGCTCTCCGTGCGAAGCGCCTGACGGGCGACGTGCAGCGCCATCTCGACGAAGGCCGCGCCGGGCAGGATCACCTGACCGTCGATGCGGTGGTCGTCGAGTTCGGGCACGAGTGCCGCGTCGAGATGGCCGTGCCATTCGAGGCCGTCGGGCGCGAGGCGCGCGCCGGCGAGCGGGTGATAGGGCCGCGGCGCGGCGCCGGCGCCCTCGGTGGTCTCGGCGAGGCGGAACGGGCGGCGCTGCCAGGGATAGAGCGGCAGGGCGATGATTCCGGCCGGATCGGCACCGAACAGGCGCGCCTCATCGACCGCGGCACCCGCGACGAGGGCGGCGGCGACCGCCTTGGCGATCGGATCGCCGCCGATCGGCTTGCGGTGCATCACGCCGACCGAGGCCACCTCGATGGCGAGCGGTTCGATGGCGTCGCCGATATGCGGCAGCAGGGTCGCGCGCGGGCCGACCTCGACGAAGACGCGGGCGCCCTGGCGGGTCGCCTCCTGCAGCGCCTCGCAGAAGCGCACGGGCTCGCGGATGTTGCGCCACCAGTAGCCGGCGCCGAATTGCGCGCCGGGGAGCACCGTGCCGGTCACGGTCGAGACCATGGCGGTGTGGCCGGCCGAAGCCTTGAGCCCGTCGAGGTCGCGCAGCAGCGGATGCTCGGTCGGATCCATCAGGCGACCGTGGAAGGGGTATTCGAGATCGAGCTTGCGCCCGCGGCGGCGCTTGCGCGCCAGCGCCTTCATCGCGGCCTCGATATCGGCCTCGGGGCCGGCCACCGTGATCGCCTTAGGGCTGTTGTAGGCGGCGATGTCGAGGGTGGGATAGTCGGCGAGGAACGCCTCCATCTCCTCGGCCGGTCCGAGCAGCACGGCCATGGTGCCGAAGCCGCGCGTCGATTCCTGGTGCTTGCTGCGGTAGAAGATCACCCGCACCGCCTGTTCCAGGCTCAAGATGCCGGCGGCCTCGGCCGCGGCGATCTCGCCGACGCTGTGGCCGAGCACGTAGCGGGGCGCGAGGCCCTTGGCGCGCAGGGCCGCGGTCGAGGCGCTCTGGATCGCGAAGATCAGCGGCTGCGAGACGCGGGTCAGAGAGAGACGCGCGTCGAGATCCTCGGCGAACATCGCTTCCTTGAGCGACCAGCCCGAGAGCTTCTCGAACAGCTTGTCGGTCTGATCGAAGCGGGCGCGGAAGGCTTTGCTCTCCTCATAGGCCTCGCGGCCCATGCCGACCCACTGGCTGCCGTTGCCGGAATAGACGAAGGCGACCTCAGCCTGGCGTTCGACCGCCGTGCCGACGATGGCGGCATCGCTCTCCTCGCCCTCGGCCAGCGCCCGCAGGGCGGCGGGAACGTCGGTCTCGGGGGCGAGCGGCAGGGCGAGCCGCGTGCCGAGGCGCTCGCGGCGATGGAACGCGGCGGCCGTGACGCGGGCGGCTTCGGCCGGCGCAGCACCGTCGAAGCGGGCAGCGTAGTCGAGGGCGAGATCGTTCAGGGCGGCGCGGCTCTGGGCGGAGAGCAGCAGGATCTCGGGCGCGGGGGCCGCATCGTTGGCAGCCGCGACCGGACCTGCGTCGGTCAGCACGACGTGGGCGTTGGTGCCGCCGAAGCCGAACGAGTTCACGCCGGCGAAGCGCTCGGCCTTGGTGCGGGCGAGCGCTAGCGGCGCGCGGTTGACCGCGAGCTTCATCGCCTCGAACGGGATGTCGGGGTTCAACTCGGCCGCGTGCAGCGAGGGCGGCAGCAGGTCGTGCTCGAGCGCGAGGCTGGCCTTCAAGAGGCCCGCGAGCCCCGAGGTCGGCTCGGTATGGCCGATATTGGTCTTGATCGAGCCGATCGGCAGCGGGGTCTGGCGCGGCTTGCCGAGCTTGCTCCCGATGGCGCCGGCCTCGATCGGATCGCCGACCGGGGTGCCCGTGCCGTGCGCCTCGACGAAGGCGAGTTTGTCGAGATCGATCTCGGCGTCGCGGTAGACCTGCTCCAGCAGCGCGCCCTGCGCGTGGCCGGAGGGCAGCGAGATGCCGGTGGTGCGCCCGTCCGAGTTGACGCCGCTCGCCGCGATCACGCCGCGCACGGCTCGGCCGCTGCGGGCGGCGGCCTCGGCCGATTGCAGGATCAGGACGACGCCGCCCTCAGCGCGCACGTAGCCGTCGGCGCTGGACGAGAAGGCCTGGCACAGGCCGGTGCGCGAGAGCATCTGCGCATTGGAGAAGGAGATGAAGTTGAACGGGCTCGCCAGGATGTTGGCGCCGGCCACCACGGCGGTGTCCACCTGCCCCGATTCAATCGCCGCGATCGCCGCGTTGAGCGCGACCAGCGAGGACGAGCAGGCGGTGTCGAGGGTGAAGCTCGGGCCCTT
This sequence comes from Methylorubrum sp. SL192, assembly GCF_026672325.1. Taxonomy (NCBI): domain Bacteria; kingdom Pseudomonadati; phylum Pseudomonadota; class Alphaproteobacteria; order Hyphomicrobiales; family Methylobacteriaceae; genus Methylorubrum; species Methylorubrum sp. SL192. Next base: position 1,127,273 of record NZ_JAPPQV010000003.1, read on the forward strand.
CAGGTCGTAGATGTAGGAGATGCGATTCGAGATGATCGAGAGCGTGTTGCCCGTCGCCGCGTAGGCGTCGCCCGAGGACGGGTCGAGAATGCGCAGGTTGCCGTAATCGAGCGCCGAGGCGCCGACGAACACGCCGATATGGCTGCCGGCCACCGCGGAGGGGCGCAGGCCCGCATCCTCGAAGGCTTCCCAGGTGAGTTCCAGCAGCATGCGCTGCTGCGGGTCCATCTGCTCGGCCTCGCGCGGCGAGATGCCGAACACGCCCGGATCGAACGACCAGATGTCGTCGAGCACGCCGGCGGCCCAGGTGTAGCTCTTGCCCCGCTCCTGCGCGCGCGGGTGCCCGAAGGCCTGCAGCGACCAGCGATCCTCGGGGATGCGTGAGACGGCGCAGCGCCCCTCCGTCAGGAGCTGCCACAGCCCCTCGACGTTTTGAGCCCCGGGCAGGCGGCAGGCGCGGCCGACGATCGCGATGTCTTTGCGGTGAGTCACGTCGATCCGTTTATGCTCGTGAAGCAGGGACCGGGGGTCCGTCCGGCGAAGGCGTTTCACCCTCACCGAGAATGTCTCTTCAAACCTCGGCTTCACCGTGGCGCCCGCAACAGGGCGGCCGACGACCGGGGGTTTGAAGAGTCATCCTTTAATCTGACCGTCAGGACCGTCCAACCCGCTTGGCTGCAACCTCTCCCTTAATCCTGAGAGATTGGGAGATTGTGTGGCACGTATTCATCAGTGAATCGTTGATGGTGAAAAACCTGCGAGGCATCGAAGGTAACAAACATTAGTTGCGGCTGTTGGGGTAGTTTGCAAAAATGCCATTGTTCCGCCACAGGCGTGGCAAAGTTACTGCGAATATTGAGTTGCTTTTCGATGATCTTTCTCGTCTTTCCTGTGAAATCGATTTCGCCGGGGCCGCCGGATTGCTGCGCTTGCAAGTTGTAACTCCCGGCCTCATCAGATGAAGCGAGATCGAAAATGCCCTCGGGTCGATGGGCCGGCTGAATGTCGCAGTCACGCGACGCCGATACCGGAATAGGCGAAGCCGTGCCGTTCGGTCTCGGCAGGCGCGTAGATGTTGCGCAGATCGACGAGGACGGGCGCGCGCATCAGACCTTTGAGCCGGGCGAGATCGAGCGCCCGGAACGCGTTCCACTCCGTCACGATCACCAGCGCATCGGCCCCTTCCGCGCAGGCATAGGCGTCCTCGGCGTAAGCGACCCCCTGCAGCAGCGGCCGCGCCTGCTCCATCCCCTCGGGATCATAGGCCACGATCTGTGCACCCGCATCCTGCAGGCCGGCGATGATCGACAGCGAGGGCGCGTCGCGCATGTCGTCGGTGTTCGGCTTGAACGTCAGGCCTAAGAGTGCCACCCGCTTGCCCCGCACCGACCCGCCGCAGGCCGCGATCACCTTGCGCGCCATCGCGCGCTTCCTCTGGTCGTTGACCGCCACTACCGTCTCGACGATCCGAACCGGCGTGCCGTAATCCTGCGCCGTCTTCACCAGCGCCAGCGTGTCCTTCGGGAAGCATGAGCCGCCATAGCCCGGCCCCGCATGCAGGAACTTGCCGCCGATGCGGTTGTCGAGCCCGATGCCGCGGGCAACCTCCTGCACGTTGGCCCCGACCTGCTCGCACAGATCGGCGATCTCGTTGATGAAGGTGATCTTGGTGGCCAGGAACGCGTTGGCGGCATACTTGGTCAGCTCGGCCGTGCGCCGCCCGGTGAGCAGGATCGGCGCTTGGTTGAGGTAGAGCGGGCGGTAGACCTCCTGCATCACGGCGACCGCGCGGGGATCCTCGGCGCCGATGACGATGCGGTCGGGCCGTTTGAAGTCGTCGATGGCCGCGCCCTCGCGCAGGAATTCGGGGTTGGAAGCGATGCCGACATCGATGTCGGGGCGGGCCTCGCGCAGGATGCGCTCGACCTCGTCGCCGGTGCCGACGGGGACGGTCGATTTGGTGACGACCACGGTGTAGCCGGTCAGCGCCTCGGCGATCTCGCGAGCCGCAGCGTAGACGTAGGAGAGGTCGGCAAAGCCGTCGCCGCGGCGAGACGGGGTGCCGACGGCGATGAACACGGCTTGCGCCTGCGCCACGGCGGGCTTGAGGTCGGTGGAGAAGGTGAGGCGTTTGGCGCGCACGTTCTCGGCGACGAGGGCGTCGAGGCCGGGCTCGTAAATCGGCATGCGGCCCTCGTTGAGGGCGGCGATCTTGCCGGGATCCTTGTCGATGCAAACGACCTCGTGGCCGAAATCGGCAAGGCAGGCGCCCGACACGAGGCCCACATAGCCCGAGCCAATCATCGCGATGCGCATCGATGTCTCCGCCGGGGCGGCCGGAACGCATCCGGCGTGTTGCGGTGCGGTGTTTAGCCCGGTTCGAAGCCGGCGCAAACCATGGTCCGCGCCGCCGGTCTACAGCCGGTAATGCGCCGCCGCGCGCGAAAGGTTCGGATTGTAATAGGGGTCGGCCCGCAGCACCGGCTCCCAGCGCTCGCGCATCACCCGCGATTCGGCCTCGAAGCGGGCGCGCTTCTCCGGCGTGTCCTCGGCGCCCCGGCTCTTGGATTCGTGGTGGAGGAGGCGGGCCTGCGGCGTCCAGACGATGCGGTAGCCCGCCGCACGAATCCGCAGGCACAGATCCACATCGTTGAAGGCCACGGCGAGATGCGCGGCATCGAAGCCGCCGACTTCGGAAAAGACCTCTGCGCGCATGGCGAGGCAGGCGCCGGTCACTGCCGAGACCTCCTGCGACAGCAGCATGCGCGCGAAGTAGCCGGGTTCGGTGCCCGGCAGGCCGAGATGGCTGTGACCGGCAATCCCGCCGATCCCGAGCACGATCCCCCCGTGTTGGATCGTGCCGTCGGGATAGAGGAGCTTCGCGCCGACCGCGCCGATCTCGGGGTCGCTCGCGATCGAGACGAGTTCGGTGAGCCAGCCCGGCTCCAGCACCTCGATGTCGTTGTTGAGGAACAGCAGGATCGTGCCCCGCGCCGCGGCGGCTCCCCGGTTCGACAGATCCGAGAAGTTGAACGGACCCGGTGCGGGCAGCACGCGCAGGCGCGGCTCGGAACCGTAGCGCGCGAACAGATCCCGCATCGCCGGCTCGGTGCTGCCGTTATCGACAACGACGACCTCCAGGGCCGGATAGTCGGTGCGCGCGAACAACCCGTCGAGGACGACGCCGAGCAGTTCCGCCCGGTCGCGGGTGGGGATGACGACCGAGACGAGGGGCGGCGGCTCCGGCAGGGGGCGGACCAGCCGGTTGAACCCTTGCGCTCCCCGCTCGGCCCGGGCTCCCCGGCGCGCGGCCACTTCGGCGAGCGCCTGCAGGCGCGCCGCCTCGGCCCGCGCCAGAGCCCGATCCGAGAAGGTGCCGGAGCCGGCCGCCGCCCGCCAGTGATAGAGCACCTTCGGGATGTGGCGCACCCGCTCCGCTGCCAGTCCTTCGGTGAGGCGCAGCAACAGATCGTGATCCTGGCTGCCCTCGAAACCAGGCCGCAGGCCGCCGAGCCGGCGCAGCGTGTCGGTGCGGACCACGCAGAGATGGTTCACGTAGTTCTGGGCCCACAGCAATTCGCGGTCGTAGCCGGACTTGAAATGCGGCTCGAAGCGGCGGCCGCGGCGGTCGACCTTGTCCTCGTCGCTGTAGATCAGCTCCAGATCCGGACCGGTCCGGATGGCTCCGGCGACCTCGAACAGGGCGTTTTCCGAGAGCAGGTCGTCGTGGTCGAGGAAGGCGGTGTAGGCGCCGCTCGCCAGCGTCAGGGCGTCGTTGGTCGCGCGGGCGATGTGGCCGTTCTCCGACCGGCGCACGGAGCGGATGCGCGACTCCTCCGCCGCGTGGCGGGCGATCAGCCGCGGAATGCGCGGGTCGGTCGAGGCGTCGTCGGCGATGCAGAGTTCCCAGGCCGGATAGAGCTGGTTCCGCACCGAGCGGATCGCCGCCTCCAGCACGCGCGGATCGGGATCGTGCACCGGCATCAGGACGGAGACCAGTGGGGAAGCTTCCCACCCCGCAATCTCGGCGCGGATTCGCGCCCGCTCCGCCGCCGTGAGGCGGTCGAACCGGGCAATCCAGGCCGCGTAGCCGGTCTCGGCGCGGTGGGAGAGAGCCCGCGCGATCAGCCCGCGGGCGCGGACCTTCAGGCCGAGGATGCGCCAGTAGACCGCCTGCGCCGTGAGGCCGGGCTGGCGGGCGCCCGCCCGTGCCACGATCCCGAGGCGACCGCGGCGGCGGATGGAAAGGTCTTGCAGCACGAACGGATTGGTTCGCGACAGGGTGCTCAGGCGCAAAGCCGCGACGCCCGACGGCAATCGGCCGGTCCAGGCGAAGGCGTCGCCGCCGAGCGGCTCCTCGACCAGCGCCACGCTCTCGCCCTCGCCCGAGACCGCGCTGACGAGGGCGCGGGCGATGCCGCCGCTACCGGCATCGCGCCATGTCATGCTCACCCAGGCGCCGCCGAGATCGGCGCCGGAGAGGTCGATGCGCAACTCGGCCCCGTCCGCGCCCGTCACCGGCAGCGCCCGGCCCGCGAGCGACGCGATGGACCCGGTCCGTTCCGCCATCGCCGCTCAGGTCTCCCAGCTCTTAGAGACGGAGGCCCGCACGGCGTCGCTGAGCACGGTGTCGTAGACCACCATGTCGCGGGCAAAGCGCATGCCGCGCAGCAGCTCGGCGAGCGCCAGCGTCTCGTTGGGGATCGGCAGGGGCAGCGGCATCGGCGCCTCGATCCCGATATGGTGGAATGCAGAGGCCATGAAGGCTTCGAAGTAGTCGCGGTGGCCGACGACGTCGATGCGCGACAGCACCTCGACCGCGATGATGGAACTGCCCGGCATCAGCCGGTCCTCGGGTACGTGGGTGCTGAGCTGGCGGGTCAGGGGGTTGTAGAGCAGGTGATAGGCCGGCTCCGGCATCATCCGGAACAGCCGCTTCAGGCTCTTCACGTCGGTGAAGTCGTAATCGAGAGTGAAGGCCGCCGCCTCGACGAGGTTGCCGAGGCGCCAGTGCTGCTCCGCGTTGGCGGCAAGGCTCGCCCGCTCGCGCAGCCAATAGAGGCGGCTCGCCAGTTCCACGAACGGGTCGTGGATCATCAGCATGGTCAGCGCGCCGCTCTGGACGAAGTGCCCCTCGTAGCGCGGGAAGATGATCGAGCCGGCCATCAGGCAGGAATCGAGGGTGACGGTGTCGAACATCGCCCGCAGGATCTCGTCCGGGAAGCGGCCGATGCCGAAATACGATTGCCGGAAATACGGATACAACGCGGTCTGGATCACCGTTTCCGGGCGGATATGTCCGTTGAGCAGGATCACCTTCTTGTCGGTGAGGCCCGTGCGCGGCAGCCGCCGGTAGATCAGCACATTGGTGTCGACGTCGTAGATCTCGAGCCGCTCGATGCCGGGAAGGCCCGGCACGTCGGTCTCGCGGATTTCGAAATGGCATTGCCCGGTCGCGTGCCAGCCGAACCGGACGAAGTTCGGGTCGGCGTGGATTGCCGAGACCTCCGCCACCCGGCGCCCCTCGATGCAGACGGAGACCCGGCTGATCGCCTGCGGGTTGTCCGGCACCACCCATCCCCGGATCACGTCGCCCTCGTCGGACGAAAGGAGAAACCGCATCCTTAGCTCGCCGTCCTCGGCCCCGTGCTGATCGGTACGCTCGTTTGTCCGCCTCTCCCTCGCGATGCATCCGCCGTCGGAGTGCAGCCGTGAGGGTCGTGGAGGGGAGATCGGCGGTCGGTCGTCCCGCGGTGCCCTCTTAGCCGATTTTTGCCGCTCGCGTGCAACGGGCTGCGGCAGCCACGGGACGGCATGGGGTGTTTCGACGGAGGGGATCAGATTCCGCCAAAGTCCCGCTTGCGGAGCCGCCCGGCACCGGCTATAGCCGCGGCCTCGCAGGACACCGGGGCGACCCGGACGGCTTGCAGGGGCGCGTAGCTCAGCGGGAGAGCACTACCTTGACATGGTAGGGGTCACAGGTTCGATCCCTGTCGCGCCCACCATCCCACCCCGATGGGATGATCGAGTAGACCAAGGCTCCGGAGACGGGGCCTTTTTCTTTGGCCGATCGACGTCCCCTAGATCGCGGGCCGGCGCGCTGAGAAAACCCGTTTCAAAAGAAAAGCCCCGCCGTTTCCGGCGGGGCTTTCTTGTCCGGCTTCCGATCCTGCGGGATCGGAGAGGCCCGATCAGGCGTGGGCGAGTGCTGCGTTCGGCACCGCCGCGTTGTTGGCGGCGTGGTGCTGCTTCAGCATCGGCCGCAGCACGGCGATGGCGAGTGCGGCCGCGATCAGGTCCATCGTCGCCACCGTGTAGAGCACCGTCGACCACGTGCCCGTCGCCTGCATGATCAGGTTCCCGACCGGCACGAACAGCGCGGCAAAGCCCTTGGCGCAGTAGAGGACGCCGTAGATCTTGCCGATATGCTTCGAACCGAAGGTGTCGGCGGCCGTGGCGCTGAACAGCGAGTACACTTCGCCCCAGGCCAGGAACACGATGCCCGACAGGATCACGAACGCCCAGGGGTTCGAGCCGAAGTAGCCGAGCGCGACGATGCCGATGCCTTCCATCGCGAAGGCGATGAACATCGTCTTCTCACGGCCGATCCGGTCCGAGATGAAGCCGAAGAGCGGACGCGAGATGCCGTTCATGACGCGGTCCAGCATCAGGGCGAAGGGCAGCGCGGCCATGGCGAAGAAGTACAGGTTCACCTGGAAGTTCTTCACGCCGAGGTCGGTCGCGATGACACCGAGCTGCGCCACCGCCATCAGGCCGCCGGTGACCGTGCAGGTGAACATCAGCAGCATGACGTAGAAGACCGGCGTCCGCAGCGCCTCACCGAGGGTGTAGTCGCGACGGGTCTGCAGCACCTTGGTCGAGAACTTGACCTCGTCCTTGGCCGGCGAACGCATGAAGATCGAGGCCAGGATGATGACGGTGCCCTGGATCAGGCCGAAGGTGAAGAACGCCTGGGCGTAGCTGCCGGCATCGATCATCTTGGCGATCGGGATGATCGTCAGGGCCGAGCCCGCGCCGTAGCCGCCCGCGGTGAGACCGACGGCGAGGCCGCGCTTGTCCGGGAACCACTTCAGGGCGTTGTTGATGCAGGTGGCGTAGACGCAGCCGACGCCGATGCCGCCGAGGACCGAGCCGATGTAGAAGCCGGTCAGCGAGGTGGCGTAGGAGTTCATCACCCAGGCCGCGCCGGTCATCAGGCCGCCGAACATCACGACCCGGCTCGGACCGTACTTGTCGATGAAGTAACCCTCGATCGGTGTCAGCCAGGTCTGGACGACGACGAAGATCGTGAAGGCCACCTGGATCGCGGCGCGATCCCAGCCGAACGTCTTCTGAATTTCGGGGACGAACAGGGTCCAGGCGTACTGAATGTTGGCCGCGGCCACCATGCAGATGACGCCGAAGATGATTTGTAGCCAGCGGTTTGAAGACGGTACCGGCCGTTCCGGGGCAATGGACGACAATGCCATGAGCGTGCTCCCTCGTTCCTGCACAGACGTGAAGGCCTGTTGCGTAGGTTTGGCGTTTTGGGCTTGAGAAGTGGTCAGTGCAGGTTGTTGCGTTTCCTTGTCTGCCCAGGGGATCCGAGCGGCGATCTCGCCCCAGGCATTGGTATGCATTATTTGGTATACCAGCCATGCAGGCAAGCGAAATAATGCGCAATCTGACACGAAAGTGACGGATCGGAAGGATGAAAATCCGGAACTCAACCGGAAACGCGTTGGTCCTCCTACAGAAAACGCGGGTCGCTGAGCGTATGACAGCGGGGCTTTTGCGAATTTTCCGGTGACTCGCCGCCGGCCACCGCGCGGCCCCCGGCATGTCGGCCGAATCACGGCGGCGGAGAGGTTTCCGCTCGTCTTCTGGAAAGCTTCGCGCGAGGCCCAATCGCCCTGAAGTTTACGCTGGCGCATGGGCGAATAGCCAGATCGCGCGCGAGAGGCGCATCCGACGTCGAGCAACCTCGGGCGGGCGTCGTTCTTGCTAGAGGGCGCGGGCGGGGTGGGCTGAACGCCCATGTCCGCGCGAATTCACCTCGACAGGTCTCGCGATCCTTGCATCCTGTCCGGCGAGGCCAAGGAGCCAGTCGATGCCCTACCGCCACACCGTTGGCCCCCGCACCCACGTCTTCGCCGATCTGGCGACGCTGATGGCGAAGGCGACACCGGTGCGCTCCGGCGATTGTCTCGCGGGCATTGCCGCGGAATCGGCCGAGGAGAACATGGCCGCGCGCTGGTGCCTCGCCGAGGTGCCGCTCAGGGAGATCCTGGCCCGTCCGCTGATCCCCTATGACGACGACGACGTTACCCGCCTGATCCTCGACGACCACGACGAGGCGGCGTTCGCCGAGATCGCCGCGCTGACGGTCGGGGATTTTCGCGAGTTTCTGCTGACCGCGTCCTCTGAGACGCTCGCGCGGATCGCGCCGGGCGTGACGCCGGAGATCGCCGCCGCGGTGTCCAAGATCATGCGCAACCAGGATCTGATCCTGGTCGCGAAGAAGTGCCGGGTGGTCACCCGCTTCCGCAACACGATCGGCCTGCCCGGCACGCTCGCGGTGCGGCTCCAGCCCAATCACCCGACCGACGACCCGGCCGGCGTCACCGCCTCGATCCTCGATGGGCTCTCCTATGGCTGCGGCGATGCGGTGATCGGCATCAACCCGGTCTCCGATTCGATCCAGACGATGGGCACCCTGCTGCGTCTGTTCGACGGCATCATCGGCCGTCTGGAGATTCCGACCCAGGCCTGCGTGCTTACCCACGTCACGACGACGCTCGATGCGATGAATCGGGGCCTGCCGGTCGATCTGGTGTTCCAGTCGATCGCCGGGACGCAGCGGGCCAATGCGAGCTTCGGCGTCACCCTGCCGATCCTGCAGGAGGCGCACGAGGCGGCGCTCGCGCTCAAGCGCGGCACGCTCGGCGACAATGTGATGTATTTTGAGACCGGCCAGGGTTCGGCCCTCTCGGCGGATGCGCATCACGGCATCGACCAGCAGACCCTGGAGGCGCGCGCCTACGCGGTGGCTCGCCGCTACCGGCCGCTTCTGGTCAACACCGTCGTCGGCTTCATCGGGCCGGAATACCTCTACAACGGCAAGGAGATCATCCGGGCCGGGCTGGAGGACCATTTCTGCGGCAAGCTGATGGGTGTGCCGCTGGGCGTCGACGTCTGCTACACCAACCACGCCGAGGCCGATCAGGACGACATGGACACGCTCCTGACCCTGCTCGGGGCAGCGGGCTGCACCTACGTGATGGGCATTCCCGGCGCCGACGACGTGATGCTGAACTACCAGTCCACCTCGTTCCACGATCAGCTCTACATCCGCGAGGTGCTGGGCCTGAGGCGCGCGCCGGAATTCGAGGAGTGGCTCGCCCGTATCGGCCTCACCGACGCGGACGGCGCACTCCTGCTCGGCGGGGCCGAGGCCCGCCTGCTCACCGCCGCGCCGGAGCTGGCCGCATGAGCACGCAGACCGACACTCTTTGGCAGCGGCTGGCCCGCCTCACCCCCGCCCGGATTGGTCTCGGCCGCGCCGGCGCCGGCCTGCCGACCCGCGAGGTGCTGAAATTCGGCCTCGCCCATGCCCAGGCGCGCGATGCCGTGCATACGCCGATGGACGCCGCCGCGATCGCGGGCGCCATCGAGGCGCTGGGCCTGCCGACCGTGACCGTGACCTCCGGTGCGGAGGATCGCGCGACCTATCTGCGCCGCCCCGATTACGGGCGCCGCCTCTCGCCGGAGAGCCTCAAGGCTCTTTCCGATTCCGCCGCCGATTCCGCGGCCGAGCCCGTCGATCTCGCGATCGTGGTGGCGGATGGTCTCTCGGCGCGCGCGGTCCACGAGGGCGCCGCCGCGCTGCTCGCTGCCTTCAAGCCGCACGCGGAGGCGGCCGGCTGGCGCCTGGCTCCGGTGACCATCGCCACGCAGGCCCGGGTCGCGCTGGGGGATGCAGCCGGCGCAGCGCTGCGGGCCCGCGCGGTGGTCGTGGTGATCGGCGAGCGTCCCGGCCTGTCCTCGCCCGACAGTCTCGGCCTCTACGTCACCTTCGATCCGAAGCCCGGACGCTCGGATGCGGAACGAAACTGCATCTCGAACGTCCGGCCCGCCGGCCTGAGCTTCGAGCTGGCCGCCTTCAAGCTGAATTGGCTCCTGACCCAGGCCTTCTCCCGCGGGCTGACGGGCGTGAACCTCAAGGACGAGAGCGATCGGTTGCTTGAGGCCGCCGCGCCTGATCCTGCCATCGGCGGATTCTGAGTGAATTCGCCGGAGCTTGGGGGGGGCGCGAACGGGTCGCCGGCTTTCCAAAAAAAGACGCGTGTCGGCACTGTCGAGGTTGCTCGCGAAGCCTGAATTGCACGCGCCGAGGCCGCGGGAATTTAAGATGAAAACAGCCCTCGTGCGGGACCGCGCGAGGGTGTGTGCGCGTTGATTTTGCGAAGTCTTCCCAAGGCCGACGCAAGCTCGGCTGTTGCGGCCCTGACACACCGCGAAAGCAACCTGACTTTGCCTTGAGCTGTGCCTTTGAGCGCCGCAATCCCACCATAAACCGGGACGACTTCCGGGGTCGCGGTAAACGCTGTCGCTCCAACGCCTTACCGCAGAGTTTCGAGGACGTCGAAGGACGTTTTTCCGCACTGGACCGTAACGGGCCGCGCGGATCTCGGGGGCGTAACGGGACCGGGGCACGAGATCAGCGATGGACGCGCGTCAGACCGACAAGTCGAAGCTGCCGAGCCGGCACGTGACGGAGGGGCCCGAGCGGGCGCCCCACCGCTCGTACCTCTACGCCATGGGCCTGACGACCGAGCAGATCCACCAGCCGCTGGTCGGCGTCGCCTCGTGCTGGAACGAGGCCGCGCCCTGCAACATCTCGCTGATGCGCCAGGCCCAGGCCGTGAAGAAGGGCGTCGCCGCCGCCAAGGGCACCCCGCGCGAGTTCTGCACCATCACCGTCACCGACGGCATCGCCATGGGCCATGGCGGCATGCGCGCCTCGCTGCCTTCCCGCGAGGTCATCGCCGATTCGGTCGAGCTGACGATCCGCGGCCATTCCTACGACGCCCTCGTGGGGCTGGCCGGCTGCGACAAGTCCCTGCCCGGCATGATGATGGCCATGGTGCGCCTCAACGTGCCGTCGATCTTCATCTATGGCGGCTCGATCCTGCCCGGCTCGTTCCGGGGCCGGCCGGTCACGGTGCAGGATCTGTTCGAGGCGGTCGGCAAGGTCGCCGTCGGCGACATGAGCCTCGACGACCTCGACGAACTGGAGCGGGTCGCCTGCCCCTCGGCCGGCGCCTGCGGCGCGCAGTTCACCGCCAACACCATGGCCACCGTCTCCGAGGCGATCGGCCTCGCGCTGCCCTACTCGGCCGGCGCGCCCGCGCCTTACGAGATCCGCGACCAATTCTGCGCCGCCGCCGGCGAGAAGGTGATGGAGCTGATCGCCAAGAACATCCGCCCGCGCGACATCGTCACCCGCAAGGCGCTGGAGAACGCCGCCGCGACGGTCGCGGCCTCGGGCGGCTCGACCAACGCGGCGCTGCATCTGCCGGCGATCGCGCATGAATGCGGCATCGAGTTCACCCTGTTCGACGTCGCCGAGATCTTCCGCAAGACCCCCTACATCGCTGACCTGAAGCCCGGCGGGCGCTACGTGGCCAAGGACATGTTCGAGGTCGGCGGCATCCCGCTGCTGATGAAGACGCTGCTCGACCACGGCTACCTGCACGGCGACTGCCTCACCGTCACCGGCCGCACCATCGCCGAGAACCTCGCCAAGGTCGCCTGGAACCCGGATCAGGACGTCGTGCGCCCGGCCGACAAGCCCATCACCGTCACCGGCGGCGTGGTGGGCCTTCGCGGAAACCTCGCCCCCGAGGGCGCGATCGTGAAGGTCGCCGGCATGCCGCCCGAGGCCCAGGTCTTCACCGGCCCGGCCCGCGTCTTCGACGGCGAGGAAGCCTGTTTCGAGGCGGTGCAGAACCGCACCTACAAGCCCGGCGACGTTCTGGTCATCCGTTACGAGGGCCCGAAGGGAGGCCCCGGCATGCGCGAGATGCTCTCGACCACCGCCGCCCTCTACGGCCAGGGCATGGGCGACAAGGTGGCCCTCATCACCGACGGGCGCTTCTCCGGCGCGACCCGCGGCTTCTGCGTCGGCCATGTCGGCCCCGAGGCTGCCATCGGCGGGCCGATCGGCCTGCTGCGCGACGGCGACATCATCACCCTCGACGCGATCAAGGGCACGCTCGACGTGGCGCTCTCCGACGAGGAACTGGCCCAGCGTCGCAGCGAATGGGCGCCGCGGGGCAATGCCGCGACCTCCGGCTACCTCTGGAAATATGCGCAGTCCGTCGGGCCTGCGGTGAACGGGGCCGTGACGCATCCGGGCGGCGCGGGGGAGACGAACGTCTATGCCGACATCTAGGACTGCCCCTTTCCGGCCCATGTGGCCGGCCGGGGCCGATCCGAGTCGGCTCCGGGCGGGGCTTCTCGCCGGCTTCCTCGGCTTTGCGCTGATGCTCACGGCCGTCGATCCCGGTACGGCGCTCGACGCGACCGCACGCACGCCGGTCCCCGAGAAGGGATACCGTTCGGGCCGCGACGCCCTGCGCTCGGGCGTGCGCGACTACAACGCGGGCGACAAGCAGGGCGCCGTGCGGGCGCTGGAATACGCCGCCGACCAGGGCCAGACCCTGGCGCTTTGGAAGCTCGGCCGCATGTACGCGGACGGCGACGGCGTGCCCCACGACGATCTGAAGGCGTTCGAGTACTTTTCGCGCATCGCCGACGACAACACCGACGATTCGCCCGACACCCCGAATTCCGGCGTGGTGGCGAGCGCCTTCAACGCGCTCGGCACCTACTTCCTGGAGGGGATCAAGGGCACCTATGTGCGCCCGAGCCCCGAGCGCGCCTACGACATGTTCAACTACGCGGCGTCGTATTTCGGCGACCCGAACGCGCAGTACAATCTCGCCCGGCTCTATCTCGACGGCACCGGCGTCGAGCAGGATCCGCGCAAGGCTGCGCGCTGGTTCAACCTCGCCGCCGAGAAGGGCCACCGCCCGGCCCAGGCGCTGCTCGGCGACATGCTCGTCAACGGCACCGGCGTGCAGCGCCAGCCCGTGAAGGGGCTGACCTGGCTCGCCATCGCCCGCGGCGGGGCACAGGGCGCGGCGGACACCTGGATCGTCAATCTCTACGACAAAGCCTGGGCCTCGGCCAACGAGGCCGACCGGGCGGATGCGATGGCCCAGGCGCAATCGCTGTCGACGGGTTCGACCCGCCGGCGGCGCTAACCCTCCTCTCCTGCGGGAGGGCTCAGAGCGTTTACCCGTCGCTCAGCTCCACCGTCACCGGCACGTGATCCGAGGGCTTCTCCAGCCCGCGCAGGTGGCGCTGCACCGAGGCCGAGACGAGGCGGTCGGCGGCCTGGGGTGAGAGCAGCAGGTGGTCGATGCGGATGCCTTGGTTCCGCGGCCAGCATCCGGCCTGATAGTCCCAGAAGGTGTAGAGGCCGGCGCTCGGCTCGCAGGCCCGCAGGCCATCCGTAAAACCTTCCGCCAGCAGCGCGCGGAAGGCGCGGCGGGTCTCGGGCAGGAACAGGGCGTCCTGCGTCCAGACGGTGGGGTCGGCGGCGTCCTCGGGCTCGGGGATGACGTTGAAATCGCCCGCCAGCACCAGCGCCTCCTCGGTCACCATCATGGCGCGGGCATGCGCCCGCAGGCGGGCCATGAAGGCGAGCTTGTAGCTGTATTTCGGCCCCGGAGCCGGGTTGCCGTTCGGCAGGTAGATCGAGGCGACCCGCACCGGCGCCACACCCTCGCCATGCACCAGCGCCTCGATATACCGCGCTTGCTCGTCCTCGGCGTCGCCGGGCAGGCCGCGCAGCAGCTGGGTGTACTGGAGGGGCGCGCGCACCAGCAGGGCGACGCCGTTATAGGCCTTCTGCCCCAGCGTCTCGACCGCGTAGCCCGCCGCCTCGATCTCCTCGCGGGGGAAGGAGGCGTCCTGGCATTTCAGCTCCTGCAGGCAGACCACGTCGGGCTTGGCCTCGTCGAGGAAGCCCAGCAGGTGGCCGACCCGCTGCTTGATCGAATTGACGTTCCAGGTGGTGATCCGCATGGGGCGTGGGGAGGCTCGGCCGGAGGGGCTCTCGTCATCGGGCCTTCGCGCGGCCCTGGCAAGGCGGGGACCGCCTGTCGGGTGCGAAGAGCGCCTCGCGGAGCGGAAGCCTGAGGCCGCGGATGCGGCCGCGGGCGTTTAAGGCTGAGGAGCGCCCCCATGGACGCGTCGTGGTTCGAGCCGGTGCGGGCCTATTGCGAGCGCGGCGACGCCGGCTTCTGGGCCGAGCCGATCAATGCCCTGACGAACGTGGCCTTCCTGGTCGCGGCCGGGCTCGCGGCGCGCCGCGCCCGCGGCGACGGGCCGGTCCTGGTGCTGGCCGGCGTGACCTTCGTGGTCGGGATCGGCTCGTTCCTGTTCCACACCCTGGCGAACCGTTGGTCGATGCTGGCCGACGTGATTCCGATCGCCGTCTTCATCTACGGCTACTTCGCTCTCGCCATGGCCCGCTTCTTCGGCCTCCGCCCAGCGGCGGCGACCGCCCTCACGCTGGCCTTCGCCGCCCTCAGCTTCGGCCTGACGCCTGCCCTCGATGCGCTGAGCGGACGCTCGGTCTCAGGCCTCACCAACGGCTCGGTCGATTATGCCCCGGCGATCCTGGCACTCCTCGGTGTCGGCCTCGCCCTCCTGAAGCGGGCGCCCCGCACCGCCCGTTCGGTGCTCGCGACCGCCGGGATCTTCCTCGTGTCGCTGACCTTCCGCACGGTCGATGTGGCGAGTTGTGCCCGCCTGCCGCTCGGCACGCATTTCCTCTGGCACGTCCTCAATGCGGTGGTGCTCTACCGCTTGCTGATCGCGGCCACCCGGTTCAGGCTCTGAGGCCCGCGTTCCGGGGTCGCACAGGGATCATTCCTTCACCAGGGCTCTGCCCTGGACCCGCGAAAGGACTTGTCCTTTCGAAACCTGAAGTTTCAGGCGCCGATGCCGCGGGCCTTCAGGCTGTCGCCGATCTCCTCCAGGGCAGTCGGATCCTCGATGGTCGGGGGCACGGAAAAGTCCTCGCCGTCGGCGATGCGCTTCATCGTGCCGCGCAGGATCTTGCCTGAGCGCGTCTTCGGCAGGCGTCCCACGGTGAGCGCCAGCTTGAAGGCGGCCACGGGGCCGATCTCCTCGCGCACCCGGGCGACCAGTTCCCGCTCGACCGTCTCGGGGTCCTTGGCGACGCCCGCCTTCAGCACCACGAAGCCGCAGGGTGCCTCTCCTTTCAGCGCGTCGCGGATGCCGATCACCGCGCATTCGGCGACATCCGGGTGCGACGCGAGCACGGCTTCCATGCCGCCGGTGGAGAGGCGGTGACCGGCCACGTTGATGATGTCATCGGTCCGCCCCAGCACCGTGACGTAGCCGTCCGCGTCCACCACGCCCGCATCCGAGGTGTCGTAGAAGCCGGGGAAGGTGGCGAGATAGCTCTGGCGGAAACGCTCGTCGGAGCCCCACAGGGTCGGCAAGCAGCCCGGCGGCAGCGGCAGCTTGAGGGCGATGGTGCCCATCGTGCCGGGGGCGACCGGCTTGCCCGATTCGTCGAGCACATGGAGGTCGTAGCCCGGCATCGGCTTGGCGGTGGAGCCGTACTTCACCGGCAGCCGCTCCAGCCCGAGCGGGTTGCCCGCGATCGCCCAGCCAGTCTCGGTCTGCCACCAATGGTCGATCACTGGCCGCTCCAGCGCCCGCTCGGCCCAGGCCACCGAATCCGGGTCGGCCCGCTCGCCGGCCAGGAACAGGGCGCGGAACCGCGACAGGTCGTGGCCCGCGATCTTTTCCGCCCGCGGGTCTTCCTTCTTGATCGCGCGCAGGGCCGTGGGCGCCGTGAACAGCGTCGCGGCGCCGTGCTCGGCGGCGACCCGCCAGAAGGCGCCGGCATCCGGCGTGCCGACCGGCTTGCCCTCGTAGAGCACCGTGGTGCAGCCGTGCAGCAGCGGCGCGTAGACGATGTAGGAGTGGCCCACCACCCAGCCGATATCGGAAGCGCAGAAATAGACCTCCCCGGGCGCGACGCCGTAGAGGTTCGCCATCGACCACGCCAACGCGACGCAGTAGCCGCCGCTGTCGCGCACCACGCCCTTGGGCCGCCCGGTCGTGCCGGAGGTGTAGAGAATGTAGAGCGGGTCGGTCGCCGCGACCGGCACCGGCTCGGCCCGCCGTCCGGCCCGGCGCGCCCGCGCGACGGTCTCCGCCCAATCCCGGTCGCGCCCCTCGACGAGGCCGGCCTCGCCTTGCGGGCGCTGCAGGATCAGGCAGGCGTCGGGCTTGTGGGTCGAGCGGGCGATCGCCGCATCGAGCAACGGCTTGTAGGCGACGACGCGGGCCGGCTCGATGCCGCAGGAGGCGGCCAGGATCACCTTGGGCGCCGCATCCTCGATGCGGGCGGCGAGTTCGTTGGCGGCAAACCCGCCGAACACTACCGAGTGGATCGCCCCGATTCGGGCGCAGGCCAGCATTCCGAACAGGGCCTCGGGCACCATCGGCATGTAGATCACCACCCGGTCGCCCTTGGTCACGCAGAGATCGGCGAGGATGCCGGCGAGCACCGCCACCTCGTCGCGCAACTCCCCGTAGGTGATGCGGCGCTTGGTGCCGGTGACGGGCGAATCATGGATGATCGCGGCTTGGTCGGCGCGCCCGCCCTCCGCGTGCCGATCGACGGCGTTGCGGCAGACATTGAGTCGGGCGTCCGGAAACCAGCGGCCGTAGACGCCCTGCTCGGCATCGAAGGCGTGGGTGGGGGCGACGTCCCAATCGATCGCCGCTGCCGCCTTCAGCCAGAATCCGTTCCGGTCCGCGAGCGAGGCGGCGTGGACGGCAGCATAGGCGCCCTCGGGGGCGGTGGGCGTGGCGGCGGACATCGGCGTTTCCCTCGCGCGGCCTGTTGATCGGCCTGTTCGAGGGCGATGATAGCGCGGTTTTGGCGGCTGCGCGCCCAACTCCGCTGTCTCGAACTGCGCGGCCTCAAAGCAGAACCGCCGCGCTGGTTGTCCCAGGCGGCGACGGTTTTGTCCGAGGCGGGAGAAGAAGCGGGGCCGGCAGCGCCTCCCGGGGCGAAGCCGGCCGGGGTGTCGCTAGTGGAGGGTGTCCCCGCGCAGGCGCTCGATTTCGTCCTTGAGGTGCAGTTTCTTACGCTTGAGTTCGGCGATGCGCAGGTCGTCGCTGGCGAGGGACTGCATCGCGTGGTGAAGCTCGCGCTCGAGGGCTTCGTGCTTGGCGGCGAGCTGGCTCAAATGCGTCTGCAAGGACATGAGGTGTCGCTCCTGTCACAGTTTCCGACGGGGGTAGACTGGCACAGGATGGAGCACGTGTCGAAGCCATTCGGCGGCAAAGTGGATGGATCGGTAACAGGGCAATTTCAAATCTTCTGGAGCGGGACGGCACGCTGACCTTGGCCGTTGCAAGCTCCGACAAGACGGGAGAACCGGATGTCCCGCCTTGCTCCGGCCGGGAGCTTGGCGCATGGTCGCGCCCGGTCAAGGCCGGTGGTGTGTTTCAAGCGATGATGGCGGACGAGATTGCCAACGACGCGGTCGCGGATCCGGCCGGCGAGCTGACGCGGTTGCGCGAAGAGCACCGGGATCTCGACGAGGCGATCGAGGCGCTGAAGGTCAGCGTCGCCGTCGATCAGCTTCAGTTGCAGAGACTCAAGAAGCGCAAGCTCGTCTTGCGTGACCGGATCACCCATCTGGAAGACCAGATCACGCCGGATATCATCGCTTAGAGCCGTATCCGCCCTGATGGCATCAGATCGGCGTCTCTCGCCCCTTGTCTTGACGCGCATTCTTTCGACGAACCGGGGACCACTTCGTCGGCATGCGCTCGAGCACACCGGCATTGTCTGAAAGCCGCTGGCCGCTTTTCGGCACGATGCTCGCGCGGCAGCGCCGGGAAGGGTACGACCTCCCCGGCGAAGCTAGTGTCGATCGGCGACTGAATGACTTGGTCAGGCTACTTGGCGAGATAGGCCGAGACGCTCGACACCCGGGTTCCGACGAGGCGGACCGCCTTGCGCAGGCGTTCGTCGGAGACCTGAAGCAGGTCGGCCCAGTGCTTGCGGGTGGTGCTGTCGTGAATGTCGATATGGGTTGCCGTGCGGGCGCGCGTGTTCTGGTCCGCGGAGGACATTTGAGAGCTCGCTGAGGTAAGGGGCCCGGCCGCTCGATGGCCGTTTCCAGCTCAACGCGGTCGGTCGATTTCGGCTCCGCCCGGTTCGGTGAGAATCGGGGGATTTTCACAAGGCGTCGCCGGTGCCTCCGCCCGGCCTCGACGCCGCGCTAGGGGCGAGGCGTGCGCCTCATGGCCGGCCCGTGGTGCAGGCGCATTTTAAGTGTTTGCAGGGTCTCGCCTTGCCGGGGTACGGGCCCCCCTGTTATTCGGCCTTTTCGCGGGCCGACGGGCCCGCTTCCTCGTAATGGGCCAGACGACGATGCTGGGATCGCCCCCGGTCGCGATCATCATGGGAAGCCAGTCGGACTGGGCGACCATGCGCAACGCCGCCGAAACGCTGGATGCGCTCGGCGTGGCCTACGATGCCCGCATCGTCTCGGCCCACCGCACCCCGGACCGCCTCGTCTCGTTCGCCAAGGGCGCGCGGGAAGCCGGTTTCAAGGTGGTGATCGCCGGGGCGGGCGGGGCCGCGCATCTGCCGGGTATGACGGCGGCGATGACGTCGCTGCCGGTCTTCGGCGTTCCGGTCGAGTCGAAGGCGCTCTCGGGCCAGGACAGCCTGCTCTCCATCGTCCAGATGCCCGCCGGCATTCCCGTGGGCACGCTGGCGATCGGCCGGGCCGGGGCCGTCAACGCCGCCCTGCTCGCCGCCGCCGTGCTGGCGCTCACCGATGCCGGGCTCGCCGAGCGGCTCGATGCGTGGCGCGACCGCCAGACCGCCTCCGTCGCCGAACGGCCGGACCCCTCTCAAGCCTGACAACGACACGAAGCGCCATGGCCTCTCCCACCTCCTCGCCGCAGATCCGGCCCGGCGGCACCCTCGGCATCGTCGGCGGCGGCCAGCTCGGCCGCATGATCGCGCTCGCGGCGGCCAATTACGGCCTCAAGGTCCACATCTACGCCCCCGACGCCGACAGCCCGGCCTTCGACGTGGCCCATGCCCACACGCTGGCGCCCTACGACGACGCGGCGGCGCTGGCCGCCTTCGCCGATGCCTGCGACGTGGTCACCTACGAGTTCGAGAACATCCCCCACGCCACCGCGGCGGTGCTCGCCGAGCACGCGACCCTTCGCCCGAGCGCGACGGCGCTGCTCACGACGCAGGATCGCCTGTCCGAGAAGGACTTCGTGACCTCGCTCGGCATCCCGACCGCGCCCTACCGGACGGTTGATACGGTCGAGGATCTCGTGCGCGCCCTGGAGGCGCTCGGCCGTCCCGCCGTGCTGAAGACCCGGCGCTTCGGCTACGACGGCAAGGGCCAGCGGATGATCCGCGAGGGCGACGACCCGGCCGCCCTCCTCGCCGAGTTCAAGGGCGCGCCCTGCATCCTCGAAGGGTTCGTGCCGTTCGAGCGCGAAATCTCGGTGGTCGCCGCCCGCGGACCGGACGGGACCTTCGCGGCCTACGACCCCTGCGCCAACGAGCACCGCGACCATATCCTTGCGCTCACCCGCGTCCCCGCTCCCGGCCTGACCCGGACGACGGGCGATGCGGCGGTCGCCATCGCCCGCGCCATCGCCGAGGCGCTGGACTATGTCGGGGTGCTCGCGGTCGAGATGTTCGAGATCGCCGGGCCCGAGGGGGCCGCCCGCCTCGTCGTCAACGAGATCGCGCCCCGCGTGCACAATTCCGGGCACTGGACCATCGAGGGCGCGCTGACCTCGCAATTCGCGCAAACCGTGCGCGCGGTCTGCGGCTGGCCGCTCGGCGACACCGCCCGCACCGGCGGCATGGCGGTGGAGATGGAGAACCTCATCGGCGCCGAGGCCGATGCCTGGGCGGACCTGCTCGCGGAGCCGGGCGCCCATCTCCACCTCTACGGCAAGGCCGAGGCCCGTCCCGGCCGCAAGATGGGGCACGTCACCCGGCTCAAGCCGCTCGACTAAAGCTTGACCATTCAATCTGTCGCCTCTCGGCAACAGCGAACTACAGTCGAGCCCGGTTCGAAGCGTTCGGCGAAAGCGTGAGGACACGGGCCACACCTTCGCCACATCCCGAGGTTTCAGCGGAGGGTACGGGGCGTCCGCGGAAGCATCGTGCGTGTTTGTCCGGTCTCAGGCCGGAGGGGCCCGCCGAATTTTCCCGGATTCGTTTCGCAAAACCTTCGCTCCACGGCTCGGCCCGCGCGGGCGCTGTCGGCGATGCGGATGTTTTGCGAGGCACTTTAAGCGCCCATTCACCGTGTTGCGGCAGCGTGCGCGCGACGGGATGATCCGGGCCTCAAGGGGCCGCCGCGGAGATCCGGGCAAGCGGGCGCGGGGGAGAACGGGACAATGATCGGGATGACGCTGGACGGACGCAAGGCGAGGCTGGTCGGTGCCCTCGCGCTGACGGCCGCGGCGCTGGCCGGCTGCGAGACCTATGGCAGCGCGACGGCTCCGCGCCAATTCGCGGTGCTGGAGACCGACACGACGGGCGCCACCAACGTCAACATCGCCTCGCTCAGCGACGTGATTTCGCGCAACCCGTCGGATGCCGGCGCCTACAACACCCGCGGCGCGGCCTATGCCCGCGCGGGTCAGTTCGGCGAGGCGATCACCGACTTCTCGAAGGCGATCCAGCTCGATCCGAACTCCGCCTCGGCCTACAACAACCGGGCGCTGGCCTACCGCCAGACCGGCCGCGCCGATGCGGCGATGCAGGACTTCTCGAAGGCGATCGCCAACGATCCGAATTTTTCCGCCGCCTATATCGGCCGGGCGAACCTCGAACGCGCCCAGGGTGACCTCGACGGCGCGCTGAACGACCTCAACGTCGCGATCCGCCTCGCCCCGGAATCAGCCGAGGCCTACCACGCGCGCGGCCTCGTGCGGCAGAAGCAGAATCACAACCCTGAGGCGATCGGCGACTTCGCTGCGGCCATCGACCGCAACCCCTTCGTCGCCGCCCCCTACGCCGCCCGCGGCCAGAGCCTGATCTCGCTGGGCCAGTACGACAAGGCGATCGAGGACTTCAACGCAGCGCTGAACGTGAACGCGAAGGACGCCGGATCCTGGGCCTATCGCGGGCTTGCCTACGAGAAGACGAACCGCCGCAAAGAGGCGAACGAGAGCTATCAGCAGGCCGCGCGCCTCGATCCCAACAACGCCGTCGCCAAGCAGGGCGTCGGCCGTATGCAGGGCGGCCTGTTCTAGGGCACTTTCCCATCTTGCAGGGGCCGCGGGTTCGTCGAAATCTGCGTGTCCCATCAACGGCTCGGAGCCGCCGGCCGATCGGTGCTCGGCGGCCCCTCAAGCGTTGGGCGAAATCCGTCAGAACCCGCTCGATCCACCGCGCCCGGGCGCCCATTCGGGCCGCCTTCTCACGGGCGGCTGCCGAAATGGCGACGCGAGGGGAAGCGCTCTGACACGTGCCGATGGGCGCGTCTCGCGAACCGGATGACCCTCCGCCGAGTTAGGGCTGGGAACCGGCGCAACCTCCTTACGGTTGTGGGCAACTTGAAATCTGTGGGCGGGGCTCTCCGAAACGGATTTCGCGGTTTATACTTCCGTATCGAACGCGATCTTGAGCGTATCGAGAGAGCGTGGAGGGAGCGGCCGATGCCGGACGGTACCGAACTGTTCAACGGAAGGCATGTCCTCGTCGTCGAGGACGAATATTTTATCGCTGAAGACATACGGCGTGCGTTCGAAGAGCGGGGCGCGCAAGTGGTCGGCCCCGTGGGGAATGTCGATGACGCTCTGGCGATGATCGAGACATGCCCGCGCATCGACGGCGCGGTGCTCGACATCAACCTGCGCGAGGTCATGGTCTTCCCGGTTGCCGACGCGCTCAGGGCGCGCGGCGTCCCGTTCGTCTTCGCCACCGGCTACGAGGAGAATGCCGTCCCGTCGCGCCTGCGGGACGCGGTTCATTGCGAGAAGCCGATCGATCCGGCGCGTCTGGCCAAGGCGCTGTTCGGTCCAGCCGTCGTCGGCTGAGCGGGAGCCGAGCAGGGGTCGGCTCCGGCCCCGCTTCGGTCCCGGCCGATCCCCCGTTCGCGATCGCCAATCAGCCCGGCGCGCTCTCCAGTCGGCGGTGTTCGCAGGCGATGCGGCGGACGGTGCCGGTGTTCGAGCGGTAGACCACCGTCTCCGTCTCGATCATGCCGGGGCTGAACCGCACGCCCGCAAGCAGGGCCCCCGTGGTCACGCCGGTGGCCGCGACGATGACGTCGCCCCGGGCCATGTCGTGCATGTCGTATTTCCGGTTCGGGTCGGTGATGCCCATCTTGACCGCCCGTGCCCGCTTGTCGGCGGAATCGAGGATGAGACGCCCCTGCATCTGGCCGCCGATGCAGCGGAGCGCGCTGGCGGCGATGACGCCCTCCGGCGCGGCGCCGGTGCCCATGTAGATATCGACGCCGGTCTCGTCGGGCTTGGTGCAGTGGATGATCGCGGCGATGTCGCCATCCGAGATCAGGCGGATGCTGGCGCCGGTGTCGCGCACGGCGGCGATCAGGTCCATGTGGCGCGGGCGGTCGAGGATGATCGCGGTGATGCCGGAGGTCTCCACGCCCTTGGCGCGGGCGAGCGAGGCGATGTTCCGGGCCGGGCTCCAATCGAGATCGACCGTGCCGAGCGGGTAGCCGGGGCCGATGGCGATCTTCTGCATGTAGACGTCGGGGGCGGCGAGCAGCGAGCCGCGCTCGGCCAGGGCCATCACGGCGATGGCGCCCGGCATGTCCTTGGCGCAGAGCGTCGTGCCCTCCAGCGGATCGACCGCGATGTCCACGGACGGACCGTTGCCGGTGCCGACGGCCTCGCCGATGAACAGCATCGGCGCCTCGTCGCGCTCGCCCTCGCCGATCACCACGCGGCCCTCAATCGGCAGCAGCATCAGCTCGGCGCGCATCGCATCGACGGCGGCTTGGTCGGCCTCCTTCTCGCGGCCGTGGCCCCGCAGCCGGGCCGCGGCGATGGCCGCCGCCTCGGTCACCCGCACCAGTTCGAGGGTCAGGCCCCGCGCCGTGGGATCGCTGAAGATCCCGGAATTGGCCGCCGACATCGCCCTACGTTCCTTGTTCCCCGGCGCATCGTCCCGGATCTCGGATCCGCGGCGATGCGCTCATCTCTTGTCGTAGCATCGTCCCGAAAGCCGGTGGCCACCTTTCGGGACGATGCTCTCGGCTCGCCCGGTTCCGGCCGGTATCGATCCGCGCACGCCGGCCCGTCTCCGCACGGGAGGGCGGTTTCGGCGGGATCGCGTCGGAAAACGGCGGCGGGTGCCTCGGCTTTCGTGCCTATTCGCGTTCGATCCGGATCAATTGCGGTGCCTCGGCGAGCAGGCCATCGCGGTCGATGGCAGCCAACGCCTCGCGGACATTGCCCTCGGTCGCGGCGTAGGTGATCAGCACCAGCGGCACCGGCTGGCCGGAGAGGCCCTGCGGATCGCTGGAGGCGGCCTTGGCGGAGCGGCGCTGGACGATGCTCTCGATCGAGATATTGGCCTCCGCCATGCGGGTGGCGACGCCGGCCGCCACGCCGGTGCGGTCGTGCACGGTCAGCCGGATGTAGTAGCCGCCCTCGTGGCGCTGCATCTCGACCCGGCGCGGCGGCGCAAGGCCCGCGATCGGCTGGCCGAAGGTCGGGCGCACGAGCCCGAGCGCCACATCGGTGATGTCGGCCACGACCGCGGAGGCCGTGGCCGCCCCGCCGGCGCCGGGGCCGATCAGGGTCAGCTCGCCGACCGCATCCGCATCGACGGTGACAGCGTTGGTCACGCCCATGACCTGGGCGATGGCCGAGGCTTTGGCCACCATGGTCGGGTGGACCCGCTGCTCGATCCCCGCCTCCGTCGCCTGCGCGACGCCGAGCAACTTGATGCGGTAGCCGAGTTCATCGGCCATGGTGAGGTCGAGGGGCTGGATCGCCGAGATGCCCTCGACCGAGACGCCCTCGGCGTCGATCTCCACGCCGAAGGCGAGGCTGGTGAGGATGGCGAGCTTGTGGGCGGTGTCGAAGCCCTCGACGTCGAAGGTCGGGTCGGCCTCGGCGTAGCCGAGCGCCTGCGCGTCCTTGAGGCAGGCCTCGAAGGTCAGCCCCTCCGCCTCCATGCGGCTGAGGATGTAGTTGCAGGTGCCGTTGAGGATTCCGTAGACGCGGGAGATCGCGTTGCCGGAAAGCCCCTCGCGGATCGCCTTGATGACCGGGATGCCGCCCGCCACCGACGCCTCGTAGGCGAGCGCGACGCCGTTCGCTTCGGCCAAACGGGCGAGCGCCGCGCCGTGATGGGCGAGCAGCGCCTTGTTGGCGGTCACGACATGCTTGCCGGCACCGAGCGCCGCCTCGACCGCGGCCTTGGCCGGCCCTTCCGAGCCGCCGACGAGTTCGACGAACACGTCGATCTCGGGCGAGCGCGCGAGCGCCACCGGATCGTCGAACCAGTGCAGGCCCGACAGATCGACGCCGCGGTCGCGGCTCCGGTCACGGGCGGAGACGGCGGTGACGGTGATCGTGCGGCCGGTCGCGGCGGTGAGCGCCTCGGCGCGGCGGGCGACCATGTGCAGGACGGAGGCACCGACCGTGCCGAGCCCCGCAATGCCGAGGCGAAGGGTCTGCGTCATGGAAGTTCGCACCGTAATCGACGTTGGCACCGGACCTGTTCCGGATCGCCGCCCGACGGCCGCTTCTCGCTCGAAGGATCGCCTGGGCGGCGGTCCGGCGAGGGCGCGGAAGACGTCTGGGACGGCGCGCACTTCTGCAACGATTTGGGGCCGGTACGCAAGGAAACGGGACGGGAAGGGTGTGGCAGGCGCCCATGCGAGGGGCGAGGCCGGGGGGCCGCGCGGGTTCCGGCTTGCCGAAGATTGGCCTCAAACCGGGGCTCTTCTCCTGGCTCGGTAGCGCCACGCTTGAGCCGCAGGCTCCGGCTGCGCTGCCGGCAGCAACGCGATGGCGCCGCTGGGTGCGAATCTGAGGAGTTTCGACGATGAGGGGCATCCTTCTCGGGGGCGTGGTGGCGAGCGCCCTGGCGCTCGGCACGGCGCTCGCCGCCCAGGCACGGGACGGCATCGGTCCGGGTGGTGCTGCGGCGCTCGGCGTGCTCGGCGGCCTTGC
This sequence comes from Methylorubrum sp. SL192, assembly GCF_026672325.1. NCBI lineage: Bacteria > Pseudomonadati > Pseudomonadota > Alphaproteobacteria > Hyphomicrobiales > Methylobacteriaceae > Methylorubrum > Methylorubrum sp. SL192. The sequence goes on from NZ_JAPPQV010000003.1 coordinate 1,152,620, forward strand.
CGTCGGCGGTGCGATCGCGGCGGCCAACGATCCCTATTACCCCGGCAAGCCGGTCTACCGGGCCCCCCCGCGGCCGGTCTATGTCGAGGGCCCGATCTGTCACTTCGAGCGCCGCGAGACCATCGACCCCTATGGCGACATCTACATCCGGCGCGTGCGCGTCTGCGAGTGATACGGTTTCTCTCCTCTCCCTGGCGGGGAGGAGAGGATTTCAGCGCAGTTGCAGGCTGTCCACCACCTGACGGAACAGGGGCAGCATCTGCCCGCGCTGGTCGGCGCGGGTGACGCCCACGGCGCGGATGTAGCCGTCTGGGTTGAAGCGGATCGTCTGCGAGACCACCACCGGCTGGCTCGAAGGGATGTCGACGGCGCGCGCCACGATCTCGTGCCAATCGATGCCGTTCTGGCGATAGCTCTGAGACCGCTCGATGACGAAGTCCTTCATCGTCTGGTTGGCGTAGAGCGAGGCGCGGGCGAAGCCGTCGCGCTGCTCTTGGGGCGTCGGCTGCTGCACCGCCTGGGCGACCACGAGGATCGGCTGTTCCAGGTTGGTGACCTGATCGCGCGGGCCGAGGGTCAGCAGCACGGAATTGCCGGCCAGCGCCCGCACCGGGCGGAAGCCCGCGAGGTCGCCGATGCGGAAGGGCAGGGCGGCGATCTGCTGGTCGAGGGACAGCGCGCCGCGGATGCGCAGGCCCGTGAGCATGCCGCGCATCGACTCGTCGGTCTCGGCCTCGACGGCGGCCTGGGCGATGATGATGCCGGTCACCTCCGGGGCGCCGACGATGAGGAGCCACTTGCGCGCCGCGGGCGTGCCCTGGCCGTCGGCGGGCGTCAGCTCACCAGTGAACAGCACGCCCTCGGCTCCGCCATCGAGCGTCACCGGCTCGCGGGTCTGGACGACGAGCCCCTGCGTCTTGAGGTTCTCGTCGGTGAAGCTCTGCTTGAGTTCGGGATAGGCGCCGGCCGGCAGTTCGACGATCGAGAGCATCGCCCCGCCGCCGAGCCGCTCGAAGCCGGTGAAGCGCTTCGAGATCGTCATGTCCGACGGCGGCTTGAAGCCGAACCGCGAACTCGGCGGAAAGATCGCGTCCTCGGCACGCGCCGGCGAGACGGGGGCGGACACGGCCCCCGCCAGCACGGTCGCCGCAAGGATGGCGGCGGCGAGCCCGCGGGAGAACAGACGCAACGGCATCACAGGTTGTCTCCGAAGAGCCCTTCTCGGCTCAGGCCCATCCGCGATGGGTCGTCCGCCGCGGATATCCTGTCAAGCGCGGCAGAAAGCCGAGGGAGGCGTAGGGATTATTTCCCGCGCCAGCGACGCCATTGCTGCTCGATCCAGCGGGCGGATTTCTCCATCGGCACCTTGAGGCCGGGCACGTCCTGGGCCAGCAGCGCGAGGCCGAGCGGGAGCATCCACAGGCCGAGCACCGGCAGGATCGAGAAGATGCCGCCGAGGATCAGCAGGATCGCAGCGAGCAGCCGCACCGGAAAGCGCGCCGGCTCGCGCAGCCACGCCACCCCGCGCTGCACCGACTCGGGAAGCTTCTGGCTGGCGCGGTCGACCCGCTCGTCCCAATCGCGCGCCGTGACCGGTGCCTGCGGTGAGGCTGGCGTGGCTCGGGCCGGTTCCATGTCGCGCGCGTTCTCCATTCTCTCAGAATGACGATGCAGGCCGAAAGGTTCGCCGATTCCCGTCCGTTCGGCGTGTTACCCGGTGATGAACAATCCGGCGATGGCCGCGCTGGTAAGGTTCGAGAGCGTGCCCGCGAGGATCGCGCGCAGGCCAAACCGGGCGATCTCGGGTCGGCGCTCGGGAGCGAGACTGGTGAAGCTCGCGAGCTGAATCGCCACCGAGGCGAGGTTGGCGAAGCCGCAGAGCGCGAAGCACAGGATCGCGCTCGTGCGCGGGTCGAGGGTGCCGGCCTTCAGGATCGGCGAGAGGCTGGCATAGGCCAGGAATTCGTTGAAGGCGATCTTCTGGCCGATGGCGCCGCCGACGAGGGTCGCCTGCTCCCACGGCACGCCCAAGAGCCAGGCCAGCGGCGCCAGCACGACGCCGAGAATGCCCTCGATCGAGAGCCCGGCGAACCCGAACACGCCGCCGGTCCAGCCGATGGCGGCGTTCACCAGCGCGATCAGCCCGACGAACGCGATCAGCATGGCGCCGACCGCCACGGCGACGCCGAGGCCCTTCTGCGTGCCGTCGGCGGCGGCCTCGATCAGGTTGGCCGCCCGCGCCTCGCCGAACTCGACGCGCGTCGTGAGGATGCGCGTCGGCTCGGTCGAGGGCACGAGGATCTTGGCGTAGAGCAGCCCGCCGGGAATCGCCATGAACGAGGCGGCGAGGAGATACGGCATCGGCACGCCGAGTGCGGCGTATCCGGCGAGGATCGAGCCGGCGGTGGAGGCCGCCCCGCTCGTCATCACCGCGAACAACTCGGGCCCGGTCAGCGCCGCGAGGAAGGGGCGCAGGGCCACGGCGATCTCGCTCTGCCCGATGAAGATGGTGACGACCGCCGAGAACGATTCGATCGGCGAGGTGCCGAGCAGTTTTCGCAAACCCGCGCCGAGAAACCGGGCCAGCGCCTGCATCACCCCGAGATGGTAGAGCACGCCGATCAGCGCGGAGACGTAGAGAATCTGCGGCAGCACCCGCAGGGCCAGAATGAAGCCCGAGCCGCCGAACAGCTCGAACATCCGCGGCTCGACAAGGCCGCCGAACAGGAAGGCGGTGCCCCGGTCGCCGAAGGAGAGCACGGTGGTGACGACATCCGCCACCGCGCCGAGCGCCCTCTGCCCGGCGGCCACGAACAGCATCAGCGCGCCGATCCCCACCTGGAGCGCCAGGGCGGCGAGCACCACTCGCGGCCGGATCGCCCGCCGGTTCACTGAGAACAGCCACGCCACAGCGAGCAGCAGGGCAACGCTCGCGCCCGCATGGAACAACCTGTCGAGCATTTTTCGGACCGGGCGCGGAGAGGGTATGGCTTTCCGGCGCATGCGCGAACCGGGCCAAGACGACAAGAGAGGTCGGCAAGAGAGGCCCGCAAGGGAGGCCGGCTGCCGCTGCGGATCAGGCGAAGCGCCAGACCGAGGATCGCTTGATCTCGGCATCCTCCAGCGCCCGCGTGACCGGCACTTCGTAGGTCACAAGCGGGATCAGGCGTTCGCGGGGCAGGTAGGAGCGGCCGGGATCGCCGATCAGGACCGTGCGTCCGCGCCCATGCAGGTCGCCGAGCCAGCCGCCGACCGCGGCGGCGAGATCGCGCTCGTAGAAGATGTCGGCAGCCAGAACGCAGGCCGCATCCGTGCCGATCAGGTCGCTGCCATCCGCGGTGATGCGGTCCGCCACGCCGTTGGCCGCGGCGTTGAGCGGGATCGCGTGGAGCGCGAAGGGATCAAGGTCGCTCGCGGTGACGTGGGTCGCGCCGGCCATCGCGGCGGCGATGGCGACGAGCCCGGAGCCCGAGGCGAAATCGACCACCCGCCGCCCCGCCACGGTCGCGGGGTTGTCGAGGATGTAGCGGGCGAGCGCCTGTCCCCCGGCCCAGGCGAAGGCCCAGAACGGCGGCGGCAGGCCGATCGCCTCCAACTCGTCCTCGGTCTTCTGCCACAGCGCGGTCGCCTCGTCGGCGACGTGCAGGACGATTTCGGGGGCGTGCGGTACCGGGCGCAACGCCGTATGTTCGCGGATGAAGCGGAGGGGGTCGTGGCCAGCCGCGTCGAACGTTGCCAAATCAGATCTCGCTCTGCATAAGGTTTTTACTCTTCGGGAATACTGATCGATATGGGCGAAAGCGAAGCGTTTGTACTGGAAGCCCGTCCTCTTTCTCTTGAAGAATTTCAGTCCTTATGCCGGCTGTCTCAAAAATATCGCGATGCCGATGCGGGGCCCAAGGCGATCATCAGATCAAAATTGGCGGCTCTGGTGTTGTTGGTTTTGATTATAACTTGCGCCATCTTGTATAATTTCGAGACTTACATAGAGTATCCATCGATATTCGGGGGAGGTGATAGGTTCTTCGTTCTCAATGGGAGTTGGATGCTCATGCTTGCGCTGTACGCATTCCTGCTCGGAGTGCTCATGCACGCGGCAGGTTGCGCGGCCTCGGGGGCCCAGGCGATCGAAACGGAATGGTCCGCGCGACTCAGGCTGTCTTGGACGGAAACGCGCATTGACCATCGGGGCGTCACCGTCGAGGGACCCGCCGCCGCAGTCTTTCAGGCTTGGTCGACCATGACGGAGGTCCGATCCGAGGCGGGCCTGATCGCTTTCGTGACGAACGGCGTGATTCTGCTGGCCGTCCCCGAAGCGGTGATATCGACTGAGGAACGCGATCGCGTCGTCGCCTACTGTGCCGCCAGGATCGCCGAGGCCCGCTAGATCGCCGCAACGGATCGAGCTGCGTCTTCCGCCGAGCGCGACCCTTCCGATCATCAACCCAAAAGCTCCGCGTAAAGCCCCGCCACCGTCTCGGCGACGGCGGCTTCCGTGTAGCCCCCTTCGAGAATGCGCGCCCGTGCCGCCGCGCCCATCCGGGCGACGAGCGCAGGGTCGGCGGCGAGCCGCGTCAGCGCGGCGGCGAGCGTGGCGGCGTCGCCCGGCGGCACGAGCAGGCCCTCGACGCCGTCGCGCACGAGATCGCGGCAGCCCGGCACGTCGCTGGTGAGGATCGCCCGGCCGCAGGACGCCGCTTCCAGCAGCGTGCGCGGCAGCCCCTCGCCGCCGCGAGAGGGCAGGGCGCCGACATGGTGGGCGGCAAAGATGCCGGCCACGTCCGCGGTCGGGCCGTGCCACGTGATCCCGTCGCGCGACCAGTCCCGCAGGGTTGCCTCGGGGATCGCCCGGCGGTTCGAGGGATCGGGCGCGCCGTAGAGCGAAAGTTCCACCGCCGCACCCCCGGCGCGGGCCTGCCGCACCGCCTCGACCGCGACGTCGATGCCCTTCGACCACAGCATCCGCGCGACGATCGCCACCTTCAGCGGGGCCGGCGGCGGCAGCGGGCGCGGCGCGAAGGAATCGGGATCGACGCCGGCGCCGCCGACCAGGGTCACGGCGGTGTCGGACGGGTCGAGGCCGAGCGCACGGGCGTCGTCCGGGTTCTCGAATAGGAAGCGGGTCTGCGGGCTCGCCAGCGGGCCGCGGATCAGCCCTTTCAGCGCCAGCCGCGAGAGCCGCCCGGTCGCGTCCGCGCGGGCGCCGAGCAGGCCGAGACCGGTCAGCGCGAAGACGCGGCGCGGAATGCCGGCCATCGCCGCGGCCGTACCGCCGACGAGGATGCCGCGCAGCGCCACGCAGTGGACGATGTCGGCCTTCAACGCCTTCAGGATGCCCGCGAGCTGGCCCGCGGCGTAGCCCGCCGCCATCGGGTTGAGGCTGGAGCGCTCGGCTTCCAAGGGCACGACGCGGATGCCGGCGGCCTCGATCACGGCGCGGTGCGCGCGCACCCGCGTCACCACCGCGACCGAGAGGCCCATCTGCCGGGCGGCGCGCGCCATCGGCAGGAAGTGCGAGGCGAAGAACCAGTCCTCGGTCACGACGAAGACGAGGCTTTTGCCGGCGTAAGAGGCTGTTGAGGCGGTCATCGTGCGTGGCCATAGCACGGGGCCCGCGCCGGAACAGCGCCGGCTTTCGCCCGGTTGATGCCCCACGGATCAGGGAGGGCGTCATGCTGTCGGAGGAGGTCGGAGCCGGCGTGGTCGATCCCCGCGAGGCCGCGCGGGATGCGGGCCTGCGCTACGTGGACGATTCCAAGCCCGGCCTGCGGCGCAAGCGCAACGGCAAGGGCTTCCGCTACATCGACCCGAAGGGCGCCCCGGTCCGCGACGCGGAGGAGATCGCCCGGCTCAAAAGCCTCGCGATCCCGCCGGCCTACACCGAGGTGTGGATCTGCCCGCACCCGAACGGCCACATCCAGGCGACCGGGCGCGACGAGAAGGGGCGCAAGCAGTACCGCTACCATCCCCGCTTCCGCGAGGCGCGCGAGGCCTCGAAGTTTCACCGCATCATGGCCTTCGCCGAGGCGCTGCCAGGCATCCGCGCGCGGATCGACGCCGATATGGGCAAGCGCGGGCTGCCGCGCGAAAAGGTGCTCGCCACCGTGGTCCACCTCCTGGAGACCACGCTGATCCGTGTCGGCAACGACGATTACGCCCGCTCCAACAAGAGCTACGGTCTCACCACCCTGCGCGATCCGCATGTGAAGGTGGCCGGCTCCGAGATGCGCTTCCGCTTCAAGGGCAAGAGCGGCAAGGAATGGTCGGTCTCGGTGCGCGACCGCCGCGTGGCCAAGATCGTCAAGGCCTGCCAGGACCTGCCCGGCCAGGAGCTGTTCCAGTATCTCGACGAGGATGGCCAGCGGCGCGACGTCACCTCCTCGGACGTGAACGCCTACCTGCGTGAGATCACGGGCGAGGATTTCACCGCCAAGGATTTCCGCACCTGGGCCGGGACGGTGCTGGCGGCCCTGGCGCTGCGGGAGTTCGAGGCGTTCGACAACGCGGCCAAGGCCAAGAAGAACCTGCGCGCGGCGATCGAGTCGGTGTCGTCCCGGCTCGGCAACACGCCGACCATCTGCCGCAAGTGCTACATCCACCCGCAGATCCTCGACTGCTACCTCGAAGGCGGGATGCTGCTGCAGGTGAAGGAGGCGGTCGAGGGCGAACTCAAGAACGAACTCGACGTGCTGCGCCCGGAGGAGGCGGCGGTGCTGAGCCTGCTTCGGGCCCGGCTGGAACGGGCGACGAAGGCCGCGTCCAAGGGTACGAAGAGCGAGAGCACGACGAAGATCGAGCCGCCGCGTCAGACCGGAGGCCGCAAGGCCAGGGCGACCGGCACGAAGCGCACGTCCGGGGGCAGGCGGGCGGCGTGAGGCGGTCCGCAGGCGCCGGTCAGGTGCCGCTCTGGACGATGGCGCCGTACCAGCCGAGCCCGCGATAGGTCTCGTAGCCCGGCGTTCTGTGAAAGGCGGTGACGGCTCCGGTCCGAGGATCGCGGGCGATCCCGCTCTCCCGCCCGTTCAGCTCCACGGCGAGCGTCTCGGTGAGAACGCCCTTGCCGTCGGAGGCGGCGAGGATGCGGCGCTGCGCGTCTACGAGCACCACGCGGGTGCGCGCCCGGTCCTCCTGCGCGATCCGCACGCCCTCGACGATCGATTTCGCCTGGGCTTCCCAATCGAAGTGGATGGCGAGGACGCCGCAGGCCGGAGCGCCGTTCGTCTCGTAGATTCCGGCGGCATAGGTCGCGACCTGTGCGCCGCCGAGCTGCGCCTCGCGCCGGACCTCGCCGGGAACGTAGTCGTCGCTGCCCGACAAGCGGATCGCATCCCGGAACCAGGGCTCGCCCGCGACGCTGCGCCCGCGCAGGTTCGGGTAGCGCTGGGGCCGGCCGTTGGCGAGGACGGTGCCGTCGCGGCCGCATAGCCAGAGATCGAGATAGACCGTGTAGGCCGAGAGGATCACCCCGAGCCGCTTCGAGGCATAGTCGGCGGTCCCCGAACCGCCGTCCCGGTCCGGCCGCGCGGCGCAGGCGACCACCGCCGCGTCGGTCGCCCACCAGCGCACGTCGCAGGTTCGCTCATAGAGGTTGCGGTCGATCAGCTCGATGGCGTTGAGGGAGAGATCGACCAGGCGCTCGCCTTCCGCCTTCGCCGTCATCGCATCGACGCCCTGCTGCAATTCGCCGATCCGCGCGGTCAGTCCGGTTTCCAGTTCCCGCGCCAGCGCCTCGATCTCGGCACCGATTCCGCGCACCTCCTGTGCCACCACCGAGAAGCCGCGGCCGTGCTCCCCGGCGCGGGCGGCCTCGATCAGCGCGTTGAGGGCCAGCATCTTCGCTTGGGCGGTGATCTGCCGGATGCGTCCGACCCGATCCTGAGCGATGCGTCCGACTTCCCGTGTCAGGTCGGCGATGGTCTTCGGCTCGTGGTCCGGCTGTTGCCCGGCTTCGGCTTGGAACGAGAAAGGAACCAATGCTGGTGCCGGCATGGCGATAACCCGGTTTGCGTGCAGTCCGTGTTATCGGCCCCATGATTAACATAGGTCTAAATCGAGACGCTTTGCGACGTTCAGGCCGTGGCATTGGAGAGAAATCAGCGCGTTGCCGCGCCGGCTGACCTGTTTAAGGTTCGGGGTTGGCAATCGCCGATCCCGGCGCGGTCAATCCGCACAAGGGATGGGCGCGGAGAACCGGCATCGTCGAAGACCGGTTGATGGATGAATTGGCGCGGCTGGCCGTACGACACGACAGCCGCGACCGCGCGAACCGCGGTGACGCCACGGTCAGGAAGGTGAAGCGATGGAACTCGACGCCCTGATGCTCTCGCGCATCCAGTTCGGCTTCACGATGGCCTTCCACATCATCTTCCCGGCCTTCACCATCGGTCTCGCCGCCTTCCTCGTCCGGCTCGAGGGGCAGTGGCTGTGGACGAGGAACCCGATGTACCGGGTGCTCTACCGCTTCTGGGTGAAGGCCTTCGCGGTCTCGTTCGGCCTCGGCGTCGTGTCGGGCATCGTGATGAGCTACCAGCTCGGCACGAACTGGTCGCGCTATTCCGATTTCACCGGCAACGTGCTGGGCCCGCTCATCCAGTACGAGGTCATCACCGCCTTCTTCCTGGAGGCGGGCTTCCTCGGGATCATGCTGTTCGGCTGGGACCGGGTCGGCGACCGGCTGCACTTCCTGGCGACCTGCATGGTCTCCCTCGGCACGCTGATCTCCGCCTTCTGGATCCTCTCGGCCAATTCGTGGATGCAGACGCCGGCGGGCTTCACGATCGAGAACGGCCGGGCGGTGGCCACCGACTGGTTCGAGGTGATCTTCAACCCGAGCTTCCCGATCCGCTACGCGCACATGGTGCTCGGCTGTTTCCTCACCACCGCCTTCGCGGTGTCGGGCATGGCCGCCTGGATGATCTTGCGCGCCCGCAAGGAGCCGCCGGCAAAGGTTCAGGGGGCCCGGGTCTCGCTCTCCATGGCGCTCTGGTTCGCGCTGATCTTCACGCCGATCCAGATCTTCGTCGGCGACACCCACGGCCTCGGCGTGCTCAAGCACCAGCCGACCAAGCTCGCGGCGATCGAGGCGAACTGGGACACCCAGGCCAACATGCCGCTGCTGCTCTTCGCGATCCCGAATATGGAGGCCGAGCGCAACGACTTCGAGATCGGCATCCCGAGGCTCGGCTCGTTCATCCTGACCCACGACTTCTCCGGCGTGGTGCCGGGCCTCAAGGACGTGACGCCGGACAAGCGCCCGCCGGTCTGGCCGGTGTTCTATGCCTTCCGCGCCATGGTCGCGATCGGCATGGCCATGCTGCTCCTGAGCCTGTGGAGCCTGTATCTGCGCTGGAAGGGCACGCTGTTCACGAACCGCGTCTTCCTCACCTGCGCCATGCTGATGACGCCCTCGGGCTTCGGCGCGGTGATCTTCGGCTGGTTCACCGCCGAGATCGGGCGTCAGCCCTACATCGTCTACGGCCAGCTCAAGACGGCGGACGCCCATTCGCCGCTGACGGCCCAGGCGGTGACGACCTCGCTGATCGCCTTCATCGTCGCCTACGCGATCATCTTCGGCTTCGGCAGCTACTATCTCGCCAAGCTGCTGCGCAAAGGCCCTGAGCCGTTCGAGCCCTCGGTGCAGGGCGAGGATGTCGGCCGCAAGCCCAAGCGTCCCCTCTCGGCACTGGACGAGAAGCTGGAGCCGCGCTCCATCTAGCGCATCGTTCCGAAAGCGGTTGCCGGCACGTCGGAACCATGGCCCGGAAACGTCCGCCCGATGCGAGCAGGTCGGATGCGTCTCCGGGCCGTTAGGCCCGGGCGGCGTGGACGGTGTGGCGGGCGGGGCTGCGCGGCGCCTCGGTGTCGAGCACTGGGGCGAGACCGAGCTGGCGGGCGAGGGTGACGAGATCCTTGAGGCGGCCGGTCTGCGTCTTGCGGCGCAGGTTGAGCCGGTGGGTCTCGACCGTCCGGACGCTCAGCGAGAGCCGCCGGGCGACCTCCTTGTTGCTGAAGCCGGCACTGAGGAAGCGCAGAACCTCCGCCTCGCGCGGGGTGAGACCGATGACCGGATCCTCGGTGCAGGGGCAGGCGGAGGACGCTGCCGCCGACGGCGCGGGTGAGGCTCCCTTCGCGAGGGCGAGCACGCTGGCGCAGACCTCGTCCGCCGGGGTGCCGCAGCCGACGAAGGCGTCGGCGCCAGCGGCGATCAGCCGATGCATCGCCGACGCGTCGAGGGTCCGGAACACCGCGAGCACCCGCAGCCAGGGCCGTCCTTCGCGCAAGGCCGCGATCCGCGCGCAGCCGGCTTCCGCTCCCGCTCCGTCCACCGGGACCAGCGCAACCGCCGGCACCGGACCGCCACGGGCCAGATCGTCCTCGCCGATGGTGCGCAGGGCCGGTGCGTGCTCCAATTCGGCGCGCATCCGTGCGTCGAGCCCCGACGGCTCGTCGACGATCAAAAGCTCGACAGCCCGGCTCGCCGTGTGGCTGGCGGTGTGATTGACGGCCTGGCTCATGCCGCTCCCCTCTCGTCCCGCCGCAGAACGGTGCGGCTTGTGCGGATGGGGAAGAACAAGAGTCGTTCCAGCGGTTTAGGGGCCATTATTGCCCCGAAACGTTCCCTCGCGGTGCCGCCAGGCGGTCACCGTCCCGCTTCGGGACGGGATGCGGCAGGGTAATGCCCCGGCTGTGCGTGTTCTACGCGGTCCGGGACAGGATGAGGTCGGACATCGCCGAGACCACGCGATTGCGGCCCGTCGTCTTGGCCTCGTACAGGGCGATGTCGGCCCGCTTCAGAAGGCCCTCGACGGTCTCGCCCTCGGACCATTCGCTCACGCCGAAGCTGCAGGTGAGCCGCACCGGCCCCTTGGTCGAGCGGATGCGCAGGTCGGAGGTCTTGAGGCGCAGGCGGGAGGCGACCGCCTCGGCCTCGGTGAGACGCTGACCGGCGAGCATCACCGCGAATTCCTCGCCGCCCAGGCGCCCGGCAATGCCCTCCGCCTCGATCATCCCCGCCACGGCCTTGATCGCCGCGTCGCCGACATCGTGGCCGTGCTCGTCGTTGATGCGCTTGAAATGGTCGATGTCGAGGATCACGGCGCAGAGATGCCCGAACGACCCGGCCTTCTGAGCGGCCTCCCGTGTGCGCTGCAGGAAGGCGCGGCGGTTGAGCAGGCCTGTGAGCGAATCGGTCTCGGCGAGCCGGATCAGGTCGCTCTGGAGCGTGGTGAGGCGCTCGGCCGCCCGCATGCGCGCCTGCAATTCCTCGGCGCCCGGCGGCTTGTCGATGAAGTCGTCGGCGCCGCTGTCGAGAGCCTCGGCGAGGTTGCGGGCGTTGCGGGCCGAGGACATGGCGATGATCGAGAGCGGACGGCTCGACTCGGACAGCAGGCGGGCCGACCAGCACAGCTCCAATCCGCTCAACGGACGGACTTCCAGGCTCGTGATCAGGGCCCGGACCTTCGGATTGTCGGTGATGTAGGCCAGCGCCTCACCGGAATCGGTGAACTGCGTCACCACATGCCCCCGCGGTTCGAGCATGCCGGCCACGATTCGCAGGACGACACGGCTCGAATCCACGATGACGATGTGCACGGCTCTAACCCCCCGGTGATTGGCGTAGATTGTGCGCAAGACAGGTTAAGGGCCCGTCTAGAGTCTCATGCCACAACGAGGACGGACGACGCCTCTCGGGCGACGGTCCTACCGGGAACGGGCCGGGACCCGGACCGACACCATCTGCGCGCCGAATTCCCCACCCTCGGAACGGGGTGCCGGATCGGTCCAGATGCCCCTGGAATCCTTCGAGAGGACGCGGGCGCCGTGTCTGCGGGCTGCGGGGCGGAGACCGGAGGACGCGGGCCGCTCGATCACGGTCAGGGTCGGGCGCGCGACGGGTGTGTCGCGGATGCCGGCAGCCGTGGGGATGCCGTAGGTGCCGTAGCCCCAGGCCGGCGGCACGAGGCGGCTCGTGCTGGGAAGGCGCGTGAACGGTGCGCCGAGATAGGCGCCCTCGATCACCGGACCGGCGAAGCGGTATCCGCCCCCGCCGTAGCCGTAGCCATGGCCGTAATAAGGGTCGGCCGCGGCGCCCGAGGCGACGCCGAGTGTGAGCAGGGTGGCGAGACCGGCGGCGAGGGCAGGGCGCATGGGGCAGGGCTTCTCCGGTGGCGCATCGGCGAGACATGCGCGATTCATGAAACCAAATCGGCAGCGCCTATGCTCGTTCCGCTCCCCCCGTCCCGCCAGCCGATGCAGAATGCTGAGACGGGCGCTCTGCCGGCCGATGGCGTCCGGGCCCGTCTTCCGTGTTTAGCGGCAGATCGTGACGCGGCGGACGATCCAGCCCTCGCCCTCGATCCACAGGCGACGGCGCTGCTTGTTGCAGTTGGCGCTCTCCTCGTCGCTGTCCGAGGTCGTCGCGGCCGCCTGGGAGACCTGCGCGGCCTCGGCGACCTGGGTGGTGCTGCGGCCCGTGCCCGGCGCGGCGAGGCTCGGCGTCGCGGTCGGGCCGATCAGGGCGAGGCCGAGGACGGCCGCGGCGGTGGAGTGCGCGTTCATGATATCCTGCCCGCGCGCCGCTGGGGGCGCGCTTCAACGGTTCGGTCGGGGCGGCCGGTGTCCCGCCGTGCAGGCGCCGCCGCATATTGAATCAACAATCCCCAACGTGGCCATTGGGTTTCGCGCGACCTTCCGGAAAACGGCAAAAATTTGTCTGCGTCTCCCTGCGTTGTCGGCGGTGTTGCCTGCGGCGACGGAGCGCGATCCCATGTGCCTGCTGCGATGCTTGCGAGAATGGTGCAAAGGGTTGTACTGGCACGCGAAGCGAAACATCGGGCTTCGTCGTCCGAAACTGGACCGCTCTTCTTGTTAGGAACGTTTCCAAACTGCGTTTTGCATCAAAACAACATTGTATCGTGACAAGTATTCGCGGTGCCGCAAGGAGCGGCATCGCCGTTGAGGCAGACAATTCGCCGGGACGCGGGTTCCGCCGATCGATACGGGAGCAATCGGATGATGGACGGATCGACGTTCCTGCAGGCTTTCATCATTCTGTTCCGTGAGGGACTGGAAGCTCTGCTGGTGATCGCAGCGCTCGCTGCCTTCCTTCGCCGTGCGGATGCGGCGGAGCGGATCGCGCCGGTCTATATCGGGGCGCTCGCCGCCGTCGTCGCCAGCGTCGTCATGGCGTGGGTGTTCGCGACCTTCTACGACGGCAATCACAGCGATCTGTTCGAGGCCGGCGTGATGCTCGCGGCCGCGGTGCTGCTGTTCTACATGAGCGGCTGGATGTTCCTCCGCCAGGACCCGAAGGCGTGGCAGGCGGACCTCAACCGCCTTGCCGAGCGGGCACTCGGCGCGGGCACCATGCTGTCGCTCGCCGGCATCGCCTTCCTGGCGGTGTTCCGCGAGGGCGCCGAGACGATCTTGTTCGTCCACACCCTGGCCAAGACTGCCAACGGCTTCGATGCCGCGTTGCTGGGCGGGCTCGCGGCCGCGACCCTGGCGCTGGTGGCGATGTTCGTGGCGATGCAGTGGCTGGCGCTGCGCCTGCCGCTGCGCCCGATGTTCGTGGTGACCTCGGCCTTCCTGTTCTTCATGGGCCTGCGGATGGTCGGCCAGGCGTTCCAGGAGCTGCAGGAGCAGTCGCTGATCCCCTTCACCACGGACGGCGTGCCCGCCTTCGTCTCGGAATGGGGCCTGAGCAACGGCAGCTGGGAGGCGCTCGGCACGCAGCTCGCGATCCTGGCCGTGGCCGCGGCGGCGGCCCTCGTCAGCCTTCGGCGCAAGGCAGGCGGTGCCACCGAGGCGCGCGAGGGGCGGGCGGTCTCGGCCGCATCCTGATCTTCGCGTCCTGATTTTGGCGATGGGGCTCCCCGCTCGGGGAGCCCTTTTGCTTTCACGCCGCCGTCATCGGCGGCGTTTTCGTTTCAGGGCGAGAGGCCCTGGCCCTCACACCTTCAGCCGGGACTTGATCCGGTAGGTCAGCCCGTCGCGCACGTCGCGGTAGCCGTCGAGGCGCTGCTCGCGGGTGCCCTCCTGCACCAGCGTCGGGTCCGGCGTCGGCCAGTACTCGACATCCGCCGCAAGCGTGTGGGTCAGTTCGAGCGCCCGGTGGTGCGCCTCCGGCGAGAGGGTGATGATCAGGTCGAAGTTCAGCCCCTCCCAATCCTCCAACTGCTCGATGGTGCGCGGCTTGTGGCGGGAGGCGTCGATGCCGATCTCGTCCAGGGCCGCGACCATGAACGGGTCGCTCGGCTCGCCCGAACGCACGCCGGCGGACTGCACGTAGGTGGATTTGCCGAAATAATGGCGCGCGATCGCCTCCGCCGCCAGCGAGCGCACCGCATTGAAGTTGCACATGAACAGGACGGACTGAACCCGCCGCTTCTTGGGCCCGGTCCCGGGGATGGTGTCGTCCGTCATGCCCCGCCCGGGTGCTTCCCACGAAACCCCCGCCGCATCGTCATGCCTGTGGAAGAGCGGTCAACGACCGGAAATCCTGTGGAGCACTCCGAGAGCATCGCCGCGAACGGGCGCCGGCTTGTCGGAAAAGACGATGCAAACACCGTGACCCCTCGCGAAACGCCCACGCCGTCTTGCGCCGATGCACCACGGATCGGGCGTTTCATGAGGTGCTCGCGCACACGCTGATATAGATCCGCTCCGGAATTCCCCAAAGCGTAGCATTCTGCCGAGTGCTCCACCTTCAGGCAGGATAAAGCCGCAATCGTCACCCCTTCCAGTGAAGGGCGAAGATCAGCGTGAACAGGCGCCGCGCCGTGTCATGGTCGAGATCGACCTTGCCTTCGAGGCGCTGCCGCAGCAGCTCGGATGCTTCGTTGTGCAGGCCGCGCCGCCCCATATCGATCGCCTCGATCTGCGTCGGCGAGGCGGTGCGGATCGCGCTGTAATAGCTCTCGCAGATCATCTCGTAGTCGCGGATGACCCGGCGGAACGGAGTGAGCGAGAGCAGGTGGGTCATCACCGGCTCGCCCGCCTCGGTCGCGATCGCGAAGGACAGCTTGTTCTCGACGAGGCCGAGGACCAGCCCGTACGGGCCCTCGTCGCGCTCGGGGATCGTGAAGGAATTTTCCTCCAGGATGTCGTAGATCGCGATGGCGCGCTCGTGCTCCTGGTCGGGGTTGCCCCGGCCGATCGAGCCCTCGTCGAAACGCACCGCCGCGAGCCGGTTTCGCGGCTTTGCCGGTGCCTCGCCCTGCGCGTCTTGCGCCCCCTGCTTCGGTTCGGCCTTCATCGCCGGCGCCTTCTCGCGTCGGCACCCGAATCCGGGCGCCTTGTTTCCGTCACATGAGCCGCAAGCCGGGCCCGCACGCAAGCGCTCCGGGCGATCGATCCGAAACGTGATCCCGGCCGGTCGGAAGCCCTAGAGGTTGAGCCGGATCGATACGGAGCGGGCATGCCCGTCGAGACCCTCGGATTCGCCGAGAGCGATCGCGGCGGGCCCGAGCGCCCGCAAGGCGGCCGGATCGCAGCGCAGGATCGAGGTGCGCTTCATGAAGTCGAGCACTCCGAGCCCCGAGGAGAACCGCGCCGAGCGAGCGGTCGGCAGGACGTGGTTCGGACCGCCCACGTAATCGCCGATGGCTTCGGGCGTGTGCGCGCCGAGGAAGATCGCCCCCGCGTTCCGGATTTTCAGCGACAACGCATCGGCGTCCTCGGTCTCGATCTCGAGATGTTCGGGCGCGATGGCGTCGACGAGCGGCACCGCCTCGTCGAAATTTTGGACGCGGATGATCGCGCCGTAATCGCGCCAACTGGCGCGGGCGATCTCGGCCCGCTTCAGGGTCGCGAGCGCGCGCTCGACCGCGGCCTCAGTCGCGTCGGCCAACTCGTCCGAATCGGTGACGAGCACGGCCTGCGCCGCGGTGTCGTGCTCGGCCTGGGCCAGCAGGTCGGCGGCGATCCAATCGGGGTTGGCGTGGCGGTCGGCCAGGATCAGCACTTCGGAGGGGCCGGCGATCATGTCGATGCCGACCTGTCCGAACACCCGGCGCTTGGCCGCCGCGACCCAGGCATTGCCGGGGCCGACGATTTTGGCCACCGGCGCGATGGTTTCCGTGCCGTAGGCAAGTGCGGCCACCGCCTGCGCTCCGCCGACCCGGTAGATCTCGGTGACGCCGGAGAGTTTGGCCGCGGCCAGCACCAGCGGGTTGAGCTGGCCCTCGGGGGTCGGCACCACCATGACGATGCGCGGCACGCCCGCGACGCGGGCCGGCACCGCGTTCATCAGCACCGAGGAGGGATAGCTCGCGGTGCCGCCGGGCACGTAGAGCCCGACCGATTCGATCGCGGTCCAGCGCCAGCCGGCGGTGACGCCGAGATCGTCGGTGGAGAGGTGATCCTCGGGGATCTGGCGGCGGTGATAGGCCTCGATCCGCTCGGCCGCGAGAGCCAGGGCGGCGCGAGCCTCGGCCGGGCAGGCGTCCACCGCCGCCTCCACCTCTTCGGCGGTGATGCGCAGGGAGGCCGGCGCGAAATCCTGGCCGAGCCGGTCGAACCGGCGGGTGTAGTCGACGAGCGCCGCGTCGCCGCCGGAGACGACCCCCGCGATGATGCCGCGCACGGTCTCGTCCACCTCCTCGGAGATTTCGCGCTTGAGGCCGAGCAGGCGCTTGAACGCCTCCGCGAAATCGGGAGAGCGGCTGTCGAGACGGATCATCGGGCGATATCGGCGGTTCGGGGGAGGGGGATCACGGGCGGTTCTCGACGAGGTTGCGCACGGCCTCGTGGTCGGGGCGGCCATCGGCTTCCCAGACGGGGCCGAGATCCTTCAGGCGCACCTCGATGCATTCGAGTTCGAGCCGGATCGCGGCTCCGCCCGAAAAGACCAGGGTCGCGACGCCGGAAGGCGCCTCGGTTTCCTCGAAGGTGATTGCCAGAAGGCTCAAGGGATCGCCGGAGGTCGCCCCCGGCGTGATGCCCTTGGTCTTCACGGAGAGCACGCGTTCGAAATGCAGGCCCGACAGGCGTCGCCGGGGCGGCTGACCCGGCGGCACCGACCAGTCGAAACGGCGCGCCGCCAGGGCGAAGCGGTGCTCGCCCGGCAGCCACGCGAGATCCTCCGCCCGCAGGATCGCATCCTGAAGGTGGGCGGAGATTACGGCGAGATCCTCGGCATCGAGGGCAGCGAGCTTGAGAAGCTCCATCATGACGCTCCGAGCTCTCCGACCGAACGCGCGGCGAGCGGATTTCGAGGCGTAGGTAGCGACGCGACCCGCCTGCGGCAACCGGCAGCCGGACGGGTCGGAGCGCGTTTCGGCGACCCGGAGGCCGGTTCGGCATCGGAAAGACCGCCCCGCGCAGGAGCGCGAGCCATGCCCGGCGCGTCATGTCCGAGCCGCGATAACAGGCTGCGGTTCTTTTGGGCTCATCGTGCGTTCATGAGCGCATGGCTAAGGTCAGCGTGACTTTTCCAAGTCATCCGGAGGGGATGCGGACGATGCAAAACGGAGTTCTGGCCATAGGGCGCACCTTGGGGGTCGTCTTGGCCCTCGGGTTCGTGGCGAGCCCGGCGAGCGCCCAGTCTTATCGCGATGGCTATGACGGTCCGCGCCGCTACGACGACGGCTACAGCCGCCGCTCCCGCGATGACGACGACGGTTATGGTCGGCGCCGCTACGGCGATGATGGTGGCCGGCGCCGCCGCTTCGACGATGAGGACGAGGGTCCGCGCTTCCGGGGGCCGCCCCGCGGCGGACGCGGCGGCAGCGTCTGCATCACCGCCCGCGGCAGTTGCGCGACAGGCTTCGCTCCGCCGAACGCACCCTGCGCCTGCGATATTCCCGGCTTCGGCGTGAAGCGCGGCGCCATCGCTCGCTGACCCCTCGGATCGTCTTAAAACAGTCTCGGCCTGCACCGCGCGGTGCAGGCCGTTTTCGTGTGGGGCCGAGCGGTAAGATGGGCGCGGGGCGCCGTCAGGCCCGCACGCGCTCGATCTGCGCGCCGCAGCGGGCGAGCTTGGCCTCCAGGGCCTCGAAGCCGCGATCGAGGTGGTAGACGCGGTTGATCTGCGTCTCGCCTTCCGCGGCGAGCGCGCCGATCACCAGCGAGACCGAGGCGCGCAGGTCGGTGGCCATGACGGGCGCGCCCTTCAGGCGCTCCACGCCCTCGACCACGGCGAGATCGCCGTCCAGGCGGATCCGCGCGCCGAGGCGGGCCAATTCCTGCACGTGCATGAAGCGGTTCTCGAAGATCGTCTCGCGGATGCGCGACTGGCCCTTGGCCAGCGTCATCAGCGCCATGAACTGCGCCTGGAGGTCGGTCGGGAAGCCGGGGAACGGGTCGGTCGTCACGTCCGCCGGGCTGATGCCGCCGCCGTTGCGGCGCACGCGGATGCCGTCGGGCAGGGCCGTGACCTCGGTGCCGGTGGAGGCCAGCGTCTCGAGGGCCGAGGCGAGCAGATCGGTCCGGGTGTTGACCAGGGAGACGTCGCCCCCGGTCATCGCCACCGCCATGGCGTAGGTGCCGGTCTCGATCCGGTCCGGCAGAACCTCGTGCCGGGTGCCGCCGAGGCGTGCCACGCCCTCCACGACGATGCGGGAGGTGCCGGCGCCCTCGATCCGCGCGCCCATCTTGATCAGGCACTCGGCGAGATCGACGACTTCCGGCTCGCGGGCGGCGTTGTCGAGCACCGTCGTGCCGTAGGCGAGTGCGGCCGCCATCAGGGCGACATGGGTGCCGCCGACCGTGACCTTGGGGAAGTCGATCTCGGTGCCGCGGAGCCCGTTCTTCGTCGTCGCGACCACGTAGCCGCCGTCGATCTCGATCTCGGCGCCGAGCTTTTCCAGCGCCATGAGCAGCAGGTCAACCGGCCGGGTGCCGATGGCGCAGCCACCGGGCAGCGATACCTTGGCCTCGCCGAAGCGGGCCAGCAGCGGCGCGATCACCCAAAAGCTCGCCCGCATGGTCGAGACGAGTTCATAGGGCGCGGTGGTGTCGATGACGTTCGAGGCGGTGAGCCGGACGGTCTGGCCGGTCTCGGCGGTCTGCCCCGGCCGCTTGCCGACGACCATGTGATCGACGCCGTGATTGCCGAGGATGCGCGTCAGAGCCGCGATGTCGGCGAGCCGCGGCACGTTGATGAGTTCCAGCGTCTCCCCGGTGAGAAGGCTTGCGATCATCAGCGGCAGCGCCGCGTTCTTGGCGCCCGAAATCGGGATCGTGCCGTTGAGCGGCGTGCCGCCGGTGATGTGGATGCGGTCCATCGGAATCCTCGGAGCACCCCCGTTCCGATCGCGGAGGTCGCCTTGCGTGCCGGGCGCGAGCGCCCCTTGTTCAGGGTGGAGGTATAGGCGGTATCCGGCAAAAAGAAGAAGCGTGGCCGTTCGGTTCCATCCCGCGTCCGAAGCATCGCTCCAATAACGTGGCGCAGGGGAGGCAAGTCGGGCGGCGGGAGCTAGCTCTTCTCGGTCGGTTCGGCCGGCTGCGCCTTCGTGGGCTCGGGTGCGTCGTCGGCCCGGCTCCGGGCTTGCGCCTTGCGGCGGCGCAGGTTGTCGCGCAGGGCCGCTTTGAGGCGGGCGGCGCGCTCCTCGTCTTTGGTCGCCATCTCGCGTTCCGAAACGATTTCACCCGGCGGAGCGCCCGTCGCCGCCGATGCGTGCGCTTGGCCATCTCGGGAAAGGCCGTATCCCGATTTTATCCCCTTCGCCAGCGCATCGGCCGCCGAGCATGGGCCTCGCTTCACACCGCGACCCATCGTCACCCAAGGCGGGGTTCATGGGCGAATCACCGCGCGTCGGTTCTCGCGTGCGTTGCACGAGGTCGTGCTACGACGGCATCTGAGAGCGAGCATTCGATGATCGAGCCCGGATCCGGGCAAGATCGAAGGGCCCTTCGCGCCTGTGCAAAGCAGGAATGTCTCGAACTCACCTTGAACCAGTTCGAAATTACCTCCTATCTTGCGGTCACGGCGGCGCCGGCGAGGGACTTGTCCCGGACGGAATGCGAAAGCCGCCGGTCGGACGATGACGCGCGGCGAAGGCTGTGCCGCTCCCTGGGGGCTGAACCCCGGGAGATCACCGCCCCGGCCGCGAACGGTTCGGCCACGCTCTCCGGGGTAGGGTCCGGGCCCGAATTCTTTAAACCGAGGCGTCCCAAGAAGAACGCCCGGCCAGCCGAAAGCGTCGAGGACGGATGCCCGTGAACCTGATGCCTGTGAACGCGGCCGACAGCGCCAGCCTGACCGACGAGTCGATCGTCGGCGGCGATGGCGGCGTGGACGATTCCGGTGCTAGCAATGGCCGGGCCAAATTCGAGCGGCCGCCGGTGCGGCCCGCCGGGCCGCGTACGGATTACGACGGCCATTTCCGTGCCGCCCTCGACCGGCTGCACAGCGAGCGCCGCTACCGCGTCTTCGCCGACATCGAGCGGATCTCCGGCCGCTTTCCGCAGGCCACGTGGCGGCGCCCGGAGGGCGGCAACCGCGAGATCACCGTATGGTGCTCCAACGACTATCTCGGCATGGGCCAGCACCCCGAGGTCGTCGCGGCCCTGACCGACACGGCCGCACGCTGCGGCGTCGGCGCCGGCGGCACCCGCAATATCGCCGGCAACAACTCGCCGCTGGTCGATCTGGAGCGCGAACTCGCCGACCTGCACGGCAAGGAGGCGGGCCTCGTCTTCACCTCGGGCTATGTCTCGAATCAGGCCGGCATCTCGACCATCGCGAAGCTGCTGCCGAACTGCCTGATCCTGTCGGACGCCTTCAACCACAATTCGATGATCGAGGGCGTGCGCCATTCCGGCTGCGAGAAGCGCGTCTTCCGCCACAACGACCTCGAACATCTCGAGCAACTGCTCGCCGAGGCCGGCGACCGGCCCAAGCTGATCGCCTTCGAGTCGGTCTACTCGATGGATGGCGACGTGGCGCCGATCGCCGCGATCTGCGACCTCGCCGACGCCTACGGCGCCATGACCTATCTCGACGAGGTCCATGCGGTCGGCCTCTACGGCGAGCGTGGCGCCGGCATCGCCGAGCGCGATCGGGTGATGCACCGGGTCGATGTGATCGAGGGGACGCTCGCCAAGGGCTTCGGCTGCGTCGGCGGCTACATCACCGGCACGGCGACCCTGTGCGACGCGGTTCGCAGCCACGCGGCCGGCTTCATCTTCACCACGGCCCTGCCGCCGGCCGTCGCCGCGGCGGCGCGCGCCTCGGTGCGCTACCTCAAGCGCTCGAAGA
This sequence comes from Methylorubrum sp. SL192, assembly GCF_026672325.1. Classification (NCBI taxonomy): domain Bacteria; kingdom Pseudomonadati; phylum Pseudomonadota; class Alphaproteobacteria; order Hyphomicrobiales; family Methylobacteriaceae; genus Methylorubrum; species Methylorubrum sp. SL192. The sequence goes on from NZ_JAPPQV010000003.1 coordinate 1,173,822, forward strand.
CCGAGCGCGAGGCGCATCAGCGCCAGGCCGCCCGCACCAAGGCGGCGTTGGAAGCCGCCGGCCTGCCGGTGCTGCACACCGAAACCCACATCGTGCCGCTGATGGTGGGCGACGCCGAGCTGTGCAAGGCGGCGGCCGACCACCTGCTGGAGCACCACGACATCTACATCCAGCCGATCAACTATCCCACCGTCCCGCGCGGCACCGAGCGCCTGCGGATCACGCCCTCGCCCTTCCATGACGACGAGCGGATCGGTGCGCTGACGGCCGCGCTGGTGGAAACCTGGGATACCCTGGATCTGCCGCGGGCCGGGACGGTGTTCGCCGCAGCGGCGGAGTAGCCTTTTCGCGAAGGCCGCGGCATCGGCTACACTGTCCGCATGGCCCTGGCCTTCGACCGCACCCGCCTCCTCCAGGCCTTTGAGCTGCTGGGCGCGGATCTGTCCGCGCGGGGGCTGTTCGTCGAACTCGCCGTCTACGGAGGCGGGGCGGCGCTGCACGACCTGTACGTCTCCGTCTACGACGAGACGCCACCCGATGAGGCGAGCCTGCGCTTCCGGTCGGTGCTTCAGGATGGCCCACGATGAGGCTGGCCTCCTTGCGCGAGGTGGTCGAGCGGGCGCGCGCGGATGGCGATTGGGATCACCACCTCCAGAACTTCCTCGACGCCTTCTACGCGCTCGACGGCGACATCACCGCCCAGGGGGCGATGATCGCCGAGGATCCGGGCTTTCTGGGAGACGCGCGGCCCGATGCCTTCCTCGGCGGGGTCGGCGAGCATCTCGCCCGGCGCTGGCGGCTGCCGTTCATCCCGGCTTGGGTCCGGCACGAGGCGCGCTACCTCGACACGGCGATGTTCGTGCCCGACGAGCGCAATCTGCGCAATTACCTGCTCTGCGTCAGCCCGGTCTCGTTCCGGCCGCGGCTGATCTTCACCGGGCCGGACCCGCTCCAGCGCGCCCGCTTCCCCTATCACCGCGGCGTGGTGCGGATGCCCCTGACCTTCCCGCAGGGGCCCGCGGCCGCGGCCTTGTTCGAGCCGGAGCGGTGAGGGGGCTCAGCGCCGCTTGACCTCGTTCGACCAGCCATGCGCCGCGGCGGCCTTCTCGACCTTCTCCTTGAGCTGCGGCAGCAGCGTGCCCATCCATTGCTGCATCCCCGTCAGCATCGCCTGGCTCAGTTGCGGCTGCGCCTTCACGAGGTTCTTGCCCGCCGGCGTGGCGTAGAAGCCGGCGACCGCCTTCAGATCATCCTTCGAGAGGACGGAGGCGAAGCTGAGGGCCTGGATCGCGAGCAGGTCGTCGTAATTCTCCGAGAGCGTGGGCATGACGACCTCGTCCACCATCACCTGGGCCTTCTTCGGGTCCGTGAGACCCATTTGCTGCATCACCCCGGCCATCGGCGCCTTCATCGCCGCGAGCACCGCGGCCCGGTCCCCCTGCGCCGCGGCGACGACCTCGCGGGCGGCGGCCAACCGTTCGGGATCGGCGGTGACAACCGGGGCGGCCGGTTGGGCGGGTGCCTGCGCCGAGGCGGGAACGGTGCCCGCGACGAGGGCCGGCGCACAGAGCAGGCCGAGGCCGAGCAGTCCGGAGAGCATTTCCTGGCGCATGGTCGGTGTGACTCCGGTCGTAAACATGGGGTCGGGCTGTTTGCCCGAATGGGATGACACGCAGGTAACGGTGATCCTGCGAACACCCGCTGCCAACTCGCGGAACGGTAGTCGGTTCGGAGCTATGCTCGCAACGCGCTTGTCGGCCTGCCCAAGGCGCCGCTATCCCAAGGCACCGCTATGGCCGCGCTCACGGTGGCGTGACCGCCAGGAGCCAGACGATGCCGGATACGGACGACACCTACATCTACGACGAAGCGCTCGGTGAATGGCGCCCCGCTGGCGCGGCGGCGGCCGAGACGCCGGCTGGGCGGGCGCCTGTCCGCGACGCCGCGGGCAACATCCTGGCCGACGGCGATGCGGTCACCCTGATCAAGGACCTCAAGGTCAAGGGCGCGAACCAGACCCTGAAACAGGGCACCGTCATCCGGTCGATCCGCCTCACGGACAATCCGGAAGAGATCGATTGCCGCCACGACAGCATCAAGGGCCTCGTCCTGCGCACGGAATTCGTGCGCAAGCGCTGATCGCGCGCAGCGAGGGGCGGGGTCAAAAGGTGAGGACGAGTCCGTCCTCGGCCGCGATGTAACCGTCCGGCGGGTGAGCGATCATCTCCGGGCTCATATGCGTGAGCATCAGCCGCTTCGGGGCGATCTCGGGCAGGCGCCGCTTCAGCGTCGCCCAATCGAGGTGGAACTTCACCGGACGCTCCACGGTGTAGCCCTCGGCGATCATCAGGTCCGCCCCGCGCCCCGCGGCGACGATGTCCTCCACCCACTCGGTGTCGCCGGTATAGCTGACGACCTTGCCCGCTGCCTCGATCTGTAGGGCGTGCGCGGGCGCGCCCGAGGGGTGGCGCATGGTGAAGGCGGTGGCCCGCACGCCCCCGGTCTCGACCGGGCGCCCGGCTTCCATCTCCACGACCTCGACTGGGAATCGGCGCTCGGCCGTGCTGGAGCCGGGAAACAACACCTCCATCGCCGCCGGAAGGCGCTCGGCCGTGCCCGGCGGCCCGACCACGGTCAACGGCTCCGTGCGCCCGCTGACGAGCTGCCCGTCGAGGATCAGCCAGGGCAGGCCGCCGAAATGGTCGCTGTGGAGATGGGTGAGGAACACCGTGCGGATGCGGTTCGGCTCGACGCCGAATCGCCGGATCGCGATGAGCGCGGAGGCGCCGCAATCGATGAGGAAGGCGCCGCCGGGCACATCGACGTGGAAGCAGGTGTTGAAGCGCCCGCCCGAGCCGAACGCGTCGCCGCAACCGAGAACGTGGAGCCGCATGGATCACTCCCCCCTGCCTTGTCGATCCCGGCAGGGGATCTCGGTCACCGGGCGCCGCGATCAATCGTCCCCGGCCGGCATTGATCGCACTCATTCTCCGGAGGGCGTCTCTCGCGTGTCGGCGAGACGCCGGCCCGCTGTCCACGAAGACAGATTTCATTGCATTTGTTAATCGGCTAAAAAGGGGGATTCAGCATGACATACTGATTTTAATTTCCCGTTAGGGGACTGGAGTCTGGCCATGTGCAGGTTGTGATTGCTTTTCTGGGGACAAGATCCGACAAAATACTGTTCCAGCAAGCCCAATGCTGTATCCCGCGGCCTGCGGAGATGGCAAATTCCGACCCTGTGACCGCGTTCGTTCCATTGCTTTCGCTCGATTCATGACGATCCATTCCCACCCCTTTCCCTCCGCCATCCGCTCGGCCTCGATCGAGCCGGCTGCCGCCCTGTCGGCCGAGGGCGCCGCCCTGATCGACCGGATCTACGAAGCGGCGGCCTTGCCCGAGCTGTGGCGCGAGGTGCTCGTCGAACTCGCCCGCTTCGCCGGCGCCCCGCAGGCGGTGATGATCGTCTCGACCGGGACGCACTTTCGCGACTTCGTTACGACGTCGCCGGAGTTCGACCCGTTGGTGATCGATCATTTCGAGCGCTTCCCCGACAACGTCCGCATCGGACGCCTGTTGGCGCTGCGTCATCCCGGCTTTCTCAACGACCTCGACGTCGTGACGGAGGAGGAGATCGCGACGCTGCCGCTCTATCAGGACTTCCTGATCCCCCGGGGCTACGGCGCGGGTACCGCGACGGCCGTGCTGGTGCCGAGCGGCGACAGCGTCATCGTCCATTGCGAGCGCGCCCGCGCCGAGGGCGATTTCGGACCGCAGATTCTGTCCGCGCTCAACAGCCTGCGTCCCCATCTTGCCCGGGCCGCCCTGCTCTCCGCACGCCTGGAAATGGAGCGGGTCTCGACCACCACCCGGACGCTCGAAGCGCTCGGCCTGCCGGCGGCCGTGCTCGGAAGCGGCGGGCGGGTCATCGACGCCAATCCGTCCCTGGTGGCGATGATGCCTCACACCCTCAGCGACCAGCCCTTGCGGCTCGCCGTCGTCGATCCGGCTGCCGACAGGCTGCTGCGCGAAGCCGTGGCACAATCCGCCTCGCCGCAGGCGATGCCGGTGCGCTCGATCCCGATCGCCGCGAGCGGTGAGCGTCCCCCGGTGATCCTGCATCTCGTGCCGATCCGCGGTGCGGCCCACGACGTGTTCGTCCGCGCCCGCTTCGTGCTGATCGCCACCCCCGTCGTGGCCCAGGACGTGCCGAGTGCGGATGTGGTCCAGGGCCTGTTCGACCTGACCCCGGCCGAGGCCCGGCTCGCCGCCCTGATCGCGGCGGGCGATGCTCCGGCTCCGGCCGCGGCCAAGCTCGGGATCACCCCCAGCACCGCCCGCTCGGTACTCCGGCGCATCTTCCAGAAGACCGGCGTGTCGCGCCAAGCCGAGCTCGTCGGCCTGCTCGCCGGCCGGGGGGCCGGGTCGGGATTGCGCGAATAGCGGCCGATGCGTCGGCCGATACTCAGCTATGGCGTCGGCCAACTCGCAACTTCTGAAAAACCGCTCTATAAGCCCGGCTTCGCGCGAGGCGGGAGGGCCCGCGCGCATCACCCGATCGGGTGAGCGGAGAGAGTATCATGGCCGAGCGGTGGACCCCCAAAACCTGGCGCAACCTGCCGATCCAGCAGGTCCCGTCCTATCCGGACGCGGGCGCTCTCCAGGCCGTCGAGGCGCAACTCGCGAGCTTTCCGCCGCTCGTTTTTGCCGGTGAGGCGCGCAAGCTGAAGGCGGCCCTGGCGCGCGTCGGGGCGGGCGAGGCCTTCCTCCTGCAAGGCGGCGACTGCGCCGAGAGCTTCGACGAGCACTCGGCCGACAACATCCGCGACTTCTTCCGCGTCTTCCTGCAGATGGCGATGGTGCTCACCTTCGCGGGCGGCTCGCCCGTGGTGAAGGTCGGCCGCATTGCCGGGCAGTTCGCCAAGCCGCGCTCCTCGCCGACCGAGACGCTCGACGGCGTGGCGCTGCCGAGCTACCGCGGCGACATCATCAACGGCCTGACCTTCAACGAGGAGGCCCGGATCCCCGATCCGCGCCGCCAGCTCGAAGCCTACCGGCAGTCGGCGGCGACGCTGAACTTGCTGCGCGCCTTCGCCACCGGCGGCTACGCCAACCTCGAGAACGCGCATCGCTGGATGCTCGGCTTCGTCAAGGACAGCCCGCAATCCTCGCGCTACCGCGATGTGGCCGAGCGGATGTCGGACGCGCTCGACTTCATGCGCGCCATCGGCATCAACCCGGAGACGCACCAGGAGGTCCGCACCACGGACTTCTACACCAGCCACGAGGCGCTGCTGCTCGGCTACGAGGAGTCGCTGACCCGCGTCGATTCGACGAGCGGGGACTGGTACGCCACCTCCGGCCATATGCTCTGGATCGGCGACCGCACCCGCCAGCCGGACCACGCCCACGTGGAATATGCCCGCGGCATCAAGAACCCGATCGGCCTGAAATGCGGGCCCTCGACCACGGCCGAAGGGCTGATCCGCCTGATCGATCTCCTCAACCCGGAGAACGAGGCCGGGCGCCTCAGCCTGATCTGCCGCTTCGGCGCGGATAAGGTCGGCGACCATCTGCCGGGGCTGATCCGCACGGTGCAGCGCGAGGGCCGCAACGTGGTGTGGGTCTGCGATCCGATGCACGGCAACACCATCGCCGCCGGCCGCTACAAGACCCGGCCGTTCGAGCGGGTGATGCAGGAGATCGAGGGCTTCTTCGGCGTGCACCGCGCGGAAGGCACGATCGCCGGCGGCATCCATCTGGAGATGACCGGCAAGGACGTGACCGAATGCACCGGCGGCGCCCGTGCGCTGACGGCGGATGACCTTCAGGACCGCTATCACACCTACTGCGACCCGCGCCTCAACGCGGAGCAGGCGCTGGAGGTGGCGTTCCTGACCGCCGAACTGGTGAAGCGCGAGCGCGCCGAGATCGAGCGCCCGCGCCTCGACGCGGCGGAGTAGGCCCGGTCTGATCGGATCGGAATGCGATGGGGCGGGTGCGATCATGCAGGATCGCGCCCGCCTTTTTCGTTGTGCGAACCCATGTGCAGCGAGGGCCGCCTCCGCCCCGACGCGCAGCCGACAAAAGATTCGGCGAAGCACCACATCGGCGCGCGTCAAGAATGTTTCTCGCGCCCGAGCTTGGTTATCATCCTCTTAAGTGATCGGCTTCGGAGGCGGCATGGCGGTATCGGCGACCAGGAAGACATCTCGCATTCGCAGTCTCTGGCCGAGCTGGAATCCGGGACTGCTCTCCGCCGCCGCGCCTCCGCTGGACCGGCGCTCCATCGACCTGCACCCCATCGAATCCGAGGCGCGCCTGCCGTCGCACAACCTCACCGCTAACGAACTCATCGCCATGGCCCGCGCCGCCCGGGCGCGCCGCCTCGATCCGTGAGCGGACGCCCCGCCGCTCCGTGACGGCGAAGTCCTGATCCCGCATCCGGGACGGTCCGCAAGCGCCGCGCGCGGCGCCTACTGCACCAGCGCCAGACGGCCGCGCGACTCGGTTGCCCCGGTGCGGATCGGCGCCTCGCTATGGCCGGCGAAGAAGTCCTCGACCATCTCGCGCAGGATCTCGGCCAGGTCGCCGCCGCGATCGGCCTCGACATGCACGTCGCTGCCGACGCAGCGGCCGAGGCCCGGCGTCGTGTTGCTGGCCAGGGTGAGCAGGCGCTCGTTGTACTCCGCCCCCAGGCCGTTCACCGCGATGAAGTTGCGCCCACCCAGGACGGGGCCGTACTTCACGGTAATCCGGTGTTCCTGACCGGCATCGTTCTGCAACGTGGCGGTGAAGCCGACGAAATCGTCGCGATCCACCTCCGGGGCGGGGCAGGTGATCCGGCCGTGCTCGATGCCGTCCTCTTCCAACACCTCGGCCATCAGGCTCAGGGCCTCGGTGATCGGAGCCAGCGCCCGAACGCCGTCCTGAAGAAGCTTGGCCTGGATCCGATGCTTCTGCGCGTCGGCCGCGCGCAGGCGCGCCCGGAAGCGATTCTTGATGTCGAAGGGGTTCGTCATGGATGGGTCCCCGCTCGATTGTTCGGTGCCCTTTGATCGACTTGGAAGTTAGGAAGACACATCATCAGCGTCAAGCTGATGCACAGTATTCATGCCTGCTTGGACGCTGGGCTCTTGCATCATTAAATGACGTGAGCGTTTTTTGTGCAGAATAGGGTGGCGCGGTCGTGGTGCAGCGCACGCACTCAGGGCGGCCGGGCCGGCCTTCCACCCGCCTCCGCATTGCGCTTTCTTGCCGAAAGCGCGTATCCGACAAACCGACCTTTTCCGGAGTCGTTCCCCGCGATGAGCGGCCGAGCGCCGATGGAGGACGAGCGGGAGCGACGCGCCCTTGGCCCAAACCAGCGCAGGCAAGACCAGCGAAGACAAGACCATCGCGAGCATGACCGGGTTTGCCCGCTCCGCCGGCACGACCGGCGCGGTGCAATGGTTGTGGGAGATCCGCACCGTGAACGGGCGTGGGCTCGATATCCGCGTGCGCGCGCCGAACGGCTTCGAGGCGGCGGGGGAGGCGGCCCGCATCGCTCTGTCCAAGGCGCTTTCTCGCGGCCAGTGCCAGCTCGGTCTCACCTTGACGCGGCCCGAGGCGGCGGTGCGGGTGCGCATCGACGAAGCCCTGCTGGCGAGCCTCGCGGCGGCCGTCGCCCGCGTGCCGCGTCCCGCGGAGGTTGGCCCGGCGACGCTCGACGGGCTGCTCGCCGTGCGCGGCGTCGTCGAGACCGAGAGCGAGGCCGGAGCCGACCCTGAGGCGCTCAATCGGGATCTCGTCGCCGGGATCGAGACCCTCGTGGCCGATCTCGTTTCCGCCCGCCGCGCGGAAGGGGCACGGCTGCACGCGATCGTGGAGGGCCAGATCGCGGACATCGCCCGCCTGACCCAGGCCGCCGAGGACTGCCCCGCCCGCCGGCCCGAGGCGGTGCGCGCCCGGCTCGCGGATGCGGTGGCGGCCCTCGTCGGCGCCGGCGGGTTCGACCCCGACCGCCTGCATCAGGAGGCGGTGCTGATCGCGGCCAAGGCGGATGTGCGCGAAGAACTCGACCGCCTGCGCGCTCACCTCGCGGCCATCGGCGAGCTGCTGGCTCAGGGCGGCGCGATCGGCCGGCGGCTCGATTTTCTCGCCCAGGAACTCGGCCGCGAGGCCAACACCCTGTGCGCCAAGGCCGGCGACATCAGCCTGTCGCGGATCGGACTCGACTTGAAGGCCGTGGTGGAGCAATTCCGCGAGCAGGTGCAGAACGTCGAATGAGAGCGAGAGACATGCGCAGCGGAGTTTCCCGCCGATGACGCAGGATGCCACCCAAGGCAGACCGGATATCGCCCGGCGCGGGCTGATCCTGATCCTGTCCTCGCCCTCGGGCGCGGGCAAGACGACGCTGACCCGCGCCATCGCCCAGCGGCCCGAATGGGGCCTCGATCTGTCGATCTCGGTGACGACGCGCTCGCGCCGCCCCTCGGAGATCGACGGGCGCGACTACCGCTTCATCGACCGCGAGGCGTTCGAGGATCTTCGCACGCGCGACGACCTGCTCGAATGGGCCGAAGTCCACGGGAATTTCTACGGCACGCCGCGCCGCCCGGTCGAGAAGACCCTGTCCCAAGGCCGGGATATGATCTTCGACATCGACTACCAGGGCACCCGCCAGGTCCGGCAGCGGCTGCAGGACGACGTGGTGACGGTGTTCATCCTGCCGCCGAGCTTTGCCGAGTTGCGCAACCGCTTGGAGCGCCGGGCGGAAGATGCACCCGAGACCATCGAGCGGCGGCTGGCCAACGCCCGCAACGAGATGCAGCGCTGGAGCGAGTACGACTACGTCATCGTCAACGACGACCTCGACGAGTCCTTCCGCGCGCTTCAGTCGATCCTGGCCGCCGAGCGCCTCAAGCGCACCCGCCGCACCGGCCTGCCGGGCTTCGTCGATGGGCTGCTGGCCGAGGCCGGGCGGAGCGCTTGAAAATTGGGATCCACTCGCCCCGCACGCGGGGAGAGGGCAAGGCGCTTCACTCCGCCGCCGTGCGCGGCCGCGACGGATGCGAATCCTCGACCTGCGCCGCGTGGAGGCGGCGGTAGTAGCCGTCTCCGGCCAGCAGCACGTCGTGACGGCCCTGCTCGACGATGCCGTTCTCGGCCACGACCACGATGCGGTCGGCGTGGCGGATCGTGGCGAGCCGGTGGGCGATGACGAGCGTCGTACGGCCTTCCGCCAGCTCGAACAGCGAGGCCTGGATCTCCCGCTCGGTCTGCGTGTCCAGCGCCGAGGTCGCCTCGTCGAGGATCAGGATCGGCGGGTTCTTGAGGAAGGCGCGGGCGATGGCGAGCCGCTGCTTCTGCCCCCCTGAGAGCTTCACTCCGCGCTCGCCGATCACCGTGTCGAGCCCCTCGGGCAGCGAGGCGATCAGCCCATCGAGCCGGGCACGGGCGGCGGCGTCCAGGATCTCGGCCTCGCTCGCGCGCAGCCGGCCATAGGCGATGTTCTCGCGGATCGTGCCGGCGAACAGGAACACGTCCTGCTGGACGATACCGATCTGCCCGCGCAGCGAGGCCAGTGTCAGGTCGCGGATGTCGTGGCCGTCGATGGTGATGCGTCCGGCTTCCGCCTCATAGAAACGCGGGATCAGCGAGAGCAGCGTCGTCTTGCCCGCCCCCGAGGGGCCGACGAAGGCCACCGTCTCGCCCGCATGGATCGTCAGGTCGATCGCGGAGAGCACCGGCTGGTCCGGGCTGTAGCCGAAGCGCACGCCCTCGAAGCGGATCTCGCCCTTCAGCGGCGGGGCGGGGAGGGCCCCCGGCCGGTCGGCGATGTCGGGCTCGGTGGCGAGCAGGTCCTGGTAGCGGCGAAAGCCGGCGATGCCCTTCGGGTAAGTCTCGATCACCGCCCCGATCTTTTCCAGCGGCCGGTAGAACACCGCGACCAGGAGCAGGAAGCCGACGAAGCCGCCGGGCGTCAGGTCACCGTGCACCACGAAGGCGGCGCCCCCGAGGAGCACAACGATCTGCACGAGGCGCAGGCCGAGATAATTGATCGACAGGGCGCCCGCCATCAGCCGGTAGGCTTCGAGCTTGGTGGTGCGGTAGTTCCGGTTGTCGGAGGCGAACAGCGCCCGCTCATGTGCCTCGTTGGCGAAGGCCTTCACCACGCGGATGCCGCCGACATTCTCCTCGATGCGGGCGTTGAAGGCGCCGACGCGCCCGTACTGCGCCTGCCAGTTGCGCGTCATGCGCCCACCGTAGCGGATGACGATGAAGGCGATCAGCGGCAGGATCGCCAGCGTCATCAGCGCCAGTGGCGGGTGGACGAGGAACATCAGCGCGAAGGCGCCGAACAGCGTCATCACCGCGATGAACAGGTCCTCGGGCCCGTGATGGGCGACCTCGCCGATCTCCTCCAGATCCTTGGTGATGCGCGCCACCAGATGGCCGGTCTTCTGCCCGTCGAAGAAGCGGAACGAGAGCTTCTGCAGGTGGTCGAAGGCGCGGGCGCGCATCTCGGTCTCGATGTTGATGCCGAGCACGTGGCCCCAATAGGTGACGACCACCATCAGGCCGGCATTGGCGACGTAGAGCAGCGTCAGGCCCATCGCCGCGAGCAGGATCAGGCTCCAGTCCTGCTGCGGCAGCAGGCGGTCGACGAAGGCTTTGACCGCGAGCGGGAAGCCGAGTTCGAGCAGGCCCGAGAGCACGGCGCAGCCGAAATCCACCAGGAACAGCGTACGGTGCGGCCGGTAATAGGCGAGGAAGGCCTTCAGCATGGCGCAGCAGTGACGGGTCTTCTGGCCCAGAAGCGGGCGACTCCCCGGCGCATAGGCGAGGGCGCGTCGTCGCGCCAGCGGCGCCGACGCGGGGCGGCCCCCACCCTCACGGCTCCACAACAGGCCGCGCAGCTTTGCGGATGGCCGCGCCTCGAACCGCCGCTCAGCGCATCACATACACCTCGGTGCCGACGGCGACACGCCCGAACAGGTCGGCGATGTCCTGGTTGTACATGCGGATACAGCCGTAGGACGCGAAGGTGCCGATCGAATTCGGCCGGTTGGTGCCGTGGATGGCGTATTCGCCGCCACGCAGGGTCATGGCCGCCACGCCCATCGGATTGCTCGGCGAGCCGCCGCGGATGAGGTTGGGCAGGCGCGGGTTGTCGCGCTTCACCTCCGCCGGGGGCGACCAGTCGGGCTGGTAATACTTGCCGTCGATCTGCGTGGCGCCGCTCCACTGCTTGCCCGGCTTGCCGACCGCGACGGGGTAGCGGATCGCCGTGCCGTCGCCGTTGACGAGGTAGAGCCGGCGCTCGGTGGTGCGCACCACGATCGTGCCCGCACCGAGTCCGTCGGCGAAGGGGACGACTTCCCGGGCCTGCGCGGCACCAGCCGCGCACAAAGCCGCCGTGAGCGCGCCCGCGAGGCGCACCCTGTACTTGACTGTCCTGAACATCGAAGATCGCCTTTCGAAGCTGGAGCGTAACTGACGAAGACGATCCGCCGTTCCAGCTTGCGATTCTGCTTTACGCGCCGCGAAATGCGCGCCCCATGCACGGCCTCTTGGCGGCTTAGCGAATGCCGGGCTCGAAAATTCCGACAAATTTTAAGTATCGGCTCGGGGCGCCGGCCTCAGCGCTGGTCTTAGCGTTCATGGAGCCGGGCCGCCTCCGGGTGCCGCTCCTGCCAGCCGTGGCGGACGAGTTCCGGGTCGGCATGCTCCTCGACCGGGTGGCCGACACAGAGATACGCGACCAGATCCCAGCCTTCCGGCACGTCGAGGGCGTCCGTCACGAGGGTGGGTTCGAGGATCGAGACCCAGCCGACGCCGATGCCGTGGGCGCGGGCGGCGAGCCAGAAGGCATGGATGCAGGCCGCCACCGAGTAGCGCAGCATCTCCGGCATGGTCGCCCGGCCGAGCCCGTGGCCGGCGCCCGTTCCGGAATCGCAGAACACGGCGAGGTGAACCGGCGCCTCGCGCAGGCCCGCGAGCTTCAGGCGGGCGTAGAGCGTGCGTTGTTCATCGGCATAAGTCGCGCAGGCGGCGGCGTTGCAGCGCTCGAAGCTTGCGATGACCGCCGCGCGCCGCCGGGGCTCGGACACCCGTACGAACCGCCAGGGCTGGCTGTTGCCGACGGAGGGCGCCAGCGCCGCCAGATCGAGGCAGGTTCGCAGCGCGGCCTCGTCGACCGGTTCGCGGGAGAAGCGCCGCACGTCCCGCCGCCACGCGAACAGGTCCGCGAGGCGTGCGCGGAAGGCGTCGTCGAAGACGGGCGGAGGCGCCGCTGCGGGGGGAGAGGACTCGGACATCGCCGCCGCTTCTCGCGCCAGCGGGCGCGGCTGCCAAGATGGTTGTTGGGGGATGCGGCCGCGGCTCCCCGCCGCGAGCCTCGTTCCGAGAGGTGGCGATCGGCTTTCGGGCTGATGCACCCGCGAGCGGCGGGAGCCTCGACACGAAAAAAGGGCGGCGCTCCGAGGAGGCCGCCTGAAGTCCTTGGGTCTCGAAACCCCTGGATGCCGATTTGCCGAAATCCGCGGCATTGCCCGAGGGCTGGGGAGCTCGGGTTCAGGCGCCGCCGCGGTGGACAGACCGACGAGGTTTCAAGCCACAGTGAAAGCGTGTCGCGGTGGCGATGGCAAGGCGAGTCTGCGGCGGGACGGTGATGTTCACCACCTCACCGTGCGGCGACGCACATGAGTCGCGCGCCGCGTCGAAACCACGCTACGCGACCGATGGCCGGCGAAGCACCTTGCGGGTGCCTGCCGCGGAGCCCATCATCTCCCGCACGCCGCAGAAACGCCGGCACCGCTACGGGAGTGACGATGAGCGAGGGGCAGAGCGTCGATCACCGCTCGAACGACCGGGACAGCCAAGTGGCTCCGCACGTCACGCCGCAAGTGATCCCGTTTCCGTCGCCCACCACTCCGCAGGTCGCCTTCCAGCGCGACGAGTTGCGGACCATCTTCAACCTCTACGGACGGCGCGTCGCCGAGGGCGAGTGGCGCGACTACGCCCTCGATTTCCGCCGCGACAAGGCGGTGTTCTCGATCTACCGCCGCGCCTCCGAGATGCCGCTCTATCGGATCGAGAAGGATCCCAAGCTCGCCCGCCGGCAGGGCGCCTACGCGGTGATCGCGGCGAGCGGCCTCGTGATGAAGCGCGGCAACGACCTCGCCCGCGTCATCGGCGTGTTGGAGGGGCCGTTGCGGGCGGTGTGATCCCGCCTCCGGGCGTGCCCGGAAGCGGGAGGGGCGGCTACCAGCGCACGATGATCTGTGCCCGGACCGTGCGGGGGGCACCGGGCAGGATGTTGTTGTTGTTGTGCGCCGAGACGATGTAGTTGCGGTCGAACAGGTTCTCGATGTTCACCTGCGCGCGTGCGTTCTCGCTGATCCGGTAGAACAGGCCCAGATCGAAGCGCGAGTAGCTCGGAAGCCGGACGGTGTTGTCCGAAGTCGCGAAGGAGTGCGACTGGTTGATGAAGCCGACGCCGACCGAGAAGCTCGGATCGATGTCGAACTTGTTCCACAGCGTGAAGGAATTGAGCGGCACGAGGCCGACGAAGTTGCCGGCCACGATCGTATCGGAGAGCCGGTTCGCGATGCGCGCATCGGTGAAGGCGTAGCCGCCCGCGACCGACCACCAATCGGTGACGTAGCCGTTGGCGCCGATCTCCGCGCCCTGCGTGTTGGTCTGGCCCGAGGTCAGGAAGAAGCCGGGCCGGTTCGGATCGGCGATGCGCTGGTTGGTGCGGTCGAGGTTGAAAAGCGCGCCGGTGAGCTGAAGCACGGGCGAGACGTCGTACTTCACGCCCACTTCCGTGTTTTCGAATCTCTCCGGCTGAGCGATGACGAGGCCCGGCGTCAATGCGCTGAACTGATCGCCGGACGAGGGCAGGTAGGAGATGCTGTAGCTCGTGTAGAAGGCGAGGTTCGGCAGCGGCTTCACGACGAGGCCGGCGCGGGGCGAGATCAGGTCGTCCACGCGGGCATTGGTGATGTTGGTGCGCCGGTCGGTCGCCGCGAAGTCGAAATGGTCGAAGCGCAGGCCGCCGATGAGCTGCACGTAGTCGTTCAGTTCGACCTGATCCTGCACGTAAGCCGCGGCGAGACCGAGATCGTAGGTGCTGTTGGCCCCGCTGGCGATGTTGCGGAAGTTGACGCCGACGCGCGTCAGCGGCGCGAGCGGGTTGACGACGAGGGTCTGCGTACCGGTGGTCGCGAAGAAGCCGTCTTCACGGACGCTTAGACCTTCCTGGTAGCCGAGTTCGAACCCGCCGAGCAGGGTGTGCTTCACCGGGCCCGTGAGGAACTGGTAGGTGAAGTCGGTCTGGTTGAAGTAGTTCGTCCGGTCGGTCTGGCTGTTATAGGCCGAGATGTTGACGGCCGTGCCGGCCGCGTTCACCGCCCCGCCGGGGAAGACGTTCTGGTAGAATTTTTCGTAATCGGCGATGCGTGATTGACTGCGCATCACGACGCCGTTCTCGAAGACGTGGTCGAGCTGCGCCGTGGCGATGTGGGCGTTGACGTAGGTCGGCGACAGGAACGGGTTGCCGAAATAGGTCGTCCGGTTGTCGCGATACCGGTAGGGCCGGCCGAACTGCGAGGGGATGCCGCGATCGGTGGTGCGGTCGTCGTGGAAGTACTCGTAGGACAGACGCAGCGTCGTCTGCGGCCCGAGCAGGAACGTCATGGTCGGGTTCACGCCGTAGCGGCGGATATCGACGAAGTCGCGGTAAGTCGCCGTATCCTCGAACACGCCGTTCATGCGGAAGAACACGATGTCGGAGACGCGGTCGCCGACATCGAGCGCCACGCGCTTGTTCGCGAACTGGCCGCCCTGGGCGACGATCTCGCGGGTCGGGACGCCATCGGCTTCCTTGAGCACGCGGTTGATCACGCCGCCGCCGCCGCCGCGGCCGAAGATCATAGCATTCGGCCCCTTCAGCACCTCGATGCGCTGGATGTTGTAGAGGTCGCGGTAATACTGCACGTCGTCGCGGATACCGTTGACGAAGAAGTCGGCATTCGAGCGCTGACCGCGGATGATCAGCTCGTCGCGATTGCCCTCGCCCTGGGCCTGGATCACGCCCGGAACGTAGCGCGTCGCCTCGCCGATCGACTGGAAGCCCTGGTCGAGGATCTGCTCGCGTGTGATGACCGAGACGGATTGCGGCGTGTCGAGCAGGGGCGTCGGGGTCTTGGTGGCGCTGCGCGTCGCCTTGCCGAGATAGCCGACCGTGACACCGCCCTGGGGCTCAAGCCGCAGCGCGCCGCGGCCGAGGCCTTCGACGGCCAGTTCATCCAGCGCGACGGCGGCGGGAGACGCCTCGACCGGAACAAGGGGTTGTGCCCGTGCAGGGAGGGCAACCGCGACGGCCGTGCCTGCCAGAAGCGCAAACGCGACTTCGTTCGTTCCGCGACGTCTCAAGTCCAATCCCCCGTCTTCTTGTCGATATTTGACGACGTCGTGACGCCGACTTGGCGCTCATGATGACATCGCTCGACGGGGATCAAGCGGGTGAAGCACTATAACAAACGACAAAAATGGTGCTTTTGTTTAGAATAATTCGCGATAACAGCCTAAAACATCGTCATTCAACGCGATTTGCCGAAAGCTGGAGGCGTTCAAATCTATACGATGCAGAAACATTGTTGCATAACCGCAACTACGCTGCTCGGAACTGTTGTAAACTGGTGACTTCATCCGCGATGGCGGCGTGGCGTCGGGACGGAACAGCCGATCCGACGCCCGCGCGTAGCGGCCGTGCTCGCAAGGGCGCATGGGAGGCGGAGACGAAGCTCTGCGCTTTCCGGCGAGGCTGAAGGCCGCGTAGAGCCTTGTCCGACCGCATTGCATTAGGCCGGCGTCTCTCGGTCCTTGTTTTGATGCGCAGTCTTTCGACGAACCGGTGACCCCTTCGTCGTTGGGTGCTCTACCGGGCGGGCCGCAACGTTGCGGCGGCTTCGGCGAGCCGGCGGATCGCGGCCGGATCGGGTTTGCCCGCGGGGACCACCCAGCTTCCGCCGACGCAGAGCACGGCAGGATGGGCGAGCCAGTCCCCGGCACTCGCTTCGGTGATGCCGCCGGTGGGGCAGAAGCGTACCTGTCCGAACGGCGCGGCGAGCGCTTTCAGCGCCTTCAGGCCGCCCGCGGCCTCCGCCGGGAAGAACTTGAAGCGGTCGAGCCCGTGATCGAGGCCGCGCATGATGTCCGCGGAGGTGGCGACGCCCGGCAGGTAGGGAACGCCCGAGGCGAGGGCCGCTTCCGTCAGCGGCGCGGTCAGTCCGGGGCTGACGATGAACTTCGCGCCCGCGCCGATGGCGGCATCGAGGTCGCGCGCGTTCAGCACCGTTCCGGCGCCGACCACCGCGCCCTCGACGCTCGACATCGCCCGGATCACATCGAGCGCCGCGGGGGTGCGGAGCGTGACTTCGAGGGCGGTGAGCCCGCCGCCGACCAGCGCCTCGGCGATCGGCACCGCATCGGCGGCATTCTCCACCACCAGCACGGGGATGACGGGAACGGAGCGCATCAGCGCGTCGATGGTGCTCATCGGGGTTTCCTCCGGTGTCGGTTCGGCTGATCGCGCGTATCGGGACGATGACTTAAAGGCCCGCCGCCGCCAGCATCGCCGAGCCGCCGCGCTCGGCGTCGTCGGCGCCCTGGCGCATGAAGGCGAACAGCTCGCGGCCGGTGCCGAGGCCGTCCGGCGGCCGCACCGCGTCCTCGCGGCTGTCCCACTCGGCCGAATCGACCAGCACTTCGAGCAATCCCTGCTCGGCCGAGAGTCGGACGATGTCGCCGTCGCGGATGCGGCTGATCGGGCCGCCGCCGACCGCCTCGGGGCTGACATGGATCGCCGCCGGCACCTTGCCGGAGGCCCCCGACATCCGCCCGTCGGTGACGAGCGCCACCTTGTGGCCGCGGTCCTGCAACACGCCCAGCGGCGGGGTCAGCTTGTGTAGTTCCGGCATCCCGTTGGCGCGCGGACCCTGGAAGCGCACGACCACGACGACGTCGCGCTCCAACTCACCGGCCTTGAAGGCAGCGATGACCTCGTCCTGATCGGAGAAGACGCGGGCCGGAGCTTCGATGGTGCGGCGCTCGGGATCGACCGCGCTGGTCTTGAAGGTGGCGCGGCCGAGATTGCCCTTCACCAGCCGCATCCCGCCATCCGGCTGGAACGGGCGGGAGGGGGGACGCAGCATGGCCTCGTCCAGCGGCTCGGCCGGCGCGTCCTCGAAGGTGAGGTCGTTGCCCTCGCCCAGAAGCTTCGGGTCGCGGGCGTGGTCGCGCAGGCGCGTGCCGGCCACCGTCAGGAGATCGTCGTGCAGGAGCCCGGCATCGATCAGCGAGGCGATGACGTAGGACATGCCGCCGGCCGCGTGGAAGTGGTTCACGTCGCCCGCGCCGTTCGGGTAGACCCGCGCGATCAGCGGCACCACGCCGGAGAGCCGGTCGAAATCCTCCCAATCGACGATGATGCCGGCGGCGCGCGCCATGGCCGGGATGTGGATCGCGTGGTTGGTCGAGCCGCCGGTGGCGAGCAGGCCGACGATGGCGTTGACGATCGCCCGCTCGTCGATGCAGCGCCCGAGCGGACGGTAATCGTTGCCGTTCCAGCCGATCTCGGTGAGCCGGTGGATCGCCGAACGCGTCACCGCCTGCCGCAGCCGCGTGCCGGGGTTGATGAAGGAGGCGCCGGGCATGTGCAGGCCCATGACGTCCATCATCATCTGGTTGGAATTGGCGGTGCCGTAGAAGGTGCAGGTGCCGGCCCCGTGATAGGAGGCGGACTCGCTCTCCAGCAGTTCCGCGCGGCCGACCTTACCCTCGGCATAGAGCTGCCGGATGCGCTGCTTCTCCTTGTTGGCGAGCCCCGAGGGCATGGGACCGGCCGGGACCAGGATCATCGGCAGGTGGCCGAAGCGGAGCGCGCCGATGATGAGGCCGGGCACGATCTTGTCGCAGATGCCCAGCAGCGCCGCGCCCTCGAACATGCCGTGGCTGAGCGCGACCGCGGTGGAGAGGGCGATGGTATCGCGGGAGAACAGCGACAGCTCCATGCCGCGCTGGCCTTGGGTGACGCCGTCGCACATGGCGGGCGTGCCGCCGGCCACCTGGGCCGTCGCACCCACTTCGCGGGCGAACAGCTTGATCTGCTCGGGATAGCGCCCGTAGGGCTGATGCGCCGAGAGCATGTCGTTGTAGGCGGTGACGATGCCGATATTCATGGCACGGCCCGCGATGATCGCCGGCTTGTCCTCGCCGGACGCCGCGAAGCCGTGGGCGAGGTTGCCGCAGGCGAGCATCGGGCGGTGCACGCCCGCCTCGCGCTCGCGTTCGATCAGGTCGAGATAGGCGCGGCGGCTGTTGCGGGAGCGCGCGATGACGCGCTCGGTGACCGCGGCGACCTCGGGATGAAGCTCCGGCATGGCTCGTTCGCCTCGTTCGGATGTCGACGGCACGGACAGGCCCGCAAGAACGGGGCCTGCGCTTCCCTTAACATGGAGCGACTCCAAACGGGATCACGCCCGTGAGAACGCTTTCCTGAACCGGAGCCATGACGGATCTGCTCGGCAGAGGGTCGGGGATGCCGTCGCCGGATGACCCTGCCGCTGCCTTTGCGCGGGTCTGCCATCGCGATCGCCCCGGCAAGGTGATCGGCTGCAAAGCGGGTGATCGCTGGATCGGCGGGCTGTCACCCGCCGATCCTTCCGATGCCGGCCCGAGGGTCGCGGGGTCTGTGCCGCGATCCCGGACGCAGATTGACGAGTAGGTGCTTCACGCCCCCGGCGCGGTCGCGATATCCCGCTCGACCTCGGCCGGGTCGAGCACGTAGCGGCGCGAGCAGAACTCGCAGGTGATGGACACGGTGCCGTCATCCGCCACCATGTCCCGGCGCTCTTCGGCCGAGAACGAGCGGATCATCCCCAGCACCCGCTCTTCCGAGCAGCGGCAGCGCTCGATCACGCTCTGCGCATCGAACACGCGCACGCCGCGCTCGTGGAACAGGCGGTAGAGCAACCGCTCGCTCGACACCGCCGGATCGACGATCTCGTGGTCCTCCACCGTGTTCACGAGGCTGCGCGCCTCGGTCCAGGCATCGTCGTCACGGGTGCCGCCGGTGAGGATCTCGTGGCCCTCCGGCGCGTCGCCGGGCGGAAGGTCGGCCTGGCGCATCCGGTCGGGCGAGGTCGGCAGGAACTGCACCAGCAAGCCGCCGGCTCGCCAGCGGCTCTCCCCGCCCTCCATCTGCTCGGCGACCGCGAGGCGGACCAGCGTCGGGATCTGCTCGGATTGGCGGAAATACTGGTGCGCAGCCTCTTCGAGGCTTTGCCCCTCGAGCGCGACGACGCCCTGGTAGCGGCTCTGGGATGGCCCCTGGTCGATGGTCATGGCCAGATGCCCGCGACCCATCAGGTCGGCGGCGCGCGCCTTCGGCCCGAGGGCGGCCACCGGCTCCGCATCGAAGCGGGCGGTGGCCCGTACCCGGTCGGGCGCCTCGAAATCGACCACCAGCATGTTCACCGGTCCGTCGGTCTTGGTCTGGAGCTGGAAGCGGCCTTCGAGCTTCAGGGAGGCACCGAGCAGCACGGTGAGCGCCGCCGCCTCGCCGATCAGCCGGGCGACCGCGTCGGGATAGCCGTGGCGGCGCAGAATGGTGTCGATCGAGGGCCCGAGCCGCACGGCGCGGCCGCGCAGATCCAGCGCTTCGACGGCGAAGGGCAGAACGGCGTCGTCGTCGCCTTCGAGCGAGGGTGTGAAAGAAGGGGCGTGTCCGGAGCTCATGGGCTCTCCGTATCCGGGCTGGATGAAAAAGAGGAGCGGGAGGGCGGCCGGTCCGGCGGCATCGCACCAAACCGGCGGAAGCGCGTGAACCGGCGCACGTCCTCGGCGCTCCTTATATGGGGGGCACCGTGCCCCGGCGCGAGACCGGCGCATGATGCCCTCGGCCGGCGCTGTCACGCAAACACTTCGGACGCGTCCGCCATCGCGTCCGGCGTCCTCCACGAACCATCCGGGACGATGTCGTATTGGCCGGACGGGTCAGAAATCCGTGTGCAGCCGCGTTCCGAAGAAATCGGCCGGGCCCCGGTCGCGGTTATAGGCCGGGTTCTCGATGTGCTGATAGTCGAAGGTCATCGTCACGGCCTTCGTCAGGTTCAGCGCGTAATAGACCTCGACCGCCCGCTCCGGCGCGTAGTTGTCGAGGCGGCCGTCGCCGATCAGGAGCCCGAGGCCGCCATTGGCGAAGTAGGCGCGGTGAGCGGTCGAGATCCGATTCGCGGCGGCGCCGACGCCGACCGTGTCCTGCGGCCGGCCCCAGGCCGCGCCTTTGAGCGAGAGGCCGCCCGAGACCGAGCCGTCGATATCGGTGAAATTCAGGTTCTCGTTGCGCCCGTCATTGACGCTCGCCCGCGCGAACAGGCCGAGATCGGCGGTGAGGGCTTGCTCAAGATTGACGTAGGCGCCGCTCTTGCGCCGGGGCTCCCGGGTCGCTGCGGCCGCCGTGTTGATGTCGGCGAAGGCGCCGGACTGCGTCAGCGCCACGACCTGCCGGAAGTTGGCGGTGTTGCCGACATTCGAGAACAGGCCGAGGCGTAAGCGGCCCGGCTGGTCGAGCAGGGGCAGCGTGTGGCGCTCCTCGAACTCGATCACGGCGCCGGCCCGCTCGAACACCCGCGGATCGAGCACGTCGGAGGACGGCTCCTTGGGCACCTGCGTGTAGGCGGCACGGATCGCAAATTCCGCGCGGTTGTACTCGACCATCACGCCTTGCGTGAAGCCGGGGAGGTTGGCCGGGAAGTCCCAGGCGGCGGCCGCCCACAGGCCCCAGTTCATAAAATCCACCCGCGGGTCGTGGGCATAGGCGTTGCCGTCGAAGAAGTCGCCGAGCGCGAACTTGCCGGCGATGACCGTGATGCGCTCGACGTCGCGCGTGCCGGCGACGGAATTCGGCCCGTCCGGCACCGCTTCCGTCTCGCCGCCGAGCCCGAAGGTCTGGCGGACGAAGTAGCGGTTCGAGCGCAGCTTCGGGAACGGCGCACCCGCCTTCTGCGCCTCGCCATTGACGAAACCGGCCACGCCCAATGTACGCGACAGGCCAAAGCCCTGGCTGAATTCCGGGTTGTAGTAGAGTTCCGTGCCCTCGAAGAGCTTGAGGCCGAGGAACAGCGTCGCGGTCGTCGTCGCCTGCGCCTGATCCGGCACGAGGCTCTGCGGCCCGCGATAGGGCGCGCGGAATCCCGTCACGCTCTGGTTCACGAAAGTGGTCTGCCCGTGCAGCGAGAAGCGAGCGTCCTTCGGGGTTTCGTCTTCCTCCTCCGGCACCAGCGTCAGCGCCTGGGGGTGCCAGATCAGCCGGGCCATCATCTTGTTGGAGACGAAGCTGGTCCGGGTCGTCACCGGCCCGCCATCGAGGCCCGGCAACGCGCCGAGGCCGAAGCGGCCGCTCTCGCCGAGGTCGCTGTAGCGGTAGTCGATTCCCAGCGAGAGATGCGGATCGACCGCGAACTGCACGCCCGCGCCGAGCGTGAAGCCGAGATAGGAGACGTTGCGCGTGGCCGTGATCGTCGGGCCGCCGCCCAGATCCGGATAGGTGGCGAGCACCCGGCCGTTGGCGCCCGTGAGACCGGCGGTTGCGTAGATCAGGTTGTTGCCGAAGGCGTAGCCGAGCCGGGCGCGGGCGGCTCCGAAGACGTCCGTCTTCTCGCGGATCAGGGCGAAGGGCGGATCGATCCCCTCGTAGCCGAAGCCCGTCGCATCGGAGCGCGCGCCGCGCTTGAGGTTGGCTCCGACGAGGTCGGCCTCGATGCCGTAGACAAGCGCCCCGTCCTGCCAATTCCAGCCGGCGAAGGCGCCGCCGACCGCCGTGGTGGCATCGCTGCCGAGATCGCGGCTGCCGGTGGCATC
This sequence comes from Methylorubrum sp. SL192, assembly GCF_026672325.1. Taxonomy (NCBI): domain Bacteria; kingdom Pseudomonadati; phylum Pseudomonadota; class Alphaproteobacteria; order Hyphomicrobiales; family Methylobacteriaceae; genus Methylorubrum; species Methylorubrum sp. SL192. Next base: position 1,195,734 of record NZ_JAPPQV010000003.1, read on the forward strand.
GCCCGTCGAGATCGATCGAACGCGGCGCGAGCCGATCGTGGTCGGGCCGAAATCGTAGTTGCCGAAGGAAGCGCCCGCGCTGCCCTGCACCCCGGCATAGAAGCCGGACCAATCGATGAAGCGGGGCCGTGCACGTTCCGCGAGGTCTGCGGCCATGCCAGCGCCGGCGTGAACGCCGAGGATGACGGCCAGCCCTGCCGAGACCGCCCCCTGTTTCGCGATTATCCCCGCGCGCGCCTTGAACACTGCGCCAGCCCCCGCCGCCACCCCGTGAGCGGCCTAGCAGATGCCGTTGCCGCCGCAATGCACCCAAGACCCGCCGAAGCACGAGGCTTCAGAACGGTTGCGCGGGCGCCACGATGTCCGTGAGAAGCGGAAACATCCGACAGGACGATGACGGTTGTACCGGTCAGGCCGAGCCGGGCCGAACCGGGAGCATCGCTCTGAAACCGTTCCGGGATGACAAATAGGTGACCGCGGCCGCTCGCGCTGACTCGCAGCATCGCGCCAACCTTAATCGGCCTTGATCCCCATCAGGCTTGCCGAACTTCAGGGCGCGCCAGCAAAGGCGCGCCCCATTTTTCTAAACCGTTCGGCGGGCGTCACTCCGCCGGGGCGGCGGGTGCCTTGGCCGGCGCCGGCTTCGCGGCAGTCTTCGCAGGGGTCGCGGCGGCCTGCTGGTTCACGTCCGGCACGCGGGTCCAGGTCTGCGAGCCGCACAGCACCTTGAGCATGCAGCCCTGCACGCTCAGTTCGCTCTCGCTCTCGCGCTCCAGGCTGACCTGATAGATCTTGCCCTCGTCGGCGTTGTAGATCTCGCCCGCAAAGCCCGCATCTTCAGGCTTGAGGTTTTCGAGAAGCGTCAGCCCGATGATCGGGCGGGCGCGCTTCTTCGGATCGGGGTTCTTCACGTCGATGCGCGGCGCGCCGGCGTCATCGGTCGGAGCTTTCAGCCAGACCACCTTGCCGCAGGCATTGCCGCCGCTCGGCCCGCAGCGGTCGATACGGATTTTCGCGCGCCCGTCCCCCGTCAGCCACGTTCCGGACAGGTCTTTCGGGGCGGCAAAAGCGGCATTCGAGGCCAGGAGGGCGGCGAGACCGAGAGCGATACGCATGAATGGCTCCTGAGGCTGGGCCCGAAACGGGCTGTGGCTTGCGGAGAAGGGATCACCCCGGCAGCGAGCGGGGGCAGGCGAACCGTCCACCCATTGAGCGGTCGCAATCCGGCGATTTTTCGGCGGTGTTGCGCTAAAGCCATGGCGGGGCCGAAAAAGGCCGAGCTCGCCGTGATTCCGTTCGCTCGGGCATCCACGGCCTATCCGCCGCTTGACGGTGGTTGAGGGCCTACCGGTCCACCGCTATAAGCCCGGCGCGCCGGGCGCCAACCAGGCCATCGACTGTCAGGACGGTCGATCTCTCGGGCGGCTTTCGAGCCCGCCCTCCTTCAGCGCGTCGCGCGACCCCTTTCTCCAACGAACCGGACCGGACCATGGCCAACGAGCGCACCTTCTCCATCCTCAAGCCCGACGCGACGCGCCGCAACATCACCGGCGCGGTCAACGCCGTGATCGAGGCCGCCGGCCTGCGCATCGTCGGCCAGCGCCGCATCCGCATGACCCGCGAGCAGGCCGAGAAGTTCTACGAGGTGCACAAGGAGCGCCCGTTCTTCGGTGAGCTGGTCGAATTCATGACCTCAGGCCCCGTGGTCGTGCAGGTGCTCGAGGGCGAGAACGCCGTCGCCAAGTACCGCGAAGTCATGGGCGCCACGAACCCGGCCCAGGCCGCCGACGGAACGATCCGCAAGCAGTTCGCCGAGTCGGTCGGTGAGAACACCGTTCACGGCTCCGACAGCGCCGACAACGCACGGCTCGAGATCGCGCAGTTCTTCAACGACGCCGACATCGCCGCCTAGAGCCGTCTCCGGCCTGATTGCATCAGGCCGGCGTCTCTCGGTCTTTGTTTGAACGCGCTTTCTTTCAACGAACCGGCGTCCACTTCGTCGGAAAGCGCTTTAAAGACGTGGCCCTCGCCGGCTCCGCATACGGGGCCGGCGAGAAACGCGCTCGCGCTTGCGCGGGGCTGACGTCCGGGGCGCAATCCGGCCGAGTGTGACTCTCCTGCCCTAGCGGCGCGAGGCGGGCGGCCCGAAGAACGGAATCGATCGACGATTTCCCGTCTCTCTCGGATTTTCGCTCCCATGCGCCTCACGTTTTCGCGCACCGGCCGCCTGCTCGTCGCGGCCGGCCTCGTGTCCCTGCTCGCCGCCTGCAACTCCGCCGGCAGCTCGACGCAGTACACCTCGCTCGAAGGCTACGTGCCCGATCCGACGCTGAAGACCGCGACGAAGACCAACCTGACCGGCCGCGTGCGCCACGCCTGCACCGTCACCCAGGCTCGGTTCCAGAAGGTCCCTGAGGACGCGCTCGCGGCGCCGTGCGGCTGCTATGCCGAGCGCACCCTCTCCACCCTCGACAAGGACGAGATCGCCTCCTACCGCACCACCGGCTACTTCAACGACAGCGCACGCGCCAAGGCGTTGAACGCGCTCGATAGCTGCAAGCTGCCGCGTCCGGTCTGATGCGATGAAGGGGGCGGCGCTGAGCGCCGTCCCTAAGAGAGGTGCAGGGGTCGAACCTGCACCTCTGACAAGATCTCGGCCTTTCCGGGCCGGGATCTACAGCTTCTCGGTCGGCGTCTTGGTGTCCTTGTCGTCCGGCTTGGTCTTTTACGGCTTGGCCGGCTTCGGGCAGATGCCCTGGAGGCTCTGCCACTCGGCCTCGGACAGGATACCGGGCCCGGCCGATTTCTCCCCCGCCAAAGACCGGATCCGCGCGGCCCGCTCCGCCGTGACCGGATGGGAGCGCAGGAACGAGGTCGCGTCCGGCTTTTCGTCGTCCGCATCGGTGATGCGCTCCAGGATCGCGGCGAGGGCGGCCGCGTCTCCGCCGGCCCGCTTCACCGCCGCCACCGCGTAGGCGTCCGCCGTCCGCTCCGCGTCGCGCGAGTAGCCCGCCGAAATCGCCGCCTGTCCGATCGTCACCAGCACCGTCGAGCCGGTGAGATCGCCGAGCACAAGGCTCAGCAGGAACGAGGTGCCGCCCGCCGTGATCAACGAGCGCATCGGATCGCGGGCGGCGATGTGGCCGAACTCGTGCGCGAGGATGCCGGCCAACTCATCGCCGCTCTTGGCCTTGGCTAGGATGTCGGAGAGCAGGATCACCCGGCCGCCCGGCAGGGCAAGCGCGTTGGCGACCTTGTGTTGGCGCACGCTAACCTGAGGCGTCGCCGGAAGCGCCATGCCCTCGGCAAGCCGCGCCGTCAGCCGGTCGAGCACCGCACGCCCCCCCGGATCGTTGCAGAGCGGCGGATCGTCGAGCAGGCCGACGATCTGGGCATCGACGCTGCGCCCGAGTTGCGCTTCGATCGCCTGCGGGACCAAAGGGGCGAGCAGGTTCGAGGCCGCCGGCACACCGTAGACGGCCGTCAGCAACACGGAGACGCCCGCCGCGATCGACCAGAGCACGAGACGGGTGAGGCCGCCTCCGCTCTCGGTCCGGTTCAGGTCGGGACATCGCGCCGTCAGGGCTTCCGCGAACGCGGCGTCGGCGAACTCGACGCTCTCCGATCCCTGCGCGTGATTGATCCGCATCAGGGGCGGGGCGGCGTCGGCGGCGCGCAGGTCGAGCAGGCTCCAGTCGCGGGACACATCCTCGCCGGAGACTTCAAGCCGGAACGTCAGCCTCAGCGTTACCGGCTGGGGCCGGGCGCTGAGGCCGTCGAAGAACGTGCCGGTCGTGGTGATCGCCTCCATCGGCGGGCTAGAACCCGATCTCGAGTGCACCGCCGACATCGAGCGCGTCGGCCAGCCCCTCGTTGAGGCCGCTGGCCGGAGCGCGCGTCGAGGCCAGCACCGCTTCCAGCGCCGGCAGGTTCTCGATCTGCATTGTGGTCGCCACCGCGTGCCACAGGCGCACGGTGATGATGCGGACATAGAGCACGTTCGTGCCGAGGATGGCTCCGAGATAGAGCAGCACGCTCGAGGCGATGACGAAGGCCTGGATCCCCGCATTCTCGCCGTCCGTGGCGATCAGGGGCAGGAGAAGAGCGGCGATGATGCCGAGGACGATGATGAAACCGATCACCGCCAGCATGTAGACGAGGTAGGGGAAGTAGAACTGACGCGCCTTCAGCGAGGAGGCCAGTCTGGCCTCGCCGAGAGAGGCGGCATTGAAGAAGGCACGGGTCTCGCGAGCCCGATAGTAGGGGATCAGCAGCAGCGCCAGCGGGATCGACACGCTGGCGGCGATCCCGACAGCGCTGGCGTAGGACACGAGCGGCGAGTCCTCGTAGGCGGGGTTGAAGATGAACTTGCTGTTCTCGCTCGCCGGATCCTGGATCAGCAGATCGCTCGGGATGTCGAATCCGGTCGCCGCCAGCAGCGCCGCGACGCTCAGCAGAATCGGCAGCAACGCGACGATGTAGAACATCATCCACGGCATCAGGATCGAGCGGCCGGTCGCGGTCGAGCGCATCCGGCTCTGGCCGATCAGCGTGTGGTCGATGCGGTAGCGCTCCAGCGCCGCGCGCATGAAGGGGAAGGCCAGGCCGAGGCTGGCGAAGGTCGCGAGCCACCACAGGGAGGCACGCCCGGCATAAGCGAAGCCCGAGCCGTCCTGGCCGAGGCGGATGCCGCGCCAGCGCGTGCGCGAGGCGCGGTAGCGCCGGCCGCGGAACAGCGCGTATTGCCCGAGCACGAACAGGCCGATGAAGGAGATCGGCGCGGCCAGGGCCGCCAGCACTGGGCTCAGGAGACCGATCACGAACAGGACGATGTAGATCGGCACCAGAATGGCGAGCGCCACGAGGAAGCCGAGGAACAGCTCCTTGCCGTTGCCGAGATACTCGGCCGGGCTGCCGGCGACGACGGTGCGGCTCCAGAAGTATCGCCGCAGATTGGTGATGTACCAGAACCGGTAGATCGAGAAGGTGATCAGCGAGAGCAGGAAGCCTTTGACGACGATGCCCGTCAGCCCCGGTGCCTTCCGGTCGAACGCAACTTCCCCGGTCCGCACCCCAGCCGGGCTCGGCACGCCTGCCAATTGATCCATCGTCGCAGTCCCCCTCGTTGCCGGGAGACTAGAAGCCGCGCTGGTTGCATTGCAACGGCCGGAGGTCGCAATCGCTGCTTTAGGAACGATCGATCAATGGAAAGCCGGTGCACGGAGCGGGCTTCGCCGAGTTTTCAGGGTTAATTTCACGTGAAAACCGGGTCGTGACCGTGTCTCGGAGAGGGATCGTCCCCCGATGGCAGGCGCCTTCGCTCGGCTCCGGTTCACCCATCTCACGGCGATGTCGCGCGCATCGACACCGCTGACGGGAGGCCCGCTGAACGGGCTTCCAAAAGAAAACGCCGGGCCCGATCACGGAGCCCGGCGTTTTCACACGATGTCGTCACGGGAAGGACGGACTGCCCCTCCGAGAGGCAGGTTGGCGCTTCAGCAGCAGCGAAAACCCGAACTGTTGCCGACGCCGAAGCGAGCGTTCTCGCGGTTGCGAAAAAACTCCCGCTCGGTCATCGGCGCCTGATCGGGATGGGTCTTGGCGATATGGGCCACGTAAGTCCCGTAATCACCCTGACCCACCATCAGCCGCGCGCCGTCGCAAACGCACTTGTTGAAGGCCTGAAGGCGTTCGCGAAAGCTCTGCATCGACGTTGCGGTTCCGGTCATGACGGCCTCACTCCGCCGGGGCGAGACGGGGATCGGCTTCGAGCGCCGTCCAGCGATCGGCACGGTAGGCCTTGACGCAGGCCATGATGCCGAACACCGCGATCGCCACGACGAGGCCGACGAAGAACACGGCCAGAGCCGCGTCGATGCGGTCGTTGAAGACGATCTTGTGCATGTCGGCCATGCTCTTGGCCGGGCCGAGCACCTTGCCTTCCGCGATCGCCGCCGAGAAGCGGTCGGCGTGCGAGAGGAAGCCGATCTTCGGGTCGGGCGAGAAGATCTTCTGCCAGCCGGCAGTCAGGGTGCAGATGCACAGCCACACGGTCGGGATGATCGTGACGAAGGCATAGCGCTCACGCTTCATCTTGAAGATCACGACGGTTGCCAGCGTCAGCGCGACGGCGGCCAGCATCTGGTTCGAGATGCCGAACAGCGGCCACAGGGTGTAGATGCCGCCCAGCGGATCGGTGACGCCCTGGTAGAGGAAGTAGCCCCAGGCGCTGACGCACAGGGCGGTGGCGACCACGCTCGGACCCCAGGCCGAGGTGTCCTTGAAGCGCGGCGAGAGCAGGCCGAGCAGATCCTGCAGCATGAAGCGGCCGGCGCGTGTGCCCGCATCCACCGCGGTCAGGATGAACAGGGCCTCGAACAGGATCGCGAAGTGATACCAGAAGGCCATCATCGCCTTGCCGCCGATGGCCGAGGAGATGATGTGCGCCATGCCGACCGCGAGGGTCGGCGCGCCGCCGACGCGCGAGATGATCGAGTGCTCGCCGACATCCTTGGCGGTCTGGGCGATGACGTCCGGACCGATCGGGAAGCCGAGCGCCGTCACCGCAGCGGCGGCGGTTTCCGGCGTGCTGCCGAGCAAGGCGCCCGGGGAGTTCATGGTGAAGTAGATGCCCGGGTCGATCACGCTGGCGGCCACCAGCGCCATGATCGCCACGAAGCTTTCCATCAGCATGCCGCCGTAGCCGATGAAGCGGGTGTCCATCTCGTTGTTGACGAGCTTCGGGGTCGTTCCCGACGAGATCAGTGCGTGGAAGCCCGAGACGGCGCCGCAGGCGATGGTGATGAACAGGAACGGAAACAGCGAGCCCGCCCAGACCGGGCCGGTGCCATCGATGAACTTCGTCGTGGCGGGCATCTGCATGTGCGGGGCGACGACGACGATGCCGAGCGCGAGGCCGATGATGGTGCCGATCTTGAGGAAGGTCGACAGGTAGTCACGCGGGGCGAGCAGCAGCCACACCGGCAGGATCGCGGCGACGAAGCCGTAGCCGATCAACATCCACGTGAGCTGGGTGCCGGTGAAGGTGAAGGCAGGACCCCAGGTGGGGTGTTCGTTGATCTGACCGCCGCCGACGATCGCGGCCATGAGCAGGACGAAGCCGATGATCGACACCTCGCCGATCTTGCCCGGCCGGATGTAGCGCGCGTAGAGGCCCATCAGGATCGCGATCGGGATCGTCGCGCCGACGGTGAAGGTGCCCCAGGGGCTCTCGGCCAGGGCCTTCACCACGATCATCGCCAGCACGGCGAGCAGAATGACCATGATCATGAAGGTGCCGAACAGGGCGATCACGCCGGGGATCACCCCGAGCTCGGCCCGGATCAGCTCGCCCAGCGAGCGCCCATCGCGGCGCATCGAGATGAACAGGATCATGAAATCCTGCACCGCGCCCGCGAGCACGACGCCGGCGAGGATCCAGAGCATGCCGGGCAGGTAGCCCATCTGAGCCGCGAGCACCGGGCCGACCAACGGTCCGGCGCCGGCGATGGCCGCGAAGTGGTGGCCGAACAGGACCGATTTGTTGGTGGGAACGTAGTCGAGGCCGTCGTTGTGACGGTGGGCCGGGGTCTCGCGCTTCGGATCGAGACGCATCACCTTGTCGGCGATGAAAAGGGAATAGTAGCGGTAGGCAATCAGGTAGACGCAGACTGCGGCGACCACGACCCATAGGGCGTTGATCGATTCGCCCCGTTGCGTGGCGACCACCGCCAGCGACGCAGCGCCCAATGCCCCGACCAGAGCCCAGGGCCCATGCTTCTGTATTGCGCCCATCGACGCCTCACTCCGTCATTGGCCGCATTCTTGATGCAGGCGGCCTTTCACCGATCTGTTTGGCGCAATTTTTCCTGCGATACCAGTTGCGGTGAGCACACATGTGCAGGTTCCCTCGGCACCCGCGGTGACATCTTCCATCCCGCGTTACCCGAACCTTGGGATGAGTGCGCCACGGTGCCATCAACGACCGTGCGAAGGGCAACCGGGGAAATGGGCGCCCGAGTGGTGCCGACGATTTGGAGCGCGGCTTCGTTCGATCCGAAGCGGATCGGCCACGTGGAGCGCCTTCGAACGTCTCAGTCGAGGACGATGACGCGGTTGGGGAGTTGGTTGTCGCTGTGGCTACCCGGCAGCTCCGCCTTCAGCACGGCGCCGACCTGCTCCACTGCCGAGACGAGCCCCTCGCCGAGGGCTCCGCGTCCGGCCGCACCAAGCAACTCCGAGACGATGGCGCGCCACTGCGCCTCCTCCACGCGGGCCCGCACACCCTTGTCGGCAACGATCTCGGCGTAGCGCTCTGCCAGGGCCACGTAGACCAGCACGCCGGTGCGTCCCCGCGTTCCGGTGAGACCGTGTGCGAAGAACTCGCGACGGGCGGCGGCGTGGGCGCGTTCACGCTGCCAGCGCCGCGGGGTGAGGGTGATCCGGAGACGCTCGTTCAGGGTCAGCAGCAGCGTAACGAGCACGGTCGCCGCCTGAGCGAGCGCAATTTCGCCCGCACCGAGCTCGGTGAGCAGGATCAGGGGCCAGGGCAGGACCAGGGCGACCGCAAGGGCCAAGGCGAGGCCGGGGGAGCGATAGAGCCCGGCGCTGGCGGAGACCAGCACCACGATCTCGCCCGACGTTCCAGTCTCTGCCCGCCCGATCGCTGCGGCGATCCGCTCCCGCGCGGCAGGATCGAGGATGCTCACGCTACCAGTCACCGGACGCTCCCCCGCCGCCGAACGAGCCGCCCCCGCCGGAGAAACCTCCGCCGCCATCGGAGAAGCCGCCGCTCCAGCCACCGGACGGCCCCGGGATCACCACGAAGCCGCCACCCCGGCCGCGTCGTCCACCGCCGTTCATCCGCGTGAGCACGATGACGAGGGCGATGACGACGACGATCCAGAAGATCACCGTGACGGGATCAACCGTATCTTCCCGCACCGGCGCGCGGCGTTGCCACTCGTCGGCATCGCCGGCGAGGATCGGAAGGATGGCGTCGACCCCCGCCTCCACGCCCCCGGAAAAGTCGCCCTGGCGGAAACGGGGCGTGATCGCCGTCGTGATGATCGTCTTCGACAGCGCATCGGTGAGCGCGCCTTCGAGCCCGTACCCGACCTCGATGCGGACCTTGCGCTCCTTCGGGGCCACCAGCAGCAGAACACCGTTGTTGGTCTTCTTCTGGCCGATGCCCCAGGCGCGGGCGAGGCGGTTGGCATAATCCTCGACCGTGCGGTCCTGAAGGCTCGGCACGGTGGCGACCACGAGTTGATCGCCCGTCTTGTCCTCGTGGGCCTTGATCTTGCCGTCGATCCGCGCCCGCGTCTCCTGCGAGAGGATGCCGGCCGCATCCACCACCCGGCCCGTGAGCTTGGGGAAATCGGGCTCGGCCGCTTGGGCGAGGCCCATGAGGCCGGCGACAATCAGCAGCGCGAGCCACAGCGCCGGCAGCGGGCCGAGTGCGGGGTGCCGAGCAGTCCGATCTGGGCGCGTCATCTCCAGTTGGCAGGGCGAACTAGAACTTCACGTTCGGCGCGCGCTCTGCACCCGGCGTCGAAGTGAAGGTCTCCATCGGCTTCGCCTCCGGGTAGAACCACGAGGCAACCCACCGGCCGGGAATGGTGCGGATCTCGGTGTTGTAGGCCTGGACCGCCTGAATATAGTCGCGCCGCGCCACGGCGATCCGGTTCTCCGTCCCCTCGAGCTGCGATTGCAGCGCCAGGAAGTTCTGGTTGGACTTGAGATCCGGATAGGCCTCGACCGAGGCGAGCAACCGTCCGAGCGCCCCAGAAAGCTGGTTCTGCGCCTCTTGGAACTGCTTGAACTTCTCCGGGTCGCTGACCGTCGAGGCATCGACCTGGATGCTCGTCGCCTTGGCCCTGGCTTCCGTCACCCGCGTCAGGGTCTCCTGCTCCTGCTTGGCATAGCCCTTCACGGTCTCGACGAGGTTCGGAATCAGGTCGGCCCGGCGCTGGTACTGGTTCTGCACCTCGCTCCAGGACGACTTCGCCTGCTCCTCCAGGCTCGGCACCCGATTGATCGCCCCGCACCCCGCCAAGCAGGTCGCCAGCCAGAGCGCCGCGAGCGCAGAGATGACCCGGCCGAGGACGGAGGGGCGGGCGGGGACCGCGGGGCTGAGGGAGAGGGACATGACGGGCGATCTCCGGGACGAGCTTGGCGGCAAAGCTTGCGTCGGAGATAGGGAGGGCCAGCCGCTGCGGGAAGGGCCGGGATCCGGGCAATCGTCTTGGCGCCTCGACCGGATGCCATTTCCTTCGTCCTTCGAGCGCCCCGGGGTGCGTGACCGGACGGTCGTGGTGGTGGATCGACCAAGGTCCGACAGGATATGAACGGCATCGGCAGCGTCCGCCTGTCGTGAAAGCGCCATTCCCTCGATGAGCAACGCATCCGGGCCGGCATCCGCCCGCCCCCGCATCACCATCACCTACTGCACCCAGTGCCAGTGGCTCCTGCGTGCGGCGTGGATGGCGCAGGAGCTTCTCTCCACATTCCGCGACGATCTCGGCGAGGTCGCCCTGCGGCCCGGTACGGGCGGGGTGTTCGTGATCGAGTTGGATGCGGAGGTCATCTGGGAGCGGGTGCGCGATGGCGGCTTTCCCGATGTGAAGGTGCTCAAGCAACGGGTCCGGGACCGGCTCGATCCGGGGCGGGATCTCGGGCATGTCGATCGGGCCGGGCGGGAGGGCTGAGGCGGGGCAGTTGGCACGTATACCCGCGCTGGGGCATGATGCGCGGGCGCCATCCTCAAACCCTTCAGCGCAACGCCGCGGGACGCCTTGATCCGACGCATGCTCTCCCGGCTCGGCCAGCGTGGCTTCTCCACGCAGTTCTACCTGATCATGCTCGTGATCGCGCTGATCGGCCCCGGCCTGATCTTCACCGCGATCCTGCTGACCCGCTACGCCGCCACCGAACGCGCCCGCTTCGAGCAGGATGCACGGGAAAACGTGCGTGGCGTCGCGCTCTCGATTGATCGCGACACCGCCGGTCTCGTCTCGGTGCTGCAGACGCTCGCCACCTCGCCGCGGCTCAAGGACAGCGAGTTCGCGATTTTCGAGAATCAGGCGCGCCTCGTGCGCGAGGCGGTCGGCCTCGATCTCGTTCTGCGCCGGCCGGACGGACAGCAGATCGTCAACACCGCCCTCAAGCCGGGGGCGCCCCTGCCGGTGACGACCCTGCCGATCGACCGCGAACTCATCGAGAGCGGGCAGCGCTCCATGGTCACCGGCTATCTCGCCGGGGCTATGCCGGATCAAGCGCATTACGCCGTCGCGGTGCCGGTGCGGATCGAGGAGACGCCTGCCTTCATCCTCAGCTTCTCGGTGCCCCTGAGCCGCATCGCCGGCATCCTCGCCCGCGAGCAGATCCGGGGTTGGGTCACGGGGGTCTCGGATCGCGACGGCGTCGTGCTCGCGCGCCTGCCGGAATTACCCGGCGTGGTCGGGAATCCCCGGCTCGCGACCCTGCGCCAGACGGCGACGGGCACCCCCGGCGTCTGGGAGGGGCGCGACCGCGACTTCAAGCCTGTCACCGTGGTCGAGGCGCGCTCGCGGCTCAACGGCTGGACCGTGGGGGCGAGCATCCCGCGCGAACTGGTCGAGGCGCGGCTGCGGCGCTGGATCTGGGCCTTCGGCGGCTTCGGCCTTCTCGTGCTCGCCACCTCCTCGGTGCTCGCCGTCCATCTGTGGTCGCGGGTCTCGAAGCCCCTGCGTCAACTCGCGGCGACGGGGCCGGCCCTCGCGCGGGGGCAGGCGATCCCGCGGATCGCCTCGCCGATCCACGAGATCCGCCGCCTCGCCGACGTGCTCTCGGAAGCCTCGCTGCGGCTGCGCACCCGCAGCGAGGAGCGCGACCGGGCACTCGCCGAGACCCAACGCGGCCTCGCGGCCTTGCGCGAAAGCGAGGCACGTTTCCGACACATGGCCGATTCGGCCCCGGCGCTGATCTGGATGACCGACGAGACCGCCGAGGTGGTCTTCGCCAATATGCATTTCGACCACCTGTTCGGCCGTCCGGCCGCGGAGATGGCCGGCGGCGGCTGGGAGTCGATCGTGCATCCGCCGGACCTGCCGGCTTTCCAGGCGACGTTCCAAGAGGCGTTCGAGCACCGGCAACCGTTCCGGGCCGAGATGCGGGTCGTCGATCGCAACGGGGAGATTCGCTGGCTGCGCTGCGAGGGCGTGCCGCGCCTCGACGACCATGGCACCTTCCTCGGCTTCACCGGGTGCAGCGTCGATGTCACCGATGCCAAGCGGGCCGAGGAGCATCTGCGCCTGCTCATCAACGAGTTGAACCACCGGGTGAAGAACACCCTGGCCACCGTCCAATCGATCGCCATGCAGTCCCTGCGCGGACTCGACGGCGAGGAGGCACTTGCGGCCCGCGCCGCCTTCGAGGCGCGGCTGCTGGCGCTCGCCCGCGCCCACGACGTGCTGACCCGCGAGAGCTGGGAGGGCGCCGAGCTGAAGACCGTGGTGGGGGACGCGATCCGCCCGCTGGAGGCGGGGGACGGGCAGGAATCGCGCTTCGTCGTATCGGGCCCGCGCCTGCGGCTCGCGCCGCGTCTGGCGCTGTCCATCGCCATGGCCCTGCACGAACTCGGCACCAACGCCGTCAAGTACGGAGCTTTGTCCAAGGAGGGCGGGCGGGTGACGATCACCTGGACCGTGCAGCGCCGGCCCGAACTCTCGCTCTCCCTGCGCTGGACCGAGAGCGGCGGCCCGCCGGTTTCGCCTCCGACCCGCCGCGGCTTCGGCTCGCGTCTGATCGAGCGTAGCCTCGCCCGTGAACTCGCGGGCAAGGTCGAACTGCTCTACGAGCCGGACGGCGTGGTCTGCACCATCGATGCGCCGGTGCCGCCGCCGGGCTTGCTGGAGCGCAAGGGCGGCACGCAGCTCGCTGCGACGAAGCCGCTGCCCCTGGCGGGGTAAGGGTCGCTCTCCGAGCGCCCGTGCCGGGTCCCTACTGAAACGTCATCGGGTCCGGCCCGATTCGTCCGTCGGCCCGGTCGAGACCGGCGATTGCCGCGTGGTCCTCTTGCGTGAGCGAGAAGCCGAACACGTCGATGTTCTCGTGCATCCGGGCGGGCGTGGCGGATTTCGGGATCGCGACGAAGCCGTTCTCGATGTGCCAGCGCAGTACCACCTGGGCCGGGCTGCGCCCGAGCCGGTCAGCGATCCGGGTGATGGCGGGTTCATCCAGCACCTGCGCCTGGCCTAGGGGGCTCCAGGCTTCCGTGACGATGCCGAGCCGGACATGGGCCGCGCGTAAGCTGCGCTGCTGGAACCGCGGATGCAGCTCGATCTGGTTGAGGGCGGGGGTGACGCCGGTCTCGTTCACGAGCCGTTCGAGCTGATCCTCGGTGAAGTTCGAGACGCCGATCGAGGCGGCGCGGCCCTCTTCCTGCAAACGGATCAGTGCGCGCCAGCTGTCGAGGTAGAGTCCCCGGTCGGGGCAGGGCCAGTGGATCAGGTAGAGATCGACATGGTCGAGGCCGAGCCGGGCGAGGCTGTCATCGAAGGCGTGCCGCGTCGCATCGTAGCCCTGCGCATCGTTCCAGAGTTTCGTCGTCACGAACACTTCGGCCCGGGACACGATCGTCTCCCGCAGGCCGCGCCCAACGCCGCCCTCGTTGCCGTAGGCCGCGGCGGTGTCGATCGAGCGATAGCCGCTGCCGAGCGCCGTTCCGACGAGGGCAGGCGTCTCCGCCTCTTGCAGCCGCCAGACGCCGAAGCCGAGTTGGGGGATGGACCGCCCGTCGTTAAGAGCGATCTGCGGCACGGGATCGGGGGCTGTCATGGCGTTTTTATTCTCATGCGCTGCCCGAGCGACAGGCCGAGGCAGGGCAGGGAGAATCGGCACGATCCTGCCTGCCGTACAGGCGTCCTTCTGGGGGGCAGGGCTGCGCGCGCGTCAGGGCCGGGCGCGCGTCCGATCCTCGGCGGCCTCGCGATCGGGCATCCTGACGAGGTGCAGATAGGTCGGATCGAAGTCGCAGAACGCCTGCAGGCGCTTGACGTCCGGGACGTGCAGCCGGCGCTCCTTCAATTGGATCAGCCCGGCAAGGCGTAGGTCGCGCAGGATGCGGCTGACATGGATCGTCGTGATGCCGAGGATGTCGGCGAGCATCGGCTGGGTCAGAGGCAACGGGCAGTCGCGCTCCCCGGCCGTCCCGACGAGCTGCTGCCGCAGCAGCAATTCGCAGAACAGGTGGGCGATGCGCTTGTCGGCGGAGCGCTGGCCCATGCTCGCGAGCCATTCCCGCAGGATGCTCTCATCGACCAGGGTCGCCCACCACAGCGCCCGGGCGAGACGCGAATCGCGGAACACCAGGTCATCGACCCGGTCCTGCGGGATGTCAGCGACGGTGCAGGCGGTCAGCGCGGCGATGTAGTGGTCGGACGGGCCGAGCACGATCGATTGCAGATCGCAGAAATCACCCGGCAGGAGCAGGCCGAGGATCTGGCGTTGCCCGTCGTCAATGAGCTTGTAGCGGAAGGCGTAGCCTTCGAGGACGAGGTGGACACCCGCCGCCCGGTCGCCGGCCCGCACGATATCCTGCTGCGGCTCCAGGCTGCGGCTGGAGCGGGACAGGTCGGCCAAAAGGGCCCGATCTCCGGCGTCGAGATCCGCGCCGTAGCGAAGCCGGAGGATCAGAGGGTTCGTGCGCGTGAGCGTCACAGTCGCGTCCATGGACGCTCAACGCGGATCGCGCCGTTCCGTGCCATGGAAACGCACGGAGTTTTGCGAGAAACCGCCCCTGCCGACCCGATGTTCCCGCATCGGTGTCGGGCGTCGGACCCAATCCAGTCGATTCCCTTGGGAAGGCGGATGTGGGGTTCACTCGAGGGCCGCGGGGCCGGCCGACACGATGGCCCTTTTCGTCCGGGGCCGGGCGAAAACCGTGTCCGTCGCGTCTCAGGCGGCCTTCCAACGGCGGGCGGTGTGGTTGCCGAAGGCGCGGGCGTAGAGATTGCAGTAGTTCAGCGCCGCCCCATCCCAGCCGAAGGAGCGGGACATGGCGCTGCGCCGCATGGTGTTGAGGCGCTTCTTCTGGCCGAAGGTTTCGAAGGCGCGGCGGATCGCCGAGGTCAGCCCCTTCGGCGAGGCCTCCCCGAAGGTGAAGCCGGTGACCCCATCCTCGACCGTATCGTTGAGGCCGCCGGTGCGGCGCACGATCGGCAGGGAGCCGAAGCGCTGGGCATACATCTGCGCCAGCCCGCAGGGTTCGAAGCGCGAGGGCATCAGCAGGAAGTCGCTGCCGGCAAAGATGCGGCGCGCCTCGGTTTCGCGGAAGCCGACATGGACGCCGACATTCTCGGGATGGCGCACGGCGAGATCGCGCAGGGCCTCCTCGAACCGGCCCTCGCCCTGGCCGATCACCACGAGCTGACCGCCCTCGGCGACGATCGACTCGGCGGCGCTGATGCTGAGGTCGATGCCCTTCTGGTGCACGAGGCGCGAGACGATGGCGAAGAGCGGCCCGCGGGAGACCGCCATGCCGAACTGCTTGCGCACCTCGTCGGCATTGGCCCGCTTACCCTTCCAGTCGTCGGGCTCGAAGCGGGTGGCGAGGTGCGGGTCCGTGCGCGGATCCCAGCTCTCGTCGATGCCGTTGAGAATGCCGGTCAGGCGACCCTGCGCGGCGCGGGTGCGGAGCAAGCCGTCGAGGCCACAGCCGCCCTCGGGTGTGGTGATCTCGCGGGCATAGGTCTCGCTCACCGTGGTGACGTGCGACGCGTGATAGATGCCGGCCTTGAGGAAGGAGAGCTGCCCGTAGAACTCCACGCCATCCATCTGGAAGGCGTGGTCCGGTACGCCGACCCGGCCGAGATTGTCGCGGTGGAACAGGCCCTGGTAGGCGAGATTGTGAATCGTCAGCACGCTCGGGCGGCGGATGCCGAGCCAGGACAGGTAGGCTGGGGCCAGCGCGGTCTGCCAATCGTTGAGGTGCAGCAGGTCGGCCGACCAGAACGGGTCGATGCCCCCGGCCAGTTCCGCGGCCGCCCGGCTGAGGCGGGCAAACCGCAGGTCGTTGTCGCCGAAATCGCCGCGCTCGTCGCCGTAGGGCGTGCCGTCGCGCTCGTACAGATCGGGGGCGACCAGCACGTAGACGCCGAGGCCGTCCGGCGTGGTGCCGAAGCCGAGTTCGCAGCCCGGAACGCTGGCGAAGCTGCCGAACCGGGCGATCATCGTCAGGTTGTCGAGCCCGGCGAGCACCTGCGCGTAGCCGGGAATGAGGACGCGGACGTCGTAGTGGCGGCGCAGGGAGCGGGGCAGGGCACCCGCAACCTCACCGAGGCCGCCGGTCTTCACGAAATCCGCCATTTCGGGGGTGGCGTAGAGAATGCGGGGTAGGAGAGCGTTGCCGAGTCTCGGCTGGGGCTCGAAGGTGGAGGTCGGTAGCAGCGGATCGGCGACCGGGAGCCCACCGAGATCCACGTAAGCCATCGACTCGCCCCTACGCCACCCGCGCGGCCGGTGAAGGGCGGGAACCGCCGCTGCTACGCTCGGCATTGAAATGCTCCGGAAGGCAATCCGTTCCGTTGCATCGCACAATTCAGGCCATGTTCAGACCAATATTTTTGAGTGGACGCCTGCGCTTCCATCATGGGTTGTCCGCGCTGGGCGAATGGCGAAAGCGGTCTGCGCATCATTCCCGGTTTTGACCGGGCTGAATGCGCAGGGTGCAGCGCGGCAACGGCCCGTCCTATCGGCTTGCCGGTTTGAGAATGAGGCCTTCGTTCGGTGCGAGGCGGGCCTTGCCGTCGGCCCTGTCGCCCGCCCGTCCCGGAAGGGTTGAGAGCAGGATCGTCCAGCCCCCATCCTCCAACGGAATCACCCATTCCGAGCTACCGAAATTGAGCAGGATGCGTAAAACCTCGCCACCCAGAACCCGCTCGAAGGCGAAGACTTCGGCCGCGTGATCCGACGATAGCGGGAGGCCGCGCCAATCGCCGATCGACAGGGCCGGATGGTCGCGGCGCAGGGACAGGAGCCGGCGGTAGAGGGTCAGGATCGAGCGGGAATCGTCGCGCATCTCATCGACGTTGCGCCGCTTCGCATCGGCGCTGAGCGGCAGCCACGGCGTACCGGTGGTGAAGCCCGCATTCAGTGCGTCCTCCCACTGCATCGGCGTGCGCTCGGGGTCGCGGCCATGGCCGGGCTCGTTGCGCCCCCACGGGTCCTGTGCCTGCTCGGGCGGCACCGGAACATGGGCGAGGCCGATCTCGTCGCCGTAATAGAGCGTCGGCGTGCCGCGCAGCGTCAGCAGCAGCATCGCCGCGACGCGAGCCTGCGCCTCGCCGACGCGGGCGGCGATGCGGGGCTGATCGTGGTTGCCGAGCACCCAGTTCGGCCAGCCGCCCTCGGGTAGGGCGGCTTCGTATTCCGTCACCAGAGCCGCCACCGCGTCGGCGCGCCACGGCGTCTGGATGAGCTGGAAGTTGAACGGCAGGTCGGCCCCGGTCAGGCCAGGCCCGTAATAGGCCACCAGCCGCTCGATCGGCAGATAGATCTCGCCGATCAGCACCCGCTCGCCGTACTCGCGCAGGACCGCGCGCATTCCGGCGATGACGTCGAGCACCTCCGGCCGGTCGCAGGAATAGACCTGTTGGAAGCGGTTGATCCCGGCCTGATGCGGCTGAAAATCGGGGTTGTGCGGGTTGTCGCGAAATCCCTCGTCCTTGATCAGGTGCCAGATCACGTCGACGCGGAAGCCGTCCACGCCGCGCGCCAGCCAGAAGCGCAGGGCGTCGTGCATCGCCGCCCGCACTTCGGGGTTGCGCCAATTCAGGTCCGGCTGCTCGGGCAGGAAGGCGTGGTAGTAGTACTGGCCGGTGGCCGGATCACGGGTCCAGGCCGGGCCGCCGAAATTCGAGAGCCAGTTGTTGGGCGGTCCGCCGTCAGGAGCCGGATCGCGCCAGATGTACCAGTCGCGCTTGCGTGACGCGCGGCTCGCCCGGCTCTCGGTGAACCACGGATGCGCGATCGAGCTGTGGTTGGGCACGAAATCGAGAATCACGCGGAGCTTGCGCCGATGCGCCTCGGCGATCAGCGCGTCGAAATCCTCCAGCGTGCCGAACAGCGGATCGACCGCGCAATAATCGGCCACGTCGTAGCCGAAATCGGCCATCGGCGAGCGGTAGAACGGCGAGATCCACACCGCATCGACGCCGAGCCATGCGAGGTAATCCAGCCGTGCCGTGATCCCCCGAAGGTCGCCGACGCCATCGCCGTCCGTGTCCTGGAACGAGCGGGGATAGATCTGATAGACTGTCCCGCTCTTCCACCACGCCGCTTCGGAGCCGTTCGCCCCAGATACCGGACCGCCCATCGGACCTCCCTCGATGTTGCCATCGACGCCGTGCGCATCGCTCCTGGGTGGGGTAGGGCCGTTCAGCAAGCCTTCAAGCGGCCGGTGTCATCTCTCGTGCGAGGCGCCGGCTGATGTGCTCGCGATGTGTCTACAGTGACACAGTCCTGCGGGCACACGACTTGCGAATGATGTGTTTGCACGCATGTGTCTCGACAAGTCCGCCGGCCGGCAACACCATGGTGGGGCAGGGCGACAGACCACGTCGCGGATCATCGTGCCGCCGCATGAAGCGGCTACACTCCGCGTCCGACCGACATCCTCGGCTGTAACGAAGGGGGATACCCAGGTGCTGAACGAAGCTCTGTCCGTTCTCGTCAGGAACGGCGAAGCGGACACTTCCGCTTCATCGGCGAAGACGGCGAAGGCCGCCGCCACCTATGTTAAGCCCCTTCACGTTGCCGGTGGTGATGCGGTGGTGGAGTTGCGCGAGGCGATCCGCTCCAAGCTCCTTTACGTGCTCGGCAAGACGCCCGAGGCCGCCCGCGAGCGCGACTGGTTCGCCGCGACGGCGCTGGCCCTGCGCGACCGGATCATCGACGCCTGCTACGGTGCGCAGGCCGCTACCGTGCCGGAGAAGCGGGTCTATTATCTCTCGCTTGAATTCCTGATCGGCCGGCTTCTGTCGGACGCCATGAACAATCTCGGCCTCGTCGAGACCACCAAGGCCGCTTTGCGCGACCTCGGCGTCGATTTCGCCGGCGTCGAGGGGGCCGAGCCCGACGCGGCGCTCGGCAATGGCGGCCTCGGGCGGCTCGCCGCCTGTTTCATGGAGAGCATGGCAAGCCTGTCGATCCCCGCGACCGGCTACGGCATCCGCTACGACCACGGCCTCTTCCGCCAGTCGTTGGAGGACGGATGGCAGCGTGAGGCGCCGGAGACCTGGCTCTCGGAAGGCAACCCGTGGGAGTTCCCGCGGCCGGAGGCGACCTACAAGGTCGGCTTCGGCGGCCACGTCACCATGACGAGCCAGGGCGACCACCACATCCGCCGCCACTGGCACCCGGCCGAGACCGTGAACGCCGTGGCCCACGACGTGCCGATCGTCGGCTGGCGGGGCAAACACGTCAACGTCCTGCGCCTGTGGAAGGCGGAGGCCGACGCGCCGGTCGAGCTCGCGCGCTTCAATGCCGGCGACCATGTCGGCGCCGTGGCCGGCCGGGCCCGGGCGGAGGCGATCTCGCGGGTGCTCTACCCGAGCGATTCCTCCGTCGAGGGCCAGGAACTGCGCCTGCGCCAGGAATTCTTCTTCACCTCCGCCTCGCTGCAGGATCTCGTGCGCCGGCACGTGGCGGAGCGCGGCTCCCTACGCTCCCTGCCCGACCACGCCGCGATCCAGCTCAACGACACCCACCCGGCCATCGCCGTGCCGGAGCTGATGCGCATCCTGATGGAGGATCACGACCTCCCCTGGGAGGATGCGTGGCAGATCACCTCCAACACCCTGCACTACACCAACCACACCCTGCTGCCCGAGGCGCTGGAGACCTGGCCGGTGGAGCTGATGGAGCGGCTGCTGCCGCGCCACATGCAGATCATCTACCTGATCAACTGGCTGCACCTCGAGGAGCAGAGCAAGAACCGTCGGGGTGGGACGTTCGACATCTCCGCCGTCTCGCTGATCGACGAGTCGAACGGTCGGCGCGTCCGCATGGGACCGCTGGCCTTCCACGGTTCGCGACGGGTCAACGGCGTCTCGGCGCTCCACAGCGAGCTCTTGAAATCGACCGTGTTCAAGGATCTCCACACGATCGAGCCGGAGAAGATCCTCAACAAGACCAACGGCATCACCTTCCGCCGCTGGCTGCACAACGCCAACCCCGAACTGACGGCGCTGGCCGTCGAGGCGGCGGGCGAGGGCGTGCTCGATGATCCGACCCAGCTCGAAAAGCTGGTGCCGTTCGCCGACGATCCGGAGTTCCGCCAGCGCTACGCAGCGATGCGGACAATCCGCAAGCAGCGCCTCGCTCAGGTCATCGCCGAGCGCACCGGCATCACCGTCGATCCGTCGGCGCTGTTCGACGTGCAGATCAAGCGCATCCACGAGTACAAGCGCCAGCTCCTCAACCTGATCGAGACGGTGGCGCTCTACCAAGCGATCAAGAAGGCCCCCCACGAGGACTGGACGCCGCGGGTCAAGATCTTCGCCGGCAAGGCGGCGCCGAGCTACGTGCAGGCCAAGCTCATCATCAAGCTGGCCGGCGACATCGCCAAGGTCGTCAACGCCAATCCCGAGATCGGCGACCGGCTGAAGGTGGTGTTCCTCCCGAACTACTCGGTGAGTCTGGCCGAGGTGATCATCCCGGCCGCCGACCTCTCCGAGCAGATCTCGACCGCCGGCATGGAAGCCTCGGGCACGGGCAACATGAAGCTCGCACTCAACGGCGCGCTCACCGTCGGCACGCTCGACGGCGCCAATATCGAGATCAAGGATCATGTCGGTGGGGAGAACATCTTCATCTTCGGCCTCGACGCCGAAGGGGTGCTCGCCCGCGTGAAGGAGCCGGACTACGCCGCCAAGGCAATCGCGGCCTCGCCGCGGCTGGCTGCAGCGCTCGACGCCATCGCCGACGGCACGTTCTCGCCGGACGATCCGGCCCGCTTCGCGTCGCTCGTGGATGAGCTGCGCCACGGCGACCGCTACCTGACCACGGTCGATTTCGAGGATTACTGGCGCGTCCAGCGCGAGATCGACGCGGCCTGGAAGCGCCCCGCCCAGTGGTGGCGGACGGCGATCCTCAACACTGCCCGCATGGCGTGGTTCTCCTCCGACCGCTCGATGCGGGAATACGCCGAGGAAATCTGGCGGGTGAAGGTGGCCTGACAGTCCGACCGATGAAGACAGAAGGGCGAGAGGCGCGGATACGCCTCTCGCCCTTCGTATTTCGAGTGTGTCGTCGGTTGTCCCGCAGGGAGTCCGACCTAAACATCGACATCTGTGAGCACTGACATGGCAGCGGGTTCACCCCGCGCCGACCGTGTCCCAAAAATGCAAGTTTTGGTTGAAACGACGCGCGGTCGACCCTAGCGTGGGCGCCGTTCAAGGGGGACCGGGGCTCGACGTCGTGGTGTTGAAACTGCCGAGGCTCGCTTGGTTCTCGTGCCTGGCGACGATCGCCGCGATGTCGCTGCTAAATTTGTATTGTGCGGCGAGCATTCAAACCGACCGAGTTCCCATGCAATGGGGCATCAACGGACGGCCGACATGGTACGCCGATAAGACGATCGGCCTCTGGATCCCGGTCGCGATCATCGTCGTTATTGCTCCCCAGATTTTTCTGAAGATCAAGCAGGTCGAAGCCCAAGCCGGGGCTTGGTACTGGATCGGGATGATCGCAATGTTCTGCTTCATCGCCGCCGTGTATGCGTGGCATATCTCGGCGGTCATAACCTGGGCGGAAGCGCAGCCCTGAACCCGATGCCGGAGGTGGTCTAAGCCCCCGGCTCAAGCGGGATCGGATAGAACCGCGCCCCCGCCGCCGCAGCCAGGACCTCCACCGCGCCCAGCGTCGAGGGGCAGCCGGAGGCGTGCACCACGTCGGTGGTCCGCAGGCTCGGGATATGGGCGGTGAGCGGGCCGGGGCGCACGTCGGGCCCCCGCTGGCGGTGGCGGTCGGCGGCCAGCGTGATGCGGGTGACGCCGGTGGCGCGCAGCCATTCGAGCGACGGGCGCATGTAGAGATCGAGGGGATCGCGCGCGCCGACCACGAGGCAGATCTCGCGGGCCGGCTCGATGTAGCGCGCGGCGCGGGCGATCGCCCAGATGCCGGCGAACCCGGTCTCCGCCGCCACCAGTACGAGGCGACCGCCGCCGGGCCGGTAGGTGCCGTTACCGACCGGACCCTTCACCTTCACCGCACGTCCGGGCTCGACCGGGCAGCCGAACAGGGCGGTGAGATCCTCCGCGCTCTCGCCGCGCAGGTGGAAAACGAGTTCGTTCAACTCCGCCCCGCCCTCGACGCCGAGCGTCGGCGTGAGCGTGACCGGGTGCCCGCCTTCGAGCGTGACGACGACTTGGTCGCCCGGCTCGAAAGGAAGCCGGCGCTCCAGGGTTGCGACCACCTGAAGGACCCGCGGCGCCAGCGCCGTGATGGAGTCGATGCTGCCGGTGCGGCGTGCCAGCGTCCGGACAGGCGTCTTGACCGGCCGGATCGTCGCGTCCGGATCGGGCGCGGACAGCGTCACCGCCTCCGCCCGCCGCGCCCGAACGGGGAGTCGCCGTGAGGCCGGGCCGGGGCCCTGGCCGAGCAGCCCGGTCATCGGGCCGATCATCCCGTCCGCCAGCGCGGTCTCCAGGGAAGTATCGCCCGGGGAGACCCGCAGGGGCTGGCCGTTGACGACAAGCGAACAACGGGCGCTCGTGGGAGCACGCATGGCGGCAACCCGCTCCGATCGGATGAGAAATGTTCTGAAGGGATCAGAGCGGATTGTGGATCAGGCGCTCGACCAGCGCCGCCCAGCGCGCGCGGACGGCCCGGGCCTCCTCGCTGAGCGTTTCCGCGTCCGCGAGGCCGAGGCTGGTTCGAAGGGCCTCGCTCTCCCGGCGCTCAGCGGCGAGTGCGGCCTTCATCACCGCCACTTCGAGGCGCAGGCGCGCGAGATCCGCCTCACCCGCCGCCGCTTCGGGCTCGAAGGACAGGGGGGCAGGGACGTCCGCCGGAGCGTCCGCCACGATCTGCACCACGGCGTCCGCCGGAGCCTGCGTCACGGGTTCGGCCGCAACCTCGGCAACGACCACCCGCGGCTGCACCGCGGCGGCGAGATGCGCGTGGATGGGCCGCGTCATCAGGCGCCGCATCGCGCTGCCAGAGGGGGCCGGGCTCCTGCGTCTCGTCGCCTCGATCATCGTCCATCCTCAACCCGGCGGGTCCGCCGAAGAGGCGTCCCGGATACTTGGATGGACCTTCCCGCAACATGGTTAAGGGAGGTTTAAACTGAAGCGCGAGACCTGCGCGTCATTGCGGGATCAGGCCGCTTCGGGCGCGGCGCCGACGAGCTGGCGGGCCTGGAGCACGGTCATCGGCTCGCCGAAGGCCGCACCTTGCGCGTAATCGCAGCCGAATTCCTGCAACACCTGCGCATCCTCCTCCGACTCGGCGCCCTCGGCGATGGTGGCCAGACCGAGTTCCTGCCCCATCCGCAGAACCGAGCGCAGCATGGCGGTGCGGCCCTGGCCCATCTGGCGCACGAAGCTCTGGTCGATCTTGATCGTGTCGAAGGGGAAGCGCTGGAGATAGGAGATCGCCGAGTAGCCGGTGCCGAAATCGTCGAGGACGAGGCCGGCGCCGAGATCGTGGATGCGGGTGAGCATCTGGGCGGCGTATTCCGGGTTCTCCATCACCAGCCCCTCGGCCATCTCCAGCTTGAGCGAGCCGGGCAGCACGCCGGTGCGGGCGATCACCGTCTTCACGTCGTGCAGGAGATCGTGGCGCAGGAGCTGGCGCGAGGAGACGTTGACCGAAGCGAAGATCGGCGGTTCGACGTCGAGCGAGCGCTGCCAGGCGGCGAGTTCCAGCGCCGTGCGCTCGATGGCGAAATTGCCGAGCGGGACGATGACGCCGGTCTCTTCCGCCACCGGCAGGAAGGTGGAGGGCGGGATGCGCCCGAGCTTCGGATGGTCCCAGCGCAGCAGCGTCTCGAAGCCGGCCACCGTGCGGTCTTCGAGCCGGACGATCGGCTGGAACAGCACCTTGATCTCGTTGCGCTCCAACGCCTTGCGCAGGTCCGCTTCCAGCATCAGCCGGTCGGAGCGCTCGAGGCGCATGTTGGCGCGGAACACCTCGATCCGGTCGCCGCCGCCGCGCTTGGCCTGGATCATCGCCATCTCGGCGTTCTTGAACACCTCCTCGCGCCGCGTCTGCCCGCTGCCCTGGTTGCCGACGCCCTGCGTCGCCTCGTGCAGCGCGATGCCGATGGAGACGGTGAGGAAAACCTCGCGGTCGGCATAGGTGACCGGGGTGGCGATGGCGCGCCGGATCATCTCGGCAAACGAGAGGATGCGGTCGGGCTCCCGCTCCGAGAGCAGGATCACCGCGAATTCGTCGCCCGCGACCCGCGCGAGCGTGTCCTGCGGCCGCAGCAACCGCCCGAGCCGGCGCGAGAGCGTCAGCAGGATCGAGTCGCCCGCCGAGAGGCCGATGGCGTCGTTGATCGCCTTGAAACGGTCGATGTCGAGGGCGATCACCGCGGGCTTGAGGCGCGGATCCTGGCTCGCCATCGCCAGCGCGGCCTCCAGCCGGTCGTGGAACAGCTCGCGGTTCGGCAGGCCGGTGAGGCTGTCGTGCACCGCGTCGTGCAGCAGCCGCTCCTCGGCGGTCTTCGCCTCGGTCACGTCGCTGATGGTGCCGACGATGCGGATCACCTCGCCATCGGTGCCGATCACCGGGCGCGCCTTCAGCCGGTACCACGCGTAGGGGCCATCAGCCGAGCGGAGGCGGAAATCGTGGGTGATGCGGCCGCGCCGCTCCTCGATCACGGTGTCGAGGGCGGCCGAGTAGCGCTCCACGTCAAAGGGATGGAGCAGGCCGAGCCAGTTCGCCGCCGGTCCTTCGAGGGCGCCGCGCTTGAGCCCGAGCTGGGCCTCGATCTCGGGGCCGGCGAAGACACGGTCACCCGGCACGTCCCAGTCGAACACGATGTCGCCTGCACCCGTCAGCGCCAGCGCCCGGCGCTCGGTGTCCGAGACGAGGCTGTGGCTCAGGCCGCCGCCGGCAAAGGCGTGCTGCATCACCGTGAAGCCGATCAGCATGACGATGAGCACGAGGCCGCCGATGAGCGCCGGCTGCACGAGGTCGGAGCCGATCTGCCCAGTGATGGCAAAGCCCGCCGCCACCACCCAGACCAGTAGCAGCAGCCAGGTCGGCACCAGCAGGATGGCGCGGTCGTAGCCGTTATGGACGGCGAGATAGAGGATCAGCAGGAGCCCGACGCCAGCCACGGCAGCGATCGAGATGCGCGCCACGCCCGCCGCCACGGGCGGGTCGAACACTGCAAGCGCCACGAGGCCGGCGAGGAAGGTCAGCCAGAAGAAGGCGACGTGGCTGTAGCGCACGTGCCAGCGCGACAGGTTCAGGTAGGCGAACAGGAACACCAGCAGGGTCGCGCCGAGCACGGCCTCGGCCGAGGCGCGGTAGATCCGCTCGGCGAGTTCGGTGACGGGAAACACCCGCTGCAGGAAGCCGAAATCGATGCAGGCATAGGCCAGCACCGCCCAGGAGAGCGCGGCGGCGGCGGGGAAGATGATCGCGCCCTTCACCACGAAGATGATGGTGAGGAACAGCGCCAAGAGCCCGGCGATGCCGATGATGATACCCTTGTAGAGCGTCAGCCCCGAGGTCTTCTTGCGGTAGGCGTCCTGATCCCAGAGGTAGACCTGAGGGATGTTCGGGCCTTTCAGCTCCGCCACGTAGGTGACTGTGGTGCCGGGATCGATGGTGATCAGGAACTGGTCGGCGTCGAGGCTCTCGTCGCGCTCGGGCCGGATGCCCTCGCTTGCGGTGATCGCGGCGATGCGCGAGCCGCCGAGATCGGGCCAGATCACCCCGGAGCCGACGAGGCGGAAATGCGGGGCGACCAGCAGGCGGTCGATCTGCTCGTCGGTGTCGTTGGTGAGCGCGAACACCATCCAGTCCGGCCGCGCGCCCGCCTCGCGCGCTTTGACCGCGATGCGCCGCACGATCCCGTCCTTGCCAGGGGCGGTGGAGATCTGGATCAGGTCGCCGTCCGAGCGGTAGCGCTCGATCGTCGGCGTCAGATCGATGGCGGGCGCGTCGAGGGTGACGCGCACGGCCTCGACCGCGTGGGCGGGGGCGGCGGTCCCGATCAGGCCGGCGAAAGAGCCCGCCACGGCCGTCAGGATCGCGAGGGCCAGGGCAAGGGCCAGTGAAAGCGTGCGCAACGGGCGATTCTTGACAACCGGCTTGAGCGGTGGGGGCGAGCGGCCAAGTCGTATCGGCGGCTTCCGGCCCCCGCAAGGCAAGCCGGCCGGGACGCGCGGCCCACCCACCGCTCTTTCGGCGGACCGTGGGACGCGGATCGCGTGGCTTTGCGGCCAAAACAAGTTGGGATCGGTTGCCGTGGTCTCGCTTGGACTGATGCGGGCGGGTAGAGCGGGCGATATGCGAAGGATTGGACGATGCCGCTTCAGAACCCTCCCCACTCTGCGGGGGAGGATGCCTGCGGAGCAGGCGGGTGAGGGGCGGCGCGGCGGTGACATGTCCGGCTGGCCTCGACCCGATTGGCACCGCGTTCCCCTCACCCGACCCCCTTCGGGGGCCACCCTCCCCCGCAGAGGGGGGAGGGCTGCTGCGCGCCGTCCCGCAATCCAATGACCCTCGCTCCGCTCCTCACCGTCCCGCTGGCGGCGCTGCTCTCCGCTGGCTTGATCGTGCTGCTGAAGCCGCTGCTGCAGCGCTACGCCCTGGCGCGGCCGAACGCCCGCTCCAGCCACCGGGTGCCGACGCCCCAGGGGGGCGGGATCGCGATCATCGCCGCCGCGCTGATCACGGCGGTCGTCCTGGCCGTGCCGACCGGGATCGCGCTCGGGGGCGTCGAGCTGCCGGTGCTGGCGCTCTCGGTGATCGCTCTTGCCGTGGTCGGGGCCGTCGACGACATCCGGCCGTTGCCGGCCTCGCTCCGCCTCGTGATCCAGGCCGGCGCGGTCGCCGCCGTCGTGCTCACCGCCGAGGGCCGTCTGCTGCCGGACGCCCCGCTCTGGCTGGAGCGGTCCTTCGCGATCCTCGCCGGGCTCTGGTTCGTGAACCTCGTCAACTTCATGGACGGGCTCGACTGGATGACGCTGGCCGAGTTCGTGCCGCCCACCGCCTTTCTGTTCGCCCTCGGCCTCGCGGGCCGCTACGCGCCCGAGCCGACGCTGGTCGCCGGCGCCCTGCTCGGGGGCCTTCTCGGCTTCGCGCCGTTCAACCGGCCGGTGGCACGGCTGTTCATGGGCGATGTCGGCTCGCTGCCGATCGGGCTGATCGTGGCGTGGCTGCTGTTCCGCCTCGCGGGGCAGGGGGGATTGCACGAGGGCTTGGAAGGCGGCTTGGCCGCCGCGCTGATCCTGCCGCTCTATCCCATCACCGACGCGACGCTCACCCTGCTGTGGCGCCTGCGGCGGGGGGAGGCCGTCTGGCAGGCCCATCGCAGCCACTATTATCAGGTCGCCACCGTCAACGGGTTCTCCGTGCGGGAGACTGTCGGCTCAGTCTTTGCCCTGCAGGTCGCGCTGGCCGCGCTGGCGGGCGTGACCTTGCTTTGGCCGTCTAGGACCGTCACGCTCTCTTGCCTCGTCCTCGCGGCGGGGCTGGTCGGGTGGCTGCTGCACCGGTTCGCGACGCCGCGGGCCGCCAGCGCGTGAGGGGATAACGGGTGAGCGGAAAGCTGATCGCGCTGACGGGAGCCACCGGCTTCATCGGACGCCACCTGCTGCGGGCGCTC
This sequence comes from Methylorubrum sp. SL192, assembly GCF_026672325.1. Taxonomy (NCBI): domain Bacteria; kingdom Pseudomonadati; phylum Pseudomonadota; class Alphaproteobacteria; order Hyphomicrobiales; family Methylobacteriaceae; genus Methylorubrum; species Methylorubrum sp. SL192. The sequence continues at coordinate 1,223,566 of NZ_JAPPQV010000003.1, forward strand.
TCGGAACGGGGCTACCGGGTCCGGGTGCTGCTGCGGCGCCCCGTCGAGGTGCCGGAGGGTGCCAGCGGCGCGGTGGTGGGCGATCTGGCCCGGCCGATGAACATGGCCGCCGCGCTCACCGGGGTCGATGCAGTGGTGCATTCCGCCGGCCTCGCCCACTCCATGTCCGGCGCACCCGAGGACGATTTTCGCAACTCGAACACCGAGGCGACGCGCAAGCTCGCCGACGCCGCGCAGCGGGCGCGGGTGGGCCGCTTCGTGTTCCTCTCCTCGATCCGGGCGCAGGCCGGTTCGAGCGCCCCGGCGCCCCTCTCCGAGGCGGACGCGCCGGAGCCGACCGATCCTTACGGCCGTTCCAAGCTCGCCGCCGAAGAGGCCCTGGCCGAGACCGGGCTCGACTGGGTCGCCCTGCGCCCGGTGCTTGTCTACGGCGCCGGCGTGAAGGGCAACATGGCTGCCCTGCTCAAGCTCGCCCGCACGCCCTATCCGTTGCCGCTCGCGAGCCTGGCCGGGCGCCGCTCGCTGGTCTCGGTCGAGAGCCTTGCGGGCGCGGTGGCCACGGCGCTGGAGGCACCCGGCCCCCTGCGGCGTCCGCTGGTGGTGGCCGATCCCGACCCGCTGACGCTGCCCGAAATGCTCGCCGCGCTCCGCGCCGGCCTCGGCCGCGGGCCCGGCCTGCTGCCCTGCCCGGTGCCGCTGATCGGCCTCGCCTGCCGCGCCACCGGCCGCGAGGCCGCCTTCGACCGGCTGTCCGGCTCGCTCGTCGCCCGCGCCGAGGGGCTGGAGGCCCTGGGCTGGCGGCCGGCGCAAGCGTCGCGGGACGGGCTCGCGGCGCTGGCGCGGGCGGGCGGTTGAGGGCTCAGGCGGCCTTGAGAGCCGCCGCGGCGTCGAGGGCGCCGGCCAGAGCCCGCTCGCGGGCCTCCGCGCCCAGGGCGATGCCCTCGGCGACGATGATCTCCGGCGCGGTGATGCCGATGAAGGCGAGCACCGTGCGCAGATAGGTCTCCGCGTGCTCGGCCGCCGCGGCGGGCGTGCCCGGCCCGTAGAGGCCGCCGCGCGAGACGACGGCGATAACCCGCTTGCCGCCGGCGAGGCCCTCGGCCCCGGTCGGCCCGTAGCGGAAGGTGACACCTGCCACGAGGATGCGGTCGATCCAGGCTTTGAGCTGGCTCGACAGGGTGAAATTATAGAGTGGGGCGCCGATCACCACGATGTCGGCTGCCAGAAACTCCTCCAGCACCTGCCGGCCGAGTTCGACGTCGTGCTGCACGTCGGGCGTATTCGTGGCGTTGGGCTGCGCCCCGGCGAGGACCGCGCCCGAGAGGTGCGGCAACGGCGTCCCGGCGAGGTCGCGGTAGATGACGTCGAGACCGGGATGCTGCGCCCGCAGGCGGTCCACGATGGCGGCGGAGACGGTCCGGCTGACGGAATGCGGCCCCAGAATGCTGCCGTCGACGTGAAGGAGCTTCATGTTTGATCCTCGGTATCAGAAATGAACCGAGGCGCTATAGATAACCACCGTCAGCCGTGCGCAAGGAGGCACATTCTTGGAACCCGGGCACATCGAGGGAACCGACGCACCGCCGCGGCCCGAGCATTCCGGGCAGGATTGCCGCCTCGTCGGCACGGTGCTCGCGCGGATCGGAGACAAGTGGAGCGTCCTCGTCGTCATGATGCTGGGCGACGGTCCGCGGCGCTTCAACGAGCTGAAGCGGATGATCGGCGGCATCTCGCAGCGGATGCTCACCTTCACCCTGCGCGGGCTGGAGCGGGACGGCCTCGTGACGCGCACGATCTTCCCGACGATCCCGCCGCGGGTCGATTACGAGCTGACCGAACTCGGGCGCTCGCTGCGGGAGCCGATCCAGGCGCTCGGCGCCTGGGCCTTCGCCCACCTGCCGGAGATTCAGGAGGCCCGCGCCCGCTTCGACCGCCGCGGCGGCGAAGGGGCCTGAGCTTCAAGGAATCGAGGCCTCAGGCGGTCGCCGCCTCGGTGGCTGCCGCCGGCGGCGCGATGGTCTCGGGCTTGGTGTTCGGAACGGCCCCGGCGCGATTGCGGAAATCTGGGATCGCCTCCTCGAACACGGCTTCCGCCGCTGCCCGGTCACCCGCCGTGACGGCCTCGCGCAGGCGAAGAATCCATCCTTCCAGCACCGCGCGGTCGGCGAAGACGGGCTTGGCCGCCATGACGCCCTCGATGCCGGCGAGCGTCACACGCGGCTCTTCCTTGGCAAACAGGATCTCGTTGAGCCGCTCGCCCGGCCGCGCGCCGGTCACCTGAATCTCGATATCCTCGCCGGGCTCGAAGCCGGCGAGGCGGATCATCCGCTCGGCCAGATCCCGGATGCGCACGGGCTGGCCCATCTTGAGCACGTAGACCGCCGCGCGCTGGTCGCCGGTATCGCCGCGCCCTTCCGCGTCGGCGTGGGAGGCGGCGGTGAGCACGAGGTCCGAGGCCTCGCGCACGGTCATGAAGTAGCGCACCATCTCGGCATGGGTCACCGTGACGGGGCCGCCGCGGGCGATCTGCGCCTTGAACACCGGCACCACCGAGCCGGCCGAGCCCAGCACGTTGCCGAAGCGCACGGCGATGAGCCGGGTCGCCTCGGGGCCGGAGCGCTCCGCGTCGAGAGACTGCGCGACGATCTCGGCGAAGCGCTTGGTGACGCCGAGCTGCGAGACCGGTTCGATCGCCTTGTCGGTGGAGATCATCACCAGGGCGCGGGCGCCCGCGGCCACCGTCGCCTCGGCAACGTTGATCGAGCCGAACACGTTGGTCTTGATGCCCTCGGCCCAGTCGCGCTCGAGATAGGGCACCTGCTTCAGCGCGGCGGCGTGGAAGACGTAAGTGGGCCGGAAATCGCGGAGGATCGCGTGCAGCCGCTCGCGGTCGCGGATGTCGGCGAGCGCCCCCTCGACCGCGGCCTCGGCATGGAGCAGGGCCGGCCCGTTCAGGACGGCGTGTAGCGCCGGCTCCGAGTTCTCGATGACGAGCAGCGCCGAGGCGCCGAAAGCGACCGCGCGGGCGCAGATCTCGGCGCCGATCGAGCCGCCGCCGCCCGTGACGACGACGCGGGCGCCGGTGAGGAAGCGCTCGAGTCGCGGCCGGTCGATGGCGACGGTGGGGCGCAGGAGCAGATCCTCGATCTCCAGCGGTGCGAGTTCGGCGTCGCGCATCCCCTCGCCGAGGCTGGTGACGCGGGCGAGCGGCAGGCCGAGACGGCGGGCGCGGGCGATGAGATCGTCGGGCTCGGATTCGGGCGCCAGCGCGCTCGGCGTCGCCACGAGCCGGCGCACCGGCAGGCCACGGTTGGCGAGGTCCGCGACCACCTGTTCGAGGTCGCGAAACCCGCCGAGTACGGGCACGCCGCGCATCATCTGGCCCGCCTCGTCCGCCCGCGGCGAGAGGATGCCCTTGGGGGAGAGCCGCTTGACCGAGCCGGATTCGATCGCCCGCAGCACGATCTCGATATCGGCGCCGCGGCCCAGCAGCAGCGTCGGCGTGGTGGCGGTGCGGGCCTGGCTCTGCCGGGAGCGGGCGTATTTCAGGTAGCGGAAGGCCAGCCGCGGCCCGCCAAGCAGGAAGATCTGCAAGACCCAGTAGAGGACGATGGCGACCTTGCCGAAGAAGTAGAACCCGTAGAGATTCGAGGAGACCAGCACGTAGTCGAGCACAAGCAGCGTCAGCGCGGTGACGCTCGCGGCGCGCACGATGCCGGCGAGGTCGGGCAGCGAGGCGAAGCGCCACTTGGTGCGGTAGAGCCGGAACCACGCGTAGATCAGCCCGGCATAGGCCAGGAACGGCGGCAGCAGCAGCGGCAGCGCATGCAGGCGCTCGGCCAGGGCCCCGTCCTGAAAGCGGAAGACGAAGGTCAGCACCACGGCCGCCGCGGTCGCGGCGAGATCGTGGACGACCATTACCGCCGTCTTGAGGGTGCGCTTCTGCATGGTGCTTCGTGTCAGAGCATCGGCCCGAACGATGGAGACCGGTTTTCGGCACAAGGCCGATGCTCCAGGCGGAGCGCGGTATCGGCGCCGACCGGGGGGAATGTCAACGCGCGGCGCGGACCGCCCTGGCGACCGCTCCATTCCCCTGGTCGAGATCCGGGGCGTCGATATGGCGGTAACGAGCCTGGATCAGACCGAAGGTGCCGAAGGCGAAGTGGCCGGCGGCGACGACGGCGAGCAGCACCCAGCCATAGGGCTGCGCCCTCAGCGCCGAGAAGGCGCCCGAGAGGCCCGTGGCGTCGGAGGAGGCCTGCGTCCAGGCGGCGGTGAGGACGAAGCCGCCGATCATCAGGAAGACGAGCCCCCGCGCCGCGTAGCCGAACCGGCCGAGCCGGTCGATCCAGGCCTCCGAGCCGGTGGGAAGGGAGAGCCGTTCGGTGACGTTGCCCTTCCAGGCCTTGGCGGCGTAACCGATCCCGGCGGCGACGATGCCAAGCCCGACGATCCCGACGAGCCAGGGGCCGAGGGGCTGGTTGAGCAGCCATTTGGTCCAGTCCTGCACCCCATCGCCGCCGGCCGAGGCGCGGCCGATGCCGAAGGCGAGGCGGGCCGCGGTGAGGCTGAGGCCGGCATAGATCACGGCACTGATCAGGTGGGCGCCGCGCACGGCCAATGCCTTTGGCGAGTGCCCGCGCCGGTCCGCGTCGGTCGCACCCTCGAAAAGGCGCCACAGCGCGAAGCCCGCAAGGCCCAGCGCGATCAGCCCGACGATGACGGCGCCGAACGGGCCACCGAGCACCGCGCGGATCGCGCTTTTGCTGTCGCCGGCCGATCCGCCCTGCCCGAGGGCGGCGAGCACGGCGAGCGCTCCCACGACGCAGTAGACGAAGCCGCGCGCGCCGTAACCGAAGCGAGCGAGGTGCTCCAACGCGTTGTCGTTCCGACTCCAAGCCATGGCGGTTCAGTCGCGCTCGCGGTCGGGCTTGCCGGCCAGCGCCACGTAGAAGCCGAGCCCGTCGCCCGCGGGCAGGGTTTGCAGCCGCTCGATCCAGCCGCGCCGCTTGGCATCGAGGAGTTGGCGCCCGATCGGCTGGAACAGGGTCTCGCCCCCGCCCTCCGGCGGTGGATCGAGGCGGATCGCCACGGTCTTGCCCTTGGCGAAGCGGCTGCGCTCCAGCATGTCGGTCAGCGAGGCCTCCGCGGTCGGGCGGTTGGCCCCGCGCAGATCGAGCACCGATTCCGCATCGGTGACCCCGAGCGAGCCGCGCAGCTTGTTGGCGTAGAAGTCTTCGAAATGGGGCAAGGCCGGTCCCGCGCGGGTTCGTCGTCTAGAAAGCGATGTCGTCATAGATCTCTGCAACGGCCAAGTGGCCGCCGAGTTCTGGCAGGTCGATCGCGTCGCCGAGGCCGTGGGCCTCGAACGCCCAGCCACACTCGGGGTCGCGGCGCCACACCTCAACGCGCGGCTCGTCCTGATAGGCGATCAAGAATAGTTTGAGCGAGGCAATGCTCCGGTAAAAATCGGTCTTGCGGCCGCGATCCCGGCTCATGGTCGAGGGCGAGAGCACCTCCGCGACGAGGACGGGATCACGGGCATAGGCGTCCCTCAGCGGTGGCCCGCAACGCACCACCACGTCGGGGATCGGTGCGAAGGTGTCCATGCTGTCGCTCAGCACAGCGATGCCGGGAATCGCGCGGCAACCGCGGTCGCGGGTCATGTCGGAGAGCCGCCGCGCCAAGTTCAATACAATTTGCTGATGCCGCTCGCTCTGCGGCGCCATCAACACCGGCTCGCCGTCGATCAGCTCCCAGTGCTCCTCGTCCGGGAGGTCGGCGACCCAAGCCTGATACTCCGCCACCCGCATGCCGGGGTCGCGCCGAAGGGCGAGCGCCATCGTGAGACCTCCGAAAACGAAGGTGATGCTAGCACCGCCCCGGAGCCAAGCAAGCGGCGTGCGGCGCGGGGTCAGAAGGTCAGGCGCGCATAGACCTCCGCGACGGACAGTGCGCCGCCGAGTTCGGGCAGGTCGATAACCGCCCCGGGCCCGGCGACTTCAACCGCCCAGTCCGGCGCCCGACGCCAGACCTCGACCCGCGCTTCGTCCTAATGCACGAGCAGGAGGACGGCGAGCGAGGGAACGGTCTGGTAGAACTCCGTCTTGCGGCCACGGTCCAGCACGAGGGTCGAGGGGGAGAGGACTTCCACGGCGAGCAGAGGATCGCCGGTGTAGCCGCCTTCCGGCGGCTCGCGCATTGCACCACGACGTCGGGAATCGGCGCGTAATCGTCCATGGCCTCGCTCAGGATCGCGAGTCTCGGATAGGCGCCGCAGCCCCGGCGTTCGGCGAGATCGTCGAGATGCTTTGCGATGTTCGTGATGATGCGCTGATGCCGACCGGGCTGCGGCCCCTGCAGCACCGGTACGCCGCCAAGCAGTTCCCACCGCTCACAGTCCGGGCGAGGGGCGATCCAGTCCCGGTACTTCGCGACCCGCATGCGGGTGTCCATGCGTGCTGGGCCGGCCATATGCGAATCTCGAGCAGTCGCGCCAGCTTAACGAAAAAGGGGCCGCCCCGGACAGGGCGGCCCCGAAGAGCTTTCTATAGCGGGGCTTTAGCCGTGCACGAGCACGTTGCGGAACTGCCAGGGGTCGCTCGGGTCGATGTCCTCCGGGAACAGGCCGGGGCGGTCGGTGAGCGGGGTCCAGTCGGTGTACACGCCCACGACCGGGCCGAGATACGGCGTCTGCACTTCCAGGCAGCGGCGGAAGTCGATCTCGTCGGCCTCGACGATACCGGCCTCCGGGTTCTCCAGGGCCCAGACCATGCCGGCGAGCACGGCGCTCGTCACCTGAAGGCCGGTCGCGTTCTGGTAGGGGGCGATCCGCCGGGTCTCCTCGATGGAGAGCTGCGAGCCGTACCAGTAGGCGTTCTTCTTGTGGCCGTAGAGGAGCACGCCGAGTTCGTCGATGCCGTCGACGATCTCGTTCTCGTCGAGGATGTGCTGGTGCTCCTGCACCTTGCCGGCATTGCCCCACATCTCGTGCAGCGACAGCACGGCGTCGTTGGCCGGGTGATAGGCGTAGTGGCAGGTCGGACGGTAGACCGCCTCGTTACCCTCGCGGACCGTGTAGTAGTCCGCGATCGAGATCGCCTCGTTGTGGGTCACGAGGAAGCCGAACTGCGCCTGCGCGGTCGGCGTCCAGGAGCGCACGCGGGTATCAGCGCCGGGCTGAAGCAGGAAGATTGCGCAGCGCGAGCCCTTGGTCTGCTCCTGGGCATTGGCGGGCTTCCAGGTCTCGTGCGTGCCCCAGCCGAGCTCGGCCGGCTGGTTGCCCTCGGAGACGAAGCCCTCGACCGACCAGGTGTTGACGAACACGCCCTGGGGCTTGGGGTTCTTGGCGCGCTGGGTGTCGCGTTCGGCGATGTGGATGCCCTTGACGCCGAGTTCGCGCATGAGCGCGGCCCATTCCTCGCGGGTCTTCGGCTCAGGGGTCGAGGAGCCGGTGTCCTTGGCGACGTTGAGCAGCGCCTGCTTGACGAACCACGAGACCATGCCGGGGTTTGCGCCGCAGCACGACACCGCGGTCGTGCCGCCGGGCGCGGCGCGGCGGGCGGCGAGGATGTTCTCGCGCAGCGCGTAGTTGGTGCGGTCGGCCTGGCTCAGGTCCTTGTCGAAGTAGAAGCCGGTCCAGGGCTCGGCGACCGTGTCGATGTAGAGCGCGCCGAGTTCGCGGCAGAGTTCGAGGATGTCGCGCGAGGAGGTGTCGACCGAGAGGTTCACGCAGAAGCCCTGGCCGCCGCCCTCGGTGAGGAGCGGGGTGAGGACGTCGCGGTAGTTCTCCTTGGTGAGCGCGACCTTCTCGAAGCGCAGGCCGTGCTTGTCGGCGAGATCCTTATGGGTGTCGACGGGATCGATGACCGTGAAGCGGCTCTTGTCGTACTCGAAATGGCGCTCGATGAGGGGCAGGGTGCCCCGGCCGATCGAGCCGAAACCGATCATCACGATCGGGCCGGTGATGCGACCGTGGACGGGCCAATCCTTCTTCGGGCCATCGGACATGCGCGGACACTCCTGTCGGGCTGCTCGTTGCTTGAGAGCGGCGTGATTGATGCTCGGAAGTGACGAGCGGATGACGGTTCGGCGTCTGCCGGTCAACCGGTCGGTCCGCTCGGATGTTGCGGAACCGTGAAGATTCCAGGTTTTCAGCTATGAGGTCAGTGCAGGTCTGGGCTCGGATGGCGTCGGAGGCGTGTGCCGAAAAGTCTGTCTATGCTGCACTGCAACAAGGGAGTGACGCTCAAGGGCCGACAGCACGCACAAGGAAACCGCACCATGCTGACCGTCCTCACCGCACCGTCCATCCATCCCGAAATCGAGACGATCGATCGCGATCCGGGCATCATCACACTCCTCGCCGCCCTCGTCCGCGCCGGACGTACGGCCGCCGGCCAGGCCCGCGCCTTCCACGAGGGTGCCAGCCGCCTGTCCTTCTCCGCGACCGCTTGGCCCTATCACCGCTGAGCCGGTGATCCGTGCCGGTGCTCCCGGTCTATTTCATGACGACCACCATCGACCGGATCAGGGTCCGCCGCCGCTCCTGCGCGTCGACGGGCCCTGTTTCGCACTTAACTCCATGACGGGAAGCGGGCGTCGCAGCCCGGCCTCGCCTCAGGCGGCGTGTCGTCGTGCCACGACCGTGGCGGCCTCGGCCGCGACCTCCGGTAGCCGCTCGAACGCGCCGGTCGCGCGCAGCACGCCCTCTGCGCCCGCGAGCGCATGGGCCGCCAGTTCCAGTCCGAGGAAGCGTTCGCGCTCGAACGGGCCGGGCATGTAGAGCCCTGCCGCCTTCTCCGGGGCGAAGCCGAAGCGGGCATAATAGGGCGCATCCCCCACCAGCAGCACGGCGCCATGGCCGAACGCCGCCGCTTCGGCGAGCGCGGCCCGCATCAGCGCTCCGCCGAGGCCGGCGCCTTGAACGTCCGGATCGACCGCGAGCGGGCCGAGCAGCAGGGCCGGGCGGCCGCAGCCGGTCGCGACATCCCACAGCCGCACGGTGCCGACGAGTTTTTCGCCCCGCACCGCCGAGAGGGCGAGGCCGCGCGACGGAAGACGACCTTCGCGCAGGCGCTGCGAGGTCTTCAGGAAGCGGCCGGGGCCGAAGCAGGCGTCGAGCAGGTGCTCGCGGGCCACGACATCGGAGGCGGTTTCATCGCGGATCTGGATCACGGCCGTACCCTCCCTGGTCGCTGAGAAGCGGGGGGAAACAGCCCTCGCACCCGCCGAGGCGGGCCGTCCGGGACACAACGACAGGCGCGTCTCGTGAGACGCGCGGCACTTCTGACGGAAGAGGCGTGAATGAAGCCTGACCGGGGCCGGTCCCGCCGGGGCGGGACCGGATTGCGGTTCAGATCACGATCTGCGCGAGGGGCGGGAAGCCGTTGAAGGCGACCGCCGCGTAGGTCGTGGTGTAGGCGCCCGCGCCCTCGATCCACACCTTGTCGCCGATCGAGAGGGAGACCGGCAGCGGGTAGTGGTTCTTCTCGTAGAGCACGTCGACCGAATCGCAGGTCGGGCCGGCGACGACGCAGGGCGCCATGCGGTCCTCGTCGTGGTCGGTGCGGATCGCGTAGCGGATCGACTCGTCCATGGTCTCGGCTAGTCCACCGAACTTGCCGATGTCGAGATAGACCCAGCGCACCTCGTCCTCGGCCTCCGACTTCTTGGAGACGAGCACGACCTCGGCTTCGATCAGGCCGGCATTGCCGACCATGCCGCGGCCCGGCTCGATGATCGTCTCCGGGATGCGGTTGCCGAAATGCTTGGTGAGCGCGCGGAAGATCGCGTCGCCGTAGGTTTCCACGCCCGGCACCTGCTTGAGGTACTTGGTCGGGAAGCCGCCGCCGAGGTTGACCATCGACAGACCGATGCCGCGCAGAGCGCATTCACGGAAGATCTCGGAGGCGGAGGCGAGCGCCCCGTCCCAGGCTTCCGTGTTGGCCTGCTGCGAACCGACATGGAACGAGACGCCGTAGGCATTGAGGCCGTGCCGGTGGGCGTGCTCCAGCACGTTCACCGCCATCTCCGGCTCGCAGCCGAACTTGCGCGACAACGGCCAATCCGCACCGGCGCCGTCGCAGAGGATGCGGCAGAACACCTGCACCTCGCCGGCCGCGATGCCGGCCGCCTCGCTCGCGCGAACGATCTTCTCGACCTCGGCCTGGCAATCGACGGCGAAGAGGCGGATGCCGAGCTTGAGCGCGCGGACGACGTCGCGCTCCTTCTTGATGGTGTTGCCGAAGGAAACGCGGTCGGCGGTGGCGCCGGCGGCGAGCGCCATCTCGATCTCGGCCACGGAAGCCGTATCGAAGCAGGAGCCCATCTCGGCAAGCAGGCGCAGCACTTCCGCGGCCGGGTTCGCCTTCACGGCGTAGAACACTCGGGTGTCGGGCAGCGCGCGGGCGAAGGCGGTGTAGTTGTCGCGCACGACATCGAGGTCAAGGACCATCACCGGGCCCTCGTCCTGGCCGAGGTCGCGGCGCGCGCGCAGGTAATCGCGGATGCGATCGGTCATTGGTCGTCCCCACCACAGGTTCGAGGCGCCGTCGAGGGCGCGAGATCGAATCGTGACGGTCCCGGAAGGACCGTCGGCGTCAGGGGGCGATGCGTCGCTTCCGCTTCGCGCTTTGGAGACGCGGAACGGTCAGCGGGCGCGAGAAGCACCCCGGAAGCTGCCGTGGATTGGATGGGGGAACCCCAACCGCACGCCGGGCAAGGATAAACAAGCCTCTTCGGTGTCGGCCTTTGGAGGGCCGACGAGACCAAAAAAGCCCGTTCGTCGTTGCTTTAAGCTGCGTCCCCCGTGGAGAGCGGGGTTCGCCGGTTTCGCCTCCGGCTGCCGGTTGTTGTTAGGGTCTGGTGTCGCCACCCGGATGCCGGCCGTAGGGATCCACCCTTTACGACCATCGATCCTTTAAGACCCCTGGCGGCTGTCCGGCAGTTGACCGGATGCCCACCAACCGACACGCGGCCACAGGCACGTGCGAAATTGGGCAGGCGCCATATACGGCCGGGGGCTCTCGACCACAAGGGAAAAACGGGTCTGCTACCCCCCGATTTCCGGCCGGATCGGGTGAGAATTCGGCGTGGCACGCGATTGTTGCGCGAAAGACGCAGCTCCGCATCGCACGAGCCCGGCCGGCCCCTTCCCAAGCCCGACCGAAGCGGCCATTGAACCGTGGCATTTCGGGATGGGATCATGATCCGCGCCAAAGGCCCTCACGCCCCCAACGGCCATGCCGAGCAGGCCGTGCCGACAGGCGCGCCCTCGCGCCGGGGCGTGATGTCGGGGCTGGCCGCCGCCGGCCTCGCCGCGGCCCTGCCGGCGTCCGCTGAAGACGATGCGAGGAGCCGTCCCTTCGAGCCCGGCATGGTCGAGCGCCAGGCGCAGGCGCTCGCGGCGCAGCCCTTCGACGGCCGTTTCCCGCCGCTGCCGGCGCCGCTCGCAGGCCTCGATTACGACGCCTACCGCGACATCCGCTTCCGGAAGGACCATGCGTTGCTGGGCGAGGCCGGCGGGCCGTTTCGGCTTCAGCTGTTCCACCGTGGCTTTCTCTATCCGCGCCCTGTCTCCGTGAGCCTCGTGCGCGATGGGATCAGCACGCCGATCCCGTACGATCCGGCCCTGTTCGATTTCGGCCGGACGCGGATCGACGGGACGCTGCCAAGCGACCTGAACTTTGCCGGCATCCGCATCCACGCACCGCTCAACCGACCCGACCGCCTCGACGAACTCATCGTCTTCGCCGGCGCCAGCTATTTCCGCTTCCTCGGCCAGGACCAGCTCTACGGTCTCTCCGCCCGCGCCCTGGCGATCGGTTCGGACGGCGAGAAGGAAGAGTTTCCGTTCTTCCGCGCGTTCTACATCGAGGTGCCGTCGGCGGATGCGAAGGCCCTGACGATCCACGCCCTGCTCGACAGTCCCTCCGTGGCCGGCGCCTACCGCTTCACGGTCGAGCCGGGCCGCACCACGGGGGTGCGGGTGAGCGCGACGCTCTATCCGCGGCAGGATCTGGCCTCCGTCGGCATCGCGCCGCTGACCTCGATGTTCTTCATCAGCGAAACCGATCGCGGCCACAGCGACGATTACCGGCCGGAACTGCACGATTCGGACGGGCTCCAGCTCGCCACCGGCTCGGGCGAGTGGCTGTGGCGACCGCTCGACAACCCGCAAAGCCGGCGGATCTCGACCTTCCTCGACCGCGACCCGAAGGGTTTCGGGCTGATGCAGCGCGACCGCGACTTTGCCAGCTACCAGGATCTCGAGGCCGGCTACGAGCGCCGTCCCGGCTACTTCGTCGAGCCGGAGGGCGCCTGGGGCGAGGGCAGCGTCGTGCTGATGGAGCTCCCGACCGATAACGAGACCGCCGATAACGTCGTCGCCTTCTGGCGCCCGAACCAGCCTTATCCGGCGGGACGGCCGGCGCGGCTCGCCTATACGATCCGGGCGCTCGCGGCCGAGGATCTCCACCCGAACGGCAAGGTGATGAACACCTTCATCGCCGAGCCCGCCGCGAGCGGCGCCGCGCGCCGGGCCGCGGATGCAACCGCCCTGCGCAACCGGCGCTTCCTGATCGATTTCGGTGATGGGGAACTGGAGAAGCGTCTCGGCGATCCGGTGCCGCCCGAAGTCGTCGCCAGCGCCAGCAACGGACGGATCACCGCGACCTCGATCGTGCCGAACCCGCATGTCGGCGGTTTCCGCGTCGCCCTCGACGTGCAGCTCGACGGGCCGGGCGCGACCGAATTGCGGGCCTATCTGAAGAAGGACGATCAGGCCCTGACCGAGACATGGTCCTATCCCTGGAGCGTCGCGTGAGCACCCGCAGCGAGCGCGTCGCCGCCCGCGTGCCGGTGGAGATCCGGCCGGCCCAACTCGCCGACCTCGACGCGCTCGTCTCGCTCGAACACGCCGCCTTCACCACCGACCGGGCCGAACGGCGGGCGATCCGCCACGCGATCCGCTCGGTCAGCATGACCCTCCTCGTTGCCGTTGCGCGCGAGCCGGCGGAGGGCGGTGAGGTCGAGATCCTCGTCGGCGCGGCCACGACGGAGCGGCGGCGCACCAGCCGCGTCGCCCGGCTCTCATCGCTCGCCGTCGCGCCCGCCCGCGCCGGCCTCGGGCTCGGGCGCAAGCTTCTGCAGGCCGCGGAGGCCGATGCCCGCACCCATGGCTGCGAACGGCTGCGCCTGGAGGTGCGGGCCGACAACGGCGGCGGCATCCGGCTCTACGAGCGGGGCGGCTATGCGCGAACCGGGACGAAGCCGGACTACTACGAGGACGGCATGGAGGCGTGGTGCTACGAGAAGGCACTGACGGAAGGGTAACGTTGGCTTGTGCGCCGCAGCGCAGGTGCGCCAGCGCACTGGCGAACCGGGCGGCTAGACACAAGGTTCAGCCCACCCGAAGGCGGCTTCGGCACCTGCAGCGCAGCGTTTTCGAGAGCCGCTCCCTCCCGACAGAGTATCGAATGCCCTCAATCTTTGACCCGATCACGCTCGGCGCGTTGAAGCTGCCGAACCGAATTCTCATGGCCCCGCTGACCCGCGCCCGCGCGACCCGGACTCACGTTCCGACGCCGGTGATGGCCGAGTATTACGCTCAGCGCGCGACGGCCGGCCTCATCATCTCCGAGGCGACCGGCATCAGCCAGGAAGGGCTCGGCTGGCCCTACGCGCCGGGCATCTGGTCCGATGAGCAGACCGAGGCCTGGAAGCCGGTGGTGAAGGCCGTGCACGAGGCGGGCGGGCGCATCGTCTGCCAGCTCTGGCACATGGGCTACCTCGTCCATTCCGACTTCCTCGGCGGCGAGCCGCCGGTCGCCCCCTCGGTCGCCACGGCGCCGGACGAGGCGCACACCTACGACGGCAAGAAGCCCTACAGCCAAGCGCGGGCTCTGCGCGAGGACGAGATCCCGCGGCTCATCGCCGATTACGAGCGGGCCGCGCGCAACGCCGTCGCTGCGGGCTTCGATGGCGTGCAGATCCACGCGGCGAACGGCTATCTGCTCGACGAGTTCATCCGCGACGGCAGCAACAAGCGCAGCGACCGCTACGGCGGCTCGGTCGAGAACCGGGTTCGGCTGGTGACCAAGGTGGCGCAGGCGGTGGCCGGCGTCGTCGGCGCGGATCGCACCGGCATCCGCTTCTCGCCCAACGGCCCGATCCAGGGCGTGGACGATTCCAATCCGCATGAAGTCTTCGGACTGGCCGCCGAGATGATGGAGCGCGTTGGCCTCGCCTTCATCGAGATGCGCGAGCCGGGTCCGGACGGCACCTTCGGCAAGGCGACGGTGGCGCCGGTGGCACCCGTCATCAAGGAGCGCTTCGGCGGCCCGGTCATCCTGAACTGCGACTATGACGGCGAGCGCGCCAAGCAAGCGGTGGCCTCGGGCGAGGCGGATGCCATCGCCTTCGGCCGGCCCTACATCGCGAACCCCGATCTGGTCGACCGCATCGCCAAGGGCCTGCCCTTCGCCAAGGACGACATGAAGACCTGGTACAGCCAGGGGCCGGAAGGCTACGTCGATTACCCGGCGCTGACGCAGAAGGCGGCGTAAGGCGGGCCTCGGCCTCCGAGCCACACTGAGCGATCGAGTACAGAAGGCGGCCTCGCGCAAGCGGGGCCGCCTTCCGCTGTCTTGCAGGCCCGCGTCTTGGAGGTGCCCGATCCCGTGAGCGTCATGACCCCGGAGGGCGCCGCGGCGGTCGCTCCCTACCGCCTCGTCGCCTTCGACTTCGACGGCACGCTCGCCGACAGCTTTCCCTGGTTCTGCGCCAACCTCAACGACGTGGCCGCGCGCTACCGCTTCCGCCAGGTCGAGGCGGGCGAGACCGAGCGGCTACGGGGCCTGAGCGCCCGGGCGATCCTGAAGGATCTCGGCATTCCCGCCTGGAAGGTCCCGCTGATCGCCCGTCACATGCGCGCGCTCGCGACCCGCGACGCTCCTCAGCTGCGGCTGTTTTCCGGCATTCCGGAGATGCTCGCGGGGCTCGATGCGGCGGGGTTCACGCTTGCTGTCGTGAGTTCCAACAGCGAGGCGAATGTGCGCTGCGCTCTCGGCGCGTCGGCCGGATTCATCCGGCACTATGCCTGCGGTGCCTCGCTGTTCGGCAAGGCGCGCCACCTGCGCACGGTTGCGCGGGCAGGTGGCGTCGAACCGGCTGCCATGCTGGCGGTGGGCGACGAGATCCGCGACGCGGACGCGGCGGCGCAGGCTCGATGCGGCTTCGCCGCGGTGGCCTGGGGCTACAACAGCCCCGAGGCCATGGCCGGTACGCGTCCGGCCTTCCTGTTCGCCGAGCCGGGCGCGGTGGCGCGGGCCCTGGTGGGCCCGCCCGGAGGCTCTTACTGACCGGCGCGGGCGCCGGGGACGACCGACGCGCCGGCGCCGCTGCCGAACGGCTCGTAGCGGGTCAGGCCGCGGAAGAGCTGGCTGATGAAGGCGCGGTCAGAGCCGCTGGCCGGCGTCGTGCGCTCGATGAAGTCGAACACGCGCCCGTCCTGCAGGCCGTAGAGTGCCACGCGCTCCACCTTCATGCCCTGGTTGAAGTAGACCGCCGTGACCTTCTGGTCCTCGATCTGCTCACCGAGGAACATCACCGTGCGGCGGGTGTTCTGGCTGATGTAGTACCAGGACTTGTTGCCGACCGTGGAGACGGTCGATGGGGTGCCGAGGATCTGCAGCACCTGTTCGGCACCCATGCCCGGCTTCACCGTGGCCAGAGCCGCCTGATCGATCTGATAGCCGTGGCGGATATCCTCGCCGATGCAGCCTGATACGCCGATCGCGACGGAGCCGAGAACGGCCGCGCGGGCAAGCGACGAGACGAGACGGCGCGACATCGGCCCCCCTGATTTCCAGTCAAAAGGGTCTTCATCCGCGGCGCGTTTCAACTCGCGCGTCTTCGGACTTGCACCCTGGTCCGCGGTTGCCGTACCGCGGGGTTATGGCTTTGACAAGGCAAGCTTGGCCACAGCGTCGGCACATCCGGTGGAACGTATGATCGCGGGCTTATTCCGCCGCGCCGACCGGCGGCGGCGGACGATCCAATCGCTGCATCGGACGATCGGCGAGGCCGCGCGCCGGCCCGGCCTCTATACGGCGCTCGGCGTGCCCGACACCGTGGAGGGCCGGTTCGAAGCGTTGAGCCTGCACGTGATCCTCGTGCTGCGCCGCCTCGGCCAGTTGCCGCCGCCAGCGGCTGATGTGGCGCAGGATCTGGTCGATTCCGTCTTCATGCAGCTCGACGCTTCGCTGCGCGAACTCGGCATCGGCGACATGGGCGTGCCCAAGCGCATCAAGAAACTCGGTGCCTCGTTCTATGCCCGGGCCGGATCCTACGGCACCGCGCTCGATGCGGGCGACCGGGCCGGGCTGGCCGAAACACTCGCCCGCAACGTCCTCGACGGCGTCGAACCCGAGGCGGCCGGGCCGCTGGCATCCTATGTCGAGGCCGCCGCCGCCGCGCTGGGGGCCCAAGATCTCGACGGCCTGCTCGGCGAGGGGCCACGTTTCCCCGAGCCCGTCGGCGCGGCCGCGACAGAGAATTCAGGAGACCATCGATGACGCCGAAGCCTGCGGGGCCGCTCTCCCGCTCCGTCAACGTCGAGCGCCTGCCCAAGGACCGCGCCGAGATCGTCGTCGAGGCGAATCCGGCCGAGTGCGAGGCCCTGGCCCGCGACTTCAAGGTCCCCGCCATCCGCGACCTCGTCGGCCGCTTCACCTTGAGCGGTTCGCTGACCCGGCTGCACGCCGAGGGCCGGGTCGAGGCCGTGGTGACCCAGGTCTGCACCGTGACGCTGGAGCCCTTCGAGGCGAAGGTCTCCGAACCCGTCGAGGTCGACTTCACCAATGCCGACATCCTGGAGGGCACCGACGCCGAGGATGTCGATCTCCCCGATCCGATCGTGAACGGACGCGTCGATTTCGGCGTGCTGACCGCGGAATTCCTGGCGCTCGGCCTCGATCCTTATCCGCGCAAGCCCGGCGTCGCCTTCGATGCGGTCACGGTCGGCGAGGATCCGCTGCCGTTCTCCGATCTGGCGGCTTTGCGGGCCAAGCTCGGTGGGGACAAGGGTTGATGGACGGGCCCGCCAGCCTTCCGGCAGGCCTCATCACGACGGTGGTTGAGTTTTTGTTTGCCCGGCGGGGCGCTGCCGCTATTTTGCGCCGCCGATTCCGGGGCCTGTGACGCCCCTTCACGCTCGCTGCCCGCCGGCTTACCCCGCGGCGCCCCGAAGGAACCATGTCGAACCGCGTTTGCATCTCGCTCGACGCCATGGGCGGCGATCACGGCCCCACGACCGTCGTGCCCGGTGCGGCCATCGCCCGTGAGCGGCACCCCGAGCTTCACTTCATCCTGTTCGGTGACGAGGCGGTGGTGCGCCCTCTCGTCGAGGCCGAGCCGCGCCTGAAGGGCGCCGTCGAGATCCGCCACACCACCGTCTCGATCGCCATGGACGACAAGCCGAGCCAGGCGGTGCGCCAGGGCCGGGGCAAGTCCTCGATGTGGCGGGCGATTCAGGCGGTGCGCGACGGCGAGGCCCAGGCCGCGGTCTCGGCCGGCAACACCGGCGCCTTGATGGCGATGTCGAAGATCTGCCTCAAGACCATGGCCGGTATCGAGCGCCCGGCCATCGCCTGCCTGTGGCCGACCGTGCGCGGCGAGAGTGTGGTGCTCGATGTCGGCGCCACCATCGGCACCGATGCCGAGCATCTCGTCGAGATGGCGGTGATGGGCTCGGCCATGGCCCGGATCGTCCTCGACGTCGAGCGCCCGACGGTCGGGCTGCTCAATGTCGGCACCGAGGAGATGAAGGGCAACGAGGCCGTGAAGGAGGCCGCCCGGCTCCTGCGCGAGTCGGAGCTGCCCAATTTTACGTATCACGGCTTCGTCGAGGGCACCGATCTCGGCCGCGGCACCACGGATGTCGTGGTGACGGAAGGATTTACCGGCAATATCGCCCTCAAGACGGCCGAGGGCACGGCCAAGCAGATCGCCTCCTATCTCAAGGCGGCGATGGGGCGGACCCTCTCGGCCAAGATCGGCTACCTGTTCGCGCGCCAAGCCTTCGCGGCCCTGCGCGAGAAGATGAACCCGAGCCGGGCCAATGGCGGCGTGTTCCTCGGGTTGGAGGGTATCGTCATCAAGAGCCACGGCTCGGAGAACGCTCAGGGCTTCGCGGCCGCCGTCGATCTTGCCTACGACATGGCGCGCTACGACCTGATGCGGACGATCCGGGATATGCTGGAGCAGACGCCGGCGGTCGCCGCCGGGCTCGAAACCGGCTTGATCGAGAAGTAAGCCGGGCACAGAAGTGAGAAAGGGACGGATCTGATGGCGCATGCGCGCTCCGTCGTGGTCGGCTGCGGGGCGTATCTGCCCGAGACCGTCGTCACGAACACAGATCTCGCCGAACGCGGGATCGAAACCTCCGACGAGTGGATCGTCCAGCGCACCGGCATCCGCCAGCGCCACATCGCGCGCGCCGACGAGACGACCTCGGTGCTCGGCACCCGCGCGGCGATGGCGGCCCTCGACGATGCCGGGCTCTCGCCCGCCGACATCGATCTCGTGATCTGCGCGACCTCGACCCCCGACCACACCTTCCCCTCCTCCGCCACCCAGATCCAGGCGGCGCTCGGAATCGAGGGCGGTTTCGCCTTCGACCTTCAGGCGGTCTGCGCCGGCTTCGTCTACGCGGTGGCCACCGCCGACCGCTTCCTGACGACGGGTGGCGCCAAGCGCGCCCTCGTCATCGGCGCCGAGACCTTCTCGCGGCTGCTCGACTGGGAGGACCGCACCACCTGCGTGCTGTTCGGCGACGGTGCCGGGGCCATCGTGCTGGAGGCCCGCGAGGGTGAGGGCACGAGTGCCGACCGCGGCGTGCTCTCGAGCTGCCTGCGCTCGGACGGGCGCCACCGGGCCAAGCTCTACGTCGATGGCGGGCCCGGCTCGACCGGCACCACCGGCAAGCTGCGCATGGAGGGTCGCGAGGTGTTCCGCTTCGCGGTCGGCTCGGTGACCGACGTGATCGAGGACGCCTTCCGCGCCTCCGGCACCACCGCCGACGACCTCGCGTGGTTCGTGCCGCACCAGGCCAACCGCCGGATCATCGAGGCTTCGGCCGACAAGCTCGGCATCGCCCGCGAAAAGGTGGTGCTCACCGTCGATCGGCACGGCAACACCTCGGCCGCCTCGATTCCCCTGGCGCTGGACGCCGCCCGCCGCGACGGGCGCATCCGCGAGGGCGACCTCGTGATGATCGAGGCGATCGGCGGCGGGTTCACCTGGGGCGCCGCGCTCATCCGCTGGTAGGCGATGAGCGTCGGAACGAGCCTAGCCTCCTGTCAACCGTAAGGTTCTGTTGACCGTCGCCCCTCAGCCGATTAGCGTGTTCGATCATAGAGATACACGGCGGGATCCTTTGTCGGGGAACCCGCACGGCATTTGAGCGGAGGCTGCATCCGTACGTCCTGAGAAGGATGGCAGGGATGTCGAGCAACTCGGCCGGAAGGGGGAGCGGATGGCGGGCAAGACGGTCACACGCGCAGATTTGAGCGAGGCCGTCTACCAGCAGGTCGGTCTGTCACGGGCCGAATCGGCCGCGCTGGTCGAGACGGTGCTTGCCGAGATCTGCACGTGCCTATCCTCGGGCGAGACGGTGAAACTGTCCTCGTTCGGCTCCTTCGTCGTGCGCTCCAAGGGCAAGCGCATCGGCCGCAATCCGAAGACCGGTGTCGAGGTCGAGATCGAGCCGCGGCAGGTGATGGTGTTCAAGCCCTCGAACGTTCTCAAGGCCCGCATCAATGGCGGCCACGTCAACGGGCTCGACATGGATGAGGACGAGTGACCCGGCCAAGCCGCTCCGGTCCTCTCCCGCACAATCTGGTTTGAGGCGCTGCCATGGGACTGCCGCTGGAATCCCCCGCCCTCGATTCTTCCGCCGTCGATACGCCTGCCGGTGACGAGCGGAGCGAGAAGAGCCCCGGCGCCTTCCGCACCATCACCGAAGTGTCCGAGGAACTCGGCGTGCCGCAGCACGTCCTGCGCTTCTGGGAGAGCCGGTTCAGCCAGATCAAGCCGACGAAGCGGGCCGGCGGCCGGCGCTACTATCGGCCGGAGGATGTCGATCTCATCAGGGGCGTGAGCTGCCTGCTGCGCGGAAAAGGCTACACGATCCGCGGGGCGCAGCGCGTCCTCAAGGAGAACGGCGTGCGCTTCGTCCAGGCGCTCGGCCGCGGCGAGGCCGAGGTTGGCGCGCCGACCGGCATCGACCGGGACGAGGAAAGCGTCGAGGCGGCGGCCTCGGATCGCCGGGCGCTCGAGGGGGCGCTTGCCGAGTTGCGTGCCTGCCGAGCCCTGCTCGCCGGCCTCGACGAGGCGGATCACGAGGCCGCCTGAGGCGGGACCGAGTGCCGCCGTCGAATCCCGAAAACTCGCTTGCGCGCAAGGCATTGGCCAGCCTCGCGGATTTCGGCCCACCCGGCGCTTCGGCCGGCCCATGCGGGCTGAACTTTACCGGCGGAACGGCGTTGAGGCGCCATGGCCCCCCCTCGCTCCCGGATGTCTCCGACCCAGGAACTCATCGCCCGCGTGATGCGGATCGTGCGCGCTTGCCCGGAAGCCGCCAACGAGGTTCTGGAACTGATGTTCCTCGTCAGCCAGATCGAGGCGTCGACCACCGTCGATCGGGAATATCGGGACGCGCGGCGGGTCATCAGCCGGCTGCGGGCGCCGCTTTGGGATATGGGCCCGGCCGATCGGGAGACGCTGCTCAGGGCCGCCGATACCATCCGCCGCGCCTGCGACTTGGGCGACGCGGACATTCCGGCTGCACCCTTCGCCGATCTCGGCGAACGCGAGCGGGTCGAGAAGGCGCTGACCCAGGCGCTCGCTGGACAGCTCGATGACGCGCAGATCGCGCGGGTGGCCGGCACGGTCGCCGCCGCGCTGCAGCACTGAGCGGGCGCGGCCTTCGGCAAAATTCGTTCGGCAAGATTCGAAGGGGCGAGCCTCGACGCAAGCCGGCGCCCTCCCCACATCTTCTGTGGCGCCCAGTCGCTCTCCGGCCGGTCGCCCGAACGACGCTCAAGGGAAACGCCGATGGATCTGCCGACCACTGCCAAGAGACAATCCACGGGACCGATCGCGGCGCTGCCCGCCGCCTTCGCCGCTGCTTGGCTCTGTCTCGCCGGGCCCGCCCTCGCGCAGACCACCGTTACCAAGAGCGAGACCGTGCCCGCCGGCAAGCAGGCGCGCCTCGTGATCGTGCCGAACCTGAAGAAGGATTGCTCGGCCGGCCCGATGCCCGAGATCAGGGTGGTGACGCCGCCGAAATCCGGCTCGCTCATCACGAAGGCGGGTAAGCTCAAGACACCGGCCAAGTACCGCTGCCCCAACAAGGACGCCGAGGTTCAGGCGATCTTCTACCAGCCCAACAGCGGCTATACGGGCGCCGACGGGGTCGTCGTCGAGATCAAAAATGCCGACGGCGAGACCGAGAAGCGCGACATCCGCATCACCGTCGGCAAGGACGAAAAGTCCAAGGACGAGAAGAAAAGCGGCACCGATCTCTGATCGGATAGACGGTTTCGTGCGCGATCATACCGCGACGCAGCAATTTTGACGAATACCAGGGGCTTCCGGTCTTCGGCCGGAGGTTTCTGCCTCGGGTTCGGGGCCGGTCAAGCTCGGGCTAAATCCCGGTCAGCTTTGAGTGTGTCCCGTTTCACACGCAAGACAGCCCTCCTGTGGGCGGTGCGACAAAACCCGCAATGTCAGTTGCGTTCGACCCGAGACAGGATGAAGCTGTCATCAGCCTGAAGGGGGTGTTCGAATGCCGCTGCACTCGACGAACGACCTGTTCCAGAGCTTCGCTCGCGGCTATGAAGCACGCCGCGACACGGAGATGACGCTCTCTGAGTATCTCGAGGCGTGCCGCGACAATCCGCTGATGTACGCCTCCGCCGCCGAGCGCATCCTCGATGCGATCGGCCAGCCGGAAATGGTGGACACCGCCCGCGACGCGCGGTTGGGCCGGGTGTTCATGAACCGCACGATCCGGGTCTACCCGGCCTTTGCCGAGTTCTACGGCATGGAAGAGACGATCGAGCGGATCGTCTCGTTCTTCCGCCACGCGGCGCAGGGATTGGAGGAGCGCAAGCAGATCCTCTACCTGCTCGGCCCCGTCGGCGGCGGTAAGTCGTCGCTCGCCGAGCGCCTCAAGGCGCTGATGGAGGTCCATCCGGTCTACGTGCTGAAGGCCGGCGACGAGGTCTCCCCGGTCTTCGAAAGCCCGCTCGGCCTGTTCGACCCCGAGGCCATGGGCCGCGAGATCGAGGAGCGCTTCGGCATCCCGCGCCGCCGCCTCACCGGCCTGATGAGCCCCTGGGCCCTGAAGCGCCTCGACGAGTTCGACGGCGACATTTCCCGCTTCAAGGTGATCAAGGTGCGGCCGTCGCGCCTGCGCCAGATCGCCATCGCCAAGACCGAGCCGGGCGACGAGAACAACCAGGACATCTCCTCGCTGGTCGGCAAGGTCGATATCCGCCGCCTCGAAACACTCTCCCAGGCCGATCCGGACGCCTATTCCTACTCGGGCGGCCTCAACCGGGCGAACCAAGGCGTTCTCGAATTCGTCGAGATGTTCAAGGCGCCGATCAAGATGCTCCACCCCCTGCTCACGGCGACGCAGGAGGGCAACTATGTCGGCACCGAGAATATCGGCGCGATCCCGTTCACGGGCGTGATCCTGGCGCACTCGAACGAGGCCGAGTGGCAATCGTTCAAGACCAACAAGAACAACGAAGCCTTCATCGACCGCATCTACGTCATCAAGGTGCCCTACTGCCTCCGGGTCACGGAGGAGCAGCGCATCTACGAGAAGCTGATCTCGAGCTCCGAGCTCTCCACCGCTGCCTGCGCGCCGGGGACTCTGGAGATGCTGGCCCGCTTCTCGGTGCTCTCGCGGCTGCGCGAGCACGCCAATTCCAACCTGTTCTCGAAGATGCGGGTCTACGACGGCGAGTCGCTTCGCGAGGTCGATCCCCGCGCCCGCTCGATGCAGGAATACAAGGATACCGGCGGCGTCGATGAGGGCATGGACGGGATCTCGACCCGCTTCGCCTTCAAGGTGCTGGCGGCGACCTTCAACCACGACACCACCGAGGTCTCGGCCGATCCGGTCCACCTGATGTACGTGCTGGAACAAGCGATCCGGCGCGAGCAGCTGCCGCCCGAGACCGAGAAGCGCTACATCGAGTTCATCAAGACCGAACTCGCGCCGCGCTACGCCGAGTTCATCGGCCACGAGATCCAGAAGGCCTATCTCGAATCCTACCACGATTACGGGCAGAACCTGTTCGACCGCTACATCGACTACGCGGACGCCTGGATCGAGGATCAGGACTTCAAGGACGCCGAGACCGGCCAGCTGCTCAACCGTGAGCTCCTCAACCAGGAGCTGACCAAGATCGAGAAGCCGGCCGGCATCGCCAACCCGAAGGATTTCCGCAACGAAGTGGTGAAGTTCGCGCTGCGCTCTCGGGCGCAGCACGGTGGGCGCAACCCGTCCTGGACGTCCTACGAGAAGTTGCGCGAAGTGATCGAACGGCGGATGTTCTCTCAGGTTGAGGAACTGCTGCCCGTGATCTCCTTTGGATCCAAGAAGGACAGCGACACGGAGAAGAAGCACGGCGAGTTCGTCGATCGCATGACGGATCGGGGCTACACCGAACGGCAGGTCCGGCGACTCGTGGAATGGTACATGCGGGTGAAGCAGGCGGGTTGAGGGCAAGCCCTCTAAGGCGAAGTCTTCCGGCATCCGCCGCCGCACTTCCGCACCTTTGTCCCCGAGCGGGGACGTGAGACTTGAAGGCGCTGAGCGACCCCGGATGCACATCGTCGACCGTCGGCTCAATCCAGGTGGTAAGAGCCTCCCGAACCGCCAACGCTTCCTGCGCCGGGTCAAGGACGTCGCACAGCGCGCGGTTCGGGAATCCGCCCGAGAGAAGGATATCAAGAACCTCGGCAAGGACGGGCGCATCACCGTGCCCGGCGACGGGGTGCGCGAGCCGCGCTTCTCGCGCCAGCCGGGCACGGGCCATCAGGACTACATCCTGCCCGGCAACAAGACCTACGTGGAGGGCGACCGCATCGAGCGCCCGCCGGGCGGCGGGGGCGGCGGCGGCTCCGGCGAGGGCGGGGACGGCGGCGAGAATGGCGAGGACGCCTTCCACTTCGTCCTGACGCGCGAAGAATTCCTCGACCTCTTCCTCGAAGACCTCGAACTGCCCGATCTCGCCAAGCGGCGGCTGGCGGTGGTCGAGACGGAAGGCCTGCGCCGGGCCGGCTACACGGTCTCAGGGTCGCCGGCGAACCTCGCCCTGTCGCGCACTTTGCGCAATTCCATGTCCCGGCGCATCGCCCTGAAGCGGCCGAAGCTGGAGGAGGTGGCGGCCTTGGAGGCCGAGATCGCCGCGGCGGAGACCGCCAGGGATCCGCGCCTGCCCGACCTGAAGCTCAAGCTGCTCGAACTGCGCGAGCGCTCGAAGCGCATCCCCTATGTCGATCCGATCGACCTGCGCTTCCGCCGGTTCGAGCCCTATCCGAAGCCGATCGCCCAGGCTGTGATGTTCTGCCTGATGGACGTCTCGGGCTCGATGACCGAGCACATGAAGGATCTGGCCAAGCGCTTCTACATCCTGCTGCACATCTTCCTGACGCGCCGCTACAAGCACGTCGAGATCGTCTTCATCCGCCATACCGACAAGGCGGCCGAGGTGGACGAGGAGACCTTCTTCGGCTCCCGCGAGACCGGCGGCACGCTGGTCTCCTCGGCGCTGGCCGAGATGAAGCGCATCGTCACCGAGCGCTACTCGCCGGACGACTGGAACATCTACGCCGCGCAAGCCTCGGACGGCGACAACGTCTCCTCCGACGGGCCGACCTCGACCGAATTGCTGCGCGCGCACATCCTGCCGGCCTGCCAGCACTTCGCCTATCTCGAAGTCGGTGACGAGAACGGCCCGCGCGCCGGCTTCGTCGAGCACCGCACCACCCTGTGGCGGACCTACGAGGCGCTGGCCAAGGCCGGCGAACCGCTCGCCATGCGCAAGGTGAACCACCGCCGCGACATCTACCCCGTGTTCCGCGAGCTGTTCGGCCGCAAGGACGCGCGGGCGGAGGCGGATCGATAAGCCTCCCCGTGAGGGGAGGCGAGACAGCGTCGAAGAGAAGGGCCGACATGGTCGCGAGCCTGAGCCGCACGAAGTCGACAGCACCCAAACCGGGCGAGCTGCTGTTTTCCGGCAATGACTGGGACTTCGAGACGATCCGGCGCATCCACGATGCCTGCGAAGCCGTGGCCGGGCCTGAACTCGGTCTGTCGTGGTACCCGAACCAGATCGAGATCATCACCGCCGAGCAGATGCTCGACGCCTATGCCTCGATCGGCATGCCGCTGTTCTACAAGCACTGGTCCTTCGGCAAGCACTTCGCCCAGCAGGAGGCGAGCTACCGCCGCGGCCTGATGGGGCTCGCCTACGAGATCGTCATCAACTCCGATCCGTGCATCTCCTACGTGATGGAGGAGAACACGGCGACGATGCAGACGCTGGTGATCGCCCACGCTGCCTTCGGCCATAACCACTTCTTCAAGAACAACTATCTGTTCCGACAATGGACCGATGCCGAAGGCATCCTCGACTATCTCGACTTCGCCAAGAGCTACATCGCCCGCTGCGAGGAGCGCTACGGGCATCAGGCGGTCGAGCACGTGCTCGACGCCGCTCACGCGCTGATGAGCCAGGGCGTCCACCGCTATCCCCGCAAGAAGCGCCCGGATCTGGCGAGCGAGCAGCGCCGGGAGCGCGAGCGCGAGGAACACGGCGAGCAGATCTACAACGACCTCTGGCGCACCCTGCCGGCCAAGACCGGCGCGGCCAAGGGCGACCCGGCCTTGGAGCGGCGCAAGGCGCTCTTGGAGCTGCCGCAGGAAAACATCCTCTACTTCCTGGAGAAGGTGGCCCCGCGCCTGCGGCCCTGGCAGCGCGAGATCCTGCGGATCGTCCGGCTGGTCGCGCAGTACTTCTACCCGCAGCGCCAGACCAAGGTGATGAACGAGGGCTGCGCCACCTACTGCCACTACCGGATCATGAATGCCCTCTCGCAGAAGGGGCAGCTCAGTGAGGCGGCCTATCTCGAGTTCCTGACCTCGCACACCAACGTCATCCGCCAGCCGAATTTCGACGACCGCTCCTTCGGCGGTCACAACCCCTACGCGCTGGGCTTTGCCATGATGCAGGACATCGCCCGCATCGTGGAGCAGCCGAGCGACGAGGACCGCGAGTGGTTCCCCGACATCGCCGGGACCGGCGGTGCCATGGGCGTGCTGCGCGATTGCTGGGAGAACTACCGCGACGAGAGCTTCATCGCGCAGTTCTTGAGCCCGAAGCTGATGCGCGACATGCGGCTGTTTCACGTCGTGGACGATCCCGACGAGCCGGAGATGCGCGTCGCGGCGATCCACGACGAGCGCGGCTACCGCAAGATGCGGCGCTCCTTCGCCCGCCAATACGATGTGGCGTGGCTCGATCCCGACATCGAGGTGGTGGACGTGGATCTGGAGGGCGACCGCCGGCTGATCCTCCACCACAAGGCGCTCAACCGCATCACCCTGCAGCGGGAGGATGCCCGGCGCGTGCTCCAGCACCTCGCCGACCTGTGGGGCTACGACGCGGTACTCAAGGAGGTCGATCCGGCCACCGGCGCGGTGCTGGTCGAGCACTCGGCGAGCGCGCGGCCGATCTTCTTCTGATTTGCAGAAAGCCGGTCGGCCGCTCCCATCCTAACCCTCATCCTGAGGTGGCGGCGCGAAGCGTCGCCCTCGAAGGATCGTCCAGGGACCGCGCGGGATCGGGAGCACCCTTCGAGGCCGCTTCGCGGCACCTCAGGATGAGGTCGCTGGGTGGAGCGGCCCGAGGAAATCAGGGTTCAAAGCGACAGGATCGCGGCTCCGGCGTCGCGCGTCTGCGCCGTGAAGCGCACGCGGCCGCCTTCCAATACGGCGCCGCCGCCCGCGATCAGGGCGAGCGCTGCCGGATAGAGCCGATGCTCCTGCACAATCACCCGGGCGCTCAGCGTGTCGGCGTCGTCGCCCGGCAGCACCGGCACGGCGGCCTGGGCGACGATCGGCCCGGCATCGAGTTCCGGCACGACGTAATGCACGGTGCAGCCATGCAGGCGCACGCCCGCGTCCAGCGCGCGCTCGTGGGTGTGGGTGCCCTTGAACAGCGGCAGCAGCGAGGGGTGGATGTTGATCATCCGGCCGCTCCAAGCCTCGACGAAGGCGTCGGTGAGGATGCGCATGAAGCCGGCGAGCACGATCAGTTCGATGCCCGCTTCGTCCAGCTCCGCCTGGAGCGCGGCGTCGAAGCGGGCGCGATCGGGGAACGCCTTGTGGTCGATGGCGCGGGCCGGGATGCCCGCCGCCCGCGCGCGGTCGAGGCCGGCGGCGTCGGGGCGGTTCGAGAGCACGAGCACGATCTCGGCCGGATAATCGGGGGCGCGCGCCGCCTCGATCAGGGAGACCATGTTCGAGCCGCGGCCCGAGATCAGGATCGCGACGCGCTTCTTCGGGGCCGGAGCGCTCACAGGGCGAGCTGCCCCGTGAAGGTCACGGCTTCCGCCCCGCGCTCGGTGATGTGCCCGAGCCGGACCGGCGCCTCGCCGGCCTCGGTCAGCGCGTCCGCCACGGCGTCGGCCGCGTCGGCGGCGGCGACCACCACCATGCCGATGCCGCAGTTGAAGGTCCGCAGCATCTCCGCTTCCGCGACCCCGCCCTCGCGCGCCAGCCAGCCGAAGACCGGCGGCACGGCAATCGCCGAGAGGTCGATTGCGATGCCGACGCCGTCGGGCAGGACGCGGGGGAGGTTGTCGGGGAAGCCGCCGCCGGTGATATGGGCGAGCGCCCGGATGCCGCCGGCCCGCTTCAGGGCGGCGAGCAGCGGCTTCACGTAGATCCGGGTCGGCTCCAGCAGCGCCTCGCCGAGGCTGCGGCCGGGCGCGAACGGCGCGTCGGCATCGTAGCCGAGGCCGGTCTTGGCCACGATCCGCCGCACCAGCGAGAACCCGTTCGAGTGGACGCCCGAGGAGGGCAGGCCGAGCACCACGTCGCCGGGCAAGATGCCGGGGCGCGGCAGCAGCGTGCCGCGCTCGGCCGCCCCCACCGAGAAGCCGGCGAGATCGTAATCGGAGCCGTCGTAGAGTCCCGGCATCTCGGCGGTCTCGCCGCCGATCAGCGCGCAGCCCGCCTGCCGGCAACCCTCGGCGATGCCGCGCACGATGTCGGCGCCGACGCCGGGCACCAGCTTTCCGGTGGCGTAATAGTCGAGGAAGAACAGCGGCTCGGCGCCCTGCACGATGATGTCGTTGACGCACATCGCCACGAGGTCGATGCCGATCGTGTGGTGGCGTCCGGTCTCGATGGCGATCTTTACCTTGGTGCCGACGCCGTCGTTGGCGGCGACCAGGATCGCGTCCTTGAAGCCCGCGGCCTTGAGGTCGAACAACCCGCCGAAGCCGCCGATCTCCGCATCCGCCCCCGGCCGGCGCGTGGCGCGCACCAGCGGCTTGATCGTCTCGACTAGCGCGTTGCCCGCGTCGATGTCGACGCCGGCCTGCGCGTAGGTGAGCCCGTTTCCGTCCTGCGCCGTCATCGCCGCCCCGTCGTCCGGTAATCGCTGATCATGCCAAAACCCGCTGCCACATCGCGGCGCGATTGGCCACTGTCACCGGCGCGGGGCGGCGTGTTCGGGCACAGCATCATGCCGTGCCGCGGGCGAAAACCGCCTCGATCGGTGGTCTCGGCTGCCCTGGCGCCCTCTCCCCTCGAGGCGAGGCGGCGATCGAACGCCTTCCCGCCGCGCGCGGCAAGGCCCGCCATGCGAGGTCCGGCTTGCAAGACCTGCCTCGCAAGACCTGCCTTGACCGGGCGCGCCCCGCTTCCCACTGTCCGCGCCGGACGGATTGACGGGGGACGGCATCTCGATGCGTGGGCGGGCAATCATCGGGCTGTCGATCCTCGCGGTCGTCGTCTTCCTGCTCTACGAGCTGCGCGAGGTGATGCTGCCCTTCGTGGCAGGGCTGGCACTGGCCTACCTGCTCGATCCGCTGGCCGACCGGCTGGAGCGGCTCGGCCTCGGCCGGCTCGCCGCGACCCTGCTGATCCTGGCCGGATTCGTGGTCGGGTTCGTGGTTCTGCTCATCATCGTCGTGCCGCTGGCCGCCGGGCAGATCGCCTCGCTCGTCAATTCCCTGCCGACCATGGTCGGGCGGCTGCAGAGCATCCTCGTGGAGCGGGCCGGGCCGCTGCTCCAGCGGATCGGCGGCACGGAGGTCGTCAACGAACTGCAATCCTCCGTCGGCACGCTGGTCGGGCAGGGCGGGGCGTGGTTCCTGGCCTTCCTCAAGTCGCTCTGGACCGGGAGTCAGGCGCTCGTCTCCATCGCCTCGCTGCTCGTCGTCACGCCGGTCGTCGCCTTCTACGTGCTGCACGACTGGGACCGGATGATCGCCGCCCTCGACGGCTGGGTACCCCCCGCCACCGCCCGACGGCGCGGCGGCTTGCGGGCGAGATCGACGGGGCGGTGACCGGCTTCGTGCGCGGCCAGAGTCTCGTCTGCCTGATCCTCGGCTCGTTCTACGCGGTCGGCCTGTTCCTCGTCGGGTTGAACTTCGGCGTGCTGATCGGGATGATCTCGGGCTTCCTCACCTTCATCCCCTATGTCGGCACGCTCACCGGATTCCTGCTCTCGGTCGGCGTCGCCCTGGTGCAGTGGTGGCCCAGCGGCGACTGGCTGCATATCGGCCTCACTGTCGGGGTGTTCCTCGTCGGGCAATTCCTCGAAGGCAACGTGATCTCGCCCAAGCTCGTGGGCGACTCGGTCGGGCTCCATCCGGTCTGGCTGATGTTCGCGCTGCTCGCCTTCGGCTCGCTGTTCGGCTTCCTCGGGCTCCTGCTCGCGGTGCCGGTCGCGGCCTCCATCGGCGTCATCGTGCGCTTCGGCATCGAGCGCTACCTCGAGAGCAAGCTCTACCGGGGCGACGGGCCGCTGCTGATCGGGGAGGCAGGGAACTCGACGCTGCCCGCTCGCGATTGATCGCGCGGCGGCGGAGAATCCCGCGCCGACGACCCTTCCCGATGGTTGAGGGCAGTGCGGGCGTCCGCCGGGCGCTCGTCTCCCGACTCGTGTCGAGCAACTTGGTGTAAGGTGCGAGGATGCGCGACACGGAACCCCCGAAGCAGCTCACCTTCGACCTGCCGCTCGACCCGCGCTACGGCGCCGAGGACTTTCTCGTCAGCCCCTCCAACGAGGAGGCCTATGCCCTGATCGAGGCATGGCCCGACTGGCCGGACACCGTGTTCCTGCTCCGCGGCCCGCCCGGCAGCGGCAAGAGCCATCTCGCCTCGATCTGGGCGACGCGGGCGCAAGCCTGGACGGTCTCCGCCGCGGACGTCGCGATGGACCGCGTTTCGCATCTGATTTCCAACGGCGCCCTCGTGGTCGAGGACGTGGACCGCGCGGCCGGGCGCGACGAGGCGGCCCTGTTCCATCTGCTCAACCTCGCCCGCGAGCGCCGCTTTCCGGTGCTGCTCACGGCCTGCGGGCCGGTGGACGGTTTCGGCCTCAAGGTCGCCGACCTGCGCTCGCGGCTGCGGCTCGCCCCCGGCGCCGAGATCGGCCCGCCGGACGACGCGCTCCTGAAGGCGGTGATCGTCAAGCTGTTTGCCGACCGGCAGCTCGGCATCGACACCTCGGTGGTCGATGCCCTGGCCCTGCGCATCGACCGCTCGCTCGCCCGCGTCCGCGAGGTCGTGGCCGAACTCGACCGCGACGCGCTCGGCCGCCGCCGCCGCATCACCCGGCCGCTCGCGCTCGCCGTCCTCGACCGGATGGAGGCCGCCGACGGGGGCGGCGAGGGGCAGGACGCGGACGAGGGGGACGGCGAAGAAGAAGACGCTGCGGGCGGGCCGTGAGTCGCCCGCCGTTGTCACGAAACCGTCAAACCGGTTCGGCCGCCCTATGTTAGGGAGCCGCGCAGCACTGCAAGGGGCGGAGTCGTCACCGGTCGCATCGTGACCGGGACGCGCTTCGGAGCGGAAGGGAGCCAGGGCGTTGTCGGAAGTGGAGTCGGATGTCGTCGCCCGGGACACGGAGGCGACCGAGACCGAAGAGACCAGCCTCGCCACCGAGCGGGGTGTGCGCAGCGAATCCGCCCGCGCCCGGACGGCCCGCGCCGCCCGCATCCTTGCGGCGGAGAAGGCTGCCGAGAAGCCGTCGGAGGCGGATGCCAAGGTGGAGAGCGATGCGGCCGAGGCCGCCCGCGAGCCGGTGCTGGAGGCCGGGCGATCGCTCCGCCACTCGCCTGAGCGGTTCGTGAACCGTGAGCTGTCCTGGCTGCAGTTCAATCGCCGGGTTCTGGAGGAATCCGCCAACCCCAACCATCCGCTGCTGGAGCAGCTCCGCTTCCTCTCGATCTCGGCCAACAATCTGGACGAATTCTTCATGGTGCGTGTCGCCGGCCTGCACGATCAGGTCCGCGCCGGCCTCGTCGTGCCCTCGCAGGACGGCCTGACCCCTTCCGAGCAGCTCGCCCGCATCGGCACGGAAGTCTCGCGGCTGGCGCTGGACCAGCAGGATCGCTGGCGCGCGCTGCGCGAGGAGCTGAACGGCAACGGCATCCACCTCGCGGAGCCGGCGGAGCTGTCGGCGGAGCACCTCGCTTGGCTCGACGACTATTTCCTCACCTACATCTTCCCGGTGCTGACGCCGCTGGCGATCGATCCGGCCCACCCGTTCCCGTTCATCCCCAATCTCGGCTTCACCGTCGCGCTGATGATGGTGCGGCCCCGTGACGGGCGCACCCTGCGCGCCCTGATCCGCCTGCCGTCGCTGCTCGACCGGTTCGTGCGCCTGCCCGACGTGGCCGGCGACGGCACCGCGCGCTTCATCGCCATCGAGCAGGTGATCGCGAAATACGCGAGCCGGCTCTTCCCCGGCTACTCGCTGAAGGGGCAGGGCGCCTTCCGCGTCGTGCGCGACTCCGATCTCGAGATCGAGGAGGAGGCGGAAGACCTCGTCCTGCACTTCGAATCGGCGATCAAGCGCCGCCGCCGCGGCGTCGTCATCCGCTTGGAGGTCGAGGCGGGCATGACGGAGGAGCTGCGCTCCTTCGTTGCCGACGAATTGGAGATCGCCCCCGATTCGGTCTTCGTGGTCGAGGGGATGCTGGCGCTCAACGAGCTGTCGCAGATCGTCGGGATCGACCGGCCGGACCTCAAGTTCAAGCCCTACAACCCGCGCTTCCCCGAGCGGATCCGCGAATCGGGCGGCGACGTCTTCGCGGCGATCCGCCAGAAGGATTTCATCGTCCACCACCCCTACGAGTCGTTCGACTCGGTGGTGCAGTTCCTGGCCCAGGCTGCCCGCGATCCGAACGTCGTGGCGATCAAGCAGACGCTCTACCGCACCTCATCGAACTCGCCGATCGTGGCCGCGCTCGCGGAGGCGGCGGAAGCCGGCAAGTCCGTCACCGCACTGGTCGAGCTGAAGGCCCGGTTCGATGAGGAGGCCAATATCCGCTGGGCGCGCAACCTCGAGAAGGCCGGCGCGCAGGTGGTGTTCGGCTTCGTCGAGCTGAAGACCCACGCCAAGCTGTCGATGGTGGTGCGCCGCGAGGGCGACCGCCTCGTCACCTACTGCCACGTCGGCACCGGCAACTATCACCCCATCACCGCGCGCATCTACACCGACCTGTCCTTCTTCACCGCCGACCCGGCCATCGCCCGGGACGTCTCGCGCATCTTCAACTTCATCACCGGCTACGCCGAGCCGGCGGAGCTGGAGCGCATGGCGGTGTCGCCGCTGACCCTGAAGCCGCGCCTCCTGCAGCACATCGAGGAGGAGATCGCCCACGCCAAGGCCGGGCGCCCGGCGGCGATCTGGATCAAGTGCAACTCGCTGGTCGACAGCCAGATCATCGATGCGCTCTACGATGCGAGCCAGGAGGGCGTGCAGATCGACTGCATCGTGCGCGGCATCTGCTGCCTGCGGCCGGGCATTCCGGGCCTGTCCGACACGATCCGGGTCAAGTCGATCGTCGGGCGCTTCCTCGAGCACGAGCGGGTCTACGCCTTCGGCAACGGCGCCGGGCTGCCGCACCCGAAGGCCACCCTCTACATTTCCTCGGCCGACCTGATGCAGCGCAACCTCGATCGGCGGGTCGAATCCCTGCTGCCGATCACCAATCCGACTGTGCATCAGCAGGTGCTCGATCAGATCATGCTGGCAAACCTTCTCGACAACCGACAGAGCTGGCGTGTACTGGCATCGGGTGCGAGCGAGCGGATCAGCCCTGCGGACGGGGAGGAACCGTTCAATGCGCACAAGTATTTCATGACGAATCCAAGCCTGTCCGGGCGCGGCAAGTCGTCGAAGAAGTCGAGTCCGCGGGCGCTCAGCCGTCGCGCCCAGCGGTCCTGACCACGGCCTGCGCCGGGCCGGTTTCCGGCCCGGTACTATCGTGAGTGTTCGGCCGGTTTCCGGCTCGGCACCATCGTGAGTGTTCAGGCGGCTTCCAGCCTGGCACCATCATGAGTGTCTGGGCGGTGTCCGGCCTGGCACCATCATGAGTGTCTGGGCGGTGTCCGGCCTGGCACCATCGTGAGCACCCCTTGCGCGGGGTGCTTCCCTGAGAGGGGGCTGCATGGGTCCGACACGTCCTCACCTGACGCTCGCCCACTCCGCCGAACGGCCGGCTCCGCTGATGACTGGCATGACGTTCGAACCCGTCGCGATCATCGATATCGGCTCGAATTCGGTGCGGCTCGTCGCCTATGACGGGCTCCAGCGCGCCTCGACGCCGCTCTACAATGAGAAGGTGCTGTGCGGGCTCGGCCGCAGCGTCTTCTCCACGGGCCGCCTCAACGAGGATTCCGTGCAGCGGGCGCTCACGGCGCTCCGCCGCTTCCGCGTCCTGTGCGATACGATGCGGGTCTCGCGCATCTTCGTGCTGGCGACCGCCGCCGCGCGGGACGCGGCCAACGGCCCGGCTTTCCTGGACGCCGCGCGCGAGGCGCTGGGCCAGGAGATCCAGCTTCTCTCCGGCCGGCGCGAAGCGGAGCTTTCCGCGCTCGGCGTCGTCTCCGGCTTCTACGCGCCCGATGGCGTGGTCGGCGACCTCGGCGGCGGCTCGCTCGAACTCGTCGATGTCAAGGGCACCACGGTCGGCCAGGGCGTGACCATGCCGCTCGGCGGGCTGGCGCTTCAGGACCTCTCCGAGGGCTCGCTGAAGAAGGCGCGCAAGATCGCCCGCGAGCATCTGAAGAAGGCCGAGCCGCAGCTCGACACCCTGCGCGGGCGCACCTTCTACGCGGTCGGCGGCACGTGGCGGGCTTTGGCCCGGCTGCATCAGGCCACCCGCGACTATCCGCTCCACGTCATGCACGGCTACGCGGTGGAGCCCTCCGACGAGCTGAGCTTCCTCGAAATGGTCGAGGCGAGCGACGCCGCGACCCTGCAGGAGGTCGAGACCATCGCCGAGGCGCGCCGGCCGCTGCTGGCCTTCGGTGCGGTGGTGCTCGAAGAGATCATTCGGGCGGGCCGTCCGCGCGAGATCGCGATTTCCGCCTTCGGCGTGCGCGAGGGCCTTCTGTTCGAGCAGCTCGACCGCGAGACGCGTCTGACCGATCCGCTGATCGTCTCGGCGCAAGAGCTGAACATGCAGCGTGCCCGCTCGCCCGGCCACGGCGACGAGCTGCGCGACTGGACCGACCAGTTCATCACCAGCCTGGACGGTCCCGAAACCGCGGGCGAGCGCCGCCTGCGCCACGCTGCCTGCCTGCTCTCGGATATCGGCTGGCGGGCGCATCCCGATTACCGTGGCGAGCAGAGCCTCAATGTGCTCGCCAACGCCGCTTTCGCCGGCATCGACCATCCCGGCCGTGCCTACCTCGCCCTGTCCGGCTATTTCCGCCACGAGGGCGTGGCGCCGGAAAAGGCGAGCCCGACCCTGCGGGCGCTTGCCGGCCCGCGCCTGTTCGACCGCGCCCGACTCGTCGGGGCGCTCATGCGCGTCGCCTTCCCGGTCTCGGCCGGGATGGCGGGCCCGCTCAAGCGGATGCCGCTCGTGGTGGAGGACGGCAAGGTGGTGCTGCGCCTACCCACCGAATGGGCCGAACTCAACGGCGAACGCCTGCTCAGCCGCGTCCGCGGCCTGGGCCGCGTCGTCGGGCTCGACGGGCGGGTTGAGGTCGCCTGAGCCGGCCGCTCACGATCCGCTTGTAGACTGACATCCGATCGCGCCGATGCGGCGCGCGTCGGCGATTGGGCCGCTGGCTCAGCCCGAGAGCCGGGTGTGGGCGATCGCGATCTCCCGCTCGGCATCGGCCATCAGATAGGCGATCCGCGGTCCGTCGAGGTTGGCGTCCGTGAGGCGCTGGCGCAGATCGGCCTCGTACTTCTTCTCCTCGACACGCCGCGGCGGCGGCAGAAGGCGCAGCAGCATCGGGCTGGCGATCTCACTGCGGATGAGACCGCGATGGTTGGCGAGCCGCCGCAGGCTGCTGGCGAGGTCGTCGAGCTTCGATTCCGGCAGATACTGGCGAGCGGACGTGCGGGCTCGGGCGACCTGAGACATGGTGCGACCTTTCGGCGACAATATGCGATAAATCGCCTGCCACCGGTTCGCTTTCCCTTGAGAAAGACCGTTAACGCTTCTCGCGCTGTATCCCAGGCCCGGCCCCGGACCGGATGCGTGCCGGTCTGGGGCTAGGGGAATGCGGATAGGTGGGCCTTGCGCCGGGGTCGCGGTTCCTGTTCCCCGCGCTCCCGACGCACCTGCAGCCGCTCGGCCCACTGAGCGTCACAGGAACGGCGCAGAGAACTGGTCCGCACCGCCCCGTCACTGCCGGCCCCGCCACCACGCAGGCCCGAGAGGGCTCGCGAAACCGTCAGGCGCATCGGCCGCGGGGAGGGCCGATGTAGAGGCCCGCGCCGCCGAC
This sequence comes from Methylorubrum sp. SL192, assembly GCF_026672325.1. Taxonomy (NCBI): domain Bacteria; kingdom Pseudomonadati; phylum Pseudomonadota; class Alphaproteobacteria; order Hyphomicrobiales; family Methylobacteriaceae; genus Methylorubrum; species Methylorubrum sp. SL192. The sequence goes on from NZ_JAPPQV010000003.1 coordinate 1,259,642, forward strand.
GGCAACCGTGCCGTGACGCCGCTCCCCCGCCACCGACGGGGGTTCCGGCCCTTGCCGGTCCTCGGTTGACCTGCTTCTCACAGAACTCCCGCCACGCGGCCGTGCCCCGAGGGACAGCGATCGGTGATCGGGAGCTTTGATGCGAGACCCTGTTACCGCAGCGAGCCGCAGAAGCGCTGGATGCGGCGGCAGGCCTCTTCCAGGGTCTTGTTGGAGGTGGCGTAGGAGATGCGCAGGTTCGGGCCGAGGCCGAAGGCCGAGCCGTGGACCGCGGCGACGCCCTCCGCCTGGAGCAGCTCGGTGACGAAGTCCTGGTCCGAGCCGATGGTCTTGCCGGTTTCGGTCGTCTTGCCGATCAGCTCGGCGCAGGACGGGTAGACGTAGAACGCGCCCTCCGGCACCGGGCATTTCAGGCCGTTGGTCTGGTTCAACATCGAGACCACGAGGTCACGCCGCTCCTGGAACGCCGCCTTGAAGCGCGCGAGGTGCTCCTGCGTGCCGTCCAGCGCCGCTACCGCCGCCCATTGCGAGATCGAGGAGGCGCCCGAGGTCTGCTGGCCCTGGACGAAGTCCATCGCCTTGATAAGCTGCTCCGGGCCGGCGGCGTAGCCGATGCGCCAGCCGGTCATGGCGTAGGCCTTCGAGACGCCGTTCATGGTCAGCGTGCGCTCGTAGAGGCCGGGCTCGACCTGCGCGGGCGTGACGAACTCGAAGTCGCCGTAGGTCAGGTGCTCGTACATGTCGTCGGTGAGCACCCAGACCTGCGGATGCCGCATCAGCACGTCGGTGATCTTCTTCATCTCGTCGCGGGTGTAGGCGGCACCCGAGGGGTTCGACGGCGAGTTGAGGATGATCCACTTGGTCTTCGGCGTAATGACCCGCTCCAGCTCCTCCGGCTGAAGCTTGAAGTCGTGGGCCATGTCGGTCTCGGCGAAGACCGGCGTGCCGCCGCACAGGATCACCATCTCCGGGTAGGAGACCCAGTAGGGGCGGGGGATCACCACCTCGTCGCCGGGGTTCAGGGTGGCGAGCAGCGCGTTGTAGATGACGTGCTTGCCGCCGGTGCCGACGATGGTCTGCGAGACCTTGTAGTCGAGCCCGTTCTCGCGCTTGAACTTCTTGACGATCGCTTCGCGCAGCGGGTTGATGCCGGAGACGGGCGGGTACTTGGTCTCGCCGCGGCGGATCGCGTCGATCGCCGCCTCCTTGATGTGGTCGGGCGTGTCGAAATCCGGCTCGCCGACCGAGAGGCTGATGACATCGACGCCCGAGGCTTTCAGCTCGCGCGCCTTCTGGGTCATCGCGATGGTCGCGGACGGCTTCACCCGCGAGAGGGCGTCGGCGAGAAAGCCCATGGGAGATCTCCGAAAGGTCTTCGAGTGTGCGGTGGCCCGAAAGATGTTCCGGGCATCGCGGCTCTCGTAATCATGCGCCGCGGCACGAGCAAGCGCGGCAGGCGGGAGGCTGCTGCCCAACCCATCCGGTCGGAGGCGGCCTCTTCGCAGCCACGACTCGTCCGAGGTCGCCTGCAATTTTTCTCAATCTGGAACGAAGTGTTTTTGAGGCGTACGCTGGGAAGGTTTTCGGGTATTGTCACAGACAAGACGTGCAGTTTCTTGCAGTGCGACAGCATATCGGTGCACTGCAACGATAATTGTATGCAGAATTCAGCTGCCCCTGTGAGGCCGGGACTTGTCCGGACACGCGGGGGCGGCCGACAATAGTCCGGGCGGAAGCGGCAAGAGGCGGGCGGTACCGTCCGGCCGAGCCAGGAAAGTGGAGGACGGCGGGCCCTATGAAGAAGAACAAGGTCATCACGGCCGAGGAAGCGATCGCGCTGATTCGCGAGAACGACGTCCTCACCACGACCGGCTTCGTCCAGAGCTGCATCCCGGAGGCGCTGCACGCGGCGTTGGAGAAGCGCTTCGTCGACACCGGTTCGCCGCGTGGCCTGACCCTGATCATGACTGCGGGCGCGGGCGACAGCAAAGGGCTGGGCACCGGTCGCCTGCATCACGACGGGCTTCTCTCCCGCGTCATCGCCGCCAATTTCGGGCGCATGCCGAAGGTCGCGCAGGCGGCGCAGGCCAACCTGATCCGCGGCTACAACTTGCCCCAGGGCGTGATCTCGCAGCTCTACCGCGCCTGCGCCGCCGGCCAGCCGGGTTTGTTCTCGAAGGTCGGCCTGAAGACCTATGTCGATCCGCGCCACGGCGGCGCCAAGGTCAACGAGCTGACCACCGAGGATATCGTCAAGCTCGTCGAGGTCGATGGCGAGGAGTGGCTGTTCTACACCGCCACCAAGATCGACGTGGCCTTCATCCGCGCCACCTCCGCCGACCCGTCGGGCAACCTCTCCTTCGAGAAGGAGGCGCTGACCCTCGATTGCCTCGCCCAGGCCATGGCCGCGCGCAACAACGGCGGCATCGTCATCGCCCAGGTCGAGCGCATCGTCGATGACGGCTACCTGCTGCCCAAGGACGTGCGGGTGCCCGGCATCCTCGTGGACTGCGTCGTCGTGGCCGAGCCCGAGATGCACCGGATGAATTACGGCGTGATGTACGACGCCGCCCTCGCGGGCGAGATCCGCGTGCCCGTCACCGGCATCAAGCGGATGCCGCTCAACGAGCGCAAGATCATCGCCCGCCGCGCCGCCTTCGAACTGCCGCCCAACGGCGTGGTCAATCTCGGCGTCGGCGCGCCCGAGGGCATCTCCTCCGTGGCGAACGAGGAGAAGATCACCCCCTACATCACCCTGACGACGGAAGCGGGCGCGGTCGGCGGCGTGCTGGCCTCGGGCTCGAGCTTCGGCGCCGCGACGAACGCCGACTGCATCATCGACCAGAACCAGATGTTCGACTTCTACGACGGCGGCGGCCTCGACATGACCTGCCTCGGCATGGCCGAGTGCGACGGCGCCGGCAACGTCAACACCTCGAAGTTCGGGGGCAAGCTCAACGGCTGCGGCGGCTTCATCAACATCTCGCAGAATGCCCGCTCAGTCGTCTTCGCCGGCACTTTCACCGCGGGTGGCCTGGAGATCGCGGTGCAGGACGGTCAGGTAAAGATCGTCACCGAGGGCCGCGCCCGCAAATTCGTGACAGAGGTGCAGCAGAACACCTTCTCGGGCCCCTACGCGGTCGAGCGCTCGCAGCCGGTGATCTACGTCACCGAGCGCTGCGTCTTCCAGCTCACGAAGGAGGGGCTCGAACTGATCGAGGTGGCGCCGGGCATCGACATCGAGCGCGACATCCTCGCCCACATGGATTTCGCGCCGATCGTGCGTAACCCAGTGCCGATGGATCCGCGCATCTTCCGCGAGGATCCGATGGAGCTGATCTCGGATCTGCTCAACCTCGACCTGAAGTCGCGCGTCAGCCTGGATGCCGAGCGCAACATCCTCTTCATCAACCTGGAAGGCTGGTACTGCCGGGTGAAGAGCGACATGGACGAGCTGCGCATGACCATCGTCGACGCCTGCCGCAAGGCCGGCCAGCGGGTCAACGCGGTGATCAACCACGATGGCTTCCGGCTCAACGAGAACCTCTACGACGACTACGCCGGGATGATTCAGTATCTCCAGGCGAACTACTACGCGACCACGACCCGCTACGCGACCAGCGCCTTCCTGCGCCTGAAGATGGAGGAGGCGCTGACCAAGCGCGGCGTCGCCCCCCACGTGTTCGAGCGCAAGGAAGAGGCCCAGGCCTTCCTCGGCACGACCGAGGACAAGAAGGCGCGCAAGATGATCTCACCGGCGGTGGCTTCCGCCGCTTGAGGACGCGCCGAGAGCGGAAGGGGATCGCGAAAGGCTTCCGGCCTTCGTGACCCCTGGGCGTTGCCACGCCTGGGAGCGGGCCGGCGTGGCTTCAACGACGCGGACCCTCTCCGATCGCGACGCGAGCGAGTAGGGGTGGCTGTCGCCCCTTTTCGTCGGGCCAGATACTTTCTGGAAGAAACGTGATGGCGTTTTGACGAATTGCTGGCTGGCTTGTCGAAAGAGCGAGCGTCGAAGCCTTAGCTCCGGATACCGGCCCGACGCGATCGAATCGGCTGCGACCCTCGGTTGCCGTTTTTCGACACGCTGAGAACATTTCTTAAGCGAGATGCGGAAAGCATTCGGTGTCCCCGAATTCGACGCAGGCATCTCCGGATAATGACACTCAAGCGCACTCTCATGGGGCTGTTCGCGCTCATGTTGCTGTTCGCCGTTGGGCAGGGCGTTCTCGCCCTGGTCAAGCTCGACGCGATCGGTGAGCGGACGTCAGAGATCCTGGACACCACGATCCCGTCGATCAACGAGGCCCACAGCATCAACGCGTTCGTGATTCGGACGCGGCTCTGGCAGTTCCGCTACGTGACGGCCGAGAACGAGACCGCGCGGGCGGAGAGCGGCGAGAAGGTCAAGGCCTTCATGCGCGACCGCAATGCCAAGGTTGAGGCTTATCGCAGGCTGATCTCCTCGCCCGAGGAACAGCGGACCTACGACGATCTCCTGGCCAAGCTGGAACAGTCGAAGCCCGATTGGGACCGGCTTCGCGCCTTCACCGCCGAGCAGCAGGATGAGGCGCTCACCTATTTCCGCGGCCCCATGAACGCGCGCTACCTTGCCACCTCCGAGGCCGCACGCGCCCTCGTTGACGTCAACATGGCGGCAAGCAAGGTCGCCGACACCGCGATCCGCGCCGAGCAGGCGACGGCGGTGAAGGTCACGCTGGTCGCGCTCTGCATCACGACGCTGACGGCGATCGGCGCGATGGTCTTCTCCTTCGTCGGCGTCTCGCGCCCGATCGAGCGGATGACGGCAGCGATGCGCCGTCTGGCCGGCGGCGACACCGAAGCGCCGATCCCGTTCGCGCAGCGGCGCGACGAGATCGGGGCGATGTCCGCGACCGTCCTCGTCTTCCGCGATAACCTGTTGCGGGCCCGTGCGCTCGAAAAGGAAACCGAACTCGCCCGCGTCTCGGCGGAAGAGCAGCGCAAGGCCGGCATGCGCGAGATGGCCGACGGCTTCGAGCGCGCGGTCGGCGGTATCCTCGGCACGGTGACCACCGCGGCGACCGAGCTGCAGGTCACCGCGCAGAGCATGACCGCGATCGCGACGGAGACCGCGGCGCAATCGACCGCAGTGGCCGCCGCAGCCGAGCAGGCCGCCGGCAATGTCGGCATGGTCGCCGCGGCGAGCGAGGAACTCGGCGCTTCGGTGCAGGAAATCGGGCGGCAGGTCGCCGGCTCGGCCGGACTCGCCGGGATCGCGGCCGGCGAGGCCGGGCAGACCGTCGTCCTGGTCCGCGATCTCTCGGAGGCCGCGGCGCGGATCGGTGATGTGGTGGCGCTGATCTCGACCATCGCCGGCCAGACCAATCTGCTCGCTCTCAACGCGACGATCGAGGCGGCACGGGCCGGAGAGGCCGGGCGCGGCTTCGCCGTCGTCGCCGCCGAGGTCAAGGAACTCGCCAACCAGACGGCGCGCGCAACCGAGGAGATCTCGGCCCAGATCGCCCGTATCCAGGGGGCGACCGGCGAGGCCGTCTCGGCGATCGACGGCATCAGCACCCGCATCCGTGAGATCAGCGGCGTCGCCACCGGCATCGCGGCGGCAGTGGAAGAGCAGGGCGCGGCCACCCAGGAGATCGTGCGCAATGTCGGCCAGGCCTCGACCGGCACGTCCGAGGTAACGAACAACATCGCGGGCGTCGCCTCGGCGGCCGAGGAAACGGGGGCGGCGGCATCCCAGGTGCTGCACTCGGCCTCGGACCTGTCTCAGCAGGCCGAGCGCCTGAACACGGAGATGTCCCGCTTCCTCGCCACCGTGCGGGCGGCCTGAGGCGTCGCCGCCACCGCCTCGTCAGAGTGACGGAATGAGACAAGGACTATTGCCCGAAGCCGCCTTAGCGGCTTCGCGGCGCGAGGAGCGCCGCGCGGAGCGGGCTTTTCAGGGCGTGAGCCCTCAAAAGCATCGAGCGGAGCGAAAGCCTGAGCCCGCGGAGGCGGGCGCCGGCGACTGAGGCCAACCAAGAGCTGGGGCGATTGCTTTCAGGCGATGGGCCTCATCCCGTACCGGCTCCGCCTTGCGTCATCCGCTCCCATCTGCTAACGCCGCGCCCATCCCACACGCGGAGCCGGCCCCATGCCTGAATGGGGCGTTTCCGGTGGCCGGCCGATTGGCCAGCTACTCCTCCGCGGCGGTATCAACCGGAGAGACCAAAAATCATGGCCGTCGATTTCTCTATGCGCCAGCTCCTCGAGGCCGGCGCCCATTTCGGGCACCAGTCGCACCGCTGGAACCCGAAGATGCAGCCCTACATCTTCGGCACCCGCAACAACATCCACATCATCGACCTCGCCCAGACGGTACCGGCGCTCCACGCCGCGCTCCAGGCTGTGAGCGACACGGTCGCCCGCGGCGGTCGCGTGCTGTTCGTCGGCACCAAGCGCCAAGCGGCGGATTCCATCGCCGAGGCGGCCAAGCGCTCGGCCCAGTACTACGTCAACTCCCGCTGGCTCGGCGGCATGCTGACCAACTGGAAGACCATCTCCGGCTCGATCCAGCGCCTGCGCAAGGTCGATGAGACGCTCGAAGGCGGGGCCGTCGGCCTCACCAAGAAGGAGCGCCTCATGCTGACGCGTGAGAAGGACAAGCTCGAGAAGGCGCTCGGCGGCATCAAGGACATGGGCGGCGTGCCCGACCTGCTGTTCGTGATCGACACCAACAAGGAGCAGCTCGCGATCAAGGAGGCCCAGCGCCTCGGCATCCCGGTCGCTGCCATCGTCGACACGAACTGCAACCCGGACGGCATCTCCTACATCGTCCCGGCCAACGACGATGCCGGCCGCGCCATCGCGCTGTACTGCGACCTCATCGCCCGCGCGGCGATCGAGGGCATCGGCCGCGGCCAGGGCGCGCTCGGCCTCGACGTCGGCGCCTCCGAGGAGCCGACCGCCGAGGAACTGCCGCCGGCCAACGACGACGTCGCGGTGTCCGTGGCCTCCGACGCGATCGCCCCGGCCGACGTCGCCGCGCTCGCCGAGTCGACCGAGCACTTCGAGCAGCTCGCCGCCCCGCGCGGTGCGCCCGACGACCTGACCAAGCTCAACGGTGTCGGCCCGCAGCTCGTGCAGAAGCTCAACGACGCTGGCGTGTGGCACTACTGGCAGATCGCCGCCATGCAGCCCGAGGACGTGGCCAAGCTCGACGCCGACCTGAAGCTCAACGGCCGCTTCGCCCGCGACGGCTGGGTCGAGCAGTCCCGCGCCTTCGTCGAGGCTTCCGCGGCCTAAGTCCCGCGTTCGCCGCCGGGCTTTTCGCCCGGCGGCTCGATCGTCATCTTCCTGCAAAGCCCGGTGCTTTCAAAGAGCGCCGGGCTCATTCACTTGAAGACTCGCTCTTCAAGTCCCGCTCTTCAAGACCTCGAGAGGATCGCCATGGCCAACATCACCGCCGCACTCGTGAAAGAGCTTCGCGAAAAGACCGGCGCCGGCATGATGGATTGCAAGGGCGCGCTCAACGAGACCAACGGCGACCTCGAAGCGGCGGTCGATTGGCTGCGCAAGAAGGGTCTCGCCAAGGCCGCCAAGAAGGCCGGCCGCGTCGCCGCCGAGGGCCTCGTGGCCGTCGAGTCCGCCGGCCGCCACGCCGCGGTGGTCGAAGTGAATTCCGAGACCGACTTCGTCGCCCGCAACGACGGCTTCCAGGCCTTCGCCCGCGAGGCTGCCAAGCTCGCGCTGAACACCGACGGCACCCTGGAGGGTCTCCAGGCCGCGACCTTCCCCGGCTCGTCCGAGACGGTCCAGGAGAAGCTCTCGAACCTGATCGCCACGATCGGCGAGAACATGACCCTGCGCCGCGTCGCCAAGCTCGAAGTGAGCAAGGGCGTGATCGCCTCCTACGTCCACGGCCAGATCAACGAAGGCCTTGGCAAGATCGGCGTGCTCGTCGCGCTCGAATCCGAGGGTGACGTCGAGTTCCTCTCCACGCTCGGTCGCCAGATCGCCATGCACGTCGCCGCCACCAACCCGACCGCGCTCGATGCCTCGGGCGTCGATCAGGCCGTGGTCGAGCGCGAGAGCAACATCCTGCGCGAGAAGAACGCCGGCAAGCCGGACCACGTGATGGCCAAGATCGTCGAGAGCGGCCTGAAGAGCTACTACAAGGAGGTCACCCTCCTGGAGCAGCCCTTCGTCCATGACGGCTCCAAGACCGTCTCGCAGATCCTCAAAGAGGCCGCGGGCAAGGCCGGCGGCGAGGTCGCGATCAAGGGCTTCGTCCGCTACGCGCTGGGCGAGGGCATCGAGAAGGAAGAAGGGCCGGACTTCGCCGCCGAAGTCGCGAGCATGTCGCGCTAAAAGTCCGGGCGAGGACGTTTGAGAGCCTGACTCGGCTCCGGTCGTCACCGATCCTCACAGATCGTCATCCAGGGGCGGCGGCAGCGATGCCGTCGCCCCTCGACGTTCGGCCCCCCGTCTTGTTAGAAGCCGCGGCGCCCAGAACCCGAGACGACGAGGATCTTCGATGTCGGAGACGACAAGCTACCGCCGCGTCCTCGTCAAACTCTCCGGGGAGGCCCTGGCCGCCCCCGACGGTTTCTGGCTGCATCCGCCGATGCTGGCGGCCCTGGCCGAGGACATCGCGGCCACGATCTCCCGCGGCATCCAGATCGCGGTGGTGGTCGGCGGCGGCAATCTGATCCGTGGGGCGCGCATCTCCCAGGCCGGCTGGATCGACCGCGCGACGGGCGATTCCCTCGGCATGATGGCGACGGTGATGAATTCGCTCGCCATCGAGACCGCGCTCAATGCCGCGGGCGTCCAGGCTCGCACGATGTCGGCGGTATCCATGCCGACCATCTGCGAGACCTATGCCCGCCAGCCGGCGCTGCACCACCTCGACAAGGGTCAGGTCGTGGTGCTCGCGGGCGGCACCGGCAACCCGTATTTCACCACCGACACAGCGGCGGTCCTGCGCGCGGCGGAGCTACGCTGCGATGCCGTGCTGAAGGCGACGCAGGTGGACGGCGTCTACTCGGCCGATCCGAAGCGCGATCCGGAGGCGATCCGCTACGACCGCATCACCCACGACGAGGCCATCGCCCGCGATCTCAAGGTGATGGACACCGCCGCCTTCGCCCTGGCGCGGGAGAGCCGCCTCACCATCGTGGTGGGCTCGGTGCACGCCCCGAGTTCGATCAATGCGATCCTGACGGGCGCTTCGGTCTCGACCCGCGTGGTGCCGTAGGCGGCGGCGCTTTCCGCTGAGGATCCCCTCGCCCCGCTTGGGGGGAGAGGGGGAAGTCGGTGTCGGGCCGGCAGGTAAGCCTGCGGCCCGCTTCTGTCGTCAAAAACGAATCAGCCGACCTTCTGGGCCTTGGCGCGCTCGATGCCTTCGAGGATCAGGCGATGGGCTTCCGCCTTGTCGCCCCAACGCACGACCTTCACCCACTTGCCGGGCTCCAGATCCTTGTAGTGCTCGAAGAAGTGCTGGATCTGGCTGACCGTGATATCGGGCAGGTCGGTGTAGTTCTCGACGCGGTTGTAGCGCTGGGTCAGCTTGCGCGAGGGCACGGCGATGATCTTCTCGTCTTCGCCGCCGTCATCCTCCATCACCAGAACGCCGACGGGGCGTACGCTGATGACCGCGCCCGGGATGATCGCGCGGGTGTTGGCCACCAGCACGTCGCAGGGATCGCCGTCACCGGAGAGGGTGTGCGGGATGAAGCCGTAATTGCCCGGATAGAACATCGGCGTGTAGAGGAACCGGTCGACGACGAGCGTGCCGGCGTCCTTGTCCATCTCGTACTTGATCGGCTCGCCGCCGAGCGGCACTTCGACGATCACGTTGACGTCGTCCGGCGGATTCTTGCCGATCGAGATGGCGTTGATGTCCATGGGCCTGTGCTCTCTGAAATCCGGCCGTCGGACGCTTCGCCCTGTCCGGCGGGTGTCTCGTGCGGGGGCGGCTTACGACGCCGCACCCATCGATCGATGTCTTAGATTGTGCGGGCGGGAAATGAAATCGTCCCTCTGGCCAAGTTGCGTCTCCTCCGCCATCGCGTGACGGAAAATGCGGGTTTGCCCCGTCCGGCCCCGATTCCGGCCTTGAGCAGAGGCCCGCTCCGGAGCTCCCACCACCATCCGGGACGATGCTTTGCTCCCGGCGCGATCAGGTGAAGAGGTAGCCGACCTTCGGAAGGCAGAAGCCGGAGATGCGCTCAACCGATTCCGCACCGGCCACGCCGCCGAGGCCCTCGTAGAAGCCGCAGGCGCGGGCGTTGTCGGCGAGCGCCCAGACCCCGATGCGGGTGAGCCCGCGGTCGATCAGGTCGTTGCGCACCGCCCGGAACAGGCGCGTGCCGAGCCCGAGCCCCTGGAATTCCGGGGCGATGTAGAGTTCGTCGATCTCTCCGTCCGCCCGCATGGCCCGGTCCCGCGCCCGGCCGTAGGTGGCGTAGCCTGCGATCCGCTCGCCGAAGGTGATGACGGCGAATCCGCGCCCGCCACCGATCATCTCGCGCCAGGTTTCCGGCCCACGCCGGGCCAGGAAGCGCTCCAGGGCGACCCCTGGAATCACGCCCTGATAGGCCTCGCGCCACGCATCGTCGAAGACCGCCGAGAGGCTGGCGGCGTCCGCGGCGCGGGCACGGCGGATGCTCACCGTGGTCGTCGTCATGGTGTGGTCCGATTACGAGCCGATGCCGCATGATGACGGCAAAGCGAGCGGTTCGGCAACGGCCTGAAACGGGGTGCGTTGTCGCCCGAATCGCGGGCTGTTAGAGGAACGCTCCGACACGCCTCTCGTAGCAATCCGTGTTCAACCGCTTCCTTCCTCCCGAGACCCGCTACGCGCGGCGCATGGCCCGCATCGCGAAGTTCGAGCGGCCGATCGACGGCTCTGTCTCCCGGGCGAAGGCCTGGGCGAACATGCTGCTGGTCGATCACGGAATCTTCCGTCTCGCCTATCTCAACCGGCACCGGATCGGCACCGGGCTGGTCTGGCGTTCGGCCCAGCCGACGCCGCACCAGCTCGCGTGGTTCAAGCGCCAGGGCGTGCGCACGATCGTGTCGCTGCGCGGCGGGCGTGAGCATGGCTCCTGGCCCCTCCAGCGCGAGGCCTGCGAGCGGCAGGGGCTGAACCTCGTCGAGTTCGTGCTGCGCTCGCGCGAGGCGCCCTCCCGCGAGACCCTGCTGGCGGCGCGCGACTTCTTCGCCGGCCTCGAATACCCCGCGGTGATGCACTGCAAGTCGGGGGCGGACCGGGCCGGGCTTGCCGCGACCCTGTTCCTGATCCTGCACGAAGGCCGGCCGGTGCGGGAGGCCTTGCGCCAGCTCTCGCCGCGCTACGGCCATTTCCGCTTTGCCAAGACCGGCATTCTCGACGCGTTCTTCGCGACCTATCTCCGCGAGGGCGAGGCGCGGGGCCAGAGCTTTCTGGACTGGGTCGAGCACAGCTACGATCCGCAGGCGATCACCCAAAACTTCCGTGCCGGTTTCTGGTCCGACGTCGTCGTCGACCGCCTGCTGCGGCGCGAGTAGGCGCCGCCTTGGCTCTCAGGCTGTCGCGGCTGCTCGGGGCCGTGTCTCCCCCCTGGGCCGGACGGCGCGGGTCGGACGAGGCCGGTCTGAGCGGTCCCCGGATCGCGGTGATCGGCAATTGCCAGGCGAAGGGCGTGGCGGAGGCCGTGCGCATCCTCGCGCCGGGCGCGCGGGTGCAGCTGATCCCGATGAGCACGTTGGGCAAGCGCAAGCGCAGCCTCGATGCCTTCGCCGCCACGCTCGGCGATTGCGACCACGTCTTCTCCCAACCCTTCCCGACGGGGTTCTTCCCGGAGGGCGGCTCGGAGGCGCTGCGCGAACGGCTGCCGCGGATGCGCCTCTTCCCCTCAATCGTCTTCACGGCGTTCCACCCGGACGCGGTCTATGTCGGCGACCTCACCTCGGTGGCGCGGGTGATGTTGGTGCCGTCACCGCTCGGCAGCTACCACTCGGCGATCACCCTGTTCGGATTCCGCCAGGGGCTCTCACCGGAGCGGATCGTCGGCCTGTTCCGTGAGGAGGTGTTTTCGCGCCTCGGCTATCTCGACGCCTGGGGGCTGGCCGCTGCGGACCTGATCGCGTCGAGCCGGGCGATCGGCTTCGACCTCTCGGGCGATCTGCTGCGCTGGTCGCGGGGCGGCCTGTTCATGCACAACATCAACCATCCGCGCCTGAGCGTGCTGGGCGACATCGCCGGGCGGCTGCTGCGCGAAGCCGGGCTCACGCCGCGGCCGGTCGCGGTCGAGGCCTACGCGCCGGATGAGCTCTTGGACGACGCGATCTGGCCGGTCTATCCGCCGGTGGCGATGCTCTACGGCGTGCCGGGCTCCACGATCTTCAAGCGCCGCCAGCGCCGGGGCGCGCCGCCCGAAACGCTCGGTCTCGACGCCTTCGTCGCGGAAAGCTTCGCGATCTATCGCGGGCAGCCACGCGAGACCCTGACCTGCCACCGGATCGAGCACTGGGCGGCGTCACCCGAGATCCGCAGGCTGTTCGCGGCTTGAGCCGTAACCGGTTCCCAAAGGGCAAGCCCTTTGGCGGGTCTCAGGGCAGAGCCCTGAACCTCACCCCTCAGCCTCGTCCTTGCCCGAGCGTTCGGCGAGGCGGGCCAGCGTCGTCATCTCGCGGAACCACGTCCGCACGGGCTTGGCCGGCGTGCCGCCCCAGCGCGAGCCCGGCGGCACGTCGCGGTTGACGTTGGAGGAGCCGGCGATCTGCGAGCCCATGCCGATGCGCAGGTGGCCGACGACCCCGACCTGGCCGCCGAGCACCACGTAATCCTCCAGCGTGGTCGAGCCGGAAATGCCGACGCCGGAGACGATCACGCAGTGGCGGCCGATCACTACGTTGTGGGCGATCTGCACGAGGTTATCGATCTTGGTGCCCTCACCGACGACCGTATCGCGGGAGGCGCCCCGGTCGATGGTGGTGTTGGCGCCGATCTCGACATCGTCCTGGATGATGACGCGGCCGACCTGCGGCACCTTGATGTGGCCGCCCGCGCCCATGGCGAAGCCGAACCCGTCCTGGCCGATCCGGGCGCCGGGATGGACGATGACGCGGTTGCCGACCAGCGCATGGGTCAGAGTCGCCCCCGCGCCGATGGAGCAGTCGCGGCCGATCCGGACATTGGGGCCGATCACCGCGTTAGGGCCGAGCACCGTGCCCGCGCCGATCTCGGCGCCGGGGCCGACGACGGCGCCGGGATCGATGCGCACGCCGTCCTCCAGCCGCGCCTGCGGGTGGACGTGGGCGCCGGGGGACACGCCGGCGGCGGCAAACAGCGAGCCCGGCCGCATCGCCTCCTCGTAGAGGCGCGCCAGCAGCCCGGCATAGGCGCGGTAGGGATCGCGGGTGACGAGGGCGATGGTGCCGACCGGCACGCGGGGGGCAAAGCGCGGCGAGACGAGGCAGGCCAGCGCCTGCGTCGTGGCCAGTGCGTCGCCGTAGCGGGCATTGTCCATATAGGCGAGTTCGCTCGGTCCCGCGGTTTCGAGCGGCGCGGCGCCGGTCACCGGCTGCGCCGGGTCGGCGCCGTCGGGGAGCGGAACGCCGCAGGCCTCGGCGACGCTGCCGAGGGTCAAGCCGCCTTTCGGCGCGATGAAGACGGGATCTGACATGAGGTTCGACGCCGGCAGGGGAGGGAGCTGGGCGCCGCTATAGCGCTCTTCGTCGGAAGGGGCATCCGCCAGTAGGGGAGCGGACGGACCACCAAAAGCAAAAGAGCCGTGCCTGACCGGGATACGGTCAGGCACGGCTCTTTCAAGCCAATGCTTCGAGGATCAGAAGCGCGAGCCGCCGGAGAAGCGGAACGCCTGGAGCTGGTCCTTGCCGACCTTGCCCAGAGCCGTCTGAACACCCTCGTCCTTCGACAGTGCGTAGGCGTAGTCGAAGCGGATCGGGCCGAGCGGCGAGTTCCACAGGATCGAGGCACCGACCGACGAACGGATCGTCGCCTTGTCGCGGACGTTCACGCATTCGGGCTCGACCGTGATCGCGCCGGCACCGAAGTTCGTGTAGTTGCAGCCCGATCCCGGCGCGAAGCCGTTGATGAAGCCGTCGCGGTTCACGTCGAAGTTGCGGCGGCCGTCATAGCCGAACAGCGTACCGGCATCGGCGAACAGCGCGCCCTTCAGGCCGAGATCCCGCGGCAGACCCCAGATCGGGAACTGAACTTCGACGGTGGCGCCGAAGTAGGTCGTGCCGCCGATGGCGTTGGAGCGGGCGTCGGCGATGCCGATGTCGCGCGGGCCGAGGCCGTTCGGGGCGAAGCCGCGGACCAGCGACGGGCCGAGGAAGAACTGGTCGGTGATGCGCAGCGGCTGATCGTCGAGGTTCGAGACGTGGCCGCCCTGGAGACGCACGAAGCCGACCACGTCCTCCCACAGTTCCTTGTAGTAGCGGGCATCACCCGTCACGCGGAAGAACTTGGAGTCGCCGCCGATGCCGGCCACATCCGGCTTCAACTCGCCGTAGAAGCCGTTCGTGGGCCGCTGAAGGTTATCCAGCGTCGAGTAGGCCAGGGTGACGCCCGCGAGCGAGGTCAGCACGTTGCCCTGCTGGCCCTTGAGCGCGATCGAGGCCTCGCCGTCGAAGGCGCAGTTCGGATAGGCCGGGAGGCCACCAACGTCACGACCGCTCGACGGATCGATCGTGCCGGCCGGGTTGATGGCCGTGTAGCCGGGGATCGCCACCGAGCAGTCGTTGTAGGGCCGCTTGATGGTGTTCGGCACCCGCAGCTCGGTGTTGTAGACCGAGTAGCGGAAGGTGACGCCGAATTCCTCGGTGATCGGCAGGCCGAGGCGGAGCTGACCGCCATAGACGGTCGTCTCGTAGCGCGACCAACGGGTCAGGTCGGAGTACTTGTAGAAGGCGTCGAAGCCGGCCGCGAGGCGGTAGCCGAGGAAGTACGGCTCGGTGAAGGAGAAATCGATGCCGCGGGCGTACTGGCCGCCCTGCACTGCGAGGCGCACGTACTGGCCGCGGCCGAGGAAGTTCGACTCGGAGACCGAGACTTCGCCGATGATGCCGTCCTGGGTGGAGTAGCCGCCGGCCACCGAGAACGAACCCGTGGGCTGATCCTCAACGTCGATGTTCACGACCACCCGGTCCGGGGCGGAGCCCGGCTCGTTGGAGAAGCGCACCTTCTTGAAGAAGCCCAGGCCGTTCAGCCGGCGCTCGGCGCGATCGACCAGCACGCGGTTGTAGGCATCGCCCTCGGTCAGATCGAGCTCGCGGCGGATGACGTAGTCGCGGGTCCGGGTGTTGCCGCGGATGTTGATGCGCTCGACGTAGACGCGCGGTCCGTCCTCGACCACGAAGCCGAGGGCGACCTGGTGGGTGGCGCGGTCGCGCTGACCGGTGGGACGCACCTGGGCGAAGGGGTAGCCCTGGCGGTTGACCTCGTTGGTGACGCCGACGAGCGTCTTCTCGACGTCCTCGGCGTTGTAGACGTCGCCGACCTGGGCGCGGATCTGCCCGTCGAGCGCCTCGCGGTCGATGCCGGCGATGCGCGGGTCCACGGCCACTGCGCCGACGGTGTATTGCTCACCTTCCTCGACGGTGACGTTGATGACCCAGCCGGCATCGTCGCCGGTCTCGACGTAGCGGGCATCGGCGTTGACGACGCGGAAGTCGGCATAGCCGTTCTTCAGGTAGTACCGGCGCACGATGTCGAGGTCGGCGGAGATACGGTCGGGATCGTAGACGTCGGAGGTCTTGATGAACGAGAGGAAGTTCATCTCCGAGGAGGACATCAGACCCTTGAGGGTCGATTCCGAATAGGCTTGGTTGCCGATGAAGTGGATCTCGCGGATGCCGGTCTTATCGCCCTCGTCGATGGCGTAGATGACGTCGGAACGTCCGCTGGGCAGGTCGACGAGGCGGTAGCTGACCTTGGCGGTGCCGCGGCCGGAGCGCTTGTAGACGTCGCGGATGCGCTCGACGTCGGCGGCGATCACCGCCGGGCTCAGGGCGCCGCGGTCCTTGGTCTCGACGACGCTCTCGAGCGTCGCCTTCTCGACCTTCTTGTTGCCCTCGAAGAAGACACGGCCGACGACGCTGTTCTCACGCACGCGCACCACGGTGGTGCCGCCGCGGCCGGAGACCTGCACGTCGGAGAAGAGGCCGGTGGCCAGAAGGTTGCGCCGCGCCTCCTCGGGAGACCCGGTGGCGGTGCCGGTGACGTAGGAGCGGATCGTCTCAGAATCGACCCGGCGGTTGCCTTCGACGACGATCTGCTGCGCCTGCGCGGCCGCGCCGCCGAGGATCACGGTGGCGGCGGTGGCGACCAGAACGATGGCACGCTCCGCCGACTTTCGCCGGCGCTTTCCCGTCATCGACATCATGTAATCGCCCGTCTCTTTTTGTCTCAGCACGGGTTCGCACCCGCAGGCAGCCGCCCTTAAGGCTCACCGCCCTCTGGTCCCGGCCACGCTTGTATCGGGATTCCCCCACGAAGCAAACGCGGCGGCCGTCCGACATACCGGGATTTTGAGGGGTCGTGGCCTTCGCGCCACTTAACGACGAAGCACCTTTTCACGTGATCTCAGATTAGCGTGAATAGGGCGTAAATATGATCGTGAGCACGACTTTCCGGTTCGCGTTCTGATCGTAGTAAGGCGGCATTCACCGCAAAAGCGAACGGCCCGGCGGGGTCGCCGGGCCGTCGATACAGGGTCGGGAAGGGGTAGGGAAGAGCGCTCGGATCAGGTGCCGCGCTGGCTCAGCGAGGCGCCGAGATTGAGGATGTCGTTCCAGGCGGCGAACAGCATCAGCATCAGCACGAAGGCCAGCCCGATGCGGAAGCCGATCTCCTGCGCCCGCTCGCTCAAGGGGCGGCCGCGCACCGCCTCGAAGGCGTAGAACATCAGGTGTCCGCCATCGAGGAGCGGGATCGGGAACAGGTTGAGCAGCCCGATCGAGACCGACAGGAGCGCCACCAGCCCGATCAGTCCGCCGACGCCGCCGACGCGCGCCACCTCACCCGAGACCCGGGCGATGCCGATCGGGCCGGAGAGCTGATCGGCGGATTCACGCCCGGTGACGAGCTTGCCGATGTAGTCGAAGGTCCGCTCCACCACGAAGGCGGTCTCATGGACGCCGAGCTTCAGCGACTCGAACGGGCCGTAATGCACCAGCTTGGCCGCGCCGGCATTCGGCCCGTTGATGCCGAGCCGTCCGAAGCGGTGGCGACCGAAGGGCGTGCGCTCCTCGATCATGTCCGGCACGGCGGTCAGGGTCTGGACCTGCCCGCCGCGATCGACGGTCACCGCCAGCGAGGAGCCGGCCGCGGCCGAGACGACGCGCTGCATATCGTTGAAGGTGTTGACCGTCTGGCCGTCGATCGTGCGGATCACGTCGCCGGGCTGGAAGCCCGCCCGCGCGGCGGCGCTGTTCGGCTGCACCGCCTCGACGCGCGCCGGCGTCTCGTAGCGGCCGCTGACATAGATCGCGCCCGCGAAGACGGCGATGGCCAGGATGAAGTTGGCGATGGGGCCGGCGGCGACGATGGCTGCGCGCTTGGCCACGGGCTGGGTCGGGAAGCTCACCGCCCGCTCGTGCGGGCTCATGCGGGCGACCGCCTCCGGGTCGGGCACGCTGGCGCCGTTGGCATCGCCCACGAACTTCACGTAGCCGCCGAGCGGGATCGCCGAGAGCTTCCAGCGGGTGCCCCGCCGGTCGTTGAAGCCGATGATCTCCGGGCCGAAGCCGATGGAGAAGGCGGTGACGCCGACGCCGCACCAGCGCCCGACCAGGAAATGGCCCATTTCGTGCACGAACACGACGATCGTCAGCACGATCAGGAACGGGATCACCGCGCCGAAGAAGCCGGCGGCGTTGCCGCCCATGCCGCTTAAGAATTCCATGGCCGTTATCCTTCAGGCCGCGACCCACGTATGGGATCCGTGCACGTCATGCGCGAATCCCAGTCTCAACCGTCCGCCCTGACAGGGCGAGCCCATGGCCGGCAAGTCGCGGATCGTCGCATGCCTCACGTTCGAGCGCGAGATCTATTCGCGCGCTCAACCCCTTGGGCCGGGCTCTCCATCCCCGACAACACTTCGTAAAGGTTAATTCTCAGCCTAGCCCGCGGCGCGGGCGGCGGGCACCGCCTCGAGGCTCCAGGCGCGCACCCGCGCGTCGATGGCCAGCGCCTCTTCCACGTCCTCCGGCGCATGGCGGAACTCGGCGGCGAAGTGCTCGACCGCCCGCTCCACCAGTTCGGCGATGCCATAGAAGGGAATCGCGCCACGGATGAAGGCGGCGACCGCGATCTCGTTGGCAGCGTTCATGACGGTCGGCGCCGCGCCGCCCTCGGCGAGCGCCGCGCGGGCGACGCGCAGGCAGGGGAAGCGGGCCTCGTCGGCCGGCTCGAAGGTGAGACTGCCGGTGACAGCCAGATCGAGCGGCCGCCCGCGGGCGATCTCCAAACGGTCGCCGAGGCCGAGGCAGTGGGCGATCGGCACGCGCATGTCGGGCATGGCGAGTCCCGCCGTCACCGCGCCGTCGCGCCACGCGATCAGCCCGTGCACGATCGATTGCGGGTGGACGATCACGTCGAGCCGTTCGGCCTCGATGCCGAAGAGGTGGTGGGCCTCGATCAGCTCCAGCCCCTTGTTCATCAGGGAGGCGGAATCGATGTTGATCTTCATGCCCATCGACCAGGTCGGGTGGGCGGCGGCCTCGGCCGGGGTCGCGGCGGCGATGCGCTCGCGGGTCCAGGTGCGGAACGGGCCGCCCGACGCGGTCAGCGTCATCTTGGCGATGTCGGACACACGGCCGTCGCCCATGGCCTGGGCGAGTGCGTTGTGCTCGGAATCCACCGGCAGGATGCGGGCGCCGTAACGCTTGGCGTCGCGCATGAAGGCGTCGCCCGCGCAGACGAGGCTCTCCTTGTTGGCGAGCGCGATGGTGCGCCCGAGCCGGAGCGCGGCATGGGTGGGTTTCAGGCCCGCCGCGCCGCTCACCGCCGCGACGACGATGTCGGCCTCGCGGGTGACCGCCTCCAGCACCGCATTCTCGCCGGCCCCGTTCGGGATGCCGGAGCCCGCAAGCGCCTCGGCCAAAGCCGGGCCCGCGCTCTCATCGGCGAGCGCGGCGAAATCCGGCCGCATCTCCAGGGCGAGCTTGGCCAGGGCCACGGCGTCCTTGCCGCCGACGAGGGCGCCGACGCGGAAGCGGCCCGCATGCTGGGCGAGGAGGTCCGTGGTCGAGCGGCCGATCGAGCCGGTGGCGCCGAGGACGGTGACGGTGAGGGTCACGGGATCAGTTCCGTTCAGGCATTCAGGAGCCGCAGGGCGGCAAGGCACAGGCCGGCGAGCCCGGCCACGGCGAAGAAGCCGTCGAGCCGGTCCATGACGCCGCCATGGCCGGGGATCGAGCGGCCCGAATCCTTGACGCCGTAGCGCCGCTTGAGGGCGGACTCAACGAGGTCGCCCCCCTGCGACAGGATCGAGGCGAGGCCGCTCAGTGCCGCGACCAAGGGGAGCGAGACGGCGGGCAGCGCGTCCCAACCCTGGCTGCGGGCGATGAGCACGGTGACGGTTCCGCCGACGATTCCCGCGGCGAGGCCGCCGAGCGCGCCGGACCACGTCTTCTTCGGGCTCACTCGCGGCATCAGCTTGGGCCCGCCGATGAGGCGGCCGGTGAAGTAGGCGACGCTGTCGGTGGACCAGACCACCGCAAACATCCAGGCCGGCCCGACGATGCCGATCTCGGGGTCGATCCGCAGCAGCGTCGGCACCAGGGCGACCACGGCGCCGCCGAGCAGGCCCCAGATCGGCTTGCGCCGGCCGGGGCCGTGCCCGAGGGCGAAGAGACCGAGGCTGCCGGCGAGCAGAAGGAGAACCGGCACCCAGACGGGGGCGCCGAGCAGTACTGTGGCGAGCACGCCGAACAGCGTAGCGCCGGTCAGCCCGAGCAGCGGCAGCAGCGGCTCGGAGCGGGTCATGGCGAGCCATTCGGCGGCGCCGACGACGCTCGCGATCAGCCAGATGCCGGCAAAGGCCCAGCCGCCGATGAGGAGCGTGCCGAGCACGACGGCGCCGAGCACCAGCGCCGAGGCGACTCGCAGGCCGAATTCGCGATTGGCGAAGGGCGCGCGCCGGGCCGGGGAAACCACTTCGTCGCCCGCCATCAGCCGGCTCCGGCGCTGAGGCCGCCGAAGCGGCGGTCGCGGCGGTGGTACTCGCTGACGGCGGCGAGGAACGCGGCGTGGTCGAAATCCGGCCAGAAGCCCGGCTCGATCACGTACTCGGCGTAAGCCGTCTGCCATGTCAGGAAGTTCGAGAGGCGCTGCTCGCCCGAGGTGCGGATCACGAGGTCCGGGTCGGGAATGCCGGCGGTGTCGAGCGCCTCGGTGATGGTCGGCAGCTCAATCTCGTCGACCCGCAGCCGCCCCTCGGCGACGGAGGCTGCGATGCGCCGCACCGCGCGCAGGATTTCCTGGCGCCCGCCGTAATTGAAGGCGACGACCAGAGTCAGGCCGGTATTGGCGCGGGTGCGCGCCTCGGCCTCGTCGAGCAGGCTCGCGATGTCCGCCGAGAGGTCGGCACGGTCGCCGATCACCCGAATGCGGACGTTGTTGGCGTGGAGGTCGGCGAGATCACCGCGGACGAACAGCTTGAGCAGGCCCATCAGCTCGGAAACCTCCGAGGGGGGCGGCGCCAGTTCTCGGAGGAGAAGCTGTAGATCGTGAGATAGTCGATGCCCAGGGTGATGGCGGAGCGCACGGCGCGGCGGACGGCCTCGACACCGCGCCGATGCCCCTCGAAACGGGGCAGGCCCCGGCTTGCCGCCCAGCGGCCGTTGCCGTCCATGATGATGGCGACGTGGCGCGGCGCTGGCTGTCCGGCGCCTCCGGGGGCGGCGCCTGCCGCCTCACCGATCTGCCGCGCGCCTTCCGAGCGAACCAACGCAGCCTCCTCCTCTCGCCGCCGCGGTTCGGCGCGGCCCCACCCGTCTCCGTTCCGTGCAGGCCGGGTGTCAGACCTGCATGATTTCCTTTTCCTTGCTCGCCAGCACGCCGTCGATCTCGTTGATCGCGTCGTCGGTGGCCTTCTGCACCTCGGCAGCCTGACGCTTCTCATCGTCCTGGCTGATGGCACCGTCCTTCTCGAGCTTCTTGAGGATGTCGAGCCCGTCGCGGCGCACGTGGCGCACGGCGACGCGGGCCTCCTCCGTGTACTTGTGCGCGACCTTGACCATCTCCTTGCGGCGCTGCTCGTTCATCTCTGGGATGCGCAGGCGGATGGTCTGGCCTTCCGTCATCGGGTTGAGGCCG
The DNA here is from genome assembly GCF_026672325.1 of Methylorubrum sp. SL192. Classification (NCBI taxonomy): domain Bacteria; kingdom Pseudomonadati; phylum Pseudomonadota; class Alphaproteobacteria; order Hyphomicrobiales; family Methylobacteriaceae; genus Methylorubrum; species Methylorubrum sp. SL192. The sequence goes on from NZ_JAPPQV010000003.1 coordinate 1,280,955, forward strand.
AGATCGGATTCGCGGATCGCCTTCTCGACGTTGGTGACCATCGAGCGGTCCCAGACCGAGATCGAAAGAAGCCGCGGCTCCGGCACGCTGACGGTCGCGACCTGGGCCATCGGCATCGAGGAGCCGTAGGCCTCGACCTGGATCGGATCGAGCAGGCTCGGCGTCGCGCGGCCCGTGCGCAGCGATCCCAGATCCTTGCTCAGAGAACTGACGGCACCCTGCATGCGGCGCTTGATGTCGCCCAGGTCGAATTCCGGTGTGGCCATAGGTTCAAAGTCCCGATGCGTTCGGGTGGCAGATCGGCGCGCGGACGCGCCCGGCGCGCGGTGCCGCTACATGAACGAAAAACCGGGTGGCCGCAAATGCGGTTGTGTCCGTGCTGGGCTCGGGCGCCGCAGGCGTGCGGCGGCGTATCCTTTAACGGTGCAGCTTAGCCAGATCTGCCTTGCCGGAGAGCAACCTGCCTATGCATGTTGCAAATCCGGTGGCGATCCGTCAGCTTGTATGTGGTATACCAGATCCGCAAGCTGACAGGTGGAGCACCTGCCTTCGGAACTGGCAGCGCCGACACCGGTCGAGACACGAGGAACGCGCGAGGATGCCCAACCCCGGTGGCCCGGAACAACGCGCTCAACGATCGCACGGCTTCCGCCTGTTCAGGCCGATTCTGGCCGGCGCGACCCTGCGTGAGCGCCTGATCGCGTGCCTGGGTGCTCTTGCGGGCATCACGCTCACCGGCCTGGTCTGCGGCTGGTTCTTCGGAGAAGGCCCCCACATCCCGCTGATCGTGGCGCCGATGGGGGCGTCGGCGGTGCTGATCTTCGCCGTGCCCGCCAGTCCGCTCGCCCAGCCCTGGTCGGTCATCGGCGGCAACACCATCTCCGCGTTCATGGGCGTGCTCGCCGCGCACCTCATTCCCGATCCCGTCATTGCGATCGGCGTCGGCGTCTCCCTTGCGATCGCAGCGATGTCGCTGACCCGGTGTCTTCACCCGCCGGGCGGGGCCGCCGCCTTGACCGCACTCATCGGCGGCCCAGCCGTCACGTCGGCGGGCTTCCTGTTCCCGCTTTTCCCGGTCGGCCTGAACTCGGTCATTCTCGTTGCGCTCGGCATCGGCTTCCACAAGCTCTCGCGCCGCAACTACCCGCACGTCGCGGTCGCGACGCCGGTGAACACCCACGGGACGGGGGATTTGCCGGCCCCGCTCCGGGTCGGCTTCCGGACTGAAGATGTCGATGCGGCCCTGGTCGCGCTCGACGAGACGCTGGACATCGACCGCGCCGATCTCGACCGGCTTCTCCGGCAGGTCGAACTCCACGCACTCGTGCGCGCACGGGGGGATCTGACCTGCGGTGAAGTGATGTCACGGGACGTCGTCACCATCGGGCTCGATGGCAGCGCCGAACGGGCACGGGAGCTTCTGCTCGTCCACAACATCAGGACGCTTCCCGTCATCGACCGGGCCGGCCGGCTCGCCGGCACGATCGGTCTGCGCGAGCTGACGCTGCACGGCGAGGTGGCGCTGGCGCAGGTGATGTCCGAGGCCAGGACGACCGGGCCGGACGACCCGGTGATCGCGCTGGTGAACGATCTGACGGACGGTCACACCCATGCGGTCGTCGTCACCGCCGACGACCGGCGCGTGCTGGGGATCATCACCCAGACCGATCTGCTCGCGACCCTGACGCGCCTGCTCTCCGCCAAGGCGTTCGCGCTGCCCGATCCGGTCTCACCCTAGGGGCCGCTGCGGCCCGAGGGCACGCCCTTATCGACCCGTCGAAACGCTCACCTCCGCGACCGCTCGGCCGCCGGAGCACCATCGTCTGCGACGCCCCGCCGGAAGTTGGCCCGGTTGTTGCCAGAACTCACTCTTTCCTGGCGCTGCCACGTCCGCAGGATTGAGCCGATGCAAGACGGTCCGCTTCTTCAGATGCTGTACGCGGCCCTCATGGCCTCGAGCATGATGCTGACATGGCAATTCTCCCGCCTGCGTAAGCCGTAGCCGGCCAGAAGCCGTCCCGGCGCCTGCTTCACAGGGCTTCACCCCGCAGCAGGCGCGGGGTCCCGCCCCGCAGCGCCGATGCCTGGCCGATGAAGAAGCGCTTCAGGCCCGGCATTCGATCGACGAGGCCGAGGCCGAAATCGCGGGTGAGCCGCAGCGCCATGCTGTCGTTCGAGAACAGGCGGTTGAGCCCATCCGTCGCCGCCGCCATCGCGACGGAATCGAAGCGGCGCGCCTGCTCGTAATCGCGCAAAACCGCATCCGCGCCGGGATCGAGCCCGAGCCGCAGGGCGCCGGTCACCGCCTCGGCCAGGGCCGCGGCTCCAGCGAGGCCGAGATTGAGCCCCTGGCCCGCCAGCGGATGGATGACGTGGGCGGCGTCCCCCAGCAGCGCGAGGCGGGGCGCCCGGAAGCTGCGGGCGAGGCCGAGATGCAGCGGATGGGCGCTCGGCCCATGCTCCAGGGCGATGCGCCCGAGTTCGGCCCCGAACCGGCGCTCGATCTCGGCCAGCGTTTCGGCGGCATCCCCGCCGAGCAGGGCCGGCACGTCGGCGCTGCGTTCGGTCCAGACGATGGAGGAGCGGTGGCCGAGTGCGCCGCCCGCCCTCAGTGGCAGGATCGCGAAGGGCCCGCTCGGCAGGAAATGCTCGAAGGCCCGGCCCTCATGGTCGCGGGCATGCTGAATCGTCGCGACGATCCCCGATTGCGGATAGGACCAGCCAACCCAGCCGATGCCGGCGGCCTCGCGCAGGGCCGAGCGCGCCCCGTCGGCGGCGACCACGAGCGCGACCTCCTCGCTGGTGCCGTCGCTCAGGGTCACCCGGGACGCGCGCGGGCCCGGCACGGCGGCGGTGACACCCGCGGCGGCGAGGTGGACGCCCGTTTCCCGCGCGGCGTCGAGCAGCACGGCGACCATCGGTTCGGCCTCGACCATGTCTGCGAAGGGCTCGCCCGCGTCGCGCGCCTCCGTCCCGTCGCCGAAGGTGAGGAAGACCGGCCGCACCGGATCACCGACCCGGCTGTCGCTGATGACCAGCCGGCGCATCGGCTCCGCCGCCGGTTCGATCCGCAACCAGAGCCCGAGCTGCTCGAACATCCGCCGCGGCCCGGCCGCCACGGCGTAGGCGCGCCCGCGATGGCGCGCCGCGCCGGCCTCCAAACCTGGATCGCAGACCGTCACGTCGAGCGCCGCCCCGTGCGCCTGCTTCAGGGCGACCGCCAGGGTCAGGCCCGGAATGCCGGCCCCGGCGACGAGCAAGCCGCGGCTGCCGGCGCGGCGATCCCGAGGGGGACGATTCGTTGCGCTCATCACGTGACCCTTATGGGCGTCTCTCTTCCGCCCCGTCCGGAGCGGGAGAGGCGGTGGAACCGGTGATATCGCGCCCGGCGCCCGTCCGCATCCCGCGCGAGCAATCGGCGGCTGCGGGACAACGCCGCCGGATTGTCACGCCGCCTCCGGTCGGCGGCGACAGCCGTGACCGATCGCCGGGCCATCCGCAATATCCCCCGATCTCCGCTCCTGCGCCTTGAGAAGGTTCGACTGGATGGTCTTCCCGGATGGTCGAGTTTGTCCGGAACAACCTTGTCGATGGTTTTGCCGCTTGCGTCCGTTTGACAGAACAAACCCAGTGATCGGCGGACGGTCTTTCCCCGCTCTATTGGAGATTGTCAGATGGAGGCGCCTGCCGCATCGTCTGCCCGATGCGCCCACCTGTTCCGCTCTCCGCCGTCCGCACGTTCGAGGCCGCCGCGCGCCGCCGTTCGTTCAAGGACGCGGCGAGCGAGCTCAATCTCACCGCGAGTGCCGTCAGCCACGCGGTGCGCAAGCTGGAGCAGGCCCTCGGCGTGGCGTTGTTCGAGCGCGACAGCCACGGCATCGCCCTGACGGCGGCCGGCGAGGCCCTTCTCGACCATGTCAGTCGCGCCTTCGAAGAGATGAACCGGGGCTTCGACCTCGTCGCGACGCGGGCCCCGCAATTGCTGCGCCTGCACTGCGCCCCGAGTTTCGCTGCGCAGTGGCTGACTCCGCGCTTGGCCCGCTTCATGGCCAGCCATCCCGATTTCGAGGTGCGGCTCGCCGCCGGCATGGATTACGCCCGCTTCATCACCGACGAGTTCGACGCCGACATCGTCTACGGTCCGCCGCGCGGCGAGGGGCTCATCGTCATGCCGCTCGGCCAGGAAACGGTGACACCACTCTGCACGCCCGAGCGCGCCCGCAGGATACGCGAGGCCGCCGACCTTCCCGGCCAGCCGCTGATCCAGAGCGACAACAAGCTCGTGCGCTGGCCGCTCTGGTTCGAGCGCAACGGCTTGCGCGCCCCACCCTCCGCCGGCCTTCGCTTCGACCGCAGCTTCCTCGCCATCACGGCGGCGGCCGACGATCTCGGCATCGCCCTGGAATCCACACTTCTGGCCGAACGGGAATTGGCGAGCGGGCGCCTCGTCGCGCCGCTCGCCGAGCGGGCCTCCAACGTCGAATATACCGGTCATTACCTCGTCTTCCCGGCCCTGACCCGGCGCCGAACCCCGCTCTGCGTGTTTGCACGCTGGCTCGCCGCGGAACTGCGTGTGGCGTTGCCCCCGGAGCTGCCCCCGGAGACGCCGCAACCCGTGCGGGCGCAGCAGCCGGCACCGGCAAGGTGAGCGAAATTCATCTGGGGCTGAAAACTTCGCGTTTGCTGCATTATGGGGCCATGCATCATCGTGCTCATCAATGAGATGAGAGGAAACGAACTGCAGCCGAGCCCGGCATCGCCGCTGTAGTGCGGCCGAGCGCGCGGGCAACTTGTCGAGGCCCAGCGGTCGGGCCCGGCAAATCGGCGGATCTCCCATCTCCAAACAAGCTGAGCGCCGGAGCGGAAGCACCGCCGCCGCGCAGGGAGAGCGACATGCTTCTGAAGGACAAAGTCTGTGTAATCACCGGCGCGGCCTCCGCGCGCGGCATCGGCAAGGCCACGGCACGCCTGTTCGCGGCACAGGGCGGGCGGGTGGTCATCCTCGATCTCGACGCCGGCCAGGCCGAGGCGGCGGCGCGCGAGATCGGTCCGGGGCATTTCGGCCTCGCCTGTGATGTCGCCAACCGGGCGGCCTGCCAGGCGGCCGCCGACGAGGTGATCGCCCAGGCCGGACAAATCGATGTCCTCGTGAACAATGCCGGCATCTCGCAGCCCCTGAAGCTGATGGAGATCGAGGCGGCGAATTACGATGCCGTCACCGACGTCAACCTGCGCGGCACCCTCTACATGAGCCAGGCGGTGATCCCCGCCATGCGCCGCCAGCGCACCGGCGCGATCGTCTGCATGTCCTCGGTCTCGGCCCAGCGCGGCGGCGGCATCTTCGGCGGTCCGCATTATAGCGCCGCCAAGGCGGGCGTGCTCGGCCTCGCCAAGGCGATGGCGCGCGAACTCGGCTCCGACGGCATCCGGGTGAATTCGGTGACGCCCGGCCTGATCCAGACCGACATTACCGCCGGCAAGCTCACCGACGCGATGCGCGCCGAGATCGTCAGCGGCATCCCCCTCGGCCGCCTCGGCGTCGCCGACGACGTCGCCAATGTCTGCCTGTTCCTCGCCAGCGACCTGTCCGCCTACCTCACCGGCGCGGTGATCGACGTCAACGGCGGCATGCTGATCCATTGATCGGAAGGAACACAGCCATGGAGCACTCCCCCGAAATCCACCCCCGCGAAGGCTCGAACGTCTCGCTCGACGACCGCGCCTACCGCATCCGCCGCCACGCCCTGCTGATGGGCGAGGTCCAGGGCCAGGGCTACATCGCCCAGGCGCTCGGCATCAGCGACGTGCTGGCGGTCAGCTACTTCCACGCCATGACCTACCGGCCCGACGATCCGGAATGGGAGGGCCGGGACCGCTTCCTGCTCTCGATCGGCCACTACGCCATCGCCCTCTATGCCGCGCTGATCGAGGCCGGCATTATCCCGGAGGACGAACTCGGGACCTACGGTTCCGACGACAGCCGCCTGCCGATGTCCGGTATGGCCGCCTACACGCCCGGCATGGAGATCACCGGCGGCTCCCTCGGCCACGGGCTCGGCATCGCCGTCGGGATGGCGCTCGGCCTCAAGCGCAAGGCCTCGGCCGCCTTCGTCTACAACCTGTTCTCCGACGGCGAACTCGACGAGGGCTCGACCTGGGAGGCGGCGATGTCGGCGGCGAGCTTCGGGCTCGACAACCTGATCGGCATCGTCGACGTCAACGGCATGCAGGCCGACGGGCCGTCCCGTGGTGTCCTGAACTTCGAGCCGCTCGCGCCGAAATTCGAGGCCTTCGGCTGGTTCGTCCAGCGGGTGGACGGCAACGACATCGACGCCCTGGTGAAGGCCTTCGACGCCGCCCGGTCCCATCCGGAGCGCTGCCCGCGCATCATCATCTGCGACACCAAGATGGCCAAGGGCGTGCCCTTCCTCGAGGCGCGCGAGCGCAATCACTTCCTGCGGGTCGAGGCGGACGAATGGCGCGAGGCCCTGGCGGTTCTGGACGAAGGGAGGCTCCCATGAGGCGTTCGAAGTACGAGAAGCCGGCGCCGCGCGCGGCGGGCGGGGCCAAGACCTCGGCGATGATCGCCTCGCTGGCCGCGCCCGGCCAGCGGACCAAGCCGGCGCCGTTCGGGAACGCCCTCGTCGAACTGGCCAAGACACGCCCCGACCTCGTCGGCCTGTCGGCGGATCTCGCCAAGTACACCGACCTGCACATCTTCGCTCAGGCCTATCCCGAGCGGTTCTACCAGATGGGGATGGCCGAGCAGCTCCTGATGAGCGCGGCGGCGGGGCTCGCCCGCGAGGGCTTCACGCCCATCGCCACCACCTACGCCGTGTTCGCGGCGCGGCGGGCCTACGACTTCATCTGCCTCGCGATCGCCGAGGAGAACCTCAACGTCAAGATCGCCTGCGCCCTGCCGGGCCTGACCACGGGCTACGGCCCGAGCCACCAGGCCACCGAGGATCTGGCGATCTTCCGCGGCATGCCGAACCTGACCATCCTCGACCCCTGCGACGCGCACGAGCTGGAGCAGGTGGTGCCGGCGATGGTGGAGCATCAGGGCCCGGTCTACCTGCGGCTCATGCGCGGCAACGTTCCCCTCGTCCTCGACGAGTACGGCTACACGTTCGAGTGGGGTAAGGCGAAGACCATCCGCGACGGGCGCGACGTGCTCATCATCTCCTCCGGGCTGATGACCATGCGGGCGCTCGAAGTCGCGCAGGCCCTGGGTGACGATCGCGTGGATGTCGCGGTCCTGCACGTGCCGACCATCAAGCCCCTCGACGAGGAGACGATCCTGCGCGAGGTCGGCCGCGGCGGGCGGCTCGTGGTGGTGGCCGAGAACCACTCGGTGATCGGCGGCCTCGGCGAGGCGGTGGCGGGTCTGCTTCTGCGCACCGGCACGGTGCCGCCGGGCTACCGCCAGATCGGCCTGCCCGACGAGTTCCTCGACGCGGGCGCCCTTCCGACGCTGCACGACCGCTACGGCATTTCCAGCCAGGCGATGGCCCGCAGCATCCGCAGCTGGCTCTGAGGCGAGTGCGGGCGGCGCCGGACGACCGGCGCCGCCTCCCGAGACGCCTGCCCCACCTCGCGCCCGAGCGGTGCGGAGCATCCGGCACGACCGGATGACGATCCCAAAGACCGCGAACGGCGGGGATCGGGCGGCGGGCCGCGACCATCCAGGGAGTGAAACATGCCAGAGGCTTCTCTCAGCCGTCGGCGCCTCGTCGCGGGCGCGGCCGCCCTTCCCCTGTTCGGCATCCTGACGCGGCGCGCCGCGGCGGCCGAGTTCGTCTACAAGCTGGCGACCGGGCAGGATCCGAACCATCCCGTCAACATCCGCGCGCAGCAGGCGATCGACCGGATCCGCGAGGCGAGCGGCGGACGCCTGGAGATCCGGCTGTTCCCGGCCAACCAGCTCGGGGCCGACACCGACCTGCTCGCCCAGGTGCGCAGCGGCGCCGTCGAGTTCCTGAACCTGTCTGCCTCGGTCCTGGCGACCTTCCTGCCGGTGGCCAGCCTGACCAATCTCGGCTTCGTCTTCAAGGATTACGACAGCGTCTGGGCCGCCACCGACGGTCCGCTCGGCGCCTATGTCCGTGAGCAGATCGGGCGCACGCCGATCCTCACCGTGTCGAAGGCCTGGGACAACGGCTTCCGTCACGTTACCTCCTCGACGCAGGAGATCCGCACGCCGGACGACATCCGCGGCTTCAAGATCCGCGTGCCGCAGGCGCCGATGCAGACCTCGCTGTTCCGGGCCCTGGAGGCGGGCGCGACGCCGATCAACTTCAATGAGCTGTACTCGGCCCTGCAGACCAAGGTGGTCGAGGGCCAGGAGAACCCGCTCCCGATCACCGCGACGACGCGGATCTACGAGGTCCAGAAGAGCTGCAGCCTGACCGGCCACATCTGGGACGCCTACTGGATCCTCGGCAATCGCCGCGCCTGGGCCCGCCTGCCCGAGGATTTGCGGGTGATCGTCGGGCGCGAACTCGACCGCTCCGCCGACGACGAGCGCGCCGACAGCGTGGCGCTCAACGCGAACCTGCGCACCACGCTCGCGGCCAAGGGCCTGACCTTCGTCGACGTCGATCGGGACGCGTTCCGCGACGCTCTGGTCCGGACCAGCTTCTACCGGGACTGGAAAGCCAAGCTCGGGCCGACGGCCTGGGACCATCTCGAGAGCGTCACCGGAAAGCTCGTGTGAGGAAGGCCGCCATGCAACTCGACGTGCAACTCGACGCGCCCGCGCCGGCCGCCCCCGTGCCCGCCGCCGGCCAAAGCTCGCATTTCCAGACCTTCGATCGCGTCTTCGGGCGGATGGTCGAGATCCCCGCGGCGATCCTCGTCGTTCTGGAGATCGTCGTGCTCCTGAGCGGCGTCGTCAGCCGTTACGCCCTGCACCGGCCCCTGGTCTGGTCTGACGAACTCGCCTCGATCCTGTTCCTGTGGCTCGCCATGCTGGGGACGGTCGTCGCCTTCCGGCGCGGCGAACATATGCGCATGACCGCCTTCGTCGGAATGGCCACGCCGCGTGCGCGGGCCTTCATGGATACCCTGGCGATCGTCGCCGGCCTCGTCTTCGTCGGGGTTCTGCTGGAGCCGGCCTTCGAGTTCGCGATCGAGGAATCCTGGGTCTACACGCCGGCCCTCGACCTCCCCAACACTTGGCGCGCCGCCGCCCTGCCGGTCGGGTTCGCGCTAATGCTCGTCACCGCCGTGCTGCGCCTCGTGCAGGAGAGCGACTGGCGCCTCACGGGCGCGGCTTTGGCCCTCGGGGCCGGCCTCGCCGCCGTGCTCGCCGGCCTGTCGCCGCTCCTGAGCGGCATCGGCAACCTCAACCTGCTGGTGTTCTTCCTGCTCGGCGTCGGCGCCCTGGTGTTCTCCGGCGTGCCGATTGCCTTCGCCTTCGGGCTCTCGACCTACGCCTACCTCATGAGCACGACCTACGCGCCCGCCATGGTCGTCGTCGGGCGCATGGACGAGGGCATGAGCCATCTCATCCTGCTCGCGGTGCCGCTGTTCATCTTCCTCGGCCTCCTGATCGAGATGACCGGCATGGCCCGTGCCATGGTCGGTTTCCTGGCAAGCCTGTTGGGCCATGTGCGCGGTGGCCTGCACTACGTGCTGGTGGGGGCGATGTACCTCGTCTCCGGCATCTCCGGCTCGAAGGCCGCCGACATGGCCGCCGTCGCCCCGGTGCTGTTTCCCGAGATGAAGGCGCGCGGCGCCAAGGAGGGCGATCTCGTCGCGCTGCTCTCCGCGACCGGCGCCCAGACCGAGACGATCCCGCCCTCGATCGTTCTCATCACCATCGGCTCGGTGAGCGGCGTCTCGATCACCGCCCTGTTCACCGGCGGCCTTCTGCCGGCCGTCGTCCTCGGCGCGACGCTGTGCGCGCTGGTCTGGTGGCGCTACCGCGGCGAGGACATGAGCCACGTCGTCCGCCCCGGTCGGAAGGCGATCCTGAAGGCGCTCGTCGTGGCGGTGCCGGCGCTCGCGCTGCCCTTCGTCATCCGGGCCGCGGTGATCGAGGGCGTGGCCACTGCCACCGAGGTCTCGACGATCGGCATCGTCTACGCCGTGCTGGCGGGGCTCCTCGTCTACCGGCAGTTCGACTGGCGCCGCCTGATGCCCATGCTGGTGACGACGGCGACGCTGTCGGGGGCGATCCTGCTGATCATCGGCGCGGCCACCGCCATGGCCTGGGCGCTGACGCAGTCCGGCTTCTCGCAGGCGCTCGCCGTCGCGATGAAGGAACTGCCCGGCGGCGCGCTCGGCTTCCTCGCGGTCTCCGCCCTCGCCTTCATCGTGCTGGGTTCGGTGCTGGAGGGAATCCCGGCGATCGTCCTGTTCGGCCCGTTGATGTTTCCCATCGCCCGTGCCGTGGGCGTGCACGAGGTGCACTACGCCATGGTCGTGGTTCTCGCGATGGGGATCGGCCTGTTCGCCCCGCCCTTCGGCGTCGGCTACTACGCGGCCTGCGCCATCAGCCGCATCCATCCCGATGCCGGCATGCGGCCGATCATCGGCTACGTCGCGGCGCTGCTGGTCGGGCTGATCGTGATCATCCTGGTGCCCTGGTTCTCGATCGGCTTCCTCTAAAGGCCGGCGCCGCTTCGGGCTGCGGCGCTGATCCGGTCCCGGCTGCCCACGAGGCGGCTCTCGAAGCCCGGGATCAGCCGCTCAGAGCACGCCGCCATGCCCGGAGCGGGCGAGCCGATCGACCTGCTGCGCGTAGCGGGCCTCGGCCATCCGCCGGAGCGCCGTCGTCAGTGTCCGCGCGAGCCTCGCGCGAACGTCCGAGACACCCCTGTCCCGCGGTGCACGATGCCAGCTTCTGATTTCCGTCACGATCGCCACGACACCACCTCACGGCCTGCTCATGTTGCGATGCAATATCGCATGGCCGCGCCGGCCCGGTGATTGAAACTTGTTCCGGCCTGTTATGCGCCCGGCTCATGGACTGAGCGCTGCGCCTGTGGTGGCCATTTTCAGGTTGCATGGCGCGTCATGGCAGTACTCGTTCTGTTGATTTGCAAATAAAAACAAATGTAATCGGCGGTACTGGCATCTGCGCAGCTTTTAGTAGTATTATCCTTCGGCAATGTTGCGATGATCATCGGTCAATACTCGATTATCGGCGGCATTTGCTCCGAGTCTTGATCGAGTTCGATCTGTCTTGGCATCGACAGGGCCTCCAGCTCACGTCGAAGGCCAGCGAAGACCTCTGAACACATGACTGCATCGACGCCGGGGAGCGTCCGTGCACCGTCATAGGAATATTATGCTAAAACGGGGGGTAAGGGTGGCTACTGCATCGAGAAGAGCGGCCGGTCGGTTGAGCTTGGCCTTGGCCGCGGCCGGCATAGTGCTGGCAACGCCGGCCGGCGCGGGGTCGGCCGCGCAGCCCGGCGGATCGATTGGCATTCCCGCGGGTGCACAGATACCCGTCGGTCTGTACTTCGTCGCCGTGCCGAATTACGGCGTCCGGCCCACGTTCCCGGCTTCGTCGGATCTCAACGTCAACACGGCGACCTTCGCCCTGTCGACCCCGTGGTCCGTTCTCGGCGCGCGGCTGCAATTCATCGTCTTCAACCGCTCCGCCGTCTCGGCGAGTGCGCGGGGGGCTCCCTCGTCCACCGGCCTGGGCCAGAGCCTGTACGCGACGCAGCTCGCCTGGAACCTCGGCAACGATGTCGGCGTCAGCTATTTCCTGGGCGGCTATGTCCCGAATTCCACCCGCTTCGGCCCTCAGGAGGGCTCGCTCTCGCACCGGTTCGCCGTGAGCTACACCGGGAACGGCTACAATCTGACCGCGAACCTGCTCTACGGTCACTTCCTCACCGACCGTGCCCTGAACGGCACGCGGGCCTTTCCCGACTATCTCAACATCGATCTCACCGCGACGAAGAGATTCGGTAAGTTCGAATTCGGTCCCGTGGCCTATGCTTCGACCGATCTGCCGGTCGGCAACGTGGCGGGCTACCGGCGCCAGAGCCAACTCGCGGTCGGCGGGCTGGTCGGCTACAATTTCGGGCCGGTCAACGTTCAGGCCTACATCACCCGCGATGTCGCGGAGCGTCATTACGGCGGCCAGGAGACGCGGGGCTGGGCGCGGCTGATCGTGCCGATCTGGCAGGACAAGGGCGAGGTCGCGCCCAACCGCACCCTCGTGACCCGCCAGCAAGGACAATAGCGAGGCGCCGCGGTGTTGCGCGTGGCCAGAGGCGCGGTGAGGCCGCTCGGCGCAGTGCGCTGATGGGGCGTTCGTTCGAATGCCGTGGGGCTTGGCGGATACGGCCTTCGGACCGCGCCGGGGGCGCGGTCCGACCGGGACGGGGCGGCCTCAGCCGAGGGTGCCTCCGCCGAAAGTGCCGTCCGCGAAGGTCGAGCGGCCCTCGTAGAGCCCGTCTTGCAGGAAGTGCTGCATCGGGTCGATCTTGGCCGCCGCGACATCGGTATAGGTTGAGAGGTAGGTCGAGGAGTCGAAGGAGGCGGAGGGATCGCGGCCCTCCTTCCAGCCGTACTGTTCGTAATGGGTGAGCGGGTTGAGGCCCGCCGCCTTCACGTCGCCGTAGGCGGCCAGATAGCCCTTGGTGTCGAACACCGCGTTCGGGTTGCGGCCCTCCTTCCAGCCGTACTGCTCGAAGTGGCGGGCAGCGAAGGCGAAGGTGTCCGTGGTCCCGGCCGCCTGCGCGACATCGGCATGGGCGAGCAGGTAGTATTCCGCGTCGAAGCCGCCGCGGATGTCCCCGCTGCGTCCGACGGCGTCGTGGATCGCGCGGCCCTCGGCCTGGCCATTGGCAAGGTAGTGCGCGAGCGGGTTCAGGCCGGCGGCCTTCACGTCGGGATTGGCCGCGAGATAGAACTCGTTGTCGAAGCGCACGCCCGGATCGCGGCCTTCCTTCCAGCCGGCCTGCTCGTACTGGTCGAGCGGGTTCGCCCCGGAGGCTCTCACCTCGGGATTGGCCGCCAGATAGCCCTTGGTCGAGAAGAAGGCATTCGGGTCGCGGCCCTCGCGGGCACCGTATTGGGCGTAGTGCGCGTCGGCGTCCTGGCCGGCCTGGAACACGTCCTTGTTGCGGGACAGGTAGAACAGGTCGTCCACGAGCGGCTTGCCGTCGTTCACCACGATCGTGGCGTCGGAGAACAGGTAGCGCTCGAAGCCGCTGACGAGGTCGCGGCCATCCGGTCCGCTGGTGGCCGTGAGGCTGCCGGCCTCCGTGACGGTGACCGACGCGAAGCTCGTGTTGAACACCAGCGTGTCGTTGCCGCGCCCGCCCGACAGGACGTCGTCGCCCGCGCTGTTGACGATGATGTCGTCGCCCGCGCCGCCGAAGAGGCGGTCGGCGAAGGGCGTTCCCTGCAGCACGTCGTTGCCGTCGGCTCCCGTCCGGCTGACGCCGCGGGCGAGCACGCTGTCGGAGCGGGCAGCGAGGTTCTGGATCCGCGCGTCGGCCGCCGGCGCCGTGTCAGCCTGCGCGAAGGGCGTCACGCTGTGGAACGCCTTGAGGTACTCGGCGAGCGCATCCTGCTCGCTGCCCTGGGCCGCGAAAGTCGCGGCGTTGGGCAGCGAGGCCGGCGCGGCGCTGCTCAGCGCCACCCGGTTCTCGCCATAGGCCGGGAAGGGGTAGTTGTCGCCGCCGAGCCCCGGGGCCGTGCTCGTGCCGGTGGTCAGGAAGTCGAGGGTCACCGCGCGGATGCTCCGGTTCGCATCGCCGACGAGCTGGCCGTCCTGCACCAGGGTGTCGATGAGAAAGCCGTCGGCGTCGACGATCGCCGCCGAAATGATCCGCTGCCCCTCGCGGGTGACGGTGCCGTTGACGTCCACGGTCTGGGCCTGCCGGGTCGCGTCGAACGAGAAGCTGATCCCGCCGATCTGGGGGAACGCGCCGGGCGTGGCACCCGGAGCGGCCGAGGAGACGGCGTGCTCAAGCACCCGCTCCAGCTCGGAGGCGGTGACCGTGACCATGGCGAGCGCGTTGTTGAAGCGCAGCGAGTTGGTGACGTCGAGCTGCGAGATGTCGCCCGCCGCCTTGCCCGCCGCCGGGTTGGCGGCCGGGGGAAGCTCCGCCGTGCTGCCGCCGGTCGTCGAGAACGAGCCGATCGAGTCGCGGATGCCGCCGCCGTTCTTGATCGAGACTGCGACCGCCCCGTCGAACTGCTTGGCGTACCAGAGGTTGGCATCCGCCGTGAGGTTGCCGAGGTTGGTCTCTTCCGTGCGGACCTCGCCGCGGCGGCCTTCCAAGTACACGCTGGAGCGGCCGAGGATGTTGCCGTCCTGCTGGCGGATGATGTCGGCGATGCCCGCGGTCTCCTGGATGCCGTCGTTGTTGACGTCGAGGCCCTCGATCACCTGCTGCACGAGGAAGCCCTTGGAGCCGGGCGTGAAGGCGGCGGAGGTCGAGCCGTAGAGCTGCGTCACCGTGGTGTCGTCCACCGCGACGGCGCCGGAGGTGGCCGAGTTGATCGAGTCGCGGATGACGTGGCCCTGGTCGTCGAAGGTGACGTTGAGGCGGCCGACATAGGAGTATTCGGAGGCGGTGTTCACCAGGGCTAGGGTCTGGCCGCTGGCGTTGGTGAAGAATTGCGGGTAGCCGCCGCCCGCCCGGTCGCCGGACAGCAGCCGGTCGTCGGCATCGGCGAGCAGGGTGTGGGAGCCGCCGCCGATCAGCACATCGACGTTGCGCAGGAGCGGGGCCAGCGCCTGCTCGTTGGCGAGCTGCTGCAGGTGCGTGCCGACGATCACCTTGTTGAGGCCGGGATTGGCCGCGAGCACCCGGTCGACCTCGGCGTTGATCTGGCTCGCCAGCAGCGCGATCTCGTCGCGGCCGGTGAACCCGTCGACCGTGACGTTGCCGAGTGTGCTGATCAGGGGGTTGATCTGCGTCGTCGCGCCGATGACGGCGATCCGCTCGCCGTTCTCGACGAGGATCGTCGAGCGGGCGATCTTGTCCGCGCCGGTGCCGGTCTGGGTCGAGGTCGGGCCGGTCTGGGCGAAGGTCGCGCCGTCACCGTCGCGGTGCACGAGGCCGGACAGGGCGGCCTCGCGGGAGAAGTTGAGGTTGACCGACATGTAGGGGAAGAGCGCGCCGAGCCAGGTGTCGTCGGCAGCACCCGCCGCGGCGCCGAGATTGGCGCCGATGATGTTGGCGACCTCCGTCGGCCCGCCATCGAACTCGTGATTGCCGAACACCGCGGCCTGGACGCCGACGATGTTCTGGATGGTGATGTCGGCCCGGCCGGGGGAGGCCGCGAGCCGGCCGTAGGCGCCGGCGCCGGACAGCCCATAGAACTGGTTGTAGACGCCGTTATAGGTCGCCGCCATCTGCGGGTCGGCCCCCGCGATGTAGAACGGGCTCGGGATCCAGGCATCGCCGGTCGAGAGCGTGATCGAGTTCGGCGTCGTATCCTCGAGCCGATCGACGATGGCCGCGAAGTTCGCCGCGCGCTGGGTCGCGAGCAGCCCGCCCTCCCAGTCCGAGGCGTGCAGGATCTGGAGCGTGTAGGTCATCGGTTTGGCCTGCTCAGTGGTGAAGTCGAGGCGGTTCTGGGGGATGGCGGCGGAGGCGTTGCCGGCCGCGTCCGTGAAGGCGCCGGCCGGCACGATCACGTCGTAGGCGGTCCCGGGCCGCAGATCGGCGCTCGGGTTGATCGTCACGGTGTCACCCGCGATCGTGACTTGCGCAGTGTCCGAGACCGCGATGGTGCGCAGGTCGCCGGCGCCGTCGGTGAGGGTGATGCTGCCGGTGCCGGCCCGGACCGCCTCGCTGAAGCGCAGGACGATGTCGGCGTTCACCGCCACCCGCGCGGCGTCGTCGGCCGGCATCGAGGCGACGAGGACCGGCGCGGTCTGGTCGAGGCGCAGGCCGACGAGGACGGGATCGTGGTCGGATTCCCGCGCGGGCGAGCGGCCGTCGAAGGAGATGGGCGAGCGGCCGAAATCGAGGTTGTAGTCGATCGCGTCCGCCTCGTCGGCGTTGATGTGCCACTCGGTGACGCCGCTGACCTGCTGGTTCAGGCTCGCGCTGGCGAGGGCGTGGTCCAGGGCGCCGTAGGCCCCGTCGAAGACGTAGGAATACGGGTTGGCGAGACGGTCCTCGGCGAGGTTGGTGAACCCAGCTGCCTTGAGGATGTCGAGCGCGTCCTCCTTGAGGTAGGCGTTGAAGTCGCCGAGCAGGAGCGTGTCGCTGTCCTGGGTGCCCGTCGGCCGCATCGAGACCCACTGCGCCAAAGCCGTGGCCGCGAGTTCGCGCTGCTGCTGCCAGGCGCCCTGGCCGTCGCCCTGGTCGGCATCCGCGCCGGTCCCGGTGCCGCCCTTCGACTTGAAGTGGTTGATGATTGCGGTGAAGTCTTCGCCGGTGGCGGTCTCGTTGAAGGTGACCGCGAGCGCGGCCCGGCTGGTGTTCGCGCCGTTGAAGAGGTGCCCGAGGGTGCTCTGCTGCAGCAAGGCCGGGTTGAAGGCCGCCACGTCCGTGTCGTCGAGCCGCTCGATCGTGGTGTTCATCGCCACGCTGACCTTGCTCGGCTTGTAGATGAAGCCGACCGCGATCGCGTCGCCGCCGAGGAACTGGCCTTGGTCGAGCTGCGCGCCCGGATTGATGGAGGCGTAGGTGCCGGCGCCCGCGCGCAGGTTGAGCTGGCCGACGAGGTATTCCAGCGCGTTGCCGGGGTCGCCCGGGCGGAACTGGTTCTCGATCTCGGTCAGGCCGAGCACGTCCGCCCCGGTGCCGATCAGCGTCGTGACGAGCTTCTCGGTCTGCCGGGCGAGTTCTTCCGGCGAGTTCGCGCCGCGCGGCTCGAGACCGATCGCCGTGCGGGCGGCCGAACCGGTGTCGAGGGTGGTGAAGTAGTTGAGGACATTGAGGCTGCCGACCTTGAGCGTGCCGCCGACCGGGTCGGGCTCGGCGGGGCGCGGGTTGGCCGTGACGAAGCGGTTGTCGCCGTCGTCGATGGCCCGCACGCGGTAGGCGCCGGCCGGGCCGAAGCCGAGGGTGCCGGTGAGCCCGGTCACGGTGTCGCCCATGCGCGGCGCCGTCGCGGTGGCATAGACCGGGCCGAAGCCGTCCAGATTCTCGACCGGCTGGTTCTGGGTGTTGAGGCCGTCGTCGTAGGTGATCGAGCGCGCCGCCGTCTGGGCGAGATAGGCGGCGTAGGCCGCCGCGTTCGGCTCGAATGCGTTGGTGAAGGTCTCGGTCCGGCCGCCGGCGGCGAGGCGGATCTCGTTGAAGCGGTCGAGGTTGAACTGCTCGGTGATCGAGAGGGTCTGGGCAAAGCGGACCAGCATGCCCTCGTAGCGCTCCAGATCGGGCTGCGCGGTGGTGCCGGTGCCGATGACCCCCGCCGCCGGCAGTTCGACGGCGACCGCCGCGGCTTTGACCTCGGCCGGCGTCAGCGCACCGGCGCGGACCACCTGGATCGCCGCGGCGTTCGAGACCGCGATCTGGGTCTCGCCGTTGAACTCGGTCACGGTGCCGGTGACGCGCACCCGGTCACCCTCGTTGACATCGACGAGGCGGTTGCCGGTGCCCTCGAAGACGAAGACGCCCTCCGAGGTCAGCGGGTTGCCGTCCTGGTCGGCCGCCTCTTCCTGCAGGTAGAAGCCGCCGAGGTTGCGCTTGGCGTCGGCGTCGCCGTTCTGGAAGTCGCCGACGACGATCGCCTCGACCGTGACGGTCCGGCCGACCAGCGGGCTCGCCGCGCCGGCCCCCTGCACCGCCGAGATCAGGCTCGTGTCGTCGTTGACGATCGTGCCCGTCGCGGTGCCCGCCGCCGGGCGCACCGCCGCCGCGATGCCGGGCTGGTTCGAACTGGCGCTGCGCAGGGTCAGGGCGAAGGTCTCGTCCGCCTCCGGCACGGCATCCGCTTGGACGCGGACGCTCACCTCTGCAGACGCGGCGCCGGCGGCGATCGTGCCCGTCACCGACAGCGGCAGGGCACCGGCGAAGTCGCTTCCGTCGGCCGCGTTCGCACCGCTGCCGGTGATCTCGGCGGTGAAGGTGACGGCGCCCAGCGTGCCGTTGCTGCGCTCGACCGTGAAGGTGAACACGGTCTCGCCCGTGTCGCCCTCCGCCCGGCTCACGGCGAGCGAGTTCGCGGAAAAAGCGACCTCCTGCGTGAAGCCCTGGGGCAGGGCCGCGTAGACGACCGCGCCACCGTTGGCGACTTCGTTGGCGCTGACGAGAAGGGGCGTGCCCGTCGGGTTGCGGTCGGCGGCGATGAAGGTCAGCACCTCCGGGCCGAGATCGGTGGTCGCGCCGGGCTGGGGCGGGACGTAGGAGACGTAGGCCGCGTTGGCCGGGTCGGTCACGTCGTAGACGATGACGCCGCTCTGCCGCTCCAGGCCGACGAAGGCGTAGATCCGCCCGTTGACCGTCCCGATCGTGATGCCTTCAGGCTCGGGGCCCTTGTTGTCCGAGCGGTCGTCCGGCGTGTTGCCGGTGACCTGATCGTTGTTGAACCGCTCCGGCGCGATCTGCGCGAAGATCTTCTCGAATTCGCCGCCGGTCTCGCGCACCTTGGTGATCGTGCCGTCGAGGTTCTGGCGGAAGATCGAGATGCCGCGCCCGCCCAGCGTGTGGAGCTGGTCGATCACGCCGTCGCCGTCGGTGTCGCCCGTGCGCAGCAGGACGTTGAGGCGGGCATAGGCCGGGTCGGCCTTCAGCGCCTGAAGCTCCGGGGTCAGGCGGCTGTTGGCAATGCTGCTGAGGCGGGCGACATCGCCCGTGTCGTCGCCGCCGCCGATGACGCGCTGGTCGCCCTCGTTGGCCGTGACGAAGTAGGTCGCGCCGCCCGTCGAGAAGCTCGCCACCGCGTCCGGCTGAAGCAGGCCGTAGATCGGGGCGTTGGCGGGCGTCGCCGCGATGCGGATCGAGGGCGTGCCGGTGCCTTGCGGGTTGGCGGGCCCGTCGCGGTCGGAGGCGTCGAACTCGTTTCCGGCCAGCGAATGGTTCACCGACCCGAGCGGCTGGATCGCGATGGGAGCCGTGCCGGGATTGGTGAGATCGATGATCGCGACGCCGTTCACCTCCTGCAGGGTGACGTAGGCGAAGCGGTCGTCGGGGGAGATCGCGATGTATTCGGGCTCGATGTCGGCCGCCGCGCCGGTGCCCGGCTTGAGGGCGAGGCCGCGCGCGCGAAGGGTGGCCTCGCTGCCGTCGAGCCCTTCGAAGCCGACGGTCGCCGTGACGGCGGCGTTGGCCGCACCGCCCGAGACGTCGATGATCGAGACGCCGCCGACCGGGTTGCTGGTCGCGCTCGCCTGCTCGCCCTCGTTGGCGACGAGGATCCGGCTGCCGTCGCGTGTGAACACGATCTGGTCCGGGCCGACGCCGACGGTCAGCGAGCGCAGCAGCGTCCCGTCGGCATCGAACAGGGCGACCCGGCCCGGCGCGTCGCCAGCCGCGTTGGCGTAGGCGACCGCCACGAGGCCGTTGAAGACCGCGACCGAGTTCACCGCACCGTATTGCTCGAGGCCGGACAGTAGGATCTCGCCGGCCTTGCTCAGGGCGCCGGTGGCGTCGAGCGAGGCGATCTCGATGCGGTTCTCGGCGGTGTTCTGAATGTAGAGGCGGCCCGTGCCGGAATCGTAGGCCACCACCTCCGCGTTGGGGGCTGTCGACGTCGCCGGATCGTTGGTGGCGGCGTAGGCGCCGAGCCGCACCAGTTGAAGCGCGTTCGTGGGCACCGGGGGCGCCGTGGCCGTGGCGCCGGAGACGCCCTGGAGCGAGGGGGCCGCCTCGAAGATCGCGGTGCCGCCGATGCGCGGGCCGGTATCGTCGTTGATGATGGTGCCGGTGCCCTGGCCGTCGGCCACCGTGGCGCCCCGGACGTTCGAGACCGTGACCGAGAAGGTCTCGGTCGGCTCGATCACCGTGTCGCCGAGGATGTCCACCGTGAAGGTCGTGGCGGTCTGGCCGGCCGCGATGGACTGGCCGGTAAGGGCCCGGGCGACGTAGTCGCTGCCGGCGGTGGCGCTGCCGTCGGCGGTCGCGATGTCGAAGCTGACGCCGCCCGAGGGGGCTGGCGCATTCAGGGAGACTGTGAAGGTCAGCTGCCGGGTGCCGGTATCGCCCTCGGCCACCTGGACGTCGTCGATCGACAGGGCCGGGATGGTCGGGGCGGCGGTGATCGTGAAAGCGCTGTAGCCGGGGGCGCCGATGCGGACCGTGTCGCTCTGGGACCAGGATCCGGCGGCGCCGATCGCGGTCAGGAGCCCGTCGCGGGTGCCCGAGAGGGTGCCGGCGTAGCGGCCATTGTCGGCGCCCAGCGCGACGGCGGTCTGCCCGAGGACGAGGCCCGGCGGCAGTGCCGAGGTGTTGGCGTTCGTGCCGTTGGCCGCGAAGCCGGTTGCTCCGTCGGCGAAGTTGATCGCGTACAGGAAGGTCGGGGTCGCGTCGGAGCCCTGATAGGCCAGGATCTGGTCGCCGTCGGTGCTGAACGAGAAGTTCGGGGCGAGGGCCGACGTGTAGACGGGGCTGTCGGGGCCGCCCGCGCTGCCGTCGGATGTCGGGTGGATCACGGTGCCGGCCGCAACGGCCGTCGGCGCCGTGTAGGTGTAGGTGCCCTCGCTGGTGCGAAGTGCGTTGCCGCTCGAACTCCAGCCGTTATCCGTGAAGCTGATGGCTGTGCCGGCCTCGATGTCCCGCAGGACGACGAAAGCGAAATCGTCGGGGTTGTCCGCATCGTACCCGACGATGGCGATGTCACCGGCGGCAAGGCTCGTGGCCATGGTACGTCTCCAGGCGGCAGAGCAGCCCTGTCGCGGCTGCCGCGTGCTGCGAAGCGAAGGGGTTCGCCCGGGGCCGAACCCGCACGCCGATCCCGACCGCCCCGGGAGGGGCGATCACGGTCCGGAGGCACGGTTTCGGCTCGTTTCCGCCCCGGCCCCTCGCTAGCGCCGCTCCACAACAGTCCTGTGAAGCTTTCCGGACAATCGGCGGCTTCGGCCGGCTCCGCGGCACGCAGGCACCGGCCAGACCTTCGCACCGGACAGGCCTTCACAACCCGCGCCGCCCGCCTCATCACTCTCCGGCCCGTGCCGACGGTGCCTCCGGGCCTCCGCGGTGCCGCCGCGCGGGTCAGGCCGTCCGCCCCTCCTCGTTCGAAAGCCGCAGCGAAGCCGCCATGCCCGACCCCGTCGATGCGCTCCTCGCGATCCTCGATCTGGAGCGCCTGGAGACCGATCTGTTCCGCGGGATCAGCCCGCGAATCGGCTGGCCGCGGGTGTTCGGGGGGCAGGTCGTGGCGCAGGCGCTGGTGGCCGCCTCCCGCACGGTTGAGGCGCCCCGCCCGCCCCATTCCCTGCACGCCTATTTCCTCCTCGGCGGCGATCCGGCGGTGCCGATCGTCTACGAGGTCGAGCGCATCCGCGACGGCGGCAGCTTCACCACCCGCCGGGTCAAGGCGATCCAGAAGGGCCGGGCGATCTTCGCCATGTCGGTCTCGTTCCACGTCACGGAGGAGGGCGTCGATCACGCCGCCGGTCTTCCCGACGTGCCGGGACCGGGCGCGCTGGTGGATGCGCGGACCCTCGTCCGGGACGGCGGCAGCATCGTGCCCGAGCCGATGCTCGCCTATTTCACCCAGGCTTGGCCGATCGAGCTGCGGCCGGTCGAGACCGAGCGCTATCGCGACCGCAGCCCGAGGCCCGCGCGCTACCATGTCTGGATGCGCGCGACGAAGCCTCTGCCGGACGATCCGGCGGTGCACCGGGCGGTGCTGGCCTACGCCTCGGATATGACGCTGCTCGATTCCACGCTGATCCCCCACGGCCGCACGGTGTTCGACCCCGAGATCCAGTCGGCGAGTCTGGACCACGCCCTGTGGTTCCACCGCCCGTTCCGGGCCGATTCCTGGCTGCTCTATTCGCAGGATAGCCCGAGCGCGTCGGGCGCTCTGGGCTTTGCCCGCGGCACGTTCCACGACGAGGAAGGGCGGCTCGTCGCCTCCGTTGCACAGGAAGGGCTGATCCGCTCCCGGCGCAGCTGAAGCGAGCCGGTTCGCGCGCATTCTGCCGCACAAAAGTACTTTATGCTGATCTTTTGTGCATTATTTGCGGCCACGCTGCGCGATGGGGCGCCACGGCTCGCTCACGTTCTGGGCAGCGCTGCGAAAGTGGAAATGGTTCCGCTTGGCACGGTCCTTGAATGAGGGCGCCCGGCTGCGGGGTCATTCCGATCCCCGCGGAACCGCTGGGTCTCGGCCGGTGCGCGGCCGGCGGTGAGACGACAGGACAAAGGGGGCGCCGCCCATGAAAATCGTGATGGCGATCATCAAGCCGTTTAAGTTGGAGGAGGTTCGCGACGCTCTGACCGGCATCGGCGTGCACGGCCTGACCGTGACCGAGGTCAAGGGCTACGGCCGGCAGAAGGGTCACACCGAGATCTACCGCGGTGCCGAGTATGCCGTGAGCTTCCTGCCCAAGCTCAAGATCGAGGTAGCGGTCGCCGCCGACCTCGTGACGAGCGTGATCGACGCGATTGCGGGTGCCGCCCGCACCGGCCAGATCGGCGACGGCAAGATCTTCGTGATGCCGCTGGAGAAGGCGGTTCGCATCCGGACCGGTGAGACCGACGCGGACGCGCTCTGACACTCTGTCCCGCATCGCTTTCCTCTTCGATGCCCTGACAGCTCTTCACCCGTTCCGGCGGAACGCGCCCGGCCGCGCCGCCCACCCATTCTCCTCAGCGCTCGACGCACTGCGATCTGGAGCTTCTTGTCCATGAAACTTCGTAATCTTCTCGCGCTCGGACTGGGAGGAGCCGCCCTTGGCCTCCTCTTCGTCGAGCCGTCGCTCGCGCAGGCGCCGGCGGTCGAGCCCGCCGTCACCGCGGCCGCACCGGTGCCCAACAAGGGCGACACGGCGTGGATGCTGCTCTCGGCGATCCTCGTCCTGCTGATGACCGTGCCCGGCCTCGCCCTGTTCTACGGCGGCCTCGTGCGCACCAAGAACATGCTCTCGGTGCTGACCCAGATCTTCGCGATCGCCTCGATCGTCTGCCTGCTGTGGGTGACCTACGGCTACAGCCTCGCCTTCACCAATGGCGGCGGCCTCAACGACTTCGTCGGCGGCTTCTCGAAGGCCTTCCTCAAGGGCGTCGACGCCAACTCGGTGGCGGCCACCTTCTCCAACGGCGTCGTGATCCCCGAATACGTCTACATCTGCTTCCAGATGACGTTCGCGATGATCACCCCCGGCCTCATCGTCGGCGCCTTCGCCGAGCGGATGAAGTTCTCGGCGCTGGTCGTGTTCACGATCCTCTGGGTCACGCTGATCTACTTCCCGATGGCCCACATGGTTTGGTACTGGGGCGGTCCGGACGTCTTCGCCGACGCGGCCCGCAAGCTCGCCGCCGCCGGTGGCGAGGCCAACGCAGCGGCCAAGGCCGAGTACGACGCGGTGCTCGGCGATGCCGGCATGCTCTTCAAGTGGGGCGCCCTCGACTTCGCCGGCGGCACCGTCGTGCACATCAACGCAGGCATCGCCGGCCTCGTCGGCTGCCTGATGCTCGGCAAGCGCATCGGCTACGGCCGCGACCTGCTGGCCCCGCACTCGCTGACCATGACCACGATCGGCGCCTCGCTGCTCTGGGTCGGCTGGTTCGGCTTCAATGCCGGCTCGAACCTCGAAGCCAACGGCGCCGCGGGTCTGGCGATGATCAACACCTTCGTTGCCACCGCCGCTGCTGCCGTCTCCTGGCTGTTCGTGGAATGGGCCGCCAAGGGTAAGCCCTCGCTCCTCGGCATGCTCTCGGGCGCCATTGCCGGCCTCGTCGCCGTCACCCCGGCCGCCGGCTTTGCCGGCCCAATGGGCGCGATCGTTCTGGGTCTCGCCGCGGGCGCGATCTGCTTCGTGATGTGCTCCACCGTGAAGAACGCACTGGGCTACGACGACTCCCTCGACGTGTTCGGCGTGCACTGCATCGGCGGCATCCTCGGTGCCATCGCCACGGGTATCCTGGTCTCGCCCGATCTCGGCGGCGCCGGCATCCCCGACTACACCACCAAGCCCGGTGAGCTGACCGTCGGTGCCTACGACATGGCCGCCCAGGTCATCATCCAGGCGAAGGCGGTGGGCTTCACCATCCTGTGGTCCGGCATCGGCTCGGCGATCCTCTACAAGCTCGTCGATCTGACGATCGGCCTGCGCGTGACGCAGGAAGAAGAGCGCGAGGGCCTCGACATCGCCGACCACGGCGAGCGCGCCTACAACTACTGAGTGAGGGCCTGCCGTCTCGGCAGGCATCCTGAATCAGGGCCTCGGCGGTGATTCGCCGGGGCCTTTTTTGTGCGGTGTGGGTGATGCCGGGCCGTCTTCCACCTTGTTGCTCCGGGGCTTGGCGGCCGGCTTAGTCAACAAAACGTAAAGATTGCATCCAGTTTTGAGGCGAATGTGCAGTTTTGTGCGCCTCAAAAGATGTTGCTTTCGCGCAACATTCTCCGCCCTCAGGTTGATATAGGTCAAAAACGCCCAAAAAATAGGCACTTGCGCAAAACTTCATTTTGCGGCGCGGCGGCGAGTTCGGCACCTTGGCCGTATCGAATGTGGGGCTGACTACAATGACAATCAAAACAAAGCTTCTGGCCGCGACCGCGGTGCTTTCCACCCTGAGCATCAACGCGTTGCCAGTCCTCGCCGCAGATATGCCCGCCGCCAAGTCGGCGCCCGTCATCGTCGAGGAGCATTGTAAGGCTGCGATCTCCACCCCGACCTTCGGCGGTCTCATCAAGGCGAACCCGAACCCGGCCTGCATCGTGACGGGACTGGGCGACATCTATGTCGGCGGCGCGGTCACCGGCTTCGCCTACACCCAGACCAACGCCTTCGGCATCCTCTCGCCCAGCGCTGAGCAGGACCGCTTCGGCCGCGTCGACTTCTCGAACCTCCAGGGGTGGATCCAGAAGGCCGACGGCCCGCTGCAATTCTACGTCCATGCCGGCCTGTACTCGATCCCGGCGCTCGGCCTGCCGCTCTACTCCGCGTTCGAGCAGACCGAATCGCTGTTCGGCCCGATCCCGGTGGCCTTCGGCAAGTGGCAGATCAACGACGAGTGGTCGATCCAGGCCGGTCGGATGTTCACCAACATCGGCTCCGAGCTGCTGTTCACCTACCAGAACCTGAACATCTCCCGCGGTCTGCTGTTCAACCAGGAGAACTTCATCAACCACGGCGTCCAGGTGAACTACGCCAACGGCCCGTTCGCGGCCGCGCTCGCGGTGACCGACGGCTTCTACTCGGGTGAGCTGAACTGGGTGACGGGCTTTGCCACCTACAAGCTCAACGACGCGAACACGATCGGCATCAACGGCGGCACGCATTTCAGCGATTTCGACGCCTCGACCCGCAGCCCGCGCTTCCAGTTCGCGACGATCAACTCGCTGCAGAACAGCAGCATCATCAGCGTGAACTACACCTACGCCAACGGGCCGTGGATCATCTCGCCGTACTTCCAGTACACAAACGTCGCGCGCAAGGAGGGGTACTTCTCCCCGATCGAGGGCGCGGAGACCTGGGGCGGCACGCTGCTGGCCGGCTACACCTTCACCGACAACTTCGCGCTCGCCGGCCGCCTCGAATACATCGAGCAGTCGGGCACGCGGGGCGTGGTCACCGGCCGCGGCGGCACCAGCGTCCTCTACGGTCCGGGCAGCTCGGCCTTCTCGTTCACGATCACCCCGACCTTCACCTGGGATCGCTACTTCCTCCGCGGCGAGTTCGCGACCGTCCAGGCCTACGACGTGACCCCCGGCTTCGGCTTCGGCCGCGACGGCACCAAGCGCTCGCAGGAGCGCTACCTCATGGAGACCGGCTTCACCTTCTGAGATCCGCGCCGGTTCGCCGGCGGGACACCACCTTGCTTTGGGAAGCCTCGGAGAAATCCGGGGCTTCCTGCATTTCGGGCGGCACCCTGGCCCGGACCCCGGCCGCCGACGGTCCACCGCTTTGCGGCGCAGACTTAGCCCCGCGTTAACCGCCCCGCATTAGCCTTACCGGATCGTTGACACCGGACCGGTCTGCGCATGCGTTCCCTTCGCCGTTCCGCGTCGCCCTACGACACCTTCGTCGACAGCCTGAGGCCGTTCCTGGCCAAGCGGCTGACGGAGTGCGGCGGCCTGATTCTTTTCACCGGCGCGGTCGCATTGACCGTCGCCCTGGCGACGTGGTCGATCAACGACCCGAGCCTCAACCACGCCACCGACCAACGGGCGCACAACGTGCTCGGTCGTCCCGGAGCCGTCGTGGCAGACCTTGCCATGCAACTCCTCGGGCTCGGCTCGATCGCGCTCGCACTGCCTCCTGCCCTGTGGGGCGTGCGGTTGATGCGCGAGCGCGACCTGCCGCATGGCGGCTTGCGCATCGTTCTGTGGTTCGTCGGCGTTCTCTGCGCAAGTGCGGTCGCGAGTGCCCTGCCGCCGACGGATCGCTGGCCCCTGCCCACCGGCATGGGCGGCGTCGCGGGCGACGCGCTGCTCGCCGGCACGCGGATGCTGGTCGGGCCGCTGGCGCATTTCGCCGGCTTCCTGTTCGCGGCCTCCGCCATCCTCAGCCTCACCGCCGCTTGCCGCGTGACCAAGCCGGACTTCGAGGAGGACGAGGAGGGACCCTACGGCGCCGCACGCCCGGCGCCCCGTTCCGGCCGGGCCTCGACCCACGAGGAGCGCCACGATGCCGACGAGCCGAGCCTCGGCATCCTGTCGCTCGGCGCGCTCGCGCAAGCCGTCATGCGCGGCCGCGCCTCGCTGCGCACCCGGCTCGAATCCTGGCAGGCGCCGGCCGACGAGGCGGAGGGGCTGGCCTATGCCGGCGCCTCGCCCGCACTCGCCGCGCGCCGCGCCTTCGCCGACTCGGACGAGGCACCCTGGGCGCCGCAGGCCCGCGAGCGGGCCGACGTCTCGGGCCGCCGCGAGCCGCAATTCGACTCGGAAGAGGACGATTCGGACGAAGCGCCCGCCCGTGCCGTCCCCCAGCGCCCCGCGCCGAGTGCCGCCGGGGCGGAGACGACCGCCGACGAGCCACCCACCCGCGTCTCCCGCCCGCTGCCGCAGGCCCCGGCGGCGCGTCCGCGTCCGGCCGAACCCCGGCTGGAGGCCGGCGAGTACCGGCTGCCTGCCCTGGAGCTTCTCGCCCGTCCCCGTGAGGCGGCGCCCGGCTCCGAGGTCTCGGCGGAGGCGCTGGAGCAGAACGCAACCATGCTGGAGGCGACGCTGCAGGATTTCGGCGTGCGCGGCGACATCCTCGCCGTGCGCCCCGGCCCCGTCGTCACCCTCTACGAGCTGGAACCGGCCCCCGGCACCAAGTCGAGCCGGGTGATCGCGCTCGCCGACGACATCGCCCGCTCGATGTCCGCCGTCTCCGCCCGCGTCGCCGTCGTCCCCGGCCGCAACGCCATCGGCATCGAACTGCCGAACGCCAAGCGCGAGACGGTGTTCTTGCGCGAACTTCTCGCCTCCGAGGATTTCGTCGAGACCAAGCAGAAGCTCGCCCTGTGCCTCGGCAAGAACATCGGCGGCGAGCCGATCATCGCCGACCTCGCCCGCATGCCGCACCTGCTGGTGGCCGGCACCACGGGTTCGGGCAAGTCGGTGGCCATCAACACCATGATCCTGTCGCTGCTCTACCGGCTCAAGCCGGAGGAGTGCCGCCTCATCATGGTCGATCCCAAGATGCTGGAACTGTCGGTCTATGACGGCATCCCGCACCTGCTCTCCCCCGTCGTCACCGATCCGAAGAAGGCGGTCATCGCCCTCAAATGGGCCGTGCGCGAGATGGAGGAGCGCTACAAGAAGATGTCCAAGGTCGGTGTCCGGAACATCGACGGCTTCAACGCGCGCCTCGAAGAGGCCCGCGCCCGCGGCGAGACCCTGACCCGGACCGTGCAGACCGGCTTCGACCGTTCCACCGGCGAGGCGGTCTACGAGGACGAGGTCATGGACCTCAACCCGCTGCCCTACATCGTGATCGTGGTCGACGAGATGGCCGACCTGATGATGGTGGCGGGCAAGGACATCGAGGGCGCGATCCAGCGGCTGGCGCAGATGGCGCGTGCGGCCGGCATCCACCTGATCATGGCGACGCAGCGCCCCTCGGTCGACGTCATCACCGGCACGATCAAGGCGAACTTCCCGACCCGCATCTCCTTCCAGGTGACGAGCAAGATCGACAGCCGCACGATCCTGGGCGAGATGGGCGCCGAGCAGTTGCTGGGCCAGGGCGACATGCTGTTCATGGCTGGCGGTGGGCGCACGACGCGCGTGCACGGGCCGTTCTGCTCGGACTCGGAAGTCGAGACCGTGGTTGCCCACCTCAAGCGCCAGGGCCGGCCGTCCTACCTCGAAGCCGTCACGGCGGAGGAAGGCGAGATTCCGGCCGGGGGGCCTGCGTCCGAGGATGGTCCGGTCTTCGATGCCGGCCAGTTCGGCGGCGGCGGGGAGGGCGGTGACCTCTACGAGCAGGCGGTGGCCGTGGTGCTGCGGGACAAGAAGGCCTCCACCTCCTACATCCAGCGCCGTCTCCAGATCGGCTACAACCGTGCCGCCTCGCTGATGGAGCGGATGGAGACCGAAGGTCTCGTCGGACCGGCCAACCACGCCGGCAAACGCGAGATCCTCGTCGAGCCCGAACCGCAGGCTTACTGACCGGCCGACCCGCCGCCTGCATCGTCTGATTGTCCAGCGCGCCGCCTTCGTTCGAGGGCGGCGCGCTTTCGCGTTTCGGGGCCTGCCCCGACTCGACAACGGCTACGCTCGAACTTATAGCATCAGCTATAATTACGAGGCTGAAGTTTCATGTCGAGAAAGCGCTATGGGCTTGGCCCGTGGTTCGGATCGTTTGCTGGGATCGGCATTGCCGGCCTCGTCGTCTCGCCGATCCAGGCGGAAGAGGTCGCCCTCGACGAGATCAGCGTCGTCTCGGACAAGCCGGCACGAAGCGCGGGTCCGGGGGCGGCGGGGCCGGCGCCGAAGCCGGCCGACCCGGTCGGCGTCCTGCCGGTGGTGACCGACCGGTTCTCGACGGTCACCGTCGTCTCCGGGGCCGAACTCGCCCGCTCGCAGCCGACCTCCCTTGGCGCGGCGCTGTTCGACAAGCCGGGCCTGTCCGCGACCACCTTCGCGCCGGGCTCGGCCTCGCGGCCGATCATCCGCGGCCTCGACAACCACCGTGTCCGCATCCTCGAGAACGGCACCGGTGTGCAGGACATGTCCGATCTGGGAGAGGACCACGCCGTGCCGATCAACCCGCTGATCAACGACCGTATCGAGGTGATCCGCGGGCCCGCGGGCCTGCGCTACGGCTCCCAGGCCGTCGGTGGCGTGGTCTCGGTCGAGAACAACCGCATCCCGACGAGTATTCCGCCCGGCGGCGTCGCGGGACGGGTGACCACCGGCTACTCGGCCGTCGACAATGGCCGCAACGCCGCCGCCACGGTCGATGCCGGCAGCGGCAACGTTGCCGTCCATGCCGATGCGTTCCGGAGCGCGGCGGACGACTACAACACGCCGCTCGGCATCCAGCGCAATTCCTTCAACGAATCGCAGGGCGGCGCTTTCGGCACCTCCTACCTGTTCGACCGCGGCTTCGTCGGGATGTCCTTCAGCCACTTCGATTCGGTCTACGGCATTCCTGGAATCAGCTCCGCGGCGCAGCGCACCCGCCTCGACCCGGTGCAGGACAAGCTCCAGGCCCGGGGCGAGTACCGGCCGCTGGACGGGCCGTTCGCGGTGATCCGGTTCTGGGCGGGCGGCTCGAACTACCGCCACAACGAGTTCGGCACCGACGCCAACGGCGTCGAGGGGATCGAGGCGGTGTTCAAGAACCGCGCGGCGGAAGGGCGGATCGAATTCGACCACGTGCCGGTCGAGACCGCTTTCGGCACCTTCAGTGGCCAGCTCGGATTCCAGGCCGACCGGCGCAAGCTCCGCATTTCGGGGGCGGAAGGGGGCCTGTTGCGCCCGACCGACACGCGGGTGCAGGCCGCCTACCTGTTCGAGGAACTGGCCCTCGGCGGCGGCCTGCGGTTCCAGGCGGCGGGCCGCATCGAGGGCAACCGCGTCGCCGGCACGCAGGCGCTGTTCCCCTCGAACTTCCTGCCCGACGGCCCCGGCGACGAGCCCGTGGAATCGCGGCGCATCCGCCGCTTCGCCCCGAAAAGCGCGAGCCTCAGCGCGCTCCAGGACCTGCCCCACGGGTTCGTGGGGAGCCTGACCGGCTCCTATGTCGAGCGCGCGCCGACTTCGCCCGAACTGTTCTCGCGCGGTCCGCACGAGGCCTCCGCGACCTTCGAGATCGGCGATCCCAACCTTAAGCCGGAGCGGGCCCGCACCGTCGAGGTGGCGATAAGGCGGGCGGAGGGGCCGTTCCGCCTCGACGCGACCGGCTACGTCACCCGCTATACCGGCTTCGTCTACAAGCGCCTGACCGGCTTCACCTGCGGCGACACCTTCGACAGTTGCGGCATCGGCGGCGGGGATCTGCGGCAGGTCGCCTATTCGCAGGCCGGCGCCACTTTCGCCGGCGCCGAGATTGCGAGCCAGATCGACGTCGTGCCGGTCGGTGACGGGTTTGCCGGCATCAGCGCCCAGTACGATTTCGTGCGCGCCCAGTTCGACGACGGCCGCTTCGTGCCGCGCATCCCGCCCCACCGCGTCGGTGGGGGCGTCTTCCTGCGGGCCGACGGCTGGTTCGCTCAACTCAGCCTGCTGCACGCCTTCGCTCAGACGCAGACGGGCACGCTGGAAACGCCGACGCCGGGCTACAACGACCTCAAGGCGGAGATCGCCTACAGCCGTTCGCTCAATCCGGCGGTCCACGGTCTCAGCGAGGTGACGCTCGGCCTGCGCGGCACGAACCTCCTCGACGACGTGATCCGCAATGCCGCCTCCTTCCGCAAGGACGAGGTCGTGCTGCCGGGCCGCAATGTGCGGCTCTTCCTCACGGCACGGTTCTGACGATCCGGGGTGCTGCTTGGTTCGAACCCTACCCACGCCCTCCGACGTGCCGGTCTCGCCAAGGGAGCGGTGCGGAACCCGTTCAGGATGGCCGGTCGTTTCGAGCGTTCTGAAGCATGCGCACTGCGGCCGATTGCATCAGGTCGCGCGCAGTCATGCGGCGCCTCTCCTCAGTATAGCGTAGACCGAGCGTATCGATCGGGGCAGGCCAGGATTTATGAAAGAGAAGTCCGGCGCCGATATGTTCCATCTCGTGCCCGGGCGGGAGATGCCGTAATGAAATCGCCGCGACTGCGGTTGATGCTGCCCGCTGCGTCTGCGTAGTACGCTATAGAAAGCTGTGCGAAGGTGCGGGATGGATGGGAGCGACAGTCCACCTGCGCAGTCGCGCCGCGGCGAGATGGCCGAGCGGATCCGGGCGCATGACTGGACCGCGACGGCGCTCGGTGCGGCGGACGCTTGGCCGCCGAGCCTCAGGGCCACGATCAGCCTGATCCTCGGCTGCGGCTTCCCCATGATCGCGCTGTGGGGCCGGGATCTGATCCAGGTCTACAACGACGACTTCCGGGACCTGATGGGATCGAAGCACCCGGCCGGGCTGGGTCAGCCGGCACGCGCGTGCTGGCCCGAGATCTGGCACATCACCGCGCCGATCTACGAGCGGGTCTGGAATGGCGAGACGTTCACCTTCGAAGACGCGCTCTACCCGCTGGTCCGGTCGGGCCGCCTCGAAGACGCGTGGTTCACGCTGACCTACAGCCCGTTGCGGGACGAGGCGGAGCGAATCGCGGGCATTCTGGTCACCCTGGTCGAGAGTACGGCCCGCGTGCTGTCCGACCGGGCGTTGCGCGAGAGCGAGGCGCGCTTCCGGGCCGAGCTGGAACGTCAGGTCCAGGAGCGGACGGCGGAGCTTCAAGCGAGCCGCGACCTGCTCAAGGCGACCATGGACAGCTCCATGGACATGATTCAGGTCTTGAAGGCCGTGCGCGATCCGGCGGGCGAGATCGTCGATTTCCGCTGGCTCCTGAACAACTCGACCTCGGCGAGCCGCTACGGCGATGTGGGTGGCCAGAGCCTGCTCGAACGCAATCCGGGCGTGATACAGGAAGGCATCTTCGACACCTTCAAGCGTGTCACGGAAACCGGCCAGCCCGCGACCGCGGAGCGCCGCTACGCCCACGAGCAGTTCGACGGCTGGTTCTTCCAGTGCGCGGTGAAGCTCGGTGACGGAGTCGCCATCACCACCAAGGAAATCTCGGCCTGGAAGGCGGCGCAGAACGAGATGCTGCGGCTTCGCGACGAGAGCGCAAACGCGGCCCTGCGCGAGAGCGAGGAACGCTTTCGCACCCTGGCGAGCCTCATCCCCGTCCTGCTGTGGCGCTCGGACGAGAGCGGGCAGCACAACTCCCTCAACGAGGCTTGGCTCGCCTATACCGGCCAGACCCTGCAGCAATCCCAGGCCGGCGGCTGGCTCGAAGCGATCCATCCCGCCGACCGCGACGCGGTGAGCGAGGCCTTTCGCTCCGGACGCGAGCAGCAGCGGTTGATCGAGGTGCAGCAGCGCATCCGCCGGTATGACGGGCAGTATCGCTGGTTCCTCGTACGGCAGGCGCCCCTCCTCGACACCGAGGGACAGGTCACGCAGTGGATCGGGGCCGCCATGGACATCCACGATCTGCACGATCTGCAGGAGCGCCAGACCATCCTCGTCGCCGAGTTGCAGCACCGCACCCGCAACTTGCTCGGCGTCGTGCGCTCCATCGCCCACCAGACCATGGCGCAGACCGGTCCGACGGAGCGCTTCCGCGAGCAGTTCAACGACCGGCTCGCCGCCCTGTCGCGGGTTCAGGGGCTGCTGTCGCGCTCGGAGCAGGAGCCGATCACCCTGCGCACCCTGATACGAACGGAGCTGGACGCCCTCGGGGGCGGCGACTTCGCCGATCGAATCCATATCGCCGGGCCGCCGGTGCGCCTGCGCAAGGCGTCGGTGCAGACCCTGGCGCTCGCCGTGCACGAACTGGCCACCAATGCCCGTAAGTACGGTGCCCTGACGACCGAGCACGGCCGCCTCTCGGTGACATGGCGCGCCGACCGCGACGACCAGGGCGGAGGAAACCTGCTGATCGAGTGGATCGAGGAGGGCATCAGCCGGCCGCGGGAGGAACAGAGCCCGACGCGGCGCGGCTATGGACGCGAGTTGATCGAGCAGGCGATGCCTTACGCGCTCAACGCCAAGACGCACTACGAACTCGGTGAGACGCGGCTGCGCTGCGCCATCGAACTGCCGCTGGGCGAGCGGTTCGGGCAGGTGAGCACGGCCTGATCGTCGCCGTGCGAGTCGAGGATCAGGCGGCGAGCGCCGTCAGCACCGCGCTGCCCGCCGGGCTCACCTCGTAGCGGGTGCGCTGGGTGCGGCCGTCACGGGCCGTCACGGTGATGAGGGTCTCAGCGGTCAGGCTTTCCACCGCCCGCAGCACCAGGGCGTGCTCGACGCCGAAGATGCGGGCGAAGCTCCGGCTGTCGGCCGCCAGCCCGAGATGCAGGCCGGCGAGGATGCCGGCCTCCAGAAGGCTGAGTTCGGGACGCAGCGCCGCGATCGTGTCGGTCGCGGCGAGAAAGGTCTCGGCGTCGGCAGCGGGCTCGCTCACGCGGCCTTTTTCCTCGCTCACGCAGCCTTGCCCAGATCATTGGCGGCGCGGGCCCGCACCTGGACCAGCACCGACTTCGAGGTCGGCGTATCCGAGAACTCGCCGAAGGCCGAGAGCGGCACCAGCACGTTGAGTTCCGGGTAGTAGCCGGCGAGCGCGCCGCGCGGCATGTCGAAGGGCACGAGGCGGAAATCCTCCGCCACCCGCTCGACGCCGTCCTCGGCATGGACGCAGACGAGATCGACCCGCTCGCCCGCCCGCGCCTTCAGCTCGGCCAGGTCGTCCGGGTTGGCGAACACGACGCGGCGCTCGCCGTAGACGCCGCGGTAGCGGTCGTCGAGGCCGTAGATCGTGGTGTTGTACTGGTCGTGGCTGCGGAAAGTCTGCAGCACGAAGGTATCGCCCCGAAGGCTCGCGCGCTGGTGCTCGGTCGCCACCGGCAGCGGCCCGCTGGAGAAGCCCGCCCGTCCGGTTGCGGTCTCGAACACCCGCTCGGCGGCCAGATTGCGCAGCATGAAGCCGCGGGGCCGCCGCACCCGGGTGTTGAAGCCGGAAAACCCCGGGATCGTCCGCTCGATGCGATCACGGATGAGGTCGTAATCGTCGGCCAGCGCGCCCCAATCGATCCGCTCCGAACCCACCGTCGCCGCGGCCATGCCGGCGATGATGCCGATCTCCGAGCGCAGATGTGGCGAGGCCGGCTTGTTGATGCCGCCCGAGCCGTGGACCATGCTCATCGAATCCTCGACGGTCACGATCTGGACCTTGGCCCGGCTGTTGCGGTCGATCTCGGTGCGCCCGAGGCAGGGCAGCAGGTAGGCGACCCGGCCCGGCACGAGATGCGAGTGGTTGAGCTTAGTCGCGATGTGGACGGTGAGTTCGCAGCCGGCGAGCGCCTTCTCCACCAGCCGCGTGTCCGGCGTCGCGCGCACGAAATTGCCGCCGAGCCCGATGAACGCCTTCGCCGAGCCGTTGAGCATCGCTCCGATGGCACCGAGGACGTTGTGACCGTGCTTGCGCGGGACATTGAGGCCGAACTCGCGGTCGAGCGCTTCGAGAAGCGCGAGGGGCGGCTTCTCGTTGATGCCGACCGTACGGTCGCCCTGCACGTTGGAATGGCCGCGCACCGGGCACAGGCCCGCGCCCGGTCGGCCGATATGGCCGCGCAGGAACAGCAGGTTGGCGATCTCGCGGATCGTTGCCACCGAGTGGCGGTGCTGGGTCACGCCCATCGCCCAGGTCGCGATCACCTTGTCGGCGCCGAGATAGACGTCGGCCGCGGTCTCGATCTCCTCACGGGTCAGGCCGGACTGGTCGAGGATCGCGTCCCACGCCGTCGTCTCGACCGCCGTGCGGTAATCGGCGAAGGCGCTGGTATGCGCGGCGATGAAGGCGTGGTCGAGGAGCGAGGGCTTGCCCGCCTCG
The DNA here is from genome assembly GCF_026672325.1 of Methylorubrum sp. SL192. Taxonomy (NCBI): domain Bacteria; kingdom Pseudomonadati; phylum Pseudomonadota; class Alphaproteobacteria; order Hyphomicrobiales; family Methylobacteriaceae; genus Methylorubrum; species Methylorubrum sp. SL192. The sequence continues at coordinate 1,315,988 of NZ_JAPPQV010000003.1, forward strand.
ATCGCCGCCGCGTCGCGGGCGAAGACGACCTTGGCGATGCCGCGGAAGGCGGCCATGTCGCCGCCGGGCTTCGGCTGGAAGTAATGGCTGGCGATCGGGCGGCTCGCCCCGCGCAGCATCTCGACGCTGTTCTGCGGATCGGCGAAGCGCTCCAGCCCGCGCTCACGCACGGGGTTGAGCACCACGACCCGTGCGCCGCGCTCGGCGGCCCGGCGCAGGTCGCCCAGCATGCGCGGATGGTTGGTGCCGGGGTTCTGGCCGACGACGAAGATCGCGTCCGCCTTCTCGAAATCTTCGAGCAGCACCGTGCCCTTGCCGATGCCGATGGCCTGGACGAGGGCGATGCCGCTCGCCTCGTGGCACATGTTCGAGCAATCGGGGAAGTTGTTGGTGCCGTAGGCCCGGGCGAAGAGCTGGTAGAGGTAGGCCGCCTCGTTCGAGGCGCGGCCGGAGGTGTAGAACTCGACGCGATCGGGATGGTCGAGGCCGCGCAGGGTCGCGCCGATCTCGGCGAACGCCTCGTCCCATTCCACGGCGCGGTAGGTGTCGGTCTTGGCGTCGTAGCGCATCGGATGCGTGAGGCGGCCCTCGCTCTCCAGCGCGTAATCGGTCCAGCCGCGCAGCTCCGAGACGGGATGCTTGGCAAAGAAACGCGGCGTCGCGCGCTTGTCGGTGGCCTCCCAGGAGACCGCCTTCACGCCGTTCTCGCAGAACTCGAACGAGGAGCCGTGGGCCGGGTCGCCCCAGGCGCAGCCGGGGCAATCGAAGCCGTCGGGCTGGTTGGCGCTGAGCAGGGCGCGTGCGCCGGAGATCGGCGCCCGGCTCCCCAACAGGAACTTGCCGCAGCTCTTCAGCGCGCCCCAGCCGCCCGCGGCGGAAGAACGCTTGGGTAGGCCTTGCGAACGATCCATCCGTGAGCCCGGTCTTCGCGATGTGGGAGATGTCTTCGACGATCCGCGCCCGCCGCTTCGCCCCCTGGCGGGTGAGCGGTTTCAGATGCCGTGACCGGGAAATAACATCTCGCAGATGCGAGTTGATGCGTGGCCGATGATGGGGGAGGCATTCGCCGTACGCAGGGCAATTTAACTCGACTCCAGAAGATGCCCGTTCCTGGAATAGCTCAAAGCTGAATTTGGGTCAGAGTGCCGCGTGACTTATAGAACTTTGGTGCATTGCATCAAAATTCACATGGTAAGAAATCGCGTGGCGGATCGGTTCATACAGCCCGCCCGCGCCGTCTCAGGGCCGATCCGTTGTTGCGGCGGCAGGACGAATGCGACGCGAGCCCTATGCCCGTCGCGGCCGCCGGATCATGTCACGGACGCTGGCGCTGGCGCGCAGAACGGGACCTGCTCCGTCATCGTCAGGCGGAGCCGCGGTGATCCGGAGCGCCGAGCCCACCAAAGAGGCCGTGCGACGGCGTGGGGCCGGGTCAGGCGTCCCGCGCGAGGGCGGCCGCGTCCCGCCCGACGACCGGGGCGAGGCTCGTCAGGCCCTCCGCCCGCAGCCGCTGGCTCAGGCCGCGCTTGATCGTGCCGACCAGCCCCGGCCCCTCGTAGACGAGGGCGGAGTAGAGCTGGACGAGGCGCGCACCGGCCCGGATCTTGGTCCAGGCGGCCTCCGCCGAATCGATGCCGCCGACGCCGATCAGCGGGATCCGGTCGCCGACGCGCAGATAGGTCTCCGCCAGGAGCCGTGTCGACGGGCCGAACAGCGGCCGTCCGGACAGGCCGCCGGTCTCCTTCGCGACGGAGGATTCTACGAGGGACGTCGGCCGGGCGATGGTCGTGTTCGAGACGACAAGGCCCTGGATGCCGCGCCGGAGCGCCGTCGCCGTCATGGCGTCGAGCCCTTCGAGCGCGATGTCGGGCGCGATCTTGAGGAGCACGGCGGCGCTCGATCCGCTGGCATCGCGGGCGGCGACGACGCGGGCGAGCAGGTCATCGAGGAAGGCCTCACCCTGGAGGTCGCGCAGGCCCGGCGTGTTGGGCGAGGAGACGTTGACGGTGATGAAGGCGACATGCGGGGCGAGCCGCGCGGTGCAGGCGACGTAGTCGGCGAGCCGGTCCGCCGATTCCTTGTTGGCGCCGATGTTGACGCCGACGATCCCCTCGCGGCCAACGCGGGCCTTGAGCCGGTCGGCCACCGCGTCGAGCCCCTCGCTGTTGAGGCCGAAGCGGTTGATCACCGCCCGGTCACGGGGGAGCCGGAACACCCGCGGGCGCGGATTGCCGGGCTGGGGCCGCGGTACGACTCCGCCGACCTCGACGAAGCCGAAACCGAGGCCGAGCAGCGCATCGGCCACCCGCGCGCCCTTGTCGAACCCGGCGGCGAGGCCGACCGGATTGGGAAAGCTCTGCCCGAACAACTCGACGGCCAGGGACGCATCGTCGGCTGGCGGACGCCGCGGCGGCAGCAGCGACAGGCCGCGAATCGTCACGTCGTGCGCCGTCTCGGCGTCGAGCCCGTGCAGCAGCGGCCGGGCGAGGGGGAAGAGCGCGTCGATCATGCCTGCGGGATCTCCGCCGGGAACACGTGCCGCCCCTCCGGCCCGAGGGGCATGTCGGTCACGGAGCGCACGGCACTCAAGGGAAGATCACCGTAGAGGTGCGGGAACAGCGCGCCGCCCCGCGACGGCTCGAACCGCAGGGCCGGTCCGAGGTCGTCGCCCTCGATCGCCACGAGCAGCAGGTCGTCCTGCCCGGAAAAGTGGCGGGCGGCGGTTTCGGCGACCTGCTCCGCGGTCGAGAAGTGGATGAAGCCGTCGGCGTGATCGACGGGTGCGCCGGTGAAGCGGCCGAGCGCCTCGGCCTCCCGCCAGAGGCCGCGCGGACAGATCTTGTAGACGAGGGCCATCCGGTCTCCGGGGTCAATCTTCCGGAGCGATAGAACGCGCGCTGGCCGACGGCAACCAATGCGGGATGATACCGGATACGGGGTGCCACGCCTTCACCGCTTGCCGTTCAGATGCGACACTCGCTTCTCCGGATGCTCCGATTGCGTCCGGCACCAGCGGGTTCTAGTTTCCTAACTGTAGGCCGTATGTCTCAACGGCACACGCGCCGGTCTGAGGCCACCATGCTGTCGCACGAGCAGATCTGGACTGCGATCGACCGGTTGGCCGAGCGCCACGGCTTCTCCGCGTCGGGGCTCGCCCGGCGTGCGGGTCTCGATGCCACGAGCTTCAACCGCTCGAAGCGGGTCGGGCCCGACGGGCGCAAGCGCTGGCCCTCGACCGAATCGATCGCGAAGGTGCTCGCCGCCACGGGCGCCAGCCTCGACGACTTCCTGCACCTGGTCGATTCCGGGCAGGGTCCGACCCGGACGATGGTGCCGCTGATCGGCCTGACCCAGGCCGGCTCCGGCCGCCTGTTCAACGAGGAGGGGATCCCGACCGGCGGCCCTGGCTGGGACGAGATCGAGTTTCCCGATCTCGGCGGGGACCGCGCCTTCGCGCTCGAGGTTCAGGGCGATTCGATGCTGCCGCTCTACCGCGACGGCGACGTGCTGATCGTCGCCCCGAATGCCAGCATCCGCAAGGGCGACCGGATCGTGGCGCGGCTCAACAACGGCGAGGTGCTGGCCAAGGAACTGCGCCGCCGCACCGCCCGCACCATCGAACTCGCCTCGCTCAACCCCGACCACGAGGATCGGGCGGTGCCGCTCGCCGACGTCGCCTGGATGGCGCGCGTGATGTGGGTGCGGCAGTAGAAGGCGCCGGCTACAGCCCCGCCAGCCGATGGGCCATGCCGAGGGCGATCTGGCCCGAGAGCAGGCTCCAGCCGCAGGCGATCATCGTCGCGATCATCACGAAGGGGATCGGCCGGCGCTCGATGCGCCGACCCCGCAGAGTGTTGCGCAGGATGATGAAGGGCGCGACCACCGCGATCATCGGCAGCGCGGCCAAGGCGGTGACGCCGCCGGCTTCCAGCAGACGGAAGCTCGCCCGCCGGTTCGTGGCGTATTCGAAGGCGCTCGCCAGCAGCCCCGCCAGCGCGAGACCGACGATGAGCGCCTGGATGGATTCGACGGAAGACGGGCTCACGGTCATGACGCGCTCGACGCTCCTTCTCAGGATGTAACGCGCAGTCTGACCGATCGTTTACGTGTTGTTAAGAAAGACGTTTCGTTAACATTAACGCCGCCCACAGGTTCGACGCCGGAAGTGGGCGCCGAGCCCGGAGCGGTGCAGCCGGCCGAAACGGAGGCCGGCTCGCGACGTCATACCAAATCCGGTTGATCCCTTCGGGATGGCGGATTTGGGCTTCGCTCAGGCGCCGCGCGGGCTGAGGGATACGGTCCACGCTTGAATCAAGCGAGGATCGTATCAGGCGTCTTCTTCGAGATCGATGTCGAGGATCGCCATGCGGAAGGTGAAGGAATCGTCGCCGTCTTCCTTGTCGTCGGCGAGGACACCGATCGACTCGTCGCCGATGAACACCTCGGCGGAATCACCGGTTTTCATCGCCACGACGCGGATGCTGGCATTGGCGAACTTGCGGCGCAGGTAATCCTGCAGCTTGGCGACTTCGGTCTTGGTCACGCCGTCAACCTTCTTGCGAGGCGGTGCGTGCCGGGACGCGTGATCCCGGCGGCAGCGCTGAGGGGCTTGTGATGGTGGCCGGCGGCTTGCCACGTCGGGGGAGGGCAGGCAACCCGCCGGACGCGGAGAGCGGCTTCAGATTCCGCCGGCGATATCGATGAACTCGCTCATCGCCACGAGCTGGTCCATCGAGCGAGCTGGCTCGGCGCAGCCGGCCGCGCCGACGACGCGCGCGGGCACGCCGACGACGGTGGTGTGGGCCGGCACCGACCGAAGCACGACCGAGCCGGCCGCGACCCGGGCGCAGGCCCCGACCTCGATGTTGCCGAGGATCTTGGCGCCCGCGCCGATCATCACGCCGCGGCGGATCTTGGGGTGGCGGTCGCCGCCATGCTTGCCCGTGCCGCCGAGCGTCACCGCGTGCAGGATCGAGACGTCGTCCTCGATCACCGCGGTGGAGCCGATCACGACCCCGGTCGCATGGTCGAAGAACACCCCGCGCCCGATCCGGGCGGCCGGGTGGATGTCGGTCTGGAATACCTCCGACGACCGGCTTTGCAGGTAGAGCGCGAGGTCGCGCCGGCCCTGGCCCCAGTACCAGTGGGCGAGGCGGTGCGCCTGGATCGCGTGGAAGCCCTTGAAATAGAGCAGCGGCTCGAGCGCCCGGGTCGTCGCCGGGTCGCGGTCCATCACTGCGAGGATGTCGGCGCGCATGCTCTGGCCGATGCGAACGTCGTCCTGAAGCGCTTCGTGGAAGCCGTGAGCGACGAGTTCGCTCGAGAGCGAGGCGTGGCCGAGGCGGGTGGCGACGCGATGCGCGACCGCCGCCTCCAGGCTCGGATGGTTGAGGATGGTCGCCACGAAGAACGAGGCGAGCTGCGGCTCGTCGCGCACCACCGTTTCCGCCTCGGTGCGCACGCGCGTCCAGAGCGGATCGACGATTCCGGCGATGCCTTCGCGCCCGGAGGCCGGGCTGAGCGACGGACTGGCGGACATGCATTCCTCCTCGACAGCGTGGGCTGTCCATCCGGCTTGAGGCCGCGACGTGCCCGCTTCCGGCAGCGTGTTCGCGCCGCCCCGCACGGCCTCGCCGAGACGGCCCGTGAGACGGGTTATGTCGCCGGGCGGGGCGTGGGGTTACGACGCGTATCGCGAAAAGAGCGCGGAAGAGAAGCGTCTTCGCCCGCGCCGGGTCAAGCCCTACAGCTTGGGGCGATCCCGCGCCGCATCAAGGGGCCGGGTTACACCCTGCGGCGGATGGCGCCGCAAGGCTGCGATCACGCGGCCGGGCGACGCCCACCGGTGTCGTTGCCGCTGAAGCGGGTCTCGATCACTTCGATCAGACGCTCGGCCATGACCTCGACCGGCACGTCGGAGGTGTCCACGACGGCGGAGGCGCGGGCATAGAGCGGCTCGCGGCTGAGCAGCACCGCGCGCAGATCCTCCAGCACCGAGGCCGGATCGCCCTTGCCCTCGACATGGCCCTGGTCGCGCACCCGCTGAAGATGCTCTTCGGGGCGGGCCTGAAGCCAGATCGTGTAGAAGGAGGAGAGCAGCAGGTCGTAGGTCAGCGGCTCGGCGACGATGCTGCCGCCGGTGGCGAGCACCATCGGCCCCGGCTGCTCGGCGAGGCCGCGCAGGGCCTTCTGCTCCAGCCGGCGATAGCCTTCCTGGCCGTAGATCGCGAAGATCTCGCGCACCGACAGACCGTTCTCGCGCTCGATCTCCGTGTTGAGCTCCACGAAGCGCCAGCCGAGATGGGCCGCCGCCATCCGGCCCAGCGTCGATTTGCCGGCACCGCGCAGGCCCACCAGCGCCACGCGCCGCCGGATCGTCCGCGATTCCGTGCCGGTCGAGCCTGCAAGCGCCGATTTGGCCAGGGCGATCTGGTCAGGACTGGCCTGATCGAGCAGGTCGCGGATGACGCGCCAGTCGGACGAGGCTTCCTGGGTCGCGACGAGATCGTCGAGCCGCATCCCCATCGCATTGGCGACGCGCCGCAGCAGGATGATCGAGACGTTGCCCTGGCCGCTCTCGAGCTGGGCAATGTAGCGCTCGGACAGGCCGGAGGCCTGCGACAGCAGCTTGCGCGAAAGCCCGCGCACCGTCCGCGCGTGGCGCACGCGCCGGCCGAGTTCGTTGAGGAAGCTCGCTTCTTGATCGGCCGCGTCGGTCATGGCCCCACTCACTTCATCGTCCTTTCCGACGCCCGCCTCGATCCGCATCCATGCCGAACAGTTCCGGCGAGGCCTCGACCTCGCGTCTGGAACACCATCCGCTCGTCCGGAGACCCGAACGAGAGACGCCCGCTGCAACCCGCGGGCCAAAGCACACGGATACGGCGGGGAAGGCGCACATCTGGCGACTGGCGAGCTGCGGTGCAACCCATCGCACGAGCTTAGCATCCATGCGAACTCGCCGCTGGATAACATATGCTATGCTGCAATGCGAGAGGCATGGCTGGGTAAAACGCTCATCCGCCAACTTTACCCCCTCGAATAGGGTGCACCTGAGCCGGTTCTTCCGGACGCCGCGCACCATGCTCGGGCTGCCCTGTGGACAACGGTTCCGGCGCGCGGAACCCATTGAACAGCCTCGCGGAGTCGGGCTGAGTATCCCGGTTGCGCCGGGTGCGAGTCTCATGCTCGTCGATGTGGCATGTGTCGAAGATTGCTGCATTGCGGCCTGAGTCGCACCAGCGGGCAGGGTTGGTGCCCCCGCCGTCCGCCGATCAGCACGTTCATGAGGTTGTCCGGGTCGCCGTTCTCGCTGGTCCAGCGGTAGACCATCATGGTCGACCTGCCAGCGTGGACGGTGAGCCGCGGCGTGGACGAGGCGACTCATCGCGCGTCCGCTCCGGTCGGCCGGCGGGCCGTGCCCGGCCGCTCGGTGCCGCCGGGCACCCGCGGGAAGTCCAGGCGCACGAGGGTGCCGTGCTCCGGTGCGCTCTCGACGGCGATGCGGCCCTGGAGCTTGGCCGTGACGAGGTTGTGCACGATGTGCATGCCGAGCCCGGTGCTGCCGCGGGAGCGGGCCGTGGTGAAGAACGGGTCGAAGATCCGCCCGAGATGCTCCGGCGCGATGCCGCCGCCATCGTCGCTCACCTCCAGCCGCACGAGCGCTCCGGGCGTCGAGACCCGCACCGTGATGGTTCCGGGCCGCTCGGCGCCGGCAAAACCGTGCACGACGGCGTTGGCGACGAGGTTGGTGACGACCTGCGCGAGCACGCCGGGATAGGTGTCGAGGACGATGCCGGGCGGGACCTCACACCGAATCCTGTGGCCGCCCTTGCGCAGCATCGGCTGGAGGCTCGCGAGCAATTCGCCGAGCCAGATATCGAGGTCGAAGCTCCGGCGCTCGTCGCTCGCCCGGTCCACCGCCACCTGCTTGAAGCCGTGGACGAGGTCGGCGGCGCGGGTCAGGTTCGCGCAGAGCAGTTGCGCGCCCTCGCCGACCCGATCGACGAAATGGGTCAGGCGCGAGCGCGAGAGCGTGCCCGCCGCGACCAAATCCTGGAAGGTCCGCGTCTCGTCGCGCACCAGCGTCGCGGTGGTCAGCGCGATGCCGAGCGGCGTGTTGATCTCGTGGGCGACGCCGGCCACGAGCTGCCCCAGCGAGGCGAGTTTTTCCACGCGGATCAGGTCGTCCTGGGCCTGGCGAAGATCGTGCAGGGCGGTGTCCGCCTGATCCTTGGCCCGCCGCAGCGCCCGTTCGCGCCGGCCGATCTCGGTCACGAAGAAGTTCGTCGCGCGGGCGATGTCGCCGAGTTCGTCCGTGCGCTGCGTGCCCGAGAGCCCCTCCGCCTTCGGGTCGGCGGCGAGCGCGATCATGTCGCCCTGAAGCTGGCGCAGCGGCACGAGGATCGAGCGGGCGACGGCCAGTGCGACGAGGGCTCCGAGCAACAGGCCGATGGCCGCCCCAGCAAGGAGGAGCCGGCCGAGGAAGGTGCCGAACCGGTCGGCATCCTCGACCGCGTCGTCGTTGAGGTCGCGGGCGGCCTCGCTCAGGCCGGCGGCGAGGCCGTCCATTTCGGCGATCATCGCGTTCTGGCGCTTGAGCCCGTCGATCGTGGTGGCGAGCCGCGCGCGCCAGCCGTCGATGGCCTCGATCATGTCGGATTGGATCAGCGGCGAGATCGGCAGGGTGGAGGCGCTCGCCGAGAGCCGCTCGCCCTCGCCGAGCATGGCGGAGACGGCCTCCGCATCGCGCCGGGCCAGCGCCTCGGCGGTGCGCTGGCCCAGCTTGAGCGTGGCGATGCCGATATTCTGCGTCGCCTGCTCGGTGGCGTTGGCCTCGCCTGCGGAGGCGAGGAGCTGCGCCACCGCGTCGTCGAGCGTGCGCTGCTCGGAGGTTGCGGTCTTGAGCCAGCGTTCGCCCCACTCCGTCAGCCGGTCGCCAGCGGCCGGCTCCGAGGCGGTCAGCCCCTCCGCCTCCGTCGCTTCGGTCTCGCGGGAGGTGGCGCGCAGGGCCGCGGCGAGGTCGCGGCCGGCATGGACGAGGCGGGTGCGCTCGGAGTGCGCGGCCTCCTCGCCGCGTTGCCGGGCAAGCGCGCCCTGCCACGCGGCGGCCAGCACGGCGTTGAGCCCCGCCACGACGTCGCGAGTCGCGCGCAGCCGGTTGACCTTCCCCGTCATCGTCCAGGCGAGATCGACGTTGGCGGCCTGCTGGCGCTGGCGCGCCTGTTCGGCAAGGTCGGTCAGGCGGTTCGCGCGCTGTCCCATCTCGGCGATGAGACCGTCATTCTCGCGGGCGACCGCGGAGAAATCCCGCATCCGCGCCACGTAGCGGCCGAGGGATTGGCGCGCCGCGGCGGCCCGCTCGGCCTGGCTCCGGGTGCGGGCCTGATTCTGAAGCGCTTCCAGGCCGCGTCCGGCTCGGGCGGTCAGGTCGAAGAACCGCGTCTCGATCGCCGCGCGTGCGTCGGCGCGGGCGGAGACGGAATCGTCGCGGACCATCCGCGCCAGGGTGAGGTCGTGATAGACGCGGGCGGCGAGCAGGGCGCCGGCCCGGGCCCGCTCCCCCTGGGCGAGCAGGAACCAGCCCGCCGCCGCGATGGCCGCGGCGACGAGGATCGGGACACCGCCGACCAGGGCAATCTTCCGGCCGACCCGCATCCTCGCCCCGTGGCGGGCTCCCTCGGGAGCGTTCTTCGTCGCAGCGGGATCGTCGCCGGAAACGCGTCGCCGAACAAGGGCGTCGTGCCGGTCTGGATGGGGGCGACGGACCGAGCCGTCGTCACGCGCCTGCCGGGGCCGTGTGGCGCCGCTTACGCACCGGGGCCCCCCGGCCGCCGGAGGTGCCGAAGCGCCCTTCCTTGGTCGGCGTCGTCGGGACGGGTCGGCCGTCGCGCCCGCCCTGCTGGCGCCCGTGCAGGATCTCCCGCAGGTTGGCCAGCGTCTCCGCCGAGGCCTCCAGATCCTCCTTCGAGAAATGCGGCATGGCGGCCCTCCTCAACGCGCGGTGAGAGCGATGATGCGGACCTTGCGCCCGTCGGCGGCGCAGGCTGCCGGTTGGTAGGGCCACGCGGCGGCACAGGGGGCGGTCGTCGATGTTTCGCCCTTGAGCGCCGTCGCTTTGGGCGCCGAGACCTTGGAAGCCATTGCGGCGGGCGCCTGGATGGGCGCTGCGGACAAAGCCGGCTTCGGGCCGGCGGCGGCATCCGTCGCGGCCAAGCCGGCGACGAGGCCGGCGGACAAAACCGCGCTCGCGGCGATCATGGAAACCAATCCCTGCATGACATCCTCCCGCGGCTTTGCCGTCGTTGATGGGAGTGCTTGTAGGCAGTGGCCATGTCCGGCGTTTTGCGTCGTCCGTCACAGGATCACGGGATCAGGGGCGATTGTTGCGTCTCGCAGCCGCCGACGAAACATTCGGCGGCGGGGACGGCGCTTTCAGTCGCCTTCGGGCCGGAAGATGTAGCCGAGGCCGCGCACGGTGCGGATGTAGCGCGGGTTGGCCGGGTCCGGCTCCACCTTCTTGCGGATGCGGTTGATTCGTACGTCGATCGCCCGGTCGAACGCGTCCGGATCGCGGGCATCGGCGAGGTCGAGCAGGCGCTCGCGCGACAGGGCCCGTTTCGGATGGTCGGCGAAGGCCTTGAGGAGATCGAATTCCGAGCGGGTGAGCGGTTGCTCCACGCCCGCATCGTCGCGCAGGCGCAGGGCATCGAGTTCGAGCCACTTCGTGCCGAACCGAACCGTTCGCGTCGGTGCCGCGGCTTCGGGCGCCGCCGCCTGCGGAGATGCCGGCGCGACCTGGGCCCGCCGCAGCACCGAGCGCACCCGGGCGACGAGTTCGCGCAACTCGCAGGGCTTGGGCAGGTAATCGTCCGCGCCGAGTTCGAGCCCCACCACCCGGTCGATCGCACTCGCCGTCGCCGTCAGCATGATGATCGGTATCGGGCTTCGCGCCTTCAGATCCCGCACGATGGAGAGGCCGTCCTCCTCGGGCATGTTGAGGTCGAGCACGATCAGGTCCGGCGTGCGGATCTGGAGATGCGCCCGCAGCGCCCGTCCGCCCTCGCACAGGGCCACGTCGAAGCCGTGCAGGCGCAGATAGTCGCCGACCATGGCGCGGGCATCGGCCTCGTCGTCCACGACGGCGATGTGGGGGCCGCTCGCCGTCATCGACCCGCGCCTGTCCAGTCCGGCGAAAGGAATTGGATGGTCACCTCGATCGTCCCTCGAATCGGAAAGGCACTTTCGGCCGGCCTCGACAGCTTTCGCCCTCACCATGCCCGATCCGGCCTAGCTTGGCGACACCATGGGAACGGCGATCAACGGTTCTTGGCGGGCGAGCCGCGCCGAACTTGTGCACGATCATTGAAGCCGCCCGACGTCGAGCAGCGGGGCATGTGTTGAGACCACTCGCCTTTCGATACGATTTCGTCGCAAGATTTCGCTAAGCATCGCGGTGTGTGCTTTCGAATGGCGTCACCGCTCGCGCCGCTGCATCAAGGGCGGCGTGAGCGCATGCGTTACGCTGATTCGGTCGGCGGATGCATGCGGGCGACCTCGAAGACCGCGGAAGGCCTTCACGCGATGAACGACGACGACTGGCTCGAACTCATCCCCGACGAGGCTGCGGAAGCGCCGACCCGAGCCGGAACCTGGACCATCGCGGTGGTCGACGACGATCCGGCCGTCCACGAGGGCACCCGCTACGCGCTCGCCGGCTACAGCCTCGACGGGCGGGGTCTCGACATCCTCTCCGCCTATTCGGCCCAGGAGGCGCGGGCGCTGCTCGCCGAGCGGCGCGACATCGCCATCGTGCTGCTCGACGTCGTGATGGAGACCGACGATGCCGGACTGAGGCTCGTCGATTACATCCGCCGGGAGCTGAAGGAGGAGACCGTCCGCATCATCCTGCGCACCGGCCAGCCGGGGCAGGCGCCGGAGCGGCGCGTCATCGTCGATTACGACATCAACGACTACAAGGCGAAGACCGAACTCACCGCCGACAAGCTCTTCACCAGCCTCACCGCGGCGCTCCGGGCCTACCAGCAGCTGCGGCGGCTCGACGAGACCCGGCGCGGCCTGGAAATCATCATCGACGCCGCACCGATGCTGCTCGACCACAAGTCGATGCAGCGGCTCGCCGAAGGGGTGCTGACCCAGGTCGCCTCGCTCCTCAATGTCGATTGCGCCGGCATCCTGGTTCTGCGCGAGAGCGAGGATGCCGCCGACCGGCGGGAGGGCGGCTTCTGCGTGTTGGCGGGCTCGGGGCTCTACGGCGGCTATGTCGGGCGCGACCCTGGCTGGCCGCTCGATCCCGGTATCCAGCCCCTGGTCGAGCAAGCCTTCGCCGCGCGCTGCCACAACTTCGGCGACAACCTCTCCACGCTCTATGTCCAGACCGCGAGCGGCAGCGAGATCGTCGCGCTGATCGACACCGACCGCCCGCTCTCCGACACCGACCGGGCGCTGATCACCCTGTTGGCGGGGCGTCTCTCGGTCGCGTTCGACAACGTGATTCTCTACGAGCGGCTGCAGCGCGCCAACGTCACCTTGGAGCAGCGGGTGGTCGAGCGCACCGCCGAGCTGATCCGTGCCAACCGCCGCCTCGACATGCAGCGCTCGGACCTGCGCCGGGCCAACAGCCTCAAGACCGAGATTCTGGGCACCATCGCCCACGACCTGAAGAACCCGCTCTCGGTGATTCTGGGCCGCTCCGAGATGCTGACCGATCTGATCGGCCTCGATCAGGGGGATGCCTCCGGCGTGGAGAAGGCGCAGGCGGCGATGCTGACCCAGGTCGAGCACATCCGCGCCTCGGCCACGCGCCTGATCGACATGATCGACAGCCTCATGGCCGATGCCATGAACGACGCCCTCGACATCACCCTGCGGCGGGAACCCGTCGATCTCGCCGGCCTCGCCCGCGAGGTCTGCGAGGCCAACCGTCCGCTCGCTGAGTCGAAGGGCCAGAGCCTGGTGATGGATCTCGCCGGCCCGCTCTCGCTCTGCGGCGACGCCGAGCGGCTGCGCGAGGCGCTCGACAATCTCGTCTCGAACGCGATCAAGTATTCCTATCCCGGCGGCGCGATCGCGGTGAGCGTGCGGGAGGAGGCGGGCGACCTCGTCTGCGCGGTGGCCGACCAGGGGCCCGGCCTGTCGCCGGAGGATGCCGGCCGCCTGTTCGGCCGCTACCAGCGCCTCTCGGCCAAGCCCACCGGCGGCGAGGGCTCGACGGGGCTGGGCCTCTCCATCGTCAAGCGCATCGCCGAACTCCACGGCGGCCGCGCCGAAGCGTTTTCCGACGGACCGGGGCAGGGGGCCGAGTTCGCGATGCGGTTTCCGAGGGAGGCGGTGGGGGTGCCTTAGGGGCGAAACCGGGCAGCGTGGTCAGGCGGGGCGCTGCCCGCGAACCGAAGCGACCAGCAGATCGAATCGATGGCGCTGTCGGGGGGCTAAAGCGTGTTCATGCCAACAATGCAGAACCCATGTCCGAAAGGATCGCTGCAGAACGCAACGGGGGGAAAGCCCGGCACGCGGTGCACCTGTTCTGATCTTGCGCCATTCGCCAAAGCGCGCCCGAGCGTTCCTTCGAAGTCATCGACACGGAAATCGACGTGAACCGGTGTCCAATGGCGCTCATACCGGCGGAGGTCGTTGCTTCCCGGCGCGGGTGATGATCCGGCCGGCTTCGCGAGAAGCCCGATCGTCGCATCGCCCGATGCCAACGTCGCGTAGCCGGGGTGAGGCCGCGCCGTTTCGACGAACCCGAAGACATCACCGAAGAACTTCAGACCCTCTTCGATCGACGGGACGTCGATGGAAACCGTCACCTTCATGTCAGCCATTCCCATCGCTTGTCCGCCGACCGGCCTGTGCGGAGCTTAATGCGTATCGCGCATCAGGTCCTGATCCGGCCAGAACCACTCCTTCCCTATGAGCTTTGTCCTGGGAGGAGGCGCCCCGCCGCTCCGCGCGGGCCGACCGGAACGTCAGTGCGTCGCCACAGCGAAGGCTGGTAAGGACCTCGCCGGCGTCATGCGGTCGCCCTTCGTCACGACGATCCGGTCGGCGGCCGAAATCTGCTTGGTCATCTCCGGCCGGCGCGATCTGATCCGCGGCGTTCACCGCATCGACGGCCGCCACGACGGTGCCGGGGGCGAGGTGGTGGGAGAGCACGGGGTCGGCCCGAAGGGTCGAGAGAATCGGGAACGGGTCGGCGACCCCGGTGGACACGATCACGAACCGCTCGAAGGCCGGCACGAGGCCGCGCGCCCGCTTCGACAGGAAGTCGGGCAGCGCCTCCGACAGCAGGCGTCCGGATCGAACGGCGATGACGGCTGCGTCTCATCCGGCGCCCTCACTCGGGGGACGGGGTCGGACTCTTCCGGAACGGACCGATCAGGCGCTCATACGTGGCTTCGGCGGGACCGTAGCTGCTTCCCGCGAGGTCGCACAGCATCCCGCGGTCGCGGACGGTGATCAGGGCACGCTTGGCCTGGATCGCGCCGTAGCCTTCGAGCGCCTGGATCGCCAGCGTCACGGTCGATCGCTGCGTCGCCAGCATGATCGACAGGAAATCGTGGGTGAGCGAGAGATCGTTGCCCTCCAGCCGGTCGTGCGCCATCAGGATCCAGCGGGCCAGCCGCTCTTCGACGGAGTAGGCGCCGTTCGACATCGCCGTCTGGCTCACGGTCATCATCACCGTATGGGTGTAGTGCAGCAGCAGCTCGTGCAGGGCGGGGCTGCTCCGGAGAGCGTCGCGGAACGCCTCGGCCCCGATCCGCAGCCAGGGGCCGCCAACCTGGACCAGAAGCTCGTGCGTGGCGCGATCCACGCCCAATACGCTGGCCGTGCTCACCATGCCCTCGGAGCCGAAGCAGCCGACCTCGATCCGCCGCCCCTCACCGGTGACGGCGACGTTCGACGACAATCCGGCTTCCGGAAAGTAGACGAAGTCCAGCGGATCCCCGACGGACCAGAGGATGTCGCCTCGTTGAACCTGGACACGCTCGAACTGCGGCAGGAGCTGTTCCAGCTCGCTGGGTGGCAAAGCCTGAAGCAGGCGATTTCGTGGTGATGATACGCCCATCGCTGGTTCAAGCCCCTCTCGCGTTCTTACGGAAACGCTAGCCCGGAACTTTGAGTTCGATGCCCCGGACGGTGCACGGGCCGCGGCGACCGGCCGATCGAGCGGAAGCCGCGTTGAGGCGGTGGCGCTTCGGGCAAGGAGGCGGCGTGCTTCAGGCCGATGCTCGGCCTGCCAAGCCGCGCCATCATCCTTGCACCGATGCCTCGGCCGGCAGCGATGCGCGGGCGGGAGCCCTTCGCCGCCCGGCCCGGCGGCGCAGCACGTAGAGCGTCAGCCCGGTCGCAAAGAAGCCGGGGAGCGCGAGCGCCGCGAGGCAGAACAGCAGGGCGACGGGCGCGCCGAAGAAGCGTCCGCGATGTACCTCCAGCATGTTGTCGACGAGCCGCGAGCCGAGGGCCGCGTCGGCGGCGCGCTTGTCAGTGAGCCCGGCGCCGGTGCGGGCGTCGTAGGTGGCCTCGTTGCGCAGGTTCGAATCCGGGGCGTACCAGCGGATGCGGATCGCCGCGGCCTCCTTCCCCGGCAGGGTCAGGGTCGCGAGGGAAGCCGTGCGCGTGGCCGAAAACTCCGCCCAGGCGGTGTCGATGGCCGGTGTGCCCTCCGGAATCTTGCCTTCCGGAATCTTGCCATCGGGGGGCTTGCCGCCCGGCGCGCGCTCGGCGGCCCGCGCCGGGAGGGCTTGGCCCGTCAGAAGCCATGTCGCGCCCGCGCGGTACCAGTCATAGGACCACTACAGGCCCGACAGGGCGCTCACCGCGTAGACCGGCAGCAGCCATGTCCCGGCCACCGCATGCAGCGACCACCAGCGGGCTCGGCCGGGCCGGGCGAGGTTCGGCCGGAGCCAGACCCGCCAGCGGTGCCGGCCGGGCCAGCGCAGATACAGCCCGCTGCCGAGGAAGACGAGCAGCGCGATGGCACAGGCGCCGGTGATCGTGCGGCCCCAGCCCTTGCCCTCGCCGGGAAGCAGCAGCCAGCGATGCAACTCCCGCACGGTGGCGAAGAACGCCTCGAGCCGCACGGGGCCGAGCACGGTCCCTTCCGTGGGGTCGGCGTAGACGGGCGAGGGCCGCCCACCCGCCCGGTCGCGGGCAAACCGCGCCACGGCGCTCTGAGCGGGATCGCCCGACAGGGTCAGTGCGGAGACCCGCTGTCCCGGAAGCTGCGCCTCGATCCGTGCCGCCAGGGCCGAGGGCGTGAGCGGCGGCCGGTCCTGCGCCGCCGAGACCTGTATCCGATCGCGGTTGGCGAAGGCGGTGATCGCCTCCTCGTAGCTCATCAGCGCGCCCGTGAGACCCATCAGCGCGAGGACGAGCCCGGCGGTGAGGCCGAGCGCCCAGTGCAGGCGAAACACAACGGTGCGGGCGGGAGAAAAGGCTGACGGCATGAGGCTCTGAAAACGATCGTTCGGTTCGGCGTTCGGTTCCCGACGGGGCGTCCCTCAGTAGCGCGCCGTCAGGCTGGCGAGCACGGTCAGGGGGGCGCCGGGCTGGTTGTTGAATTGGTTGAACGGCTGCTCGATGTAGCGCCGGTCGGTCAGGTTGCGGCCGTTCACGGCGAAGCGCCAGGTCGGGTCGATCTCGTAGAACACGGTCGCGTCGAGGCGGGCATAGGCGCCGACCTTGTAGGTGTTGGTGATGTCGCCGAAGCGCTCGCCGACATAGGTGAGGCCGCCGCCGAAGCCCCAGCCGTGCAGGGGGCCGCCCTGGAACTGGTAGGTCGACCAGACGCTGGCGCTGAAGACCGGTGCCGCGGGCAGGCGGTTGCCGATGGCGACGGTCGCATCTTTCGTGACCTCCGCATCGAGATAGCCGATGCCGCCGATGATCTTCCAGCCCGGCAGGATCTCGCCGGCGATGTCGCCCTCGAACCCCTGCGAGCGCTGCTCGCCGGTGATGATCGAGAAGCCGGTATTGACCGGATCGGAGGCGGCGACGTTCGCCCGCAGGATGCGGAAGGCGGCGGCACTCACCGTGAGCCGGTCGGGGATTAGGTCGAAGCGGGCGCCGACCTCGACCTGTTCGCCGGTCTCCGGGGGCGGGCTCGCGACGTTGAGGACGTTGGCGGTCTGCGGCACGAAGGAGGTGGTGTAGCTGCCATAGAGCGTGAGCGGCTCCAGCGGCCGCCAGACGAGGCCCACCCGTGGCGAGACCCCGGTGAGGTTCTGCTCCGGCGGGATCGTCCGCGTGGTCGGCGTGCGCTGGAAATAGAGCTGGTTGGCCGTATCGAAGCGCACGCCGAGCACGAGCTGCAGGCCGGGAAAGAACTCGATCTGGTCCTGCATGTAGAGGCCGAACAGGCTGAGCTTCTGTCGAAGGTCGCTCTGCAGGGTGAGCGTGCCGATTTGCGGCACCGAGCCCCGGATCGGGTTGAGGAAGGAGACCGAGGTCGCGGTCCCCTGCGTGGTGAACGGGTGGCGGAAGCCATCCACGATCTCGAAGCCGGCCAGAGCGGTGTGGCGGAAGCCGAACGGATCGATGAAGCGCCCGAGCGCCTCGGTCCGGCTATCGATGGAGTGATAGATCGAATCGCCCTCGGTGAGGCGCCGCGTTACCGTGGTGCCGGCCGCATTCACGCCCGTCGCCCGGGTCGCCAGGAGATTGAACGATCCCCACTGGCCGTTGATCGCCTGCCGCAGGGTCAGGTTCTCGTTGACGTCGTGCTCGGCCAGCAGGGTGATCGAGTTCGATTCGCCATAGTAGCGCGACCACGGCTCGCCGTAGAAGCGGCGGACGTTGTCGAGCGGCACCCGGCCGCCGAAGGCGATCAGGCCCTCGTCGTACTGGCTGTGCTGACGGGTGAACTCGGCGTTGAGGTAGACCCGCGTCGAGGCGTCGGGCGTCCAGACGAAGGCCGGCGCGAAGAAGTGCCGGGAGTTTTCCGGGCCGCCGAAATCACGGAAGGTCGCCTCGTTCTGCGTGCCGAAGCTGAAGCGGGCGGCAAGCCCCTCCACGCTCGGGATCGCGCCCGAGACCGAGCCCTGCACCCGCCGAAAGCCGAACGAGCCGCCCTGAACCGTCAGGTCGGCCGACGGCGTGAGGGTCGGCTGGCGGGTGACGATGTTGATCAGCCCGCCGGGGTCGCCCTGGCCGTAGAGCACGGAGGCCGGGCCTTTGAGCACCTCGATCCGCTCGACATTGGCGAGGTCGCGCTGCGTCGGCTGAAAGGCGTTGGCCGGGTTCAGCACCAGCCCGTCGATGGCGTAGGTCTGGGTGCGGAAGCCGCGCAGGATGTAGGTGTCGGAGCGTCCCTGGATGGTGCCCCCCGGCTGGACGTTGCTGACATTGGTGAGCGCATCGGTCAGGCGGACATTCTGCTGATCGACCAGAACCTCGCGCGGGACGACCTGGATCGATTGCGGCGTGTCGCGCAAAGCCGTGTCCGTCCGCGTCGCCGTGGCCGAGCGCGTGGCGCGGTATCCGACGACGGGACCGCCCGCCCGCTCGCCGGTGCCCGTGACCGAGAGTTCGGACAAAACGGCCTCGGCGCCCTCCGGGGGGACGGTTTGCGCCTGGACGCTCAGCGGCCAGAACAGGGCGAGGCCGAGCAGAGCGCGTGAGCCGGTGATGAGCGCGGTCGATCCCGGTGTGACGGGACGTCGTCCCTGCGCTGCGTTGCTCATCGTCGTTCCGATTCGAGGGCCGGCTCCACGGAACCAACACGGCGCGTTTACATATGCGGGTTTGCAGGCCGCAAGCGTATGCTTGTTTATTTTGTGGGATTTATTCGATGGAGAGCATGTCGTTGCCGCAGAACAACATTTTATTCCAAGTCTAAAGTAGAAACGAAAGCGCGTCGGCTGCATGGCCGGGAAGTCTTCGCTCGAACGGGATTCTGCGCCGCCGATGTCCGGGTTGTTCGGAGGTGGCCTTGCCGCAATGGAGCGCCGCTCGCGCCGCGCCTGCTTTCGTGTCACCAATCGCCTCTGCAATCCTTGCGCGATTGCCACGGCCGGGGCGCACCGACATGCGACGCCTTCTCAAGTTCCTGCATACGATGGGGGCGGTCGGGCTGATGGGGGCGATGGCGTGTCTCGTCATCCTCTTGAATCACACCCCGCCGCCGGCCTCGCTCGCCGGCTACGCCCTGATGCGCGGGGCGATGGGCTCCGTCGCAACATGGATCTTCCTGCCCTCGCTCGGCCTGACGCTGATCTCCGGGTTGCTGGCGGTCGCGCTGCATCCGGGCTTTCGCGAGGCGGGGTGGGCCTGGGTCAAGCTCGCCACCGGCGTGCTGGTGTTCGAGGGCGGCTTCGTCGGCATCCAAGGGCCGATGCAGGAGGAGGCCCGGCGCAGCGCCGCCGCGCTCCGCGGCGAGATCGATCCCGCCACCCTCACGGGCGCGCTGGCCGCCGAGAGCAACACCCTCTGGGTGATCCTCGCCGTCGCGGTCATCAACGTCGTGCTCGGCATCTGGCGGCCGCGCATCCTGCGGCTTCCGCGCCCCGACCTGTCACGGCCGGCCTGACGGCGTTTCGGCAAGGCTCCAGGGAAACGGCACTTTCGGGGAAAAGGCACTTTCTGGGAAAAGGCACTTTCTGGGAAAAGGCACTTGGGGGAAAAAGCACTTGGGGGAAGAGGCGCCTCGGGAACCGGCGCCGGCGCGGAACGCTTTCGGGCGACGCTCCGTTGCCGCCCCTGGGGTTCGTATCGGATCAAGGGAGGCGGTGCGCCGGCACGGCTCCCGGCAAATGGGACGGCGGAGGAGCGTGATGGCGACGCGAGGCTTTACCGGGCGGCCCCCCGCCGCGGCGATCCGCGAACGGCTTCCGCCGGGTCAGTACCTCACCGACGATTTCCCCGTGCTCCAGCTCGGGCCCACGCCGCGGGTGTCCACCGAGGGCTGGCGCTTCACCCTGCGCCAGGGCTCGCGACCGCTGGCGAGCTGGACTTGGGAGGAATTCGCGCAACTGCCCCGCACCCGTTGGAGCGGCGACATCCACTGCGTGACCAAGTGGTCGAAGTTCGACACCGCCTGGGAGGGCGTGAGCTTCGACGACATCCTGGCGGCGGCCGGTCTCGAGGCGCCGACCGGCTTCCTTCTGGCGGAGAGCCACGACGACTACACCACCAATGTGCCGGTGGCGGATCTAACCGGCGGCAAGGCGATGGTGGCGACCCATTACGACGGCAAGCCGATCCCGCCCGACCACGGTGGCCCGGCCCGTCTCCTCGTGCCGCACCTCTACTTCTGGAAGAGCGCCAAATGGGTGAAGGGCTTGCGCTTCACCGAACGGGACGAGGCCGGGTTCTGGGAAATGCGCGGCTACCACATGTACGGCGACCCCTGGCGTGAGCAGCGTTTCAGCGGCGATTGAAGGATTGCCCGACGTGAACGGCATCGCGCCCTCGCCCTCGCCGTCACCCTGGCGGGCCATGACGATCCGGGCGATCACGCCCGTGACGCCGCGGGTGAAAAGCTTCCGCTTCGGCCCCCTGGATCGCCCGCACCGGGCCGGCCAGCACGTCGATGTGCGCCTCACCGCGCCCGACGGCTACCAGGCGCAGCGCAGCTACTCCATCGCTTCGGCGCCGGACGATCCCGCCGGCATCGAGCTGATGATCGAGGGGTTGGAGGCGGGCGAGGTTTCGGGCTTCTTCGACACCGTGGCCGAGGTCGGCGACACGATCGAGCTGCGCGGTCCCCTCGGTGCGTTCTCGTGGAGTCCGGCGGAGGGCGGGCCGGTGCTGCTGATCGCCGGCGGCTCCGGCATCGTGCCGCTGCTGGCCATGGTGCGCGAGCGGACCCGGCACGCGCCCGAGGTGCCGATGCTGCTGATCTACTCGGTGCGCAAAGCCGCCGAAGCCATCGCCCGGACGGAGCTCGCCGCGCTCTCCCGCGACGAGACCGGCTTCGACCTGACCCTGCTCCTGACCCGCGAGGGACCGACCGCGGGCCGGCGCATCGACCGGGTGATGATCAACACCGCGATCGAGTGCTTAGGGATGCCGCGCCACGCCTTCGTCTGCGGCGGCAACGGCTTCGTCGGCGCGGTCGCCGATCTGCTGGTGGATGCGGGCGTGAAGCCGGGCGTGGTCCGCACGGAGCGGTTCGGCGGCTGACGTCGTTCCGGTTCGGGTGCCCGGAGAGGGAAGGGCGCAGAGATCGCCCGTCCGAAGCACGGCTGCCAGCCTATCCGAGGCAGCCATGCGAGGGAGCCGGCCCGGATCGGAACCGGCTCGCTCAACGCGCCCTTTTCGCCGAACCGGTCTCCCGGTTCGGCGGCGCGCTTAGCCTTCCTCGTCGCCGTCCGAATCGTTGTCGATCAGGTCGGAGACGTCGTCGTCGCCATCCTCTTCCTCGAGGAAGGTGTCGTCGTCCGTTCCCCCGGCGGCGTTGTCGCCACCCTCCTCGTCGTCCACGGCGATATCGGCATCGTCCTCGCTGGCCTCGGCCTCATCGAGGGAGACGATCTCCGGGCCGCTCTTCTCGTCCTCGTCCTCGTCGTCATCCGTGGCGCGGCTGGCGACGGGCGGGGCGACGCGGGACGTCGCGACTTGGTAGATCGTGCCGCATTTCGGACAGGTCGCCGGATCACGGTCGAGATCGTAGAACTTGGCACCGCAATTCATGCACTGGCGTTTGACGCCGAGTTCCGGTCTAGCCACGGCTGCGCACCTCTGGGGACGGATAACGGAAAGGATCCGGGGGAGGGGCCCCGTTAGTCGCAGCCTCCGTCCATGTCAAACGCCGTGTCGCGTGCCATGGCGCGTTGTGCGCCGAGCGTCACGCCGAAGGGCGAAGCCGGGCGCCCGGCGAGAACGGTTGCGACGTAAGATGGGGCGGTGTCAGGCGCGACGCGCCCACTTGTTCTGCCGCCGCTCGACGGTGACGCGCAGGAGCCGGCCGAACGGCGTGCCGCCCCCCGTCCGTCGCGGTCGAATTCATGAAGGACGGCTTCGAGGGCGACGATGCGTTCGCTGGGGCGGCGATAGGCGCTCTCGAGCTCGTTCAAAGCTTCGAGAATGCATGTGCCAGCCGCCGAATCGGCGATGGCCGAAGCATGATCAACCTTGCGGAGGCATTGGCGCACGGGCGTCATGGGCAGCAGCATAAACATATGTATGGCCTTGTCGAGCGTTCGATGCGGCCCTAGGCCTGTCCGGTCCCTCTTTTCACGGGATTGGATTAACGAAGGTCAGTCGAGTGTTGCGCGGCGTCGCATCGACCTTGGCAGCTTTGTCCGCGGCCGGAGGTTTCTCACTATAAGCTGAAGCGATCTGGCAAGATAACACACTATCCGCGAACCGGCCGAGCGAGCTGCGGCGAGGGTTCCGGCGGCAGCATGAGGCCGTCGCCGGCCTTCCGGATGACGCGGGCCGGTCCGCATGGTAACGGGCGCCGGTCACGCCGGGCCCGTCCGGCGGGCGGCTCTCGGTGCCCTCTCGGTGCCGACACGCCTCAGCGCAGCGCTCGAGCAAGACGCAGATTCCCGTGTCGCACGATTCCGAACCGCAGCCCGTCACCGCCACTCCCGGAGGCCCCTTGAACGGGTCCCTGAAGCCGCCGGGCGACAAGTCGATCTCCCACCGGGCGATGATCCTGGGTCTGCTCGCCATCGGCGAGACGCGGGTCGAGGGGCTTCTGGAGGGCGACGACGTGCTGCGCACGGCCGCCGCCGCCAAGGCGCTCGGGGCGCAGATCACCCGCGAGGGCGAGGGGCGTTGGCGGATCGTCGGCGTCGGCATCGGCGGGATGCAGGATCCGGACGGCGTGCTCGATTTCGGCAATGCCGGCACCGGCTCGCGGCTGATGATGGGTGTCGTCGGCGGCCAGCCCGTGACCGCGACCTTCGATGGCGACGCCAGCCTTCGCAAACGGCCGATGCGGCGCATCCTCGATCCGATCCTGAAGATGGGCGCCGAGATCGTGTCCGAGGCCGAAGGCGGGCGCGTGCCGCTGACCCTGCGGGGCCCGCGCGAGGCGATTCCGATCCGCTACGAACTTCCGGTGGCCTCGGCGCAGATCAAGTCGGCGGTGCTGCTCGCCGGGCTCAACGCGCCGGGCACCACCACCGTCATCGAGAAAGCGGCGTCCCGCGACCATACCGAGCGGATGCTGCGCCTGTTCGGCGCGGAGGTGTCCGTCACACCGTCGGGCGAGGGCGGCCATGGCCGCACCGTCACGCTGACCGGCCAGCCGACCCTGCGCGGCACCGACGTGGTCGTGCCGGCCGATCCGTCCTCGGCCGCCTTCCCGCTGGTGGCGGCGCTGGTCGTGCCGGGCTCCGAAGTGATCCTGCGCGGCGTGATGATGAACCCGCTGCGCACCGGCCTCATCACGACGCTGATCGAGATGGGCGCCGACATCGAGCGCCTCGACGAGCGCGAGGAGGGGGGCGAGACGGTGGCCGACCTGCGGGTGCGCGCGAGCCGCCTGAAAGGCGTCGATGTGCCGGCCGAGCGGGCGCCGTCGATGATCGACGAGTATCCGATCCTGGCGGTCGCCGCTTCGTTCGCCGAGGGCACGACCCGGATGAACGGGCTGCACGAATTGCGGGTCAAGGAATCCGACCGGCTCGCGGCAGTCGCCGCCGGGCTTGCCGCCAACGGCGTCACCCACGCCATCGAGGGCGATGACCTGATCGTGACCGGCGACGGGCAGGCGCCCGCGGGCGGCGGCACGGTCGCGACCCATCTCGATCACCGCATCGCCATGGCCTTCCTCGTCCTGGGGCTCGCCGCCAAGAGCCCCGTGACCGTGGACGACGGCGCGATGATCGCCACGAGCTTCCCGAGCTTCCGCCCGACCATGCTGGCGCTCGGCGCCCGGATCGAGGACGGGGCCGCCGCATGATCCCGGATGATATCGCCGTGCACCGGGACAACGCGCCCCTCGTCATCGCCATCGACGGCCCGGCCGCCTCGGGCAAGGGCACGCTCGCCAAGCGGCTCGCCCTGCATTACGGCCTGCCGCATCTCGATACCGGTCTGCTCTACCGCGCGGTCGCGCTGACCCTGCTCGACGCGGGGGGCGACCTCGACGACGCGGGAGCGGCGGCGCGGGCGGCCTCCGACCTGTCGGCGGAGCGGCTGACCGACCCGCGCCTGCGGGAGCGGGCGATGGGCGAGGCGGCCTCGCGGGTCTCCTCGGTGCCGGAGGTTCGCGCCGCTCTGCTGTCCTGGCAGCGGCGCTTCGCCGAAGCGGCGGAGGGTGCGGTGCTCGACGGGCGCGACATCGGCACCGTCGTCTGTCCGGACGCGCGGGTGAAGCTGTTCATCACCGCCGCCCCGGAGGAGCGGGCGCGCCGCCGCCATCGCGAGCTGCTCGGCCGCGGCGAGGAGACCACGCTCGCCGCGATCCTCGCCGACATCCGCGCCCGCGACGCCCGCGATTCGAGCCGCGCCGCTGCCCCCCTGAAAGCCGCCGAGGATGCGGTGGTGCTCGACACCACCGAACTCGACGCCGAGGCTGCCTTCGCCGAAGCAGTCGCCATCGTCGAGCGGCTCAAGGCCGCCTGAGGCGCCCGCCGCGCCGCGCTGCGTTTACCCGCCCAGCCAAGCTTCCACCCGCGCCGCGAGCGTCTGCGGATCGCCGGAGAGATGCAGGCGCTTGGTGCGGGAGGTCTCGCCGGAGACCAGCGTCACCTCCGCCTTCCGCAGCCCCAGGCTCTTGGCGACGAAGGCGGTCAGCGCCGCGTTGGCGGCACCCTCGACCGGTGGAGCCGCCACCCGCAGGGACAGGACCGGCCGCCCGCTCGCCTCCGTGCGGACACCGTCGAGGCCGGTTCGGCTGGCTCGCGGTGTCAACCGCACCGCCAGGACAAGGCCGTTCGCCTCGAGGGTGAAGGGGCTTTGCGTCATGACAGCCTCGCGGGCTCCGCGTCCCGATCGGGCGGACATGCTCCCGTGCCGACGCGTATCCGTCCGGCCGAGCGGATTGTCATCGGGATAATCAGCGGATCATCGGTTCGGCTTACGCTCATGCGCGCCCCGGCGGCGCGTTCGCGGTGATCCTGAGGCCCGCGCGGTGCGCGGCCGCGTCCAGGGTCGAGGGCTCAGGGACACCCGAAAGCAGCCTGAGAACGACCGTCCGCACTCCGCTTGGCCTCGGACGGGGGCCCGCCGCCAGTTCGCTCGTGACCACACCTGAACCGGGCTTTCGATCGGTTCTCGTGCGAATGGCCCTAGGCCGGCTTGACCCCAATGCTTGAGCTCGTCGCCCAGACAAGCTCAGTTGTGCGCAATATACAGATCGGGGATTGAACAAGTGGAGTGGGCGGCTGGGGATGCGCTTGCGCCGTTCGGGGCGGGCTGATAGCGGGTTGTACGCTGCCGGTTTAGCTCAGTTGGTAGAGCAACCGCCTTGTAAGCGGTAGGTCGCGAGTTCGAGTCCCGCAACCGGCACCATTCTCCCCACGATTTTGCAGACATGTCGGGCAGCGCGTGAGCACTGTCCTCGTCGGCGGCTGGCCTGTCCGAGATGCGGCACAGGACGAAAATCTTCACCTTCGCGTGACGCCGATTTCGAGAGCCGCCTTTGCTCCCTTTTCGCAACTGTCAGAGTTGTAACGGATGATGGTGCATTTCGAAAAGGTTTGAGGCTCTTTCCGCAGGCGGCTGACGCGTTCGGCTACGGCGTGAGGACCGTCATCCGGATGGGGGCGTTCGGACGTATGCGTAAATTGCTGAGTTTCACGCCGCCGGATATGCAGGAGGCCCGGCCGGAATCGGTGAGCCACCGCTACGTCTTCTATATTCCCGGCTATGATCCCGAGGCGAAAACTCGCTACCGGCTGCTCTTCGTGCGGGAATGGGCTCGCTACACCAAGCGGTTCGGCGGCAGGCGGGAGATCTCCCGCGCGCAAACGAGCGAGGACGGCTTGGTTCAAAGCTGGACCGTCAGTCCGCCCGACCAGGGCGACGGGGCCGAGACCCGCTACGACGTGCTTTTGTGGGACGACATCGTCGCCGCCGACTTCGCCCGCTCCCGCTTTCTCAGCGTGGCGCTACTCGTCGTCGGCACCCTGCATATGATCCTGATCGGCCTGCTGTTCCGCTTCTACCGGCTGAACTGGAAGTACGGCAACGTCATCCTCTACCCCTTCGTGATGGTGATCTTGCTCACCGCCCTGTCCCTCGTCATCGGGGTGACGGTCCATGCCCATCTCGGCGACGCGTTCGGTCACAGCCTGCGATGGCCGCTCTGGGTCTCGCTGCCTCTGGCCGTGGTGGCGGGCATCGTCTGGATCAAGGCGATCGAAGCCTTCCTGAACCGCGTCTTCTTCTGGCAGCTCCTGAACGACTGGGTGTTCAACTGGCAGCACGGCCAGGGCCTGCGGCCCGACTACGAGCGCCGCCTCGATGCCTTCGCTGCGCATATCCTGTCCGCCCTCGCAGCGCGGGCCGCGGCGGGGGAGGCGACCGACGAGGTGATGATCGTCGGTCATTCCTCCGGCGGGCTGACGGCGGTCGAGGTCGCGGCCCGCGTGCTCGCCCGTGACGGGACGATCGGTACCTCCGGCGCCAACCTGTCCCTCGTGACGCTCGGGTCCGGGCTGCCGCTGGTGGCGATGCAGCCGGCCGCCACGCGCCTGCGGGCGGAGATCGCGGGCCTCGTCACGGAGCGGCGCATCGTCTGGTGTGACTTCCACGCGCCCCAGGATTGGATGAACTTCCCCGGCTTCAATCCGCTGCAGCACCTCGGCCTCGAGCTGCACGGGCAGCCGGTCGCCAATCCGCTCGTGCGCTCGGCGCGCTTTCGCGACCTGATCTGCCCGGAGACCTACCGGCGGGTACGCTTCCGTCCCTTCCGGATGCACTTCCAGTTCCTGCTCGCGAACGAGCGGCCCGGTGCCTACGATTTCTTCGCGATGACTTTGGGCCCGCGGCGGCTGCGCGAGCAGGTGCTCGCCCCCGCTGCGTGCCCCGAACGTGAGCCCGCCCTTCCGCTCTGATCCGGCGCGGCCGGACGCCAGCCAACGCTGAGGTCGATGCAGGTTTTCATCGTTGCCGTCGGCAGCCACGGCGATGTCCTGCCACTCCTTGCGATCGCGGCCGAGCTGCGACGGCGGGGGCATGCGGTCACGCTGGCGGCGCCCGCTCCGTTCGCGGCCATGGCCGCCCGGGCGGACCTGCCGTTCTTCGCCCTCGGGACGGAGGACGACTACCGTCTCGCCGCCACCGAGACCGAACTCTGGCGACCCTGGCGCGGCGTCGGAGCGATGTTCCGCCATGTCTCGGCGGCGACCGAGCCGGTCTATGATTGGCTCGCGAGGAACGCACGGCCCGGCGAGAGCATCGTGCTCGCCTCGACGCTGGCGCTCGGGGCGCGGGTGGCCCAGGAAAAGCTCGGGCTGGACGTCGTCACGGTGCATCTTATGCCGTTGCTCGCCCGGAGCCGCACCGATCCGCCGATCCTGCCCGGCCTCCCGCTCTCCGAGCGGCTGCCGGCACGCTTCCGGCACTGGATCGGACGCGGGGCCGACCGTTTCGTGATCGGGCCCGCCGCCCTGCCGGCCCTAAACGAATTTCGCGCGAGGCTGGACCTGCCGCCGGTGCTCCGGCTCCGCCGCTGGTGGAGCAGCCCGCAGCGCGTCCTGTTCGCCTTTCCGCGATGGTACGCCGCGCCGCAGCCACACCGGATGCCCCAATCGCTGCAGGTCGGCTTCCCGCTTGCGGATCGCTTCGGCGATGTCGCCGAGCAGGAGCCCGCCGTTGCGCGCTTCCTGGACGAGGGGCCGCCGCTGGCCTTCACCTACGGATCGGCGATGTCGGGGAGCCAGGGCTTCTTCCGCACGGCGCTGCGGATCTGCGAAAGGCTCGGACGGCGCGGCCTCCTCCTGGCGCCGCAGGGCGGGCAGGTGCCGACGGACCTGCCTGCGAGCGTGCTGCACGTCCCCTACGCCCCGTTCAGCCGCGTGCTGCCTCGCTGCGCGGCCCTGATCCACCATGGCGGGATCGGCACCGTCGCGCAGGCGCTCGCGGCCGGAATCCCGCAGCTGGTGGTGCCCGTCGCCTTCGATCACTTCGACGAAGCGCGCTGGCTGCAACGGCTCGGGGTCGGCACCTCGTTGAGCCGCCGCCGCTTCACGCCGGCCCGCGCGACGTCCACGTTGCGCCGGCTGCTGACCGATCCGCACGTCGCCCAGGCCTGCGCGGCGGCCAAGGCACGGATGGCGCAGGAGGATGGCGTCGGGGAGGCCTGCGATGCGGTCGAAACCTTCGCTCGAACGGTTCGATCGTCCGCGGCCTGACGCCCGCTACAGCGAAAACCGATCCACCTCTTCCAGTAGCCGCACGAAGGCGTGCGCGCCGTAAGCGAGGGCGGCCTCGCCCGCTTCCGCCGTGCCGAGGCGGGCGTCGCCGAGAGCCCCGGACCGGTGGAGGTCTTCAGTCTTCCAGGCGAAGGCCGCCGGGCGGCCGGCGCGCAGCAGCGCGAAGTCGCGCTCCATCGCCACCGTGCGGGGCTCGAAATCCTCGATGTGATCGCGCCGGACGAGGTCGGGCCGCAGCGCCAGCATCAAGGCGGTTTCGATGCCGCCGGCATGGATCCCGTGGCGGATCTCACCGGCCGGAAACAGCCCCTCGGGCAGCCCGAGCCGGCTCCACGACGTCGTCACCGCGACCATACCGAATCGACCGCGCAGCTCGCCCGCGACGAGGTCGATGAGCGCGCTGTTGCCGCCATGGGAGGAGACGATCACGAGTTTCGTGCAGCCCGCCCGGTGCAGGCTCGCGCCGATCTCGGTCCAGGCCGCAAGCGCGGTCGGCGCGGTCAGCGTCAGCGTGCCGGGGAAGGAATCGTGCTCATCCGATTTGCCGACGGTCTGGACCGGCAGGAGCAGCACGTCGAGCGCCTCCGGCACCTGCGGTGCGACCCGCGCGAGATAGCCTTCGGCGATCAGGGTGTCGGTGCCGAGTGGCAGGTGCGGCCCGTGCTGCTCCACCGCGGCAACCGGCAGGACCGCGATCGTTCGGCTCATGTCGCGGGCCCGGATCTCCGCCGTCGTCAGGTCGAGCCAGGATCGCGCCGGCATGCTGTCATCTCCTTTGTCGCGGTTCGAGCGACGCGCCGGCGCGTTCATAGGCTTCCGGCTGCGATCAAGCGGAAACCGCATCAACCACACGTTAGTCAAGCTGGCTTAGGAGCTGCCGGATTGCCTCGCTTGCCATTGCCGAATTGCCATGAACACCTTTCCTCAGAACGGGCTTGGCGCGATGCCTTCCGATACGGGCGCGGCGAATGACGACTCGTCCGCGGCGATGCGCCGGGAATTGGCCCGCCTGCGGGAGATGCTGGAGCAGAACTCGGACTGGATCTGGGAGGTCGATGCGCAGGGGCGCTACACCTACGCCTCGCGCCAATGCGTCGCCCTGCTCGGCCGCGAGCCGGAGGAGGTGCTGGGTCGCACCCCCTTCGACTTCATGCCGCCGGACGAGGCCGAGCGGGTCGGCCGGATCTTCGGCGCCATCGCCGCCGAGCAACGGCCCTTCACCCAGCTTCTCAACCGCAACCTGCGCAAGGACGGCAGCCTCGTCGTGCTGGAAACGAGCGGCGTGCCGCTGCTCGGTCCCGACGGCGCGTTGCGCGGCTATCGCGGCATCGACCGGGATGTGACGCAGCGGGAGGCGGCGAACGAGCGGCTCCGCCACCTCGCCCGGCACGACGACCTCACGGGCCTGCCGAACCGGATGTATCTGCGTGAGCATCTGGCGGGGCTACTGGCTGCCGGACAACGCCCCGGCGTGCTCTGCCTCGATCTCGACGGCTTCAAACCCGTCAACGATCGCCTCGGCCACGCCGCGGGCGATCGCGTCCTGACGGAGATCGGTCGCCGCCTGGCCGAACTGGCGGCTTCGCACGGCCTGTTCGCGGCGCGGCCCGGAGGCGACGAATTCGTTCTGATCGTGCCGGACGGCGTGTCGGTGTCGCCCGAGGCCGTTCGCGCGATCATCGCCGCACCCATCGCCGTCGATGCCGAGACGGTGCGGATCGGCGCCAGCCTCGGCCTCGCTTCGGCACAGGGCCCCGAGGACACGGTCGATGCCCTGCTCGCGCGGGCCGACCGTGTCCTCTACGACGCCAAGGAAGCGGTCAGACGGGCCGGCGTCAGCGACGGCGGCTGAGGAGCCAGCCGAGGCCGAAGGCCGCCGCGGCGACCAGCGCCAGGGTCGTGCCGCGGTTCTCTTCGGCCTGCAATGCGAGGGCGCGACCGCGCCGGTCCGCCTCGTCGCGAAGATGCCGCCCGCGGGCATGGGCCTCGTCGTGGAGATGGCGGCCCCGTTGCGCGGCCTCGTCACGCAGGTGCCGGCCGCGGGAGACCGCCTGGTCGGCGATACGGTAGCCGTCCTCGTAGATGTCCTCGGCTCGCTCGCGGGTCCGGCCGTAGGCCGCCTGCGCCACGCCCGCGACCTGTTCGTAGGCACCCTCGACCTGCGGGCGGGCCCGGCCTGCGACGGCGCCGAACACGGTGCGTCCGCGGCCCTTGAGGTTGCGGAGGCCGCCCTCGATCTGGTCCCTGTTCATGATGAATTCCCTTTGATCAAATGTCTGCTGAGCCCACCCAAAGACGGGGCCCGAAACGAAGAAGCCGCACCCGGTGGGGTGCGGCTTCGGCCGTCGGATTTTAATTGGAAAATCCCGCCGGCCTCGCGCCTTAGAGCTTGCTCTTCACCGCATCGGCGGCGTTCTTCACGCCCTCTTTGGCCTCGCCGACGGTGCGCTGGGTTTTGCCCTCGAGCTCCTGCGCCTTGCCCTCGGCCTGCAGCTTGTCGTTGCCGGTCACGTTGCCGACGCCCTGCTTGACGTTGCCGGCGACCTCGTTGGCGGCACCCTTGATCTTGTCGGTCGTGCTGCTCATCGCGTTTCCTCGTTCATTGCTCTTGCGCCGCGTCGCGACGCTCTCGGCAAACTGAACGGGAGCCCCGAGCGCTTGGTTCCACTCCTATGATGTGGTGTGCATCGCCGCACACGCGCTGGCAGCGGGCATTCACGGCCGCCAACGCTGCGCCGACGTTCAAAAAATATCTGCGCGGCGGCCAAATATTTTCCTGTCAGCGCTTGGGTCACGAGCGGTTACGTATGCGGTATCCAAAATTCCAATATGGCTAAGCCGGGCACCCGTTCCGGTCCGCCAAGAAGACGTGAGTTCGAGGGACCGCTCCATGGCCGTTCAAGCCGCCGATCCATTACCCGGCGCTAGTGCTTATTCCGTCTCGCGCGCCGATTCGCCTCTGGGCGGGCGCTGGGGACAGCTCATTCTCGGCGTGCTGTGCATGTCGATGATCGCCAACCTGCAGTACGGCTGGACGCTTTTCGTCAATCCGATCAACGACAAGTATCACTGGGGCAAGCCGGCGATTCAGGTCGCCTTCACGATCTTCGTCCTCACCGAGACCTGGCTCGTGCCGATCGAGGGCTGGTTCGTCGACAAGTACGGCCCGAAGGTCGTCACGCTGTTCGGCGGCGTGCTCTGCGCCGTTGGCTGGGCGATGAACTCGGTCGCGGACTCGCTGTGGTTCCTGTATCTGGCCGCCGCCATCAGCGGCATCGGTGCGGGCGCCGTCTACGGCACCTGCGTCGGCAACGCCCTCAAGTGGTTCCCCGATCGCCGCGGCCTCGCCGCCGGCCTCACCGCCGCGGGCTTCGGTGCGGGCTCGGCCCTCACCGTCATCCCGATCGCCGCGATGATCCGCGACAGCGGCTACGAGCAGACCTTCCTCGCCTTCGGCCTCGGCCAGGGCATCGTCGTGATGGTCGCCGCCCTGCTGCTCTCCTCGCCGAGCGCCGCCTACAAGGAGCGGATGCTGGCCGGCCGCGTCTCCCCCAACGCCACCAGCCGCCGCCAGTACTCGTCGGCCGAGATGGTGCGCACCCCGGTCTTCTGGCTGATGTACGCGATGTTCGTGATGATGGCCGCCGGCGGCCTGATGGCGACGGCCTCGCTCGCGCCCATCGCCAAGGACTTTCAGGTCGATTCGATCCCGGTCTCGCTCATGGGCCTGACTCTGCCGGCGCTGACCTTCGCACTCACCATCGACCGGGTGCTCAACGGCGTGACCCGGCCGGTCTTCGGCTGGATCTCCGACCGGATCGGGCGTGAGAACACCATGTTCGCCGCCTTCATGATCGAGGGTGCCGGCATCCTGGCGCTCGGCATGTTCGCCCACTCGCCGATGGCCTTCGTGCTGCTCACCGGCCTCGTGTTCTTCGCCTGGGGCGAGATCTACTCGCTGTTCCCCTCGACCTGCGCCGACACCTACGGCGACAAGAACGCCACCGCCAATGCCGGCCTGCTCTACACCGCCAAGGGCACGGCCTCGCTGATGCTGCCGGCCTTCCTGGCGATCCAGACCGCGACCGGCTCCTGGCAGAACGTGTTCTATCTCGCCTCCGGCATGGCCTTCATCGCCGGCTTCCTCGCGCTCTTCGTCTTGAAGCCGATGCGCGCCCGCTTCGTGGCCCGCAACCAGTGACGGAGGTGACCGTGACGCGCTGGATCGGCTTCGTCCATAACGGCGAGCCCGGCTTCGGCCGGCTCGACGGAGAGCGGATCGAGGTCTGCGAGGGCGACCTGTTCGGCGAGAACAGATCCACGGGGCAGGTGCTGGCGCTCGCGGAAGTGAGCGTCGGCCTGCCCTGCCGGCCCTCGAAGATGATCGCCCTGTGGAACAACTTCGGGGCGCTCATGGAAAAGCAGGGCCTGTCGCGGCCCGAGGCGCCCCTGTTCCTGACCAAGCCCGCCAACACCTTCCGGCCTTCCGGAGCGGCGGTGGCGGTGCCGGAGGCGGCGGGCCGGGCGCTCTACGAGGGCGAACTCGGAATCGTGATCGGCAAAACGGCGCGCGACCTCACCGAGGAAGAAGCCGCCGGCCACGTCTTCGGCTTCACCTGTGTGAACGACGTCACCGCCTCGGCGATCCTCAAGGCGGATGCGAGCTTCACGCAGTGGACCCGCGCCAAGGGCCTCGACGGCTTCGGGCCGTTCGGTCCGGTCATCGCCACCGGGCTCGACCCGGCGGCGATGACCGTACGGACCCTGGTGAACGGGCGCGAACGTCAGAACTTCCCGATCGGCGACATGCTGATCCCGGTCCCCCGGCTCGTCGCGCAGCTCTCGCAGGGCATGACGCTCGAGCCGGGTGACGTGATCGCCTGCGGTACCTCGGTTGGGTCGGGGCCGATCCCCAAGGGTGCCACGGTCGAAGTGGTGATCGAGGGCATCGGAACGCTCTCGAACCGGTTCGATTAACGGCACGCTCAAGCAAAAGTGGTCTCCGCGGCCGGACGGAATCGGCCTCGAACGGCGTTTCAGAACGAAGCCGGCGGAGCGAAGAACGGCAGCACGGGTGAGAATATGAGCATCGCGATCGTCGGCGCCGGCGCCATCGGCGGATATCTCGGAGTCAGGCTGGCGGAGGCCGGCGAGGACGTGACCTTCATCGCCCGCTCCAACGCGGCGGCGATCCAGGCGGACGGCATGCGCCTGATCGAGGAGGACGGCACCGAGATCCACTCGAAATCCGTCAAGGCGACCCGCTCCATGCAGGAGGCGGGCGTGCACGAGGTCGTGCTGCTGACGGTGAAGGCGCATCAGGTCGGCCCGATCGCCGCCGACCTGCACCACCTGATCGGCCCCGACACCGTCGTGGTGACGATGCAGAACGGGATTCCGTGGTGGTATTTTTTAGGCGGCTACAGTGGAGACCATGCCGGCACGCGGCTGGAAAGCGCCGATCCCGGCGGGCTGATCGCCGACCATCTCGACCCCAAACACGTCATCGGCTCGGTGGTCTATCCGGCGACCGTGCTCACCGATCCCGGCACCGTGAAGGTGATCGAGGGCAACCGCTTCGGTCTCGGTGAGCTCGATGGCTCGAAGTCGGAGCGGGTGCTCGCCCTGTCGCAGCGCCTCGCCAAGGCCGGCTTCCGCGCGCCCGTCACGAGCGACATCCGCGCCGAGATCTGGCTCAAGCTGTGGGGCAACCTCAGCTTCAACCCGATCTCCGCGCTGACCCACGCGACGCTGGAAGACATCTGCCGCTTCCCCGACACCCGGGCGATCGCCGCCGAGATGATGCGCGAGGCGGAGGTCATCGCGAATAAGCTCGGCGTCACCTTCCGCCTCGGCATCGACAAGCGCATCGCCGGTGCCGAGAAGGTCGGCCCGCACAAGACCTCGATGCTTCAGGACGTCGAGGCAGGCCGGCCGATCGAGCTCGAAGCCCTCGTCGGCTCGGTGATCGAACTCGGCCGCCTCACCGGCACCCCGACCCCGCATATCGACACCGTCTTCGCCCTGATGCGGCTCCTGGCCCAGAGCCTGGAGCGTGCCCAGGGTCGCCTCGCGATCCAGGGAGCTTGACGATGCTCCTGCCCGAACCTTCCGCCCTTCTCCCCATCGATTCCAAGGAGGCCAGCGTGCCCGCGACGACTCTTCACGAGCTGATCCAGGCCGGCGCCGATGCGGCCCCCGCCCTGTCGAGCCCCGGCGGCGTGCCGCTGACGTTCCAGGCCCTGCGGGCGCTGACCGAGCGCACGGTCGCCGACCTCAACGCCCGCGGCATCGGCCGCGGCGACCGCGTTGCGATCGTTCTGCCGAACGGCCCGGAAATGGCCGCCGCCTTCATCGCGGTGGCTGCCGGCACCACCTCGGCGCCGCTGAACCCGAGCTACAAGGCCGACGAGTTCGAGTTCTACATGAGCGACCTCGGGGCCAAGCTCCTGCTGGTCGCCGAGGGCTCCGAGACGCCCGCCGTCGCGGTCGCGGAGAAGCTCGGCGTGTCGGTCGCCCGCCTGCGGCCGACCCCGGACGAGGGCGCCGGCAGCTTCACGCTGCACTTTGCCGGCGAGAGCACCGGTCCGGCGGAGAAGAGCGGCCCCGCCGGTTCGGACGACATCGCGCTGGTGCTGCACACCTCCGGCACCACCTCGCGGCCGAAGATCGTGCCGCTGACGCAGGCCAATGTCTGCGCCTCGGCGCGCAACATCCGCACCGCGCTCGCCTTCGGGCCCGAGGATCGCGGCCTCAACATCATGCCGCTGTTCCACATCCACGGCCTGATCGCCGGCATCCTCGCTCCGCTCTCGGTCGGCGGCCAGGTGTCCTGCACGCCGGGCTTCAACGCGCTGAAGTTCTTCGGCTGGATGGATGAGGTGAACCCCACTTGGTACACCGGCGTGCCGACCATGCATCAGGCGATCCTGGGCCGGGCCGCGCGCAACAAGGAAATCATCGCGCGCAACCCGCTGCGCTTCATCCGCTCCTCGTCCTCGTCCCTGCCGCCGCAGGTGATGAAGGAGCTGGAGGACACCTTCGGCGCTCCCGTCATCGAGGCCTACGGCATGACCGAGGCCGCGCACCAGATGGCCTCGAACCCGCTGCCGCCCAAGCCCCACTACGCGGGCTCGGTCGGCCTCGCCGCGGGCCCGGAAATCGCGGTGGTCGATCTGGACGGCGAGCCGCTGCCCGCGGGCGAGACCGGCGAGATCGTCATCCGCGGCGACAACGTGATGAAGGGCTACGAGAACAACGAGAAGGCCAATGCCGAGGCCTTCACCAAGCAGGGCTGGTTCCGCACCGGCGACCAGGGCGTGCTGAGCCCCGAGGGCTACCTCTCGATCACCGGGCGCCTGAAAGAGATCATCAATCGCGGCGGCGAGAAGATTTCGCCGCGCGAGGTCGACGAGATCCTGATGGACCACCCGGCAGTGTCGCAATGCGTCACCTTCGCCGTGCCGCACGACAAGCTCGGCGAGGATGTCGCTGCCGCGATCGTTCTGCGCGAGGGCGTCGAGGCGGTGGAAAAGGATATCCGCAGCTTCGCCTCGGAGCGGCTCGCCGCCTTCAAGGTTCCGGCCAAGATCCTGATCCTCGACGAGATCCCTAAGGGTGCCACCGGCAAGCTCCAGCGCATCGGGCTGGCGCAGAAGCTCGGGCTGGTCTGAGAGAAGACCGCTTCAGTCGTCATGCTGTCTGAGACGGGTTTGATTTCGTCCTGACAACACCCCATACTAAGTAGTGAGAGCCCGCAGGCGGCTACCTGCGGGCCCTCTTGTTGGACTACGGTTTACATGAGCCCGAGCGTGATGGTCACGGACCACTCACCGCTCGGGTTTTTCGTGATGGTGATCCGTAGAAGCGGAAACATCAGCACATTGCTCACCCCCTTCCCGTCTGCCTACTCACGGACGGCGATCGGCTAAGTCGCCGTAAGCCCCGTAGCCGCAGGGTCGTCGTGACCGGAAGGTTTGCGTCCAACGCCCTCAGTATGAATGCGCCGGTCGGGCGTGCAACCAGAAAGCCTGACACGCTGCATGTGCGCGTCCAGGGTGTTGCGTTCGGACATGATCGGGCGCGGCTCGAATCGCAGCGGCGCCGTCGCGGCTCCTACCCGTTCGGGGCTATGCGCGGCACGACGCGTCGGACGAACACCAACAACCCGTCGACATAAAAAAAGGCGGCGCTGCAAGCGCCGCCTTTTCTGCTTTCGGGATCGCTCGGAAAAACTCAGTTCCGCGCGGCCATCATGTCGTGGGACAGGACGGTGAGCTTGCCGATCAGGCTCGCCACGTCGCCATGGGCGCAGGACCACTGCGTGCCGATGGCGCTGCCGTCGTTCGAGACCGAGACCACGGCGACCGAGCGCAGCTTGCCCTCGCGGGCGAGCTTGAGCTGATCCTGAAGCACCTCGATGATCGAGGCGACGTTCTCGTCGGCCACCGCCTCGGCGGCAGCGGCGGGGAAGGGGACTACGGCGGCGTCGTTGAGGGCGCGATCGAACTTGGACATTCAGGCAACTCGACGATGCTTGAGGGAGGTGCGGCCGAGAGGTCCGGCCTGGAGACGATCCACGAGGGAGGCGAGGCGATCGGGCAGGGCGCCGTCCTTATCGACGGACAGGCGCTTGCCGATGGCGGAGGCGACACCTTTGGTCACCCGGCTGACGACGGGCCGCTCGAGGCAGGACACCGTCTGCAGTCGGTCCGTTCGGTTCGGGTCGGCGCTCGGATCAGCCATCGCTTCCTCGCTCTCGGACGATTGCATGAGGTGATCCTGCGCGCCGCATCGCGTCATGAAAATGGCACCGGACCGGCCACGCTTGCGCATTTCCCTGGCTGTGACGTGAAAGCGACACTTGCCACGGCCGGTCCGGACACGCTCAACGCGGATCCTGCCAGCCGGAACGGACCGGCGCGGCGGCGCTCGCGCCACCGGTGGTCATCACCCGCGGCGCCTCGGAACGGGCGACCGCCGGCTCGGCCATCGCCGCGCGGCGGGGCGCACGGACCGACCGGCGCAGGGCGGCGCGGCGCTTGCGGGTGGAACGGGGACGCGCGCTGCTATTCGAGCCGATGAAGCCACCGGCCACCGCGCCCACCACGGCGCCGACCGGCCCGGCCACGAGCGCACCGGCCACGGCACCGGCTCCGACACTCATCGCCGTCCGGTTCTCGGCCTGCGCGGGTGCGGACAGTCCTGCGAGCAGCACAAGGCCGGCACAGGCGCCGAGGCAGGTTCTTCGCATCCGGTCGTCCCTTCGAAAAGCACTTCGAGGACGCCCTTGACGTTCGATCTTGACGAAAGGTTGACCTGATTTTGTTTCGTGACTTGGCCGTATAGCCGAAGACAAAGGCTGAATTCGCGTTTGTTCTTGCTCAAGCCTGGCCGCTGGCCGCGAGCGGCCGGCGCAATCGAAGCACCAGCGGAACGATGGCGAGCGCCGTGGCGGCGGCGGCCAGCAGACCGACGGCCGGACCGGCCCTGTCGCCCAGTGCTCCGTAGGCGATCGGCGCAAGGCCGCCCGATCCGATCACCGCGGTGTAGAACAGCGCGAACGCCCGGCCGACATCCCCCCGCGGCGCGAGATCCGGCACCGTCCCGTACAGTACCGAGGAGGTGCCGTTGAGGACGAGGCCGAGGAGCGGCAGTAGGGCCAGGGTCGGCCCGAGCGGCAGGACGAGGAGCGCGGCGACCCCCACGGCGGTGGCCGTCTCGGTCGCGACGACGCACGGCACGATGCCGAGCCGTTCGCCGAGCCAGCCGCACACCGCCTTGCCGAAGGCGCCGCCGGAAAACACCAGGGCGAGGGCGAGCCCGGTGGTCGTGCCCGTGCCGCCCTTCGCCTCCAGCAGGAAGGGCAGGAACAGCAGCGTGCCCATCCGCGTGGCGGTGTCAAAGGCGCCGACCGTCATCAGGAGGGCGAAGCCCCGGCCCTCGCCGCCGCTCCCGCTGGCGCGCGGGGCGGCGGCGGTTAGCGATCCCCGCGGCAGGACGAAGACCAGCGCCAAAGCCGCGGCGAGGCCGACGGCTGCCATCAGCCCGGCGACCGGCCGCCACGCCATCACCCCGAGCAGCAGCGCGACGGCGACCGGAAACACCGCCTTCCCGAGATCGCCGGCGAAATTGTAGATCCCGAGCGGCCCGCGCGCGGCGCCGCCATAGGCCTGGGCGACGAGGAGGGAGGCGCGGGGATGCTGGAGGCTCGCACCGATCCCGGCGAGCACCAGACCGGCGCAGAGCCCGAACAGGCTGCCGCTCAGTGCCATCGCACCGAAGCCCGCGGCGGCGACGAGGGTCGAGATGGCGAGGCTCATGCGGATCGGCCAGCGCGCCGCCAGCCGGTCCGCGGGGATCTGCAACCCGCCCATGGTCGCGTAGTAGAGGCTGCGCAGGACGGCGAGCCCGGCATAGCCGAGGCCGAATTCCGCCTGCCAGACCGGCAGCAGTACGTAGAGCAGGTCGGTGTAGCCGTCGTGCAGGGCGTGGGCGAGGCAGGCTCCGCCGAGACTGCGCCGCTTGAGGTCGAGGCTCGCGCGATCCGCTCGCTGGAATTCCTCGAGTCGAACGGCTTGGCTCACACGAAAATCTCCGGCTGCGATTGCGCGGCGATCTTAGACTTGTGAGTTTTGCGCGATGAGAGCCGTTTGCCTCACGGGTTTCGTGCGGTTTTCTCACGCATCGATGGGGCGAGGGACATGCGCCGGCTACCGCCGCTGCACGCGTTGCAGGTGTTCGAAGTCGCCGCCAGAGCCGGCAGCTACGCGCAGGCCGGGCTCGAACTCGGGCTGACCCACGGCGCCGTGAGCCGGCAAATCGCCGCCCTGGAGACGTGGCTCGGCCAGCGGCTGTTCGTGCGGGTCGGCCGACGGATGGTGGCGACCCCGGCAGCACGCGTCTTCGCCGAGGAGATCAGCCTGTCCTTCGACCGGCTCACGGCGGCGGCGGAAGCGTGCGGGCGGCCCCAGGCGCCGCGCGTTCTGCGGGTCAGCGCGCCCGCGACCTTCGCGATGCGCTGGCTGATCCCGCGCCTCGACGACTTCCATACGGTTCGTCCCGGCACGGAGGTCAGGGTCACGACCACGACGACCTTGCAGGATGCGCTGCGCGGCGGGTTCGACCTCGCGATCCGGCGCGGCCCCGAGCCCTGGCCACAGCACCGCGCCGTGCCCTTCCTGACGGAGACCGACACGCTGGTGGCAAGCCCCGCTTTGCTGCGGGACAAACCGCTCGCGACGTTGCGCGACCTCGACGGTCACATCCTCCTCGGCACCGAGACCCGGCCGGGGGATTGGAGCGACTGGCTCACGGCCGCCGCGGTAATGCTCCCCGGCGGCGTGCGCCGCCGGGTCTTCGACCACTTCTTCGTGACCCTTCAGGCGCTTGAGGACGGTACGGGAATCGGCATCGGGCCGTTTCCCGTGCTCGACCGGATGGTCGCCGCGGGCCGGCTCGTGGCGCCTTTTCCGGACATCCGGGTCGGACGCGCCGCCTACTTCGCCCTGACGCCGTTCGATGCCGACAAGTCGCCCGCGCTCACCGCCCTCATTGACTGGCTCGTAGCGGAGGGTGGGCGGCCGGGGCTCACAATTCCCCGGTGAGGAACTGCGCCCGGCCGTGCCCGAACGACCAATCCTCGTCGGTGTTCTCCACCGTCGAGACCATCACGTCGGCGGGGGCGATGCCGCAGGCGACCTGCAGCTTCTCGGTCAGCAGCCGGTAGAACAGCTCCTTCTTCTCGCGCCCGCGCGGCCGGGTGATCATCTGCACCACCACCACATTCTGCGTGCGCGGGATGTCGAGGCCGGTATCCTCCACGATCATCCGCGAAGGCTTGTGCTCGGTCACGATCTGGTAGCGGTCGCCCGGCGGCACCTGAAAGGCTTCGAGCATCGCCTCGTGCGCGGCGTCGAGAAGCGCCTTCAATTCCGCGTCGCTGCGGCCCTCGATCAGGTCGAAACGCATCAAGGGCATGGGACTCTCCAGGATGAAGCGTCGTCCCCGAGAGGGGAACGAGGCCGAAAGACGGTTCGGGCGCGTCGGCCGAGATCCGAGATCCGAACGACGGCGCCGCAAGGCGAGGTTGCGCCCTCTGGCGGTTGCCGGGCGCTCGCGGTTAAATAGCTTCGCTTCCGGCCGCTTCCAACCGATCGGGATTGTTCGTATTATGCATTCAAATGAGGGTGGGGAGCGGCGCACCGGGCCCCTCACCGGCCCCTGCGAGGAGACGAGACATGTCCGATTTGCGGTTGCGCCGCAGTGTTCTCTACATGCCGGGATCGAACCAGCGGGCGCTCGATAAAGCGAAGACGCTGCCCGCCGACTCGCTGATCCTGGATCTCGAGGACGCCGTCTCCATGGAGGAGAAGGAACTGGCCCGCGATCAGGTCTGCGCCGCGGTGAAGGGCGGCGGTTACGGCCATCGCGAACTCGTGATCCGGGTGAACGCCCCCCAGACGCCCTGGGGCGACGGCGACCTGCGCGCGGCGATCCAGGCCAAGCCCGATGCGATCCTGATGCCGAAGGTGTCCTCGCCCGCCGTGC
This sequence comes from Methylorubrum sp. SL192, assembly GCF_026672325.1. NCBI lineage: Bacteria > Pseudomonadati > Pseudomonadota > Alphaproteobacteria > Hyphomicrobiales > Methylobacteriaceae > Methylorubrum > Methylorubrum sp. SL192. The sequence continues at coordinate 1,356,835 of NZ_JAPPQV010000003.1, forward strand.
TGGAAAGCGTGGCCGACGCGCTGGAGGCCCTCGACGCTCCCGATTCCATCGCGGTCTGGGCGATGATCGAGACCCCGGCCGCGATCCTCAACATCCACGAGATCGCCAAGGCGCGCCGCGACCGTCGCAACCGGCTGACCGGTTTCGTGCTCGGCACCAACGATCTGGCCAAGGACACCTGGGCGCAACTGGTGCGCGGGCGCGTGCCGATGCTGCCCTGGATGATGCTGACCCTGGCCGCGGCCCGGGCCGAGGGGCTGATCGTCCTCGACGGCGTGTGGAACGACATCGCCGATCCGGAGGGCTGCCGCGAAGAGTGCCGGCAGGCACGCGACCTCGGCTTCGACGGCAAAACGCTGATCCACCCGAACCAGCTCGAGCCCGCCAACACCTCCTTCGCTCCGACGGAGGAGGAGGTGCGCCGCGCCCGCCTCGTGATCGAGGCCTTCAACCTACCGGAGAACGCCAAGCGCGCGGCGATCAAGGTCGAGGGCCGCATGTACGAGCGCCAGCATATCGGCGTGGCCCGCCGCGCCGTGGTCTGGTCCGAGACCATCGCCGCCCGCGACGCCGCCGCCTGAAACGCGAAACGGCCGCGCCCGGATGGGGCGCGGCCGTTTCGTTATGAGAGGCTGTCAGGCCTGAAAGACTTACCAGCCGTAGCCGTAATCGTAGGCCGGGCCGCCCCAGGAATAGCCACCGTAGGCACGACGCGGCGCGTAGTAGCCGCCATCGTAATAGCCGACGTTGCGGTAGCCGTACCCGTAGGCGGGACGGGCATAGCCATACCCGTAACCGGCGACCGGGCGGGCATAGCCGTAGCCACCGCCGTAACCGTAGCCATCACCATAGCCGCCGTAGCCGTAGGCATTCGAGGCGGCCGCACCGACGAGCGCGCCGGCCGCGAGTCCGCCGATGACGCCGGCCGCGATCGCGCCACCGCCGCCACCACGGCCGCGCCAGCGGGCCTCGGCATCGGTGGAGGACAGGGCGCCGACGCCGAGGACGGCCACGGCGGACAGAATCGCAAGCTTCTTCATCACGTCTCTCCGAAAAGGGTGGATCATCGATCCATTGGCACCCCAACGGGTACGGCCTGGATTCGGTTCACTCCCGATGTGCCGAAGCTCACGCTACGTCCTGTCGCATGAACGAAGGTGCAAGGGGCCGTTCATCCAATCGTCAGGGTCACATTGCGGACCCATGACCGAGGCCGAGCGCAGCGGATCTTCGGCTTAGCCTTGGCCATAGTGCGCGCTCAGCGCTCAGCGTCGGCCGCCGACTTCGTCGAGGTGTTCCAGAAGCATCGCGGGGTCGTCGTAGACCCTGACCGCGCCGGAGCGTTCCAGCTCTTCCGTGCCGTATCCACCCGAGAGCAGGCCGACCCCGAGCCCGCGGTAGCGCCGGGCCGCCAGCATGTCCCAGATCGAATCGCCGACGATCACCGCGTGCTCGATCGGCGCGTTCAGCCGCGCGGCGGCGGCGAGGAACAGGTCCGGATCGGGTTTGGCGTATTTCACGAGGTCCCGCGTCACCACCGGCACCTGTTCGGGATCGACGCCGAGCGCCACGAGGTTGTGGCCGGCGGTCTCCATCCGGCCGCTGGTGGCGATGGCCCAGGGAATGCGGTTCTCGGTCAGCGTGGCGAGCAGGTCCTTCGCACCGGGCAGCGGCACCACGCCCTTCGACAGTCGGCCATAGGCCTCCGCGTGCAGCCGCCGCAGCCGGTCGATCCGATCCGGATCGATGGCGAGCCCGGTCTCGCGCAGGAGCTGGTTGGTGAACAGGCCCCCGCTCATCCCGATCTTGCGGTGGATGCGCCAGACAGAGAGCGGAATCCCCTCCGCGTCGAGCGCCTCCTTCCAGGCGAGCACGTGCTGGTAGACGCTGTCGACCAGCGTGCCGTCGAGATCGAACAGGAAGACAGTTTCGATGCGCATTTCTTTGGGCTCCATCGGGCGGCGTCTGCCGAGACAACGGATGCATGCCGCGGTCGATGCAAGAAGGGATCAATCAGGGATCAAGGGGGGATAGAGCGGCGCGAGCATTGACCCGCGGCGCCCGAGCGGGTTGTGGTCGCGCCCGTCCCGTCATGCTGTTCACTCATCTCGCCGACGACCTCTTCCGACCGCTCGCCTCGCCGAGCCGCGCCTTCAACGCGGCCCTGCTGCTGCACCTGCATGCCCGCGTGTTCGGCGATGCCGCCGAGCCCCTGCGCAAGAGCGAGTTGCTGGCCGCCATCGGCGATTTCTCCGCCGGCTGGAGCCAGGCCGAGATCGCCGACGACGAGGCGACGCCGGTCGATCCGATCGAGCGGCGCTCGGCGGTGTTCCGGCGGCTGATCGAGGCGGGCTGGCTGGTGGAGCGGCGCGAGCGCTACGTGCCGGTGGTCGATTTCGACCCCGACGCGCGGCTGCTGATCGAGGAACTGGCCCGGATCGAGCGCGGCGAGACCCGCTCCTACGGCGGCGCGGTGCTCGAAGTCCTGAGCGCGCTGGAGAGCGCCATCGCCAGCCCCGCCGATCGCTCTGAGGCGCTGCGCAACGCGGCGAAAGCCTCGCGCACCTTCCTCGGCCACCTGCGCGGCCTAGCCGGTGCCATGCGCAAGCTCGAAGAGCGCATCCTGCGCGAGCCCGATCTGAGTGCGGCCTTCCGGCTCTACTTCGAAGAGTTCGTCGAGCGCCACCTCGTCTCCGACTACCGGACGCTGCACACCCGCTTCAATCCGTTCCGCTTCCGCTCCGGCATCGTGCGCGAGGCCGGGCGCGCCTTGCGCGATCCGCTGACGCTCAGGGCGCTGGCGGACGGCAACCTGCGCGAGGGCCGTGCCGCCGACATCACCGCGGCCGAGCGGATGGTGCGCACCGACCTCGTCGAGATCCTCTCGATCTTCGAGGGACTCGACCCGCATCTCGATGCGGTGGCCGAGGTGGTTGCCCGGCTGGAACGGCGCATCTCGGCCGCGCTCCGCTACCGCGACCCGCGCGACTCGGCCCGAATCGAGCGGGCGGCGGCGGCGCTCCGCGCGGTCGGCGCGGGCGAGGACGACCTCGCCGGCCTGCCCTTGGCGCAGATCTCGCTGTTGCGCCCGCCGATCGGTCCGCCGCAGCTCACGAATCCGCGCATGCCGCGCCGGATCATCGAGTACGAGCCGCTGCCGGAGATCGACATCGATCCGGCGATCGAGGCGTTCATCGCTGCCAAGGACGAATTCCGCCGCCGCATCACCGTGACGCCGGAGCGCATCGTCGCCTATCTCGACGCCCGGCTCGCCCAGGTGAAGGCCCTGCGCGGCTCGGACATCCAGGTCGATGACGTCGATGCCTTCGTCGTCTTTCAGCGCCTGCGCGAGATCGACGTGCTGTTCGACGGCGTCCTGCGCAGCCGCTACCGCGTCGCCCGGATCGAGGGCCGCGTCTCCAACGGCTGGCTCGACTGTCCGGACTTCACGATCGAGCGCATACCGCCCCCCGCCGCCCGGCGCGGAGCCGGCAAAGCAGGCTGAACGGACAACCCGATGCTCGAACCCTTCCGCGCCATCCTCGACGGCGAGGAGATGCCCCCGCCCGGCAGCGCCGCGCCGAGCGAGGAGGAGCTGACCCGCGCGCTTCAGGTGATGCTGAAGAGCCAGTGCATCTATGCCGCGACCACCGGCATCGGCCGCTCCTACGAACTCGCGCGGCACTACGCGCCGTTCTTCCGCGACTACTTCGCCTGCCTCGGCTACCGCTTCGAGGTCGCCCACCGCGATCAGATGGTGTTCCTCGCCCTGCCGCCGGACGGCGTGCGCCACGACGCGCAGGGCGAACGCCTTCGCAAGGACGAGACGCTGGTGCTGCTGGCGCTCCGGCTCGCCTACGAGGAGGGCCTGCGCGATCACCGGGTCTCCACCGACGGCACGGTGGAATGCACCACCGACGACATCGCCGACGCGATCCGCTCTGCCGCCCGCACCGAGCCCCCGGACGAGGCGCGCCTGATCGAAATCCTGCGCCTGTTCGCCCGCAAGGGCGCCCTGCGGCTGGGCGAGCGCGACCGGGCCGAGCGGGTCACGCCGCTGATGGTGATGCCGGGCATCACCGTGCTCTCGCCGGATGCCTGGATGGATCAGGTCCGCGCCTGGGCCTCCGCTGGGGAGGGGAGGGGGGCCTGAGACCGAACGGCGATGAGCCCATCTCATCGCCGTTCGCCCACGCGAATGCGTGGCGGCGGTCGTCCGCCGAGCGCGTTGATCCCGACCGATGGGCGGGGTCAACGCACATCGATCTAAGGCGAAGCCTCCTCCTGTGCCCAGGGCGCGGTGGAAAAGGCCCGTTCCAGGAAGGCGATCAGCGCGGTGACCCGCGCCGGGCGCGGCAGACCGGGCGGCATCACGAGGTTGAGGGCGATCGGCGGCGGCTGCCAGTCCGGCATCACCCGCTCCAGGCGGCCCGACTTCAGATCCTCCCAGATCGTGAAATCCGGCTGCACCGCGAGGCCGAGCCCGGCGCGCAGGGCCGGCACCAGGGCATCGGCATTGTTGGCCCGCAGCGGGCCTTCGGGCACGATCGTGACGGTTTCGCCGGCCGCGTTGGTGAAGGGCCAGCGGTCCGGCGTCGGCAGGTAGGCGTAGCCGAGGCAGGCGCGGGCCTTCAGATCCTCCGGATGCTGCGGCGGTCCGTAGCGTTCGAGATAGGCGGGCGTCGCCACGAGCGAACGGCGCACCCCGCAGAGGCGCCGCACCCGGAGCGAGGAATCGGGCAAAGCCGCGATCCGCAGGCCGAGATCGAACCCGCCGCCGACGAGATCGACCAGCGCATCCGACAGGTGCAGATCGACCGAGACTTGCGCGTGTGCAGCCAGGAATTCCGGCAACACCGGCGCAACATGGGCGACCCCGAAGGACATGGGGGCCGCGAGCCGCACTCGGCCCCGCGGCACGCCGTTGGCGTCGAGCGCGCGGGCCTCCGCCGCCTCGCCCGCGGCCAGCAGCCCCGCGGCGTCCTCGCGCGCCAGACGGCCGGCTTCGGTCAGTGCGAGGCGGCGGGAGGTGCGGTGGAACAGCCGCGCGCCGAGGCGTCCCTCCAAGCGCGCGACCGCTTTCGAGACGGTCGCCTTCGACAGCCCAAGTTCGTCGGCCGCCCGGGCGAAGGAGAGAGCGTCGGCCACCACCGCGAACACGGCCCAGGCCTCGAAATCGGGTAGTTTCGCCATGGCTCAAATCCGGAAACGATGCGTTTCGATCGTTTCCATTTTCAGGTGAGCAGGCAAGGGCCAGATTGCGCTCACACCGATCGCAGCCCGGACACGGATCCCCGCGGCGATCCTCTCGAACAGGAGACCCGCACCATGAGCGCGCACGGCATCCACCACGTTACGGCGTTTGCAAGCGATACGGCCCGCACCATCGACTTCTACACCCGCGTGCTCGGCCTGCGGCTGGTGAAGAAGACGGTCAACTTCGACGATCCCGGCACCTACCACCTGTATTTCGGCGACGAGGCAGGCGCGCCCGGCACGATCCTCACCTTCTTCCCGATCGCTCAGGCGGCCCCCGGCCGCGTCGGCATCGGGCAGGTGTCGGAGACCGCTTTCCGCGTGCCGCGCGCCGCGATCGGCGCCTGGACGCACCGCTTCGTGTCGCTGAACGTCTCGCACGAGGCGCCCGTAACGGTCTTCGGCGAGACGGTGCTGCGGTTCCGCGATCCCGACGGGATGCCGCTGGCACTCGTCGGCGTCGAGGGGGCGGAGGCCGAGCCGGCTTGGACCTCCGAGGGCATCGCGCCGGAGACCGCGATCCGCGGCTTCCACGGCGTCACCCTGCTCCTGCGCGGGGCGGAGGCGACCGCCGCGATCCTCACCGACGTGCTCGGCTTTACGGAGGCCGCCCGCGAGGGCAGCCAGATCCGGCTGACGAGCGGGGCAGGCCTCGGCGAGTTCGTGACGCTTCGGGCGGTCGGCGATTTCCTGCCCGGCCGGCAGGGGGCGGGCTCGGTCCACCACATCGCCTTCCGTGCCGCCGACGACGCGGCGCAGGCGGCGATGACGGAACGGCTGAGCGATCGGCACGGCCTGTCCGTGACCGAGCAGCGCGACCGGCAGTACTTCCGCTCGGTCTACTTCCGCGAACCGGGCGGCGTGCTGTTCGAGATCGCCACCGACGCGCCGGGCTTTGCCATCGACGAGCCGGTGGCGGAACTCGGGACCGCGCTGAAGCTGCCGCCCTTCCTCGAGCCGCATCGCGGGCGGATCGAGGCGGTGCTGCCGAAGGTCGCCTGAACCGACCGCCCACCTTCGCGGCCGCCCGGATCCTATCCGGGCGGCCGTACCCTCCTCAGACGGAACGGAGACAGCCATGACGAACGGCGTCACCTTCGATTTCATCCACCGCTTCGAGCCCGGCACCGACGAGCGCGCGCCGCCGCTCCTGCTGCTGCACGGCACGGGCGGTGACGAGAACGACCTGCTTTCCCTCGGCCGCGCGCTCTCGCCCGGCTCCGCGCTGCTCTCGCCCCGCGGGCCGGTTCTGGAGAACGGCATGCCGCGCTTCTTCCGCCGTCTCGCGGAAGGCGTGTTCGACGAGGCGGATGTCCGCCGCCGGGCCGGTGACCTCGCCGCCTTCGTCGCGCAGGCGCGGGCGGCCTATGGGCTCGCCGCGCCGGTGGCGGTCGGATTCTCGAACGGGGCCAACATCGCCGCGGCGACCTTGCTCCTGCACCCGGAGGTGCTGGCCGGGGCGGTTCTGCTGCGGGCGATGGTGCCGCTTGCCGAAAGCCCGCCGGCCGACCTCGCTGGCCGCCCGGTGCTGCTGCTCTCGGGCGCTCTCGATCCGATCGTGCCGGCCGAGAATGCCGAACGGCTCGCCGCGCGTCTCCAGCAAGCGGGCGCGGCGGTGACCCACACGGTCAATCCGGCCGGTCACGGCCTGTCCCAGGCCGATCTGGCCGCCTCCGGGGCGTGGCTCGCCAAGAATTTTGGCGGCTAAGCTTCCCGCGAGAGGGCCTGTCCGGACTGGGGACCGGGGAATCGGCGTGACATACCCGATGTGGCGGGGGCATCGCCCCCGTCACGTGGCCTGCCCCGGTGCTTGCCCCAGTGCCTGCCCCGTCTCGCCTAAGGGCAGCATCCAGGCTTCATCCTCGACCGGCCTACCGAAGCCGGTATGGCTTGCGGTCTCGTCGCAGGCGAAGCCGTCGCTGGTATAAGTTCGTCTCGCGGGCGAAGCCGATGCTGGTCTCGACCAGGGTGTCGCCGATGCCGCGGCGGCGGGCGAAAGGCTCGTCTTCGGCGCAATCGCGGACAAACGAGTGGCGCCGCGGGACAGCCTACCCCCTTTCGGCGAACGCCGGATCTGCGGATCGATACGCAGCGGCACCAAGCTGACGCCGTCCCGGCCGGACGTCCAACCTTAGGGTGACCGGTCCGTTAACGATGCCGTTCGATAAAGGGGAACCTGCAGAATTCGCCTAGTTTTAAGCCAAGTGACCCTTTGCGCGCGATCGGCCGCGGCGGTAACCTAAGGAAAGATTTCGTCAAAAAGGCTCTCAGATGCCGATCCGGCAGGATAGGGTCATGATCCCGTGCTAGCGATCCCGCTTCTCGTTATTGCCGGTATACTGATCGGCTTATTTTATCACTGGGGGATGCTTGCCGTCGCGAGTTTCTTTGTCATCATCGCGCGGATCATTTATCACTTCTACAGTGGCCAGTTGGTGCTGGCCGACCTGTTGATGATCGCCGCCTCCCTCTGCGCATTGCAAGGCGGTTATGTTGTGGGAGGCTACATCGCTTGCAGGAAAGACGTCTAAGCCGGTCTCAGACCCAGATGATACTGCCTGCAACCCATGATGCCGTGCCCCATAGAACAATCGAGGCGACGATAAACAGAACACCGTAAGTCAGGCGTGGACGGCGGGCGGACATTTCAACGATCGGAGTTCTGGACGGTCGGAGAGCGCATTTCACCGTATCGCACGGATCGTATTGGGTTTGCGTCAAAATCAGTGTTTCTCGTATGTGTCAGAGTACGCAGGGGGCGTTGAAAGGCAGTAATCGAACGGGTTTTATGAACCTGCCGTTGCAGGAGATCTGCGACCGTTGTTTCGCGCGTCGGGGCCCGACGCTCAGCCGAGTGGCTCTGGTCTCGGATCGACGCGGCCCCGTCAAATCACGGGTCGGTGATTGCTGTATCGATGCCGTTGGCCGCTTGGAGCGGTCGTGCTTCGGCTGTTGGGCATCCTCAGATTGTGCCGGTCGGGCGGCGTCCGCGGCCCGCCGCGATCCCGCCCTTGCGTGTGCGAGGCGTAGCGTCCATTGCGCTGTCTCTCGTTCAACCTCGGGATAAGCGGCCGGGCTGGTGTACCGCCTCACCGACATTGCGATCTCGAATTGGTACCTCATCCGGCGCGAGCAGATCCGGATTCGGGGCGCGGCGGCGCTCGTCGGTCCCACGGGGGCCGGCAAGTCGACGATCTTCGACGCGGTCGGCACGGTGCTGGCCGGCAACAATGCGAGCCGGCTCGCGCTCAACGCCTCCGCCTCGGGTCGCAGCGCACGCACGGTGCGCGACTACTGCCTCGGCTGGATCAGCGACCCGGCCGAGGGCGGGCGCCCGACGCGCGAGGCCTGCGAAACCCTCATCGCGCTCGTGTTCGAGAACCCCGCGAGCGGCCGCATCGTCACGGTCGGGCTGGCGCTCGCCGCCCGCTCCGAGGAGCCGAAGGAGGAGACGCTTTCGCGCTTCATCGCCGTCGGCCACCGTTTCGAGATCGCCGATTACGTGCGCGAGACGAGCGAGGGCAGCTTCGTCGCGCCCTGGGCCGAGATCGCCGCCGACCTCCGCCGCCGGGCCGATACGTTCGAGGAGTTCCGCACCTCCGGCGAGCGCTTCACCGCCGCCGTGCTGGCGACCCTGCGCGAGGGGGCGGCCGTGCCCGATCCGCGCCAGTTCCTGCGCACCTTCTCCAACGCGGTGGCGTTCAAGCCGATCTTCGACACCAGCGCCTTCGTGCGCAGCTTCGTGCTGGAGGCCGAGCCGCTCGATGTCGCCCGCATCCGCCAGTCGATCGAGACGTGGCGGCGCCTGCTGGAGACCATCGAGGAACTGGAGAAGCGCCTCGCCCACCTCTCGCGCATCTGCGCACGCTACGAGGGCTGGGCGCGGGCGAGCCTCACCGCCGCCCTCGACGAGATGCGCGCCGCCGGTGCGGATCTGCGCCGCCGCATTCTCGACCATGCGGAGGCCCGCCGCCTGCTCGCCGAGACATCGGAGCGCCTGCGCATCGCCCGCGAAAGCGTGGCGACGAGCCAGGGCTTCGTGCGCGAGATCGACACCGAGATCGCCGCCCGAAAGGCGCTGATCGTCGGCAGCGTCGCGGAAGCGCGGCTCGCGGCCTCCCATGCCGGTCTCGCCATGGTCGCCCGCGACCGGCGCGACCTGACCAACCGCCTCGCCGGGATCGTCGGCCTCGTGCAGGATGCCGGCCGCCTCAGCGCCATTGCCGGTCCCTTGCGCCGGATCGATCTTCAGGCGGCCCGCATCGTCGAGGCCTGCGCCCGCTCAGGCCTTCGCCGCGAGGCGCCGCCGGAGGACATTCTCCGGGTCGACGGGCCGCTGAAAGGTCTGCTCGAAGGGCTGGCGCAGATGCCGGACGTGTCCGGCACCCTGGAAGAGGAAGCGGAAGACCTCGCCCTCAAGGCCCGCGAGCGCGAGAACGAGGTCCGTGGCCTCGATGGGCAGGTGAATGCCGGCCGTTCCTCGGCCGCGCGCCTGTCCTCCGACACGGAGGCGTTCCGCGATGAGTTGGGCCGGCTCGGCATCGAGGCGGCGCCGATCTGCGAACTCGCCGAGATCGTCGATCCAAAATGGGGCCCGGCGCTCGAAGGCCTGCTCGGCCGCGCCCGCGAGGCCCTGGTGGTCGAGCCCGACCGGCTGGACCGCGCCTTCGCTCTGCTCGAGTCCCGAAAGAACCAGTTCTTTCGCTGTCTCCTGGTGAAGACCACCGATACGGCGCGGCGCGCCGCACGGCGCTTCGATGACGGGCCGATGGGCCTGATCGAGACCGACAGCGACCACGCCGAGGCCTTTCTCGCCGCGCGACTCGGCGGCTACGACCTCGCGCCCGACGATGCGGCGCTCCGGAACATGAGCCGCGCCGTGGCGCCGAGCGGGCGCTCGACTTCGGGCATGGCCTATTCGGTGGTGCGTCCCGTGCCGCTGATGATGACCCGCGGCCAGCGCGGGCCCACCGCCGAGACCCGCCGCCGCCTCGACGAGGCGCGCGAGGAGGCGCGGACCCTGCGGGCCGAGGCCACGGTGATGCGCGAGGCCGCCCGCATCGCCGCGCTGCTACGGAGCCGGCTGGCGGAAGCGCCGATCGATCTCGAAGCCCTGCGCGCCGAGGCCGACGCCATCGAGGGCCGCCGCCGCAGCCTCTCCACCGAGCAGGAGACTGTCGCCCGCGCCGATGCCGGCGTGATCGAGGCGGAGCTGAAGGAGCTTCAGAAGGAGCGCTCGGCCTATCTCACCGAACTCGTGCAGGTGCTGGAGCCCAAGCGCGACGCCGCTCTCGCGGAGGAGGCGGGGCTGAAGGCCCGTGTCACGCAGGGGCGCGAGGCGGCGCGCACTGCGTTCCTGGCCTACCGCACGGCGCTCAAGCGCTGGACCTCCGGCGACACCGTCCGCATCCGCCTCACCGGCACCGTTCCCGCCGACGTGCCGGACACGGTGGCCGGGATCGCCGCCGCGCGTGCCGACCGGGCCGCGCTCGACACCAAGGCGCTGGCCTCGCTGGCCTCGCAGGCCCGCGCTTCCGCCCGCGAGGCCGCCGACAGCGTACGCAACCAGGGTCGCGCCGCCGAGCGGGATCTTGCCGAGTATTGCGCCGCGTGGCGCGTCGAGAACCCGCTCGGTTCGGGCGAGCAGCCGGCCTCGTTCGGCTATGCCTGGGCGACCCGCGAGCGCGACGAGGTGGCGGGACACGAACTGCGCCGCTACCGCGACCAGTCGCTCCGGGCGGAGGCCGAGATGCGCCGCCTGATGACCGAGGATCTGCTGACGCGGCTCGCCGACAAGTTCGAGCGGATGCGTGCCCGGCTCGACGCCCTCAACGAGCGGCTGGCGTCTCAGACCTTCACCGGCCAGACCTACGCCTTCGAGGCGGAGGTGGACCGCCGCTACGCCGCCGTCCACGCGCTGGCCACGGAAGTCGCGCGCTCGCCCGATGCGGCGCAGGCGGTGCTGCCAAGTCCCGACAACGGTGCTGAGGGCGGACCGGATAACAGCCCGCTCGCGGCCGCACTCGCGGAGATCACGGCGCTGATCGAGGGCGAGGAGAACGCGGCGCGGCTGGCCGATTACCGCAACTACTTCGTCTACGAGATCGGCATGCGCGACCGGGCGGGCAACCGCACCACCCTGTCGAGCCGGGCTTTGCGCGGTTCGGGCGGCGAGGCGCAGGCGCCGTTCTACGTCGCGATCGCCGCCTCCATGGCCTCGGCCTATTATCCCGGTGATCGCCCGGGCGACGAGACGCCGGGCTTAGGGCTCTGCCTTCTGGATGAAGCCTTCTCGAAACTCGACGTGCGCAACAGCCAGTCGCTGGTCGATCTCTTCCGCGCCTGGGGGCTGCAGCTCCTCATCGCAGCGCCCGAGGACAAGCGCACGACGCTGACCGAAGTGATGGATACGGTCGTCACCGTGTACAAAAGCCCGGATCTCGGCTCGGTGCGAATCGAGGCCGAGCATCCGCTGGAAACCGCCAAGCGGGCGCTGGCCGAAATCAACCCGGACCGGCGCGGAATCGACGCGTTCCGCCTGCCCAGCGCCGCCGAATAACTGCCGAGCCGCCGATCACCGTCCGGAACGCAGATCGGACGCCCGTTCATCGAACTTTATCCTCTCCGGGCATTGACGGGCCCGGCCACCCCGCGTAGAAGCGCGCCACTCCGGTGGATCGAGAGTCGCTTTCGGGTCGAAGCCAGGGGCTTCGGCGACCGTCGTCAGACCGATACCGGCATCACACCCTGACGTATTCGTCAGATCAGCGGGTAAGAACGCGTCGTTCACGGCGTGATCCTCTGCCTCACCATCGTCAAAGGCCTTGATCGGCCTCTGGCGCTATTCGTTTTGCCGCGGGTTCGCCCGGGGCCCGGCCGCTCCGCAAGGGGCTTCGACAGGTTTCAGACGGTGGCCGCCCTGCGCGGCCGGATGAAGAGGGCACAGGATGCCGACGATCAACCAACTGATCGCCCAGCCGCGCAAGGCGCAGAAGGCGCGCAACAAGGTGCCGGCGCTCAACGCCTGCCCGCAGAAGCGCGGCGTCTGCACGCGCGTCTACACCACGACCCCGAAGAAGCCGAACTCGGCGCTTCGTAAGGTCGCCAAGGTGCGCCTGACCAACGGCTTCGAGGTGATCGGTTACATCCCCGGTGAGGGGCATAACCTTCAGGAGCACTCCGTGGTCATGATCCGCGGCGGCCGCGTGAAGGACCTTCCGGGTGTGCGCTACCACATCCTGCGTGGCGTGCTCGACACGCAGGGCGTCAAGAACCGCAAGCAGCGCCGTTCGAAGTACGGTGCAAAGCGTCCGAAGTAAGAATCTCCGGACGGCCATTTCCACGGCCTCGCAAGGATGTCGCCGGCGTTTACGCTCAAGGCGGCCTGCGCGAGGTGCTTAAGTCGATTAATCTGAGAGCAAACAGATGTCCCGTCGTCACTCTGCCGAGAAGCGCGAGATCATCCCGGACGCCAAGTACGGCGACGTCGTCCTGACCAAGTTCATGAATTCCATCATGTACGAGGGCAAGAAGTCGACCGCCGAGCGGATCGTCTACGGCGCGTTCGACATCGTCGAGAACCGCGCCCGCGCCAACCCGATCGAGGTGTTCCGCGCCGCGCTCGACAACGTCGCCCCGGCGATCGAGGTCCGCTCCCGCCGCGTCGGTGGCGCGACCTACCAGGTTCCCGTCGAAGTCCGCACCGAGCGCCGTCAGGCTCTCGCGATCCGCTGGCTGATCCAGGCCGCCCGCGGCCGCAACGACCGGACCATGATCGAGCGTCTCTCCGCCGAGCTGCTCGACGCCGCCAACAACCGCGGCAACGCGGTCAAGAAGCGTGAAGACACCCACCGGATGGCTGAGGCCAACCGCGCCTTCTCGCACTACCGCTGGTAATTCGCCTGTCGAGCGCGGCCACCGGGCCGCGCTCCAAGCCCGCTTTCTCCCGGAGAGACCCCGATGCCCCGCACGCATGCGATCGAGGACTACCGTAACTTCGGCATCATGGCTCACATCGATGCCGGCAAGACCACGACGACCGAGCGGATCCTCTACTACACCGGCAAGTCCCATAAGATCGGCGAAGTCCATGAGGGCGCCGCGACGATGGACTGGATGGAGCAGGAGCAGGAGCGTGGCATCACGATCACCTCGGCTGCGACCACCTGCTTCTGGCGCGACAAGCGCCTGAACATCATCGACACCCCCGGCCACGTCGACTTCACCATCGAGGTGGAGCGCTCGCTCCGCGTGCTCGACGGCGCCGTCTGCGTGCTCGACGGCAACCAGGGCGTCGAGCCCCAGACCGAGACCGTGTGGCGTCAGGCCGACAAGTACGACGTGCCGCGCGTCGTGTTCGTCAACAAGATGGACAAGATCGGCGCCGACTTCTTCAAGTGCGTCGCCGACATCATCGGCCGCGTCGCCGGTAAGCCCGTCTGCCTGCAGCTGCCGATCGGTGCCGAGTCCAGCTTCAAGGGCGTGATCGACCTCATCAAGATGAAGGCCATCGTTTGGTCGGGTGAGGCGCTCGGCGCCAACTTCTCCGAGGAGGAGATCCCGGCCGACCTCGCCGATCAGGCGGTCGAGTACCGCACCAAGATGATCGAGGCCTGCGTCGAGCTCGACGACGACGCGATGACCGCCTACCTCGACGGCGTGGAGCCGGACGAGGAGACCCTGCGCAAGCTCGTGCGCAAGGCGGTGCAGCTTCGTGCCTTCCATCCGGTGCTCTGCGGCTCGGCCTTCAAGAACAAGGGCGTGCAGCCGCTCCTCGACGCCGTCGTCGATTACCTGCCGTCTCCCGCCGACCGCGGCGAGATCAAGGGCCTCGACTTCAAGACCGAGGAAGAGGTGGTCCGCCACCCGACCGACAGCGATCCCTTCTCCATGCTCGCCTTCAAGATCATGGACGATCCCCACGTCGGAACGATCACCTTCTGCCGCGTCTATTCCGGCAAGGTCGAATCGGGCGCCAACGTCATCAACTCGTCGCGCGACAAGAAAGAGCGCGTCGGCCGCATGTTGCTGATGCACGCCAACAACCGTGAGGACGTGAAGGAAGCCTTCGCTGGCGACATCGTCGCCCTGGCCGGTCTCAAGGACACCCGCACCGGCGACACGCTGTGCGATCCGAAGGACGCGGTGATCCTCGAGAAGATGGAGTTCCCCGAGCCCGTCATCGAGATCGCCGTCGAGCCGAAGTCGAAGGCCGACCAGGAGAAGCTCGGCATCGCGCTCTCGAAGCTCGCCGCCGAGGATCCGTCCTTCCGGGTCTCGACCGACCAGGAATCCGGCCAGACCATCCTTCGCGGGATGGGCGAGCTCCACCTCGACATCAAGGTCGATATCCTGCGCCGTACCTATAAGGTCGACGCGAATATCGGTCAGCCGCAGGTGGCGTACCGCGAGAAGCTGACCCGTCGTCAGGAGATCGACTACACCCACAAGAAGCAGACCGGTGGTACTGGTCAGTTCGCCCGGGTGAAGTTCGTGGTCGAGCCGAACGAGCCGGGCGCCGGCTTCGCCTTCGAGTCGAAGATCGTCGGCGGCGCGGTGCCGAAGGAGTACATCCCCGGCGTCGAAAAGGGCCTCAACTCGGTCCTCGGCGCGGGCGTGCTCGCCGGCTTCCCCGTGGTCGACGTCAAGGTCGAGCTGATCGACGGCGCCTACCACGACGTCGACTCCTCGGCGCTGGCCTTCGAAATCGCCTCCCGCGCCGCCTTCCGCGAGGCGCTGCAGAAGGGCGGATCGGTTCTGCTCGAGCCGGTGATGAAGGTCGAAGTGGTTTCGCCGGAAGAGTATACCGGCTCGGTCATCGGCGACCTCAACTCCCGCCGCGGCCAGATCCAGGGCCAGGACATGCGCGGCAACGCCAACGTCATCAACGCGATGGTGCCGCTGGCCAACATGTTCGGCTACGTGAACCAGTTGCGCTCCTTCTCCCAGGGACGCGCCAACTTCACGATGCAGTTCGACCATTACGAGGAAGTGCCGCGCGGCGAGGCCGACAAGGTCATTGCCAAGTACGCCTGACGCGAACGCGTCAAACTTCCTCGATCAACGACACTGACGATTAGGAGGCCCTGATGGGTAAGGAAAAGTTCTCCCGTACCAAGCCGCACTGCAACATCGGCACGATCGGGCACGTGGATCACGGCAAGACGTCGCTGACGGCGGCGATCACGAAGGTTCTGGCGGAGTCGGGCGGGGCGACCTTCACGGCCTACGACCAGATCGACAAGGCGCCGGAAGAGAAGGCGCGCGGCATCACGATCTCGACCGCCCACGTCGAGTACGAGACGACCAACCGCCACTACGCGCACGTCGACTGCCCCGGCCACGCCGACTATGTGAAGAACATGATCACCGGTGCCGCCCAGATGGACGGCGCGATCCTGGTCGTGTCCGCCGCCGACGGCCCGATGCCGCAGACCCGCGAGCACATCCTGCTCGCCCGTCAGGTCGGCGTGCCGGCGCTGGTGGTGTTCCTCAACAAGGTCGACATGGTCGATGACGAGGAGCTCCTGGAGCTGGTCGAGCTGGAGGTGCGCGAGCTCCTCTCCAAGTACGACTTCCCCGGCGACGACATCCCGATCACCAAGGGCTCGGCCCTGATGGCGCTCGAGGACAAGGAGCCCAAGATCGGCAAGGAAGCCGTTCTGGCGCTGATGGCGACCGTGGACGAGTACATCCCGCAGCCGGAGCGTCCGATCGACATGCCGTTCCTGATGCCGATCGAGGACGTGTTCTCGATCTCGGGCCGCGGCACGGTGGTGACGGGTCGCGTCGAGCGCGGCATCGTCAAGGTCGGTGAGTCGGTTGAGATCGTCGGCATCCGTCCGACGACGACGACGACGGTGACCGGCGTCGAGATGTTCCGCAAGCTGCTCGACCAGGGTCAGGCGGGCGACAACGTCGGCGTGCTGCTGCGCGGCACGAAGCGCGAGGACGTGGAGCGCGGCCAGGTCGTGTGCAAGCCGGGTTCGGTCAAGCCGCACTCGAAGTTCAAGGCCGAGGCCTACATCCTGACCAAGGAAGAGGGCGGCCGCCACACGCCGTTCTTCACCAACTACCGCCCGCAGTTCTACTTCCGCACGACGGACGTGACCGGCGTGTGCACGCTGCCCGAGGGCACCGAGATGGTGATGCCGGGCGACAACGTGACCATGGACGTGGTGCTGATCGTGCCGGTGGCCATGGAAGAGAAGCTGCGCTTCGCCATCCGCGAGGGTGGTCGCACCGTCGGTGCCGGCGTCGTCGCCGCCATCAACGACTAACCGCAAGCATCATCGACAGGGGACGTAAGAGGGGCGGGCCCTCGCGCCCGCTCCTCAACGTTTCCGCCGAGGTCAGGTCATGAACGGTCAGAACATCCGCATTCGCCTTAAGGCGTTCGATCACCGCATCCTCGATGCGTCCACCAAGGAAATCGTCTCGACCGCGCGCCGGACCGGCGCGCAGATCCGGGGCCCGATCCCGCTGCCGACCCATATCGAGAAGTTCACGGTGAACCGTTCGCCGCACATCGATAAGAAGTCGCGCGAGCAGTTCGAGATGCGCACGCACAAGCGGGTGCTCGATATCGTCGACCCGACGCCGCAGACCGTGGACGCGCTGATGAAGCTCGACCTCGCCGCTGGCGTGGACGTGGAGATCAAGCTCTAAGTCCGCGTCGGATTTAGAGCTTACCGTTTCATCGCGCGAGGGAGAGACCTATGCGCTCAGGCGTCATCGCACGGAAGGTCGGCATGACCCGCGTCTTTACAGACGCTGGCGAGCATGTGCCCGTCACTGTGCTCCAGATTGATCAGTGCCAAGTTGTGGCACACCGCACGACCGAGAAGGATGGCTACGTCGCCCTCCAGGTCGGCGTCGGCAAGGCCAAGGTAAAGAACGTGTCGCAGGCCGAGCGCGGCCGCTTCGCGGTCGCCAAGGTCGAGCCCAAGAAGAAGCTCGCCGAGTTCCGCGTGTCCGAGGACGCGCTGATCCCGGTCGGTGCCGAAATCACGGCCGACCACTTCATCCCGGGCCAGTTCGTCGATGTGACGGGCACCAGCACGGGTAAGGGGTTTGCCGGCGGTATGAAGCGCTGGAACTTCGGCGGTCTGCGCGCCACCCACGGCGTGTCGATCTCCCACCGTTCGATCGGTTCGACCGGTGGCCGTCAGGATCCGGGCAAGACCTTCAAGAACAAGAAGATGCCGGGTCACCTGGGTGTCGAGCGTGTGACCACGCAGAACCTCAAGGTCGTTCGCACCGATCCGGAGCGCGGCCTCATCCTCGTCGAAGGCGCCGTCCCCGGTGTCGCCGGCGGCTGGATCCAGGTTCGCGACTCGGTCAAGCGCAAGCTGCCGGCCGATGTGCCGCTGCCGGGCAAGTTCCGTGAGAACGGCTCTGCCGGCGCGTCCCAGGTCGAGGCGGCCCCCGAGGCTCCGGCGTCCGAGGAGAACGCGTGATGAAACTCGATATCACCACGCTCGACGGCGGCTCCGCCGGCTCGGTCGAGCTCAACGAGGCGATCTACGGCCTCGAGCCGCGCGCCGACATCCTGCAGCGGATGGTGCGCTACCAGCTCGCCAAGCGGCGCGCCGGCACGCACGCCGTCAAGAACCGCTCGGACGTCGATCGCACGT
Source organism: Methylorubrum sp. SL192 (assembly GCF_026672325.1). Taxonomy (NCBI): domain Bacteria; kingdom Pseudomonadati; phylum Pseudomonadota; class Alphaproteobacteria; order Hyphomicrobiales; family Methylobacteriaceae; genus Methylorubrum; species Methylorubrum sp. SL192. The sequence goes on from NZ_JAPPQV010000003.1 coordinate 1,374,726, forward strand.
CGAAGAAGCTGTACAAGCAGAAGGGCACCGGCAACGCCCGTCACGGCGCTGCCTCCGCTCCGCAGTTCCGCGGCGGCGGCCGGGCCTTCGGTCCGGTGGTGCGCGACCACAGCCACGACCTTCCCAAGAAGGTCCGCGCGCTGGCGCTCAAGCACGCCCTCTCGGCCAAGGCCAAGGCGTCGACCCTGATCGTCGTCGACGACATCAAGGTCGACAACCACAAGACCAAGGCCATGATCGAGCGCTTCGAGAAGCTCGGTCTGTCGAGCGCGCTGATCATCGGCGGCTCTGAAGTGGACGAGAACTTCGGCCGCGCCGCCCGCGCCATTCCGAAGATCGATGTGCTGCCCGTCCAGGGTATCAACGTCTACGACATCCTGCGTCGCGACACGCTCGTGCTGACGCGCGCCGCCGTCGATGCGCTGGAGGAGCGTTTCAAATGAGTGCCGATCCGCGCCACTACGACATCATCGTCTCCCCCGTGATCACGGAGAAGGCGACCAACCTCACCGAGCAGAACAAGGTCGTCTTCCGGGTTGCCCCGAAGGCCACCAAGCCGCAGATCAAGGAAGCGGTCGAGCGTCTGTTCGACGTCAAGGTCACGGGCGTGAACACGCTCACGACCAAGGGCAAGAAGAAGTTCTTCCGCGGGCAGCGCGGGCAGCGTTCGGACGTGAAGAAGGCGATCGTGACCCTCGCCGAGGGTGATACGATCGACGTCACGACCGGCCTCTGAGACTTGAAGCGTTAGGATCAAGCCGATGGCCTTGAAGACATTCAAACCGGTCACGCCGAGCCTGCGCCAGCTCGTGCTCGTCGATCGCCGTGAGCTCTACAAGGGCAAGCCGGTGAAGGCGCTGACCGAGGGCAAGAGCTCCTCGGGCGGCCGCAACAACCTGGGCCGCATCACCGTCCGCTTCCGCGGCGGTGGTCACAAGCGGGTCCTGCGCAACGTCGACTTCAAGCGTCGCGAGAACCTCAACGTTCCCGCGACGGTGGAGCGGATCGAGTACGATCCGAACCGGACGGCGTTCATCGCGCTCATCACCTTCCCCGATGGGAAGCAGAGCTACATCCTCGCCCCCCAGCGTCTGTCGCCGGGTGACAAGGTGATCGCCGGTGAGAGCGTCGACGTGAAACCGGGCAATGCGGCGCCGATCGGCTCCATGCCGGTGGGCACCATCGTCCACAACGTCGAGCTGAAGATCGGCAAGGGCGGCGCGATCGCCCGCTCCGCTGGCAACTACGCTCAGATCGTCGGACGCGACCAGGGCTACGTGACGCTGCGCCTGAACTCGGGCGAGCAGCGCCTCGTGCACGGTCAGTGCTTCGCGACCGTGGGTGCGGTGTCGAACCCGGACCACATGAACATCTCGCTGGGCAAGGCCGGCCGTAACCGCTGGCTCGGCAAGCGTCCGCACGTTCGCGGCGTCGCCATGAACCCGGTGGATCACCCGCACGGCGGCGGCGAGGGTCGTACCTCGGGCGGCCGGAACCCGGTCACGCCCTGGGGCGTGCCCACCAAGGGGAAGAAGACCCGGTCCAACAAGCGGACCGACACCTTCATCCTGTCCAGCCGCCATAACCGCAAGAAGTAACAGCCATGGCACGTTCCCTCTGGAAAGGGCCGTTCGTCGACGGCTACCTCCTCAAGAAGGCCGACGCCGCCCGCGGCGGCAGCCGCAACGAGGTCGTCAAGATCTGGAGCCGTCGCTCCACGATCCTTCCGCAGTTCGTGGGCATCACCTTCGGTGTGCACAACGGACACAAGCATATCCCGGTCTACGTCACCGAGGAGATGGTCGGTCACAAGTTCGGCGAGTTCTCGCCGACCCGCACCTTCCCCGGTCACGCGGCCGACAAGAAGGCAAAGAGGCGCTGAGATGGGCAAGCCTGCCACCCCCCGCGCGCTCCCCGAGAACGAGGCGAAGGCCGTCGCGCGGATGCTCCGCGTGTCGCCCCAGAAGCTCAACCTCGTGGCGGCGTTGATCCGCGGCAAGAAGGTCGATACGGCCCTTGCCGATCTCGAATTCTCCCGCAAGCGCATCGCCCGCGATGTGAAGAAGTGCCTGGAGAGTGCGATCGCCAACGCCGAGAACAACCACGATCTCGACGTGGACGATCTCGTCGTCTCCCAGGCCTTCGTCGGCAAGGCGCTGGTGCTCAAGCGCTTCCACGCCCGTGCCCGCGGTCGCGGCGCGCGCATCCTGAAGCCCTTTGCGAACCTCACGATCGTGGTTCGCGAAGTGCGCGCTGAAGCGGCCTGAGGAGTTTACCGATGGGTCAGAAGATCAATCCGATCGGCCTGCGTCTCGGCATCAACCGGACCTGGGATTCCCGCTGGTTCGCCGAGAAGGGCGAGTATGCCAAGCTGATGCATGAGGACGTGGCCATCCGCGCTGCCCTCATGAAGCAGCTCAAGCAGGCCGCCGTCTCGAAGATCGTCATCGAGCGCCCGCACCGGAAGTGCCGCGTCACCATCCACTCGGGTCGTCCGGGCGTGGTGATCGGCAAGAAGGGCGCAGACATCGAGAAGCTGCGCAAGCTCGTCGGCACGATGACCAAGGCCGACGTGACCATCAACATCGTCGAGGTGCGTAAGCCCGAGATCGATGCCACCCTGGTGGCGGAGTCGATCGCGCAGCAGCTCGAGCGCCGTGTCGCCTTCCGTCGCGCCATGAAGCGCGCCGTGCAGTCGGCCATGCGTCTCGGTGCCGAGGGCATCCGCATCAACTGCGCCGGCCGTCTCGGCGGCGCGGAGATCGCCCGCACCGAGTGGTACCGCGAGGGCCGCGTGCCCCTGCATACGCTTCGTGCGGACGTCGATTACGGCACCGCCACTGCCTTCACGACCTACGGGACGTGCGGCATCAAGGTGTGGGTGTTCAAGGGCGAGATCCTCGAGCACGACCCGATGGCGCAGGACAAGAAGGCCCAGGAAGAGGGTGGCCGTTCCGGCGGGCGCCGCGAGCGTGACGGTGACGACCGGGGTGGCCGCGGCCGCCGCGAGCCGTCGCACGCCTGACGCTCGATCAAGCAGAAATCTTGAGAGGCTGCCATGCTGCAACCCAAGAAGACCAAATTTCGTAAGCAGTTCAAGGGTCGCATCAGTGGCGCGGCCAAGGGCGGCTTCGAGCTGAACTTCGGCCAGTTCGGCCTCAAGTGCCTGGAGCCCGAGCGCATCACCGCGCGGCAGATCGAGGCGGCCCGCCGCGCGATCACCCGCGAGATGAAGCGTCAGGGCCGGGTGTGGATCCGGGTGTTCCCGGATCTGCCCGTCACCGCCAAGCCCACCGAGGTCCGCATGGGCTCGGGTAAGGGTGCGCCGGAATATTGGGCGGCCCGGGTCCATCCCGGCCGCATCATGTTCGAGGTGGATGGCGTTGCCGAGGACATCGCCCGCGAGGCCCTGCGCCTCGGAGCCGCGAAGCTGCCGGTGCGCACCCGCGTCATCCAGCGCATCGCTGATTGATAGGAAGAGATCATGAAGTCCGACCAGAGACTGTCTGATCTGCGCGCTCTGTCGGCGGATCAGCTTTCCGACGAGCTCATCAGCCTGAAGAAGGAGCAGTTCAACCTGCGCTTCCAGGGCGCGACGGGCCAACTTGAGAACGTCGCCCGGGTCCGTGAGGTCCGCCGCGACATCGCCCGTGTCCGCACGCTGCAGCGTCAGAAGACGCTGGACGCGGCCAAGGCCTGAGGAGATTCCACATGCCCAAGCGCGTCCTTCAAGGCGTCGTCGTCAGCGACAAGACCGATAAGACCATCGTCGTGAAGGTGGAGCGTCGCTTCACCCACCCGGTGATGAAGAAGACGGTTCGCCGTTCGAAGAACTACCATGCGCACGACGAGGCCAATGCGGCCAAGATCGGCCAGACGGTGTTCATCGAAGAGTCCCGTCCCTACTCCAAGACCAAGACCTGGAAGCTGGTCGAGGACCAGGCTGCGGCGGCCGAAGCGGCCGGCACGGGGGCTTAAAAGCCTGACCCATAACAGTGACGGTGCGGGCGTGGAGCGAAAGCTCCGCGCCCGTTTTCGTTCGCCCGCTGAAACGGGCACTGCATGTCCGCGGCATGCTTCCTCGGCCACGACGGTCACGGTGCCACGCTTGGTCGGCTCTGCCGTCCCTGGTGAGGCTGAAGCGTGGATCACCGGCCCTGCCGCAGCGGTAGGCCGTACAGAGGTATGGCTTGGGCGGGAGCTACCGGGAGGCGACCGTGCTCCCAAGAGCCCGGCATCGTTCGCGTTCTAATCGGCTCGACAGTGCGACCGCCATCGGCCAAAGCTCGGCCGAGTGGGGATTTCCTGGCGCTGCTTGCGCCAATGGGCGAGGTCTCGAGAACCCACGGAAGCTTTGCCCTTTTGGAAGGTCGCGCGCAGGCCTTGAAGCGGGGGTCGGCAAGCACGCGAAGGGCGAGGGGACACATCCAAGCGTATCGACAGATCAGTCGGGATCTCAAAATGTTCTTCCGAGACGCGATGTCATGCAGAGGATCGACTAGGTCTTTTGTTTCAATGATCGCTGTTTGGAGCGATCGGTTTTGTCACCTGCTCGGGTGCTGTTTTTCGCCGCTCGATCGACACGCTCTTTGAAGGGCCCTGCGAAGGTGCGGCGGCCCCTGAAGGAGCGCAGGAATGTCCCGCAACTTCGACCAAGCCTGGGAAGCGCTCGTCGCGCATTTCGGAGCCGAGCAGGTCAACGGCATCACGAGCTCTCGCCGGCAGTTCGGCGCCCATCTGCTGCCTGACCTTCAGGCGACCGTTGTGGCTGAGATCGGCTCGGTCGCCTCTGTGCTGCTGGGTGTGCACCAAATCTACGACCAACTGCCGCTGACGATTTCCAGTCTGCTGGTCCGTCAGGGTCAGTACACGATCTCCGTCACGCCGCTGCAGTATCAGGACATGGATGTCGGCGAGGCGGAGCCTTTCGCCGCCCTCAACAACGGCTTGTGGCTGTTCCACGTTGAGCAGCGCCCCGTCGCAGTCCTGCTCTCGCATTATACCAAATACGGTGAAGGAACCTTCGCCCAGGTCGAAATCGCGACGCTGCCGGATCCGGCTTCGCTGGCCTTCGCGCGCGGCTTCCTCGCCGCCGTTCAGTCGGCCGGTGCGAACTCGACGCTCTATCGCGGCAAAGTTCTCTCCTTCGAATCCGGATCGGACTATTCCGGCATGAAGGCGGCCATGCAGGTGCACAAGCTTCCCTTCATCCCGCGCGAGGCCGTGATCCTCGAAACCGCGACGATGGCTCGGCTCGACCGGCACGTCTTCGAGTTCGACCGGCATCGCGACGCGCTGAAGCGGCTCGGGCAATCGACGCGGAAGGGACTTCTGCTGTACGGGCCGCCCGGCACCGGCAAGACGCATGTGATCCGGTACATCGCCTCGAACCTACCCGAGCGCACGACGGTGCTCATCACGGCAGAGGAGGTTGTCTACCTAGATCGCTACATGCTGCTCGCACGCACTCTCCAACCCAGCATCGTCGTGCTGGAGGATGTCGATCTGGTCGGCCGCTCCCGCGAGGGCATGAACAGTCCGAAGACGGAGGTGCTCCTCAACCGTTTGCTCAACGAGATGGACGGCCTGCGCGACGACGCCGACGTGCTGTTCATCCTCACCACCAACCGGCCGGAGGAAATCGAGGAGGCGCTCGCCTCGCGCCCTGGCCGTGTGGACGAGGCGATCGAGATCGCAAACCCCGACGCGGCCTGCCGTACCCGGCTTGTCAGCCTCTACGGAGAGTCCATCGATTTCGAGGAAGGGGCGATCGATGCCATCGTCACCCGATCGGAAGGAGCGAGTGCGGCTTTCATCAAGGAGATGGTCCGTCGTCTCGCCCAAGCCACGATCGCCGCGGGGACGGGCAATCGGATCACGGTCGCGACGGTCGAATCCGTCCTCGGCGAGGCCGTCGGAAGCCGCAACCGCATCGGTCGCCGCATCGTCGGCCTGGCGTCCGGCGCGCCCGAGCGTGCCGGCAAGCAGGCGCCGCCCTTCGACAGCTGCTGTGACGACCTCTAGATCTGCCGATCGGCCGCTGAAGTCAGTCATGGACCAGGGAACGGGGATGGTAGGGCCGGCATCGGCAGCGCCCGTCCTGCGATGGCTGGACGGGGCGTGTGAGGCGCTTGCTCACTCAGGCTGGCGGCATGTGCAGAAACTACGCTCCGCCCGCTACAGGCGCCCGTAGGCGCCCCGACACGGCACTGAGGATGGGCGCAGAACCGCCGCTCAGCCCTTCCGCTTCGGATCGCGGTTTCCGGCGGCGCGGATCAGGCCGGCGAGACCGGCCTCGATCACCATGTCGGCGGCTTCCGAGGGCGTGAACCAGCGGGCGTCGCGCTGGCCGCGTTCGGGAAACTTCTTGAGCTGCTTGCGCACCTCGAGCGGAAACACCTTCACTTGGCAGAGAACCGCGTCGCGGTTCTTCAGGCGCTTCTCGTAGAGATAGAAGCCGATCGGTTGCTTGCCGACTCGGCCGACGACACCGGCCTCCTCATAGGCCTCCTGGGCCGCCGCCTCGAAGGGCTTGCGCCCCTTCATCGGCCAGCCCTTCGGGATGACCCAGCGGCGCGTCTCCCGCGAGGTGACGAGCAGAACCTCCGTGCCACCCTCCGGTGTCCGGCGCATCGGCAACACGCCGACCTGGGGCCGCGCTTCGCGGCTGCTATCGATCGGGCCGGCCGTCATGCTGCTGAAACGCCCTGCGGCCGGCGCGGTTCGCGCTTAGCGCTTGCCGCCGGGCCTGTCCCGAGCGGGCACAGACAAGGCCAAACTTCCTTGAAAGAATGATGACGGGAAGGCACGTCGCTGCGATCGAGGCTGCCGTCGCATCCGGACGATGAGCGACAGGGGGTCACTACCGGAATCTTAGGCCGCTACTCAACCGAAATTTACCCGGCAAAATGGCTGCGAACCGAGGCACGCCGGCTCGGTCAGCCCGCCGTCGAAAGGTTTTCGATGAGGGCATTCAGGTCGGCCCGCATCGCCTGAATCTCCGGCTCCGACATGTTGAGCTGACACATGACGGATTGGCGTACGGCGATCGCCTCCGAGCGAAGCGCCCGGCCCTGATCGGTCAGCGCGATCTCGACCTCGCGCTCATCGGACTGACGACGATTGCGATTGAGCAATCCGCTCGTCTCCAGCCGCTTCAGCACCGGCGTGAGCGTGCCGGAATCGAGACGAAGGCGCCGGCCGATCTCGGACACGGTGACGCCGTCGTTCTCCCAGAGCACGAGAAGCACAAGATATTGCGGGTAGGTCAGCCCCATCCGTTCCAGCATCGGCCGATAGGATTTCGTCATCCGGTGGGCCGCGGCGTAGAGCGCGTAGCAGAGCTGGTTGTCCAGCAGCAGCGGATCCCTCAGTACCTCTGCGCTCTCGTTGGGAGCATTCACGGTTCACATCCTGCCGTTCGACAACGCCTTCCGGCCTGCCGCACCGGGGAAGGGGCGCCGGCCTACCGGTGATCCTCAACCCTGCCGCGCACCCGACGATAGCGGATGCAATACAGCAAGGCACATGCCCAATTGTCCCAGTGTCGGCTCCCCAGCGGTTTCTCCACCGCCGGTTCGAACACTCGCTTTTTTACCGCTCCCGGCCGAACACGCAAAAAGGCGGCCGTCGGGCCGCCTTTCGCATCGATCATCATGTCATGCGTTCCCCTGTAAAGCGGGGGAGCCGACCTCAGGCGGCTTCGGCCGTCTCGACCGAAGTCGGGCCGGAATCCTTACCGCGGGCGTCGACGTCGCGATCCACGAACTCGATGACGGCCATGGGCGCGTTGTCGCCGTAGCGGAAGCCGGCCTTCATGATGCGGCAGTAGCCACCCGGACGCGACTGGTAGCGCGGGCCGAGCACCGAGAAGAGCTTCTTGACCATGTCCGCATCGCGGATCTGGGCCATGGCGAGGCGGCGGGCGTGGATGCTGTCGGTGCGGCCGAGCGAGATCAGCTTCTCGATGACCGGACGCAGATCCTTGGCCTTCGGCAAGGTGGTGACGATCTGCTCGTGCTTGATCAGCGCGGCGGACATGTTGGCGAACATCGCCTTACGATGCTCGGTCGTGCGATTGAAGCGGCGACCGCGATAGCCGTGACGCATGGTGGCTGGTCCTTCTCAGTCTCGGCCGCCGTGCCACGGTACGGCCGAGTGCCCTGCGGGCTGTTTTCAGAAAATCCGCGTAACCCAGCGGCGGGATCGTTTTGGGAGTGCCCGCCCCGGCTTTGCTGGGGCGGGAGGTCGCGCCGACCCAGCGGCTCAGCACCGGGTCGAGGCGGGCCGAACAAACGACGCCGTGCAGCGCCGCTAAGTCCAGCCCGAGGCGGCCTCGCCTCAGTAGTGCTCTTCGAAGCGCTTGGCGAGATCCTCGATGTTCTCCGGTGGCCAGCCGGGAACGTCCATGCCGAGGTGCAGGCCCATGCCGGCGAGCACTTCCTTGATCTCGTTGAGCGACTTGCGGCCGAAGTTCGGGGTGCGCAGCATCTCGCCCTCCGACTTCTGGATGAGGTCGCCGATATAGACGATGTTGTCGTTCTTCAGGCAGTTCGCCGAACGGACCGACAGTTCGAGCTCGTCCACCTTCTTGAGCAGCGCCGGGTTGAAGGGGAGCTGCGGCGCGAGCGGCGCGGCCTCTTCCTTGCGGGGCTCCTCGAAGTTCACGAAGACCTGGAGCTGGTCCTGGATGATGCGGGCGGCGTAGGCCAGCGCATCCTCCGGCGACACGGCGCCGTTGGTCTCGAGCGTCATCGTCAGCTTGTCCTTGTCGAGATCCTGGCCCTCGCGGGTGGTCTCGACGCGATAGCTGACCTTGGTCACCGGGGAGTAGAGCGCATCGACCGGGATCAGGCCGATCGGCGCGTCCTCGGGGCGGTTGCGCTCGGCCGGGACGTAGCCCTTGCCGGTAGCGACGGTGAACTCCATGCGGATCTCGGCCCCGTCGTCCAGGGTGCAGATCACGAGGTCGGGGTTCAGGATCTGGATGTCGCCGACGGCGCCGATGTCGCCCGCGGTGACGAGGCCCGGGCCCGTCTTGCGCAGGGTCATGCGCTTGGGCTGATCCGTCTGCGAGCGGATCGCGATGGTCTTGATGTTGAGGACGATGTCGGTCACGTCCTCACGCACGCCGGGGATCGACGAGAACTCATGCAGCACGCCGTCGATCTGGACGGAGGTGACGGCAGCGCCCTGAAGCGAGGAAAGCAGCACGCGGCGCAGGCTGTTGCCGAGCGTCGTGCCGAAGCCGCGCTCGAGCGGCTCGGCCACGACGGTGGCGACCCGCTTGGGATCGTCGCCGGCCGTCACCTGCAGCTTGTTCGGCTTGATGAGCTCTTGCCAGTTCTTCTGAATGACCACGGTCCTACCTCTTGCCAAACCCACGCCGCCGGCGTCCCGGAAAGCGCTACGGCCGGCCCTGGAATGCTCGGGGAGCATCCGGACCGGTCCCAAAAAATCTAAGCCGTCTCGCCCGCCACCCAGAGAGCGGGAACGAAGCGGTAGCCCGCGCCGTCGCGGGTCACGTATCCCAGCGCCGGGAACTCGAGATGCGAGCCGGCGATGAGGGTCTTCTCCGTCGCCACCTCGTCGAGCACGCGCTTGCGGGTCGCCCGCGCCTGATCCCCGTCCACATCGAAGGCGACACCCGCCTCCGGCTGCTTGAACTGGATCGCCGGCATATGCACCACGTCGGTCCACATCAGCAGGGACTTGTCCCCCGATACGATCCGCATGCCGCAATGGCCGGGCGTGTGGCCGGGCAGCGGAACGGCAGTGATGCCGGATACCAGCTCGCCACCTTCGTGCTTGCGCAGCCGCGCGCCGTAGGGCGCCACCGCCTTGCGGGCGTTCTCGAAATACGGCTTCGCCTCGTCCGGCGCCCGCGACAGAGCCGCATCGGGAAGCCAATGCGCGGCTTCCGCCGCATGCACGACGAGTTCCGCGTTCGGGTAGGCCGCGCTACCATCCGCCTTCACTAGCCCGCCCGCATGGTCGGGATGGAGATGGGTCAGAAGCACCGTCTCGATCTCCTCCGGCGCGACGCCGGCGAGCGCGAGGGCGGCGGGCAACCGGCCCATGGTGTCGGGGCCGAAATGGCCATACCCGGAATCGATCAGCACCGGCTTGCGGCCGGCACCGGTGACGAGGAACGCGTTGAGCGTGACGACCGGAGCCTCCGGACGGAAGCCGGCGCGCTGGAGCGCGCCGGCCTCGTCCCGAGGGACGCCCGTGACGAGATCGAGGGAGCCCTGAAACCAGCCGTCGTTGAGCGCGGTGACCGTGAGGTCGCCGAGGTTCCAACGCAGCGCGCCGGGTAGGGGCTTCGATCCGTCCGCCATGGGCTTCTCCGCTCGGGGATGCTCCGGTGTCGTGCGATCAGACGCGGCGGCGCTTGCGCGGCCGGCAGCCGTTATGCGGGATCGAGGTGACATCGCGGATCGAGGTCACGGTGAAGCCCGCGGCCTGAAGCGCACGCAGGGCCGACTCACGGCCCGAACCGGGACCGGAGACCTCGACCTCGAGGGTGCGCATGCCGTGCTCGGAGGCCTTGCGGGCCGCGTCCTCGGCGGCGACCTGGGCAGCGTACGGGGTCGACTTGCGCGAGCCCTTGAAGCCCATCGCGCCAGCGGACGACCACGAGATCGTGTTGCCCTGCGCGTCGGTGATGGTGATCATCGTGTTGTTGAACGAGGCGGCGACGTGCGCCACGCCCGAGACGATGTTCTTGCGTTCGCGCCGGCGGACGCGGGTCGGTTCCTTAGCCATCTTTTCGCTTTCGTCCTTCAATCACGCCCGTACTTCCAGGCGCTCGGGATTCTTTTGGGATTTGGCGGCGCGGCCTTGGACGACCGGTCCGCCACGCCGGCCCCGAAACGGGACACCCGGCGCGACGCGGAGGAGGCCGGGCGAAGCACGGCCTCCGAATGCCAAAAAATTACTTCTTCTTGCCGGCGATCGGCTTCGCCTTACCCTTGCGGGTGCGGGCGTTGGTGTGGGTGCGCTGGCCGCGGACCGGGAGCTGCTTGCGGTGACGCAGGCCGCGGTAGCAGCCGAGATCCATCAGGCGCTTGATGTTCATCGAGACTTCGCGGCGCAGATCGCCCTCGACGATGTAGTCGCGGTCGATGGCTTCGCGGATCTGAAGCACCTCGGCGTCGGTGAGCTGGTTCACGCGGCGCTCGGCGGGGATGCCGACCTTCTCGGTGATCTCCTCGGCCTTCTTCGGGCCGATGCCGTGGATGTACTGGAGCGCGATGACGACGCGCTTGGCGGTCGGGATGTTGACGCCGGCGATACGAGCCAAGATGTTCTCTCCATGTGGCGGGCCCGATCGGCCACGCCTCGTCGGATGAAAGCGCGCGTCCGGTGGAGGCCGGCCCCTGCGCGCCGCCCAAAACGACAAATCGGCCCGAAAGCGCGCTCCATGAGGCGCCCCGAACCACATCCCGCTTGGACGAAGGGGGTCCGCCTAGCGCGGGCCTGACGACTTGTCAACGCTTTGCAAACCGGAATGCGCTCAGCGGCCCGCAAGACCGTTGCCGCGGCATGAAAAAGCCCGCCCCGTCGGAACGGAGGCGGGCTTCGAGGTCTGCACCGTGGCGACGCTCTAGGAAGAGGCCGTCTCGCGGAAGCCGTCGAGGAGGGCGGTCACATCCCCGGTCACCACATCGATCGGCTTCATGCCGTCGATTTTCCGCAGCAGACCGGTGCCGGCGTAATAGTCGGAAAGCGGGGCGGTCTGCTTCCGGTAGGCGTCGAGCCGGGTCTTGAAGACCTCCGGCGTGTCGTCCTTCCGCACCGGCTGGCCGCGGGCGGCGGTTTCCTCGGCGCGCTTGGCGATGCGACCGACGAGGGCGGTTTCGTCGACGACGAACTCCACCACCGCGTCGAGGGCGATGCCCTTCTGCGCCAGCATGGCGTCAAGGGCCTTGGCCTGCTCGACCGTGCGAGGGAAGCCGTCGAGGATGAAGCCGTTCTTGGCGTCGGCTTCCTCGATCCGATCGGCGACGATGCCGACCACGATCGCATCGGACACGAGGCCGCCGCTCTCCATGATCGCCTTCGCTTCCAGTCCCACCGGTGTCTCGGCGGCGACCGCGGCGCGCAGCATGTCGCCGGTCGAAAGCTGCGGAACGCGGTAGCGCTCCACGATACGCTCGGACTGCGTACCCTTCCCCGCACCCGGCGGTCCGAGCAGAATGATCCGCATAGCCTCTCCCCGTCCTCAAGGCCCAGCGCCGGGCTCGTTCTTCATGGGCGGCGCGCCCACCTTCCTGAGGCCGCGCCGTCGTCACACTGCTGTGATGCGCAATTCCGGCCTGCGCGTCCACCAAACCTTTGTCGAAGGGTGCCCCTTGGGGCACCTCAGCTTGGGGCGCCTCAGCGGCGCCGCGTCGTGGAGGCGCCGCGCAGCTTGGCCTTCTTCACGAGGCCCTCGTACTGATGCGCCATCAGATGCCCGTGGATCTGCGCCACCGTGTCCATGGTGACCGAGACCACGATCAGCAGCGAGGTGCCGCCGAAGCCGAGCGCCGCCGAGGTGTAGGAGGCGACGATCTCCGGCACGAGGCAGACGAAGGTGAGGTAGGCCGCACCGATCACCGTGATGCGCGTCAGCACCTTGTCGATGAAGGCCGCGGTCCGCTCGCCCGGACGGATGCCGGGGATGAAGCCGCCCTGCTTCTTCAGATTGTCGGCGGTCTCCTGCGGATTGAAGACGATCGCCGTGTAGAAGAACGTGAAGAAGATGATCAGGCCGGCATAGGCGACCATGTAGAGCGGCCGGCCGTGGCCGAGATAGGCCGTCAGCGTGCCGAGGATGCCGGTCGAGCCCTGGTTGGCCGAGAAGCTCGCCACCGTCGTCGGCAGCAGCAGCAGCGACGACGCGAAGATCGGCGGGATCACGCCGGAGGTGTTGAGCTTGAGCGGCAGGAACGAGGACTGGCCCTCGTACATGCGGTTGCCGACCTGGCGCTTGGGGTAGTTGATCAGGAGACGGCGCTGGGCGCGCTCCATGAACACGATGAAGTAGATCAACGCGACCGCCGCGAGGCCGGCGCCGAGCAGGACGGCGGGCGACAGCGCGCCGGTGCGGGTGAGTTCGAGCGCGCCGAAGATCGAGGCCGGCAGGTGGGCGACGATGCCGGCGAAGATGATCAGCGAGGAGCCGTTGCCGATGCCGCGCGAGGTGATCTGCTCGCCGATCCACATCAGGAACAGCGTGCCGCCGGTCAGCGTCACGACGGTGGAGAGGATGAAGAACGGGCCCGGGGTGATGACCGCGTTCGAGCCCTGAAGGCCGAAGGCGATGCCCCAGGACTGGACCAGTGCCAGCACCACCGTGAGGTAGCGGGTGTACTGGTTGATGACCTTGCGGCCCGACTCGCCCTCTTTCTTCAGCGCCTCCAGGGTCGGCACGACCGAGGTCAGCAGCTGAACGATGATCGAGGCCGAGATGTAGGGCATGATGTTGAGCGCGAAGACCGCCATGCGCTCGACGGCACCGCCGGAGAACATGTTGAACATGCCGAGCACGCCGCCGGCCTGGTTCTGGAAGTTCCGCGCGAACTGTTCCGGGTCGATGCCCGGAATCGGGATGTAGGTGCCGAGCCGGAACACGATGAGCGCGCCCAGGGTGAACCAGATGCGCTTCTTAAGCTCGTCGGCCTTGGCGATGGCGCCGAAATTCAGGTTTGCGGCAAGCTGTTCGGCGGCTGAGGCCATGTCTCGTATCCCAGGAATTGCCGTCGGGACGCGTCTCGAACGGTCCCTGAAAGCGAAAGCGGCGGCCGCGTGCGAGCACGGGCCGCCGCTTCGGCGTTCGACTTAATCGTGGTGTCAGGCCGACGCAACCGCGCCTTCCGCCGCGCCGCGATGGGCGACGCCGGCGGCGAAGGTCGTGGTCACCGAACCGCCAGCCTTCTCGACGGCCTCGATGGCCGACTTGGAGGCGCGGGTCACTTCGAAGCTGAGCTTCGAGGTCAGCTCGCCGACACCGAGCAGCTTCACGCCGTCGCGGGCACGGGAGATGATCCCGGCCTTGACCAGCGCTTCGACCGTGACGGCGGCGCTCGCGTCGAGCTTGCCGGCATCCACCGCCTGCTGCACCCGGCCGAGATTCACCTCGTTCAGGTCATGGGCGTGGATGTTGTTGAAGCCGCGCTTGGGCAGGCGACGATGCAACGGCATCTGACCGCCCTCGAAGCCCTTGATGGACACGCCGCTCCGGGCCTTCTGACCCTTCACGCCGCGACCACCGGTCTTGCCCTTGCCGGAGCCGATGCCCCGGCCGACGCGCATGCGGGCCTTGGTGGCCCCTTCGTTATCGCGGATCTCGTTGAGCTTCATGGTGGAGCCCTCCTTACGCCGCGGCGTCGTCGAGGACGCGCACGAGGTGCGCGACCTTGCGGATCATTCCGCGGACCGAGGGAGTGTCCTCCAGCTCGGAAACGCGGTGCAGCTTGTTCAGCTTAAGGCCGACCAGCGTCGCACGCTGGGAGGCCTCGCGGCGGATCGGCGAGCCGATCTGCTCGATGCGGACAGTCTTGGTTGCCATGCTGCCCTCCCTTACGCGACGGCCGCTTCGGAGGTGTCGGCCGGGTCGGCGTCACGGCGACGGGCCTGGAGGGCCGACACCTTGAGACCGCGACGGGCCGCGACCGAGCGCGGGCTGTCCTCGTTCTTGAGCGCGTCGAAGGTGGCGCGCACGAGGTTGTAGGGGTTGGACGAGCCGAGCGACTTGGCGACGACGTCTTGCATGCCGAGCGTCTCGAACACGGCGCGCATCGGGCCGCCGGCGATGATGCCCGTGCCCTGCGGAGCAGCGCGGAGGATCACCTTGCCGGCGCCGTGGCGACCGTTGACGTCGTGGTGCAGGGTCCGGCCTTCGCGCAGCGACACCCGGATCAGACCGCGCTTGGCGGCCTCGGTTGCCTTGCGGATCGCCTCCGGCACCTCACGGGCCTTGCCGTGGCCGAAGCCGACGCGGCCCTTCTGGTCGCCGACGACGACGAGCGCCGCGAAGCCGAAGCGACGGCCACCCTTCACCACCTTGGCGACGCGGTTGATGTGGACGAGCTTGTCCACGAACTCGCTGTCGCGCTCCTCGCGGTCGTCGCGGCGACGACCCTCGCGTTCACGTGCCATATCTGATTCCTGTTATCTCACTGACGCGGATCGGAACGACCCGCTCGCTCGATGGGTCCCCTCCCCACGAGGGGGAGGGAACGCGGCGTCTTAGAAGTCCAGGCCACCCTCACGGGCGGCGTCGGCGAGAGCCTTGACGCGACCGTGGAAGATGTAGCCCGAGCGGTCGAAGACGACCTTGGTGACGCCCGCAGCCTTGGCCCGCTCGGCGACGAGCTTGCCGACCGCCTCGGCCGCTGCCTTGTCGGCACCGGTCTTGAGGCTGGACTTGAGATCCTTGTCGAGGCTCGACGCGGCGGCGAGCGTGCGGCCCGCGGCGTCGTCGATGACCTGGACGTAGATCTGCTTGGACGAGCGGAACACCGACAACCGCGGACGGCCGTTGGCGGCAGCTCTGAGGGCCCGACGGACCCGCGCCTTGCGACGCAGGAGGGCTTCGTTCTTGTTCGACATGATCGCCCCCCTTACTTCTTCTTGCCTTCCTTGCGGAAGATGAATTCGCCAGCGTATTTCACGCCCTTGCCCTTATAGGGCTCGGGACCGCGATACTCGCGAATCTCCGCCGCGACCTGACCGACGCGCTGCCGATCAATGCCCGACACCACGATCTCCGTGGGCTTGGGCGTCACGATCGTGATGCCGGCCGGGATCTCGTATTCGATGTCGTGGCTGTAGCCGAGCGAGAGCTTGAGCGCCTTACCGGCCATCGCGGCACGGTAGCCGACGCCCGTGATCTCCAGCTTCTTCTCGAAGCCCTTGGAGACGCCCTCGACGAGGTTCGCCACCTGGGCGCGCGAGGTGCCCCACAGGGAGCGGGCCTGCTTCGACTGGTCCTTGGGCTGCACCGAGACGGCGCCGTCCTTGAACTCGACGACCACCTGGGACGGGACGACGAACTGGAGTTCGCCCTTCGAGCCCTTCACCTTCACCGTCTGACCCGTGACCGTGGCGGTGACGCCAGACGGGACGGGGACGGGCTTCTTGCCTACGCGAGACATGTCGCTGTCCTCCGGATCAGAACACCTTGCAGAGCACTTCACCGCCGACGTTACGCTCGCGCGCAACGTGATCGGCCATGACGCCCTGCGGGGTCGAGATGATGGTGACGCCGAGGCCGTCGGCGACGCGCGGCAACTCGCCAACCGACGAGTAGACACGGCGGCCGGGCTTCGACACCCGCTTGATCTCCCGGATGACCGGGCGACCGTCGTAGTACTTGAGTTCGATCTGGAACTCGGTGCGGCCGTTGCCGAGGTCCTGCACCGCGTAGTCGCGGATGTAGCCCTCGGACTTCAGCACGTCGAGAACCGAGGCGCGCAGGCGCGAGCCGGGGGTCTGGACGACGTTGCGGCGACGGCTTTGACCGTTGCGGATGCGGGTGAGCATATCACCCACGGGATCGTTCACCATGGATGCCTCCCCTTACCAGCTGGACTTCACGAGGCCGGGGATGAGACCCCGGTTGCCGAGCTCGCGCAGAGCCACGCGTGAGATGCCGAGCTTGCGGTAGTAGGCCCGCGGACGGCCGGTCATCTCGCAGCGGTTGCGGATGCGGGTGGCCGACGAGTTGCGCGGCAGTTCCGCGAGCTTCAGGCGCGCCTCGAAGCGCTCCTCCATCTCACGGGACTCGTCGTTGGCGATGGCGAGGAGGGCTTTGCGCTTCTCGGCGAAGCGCTTCACCAGATCCTTGCGGTGGTTGTTCTTCTCGACTGAGCTTTTCTTAGCCATGTCTTTCTCCAGTGTCCGCGTCTAAGCGACGTTGCCGCCGCTTACTGCCGGAACGGGAACTTGAAATGGGCGAGGAGAGCCTTGGCCTCTTCGTCCGTGGTGGCGCTCGTCTGGACGACGATGTCCATGCCCCAGGTCTGCTCCGCCTTGTCGTAGGAGATCTCCGGGAACACGAGGTGCTCCTTGAGGCCCATGGCGTAGTTGCCACGGCCGTCGAAGGAACGCGGGTTCAGGCCGCGGAAGTCGCGGACGCGCGGCAGCGCGATCGTGACGAGACGGTCCATGAACTCGTACATGCGAGCCTTGCGCAGGGTCACCTTGCAGCCGATCGGCATGCCTTCGCGGACCTTGAAGGTCGCGATCGCCTTGCGGGCGCGGGTGATGACCGGCTTCTGGCCGGCGATGAGCGCGAGGTCGCCCGCCGCAACGGTGGCCTTCTTCGAATCCGCGGTGGACTCGCCGACGCCCATGTTGATGACGATCTTCTCGATCTGCGGGACCTGCATCGGGTTCGCGTACCCGAACTGCTCGATCAGCTTCTGCCGGACAACCTCGTCGTAATGCTTGCGCAGACGCGGGATGTAGGCGTTCTTGTCGGCCTCAGCCATCGATCTGATCCCCCGTGGTCTTGGCGAACCGGACCTTGCGCCCGTCGTCGAGGATGCGGAACCCAACACGGGTCGGCTTGCCGTTGGCATCGGCCACCGCGATGTTGGACAGCTGGATGGCGGCCTCCTTGGAGATGATGCCGCCTTCCTGGTTCTGGGTCTGGCGCTGGTGCTTCTTCACCAGGTTGACGCCACGAACGAAGGCCTTGTCCTCCTTCGGCATGACCTGGATGACCTCGCCGGAGCGACCCGCGTCGCGACCGGTGAGAACGACGACCGTGTCGCCCTTCTTGATCTTGGCGGCCATCACAGCACCTCAGGAGCGAGCGAGATGATCTTCATGTGGTTGCGCGCGCGCAGCTCACGCGGCACCGGTCCGAAGATACGGGTGCCGACCGGCTCCTTCTGATTGTTGATCAGAACGGCGGCGTTCTTGTCGAAGCGGATCACCGAACCATCGGCGCGCTTCACGTCCTTGGCGGTGCGCACGACGACCGCCTTCATGACGTCGCCCTTCTTCACGCGGCCGCGCGGGATCGCCTCCTTGACGGAGACGACGATGATGTCGCCGACGCCGGCATATTTGCGCTTCGACCCGCCGAGTACCTTGATGCACATCACGCGGCGCGCACCCGAATTGTCGGCGACGTCCAGATTCGTCTGCATCTGGATCACGGGAGTGACCTTTCCTTGTTTCAGGCGGGTTTCCGCACACGGACGGTATTGCCCGGCGGACGACGCCTGATGGGGATTTGAAGTCCCCGGCTCATGTAAGAGACCGCGCTATCGGCGTTGGAACGCCGGCGCGGTCACCGCGTACGAAGGGATGCGAGCACCCCAAGGACTGTCGCGAAGGCGTGCCCGATACTACGGACGCGGGCGCTGTGCAAGCCTGGAGCCGGGTGAATTCGCGCGAGCCGGCGGCTGCCGGAAGGGTCGCGCGGAGGATTTTCGGCAGGGTGCCGGGGTCGGCGGAGCGGGATCGGAAAGGCTTCGTTCGCCGTCCGCCGGGGCTTGGGCAGGGGCGGTCAGCAGCCCTTGCAGATCGAGCCCATGGTCTTGTTCATCTTCGCGTCCCAAGCCTTGTCGCGCGCCTGCGCGGCGCGCTGGGCCTTGAGCATCTGCTCCTGCGAGACCGACGAGATGTCACCCTGCGTCTGACCCGGGGCCGGCGGCTTGGTCTGGCCGGTCGCGGTGACGGTGCGGCCGGTCGGGGTGACGCGGGTGTCACCCACATCCTGAGCGAGGACAGGACCGGAGAGGGCAAGGCCGGCTAGCAGGAGGGCGGAGACGGCGAACGGGCAACGCATGGCTTCTCATCACTCCCTGGCGCAGGCCGCCGGAACCAGCGGGCTTGAGGCCGCAGCTTCGCGCGGCGGACAAGTCCGGGGAGGTTGTGTCAGGGAGCGACACCACGGTCACGTCCCCAGCCGCCCCATCCGCGCGCCTGGAGACTTCTACGTGGCACCGGACCGAGCCGGTCGCAAGCGGTGCGGCGGCCGTGCGGCCGCCGGTTCCGTGCGGATGCACACCGTTGTCGCCCACGCTCGGGCCTGGATCGGTCCTGGCGCCTCGCTAAATCCGGTCCGCTTTGGGGTTTGGCCTGAACCGGGGCTTTTCAGTGCGCCTCGGGCTGAGCGTCGGCCACCGTGCTGGCCTTGAGGTAGCTCGTCCGTGGCCGTTCGGTCGGATCCTCGAACGAGCCCGCCCACAGGCCGAGGCGCTTGCCCCAGGCCACCGTCTCGGCGCCGACATAGGCGGCGCGCCGGTTGCGCTCGGCCATGGCAAGGCCCTTCTCCGCCATCCAGGCGCTCAGGTCCTCCTTGTCCCGGTGGCAGACGGAGAGCGCACGGCCGTAGCTGTCGGTCTCGCGAATCTGGCAGGTGACGGTGGCATCCTTCAGGTGGGCGGCCAGCGCCTTGGCCGAGTGGGCACCGCAGGCATAGCCGTGGCCCTTGGCGTTCAGGCAGGTCTGTTTGAGGCCGGGCGCCGCCACGCCGTAGAGGCCGACGACGCGCCCGCCGACGACCAGCGTGTCGCCGCTCAAGATCCGCGGCTGACCGCTCACGCTTTCGCTGGCGTGGCCGGCGCCGATGGCGCCGAATGCGGCGAGGACGATGACGCTCAGACCGAGAAATCCCGTTCGTCTCATCGAAACACCATGAGTTTCCGACGCTCGACCCGGAGAGGCATCCCCTGCGGAGGCGTCGGTCATTGCTCTGCCGAAAACGCTCACGTGTTTGTCGTTCACGTGATGAGCAAACCGCCCGATCCCTCTCGCCCCGAAGGGCTTCGACAGGGGAGCGCGTCTGTCAGGCAACCTAAAGCATGGCTTATGCCCTTTTCGTGGCCTGCGGCATGCCGCGGTGGCATGCCGGTGTCGCGCCTGTCGCCGCAGGGCCTGCCTTCGGGGTCCTTAACCAAGAGCGGCCGTTCCAACGTGCCCGGCCAACTCTCGCACCGCCTGCCCCTGTCGGAACGGCGCGCCGGCCCTATCCTTCGCCGCGCCGGTCGGTTCGCCTCCCGGTCGCTTGCGCCCACCGAGCGGCGATGCCCCCAAACCGTTCGGCGGGCGTAAGCGTAGAGGGCGGCCTCGTCGTATGCATGAGATGCCGGCACACGGAGGGGGAACGCTCAAGACTCCGTGCGTCGGGACGTCGCCCGTATCCTCGGCTGCGAACGGGATCGCTGCGGCGGACGTTGGCAAGACAGGGCCGAGGTGTCGCGCCGGCCCGGAGCGAAGAGGGTCGGACGGTGGCGGTGAGCTTGGCAGATCTCGTGCGCGGGGCGGCCGCTGAGGCCCGGCGGCTCGCAGCCGGCTTCCCGGCGAGCGGGCGGAAGGACGACTTCCCCTGGGCCATCATCGCAGCCTTCGATGCCGATGTGCGGGGCCATGTCGAGCGCGACCGGCGGATCGAGGATGAACGCGACCGTGTTCTGATCGCCTCCGTCACCCTGGCCGAGACCTCAAGCGATGCCGAGGCGGACGAGTGGGACCGGGCGCGCCGGCAGCTCGTCAGGGCGGTCGATTACTTGGAGGAGACGGTCCTCCGCTTCGGGATCGTCAACCGGGCCGCGGCCAGGCGCGGCTACGGGGCGGCGGGTGACCCGGTCTCGACATCGCCGCAAGAATGACATTGCCGAAAGAACAAAGCCGGCTTCCTCTCGCCCCGGCTGACATTAAGCATTGAGCAACCGCATTCCGATACGCTAACACTTGCGCAGCAGAGGCTAGACTTGGCGCATCGATGCTACAGCCGATCGAAGCCGGTCTGAGCCGCCCCTGGTACCGGCTCAAATTTCCGGACGCGCTCGAAGCGCAGTACCGTGCCGAGACCGCCCGGCAGAGCGGGCGCTACGTGCAGTCCTGGCTCGCCATCTTCACCCTGTTCAATGTCCTCTCCCTCGTCATGGACCGGGAGGTGTTCGGTCCCGAGGGGTTCGTCGTGCCCCTGGCGATGACGCTGGGTGTCTTCTGCCCGGTCGCGCTGGCGGCGATCGTGTCCCTGCGGGGACGGCCGACGACGGTGCGCATCTCCGCTGCCGTCCTCGCCACCGCCCTCGTCGATATCGTCGTCGTCCTCAACAGCGCCCGTCTCGCACCCGCCCCGCATGCCGACGTCTACATCATCATCGCCACCATCGTTCCGCTGGTGGTCGGGCTGATCGCGCCGATGCCGTTCCGGCACTGCCTGTGGTTCTGTGGTGCCTCGTTCGCGCTCTATGGCGGCCTCGTTCTCGGGTTCGGCCTGTGCAACGCGGAGCGCAGCGGCCTACCCCTGCTGGTCTCCGGGCTGATCCTGGTGCCGCTGAAGCTTTGCTACTCCCGTGAATGGGAGGCCCGCAAAACCTTCCTCATCGGCCTGCGGGTGAAGCTCCAGGGCGAGGCGCTCGCCCGCGCCAATGCGCGCCTCACCGTGCTCTCCGAAACCGACTCGCTCACGGCCCTGTCCAACCGTCGCCACTTCTCGGAGCGCTTGGAGGCGGCATGGGCCCTCGCCGGCGAGCGGGATGCGTGGCTCGGCGTCATCCTCATCGACCTCGATCACTTCAAGCTCCTGAACGACACCGCCGGGCACGCGGAGGGGGACCTGTGCCTCGTGGCGGTGGCGGAGGCGCTGCAAACCTCCGTCGCGGCCCATGGCGGTCTGGCCGCACGCTACGGCGGCGAGGAGTTCGTGGCCCTGCTGCCGGAGGCCGACCCGTCCGCGGCGCGGTCGGCCGGCGAGGCGATTCGCGTGGCCATCACGGATCTCGCCATCCGCCATCCCGGCCTGCCTGCGGGAACGCCAGTGACCGTCAGCGTCGGCACCACCGCCGGGCGGGGGCGGACGCGCGATTTCGGCATCCAGGCCTCCGACCTGTTGAAGGCCGCCGACTTCGCGCTCTACGCGGCCAAGAACGAGGGCCGCAACCGGGTCGAGAGCTTCATGCCCGCCGCGAACGTGAACCGACAGGCCGGCGCCGAGGCCCGCGCCACACTCCCCTCCGTCTGACGTCGCTGACCTGCCGAACAAAACGCGCGCTGCCGCGTCTTCTCGTCCGGGGGCGGCCGAATGGTGCGGGCCGGAAGGAGCGACCGACGGATGCTGCTCGACGAGGAACGCTGGGCCGGCTCACGCAAGGCTGACGCGCGGGCCGACCCACCGTCCGACCTATCGGCCGGCCCGCGTCTCCGACGGCTGAGTGCGGGCCTCGCGGCGCCCGGTCCCCGGCTCTGGGCCCTCGTCGGCGGCCTGATTCTCCTCGATGCCCTCTGGCTCGCGATCGCCGGGATCGGCGTCGCCTGGAGCGGCCTGTTCGCGGTGCTCGGTGCGGTGACCGTCCTGCTCGGGCTCGCCTTCCTGTTCAGCGCCGTCAAGCCGGAACCCAAGCTGCGGGCCATGGCCCTGTCGAGCGCCTATCTGGCCGCTTTCACCACCGCGGCGGCCGTGCTGCATTACCTCGGAGCCACCCTGGCGATGCCCTTCGCCGATCCCGCCCTGGCGCGGGTCGAGGCGGCCATGGGCTTCGATTGGCGCGGCTGGGTCGGCGGCCTCGCCGCGCATCCGGATCTCTCCTGGTGGCTGGCGCTCGCCTACCATTCCAGCGGACCGCAAGTCGGGCTCGTCGTCATCGCCTTGAGCGCGGTGTCGCGGGTCTCGCGCCTCTGGGCCTATGCCCGCCTGTTCAGCCTGGCGCTGCTCGCCTCCATCGCGGTCTCGGCCTTGTTTCCCGCAATCGGGCCCTACGCCTATTACGAGCCGCAGGCCTATCCGCAGGGGCATCTCGAAACGGTCGGCGCCCTCTGGCATCTCGACGCGCTGCAGGCCCTGCGCAACGGAACGCTGCCGACGATCGCGCTCTCGGAGATCCGCGGCCTCGTCACCTTCCCCTCGTTCCACGCCTGTCTCGCGGTCCTCACCGCCTGGGCGCTCGCCCCGGTGCCGGTGGTCGGCCCGCTGGCCCTTCTCCTCAACGGTGCGATCATCGTCGCCACGCTCGGCGCGGGCGGACATTACGGGCCGGACGTGCTGGCCGGGACGCTGATGGGGGTTGCTCTGGTGGCCGCTCACCGGTTCCGGCGGCCGTTCTCGGTCGCGGGCGCAGGGGCCTCGTGCAAAGCGGTGCCGGACAGGGGCGTGGGGCCGCTCCCGCGTCCCCAGACGACGGGTTGACGCTTACGCCCAGAGATCGGGCGGGCGGACCGGCCTTTAGTGGAGATGAAGGAGCGTCGGCGCCTCACCCCGCATCGGCGAACAGGTCGAGCTGGGTCGCGGCAATGGCGCGGCGGCGGGGGCGGGGCGCGACGAAGCGTGGGAGCGCGGTGCCGGGCTTGCCGTAGAGGGCCACGCCGACGACGCGGCTGCGGTCCCCACTCAGCACGATCGACGCGGTATGCGGACCGGAGCGGGCGATGTCCTCGACGAGCGGTTCGGAGGCCGGAAGCTCGGCCAGCGCGCTCAGCAGATCCGTCAGGCCCGCGGCCTCGACACCCATGACGCGGAAGTCGAAATTCCGGCCGGCCCAGGTGTTGCGCGCCGCGGCGGCGCGGGTGGCCGAGAACGGGTTGTCGATGATCTCCGTTGCCGGATCGCGCAGGAACGCCGCGATGCGCTCACGCTCCGGAACGCGGTGCGCGCTGGCGAGCAACGCGGAAAGTTCGGGCTTGGTGATCGACACCGGGCAAGGCTCGCACGGCTTGACCGGCCGCGTCGAGCCTGGATCGGCTGAGCGCTGTGGAGAGCGCATCATCGTGCGGCTGCTCGAACCGGATGAGGCGGAGGCTCATCTACGCCCTCGGCGACAACAACGCGTTAGATCGCCGGGGTCCAGTATCGAGCAGCCTGCCCACACGCCTTCGCCCACTGGGGAAGCAACATGGCGTGCGGATCGAAAAGCTCTGCGGCCGATCAGCGGCCGGCGGATTTCACGGCCGCGGAGACGAGGTTCTTGGTAGAGGGCGCGGCGGCGATCACCTTCGCGGTCGACTTCTTCGGCTTCTTCGTCTCGCGGTTGCCGCGTTTCTTCTCGGTGGCCATGTCGATGGCTCCTTCGGGTTCGCTTGCGATCGTAAAGGCGTGTCGCGGCTAGTTGAAGACCTTCACCGAGACCGCCATCGGAAGATTTCCCGGCCAGTAGCGAGCGATGAAGCGCGCCCTGTCCCAAAGCTCGATGGGATGATCGTTGAGGAGCGCCAAGGCATGAGCCTTCGCTTCGGGGTCTGTTCTGGCGCGGATAAAGCGTCCGGGCCCTTCGGCGCCGGTACTTCCGACATCATAGAGACGATAGGACGACGACGCGCCGCCGTGTTCGCTCATTTGAATGATATTGGTCATGATCTCCGCCTGTGTGATCCAGGCGGGGACATGGTTGCCCTCAGCCATCGGAGCCTGAGGGTTGCTCTTCCGATGGTGAGATCATCCTGCGCTTTTCGGATGCATAAAGATAGTCCTGCGCGAGTCGCCGCAAAACTTAGCGGAAGCCCTGCCTTTTACGGCAAAGCCGCTTCAAGTCCTGGCCTCTCGCAAAGTCTCCCGGGCGTTCGATTGAGCCTGTCGAGGTCCGGTGCCGATCCGCGATCGTGATCACCGGAACGCATCGTCCCGCCCCCTGTTCTCTCGCCGAGATGGCGCGCTCACAGCCGCGCTGATGCAAGGGCCACCCCTGATGCCGGACAAGCTCAAGAGAACCCTGCTCGGCGCGGTCATCGCCGTGGCGCTCGCCGCGGCCGTCTCCTACGGGCTCATCACCCAACAGACCGCCGACAAGCTGCAGACTGAGGCCAACCAAACCCTCAACGAGGGGCAGCCGGGAAGCCCGCAGCAACAGCAGCCGGCGCCGTCCCCCGAGGCTCAGAATTCCGGCAATCCGCAGCCGACCCCGCGAGAGCCGACGCAGCCGAACCCCGCTCCTGCCGCCCGCTGAGAGGTGTCGCTCGTCCTCGCCGGAACCACGCGGCTGCAATCGAACGGCGCGGACCCTATCGTGGAGTGGACGCGCCGCGCGGGCGCCTCGGACGCCGAGGTGACGGCATCCGGCGCCAAGAAGGTCATCAAGCGGAAGCCCAACGGCGCCTCTTTGCAGAAGCCGCAGGGTGGTGATCGATCCCGGCTTTCGGCACCATCGCCCCTCTCGGCCGTTAATCCTGTGAAGCGCGGCTTACCGCCCGCGCACCCATTCCAGGAGCCAACCCGATGAAGCGGCTATTGCTCGTCTCTGCCCTCGTTCTTTCCCCGCTCGCCCTGTCCGCGACGGCCCAGGCGCAGGGGACCATCCGCGGCGCCGAACGCGGCGTCGAAGACGGCAACCGCGCCGCCGGCCCGGTCGGCGGCGTCGTGGGCGGTGCTGTCGGGGCCGCGACCGGCACCGTCGGCGGCGTGCTCGGGGTCGATCCCGATGCCCGTCGTGAGGAGCGCATCGAGCGGCGCGAAGAGCGGACCGTTCGCGAGCGTCCGGCCCGGTAATCGAGGCTGAAGAGAGCCGGGGGTGAGGACCGCTCCCGGCTCTTCCAAGAAGGCCGCCCGGTGCTCTCGAAATCCCTCTGGTGGCCTTCGATCGCGGATGAGGCTGGCTGTTCAGGCCGCTTTCGCGAGCCTGCGCGGAAAGCGCGGGGAAAACACCGGCCTGCCAGTATCTCACTGACGATACTTGCAATTTCAATGGATTGGTGCGGACGGCGGGACTCGAACCCGCACAGCCTTGCGGCCGCAAGATTTTAAGTCTCGTGCGTCTACCGGTTTCGCCACGTCCGCATCGGCGCAGCGGTAGCGGTCCGGTGAGGCCAGATCAAGCGGGTGGGCGCCAACCGTAGACCCAGGCGTAGCGCGCGCTCATCCCTTCGGGGCCGGCGCGGCGCATCACCATATCCCGGGCAAAGCTGATCAGCCGGCCGGCATGGTAGAAGCGCCCGTTGCGGCGGGCGGCCCGCTGCACCGCCCGCACGCGGGACTGGCGCGCCGCGGCGTAGGCCGAAAGCGCCTCGGGCACGCTCGCCTGGGCCGACAGGCTGGCTGCCAGCACCGCAGCGTCCTCGATGGCCAGCGCCGCGCCCTGGGCCAGGAACGGCAGCACCGGATGGGCGGCGTCGCCCAGAAGCGCGATCCGGCCCCGCGCCATCGGCCGCACCGCCGGCCGGTCCACCAGCGACCACACCATCCAGCTATCGGGAAGGGTCAGCAGCTCCGTCAGCGGCGGGGCCGCATCGGGAAAATGGTCGCGCAGGACCATCGGATCGCCGATCCGGCCCCAATCCTCGTCGCCCTCGCGCTCGGGGACGATCGCCACCACGTTGAGCCGCTTGCCGCCGTTGATCGGGTAATGGACGACGTGCCGCCGGTGCCCGAGCCAGAGCCCTGTTTCGGCGCCTTGAAGCGCCTCGGGCGCGGCTTCGCGCGGGATCACCGCCCGCCACGCCGCTTGGCGGTGGAGCCGCAACGGACGCGTGTCGAAATGCTGTCGCAGGCTCGAGCGCACGCCGTCGGCGCCGATGACGAGGTCGGCGTTGAGGGTCTCGGTGCGGTCGCCATCGATGCTGCGCACCGTCAGGCTGACGCCGTTCTCGGTCTCGCCCAGGCCCGAGACCTCGCGCCCGACGCAGAGGCGGATGCCGGGGCGCCCGCGCACGGCATCGAGCAGGATCGTCTGCAGGTCGGCGCGATGCAGGACGTAGTACGGCGCGCCGTGACGCTCGCGGATGCTCGCACCCAAGCGGATGCCGCCGACGACGCGGCCGGTGGTCAGCGCACGCACGGTGACGCCCGGCGGCTCGTCGCCCGCCCGGTGCAGGGCCCCGCCGAGCCCGAGGCCGATTAGCACCGCGCTGGCGTTCGGCGAGAGCTGGAGGCCGGCGCCGACCTCGGAGAACCCGGTGCGACGCTCGATCAGCGTGACGGAATGGCCGGCTCCGGCGAGCGAAAGCGCGGCGGTGAGGCCGCCGATCCCGGCGCCGACGATGACGATGGAGAGCGCCGCCACGGACGGCCCGGCCCGGTCAGGCCGCCTTGGCGGTCTTGTCGGGCGTCTCGTCGTGCCACACGCACCCGGCCGGCTCCGCGGTTCCCGGCTTCAGCTTCGGGTCGTAGCGGAACAGGGTCGAGCAGTACTGGCAGATGATCTCGGTCTCGCTGCCCATGTCGAGGAAGACGTGCGGATGATCGAAGGGCGGCAGCGCCCCGATGCACATGAACTCCTTCGAGCCCACCGCGATCACGGTCACGCCGGCCTGATTGTGGAAGTGGGGAACCGCCTTGTCAGCCATCGCACGTCCCTGAAACGGAGGTCCCCGTCTAGCGCGTTCGAGGCGGCAATCCTAGGGTCCCGCTTCGATCTGCCGATGGTCTGAAGACCCGCGAATGCGAGGAAGCGACCTTACGCGGGAGACGCTGACCCAATGCGATATTCTCTTGTTCGCGTCGCCGAACCATCCGATCGGCAGGTCTACCATGCCATCCGTCGTTCCTCGTTGTGGGAGGAAAGGGGACGTGTTGGTTATGACGATGCCCGGCCTGAGGAGCTTTTCCCGAACCACCACGCCCTGCTCTTGATGCGGGATGAAGCGGGCATCGGCACCACGCGCCTCGACGACCTCGGGAACGGGACAGGGATCGTCAGACTCGTCGCCATCACCGCCCCCCTTCGCAGGAACGGGCATGGCCGGGTGCTCGACGCGATGGTGGCGGATTACGCGCGAGCGCTTGGCCTCGGCAGGCTGTTCGTCAGCGCGGCGTCGGATGCCGAAGGGTTCTATTCGTCAACGGGATGGACACGACTGATGAGGGATGCGCCGGTCCTGCTCGGACAAGCCGAGAGCTTTGTGCCGATGACGAAGCGCATTCAAAGGTGAGAACGCATTGATTTGATTCGACGCCCGGCTGGTCGCCCCGCCGGTTCGATCCGTGACGAATCGAGGTGCGGTCCGTCCCATGAAACAGCGCCAAAGGCATTCATGCGCGGGCGCGCTCGGGTTGGCGCCGGCCTTGGGGCGGCGTAAGACGAGGGCGTCCGCCTCGAACGTCCCTCGCTAAGCGCCCGATCCCCATGAGCCGTGAAGAGCAAGCCGTCGCCGAAGGCGGGCGCCGCGCCCCGGAGCCGCCGATCCACGGACCGGAGGGGTTCGAGGGGATGCGCCGCGCCGGCCGCCTGACCGCGGAGGCGCTCGATCTCCTGGTCGAGGCCGCCCAGCCTGGCGTGACCACGGAATATCTCGACAAGCTCGCCTTCGAGTTCGGGATGGATCACGGCGCCTATCCGGCCTCGCTGTTCTACCGCGGCTATCGCAAGTCGATCTGCACCTCGATCAACCACGTCGTCTGCCACGGCATTCCCAACGACAAGCCCCTGCGCGACGGCGACATCGTCAACCTCGATTGCTGCCTGATCCTCGACGGCTGGCACGGGGATTCGAGCCGCATGGCCTATATCGGCGAGGTGCCGCGCAAGGCGCAGCGCCTGTGCGAGATCACCTACGAGGCGCTGATGCGCGGCATTCGCGCGGTGAAGCCCGGCGGCTCCACCAACGATATCGGCCGGGCGATCCAGACTTATGCGGAATCCGAGCGCTGCTCGGTGGTGCGCGATTTCTGCGGCCACGGGCTCGGTCGCGTCTACCACGACGCACCGACCATCCTGCACTACGTCGAGGCGAGCTACGACGTCCCGCTCAAAGCCGGCCAGTTCTTCACCATCGAGCCGATGATCAATCTCGGCCGGCCCGCGGTGAAGGTGCTCTCCGACGGCTGGACCGCCGTGACCCGCGACCGCTCGCTCTCGGCGCAGTTCGAGCACACCGTGGCGGTGACGGAAGACGGCTACGAGATCTTCACGCTCTCGCCCAAGGGCCTCGATCAGCCCAAGCCGCATGGTCTCGAACCGAACGGCCCGCAGGCCGACTGACGGCCCGCCGGGAGATGGCCCGCCGGCCGACCGAACCGCTCGCTCTGCCGGGCCTTGCCGAGGCGGTTGGTCCCGCGCCGGCCGACGAGACCCCGCACTATCACGGCCACCGCGAGCGCCTGCGCACCCGCTTCGCGCAAGCCGGCGCCGAGGCGCTGGCCGATTACGAACTGCTCGAACTCACCCTGTTCCGGTCGATTCCACGGCGGGACGTGAAGCCGCTCGCCAAGGCGTTGATCCATCGGTTCGGCTCCTTCGCCGAGGTCGTCAGCGCCGAGCCCGCCCGGCTCATGGAGGTGGAGGGCGTCAGTGCCGGCGTCGCCGCCGACTTGAAGCTCGTCGAGGCCGCCGGCCGGCGGCTGGCCCGCGGCGCCATCGCCGCGCGTCCGCTGCTCTCGTCGTGGAGCGCCCTGATCGAGTATCTTCGCGCCACCATGGCCTTCTCGGGCCGCGAAGAGTTCCGGGTGCTGTTCCTCGACCGGCGCAACCACCTGATCGCCGACGAGGTGCAGGGCCGCGGCACCGTCGATCACACGCCGGTCTATCCCCGCGAGGTGGCCAGACGCGCGCTCGAACTCGCCGCCACCGCGATCATCCTCGCCCACAACCACCCGTCCGGCGACCCGGCCCCCTCGGGGGCCGACATCCGCATGACGCGGGAGATCGTCTCGGTGCTCGATCCCCTCGGCATCGTGGTGCACGACCACGTCATCCTCGGCCGTGACGGACATGCGAGCCTGAAAGGGCTCAAGCTGATCTGACGCGTCCGGCCGTCCGGGTGTGCACCCCGGCCGGGACCCGCAGGGCTGGGTGTGTCCGGAGGCATTTCGCTGACAGGTTGCGCAAACTTGCAGCGGAGCGTCGCTCCCAGGAATAGGCTTGCGCGGGGCGTCCGCTACATCGACCGGAGGGTCGTCCCGTGTCGCTCGCATCGATGAGGGCTTGTGGCGATCTCCTGCCGGCGGCGCCTCGTGCCGCGGCAGCCGGGGTGGAGACGGTTTCAGGACTGGCAGGAAACCTTCCGGGTGGCCTGCCTCTTGCTCCGGCAACGCGAGACATCAGGGGGAATCGCGCGAATGGCGCACACGGCGTTCGACGAGATGAATGGGGGCGGGGCGGGGCAGCTCGAACCGGCGGCCGTGCGCGAGGCCTATGACATCCTCAAGTCTTGGCTCGACAAGACGCCGCCGGAGCACTTCAACACCCGCCGCAGCCAGGCCGAGATGCTGTTCCGGCGCATCGGCATCACCTTCGCGGTCTACGGCGCCAACGAATCGACCGAGCGGCTGATCCCCTTCGACATCATCCCGCGGGTCTTGACCAAGCCCGAATGGGATTTCCTAGAGCGCGGCCTCAAGCAGCGGGTCACCGCGCTGAACGCCTTCATCAACGACATCTACGGCGCCGAGGAATGCATCAAGGCGGGGATCATCCCGCCCGACCTCGTCTACCGCAATCCGCATTACCGCATGGAGATGCGCGCCTTCGACGTGCCGCACGACCTCTACGTCCACATCGCCGGCATCGACATCGTGCGGACCGGCGAGAAGGACTTTTTCGTGCTGGAGGACAACGCCCGCACCCCGTCCGGCGTCTCCTACATGCTGGAGAACCGCGAGGTGATGATGCGGCTCTTCCCCGAGCTGTTCTCGCGCCACCGCGTCGCCCCGGTCGAGAATTATCCCGACGCCCTGCTCGCGACGCTGCGCAGCCTCGCCCCGGCTTCCGCCACCCGCGACCCGACCGTGGTGCTGCTGACCCCCGGCCGCTACAACTCGGCCTTCTACGAGCACTCGTTCCTGGCCGACAAACTCGGCGTCGAGCTGGTGGAGGCGGGCGACCTCTTCACCAAGGACGAGGTCGTCTACATGCGCACGACCGAAGGTCCGCGCCGCGTCGATGTGATCTACCGCCGCCTCGACGACGATTTCCTCGATCCGCTGGTGTTCCGGCCGGATTCGGTGCTCGGCGTGCCGGGGCTGATGAACGCCTACGAGCGGGGCAACGTCACCCTGTCGAACGCGGTCGGCACCGGCATCTCCGACGACAAGGCCGTCTACAGCTACATGCCGGAAATCGTGAAGTTCTTCACCGGCGAAGACCCGATCCTGCACAACGTGCCGACCCATCGCTGCCGGGAAAAGGACGCCTTTTCCTACGTGATGGACAACCTCAAGGACCTCGTGGTGAAGGAGGTCAACGGCTCGGGCGGCTACGGCATGCTGGTGGGCCCGCACGCGACGCGGCGCGAGATCGACGAGTTCGCGAAGAAGCTGCGCCACGCGCCCGACAACTTCATCGCCCAGCCGACGCTCTCGCTCTCCACCTGCCCGACCTTCGTCGCCTCGGGCGTTGCCCCCCGCCACGTCGATCTGCGCCCCTTCGTGCTGGCCGGCGCCGACGAGATCCGCATCGTGCCCGGCGGCCTGACGCGGGTCGCGCTGAAAGAAGGTTCGCTCGTGGTCAATTCGAGCCAGGGTGGCGGCACCAAGGATACCTGGGTGCTCGATGCTTGAGCGCTTCGCCCGATTCTTTTGCAATCTTCAAGCAGGCCGGGCAGCGTCGGTGATGAAACACCGCGCATCTGCCGCCCTGGTCGCCAACGCGCCCGCGAGCTGACGCCATGCTGTCCCGGACTGCCGACAACCTCTACTGGCTCTCGCGCTACGCCGAGCGCGCGGATTTTCTGGCCCGCATCCTCGACGCGGCCCTGCGGCTGGCCGCCTTGCCGTCGAGCTATGGCGGGCGCACCTCGAACGAGTGGGCCTCGGCCCTGTCCTCGGCGGGCGATCCCGAGCTGTTCAAGACGCTCTACGATTCGGTCAACGAGCACACGGTCTGCAACTTCCTCGCCTTCTCGCCCCACAATCCGTCCTCGATCCGCTCCTGCATCGCCACGGCGCGGGAGAACGCGCGCTCGATCCGCACGGCGCTCACCACCGAGATGTGGGACACGATCAACGGCGCCTATCTCGAATTGCGGTCCTACGAGGGCCGCGACCTCTCGCGCGACGAGTTCACGCAATTCCTCGACTGGGTGAAGCGTGTCTCGCTGACGTTTGACGGCTCGGCCTACCGGACGATGCTGCGCAACGATGCCTACTGGTTCACCCGCGCCGGTACGGCGATCGAGCGGGCGGACAACACGGCGCGCATCCTCGACGTGAAGTACCAGATCCTGCTGCCGGCCTCGGAGCGGGTCGGCGGCTCGCTCGACTACTTCCAGTGGACGACGATCCTGCGCGAGGTCTCGGCCTTCAACGCCTATCACTGGGTCTACCGCGAGAGCATCAAGCCGGTGCTCGTGGCGGACCTGCTGATCCTCAACCCCGAGATGCCGCGCTCGCTTGCGAGCTGCTACCGGATGCTGGTGGAGCATCTCGATCTGATCGCCGATGCCTACGGGCGCCGCGGCGAGAGTCAGCGTCTGGCGAGCAATCTGCGGGCGAAGCTTCGCAGCGCCGACATCGAGCGTGTCTTCGCCTCCGGCCTCCACGAGTTCATCCAGGGCTTCATCGTCGAGAACAACAGTCTCGGCGCGGCCATCAGCGACCAGTATCTGGTGTGAGAGCGACCAACTGAAACGGCGTCCGCTTCGATGAAGCGGACGCCGTCAGAGCCGGTGCGGTTGAAGCTTCAGCGCCGCTCGAAGTGAAGCGCCGTGCGGTCAGTAACCGTACCGGTCGTATCGCCGCCCGTCATTGTACCGGGAGCTGCGATACGACCGGCCTCCATAGCCGCCGAAATCGTGCTTGCGCCGCCATCCATGGGCGGGCGCCCAGGGCGGCGGACCACCGTGATGGAAGCCGCGTCCTCCGCCGCGCGCCCAGGGCGGATCGGCCATGGCGGCCGAGGTGGTGCCGAGGATGCCGCCGGCAAACGCCAGCACGGAAAGTAGGGTCAGGGTCGGTTTGCGCAGCATCGGGCCTCCTGCGGTCAGGTGAGAGACAATCGGTCCGGCCTCACTGGCCGGTGGTCGCGCCCGTGGTGGTCGTCGATTTCACGGGTTTCGATCCGGGCTCGTGCGACATGGTCTTGGTGCGCGACTCGACGCTCTCCCCGTCGCGGACCTTGGTCTTGGTCTGCGATTTCGAGAACGTGCCGCCGTCATGGGCCATGGACTTGGACTGGCCGTTGAGGCCGCCATTTCCGGTCTCGTTCACATGCGAGCGGTCCATGGTCTTGCCGCCGGCCGCAGCGCCGCCGGTCGCCAGTGAGGAGCCCGTGCCGCCGTTCGCGCCCGTCGAGGTGCCGCCGGTGCCGACGGTCGAGGCGGAGGTGCCGCCGGATGCCGCCGAGCCGGCGCTGCCCGCCGTGGCACTGCCCTGCGCCTGCGCGAAAGCGGGGGCGAGGACGAGGCCGAGGACAGCAAGCGCCGTCGCCGCACGTGTGTTCGTCTTGGCAATGCTCATCGGACCCTCACTTCTTGCTCGGTACAGTGACCACGCAGTCGCCGTCACCGGTTGTCGTCATCGTGCTGCCGTTGCCGGTGCTCGAACTGGAGGCGGAACTGCTGGTCGTGCCGCTGCCCGATCGCGTCGTCACCGACGGGCCGCCGGTGGTGGAACTCTTCACCCCGTCGGGGCCGGCCGTGACCGAACTCGACAGCGTGCCGGAGGTGTTGGCATCGTCGGATTGGACGACCCGGCACGGCTTGCCGTTGGGCCCGGTCGTGACGGTCGTGCTGCCGGCGACACCGTTCGGGCCCGTTTTGACGGTGCTGGTCTGGGCCTGACTCGCGGCGATGCCGGCCAGAACGAGTGTGGCGCCGAGAAGCGGTCGGATCACACGTGCCATGGTGCGTCTCTCCTCAGATGATGAGTGTTTCTCACAAAACCCCCATGCACCCCGCAGCCGGAGCGGCGATGGTCGGCGCCCGGACGTTCTGCGAGGTGCTCTGAGACGGGCGCGGTTCGTCCGAACCGCGCCCGCAATTACGCCGGCCGAGGCTTAGCGCTTGTTGTGGCCCGGAGCGTTCTCGGAGTTACCGGGGCCGCTCTTGTCATGACCCGGAGCGCTGCCCGACTTGCCCGCGCTATCGGACGTGCCGGACGAGGAGCCGCCCGTGCCCGTCGACGAGCCGCTGCCGCTCTTGCCGGCCGAAGATCCGCCGGTCCCGACCGTCGAGGAGCTGGTGCCGCCGCCGGCCGACGAGCCACCGGTGCCGAGCGTCGAGCCCGAGCCGCTGCCCGAGCCAGCGGAAGAACCACCGGTCCCGACCGTCGAGGAGCTGGTGCCGCCGCCCGCCGACGAGCCGCCGGTTCCGGTCGTCGAGGACGACTGGGCATACGCGAGTGCGGCGCCGCCGATGACAAAGGTGCTGGCGAGAGCGGCAAGGCGAATATGCTTGAGCATGTATTCCTCCAAGTGTTTCGGTTGTTGCGGGACCAAGAACGAAGAGATCCGGAATACCGTTCCAAGAAATCTGCATCGAAATCGAACAAAACGCTGCAATGAACGGCAGATTAACGCGACGAGTTTTTGGAAAAGGCAAAAATTTTCCGCTTCGTCGTAAGTGGGCGACGAGAGCGGAGTGCAAATTTCGGGATGCGTGATCGCGGTGTTGGGTCGAAACGTCTCTCGGCGGCGTGAGCTGTAGGCTCGGGCGCCAGAAACGGTGCGCCCGGTCATATCGTTCCGGGTCGTTGCCGGCCGCACATCCGGCTCAGTCCTGTCCTCCGCCGCTCGCGGGAAGGTTCGCGTCCGGCGTCCCCGCCCGGAGCGTCCTCCGAACCAGGGTCTCGCAGCACCGCTCCGGACCGGTTCCGTGACGGAGGCCGCCAAGAAAACGCGTTCTGCCAAAGGTTTGAGCAAGCCGCCCGATTTCCAAAGCGCCGTCCTTGCCCTAGCTTGCCGCAAGTCGTCCCGGCAGGATCAAGGCATGCGCATCCGGATCGTCCACGATACGGTCTATACCTATCAGCAGCCCGCGCGGGGCCTGATACAGATCCTGCGGCTGACGCCGCGTGACCATGACGGTCAGCACGTGCGCGAGTGGCGGATCGAGCCCTCGGTCAACGGACGGCTCACCGCCCGCGAGGACGGGTTCGGCAATCTCGTCCACTGGTTCACCGCCGACGATCCCACCGACGCACTCACCGTGCGGGTGACCGGCGAGATCGAGACCTTCGAGACCAGCGGCGTCGTGCGCGGCGCGGTGGAGCGCCTGCCCGACCTGTTCTACCTGCGCGACACCCCGCTGACCGAGGCGAGCGCGGAACTCAAAGCCTTCGCGGAGAAGGTCGCGGGCAAGGGGGAACGTGATGCGCTGCCGATGCTGCACCGCTTGCTCGCCGCCGTCCACGACGCCGTGACCTTCGAGCCGGGCCCGACCAGCGCCAGCA
This sequence comes from Methylorubrum sp. SL192, assembly GCF_026672325.1. Classification (NCBI taxonomy): domain Bacteria; kingdom Pseudomonadati; phylum Pseudomonadota; class Alphaproteobacteria; order Hyphomicrobiales; family Methylobacteriaceae; genus Methylorubrum; species Methylorubrum sp. SL192. The sequence continues at coordinate 1,409,926 of NZ_JAPPQV010000003.1, forward strand.
CCAGCGCCGCCCAAGCCTTCGAGGTCGGGAAGGGCGTGTGCCAGGATCTCACGCATATCTTCCTCGCCGCAGCCCGGCACCTGGAGATCCCGTCGCGCTACGTCTCTGGCTATTTCCGCCGCGACGACGGCGCCGACGACCAGAAGGCGGGGCATGCCTGGGCGGAATCCTTGGTGCCGGGCCTCGGCTGGATCGGGTTCGACCCGGCCAACGGCATCTCCGCGACCGAGGCGCATGTGCGCGTCGCCGTCGGCCTCGACTATCTCGGCGCCGCGCCGATCCGCGGCAGCCGGGTCGGTGGAGGCACCGAAACCCTCGACGTGGCCCTGCGCGTCGAGCAGGTGCACTCCCAATCGCAGTCTCAGGGCCATGGTCAGCAGAGTCAAAGCCAAAGCCAAAGCCAAAGCCTTGGCCAGAGCTTGGGCCAAGGCTGAGCCGGCACCGGGCCTTGGACCCGGCTTTTAGAAAAGTTGTCTTGCCCGGCCGGCTCGGAGCGTGCGATGCGGGCCGCCCGAACCTGCCCGGCGCACGGGCCCCTGCCTGAGGCGGCGACCGCCATGACCTACTGCGTCGGAGTGCTCGTCGAGGACGGGCTGGTGATGATCGCCGACACCCGCACCAATGCGGGGCTCGACAACATCTCGACCTTCCGCAAGCTGCACATGTTCAACACGCCCAATGAGCGCGTGATGATGCTCGCCTCGGCCGGCAACCTGTCCATGACGCAGTCGGTGCTCAGCATGCTCCGCGAGGGCGTCGACGACATCGAGGGCGAGACGCCAGCCAAGCTCGAGGACGCGGCGACGATGTTCAAGGCGGCCCAGCTCGTCGGCCGGGCGATTCGCCGGGTGCGCGAGATCGAGGCGGCTGGGTTCGAGGCGGCGAACCTGCGCATGGAGGTCTCGTTCCTGTTCGGCGGGCAGATCGGCACCGAGCCGATGCGGCTGTTCATGATCTACTCGGCCGGCAATTTCATCGAGTGCAGCCGCGAGGCGCCGTTCCTCCAGATCGGCGAGCACAAATACGGCAAGCCGATCCTCGACCGGGCCGTGACCTTCGAGACCGACCTCTACGACGCGCTGAAGGTCGGCCTCGTCTCGATGGATTCGACCATGCGCTCGAATCTCGGCGTCGGCCTGCCGATCGACATCGCCGTGCAGCGCCGCGGCGCCCTCGACCTCGAAGTGAGCCATCGCATCGAGGCCGGCGAGAGCTATTTTCACGATCTGCGCGAACGCTGGTCGGCGGCTCTGCGCGCGGCGCATCGCGCGATTCCGCGCCCGCCCTACGGGCCGCAGCGCTAGCGCGCTTTCCGACGAAGGGGACGCCGGCTCGTCGAAAGAAGGCGCGTCACAACAAGGGCCGAGAGGCGCCAGCCCGATGCAATGGGGTCGGGTACGGCTCTCGGCGCAGACGCATTAGGCGCTGTTCAAAACCTCTTCGACGAAGGCCGGCACGGTTTCGCTCGCGCGCCCGAGCCGGGTCGCCTCGAACAGGCCGGCATTGTCGGCGGCCTCAAGCGTAAGGGCGAGCGTCGGGATGCCGAAGGCGCGGGCCTGCGCCACGTAGCCCGCCGCCGGGTAGACCGCACCGGAGGTGCCGATCGCCACGAACAGGTCGGCCTCGGCCAGCGCCTCGTCGATCGCTTCGAGGTGATGGGGCATCTCGCCGAACCAAACCACGTCGGGCCGCATCTCGCCGCTGTGACCGCAATGCGGGCAGGCGGTCTCGACGGTGAGATCCTCGTGCCAGACGGTGTCCGTTACGCAGGCGGTGCAGCGGGCCTTCAGCAACGCGCCGTGCATGTGCACGACGTGGCGCGAGCCGGCCCGCTCGTGCAGATCGTCGATGTTCTGCGTGCACAGGAACAGCCGGCCGCCGCGCGCCGCCAAGCCCGCTTCCAGCCGGGCCAGCGCCGCATGCGCAGGGTTCGGTGCGGCGGCGCGGGCGTCGCGGCGGCGATGATTGTAGAAGTCGTGGACCAGCACCGGATCGGCGGCGAAGCCTTCGGGTGTTGCAAGGCGCATCGGGTCGAACCGGGCCCAGGCGCCGTCCGTGTCGCGGAACGTGCCGAGCCCGCTCTCGGCGGAGATTCCGGCACCCGTCAGAACGAAGATGTTGGTCATCGCGCGCCTCAAGCGTCCGGCAGGCGCGTGGCGAGCACCTTGTCGATGCGCCGCCCGTCCATATCGACGACCTCGATCCGCCAGCCCTGGGTCTCGATCGCATCGCCCTCCGTCGGGATGCGTCCGAGCTGGACGATGAAGAAGCCGGCGAGCGTGGAGAAGTCGTCCGAGCGCGGTCGCTCCGGAAAGCCGAGGCGGTCGAACGCGTCGGTCGCCGAGATCATGCCGTCGATGAGCAGCGAGCCGTCCTCGCGCTCGACCACCATCCGCTCCTCGCCGGGCTCGGGGATCTCGCCGGCCATCGCCTCCAGCAGGTCGGTCTGGGTGACGATGCCCTCCAGGCTGCCGTACTCGTCGACGACGATCGCCATGCGCACCGGCTTGGTCTGGAACATCTCCAGCACCTTGAGGATCGCCAACCCCTCGTGGACGACGATGGGCTCGCGGGTCGCCCCCTTCACGTCGAGCGGCTTGCCGTCGAGGAACTGGTCGAGCAGATCCTGCTTGCGCAGCACGCCGACGACATCGTCGATTTGCGCCCGGCTCACGACGAGCTGCTCGTGGCGGCAGGTGCGCACCGCCTCGATGATCTCCTCCTGCGAATCGTCGAGATCGACCCAATCCACCTCGTTGCGCGGGGTCATGATCTCGCGGATGCGCCGCTCGCCGATGGCGAGGATGCGCGCCACCGCATCCTCCTGCGCCTCGTGCAGCAGGCCCGCCTCGTGGCTCGCGGTGACGAGCAGGCTGAGTTCCTTCGGGGAGGGGAGGTTTCCCTCACCCTCGCCCGGCCTGAGGCCGAGTAGCCGCAGCACCCCGTTGCCGAGGCTGTTGAGGAGATGGATCGCCGGACCGAACACCAACAGGAACAGCGTCAGCGGGCGCACGATCACCAGCGCCGTGCGCTCGCTGCGCTGGAGCGCGAGGCTTTTCGGCGCCAGCTCACCCAGCACGATGTGCAACGTGGTGATGACGGCAAAGGCCAAAGCCACGGCCAGCGTATGGGCGCTGAGGCCAGCGGCTTTCTCCGGCAACCAGTAGAGCAGCGGTTCGATCAGGTGGGCCAGGGCCGGCTCGCCGACCCAGCCGAGCGCCAGCGAGGACAACGTGATGCCGAGCTGCGTCGCGGCGAGATGTGCGTCGAGCCGGTCGGTGGCGCGCTGAAGCGCCTTGGCATTGAGCCGGCCCTCGTTGACCAGTTCGGCGACCCGGCTGCGCCGCACCGCGACGAGGGAGAATTCCGCCGCGACGAAGAAGCCGTTGGCGAAGACGAGCGCGATGACCGCGACGAGGCCAACCGCCGAAGACCAGAGACCGTCCGAAATCGTGCCCTCCCGGGGCCAAGCCGCACTGCTGACCGCCCCTGAGGCGGCACCGATGCTGAGTGTCTCTCACAAAACTCCCGCTGCGCCGTCGCGCCCGGAAAGCAACCGTACGGTGATCGGGAGTGTTGTGAGGCTCTCTTAGAGCCGAACCCCGCTATGGGGGAAGAGGTTCGGGCGCATTCTCGCGTGGGCGACCGCGCTTGCGTCACCCGATCGGCGCGCGCATCGTCATTTTCGTGGAAGCCGGCCGCCCCCCTTCGGGACGATGCTGTATGGGAAGGGCGTCGCCCCGGCCGCGCCACACTTCCTTTCCATGCAATTCGAAGGGCCGATCCCAGTGCGGGGCCCGGTATTGGTGTTGTCGAGGAATGTGGCCGTGATCAAGCTGCCGAAGCTGTTTCGGCCCAGGCGCCGCGATGCCGCGATGGCCGCCCCCTTCTTCGATCCCGCCTTCTACCGCTCGGCCTATCCCGACGTGGCTGCCGGCGGCGGCGACCCGCTTCGGCACTACCTCGACCATGGCTGGCTGGAGGGCCGCGACCCGTCCGCGGTGTTCTCGACGCTGTTCTACGCCGACCGCCACTTCGCCGACCGGGCGCCGATCAACCCGCTTCTCCACTATGCGGCACTCTCGCCGACCGAGCGGCTGCGGGTCGCGACGCAGCCGAGTCCGGATTTTCCGGCGCTCCAGGCCGGCGTGGTCGAGCCCTATTTCGATGCGCCGTATTATACCCGCCTCGCCGGTCTCGAGGGAGGCGAGGACCCGCTCGCCCACTACCTGACCAAGGGCTGGCGGCGCGGGCTCGACCCGAACGACGCCTTCTCGGGTGATGCCTATCTGCAGCGCCACGCGCATATGCGGCGCCTCGGCGTCAGCCCGCTCTATCATTTTGCCGCGACGCGACGGCTCCAGGCCTCGGAGGCCGCCGCCCCACCCGCGCGGCGCACCAAGCCGCAGGCAGCACTGCTTCCCGCCGACCCGGCCGAAGCCTCAGACGCGCAGATCTACGAGACGGTGGCGGCGGCCTTCGACCGGGAGCACTACCTCGACACCAACCCAGACATCCGCCGCTCGGGGATCGATCCGGTCCGCCATTTCCTCGATTTCGGCGCCCGCGAGGACCGCGACCCGAGCCCCGACTTCTCGGTGCGCTTCTACCGAAAGCATTACCGGCGGGAGATCGGCGCCGGGGTGAACCCGTTCTTCCACTACCTCGCGGTGGGTCGGGCGCGCGGCTTCCGGCCGACGCCGTTCGGTCTCGGCACCTGGCCCCCGCAGGTCGCGCCGACGCCGGCCGAGTGGGAACAGGCGAAGCCCGCCGCCGACCTCGCGGCGGCGCGGGTCGTGCTGATCATGCCCGTCTACAAGGGCTACGACGACACCCTGCGGGCGATCCACTCGGTGCTGAGCGCGAGGCAGGCCACGCCCTTCGCCCTCCTCGTCATCGACGATTGCAGCCCCGATCCGCGCCTGAGCGCCGCACTGGCCGACCTCGGCGGCCGCGGCCTCTTCGCCCACCTCGTCAACGAGGCGAATCTCGGCTTCGTACGGACCTGCAATCGCGGCCTCGAACTCGCCGCGGGCAAGGACGTCGTGCTCCTCAATGCCGACGTCGTCGTCTACGGCGACTGGCTCGACCGCCTGCTCTGGCACCTCGACGCCGACCCCCGGGTCGCGACGGTCACGCCGTTTTCGAACAACGCCACGATCTGCAGCTATCCGCGGCCCAACGTCGACAATCAGGCCCGGCTCGAGATCACGCCCGCCGAGATCGACGCGTTCACCCGCGCCTGCAACGCCCGCACGAGTTCGCCGGTGCCGACCGGCGTCGGCTTTTGCATGGCGATGCGCCGGGAGGCGATCGCGGCGGTGGGGCTCCTCGACGCCGAGACCTTCGGGCGCGGCTACGGCGAGGAGAACGATTTCTGCATGCGCGCCCTCAAGGCGGGCTTCACCAACGTGCTGGCCCACGACATTTTCGTGTTCCACTCCGGCAGCGTCTCCTTCGGCGCGCTGCTCGCGACCAAGGGCGCGGACATCTTCCGCGCGATCCTGACCAAGCACCCCGATTACCAGCGACGGGTCCACAACCACATCGAGGTCGATCCCGCGCGCTTCGCCCGGCGCCGCCTCGACCTCTACCGCTTCGCCAAGCGCGCCACGGCCAGCGCCGAGCGCGGCGTCGCCCTGATCGTGACCCACGATTTCGGCGGCGGGGTCGAGACCCATATCGAGGCGCTGAGCCTCCGGCTCGCCGAGGCCGGTCTCGCCGTCGTCTATCTGCGCACCGACGAGCCCGGCGGGTTCAGGCTCTGCCTGCCCGGATCGGGCGGGATCGACTTCCCCGTCTCGATCCTCGATCCGCTCTCCCTCGACCGGGATGCGGATCTCCTCGCCGAGCTGATCGGTTGGCTCGCCCCGGCAATGGTGCATGTGCACTCGCTGGCGGGGCTCGATGCCCCCTCGACTCGCGCGGCGATGCGGCTGGTCGAGGAGGCGGGCACCGGCTACGACGTGACGCTGCACGACTACGCCTCGGTCTGCCACCGCAACAACCTCGTGCGATCCGACGGCGTCTATTGCGGGTTGGCGGAGCCCTCCGTCTGCCGCGACTGCATCCGCCTCGATCGTGACGCCGACGGGATCGTGCTGCCCGATCCCGCCGAGCGGCGGCGGGACTGGGCCGGGTTCCTCGACCGCGCCCGGACGGTGTTCGCCCCCACGGGCGATCTCGCAGATCGAATCGGCAGCACGCTGCACCTCGACCGCATCGCGGTGCGCCCGCACGAGGAGACGCTGGCTGGCGTCGAACTCAAGGCGCGCCAGCGTCGGGAGGGGCCGCTGCGGGTCGCGGTCATCGGATCGATCGGCGCGCACAAGGGCTACGACGTCGTCCACAACCTCGCCCTCGACGCCCGGCTGCGGCAATTGCCGATCGTGTTCACGATCGTCGGCCACTCCGCCGAGCCCCGCGCGATGGAGGCGGCGGGCGTGCGCGAGACCGGCCTCTACGGCAGCGATGCGGCGGCGCTCGCCGAGATCGCCCGGCTCGATCCAGACCTCGTCCTGCTCCCCTCGATCTGGCCGGAGACCTACTGCTACACGCTCTCGCTGGCGCTGGCGGCGGGGGTGCCGCCGGTGGTGTTCGATCTCGGTGCCCAGGCCGAGCGGCTGCGCGCGAGCGGGGCGGGGCATCGCCTCGACCCGGCCCTGGCCGATGATCCGCAGCGGCTGAACGCGGCCCTGCTCGCGCTTCCCATCGACGCGCTCTGGGCCGCTCGCGAGCCGTTCCGGCCGACCGTCTACCCGCGGATTCTGGAAGATTATTACGGGCTCGACGCGGCCGCCCTGTCGAACGTCTCGCCCGAGGCGGGGAGGGCAGGGGTCGCGCCGGTCGATCACCGGGACGGGCTGCGCTCCGCGCCATCCCCCCAGATGTCATAGACGGGGCTGCGACTCAGCGGCTACAACGGTCAAGCTAGGCGAGTCTCGCGCGGTCTCGCCTCGGCGTTCGTTGCAAGCCAAGGGGAAGCCCATGACCACGCAGAACCTCAACGTGACCGCCCGCGAACGCGACACGCTTCTGGCGGCGTTGCGCTACTATCAATTCTACCGGATGCAGGGCCACCCGTTCGACCCTCGCAAAGACGACCTGATCGACACCATCGCCGCCAGCAGCGGCGAGGCCCTCGACGTGACGGAGATCGACGATCTCTGCGCGGGCCTGAACGGCAACCGCCACGCCCTGGCCAGCGTGGCCGCCTGAGGCGCCTCCGTCACGCCCGCCGGGGCCCGATAAGGTCACTCAGGTCAGCAGGGCGTTGAGAAGAACGGCCGCTCCGAGGCCGAGCACGAATGCCGCCGCGAGCAGCGATGTGTCCGCGGTGGTCATCGGGAGGCTTGGCCCGCCGAGATGCCGACCAGAAGCGGCCGGCGGGTCACCACGAACTGTCCCGGAACCGGCGCTCCGTCGTCGATCCGGGCACTCACCGGAACCATGCCACCCGCTTGCGGCAGGCGCTGGGTGAAGGCCTTGGCCGTTCCGGCCGGGCTCGGCACCGCTTCGACGAGGGACGGCGCGAGTAGGGCATAGGCTGCCATCACCGTTCCGGCCGCCGCGATCTTGATCAGGTCCCGCATGATGTCCGCCCCTCCAGACCGGAGCCTTCGGCTCTCGTGTGGGGCGGTTCTACCGGCCCCCGGTTGCCGGCGGATTGCCTCGTACGGTTACCGGATTGCGTCGCACGTGATCGACGAAACATCGGAAACGGAACGTTCGGCCCGCCAGCTCAAGCGCGACCTTAGGGCTGGAACGCGCCTGCGAATGAGCGCCAGCGCACCCGGCCTCGCTCTCTCCGCGCCCGCAGAGGCGGAGAGCCGCTGACCGAGGCTCCGAAGGAGACGGTTGAGCGGAAGCCAGGGTCTACCCGCCGAACACCGAGGTCAGAACCTCGCCGCCGCGGTTGATCGCGACCTCCCACAGGCCGAGATTACGTTGCGTCACCCGCTCCAGATCCTTGGTCGAGGCGATCGGCATGCCGTTGATCGCCACGATCACGTCACCCTTGCGGAAGCCCGCCCGGCCGGCGAGCGAGCCGTCTTCGACGGTGGTCACCGCCACGCCCTCGTCCGGCAGGTCCGCCTGAAGCTCCTCGCCCACCGCGGGCGAGGTGTTGACGAAGGTCGCGCCCGCGAACGGCGTACGGGTGCGGACCTTGAGGCTGTCGCGGGGCCGCGTCTCCGGCGCCGGTCCGAGCTTGATCTGGACCGTCTGCCGCTTGGTGCCGCGCAGGATGCCGAAATCGGCCGTGCCGGAAATACCCTTGAGGGCGTAGCGGTAGCCGAAGGCTTCCGGATCTTCGACGGTCTGTCCATCGACCGTGAGGATCACGTCGCCGCGCTTGAGGCCGGCTTCCTCGGCCGGGCTCTTGGCCTGCATGCTCGCCACCAGCACACCGGTCGGCCGGTCGAGCCCGACGCTCTCGGCGATATCCGGGGTCACACCCTGCACCCGCGCCCCGAGCCAGGGCCGGCGCACGAGGCTGCCGCCGCTCTTGGCGGTCTCCACCACGGCGCGGACCATGCTCGCGGGGATGGCGAAGCCGATGCCGTGGCTGCCGCCGGACTGCGAATAGATCGCGGTGTTGATGCCGACGAGATGCCCCTTCAGGTCCACCAGCGCGCCGCCGGAATTGCCCGGATTGATCGCTGCATCGGTCTGGATGAAGAACTGGTAGTCCGACGATCCGACCTGGGTGCGGGCGAGCGCCGAGACGATGCCCTGCGTCACGGTCTGCCCGACGCCGAACGGGTTGCCGATCGCCATGACGAAATCGCCGACCTCCAAGTGGTCGGAATCGCCGATCGGCATCGAGGCGATGTCGGCCGGGCCCTTGATCTTGAGCACCGCGAGGTCGGTGCGGGGGTCGCGCAGCACGATCTGCGCCTCGAACTCGCGCTTGTCGGCGAGCGCCACCTTCACCTCGTTCATGTTCTCGATGACGTGGTTGTTGGTGATGACGAGGCCCGAGCCATCGACGATCACGCCCGAGCCCAGGGAGCGCTGCGCCCGCTCGCCGGGCAGGCCGCTGGGGCCACGGCCCGGACGGTCCTCGCCGAAGAAGCGGCGCATGAACTCCTCCATGGCGTTGGAGCGCGCGGAGCGCTTTTCGACATGGGAGGCATAGACGTTGACCACGGAGGGCGCCGCCCGCTTCACCACGGGGGCGAAGGAGAGCTGAATCTCGCCCTTCGACAGGGGCACCGCCTTGTCCGGGGAGGCCTTCTCCGCGGCGGGCTTTCCGGGCGTGTTCGCCATCTGCGCGCTCGCGGGCGCGGCGGCGAGAAGCACGGATACGAGGCAGGCCGGCAGGAGCGGCGAGGAGGGCATGCGAGGTCTCCGAAGGTCGCTGGAGCGGGGCGGGCTATGTAGACCGTGGGACCGCAGCGCGCGAGGGGCTCGCCGCATCCGCGTCATGCGGCGTCGGCCGTCTGCGATGGCGACCGCATTGCTGTCAGACCCAGCCTCAACGCCGGCGCCGCCCCAGGGGAGGCCTTGTCCTCGGTCGGCTTCGGCTCTGCTCGGGCGCATCCGGGAGTCGGGATGCCGGGCGCTTTTCACCCCCGGATGGCCGCCAGGGGGACCGGCGAAGCGGACTGACGAAAAAGGGGCAGCCGCCCGATGGCGACTGCCCCGATCTCGTGTCCCGGCCGGTGCTGGTTTCAGTGCCGGCGGGCGGTGTCGTGCAGGCGGTTGGCGCTGCGCACGATCTCGCTGAAGCAGCTCAATGAGGCGTCGGCGGCGCGCTGCATCTCCGTGACCTGGAGGCGAATCGCTTCCGCCGGGGACTTGGCCTGAGCCAGCGCCTGGAAATGGGCCAGCACCGCCTCGCCCTCGCCGCGCGCGAAGGCGAACAGCTTCGCGTTTATCTCGGTGAGCGGCGCGAGGGTGGGCGCGAAAGCGAAGTTCGCGCCGAAGCGGACGCTGTGTGTCTTGGATCGGGCGTCGTCGGACGACTTGGCCTCAGGGTTGGCCTCGGCCGGGGCCGGCAGCGGCGCGGTCTGGGCAAGCGCCTCGGTCGCCGTCTCGACGGTTGCGGCTGCATCGGATGCAACGATTTCCGGTTCGACGGACAGAGCGGGCGCCTCTTCCGACACGGCTGTGACCGTCTCCTCGGGAGAATCAGCCGGCTGGTCGTCCGCAGCGGACTGCGTCTCGGCGGGAGCAGGCTCGCCGGATGCTTCGACGGCCTCGGCCGCAGCGTCGTCTGCGGGTTGCTCTGCCGCCTCCACGGCCTGGACCTCGGCGGTCTCAGGCTCGTCCGTCTCCGGCTCCGGGCCCTTGTCGGCCGGCGTCTCCGCCAACAGCGCGTCGGCGACCTCGGCCGGCGTCGCGGTGACGGTCGGCGGCTGGGTAGTGGCGGACGCTCCGGGTGGGCGTCCCCTGCGGCGGCTCGACGACATGGGCCTTCTCCTCGTTCGAAACCCTCTGCCTCAGCGCGGTTCCGAGCCGAGCCCGGAGCGCTGCGACGGAGCATAGCGTCGGAGCACGAGTGTGCCGAGCCCGCTCATCGCGGATTCGGCCTCTCATGCTCCTCAGACGGGCCGGAGCCCGCAGCCGGACCGGATTAGCGGCCGGCGGCGCTCTGAGCGAGGGCACCGTATTCCTTGGCCTGGGCCTGGAACGCGGCGAACTGGGTCTTCAGGAACTCGGACTGGATCTCGAAGGCCTCGCGCGGGTCCTTCGCGCGCACGACGCGCTGCACGTAGTCGAAGGCAGCGTCAGCGTTGGTCTTGGTGTGGTCGAGGCTCTTGAGCACCGCGGCGTTCAGCGTCGACTGGACGGTCGTGGCCGAGTTCCGGAGCTGCTCGGAGGTCTTCACCGCACCGTTCAGGAAGGTGCCGAAGGCGTTGCGAGCCTGATCGACGCTCTTGTCGGCGAACTCACGGAACTCGGCGGGGATCTCGAAGCTCTGGGTGCTCATCTGTCTCTCCTGCAGACGGACCGGGAGAATTCGGTGTCGGGGAGCGTACAGAGCGTCCCCGCGGCTAACCGGCCCGCACCTCGTATGTTGCGGTGCAACATAAAAGTCAAGGACAGTTTCGAGCCATCGACCGGCAATATCCAACTATGGAGTGTTTTGAACTAAGCTTTTGTTATAAATCGCGGTTTGGCTACGCAACGGTCCCACGGGTCGACGCGGCGATCGGCACTATAATGTCGGAAGGCGCCCTTTGCCAAGGGTGCTGCCCATGGAATGGACAACCGCAGGCTCGGCGGCAGCCGGGCTCATATCGCACTGCCGCATTTTGTATTCATCCCCAATCCGCCGATACAGCGCCAACAGGGAGAGAGCGTGGGCGGCGAGCGTCAGCGGGGCCTGCCAGTACCTGTCATAGGCCTCCCGGCCGAGGCGGGCGGTGAGCGCGTCGGTCTTGAGCGCTGCGAAGGCGCCGGCCAGCGCCGCCACCTCCGGCTCGACGACGAAGCCGGTCTCCCCGTCCGCCACCTTCTCCGCCGCACCGGAGCGCCGCGACGCCACGACGGGAATCCCCTGGGCCAGCGCCTCGTAGACGGTGAGCGGCCCGGTCTCGACCCAGCGCGAGGGTGCGCAGAGCGCACGCGCGCGGCGGCGCAGGATCGCCTCGACCGCCTCCGGGCTTCGCCAGCCAAGCACCTCGGCGCCCTCCGCCCGCAGACGTGCTTCGAGCGGGCCGGCCCCGATGAAGAGCGCGGGCAGCCCAGCCCGCCGCGCAGCCTCGGCGACGAGATCCGCGCCCTTCTCCGGCGTCAGGCGCCCGACATAGACGATCGCATCGCCCGAAGCCGGCATGGCCGGCGCCCGTTTCTCCACCCGCACCGGGTTGTCGATGCGGTGATGGCGCAGGCGCAGGGCCCCGGACCGTCCCGCCACCCGCGCAAGGCTGCCGTCGCAGACATGGACGACGTCGAGATCGGCCCCTCGCGCCGCGACCCGCAGGGCGGCGGCGCGACCGACCCGCACCAGCTTGTGCAGCCGGCTCTTCGGATCGCAGGCGGCCGCGAGGCAGGCGCCGGACAGTGGGACGAGCACGCAGGGCTCGGCCCGATCGAAGCGGTAATCGACACCGTTCGGACAGGTGAGGGCATAGTCGTGCAGCGTCAGCACCAGGGGAACGCCGCGGCCGCGCAGCACCGGTAGCACCGCGGGCGAGAGCGCGCGGGTCCACTGGTGCAGGTGAAGACAGTCGGGCGGCACCGGCAGGCTGTCGAGCGCGCTGGCAAGCCGCGCGGCGGCCTCGCCGTTCCAGATCCCCGATGCCGCGCCGCGCCATGCCGGCAGCGACCACACATCCGGCAGAGCGAGGTCGATGCGGTGCAGGCGCGGATGGTCGAGCAGCGAATCGACGGGTCCGGTGATCGCCTGGATGTAGGTCACCGTTGCGCCGGCCTCCGCGAGCCCGCGGGCGGATTCCACCGCGACCTTCTCGGCACCCCCGCTCGCGGCGGCGAATTCGGCGAGGATCACGACGTGCATGGAGGCGCCCCGTCCGGAAGTGCGAGCACCGTCCCGGAAAGCGATTCCCGGACGAAACGATGCTCTCGCGGTGCGGCCGCCCTGGCGCGGCGCGTGTCCGCTCACGGTTTACGGGAGATCAACTGCCGGCTGGTAAACGTCGGCGAAACACCGATCCTCCGTGGGGCACCGTGCATCGGGCGTGTCACGAGGTGGCGAGGGAGCGGGAATCGCCGTGCACGTCGTCCTCGTTCTCGACCATGCCCATATCAATGGCGGCCAAGCCAAGGTCGCCCTCGACTCCGCCGTGGGCCTGCGCCAGCGCGGCCACCGGGTTACGGTGTTCGCCGCGGTCGGCCCGGTCGATCCCCGGCTCGCCGAGAGCGGGGCGCGGGTGGTCTGCCTCGGGCAGGACGACATCGCCTCGACCACGAACAAGCTCGCTTTTACCGTCCAGGCGATCTGGAACCGTAGCGCCACCGCCCGCCTCGCCGCGGAACTGACGCTGTGCGATCCCCGCGACACGCTGGTGCATGTCCACGCCTTCGCCAAGGCGCTCTCGCCCTCGATCGGCACGGCGATCCGGCGCTCCGGTCTCCCGTGCCTCTACACCATGCACGAGTTCTTCCTCGTCTGCCCCAATGGCGGCTTCTACGAATATCCGGCCGACCGGATCTGCCACCGCACCCCGATGTCGGCGGCCTGCCTCAACACGAATTGCGACGCGCGCTCCTACCCGCGCAAGCTCCTGCGGGTGGTGCGCCATCTCGGCCTGGAACACGTCGCCGGCCTGCCCACCCTGTTCCGTCACGTGGTCACGATCAGCGCGCTCCAAGAGCGGGTGATCGCGCCGCTCCTGCCCCCGCGCACTGTGTTCCACCGGATCGACAACCCGATCTCGGTCGAGCGGCAGCCGCCCGCGCACGAAGGCCGCAGTGATGTCCTGTTCGTCGGCCGCATCTCGACGGAAAAGGGCGCGCCGGTCTTCGCCGAGGCGGCGCGGCGGGCCGGACTCCGCCCGGTCTTTGTCGGCGACGGCCCGAACGCGGCGGAACTGAAGGCGCGCTATCCCGAGGCGGTGATGCTCGGCTGGAAGACCGGGCCCGAGGTGCAGGCCCTGATGCGGCGCGCTCGCGCCCTGGTGTTCCCGAGCATCTGGTACGAGGGCCAGCCGCTCACCGTCTACGAGGCGCTCGCCTGCGGCTGCCCGGTCATCGTCTCCGATGCCTGCGCCGGGCGCGAGGCGGTGGAGGACGGCGAGAACGGGTTCTGGTTCCGCTCCGGCGATGCCGGCGCGCTCGCCGCCCACCTCACCCGGCTGTCGGACGACGCGCTCGCCGCCCGCATGGCCGAGCGCGCCTACGAGCGCTACTGGGCGGCGCCGCTCAGCGTGGACGCGCATCTCGACCGGCTGGAGCAGGTCTACGGCCTCGTGATGCGCGAGGCGCCCGCTCTCCGCCCGGTCGAGGGGCCGGGCTTGCGCGGCGCGGCATCCGCCGGCCTTTGAGCCGCGACGCAACAGGAACGCCCGCCTCGCGTTGGTGCGCATGAAGGCCGCGACACGCGGCGCCCGACAACGGAGACCGATCCCCATGTCCGAGACCACCAAGCAGCCGACCGACGAGACCAAGCCCAAAGGTTTCCAGCAGGACGGCAAGGGCGACAAGTCGCTGGCCGAGAACCAGAAGGACCATAAGGACGAGCGCCTCGACGAGGCGCTGGAGGAGACCTTCCCGTCGAGTGATCCGGTCTCGGTGAAGATCACGAAGTAAGGGGCCGGGCGGGCGACCCGCCCGCCCTTCCGCCTCACGCGGCGACGTCCGGCTCCCGCCGGATCGGCGCGACGGCCTGCGGGGCGGGGATTGGCCGACCGAACAGGTAGCCCTGAACCTCCTCGCAGCCCTCGGCTCGCAGATGGGCGAACTGGACTTCGGTCTCGACACCCTCGGCCACGGTGACGATGCCGAGGCTTGCGCCGAGGCCGATCACCGCCTGCACGATCGCGGTCGAGTGCGGATCCTCGCCGAGCCGGCTTACGAAAGAACGGTCGATCTTGATCTTGTCGAAGGGAAACTTCTGCAGGTAGCTCAACGAGCAATAGCCCGTTCCGAAATCGTCCATCGCAATCCGTACGCCGAGATCCCGCAGGGCATGCAGCGTCGCGACGTTGGCCTCGCTCGCGGCCAGCAGCACCGATTCGGTCACCTCCAGTTCGAGCCGGTGCGGGGCGAGCCCGGAAAAGGCGAGCGCCTCGCGCACCGTCGCAACGAGGCCGGGATCGCGGAACTGCACCGGCGAGAGGTTCACCGCGATCCGAACCGGATCGTCCCACAGGCTCGCCTCGGCGCAGGCTTGCCGCAGCACCCAGGCGCCGATCGGCACGATCAGGCCCGTTTCCTCGGCCAGCGGCACGAATTCAGACGGCGGGATCGCTCCCTCGACCGGGTGGTGCCAGCGCAGCAGCGCCTCGAACCCGACGATCGCCCGCGAGCGGACGCCGACGACCGGCTGGTAGGCGAGCGCGAGATCGCCCCGGGCGAAGGCCTCGTGCAGGTCGGCCTCCCGTCGGCGCCGGGACCGGTCCCAACTGTCCATCGCCGCCTCGAAACAATGGGCGACGCTGCCGCCGTCCGCCTTCGCCCGGTAGAGAGCGAGGTCGGCGTGGCGCAGCAGGGTATCGGAATCGGTTCCGTGCTCGGGCAGGCAGGCGATGCCGACGCTCACGCCGATCTGGCACTCCCGGTCGCCGAGCCTGACAGGATGTGACAACGCCTCGATGATTCGGCCGGCGACGGCGGACACGGTTCCGGCGTTGGGGGTGCGCAGCAGCACCGCGAACTCGTCGCCGCCGAGGCGCGCGACCAGATCCTCCCCGTGCAGGCACGCCGTGATCCGGTCCGCCACCGCGCGGAGCAGGGTGTCGCCCGCCGGGTGGCCGAGGGTGTCGTTGACGAGCTTGAACTTGTCGAGGTCGAGGCAGAGCAGGGCGGCGCCCGCGCCGGAGCGGGCATGCTCGGCGATCACCTCCGCGAGGCGGGTCGTGAACAGCGCCCGGTTCGGCAGGCCCGTCAGCGCATCGTGGTGGGCCATGTGGGTGATGCGCGCCTCGGCGCGGCGCTGCTCGGTGACGTCGATGGCCGCGCCGAGCACGGCCGGGCGACCTTCGAAGGCGAGGCTGCGCTCGAACAGCGTCACGTCGATCAACGAGCCGTCGGCCCGACGATGGCGGTGCAGGCGGCCGTCGCGGGCAAAACTAAACGCGACGGCTTCCGACAGATCCTGCAGGCCCCGGGCCAGGAAGGCTTCGCGGCTGTAGCCGTAATGGGCGACCGCCGCCTCGTTCACGGCGACGAAGCGGGCCGAATCCTGATCGACCAGCCACATCGGCAGCGGATTGCTCTCGAACAGGAACCGGAACGACGCCTCGCGCGCCTTGATGTCCCCGACATCGGTCATGGCGACGGCGACGAGATCGCCGATGGCCTGCGCCTCCACCTTCAGGTGAAGCGTCGTCCGGTCGGCGCGCGGTACGGCGAGTTCGAACGTCGCCCGGTCGGCGCATCCCAGGACGCCCGATAGCCGCTGCGTCACGCCGAGCCGAACGGGTACAAGATCGCCCAGCCGCTGCCATTGCAGGCTCGCGACCGGCCGCCCGAGAATCGCCGCGGCGCCCTGGTTGAGGGCGACGATCTTGAAGTCCGCGACCGCACCCGATGCCTCGCGGATCGCGCCGAGCGCCATCAGGCCCTGGCCGGTCGCGCCGAACATCGCCTGCATCAGCTCGGTGCGCACGCCCTCGCTGTCGACATGGACGAGGAGGAGCGGCGTTCCGCTGCCGTTGGCGAGCGGGACGCCGACGAGATTCCAGGTGGTGACGACGCCGTCGGTGATTCGGTCGCATCGGGCCCCGGCCGGCTCGCCGGTGCGCAGGGCGGCGATCCCGATCTCCTCGATCGGCCGGCGGATCTCATCGGGCATCTGCACGAGCGGCCGGTCGCGGATCTCATCCTCGAACCAGTCGCGAAATCCCGTGCCACCCCAGAGGATGCGTTCAGCCCGGCCTTCGCGGGTGGCGACCAGGGCGCAGCGGTCGGCCAGACGGCCGAGCCTGCCCAGGACGACGGCATCGTAACCCGGCATCGCCCCGGGGCGGGACCGGCAACTGCGCCAGTGCTGGACCAGCGCGGCGGCGGACGCGTCTGAGGTCGGGATGGGCAAGCGAAAGCCGTGCTCCGAGAGGATCGGATCACGGCCTAGCCATCATTCGTTGAGGGGGAGTATATGAGCCGGCTATTCAGGCCGGATCTGAAGGATGGATCGCCCTCGACCAGTATAGTACCGGCCGAGGGCGAGTTGTGCCTTGACTACTGCTCCAGCAGGCGCCGGGCGATGACCTGGGCCTGGATCTCGGCGGCACCCTCGAAGATCGAGAGGATGCGCGCGTCGCAGAGCACGCGGCTGATCTTGTATTCCAGCGCGAAGCCGTTGCCGCCGTGGATCTGCAGGGCGTTGTCGGCCGCCGCCCAGGCGACGCGGGCGCCGAGCAGCTTGGCCATGCCGGCCTCGAGATCGCAGCGCTTGCCCTCGTCCTTCTCGCGGGCGGAGAAGTAGGTGAGCTGGCGGGCGATGTTGATCTCCACCGCCATCATCGCGAGCTTGTCGGCCACCCGCGGGAACTCGACCAGCGCCTTACCGAACTGCACCCGCTCCTCGGCGTAGCGCAGGCCGATATCGAGGGCCGACTGCGCCACGCCGATGGCGCGGGCCGCGGTCTGGATGCGGGCCGATTCGAAGGTCTGCATGAGCTGAGCGAAGCCCTTGCCCTCGATCTCGCCGAGCAGGTTGTTGGCCGGCACCGCGAAATCCTCGAAGGAGAGTTCGTACTCCTTCATGCCGCGGTAGCCGAGCACCTCGATCTCGCCGCCCGACAGGCCCTCGACCGGGAAGGGCTGCTCGTCCGTGCCGCGGGGCTTCTCGGCGATGAGCATCGAGAGGCCGCGATGGCCCTTCTCCTCGGGCTTGGTCCGCACGAGCACGGTCATGATGTCGGCGCGCACGGGGTGGGTGATCCAGGTCTTGTTGCCCGAGATCTTCCACTGGTCGCCGTCCTTGACGGCCTTGGTGCGCAAGCTCGCGAGGTCGGAGCCGGTGTTCGGCTCGGTGAAGACGGCGGTCGGCAGGATGTCGCCGCTGGCGATGCCCGGCAGGAAGCGCTGCTTCTGCTCCTCGGTGCCGCCGCACAGGATCAGCTCGGCGGCGATCTCAGAGCGGGTGCCGAGCGAGCCGACGCCGATATAGGCGCGCGACAGCTCCTCCGAGACCACGCACATCGCGGCCTTCGGCATGCCCATGCCGCCGTATTCCTCGGGAATGGTGAGGCCGAACACGCCGAGTTCGGCCATCTTCTCGATGATCGACATCGGGATGTAGGCGTTCTTCAGGTGCCACTCATGGGCCTGCTCCACCACCTCGGCCTTGCCGAAGCGGCGCATCTCGGAGCGGATCGCCTCCATGTCCTCGTCGAGGCCCGAAGCGCCGATGGTCGCCGCACCCGCGCTCGTGGCCTCGCGGATCTTGGCCACCAGCGCGGCGCGGTTGGCGGGCGTGTTGCCCTCGGCCACCATGGCGTCGATGGCCGGCGTCCGCAGGCCAGCGAGTTCGGCGGCGGTGAAGCCGAGCGCGGTCGGGCGGACCATCTCGCCCTGGCTCATCGGGATGCCGCCGAACATCTGGTCGAGATACTCGCCGACGCCGATCTTCACGAGCAGCGCCTCGGTCTCGCCGAAGCTGCCCTCGCCCTGGAGCCGCTCGGCGTAGTCGGCCAGTTCGCGCACCGCCTCGCCGTAGGTGGCGAGCCAGGACAGGCCGTGGGCGGCGTGCTGCTCGCGCTCCAGCGCGCCCGCGTCGAGCTTGCCCTCGGGGCCCGTCACCCGCGCCTTTACGCGGGCGGTCGCCTCGGCGACGAGGGCTTTGGCGCCCGCGGCGGCGTCCTTGGCCAGGGCGACGAAATCGTTCGGGTCGTTGGCGGGCTGGACGGCGGGGGAAGCGGCCATGTGCGACTCTCTTCTCAGGCGCTCCGCGCCGAAGTGGCTGACGTGACGGAGCGCGGTTCTCAGGAAACCGGTTGGATGCTTCCTTTATAGGCCCGATCGCCGGCACAATAGTGGTTTCTCATCGCCGCATCCCCCGTCTTTAGGCTGAATTCATCATACAGTTCACCGTGTTGCGCGTGTCTGGGGTCCGCTCGCCAAGCCGACTCCGGCGGCCGCCACCACCATGCCGGCGATCTGCACCGGGGTCAGCGCCTCGCCGAACATCACGTAGGCGATCGCCGCCGAAACCGGCGGCACGAGGAAGAGCAGCGAGGCGACGCCGGCCACCGCGCCGCGCCGGATCAGCGCCAGCAGCAGCAGGATGCCGCCCACGGAGTTGACGAGGACCGACCACGCCATTCCGAGGCCGAGGGGCAGGCTCGGGCTCAGATGCGTCTCGCCGGCGATCAGAGCGAGCGGGACCGCGAAGGCGGTGCCGCCGATGAATTGCAGGCAGGCATTGGTGACGAGGTCGGCGCCCGCGCCCCTGCGCTTCTGCCACAGCGTGCCCGCGGTCATCGCCAGCATCGCGGCGAGGCACACCGCGAGCGCCTCCAGCGGGATGCCGGCGGCATCGACCGCCCCGAGCTTCGGCGCGAGCACCAGCCCCGCGCCGAGGAAGCCGAGCCCGATGCCCGCCCAGCGTCGGGGCGCGACCCGCTCGCCGAGCAGCGGCTGCGAGGCGGCCGCGGTGAGGAGCGGCTGGAGGCTGCCGACCAGCGCCGCGATGCCGGCGGGCAGGCCGCGATGCACCGACCAGAACACCCCGGCGACATAGATGCCCTGCATCAGCACGCCCGCGACCATCCCGTCGCGCCAGCCGGCGGCATTGCGCGGCCAGCGGGCACGCAGGACGCTGGCGATGCCGGCCAGAACGAGCGCGACCAGGGCCAGCCGCAGGGCGACGAAGGCCAGCGGCTCGGCATAGGGCGCCACGTAGCGGGCGGCGACGAAGCCGCTCGCCCAGATCAAGACGAAGGCGGCCGGGATCAGGCTGGAGAGAAGGCTCGACATGGCGCCCGGCAGGCAGCACGCAACCGACCTCATGGCAATCGGAGAAACTTGAGGGCGGCCATGCTCGGCTCGCGCCCGAGATTGACGCGCACCGTTCATTGGCCCGTATGGAGCGGCCCGCCTCGACTCAGCCGAAGAAGCCATCTCCTCCCTTGAGCCGATTCAAGAAGATCCTCGACGTGACGGGCATCGCCGCGCAGCGCTTCGTCGCCCATGATGGCTGGGCGATCGCCAGCCACATCGCGCTGTCGATGCTGACCTCGCTGTTTCCGTTCCTGATTCTGCTCGCGGCGCTGGCCGGCCTGATCGGCAGCAAGTCGCTGGCGGACGAGGCCGGCACGCTGATCTTCGACGCGGTGCCGCGGGAGGTGGCCAAACCTATCGTCGGCGAGGTGCACCGCCTGCTCACCGAGCAGCGCGGCGGCGTGCTGACCCTCGGCGCGCTGCTGGCGCTCTACTTCTCGTCCTCCGGGGTCGAGTCGCTGCGGGTCGGGCTCAACCGCGCCTACGGCATCCGCGAGGCGCGGCCGTGGTGGCTGACCCGGCTCGAATCGATCGGCTACGTCGTCTGCGGCGCCCTGGCGATGCTGGCCTTCGCGCTGCTCGTGGTGCTCGGGCCGCTGATCTGGCGCCAGCTCGTCTTCGTCGCGCCGGGGCTGGAGCCGCTGGCGCTCACCGTCGCCATCGGCCGCATCGGCGTCACCGCCTTCCTGATCGCGCTGGTTCTGGTGATCGCGCACAAGTTCGTCGCGGCCGGGCGCCGGCCGGTGCTGTCGGTGCTGCCGGGCATCGTCGTGACGCTGTGCCTGTGGTTCCTCGCCGGCCTCGGCTTCGGCTACTATCTCGACCGCTTCTCGAACGCCTACGCCTCGACCTACGGGGGCCTCGCCACGGCGATGATCTTCCTCGTGTTCCTCTACTGGCTCGCGGCGATGTTCCTGTTCGGCGGCGAGATCAACGGCACGGTCATCGCGGCGCGGCGTCAGCGGCTTCAGGCACGGATGCGGGCGCGTCAGGCGGAAGCGGTGCGGGTGAGCGCGAATCCGCTGCCGTGATCTCGCCCATCAGCTTGCGCTCGCGGGCCAGTTCCGCGAGCCGCTCGATCCGGATGCCGTGCGGCGGCAGGTCGATCACGAAGCGCTCGGCCATCTCGCCGAGGACGAAATCGGGGCGGACGGCGTCGAGATAGTGCCAGTCGATCCCCGTCGACCACAGGAAATGCACCTCGCGAAAGGTGTCGGCGAAGAGCGCGGTGAGCGTCGCGACCGGGCTGTGGGGGGTGTGCTGCGCGTAGGAATCGCCGAAGATCACGAGGCGACGTGGATCGGCCCCCGGATCGTCGTTGCGGAACACCGCATGCGCGCCGAGATGGGCGTCGCCGCCGCGCCCGAGCGCTTCCATTTCCAAGAGCAGGCCGTTGGCGTGGATGCGCCGGGCCTCGCTCGCGATCGCGCTGCCCTCCGCCAACTCTGAACGGTGAGGCATGAACTTGAGGCCGAGATCACCCGTGAAGGGGAGGGCGATGCGCTCGCGCCGGGCCTCGATGTCGTCGCGCGGGGGTACGCCCATCCGCGCCAGGATCGTGCGGTAGGCCAGCACGCAGCCTTGATGCGTCCAGTGGGTATCGGTGCGCAGGTAGAGCGGCGGGCCGTCCTTCGCCGCGCGGAAGGCGCCGGTGAGATCGACCCAGGCGCGGACGCCCGGCGAGCCGGTGAGCCAGCGGGCGAGGCGGAGCGCCGGGGCGCGGGCCGGATCGAAAGCCAGCCCCTCGGCCCGCTCGGGATAGACGGTGAGCTTTTCCGGGACGAGGGCATGGAAATAGGTCGCGCCGAGCCGGGCGCAGCGCCGCATGCGGGTCTCGATGATCCGCCGCCAGCGCCACAGCGTCCGCCGCGAGACGCCCGGCCGGCCATATTGTTCCAGCACCCGGTTGTTGCCGCGAATCAGGAACAGCCAGCCGTCCCGGCCCTCGTACACATCGGCGGCCGGTTCGGGGGCGGAGGTCATGGGGTGGTTCTAGCGGGGCGGACGCCGGGCGCCAAACCCTACCCCCACGGATCTCGGGCTTGCCCAAGATCCGAAAGCGTCTGCCCAAGGCGGGCAGGCCCGACTTGGGTGGGGGAGGGTGCCCGCTTCAGCGGGCGGGAGAGGGGAGCGACGCTTCCGGACAGTGCGGAGCCAGCCCCTCACCCGACCCCCTTCGGGGGCCACCCTCTCCCGCAGAGGGGAGAGGGGTTTTACCGTGAGAGTCTTATCCGCCGAACAGCCGCTTGATCCCGGCGAGCAGGCCGCCGCTGCGAGCGGGTTCCTGCGACGCCGTCGCGGACGGGGCCGGCGCGGACGCCTGAGCGGAGGCCACGACCCTCTGCACGAGGCCGAGCGCGGCCGTGTCGGTCGTCTCACGGTCGATCAGGATCAGGCTGCCGGTGTCGCGGTTCTCGGCATAGGCATCGACCGCGATCTGCCGGTCGAGGGTCAGCGTCACGTCGCCGATGTCGTTGACCGCGAGCTTGTCGGCCGGGCCGGCCTGCCCCGTCTCCGGATCGATCCGGCGATGCACCGCCTTCACCACTGCGTTGACGGTCTGCGTGCCGACCTTTGCCCACAGGTTGGCGCCGGGGACGAGATCGGATTCGGCGGCCCAGAACAGGCGTACGTCGAGGCTGTCGGTCAGCGTCAACGGTGCGTCCGAGGTCGCGATCACCGCGCCGCGCGAGGCATCGACTTCGTCGGCCAGCACCAGCGTCACCGACTGGCCCTCGCTCGCCCGTTCCAGATCGCCGTCGGCGGTGAAGATGCGGGCGATCGTCGAGGTCTTGCCGGAAGGCGCGACGGTGACGGCATCGCCCGGCGCGATGGAGCCCGAGGCGATCAGCCCCGAGAAGCCGCGGAAGTCGGAATTCGGGCGGTTCACCCACTGCACCGGCATGCGGAAGGCAGCGGCGCGCTCCTCCGACTTCACCGGTACCTCTTCGAGATAGCGCAGCAGCGGAACGTCCGTGTACCAAGTCGCGGCGGTGCCCGGCAGGACGACGTTGTCGCCGTTCTTGGCCGAGAGCGGGATCGCCCGCACCTCGGTGAAGTTCAGCGGCGCGGCAAACGCCTGGAAGCCGGAGACGATCGCCTCGAACTTGTCCTGCGACCAGCCGACGAGGTCCATCTTGTTGATGGCGAGTGCGACGCGGCGGATGCCGAGCAGCGAGACCAGCAGCGCGTGGCGCCGGCTCTGGCGGGTCAGCCCGTGGCGGGCGTCCACCAGGATCACGGCGAGGTCGGCGGTCGAGGCGCCGGTCGCCATGTTGCGGGTGTACTGCTCGTGGCCGGGGGTGTCGGCGACGATGAAGGAGCGCCGGTCGGTCGAGAAGAAGCGGTAGGCGACATCGATGGTGATGCCCTGCTCGCGCTCGGCCTGAAGCCCGTCGACCAGCAGCGCGAGATCGACCTCGCCGCCCTGCGTGCCGTGCTTGCGCGAATCGCGCTGGAGCGCCGTCACCTGATCGTCGAAGATCTGCTTGGTGTCGTGCAGGAGCCGCCCGATCAGGGTGGACTTGCCGTCATCGACCGAGCCGCAGGTGATGAAGCGCAGGACTTCCTTGTTCTGATGCTGACGCAGGAAGGCGTCGTAGCCGAACGCTTCCGGAGACTGATGGATGGTCATCAGAAATAGCCCTCCTGCTTCTTGCGCTCCATGGCGCCGGCGCCGTCCTTGTCGATGACCCGGCCCTGGCGCTCCGAGGTGCGGGCGGCCAGCGTCTCGCCGATGATCTCCGGCAGGGTCGCGGCCGGGCTCTCGACCGCGCCGGTCAGCGGGTAGCAGCCGAGCGTGCGGAACCGGACCTGCCGCTGTTGCGGGGTCTCGCCCGGCTCCAGCGGAAAGCGCTCGTCATCGACCATGATGAGCTGGCCGTCGCGCTCCACCACCGGGCGCTCGGCGGCGAAGTAGAGCGGGACAATCGGAATGTTTTCCTGCTCGATGTAGAGCCAGATATCCAATTCGGTCCAGTTGGACAGCGGGAACACGCGAAAACTCTCGCCGCGCCGCTTCTTGAAATTGTAGAGGTGCCACGGCTCGGCACGCTGGCGCTTCGGGTCCCAGCGGTGCTGGCCGTTGCGCAGGCTCACGATGCGCTCCTTGGCGCGGCTGGCCTCCTCGTCCCGGCGGGCGCCGCCGAAGGCCACGTCGTACTTGTACTTGTCGAGCGCCTGCCGCAGGGCCTGCGTCTTCATCACGTCGGTGTGCACTTCCGAGCCGTGGCTGACCGGGCCGACGCCCTTGGCAAGCCCGTCCTGATTCGTGTGCACGATGAGTTCGAGCCCGAGCTCCTTGGCGCGCCGATCGCGGAAGGCGATCATCTCGCGGAACTTCCAGGTCGTGTCGATGTGCATCAAGGGGAACGGCAGGCGCCCCGGCGCGAAGGCTTTGAGCGCCAGGTGCAGCAGCACCGACGAATCCTTGCCGATCGAGTAGAGCATCACCGGGTTCTCGGCCTCGGCGACCGCCTCCCGGAAGATGTGGATGCTCTCGGCCTCGAGACGCTGGAGATGCGTCAGGCGGGTGCGCGCGGGCGCGGCGACGGCAGCGCTCATCAGACCAGTTCCTTTCTGTGTTCGCGTGAGGTCGCGGCGCTGGCCGGCTCCTCGAAGGCGGCGGCCTCCTGTCCGGGCGCCACGTCACCTTCCGGCCTGTGCAGGTGCAGGCCGCACTCTTTCTTGGATTCCTGCTCCCACCACCAACGGCCGGCTCGCTCGTCCTCGCCGACCTTGACGGCGCGGGTGCAGGGCGCGCACCCGATCGAGGGGAAGCCGCGGTCGTGCAGGGCGTTGTAGGGAATGAAGTTCTCGCGCACGAAGCGATCGACGTCGGCGCGCGACCAGTCGGCGAGCGGGTTGACCTTGATCAGCCCGCGGCCCTCGTCGGCCTCCGCCAGCGGCGTGTCTGCGCGGTTGGCGGATTGCCCGGCGCGCAGCCCTGTGAACCACGCCGCCGCGCCGGTGAGCGCCCGGCCCAACGGCTCGACCTTGCGGAAGCCGCAGCAGGCCTGCCGCGCGGCCACCGAGTGGCGGAAGCCGTTGATGCCTTCGCGCGCGACGAACTCCTCCTCGGCCACCCGCTCCGGCGCATAGGCGCGGATGCGGATGCCGTAGGCGGCTTCCGTCTCGGTCCAGACGTCGTAGGTCTCGGGGTAGAGCCGGCCGGTATCGAGGGTGACGATCTCGGTGCGGCCCTTGTTCAGGGCGAGCGCGTGCGTGAGCGCCTGATCCTCGATGCCGAGGCTGGTGGTGAAGACGAGCCGGCCCGGGATGCGGTCCTCGACGAGGCGGATGCGCCCCCGGAGGTCCAGCCCCGCCATGGCTTCGGCGAGGTCCCCGGCCGCTCGGACGAGAGCAGCGGTCATGTGCGTAAAATCGGATTGCCTGCTTGTCGGAGCTCTGAAATGTTCGCTATAACGAACGCTGTCAAGGCGCCGGGGCCCTTGCGGTGCTTTCGCGCACGCAATCCTCCGCTGCGCCGCGAACGAGCCTGCAACGGCCGCCGCGGCGGATTGTTGCCCAATTAGAAAAGAATCTTCTCAACGAGGCGCCCGATCGGGCGCGTCGCCCGGCTTTCCGGGCGACGCCCTCGTGAGACCATCCTCGCCACAAACTCCGGAGAGGCCCCCTTGGACTCGATCGACCTGAAGATCCTCGCGCTCCTGCAGAAGGACGCCACGCTCTCCATCGCCGCCATCGGCGAGCAGGTCGGGCTGTCGCAGACCCCGTGCTGGAAGCGGATTCAGCGCCTTGAAGCCGACGGCGTGATCGACCGGCGCGTGGCCGTGCTCGACCCGGTGAAGCTGGGGCTCGGCCTCACCGTTTTCGTCTCCATCGAGACCGCCGACCATTCCAAGGACTGGCTGGAGCAATTCGCCGACCGGATCGCGGCGATGCCGGAGGTGCTCGAATTCTACCGCATGGCCGGCGATGTCGATTACATGCTCCGCGTCGTCGTGGCCGACATGGCGGCCTACGACACGTTCTATAAGAACCTGATCGCGACCCTGCCTCTCAAGAACGTGACCTCGCGCTTCGCGATGGAGAAGGTGAAGTCGACGACCGCCCTGCCGTTGCCGGCGCCGCCCCCGCGGGGACGGGCCGAGCCGCGGCTGGCGGTGGTCGGAGAATAAACTTCCTTTTTGCAGCGCAACAGCGAATAATCTCTTCTCTCTGCGGGGCGTTCTTTAAAACGGACGTTTCGACGTTGACAGCGGCGCTCCGGCGGACGACATGGCACCCACAATGTCCAGGCAAGCACTTCTCCCCCGCACGGCTCCCTTCGGCGATCAGGAGCGGGCCCATCTCGACGCGGCGCTCGGCGCGGCGACGCCGATCCAGCGCGCGTGGCTGACGGGCTTCCTCGCCGGTCTCGACGCGGCCGCCGGCCAGCCTGCGGCCGCGGCCGCCGCGCCGGCCGCGCCCCCGAAGGCGGCCGAGCCGCTGACGATCCTGTTCGCGTCCGAATCGGGCAATTCCGAAAAGCTCGCGGGCGATGTGAGCAAGCTCGCGCGCAAGCAGGGCTTCAAGCCGAAGGTCGTGGATTTCGCCGATCTCGATCTGGCCACCCTGCCGAAGGCCGGCAAGCTCATCGCCATCGCCGCGACCTGGGGCGAGGGCGAGCCGCCCGCCCGCGCGGTGCGGGCCTATGGCGAGTTGATGTCCGATGCCGCGCCGCGCCTCGACGGCCTCGCCTTCGGCGTGCTGGCGCTGGGCGACACCAGCTACGCGGAGTTCTGCGCGATCGGGAAGGCGCTCGACGCGCGCTTCGAGGCGCTCGGCGCCAAGCGGGCCTACGACCGCGCGGATCTCGACCTCGATTTCGAGAAGCCGGCCGCCGAGTGGATCAAGGGGACGCTGAAGGCGCTGGCGCCGGCGGAAGCGCCGGCCGACAACGTCGTGGCGGTGGATTTCCGCGCCGGAGCCGAGGACGAGGACGGCGAGGTCAGCCGCGAGCCGGCTGTGGTCGAGGTGATCGACCACGTGAACCTCAACTCCTCACGCTCCGACAAGGAGACGATCCACCTCGCCCTCGAATTCGAGGATGGGGCGCCGGCCTACGAGCCCGGCGATTCGCTGGAGATCTTCCCGGAAAACGACCCGCAGCTCGTGGACGAGATTTTGCGCGCGACCGGGCTCTCGGGTGACGAGGGACTGCGCAAGGCGCTGCTCGCCGAGCGCGACATCACCACGCTCTCGCCCACCACGGTCGAGCGCTTCGCCAAGGCGACCGGGCACGCCGACGCCCAGAAGTTCGTCGAGAGCGGTGAGGTCAAGGCCTGGATCGAGGGGCGGCACCTGATCGACCTGATCGAGCGCTTCCCCACCACGCTCACGGCCGAGCACCTCAACACCGTGACCCGGCCGCTGCCGCCGCGGGCCTATTCCATCGCCTCCTCGCGCAAGGAAGTCGGTGACGAGGTGCATCTCACCATCGCCGCCGTGCGCTACGAGACCCATGGCCGCGCCCGCGCCGGCGTCGCCTCGGTGCATGTCGCCGACCGCATCAAGAACGGCGCCAAGCTGCGGGTTCGGGTGAAGCCGAACAAGCATTTCCGCCTGCCGTCCGACCCGTCGACCGACATCATCATGGTCGGCCCCGGCACCGGCGTCGCGCCGTTCCGCGCCTTCGTGCAGGAGCGCCGCGCCACGGAGGCCCCCGGCCGCTCATGGCTGTTCTTCGGCGACCGCCACTTCACCCACGACTTCCTGTACCAGCTCGAATGGCAGGACGCGCTGGAGGACGGCTCGCTGGCCAAGATCGACGTCGCCTTCTCCCGCGACCAGCCGGAGAAGATCTACGTGCAGGATCGGATCGACGCACATGCCGCCGAGGTGGTGGAATGGCTCGACGGCGGTGCCCATTTCTACGTTTGCGGCGATGCCAAGAACATGGCCAAGGACGTGCGCGCCGCGGTGGTGCGGGCCTTCGAGAGCGTGAAGGGCCTCAGCAGCGCCGATGCCGAGGCGCATGTCGCCTCGCTGGAACGCGCCCGGCGCTACCAGCAGGACGTTTACTGAGAACACGCCGTAAGCCCTCTCCCCTCTGCGGGAGAGGGTGGCTCCCGGAGGGGGTCGGGTGAGGGGAACCCGGCTTCCGGAGATTTCGCGGTGGGCGCGGCCAAGCTGCACCGTCGCTCCCCTCTCCCGCCTCGCATCCGCGAGGCACCCTCCCCCGCAGGGGGGGGGGTCGAAGATATCGGATCACCGCCATGGACGACCACAAGCCGATCGAAACCCCAGACGGCCCCGCCGTGGACACGCCCGGCATCGGCGCGCGCCGCTACGAGACGCCGCCGACCGAGCTTCCCATCACGGAGGCCGAGGCCGCGCGGGCCGCCGGGCTCGCCCATAACGAGCACCTGAAGATCGCCAGCGGCTACCTGCGCGGCGGGCTCGCCGACGGGCTCCTCAAGCACGCCACCGGCGCGATCTCCGAGGATGACGGCCAGCTCGTCAAGTTCCACGGCATGTACATGCAGGACGACCGGGACATCCGGGCGGAGCGCACCAAGAAGAAGCTCGAGAAGGCCTACAGCTTCATGATCCGCCTGCGCATCGCGGGCGGCGTCGTGACGCCCAAGCAGTGGCTGATCCTCGACAACATCGCCACGACCTATGCCGGCAGCGCCCTGCGGGCGACGACCCGGCAGACGTTCCAATATCACGGCGTCATCAAGTCGAACCTCAAGCGCACCATGGCGGCGATCGACTCGGCGCTGCTCGACACCATCGCCGCCTGCGGCGACGTGAACCGCAACGTCATGGCCGCGACCAACCCGGCCCAGGCCGGCGCCCACAAGATCGCGCTCCAACTCGCCAAGGACATCTCCGACACCCTGCTGCCGAAGACCGGCGCGTGGCGCGAGATCTGGCTCGACGGCGAGCGCGTGGTCGGCGGCGAGGACGCGGCCGAGGTCGAGCCGGTCTATGGCAAGACCTACCTGCCACGGAAGTTCAAGACAGTGGTCGCGGTGCCGCCCTCGAACGAGGTCGACATCTTCGCCCACGACCTCGGCTTCATCGCCATCCTCGACAAGAAGAATCGGGTCACCGGCTGGAACGTGACCGTCGGCGGCGGCATGGGCATGACCCATGGCGAGGCCGACACGTTTCCGCGCACGGCCGACGTCCTCGGCTTCGTGCAGCCCGAGGATGCGCTGAAGGCGGCGGAAGCCGTGATGACGGTCCAGCGTGACTGGGGCAACCGCAAGAACCGTAAGAACGCCCGGCTCAAATACACGATCGAGCGCTTCGGCCTCGACGTGTTCCGGGCCGAGGTCGAGAAGCGGATCGGCAAGAAGCTCGGCGCGCCCAAGCCCTTCACCTTCGACGGCAACGGCGACCGCTACGGCTGGGTCGAGGGCGAGGACGGGCGCCACCACCTCACGCTCTACGTGCCGTCGGGCCGGATCAAGGACATCGAGGGGGGGCCGCAATTCCTCTCGGGCCTGCGCCGCATCGCCGAGGTGCACGAGGGCGATTTCCGCCTCACCGGCAACCAGAACGTCATCATCGCCAACGTGCCCGCGGGCAAGCGCGCCGAGATCGATGCGCTGGTCGATGAGTACGGCCTGACCCGTGGGGCTTCGGCCCTGCGCCGCAACTCCATGGCCTGCGTCGCCCTGCCGACCTGCGGTCTGGCGCTGGCCGAGAGCGAGCGCTACCTGCCCGATCTCCTCTCCGAGCTGGAGGAGAGCCTCGCCCGCCACGGGCTGCAGGACGAGCCGATCACCATCCGCTCGACCGGCTGCCCCAACGGCTGCGCCCGGCCCTTCATCTCGGAGATCGGCCTCGTCGGCCGCGGCCCCGAGCGCTACCACCTCTATCTCGGCGCCGCCTTCGACGGCTCCCGGCTGAGCAAGCTCTACCGCGAGGATGTCACCGCCTCCGAGATCAAGGGCACCCTGGACCCGCTCTTCGCCGCCTATGCCAAGGACCGGCAGCCCGGCGAGCACTTCGGGGATTTCGTGATCCGCGCCGGCTTCGTGGCCAAGACCAGCAACGGCCCGGACTTCCACGAGCGCACGGGGCCGCTGCGGGCCGCCTGACCGGCCCGATGCTCGACCGTCAGGGACGGCCCGGTCCTTCCGAGCCGTCCCTGAGCCCAAGCCTCACCATGAGACTCGGGCCGTCATGAGCGCCTGGAAGGGTTCGCCCACCGCCACCAGCACGTTGCTGGCACCCGAGGACGGGTAATAGGTTTCGTCGAGGACGTTCTTGAGGTTGAGCTGAAGCGCGGCCGGGAGGCCGTTCACGCTGGTGCGGTAGCTCAGGAAGGCGTCGCACACGACGTAATCGGGCAGCGTGAAGCTGTTGGTCGCGTCGCCCGGCCGCTCTCCGACATAGCGCGAGCCCCATCCCAGTTCGAGGAAGCCGCCGCCGAGCTGCACCGAGCCCATGGTCGTGGCCGGGGCCACGAGCCCGACCTGATGCGTGAGGAAGAGCGACGCGGTCGTCCGTGGCGTGTTGAGCAGCCGGTTTCCGGCAAGCGTCGGATCCTCGGTGACCATGGCGTCGGTGAACCCATAGCTCGCGATCACCGACCAGTCCGGTGCGATCTGCCCCGCCACGTCGAGTTCGAAGCCGCGCGAGCGCGCCTTGCCGGCGGTGGTCGCTGTGCGGGTGCCGTTCACCACCTGGGTGACGAGCACATTGGTCTTCTCGGTGTCGAAGACCGCGCCGGTCACGAGCAAGCCGGCCCCCAGCTCGGCCTTGATGCCGACCTCGTACGCGTCGCCTTCCTCCGGCAGGAGCGGACCGGTGCGGTCGAGGTCGGTCACGTTCGGGCGGAAGGACTGGGTGTAGCTGCCGTAGACCGAGAGGTGAGGGGCGATCCTGTAGACGAGGCCCGCACGCGGCAGCGGCTTGATCCCGTCGATATCCGTCGAGACGACGGTTGGCACCCCGGCATAGGCGAGCTGATCGTAGAACTGAGCGCTCGCCCCGGCCACGAGGATGAGCTGATCGGTCAGATGGATCGAGTCCTGAAGGTAGAGGCTCGTGTTGATGAGGCGGTCGCGATTGTTGCTCGCCGGAAGCGACAGCCGGTCGGAGGCGCCGAGCCGGCCGTAGACCGGATTGAAGACGTTGAAGCCGCCCTGGTTGGCGCCGCGGTAGCTTTCCCGGCGATAGTAATCGACCCGCTCGTGCATCGCACCGAGCAGCAGGTCGTGGCGCAGGCCCAGCGCCTCGAACCGGCCGACCAGATCCACGCGGGCGACCTGGGCGTTGAAATCGGCGCCGCGGGTCGCGTCGGCCCGGCGGGTGAGCAGGCCGGTGGCCGGATTGTAGGAGGTCGGGCGAATCTGGTTGTCGTCGTAGGTCAGATTGCTGGCGCTGAAGCCGACATTCACCTTCCAGTCGTCGTCGAAGCGGTGTTCGAGATCGAGGCTGCCGAGATGACTCATCGCCTCGACCCGGCTCACGGCCTCGTCGAAGCGCCGCTCCCGCGGAACCCGCAGGGGACGGCCGGTGCGGGGATCGAAGGTCGTGCCCCGGTCGAACGGGACGTTGTAGTGCGCGAACTCGTAGCCGACCGTGACGGTGGTGGCGTCGCCCCGCCATGTCAGCGACGGCGCCGCGACCTGGCGGCGGATCGTGCCGAAGTTGCGCCAGTAATCGTAGTCCTGCACGTCGCCCACGATCCGGTAGGCGAGGTTGGTCCCCTCGATCGGGCCGGTCAGATCCGGCTGGATGATCGCGCCGCCAAAACTCGTCGCCGTGACGTCGAGGCTGTTCTGCCGCGTGAAGAGCGGCCGTTTCGACACGAGGTTGATCAAGCCGCCGGGCTCCGAGATGCCGTAGAGGAGCGAGGCCGGTCCCTTGAGCACTTCGACCCGCTCGATGCTGTGGCTGAAGTTCTGCTGGAGAACCGTGCGGCGCCCGTCCCGCAGGATCGAGCTGTCGCGGGTGGTTCCGAAGCCGCGGCGGACCACGCCCTCCTGCGTGCCGCCGAGGCTGTTGGTCTGGGCGATGCCGCTGACGTTGCGGAGGGCCTCATCCAGGCTGAGCACCCGCTGGTCGCGCAGGACAGCCTGGGAGACGACGGCGATGTTGGCCGGGGTGTCGAGCAGCGGCGTCTCGGTGCCGGTCCCGAAGCTGCTGCGCCGCGGCTGGTAGCCGACCGCGGTACTGCCGTCGCCGGTCACGGTGAGTTCGTCGAGCGTGACGTCGGCCCCGTGTTCCTGAGCCCGCGCGTCGCGACCGGAGGCCATGAGACTTGTGGTCGAAAGCAGCAGCAACAGCGTAGCTGCGGTGCGCCGGCGCTGTACGAGGACGCACGAAATCCGCATCGGGCCGGTCTCTTCTCTGATGGAGTCCGGCCTGTCGTTTGATGGTTTCGCGTATAAATCAAATGATATCTTTTATAACTTTTCCAGATCTACGAATCAACTCTGCGGTTCATGAAGTATGTTTCAAATATGTATTGATGTGCATGGTATAAGAGCAGTCAAATGCCGCCTGTGGTGGTCGTCACCGTTTCGAAGCCTGCACCTGCCTGAGGGGTCTCTTTCGTGGCCGGACAGGCGCCTGACTTGCCGGTGGCCTGCGGGGACCGCGTGGCTCAACCCCCGCCGTCCCGACGGAGATCGCCCGGATCGGTCTGATCCGCAGCGGGCGAGCTTTAGGCCGGCACCACCGCGACGTTGTCGATGAGCCGCGTCTTGCCGAGATAGGCCGCCACCAGCACCCGCGCCTCTCGGTCGGCCCGTGCCACGGGTTGGAGCGTGTGCGCGTCTCGGACCTCGAGATACTGCACCGGGCCGAACCCCGCCGCCTCCAGCGCCGCGATGCCCTCGGTGACGAGCGGGGCCGCCTCGGCGCCGCGGGCGAGGCCCTCGGCGATGTCGGCAAGCACCGCGTGCAGGCGCGGCGCGATTTGCCGCTCACGCGGATCGAGGTAGCGGTTGCGCGAGGAGAGGGCGAGGCCGTCCGCCTCGCGCAGGGTCGGAACGCCCTCGATCGTCACGGCCAGGTCGAGGTCGCGGATGACCGAGCGGATCACCTGCAACTGCTGAAAGTCCTTCTCGCCGAACAGGGCGATGTCGGGCCGCACCTGAAGGATGAGCTTGGTCACGACGGTGGCGACACCGGAGAAATGGCCGGGCCGGACCGTGCCGCACAGGCCCTCCGCCGCGGGGCCGGGCTCGATGCGGGTGGAGAAGCCCGTCGGGTACATGGTCTCGACGGAGGGGAGCCAGGCTGCGTCGGCGCCGGCCTGGGCGAGCAGGGCGAGATCGGCTTCGGTGTCCCGCGGATAGCGCGAAAAGTCCTCGTTCGGGCCGAACTGGGTCGGGTTCACGAAGATGCTGACGATGGCCCGCCGGCCGATCGCCTTGGCATGCGCCACCAGGGCGAGATGGCCCGCATGCAGCGCACCCATGGTCGGCACCAGCACGATCCGGTCGCCTCCCTTCCGCCACGCATCGACCTGCGCACGCAGAGCCTCAAGGGTATCGAAGCGGAGGGTCGTGTCGGACATCGGGCGGCTCGGTGCAGTGAAACGCGCCGCAGAGGTAAGCGCCCCCGCCGCCGGATGCCAGCGGGGCGGACCCGCATCACGGGCAATAGCGCAAGGGCCGGTCGAACGGATCGTCGTAGCCGGGTCCGGGGCGGAAGCCGTAATAGCTCGGCTTACCCAGCCCGTATTCCGAGCCGACATAGCTCGGGTCGTACGGCGCGTTGGTCGGCACCGGCACGATGCGTGGGGCGCAGCCGACAAGACGACGGGGCAGGGCGCGGGGCGGCCGGTCACCCTCGGCATCCCCGTCGCCTCGTGGGAAGAAGCGCGGGGCCGATGGCGCCCCCACGGGCGGACCGGGCTCGAACACCGGCAGGTCGGCCGCGAAGACGGGGCTGCCGAGGAGGCCGGAAAAGGCGAGGAGAGCGCCGCGCACCCGCTGCCGACCGGCCGTCATCGCATCACTCTCCCGCTCCGTCGCACGATGCCTTGCAGCTTATGGTGAACGGATCGTTATCGCGCGGCGCCCTCACGTCCGCGGATAGACGATGACGGAGAGATAGGTCATCGGCGTCTTGATGAGCTTGGCCGGGCCGTGCAGGCCGTTCGAGTCGAACATCAGCGCGTCGCCGGGCGCCAAGTGATAGTCCTGGCCCGAGTGGTGATAGATCACCTCGCCGGTGAGCATGTAGATGAATTCCGTCCCGACATGGCGGAAGCTCGTATAGGCCTCGGCCTCGTCCTGCAGGGTGATGAGATAGGGCTCCACCACGACATCGCCGCGGATGCCGGCGCCGAGCAACTCGTAGAGATGCCCGACCTTGGTGCCGCGCCGCTCGATCGGTACGCCCTGGCCGCGCTTCACGTAACTGCAATCACGGGTCTCCTCGAAGGCGGCGAAAAGGGCGGTGATCGGCACGTTGAGGGCCGAGGCGATCGCGTTGATCGAAGCGAGCGAGGGTGAGATCGCTCCGTTCTCGATCTTGGAGATCATGCCCGGCGAGATGCCGGCCGCGCTGCCGAGGTCGGCCACCGACAGGTCGCGCTCCCGCCGCAGCAGGCGGACCTGATGGCCGAGCGCCTTTTCCAGGGGGCGCTCCTCCGCGACCGGCGCGTTCGACGCTGTGTTCAGCATGGATCCCTGGCTTCTCCTTCCGCCGTCCCGGCGCGAAACGATTATGGTGCAGGATTTCGAAGCCGCCACCGGGAACGGCCGTTACGAGAGCGCAAGTGCTCGGCCGTGCCAGCTTTTCCACCGGTGGACATCGTCGGGAGATGGCGGAGCCGAAGTCACTGTTCCGGCCCGTGTTAGCCTCCGATGCCGAGATTCCGAGCGATATCTGGCTCGAAGAAGCGCGTTCCGCATCGATGCCAGCTGTCACGGCTTTCCGTATCCGTCGCCCCGATCCGAAGCGACGTCACGCCACTGGCAGACAAGGCGTAACCCGATACCAAAAAAGGGCCGGCGCTGTCCGCGCCGACCCTTCACAAAACCGTCCTTGATCAGAAACCTAGAACGGGATGTCGTCGTCGAGGTCGTAGTTCGGCTTGGCGCCGCCGCCCGAGGAGTGCCGGCGATCGCCGCCGCCACCACCGCCACCGGAGCGGCTCGAGCCGTAATCGTCGCGCCCGCCACGGTCGCCGCCGCGATCACCACTCCGGTCGCCGCCGCGGCTGATCTGGCCGCCGCCGTCGTCCTCGCCCGCGAAGTCGCCGCCGCCACCGCCGCCACGGCCGTCGAGAATCGTCATCTCGCCGCGGAAGCGCTGGAGCACCACTTCGGTGGTGTACTTCTCCGCGCCCGATTGGTCGGTCCACTTGCGGGTCTGAAGCTGGCCCTCGATGTAGACCTTCGAGCCCTTGCGCAGATACTGCTCCGCCACCTTGGCGAGGTTGTCGTTGTAGATCACGACCGAGTGCCACTCGGTCTTTTCCTTGCGCTCGCCCGACGCCTTGTCCTTCCAGGACTCCGACGTCGCGATGCGCAGGTTCACCACGGGGTCGCCCGAGGACAGACGCCGGGTCTCGGGATCGCGCCCGAGATTGCCGACCAGAATCACCTTGTTGACGCTGCCCGCCATCTCATCTCTCCATCCGGTCCGATCTCACAGGGCATTGTAGGTCACGCCCGCGA
The DNA here is from genome assembly GCF_026672325.1 of Methylorubrum sp. SL192. Classification (NCBI taxonomy): domain Bacteria; kingdom Pseudomonadati; phylum Pseudomonadota; class Alphaproteobacteria; order Hyphomicrobiales; family Methylobacteriaceae; genus Methylorubrum; species Methylorubrum sp. SL192. The sequence goes on from NZ_JAPPQV010000003.1 coordinate 1,445,109, forward strand.
TGGCCGCGACTCTTGAGCGTGCCGCCTCGTCTCGGCAAGCCGTCGTCGGCCTTTGTGCACGCTAACCACCGAGTGCCGTGGCCAGTGTCAATGTTCTATCTCTGTTCTCGTTGCCCGACAAGCGGCTTTCCGGCGCGGTAGCCTAGGGAACCGAGACCGTCCGCGCAGGCGGGCGCCGGCCTCAGGCGACCTTCACGACGAGCTTGCCGAAATTGGCGCCCCGCAGCATCCCGGCGAAGGCAGCCGGCGCGTTTTCCAGGCCCTCGACCACGTCCTCGCGCGCCTTGACCCGCCCGGCACGCAGCCAGCCGCCGACGTCGCTGATGAAATCGCCGTGCATCGCGGCAAAATCCCAGACGATGAAGCCGCGCAGCGTCAGCCGCTTGGTGAGGATGGCGCGCATCAGCACCGGCGAGCGGTCGGGCCCGGCGGGCAGTTCGCTCAGATTGTAGCCCGCGACGAGGCCGCAGACCGGCACCCGCGCGAAATCGTTGAGGAGCGGCAGCACCGCGTCGAACACCGCCCCTCCGACATTCTCGAAATACACGTCGATTCCGTCGGGGCAGGCGCGGGCCAGCGCGTCGGGGAAGTCGGCGGCGCGGTGGTCGACGGCCGCGTCGAAGCCGAGGGTCTCGGTCAGGTAGGCGCATTTTTCCGCGCCCCCGGCGATGCCGACGGCCCGCGCGCCCTTGATACGGGCAATCTGGCCGACGAGGGAGCCGACCGGCCCCGCGGCCGCGGCCACCACCACGGTTTCCTTCGGCTGCGGCCGGCCGATCTCCAGAAGCCCGGTATAGGCGGTCATGCCGGGCATGCCGAGGATTCCGAGGAACTGGCTCGGCGGCCCGTCGGCGGGGTCGATGCGCTGCAGATTCTTGCCGTCCGAGACGGCGAATTCCTGCCAGCCGGCATTGGCCAGCACGAGATCGCCCTCGGCGAAGGCCGGATTCTCGGAGACGACCACCTCGCTGACCGTCTGGCCGACCATGGTCTCGCCGATCTCGACCGGCTTGGCATAGGATTTCGCCGCACTCATCCGCCCGCGCATATAGGGGTCGAGGGAGAGCCAGCGGGTCCGAAGCAGCACCTCGCCCTGTTGCGGCGTGGGCGTGCGCCCCTCTTCCAGGCGAAAATGTTCGGGCTTCGGCTCGCCGTGTGGGCGCGCGGCCAGCACGATCCGACGGTTGACGACTGCCATGGAGCCCTCCGGGGTTCGTTCGGGTGGAACCGGGCAGATGGGTCGCGCGCTGGTTCCGGCAATGCATGGCGGTACAACTGTGGAGGTTCGCGATGGCGTGGAAGACGGCGGCTATGACCGCGGCGATGTTGGCAGTGGCTGGGTCCGCCGGAGCGGCCGAGGGCGATCCGCTCTCGGGCTATCGCTGGAAATCGCGGGTGCTGGTGCTGGCCGCGCCGGATGGCGATGATGCGCAGCTGAAGGCGCAGCGGCAGGCGATGGCATCGGGGCGGACGGGCGCGTCCGCGCGCGATCTCGTCACGGTCGAGGCGGTGGGGAAGGGGGCGGAGGCCTCCGCCCTGCGTCGGCATCTCGGCCTCCCGGACAACGCTTTCCGGGCTGTGCTCGTCGGCAAGGACGGCGGCGCCAAGCTGACCTCGGAGGAGCCGATTCCGCCGCAGCGCCTGTTTTCCACCATCGACGCCATGCCGATGCGGCAGGACGAGGCGAAGCAGCGCTGACCCGCACAAGAAAAAGGGGCCGCGAGCGGCCCCTTCCTTGTCGTCGATGCGATCAGTAGCAGCGCTCGACCAGGACGCGGCGGTAGCCGTAGGGCGTCCAGGCCAGGCGCGGGACGGTGTAGCAGCCGCCACCGGCGAAATACGGGTCGTAGCCGACCGTCGTGTAGCCGTAGGGTCCGCCCCAGCCGCCGTAACCACCATAGCCGCCGTAGAGGCCGCCCGCGGCGAGGCCGAGACCCAGCCCGAGACCGACGCCACCCAGGCCGATGCCGCGCCGGTAGCCCCAGCCGCCGCCCCGCCATCCGCCATATCCGCCGCGCCAGCCGCCGAAGCCGGCACCGCGATAGAACCCGCCCCGGCCGGCGAATCCGCCGCCGAAACGCGGGCCGCCAAACCCACCACCGCGGAAACCGCCGCCGGCGAAGCCGCCACGGAAGCCACCGCCGCCGAACCCACCACCGCGGAAGCCGCCGCCACCGAACCCGCCGCCACCGAACCCGCCGCCGCGGAAGCCACCGCCACCGAAGCCCGGACGGGCATCAGCGGTGGCCGGGATCATCATCAGCGCGCTTGCCATCACCGCCGATGCCAGAACAACCCGTTTCATCAGATCGTCTCCACCCGAGAGAGAAAAGTGCTCCCCCTGTTGGCTTTGAACGTGTGACGGGAAAAATCGGTCCCTGCGACCTCTGGTCCCAAACGTCCTGTGATGCTGCTGCGGACGACGCTGCCCGTCGTGCGGGCGGCTTGAATGCTGCCATGCTTTCGCGCGAGGAGGGCGGATACGGCCATGCCTGCCCCGCAGGGGCCGCCCCTTCAGGAACCGCCCGCCCGTGATGCGCCGACTTGCCGTTCCCGCTCTCGCCGCTGCCCTGGTCTCCGGCTTCGTTCTCGGGCCGCTCGCACCCGTACCCGTCCAGGCGCAGCCGGCGCCTGCCGCCAAGGGGCCGTGCCAGGCGGTCGAGTTCGAGGGGCAGCCCTACACGGTCTGCACCGTCGATCTGCGGCGCGAGCGCGTGCGGCTGTTCTGGCTCGGAACCGACGGCTTGCCCTACGGCTCGCTGTCGAGTCTCGCCGATCGGCAGGGCCCGCGCCTCAGTTTCGCGATGAATGCCGGCATGTACGACAAGGGGCAGGCTCCGGTCGGGCTCTATGTCGAGGACGGGCGCGAACTGAAGGGCGCCTCCACCACCAACGGGCCGGGCAACTTCCACCTCAAGCCGAACGGCGTCTTCTACGTGAAGGGCGACCGGGCCGGCGTGCTCGATACCGGACGCTACCTGCGCGCCAGGCCGGCGCCGGATTTTGCCACGCAATCGGGGCCGATGCTGGTGATCGACGGCAAGATCCACCCGAAGATTTCGGCGGACGGCCCGAGCCAGAAGATCCGCAACGGCGTCGGCGTGCGCGACGGCGGACACGTCGCGGTGTTCGCGATCTCGGAGCGCCCGGTGACCTTCGGCGCCTTCGCCCGCCTGTTCAAGGACAGCTTCGGCTGCCGCAACGCCCTATTCCTCGACGGCAGCGTCTCGAGCCTCTACGCGCCCGGCCTCGGCCGCTCGGACCTCAGCCGGCCGCTCGGGCCGCTGGTGGGGGCGGTGGGGCGGTAGGCACCAACGCCTTCCAACATCACATCCTCATCCTGAGGTGCCCGCGTCAGCGGGCCTCGAAGGATCCTCCAGCCGGCCGCGCGATCCCTGGAGGATCCTTCGAGGCCGCTTCGCGGCACCTCAGGATGAGGTTCGAGAATGGGAGAAAAAAGCCCTATCGCTGCCCGAAGGCCGAGCTCTTGAACAGATCCTTGTACTGGTGCGGCTGGCTGCGCCAGTACTGCTTCGGTGCCCGCACCTGCGCCCCGAGTTCGGCCGCGGCGTGCCAGGGCCAGCGGGGATCGTAGAGCATCGCCCGGGCGAGCGAGACCGCATCGGCCTTGCCCTCGGCGAGAATGCCTTCCGCCTGGCGCGGCTCGGTGATGAGGCCGACCGCGATGGTGGTGAGCCCGGTCTCTGCCTTGATCCGCTCGGCGAAGGGCACTTGATAGCCCGGCCCGACCGGGATCTTCTGCGCCGTCGAGAGGCCGCCGGTGGAGACGTGGATGGCGGCCGCGCCGCAGCGCCCGAGGGCGCGGGCGAGTTCCACCGTCTCGTCGAGGGTCCAGCCGTCCTCGACCCAATCGGTCGCCGAGACCCGCATCCAGACCGGCTTGCCCGCGGGCACGACCTCGCGCACCGCCTCGAAGCATTCCAGCGGAAACCGCATCCGGTTCTCCAGGCTGCCGCCGTACTGGTCGTCCCGGCGGTTGGAGAGCGGCGAGAGGAATTGGTGCAGCAGGTAGCCGTGAGCGCCGTGCAGCTCGACGGCGTCGATGCCGAGGCGCATGGCGCGCTTGGCCGTGGCGACGAAGCCGTCGCGCACCCGCTTCAACCCGTCCGCGTCGAGGGCGTGCGGCGGCACCTCGCCCTCCGCGTGGGAGACCGCCGAGGGGGCCTCGGTCTGCCAGCCATCGACGGAGTCCGGGGCGATCTGCGCGCCGCCTTCCCAGGGCGCGCGGCTCGACGCCTTGCGGCCGGCATGGTTGATCTGGATCGCCACCGGGATCGGCGCGTAGCCGCGCACCGCGTCGAGCACGCGGGCTAGGGCCCACTCGGTGGCGTCGTCGTAGAGGCCGAGATCGCCGGGGGAGATCCGCGCCTCGGGCGAGACCGCCGTCGCCTCCAGGGTGAGGAGCCCGGCGCCCGACTGCGCGAGCTGGCCGAGATGCATCAGGTGCCAATCGGTCGCCGCGCCGGCCAGCGCCGAGTACTGGCACATCGGCGCAATGAGGATGCGGTTCTCGAGTTCCAGGTCGTCCAGGCGCAGGGGCTCGAACAGGCGGGCGGACATCGGCAGGCTCCGGTCGCGGTGACGGCGATTGGCGGCCTATCTGGGATACGCTGCCCCCGGCCGCCAGCCCGGAACCGCGCATGGGACGCCTGAGATCCGTGTTGCAGGCTTCCCCCGGCGGTGCACTCCTCCATCTCACCCGTTGCGTAACGCGGAAGGACCGTTCGGGATGGGATTGCTGGTCGAGGGCGAGTGGCACGACAAGGGCTACGACACCGCCAAGTCCGGCGGGCGCTTCGAGCGCTCGGCCGCCGCCTTCCGCAACTGGGTCACGCCCGACGGCACCCCCGGCCCGACGGGGGAGGGCGGGTTCATCGGTGAGGCGGAACGCTACCATCTCATCGTCGCGCTCGCCTGCCCCTGGGCGCACCGCACGCTGATCGTTCGGCGCCTGAAAGGGCTGGAGGCCATCACCGTCTCGGTGGTCTCGCCGTACATGCGCGAGGAGGGCTGGGTCTTCCGTGCCGAGGAGGAGGGCGGGGTGCCGGGCTCGACCGCCGATCCGCTGTTCGGCGCCAAGCGGCTCTACGAGATCTATGTCCGGGCCAAGCCCGACTATTCCGGCCGCGTCACCGTGCCGGTGCTGTGGGACAAGCAGCGCGAGACCATCGTCTCGAACGAGTCGGCCGAGATCATCCGCATGCTGAACGATGCCTTCGGCGCGGGCGGGCCGGACCTCTACCCAGAGGCCCTTCGCGGCGAGATCGATGCCGTCAACGAGCGCGTCTACGACCGGGTCAACAACGGCGTCTACAAGGCGGGTTTCGCCACCAAGCAGGACGCCTACGAGAACGCCTTCACCGCCCTGTTCTCGGAGCTCGACGCGCTCGAAGACCGGCTCGGCCGGCAGCGCTACCTCTGCGGATCGGTGCTCACCGAGGCCGATATCCGCCTGTTCACGACGCTGGTGCGGTTCGATGCGGTCTATGTCGGGCATTTCAAGTGCAACCGGCGCCGGATCGCCGACTACCCCAACCTCTCGAACTATCTCCGCGATCTCTACGCCCTGCCGGGCGTGGCGGAGACGGTGAATCTCGATCAGATCAAGCGCCACTATTACGGCAGCCATCCCGGCATCAACCCGACCGGGATCGTGCCGCTCGGCCCCGAACTCGATTTCGCTGCGCCCAACGATCGCGCCCTGCGCTTCGGCGGTTGAACCCGCACCCCCGCAGGAAATATTCCCAGCGACAACCGGCAGCCAATGCCGATCAGGAGGAACACCACGCCATGACGATCCGCTCGCGCGCACCGCTTCTCGCCCTACTCGGCCTGCTCGCCGCCGGCCCGGCCTCGGCCCAGCAGGGGGCCGAGGTGACGATCACCGGCCGATGCGAGCGGCTGGTGATCGGCGGTCTCGACATCACGCAGAACTGCAAGGAACAGCTCGTCAACACGGTCTCGCGCGGGCGCACGACCTTCGACTTCGCCGCCTGGGACGGACAATCCCTGAGCTTCAGCGGCGCGGGCACGCAGCACGAGCAGACGGAGGAGACCGAGCAGCTCCAGCCGATCAGCCTCGTCGTGCCGGGCATGAAGAACAAGGAGGGCATCGTCCGCAGCCCCGCGCCCGCGGTCGGTTCCTGCAAGTTCTCGAAGCCCGAGCCCGGCAAGACCATGATCACCTGCGAGGCGACCTCGCAGGGCAAGACCTATGCGGGCGTGTTCGTCACCGAGACCAAAGCCGACGCCGAGCCGGGCAAGGATGGGGTGAAGGACGGCCCGGCTAATCCGCCGAAGCCCTGAACGGCCGGTCCTGCCCGACGCGCGTGCCGGCCGTGCGGTGACCGGACACGCGGCGTCGTCCGCGTGATGACACGCGCTCTTTCGCCGAGCCGGCCCCGGTCCGGCGCAAGAGCGCTCCGGCGAACGCGAAAACGTCTGGTCAGCCGCGCCGCCAAGCCCCATGTAACGGAACGATGCGCCGCACGAACCTGCGCTGCCCGCATCGACGTGCGTTCTGTGAATTTCCGAGGGCTCCATGCTCGAAGCCAACGCCGCCGCCGGCGCCCCCGTCGACGGCCTCATCAAGGACACCACCACGGCGGGGTTCCGGCAGGATGTCATCGCCGAGTCGATGAACCAGCCGGTGATCGTCGATTTCTGGGCGCCGTGGTGCGGCCCGTGCAAGCAGCTCACGCCGGTCCTCGAGAAGGTCGTGCGGGCGTCGGGCGGCCGGGTGAAGCTCGCCAAGCTCAACATCGACGAGCATCCCGGCGTCTGGCAGCAGATCGGCCAGCAGCTCGGCCTGCAATCGATCCCCGCCGTGATCGCGATCGACCGCGGCCGTCCGGTGGATGCCTTCATGGGCGCCGTGCCGGAATCCGAGGTGCGCGCCTTCGTCGATCGCCTCGCCGGCCCGTCCGAGATCGATCAGGTGCTGGAGGAGGCCGCCGCGGTCGCCTCCGCGGGCGATCTCCCCGCCGCCTCCGAACTCTACGCCGCGGTCCTGCGCGAGGAGCCGGAGAACCTGAAGGCCATCGCCGGGCTGGCCAAGACTCAGCTCGAACTCGGTGAGACCGAGAGCGCCAAGCAGGTTCTCGCCATGGCGCCGGCGGACAAGGCCGACGACCCGCTCTTCGCGGGCGTGCGCGCGGCCCTCGAACTCGCCGAACAGGCCGGGACCCTGGGCGACCTTGCCGCGCTGCAGAGGCGCATCGAGGCCGACCCGAACGACTTCCAGGCCCGGTTCGATCTCGCGCTGGGCCTCAACGCGGCGGGCAAGCGCGAGGAGGCGGTCGATCAGCTCGTGGCCATCGCCCGCGCCGACCGGAGCTGGAACGAGGATGCGGCGCGCAAGCAACTGCTCCAGTTCTTCGAGGCCTGGGGCCTGATGGACCCGGCCGCGATCCGGGGACGCCGCCAGCTCTCGACGCTGCTGTTCTCGTGAGTCACACGCGCCGCGCGAACGCCGGGGCGACCGAAGCGGCCGGATGCGGGGCTCCCCATCCGGTCCCACAGCAGGAAAGCCGCGCATGAGTCCGCAGCCGAGCTGCAAGTCTCCGGCGGATTGCCCCGCCGTCATCCCGGTCTTCCCGCTGCCGGGGGCGCTGCTCCTGCCGCGGGGACAGATGCCGCTCAACATCTTCGAGCCGCGCTATCTCGCCATGGTGGATGACGCGCTGCGCTCCGAGCGGATCATCGGCATGATCCAGCCGGATGCGGACGGGGCCGGCTCGCTGCTCAGCCCCCGGCTCTATCGGGTCGGCTGTGCCGGGCGGATCAGCCAGTTCGCCGAGACCGGCGACGGGCGCTACCTGATCTCGCTCACCGGCGTCAGCCGCTTCCGGGTCGAGAACGAACTCTCCGTCACCACCGCCTATCGCCGCTGCCAAGTCTCCTACGACGCCTTCGCCCAGGATTTCGAGGCGCGGGCGGGCGAGGAGGCGGTCGATCGCGAGAGCGTGCTGAAGACCCTGCGCAACTTCGTCGATGCCAACGAGCTTCAGGTCGATTGGGCCGGCATCGACGAGGCGTCGAACGAGGCCTTGGTCAACGCGCTCTGCATGATGAGCCCGTTCGGCGTGCGCGAGAAACAGGCGATGCTGGAAGCGCCCGACCTGAAGACGCGGGCCGAGGTGCTCGTCGCCGTCACCGAAATGGAGCTGGTGCGCGCCAGCGGCTCCGAGCCGACGCTGCAGTAAAACAAGGGCTCCCGACCTTTTGGCGGTCGCGGAGTCCGTCCACCGGAAGCGAACATCATGGCCGATACGCCCACCCCCACCGTCGAAGCGACCCGGGTCGATCCCCGCCTGCTCGAACTCCTGGTCTGCCCGCTGACCAAGGAGCCGCTGGAATATGACGCCGCCCGCGAGGAGCTGATCAGCCGCTCCGCCAAGCTGGCCTACCCGATCCGCGACGGCATCCCGATCATGCTGCCGGAAGAGGCGCGCTCCCTGACGGAGTGATCGGCTAGGCGACGCGCCGTCGCTGCAGGCGGAGCGAAGCGATCCCTCGGCGGCGACAGCCGATGTTGTGACGCCGCCGATGTGAGAGAGCGGACAAGAAAAAGGGCGCCCGGCTTTCGCCGGACGCCCTTTTTGTTGGACCGATCGGGACGGTTACCGTCCCTGCTGGATCGCCGAGAGCAGCCACGGGCCGCCGGGCTCGCGCACGAAGGTCCAGAACTCCTTGGCCTCCTGCGGGCCGTTCTCGACATGACGGTTGGAGGCGCGCTCGAACACCTCGTCACGCAGCGAGAAGCGCATGGCGACGGTGGCGAACTCCGCCGGGCCCTCACGCCACGCCTCGGACAGGTCGCCCTGGAGAAGCTTCACGTCCGAGATCCGGTTGACCACGCCGCGGGCGGCGTTGGCGCGCAGATCTTCCTCGAAATAGCTCACCATCTCCGGGGTCGCGAGACGCCGCAGCGCGGCCACATCCTCACGGCCATAGGCGCTCTGGATCTCCTGAAGGGAGCGTTCGAAGGCCTGGAAGTCGTCCGGCTGGACCTGGACCGGCTGGACGGGCTGCGGACGGGCGCCGCCCAAACCACCACCCATCGGATTCACGCCAGGGTTCATGCCGCCCTGCGGCGGCAGGCCGGAGCGGGCATGGGGCGCGTTGCCGGCCATGGCGGGCTGGCCCTCCTGACGGCGGCGGAAGAAGCGCACCGCCATCATCACGAGGAAGGCGATCAGGCCGATCTGGAAGATCAGGCCGATAAACGAGCCGATGCCGCCGAGACCACCGGAGAAGCCGGCACCCAGCAGGGCGCCGAGAAGGCCGGCGCCGAGCATGCCGCCGAGAAAGCCGCCGCCGAAGCGTGAGCCCCGGTTCTGCGCCGCCATGCCGGGATTGTTGAAGCCGGGGCTCGGGCTCGTCTGCGAGCGCTGGATCGGTCCCATCGCGCCCGGCGAGGTCGCGGTGGAAGGCGGCGCGCTGAAGGTCTTCGAGCCGCGCGAGCCCATGCCGCCACCGCCGCCCGGCCGCGCATCGACGGCGGGCGCCGCGAGGGCGAGCGAAGCCGCAAGCGCAAGGAGGGTCACGACGCGCCGACGGCGCGCGGGGGAGGATGCCATGGGTCAAAACCTCGTGGTGAGCGTGAAGGGGAACAATTGCCCCCCTAAGATGGTGGCGTCCGAGCGGGATTTTTAGTCCCGATCCAGGGGTGAGTTTCGAACAGTTAAGAGTGTCTCACGAACCGCCACGCTTCGGCCCGTACCCATGTTGCAAAGCGAGCGTCGAGGCGCCTCGAGACGGGCACCTGCGGGGTCGGGCGTCACCGGGCGGCCGGGAAAACCAGCCGTACGGTCGCGCCCTCGCCGGGCCGGCTCTCGATGGAGATCGTGCCGTTCTGGCGCTTCATCAGCCCGTGCACGATGGCGAGCCCCGCACCGCGGCCGGATTCGCGGGTGGTGGCGAAGGGCGCGAGCGCCCGCGACAGCATCTCCGGGGACAGGCCGTGCCCGGTATCCGAGACCGTGAGACCGACGGCCCCGGCCTCCGGGCGCTGGAGCGTGCGGTCGCCCGGCTCGATGGCGAACAGCGCCACGCGGATGCGGCCCTGACCGGACATCGCCTCGCAGGCATTGGCGAGGATGTGGCCCAGAGCCAGTTCGAGCTGGATCGGGTTGCACAGGGCCGGCGGCAGATCGTCCGGGATCGACAGGTCGAGCTGGATCCCGGCCGGCAGGGTGGGGCGCAGCCGGTCGAGCCCGAACCGCACCGCCTCGGCGAGATCGACCGGGCGCAGGTCGGGCGCGATCCGCCGGGAATGGGCGAGGAGCTGGCGGGTGAGCACGGCGGCCCGCTCGGATGCCTCGGTGGAGCGGATGATGGCCCGCTGGATGAAGGGCTCGGGCCGGTCGCCGAGGCGCCGCTTGAGCCCGTCGATGTAGCCGATCAGGATCTGCAGGAAGTTGTTGAACTCGTGCGCGACGCTGTTGGTGAGCAGGCCGAGCGCCTCCCGCTGCCGCGACAGGGCGAGGGCGTCCTCGGCATCCCGCCGCCGCGTCACGTCCACGATCTGGCCGAGGAAGCGGGGGGAGCCTTCGCCGGGGAGAACCGTGAGGTGGATCTCACCCCAGAACGAGGCGCCGCCGTTGCGGCCGAACAGCAACTCGGCGCTCTGTGCCGCGCCGCGGGCCAGGGCCTCGCGCAAGGGCGTCCAACCGGTGTGACTGCCGTGGTGGCAGGCGAGCACCTCGATCCCGCTGCCGACCAAGGCGGCCTCGTCGAAGCCGGTCAGCCCCAGCAAAGCGGGGTTGACGCCCGCGATCGTCGTCCCGGCCTCCGATCCCGCCAGGATGAGCGCGGGCAACGGCAGCAGGGCGAGGAAGCCGGTCTCGGCTCCCCCGTCCGGGGCAGGTGATGCAGCGGCGGCGGACACCGTCATGCGGCGCCGCCGACATGAGAGTGGGCGGGAGGCGACGAGGCCCGGCAGGCGATGGGACGTCTCATGGATGGTCCGGAGCGCGGCAGGAGCATGGCCGTCAACGCTCGAAAGTCGATCCGGATCAGCGGTTGGCGGTGGTGACGGGCGAGGTGCCGTTGTCGAGGCCGACCCAGGCCCGGCCGTCCTGTCCCTCGCGCTTGATGAAGCTGTAGCCGGTGCGCTGCCACGGCAGCACCGCGTTGGTCTTGTTGTCGAGGATCAGGTCGCCCCGGTCGGTGCGCACCATCAGCACCGCGTGGCCCTCGCCGATCTCGTCGATCACCACCGTCATGCGCAGAGCCCGGCGCGGCAGGCGTCGCTCCACCAGCATCCGGCGCTTGAGGAGCTGGATGTCCTCGCAATCGCCGAAGCCGTCATCGGGAAAGTCCCAGCGATCGACGACACCCCAATGGGCCATGTCGGTGATCGGCTTGATGCGGGCGTTGACCCGGCGGTTCACGGTCGTGAGCGTGTGCCACAAAGCGGGCGTCAGAGCGACGAGCGCCGGCTCGGAGGGATCGACCGTACATTCGGACGGGTATCGGGCGCAGAAATCGTTCCAGGCGGCCACGGGCCGGGCCGGCGCGCCGGCATCGGCGGCGGTGCCCGCTTCGGGCAGGCTGGCGACGGTGCGGGCTTGGCTCGGCTGGGCCGGCGCTGCGGCGCCGCCGAGCAGCAGCGTGGCGCCGACGAGGGACAGATGGGCCGCCCGGCGGAGGCGCCGCCTCACGTTCCCGCGGGGGAACGCCGATCCGTCGCCGACGCTCCGAAGCACCGCGTACCGCATGGCCGACCGTCCTGCAGCCCCTGTTTCCCGGCAAAGCTTGCACGGGCTGGCGCCCGGCTCAATACGAAAGTGACGGAAGGATGAAGGCGGAATGCCGCTTATCCGTGTCACGGTGAGACAACCCCGATCAGGCTGGTAATCCGGTCACACCCGCCCGCCCGATCGGCGTCAGACGTGCGAGAGCGAACCGCGAAACGGAGGGCCGATCAGCGGTTCGCCGTGGTGACCGGCGAGCTGGCCCCGCCGAGCGAAACCCATGCCAGGGCGTCCTGCCCCTCGCGCTTGATGAAGACGTAGCCGGTCTCGTGCCAGGGCATCACGGCGTTGGTCTTGTTGTCGAGGATGTAGTCGCCGCGGTCGGTGATGAGGGTGAGCACGGCATGGCCCTCGCCCTTCTCGTCGATCACCACCGTCATCCGCATCGCCCGGCGCGGCAGGCCGGCCGCGGCGAGCATCCGGCGCTTGAGGAGTTGGAAGTCCTCGCAATCGCCCGCGCCGTCCTCGGCCAGATCCCAGCGGTCGGGGCGGCCCCAATGATCCTGATCGGTGATGGGCTCGATCGTCCGGTTCACGCGACGGTTGACCGAGACGATGCTCGACCAGATGGCGGGGGTGAGGGCGATCCGGGCGGGCTCGTCCCGGTTGAAGGCGCATTCCGCCGGATAGGATTGGCAGAACTCGGTCCAGGCCAGGATCGGCTTGGCCGCCGCGCCGGGGGTGAGGCCGACGGTCGTCGCGGGCAGGGCGGCCATCTGGGTGGCGGTCTGCGCCTCGGCGCCGCCGATGAAGCCGACGCAGAGGGCCAGAAGCGCCAGCATCCCCATCTGGAGACCCGACTTGAAATGACCCGTCCCGGTGGTGCGCATCGTGGCGTTTCCTTCGAACGAGGCCAGGATGTCGCCGCACCTCCTCCGCCGCGCTGAAGCCGATCCGCGCAATTTTATCGATTCGCCCCGGCAACGATCCGCTCCCGCGTGAGGGCGAATTGCGGCTCACGGATCCGCGGCAAATGCAGGGGATCGCGTTAGGGGTCGGGAAACCCTGAATGCCGCCGGCCTACGAGTGCACCGGCCACGGCGCCCCGCAGTTGCGCGACGAGGAGCAGGTCACGCCGCTCAGCTGCGGACAGGACGTGTCTTGGGATGATCCGGATGAGGGGGGCGGCTGGGGAGAGCAGGATCAGCCGCGCGCCTTGGCCCGGGCCGGTGATCCTCAGACCTCGGACCGCACGCGGCGAAAAACTCCGTTCAGGAGCCGGCCTGCGCGATGGGGGTGTCGGTCCGGCAAGGGCTTCGATGGGGTCGCCCCCGTCACGTCAGAGCGTGATGCCCTCGTGAAAACGGTCGGGCGAGATCGGCAGCATGAACTGGGCGCCGATGCCGCCCTCGAAGTAGCGCACCACCCGCCCCGGCGTGGAGCCGACCAGGATATGCGCGCCGATCGGCGGCGACGAGGCGGTCGCGAGCGCCACGCCCGACATCGAGATGTCGATGATCCGGGCGGCGATGAACCGGCCGCTCTCCAGGCGCAGGGTCACGCCGGGCTGGTTCGGCACGAGGCGCTCGTTGGTCCGGCCCTCTGGCAGGCCGAGGCTCTCGCGGTTGGCGAGCCACATGAGCTGGGACGCGATCTTGTCGCGCTTGCGCGGCGTCGCGTTGATCCGCATGGCAAAACCCCGCGGCGGGTGGCGGACGATCACCCCTTCGAGCCGGCCGATCTGTTCGAGATACAGCACCACGCGCTCGTTGAGCGCGCCGATCACGGCGCAGGTCAGGCGGACGCCGCCGGGGGACATGTCCACCGTCTGGCATGGATATTCGCGCCGGTCCGCCAGCATGTAGCGACCGAGCAGAGTCGCGCGCACCCGCTGGTGCCGGCGCTGCTCGGCGGCGTAGTCGGACAGGGTGGGGGCCATCCCGGATCGGGAAAGCTCGGTCATGTCAGCTCGGCAGTCTCGATGTCACAACCGAATCAATAGCCGCGCTGCGGTTACAAAAGGCTTGCAGACACGCCGAACTTGAATCGTGAGCGGGTCACGAAAGCGGGATGGGGCGACGAAGACGGGCCACAGGGAGCGCGGTCGTGCCGCGCCGTCCATCCGGGCAGGCCGGCCCAGCGCCCGGGACGAGGCTCCGCGCCGCGCATGGTCAGGCGTTGCTGCGCCCGCCCTCGTGAACCAGCAGGTGGCCGAAGCGGACGGGGCGGGCATCGTTGGCGGGCTCGGGCAGGGCGTCCACGAAGGTTCGCATCGCGGCAGGCTCCGGCGCGACCGTTTCCAGCACCCGCAGGGAGACCGCCTCGAGCCGCAGGATCGGGCGGCTGCCGAGCCAGGTCGGGATGCAATGAGGGCTGAGGGCGCCGAGAATGCGGGCCTGGGTCTTGCCGCGGTGGCGCAGGGGCAGGAGCAGGAGTTCGAGATCGAGGGTCTCGTCCCGCGCGGTGAAGCCGGTGAGCCCCGCCACCACGCCCACCGTATCGCCGGTGACGGTTTCGACGAGTTGCCACGGATCGGAGAAGGCCGGCGGCCGCTCGCCCCACAGATCGCCGAAGGAGCTTCCCCGCAATTCGCGCCCGAACAGGGCGCACAGGCGGGTGCCGGCCAGGCGCACCGCGCTCGAGCGCCGCGCCGGATCGGTTTCCAGAATGAAGCTGTCGGCGAGCAGGTTGCGGATTTCGCCGGGCTCGATCTCACCGCGCTCGGGCGCGGACCGCTCTCCGCGCAGCCGGTCCCAGTAGGTGTGAAGCTGACGGCTGGTCGGATGCTTCATGATGTTCCGCATCGGTACGGCCCGGTTTGAAACGGGCTCGGTTTTCGGTCGGCACGGGACGAAACGCGTCACCGTGCGCCGTTCGTGGTCCTCGTCCGCACACCCTATGCCGTCGCATCCCGGCACGCTCGCTCAACCCATCCTTAACCTTAACGGGCAATTTACGAATTCGGCGGCAATTGACCGAACCTGTGCCGATTGGACCTTGCGGCGCCGCACCTCCCCCCGACATGGTGCGGCATGGATGCTTCTCCCGACCTGCCGCACCAGGGCCGCGTTCCCGTCTTCAACCTGCCGAGAGTCGTCACGGTCTCGATCGCGGTTCTGGCCGTGATCCACGTCGTCCGCACCGTCCTGCCGGATGAACTGGACCTGTCGGTGCTCCTCAACCTCGCCTTCATTCCCGCCCGCTGGACCGCCGCGTTCGATCCCGCATCTGCGGCCGAGATCGTCCGGGCGGCGGGGGAGGGGGCGGGCAGGCCCGACATCGCTACGGCGCGGCAGGAATTCGCCCGCTACCTCGTCGCCGAGCCGTCGGCGATGCCCTGGACCGGCGCGACCTACGCCCTGCTGCACGGCTCGTGGGTGCACCTCATCTTCAACGCGGTGTGGCTCGCCGTCTTCGGCACCCCGGTCGCGCGTCGCTACGGCGTCCTGCGCTACGGCCTGCTGGCGCTCGCCGGCGTCGTGGTCGGCGCCCTGGTCCACCTTTTCGTCGATCCCTACAGCCTGATGCCGCTGGTCGGCGCCTCGGCCGGCATCTCGGCCCTCATGGCGGCGGCGGCCCGCTTCGTGTTCCAGCCTCCGCCGTCCTTCGTCGCCGGGGCACCCTGGCAATTGCCGCCGCGGCCGACGCTGCAGACGATTCCGGAATTGCTGCGCAACCGCCCGGCGGTGCTGTTCCTCGGGGTCTGGTTCGTCACCAACCTGCTGTTCGGCGTCCTGGCCCTGCCGCTCGGGGGCAGCGAAGGGCCGATCGCCTGGGACGCGCATCTCGGCGGCTTCGCCGCAGGGTTCTTCCTCTTGCCGCTGATGGAGCGCGGCGCGCGCCACGCGCGGCATTAAAGGCGTTTCGCGAACGCCCGTGCCGTCTCCGCCGTGAAAGTAGGAGTCGGAGATAAAGCGAAGTTTTGTCAGTCACTTGTAAGGTCAGCCAAGACGATCTGTGACTTTGGTGCAACGCTGGAGGTTTCTGGAATTGAGGCGGCAATAAAAGCGGCCACTCGACCGTCGATAAAATGAACGGAAGCGGATTAAAACAAAACCATCAAATGATCGCTTCGTTCTTGATGGAGAGTGGACACCGGTGAAACATCGAGCAGCCGTCATCGCCCGTCTCGGGCTCGCCCTCACTGCCACCGCGTGGGGCCTCGGCGGCATCGCCGCCCATGCCGGCTCCGCCGCGCAGCCCGGCCAGACCGTCGGCGTGCCGTTCGGTGCGCCGTTCCCGAAGGGCTTCTACGCCGTGAACCTCTCGAGCTTCGGCGTGCGCGAGACCTCGCCGCTCGATTCCGAGAGCAACATCAACCTGCCGACCCTGCTGTGGGCGACGCCCTTCTCCGTTCTCGGCGGGCAGGTGCAGTTCGTCTTCGTCGCGCCCATCGCCGCCTCTAGCGTGCGCGGCAACCCCTACAACAGCGGCTGGGGTCAGCCCCTGCTGGCGGGCCAGCTCGCCTGGGATCTCGGCGCCGGCGTCGGCGTCAGCTACCTTCTCGGCGGCTACCTTCCCTGGGACACCCGCTTCCTGACCCAGTCGCCCTCGCTGAGCCACCGCTTCGCGCTCACCTACGCGGCCAACGACTGGGCCATCACGGGCAACCTGCTTTACGGCCACATCCTGGAGCCGCGCTCGCCCAACGGCGTGCTCTATCCCGACTACCTCAACCTTGACCTCACCGTGACCAAGAAGTTCGGCAAGTGGCAGGTCGGCCCTGTGGCCTTCGGCTCGGTCGATCTCGCGACCAACGTCGTCGGCTACCGGCAGCAGGGGCAGATCGCGGTCGGCGGCCTCGTCGGCTACAATTTCGGCTTCATGAACGTGCAGAGCTACGTCACCCGCGACGTGGCCGAGCGCAATTACGGCGGCAAGGAAACCCGCGGCTGGCTGCGCATCATCGTCCCGTTCCTCCAGAACAAGGCCGAGGCCGAGCCGAACCGGACCCTCATCACCCGGCGTCAGGCCGACGGGCGCTGAGAGACGCCTCTCGCGCGCTGAACGCACGACCCGAAGCCGGCTCCGATGGCGCTCCGCCCTCGGGGTCGGCTATTTTGTTGCGCGCTGTCCGCGGCCGACGCGTCGGTGCCGTGCAACGCCTCGCCGATCCGGCCGGCGCATCGGGGCCGGATCGCAGGCGCTCTGCGGTCGGGCCCCCCCGCATGGCGGAAGTGAATTTTTCTTCAGAATTTTTGTTCTTTCATGAACAATAGAGCCTCGTCCGACGCTTGCCAGCGCGACCAAGGCGCCACACACTCGCCAGGGAAGAACCGGGGTCAACCCGGTCACATCCGCTCCCGCACCGCGGGCTGACGGTGCGGTCACCCTTGGGAGGAGACTTCATGACCGTTGCGCGTATCCTGGCAGAGAAAGGCGACTCGGTGGTCACGCTGCCGCCGCATCGCACCATCGACGAGGCGATCCACCTGCTGGCCGAAAAGCGGATCGGTGCCCTCGTGATCGGCGATGCCGAGGGCCGCGTGATCGGCATTCTGTCCGAGCGCGACGTGATGCGGGCCCTGGCCAGCGAAGGGGCCTCGGCCCTCGACCGCCCGATCTCGCATCACATGACCACGAAGGTCGTGACTTGCACCCGGCGCGCCAGCATCGAGGACGTGATGGAGACGATGACGGAAGGCCGCTTCCGCCACCTGCCGGTGGTGGAGGAAGGGCGTCTCGTCGGCGTCGTCTCGATCGGCGACGTGGTGAAGCGGCGCATCGCCACCGTCGAAGCCGAGCATCAGGCGATGCGCGACTACATCACGATGGCCTGACTTCAGGCCTGACTTCGGTTCGGGTCTCGCGCCTGCACCACCCGCGGCGGCCTCAACCGCGCGCCGCCGCGCTCTCGATCATGCGCCGGATCTCAGGCAGTGCCGCCCGCACCGCCTGCCGGCCGAGGGCGATGCCATCGGCCGCCCGGTGGAACTCGAACTGCCCGAACTCGGCGAGCAGCGGCCGGATCGCGACGTCCGGCGGTTCGCTCGCGAGCCGTGCCCGTGAGATCCGGTCCTGGGTAATGTTGAACGCGTCGAGCATGACGCGGGCGACGCCGGGGCTCGGCCGGCCGACGGAGGGCGGTGGCTCCGGTCTGCGGCGGCGGCCCATGAGGCGCCGGCTCGCGCCGCTGAGCAGGGCCCAACGGCCCCGGCGGCGCACGGTGGCCTCCAGCGTCTGCTCGATCGCCCGCTCGACCGGCTCGTCGGGAGCGTCGAACAGGGGATCGTCCCGCTCGGGACGGATCACCGTCGCGGGCGCGCGCGTCTCGCAGGCGAGGTTCACGCAGATGACGAGGTCGGCGCCGAGTTCGCGGGCGAGGCGCACGGGCACCGGATTCACCAGCGTCCCGTCCATCAGCAGGCGCCCCTCGAGCGCGACGGGTGGGAAGATACCGGGGATGGCGTAGGACGCCCGCACTGCCTCGACCACGGGACCGCGGGACAGCCACACCTCGTGGCCGGTACCGAGTTCGGTCGCCACGCTGGCGAAGGCGAGGCGCAGATCCTCGATGCGGAAACCGTCGAGTTCGCGTGCGAGGCGGCGGCGCAGGCGCTCGCCCGCGATCAGGCCGGATCCGGTGATGCGCGGGTCGAGCAGGCCGACCACCCGGCGCCGGGTGAGCGAGAGCGCGAACGCCTTGAGGGCACCGATGCGGCCCGCGGCGTAGGCCCCGCCGACGACGGCACCGATGGAGCAGCCCGCAACCACTTCGGGGAAGATCCCGGCCTCCTCCAATCCCTCGATCACGCCGATATGCGACCAGCCGCGGGCCGAGCCGCCGCCGAGGGCGAGACCGATGCGGGGGGAGCGGAAACGCGGCACCACCGGTTCCACGGTCCCGTCCGGAAAATGGGACACCGCGGAACGGGACGCCTCGATCCTCATCGATCCGGGTCGGCCGGAGCGAGGTTGACGGCGCCGCTCGCGGGGTCGCGCTCGACCACGCGGTAGAAGCAGGAGCGGCGGCCGGTATGGCAGCAGCCGCCGTCGCCGCCCACTTCGACCCGGATCAGGAGCGCGTCCTGATCGCAATCGACCCGCATCTCCACGACCCGTTGGATCTGCCCCGAGGTCGCGCCCTTGTGCCAGAGTTCACCGCGGGAGCGCGACCAGTACCACGCCTCGCCGGTCTCCAGGGTACGGGCCAGCGCCTCGGCGTTCATGTGCGCGAGCATCAGCACGCGCCCATCTCCCGCATCGACGGCGATGCAAGCCACGAGTCCGTCGGGGCCGAAGCGCGGCGTCAGCCTAGCGCCCTCCTCGACCTCGGCGCGGGTGCCGGGGGAAGCGAATGGTTCGGTCATGGTCGGAGGCTCGTGGGCCTCAACCCTTCTGGTTCCGAACGAAGGTCAGGAAGCGGACCTGCTCGGACGCATCGTTCTTGTAGACGCCGCGGAACTGCGTGGTGATGGTGGAAACGCCGGCCTTCTGCACGCCGCGCATCGCCATGCAGAGATGCTCGGCCTCGATCATCACGGCGCAGCCGCGGGGCTGAAGGATGCTCTCGATCGTGTCGGCGATCTGCGCCGTCATGGTCTCCTGCGTCTGCAGGCGACGGGCGAAGGCATCGACCACGCGGGCGAGCTTGGAGAGGCCGACCACGCCCTTGGTAGGGTAGTAGGCGATGTGGGCGAGCCCCATGAACGGCACCATGTGGTGCTCGCAATGGGAGTAGAACGGGATGTCGCGCACCAGCACGGCGTCGGAATAGCCTTCGACCTCCTCGAACACCCGCTCCAGCAGCGCGTCCGCGTCGGCGCGATAACCACCGAAGATCTGCTCGTAGGCCTTCACCACGCGGGCGGGGGTCTCGATCAGCCCTTCGCGGGTCGGGTCGTCGCCGGCCCAGCGCAGGAGCGTGCGCACGGCGGCCTCCGCCTCCTGCCGGCTCGGACGGCCGAGCGCCACCTCGTTCGGCACCCGCTGGGCCGATTCGGGCAGGGGCGCGATATCGGGGGTGATGTCGGGACGGCCCGGATCGTTGGCGCCGCGCATTCCTTGCAGGCCCACGGCACTCATGCGTCGTTCGTCGTCGCTCATGCCGTAGGACAGGGATTTGAGAGCGGCATCCATGGCATCTCCGGCCTTCGCCAAACGCGCCTTCAGGGTGGTGCTGTCGGGCTTGGCGTACATCGTCGATCCGTCCGGGCGTCTTAAACGTTCAAGTGCCGACGCCCTCGAACGATCCGAATCCTGGGCCAGGGCGTGACCGGGGTCGACGGTACCATTCTCGCGGAATGGCGGTGTCGCGCCTATATCGTCGCAATCGCGCCGTCGCGCAATGCATGGCATGCGTATCTGGCGCAACGAATCCTGCGACCTCACTCGAACAGGCGCCGCGAAAGGCGTGTCAGCGATGATCGACGACATTTATAACCGCCGCATCCTGGAATTGGCCGCCGATATTCCTCGCCTCGGCCGGTTGGCGACACCGGATGCCACCGCCACAGCCCATTCCAAGCTGTGCGGTTCGATCGTCACCGTCGATCTCAGTTTGGATGCGGACGGCGTCACGGTCGCCGACTTCGCCCACGACGTGAAAGCCTGCGCGCTCGGGCAGGCCTCCTCCTCGCTGATGGCCCGCCACGTCGTCGGCGCGACGGCCGAGGAGCTGCGCGCGGTGCGCGCCCGGATGCGGGCGATGCTGAAGGAGAACGGCCCCGCGCCGGAGGGCGAATGGGCCGATCTCGCCGTGCTGGAGCCGGTGCGCGACTTTCGTGCCCGTCACGCCTCCACGCTCCTGACCTTCGACGCCGTGGTGGACGCGCTCGACCAGATCGCCGCCCGCAAGGATTCCGGTAAGGGTGCTGGTTCGCCCGAGGCGGCCTGAGCCGCGTCCCGGACGGCAGGCACCGGTTTTTTGGACAGAGGACGATGCGACGAGAGGGAGCCGACAGCCGCGTGGTTCGCCGGGCGGCGCACGGAGCGATCCGCGCCTACCAGCTCACGCTGTCCGGGCTGATCGGCCGCCAGTGCCGGCATTGGCCGTCCTGCTCGGCCTATACCGACGAGGCGATCCAGCGGCACGGTCTCTGGGCCGGTGGATGGATCGGCTTTGCCCGCATCTGCCGCTGCGGCCCGTTCGGTACGCACGGCATCGATCTGGTTCCCGGACACCTGCCGGAGCGGGCCGCCTGGCACCGGCCCTGGTCCTATGGCCGCTGGCGCGGTGTCGAGGCGCCGCCGCCCCTGGTGTGCGAGGCGGTGGAAGAGCGCCGCTGACGGTTTCTCATCCCGAGTCTCGTCCGTAACGCGCCACCCCCTAGCCCCGAGCCGTGCGGCCCGCGGGGATACGGAGCCGGCGCCCCAGCCAATGCGCGCACGAAAAAGCCCCGGCCTTTCGGCCGGGGCTTTCTCTCGTTTCGGTCGCTGCGTCGTCGCTTAGCGGCGGTCGCCGAGCAGCGAGAGCAGGAACTGGAACATGTTGATGAAGTCCAGGTACAGCGTCAGGGCGCCGTTGACGGACATCTTGGCCGCACCCTCGGCATCGAGGCCGCTGTAGAGGTACATCTCCTTGAGCTTCTGCGTGTCGAAAGCGGTCAGGCCGGCGAAGATGAGGACGCCGAGCACCGAGATCGCGAACTGAAGCGCGGAAGAGGCCAGGAAGAGGTTCACCAGCGAGGCGATGATGATGCCGATCAGGCCCATCATCAGGAACGAGCCCATGCCCGACAGGCTGCGCTTCGTGGTGTAGCCGTAGAGGCTCAGGCCCGCGAAGGTCGCCGCCGTGATGAAGAACACCCGCACCACGCTGGCGCCCGTGAACACGAGCAGCAGGGTGGACATCGAGGCGCCCATCACCGCCGCGAAGGCCCAGAACATCATCCGTGCGGACGAGGCCGACATGCGGTCCATCCGGAACGAGAACACGAAGATGAAGGCGAGCGGCGCCAGCATCAGCACCCACTTGAAGGGGCTGGTGTAGAGGAACTGCCCGAACGGGGTCAGAGCGAGACGGCCGGCACCGGTCTGCGCGACGGCGGCCATGTTGAGGGCGAGCGCCACGAGACCCGAGATCCCGAGGCCGACGACCATGTTGTTGTAGACGCCCAGCATGAAGCTGCGCAGGCCCTGGTCGACTTCGACCTGAGAGCCGGCGTACCCCTGCGGCTGGGCGCCGGCACGGAACGGGCTGTTGTCGAATGCCATGAAAGTTTCCCTTGAAACCTCTCGGCGCGGAGTTGTGACGGGGTCCACGCGCGACCCCTGGCGCACCGGGCGCGCCTCATGCTCGAATATGTTCGCTTGAAGAACCATAAACAAGTGGGCCTTCAGCGCACGGCCGCGTTTTCAACCTTCCTGGATAACGAAGATTTTTGTTGTTCGAGCGGGATGAAAACCTTCGTTCAATCGTGACGATGCGTTTTCAGAACTGACGGAGATAGGCAGCCGGCTTCTGTCCCAGGATGCGCCATGTGCCGGTCAGGCCCACGGCCACCGCGAAGACCACCGCGAAGGCCGCGACCGCAAGCGCGCCCATGGGGTCGGGGGCGAAGTCGAGGCGCATCACCCGGGACACGATCACCCAACCCGCGGCCGAGCCGGCCAGGATGCCGAATAGCGCGGTGATGAGCCCGAGGGCGCCGTATTCCAGGGCGTAGGCCGAGAGCAGGCGCATCCGCGTGGCGCCGAGCACCTTCAGCACCACGGCGTCGTAAAGCCGGGCGCGGTGGCCGGCGGCGAGCGCCCCGGCCAGAACCAGCAGGCTCGCGAGCACCGCGACGACGCTGGCGCCGCGGATCGCCAGGACCAGCTTGTGCACGAGGTCGTTGACCGCATCGAGCGCGTCCTTCACCCGCACGCTCGTCACCGAGGGGAAGGCTTTCGCGGCATCGCGAACCACCTCCGCCTCCAGCTTCGGGTCGGGCCCGTTGGGCAGCGTCAGGGTCGCGAGGTCGGCATGCGGCGCGCCGCGGAAGGTGCCGGGGGAGAACACCATCACGAAGTTGATGCCGAGCGAGCGCCACTCGATCTTGCGCAGGTTGGCGACCCGCGCGGTGATCGGGCGGCCGAGCACGTTGACGGTCACGGTGCTGCCGACCTTGAGCCCGAGGGCGCGCGCCAGTTCGAGATCGAACGAGACCAGCGGCGTCCGGCCCTCGTCCGCGCTCCACCACGCGCCCTCGACGATCGACGAGCCGTCGGGTGGGGTCTCCGCGTAGGTGATGCCCCGGTCGCCGTCGAGCACCCAGGCGGCGTCCTCCGGCGGCTTGATCTGCCCGGCCGGTACGCCGTCCAGCGCCGTGATCCGTCCGCGCATCATCGGCACCCGTTCGATCTTGGCATCGGGCGCGCGGGCGCCGAGGAAGGCGGAGAAGGCGTCCGCCTCGCGCGAGGGCACGTCGAGGAAGAACAGGCTCGGGGCGCGGCCCGGCAGCGAGCTTTCGAGCGCGCGGGTGATGTTGCTGTCGATGGCGCTGAGCGTCACCAGCAGGGTCGTGCCGAGGCCGAGCGAGAGCACCACCGCCGGGGTCAGCGCGCCGGGGCGGTGGAGGTTGGCCAAGGCCATGCGCGGCACCATCCCCTTCGGCCGCGGCAGACGCGCGGCCAGCGCCATCAGCCCCGCGGCGACGAGGCGCAGGCCGCCGAAGGCGAGGGCGGCCGCCGCCATGAAGATCAGCGCGACCTTCCGGTCGAAGGCGGTGACGAGGGCAAGGCCCGCGAGCGCGAGCAGGGCGGCGGCGAGCACGGCGAGATAGCGCCAGCGCGGACGGCGCGCGGCCGGATCGACGGCATCGCGGAACAGCCCGGCCACGGAGACGTCGTGGGCGCGCCCGAGCGGCAGGATCGCGAAGGCGAGCGCCGTCAGCAACCCGTAGGCGGCGGCGAGCGCGAGGCGGGCCGGGGCGATCTCGGGGTTGAGCGGCAGCGGAAGCTGGTCGCGGAGTGCGATGTCGAGGAGGAACGGCAGGGCTGCGCCGACGGCGAGACCGAGCACGGTGCTGATCGCAGCGATCAGCATCACCTGGATCAGGTAGAGCGCGACCACCTGAGAGCCCGGCGCGCCGACGCTCTTGAGGGTGGCGATGGACGCCTGCTTGCCATCGACGAAGGCGCGCGCGGCATTCGCCACGCCGACCCCGCCGACGATGAGCGCGGTCAGCCCGACGAGCGTCAGGAATTGCGTGAAGCGCTCGATGCCCTTGGCGAAGCGCGGATCGGCGTTGTCGCGCGCGCGCATTTCGAAGCCGGCCTCGGGCAGCGCCTTCTGCACCGCCGCGTTGACGGCCGTCAGGCGCGCGTCGTCGGCACCGGGCATCTGCAGGCGGTAGGTGAAGCGGTTGAGGCTGCCGGGCTGGATCAGGCCGGTGGCGCGCAGCGCGCTGAGCGAGACGAGCAGGCGCGGCCCGAAGCCGATGCCGGAGCCGATCCGGTCGGGCTCGGAGACGAGGGCGGCGCGGATCTCGATGGGAAAGCCGCCGAGCGTCACCCGGTCGCCGGGTTTGAGCCCGAGCCGGGTCAGCAGCGCCGGATCGGCGGCCGCGCCGAAAACGCCGTCCCGTTCGGCGATGAGATCCTGCACCGGCGCCTGCGGGTCCGTCTCGACCGTGCCGACCGCCGGATAGCTCGGATCGACCGCCTTCAGCTCGACCAGGGCCGCGCCGCCATCGCCCGCCACCGCCATGGCGCGCAGGCTCGCCACCTCCGAGACCGGCGCCTGCCCCTCCAGCACGGCGCGCTCGGCCGGGGTCGCCTCGCGGTTGATCAGGCTGTAGGTGATGTCGCCGCCGAGAATCCGCCGGCCCTCGCGCCCGAGCCCGCCCGAGAGCGAGGCGGCAATCGAGGTGACGCCGCTGATCGCCGCGACGCCGAGCGCGATGCAGGCGATGAACACCCGGAAGCCGGAGAGCCCGCCGCGCAGCTCGCGCAAGGCCAGCCGGAGGGTCAGCGGCAGACGGGAGGCGGGGACCGGCTTCGAAGAATCCGGCTGGGACAACGTGCCGTGCATGCGGGCTCGAGCGTTTCGCCACCGGTCGGGCCGGCGGGGCCAATCTGGGCATTGACGCGGCGCACGCAACTGCTCGCACCGCCGCATCGGATGCATGCGAGCTCGGGCAGGGTCACGGCACCGTCACCGGAAGGTCGATCGTCACCCCTGTCCCGACCCCCTCCTCGCTGTCGATGGCGATCTGTCCGCGCAGGGTCGAGACGACGAGATTGTAGACGATGTGCAGGCCGAGTCCGGTGCTGCCCTTGTCGCGTCCGGTGGTGAAGAACGGGTCGAAGATCCGCTGCCGATTCTCCGGCGGGATGCCGCGTCCGTCGTCCCGCACCGTCATCCGGATCTGCGTGTCGCCGAGCCGGCTCACGTCGACGAGAAGCGTGCCGGTGCGGCCTTCGGGAAAGGCGTGGATCACGGCGTTCAGCGCGAGGTTGCTGACGACCTGCGCCAGCGCGCCCGGATAGGAATCGAGGAGGATGCCGTCGGGACAGGTGAGCCGAACCTCGTGGCCCTTGCGCCGCAGGATCGGATCGAGCGTGCTCATCAACTCGGTGAGCCAGGGGCGCATCTCGAAGCGGCGCCGGTCCTCCGTCGCCTGATCGACCGCGACCTGCTTGAAGTTCTGAACCAGATCGGCGGCCCGCGTCAGGTTGGCGAAGACCAGACCCGCGCCCTCGCTCAGCCGATCGACGCTCCGCGTCAGGTCGGACCGGCGGATCTGCCCCGAGGCGACGGTCCGACGCAGTTCGGCGAGGTCGTGGTCGAATGCGGTCGAGGTCGTCAGCGCGAGGCCGATGGGCGTGTTGATCTCGTGCGCCACGCCCGCCACGAGCTGGCCGAGTGCGGCGAGCTTCTCGGCCTGAACCAACTGCGCCTGGGCGGCGCGCAGTTCGGCCAGGGTCGCCTCCGAGCGCTCCTTCTCGACCTGCAGCTCCCCCGTGGTCCGGAACTGGCGCCGCGCGCGAAACTCCCGTGCCCCGACCCCGTAGAGCGAGAGCGCGTAGGCCGCGCCGATCTCGGCATTGTTCACGAGGGCTAAGCCGGGATTGTCGTGTGTCGCGATGGTCTCGAACAGGGCAAAGCAGGTCCAGGTCAGGGCGGCGAACACCCCGAACGAGGAGACCCGCAGCGGCAGCAGCGTCGAGACGAACAGGATCACCACGATCAGCCCCGCTGCGCCGTGATCGAAGCTCGGCCGCAGGAAGACGTAGATCAGGCTGAGCATGCAGCCCGGCACGACGCAGTAGACGAGGTAGATCCATTCCGCGAAAGGCCGGGCGTCCGGCCGGCTGAGCAGGAGGGTCGCCGGCACCAGGACCAGGACGGCGACGGCAAGCCGCAGCGCGGTGGCCATGGCCCAGGCATCGGGACTGAGAATCCAGTCCATGGCCGAGAACGAGCAGAAGACGAAAGCGCCCAGCACCATCGCGGCCTGCGTGCGGCCGAGATCGTCGAGCGTGAAGCTCCTCACGAACGACTGCTCCTCGTGGGGATCGTCGAAGCGAAGGCCGAGCTGAATCAGCAACTTGTGCATCGCGTCAGAGCTACACGCCGCGATGGGTCCGGGCGACGTGAAACGCGATCCGTCCCGCAGCTTTCCCCAGACCCTTCCAAGCACCGGCGCCAGCCGCTACACCGACAGCCCTTCGATCCCGCCGAGCATCGGAAAGCCAGCCGTGTCGTCCCTGCGCCTGGGCGTGAACATCGATCACGTCGCCACCGTCCGCAACGCCCGCGGCGGGTTCGCGCCCGATCCGGTGCGCGCCGCCCACGAGGCCGTGGCGGCGGGCGCCGACGGCATCACCGCGCATCTGCGCGAGGACCGCCGCCATATCCGCGATGCCGACATCGCGGCGTTGCGGAAGCTACCGGTGCCGCTCAACCTCGAGATGGCGGCGACCGACGAGATGGTCCGCATCGCGCTCGCCACGCAGCCGCACGCCGCCTGCCTCGTGCCGGAGAAGCGCGAGGAGCGCACCACCGAGGGCGGCCTCGACATCATCGCCGGCCGCGCGCATCTGGCCCCGCGCATCGCCACCCTGTCGGAGGCCGGCATCCGCGTCTCGCTGTTCGTCGAGCCCGACGAGGCGGTGATGGAGGCCGCCCACGCCCTCCAAGCGCCGGTGGTCGAGCTGCATACCGGCTCCTATTGCGAGGCGGTGATCGAGGGCGATCAGAAACGAATCGCGCACGAACTCGGCCGCATCGTGCGGGCCAGCGCGCATGGCGCCGGGCTCGGCCTCGAGATCCATGCCGGCCACGGCCTCACCGTGGAGAGCGTCGGCCCCGTGGCGGCGCTGCCGCAGATCCGCGAGCTGAACATCGGCCATGCCCTGATCGCCGAGGCGATCTTCGTCGGCCTGCGGCAGGCGGTTCACGACATGCGTGCGGCGATGGACCGGGCGCGGCGGAAGGCCGAACCGTGATCCTCGGCATCGGCACCGATCTCTGCGACATCCGCCGCATCGAGTCCTCGCTCGAACGCTTCGGCGACCGCTTTACCCACCGCGTCTTCACCGACGGCGAGCGGGGCAAGTGCGACCGGCGTGCCGCGCGCGGTCCGTCCTACGCCCGGCGCTTCGCCGCCAAGGAGGCCTGCGCCAAGGCGCTCGGCACCGGTATGAGCCAGGGCGTGTTCTGGCGCGACATGGAGGTGGTCAACCTGCCCAGCGGCCAGCCGACGCTCAACCTGACCGGTGGTGCGCGGGAACACCTCGCTCGCATGGTGCCGGCGGGGCACGAAGCGCGGCTCCACCTGACGTTGACCGACGAACCGCCCCTCGCGCAAGCCTTCGTGATCATCGAGGCGGTGCCGATCACGGCGACATCATAGGTTTGTAACCGCACATCCTCCGCGTTGCGGGGCGGCGCAGCATAGTCTAGACCCGCCGCCCAGCAGGACAGCACGGCCACCTGGGACGCGGCTGCCGATCTTACGGCGGGGCCGGAGGCTGTTTCAATCATGAGCATGGGACGCGCGCGCTTGGATCGCGAGGGCAAGACGGAGATCCGGACGGCCGAGCCCGGAACCTGGGCGAGCATCCGGGAAACCGTGAAGGTCGGCGTTCAGGCGCTGTTGATCGCACTGGTGGTGCGGACGCTGCTGTTCCAGCCGTTCAACATCCCCTCGGGCTCGCTGATTCCGACGCTGCTGATCGGCGACTACCTGTTCGTCTCGAAATACACCTACGGCTACTCGAAATACTCCCTGCCGCTCTCCGAGTACCTGCCGTTCCAGGCGAATGGCCGGGTCTGGGCCGCCGAGCCGAAGCGCGGCGACATCGCCGTGTTCAAGCTGCCGAAGGACAACGCGACCGACTACATCAAGCGCGTGATCGGCCTGCCCGGCGACAAGATCCAGGTGATCGAGGGCGTGCTCAACATCAACGGCAAGCCGGTCAAGCGCGAGCGCATCGCCGATTACGAGACCCTGGACGCCTTCGACCAGACGGTGAAGGTCGCGCAGTACAACGAGACGCTGCCGGGCGGCGTGACGCACCGGGTGATCGAGCGCGACGGCGACCGCGGCTTCTGGGACAACACCGAAGTCTACACGGTGCCGGCCGGTCACTTCTTCATGATGGGCGACAACCGCGACAACTCCACCGATTCGCGCGACCTCGCCAGCGTCGGCTACGTGCCGTTCGAGAACTTCGTCGGCCGTGCCGAGATGATCTTCTTCTCCATCGACGAGCGTACCCCCGCCTGGCAGATCTGGCGCTGGCCGTCGGACGTGCGCTGGAGCCGCATCTTCTCGACGATTCACTGACCTACTGACGAACGTGACAGCGACGGAACGATCCGCCGGTCTGCCTCGGGGCGGACGGCGATGAGCGAGGACGGCGAAGGCGCCGCTCGCTCCAGCCGCGCCCGGCGTGCGCATCGCCCGCGACCGAGCCTCGCGGTGCTGGAAGCGCGCATCGGCCATGTCTTCGCGGACCCGACGCTGCTGCCGCTGGCGCTCACCCATGTGAGCAAGGCCGGCCAGTCGGGCCGGGTCGGCAGCTACCAGCGCCTCGAATTCCTGGGCGACCGGGTGCTCGGGCTCGCGGTGGCCGAGACGCTGTACAAGGCGCTGCCCGGCGCGGAGGAGGGTGAGCTGTCGCGCCGCCTTGCCGGCCTCGTACGGCGCGAGACCTGCGCCGTGGTGGCCGAGGCCTGGGAAGTCGGGCCGCATCTCAATCTCGGCCCCGGCGAGATCCAGACCGGCGGGCGGCGCAACCAGACCATTCTGGCCGACGTCTGCGAGGCGATCCTCGGCGCGGTGTTCCTCGACGCCGGCTACGAGGCGACGCGGGCGATCGTGCAGCGCGCGTTCCGCCCCGGCGAAGAAACCGCGGCCCCGCGCGGGCGTGACGCGAAATCGGCCTTGCAGGAATGGGCGATGGCGCGCAGCCTCGCGATCCCGGTCTACGAGGTGGTGGAGCGCTCGGGACCCGACCACGCCCCGGTCTTCCGGATCGCGGCACGGGTCGAAGGCATCGAACCCGGCTACGGCGAGGGCGCCTCGAAGCGCGTCGCCGAGCAGGAGGCGGCCCGCGCCGTACTCGCCCGCGAGGGCATCGGCGGGACGCAGGGACAGGATGGATCGAGTGGTTGAGACGCGGATGGTCGAATCGGATGTCTGAGCACGAGCCGGAACACGAGGCTGACGAAGACGGCGCCCCGCAGGAACAGCGGCAGGACGCGCAGGGTCAGCCGCGCGAAGAGACGCGTGCGGGCTTCGTCGCGCTGATCGGCGTGCCGAATGCGGGCAAGTCGACCCTGCTGAACGCGCTCGTCGGCGCCAAGGTCTCGATCGTTTCGCGAAAGGTCCAGACGACGCGGGCGCTGGTGCGCGGCATCGTCATGGAGGGCAACGCGCAGATCGTGCTGGTGGATACGCCCGGCATCTTCGCCCCGAAGCGCCGCCTCGACCGGGCGATGGTGCATTCCGCCTGGAGCGGCGCGGCGGATGCCGACGCGATCTGCCTGCTGATCGATGCCCGGAAAGGCGTGGACGAGGAGGTCGAGACCATCCTGCGCCGCCTGCCCGAGGTGAAGCGGCCCAAGATCCTGATCCTCAACAAGATCGACCTGATCGCCCGCGAGCGCCTGCTCGAACTGGTGGCCAAGCTCAACGCGATGGTGCCGTTCGAGGACACCTTCCTGATCTCGGCGCTCAAGGGCGACGGCATCGCCGACCTGCGCAAGGCGCTGGCCGCCCGGATGCCGCCGAGCCCGTGGCTCTATCCCGAGGATCAGATCTCCGACGCGCCGCTGCGCATGCTGGCCGCCGAGATCACCCGGGAAAAGATCTACGACCGCCTGCACGAGGAACTGCCCTACCGCTCCACCGTCGAGACCGACCAGTGGCAGGTGCGGCCCGACGGCTCGGTGCGGATCGAGCAGACGATCTTCGTCGAGCGCGAGAGCCAGCGCTCGATCGTGCTGGGCAAGAATGGCCAGACCATCAAGGCGATCGGGCAGGCGGCCCGCATCGAGATCACCGAGGCGGCCGAGGCCAAGGTGCACCTGTTCCTGCACGTGAAGGTCCGCGAGAACTGGGCCGACGATCCCGCGCGCTATCGCGAGATGGGCCTCGAATTCCCAACCGGCTGACCTCTATTCCCTCATCCATTCCATCCTCGTCCTCATCCTGAGGTGCCCGTGCGAGCGGGCTTTGACGGATCCTCCAGGGATCGCGCGGGATCTGGACGATCCTTCGAGGCCGCCGCTCCGCGTCGGCACCTCAGGATGAGGGCGAGGGCCGGACGGATCATGATGCCGATGGCCACAGCCTGAATGCCGACTCCTATGCCCCATACCGACTCCGACATCCGGGCCATCCTCTACGGCCTCCCGCCGACCGATCTGGCGGAGGTGCCCGAGGACGCCGCCCAGGTTTCGCCGCTGATTCCCGGCTCGGCGCGGCTGGAGGATGTCGCTGAAGCGAGCCTCGATGCCGCCCTGCTGCTGGCCCCGCCCGGCACGGCGGAGCGGCGCTACGCCTTGGCACTCGCGATCCGGGCCGTGAAGCCCGGCGGGCGGCTGGTGGCGATGGCGCCCAAGGACAAGGGCGGCACCCGGCTCGCCAAGGAGCTGCGCGGCTTCGGCTGCGCCGTCACCGACGAGCCGCGCCGCCACCACCGCATCTGCACGGCGACGCGTCCCGAAATGCCCGCCGGCATCGAGACCGCTCTGGCGGGCGGCGCGCCGCGCCACATCGACAACCTCGCGCTCTGCACGCAGCCCGGCATCTTCTCCTGGGACCGGCTCGATCCCGGCAGCGCCCTGCTGCTGCGCCACCTGCCCGCTCTCTCCGGGCGCGGGGCCGATTTCGGCTGCGGCCTCGGCATCCTGGCCCGCGCGGTGCTGAAATCGCCGAAAGTCGCGTCGCTCGCCCTAATCGACATCGACCGCCGCGCCATCGAGATGGCCTGCCGCAACGTCGGCGAGCCGGGCGCGACCCTGCACTGGGCGGACCTGCGCAGCGCCGAGCCGGCCCTGTCGGGCCTCGACTTCGTCGTCACCAACCCGCCCTTCCACGATGGCGGCGCCGAGGATCAGGCGCTCGGCCAAACCTTCATCACCCGCGCGGCGGCGGTGCTGCGGCCGAGCGGAACGCTCTATCTCGTCGCCAACACCCACCTGCCCTATGAGGCGCCCCTGCGCGCCGCCTTCCGAACCGTCACGACGCTGGCGACGGAGGGGGGCTACAAGCTGTTCGAGGCGCGCAAATGAAGGCGCTCCGCCTCGACCGGTTGCTGGCCAATCTCGGCTACGGCTCGCGCCGGGAGGTCGAGGGACTGGCCCGCGCCGGTCTCGTCCGCCTCGACGGGCAGGCCCTGCGGGACGCTTCGCAGCGCATCCCGCTGGAGCCCGATCTCTCCGCCCGGATGACGGTGCAGGGTGATGCGCTCGATCCGCTGCCGGGCGTCTGTCTGATGCTGCACAAGCCGCTCGGCGTCACCTGCTCGCACAAGGAGGTCGGGCCGCTGGTCTACAGCCTGCTGCCCGAGCGCTGGCGGCGGCGCGATCCGGCGCTCTCCACCGTCGGACGCCTCGACAAGGAGACCTCGGGCCTCCTGCTGATGACCGATGACGGCGCACTCCTGCACCGGATCATCTCGCCGAAGGCCAAGGTCTCCAAGCGCTACCGGGTGACGCTGGCCCGCCCGCTCCAGGGCGACGAGGCCGCGATCCTCGCCTCGGGCGAGATGATGCTGGAGGGCGAGGACAAGCCGCTCCTGCCGGTGGAGATGGAGACCGACGACCCGACCCATTGCACGGTGACCCTGCACGAGGGCCGCTACCATCAGGTCCGGCGGATGTTCGCCGCGCTCGGCAACCATGTCGATGCGCTCCACCGCGACCGTGTCGGCGGCCTGGCGCTTCCGGCCGATCTGCCGGCGGGGGAATTCCGGATCCTGGGGCCGGGCGAGATCGCGACTCTGTTCGAGGGGTAGCGGTTCATCCCGCCACGGCCCTGCGCCGTGCGAGGCGCCGGTCGAGGAGAACCAGCGCCCATCCGACGCCGAGGAAGGCCGCCGCGATCGCCCCGGCATAGGCCGCGACCGGGCCCCAGCCGATCTTCCCCACATCGAGGAACGGGTAGGGATAGCGCGCGTCATAGGCGCCGCGCAGGAGCGTGTAGCCGAGGTAGAGCAGCGGGTAGCTCGCAAACAACGCGAGGTCGCGTCCTGCGAGGCGCCCCTTCGGCACGAAGGCGAGCCAGAACAGCGGCACCAGCACCGGCAGCACTTGGTGGAGCAGGATGTCGCCGACGAGGTCGCCGCCGCGCAGGGTCCTGACCCCGTAGAGCAGCAGCCGCTGCACGAGTCCGACGAGCAGGGTCGCGAGCACGGTCGTCGCGACGAGCCGGGGCTGGGCCAGGGCTGGCACCCGCAGGGCGATCCCGCCGAACACCGCGAGGACGAGGAGCCCGGTGAGGTTCGTGAAATAGGCGGCCATGATCCAGGCCGTGAGCGGCACCGAGCCGGTTCGCCCGAATACGGCGGAGAAGCCGAACCCGACGCCGACGGCGGCGCAGAGCGCGATCAGGGAAGCGGCGAGGCGGGCGCTTCGGGATTCCATGAGAGCGAGCGTCCGAGGCGAGAAGGGACAGCGTTCTGGCGGCCCATCGCGACCATGGCATGACGCGGTCCGCTTGACAGGTCGGGCCCCGTGCCGGACGGCCACGCCCGTGCTGCTCGATCTCCTGCATCTCCTCACCACGCCCGCGCCGCGGGCCCAGCGCCGGCTCGGCTACCTGCGCGACAGCATCTGGCTGATGTCGCGGGCGCGCCGCTGCCGCCGGGCCTGGGCGCCGCATCTGGAGGCGAGCCGGGCGGTGATGCGCGCGGCCATCGCCGCCACCGAACGGCGCGACACCGCCGTGGTGCTGGGCTCCGGGCTCCTGCTCGACGTACCGCTGGCGGATCTCGCCGGGGCTTTCCGGCGGGTGGTGCTGGTCGATGCCGTGCATCTCGCGCCCGCCCGGCGCGCGATCCGCGCCCATCCCAATGTCGAAACGCTGACGGCGGATCTGAGCGGCGCGATGGCGCTGATGACCGGCGCGGCGCGCGATCTCGACCCCCGCCTGCCGCCGGTCTGCGCCGAGCCGCGCACCGGCCTCGTCATCTCGGCCAACCTGCTCTCGCAACTGCCGATCCGCCCGGTCGAGCGGCTGGAGGCCTCACGCCGTCCCCTTGGAGCCTGGACGCCGGAGGACGGCGACGCCTTCGGCCGGCGGATCGTCGAGGGCCATCTCGACGCCCTGGGTAGGCTCACGGCGCGGGTCTGCCTCGTCACCGATATCGACGAGACCGAGGAGGACCGAGAGGGGCAGGTCCATGCGCGGCACGACCTTCTCTACGGC
This sequence comes from Methylorubrum sp. SL192, assembly GCF_026672325.1. NCBI lineage: Bacteria > Pseudomonadati > Pseudomonadota > Alphaproteobacteria > Hyphomicrobiales > Methylobacteriaceae > Methylorubrum > Methylorubrum sp. SL192. The sequence goes on from NZ_JAPPQV010000003.1 coordinate 1,478,638, forward strand.
GTATCGCTTGGAAGCTCCGAGCGGGCCTGGACCTGGGAGCTTGCTCCGTTCGGCGAGACTGCGCGCCACCGGCGCCTGATCCATGGTGTGGCTGGGTTTTCGGATTGGCGACCGTGAGGACAGCGGGCGTGCTCATCGCAGCCGGGATTCTCAGAACTCTCAGAGCAAAATAAGAAGAGCGATCCGGCTGTTCGGCTGTCCGACAATCCCGAAGGGTTTATCTGGCGCGATCATCCGACATTTCCCGCTCGATTGCAGGATCGAGGCGGAGTGATCGGAAGATCTGAGTGGGAAAACCAGAAAAGACCTTCGGGAGGTTTTGGTACGATGCGCCGCTTCTCCGCCCTGTTCCTTGCCGCGACCCTCGTGCCCTGTGCCGCCAGCGCCCTGTCGATGACCGACACGCTGGAGGCCTGGAAGCAGAGCTCGGCCCTGGACCGCCTCCAACTCGCGACCCGCTTCGGCAAGTCATTCGTGTCGGTCAATGAGAGTTTCACCGCGGGCTACTTCGTCAAATGCATCGACGAGGTGGCGGGCTATTCCAATTCGCAGAAGGCCAAGATCGAGGATGCGGTCCGCGAATGCGTCGCCTCGCAGCTCCGGGTGACCGGCAAGGGGCAAGCGGACGAGTAACCCCCCTTCAGATCTCGATCTCGGTGCCGATCTCGATCACCTGCCGCGCCGGCACGCAGAAATGGGCGCCGGTGCGCTCGGCGTTGTTCTGCATCACCGCGAAGACCGCCTCGCGCCAATCCGACATGCCGCGCTGGTCGGAGACGGGGATGATCGTCTCGTGGCCAACGAAGACGGTGAGATCCTCCGCGAACGCCTTTGGAAGGAGGCCGGCGCCGACGGCGCAGTCCAGCCCCTCGGGGATCGAGGCCGATTGCATGAAGCCGTAATGCAGCACCACCCGGCGGATGTCGGGGGTGATCTCGGTGACGCGGGCGCGCTCCTCGCGCGGCACGGTCGGCGTCTCCTCGAACAGAGCGGTCACGATCAGCACGCGGGCGTGCAGCGCGCCCAGGCGCTCGACGAAGCGCATCATCGGCAGCGGGATGCCCTCGGTCGCCGAGGACAGGAAGGCGGCCGAGCCCGGCAGGGTTGTCGGCGGATTGTGGCGCAGGCTTTCGAGGAAGCGGGCCTCCGGCGGGCGCAGATCCACGCGCGCCTGTTCCAGGCAGAGCTGGCCCTTGCGCCAGGTCAGCATCAGGAAGGCGATGATGCCCGCCAGCAGCAGCGGAAACCAGCCGCCCTCGAACAGCTTCACGCTGTTGGCCGAGAGGAAGATCAGGTCGATCACGAGGAAGAAGCCGTTGACCGCGAGCACGAGGGGCAGGCCGAAGCCCCATTTGCGGGCGACGAGGCCGGCGAGCAGGGTGGTGATCGCCATCAGCAGCGACACGGCGATGCCGTAGGCCCCGGCCAGCGCGTCGGAGGAGCGGAAGATCAGGACGGCCGAGAGCGTGGCGGCGGCGAGCAGCCAGTTCACCAGCGGCACGTAGATCTGGCCGCTCTCGTCGGACGCGGTGTGGACGATGTGCAGAGGCGGCAGGAAGCCGAGCTGGATTGATTGCCGGGTCAGCGAGAACACGCCCGAGATCACCGCCTGCGAGGCGATGACGGCGGCAAGCGTCGCCAGCCCGATCAGCGGGTAATGCAGGACGCCCGGCGCGAGGCGGTAGAATGGGTTCTCGGCCGCCGACGGATCGACCAGCAGGATCGCGCCCTGCCCGAAATAATGGACCACCAGCGCCGGCAGAACGAGGACGAACCACGCGACGCGGATCGCCCGCGCGCCGAAATGGCCGAGATCGGCATACATTGCCTCGCCGCCGGTGACCGCGAGGAAGGCCGCGCCCAGCATCGTGAAGCCGACATGCAGGCCGGCATGCGCCGTGAACTCGACCGCGCGCAGCGGATTGACCGCCGCCAGGATCTGCGGCGCCTGCACGATGCCGCCGAGGCCGAGTGCGGCCAGCACGAGAAACCAGACCAGCATCACCGGCCCGAAGATCTTGCCGATGAAGGCCGCGCCCCGGCGCTGGACGAGGAACAGGCCGACGAGGATCACCAGCGTGATCGGCACGATGAAGCGGTCGAGGGCGGGCGCATCGACCCGCAGGCCCTCGACCGCCGAGAGCACCGAGATGGCTGGGGTGATCGCCCCGTCGCCGTAGAGCAGGGCGGCGCCGACGAGGCCGACCACGAGCAGCAGCGCCTGCCGCGAGCCGGGTTGCGCGTGGCGGGCGCCGAGCAGCGCCAGCATCGCCACGATGCCGCCCTCGCCACGGTTGTCGGCCCGCAGGATCAGCACCGCGTATTTCAGCGAGACGACGAGGATCAGCGCCCACAGGATCAGCGAGACGGCGCCGGTCACCGCGACCGGGCTCGGATCACCGCCCGGACTCGCGGCGCGCACCGCTTCCTTGAGGGCGTAGAGCGGGCTCGTGCCGATATCGCCGTAGACGACGCCGAGGGTCGCGATCAGCAGGCCCGCCCCGAGGCGACGGCCCGGCCCGGACTCCGATCGGCTCGCTTCCGAGGGCTGGGCGGCGGGCTGGCTCACGAATGTGCTCCGGGAAGCGGGGCCGTCAGAGCGCTTTCCGACGAAGTGGATGCCGGTTCGGCGAACGAAAGCGCGCTGAGACGAAAGATCGAGAGACGCCGGCCTGATGCCATCAGATCGCAAACGGCTCTCGTGGCGGTTCACCTATGGAGCGATGGATTAAAAGCCAGAGTCTTTCGTGGGCGTGCGACCGGGTCACTCACGGCTCGCGATGCGGGGAGGCATCCGGTCCGGTCTTGTCGGGGTTCGTGCGGCCTTCGCGCAGCCGAGCGGCGGCGGCGGCGGCCTTCTCGCCGATCCGGCGGCGCAGGTCGTCGGACAGCTCGATATCGACGAGGCGCCAGCCCCAGTCGCGCAGGCGCAGGCGGATGCGGAACTGCTCGTGGCGGGGCCGGTCCGGCGGCACGGCAACCAGCACGGAGCGGAAGCCGCGCATGTCGGCGGCGAGATAGTAGCGCAGCAGCCGCTTGAGATCGGGGATGCGCAGGCCGTCGCGCCGTTCATGCCGGCCGGCCGGCGCGGCGAGGTCGGCGCCCTGCGGCCAGCCATCGTCGAGGAGGTCGATCACGGCTTTCGGCGTCAGCGCCGATTCCATGATCGGGAGCGCGACAGCTGCCGCCGCGTCGGCGATGCGCTGCCGTTCGCGGGGATCGAGGGCGTTGCTGTCGGCCTTGACGGCCGCGCTGATCTGCCGGGCGAGCGATAGGCGCAGCGTGCGGAAGTTGACGCGCTGCTCCACCGCCGCCGCATCACCCGCCTGCACCGCCGCGGCGAAGCCGTAGAGCGACCAGAACGGCGTCAGCGTGTAGGCGAACCAAGCCGCCACCGCGAGAAGGGGAATGAGCCACCACCGCATCGGATCAGCCGCGGATGCGCGGTTGGATCATGCCGGGTTGTCCCCGGTCCCATTGTCCCCGGCGCCATGCCAGCCCGTCAGCCCGGAGAAGGCCGCGACGACGCCCTCGTAGACCGGACGCTTGAAGGGGACGATGAGGTCCGGCAGCGCCTCCAGCCGCTCCCAGCGCCACGCCTCGAATTCGGGCTTGTGATGGCCGCCGCCGGGGGCGTCCACGTCGATCGCCGATTCATTCCCGGTGAGCCCGAAGGCGAACCATTTCTGGCGCTGACCGCGGTAGCGACCCTTCCAGGCCTGCTTCATCACCGCCGGCGGCAGGTCGTAGGCGAGCCAGTCGCGGGTTTCGCCGAGCAGCGTGACGGCGTCGGCCGGCACGTTGGTCTCCTCGTGGAGTTCGCGCAGGGCCGCGGCGAGGGGCTCTTCCCCCTCGTCGATCCCGCCCTGCGGCATCTGCCACGCGAGATCGCCGTCGACATGCTCGGGGCCCGCCTCGCGCTTGCGCCGGCCGATGAAGACGCGGCCGTCACGATGAAACAGGGTCACGCCCACGCAGGGGCGGTAGGGCAGCGCGCTGCCCTCGGGCAGGCGTAGAAGGTTGTCGTCGGGGCGGGTCATCGCGGGCTCATGCTGGCGGCGCGACCATAGGAGGCCGAACCGGTGCGGGCAACGCCGACCTAACCCCCATCTGAGGCCGTAAAACGAGCATGGGCGCGGCCTCGGCCGCGCCCACGAATTTCTCTGTCGTTTTCGAGGTACAGTTCAGGCGGCGCGCACGTTCGCGAGGAAGCGGCCGACTTCCGCCGAGAGGTGCTCGGACTGGCGCGACAGCTCGGAAGAAGCGGCGAGCACTTCGGCAGCGGTCGCCCCGGCTTCCTCGGCGGCCTGGGCCACGCCCGTGATGTTGCTCGTCACCTCGCCCGCACCCATCGCCGCCTGGGCGACGTTGCGCACGATCTCCTGGGTCGCCGCACCTTGCTGCTCCACCGCCGCGGCGATCGAGGCCGCCACCGAACTGATCTCCTCGATGCGCCCGGTGATGCTGCCGATGGCCGAGACCGCGTGGCCGGTGGTCTCCTGAATCCGGCCGATCTGGCCGGAGATTTCCTCCGTGGCGCGCGCGGTCTGGTTGGCGAGTTCCTTGACCTCGGCGGCCACCACCGCAAAGCCGCGGCCAGCCTCGCCCGCGCGGGCCGCCTCGATGGTGGCGTTGAGCGCGAGCAGATTGGTCTGCCCGGCGATGGTGGTGATCATGGTGACGACGTCGCCGATCTTGGAGACGGCCGCGCTGAGCGCCCGGACATGGGCCGCCGTCTGCGCCGCCTCTCCCACTGCCGCCTGGGCCAGCGTCGAGGAGCCGCTGACCTGCCGGCCGATCTCCTGCACCGAGGCGCCCAGCTCCTCGGCGGCGGCCGCCACGGTGTTGACGTTGGTGGCGGCTTCCTCGGCCGCGGCGGCCACGCTGACCGACTGGCCGGCGGTCCGGGTCGCGGCACCGGTCATGCCGTGCGCCGAGGCCTGCAACTGGGCCGCAGCCGACGAGACGAGGCTGACGACGCCGCCGACCGCACCCTCGAACCGCTCGGCCATCTCGCGCATCGCCGCCTTGCGCTGCGCCTCCGCCCCGGCGCGAGCCGCGGCGCTCTCCTCTTCGAGGTCGCGCATGCGGATCAGCCCGGCCTTGAAGATCTGAACCGCGTCGGCGATTGTGCCGATCTCGGTCCGCTGGCCCTGATGCGGGATCGTGACCGAAAGGTCGCCCGCGGCCAGCGCCTGCATCGGCCCGACCACGGAGGCGATGCCGCGGGTTACGCCGCGGGTGATCAGGACCGCGAGCAGGACCGCGAGGCCGAGCCCGAGGGCGAGGACGGCAAGGCCGATTGTCCGCACCTGCTGGAACACGGCCTCGCCCGCCGCCATCGCGCGGGCGGCACCCTCGTTGTTGAAATTGACCAGCTTCTCCAGCGAATTCGACATCGCCCGGCGCGGCGCGAGACCCTTCGATTCGTAGTAGGAGAAAGCGTCCGCCTTCCGGCCCTGGCGCGACAGGTCCATCACGTTGCGCCGTTCGTTCTCGAAGGTCGCGGTATCCCGCACATAGGTCTCGTAGAGCGCCCGCTCCTCGGCATTCGCGATGAGCCGTTCGTAGGCCGCCCGCTTGTCGTCGATCAGCTTGCCGAAGCGCTCGAAGTCCTTGTCCATCGCGGACACCATCTGCGGGTCGGTCGCTTGCGTGTGCCGCAGCATCACGGTGTTCATCCGCGCCGCCGCCGTGTCGATCTCGCCGAGCAGGCGCACGCTGGGAAGCCAATTGCGTTCGATATCGAGCGCTTGGTCGCGCATCGTCTGCGTTCCGACGAGGCCCAGAACCCCTAAGCTGACGAGAAGGATCGTCAGCACCGTGAATGAAGCGATGAGCTTGCTGCGAATGGGAAGTGTTTGGAGCGACACGGAGGACTCCGACAGGAACGGCGCGCGAATTTGCTGAGCGAGCGGCCGGATCCTGGCCCGGAAACACTTACCGGATCACGAATTGTTTATGCGATTTCGCGGGGAGGAGTGGGATTAAAATTGCTGTACGTTTTGTGGCGGAATGAAAACTGACATAAGCTGTTTTTTTGGCTTCAATCTGCGCGTGTCCCATGCGCCGAGAAAGCAGGGCAAGCGTGTCGCGGCTGGTACTCGGCGGCGGGCTCAGGCCGATATTACGGCGACGAATTCGGCAGATTGGCCCGTCTCCCGACCGATCCGGTCGGATGATCGATTTCGGATCGCCGCCATCCCGATTCCGGCAAAGGCCGTTCGGGCGATCTCCTAAGGCGTCGCGCTCGACAGCTTCGAGACGCCGCCCGGGCGGCGCAGGATCGCGCTCACCGGCACGAGCCGGATGCCGCGCGCCTCCAGATCGCGCGACCAGCGCGACAGGCGCTCGATCGTCAGCGGCGAGGCGCTGGAAGAGGCCAGCACCAGGCCCTTCTGCCGGGCCAGCGTCTCCAGGCGGGCGAGTTCCGCGTCGATCGCATCGGGCCGCGCGACGGCGTCGATCACGATCTCGGCCCGCGCGGATGGCAGCTTGGTCTTCGCCGCGACGGTCGCGACCTGGGTACCGGGCGCCGCGCCGTCATCGACGAAGCCGAGCCCGCGGGCGGACAGATCCTTCAGCACCGGTTCCAGGGCCCCCGCCTCGCTCATCAGCTTGGCGCCCATGAAGTTCACGGCCCCGACGAATCCCGGAAACCGGCTCATCGCCCAGGCGGCCCGATCGAGGTTCTCGCCGGGGCGGGCCGAGGCCAGGAGCGTCTGCGGACCGGGATCGCTGTCGGGATAGTCGAACGGCTCCATCGGCAGTTGGAGCAGGATCTCGTGGCCGGCCTCGCGGGCGCGGGTCGCGGTCTTCTCGAGGTCGGTGCCGTAGGGCGACAGCGCGAGGCTGACCGCGGCGGGAAGCCGGGCGATGGCGCCGAGGGTGGCCATCTCGCCGATGCCGAGACCGGAGACGAGGACGGCGATGCGCGGTCCGGTGCCGGGCTCGTCCGGGCGGGCATAGACGTCGAGCGGCCGCAGCCGCCCTTCGCCGATCCGGGGCAGGGGGCCGTGGCGCCCGCGCTCGGTCAGGCGTGCATCGGGGGCCGGCGCGAGCTTCACCTGGGCGGCGTTCGGGACGCGGATGATCACCGGCGCATCGGGGGCCGTCGAACCGTCGGGGCGGAACACGCTGACGCCGGAGGCCTGCTCGACCTCGCTGGCGGACTGGGCCGGTCCTTTCGCGGCGGGCGGTGCGGCGTCGGCGATGCGGGGGACGGAGGCCGGGGCCTCGCGGATCTCGATGAGCGCCTGCGCCCGAGGCTCGCCGCCGCGGGGATCACCGGTGAGGGCGATGCCACCGGCGAGCAGGGCCACGACCAGCGCACCGACGCCCGCCGCCGCGCCTGCGGACGGGCGCAGGGCCAAGCGCGGACGGGCCGCCTTGTCCGCGACACCGAGAGGCTTCGTCAGGATGTCGTCGGCCGCGTCGCTCACCCGCCGTCCTGCCTGTTGGCCCATGCTCGGACGACCGGGCGCGGCCTTCAACGAGAAACGGCCCGCAACCCCGGTCTGAACCGGTATTGCGGGCCGTCATGGTTAATCTTTCGCTAACACCGCGGCGGATGCCCGCGGCGGGCTGGCTCAATCAGTTCTGCGTGGCCGGCTTCGTCACGTTGGCCGCACCCTTTTGGATGCCGTGCAGGAAATCGACCGCGGCGATGAGCTGCTTGTCCTTGGCCGGGTCCGGCGGGATGTAGGCCGAGGAACCGCCGCGCTCCTCGGTGTCCTTCTGCTTGAGGTGGCCCTTCAGGCCGGCCTCGCCCTTGGTCTCGTCCTTGCCCTTCAGATCGTCGGGCACCTCCTGCAGCACCTCCTGATCCGGCTCGATGCCCTTCGCCTGGATCGAGCGGCCGGACGGTGTGTAGTAGCGCGCGGTGGTGAGGCGCAGGGCGCCCTGGCCGCCGAGCGGGATGATCGACTGCACCGAGCCCTTGCCGAAGGAGCGCGTGCCCATGATGGTCGCGCGCTTGTGATCCTGCAGAGCGCCGGCCACGATCTCGGAGGCCGAGGCCGCGCCGCCGTTCACGAGCACCACGATCGGCTTGCCCTTGGCGAGGTCGCCGGCCTTGGCGGAGAAGCGCTGGGTCTCGTCCGGGTTGCGGCCGCGGGTCGAGACGATCTCGCCACGGTCGAGGAAGGCGTCGGAGACCATCACCGCCTGATCGAGCAGGCCGCCGGGATTGTTGCGCAGATCGAGCACGAAGCCCTTCAGCTTGTCGCCGCCGATCTCGCCCTGGAGCTTGTCGATCGCCGTCTTGAGGCCGTCATAGGTCTGCTCGTTGAACTGGGTCAGGCGGACATAGCCGACATCGCCGCTCTCGACCTTCGAGCGCACGGGGCGGATCTTGATGACGTCGCGCGTCAGCGAGACGTCGAGCGGCTCCTTGGCCTCCTTGCGGGAGATCTTCAGCTTCACCGTGGAGTTCACGGGGCCGCGCATCTTGTCGACGGCCTGGTTCAGGGTCAGCCCCTGGACCTGATCCTCGTCGATCTGGGTGATGATGTCGTTGGCGAGCAGGCCGGCCTTGGAGGCGGGCGTGTCGTCGATCGGCGAGACGACCTTGATCAGGCCGTCCTCCATGGTGACCTCGATGCCGAGGCCACCGAACTCGCCCTTCGTCGTCGTCTGCATGTCGCGGAAGGCTTTCGCGTCCATGTAGCTCGAATGCGGATCGAGCGAGGTCAGCATGCCGTTGACGGCCGACTCGATCAGCTTCGCTTCCTCGGGCTTCTCGACGTAGTCGGTCCGCACCTTCTCGAACACGTCGCCGAACAGGCTCAGTTGCCGGTAGGTTTCCGCCGAGGCCGCGATGGCGCTCGTACCGGACAGCAGCTGGGTCTGGGTCGACAGGGCCGAGGCGCCGATGCCGAGGGCCGCGCCGAGTAACACGAGGGACACTTTGCGCATTATCCGCGAACCTTCTCGCTGGAACTTCTCGCCCACCACGGCTCCGGATCGATAGAGCCGCCGTCTTTCCTGAACTCGACGTACAGGACGGGATCAATCCGATCATCGTCCTTCTGTGACGCAGCCTGCGTCACGTTCGACGGCGTGCTTGCCGGGGTGCCGCTGCCCTCGCCCATCACGGCCACCGGTTCGCCCGCCAGTACGAACTGGCCGACCTCGACGTTGATCTGATCCATCCCCGCGAGCAACAGATAGTAGCCGTCGCCCGCATTGATGATCAAGAGACGCCCGTAGGAGCGAAAGGGTCCGGCGAAGGAAACCCATCCGTCCGCGGGCGAGGAGACCACCGCCTTCGGCCGTGCCCGCAGCGAGATGCCGCGGGTGGTGCCGCCCTGGCCGTCCGGCTGGTTGAAGCCGCGCAGCAGGGGGCCGCTCACCGGCCTGGGCAGATCGCCGCGGGCCTCGGCGAACTTCACCTTCGGCGCGAGCCGCGCCGGATCGCGGGCACCGGCCGCCGCAAACTTGTCCTGGATCGCCCGCTGCTCGCGTTCGGCGGCGGCGCGGACCTCGTCGGCGGCGCGGCGGGCGCTCGACAGCTCGCCCTCCATCCGGTCCACGAGTTCCTTGAGCGATTTGGCCTGCGTGCCGAGTTCGGCGCTCTTGCGGCGCTCGGCGGTGAGGCTGGATTCGACCTCCGCCTGCCGGCTGCGGCGGGCGGCGATCAGCGCGTCGAGGCGCTGGCGCTCGGCGGCCCAGCCCGCGAGATCTTTTTTCAGTGCCTCGCGGTCGGCAGCGATGAGGCCGCGCACCCGCACCAGTTCGGTGAGGTCGCCGGCGAGCGTATCGGCCTCGCCGCGCAACTCCGGCACCACCGCGCCGAGCATCATCGAAGTGCGGATCGCCGCGAGCACGTCCTCGGGGCGCACCAGCACGGCGGGCGGCGGGCGCCGGCCCATCCTCTGGAGCGCGGCCAGGATCTCGGCGATGACCGCGCGGCGCGCTTCCAGCGATTTGCGGATCGCTGCGTCGCTGTCGGTCAGCGCGCGCAGGCGCTCCTCCAGCCGGTTCATCCGGTCCTCGGTCGCCTGGGCCTGGCGTCCGGCATCGAGCAGCGCGGTGCTGAGCTTGGTCCGGTCGGAGCCGATCGCGGCGATCTCGGCCTCGAGCGCCGCCCGGCTGCCGCTGCTGGCGGCCAGCGCGTCCTCGATCTGCTTGAGGCTCTGGGCGCGCCGGTCCCGCTCCTCCTGCGTACGCCGCATCGCCTCCGGGTCAGGCGTCGTTTGCGCACGCACGGGCAGGGCGAGGCCGCCCGCGAGGCAGGCAAGAGCCGTCAGCACCAGAGCGGACTTGGCCGTCAGGATCGTCGCCGACCGGGAGTGGACCGCCACCTTGGATCTCATGCCTCGGGATCGCCCCGGTGATAGGGGTGCCCGGCCAGGATGGTCAGCGCCCGGTAGACCTGCTCGAGGGCGAGCACACGAACCAGGCCGTGCGGCAGTGTCGCCGCCCCGAAGGCGAGAATATGGTCGGCGCGTCCGCGCACGGTCTCGTGAAGGCCATCCGCACCGCCGACGACGAGAACAAGCGTGCTGCGCCCTGCATCACGCCACGCCCCGATCTTGTCCGCGATGCGCTCGCTCGGCCAGTCGGAGCGGCCGCGCTCGTCACAGGCGATCACCGCCGCGTCCGCCGGCACGAGAGCCAGGATCGCCGCCGCCTCCTCGGCGATGCGGTCGGCGCTCCGGCGGGCGCGCGATTCGGGAATCTCGGTCAGGTCGCAGGCGGTGACGCCCAGGCCCTTGCCGAGCGCGACCGCGCGCTCGCGGTAACGGGCGGCGAGATCCCGCTCCGGCCCATTCTTCAGGCGTCCGATGGCGACGACGAGCAGGCGCAAGGGGGTTGAACGATCCCGGGAGCGAGGTGTTAGGGCGCGATAGCACGATCACGCCGGGGACGGGGAGCCGATCGCGCCGGAAAACGTCGCCGGCAATGCAGGCAAGGCCGGCCCGAGCGCCACGGTGCGACTTCGCCGGGGTGGCGGCACGGCGGCGGCGACCTACCTGCCGCCCTCAACCATGCCTTCGACCCGGACCCGGCCTCCCGCCGCGCCCACCCGTCCGGGATCTCACAACAGGATCACGATGCACTCGCCCGCAAGCGCCGCGCCCCCGCGCCTCGACCGCAAGGCCGTGGGAGCGGTCGTTCTCGGCAACGCCCTCGAATTCTACGATTTCACGATCTACGCCTTCTTCGCCAAGTCGATCGGCGCGACCTTCTTCCCCTCGGACAGCCCGACCGACAGCCTGCTCGCCTCGCTCGCCCTGTTCGGGATCGGCTACGTCATGCGCCCGGTGGGCGGCGTGCTGATCGGCGCCTTCGCCGACCGGGCCGGGCGCAAGCCCGCGATGCTCATCACCATCGCGCTGATGGCGGTGGGCATGCTGATGCTGGCGGCCTGCCCCGGCACGGCGGTCCTCGGCGTCTGGGCACAGGTGATCGTGATCGCCGGTCGGCTGATCCAGGGGCTGGCGCTCGGCGGCGAGGTCGGACCCTCCACCGCCTTCCTGATCGAGGCGGCCCCGGCGCGGCATCGCGGCTTCGTGGCAAGTTGGCAGATCGCGAGCCAGGGTTGCGCCGCGCTGTTCGCCGGCCTGTTCGCCACCGTGCTGACCCTCGTGCTCGGCGACGCGGCCATGGCCGATTGGGGCTGGCGGCTGATGTTCGGTCTCGGCCTTCTCGTCGTGCCGGTCGGCCTCGTGATCCGCAGCCACCTGCCGGAGACGGCAGGCGAGGGGCACGACCCCGCTGCCGCCGATTCGACGGGTGCGGTGCTCGGTCGGCTGCTGCGCCAGCACGGGCGGATGCTCGGGCTGACCTTCCTCGTCATCGCCGCCTCGACCGTCTCGAACGCGGTGGGCACCAACATGCCGGTCTATGCGGGGGCGACGCTCGGCCTCTCGGAGATGGCGGCCAACGCCGTGCCGATCGCCCTGGGGCTGGCCTCCGTGATCTTTCCGCTCCTCGGCGGCTGGCTCGCCGACCGGTTCGGGCGCAAGCCGGTGATGATCTGGCCGCGCGCGCTGATCCTGTTGCTCGCCGTGCCAACCTTCCTATGGATGCTGGGCAGCCCGAGCGCGCTCAGCGTCTACGCCGTGACCTTCCTGCTCTCGGCCCTGTCCTCGATAAACGCGGCGGCGATCATCGTCGCCATCCCCGAAGCCCTGCCGCGGGCGGTGCGCAGCGCCGGGCTGTCGATCGTCTACGCGCTCTCGGTCTCGATCTTCGGCGGCAGCACGAACTACGTCGTGAACTGGCTGATCGCCGCCACCGGCGACCGGATGGCGCCGGCCTACTACCTCGCCGCCTTCAGCCTCGTCGGCACGATCGCCGCCCTGCTGCTGCCGGAGACGCGGGGGCGGGATATCCATGTCGATACGGCGACGCGGCGGTGAATTCCGGCGGCGCATCACCGCCGAGGAGCAGGCTGTCACGGGCCGGAGAAGTCCCAATCGAGCCTGGGCATTCAAGTCGATCGCCAAGAACGGGCGGACCCGGCCCGCGTGCCGGGCCGACAGCGGTTGCATCGCGGCGCAAACGTTCTTTCGCCCATGTCGGACGGGCGAAGACTGACTATTTCGATGCAATGAATTTTTAGGAAAAATTAGACCAAATGCATCTCCGGGAGAGGACGCGCGGCGACGTGTTCATGGTCTGGTGTTCGGCAAGATGAGAATGAAATTCATTTACGGCCGCCGAGAGCTCCTGAGCGGTATCGTACCGAGCTATACCGACCCGGAAGCCTGCATCCGTCAGATCGGGGAGTTGCAGAAGCAGATCCCGTCGCTCTACGCGCTGCTCTCCGTCAACGCCTGCGCCCTCGCATTCACCCATTACCCACTTGCGCCGGCCTGGCTGACCGTCGGGCTGCCCGGCGCGATGATCGGGCTGTGTGTGGTGCGGGCCACGCATTGGTGGCATCTCCGGCCACAGTCGATCTCCGGTGAAGAGGCCGTCAAACGGCTGCGCGGCACCAGCCTCCTCACCGTCCTGTTCTCGGCCCTCTTCGTCGGCTGGGCGATGAAGCTCACGTCCTATGGCGGACCGTTCGAGCAGGGTCACGTCGCGATCTTCGTCGCGATCACCGTCATAGCCTGCATCTTCTGCCTGACGCATCTGCCGGCCGCGGCGCTCGTCGTGACGATCATCGTCATGGGCAGCTTCCTGATTCACTGCTTCACGAGCGGCAACAGCGTCTTCATCGCGATCGCGCTCAACACCGCCTTCGTCACGGTGGTGATGGTGCGCATCCTCACCAACAACTTCCTGGCCTTCCTCCAACTGCTCGAGTCCAAGGCCGAAGCCCAGCGGCTCGGCGAGGAGAACCAGCGCCTGGCGCATACCGACAGCCTCACCGGGTTGCCCAATCGGCGCTATTTCTTTCAGCGCCTCGATGCGCTGATCGCCGCCTCGGCGACCGGAAACGCCGCCTTCGCCCTCGCAATCTTCGACCTCGACCGGTTCAAGCCGATCAACGACACGTTCGGCCACACCGCCGGAGACCGGGTGCTGGAAGAGACCGGGCGCCGTCTCAGCGCCTTCGCCGCGGATGGCGTGACGATTGCGCGCCTCGGCGGCGACGAGTTCGGCGTGCTGATCCACGCGGCCGACCGCACGGCCGACGCGGTCGAGCTTTGCAACCGCATCTGTACGGCGCTGCACGCGCCGATTTCGCTCGGCGAGACCCAGGTCGTGCCGGGATGCTCCGGCGGTCTGGCGCTGTATCCCAGCGCCGGACGGGCGGCGGATGCGCTGTTCGACCGGGCCGATTATGCGCTCTACCATTCCAAGGAGCGCAAGCGCGGGACCACGACCCTGTTCTCGCAGGAGCATGAGGACGCGATCCGGGCCGAGCGCGCGGTGGAGGCCGCCCTCCAAAGCGCGGATCTCGCCGCCGAGATGGAGATGCACTACCAGCCGATCCTCGACACGGTGACGGACCGCATCACCACGGTCGAGGCGCTGGCGCGCTGGACGAGCCCCAAGCTCGGGCGCGTGCCGCCCGACCGCTTCATCGCCGTGGCGGAGCGCTGCGGCATGATCCACTCGGTGACCCTGCTTCTCCTGCGCAAGGCGCTCGCCGACGCGGCCCGGCTTCCGGACGACATCGGATTGTCGTTCAATCTCTCCTCACATGATCTCGCCTCGCCCGAGACGGTCATCGCGATCCTCGCCGCGGTCCGGCAGAGCGGGCTCGATCCCCGGCGGATCACGCTGGAGCTGACGGAGACCGCGCTGATGCGCGACTTCGAGGGGGCGCAGAAGGCGATCACGCTGCTGCGCGCACTCGGCATCAAGATCGCGCTGGACGATTTCGGGACGGGGTATTCGAGCCTGAACTACGTCCACCGCCTGCCGCTGGACCGGATCAAGATCGACCGCGGCTTCATGGCCGATGTCGAATCCGACCTCGGGCGCAGCGTCGTGATCACCATCCTCGATCTCTGCCAGAATCTCGGCCTGGACGGCATCGCCGAGGGGATCGAGACCACGGAGCAACTGAGCGCGGTGCGCCGTCACGGCTGTCGCTACGTTCAGGGCTACCTGATCGGGGTGCCGATGCCGATGACGGACCTGCTCGGCGGCCTTCGCGGCGCGGCGGAGGCCGAGCCGGTCTCCGCCTGATCCCTCACCGCAGCCCGTCGGGCCGGTCGCCCGCGGCCCAGGCGATCGCCTGTTCCAGGCGGTCGTTGCCCCAGAACAGCTCGCCGTCCTCGGTGAGGAAGCTCGGCGCACCGTAGATGCCGCGGGAGCGGGCCTCCTCGCCGGCCACCTTCAGGCGGCCCTTGTTGGCCTCGGAGGCCGCCGCCTTGAGGATCTGGGTGCCGTCGAGCCCGAGCGAATCGAGGATGCGCCCCACCGCCGCCGGCTCGGCGATGGAGCCGCCCTTGGCAAAGCTCGTCTCGAACACCGCCTTCGAGAACGGCACCAGCCAGTCCTGGTCCGCGCCGTAGGTCGCCACGCGCACTGCGCTGAGGGAATTCTGCGGGAAGGGCGTGGGGCGCGTGACCGGCGGGAGCCCGAGCCGCGCGGCCTCGCGGTCGAGGTCGCGCCACATGTTGCGGCCCTTGGCCGGGTAGAGGTTGAAGGGCGAGTTGGTCCATCCCTGCGTCGCGAAGATCGGCCCGAGCAGGAACGGTCGCCAGCGCAGTTCGACGTCGGCCGTCCTGGCCAGCGCTTCGATGCGCATGGCCGACAGGTAAGAGTAGGTCGAGGCGAACTCGTACCAGAATTCCAGGGTCGCTCGCCGCCGCATTCGTCGATTCTCCGGATCGTCTGGTCCGTCCTGCCGGTGACCCTACCACGTCTGCGGAGACGCGCCGGGGCAGGCTGGATCGCAAACGAGGCAACCGGCATCCCGCCCCGCCGGTTGCGCGCCGCGCGCCTCCGCTGTTAATCCGCCTTCACCCTGTTGCCCGAGCCCAACACCATGTCCGACGCCCTCCCGAACAAATCCGTCAAGAAGGTCGTTCTCGCCTATTCTGGCGGGCTCGACACCTCGATCATCCTCAAGTGGCTTCAGACCACCTATGGCTGCGAGGTCGTGACCTTCACCGCCGATCTCGGCCAAGGCGAGGAGCTGGAGCCGGCGCGCCGCAAGGCCGAGTTGCTCGGCATCAAGCCGGAAAACATCTTCATCGAAGACCTGCGCGAGGAATTCGTCCGCGACTACGTCTTCCCGATGTTCCGTGCCAACGCGGTCTATGAGGGGATCTATCTCCTTGGCACCTCGATCGCCCGGCCGCTGATCGCCAAGAAGCAGATCGAGATCGCCGAGCGCGTCGGCGCCGACGCGGTGTGCCACGGCGCCACCGGCAAGGGGAACGATCAGGTCCGGTTCGAACTCGGCTACTACGCGCTCAAGCCCGATGTGACGGTGATCGCGCCGTGGCGCGAGTGGGATCTGCGCTCGCGCGAGCAGCTCATCGCGTTCGCCGAGCAGCACCAGATCCCGATCGCCAAGGACAAGCGCGGCGAGAGCCCGTTCTCGGTCGATGCCAACCTCCTGCATGCCTCCTCCGAGGGCAAGGTTCTGGAGGACCCGGCGGTCGAGGTGCCGGATTACGTCTATTCGCGCACCCTCTCCCCCGAGGAGGCGCCGGATACGCCCACGATCGTCACCATCGGCTTCGAGCGGGGCGACGCGGTCTCCATCGACGGCGAGGCGCTCTCGCCCGCCACGCTGCTGGCCAAGCTCAATGAGCTCGGCCACGCCAACGGCATCGGCCGGCTCGATCTGGTCGAGAACCGCTTCGTCGGCATGAAGAGCCGCGGCATGTACGAGACGCCCGGCGGCACGATCCTGCTGCCGGCCCACCGCGCCATCGAGTCGATCACGCTCGACCGCGGCGCGGCGCATCTCAAGGATCAGCTGATGCCGCAATATGCGGAGCTGATCTATAACGGCTTCTGGTTCTCGCCGGAGCGCGAGATGCTCCAGGCGCTGATCGACAAGAGCCAGGAGAAGGTGACCGGCGAGGTGCGGCTCAAGCTCTACAAGGGCGGCGTCCACGTCATCGGCCGCACGAGCCCGCACTCGCTCTACGATCAGGACCTCGTCACCTTCGAGGAGGGCGCCGTCGCCTACGATCACCGCGACGCGGCCGGCTTCATCAAGCTCAACGCCCTGCGCCTGCGCACCCTGGCGCAGCGCAAGAAGCGCGAGGGCTGAGCCTCGGCTTCAGCGCCTGTTCGCTTCGCTTCTCCGAGACGTTTCCTCATCCTGAGGTGCCGCGAAGCGGCCTCGAAGGAGGGCTCCAGGAATCGCGGCGGCCTCTGGAGGTCTCCTTCGAGGCGCCTTGCTAAGGCAAGGCGCACCTCAGGATGAGGGGGAGGGGTCGGATAACTCGCTGACGTTAGGGTCGAAGTGGATCTCAGCGATCCCCCAGGAAGGCGGGATCGTTCGAGACGAGAAGCACGCGCAGGTCGGAATCCGGGACGTAGTCGCGGGCTTCCCAGGCGAAGGTGGTCGGACCCGTCTTGCGCACGCCCTGTCGGCAGAAGCTGACCAGGGCGTCCGCGCGGCCCTTGTCCACCGTCAGGGTGAAGCGGCCGATGCGCCCGGCCCAGTTGCGGGCCGTGGTCACGATGTAGGGCACCTCGAAGGCGCGGGTGTAGCCCTCGGGCTTCGCCGCCGCGAGGCGCCGGATGCCGGCCAATCCGGCCTCCCCCCTTCG
Organism: Methylorubrum sp. SL192; assembly: GCF_026672325.1. Taxonomy (NCBI): domain Bacteria; kingdom Pseudomonadati; phylum Pseudomonadota; class Alphaproteobacteria; order Hyphomicrobiales; family Methylobacteriaceae; genus Methylorubrum; species Methylorubrum sp. SL192. The sequence goes on from NZ_JAPPQV010000003.1 coordinate 1,495,788, forward strand.
CAACCGCGGCACGGCCCGACCGCTGATAGGCGGCCGGCGCAGCGATGCCCAAAGGGGGAGCGGATGCGCTTAGGCCGGCTCCCAGCCGGTCGTGCCCTCGGACTGCCGGAACGGTCCCGGCCCGAGATCGCCGTACCGCAGGAAGATCTGCATCGCCGGCTGCATCTCGCGGTGCAGGCGCTCCAGGCGGGCCTCCTGTTCGTCGGTCAGGCTGGCACGGCCTTCCGCGTCCTTTTCCGGCGGCTCGCCGAGATGGGTCGCCATCTCCGCCGTGTGCCACGTCGTGCCGCCGTAGGGCCGCTTCGGATCGACGCGCGGCACGTCGTAGGCCTGGTCCCATTCGAGGCTGAACGCCCGCAGCAGCCGTAGGTGCGCGTCGGTGACCTCGAAGGTGATGTGCTCGGGCGTCTCGCCGGTGGCCTCGTCGCGGAACACGTCGAGGAGCTCCCCCGGCGCAAGCTTGGCGAGCGGGTTGTGGTACTGGTAGCGGCCGGGCTTCAGCGTCGCGTTCTGCAGGAACACGGCGAGCGCATCGCCCATCGCCCGGTGCTCCTCGTCCGCGCCCTCGTCGTCGCCGGTGACGTTGAAAATGTCGCCGTCGCGGTCGGTGCTGCCGTAGGGCGCGTCCGGATGGATCATCGGCGCGCCGGTCTCCGCTCCGTTCCAGGCCACGACCATCCGCCGGATCAGCGCGATGCGCTCCAGCGTCAGGTCGAAGGTGTCCGTCTCGCTCATGTCGCCGGTCTGCCTCTCGCGCCCCTCGGGGCGGTCAAGGCCCCGTTGCAACGCTCAGTGGCCCAGCGCCCGCGCGGGTGCAAGCCGTGTCGCGACACTCTCAAGGGCCAACGCACGAAGCCGCGCGAGCGGTTTCGTGGCGCGAAAGCCTTGAGCCCGCGGAGGCGGGCGCCGGCGATTAAGGCCGGCCGGAACTCAGGCCGCCGGCTTCACGGTCTCGCGGGCGAGGAGGGCGTCGACCGCGTCGGGCAGGGCGTCGAAATGCTCGATGACCCAGTCGGGCGCCAGCTCGCGCATCGGCACGGGGGTGTAGCCGAAGGTCACGCCGACGACGGGGATGCCGGCCGCCTTGGCCGCGGCAACGTCGGCCTTCGAATCACCCACCATCACCGCGCGGCGGAGATCGCCCCCGGCGCGCTCGATGGTCGCGGTGATGTGGCGCGGGTCCGGCTTCGAGAAGGCGAAGGTCTCCTTGCCGACGATCGTGCAGAAGCGGTGGCCGATGCCCAGCGCATCGAGCAAAGCCACGGCGTGCGACTCGACCTTGTTGGTGCAGATCGCGAGGCGGAAGCCCGCCGCCTCCAGCCGGTCCAGCGCCTCGACCACGCCGGGGAAGAGGTAGGAATTGTCGGTGAGATGCTCGCCGTAATAGACGAGGAAATCCTGGAACAGCGTCTCCAGCCGCTCCGGCGTCAGGCTCGCGCCCGCGACCGTGAAGCCGCGCTGGATCAGGGCGCGCGCGCCCGCGCCGAGCAGGTCGCGGGCCTGTTCGAGGGGAAGCGGCGCTTGGCCGTCCCGAGCCAGGATGACGTTCAGGGTGCCGATGAGGTCGCCCGCGGTCTCGGCGAGGGTCCCGTCGAGATCGAACACGACGATCGGGGAGCTGTGCGCGTTCATCGGCGTCCCGGTGCGTTTCATTGTCAAGCTGGCTAGCGGTCGTCTCTCCTACGATCAACCCTAGCGGTTGATACCCGGTTAGCGCGGGCACTCAGTGTTGCCTCTCTGCCCAAGCTCCGCCACGGAGCAGGTGTTTGATCGCGCCGCCGATGATTCGCCGTTTCGCTCTTTCGCAACAAGACGATGTCCCGCCCCATGCGTGTTCCTTCGCGTCGTTCTCTCTCCCGGTCGTCCGCCGGCCTGCTCGTCGCGGCCCTGGCCGGACTGCCCTTGGCAGCCGAGGCTGCCGGGCCCTACGAGTTCGTGGCCGCGCCCGCGGTCGATCTGAACCGGATCTACCGGATCGATCGCGCCAACGGCGAGGTCACCTCCTGCCAGTACGGCCTGCGCGACGACAGCGTCGGCGTCACGCTGTGCTTTGCCGCCGGAGAGGGCGCCGGCCCGCAGACGCCCGGCGAGTACGGCCTGATCGCCTCGCGCCATGCCCGCGAGTCGGGGATCTACCGGGTCAACTACCGCACGGGCGAAACCAGCGCCTGCTACGTGCAGATCCGTCAGGAGCTCGTCGTCTGCACCGAGCAGGCCGGCCCGCCGCCCGCCGGCACCGCGAGCGGGGCGGGCGCCGCCGCGACCGGACCGGCCCCCGGCCGCGCCGGCCCGAGCGCCACGCCGCCGCAGGGAACGCGGCCCTGACCGCCGACGAAGCGCCGGACGCCGTTCTGGGCCCTTGGGAAGCATCCGTGCTTCTTAGCATCCGTCTTTTACGGTCGCCGGGAGGCGTGCTAGGGCCTGCCTCCCCAACCGTCCCAGATTCGCCGCCCCAGCTTCGATGGTCCGAGTGCCCCCGATGAATTCGCTTCCCGAGGTCGTTTCGTGAGCGCGCCGGATCTGAAGCGGGCGGCGGCCGAGCGCGCGATCCCCCTGGTCGAGGACGGGATGCGCCTCGGCATCGGCACGGGCAGCACGGCCGCGGCCTTCATCAAGCTGCTGGGCGAGCGCGTGCGCGCGGGGCTGAAAGTGACCGGCGTGCCCACCTCGGAGGCGACCCGCATCGCCTGCGAGCGCCAGGGCATCCCGCTCGCCACCCTCGAAGACCTGCCCGAACTCGATCTCACCATCGATGGGGCCGACGAGGTCGATGGAAGCTTGCGCCTCATCAAGGGCGGCGGTGCCGCCCTGCTGCGCGAGAAGATCGTCGCGGTCGCGAGCCGCCGCATGGTCGTGATTGCCGACGCCTCAAAGCACGTCGAGACCCTGGGTGCCTTTCCGCTGCCGGTGGAGGTGAACCTGTTCGGCATCGGCGCCACCACCCGCGCCGTCGAGGCGGCGGTGGCGCAGGCCGGCTGCACGGGCGAGATCGTGCGCCGCCACGACGCCTCTGGTGTCCCCCTCCTCACCGATGGCGGCCATGCCATCCTCGATCTGCGGCTCGGCCGCATTCCCGATCCGGAGGCTTTGTCCGCCGGGCTCTGGGCGGTGCCCGGCGTGGTCGAGCACGGCCTGTTCCTCGGCATCGCCGATGCGGCCATCCTTGCCGCGGCCGACGGCGATGCGGCCGTCGTCAGCGTTCTCGGCAGCCTCTAACGCCCGGCCGCCGCCTTTCCCTTCTTCGGAGCTTCTCCCGCATGGTTCTCCGTCTCGCTGCCCTGGGCGGCCCCTTCCTCGCGGCCCTGCTGTCGCAGGCCGTCCTCATGCCGGCGGCGCAGGCGCAGCAGCCGGCCGCCAAGCCCCCCGCCACCTCGCCGAAGCCGACGGTGAAGCCCGGCGCGGCCCCGCCGCCGGCCGCCGCACCGGAGCCAGATCTCAGCGCCGCCCACCTCGCACTCGCCCGCGAGGTGATGCTGAGTTCCGGCATCGCCCGCTCCTTCGACTCGATCATCCCGACCATGGCCGAGCAGATCCGCAAGAACGCGGTGACGCGGCCCGATCTCGCCAAGGATCTGGACGAGGTGCTGAAAGGGCTCGATTCCGAGATGGAGCTGCAGAAGCAGCGGCTGATCAACATCGCCGCGCGGATCTACGCCAAGCGCCTGAACGAGGCCGAGCTGACGGACATCGTCACCTTCTTCCGTTCGCCCGCGGGCAAGCGCTACGTCGAGACCCAGCCGCAGATCCTCGATGACATGGTCGGCGCCATGCAGGATTGGACCCAGGAGGTCTCGGAATACATCATGGTCCGCACCCGCGCCGAGATGGGCAAGCGCGGCCACCAGCTCCAGTGATCGCCGGCCCTAGAGCATCATCCCGAAAGGTGGTTGCCGGCTTTCGGAAAGAAGATGATGCAGAGACAAATGCCTAGAGCATTGTCCTGGATCAGGTATCCAGGACGATGCTCTAGCGCGGCGACGCGGCTCTACGCTGCCGGAGCCGTCGCGCTGGCGCTGGTGGCGCCGATGATGGCCCTCGCCAATCGGTCGAGCCCGCTCGTCGTCGGCATCGCGGCACTGCTGTTCCTCGCCGGCGCCGTCGCCGAGCGCGGCGGGCGCGCCGCCTCCGACCTGATCACCCCCCTGCGCTCTCTGCTCGGCCTCGCCGCGCTCGCCTTACTCGCTTGGTGCTTCGTCTCGCTGGCCTGGAGCCCGTTTCCCGCGCTCTGGGGCCGTGTACTGTCCGAATTCCTGCCGACGCTCGCCGCCGCGGCGATCCTCGCCCGGCTCGCGCCGGCCCGGCTGCCGCCCTGGGCGCTGCCCCTCGGCGCCGGATTGCTCGCCGCAGCCTGCCTTTTCATCGCGGCAAGCCTCGCCCTCGGGCTGGCGCCGCAGGCCTGGCTCGGGCAGCGCGTGGCCCTGTTCATGTTCAACCGCCCGCTGCTGACTGTGCTGCTGCTGGCCGGGCCCATCGCCGCCTTCCTCGCCCTGCGCGGCCATCGCCTCGCCGCCGTGATCCTGCTCGGGGTGGCGGCGCTGGCGATCCTGCGCTCGATCAGCGGCGCGGCCATGCTCGGGCTGCTCGCGGGCGCTGTGATGTTCGCGGTCGGGCGCTTGGCGCCCCGATCCGTGGCCCTGGCGCTCGCGGCGCTGACCCTCGGGCTCGCCTTCGCCCTGGCCCCGGTCGAGGGCGACATCCTCCACCGGCTAATGCCGGAGGCGGCGCATGAGCGGCTGACGCAGTCTTCGTCGCGGGCGCGGGTCGCCATCGCCCAGAGCTTCGGCGCCGCGGTGGCGCAGGCGCCCTGGATCGGCTCCGGCTACGGCATGGGCCTGCGCTTCGCCGAGGTGCCGGCGGCGGTGACACTCGAGCCGGAGATGCGGGCGATGCTGGCCGTCGGCCATCCGCATAACAGCTTCCTCCAGATCTGGGCCGAACTCGGCTTCGTCGGCGCGGCGCTCGCGGCATTGGTCGCCTTCCTGGCCCTGCGGGCGGCGGCGGCCCTGCCGCGGCTCCTATTCGCTACGGCGCTCGGCTTGTTGGGCGCGGCGGTGGCGGTGATGTTCGTCGAGCACGGCGCGTGGCAGGGATGGTGGACGGCGGGCCTCGGGGCCGCCATCACATGGCTGCGGGCGGCGGCTTGCGCCAAGCCCCCATACGAGCCCGCAGACGAGACTGAAGACGCGCGCGCATGAGCGAGACACCGATGAGCGAGTCCTTCGACGTCGACCTGTTCGTGATCGGCGGCGGTTCGGGCGGGGTGCGGGCGGCCCGCATCGCCGCCGGCCACGGCGCGCGGGTGATGCTGGCCGAGGAGTACCGCGTCGGCGGCACCTGCGTGATCCGCGGCTGCGTCCCGAAGAAGCTGATGGTCTATGCCGGCCGCTTCACCGACGAGTTCGAAGATGCCGCCGGCTTCGGCTGGCACCTCGAGACGCCGCGCTTCGACTGGGCCGTTCTGAAGCGCTCCCGCGACGCAGAGGTCGCGCGGCTGGAGGGCATCTACGGCCGCAACCTCGCGGGCGCAGGGGTCGAGGTCGTGGCCGACCGCGCGGTGATCGAGGACCCGCACACGGTACGCCTCGTGCACGCGGACCGCACGGTCCGGGCCCGCTTCATCCTGATCGCGACCGGCGCCACACCGGTACGCGAGCCGCTGATTCCCGGCGCGGAGCTCGCCATCGATTCGAACGGCGTGTTCGAGCTGGAGACCCAGCCCGAGCGCATCCTCGTGGTCGGCGGCGGCTACATCGCCGTGGAATTCGCGGGCGTCTTCGCCAGCCTCGGCTCCAAAACCACGCTGCTCCATCGCGGACAAAGCCTGCTGCGCGGCTTCGATCCCGAGATCGCCGACGCGCTCGGCGAGGCCTATGCCAAGCGGATGGATCTAAGGCTGGAACAGACCGTCGAGCGCCTGGAGCGCGACGGCTCGGCGATCCGCGCCACCCTGAACGGGGGCGAGAGCCTCACCGTCGATTGCGTGCTGGTGGCCACGGGCCGGCGACCGAACGTCGCCGGACTCGGGCTGGAACGGGTCGGGATCGACCTCGACGAACGCGGCGCGATCCCCGTCGAGGCGGATTCGCGCACCCGGGTGCCGTCGATCTACGCCGTCGGTGACGTGAACGGCCGCGCGGCGCTGACCCCCGTGGCGATTCGTGAGGGCCACGCCTTCGCCGACACGGTGTTCGGCAACAAGCCCTGGTGCGTCGATCACCGCCTGATCGCGACCGCCGTGTTCTCGACGCCGGAGATCGGCGTGATCGGCCACAACGAGGACGTGGCCCGGCGCTGCTACGGGGAGATCGACGTCTACAAGGCGAGCTTCCGCCCGATGAAGGCGACGCTCTCGGGCCGCGACGAGCGGGTGATCATGAAGATTCTGGTGGACCGGGCCAGCGACCGCGTGGTCGGCGTCCACGTGCTCGGGACGGATGCCGGCGAGATCATCCAGGCGGTCGGCATCGCCGTGACCATGGGCGCGACCAAGGCCGACTTCGATCGCACCATCGCCGTGCATCCGACGCTCGGCGAGGAGCTGGTGACGATGCGGACGCCGTTCGTGGTGAAGCATCCCGTCGGCGTGGGCTAGCCTCGTCGGAGTCACCGCGCTTGCGATAGCGAGTTTATCGATTTATAGACGTTTCTTGCTATAAACGCATAAGGTCGCTCAATATGGATGTGGTGCGCAACCCCTATGCACCGGGGGCTGGCACGCCGCCGCCCGAATTGGCCGGTCGTACCGATCTCATTCAGGAAGGTACGATTGCCATCCAGCGCATGGCTGCGGGGCGGCCCACCCAGAGCATCATCATGGTCGGTCTCCGCGGTGTCGGGAAGACCGTTCTGCTGAACCGATTCGAGGAGATGGCAACCGAGAGCGGGTGCAGGGTCTCGCTCGTCGAGGCGCACGAGGGAAAGGGCCTGCCCGAGCTTCTCGCACCGCATTTGCGGTCGATCCTTTACAGCCTCAGTCACGTCCAGAACGCGAAGGACTTAGCTCGGAGAGGGCTCCGTGGTCTCAAAGGCTTTCTGAACGGGCTGCGCGTCAACATCAGCGATATCGATTTCGGATTGAGCATTGATGCCGAGGAAGGGCTGGCCGACAGCGGAAACATCGAGGCTGACTTTCCGGAACTGATCGTCGCCGTCGCTCAAGCAGCGAAGGCCGCCTCGAAACCGGTCGCTCTGTTGATCGATGAATTACAATACCTGTCGGAAAAGGAGTTCAGTGCGCTCATCATGGGCGTTCACAAGGTCAATCAGAAAAATCTTCCTCTGATCGTCATCGGTGCAGGCTTGCCGCAAATCCGCGCGCTGGCCGGAAATTCGAAATCCTACGCCGAGCGGTTGTTTCGTTTTCCGGATATTGGCGCGTTGAAGACCTTGGATGCTGTTGAAGCCATTCAGCAGCCCGCCATGAGCGAGGGAGCGCGTTTCGATGACCGCGCCATCGCTCATATTCTCGCAATCACGGAACGCTACCCCTACTTTTTACAGCAATGGGGCTATGTTGCTTGGAATATTTCTCAAACAAATGTCATAACGGAAGAGACGGCGAGGCGAGCTGACGCTTTGGCGATTGCCGAATTGGACAAAAGCTTCTTCCAAATGCGGTTCGAGCGCTGCACGCCATCTGAAAAGCGGTACATGCGAGCGCTCGCCGAGTTCGGAGCAGGAAAGCAGAGATCCGGCGAGATCGCGGATTTGCTCGGCGTCAAGGTCCAGTCCGTCGCGCCGACCAGAAGCGCATTGATCAAAAAAGGCATGATCTATTCGCCCGCTCACGGCGATACCGAATTTACCGTTCCCCTGTTCGATCAATACATGAGAAGGGCGATCCCGATTTTCGGTGCGGGTCGCGTCTGAGGTCGCCTATTCCGCCGCCGGCAGGCTCAGCGACAGCAGCCGCGCCGTGCGCGCCCGGCTGCCGGTGTTCGGATCGGCGCTGGGCTCGAAGGCGCGGCGACCGTCGTCGAGGGCGCCGTTCACCGCGTCGATGGCGAGGATCAGCGCGCTGATCATCCGCGAATCGATGCTGCGCTCGCGGGCTTGGCGCACCACGTCGGTGATCAGCGCGTCGGTCTCGCGGGTGAGCGTGTCGAGGGCCGCCGCCGATTGCGCCTCGCGGGCTTCGGCCAGGATGTCGAGCAGGCGGTCGAGGACGATGTCGATGCGCTCGCGCCGCTTGCGGGCGAGGCGCTGGCCGAGCCACGCGACGCCCGAGCCCAGCGTGCCGCCGAAGAAGGCGAACAGGTAGATCCAGTCCTCGTAGCGATCGAGGAAGGTCTGCTGCTCGCGCTCGAAATAATCCACTGCGCCGGGATGGTTGGGAAGCTGGGCGCTCGTCGCCGTGACCGTGGTGTCGTAGTCGGGCGGCTTCATCTGATGCGCGATCGGGGCGGCGGCCGCGAGGCGCGAGCGCCACTCGAACAGGTGCTGCACCACGGAGGCGACGGCGACGCGGCTCACCGCGCCGCGGGCCATCAGCCGGTAGGAGACGCCCACCGTCTCGACATCCTCTTCCGGGCGCTTCGGCCGTCCGCCGAAGGTGCCCGCCGACAGGGTGACGGCCTGGAGCGTCGGCACGCGCTGCACGATCGCCTTCCCGTCCGGCACGCTGACGAGGGTGACCTTGCGCTCCGGCGAGGCCGCCTCGACCGCCCGCAGCATCGCCTGCGCCGGCTTGGCGGTGGGCGAGGCGATGATCGCCACCGCATCGACCCGCTTGCCCTCCAGCGCCGCGGTGATCTCGGTGGCCTTGAGCGGCACGAGGCCGATGCGTCCCGCCGCGAGGGCGTCGCTGGCGAGCGCCTCGTCTTCCGGGGCCGCCTTGAAGTCGTAGAAATCGAGCAGGCTCGTCAGCACCGGCAGGTCGGCCTCGTGGCGTGTGACGACGCCGAGGCGCCGGGTCGAGAGATCCGAAAAACTTTCGATCCCGTTGGCTTCGGGGGCGGCGACGATCAGCGCCTCGTCGTGGAGGATGGCCAGCGTCAGGCCGTTATCCGGAAGCTTCACATCGGGCCGCACCACGGCGAGGTCGGCGCGGCCCTGCTCCAGAGCGGCGGCGCTGTCGCGCACGTCGTCGAAGGGCGCGACCTTCAGACGCACGTCCTCGTGATTGCGGGTCAGCGCCCGCGCATAGGTCTCGATCAGCCCGGCTTCGACCCCGTCGCGCGGGCCGACCGCCACCGTGAGCAGCGTGGGACGTGATAGGGTGACGACGAGGCCGGCCACGGCCGCGAACCCGAGGGCCAGCAGCACGTAGAGCCATTCGCGCCTCATGAGCGTGGCCACCATGCGGCGGCGGAGCCCTCGAAATCGCGTGCGATCCATCCAAGATTCATGAATCGAAAACCTGTCCGGATCGTGAAGAACGAATGATCGCGCGAACCGTTTCAAGCCGACGTGATGGCCCAACAGATGGGCGACATGATGGGCGACCTGAAGCAAGGCCTGAGCCGCCGGTCACCGCCGCGTGGCTGGAACGGGTCACGACGCATTATCTTGACCGCTACGGCGCCTCGTCCGAGATGCTGCGCCGGGTGCTCGCCCGCCGCATCGACCGCCGTTGCCGCTCCCGCGACGAGGATGCGAGCGCGCATGCCGGCCTGATCGAGGAGACGGTCGCCCGCGCGCAGAAGGCCGGGCTCGTCGATGACGCGCGCTTTGCCGCCGCCCGCCTGCGCGGCCTGAGGCGGCGCGGCACCTCGACCCGGCAGGCGCAGGCGCGACTCGCCGCCAAGGGGATCGACCGGGAGACGATCGCGGCGACCCTTGCCGAGGAGGACGAGGCGGCCGGGACGCAAGAGGGCGAGGCCGATACCGAGGAGCGGGCGGCCTTTGCCTATGCCCGCCGCCGCCGCCTCGGCCCCTATCGCCGGCCGGAAACCCGCGAGGCCAACCGCGAGCGCGATCTCGCCGCCATGGCGCGGGCCGGTTTCTCCTACGCGCTCGCCAAGGCTGTGCTGGCCAGCGAGGCAGGCGAGGACGAGACATCCATCAACCAAGAGTGAGGGCTGCCCCTCGACATGACCGTCCACCGCTCCACGTCGAAGGCCACGCGGATCGCTTCCGCTTGAAGACGACGAGGACGACAGCATGACCGACCGCCACGCGAGCGCCCACTGGGAAGGCGACGGCAAGACCGGCAAGGGCAAGATCACGACGCAATCCGGCGTGCTCTCGGACAACCCCTACGGTTTCAACACCCGCTTCGAGAACGAGCCCGGCACCAATCCGGAAGAGCTGATCGCCGCCGCGCATGCGAGCTGCTTCACCATGGCGCTCGCCTTCCAGCTCCAGTCCGCCGGCCTCAAGGCGACCTCGCTCGACACCAAGGCGGTCGTCACGCTCGTGCAGGACGGCGACGGCTTCAAGGTGACGAAGTCGGCCCTCACCCTCAAGGCAGTGATCCCCGGCATCGATGGGGCGAAGTTCGATGAACTCGCCGGCAATGCCGAGAAGGGCTGCCCGATCTCGAAGCTCCTCAACGCCGAGATCACCCTCGACAAGACGCTGAGCCCGAGCTGAGCCGTCCCGGCCCTCCCGTCGCGCTGCGCGGCGGGAGGGCGCTTTTTCGGTGCGCAGGCTAACGCGCCGCATTGATCCCGGCGCGCGTGCGTTCATCTTCCGTTCGATGGACGAGAAGCTCGCGCGCAAGCTGCGCATCCTCGCGGATGCCGCCAAATACGACGCCTCCTGCGCGTCCTCCGGTGCGCCCAAGCGCAAGGCCGGCGCGGACGGGCTCGGCTCGACCACGGGCGCCGGCATCTGCCACGCCTACACTCCGGACGGGCGCTGCGTCTCGCTGCTCAAGATCCTGCTGACCAACTATTGCCTGTTCGACTGCGCCTATTGCGTGAACCGGCGCTCCTCGAACGTCGCCCGCGCGCGCTTCTCGGTCGAGGAGGTCGTGACGCTGACGATCGAGTTCTACAAGCGCAACTACATCGAGGGGCTGTTCCTCTCCTCGGGCATCATCCGCTCGCCGGACTACACGATGGAGATGCTGACCCGCGTCGCCAAGAAGCTTCGGCGCGAGCACGGCTTTCGCGGCTACATCCACCTGAAGTCGATCCCCGAGGCGAGCCCCTGGCTGATCGAGGAGGCGGGGCTCTACGCCGACCGGCTGTCGATCAACCTCGAACTGCCGACCGAGGCGAGCCTGAACCGCCTCGCGCCGGAGAAGGACGGCACGGCGATCGAGAGCGCGATGGGCCAGATCGGCGAGCGCATCGTCCAGGCCAAGGAGGAGCGCCGCCGCTTCTCGCCGGCCGGGCAATCGACGCAGGTGATCGTCGGGGCCGACGCCACCACCGACGAGGCGATGATCCGCAAATCCGCTTTGCTCTATGGCACCTACGGTCTCAAGCGCGTCTACTACTCGGCCTTCAGCCCGATCCCCGACGCCTCCGCGGCCCTGCCGCCCCAGGCGCCGCCGCTGCGGCGCGAGCACCGGCTGTATCAGGCCGATTGGCTGATCCGGTATTACGAGTTTTCCCCCGACGACGTGGCCGGGGCCTCCGAGGACGGCATGCTCGCCCTCGACATCGACCCCAAGCTCGCCTGGGCACTCAAGAACCGCCACTGTTTTCCCGTCGATGTGAACCGCGCCGACCGCGAGATGCTGCTGCGGGTGCCGGGACTCGGGGCACGGGCGGTCGATGCCATCATCAAGGCCCGCCGCCATGGCCGCCTGCGCCTCGACGACGTGGCCCGCCTGAGCTCGGGGCTGAAGCGGGCGCGGCCCTTCCTCATCGCCGAGGACTTCCGGCCGACGACGCTGACCGACCGGCTCGATCTGCGGGCGAAGCTCGCGGAGCCGGCCGAGCAGTTGAGTCTGTTCTGATGGGCGAGCCGTTGGAAAACCCCTCCCCCGCAGAGGGGGGAGGGCGTTTTGGCGGCGGCATCCATGTCATCAGCCTCGCCCCCGGCGCGGATCTTTCGGGGTTTCGCACCGCGGCGCGCCGCCTGATCGCGGCCGAGACCCCGCCGAAAAACATCGTCTGGCAGACCGAGGCTCCGAGCCTGTTCGGCGCCGAGTCCGGCTCCGTGGACGGCCCGCCGTTGCGGCTTCCCCGCGCGGTGACCGAGCTGATCCCGATGGTGGTGCCCCACCGCGATCCCGAGCGCTACGGCCTGCTCTACGCCCTGCTCTGGCGCGTCCTGCACGGTGAGCGGGCGCTGATGGATGTCCTGAGCGATCCGCTCGTCCACCGCCTCCACCGGATGCGCAAGGCGATCGGTCGCGACCTGCACAAGATGCACGCCTTCCTGCGCTTCCGCCGGGTGCCGGGGGAGGGGGCTGAGCGCTTCGTGGCGTGGTTCGAGCCCGACCACCACATCCTGGGGGCCGCGGCACCCTTCTTCGTCGATCGCTTCCGCGGGCTGACATGGTCGATCCTGACGCCGGAAGGGTCGGCGCATTGGGACGGCACGCTCCGCTTCGGCCCACCCGGCCGTCGCGAGGATGTGCCGGAGGGCGACGGCTTCGAGGCCGGTTGGCGCGACTATTACGAGAGCACCTTCAATCCGGCCCGGCTCAACCTCGATGCCATGCGCGCCGAGATGCCCCGCAAGTACTGGCGGAACATGCCGGAGACGGCGGCGATTCCCGGTCTCGTGCGGGCCGCGAGCGCCCGCGCGCAGGCGATGATCGAGAAGGAGCCGACGATGCCGGTCAAGCGTGACCCCGTCCGCGCCGTGGCGAAGATGGCCCAGGACGAGCCGGATTCGCTGGAAGCCCTCAACGCGATCATCGCCCGCTCCGAACCGCTGGTGCCCGGCGCCACACAAGCCGTGCTCGGCGAAGGGCCGGTCGGCGCGCGGATCGCCTTCGTCGGCGAGCAGCCGGGCGATCAGGAGGATCGCCAGGGCCGGCCCTTCGTCGGGCCGGCGGGTCAGCTTCTCTCCCGCGCGCTGGAAGAGGCGGGGATCGACCGGGGGGAGGCTTACCTGACGAATGCGGTCAAGCACTTCAAATTCACGCTGCGCGGCAAGCGCCGCATCCACGAGAAGCCGACCGCCGGCGAAGTGAGCCACTATCGCTGGTGGCTCGAGAAAGAACTGGACTTCGTCGCCCCCAAGCTCGTCGTGGCGCTGGGGGCCACCGCGGTGCTGTCGCTGACGGGCAAGCAGATCCCGATCACCCGCGCCCGCGGCCCCGCCGAGTTCGGGCGGCCGTTCGCGGGCTTCATCACGGTCCACCCCTCCTACCTGCTGCGCCTGCCCGACGAGGCGGCGAAAGCGGCGGCCTATCAAGCCTTTGTCGATGATCTGCGGCGGGCCAACGCCCTCGCGGCGTGAGGCGAGCGCTTCTCCCAGAGCGCTTTCCGACGAAGCGGTCACCGGTTCGGCGCAAGGAAGCCCGTTGATACAAAGACCAAGAGACGCCGGCCTGAGACAATCAGGCCGGATACGGCTCTAAGAGGCGCCGGGAAGCTGCAAAACGATCAATTGTAAGCAGCTCCAAACATCATCGATCAAGATCGAAACAAAACCCGTCATCCCGTGGATATGCAGGCAGCGTGCGCAAGCATTCGCGCGTGTCCGAAAATAATCCTTGGGAGAGATCCGATGAGAGCCCTCGTCTGGCACGGCACCCAGGACATCCGCTGCGATACGGTTCCCGATCCCGAAATCGAAGACGATCGCGACGCGATCATCAAGGTCACTGCCTGCGCCATCTGCGGCTCGGACCTCCACCTCTACGACCACTTCATCCCGGCGATGAAGAAGGGCGACATCCTCGGCCACGAGTTCATGGGAGAGGTGGTCGAGACCGGCCGCGGCCTGAACGGCGCGCTGAAGAAGGGTGACCGGGTCGTCATCCCGTTCACGATCATCTGCGGCGAGTGCGACCAGTGCAAGCGCGGCTTCTTCTCGGTCTGCGAGCGCTCGAACCGCAACCGGGATCTCGCTGCCAAGGTGTTCGGCCACGGCACGGCGGGCCTGTTCGGCTACTCGCATCTCACCGGCGGCTATCCCGGCGGGCAGGCGGAATACGTGCGGGTGCCGTTCGCCGACAAGACGCATATCAAGGTGCCGGATTCGCTCACCGACGAGCAGGTGCTGTTCCTCGGCGACATCTTCCCCACCGGCTGGCAGGCGGCGGTGCAGGCCGACATCCAGCCGCACGACACCGTGGCGATCTGGGGCGCAGGCCCGGTCGGGCAGATGGCGATCCGCTCGGCGATCCTGCTCGGCGCCAAGCAGGTCGTGTGCATCGACAGCGTGCCGGAGCGCCTCGACATGGCGCGGGCGGGCGGTGCGATCGTCATCGACAACAGCCGCGAGAGCGTGGTCGAGCGCCTGAACGAGCTGACCCACGGCAAGGGTCCGGAGAAGTGCATCGACGCGGTCGGCATGGAGGCGCATTCGCCCCGCGCCGTCGAGCAGGTCTATGACCGGGTGAAGCAGGCGATGATGCTGGAGAGCGATCGCGCCTCGGTGCTGCGGGAGATGATCTATGTCTGCCGCCCCGCCGGCATTCTCTCGATCCCCGGCGTCTATGGCGGCCTCGTCGACAAGATGCCGATGGGCGCGTTGATGAACAAGGGCCTGACGATCCGCGCCGGGCAGACCCACGTGAACCGCTGGACCGACGACCTCGTGCGGCGGATCGAGGAGGGCCAAATCGATCCCTCTTTCGTCATCACCCACCGGGCCGGGCTGGAGCAGGGCCCCGAGCTGTACCGGACGTTCCGGGACAAGAAGGACAATTGCATCAAGGTCGTGCTGCGGCCCTGACGACAGATACGGTTTCCGCTTGATCAAAGCGGGAACCGTATCTGTCAGCCCGCGCGGCGCTTGAGCGAAGCCCAAATCCGCCATCCCGAAGGGATCAACCGGATTTGGTATGACCCGATTCAATCTCGAAAGCGGAGGTGTCATGGCCCGCGACAACGACAGATCGAACGGCGGCGCGCTCGCTCGGATCGCGCCCGATTCTCGACGACGGCCCGATCCGGCGACGGAAGGGCTCGCCCAGGGACTCGGTTGGTTCTCTCTCGGTCTCGGCGCCGCCGAGATCGTCGGCGGTGCGGCGATCGCCCGCTGGCTCGGCAAGCCCGAGCTGACCCCCGTCATCCAAGCTTACGGCGTGCGCGAGATCGTCACCGGCGTCGGCATCCTCGGCACGCAGGATCCCACGCCCTGGATCTGGGGGCGGGTCGGGGGTGATGCCGTCGATATCGCCACGGTGCTGCCGGCCCTGGAGGAGAGCAACCCGAAACGGGGCAACGCGATGATCGCGCTCATGGCCCTGGCCGGCGTCACCGCCCTCGATGTGGTCTGCGCCCACAACCTGTCGGAGGCGCCGCTCCGTCCCTCGCGCCGGGTCCGCAGCGATTATGGCCGCCGCAGCGGCTTCCCGGAATCGCCGGAGGCGATGCGCGGCCGGGCCAGCGATTTCGAGCCGCCGCTCGACATCGTCGGGCCGCAGGCGATGCGGCCTTGGACGTCGGCCGAGGCCTAGGGCGCCGAGGCGGCGTACAAGCCGTCTCCGCGTCAAGGCCGCTTCCGCGTAAAGACCGCCTCACGCGGCGAGGCGCTCGCGGTCCGCGCGGTAGCTGAGGATCAGGTGCTCCGGGATCATGCCGGCGGCCACCGCCACGGCGATCGCGCGCGGGCGTGCGATGCGCTTGGGCGCGACCACGATCTCGGGCAGGGGTTCGGCCGAGATTTCGGGCAAGAGTTCCGGCAGGGGTTCCGGCACGAGTTTGGGCAAGAGTTCCGGAACGATCTCCGCCAGCGGCTTCGGCGAGGGCGCCGCGATCTGTGCCGGGATCGGCGCCGAGGCGGCGGCACGGTCGGCCATGAACTGCGCGATGATCGCGTCAGCGAGGCCGGCGAGCACGATCTCGGCCGATTCCGGCACGCTCGCCGCGTCCGGCCCGGCCGAGACCACGGTCGCGCCGATCCGGTCTTCCGGCCGCGGCGCCAGCGGCCACGCGGTCGAGGCGTCGGGCATGTTCGGCTCCAACGTGGTGGAGGCCGGGGACAGGACGAGGATTTCGGAGGGCGCGGTCGCGGCGACGACCTCCACCGGCGCCGGTGCGGTGAGCAGGATGGCGGCCTCGCCCGTTTCCTGCGCCTGCGCCCCGGCCTGCTCGTGCGCCAGGATGCGGGCCTCGTCCCGCGCCGCCTCGGCCTCGAAGCGGGCGAGCAGCGCCATCAGGCCGCGTGCCTCGGTGAAGGGCAGGGTCTCGCAGGCGGTCAGCGCCGCCTCGATCATCGAGCGGGCGAGACGCGGCCCGTCGATGCCGTTGCGGCCGTCATTGGAATCGCGCCACACGGTCAGCGCCGCGCGCACGGCCGGCAGCAGCAGGTCGGGCAATCCGGCGCGGCGATGCAGGGCGGAAAAGCCCGCTCCCTGCGGCTCGCGCATCAGCCCGGCGACGCGGGCGCGGCTCAGTCCGCTCAACTCGGCCAGCGCCATCTCCGCGAAGGGCAGGCGCAGTGAAAGGACCGCCCGCAGCATCAGCCCGGCGGTGAGCTGCTCCTGCACCCGCAGATGCGCGACGAGCCGGGCGAGCCCTGCTGCCCCGGCCTCGTCGCTGAGCGCCAGCGCTGCCGCGTCGCGGGCCTCGCGGGCGGTGCGGGCGCCGCGCTCGGAGCTGATCCAGCCGGCATCCTGGCCGAAGCGCGAGAGCTGCTCGGCGATCAGGGTGACGATGGCGTGGCGCACCTCGATGGCGAGATCGGTGCGCGCGAGCAGGGCTTGGCGCAAGGCCGCGTCGTCGCCATGCCGCTCGACCATCCGCAGCAGCGCGGCGGTGCCGATCGCGGCGAAGGGATTCTGTGCCAGGGCGATGAGCGAGGGGGCGCCGCCCACCTCCGCCAGGGCGGCGGCGACCGGCTTCGACAGGTCGAGCCGCCCGGCCACCGCGGTGCGGGTTTCCTCGCAGCCCATCGCGACGCAATCGACGAGGTCGGCATCCATCAGCACGGGCGAGCGCGCCAGCACGAGGCAGGCGATGTCCGGCTGGTCGGAGGCGAGCGCCACGATCAGCGGGCGCGGTGCCTGATCCGAATCGGCGCAGGCCTGCGCCAGCGCCCGGCGCACCGCCGCGGCGGGGTCGTCGAGCAGGGCGAGCAGGGCCGTCTTGGCTTCCCAGGCCGCCTCCGGGCCCAGCGTGCCCTGGAGGTAGCTGCGGGTCAGCGCGCCTGCGGCCTCGGCGCGCCGCTCGGGGGATGCGTTCTGGGTGAGGGTGAGGAACTGGCGGAGAATCATGAGCCGCTCCTGAGCCGGAAGGCGGAGGGATCGAACAGCGAGTTTTTCGCAGGTGTGGCGGGTGGCCGGTCCGTCGTCGGGCCGGCCATGAAGGTGGTGGTCGCTGCCGCCATCGCCGTCAGTCCGGCGGGCCGGCGCGGCGGCAGCGGCACGACGATGGCCTCCGAGGCGGCCGCGGTGTCCGCCACGGCCGTGCCCGTCGTCGTGATGTCGCTTCTGGCGGCGCTCGGCGCGGCCGTACTCTCGGTCTCGTTCCAGGCGTCGGAGCGCGGAAAGTAGGTCGGGCCGGTGCGCTCCGCATTGCTCGCGGCGGCGCGGTTCTGCCAGAGCTTGGCCACCCCTTCCGACACCGCGCCCTGGCGCCGGTCGGTCTGGAACAGCGAGCGCAGACCGCCCTCCAACGAGGCGTAGGACGTCGGCGGGTTCGCGTCGGCCGCGGCAGTCGCGACCGGGGTCGCCACGCCGGAGGTGGTCTGGCTCAACAATCCGTAGAGTTCGGAGGCGCTGCGCGGGCGCCCGGCGCGGTCGTAGAACAGGCTGCGGTTGGCGGCGGCCGCCTCCGGCATGTCGAGGGCGGCGGGCCGGGACGGGTTCGCCTGCGCCGACGCGATCAGGGCGCTCGCGCCCTTCGCCCCGAGGACATGGGCCGCGTAGAGGTCGCCCGCATTCGGCTCGCGCCCGAGCGCCGCGCTCAGCGCCTCGCCGTTGCGCTGCGTCAGCGCGCCCGCCATCGCCGCCGAGACCTTGGGATCGCGGCGCAGGTCGAGGATCGCCTGCCGCGCTGCCGGGTCCGCCACGCTGTAGCGGCCGTCCGCGCCGGAGGAGATCGCGTCGGCGTAGGAGGAGAGGCCGAGCTTGGGCCCGGCATTCTTCATGACGCCGAGCCAGGTCTGCTCGATGAACTGGAACAGGCCGGTCGCGGTGGAGGTGCTCGCCTTGGCCGAGGGGTTGAGGCTCGATTCGCGCTGGGCCGTGGCGAGCAGGTAATCGAAGCCGACGCCGCTCGTCTGCGCCCCTTCGCGGATCGCATCGACGACCTCGCCGCTCGCCGCGGCCGCCCGCGCCGGGGCGGCGGTCTCGCGGGTGGCGACGGGAGAATTGTTGAACAGGAACATGACGTGTCCCGCCGGGACCGTCATTCGGCCCCGCGAGACCCGACTTTCCTGCACATATGGTAAAGGAAGCTTGAATGAGGCCGTTTCCCAACCTGTCGCATCACAAGAAAGCGTAGGTTTTCCGCCCGCTTGGGCAGAAAGGCGCCGTTCTGAATCCGCCCCGATCCATCGAAGGCCGCATGCGCCCCGCCTCGCCCCAATCCGAGCCTGACGGCCTGCGCCGGGCCGTCGTCATCGTGGACGCGGCATCGGCCGCTGCGGCTCTGGCGGCGGGCGCCGATGCGTTGGTGTTCGAGGCCGGGCTTCCTCCGGGGTTCGTAGCGGATCTGCGGGCGCGCCGGCCGGATCTGACGCTCTACGCCACGCTCGACGGTCCCGACGATTCCAGCCTCGATGCACTCATGGCGCAAGCGCCGGACGGCGTGCTGCTGCGCGATGCGCGCTCCGGCCGCGACGTGGCCGCCCTCGGGGGCCGGCTCGCCGTCTGCGAGGCGCAGGCCGGCCTGCCCGACGGCGCGACCGCGATCCTCGCGGTGATCGGCCATCCCCTCGGTGTGCTCGACGCCCGCAGCTTTGCCGGAGCGAGCCCGCGGCTGACCGGCCTCGGCCTCGACGCAACGGCGTTTGCGGTCGTCCTGCGAGAAACGGGCGCGCTCGCCCAGGCCCGCAGCCTTGTCCGCCTCGCCGCCGCGGCCGCTGGGGTGGCCGCCTTCGACATGGTGACAGAGGGCGAGGATTGCTCACCCGAGCGGCTTGCGGCGGTGCAGCAAAACGGCTTCGAGTGGGTCGTGGTGCGGGCCCCGGTGAGCGTCGCGGTCCGGCCGCGCGACGGCGCCGGGTGAGGCATCCCTCGGGCGCAAGCGGGACAGGAGAGGTTGCCATGCTCACCGTCTACGGCGACCGCAAGTCGGGCAATTGCCTGAAGGTGGCCTGGGTCGCGGCGCATCTCGGGATTGACCTCGACTGGCGCGAGCTCGACATCCTGAAGGGGGAGACGCGCACCCCCGACTTCCTCGCCCTCAACCCGGACGGGCGCGTGCCGACCCTCGTGCTGGAGGACGGGCGCAGCCTCGCCGAGTCGAACGCGATCATCGGCTATCTCGCCCGCGATTCCGCGCTAATCCCGGCGGATGCCTTCGCGCAGGCGAAGATGCGGCAATGGCTGTTCTGGGAGCAGTACAGCCACGAGCCGTACATCGCCGTGCGCCGCTTCCAGCTTCTCTATCTCGGCCGGTCGGAGGCCGAACTGGAACCGAAGCTGTTCGAGCGGGGCCACGCCGCGCTGGCGCTGATGGAGGGCGCCCTGGCGGAGCGGCCCTTCCTCGTCGGCTCCGCCTTGAGCCTCGCCGACGTGGCCCTCGTGGCCTACACCCGTCTTGCTCACGAGGGCGGCTTCGACCTCACGCCCTATCCGGCCTTGCGGGCCTGGATCGCCCGCGTCGAGGCCGGACTCGGGATCGGCGCGGCGGACCGATCCGGCGTGACGTCGTAACCGGAGCCGGCGTGCAAACGTGAAGCTGACCCAGATCGTCGCCGTGACCGCTGCGCTCCTGGCCGGGCCTGTGACGGCGTGGGCTTCGGATCACGCGGCCCACCGCATCGTCGGCGATGAACGGGAGATCGTCAGGCGTTACGAAACCTCGGGTCGAAACGGCAGCAGTTCATCGAATTCGCGGGGCAGCGACGCCCTTCTCGAACGGGTGGTCGCCGTCAGGGACGACGGCGTGGAGCTGGAATATGATCTGCCGAAGAACACGTCCGCGCCGGACAGAGCGCGCCAGTGGCAGTTTCCGGCCCGCCTGTTCAAGCCGTCGAGCGGGCCTGCAAAGCTGGTCAATGCTGACGAGATCGACGCGCGCATCGACGCGTGGATCAAGGCGGCCGGGCTGACGCGGGCGTCATGCGGGGGCTGGCTGTTCACGTGGACCATGTTCAAGATCGAGTGCGATCCGCAATCCATCATCGCGACGGTCGAGGCGATCGACCTGCGATCCCTGAGGGCCGGCGAGGGCGAACCCTACCGGGATATCGAATCGCGGGTGTCCGGGATGTTGACGCGGACGCAGGCCGGCCCACGCGGCGAGACCTACACCGCGCTTCTCCCGATCGATCCCGACGCGGTCCGCCGAACACGCGCCGAAGGGGATGTTGCTGTCGCGCAGATCATGGATAAGACGTTGACCCTGGATGACGCGCTTCGCAGGCGGGCGCGGGACACCATCTCGGGTACGATCGCGATCACGCTCGAGACGGATGCGGCTGGGACGGTCTGGCGTCGAACGAGGGTCACGACACTGGAAGCCGTCGGTTCGGACGGGACGCCGGAAAGCTCGACCCATACGGAGATCGTGACGCATCGGGCGGCCTCGGAGCAGCGGCCGTGAAGGACCGCTTCCGATCCTCGCGGCTCTGGACCCGATCAGGCCGATAGACCCGGCACGCCCTCGGCCGCCCTTGGGCAGCCGCAGCTCGAACCGGTTTTCGGACTCGGTGGTCAGCGCATGTTCGTAACCAAAGCAACGGCGCTTGGCTTTGGATTAAAACCGTTCCATTTCGCGAGGGCGGCCCCTGTCCGATGTCGCGACATGCCCCGAGAGGAATGAATGGTGGTCTCACGATACGGACGTGCCCTGGCTGCGGGTGTCGCGCTGGCTCTCCTCGGCGGTCTTCCGGCCCGAGCGCAGGACAGCTCGACGGCCGAGCAGACCATCGACGTCATGAACACCCTGTTCGGCAAGCATCCCGGAAAGCGTGCCAACCACGCCAAGGGCGTGGTCGCCGAGGGCAGCTTCACCCCCTCTGCCGACGCGGCGAAGATCAGCAAGGCGTCCCTGTTCGCGGGGCCGGCCGTGCCGGTGACGATCCGCTTCTCGGATGCGACCGGTGTGCCGACGATCGCGGACGGCGCCGCCAACGCCAATCCTCACGGCATGTCGCTCAAGTTCAAACTCGGCGACGGCTCGGATATGGACGTCGTCCTGAACTCGCTCGCCTATTTCCCTGTCGCCACCGGCGAGGAGTTCCGCGACCTGCTGAAGGCGGTGTCCGAGAGCGGGCCGGACGCGAAGAAGCCGACCGCACTGGAGCGCTTCGTCGCCACGCACCCGGCCGCCGCCACGGCGGGTTCCACGGCCAAGACCCCGTCGAGCTTCGCCCGGCAGACCTATAACGGCGTCAACGCCTTCGTTTTCGTCGATAAGGACGGCAAGCGGCAGCCGTTCCGGTTCCGGGTCGTCCCGGTTCAGGGCGAGGAGATTCTGGCCCCCGAGGAGGCGGCCAAGCGGGAGCCGAACTACCTCGTGGACGAGATCGGCCCACGCGTCGCCAAGGAGCCGGCGAAGTTCCGGGTGCTGGCGCAACTCGCTGAGGCGGGCGATCCCACCAACGACGCCACGAAGCCGTGGCCGGAAAGCCGGAAGACCCTCGACCTCGGCACGCTGACGGTCACCAAGGTCGTGCCGGACAGTGCTGAGGCCGAGAAGGCGCTGCTGTTCATGCCGAACGCGCTCACCGACGGCATCGACGTGTCGGACGATCCGCTCATCGATGCGCGTGTTCAGGCCTACGCGGTGTCGTTCGGCCGGCGCGCGCAATAGGCGATCGGTGTGGCCGGGATCGCTCCGCCTAACGGGCGGTCCCGGCGGCCGGAGCCGAGGATCCGGCGGGGCGCGGCGTATCCGAGGCGCCGGTGCGGGCCCCGTCCTTCGTGGCGCCCGAGCCGGTCAGTCCACCCGCACCCACGCTGCCCGTGGAAGGGGTGGCCTCATTCCGGTCTTTTGCCGGGGACGGGGAAGCGGCCCGTTTGTCCTCGGCCGCCGCAGCGCTGCCGGCGAGACCGGTGAGAAGCGCAGCACCCAGGAGAATTCCGCGTCCAGACAGTCCCATCATGCATTCGCTCCCGCGTGCGGCAGGTCGTGCTGCCGTCCTGCGTCACCAACCGCAGGCGCTCGGCCGTGTTCCGGGGCCTCGGTTCCTGGGTTCCGCAGACCAAGCAGCGATCACGCCGATCGGGACCTCACCCCACGCCGTCAGCCGGCCTTCGGCCGTCGCAGCTCGAACCGGTTCTCGGACTCGGTGGTGAAGTAGTCGAAATAGCCGCCGCGCAGGATCGGGCGCATGGCGCCGGTATCGACCCGGCCGTCCTTCACGAAGCGGTCGTCCACGTAGATTGAGACCACCTGCCCGATCACCATGAAATTCGCCGGCTCACCCCCGCCGAGCGGCACCAGCGGCACGGTCTGAAGCCACTTGCACTCGATCGCCGCGGGCGATTCCGCGACGCGGGGCGGGCGCACGCGGCGCGACGGCGCGGGGGTCAGTCCGGCAAAGCCGAACTCGCTCTCGCCCCGTGCCAGCGGCGCCGAGGTGGCGTTGACAGCCTCGCGCAGATCGAAGGTGGCGAGGCTGCACACGAACTCGCCACCCTCTTCCGCGAAGGTCATCGCGTCCTTGCGGCCCGACGAGGAGAACATCACCATGTCGGGCTCGCCGCCGACCGCGTTGAAGAACGAGTAGGGCGCGAGGTTCACCCGCCCCGCCCGGTCCATGGCGCTGATCCAGCCGATCGGGCGCGGGGCGACGATGGCTTTCAGCGGGTTGTGCGGCAGGCTGGGCGTCTCGGCCTCGTAATACATGGGGTCAGCCTCAAAGCCGCGTGACGATCTGGGCGAGGTCCGGCCGCGGCCGGTCGGAGGGCACCTCACGGGCGCGGCCGATATGGATGAAGCCGGCGATGCGCTCGGCCGGGTCGAGCCCGAGGGCATCGAGCACCCGGCGGTCATAGGCGAACCACTCGGTAAGCCAGGCGGTGGCGTAGCCCGCCGCGTTGGCGGCGACCACGAGGTTCATGCAGACGGCGCCCACCGACAGCACCTGCTCCCATTCCGGAATTTTGACGTGCGGCCCGGCGCGGGAGACGACACCCACCACCATCGGCGCATGGGCGAGGCGCTGCCGCTCTTGCGCACGCCGCTTCTCGTCGGCTTGGGGGAAGTCGGCGAGGAAGGTCTGCTCGATGATCGCGCCGACGCGCTCGCGCGCCTCGCCCTCGATCACGAGGAAGCGCCAGGGGCTCAGCTTGCCGTGATCGGGCACCCGCGCCGCGATCGCGAGCCAGCCATCGAGTTCCTCCGCCGTGGGGCCGGGTCCGTCGAGCAGAATCGGCGGCACCGAGCGGCGGGTACGCAGCAGGTCGAGGGTGCTGCCCTGCGCGGCGTCTCGAATCTCGGTCATGGACAATCCGCGTGCAGAGGCTGAAGGATGGGTGATACTCACTTGCCGACCGCCATGCCGCCGCCACGGTCGGGTTTCAAGAGCGCGCAGGTGCACTACGGGCGCAACGAGGGCCAACATGGCCCCGGACGGCGCGGGCAGAAGGATCGAGGGACGATGGGACGCGGGTCCGCAGGCTGCAGAACCGTCGCCTCGGTCTTTGCCCTGGCTG
This sequence comes from Methylorubrum sp. SL192, assembly GCF_026672325.1. Classification (NCBI taxonomy): domain Bacteria; kingdom Pseudomonadati; phylum Pseudomonadota; class Alphaproteobacteria; order Hyphomicrobiales; family Methylobacteriaceae; genus Methylorubrum; species Methylorubrum sp. SL192. The sequence continues at coordinate 1,519,582 of NZ_JAPPQV010000003.1, forward strand.
CTCTCCTCGCGATCCCGCCCGCGGCCGCGCAGGCGCCGACGCCGTTCGGGCCGGGCCTGCCCTCGCCGGGCGTCACCGGGCCGGTGCTGCCCCCGCCCGCGGCGGAGGGCGAGGCTGACCTCACGCTCTCGGCAGTCTTCGTTGGCGCGAACGGGCCGATCCGCTCCGGCCTGACCTGGCGCGTCTACGGCGAGAACGGGGACGGTACCCGTCCGGCCATCGTCGCCCGGTCGAACGATCCCGCCCCGACCTTCAAGCTCGCGGCCGGCGCCTACGTCGCCACCGTCACCTACGGCTATGCCAGCGCCTCGAAGCGCATCACCATGGCGGGCACCGCCAACACGGATCAGCTCCGCGTCGCCGCGGGCGCGCTCAAGCTGTCGGGGGCGGTCGGCGACCAGAAGATTCCGGGCAACCAGCTCGGCTTCTCGGTCTACGTGCCGATCGGGACGAATTCGGAAGGGCGCCTCGTGCGCAGCGGCATCAAGGCCGGCGAGATCGTGCGTCTGCCCGAGGGCACCTACCACGTCGTGTCGAGCTACGGCGATTCGAACGCGATCCAGCGCGCCGACCTCCGGGTCGAGAACGGCAAGGTCACCGACGCGACCATGAACCACCGCGCCGCGACCGTGACCCTGAAGCTCGTGGCCGCCCCCGGCTCCGAGGCCTTCGCCGGCACCGCCTTCAGCGTGCTGACACCGGGCGGCGACACGATCCGCGAGGCGATCGGCGCCTTCCCGTCCGTCACGCTGGCCGAGGGCGACTACGTGCTGATCGCCCGCCACGACGGGCAGGTCTTCACCCGCGAGTTCAAGGTGGAGAGCGGCATGGACCGCGACATCGAAGTGGTGGCCAAAGGAAGCTGAGCCCGATGCGCCTGCGCAAGACCGCCCTCGCGGCCCTTCTGATCCTGTCCGGCGCAGGTGCGGCGGGCGCCCAGACCGTCGTGGACGGCTCGGAGGCCGGCGTCGGGGCGGAGGCGGCGCGGACCGCGCTGAGCCTGATCGAGCGGCAGATGCGCGACCCCGAGGCGAAGGTGGCCGGCCTGCGGATCGGCCGGGCCGGGGCTTTGTGCGGCACGGTCGATCTGCGCAACCGCATGGGCGCCTATACCGGGCCCCGGCCGTTCGTAGCCGACCTGTCCGAACCCTTCCTCGGGCGTCTGCCCGAGGGGCCGGAACTGCGCAGCCCGGGCTCCGTGGCGGCGTTCCGGGCCATGGAGCGGGCGAAGGCGCTGTTCGAGGCGAACTGCACCGCCGGCTGATCGCGTGTTCAGCGAATAGGGTCAGCCGGTTGGTGGATCAGACCCCCCCATCGTGAGGTGCGGAGCGAAGCGGAGGCCTCGAAGGAGGGCTCCAGACGGCGCCGCGATCCCTGGAACCGTCCTTCGAGGCCGCTCCGCGGCACCTCAGGATGAGGTAAGTCCTGGGAAAACCAGTCGAATAGAATCTCAGGCGAACGGCACGATCAGCGGCAGCGCGAGCAGGGCGCCGGCGGCGAGGACGATGGCATCGCGCAGGCGCCGGCCGATCCAGGCGCGGGCATCGGGATGCTGTGCGTGGGTGTCTTCAAAAAACGTCATGGTCTGTCTCCTGTCGGTTCGATGGCCCCGATATGACGGCGCCGCCGCTTTCCCGACAGGGACGGTTGCGGTACGATTTCAACGAACTGTCCGGGACGAGCGCTGGTACAGTTCGGAGGGACAGTCATGACGGTGACAGTCGCGGAACCGGTCCTCTCGCGGGTCGAGACGGTGATGCGGGCCATCGAGGCGCGGATCGAGGGCCGGGCGCTCGGCCCCGGCGCGCGGTTGCCCTCGGTGCGGGGCCTCGCCGACAGCATGCAGGTCTCGAAATCGACCGTGGTCGAGGCCTATGACCGGCTGGCGGCGCGCGGCGCCATCGTCTCGCGGCCGGGCTCGGGCTTCTTCGTCTCCGCCCGCCCGGAGCCGCTCTGCCTCACCGCGATCGGGCCGCGGCTCGACCGGGCAGTCGATCCGATCTGGATCACCCGGCAATCACTCGAGGCGCGGCCGGATTCTCTGAGGCCCGGCTGCGGCTGGCTCCCGCCGGACTGGTTGCCGGAGGCGGAGCTGCGCCGGGCGCTGCGCCAAGTCGCCCGCCAGAGCGCGGCGGTGATGTTCTACGACACGCCGCAGGGCCACGCCCCCTTGCGTCAGCACCTCGCGCTGCGGCTGACCGAGCGCGGCATCCGCGCCCATCCCGATCAGCTCGTGCTGACCGATTCGGTGACCCACGCGCTCGACCTGATCATCCGCTTCCTCGCCGAGCCCGGCGATACGGTGCTGCTCGACGATCCCTGCTACTTCTCGTTCCAGGCGCTCGCCCGTGCCCACCGCCTGAATATGGTCGGCGTGCCGTTCGGGCCGGATGGGCCGGATCTCGCCGCGTTCGAGCAGGCGCTGATCGAGCACAGGCCACGCTTCTACATCACCAATTCCGGCCTTCAGAACCCGACGGGCGCGACCCTGAGCCCGGTCGCCGTCCATCGCATCCTGCGGCTTGCCGAGATGCACGGCACGCTCATCGTCGAGGACGACGCCTATGCCGATTTCGAGGCGGAGCCGGGCCCGCGGCTCGCCGGCTTCGACGGGCTCGACCGGGTGATCCATGTCGGCGGCTTCTCGAAGACGATCTCGACCGGCGCCCGCGTCGGCGCGGTCGCGATCCGCGGCGACTGGGTCGAGCGCCTCGTCGATCTCAAGCTCGCGGTCTCGCTCAGCGACAACCACCTCACCGCGGCCACCGTCCACCGCTTCCTGGCCGAGGGCAGCTACCGCCACCATGTCGATGCCATGCGCACCCGGCTGGCGGAGGCCCGCGGCACGGTGGTGCGGCGGCTCGCGGAGGTCGGCGTCACCGTGCCCTTCGTGCCGACGGGGGGCATGTTCCTCTGGGCGCGCCTGCCGGACGGCCTCGACGCGGCCGAGATTTCCCGCCGGGCGCTCGCCCGCGGCGTGGTGCTGGCGCCGGGCAACGTATTCTCGCTGAGCCAAGGCGCCGCCGGCGCCATGCGCTTCAACGTGGCGCAATGCGCCGACCCGCGGGTGTTTTCGGAGCTGGCGCGGGCGATGGAGGGGTAGACGTTTCAGCAACAAGCCGAGTCTTAATCTTTTGCGTGTATCCGAGGACGCGCAAAGTTCAGGGATAGGCGATGGCATTCGTCGGGACATCTCGCCAGCGGGTGCGGGACAGATCGTCCTTCTCTCCGGCGGTACGGATTGCTGGCCGTATCGGTCTCGTCAGCCTGTTTTCTGGAACGCTCGGCCTCGCAGCCATGCTGCTGTTCAGCCTGCAGCCCATGTTCACCAAGCGTGTGTTGCCAATCCTCGGGGGCTCGCCCGCTGTGTGGTCGGTGGCGATGGTGGTGTTCCAGGCGCTTTTGCTTGCCGGCTACGCCTACGCGCACGCACTGACGCGCTGGCTTCGACCCCAGGCCGCGCTGGTTACTCACGTTCTCGTGCTGTTGACTGGCTTCATCTTTCTGCCGGTGACCTTGGCTACGGGGTTCGGGGCACCGCCGGCAGAGGGCGAAGCGCTCTGGCTCATCGGCCTGTTCCTCGCGTCGGTCGGTCTGCCATTCTTTGCACTGTCCGCGAGCGCCCCTCTCCTCCAGGCATGGTTCGCCCGCTCAGGCGATGCGCGCAGCGCTGACCCGTACTTCCTCTACCGCGCCTCGAATGCCGGCTCCTTCGTCGCGCTCCTGTCCTATCCTCTGCTGGTCGAGCCGCTGCTCGGCCTCGACGCACAGGCCCGCTTCTGGTCACTGGGTTACGCCGCGCTGACTTGCGCCGTCCTGGCCTGCGGCCTGCGCCTGAGCAACGGGTCGCCCGCGGCTTCCTCCGCCGAGGAGGGGAATACCGAATACCCGAACGCTGGTCGCCGACTCGCCTGGATCGCCCTTTCGGCCGTGCCATCTGGCCTGCTGGTGGCCACGACCGCCCATATCTCGACGGACGTCGTTGCGATTCCGCTGATCTGGGTCGTTCCGCTCGCGCTCTACCTCGCAAGTTTCATCGTCGCCTTCCGGCCCTCACGCCCGGAGCGCGCTTGGCCGGGCTTGCTGCTCGGTGGCATGCAGGCAGCGGGTACGGCCTTCGCTTTCGCCGCGATGTTCATCGGACAGACGTCGTTTCTGCTTGATCTCGGCGTGACGCTCAGCCTGCTCCTCGTGAACGCCCTGATCGCCCATCGTGCCGTCTATGCCCTGCGGCCCTCCGCGACCCGGCTCACCGACTTCTATCTCTGCACATCTTTGGGGGGGGTCATCGGCGGCATATTCGCCGCACTTTTGGCACCGAGCATCTTCTCTGGCGTCTACGAATATCCGCTCCTCCTCGCCGCTGCTCTGCTATGTCGGCCCGCCGTCATGGCCAGTCACCTCCGGGACGTGATGGGAGGGGCGGCCCGCACGATCGCAGTTGTGGTCTGTGCCGTCCTTGCGACAGTGATGGCCACCATGGCGGGGAGCGCGTCGTTCGGGAAGGGGGCGTTGCTGATCGGCCTTCTCCTCTGTTTTGCGACGACCTGGCGCAATCCGACCCGGTTCGCGCTAATGGGGAGTGCAGTTGGTGTCGTCGCGGTCCTAATCCAATCCACGGTCTCAACCGACGGCGGGAAGTACCGCAGCTTCTTCGGCCTCCACCGTCTCCAAACCACGCAGGATGAACGCTTCCGCGTCCTGGCGCACGGCACCACCATCCACGGCGCCATGCGCCTGCGCGAGGACGACGGCACGCCGAGCCGCGGACGCCCTGCGCCGGCCACTTACTACGCCCCCGGCGGCCCTCTCTCGGATGTGTTCGAGATCAGCCGCCGGGTGAACGTAGCGATCCCTGCGGTTTCTGTGGTCGGGCTCGGAGCTGGCAGCCTTGCCTGCTATGCGCGCCCTGGCGAGGCCTGGACATTCTACGAGATTGACCCGGTGGTGATCCGCCTCGCCCGGGATGCGAAGCTTTTCCGATTTCTGTCCGAATGCGCCCCCGATGCCCGCACAGTTCAGGGCGATGCGCGTCTGTCCCTCTCCGACCGAACCGGACAGGCGCGGATACTGATCATCGACGCCTTTTCCTCTGATGCGATCCCGGTCCATCTTCTGACCGGAGAGGCGCTCGCCGTGTACCTTGCCCATCTCGACCGACAAGGCTTGCTCGCACTTCACATCAGCAACCGCCACTTCGACCTGCGGCAGGTCTTGGCCCGGCTGGCGGCCGAGCGGGAGCTGACGTTGCTTGCGCGCCTGGAATCGTCTCAGGGGAAGGACGTTCAGATTGAGCGGACGAAATCCAGCGCCGTCCTGATCACGCGCGATCCCGCGGCGATACGCGAGGCGCAAGCGCTGGGGTGGAGCGTGGTGGCGCCCGACATGTCGCGACGGCCTTGGAGCGACGATTACGCCAACGCTCTGGAAGCGTTGCGAGACCGTTGGCGCGCACCGCTCCCGGCGACGCCCTGACCTACGGCGCCGGAAGCTCGACGTGCTGGCCGTCGAGCACCGCGTCGGTGCTTGGGAGGCTCTCGGCCGCGGCGTCGGCCCGGCGGCGATCCGGGGAGGTCGCCTCCTCGATGAAGGCGGCGAGCGCCGCATCGAGCGCCATCGTGGTGGTCTTCTGGCTTCCCATGCGGCGCACCGAGACCGTGCGCTCCTCCGCCTCGCGACGGCCGAGCGCCAGCAGCACCGGCACCTTGGCCAGCGAGTGCTCGCGGACCTTGTAGTTGATCTTCTCGTTGCGCAGGTCGGCTTCAACCCGGAGCCCGGCGCGCTCCAGAACGCGGACGACCTCGCGGGCGTAAGGGTCGGCGTCGCTGGTGATCGTGGCCACCACCACCTGCACCGGCGCGAGCCAGAGCGGGAAGTGGCCGGCGAAATGCTCGATCAGGATGCCGGTGAAGCGCTCCATCGAGCCGCAGATGGCGCGGTGGATCATCACCGGCGGCTTCTTCTGACTGTCGGCGTCGATGTAGCTCGCATCGAACCGCTCCGGCAGGTTGAAGTCCACCTGCGTCGTGCCACACTGCCAGTCGCGGCCGATGGCATCGCGCAGCACGTACTCGAATTTCGGCCCGTAGAACGCGCCCTCGCCGGGATTGACCGCGGTCTTGATCCGTCCGCCGGACTGCTCCTCGATCTGCGCCAGCACCTGGGTCATCACCGCTTCGGCATGGTCCCACAGGGCGTCGGAGCCGACGCGCTTCTCGGGCCGCGTCGAGAGCTTCACCAGGATCTGGTCGAAGCCGAAATCGGCATAGGTCGAGAGGATCAGGTCGTTGATCTTCAGGCACTCGGCGGCGAGCTGGTCCTCGGTGCAGAAGATATGCGCGTCGTCCTGGGTGAAGCCGCGCACCCGCATCAGGCCGTGCATCGCGCCGGACGGCTCGTAGCGGTGGACGACGCCGAACTCGGCCATGCGCAGGGGCAGGTCACGGTAGGATTTCAGCCCGTGCTTGAAGATCTGCACGTGGCCGGGGCAGTTCATCGGCTTCAAGGCGAACCAGCGCTTGTCCTCGGCCTCCTCGCCGGCGGATTGGGCCGCGAACATGTTCTCGCGGTACCAGCCCCAGTGGCCGGAGGTCTCCCACAGCGACTTGTCGAGGATCTGCGGCGCGTTCACCTCGGCGTAGTCGCCCTTCAGGCGGCGGCGCATGTAGGCGATCAGCTCCTGGAAGATCGTCCAGCCCTTGGCGTGCCAGAACACCACGCCCGGCCCCTCTTCCTGGAAGTGGAAGAGATCCATCTCCTTGCCCAGGCGCCGGTGATCGCGGCGCTCAGCCTCCTCCAGCCGGTGCAGGTAGGCGTCGAGATCGGCTTGAGAGGCCCAGGCGGTGCCGTAGATGCGCGTCAGCATCGGGTTGTTGGAATCACCCCGCCAATAGGCGCCCGCGACCTTCATCAGTTTGAAGGCCGCGCCGACCTTGCCGGTCGAGGTCATGTGCGGGCCGCGGCAGAGGTCGAACCACTCGCCCTGGCGGTAGATCTTCAGATCCTCGCCCGGCGGAATCGCATCGACCAGCTCGACCTTGTAGCTCTCGCCCTTCTCGGCGAAGAGCGCTTTGACGTCGTCGCGCTTCCAGACTTCCTTGGTGAACGGTGCGTCGCGCGCAATGATCTCGCGCATCTTCGCCTCGATCTTCGGGAAGTCCTCCGGCGTGAACGGCTCGTCCTTGGCGAAGTCGTAGTAGAAGCCGTTCTCGATGACGGGGCCGATCGTCACCTGCGTGCCGGGCCAGAGCGCCTGCACGGCTTCCGCCAGCACGTGGGCGCAGTCGTGGCGGATCAGTTCGAGCGCCCGCGGATCGTCGCGCGAGATGAACTCGATCGCGGCGTCGCGCGCGATCGTGTCGTCGAGGTCGCAGACCGTGCCGTCGAGCGCCATGGCGACCGTGCGCTTGGCGAGCGACTTGGCGATGCCCTCCACCACGGTCCGACCGGTCACCGCGGCGTCGTACGCGCGGGTGTTGCCGTCGGGGAAGGTCAGGATGGGCATGATGGGACCGTGTTTTTCGTCGATGACGCCCCGCGGAGGGGACGGCGGGTTTTCGGAAGGCGGGCGGGTGAAGTCAATGCTGACTCACCACACCAAGAGACAACAGCAGCCCTCAGAGCCTGTTTGACGGGGCGCTGGCCAGAGAACCAAACCGGACGGAGCCGTTCAGAGATCGTCCGGCCCCCAGCCCAGGCGCGCGGCGATCGCTCTGGCCTCGGTGTCGTCGAGGAACAGCACCAGCCCCGCTCCGCCATCGGCGGCGATCCGGAACCGGCGCGTCTCGCCCGCCGGCCGGCACGCATCGAGCCGTTCGAGCAGGCTCCAGTCGAAGTTCTTGTCGGCCGGGAAGGTGAGGGGCGGGATCGGCGGCTGCGTCTCGAACGCGATGCGGAAGCCGTGCCCGTAGGGCCCCAGTCCCGGCACACGGGAGACGGTGACGCCGCGGCCGGTCCAGGCCCCGGCGAGTTCGATCAGCCGGGCGAACAGCGCGCGATAGGTCTCCTCGTCGGCGCCGTCGTAGCAGTGATCTTCGAAGATCGCCGCGTTGGCGAATTCGTCCTCGATCGCGTCGGCGAGGGCGCGATAGCTCCACAGGATGTCGATCGACAGCGCGTCCGAGCTGTGCTCGGTCAGCGGCAGGGTCTCGTTGCCGTCGCCGACAGCGAATTCGAGATGTTCCGCCATCGCTCGCGCGACGGCGCGCCGGTCCATCCCTTCGTAATGGGGTCCAAGCCGGAGGCCGGCCGCGATCAAGCCGTTCAGGGCCGCCTCGACAACGTCGATCTCCGCCTCGCTGCGCCGTTGCGGCGGCTGCGGTTCCGGCTCCCAGGCGGGCACGGGCGGCGGTGGTTCCGGTTCCCAGGCCGGCACGGGGTGCGGGGGCGGACGGTCCTGGCCGAGCAGGCGGCGGAGCCAACCGATCATCCGGCGCCCCAGAGCCATGCGGCTCCGCGCACGCCGGAGGCGTCGCCGTGCCGGCTCGCCCGCACCGGCGTGTCGAAGCGGTCGGAGAAGACGTGCGGCGCGATTGCCCCGGGCAAGGCGGCGACGAGGCCCTCGACCCGCGAGAGGCCGCCGCCGAGTACGATCACGTCGGGGTCGAGGATGTTGACCACCTGGGCGATGCTGCGGCCGAGGCGGTCGCGGTAGCGGGCCATCGCCGCGGCGGCCTCCGCATCCCCGGCCTGCGCCCGGGCGACGATCGCCTCGCCGGTCAGAGTCTGGCCCGTACACCGGAAAAAGTCCGCGGCGAGGCCGGGACCGGAGAGCCAGGTCTCGATGCAACTGTTGCGGCCGCAATAGCAGGCGGGGCCGGGGCGCTCGTCGTCGCGGGGCTGGGGGAGCGGGTTGTGACCCCATTCCCCGGCGATGGCGTTGCGGCCCGTCAGCGCCTGTCCCCGAACAGCGATGCCCGAACCGACGCCGGTGCCGAGGATGATCGCCCAGACGAGGGTCTCGCCCGCGCCGGCTCCGTCCACCGCCTCCGAGACGGCGAGGCAGTTGGCGTCGTTCTCGACCTGCACCGGGCGGCCGAGCCGGGCGGCGAGATCGCCTGCGAAGGGGCGACCGTTCAGCCAGACCGAGTTGGCGTTCTTGATCAGGCCGGTGGCGCGAGAGACCGCGCCGGGCATGCCGACGCCGACGCTCGCCTCCGTCACGCCGGACTGCCGTTCCAAAGCGGCGACGACATCGGCGATGGCGTCGAGGGTGCCGGCATAGTCGCCCCGCGGGGTCGGCACGCGGGTCTCGGCGCGCGTCGTCCCGTCGGCGTCGAGCGCGATCCCGGCGATCTTGGTGCCGCCGAGATCGATCCCGATTCGCAACCGGTCGGAGGCCAAAGCGGACTTACTGCGCCGCCACGACCTTCGGAGCGGTGGCGGGCTCATCCTCGCCGGGGCCTTCCGGCGCCTCGTCGGAGATCTCGGTGCCGATCGCGACCGGATGCGCCATCACCTCGGCGAGCTTCTTCCTGTCGAGCTCGCCCTCCCAGCGGGAGACGACGATGGTGGCGACACCGTTGCCGATGAGGTTGGTGAGCGCACGGCATTCCGACATGAACTTGTCGACGCCGAGCACCAGCGTCATCGCCGCCACCGGCACCGGCGCGCCGGGGATGGCGGCCAGCGTCGCGGCCAGCGTGATAAAGCCCGCGCCGGTCACGCCCGAGGCGCCCTTCGAGGTCAGCATGGCGACGAGGAAGATCGTCGCGTACTGCCCGACCGAGAGGTCGGCGCCCACCGCCTGCGCCAGGAACAGCGTGGTGAGCGTCATGTAGATGTTGGTGCCGTCGAGGTTGAACGAGTAGCCCGTCGGGATCACGAGGCCGACGACCGAGTCCGAGGCGCCGAGGCGCTTCATCTTGGTCATCATGTGCGGCAGCACGGTCTCGGAGGAGGAGGTGCCGAGCACGATCAGTAGCTCGTCCTTGATGTAGGCGAGGAACTTGATGATCGAGAAGCCGGCGAAGGCCGCGATGCCGCCGAGCACGACGAAGATGAACAGCAGCGAGGTGGTGTAGAAGGTGCCCACCAGCCAAGCGAGGTCGATGACCTTGCCGATGCCGTACTGGCCCACCGTGAAGGCCATGGCGCCGAAGGCGCCGATGGGCGCGAGCTTCACGATGAGGCCGATGATGCGGAAGAACACCTGACCCGCGGCATCGATGCCGTGGGTGATGCTCTCGCCCTTCTTGCCCATGCCGGTGAGCACGACGCCGGTCAGCACCGAGATCAGCAGCACCTGCAGCAGGTCGCCCGTGGCGAAGGCGTCGAAGAAGCTTTTGGGAATGATCCCGAGGAGGTGGGCGACCGTCGAATCCGCCGCCGCCTTGCTGGCGTAGCCCTCGACCGCCTTGGCATCGAGCTTCGACACGTCGGCGCCGAAGCCCGCGCCCGGCTGAACCACCTCGCCGACGATGATGCCGATGAGGAGCGCGAGGGAGGAGACGACCTCGAAGTAGATCAGGGCCTTGAGGCCGACGCGGCCGACCTTCTTCAGGTCGCCGATCGAGGCGATGCCGTGGACGATGGTACAGAAGATGATCGGCGCGATCAGCATCTTGATCAGCGCGATGAAGCCGTCGCCGAGCCATTTGAGCGACTTGCCCCATTCCGGCTGGAGCCAGCCGAGCAGCACGCCGAGCACGATGGCGATCAGCACCTGGATATAGAGCACCCGGTACCAGGGAGTGTGCGCGCCGGATGTACCGGGGGCGCCCGCATCAGGCGTTGCGGAATGGGCCATGTTTCCTCACCGATACCGTGTTGCGCGGCCACGCCCGGGCGGCTTTGGGCGGACGCTATTCCGTTTGATCGCGGTGCTCAATCGCACCTCGGTAGTCGGCGCGGCGTTTGTAACTAATGAGTCTTTCGACCTAGCCGCGTATTTTGGCCGCGCATCGCGTCAGGGCCGCCAGGGCGACGTTCGGGCCGGGCTGATGGCAAGGAAGCGGGGCCGGTGCAAGCCATGTTCTGTGCGATGCCGGCCCGCTGCATCGGGGCCGGCCCTCCGCTTTGTCCTCCGTCCCCGCGACGAAGCGGCTTCCCCTTGGCGGGCGGGCGCTCTAGAAGCGCTCCATGTTCGGCCTCATCCGCTTTCCGCCGCGAATTACGGGCCCGGCCTCCGCGTAGGCGCCGCGTTCAGCGGCCGCGCCGGATGCCGGGTGAAGCGCGTCCGCCCGTTTTTCTTCGACCGTCCCCGCGACGAAAGCCCTGCCGAACCCCGCCATGAGCGACCAGACCGACGCCGCCCCCGTGGCCGCCCGCGACTATTCGCGGACCCTGTTCCTGCCGAAGACCGATTTTCCGATGCGCGCGGGGCTGCCCACCCGCGAGCCGCTCCTGCTGGAGCGCTGGAAAGACATCGGCCTCTACGAAAAGATCCGTGCCGCCGCGAAAGGCCGCCCGCGCTTCGTGCTGCATGATGGCCCGCCCTACGCCAACGGCAACATCCATATCGGGCACGCGCTCAACAAGATCCTGAAGGACGTCGTCGTCCGCTCGCAGGGCGCGCTCGGCCGCGATGCGAACTACGTTCCGGGCTGGGACTGCCACGGCCTGCCGATCGAGTGGAAGATCGAGGAGCAGTACCGCGCCAAGGGCAAGAACAAGGACGAGGTGCCGGTGCTGGAATTCCGCCAGCAATGCCGCGCCTTCGCCGCCGAGTGGCTGAGCATCCAGCGCGACGAGTTCAAGCGCCTCGGCGTCACCGGCGATTGGGATCATCCCTACTCGACCATGGCCTACCCGGCCGAGGCGCGCATCGCCGCCGAGCTGATGAAGTTCGCCGCCTCCGGCCAGCTCTATCGCGGCTCGAAGCCGGTGATGTGGTCGGTGGTGGAGAAGACCGCCCTCGCCGAGGCCGAGGTCGAGTACGAGGAGCATGTCAGCGACACGGTGTTCGTGGCCTTCCCGATCCGCGAGATCAAATTTGCGCTCGCCGAAGACATCGTTCCAGGATCATTCGCGGCAGATCCTAACAACGATAGCCTGAAGAACGCCCGCGTCGTGATCTGGACGACCACGCCCTGGACGCTGCCGGCCAACCGCGCCGTCGCCTACTCGAAGCGCGTCGCCTACGGGCTCTACCGGGTCACGCAAGCGGCCGACGACAACTGGGCCAAGGTCGGCGACACCTACCTGCTGGCCGATGCGCTCGCCGAGGGTGTGTTCAAGGCCGCCCGCGTCGAGGCGTTCGAGCGCGTGGCCGACGTGCCTGCGGCGAATCTGGCCGGGCTCACCCTGTCGCATCCGCTTGCCGCCTTCGATCCCGGCTACGGCTTCGCGGTGCCGATGCTGGAGGGCGAGCACGTCACCGACGAGGCCGGCACCGGCTTCGTCCACACGGCGCCGAGCCATGGCCGCGAGGATTTCGAGGTCTGGATGGCCAATGGCCGCCGCCTCACGGAAGCCGGTATCGACACCCGCATCCCCTACACCGTCGATGCCGATGGCATGCTGACGGAGGAGGCGCCGGGCTTCACCGGCCGCTTCGTCTTCACCGCCAAAGGCGACAAGGGCGACGCCAACAAGGCGCTCATCGCCGCGCTGACCGAGGCCGGCGCGCTGGTCGCCCGCGGGGTCCTGCGCCACCAGTACCCGCATTCCTGGCGCTCGAAGAAGCCGGTGCTGTTCCGCAACACGCCGCAATGGTTCATCGCCATGGATCGGCCGGTGGATTCTCTCGGCAACCGCACCCTGCGCGAGACGGCGCTCCACGCCATCGAGCAGACGCAGTGGGTGCCGCCGCAGGGCAGGAACCGCATCAACGGCATGGTCGCGGGCCGGCCCGATTGGGTGGTCTCGCGCCAGCGCGCCTGGGGCGTGCCGATCACCGTCTTCGTCGAGCGTGAGTCCGGGAAGGTGTTGCGCGACGAGCGGGTTAACGCCCGCATCGCCGAGGCTTTTGCCGCCGAGGGCGCGGATGCGTGGTTCGCGGAGGGCGCCACCGAGCGCTTCCTCGCGCCCGATTACGATCCGGCGAACTATGAGAAGGTGACCGACGTCCTCGACGTGTGGTTCGATTCCGGCTCGACCCACGCCTTCGTGCTCGACGACGCGCAAGCCTTCCCCGGCCTCGCCGGCATCCGCCGCGCGGTCGATGGCGGGCCTGATACGGTGATGTATCTCGAAGGCTCCGACCAGCATCGCGGCTGGTTCCAGTCCTCGCTGCTCGAATCCTGCGGCACGCGGGGGCACGCGCCCTACGACGTGGTGCTCACCCACGGATTCGTTCTCGACGCCAAGGGCGAGAAGATGTCGAAGTCGCGCGGCAACGTCGTCGCGCCGCAGAATGTCATCAAGGAATCGGGCGCCGACATCCTCCGCCTCTGGGTCGCGGCGGCCGACTATTCCGACGATCTGCGCATCGGCCCGGAGATCGTCAAAACCTTCGCCGAGACCTACCGCAAGCTGCGCAACTCGCTCCGCTGGATGCTCGGCTCGCTCGCCCACCGCGTACCCGGTGACGACGTGCCGTTCACCGAGATGCCGGAGCTGGAGCGCTTCATCCTGCATCGTCTGGCGCAGCTCGACGGCGAGATCCGCGACGCCTACGCGGCCTTCGATACCAAGCGGATCGTCGCGCTGCTCAACGGCTTCATGACCGGCGACCTTTCGGCCTTCTATTTCGACGTGCGCAAGGACGCGCTCTACTGCGATCCGATCTCCTCGGTGACCCGCCGCGCCGCGCTGCAGGTCATCGACGAGGCCTTCCGCCGGGTGGTGATCTGGCTCGCGCCGGTTCTCGCCTTCACGGCGGAGGAGGCCTGGCTCGACCGCTACCCGTCGCAGGACGGCTCGGTGCATCTCCAGACCCTGCCGGAGACGCCCGCCGAATGGCGCGACGACGCGCTCGCCGCCCGCTGGCAGAAAATCCGCAAGGTCCGCCGCGTCGTCACCGGCGCGCTCGAGATCGAGCGCGCGGCCAAGCGCATCGGTGCCAGCCTCGAGGCGGCGCCGACCGTCTACGTGTCGGATTCCGATCTGCTCGGCGCGCTCGACGGCGTGGACTTCGCCGATACTTGCATCACCTCGGCGATCATGGTGCGCGCCGGCGAGGGCCCGGCCGACGCCTTCCGCCTCGACGAGGTGAAGGGCGTGGCCGTGGTGCCCGAGCGGGCCGAGGGCATCAAATGCGCTCGCTCCTGGCGGGTCACGCCGGAGGTCGGCAGCGATCCCGATTATCCCGAGGTGACGCCCCGCGACGCGCGGGCCCTGCGGGAGTGGGACGCCGCCCATCCGGAGGCGGCGTGACCGCCTTCCGCTCCGGCCTGATCGCGTTGCTGGCCACGCTGGTCCTCGATCAGGCCTCCAAGCTCTGGCTCTATTTCGGCACCGACCTCGTGATGACGCAGCCCTGGCGGCTGGCGCCGTTCGCGGACTTCGTCGTGGTCTGGAACCGGGGTGTCTCCTACGGTCTGTTCCAGCAGGAGGGCGGGCTCGGGCGCTGGCTGCTCGTCGGGGTCTCGCTCGCTGCCGCGATCGGCTTGTCGGTGTGGATGCGCCGGGCCGGCTCGCGGCTGCTCGCGGTGGCGCTCGGCCTCATCGTCGGCGGCGCGCTCGGCAACGCCATCGACCGGGCGGCCTACGGGGCGGTGTTCGACTTCGTTCACCTGCACGCGGGAACGTGGTCCTGGTACGTGTTCAACGTGGCGGATGCGGCCATCGTCGCGGGCGTCGTCGGGTTGATCCTCGACAGCCTGCGGCCGGCCCCACGCGCCCCGAGCACGGACGTCGCCGGGAATGGCGGCCGTCCCCAAGCTTGACGTCAGGCGCGCCCCAGCCGCGTCAAGGTGCCATACCTTCGCCTGAAACCCGGCTCACCTCGGTTTGTGGGCTCGACGCGCTTCACGATGAAGTGATGTCCGGCTGACCGTCCCGGATCAGAAGCGGGCGGGGCCGGTCCGTAGCCTTGGGGAAATCGGCATGAACGGGCGGCGCAGCGTCTCGCGGGCTTTCGGATCGATCCGTCCTCTGGCTTTGAGAGCGGCTTTGGGCGCAGCCCTGCTGCCCGGCCTCGCCGTCGGCGCGGCCCGCGCCGAGGGCGAATTCATGCGCGACACGCTGAGCAATCTCGGCCTGATCGAGCCGGACCGTCCCGCCATCACCTATCGCGAGCGCGCACCGCTGGCGATGCCGCCCAAGCTCGGCGGTAAGGAGGATCTGACCGCTGGCCTGCCCCCGCCCCGGGCTCGCCAGGCCGATCCGGCTTGGCCCAAGGATCCGGAGGTGGTCCAGCGCGAGCGCGCTGCCATCGAGGCGAAGAAGCCAATCGTGCGCGGCGCGCAAGGCCGCATGAACGACAACAACGAGACGCTCTCGGTCTACGAGATGGAGGCCGGCCGCCGCTCGGGCGCCGGGGCGCTCACCGGGCCGGCGAACGCTCCCGGCCAGGGCGACACCCGCGATTCGACTTGGCTGAACCCGTTCGAACTGCTCAAGGGCACGACCGACAAGACCGAGCCGTCGCTGGTCGAGCCCGACCGCGATACGCTGACCGATCCGCCCACCGGCTATCGCAAGGCGCCGATCAAGGTCGCCAAACCGCAGGGTGGCCCTGTGGGTGGTCCGATCAGCGACCGTGAAGAGGCTGACCCGCGTGCCTATATGAGAAACTCGTCCGGGCGCTGAGAGCGGACCTCCGCCCGGTTTCGTCGATCTCGGCGGGTTGGCGAAGGCTCCCGGCATCCGGAGGGACTGTCACCGCGCGGACACGCCGCGCGGTATGGGATTTGCCACCGGCGACCGATCACGGGACAATGCCGGGATTCTTTGGGACGGAAAGCGCGGAGGGCGGAAGAGCCCCCGCATAAGGAAAGTGGGATGCACCTCTACCGGAAGGCCATCGCGCCCGTGGGACCGCAGCGAGGCCTGAATCACGCCGGCCGTGTGGACGCCGCCCCGTTCGGGCGCTCCGAGGCGGGCGGCCCGGAGGTCTCCGCCTTCGTGCTCGATAACGGGCTCGACGTGGTGGTGGTGCCCGATCACCGGGCGCCGGTCGCCACGCACATGGTCTGGTACCGCAACGGCTCGGCCGATGATCCGATCCGCCAGTCCGGTATCGCCCACTTCCTCGAACACCTGATGTTCAAGGGCACCGAGCGGCACCCGGCCGGCGCCTTCTCGAAGGCGGTCTCGTCGCTCGGCGGCCAGGAGAACGCCTTCACCAGCTACGACTACACCGCCTATTTCCAGCGCGTCGCCCGCGACCACCTCTCGACGATGATGGCCTTCGAGGCCGACCGGATGAGCGGCCTCGTGCTCGACGACGCCGTGGTGGCGCCCGAGCGCGACGTGGTGCTGGAGGAGCGCCGGATGCGGGTCGAGACCGATCCGTCGGCGCAGCTCTCCGAGGCGATGTCCGCCTCGCTGTTCGTGCACCATCCCTACGGCATCCCGATCATCGGCTGGATGCACGAGATCGAAGAGCTGAACCGCACCCACGCCATCGACTATTACAAGCGCTTCTACACCCCCGAGAACGCGATCCTCGTGGTGGCCGGCGACGTGACGCCGGACGAGGTGCGGCGTCTGGCCGAGGATACCTACGGCCGGGTGACGCCGCAGGGCGCGCGGCCGCTGCGCACCCGCCCGCGCGAGCCGGAGCCGCGGGCGATGCGCCGGATCGCGGTGGCCGACCCGAAGGTCGAGCAGCCGACCCTGCAGCGCCTCTACCTCACCCCCTCCTGCATGACCGCCCGCGACGGCGAGGGCTACGCGCTCGAACTGCTCGCCGAGGTCGTCGGCGGCGGCTCGACCTCGTTCCTCTACCGCAAGCTGGTGCTGGAGATGGGCGTCGCGGTGAATGCCGGCGCTTGGTACATGGGCTCGGCGATGGATGACACGCGCTTTGCCGTCTACGCCGTGCCGGCCGAGGGCGTGACCCTGGAGGCCCTGGAAGAGCATATCGATCGCGTGCTGCGCCGCGTCCCCGAGGCGCTCGGCGCGGAGGCGATCGAGCGGGCCAAGATCCGGCTCATGGCCGAGACGGTCTATTCCTCCGATTCGCAGAGTTCGCTCGCGCGCATCTACGGCTCGGCGCTCGCCATCGGCGAGACCGTCGAGGAGGTGCGCCGCTGGCCGGTCGAGATCGAAGCGGTCACCCATGACCGGCTCGTCGCGGTCGCCGCCCGCTACCTCGTGCCCGCCCGCTCGGTGACCGGCTACCTGACCAAGGCGCGCGACCCGGACGTGGCGATCGCCTGAGACGGCCCTGATTCTTCGCGCCGCCCTCGATGGCGGCGCCGTTTGCGAAAAGACGCATTAAGGAACTTCCGATGAATCTCGCCGAGACCGGCACCCGCACCGCGACGTCGCCGACCCAGGCGTTGCCGCTCGCGGCCGCCCCCGGCATCGAGGCTTGGCACGTCGCCTCGCCGGTGGTGCCGATGATCGCGCTCTCCTTCACCTTCGAGGGCGGCGCGGCGCAGGATGCGGAGGGCAAGGCGGGCACCGCGCAGATGATGGCGCGGCTGCTCGACGAGGGCGCAGGCGATCTCGACTCGGATGCCTTCCAGGAGGCGCTCGCGGCCCGCGCGATCGAGCTGAGCTTCCACACCGGCCCCGATTCCATCGGCGGCTCGCTCAAGACGCTGCTCACGCATGCCGACGAGGCGATCCGTCTGTTGGCCCTGTCGCTGGCCGAGCCGCGCTTCGATCAGCCCTCGATCGAGCGCGTGCGGGCGCAGATGATCGCCAGCCTGCGCTACCAGCAGAACGATCCCGGGGTGCTGGCCTCCCGCCGCTACTTCCGCGAAGCCTTTCCGGGGCACGCCTACGGCCGCTCCTCGTCGGGCACGATCGAGACCCTGTCGGCGATCACCCGCGACGACTTGGTCGCCCTGCACCGGGCCGTGATCGGCCGCGGCAGCCTCAAGGTCGCGGCTGTGGGCGCCTTCGACGAGGCGACGATCACCGGCATGATCGCCCGCGCCTTCGGCGCTCTGCCGGAAGCCGGCCCGCTCAAAGCCATTCCGCCGACCGCGATCAACGAACTTGGCCGCCGCATCGTGGTCGATCTCGACGTGCCGCAATCGGTGATCCGCTTCGGCATGCCGGGCGTGGCGTGGCGCGACCCCGACTTCATCCCGGCCTATGTGCTGAACCACATCCTGGGCGGCGGCGCCTTCACCTCGCGCCTGTTCCAGGAGGTGCGCGAGAAGCGCGGCCTGGCCTATTCGGTCGGCACTTCGCTGACCTCGCACCGCGCGGTCGCCATGACCTGGGGCTACACCGCCACCAAGAACGAGCGCGTCGTCGAGGCCCTCGACGTGATCGGTGACGAGATCCAGCGCCTCATCACCGGCGGCCCCTCCGATGAGGAGCTGCAGAAGGCCAAGGACTACCTCACCGGCTCCTACGCGCTCGGCTTCGACACCTCGACCAAGATCGCCAACCAACTGGTGCAGATCGCCTTCGAGGGGCTCGGCATGGACTACATCGCCCGTCGCAACGACCTCGTGGCGAGCGTGACCCAGGCCGACATCCGCCGGGCCGGCGCCCGCACCCTCGGCGACGGCAAGATGCTGGTCGTCGCCGCGGGGCGGCCCACGGGGCTGTAGGCGCCCTCGCACCAATTCCATCACGGCCGGGGCCGGCACGCGGAGACGCGTCGCCGGCCTTTTTATTGAGCGGAGAGCGCTTCAGTGTGTACCTTTGTGTATAAGCCGATTGCGTGCTGTCGGGCGCGCTGATATTTCTGAAGTTCGATCCGGAGAGGTCGACAATGGGAGGCTTGGGACAGCGGGAAAGCGGGCTGTCGGAGACCTCTCGTGTCGAATCGCGACAAGGAAACGCGCAGCCTCATAGTCCGACTGCGCGATGATGGCTGGATCGTTGCCCGGAAGGGGCCGGGTGATCATGTCCAGTACAAACATCCCGCGAAGCCCGGCCGGGTGACGCTGGATACCGGGCGCCGCGAGCAGGCGCTGGGGACGCTCCGCAGCATCTACCGGCAGGCGGGGTGGGACTGGTGAGAGCGGGGCTGTTTCGAAGAGCACGAGAGAGAAGCCGATGACGCGGGTCGTCATGCTGATTCACGGCGAAGCCGGCAATTACGGCGCGTCTTTCCCGGATTTTCCCGGTGCGACGACGGGCGCCGACGATCTCGATGAGCTCTACCGGAAGGCCGCCGAGATGCTGGCTTTCCATGTCGGCGGCTTGGTGGAGGATGGCGAACCGGTGCCGCGGGCCCGTTCGCTCGAAGAACTGCGCGGCGACCCCGTTTTCATCGAGGAAAGCCGGGACGCGATGATCGGCCTGATCGAGGTCGATCTCCCGGGGCGTGCCGTGCGGGTGAACATCTCGGTCGAGGAGAGTCTGCTCAAGCGTATCGACCGCGCGGCCGAGGCCGCCGGCGAGAGCCGATCCGGCTTCCTCGCGCAGGCCGCGAAGGCGCGCCTGACGTCCATGGTGGCCTGAACCGCACCCTGCGCCTTGGGCTCGCGCCCAAAACCCCTATCTGGTGGAGGCCGAACCCGCTCCCCGCGCGAGGCCTCAAGCGATGCAGCTCACCGGACTCCACCACGTCACCGCCATCACGGCGCAGGCGGCCGACAACCTCGCCTTCTACACCCGCGTGCTGGGGCTCCGGCTCGTGAAGAAGACCGTCAACCAGGACGACGTCTCGGCCTACCACCTCTTCTATGCCGACGGCCGTGCCTCGCCCGGCACCGACATCACCTTCTTCGACTGGCCGGCGCCCGCCGAACGGCGCGGCACCGACAGCATCTCACGCACGCTGCTGCGCGTCGGCGGAGCGGCAAGCTTCGACTGGTGGCGCGAGCATCTTGCCCGCCAGGGGGTGAACCACCATCCGGCGATCGAGCGGGACGGGCGCCTCACCCTCGACTTCGAGGACGGCGAGGGCCAGCGCCTCAGCCTCGTGGATGATGGCGGCGTGGGGCCAGCCCATCCCTGGGCGGGCAGCCCGGTGCCGCCCGAGCACCAGATCCGGGGCCTTGGGCCGATCCGCCTCACGGTCTCGCAGCCGGAGCGCACCGAAGCGGTGCTGACGCAGATCCTCGGCTTCCGCCGCGCCCGGACTTTCGAGCTGCCCGAGGGCGAGGTGACGGTGTTCGAGACCGGCGAGGGCGGTCCCGCCGCGGAGGTCCAGCTTCTCAAGGACACGGGGGCTCCGGCCCGCCAGGGCGCGGGTGCCGTCCATCACGTCGCCTTCCGCATCCCGGATGCCGATTACGACGCCTGGGCCGACCGGCTCAAGCAGCGCCGCGTCCCCTCCAGCGGTCCCGTGGATCGCTACTACTTCCGCAGCCTGTATTTCCGCGAGCCGAACGGCATCCTGTTCGAGATCGCCACCGACGGGCCTGGCTTCGCCACCGACGAGACGATGGAATCACTCGGCGAGCGTCTCGCGCTGCCGCCCTTCCTCGAACCGCGCCGGGCGGAGATCGAGGCGGGCTTGAAGCCGCTGTAAGCCCCTCCGGCGATGCGCTCCTGCGGGGGCAGGCATGCGCCGGATTCAAGAACAGTTCCAGGCAAAGTCACATTCCAACCGCTGTGGCAGCGCTGCGTCTTGACGCGGATGCTGCGACTGCGAGAAGAGCCCCGTTTCGACGCTTCCAGAATCGGGAAACCCGCGGCCGATGAGCAAGTACAACGAGGAGCGCGTCCTCTCCGTCCACCACTGGACCGACACGCTCTTCTCCTTCCGCACGACGCGCGATCCCTCGTTCCGCTTCCGCAACGGCGAGTTCACGATGATCGGCATCGAGGTCGAGGGCCGGCCGCTGCTGCGCGCGTATTCGGTGGTCTCGGCCAATTACGAGGAGGAGCTGGAGTTCTTCTCGATCAAGGTGCCGAACGGCCCGCTCACGAGCAAGCTCCAGCACCTCAAGGTCGGCGACCCGATCATGATCGGCAAGAAGCCGACCGGCACGCTGGTGCTCGACAACCTCCTGCCCGGCAAGAACCTCTACCTGCTCGGCACCGGCACGGGGCTCGCCCCCTTCCTGTCGATCATCAAGGATCCGGAGACCTACGACCGCTTCGAGAAGGTCGTGCTCGTCCACGGCTGCCGTCAGGTGCAGGAACTGGCCTATGGCGAGACCATCACCGAGACCCTGCCGAAGCACGAGTTCCTCGGCGAGATGATCGCCAACCAGCTGATCTACTACCCGACGGTCACCCGCGAGCCGTTCCGCAACCGCGGCCGGATCACCGACCTGATGACCTCGGGCAAGCTGTTCGAGGATATCGGCCTGCCGAACATGTCGATCGAGAACGACCGCTTCATGCTCTGCGGCTCGCCGGAGATGATCAAGGATACCCGCGAGATGCTGACGGGCCTCGGTTACGAGGAGGGCAACCACGGCGAGGCGGCCCACTACGTGATCGAGAAGGCCTTCGTCGAGAAGTAGCGCTCGAGCGCTTTCCGACGAAGTGGGTTCCGGTTCGTAGAAAGAAAGCGCGACACAACAAAAGGATAGTGGCGTGATCCGGCCCAACGTGGTCGGGCATGGCTCTAGCGGAGCGACCGGCCGCGGTCGCTCCGACTCACGCCTTCATCCTGAGCTGCGAAGCCGCCCCCAAGGGGGTTCCGGACATCGCGCGAGAACCAAGTGATCCTTCGAGGCCCGCTGTCGCGGGCACCTCAGGATGAGGGCGCGGGTGGGACCACGCCGTTTTCGTAATCGAGCGATCCGCACGCCATGTCCCTGCCCGCCCTGTTCGTTGTCGGCGCCGGCACCGAGATCGGCAAGACCTACACCACCGCCGCTCTCGTCCGCCGGCTGCGCGGCCAGGGCCGGCGGGTACGGGCGCTGAAGCCGCTCGCCAGCGGCGTTCCCCCGCTCGACCATCCCGACTTTACAGAGAGTGACACCGGGCGCCTGCTCGCGGCGCAGGGGCTCGCGATCACGTCCGAGACGGTCGCGGCCTGCTCGCCCTGGCGTTTCATCGCGCCGCTCGCGCCCGACCTCGCCGCCGCCCGCGAGGGGCGCAGCCTCGCGCTGCCTGAGCTTGTGGCGTGGTGCGGCGCGCGTCTGGCCGAGGCCGGTGACGGTGAGACCGTGGTGATCGAGGGCGTCGGCGGCCTGATGAGCCCGATCACCGAGGACGCGACCGGCCTCGACTGGCTGAAATCACAAGGAATTCCGGCGCTGCTCGTGTCCGGCAGCTATCTCGGCGCGATCAGTCACGCGCTGACGGCGGTCGAGACGCTGCGGGCGCACACCATCCCGCTCGTCGGAATCGTGGTCAGCGAGAGCGAGGGCGCGCCGACCTCTGTCGAGACGGTGGCCGGGCAGATCGCGCGGCACGCGCGCGCGCCGGTCGGCTGCCTGGGCCGGGGAGGGGATTTTCCGCAAAACCTCCCCGGGATTGCCTGAGGCGATTTACCGGCCGGAGCCGCCGCGCTCCTTCGGCGCCTTCGGCTCGCGGGATTCCTGGATCTCCTCGGCCTTCTCCTCGTCGGTGTCGCTGCTGCGCTTGATCGTGTCGTCGGGCTTGGCGGCCAGACCCTTCACGATGGCGACGAGGCGCTTGCACTCGTCCGGGAAGCCGTAGGATTCGAGCACGATCGCCGCATCGCGCAGCGTCCGCAGGTCGCGCACGATTTGGGCGTTCTTGGTTTCCTGAAGCTCCTTCTTTGCCGCGATCGTCGGTTCGAGCCCGGTATCCTCGACATTGCACTCGGCTCGGGCGGCCGGCATCGCGGCGAGTATTAGGAAGGCGCAGGCGATCAGGCGACGCATGTCACGTCTCGTATGGGTTGAGGGCGGGGAAACTCAGCTGCGGTGGCGCAGCAGGTCGTTGGTGACGGCCACGAGCTGCGCGGCGCGGTAGGGCTTGGGCATGAACACCGATTCGTTCACCGCCTCGGCGGCGGAGAGGCCGTCGCGGCCACCAGAGGTGTAGACCACCGGCAGGCGCGGCAGGCTGCGCCGGGCGCTGCGGGCGAGCGCGATGCCGTTCGTGTTGCGGGCCAGATCGATATCGGTGAAGAGCAGGTCCACGTGCTCGCGCGACAGGATCGCCTCCGCCTCCTCCGCATCGGCGGCGGTCAGCACCCGGTAGCCTTCGTCGAGCAGCGCCTCGGCGGCCAGCTCGCAGACGAAGGACTCGTCCTCGACCACGAGGATCGTGTCGGCGTGGCGCGCCAGAGAGAACGGCGGCAGGGCAGCGGGGATGCAGGCGAAGGGGATCATGGCAGAACTCCAACTCACCCGTGCTCGGACAACAGCCGAGCTTGCGGATCGCCGGACCAACGGGGCCGTGAAGGGCCTCGTTCACCGTGATTGCTTCGATTTGCGCGCATTTGGTAACCGATCGGTTAACCTTGACGGTACGGTGCAGGAACTGTTTTCAGTCGCGCCTGACGCGATGACACCCCTAAGCCCTTGTCGGATGAGCCCGTCTTTCGCCCCCGCACCCGCCTGCCGTTCGAAGAGCGCCTTAACGATCGTGCCGACCCCGTGACTCGACCCTGGCAGATCGGCTTCGGCGTCGTGCTCACGGCGCTCGCCGGATTCGTGGACGCGCTCGGCTTCATCCGGCTCGGCGGCCTCTACACTTCGCTCATGAGCGGGAACACGACGCAGCTCGCCGTCGCGCTGGGCCATGGGGAGCCGCTCGGCGCCGTGCTGCCGGCCCTGCTGATCGGCGCCTTCCTCGTCGGCGCGGTCTCGGGGGGCGCCATCGCCGCCCTGTGCCCGCCGCGCTGGGTCACGCCCGCGGTGCTCGGCCTGGAAGCCGTCGCCCTGACGGCGGCGGTCGCCCTGGCGGCCGAGCACGCCCATGTCGGCGTGGCCTCGCTGTTCCTGGCGCTCGCCATGGGCGGGCAGAACGCGGTGCTCGCCCATGTTCAGGGCTTTCGCGCCGGCACCACCTTCGTCACGGGCGCGCTGTTCGCGTTCGGGCAGAAGGCGGCGCTGGCGCTTGCCGGCAGGGGACCGCGGCTGGGCTGGGTCGGCGACGGCTCGGTCTGGCTCTCGCTCTTGGTCGGGGCGGTTGCGGGCACGCTCGCCCATGCGCATCTCGGAATCGCGGCCCTGGCGATTCCCGCCGGCGTGGCGGCCGGGCTATGCCTTGCCGCGACCCTGTTCACTCTCGTGTACCGGCGCGCGCCGGTGACGCTGACCAAGATCTGAAGGAAGACCCCTCCGGCATGAGCGCCTCCGCTCCCTCCCTTACCGACCACGTCGCGGATATCGCGGCCGGCGCCCATGTCACCGCCGCCCACTGGCTCAAGGGGACGTTGGCGCTGGCGCTTGCCGATGGCGGCGTGTTGCTGGCCCGCGACGGCGCGACCGAGACCGTGGCGGCTCATCCCGACAGCGGCATCCTCGTGGCGGCCAGCGACGGCGCCCGGCTCGTGAGCGGGGGCGACGACGGCCGCGTGGTCGCGACGGCGGCGGACGGCCGGTCGAGCGAGTTGGCGCAGGCCAAGGGCGGCTGGATCGACGCGCTGGCGCTCCACGGCGACGGCTCGTTCGCCTTCGCCTCAGGCCGCGCGATCGTCGCCCGCGACGCCAAGGGCCGCGAAAAAACCCTCACGGCGCCCACCACGGGCCGCGGCCTCGCCTTCGCGCCGAAGGGCTACCGGCTGGCGGTGGCCCACTACAACGGCGTCAGCCTCTGGTACCCGAACCTCGAAACGCCGCCCGAATTCATCGAGTGGAAGGGCTCGCATCTCGACGTGACGTGGTCGCCCGACGGCCGCTTCGTCGTCTCGACCATGCAGGAGAACGCGCTGCACGGCTGGCGCCTCCAGCCCGACCGCGGCCACATGCGGATGTCGGGCTATCCCGCAAAGGTGCGTTCGCTCTCGTGGTCGTCGGACGGCAAGTGGCTCGCCACCAGCGGCGCCGAGGCCGCCATCGTCTGGCCGTTCGACTCGAAGGAGGGCCCCACCGGCAAGGCGCCACGGGAATGCGGCGTGCGGCCGGCGCGGGTCTCGCAGGTCGCCTTCCATCCGAAGGCGCCGGTTCTGGCGATCGGCTACGAGGATGGCTGCGTGCTGCTGGTGCGCTTTTCCGACGCTTCGGAGCTGCTGGTGCGCCCGGCGGTGAAGGGCAGCGCGATCTCGGCGCTCGCCTGGGACCCGGCCGGCGCCCGCCTCGCCTTCGGCTGCGCCGACGGGCAGGCCGGCCTGCTCACCCTGCCGGCCTGACGCCCGCGCCGTGGCCCTGTTCGGACGCGCCCCGAAGCCCGACGCCGCCGCCCGGCGGCGGGTGGAGGCGTGGCTGCGGAAGGCGGGCGGTTACGGCCCGGAGACGGCGATGAGCGTGAGCGAGATCGTCTGCACCGATCCGGCCTGTCCCGGCACCGAGACCGTGGTCCTGCTGTTCCCGCCGGGCGAGAAGACGCGGGCGGTGAAGATCGCCGGGGCGCTCGACGCCCTCAGCGAGGCGGATGTTGCGGCCGCCCTCGGCCAAGATTGAACCGCGGCCCTCCCCGGCGCCGCGGATCGCCCTACAAACCGGGGTGCCCCCGCGAAGGAAGTTTTGATGTTCCGTGTCGTCCGAACGCTCGGCCTTGCCTTCGGACTGCTCGCGGCGGTCATCGCCGCGCAGGCGCCGGAATTCGCCCAGCAATACACCCAGCGCCTCGGCGGGGCCCTGGACGAGCTGCGCCGCGCCATCGCTTCCCTCGATGCCGACGCCCAGGCCACGGGCCGCAGCCGGGACGAGGCGCTGGCGCTGCTGCGGACCAACCCGGACGCCTTTATCGCCCGGCGCGGCGAATCGGCCCGGGCCGATGTCGAGCGGCTGAAGCGGCTGGAGGCGCAGAAGCTCGCCCTCGACACGGCGGCGAGCCCGCTCGGGCGCCTCAGCGTCATGGCCCGTGACCCCGACATGAGCATCGCCCGCGCCACCTATCGCGACTATCAGCCGGCGGTGCCGACCACGGCGGACGGCCTCGTCGCCGGCCTGCTCGGCTTCCTCGCCGCCTGGGGCGGCTGGCGCGTCACCAGCGATGTCGGTCGCCATCTCGCCCGCCGTCGGCGCCGCCCGCGGCCGCAAACCACGCCAGTTTGATGCAAATCCGGCATTGATACAGGGGAGGAGGTGTTGCAGCGCCTCTACAGCCCGGCCCACCCGCCTGCACTAGGTGTAGGCTAAGCGCCCGCACTCCGCAGGGGCGCCGGATCCGGTCCTCCCTCGATTATGCCGCGTCCCCCGACCACGACCGTTGATCCCGCCCTCGACGCGGCGGCCCTGCTGCGCCGTATCGGCTTCTTCGGCCTGTTCGTGGTGCTGCCGGTGGCCGCACAGGTCTCGCGCCGTGCCACCGTGGTGCTCGCGCCCATTGCCGTCGTCCTGCTGATCACCGCCAGCGCCATCGACCAGCATCAGCGCGCCGTCGGTCCGGCCCTGAAGCGGCTGCTGACCGCGCCGTCCTTCCTGGCCGGCATGCTGGTGGTATTCTGGTCGGGGCTGTCGCTGGTCTGGACGCCGTTTCCCGGGCCCGCGAGCGAGCGGCTGGCCAACCTCGTCGCCATCGTGGTGATGACGCTGCTGGCCTATCTCGCGCTGCCCGACCGGATGCGGTCGGCCAACCTCTACCTGCTGCCGCTCGGCGTCGGCGCGGCGGCCATCGTCGCGATCCTGATCAACCTCGTCGGCGACGCGATGCTCAAGGACAACCCGGACGGCGACAGCGCCCTGGAGCGCGGCGCGGTTCTGCTGGCGCTGCTGGCCTGGCCCGCCGTGGCGTGGCTTCGCTCGCGCCGTCGCGACCTGGGCTCGCTCGTCGTGATCGTGCTGGTCGCGGGCGCGCTGCTGCTCGCGCCGGGCGTGACCGCGCTGTTCGCGCTGGCCATCGGGGCACTCGTCTTTGCGCTGACGCATTGGCGCCTGGCGCTCGGCGTGCGCGTCACCGCGCTTACCGCCGCCGGCCTGCTCGTGGCCGCGCCGCTGCTGCCGTTCCTCGCGCGTCCCATCGGCATCGCCCTGTTCGGCCCCGTGGCACCCGGCGTGCTGGCGCTCAAGGCGTGGCAGAAGGTCGTCACCCTGGAGCCGGTGCGGCTCGTGACCGGCCACGGCCTCGAAACGGCCCTGCGCGGAAAGATCTTCGGCATCCTGCCGATCAATGCGCCGACCACGATGCTGTTCGAGTTCTGGTACGAACTCGGCATCGTCGGCGCCTTCGCTGCGGCCTTCGCCCTCTACGGTGCGATCCACCGCGCCGGCCGCGACGCCACGGTGCTGGCGCCCTGCGCCATGGCGGCCTTCGCGACCGCGTTTGCCATCGGCTGCGTCGGAGTCGGCCTCACCACGATCTGGTGGCTCACCACGCTCGCCCTGGCGATCCTCACCTTCGTAGCGATCGAGCGTGGGCAGTTCCGCTCCCGCCGGCCCAAGGTCGGGCTGATCCCGCGCCTGCCCGCGCGGGGCTGAAGCCTCAGGCGTCCGACGTCTCGATCGCGTCGGCCACCGCCTCGATGCCGGCCATGTCGTCGTCGGAGAGGCCGAAATGGTGGCCGATCTCGTGGACGAGGACGTGGGTGACGAGGTGGCCCAGCGTCTCGTCGTGCTCGGCCCAGTAATCGAGCAGCGGCCGGCGATAGAGCCAGACGGCGTTGGGCATCTGCCCCGTGGCGACCTCGCCCGCCTGCGCCAGCCCGATGCCGCGGAACAGGCCGAGCAGGTCGAACTCCGACTCGCACCCCATCTCGGTCAGGGTCTCGTCGTCGGGGAAGTCGTCGATGTGGATTCGCACGCCCGCGCAGAGCGCCCGGAATTCCTCCGGCAGGGCGGCGAAGGCGGCCTCGGCCAGAGCCTCGATCTCGGCCAGACTCGGAGCCTTGATCTCGGCCCAGTGGCCCGCGGTCGGCTCACTCACGGCGCGGCAGGCTCGGGCGGGACGACCGGCAGCACGCAGCGCACCAGGAAGGCCGCCAGATCGCTGGTGATGTGGTCGATATGCGGCTCCTGCACCGCCTCCTGCTCGAACAGTTCGCGGAACGGATCGGGCGTCGGCGGCACCACCAGCACGGTCGCCATGCCGAGGTCGTGCGGCACCACGAGGTTGCGGGCGATGTCCTCGAACAGGGCCGAGCGCCGGGGATCGACCCCGTGGCGCAGAAGGAAGCGCTCGTAGGTGCCGCGATCGGGCTTGGGGATGAAGTCGGCGTCGGCGATGTCGAACACGTCCTCGAAATGGTCGAGGATGCCGAGCTTGCCCGCGACCGATTCCGCGTGGCGGCGCGATCCGTTGGTGAGGATTAGCTTGCGCCCCGGCAGATGCTCGATCGCGGTCCCGAGCGCTTCGTCGAGCTTGATCGTCGAGTGGTCGATGTCGTGGGCGAAGTCGAGGAAGTCGTGCGGATCGACCCCTTCCTCCACCATCAGCGCCTTCAGGGTGGTGCCGTAGCGGTGGTAGAAATGCTTCTGCAGGGCGCGCGCCGAGATCGCGTCGAGCCCGTAGAGCCGCATGACGTAGAGCGTGATCCGCTCGTCCACCTGCGGCCAGACCCGCGCGTCGCTCGGGTAGAGCGTGTTGTCGAGATCGAACACCCAGGTATCGACGTGGGAGAACCCGCGGGCGTCGGAGGTGGTGAAGTGACTCTCGCCGGGAAGAAGCAAGGGGAGGGTGACGCTTGAAAGGAGAAACGGGACGGGGATGCCCCGTCCCGTATGTAGGGAGTTGAAAGCCGCTGGGAAGCGCTGCCGTCAGCTGCGCCGGATCAGAGTGCCCGCGCCGAAATCGGTGAACAGCTCGAGCAGCGCCGCGTGCGGGACCTTGCCGTTGAGGATGACCACCGCCTCGACGCCCTGTTCGAGGGCGTAGATGCAGGTCTCGACCTTCGGGATCATGCCGCCGGTGATGGTGCCGTCGGCGATCAGGTGGCGGCAATCCTCGACCGAGAGCTCCTGAATCAGGTTCTTGTCCTTGTCGAGCACGCCGGGCACGTCGGTGAGCAGCAACAGGCGCTTGGCCCGCAGCGCACCCGCGATGGCGCCGGCGAAGGTGTCGGCGTTGACGTTGTAGGTCTTGCCGTCCTCGCCATAGGCCACGGGAGCGAGGACCGGGATCAGCTCGGCCTTCAGCACCGCATCGAGTACGCCGCGCTCGACATGCTCCGGCTCGCCGACGAGGCCGAGGTCGATCGCCTGCTCGATGTTGCTGTCGGGATCCTTGATCGTCCGCATCGCCCGCTTGGCGCGGACCATGTTGCCGTCCTTGCCGCACAGGCCGATCGCCCGGCCGCCCTCGGCGGCGATCCAGCCGACGATCTGCTTGTTGATCGAGCCGGCCAGAACCATCTCGACCACCTCGACGGTGGCCTCGTCGGTGACGCGCAACCCGCCGCGGAACTCCGATTCGATGCCGAGCCGGGCCAGCATCTTGCCGATCTGCGGCCCGCCGCCATGCACGACGATCGGCTTCAGGCCGGATTGTTCGAGCAGCACGATATCTTCGGCGAAGTCCTCCGCCGCCGCCGGGTCGCCCATGGCGTGGCCGCCATACTTGATGACGACGATTTCCTGATCGTAGCGCTGCATGTGCGGCAGCGCCTGGGTCAGGATCTCGGCGCGCACATGCACGTTCGGCAGCGGATCGGTCATCGCGGTCGTCCTGGCTCTCTCTCGAGTCGGAGGCGGATTCGGCAGGCTTCTAGCGCAGGCTTTGTGCAGAGCGAAGAGTCCGCGTGCTCGCGATCCCGCGATGGGTGCCATGCGAAGAGCGTTGTCAGGCCATCCGACCGGCGCCGGCCCGTCGGATGCCGGCGGCCACCCCACGGGGCGATGCTCTAGCGACGCTTCGTGTCACTCTTGAAACGCCGCCTGGCCGATCGCGGGATCGAGGGTCGGAGACGGTGAAACTCAAGTCTGGCGGGCAAAACCGGCTATGTGTGGTCGTTCGGCTCTCTTCAGATCTTCGTCTCAGCTGATTTCAGCGGGATGCTTAAACGGCGGTTAACCATCGCGATCAATCATGCCCTGGTTGAACGAAGGGGGCCGACCATGCTGAGTGCCGATCTGGCGATGCCGCGTCCGAGTCTGACGCATCCCGGCCTGCTGGCCCGCATCGTCGAGCGCCTCGGCCAGGGTGCGGGCTCGTCCGCCGATATCTGGCGCCAGCTCACCGACAACTACGCGGTCGATCTCGACGCCGTGGCCGCGCTCCTGCCCTGCGCCGAGCCCGAGCCGCTCTGGCTCACGGCCCGCGCCCAAGCTCGCAAGCGCTGAGTCCGCAAGCGCCGATTTCCTTCAGCCGATCACCCGCAGGCTGTCGCCCGTCCGCAGCACGCCGCCGGCCAGAACCTCGGCGTAGACGCCGCAATCGGTGTGGCCGACACCTTGCATGAGGGTCCTCGGGATCGACAGATCGCGCTGGCCCGTCAGCGGATCGACATTGGTGGCCGCGCAGCGCTCGGTTCGGCTCGAGATCTTCAGCCGGACGTCGCCCGCTTCCAGCACCCGGCCGACCATGTCGAGTTCGGCCCAAGGCTCCAGCCCGTCGAGATAGAGGTTGCCGCGGAAGCGCAGGGGATCGACCGGGGCGCCCGCGAGATCCTCGGTTGCCGCCACGCTCGCACGGTTGATGAGCGAGACGTAGCCTGTGCGCGAATCGGTGAAGCGGTAGCCGGGCGGCGCCGTCAGCACCCGCGGCGCGCCGCGCAGTTCCTGCGGCAGGAAGCCCTTCATGAACTCGGCGAGCGCTTCGCGCCCCTCCACCGTGCTCAGATCCGCATCCACCGCCTGCACCCCGTTCTCCTCGACCGTGAGGCGGTGCGTGGCGTCGTCGAACCGGGTGCGCAGCCGGGCCAGCGCCTCGTTGCGCATCAACATCAGGTAGGCGATCTTCGGCAGGTGGCGCGGCACGGTCTCGTTGAAGCCGGAGGGGCCGTTCTCGATGGCGTAGAGCCGGTCGCCGGGAAAGTAGCCGCTGGTTTCCAGTTCGGCCGTCTCTACGGCCTCGGGCGAGAGGCCTTTGACCGGATAGCGGTAGAGGGCGGCAATGCGGAGGGCAGGGCTCTGGCTCATCTCCACTCGCTAAGGCCGGACGCGCCCGTTTTGCAACCGGGCCGGTGGGGCCCTGCGCCGTCTACGGAGAATTCCGCATG
Source organism: Methylorubrum sp. SL192 (assembly GCF_026672325.1). NCBI lineage: Bacteria > Pseudomonadati > Pseudomonadota > Alphaproteobacteria > Hyphomicrobiales > Methylobacteriaceae > Methylorubrum > Methylorubrum sp. SL192. Next base: position 1,550,618 of record NZ_JAPPQV010000003.1, read on the forward strand.
GTCCGGCGCCGCGGTCTCGGTCAGCCTGCCGCTTTGCGTCACGAGGATGAGGACAGATGGCCGAGGTCACCGCGCTCTACAGATATCCGGTCAAGGGCCTCTCGGCCGAGCCGCTTCCGGCGCTGACGCTGGCTCGCGCGTCTGGCCTCGCCTTCGACCGCGAATACGCCCTCGCGCTCGGCACCACGGCCTTCGACCCGCAGAACCCGGAGCCGCTCGATAAGGGCTACTTCCTGATGCTGCGCAGCAACGAGGTGCTGGCGGCGCTCGCGACGCGGTTCGATCCCGAGACCGGGCAGCTCACGATCACGCGCGACGGCGCGACGATGCTCAGCGAGGATCTGACCCGGCCTGAGGGCCGCGAGGCGGTTGAGCGCTTCTTCGAGGCCTATGTCGGCCCGGCGGCCAAGGGACGGCCGCGCCTCGTGCGGGCGGCCGACCACAAGTTCACCGACGGCAGCGTGATCTCGCCGGCCTTCATGCGGGCGGTCTCGCTCATCAATCTCGCCTCGGTGCGCGCCCTGGAAGAGCGGACGGGCCAAGCGATCCACCCTCTGCGTTTCCGCGCCAACATCTACGTCGATGGGCTGGAGCCGTGGGCGGAGATGGATTGGGTCGGCCGGGAGGTGACCGTCGGGGGCTTGCGTCTGCGGGGGCTCGCCCGCACGCCGCGCTGCGCCGCCGTCGATGTGAATCCGGAGACGGCCCGGCGCGACACCAACCTGCCGAAGGCGCTGAAACGCCATTTCGACCATGTCGATCTCGGCATCTACCTCGAAGTGCTCAGCGACGGCGCCGTGGCGGTCGGCGACCGGCTTAACGTGATGCCGCAAGCCGAAGACGCCGCCTGAACGGCCACGCACCGGCCGCGCAAGCTTGGTGCGAATGCCCGCCTGGGATGCGTTTTGGGCGCCCTCTCCCTCTTGTGTCACGTATACGCAACACCAGATCATCCCTACCGGCGGCTCACAATAAAGCGCCGGTGTCCCGGTGGGGCTCACCCCGCGGGACAACGCATCGGAGGCTCCGTGCCGCGAAAAGCGGGCGGACGATCTTCGATCCGGGGAAGGGCAACACGCATGAATTTCGAAAAGTACACCGAGCGCGCCCGTGGCTTCGTCCAGGCCGCTCAGAATCTCGCCGTCCGCGAGGGCAACCCGCAGCTCGCGCCCGGCCATCTCCTCAAGGTCCTGCTCGACGATCCCGAAGGGCTCTGCGCCGGTCTTATCGACCGGGCCGGCGGCCAGTCGCGGGTCGCGCATGCGCAGGTCGAGCAATGGCTCGCCAAGCAGCCGAAGGTCTCGGGCAATGCCGCGCAGCCGCAGGCGACGCGCGAACTCGTGCGCCTATTCGACACCGCCGAGCAGGCGGCCGAGAAGGCGGGGGACTCCTACGTCACCGTCGAGCGCCTGCTGCTGGCCTTCGCCGTCGAGAAGGACGGGGAGGCCGGCCGCATCCTGACCGCGGCGGGCGTCACTGCGGCCTCGCTCAACGCGGCGATCAACGCGCTGCGCAAGGGCCGTACTGCCGACAATGCCTCGGCCGAGAACGCCTACGACGCGCTGAAGAAATACGCCCGCGACCTCACCGAGGCGGCCCGCGAGGGCAAGCTCGACCCGGTGATCGGCCGCGACGAGGAGATCCGCCGCACGATCCAGGTGCTGTCGCGGCGCACCAAGAACAATCCCGTGTTGATCGGCGAGCCCGGCGTCGGCAAGACCGCCATCGTCGAGGGGCTGGCCCTGCGCATCGTCAACGGCGACGTGCCGGAATCCCTCAAGGAGAAGAGCCTGCTCGCCCTCGACATGGGCGCGCTGATCGCCGGTGCGAAGTATCGCGGCGAGTTCGAGGAGCGGCTGAAGGGCGTGCTCTCCGAGGTGACCGCCGCGGAAGGGCAGATCATCCTGTTCATCGACGAGATGCACACGCTCGTCGGCGCCGGAAAGGCGGATGGGGCGATGGACGCCTCGAACCTGCTGAAACCCGCGCTCGCCCGCGGCGAGCTGCACTGCGTCGGCGCGACCACGCTCGACGAGTACCGCAAGCATGTCGAGAAGGACGCTGCGCTCGCCCGCCGCTTCCAGCCCGTCTTCGTGTCCGAGCCCACCGTCGAGGACACAGTCTCGATCCTGCGCGGCATCAAGGAGAAGTACGAGCAGCACCACGGCGTGCGCATCCAGGACAGCGCGCTCGTCGCGGCGGCGACCCTGTCGAACCGCTACATCACCGACCGCTTCCTGCCCGATAAAGCGATCGACCTCGTCGACGAGGCCGGCTCGCGCCTGCGCATGCAGGTCGATTCGAAGCCGGAAGAACTCGACAACGTCGATCGTGAGATCGTGCGGCTGAAGATCGAGGGCGAGGCGCTGAAGAAGGAGACGGATTCCGCCTCCCGCGATCGGCTGCAGCGCCTGGAGAAGGAACTGGCCGACCTCGAGGAGCAGTCCGCCACCATCACGGCCCGCTGGAAGGCCGAGAAGGACAAGCTGGGCGCCGCCGCCGAGTTGAAGAAGAAGCTCGACGAGGCCCGCAATGAACTCGCCTCGGCGCAGCGCCAGGGCCAGTATCAGCGCGCGGGCGAGCTCGCCTACGGCGTGATCCCGGGCCTGGAGAAGCAGCTCTCCGAGATCGAGGCCGCGGCCGAGAGCGCGGTCGCCCGCGACGGCATGGTCGAGGAGGCGGTGACGCCGGCCCATATCGCGGGCGTCGTCTCCCGCTGGACCGGCGTGCCGGTGGACAAGATGCTGGAGGGCGAGCGCGAGAAGCTGCTCGCGATGGAGGAGGCGCTCGCCAAGCGCGTCGTCGGCCAGCGCGAGGCGGTGGAGGCGGTCTCGACCGCGGTCCGCCGGGCGCGGGCCGGCCTGCAGGACCCGAACCGGCCGATCGGCTCGTTCATGTTCCTCGGGCCGACGGGCGTCGGCAAGACCGAGCTGACCAAGGCGCTGGCCGGCTTCCTGTTCGACGACGACACCGCGCTCGTGCGCATCGACATGTCCGAGTACATGGAGAAGCACGCGGTCGCCCGTCTCATCGGCGCGCCTCCCGGCTATGTCGGCTACGAGGAGGGCGGTGCGCTGACCGAGGCCGTGCGGCGCCGGCCCTATCAGGTCGTGCTGTTCGACGAGGTCGAGAAGGCGCATCCGGACGTGTTCAACGTCCTGCTGCAGGTGCTCGACGACGGGCGCCTGACGGACGGGCAGGGCCGCACGGTCGACTTCCGCAACACGCTGCTCATCATGACCTCGAACCTCGGCTCGGAGTATCTGGTGAACCAGCCGGCCGGCCAGGACACCGACGTGGTGCGCGACGAGGTGATGGGCGTGGTGCGTGGCCACTTCCGGCCCGAATTCCTGAACCGGGTGGACGAGATCATCCTGTTCCACCGCCTCGCGCGTTCGGAGATGGGGGCGATCGTCGACATCCAGCTCGGGCGTCTCGCAAAGCTCCTGGAGGATCGCAAGATCACCCTCGACGTGGACGGCGAGGCCCGCACCTGGCTCGCCGACAAGGGCTATGATCCGGCCTACGGCGCGCGGCCGCTGAAGCGGGTGATCCAGAAGAACGTGCAGGATCCGCTCGCCGAAGCGATCCTCTCGGGAGTGATCCACGACGGCGAGACGGTGCCGGTGCGCGTCGGCCCGGCCGGGCTGATGATCGGCGACGTCGCCGCCGAGCGCCGGCCCGCGGGCGTGCTGCTGAACTGATCCGGTGAACGAAAGGCCCTGGCGCGGGAGACTGCGCCGGGGCCGCCTCGGTCGCGGCCGCCCTGGAGCGGCCGCGTCAACGCGCCGCGAGGCTACTCGCGCGGCTTTGATCGGTTGCCCTGGGCCCGGAGCGCCCTCGTCTTGCGTTGCAGCGATTTCCCATCGACAACGAGCGGATGGCTGCCGAGACGATCACCTACGCCATCGGCGATATCCACGGCTGCGCCGACCTGCTCGACCGCCTGCTGGAACGCATCGAGGCCCATGCAGGGACCCGCGCGAAGAAGCTGGTCTTTCTCGGCGACTACATCGATCGAGGCCCCGACAGCGCGCGGGTCATCGAGACTCTGCGGCGCCTGCAATGGCGCGAGCCGGAGGACGTGGTCTGCCTGATGGGCAACCATGAGGAGATGCTGCTGAAGAGCCTGCGCGAGCCCGGCGCACTCGACCATTGGGTCTATAACGGCGGCGCCGAGACTCTCACCTCGTTCGGCGTATCGGGGCCGGAAGAGCTGCCCGGCGAGATGCTCGATTGGATTGAGGCCCTGCCGACCCTGCACGAGGATGCGCAGCGCTGGTACGTCCATGCCGGCTTTCGTCCCGAGGGGGAGGTGCCGGACCCCGACCCTCACAACCGGCTCTGGATCCGGGAGCCGTTCCTCTCCGAGGATTATGATTTCGGCCGCCACATCGTCCACGGCCACACGCCGCAGACCCGCGGCGGGCCGGATTGCCGCCGCTTCCGCACCAATCTCGACACGGGGGCCGTGTTCGGCAACGCGCTGACCGCGGGCGTCTTTTCGCAGGCGCAGGGCCCGGCGCTGGAATTCCTGCGCGTCTCGGCTGGTTGAGTCAGGCACCCTCGATTTCTGTGAGCGCTAAGGTTTCGTCACCGGACCGGCTTGAACCCGGCCTCGGCTCCCTCTCTAACAGGGGCTAACCGCGGCCGTTCGCGCCGCGGATGAGGAGCCGACGCCGATGGATGCGCCCCCAGAGCCCCGCATGCGGACCGAGGAGCGGGCCATGGCCCGCCTCGCACTCCGCTTCACCGATTGGGCGGAGAAGTGGTTTCCCGACGCCTTCGTGTTCGTGGCCATCGCCGTCGTCATCGTGGCATCCGCCGCGCTCATCAACGGCGCGCCGGTCCAGGCGGTGTCGAAAAGCTTCGGCGACGGGTTCTGGAGCCTGATCCCCTTCACCATGCAGATGGTCTTCGTCACCATCGGCGGCTACGTGGTGGCGACCTCCGCCCCGGTGCAGGCCCTGATCGATCGGATGGCGCTGGTGCCGAAGACCGGCCGCGGCGCCATCGGATACGTGGCGCTCGCCACCATGCTCTCCTCGCTTCTGAGCTGGGGCCTGAGTCTGATCTTCGGCGGCCTGCTCGCCCGCGCGCTGGCCCGGCGCACCGAATTGCGGATGGATTACCGTGCGGCCGGTGCCGCCGCCTATCTCGGCCTCGGCGCGACCTGGGCGATGGGCCTGTCCTCCTCCGCGGCGCAGCTTCAGGCCAACCCGAAAAGCCTGCCGCCGGGCCTGCTGCCGATCACCGGCGTGATCCCGTTCAGCGAGACAATCTTCCTGTGGCAGTCGATCCTGATTGCCGCCATCCTCGTGGTGATGTCGGCGCTGATCGCGCTCGCCTCCGCGCCGGGCCGCGAGACCGCGGTGACGGCGCAGGATCTCGGCGTCGATGTCTCCAAGCAGGAGGATAGCGTCGCCCCGCCCAAGCAGCCCGGCGAGTGGCTGGAGCACGCGCCCGTCCTGACGATCCTCATCGGCCTGCTGGCGGCGGGTTGGCTGATCCAGGAATTCGCGCGTCAGGATTGGATGGTCGCGATCTCCAACCTCAACACCTACAACTTCCTGTTCCTGATGGCCGGCTTCCTGCTGCACTGGCGGCCCAAGCGCTTCCTGGCGGCGCTCTCCAAGGCGGTCCCGGCCACCGCCGGCATCCTGATCCAGTTCCCGTTCTACGCCGCCATCGCCGCGATCCTGACGGGCGCCAAGAACGCCGCCGGCCACAGCCTTTCGGACGTCATCGCCCACGCCTTCGTGGCGATGAACACGCAAGGCTCATTCCCGCTCGCCATGGGCGTCTACTCGGCGCTGCTGGGCTTCTTCATCCCCTCGGGGGGCGGCAAGTGGCTCCTGGAGGCGCCCTACGTGATGCAGGCGGCCAACGAGCTGAAGGTGCATCTCGGCTGGGCGGTGCAGGTCTACAATGCGGCCGAGGCGCTTCCGAACCTCATCAACCCGTTCTTCATGCTGCCGCTGCTCGGCATCCTCGGCTTGAAGGCCCGCGATATCGTCGGCTTCAGCTTCCTCCAGCTCATCGTCCACCTGCCGGTGGTGCTGTTCCTGCTCTGGGCGCTCGCCTTCACGCTGGAATACCACCCGCCGGTTCTGCCGGGGTGAAACGTGCGTCTCTTGTTTTTGCATCGTCTTTTTCCGAAAGCCGGCGGCCACCTTTCGGGACGATGCTCTAAGGGCGGCCCTGCGGCGGGCCGCCCACCACGATGAGGCCGGCATCCCTCAGGCCGCCTGCCTCGTCGCCGCCGGCGGCGAGAATCGTGAAGCGGACGGGGCGCAGAGCACCGCTGTCATAGCCGGTGCTCTTCTCCAACCAGAGGCTTGTAGCGAGAAGGTCTCGGCCGGCGGGCTTCGTCGAGGCAGGCGGCGAGCGGGAGCCAGGATCGGCGCAGGCGTCCCTCCCGCAGGTTTGGCTGGAACGAGGGGTCAGCGCCGAGCGGGCACCAGCACCGCGATCGCCGCGAGCAGCCAGCCGGCCATCAGCACCACGCCGCCGCTGGGCGCTGCCATCGGAAACAGGGGCGTGCCCGTCAGCGCGCGGAGAGCAAGATCGCCCGAGAACAGCGCGAGGCCGACCAGCAGCGCCGCCGCCGCGAGGCGGGCAAGTCCGCTGCGGACGAAACCGGTCGCGGCGAGGCCGGTGAGGGCCAGCACGGCGGGAGCGTGGAACAGCAGGAACTGCGCCCCGGTCTTCAGCGTCTCGCCGCCGCTGGTATGCGCTGCGGCGGCACTCGCCGCGACGCCGAGCCCGCCGGCCAGCGCCGCCAGGGCAGCGAGGACGCGGTCGAGGCCGGTCACGCGCCGCGTTCCTGCAGCAGCCGGGCGATGCTGGCGCGCAGTTCCGCCACGCCGCGGTCGTCGCGGCTCGAGGTCAGCAGCACTTCGGGATAGGCCGCCGGGCGCTTCGCCAAAGCGGCATGGATGCCGGCGATGCGCTTCTCGATCTCGGCCTTCTTCAGCGCGTCGCCCTTGGTCAGCACGATCTGATAAGAGACCGCCGCCTTGTCGAGCCCGTCGAGCAGATCGGTGTCGATCTCCTTGAGGCCGTGCCGGGAATCGATCAGCAGGTAGACGCGCGCGAGGTTCGACCGGCCCTTGAGGTAGGCGTGGATCAGCTTGGTCCAGGCCTCGACCTTGGCCTTTTCCACCGCTGCGTAGCCGTAGCCCGGCATATCGACCAGGGTCAGGCGCTCGCCGATCCGGAAGAAGTTGAGCTGCTGGGTGCGCCCCGGCGTGTGCGAGGTCCGCGCGAGCGTGTTGCGCCCGGTCAGGGCGTTGACGAGGCTCGATTTGCCGACATTGGAGCGGCCGGCAAAAGCAATCTCGACACCCTCCATCGGCGGCAACGCCCCGAGGGCCGGGGCGGCGGTGGCGAAGTCCGCGCTACCGGCAAACAGCAGGCGGCCGGCTTCGAGCAGTTCGGGGGAGGGAGCGTCTGTCGGGTCGTCGGTCATGAGGCTGCGCGCTTCTTCCCCCCTGCGGGCAAGGGGAGGGATGGGGGGATGCCGGCCGATGCGCGGCGGCGCATTCCGCTCGGCTGCCGGCTTCTTCCCCGCTCGAGCATCGTCCCGAAAGGTGGTGGCCGGCTTTCGGAAGGAGATGCTGCAAAACAATAGATGAGGGCATCGTCCTGGATCAGGCGTCCAGGACGATGCCCTCGTGGGAGGTCGGCGCTCGACGGTCGAGCGTCAGCCCCCGGTATCAGCCCTTGGCCGCGGCGCTCTTGTTGCCGCGTTTGAACATGCCCCTGAGGTTGTCCCACAACTCCACCTTCACGCCGTTGCGGCGCATGATGACGTATTGCTGGATGACCGAGAGGGTGTTGTTCCAGGCCCAGTAGATCACGAGGCCGGCGGGGAACGAGCCGAGCATGAAGGTGAACACGATCGGCATGAAGGCGAAGACCTGCGCCTGGACCGGGTCCGGCGGCGCGGGGTTCATCTTCATCTGGATGAACATCGTGATGCCCATGATGATCGGCCACACGCCCAGATGGATCGGGATGTACTCGGGCGGCGTGAACGGAAGCAGGCCGAACAGGTTGACGATGCTCGTCGGATCGGGCGCGGCGAGGTCCTGAATCCAACCGAAGAACGGCGCGTGCCGCATCTCGATGGTGATGAACAACACCTTGTAGAGCGCGAAGAAGACCGGGATCTGGATCAGCACCGGCCAGCAGCCGGCAACCGGATTGATCTTCTCCTTCTTGTACAGCTCCATCATCGCCTGCTGCTGCTTCACCCGGTCGTCCTTGTAGCGCTCCCGGATGGAGGTCATCTCCGGCTGCACGGCCTTCATCTTGGCCATGGAGACGTAGGAGCGGTTGGCGATCGGCAGGAAGAACAGCTTCAGGATCAGCGTCACGAGCAGGATCGAGACACCGAAATTGCCCAGCAGGTGGAAGAAGAAGTCGAGCGCCCGGAACATCGGCTTGGTCAGGAACCAGAACCAGCCCCAGTCGATCATCAGATCGAATTGCTTGATGCCGAACTCGCGCTCGTAGGCGTTGATCTGGTTGACCTCCTTGGCGCCCGCGAACAAGCGCTGCGTCGTCACGGACGACGCGTTCGGCGCCAGGGTGACAGCGTCGCCGCGCACGGAGGTCTGGTAGATCTTGGTCGCGCCGTCGGTGCGCTCGGTGAAGGCGCCGGTGAAGGGCTTGTCCTGCTCCGGGATCGCGGCGGCGGCCCAGTACTTGTCGGTGATGCCGACCCAGCCGCCGGTCACGTTCGTCCAGGCCTTGCCCTGCGTGGCGGCTCCGCCATAGGCCGGCTCCTTGCCGACCTTGTCGTAAGTGTATTCCTGCAGGCCGTCGCCGCCGAGCACGCCGATCAGGCCTTCGTGCAGGACGTAATAGCCCTGGGTCTGCGGCTTACCCCAGCGCGAGACGAGGCTGTAGGGATAGAGCGTCACCGGGTTGGCCGAGGTGTTCTCCACCTCGTCGCGCACGGTGAACATGAACTTGTCGTCCACGGCGACGATGCGCTTGAAGACGAGGCCCTGGCCGTTGTCCCAGGTCAGCGTCAGCGGCCGGCCGGGCGCCAGCAGATCGCCGTCCGCCTTCCAGAGGGTGTCGGCATTGGGCAGCGGACCCGCATTGGCGCCGACCCAGCCGAACTCGGCGTAATACGGGTTGGCGGTGCCCGTGGGCGAGAGCAGCACGATGCGCGGGCTCTCGTCGCTGACGGTCTCGTGGTAGTTCTTCAGGCTCACATCGTCGATGCGGGCGCCCTTGAGGCCGATCGAGCCGTAGAGGGCCGGCGTGTCGATGCGGACGCGCGCGGAACGGGCCAGCGCGTCCTCGCGGGAGACGGGCCCCTGCGCCGCGGCGCCCGGCAGGGTGCCGGGAGCGGGCGCGTTGGGGCTGCCCTCACGCGGGCTCGGCGACGGGATGCCGTCGGCCGTCTGCGGCGCACCCGTCTGTGCGGTCTGGCTCTGCGCCGCCTGTCGCTGCCGCTCGCTGGCCGGCCCGGTGACGAAGTAATGCCAGCCAAGCAGGACCACCAGCGACAAGGCGATGGCGACGAACATGTTCGTCTTGTCGTTACCCATCGGTCGATCCGTCAGGCGCTTTCGATGTGGGGGGGAAGGGCGGAGTGCCGCCAGCCGACGCACCGCGCCCGGAGCGGGACCCGCCGCGTCGCGGTGGGGTCGGCCGGGCGGAGTCGCTGGAGCGCGGCGTGGCCGGGCGCGTCACCGATTGGAGCGCGCGGCGCAGATCCGCGACGAGGCTGTCGAACGGGGCGTCGAGGGCAGGGCGCCGGGCGATCACCACGACATCCGCTCCGATCGCAGGCGCATCCGCCGCCACGGCGGCGACGGCGCTGCGCAGGCGTCGCCGTATCCGGTTGCGTTCGGTCGCATGCCCTACGCGCTTGGTGATGGTGAAGCCGAGGAAGAGGCCCTCGGCGGTCGCGCCGTCGCGCGTCTCGCCCGGATCGCGCATGCGCCCTTGGGCGCTCATGCGTTCCGTATGAAAACGCCGGCCCTGGGCGGCTGCCAGGAAGTCCGGGCGCCGCCGGAGACGTCCGATCGTCGGCACGGGCGCTCCGATCCCGATTCGCGGGCTCGTGTTGCAAAAGGCGGCGTCGCGCGAAGGGCGGCGCCGCGGGACGTATCAGGCCGAGAGGCGCTTGCGGCCGTGCGCGCGGCGGGCCGCGATGACCTTGCGGCCGCCGGCGGTGGCCATGCGGGCGCGGAAGCCGTGGCGGCGCTTCCGAACGAGCTTGCTGGGCTGATAGGTTCTCTTCATGGTCGGTCTCCGGCGGCCGAGGTATCGGCCCGGCGGCGCTGCCGATGAGCGCGCGGACCGTGCGTAAGCCTCGAAATGGGATCTGCAAACGCGAAGGGCGCCCGGAACGGGGCGCCGCTTCGCAATGGCGCGGCTTATGGCGGAGGGGGCGCTGCAAGTCAATGACGAGGCCCAACTCATGACGGCCCCGCCCGCCGCTGCGCCGGTTCGAGCGATGCCGCGAGCGATTCGGCGGGTGGCGGTGGCTATCGGACCGCTCTGTTGCGATCGCGCGCGTCGCGGCTTGGGTCTTCACGGGCCTGTGCCGACGATTCCCGCAGCGACGGCCGGGCTCTTAACGGGGCGTTAACCTTTCCGTTCTACAAAGAGGCACATCCAGATTGTCTGGATCCTGATTGGGATCTCTTTCCAGTCTGCTTGATGCCTCCCTGTAAGACTCACGAAAGCCGCTCCTCCTGGGGCGGCTTCTTTTTTTGCCTCTCTTCGCACGCCGAGTGCCGCGCTTCGGGCCTCGTGCCGGCTAGCGCCGTTAACGTTAAAAAGACGTGAACCTCCTTTCGGCTCGCGTTCGGCGCTACACTTGCCCCACTGGCCGCATTCGCACCGGCATCGTCCCGATCCGGGGCAGATGGTTCGCTGGCGGTACAGGAGGCAGGATGACCGAGTTCGACGTGACGTTCCGGGACGATCGCGAGTGGGTGAGCTTCGGCCAGTCCTACGTGACCTCGGAAGGCTTCAAGACCCTGTTCCGCGAGGGCATGCTGCTGGTCGAGGAGACGGCGGCCTATCTCGATGGGGAAGGGCGCTCCGAATCGCGGCTGATCTCCCGCGATGCCACGCTCGCCTATGCCAGCGAGAGCATGCGCCTCACGACCCGGCTGATGCAGATCGCCTCATGGCTGCTGGTGCAGCGCGCCGTCTCCGAGGGTGAGATCTCGCTGGTTCAGGCACAGGAGGAGAAGACCCGCGTCAAGCTCGCCGAGCCGGAGCGCGCCCTGCCCGAGGCCGGCGAAGCCTTCACCACCCTGCCGCTGCGGCTTCAGGATCTCGTGCGCCGTTCGCGCCGGCTTCACTCGCGCATCCTCCACCTCGATGCGCTCATCAGCGAGGATCGCCCCGCTCCGGTGCCGCGGGAAAGCCCGGTGACCGCCCAGTTCGGCCGTCTGCGCGCCGCGTTCGGCGGAGAGTGATTTCGACTGCCCTTGTCCCGATCCGGCCCGCATTCCGGGCTGGATCCGGAGTGCGCGCGGCACGCCCGCTTGGCGCGCCCCGTATCGGTCTCGCGGGCTGACGCCCCGGCCCGGATTGCCTCAGCCGAATCGATTTGGCCGAACCGTTTTGCCGTTCGGCTGGCCGCAGGGGCGCAGGCCGACGGCCGCCCATCGTTGCCCGATTGTGCCGATGCGGTTCAACCTGCCGCCCGAGCGGTCCTTGCCGTTAGATCATCCGCACAAACGAAAACGGCGCCGCGAGCGGCGCCGTCTGGTCGATTCGGGCTCGCGCCCAAATCCAACAATCACTTCTTGCCGAAGCCGAGGCCGCCGAAGCGCGAGTTGAAGCGCGAGACGCGCCCGCCGCGATCGAGCATCTTCTGCTCGCCGCCGGTCCAGGCCGGATGCGTGGACGGGTCGATGTCCAGGTTGAGGACGTCGCCTTCCTTGCCGTAGGTCGAGCGGGTCTTGTAGTCGGAGCCATCGGTCATCACGACCTTGATGAAGTGGTAGTCGGGGTGCTCGGTCCCCTTGGCCTTGCCGGCCTCGTTCTTTGCCATGACGAATTCCTGAGGTAGCACGCCGACCAGCCCCGCCACTCAGGGGAGGAGCCAGGGGCAAAACATCGCGCGCATTCCGATGAAGGCGCGCCTATACCTCAGCCTCGGACGAGGAACAAGAGAGCGCGGGCGCATCGGCGGTTTTCCGCAAAACGATGACAGGGATATCGGCCGCGATCCGCCCGCTCGTCCGGCACGAACTGGAAATCCGGGCGGTCGCTGCGTATGCGATGGGTCCAGGCAAAGACGACACGACAGAAACGGCACGGAACGGGACGAAACGATGTCGAGGAATGATGGCCCGCAAGCGTGATGCGTCGTCCGGCGCAGGTGACGATCCGCAGGCGGCTCTCCGGGGGCGGGCGCCGCTCGGAGCACTCAAGCCGCTGATTCCCTTCGCCAGCCGCTACCGGGGCCGCATCCTCGCGGCGCTGATTTCGTTGATCGCGGCGTCGGGCGCGACGCTCGTCGTGCCGATCGCGATTCGCCGGGTGATCGACCACGGCTTCTCGCCGGAGGGGCAGGCCCTCATCAATTCCTACTTCCTGGCGCTGCTAGTGGTGGTGGCGGTGCTCGCGGTGTCGAGTGCGGGCCGCTACTATTCGGTGGTGACGCTGGGCGAGCGCGTCGTCGCGGATCTGCGCTCGGCCGTGTTCGCGCGCCTGACAAGCCTCGACCCGACTTTCTTCGACAAGTCGCAATCCGGCGAGATCGTCTCGCGGCTCACGGCGGATGCTACGCAGGTCAAGGCGGTGTTCGGCGTCTCGATCTCGATCCTGCTACGCAACCTGTTCCTGTTCGTCGGCGCCGTGGTGATGATGGTCTGGACGAGCCCAGGCCTGTCGATCCTGGTGCTTGCCGCGATTCCGCTCATCGTGTTTCCGCTGATCCTGTCGGGTCGCGGCGTGCGGCGGCGCTCGCGCGCGGCGCAGGACCGGCTCGCCGACGCCTCGGCCTACGCCGCGGAAGCGGTCGGGGCGGTCCGCACCATGCAGGCCTTCGGCATGGGCCGCGCCACCGCCGAGCGCTTCGCGCAAGCGTCCGAGAACGCCTACCGGGCGGCGCGCGTCTCGATCACGGCCCGCGCCCTGCTCACCGGCGTGGCGATCTTCCTGATCTCGGCCTCCGTCGTCGGCGTGATGTGGTACGGCGCCAAGGGCGTGCTCGCGGGCACCACCAGCGCCGGCCAGCTCTCGCAATTCGTGCTCTACGCCGTGTTCGGCGCCAGCGCCCTCGGGCAGCTCTCCGAGGTCTACGGCGAACTCGCCCAGGCCGCGGGCGCCGCCGAGCGACTCGGCGAGATCCTGGCCGCCGAGCCGGCGATCAAGTCCCCCGAGCACCCGGTCGCGCTGCCGAGCCCGGCCCGTGGCGCGGTCGCGTTCGAGGCGGTGCGCTTCCGCTACCCGACCCGGCCCGAACACGCGGCGCTGGACGGCATCTCCTTCACGGCGGCGCCCGGCGAGCGCATCGCCCTCGTCGGTCCCTCGGGGGCCGGCAAGACCACGGTGCTGCAATTGCTGCTGCGCTTCTACGACCCCGACGAGGGGCGCGTGACGATCGACGGCGTGCCGCTGCCGCAAGCCGATCTCGACGCCCTGCGTGCGCGCCTCTCCCTGGTGCCGCAGGACCCGGTGGTGTTCTCCGGCACGGTTCTGGAGAACATCCGCTACGGGCGCCCCGGCGCGAGCGAGGCGGAGGTCGAGGAGGCGGCGCGCCTCGCCAACGCCGATGGCTTCGTCCGTGCCCTGCCGCAGGGCTACGCAACAATGCTCGGTGAGCGCGGCACCACGCTCTCGGGCGGGCAGCGCCAGCGCATCGCCATCGCCCGCGCCATCCTGAAGGATGCGCCGGTCCTTCTCCTCGACGAGGCGACCTCGGCGCTCGATGCCGAGAGCGAGCGCGCGGTGCAGAACGCCCTCGACCGGCTGATGCAGGGCCGCACCACGCTGGTAATCGCCCACCGGCTCGCGACCATCCGCGCGGCCGACCGCATCCTCGTCTTCGACGGCGGCAAGATCGTCGAGGAGGGCACGCACGAAAGCCTGCTCGCCCGCGGCGCCCTCTACGCGCAGCTCGCGAGCCTGCAATTCGCCGACAGCTTCGATGACAGCGCCCGGGCGCGCGACCCGCGCCCGAAACACGCCGCGGAATAGAGCATCCTCCCGAAAGGCGGTTTCCGGCTTTCGGATCAAGGAGATGCTCTCGCGTTTTGTTTTCGCATCGTCCCGAAAGCCGGCGGCCACCTTTCGGGACGATGCTCTGACGCACACGAAGGCGATCGATGGTTCTCACCCGCTTCCCCCGTGTCGCGCTCACCGACGGGCCGACGCCGATCCGTTCCCTCGACCGACTCTCGACCCATCTCGGGCCCGAGCTGAACGGCGTCCGCCTGTTCGTGAAGCGCGACGACATCGGCCCGGTGGGTTTGGGCGGCAACAAGCTGCGCAAGCTCGAATTCCTGCTCGGTCAGGCGCTGGCGGAGCGGGCCGACACGGTGATCACCGTCGGTGCGCTGCAATCGAACCACGCCCGGCTCACCGCCGCCTCCGCCGCGCGGATGGGGCTCGCCTGCGAACTGTTCCTCACCCGCAGCGTCCCGCGGGAGGACGCCGACTATACGGCCAACGGCAACCGGCTGTTGCAGGATCTGTTCGGCGCCCGCGTGCACCTGCTGCCGGGCGAGGCGGATTCGCTGGCGCAGGCCGAGGCGCGGGCGGAGGAGTTGAGGGCGGAGGGGCGGCGCGTCCACGTCTTCCCCTCCGGCGGGTCGAGCCCGCTCGGCTGTCTCGGCTACGCGGCCTGCGCCGCCGAGATCCTGGAGCAGGCGGCCAATCTCGGTCTCGCCTTCGCCCGCATCGTCGTGCCGAACGGCAGCTCCGGCACCCATGCGGGGCTCGCCGCCGGCCTCGCCGCCGCCGGCCGCGACCCGCATCTGGCCCAATCCTACACAGTGCTCGCCCCCGAGCCCGAGGCGACGGCCGCAACGCTGGCCAGGGCCCGCGACACCCTCGCGCTGATCGATGGCGGCCAGACGCTCTCCGATGACGCCATTCTCGTGGACGGCTCCCATCGCGGGCCGGGCTACGGCATCCCGACCGAGGGCATGCGCGAGGCGGTGCGGTTGATGGCTCGCACGGAAGGACTGCTGCTCGACCCCGTCTACAGCGGCAAGGCGTTCGCCGGGCTGCTCCACGACGTGCGCGCCGGCCGGTACGAGCGCGGCGCGGCGGTGCTGTTCGTGATGACCGGTGGCGTGCCGGGGCTGTTCGCTTACCGGAGCGAGTTTTAGCGCCCTGACCCCTCTCCCGCAGGGGGAGAGGAAGCGCCGTCACCGCTCCGTCAGCTTCATCTCGATCCGGCGATTTCGGGAATAGGCCTCCTCGCTCGTCCCCGAATCGAGCGGCTGGAACTCGCCGAAAGCGCCGGCCAGGAGGCGCTGCGGCGGGAGGCCCTTGCTCCGCAGATACTGCACCACCGCGATGGCGCGCGACGCCGACAGCGCCCAGTTCGAGGGGAATTGGGCCGACTGGATCGGGCGCGCATCGGTATGGCCGTCGACGCGCAGCACCCAGGGGATGTCGGCGGGGATCTCCCGCGCGATGTCGAGGATCGCCCCGGCGATTCGGTCCAGTTCCGGCCCGGCCTCGGGCTTCAGCGCGGCGGAGCCGGCCGCGAACAGAACCTCGGATTGCAGCACGAAGCGGTCGCCGACGATGCGGACATCGGTGCGGCTGCCGATGACTTGACGCAGCCGCCCAAAGAAGTCGGAGCGGTAGCGGGCGAGTTCCTGCACCCGCTGGGCGAGCGCCACGTTGAGGCGGCTGCCGAGTTCGGCGATGCGGGCTTGGCTTTCCCGGTCGCGGGATTCGGAGGCCGCCAGCGCGTCTTCGAGCGCCGCGAGCTGTCGGCGCAGGGCGCGGATCTGCTCGTTCAGAAGCTCGACCTGATTCTGGGCCCGCTGCGTCGCGCCGCGCTCGGCCGCGAGCTGGGCATCGACGTCGGCGCTCTTGCCCTGGGCCGCCTCGCTGGCATCGGTGAGCGCCCGGAGCCGGTCGCGCTCGGCTTCCGTGGCGGTCAGGGTGTTGCGCAGGCCGGAGGCCGCCTCTTCCTGGGCGCGGCGGCTGGAGCGCTCCAGTGCCAGCAAGTCGGTGAGGTCGGCGATCTGCCGGTTGAGGCGGGTCAGGACCGCGTCGCGCCCGGTCAACTCCTGCGAGAGGAAGAACTGCCCCACTACGAAGACGGTGAGCAGGAAGACGACGGCGAGCAGGAGTGTCGCCAGCGCATCGACATAGCCCGGCCAGACGTTGAGGCTGCGCTGCGAGCGGGCACGGGCAGAGGCCATTTAGGAGCCGACCTTCTCGCGCGCCAGCCGTTCGAGCACCTGCTTCAGCTCCCGCTCCCGGGCCGCCTGGGCCTCGACCCAGTCACGGATCATCTGCTGCTCGGCGCGCATGTGCTGCACGAGCCCCTGGATGCCCTCGGCGAGGTTGGTCATGGCCTGGGTCGCGCCCCGGCCCCCGGCGCCCTCGGCGATGACGCCGCTCAGGCGGTCCACCGCCGCCTGCAGCTCGCGGGCGATGGCGGGGTCGTGCTCCGGTGCCGGGCGTGCCGCGACGGTGGTCGTGGCGACCGCCTGCTCCTCGCCGGAGACGAGCCAATCCTCCAACTCGTTGTGGAAACGCGAATGGGCCTGGCCGGTCTGAAGGTCGAGGAAGCCGACGATCAAAGAGGAGGCGAGGCCGAACAGCGAGGCGGAGAAGGCGAGGCCGATGCCCGAGAGCGGCACGGCGAGCCCGCTCTTGAGTTCATCGAACATCACCGCCGCGTCGCCGCCGCCGCGCATGCCGCCGATCACCGAGCCCACCGCCGACAGCGTCTCGATCAGGCCCCAGAAGGTGCCGAGCAGGCCGAGCAGGATCAGGATGCCGGCGATGTAGCGCAGGATCTCGCGGCCCTCGTCGAGCCGCACGGCGGTGGTGTCGAGATGCGCGCGGGTGCTCGACAGCGTCATCCCATCGCGCCGCGCCGCGATGGCGGGCAGCAGCGGTGCGAGCAGGGCCGGCCGGTCCTTCGGGTTCTGCCCGGCGGCAACCGCGTTGACGTAGCGTACCTCGCGAAACAGCCGCGTCACCTGCCCGAAGGCGAGCAGCACCGCGATCAGCAGCACGCCGAGGATCAGCCCGTTCAGGCCTGGATTGGCGAGGAAGGCCGGGGTGATCTGCTTGTAGAGGACGAAGGCGAGGAAGCCCGCGAGCGCCAGGAACACCAGCATCCGCACCAGCGTCATGCCGGGCTTGGCGAGGGGAGGCGTGTCGAGGGACGCGGAACGGGCCGCCATCGGGTCCATACTCGTGTTGGGCCTGACGCCGGGACCGGCGGCACCGCTGTGTCGAAACCGGCGGCACTGTGGCGGCTCGGCCTGCCGCGATCAAGTCGCGGTGCCGTATCGTTCAACGAGCATTCGACCGTGGCCCGTCCGGGGCTGCGACGCGAGCGGCCTCAATCCCACTCGCGCGGCCAGGTCTCTTCCAGATGCGGCCCAAGGCGCACGGCCCAGACCCGCCGGGCCAGCCCCGTCGCGTCGTCGGTCTCGACCGCGATGCCGCACAAGGTGCCCTCGCCGGTGGCCGCCTCAAGCCTTGAGCCCGGCGTCTTCTGAAGGAAGCGGCGCACCGGCTCGTCCTTCTGCATGCCGAGCACGGAATCGTAGTCGCCGCACATCCCCGCATCCGACAGGTAGGCGGTGCCGCCCGGCAGGATGCGGTGATCGGCGGTCGGCGCATGGGTGTGTGTGCCAACCACAAGGGTGGCGCGGCCGTCGAGGAAATGCCCCATGGCCTGCTTCTCGCTCGTGGCCTCGGCGTGCATGTCGACGATCACCGCATCCGCCGCCGCGCCGAGCGGGCAGGCGTCGAGTTCCCGGTCGGCCGCGGCGAAGGGGTCGTCGAGCGGGTCGAGGTAGATCCGGCCCATCACGTTGACGACGAGGACGCGCGCCCCGCGGGGCGTCTCGATCACGGTGGCACCCCGGCCCGGCGTGCCGGGCGGGTAGTTCGCCGGGCGGATCAGACGCGGCTGGCGAGCGATGAAGACGAGCGCCTCGCGCTGGTCGAACGAGTGGTTGCCGAGGGTCACCGCGTCGGCGCCGGCCTGAAGGATCTCGTCGCAGATCGATTCGGTGATGCCGAAACCGCCGGCCGCGTTCTCGCCGTTGATGACGACGCAATCGAGACGCCAGCGCTCACGCAGGCCCGGCAGACGTTCGGTGACGGCGTGGCGGCCGGGGCGTCCGACAATGTCGCCGAGGAAGAGGATGCGCATGCAGCATCGGCCCGAAAGGTGGTCGCCGGCGTCTCGAAAGAGCCGATGCGAGTCAAATGAAAGGTCTAGCTTTGCCGGAGCGGCACGGGACCGGTCTCGGTCACGAGATGGTCGAGCGGGCGGTCATGCGGCTCGGCCGGGACCCGCGCGATCTCCTGCACGGAGAAGGCGATGCCGACGGTCAGCACCGGCCCGTTCTTCGAGAGCCGCTCGATCGCCTGATCGTAATAGCCCGCGCCGTAGCCGATGCGCTGGCCCGCGCGGTCGAAGGCGGCGAGCGGCACGATCAGGGCGGTGGGGTCGAGCGGGGGAAGGTCGTCGCGGGGCTCGCTGAGGCCGAAGCCGCCGCTCACCAGTTCCTCGCCCGCGCGCCATTCGCGGAAGACGAGGCCTTGCTTGGTGACCTTCGGCAGCGCGACCCGCTGGCCGCGGGCGAACAGGCGCTCGATCAGCGGGCGCGGGTCGATCTCGGAGCGGATCGGCCAGAAGGCGCCGACCAGCGGCGCCTCGGCCAGCTCGGGAATGGACGCGATAGTCTCGGCGGCGCGCAGCGAGCCGGCCTTGCGGGCCTCGGGCGAGAGCGCGTCGCGGCGGCTGAGTGCCTCGGCGCGGAGGCTCGCCTTCAGGGAGCGTTCGGGAGAAGAGTGCGGAGCCACTTGAGCCGTTGGAGTGTCGATCCCGGGAAACCTACAGTGTAGGTGGGCGCCGTGTTGGCCAAGTCCACGGACGAGGCCAGTGACAGCTCCCTGGGGAGTCGATAAGGCCCCGGGGAAAGTTCTCCTGACGAACTCTGCAGCCCCGCCCGCCAGAGATAGACGTGCTCGCGTCCCGGCGCCAGGGGGCGATCGCGTCATGCCTCAGAAATTCGAAGCCAGCGCGACGATCCGACCGACGTTGGACGGGTCAACCGCCGCGCTCGGCCTCGCCCTTGCCGCTCGAAGAGCCGCCCGGCTGGCCCGACAGCGCCCGCGCCAGCCGGTCGATCCGCTCGGCGGCGATGCCCACACCGCTCGCGAGCCGCGCCTGATCGGCCGCGCCCTGGGCCGCGTGCTGCTCCAGGTCGGCGATGCGGCGGCGGGCTTCGAGCAGTTCGTCGGCCAGGGTCAGCGAGGCCATGACGTGCAGGCGCATGTCGCCGATCTCGCCGAAGGTGCCGCGCATCTCGGTGACACGGTCGTCGAAGCTCTTGGCCAAAGCCGCGAGATGGTCTTCCTCGCCGGGGCCGCAGGCCATCCGGTAGCTCTTGCCCGCGATGGTGACGTTGACGTGCGGCATCCGCGTTTGAACCTGACTCGAACTCAGCGCCCGGACGGGCCGGACAGCACGTCTTCCACCGTCTCGATGGCGCGATCGAGGCGGCGGTTGACCTCGCCGGTGGTGGAATTCATCCGGGCGAGCCGCGCGCCCGCCGCATCGAGTTCGGCAGCGAGCCGCACCCGGTCCTCCTCCAGCAGGGCGAACTCCGTCTCCCGGTCGCCGCGGCTGCGCTCGGCTTCGAGCTTGCGGGCCACCGCCGTCTCGAGCAGCGCCAGCGCCGTGTCGAGCCGGTTCAGCGCCTCTTCCAGCCCGACGCCGTCCTGCCTTCTGCCCTGCGCTGCCTTCGTATCCGCTCGCGCCATATCTACCCGTCGGTTGCCGTCCCATCGGAGTCGGCCACGAAACGCGTCCCGCGCCGCGACGGCCAGAACGCAAACGGCCGGCGGCGGAAGGACTTTCGCGGTACTCCGAACTCTCGCTGCGGACAGGTTTCAGCCAAGCGCATTCGAAATTCCAGACAATTCACAGGCTTGCCCCCGATCTTTGACAGCCTCGGGCGCCATGTTAGAGAGCCGGCGCCCGGCCCCGATCCCCCGGCGCGGGGCCGCCCTACGGATTCTCAAGACCGTGACTTTCTCCGGCTCCCCGATCAGACCGTCCGCCGACCGGACGTCTGCGGGCCGCCTCACGGTTCATCCCCCGTTCAGTCCCGCCCCGCTTGGAGCGGTCTCACCTTCATCGGGCACCGCGCGCGAAAGCCGCCGGCTGGCCCGACCGTTGTTCCATCGGCGCGCGGGTGCGCCCCATTTCGAAGGAGTCACGCCGTGACCGTCAAGGTTGCCATCAACGGGTTCGGGCGCATCGGCCGTAACGTGCTGCGCGCCATCGTCGAAGCCGGCCGCACCGATATCGAGGTCGTCGCGATCAACGATCTCGGCCCGGTCGAGACCAACGCCCACCTGCTGCGCTACGATTCCGTGCATGGCCGCTTCCCGGCCGAGGTCGCGGTCGAGGGTGACGACATCGTCATCAACGGCAAGCGCATCCGCGTCACCGCCGTGCGCAACCCGGCCGAGCTGCCGCACCGCGAGCTCGGCGTCGACGTCGCGCTGGAATGCACCGGCATCTTCACCTCGAAGGACAAGGCGAAGGCCCATCTCGACGCCGGCGCCAAGCGCGTGCTCGTCTCGGCGCCCGCCGACGGCGCCGACCTCACGGTCGTGTACGGCGTGAACCACGACAAGCTCACGGGCGAGCACCTCGTCGTGTCCAACGCCTCCTGCACCACGAACTGCCTTGCGCCGGTGGCACAGGTGCTGAACGACACGGTGGGGATCGAGCGCGGTTTCATGACCACGATCCACTCCTACACCAACGACCAGCCGTCGCTCGACCAGATGCACAAGGATCTCTATCGGGCCCGCGCCGCGGCGCTCTCGATGATCCCGACCTCGACCGGCGCGGCCAAGGCCGTCGGCCTCGTCCTGCCGGAGCTGAAGGGCAAGCTCGACGGCACCGCGATCCGCGTGCCGACCCCGAACGTCTCGGCGGTCGATCTCGTGTTCACGGCCAAGCGCGCGACCTCGGTCCAGGAAATCAACGACGCGATCAAGGCGGCCGCCGCCGGCCCGCTCAAGGGCGTGCTCGGCGTCACCGACCGGCCGAACGTGTCGATCGACTTCAACCACGATCCGCACTCGTCCACCTTCCACCTCGACCAGACCAAGGTCATGGACGGCACCTTCGTGCGCATCCTGTCCTGGTACGACAACGAGTGGGGCTTCTCGAACCGCATGGCCGATACCGCCGTGGCCATGGCCAAGCTGATCTGACGCGCTAGCTACGCCTGACGAGGGGCGGCCGGACGTTCGGGCCGGCCGCCCCCGATTGTCTTCGAGTTCCCATAGAGTCCCTCACGTAACTCCCGCTGACTGACCGCCTCTCGTCTGCCGTGACGGTGAAGCGGGCGTTTCGTGAGAGACACTCAGGCGAGCCCGGCTCGCCGAAGCTTCAAGGTGCGTACGCGATGACCGAGACCTCGCCGGCCAAGCCTTCCGGGACCGACTTCATCCCCGCTCCCGCTTCCTCCTCCGCGCCGCCCGCCGTGACGCCCGCAGTCGCGGCGGCGAGCACCGGCAAGGCCGCGCTGCCCGCCTCCGGCGCCGTCAACCACGCCGACCAGCTCGCCCGCATTGAGGACAAGACCGCGCGCATCGAGGACAAGTACGCCCGCTCCGAGGCGCTGCTCTCGCGCGTCGAGGAGAAGGTCGAGTCAGCCTCGACCCGCATGAACGATGCCGCCCGGCAGGTCGACCTCTCGTCGCTGCGCAGCGAGGTCCGCACCCTGTCCGACCGGGTCAGCCGCCTCCCCGGCACCGGCGCCCTCGTTCTCACCGCCATCATCACCGCCGTGCTCACCGTTGCGCTGATGGTTGCCGTGCAGCGGATGAACCTCGATCGAATGCTGCCGCACAGCCTCGGCGGCCAGAGCCAGACGACGCCCGCCAATCCTTCTGCCTCCAACCCGTAGAAATCAGACGCCGCCATGACGGATTTCCGCACCCTCGACGATGCCGGCCCGCTCCAGGGCAAGCGCGTGCTGCTGCGCGTCGATCTCAACGTGCCGATGGAGGGCGGACGCGTCACCGACGCGACCCGGATCGAGCGCGTCGTGCCGACGATCCGCGAGATCGCCGATGCGGGCGGGCGGGTGATCCTGCTGGCGCATTTCGGCCGCCCCAAGGGCAAGCCGGACCCGAAGGACTCGCTCAAGCCCATCCTCTCGACGTTGTCGGAGAAGCTCGGGCGGCCGTTGGCGTTCGGTGAGGATTGCGTCGGCGAGGCCGCTGCTTCAGCCGTCGCGGCGCTCAAGGACGGCGACGTGATCCTCCTCGAAAACACCCGCTACCACGCGGGCGAGGAGAAGAACGACCCCGACTTCGCCAAGGCGCTGGCTGCCAATGGCGACATCTACGTCAACGAGGCGTTCTCCGCCGCCCACCGCGCGCATGCCTCGACCGAAGCACTCGCCCGCCTGCTGCCGGCCTATGCCGGCCGCCTGATGCAGGCCGAACTCGATGCCCTGACCAAGGGTCTCGAGGCTCCGGCCCGCCCGGTCATCGCCATCGTCGGCGGCGCCAAGGTCTCGACCAAGATCGACCTGCTCGAAAATCTCGTCGCCAAGGTCGACATGCTGGTGATCGGCGGTGGCATGGCCAACACCTTCCTGCACGCGCAGGGCAAGGATGTCGGCAAGTCGCTTTGCGAGAAGGATCTCGCCGAGACCGCCAAGCGCATCCTGGCTGCGGCCAAGGAGAAGAACTGCACCATCATCCTGCCGGTCGATGCGCTGGTGGCCCGCGAGTTCAAGGCCAATGCCGAGAACGAGACCGTTCCGGTCGATGCCGTGCCCTCCGACGCGATGATCCTCGATGTCGGCGCCTCCTCGATCGCCACGATCGACGGCGCCATCGAGGAAGCCCGGACGCTGGTCTGGAACGGCCCGCTCGGCGCCTTCGAGCTGACGCCGTTCGACACCGGCACGGTCGCGGTCGCCCAGCATGCCGCCCGGCGTACGAAGGCGGGCCAGCTCGTCAGCGTGGCGGGCGGCGGCGACACGGTGGCGGC
Source organism: Methylorubrum sp. SL192 (assembly GCF_026672325.1). NCBI lineage: Bacteria > Pseudomonadati > Pseudomonadota > Alphaproteobacteria > Hyphomicrobiales > Methylobacteriaceae > Methylorubrum > Methylorubrum sp. SL192. Next base: position 1,573,863 of record NZ_JAPPQV010000003.1, read on the forward strand.
CCTCAACCATGCGGGCGTGGGCGAGGACTTCTCCTACGTCTCCACCGCGGGCGGCGCCTTCCTCGAATGGCTGGAGGGCAAGGAACTGCCCGGCGTCGAGGCGCTGCGCGCGCAGGGCTGAGGCCGGATCCGCCGCACCGCAACGCGGGCGGCGGTGGCGACAAACGCGCGCATTTTTCAGCGCCGGGCCGCAGGCTGGCGGCACCGGCTCACCTATATAGGCCGCAGCAAGGGACAGGCCCGGCTGAGGCCGCATCGCACGAGGATCGAACCATGGCACGCATCACCCTTCGGCAGCTCCTCGATCACGCCGCCGAGTACGGCTACGGCGTGCCCGCGTTCAACCTGAACAACATGGAGCAGGGGCTCGCCATCATGGCGGCGGCGGATGCCACCGACTCGCCGGTGATCCTCCAGGCAAGCCGGGGTGCCCGCGCCTATGCCAACGACGTGGTGCTGGCCAAGCTCATCGACGGCCTCGTCGAGATCTACCCGCACATCCCCGTCTGCATGCATCTCGACCACGGCAACAACGAAGCCACCTGCGCCACCGCGATCCAGTACGGCTTCACCTCGGTGATGATGGACGGTTCGCTCAAGGCCGATGGCAAGACCCCGGCGGACTACAATTACAACGTCGAGATCACCCGCAACGTCACCAAGATGGCCCACTGGGCCGGCGTCTCGGTCGAGGGCGAACTCGGCGTGCTCGGCTCGCTAGAGAGCGGCCAGGGCGAGGCCGAGGATGGCCACGGCGCGGAAGGCGTGCTCTCCCACGACCAGCTCCTGACCGATCCGGACGAGGCGGTGAAGTTCGTGACCGCCACCAAGGTCGATGCACTGGCGGTGGCCATGGGCACCAGCCACGGCGCCTACAAATTCACGCGCAAGCCCGACGGCGACGTGCTCGCCATGGGCGTGATCGAGGAGATCCACCGCCGCCTGCCGACGACCCACCTCGTCATGCACGGCTCCTCCTCGGTGCCGCAGGATCTTCAGGACGTCATCAACCAGTACGGCGGCGAGATGAAGCCGACCTGGGGCGTGCCGGTCGAAGAGATCCAGCGCGGCATCAAGCACGGCGTGCGCAAGATCAACATCGACACCGACAACCGCATGGCGATGACCGGCCAGATCCGTAAGGTGCTGACCGAAAACCCCTCCGAGTTCGATCCGCGCAAGTACCTGAAGCCCGCCATGGAGGCGATGACCAAGCTGTGCCGCCAGCGCTTCGAGGAGTTCAACACCGCCGGTCAGGGCTCGAAGATCCGCCCGATCTCGGTGGCCGAGATGGCGAAGCGCTACGCCAACGGCTCGCTCGACCCGAAGATCGACGCCTGATCCGTCATGGCTGAATCAGAGTCGGCCGCGCCCCGGCCCCGCCTCGCCCTCCTCACCCCCTACGGTCTCGGCGCGTCCGAGGCCGAGGCGACCGCGCGGGCGCTCGACGCCGCCTGCGCTGCGGGGGATGTCGCGGCGGTGATCCTGCGGCTGGCGGCGTCCGACGAGCGCAGCCTCGTCGCCCTCGTCAAGCGGCTGTCCCCCCCGGCGCAGGAGCGCGGCGCGGCGGTGCTCGTCTCCGTGCCCGGCTTTACCGGCGATATCGTCTCCGTTGCGGCCCGCGGCGGGGCCGATGGGGTGCATCTCGACCGCGCGGACGAAGAGGCGCTGCGCGATCTTCGCGGGCGCTTACGGGACGGGCGCATCCTCGGGACCGGCGGCGTGCTCGGCTCGCGCAACGCGGCGATGGTCGCGGGCGAGACCGGTGTCGATTACCTGATGGTCGGCGGCCTCTTCCCCGACGGCGTCGCCCCCGATGCCGAGGAGGTGCGCGAGCGCGCGGCGTGGTGGGCCGAGATCTTCGAGACGCCCTGCATCGCGGTGGCGACCTCCGCCGAGGATGTCGCGGCGCTCGTCCTGACCGGTTCCGAATTCGTCGGGCTGGAAGGCGCCCTGTGGCTCGACGATCCCGAAGGGGTCAGGGCCGCACAGGCGCAGCTCGACCGGGCACGATGATTTCTTCTGAAGACTGGACCGTGGCAGTGACCTTCAATGCCCTCTTCCCTCTGTGGGGGGAGGGAAGGGCGCGTGGGCGCAGGGGGAAGGCCGCACGCCGAGCCGGAACCCTGTCCCTCGCGGTCCTGAGCGCCTGCGCCGTCCTCGCGCTGGACATCGGCGCTCTGCACGCGGCCCCGAAGCAGCCCGCCCCGAAGGAGCCTGTCGGGCAGACGCCGGCCAAGCCGAACCTGTTCGACCTCAAGCGTGAGCTGCCCTCGCCCTACTCGGCCAACGTCCAGGGGGCGCAGCCCACGACGGCGAATCCGAATGCCGACGCGGCTTATGGCGCCTATCAGCGCGGTCGCTACGTCACCGCCTTCCGCGAGGCGACCAAGCGGATCGAGGCGAATCCGAAGGACGCCGCTGCGATGACGCTGCTCGGCGAACTCTACAACCAGGGACTCGGGGTCAAGCCGGACCCAAAACGCGCCCACGAATGGTACCGGCTGGCGGCGGTGCAGAACGATCCCAACGCCATGGCCTCCCTCGGCCTGATGGCGATGGACGGGCGCGGGCAACCCAAGGACGAGAAGGCCGGCCGAACCTGGCTCGAACAGGCGGCCCGCAAGGGACAGCCCAGCGCCTGCTACAATCTCGCTCTGATCCAGCTCGCGAGCGACAAGCCCGCGGATCTGGCCGCCGCCCTGGCCAATTTCCGGGCTGCGGCCGAGGCCGAGATCCCCGCCGCGCAATATGCGCTGGGCGTGCTCTACCTCCAGGGCAAGGGCGTCGCCAAGGACACGACCCAGGCGGCGCAATGGTTTCGCCGTGCCGCCGACAACGGCGATCTCGGCGCCGAGGTCGAGTTCGCGATCCGGCTGTTCAACGGCGACGGCGTTCCCAAGGACGAGACCCGCGCCGCCCGCTACTTCCTGCACGCGGCCCAGCGCGGCAACGCCATCGCCCAGAACCGGATCGCCAAGCTCTACGTCGCCGGCCGCGGCGTGCCCAAGAACCTGGTCGAGGCGGCGGCCTGGAACCTCACCGCAGCCTCGCAGGGCCGCGCCGATGCCGGCCTCGATCAAGCGACCGCCGGCCTCAACCCCGACGAGCGCAAGCGCGCCGAGGCGCTGGCGGCGGACCGGGTGAGCCTCGCGCCCTAAGGCATCGTCCTCGAGATCGGATCCGGAACGAGACTCCGAGCCGTCGCGCCGGCATCGCCCGAAAGCCGGCAAACACCGTTCGGAGCGATGCCCGCAGAAATTGTAGAACTGTCGGCGCGTTTGAAACGAAGAAGCTGGGCCGAGGGCTGGCGCATCCGGCGGCGCTTGCGCGAGGGTGCGACGGTCACGCTGCCCTATGCTCTCGGACAACCGCGTGACAGGAGCCCGAATGACGTCCAGCCTTCTTCGCCGTAAGCCCTTGCAACTGGAGCCCGGTGAAGAGCGTCGGCTGGCACGAGCGCTCGGCTGGCCGCATCTCATGGCCCTCGGTGTCGGCGCGATCGTCGGAACCGGCATCCTCACGCTCATCGGCGTCGGGGCAGCCAAGGCCGGGCCTGCGGTGATCCTGTCCTTCGCCATTGCCGGCGCGATCTGCGCCTGTGCGGCGCTCGCCTATGCCGAAATGGCGACGATGATCCCGGTCTCGGGCAGCGCCTACACCTACACCTATGTCGTGCTCGGCGAGATCCTCGCCTGGATCATCGGCTGGAGCCTGATCCTCGAATATTCGCTCGTCGTCAGCGCGGTGGCGGTCGGCTGGTCCGGCTACGCCGCGCCGCTGCTGGAAAACCTGTTCGGGTTCCCCAGGGCGCTGATGCAGGGGCCGGATGCGGGCGGGGTCGTCAACCTCCCCGCGGTCGCGATCATCGTCGTCGTCGCCGTGCTGCTCCTGCGCGGCACGCGGGAGAGCGCCACCGTCAATGCCGCGCTGGTGCTGGTGAAGATCGCCGCGCTGATCGTCTTCGTGGTCTTCGCGCTGCCCGCCTTCGACGCGGCCCATCTCGAACCGTTCAACCCGTTCGGCTTCGTGAAGAGCCTGGGCGCCGACGGGGTCGAGCGCGGCATCATGGCGGCGGCGGCGATCATCTTCTTCGCCTTCTACGGCTTCGACGCCATCGCCACCGCGGCGGAGGAGACGCGCAACCCAGGGCGCGACCTGATTATCGGCATCGTCGGATCGATGGCGGCCTGCGTCGTGATCTACGTCGCGGTCGCGGTCACCGCGGTGGGGGCCGTGTCCTACACGCGCTTTGCCGACAGTCCGGAGCCGCTGGCGCTGATCCTGCGCGAACTCGGCCGGCCGCTGGTGGCGCAGTATCTCGCGGCCTCGGCGGTGATCGCGTTGCCCACCGTCATCCTCGCCTTTTTCTACGGCCAGAGCCGGATCTTCTTCACCATGGCCCGCGACGGGATGCTGCCGCAGAGCCTGGCGAAACTCTCCTCCGCCGGAACGCCGGTTCGGATCACCCTCTTCACGGCGGCCGTGGTGACCGTGCTTGCCGGGCTCGTCCCACTCGGGGAACTCGCTGCACTCGCCAATGCCGGAACGCTGGCGGCGTTCATTGCGGTCGCGGCCTGCATGCTGGTGATGCGTGTCCGTGCACCGGATGCTCCCCGCACCTTCCGAGCACCGGCCCCGTGGCTCATCGGGGCGATCACGATTTTGGGCTGCGGCTATCTGTTCTTCAGCCTGCCCGCGAAGACCCAACTCTGGTTCGCCGTCTGGAACGTCCTCGGGTTGGTGTTCTACGCGCTTTATGGCCGGAAGAACGCTTCGGTCGCAGCCGCATAGCGGGGGCGGGTCAGGCGCGGTCGGCGAGGTCGCGCAGAACCGCCGGGATCATCTCCGGCAGATCCTCGGAGATCAGCCCCGGCCCGAAGCGCAGGCCCGCATCGCCGTGCAGCCACACGGCGGCGCAGGCGGCCTCGAACGGGTCTAGCCCCTGCGCCAGCAACCCGGCGACGAGGCCGCCGAGCACGTCGCCGGAGCCGGCGGTGCCGAGATGCGGCGTGCCGTGGTCGTTGATCGCCGCACGCCCATCCGGGGCAGCGATCACCGTGTCGGCGCCCTTCAGCACCACGACCGCCCCGGCGATCTCCGCCGCCCGCGCGGCCCGCTCGACCTTCGTCAGCCCCTCCGCCACGGCCTCCGTGCCGGAGAACAGCCGTGCAAATTCGCCCTCGTGCGGCGTCAGCACGGCCCGCGCCTCGCCGTCGCGGATGTGGCGGGCGAGGGTGCGCACCTCGCTGCGGAAGCTCGTGAGCGCGTCGGCGTCGAGCACCAGGGCGCGCCCGGCATTGGCCGCCACCGCGACGAGGTCGCAGGTCGCCGGGCCGGTCCCGAGGCCGGGGCCGAGCAGCAGCGCGTTCAGCCGCTCGTCGGCGAGCATGTCGTCGAGGTCGTCGGAATTCTCGCAAGGGCGCAGCATGATCGCGGTGAGCTGGGCGGCGTTCTCCGCCAGTGCCGAGGCGGGTGAAGCCATGGTGACGAGCCCCGCGCCGACCCGCAGCGCGCCGCGGGCGGCGAGCCGGGCCGCACCGGTGCGATAGGCGGGGCCCGACAACACCAGGGCATGGCCGCGGGTGTATTTGTGGCTGCCGGCGGTGAGCCGCGGCAGCGCCCACAGGCCGGGCGCGTTGCGATACAGCGCGCGGGTCTCCCCGGCGATCCCGGCGGCGAAAGCGGCCTCGCCCGTGCCGATATCGGCGACGTGCAGCGCGCCGCACTGGGTCCGGCCGGGCTGGAGCAGGTGGCCGGGCTTCGGCGCGACGAAGGTCACCGTCTCGGTCGCCTCCACCGCGAGCCCGCGCACCGCGCCGCTGTCGCCGTCGATGCCGCTCGGCACATCCACGGCCAGCACGGGGATGCCCGAGCGGTTCACCGCTTCCACGAGGGCGCGGGCTGCCCCTTCCAGATCGCGGCAGAGGCCGGCGCCGAACACGGCATCGATGATGAGGTCGGCCGCCGGAATCGCGGTCTCCACGGCACCCACCGGGCCGGTCCAGGCCTCGGCGGCGAGGGCGGCATCGCCCATGAGCGCGGCGCGCTCGCCGAGCAGACGCAGATCGACGTGGTAGCCGGCCTCATCCAGCAGGTGGGCGGCCACGAACCCGTCGCCGCCATTGTTGCCGGGGCCGCACAGCACGAGCACCCGGCCACGCTCCGGTGCCATGGCGCGGGCACGCATGGCGATGGCGGCGCCCGCCGCCTCCATCAGCGTCAGGCCCGGCGTACCACCGGCGATCGCGGCGGCATCAACCCGGCGCATCGCCTCAACGGTGAGCAGCCGATGCGAGGCTTGGGGGGATTTCACCGGCTCATGCATGCAACTGGCTCACCCTATGCCTTTAAATTCATCGTTTTTGGCGGAATTGCCTACATATTCCGCTTTGTTTGCATATTCCGTGCGCAACTTCCCGGTCCCGTCATCCAAATCGCCGTGGCGGTCACGCGGCGGCGATGGTACATAAATGGCTGACTGAGGGACTAGGCGGATCAGGCTTTTCCGGATGAAGAAGATCGAGGCGATCATCAAGCCGTTCAAGCTCGACGAGGTGAAGGAAGCCCTCCAAGAGGTCGGTCTCCAGGGCATCACCGTGATCGAGGCTAAGGGCTTCGGCCGGCAGAAGGGCCATACCGAACTCTACCGCGGCGCCGAATACGTCGTGGACTTCCTCCCGAAGGTGAAGCTGGAGATCGTACTCTCGGACGCCCTGGTCGAGGGTGCCGTGGAGGCGATCCGCAAGTCGGCCCAGACCGGCCGCATCGGCGACGGCAAGATCTTCGTCTCGACGATCGAGGAAGCCATCCGCATCCGCACCGGCGAGACCGGCACCGACGCGATCTGATCCAGTCGGCCCCGCTGTCCTGGCCCGCTTCGTGAAGGGCCGGCCGCGTCCGCGCTTGCCGTGAAGCGCCGTAGCCGAGCGACGCCGTGCCCGATCTCGACAGTATCGTCAAAGACATCGCCGCGGAGATGCGGGCCCGCCCCGATCGCGGCGCGGTGGCGAGCTACATCCCCGAACTGGCCCGTGTCGACGCTCAAGGCTTCGGCCTCGTCGTGATCGACGGCGACGGGCGGGTCGCAGCCGGGGGGGATGCCGACACCCCCTTCTCGATCCAGAGCATCTCCAAGGTCTTCACCCTGACGCTGGCCCTCGGCATGGTCGGCGACCGGCTCTGGCGCCGGGTCGGCCGCGAGCCGTCGGGCAGCCCGTTCAACTCCATCGTGCAGTTGGAGCGGGAACACGGCATCCCGCGCAATCCCTTCATCAATGCCGGCGCCATCGCCGTCACCGACCTGATCCTGTCGGGCCATCAGCCGCGGGAGGCGCTGGGCGAGATCCTGCGCTTCATGCAGTTCGTGGCACAGGACGACAGCATCACGATCGACGAGCGCGTGGCGGCCTCCGAGAAGCGCACGGGCTTCCGCAACGCGGCGCTCGCCAACTACATGCGCTCCTTCGACGTGATCGAGAATCCGGTCGATTACACGCTCGGCGTCTACTTCCATCATTGCGCCATCGCGATGACCTGCCGCCAGCTCGCCACCGCCGGGCTGTTCCTGGCCTATTCCGGGCATCATCCGCTGGCCGGGCATTCGGTGATCTCGGCTGAGCGGGCGCGGCGCATCAACGCGATCATGCTGACCTGCGGCCACTACGACGGCTCGGGCGATTTCGCCTACCGCGTCGGCCTGCCGGGCAAGAGCGGCGTCGGCGGCGGCATTTTGGCCGTTGCGCCGGGCAAGGCCTCGATCTGCGTCTGGTCACCGGGGCTGGATGCGGCCGGCAACTCCCATCTCGGGCGTATCGCCTTGGAGATGCTGGTGAAACGCACTGGCTGGTCGATTTTTGGGGTGTGAGGCGCGCCGGCCGCCCGAGCGCACTGATCCCCGCATCCTTCCCCTCGTCCTGAGGTGGCCGCGTCAGCGGCCCTCGAAGGATCCTCCAGGGATCGCACGGCTACTGGAGGATCCTTCGAGGCCTCCGCTTCGCTGCGGCACTTCAGGGTGAGGGCGAGACCGGGATAAGCCAAACAAAAAACCGCCCCCGTCTTTCGACGGAGGCGGCCTGTTTCAGACGCTATTGTCGGCCTCGAAAGTCTTACGCGACGGCCTTCTGCGCGGCTTCGCCCGGGAGCGGAACCTCGGAGATCGTCTTCAGAACCTGCGAGGCGATCTGGTAGGGGTCGCCCATGGAGTTCGGGCGGCGGTCCTCAAGGTAGCCCTTGTAGCCGTTGTTGACGAAGGAGTGGGGCACGCGCACCGAGGCGCCGCGGTCGGCCACGCCGTAGGAGAACTTGTTCCACGGCGCCGTCTCGTGCTTGCCGGTCAGGCGCATGTGGTTGTCGGGGCCGTAGACGGCGATGTGGTCGTCGAGGTTCTTTTCGAAGCTGGCCATCACCGCCTCGAAATACTCCTTGCCGCCGGTCTCGCGCATGAACGTCGTCGAGAAGTTGCAGTGCATGCCCGAGCCGTTCCAGTCGGTGTCGCCGAGCGGCTTGCAATGGTACTCGATGTCGATCTCGTAGGTCTCGCACAGGCGCTGGAGCAGGTAGCGGGCCATCCACATCTCGTCGGCGGCCTTCTTGGAGCCCTTGCCGAAGATCTGGAATTCCCACTGGCCCTTGGCCACTTCGGCGTTGATGCCTTCGTGGTTGATGCCGGCGGCGAGGCAGAGGTCGAGATGCTCCTCGACGATCTTGCGGGCCACGGGGCCGACATTCGAGGCGCCGACGCCGCAATAATACGGACCCTGCGGAGCGGGGTAGCCGGTCTCGGGGAAGCCGAGCGGGCGGCCGTTCTTGTAGAGGAAGTACTCCTGCTCGAAGCCGAACCACGCGCCGGCATCGTCGAGCACGGTCGCGCGCTTGTTCGACGGGTGCGGGGTCTTGCCGTCCGGCATCATCACTTCGCACAGCACGAGCACGCCGTTGGTGCGGGCCGGGTCGGGGAAGTGGCGCACGGGCTTCAGCACGCAGTCGGAGGAGGAGCCCTCGGCCTGCTGCGTCGAGCTGCCGTCGAAGCCCCAGAGCGGGAGCTGCTCGAAGGTCGGGAAGCTGTCGTACTCTTTGATCTGCGTCTTGCCGCGCAGGTTCGGTGTGGGCGTGTAGCCGTCGAGCCAGATGTACTCGAGCTTAAACTTGGTCATTCCCAGTCTCTCGTACCTTGAGGATCCGTGTCCTGACGAAACCTTTGCGGAACCGGCGTCGTTGAGAACCTGCCCGCCCGTTGGATCGCAGCGTCCGGCGGGTGACTTCCCCGCCGCATCCGAGACGCCGATCCACCGGCGAGCAGGGCGCCAGCCCGACCCCCGAGCGGCCACTGTGCGGGTGGACGCTCCGGTTTCCGCCTAAGCATGTCGCGTGCCAGTCGCCTTGGTCGCGAGGCGGCGGCCTATGCGGCAAATATGACCGCCCAAGGGCCGGTCCTGCAGACGAAACAGTCCGAACGTCCCGCGATTGCGTGGATTTTTTGCCTGCCGACGGGTGGCAACGGCGAAGCGCGGACGATATCGTCCGCGCGGCCGGCGAGACCGGCCGGGGACGCGAGAGGGGGCCGGACCCGGATCAGGAGCGACGCCGCGGGCGTGAAGCCGCCCCGTCGAGACATGCCGCTTTCCCGATCAGCCCATCGCGCCCCAGGAACGGACCGGCTCGGACCGCGCCCGGACCCGGCCGATGGTTCGCCGCCCCGCTTCCAGAATTTGCCGAGGAGACGCACAGCATGAATACGGCCGCCGATGTGCTGAAGGCCATCAAGGACAATGACGTCAAGTACGTCGACTTCCGCTTCACCGACCCGCGCGGCAAGTGGCAGCATGTGACCTTCGACGTCTCCCTGATCGACGAGGAGATGTTCCAGGACGGCACCATGTTCGACGGCTCGTCGATCGCCGGTTGGAAGGCGATCAACGAATCCGACATGCTGCTGATGCCCGATCCGGTCACGGCCTGCATGGACCCGTTCTTCTCGGCCTCCACCATGTCGATCGTCTGCGACGTGCTCGAGCCCTCGACCGGCGAGCCCTATGCCCGCGATCCGCGCTCGACCGCCAAGCTCGCCGAGGCGTATCTGCGCTCCACCGGCATCGGCGACACGATCTTTGTCGGCCCCGAGGCCGAGTTCTTCGTGTTCGACGACGTGAAGTTCGGCGCCGACCCCTACCATACCGGCTTCCAGCTCGACTCGACCGAGCTGCCGACCAACGGCTTCACCGATTACGAGGGCGGCAACCTCGGCCACCGGGTGCAGACCAAGGGCGGCTACTTCCCCGTCCCGCCGCAGGATTCGGCCCAGGACATGCGCGGCGAGATGCTGGCCGCGATGCAGTCGATGGGCGTGAAGGTCGAGAAGCACCACCACGAGGTGGCGAGCGCCCAGCACGAGCTCGGCATGAAGTTCGACACGCTGACCCTGCTCGCCGACCACATGCAGATCTACAAGTACTGCATCCACAACGTGGCGCAGAGCTACGGCAAGTCCGCCACCTTCATGCCCAAGCCCGTCTACGGCGACAACGGCTCGGGCATGCACGTGCACCAGTCGATCTGGAAGGACGGCAAGCCGCTGTTCGCCGGCGACAAGTATGCCGACCTCAGCCAGGAATGCCTGTGGTACATCGGCGGCATCATCAAGCACGCCAAGGCGCTCAACGCCTTCACCAACCCGTCCACCAACTCCTACAAGCGTCTGGTGCCGGGCTACGAGGCTCCCGTGCTGCTCGCCTACTCGGCCCGCAACCGCTCGGCCTCCTGCCGTATCCCGTGGACGACGAACCCGAAGGCCAAGCGCGTCGAGGTCCGCTTCCCGGATCCGATGGCCAACCCCTACCTCGCCTTCTCGGCGCTGCTGATGGCCGGCCTCGACGGCATCATCAACAAGATCGATCCGGGCCCGGCGATGGACAAGGATCTCTACGACCTGCCCCCGCGCGAGCTGAAGAAGATCCCGACCGTCTGCGGCTCGCTTCGTGAGGCGCTGCAGAACCTCGACAAGGACCGCGCCTTCCTCAAGGCCGGCGGCGTGTTCTCGGACGACCAGATCGACTCGTTCATCGAGCTGAAGATGGCCGAGGTGCTGCGCTACGAGATGACCCCGCACCCGATCGAGTTCGTGCAGTACTACTCGCTGTAAGATCTTTTTCGCGCAGCGTTGTGCAGCGGGCACCGGAGCCTTCGAGGCTCCGGTGCCTTTTTTGTTCGGGGAATGCTTGACGCCGGCAGCCGGGGCGGAACGACTAGGCTCGTCCGATCGGGAGCCGCATCCATGACCCTCACCGTCCCCGTGATCCTCGGTTCCGTGCGTGCCGAGCGCGCCGGCATCCGCGCCGCCCGCTTCCTCGTCGCGCAACTCGAAGCCCGCGGCCACACGGCGCCGCTGGTCGATCCCGCCGAGCTGAAGCTCCCGCTCCTCGACCGGATGTACAAGGAATATCCCAAGGGCGAGGCCCCCGAACCGCTGGAGCGGCTGGCGACGCTGTTTCGAGGGGCGGATGCCTTCGTCGTGGTCTCGGCCGAGTACAACCACTCGATTCCGCCCGCGCTCTCCAACACCCTCGACCACTTCCTGGAGGAGTATTTCTGGCGGCCTTCCGCCATCTGCTGCTACTCGGCGGGGCAGTATGGCGGCGTGCGCGCGGCGATGCAGTTGCGGGCGATGCTGGCCGAACTCGGCACGCCGAGCATTCCCTCGCTCCTGCCGATCCCGCGCATCCAGAAGGCGCTGAGCGAGGCGGGCGAGCCGGCCGAGGATTGGCTCGTCCGGGCCGCGAAGAAGTTTCTCGACGAGCTGACTTGGTACGCCGAGGCCCTGAAGGCGAAGCGGGCCGGGGGCACGCCGTACTGAGTGTCTCTCACAAAACGCCCGCCGCGCTGTCATCGCCAGAGCGAGAACGGTCAGAGACCGGGAGTTTCGTGAGGCACTCTGAACCTTGCGCGCGGCACTCCGTTTGCACCCCTCGAAGCATAGGCGGATGAGGAAAGCGGGCGGATGAACGCGAGTTTCGACAGAGTTAAGGACGCGCTGGCCGAGTTGATCAAGGCGGCGCTCGTCTCCGATGACGGCCTGAGCCTCGCCTTCCGGCAGGCGGCGGCGGACAAGATCGCGGCGCTCGCGGCCGATCCGCCGTCGGCGGAGGCGGTGCGGATCGATGGCGCCTGGACCCTGGCGATCCGCGCGGCGGAAGCGCCCGAGCTTCAGCCGGAGGAGGGACAGGTGAACCTGACCCTGCCGCGGAGCGCGCCCTTTACCCTCGAAGAGCTGTGCCAAGCCGATTTCGACGTGGATCGGGCAGTGGAGACGATCCGCAAATCGGCTTCCACGGGCTAACGCCGGGGCCGAACCTGTTCACGGTCGATCTCTCGGCGTTGTTCTAAGGCGTTCGAGCGCCCATCTTGAAGAGGTGCCGGGATCGTCAACGGTCTCCCCAATCAACGAAAAACCGAACGCGCCACGCCTTCCCGGATCGGCGCGGAGAGCCTTGCTCCTTGGCCAGACGCATCAATCCGACGGCGGGCACCCCCGTTCTTCCCTCCCGCGAGCAGATCCTCGCCTTCGTCGCCGAGACGCCCGGAAAGGTCGGCAAGCGCGAAATCGCCAAGGCCTTCGGCATCTCGGGCGCCGACAAGATCGGCCTCAAGGCGATCCTGAAGGAGATCGAGGCTGAGGGCGCGCTCGACCGCGACCGCGGCGGTTTGCAGAAAGGCGGCAGCCTGCCGCCGGTCGTGCTCGCCGACATCGTATCGCGCGACCGCGACGGCGACCTGATCGCCCGCCCGGCGCAGTGGGACGGGGAGGGCGAGGCGCCCAAGATCGCCGTCGAGACCCCGCGCGCCGGCCGCAAGGGCAACCGCCCCGCCCCCGGCATCGGCGACCGGGCGCTGGTCCGGGTCGCGCCGGACCCGGAAGCGCCCGGCCGCTACACCGGCCGCGTCATCAAGGTGATCGGCAAGAACCGCTCCGAAGTGATCGGCGTCTATCGCGCCGGCCGCGATGGCGGGCGCCTGCTTCCCGTCGAGAAGAAATCGCAGGGCAAGGAAATCGCGATCCCGCCGGGCGAGGAAGGCGAGGCCCGGGATGGCGACCTCGTCAGCGTCGCGGTGGAGCGCGAGACCCGCTTCGGCCTGCCCCGCGGGCGCGTCACCGAGCGGCTCGGCGCGCTCGGCTCCGAGAAGGCGGTGAGCCTGATCGCGCTGCACATCCACAACATCCCGCACGTCTTCCCCGCCGCCGTGCTGGCGGAGGCGGATGCAGCCAAGCGCGCGACCAAGCGCGGCCGCGAGGATTGGCGCGAGGCGCCGCTGCTCACCATCGACCCGCCCGACGCCAAGGACCACGACGACGCGGTGATGGCTGAGGCCGATCCCGATCCGGCCAATGCGGGCGGCTTCATCGTCACCGTCGCGATCGCGGATGTGGCCGCCTATATCCGGCCGGATTCGGCCCTCGACCGCGAGGCGCTGCTGCGGGGCAATTCGGTCTACTTCCCCGACCGGGTGGTGCCGATGCTGCCCGAGCGCATCTCGAACGATCTCTGCTCGCTGCGCGAAGGGGAGGACCGCCCGGCGCTCGCCGTGCGGATGATCATCGGCGCCGACGGGGTGAAGCGCAGCCACAGCTTCCACCGCATCCTGATGCGTTCGCACGCCAAACTCGCCTATGCGCAGGCGCAGGCTGCCATCGACGGCCGGCCGGACGAGAAATCGCGACCGGTGCTGGAGACCGCGCTCCGCCCGCTCTACGCGGCCTACGAGGCGATGAAGCGGGCCCGCGACGCCCGCGGCCCGCTCGCCCTCGACCTGCCCGAGCGCAAGGTGCTGCTCGACGCGGAAGGCGGCGTCGATCGGGTGATCGTGCCGGAGCGTCTGGAGGCGCACCGGCTGATCGAGGAGTTCATGATCCAGGCCAACGTCGCGGCGGCCGAGACGCTGGAGAAGGCGGGCTCGCCGCTGATCTACCGGGTCCACGACGAACCGGCCCTGGAGAAGATGCGTGCGCTCGGCGAGGTGCTTGCCTCGGTCGGCGTCAAGATGACCAAGGCCGGGGCGCTGCGGCCGGACCTGTTCAACCGCATCCTCGCCCAAGTGGCCGAGAGCGAGCACGCTCCGTTCATCAACGAGGTGGTGCTTCGTTCGCAGGCACAGGCGATCTACGCTGCACAGAATTTAGGCCATTTCGGCCTCAACCTGCGCCGCTATGCTCACTTCACCTCGCCCATCCGCCGCTACGCGGATCTCATCGTCCACCGTGCTCTCGTGCGTGCCTGCGGATTAGGCAAGGATGGACTGCCGGACGACACTACGCCGGGCATGCTCGACGCCGTCTCCGAGCAGATCTCGGCGGCCGAGCGCCGGGCGATGGCGGCCGAGCGCGAGACCATCGACCGGCTCATCGCCGGCTACCTTGCCGACCGCGTCGGCGCGACTTTCACCGGCCGGATCTCCGGGGTGACGCGCTCGGGGCTGTTCGTGAAGCTGGCCGAGACCGGGGCCGACGGGTTCGTGCCCGTCTCCACCATCGGCCACGAATATTACCGCCACGACGAGGCCCTGCACGCGCTCGTCGGCGACCGCAGCGGCGAGACCTACCGCCTCGGCGACACGGTCGAGGTCCGCCTCGTCGAGGCGGCGGCGGTGGCCGGCGCTCTGCGCTTTGAGATCCTGTCGGAGGGGCGCAGCCGCTCCGGCGCCAAAGGCGGTGGGATCAAGCGCAGCGGGTCCAAGGCGAATCCGGGCAAGGCGAAGTTGGGCAAGGCCAAGTTCGGCGCAAAGTCGCCCAAGGGCAAGCCGCGCCCCGGCAAGGCGGCGGCGTCCGAGAGCGATGCGGCGCGGCGCCATCGCGGCTCGCGTCGCTGAGCGGAAGGGGCTAGACTCGGCCTATGGAAACCTACGCCTCCCCTCCGGCCCCGGCTCCCCAGGAGCGGACGCGGCTGCTCCCGGCCATGGCCAACGGCTTCCTCAACCGCTGCCCGCATTGCGGCGAGGGCCACGTCTTCGGCCGCTTCCTCAAGGTGCGGCCGGCCTGCGAGGCCTGCGGCCTGGAGATGGAGGGCCACCGGGCCGACGACCTGCCGCCCTATATCGTGATCTTCCTCGTGGGCCACATCATCGGCTACCTCGTGCTCGAGATCGAGATGGGCTACGACGTGCCGCTCTGGATTTCGATGACGGTGTGGCCCTTGCTCACCCTCGTCCTGGCGCTCGTGCTGTTGCAGCCGGTCAAGGGCGCGGTGATTGGCCTGCAATACACGTTCGGCATGCACGGTTTCGGCAAGTTGCCCCCCGCGCGCGGTGGGACCGGCACGGGCACGGGGGAGAGACGCGGCGGTGAGGCAGGAAGCAGAGCAGGCGACGCCCCAAAGCTTGGATCAGCCTGATTCGGATCAGCCCGCTTCGCCTGCTGCCACGCCCCGCCCGGTGCTGTTGCGCCCGCGCGATGCCGCGACGCTGATCATTCTCGACCGGTCGCGGAAGAAGCTGAAGCTGCTGATGGGCCGGCGCCATGTCGGCCTCGCCTTCATGGGCGGCAAGTTCGTGTTTCCCGGCGGACGGATTGAACCGTCCGACCGGATGATGCCGGTGGCCGGGGCCCTGTCGCAGCGGGCGGATGACGCGCTGCGGGCTAAGCTGCCGCGCGCACCCCACCATCTCGGCCGTTCCCTCGCGCTCGCCGCGATCCGCGAGACCTACGAGGAGACCGGCCTTCTCATCGGCACCCGCGATTACGGCCCGCCGGAGACCGCGCCGGAGGGGGCGTGGCAGGCCTTCGCCGATGAAGGGGTGATGCCCAATCTCGAAACCCTGCATCTGGTGGCGCGGGCGATCACGCCGCCGAAGCGCCCCCGCCGCTTCGATACCCGCTTCTTTGCCGTCGATCGCAAGGCGGTGGTCGCCGAGCGGCCCGGTATCGTCGGGCCGGATGCGGAACTGACCGAACTCGCCTGGGTCGATCTCGACGCCGCGCGCAAGCTCGACCTGCCGCGCATCACCCGCGTGATCCTCGACGATCTGGAAGCGGCAGCCGACGCCGGCTTCCCGCCCTACCGACCGATCCCGTTCTACTTCGAGCGCCGCGGCAAAGGGGTGCGGGAGGAGATCTGAGCGGGTCGGCCGCTGCCCTTCAGCGCGGCGCGATGCGCCACGTCACGTTCACCGTGGCGTTGAAAGAAATGGCCGCTGGCGGCACGATTTGGATGCGGCGGAGCGATCGCGGCATATCGGCCTCTCCCACTTCGGAAGGGCTGGCTTCTCCGTCTGTGATCGCATTGATCTCGACGAGCGTGACGTCGGCGGCCTCCGCGTAGACCTTGGCTTGTTGGCGGGCATCAAGCATGGCCGCACGGCGCGCTTCGAGCAACGCGGCCCGCTCATTCTCGACCTTGAACGTCACCGACTGAACCCGAAGCAGGCCCGTTTCCGCAATCCGACTCATGGTTGCGTTCAGCTGATCGATCCCGTTGGCCTTCAAAATGAAGGTGGTCGTTGCGGTGAACGGAGTGGCCGATTTCTTGGGTGGCGGCGGCCGATGTCCAGGATATTGCGGTGGCTGATAACCGCCAGATCGATCCTCATCGAGCCGGAAGCGACTTCTCTCGATTTTCACGCCTGCTTGCTCGAACCGACGCAGGACCTCTATCGCCGAGCCCGCTCGCTCTTCATGCGCCGAGACGGTTGCCTCCAACGTCTTGTCCTGCGTGACCAAGCTTACCTCGAAACGCCCGTAATCGGGCTTCTGTTCGAACGAGCCCGCGCCGTGGACGGTCAGAACGGATCCGCGAGATGGCGGAGAATTCTCGTTCGAAGATTGCGCTGCGGCTGGCCCAAGCAGAAGGGTGGCCATGAAGGCGGCCAAGGCGGGAGCCTTGAAGGGCAAGGGGTGGATCATGGGAGCCATTCGAACTGATCGCTGACGTCCGATGGACGGACAGTCGAGCGGAGGGATCACAACCTTCGGTCGAGTTGGTGACTGCATGCGCCGGAGAAGATGGCTGAAGCTTGACCGTTTGCGGAAGCCTGCCCTGTCCGCACTGACAGAAATGCATCCTTTGATGCCCCAGAGGAGATTCTTAAGCGGCATCGGGCATCGTGGGACGGCAAGTGGAGCCGAAATCGCCGATGCTCTCCGTCCTTCGCCGCTCCGATGCCGCGTCCATCTTCGACGCGCTCAACCGCTCCCAGGCGGTTATCACCTTCGCCGTCGATGGGACGGTGCTCGACGCCAACGACAATTTCCTCGCACTGATGGGCTACACCCTCGGTGAGGTGCGCGGGCGTCATCATCGCCTGTTCGTGGACCCGCAGGAGGCGGAGAGCGCGGAGTACGAGACGTTCTGGCAGGGCCTGCGCCGCGGCACGTTTCAGACGGCGGCCTATGGGCGTCTCACCAAGGACGGACGCAAGGTCTGGATCCGGGCGAGTTACAATCCGGTCCTCGACGCCGCCGGCCGCGTTCGGAAGATCGTCAAATTCGCCCTCGACGTGACGACCGAGCGGCTCGCCGCCGCCGAGACGGCGGGCCAGATCGCCGCGATCAGCCGGTCGCAGGCGGTGATCCAGTTCGACCTCGACGGGACGGTGCGCAGCGCCAACGCCAACTTCCTCGACGCCCTCGGCTACGCGCCGCACGAGGTGGAGGGCCGGCACCACAGCCAGTTCGTGCGGCCGGAAGAGGCGGCATCCGCGGAGTACCGCGCCTTCTGGGAGGCGCTCGCCCGCGGCGAGTACCGGGCCGGCGAGTTCCTGCGCGTCGGCAAGGATGGGCGCGAGGTCTGGATCCAGGCGACCTACAACCCGATCCTCGATCCGTCCGGGCGCCCGTTCAAGGTCGTCAAATACGCCTCCGATATCACCGCGGCCAAGCGCGTCGCCGCCGACATGGCGGGAAAGGTCGAAGCCGCCCGCCGCTCGCAGGCGGTGATCGAGTTCGGCATGGACGGCACGGTGCTCGACGCCAACGACAACTTCCTGAACGCGCTCGGCTACACCCTTCCCGAGGTGCAGGGCCGGCATCACCGGATGTTCGTAACGCCCGAAATCGCCGCAAGCCCGGCCTATGCCGAGTTCTGGGCGACGCTGCGGGCGGGGCAGTTCACCTCCGCCGTCTACCAGCGGGTGGCCAAGGATGGTCGCGAGGTCTGGATTCAGGCCTCCTACAACCCGGTTCTCGACGCGGCCGGGCGCCCGTTCAAGATCGTGAAATACGCCTTCGACATCAGCCAGAGCATGGCGGTGCGCGCCAGCGCCCTCGCCATGGCCGAGCAGACGCTGGGCCGGGTACGGACGGTGGCCGGCGCGTCCGAGGAGATGCACCGGATCTCGGAATCGATCGCCGAGCAGATGAACCGCTCGCACGATGCGGTCGGCGACATTCAGACCCGCATGAGCGCCGCCGGAATCCTCTCGGCCAAGCTCGACGACGCGGCCGCCGCGATGACTGGCGTGGTCGAGGTCATCACGGGCATCGCCGAGCAGATCAACCTGCTCGCCCTCAACGCCACGATCGAGGCCGCCCGCGCCGGTGCGGCCGGCCGCGGCTTCGCCGTCGTCGCCACCGAAGTGAAGAGCCTCGCCGAGCAGGCGCGCTCGGCCACCGCCCGCATCACCGGCGAGATCGGCGCCATGCAGGCGGTCTCGCGGGATGTCGGCGCGGCGCTGGTCTCGACCGCGGCGGTGGTCGACACCGTGCAGGGTTTCATCGCGCAGACGACGGCGGACAGCACGCGGCAGCGCGCGACCACCGGTCAGGTCAGCACCGACATGCAGGCCACCGCCGCGAGCGTGGCGGAATTCGCGAGCCGTCTCGACGCCTGGAATGTCGGGCTGGAGGAGCGGCGGGGCGAGGAGCGCCTTCGCTCCTCGCGCTCCGGCCATGTCGCGTTTGTGCCGGAGCGCGGGCGAACGGCGGGGACGCCGCAGAGCCGGCCCTGCACCATTCTCAACCTCTCGGAGGGCGGCGCCAAGCTGGCACTCGAGGCTGCGGACCTTCCGAACTTCGTCACGCTTCACATCGACGGCGAGCCGTCCCGGCGCTGCCGCGTCATACGGTGGGCCGACGACGGGATCGGCGTTCAGTTCATCTGATCCCGAGCCTCGTCCCGAACATTCGTGGCCCGCCTTCGGGACGCTGCGCGACGGGCCGCCTACCGGCGCGCGTCGGAGACCAGCGCGGCCAGCCCCTCGCGATAGGTCGGGAAGGCGAGCTGCACGCCCAGCTCCTCGCGGATCAGGCGGTTACGCACCCGCTTGTTCTCGCCGTAGAAGCTGCGGGCCATCGGGCTGAGGTCGGCGGTCTCGAAATCGACTTCCGGCGGCAGGGGCAGTCCGGTGAGCCTTGCTGCGTGCTCGGTCACCGTCTGCGGCGGGGCCGGCTCGTCGTCGGTGACGTTGTAGACCGCGCCCCCCCGCGGGTGCTCGATCGAGGCGGCCAGCGTCGCGGCGATGTCCGCGACGTGGATGCGGTTGAACACCTGCCCCGGCTTGACGATGCGCTGGGTGCGGCCGTCACGCAGCTTCACGATCGGATTGCGGCCGGGGCCATAGATGCCCGAGAGGCGAAATACCTGCACCGCCTTGCCGGTCTCGGCGCCGAGCGCGAGCCATGCATTCTCGACGGCAAGGCGGTCGCGCGAGCGGGCGCTCTTCGGGGTAGCGGGCGTCGTCTCGTCGATCCAGGCACCCCCTTGGTCGCCGTAGACGCCGATGGTCGAGAGATAGCCGATCCAGCCGATGCGGCTTTTCGCGATGGTGTCGCGGTAGCGGGCGAGCACCGTATCGCCGTCCCGTCCCGGCGGTGCGGAGATCAGCAGGACGTCGGTGTCGGCGAGATCGTCGGCGATGCGGGGATCGTCCGCCTCCGGTCCGAAGGCGCGCAGGGTGAACCCGGTCTCGGCCGCGAGACTCCTGGCCCGCTCGGGCTCGGTCACCGTCGCCCGCACCGCGTTGAATCGCGCCCGTTCACGCTCGGCAAAATGCCGGGCGGAGAAGCCGAGGCCGAAAACGAACAGGTTCATGCGGTGTCAGGTCTCCCGTGGGCCGTCCGCTTCCATAGGGAGGGCGGCGGCCTCACGCCATTCCTCCCTCACATGCGCCTCCGTTTCTCCGTGTCCATGGGCGGCGAAGAGTTCGTGCAGTCGCGCCCGGGGCAGCAACCGGCCGCAGGCCCAGACGGCGGCACCGCGCACCACCGGATCGGGCTCGGCGAGGCAGGCCACCGCCTCCGCGGCGAGGGCGGCATCACCGGAATTGCCGATGGCGATCAGCACGTTGCGCAGGAAGCGGTCGCGGCCGGTACGCTTGATCGGCGTGCCGGCAAAGCGGGTGCGAAATCCCGCATCGTCGAGGCGAGCGAGTTCGGCGAGCGGCGGCGCGGCGAGATCGTCGCGGGCGGCCATGCGGCTCTCCCGCGCCGCACCCGCGAACTTGTTCCAGGGACAGACCGCGAGGCAGTCGTCGCAGCCGAACACCCGGTTGCCGATCTTTTCGCGGAATTCGGCGGGGATCGGGCCCTGATGCTCGATGGTGAGGTAGGCGATGCAGCGGCGCGCATCGAGTTGGTAAGGGGCCGGGAAGGCATCCGTCGGGCAGATGTCGAGGCAGCGGCGGCAGGAGCCGCAATGGTCGGTCTCTGGGGTGTCGGGTTCGAGCTCGGCGCGGGAAAAGATCGCGCCGAGCATCAGCCAGTTGCCGTGCTCACGCGAGATCAGCACCGTGTGCTTGCCCTGCCAGCCGAGCCCGGCGGCCTGGGCCAGCGGCTTCTCCATGACGGGCGCGGTATCGACGAAGACCTTCACCGGCTGGCCGGAGCGGGCGGAGAGGAAGCCGCCGAGTTCCTTCAGCTTGCCCTTGATGACATCGTGATAGTCGCGCCGTTGCGCATAGGCGGCGATGGCGGCGCGATCCTTCAGCCGCACGAGTTCGAGGGGATCGCGCTCCGGGTTTGCATTCATGCCGAGCATGACGATGCTGCGCGTCTCGGCCCACAGGGCGGAGGGCGCGGCGCGCTGGTCGGCCCGCTCCTCCATCCAGTCCATCGTGCCGTGATGGCCCGCCGCGAGCCATGCCGGCAAGCGCTCGCGCAGATCCGGCACGGCATCGGGACGGGTGACGCGGAACGCCTCGAAGCCGAGACGGCGCGCGCGCGCCTCGATGGTCTCGCGCAGGGCGCGGCCCGTGAGGACGACCTTTTCGGGTTTCAGAAATCCAGATCCGCGTAGTGGGCCGCCGCCGGCATCCCCGGTGCCCGGTCGGCCAGCAGCGCGCGGAAGGACGGGCGGGATTTCACCCGCGCGTACCAGTCCTTCGCCATTTCGTCCTCGTCCCATGGCACGTCGCCGAGATAGTCCACGCAGGAAAGGTGGGCCGCCGCCGCGAGGTCGGCATAGGTCAGGTCGTTGCCCGCGAGCCAGCGGCGCTGCCCGATCAGGTAGCCGACATATTGGAGGTGATAGCGCACGTTGGTGCGCGCCGCACGAATGGCGTTCATGTCCGGCGGGCCGCCTCCGGCGGCGGAGGGCATGAAGCGCTTATCGATCTTCTCGGTGACGAGATACTCGGTCACCTCGCTGTTGAACTTGACGAGGAACCAGTCGAGCAGGCGCCGCACCTCCACCCGCGCCTGGGTGGTGTCGGGCAGAAGCCGCCGCCCGGCGAGGCCGAGCCCCCGCGTCTCGTCGAGATACTCCGCGATCACGCCCGCGCCGGGAATGGCGAGCCCGGTCTGCTCCACCAGCACCGGCGTGGTGCCCGCCGGGTTGACGATGAGGAAGTCGCGGCGGCGCTCCCAGGCCCGTTCCTCGACGAGAGTCGGCTCCATCCCCATCTCGGCCAGGACGAGGCGGATGAAGCGCGAGTTCGGGCAGAACGGGGAGTGATAGAGCGTCGCCATCGAGGCCGTGGTTCAGCGGTAAAGAAGGCAGAGCCCTGGGCAGACCGTGTCGCACCGGCGAAATTGGGGCGACGCGCCAGGATTATTTCTCCAACGTTGCCACCTCATTAACAAACCCGCCGCAACCCGGTAACCGCCCGTCAACCCTACCGCCGCAAAGCTGCCGTATCGCCGTCGTCTGCCGCGCCCTGAATCGCCGGCACATCGGCGTGGGGAACAGCAGGCTTATGGATCTCGTCCTGATCGCGAAGGCGCTCGTGCTCGCCGTGGTGGAAGGCGCCACCGAGTTCATCCCGGTCTCCTCGACCGGGCATCAGCTCCTCATCGGCCACTTCATCGGCTTCCACTCGCCCAACAACACCTTCGAGGTGCTGATCCAGCTCGGCGCGATCCTGGCGATCCTGTTCGTCTATTTCGGCCGGCTGTGGAGCATCGCCACCGCGCTGCCGAATGATCCGCGGGCGCGCCGCTTCGTGCTCGCCATCCTCATCGCCTTCCTGCCCGCGGCGATCGTCGGCGGGCTCTTCTCCAAGTACATCAAGCTCTACCTGTTCAACCCGTGGATCGTCTGCGCCACGCTGGTGGCCGGCGGCATCGTGCTCCTCATCATCGACGACACGGTCGGCGAGCCGAAAGCGGCTCCAAATGATGGAATGCACGACGGTCCGACCGAGCATCCGCGCAAGACCGACGTGTTCGAGTTCAGCCTGCCGATGGCGCTCAAGATCGGCCTGTTCCAATGCGTGGCGATGATCCCCGGCGTGTCGCGCTCCGGCGCCACCATCGTCGGCGCGATGCTGATGGGGGCGAGCAAGCGCTCGGCCACCGAGTTCTCGTTCTACCTCGCCATGCCGACCATGGCCGGCGCCTTCGCCAAGGACCTTCTCGACAACTACAAGAACCTCTCCTCCAACGACGCGCTGCTGATCGTCATCGGCTTCGTCGCTGCCTTCATCTCGGCCTTGATCGTGGTGCGGACGGTGCTCGACTACGTCTCCCGCCACGGCTTCTGGCTGTTCGCGTGGTGGCGCATCATCGTCGGCTCGCTCGGCTTCGCGGGACTGATTCTTTTTGGCTGAGCCTTCAGGATTTTGAGCGAGGCGGAGGCGGCAACCTGGACTAAAGTCGGTTGTCGCCTGCCCGCGCCCCGTGCGAGGGCTTGCGGCCAAGTCGCCGCTCTTTGAAGAAGCGGTCGGGAAACGCCGAATCGTCAAGGTCTCGCCCAAGATGGAAGATCGTCCGCTCGCCGAGTTGTTCGAGCCCGCCACCCGCGAGCGCTGGCGCCAAGCCGTCGAAGCCGCGCTGAAGGGGGCCGACTTCGAGAAGCGTCTCGTTTCGAAGACCGCCGACGGCCTGCGCATCGAGCCCTTCTACGAGCCGGCGGCTGCGGTGGCCCAGCCGGTGCGGGCGCCCGGCCCGTGGCGTCTGGCGCAGCGCATCGACCATCCCGATGCCGAGAAGGCCGGAGCCCAGGCGCTGGCCGACCTCGAAGGCGGTGCCGATGCGCTGGTCCTCGTCCATCGCGACGCCCGTGCCGCCTGCGGCTTCGGCCTCGAACTTCCGTCCGTCGATGCGCTGGATGCGGCGCTGACGGGCGTGATGCTGCCGCTCATCGCCCTGCGGCTCGATGCCGGCCCGGCCGGATTCGAGACGGCGGCGCTTCTCAAGCAACTGATCGAGCGCCGCGGCGACGACCCGTCCGCGCTCGACCTCGATCTCGGGCTCGACCCGATCGGCACCCGCGCCGCCACCGGCCGGCTCGACCAGGGGTGGGAGGCACGCCTCTCCGAGACCGTCACCGCCTTTGCCGGATACCATGGGCGCGCGGCCTTGGCCGACGCCCGGCCCTATCACGAGGCTGGGGCGAGCGAGGTGCAGGAACTGGCTGCCGTGCTCGCGACGGCGGTCGCCTATCTGCGGGCGCTGGAGGCCGGCGGCCACGATCTGGCGCTCGCGCGCGACCAGATCGCGGTCCTGCTGGTGGCGGATGCCGACGAATTCCTGACCATCGCCAAGTTCCGGGCGATCCGGCGGCTCTGGGCCCGGGTCGAGCAGGCCTGCGGCCTCGAGCCGAAGCCGCTGCGGGTCCTGGCCGAGACCGCGTGGCGGATGATGAGCCGCCGCGATCCTTTCGTGAACATCCTGCGCACCACCATGGCCTCGGCCTCCGCCGGCCTTGGCGGGGCGGATTCGGTGACCGCATTGCCCTACACCCTGGCGCTCGGTCTGCCCGACGCCTTCGCCCGGCGGGTGGTGCGCAACAGCCAGATCGTGCTGATCGAGGAATCGAACCTCGCCAAGGTCTCCGATCCGGCGGCCGGCGCGGGCGGCTTCGAGGCGCTGACCACCGAACTGACCGAGAAGGCCTGGGCGGCCTTCCAAGAGATCGAGCGAGAGGGCGGGATCGCCGCGAGCCTGGAGGCCGGCGCCTTCGTCGGTCGGATCGCAGCGGTGGCGCAGGCCCGGGCACGGGCGGTGGCAACCCGCAAGGAGCCGCTGACCGGCGCCAGCGAGTTCCCCTTCCTCGCCGAGAAGCCGGTGACGGTGCTCGACGTGGAGCCGAACCCCGCCACTTCCTCAGAGGGGGCCTTGCCCTCGCAACGACTCGCCGAACCCTACGAGGCCCTGCGCGACGCCTCCGACGCCGTCCGCGAGCGGACGGGCAAGCGCCCGGCGGTCTTCCTGGCCAATCTCGGTCCCGTGGCGGTCCACAATGCCCGCTCGACCTTCGCAGCCAACGCCTTCGCCGCGGGTGGCATCGAGGCTATCGGCAATGACGGCTTCTCCGACATGCAGGCCCTGGCCGATGCCTTCAAGGCGTCGGGTGCACGGATCGCCTGTCTCTGCTCTTCCGACACCGTCTACCAGACCGAGGCCGTGCCCGCGGCCGAGGCGCTGAAGGCGGCCGGCGCCGGCACGATATACCTCGCCGGCAAACCCGCCGAGGCCGAGGCTCTGCGCCAAGCGAGCGTCGAAGGCTTCCTGTTCGCCGGTTGCGACCTGTTGGCGCTCCTGCGGGAGGCGGCCGAGCGCGCGACTGGCTGACGGACACTCAAGGCCGCGTGAGCAACCTTGACACTGCGGGACGCAAGACGATCTTCCGGCTGAAACGGGCCGACACGGCCCCATGTTTTGAGCCGGATATCATTCCCATGCGCCTTCCGATCCTTGCCGTCGCCACCTTCGCCATCGCCGTCGGCAGCGCCGGAACATCGGAGGCGGCCAAGCGCAAGGTGCAGGTGCCGCACCGCTACGACGGCCGCTGGAGCATCGAGGTCGTGACCCTCGACGGCCCCTGCGACCGGGCCTATCGCTACGGGATTCAGATCCAGCGCGGCGAGGCCGTCTACAGCGGCGGAGAGGTCGGGATCAGCGGGCGCGTCGCGGCAAACGGGACGGTGCGCGGCACCATCTCTCGCGGCAGCGATGCTGCCCAGGTGTTCGGGCGGTTGTCCGCCAACGGGACCGGCGCTGGCCGCTGGTCGACCCTCGGCGACGGCCCGATCAGTTGCAACGGCAGCTGGAACGCGATGCGGCGCGGCTGATTTCGCCGTTCAGGCTGCGTCGGCGCGGAGCGGTTCGCACGGATCGTGCTGTGGCGGCCCGGCGACAGATTCGGATTTGTTCCGCGCTGCGGCACGGGCGATCGGTTTTCGCCCTAGATCCGGCGCGATCTTCGGCGAACACTGGCGGCGTTCCATACTCGTTCGAGGCGCCCCATGAGAGCCGTGATGAGAGCCTTGCCGTTCGTCGGTCTTGCCTTCGTCCTGCTCGGCCCCGCGGCCGAGGCGCGTCCGGCCCGGCAGCATGTGGCCGGCTCCGAGCACACGGTGCTGGCGCCGCTCGAGGAAGCGGCAACGGCGTGCTTTGCTGAAACCGTGGTCTCCAATCCGAAGGCGATGCGGCTCGCTCGGGACGGGCGCTGGTACGAGGCGGCCGGGGTGACCGGCTTCCTGTGTCGCCCTGAGGTCGATCGCATGGCAGTCGCCCACGACCGGATCTACGGCCCCGGCACCGGCGCCCGCTACTTCAAGGGAGCCTACGCCCGCCACCTCGACAAGCAGCTCGCCGCCCGCCTGCAGCCTCTTCTGGAGACGAAGGCCATGGCGAGCGCCGAGCCGCCGGCCGAGAAGGCCGCGCTCATCGACAGCGCGATGGAATCCGCGCCCGGAAGCGCGGATCACTGAGCCGGGCAGGCGGGGTTTCGCTTTAGCGAACCCGCCGCCAAGTCTGGCGCTTGCACAGGACGCTGAGCACGCAGCCCGCCACCTCGACGGTGTCGGGTCCCTTCGGCGTGACGCTGCCCGAATAGGTCTTGCCATCGTTCGGATTGTAGAGGCTGCCCTCGAAACCGTTGCCGCTCGGGGTGCCGGCCTGCATGATCTGCACGCCGACGAGCTTGCGCGAGCGCAGCGCCGGATCGGGGTTCTGCGCGTCGAGCCCGGCGCCGGCGGTCGCGGCGATCACGCCGCAATAGCCGCCGCCGCAACGGGCGATGCGCACGGTTGAGCCCGCCGTCTCCGTCTGCCACGTGCCGGAGAGGTCCGAGGCCTTTTGCGCGAGGGCGCCTGTGCCGGACACGGCAAGCAGCAGCGCCGCGGCGAAGACGTGCATCGGGCGATGGCGTGAACGGTTGGCGCGCGGCGTCGTCATTCGAGCTTCCCTCCTCGCCGACAGTGACCGCCGGCCGGCGCGAGCGGTAGTCAGCCCGCCACGGTTACGCAAGAAGGGGGAAAGGGGCGGGATATGAGGCCGCATGACGATGCGGCCTTGACTTCGCCGCCTTCGCGCGGCCTACGCCCTCGGCGAGCCGGTACGAAAGAGGCAGGAGCGGCGGATGCAGGTTATCGATACCGAGATCCCAGCGGTCAAGCGGGTGATCCCGAAGCGCCACGGCGACGACCGCGGCTGGTTCTCCGAGGTGTACCGCGCCGACCTGCTGGCCGAGAGCGGCATCACCAACGCCTTCCTGCAGGACAATCAGTCCTTCTCCGCACCCGCCGGGACGATCCGGGGGCTGCACTTCCAAGTCGCACCCAACGCCCAGGCCAAGCTGGTCCGAGTGCTCGCAGGCGCGATCCTCGATGTCGCCGTCGATCTGCGCTCCGACTCTCCAACCTACGGCCGCCACGTCGCCGTGCGGCTCGACGCGGACGGCGGTGAGCAGCTCTTCGTGCCCGCCGGCTTCGCCCACGGCTTCTGCACCCTGGAGCCGGATACCATGGTCGCCTACAAGGTCGATGCCTATTACAGCCCGGCCGACGACCGGAACCTGCGCTGGAACGATCCGGCGATCGGCATCGCGTGGCCGGTGGCTGAAGCGGATGCGATCCTCTCGGGCAAGGACAAGGCCGCGCCGCTTCTGGCCGATCTCGGGCGGGTGTTCTGAGTCAAGGTATCGAGATCGTTCGGTCGGGCGGATTGAGCCCGACCTCAGGTTGGCGTAGGCGCGGCCGAGCGTGGCCCTTGCCCATCGCGCGGATGCCGACCCCGCTGGCAGGAATTAGACGGAGTTGAGATCGATGCGCATTCTGGTAACGGGCGGCTGCGGCTTCATCGGCTCCGCGCTCGTGCTGCATCTGGTGCAGGATCTCGGCCACGAGGTGCTGACCCTCGATGCCATGACCTACGCCGCCAACCCGATCTCGCTGCAGCCGCTGGCGGACGACCCGCGCCACCGCCTGGAACAGGCCGACATCTGCGATCCGGCGCGCGTCCACGCCCTCTACGCCGAGTTCAAGCCCGAGGCGGTGATGCATCTGGCCGCCGAGAGCCATGTCGATCGCTCGATCACCGATCCGGGCGCCTTCGTGCGCACCAACGTGATCGGCACCCAGGTGATGCTCGATGGCGCCCGCACCCATTGGGAGAGCCTCGACCGGGAGGCCAAGGCGACGTTCCGCTTCCTCCACGTCTCGACCGACGAGGTCTACGGCTCGCTGCCGCCGGACGCGTTCTTCACCGAGGAGAGCCGCTACGATCCGCGCTCGCCCTACTCGGCATCAAAAGCGGCCTCCGACCATCTCGCCCGCGCCTGGCACGAGACCTACGGCCTGCCGGTCCTGGTGACGAACTGCTCGAACAATTACGGCCCGCGCCACTTCCCCGAGAAGCTGATCCCACTGATGATCCTGGCCGCGCTCGAGGGCAAGCCGCTCCCGGTCTACGGCGACGGCCTGAACGAGCGCGACTGGATCCATGTCGAGGACCATGCCCGCGGCCTCGTCGCGGTGCTGGAGCGCGGCCGGCTCGGCGAGACCTACCTGCTGGGCGGGCGCTCCGTGCGCAACAACCTCGCCGTGGTGAAGGCGCTCTGCGCCGCCTTCGACCAGCTCAAGCCCGAGAACGGCCCGCACGAGCGCCTGATCAGCTTCGTCGCCGACCGGCCCGGCCATGACCGCCGCTACGCGATCGACCCGTCGAAGGCGGAAGCCGAGGTGGGCTGGCGGCCGACCAAGGTGTTCGAGGAGGCGCTGACGGAAACCGTGCGGTGGTATCTCGACAACGAGGCGTGGTGGCGCCCGATCCGCGAGGGCCGCTATTCCGGCGAGCGCCTCGGCCTCGCGCCCAAGAGCGCCTGAGCATGGACATCCTGATCCTCGGCGGCGCCGGTCAGGTCGGCACGGAGCTTCAGGCCTTGTCCTGGCCCGAGGGCGTGCGGGTCCACGCGCCCGACCGCCAGAGCCTCGACATCACCGACGAGGCGGCCGTTGCGGCTGCCCTCGACGCGCGCACCTACGCGGCGGTAATCAACACGGCTGCCTACACCGCGGTGGATAAGGCCGAGAGCGAGGTCGCGGCCGCATGGCGCCTCAACGCGCTGGCCCCGGCCATCCTCGCGGCCGAGACGAAGCGGCGGGCGATCCCGCTCGTCCATGTCTCGACCGATTACGTGTTCGACGGCGCGGGCGAAGGCTTCTACGCCCCCGATGCGCCGGTGAACCCGCAAAGCGTCTACGGCGCCAGCAAGGCGGCCGGCGAGATGGCGGTGCGCTCCGGCAATCCGCGCCACGCCATCGTGCGCACCGCCTGGGTGGTGAGCCCGCACCGGGGCAACTTCGTGAAGACGATGCTGCGGCTCGCGGGCGAGCGGGATCGGCTTACCGTTGTCGAGGACCAGCACGGCTGCCCGACCTCCGCGGCCGATCTCGCGGGTGCGCTCGCCGCGATCGCCCTGCGGCTGGCCGGCGACGAGGCTGCGCCCACCGGCACCTTCCACTGCGTCAATGACGGCGCGACGACGTGGTGCGACTTCGCCCGTGCGATCGTCGCGGGGTCGGCCCGGCGCGGCGGGCGCTCGGTTCCGATCGAGGGCATCCCGAGTTCCGCCTACCCGACGCCGGCCCGGCGCCCGGTGAATTCGCGCCTCTCCACCCAGAGCCTGACCGACGCCTACGGCCTCGCGCCGCGCTCCTGGGAGCCGGCGCTCGACGACATCCTCGACCGGCTGGTCGGGCCGGTTCGCTCCCACTGATCAGGACGTGTTTCGTATGAAGGGCATCGTGCTCGCCGGCGGCTCCGGCACCAGGCTCCATCCGGCCACGCTGGCGATCAACAAGCAGCTCCTGCCGGTCTACGACAAGCCGATGATCTACTACCCGATCTCGGTGCTGATGCTGGCCGGCATCCGCGAGATCCTCGTCATCTCCTCGCCGGAGCATCTCGGCAACTACCAGCGCCTGCTCGGCACCGGTGAGCAGTTCGGCGTCACCTTCACCTACGCGGTGCAGCCGCGGCCCGAAGGGCTGGCCCAGGCCTTCATCATCGGCCGCGACTTCGTCGGCTCGGACGACGTGGCGCTGGTGCTCGGCGACAACCTGTTCTTCGGCAACGGCATGAGCGACTTGCTCGCCAAGGCGCGCACCCGCAAGAGCGGGGCAACGGTGTTCGCCTACCACGTCGATCATCCGGAGGCCTACGGCGTCGTCACCCTCGACGAGTCCGGCCGGCCCTTGCGGCTGGTGGAGAAGCCCAAGACCCCCGAAAGCCCCTGGGCGGTGACGGGGCTGTACTTCTACGACAATCAGGTGCTCGACATCGCCGCGGAGGTGAAGCCCTCGGACCGGGGCGAACTCGAGATCACATCGGTCAACCAGGCCTATCTCGAACGCGGCCAGCTCCATGTCGAGCGGATGAGCCGCGGCTACGCCTGGCTCGACACCGGCACGCATGACAGCCTGCTGGAGGCCGGCGAGTTCGTGCGGGTGCTGCAGCGCCGGCAAGGACTTCAGGTCGCCTGCCTCGAAGAGATTGCCTACCTGCAGGGCTTCATCGGCCGCGAGCAGTTGCAGGCGCGCGGTGAGCTGTTCGCCAAAACTAGCTACGGCCAGAATTTGCTGCGCCTCGCCCGCGAGGGCCACCGGGCCGATCAGAGTTTTTGACGGACGCACCTCGATTCGTCACGGCGAGGCGAAGCCGTCCAGCGCACCAATCTCTCCGGAATGGTCGCGGTCCTGGACGGCTTCGCGTCCGCGCGATGATGAATAGAACAAATTGGGGTCTGGCCGGGCGTCGCGTCAGCGCTCGCCCTGAATGAGCACGGCGCCGGTATAAGTCTCGGCGACTTCGCAGAACGGCACGCCGCCCGCCGTCAGCACCGCCTCGACTGAGAACAGCGGTTCGCCGGGCCCCGGCAGGCCGCCGGATTCGGGCCGCCACAGCATCGTCAGCGACCGGTTGCGCCGGCTCGGACCGAGGGGGCGCACGACGTGGCCGAAGGGGGCCTGCGTGCCGTCCAGCGCCGCGTTCATCGCGGGCGTCAGGCGGCTCGGAACGTACCAGTTGTCGGCCTCGGACAGGACGTGGGTGCCGCAGGTGAGCCGCACCCGGCGGTAGCGCACCGGCTCGTCCGGACCCACGGCCAGCCGCTCGCGCCGGGCCGCACCGGGGAGCTTGTCCGGGCCGGGAACGCGCACGGCGACGATCCGCGGATCGGGGCTGAGCCCGCGCTCAGCGCACCACGCTTCGAGAACGGCGGTGGCGCTCGGCGCGGCGAGAAGGCGGGCGCTCAGCGTTTCGATCAAGGCGCGCGCCTCGGACCCATCCTGCGCCTCCCGGCTTGTCTCGGCGGCGGCTCCGGCCGCTTGCGCCTGCGCGCTGCTCAAGTCGGCGGGCGGCACGGCGGCGCCAAGCGTCGCGAGCCCCACCGTCAGCATCCGTGTCGCCGTCCGCTCCATCGTGCAGCGCAATACGTCGATGGCGGGCAAAGGTCCATCGCGCCGAGCGACCGGTCCCCGATTCGCCGCCTACTTGGCGTCGGGGGGGAGGGCGGTCGCGAGCGGGCCGGCGGGGGGAAGCGGGAAGGCGACCTTGCAGCGCTGGCCGCCGGGCAGCTTGAAGTCCGGGTTCGGCAATTCGAGGCGCACGCCAAAGGTGCCGCTCGCCGCGTCGAACACCTGATCGACCACGCTGACCTTGGCCTCGTAGGCGCCGCCGATCGGCTGGTCGAGCACGACGGTGGCTGGCATCCCGAGCGCGATCTCCTTCCAGCGGGCGACCGGCAGGTAGGCCTCGACGTAGAGCGGATCGAGCTGGACCAGGGTGAAGATCGCGCTGTCCTGGCGTACGAACTCGCCGGCCGACATCAGCCGCTCGGTGACGATGCCACGGATCGGGCTCCGGATCATCCGCAGTTCGAGCTGCGCCTTGGCGCGCTGGAGTTCGATGCCGTTGAGCTTGTGCTTGAGGATCTCGGTCTGGAGGTCGCGCCTCCCGATCTCGTAATCGGCCTCGACCTGATCGAGCTTCTCCTGGGTGACGATGCCCTTCGAGAGCTGGTTCTGGCGTTCGAGGCGGCGCTTGTAGAGTTCGACGCGGGTCTGCTGCGCCTCGATGCCGGCGGTCGATTCCGCCTGCGCCCGCGACAGGGCGACGTTGGCCTCTTCCACGCTCGAATCGAGCCGGGCGATGATGTCGCCGGCCTTGACCGCCGCGCCCCGGTTGACCGGCACGCTCTTGAGGATGCCGAGTGTGGCCGAACCGATCTTCAGTTTCTGCGCCGGCTCCACCACGCAATCGACGCGGGTGTCCTGGGCGCTCGCCGCGCAGGTGGAGAAGAAGAGGCCGGCGAGCGCCGCGCAGATCCGGGCTTGCCGCGTTCCAGCCAGAAGGGCCATTGCAAAACAGTCCTCGCTCGGCATGGCCGGCAAAAGCCAAAATACGGTCTTGCATCTGGTCGGAATGCAGCAGGTCGGCGCGCATGCGCCCGTGCAGCCGCTCGGTGCGCAACTGCGCGTGGCGCAGCAGGCGCGCCGAGGACCCGGCCGCGCTCGGGTCCGAGCAGCGCAGGGGCACCACGAACAGAAGGGCCAGCAGTGCACCCGTGGCGGTGCTCGTGAGAGTCACGAACCGTACCGCCCGGCTCATGCCTATCTCGACGCCGTGGTCGAGGGCGACGGCGAGGAGATCATCTGCGAGATCGCGCGCGGCTGCCGCGGCTGGACCGGGCGGCGTGGGAACGGGTGCGAGGCTGACGCTGCCGACCGAAACCGACTGGCTGCGCACCGAGCGGCGCACGCCCATCATCGCCCTCGACCGGATCGTCTCGCCCTACGCGCACAGGCTGATGCCGCAGGTCGGCGTGGACTAGCCTGGTGCTGCCCTCGGGCCTGATGGTGCGCTCGCCCCCCGAGCATCGCCTCGACTACGACCCGGTCTCCCTGAAGATGCGGTCCTGCACCGGCTGGAGCGAGGCTGCGCTGGCGGCGGAGTGCCGCTTCCTCACCCGGCAGGCCTCGCTCCAGGGCGGGCGCTCGGGCGAGTTCTTCTGGACCTTCCCGCCGCCCCGGTGAGGGCGTTCAACTCACCTCGAAGCTCGTCCACAGCCCCGTGTCGAACCGTTCCAGCACGGTCGCGCTGAGCAGCCAGCGGCCGGGATTGTCTGCGACGAAGGCGATCTGGGCGCTTTTGCCCTCCGGGATCTGCACGGTGTCGAGCCAGTAGGGCTCCCAGCCGTCGTCGAGCTGATGCAGCAGGCGGAAGACGTGGCCGTGCAGGTGCAGGCTCTGGATGAAGCCGGTGTCGTTGCGGATCGACAGCACCACGACCCCGCCGCGCTTGACCGAGAACAGGGGGGCGCCCCCGCTGTCCCGCTCGCGCCGTTGATCTGCCAGATCTTGGCGGGATCGCCGGCATAGGGCGTCTCGGCGCCGGGCTTCGCCTTGTCGGGCCGCACGCCGCCCGTCAGCACGAGTTCGCGGCGAAGCGCGCTTTGCAACCGGATCTCGGCCGGCAGGCGCTTGTTCTCGGGGATCGAGCCGATCACGGCGCGGCCGGTTTGCGCCACCGGCTCGCCGACGGCGGTCAGGGTCGCCAGCGGCAGGCCTTGCCCGACCAGCGCGGTGATGGTGCCGGCCGGTCCCGCCTGCGCCGGGAGATCGAGCAGCAGGTCGTAGCGCGTGCCCGGCGCGAAGGGGAGTGTCGCCTTCAGAGGCTCGAAAGTGTCGGTCGGCTGCCCGTCCACCGCCGCGACATAAGCCTTCAGCCCGTCGAAGCGGATGCGCAGGCTGCGCGCGTTGCAGGCATTGGCGAGCCGCAGGCGCAGACGGCTGCCCGGCCGCGCGTCGAGCGCGAGCGGGATCGGCCGTCCGTTGAGCGTCACGACGCTGCCGAGCCGCCCGGCCGCGGCGGCGAAGGCGACCTGCCCGAAGGGTTGCAGCGCGCCGGCCTCGTCGAGCCGCCAATCCTGCACGAGCAGGGCGAGGTCTGCATCGACCAGGGGTGGGGAGGGCTCGTCCACGATCAGCATGCCGGCGATGCCCCGGCCCGACGGCTCGCTCGACCCGCCGACGACGAGCGCGCGGATCAGGAAGCTGCCGGCATCCGGGGGCGTGAAGTCGTAGGTGAAGCTCGCCCCCGGCTTGATCGGCTCCTGGGTGACGCCGCCGACGCCGTCCATGGCGTTGACGATCCGCACCCCGTGCCAGTGCAGCGAGAGCGGCTTGTCGGTCCCGTTCTCGACGCGCAGGCGGATTGCGTCGCCGAGCTTGACCCGCAGGATCGGTGCCTCCGCTTCGCCGAGACGCCATACAGCGGTCTCGGGTGCGGGCTCGGGCTTCAAGCGAAGCTTGGCCGGTGCCGCCTTGATCGATTTCGGCTCCGAGGGCGGGGCCTTCCCGGCCGGCGCTTGGGCCGCGGCCGTCCGCGGCATCAGGGCGAGGGCGGCGCTGCCGGCGAACAGTTCGCGCCGTGAGAACGATCCCGGCGCGGGCTGGGCCGTCGGGTCGGGATTTCGCATGGCGTCTCGCGTCGTCGTTCTGTCGGGCTCGCGTTGTAGACAGGCTTCGTCCGGCCCGCCACCGCACGCGGCGCCCCGCAAGTTTTTTGCTGCGAGCTCGGGTGCGCGTGCTATAGACGCGCGCTTCGACGGCCCGGTATCCGGGCTCGTGTCGATGGCGCTTGCGGGCGTGGCGGAACTGGTAGACGCGCTGGATTTAGGTTCCAGTGTCGCAAGACGTGGGGGTTCGAGCCCCTCCGCCCGCACCATGTCCGTATCGGCGTCAGGAACCCGAACGGTTCCCGCCGGAGCTTCCGCAAGGGGGCTTCCCTATGGGGCTTCCCTGGCGCAGCGACACGCGAAGACGAGATTGCGGTTTTAGAAAACAGCGGACGAACGACGATGCAGGTGACCGAGACGACCTCCGAGGGGCTGAAGCGCGAGTTTCAGGTGCTCCTCCCCGCGAACGAGCTTGAGGATCGCCTCAACACCGAGCTCTCGAACATCAAGGGCAAGGTCCAGATCAAGGGCTTCCGCCCCGGCAAGGTGCCGGTCGCGCATCTGCGCAAGGTCTACGGCAAGTCGGTGATGGCCGACGTGCTGCAGAACGCCGTCAACGAGGCCAACCAGCAGATCGTCACCGACAAGGGCCTGCGCCTCGCGCTCGAGCCGCAGATCGAGTTCCCGAAGGATGAGGAGCAGACCATCATCGAGCGCGCGCTCGATGCCAAGGGCGACCTCGCCTTCAAGGTGAAGCTCGAGGTGCTGCCGAGCTTCGAACTGGCCGACCTCTCCGACGTCTCGATCAAGAAGCTCGTGCTCAAGCCCTCCGACGAGGAGGTCAACGAGACGCTCGAGCGGATGGCCAAGGACAGCCGCTCCTTCGAGCCGCGCGAGGAGGGCGCCGAGGCGCAGTCCGGCGACCGCGTCACCATCGACTTCGTCGGCCGCATCGACGGCACCGAGTTCGAGGGCGGCAAGGGCGAGGACGTTGATCTGGAGCTCGGCTCTAACACCTTCATCCCCGGCTTCGAGGACCAGCTCGTCGGCGCCAAGGTCGGCGACAGCCGCCTCGTGAAGGTCGCCTTTCCGGCCGATTACCAGGCCGAGCAGCTCGCCGGTAAGGACGCCGAGTTCGACGTGACCGTGAAGGCCGTCGCCGCCCCCGGCGAGACCAAGATCGACGACGAGCTCGCCAAGCGTTTCGGCATGGACGACCTCGAGAAGCTGAAGGAAGCCGTGTCCAAGGCCGTCGGCTCCGATTACGAGGCCCAGTCCCGGCGCAAGCTCAAGAAGGAGCTGCTCGACGCGCTCGACGGCAAGTACGCCTTCGACCTGCCCCCGAGCCTCGTCCACCAGGAGTTCGCCGCCGTGTGGGCGCAGGTCGAGCAGGACCTGAAGACCCGCGGCAAGACCTTCGAGGACGAGGGCACGACCGAGGAGGCTTCGCAGGCGGAGTACCGCAAGATCGCCGAGCGCCGCGTGCGGCTCGGTCTGGTGCTTGCGCAAGTCGGCGAGACCGCCGATATCAAGGTCTCGGATGACGAGGTCAATCAGGCCCTGTTCGCCCGGATCCGGCAGTTCCCGGGCCAGGAGAAGCAGGTCTACGACTTCTACCGCAACAATCCACAGGCGCTCGCCGAGCTTCGCGCGCCGCTGTTCGAGGAGAAGGTCGTCGACCATGTCCTCGGTCAGGTCCAAGTCGTCGAGGAACCCGTCTCCAAGGAGGCGCTCTTCGCCGAAGACGACGAGGCCGACGCCGTGACCGGCGGGGCCGCGACGGACGAGAAGCCGAGCGAGTCCAACAACGAGGCGGCGGCCGACAAGGCTGCCGGCTGATCGCCGACCCACCGGCTCCGCGGCGGGCGGCGATCTTTGAGATCAGGCGGCGTTAACGCTTGCCGTGTTCGCTGTAACCATCCGGCCTCGGGCGATTCGCCCCGGGGCCGGACCCGGAGCCGAGGGCTGAAATGAGAGATCCGGTCGATTACTTCCACAACTCGCTCGTGCCCATGGTGGTCGAGCAGTCGAGCCGCGGCGAACGCGCGTTCGACATCTACTCGCGGCTTCTGCGCGAGCGGATCATCTTCCTCACCGGCCCCGTCGAGGACCAGGGCGCGTCGCTGATCGTCGCCCAGCTCCTGTTCCTGGAAGCCGAGAACCCGAAGAAGGAAATCTCCTTCTACATCAACTCGCCCGGTGGCGTGGTGACCTCGGGCCTGTCGATCTACGACACGATGCAGTTCATCCGCTGCCCCGTCACGACGCTCTGCGTCGGTCAGGCCGCGTCGATGGGCTCGCTCCTGCTGGCCGCAGGCGAGGCCGGCCACCGCTTCGCCCTGCCGAACGCCCGGATCATGGTGCACCAGCCCTCCGGCGGCTTCCAGGGTCAGGCCACCGACATCCTGATCCATGCCCGCGAGATCGAGGCTCTCAAGAAGCGCCTGAACGAGATCTACGTGAAGCATACCGGCCGCGAGTACGAGACGATCCATCAGGCGCTCGAGCGCGACAACTTCATGACCGCCGACGCGGCCAAGGAGTTCGGCCTGATCGACGACATCCTGCACAAGCGTCCCGAGCCGGCCGCCGCCTGATTAGGACGAGATACCTGAGGCGCCCGGGGGCCGCTGGCCCGACCTTGTCGGGTCATGCGTCTTTTGGGCGCCCGCCCCAGCCGAGAGGCCGGTTGATCCCGAGCCGGCTGCATGATTGCATCGGGATGACAGTGCCTCAATCCCGACGCATCCGCCCTGTGTGACTGTTTCTTTAGGCGGATGCGCTTACATCGTATGAACGACGCGCGTGTCCTCCTGGCTGGGGCCGCGCCCGCGAACCGGAGACCGACATGAGCAAGACAGGCGGCAACGACTCGAAGAGCACGCTGTACTGCTCGTTCTGCGGCAAGAGCCAGCACGAGGTTCGCAAGCTGATTGCGGGCCCGACGGTGTTCATCTGCGACGAGTGCGTCGAGCTGTGCATGGATATCATCCGCGAGGAATCGAAGTCCTCGCTGGTGAAGTCCCGCGACGGGGTGCCGACCCCGAAGGAGATCCGGCGCGTCCTCGACGACTACGTCATCGGCCAGGACTTCGCCAAGAAGGTCCTCTCGGTCGCCGTGCACAACCACTACAAGCGGCTGGCCCACGCGACGAAGCACAACGACGTCGAACTGGCCAAGTCCAACATCATGCTGATCGGGCCGACGGGCTCGGGCAAGACGCTGCTCGCGCAGACGCTCGCCCGCATCCTCGACGTGCCGTTCACCATGGCCGACGCCACCACGCTGACCGAAGCGGGCTATGTCGGTGAGGACGTCGAGAACATCATCCTCAAGCTGCTCCAGGCCTCCGACTACAACGTCGAGCGGGCGCAGCGCGGCATCGTCTACATCGACGAAATCGACAAGATCTCCCGCAAGTCGGACAACCCCTCGATCACCCGCGACGTCTCGGGCGAGGGCGTGCAGCAGGCGCTCCTGAAGATCATGGAAGGCACCGTCGCCTCCGTGCCTCCGCAGGGCGGCCGCAAGCACCCGCAGCAGGAGTTCCTGCAGGTCGACACCACGAACATCCTGTTCATCTGCGGCGGCGCCTTCGCCGGGCTGGAGCGCATCATCTCCCAGCGCGGCAAGGGAACCTCGATCGGCTTCGGTGCCAGCGTCCAGGCGCCCGACGATCGCCGCACCGGCGAGGTGTTCCGCTCGGTCGAGCCCGAGGATCTGCTGAAGTTCGGCCTGATCCCGGAATTCGTCGGCCGTCTGCCGGTCCTGGCGACGCTGGAGGATCTCGATGAGGAGGCCCTCAAGAAGATCCTGCAGGAGCCGAAGAACGCGCTGGTCAAGCAGTACCAGCGGCTGTTCGAGATGGAGAACGTCGAGCTGACCTTCCAGGACGAGGCGCTCAGCCTCGTCGCCCGCAAGGCCATCGAGCGCAAGACCGGCGCCCGCGGCCTCCGGTCGATCCTGGAGACCATCCTCCTCGACACGATGTACGACCTGCCCGGCCTCGAATCCGTCGAGCAGGTGGTCATCGGCCCGGAGGTGGTCGAGGGCAAATCCAGGCCGCTCTTCATCCACGGCGACCGCAACAAGGAAGCCCCGGCCAGCGTCAGCGCCTGACCGGCAAACATCCGGGGCCGCACGGTTTTTAAGCCGGCGGCCCTTTTTCGTTCCGGGGGACGCCCGCGCTTGAAAGCGCCCCCCGCAACGACCATTTCAGGCTCAACGCAGGGCTCCACGCTTCATCCCCCGAAAGGTCGGGCCCGCGCCACCAGCCGCAAACTGATTATCCGCTTCCGACCCTTCGCGGCCCGGTCGGCACCTGGCAAGATGCTTGCTCGCCGTTGAGGAGCGACTGCCCGGCGTCAACACATAAGGGAAGAACCCATGACCCAGTCGAAATCGCGCCAGCCGGTCGTTCCCGGTTCGACGGGCTCCTACGCCGTCCTGCCGCTGCGCGACATCGTCGTCTTTCCGCACATGATCGTGCCCCTGTTCGTGGGCCGCGAGAAGTCGATCCGCGCGCTCGAAGAGGCTGTGCGCTCGGACCGTCACATCCTGCTCGCGACGCAGATCAATGCCAGCGACGACGATCCGGCCACCGACGCGATCTACACGATCGGTACGCTCGCCTCCGTGCTGCAGCTTCTCAAGCTGCCCGACGGCACCGTGAAGGTGCTGGTCGAGGGCGCAGGCCGTGCGCAGATCGAGTCCTTCGTGCGCTCGGACGAGTATTACGAGGCGCAGGCTCTCACGCTCACCGATGACCTCGGTGACCGCGTCGAGGCCGAGGCGCTCGCCCGCTCGGTGATCTCCGAGTTCGAGAACTACGTGAAGCTCAACAAGAAGATCTCCCCCGAGGTCGTCTCCGCCGTCACGCAGATCGACGAGCCGTCCAAGCTCGCCGACACCGTCGGCTCGCACCTCGCGGTCAAGATCGCCGACAAGCAGGCGATCCTCGAAATCCCCACGGTGGCGCAGCGCCTCGAGCGCGTGCTGTCGCTGATGGAGAGCGAGATCTCCGTGTTGCAGGTGGAGAAGCGCATCCGCACCCGCGTCAAGCGGCAGATGGAGAAGACCCAGCGCGAGTACTACCTCAACGAGCAGATGAAGGCGATCCAGAAGGAACTCGGCGACGAGGACGGTCGCGACGAGCTGGCCGAACTGGAAGACAAGATCGAGAAGACCAAGCTGACGAAGGAGGCTCGCGAGAAGGCCACCGCCGAGCTGAAGAAGCTGCGGCAGATGTCGCCGATGTCGGCCGAGGCCACGGTCGTGCGCAACTACCTCGACTGGATGCTCGGCATCCCGTGGGGCAAGCGCTCGAAGATCAAGAAGGATCTGCTCGGGGCCCAACAAGTCCTCGATTCGGACCACTTCGGCCTCGACAAGGTCAAGGACCGGATCGTCGAGTACCTCGCCGTGCAGCAGCGGGCGAACAAGCTCACCGGCCCGATCCTCTGCCTCGTCGGCCCGCCCGGCGTCGGCAAGACCTCGCTCGGCAAGTCGATCGCCAAGGCCACGGGCCGCGAATTCGTCCGGATGTCGCTCGGCGGCGTGCGTGACGAGGCCGAGATCCGCGGTCACCGCCGGACCTATATCGGCTCGATGCCCGGCAAGATCGTCCAGTCGATGCGCAAGGCCAAGACCTCGAACCCGCTCATCCTGCTCGACGAGATCGACAAGATGGGCATGGACTTCCGCGGCGATCCGTCCGCGGCGCTCCTCGAGGTTCTCGATCCCGAGCAGAACGCCACCTTCAACGACCATTACCTCGAGGTCGATTACGACCTGTCGAACGTGATGTTCGTGACGACGGCGAACACGCTCAACATCCCCGGCCCGCTCATGGACCGGATGGAGGTGATCCGTATCGCCGGCTACACCGAGGAGGAGAAGCTCCAGATCGCCCGCCGCCACCTGATCCCCGAGGCGGTCAAGAAGCACGGGCTCACCCCCGACGAGTGGTCGATCACCGATGACGGCCTGATGATGCTCATCCGCCGCTACACGCGGGAGGCGGGCGTCCGGAACCTGGAGCGCGAGATCTCCAACCTGATCCGTAAGGCGGTGAAGGAGATCCTGATCACCAAGGTGAAGCAGGTCGAGGCCAACCCCGAGACGCTGCCGGAATTCCTCGGCCCGCCGAAGTTCCGCTACGGCGAGATCGACGCGGACGATCAGGTCGGCGTGGTCACGGGTCTGGCCTGGACCGAGGTGGGCGGCGAGTTGCTGACCATCGAGGGCGTCATGATGCCCGGCAAGGGCAAGATGACGGTCACGGGCAACCTGCGCGACGTGATGAAGGAGTCGATCTCGGCGGCGGCGTCCTACGTCCGCTCGCGGGCCATCGATTTCGGCATCGAGCCGCCGCTGTTCGAGCGTCGGGACATCCACGTCCACGTTCCGGAGGGGGCGACCCCGAAGGACGGTCCGTCGGCCGGTATCGCCATGGCCACCGCGATCATCTCGACGCTCACCGGCATCCCGGTGCGCCGCGATGTGGCGATGACCGGCGAGGTGACCCTGCGCGGTCGCGTCCTGCCGATCGGCGGTCTGAAGGAGAAGCTGCTCGCCGCACTCCGCGGCGGCATCAAGACGGTGATGATCCCGGAAGAGAACGCCAAGGACATCGCCGAGGTGCCCGACAGCGTGAAGAACGGTCTGGAGATCATCCCCGTCTCGCGGATGGATCAGGTGCTGCAGCACGCCCTCGTGCGTCAGCCTGAGCCCATCGAGTGGGACGAGCCCCTCCCGGCAAAGACGCCGAAGCGAGATGAGGACGGCGCGGCGGTCATCGCCCACTAATCCTCTCGCTCGTATCGAACGAAGCCCCCGGGAGCGCCGCTCCGGGGGCTTTTTCGTGCGCGGATCGGGGGAGGAGGGCGAGACCCACCTTGCGCAGCCGCGATCCCTTCCGTAACGCTTCGCGGCGCCGGATCGGGCGGTTAGCTCAGTTGGTAGAGCGTCTCCTTTACACGGAGAGGGTCGGGGGTTCGAGTCCCTCACCGCCCACCAATCCGGCACAATGACTTAGACGGCAGATTAGCGCTGGCTGCACCCCGAACTTGGTCGTCGGGGCGCATAAGGGGCGCAATCGACGCTTTCAGGTTAGTTCACGTAGCGGGCTGGCTGCGACTGAGAGTGGCAGCCACTTTTCCACGCGCCAGAATATGCTCACGC
This sequence comes from Methylorubrum sp. SL192, assembly GCF_026672325.1. Taxonomy (NCBI): domain Bacteria; kingdom Pseudomonadati; phylum Pseudomonadota; class Alphaproteobacteria; order Hyphomicrobiales; family Methylobacteriaceae; genus Methylorubrum; species Methylorubrum sp. SL192. The sequence continues at coordinate 1,615,146 of NZ_JAPPQV010000003.1, forward strand.
TTTTTTGGCCGGTCCTGCTGCTATAGAACCGTAGATGCCTCGTTCCTTTCCGGTCGTCTTTCCAGCGGTGAAGCAGCAGGGGTTGCCTGGTTGAGGTGTGTGCAGCACGTGCGCGTCTGCCGCGCCTAAAGCACGTGTTAAATTCCATTTGCCCCACTTATCACGAGCGAAGAGTTGAGCCATATCTTAACCGGTTCGCGACACGCTGGAGAGGCAGGCGCTTGACCGCAGCTGCCGGCTTCGAGTGTTTGGCGGAAGGCAAAGGGGGCAAGATCCTGCTCGCTCCGAAGGCGCTTGCTGAGTGGCAAGCGTTGGAGAGGGGGCGAAACAGGGAAGACATTAAGCGAAGGGTGAAGCTGCGTAAGCACTTCGACGAGATGGCGGCTAACGGGCCGGGCCGTTTGAACGACGAGCAGTTCAAGCGGGAGGGTTCGTTCCCTGATGGTGCTGGTGGGGCAGTATCGATATGGGTCTTCAAAGTCTGGCAGTGGCGCCTCTATGGGGCCTTCGTGACGATCGAGGGCGCTCAGTGCTTCGTCGGCGTTCGAGTTGACCCCAGCAAGAAACGCGACAGAGCGGATCAGGATCTCCTCAAGGCAGTTGCCAAGGAGATCGGCGGCTTGGTGGAGTACCAGGCCGGGCAAAAGAGAGGTGGAGACAGTGATGAGCGAGCGGCACGTAAGCGACGCTGACGTTCGGCTGATCGAGCGGGAGGAAGGCCTCATCACTGAGGTTCAGTACCTCGTTCAGGAGTTGATGAACGAACGCGGCCTCAACCGGGTCCAGCTGGCCGAGCTTTTGGGCATTAGCAAGTCGCGCGTGACCCAGTTGCTCGGCGACAACGCCAATCCGACGCTTCGGACGCTGGTCGCTGTCTTCGATGCGCTGGGTGAGGAAATCGACATCTCTCGCGTGAGCCGGCGGCGGCAAGATGCGACGGCCGTTCCGGAGCCTGAAGCCACGAGCAGAGATTGGTGCGTCGAAAAGCAACCCGACCTGATCCCTGCCAGGGTCGGCGATCATTCCGAGCCCGGGTTCTGGCAAGGATTGCTCGAACTGGAAAACACGCGCTGGCAGGTTGATCCTGCTTCCAATGACAATTGGGGCGCGGCTTACGACGAAACGGCTATCTTCGCCTAAATGAGCAAGAAACCTGCAAAGGAAATGGCTGTCTCGGACGCTCCTCCAGATCCGGAGGAGCGTCGCCGCAAGTACAACCGTGCTGTGCGGCAAGCTAATCTTGTTACAATCCTTCTTAGCAAGATCGATTTCAAGGTTAATCGAGATGTTAAGCGACCGGCAAAGGGCGAAGGCAATTCTTCCGTACCGAGTTACGGAGGAAAATTAGTCAAATTTCAGTACAACGATGAGGCAAAAGCCTTTATTGCTAGTGTCGCTTGGACGGTTGAAATCAAAGTCGGCCGGCAGACATACGCGAAATGTCTTGCGCATTACGACGTAATTTATAATGGCTTTAGTGATGTAGACGAGGAAATTGTAGAGCTTTTCGCTGAGAATGTTGCGCGTCCGGCGACTTATACTTATTTCAGGGCTTTATTCGCTAGTTTGGACTGGTCGTCCGAGTTGAGGCTCCCCCCTTTGCCGGTCATTAAGTTCCACCCAAAAGTTTGATTTGTCGACCGCGCCCGGCATGGAGTAAGGCTCGCCCAGCTGAGGGCGAACATCATCCCTCAGACCGCGCTCGCTCACCGGATCAAATCGAGCACTTCAGAGTGACTTGTGGTCGGCCCGTCGTTGACCGCTGGCGACGCTGCCCAGCCTGCAGCCTCGTGAAGCATCTCGTCGGTCTCGTTGTCCAAGCGGCGTCGCAGCGCGGCGCTCTTCACCTTGGCGCGTTCGAGCCGCTAAACGTCTTCGTCCTGAAACCACTAGCAGCGGCGGCTAGCAAGGCCGCAGCTGTCCAAGCTCAAAAGCGGTAGCCGACTGCGCCAAGCACATCGGTTGCATAAGAGGTGCCGCTACCACTGATGAGAGCGGATGGCGGGAGGTTGAGGTAGAGGTTGCCTTCGATCCGGGCGAACATCGGACCGAAGTTGCGTTCGACGCCAAAGCCCATCACGGCGAAGGGTGACGCGAACACATCGACCGAGCGCGTCACCGTGCCGTTTCGCTGCGCGCCGCACGCGACCACCGCGTTGCTGAACCCGGTGAACGGCAATGGCGTCGAGCGAACGACCGGGTTCACGCATGTGACGGATGCGGTCTCGTCCAAGGTCCGTTCAACGCGCAGAGCCTCCATGCCGGCACCGAGCCGGCCGTAGAACAGCCAATCGTCCAACGTGATGCCGAAACGAGCGACCAAATCGCCACCAACGTCGCGCGAGAGGACACGCTTTGAAGTTGCTGAGTTGTTCAACTGGAAGTCTGGGAATGACGACTGTGCGGAGCCACCAAAGCTGAACGTGTAGGGCAGGCTTGATGGAAATGCGCTGTTGGGGCGAATACCAACCGCCTCGGTTTGCCCGAAGTCGGTTCGAATGCGGCCCTCTATGCCGAACAGAAGGCCGTCAATCACCCGGTTGTAACCGGCTGCCACGCCCACCCGACCGCCGGACAGAGAGGACAAAGCGGTGCTCTCGAAACCGAAGAACGTGGATGCCGCTTGCCCGGTAGGCCCGAAGTTGTAGCCCCCGAGGATCGCGGCATAAGCCCCGTCAAAACTACTCAGCACGGCGGCCGGTATAGGCTCAGAAATGAGCGGCGCGTCCTTTGTGATGAGCGGGCGAGGCGCTGGAACCGGAGCCGGCGCGGCGCGCTCACGGCGCACGGCACGCAACTCGGCCTGGTCTCGCCGAGAGCGGGCTTCCAGTGTCTCGACGCGAGCCTGAAGGGCGCGGATCGTCTCTGCCATTTCCTCGAGGGTGGTCGCCTGCGCGTCCAAGCTCAACATTGCGCCTACGCTCGCGCAGATGGCCGCCCGGCTCACTCTATTCAACATCGCCCCCTCCCTTGTCTTCCAGGGGCTAAGAGCGGGTCAGAGCGTGGCTGTCGAGTGCGCACAGAGCACACCTAACGTTGCGCGGTGACGGCCAACAGCTTAGCGCCATTCAGACGACGGCATCGCGCCCCGCACGAAGCACCGCGACCACCACCTCCTGGCGCCGCACCGTGTCGTTGAAGTCCGACAGGTCAACGCCGCACGCCTCCGAGGCGGCGCACAGCAGCGCCGTCCGGTGAGCGTTACCTTCCCACTCACCGATGACGCGCTCCAGCGCGCCCTCCAGTGACCAAGCGATGGCTTCCGGGCTGTCAGCCGGCACCGAGCGTCCGGCGGCATCCTCGGCAACGCCGTCGCGGATCCAGGCACCAGGGGCGGCATAGAGCGCCAGCAGGGCGTCCAGCACGTCGGCAACGGTCTTGGGCTCGGTCATGTCGGGGCTCCTCACTGGGTCACAAGCTCTCGGTCGGTGTCGTTGCTGCGCATCCAGATGAGCTGGCTGTCGTGGCCTTCCGGCGCACCGAGCGATGGTTTGGTATCGGCGCCGTTCTCAGTGGCTCCGGGCGCGGCGAGCGGCCTGCCAGGCGGCGTTGAGCGAGACGGACATTGCGACGGCCCAGGTCGAGCCATAGGAGAGCTGATGCGCCTTCGCGGCAGCGACAGCGGCGGTCATGATGCCGGCGCGGTCGAAGGAGCCATCGGCCTTCACCAACGCGACCTTGCCAAACCGGACCAAGCCCTCGACCCGGCCACGAGCGCCGAGGAAGCCGGCCGGCACCTGTACGCGGTCGGCGCGCATGTCGCGGAGGGCGGATGACCAAGAGAGAGAGCGGCGGGAGGACATCGCTTGATCCGTCGTTTTTCGATGGTTCAAGCGATAAACGACGTTTTAAGACGTTTCAAGCCTTATTGGTCAGACTTGTCGTTTTTAGACGGATCTGAGAAACTGGGCTATGATTTCTGCCGCACAATGCCGGGCCGCTCGCGGCCTCCTGAACTGGACCCAAGCCGAGCTGGCCGCCGCCGCTTCGGTGGGGGTCGTGACCGTGCGTCAGTTCGAGGGCGGCAGCGCAGAGCCCCGCCCCGCCACTCTTATGGTGATCCGTCAGGCGTTCGAGACGGCAGGCGTCCAGTTCATCCCGGAGAACGGCGGCGGGGCCGGTGTGCGGATGCGGGATCGGAGTTGAACCGCCAGAGCTGGTCTCGGTGCACATTCCACGCCGAGACCGCTCGCAGCTCACCGAGCCTCTAATCGGTCTAGAAACTCGCGCACCGCGCGGTTGATCACGACTGTCCGCGCCTCCCCGAACCTTCTAGCTACAACGTCGATCCGGTCCACCAGATCCGGCATGAACAGCACCGTGACTTGGAGCTTGTTCCCCATCCGATAGCCCTTGCCCTTCGGACGTACCTTGCTCGCTCTTTGCGTCTGAAGCTTTACGTCTGTCCTGCCGTTCATGATCAAGATGCCTCAAACTTAGATTTGTGAGCAGCTTATATAACCGCATCTAAGTTCATCAGTGTGCACAACTCTGCAGGGTGGAACGGCATTTCAACGACTTTGCGGATCCTCTAAATTTCTGCTCAATAGGCGACACCGCTTGTACACTTGGTACGATGCGGACCGCTCGTCTGGAGCTTCCAAGTGGTCTCGGTGTGAGTTCCACACCGAGACCACGGCCACCTAGGGTGCGGGCTACGCAACGAAATCAGCATTCGCACCCATGCCGCGCCACCTCAGGTGTTGCGATCTCGCAACGTTCCACAACTCAAGCATGGCAGTATCTTGCTAGGATAATGTTCGGCATGCTTTGTAGCTCCTACCGAAGCAGGAACTGAGCAAATGTTTGCCCGGCGTGTTGTTGCTGTATGTTCGATTGCCCTATCAGCTGCAGCCTGTGTGCCGACTGAGCGGGTCGCATTTACGGCTGGACCCCAGCAACAGGCCGTCGTCCGCGATGGACGCAACACGATCATGTCGAAGCGCAAGAACTCGACTGTCATCGTGAGCCCGGCATCCAGAGAAATCGCACGCGGGGCGCGGCCCGTCTTCGTTGTTGCCCTACAGAACAACGGGAAAATTCCGAGCGACTTCCGCGTGACGAACGTCACCGTCGTTCAGCTCCAGAACGGCGCTGCCAGCCGGCCTATGCCGGTCGTGCCGTACGAGACGCTGGTCTCGGAGGAGCGCACCCGCCAGGTCGTCGGCGCCCTGCTGGTGGGCGTCGCTGCCGCTGGCAACAGCTACGCGGCGCAGAACGCCAGCTACACCCGAGGCGGCAACTACAGCCCAATTGCCGGAGCGATTAACGGCGCCCGGGCGGATGCGCAGAACTCGGCCATGATCGGTGATGCCGTCGCTGCCGGCCAGCTCAATCTTGCTGCGCTGGAGCAGAACGTCATCAAGGACAACACCCTGCTTCCCAGCGAGTGGGTCGGCGGCCAGCTTCACATCGAGCCGCCGCAGGGAGGGACTGAGGGTCCGAAGACCTACGTCATCACGGTGCCGGTCGGAGATGAGATCCACGAGATCACCGTCAGCCAGGGCAAGCTGGTCTGACGCGCTGGCTTCCACGCGGGTCTCGGTGTGCATTCCACACCGAGACCATCCCTTGGTGCGGGCTGCACCCTATGACATAATTTCTCTGCCCGAGAGCTAAAAATAATTGGCCGTGCACGGCAGCAGCTTCGAACAAATATCATCTTCCGGGAGTAGAAATGGACCTCTCAATTTTGAAATTACAGGACAACGGTAATCCTTCGTTAGAAGTTCTAATACTGTCTGTGGACATAGATACCAATCTAAACGGCTATGCCGTATGTGATAATACATATATCAGCGGGACGACTAATCTTTCGAATGAGCGCCGGAATTTCTTTTGGTTTCCGAACAAAGGCGTTAAGGCCGGAGAACTCGTGGCGCTTTGGACGCGTCCAGGTAAATACTGTAATGTTACCAACAAAGCCGGGAAAGTCGTGCATTATTTCCACTGGGGGCTTTCTAACGGCGTCTGGAATAACACGGGAGACTTGGCGATCTTGATCGAGATAGCTGCCTACGACCGTCGTGTAGTAAATAAGGTTTGATAGCCCAAGGTGTTTGTGGGCATCATCCCCCAGCTGTCACCCTCTTGATGAGGGTCTTAATCGAGCCGCCGCGCTGGATGTTCTCGCCAATGGCGTAGACGAAATCGGAGGGGCCGGGCTGAGGCACCTGGTCCCGGTCCACCACGTAGACGTTGCTCTCGGCTCGGGACGAACTCGCGAACCGGGTCGGCTCCACCGGGGGCGCCTTCGCCATTACGCCCGCACCCATGGTGTTCATGCGGTCCAGGGTCTCCCGGCCGATCACGTCCACCGCCGACCGCTTCAGGACGAACTCACCAGGCATGAGGGTCCGGGGCACGCTATCCCGGTTCGGCACCCCGCCCGTGACCATGCCGCCGAGCGCCATGCCAGGTGCGGCAGCGGCGGCTGAGCCACCCCCGAAGAAGCTACTGAGGATCGAACCGAGCCCACCGCCGGAATTGGTGGCGGGGCTGGCACCACCCCCGATGAGGTCACCGAACAGGGCCTTCATGATCTCGTTGGACGCGGCCTTGCTCGCGATCTGCGCCATGTCGGTGAGGAGGGAGGTGGCGAAGATCTTGAAGGCGTCCTTCCCCTTCACCGTGCCGGTGGCGAGGCCCTGGAACAGGTTCGCCATCGAGCCCGACATGCTGGCCATGGACTGCTGCCAGTAGCCGGCCATCTCCTGCGCCGCCGTCTTGAACTCCCCGGTCTTGCGGTCCACCAGCCCGGCTGACGTGAAAAAGTCGAGTGAGCCCCGGCTGAGCGCGGCCCCAACGTCGTCCCGGCGCGCCTCCACCCCACGCTGGAGGTTCGCGTTGGCGGCATAGTCCGCCTCGCGCTTCTTCAGCTCGGTGATGCGCTCCTGGATCGCGGCCCGGCCGGTCTCGGACAGAAGACCCTTGTCGCGGAGCTGTTCGAGCTGCTGTTCAAGAGCCAGCTCCTCCGCCCGGATGGCCGCGGTCTGGCCTTCCAGCTTCAGCCGGTCGGCGGCCTGGCGCGCGGCGGCGTCGGCGGCCTGCACCTCGCCGGCTCCCACCTTCCCGGCCGTCTCCTCACCCTTCAGGAAATCGGCCCGTGCCTTCGTGCGCTCGGCCTCCTCCCGATAGGTCTTCAGCGTCGCCTCACCGATGGCCCGCGCGTTCGCCTCCACCAGCTTGGCGGCCCGGTCGGCATAGCTGCGCTGGATGCGCGCCACCTGGTCTCCCTGCTCATCGGGGGCGAGGGACGCGAAGCGGTCGCTGGTACGCTCGCGCTGGAGGTCTTTGTCCCGGAGGGCGGCCAGGTCGGTGATGGTGCGAGTGGCCGGCGCGAGGTCGGCCGTCCGACCCACAGCACGCTTGTCCAGGGCGAGCTGGTCGGACAGCGATTGCTCATCCCGAGCAAGCTGCCGCTGCTCCAGCGCGATACGCTTCTGGCGGATGGCCCTGGCGTTGGCCTCCTCCGTCGTCGCGGCCTCCGCTCGCGCCTTCCGGCCGGAGGCCTCGCTCTCGTCGAGCGCGTCCCCGGTGGGCGTCACCAGGCGGTCGGCACGGGTGGCCTTGGCGTTGAAGGCGGCCAGCAGCCGGGCCGTGAACTCGGCCGAGGTGTCGGCCTCCTGGCCACCGTTGGCCGTGATGGCCTGCCGCGCCCGGCCCGCGGCCACCCCGGCATCCATCAGCGCCTGGATCGCGCCGCGGTTCGGGTTGGCCAGCAGGGCCGAGCCGCCCGTCTCGCCCTGGTTGTACAAGACATAACGGTTGTCGTCGGACAGGTTCAGGCCCTTGGCCCGAAGGGTCTTGTCGATCTGGTCGAAGTAGCGGATCGCGGCCAGGGCCGACTGAGCCACGTCGGTGGGGTCCGACAGGCCGAAATCGGAGGCTGTGCCTCTGGTGAACTGGAACACGCCGCGCGCCCCGGTGGAGGAGACCGCCGCCGGGTTGAAGTCGCTTTCGAAGGAGCCAAACCGGAGGAGCGTGCGAAGCCGGTCATTCCGGCCGGCACCCTCCGCCGTGTCCGCGATCTGGCGGGCCACCGCGTTGCCGGTCTCGGACAGGGCCGGGGTCCGGTTGAAGCCGGTGGGCGCGGTGACCGCCTCGCGAGCCAGCCGGAGCTGGCCCTGCTGGTCCACGATGTTGATGCCCTGCTGAAGCAGCTCGCGCACCTTGGCGGCCAGCTCGGCCGCCTTGTCAACTGTGGTGGCCGGATCGCGGATTTGCTTTTCGAGCCCTGCCACCTGTGCATCGAGCACGGCCTTCTGTCGGCCGAGCGCCCGTTCCTGAGAGGCCAGCAGGCTCTCCGTGATCCGCCGCCGGGCCTCCGCCACGCGGTCGGTGTAGCCGGCCAGGCGCGCGTCCAGCTCCTCATTCGCAGCGGCCAGGCGCTCGCGCAGCTCGGGCCGGCGCTCCACCTCGTCCGGGTTGGCGGTCTCGGCCTCGATAAGCTGCCGGGCGATGGCCCGCTGACGCTCTACCAGCGCCTTCACCTGTGCCTCGATCTCGCCCGGCTCGGCCGTGTCCCTGGTCACCCCGGCCCGCTTCATCAGCGTGTCGATCTGGGCGGCGGTTGCCTTCCGCTCGGCCTGCAACTCGCGCGTCAGGTCGGGCCGGATGCTGGAGGCGATTTCGTCCAGCTCCTTCGTGACGCCGCGCCGGAGGCTCTTGAGCTGGTCGGTGATCCGCGCGCCGGCCTCGGTCACCGTCTTGTCGGCCGCGCCGGCTGCGCGCAGCTCACCGAGATACCGGTCGAACTCGGCCTCCAGTGTGGCAGCGTCGGCTTGCGTCTCCCGGATCGCGGCGACGATCCGGTCCTTCTTCTCGGTGCCGGTGAGGGTCCGGTCGGTGTCCAACGCTCGGCTGCGCTCGGTCAGCCCCGCCTGGAGGTCGGCCGCACGCTGGCCGAACGCCTGGAACTCGGGCGCCTGCTGGAGGCGGGAGACATCGGCGCGGGCCGACAGCTCGGTGAGCTTGCCCTGCGCCGCGATGGCCCCGGCGTTGGTCTTCACCGCGTCCGCGAACAGGGCCGCGATCTTGTCGAGCCGGTCCAGGGTATCGGTGATGGCCGCCAGGCGAGGGGGGTTCGATGCATCCAGGCGGAGCGGCGCGGCCTCGCGCTCCAGCCGCTGGCGCTCATCAAGGATGAGCTGCTGGTAACGAGACACCCCGAGCGGATCATCCTGGCCGAGCGAGGCCGGGTTGCGGATCACGTCCAGCAGGGGCTTCAGGGCGGTGAGGCCGGAGCGCGCCAGAGCGGCATCGTCCGACCGCGGCCCGGCCGACGCCTTCACCGGGAACCGAGGATCCGCATAGTCCGCCTGGCCGCCGCCGAGCGCGTCGGCAATGCGCTGGTCCGCGCTCCGCCGATCAACGTTGCCCTTGGTGACCAGGGCATCAAGCTCCTTCGCGGTCACCGCGAACTGGCGCTGCAACAGCTCGGTGTTCTGGGACTGAAGCTCGGTGCGCAGCCGCCGGTAGGCCGCGATCAGCTCATCAATCGACGCGGCGTTGGCCGAGATGGACAGCCCGAGGTCGCCGAACGCCTTCTGAGCCTCCAGGATGGTGTTCCGGCGGAGCACCGGGTCGGCGTTCAGCTTCTCCCGACGCTCCAGCAGGAGCCCGAGCTGCTGGTCCAGCCCGCTGATGCCGGTCTCGATGCTCTGCTGTTGGGACAGCACCTCGTTGCGGACGGCCCGCACCTGGTCCAGGGCCTCCTTCGCGCGCTCGGTGTCCGACAGGATGCGGGCGAGGTAGGCACCGCCACCGATGGCCGCGCCGGTCGCCGCGATGGCCAGTACCGCCGGGTTGGCGAGGCCCGCCAGCAGAGGGGCGAGGCTGGCCGCGAGCGCACCGAGACGCAGGCCGGCGGCGGCCACCGCGATGGTGCCAAGCCCGGTGCCGACGATGGGGAGCACCACCCCGAGCTTGTCGGCGGCGGTGGTGAGCGCGGACGCCCCGTCCACTGCGCTGGTGAGCCCGGTGACCATTGGCCGGAGGCTCTTGTCCAGCAGACCGAAGGCGACGTTCCCGAACCGGGTGAGGCTGGCCGTTAGGCTCTCGTTCGCCTTGGCCGCGCCCTCCGCCGCCGCGTTCGACAGGGTGAGGTCGCCGCCAAGCCGCTTGATCACGTCCACCTGGCCGAGCATGGCCGAGTAGGCGGAGGCGGCCCGAAGGTCCAGGGAGCGCAGGGCCTCGGAGGTGCCGAAGCCGGCGCGGCGCAGGTTCTCGATGACGCCGATGAGGCCGTTGGCCCGGAGGTCCACGTCGGCCATGCTGAGGCCGACCTGGCGCAGGCCCTCCTTCAGCTTGTCCGTGGGGGCGGTGAACTCCTGGAAGAACTGCCGGAGGCCGGTGCCGAGCGTCGAACCCGACTTGATGCCGGCCTGCGCCATGCCGCCGAGTGCCGCCGTCAGCTCGGTGAACGACACCCCACTGTCGCGCGCCACGTTGGCGGCATAGGAGATGCCGAGCTGGAGTTGATCCATCCCGAGCTTGGTGCGGTTCAGGGCACCCACGAACACGTCGGCCACGTCACCCGAGCGCGCCGCCTCCAGATTGTAGGCCCCGAGCACCGAGGTGATGGCCTCCACCGACTGCTGGAGGGTGGACCCAGATGCGGCGGCGAGGTCCAGAACCGGCTTCAGCGTCTGGCCGACGCCCTTCGCGGACAGGCCGATCTGGCCGAGCTGGATGGAGACGCCCGCCAGCTCGGTGACGCTGAAGCGCGAGGTGGCGGCGACGGCCAGGAGCTGGTCCCGGAAGCCCGCCATCTCGGTGTTGGTGGTCTCGGTGATGGCCTGGAACTGCCGGAGCCGGTCATCGAACTCAGCGATGTCCCGGAGGCCGGTGCGCAGCACCGTGATCCCCGCGCCAATGGTCGCGTAGTTGGCCGCGATCTGAGCCTGGAGGCCAAACAGGCCACCGCCCGCGCCGCCGGCACCGGGCGGGATACCGCCGCCGGGGAAGCCACCCGGCGGAGTGCCACCGGCACCGCCCGAGCCAGCACCGGAACGGGGGGCTGGTATTGGGGACGATGCCGCCTGTCGGGCCGCCGTCAGAGCAGCGGTCGCCGTCCGAAGGTCGGTCTCGGCCTGGCGGAGCTGGTCTCGGAGCCCGGCCTGGAGGTCGCCGCCCGTGCGCGAGGCGGCCAGCTCGGTGCGGAGCCTGGTGACGGATGCCAGCAGCGGTTCTACGGTTCGCACCGTGCCCGCGAACTGGTCCTGGAGCGCGCGAGCGCCCTGGACCGTCTCGCGGATGTACTGCGCCGTGCGCTGGAGGCCGCTGTTCAGGGTCGCATCGTCCACGACGATATCGACATCCACCTGAGAGTTGTCGCCGCTGCTAGCCATTGACCATCTTCGCGAATGCCAGCATGTCATCCTTGCTGGTAAGTTCATCGGTCGGCGCGGTTTGCTTCGCACCGAAGATGTTGCCGGCAGTGAACATCATGCTCTCGGTGAAGGACATGGCCTTCACCATTTCGAATTGGACCTTCAGGTCTGTGAGCGTGATGAGGTCTTCTAATGTGTGCGACCAATACACGACCGGCAGGGCGCTCGGCTTAACACCAAGCGTGAAAACTACGGTGTCTCGGAAGCTGAGCCCGCCAAGCCAGTCAGCGAGGATCCGACATTCGTCAGCCGCTCCCCGTCCGCCGCGAGGCTGCGCAGGTGCTTCTCCAGCCGCCCGAGAAAAAAATCCGAGAGGTGGTCCTTCACGAAGTCCAGGACCGCTTCACCGTCTTCGACAGTGAGCTGGTGGAGGTTCACGGTCTCGCCCTCGATCCGCCGGCCGCGTTCGTCGCGGGGAGCCAGGCAGATATCCAGGACCGCCTGCCGGGTGGGCGCGTGGAAATCCACATCGGGGAGCCGTTCGAAGCTGCCGACTACTTCGGCCAGCTCATCGAGGCGGCCGAAGTACATCGTCACTTCGTGCGGCGTCTCGCCGATCTTGATGCTGATGGTCGGGACGGGAGATTGAGTGGTCATCTTGTTCTCGCTCAAGCATTGGCGCCAAGCGAGAGATGGTTACTGTAACAGACGATGCAATACGCCGACCTTGATTAAGTCGGAGCAATGCCGGTGCTTTCCACGTGGAGATCAAGTCGAAGCTAGTTGTTCGATGCGATCCAGCACCCGCTTCACCGCAACAGGGGACCACTGGAGCGCTTGAGGTGGTGCGATACCGGCCTGGTTCAGGCCGGCCGCCAGGGCACGCAGGGACGCGGCGCCTCCGGTGCGCAGCTCGGTGATGACGGGGGCGAGGTCGGCGGCCCGCCGTTGCGCTCGTCCGGAACGGATCGCGGCCGACGCCTGCGACGCTTGGCGGGCCAGGGCGGGAAGGTGGTGGGTCATGGGTGAAAGGTGGGCTGCGGCCGGTTGCGGGGCAAGTAAGCCAAACAGGTATCAGCCCGGTCGCATTCCCATCAACGAAGGAGAGCCCTCACCTCTGCGTGCGTGCTCAGCCGGCGTTTGTTATAGCTGGGAGATATCAGCTAACCGCGGCCGGTTTGAGAAGCGGCGGATCTATAGGTTGCGCTAGCATCAATCTTTTACAAACGCTTGATATCGGCAGCGGCGGCGAAATGACAGCAGTTTCGTAAATCTAGAGGTGCAAAAGTGGCCAACTATTATGCAGAAATGTTTGCTCACTTATTGAGCGCCGTTCAAGACGGCGGTCGTGCGGCACGAGATCACATTACTGAGATTGCAGTTAATGGTGATGGCCTAGACGAAATATTGCCGGCGTATGCCTCACTTGCGGCATGGCGCCAAGACGGCTTTGCCGAAATAGTGCGCATTGCACTCTCCGGTGACAGCGTAAAAATCAAGTCCGCAGCGCTAACGGTACTATCTGCAATAGCGGAGAAGGGCTGTGTGCCGCCCAGTATCATGATTGGAGAAGAACTTGCAAGAATTGTCAATATCAAGTTATCGGATGAGGACCGGCCCGATGCTCGTCGCGCGCTGACTAGCATGGTAATGCAAATTCCGACAGAGGATTTGATAATCCCAATAAGTCAATCTTTTATCCATTACGCGATGGGTGGAACAGATGCTCCCTACATTCTGACTTCTGCCATATCATCGAAATGGCTGAAGTTTGGGCCGGCGGTGCTCGACCGCTTTGAAGAAATGCTTGTCACTGACGCGGATAATGAGCCCGCATTCCAGGCCTTTTTTACTGCTTACCCACAGATGCTAGACCCGATGGTAGTAAGAGCGTGGAGCCAGCCAGATCTCCACGGAGCGGAAGAGCCTGATTTCGTGCTTCAACGAGCGGATGACACTTACCTCGTTGTAGAGATTGAAACGCCCGGTAAGCTACTAATCAGACAGGACGGTCAGCTTGCGGCTGAGGCCACGCATGCAGAAAAACAAGTAAACGACTATGCAACATTCCTGAATGAACGAATTGGCGAGGCGAGGCGTGTATTCCCAAACTATCGTCCCGCAGACAAGATGGCTGTGATCGGTCTACAGAGGTCTTTGACTGACGTGCAGGCACGTGCTCTTTCTGCCACAAATGAGGCAAGGCACAAGCTTGTGACGGTTGGGTTCGATTGGCTGTTAGATCGCGCTCGTCGAGTACTGCAAAATCTCAGTGAGGGTGAGATACAAATCGTGGAACGAGGAAGAATGATCTAAACCCCCCGTTTGGTCTGCGAGGCTGCTTGTGCACGGAGATTTAAGGTCTCGCGACGACGGAACTTTTATGCCGTATCACAGCGACGGCTCGGTTCTGGAAGGCTGTCGATCCTGCCTAAAACACGTCTCACAGCGGTGGCAGTCCAGGCGGCGCCTCGCGGCGTGGTGATGCCGCGCCGGCCAAGGCCGGCAGCGATGTCCCGCAACGATGAGGCCCCTTCAGAGCGCAGCTCTGCGATGTCTCGCGCGAGATCCGAAGCCCGGTCTTGTGCCTTCAGAGACCGCACCGAGGCGGAGGCTTCAGCCGCTCTGCCGGCCTGCGCCGGGAGGTGGTGTATCGGACCACCAAGCTTGACGCCTCGCTCCTTCGCAGCCGCGAGAGCGGCCTTCGTGCGGGCGGATATCATCTTGCGTTCGGCTTGCGCCACAACGGCCATGATCCCGACGACCATCTCGTTGGCCTCGGGCATGTCGGCCGCGACGAAGCGTACACCGGCCCGCTGGAGACCAAGCAGAAAGTGAGCGTCACGGCTGAGGCGGTCGAGCTTCGCAATCACTAGGATGGCGTTGTGAAGGCGGCACAGGCGCAAGGCCTCGGTGAGCTTTGGCCGGTCCGCCCGCTTGCCGCTCTCCACCTCCACCAGCTCAGTAACCAGCGACCACCGGCCCCCGTTGAGGAAGTCGCTCACCGCCTTGCGTTGCGCCTCCAGCCCGAGGCCGCTGTCACCCTGCCGCTTGGTGGAGACGCGCAGGTAGCTGACGAAGCGCCCTTCGGCCATGGTCGGTGCCTCTGTGTCGGTGACCAGTACGACCGTACTGGCTAACGACACGCTTCATGGCAAAGCCTGACCTTGTTGGTCAATCAAACAATCACACGAACAAACTCAATAAACTACTTGACAAACAAACTACAAGCCATCCGTGGGTCCTTTTTCACAGATATTAACTCACCTTAATAAACACTATATGCCGTGTATTCTTTCGGAAAATTTTGCTTTTACTTGAATGATAACAGGGGTGCGAGGTAGTCCCGGAAGCCGGCCGGGGTGAACGCCACGCCACCAGGAGGGCGGGGGTTGAGCGTCTGGGCGTAGACGTGCGCCCACTTCCGCACCTGGTCCGGGTCGGTCTCCTCCTGCCCGAGGTCGCGCGCGAGGCTGAGCTTCCAGGTGGTGGGGTCAAGCTGTCCTGGCTGAGCACTGACCTACAGCCGTCTAGGGGCGCCCGTCTCCCTGGTCTCAAGGATCTCGGCTGCGTACCTGCTGCGCGCCGCACCATCACTCACTAAGCCGACGCGCTTGCACCAAGCCAGGAAGTCGTCCGGCTCGATCGTCACGCGCACGACCTCGACCCCACTGCGCTGAACCACCTGTTCGACCTGCTCGGTGGCGAGTAGCCAGGCCCCATGCCGTTCCGGCAGCTTCGCACCATCGGCGAGGCCGGTTCGCAGGAAGGAGTAGTCCTCCGCACGGTACCAGGGCAGAGCGACGCGGCGGGGACGGTCCATGGTATCTGCTGTCTCGAGGGTCATCCGGTCGAAGCTACACCGACGACAAGCTGTTGAGGTAGTCGCGGAAGCCGGCCGGCGTGAAACGCACCGAGCCCTGCATTGGGCCGTCGCGCTCAGCCAAGCGCCGCACCCACTCCGAGGTCGCGAAGTTGCACCCCAGATTGGTGCGCATGAAGTCGAGCATGTAGGCCCGGCTGTCGAAGGGCTCGCCATGCCGGCTGGCGAGCCAGCCGAGGATGTCGGAGATCCGGTAGTAGCAGGGCCGTCCAGAGGCCGGCTTGAACCAAGAAACGGGCAGTTCAGACGGTCCGATGCCTCGACATCGCCACGTCCCCCAATTGCCCCGGTCGACCCCCAGGAGGGCAACCACCGAGCTTGTGGGGATCACGGACCAAGGGCGGTGGTCTCCGAGAGCGATTTCGGAGGGGTGAGGAAGATCGCTCAGGGTGGTGGCGAGCTTCTTGATAGTAGCGCCACCGTGCGCGGAAGGGGTCTGGTCGAAAGCTGCTTTTGGAGCGCCTTCCGCTGTCTCATGTCTCATGTCTCACACCCTTTTATTTTGATGGGGAAAATGAAGTGAGAGGATAGAGAGAGAGACAGTAGGAGGGAGCGGGAGGGTTGCACGCCTGTGAGACGTGAGACCTGAGACGGATCAGGCCGCACCGGCCGCCTCCACCGATTGGAGGTAATCCTCAAGCGTCCGGTGACGGTAGACGGGCTCGCCCGGCTGAGCGGGGAAAGACAGCACGACATTCGCCGCCTCCGAGCGACCGGCAGGACGAGAGGTGCCGGGCGACCGCAGGTATTCGGCCTTGATCTCATCCAAGCCGACCGCCGCCCACCGAGCACCATCGCGGATCGCCCACGGCCTGATCTTCGCGCCACCGGGGAGCCGCATGTCGTTGCCGTCGTTGAGCCGCCTGCCGCCGACGTCCTTGATTGCCGCTGTGACCTTACCCGTCCGCAGGCGCTCCGTAGCAGGGAAGTAGCCGGAAGAGAGCAGGGCAGCGCGTACCTCCTCGACGGTCGTCACGTCCCGGTGGAAGGGAGCCACGCCGCCAGCGAGGAGGGTCTTCAGAGCATCAGCAGTCGGCGTCAGCGATGCATCCTGCGCCCGGACCTTGGCATCGGTCATCGGCGGCTTGGCCTTCGGATTGAAGGCCGAAATGTCCCGTTGCATGAGCCAAGCGGCGAAGGCCGGCAGCGTCACGCCGTCATCGAGCGCGGCATAGAGGGCGGCGAAGTAGTCGGGCGGGGCCGGAACCTCCGTTGTCTCGCTCACATGGAAGCGCCGGTCGTTCCCCGTGACGGTGATCGCCGCCTCATGGTTGGTGAGCAGCAGCACCCCACGCGGGCACCGGCCGCTGTAGAGCGGCACCTGCTTATCCTGAACGGTGAAGGTCTCGCCGGTGAACAGTTCCTTGAACCGCTCGTAGATCTCGTACCGCTGGCCGTGGGCCGCCTCCTCGATCACCAACGCCTGCACGTTGACGAGCCGCGAGGTCCACTTGTCGGCCAACTCGTCACCCTCGACCTTGCGAGCGTTGCGATCGCCGATGAGCCCCCGAACGATGATCCCGATCGTCGTCTTGCCGGTCCCTTGAGGGCCGGTCACCATGAGGCCGTGAGCGATCTTCACACCCGGGTGCAGAAGCATGTGAGCGAGGTAGTCGAGGACGTGCTCGCGCTCGGCTGCCTTCGGGAAGAGATAGTCGAAGTGCCGAAGGATCGGCTCGGCGCCGTCCGTGCTTTCGGCCGGGATCACGCCTTCCGGCCGCCACATGTTCGCAACAGGCCGCCCGACCTCACCGGCGATCATGAGGCGGGTGTCGCCCGGCAGATAGTCCAGCCGACGCACCATCGGCATGGTAGCGGCCGCATGCATCTGGTCGAGGGGATCGCGGCCCACCTTGGCGCGGTTCAGCGCCTGCACTGCCTTGGGCCGCACCACCTCTCCGGTGGAGGGCACGTAGTAGCGATCGGTTTCGAGGTCGTAGACCGCGTCGGCCTGCGCAGCGATGACCGACGTCTTCTGGTAACCCAGCGCGATCGGCGAATGGGTCGTGCCGAAGAACGGACACGTCCGGCAGCCCTCGAACTCCCCGCTCGCCCATTGGCAGGTCATCGGCTTGAACGCGGTGACGGCCTGGGCGAGCTTCGCGTCCGTCCCCTCCGGCGTGTAGCCGTGGTAGGCCGCGCTCGTTTCATGGGCCAAGCGGTAGCCGTCCTCGCACCGGCCGCAGAGGCCGAGCCAGCGGTACCAGTGCGGCTCGGACAGCGTGGCGACATGCTCGATGCAGTGCCGGGCGAAGGCGCAGCCGGTGAGCAGCGGCTCCAACTCGGGCAGGCGCGAGCTGGTGAACGAGCCCACGCCCAGTAGATCGGTGACCTTGCCATCCTTCGGCGCGGTAACGTCCGGCCGGGGCAGCAGCTTGCCGACGACGAGGGCGACGGCCGCCGCTTCCTCGATCCGATCGCTGTTGTAAATGATGCAGACAGGGCTTGAGCCATTGCCCTTGCGATTGACGGTGCCAGGAATGCGAACGACGCGGGAGAGGTCGGCGGTACCGTCGAGGATGAAGCCATGAGCCGAGAACGTTCGCCGCAAGCGAGCCTGCCACGCCTCGGACAGCACCTTCGCCTCGGCGCGATCCTCCGAGGTCTCGATCATCCTGGGATTGGTGAAGGTCCAATGCGCATGGACGCCGCCGCCAGTGAACACGACGAGCGTCGGGGCCGGCAAACCAGCCTCTGCGATCAGGCTCATAGCCTCGTCCGCGTCGCCAGGCAGCCTCGTGGCGTCGGCCGAGTGGGCACCGCCCCGAAGGTCGATGTCGGCGAAGAGGCCGGACACAAAGCAAACGTCGGCCTCGACCCCGCGCTTGCCGGCTTTGAGCGTTTCGGTTTGGAGGCCGCGACCGGCGTAGACGTCACCAGCCGCCGCCAGTTCGACAGCGCGGGCCGCGGCCTTCTCGATATCGGACAACGCGAAGTGCTCGGACTTCTTCGTCTGCTTCATCCAGAGCACGATCGTGCCTGTCGAAGCACCGAGAAAAAGATGACGAAGAAAACTGAGCGTTTCGTTGCCTTCAGTAACGCGATGATCCATATTCATTTGCTAGCAGTTCCTGCGAGGAGTTGCGGCGATTAATTCGGGCCTGAGGTGCGGGACGCCTCAGGCCCTTTTTGTTGTCTCGACTAGGCCGGGTGCAGGTGCTGCAGCTCGGCGAGCATTTCCCTCTCGCGGCTCCTCCACGGTGAGCCGAACCACGCATCGACGGCGGCATCCGTGGCGAAGGTCCGATCGCCAGACCCGGAGCATCGAGGCCCGAACCCGGCACGGCGGAAGGCGTCGAACGCCTCCGGCGTGATCCTGAAGCAGACATGGGCCAGCGACTGACGGGTGACACGACCATCGGCCGATGCGCCCGGTGAGTGGCAGGGTTCGTGGAGGGGCTCACGCGGCAGCATCGACCCGCTCCCCCTTCAGCAGTCGCTCAAGGTCGACAGCAGGAACGAAGATCTTGCCGCCGATCTTGATGCGCGGAAGGCGCTTGTCGATGAAAGCCAGAGAGCACCCGAGGCGCTCTTGAACCTCTTTACGGGTATAGAACTCTTTCTCTTTGCTCTCGATCATCACCATGCCACCTTGTTTGCTTCTGCAAACAGATAGATGTGCATGGGAGATGATTAGGGCAAATGACGTACCCTAAGAGTTAGGGGAGGTGATCTGTTGATCTACTTCTGGATCAAGATCAGCCTAGCCGGCAGTGCGATCCTCAATCCAGGCATTGAGGTCCCTGCGCCGGAACCCGTGGACGCGCTCGCTGAGCCGCACGAGACGGGGGCCGCGCCCGGCCGAGAGATACCGCCGCATCGTGGCAATGCTGACACCCGCCTCGGCGCAGGCATCGCGGAAGCGGACCACGCGGTTATCAGCCGGGCAGCTCTCGCCCGCATTAATGTTCGGAGACATGGAGGTTCCAGTTCTAGCGTCGAGAACTGGGGTTCGGCCCTACGCTGAGGCGTGGACCTATCCGCCACCTGCACCCAGTTCGAGGGCAGGTCAGGATTGAAATAGAACTTCGATCTAATTAGCGCGTCAGATTAGATCAGACAAGTGCAAAGAGCGCCTTTTGCAGTCCATCTAAATTCCACATGGAAATTAGGTGGAGCCGGAAGGTCCCGTCTCTGCCAGCTTCAGCACGTGAGCCGCCCATGCATCCAGCGCAGCCCGACGCTCTGCAGCGTAGTCATGGCGCTGGTAAACCCCGACGATGCCGCCGAACGTGCCGCTCACGTGGTTCAAGGCCTTCTCGACGACCTCGATAGGCGTCCCAAGGCGCGCCATACCCGTCGCGACCGTCCGTCGAAGGTCGTGGACCACCCATGGCTCTCCAAAGCCAAGTTGGCGGTCCAGCCGCGCCTTGGACTTCGAGAACCCCGAGAACGGCCCCCTCCCGCCCCCAAAAACGTAGAGCCTGCCGTCGATGCGCGGCGTCGCCGCGAGGATGTCCAGCGCCGGCCCGCTCAGATGCACCACGTGAGGCCGCCCATTCTTCGACCGAGCGGCCGGTAGGCGCCACACCGCGGCAGCCGTATCGATCTCGCCCCATTGAAGCTCCGCGACCTCGTCGCGGCGGGCGCCGGTCAGGGCGAGCAAGCGGATGATCCGGCCATAGTCTCCAGTCGGCGGGCAGGCCCGCCACACCGCGGAAAGCTCATCGTCGGTGAGCACCCGTTCGCGACGCACTTCAACAGCGGGCGGGTTCGTGCCGGTGACGGGATTGCTCTCCGCCAAATCTTCTCCGATCGCCCAGACGTAGACTGTCGAGAGCGTGCGGCGTGCCCGTAGCGCGGCCTGCGGCCCAGACCCATCCGGGGCCGGCCGCGCGATCTTTCGCAGCTGCTCAGCCACATCCGCCCGCCGCACCGAGGCCAGAGGCAGGGCGTGAAGCACCAGCCAATGCTGATTGAGATGTGTGCGGAGGTTCGCGAGGGTGGACGGCCGCAATCGCCCCTCCGCGGCGGCGGTATACAGGTCGAAGGCCTCCTTGACCGTGAGCGCGGCTTTGGTCCGCTCGGCACGTTCGACACGCCGCGCCGACCGTGTGTCCTCCCCGAGCGCAGCCTTTAACAGATGCTCACGTGCCAATCGCCGGGCATCGGTGGCGTCTATGAGGCCTACCGCGCCGAGTGTGATGAGGGATGAGCGCCCCCCACCGCGTGGAGGCCGTACCACCCATGTCGCCCGCTCGCCGCGAAGCCGGTAGCCGAAACCGGGGAGTTCGGCATCCCACCAAACCCGCTCGGCCTGCCCTGGTACCAGGGCCAGCTTGGTAGTCGCAGAGCGCGTCAGGCGCACCAAGTTCTCGGCAACAGCACGGCGGGCCATCAGGGTCTCGGGGCGCATTAGGGGTGCAGCAAGCAATCTCGCCCGCAGCTTTATGCCACGATCCGTGAGAGGGTCCTAAAGGGAAATGATGCACTATTCTGCGCCCCGAGCGCATATGAGTGGATCGTTCTTCACCTTTACACGGAGAGGGTCGGCGGTTCGAGCCCGTCACCGCCCACCAATCCGGGCGCAGGATGGTTCAGAGGCGGGCCCACCAGTGCCTGCCGGCTCCGACTAAGCGTTTCCGACGGAACACCTCTGTCTCGAAGCTCGTCCGCGATCGATGCAGGCTCCGCGCCTGAACATCCCGCTGCGGGGGCGTGCGGACGAACCGCATTGTCCGGTGCAGGCGAAAACTGAAACCAGAAGCTCGATCCGCGTTCCTCGTTCAGGCATGAGCGGGGAATGACATGGAAGGTGGGTTGATCTGGCTCGGCATTATCGCCGGCATCCTGGGGTTGAGCGGCGTCGGCTACTTGTTTGCCGCCTGGGCGAAGGCGCGGAGGGAGCCGCGCTGACATCTGTCGCGCCGGAGGGGAGGGGCCTTGGGCCCCGCCGCGCGGTTCACCGCGATGCGAGCGACGCCTGCCGATCGCGCGGCTCGTACCGGTTCGAGGCGTCCCGTACCGCCGCATTGCCGTTATCGCTGGGCTGAAGCCTCGTATCTCCGGCCCGATCGGTCTTCTCTTTGCCGCGAAGCAACAGCGGCACGATGCGCGTCGAGCGCCGGTAGATCCAGGCCTCGTGCCGGCGGCGCCGAGGACGTCCATACTGGACGGTTTCTTTTCCACACATGGTCATTCTTCACGGTGACGTCTGGCTGACTGGTCCCGGAAGCTAACCGCGAACTCTCTCGACGCATTGACTGTACGTCCCAAAATTCACGCCGCCGCGCTTTGCCGCACGGGCGCCGCGCCGTTGCAACGCGAGCAAGGCCTCGCTTGATCGGCTGCGGCATCTGCTTCCGCGATGAAGCGCCGTCCTCCGAAGCAGATTTTTTGCACTGGCGGAGCGCCGACGCGGATGAATTGCCCCGGCTGAGCCGCTCAACCCTTTGGTGCAGAAGAAGGCGCATGTCAGCGCCCGCTGCGTTGCGCCGGTTGGACGAGAGGGTACCGGCGCTCCGGAATGACGGATTTTCTGTTCGTTCACGACCATTTCCCAGGCCCGTTTGGCTTTCTCGCCGAGGCGCTGATGGATCGAGGGCATCGCTGCGCGGCCATCGCCGGAGAGGCCGCGCCGGGCTTGGCCGGCTTGCCGATCCTGCGGTGGCGTCCGGGGCGGAAGGTGACACCGGGCCTGTTTCCGCTGGCCCATCCGACCGAAGCGGCGTTCATCAACGCCACCGCCGCCCTGCGATGCGCGCTCGACCTGCGCAAACACGGCTTCGACCCGGCCGTCATCGTCGGGCATCCGGGGCGCGGGGAATCGCTGCTACTCAACCAAGTCTTCCCCCGCGCGCGTCGGCTCGCCTACGCGCCGTATTACCGGGCGGACGGGGATGCGCTCGGCTTCGATTCCGAGTGGACGCGCCCGCCTAACCTCGAAGACCGCGTGCGCGACCGCGCCGGGAACGCGGCGTTGGCCATGGCCTATGCCGAGGCCGAGCGGCTGGTCTGCCCGACGGAGTTCCAGCGCAGCCTGCTGCCGGCGGGCTTGCGGGCGCAGGCCAGCGTGATTCACGAAGGCATCGACACGGACGAGGTGCGCTACGATCCCCATGCCGTCGTGCATCTGCCGAATGGGCGCAAGCTGACCAAGGCTTGGCCGGTCATCACCTTCATCGCTCGGCAATTGGAGCCATTGCGCGGCTTCCCGACCTTCATGCGTGCCCTGCCGGCGCTGCTCGAAGCCGTGCCCCAGGCCGAGATTTTGGTGGTCGGGAGCGACGGGCGCGGGAATGGCGCGGCAAAGGGGGCCCAGTCGCAGACGTGGAAGGACCGCATGCTGGCCGAGCTGGAGGGCCGGCTCGATCTCGAACGCCTCCACTTCCTCCCCCGGCTCACGCACGCGGAGATGGTGGCCGCCCTCTCGGTGGCCACGGCTCATGTCGCCTACACCTATCCCTTCTCGCTCTCGCGGGTCTTCCTGAAGGCGATGGCGTGCGAATGCCTCGTGATCGCCTCGGACACTGCGCCGGTACGGGAGGTGGTGCGGGACGGCGTTAACGGGATCGTCCGCGATTTCTTCGACGCCGACGCGCTGGCGGAAGCGCTCATCGACGCCTGCCGCACACCCGAACGGTGGCGGCCCCTGCGGGAGGCGGCCCGGCGGACGGTGATCGACCGCTACGACCGGCGGCGTCACTGCCTGCCGACTTGGCTCGCGCTCCTGACCTATCTCGCCGACGCGCCGGCCCGTGCCTGAGCGGCTTGGACCTATCGCGCCCGGAACAGGTGAAGGCTGAAGCCGCTGTCCTCATCGACCCAGAGGCGGACCGGCTCCCAGCCCTGCGCCGAAGCCAGGGCTCGAAACGTGTCCGGCGCGTATTTGTGGGAGGTGTCGGTGCGGATGCTCTCGCCGGCCGCGAAGCGGATCGTCCGGTCGCCGAGCCGGTAGGCGCCGGGCCGGTTTGCCACGAGATGGGCCTCCACCCGGAACGGGTCGTCGGCAAGCCGTACCTCGTGGCGGAAGTTGCTCCGGTCGAAATCGCTGCCGAGTTCCCGGTTCATCCGCTCGATGAGGTTGAGGTGTAGCGCCGGCATCAGCCCGCCCGCCTCCCCGTAGGCGCGGCGTAAGCGGGCTGGGTCGTGCGTCGGGTCGGCCCCGACCAGGAAGTGGCTCGGCCCCAGCGTCTCCCGCGCCCGCGCCAGGAAGCCCTCCGCCTGCTCCGGCGTGAAGTTGCCGATGCTGGTGCCGGGAAAGAAGCCGAGGATCGGCGGCACGGCGGCCCCTGGCGGCAGGCGGATCGGCTTCGAGTAATCCGCGCAGACCGGAATCATCGGCACGGCCGGATAATCCGGGGCGAGGCGCGCAATCGCCGCTTCGAGATAGGCTCCCGAGATGTCGAGGGCGAGGTAGGCGGCCGGCGCCTCCAGGGCGTCGAGCAGGGTTCTGATCTTCCGGCTCGCGCCGCTGCCGAATTCCACGACGCTGACGCCTGGGCCGACGAGGGCTGCCACCTCCGCCGCGACCCGCGGCAGCAGCGCCATTTCCCGCTTCGTCGGGTAGTAGTCCGGATGGGCGCAGATCCGGTCGAACAGGTCCGAGCCGGTCTCGTCCCAGAGGTATTTGCCGGGCAGGGTCTTCACCTCGCCCGACAGGCCGGCGAGCGCGTCCCGAAGGAATTCGGCACGCTCGCTGGCCACTGCCTCTGCCGCGCTCATTGCGGTCCGGTCGGGCGGGTGGCGGTGAGAACCACGAGCGCGATGCGCTCGGCCGCCGCATAGCCCGGATCGTCGAGTTCCTCGCCGTACTCGTCCGGATCGAACTCGCGGTACGAGACCTCGAGACCGGCCCGCGCGCAGATCGCGCTGGCCTCCTCCCGGAAGCCGTCATGGCCTTCGACGATGGCCGAGCCGGTGAACAGGACAAGGCTGCCGCCCGGCGCCAATCGCTCGGCCGCCGCCTCGACCACGCGCAGCGACAACCCGGCTCCGAGCGGTCCGCCGCCGTGCCGGTAGGCCCGACCGCCGGAATCCACCATGAAGGGCGGGTTCGAGACGATGAGATCGAACGATCCCTCGACGTTGCTCAGCATGTCACTGTGAACGGGGCGCACGTTGTCGACGCCCGCGAGCCGCGCATTGATGCGCGCGGCGCGAAGGGCGGCCGGGTTGATGTCGACGAGGACGACCTCGGCCTCCGGCAACCGCTTGGCGACGAGGATGCCCGCCGCGCCCGAGCCGCAGCCGATATCGGCCGCCCGCCGCGGCGCCGGATGCCCGGCCCTGGCCCGCTCTTCGAGATGGGCAAGGACAGCCTCGGCGAAGCGCATGGTGTCGGGGCCGAAGAACACGGAATCAGCCGCCAAAGGCGGATAGGCCGCATGCACGAATAACGTGTCGTCGAGGCTCGACAGCCGAATCCCCGCCTTCAGGAGAGAACCGTCCGGCCCTTCCGAACGGTGCAGCACGCCCGCCCGCTCCATCAGATCAGTGAGTTCCGCCGGGATCAGGCCGTCGCGAAACGGGCGGCTCCAGCCCAGCACGTCCCGTAGCGATCGCGCGAGGGCGTTCTCGGGCCGGGCGTTCACCCGGGCATGGGTGGCGGGCGTGACGGTGGTGAACCGATAGCCGGTGTCCCGCACCGCGCGAGCGAGGGCGAGGAGCGCGTCCTCGCGGTCCTCATGGCGGGCGTCCGGCTCCTGGGAGGTCGCGGGATGCGATGGAGCGTCGGCGATCGTCATCCTCAACCCTCCATCTGTCCGGCGAGGAAGGCGCCGGAGCGCAGATCCGCCGCGACCTGCTGCGCATCCCATTCCACCGCTCCCTCCTGACGGTGGTAGGGGCAGACCCAATCGTCCGGCACGGCGCGTCCGCTGAATTGCCGGGCCGCGGAGCGCTCGCCGTGCTGCGCGAGCATCGGGTTGACTGACCCAGTCCAAGCCACGTCCCGCTCGACGATGGAGTCGCGCAGCCGGTCGTAGCGCCCCTCGGCCCGCAGGCGCTCGAACTGGTCGTGCAGGTTGAACACCAGCACCGGGTGCTCGAAGCGGCGCGCCTTGCGGCTCGCGCCGGGATGCAGCCCGACGATGAAGAAGCCTTCGCCCCCGAGGCTCATCGAGAAATGCGTGTCTTCCGGGTTGGCCGACACGCGCGGATCCTGGGCATGACCCAGCTCGCTGTCGCGGTCGGACAGCGACTGCATCCGCCGCCAGAGTGCGGCCTCGAACGCCTCCTCGGAGAGGTGGTGCGGACCTTCGAACACGACGGCAAAGCTCTGGAACTGGTCGCGCCGGGCGCGATAGCGGCAGATGAAGGCTAGCAGCGCCGGATAGATCCGCGCGTCGTCGCTGTCGGAGGCGACGTCTCGGGCGACCAGAACCTTCAGCTGGCCACGGGACAGAGCGGATTTGGCGCCGACACAAGGGAAGGGCTGTTGGCGGATGAAGTGCCGGAAACGCTCAGCGAGCGGATGGCCGGTGTCGTCGGTAGGCAGCAGCATGACACCTCGTGGAACGCAGGCAAACGAACGACGCGACCGAGCCTGTCGACCCGGTACGGGGAAGATCGTGGGAGAGAAGGCGACCGTGATGCAGTCCGCCAACCCTCGGAGAAGGTGAACTGCGCGGGGGAACCTCAGTCTGTGACCATTGTTCCGCCGGGTCTGGGGATAACCAGAGGGCTACGATGCCGGTTTCATCTATGTATTGTCTTGATCCGCCGCGGCATCGTAGCGCAGTATTCTATCGGCTGATGACCGTGTCTTCGCGGCGGAGCCTCAAGATTCGATCTCGTAATGGATCGGCTTGAAGGAGAAGTTGTTCGACTGCAGGGCCGAGCAGGCCGTCAGGCCGACGACGAGGTCGGTCTCGGCCACGAAACTCACCCGGTCGCCGGCTTGGCTGAGCGGTGGGCGCACCGCGATCTCGCCGCTCTGCCCATCGACGGTGACATGCATGAACACGTTGAAGGCGACCGGGATGCGGTCCGGCTTGATCCCGTAGGGCGCCAGCGCTTCGGCGAGGTTGCCGAAACAGCCCCGGTGCGGGTGTTCGTCGCCGTAGATGATCCGGAAGGTGTCGGCCGAGCAGGGCGTGAGCAGGAAGTCGTGCCGGCCCACCGTGTCCTCGACGATGCGCAGGAGCACGTTGGAGCGGTTGGAGTAGATCGGGTCGCCCGTCGTCAGGAAGATGCGCGAGGCGTAGTCGATGGTGCGGCCCGAGGAGATCACCTCATCGAGATCGTCTCGGCGGAAGGCCACGAGGTCGGCCACCTGCTCGCCCTGGGGGTCGATCACGGTGAGGCGCTGGCCGCGATCCAGCGTGAAGGCCGCCCCCGAGCGCGGCGGGATCTCATGGCGCACCGGTCGGCTCATCCGTGGTTCTCTCCTTGCAGCAGGTAAGGCCCGCGGGTTCGCGCGCCGATTGGCAGCGGCCCCAAGCTTGGCCGCCGCCGTGTCACGACGGGGGATCGGACGAGGGGCCCGTTGGGTTCCCAACAAAATGTCGACGTCCCGAGCCGCGGGGCGGCACCGGAGACGCCTGCCCGTGGACGCACGATCCGACGAACGCTCAACCCCGCACGGCGAGGCCGGCGGGACTCACCCTCGCCATGCCGCCGAACTCACCCTGCGCGGGCTTCTGCTCGGGGCGGTGATCACCGTCGTGTTCATGACCGCCAACCTCTATATGGGGCTGAAGACGGGCGTGACCTTCTCGACCTCGATTCCCGCGGCGATGCTGTCGATGGGGTTGCTGCGCCTGTTCGGCGGGTCCGGCATCCTCGAGAACAACATCGTCCAGACCCAGGGGTCGGCAGCCGGCACGCTGTGCAACGTCATCCTGGTCCTGCCGGGCCTCGTTCTGATCGGCCACTGGCACGGTTTCCCGTTCTGGCAGACGACGGCCGTCTGCCTGATCGGCGGTCTGATCGGCCTCGTCTACTCGATCCCCCTCCGCCGCGCCCTGGTGATGGGCGCCGGGCTTCCGTATCCTGAGGGCACTGCCGCGGCCGAAGTGCTGCATGCGGGTGAGGCCGGCGACCGGGGCGGTCTGCGCATCCTGCTGGGCGCGGCGGGAGCGGGCGGGCTGATCGGGTTCGCCACCACCGGCTTGCGCCTCCTCGCCGACGGCCTCCACACCACCCTTGCCGTGGGGCCGGCCCTGTTTCGGCTCGCTACGGGCTTCTCCCCCGCCCTGGTCGGGGTGGGCTATCTCGTCGGGCTTGGCGCCTGCCTCGCCCTTCTGGCCGGCGTCGCCCTGGCCTGGGGAGCCGCGGTGCCGCTGCTCACGGCCCTTGGGGACGGGGCCGGCGCCGGCTCGGCGGAGGCGACGGCGAGGGCGGTCTGGTCGGAGAAGGTCCGGCTCATCGGCGCCGGCATCATCGCTGTCGGCGCGATCTGGACGGTCGCCTCCCTCGGCCGCTCGATCCTGGGAAGCATCCGTTCCGCCTTCGGTGCGGCGCAGGGCGGCGGGAAGGCTTTGCGCCAGTTGCCGCGCCAGGAGCGTGACCTGCCGATCACCTGGGTTGCGGGCAGCTCGCTCCTGCTCGCGCTGCCCCTGGCTTGGCTGTTCTTCCATTTCAGCGCGGAGGCCGAACTGGGTGGTCTGCGCTTCGCGCTGGTTGCAGTCGCCACCGTCTTCACGGTCGGCTTCGGCTTCCTGATGGCGGCCGCCTGCGGCTATCTCGCGGGCCTTCTCGGCTCGTCCTCCAGCCCGATTTCCGGCATCGGCATCCTCACGACGCTCCTCGCCGCCCTACTGCTCCCGCTCCTGCTCGGCCGCTCCGCCGGGCCGGAGGGCGAGCGCTTCGTCGTCGCCGCCGTCCTGCTCCTGTCGGCCATCGTCGTCACCACGGCTTCGATCGCCAACGACAACCTTCAGGATCTCAAGACCGGTCAGCTCGTCGATGCCACGCCGTGGCGCCAGCAGGTGGCGCTGGCGGCGGGCGTCGTGGTTGGGGCCCTGGTGATCGCCCCCCTGCTCGACCTGCTCTACAACGCCTACGGTTTCGTCGGTGCCCTGCCGCGAGAGGGGATGGACGAGGCGGCCGCCCTTCCGGCACCTCAGGCCGCACTGATGACACAGATCGCCGGCGGCATCGTGCGCAACGAGTTGCCCTGGTCGATGGTGGCGACGGGGGCCGGACTCGGGGCGATCCTCGTTGCGGTGGAGGCGCGTCTGCGCCGCAGCGGCCGTTCGTTTCCGGCGCTCACCGTCGGCATCGGCATGTACCTGCCGCTGGAGGTGGTGGTGACGATTGCCTGCGGCGGCCTCGTCGGACGCCTCGCCGAGCGCCGGCTGCGCGGGGCGGGCGAGGCGACGCGGGCCGGAGGACGCCGCCGCGGCGTGCTGCTGGCCTCGGGCTTCCTCGTGGGCGAGAGTGTCGTCGGTGTCCTGCTCGCCGCCGCCGATACGCTGAGCGGACGCGGCGGCTCCCTCGCCTTCGCGGCCGGTGCGCTGGGCGGGGCAGGGCCGTGGCTCGGCCCCATCGTCTTCCTGCTGGTGCTGGCGGCCTTCTACCGCATCGCTTCGCGCACGGACGAGGCGGGCCGCCGCAGCGAGACCTGACCCGTCCTCGATTTCGTCGCGATTGCAGGCGAGCATAACGGCGCGACCGCCCCGTTGCGACGGATACCATGAACGCCTACGCCTCGTCCCTGCCGCGCCGTCAGAGCCATCTCGACGTCTACCTGCGCGTCCTCAGCGCCCTGATGCTGCGCGACATGCGCAGCCGCTTCGGCGGAACCTACTGGGGCTACCTCGTGCAGGTGCTCTGGCCCTGCGTGCATCTCGGCATCATCGTCGGCGCCATGACATTCCGTGGAATCAAGTCGCCCATGGGCGATGATTCGATGGTCTTCGTCGCCTCGGGCGCCTTGCCGGCTCTCGCCTTTCAGTACATCTCCCGCGAGGTGATGAAAGGTTACATGGTTCACAAGCCGCTGACGTACTTCCCGCAAGTGAAGCGCTTCGATACCGTTGTCGCACGCATCCTTGTCGAGATCGTCAGCAGCTTCTTGGGCGTCTGCCTCGTTGGTGTCGTGCTCATCTGCTTCGGTGCCGATCCCGTTCCCACCGACATGACGATGGCCATCACCGGCTACCTGACCGCGATCGCACTCGGTATCGGTGTCGGGACAATCAATGTCGGGATCTGTTCTGTCTTTCCAGGATGGGCGCTTGGCTACATCTTGGTAACGCTGACTTTGTATTTGACAAGCGGTGTTTATTTCATGGCATGTTATATGCCCGATGAAATTTACTACTACATGAAATGGAATCCGATCACGCAGCTCATCGAATGGGTGCGCCTGGGATACGACCCGACGATCCCTGCTCAGATCGATTATCTTTATCTCTTCGGTTGGGTGTTCGGCAGCCTCACCATCGGGCTTCTGATGGAGCGTTACGTCGTTCGGGCTCAGCAGTAGCCGGGCATAGCCGGGATTGGCGTTCCGGCCGGGTTTCGGACTCCGCGAACGATCCGCCGTCGGGCTGAGGCTGGCCGACCGACGTTTCGTGCCGGCCCCGCGGGGGATGAGGAGGCGGCTCAAAAATTCCGCGCCGCCTCAAAAAAGGGGTTGAGTCCCGCCGATCCTCTCCGTATAGAACCGCTCATCGCCGACGCACTCAGCGCCGCCGGCGAGGCCAGAAACCGGAGACGGTCACGGCCAAAATGATGGGGCCTTAGCTCAGCTGGGAGAGCGCTTCCATGGCATGGAAGAGGTCATCGGTTCGATCCCGTTAGGCTCCACCATCATACCTTCCCAAGAATGACAGAGCGACCGAGCGGTTCAGGCGATAGCGCCGAACGCTGCGGCGTGGCTTGAATGATCGCTCGGACGAAGTGCCGTAGGCATAGCCCTCACAACTCAAGCCATCGACCCCGCCACCATCGCGCATGGTCCGCAGCACGAGTCTCGAGGGTTCTGCTCAGCAGGATCCCTCTCGGGCTGGGGTCGATCATCCTGTGACCGCCGTTTGATGCCCGATCGGGTTCTCGCTGCTTCGCCTGGACCTTAACGGTCTATCTGCCAGGGGCTGATGATGCGGGTGGGTTTCGGGCCGGTCTCGGCGCGAGCCTGTCGGGTCAGCGGCTCGATTGCCTCCTGCGGCGCCAGACGGCGGGCTTTGGCGAGCACTTTACGGGCCTCCTCGGCCGGCATAGCGCCGTGTGGCAGCATCATCGCCATCAATTGGCTGCGGGTCTTCGCATTGATCGTGCGCGAGTGCTTCACATCCTCGAAGTCGCTCATCCGGTGGCGGGCCGCCTTGGCGCCGCGCCCGCGATCGTCATGGCCCTTGAAGACCTTCGGGCCGCCCGGCATGACCACGATGTCGCCGGGGCGAAGTGTTTCGTCGCGCAGGAGTGCCGCGGTCGGATTGGCGGCGATCGCCTTCAAATCGACCGGCTGTTTGCCGCTGATCCCGAGACCGTCATCTTTCGGCAGGGCGGCGTAACGCACCTTCGGCCGGCTCCGATCCGCCGTACTGCGGTGCCGGCGCCAACGATAACGCTCGTTGACCTCGCCGCCGCCGTAAACCTGAATCGGGGCCACCACCGGAGCGGGCGCGGCCCGCTGCGGGGAAAAGAGTTGCTGAAATAAGCCGCCAAGTCCGCCCTCTTGAGCGTGAACGCCGGCAGCAGTGGAGAGGATGAAGGCGGAAGAGGCCAGGACGAGCGCGAGGCGTCGTCTGGAGCGGCGCGGGGTCGAAGGCATCGACGGCTCCTGAAGCGAGGCGGTCGCGTTCGACCGGTGCGCTGTCAACCGGAGCCGATCTTAACGGTTCCGGCGAGAACTTGGCGAGAATGTGAATTTTTCATGAGTGCGCCGGTCGAATACGCAGCGGCGAAACGCTTTTGGCCGTAGGCTCACGTCCCTGTGAACCGAAAGTCGGGCCAAAGGGTTGCTGTCAGCGCCGCCTCTTCGCGCGCTGGACGGAGCCAATCCCGCAATGCCTACATCCGATCGCGTCGTTCCCGACGCCGCTGCCGCGACGGACAACCCCCGCTACCCGGCTTTGTGGACCATGGCACTGGCGACGGCGCTCCTCGGGATCGTCGCTCTCCCACGCCGGTCGGCACATCCTGCGGATCGTGCGGCGGACCGTGACGGGGATCACTCGCGCGGCGCGTCGGACGGCGATGGGGCGCGCAAGGAATCCCCCTCGCATGAGGGCGCCGACGCCCACCGGGTCGCGCAGACCGAGCAGGATCGAGGCCGGTCCGCCGACAAGCCGACGGAGGTGCCGGTCGAAGGGTGGAAGGATGTCCTCAAGCGGACCTACCGGGATATTGGCGAGAACCGCCTGACCCTGGTATCGGCGGGTGTCACCTTCTTCGTCCTCCTCGCCATCTTCCCCGCCATCGCTGCGCTGGTTTCCGTCTACGGGCTGATTGCCGACGTCTCGACCATCAACCACCAGATCGAAGCGTTGCGCGGCGTCCTTCCCTCGGGGGGCGTCGACATCGTCGCCGAGCAGGTGAAGCGTTTGACGGAGAAGGGGGATACGACCTTGGGGCTGACCGCCCTCGTCGGCATCGCCCTTTCCGTCTGGAGCGCCAATGGCGGCGTGAAACACGTCTTCGACGCGCTCAATCTCGTCTACAACGAGCGCGAGCAACGCGGCTTCTTCAAGCTCAACCTTGTTTCGCTGGCCTTCACCGCGGGCGCGCTGCTCTTCGTCGTGCTCGCGCTCGCCGGCATCGTCGCGGTACCGGTCGCGATTCAGTTTCTGGGTCTGTCGGGCGACGCGTGGTGGCTGGCGCTGCTGCGCTGGCCGATCCTGTTCGTGATCGTCATCCTGATGCTCGCCGTGCTCTACCGCTACGGTCCCAGCCGGGACGCGCCGCGATGGCGCTGGGTGACGCCGGGCGGTATGTTCGCCGCCTTCCTGTGGCTGGCCGGCTCGCTGCTGTTCTCGTGGTACGTCTCGAACTTCGGCAGCTACGACAAGACTTACGGCTCGCTCGGCGCCGCGATCGGCTTCATGACCTGGATCTGGCTCTCGACCACGATCGTGCTGCTCGGCGCGCAGCTCAACGCCGAACTCGAACACCAGACTGCCAAGGACACCACGGTCGGCGCGCCAAAGCCGCTCGGCACGCGTGACGCCCGCATGGCGGACACGGTGGGGGCGGCCGCCTGACGGCGGCCCCTCTACATCAGTTCTACGCCTTGCTCGGGTCGTCGGCCGGATGCGGGTCGTTCACGCCAAACGGCCCGCTTCCGTAGCCTTGAAGGACCACCGGTTCGTTGGTCGTCCGAAGAGCGTGCAGCGTGTTCTCGGGCAGACACACGAAGCCATCCGTCCGCACCGCGTCGGCACGGGCCCGTTCGATCGCGGTGCCATGCTGGTGATCGAACGAGCCGGACAGGATCGTCAGAGTCTCGGCCTTCGACGGGAAGCTTCACCGTCCTTCCGTTGCCTAGCGCACAAGAAAACGGCGGGGCTCGCGCCCCGCCGTTTCGTCAAACTTCAAGAGTGGACTGGTCTCAGTAGGCGGCACGGCCGTAGGCGCCGGCACGATCGACCGGCTGTGCGCCATAGGCGCTGTAACCCGCCGGGCGGCGGACCGAGCCCGTGACGATGCTGTCGGCCGCATTGGCCGTGCCACCCACGACACCGCCGACGACGTTGCCGGCCGCATCCACGGTTCCACCGACGATGTTACCGGCGGCGCCAAGCGTACCGCCGACGACATTGCCGACGCCGCCGAGGAGGCCGCCGCGCTCGCGCACCGGGTCGATATGTGCGCCCCATACGTTGAGCGTGCCGTCACGGTTGTAGCTGGCGCTGTCGGAAGCGATGCCCTGAGCGAGGCTCGGGGTCGCGGCCAGGCCGAGGGCCAGAGCGAGGGCAGCGGTGATCTTGGTGCGATGGGTCATGATCGGTCCTCATATCTATTCATGCGGGCGCAGATGCACTTGGCCTGATCTTTCGATCGATCAGGATAGGCTGTCACCCGTCTTCGATGAACGGGATTTGGTGCCGAACTCTTCGGAGACAATAGCCGGTTTGTCGCAGTGCACCATCGATATATTTCGAAAGCACCGACCGCACTCGAACTTTCATGCAGCGACATTGCGCGCAGCCAAAAAAGCTCATGATTGAGAAGGGGTTGCTGCAAAATCCGCCACTCGATTCTGCCTGGTGCACGAGCGCACATAGAACCTGGGCTCGACGATTTTTTAAGCGTCTCGCCTCTCGCGCGGCTCGAGTGCTTTCGCGATGTACAAGACCGGCTCGCTGCCATGCCGGCCGTCGGGGGCCAGAGAACCGGGGACCTGCGGCATTTCCCGGCGCCGGGGCGATGTTCTGTAGCGGCGAAAATGCTCTATGGATCGGCGGCCCCGCCTTTGGGCCTCCATTCGCCGATGGCTGTTCGACCGATGACCGAAGAGACGCAACCGCAACCGGCCAAGCCCGTCTGCGCCGATGACCGGGTGATCCTCGTTGACGGCTCGTCCTTCATCTTCCGAGCGTACTTCCAGTCGATCAATCAGGACCAGAAGTACAACACGCGGCCCTCCGACGGTCTGCCGACCGGCGCGGTGCGCCTGTTCTGCACCAAGATCGCGCAGTTCCTTCAGGAGGGTGCGGCGGGTGTGAAGCCGACCCATCTCGGCATCGTTTTCGACAAGTCCGAGGGCTCGTTCCGCAAGGAGCTGTTCCCCGACTACAAGGGCCACCGCCCCGACGCGCCGGACGACCTCAAGCGGCAGATGCCGTTGATGCGCGACGCCGTGCGCGCCTTCGGGCTGCATGCGGTCGAGCTGGTGCGCTACGAAGCCGACGACCTGATCGCGACCTACGCGCGCCAAGCGGAGGCGCGCGGCGCCGAGGTCATCATCGTGTCCTCCGACAAGGACCTGATGCAGCTCGTCTCGGACAAGATCCGATTCTACGATTTCGAGTCAGGCGCCAAGGGCAAGCCCGGCTACCGCCCCGAGCGCAACCTCGACCGCGAAGCGATCATCGCCAAGTGGGAGGGCCTCGCGCCCGAGCAGATCGGCGACGCCCTGGCACTGATCGGCGACACCTCCGACAACGTGCCGGGTGTGCCCGGCATCGGCCTGAAGACGGCGGCCGCGCTCATCAAGGAATACGGCAGCCTGAAGCAGCTCCTGGAGCGGGCCAGCGAGATCAAGCAGCCCAAGCGCCGGGAAATGCTGCTCGCCAACATCGATCAGGCCAAGCTCTCGCGCCGCCTCGTCGCGCTCGAGGAGAGCGTGCCGGTGCCAGTGCCGCTCGACGAACTCGGCGTGCCGCAGCCCGATCCGCAGAAGCTCGTCGGCTTCCTGAAGGCCATGGAGTTCAACACCCTGACGCGGCGTATCGCGCAGATGCTCCATGTCGATCCCGAGGCGGTGAAGCCCGATCCGGCTTTGCTGCCGGGCGCACAGCCCCACGCCTATTCCAACGCGGCCGGCGGCAGTGACGCCGTGCCGTTCTTCGGCGACGCCGTACCGGTCGATCCCGAGACCGCCGCCGCACCCGAGCGGACGGATGGGGAGGCCCCGCCCGACGCGGGCGAGGCCGATCCCTTCGCCGATCTCGACCTGCCGGATCAGGCTCCGAAGAAGAAGCGCGGCTCCAACGAGCCGACGCCCGCGACCCTCGTGGCCGCCCGTGCGGCGGAATCGGTCAAGCCGTTCGATACGGCCGCCTACGAGACGATCGCCACCGTGGCGCAGCTCGAGGCCTGGATCGCCGAGAGTTACGAGGCCGGGGTGATCGCGGTCGATACCGAGACCGACGCGCTCGACGCGGCCAAGGCGGGACTCGTCGGCGTCTCGCTCGCCACCGCGCCGGGGCGGGCTGCCTATATCCCGCTCGCCCACGTGAAGCCCGAGGTGAAGGGCGGCGACCTGTTCGGCGAGAGCGGGGCAGGGGCCGATGCGTCCGACAGGCAGCCCGGGCAGATCGATTTCGACACCGCCCTCAAGCTGCTCAAGCCGCTGCTCGAGGATGCCGGCACGCTCAAGGTCGGACAAAATCTGAAATACGACCTCTCGGTGCTGCACCGCTACGGCATCGACGTGACGCCTTTCGACGACACGATGCTGATCTCCTACGTGCTCGATGCCGGCAAGGGCGGGCACGGCATGGACGAACTCGCCCGCCGCCATCTCGGCCATCAGCCGATCACCTTCGCCGACGTCGCCGGCACCGGCCGCAACAAGGTCACCTTCGACCGCGTGGCGATCGACAAGGCGACCGCCTACGCGGCGGAGGACGCCGACGTCACCTTACGGCTATGGCGGATGATGAAGCCGCGCCTCGTCGCCGAGCACCGGGTGACCGTCTACGAGACGCTGGAGCGCCCGCTGGTGCCGGTGCTGGCGCGGATGGAGCGGGCCGGCATCGCCATCGACCGCAACATGCTGAGCCGTCTCTCCGGCGACTTCTCGCAGATCCTGGCGCGGCTGGAGGAGGAGATTCAGGAGGACGCGGGCGAGCGGTTTCAGGTCTCCTCGCCGAAGCAGATCGGCGATGTGCTGTTCGGCAAGATGGGCCT
Source organism: Methylorubrum sp. SL192 (assembly GCF_026672325.1). Taxonomy (NCBI): domain Bacteria; kingdom Pseudomonadati; phylum Pseudomonadota; class Alphaproteobacteria; order Hyphomicrobiales; family Methylobacteriaceae; genus Methylorubrum; species Methylorubrum sp. SL192. The sequence continues at coordinate 1,650,828 of NZ_JAPPQV010000003.1, forward strand.
GCCCGGCGCGAAGAAGACACCGTCCGGCCAGTGGGCCACGCCCGCGACGCTTCTCGAAGAGCTGGCCCAGGCCGGCCACGACCTGCCGAAGAAGATTCTCAACTATCGCCAGCTTTCCAAGCTGAAATCGACTTATACCGACTCGCTGCAGCAGCACGCCGACCGAGGGACCAACCGCGTCCATACCTCGTTCGCCCTCGCGGCGACGACGACCGGCCGGCTCTCCTCCTCGGATCCGAACCTGCAGAACATCCCGATCCGCACGGAGGAGGGGCGGCGCATCCGCCGCGCTTTCGTCGCGCCCGAGGGTAAGAAGCTGATCTCGGCCGATTACAGCCAGATCGAGCTGCGCCTGCTCGCCCACATCGCCGACATCCCGCAATTGCGCGAAGCGTTCGAGCAGGGAATCGACATCCACGCAGCCACGGCGTCGGCCATGTTCGGCGTCGCCCTCGACCAGATGACCGGCGATCTGCGGCGCCGGGCCAAGACGATCAATTTCGGCATCATCTACGGCATCTCGGCCTTCGGGCTGGCCGACCGCCTCGGCATCGGTCGCGAGGAGGCATCGGCCTTCATCAAGCAGTATTTCGAGCGGTTTCCCGGCATCCGCGACTACATCGACACCACCAAGCGCTCGTGCCGCGAGAAGGGCTACGTCACGACCCTGTTCGGCCGCGTCTGCCACTACCCGCAGATCCGCTCGAACAACCCGTCCGAGCGGGCGAGCGTGGAGCGCCAAGCCATCAACGCCCCGATCCAGGGCACCGCCGCCGACATCATCCGCCGCGCCATGACGCGGATGGAGGATGCGCTGGAGGCGAAAAGGCTCACCGCGCGGATGCTGCTGCAAGTGCACGACGAACTCGTGTTTGAGGTGCCCGACGACGAGGTCGAGGCGACGATTCCCGTGATCGCCGGAGTGATGGAAGAGGCGCCCGCGCCGGCCCTGACGCTGAGGGTGCCGCTGGTGGTCGAAGCGCGGGCGGCGGGCAACTGGGAAGAGGCGCACTGAGGGCCCGATCCCGGAAGTCACAACGCTCCTCATTGAGGCACTGCGTCAGCAGCCTCGAAACACGCCGCGACGCTTTTCCCGACAGATCGTTGCCGTCGGATCGACCGTTCAGGCGTGCTTCGAGGCCGAGCTTGCGCTCGGCACCTCAGCGTGAAGACCGTCCTGATCGCTAGGATCGGTCGATCAGAAGTCACCCGCCGCCTTGTGCGCAAGGCGGATCGGCTCCGGCAGGCGGTATTTCGGCGAGCAAGCCAGCACGAGTTCGACCGCGCTCGGGATGTCGGCACGATGGCCCGGCGAGATGAACAGCGGGAGTGTGGCCGTGCGCGTGCGGACCACGGCGCCGATCGTCTCGCCCCGATCGATCAGGGGGACGTGCGCGCCCTTTTCCTCGGATAGGGGCGCGTTCGTGCCGACGAGCCGCGTCTTGCCGACGCCGATGGTCGGGCGCTCCAACCACAGGCCCATATGGCTGGCGATGCCGATGCGGCGCGGATGGGCGATGCCCATGCCGTCGAATAGGAACATGTCCGGCTCGGCGCGCAGGCGCCCGAAGGCCTCCTCAAGCACCGGCCCTTCGCGAAAGCTCAGGAGGCCGGGGATGTAGGGGAACGGCGTCGGCCGCTCGGCGAAGGCCGTCTCGACGAGGAGAAAGCCCGGAAAGGTCACGACGACGATGGCGGCGCGGGAGCGCTCGTTCTTCACGCTGACATCGACGCCGGCCACCAGCCGCACCGCGCCGAGATCAATGGCTTGGTCGGCCACGATCTCGCTGCGGAGCCGGCGCTGGAGCGCGACGGCCTCGGCCGGCGTCAGGTCCCAGGCATGGCGCGGGTGAAGCTCCATGCCGGGCCTCCCATCAGTTGGCGAAGCGGAAATGCAGCACGTCGCCGTCCTGCACCACGTATTCCTTGCCCTCCAGCCGCAGCTTGCCGGCATCGCGCGCGCCGGCCTCGCCGTTCAAAGCGGTGTAGTCCTTGAAGGCGATGGTCTCGGCGCGGATGAAGCCCTTCTCGAAGTCGGTGTGGATCACGCCCGCCGCCGCCGGGGCGCGGGTGCCCTTCGTGATCGTCCAGGCGCGGGCCTCCTTCGGGCCGACCGTGAAGTAGGTGACGAGGCCGAGCAGGTCGTAGCCGGCGCGGATCACCCGGTTCAGGCCGGGCTCGGACAGCCCGACCGCCTCCAGGAACTCGGCCTGATCCGCTTCCGGCATCACCGCGATCTCGCTCTCGATCTTGGCCGAGACGACGACGGCGACCGCGCCCTCCGCCTTGGCCCGGTCGAACACGGCCTGCGACTTGTCATTCCCCTTGTCGGCGTCGCCCTCGTCCACATTGCAGACGTAGAGCACGGGCTTGGCCGTCATCAGTCCGAGCTGCTGGAACAGCCGCTCCTCCTCGGGCTTGCGCTCCACGAGCCGGGCCGGCTTGCCTTCGCGCAGGAGCGGCAGGGCGCGGTTGACGAGGTCCAAAAACTCCTTGGCCTCCTTGTCGGCGCCCTTGGCGCGCTTCTCCAGGGCGACGACGCGCTTCTCCAGGCTGTCGAGATCGGCCAGCATCAGCTCGGTCTCGATGGTCTCGATGTCAGCGATCGGATCGACCTTGCCCTCGACGTGGGTGACGTCGCCGTCCTCGAAGCAGCGCACCACGTGGGCGATGGCATCGACCTCACGGATGTTGGCAAGGAACTGGTTGCCGAGGCCTTCGCCTTTCGATGCCCCTCGCACGAGGCCGGCGATATCGACGAAGGTCAGCCGCGTCGGGATGATCTCCTTCGAGGACGCGATCCGGGCCAGATCATCGAGGCGCGGGTCGGGCACCGCGACCTCGCCCACGTTCGGCTCGATGGTGCAGAACGGGTAGTTCGCGGCCTGGGCCGCGGCGGTCTGCGTCAGCGCGTTGAAGAGAGTCGACTTGCCAACGTTCGGCAGGCCGACGATGCCGCATTTGAAGCCCATGGCTGGTCCTAGAAATCCGTTGTGATCGGTCGGGGGCCGCGCCCGGAAACCCGCTGCATCGGGGTCCGGCGGGCTCGTGTCAATTCGCGTCGCGCGCTTTCGCCTTGCCGGCCTCGGCCGGCGTCTTCACCGTCTCCCAGCCACGGCCGGCCATGGCGAGATGCACCTTATTCTGGAAGCTCGCATCCTCACCCGCCGCCAGCAGCGGCGCGTGGTCGGCGGTGGCACGGCAGAGATCCTCGACCCAGGGCTCCTCCGACTTCGCGAAGTCGTTGAGGACGTAGGCGTGGACCAGCGCCTTGTCGCCGGGGTGGCCGATGCCGAGGCGGACCCGGCGGTACTCGTTGCCGCACAGCGCCGTGATCGAGCGCAGGCCGTTATGCCCGGCATTGCCGCCGCCGAGCTTCACCCGCAGCTTGGCCGGCGCGAGGTCGAGTTCGTCGTGCAGCACGATCACGTCGGCGAGCGGGATCTTGAAGAAGCGCTGCGCCTCGCCGACCGAGCGGCCGGATTCGTTCATGAAGGTCTGGGGCTTGAGCAGAATCGCACGCTCGGAGCCGAGCATCACCTCGGCCGCCTCGCCCTGGAAGCGGCGGCGGAACGGGGCCGCGCGGTGGACGCGGGCGATCTCGTCCACGGCCATGAAGCCGATGTTGTGGCGGTTGCGCGCGTAGCGCGCGCCGGGATTTCCCAATCCGACGATGAGCCGCATGTGCGCTCCCGATCTCAGCCCCGACAAATGCAAATGCCCCGGCCGGGTGGCCGGGGCATCGCGTATTTCGCAGGGCGGGCGCTCGCGGCGCCCGCTGCGGCTTACGCTTCGCTCTTGTTCTTCTCGTTGGTGGCCTCGGCCTCGGCTTCCGCCTTACCCTCGGCGGACTCGGCCGACTGTGCCTCGGCGACCGCGGCTTCCTCGGCCTCGACATCGGCGCCGAGCACCGTCGGCGGCAGAAGGTTGGCGACCGTGTCGGTCGGCTCACCCGTGTAGGTGCCGGCCGGCAGGCGCAGGTCGGAGGCGTGGATCACGTCGCCGATCTCGCGGCCAGCGAGGTCGACCTCGATCGCGTCGGGGATCTGGTCGGGCGCGACCTCGAGGGACACCGTGTGCAGCGCGACGTTGAGGGTGCCGCCCTTCTGCTTGATGCCCGGCGCCTGATCCTCGTTCACGAAGTGGACGGGGACGTCGACCGTGACGGTCTGGCCGGCGACGACGCGCAGGAAGTCGACGTGCAGCGGCACGCCGCTGACCGGATCGAGCTGGTAGTCGCGCGGGATCGCGCGGGTCTTCTTGCCGCCAGCATCGATCTCGAACACGGTGGTCTTGAAGCCACCGGCGTAGATCAGGGTGCGGGCGCGGATGAGGTCGATGGCGATGGCCTGCGGGGCCTGGTTGCCGCCGTAGATGACGGCGGGAATCTGGCCCTGGCGACGAACGGCCCGGGCGGCCCCCTTGCCGACCCGGTCGCGTGCCACGGCCTCAAGCGTCTTGGTGGCGCTCATGGCGTGATCCTTTTGTAAAATATGGAGCCGGACCAACGACAAAGGCCGCCCGAAGCGGACGGCCCGACCGTTCCCCAGCGCGCCCGTGCCTCCAAGGGTGTCTCAAGGGCGCGGGCGGGCCATACACGCAATGGGCCCCCGTGGCAACGGCGGAAGGCCGCCTCGGAGGAGCGGATGCGAGAGCCGTATCCGGCCCCATTGCATCAGGCCGGCGCCTCTAAGCCATTGTGGTGACGCGTATTCTTCCGACGAACCGGTGGCCACTTCGTCCGAGTGCGCTCTAGCGGTTCTGGGTCGCCATGGTGCGGCGCGCCTCGGCCTGCTTGCTGGTGTCGTCGAAATACTTGGCGGCGTCGCCGAGCTGCACCGAGGGCTGGCAGTTCGGGGTGCAGGAATAGGATTCCCGATCGAGGCCGCGCTGCACGGTGATGATCGACGCCTGCGGCGCCTGCACGCTGATGGTCGATTCGGCGAGCATCGCCCCCTTGCCGTCGAGGGCGATCAGGTTGGTCGTACCGAAGCTCTTGCCCGTCAGCACCACGACGCCGTTCTTCTGCAGGGTGATGTCGGCGATCATCGGGTTGCCCACCACGACGGTCTGGGTCTTCTCCGGCAGGCGGATCACCTTCGCGTTGTCGACCTCCACCGAGACGATGCCTTGCGGCACCGGCTCGTTCGCGTGAGCCTGGCCGACGAAGACGACCATCATTATCGCCGCCGAGACGGTAGCGGGGAGTAGGGCGGAGCGCAGGCGGGGCATGGGCGGTCGGTCCGGTCGCGCAATGGGGTCGGCAGGCCGCTCCGCTATCCCGGACGATCCCGAGCGCGAGGCGGTTATGGTTTCCCGAATGGTGTAGGAAAGGGGTGAAGGAAGCGCTAATCGGCTGATGCTCCACCAGGCGCGCATCGCGATCGAAGTCGCGACGACAAATCGAGTGGGTCGAGAAACCGCCCATTAACCCATGCGCGTAAACGCGAAGACGCACCCTGGGTTACGAGATCGATTTAACGCAAACGCAACCGGTCGGGATTACACCTGAATCCGTCGCCGATCGGGGCCTTTACAGACTTCCGACGGTCGCCCAGCAGAATTAAGCAAGTGGAGATCATCGTGAAGAACATCACCAAGCGGTTCATCGCCGACGAGTCCGGTGCCACAGCGATCGAATATGGTCTGGTTGCTGCGATGATGGGCATCGCCGTTGTTACAATTTTTAGGGCTTTCGGGACTAGCCTTGGAAACGCGTTCACTACCATTGGCTCTGCGCTGAACACGCAGGCAACCGCCATCAAGTAGCAAGCTGCATTCGAGTGGGGCGCATTAGAGTCGCAAGCAAATTGCGGCTCTAATACCATTTATAGGTTGCTTTTTTTATTGAAAAGCAGACTGGTTAGATTCTGATGTGATGAGCTAAAAAATTTCATCGCAAGTTATCCGTGTACGACAGGGAACATTGTATTCTCCATTATATTACATGAGTAAGAGATAAATTTTCATAATTGAAATATATCGATATATATCTCATCGAAGATGTATCGCTTTTTGCAACATCAGAAGGAAGTTCCTGTGTCCGGTACAGCAGCTTACTTGCTTTCCTGCTTTGGGTTCCCCTTCTTAATGGCTTACGCAGCCGCGAGCGATCTCCTTACGATGCGAATTTCCAATCGCGTCACTAGTTTAGTTTTGTTTGCATTTGTGTTGTATGCGCTTGCAGCCGGCATGATGCTGAGTGAATTCGCACTTCATATCGCTGCAGGTTGTCTCGTCCTGGTTGCGTCTTTCGTCATGTTCGCGCGGGGATGGGTCGGCGGAGGCGACGCTAAGCTCGCTGCGGGTGCAACTCTCTGGCTCGGGATCGAGTATGTGGCGGAGTATTTGATTGTCGCTTCTGTGTTTGGAGGGGTTCTCACCCTCGTAATCCTTTTCGCTCGCGCCTATCCGCTTCCTATGGCGACCCTACGGCTACCTTTTGCTGTCAACCTGCATGACAGCCGCACTGGTATTCCGTACGGAATCGCCCTTGCCGCTGCTGCATTGACTGTGTTGCCGCACGCAATGGGCTGAACTTATTTCAGCATAGACTACTGGATAAGCTACCAGTAGGTAATACGCGAGGACTGTCGTCCGGCAACCTATTTCATGGAACGTCGCGCGGCGACGCCAAGCTCCTTCGGTTCGATCGTGACAGGGATCGTTACAGGGCGGAAAAGAGTCCGGTGACACAGTATTAACCTTAACTTGACGATTGGCGCACAAAAGTCGGGACCAGACGGCGACGGAGCCGTCGTCACGGTTCCGCGCCTGCCATGAAACCAGCCCGTCTCGCCGTCTTGGGGATCGCACTCGTTGCCGGCTGCGGCGCCGCCCTGCTGATGCAAGGGGAGGAGAAAGCACCCGAGGCCGTTCCTGTCGCCAAGGCCGAGCCCGTCGCGCCGGTCCCAATGAGCGAAGTCCTCGTCGCTGCCGCCGAACTGCCGATGGGTCAGACCCTCAAGCCCGAGGATCTGCGCTGGCTAGCCTGGCCCGAACAGGCGATTTCGCCCGGACTGATCGAGCGCCGCGCGGCCCCGAAAGGACTAGAGGACGCCGTCGGCGCGATTATCCGGACCGGCTTCTCGGCCAACGAGCCGATCCGGCCGGAGCGTCTGGTTAAGGCCGGCAGCGGCTTCATGTCGGCGATTTTGCCGCCCGGAATGCGGGCGGTGGCGATCACGACGGATACGCGCGGATCGAGTTCGGCGGGCGGCTTCGTCCTGCCGAACGATCATGTCGACGTCATCAAGACCAGCAACGAGGGCACCGAGCAGTTCGCCGAGACGCTGCTGACCGACGTGCGCGTGCTCGCCGTGGGTCAGATCGTGCAGGAGAAGAACGGCGCCAACGTCGTGACGGCGGAGACGGCCACCTTGGCCCTCACGCCGAGCCAGGCCGAAACCGTCACGCTGGCACAGAAGGTCGGGCAGCTCTCCCTCGTGCTGCGCAGCATCCAGGATTCCGCTCGGACCGCCGCCCTCTCCGAGGAGGCCGGCATGCCGCCCGAGGGCCCCATGACCGTGGTGCGATTCGGCGTCGCCAAGCAGCAGCGCCGGTGAGGACAGGACCGATGACGACCGCCTCCCGCTTCCGCGGACTTGCCCTTCTCCTGCTTTCCGGCGCCGGTCTCGCGTCGGCGATGCTGTCCGGCCCGGCCTCGGCGCAAGCCGGCCTCTCCGGTGCCTCCCCCGTCCTGACGATCGGCGCCAACGAGGCGGCGGTGTCCCGGCGGGTCGAACTGAGCAAGGGCCGGTCCCTCATCGTCGATCTGCCGCGCGACGCCAAGGAGGTGTTCGTCGCCAACCCGGCGGTCGCGAACGCGGTCGTCCGCTCGAGTCGCAAGCTCTTCCTGATCGGTATCGACAACGGCGCCACCTCGATCTTCGTGATGGATGGCGAGGGACGCCAGATCGCGGCGCTCGACGTCACCATCGCCCGCGACATCAACGTCCTGCGGCAGTCGCTGCAGCTGAGCCTGCCTGGCGGTCGGTTCGATGTGAAGGCGGTCGGGGATTCGCTGGTCCTCTCGGGCAGCGTGAACTCGACCTCGGAGGCGCAGCAGGCGCTCGACATCGCCAACGCCTTCGTCGGCATCGCGGCAGGCGGCGGTGTCGCGACCCGCGGCGCCGTCATCAACAACCTGACGATCCGCAACAAGGATCAGGTGATGATCCGCGTCACCGTGGTCGAGGTCGCGCGCACCGTTCTGAAGCAGTTCGGTATTAATGTCACGGGGAACTGGGCAGCGCTGAACCCTCTCAGCCCGACGGGGAATGTCCTTACGAACACCACGCCGTTTCCGCTCACCGGCGCCTACTCGCCGGACGGCAATGCGCTGTCGGCCTCGATCCGTTCCGGCGGCGTCTCGCTCCAAGCGACGCTGCGCGCCTTCGAGCAGGCCGGCGTCTCTCGCATTCTCGCCGAGCCGACACTCACGGCAATTTCCGGCGAGTCAGCCAAATTCACGGCCGGCGGCGAGATCCCGGTTCCCTCGAACTGTTCCGCGGGCGTGGCCGGTGCGGCTTGTACAGTCGCGCTCGAATTCAAGCCCTACGGTGTAAGCCTCGCCTTCACCCCGATCGTGATGGCCGAGAACCGCATCTCCATCCGAGTTGCCACCGATGTGACCGAACTCGATCGGCAGAATAGTTACAGCTTCTCCTTCCCAGGCTCGAATCGGGTCACGCCCGTTCCCGCGACGACGCGGCGCAGTTCCGAGACGACGGTCGAACTCGCCTCTGGAGCCACGATGATGACCGCCGGCCTGATTCAACAGAAGAGCCGGGCTTCCATCTCCGGTCTGCCCGGGCTGATGAACCTTCCGATCCTCGGCGCCCTGTTCCGCTCCCGCGACTACCAGCGGGACGAGACCGAGCTGATGATCATGGTCACCCCCTACATCGCGCAGCCGATGGAGGCGCGGCAGGTGCAGCGGCCGGACGACGGCTTCGTCGATGCGCCGGACGGGCAGGCGGTGCTGCTCGGACGTCTGAACAAGATCTACGGCACGGTCGGCGGCGGCACCCTCGGGCCGGCCTATCGCGGCCGGGTCGGCTTCATCGCCGACTGACCCCGTCCATCAGGATCGAATCACGATGTCCTCCCCCGCCCGCACCTCCGTCTCCCGCGCCTGGCCGGTCGCCGCCGCCGTGCTTCTTGCCGCTGGGCTTGGCGCCTGCCGCGCGGATCGGGTCGAGACCACCGGCTCGACCTACCCGATCGACGTGCGCACCCGCCACCCGATCGTGCTCGCCGATGCCGACCGCACCCTCGACGTGTTTCCCACCGGAATCGGCCATATCGATCCGCGTCAGCGCGCCGACATCGAGGCCTTCCTCGTCGAGTACCGGCGCTACGGCCGCGGCATCCTCCTCGTCGAGCTGCCGCGCGGCGTATCGCCGGCTTTGGCCGGGCCCGTCGAGCGCACCGGCGCGTCGATCCGGCGCCTCGCGACGGAGATGGGCGTGCCGGCCGCCGGCGTGCGAGTGGCTGCCTACCCAATCGCCAACCCCACCTTGGCCTCGCCCCTGCGCCTGAGCTTCCAGCGGATGCAGGCCAAGGTCGCCGACAAGTGCGGGCTCTGGCCGAGGGACCTCGGCGCCAGCGACCTGCGGGCCAACTGGTCGAACGAGCCGACATGGAATCTCGGCTGCGCGATGCAGTCCAACGTCGCCGCCCAGGTCGCCGATCCGATCGACCTCGTGCGCGGCCGGCCCGAGGGCCGTATCGACACGGTCCTGCGCACCAAGGATCTCGGCCAGCTCCGCGAGGGCAAGGATCCGTCAACGCAATGGCGTCAGGATGGAAAGACCAATGTCGGCAGCGAAGTAAAGAGCCAGTAGCCTCGCTGGCCGCTCGCGCGCCTCCTCGAGCCTCTGTCGATCACCGGCCGCGCCCACTCGGCAAAAGAACCGGAAACCACGCATCATGCCGGACACATACGAGGCTTCAGAGCGGACCATCGCCCCGGTGCCGCGGATCACGATCCAGGCTTTCTGCGAGACGCCGGAAACGGCTGCGATGATCGAGGGCATCGCCGCCGAACGCCGGATGCAGAAGGCCCATGTCAAGGTGCAGATGGGCGGGGGAGCCGCAGCCCTGGAGGCTTACCGGCACGCGCCCACGCCCAACGTGATCGTGCTCGAATTCCTGAATCTCAAGTCCCGGCCGCTCGAATGCCTCGACCAGCTTGCTGAGGTCTGCGACGAGGGCACGAAGGTGCTGGTGATCGGCCATGTCAACGACGTGTTGCTCTACCGGCAATTCATCCAGCGGGGGGTGAGCGAGTACCTGATGGCGCCGGTCGAGCCGGTCGCGATGATCGCCGCAGTCTCCGATCTGTTCGCCGCGCCGGGCGCGAAGCCGGTGGGGCGTACGGTCGCCGTCTACGGCGCGCGCGGCGGCGTCGGCAGCTCGACGGTGGCTCAGAATCTCGCCTGGACGGTGGCCCGCGAGCACGGCACCGCGACGGTGATCGCCGACCTCGACGTCGCCTTCGGCACGGCGAGCCTTAACTTCAACCAGGATCCGCCCCAGGGCATCGCCGAGGCGGTGTTCGCGCCCGAGCGCCTCGATGCCAATCTGCTCGACCGCCTGCTCTCGAAATGTGCCGACAACCTGAGCCTGCTTTCGGCGCCCGCCACCCTTGACCGCACCGTCGACCTGACCGAGCCGGCCTTCGATGCGCTCACCGACCTGCTGCGGGCGGCGGTGCCCTGCATCGTTCTCGACGTGCCGCACCAATGGTCGGCCTGGACCCGCCGCGTGCTGATCAGCGCCGACGAAATCCTGATCGTCGCCCCGCCGGACCTGGCGGGCCTGCGTAACGTCAAGAACCTGCTTGCCCTGCTGCATCAGCAGCGCCCCAACGATGCGCGGGCGCGGGTCGTCCTCAACGGCGTCGGCGTGCCGAAGCGGCCCGAGATCGCGGCGGCCGAGTTCTCCAAGGCGCTCGACGTCCCGCTCCAGGCGGTCATTCCCTTCGATCCGGCCCTGTTCGGCACCGCCGCCAATAACGGCCAGATGATCGCCGAGGTCCAGGCCGGCTCCAAGCCGGCGGAGATCTTCTCCGATCTCGCCGCGGCGGTGACCGGCCGGACCGAGATCCGCCGGGTCCGGGCCAACCTCCTGGAACCGCTGCTCGCCCGGCTGACCCGCAAGAAGGCGTCCTGACGGTGTCCTGCGCTCTTTCCTCCCACGATTGCTGAAGGCGCGGCGCCATGTTCGGTCGACGCTCCAATACCGCCGCGGCTCCCGCCCCGGCCGCTCCTGCAGCCGGACCGGCGAATGTCACCCCGCCGGTCCTGCAGCAGGAGGCCGTGCGCGCGCGTCCCGAGGCGGCGAGCGCCCCGGTTCCTCAGGCGCAGCAGCCGAAATCCGAGGATTACTTCCGCACGAAGAGCATGATCTTCGGCGCGCTGATCGAGGCGATCGACCTCGCCCAGCTCGCACGGCTCGAAGGCGAGGCGGCGCGCGAGGAAATCCGCGACATCGTCTCCGAGATCATCGGTCTCAAGAACATCGTGCTGTCGATCGCCGAGCAGGAGGAGCTGCTCGACGACATCTGCAACGACGTGCTCGGCTACGGTCCGCTGGAGCCGCTGCTCGCCCGCGACGACATCGCCGACGTGATGGTCAACGGCGCCGACCGGACCTTCATCGAGGTCGCCGGCAAGATCCAGCTCACCTCCGTGCGCTTTCGCGACAACCAGCAACTGATGAACATCTGCCAGCGGATCGTCAGCCAGGTCGGCCGCCGCGTGGACGAGTCCTCGCCGATCTGCGACGCGCGCCTGCCCGACGGCTCGCGCGTCAACGTCATCGCTCCGCCGCTCGCCATCGACGGGCCGGCGCTGACCATCCGTAAGTTCAAGAAGGACAAGCTCACCCTCGACCAGCTCGTGCGCTTCGGGGCGATCTCGCCCGAGGGCGCGAAGATCCTGCAGATCATCGGCAAGGTCCGCTGCAACGTCGTGATCTCGGGCGGCACCGGCTCGGGCAAGACGACCCTGCTCAACTGCCTCACCGCCTTCATCGAGCACGACGAGCGCATCATCACCTGCGAAGACGCGGCCGAGCTTCAGCTCCAGCAGCCGCATGTGGTTCGCTTGGAGACCCGGCCGCCGAACCTGGAGGGCCAGGGGCAGGTCACCATGCGCGACCTCGTCAAGAACTGCCTGCGCATGCGCCCCGAGCGCATCATCGTCGGCGAGGTGCGCGGACCCGAAGCCTTCGATCTGCTGCAGGCGATGAACACTGGCCACGACGGCTCGATGGGCACGCTGCACGCCAACTCCCCGCGCGAATGTCTCGCGCGTATCGAATCGATGATCACGATGGGCGGCTTCTCGCTGCCCTCGCGGACCTTGCGCGAGATGATCACCGGCTCGGTCGACGTGATCATCCAGGCCATGCGCATGCGCGACGGCTCCCGGCGCATCACCCACATCACCGAAGTGATGGGGATGGAGGGTGAGGTCATCATCACCCAGGATCTGTTCGTCTACGACGTGCTCGGCGAGGACGCGAACGGGCGCCTGATCGGCCGCCACCGCTCCACCGGGATCGGCCGTCCGCGCTTCTGGGAGCGGGCACGCTATTACGGCGAGGAGCGGGCGCTGGCCGCCGCCCTTGATGCCGCCGTGGCCGAAGGGGAGGCGGCATCGTGAGCGCGCTCAACGCCCCTCTGGCGGTCGGGCTCGTGGCGGTGGCCGCCGGCTCGCTCGCCTACGTGTTCCTGATGCCCGCCCTCTCGGGCGAGCGGCGGGCCGAGCAGCGTCGCAGGGCGCTGGGTCAGCCGCAGGCCGTGCTCGCGGAGCGCGGCGCGGCCGCCAGCCGCCGCGAGCAGGTCGCCAAGAGCCTCAAGGAGCTGGAGGCCAAGAAGGACAAGACCAAGGTCACGCTCGAGCTGCGCCTCGCCCGCGCCGGCCTCGATTGGAGCCGACAGAAGTATCGGGTCGTCTCGGCGATCACCGCCGTCGTCCTCGCGCTGGCCGCCTTCCTCGTCTCGCATAATGTGATCGTCGCCGGGCTCGCCCTGTTCGTGGGCGGGTTCGGCCTGCCCGCCTGGTGGCTCAAGCGGCGGCAGAAGCGGCGGGTCGAGGCCTTCATCGAGGAATTGCCCAACGCCATGGATGTCGTGGTGCGCGGTCTGCGATCCGGTATCCCCCTGGGCGACTGCCTGCGCATGATCGCGCGCGAGGCGAAGGAGCCCTTGCGCAGCGAGTTCCGGGTGACGATGGAGTCCCAGGCGCTCGGCCTGTCGATGTCCGACGCGATCCTGCGCATGTACGAGCGCGTGCCCGTCACCGAGGTGAACTTCTTCTCGATCGTGATCGGCATTCAGCAGAAGGCCGGCGGCAACCTCTCGGAGGCCCTCGGAAACCTGTCGCGGGTGCTGCGCGAGCGCAAGAAGATGGCCGGCAAGATCCAGGCGATGAGCATGGAGGCCAAGGCGTCGGCCGCCATCATCGGTGCCCTGCCGTTCGTCGTCGGCGGGGGGACCTACCTGTCGAGTCCCGATTACACCGCGCTCCTTTGGACCACCTCGTTCGGCAAGATCGCCCTCGTGATCTCGGGTCTGTGGATGCTGACCGGCGTCTTCGTGATGAAGAAGATGATCAATTTCGACATCTGAGTCGCGCGCCGGAAGGCGACGTGAAGGGGCGGTTCGAGCCGCTCCGCAAGGGGCGGACTGGGCCGGACACCGATGCTGGATGACTTCGTCAACACCGCGTTCGCGCCCCGCACCATCGCTGCGGTCCTGGCGGGCGTCGCCGCGGCGGCCACGGCCTTCACCCTGGTGCAGCCGCTGATCGAGGGCGACCCGCTCGCCAAGCGGATGAAGCTCGTCAGCGACGAGCGCGAGCAGATCCGTCAGCGCGAACGCGAGCGGCTCAACAGCCGCACGACGCTGCGCGCGGAACCGAAGGCCTACATGAAGCGGGTCGTCGAGCAGTTCAACCTCGGCCGCTGGCTCGGGACGGAGACCGCCAAAGCCAAGTTGATCCGGGCCGGGTATCGCGGCGCCGGGGCGGAGACCGCCTTCCTCTTCTTTCGCCTGGTGATGCCGATCACCCTCACGGCCGTCGCGCTGTTCTACCTGTTCGTGCTCGAAGTGCTCGACCAGCCGTTCGTCATCCGGCTCGGCCTCGTCTTTGCTGCCGGCTTCTTCGGTCTCAAGCTGCCGGAGGTGTACCTGTCGAACATCACCTCCAAGCGGCAGGCGGAAATCCGCCGCGCCTGGCCCGACGCCCTCGACCTGTGCCTGATCTGCGTCGAGTCGGGCATGTCGGTCGAGAACGCGTTCCGGCGGGTCAGCCTGGAGGTCGCGAGCCAATCGGCCGTGCTCGCCGAGGAACTGGCGCTCCTGACCGCCGAGCTGTCCTTCCTGCCCGAGCGACGCGTGGCCTATGAGAATCTCGCCCTGCGCACGGGGTTGGAGATCGTCAAGTCGCTGACCACGGCGCTGATGCAGGCCGAGCGCTACGGCACGCCGGTGGGGCAGGCCCTTCGTGTGCTGGCGCAGGAGAGCCGGGACTACCGCATGACCGAGGCCGAGAAGAAGGCCGCCTCGCTTCCGCCGAAGCTGACCGTGCCCATGATCCTGTTCTTTCTGCCGGTGCTGTTCGTGGTTCTCCTGACGCCTGCGGGTATCCAGGTCTACGAGGCGATGAAGTAAGCGGCTGCGGGGCCAGCGGCCCCCTCGGCCCGATCCCCGGATGCACTCGGCCGTTCGATGCTGTAGCCACGCGCGGACCTCCACCGCGGCGCGGCACCCCATGGCTCTGCTTTCCCTCGACGATCTCGCACCCGGTCAGGAATACTCGGCCGGGCCGATCACCGTCAGCCGTGACGAACTCGTCGCCTTCGCCCGAGAATACGACCCGCAGCCTTTCCACCTCGACGAGGCGGCCGCGAAGGAGACCTTCGTCGGCACCCTGATCGGCTCGGGCTGGCAGACAGCGGCGCTGGGCATGCGCCTGTTCGCGCAGGCCCTGGTTTCGCAGTCCACCTCGATGGGATCGCCCGGCATCACCGCCCTGCGCTGGCTGAGGCCCGTCCTGCCGGGTGATGCCCTGAGTGCGGTGATCCGCGTCGAGGAGGTCCGCCCGTCATCCTCGAAGCCCGACCGCGGCATGGCGCGGCTCTCGATGACGCTGACGAACGGGCGCGGCGAGGCGGTGATGACCCAGGCCTTCGCGGTGCTGTTCGCGCGTGCCGGCGCCGTGCCCGCACCGCGCCCGGTCGAACGCTCGACGGAGATGGGCCCCGTGGCGGAGCCGGACGACGCGATGCCGCTGCCCTATCTCGCTGAGGCCGAACTCGGCACCACCCGCGATCTCGGCGCCCACCGCTTCGAGGCGGACGACATCATCGCCTTCGCGCGGGCCTACGATCCGCAGATCTTCCATCTCGATGCGGAGGCGGCGCGGGCCACGCATTTCGGCGCGCTCTGCGCCTCGGGCTGGCAGACCGCGGCGGTCTGGATGAAGCGGCTCAACGCGACCTTCGCCCGCGACATCGCCCTCACCGCCCGCTCCGGCTCGGTGCCGCAGCTCGGCCCTTCGCCCGGTTTCAAGGATCTGAAATGGCTGCGGCCGGTCTATGCCGGCGATACGATCCGCTATGCCAGCACGCTCATCGACCGGCGCGCCTCCCGCTCGCGGCCCGGCTGGGGCATCGCCACGCACCACAACACCGCGCAAAATCAGCGCGGCGAGCCGGTCTTCGAATTCACCGGCACGGTGTTCTGGCAGTGGGAGCCCCCGGCCGCATGAGCGCTCCGTCCGCCCGCCGGATCCTCGTCGCCAGCTTCGTCGGCACCGCGATCGAGTTCTACGACTTCTACATCTACGCCACCGCTGCCGCGCTGGTGATCGGGCCGATCTTCTTTCCCCATGGCGAGCCCGGCGTTCAGACGCTCCAGGCGTTTGCCACCTTCGCCATCGCCTTCCTTGCCCGGCCGATCGGGGCGGCGGCCTTCGGGCATTTCGGCGACCGGATCGGGCGCAAGGCGACGCTGGTCGCCTCGCTGATGATCATGGGGCTGTCCACGGTCCTGATCGGCTGCCTGCCGGGCTATGCCAGCATCGGCTGGTGGGCGCCGGCTTTGCTCTGCCTGCTGCGCTTCGGTCAGGGCGTCGGCTTCGGCGGGGAATGGGGCGGGGCGGCCTTGCTCGCGGTCGAGAACGCGCCGCCGGGGCGCCGCGCGCTCTACGGGATCTTCCCGCAACTCGGCGCGCCGATCGGCTTCATCGCCGCCAACCTTCTGTTCCTCGGGCTCAGCGTGGCATTGAGCCCGGCGGATTTCGAAGCCTGGGGCTGGCGTCTGCCCTTCCTCGCCTCGGCTGTCCTCGTCGGCGTCGGGCTCTATGTCCGCTTGAAGCTCACCGAGACCCCGGCCTTCCGCGCCGCCCTCGAACAAGCGCCGCCGGAAAGGGTGCCCCTCGCCACGATCTTCTCCGCACATCGGCGCGCAACGCTGCTTGGCACGCTGGCGATGGTGGCAGCCTACGCCGTCTTCTATCTCTCGACGGTGTTCGCTCTCAGCTACGGCACCGGCACGCTTGGTTACGCACGTAAATCCTTTCTGCTGTTCGAGTGCGTGGCGATCCTGTTCATGGCGCTGGCGATCCCTCTATCGGGATGGGCGGCCGACCGGTTCGGACGCAAGCCCGTGATGCTTTCGGGGCTCGCGGTCACGGGGGCGCTCGGCGTTGTGCTCGGTCCGATGCTCGGCAGCGGCGAACCCGCCCTGGTGCTCGCCTTCCTCTGCCTCGCGCTGTTCGCCATGGGCTGGATCTTTGGGCCGATGGGTGCGCTGCTGCCCGAACTGTTCCCGACCCGGGTGCGCTATACCGGCGCCTCGGTGACCTACAATCTCGCCGGGATCGTCGGCGCCTCCGGGGCACCCTTCGCGGCGCAATGGCTCGCCGAGTCGGGCGGCATCGGCTTCGTCGGGCTCTATCTCGCCGTCGCCGCGGGGATCAGCTTTGCCGCCGTCATCGCCATGCCAGAGACGGGGCGGGACGCCTGACGCCGCACGGGCGAGCCGAGTAGTCCCGCCCAGAAAATGAATTGCGCACGATTTAGATTGCGCGCAATTTAAAATGCGACTATCCCGGTTTGGAGCCGAGCGGAGCAATCCCCGTTCGCCCCGAACATGAGGACAGACCCATGACCGTCGATGTGAAGTACCGCACCACCGCCTCCGCCACGGGTGGCCGCGACGGCTCCGCCCGCACCGAGGACGGCAATTTCCAGGTCCAGCTCTCGACCCCGAAGGAACTCGGCGGCGCGGGCGGCCCTGGCGCCAACCCCGAGCAGCTCTTCGCTGCGGGTTACTCGGCCTGCTTCATCGGCGCGCTGAAGGTCGCGGGCGGCCAGCTCAAGCTGAAGGTGCCCGCCGAGACCACCGTCACCGCCCAAGTCGGCATCGGTCCGCGCTCCGAGGGCGGCTTCGGCATCACCGCCGACCTCAAGGTCAGCCTGCCGGGGCTCGACCGCGCCGACGCCGAGCGCCTCGTCGAAGCGGCCCACCAGATCTGCCCGTATTCCAACGCGACGCGGGGGAATGTCGATGTCGGCCTGACGGTGGCGTAAGCGACCTCCAACCATTGATCCCATGCACGCCTCATCCTGATGTGCCGCGAAAGCGGCCTCGAAGGATCCTTCAGCGGTCTCGCGATCCCTGGAAGATCCTTCGAGGCTCCGCTTCGCGGCGCACCTCAGGATGAGGATGCGAAATGGAGGTTACGTCCCCTCGATCGTCCGCTTCTGCACGCCACCCTTCGCCATCACCGGCTTCTTCGCGCTGATGATGCGGGAGTTCACGCCGGTCCAGCCGATCTCGCCGGAGAGCCGGCCGTATTCGATCTTCGGGCAGCGGTTCATGATGACCGTGATGCCCGCGGCCTCGGCCCGCGCGGCGGCTGCGGCGTCGCGCACGCCGAGCTGCATCCAGATCACCTTCGGCGGTACCGGCAGCGCCAGCGCCTCATCGACCAGCGGTCCCGCCGCGGCGGAATTGCGGAAGATCTCGACCATGTCGACCGGTCCGGTCAGCTCCGAGAGCCGGGCGATCACCGGCCGGCCGAGCAGGGTCTGGCCCGCCAGGCCCGGATTGACCGGCGTCACCGTGTAGCCGCGCTCGGCCAAATACTTGAAGACGATGTAGCTCGGCCGCGCCGGATTGGCCGAGGCGCCGACCAGGGCGATCGAGCGCGCCTCCCTGAGGACGGCGCGGATCTGCGCATCGGGATAGCGGTCGTGCCGTGTGGCGATACCGTCAGGCGCGTCGTCGATCGTCGGGATCATGCCGCCCTTGTCCGCCATGCGTCGGCATGCTGCAAGGCTCAGGCATGAGCGAGACCGTGATGAACCTGGCGGAGACCGCCGCCTTCCTCGAACGCGACTTCCCGCAGATGAATGCGGGCGGGCGCCACTACCACCTGGAGGCGGTTGGCCCGCTCTCCGCACGGATGCGGCTCGATTACCACGAGCGCCACCTGCGCCCCGGCGGCACGGTGTCCGGCCCGTCGATGATGGCGCTGGCCGATTACGCGCTCTACGCGGCGATCCTCGCGAATATCGGCCCGGTCGCGCTCGCCGTGACGACGAGCCTGAACGTCAACTTCCTGCGCCGGCCCGGCCCCGCCGCCCTCGTCGCCGAATGCCGCCTGATGAAGCTGGGCCGGCGACTCGCGGTGGGCGAGGTCGCGATCCGAAGTGTCGGCGCGGAGGCGCTCGTTGCCCACGCCACCGGCACCTACTCGATCCCGCCGGAGCGGTGAGGCCGCGCGCTCCAGCGAATGCGGCCGAGGCGCGGTCTGGGCCCGGAGGCGAGCCCTACTCGGCCGGCGCCCCCAGAGGTGTCGACGGAGCTCTGGGCGGCACGTCCGTGGGGCGCGGCTCGTAGGCAAAGGTCTCGGGCATGAACAGCAGGTAGAGCGTGAAGCCCGCCGCCGCGATTGCCGCGAGCACGAGGAAGGCCGCCGAGTAGCCTGCGCCGACGATGACCACACCGGCCAGCGTCGCGCTCAACGCTGCGCCGAGCCCCTGCGCCGTCGCGACCGCGCCCTGGGCGACGTTGAACCGGCCGGTGCCACGGGTGAGGTCGGCGACCACGATCGGGAACAGCGCGCCGTAGATGCCGGCGCCGACGCCGTCGAGGCACTGCACCGCCACGAGATAGAACGGGTTGTCGGAGAAGGTGTAGAGCACGCCGCGCAGGGCCAACACGCCGAAAGCGACGAGGAAGATCGGCTTGCGCCCGAAGCTGTCGGCCTTGGCGCCGACCAGCACCGCCATCGGCACCATCACGCATTGCGCGGCGACGATGCAGACCGCGATCAGCGACGTCGCGTTGTCCTTGCCGACGACTTTGGTGAGCAACTGTCCGACCGAGGGCAGCATCGCCGCGTTGGCGAGGTGGAACGCGGCGCAGAGGAGCGCGAACAGCATCAGGTGGCGGTTGCGCAGCAGCAGGCTCAGGCCCGAGGGCTGCTCGCAGCTCTGGTCTTCGGCGCAATCGAGGCCGCGGGCGAGGTCGTCGTCGATGTCCTCTGCCGGCACCATCAGCATCGCGACGATCGAGCAGGCGGCGAGAAGGCCCATGAGCCAGAACACGACGATGGGGCCGAAGATATAGGCCAAGCCGCCCGCCAGCATCGCCGAGACCGCGTTGCCGGCATGGTTGAAGCCCTCGTTCCGGCCGATGCGCTTGGAGAACAATTTCGGGCCGACGATGCCCAGCGTGATGCCGGTGAGCGCCGGCGCGAAGATCGAACCCGCCATGCTGGCGAGCGCCTGCGTGGCGGCCACCAGCGTGAAATTCGAGATCCAGGGCAGAACGAGACAACTCACCGTGACGACGATTGCGGCGGCGATGACGACGCTGCGCTTGGCGTTGGTGCGGTCGATCAGGGCGCCCGCGGGCGTCTGGGCGAGCAATCCGGCAATGCCGGCGATCGTCATCACGAGGCCGATCGTCGCCTCGTTCCAGCCCTGGTCGGGCCCGCGCACGGCCAGAAGATAGATGGCGAGATACGGGCCGAGGCCGTCGCGCACGTCGGCGAGGGTAACGTTGAGCAGGTCGAGTCCGCGCAATGCGCGCCGGGAGGGCTGACGCGGCGCGGGATCGATCGAGGGAAGTGCGTCGCCACGCATCGGCAATGTCCACGGGTCAGCGCAGCGTCCCGGACGGCGAAGATCCGCCGCCGGAAAGGACGTTGCGAAATCGGCGTTTCCAGGGGTCGGGCGGCACAAGCGGAGTCTTGAGACGACCGCATGCCCGTTCGATCCCGGCGCTAAAGCCCGCTCGGCCTGATCGTTCCGACTACTGAGGATTTTAATCCCGAGATCGCGATCACGAATCCGTGGAATTGGGATGATCGCTACCGCCCGGCCGGTCGCAAGCGGCGGCCGGTAACGCCGCTTTAGCCATAGTCGGACCGGGCGTCGGCATCGCGCCCCGGCGAAAGGTTTGCTTAGAGCACCGCACCCAAAGAGGGCGACCGATTCGTCAGACCGAAGCCGATGCGTATCTCCGAAGGCGAACAGAACCGGATGGAGAGACGCCCGCTTTCGGCGCGGTGGCTTCCGCTGTCCCGGCACGTCCGCTCCGCCCGGAGCTGGATCATCCTCGGTGTGCTCGCGCCGATCGGCATGCTGGTGCTCTCAGCCATCATGCTGCTCGAGCTTCGCCAGGATGCTTGGGACAAGGCCGAACAGACCTCGAAGAACCTGCTTCAGGTGATCGAGCGCGACATCGCCCGCAATGTCGAGATCATCGATCTGTCCCTCCAGGGCGTTGTCGATAACCTCAAGGTGCCCGGCTTGGCCGGTGCCAGCCCGTCCTTGCGCCGCATCGCTCTGTTCGATCGCGCCGCGACCGCCCGCGACATGGGGGTCATGCTGGTGATCGACGAGAACGGCGACAGCATCATCGATGCGAACGCCGACACGCCCCGCCGGCTCAACAATGCCGACCGCGATTACTTCCAGGCCCACAAGACGCAGGCCGGTCTCGGCTTGCACATCAGCCGGCCCTTGATCTCGCGTTTGCTCGGCGAACCGGTGATCGTGCTGAGCCGGCGCATTGACAAGCCGGACGGCAGCTTCGGCGGCGTGGTGCTGGCGAGCCTGAAACTGTCCTATTTCAGCAGCTTGTTCGCCCGGATCGGGCTTGGTCGCGAAGGCGGGATCAACCTCTACCTGCGCGACGGCACCCGCGTGATGCGCTACCCCTTCGTGGCGAGCGATATCGGTGCCAACATCACCGGTGCCCCCACCTTCCAGAACTTCGTCGCCAAGCGCGAAGGCAGCTTCAAGGGCATCTCCGTCCGCGACGGCGTCGAGCGTTATTACACCTTCACCCAGGTCGGGGATTGGCCGCTCGTCCTCAACGTCGCCCTCGGAACGCGGGAGATCGAGGCGGAATGGCGGGAGACGGCCGCGGTCATCGGCTTGGCGGTCCTCGTCCTGTGCGGATCGACCGTTCTGCTCTCGCTGCTGTTCGGGCGGGAACTGCGCCGCAGCGCGGCCATGCAGGCCGAACTGGCTCGCCTCGCCCAGACCGACGTTCTGACCGGCCTGCCGAACCGGCGGCATTTCGAAACGGTCTTCACGCAGGCCTGGGGGACGTCCCGGCGCACGGGCACACCGCTCGCGCTCATCCTGATCGATGCCGATCACTTCAAGCGCTACAACGATCGCTACGGCCACGCGGTCGGCGACGCCGTGCTCAGGGGGTTGGCTGACAGCTTGAGCGCCAGCGTTCGCCGGCCGGGCGACCTCGTCGCTCGCGTCGGCGGAGAGGAGTTCGCCGTCCTGCTGCCCAGGACGGACCACGATGGCGCGATGCGCGTCTCCGAGACGATTCATCGGGCGATCGCCGGATTCGCCGTGCCCTCCGTCGGCATCGATCCCGGAACAGTCACCGTGAGCCTCGGCCTCGCCGTAGATTCCGGCGGCGGCACCGCCGAGGATCTCTACCGGCGGGCCGACGCGGCGCTCTACGAGGCCAAGGCGGGCGGGCGGAATCAGACCCGATCGGCGGCCTGACCAGGCGGCGCTGTCGGCCGCGTCGGGCCGAAGCTCCTGGTCACAGGCGCCCCCGCCCGGCCACCCGCGCACCGAGATCGTGCGTGCGCGGGTGAGCCGTTGCGCTTACGGGCAGGGGTGGCGGGCGCCGTCGTTGCCGAGATAGGTGCCGCTGCGCGCGTCGTAGGAGCGGAACCGGCGGGCGCAGGCCGCTACGGCCTCCGGGTCGGCACCGCCCTGGACCACGACGGGCGCGGCCTGGGCCTGCGAGTTGGCGATGGCGCCGCCGAGGATGGCCCCGGCCGCCAGCCCCGCGACACCGGCGCCGACCGCGGCGCCGACGCCCGGACCGCGGCGATAACCCCGACCGTAGCCGTAGCGACGGTGCCCGTAAGGGCGGTGGCCGTAGCGGCGGTACTGGACATAGTCGGTCGGCAGGTCGCCCCGAACCAGGGCTTCAACCGGGCTCTGCGGCGCGGGTGCAGCCAAAGCCGGCGTGCCAACGAGGAGGGCGGTCATGGCGGTGAGGGCGAAGGTCGATTTCATCAGTCTGGAAACTCCTTGAATCGTCGAGACTGGACTCGAAACGGGAGCGCCGGCCGGTTCGAACGGCCGGCGCCCCTTCTGTACAACGTGCGAACCGGGTGCCCGCGTCCGGCGGCGGGATGACCACCGGAACGGGACCGGATCGACGGATCAGTCGCGAACGGTCAGGGATGCCGGCTTCGGCGCGGCGAGAAGCCCGCCAATGAAGGCGGCGATGGCACCGAGGATCAGCGCGATCGCGGCGTAGAGCGCACCCTGGGTCGCGACCGATTTGGCGGTCTTGGCCGCCTCTTCCGCCTGCTTCTTGGCGGTGGCGACCGCCTGCTCGTACTGCTTCTGGTAGTCCTGGACCTGCTGGCGCGCCTGATCGACCGGGATGTTCTGCGCCTTGGCGAGCGCGTCGGCGGCGCGCGTTTCTGCCTGCTGCTTGTCGGCGGCGTCGCCCGAAAGCAGGGCACGCACGGCCGAGACGGCGGCATCGCGGGCTGCCTGCGGGTCCTGGCCGGCGGCCTGATCCTTCACCCGCTGCTCGATCCGGTCGAGCGGATTGGAGACCTTGCTGAGCGAGGGAGCGACGGCCTGCGCCGCGGTCTGGACCGTTCCGCCGACGAGGTTGCCTGCTCCGCCCAACGCCGAACCCACGGTATTGACCGCGCTGCCGACGACGCCGCTGGCAGCGGAGGTCAGCAGGTAGAGGACGACGAGGGTGGTGACGGCCCACGATACGAAGCCGTGCAGCCCGGCGATGTCGCGCAGGGGCTTACCGGCGAGGCGCCCGGCGATCAGGCCGCCGACGAGGGAGGCGACGATGCCGGAGACGACGAACCATGCGCCGGCCCCGAGGGAGAAGTTCGACGCGGACGGGTTCTCTGCGGTGTCGAGGCCGACCGAGGCGAGGCCGGCGGCGACGCCCGCGAGGTTGATGACGACCTGCGTCACCAGCGCCGTCGCGGCGCCAGCGAAGACGGCGCCCCAGGAGACTTGGTTGAGGGCCACGGTCTCGTGGGCGAGGCTCCGCGTGCCGTCGATGGGCGAGGGTTGGAAGCCGGATGGGTAAGTCACGCTGGTACTCCGAGTCTGGGGTCGTTCGAGGAAGACGTGGTCAGGCGTCAGTTGCGCCCGCGCACGAGAAGGCCGAGGCCGAAGCCGACGAGGCCGGCAATGAGCAGGGAGGTGTGCGGCCACTCGACCGAGCGCTCGTGTCCCTCCTGCAGGGAGCGGCGACCGCGATCGTAGATGTCCTCGGCGGTGTCGTAGGCCTCGTCCGCGGCGTGCCGCGCGGCATCCTTGGCCTGACCGTAGATGTTCTCCACCCGGCCGGCGGCTTCGCGCATACGGCCCTCGGCCGAGTCGGTGTGGGAACCGGCCAGGTCGCCGATCGCGCCCTGTACCTTACCGCCCAACTCCCGGGCGGCGCCCGTGATCCTGTTCCCATCGACCATGGTCGCATTCCTCGTTCGAAAAGTGCCTGTCGCGCCGTCTTTCGGGGCGGAGCGTCATTCGGTGCCGGTTGTCAGCTCGACCAGACAGCGGTGCACGAACGGGTTGCGAACTCTCGGGTTCCGCCACCACCCTGCGGATCCACAGTCACAATCGCGCCATGTCGCCCGCGCCCAATCTCGATATGTTTCCAACGGACGTCGTCGCCCGAAGTGCCCGGATCGATGCCGGACCGCGTTCAAGGACGGTTCAACCGGCCCGCCCTACATCTCAAAAACCGGCGCGGCGCCCCGCCGCCCCGAGATGTCGGGAGATCGACATGCGTTCGTCTCTGCTGCGTACCTTCACCGTTCTGATCGGGCTTGCTGCTGCCCCGGCCCTGGCACAGGCGCCGAGTCCGGCCACGCCGCCCACCGCCACGAAGCCCCCGGCCAGCGCCCCCGTGACCGCGCCGGCCGCCACGCCCTCCGCCGCCCCCAAGGCGGATGCGAAGGCGGAACTCATCGACATCAACTCGGCCAGCGCCGAGGAGCTGAGCCGGCTCAAGGGCATCGGCGAGGCGCGCTCGGCAGCCATCGTCAAGGGCCGCCCCTACCGGGGCAAGGACGAACTGGTCCGCAAGAAGATCGTGCCGGAGGCGGTCTATGCCGGCATCAAGGACCAGATCATCGCCAAACAGAAATAGACGGTCAGAAGTAGACTTGCATCCGCCCGCGGATCGGCGGAGCTATCGGGACGGCGCGCGCGGTGCTACGCGCGGGCCGTCCCGCCCCTTGAAGACGCTTGAACCAACGATGGCTGCCGCCCCCTCCCGGATCCGCCTCCACCACGGCGACCTGCCGCCCGATTTCGCGCCGGGCGCGG
Organism: Methylorubrum sp. SL192; assembly: GCF_026672325.1. Lineage (NCBI taxonomy): Bacteria > Pseudomonadati > Pseudomonadota > Alphaproteobacteria > Hyphomicrobiales > Methylobacteriaceae > Methylorubrum > Methylorubrum sp. SL192. The sequence goes on from NZ_JAPPQV010000003.1 coordinate 1,675,728, forward strand.
CGATCGCGATCGATACCGAGACGCTGGGGCTCAACCCGCATCGCGATCGGCTCTGCGTCGTGCAGGTGTCCCGCGGCGACGGCAGCGCCGATGTCGTGCAGATCCGGCCCGGCGACCCGGCGCCGGAGCGGCTCAAGGCGGTCCTGGCCGATGCCGGGGTCGTCAAGATCTTCCACTTCGCCCGGTTCGATCTGGCGGTGCTGTTCAACGCGTTCGGCGTCATGCCGGCTCCGGTTTACTGCACGAAGATCGCTTCGAAGCTCGCGCGCACCTACACCGACCGTCACGGCCTCAAGGACGTCGTGCGCGAGCTCGTGGGCGTCGATCTCTCCAAGCAGCAGCAATCCTCCGATTGGGGCGCGGGGACCCTGAGCCAAGCTCAGATCGACTACGCGGCATCGGACGTGCTCCACCTGCATGCCGCCCGCGAGCGTCTCGACGCCATGCTGGCCCGCGAGGGCCGCACCGAGATGGCGCAGGCCTGTTTCGACTTCCTTCCGACCCGATCCAAGCTCGATCTCGCCGGCTGGCCGGAGATCGACATCTTCGCCCACGCCTGAGACTCAGGGCCCTTCCCGAAGGTGAGGGCTGATCCGGCAAAGTGCAGGGCAGCTGAGCGAGCGGCGTCCGTGCGGTGCCGCGAGCGATGCCAGCCGGCAACGCCGCGCGGGACTCGTGCCGAGACGCCGTGTTCCATGCCGCATTCGGTGCGAGGACGCACGCGGGCGCCGTTGATCATTTCGCAAAGACGAGGCCATAACTTCGCCACCGCACCGGGGCATCCGGCCGGCGGGGCGCGACCGCAAGCGCGCCGACCCTTCAGGAACGCGATGCAGGCGGCCGACACCATCCAGGGGGAGACGGATCTCCTCGCGCTCGCCGCGAACGAGAACGCGCGTCGCAAGCGCGCGCATGGACGCGCGCGGCGGCACAGCGCGCAGGTGCGCACGCTGCGCCGGGTGATCCCGGTCACCGCCGGCATCGCCGTGCTGGGGCTCGCAGCGATCGTGCTCTGGAGCCCCCTCACGGGCAGCATTCCCAACGTCTCGTTCGGCCCGATCAGCGTCTCGGGCACCAAGGTGACGATGGAGAATCCGCGCCTGTCCGGCTTCCGCAAGGGCGAGCGCGGCTACGAAGTGGTTGCCGACGCGGCGCAGCAGGACGTGCGCAAGCCCAGCATCATCGAGCTTCAGGCCATGAAAGGCCACGTCGCCACCGACGACAAGGGCGGCCGTGCCTACCTTCAGGCGCAGGGCGGCGTGTTCGATTCCACCCGCGAATCGCTCAACCTCGAGAACGATATCCGCCTCTGGACCGACAAGGGCGAGGAAGTGCGCCTCTCGGTCGCCACCGTCGATTTCAAGACCGGCAGTCTGCGCTCGTCGAAGGCCGTCACCGTCACGGTCCCGTCAGGCTCGATCGTCGCCGACACGCTCGACGTGGTCGAGAACGGCCGGGTCGTCTCCTTCGTCGGCCGCGTCCATGCCGTGTTCCACGGCGACGAGGCCGAGAAGGAGAGCGGTGCCAAGGTCGCCCTGCGGACGGATCAGGAGCGCATCCACACCTCCGCTGCGGAACCCACGCGATGACGCCGCGTCTCGGCCCGGCGCTTGCCGTCGGCCTCGCTCTCCTCCTGGCGCATTCCGCCGCCGCGGCTCCGGCCAAGGAGACGGTGAAGGAGAAGCCCGCCGCGCTCGGCACCGTCGGTGGCGGCAAGGGGCCGATCAAGATCGACGCCGACCGGCTCGACGTGTTCGACAAGGAGAACAAGGCGATCTTCGCCGGCAACGTCGTGGCGGTGCAGGGCGAGAGCACGATCCGCTGCTCGGCGATGACGGTCCATTACAAGCGCGACAAGGACAAGGATCCGTCCAAGGACGCGAACAAGGACGCGGCGAAGTCGGAGGCTGAAGCCGCCGAGGATGCCAAGGCCAAGGCGGCGCTCGGCGGCAACGGCATCCGCAAGGTCGAATGCGCCGGCCCCGTGACCGTCGCGCAGAAGGACCAGATCGCCACCGGCGACAATGCGGTGTTCGATCAGGAGGCCAAGCGCATCGTGCTGACCGGCAACGTCGTGCTCAGCCAGTGCCAGAACGTCACCCGCGGCTCGCGCCTCGTCTACGACATGGCGAGCGGCCGGGCCAACATGGACCCGGTGGCCGGCGGTCGCGTCTCGGCGATGTTCGTTCCGGGCGAGGCCGGCCAGGCCAAGGGCAGTCAGCCGAAGGGCTGCACCCAGCCGGCTATCGCGGCCAAGCCTGGTGCCAAGGGGGCCGACAAGGGTTCTGAGAAGCCGGCCGTGAAGACGCGGGCGCAGGCGAACTGACGGTGACGGGAGCCGGGATGCCTGCGGGCGTGCCGCTTCGCGCGGTCGCCGAGCCGAAGCCGGCGAGCCGGGGCCGCAAAGCCTCGTGGTTCGGCCGGCTTCTCGGGCGCGCTGGATCGGCACCGCAGGCGGCGCCCGGCGGCGTGCTCACCGAGGACGGCGGTGGTCCGGGCGTGCTGCACGTGCGCGGTCTTCGCAAGAGCTACGGCGCCCGCACCGTGGTCCACGAGGCTGGGCTCACCGTCCATAACGGCGAGGCGGTCGGGCTGCTGGGACCCAACGGCGCCGGCAAGACCACGATCTTCTACATGATCACCGGCCTCGTCCCGGCCGACCGCGGCTTCATCAGCCTGGACGGCATGGAGATCACCCACCTGCCGATGTATCAGCGGGCTCGGCTCGGCATCGGCTACCTGCCGCAGGAAGCCTCGATCTTCCGCGGGCTCACGGTCGAGGACAACATCCGCGCCGTGCTCGAAGTGGCCGAGCCGGACCGCAAGGCCCGCGAGCGCAAGCTCGACTCGCTGCTCGAAGAGTTCGACATCGCGCGCCTGCGCAAGTCGCCGTCGATCGCGCTCTCGGGCGGCGAGCGACGTCGCTGCGAGATCGCCCGGGCGCTCGCTTCCTCTCCGACCTTCATGCTGCTCGACGAGCCTTTCGCCGGCATCGATCCGATCGCCGTCGGCGACATCCAGGATCTCGTGAAGCACCTGAAGCAGCGTGGCATCGGCGTGCTCATCACCGACCACAACGTCCGCGAGACGCTCGGCCTGATCGATCGCGCCTACATCGCCCATTCCGGCCGCATCCTGACCGAGGGCACGCCCGAGCAGATCGTCGCCAACGAGGACGCCCGCCGGCTCTATCTCGGCGAGGATTTCCGGCTTTAGGTCGGATCGGACGTCTCAAAGGCTGGGCCGGCATCGAGGATCGGCAGCCGGATCGACCCGCACTGAAACGGCGTCCATTCTCTCCCGTAACGGACTGCAGCAGCACGCAGGCTAAGACACGTTCTCGCCGCGCTGCACTTCGTTGGGCGCTGCCCTGCGTGACGATGCCGTCTCGAGAGCCTGATGGCTCCTCTTCACGCCTGTCGGGCCCTGGGGGCGTCCTCCCCCGGTCGCGGTCGCGGACCGTCGGGAGCGAGTTTTCGCCGATCCGGTAACGACCGCTGAACCACGCTCACCGTGGCCACCCCGCCGGAAACCCTTTCTTCGTCTGCCTCTGACAAATGCAGGCGTGGCAATGCGTGTGTGATCGCCAATAGAGTGAACCGGCGTGGTCCGCCTCTGTTGCGCGGCTACCGCGATGCGAGAATTTGGGTGACGGCCGGACAAACCGCTTTGACGTGTCGGGCCGATGGCGCTAGACCTATCAAAGGAGAAGCAAAGAACGTGCCGAGTTCGGCGCGGCTCGTACGCGAGCTGCGATTTGTCAATGATTTCTGAAGGTTGGGCGTCGAGATGAGTCTGCTCCAGCGGCTCGAGATGCGCCAGGGCCAAGCCCTGGTGATGACACCGCAACTGCTGCAGGCGATCAAGCTCCTGCAGCTCTCGCAGCTCGATCTCTCGGCCTATGTCGATGCCGAACTGGAGCGCAATCCGCTTCTGGAGCGCGCCGAGTCCGAAGGGGAATCCGAGCGCGAGGCGCCGGAGGCTTCGGGCGACGGCGAGTACGACGGCGGCGACGGGCCGGAAGCCGAGACCTGGCTCGGCTCCGAGATGACGCAGAGCCGCAGCGAGATCGAGGGTGACCTCGACACGCGCCTCGACAACGTGTTCGCCGACGAGAACCCCACCCCGCGCGAGACCGGGACCGGGGACATGCTCTCGCTGACCCCGGCCCCTTACGGCAATGCTGGCGGCAGCTTCGACGGCGAGCTTCCCGATTTCGAGGCGACGCTGACCGCCGAGACCAGCTTGCGCGAGCACCTCGCCGCACAGCTCGATCTCGCGACGCAAAACCCCTCAGACCGGTTGATCGGCAGCTTCCTGATCGATGCCGTGGACGATGCGGGTTACCTGCGCGAGGACATCGACGGCGTGGCCGAGCGGCTCGGCGCCTCGCTCGATGACGTCGCCCGCATTCTGAAACTCGTCCAGACCTTCGATCCGCCGGGCGTGGCCGCCCGCGACCTCGCCGAATGCCTCGCGATCCAGCTTCGCGAGCAGGATCGGTTCGATCCGGCGATGCAGGCGCTGGTCTCGCGCCTAGATCTCGTGGCCAAGCGCGATTTCCCGGCCCTGCGCCGCCTCTGTGGCGTGGACGACGAGGATCTCGTCGAGATGCTGGCCGAGATCCGCCGTCTCGACCCCAAGCCCGGCCGCGCCTTCGGCGCCCACGCGGTCGAGGTTTTGGTCCCCGACGTGTTCGTCCGCCCCGCGCCGGACGGCTCCTGGCTGGTGGAGCTGAACTCCGAGGCGCTGCCGCGGGTGCTGGTCAACCAGAGCTACTATGCACGCGTCTCGAAAGGCGCGGTGGCGGACGGCGACAAGGCGTTCCTGTCCGAGTGCCTGCAGACGGCGAACTGGCTCACCCGCAGCCTGGAGCAGCGGGCGCGCACCATCCTCAAGGTCGCCACCGAAATCGTCCGCCAGCAGGACGCCTTCTTCCTGCACGGTGTCGCCCACCTGCGTCCGCTCAACCTCAAGACGGTCGCCGAGGCGATCGGCATGCATGAATCGACCGTCTCCCGCGTCACCTCCAACAAGTCGATCGGCACCAGCCGCGGCACCCTGGAGATGAAGTACTTCTTCACCGCCGCGATCCCCGGCGCCGCCGGTGCCGCGTCCCATTCCTCGGAATCGGTGCGCCACCGCATCAAACAACTTGTCGATGCGGAGGCCTCCGACGTCCTGTCCGACGACGCGCTGGTCCAGCGCCTGCGCGACGAGGGCATCGACATCGCCCGCCGCACCGTCGCCAAGTATCGGGAGTCGCTGCGGATCCCCTCGTCGATCGAGCGGCGCCGGGAGAAGATGGCCACGGCCGTCCGCTGATCCCGGTCGCCTCGTCGGCGCGTGAAAGCCCTGCGCCGGCTCGCCTTCGTGTTTGACTTGCCCCGTCCCCCTTTCTAACTCTCGATGTCCCGGGAGGAAGAGCGGAGACGTCGATGGCAGGTTTGCGGGTGACGGGGCATGGCCTCGATCTCGGTACGGCCCTGCGAGGCCGGGTCGAGGACCGCATGGCGGCGACCCTCGCGAAGTATCTCGATCCGCATATGAGCGGCAGTTGCACGGGGCACGTGACGCTGCGGCGCGATGGGGCGGCATACCGAACCGATTGCGTGCTGCACCTGGTCACCGGGCTGACGCTAGAAGCTTCGGGCGCGGCGCACGACGTGCATGCGAGCTTCGAGCAGACCGCCGACAAGCTCGAAAAGCGCCTGCGCCGCTACAAGCACAAGCTGAAGGATCACGGCGCGGCGAGCCACAACGGGGCGGATATCGAGGCGGCCTACGCCGTCTTCGCCGCGCCCGACGACGAGGTGGACGAGGACCCGCTCGACGCCGAGGCGGAGGAGGGCGCGCATCCGCCGGTGGTGGCCGAGAGCACGCGCACGCTCAAGCGCCAATCCGTCAGCGAGGCGGTCACCGCCCTCGACATGACCGGCGCCCCGGTCGTCGTCTTCGTTCACGCTGGCACCGGACGCATCAACGTCGTATATCGGCGCAGTGACGGTGCGATCGGATGGGTCGATCCGCCCGGCGAGCGGGATTGAGGCAAGGGCCGGTTCAAGCCTTCTCGGATGGGGACTCAGGTGCCCGTCACGAAGCCCCGGAGACCGGTGCCGGAGACGGATTCCGGGATCCGGACGGGCTCGTGCGGCGCTCCGTGCCGAGACCATTGGGTTTCGGCAGTCGTGCATGGGAACGCGGGATCTCTGGATGGATCCCGCCCACGAGGCGTTTAGTTTTCATGCCGATGCTCGAATTTCTAAACCCGGACTCGGTCGTCTCTTCCTTGCGCGTGCGGGACAAGAAGCACGTCCTCCAGGAATTGGCCGCCCATGCGGTCCGCCGCCTCCCGAACCTGTCCGAGCGGGACGTCTTCGAAACCTTGCTCCACCGTGAGCGCCTCGGCTCCACGGGGATCGGCGACGGCGTGGCGATCCCCCACGGCAAGCTCCCACAGCTCGACCGGCTGTTCGGCCTCGTCGCACGGCTGGAAAAGCCCGTGGATTTCGACGCCCTCGACGGCCAGCCCATCGACGTCGCCTTTCTCCTGCTCGCTCCCGAGGGCGCGGGGGCCGACCACCTGAAGGCGTTGGCCCAGGTCGCCCGGCTCCTGCGCGAGCCCGGCATGCTGGAGCGCATCCGTAGCGCCCGCGACGCGACCGCTCTCTACGCCCTGCTCGCCAACGGCCCGACGACCCAGGCTGCCTGACATGGCCGTTTTCTCTCCGCGCGCCGCCCTTGTTCTGGCGGCGCTCCTCACGCCCACCAGCCTGCATGCGGAAGGCGAGGCGGCCTGCGCCCGCGACGTGCTCGTCGCCGGTTCGATGCAGCGGCAGGCGATCGAGCAACTCGAAGGCGGCGGCGAGGACGAGGCGAGCCTGTGCCGCGTCTGGCGCCGCCATGTCGAGACCATGCGCCGGATCGCCGGCGTCTACGGCCGCTGCCTGTCCGGCCCCGAACGGACCGAGCGCCTGACCCAGGTCCAGACCTCGGAAAAGGAATTCTCGGGCCTCCTGCGCAGCCGCTGCCGCGGGATGTGACGCGCCTCCGCGCGAAGAGCGATGGCCCCGATGTGAGCGCGAGCGCGGCTGTTCGTGCCGCGCAATTCGTGCATGATCGGTACAACCGCCCGTGAGCCTCGTTCGGGTCCCTCCGGCTCAGGAAGCTGATCGCGCGTGCCTGCCTTTCCCTTCACCGCCATCGTCGCCCAGGAGGAGATGAAGCAGGCGCTGCTGATCGCCGCGGTCGATCCGTCGGTCGGCGGCGTTCTCGTCTTCGGGGACCGGGGCACCGGCAAGTCCACGGCGGTGCGCGCCCTCGCGGCGCTGCTGCCGAAGATCCGGGCGGTCGCCGGCTGTCCCTATTCCTGCTCGCCCGACAGTCCGGCCGAGGCCTGCCCGCATTGCGCGCGGGGGCGGGGAAAGAGTCACCAGATCCCGGTGCCGGTGGTCGAACTGCCGCTCGGCGCCACCGAGGACCGGGTGGTCGGCGCGCTCGATCTGGAGCGGGCGCTGACGAAGGGGGAAAAGGCGTTCGAACCGGGCTTGTTGGCGCGAGCCAACCGCGGCTTCCTCTACATCGACGAAGCCAATCTGCTTGAGGACCATCTCGTGGACCTCCTGCTCGACGTGGCGGCGTCCGGCGTCAACACGGTCGAGCGCGAGGGCCTGTCGCTGCGCCATCCGGCCCGCTTCGTCCTCGTCGGCAGCGGCAACCCGGAGGAGGGGGAGCTGCGTCCGCAGCTTCTCGACCGCTTCGGCCTCGCCTGCGAGGTAACGACACCGACCGATATCGCCACGCGCATCGAGGTGGTGCGGCGGCGCGACGCCTACGAGCGCGACGGCGAGGCGTTCTGCGCCGCGCAAGGGAAGGCGGAAAAAGCGCTCCAGAAGACGATCCTCTCAGCCTGCGAGCGTCTCGGCAGCGTGAGCGTGCCCGATGCGGTTCTGGAGAACGCAGCCCGGCTCTGCCTTGCGCTCGGCACCGACGGACTGCGCGGCGAACTCACGCTGATGCGCACCGCCCGGGCACTCGCGGCCCTCGAAGGTGCGGACATCGTCTCGGTCGCGCATCTGCGGCAGGTGGCGCCGAGCGCGCTTCGTCACCGCCTGCGCCGCAACCCGCTCGACGAGTCGGGCTCCACGGCGCGCGTGGCGCGGGCCGTGGAGGAGGTGCTGGGGGCCGGGTGAGGTCTCTGCGCCTCTCCGCGCCTCAGTCGTCCTGGTCGATATCCTTGTCGAGGACCGTCTTCGACTCGACCGTGGTGTCGGCCTTCAGCCGGTAGACCAGGGGGATGCCGGTGGCGATCTCGAGACTGGCGATCGTCTTGGTGGTCATGCCGTCGAGCACCATCACAAGCGCCCGCAGCGAGTTGCCGTGGGCCGCGACCAGCACCCGCTCGCCCGACATGACGCGCGGCAGGATCGTCTGGATGTAGTAAGGCAGCACCCGTGCGGCGGTGTCCTTGAGGCTTTCGCCGCCGGGCGGGGGCACGTCGTAGGAGCGGCGCCATTCGTGGACCTGCGCATCGCCCCAGCGCTCGCGGGCATCGTCCTTGTTGAGGCCGGAGAGGTCGCCGTAGTCGCGCTCGTTCAGCGCCTCGTTGCGGATCGTCTCCAGGCCACCCTGGCCCATCTCCTCGAGGATCAGCGAGCAGGTATGCTGGGCGCGCCGCAGGTTCGAGGTGAAAGCGACGTCGAACTGCGTGCCCTGGCTCTTGAGCCAGCGCCCGGCCCGACGTGCCTCGTCGATCCCAAGCTCCGTCAACTCGGGGTCGCGCCAGCCGGTGAACAGCTTCTTCAGGTTCCACTCGCTCTGGCCATGCCGAGCGAGGACGAGCAGGCGCTCCATGGGATGGGTCTCTCCGGAGAAGGGGGCGAGGCCGCCGCACGGCGCCTCGCGATCGTGGGCGGGCCTCTACCAGAGGCAGCGGCGCCTCCCAAGCCTAAGCCTGACGTTCTGTTGGATTCGTTATTCGGACGTCAGTCTAGTCGCGAAGCCCCAGCACGTCGTCCATGCCGTAGAGGCCCGGCGGCTTGTCGAAGGCCCATTGCGCCGCCCGCACCGCACCGCGGGCGAAGATGGCCCGGTCCTCGGCATGGTGCGAGAGGGTGATCCGCTCCGAGGGGCCGGCGAAGATGACGCTGTGGTCGCCGACCACCGAACCGCCGCGCAGGGTCGCGAAGCCGATATCGCCGGGCCGCCGCGCCCCGGTATGGCCGTCGCGGGTCGAGACGCGGGTCTCGGCCAGGGCCACGTTCCGGCCCTCCGCCGCCGCCTCGCCGAGCAGCAACGCCGTGCCGGAGGGCGCATCGACCTTCATGCGGTGGTGCATCTCCAGCACCTCGATGTCGAATTCCTGGCCCAGCGTCGCGGCGACCTTGCGCACGAGTCCGGCCAGCAGGTTGACGCCGAGCGACATGTTGCCCGAGCGCACGACGCGGGCATGGTAGCTCGCTGCCTTCAGCCGCGTCAGGTCGTCCTCGGAAAGCCCGGTGGTGCCGACGACGTGGACGATGCGGGCCTGCGCCGCGAGTTCGGTGAAGGCCACCGTCGCGGCCGGCGCGGTGAAGTCCAGCACCCCGTCGGCGGCCACGAACCGCGACAGGGGGTCGTCGCTCACCGGCACGCCGAGTTCGCCGATCCCGGCCAAGAGCCCGGCATCTTGGCCGAGGACGGCCGAGCCCGGGCGCTCGACGGCGCCGTGCAGCGTGCAGCCCTCGGCCTCCGCCACCGCCCGGATCAGCATCCGCCCCATGCGCCCTTCGGCGCCCACAACGACGAGCTTCATGATGATCGACTCTTCGCTCCGATGAATGGCCGGCTCACCCAGCGCTCATAGCGCGGATGGCGGCCGTTGACTGTCTATACCCGTTGCGAGGCGATCAACGGCCCGAGCACGTCCGAGACGCCGCTGACGGTGATCTGCGTGCCGACGCAGAGTAGCAGGAAGGCCGAGAGACGCCCGAGCACCCGTGCCCGCACCGATCCGATCAGGGTCACGACCCGGTCCGCCGAGCCGTAGGCGAGACGGATCACGCCGGCGATGGCCAGGGCCGCCAGGGAGGCGCCGAGGAAGAAGCCGGCGAGTTCGCCGGGCTCGGAGGGGCGGTTGGCGCCGAGCGCGATGGCGACGGCGATGGTGCCGGGCCCAGTGGTGAAGGGCAGGGTGAGCGGAAAGAACGCGACCTCGGCGAGGTTCTCGCCAGCCTCCGGCTCGGCCTCGACCTCGGCATGCTTGCGGGCCTCCCGCGCCTCGGGGGCGGTGAGCATGGTCCAGGCGAAGGCCGCCACGAACAGGCCGCCGGCGATGCGCAGGGCCGCCAGCGACACGCCGAAGAAATTGAGGATCGGGGCGCCGGCCCACAGAGCGGCGAGCATCACGAGGGCGGCATAGAAACCGATCCGCCGCGACAGCTCCGCCCGCTCGGCCTGCGAGCGGTCGGACGTGATCTGCGCGAACATCAGCGCGGAGCCGACCGGGTTCACGATCGAGAACAGGCTGGACAGCGCGAGCAGGAAGCTCGTCAGCACGGTCTCGAAGCCAATGGATGGCAGCATGCTCGCTCGGCTCGGCGACGGGGGAAACGCGCCGGCTTTAGCCCGGCTGTCCGGCGGGCACCAGCACCCGCGCCGGCACCCGGCTTTCCAGCCGGCGCACCTGCCGCACGGCGATCGGCCGGTAGAGCTGCTTGGTCGCGTCCACGACGTGCAGGCCGGCGAACGGCATGGCGAGGCCGGTGCCGAACCGCTCCCAGGCCGCGGCGGTGCGGAGCCAGAACCGGCTGCGGATCGGCGGCATGTAGAGCGTCTCGGCCCAGCCCTCCGGCGAGAACAGCGTGTCGCGCATCAGCCGCGAGAGCTGCGAGCGGCTATAGGGCTGGCCGTGGCCGAAGGGCGTCGCGTCGCGTCGTGCCCATACGCCGGTGCGGTTGGGCACGACGAGGATCAGGCGTCCGCCGGGCGTCAGCACCCGCCACACTTCCGAGAGCAGCTCGCTCGGGCTTTCCACCGCTTCGAGGCCGTGGACGAGGATGACGCGATCGACCGCGGCCTCGGGCAGGGGCAGCATGGTGAGATCGGCGAGCGCCGTCACCGAGCGCCCGCTGGAGGGCCAGTTCACGACGCCCTGCGTCGCCGGCATGAAGGCCAGCGTCCGCTCCGCGATGACGTGGACCGGGCCGAGATAGGGCGTGACGTAGCCGAGCCCGAGCACGCGCAGCCCCGAGACCGAGCCGAGGAAGCCGTGGATCGTCCGGCCGACGACACGGTGCGTGACGACGCCGAGCGGGCTGGCGTAGAAAGCGCGCAGGTCCGTGACGTCGAGGCGCATCGGATGGGGTGCCGGCACGGCCGGTTGTCCTCCGTAGGGCTGATGCGGCATCAATGGGGATCGCGGAGGCCTGGGGCAAGCGTGGCTGCGCCTCCGATCCCGGAACCGTCACCGCGATGTAACGGTTCCTCGGCCGGGTTTGTACCGCGCGCCTCGGCGCCGGTCACGCTCGGCGGACCTTTTCCCCGCGACCGTGCGAGTGGAAAAGTCAGTTTTCGCGAAAGGTCTTCGATGACGAGAGCGGCCCCCGAAATCCGCACCTTCCTGTGCCGGAGCGACAATATCGGCGTGCTGATCCGCGATCCCGCCAGCGGCGCCTGCGCCGCCATCGACGTGCCGGAGGCCGGGCCCGTGCTGGCCGCCCTCGACGCGGAGGGCTGGCAGCTCACCGACATTCTCGTCACCCACCGCCACGGCGACCACATCGAGGGGATCCCCGAGGTGGTGGAGCGCACCGGCGCGCGGGTGACGGTGCCGGAGAAGGCGCGCGGGGCGGTGCCGGGTGCCGCGCGCACCGTCAAGGAGGGCGATACGGTGACGGTCGGCGGTCTCACCGCCGCGGTCTGGGAGACGCCGGGGCATTGCGCCGACCACGTGACCTATTATTTCGCCGATGCCGGCGTCGTGTTCTCGGGCGACACCCTGTTCACCCTCGGCTGCGGCCGGGTGATGGAGGCCGAGCCCGAGACGCTGTGGCGCTCCCTCAGCCGCTTCCTCGACCTGCCCGACGCGACCGCGGTCTATAGCGGTCACGATTACGTTCTTTCGAATGGCCGCTTCGCCCTGGCTGCCGATCCGGACAACGCCGACCTGAAGGAGCGCGTGGCCGAGGCCGAGCGGCTTGCTGCGCAGGGCGGCTTCCTGATTCCGTCGACCATCGGCCAGGAGAAGGCGACGAACCCGTTCCTGCGGGTGGGCCAGCCGGTCCTCGCTCGCTCGGCGGGCCTTGAGCCGGGCTCCGACCCGGCGGCGGTGTTCACCGCGCTGCGGGCCTGGAAGAACCGCTTCTGAGAAGCAGGCAGGAGGCGGCGCAGGGCTATCGCTCGAAGCCTGAGCCTGCGGAGGCTGGCGTCGGCGATTGAGGCCAGCAACAAACCAAGGCCATCGCCGTCGAGCGATTGCCATGCTGGCCGGCGGCCTGTCCCTTGACCGCGCCGCCTGTGCTCCGCCAGACCTTGCCTTCGAGCCTCCGGCATGTGATCGAAACCCACGGTTTGCGCATCGCAACACGACCCGCTCGTCCGCGTATCCTCGGCGAAAGGCCGGTTCCCTTGCCCACCCTGTTCCGTTTCCTTGCCACGATCGCGATCCTCGCGGGCCTCGTCTTCGCCGGCATGTTCGCGCTGGCGACCTTCGTCGAGCCGACGCCGCGGGAGATCAGCGTCACCATTCCCCCATCGAAGCTCCAGCCGGGCGGGCGATGAGCGGGGACGGTTCCGCGCTCCCAGGCGGGGCGGAGGATCCGGGTCAGCTCTTTCTCGACATGCTCGCCGCCGAACGCGGTGCGGCGGCCAACACCCTGGCCGCCTATCGGCGCGACCTCGACGACTATCTCGGATACCTCGCGGAAGGCGGGATCGACCCGGAGGAGGCGCAGGCCGAGCAAGTTCGCGCCTACATCGCCTCCCTGGAGCCGCGCGGATTGAAGGCGTCGTCGGCCGCCCGGCGCCTCTCCTGCATCCGCGGCTTCCACCGCTTCCTCTACGCGGAGGGCTATTCGGAAACCGATCCGACCGCGCCGGTCGCAGCCCCCCGGCGCGCCAAGGGCCTGCCGAAGGTCCTGTCGGTGGCGGAGGTCGATCGCCTGCTCGCGACGGCGCGCGAGCGGGTCGAGGCGGCGGGCGACGACCGGGCGGAGGCCCGCTCGGCCGCGCGGATGCTCTGCCTGCTCGAACTCCTCTACGCCACTGGCCTGCGCGTTTCGGAACTCGTCGCCCTGCCGCGCTCGGCCGCCGCCACCCGCGAGCGCTACCTCGTGGTCAAGGGCAAGGGCGGGCGCGAGCGCCTCGTGCCGCTCACCGACCTCGCGCGCGAGGCGATGCGCACCCACGTCGCGCACCTGACCGCCGAGGGGGCCTGGCTGTTTCCCGCCGAGAGCGAGAGCGGTCATCTCACCCGGCAAGCCTTCGCCCGCGACCTCAAGACCGCCGCTGCCGCCGCCGGCCTGCGGACCGACCGGGTGAGCCCGCACGTTCTGCGCCACGCCTTCGCCAGCCATCTGCTCCAGAACGGCGCGGATTTGCGTATCGTCCAAGAATTGCTGGGCCATGCCGATATCTCGACGACGCAGATCTATACCCACGTCCTAGATGAACGTTTGAAAGGCATGATGCGCGATCTTCACCCACTCAACGATCGGGGCGATCAGATCGAGGCGAGCAGTGTTTCTTCTGACGAACCGTATTGAAGCATACGTTTTTCATTTGTTGGTCGGTTCGGCAACGGAATTTTATAAGTCGTTGCCGTAAGTGTTCAGCGATGCTGTTGACTTCAAAGTCGTTCCCGGACCATTTCTAAAGCCACCACGATGAAGGGGAGGCGGCGCAGCGGTCCGATCGGGCCGGTGCCAAACACACGATGCGCCTCGATCTCCCGACGCTCTTTCTGATGACGGTCGCCGTCACCTTCATGGTGGGCGTGCTGTTCCTGTTGTCGTGGAGCCAGACCCGCCGCGAGCGGGCGCTGGCGGTCTGGGGCATCGCCCATATCGTCGGCAGTGTTGCTTCGCTGATGCTGGCCCTGCGCGGCCAGATCCCGGACAGCCTGTCCATCGGCCTCGCCAACGCGATGATGATCGGCGGCTATGGCTTGATCTGGAGCGGCGTGCGGGCCTTCGAGGGCCGCTCGTTGCGGCTCGGTTGGGCCGTGGGCGGCGGGGCGCTCTGGATCGCGGCCTGCTTGATTCCCCCCTTCTTCGAATCACTCGCCGCCCGCGTCAGCCTCGCCTCGACGCTCGCGGGGCTCTACTGCGCCTCCGGCGCGCTGACGATCTGGCAGGGCCGCGACGAGCCCTTGGTCTCCCGCTATCCGGCGCTGGTGCTGCTTGCCACCTATGCCGGCCTCTACTGGATCCGCCTACCGCTGGCCTTCACCATGCCGATCCCGGCCTCCGTCGCGATCGCCTCGCCGTGGTTCGCCATCCTCTGCTTTGCCGGAACGCTGTTCTCGGTCGCAATCGCCTTCGTGTTCATGGCGCTGACGAAGGAGCGGGCCGAGCGTGAGCAGCGGTTGGCGGCCGAGACCGATTCACTCACGGGCATCGCCAACCGCCGTGCGCTGGTCGCGGGCGCCGAGCGGCACCTCGCCGTTGCACCGGCTGCCCTGCTCCTGTTCGACCTCGACCACTTCAAGGCGGTCAACGACCGCTACGGCCATAGCGTCGGCGACGCGGTGCTGGCCGCTTTCTGCCATGTCGCGGACCCCTTGCTGCCGCCCGGGGCGGTGTTCGGGCGAATGGGCGGCGAGGAATTCGCGTGCCTGCTGCCGCGGCTCGACGAGCGGGCGGCCATGCGCATCGCCGAGGACGTCCGTGCCGCAATCGCTCGCTTCGCGCACCCGGATTACCCGGAACTGGCAATTCGCGTGAGCGTGGGCGTCGCGGCCGAAAGCCAGATCGGCGGCAGTCTGGATTACCTCCTGCGCCGGGCCGACGACGCCCTGTATCAAGCCAAGCACGCGGGCCGCGACCGGGTGGTCGCCGCCGGCGAGGATCGTCTTCCCTTCGCCGAAGCGGCGGACCCGAGCACCGGCCTTCGCGTCAACGCGGGCCGGCGAAGCCGGACGCGGTCGCCGTGAGCGCCGTCCACATCGATCTGCCTGCCGCCGATCAAAAGCCGGACCGTGCTCCATCGACGGCACGCCCCTTCGTGAGGCATCGTCACGCCCCGTAAGAGAGCGCGGTGGAAACCGCTCCGGGGAGACGGTGACGATGCGACGGCTGGCTCGGTGGATCATCCGCGGTGCCGCAGCCTGGGCCGTCGTCCTCGGCGCTCCGGCCAGCGCCGTCGAGCCGGTCGAGAGCCGGATCGAGGCGCTGCTCGCCCGGATGACGCTGGAGGAGAAGGCGGGCCAGCTCAACCTGATCTCGCATGAGCCGATCTTCGATCTCGACAGCTTCCGCCGCGGCGAGGTCGGGGCGGTCATCAACTTCAACAATGCCGGTCTCGTGGCGCAGGCCGACCGGCTCGCCCGGGCGTCGCGGCTCGGGATCCCGCTCCTCGTCGGCCTCGACATCGTCCATGGCTACCGCACCATCTTCCCGCTGCCGCTCGCCATGGCCGCGAGCTTCGATGCCGGGCTCGTGCGCCGTGCCGCCGCCGCGCAAGCGCGCGAATCGGCGATGGTCGGCCTCAACTGGACCTTCTCGCCGATGGCGGATGTCGCCCGCGACCTGCGCTGGGGCCGGGTGGTCGAGGGCTTGGGCGAAGATCCTTGGCTGACGGGGCGGCTCACCGCCGCGCAGGTCGAGGGCTTTCGCGATGGCGGGCTCGCGAGCACGCTCAAGCATTTCGCGGGTTACAGCGCGGTGCTCGGCGGGCGCGATTACGACGCCACCTTCGTGGCACCCACCGAATTGCACGACCTCCACCTGCCGCCGTTCCGTGACGGCATCCGGGCCGGCGCCGACGCGGTGATGACGGCTTTGACCGCCCTGAACGGCCTGCCCGCCACCGCCGACCCGGCGCTGATGATGGGCCTGCTGCGGCGGCAGATGGGCTTTCCCGGCCTCGTCGTGGCCGATTGGCAGGCGATCTCCAGCCTGATGAAGCACGGCGTCGCCCGCGATGGCGCGGAGGCCGCGCGCAAGGCGCTGGCGGCGGGCGTCGACATGGACATGACGAGCGGGCTGTTTCTCCGCCATCTGCCCGAGGAGGTGCGCGCCGGGCGCGTCCCCGAAGGCGCGGTCGATGCGGCGGTGCGCCGGGTGCTGCGGCTCAAATTCGGTCTCGGTCTGTTCGACCGCCCCGTGCTCGATCCGGACGGCGCGGAGGAGAAACTTCTGCGCCCCGAGACCCGGCGGCTCGCTCGCGAGGCGGCGCGGGCGAGCCTCGTCCTGCTGCAGAATCGCGAGGATCTGCTGCCGATCGATCCGGCCAAGGTGCGCCGCATCGCCGTGGTCGGTCCCTTCGCCGATTCCGCCTGGGATCAGGTCGGGCCGCACGAGGGCACGGGGCAGGAATGGGACGCGGTGACGATCCTGGCGGGCCTGCGCGAGCGGGCGGCCGCCTCCGGTGTCGCGATCGATTTCGCGCCGGGCTGTTCGCGTGTCTGCGACAGCCGCGCGGGTTTTGCCGCCGCGGGCGAGGCGGCGGCGGGCGCCGACCTCGTCGTGGCGGTGATGGGCGAGCCGCGGGACCGTTCCGGCGAGGGCTCGTCGAGCGCCTCCCTCTCCTGGCCCGGCCTGCAGCACGATCTGCTCGCGGCGGTCGCCGAGGCCGGCAAGCCGGTCGCGCTCGTCGTGGTCGGCGGGCGCCCGACCGAACTCGGGGATGCGTTAGGGCAGGCGCAGGCGGTGCTGATGGCGTGGCTTCCGGGCACCGAGGGCGGTCCGGCCGTGGCCGAGACGCTGTTCGGCGACGCCAACCCGTCGGGCCGGCTGCCGGTTTCCTGGCCGCGTAGAGTCGGGCAACTGCCGCTGACCTACGACACCCTGCCGGGCGGGCGCCCGCATATCCCCGGCACGCGCTGGACCATGGGCTATGCCGACGAATCGCCGCTGCCGCTGTTCCCGTTCGGCTACGGCCTCTCCTACACCCGCTTCGCCTATGGCGAGCCGGAGATCGTGACGCCGCATGTCGGCGTCGGGGATCGCTACGACGCGATGCTGGAGGTGCGCGCCTCCGTCACCAACTATGGGACGCGTCCGGGCCGGGCGGTGGCGCAGCTTTATGTCGGCCAACCGGTGGCGAGCCGCAGTCGACCGAGGCGCCTGCTGAAGGGGGTGGCGCTCCTCGATCTCGCCTCGGGCGAGACCGGTATCGCGAGCTTCCGCGTGCCGGCGCGCGACCTCGGCTACCACGAGCCGGATGGTACGCTGGTGGTGGAGGCCGGCACCTACCTCGCCCATGTCGGCGGCGACGCGATCGCCACCCGCAGCGCCGGCTTCACCGTCGAGACCGGCTGGCGCGGCCCGCCGGGCAGCGACGAGGCGCGGCGCTGACCCGGTTCAGCCGAAGGTTTTGCGCGGGTCGAACGCGTCGCGCACCGCCTCGCCCGCGAAGACGAGCAGGCTCAGCATCGTCGCCACCACGAAGAAGCCGGTGAGCCCGAGCCAGGGCGCGTTGATGTTGTCCTTGCCCTGCGCCAGCAGCTCGCCGAGCGAGGGGGAGCCGGGTGGCAGGCCGAAGCCGAGATAGTCGAGCGAGGTCAGGGTCGTGACCGAGCCGTTCAGGATGAACGGCAGGAAGGTCAGCGTGGCCACCATGGCGTTGGGCAGGAGGTGCCGTGTCATGATGCGCACGTTCGACAGGCCCAGCGCCCTCGCTGCGCGGACGTACTCGAAGTTGCGCGCCCGCAGGAATTCCGCGCGCACCACGCCGACTAGAGCCGTCCATGAGAACAGCGTCAGGATGCCGAGCAGAGTGAAGAAGCTCGGCACGAGGAAGGCCGACATGATGATGATGAGGTAGAGCGTCGGGATCGCGCCCCAGATCTCGATGATCCGCTGGAAGATCAGGTCGGTCCAGCCGCCGAAATAGCCCTGCACCGCCCCCGCGATCACGCCGATAACCGAGGAGACGCCAGCGAGCACGAGGCCGAACAGGATCGAGATGCGGAAGCCGTAGATGACGCGCGCCAGCACGTCCCGCGTGGCGTTGTCGGTGCCGAGCCAGTGCCATTCGATGTCACGGCAGCCGAGTTCGCGCCCCTCGGCCTTCACGCCCGCCCGCTCGGCGACCGGGCGGCACTCGGCGTCGCTCAACATCCACGTCGGCGGCGAGGGGGCCGGGGTCGGTAGATCCCGCATGAAGGTGTTGTCGGCGTAAGGGATCGGCGGCCAGAGCACCCAGCCGTTCTCCTCGATCTCCTTGCGCGTCTCGGGCGCCCGGTAATCGGTCTGGGCCAGGAAGCCGCCGAACTTCTCGTCCGTGTAATCGACCAGGACGGGGAACAGCCACTCGCCCTTGTACTGCATCACGATCGGGCGATCGTTGGCGATGAGTTCGGCGAACAGGCTCAGCACGAACAGCACGGTGAAGATCACCGCCGACCAATAACCGCGCCGATTGGCCCGGAAGTTCGCGAGCCGCCGCCGATTGAGCGGCGAGAGCCCGCGGCGGGTGGCGGTCGGCAGGGCTCGCATCTGCGGCGCGTTGCCCGGTGCGGTGACGGGCACCGCATCGAGTTCGGGTCGCAGGTGCTCGTTCATCGGCTCCAACCCTCACACTCGGGCGGCCGATGCCGGCTCAGTCGAGCCGGGTTGCGGTGCCCTCGATCTCGCTCGGCCGCAGCGCGCCCTTGCGCTCCAGATGGCGACGCAGCAGGCGCACGTTGCGGCGGTTCGCCTTGAAGGCCGCGTCGAGCAGGTCGCCGGCCAGCGGCACCGAGCCCACCGCGCCGTCGATGGCGACGTTGCCCATCATGCGCCAAACCAGCCAGCGCGGTGCGCCGAGCCGCTTCGCCTCGTAGACGATGTACGAGGCGATCGCCATGCCCGCGATGTCGCCGAGGATGGGAACGAGACCGATCACCGCGTCGAGACCGACGCGGCGGTTGATGCCCGGCAGGAGGATGGCCGAGTCCATCAGGTGGGCGAGCTGCTCGAGCCGCAGGAGGCTCGCCTCGGTGCTGGTATCGGTGAGGCGGCGCAGCTGCGCCGCGCCCGCGGACTCGCGATAGGCCGTGCTGGTGGTGTGAACGGAGGTGCTCATGACGAGGATGTGGCCCCGGCCCAACCGCTGCACAAGGAAACGGATCGCGCGGTCGTTCACGTCCCGGGAAATAATCCCGCCAAGCGTTCGACCGCCGCGTCGAGCGTGGCGTCCGTCTTGGCAAAGCAGAAGCGCACGAGGTTGTTCACGCTTCCTCCCTCGTAGAACGCGCTGACGGGAATGGCCGCGACGCCGTGCTCGGACACGATCCGCTCGCAGAAGGCGACGTCGTCGGCGGCGAGCCCCGCGATGTCGACGCTGAGGAAGTAGGTGCCCGCGCTCGGCAGCACCGTGAACCCGATGCGTGACAGCCCCGCCGCCAGCCGGTCGCGGGAGCGGGCGAGTTCTGTCCGCATGCCCTCGAAGTAAGCGTCGTCCTTGGCCAGGCCGTAAGCGACCGCCTCCTGAAGGTTCGGCGGCGTGGTGAAGGTGAGGAACTGGTGCGCCCGTGACAGCACCCGCATCAGCGGCTCGTCCGCCATCACGAAGCCAACCTTCCAGCCGGTCAGGCTGAAGATCTTGCCGGCCGAGCCGATCTTCACCGTCCGCTCGCGCATGCCCGGCTGCGCCATCAGCGGCCGATGGCGCCGGCCATCGAAGATCACGTGCTCCCACACCTCGTCGCAGACCGCCACCGCGTCGAAGCGCCGGCAGAACGCCGCGAGCAGGGCGAGGTCGTCCTCCTCGAAGACGGTGGCGCTCGGGTTGAGCGGGTTGTTGAGCAGGACGATCCGGGTGCGTTCGGAGAACGCGTCGGCCAACGCCGCCTCCTCGATCCGGAAATGCGGCGGCTTGAGCGTGACGAAGCGCGGCACTCCGCCGGCGCGCCGCACCAGCGGCAGGTAGGCGTCGTACATCGGCTCGAACAGCACGACCTCGTCGCCCGGCCGAACCAGCGCCATCAGCGCGCCGGCCAGCGCCTCGGTCGCGCCCGAGGTCACCATCACCTCGCGCTCCGGGTCGAGGTCGAGACCCTGGTGGTGCCGGTAATGCGTGGCGATGGCCGAGCGGAGCCAGGGCAGCCCCATCATCGGCGGGTACTGGTTGCTGACGCTCTCCAGCGCTCGCGCGGCAGCGGCGCGTACGTCGTCGGGCCCCTGACCGTCGGGAAAGCCCTGGCCGAGATTGATCGCCCCGTGCTGCCGCGCGAGCCGCGACATCGCTTCGAACACGGTTTCCGGCAGCTCGGCGAAGACGGGATGGCCGGTGAGCGGGGGGATGCGATTCGCGGCAGGACTCATGCGCGATGTCTTTGCAGAGCGACCGCCCCACTCCAAGTGCCTCTACGCAAGATTGAATGGAGAAGAGAACGGGGCCGCGGTTGGTATCGCCGCCTGCCAAGACAAGAGGCGTCTTGTCGAACCTTGACGAGAACGGTGCGGCATCGCCTGCGCAACGTGCGCTCACGCACACGAGCCTGCGGATGAACCGCAAAATCCCGTTTTTGCGCGGTGTCCCCGGGGTGACGAATGTTGACGATCATCAGTCGTAAGCGCATGTTCACCCCACGGTCGGACCGGCCGCCGCACTCAAGGGACTTCGCCCCCTCGTTTCTTGGGAGTGGCAGGCCGGTCCGGTCGTGCTTCATGAAAAAGGCCGCCGCTCGACACGGCGGCCTTTTTCATGTCCGATCGGGCGGCGCACGCTCCTGCGGCGGCCCCTTCACCTTCGGCGGATCATGCGTCTGGGAACCTGCCTGCTGCTCGCCGTGATGTCCGGTGTCCTGGGCTTGATTCTGCGTCTCACGCTTCCGGTGGCGCCGGTCGATGCGTCGTTTCGCGACGTGGTGCGCCTCTATCAGTCGCAGGGCGCGCCGACCGGCAGCAACACGCTGGAAACGTCGCCGCCGTAGGAACACCGCAATGACCGGCAAGGCTCGCCGGCCGTACCGAATCCAGCCAGCTTTGTTCGAAACGGGTTCGAGCCGGGCGAATCTTCCGCCGGCCGGATCGTGATCGCGAACCGGCCCGCGTTTTTTGGCCGTGATGCCGTCGATGAGTGTGTGAGGGATGAACGAGAGTTCGCCGATACGCAGGGAGACCGCCCGGGAGTACCGGACCGCGGACCCGGTGACGACCGCGCCGGTCCGCCGGCGCCGTAAGTTCGGCCGCTGGATGCTCGCGCTGCTGATCCTCGGCGGGGCCGGCGCCGTCGCCCACCGCACCTACGATGCCCGGCAGAAGCCGGCCGGGGAGACGGCACAGGCGCCGGGCAGCGGCCGTCCCGGTCACGGCGGACGGCCGGCCGACATGAAGCAGGCGGTCGGCGTCGCGCCGATCGTGACCGGCGACATGCCGGTCGTGCTCCAGGGCCTCGGCACTGTGACGCCGCTCGCCACCGTCTCGATCCGCTCGCAGATCAGCGGCTACCTCACCAAGATCGGCTTTCGCGAGGGCCAGATGGTGAAGGAGGGCGACTTCCTCGCCCAGGTCGATCCGCGGCCCTACGAGGCGTTGCTCGCACAGTATCAGGGCCAGCTCGCCCGCGATCAGGCGCTGCTGCAGAACTCGAAGCTCGATCTCCAGCGCTACCAGACCCTGAACCGCCAGGATTCGATCTCGAAGCAGAACGTCGACACCCAGGCCGCCCTGGTCAAGCAGAACGAGGGCACGGTCGCCGCCGACCAAGCGCTCGTCGATCAGCAGAAGCTCAATCTCACCTATGCCCGGATCGTCTCGCCGGTGGAGGGCCGGGTCGGCCTGAGGCAGGTCGATCTCGGCAACTACATCACCGCCGGCTCGACCAACATCGTCGTCGTCACGCAGTTGCGTCCGATCTCGGTGGTGTTCGTTCTGCCGGAAGACGACGTGGCGCGGGTGATGCGCCGGGTGCGCGCGGGCGCGAAGCTGACGGTGCGCGCCTACGACCGCAGCGACCAACACGAGATCGCGGTCGGCCGCCTCGACACGGTGGACAACCAGATCGACACCACGACCGGCACGGTGAAGCTGCGGGCAATGTTCGAGAACGAGGACGAGAGTCTGTTCCCGAACCAGTTCGTCAACGCGCGCCTCACCGTCGAGACGATCCAGAACGCGGCCCTGGTGCCGAACGCCGCGATCCTGCGCGGTACGCCGGGCACCTACGTCTACCTAATGGACGGCGACGAGAAGGTCACCGTGCGCCCGATCAAGACCGGCGAGACCGATGGGGTGAACACGGTGGTTCTGTCGGGGCTTGCGGCGGGCGACCGCGTCGTCACCGATGGCACCGACCGGCTACGCGAGGGCGCGCCGGTGCGCGTCGTCGCCAACGCCCCCGGACCCCAGGCCGGCGGCCCGGCAGCGGGCGCGCCTGGCGCGACGCTTCCGACGACGCCCGCAGCCGGCACGCCGGCCGATACCGGCTCGACCCACGGCGGTCAGGAGCGCCGGGGACGCCGGCGCCCGGCCCCGTAAGCGGATGCGGCCATGAACCCGTCCCGCCTCTTCATCCTGCGGCCCGTCGCGACGACGCTGTCGATGCTGGCGATCCTGATCGTCGGCGCGGTGTCGTATCTGAACCTGCCGGTCTCGGCGCTGCCTGCCGTCGATTACCCGACGATCCAGGTGCAGACCTTCTATCCCGGCGCCAGCCCGGAGGTGATGACCTCGGCCGTCACCGCGCCGCTGGAGCGCCAGTTCGGCCAGATGGCCAACCTCAACCAGATGTCCTCGCAGAGTTCGGCGGGGGCGTCGGTCATCACGCTTCAGTTCAACCTCGACATCCCGCTCGACATCGCCGAGCAGTCGGTCCAGGCGGCGATCAACGCGGCGGGCAACCTGCTGCCGACCGACCTTCCGGCACCGCCGATCTACGCAAAGGTCAACCCGGCCGACGCACCGGTGCTGACGTTGGCGCTCACCTCCGCGACGATCCCGCTCACCCAGGTGCGCGACCTCGCCGAGACGCGGCTCGCCCAGAAGATCAGCCAGATCGCCGGTGTGGGCCTCGTCAGCATGGGCGGAGGGCAGCGGCCGGCGGTGCGGGTGCGGTTCAATTCCCTGGCGATGGCCGCCTACGGCCTCAACATCGACGACCTGCGCACCACGATCGCCAACCTCAACGTCAACACGCCCAAGGGCAATATCGACGGGCCGACCCAGTCCTACGCCATCAACGCCAACGATCAGGTACGCGACCCGGCGGTCTATGCCAGCGCGATCATCGCCTATCGCAACGGCGCGCCGGTCCATCTCACCGACGTGGCGGAGGTCGTGGACGGGGCCGAGAACACCCGGCTCGGCGCCTGGGCCGACCGCACGCCCGCGGTGATCCTCAACATCCAGCGCCAGCCCGGCGCCAACGTCATCGACACGGTCGACCGCATCAAGCGGCTGCTGCCGCAGCTCCAGGCGACGATGCCGGCCTCGGTCTCGGTGGCGATCCTCACCGACCGCACGACGACGATCCGCGCCTCGGTGCACGACGTGCAGTTCGAGCTGATGCTCGCCATCGGCCTCGTGGTGATGGTAATCTTCCTGTTCCTGCGCAGCTTTTCCGCGACGCTGATCCCGAGCCTGTCGGTTCCGCTCTCGCTGATCGGCGCGCTCGCGGCGATGGATGCCTGGGGCTTCTCCCTCGACAACCTCTCCTTGATGGCGCTCACCATCGCCACCGGCTTCGTCGTGGACGACGCCATCGTCGTCATCGAGAACATCGCCCGCCACGTCGAGGAGGGTGACAGCCCGTTCGAGGCGGCGCTGAAGGGAAGCCGCGAGATCGGCTTCACCATCATCTCGCTCACCGTCTCGCTCATCGCGGTGCTGATCCCGCTCCTGTTCATGGGCGACGTGGTCGGCCGCCTGTTCCGCGAATTCGCGATCACGCTGGCGGCGACCATCGTGATCTCGGCGGTGGTCTCGCTCACCCTCGTGCCGATGCTGTGCGCGCGCCTGCTCAAGCCCGTCGCCCATGGCGCCGACACGCCGGCCGCGCGCCGCGAAGGCCCCATTGCTCGCGCGGGCCGGCGCCTCAACGACGGCGTCATCGCTCTCTACGGGCGCGCGCTTCGCGTCGTGCTGGCCAACCAGGGCCTGACGCTGCTCGTCACCCTCGGCACCGTGGCGCTCACGGCCTACCTGTTCGTGGTGATCCCCAAGGGCTTCTTCCCCGTGCAGGACACGGGCGTGATCCAGGGCATCTCACAGGCCGACCAGAGCGTCTCCTACGAGGCCATGGCCGAGCGGCAGCAGGCCTTGGCCGACATCGTCCTGCAGGATCCGGACGTCGCGAGCCTGTCCTCGTTCATCGGGGTGGACGGCCAGAACGTCACGCTCAATTCCGGCCGCTTCCTCATCAACTTGAAGCCGCGCGAGGCGCGCGGCGCCGATGCCAGCGCGATCATCCGCCGCCTCAACGCCGCGACCAGCACGGTGCCCGGCGTGCGGCTCTACATGCAGCCGGTGCAGGATCTGACGATCGATACCGCGGTCTCGGCGACGCAGTATCAGGTCATCCTCGAGAACCCGAACCTCGGCGACTTCGAGACCTGGGTGCCGCGCTACGTCGAGGCGCTGCGCCGCTCACCGCTGCTGGCCGACGTGACCAGCGACTACCAGGGCAACGGCCTGGCCGCCTACGTCACCATCGACCGGCCCACAGCCGGGCGCTACGGCATCACGCCGGCCACGATCGACAACGTGCTCTACGACGCGTTCGGCCAGCGCATCGTCTCGACCATCTTCACCCAATCGAGCCAGTACCGGGTGATCCTGGAGGCGAACCCGAAGCTGCACACCTCGCTCGCCTCCCTCGACAACCTCTATCTCCCGTCCTCGACCGCACCGTCGGGACAGGTGCCGCTCTCGGCCGTGGCGAAGATCGAGGAGCGTCGCGCGCCGCTGCTGATCGGCCATCTCGGCCAGTTCCCGGCCACCACCGTCTCGTTCAACCTCGCCCCCGGCGTCGCCCTCGGGCAGGCGGTGGAGGCGCTCGAGACCGCGCGAAAAGACATCAACCTGCCGGCGAGCTTCAACGTGGTGCCGCAGGGCTCGGTCTTCGCCTTCGAGTCGGCGCTCTCCAACGAGCTGTTCCTCGTCTGCGCGGCGATCATCACCGTCTACATCGTGCTCGGCGTGCTCTACGAGAGCTTCATCCACCCCATCACCATCCTCTCGACCCTGCCGTCCGCCGGCATCGGCGCGCTGCTCGGGCTGATGTGGTTCGGGCTCTCGCTGGACATCATCGCGATCATCGGCATCGTGCTCCTGATAGGCATCGTGAAGAAGAACGCGATCATGATGATCGACTTCGCGCTCCAGGCCGAGCGCGAGGAGGGCAAGGCCCCGCGCGACGCGATCTACGAGGCCTGCCTGCTGCGCTTCCGCCCGATCCTGATGACGACGCTCGCCGCCCTGTTCGCGGCGGTGCCGATGATCGTCGGCTCGGGCGTCGGCTCGGAACTGCGCCAGCCGCTGGGCATCGTCATCGCCGGCGGCCTTATCGTCAGTCAGGTGCTGACGCTGTTCACGACGCCGGTGATCTATCTCGCCTTCGACCGGCTGGAGCGCCGGATCATGCGGCGGCGGGAGCGGGATGGGCTGGCGCCGGGCGGGGCGGTGCCTTGAACCTCTCCGAACCCTTCATCCGCCGTCCGGTCGCCACGACGCTGCTGACGATCGGCCTGCTGCTCGCCGGCATGTTCGCCTATGTCCGCCTGCCGGTGGCGCCGCTGCCGCAGGTCGATTTCCCCGTCATCCTGGTTCAGGCGCAGATGGCCGGCGCCTCGCCGGAGACCATGGCGACCACGGTCGCCGCGCCGCTGGAGCGGCGGCTCGGGGCCATCGCCGACGTCAACGAGATGACCTCGACGAGTTCGACCGGCACGGTGCGGATCGTCCTGCTGTTCGGCCTCAACCGCGACATCGACGGCGCTGCCCGTGACGTCCAGGCGGCGATCAACGCCGCGCGCGCCGATCTGCCGACCTCGCTGCGCACCAACCCGACCTACCGCAAGTTCAACCCGGCCGATTCGCCGATCCTGATCCTCGGCCTCACCTCCGATACGCTGACGCCGGGGCAGCTCTACGATTCCGCCGCGACCATCGTGCAGCAGCGGATGAGCCAGATCGAGGGCGTGGGCAACGTCGATATCGGCGGCTCCTCGCTGCCGGCGGTTCGGGTCGAACTCGATCCAACGGCGCTGTTCCACTACGGCATCGGCCTGGAGGGCATCCGCGCGGGTCTGGCCTCGGCCAACGCCAACTCGCCCAAGGGCGACATCGTGGCGGGCGACCGCCGCTACCAGCTCTATGCCAACGACCAGGGTCGGCAGGCCTCCGACTATCGCGACATCGTCGTGGCCTACCGCAACGGCGCCGCCGTGCGGCTCGCCGATGTCGGCGAAGTGGTCGATTCGGTCGAGGACAAGCGCAACCTCGGCCTGGTCGACGGCAAGCCGGGCGTGATCCTGTTCATCTACAAGGAGCCGGGCTCCAACGTCGTCGAGACCGTGGAGCGGGTGCGGGCGGCGATCCCGCAGGCGAAGGCGGCGCTGCCCGGCGACATCGACCTCAACATCTCCGGCGACCGCTCCGCCACGATCCGCGCCTCGCTGGCCAGCACCGAGGAGACGCTGATCATCGCGGTCATCCTCGTGATCTTCGTCACCTTCATCTTCCTGCGCTCATGGCGGGCGACGCTGATCCCGGCGGTGGCGGTGCCGATCTCGATCATCGGCACCTTCGCGGCGATGTGGATGCTCGACTACTCCCTCGACATCCTGTCGCTGATGGCGCTCATCATCGCGACCGGCTTCGTCGTGGACGACGCCATCGTCGTGCTGGAGAACATCCAGCGGCACATCGAGGCGGGCAAGCCACGGGTCGAGGCGGCGCTGCTCGGCGCCCGCGAGGTCGGCTTCACCGTCGTCTCGATGAGCCTGTCGCTCATCGCCGTGTTCCTGCCGATCCTGCTGATGGGCGGCATCGTCGGCCGGCTGTTCCAGGAATTCGCGGTCACGCTGTCGATGGCGATCCTCGTCTCGCTCGTGCTCTCGCTGACGACGACGCCGATGATGTGCGCGCTGCTCCTCAAGCCCGAGGCGCAGATGCATGCGGGCAAGCGCCCCAACATCCTGCTGCGGGGGCTGGAGGGCGGCTTCGACGCGCTGCTGCGGAGTTACGAACGGACGCTCCGTTTCGCGCTCTATCACCGGCGGCTGACGGCGCTCAGCGTGTTCATCGCGATTGGGCTCACGGTCTACGGCTACATCATCGTGCCGAAGGGCTTCTTCCCCGATCAGGATACCGGCCAGCTCATGGGCGGCATCCAGGCCGACCAGCGCATCTCGTTCCAGTCGATGAAGGACAAGCTGGAGCGCGCGAGCGCCATCGTGCAGGCCGACCCGGCGGTGGAGAGCATCGTCGGCTTCACCGGCGGGCGCGGCACCAACTCCGCCAACGTCTTCGTTGGGCTCAAGCCGCGCGGCAAACGCGAGCCCATCGAGACGGTGATGGCCCGGCTACGGCCGAAGCTCGCCCAGGTCGCGGGCGCGCGCCTGTTCCTGTTCCCGCGCCAGGATCTCAGGATGGGCGGGCGCCAGAGCTTCGCCCAGTACCAGTACACGCTCCAGGGCGACACGTCGGAGGAGCTCTACGCCGCCTCGCCGAAGCTGCTGCAAGCGCTGCAGAAGCGCACCGACATCTTCGCCGACGTGACCTCCGATCAGCAGGAGGGCGGGCTGGAGAGCCGCCTCGTCATCGATCGGGCGACCGCCTTCCGCTACGGCATCACCCCGGACCAGATCGACAACACCCTCTACGACGCCTTCGGGCAGCGGCAGGTCTCGACGATCTACAACCCGCTCAACCAGTACCACGTGGTGATGGAGATCGCGCCGCGATACCTCCAGAACCCGGAAGTCCTGAAGACGATCTACGTCTCGACCACGGGCGGCCGCGCACGGGGCTCGGCCACCACCAACGCGGTCGCCGGCACGGTGGCGGGCGGCGGGACCACCACCGCCTCGCAAGCCTCCACCTCCGGCACGTCCACCACCGACACGGCGGCGACCATCGCCGCCGACTCGGCCCGCAACGCCGCGGGCAACGCCATCGCCGCGAGCCGGGGCAGCGCCTCGTCGAGCGCGCCGGTGTCGAGCGCCAAGGAAACGATGGTGCCGCTCTCGGCCTTCGCCCATTTCGAGACCGGCAACGCCCCGGTCCAGGTGGCGCATCAGGGCCTGTTCGTGGCCACCACCATCTCGTTCAACCTCGTGCCCGGCAAGAGTCTGGGCGAGGCGACCGCGGTCATCGACCAGACCATGCTCGATCTGCAATTGCCGCAGACCATCCACGGCGAGTTCGCGGGCGCGGCCAAGAGCTATCAGGAATCGTCGTCGCGCCAGCCGCTGCTGATCCTCGCCGCCCTGCTCGCCGTCTATGCCGTGCTCGGCATCCTCTACGAGAGCTACATCCACCCGATCACGATTCTCTCGACCCTGCCCTCGGCTGGGATCGGCGCCATCGTCGCGCTGCTCACCACCGGAACCGAATTCACCATCGTCGCCCTGATCGCGGTGTTCCTGCTGATCGGCATCGTGAAGAAGAACGCCATCCTGATGATCGACTTCGCCATCGATGCGGAGCGCAGCCGTGGCCTGACGCCGGGGGAAGCGATCTACGAGGCCTGTCTCCTGCGCTTCCGTCCGATCATGATGACGACGCTCGCCGCCATCCTCGGCGCAGCCCCGCTCATCGTCGCGGGCGGCGAGGGGGCCGAGCTGCGCCGGCCCCTCGGCATCGCGATCGTCGGTGGACTCATCGTCAGCCAGATCCTGACCCTCTACACGACACCGGTCGTCTACCTGTATCTCGACCGTCTCCGGCTCTGGGCGAAGCGTCGCCGGGGCGGAGCGGCGGCGGTGCCGGCCGAGTGAGGATGGTTGTTTCGTGACAGGTGACGTGCGCCATAACCCTCCCCCCTCCGCGGGGGAGGGTGCCCTGCGGATGCAGGGCGGGAGAGGGGAGCCACGTTTCCGGACGTCGCGCTGCCCCTCACCCGACCCGCTTCGCGGGCCACCCTCTCCCGCAGAGGGGAGAGGGTTGAGGTCGAGGCTCCTGTTCCGCTTCGCCACCGTCTGC
Source organism: Methylorubrum sp. SL192 (assembly GCF_026672325.1). Classification (NCBI taxonomy): domain Bacteria; kingdom Pseudomonadati; phylum Pseudomonadota; class Alphaproteobacteria; order Hyphomicrobiales; family Methylobacteriaceae; genus Methylorubrum; species Methylorubrum sp. SL192. The sequence goes on from NZ_JAPPQV010000003.1 coordinate 1,704,998, forward strand.
GCGGTCGCGGCACTGACCTCCGGCTGCCTCGTCGGCCCCGACTATTCGCGTCCCTCCGTCGAGACGCCGCTTGGCTTCAAGCAGGGCGGGATGCGCGAGGACAGCCTCGCCTACGTCCAGGCGCAGAAGGGCTGGCGCCCGGCGTCGCCGAACGATGCGGCCGAGCGCGGCGATTGGTGGCGGGCCTTCAACGACCCGACGCTCGACCGGCTGATTCGCTCCATCGACGTCGACAACCAGAATCTCCGCGCCCAGGTCGCGGTCTACGATCAGGCCCGCGCCCTCGTCGCGCAGGCGCGCGCCGCCCTGTTCCCCACGGTGATCGGCGCTCCGGGCATCACCCGGTCGCGGGCGCTGGGCGCCGAGCGCACCACCGTCTCGCTCCAGGGGCAGGCGAACTGGGAACTCGACCTGTTCGGCGGCATCCGCCGCCAGATCGAGAGCGATGTCGCCTCCGCCCAGGCCTCGGCCTCCGACCTCGCCCTGGTGCGTCTCAGCCTTCAGGCGGAACTGGCGACCAATTACCTCCAACTGCGCTATCAGGATTCGCTGAAGCGCGTGCTGGAGGAGAATGTCGAGGGCTTCAAGCGCAGCCTCAGCATCGCCGAGAACCAGTACAATGCGGGCGTCGCCGCCCGCTCCGACGTCATCACCGCACAGACGCAGCTCCAGACGACGCAGGCCTCGCTGATCGCCGTCGATCTCCAGCGGGCGACGTTCGAGCACGCGGTGGCGATTCTCACCGGCCGCCCGCCCTCGGAGGTCAAGCTGCCGTTCGCGCCCCTGCCGGCGCGTCCGCCCTCGGTGCCGGTCGGCATCCCGTCCGATCTCCTGGAACGCCGCCCCGACATCGCCGGGGCTGAGCGGCTGGTGCAGGCACAGAGCGAGCAGATCGGCGTGGCCGTCTCCGCCTTCTATCCGACGGTGACGCTCTCGGCCTCGGGCGGCTTCTCGGGCGCGACCAGCAACGGCGTGTTCTCGGCCGCCAACCGCGTCTGGTCGATCGCTGCGAACGGCTCTCAGGTGTTCTTCGACGGCGGCGCCCGCGCCGCGGTGCTGCAAACGGCCCGGGCCGCCTACGAGGCGGCGGTGGCCAATTACCGGCAGACGGTGCTGACCGCCTTCGGCGAGGTCGAGAACGGGCTGGCCGGCGTGCGCATCCTCGCCCGGCAGCAGGCCAAGCAGGACGAGGCGGTGGCCTCGGCGCGGCGCGCGGTCGAGATCACCCTCAACGAGTACCGGGCCGGCACGCAGAACTACACCACCGTCGTGACCGCGCAGGCGCTGCTCATCAACAACGAGGTCACCGCGCTCCAGATTCGCCTCAACCGCTTCACCACCGCCGTGGCGCTGATCCGGTCGCTGGGCGGCGGCTGGGACGCTCGCTCGCTGCCGACCGGCGAGGAGCTGAAGGGCGTGCGTCTGCCGATCGATGGCGGCTCGGCCGTCCGTACCGACGAGTAGGCCCGTGCAGGGCAGCTCGGCCGGAACAGGAACCGCCGGCCTCTGTTGAACCGGGATTCCAGCGGTCAGCCCCTCGCCGGCCGAGAGCCCCGGATGGTCCATGCCCGACGCCTGCGTTCACGACACGCCCGACACGCCGAAGACCCCGGCCTGCACCCTCGTGATCTTCGGTGCCGGCGGCGACCTCACCAAGCGCCTCCTGATGCCGGCCCTCTACAACCTCGCGGGCGGCGGGCTGCTCGATGACGGCTTTTCCGTTCTCGGCGTCGATCACAACCCGCTGACCGACGAGGGCTGGCGCGACGACCTCACCGAGACCATGGAATCCTTCACCAAGGATCCGTCCGCCGAGTTTCACGCCGAGCGGATCGACCCGCGCCCCTGGGATTTCATCCGCGGGCGCCTGCACGTGATGCAGGGTGATTTCTCCGAGGAAGCGACCTTCAAGGAGCTCGCCGGACGCCTCACCGGCAACGTCGTGTTCTACCTCGCGGTCTCCGCACGCTTCTTCGGCCCCGTGGTCGAAGGCCTCGGCAAGGCCGGCCTGCTAAAGCAGACGGAGGACGCGTTCCGCCGCGTCGTCATCGAGAAGCCGTTCGGCTCCGACCTCGCTTCCGCCAAGGCGCTCAACGAAACCATCCTGGCGCAGGGCGACGAGAGCCAGTTTTACCGGATCGACCATTTTCTCGGGAAGGAGACGGTCCAGAGCATCCTGGCGATCCGCTTCGCCAACGCGATGCTCGAGCCGATCTGGCGGCGCGAATACGTCGATCACGTCGAGATCACCGCCGCCGAGACGATCGGCGTCGAGGAGCGCGGCCGCTTCTACGAGCCGACGGGCGCGCTGCGGGACATGGTGCCGAACCACCTGTTCCAGCTTCTCACCATGGTGGCGATGGAGCCGCCCTCTGCCTTCGACGCCGAGATCGTGCGCGACGAGAAGACGAAGCTGGTCGGGGCGATCCGCCCGGTCACGCCCGAGAATGCCGTGCGCGGCCAGTACGCGGCAGGACACGAGGACGGGAAGGATGTCCCGGCCTACCGTGACGAGCCGGACGTGGCCAAGGATTCACGCACCGAAACCTATGTCGCCCTCAAGCTTGAGATTGAGAACGAGCGCTGGTCCGGCGTGCCGTTCTTTCTGCGCACCGGCAAGTGCTTGGCCGAACGGCGCACCGAGATCGCGGTGCATTTCAAGCCGACGCCGCTCACGCTGTTCCGCGGGGCGGATGGCGGCGATCTCGCGCCGAACGTCATGCGCCTGCGCATCGACCCGGCGCCCGGCTCCGCCACGCGCTTCAACGTGAAGCGGCCGGGGCCGCAGATGCATCTCGCCGCGATCGAGACGGGCTTCTGCTACGGCGATTTCTTCGACCCGGCGCCCACCGTCGGCTACGAAAGCCTGATCTACGATTGCATGATGGGCGACCCGACCCTGTTCCAGCGCGCCGACACCATCGAGGCGAGCTGGGCCGCCGTCGATCCGCTGCTCAAGGCGTGGAAGGACGCGCCGGTCTGCTTCTATCCGGCCGGCAGTCCCGGCCCGAAGGAGGCAGACGATCTGCTCGCCCGCGACGGGCGCTCGTGGCTGCCGTTGGGGGAGACGTGACCGCGGCTTCCGGATGAACGCTAACTCGGCAGTGCAACCCCTCTCCCCGCTTGCGGGGAGGGGGGACGGTCACTGCAGGGGGGGCGAGAGGAGACGCGGGATTCGGAGCCCTCAGCCCGCCTGCGTTTCTAGCTCGCGCAGGATCGCGTCGCCCATCTCGCCGGTGCTGATCGGGGTCTGGCCCTCGCCGACGATATCGCGGGTGCGGGCGCCGGCGGCCAGCGCCTGGGTGATCGCGCTCTCCACGAGGTCGGCGGCCTCGCCGAGGCCGAAGGAGTAGCGCAGGCACATGGCGAGCGAGCCGATCATCGCGATCGGGTTCGCAAAACCCTTGCCGGCGATATCGGGCGCCGAGCCGTGGACCGGCTCGTAGAGCGCCTTGCGGGTGCCGCGCGCGTCGGTGGCGCCCAGCGAGGCGGAGGGCAGCATGCCGAGCGAGCCGGTGAGCATCGCCGCGACGTCCGAAAGCACGTCGCCGAACAGGTTGTCGGTCACCAGCACGTCGAACTGCTTGGGGCGCCGCACGAGCTGCATGGCGCAGTTGTCGGCGAGCACGTGCTCCAGCTCAACCTCGCTGTAATGCTCGGCATGGACCCGCGTGACGACCTCCTTCCACAGGACGCCGGTCTTCATCACGTTGTTCTTCTCGGCCGAGGCGACCCGGCCGGAGCGCTTGCGGGCGAGGTCGAAGGCCACATGCGCGATCCGCTCGATCTCGGCGGTGGTGTAGACCTGCGTATCGACCGCCCGCTTCGAGCCGTCCTCCAGCGTGGTGATCTCCTTCGGCTCGCCGAAATAGACGCCGCCGGTGAGCTCGCGCACGATCATGATGTCGAGGCCCTCGACCAGCTCGCGCTTGAGCGCGGAGGCGTCGGCCAGCGCCGGGTAGCAGATCGCCGGGCGCAGGTTGGCGAACAGGCCGAGATCCTTGCGCAGGCGCAGCAGACCCGCCTCGGGGCGGATGTCGTAGGTCACGCCGTTCCACTTCGGCCCGCCGACCGCGCCGAGCAGGATCGCGTCGGCCGCGTCGGCGCGGGCGAGCGTCTCGTCAGCGAGCGGCTTGCCGTGCACGTCGATGGCCGCGCCGCCGACGAGGTCGCGCTCGGTCTCGAAATCGGCGAGGCCCGCGCGCTTGAGCCAGCCCACCACCTTCTCGACCTCGGCCATCACCTCGGGGCCGATGCCGTCGCCGGGCAGGAGCAGAAGCTTGTAGGTGGTCATGGGGCTGGAATCCGGGCTGATGGCACGCGCCACGTCGCCCGCGCTCTATCGGCGCGGCTCGGCCCCTGCAAGTCCGTCGCTCGCTCCGTCGGCGACCGAACCCAGGCTTAACCCGCGCGCTTACCCGAGCGGAACGGGCGCAGCATCCAGGCCATGCGCCCGACCTCGTCCTCCTCCGGACGCTTGGCGGGGCGCACGGCGCGCTCCGGCGCCGAGGAGCCGATCTCGTGCACGATCTGCTCGAGCAGGGGCGGGATTTCCTGGCCGTACTCGTCGAGGAGCACGGCGGCGTCCAGCAGGGCCTGGACCTGATCGTCGGGAATGGGACGGCTCATGATCTGCGCATCGAGCGCTTGATCGGCCAGCAACGTCGCGAGGCGGGAGACCTCCGACAGACCGGCCGGTGCCGAGAGACCGCTGCTCATCGATGGAATACCCTCATTATCGAACGGAGGCCTACGGTAATCCGTCTTGGTGAGCCAATCCTTTCACCATGTTCGGTTCTCGCGTGCCGAAAACGACCTGATCGTGATGGGAAGGCTTGCCGGGAGTGCTTTCCGAGCCGGGGCCGGAAGGGCTAAGGTTTCGCCGTGCACAAACCGAGCCTTCCCGACCCCATCGCCGCCGGACGCGGCTTCCTCTCGCCCGAGTCCGGGCCCGCTCGACGCGGAATGGGGATCATCGCAGTCCCGCTCGTCGTGCTCGCGGCGTGGGCAGGGCCGTCCCAGGCCGGCGCGCCGCGTGGCGGTGCCAGTGCCTGCTATCTCACCGGGGGCGGGGCCCTGGAGATCTGCCGTTCGGCCGACGAGGCCGAGGGCGTCTACGCCGTCCCGCCGCCCTGCCATTTCGTCCACGACGTTCAGATCCTGCGGCTCAAGGATACCGGGCCGCCGGGCCCGCTTCAGGTGATCTACCGGGCCGAGCCACCGCGCCAAGGGAGCCGGCCGAGCGGTGGCCGCGGCGAGGAGGCCTGCCGGACCGACCTGCGGGCCACCGATCCCGCGGCGGGCGGCGCCGTGCGCATCGGTCGGCAGATCGAGACGCTGGCGACGATGCTGCCGCCGACCGATCCGCGCTTCTGGAGCGAAGGCCTCAAGGGCGACGGTGCGGCGCGGGCCGAACAGCCGCGCCGCCGCAGCCGGGCGACCCGTCAGGCGCGGCGGGAGGCCCGCCGGGCGGCGCGCGAGGCGAGGCAGGGGGACAAGCAGGCGGACAGGATGACCTTCCGCGCCCAGGCCTCCGCGCCGGAGGACGATCCGTCCGGCAACGCGATGATGGTCGCGGGGCGCGATTGGGCGGGTGACCCGTACTACGCCATCCTTGCCACCGCGACGGAGCCCTCCGGGGAGGGGCGTCGCCGGGTGCTGGTCCAGGCGCGCACCTACGATTTCCAGAGCCTCGATCTGCGGGTCGAGGCCGATCCCGGCACCGAGTGGCGGCCGTTCGGAGCGCCCGCCGCCGAGGGGCAGGGGCGTCGGCGCGGGCGCACACGGCCGGCGGCGATGAAGCCCGCCCCGGTGCTCGACGACACCGGCAAGCCGATCGTCGGCAACTGCGCCGCACCGGATTTCGAGGCGCGCGGCCTGACCGGGTCGATCAGCGTGGTCGATCGCGTCTACCACTACTTCTACACCGACGTGCTGCCCGCCGATTGCGATGCGCCGCGGAACCGGCGGCGCATGGCGCTCTACCTGCGCACGAGCCGCGACCCGCTGGCGGAGCGCACGTGGTCGGCGCCCGTCACGCTGATCGAGGGCCTGCCGGCCGAGACCGAAATGCGCGTCGCCAAGGCACGCGGGATGGACCGTTGGGCCGTGGCCTATTCCTGCTCGCGACCGGTCACCGTCTCGGGTGGGCCCGTCGCCGATATCTGCCTGCACTACACCGCCGACCTTTCGCCCGGCAGCCTCACCGCCCTGACGCTCTATGCCGAGCCCGTCGCGGCCGGCCACTCCACCGCCTATCTCGGCCTGCGCTCCGGCGGCGACGCGCTGGGGCGGTTCACCCGGGACGGCTTCGGCTGGATGACCGACCGCTACGGCAACCTCGACGCGCCGACGATCTACCCCGACAAGGGCGGCTTCCTGACCTGGCTCGACCGCCGGGCCCCGCGGATCGACGGCAGCGACGCCTCCTCGCTCTACGGCCGGCCCGTCTACTGGGCGACCTGGACGGTTCGCCCACGCGCCGCCGCACCGTGATCGCGTGACGATTCCGGCCCGACGTTCGACAGAGGGGTGGATGTCGCCCGCGACGCCGTCGATGTTCGAGAGACCTTGAACGCCCGTCGCCGGGCGGGACATCGTTCCGGCGCGGGTGCGCGGTGCGATCGGCGCTCGAAGGTGCGGAAGGAGCAGGCCATGACGGTCACGACACTCGACTCCCTGTCCGAGCGGCGCGGCGCCGACGTTCTGCTGGAGGTGCTGCGCTCGGAGGGCGTCCGCTACATCTTCGGCAATCCGGGCACGACCGAGCTGCCGCTGATCGATGCGCTGACGGACGCGCCCGACATCGCCTACGTGCTCGCCCTTCAGGAGGCGAGCGCCGTCGCCATGGCCGACGGCTACGCGCAGGGTGCGCGTCGGCCGGGCTTCCTCAACCTGCACACGGCGGGCGGCCTCGGCCACGGCATGGGCAACCTGCTCAACGCCCAGATCTCGGGCACGCCGCTCGTCGTGACCGCCGGCCAGCAGGATTCGCGGCACGTCATCACCGACCCGCTGCTGTTCGGCGACCTGACCACCATCGCGGCGCCCACGGTGAAGTGGGCGCGCGAGGTGACCCATGCCGACCAGCTTCCGGTGCTGCTGCGCCGCGCCTTCCACGATTCAGCGGCGGCACCGTCCGGGCCGGTCTTCCTGTCGCTGCCGATGGACGTGATGGAGGAGATGACCGCCGCGCCGCTCGGCGAAATCTCGACCATCGACCACCGTGCGGTCGCCGGCTCCCTCGACCGGCTCGCGGATCATCTCGCGGGCATCGCACCGGGCCGGCTCGCGCTGATCGCCGGCGACGAGGTCGATGCCAGCGACGCCTCGACCCAGGCGGTGCGGCTCGCCGACCTCCTGGCCGCGCCGGTCTACGGCTCGTCCTGGCCGGCGCATATCCCGTTCCCGACCGCCCATCCGCTCTGGATGGGCAACCTGCCGACCAAGGCGAGCGGCATCGCCGAGATCCTGGGCCGCTACGACGCGGTGTTCGCGCTCGGCGGCAAGTCGCTCATCACCGTGCTCTACACCGAGGGCTCGGCCGTGCCCCCCGGCACGCAGGTGTTCCAGCTCTCGGCGGATGCGCGTGACCTCGGCCGCACCTACGCGACGCAGCTCTCGACGGTGGGCAACGTGCGCGCCTCCCTCGACGTGCTGCTGCCGCTCCTGGAAGCGCGCCTCGCGCCCCGCGCCGAGACCTATGCTCGCCTAAGGCGCGAAGCCGTCGCCGCCTACGATGCGCGCCGGGCCGCGCTCGAGGCCAAGGCGGATGCCGCCTTCGCCGATCCGGTGATCCACCCCCTCGTCGCCGCCCGCGAGATCGGCCGGGCCGTGGGGTCGGACATCGCCATCATCGACGAGGCGCCCGCAACGCTCGGGCATCTGCGCACGATCCTGCACAGCACCTGGACGCGGCAATACTCGTCGATCCGCGGCGGCGTGCTCGGCTGGGGCATGCCGGCCTCGGTCGGCTTCTCGCTCGGGCTCGACCGGGCGCCGGTGGTCTGCATCGTCGGCGACGGGGCGGCGATGTACTCGCCCCAGGCGCTCTGGACCGCCGCGCACGAGGGGCTGCCGGTGACCTTCGTCGTCATCAACAACGCCGAGTACAACATCCTGAAGCAGTTCATGAAATCGCAGACGCACTACGCCTCGGTCCGCGCGAACCGCTTCATCGCCATGGACCTCACCGAGCCGCGCATCGACTTCCTGGCGCTCGCCGCCTCGATGGGCGTGCCCTCCCGCCGGGTCGAGCGGGCGGCGGACATCGCCGGCGCGGTCGAGGCGGGTATTCGTTCCGGCGCGCCGAACCTCGTCGAAGTGGTCGTCAGCGCCGCGTGACGGCCTCAACGCCCCGGCCGATGCCGCCGACCCTCGTCTTCGACACGGATTGCGTGCTCTGTGCCGGGATGCTGCGCTTCGTGCTGGCGCATGAGCGCGACCACAGCCTGCACTTCATGGGCGCGTGGTCGCGCGAGGGGCTCGACCTGGCCGCCCGCCACGGCTTCACCGAAGCGGATCTCAACGGCACCTTCCTGCTGGTTCAGGGTGGGCGGGCGCTGACGCGCTCGGATGCCGCGCTCGCCGTGGTGCGGCATCTCAGGGCGCCGTGGCGGTGGTGCGGTGTGTTCGCAATCGTTCCGAAGCCGATGCGCGACCGCCTCTACAGCCTCGTCGCGCGCACCCGCTACCGCGTGTTCGGCCGTCGAGAGGATTGCGCCCGGGTACCGCCGGACCAGCAGCACCGCTTCCACGGCGTGCGGCCGACGCGCCGGCTCGGTCGGACTAATTGACCCGCTTGGCCATAGGCGGCGTCACCGCGCGTCATCCCATCCAATCGCCTCATCCTGAGGTGCCGCCGCGGAGCGGCGGCCTCGAAGGATCGTCCAGGGATCGCGCGGGATCTGGAGGATCCTTCGAGGGCCGCAGACGCGGCCACCTCAGGATGAGGGCTGATGATGCGAGATCAGGCCTTGCGGGCCACGGTGAAGCGGGCCGCGTCCTTGAGCACCTGCGCCCGGTCGCCCCAGGGAGCGACGGCTTCCTCGCACAAAGCCACCAGCCGGTCGCACTCGGCCCGCGCGCCGTCGAGGCCGAGGCGATCGACCAGCGTCGCCTTGCCGGCATCCTTGTCCTTGCCGGTGGCCTTGCCCATCGCTTCCGGCGAGGCCTCGCGGTCCAGAATGTCGTCGGCGACCTGGAAGGCTTGGCCGAGCGCCTTGCCGTAGCGCAGCAGCGCCGCCCGCTCGTCCGCGTTCGCGCCGCCGACGAGAGCGCCGGCTTCGACGGAGAAGGCGAGAATCGCCCCGGTCTTCATCGCCTGCATCCGCAGGGTGTCGTCGATATCCATGGTGGCCGGGCCGAAGCGTCCCTCGGCCGAGAGGTCGAGGAGCTGGCCACCGACCATGCCGCCGAGGCCGGAGGCGCGGGCGAGCCCGAGCACCAGTTCGGCCCGGATCGCCGGATCGGGCTGCCAGCGCGGATCGGCGGTGACTTCGAAGGCCAGCGTCTGGAGCGCGTCGCCGACGAGGATCGCGGTGGCCTCGTCGTAGGCCTTGTGGACGGTGGGCTTGCCGCGGCGCAGGTCGTCGTCGTCCATGGCCGGCAGGTCGTCGTGGACGAGGCTGTAGCAGTGGACGAGTTCGACGCCGGCACCCGCCGCGAGCGCCGCATCCTCAGCCCCGCCGAGCATCCGCGCGGTCTCGATGGCAAGGAAGGGTCGCAGCCGCTTGCCGCCGCCGAGCACGGCGTGGCGCATCGCTTCCATCAGCCGGGGCGGGCGGGCGATCTCGCCTGCCTGGAGCGTCGGCCCGAGCAGATCGACGAGGAAGGTCTCGACGGTGTCGGCGACCTGAGCGAGCCTGTGGGTAAAGTCACCCGTATAGGCGTCCGCCTTGACCGAGGGGTGGGAAGCCTGCGTTGAGGTCATCGGAAGGGGCCTGGATCGGGGAGGGGCGGACGCGACGTGGCGGTGCCGGAGGAGAGTGAAGCCGAACGGCACGGGCGCGACCTGCGGAGGATTCCTTCGCCGAAGCCCCTCGCGAGGACCCCCGCGCCGCGGAACCCCGCCCCGAGGCGTCGAACCGGGCTGCGGCGCGCCGCCACCCTGATCACGCTCGCTCCCATTGCCATTCTTGCCTTCACGCTCACGCTCGCGCTCGTCTATAGCGTGGCGACCCCGCCCTCAACCCTGATGCTGGGCCGTTGGTTGACGCTCCAGGGCGCGCAGCGGGACAGCGTGAAGCTGGAGGCAATCGCCCCGGCCCTGGTCCAGGCAGTGATGGCCTCCGAGGACCAGCGCTTCTGCCTGCATAACGGCGTCGATTGGGGCGCCCTGCGCGACGTGGTGGACGACGAGGAGGGCCCGAGCCGGGGCGCCTCGACCATCACCATGCAGACGGTCAAGAACGTCTTCCTCTGGCCCGGCCGCTCCTACATCCGCAAAGGGCTCGAAATCCCGCTCGCGGTGATGGCCGATGCAATCTGGGGCAAGCGCCGGACGATGGAGATCTATCTCAACGTCGCCGAGTGGGGGGAGGGCATCTTCGGGGCCGAGGCCGCCGCCCGCCACTGGTTCCGCAAGAGCGCGCGCGACCTGAGCCGCAACGAGGCCGCGCTCCTCGCCGCCGTCCTGCCGAACCCGATCCTGCGCAGCGCCGGCAAGCCGACCCGCGGGGTGAGGGCGATCGCCGGACGCATCCAGAGCCGGATGGGTCAGGTCGATGGGCTGATGGGGTGTTTGAAGCGGTAGACGAAGTCCGCGAGGGTCAAAGGAGCGAAAGTATTCTTTCAACGAACGGAATCGGATTCTCGTCGAGCTCGAAACAGACCGAGACGTGGCCGTTCGGCCTATCGATGACGAGCTGATGGAAGTGGCCGTATCCGACGATCACGTAACGCGCGCCGCCACAATCGATGTCGCCCCGCTGCTTCGCCAGCTTCAAGAGCGTGGGATTGACGAGAAGCTCCTCGTATTTGTCTGAATCCGAAGAGGACGCATTAGCAAGATCTTGTCTCTGCGCGGTGGATAGATTTCCATCTGCATATAGTGAAACGTAGCGAATTGACGGACTCAACTCAAATATTTTATTGAAAGACATAAGATATCGTCCTAAAAATAAGTGATTCGGTGAAATATTTTTAAATTGTGTGAGGTGTTCCATACGGGAGGGGATGAAGGGTCGCCTATCACTGTCGGCGGCAGCGCTCAGCCCTTCTCCGCCTCGCACAGCCGCGTCACCGCCCGCTCGTAGCCCTTCGCGTCGAACTTCCGGAGCGAGTTCTCGCTCTGATAGCGCACGCTCCCGAAAATCTGGCGGGTCTGCCACGGGCGGTCGTGCAGACCGAAGATCCAGGCGACGTTGGTGAAGGAGTTCGCGTCGCGCCCGTCGAGGAAGTAGCGGTTGTTGAGTCGCAGCGTCCGGGCGAACGCCTCCTCCGGCGAGGGCGACCATTCGAGGATCTTCTTGCCCCAGTACATGCGGAGCTGGTTGTGCATGTAGCCGGTCTCGCGCATCTCGCGCATGGCGACGTTCCAGTAATGGTCGTGGGTCTGCCCCTCCGCCAACTCCTCCTCGGAATAGAGTTTCGGGCGCGGGTCGTCGGCGTGTTCGGCGAGCGTCTTGCGGGCCCAGTCGGGCACGGCGCGGGCGTAGTCGTCATAGCCCTGCGTGTGGAAGACGTGGTTCATCGCCAATTCGCGCCGGACGATCAGCTCCTCGAGATAGGCCGAGCGGTCGTCATCGTCAGCGTCCTTCGCGGCGCGGATCGCCAGCGCGATCTCGACCGGCGAGATGTGCCCGAAATGCAGGTAGGGGCTCATATGCGAGGCCGCCCCGGCCTCCGGCTTGTTGCGCCCGGCCCCGTAGCCAGCGAAGGCGTGCTCGAGGAAGCGCTTCAGATGCCCGGCAGCCTCGGTGTAGCCGCCGCGGAAGCGCTTCACCGGGCCGACCGTCGTGTCGAGCGTCAGCGTCGCGAGAAGCTTTTCCGGGTCGGAGACGTCGAGCCCATCCTTCAGCTTCAGCCGCTGGATCAGCCCTTCGGCCGGGTGATCGACCGTGCGCGGCTCAACGGGTTCGAGATAGTCATCCCAGAGCTTCCGGAGCTTCGGGCGCAGGGTGCGCGCGGCGTATTCGTGCTTGGTCGAGACAGTCTCGAGCGGCACTACCACATCGCCCTCGACTTGAACGATCCGGCATTGCGCCTCCCGTTCGATCTCGCCGTACCAGCGTTTCTGGATCGCGAGGTAGCCGCGGTCGAGCACCAGCAGCGCGGCGTCTGCCGAGAGATCGATGGCGACCTCTGCCGGCGTTGCCCGGCGCAGGAGAAAGGCGATGCCGCGCTTTTCCAGGGTGGCGGCCGCGTCGGCGAGCCCTTGCAGCAGGAAGGCGTAGTGCCGGGCATTGGCCTCGGGGAAGCCGTTGGCGCCGTCGAGCACGCCGAAGCAGACGAGGAGCGGAAGCTTGAGGCGGTTGGCTTCCTCGATCGCCAGCTCCAGCGCCGGATTGAACGGGACGCGCATGGCCTGCTGCATCAGGTACAGGACGTAACCGGCGCCCTCGCGCGGCTTCACGTCGTTCAGCATCCGGATGCGGGCCGGTTGGATCGCCATCGCTCGAAAACGCCCCGTCTCGGCTGCTTCTATTCGGTCCGTCTCCGCCGAGGCGGCCGGTCGCGCCGATTCGGGCCCCGCCTTGATTCCGCGGGTCGGACGTCCCGTTCGGGGCAGGGAATGCATCAGGGCCAAGAACGTTGCATCGGGCTCGGGCCCGACGCACCCTCCACCTCCGGGCGTCGCCCGGCGCGGATCAGAAATCGCTAAACGGTTCAAGGATCTGGCGTGCGCGAAAACAATGTGCGCCGCCCCGTTTACTGCATAGGCCGCGGCGATTCATTGCGGCCGGGCCTCGAAATCGTCTGCGGCATTTGAGTGACAGACCTCGGCCGACGTGTGCCTCCACACGCGCAAACGCGATCATTGCCGACGAAGCGACTTGCAAAATCCTGAGCGAAGATCATTTTGTGCATTGCGGGAACGCAGACGGCGTCTGCCTCCCGCTGCCCTCTTTGGGCGTTTCCTCCCTAGACTTCGGGCCGCCCTTAGGGGCGGCTTTTTTTTGTTCTAGAGCCGTATCCGACCTGATTGCGTCAGGCCGGCGCCTCTCGGTCCTTGTTTTGACGCGCATTTTTTCGACGAACCGGTGACCACTTCGTCGGAATGCGCTTTGAGTTCAGGTCCGATCATCCGCGGGCGCGGGCGCGGATCATGAAGTTGTCGTAGGTGTACTCGGCCACTTGGAACCAGAGGTATTCCTCGTTCCGGAAGGTCTTCATCGCGTCGTAGATCCGCTTGAAGTCCGGGTTCTTGGCCGAGAGGTCGGCATAGACCTCGTTCGACGCCTTCAAGGCCGCCTCCATCACCTCCTGCGGGAAGGGGCGGAGCTGCGCGCCGCCCGAGACGAGCCGGCGTAGGGCCTGCGGGTTGCGCGCGTCGTAGCGGGCCTGGACATCGGCATTCACCTGCGCGGCCGCCGCCTGCAGGATGGCGCGGTAGGTCTTGGGCAGGCCCTTCCAGGCGTCGGCATTGATCCAGAAGTGCAGGAGGGCGCCGCCCTCCCAAAAGCCGGGGTAATGGTAGATCGGCGCGACCTTCTGGAGGCCGAGCTTCTCGTCGTCGTGCGGGCCGATCCATTCGGCCGCATCGAGCGCCTTGCTCTCCAGCGCGGCGTAGATCTCCGGCCCCGGCGTCGTCTGCACCGCCGCCCCGAGCTTGGCCAGCACCGTGGCGCCGAGCCCGCTAATGCGCAGCTTGAGCCCCTGGAGGTCGCCGACCGTCTTGATCTCCTTGCGGAACCAGCCGCCCATCTGCGCCCCGGTATTGCCGCCGGGCAACGCCACCAAGCCGTTCTTGGCGAAGATCTCGGCGAACAGCTCCGCCGCGCCGCCCTGGAGCCACCACGCGTTCTGGCCGCGGGCGTTGAGCCCGAACGGCATCGCGGTGGCGAGGGCAAAGGCAGCGTTCTTCGCCATGCCGAAGCTGGCCGGCGCATGGCCCATCTCGGTCTTGCCGCCTCCGACCGCGTCGAGCAGTCCGTCGGCGGGGATCGACTCGCCCGCAGCCGAGACCTGAATCTGGAAGCGCCCGTCGGTCGCCTCGGCCACCGCCTTGGCGAGGCTCTCGGAGGCACCGAACAGGATGTCGAGGTTGCGCGCATAGCCCGAGGTCAGGCGCCAGCGCAGCTCCGGTGTCGGTTGCTGAGCCTGGGCCGGGCTCCCCAGGGATCCGGCGGCGCTCAATCCGGCACCGAGGCCGGCGGTCAACAGGGCGCGGCGTTGCACGGACTTTGGCACGGACTTTTCCATGGATCTCCCGGCTCGTCCCGATCGCTCGGCCGCCCTTCCGTGGGCAGACCGTTGCCATACACGTGAAGCCTGCCATCCGGAAACCGTGGCAGGCCCCGTCGCCTCGCGCGGCGCGGCGTGATAGCAGGCTCGGCGTGAACACCGAAAAGCTCCACCTCCACACTGTCTGCGGCCTCGACGAACTCGTCGAGCATCAGACCCGCGGCGTCAGCCACGTCCTGTCGATCCTCGATCCCGATCGGGCGGACCCGGAGGCGTTCGGCGCCTACGGCACCCACCGGCGCACCATCCTGCGCTTCCACGACGCCATCGAGCCGGCACCGGGCGTCGTCCTGCCGGAGCGCGAGGACGTCGAGAAGATCCTGGCCTTCGGCCGCGACGCCATCGCCGATGGCGGCGAGATCCACATCCTCGTCCACTGCCATGTCGGCATCTCGCGCTCGACCGCGGCGCTCGCGACCCTGTTCGCCGAGGCCGAGCCCGACACGCCGGCGCAAGACCTCATCGCCCGCCTCCACGCCCAGCGGGAGAAGGCGTGGCCGAATGCGCGCATGATCGCGTTTGCCGACGTGATGCTGGGGCGGCAGGGCAGCCTCAGCGAGGCGGTGCGCCGCCTGCACGCGCTGCAACTGCGCAAGCGCCCGCATCTCGATGGGGTGATGCGCGACCTCGGCCGCGGCGCCGAGGTGGATGCGGCCCTGCGGGACTGACGTTCCGCCTCCGTTCGATTTGCTCAGTTCGATTTGGCAGGCGTGAAGTTGCCGTCGCGCCAGACGTAGAGCACGTAGCCCTGGGCGGTGATGTCGCCCTTGGCGTCGAAGCCGACGGGGCCAAGCACCAGATCGAAGCGCTCGCCGTGCAGGGCCTTGGCGATCGCCGCGGGCTCCGTGCTGTGGGCGAAGTTGCCGGCCTCTACCAGGGCCTGAAGCGCGGCATAGCCGTAGATCATCGAGCCGTCCGCCTCGACGCCTTGCGCCTTGAACTCGGCTACCACGCCCTGCGCCTCCGGCTTGCGGCTCGGATCGAGATAGAAGGTCATCAGCACGCCGTTGCTGGCGGGGCCTGCGATCTTGGCAAAATCCGGCGTGGCGATGGCCGAGGTGCCGAACCATTGCGGGCGAAAGCCCCGTTCGGCCGCGATGCGGACCAGCCGGCCCATCTCCTGCGCGTCGCCGCCGTAATAGACCACGTCAATATTCGCCGCCTTCAACCGGTCGGCGAGGGCCACGTCGTCGGCATCGCTCGGCTGGAAGGCCGCCGCCATCGCTTCGTTGACGCCGATACGGTTGAGGTTGTCCTTGGTCGCCGCCGCGAGGGTGCGCGAGGCCGGCGAGAGGTCGTTGAGGATGGCGATCCGCCGGTCGCGGAACCGCTCGGCGAGGATGGCGGCCGAGAGCTTGGCCTGGTCGTCGTCCCGGCCGCAGACCCGGAAGATCGTCGGCAGGCCGCGGTCGGTCAGCTTGGCGGCGACCGAGGCCGCGGTGATCATCACGATTCCGTTGGCGGCGTAGACATCAGAGGCCGCGAGCGACGCATTCGAGCAGACATGGCCGACAACGAGCCGCACGCCCGTGTTCACGTAGTGGTTGGCCACCGCCACGGCCTGATTCGAATCACAGGAATCGTCCTGCACGTCGAGCACGATGGGCTCGCCGTTGATGCCGCCCTTCGCATTGGCGTCCCGCGCCGCCGCCTCGACGCCGCGCAGCACCTGCGCGCCGACGGTGACGTAGGGGCCGGTGCGCGGCACCGCGACGCCGACCTTGACCTCCGCCATCGCCGGAACAGCCGAGAGTAGGAGCCCGGCCAGCAGGGCGAGCGAGGCCGAACCGAGGGCGAGGGGGCGTCGGACCGTCATGGCGCCTCTTTCCCAGCCCGCTGCCCCTTTGCCAAGGTCTGCCGGTCCGGACCGTTGTCGTCTGTCAGGACGGCCGTCCTGTATCGGCTCCCGTTTCGGGACCGGCACGGCCGCGCATCCGACATCACCTTCGCTGCATGGAATGACGCCGGCTGTGCCTTTGGCAAGTCGCGATCTCGACGAAACGGGGCGGACTTTCGCAGGGGAGGGGGCGTGTACGGTCCATCCGCACCCACACGCCACCCGGACGATGCGCTAGGCTTTCGTTCTTGCATCGTCTTTTTGCGAAAGCCGATGGCCACGGTTCGGGACGATGCTCTACCGCGTGACGGTGTAGACCGAGGCGCCCGCCGCGATGGGCGAGGCCACGGTCGAGAACACGCCCAGCACCTTGCCGAGCTCCGCGAACGGCGAACTCGACACGTAGACGAGATCGCGGTTCCGCATGCGGAAGCTTTGGGTCAGGAACATGCCTTGCGCGTCGCGCAGGTTCACCCGGTACACCACCGGCACCTGCGGTGAGGACAGCAACGGCGAGTTCGGCCGCAGCCGCCGCACCACCGCCGCCGGTTCGTAGCGGAAGATGAACACGCCCGCCGGATCGGCCTGGAACTCGCGCAGGCCGGAGGCGCGCGCCAGCGCCTGCGACAGCGTCAGCCCGTCCGCCGTGAACGGCACCTCGGTGGTGTTGCCAAGCGCGCCCACGGCCAGGAAGGTCTGCGGGTCGCGCACCAGGGTCAGCGTGTCGTCGGGACGCACGAAGATGTTCTCGCGCGGGTTCGAAACCACCGTGGTCATCGGCACGGTGACGGTGCGGTTGCCGCGCGACAGCCGCACGAAGGTCTCGGCCACCGGGGTGCGCACGCCGCCGGCCTGGGCGATGACGTCGAGCAGGCGGTCACCACGGCCCGACAGCGGCACGCGCTTGCCCATGGCCGCCTCACCGGAGACGGTGACCGATTGCGAGACCGGCTTGGTGACGGAGACGAGCACCTGCGGCTGGATCGCCTTGCCGGCGAGTTCGGTCTCGATCAGCGACTGGACGTCCTGGGTGCGGCGTCCGACGACCTTGATGCGGCCGGCATAGGGGACGGTGATGCCGCCATCGGGCCCGACCACCTGCTCGGGGATCGTGGCGGACTTCGAGCCGGCCGAGAAGCGGTCGGAGACGAGAGGCCCGGAGAACAGGCCGCCGGCACCGGCCTCCCAGACCTGAACCGCCACCGAGTCGCCGACGCCGATCACCGGCTCGACCGAGGGGCGATGGTCGCCGAAGGTGACGAGGAGGCTGTCGAGGGGGCGGGTGCGCAGGGCCTCGACGAGGGCGGGGGTGATGTCGATGATTTCGTAGCGGGCGAACAGGCCTTCGGCGGTGGCGACGTCGGCGCCGCTCTCGATCGCCGAGGTCGTCGGCCCCGCAGCCGGCAGGACTGAACATCCCGGCAGGGCGAGGGCAGCGGCAAGGATTGCCAAGGCCGCAGCGCACTTCATCGGAGACTCCATCCGGGTCGAGGCGGGGCGCAGAGCCACGTCCGTCCCTTTTCCGATCGTCACGCAGTCACTGCGATCCATTGAATACGGGCCCCGGCCTAATGCTTGATTGACGCGTACGATGCGCCGACGGCCGGCGAGGGCTCACGCAGCAATGCGTCACCACCGTGGCACGGCTACGCTTATCCCCCAAATCCTCAACGTTTCGGGGTGACGGCGTCCCGCAGGACACAGCCGAGCTGTGCCGCGGTGAGATCGACCCGGGCGGGGGGCGAGCCGCCGTCCCGGCCGAAACGGAACAGCGCGTAATCCGTCGCCATCGGGCGGGATTCAGGTGGACGGAGGTCGGGCAGCGAGGGCGCATGATCGCCGAACACGCAGAGCGTCGCCCGCCGCCCGGCGAGC
The DNA here is from genome assembly GCF_026672325.1 of Methylorubrum sp. SL192. Taxonomy (NCBI): domain Bacteria; kingdom Pseudomonadati; phylum Pseudomonadota; class Alphaproteobacteria; order Hyphomicrobiales; family Methylobacteriaceae; genus Methylorubrum; species Methylorubrum sp. SL192. Next base: position 1,723,116 of record NZ_JAPPQV010000003.1, read on the forward strand.
CCGTCGATCAGCCGCTCGATCGCTTGGCCGGTATGGGCGACGTGGTGGAGGTACTGCGCCAGCGGCTCGTCGATGCCGGTGAGCCGGCCCGGCTTCCAGGGGCCGTGATTCTCCATCGTGACGGAGAACACGAACGTGCGGCCTTTTGTGCTCCCTTGGCGCTCTGCCACTTCCGCCAGAATGCGGTCAGCGACGGCGACGTCGCCGATATAGGGTCCGATCCGAGGCGCGCCGGCGAAATCCTCCTCCATGACGAGGCGCTCGAAGCCGAGGCGCTGAAACACCCGAGCCCGGTCGAAGAAGTCGCGGTGAAAGGGGTGCACGAACACGGTCTCGAACCCGGCGGCGCGGGCGAGCCGGGCGAGGCTGGTCGGCTCCTCGCCCTTGCGCGCGAGATAGGGGTCGTAGCGGCCGAAGCCGAGGCTTTCCGGGTCGAGGCCGGTAAGGACGGCGTGCTCGGAGCGCATGGTGTAGGCGCCGTGCGCGGGGACCGCGAGGCGGCCGTACTGCGCCGCTTGCGCTCTGATCCGCGCCATCACCGGGAGATCCGGACCGCCGAGGCGGGCGGGGTCGAGGAAGGATTCGAGCTGGACCACGACGACGACCTCGTCGTCGGAGCTGCCTTCGCCACGCGCTGGCACCGGCCGCGCATCGTCTTCGCCGAGGCGGCGCAGCGCGTAGCCCATCATCGTCGCGACGAGCCCGTAGCGGGCGACATCACGGGCGAGGTCCGGGTGCGGGAAGATGCGGCGAAGGGCTCTCTGCCCGGGCGACGTCAGGCCTGCGAGCGCGAGAGCCGTAAGCGCCGCCGGCAAACCGAGGATCGCGAGGAGGGATGCGCCCGCCCCGGTCGGCAGCGCGGTAGGCTCCAGGACGTACCAAGCGACAACGGTGGCGATGGCGAGCAGCAGAGGCCCGGCGATCCGCAGGTCCGTGAGCGGCAGGGTGTAGTAGAGCTGCGGGTGGCGCGGCACCTGGGCGAGGAGCGCGAGATCGCTGAACACCACCGGCTCACCGATCACCCGGCGCTTCAGCCGGTCCACCACCGAGAGGATGGCGAGCGTCAGCAGGCAGGAGGAGGCCGCGAGCCAGGGTCGCCACGAGAACTGGAACCAGAACAGCGTGATCAGCGCGTAGCCGGCGGCCCGGATCGCCAGATCGCCGGGCCGGAGGCTCGGGCGCTGCGGCGAGGCCGCCGCCTCGATCGCAAAGGCACCGGTCAGCGCGACCGCGAGGGGCACAAAATAGGTCGCGAGGCTCATGCTGTCTCAGCGGCCGGATTCACTGCGCACGCCGCGGCGAGCGCGTAGGCGGCGGATGACCGGATTGATCAGGGCGTAGCGCAGCCGCATCGTCGCGTGACGGACCGCGCCGAGGGCGAGACGCGAGGGCGGTGCGGCGGCTCGGGCCTCGCTGAGCCGGTCGAGCAGTTGCTCGGGCGTGCACGGCTTCATCGCCACCGGATCGAGATAGAGCGGGTAGAGGATCAGCGCACCCGCCACCAGGGCGTCGAGGGACAGCGTGCGACCGCGGTCCGCCCCCGGTGCCAGATCCTCGGTCAGACCCCAGCCAGCATAGAACGGGCGGCCGTGGACGGCGACGCTCAGCCCCCGGATCAGCGCCTCGAAGCCCGCCAGCGAGGTCATGGTCTCGACATGGTGGCAACGGTCGAGCAGGTCGACGATGGAGAGGCCGCCGACGACACGGTCGGCGAGCCGCCGCACCTCCTCCTCCGGGATCGCACCGGGACGGAACCCGGCCTCGACGTCGGGATGCGGCTTGTAGAGCAAAAAGGCGTCCGGGTTGCGGGCGCGGGCAGCCCGCAGCAGGGCGAGGTTACCGCGCACCTGCGGCGAACCGGTCAACACCGAGGCGTCGTCCTCGACCTGGCCCGGCACCAGCACGATCCGCCGGTCCGTCGGCCAGTCCTCGCCAACGCCTTCGAGGCCGACATTGTACTTGCTCAGGCGCCGCGCCACGATCGATTCGCGCAGGGCGGCGGCGCGGGCGGTCAGCCCGGCTGGGAACTCGGCTTCCTTCAGCGTGCGGGCCAACCGGCTCTCCACCCGCGGGTCGTAGTAGATGCCGAGATCGTCCACGACGATGGAGGCGCCCGGCTGCAGGCTGGCGCCGAGCCCGACCGAGCGCAGGAAGCCGTCCTCGATCCGCGCGAAGGGCAAGCCAGCCTCCGCACAGAGGCGCGGGAGCTGCTCCGGGCAGCGGGTCGCCCAGGCCTGGACCCGGCCGCCCTGCGCGCGAGCGAGCGCTACCGCCTCGTCCGCAATCATGGTGTGGAGCGGCGGTCCCGCCGGCCCGGTGGCGAAGACATCGAGCGCGGCGCGCTTCCAGCCGGACACGCCGACGAGGACGACGCGGCGGTCGTTGCCGAGGAAGCGGTCGCGCAGCCACGCCACGCGCTCCACCGCATCCGCGAGCGGGATCGGCCGGCGCGTCCACGGATCGAAGCCGTGCACGCCGATGCCGTAACGGAGCGCCAGGAACGCCGCCGCATCCGCCGGGCGCGGGCCCGCGGCCGGGTCGGGGCAATGGGTCTCGAAGCCGGCCAGTGCCGGCTCACAGGCCGCGTCCCATCGCGCCACGTGGATGCGCGCCACGAAGGGAAATAGCAGCCACGGATCGGCCGGGTCCGCGATCACGGTGAGCCGCGGATCGGTCGGCACGCCATCACGCGGGCATCCGTCGGGGCCGGCGGCGACGAAGCGCGTCCCCGGATTCTCGGCGAGAAGCCGCGTCAGGAAGCTTCGCTGGGCCGCGCCGGAGGCGGCGGTTTGCGGATCGATCAGGGCGAGGTTGGGCCGCGTCTGCCCTGAGAAAAGATCGGCCGCTCCATCCGGAAGCGAGCGGGCGAAGCGGTTGCAGCCGGCGAGGCCGCGTGCGCGCAGTAGGTCGCCGAAGTCCGGGGAAGGGGGCTCGCCTCCGAGGGGCCGGCCGGCATAGCTGAGGCGGAGGCTCGAAAGGCCGGTTTCCGGCGAATCGTAGGGGCTGAGGAGCGGGCCCGGCGCGACCCGCAGAACCGCCTTGCCGTCCGCTGCCGTCGCCGACCACAGGGCCGGCGGGCCGGGGGAGCGGAAGGTCAGCGACGCGCCCGTTGCCGCCTCGATCTGCGCGCGCAGAAGCCGGACCGTCCGGCCGAGCGGCAGGTAGGTGCGGGGCAGCCCGGTATCGCCTTGCGGCTCGATGGGGCGCAGGTCGGTCATGGCCGGTCGATCATGGCGGGGCCTGCTCCATAGCCCAAGCCTCGTCCTGGGCCCAGGCCGGTCCGAGCATGGGCTGCAACTTCCTATGCGCCGACACCGGCGGTACGGCGCGCTTCGGCCACGGCTGTGAAGAACGCACTTTTCCGGGGATGGATTGGCACCGGACACAACGGAGCCGCAATCTGGCGCGAGAGGTGCCTCGACCGATCGTCACAGTCGTGGCGTGATCGATCGGCAACGGAGGCTGCAAATTCTCCCGGTCGCCTCGCGCAGCGGTTGCCGTTCGTGGGACTATCGTGAGAGGCGTTCGGCCAGATGACGCAACGCACACCGCTTCACGACTAGGGATTGAGCGCCTGGGAATGACGCAGCCTCGTGCCCATGCCATAGGCCCCCGCGCCGCCACCTTCCTGTTCCTGCAGGGGATCGCCTCCCCGTTCTTCTCGGTCCTCGGAAGCGCCCTGCGGGAGCGCGGCCACGGGGTTCGCCGCATCAATTTCTCGGCCGGCGACTGGTTGTTCTGGCCCTTTCCCGCCGACCACTACCGCGGCAAGCGCGACGGCTGGGACGCCTATCTCGAAGCCTATATCCGCACGCATGCCGTCACCGACATCGTGCTGTTCGGCGATTGCCGGCCCTACCATCAGGCGGCGGTGCTCGTCGCCAAGCCGATGGGCGTGCGCATCCACGTGTTCGAGGAGGGCTACATCCGGCCCTACTGGATCACGTGCGAGGCCGGCGGGGTGAACGGCAACTCGACCCTGCCGAAGCGGGCGGAGGAGATCCGGGAACTGGCGCGCAAGCTGCCGCAGCCCGGACGGGCCATGCCGCTCACCGGAGATATGGGCCGGCGCAGCCTGTGGGATATCAGCTTCAACATCGCCAATATCGGCTTTCCGTACCTCTATCCGGGCTTTCGCACCCACCGGCCGAACCACATCGCCGCCGAATATGCCGGCTGGATCCGGAAGTTCGTGCGCCGCCGCCGCACCCGCCGCGAGGCCGCGCGGTTGAACGAGATCTATCACGCGATCAACGCCGATTACTTCCTGCTGCCGCTCCAGCTCGACAGCGACTACCAGATCCGCGTCCACTCGCCGTTCCTCGGCGTCGAGGGCTTCATGGACCGGGTGATCGCCTCCTTCGCCAAGCATTCGCAGGCGCCGACGCGGCTACTGGTGAAGCTGCACCCGCTCGACAGCGGCATCATGAACTGGCGCAAGCGCGCCCGCCAATCGGCCAAGCGCCACGGCTGCAACGACCGGCTCGACTTCATCGACGGCGGCGACCTGCCCAAGCTCATCGACGGCAGCCGCGGCGTCGTGCTGGTGAACTCCACCGTCGGGATGCTCGCCCTCGAACGCGGTCGGCCGACGCTGGCCTTCGGCTCGGCGGTCTACAACATGCCGGGCCTGACCCATCAGGGCGACATCGACACGTTCTGGGGTGCCCCGCAGGCACCCGACGCGGCGCTGATGCAGGATTTCTTCCGGGTCGTCATGCACCGCACCCAGATCAATGGCGGCTACTTCTCCCGCTCGGCGATCGAGCGCGCCGTGGCCGGGGCTGTGCCACGTCTCGAGGCGGCACTTCCGCCTGCCGCCCTGGCCGCCGCCCGCGACACGCTGGAGCAGGCCGGCCGCGACGGAAACCTCTCCCCCGCCTATTGACCGCCGGCCTTCGACGCGGTCACGACCCGGCTCATCAGCGGAAAGACCCCCTCTCCTTGCCCGTCATCCTGATCACCGGCGCCTCCAGCGGCATCGGCGCAGCCCTCGCGCGCTTCTACGCCGGGACCGGTGCGAGCCTCGTGCTTACGGGCCGCGATCGGGAGCGGCTGGAGGCGGTGGCGCAGGCGTGCCGGACGCGCGGGGCCGCGGTGCTGACCCGGCTGATCGACGTGCGCGAGCGGGAGGCGGTCGGCGCCTGGATCCGCGAGACCGACGCGGCGACGCCGCTCGACCTCGTTATCGTCAACGCTGCGGTGAACGGCGGGCACCCGTCCGGCGGCCTCGAGACCGAGGCGACGGCCTTCGAGACGGCGGACATCAACCTCACCGGCGCGCTCAACGTGATGCTGCCCTGCGTGACCCTGATGAGCGGGCGCGGCCGGGGGCAGATCGCGCTGATCTCCTCGCTGGCCGCCTACGCGCCGCTGCCCGACGCCCCGGCCTATAGCGGCGCCAAGGCGGCGCTCCTCGCCCACGGCCTTGCGCTCCGCCAGAAGCTGAAGCCGCTCGGCGTGCGCCTCAGCGTGGTGACGCCCGGCTACGTCAAGACGCCGATGGGCGGGGTCATCAAGGGCTGGCGCCCCCTGGAAATGACGGCGGACGAGGCCGCCGCCCGCATCGCCCGAGGGCTGGAGCGCGACCTCGACGTCATCGCCTTCCCGGCGATCCTCGCCGCGCTCGCCCGTGGTGCGCTGTTGGTGCCCGAATGGCTGCGCAGCGCCGGTCTCAGCGGTTTCCGCTTCCGCAACCGGCCGCGGCGTTGATGCCGCCCCTCCGGATCGCCCTGTTCGCGCTGGAGGCGCTGCCGAACGCCCGCGCCGTGCGTCGCTTCGTGGCGGATCACGCCGCGGCGATCGCCTTCGTCGGCCTCTCCAAGGCCGAGCGGCCGGCGACCGGCGGCCTCGTCGGTCAGGTCCGGCGGCATCTCGCCCGGTCCGGCCCCGGCTTCCTGCCCTATCTCGGCGTCAATTTCGGGCTGCCTGATCTGCTGCGCCCGCTCGCGCCCCTGACCCAGCGCCTCTCCGGCAGCCGCGAGACGCCCGAAGCGACGCCGCTCGCCGCTTTGTGTCACCAACTCGGGATTCCGACACTGTGGGTCGATGATGTGAATGGCGACGAGGTGGCCCAGGCCTTTGCGGCGCACGCACCTGACCTGATCGTCACCTTCCACTTCGACCAGATTCTGTCCGCGGCGACGCTCGCGCGTGCGCGGCTCGGCGGGATCAACCTCCACCCGAGCCTGCTGCCGCTCCATCGCGGCCCCGTGCCGACGATTCACGCGCTGGCGGACGGGAAGGGGGAGTTCGGCGTCACCATCCATCGCCTCGCGCCTGCGATCGATGCCGGGGCGATCCTGGCTCAGGAAGCGGTCGCGCTACCCGACGGCACCACAGCCACGCGCGCAGCCGTGCGCTTGCACGAGCACGGTCGCCTCCTGGTCGATCGCGTGCTCGGCGAGATCGCCGCCGAGGGGACGATTCCGGCGGGTCGAACCGTTCCGGTGCTGCCCTATCGCGGCTTTCCCGACCGGGCCCTGCTGGCGCGGATGCGCCGTGAGGGCCGGCTCCTCACCGACGGGCAGGACCTGCGGGACGCGCTGACGCTGTCCCGCAAGGGGTGAGGCTCACGCCCGCAGGGCGGCGTCGAGATCGTCGATCAGATCCTGCGCATCCTCGATACCGATCGAGAGGCGCACAACCTCGGGACCGGCGCCCGCCGCCCGCTTCTGCTCGTCCGTGAGCTGGCGGTGCGTGGTCGAGGCCGGGTGGATCACCAGCGAACGGGTGTCGCCGATATTGGCGAGATGGCTGAAGAGCTGGAGGTTCGAGACCAGCTTCACGCCGGCCTCGTAGCCGCCCTTGAGGCCGAAGGTGAACACGGCACCCGCGCCCTTGGGCGTGTAGCGCTGCGCGAGCGCATGGTAGCGATCGCTCTCCAGGCCGGGATAGCTCACCCAATCGACGTTGGCGTGGTTCTTGAGGAAGGTCGCCACCTTCAGGGCGTTGTCGGAGTGGCGCTGCATCCGGAGCGGCAGGGTCTCGATGCCATTCAGGATCAGGAAGGCGTTGAACGGCGACAGCGACGGCCCGAGATCGCGCAGGCTCAGCACGCGCACGGCGATGGCGAAGCCGAAATTGCCGAAGGTCTCGGCTAGCACCATCCCGGCATATTCCGGCCGCGGCTCCGACAGCATCGGGTAGCGCGCATCGCCCTGCCACTGGAACGTGCCGCCATCGACGATGAGGCCGCCGATGGAATTGCCGTGGCCGCCGAGGAACTTGGTGGCCGAATGCACGACGATGTCGGCGCCGTGCTCGAACGGCTTGATCAGGTACGGCGTCGCCATCGTGTTATCGACGATGAGCGGGATGTTGTGACGCTTGGCGATCACCGAGAGCGCGGCGATGTCGGTGATGACCCCGCCCGGATTGGCGATGCTCTCACAGAAGATCGCCTTGGTGCGCGGGGTGATGGCGCGCTCGAACGAGTCCGGATCGTCGGTGTCGGCCCAGACCACTTGCCATCCGAAGTTCTTGTAGGAGTGATTGAACTGGTTGATCGAGCCGCCGTAGAGCTTGTTGGCCGCGATGAACTCGTCGCCCGGCTGCATCAGCGCGTGCAGGGTCAGGAATTCGGCAGCGTGGCCCGAGGCGACGGCGAGCGCGGCAGTGCCGCCTTCGAGCGCGGCGATGCGCTCCTCCAGCACGGCGTTCGTCGGGTTGGTGATGCGGGTGTAGATGTTGCCGAAGGCCTGGAGCCCGAACAGCGAGGCGGCGTGGTCCACGTCGTCGAAGACGAAGCTCGTCGTCTGATAGATCGGCGTCGCCCGCGCGCCCGTGGCCGGGTCGGGGGTCGCGCCGGCGTGGATCGCGAGGGTGTTGAAGCCGGGCTGGCGGTCGGTCATCGAAAAACTCCTCAAGACGCGTCGTTTACGCCCGTGCTCTTCGGCGGTGCAAGCGCCCGAAGCCGCTTGGGGCGGCTTCGCCGCGCGAAGTGTGCGGCGCGGAGCGGGCTTTTCAGGACTTCGGTCCTGAAAAGCATCGAGCGGTGCGGCAGCCTGAGGCCGCGGAGGCGGCCGCCGGCGCTTGAGGCCGGAGAAAAGAAAGCGGCGCGGTCGCTCCGCGGCCTGCGACCTTGCGCATCGGCCCATGGCCCCCGTGCCGGGCCGGCCCCGACGGCGGCCGAAACGTCCGAATGGTGCGCCGGGGTAACGATCGATCGGGAACGTTGCGGCACTGCACAGCGCTCAAGCGCAGCAGTCTAGACATGTTCGCATCTGCCATGTCACAGAGCCGCGCGACCCAAACGGTAATCCGGTGACCCACGGTCGCATTGATTGCCCCGGCGCGATGGTGTCTGCCGTTGCGTCAGATTTCGAATTTGAAAGCCTTCAAGGTGCGCGCAGGCGAAATCGCCGGAGTGCTGCCCGGAAAGGCTCGGCGCGGCGGCTGACGGGAGGACCACCTTGGCGGACGAAGGGCCTCAGGGCACCAAGCGAGATTTCCTGTTCCTCGCGACAGGCGCGGGATTGGCCGTCGGGGCCGGCGCGGTGGCATGGCCCTTCGTGGCCTCCATGGCGCCCGATGCGGCCACCGTCGCGGCCGGCGCGCCGCTCGACGTGGACCTCAGCCCGATCCAGGACGGCCAGATCGTCAACGTGTTCTGGCGCGGCAAGTTGATCTTCGTGCGCAAGCTGACGGAGAAGGAAGTCACGGACATGAAGGCCGTGCCGCTCTCCGAGATGATCGACCCGGCCGCCTTCGACACGCGGGTGAAGAAGGGCCACGATCAGTGGCTCGTAAGCTACGGCAACTGCACCCATCTCGGCTGCGTGCCGATCGGCCATTCCGGCAATTACGAAGGCTGGTCCTGCCCCTGCCACGGCTCGCAGTTCGACGCTGTCGGCCGCGTGCGCCGCGGCCCGGCGCCGACCAACCTGCCGATTCCGCCCTACGCCTTCGAGTCCGATACCAAGATCAAGATCGGCGAAGAAGGCGGCAAGGCGGTCGCCTGACAACAGGACACGAGAAGCCGGAGCGGGCAAACCGATGAGCAGCGCACACGCGACCTCGACCTACGTACCCAAGAGCCGCCTCGCGAAGTGGTTCGAGTCACGGCTGCCGCTGGTCGGGCTGGTGCACTCGTCCTTCGTCGCCTTTCCGGTTCCGCGTAACCTCAACTACTTCTGGACCTTCGGCGCGATCCTGATCGCCTTCCTCGGCATCCAGATCATCACCGGCGTCTGGCTGGCGATGCATTACGATCCGAGCGCGGGCAACGCGTTCGAGAGCGTCGAGCACATCATGCGCGACGTGAATTACGGCTGGCTCTTGCGCTACGCGCACGCCAACGGCGCGTCGATGTTCTTCGTGGCGGTCTACGCCCATATCTTCCGCAACCTCTATTACGGGTCCTACAAGGCCCCGCGCGAGGTGCTCTACCTGCTCGGCGTCATCATCTACCTCCTGATGATGGCCACCGCCTTCCTCGGCTACACCCTGCCTTGGGGCCAGATGAGCTTCTGGGGCGCCACTGTCATCACCAACATCCTGGCGGCGATCCCGGTCGTCGGCGATACGATCCAGAGCCTGCTCTGGGGCGGCTACTCGGTCGGCAACCCGACCATCAACCGGTTCTTCTCGCTGCACTTCCTGCTGCCGTGGATGATCGCCGGCGTCGTCGTCCTGCACGTCTGGGCGCTGCACGTGACGGGCCAGAACAACCCGGCGGGCATCCCGATCAAGTCGAGCAAGGACGCCGTGCCCTTCACCCCCTACGCGACCATCAAGGACGTGTTCGCGGTGGTGGTGTTCATGATCCTGTTCGCGTGGTTCATCTTCTACCAGCCGAACTATCTCGGCCACGCCGACAACTACGTCCCGGCCAACCCGTCGGTGACGCCCGCGCACATCGTGCCGGAATGGTACTTCCTGCCCTTCTACGCGATCCTGCGTGCGGTGCCGGACAAGCTCGGCGGCGTGATCCTGATGTTCGGCGCGGTGCTGATCCTGGCCTTCGCGCCCTGGCTCGACACCTCGCGGGTCCGCTCCTGCAACTACCGTCCGGTCTACCGGGTGTTCTTCTGGGTGTTCCTGGTCAACGCCATCATCCTCGGCTGGCTCGGCGCGAAGCCTCCGGAAGGCGGCTACGTCCTCGCCTCGCGGATCTGCACCATCTACTACTTCGCCCACTTCCTCATCGTCATGCCGCTGGTCGGCCTGTTCGAGACGCCTGACCGCCTGCCGGGCTCGATCCTCGAGACCGTGACTGGTCCGGGCAAGCAGGTGAGCGGGTCCGGCATGCCCGCGGGTGCTGCGGCCGAACCGGCCAAGCGCGCCTAAGGCCCGAGGGAGAGAACAACGATGCGCATCGCACGCCTCTTCGCCGCGACCCTGCTCGCGGCCTCCCTCGGCGCCGGCTCGGCCCTGGCCGAGGACGGACACGGCACCAACCCGCCGCGGGAGAAGTGGAGCTTCGCCGGCATGTTCGGCCGGTTCGACCAGGCGCAGCTCCAGCGCGGCTTCCAGGTCTACAAGGAAGTCTGCGCGAGCTGCCACTCCATGCGGCTGGTCGCCTTCCGCAACCTCGCGGAGCCGGGCGGACCCGGCTTCACGGAAGGGCAGGTCAAGGCGCTCGCCGAGACCTACAGCGTCAAGGAACTCGACGATTCCGGTGCCGAGAAGGAGCGCCCGGCTCGTCCGGCCGATCGCTTCCCGTCGCCCTTCCCGAACGACAAGGCTGCCGCCGCGGCCAATGGCGGCAAGGCGCCGCCGGACTTCTCGGTGCTGGCCAAGGCCCGCACCTACGAGCGCGGCTTCCCGCTCTTCGTGTTCGATGCGCTGCCCTTCACCGGCTATTCCGAGCAGGGCGTCGATTACATCCACGCGCTCCTGACCGGCTACGAGGAGGCCCCGAAGGGCTTCACGATGCCGGATAGCGGCTACTACAATAAGTACTATCCCGGCCACGTGATCGCGATGCCGCCGCCGCTCAGCGACGGCCAGCTCACCTATCCGAAGAACGACAAGGGCGAGCCGGTCGTGCCGGAGACGGCGGACCAGTACTCGCGCGACGTGTCGGCCTTCATGGCCTGGGCGGCCGAGCCGCACATGATGGCCCGCAAGTCCCTGGGCCTCCGGGTGATCCTGTTCCTCTTCGTCCTGGCGGGTCTGCTGTTCTACGTGAAGAAGCAGGTCTGGAAGAAGGTCGGCGGCGAGGTGCACGGCCTCCAGCCCGAGCTGCACAAGACCTACTGAGCGAAAGCTCCCACGACCGAACCGACGAACGGGCCCCTCGCGGGCCCGTTTGCGTGTGGGGGAACGCGTACGGTAAAGGTTCCGCAGCCCCGGACGAACCGATTCGGGCGCAATTAAAACGTCATCGCCGGGACTTACGACGCGTTGCGCAGAGCGGATGCGCCGCGTGCCTCTCGGCCTTGGCCACAATCTACACACAAGGGATTATTGCATGACGGCAGCGGTTCTCGGCGTGATCGGCGGCTCGGGCGTCTACGACCTGCCCGGCCTGGAGGATGTCCGCGAAGAGGCGATCACGTCGCCCTGGGGCGAGCCCTCCGACGCGCTGCGGATCGGCCGCATCGGTGGGACCAAGGTGGTGTTCCTCGCCCGCCACGGGCGCGGCCACCGTTTCTCCCCCACCGGCATCAACTATCGCGCCAACATCGACGTGCTGAAGCGGGCGGGCGTGACCGACATCGTCTCGCTCTCGGCCTGCGGCTCGTTCCGCAACGAGCTGCATCCCGGCCTGTTCGTGCTGGTCGATCAGTTTGTGGATCGCACCGTTGGGCGCGCGACCTCGTTCTTCGGCAATGGCTGCGTCGCCCATGTGCCCTTCGCCCACCCGGTCGGGCCGCTGCTGCAGCGGCGCATCGCCGCCGCGGCGGAAGCCGAGGGCATCACGGTCCACAAGGGCGGCACCTACGTTTGCATGGAGGGGCCGCAATTCTCCTCCATGGCCGAGTCGAAGCACTACAAGGCCGCGAATTTCGACGTCATCGGCATGACCAACATGCCGGAGGCCAAGCTCGCCCGCGAGGCCGAGATCACCTACGCGACCATCGCCATGGTGACGGACTACGATTGCTGGCACCCGAGCCATGACAGCGTGGACGTGGCCTCGGTGATCGCCGTCGCCCGCGCCAACGCCGACAAGGCAGCCCAGCTCGTGTCCCGCGTCGCCCGCGACTTCCCCGAAGAGCGCGAGGAGTGCCCGGCGGGTTCGCACCGGGCGCTGGACGGCGCGATCATGACGGCGCCCGCGCACCGTGACCCGGAGCTGCTGGCCAAGCTCGATGCGGTGGCCGGGCGTGTGCTGAACGGCTGACGGCTGCTGCGGCGGACTGCCCCATCGCTCGATGATGCGTCCGCCGCTCCCAGGATGCGGGGAGAGGCGGGTGCTCGCCGTAACGGAGAGCGCCTGCAAAGAAATCAGCGCGCGCAGCCGTTCTCGCGTTCCTGGCGCTGGATGTCGGCGATGTCGGCGCGCTGGCGGGCGGAGAGCGGCACGTCGGCCAGTTTGTCGTACTTGCATCCGGAATTGCCGAAGGCGCGGATCGCGCGCTCGGTACGGAAGCAGTATCCGGCGTCCTTGTAGATCGCGTTGCGCTCGCCCCACAGCTCGTCGCAGGGGAAGTCCGCCAGGACGGGCGAGGCCGTGAGCGACGCGAGAATTGCGGCGACGAGGAAACGCATGGAGGGTGCTCCGAGCCGTCGGAGCCGGGCGTCCTCAGGCGGTCTTGAGGGTCAGTGAGCGGCTCGGCTCGCGGCCGAACCCGCGGATCTCCAGGCGGTCGCCCGTGATCTCCACCACGGCGAAGGCCGAGCTGTCCGGCGTGTCTACCATGCCGTGAAAGTTGACGTAGTGGATTCCCTCGCGCTCGGCGTAGTTGCCCGCATGATTGTGACCGTTGAAATAGGCGATCACGTGCGGCTGCCCCGCGAGAAGACTGGTGAGCCGGCCGGCATCCCAAAGATTGTGCGGGTTCTCGGGTGCGATGGGGTAGTGGTTGAGCACGACGACCCGCTCGCCGGCCGTCCGCGCCGCTGCCAGTCTTCGCTCCAGCCACGCGAACTGCGACTCGCTGAGCGACCCGTTCCAGGGTTTGGCGTTGACGACCCCCGCCGCCTTGGCCTGCTCCAGGCGCTCCGCCGCCAGCGTCCGGCGCGGATCGCCCGGCAGCGGGGCGAACAGCGAAACGTCGTTGCCGTCGAGCACGACGAAACGGATGCCGGCCGCCACGAAGTCGTAGTTCGGCCCCTCCATGCCGAGCAGGCCCGGCACCCGCCCGCGATGTTCGGGCGCCACCTCGAAATCGTGGTTGCCGAGCAGGAACCGGGTCTCGTGGCGCAGCGTCTGGTAGATCGGCAGGATGCGGTCGTAGCTCGCCACGTCGCGGTCGATGATGTCGCCCAGGGTCACGACGAAGCGCAGATCCTCGCCGTTCAGGACGGCGACGGCCGCGCGCATCTTGTCGAGGCTGTTGGCGTAGTAGCGGCCGAGCGTGGGGTTGGGCGGCGCCTCGGCATATTGCGGATCGGCGATCACGCCGAAGCGCAGCGGCCCGTCGGCGGCTCCGGCTCGGGCAGCAAGGAGCGCGGCGCTGGCGGCGAGGACGGAACGGCGGGACAGCATGCGGCTTCTCGGCATCGGTGACCCCGGTAGGCTGGCGCGCCGGCATGACCGGCGGATGACGTCGAGAGCCGTCCCATGCCGGTTAAGGCAGGATCGCCGCCAAGACCACCCTTCAAGACCCTTCCCCCGCCGGGCAAAACCACACTACAAGGCAGGCCCGGCCGGCCGCTAAGGCCTGCTGCCCGTTTCAGGATCAGACACCCGTATCCGATGCGTACAGCCAGCATCAGCCGCCGCACGGCAGAGACCGACGTGTCCGTCTCGATCGATCTCGACGGCACCGGCAAGGCCACGATCGCGACCGGCGTGGGTTTCCTCGACCATATGCTGGAGCTGTTCGCCCGGCACGGCCTGTTCGACGTGACGATCAAGGTCGAGGGCGACCTGCACGTCGATCAGCACCACACCACCGAGGATACCGGCATCGCGCTGGGCCAGGCGGTGGCTCAGGCGCTCGGCGACAAGCGCGGCATCGCCCGCTATGCCGACATCCACCTGCCGATGGACGAGACGCTGAGCCGCATCGCGATCGACATTTCCGGTCGTCCCTTCCTCGTGTTCCGCACGAGCTTCCGCGTCGAGAAGATCGGCCGGTTCGACACCGAACTGGTGCGGGAATTCTTCCAGGCCTTCGCGATGAATGCCGGCATCACGCTGCATGTCGAGACTCTCTACGGCGAGAACGCGCACCATATTGCCGAGAGCGTCTTCAAGGGGCTGGCCCGGAGCTTGCGGAAGGCCGTCGCCATCGACCCGCGTGAGGATGGCCGCGTTCCCTCCACCAAGGGATCGCTCTGAGACCAATTGAGGAGGAGCGAGGATGCGGACCTACACGCTGCACGTTCCCGAGGGCTCGGTTCGGGGTGACCCGCGGGCGCTGGAACAGGCGCATCTCGTGCGCGACGGCTTCTCGTGGAGCGCCTTCGCCTTCACGGTGCTCTGGTTCCTGCGCCACCGCCTCTGGCTCGCCGCGCTCCTCGTGCTGGTGGGGCTCGTTGCCCTTGGACTGGCGGGGCGGGCGCTCGGCCTCTCGCCCTTCGCCGCGCTGATCGTCACATTGCTGGTGAGCCTGCTGATCGGCATGGAGGCGTCGAGCCTGCGCCGCTGGACCTATGGCCGCCGGGGCAAGCCCGCCCAGGACGCGGTGATGGCCGGCTCGCAGGAGGAGGCTGAACTGAAGGCTGCCACCCGCTGGCTCGATGCCGCGCCGGTTCCCGGCGCCGCCACGACGGGTTTTGCCACGACGGCCGTGAGCCGCCCGGCGCATCGCCGCGGCGATGATGCGGTGATCGGCCTTTTCCCCGCGAGCGAGGGTGGACGGTGAGCGAGCAGACCGTCGCGATCATCGATTACGGATCGGGCAATCTCCACTCGGCGGCGAAGGCCTTCGAGCGCGCGGCGCGCGAGGCCGGGCTCGACGGCACCCGCATCGTCGTCACCGACGTGCCGGAAGCTGTGGCCGGCGCCGACCGTGTGGTGCTGCCCGGCGTCGGCGCCTATGCCGATTGCCGCCGCGGCCTCGATGCGGTGCCCGGCATGGTCGAGGCCATGACCGAGGCCGTCAGGGCGCAGGGCAAGCCGTTCCTCGGCATCTGTGTCGGCATGCAGCTCATGGCGAGCCGCGGCCTCGAATACGAGGAGACCGCGGGCCTGAATTGGATTCCCGGCGACGTCGCCCCGATCGAGCCGGCCGACCCGGCATTGAAGATCCCGCATATGGGCTGGAACACCCTGCATCTCGACCGCGAGCACGCCCTGCTGCGCGACATCGCGATCGGGGAGGGCGGGCTCCACGCCTACTTCGTCCATAGCTTCGCGCTGAAGGCCTCTGAGCCGGCGGATGTGGTCGCCCATGCCGAGTATGGCGGCCGGGTCACGGCGATGATCTCGCGCGACAACATGGCCGGCACCCAGTTCCACCCCGAGAAGAGCCAGCACCTCGGTCTCGCGCTCCTCGGCAACTTCCTGCGCTGGCGCCCCTGAGGGCCGCCTTTGTCCGACACATCGTATTCGCGAGCTGACGCGTGATCCTGTATCCGGCCATCGACCTCAAGGAAGGGCGCTGCGTCCGCCTCGTTCAAGGCGACATGGCCCAGGCCAAGGTCTTCAACGACGACCCCGCTGCGCAAGCGGCGGCCTTCGAGTCTCAGGGGTTCTCCTGGCTCCACGTGGTTGATCTCGACGGCGCCTTCGCCGGCGAGCCCCGCAACGCCGCGGCGGTCGATGCGATCCTGGCGCGGGTGCGCCTGCCGGTGCAGCTCGGCGGCGGCGTGCGCGAGATGCGCACCCTCGAAGGCTGGCTTGAAAAGGGCGTGAGCCGCGTCATCATCGGCACGTCGGCCGTGCGCGATCCCGCCTTCGTGCGTGAGGCGGCCCGCCTCCATCCGGGGCGCATCGCCGTCGGCATCGACGCTAAGGACGGGCGCGTGGCGGTGGAGGGCTGGGCTCAGACCTCCAGCATGACCGCGGAAGAGCTCGGGCGTCGCTTCGAGGATGCCGGCGTCGCCGCCATCATCTACACCGACATCGCCCGCGACGGCATCCTCAAGGGCCTCAACATCGAGATGACGCTGGCGCTGGCCTCAGCCGTCAGCATCCCGGTGATCGCCTCGGGCGGCCTGGCCTCGATCGCCGACGTCGAGCGGCTGCTGGAGCCGGACTGCGCCGTGCTGGCCGGCGCCATCACCGGCCGCGCCCTCTACGACGGCCGCATCGACCCGAAGGAAGCGCTCGCCGCCATCGCCCGTGCCAAGGGCCGTGACAAGAGCCGTGACGCGGGGAGTGCCGCGTGATCGCGACCCTCCGACCGCCGGCCCCGACAGCCTGAAGGCATTCACGCGTGCTCAAGACCCGCATCATCCCCTGCCTCGACGTGAAGGACGGGCGCGTCGTGAAGGGCGTGCAGTTCCTCGAGCTGCGCGATGCCGGTGATCCGGTCGAATCGGCCAAGGCCTACGATGCGGCCGGCGCCGACGAACTCTGCTTCCTCGACATCACCGCGAGCCACGAGGCGCGCGGCACCCTGCTCGACGTGGTGAGCCGCACGGCGGAAGCCTGCTTTATGCCGCTCACCGTCGGCGGCGGGGTGCGGAATGTGGCCGATGTGCGCACGCTCCTGCTCGCGGGCGCCGACAAGGTCGGCATCAACACCGCCGCCGTGAAGAACCCCGACTTCGTCGCCGAGGCGGCGGAGAAGTTCGGCGACCAGTGCATCGTCGTGGCGATCGACGCCAAGCGGGTCTCCGGTCCGGACGAGGCCGCGCGCTGGGAGATCTTCACCCATGGCGGCCGCAACCCGACCGGGATCGACGCGGTCGAATTCGCCCGCACGGTCTCCGAGCGGGGCGCGGGCGAACTCCTCGTCACCTCCATGGACAAGGACGGCACCCGCTCCGGCTACGACATCGCGCTCACCCGCGCCATCGCCGATGCGGTGCGGGTGCCGGTGATCGCCTCCGGCGGCGTTGGCGGGCTCGACGACCTCGTGGCGGGCGTCCGTGACGGCGGCGCGAGCGCGGTGCTGGCCGCCTCGATCTTCCATTTCGGCCACCACACGGTCGGCGAGGCGAAGGCCCATATGGCTGCCGCCGGACTTGCGATGCGACTCGATCCGTAACGGGTATCCGGTGGGCGGATGCCCGCGCCCCTTGACCGGGGGCCCGAGCCTGCGCAGGGTTTAAAGTGCCGGTATCCGATCAGGCGATGCCGCATGATACGGTTTCCGCTTGCGCGCCTTATGACGAAGTTCAGCCTCGACGACCTCGCCGCCCTCGTGGACAGCCGCGCCGGCACGCCCCCCGAGACCTCCTACACGGCAAAGCTGCTCTCCGAGGGGCCAGCCAAGGCTGCCAAGAAACTAGGTGAGGAGGCGGTCGAGGCTGTCATCGCCGCGGTGCAGGGCGACCCCAAGGCGCTCGTCTCGGAGGCGGCGGACGTGCTCTATCATCTCGTCGTGACGCTCAAGGCGGCGGGCGTACCGCTCGACGACGTGATGGCGGAGCTGGGTCGGCGCACCGCCCAGAGCGGGCTCGCCGAGAAGGCGGCGCGGAGGCACACATGATCGGCGCCCCGATCCCTTCGGCGGGGATCGAACCGGAGGAGCGCCAGAATCCGGTGACCGGCCAGGGGCCGGGCCGCCTCTCGCCCTATCGGATCTTTTCGCGGGACGAATGGGCGCAGCTACGTGCCGACGCTCCGCTGACGCTGAGCGCCGAGGATATCGGCCGCCTGCAATCGCTCAACGACCCGATCTCGATCGAGGAGGTCGTGGCGATCTACCTGCCGCTCTCCCGCCTGCTCTCGCTCTACGTTGCGGCAACCCAGGGGCTGTTCAAGGCGACGCAGCGCTTCCTGCTCGCCGACCACGACACCAAGGTGCCCTACATCATCGGCCTGGCCGGCTCGGTGGCGGTCGGCAAATCGACCACGGCACGGGTGCTGAAGGCGCTGCTCGCCCGCTGGCCCAACACGCCGAAGGTCGATCTCATCACGACCGACGGCTTCCTCCACCCCAACGCCGAATTGCAGCGTATGGGCGCGATGGAGCGGAAGGGTTTTCCCGAGAGCTACGACAGCGCGGCGCTTCTGCGGTTCCTTGCCGACATCAAGGCCGGGCACAGGCGCGTTGCCGCCCCGGTCTATTCACACCTCGTCTACGACGTGGTGCCCGGCGAGGAGCAGGTGATCGAATCGCCCGACATCCTCATCGTCGAGGGCCTGAACGTCCTCCAGCCGGCGCGCCTGCCGCGGGACGGCACCGCGATTCCCTTCGTCTCCGACTTCTTTGACTTCTCGATCTATCTCGACGGGCACGAGGACGACCTGCACCGCTGGTACGTCAACCGCTTCCTGCGCCTGCGCCAGACCGCCTTCCGCGATCCGCTCTCCTATTTCCGCAAATACGCCGAGGTCACCGAGACCGAGGCGTTGGAGATCGCCGACCGGCTCTGGACGACGATCAACCTACCGAACCTGCGCGACAACATCCTGCCCACGCGCCAGAGGGCCGGTCTGATCCTGGCCAAGGGGCCGAGCCACCGCATCGAGAGCGTGGCGCTCCGGCGGCTGTGAGATCGGAAGGATCGAAGGTCAGCCTCGATCCACTCGATCGTCTGCTGACCGCATCGTGGACGGCACAATTCGCGTCGTCGATCGATCGCTAAAGGCCCAGATTGCGAAAGGCCCCCGCTCATCGAGCGAGGGCCGTAGCGTAGCTTAGAAGTCTACTCTGTTCCGGTCAGGCGGCGCGCACGGTGGCGAGGAAGTTCCCGACCTCGGCGTTGAGGTGCTCGGACTGGCGCGACAGCTCGGAGGCCGAGGCCAGCACCTGCGCGGCGGCTGCACCCGTCTCCTCGGCCGCACCGGCCACGCCCGCGATGTTTGTCGTCACTTCGCTCGTCCCGGCGGACGCCTGAGCAACGTTGCGGACGATCTCCTGGGTCGCCGCGCCCTGCTCCTCCACCGCCGTCGCGATCGAGGCCGCGACGCCCGCGATTTCGCGGATGCGCGTGCCGATCCCGCCGATCGCGCCGACCGCCTGATCCGTCGATCCCTGGATCTGGCCGATCTGCCGCCCGATCTCCTCGGTGGCGCGCGCGGTCTGGTTGGCGAGTTCCTTGACCTCGGCGGCCACGACCGCGAAGCCTCGCCCCGCCTCGCCGGCACGGGCCGCCTCGATCGTGGCGTTGAGCGCCAAGAGGTTCGTCTGCCCCGCGATCTGCGAGATCAGAGCCACCACGTCGCCGATGCGGCTGGCCGATTGCGCCAGCTCCTGCACGAGGCCCGCCGTGGCATTGGCCTCCGCCACCGCCATTTGGGCGAGGTCGGCCGAGCCGGAAACCTGCCGGCTGATCTCGGCTACCGACGAGCCGAGTTCTTCGGCGGCCGCCGCCACGGTGTTGACGTTGGCCGCAGCCTGCTCGGCAGCCGCCGCCACGCTGGTGGATTGGGTGGCGGTCTGTCCGGCGGTGGAACTCATGCTCTGGGCCGTGGCCTGCAACTCGCTGGCGGCCGAGGACACCATGCCGACGATGCCGCCGACCGCGGCCTCGAAGCCATCGGCCATCTGCCGCATGCCGGCCTTGCGCTGCTCTTCAGCCGAGGCACGCGCGAGCGCAGTCTCCTCTTCGAGCTGGCGGGTCCGAACGAGATTGTCGCGGAACACCTGCACGGCGCCGGCCATCGCACCGATCTCGTCCTGGCGGCTGGCATAGGGAATCTCCGAGGCTGCGTCCCCGCCGGCCAAGCGCCGCATCGCCGCGGTCATCCGCTCGATCGGACGCGAGACACCCAGGAAGCAGAAGGTCATCGCGCTCAGGGCGATCAGGACGGCAAGGCCGAGGATGAGCAGCGTACTCCGCATCGCCGAAGCCTGCTCCGACCGGACGGCGGCATCGGCCTTCTTGCCATTCGCAATATTGATATCGACGAGCTTGCGTGCTGCGGCCGAGACGGCGAGGTAGTTCGCGTACATCGAGCCGCGGAAGAACGCGATGGCTTCTTCGTAGCGCTCATTCGGAAAAGCCCGAAGGCGTTCGCCATCGGCTCTCAGCAGATCAAGCTTCGCCTTCAACTCGTCATACGTCTGCTGCTCGTCCGCGCTCGCGACGAGCGATTGGTATGCCGCAACCCTTTGGTCGCGTTCTGTCGCGAACTCGAC
Organism: Methylorubrum sp. SL192; assembly: GCF_026672325.1. NCBI lineage: Bacteria > Pseudomonadati > Pseudomonadota > Alphaproteobacteria > Hyphomicrobiales > Methylobacteriaceae > Methylorubrum > Methylorubrum sp. SL192. The sequence goes on from NZ_JAPPQV010000003.1 coordinate 1,743,374, forward strand.
AATTCTGGCTCTGCTCTGCTCCCTCGACGCCTCATTCTCGGGCGTCATGTAGCGAGCCTGCCAAAGTCGCGTGCGCAGAATGAGCGCGTTGATTGCATGTGCTTCGTTGATGGAGGGAATAGTATTCTCGAGAATATCATTCGTGACAGTAGAGATGCTGTTGATCTTCTAATAGGCGGCAGCACCCTGCAGGATCGACACGACGAGCATCGCTGCAAAGAGGCATCCCAGGGATGCTCGAACGCTGAGTGAAATTTTTGGCATGGGTAACCCCGGGTGTGGCGGGCATTCTATTGCCTCAAGAATCAGTACACGGAGTTAAAGGGTTTTCGCAGTTTATGTCGTATCAACGCCGCTTCGAGTGGAAAAAATCAAGACGATGAAGAATTTCATAATTTGTAGAGGTTTTTCGAAATCGGATTTATAATGCTCGTTGTTGGCGTTGTATCCGACCTGATTGGATTAGGCTGGCGTCGCCAGGCGCTTGATTGGTGGAGCCGTCTTTCGACGAACCGGTCACCACTTCGTCGGACAGCGTTTTCGATGTCTCTGTCAGAGTAGAAGTAAAAGTAGAAGGATGTGCGCCCCGGCCCTTGTCTCCGTCCGGTGACATCGCTCCGCGATGGACGCTGCAGCCCCCAGGGTCGAGCCCTCGCGCGTTCCTTGGGGACAAGTCCGGGGATAACCCCCCAAATGGCTCAGCTTGCCCGCAAATTGCCCCGCACTGCCTTGGGGATGCCACAACCTCGGCCGTGTTTGCGCCACATCCGGCGGCGTAACTGTTGCCCATACGCCGCTGGCGCCATCACGAAGAGTGAGCGACGACAACGATGCAGGGCCGTTCGATTGGATCGCCGCGGACCACCAAGATTTCTTCCCACGCTCCTCGCAAGAGCGGGCGTCCCACCCCGTCCTCCGACGCCATCACCCTGAATTCCCGGACGGGGCGTGATCACGGCAGCCGCACGGCTCTGGTCCGCTCCATCCTGTCGATGACCCTGCTCGCCGGGGGCTTGAGCGCGGTTCTGCTCAATGCCGGCACCGATTTCGGCCGGGCCGAGGCCTCGACCAAGGTGTCCGATCTCGCCATGCCGAAGCCGCGCCTTCAGGCGCTCGCGCCCGAGATGCCGGTGTCGAGCGTGCTGGCTGCCTCCGCGAGCTTCCACCCCGTGGGCGATCTCGACACCGAACTCGGCACCAACACGGTCGACCGCGTCTCCTACGACTTCCTGCTCTCGCAGACCTCGACCGGCGACCCGAACGACATCCTCGAATTCGGGCCGATGAAGATCCGCCGCCACCTCGTGCAAACGATCGTGAAGGCGGCTCAGGCGGTGCAGACCGATCCGGTCCTGCTCATGGCGGTGGCCGACAAGGAGTCGAGCTTCATCACCGCCGTCCAGGCCAAGACCTCCTCGGCCACCGGCCTGTTCCAGTTCATCGAGCGCACCTGGCTCGGCGTGATCCGCGATTTCGGACCCCGATACGGATACGAGAAGGAGGCCGGCCTGATCGTCCCGGACGGCAACGACCGGCCGTCGATCCAGGATCAGGCCGAGCGTTCCCGCATCCTCGACCTGCGCCGCGACCCCTACCTCTCGGCCGTCATGGCCGGCGAGATGCTGAAGCGCGACGCCGGACGCATCGCCCTGAAGATCGGCCGCGAGCTGACTCTCGGCGAGGTCTACCTCGCGCACTTCCTCGGGCCGGAGGACGCCGAGAACTTCCTGTCCCAGGTGGTCGACAAACCGACCGCTGCCGCCGCGACTCTGCTGCCCGGCCCGGCCCGGGCCAACCGGTCGATCTTCTTTGCCGGCACCACCGGCCGGGGCCGCCACCGCAAGCCCGCGAGCCTCTCGGTCGCCCAGGTGCACCAGAAGTTCGAGGCGATGATGAACGCCCGCGGCGACCGCTACCGCGACGTCCGCACCGTGGCCGGCCTTGTCGCGCTCGCCGACGCCGAGACCGTTCAGTAGAGCTGCGGCCGCCCGCCGCGCGGCGGGCCCGCGACGGTGAAAATCCTCCTTCGACGCAACTGAGCGGCGCCCGACCGCTTTGTTGTGGTGTGGTGCGGCCCGGACGCGCAGGGGAGGATCGTTTCGCCTTGAACGACACGTTTCGAGACCGATCGCATCGGGGGCTCGCCGATGATCCGCTTCTGCCGAGCATGAAACTCGATCAGATCGGGCAGGCGCTCGCCTCCTGCTACGACAACCTTGTCGCAGAGGGCATTCCCGACCATCTCGCCGCCTTAGTTCGGCGGGTCGATCACGCCGAACGCGCCGCGCCGGCGAAGGTCGAGCGTCCGGACGCCCGCATCGCCCTGGTGGTCGAGGACGAGCGCGACACCCGCGAACTGGCCGAGAGCGTACTGGAAGAGACCGAGTTGCGCGTGATCGGCTGCGACAGCGCCGAGCGTGCCTTGAGCGTCCTGCAGGAGAGAGGCGGCGACGTCGCTCTGGTCTTCGCCGATATCCGTCTGGCGGGGGCGATGGATGGACTTCAGCTTGCCCGAGCCATCGCCACCCTCTGGCCGCGCACCCGGCTGGTCGTGACCTCCGGCGTCGAACCGGAGCACGGGACGTCCTTGCCGGAAGGGGCGGTGTTCATCCCGAAACCGTGGCGCGCCTTCGACGTGCTGGTTGAGGCCGAGCGGGCTGCCCGCGATCCGTCACCCCCGGTCAGCTGACCGCGCGGGAAGCATCGTCTTGAGCTATCGGCGCCGTGCTGGGTGATCGTCAGGCCGCGACCGCGTCGCGCCGACGACGGAAGAACAGGGCCGCCCCGATCAGGCCGACGACGCCCACGCCCATGCCGGCATAGACGAGTTCCCAGTCGGTCCGCTCCTGATGCGCGGTGTCGTCCAAGGTAATCCTGCCAGCAGGCGAAAGCTGAGGTCGGTCCGCCGATCGAGCTGAGAACCGTAAGTCACTTCCGCTTTTCGAGAAGCAAGCCGACCATCCCTCCGACCTCTTTCGGGTTTCGAGGCGATCAGGTGAGGCGGGGCGGGTCAAGAAATAAAATGAACCATGGTTTGATTGGGCTCTGACGCGGATTTGCTGCGCGACGTCAGAGCATTGAGCCAGCCTTAGCGATGGACACTCTCGCGGAACGCCACGGCCTTTCCGGCAAGCACCGGGCCGGAGGCTTCGCCGAACCGGTAACCCGAGCAATACTTCCCGCGGCGCGCCTGACGCACAGCGACCGCTACGAGCTGCCGCGACTCGGCGGCCGACCGTCCTTGGCAGTGCCGTGGCTCTCGGATGACGGCCCGAGGCGGGTCGCGCGTCACGCCGGGCCGTGGCCGATTCGGGAGTAACCACATCGCTATGGCCAAGCTGACGTGAGCCGCCGGACGGCCGAGTCGTGGAAAATCCGTAAACAGCAGGGAACCGACCAAGCACAGTCACGCTTGTAATGGCAAAGATTACTGCACAGGTAGGCCCCTGCGATGAAGACCTTGGCATCTGTTCTCGCCGGCGTTGTCGGCGTCTGTGTTCTCACGATGGGCGCTGCAAACGCTGCGCCCTACGATCCGTTCGGCTCGGACGACGATGGTTACCAGGAGCAATCGTCGCGAGGCGGCTGGCCGGTCTACGACCCCTATGCCACGCAGCGCGGCTCCAGCGCGCGAGGCTATAGCCAGGGTTACGGAGAGGACGAGGCCGCTCAAGCGCAGGTGGCGCGTATTCCCCGCGAAGTCGTGGAGTACAACAGCCGCTACGCGCCGGGCACGATCGTTGTCTCCACGGCCGAGCGCCGTCTCTACTACGTGATGCCGGGTGGCCAGGCGGTTCGCTACGGTGTGGGCGTCGGACGTCCGGGCTTCACCTGGAGCGGCGTGAACAAGATCACCGCCAAGCGCGAATGGCCGGGCTGGACGCCTCCGGCGGCGATGATCGCCCGTCGTCCGGACCTGCCGCGCTACATGGCTGGCGGCATCGAGAACCCGCTCGGCGCCCGCGCGATGTATATCGGCAAGTCGGAATACCGGATCCACGGTTCGAACGAGCCGGACACGATCGGGCAGGCCGTTTCTTCGGGCTGCATCCGCATGACCAACGAGGACGTCACCGACCTCTATTCCCGCGTGAAGGTTGGAGCCACCGTCATCGTCAACTGACGCGCCGGATCATCGAGACCTCAGAGAAGAGCCGCGCCGGTCATCCCGGCGCGGCTGTTCTCGTCTTGGCTCGGTGTCCGGGCATCGCGGCCCGCCAACCGCCGGCGTGCGAGAAGGCGTTTACGGTGCGACGCGCCCGACGGCCGTACGCGGACCGTTCAGGAACGACACCGGCATATCGCAGAAGCAGCGGGCGCCCAGCGGGCGCGGGCCCGGCAGAGGGCAGGAGAACGGCTGCAGGCCGCTGATGCCCGATTGCACCGCATCGCAATTGAGGCCCATGGCTCGGCGCGGCGGCGGGCCACCCCAGTCGCGATCGCGATAGGCGCGCGCGCGGGGCGGAGGCGCATCGTAGCCGTCGTCGTAATATTGTGCCTGGGCGGGCGCGAGGCTTCCGGCCGCGACGGCGATCAGGGCCGCGAGACCGAGAGTACGAACGGAACGCATTGTGTCCAAAACCTCCGCTGGGCCGCCTCACACGGAGCCGGCGAGGCGGGGAGCCTTGCGGCGCCCCGACGGCGGAAAAGAGGCGGAGCGGGAGACCGCCTTTCTGGATGAAACCAGAGGGGTAAGTCCCGAAACGAGGACGGCCCACTCCGTTGGGAGCGGGCCGTCGGCCTTACGTGCCATCCGAACCGTAGTGCGGAGGGTGCGTCAGGAAGAAGACTTCTGCGCGTCGTTGGCATTCTCGCGGGCCGTCTCGACGCCCTGCTCGTAGGCTTGGCGAGCGTCGGCGGCACCCTGCTGCATGACGCTCTTGGCGTTCTCGGCGCTCTGCTGAAAGGCGCTCTGTGCGAGGCCACCGAACTCCTTGGCCTGCGCCTGAATCGCCGCGAACTGCGCGCGCACGAACTCCGCCTGGTGCTGCATGGCCTCCTGCACATCGCGCGAGCGCACGAGCTTCTGCGCCAGGTCGAACGCGGCGTTGACGTTCTGCTCAGCGTACTCGAAGCCGCGCGAGGAGATGCTGGTGGCGTTGCTGCGGGCGAGCTCGGTCGAGCCCTGGACGGTGTCGGCGGTGCGGCGGGCCGCGCCGATGAACGAATCGAACGCCTTACGGGCCTGCTCGACGCTCTTCTCGGCGAAGTCGCGCATCTCGGTCGGGACTTCGTAATTCGGAGTGTTTGTCACGTCTCTCTCCTGATGTTGGCATCGGGCGCTCGTTGTGCGGCGCACAATGTGCACTGCACAATAGCGCAGGGGTAACCTTTTTTCCAGCCCCGGGGGACCAATTGAGGTTACCAGTTGATAAACGTGTGGCGGCAGGCTTCAGTGTCCACGTCTGGCCGCAGTTAAGTTACACAGGGCTCAGGTGTTCATGCCCCGAACGACCGGCGACAGGGCGATGAAGGGGTTCATGACCAGGGTTCGGATGTCGGACCGCGCAGTGCAGGCTTCCTATCCGGGCGACGATGCGGCCATTCGTGACGCGTTGGCGCGCTGGAGAGACGACGCATCGATCGCGCATCTCGTTCGCGAGGGCAGCGGTCTGCTCGTTCTCGACGAGACAGCCGAGCGGATCCTTTACGCCGCCGGTGCGGCGGTCCCGTTGCGGGCGGGCGTCGCCGGATCGGACGGCACCGTCCTTGCAGCTCTTCGCCTGTCCGAGCAGATCCGCCGCGCCGGTGCCCTGGGCACGCGGCCCCGCATGATCCGCTTGCGCTTCGATCCCCGCGGTGTCGCGCCGCCCGTGGTCGCCCTTGCCGCGCGGGTCGAGATCGGCGAGGGGCATCCGGTCCTGCTCCTCGCCCCGATCGGATCCTTACCGGCCTTGCGGCCGTTCGACAGCGGGCCGGCCAAGGCCGATCCGCCCCCGGCGGATGTGGGCCCGGATGTCGCGAAGCCCGAGGCCTCGTCGCCATCCCCGGTGCCATCCCCGGCGCCGGAAGTGGAAACGGCCGAGCTGCCGCTCCGTGTGATCTGGCGCAGCGATGCCGATGGCGTGCTGACCCATGTCTCGCGCACCCATCCCGACCTCGCCGAAGCCCTGTCCGGCCGCTCCTGGGCGATGCTCGCCGCCGACGGTGTGATCGAGGGCGCGGCGCTGACGGAAGCGCTCGCGGGCCGGCGCACCTTTCGGACCCTGCCGCTGCTGGTGCGCGGTCGTGCCTACGAGCACGCGCTCGAAATCTCGGGCGCTCCTGCGGGCCGTTCGACCGACGACTTCTCCGGGTTCGGCGGCTTCGCAATCCTCGGCGAGCGCCACGCCCGTTTGATGGAGCGTGCGGTCGAGGATGAGGAAGACGGACCGGAGAGCCTGCAGGAGGAGGCCCCGGTCGATGAGACGGAGGCGGAATCCGGCCTGTCGGTGAACGAGCATGCCGCCTTCCGCGAGGTCGCACGCGTTCTCGGATTGCGGTTCGCTCCCGACGAAGACGGGGACGACGCGGCGCCGATGCCGGCGCGCGCCGAATCCGCGCCGAGCGGCTCGGTGATGCCGTTCCCGATCCCGCAGGGCCGCCTTTCGGAGGCCGAGACGCGCGCGCGGCTCGCACTCACCGAGCTGCTCGAGAGCTTGCCTCTCGGCGTGCTCGTCTACCGCGGCAGCGAGATGCTGTTCGCCAGCCGCACCTTCCTCGATCTCACCGGCTATGCGGATCTGCCGGCCCTGCGTCAGGCGGGCCTCGCGCATCTCTTCCGCGGGCTGCCGCCCAGGGATCGGGAGATCATCGGGCCGGTGCCCTTCGCGCGGCCCGAGGGCGGCACGGTGGCGCTTCTCGTCGATCGGGCCGGCCTCGTCTGGGAGGGCGCGCAGGCCGAAATCTGCCTTGCGCGGGCCATGCCCGCTGCCGGCGATATCCAACTTCCGGCCATTCCGGCCAATGCCGCGCGGCTGCGGGCGGAGAAGGTGCTGGATAGTCTGGAGGACGGCGTCGTCACCCTCGATGCCGAGGGCCGCGTCGTCGGCCTCAACCCGAGCGCTGCCGAACTCGTCCATGCCCATCCCAAGGAGGTCGTGGGCGGTCGCTTTGCCGACCTGTTCGCGCCCGAGAGCCTGTCGGCGCTGGAGACCGCCGTCACGGATTCCCGCCGCTCGGGGACGAGCGAGGTCCACGGCGTGACCGTGCGCACCGGAGCGGCGGCGTTGCGCCTGCGCATCGCCCGCCTGCTCGGGGAGGACGCGCCGGGCTATTGTGCCAGCCTGCGCGAGATCCGCGATGAGGACGTGGCGCCTCCGGCTCCGGTCGCGGAACCCGCGCGGCGGAGCGAGCCCGAGGCGGAGGGTGTCTGGAAGGCCAACGCGCTCGCGCGGGTCAGCCGCGAGATCCGCCCTTCGCTCAACGCGATCCTCGGCCTCACCGACATGATGCTCTCCGACCGTTTCGACCGGGCGGATGCGGAGCGTCTGGAGGCCTACTTACGTGAAGTGCGTCTCTCCGGCGGCCGGATCGCTGGCCTGATCGACGACTTGCGCGATCTAGCCGAGATTCAGGCCGGCCGCGGCAAGCTCACCTTCGCCGACCTTGCGCTGAACGAGCTGGTCGCTTCGTGCATCGCCGCGCAGCAGCCCCAGGCGGCGCGTGACCGCATCGTCCTGCGCACCAGCCTCGCCCCCAACCTGCCGGCGATGAAGGCGGACGAGCGTTCGATCCGGCAGGCGGCGCTGACCGTACTTGGAAACGCGATCCGCGTGACGGAGGCCGGCGGACAGGTGATCGTCTCGACCACGCTCGCCGAGCAGGGAGAAGTCGCCCTGCGTGTGCGCGACACCGGCACGGGCATGACGGAAGACGAGCTGATGAGCGCACTCGAGCCGTTCGGGGCCGATCTCGGCGCTGTTTCGGAGGGGGACGAGAAGGGGTTCGGCCTGACGCTGACCAAGGCGCTCGTGGAGGCCAATCGCGGACGGTTCCGCATCAGCAGCCGCAAGGACGAAGGCACCCTCGTCGAGATGCTGTTTCCGGCCGCCTGACACACGGCGCGCCGGTGGGAACCGCGGCGGCGCCCGCCCAATTCCCATGATACGACAAGCGTTTCCCGGACTTGTTCCGGAAGACCGTCAGTGTGCGCGACGCCTCCAATGAATTACTGTGCAACTCGATTGCGCAAAACTGCCGACCTCGACTTTTTGGTGCTTGCCGGGTGTATTCATGTGCGCTTAAGAGTTCTGAGGAAGCCCCGGCTGCGCGGACCTTCGCGATACGATCGGGCACCGGCAGGGAAGAAACCAAATGAGCGAGAAGGTCATCGACGTTCAAGATGCCTGGCGGGACCGGGCTCTGATCGACGAAGCCAAGTACAAGGAAATGTACGAGGCCTCCGTTTCTGATCCTGAGACGTTCTGGGGCGAGCATGGCAAACGGATCGACTGGTCGACGCCGTTCAGCAAAGTCAAGAATACGAGCTTTGCGCCGGGTGACGTATCGATCAAATGGTTCGAGGACGGCAAGACCAACGTCGCGCTAAACTGCATTGACCGTCATCTCGCGACCCGCGGCGACCAGACCGCGATCATCTGGGAGGGCGACGACCCCAACGAGTCGAAGCACATCACCTACCGGCAGTTGCACGCCGAAGTGTGCCGGATGGCCAACGTTCTGCGCAATCGCGGCGTCGGCAAGGGTGACCGCGTCACGCTCTACCTTCCGATGATCCCCGAGGCCGCCTACGCGATGCTGGCCTGCGCGCGTCTCGGCGCCATCCACGCCATCGTCTTCGGCGGCTTCTCGCCCGACTCGCTGGCGAGCCGGATCAAGGGCTGCGGCTCGAAACTCGTCATCACGGCCGACGAGGGCCTGCGCGGCGGGCGCAAGGTGCCGCTCAAGGCCAACGTGGACGAGGCGATCAAGCGCCTCGACAAGGATCTCGTGGACCACGTGATCGTGGTGAAGCGCACGGGCGGCAACGTGGCGATGGAGCCAGGCCGCGACGTCTATTACCACGAGGCCGCCGAACAGGTGACCGACGAATGCCCGGCGGAGGCCGTCGAGGCCGAGCACCCGCTCTTCATCCTCTACACGTCGGGCTCGACCGGCCAGCCGAAGGGCGTGGTGCACACCACTGGCGGCTACCTCGTCTACGCTTCGATGACCCACCAATACGTCTTCGATTACCACGAAGGCGACGTCTACTGGTGCACGGCCGATGTAGGCTGGGTCACCGGGCACAGCTACATCGTCTACGGTCCGCTCGCGAACGGCGCGACCACGCTGATGTTCGAGGGCATCCCCACCTATCCGTCGAATTCCCGCTTCTGGGAGGTGATCGACAAGCACAAGGTCAACATCTTCTACACCGCGCCAACCGCGATCCGCTCGCTCATGGGCGGCGGTGAGGGCCCGGTGAAGAAGACCTCGCGCCAATCCCTGCGGGTGCTGGGTTCGGTCGGCGAGCCGATCAACCCGGAGGCCTGGGACTGGTACTACCGCGTCGTCGGCGATTCCCGCTGCCCGATCGTCGACACGTGGTGGCAGACCGAAACCGGCGGCATCCTCATCACCCCGCTGCCGGGGGCGACGCGGCTGAAGCCCGGCTCGGCCACGCTTCCGTTCTTCGGCGTGCAGCCGGTGATGGTCGATGCCGAGGGGAAGATTCTCGACGGCGCCTGCGAGGGCAACCTCTGCATCAAGGACAGCTGGCCCGGCCAGATGCGCACGGTCTACGGCGACCACGAGCGCTTCGAGCAGACCTACTTCTCGACCTACAAGGATCTCTACTTCACCGGCGACGGGGCCCGGCGGGACGCGGACGGCTATTACTGGATCACCGGCCGCGTGGACGACGTCATCAACGTCTCCGGACACCGCATGGGTACGGCGGAGGTCGAATCCTCCCTCGTCGCCCATCCGAAGGTCTCGGAAGCCGCGGTCGTCGGCTATCCGCACAACGTGAAGGGCCAGGGCATCTACGCCTACGTCACCCTCAACGAGGGTGAGGAAGGCACGGACGAGCTGCGCAAGGAGTTGGTCACCTGGGTTCGCAAGGATATCGGCCCGATCGCCTCGCCCGATCTGCTTCAGTTCGCGCCGGGGCTGCCGAAGACCCGCTCCGGCAAGATCATGCGCCGCATCCTGCGCAAGATCGCCGAGGACGATTTCGGCTCGCTCGGTGACACCTCGACCCTGGCCGAGCCGGCCGTGGTCGATGACCTGATCGAGAACCGCCAGAACCGCTCGGCTTGAGCGGTGCCGACGGCTCCGGCCGTCTCGCGCGGCCGGAGCCGTCTCACGCAACGACTTTTGCCGGAAACCGGCGTGCCGGGCGTCCGCTTCCGACGCGCCGGTCGCGGGTCCTGACGGGGCGAGCGCCAGCGCCCTGATTGTCGTCCTTAAAGAATGAGCAGCCGATCCTGGCCCTCGCCGCGCGGGGCCACGATCGCGCCGGAGGAGATTCATGAGCACCATCCAGACGGTGGGACCATCCGCGACGTCGGACGCCCGCTCGCTCCATGGGGCAGGAGCCCTCGACATGCCCGAGCCCGATCACCGGCTCGACCGCATCGCCGAGCACCCGACCTTCAAGACCTTGGTGCACGAACGCACACGCTTCGGCTGGATCCTCACCGGCCTGATGCTGTTCGTCTATTTCGGCTTCATCGGCCTCATCGCCTTCGACAAGGCGCTGCTCGCCACCAAGGTCGGCGGCACGGGCTCGCTCGGCTTCTACATGGGCATGTTCGTCATCGTCTTCGCCTTCGTGCTGACGGGGATCTACGTCGCCCGCGCCAACACCCGCTACGACCGGCTCTCGGCCGACCTCATCCGGAGCCTCGCGAAATGATCCGCCTCGTCCCCCTTCTCGGCGCCGCCCTTGTCGGCGCGACCCCGGCGCTCGCAGCCGGGCCGGATCTCGGCGCCGTGCAGCAGCAGGCCACGAACTGGCCCGCGATCTTCATGTTCCTGTTCTTCGTCCTGTTCACCCTCGGCATCACCTACCGGGCGGCGAAGGGTTCGAAGTCGGCGGCCGACTTCTACGCGGCCGGTGGCGGCATCTCGGCGCGCACGAACGCCCTGGCGATCGCCGGCGACTACATGTCGGCAGCATCCTTCCTCGGCATCTCGGGACTCGTCTATTCCTCAGGCTTTGACGGCCTGATCTACTCGACGGGCTTCCTCGTCGGCTGGCCGATCGTGCTGTTCCTGATCGCCGAGCGTCTGCGCAACCTCGGCAAGTTCACCTTCGCCGACGTGGCGAGCTTCCGCCTCGACCAGACCTCGATCCGCATCATCTCGGCGACCGGCACCCTCGTCGTGGTGGCGTTCTACCTGATCGCGCAGATGGTCGGCGCCGGGAAGCTGATCCAGCTCCTGTTCGGCCTACCCTACCTCTACGCGGTGGTGATCGTCGGCGCGCTGATGATCATCTACGTCGCCTTCGGCGGCATGAAGGCGACGACCTGGGTGCAGGTCATCAAGGCCTGCCTGCTGCTCGGCGGTGCGACCTTCATGGCCGGCGCCGTGCTCTACAAGTACGGCTTCAGCCCGGAAAAGCTGTTCGCGACCGCCGTGCAAACCCATCCGAAGGGCGACGCCATCATGGCGCCCGGCGGCCTCGTCTCGAACCCGATCGACTCGCTCTCGCTCGGCGTCGGCCTGATGTTCGGCACCGCGGGCCTGCCGCACATCCTGATGCGCTTCTTCACGGTGTCGGACGCCCAGGCCGCGCGTAAGTCGGTGTTCTACGCCACCGGCCTGATCGGCTACTTCTACATCCTCACCTTCATCATCGGCTTCGGCGGCATCGCCCTGCTGATGTCCGACCCGAGCTACTTCAAGCTCGGCGCGGACGGCACGACCTACGACAAGATCAAGGACATGGTCGGCGGCACCAACATGGTGGCCGTGAACCTCGCCAACGCGGTGGGTGGGCCGTACTTCCTCGGGTTCATCTCGGCGGTGGCCTTCGCGACGATCCTCGCGGTGGTGGCGGGCCTGACGCTCGCCGGCGCCTCGGCGATCAGCCACGACCTCTACGCGCAGGTCTTCGCCCGCGGGCGGACCACGGAGCGGGCGGAGGTAAACCTCTCCAAGGCCTCCGCCGTCGGCATCGGCATCGTGGCGATCTATCTCGGCTACGTGTTCGAGAACCAGAACGTCGCCTTCATGGTCGGGCTCGCCTTCTCCGTGGCGGCGAGCTGCAACTTCCCCGTCCTGGCCATGTCGATCCTCTGGCGCGGCACCACGACCTGGGGCGCGCTCATCGGCGGCCTCGTCGGACTCCTGGCGGCGGTGGTCATGGTGGTGCTGTCCGACGCGGTCTGGGTGAAGACCTTCGGTCATCCGGCGGCCCTGTTCCCCTACGCGAACCCAGCCCTGTTCTCGATGCCGCTGGCCTTCGTGACGATCTGGGCGGTCTCGAAGATCGACAGGACCCGTCGAGCCGACCGCGAGCGGGCCGCGTTCGACGCCCAGTTCGTGCGTTCGGAGACCGGCATCGGAGCCTCGGGCGCCCACGCGCACTGAGCCTCGGGCGTAGGCCAACCGTAGAGGGCGCAGCCGACGAGGCTGCGCCCTTTGTGCGTCCGCCAAGTCTTCGCCCGTTACCGCAGCCCGAATTCTGTCAACTACGCATCCTGCACCGCGATTTACCTATTGGGCAGCTTCAAGGCATGCGGTAACACATGCGTGTGCATGCGCCGAGCGCATGGAGCGGGTTGAAGCCGGCGAACCGGACGCCCGCGCGCGTGTGACCTGCACGTGTGACCTGGAGGAACGACAGAGATGGCTGGGGCAACCGCAATACCGCGGTCCGGGGACGCAGTCAGGCCGATGACTGCGGGTGAGAAGAAGGTCATCATGGCCTCCTCGCTCGGGACCGTTTTCGAGTGGTACGATTTCTATCTATACGGCTCGCTCGCTGCGATCATCGGCGCGCAGTTCTTCTCCGCATACCCGGAGGCGACCCGCAACATCTTCGCATTGTTGGCCTTCGCCGCAGGCTTCCTTGTGCGCCCGTTCGGCGCACTGGTGTTCGGCCGGCTCGGCGACATGGTTGGTCGTAAGTACACCTTCCTCGTCACCATCCTGATCATGGGCATCTCGACCTTCGCGGTCGGCCTGCTGCCCTCCTATACGACCCTTGCGGCCTACAATGTCGGCTGGATTGCGCCGGTAACGCTGCTGGCGCTGCGCATGCTCCAGGGTCTCGCGCTCGGCGGCGAGTACGGCGGCGCGGCGGTCTACGTGGCCGAACACGCTCCGGCGGGACGACGCGGCTTCTACACCGCCTTCATCCAGACCACCGCGACGCTCGGCCTGCTGCTCTCGCTGATCATCATCCTCTCGACGCAAGGCTACGTGAACAGCGCCTATCCGGCGACCACGGTGACCAACGCGGACGGGACCACGACCACGCTGACGGCCTTCCAGGTCTGGGGCTGGCGCATTCCGTTCCTCGTCTCGGTGGTGCTGCTCGCCATCTCGGTCTGGATCCGCCTGCAGATGCAGGAGAGCCCAGCCTTCAAGAAGATGAAGGAGGAGGGCACCCACTCCAAGGCGCCGCTCTCGGAGGCCTTCGGCCAGTGGAAGAACGCCAAGTGGGCGCTGCTGGCCCTGCTCGGCCTCACCGCCGGTCAGGCCGTGGTCTGGTATACCGGCCAGTTCTACGCGCTGTTCTTCCTGCAGAGCATCCTGAAGGTCGATCAGTTCACGGCCAACATCATGATCGCTTGGTCGCTGATTCTGGCCACCGGCGGCTTCCTGTTCTTCGGCAGCCTCTCGGACCGGATCGGCCGCAAGCCGATCATCCTCGGCGGCTGCCTGATCGCGGCGCTCACCTACTTCCCGCTGTTCAACATGCTGACCGCCCAGGCCAACCCGGCCCTGCACGCGGCCCAGGCGAACGTGCCGGTGGTGGTGAAGACGAACAAGGACGATTGCTCGTTCCAGTTCAATCCGGTCGGTACCGCCAAGTTCACCAAGGAGTGCGACGTCGCCAAGGCGCTGCTCGCCCGCTCCGCCGTGAACTACACCACCGAGAACCAGCCGGCCGGTACGCCGACCGTGGTCAGCATCAAGGGCAAGGACTTCCCCGTCGCCGATCCAAACTTCGCCAAGGCGGTGCCGGCGGCGCTGACCGAGGCGGGTTATCCGTCCGCGTCAGCCAATCCGACCGTGATCAAGGCCGCGAACCCGATCGACATCTTCACGGGTCAGAAGCTCGCGGTCGTCGGCATCCTGACGATCCTCGTCCTCTACGTGACGATGGTCTACGGCCCGATCGCCGCCGCGCTGGTGGAGCTGTTCCCGACCCGGATCCGCTACACCTCGATGTCGCTGCCCTACCACATCGGTAACGGCTGGTTCGGCGGCCTTCTGCCCGCCACCGCCTTCGCGATGGTGGCCCAGACCGGCGACATCTATTTCGGCCTCTGGTACCCGATCGTGATCGCGCTCTTCACCTTCGTGATCGGCCTGATCTTCATCCCCGAGACCAAGGACCGGGACATCCTGTCCTGACGGTTTCGGAGCCGACCGACCATACGGAAAAGGCCCCGCCGAGAGGCGGGGCCTTTTTCATTTCGAAAGCCTCCCCGGCTCCGGTTAAGGGATGTGCCGAGCGCGCCGCCTTAAAACGCTTTCCGACGAACCGGACGTCGGTTCGGCATGGGAAAGCGCGTCGAAACAGGAATTGAAAGACGGCGGCCTGATGCGATCAGGTGGATACGGCTCTAGTGCCGGAAGTGGCGCACGCCGGTGAACACCATGGCGAGCCCGGCCTCGTCGGCGGCCCGGATCACCTCATCGTCGCGCATCGAGCCGCCGGGCTGGATCACGGCGGTGGCACCGGCCTCGGCGGCGGCGAGCAGGCCGTCGGCGAAGGGGAAGAAGGCGTCGGAGGCCACCGCCGAACCCTTGGCGAGGCTCTCGGACAGGCCGAGGCGTTGCGCCGCTTCGGCTGCTTTCCGCGCGGCGGTGATCGAGGAATCCACCCGCGACATCTGCCCGGCGCCGATGCCAACCGTGGCGCCGCCCTTGGCGTAGACGATGGCGTTCGACTTCACGTGCTTGGCCACCCGATAGGCGAAGCGCATGTCGGCGAGTTCCGCCTCGCTCGGGGCGCGCTTAGTCACGACCTTCAGGTCCATGTCGTCCACGCTGAGCGCATCCCGGCCCTGGACCAGGAAGCCGCCCGCCACCGTGCGGATGACCTCGCCCTTCGCCCGCGGATCGGCGAGGCCGCCGGCGAGGAGAAGCCGCAGGTTCTTCTTGGCGCCGACGATGGCGAGCGCCTCCTCGGAGGCATCGGGGGCGATGATGACCTCGGTGAAGATCTCGACGATCTTTCTCGCGGCCGCGGCGTCGAGAGGCCGGTTGAGGGCGACGATGCCGCCGAAGGCCGAGGTCGGATCGCAGGCCAGCGCCTGCTCATAGGCCGCCAGCAGATCCGGCCCCTCGGCCACGCCGCAGGGGTTGGCGTGCTTGATGATCGCCACCGCCGCCGTGCGGGCGGGGTCGAACTCGGCGACGCATTCGTAGGCGGCGTCGGTGTCGTTGAGGTTGTTGTAGGACAGTTCCTTGCCCTGGACCTGCCGAGCGGTGGCGATGCCGGGGCGCAGGGTGCCGGGCAGGCGGTAGAAGGCGGCGGATTGGTGAGGGTTCTCGCCGTAGCGCAAGCTCTGGGCGAGCGTTCCACCGAGCGCCTTGAAGGTCGGGGCCTTGTCGCGCCCCTCGACCTCGGCGAGCCAGTTGGCGATCGCCGCGTCGTAGGAGGCGGTGCGCGAAAACGCCTTCTGCGCCAGCCGGCGGCGGGTGATGGCGGTGAGGTTGCCGTCATGCTCCGCGAGTTCGGCGAGGATGGCGCCGTAGTCCGAGACATCCACCACCACGGCGACGTCGGCATGGTTCTTGGCCGCCGCGCGGATCATCGCCGGGCCGCCGACATCGATGTTCTCGACGCAATCGTCATAGGCCTTGCCGGCCTTCAGCGTTTCCTCGAACGGGTAGAGGTTGACCACGAGCAGGTCGATCGCGCCGATGCCGTGGGCGGCCAAAGCCGCCTGATGCTCGGGGTTATCGCGCACCGCGAGCAGGCCGCCATGAACGGCCGGATGCAGGGTCTTCACCCGGCCGTCCATCATCTCGGGAAAGCGCGTCAGCTCGGAGACTTCCCGGACGGCAAGACCCGCTTCGGTCAACGCGCGGTGGGTGCCGCCGGTCGAGACCAGTTCGACGCCGCGCTGGCTCAGCGCCGCAGCGAAGTCCGTGAGCCCGGTCTTGTCCGAAACGGAAAGGAGGGCGCGGGTGACCCGGATCTGGTCGCGCGGCATGGGGATCGCCTGTGTCGTCAGTGAGGGAATTTGCGCGCGCGGTAGCACGGAACCGGCCGGGGCGGCCAGTTGAAGCAGACGATGTCCGGCTACAGAGGCGGGTGTTTCACCCGCTACACTTAAGAGCCGCGTCCTGCCGAGCGGCACCGAAGCGGTCGTCGGGGGGCTCCCGTATCCGGCGAAGGCCCGTCGCTACGCAATTTGAGTCAGACCTGTTCGATCTGCCAGCGCACCAGCGCGTCCTCGTCCACCGTCAGGTGCAGGACGATCTGCGCGGTCCGCCGCGCTCCGACGACGCCCGCAAAATAGACGCTCTCCTCGATCGCCGCCGTCGCCCCCTCCACCGTGAAGCGCCATCGTTCGCCGGTCGGCAGGCCCAGCATCACGCTGCCGTCCTCCTGAGGCTGCGTCGCGACGGCGGTGTGGAGATGGAAGCGCACCGCCACCGGCTGGGGCCGCGAGCGCGGGCGCTTGCTGTCGCGCCGGAACGCGTCCTCGCCCGCCAGCCGCACGGGGCTGTCGGAGAGACGCCAGCGGCGCTCGTGCAGGATGCCGAATTCGGTGACGTAGCCGTCATGCCGCGCGGCCAGGACCGCGGCCCCGTTCTCCGTGCGCCGCTCGACCGCGACTGGACCGGGACCGCGCAGGACCACGGGGCCGCGGCGATAGAGCAGCCACCGGGCGGCGATCCGGCTGATCCACCAATCCTCCGGCTCGTCGAGGAAGCGGCAGGAAGAGGTGTCGGCGACTGTCGCCGTCGAGTGTGCGGCGGTGCTCCGCGCTGCCCGGCGCAGCTCGCCGCCGCTCGCGGGACTGCCGCAATTGACGACGATGCGCTGCGCCCCGCTCGTCAGTTCGAAGGAGAGGCAGCCGGCGGCAGCCTCACGCGACTGGTCCATCGGCGGCGGCGCGCCGACATCGCAGACGAGCACGACCCGCCCCAGTTCGAGCCGGGCGTAGCCGGAATGGGAGGCGTACATCAGCGGCTCGGTGCCGGCCCCGTCATAGACCAGCAGCGTCGCCAGATGGTCGGCCGCCGTCACGCCCATGCCGTTGAAGTGGCTGAGCGAGGCATCGCCGTGCCGCAGGAGCCGCAGCGCCGGCAGCATTCGGTCGACGGCGCGCAGGAGCGCTTCCGGCGGATCGACACTGCGGCTGAGGAAGCTCTGGCGCAGGGGCAGCAGATCGAGCAGCAGCTCCATGGCAAAGCGCGGATCGCGGGATCGGTGGCCGCCATCCGGCAGGATCTGCGCTTCGAGTTCGCGCACGAGGATGCGGGTGGCCCGGCGCAGGATCGGCTCGATGCCCTCGCAGCATAGCCCGGCATAGGTCAGCGCGACCGCTGCCAGCAGGCGCGATTGCGGCGGTGACGAGCGCCGCAACGAGCGCTCCAGTTCCCGCGCGCCCTTGCCGACCGCCTTGAGGAAGGCCTGATAGAAGGCGTGGTCGGCGCCCTCCAGCACCAGCGGCGATTGGCACAGGAACGAGATCAGCCGGCGTGAGGCGACCGGCACCGGGCTGGCGCGAGCCGCCTCGCCGCGCCCGCTCATGAAATCCGAGACGAAGGCGCGGGCATTGGCCCGGGCCAAAGCCGTGTCGGCGGCGCGCAGGTGGCGCAGCCAGCCGAAGCCGTAGAGCGCGTCCGCCCATTCGGGGGAGGGGGGATCGTAGTCAAAGGGCGAGCGTCCGCTCACCACCAGCGAGCGGCCGGCGAAGACGAACAGGCCGGAATAGATGTCGTCGGCGAGCGAGGCGTCGCTGGTCCGCAGGTCGTGCGGCGCGATCACGAGGCCGGTCACCCGCGCGCGGGTGAGGATCTCGGGCCGCGCCGTGAGCTGTGCCGTCCGTTCGCGAACCGCGCGGACGATCTCGTGACCGAGCAGGCGGTAGAGCTGCAAGCGTTCGGGGCCCCTGCCCAAGCCGTATCCTCCGAGCCTTCGAGACGGGCCGTACGGGTTGCCGCCCGGAGCCGCCCGATGGGGCGCCCGGCAGCCGGCTTCGGCCAAGCTTATGCCCGTCCTCTTAACCGCCCTTTAACGCTGTGTCGTCCTCGCCGGGGCTGGCATCCCCGGAATGCACCGACCCGACGCGGCGGCGCTTCGCCGCTCAGGCGGGGCCAGTTTCGACCGGGCGGGCGGGATCGGCGCCCCATTCCGACCACGAGCCGTCATAGAGCGCCCGCGGCTCCTTGCCCAACGTCTCGAGCGCCAGCGCGACGATGGCCGCGGTCACGCCCGAGCCGCAGGTGGTGACGACGGGGCGGTCGAGATCGACGCCGGCCTCCGCGATCGCGGCGCGCAGCGAGGCCTCGTCCCGCAGGCGGCCGTTCGCCTGGAGGGCGGCGTAGTGCAGGTTCTTGGCACCGGGCATGTGGCCGGGGCGCACGCCGGGACGGGGCTCCGCCTCCTCGCCGCGGAAGCGCGGGCCGGAGCGGGCATCGACCACCTGCGTCGTGCCGCTGGCCAGGGCGCGGGCGATGTCGCCCGCATCCGCCACGGCGCCGTTGTTGAGCCGGGCGGTGAAATGGCGCCGGTCGCGCGGGCGGCCCTCGCCATCCTCGGTCGGGTAGCCCGCCGCGACCCATGCCGGCATGCCGCCTTCCAGTATCTTGACGTCGCGCATGCCGAAGGTCTGGAGCATCCAGCGAACCCGCGGCGCCGAGAACAGCCCCATCCCGTCATAGACCACGACCTGCGCACCGTCGCCGACCCCGAGCGCGCGCATCTTCGAGGAGAACACCTCGGGCCGCGGCAGCATGTGGGGGAGGGTGGATTCGGTGTCGCTCATCGCGTCCAGATCGAAGCGGATCGCACCGGGGATGTGGGCCGCCTGATACTCCGCCGCGGCGTCGCGCCCCTGCGCTGGCAGGTACCACGAGGCATCGAGCACGACGACGTCCGGCGCGTTCAGGCGCTGATGCAGCCATTCCACCGTGACGAAGGGCGATGTGGTCATGAATGTCCTCGCTGCGCGGGTCTTCGCGGGGAAGACACCACATCCGGCATCGGCGGGGTTTCGGCAAGTCCAAGGATCGGAAAGCCTGCGCGTCACCGGGTCGGCGGGGGCTGTGACCCTTTCGCCGGACTGTCAGCGGACCGATGTTCGGGTAAGTCCCGATTGGGACCGGCTCGGCGATGGTCGGGATTGATCATCGGTAGCCCCTGCCAAAGCCGACCGGTCGGGATCCGCCGGGCGCGACATGACAGATCTGAGGATGCGGAAGCGACGTGCGTGAGACCTACCACATCGAAGTGCTCGGCCCCGAGGAGGCCGGCGCGCCGGGAGGCGTGCAGCAGCGCATTTCCGTCCGGATGGACAGCCTTGAGGGGGCGGAGGAGCGGGCGCGCCGCCTGTTCGCCCGGGCCCGCGTGCCGCAGCGCTCCCGCACCGCGGCGGAGGCGGTGCGGGTGATCGACGGGGCGGGTATCGAGGTCTTCCGGATGAGCCGGTTCGACGAAGGCTGACCGGTCGCTTGCCGGCGCGGCTGCGAGCCTGACGCAGGGCGGCCCCGCGGGCTTGTCGCCCGCGGGGCCGCATCGATTGCCTGGTCGATGTTCCGGCCTCGACGCCGAGATCAGGCGAAGGTGCCGTCGTTGAACGTCGCGCGGCCCTCGACGGCGCCGTATTCGAGGTAGTGCAGCAGAGGATTGAGTCCGGCCGCCGCAACATCGCCGTTGGCTGCGAGGTACTGCTTGGTGTCGAACTGGGCCGAGGGATCGCGGCCTTCCTTCCACCCGTAGGTGAGGTAGTGTTCGAGGGGATTGATGCCGGCCGCCGCCACATCGGCGTAGGCAGCCAGATACCCCTTCGTGTCGAAGAAGGCGTTCGGGTTGCGGCCTTCCTTCCAGCCGTAATCGCTGAAGTGTTGCTCGGCGTCGTTCCCGTTCCGGTAAACGTCGCCGTACTGGCTGAGGTAGAACAGGTCGTCCACGGCCTGGTTGCCGTCACCCTGCAGGATCGAGCGGTCGGCGAAGGCGAACACTTCCGTGTTCTTGACCGTGTCGAGCGAGTTCTGTCCGGCGATGGACGATAGCGTGCCCGCGGACGTCACGCCCGCTTGAGCGAAATTGAAGTTGAACACCGCCGTGTCGATGCCGAGGGCGCCATCAAGCGTGTTGGTGCCCGTTCCGCCCGACATCCGATCATTGCCGTAATCGCCGAACAGGACGTCGTTGCCGGCGTCGCCGAACAGAACGTCGTTGCCGAGATCGCCATCGACGAGGTCGTTGCCGTCGCCGCCATAGACGGTGTCGTCGTCCTCGCCGCCCGCGACGAAGTCATTGCCTTCTTCGCCGAAGACGAGGTCAGCGCCCTGCTCGCCGACGAAAAAGTCGTTGCCCCGGCCGCCGTACAGGACGTCGTCGCCGGGATTGCCGGCTGCGTAATCATCGCCGTCCTGACCGTAGATCGTGTCGTTGCCGATCTCGCCAATCAGCTGGTCGGATCCGTTGCCACCGTAAATCGTGTCGTTACCCGGCCCACCGGCAATGTAATCGACGTTGTTTCCGCCGGTGATGGTGTCGTTTCCGTCCTGACCGTCGATCCGGTTGAATCCACCCGGGTCCGTAATGACATCGTTTCCGAGGAGACCGAGAATCACGTCATCTTGAAGGGTGCCGTTGAGAACGTTGTCGCCGTTGGTTCCCGAAATCGTGGCCATTGCAAAACTCCCGCCCTGGTGGTTGCCAAGCAGACCAACGGGCATCCCTGGCAGACCTAGCAATGTTCCCGCCGCAGGGATGATTTTATTCGAAACTATAAAATGTTGTGAGAGAGGAATTTTACCGCCCGATTATTCCACATGATGGACGGCGCGCCGGCGGATTGAAACGGGCCGGACGCGGGGTCTTCCGTTGCTACGCCACTTGATAAAAAATTATAGCAAAGGTGCTGCGTCTTGCGGTGCAAAAGCTTGGCGGTGCAAGTTGCGAAGGTTTTTGCGAAACCGTCAATTTGCCTGTCTGCTCTCATCAGTTCCGAGACCCCGCTCGCTGGACAGGTTGGCGCCGCGGGATCTGCACCCGCCCCTGAGAGGGCGCGCCGTGATCGAAGGGATCGGGAGGTCGGGCGCATTGACTTCGCAGGTGCAACGTCGCATATCGCATCTGCAGCGTCAGCGACCGAACGGGGTCGCTTGAGGGGGCTGCGTGACGGTTCGCGCCTTTTCCAAGGTTGTGCCCCGGCCCCTCTCTTCAACGTGTATGCACCCCAGGCCGCTCCATCACGCGGGCAGCCTCCCGGACCGATGGACCCGCCTTTGATAGTCCCGCGCGAATTGATGCGCCGGATTGCGGGTTCCGCTGCCTTGAAAGTAACGACTTGACCCAATTTACCGATTTCGGCCTCGCTCAGCCCGTGCTCCGCGCGCTGGAAGAGGCCGGCTACGTCACGCCGACGCCGATTCAGGCGCAGGCCGTCCCGCCCGCGATGGAAGGCCGCGACCTCTGCGGCATCGCTCAGACCGGCACCGGCAAGACCGCCGCCTTCGCCCTGCCGATCCTGCATCGCCTGTCGCTCGACAGCCGCCGTGCGCCGCGCCGCGGTTGCCGCGTGCTCGTGCTGTCGCCGACCCGCGAGCTCGCGAGCCAGATCGCCGACAGCTTCTCGGATTATGGCCGGCACCTGCCCTACACCAACACCGTCGTCTTCGGCGGTGTGAACATCACTCGCCAGGAGCGGGCGATCGCGCCGGGCGTCGACATCCTCGTCGCCACGCCGGGCCGGCTCATCGACCTCGTCGATCGTCGTGCGCTGACGCTCGAGGGCGTCGAAATCCTCGTCCTCGACGAGGCCGACCAGATGCTCGACCTTGGCTTCATCCACGCGCTGAAGCGCATCGTGAAGATGTTGCCGGCCAAGCGCCAGAGCCTGTTCTTCTCGGCCACCATGCCGAAGAACATCGCCGGGCTCGCCGACCAGTATCTCAGCAACCCGGTGCAGGTGGCGGTCACGCCCGTTGCGACCACCGCCGAGCGCGTCGATCAGCAGGTCATCTTCTGCCACACCGGCGCTAAGCAGGCCCTGCTCAACCACGTTCTGCGTGATCCGAAGATCGAGCGCGTGCTCGTCTTCACCCGCACCAAGCACGGCGCGGACCGGGTCGTGCGCGGCCTCGACAAGGCCAACGTCGTCAGCGCGGCGATCCATGGCAACAAGAGCCAGCCGCAGCGCGAGCGGGCGCTTGCCGCCTTCCGCGACGGTTCCTGCCGCGTGCTGGTGGCGACCGACATCGCCGCCCGCGGCATCGACGTCGATGGCGTGACTCATGTCGTGAACTACGATCTGCCGAACGTGCCGGAATCCTACGTCCACCGCATCGGCCGTACGGCGCGTGCGGGTGCGGAAGGTCAGGCGATCTCGTTCTGCAACGACGAAGAGCGCGCTTACCTGCGCGACATCGAGCGCACTACGCGCCAGAAGATTCCCGTCGGCGGGTTCCCCGAGGGCTTCGTGCCGCCGTCGCGCCAGGAAGCGCAGGACAACGCCGCTGAGGAGGCGCGCCGTCCGCCGCGTCAGCCCCAGGGTCGCCCCGGCCAGCGCC
The DNA here is from genome assembly GCF_026672325.1 of Methylorubrum sp. SL192. NCBI lineage: Bacteria > Pseudomonadati > Pseudomonadota > Alphaproteobacteria > Hyphomicrobiales > Methylobacteriaceae > Methylorubrum > Methylorubrum sp. SL192. The sequence continues at coordinate 1,766,246 of NZ_JAPPQV010000003.1, forward strand.
AGGGTCGTCCCGGCGGCGGTCGCGGCCAGGGTGGCGAGGGACGCGGCGAGCCGCGCGCCCACGAAGCCCGCGGCGGGCGTCCCGGTGGACAGCCGGGTCACCGTCAGGACCAGCGCGCCGCCGGCGCACCGCGTCCCGACGGTCAGCGTCAGGACCAGCGCCGTCCCGAGCGGGCCGGCGAGGCCCGTCCGCAGGGTGCGCGTCCGCAAGGAGCCCGTCCGAGCGACGGCCGTCGCGACGGTCGGCCCGCGCGCTCCGGTGGCGAGGGCGGCCGGGCGATCGGCTGGCTCGACCGCGCACCGCGCACCTGAGCCGGGGACGGCCTGACGATCCCGCGTCGAACGCCCGCCCCATCGCGGGGCGGGAGGGGACGCAACCGATCGTCGGCGTCTTAACGGGCCTCTGACATCGATCTTTTCGGCGCGGGATGCGTTCATTCCGCGCCGTTCTCGTTCGGAGCACGGTCTGTCAGGAGATCAGGCGGAATGCGCTACGAACTCTATCGAGATGCGGGTGGGCAGTGGCGCTGGCGCCTTCGCGTCCAGAACGGCAACGTCATCGCGGATTCCGGTGAGAGCTATGTTCGCCGCGAGGATTGCGAGCGCGGCATCGAACTGGTGAAGGGCAGCGCCGAGGCGTCCGTCGTCGACATGACGACGAAGATCGCCTGACCCCCTTTTCACAGCCCCTGCGGGCGCTCTTTTGACGAAACCGTTTCGCGGCCTCGTGCGTTCTCGCTCGCGCGGTGCGCCGGGTTCGGCGTGTCCGTTCGCGAATGCCGAAGAGGGAATGCCCACTTGCTCAGAAAACTCCTCCTTGCCGCGCTGATGGTCCTGGGCCTCGCCGCGGCGTCGCCGCAGGGTGCGTCGGCCGCCCCGGTCGGCCCGTCGGCTGCGCTCGTGACCGAGACCGCGCCCGCGACCATCGAGAAGGCGCAGTATTACGGCGGTGGCTGGGGGCCGCGCCGTCATTACGGCCGCCGCTTCTACGGCCCGCGCCCGTTCTACCGTCGCCCGTACTACGGCCCGCGCCGTTTCTACGGCCCGCGTCGCTTCTACGGCCCGCGTCGCTTCTACTACTGATCCGAACGGATCTCTTGGGGTCCCCGCCGGACTTCTGAAGACGATCGTTTCCGAATTGAGCCCGGAGTGTCACCGCTCCGGGCTTTTTCGTGTCTGCCTCTTGGACCGGCCGATCACGTCCCGCGCTTTTCGAAAACCCGCGGGGCGATATAGGATGGCGTTCGAGCGAGTATGGTCCGCGTGAGACGGGCCGCTCCGGAGGACGTCCCATGATCGATCTCGTGACGCGGCAGCGGTGCGCGATGGCGCCGCCTCGTACCCTGTCCTGGCAGGACATCCCCCTCGAGCTGTTCGTCTGCGCCGCGGCGATCTTTCTCGCGGCCGGGCTGGAGCTTCTCGGCCTGATGCCCTGACCCGGTTCCGCCTCTGGCGCGGGACCGGCGCCCGTGCTTGGCTGTCGGACAACGCGCGATCGAATCGGCGCGAATGGGGGGATCGATGACGCATGCGATCGATTTGAGCGACGAGCATCCCATCGGCGACCTGACGGTGCGCACGATCGCGATGCCGGCCGACACCAACGCCAACGGCGACATCTTCGGCGGTTGGGTTCTCTCGCAGATGGATCAGGCCGGCGGCATCGCCGGGGTCGAGCGGGCGCAGGGGCGGGTCGTGACCGTGGCCGTCGATGCGATGACCTTCATCCGGCCCGTGCGGGTCGGCGACGTGCTGTGCGTCTACACCCGGATCGGCCGGGTCGGACGGACCTCGATGAAAATCCATTTGGAGGCCTGGGCGCGGCGCTTCCAGACCCAGTTCCGCGAGAAGGTCACCGAGGCGACCTTCACCTTCGTCGCCATCGACGAAGTGGGCCGTCCGCGCCCGATCCCGGTCGAGGGTGAAGTGGCATCCGCCTGAGTGAAGCCGCCCAATTGGGCAGCCCGCGCGGCGACTGAGCGAAGCCCGATCCGTCAGTCCGAGGGATCAACCGGACCGGAGATGAGGCGCCTCGCATTGGCGCTTGCGGGCGCGACGGTCTAGAACTGTACGCAGTATCCTCATCCTCAAACTGCCGAGTCCGTATGCCCGCCACGCCCCGCGCCGCGATCATCCCGGTCACCCCGTTCCAGCAGAACTGCACCTTGATCTGGGACGATGCCACCAAGGTCGGCGCCGTGGTCGATCCCGGCGGAGACCTGGACCGGATCGAGGCGGCGATTCGGGCGCAGGGCGTCACGGTCGAAAAGATCCTGCTCACGCACGGCCATATCGATCATGCCGGCGGTGCCGCGGAGTTGAAGGAGCGCCTCGGCGTTCCCGTCGAGGGCCCGCACGAAGCCGACAAGTTCCTGCTCGATTCCCTGCCCGAGACCGGCGCGAGTTACGGGATCGACGGCGCCCGCGCGATCACGCCGGATCGCTGGCTCAACGAGGGCGAGACCGTCACCGTCGGCGGCCTGACCTTCGACATCTGGCACGCCCCCGGCCACTCGCCCGGCAGCGTCGTCTTCATGAGCCGCGATGCCCGCTTCGCTCTGGTCGGCGACGTGGTGTTCCAGGGGTCGGTCGGCCGGACCGACCTGCCCGGCGGCAGCCACGAGCAGCTGATCCGGATGATCCGCGAGAAGGTGCTGCCGCTGGGCGACGACGTCGCCTTCATCCCCGGCCACGGGCCAACCGGAACGCTCGGACAGGAGCGGATGACGAACCCGTTCCTGCAAGGGTGATCGGCGACGAGAGCAGCCGAGGGGCATTCAGGCCGGACGTGATCGACCGGCCCGCGAGGCCTAACGGAGGATTAACGGAACCACGTCACAAAGCGCGGTGTCGCAGCGCTTTACCGACGCAAAAAGCGATGCAAAATCAGGGGGGAACGCCTATATGAAGACGAGACGGAAATAGCAGGCATGCCCGGCCCGTCCGGGCTCGAAACAAGGCTTCCGAGCCGCCTGCCCGAGGAATTTCATGGCTGACTCCCCGAACACCGAACACGCCGACAGCTACGGCGCGGAATCCATCCGCGTGCTCAAGGGCCTGGATGCCGTGCGCAAGCGGCCCGGCATGTATATCGGCGATACCGACGACGGCTCCGGCCTTCACCACATGATCTACGAGGTGGTGGACAACGCCATCGACGAGGCGCTCGCGGGCCACGCGGACCTCGTGACGGTGACGCTCAACGCCGACGGCTCGGTGACGGTCTCCGACAACGGGCGCGGCATCCCCACCGACATTCACCGGGAGGAGGGGGTCTCGGCGGCCGAGGTCATCATGACCCAGCTCCATGCCGGCGGAAAGTTCGACCAGAATTCCTACAAGGTCTCGGGCGGCCTGCACGGCGTCGGCGTCTCCGTCGTCAACGCGCTCTCCACCAGCCTGAAGCTGCGGATCTGGCGCGGTGGCAAAGAGCACCGCATGGAGTTCCGCCACGGTGACGCGGTGGCGCCGCTGGAGGTTGTCGGTCCTGCGGGTGATCGGCGCGGCACGGAGGTAACCTTCCTGCCGTCGACCGAAACCTTCACGATGACGGAGTTCGACTACCCGACGCTGGAGAAGCGTCTGCGCGAGCTTGCCTTTCTGAATTCGGGCGTGCGCATCGTCGTCACCGATGCACGCCATGCTGAGCACAAGCGCGAGGAGCTTTGCTACGAGGGCGGCGTCGAGGCCTTCGTGCGCTATCTCGATCGCTCCCGGAAGCCGGTCGATGGCATGACGAAGCCCGTCACCGTGCTGGGCGAGCGCGACGGTATCCGCGTCGAGGTGGCGTTGTGGTGGAACGACTCGTTCAACGAGACCGTCCTTCCGTTCACCAACAACATCCCGCAGCGCGACGGCGGCACCCACATGGCGGGCTTCCGCGCCGCCCTGACGCGCCAGCTCACCGGCTATGCCGAATCCTCGGGCATCGCCAAGCGCGAGAAGGTCTCGCTCACCGGCGACGATTGCCGCGAGGGGCTGACCGCGGTCATCTCCGTGCAGGTGCCGGACCCGAAGTTCTCGTCGCAGACCAAGGACAAGCTCGTCTCCTCCGAGGTCCGCCCGGCGGTCGAGAACATCCTCAACGAAGGCCTCTCGACCTGGCTCGAAGAGAACCCGGCCCAGGCGAAATCGGTGATGGGCAAGGTCGTGCTCGCGGCCGCTGCCCGCGAGGCGGCGCGCAAGGCGCGCGAGACCATCACCCGCAAGGGCGCGCTCGACATCGCCTCGCTGCCCGGCAAGCTCGCCGACTGCCAGGAGCGCGATCCGAGCAAGTGCGAGCTGCTGCTGGTGGAGGGCGATTCCGCCGGCGGATCGGCCAAGCAGGGCCGTGACCGCACCTTCCAGGCGGTGCTTCCGCTGCGCGGAAAGATCCTCAACGTCGAGCGGGTGCGCGCCGACCGGATGCTGTCCTCGGCCGAGATCGGCACGCTGATCACGGCGCTCGGCGCCGGCATCGGGCGGTCGAGCACCGACCGCGAAGGCTTCAACCCGGACAAGCTGCGCTATCACCGCATCATCATCATGACCGATGCGGACGTGGACGGCTCGCATATCCGGACATTGCTGCTGACGTTCTTCTTCCGGCAGATGCCGGAGCTGATCGAGCGCGGGCACCTCTACATCGCCCAGCCGCCGCTCTACAAAGCGGAGCGTGGCCGGCGCGTCCTCTACCTCAAGGACGAGCGGGCGCTGGAAGACTACCTGATCGATCAGGGCGTCGAGGGCGCCGTGCTCCGGCTGGCCTCCGGAACCGAGTTCGGGGGTGCCCAGCTCAAGACGCTGGTCGAGGAAGCGCGCGCCTTCCGCGGCATCCTGCACGGCCTCCACACCCGCTACGACCGCTCGGTGGTCGAGCAATCGGTTCTGGCCGGCGCCTTCGCCAAGGATGTGGCCGAGAATCTCGGCGAGGCGGAAGTGCTGGCCGACCGAACCGCCAAGCGCCTCGACCGGATCGCCGACGAGATCGAGAAGGGGTGGACCGGGGCGGCCTCGGAGGGCGGCTACGTCTTCAGCCGGACGCTTCGCAGCGTGACGCAGGTCGCCAATCTCGATGCGACCCTGCTCGCCTCGCAGGAAGCCCGCCGTCTTGCCGAGCGGGCGGAGACTTTGCGCGAGATCTACGAGGAGCCGGTGACGCTCGCCCGCAAGGGGGACGAGACCGAACTCTATGGCCCAGTGGGCCTGTTCGAGGCGGTGATGGCGTTCGGCCGGAAGGGTCTCCAACTCCAGCGCTACAAGGGCCTCGGCGAGATGACCGCCCAGCAGCTTTGGGAAACGACGCTCGATCGCGACGTGCGCTCCCTGCTGCAGGTGAAGGTCAAGGATACGACCGACGCCGACGATCTGTTCGTCAAGCTGATGGGCGACGTGGTGGAGCCGCGCCGCGAGTTCATTCAAGAGAACGCGCTCAGCGTCGCCAATCTCGACGTGTGACGTGTCGCCCCGAGGGCCGGTGACGGCCTCTCGGGGCAATGCGGCTGCCCAGAGCGGCGCGGGTCAGGCCCGTGCCGCCGACAATCCGTTCGGCAAGCCTTCGAAGGAATCGACGAGGAAGGCCCGCGCGCGGCTGACGCGGCTCTTGACCGTGCCGACCTGGCAGCCGAGCTGCTCTGCCGCTTCCTCGTAGGTGAAGCCCTCGGCACCGACCAGCAGAAGCGCCTGCCGCTGCGGCAGCGGCAGGGTGCCGATCAAGTTCATCACCATCCGCAGGCCTGCCGCGTGCTCCTGATCCGGGTGAGCGGTCAGCGTGCCGGCGTGGACGCCGTCGGCATCCTCGACTTCGCGGCGACCCTTGCGGATCTCGGTGTAGAACTGGTTGCGCAGGATGGTGAACAGCCACGCCGTGAAGTTCGTGCCCGGCGTGAACCGCTCCCGGTTGGCCCAAGCCTTCACCATCGTCTCCTGAACGAGATCGTCGGCCCGGGTCGGGTTGGCGGTAAGCGAGATCGCGAAGGTGCGCAGCATCGGCAGCGCCTTCACCAGATCGTCGCGGAAGATGGTTTCGACCTCTCCGCCATGGGCGGCGAGCGCCGTCTCGAACTGTCGCAACAGTGCCGCGAGCGGGCTCGGCAACGGAGCCTGCTCCGCCAGGTCGAAGTAGTCCCGCAAGGCAAGCGCCAACTGGCGCGGAACGGCTTTTACCGCTTCGACCCGTACGGAGCCGGGATCATCCGGCAATTCACTGCGAATCAGTTCGTCCGGCATCCGAAAGGGCACCTCGGGATAGGGCAGGGTGTTTGAAGTAGTCACCCCTCGGTAGCAATTGAAAAATGAACTGATGCTAAACGGCGACGGAAAAAGCCCCATTCCCCCTAAGCCGTCAGAGCAAATCACCCACGCAACCCTTAAGATATGTTTCGAAGTTTTTCTGAAGGATTACCGGACCGGGGCATGAGGCCGGCTGAAGATTGCGGCGCTCAGCAATCTGTTTCCAGCTTGGCCGTTTGAATTGCGCCAGGCCGGCTCGCTATGCGCACAAGTGCGCGGAAGCGGAAAACCGGTTGCCCTCTCCCACCGTAAGTCGGCGATCGGCGCAGCTCCTCTTGGCGGCTCCCCTTTTGGCAGCTCCCCTTGGCGACCACCGCTTGCGGCATAGCTTTGCACGCAACGGCCTGCAGCGGAGCCGGCGGTTCAAGGAGCCCGAGTATGTTGGAAGAGTTCAAGAAGTTCGCGTTGCGCGGCAATGTGGTCGATCTCGCCGTCGGCGTGATCATCGGCGCGGCGTTCGGCGCCATCGTCAATTCGCTGGTTCAGGACGTCATCATGCCGATCATCGGCGCGGTGACCGGGGGGCTCGATTTCTCGAACTACTACATCCCGCTGTCCTCCAAGGTGCAGGACGGCATGCCCTATGCCGACGCGAAGAAGGTCGGCGCGGTGATCGGCTACGGTCAATTCCTGACGCTCGCCGTCAACTTCACCATCATCGCCTTCGTGCTGTTCATGGTGATCCGCGCCATGAACGTCCTGAAATCCAGGGAAGAGGCCAAGCCGAAGCCTGTGGCCGAGGTGCCGGCCGATGTGAAGCTGCTGGGTGAAATCCGCGATCTGCTGGCGGCGCGACGGGTTTGAACCGTCCTACTTCTTCGGATCGCCCCCATCGGGCGTGACGCCGAAGGCATCGAGGATCCGGTCGAGCGCCTGTTCGACGGCTTCGGTGCCTTCCTCATGCGTCTTCAGCCGCGTCTCGAGCCGGCGAAGCTGCGGCTCAAATTCCTGCGGCACGCTCGGTTCGTCGCCGAGGAAGCGTGGCTCGGGGGTCGGCTCGGTATAGACGCTCCGAAGCTCATGACCGAGATGGTCGCGCACCGATTCTGGCAGCGGCGGGTTCTCGGGAAGGTTTTCGGCGGATGTGTCGGAGCCGGTCATCGTCAGTCCTGTCCAGGCGCAAACATCGTCTCAAATGGATAAACGAACGGAACACCGGGAGCGTTGCGTCGGACGTTCTCGCCTGCCTTCGACAGCATCACGGCAACCGATCGAACACTGATCTTCCAAGAGAGGGGCCATCGCGCTCAGGCGATGTGTCGTTGACGAGATAGCGCGCCGGTCCGCCTCTCTGCGAACCTTTTGGAGCAGGTCTGAACATGAAAAAGGCCCCGGCAATGGGTGCCGGGGCCGGATGGTGCCGCCCTTGCGGGCGGCCCATGCGCTGCGTGGTTAGTCGAGCACTTCGATGATCCGGTGGCGACCATCCACCAGCACCGGACGGTCGTTGACCACGGTGTAGCGGGTTCCGCGGGTCACGTTGTAGTCGTTCGGGACGTCGTAATACGTCACGCCCGAGGACGGCAGCGTGGAACCGACGACGACGCGACCGTCGTAGTCGTAGGAGCGGACGTTGCGCTCGCGAACATAGGAGCGGAAGCGCGGACGATCCTCGACACCGAGGATGCCACCGATCGTACCAGTCGCCGCACCGACCGCACCGCCGACGATGCCACCGATCGGACCAGCCGCATCGGCGCCTTCCTGAGCGCCGCGCTCCGCGCCGCGCAGCGTGCCTTGAGCCTGGGCGGCCATGGGCAGAGCAAGCGCGATAGCCGAAGCAGCGAGAAGGGTCTTGATCTTCATTACAGCATCTCCATCGTTGTGAGGTTCGCCGCGATCAGGCACAGCGAAGCATGGCCGGATAACGCCGCAGCCTCGAATTCGGATGCATCGAAAATCGAGAAAGGCCGAGATTATCGCCCGGTGCCCGAAACGGAGGCCGATCTCGCGAAAGCTGTCGCACAGGCGAATGACATCTTTCGATCTCAGCTCGGCGCGTAGTCCGAGAGGAACCGATCCATCCGCTCCAGCGCCCGAGCGATGTTCTCGGCGGAGTTGGCGTAGGACAGCCGGAGGTAGCCCTCGCCGTACACGCCGAAATCCGGGCCGCCGATCACCGCGACCCCCGCCGCGTCAAGGAGTGCGGTGGCCAGGGCCTTCGCCTTCCAGCCCGTGTGCGCGATGTTCGGAAAGGCGTAGAAGGCGCCCTTGGGAGTGATGCAGGAGACGTTCGGCAGGCCGTTCAACCCGTCCACGACCAGGCTTCGACGCTGATCGAACGCGGCGACCATTGCGGTGACGCAGTCCTGCGGGCCATCGAGGGCGGCGATCCCGGCCCATTGCGTGGCGGCGTTCACGCAGGAGAAGGAGTTCACGGCGAGCTTGCGGGCGGCGTCGTAGAGCGGCTTCGGCCAGACCGACCAGCCGAGCCGCCACCCCGTCATTGCATAGGTCTTCGAGGCACCGTCGAGCGCGATCAGCCGGTCGCGGATTTCGGGATAGGCGAGGAGCGAGACATGCGCCTCCCCGTCATAGGTCATGGAGCCGTAGATCTCGTCAGATAGCACGGCGATGCCGGGATGGACGGCAAGACCCCGCACCAGAGCGTCGATCTCGGCCTTCGGCGTGACGCCGCCGGTCGGGTTGGCCGGCGAGTTGACGATCAGGAGGCGTGTGCGCTCCGTGATCAGCGAGAGCGTCTCCTCCGCCGAGAAGGCGAAGCCGTTGGCCTCACGGATCGGGACCGGCACCGGGGTGGCCCCGGTGAACGCGATCATCGAGCGGTAGATCGGGAAGCCGGGATCCGGATACAGGATCTCGGCGCCGGGCTCGCCGAACATCAGGATCGCCATGAACATGGTGACCTTGCCGCCCGGCACGATCATCACCGCATCCGGCGAGACCTCGACCCCGTGGCGGCGATAGAGGTCCCGCGCCACCGCCTCACGGAGCGGTGGAATGCCGATCGCCGGTGTGTAGCCGTGATGGCCGTCGCGCAGGGCCTTGATGCCTGCCTCGACGATATGGGCCGGCGTCGCGAAGTCCGGTTGGCCGATGCCGAGATTGACGATGTCGCGGCCCTGCGCCGCGAGCGCGCTGGCGCGGGCGAGAACAGCGAAGGCGTTCTCCTCGCCGATCCGATCGAAGGAGGGCACGACACGCAGCATGGCCTCGACCTTCCGTCAGACGCCGGCCGGTGCCGGGATTCGGCCGTGCCTCATGAAACACCCGTTCACTGAACGGGCCTCAGGGGGCACGGCAGAGCGGCGGGCGTTTCGTTGGAGAGGCTCAGCCGTGGGTGCGCGCGGCGAGGCGGCTCGCGGCGAAGGAGATCGCGCCGCCGACGACGAACAGGATCGCGAAGGTCTTGACCGCGGCGTAGAACAGGGCCGGCTCGATCCCGGAATCCGTGAAGAGAACGGCGCAGACGGCTGCGATCGGGAGGAGCAGCACGATGGAAAGCGGCACCAGCGGGTTCATTCGACGTCACTCGCGTTCGTTGAGGGACCGCAGCGCGGCCCGAAGAATAATGCGAAGCGGTCTTAGCATCGCCGTTCCGCCGGAGGAAACTCCCGCCGCGTCAGAATCTCCGATCGATCCGCCAAGGTTTCAGCCAGGCGGGTGTTTCGGCTCGGTGAGCGTTTCGATCAGGCGGGGATGCGCACCGTCGCCCGCAAGCCGCCGAGCGGGCTGTCGTGCAGGCCGACATCGCCGCCATGCGCCCGAGCGATATCGCGGGCAATGGCGAGACCGAGCCCGGAGCCGCCGGCATCCTGGCGCGCATCGTCGAGGCGCACGAACGGCTTGAACACGTCCTCCCGGCTCTCCGGTGGGATGCCGGGCCCGTCGTCGTCGATCGCGATGAGGAAGGCGCGATGCTCGCGTTTGCCCGAGATCGCGACGGTGTCGGCATAGCGCGCGGCGTTGGCGGCGAGGTTGAACAGGCAGCGGCGCATCGCATCCGGCCGCACCGTGACGAGCGGGCTGCCCTCGATCTCGACCGCCTCGACATGGGCACCGAGGCGCTCCACGTCGCTGCGCAGATCTTCCAGCAGGGTCCGCATGTCGGTCTCGGCGGCGGTCTCGGCGGAATCACCCCGGGCGAAGGCGAGATAGCCTTCGAGCATCCGGCTCATCTCGTCCACGTCGCGCTGGAGATCTTCCACCTCCGGCGTCTGCTCGACCAGGGCGAGCGAGAGCTTGAACCGGGTGATGATGGTGCGCAGGTCGTGGCTCACCCCGTTGAGCATCGCCGTGCGCTGCTCCATGGCCCGCTCGATGCGCCGCTTCATCTCGATGAAGGCGTGCCCCGCCTGCCGGACCTCGCGGGCGCCGCGAGGCTTGAACTCGATCTCGCGGCCCTTGCCGAACCCCTCGGCCACCGCCGAGAGCCGCAGGATCGGTTTGATCTGGTTGCGCAGGAACAAGATCGCCACGCCGAGCAGCACCAGCGAGGAGCCGGTCATCCAGAGCAGGAAGATGTGCGAGTTCGAGGCGTAGGCTTGGTTGCGCCGGGCGGTGACCCGCATCACGCCTTCGGGGATCGCCACCCGGATCTCGATGAGGTTGGAGCGCCCCACCGTATCAATCCAGAACGGGCGCCGGATCTGGCGGCGGATTTCTTCCGACAAGACCTCGTCGAGAATCGAGAAGAACGGGCGCGGCCCCGGATTCGGCAGCTTGGCGCCTTTCAGGATGTCGATGTCGAGGTTCAGCCGCTCCCCGGCGATGCGCGAGAGCGTCTCCGCGTTCCGGTCCTGCGGATAGGACTCGTAGATGTCCATCAGCGCGGCGACGTCGGCGGTGACGGCCGCCGAAAGGCGGCGGGTCACGAGCTGCCAGTGCCGCTCCATGAAGGTGTAGGCGATCACCGATTGTAGCAGCACCATCGGCGCGATGATGATGATCAGTGAGCGGGCGTAGAGGCCCTTCGGCAAAGCGTCGCCGATGGCGCGGCTGAGGCGCCGCCAGGTCTTCCGAACGCGACCGAGCGCCCCGGCGAGGGTGCCGGTTCGAGACGGTGCGGTCGTGGAGGGGCGGGCGGGGGCCGCCATGAAGGCCTCAATCGATGGCGAGGCGGTAGCCGACGCCGCGGACGGTGTGCAGGAAGCTCGGATTGGCCGGGTCCGGCTCGATCTTACGGCGCAGACGGTTGATCTGCACGTCGATGGTCCGCTCGGCCGCCAATCCGCCATTGCCCGCGAGCGTCTCGCGCTCGACATTGCCGCCGCGGGTCTGGGCCAGCATGGTCAGGATCTCGCGCTCGCGCTCGGTGATCTTCACCGGCTCGTTCTCCCGGCGCAACTCGCCCCGGTCGATGCGGAAGCTGAACGGGCCGAAGCTGACCGCGTCCTCGCCGGAGAAGCGGGCTTCCGGCACGGCAGCGTGGCGGCGGATAATATTATTGAGCCGCAGGATCAGCTCGCGCGGCTCGAAGGGCTTGGGCAGATAGTCGTCGGCGCCGATCTCCAGGCCCGTGACCCGGTCGTTGGGGTTGGAGCGGGCCGTCAGCATCAGGATCGGCACCCGAGAGGTCTCGCGCACCGAGCGGGCATAGTCGAAACCGCTCTCGCCGGGCATCATCACGTCGAGCACGAGGGCGTCGAACACGAAGCACTGCCCGCGCAGGCGCGCCTCCGCCGCGTTTGCCGCCGCCGTGACCCGGAAACCCTGCTCCGAGAGGAAGCGGGACAGGAGTTCGCGCACCCGCCGGTCGTCATCGACGAGCAGGATATGGGGCGCGTGGTCGGGTAGCTCGGGGCGCGCCTTAAGGGCGCTTTCGGCCGACATCAGGCGCGCCCCGTCGTGCGGCGTGCCATCAGCCGGCGGATCGCGGCGCGCTCGGCCGGCTCGATCATCGCGAGCAGGAAATCCTGGGCGGAGGCCGCGCGGGCCTCGCGCCCGCTCTCGGCCTCGTCATCCTCAGAGGGCGCATCGAGCGCCCGCACGATCCGCCGGACCTGAACCCGCGTCAGGTCGGCCGTCAGCGCCCGGCCGGACGGGGTGCAGAACAGGAGCCGCTGGCGCCGGTCGCTCGTGCCGGTCTGCTGCTCGACATAGCCCTGATCGATCAAATCCTTGAGTACCCGGTTGAGGCTCTGTTTGGTGATGCGCAGGATATCGAGGAGTTCGGCGATGGTGAGGCCGGGATAGCGATCGACGAAGTGCAGCACCCGGTGATGCGCCCGGCCGAAGCCGTACTGCGCCAGAATCCGATCGGGGTCGCCGACGAAATCGCGGTAGGCGAAGAACAAGAGCTCGATCAGGTCGTCGCTGTCGCCGCCCGCGGCGGGACAGCTCGGGAGGGACGCCTCACCGGGAGCCTGTACCGCCATGTCGGCATCTGGCGTCATTACACGATTCACGTCGTGAAAACCTCGGTCGGCTGCGGATCGCGGGGCTCCGGATGACCCGGGAAGATAAGTCAGTGTTGTTGACATATCTCAGCCCCGTTGTTACCCGTCAACCCTGCCGGTCCAGCCGCTCGCTGCATCGTTCTGCGTCCGCGCGCCGGCATTTGCCCCACCCGACGACCCCGCGCTTCGCCGAGGCCGCGCAGAGGAACTTCGAGAGATGTCCGTGATTCCCTTCGATGAGCGCGAAGGCACGATCTGGTTCGACGGCGCCATGGTGCCGTGGCGCGAGGCGAAGATCCATGTGCTCAGCCACGGCCTCCACTACGGTTCGTCGGTGTTCGAGGGCGAACGGGCCTATGGCGGCCGGATTTTCAAGAGCCGCCAGCATTCCGAGCGCCTGCGCCAGTCGGCCCAGCTCCTCGATTTCGAGATCCCGTACTCGGTCGATCAGATCGAGGCGGCTAAAGCCCAGGTGCTCGCGACCAGCGGCCTGCAGGACGCCTATCTGCGCCCCGTGGCGTGGCGTGGCTCGGAGATGATGGGCGTCGCGGCGCAGAAGAACACCATTCATCTCGCCATCGCCGCCTGGGAATGGCCGAGCTACTTCGATCCGGAGACCAAGATGAAGGGCATCCGGCTCGACATCGCCGATTACCGCCGCCCCGATCCGCGCACCGCGCCTTCCACCTCGAAGGCGGCGGGTCTCTACATGATCTGCACGATCTCCAAGCATCGGGCCGAGAACAAGGGCTATGCCGACGCGCTGATGCTCGACTGGGAGGACAACGTCGCCGAATGCACCGGCGCCAACGTGTTCTTCATCGCCGACGGCGTGATCCACACGCCCCAGGCCGACCGCTTCCTCAACGGCATCACCCGCCAGACCGTGATCGAGCTGGCCAAGCGCCGCGGGATCGAGGTGATCGAGCGGCGCATCCGCCCCGAGGAAATGACGGGCTTCTCGGAGTGCTTCATCACCGGCTCGGCTGCCGAGGTGACCCCGGTCTCCGAGATCGGCCCCTACCGCTTCACCCCGGCGGCGCTGACCAAGACGCTGATGGACGACTACCTCGCCGAGGTGCAGCCGCGGGCGGCCGCCGCCTGAGGATTATCTGGATCGACGGTTCCGGGCGCGACTCACCGTGCCCGGAACTTAGCGGAGAGCCCCGCGTTTTTTGGAACAATCCATGAACGAAGGGGTGCCCCGATGACCGGCAAGACGACCAGCAAGACCACCAAGGACCAGGCTGCGGCCGAGAATCCGAAAGTCGATCCGACCGACGAGTCGAACCGGATCAAGGATCCCGACGAGTGGACGACCGGCGCCGAGCCGATGACGGGCGCGCAGGCCTCCTACCTCAAGACCCTGTCCGAGCAGGCCAAGGCACCGGAAGCGTTCGAAGCCGATCTCGACAAGGCAGAGGCCTCCAAGCGCATCGACGCCCTGCGCAAGGACACCGGCAAGGCCTGAATCGGCCAAGGGCATCATTCCGGAAGGCGTTGGCCGCTTTTCGGGATGATGCTCGACCGTTTCGCGGGGTGAAGCGGCCCCGAGGCGAGCGGGCGATGGGAGCGGGACACAGGTTCGGCGATCCATCGCCCGCTGCCCCGTTCGCGAACACAGTGGCCGTCGAATGAGACGTGTCGGCGGGTAATGCCGCCGTTTTCTTCAATTCCCTTAAGCTCGCTGCAAGTTCAGGCTGGCAGAATCTGGTCATTGCCACACGTCCGGGACGATGCGCCGTGTCTCTGCTTCCTCCATCCGCGCCCGTCCCGAAATCCGCCCGGCCTTTGTACCGGTCTCTCGTCCGCTTCGCGCGTCATGAATCGGGGGCGACTGCCATCGAGTATGGATTGGTCAGCACCTTCGTCGGGATCGCAGTCATCGGTGCCTTCCGCGCGTACGGAACCGCCCTGGGAAGTTTCTTTCCCAAGATCTTCGAACTGTTTGTGTTCGAGTAGCCCGATGCGGGCGGAATCACGCCGGCTTGCTCATGCGGCGCCGGCCAGATGATCTCTCCATCGAGACAGCGAAATGACCTGTCGTCCGGCGCCGCGACCGGACGAAGCCGAGCGTTGCCGGTCTAGTAAAACCAGCCTTCCTACGAATCCCTATTTCGGCCCGACCGGCTTGCGCCTTGCGGAAGCTGCGTCCCGTCCGGCGGTGGGAGCGGCTCCGGCTCTGGGCTTCGGATCCTCCGGCTTGGGCTGGCTCCAGAACGCGTCGAACGCGTCTTTCATCGCCTTGACGTTCTGCTCCTGAACCTCGGCTCCCGTCTGGAGCATCTGCTGGATCACTTCCATCGAGGCCTTGGTCGCATCCGGTGCCGGCGCCGCCTCTGCTTTCCGCATGGCCGGGCGCGGCTCGGGCTTGCGCGCCGCAGGCGGAGGAGGGGAGGCCATCTGTCCCGCCGCGGCGGTGAGGCCGTTGAGCCAGTCCGTCCAGAGCGTGCCGACCGGGTAGGTGGGTGGCGCGGGCTCGGCGGCCGGTGCCCCGGCAGGCGGGTTAAGGAGCAGGTGGACGATGCCGGCCACGATCATGCCGGCCATGATCGGCAGCATCTGCCTGAGGGCCTGGCTCCCGACGCCGCTCGCCGCCGACGCTTGCTGGATCACCGCCTGAGCGATCATGGGTGAGCCGAACAGGCCTGAAAATAGATCCGCACCGGCCTGTGGCGGCGCTTTTCCCGGCTGGCCGAACCCGAACATGCGCCCGAACCCCATCGGATCGGCCGCAGCGTTGCGTTGCATGCCCATCGACAAGGCCGGCAGCAGCGCCTCCATGGCGCGGCGGGTCTGCTCCGGCGAGAGACCGAACTGCTGCCCGAAGGCCCGCACGCTTGCGTCGCCCTGGCTCTGCAGGATGTCGAACATCGTGTACATGGCCGGGCGCCTCAGCGAGCAGCAACGGTCCGGGTGCCGAACGCCTCCGGGCTCACCATGACAACGTGTCCATGATGCGAGCCCATCCGCATTCCGGACGCGCACCGGTGATGACTGCCGACACTCACGTCCGAAGGCTCGCCGGAACGGCCTCGGTCGAGAGTGTGTCGCAACCCGGCGAGGCTGGCCAGCGATAACCCCGATTCCGCGGCGATTTCCCTTGGAATAGCCGACAATCAGCCCGTGCCGGCTTCCACGTTCGCTTTTCCGACTGCAGCGATCATTCCGCTGGCGGGGGCGGCCTGCACCGCCGCGTCGGCGGAGGGTGGCTCGGGTGCGGGGCCTGCCGCGAGGCTCATGCCGCGTTCGAGCCGGCCCACGGTGCGGAAGGCGAGGGCGAGGCCGGCCACCCCGAAGGCGATCGAGCCGAGGCCGGTGCCGGCGATCACGCCCTCCGGTCCGTACCACGCCGCCCCCAGAAGAGCGGGCGGGACGGTGCCCACCGTCGCCCGGCCCCAGTTCAGCAGAGTCGAGAGGAAGGGGAAGCCGAGATTGTTGAACGCAGCGTTGGCAAGGAACAGCAGCCCGTTGAAGAACCAGACCGGCCCACTCACCAGACAGAAGAAGGCGAACAGATCGGCCGCCACGCCCTGAAGCTCGAAGGCACCGGCCAGCGGCGCCCGCGCCAGGGCGAGGAGCAGCCAGACGACGACGACGTAGAGCGCGGTCACCGCCGCACCGACCCGGAGCACGCCCCGCATCCGGTCGAAGCGCCCGGCGCCCCAGTTCTGGCCGAGGATCGGACCGATCGAGCCCGACATCGCGAACAGCCCGCAGAAGGCGACCGGGGCGAGGCGCTCGATCACCACGTTCCCGGCGATCGCCGGAGGCCCGAAGCCAGACAAGGCGTGGGCCACGAAGGCGCTGGCGATCGAGGGGGCGAGGTTGGTGAGCACTGCCGGCCCGGCGATGCGGGTGACCAGCGGTAGATCGCCGAGGACCGCCGTAAGGCGGGGCGCTTCGAGCAATCGGTAGCGGCGGACGCCGACCCAGCCGACGGCGACGAAGGTGATGCGGGCCACGCAGACTGCGAGCGCGGCTCCGTCCACGCCGAGCCCGAGGCCGAAGATCAGCAGCGGATCGACGAAGACGGTGATGACGGCGCCGCCAAGCGTGACGTACATCGCCTCCCGCGCCGCGCCGACCGCGCGCAGGAGGCCGGTGAACAGCATGCCCGGCCCGAGCAGCAGGTTCGACGGCAGGCTGATCCAGAGATAGCGCTTGGCGACGTCGAGGGTGTGCCCCTCCGCGCCGATGGCCGAGAGCAGCGGGTCTAGCACGGCGAGCAGGAAGGCGGCCAGCAGAGCCGAGGCGATCACGCAATGGACGGTGACCGAGGTCGCGATCCGCCGCGCGTCGGCCGGATCGTTCGCTCCGATCGCCCGCGAGACAAGGGCGCCAGCCGCGATCATCAGGCCGATATTGAAGGCGATGGCGAAGAACTGGACGATCGAGGCGAATCCGACCGCTGCGGTGAGCGCCGGGTCGCCGAGCTTCGAGACGTAGAACAGCGACAGCAGATCGACAGCGAAGATCGCCATCAGGCCGACGGAGCCGGTCGCGCTCATCACCACGACGTGTCGCAGGATCGAGCCCGAGACGAAGCGCGCTGCGCCCCCGTCCCGGTCCGGCACGGCGCCTGTGCCCGCCTCAGGCATTCGGCTCGGCATCCTCGGGCTCGAGCGCGCGGGCGGCGGATTCGTGCGGCTGCTGCTCGATCAGGCCGCGGGTCTCGGCACTGAGCGCCCGCGAGGGGCTTTTCGGCGCGGTGAGCGGCTCGGGCCGCAGTTCCGGCGTACCGCGCAGCCAGCCGGAGCCGTCCGGCATCGCCCCCGCCTGCTGCAACACGAGTCGGGCGACGTCACGCTTGCGCACGTCCTCGACGCGCCGCGCGGCGGCCTCGGCGGTCAATCCCAGGCTCTCAAGAGTGGCGCGGCCGAAGCCGAGGGCGGATTCGACGGTCTCGCGAAGCTGGAAATCCACGTCGCGGTTCATCAGCTCGATGGCGTGCGTACGGTCATAGGCCCGCACATAGGTGCGCACGTTCGGGAATTCCTCGTGGACGATGTCGACGATCTTCAAAGCGGCCGGCGCGTCGTCGATGCAGACGCAGATCAGGTCCGCCTTGGCGAGGCCGGAGGCGCGCAGCACGTCGAGCCGGGTGCCGTCGCCGTAATAGATCCGGAAGCCGAAGCTCGTCGCGTTGCGGATCTGCTCGACGTCCTTGTCGATGACGGTGATGTTGATGCCTTCCGCCAGCAGCACCTGCGCCAGGATCTGGCCGAAGCGGCCGAAGCCCACCACCAGCACCCGGGTATCGCCGGATTCTTGCGCCTCGCCGACGTCGGAGGGCGGCTCGGCCTCCTTCGGGCGGCGGGCGATGAGGGCGTCGAGCCCCTTGGCGGCGATGGGCCCGACCAGCATGGTGAGGGCGGCAAGCGCGACGCAGAAGCGGGTCACGTCCGAGGCGAGGATGCGCAGGTCGCCCGCCGCCGGCAGGATCACGAAGGCGAACTCGCCGGCCGGCGCCAGCACCGCCGCGCCGCGTAGGGCGTCGAGCCAGGGCGAGCCGAACAGGCGGAACAGCCCGGCGACCAGGGCGATCTTCACCGCGATCGCGGCCATGGTCGCGGCGAGCAGCGCCAGCCAGTGGTTCGTGAGCAGGCCGCCGTCGATCGACATGCCGACGCTCATGAAGAACAGGCCGAGCAGCATGCCGCGGAACGGCTCGATGTCGGCCTCGAGCTGATGGCGGAAGTTCGACTCGGCGAGCATCACGCCCGCGAGGAAGGCGCCCATCGCCATGGAGAGGCCGGCCTTCTCCATCACCAGCGCCGTCCCGAGCACCACGAGAAGCGCGGCCGCCGTCATCACCTCGCGTCCGCCCGCCGCCGCGAGCAGGCGGAAGAACGGGTTCAGGCCGTAGCGCCCGACGAGCACCACGCCCGCGACCGCGACCGCGGCGCGGCCGGTGGAGCGCAGGCCCTCGTCGAGCCAGCCGTCCTTCGGCGTGGCGCCGGCCGAGGCGAGCAGCGGCAGCAGCGCCAGGATCGCCACGACCGAGATGTCTTGGAACAGGAGCACCGCGAAGGAGCGCCCGCCATAGGACGAGCCGAGATCACCGCGCTCCTCCAGTAATTGGAGCGCGACCGCGGTGGCCGAGAGCGCGATCGCGATGCCGACGACGCTCGCTGCGGCCGGCGTCAGGCCATAGGCGAGAGCGGCGCCCGCGATGACGAGCGAACACAGCGCCAATTGCGCGGCGCCGAGCCCGAAGATGTCGCGCCGCATCGAGACGAGCCGCGAGATCTCGAGTTCGAGCCCGACGATGAAGAGCAGCAGCACCACGCCGATCTCGGCGACGCTCGCCGCCGTCTCGGGCTCGGCGATCAACGAGAAGCCGGCCGGGCCGATCACCACGCCGGCAACGAGATAGCCCAGCACCGCGCTCTGGCCGAGCAGGCGCACGAGTGGCACGCCGATCACCGCCGCCGACAGGAAGGTCAGCACCGGCGGCAGGAAGCTGGCGTGGTCCGTGGCGCTCGCCATGAAAGCCCGTTGCCTCGCTGGTTCCAGATGGGAGAAGGGCTTCCCTTAGGACATCGTCCCGAAAGCTGGCCACCGGCTTTCGGAAAAAGACGATGTCAAAACAAGAGCCGTGCGCCTCGCGAGGGCGATTCGCGTGTCGTTCGTCACATGCCCGGCCGCTACGGTTCCGGTGGCACCGGGCCGGCACCGTTGCCACAGGAGCGTCGATGCAGGCCCCCCGGGCGGAGGGTGGGGGTCACGGATCGCGTCGTGTGTGCTAAGCAAATGATGACGGACAGGCGCAGGCCTGTCGCGGCTTTCGGGCTGGCCGCAGTTGACAGACCCGGCCACCCCTCTCCACATCCGTCGGATCATGAGCGCTGACACCATCAACCTCACCGCCGACCCGAACAGGGTCCCGCATCCGGCCGTGACGGGCGACAAGCCGCCACTGGAGATCCTCCTGTGCGCCCCCCGCGGCTTCTGCGCCGGCGTGGTGCGCGCCATCGACGTGGTCGAGCGGGCGCTGGCGATCTACGGAGCGCCGGTCTACGTCCGCCACGAGATCGTCCACAACAAATACGTGGTCGAGACCCTGAAGCGGAAGGGCGCCGTCTTCGTGCGCGAGCTGGACGAGGTGCCCGATAGCGGCGCTCCCGTCATCTTCTCTGCCCACGGCGTCGCCAAGACCGTGCCGCAGAACGCCGATGCGCGCGGCCTCACCACCATCGACGCGACCTGCCCACTGGTGACCAAGGTCCACCGCGAGGCCGAGATCCATCACAAGCGCGGGCGCCACGTTCTGCTCGTGGGCCATTCCGGCCATCCGGAAGTCGTCGGCACCATGGGCCAGCTGCCCAAGGGTTCGATCACCTTGGTCGAGGACATCGACCAGATCGATGCGCTTAACCCGCCGGCCGACCAGGCGCTGGCCTGGGTGACGCAGACGACCCTGTCGATCGACGACACCAAGCATATCGTCGAGGCACTGAAGGCCAAGTTCACCGGCATTCACGGCCCGCACAAGGACGACATCTGCTACGCCACCACCAACCGCCAGGAAGCGGTCAAGGAAGTCGCGCCGCGGGTCGATGCCCTGATCGTGGTGGGTTCCTCGAACTCCTCGAACTCGCAGCGCCTGCGCGAGGTCGCCGAGCGGGCCGGCTGTCCCATCACCCGCCTCGTCCTGCGTGCCGAGGAGATCGATTGGGATGCCTTCAAGGACATCCGCCGCCTCGGTCTCACCGCCGGCGCGTCCGCGCCGGAGGTTCTGGTCGAAGAGATCATCGACGCCTTCGCCGCGCGCTTCGACGTGACGGTGGATCAGGTGTCGGTCACCGTCGAGGACATGTCCTTCCCGCTGCCGCGCGAGCTGCGCAGCGAAGCCGCCGAATAGGGCGGACGACACGCCGGCCCCCGAGCGGAGGCCGGCCGAACGACCTCCAGGGGCGCCCATGGCGCCCCTTTCTCTTGTCTGAAACCGGCAGCGGCACCGTGGCGGTCTACACCGACGTATCCGACGAGGCGCTGCGCGCCTTCCTCAGAGAATACGAACTCGGCGAATTGCTCTCCTACAAGGGCATCGCGGAAGGCGTCGAGAACTCGAACTTCTTCCTGCATACGAGCACGGGCAACTACATCCTCACCCTCTACGAAAAGCGGGTGAACGCGGCGGATCTGCCATTCTTCATCAACTTGATGAGCCATCTGGCACGGGCCGGCCTCGCCTGTCCGCAACCAGTCCGCAACCGCGCCGGTACGGCCCTCGGGCATCTCTGCGGCCGGCCTGCGGCGATCGTCACCTTCCTCGAAGGCGTGTCGTTGAGCCGCCCGAATGCCGAGCATTGCCGGGCGCTCGGAGCCGCGCTGGCCGGGCTTCATGCCGCCGGCCGCGATTTTCCGATGGTGCGCGCGAACAATCTGTCGGTGGAAGCGTGGCGTCCGCTCTTCGTGCAGGCCGAAGCGCAGGCTGACACCGTGGCACCCGGCCTCGCGGCCCGCACCCGCGGCGACCTCGATTGGCTCGAGGCGTCCTGGCCGCAAGGGCTGCCGGCCGGCGTCATCCACGCCGACCTGTTCACCGACAACGTGTTCTTCATCGGCGACGCCGTGTCGGGCCTGATCGACTTCTACTTCGCCTGCACCGACGCCTTCGCCTACGATCTGGCGATCAGCCTCAACGCGTGGTGCTTCGATGCCGACGGCACGTTCCACCGCGACAAGGCGGGTGCGATGATCGCGGGCTACGATGCGGTGCGGGCGCTCGAACCGGCCGAAATCGCAGCGCTGCCGATTCTGGCGCGGGGCGCGGCCATGCGGTTCATGCTGACCCGCCTCGTGGACTGGCTCAACGTGCCGCCCGGCGCCCTGGTGCAGCCCAAGGACCCGCTGGAATACGACCGCCGTCTCGCCTTCCACCGCACCGCGACCGATGCGCGGGATTACGGCTGGGAGAAGTAAGACGGTTCGAACCCTCCCCGGTGCCGGGGAGGGCTCATGTCGGGTGGCTCAGAGCACCTTCAGCAGGGCTTCGGCGCCCGAGACCTCGGCCTTGGACGGGGTGTCCTCGACGTTGAGGATCCGCACCACGCCGTCATCCACGAGCATCGCGTAGCGCTGGGAGCGCGGGCCGAGGCCAAAGCCCGAGCCGTCCATCTCCAGGCCGATCGCCTTGGCGAATTCGGCATTGCCGTCGGCCAGGAACTCGATGCCCTCGGCGCCGCTCTGCTGCTGCCACGCGTTGAGAACGAAGATGTCGTTGACCGAGGTCACGGCGATCGCATCAATGCCGCGGGCCAGGATCTCCTCGCGCTTGGCGACGAAGCCCGGCAGGTGGTTGCGGTGGCAGGCCGGGGTGAAGGCGCCCGGCACGCCGACCAGCACGACGCGGCGCCCCTTGAACACGTCGTCGGTCGTCTTGGCCTGCGGACCGTCCGGCCCGTTCACCCGGAAGGTGGCCTGGGGCAGGTGATCGCCAACCTGAATCGTCATCCGTGCTCTCCTCGCAAAAGCCACGAACCGTTAGACGCGCTTCGCGCGACTGTCGAGGCACGGCCGCGCCGCGTGCGCGTTTGCCTTATGGATCAATGACGGCCAGCGCAGTAGCATAGTCCCATGCAGACGCCCGATCCCTCGCTCAAAGACACGGCCTATCTCGACGGCCAGTTCCTCGTGGCCATGCCGGGGATCGGCGACGAGCGCTTCGCGCGCTCGGTGATCTATCTCTGCGCGCACTCGGCGGACGGGGCGATGGGCATCATCGTCAACAAGCCGGTCGCGGATCTGAGCATGCCGGATCTCCTGATCCAGCTCGATATCGCCAGCGAGTCCGATGCGATCCGCCTGCGCGAGCGCGTCGGTCACATGCCGGTGCTGATGGGCGGTCCGGTCGATGCCAAGCGCGGCTTCGTGCTCCACACCGCCGACTTCCACATCGATCAATCGACGCTGCAGATCGACGAGGGCGTGTGCCTCACGGCGACGGTGGAGATCCTGCGCGCCATCGCCGACGGGCGCGGACCCTCGAACGCCGTGCTGGCGCTCGGCTATGCCGGCTGGCAGGCGGGCCAGCTGGAGAACGAGATTCTGGCCAATGGCTGGCTGAACTGCCCGGCCGATCCCGACCTGATCTTCGATCCGGGGCTCGGCACCAAGTACGATCAGGTCCTGAAGGCGATCGGCATCGATCCCGCCATGCTGTCGGCGGAAGCCGGGCGAGCCTGACGCGAGGCCCGTCCGTCGGCGATCGTTGCGAGGGGTTTCTACACCCGACCGTGCACGAGGTTGTGGATGAAGCCGAGCTTCGTCACCACCGCCGGACCGAGCACGAACGGATAGAGGTCGCCCTCGCCCATGGTGCGGCTGACGCTGTTCATCGCGAAGACGAAGGGCAGCCACGCATCGATGATCTGCTCGACCGTCTCGGCCGCGTAGGGATCGAAATCCACCCGTGTGGCGAGTTCGCCCTCGACATCGGCCTTGGGCTTCACCTGCATGCCGAAGGCGCTCGCCATCTCCAGCGTATCGACGATGTGGAGATAGTGGGCCCAGGTCTCGGCGAAGTCCTCCCACGGGTGGGTGGTGGCGTAGGCCGAGACGAAGTTCTCCTGCCAGTTCGGCGGCGGACCCTGATTGTAGTGGCGCTGGAGCGAAGCGCCGTAATCCTGCGAGTCGTCTCCGAACACCGCCCGGCACGGCTCCAGCTTGCCGGCGTCGCGCACGAGGATGTCCCAGTAATGGTGGCCGACCTCGTGGCGGAAATGGCCGAGGAGCGTCCGGTAGGGCTCGCCCATCGAGGTGCGGCGCTTCTCGCGCTCGGCCGGATCGGCCTCGACCAGCGCGATGGTGATGATGCCGTTCTCGTGGCCGGTCATCACCTTGGGGCCGCTCGAATCCGGCGAGTCGGCCAGGAAGTTGAAGATCAGCCCGTGCTCGGGATCCTCGGCGCGGGTCTTCAGCGGCAGGTTCCAGCGCAGCAGAGTGTAGAACAGCCGGTGCTTGGCATGCTCCATCTCGCGCCAGCGCTCCAGATTCACCGGGTCGTTCACATCCGGCACGGTGCCGTTATGGCGGCAGGCGAGGCAGAAGGCGTCGGTCGTACCCGGCGGCACCATCCAGTTGCAGGCGTCGTGCGCGGCGTTGGTGCAGAAGAAGCCCGGGCGATCCGGCGCAGCGAGCGGCGTCCAGGTGTTGTCCCCCGCAGGCTCGAGGGCCGAGATACGGCCGAGCTGCGGCAGGTAGGCGAGCCGATGGCCGCAGCGCTCGCAGGAGCGGTTCTCGAAATAGAGGACGTTGTCGCAGGACTGGCAGCGAAAGAGTTTCATCGGCTCACAGGACATTGACGTCCTGTCCCGAATCCGGTGCGGGCCGGATCGGGAAACGGGACGCGCCGGGCACAAGGCTCGGAGGCGGCGGGGATTGGCCGCCAACCAAGCCGCGAACACGCTCACCGTTCCGCGAGCGACGATGTTTTTCTTCCCCCCGACCGCCGTGTGCGCGGAGGCCGGTCAGCCCGCGGCCAAGGCCTCCCCGATCGCGGCAAGCGCGGCGTCCGCTCCAGCGCCGTCCGGGCCGCCGGCCTGGGCCATGTCGCGCCGTCCGCCGCCGCCCTTGCCGCCGAGGTGGCCGGCACCGGCGCGCACCAGCCCGACCGCGTCGTAGCGCTCGGTCAGATCCTCGGTAACGCCGACCACGAGCCCGGCCTTGCCGTCCGCGGAGACGCCGACGAGGGCGACGATGCCCGAGCCGAGGCGGGTCTTGCCCTCGTCGGCGAGACCTTTCAGGTCGCGCATCTCAACGCCCTCGACCACCCGGGCCATCAACTTCACGCCGTTGATCTCGCGGGCTTCGTCGCCGCCGCCCGAGGCTCCGCCCATGGCGATCTTCTTGCGCGCATCCGCCAGCTCCTTTTCGAGGCGGCGACGCTCCTCGATGAGCGTGGAGAGGCGCTCCGGCACGTCCGCGACCGGCGCCTTGAGCAGGCCGGCGAGCTGGCTCAGCGTGCGGCTCTCGGTGGCGCGGTGGCGACGGGCGGCGGTGCCGGTCATCGCCTCGATCCGGCGCACGCCGGCGCCGACCGCGCTCTCGCCGAGCACAGTAATCTGGCCGATCTCGCCGAGCTGCGAGACATGGGTGCCGCCGCACAGCTCGATCGAGAAGTTCGGCAGGCGGCCTTCGACCTCACGGCCCTCGTCGTCCACGGGCCGGCCCATGGAGACGACGCGGACTTCATCGCCGTACTTCTCGCCGAACAGGGCGCGGGCGCCCGACTCGATCGCCTCGTCCACGGCCATCAGCTTCGTGACCACGGGCGCATTCTGGAGCAGCACCGCGTTGGCGATCTCCTCGACGCGGCTCAGCTCCGCCTCGTCGATGGGCTTGGGGTGGCTGATGTCGAAGCGCAGGCGCTCGGGCGCGACGAGCGAGCCCTTCTGGGCGACGTGGTCGCCGAGCACCTGACGCAGGGCCTCGTGGAGGAGGTGGGTCGCCGAGTGGTTGGCGCGGATCGCGGCGCGGCGTGCGTGATCGACCTTCAGCTCCACCGCCGCACCTACGGCGAGCGTACCCTCCTCGACCGTGACGTGATGCACGAACAGGTCGCCGAGCTTCTTTTCCGTACCGGTGACGCGCGCCCGGAGGCCGGGTCCGGAGATCGTGCCGGTATCGCCGACCTGACCGCCGGATTCGCCGTAGAACGGGGTCTGGTTGGCGACGACGATGCCGTTCTCGCCCGCCTTCAGCGTTTCGACTTCGCTGCCGTCGCGCAGCAGGGCGCCGACGACGGCTTCGGCCGCTTCCGTGTCGTATCCCAGAAATTCGGTAGCGCCGGTTCGCTCCTTTATGCCGAACCAGACCGTCTCGGTCGCGGCCTCGCCCGAGCCCTGCCACGCGGCCCGCGCCGCCTGCTTCTGGCGCAGCATCGCCGCGTCGAAGGCCTTCGTATCGACGCCGATGCCGCGCGCCTTCAGCGCGTCCTGCGTCAGGTCGAGCGGGAAGCCGTAGGTGTCGTAGAGCGTGAAGGCCGTCTCGCCGGACAGGTTCTGGCCGGCCGCGAGATCGCGGGTCTCGGTGTCGAGGATGGCGAGGCCGCGCTCCAGGGTCTTGCGGAAGCGGCCTTCCTCCAGCCGGAGGGTCTCGGAGATCAGCGCTTCGCTGCGGGCGAGTTCGGGGAAGGCCTGCCCCATCTCGCGCACGAGGGTCGGCACGAGCCGGCACATGACCGGATCGCGGGCGCCGAGCAGTTCGAGGTGGCGCATGGCACGGCGCATGATCCGGCGCAGCACGTAGCCGCGGCCCTCGTTCGACGGCAGCACGCCGTCGGCGATCAGGAACGAGGTCGAGCGCAGATGGTCGGCGATGACACGGTAGGAGGCGCGCGTCGACGGCTCCGGCGCCCGCGACACGGCGTGGGCCACCGCATCGATCAGCGCGCGGAACAGGTCGGTGTCGTAATTCGAGTGGACGCCCTGAAGGATGGCGGCCATCCGCTCCAGGCCCATGCCGGTATCGATCGAGGGCCGGGGCAGCGAGTTCCGTACACCCGGCTCGACCTGCTCATACTGCATGAACACGAGGTTCCAGAATTCGAGGAAGCGGTCGCCATCCTCATCCGGAGAACCGGGCGGTCCGCCCGCCAGCGTCGGGCCCTGGTCGATGAAGATTTCCGAGCAGGGGCCGCAGGGGCCGGTATCGCCCATCTGCCAGAAATTGTCGGAGGTGCCGATCCGGATGATCTTCTCATCCGAGAAGCCGGCAATCTTCCGCCACAGGCCCGCGGCCTCCTCGTCGTCAGCATAGACGGTGACGAGGAGCTTTTCCGGCGAGAGGCCGAACTCCTTGGTGATCAGCGTCCAGGCCAGCTCGATCGCATCGGCCTTGAAGTAGTCGCCGAACGAAAAGTTGCCGAGCATCTCGAAGAAGGTGTGATGCCGCGCGGTGTAGCCGACATTGTCGAGGTCGTTGTGCTTGCCCCCGGCGCGCACGCATTTCTGCGAAGAGGTCGCCTTGACGTAGGGACGCTTCTCGACCCCCGTGAAGACGTTCTTGAACTGCACCATGCCGGCGTTGGTGAACATCAGCGTGGGGTCGTTCTTCGGCACGAGCGAGGACGAGGGTACCACCGCGTGCCCGGCATCCCGGAAGTAGTCCAGGAAGGTCGATCGGATCTCGTTGACGCCGCTCATCGGATAGGCTCGAACATCATGTCGCGTCGGGGAGCCGGCTGAGGACAGCACGGCGGTCAGTCTCGCGCCCTCATACGGGCCCAAGCTTTGCGAGTCACGTCGGCTCATTGCGCGGCCCAGCGCGACCCCTCAGTTCGGCGAGGTAGCTGCGCAGAAGCGTGACCCGCCGCGGGCGGAAGCTGGTGCCCGCCATCCGCACCTCTTCGATGCGATCCAGCCGAAACATGCGGAACGCCTCGCGCAGGCAACACCACGCCAGCAGGGTCATCTTGCTGTCGAGGTAGACGATGGAGAGCGGCAGGATCTGCCGCTCGGTGACCGCACCGTCCTTGTCGCTGTAGCGGAGCGCCAGAGCCTCCTCCCGCCAGCACCCGGCCCGGATCGTCTCCATGTCGGGGATCTTGGAGAAACGGGCCTCGGAGCGGCGAACCTGCGAGACCGCGTGGAGAAGGTGCTGCTCGGCCCGGTCGGGCAGGGTGGCAGCGACCTTGGCCAGCGCCGACACGGCGGCCTGGGCCAGGGCCGGGTCCCCCATATGACAGACCTCGGCGAGGCCCAGAACCAGGGCCTCGATCTCCGTTCGATCGAAGGTTTGCGGCGGAAGGGCAACGTCCTCGATCAGACGGTAGCCGTAGCCGCGCTCGCCATCGATCCGGGCGCCGGCGGCGCGCAGGCTGTCGATATCGCGATAGAGGGAGCGCAGCGACACGCCCGTTTCCTCGGCCAGCCGCGCGGCGGTGACCGGCGAGGGCAGGACGCGCATCGCGTGCAGCAGCCGGAACAGTCGATCGGTTCGCGCCATCGCCCAACTGACGGAAACTGGCAGGTGCCCTGGACTAAACCCTGGCTCGGCAACCCGCCAGCCAGAGGCCACCGATGATCACGCTGTTCCACGCCCCGCAGAGCCGCTCGACCCGCATCGTCGCGCTCCTCAACGACCTCGACGCGCTCGATGCCGTGCGGATCGAAACCGTCACGATCCCGCGCATGGACGGCTCGGGCGCACGCGACCCGCGCAACCCGCACCCGGAAGGCAAGGTGCCGCTCCTCGACCACGACGGCGTCCTGGTGCGGGAGTCGAGCGCCATCATCCAGTATTTGGCCGAGCTGTTTCCGAAGACCGGCCTCAGCATCCCCGCCGGCCACCCGCAGCGCGGTGCCTATCTCGGCTGGCTCGCATGGTACGCCGGCGTCGTCGAGCCGGTCCTGACGCTGGAGGCCATCGGGCTCGATCATCCCGCCATCGCGCGCACCTTCCGCACGAGCGCCGACATCAAGGTACGGCTCGCGGAAACGTTGAAGGACAGGCCCTTCCTGCTCGGTGAGCACTTCAGTGCCGCCGACCTCCTTCTGCACTCGCCCTATGCCTGGTTCGGCAAGCCCGGCGAGCCGACCATCGATGCCTGGGTCGATCGCTGCACGGACCGGCCGGGCGCCCGTTTCGCGGCCGAGTTCGACGCGAGGCACGCGGCGGCCTGACCGCTCGCCTTCGGCGCAGAAGAAAGCCCGCCGCGATCGCTCGCGGCGGGCTTTGTCGTTCTACCCGTGACGCGAGGCGCTTTAGGCCTCACCCTCATCGAGATCGTCGGCGGTCGGCTTGGCCGTCTCGAGAATCCGGTCGGCGACGAGGCCCGAGTTCTGGCGGATCGAGGCTTCGATCTTGTTGGCGATGTCGGGGTTGTCGCGAAGGAAGCCCTTCGAGTTCTCGCGACCCTGGCCGAGGCGCTGGCTGTCGTAGGAGAACCACGCGCCCGACTTCTCGACGATGCCGGCCTTCACGCCGAGATCGATCAGCTCGCCGACCTTCGACACGCCCTCGCCGAACATGATGTCGAACTCGACCTGCTTGAACGGTGGCGCGACCTTGTTCTTGACGACCTTGACGCGCACCGAATTGCCGATGGCCTCGTCGCGATCCTTCAGGGTCGAGACGCGACGGATATCGAGGCGCACCGAGGCGTAGAACTTCAGCGCGTTGCCGCCGGTGGTCGTCTCGGGGCTGCCGTACATCACGCCGATCTTCATGCGGATCTGGTTGATGAAGATCACCATGCAGTTCGAGCGCGAGATCGAACCGGTCAGCTTGCGCAGGGCCTGGCTCATCAGGCGGGCCTGGAGGCCCGGCTGGCTCTCGCCCATCTCACCCTCAATCTCGGCACGCGGCGTCAGCGCGGCGACCGAATCGACCACTAGCACGTCGATGGCACCGGAGCGCACCAGCGTGTCGGTGATTTCGAGCGCCTGTTCGCCGGTATCGGGCTGCGAGATCAGCAGGTCGTCGAGGTTGACCCCGAGCTTGCGCGCATAGACCGGGTCGAGGGCGTGCTCCGCATCCACGAAGGCGCAGACGCCGCCCTTCTTCTGGGCCTCGGCGATTGTGTGGAGCGCGAGCGTCGTCTTGCCCGACGATTCGGGCCCGTAGATCTCGACCACCCGGCCGCGCGGCAGGCCGCCGACGCCGAGCGCGATGTCGAGGCCGAGCGAGCCCGTGGAGATGGTCTCGACCTCCTGCACCTTGTCGGACTTGCCGAGGCGCATGATCGAGCCTTTGCCGAAGGCCCGCTCGATCTGCGTCAGCGCAGCCTCGATCGCCTTGGACTTGTCCTTGTCGGCTGCTGCCATTGTCGAGGAATCCACCATCTTCAGCGCAGGCTGGGCCATCGCAAGGCTTCCTTATGCATGGGAGGGGCACGGCGCTCAATCCGCCGGAGCTGATGGATTTCGTACTTGTTTTGTTCTCAATGCGCAAGCCCGTCGTTGCGGCTTACGCACCGATGAAGAGAACGTGGAAGCGAGCCCGTCGGTCGCAATGGACCGCGACGACGCCGACCGTTGAACGCCCCGCCCGGATGTCGCCTTGAGCGAATTCGGGGGCCGATCGCCTGTCGCGAAAAGTGGAACTTCCCCCGCCGCGATCAGCTCGCCATCGTTTGCTTCACCGTCTCGACGAGCTGCTTGAGGCTGAACGGCTTGGGAAGGAAGTTGAAGGTCTCGCCCTCGGGCAGGTTCTTGCGGAAGGCGTCCTCCGCGTAGCCGGAGACGAAGATCACCTTGAGGTCGGGCATGTGCTTGCGCAGCTCGCGCAGCAGGGTGGGCCCGTCCATCTCCGGCATCACGACATCGGAGACCACCACGTCGATGCCGTCGGCATGCTCCTCGATCAGGCGCAGCGCCTCGATGCCGGAGGCCGCCTCCAGCACCGTGTAGCCGCGGGCCGACAACGCCCGGGAATTGACCGCACGGACCGGGTCCTCGTCCTCGACGAGCAGGACGGTGCCTTGGCCGGTATGGTCCGCCGCAGGCTTCGGCGGCGGCTCCGGGGGACGAGTGGCGGGAGAGCCGGACTCCGTCGCCGATTTCGGTTCGGTCTCGTCGCCGGCAGCGGGCTTCGGCTCGGAACGCTCGGAAGCGCCGATCGTCGTCGATCCGGAGGCGGTTCGCGGTGGCGGCAGCGGCTCGGGCAGGGCCTCGATGCCGGGCTCGTGGCGCGGCAGGTAGATGCGGAAGGTGGTGCCTTCGCCCACCGTCGACTGCACGTCGATCGCCCCGCCGGACTGGTTGACGATGCCGAACACCGTCGAGAGCCCGAGCCCGGTGCCCTTGCCGATCTCCTTGGTCGTGAAGAACGGCTCGAAGATCTTCTGACGCACCTCTGGCGGGATGCCCTCGCCGGTATCGGTCACCTCGATCATGACGTGATCGCCCGCCGGGATACCGACCGGCCGCTCGCCATCGACCGGGCAGTTGGCGGTGCGGATCGTCAGGCTTCCGCCGCCCGGCATCGCATCGCGGGCGTTGACCGCGAGGTTCACGATCACCTGCTCGAACTGGTTCACGTCGGCCTTGATCGGCCAGATCTCGCGGCCGTGGCGGAAATCGAGCTGCACGCGCTCGCCGAGCAGGCGCTTCAACAGGAGCGTCAGGTCGGAGAGCGCCTCGCCGACATCCATCACCTCCGGACGCAGAGTCTGGCGGCGGGAGAAGGCCAGCAGTTGGCGCACCAGGGATGCGGCCCGGTTCGCGTTCTGCTTGATCTGCATGATGTCTTGGAAGGCGTGGTCCGTCGGCCGGTGGCTCGCGAGCAGGAGGTCCGAGTAGCCGATGATCGCCTGGAGCACGTTGTTGAAGTCGTGGGCGATGCCGCCGGCGAGCTGGCCCACCGTGTCCATCTTCTGGGTCTGGGCGACCTGCTGTTCGAGCTGGCGCTGAGCCGTCGTGTCGAGGGCGTAGAGAATCACCCGTTCATGGTCGCCATCGCTGCCGGCCCGGGCCTCGGCATCGGGGCTCGGTGTCCCGTCGGAATCCGCCGGGCTCATCCAGACGCGGGCCGAGCGATCACCCGGCCCGGACAGGCCGACCTCGATCGGATCGAGGCCGCCGAAGCCGTTGGCGGCGCGGGCGAGCGCGCCCTCGATGACGCCACGGTCGCGCTCCAGCACCGCGTCGCGCATCATCGGATCGGGTGCGTCGCGGCCACCCTCCGCCGCGGGCTGGCGCGGCATGCCGGCGAACAGGCGAACGAACGAGGTGTTGGCGCGGATCACGCGGCCGTCCCGGTCGAGGGTGGCGATGGCGATCGGGCTATTGTTGAGGAAGCGGGCGAGCCGCACCTCGGCCGCGCGCTGCGGCTCGTCGGCATCCGATCCGGCGGAGCGGTTGAGCACGAAGGTGCGCGAGGGGCCGGGCGCCCCGTCCTGCCCGTAGGCGACGCGATGGTAGAGCCGCGTCGGCAGCGGCTGTCCGTTGCGGCGGCGCAGGTCGATATCGTAGCGGTCGGTGCGCACTTCGCCGGGCAGGCCCGGCGAGGCGGTGAGCATGTCGGCGCCGGGTGCGATCTCGAGGAGCTTCAGCCCGCCGGAGCCGACGGTGGCGAGGTCGTAGCCGAGCCAGGAGGCGAGCGTCGCGTTCATGTAGACGATCGAGCCGGCCGCATCGATCGACAGGAAACCCGCGGGGGCGTGGTCGAGATAGTCGATCGCGTGCTGGAGTTCCTGGAAGACGTTTTCCTGGCGCTCGCGCTCGTGGGTGATGTCGCTCACCGTCCAGAGCGCGGCGGAGCCGCGGTGGCGTGGGATCGGCCGAACTGCGATGCGGTACCACGCGAAGTCGCGGTCCGCCGCGCCACCCGGCGGCGGCGACATCCGGATCTCTTCGGCATAGGCGCGGTCGTCGCGGGATGCCTGCGCGAGCCGATAGACCGCCTCCGAGACTTCCGGCGCGCCGACGAAGATGCGCTCGATGGAGCGGAGATTCGAGAAGCTGTCGCCGCCGGCAAGGCGCATATAGGCCTCGTTGGCGTAGATCATCCGCCCGTTATCCTCGACGACGAGCTTGCCCTCTGGGGCAGCGTCGACGATGGCGCGGGTGATGTCGTCGCGCGAGGCCGGGCCGGCGAGCTGAAGCGCGCCGATCGCCAGGGCGAACAGGAAGAACACGCCCGCCATCGCGAGCAGCGCCAGCAGGGCGAGGATGAGCGGCTGCGCCTGCTCGTTGGCGACGAAAGACAAGCCCACCACCGCGCCGACGAGCAGGCCCGCCAGCATCAGCAGCAGGCCGACCCGGCCGGGCCGTTCCGAACGATCGATCGAACCGGACGCCGGCACCGCTGGTCCGCTGACCTCAGCCATCAGGCCCTACCCATCCCTCGCACACGGACGGCACATGGCTGCTGCGAGCCCTGTGGGTCGTCAAATGCCGCGCCTTTTGCCGGAGCATTGCCGGACAATGGTGCATAAACCGTGGCGCCTGAACGACTTCGCCGTCCCATGCGGAACCGCATCGAGCCTCAGGCGGCTCGGCGAAGGCGAAGCACGAAACCGATGACCTCCGCAACTGCGCGATAGTGCTCGGCGGGAATCTCCTCATCGACCTCGACCGTGGCGTGGAGGGCGCGGGCGAGCGGCGGGTTCTCCATCACCGGCACGTCGTGGTCGGCGGCGACGGCGCGGATGCGCAGCGCCAGCGAGTCGACGCCCTTGGCGACGCAGATCGGTGCGGCCATCCCGGCCTCGTAGCGCAGGGCCACAGCGAAGTGGGTCGGGTTCGTCACCACCACGGTGGCGGTGGGCACGGCGGCCATCATCCGCTTCTTCACGCGGGCTTGGCGCAACTGCCGGATCCGGGCCTTCACCTCGGGGCTGCCCTCGCTCTCCTTGTGCTCCTGCTTCATCTCCTCCTTGGTCATGCGCAGGCGCTTGTGCCAGCGGTTCCGCTGGTAGAGCGCGTCGCCGAGCGCGATCACCGCGTAGACCGCGAGCATGCCGCCCATCATCTTGAGGGCGAGCGTCAGGGTGCCCTGGAGCGCGACGCCGGGATCGAGCTGGGCGAAGGATTCCGCCCGGTCGTGCTCGCTCCACAGGATCGTCCCGGCGATGGTGCCCACCACGATGATCTTGGCGAGCCCTTTGCCGAAATTCACCCAGGCATCCATGCCGAGCAGGCGCTTGGCGCCCGCCATCGGCGAGATGCGCGCGAATTTCGGCATCAGGCTCGCGGCGGTGAAGATCGGCCGGTGCTGGATCAGGCCGGCGGCGATGGCCGCGAGCATCGCGATGCCCAGCGGCACGGCGAGCGCCTTGGCACAGACCCAAGCCGCGCGCAAAGCCACGCCGAGATAGGTGCCCGAATCCGAGGGCAGGCCGCCGGCATGTTCGAGGAAGCCGCGCATGTCGCGGGTCAGTCCCTCCGCCACCGGGCGGGCCGAGAGCATCAGGGCGAGGGTGAAGGCCGCTAGGATGAAGAAGGTGTTGATCTCAGGCGAGTTGGGAACGTCGCCGCGCTCGATCGCCTGCTCGATGCGCCGTGGCGTCGGGTCTTCGGTCTTGTCCTCGTCGTCGGTCTCGTCGGACACCGGCTCAGGCTCCCCGGTTCCGGATCAGCGCATCGTCCCGAAAGGTGGTCTCCGGCTTTCGGAGAAAGACGATGCGGACACAAGAGGCGGGCGCCTGAAACATCAGCGCCCGAGGAACGCGCCGAGATAGCGGCCGAGATCGTCGAGGAACAGCCCCATGATGAGGCCGAGCGCTCCGACCAGCAGCATCATGCCGATGATCACCGAAGCGGGAACCGCGAGGAAGAACACCTGCAATTGCGGCATCAGCCGGGAGAGCACGCCGAGGCCGAGATTGAACAGGATGCCGAACACGATGAACGGCCCGGAGATCCGCACCGCCAGGGCGAAGCTGCGACTGAAGGCATCGAGCGCGAGCTTGGCCGCATCCGCCATCGCCGGCACGCCGCTCGGCGGCAGCAGGAGGTAGCTGCGCCCGATCGCTTCGAGGGCGACGTGGTGCAGATCGGTCGCCAGGATGAGCGTGACGCCGAGCATCGCCAGGAAATTGCCGATCGCCGCTTGCTGGCCGCCCATCGTCGGATCGACGGTCATGGCGTAGGACAGGCCGAGCTGCTGCGAGATCACCACGCCCGCCGTCTGGAGCGCGGCGACGATCATGCGCACGCAGAGGCCCAGCATCAGCCCGATCAGGATCTCGCCGATCAGCAGTCCGATCAGGGAGGGCGCCGCCAAGGCCGCATTGCCGGTCGGCAGCATCGGTCGCACGGTCGGGAACAGGACCAGTGTCACGAGTAGAGCGAGGGCGAGCCGCAGGCGGCTCGCGATGAGCTGCTCGCCCAATCCCGGCATCAGCATCATCAGCGTGCCGACCCGGGCGAAAGTGATGAGGAAGGCCGCCGCGAGGCCGGGCAGCAGCAAGTCGAGCGGCGTGGTCATGCCGGCTCATCCTACACGCTTGGGCCGGTCGGCGCTGCCGCCGCATCATCCGCCCGCGGCGATCCGGGCGGCGATCCGGGCCATGTAGGCGGCCATGGCGTCGCCGATGAAGGGCAGCATCAAGAGCATCACCCCGAACACCGCGACGATCTTCGGCACGTAGATGAGCGTCTGCTCCTGGATCTGCGTCAGCGCCTGGAACAGCGACACGATCAAGCCGACGACGAGGGCGACGATCATCATAGGCCCCGCCACCTTCAGGAAGACGAAGATGCCGTCGCGGGCGATGTCGAGGATGGCGAGGCCGGTCATGGGGCTTTGGACTTTTCGTCTGCTCTGCGGGGCATCGACGGCCTCCCCTCGTCCCGCCTGCGGGCCGAGGGGCCGAAAAACTAGATCGGCATCCGCATGATCTCTTCGTAGGCGGAGATCACGCGGTCGCGCACGGCAACCAGGGTCTGGAGGGCGGTTTCGCTCTCGGCCACCGCCGTCACCACATCCACCACGTTGGCCTTGCCGGTGGCCGCCGAGAGGGCGGCGCGGTCGGCCTGCGCGCCGGATTGCGCGACGTTGTCGAGGCTCTGCTGCAGGAAGCCGGTGAAGCCGCCCGGTGCGGTCAGGCCCTGGGCCATGCCCTGAACGGGTTTGACAGCGCCGGGGCGGGCGAGGCTCTGGGCCGCGCCGTAGGCGCCGGCGGCGAAGGCGGAGGTCGTCATCGGGGCTACGCCTTCAGGATCTCGAGGGTGCGGGAGATCATCCGCCGGGTGGCGGTCACCATGTTGAGGTTGGCCTCGTAGGAGCGCTGGGCCTCGCGCATGTCCATGTTCTCGATCAGCCCGTTGACGTTGGGCAAGCGCACCTCGCCGCGCGCATCCGCAGCCGGGTTGCCGGGATCGTGCTTGGTGCGGAACGGGGTGGGATCGCGCCGCACCCGGCCGGCCTCGACGACGCTGGCGTTCAGTTCGTTGTCGAAGCGGCTGGTGAAGGTCGGGATCTTGCGCCGATAGGGATCGCCGCCCGCGGTCTGGGCGGTGGAATCGGCGTTGGCGATGTTCTCGGCGATGATGCGCATCCGGCCGGACTGCGCCTTCAGGCCGGAGGCGGCGATGCCGAGGCTCTTCAAGAAATCCATGACGGTCCCCGTTCAGCGATGTCAGCGAGCGATGTCAGCGCTTGCCGACGGCGATTTTCAGGGCGTCGAGGCTCTTCTGGTAGAGCGAGGCGACGAGCTGGTAATCGGCTTGGTTGTCGCCGGCCTTCATCATCTCTTCCTCCAGGTTCACCCCGTTGCCGGAAGGGCGGACCTCGAAGCCCTTGAAACGGCGCGGGTCGGCGTTCGGTCCGGCGCTCGCCGTCATCCCGATATGCGTGGAATCGGTGCGGGCGATCCCGTCGCCGCCGACCGAGGCCGCGACCGGCGTCGCGAGTTTCATCGAGGCCGCGGACGGCTCGGCGAGATCGCGCGGGCGAAAACCCGGCATGTCGGCATTGGCGACATTCTCGGCGAGCAGGGCCTGGCGGGCCTGATGCCAGTGCATCCGGGTGCGCAGCATGCCGAGCAGGGGCAGGTCGGTGAGCGACATGGTGCCTCGGGGTCGGCGGGGCCGGTGATGGATTTCGGAAAGCCACAGGTCCGAACCCGGCAGAATCTGCCGCTGACATGGTTAAGGAGCCGTTAACTCGGCAAAACCTGCCGGGTGCCCGTGAGGCCGCACGCCGCCGCGGATGCCGGAATGGCCGCGGCCGGCTGCACCGAGTTGTTAACGGAGTGTCAACATACGTTGCCGGGGCGTGAAGCGGCGGCGATAATCGGGCCGTGTAATGCGTGGGGCCGAGATTGCGTCTCCGCCGGCTTCGGTCACCGCCGGACGTCGCGCGGCGGCGTCGGAGCCCCGACTTAGAAAGACGCGGGTCTTGCAAGCGTTCTTCAGTTCCGAGGGCTCCTACGCCTTGCAGTTCCTGGTGATCTTCCTCGCCATCCTGGTGCTGTTCCTGATTGCCGCGCTGCTGTTCATGCGGCTGTCCGGGCGCGGGCTCACGCTCTCCGCGAATGCGGGCCAGCGCGGACGCCAGCCGCGGCTCGGCATCGTCGACATCTACGAACTCGACCGGCAGCGCCAACTCATCCTGCTGCGGCGGGACAACGTGGAGCACCTGCTGCTGGTCGGTGGCCCCAACGACGTGGTGATCGAGCGCCACATCCAGCGCGGCGCGGGCAGCCGCTATGCGCCGGACGGGAGCGCCCGGCCCGGCGGCGAGGCCGGCATCAGCGATCCGGCGCTGGAGCCGCGCACCGATCCCTTCCTCGACTCTCCGATGCCCCCGACCTTCGCCATGCCGGAGGTGGTGCCCTCGGCGGTGTCCGGCGCCCAGGCCGCCCTCGACCGGGCGCCGCCGCTCGATCCCGGCCTGTTCGAGCCCGAGGTGTTGCCCGCCGACGCTCCGGCGCGGCCGGTCTCGCCGGTCAGCCGCCTGATGCGACGCACGGCGCCGCCGGTGGTCTCCCCCCGCCCGGAGGTCGCGTCCGAGCGCTCCGCGCGACCGGAACCGGCCTCGGTCGAGCCGGTGCCGGAACCGGTGCCGGAGCCGCCGGTCATGGCCAGCCGTGGGCCGCGCTCGGTCGATCCGGCCGTTCTCTCGGATATGGCCCGGCAGCTTCAGGTGGCGCTGAAGCGGCCCTCGTCCGCGGTCACGCCCCCGCCTGCGGACCCTGTCGAGGTGCCCCCTCCGGCACGGAAACCGGCCGAGCCGGCGCCCGCGCCGATCGATCCGGTCGCCGCGGCGATGGCAGCTGAGCCGGCCCCGCCCATGCCCGCCCCGCCGCCGCCAGTTCGGCCGCAGCCGGCTCCCACCCCGGTGGTGGCAGCGCCCCGGCCCGAACCGAAGCCTGCGGCCCCCGCCAAGCCCGTCGCACCCCCGCCGTTCGTGGCGCCGCCCAAGCCGGATGCGGTGAAGTCCGAACCTTTCAAGGCTGAGCCGCCGAGGCCGGAGCCCGCCAGACCCGAGCCGTCCAAGCCGGAGCCGGCGAAGGCCGAGCCGCCGGAGCCCGCCGCTCAGGCGCAGAACCCGTTCTCGGTGGAGGAGATCGAGGCCGAGTTCGCCCGCCTCCTCGGACGCCCGCTCGACAGCAAGAACTGAGGCGAGCAAGCTCGTCCGCCTCTTGGCCGTAAGGCCTGTTTTTCCGGAGGCCGCCGAATTCGCGTCGTGGTGCGGCGGCCCGAACGTTCGTGAGGCAGGCCGGAGGCATGGAGGCACTTGTCGTCGGGGCGGGGGTGGTGGGGCTTGCGATCGCGCGGGCCCTCGCGCTGCGCGGCACCGCGGTGATCGTGGCTGAGGCCGCCGCGGCGATCGGCACCGGCGTGTCCGCCCGCAGTTCGGAGGTGATCCACGGCGGGATGTATTATCCCCCCGGTTCGCTGCGCGCCCGCCACTGCGTCGAGGGGCGCCGCCGTCTCGTCGAATTCTGCGAGAGCCACGGCGTGCCCTACCGACTGTGCGGCAAGCTGATCGTGGCGACGCAGGAGGCGGAGCGCCCGGCGCTCGAAACGATCCTGTCCCGCGGGGCCGAGAACGGGGTCGAGGGCCTGACCTGGCTCGAACGCCCCGAGGCTGTGGCTCTGGAGCCGGCCTTGTCCTGCGTCGCCGCGCTCCATTCCCCCGCCACCGGCATCGTCGACAGCCACGCTCTGATGCTGGCACTCCTCGGCGATGTCGAAG
Source organism: Methylorubrum sp. SL192 (assembly GCF_026672325.1). Classification (NCBI taxonomy): domain Bacteria; kingdom Pseudomonadati; phylum Pseudomonadota; class Alphaproteobacteria; order Hyphomicrobiales; family Methylobacteriaceae; genus Methylorubrum; species Methylorubrum sp. SL192. The sequence goes on from NZ_JAPPQV010000003.1 coordinate 1,804,473, forward strand.
ATGCGGGCGGCGTGCTGGCGTTGAGTACCCCGATCGAAGCGGCCGAGCGCCGGGATGGTCGTTGGGAGGTCCGCTTCTGCGGCGAGGCACCGGACGTGCTGCAGGTCGATTGTCTCATCAACGCCGCGGGCCTCGGCGCGCAGGCCATCGCCCGCCGGATCGAGGGAATGGCGGCGGACGGCATCCCCCGGCAGGTTCTGGCCAAGGGCAGCTATTTCGGATGCAGCGGCCGGCCGGCCTTCACGCGGCTGATCTACCCGGCCCCCGTCGAGGGAGGCCTCGGCATCCACCTGACCCTGGACCTCGCCGGACGCATGCGGTTCGGGCCCGATGTCGAGTGGGTCGACGCCCCCGACTACGCGGTCGATCCGGGACGCGCCGAGCGCTTCGAGGCGGCAATCCGGCGCTACTGGCCCGGCCTGCCGGATGGACGCCTGATGCCGGACTATGCGGGCATCCGACCGAAGCTCAGCGGCCCCGGCGAGCCGGCTGCGGATTTTCGCATCGACGGCCCCGGCGAGCACGGATGGCCAGGCTTGGTGCAACTCTTCGGGATCGAAAGTCCGGGCCTCACCTCCGCGCTCTCGCTGGCTGAGGCGGTGGCCGATCAGGTGATGGCGTAAGGCTACGCAGCCCGCACCAGATCGGCCTTCGTCCCATCCGCCACCGCATCGGTGTGAACCGCGAAGCTGATCAGCCGCGCCGCGCCGAAGCTCGTGGAGATCGCGCAATCCGTCGCGTCGCGACCGCGCGCCATGACGATGCGGCCGATCCGCGGCGTGTTGTGGCGGGCGTCGAAGGTGTACCAGCGCCCGCCGAGATAGACCTCGAACCACGCCGAAAAGTCCATCGGATCGGGCACGGGCGGCACGCCGATATCGCCGAGATAGCCGGTGCAGTAGCGCGCCGGAATGTTCATGCAGCGGCAGAACGCGACGGCGAGATGCGCGAAATCGCGACAGACGCCCACCTGCTGCTGGTAGCCGTCGAAGGCCGAGCGGGTGGCATCCGCCTGCATATAATTGAAGCGGATGCGCTCGTGCACGTAATCGACGATGGCCTGAACCCGCGCCCAACCCTGCGGCGTCTGGCCGAAGAGCGGCCACGCAATCCCGGCCAGCTTATCGGTATCGCAGTAGCGGCTCGCCATCAGGTAGAGCATCACGTCGTCGGGTAGGGCCTCCACCGGAATCTGGGCGGCCTCCGGCGCGACCGCGTCGGGCAGGCCCGAATCGGCGACCAGGAAATCCGCCGAGATCGAAAGGCGGCCCGGCGGCGCGACGATGCGGGTGCAGACGTTGCCGAAGGAATCGAGCGTCTGCCGCTGCGGAATCGGCGGATCGAAGACGATGTCTTGCGGGCTGCGCAGATCGCCCTCGCGGGAGGGGTGAAGGCTGAGGAGCAGCGAGATCGGCGTTGCAGCATCAGTCTCGAAGGTGATGTCGTAACCGGCCTTGATCAGCATGCGGCAGCTCGTGACTTCGATTTTCAATCCCCGAAAATAGAGACTGAGCGGGACCAAGCGTTAATTCTTATGATTACCACGCGTTCCGTTATCGCGTTGCACAAATGTTTCGCAGTCCGCCCGCACAAAAAGCGGACGCCGGACGGGACGTTGGCGCGCATTGCTGCTGCAGCGCACTCGGCGGTATGGAGGCGTCCATGTGGACCGCTCTCTGGAACCGCCTCGCCCATCCGGGCCACTTCTTGCGCTGGTCGGGTGCGGCCATGCCCTGGCTCGCGGCGGCGTCAGCCCTGCTCGTTGCCGCCGGGCTGTACCTGACCTTCTTCGTCGTGCCGCCCGACTACCAACAGGGCGACACCGTGCGGATCATGTATGTCCACGTCCCTGCCGCGATTCTCGGCATGGGCTTCTATGGGGCGATGACGCTCTCGGCGATCGGCACGATGGTCTGGCGCCACCCGCTCGCCGACGTGTCGCAGCGCGCCGCCGCGCCGATCGGTGCGGCCTTCACCCTGATCTGCCTCGTCACCGGCTCGCTTTGGGGCAAGCCGATGTGGGGGACCTACTGGGTCTGGGACGCGCGGTTGACCTCGATGCTGGTGCTGTTCCTGATCTATTGCGGCATCATCGCCCTATGGCGGACCATCGAGGATCCGAGCCGGGCGGCGCGCGCGGTCTCGATCCTGACGCTGGTCGGCGCGGTGAACCTGCCGATCATCAAATTTTCTGTGAACTGGTGGTCGACGCTGCATCAGCCGGCCTCGATCCTGCGCATGGGCGGCTCGTCCATCGATTCCTCGATGCTCTACCCGCTGCTCGAGATGGTTCTCGCGATGACCCTGCTCGGCATCACGCTGCATCTTCAGGCAATGCGCACCGAGATCTACCGCCGCCGGGTGCGCACGCTGCTGATCCGGCAGGCGGAGCGGCTCGATGCCGGCGTGCAGGATGCCGCACCGATGACGCGCGCGGCGACGACCCTTCCCGTGGGCCAAGCGATCTAGAGCGCTTTCCGACGAAGTGGACGCCGGTTCGGCGGAAGAAAGCGCGTTGACACTAAGACCTAGAGACGCCGGCCTGATGCAATCAAGTCGGATACGGCTCTAGGACGATCGATGGGACGATCACTCTGAGACCTGCCATGGAATTCGGACCTTACGCCCCCTTCATCGTCGGTTCCTACGGCTTCGCGGCCCTGGTGCTCGGCGCCCTGGCCCTCAACGGCTGGTGGGACGGGCGGGCGCAGCGCCGCGCGCTCGCCGAGCTGCAGGACGAGCGGGGAAGTCGCCCGTGAACGCGCAGACCCCGCAAGCGACCCCGCCCGGCACCGGGGAGCGCCCCCGCCGCTCGCTGCTCGCGCTGCTGCCGGTGCTCGTCTTCGCCATCCTGGCCGTCGCCTTCCTGGTCCGGCTGCGCTCGGGCGCCGATCCTGCGGCTTTGCCCTCGGCGTTGATCGGCAAACCGGTTCCCGCTTTCGCGCTGGAGCCGGTGCCGGGCCTTCAGGCCGCCGGCCGGCCCGTGCCCGGTTTGTCGAGTGCGGACCTCAAGGGGCAGGTGACCGTCCTCAACATCTTCGCCTCGTGGTGCGCCCCCTGCCAGATCGAGCATCCGATGCTGATGCGGCTCGCGCAGGAGCCCGGCATCCGCCTCGTCGGCATCGACTACAAGGATCCCGGCGACGCCGGACGGCGCTGGCTGGAGCGCAACGGCTTGCCATTCGCGGCGGTCGGCGCCGACGGGAGCGGCCGGGCCGGAATCGACCTCGGCGTCTACGGCGTGCCGGAGACCTTCATCATCGGTCCCGACGGCCGCATCCGCGACAAGCTCGTCGGAATCCTGACGCCGGAAAACTACGCGAGCGTGCTGGAGCGTATTCGCGCCGCCGGACGGACCGCCCCCGTGACCAACTGACCGGGACAAGGCGGCACGCTTGGAAACCGGGGATCGGAGGCGTATGCAGCCCCTGTCCGCTTGAAACCGTTCCAAGGTGGAGAAGCAGGGCAACCGTCTCAAATCACGATCAGAAGAGCGCCATGCGGATCGGACTGTTCGTCCCCTGCTACGTCGATGCCTTCGAGCCCGAGGTCGGCATCGCCACGCTGGAACTGCTGGAGCGCTTCGGCCTCACCGTCGAATACCCCTACGATCAGACCTGCTGCGGCCAGCCGATGACCAATACCGGCTGCCATCAGGAGGCCGCCGCGACCGAGGCGCTGTTCGTCAAGAATTTTTCCGGGTTCGACTACATCGTCGCCCCGTCCGGCTCCTGCGTGCATCAGGTGCGCGAGCACCTCACCGCCATCCCGCAGACCGATGCGGTCAAGCATGTGCGGGCCAGGACGTTCGAGCTCGTCGAATTCCTCCACGACGTGCTCAAGATCGAGGATCTTCCCTGGGCGGAGTTCCCGCACAAGGTCGCCTACCACTCGAACTGCAACGCGCTGCGCGGCATCGGCCATGCCCGGCCGACCGAACTGAACCAGCCGTTCTTCTCAAAGCCGCTCAACCTTCTGAAGAAGGTGAAGGGGGTGGAGATCGTCGATCTGACCCGGCCCGACGAGTGCTGCGGCTTCGGGGGCACCTTCTCGGTGTTCGAGCCCGCGGTCTCGGCCAAGATGGGCTACGACAAGGTGACCGATCAGGCCCGCGCGGGCGCCGAATACGTGGTCTCGGCTGATTCCTCCTGCCTGATGCACCAGAAGGGCTGCGCCGAGCGTCTCGGCGTCGGCCTCAAATACATTCACATCGCCCAGGTGCTGAACGGAGCCGCCGCATGAGCGCCGACGACCTGACCCCGCGCCAGACCGAGGACGTGCTCCACCCCGAGGTTCGCGCGCCCTCCGACGAGAGCGAACGCGGCCCTGGCGGCGAACGGCTCCAGCACGCCGAAGCCGCCTCGAAGCCGATCCGCGCCGACGCGCCGCGCGAGCCGCAGCCCCGCGGCGCCAAGGTGCGTGGCAACCGCCCGATCGATCAGGCGGAGGCCGCCGAGCGCTTCCTTGCCGCGCCGATGCATCAGAAGGCCCACGACGAGCGCCTCTGGGACGTGCGCCGCAAGCGCGATGTCGCCGCCCACGGCATCCCCGAGTGGGAAGAGCTTCGCGAGATTGCCTCGCAGATCAAGACGCACACGCTCACCCATCTCGACCATTACCTCGAACAGTTCGAGGCGGCCGCAACGGCCAACGGCGTCCATGTCCACTGGGCCGAGGATGGGGCGGACCACAACCGCATCGTCCTCGACATCCTGCGCAAGCACGGCGCCAAGTCGCTGGTGAAGTCGAAGTCGATGCTGACCGAGGAGTGCGGCTTCCGCCACTTCATGGCGGCCCACGACATCGACGTGATCGAGACCGATCTCGGCGAGCGCATCCAGCAGCTCGACGACGAGGAGCCGAGCCACGTGGTGATGCCGGCGGTCCACAAGACCCGCCTCGACGTCGCCGAGGTGTTCGCCCGGACGCTCGGTACCGACCCCGACAACGACGACGCCCACTACCTCGCCGAGAGCCAGCGCGAGACCACGCGCCCGCTGATCCTGAAGGCCGATGCCGGCCTCACCGGCTGCAACTTCGCCATCGCCGAAACCGGCACGGTGGTGACCTGCACCAACGAGGGCAATGCCGACCTCTCCGGCAACGTGCCGCCGCTGCAGATCCACTCGATCGGCATCGAGAAGATCATCCCGCGGATCGAGCATCTCGGCGTGTTCATCCGCCTGCTGTCGCGCTCGGCGCTCGGCTCGCCGATCACCCAGTACACCTCGCATTTCCGCGGGCCGCGGCCCGGCACCGAGATGCACATGGTGCTGGTCGATAACGGCCGCTCCGAGCGGCTGGCGATGGAGGAGTTCTGGACCTCCCTCAAGTGCATCCGCTGCGGCGCTTGCATGAACACCTGCCCGGTCTACCGGCGCTCGGGTGGCCTCTCCTACGGCGCGACCTATTCCGGGCCGATCGGGCTCATCATCGATCCGACCTTCAACAAGCGGAAATACTCGACCCTGCCGTTCTCCTCGACCATGAACGGCTCCTGCACCAATGTCTGCCCGGTGAAGATCAACATCCACGAGCAGATCTTCGCGTGGCGCAAGGTGCTGGCGGAGGAGCACCAGATCCCGCTCCTGAAGCAGGGCATGATGAAGGCGGCCGGCGCCGTGCTGAGCCGTCCCGCCGCGTACCGCGCCGCGATCCAGACCGCCGACTCGGCCCTGCGCGTCCTGCCGCGCTTTGCCGTCTACAACCCGGCCAACACCTGGGGGAAGAAGCGCGAGATGCCCCACGCCCCGCGCCAGAGCTTCCGCGCGTGGTACCGCCAGAACCGGATGAAGAAGGGGAGCGACGCGTGAGCGCCCGCGAGGCCATCCTCGGCCGGCTCAAGGCCAACCGCCCGGCCGGCGACTTTCCGCTGCCCGAGGTGCCGACCTTCGCACCGCTGGTGGGTGACGATCTCGTCGCCGAATTCGCCGAGCGTCTGGGCAAGATGGGCGGGCGCGTCGAGCGTGCGGGCGGCCCGTCCGATCCCTTCGCCCCGGTGCGGGCGCGTCTGGACGGGGCGGCGGTGATCGCCTCCGCCGTGCCCGAATTCTCGGGGAATCGTGACCTCGCCGCTGTCGCCAAGCCGACCGAGGTCAACGATGTCGACGTGGCGGTGGTGCGCGCGCGCTTCGGCGTCGCCGAGACCGGCTCGGTGCTGTTCACGCAAGACGACCTGATCGTGAACGCGGTCGCCTATCTCGCCCAGCACTTGATCGTGCTGCTCGACCCAGCCGACATCCTCGTGAACATCCAGGCTGCCTATAAGCGTCCGGACTTCGGACAGGCGGCCTATGCCGTGCTCCATACGGGTCCGTCCGCGACGGCCGACATCGAGGGCGTGCTGATCCACGGGGCGCAGGGCGTGCGCTCGCTGACAGTGCTTCTGCTGCAGCGCAAAAAACAAGCAGCCTGAAAGCGGAGCCGAACGGATCTCTGCGCGTTTGCGGCAAAACGCCTCGCTCGAACGGGGCGTCTTCCCGCAAAATTCGGAGCCGTCCCGTGCGATTCAAGCTCGGTTGCAGTCTTGCCTATGAGGTCAAGGCGCCCACCACCTTCATCTTCAATGTCGAGGTCGCGAAGCTGCAAAGCCTCGACATCGCCCGCGAAAGCCTGACCCTGGCGCCGGACTTGGCGCGGCGCGTCTACGTCACGCCGGACCTCAAGAACCGCTATCTCGGCGTGAACGTGCAGCCCGGCCCGTTCTCGCTCGAATACAATGCCGAGGTCGACCTGACCGTCGTGCGGGCCGACCCGGCGACGATTTCCGAGACGCCCGTCTCCGAACTCCCCCTCGACATCCTTCCCTTCCTGCTTCCGAGCCGCTTCGTCTCGTCGGACCGGCTCGCTGCCTTCGCCCAGGCCGAGTTCGGCGACCTTCCGAAGGGCCATCAGCGCGTCAATGCGATCTGCAACTGGATCCATGACAACATCGCCTATCGGCGTGGTTCGAGCGACGGCGAGACGACGGCCGACGAGAGCCTGCTGATGCGTGCCGGCGTCTGCCGCGACTTCGCCCATCTCGGAGCTGCCTTCTGCCGCGGGCTCGGCATCCCCGCCCGGTTCGTGAGCTGCTACGCCTACGGCCTCGTGCCCAGCGACTTCCACGCCGTGTTCGAGGCCTATCTCGACGGGCGCTGGTGGCTGTTCGACGCAACGCGCCAAGCCCATCTCGACGGCCTCGTGCGCATCGGTATCGGGCGGGATGCCGCCGAAATCGCCTTCTCGACGCCCTACGGCGAGATGCAGCCGACCGGTATGGAGATCCGTATCGATCGCGCCGATGGAGGCCCGGAGCCGATGGAGCGCACGGTCGATGCGATCTCGACGGAGGAGCCGGCTCCGCATGCCGGCGCGGCCTGACCGAAACGCCTCACGATCGACGCCTCACCCCGCGAATCCGGTGGGCCGAACGCGATATGAAGTTTTTTTCGCATGGGGCGGATTAAACGGCATTTTAGCCCGTCAACCTTATGTTCCAGGTAAGCCTGGACGAATCTCCAAACTCCGCCCGCCCGGCTCCGTCCGTGGCGGGCTTTTTCGTTCGCGCTCGTCGCGATCCCCTCGGAGGAGCAGACGCCGAGACGGCGAACCGGATGCGGTATCCAAATACCGCAACGGCAAAAGCCTTCCACGGATTGCGCTTTTCTCTTCGAGGCGTTCAGCGTCTGCCTTGACGAAGACACAGAATCCCCCTAGTGACCCAGTCGTACGCCGCTGCGTCCTCACCCGACGCGGCGGCGCCTTGTTTCCAACGTCACCGGCACGGGAATCGGCCATGAAGACCACTTCGCTGAAGCCCGCCGACGTCGACAAGAAGTGGGTCGTGATCGACGCCGAGGGCCTCGTCGTGGGCCGTCTCGCTTCGATCGTGGCGATGCGTCTGCGCGGCAAGCACAAGCCCGCCTACACGCCCCACGTCGATTGCGGCGACCACGTCATCGTCATCAATGCGGACAAGGTGAAGTTCACCGGCCGCAAGTACGACCAGAAGGTCTACTACCACCACACGGGCTATCCGGGCGGCATCAAGGAGCGCTCGGCCAAGTTCATCCTCGAGGGCCGGTTCCCCGAGCGCGTGGTCGAGAAGGCCGTGGAGCGCATGCTGCCGCGCGGCCCGCTCTTCCGCCAGATCCTCGGCCACCTGCGCGTCTACAAGGGTGCCGCGCATCCCCACGAGGCCCAGCAGCCGCAGGCGCTCGACGTCGGCTCCCTCAACCGTAAGAACGTGAGCGCTTGATCATGGCGACCCTTCAGTCCCTCGCCGACCTCAATCGGGCGAACACCCAGACGAGCAACCCCGAGAACGAGGCGCCCGTCCACGTCCAGAAGCTGGACGCCCAGGGCCGCGCCTACGCGACCGGCAAGCGTAAGGACGCGGTCGCCCGCGTCTGGATCAAGCCCGGCAACGGCACCGTGGTCGTCAACGGCCGCCCGGTCGAGACCTACTTCGCCCGTCCGGTGCTGCGCATGATCCTGCGCCAGCCGCTGGAGATCGTGTCTCGCGTCGATCAGTACGACATCACCGTCACGGTGAAGGGTGGTGGTCTCTCCGGTCAGGCCGGCGCCGTGCGCCACGGCCTGTCCAAGGCGCTGACCTACTATGAGCCGGAGCTGCGCTCCTCGCTCAAGCGCGAAGGCTTCCTGACCCGCGACCCGCGCGTCGTCGAGCGCAAGAAGTACGGCCGCAAGAAGGCTCGCCGCAGCTTCCAGTTCTCGAAGCGCTAAGGCGTTTCATTTTCGCTGGTGCAAAGGGCGGGGCCGCAAGGCTCCGCCTTTTTCGTATCTTGGATCGAGGCGAGGCCGTCGCATGAAGAGGGCAGGGAGCCCGGACCGCCCGAGCCATGCCGCGCCGCCGACGGACCGGCGCGCGGTTCTGGCCGAGGCGTTGGCCCGTCTCGCGCCGCGCCTTCCGGATTTCGAGGCGGAAGCGGTGCTGGACCGGGCGTTGCGCAGCCCTGGCCTGCGCGGCGCGGTGCCGGAGACCGCGGTTTGGCTCGCCCTGACGGCGTTCACCCGGCACAGCTTCACTGAGTACGACGACCTTCTCGATGAGGGCTACGACCGTGACAGCGCCCGCCACTTCGTTCTCGACGAGATGAACGCGCGGCTCGCCGAATGGGGCTGCCGCCGCCGTGTTTCCGAAGAGGCTGATCCCGGCGAGGACGACGTCCCCGAAGCGTGAGGGGAAAGCATTTCGTCTTCGCTTGCCGGCCTGCTGCCGCTGGGGCAGGGAGGGCCATCTCAACAGCGGAGACACCCGTCGATGAAGCTCAGCGCGCGCAACGTCCTCAAGGGCAAGGTGGTTTCGGTCGAGAAGGGCTCGACCACGGCCCATGTGAAGATCGAGATCGCCAACGGTCAGATCGTCACCTCGGCCATCACCAACGAATCGGTCGATTCGCTGGGGCTGAAGGTCGGCGGCGAAGCCTATGCCGTGATCAAGAGCTCCGACGTCATCATCGCCGTCGACTGAGCACGTTCAGGCTCACCCCTCGATCGCCAGCGCGATCCCGTGCCGGGCGCTTGCGCCCGGCGCCAGCAGGCGCTGCGAATCGCGGTTCTCCAAAGCGCCTTCGAAGCCGGCCCAGTCGGCGTGTCCGGTCCAGGCTTCCAGCGACAGGAACGGCGCTGTCGGCTTGGTCCAGACCGCGAGATGGGGAAAGTCCTCCATCCGCATGGCGATGGCTCGGCCGCTCGGCGATACGAAGCGCATCGCCCGGCTCTTCGCGTTCAGGAAGACCAGGGCCTCGCTGAAAAGGTCGGGATCGAGGTCGAGGCGCGCGCCGTCGAGGGTCAGTTCCCGCTCGCTGCGCACCAGCAGCCCGCCCGCGCCGACCTCCGGGACGAACGGCCGTTCCGCCTCCTCGAACAGAACCGCGTAGCCGCCATCGGCGCGACGCTCGCCCCCGGCAAACGGCCAGGGAAAGGCTGGATGGAAACCGAGGGCGTAGGGCAGGGCGCTCTCACCCGGATTCTCGACCCGGATCTCGAAGGCGAGGGTCTTCGCTGCGATGCGGGCGTCGATCGTCAGCCGGAACGGGAAGGGGTAGTGCGCCCGCGTCGCCTCGCTGTCGGTCAAGCACAGGGAAACCGCGTCCTCGCTTTGGCTGACAACCGCGAAAGGGAGGTCGCGGGCAAAGCCGTGCTGGGCCATCGGGTAGCGCCGGCCATCCACCTGCACACTGCCGCCGGACGAGGCGCCGACGACGGGGAAGAGCCAGGGCGCATGGCGGTTCCAGTGCTCCGGATCGCCGCTCCAGAGATATTCGCGGCCTTCGACCTGCCAGGAGACCGGCTCGGCGCCGTGCAGCGCGATCCGCGCCGTGCTGCCGTCATCCGCACGGATCTCGACCGTCCCGTCCATTGCCCTTGCCCCCCAAGCGTCTGCTTCGCTTCGAAGCGATAGCCGGGCCGGGGCGGGACCGCTACCGGGCCGGGGCCACGACGACGTCCGCAGGCGGGGCGAGACCGCGGGATCCGCGATCACCTGCGAGGGCGGCCCCGAGGCGACGATCCGTCCGTCCTCGACGACGTGGACCGTATCGGCCCGGCGCAGCGAGGTGAGGCGATGGGCGATCATGATGATCGTGCGTGTGCCGCCGAGCGCGCCGAGCGCCTCCATCACCGCGGCCTCGGTCTCGCCGTCGAGCGCACTGGTCGCCTCATCGAACACGATGACATCAGGGTCGTGGTACAGCGCGCGGGCGATGCCGATGCGCTGGCGCTGGCCGCCGCTGAGCCGGGCACCGCGCTCGCCCACACCGGTATCGTAGCCCGCGGAGAGGGCTGCGACGAAATCGTGCGCGCCCGCGAGCCGCGCGGCGCGCTCCACGGCTGCCCGGTCGAGGCTGTCCGGCGGGATGCCGAGAGCGATGTTCTGCGCGATGCTGCCGTCGATCAGAAACACGTCCTGGGGCACGTAACCGATCCGGTTCTGCCAAGCCGGCAGGCTGTCGGCATCGAGCGGATGGCCGTCGACCAGAATGCGTCCCCGCGTCGGCGTGAGAATGCCGAGGATCAGGCCCACCAGCGTCGACTTGCCCGAGCCGGTGCGGCCGACGAGGCCGACGGTGGTGTGCGCAGCGATCGTCAGGTCGATGCCGCGCAGGGTCGGACGACCGGGCTCGTAGTCGAACGCGACATCCTCCAGACGGATCGCCTGCGCGAAGGGCAAGCGCTCGGCCGTGCGAAACGTGCGCTCTCGCTCCCCTGCCAACGCATCGACGATCAGGCGCACGCCGGGCAGGTGGAAGCGCAACTGCGAGACGGAGGTGAAGATGTTCTGGAAGGCCGGCAGCATGCGGTAGCCGGCGAAGGCGAACAGGCCGAGCAGCGGAAGCATGCCGGCGGTGTCGATTCCTTGCGTCAGCGCGAACAGCACCACGGCGATCACGCCGCCGAAGGCGAGCGATTCGATGACGAAGCGCGGCAACTGCCCGGTGACCAGACTCGAGGCGAGGGCGTGGGCGTAGGAGCGCGCCGGCGCATCGAAGCTGCTCGTGAACGTCTCGGCCCGACCGTAGAGCTTGAGTTCGGTCAGCGCGCCGAAGGTCTCCTGCACCACACGGTAGCGGCCCTCGTTGCCCGCCACCGCCCGGGTGCCGAGCCGCGAGAGTCGGGCCCGCATTACGACATAGATCGCGACGTAGAGCCCGCCGAAGCCGCCGCCGAGGATCAGCGCGAGCCGGGGCTGGTAGGCGATCAGGAAGATCACAACCGCCAGCGCCGAGGCGCCGCGCGAGGCGATCACCATGGCTGGGGTGAGCACGCCGACGACGAGGCGATCGGTCTCGCTCAGCACGTTCTTGGCGAGTTCGGCGCTGTTGGCATGCGCGAAGAACAGGCGCTCGCGATCGACGTAGCGGGCGAGCAGGCGCCGGGCGAAACCATAGCCGACCATGTGGGCGAACAGGAGTTGCGCATAGGCGAAGGCGGCATTCACTGCGCTGGTCAGCAGGATCGCGGCGAGCGCGGCAAACCCGGTTGCGAGCAGGAAGGTGCGGTCGTCGGCGAGGCCGAAGGCGTCGCGGAGGTTGGCGAGATAGGGGATTCGCGCGGCCGCACCGGGATCGCCGACCAGCGTGAGGAACGGCAGCACCGAGGCGACGCCGACCACTTCGAGCAGGGCGGCGAGCCCGAGCCCGAGCCCCAGCAGCAGGAGCTGCCGTCGGTCGTGTCGCCGCATCACCCGCAGGAGATCGAGGAGGGTCCTCAAACAGTCACCGGGGCGAGAGGGGCTGCGATCCGAACGAGCGCCGCGAAAGCGCGACGACGCCCGGACAGGTGCGCTCCGGGCCGGATGCTTTCGGAGCGCTGCTTAAGTGGTTGATGACAAACGGACCCTGGGGGCCTTTGCGTCGAGCGCGGTCTCTAGCATGGCGGGCGGAGGGGGCGTCAAGCGCATGCAGGCCGAGGCGCCGGATCGAAACCGCGGCACGACGGCCGGGTTGGCGAGAGCGGTTCGGAACGTTCCGCCGAGGCCCCTTCAGGCTCCGGGGCACGCGGCAGGTGGATGATTCGAATCTCGCGATGACAGATTCGAAGCGCCGGAACCAGAACCTTGGCGGTACGTTTCGCAAGCATGGAACACTATAGAGCCCTCTTCGCGACCACCGCCGTCATGGTGTTCGGTCTTCTCGCGACCTCGCCTCTGGTGAGAACGCAGAATTCGGCACCGACATCGTCGCGCGCCGAGAGCTTGATCGTCAGCAGCGCCGAGGCGGCCGAAGGTTCCACCTGGGCCGATCCGCCTCGATACAGCGGAGGCGTGCCGGTGCCGAAGCCCGCGACCTTCACGCTGCTGTCACCGGAGATGGTCGCGCTCCTGGCGGCCGACGACCTCGCGGGGGCCGACACGACCCAGCGGGTGCAAGCCGTGCGGCGTCACCGTGCTGCAAAGGTCGCGACGCGGCTGCGGCCGGCTCTGGCTGCCGAGACTTCCACCGCATTGCCGGCTTCGGGCACAGCGACGGCCGCAACGCAGCCGCAGCAGGCCGCTCGGATCGATCCGATCGGTGATCTCCTGCGGGGGTTGGGGATCGGCCGGGATAGCTGAGACCGACGTTCCAGCCGGGTTCCGGTCCAAACTCTTTCCGAGCACGCCAATCTGCCGCACGGCACACGCCATCGTTCCCACTCGTTGGTTCAGAAGACGTCCCTGAATCTGCGTCGTGGAGTAACTGTTATGATTCTCGCTGCCTCTATCATGCTGATCGGCGCCCTTGGCGCGATCGCCCTCACCGTTGCCGCACGGCCGAGCGCCGACCGCTTCCTGAAGTGGTGACGGCCCTCTGAACTCCCCTCGCGTGCCATGTCCAGACGGTGAAACTTCCCAAGCCTCTTCCGCGTTATGGCTGCGAAGAGATGACGCGGGGATCTGACGGTGGCGGCGATAGTGATGATGGCAGGCGTGATCGGCGCGGCAGGAACACTGATCTGCCTGATGCCGCGGCTGGACTCGTTTTTTGAGTGGTAACCTCGTCCAGCTGGACACCTCTTCCATAAATTAGATTATTAACTTTTATAGGCGCTTGCTGCCTGACCATATGAGCTCATGCCCGATCCGATACTTTATACTATAATATAATAGTACATTTCTAAATCGAATATTTTAGCTTCCGGTCAGATTTTTCCGATATCCGGCTACAATCCCTCTTTCAGAACACGTCTGAGCACAAATACTTCTGATTGGCGCCGTCAATCGCAAGTGAGCGAATTCTTGTTTCGGGTCTACACCGACACATCGCTCAAGCCTGCGCATCAGGTTCGTCATGCCATTTTCGATGCTGAGGATTGGCATAGTCGCCATCCAGCATTCCGCCCGTGCAAGCAGGCATGAGGGTGAGCTTGAATGTCAGCCCATACGATCCGACCATGACGCGGCTTGCGACAGAGCGAGGTGCGTCATTTCCGGTAGTCCGACTTGGTATTCGTGGTTCACGTTTCCCTTTTTCGCACCGCTGAGCGGCGGGGTGAGTCAGGACATCTCGGCGGGACCCTACCAGGGCGTCCCGGAGATCGAAGTCGCGGTCATCAAGGAAGTCGGAAGTTTCGGCCAGCAACTCGGGATCATTTCCGAGGCCGTCCGTGAACTCGCCGAGAAGGTTAGTGCGATGCCGCCCGCAAAATCGGCTCACGAGCTGGTAAAATCGAGCGAGGCATCTCGCGAACTGACGCCACTCGAAAAGCTCGACGTTCTCATCGAACGCGTGGATCGGGTTAAAGCAGCCTACCATGAATCGGTCGAGCGGGACGCGATCCGCGCGCTGGAGCGGTTGCACCGCGTCGATCCCGGAGCTTCGAGCAAGCTCGCGGCACGCTTCCGATGACGGGGGCTCGCCGCTGTCCTCGTGGATCTCGCGGACCGGGGAGGTGCCCATCCCCGCAGGTCTCATTGACCGTCTGGAGATCGCCTCCCGAAGAAGCCGGCAGCCGACCGATGAGTGAACAAGCGATGGGGCCGTTTATCAGCAGCCTGCGGTACTGAGGGAACTGATAAGGCCGGCAACAAGCGGCACCGGTTCACCGAGACTGCAAACCGGCGGGCGCCGGACAAGCGTCAGGTGATCCGAGACAACGTGCAGGAGAATGACCCGTTGGAGGGCCATCGATACACCGCGCAAAGCGAATAGAGAGAGGACCGTAGCATGGTCAGCTCAAGGAGAGGGATCAGTAAATCCTGACTTTCTGAGGCTCAAGGGCTCTTCAGAAAGATGGTGCCCAGGGACGGAATCGAACCGCCGACACTGCGATTTTCAGTCGCATGCTCTACCAACTGAGCTACCTGGGCATCCGCCGCGTCGCGCTGCGTCGTCGGCTGGCGGGGGTATAGTGAAGGGTTTTGGGCCTGTCCAGCCTTCCCGCAATGAAGGCGAAGCTTTTTTGCCGGGTGCGGATCTCGCTCTCAGCGGGAGCGGTTTTCGTCGTCCGAACGGGGTGGGTAGGACATCCCCTCCTCCTCCGGCCCCGGAATGACGTAGCGCTCGCCGAGCCAGCGTCCGAGGTCGATGTCGGCGCAGCGGGGCGAGCAGAACGGCTTGGTTTCGGTCTGGGCCGGCTTGCCGCAGATCGGACAGGGCGCCAGCGGCTTGTCCGCCGCTGTCCTCTTCGCCGACTGGCTCATGTTGCTGCTCCCCAGGCACCCCGCACGGGAAAACCCTCACCTTCGAGCAGGCTCATCGTCTCGTACAAGGGAAGGCCGACCACCGCGCTGTGCGAGCCGACGAGCTTCACCGCAAAGGCTGCTGCCAGGCCCTGGATGGCGTAGCCGCCGGCCTTGCCGCGCCACTCGCCCGAGGAAAGATAGCCCTCGATCTCGCGATTCGACAGGCGCTTGAAGCGTACGCGAGTCTCGACCATGCGCTCGCGGCGCCGATCCTTCGGGGACAGGATGCAGACGGCCGTGTAGACGCGGTGCGCCCGCCCCGAAAGCAGCCGCAGGCAGTCGGCGGCCTCGTCGATCAGCTCGGCCTTGGGCAGCACGCGACGGCCCACGGCGACGACGGTGTCGGCGGAGACGAGATAGGCGTCGCGCAGGTCGTCCCGACGCCGCGCCGCAGCCTGGGCTGCCTCCAGCTTTTCCCGGGCGAGGCGGCGGGCGAGATCGCGGGGTGATTCGGATTTGCGCGGGGTCTCGTCGATATCGGCGGGCAGCAACGCATCCGGCTCGATCCCGACCTGTTGCAGCAGCGCCAGCCGGCGCGGTGAGGCCGAGGCAAGCACGAGGGGCGGTCGCGCAGGCCCCCCGGAAACCTGCGGCTTCAGGGCGTCGGAGGTGAGAAGCTCGTTCATCGGCGAGGTCTTACGCCCAAGCCCGGTGACACCGCAACGCGGTCTCGGCCATCAGACAGCATCCAAGAGCTTGCCAAGGACAAGGCGGCCGTCTAAGACCCGGCACATTCCATCGGGCGTCAACGCGACGAGCCGGATGCGACGCCGCAATAGCTCAGCTGGTAGAGCACCTCATTCGTAATGAGGGGGTCGGGGGTTCGAATCCCTCTTGCGGCACCACTCTCCCACTCTTCGAATTATCTGTGTGCTCGAGCGATTTCGGATCGGGACGCTTCCTCGATTCGGACGCGAACGCATTCTCACTCGGTGGCGCCGGATCGGCTGCCCTGCAGCGAGACGCAGGTTCGCACCATGTCGCTGAGCGTGAGATCCTTGGTGTCGCCGATATTGGCGACCTCTTCCAGGCAGCGCATGAAATAGCCTCTGTCGAGCCCTGGCGAGAGCATGCTCATCGATTTGCCGACGCGGT
This sequence comes from Methylorubrum sp. SL192, assembly GCF_026672325.1. Classification (NCBI taxonomy): domain Bacteria; kingdom Pseudomonadati; phylum Pseudomonadota; class Alphaproteobacteria; order Hyphomicrobiales; family Methylobacteriaceae; genus Methylorubrum; species Methylorubrum sp. SL192. The sequence goes on from NZ_JAPPQV010000003.1 coordinate 1,820,734, forward strand.
TGGTGAAATCGATTTTCTCGCTTGCTCTGGCGCGCGGCCATAGCGATGCCTTGTCGTCCATTTTCAGCCGCGCTGCCGCTAGCGACGGGCTGAAAAGAGTCAGCGCCGTCAGAACACCTATCACTGCCGCCCGGCCCATCGTCGCGCTCCCTGTCGTGGCGTCGGACGTGTTGCCGACCGATTGCGCGGCCAACGCGGGGGCGTCCGGCGACGTTGCATTGAGAGCCGCGTGCGCAACGAAATTAAGTGATTTCTCAGAGGCTTATCCGCATCGATAGCCGGCTCGGCGCGCCCGGGTGATCCCTGGCGCCGAGCCGGCGTTCTCGGCTATGCCGTTCCTAGCGCGAGCTGCCGCCCCCGCTTCCGCCGCCCGCGCTGCCCTGCGGGATGGCACGCTCCGGCTGGCCGGCATTACCGCCGGCCGCCGAGTTGGTGGTGATGGTGTCGGCGCCCGTGGCGCCCGGGGCGATGATGTAATCGACGGTGTTGCCGGTGGTGTTGGTCTGGCGCTGGATGATCGTGCCCGGCGGGAACGGGCCCACGGGGAGGCCCGGGGGGCCGGCCTGAGCGACGGCCGCGCCAGAGCCGAGGCAACTCAGAACGGTGACGGTGAAGGCAATGCGGTGCATTGGGGGACTCCTAAACGTAATGGCGCCCTTGCACGTCCCGAAGTCGTGCGAAGGATGAGCTATCCGCCAGGCAAGTCCCCCACCGGCCGCGGGGTTTCCCGGGGGCCCTGCGGCGTGGTGACGACACGCGCTGGCGCCGGCGTTTGGGCGGCCCGGTGCATCGTTCACCACGCGATCGTGTAGGCGACCTCCAATGAGCGCGGGCGCCCGAGAACCCAGGCGGTGCCGATGCCGTTCACGGCGCTGCCATCGACCGCGTAGGTCGTGTCGAACAGGTTGAAGACCCGTAGCGACAGGCGGGAGCCGGCGGTGACCTGATGGTCGAGGCCGAGATTGACCAGCGTGTAGGCCGGCCGCCGGGCAGTGTTGCCAAAATCAGAAAACACTTCGCCGACATGCTGGAGGCCGATGCGCCCCTCCCAGTCGCGGGCGAAGGCCCAGTTGACCCAGAGATTGGCCACCTGCTCCGGCACGTTGATCGGCTGATTGCCGGCATAGGAGACGGCGACTCCGCCGACATTCTGAGTGAAGTCATCGTACTGGGCGTGAAGCACAGCGAGGTTGGCATCGATGCGCCAGCCGGGGGCGGGGAGCCAGGAGAGCGCGGCCTCCGCGCCGAGGGAGGATTGCTGGCCGACCTGGGTCGAGACGGTCGGCTGGCCCGGCACCGCCGAGATCAGGTTGTCCTTGACGATACGGTAGCCGGCCAAGGTCCACTCGACGGCGCCGCCGAAGACGAGGCCCTTGGCGCCGACCTCGACCTGACGGCCGGTCGAGAGTTCGAAGCCGGCCAGCGATTGCGAGAGGGTGATCAGGCTGTTCACCGGATCCGTCGCGGTGGCGTATTGCGCGTAGAGCGATGTATCCGGCGTCGGCTCGTAGAGCAGCGCGAAGCGGTATCCGAGGGCGCGGAAGGAGCGCTCGAACGTCGCGCCGCTGCGCAGATCTTCCCGGTAGAGACGCGGCGCGTCGAAGCGCACGCCGGTGAGGAACGACAACCGGTCGGTCAGGAACAGCCGATCCTCGGCGAAGACCGACGCTTGGTTCGTGCGCGTGGCGTAGGCCGGGCTCGCTCGCCCGTCCGGCGGGAAGAAGCCGGGATCGTAGCCGATCAGGGGCACGCTCGTCGGCGTCTCGGAGAAGGTGAAGTTGTTGGCGTGGCGGAAGCTGACATGGTTCACGTCGAAGCCGGCCGAGAACGTGTTGGCCAGCCCGAACAGGGCACCGCGGAACGTCGCGTCGAACCGATTCCCGACCTGTTCCTGGCTATGGCCAATTTCGAGATAGTCGGAGCGATCGACGAGCCCCGTTGCCGGGTTGAAGCGGTACTGCTCGACGTCGCGCCAATGTCGGCGGCTTTGCAGGCGGTAGGCGGTGTTGCGCACCGTCACGTCGGCCGAAGGGGTCCACTCCGTCCGGAACTGCGTCCAGTTGTCGGTCCAGGCGATCTTCGAATCGCGGACGTTGTAGTTGTTGAAGCGGATGGCGTCGGGCACACGACCGTTCACCAGCGGCGTGCCCCAGTAGCGGGTGGGCTCCTGGTAGCCAAGATCATGGCTGAGGGTGAAGGCGAGATCCGGATTCGCTTGGAGCGTCAGCGCGCCCGAGATCGCGAGATTGCGGAAGTCGCCCTCCGGCGTGATCCAGCCACCGGCACGATTGCCGCTGACATTGAGGCGATAGGCCAGGGATTCGCCGATCGGCCCGGTCGAATCGACCGCCGCGCGGGCGATGCCGTCCTCGCCGAGGCCGAAGCGGGCGACATTGAGCGGCGTGAACAGCGGCTTCTTCGAAACGACGTTGACGATACCGCCGATGGCTCCGTCCCCATAGAGAACGGAGGCCGGCCCGCGCAGCACCTCAATGCGCTCCACGTTCCACGTATCGAACGGGAAGGTGACGGTGTTGGCGCCGACATAGAGCCGGGTGCCATCGAACAAAGTCTGGATCGAGTTCTGCCCAGCAAAGCCGCGGGCGGTGAAGAAGCCGAGTCCGTTGCCCGGCGAGCCGAAGGCCGTGATGCCGGTGCCGTTCTGCGACACGGCCTCCAGCACGCTGGTCTGACCGCGCAGGCGGATGGTCTCGCCCGAGATGATGTCGAGACTCGCGGGCGTTTCCAGCGGCGTGAGACCGAGCCGGCTCGCCGAGCGCGACGGCGTGCGCAGGTTGAGGCCGACCGGCGAGGACTGCGTCAGATTCGGCGTCCGCAGGGCTGCGGCGGCGTCCGTGCCGACGGCGTCGGCCGGTGCATTGGCGGGCAGGCCGATCCCGGCACCGCCCTGCACTGCGATCTCATCGAGTTGTGTCAGGAGTGCTTGGGCCCGGACCGGACCGGACGTCGTGAGGGGCAGGGCGGCGACGGCGGACAGGAGGGACCGGCCGCAGAAGCGGCGGTGAAGGGGGGACATGATGGACACGATGCCTCGGCAGCGACGGTGGCACGTCACCGCGACCGAGGCCGATCCACTGCCGGCCATGGGCCTTCAGCGTCTCGACACCTGCTGGGACACCCCGCCCGGCATGGCTCGCGTGTGACCACGGCTGACGGCAGGTCTCCTGGCTCGCGGGTCGTCGCCCTCCATCGTCTTCCCAGGCGAGGCATGCCCAGTGACGTGGTGATGGAGGACTCTTCGCTCACAGTTGCGGGGGCAGCCGCGGGATCGAGCTCGAAAGCCCTTCACCGCGTTCCCTTTTGATCCCTTGCGGGAACCGTCAACGGTCAAGCTACGGTCAAGGCGGCGCTTCGGTCAATGCGCCCTGTGCCGTTCGGTACGCCTGCGCGAGCGGCGATCCAAAAACACGGACCCTGCCGCAAGCAAAGGCGAACGGCAGCCAGAAAAGAAAAAAGGCCGCCCCGAAGGACGGCCCGAAGTCTAGGGAGGAAACGCCCAAGAAGGGCTGCAGGACCGCGACGCCATCGCGATCCGGCATGGCCATGATTTCTCAGGTTGCAGTGCACAAAGCAATCGCTGGCGCGTCGGATCGGGCATGCATTCATTGCATATGTTCGGTTCCGAACTCATCCGCTTCCGCGGAGCCATTCGGCCGTCCAGGGGTTTCGGTCCTCCGAATGCTGCCTCATGGATGCCAGAGATGCCCCGTTGGATGTTCGCTTTTCCCGTCGTGCTGATGATCCTTGCAGGGCTCGTCGTTTTCGCCTTCACGCGCACCGGCCCGACCGACAACCAGAACACCCACGCTCCGCAGACCGGCCAGACCCGCTGACGCCGCCGAATCCCGGAGCGCGCCGGCCCCTGAGCCATTCCGGCCCACAAATTGCGAAGTTTGTACGGTCGGAATCGTTCGGTGGGGTCCTCCATGCGGATCGGATGCGTTTTCCTCTTGAGCGCCCTCCTGCTTCCATCCGGGGCTCACGCAGTCGATGGGCATGCGGACGCGGCGGCCTTCGCGGCGGCGGCCCGTCACCATGTCGGTGAGCGCGTCACGCTCGATCATTGCCACCTCGTCTACGCGACCGACGACGAGATCACCTGCATCGGCCTGTTGCCGGAGGATGCGGCAGGCAATGTCCGCTTGGCCGGCAAGCTTCTGATCCGGGTCGCGGCCGCAGAGATGCAGGGCCGCACCCGTGCCCTCGCGCTCTGTGCCGGTGGCGCTCTCGACGAAGCCTGCGAGGTGAGCGTGGCGGGAGAGGTGTTCGATGCCTCCCCTTCATTCGGGCTCGGCGAGGCCCAGTTGATGGGCTTGCGCGAAGCGACGATCTGCTGGCCGGACTGAGCTTCGCGAAGCGCTGCCGAGCCTGATCCTGCGAGAGTGATACGCGCACCGATGTGAGGCCGATCTCCGGCGATGGACCCGCGTGAACCCTCAAGGGTCTAGTGCGTTCGAACTCCAAGGGAGTTCGCCGATGATCACTCGTCTGTCGTTTGCCGCGGTTCTGGTCGCGGCCCTCGCCACATCCGCTGCCGCCCAAGGGCCGGCGCAGACCGGGACCGGCGGCGGTCCGGCTTCGACCATCTACGCGCCGAACACCTCTGCCGTCGGTCAGACCATGCCGCCGGCCGGGGCGGGCGGTGTGCGGCGCGACCCGGGCAATCCCGACCGCGAAACCGCCATGGAGAAGAAGGACGACAAGATCGATACCGGGATCTGCATCGGCTGCGATAAGTAGATCCGGCGAACCGAGGCGCGGCCTCCCGCGCGCCGCGCCCGGTTCATTCCGACCAGCGCAAAGCCGCGGCGGCGGCCAGGGTGCCCACCACGGCCGCGATCAGGCTCAGGGCGGCCAACACCGTCAGCGGGGTCGTGAACGGCACCGTGCCGCCGAGGGCAGCCTCCGCGGCCGAGACCCCGAAGATCAGGGTCGGGACCATCAGCGGCAGCACGATGATGGCCAGGATCAGGCCGCCCCGGCGGATGGTAGCGGTCAGCGCCGCGCCGACCGCACCGATGAAGGCCAAAGCCGGCGTGCCCAGGGCCAGCGTCAAGGCCGTGGCGCCCATGGCTTTCGGGGAGAGTGCCACCAGCAAGCCGAACAGCGGCGAAGCGAGCGCCAGGGGCAGGCCGGTGGTGAGCCAGGAGGCCAGGACCTTGGCCAGCACCACCAGCTCCAGCGGCACGGCAGCGCCCGTCATCAGGTCGAGCGAGCCGTCCTCCTCGTCCGACTGAAACAGCCGGTCGAGGCCGATCAGGGTGGCCAGCACCGCCGAGAGCCAGAGGATCGCGGGGCCGATCCGCGACAGCAGGTTCATGTCGGGCCCCAGTGCGAAGGGCACCAGCACGACAATCATCAGGAAGAAGACGAGCGAGAGCGCGCCCGAGCCGCCGATCCGGGCGGCCAATTTCAGATCGCGGGCGAGGAGGGCGGAGAAGGCGCGCATCACAGCCAATCCTCCGCCTCGAACGCCGCTTCAGAGACGGCCTCGGGTGCCGCCGGTCCAATGCGCAGCTCGCGGGCATCCTCCAGGCCGAGGGCTTGGTGCGTTGCAGCAACCACGAGCCCTCCTTCGGCCCGGTGGCGTCCCATCAGCCCCGCGAGAACCCCCTGCGAGGCGAGGTCCAGGGCGGCGGTCGGCTCGTCGAGCAGCCAGAGCGGGCGACGGCAGACGAGGAGGCGCGCCAGCGCCACCCGGCGTCGCTGCCCCGCCGAGAGGTAGCCGACCGGCAACCGTGCGACATGCGGCAGGCCCATCGCCTCCAGGGCCGCCTTCGGGGAGGCGGCGGGATTGCCGAGAAGATCGCGGGCGAATTCGAGATTCTCGGCGGCCGTCAGCGCCGATTTCAATCCGTCCCGGTGCCCGACCACGTGAAGGAATTCCGGCAGGTTCGCCTCGCCGATGCCCTCGGCGCGGATCGTGCCGGCATCGGGCTTGAGGCGGCCGGACAGCATCGTGAGCAGGCTCGATTTGCCCGCGCCGTTGCGCCCGGTGACCATCAGGCCTTCGCCGGGTCCGAGCACGAAGGAAAGTCCGGAAAAGATGCGGCGTCCGGAGCGGCGGCAGGCCAGATTCTCGACGATCAACCGCACGGATCGGCCTTCGATGAGGTTGAGGTCCGCACGCTTCGTCTCGGTCCTGGCTGTCGGATCTCCTCGCCTGGCGCGAGGGGAATACCGGGACATCTCGCGGGCGGAGAGGCCGGTCTCGTGCGGCCTATAGCGGATCGTTCGGCGGCGCGCGAACCGCTCGGGCCGCTGACGCATTGATTCGGTGATGCCACATGGCAGTTTCGCAGGATGGGCGACCATGGATGCCGAGACGGCCCCGCAGGCCCCGCTCCACCCCGTCCGAAGCGGCTATGGCCCGCGATCCCGCCGCCATCGCCGGGCGCACGCAAGTGGAAGCCCGACTCGCAAGCCTGACGCCGGACCAACGCGCGGCGTTCTGGGACGCAGTGCGCCACTGCTACGTCTTGGGCGCGGACAGCCGCCGGACGCGTCGGTAGGGCGGGACCGCAATATCAGTCGCGCGCCTGTGTCATCGGGCCAGTAGCGGCCAATTTCGAAACGTTCTATAGACCGGCTCAGGCTGCGCCGCGCGATCATTCCAGGGCGTCCAAATCGCCCCTCGCGCACCATCCTGAGTGTCATTCGCGGGCCTCCCGGCCGCCGGGAGTTCCCCGAGGGCACTCGCTACCCGGGCACCCCCGGGGCGGCGCGCGCTCCTTGGAGCGTCTCCGGCCGAACACCTCTCGTGGCGCAGGTTATGCCTGCTCCGTGTTCGCTAACGCCAGCTCAGGACCCGACTCGCCGTGGCATCCCTCGACAGCTTCAAAGCTCGCCAGACGCTTCAAGCAGGCGGCAAGACCTACACCTACTACTCCATTCCCGAGGCGGAGAAGAACGGCTTGGCCGATTCGACCGCCCTTCCGTTCTCGATGAAGGTCATCCTCGAGAACCTCCTGCGCTTCGAGGACGACCGCTCGGTGAAGCGGGCCGATATCGAGGCCGCCGTCGCGTGGCTCGGTAACCAGGGCAAGGCGGAGACCGAGATCGCCTTCCGCCCCTCCCGCGTGCTGATGCAGGACTTCACCGGCGTGCCGGCCGTCGTCGATCTCGCCGCGATGCGTGATGCCATGGTCGCGCTCGGCGGCGACCCCCAAAAAATCAATCCGCTGGTCCCGGTCGATCTCGTGATTGACCATTCGGTGATCGTGGATGAGTTCGGCACCCCGAAGGCGCTCGGCGACAACGTCGCCCTCGAATACGCCCGCAACGGCGAGCGCTACACCTTCCTGAAATGGGGCCAGTCGGCCTTCGATAACTTCTCCGTCGTCCCGCCGGGCACGGGCATCTGCCACCAGGTGAACCTCGAATATCTGTCCCAGACGGTCTGGACCCGGACCGAGGACGGCGCCGAGATCGCCTATCCCGACAGCCTCGTCGGCACCGATTCGCACACCACCATGGTCAACGGTCTGGCCGTGCTTGGCTGGGGCGTCGGCGGTATCGAGGCCGAGGCGGCGATGCTCGGCCAGCCGCTGTCGATGCTGATCCCCGAGGTGATCGGCTTCAAGCTGTCCGGCAAGCTGCCCGAGGGCACCACCGCGACCGATCTCGTGCTCACCGTCACGCAGATGCTGCGCAAGAAGGGCGTGGTCGGCAAGTTCGTGGAGTTCTACGGCCCCGGCCTCGACGACATGCCGGTCGCCGACCGCGCCACCATCTCCAACATGGCGCCGGAATACGGTGCGACCTGCGGCTTCTTCCCGATCGATCAGAAGACCATCGACTTCCTGAAGGTCACCGGCCGGCAGGACGACCGCATCGCGCTGGTCGAGGCCTATGCCAAGGCGCAGGGCATGTGGCGCGACGCCAAGACCCCCAATCCCGTCTTCACCGACACGCTCGAACTCGACATGAGCACGGTGCGTCCGTCGCTCGCCGGCCCGAAGCGCCCGCAGGACCGGGTGCTGCTCGACAGCGCCAAGGCCGGCTTCGCCGACTCGATGGAGAAGGAGTTCAGACGAGCGGCCGACATCGCCCGGCGCTACCCGGTCGAGGGCACGAACTTCGACATCGGCCACGGTGACGTGGTGATCGCCGCGATCACGAGCTGCACCAACACCTCGAACCCGAGCGTGATGATCGGCGCCGGCCTGCTCGCCCGCAACGCGGTCGCCAAGGGCCTGACCTCGAAGCCGTGGGTGAAGACCTCGCTCGCGCCCGGCAGCCAGGTCGTCGGCGAGTATCTCGACAAATCCGGCCTCCAGGCGAGCCTCGACGCGCTGGGCTTCAACCTCGTCGGCTTCGGCTGCACCACCTGCATCGGCAATTCGGGCCCGCTCCCGGCGCCGATCTCGAAGGCGATCAACGACAACGATGTCGTCGCCGCCGCGGTGCTCTCGGGTAACCGGAACTTCGAGGGCCGCGTGAACCCGGACGTGCGGGCGAATTACCTCGCCTCGCCGCCGCTCGTGGTCGCCTACGCGCTCGCCGGCTCGCTCCAGATCGACATCACCACCGAGCCGCTCGGCCAGGGGTCGGACGGCAAGCCGGTCTACCTGAAGGATATCTGGCCGTCCTCGGAGGAGGTGAACCGCTTCATCGAGGAGAACATCACCTCGGAGCTGTTCAAGAGCCGCTACGCCGACGTGTTCGGCGGCGACGAGAACTGGAAGGGCGTCGAGGTCACCGAGGCCGAGACCTTCGCCTGGGATGGGGGCTCCACCTACGTGCAGAACCCACCCTATTTCGAGGGCATGACCAAGACGCCCGATCCGATCACCGACATCGAGGGCGCGCGCATCCTCGGCCTGTTCCTCGATTCCATTACCACCGACCACATCTCGCCGGCCGGTAACATCCGCGCGGCTTCGCCCGCCGGTGCGTACCTGCAGGAGCATCAGGTGCGGGTGCAGGACTTCAACCAGTACGGCACCCGGCGCGGCAACCACGAGGTGATGATGCGGGGCACGTTTGCCAACATCCGCATCAAGAACCAGATGGTTCGGGACGAGGCCGGCAACGTCGTCGAAGGTGGGTGGACGCTGCACCAGCCCGTTGGCGAGCGGATGTACATCTACGACGCGGCGATGCGCTACGCCGAAGAGGGCACGCCGCTGGTCGTCTTCGCCGGCAAGGAATACGGCACCGGCTCGTCCCGCGACTGGGCGGCCAAGGGCACCAAGCTCCTCGGCGTGCGCGCCGTGATCGCTGAAAGCTTCGAGCGCATCCACCGCTCGAACCTCGTCGGCATGGGCGTGGTCCCGCTGGTCTTCCAGGGCGAGGAATCCTGGGAATCGCTCGGTCTCAAGGGCGACGAGACCGTGACGATCAAGGGGCTGTCCGGCGAGCTGAAGCCGCGCCAGACGCTGACCGCCGAGTTCACCTCCGCCGACGGCTCGAAGCGGGAGGTCCCGCTGACCTGCCGGATCGATACGCTCGACGAGCTGGAATACTTCCGCAACGGCGGTATCCTGCCCTACGTGCTGCGGTCTCTGGCGGCGTAAGCGCCTCCTCCGTTCGCGCTGCCTGAAAGCCTCTCCCGCAAGGGAGGGGCTTTTTCGTTGAGCGAGTGGTTCCGGCAACCGTTCCGAAGCAAACAAGACGAAGAGGGGCCGAGGCGTCGGCCGTGGCTCGACGCTTTGTCGGTGCATCCGCTATTCCCTCACCATCGAACGCTCCGCCCCAATCGACGCGGCGGGCCGGCTGGGAAATGACGCTCTATGATCCTCGAAATCGCACAGATCGACGTAAAGCCCGGCTCGGAAGCCGAATTCGAAGCCGGCATCGCGAAGGCCGCCGAGATTTTCCGGGCCGCTGCCGGCTGCCGCAGCTTCGCGGTGCGCCGCTCGATCGAGAAGCCGCAGCGCTACCGCCTGCTGATCGAGTGGGATACGCTGGAGGCACACACCAAGGACTTCACCGGCTCGCAGGCCTGGAAGGACTACCGGGCGATGGTCTCTCCCTATTTCGAGGCTCCGCCCCAGGTGGAGCACACCGAACTGACGCTTCAGGCCTTCTGAGTGTCTCGCTCCGACCGCCCGCCGCACCGTGCTGCCTGAGGCGAGACGGTCGGAGGCCGGGCGTTCTGTGAAGCATCCTAAACGGCCGCCAAGGGCTGGACGACAAAAGGGGGAGACGGCCTCGTGAAGATGTACGGCAACTGGCGCTCAGCCGCGGCTTTCCGCGTGCGCATCGCCCTCAACCTCAAGGGCATCGCCTACGAGGAGGTCTTCCTCGACCTCGATGCCGGCGACCAGCACAAGCCCGACTTCCTCGCGATCAATCCGCAGGGCGCGGTGCCGGCGCTGTTCGATGGTGACGGTCCGCCGCTGACGCAGTCGCTCGCGATTCTCGACTATCTGGAGGAGACCCGGCCCGGCGTTCCACTGCTGCCGGAGGAGCCGCGGGCGCGGGCTCGTGCCCGCTCGCTGGCCCAGGTCGTCGCCTGCGACACCCATCCCCTCTATGTGCCGCGGGTGCGCACCTTCCTGATGGAAAATTACGGCCTGCCGCGGGAGCGGATGCTGGAATTCCTGCGCAACGCCTTCACCACCGGATTGAAGACGCTGGAGACCCGGCTCTCGAATGAGGCTGGCACCGGCCGCTTCTGCCAGGGCGACGCGGTGAGCCACGCCGACCTGTGCCTCATCAGCCTGTGGGTGGGTACCGGCATTTTCGGGATCGACACGGCGGCCTATCCGACGGTGAAGCGCATCAGCGAGGAAGTACTGGCGCTCGATGCCGTTGCCCGCGCTCATCCGCTGCGCCAGCCCGGCGCGCCCGCGTCTTGATGAAAAAAAATTTTACGAAACTGTCCGTTCAGTAATGCTGGATTTGCGTTCCAGACACGCTGCGAACGTGTGGGTCCTTTCACAGTTACCGATGTAAGATCATTCCAAACTGAAAGGCTGCCGAGCGAGGCGGCCTGCGACGCGAGTGGGGCGAGGATGGTTCCGAGCGAATCGGTCACGGATCAGCACAAGATCGTCGTGGTGGGGGGAGGGGCCGCCGGGCTCGAACTGGTGACCAAGCTCGGCAACAAATACGGCAAGCGCGGCAAGGCCCACATTACCCTGGTGGACCGGGCGCGCACCCATATCTGGAAGCCGCTGCTGCACGAGGTCGCCGCCGGCTCGCTCGATGTCGGCCATCATGCGATCGATTACCTGCACCACGCCCACGCCAACCACTTCCGCTACCGCATCGGCGAAATGACCGGGCTCGACCGCGAGAAGCGGGTGATCCATCTCGCCGCCAGCCGTGACAGCGAGGGGCGCGAGGTCACGCCCGTGCGTACGATCCCCTACGACACGCTGATCATGGCGGTGGGCTCCACCACCAACGATTTCGGCACGCCGGGTGTCGCCGAGCACGCCATCGCCCTCGACACCAAGGAGCAGGCGCTGCGCTTCCACCAGCGCCTCGTCAACGGCATGCTGCGCGCTCACACCCAGGACGGTCCGGTGCGTCCCGGCCAGCTCCACGTGGCGGTGATCGGCGCGGGCGCGACCGGCACCGAGCTGGCAGCGGAACTGCACCGCACCACCCGCGAGGTGGCACGCACCGGCCTCGACCGCATCGATCCGGCCAAGGATCTGAAGATCACCCTGATCGAGGCCGCCGACCGCATCCTGCCGGCGGTGCCGCAAAGGCTGGCGGTCGAGGTGATGGGCCAACTCGCCAAGATCGGCGTCGAGGTGCGGGTGCAGGCCCGCGTCACCGAGGTCCGGGCCGACGGCGTGCAGCTCGCCGATGGCGGCTTCATCCCCTCCGAACTCGTGGTCTGGGCCGCGGGCGTGAAGGGGCCGGCCTTCCTGAAGGATCTCGGCGGGCTCGAGAGCACCCGCAACAACCAGCTCGTCGTCACGGCGACGCTGCAGACCTCCCGCGACCCGGACATCTTCGCCATGGGCGATTGTGCCTACCTTGTCGAGGAAGGCTCCCAGACGCCGATCCCGCCGCGCGCCCAGGCGGCTCACCAGCAGGCCTCGCACCTCTACGGGCAGATGGCCAACCGTCTCGCCGGCCGGCCGCTGAAGCCGTTCAAGTATCGCGACTTCGGTTCGCTCGTCTCGCTTGGCGAGTACACGGCCGTCGGCAACCTGATGGGCTTCATCCAGGGGAAGAACATGTTCATCGCCGGGTTGTTCGCCCGGCTGATGTACCGTTCGCTCTACAAGATGCACGAAACGGCCGTGAACGGCTGGTGGAAGACGAGCCTCGATGCCCTGGCCCGGGCGCTCACCCGGCGCACCGAGCCGCGGGTGAAGCTGCACTGACGAAGCCCGAGACTTGATCCGGCGGGCGGGCGCGACATGTTCCCGATCCGCCGGTTCGATGAAGAAGCCGGTGGAAGGAGACGCCATGATCCTCGTCAGCGTGATGTATCCGAGCGGCGCCGGCACCCGCTTCGACATGGACTACTATCTGAAGAAGCATATGCCACTGGTCAGCGAACGCTGGACCGCGAAGGGTCTGCATGACTACACGGTCGTGACGGGCACCGGCACGCCGGATGGCGGCGCGCCGCCCTATCAGGTCGTGGCGCTGCTGCGCTTCGAATCCGCCGACGCATTCAAGTCCGCGGCCGCTGCGGATGGGCCGGAGATCTTCGGGGACATCCCGAACTTCACCGACACGCAGCCGACGGTGCAGCTCAGCGAATTTGCGGCATCTGAAGTGAGAGGGTGATGATCGACATCATCAAGCAGATCCAGGCTTCCAATCCGGGGCTCGGCACGACGATCATCGTGCTGCGTGCCGACTCGCGGGCGCTGGCCGATCCGGCGACGCTGACGCCCGAGGCGAAGGCGTGGATCGACGCGAACGCGCCCGACGCGCGCCTCTCGCAGGAGACGGTGCTTCTCGCACCCTATCCCGGTGGGATGCCGACGGAGCGCACGGTCACGGTGCTCGCCTTCTCCGATGCGCGCCACTTGGCCGCCTTTGCGACGGCCTGGACTGGCGATCCGACGCTTGATGATGACGAGGAAGCCGCTTGATCGCGGTGGGGGCCGCGCCCGCCTGAAGGGCAGGGGCGGCCCGCTTTTAAGAGCACCTGGGCGACAGCGCCGCGCGGCGCTCAGGCCGCTTCGATGATCCGGGCGGCGGTGGTGATCATGTCCTTCATCGCCGCGTTCGCGGCCTGATAGGCCGGGGTGCCGACGTCCCAATTGTTCTGGGCGAGAGCCTTCACCATGCGCTCAGCCTCGGCGTGGGCGGTCGCCTCAGCCTTCAGGAAGGCCTCTGCCGCGTTCCGACGGGTCGGATCGGAGGTCAGACCCTCCACCGCCTGCCGGGCGGCCCGGCCCCGCAGGATCGCCGCGGCCGGATCGGCGGGCGCCGCGCCAAGCAGGATCGTCGCGAGACCGCGCTTCCACAGGCCGAGATCGGCCGGCAGACGCACCAGTTCGTAGAGATCGAGCCCGCTCGAATCCGCCAGAGCCGTCTGCGCCAGCGTCTCGGCCTTCACGAGGCGCTTTGTGATGGCCTCGATCTCGGTGCGGGTCTTGGCTGCCTTGGCGGCGATGCTTTGCACGCTGCTCGAAATTTCCGCCGTCGCGCTGCTCTGCTGCGTGATGGCGGCCGCGAGGGCCGCATTCATTTCGCTGGTGCGGGCGATCCGCTCGGCCGCGCTCTCGACGCGGGTGCCGAGGCTGTCGACCACGCTGCTGCCGGTCGAGACCGCGCCGCGGCTCTCCTCGACGGCACGGGCGATCTGGCTCATCTCGCCCTGGAGGGTGTTGAGCCACGTACGGATCTGCTCGGTCGAGCGCGCGGTCTGGCCGGAGAGCGACTTCACTTCGGCCGCCACCACCGAGAAGCCGCGCCCTGCTTCACCGGCGCGCGCCGCCTCGATCGTGGCGTTGAGCGCGAGCAGGTTGGTCTGGCTCGAGATCGTGGCGATGGTGCCCGCCATGGTGCCGATCTCGGCAATGGCGTTCTGGAGAAGCTGAAGGCGCTCGTCGATCTGGTGCGTGCGGTCGCGGATCGCGTCCATGGCCGAGCGGGCGTTGCCGACATCGGACATGCAGGCTGTCATCGCTTGGCGCGCCTCGGCGGCGCTGGAGCCGGCGGCCTCCGAGGTCTCGGCGACCTCGGCAATCGAGGCACCCATCTCTTCGATCGCGCTCGCGATGGTTTGCGTCGATTGCGCGACTTCGCCCACGTCGTAGGTGGTCCAGCCGATATTGATCGCCCCTTCCGAGGCCTCCCTTGCCACGGCGGCGACGTTGGCCCGTTCGGCACGCAGGTCATTGCGCCGTACCCGCTCGAGGTCGCTCAAAGCGGCACCTACCGCGTTACCCGGTACGGCGCTCTCGTCGAAGCCGGCACGATTGGCGAGGCGCTGAATCGCCGCGATCAGACGCGCGTCGTCGGAAGGGCCGGCGGTCGGGATCTCGGATGAAACAGATGCGGACGATGCGGCAGTACGGCCGAGCTTGAGAGACAGCATGGCGTCAAAGGCCCCCGATTACTTTTCTTGCCACTTATTATGGAAAGACCTGCCCAGATCGGTTTCGCTCGTCGGCAGCCGCACATCTACCGGTTGAGCGAGGTCGGGCGCAGCACTCTCTATGATGACGGTGCTGATGATTACCGATGGCTAGTTAACGTTGGATTTAAGTGACCTAGAAGGTGCTTATAAGGTGCTGATAAGAAGCATCAAATGATGAATTGCGTCGGTCTAGGCTCCCTCGGGGTTGCGATTTCTTGCATCTGATGCCGGCGCGCTCGTGTGCAGATGCAGCAAAATTTTGCATCGCAAAATCGTTATGCTCAGTCTCAGCATATCTGGACAACGGCAGGGGTGGCGCCTAACTTAGGCGGCACAATGCTCATTTTGAGCATAAAGGAGACCGCGATGTCCGAGGCAGGATCCGCCCTTCGCGAGCCGGCCGAACGGGCCTTCCCGCTGCCCCACATCTACGAGCGCGTCAGCCGTCATGTGCCCGCGATCGAGTGGCCGGCGCTGGCTCCCGATGTCGAAGCCATCCTGCGCTTGAAACGCGAGCGCAACGCGGTGGTTCTGGCGCACAATTACCAAGCGCCGGAGATCTTCCACACCGTGGCGGACATCGTCGGCGACAGTCTGGCGCTGGCGCGTGAGGCGGCGCGGGTCGATGCGGACGTCATCGTGCTGGCCGGTGTCCACTTCATGGCCGAGACCGCCAAGCTCCTGAACCCCGGCAAGACCGTGCTGATGCCGGATATGGCCGCCGGCTGCTCGCTCGCCGATTCGATCACTGCGGCCGACGTGCGCGCCCTGCGCGCCAAGTATCCGGGCGTGCCGGTCGTGACCTACGTCAACACCTCCGCTGCGGTGAAGGCGGAGTCGGACGTGTGCTGCACCTCCGGCAACGCCGCCGACGTGGTGCGCGCCCTCGGGGTGCCGCGGGTTCTGATGATCCCGGATGAGTTCCTGGCCCAAAACGTCCAGAAGCAGGTGCCCGAGGTCGAGCTGCTGACCTGGGCCGGACATTGCGAGGTGCATGAGCGCTTCACCCCGGCCGACATCGCGGATGTGCGCGAAAGCTATCCCGGCATCACCGTGATCGCCCATCCGGAATGCCCGCCGGACGTGGTCGAGGCCTCGGACTTCTCCGGCTCGACGGCGATGATGATGAACTACGTCACCGAGAAGCGACCGTCCCAGGTCGTGCTCGTGACCGAGTGCTCGATGGCCGACAACATCGCGGTGGCCAACCCCGACATCGAGTTCATCAAGCCCTGTAACCTCTGCCCGCACATGAAGCGGATCACCTTGCGCAACATCCGTGAGGCGCTGGAGACGATGACGCACGAGATCACCGTCGAGGACGGGCTGGCCGAGCGCGCGCGCCTCGCCGTCGAGCGGATGCTTGCGGTGAAGCCGACCCAGACCGTCTCACCGCGGCAGGCCGCCTGATGAGCGTCTTCGCCCGGAGTCCTGCCGACCGGGTGGTCGTGGTCGGCGCCGGGGTGGCCGGGCTCGCCACCGCCCTGCGGCTCGCGCCCCGCCCCGTCACCCTCATCACGGCCTCACCTCTTGGGGCCGGCACCGCCACGGGTTGGGCACAGGGCGGCATCGCCGCCGCAATGGGCGCGGACGATGCGCCTTCGCTCCACGCGGACGACACGCTCGCTGCGGGCGCCGGCCTGACCGAGCCGGCGGTCGCCCTACGCGTCGCCGAGGCGGGACCGGGCCTGATCGATTGGCTCGTCGCCCTCGGCACCGGCTTCGACCGGGAGGCGGACGGCGCCCTGGCGCTCGGGCTGGAGGCTGCCCATAGCCGCCGCCGGATCGTACGGGCTCGGGGCGATTCCACCGGCCGTACCGTGCTCGATGCGCTGGTCCGCGCTGTCCAGGCGACACCTTCGATCGAATTCCTCGTCGCCGGACTGCACGGCCTGATGCAGGATGCCGACGGCCGCGTCTGCGGTGTCGTGTGTGAGCGCGACGGCGCGGCTTTCCGCTTGCCCGCCCGCGCCGTGGTGCTGGCGACCGGCGGCACCGGTGCGCTCTATGCCTCGACCACGAACCCGCGGGGCGCCCTTGGGCGGGGACTGCTCGTCGCCGCGCGGGCAGGTGCAGCGTTGCGTGACCTCGAATTCGTGCAGTTCCACCCGACCGCCATCGCCGCCGGCCGCGATCCGATGCCGCTCGCGACCGAGGCGCTCCGCGGTGAAGGGGCGGTGCTGATCGATGAGGACGGTGCGCCCGTAATGGCGGGGATCGAAGGCGGCGACCTTGCCCCCCGCGATGTGGTGGCCCGAGGCATCTTCCAGGCGCTCGGCCGTGGCCGCACGGTCTATCTCGATACCCGCGGCCCGCTCGGCGCCCGCATGCCGCAGCGCTTCCCGACGGTGTTCGCCCTCTGCGCCGAGGCCGGCATCGATCCGGCGGTCCAACCGATCCCGGTCCGCCCGGCGGCGCACTACCACATGGGCGGCATCCTCGTGGACGCCGCCGGCCGCAGCACGGTGCCGGGCCTGTGGGCATGCGGCGAGGTGTCCTCGACCGGTCTGCACGGCGCCAATCGACTTGCCAGCAACTCGCTTCTCGAAGCGCTGGCCTTTGCGCCACGCATCGCCGAATCGATCGATGCCGCTTCGGCCCTGGTCAGCACGGATCGTCCGGCGCCGCTGCCGGCGATCCCGCCGCAGGATGCCTCAGCGCTCGCCGAGGTTCGCGGCATCATGGAACGCTGCGTTGGTGTGGTGCGCGACGCCGCCGGCCTGTCGCAGGCCATCGCGCGTCTCGCCGATCTGTCCGAGCGCGGCAGCGACGCGGCCGCCACGGGCCTGATGATCGCCCGCTCCGCCCTCGATCGGTGCGAAAGCCGCGGCGCCCACTGGCGCAGCGATCATCCCGGCCAACTCCCGGCCCGACACTCCGTGTTCACGCCCGCCGCAGCCGACGCCTCGTGCGCGCTTCAGGAACTCACCGATGCCTGACGACGTCCTGCTGCCGCTGCCGCGCCTTCTCGTCGAGCCCGTGGTGCGGGCGGCCCTGCTCGAAGACCTCGGTCGGGCGGGCGACATCACCACGGATGCCATCGTGCCCGCGGGCGAGCGCATGGAGGCGGTCATCGCCTCCCGTCAGGACGGGGTGATCGCCGGCACCGACGCCGCCGCCATCGCGTTCGAGTTGATCGATCCGAGCCTGACGGTTTCGGTCGAGCGGCCCGACGGATCCCGCGTCGCGCCGGGTGATACCGTGATCCGTCTCTCCGGCCCGGCGCGCGCCGTGCTGACCGCGGAGCGCGTCGCCCTCAACCTGCTCTGTCGGCTGAGCGGGGTCGCCACGGCGACGGCCTCGCTGGTCGAGGCGGCGCGGCCGCACGGCAAGGCGCGGATCGTCTGCACCCGCAAGACCACGCCGGGCTTGAGGGCGCTGGAGAAGCACGCAGTCCGCGCTGGCGGCGGCTCGAACCACCGCTTCGGCCTCGACGACGCGGTGCTGATCAAGGACAACCACGTCGCCGTCGCGGGTGGCATCATTCCCGCCATCGAGCGGGCACGCGCGCGGACCGGTCACCTCGTCAAGATCGAGGTCGAGGTCGACACATTGGCCCAGCTCGAAGAGGCGCTCTCGGTCGGCGCCGACGCGGTGCTCCTCGACAACATGAGCCCGGACACGTTGCGGCAGGCGGTGGCGATGGTCGATGGGCGCGCCGTGACAGAGGCCTCGGGCCGGATCAATCGGGAGACCGTCGGCGCCGTGGCCGCCTCGGGCGTCGATCTGATCTCGGTCGGCTGGATCACCCACAGCTCGGCGATCATCGATTTGGGGCTCGACGCGGCGTAGCCCCGAGCACGCCGGGACCTTCCTCCCTCATCCGGTGCCACCGGAACGTCTGACCGTTGCGCATCACCGTTTCCGCTTCGACGGTTCAGAGGAACGCGCGTAAGGTTCCAGCCACCAACGATAATCCTTGCCCGCACGGCCGAGCTGCCACAGTGTGGCCACACGGTCACGAGGCTGGCCGAAGCGGTGCTGCACTGCAAATCAAGCTTGGCTTTAAACCGGGAGCGTTTACGCCTTGGCGAGGGTCCGCACGGCATCGTGCGGCGGTTCTTCCACCGCGTCCCCTGTTCTTCGCCTGCCCCGAGAGGCCCTGATGCGCCGTTTCGTCGTTGCCCTGGGCGGGCTTGCCTGCGCGACGTTCGCGCTGGCAAGCCCTGCCGCAGCCTATGAGATTGACCCGCTCACGCGTCAGCCGCTGACCGAGGTTCTGACGGTGCGCGTGCGCCCGCAGAACACGTTGCCGACCGCCAACGCGGCTCTGCCGGCGGATATCCCAGGCGCGCCCGCCGACCCGCTCGCGTCGACCGTGCCGCAGATGACCGCGATTCCGCGCGATACGGTTCCCTATTCCGGACCCTACGCCCCCGGCACTATCGTCGTCTCGACCACCGAGCGCCGGCTCTACCTCATTCAGCCCGGCGGCGAGGCCCTGCGCTACGGCGTCGGCGTCGGCCGTCCCGGCTTCACCTGGGGTGGCACGCAGACCGTCACGATGAAGCGCGAATGGCCGGATTGGCGCCCGCCGTCGGAGATGCTGCGCCGCCGTCCCGACCTACCGCGCTACATGAAGGGCGGCATCGAGAATCCGCTCGGCGCGCGCGCCATGTATCTCGGCAACACGATCTACCGCATCCACGGCTCCAACGAGCCTGAGACGATCGGCACGGCGGTGTCCTCCGGCTGTATTCGCATGACCAACGAGGACGTGACGGATCTCTACAGCCGCGTGAAGGTCGGCGCCCGGGTCGTCGTCCAGCGCTGATCGTTCATCCGAAATGTAAATGAAAAAGGGCCGGCAGCGATGCCGGCCCTTTTCGTTTGGGCGTGGTCCAAGTCGGTCTTGGTCCGAGGGAGCGAGGCGTCAGCCGATCAGCAGCAGATCCAGCACGACCGCCGCGATGCCGCCTGCCACGGCCAAGCCGAGGATAACGACGCTGCTGAGCTGATCGACGGAATTCACGTCCTGACCGACGCGGTGTTGGAACTCATTCGCTGACACAAGCGACCTCCGTTGAAATATCGCACGCCAACGGGTGGGGCGGGGGATGGTTCAATGCCGGACCGTCGCAGGCGGCTCCGAAGCCGCGTGGGTCGCCGGCGCGGAACCTCCCCCCGTAATGCCGGTTGGCTCCCCTCAACAGGGAGGCCAACCATGGTCGATGCCAGCCAGATACGCGAGCACGCCACCGTCGTCGGTTCCGATGGCGGACATGTCGGCACGGTGGATCACGTCGGAAAAGGTGAGATCAAGCTGACGAAGAGCGACGCCGACGCGGGCGGGCTCCATCACTACATCCCCCTCGATTTCGTGATCGCCGTCGAGGGCGATCAGGTCCGGCTCAATCGGAGTGCGGACGAGGTGAAGAAAGAGTGGAGCACGTCGGGCGCCGCGTAAGCGAACGTCATGCGCCCCGGTCGCGGTTCGAGCGTCCGAATCGATCGACCGCCTCGTCTCAGCACCGAGTTCGGCCTCATCATACGCCGATGGCCGACGCCGCGTTCATGGAGAGAACTTTGACTGCACAGAATGATCGGCCGAAATCAGAATCCGAGCCGAAGCCGATCGGTGATCCGCCTCCCGCTCCGCAGCCGCCGGCCGGAGATCCCCCGCCGCATCGGCCGGATGCGATCCCCGACGAGGATCTCGACCAGGTCGAGGAGCAGCCGAGCTGATGCGTTTCGCGGGCCACCTTCAGGCGTGGCCCGCGTCACGTTCCACGATCTGATCGCGTTCTCAGTGGCAGCCGCAACCGCCGCTTCCGCAGCCCCCGCTGCCATGGCTCGTTTTCGCGGGTGCGCTAGTCACGCGGTCCCTGGTGAGGCCACGCTCCTCCAGCTCGCGCAGATAGGTCGACCAGCGATTCCGGTACTCGCGGCCGAGATCGAACAGGTAGTCCCACCCGTAAATACCCGTATCGTGCATATCGTCGAAGAACAGCTTCACGGCGTAGTTGCCGATGGGCTCGACCGAGAGGATTGCGACATCGCGCTTGCCGCCCAGCACCTTGCGTTCGGCCGGAGAATGGCCTTGAACCTCCGCTGAGGGACTCGACACGCGCAAGTATTCGGCGGGCAGCTCGAAGCGACCGCCGCCATCGAACGCGACAGTCAGAATGCGCTTGTCTCCGGACAGGCGGATCTCGGTGGGCCAGCGCTCACTCATGACGGTCGTTCCACGCTCTCATGCCGGCGTTGCGCTCCCGCGCTTGCCGGATAATGCCACCGCCCTCATATGGATGGCGATGTTGGATCTGTCAGCCGACAAAACCACCCATGCCGGCACCGAGTCGAGTTCAGAGGCGCGTATGTGGGGCCCCGCCGACGATATCCTCGCGCCGGTCCGGCCGGCGCCGCTGATCGACCCGTTCCAGCGGGCGATCACCTATCTCCGCATCTCGGTGACGGATCGCTGCGACTTCCGCTGTGCCTATTGCATGTCGGAAGACATGCAGTTCCTGCCCAAGCGCGATCTGTTGACGCTGGAAGAACTCGATCGGCTCTGCGGCGTGTTCATTGATCGCGGTGTGCGCAAGCTGCGGATCACCGGCGGCGAGCCGCTGGTGCGCCGTGACATCATGCATCTGTTCCGCCGGCTCTCCCGCCACCTGAAGAGCGGCACCCTCGACGAGCTGACGCTGACGACCAATGGCTCCCAGCTTGCCCGCTTCGCGCCCGAACTGGCCGAACTCGGCGTGCGCCGGATCAACGTGTCGCTCGACACGCTCGACCCGGACAAGTTCCGGGCGATCACCCGGCGCGGCGACCTGTCGGTGGTGCTGGCAGGGATCGAGGCGGCGCGCGCCGCCGGCATCAAGGTCAAGATCAACGCCGTGGCGCTCAAGGGCGTCAACGAGGACGAGATCGCCGACATGATTGCCTGGGCCCACGGAATCGGGATGGACATGACGCTGATCGAGGTGATGCCGCTCGGCGAGATCGAGGGCGACCGCACCGACCAGTTCCTGCCGCTGTCGGTCGCCCGCCAGCGCCTGGAGCAGCGCTTCACGCTAACCCCACTGCCCGACCGCACCGGTGGCCCGGCGCGTTACGTGCGGATCGAGGAGACCAGCGGGCGGCTCGGTTTCATCACGCCGCTGACGCATAATTTCTGCGAGAGCTGCAACCGGGTCCGTCTCACCTGCACCGGCAAGCTCTACATGTGCCTCGGCCAGGAAGACGCAGCAGATCTGCGCGCGGCCCTGCGCGCCTCGCCCGATGACGCGCTGGTGACGCAGGCCGTCGTGGAGGCGATTTCCCGCAAGCCCAAGGGCCACGACTTCGTCATCGAACGCGCCCGCCCGGCGGCCGTGCCGCGGCACATGAGCGTGACCGGGGGCTGACGCTCTTCAGCCCGCGATCGGGACCAGCGTGTCTCGAATCTCCCGGTTCGCGAGCCAGTTCTGGACGCGTTCGCAATGCGTGGCGATCTTCGGCGTGTGTGCGTAGATCGCCAGCGATCCCTCGACCATCGCCCGCAGCTCGATGCAGCGGGCGGCATCGACGAGGAAGTTCAGTCCGCCGAGCGGCGGCTTGAAGGTCGTGCTGCCGGCGACGCCGAGCCGTGCCGCGATCTCCGGATAGACCGGCCAGATGCTCCCACTGAGTGGGTCGGGCAGGTAATCCTCGCAGGCCGCCGTTCGCGCCGGAATCTCGGCACGGTGAAGCGCGTCGCGGGCCAGATCCGCGAGCACGAACAGCTTGGGATGATTGATCGTGTGCATGAAGCAGCCGCGACGCATCCAGCCGGCGAACAGGTGGTTGAGGTTGAAGCCGTGCGCATGGCTCATCGCCAGCAGGGCATCGCGATTGGGAAACCACCCGTCGAGATAGCCGACGCGCGAAAAGACCTCGGCCCGGAACAGTGAGACGATCGCGTCGGCCGAGAAGCCGCGGGCGAAGCCGTAGACGATCAGCGCCGAGTGGTAGTCTTCCATCGGAGAGCCGAACAGGCCGCCCTTATGGGCGATGTAGACGATATCCGGGTGGAAGGCCGGGAAGACGATCGTCGGAACGGGTACGACGAACCGGGCAGTCTCGGAGATCCGCGCGGGCGTCACCTCGCCGAACGGGCCGGCCTCGAACGGGAAGCACACGGTCAGGTCGGCGTCCCGAACTGCTTCGAGCAGCCGCGCGGGACTTGAATCGAACTGCGAGAACGTCGCCGGCTCTACCGACGCGATCTCAGCATCCGGCGCAAGGAACCCCAGGCACCCTGCAAGGACGGCGACTTGGCAATTGTTGCCGACGACGACGATTCGCCTAGCCACGGCCGCGTGCCTCCGGCTGCCAGCAATTCCTCGTCGCAGACCACGGCGGCCTGCCGGGCGAACTCATGGCGCGCCTCGTGCAGGCTGCGGCTCGAGGCGGGGAGGGCGTCCTGGTCCCCGCCCTCGGTGAGATGGCGGAAGAAGACCCGCATGACATGATCGACACCGTCCTTGCTGACGGACCTGAGATCGCTCTCGAGATAGCGGAAGGCGCCCTCGGGCGAGGTGATGATCTCGTAGGAGGGGAAGTACAGCGTATCGTCGCGCGTGTCGGCGAGACGCTGGGCGGCGACCCGGAGCACCGCCTTGCTGTGCACGGTCGATTGCAGCACGTGGCGCCCTTCATAGGTCGCGACAAGCGGCACCGGCGAGACCGTCAGGATCAGGCGCGCCCGCGGATTGACCGCCTTCAGGGCATCGGCAAAAGCGGAGAGGTCCGCGATCACCTCCTCGATCGGCTGGTTCCTGAAAACGTAGGCCTCCGAATCGAAGGTGCCGGCGGCCACGCCCGGACAGAGCGGAAAGGCCGCCCCGTCGGCCGTCGCTTGCCAGCCCTCGGTGAGGCCGAGGGTGAAGACGAAGACGTCGAGGCTTTCGAAGAGCCGGCGCACCTGGGCGAAGTGCTCTTGCCGCTCCGCCTCGATCGCTTCGGGGCTGGCAAAGCCTGCAGGTTCGATGCGCGGCCGGAACGGATCGGCGAAGCGGCCGTCCGGTCTTTCCCAGGCTGCATCGGCGGGGGTGAAGCGGCCATAGGCCCGCTCGATGAGCTGCAGCAGCTGGCGTGCGGTGTAGACGTTGCCGTAGCGCGCCGAGAACAAGCGGTAGCCGCGCGTACGCGCTTCATCCGGCGTGACGCCTTCGGGCGCGTCTTCCGTGACGAGATAATGATAGCCGCTCGCCTGGAGCCTGTCGGCGATGTGCTGGGCAAAGCAGCTACCCGCCGTGGCAATTCGGGTCTGCCGCGCCAGCCGGAACCCATCCGGTACCGGCGGACCGGCCATCGGGTCGAGGGCGAACAGCGGCAGCGAGCCGACGGAGCGATCCCAGAAGGCGTGGTCGGCAAGACCGGAATAGGGGTTTCGGGCGCGGTCTTGCATCGGCAGCCGGACCCTAGCCGACCGGCTCCGCAGCGGCAACGGCCGTCACTCGAGCCGTATCCGACCGAATTGCCTCAGGCCGGCGTCCCTTTCGCCGGAAAGTGCCCAGGCACTGCTGCGCTTTGCATTTTGAATGTCGTGCGCGCGGGGCTAGAGCACGCCCTCGGACGATCGGATACCGGAGACACCAATCCCATGGCGAAAGTCGCGTTCCTGGGCCTCGGCGTGATGGGCTCGCCGATGGCGGGGCACCTTGCGAAGAAGGGGCACGACGTCACCGTCTTCAACCGCACCGGTGCCAAGGCTGAGGCGTGGGTCGCCGCCAATGGCGGCCAAGCCGCCGCAACGCCCCGCGAGGCGGCTGCCGGATGCACCATCGTCTTCGCCTGCGTCGGCAATGACGACGATTTGCGCTCGGTGGTGCTCGGCGCGGACGGTGCCGTTGCCGGCATGGAGAAGGGCGCGATCTTCGTCGATCACACCACTGCCTCGGCCGAGGTCGCCCGCGAACTGTCCGCAGCGGCAGATGCGGCCGGGCTTCGCTTCATCGACGCCCCGGTCTCCGGCGGTCAGGCCGGCGCGGAGAACGGCGTGCTCACCGTCATGTGCGGCGGCGAGGAGGCGACCTACGCCGAGGCCGAGCCGGTCATCATGGCCTACGCCAAGTCCTGTCGTCTGCTCGGGCCTTCCGGATCGGGCCAGCTCACCAAGATGGTCAACCAGATCGCCATTGCCGGGGCGGTGCAGGGGCTCTCGGAGGCGATCCACTTCGGCAAGCGCGCCGGCCTCGACATCGAGGCCGTGCTCGACGTCATCTCCAAGGGGGCAGCCGGCTCCTGGCAGATGGAGAATCGCGGCCGGACCATGAACGCGGACACATTCGACTTCGGCTTTGCGGTCGAGTGGATGCGCAAGGATCTCGGCATCCTGCTCGCCGAGTCGCGCCGCAATGGCGCCCGGCTGCCGGTGACGGCGCTGGTCGATCAGTTCTACGCTGAGGTTGAGGCCATGGGCGGTAAGCGCTGGGACACCTCGTCCCTCATCGCCCGACTGGAGCGCTGAGCCGGGCCTGGACCAGGGACCACGCCGCTTCCGGCGTGGTCCAGTGCCAATCCTCGCCCATCTGGTGGCGGAACCACGTGAACTGGCGCTTGGCGTAGCGGCGGGTGTCGCCCTGGCCACGCTGGATCGCTTCCTCGCGGGAGATCGTCCCGTCGAGATAGGCGATCAACCCCGGCACGCCGTGGGCGCGCATCACCGGTAGCAGCGGATCGAGACGCCGCTCCCGGAGCGCAGCGACCTCGTCCAGAGCGCCTTGCTCCATCATCGTCATGAAGCGCGCGTCGATGCGCTGGCGCAGGGCCTCGCGTTCGGTGGCAAGGAAGAGCTTCAGCAGTGGCTTTCCGGCGAGCGGGCCCGGCACACGCGCCTCGTGAAACGATCCGATGGAGCGGCCGGTCGCCGCGTGGATTTCGAGCGCCCGCATCACGCGCATCCGGTCCGAGGGCCGCAGCCGCTGGGCGCTCTCGGGATCACGCAAAGCGAGCGCGGCGTGAAGCGTTTCGGTCGGCTGTCCGTCCGCCTCCGCTCGGATCCGCTGTCGGACGGCGTCGGGCACCTCCGGCAGATCCGAGATGCCCTCATCCAGGCTACGGAAATAGAGGCCGGTGCCGCCGACGAAGATCGGCAGGGTGCCCGCATCCATCTCCGAAAGGAGCGCGGCCGCCTGCCGTTGGAAGTGTCCGACGGAGAAATTCACCGCCCCGTCGATGCTGCCGTAGAGGCGATGAGGGGCCAGCCCTTCCTCCTCAGCGGTGGGTCGCGCCGAGAGCACGCGCAGGTCGGCGTAGACCTGCATCGAATCGGTGTTGATCACCGTGCCGCCGAAGGCGCGCGCGATTCGTAACCCCAGTGCCGACTTGCCCGAGGCGGTGGGCCCTGCAATGAGGATGGCGGCCGGGCGCCCTGTTTCCTGCCCGTCCGGACTCTGCACGGCACATCTCCATGACCCTCGTCGCGACGCTGATAGCAAACCCCGCTCGGCCCGCCATCACCGATGCGGTGCTCGCCGAGGCGCGCCGCGTGACGCGGACGGAGCATCAACCGCGAACGCTCCACGGTGAGGTTGCGGCCGAGCTTCTGGTGCCGGGCGCACCCGACGAAGCGCCGGCCCTGACGGAGGCCCTGCGCGCGGCGTTCGGGTCCGAGCCGATCGACGTGGCCGTGCTCCCGCACGATCAGCACCGCCGCAAGCGGCTGTTTCTCGCCGACATGGATTCGACCATGATCGAGCAGGAATGCATCGACGAACTCGCCGATGTCGTCGGCATCAAGGATCAGGTGGCGACGATCACCGAGCGGGCCATGCGCGGCGAGGTGGCCTTCGAGCCGGCCCTGCGCGAGCGGGTGGGACTGTTGAAAGGCCTATCCGTCGGCGTGATTGATGGTCTGATCCGCGACGCCATCCGCCTCACGCCGGGCGGCGGCACCCTCGTTGCGACGATGCGGGCGCACGGCGCATTCACCTGCCTCGTCTCGGGCGGATTCACCCTGTTCACCGGCCCCATCGGCACCTGTCTCGGTTTCGATGAAACCCGCGCCAACCGCCTTGATGTAGCGGACGGACACCTGACGGGACGGGTGATCGAGCCGATCGTCGGCGCGGAGGCCAAGCGCGCGAGCCTCATCGAACTGCGCGAGCGGCTGGGCCTGAGCCCTGCGGAGACGATCGCTGTCGGTGACGGGGCGAACGACCTGCCGATGCTCGGAGAGGCCGGGCTCGGTGTCGCCTTCCGCGCCAAGCCGAAGGTGGCGCAGGCGGCGCAGGTGCGAATCGAACACGGCGACCTGACCGCGCTGCTTTATCTGCAGGGTTTCTCGGCGGCGGAGTTCGTCGCCTAGTCTTTTCCGGCCACGACCCGAAGCTTCGGGACGCAAACCGACTGCGTGCCATCCCCTCCTCCCCCGGTTCGGGAAGAGGGGATGGCAACACCGTCGATTGGGTCGCTGATTACTCCAACCCGATCGCCACGAAGCGCACGTCGCCGCTGGTGCTGGCCACCAGCAACAGGACCGACTTGCGGCCCTCCTTCTTGAGCGCCTCGACGCGCTTCGTCACGTCGGCCGGGTTCGAGATCGCCTCCTGGCCGACCTCGACGATGACCTCACCGGGCTGGATGCGCTTGTCGGCGGCGGTCGAGTTGGGATCGACCTTGGTGACGACCACGCCGGTCTTGACGCTCTCTTTGATGCCGTAGCGGCGCCGCACCTCGTCGTTGAGGCCGGAGAGGTTGAGGCCGAGGACCTGACGATTGACCGATTCCGCCTCCGGCTGCTTGAGGTTGGCGACCTGAGTCTTCTCGCCGTCCTCAAGGCGACCGAGCACGACGGATTTCGTCTGCTCCTCGCCCTTGCGCACGACCTGGACGTCCACGGACTTGCCCACCGGGGTCGCAGCGACGATGCGCGGCAGCTCGCTGGAGGATTTCACCGGAACACCGTTGAACTTGACGATAACGTCGCCGACCTCGAGCCCCGCGGTCTTGGCCGGGCCCTTCTCATCGACGCCGGCCACCAGCGCACCCTTGGCGCCGCCCTTCAGGCCGAGCGCCTCGGCGGTGGCCTCATCGACGTTCTGGATGCGCACGCCGATCCAGCCGCGGCGGACCTCGCCGAACTGGCGGAGCTGATCGACGACCTGACCGGCGGTTGCCGACGGCACCGCGAAGCCGATGCCGACCGAGCCGCCCGAGGGCGAAAGGATCGCGGTGTTGATGCCGATCACCTCGCCGTCCATGTTGAACAGCGGACCGCCGGAATTGCCCTTGTTGATGGCCGCGTCGGTCTGGATGTAGTTGTCGTAGGGACCGGACTCGATGTTGCGGCCCCGCGCCGAGACGATGCCGGCGGAGACCGAGCCGCCGAGGCCGAACGGGTTGCCGATCGCCATCACCCAGTCGCCCGGGCGCATCTTGTCGGAATCGCCGAAGGGCACGGCCTTGAGCGGGCGCTCGGCGGTCGGCTTCACCCGAAGCAGGGCGAGGTCGATCTTCGAATCCTTGCCGATGATCTCCGCCTTGAGCTTGGTGCCGTCGCTCAGGATGACCTGAATGTCGTTGGCGTCGCCGATGACGTGGTTGTTCGTCACCACGATGCCCGAGGCGTCGATGATGAAGCCGGAGCCGAGCGAGTTCGACTTGCGCGTCGGTCCGCGCGGGCTTTCGTCGTCACCCTTCGGCACGCCCTGGCCGCGCCGCTTGAAGAACTCCTCGAAGAGATCCTCGAACGGGGTGCCCTGAGGCAGTTGCGGCATGGTCCGGCCGCCGCGGTTGCTGGCTTCGACCGTTGTCGAGGCCGAAATGTTCACCACCGCATCCGTCACCTTGTCGGCAAGGTCGGCGAGTGATTCCGGGCCACGGGCGAAGGCGGGGAGCGGTAGGGCGGTGACCGTGACGGTGACGCCCAGCACCGCAGCGGCCAGGGCCGATGAGGCGCGCCGGGCAAACGACGGCGTTCGACCCCGGACGGCGTTTGCGGCGAGTCTCATGGACGATTCCTCAAGCTCAAAGAGTGCCTGTTTCAGGCCGACTTATAGATTCAGCGGCCGGCACCCCGATCAAGGGTGCCGGCCGCGATGGTCGTATCGGTCGCAGATCGCTCAGCGCGCGGTGCCCGAAGCCGTCGGCTCGGCGTCGTTGCGGGCACCCTGCGGACGGCGTCCCTGCGGATCATTGAAGAAGCGGAAGAAGTCCGAGTTCGGACTCACCACAAGGCGGGTGTCCTGCCCCTTCAGCGCCTGCTCGTAAGCCTGCATCGAGCGATAGAAGGCGAAGAAGTTGGCATCCTGGCTGAACGCCTCGGCGAGGATGCGGTTTCTCTCCGCGTCGCCCTCACCGCGCAGCTCTTCCTGCTTCTGATTGGCCTCGGCCAGGATCACGACGACGTCGCGGTCGGCCTTGGCGCGGATCAGCGTCGCCGCCTGATCGCCGTTGGCGCGAATGTCGGTCGCCTCCTTCTTCCGCTCCGACGTCATGCGGTCGTAGACCGCTTGGCTGTTCTTGGCGGGAAGGTCGACACGGGTCATGCGCAGATCGACGATCTCGATGCCGAGACTCTTGGCCTGCTTGTTCACGTCCTCCTGAATCGTGTTCATCAGGTCGGCACGCTCCGTCCGCACGATGGCGTCGCGGCTGGTGCGGGCCAGAACGTTGCGGAGGGCCGAGTTGGTGAAGCTCGCCAGACGCTGGTTGGCCAGGGCGATCGTCCCCGCCGCCTGGTAGAACTTCAGCGGATCGATGATCCGGTAGCGGGCGAAGGCATCCACTTCGAGGTTCTGCCGGTCGGCGGTGAGCAGGGTCTGAACCGGAAGGTCGAGATCCAGCACCCGCTTGTCGAACAGCACGACGCTGTCGGTGAACGGCACCTTGAAGTAGAGGCCGGGCTTGTTCTGGCCCACGGGGTTCAGCACGTCGCGCACGCGGCCGAGCTGAAGCACGAGCGCCTGCTGCATCTGTCCTACGGTGAAGACGGAGGCGTAGAGGCCGATCGCGGCGACCGCCGCGAGGATGACCAGGCCGGTCCGAATGGCTGGATTGTTCATCGGCCCGTCGCTCCGTTCGTCTGCGTCCGCCCATTCTCCATCAGAGGCAGCACCGGCAGCACGCCCGCGGCGTTGGCACCGGCCACGCCACCGTTCTGATCGATGATCACCTTGTTCACGGAGCCGAGCACGCGCTCCATCGTCTCGAGGAAGATCCGTTCGCGGATGACCTCGGGCGCGACCTTGTAGGAGTCGTAGACCTGACGGAAGCGGGACGCCTGACCGGTCGCCTCGGAGGTGGCCTGGGACTTGTAGGCCTCGGCCGCTTGCATGACCTTGCTGGCATTGCCTCGGGCTTCCGGCGTCACGCGGCTGGCATAGGTCTCGGCCTCGTTACGCACCTGCTGGGCATATTGCTGCGCCGCGTTTACGTCGATGAAGGCGGGCCGCACCTCCGGGGGAGGGGTCACGCTGGTGAGCTGCACGACCTCGATCCGCACGCCCGCGCCGTACTCGTCCAGAGCGCTCTGCACGATCTCCTTGACCTCCTGAGAGATGCTGGACTGCTCGTTGGTCAGGATCGCCTGGATGTTGCGGCGGCCGATCACCTCGCGCATCGCGCTCTCGGCGATGGCCTTGATCGTCCCGTCCGGGTTGGCGAGGTTGAAGACGTAGTCCTCCGCCTTGAGCGGATTAACGCGCCACTGCACCTCGAAATCGATGTCGACGATGTTCTCGTCGCCGGTGAGCATCAGGCTCTCTTCCGGCACGTCGCGCTGACGCGTCGTGTTGCCGGCGGCCATGTAGCCGATCGGAATCGAGTTCACGATGCCGACGTTGGGCTTCTGCACAGAGCCGATCGGGTAGGGGAAGTTGTAGCGCAGGCCTTCACCGGACTGGCCGGTATAGCGCCCGAAGATCGTGTTGATGCCGACCTCGTTCGGCTTCACGATGTAGAATCCGGTCAGCAGCCACGCGCCGAGCACGAGGCCCGCTGCCAGGAGGAGTCCCTTGCCGCCGCCGAAGCCTCCGCCCGGCATGACGCCGCGGAGACGATCCTGGCCGCGCCGGAGCAGATCCTCGAGATCGGGGGGCGTCTTGCCGCCGCCCCCGCCACCCCAGGGACCGCCGCCGTTACCGCCGCCGCCGCCGGGACGGCCCCAGGGGCCACCTCCGCCGCCGCTCTGATTGCTCCAAGGCATTCTCGACGTGAACTCCTGCTGAAGCCGGTCCCCGCGAATGCGGACGACCCTGGCCCTAAAACCCTGGCCCTAAACGCGGTCCGTCGCCCCGCCATGGGGCGGGAAAAGCCGGTTTTCCCAATTTTCCCAAGCGCCAGAACGCGTTTGCAGTGCCGCACGGACGCTGCGCACCAGAGTGGCGCCGCGCAGTCCTGTCAAGGCTGGCAGGTGGGCCCACACCGCGTCAACCGCAACGGCCGTTCGTGCCACGAAACTCTTTCCGCCCCTGCGGCCAAAGCGCCGGATGCCCGGTCAACGGCTGCCCAACCGCTCCAAGTCCACGAATTGAAACGCGAACTCGTCGCGCTCGCCGGGGCCGTGCGCCTCGCGCAACGTCTCATGGAAGAGAGACCGGTCGAAGGGCGGAAAGTACGCATCGCCCTCGGGCGCCGCATCGACTTCGGTGAGATGCAGCCGGTCGGCATGGGGCAGGGAGAGCCGGTAGATCTCGGCGCCGCCCACCACCATCAGTTCGTCGTCCCCGGCGGCGGCGAGCGCTTCGTCCCAATCATGCACGACGGTCACGTCGGGGAGGGCGAGGCTGCGGTCGCGGGTGATGACCAGACTGCGCCGTCCGGGCAGGGGGCGGCCGATCGAATCCCAGGTCTTGCGCCCCATCAGGATCGGCTTGCCCATGGTGAGCGCCTTGAAGCGCTTCAGGTCGCTGGAGAGCCGCCACGCGAGGCTGTTGTCGCGGCCGATCACGTCGTTGCGGGCGATGGCCGCGACCAGAGAGATGCGGGGTTGAGCCATCAGACCGCCACCGGTGCCTTGATCGCGGGATGCGGGTCGTAGCCTTCGATCACGATATCCTCGAAGCGGAAGTCGAACAGCGAGCGCACCTCCGGGTTCAGTCGCAGCCGGGGCAGGGGCCGCGGCTCGCGCGAAAGCTGGAGGTGGGTCTGCTCCAGATGGTTGGCGTAGAGATGCGCGTCGCCGAAGGTATGGACGAAGTCGCCGGCCTTGAGCCCGGTCACCTGCGCCATCATCGCGGTGAGCAGGGCGTAGCTGGCGATGTTGAAGGGGACGCCGAGGAAGGCGTCGGCCGAGCGCTGGTAGAGCTGGCAGGACAGGCGCTCGTCCGCCACGTAGAACTGGAACAGGCAGTGGCAGGGGGCGAGCGCCATCCGATCGAGGTCGGCCGGGTTCCAGGCTGAGACGATGAGGCGGCGCGAATCCGGGTTGCGGGCGATCTCGTCGAGGATCCAGGCGATCTGATCGACGGTGCCGCCGTCGGGCTTTGCCCAGGAGCGCCACTGCTTCCCGTAGACGGGGCCGAGATCGCCATTCGCGTCGGCCCACTCGTCCCAGATCGTGACGCCGTTCACCTTGAGATAGGCGACGTTGGTGTCGCCCTTCAGGAACCACAGCAGCTCGTGGACGATCGAGCGCAGGTGGAGCTGCTTCGTCGTCACCAGGGGAAAGCCGTCCGCCAGATCGAACCGCATCTGGTGGCCGAACACCGAGAGCGTGCCCGTGCCGGTTCGGTCCTCCTTGCGGACGCCCTCGGACAGAATGCGGGTGAGCAGATCGTGATAGGCGCGCATGGCCCCTCAGGTCTGGCAAGTGCCCCGGCGGATGTCGAGTCGGGCCTTGCTGCCGTCCCGCCTTTCCGCTGGTCTTGGTTACGCGGGATCGGGCTCTACCGGAGGAGGCTCGGACCGAGCTGGTAGGCCAGCAAACAGAAATTGCTCCAGCCGTGCAGCAGGATGCAGGGCCAGAGCCGGCCGGTGCGCCAGCGCAGCCAGCCGAGGGTGAGCGCGAGCGGCAACAGGGTCAGCGGCCGCGCGAGCGCGCTCTTGGCGCCCGGATCGAGGGAGACGTGGGCGAGGCAGAACAGGAGCGCCGTCGCGACGATCGTTCCCGCCGGCCCGAGGAAGGCGCTGGCCCGGGCAAAGGTCTCGCCCCGCAGCAGCAATTCCTCCGCGACTGGGGCCAGCACCACGACGAAAGCGAACCACAGGCCGAGCATCGTCGGGTTCAGAAAGGGCGAGAGACGGACCCCGCTACCGAAATTCATGTGGAGGGCTGCCGCCGTCGTCGTCACCCAGGCGATGTGGATCATCGGCCAGAGCGGGAGCAGCAGCCAGAGCCGCCGCATGGGCAAACGGGGTTCGAGGGGGCGGGCCAGTCCGAGACGCTGGCGCCAGGCGCGGCCGCCGGCCCAGGCGGCAAGCCCGATCACGAGCCCGGCCATCAGCACTTGCCGCAGGGCATCCATCATGACGCCGCGCCCCGTCACCTCCGACAGGGGCAGCCGCGGGCGCGCGGCGGCGTTCGTGAACGGGTCGATGCCGAGCCGCAGATCGCCGCCGACACGCACGATGAGGATGGCGAGGCCGCTCGCCAGAAGCAGGATGGCGAGCGGGACCGCGATGAGCAGCAGCACCCGGCCGAACCATGACAAACCCGCTGCGAGCAGGGGTTTCGACGGGCGTGCGTCGGCGGCGGCGGGCGGCATATCGGCCACGCTCGCAACGCGGAGCGGGTCTGAGCGCAGATCGCTCTTCAAAACCGCCGTCGGCCTCTCTATATTCGCTTTGCCGGTCGCAAGGCCGGCTATGGCGATAAACGTTCTTCGAAATAAACCTATCGGACCCGGGGGCGGTACCCGGCGCCTCCACCCGAACCCAGGACCGATGGCCGCACGGCCTCACGTGTTGGGTTCCGGCGGGGGCGAAATAGGATCGACGAGGGCGTAAAGGGTGAACTTTCGCTCGGCATGGTTCCGCCGTTATCGGGCCTTTGCAATAGTTGCCAACGACAACTTTGCTCCGGTGGCTGTCGCCGCGTAAGCGGTGTCAAAAACCGACCTAAAGTCCTAGCGGGTAGCACCGCATAGGCGGGGTTCGGAGGTACCTGGCAACAGAAACCTCCACTCAATTTCCACGACCCGGCGCAGCCCAATCCCGGCCGTGACCGGTGAAGCGAGCGCCGATGGCCGAAGATCTGATCCGTTACGATCTCCTGGTTCAGGACGCCCTGCGCGGTGTCGTGCGCAAGGTGCTGACCGACGCCGCGCGTGAAGGGCTGTCGGGCGAGCATCACTTCTACATCTCGTTCCGCACCGAGGCGCCGGGCGTGCGCATGTCGCAGCGCCTGCGCGAGAAGTACCCGCAGGACATGACGATCGTCCTGCAGCACCAGTTCTGGGATCTCGGCGTGACCGAGCACAGCTTCGAGGTCGGGCTGTCCTTCTCGGGCGTGCCGGAGCGGCTGCTGATCCCGTTCGACGCCCTGTCCGGCTTCTTCGATCCGTCGGTGCAGTTCGGCCTCAAGTTCGATCTGAACGAGGGTGCCGAGGGCGAGCAGACGGAGGAGACGCAGCCGAGTGCGCCGGCCAAGACCGGCCCGCGCGGAGCCGGCTCCGAGCCTGCCGAGATCAAGCCGAAGAGCACGGGTCTCGCCACGGTGCAGAACGGTCCGAAGATCGTTCCGGCCCTTCCCGCCTCCGGAAAGGCGAAGACGGATCTCAAGCCGGACAACAAGCCCGAGGACGGCGCCGAGGCCAAGCCTGAAGCCGCCGAGAAGACGGATCGCGACGGCACTGCCGAAGTCGTGAGCCTCGACGCCTTCCGTAAGAAGAACTGATTCTTTTTCTCCCGCGACCGCTCCTCCTCCGGGGGGAGCGGTCGCGTGCGTCAGACGCGCCGCTGGGCCAGCATCCGCAGGCCGTCCTTCGGCCGCAGCGTCACGCGGTGGAGCGGCGTGACCGGCGGATGATCCGCCGGCAAGGTGAACCGCACCGCGCGCGCCACGTGAGCCAGCACCAGCGTTGCCTCCTGCACGGAAAAGCTTTGGCCGATGCAAACGCGCGGACCCGCCCCGAACGGCAGGTAGGCGAAGCGTTCGACGCTTTCGCGCCGCTCCCCGAGGAAGCGCTCGGGGATGAAGGCGTCCGGCTCATCCCACAGCTTGCGGTGCCGGTGCATCACCCAGGGCGCGATGATGACGGTCGAGTTGCGCGGGATCTTCACCCGCCCGATCCGGTCCTCGCGCAGCGCTTGGCGGCTGAGGAACGGCACCGGCGGGAACAGCCGCATGGTCTCCTCCATCACCGCCTTGGTGAAGGGCAGCCGGTCGAGTTGCAGCGCGCCGTCCGGTCCGGCAGCGGCATCGACCTCCGCTTCCACGCGCGCCCGCGCCGCCTCGTCCTGCGACAGGCAGTAAAGCGCCCAGGTCAGGGCGTTGGCCGTGGTCTCGTGGCCGGCGGCGATGAAGGTAACGATGTTGGCCTTCACCTCGAGGTCGGAGAGGCCGCGACCGGTCTCCGGGTCCTGGGCGGCTAGTAGCAGTGTCATCAGATCATGTGGCGCCTCGCCGCGGGCGAGCGCTGCCTTTCGCTCGTCGAGGAGGGTATCGACCACCTCGGCGAAGAACCGCAGCGCCGGCCGCGCCCGCAGCCGGCCGAGCCGCGGCACGAAGGCGGGGAAGCCGAACACGTCGAGGGGGTCGATCGGCCCGATCGATTCGAGCAGGCGGGTGATAGCGCGTCCGAGCGCGTCGGGATCGCCGGGCAGGCCTTGCGTGAAGATCGTCCGCTCCAGCACGTCGAGGGTGGCGCGGGTCATCTCCAGGGCGACATCGACCGTGGCACCGTCGCGCCGGGCCAGCCGCCGGCCGAGCCGGGAGCCGGCGGCATCCATCTGCGCAACGAAGCCCGCCACATGGCGCGCGGAAAAAATCGGTGCCAGCGTGCGCCGTTGAAGCCGCCACTCGTCGCCTTCCGCCGTGAGCAGGCCGTCGCCGAGGCCCGGCGCCAGCACCCGCTTCTGCAGGTCGTCCTTGCGGTAGTAGGCGGCGCGCTCCACCAGCAGGTAGCGCACCAGGGCCGGGTCGCTCACGACGGTGATGCGCCCCATCGCCGTCTCGCCCGCGACGACGAATTCCTCGAAATGCGCGTCCATCCACGTCGCGATCGGGTTCTCGCGCACCTTTTTCAGGAAAGCGAAGAGACCGAGCGGCTGCGTGAGCGGCGGCGGCACCTTGGGCCGGAAAAGCGGTGTGGTCGTCGGAGGCGCGAGGGGCAGCGTATCCAGCATCGGCAGGCGAACAACCTCGGCGGTAACGGAGTGCGCGATGCGTCATCCCCCGTTCCGGGCTGGCATCGCGCTTGTCATCGTGCTTCGTTAAGTAGGGCCGCATCAGAGCCAACGAAGAGGCCACGATGTCGCCGCACGAGAACCCTTCCGTCGAGACGCGCACCGAGTCCGACACTTTCGGCCCGATCGAAGTGCCCGCCCACCGCTACTGGGGCGCCCAGACGCAGCGCTCGATCCAGAACTTCAAGATCGGCACCGAGCGCCAGCCGGCGCCGCTCGTCCATGCGCTCGGCATCGTCAAGCAGGCGGCCGCGCTGGTGAACAAGGATCTCGGCGGCCTCGATCCGAAGATCGCCGACGCGATCGCCGAATCCGCTGCCGAAGTGGTCGCCGGACAGCACGATGACGAGTTCCCGCTGGTGGTATGGCAGACGGGCTCGGGCACGCAGTCCAACATGAACGCCAACGAGGTGATCGCGAGCCTCGCCAACGAGCGGCTCGGAGGCAAGCGCGGCGGCAAGTCACCGGTCCACCCCAACGATCATTGCAACCGCGGTCAGTCCTCGAACGACACCTTCCCCACCGCCATGCACATTGCGGTTGCCCGCGAGGTTCAGGAGCGGCTGCTGCCGGCGCTCTCCCACCTGCACACGGCGCTCGACGCCAAGGCGAAGGAGTTCGAGAGCATCGTCAAGATCGGCCGCACGCACTTGCAGGATGCGACGCCGGTCTCGCTCGGCCAGGAATTCTCCGGCTACGCCGCGCAGGTCGCGCTCGGTGGCGCGCGCATCGCCGCCACGCTCCCCGGCGTGCTGGCGCTGGCGCAGGGCGGCACCGCCGTCGGCACCGGCCTCAACGCGCATCCGGAATTCGCGGAGCGGTTCGCGGCCAAGGTCGCGGAGTTGACCGGGCTGCCCTTCACCTCGGCCGAGAACAAGTTCGAAGCGCTCGCCACCCACGACGCCCTCGTCTTCCTCCAGGGCGCGCTGACGGCTTTGGCCTCGGGCCTGTTCAAGATCGCCAACGACATCCGCCTGCTCGGCTCCGGCCCGCGCTCGGGCCTTGGCGAATTGTCGCTGCCGGAGAACGAGCCCGGCTCGTCGATCATGCCGGGCAAGGTCAACCCGACCCAGTGCGAGGCGCTGACGATGGTCTGCGCGCAGGTGGTCGGCAACGGCACCACGGTGAGCTTTGCCGGCTCACAGGGTCATTTCGAGCTCAACGTGTTCAAGCCGGTGATCGCCAACGCGGTGCTGCAATCGGTGCGGATTCTGGCCGACGCCTCTGTCAGCTTCACCGACAACTGCGTCGTCGGCATCAAGGCCAACACCGACCGGATCAGCGACCTGATGAGCCGCTCGCTCATGCTGGTGACGGCGCTCGCGCCGTCGATCGGCTACGACAAGGCCGCCGAGATCGCCAAGACCGCGCACAAGAACGGCACCACCCTGAAGGAAGAGGCGCTGCGGCTCGGCTATGTGACGGACGAGGAGTTCGAGCGGGTCGTGCGCCCCGAAACCATGCTGGCGCCCAGCGCGGAATAAGCGCTAGTTTCGCTTCCCGGCGCGGGCTCTCCGCGCCGGGTCGTCCGGAGGGCTGACACGGTGGCCGAGATCATCAACCTGCGCCAGGTGCGCAAGGACCGTGAGAAGGCAGCGAAAGAGGCCAAGGCCGCGGAGAACCGCATCCTCTTCGGCCGGCCGAAGAAGGCGAAGACGCTGGCCGAGACGCGCAAGGCGATCGAGCAGTCCCGCCACGAGGGTCACCGCCTCGCTGATCCCGACAAGGAATGACGCGCGCGCCCCTGCGGGAGAACGCCAAACGCTCCGTGATGATCGCAGGCCACCGCACCAGCGTGTCGCTGGAGGCGGAGTTCTGGACTGCGTTGCAAGAGATCGCGCAGGCGCGCGGACAATCGGTGCAGGCGCTGATCGGCGCGATCGATTCCGAGCGCGGCGCGCGCAACCTCTCCTCCGCGATCCGGGTGTTCGTGCTCGGCGCGTTTCGCGACGAGCGCGCGCCGTCAGAGCGCCCCCTCGCGGATCGCGCCGGGATCGGCCAGGGCGTGCAGGAGACCGGCGGCGGAATGAGCGAAGCGTAGGGTGACCGACTTGCGCCGGGCCGGGCTCAGGGGATGGTCCGGCGGCTCACGCAGGATCGCTGCGCCGAAGGAATCGGCGACGATGAGGCCGCATTCCTCCGGGATCAGCGATTCCGGCACCGTTTCGGGGATCGCAAAGAAGAAGCGGTCGCAATAGTCGCGGTAATCCGGCCATTTCCGGTCGGCGCGAAAGTCGGCGACGCTCGATTTGATTTCGATGATGGTGAGCCGTCCGGCGCCGCAGAGCGCGATCACGTCGGCGCGGCGCCCGTTGGCGAGCGAGAATTCTGGCAGGCTCACGCAGCCCATTTCGGCGAGCAGGCGTCGGACCCCGCGCTGAATGTTGAGCGCAGTCGGTGACTGGCGCCGGTCCGGCGGCAGGACGATATGGGCGAGAGCTGTGGACATGCCGGGGCGTTGGCTTGCGGATGAGGCCGAATCGAGTCCGCACATCCTGCCAGCGCGATTACCTCAGTGTCACCCGCCGCTTTGCCGCACGGCCAAAGCGGCCCGGATCGCCGCGAACCCGTCCGTGAGAGCGGCGGGGCCCGGCTGGAGGATCAGCGGCGACTTGATCTCGTAGATGCGCCCCGCCGCTACGGCGGGAATCGCGTGCCATCCGGGCCTAGAGCGGATGCGCTCGACGTTGACGCGTTTGCCGCACCAGGAGGCGAGGATCACGTCGGGTGCGGCCGCGATCACCTGCTCCGCGGTGACGATCCGGTCCTTCGCCGCCTGTGCGCGGCTGAGGTCCGGAAACACGTCCTGCCCGCCGGCATAGCCGATCAGGTCGGAGACCCAGCCGATGCCGGAAATCATCGGCTCGTCCCATTCCTCGAAATAGACCTTCGGCCGTACGCGTCCTGCGTTCTCGGTGGCAGCCTCGGCGAGGTGCGCCGCGTAGGACTGCGCCAGCGCTTCAGCCCGCTCCGCCGCGCCGACGAGGGCGCCGACGGTGCGGATCATCGCGAGGCAGCCTTCTACATCGCGCTGGTTGAACAGGTGGACCGCCACGCCGGCGCGGGCGAGGCTGGCGACGATCTCGGCCTGAAGATCCGAGAAGGCGAGGACGAGGTCCGGTTCGAGGGCGAGAATCTTCGGCAGATCGGCGCTGGTGAAGGCCGAGACCCGCGGCTTCTCCCGGCGCACCTGCGGCGGGCGCACGGCGTAGCCCGAAACGCCGACGATGCGGCGATCCTCGCCCAGCAGATAGAGCGTCTCGACGGTCTCCTCGGTGAGGCAGACAATGCGTTCGGGCGGAAAGCGTCGCATGGCGCGTCAGTAATGCAGCCATGTCAGCAGGCCCGCACCGGGGGCGAGCAGGACGAAGGCCCAGACGAAGGCCGAACTCCAATTTGCGAGCTGGAACGGGATGCGGGCGAGGCCGAAGCTGCCGGCGACAAGCGGCACAACCGCCCGTGCCGGACCGATGAAGCGCCCGATGAGAATTGCCCCGGCACCCCAGCGCCGCAGGAAGGCTTCGGCCTTCGCCGTCATCTCCGGGTGCCGGCTCATCGGCCAGAGGCGCTTCACGCCGTCCTTGTAGTAGTGCCCGACCTCGTAGGAGACCCAATCCCCCAGCCCCGCGCCGATGCCCGCCCCGATCACCATGGGCCAGAACGGCAGGCCGCTGCTGCCGATCAGCGCGCCGACGCCGAGCAGGATCGCCGTGGCCGGCACCAGCAGCGACAGGACCGCCAGCGATTCGCAGAAGGCGATCACGCCCGTCACCAACGGGGCCCACGCCTTGTAGGTCTCGATGAAGGTGAGGACGGATTGGCGGGCGGCGTCGAAATCCATACTCACTCCGGAAGATTGGCCGAGAGCCGTATCCACCCTGATGGCATCAGGCCGGCGTCTCTAGGTCTTTGTTTTGATGTGCATTCTTTCGACGAACCGGTGACCGCTTCGTCGGGCTGCGGTCAAGGTCGGCCGAGCCCTAACGCGCCGCTGCACCGATCGGATGCGCGCGAGGGCCCGCCGGGTTATCACGATGCAGGAGCGGATACCGGAGCACCATGAAGGTCCTGTCGATCCAGTCGCATGTCGCCTACGGCCATGTGGGCAATTCGTCCGCCGTGTTCCCGATGCAGCGGCTCGGGGTCGAGGTCTGGCCGGTGCACACGGTG
The DNA here is from genome assembly GCF_026672325.1 of Methylorubrum sp. SL192. Lineage (NCBI taxonomy): Bacteria > Pseudomonadati > Pseudomonadota > Alphaproteobacteria > Hyphomicrobiales > Methylobacteriaceae > Methylorubrum > Methylorubrum sp. SL192. Next base: position 1,860,695 of record NZ_JAPPQV010000003.1, read on the forward strand.
CAGTTCTCCAACCATACCGGCTACGGGCAGTGGCGCGGGCGCGTCTTCGACGGGCCGGCGGTGGAGGAGGTGGTGCAGGGCGTGGCCGAGCGCGGCGCGCTCAAGGAGTGCAACGCCGTGCTCTCCGGCTATATGGGCTCGGCCGATATCGGCACCGCGATCCTACGGACGGTCGCCGCCGTGCGCGCCGCCAACCGTGAGGCGCTCTATTGCTGCGATCCGGTGATCGGCGACACCTATTCCGGCGTCTACGTCCGCCCCGGCATCGCCGACTTCATGCGGTCGCAGGCCGTTCCGGCGGCCGACATCCTCACCCCGAACCAGTTCGAACTCGATCTCATCTCGGATGCGCCGAGCGACACGCTGGAGGCGGCCAAGGCGGCGGCGGCTTCGGTGCAGGCGCTCGGCCCCCGCGTTCTGCTCGTCACCTCGCTCGTCACGGCGGAGACGCCGCCGGACGCGATCGACATGATGGCGGCCGAGGGTGGCTCGTTCTGGCGGGTGCGCACGCCCCGGCTCGACCTGAAAGCGGTCTCGGGCGCGGGCGATGCGGTCGCCGCGCTCTATCTCGTGCATTACCTGCGCACCGGCTCGGCGGCCCTGGCGCTCGGCATGGCGGCAGCCTCGATCCACGGCCTGCTGCGCCGGACCGCCGAAGCCGGTTCGGACGAGTTGCTGACTGTCGCCGCGCAGGAAGAATTCGTCGCGCCGAGTGCGGCCTTCCCCGTCGAGATCGTTTGAACCTTCTCAAGGAGTCATGATGCCGGAACGCCGCTTCGCCACCCTCGACGTGTTCACCGACACGCCGCTGGCCGGAAACCCGCTCGCGGTGGTGCTCGATGCCGACGGGCTCAGCGCCGAGGCGATGCAGGCGATCGCCAGCGAGTTCAACCTGTCGGAGACGGTGTTCGTCCTGCCGCCGGCCGAGCCGCGCCACCGGGCCCGCCTGCGCATCTTCACACCGACCCGCGAACTGCCCTTCGCCGGCCACCCGACGGTTGGAACGGCGGTGCTGCTCGCTCTCCGCGACCGGGCCGAGCGGCAGGCGGTGGCGCTGGCGGATGCCGCCGCCTTCGGCCTCGAGGAAGAGATCGGCATCGTCTCCTGCGTCGTCGAGGCGGCGGAGGATGGCCACAACGGTCGTGCCCACTTCAAGCTGCCGGTTCTGCCAACCTATCTCGGCGAGGCCCCGGCCAACGAAGCCCTGGCCACGGCTTTGGGACTGAAGCCCGGCGATCTCGGCTTCAACCGCCATCAGCCGAGCCGGCACGGCGCCGGCCCCGCCTTCACCTTCGTGCCGCTCGCCTCCGGCGAGGCGCTGGCGCAGGCCCGGCTCGATGCCGCCCGGTTCGAGCGCCTGTTCCGCCATGCCGAGCCGGACGCGCTCTACCTCTACGCCCTCGACGCGGAGGGCCTCGGGCAAAGCTACCAGGCACGGATGTTCGCGCCCCATCTCGGCGTTGCGGAAGACCCGGCGACGGGCAGCGCCGCGGCGGCCTTCGCCGGCGTGCTGATGCAGTTCGAGCCGCTGGGCGAGGGCACCCACGACGTGGTGATCCGCCAGGGTGTCGCCATGGGGCGGCCGAGCACGATCGACCTTCAGGTCGTCATCGCCGAGGGCACCCTGCGCTCCGTCGAGATCGGCGGACAGGCCGTGGTGGTGAGCGAGGGCGTGCTGCGTGTCGATTGAGATCGCGCGCGACGCCGCACCCGGTTTCAGCCTCACGCCGCTGGAGCGGATCTCCGCGCGGCGCGTCGAGCACGATTGGGCCTGGGCGCGGGACAACGCCGAGGCGATCGACCGCAACTGGGAGCGCCGCCTAGCGGAGACGCCGGGCCTGTTCGATGGGCCGGTCTACCTCGCCAGCGGTTGCGTCCTGGCGGACGGCACTTGCGAGGCGAGCCTGTTCGAGGTGCGCTATTCGCGCTTCCTCGCCTTCCGCGATGCGGGCGTGCCCGACGCACTGGTGGCCAATGCCTTCGCGGCGATCGTCCCGCACAGCCGAGACGGGGCGGTTCTGCTCGGCGTGATGGGCGCCCAGACCGCCAATGCCGGCCAGATCTACTTCCCCTGCGGCACGCCCGATCCCGGTGACCTGCGCGACGACGGCACGGTCGATCTCGCCGGCAGCGCCGCGCGCGAACTTTTTGAGGAGACCGGCCTGACGCTCCCCGAGGGGGCGGAGGAGAACTGGGTGCTTTTGCGTGGCGACGGCCAGCTCGCCTTCCTGCGCCCGGTCCGCTTCGACTGCGCGGCCGAGACGCTGAAGGCTCGCATCGAGTCGCATCGCGGCCACGAGGACGAGCCGGAACTCGCCCACAGCATCATCGCCCGTTCGCGCTCCGACATCGACGCCGCCCGGATGCCGGGCTTCGTGCAGGCCTATCTTGCGAGCGTCTTCCCGGCCTGAAAGCCCGGCTTTTACCGGTAGCCGTAGCGCGCCTTGGCCGCCGCGAGCAGGCTCATCGCCTCGCCCTCGCGGCCGGCGGCGCAGGCGCCCGCCGCCTTGTCGAGATCGGCGCTGAAGCGCGTGCCGACCGCCGCTGAGAGATCGCCGGTCTTCACGTCGCCCGCGACGATGGCCTGGGTCCGGGCGATGGTCGGGCCGCAACCGGTGCCGGTCGGCAGGACGGTGACAACCGGTGCGGCGGCCACGGCCGCGACCGGAGGCGGTGCGCTCGACTGGCAGGCACTCAAGGCGCAGCCGAGGAAGAGAATGGAGACGGCACGGGGAAGCGGCGCGGGCACGACGGGTCTCTCCGGTTGCGAGACGAGGTTCGCTGCAGCCAAGCTTGGCCGGCGGTTTGTGCCTCCCGCAAGTGAGCGGGTCAATCATCGGAGAGACGCGGCACAGCCATGTGCTTGTCACGATCCCCGCCAATCGGTACATACCGCCACCCTGGTCTCGTAACGGTCTTCCGGCGAGTCAGCCTCTTGAGGAGAATCGAGCGTGGCCCCTGGCCGCCCTGCGCAGACGAACGATGGCGCCGCTCTCGCGGCCGCTTCGTCGTGCGCGCTCATTCTCGTAGGCCTGCTTCTTAGCCGCCCCTGAGGGCCGTCTGGGCGCGATCGCCTGGGCTCTCAGGGGATGCCGCCCATCGACCGGAAGACAGGCTTTTCCGGCGCCGCTCCCAACGTGTCGAGCGCGCCGGCTGCGAGGAACGAAGACCCATGGCGAACACCACTCAGAGCGCGAAGGACCGCGTCGTCATCTTCGACACGACGTTGCGCGACGGCGAGCAATGTCCCGGCGCCACCATGACGCTCGACGAGAAGTTGGCGGTGGCCGAACTGCTCGACGGGATGGGCGTCGACATCATCGAGGCAGGCTTCCCCATCGCCTCCAACGGTGACTTCGAGGCGGTCTCCGAGATCGCGCGGCGCACCAAGCGGGCGACCGTGGCGGGCCTCGCCCGCGCGATTCCCGCCGACATCGCCCGGGCGGGCGAGGCGGTGCGGCACGCCGAGCGCGGCCGCATCCATACCTTCGTCTCGACCTCGGCGATCCACCTCGCCCACCAGATGCGCAAGACGCAGGACGAGGTGATCGAGATCATCCTCAAGACCGTGGCCCAGGCCCGCGACCTCGTCGAGGACGTGGAATGGTCGGCCATGGACGCGACCCGGACCGACATCGACTATCTCTGCCGCTGCGTCGAGGCGGCGATCCGCTCGGGCGCCACCACCATCAACCTGCCCGACACCGTGGGCTACGCCACGCCGCAGGAATACGGCGCGATGTTCCGCCAAGTCCGCGAGCGTGTACCGAACGCCGACAAGGCGATCTTCTCCGTGCATTGCCACAACGATCTCGGGCTGGCGGTGGCGAACTCGCTCGCCGGCCTGGAGGGCGGCGCCCGGCAGATCGAGTGCACGGTCAACGGTATCGGCGAGCGCGCCGGCAACGCGGCGCTCGAAGAGATCGTCATGGCGATCCGCACCCGCGCCGACGTGATGCCCTACGACACCGGCATCGACTCGACGATGCTGACCCGCGCCTCGAAGCTCGTCAGCCACGCCGCGAATTTCCCCGTGCAGTACAACAAGGCCATCGTCGGCCGGAACGCCTTCGCCCACGAGAGCGGCATCCATCAGGACGGCATGCTCAAGCATTCCGAGACCTACGAGATCATGACCCCGGCCTCGGTCGGGCTCGCCAAGACCTCGCTGGTGATGGGCAAGCATTCGGGCCGGGCGGCGTTCAAGTCGAAGCTCGGCGAGCTCGGCATCTCGCTGTCCGACAACCAGTTCCAGGACGTGTTCGAGCGCTTCAAGGCCTTGGCCGACCGCAAGAAGCACGTCTACGACGAGGATATCGAGGCGCTGGTGGACGAGAAGCGCGCCACCGCCCACGACCGAATCAAGCTCGTCTCCCTGTCGGTGATCGCCGGCACGCGGGGCCCGCAGCGCGCGACGATGAAGATCGAGATGGACGGCCGCGTCTTCACCGCGGAGGCCGACGGCAACGGCCCGGTGGACGCGGTCTTCAACGCGATCCACGAGATCGTCCCGCACGACGCGGTGCTGGAACTCTATCAGGTCCACGCCGTGACCGAGGGCACCGACGCCCAGGCCGAAGTCTCGGTCCGGCTGAAGGCCGGAGAGCGCTCGGTCACGGCGCGCGGTGCCGACCCGGACACGCTGGTGGCCTCGGCCAAGGCGTATCTCTCGGCGCTCAACAAACTCTCGGCGGCCTCCGTACGGCTGCACGCGCAGCACGCTGCGGTGGTCTAGCCAACGCTCGTCCCACCCAATCCCCTCATCCTGAGGTGCCCGCCTTGGCGGGCCTCGAAGGAGGGCTCCAGGGATCGCGAGACTTCTGGAGGCCTCCTTCGAGGCTCCGCTTCGCTCCGCACCTCAGGATGAGGATGCGTTTTGGAGGATCGGCCTTGCGGCCGATCCGGCTCGAAAAGTCGATCAGCAAAAATGCCCGCCTATCGCTCCCGCACCACCACCCATGGCCGCAACATGGCCGGCGCCCGCGGCTTGTGGCGCGCCACCGGCATGAAGGATTCGGATTTCGGCAAGCCGATCATCGCGGTGGTGAACTCGTTCACGCAGTTCGTGCCGGGCCACGTCCACCTGAAGGATCTCGGCCAGCTGGTGGCCCGCGAGATCGAGCAGGCGGGCGGTGTGGCCAAGGAATTCAACACCATCGCGGTCGATGACGGCATCGCCATGGGCCATGACGGGATGCTCTACTCGCTGCCGTCGCGCGAGCTGATCGCCGACAGCGTCGAGTACATGGTCAACGCGCATTGCGCCGACGCCATGGTCTGCATCTCGAATTGCGACAAGATCACCCCCGGCATGCTGATGGCGGCGCTGCGCCTCAACATCCCGGCGGTGTTCGTCTCCGGCGGGCCGATGGAGGCGGGTAAGGTCGTGATGAACGGCGTCACCCGCAAGTTCGACCTCGTCGATGCGATGGTGGCCGCGGCCGACGACCGGGTCTCGGACGAGGACGTCGCCGTCATCGAGCGCTCGGCCTGCCCGACCTGCGGTTCGTGCTCCGGCATGTTTACGGCCAATTCCATGAACTGCCTCACCGAGGCCCTGGGGCTCTCGCTGCCCGGCAACGGCTCGACGCTCGCGACCCACGCCGACCGCAAGCGCCTGTTCGTCGAGGCCGGCCACCTCATCGTCGATCTGGCGCGCCGCCACTACGAGCAGGACGATGCCAGCGTCCTGCCGCGCTCGATCGCGACGATGGCCGCCTTCGAGAACGCGATGACCCTCGACATCGCCATGGGCGGTTCGACCAACACGGTGCTGCACCTGCTCGCCGCGGCCCACGAGGGCGAGGTGCCCTTCACCATGGCTGACATCGACCGGCTGTCGCGCCGCGTGCCGGTTCTGTGCAAGGTCGCCCCGGCCGTCCCCAACGTCCACATGGAGGACGTGCACCGGGCCGGCGGCATCATGGGGATCCTCGGCGAACTTGACCGCGCCGGTCTGATCGACCGGACCGTCGGCAATGTCGGCTCCGGCACGCTCGGCGCGGCGCTCGACCGCTGGGACGTCAAGAAGACCCAAAGCGAGTCGGTCCAGACCTTCTTCCGCGCCGCGCCCGGCGGCGTGCCAACCCAGGTGGCCTTCAGCCAGGCCTCGCGCTGGGACGAACTCGACCTCGACCGCGAGGCCGGCGTCATCCGCGCGGCCGAGCACGCCTACTCGAAGGATGGCGGGCTGGCCGTGCTCTACGGCAACCTCGCGGAAGACGGCTGCATCGTGAAGACGGCCGGCGTCGATGCTTCGATCCTGACCTTCACCGGGACCGCCCACGTCTTCGAGAGCCAGGATGCGTCGGTGGATGCCATCCTCAATGGCCGGGTGAAGGCCGGCGAGGTGGTGCTGATCCGCTACGAGGGCCCGCGCGGCGGCCCCGGCATGCAGGAGATGCTCTATCCCACCAGCTACCTGAAATCGAAGGGCCTCGGCAAAGCCTGCGCCCTGGTCACCGACGGCCGATTCTCCGGCGGCTCCTCGGGCCTCTCCATCGGCCACGTCTCGCCGGAAGCCGCCGAGGGCGGCCTGATCGGCCTCGTCGAGCAGGGTGACCGGATCGAGATCGACATCCCGAACCGACGCATCCACCTCGCCGTGGACGAGGCCGTGCTGGCCGAGCGCCGCGCCGCCCGCGACGCGGAGGGCTGGCGTCCGGCCACGCCCCGTAAGCGCAAGGTCAGCACGGCGCTCCGCGCCTACGCGATGCTCGCCACCAGTGCCGCCAAGGGGGCGGTGAGACGAATCGAGCCGTAGGGCATTCTTGTATCGCGCCGGTTCTGGCTTCCACCCCGCGCCTGATGCTGAGGCGCCCGCGCAACGGGTCTCGAAGCACGGCGCAAGGTTGATCCAGGCCCGGCGCGCGGCTCCCAGCGAAGGCAGAACCGCCGCGGCGTGCTTCGAGGCCGCGCTTGCACTCGGCACCTCAGCATGAGGGATCGAAGCGGGGTTACAGCAATGCCGAGGTCATCCCTCGCGCATCGGGCACGGATCACGCATAGACGCGTTCTCAGGCGGAGCTTCGCTCCGGACGGGACCATCGCCTATGCAGATCGCCACGCCCTATCTGATGTTTCTCGGAGACGTGCCGGACCGGCTCGCCGCAAAGACCGCCTACGGCATCAATGACTGGCGCCCCGAATGGTGCGTCGGCCAGTTCCGGATGGAGGGCTGTGCCGCCGATCTCGGCATCCCCGATCTGACTCTGGAGGAGGCCGTCGCCAAGGGCTGCAAGACCATGGTCGTCGGCGTCGTCAATGCCGGCGGCGTGCTGCCCGACCACTGGGTGGCGGAGATCGTGGCGGCATTGGATGCCGGGCTCGACGTGGCAAGCGGGCTGCATGTGCGGCTCGGCTCGATCCCGCAGATCGCCGAGGCAGCCAAGCGCAATGGGCGCGCCCTGCACGACGTCCGCCACACCACTGAGACTTTCCCCACCGGCAAGGGCACCAAGCGGCCGGGCCGGCGCCTGCTCACCGTCGGCACCGATTGCTCCGTGGGTAAGAAGTACACCGCACTCGCCCTGGAACGTGGCATGCGCGAGCGCGGCTTCGATGCCGATTTCCGTGCCACCGGCCAGACCGGCGTGTTCATTTCCGGCCGGGGCGTGGCCATCGACGCGGTCGTGGCCGATTTCATCTCCGGTGCCGTCGAGTGGGTCTCCCCGGCGGCCGAGCCGAATCACTGGGATCTGATCGAGGGGCAGGGCTCGCTGTTCCACCCCTCTTTCGCCGGCGTCAGCCTCGGCCTGCTGCACGGCGCGCAGGCCGATGCCTTCGTGATCTGCCACGAGCCGACCCGCACCCGCATGCGCGGCGTCGAGGCGAGCCTGCCGACGATCCAGGAGGTCATCGACCTGACCATCCGCTGCGGCTCGCTCACCAATCCGGGCATCCGCCCGGTCGGCATTGCCGTGAACACGCAGGCCCTGCCCGAGGCGCAGGCGCGCGCGCTGCTGAGCGAAGCGGAATCCGTCCACGGCCTGCCGGCCACCGATCCCGTGCGCTTCGGCGTCGAGGGGATCGTGGATCGGATCGCCGCCGAGTTTCCGGCCTGAGGGAGAAGAGCCGATGCCGCGTCTGACCGTTGCCGTCGAGCGCTTCCCCATCGCCGGATCGTTCACGATCTCCCGCGGCAGCCGCACCGAGGCGGTCGTCGTCGTCGCGACCGTGGAGGACGGTTCGTTTCGCGGCCGGGGCGAGTGCGTGCCCTATGCCCGTTATGGCGAGACGGTCGAGAATGTCGCCGCCTTCCTCGACGAGCAGGCGGCATGGATCGCCGACGGGGGAGGGCGGTTCGACCTTGCCGGGCGGATGAAGCCGGGTGCCGCCCGCAATGCCCTCGACTGTGCGCTGTGGGATCTCGAAGCGAAGCGCACCGGCAGGCCCGCCTACGAGCTTGCGGGGGTCGCCGCACCGGGACCGGTCACCACCGCCTACACGCTGAGCCTCGGTGATCCGGATGCGATGGAGGAAGCGGCCCGCGGGGCGGCGCACCGGCCGCTGTTGAAGGTGAAGCTCGGCGGCGAGGGCGACCCCGAGCGGATCGCCGCCGTGCGCCGCGGCGCGCCGGATTCGCGCCTCATCGTCGATGCCAACGAGGCGTGGCGGCCCGAGACGATTCGCGACAACCTCGCGGCCTGCGCGGCGGCGGGCGTCGGCCTGATCGAGCAACCGCTGCCGGCGGGCGAGGACGGCTTGCTCGCCGAGATCGACCGCACGATTCCGATCTGCGCCGACGAGAGCCTGCACGACCGCGCCGGTCTTGATGCCCTGGCCAAGCGCTACGATGCAATCAACATCAAGCTCGACAAGGCGGGCGGCCTTACGGAAGCGCTGAAGCTCGCCCACGAGGCGCGGGCGCGCGGCTTCGAGATCATGGTCGGCTGCATGGTCGGCTCGTCGCTCGCCATGGCACCGGCCCTGCTGCTCGCCCACCACGCGGCTTACGTCGATCTCGACGGGCCGCTGCTGCTCGCCCAGGACCGGACGCCGGCCCTGCGCTACGAGGGCAGCACGGTCTATCCGCCGGAGCCCGAGCTGTGGGGTTGAGCGCAGTCTTTACTGAACCGAGCGGATCGCCAGCGACGGCACCACGTCTTCACTGAGACGCAGGCGGGCGTCGAGGATCGGTGCGGCCGGCTCCTCGGCCTGCTGCTGCGCGAGGTCGGCGATGGCCTGATACTGGCTCAGGCGTCGGTCGATCATGCCGTCGAGCTTCTCGTGCACTTCGGCCACGGTGAGGCTGCGGCGCTTGCCTCCGTCCTTGGCGGTGAAAATGGCGCGGTTGGCCCGCGCAGCCCGGCCGAAGGCGGCCTTGGCGACCTTGTCCGGATCCTCGGCGCTGAGCGACAGGAACTTGCCGGCGCTCGCGGTGCCGAGGAAATGCGCGAGATAGAGTTCGGTGGTCTTCAACTCGCGGCCGATCCGCGCCTCGATCCGGCTGCGATCCCGCTTGATCAACTCGCCGGCCATCAGGCCGGAGACGTAGGGGTCGTTGCGCAGGTCGAGCACCCGCTTGCGGGTCGCCGCGTCGGCGATGGTGATGCCGGCGCCATGGCCCTTCACCGCGGCGGCGTCATCGGCCATCCCGTGCTTGGCGCCGTACTGGCGGATCATCTCTAGCCAGGTGCCGGTGACGAACTGGAACAGACCCTGCGCCGAGGAGGCGGAGGACTTCACGTTGGTATCGAAGCTCGATTCCTTGTCGGCGAGCGCCATCATGTAGACGGGATCGACGCCGGTCACCTCGGAGGCCTTCAGGATCGTCTCCACCAGCGGGCGCGACACGCTCATCTCGCCGAAGCGGAGGATCTCGTCGTCGGTGTCCGAACGGGGATTGGCCAGCGACGCCTGCATGCGGTCGATCGAGGCGGTCAGTCCGCCAGCCTGGCCAAGCAGCGCGGTGCCGCCCCATTCCGCCTCGGCCCCGGCCGGGCGGAGATCGGCCCGCACCATCATCGGGATCGAAATCGCGACATGTGCGTTCTCGTAGGCGGACACGGCCTGCGGCCCGGCCAGCAGCAGGGTCACGCTGGCGGTCAAGGCGGCAAGGCTGCGCACGAGCGGCGAACGAACGCGCGACGGCTGCGAAGCAGCACCGTTGCCGGCATTCGACCCGCAAGGCACGTGTCGGCTTACGTCGTCGGCGCAGCGCGCCGGCTCCGGGTAAACCCCCATCGGTCTTCCTTGTTGGTGCCTCGGCGTTCTTTTGTGCCGGGCTTCGTTTGACCGGCGGAGGTTTCGCCGCCGGGTGTGACCACAATGGGACCACCCCGTGATCCAAACGTGATCCCGTTAATCCAGCGTTAAGCCATTGTGTTTACGATATTTTAACCAAACGATGCAGTCCCGGCGAAACTGGACCTGCGGCAAAGATGGCAGGGTCGGCACCGGAACGGACCGGGTTGGTCACAGTTGTCATGGGCCGCGCGGCCTCCCGTTAGGGCTCATCCTAAGGCGTCAGCGCCACCACAACAGAAAGATCGAGTTCCCATGGGCATTCAGACCGGTCGACGCGTCGGAGTGGCGTTCGTTGGCATGGGCGGTGCAGTCGCGACGACAGCCATCGCCGGCATCGAAACCATTAAATCGGGTTCGAACCGTCTGGATGGCCTTCCGCTCGCGGGTGTCTCCGTCGCCGGGATGGCCGACTATAAGGATCTCGTCTTCGGCGGTTGGGATCTGAACGGCGACGACCTCGCTTCGGCTGCCACCGGCCACGGCGTGCTGAGCCGCGAGGATATCGAGAATGGCGCCCAGGCGCTCAAGGGCATTACGCCCTGGCCGGCGGTCGGTTCGGCCAAGTTCTGCAAGAACATCGACGGCGGCAACCGCATCGTCGCCAAGGACCATCGCGAGACCGTCTCGGTCATCGCCAACGACCTCAACCGCTTCCGCAAGGAGAGCAACCTCGACGACGTCGTGGTGATCAACCTCGCCTCGACCGAGCGCTGGCCCGATCTCTCCGTCCCGGTTCTCAACTCGGCCGAAGCCTTCGAGAAGGGGCTCGATTCGAGCGACGAGTCGATCTCTCCGGCGATGCTCTACGCCTATGCGGCGATCAAGAGCGGCGTCCCTTACGCGAACTTCACCCCCTCCATCGCCGCCGACGTGCCGGCCCTGATGGAACTCGCCCGCGAGCTGAACGTCCCGGTCGCCGGCAAGGACGGCAAGACCGGCCAGACCATGATGAAGACGGTGCTGGCGCCGGCCCTGAAGGCCCGCCAGCTTCACGTCGATGGCTGGTTCTCGACCAACATCCTCGGCAATCGCGACGGCTTGGCCCTCAACGATCCGAACTCGCTGCAATCGAAGCTTAACACCAAGGGCACGGTGCTCGATTCGATCCTCGGCTACCCGGTCGAAGACCACCTCGTGCACATCCACTATTACCGCCCGCGCGGCGACGACAAGGAAGCCTGGGACAACATCGACGTCACCGGCTTCATGGGCCAGCGCATGCAGATCAAGGTCAACTTCCTCTGCAAGGACTCGATCCTGGCGGCACCGCTGGTGATCGAAATCGCCCGCGTGCTGGATCTTGCCAAGTCCCGCGGTGACGGCGGCGTGCAGGAGCAGCTCTCGACCTTCTTCAAGGCGCCGATGGTGAAGAACGGCCACGGTCCGGAGCACGATTTCGGCAAGCAGCAGCGCATGCTGTTCGACTGGCTCGGCGCGCAACAGTAAGGCCCCGCGCCCGTGACGGGTTTTTCGCAAACCGGGCCGGCAGCCCCCGTCGCGGTGCGGGAACTGCTGGTCGAACTCGGCGATCTCAAGCGCGTCCGCTCCGCGGCACGCGCGGGCTCGATCGCCGAGCGTCTGTTCGCTCAAGGGTGGTCGGCGCTCACCGGCGGCGCCCCGCCGGAGACCGTCGCCCTCGACATCACGGCCAAGGCGCTGGCCGCCGCGCGGCTCTGCGACCTCGACGCGGCGTTCCTCTCGGCCGCCGGGCTCGATGAGGCGCAGGCCTCCGCCGTACTGGTCGCGGGGCTCGATGCAGTTTCGGAATCGGTCGATCCCGCGTTGCGGGATCGCCTTCGGGCTTGCCTACGCGAGCCCGCCGCTCTGCCGGCCGGGCCCGTGCCGGGCTTCGTCGGCGCCTTAGCGCAGCAGCCCCGAGCAGGGGTGACCTGCCCCGGCAAGCCGCGCATCCTGCTCGAACCGCCCGAGAACCACGCCGAGCACTGCCTCGTCGTGGCGGTCTACGGCGTGCTGCTCAGCCCGTTCTACCGGGCCGATCCGACGACCGTGTTCCTGGCGGCGATGGCGCACCACTTCCACAACGCGGCGATGCCGGATGCCGGATTTACCGGCGAGATGCTGCTCGGTGACCATCTCTGGCCGATCGTCGGGCGGTGTTCGGAATGGGCCCTTGAGGAACTGGAGCCGCCGCTGCGGGAGACGGTCCGCGCCGCCCGCCTCGTCCTGCCGGACGATGCCACGGCGGAGGGCCGCGCCTTCCACGCTGCCGATTCCATCGACCGCGTCCTGCAGATCGCCCAGCACCTCCGGGCCGCTTCGCTGACGATGGATACGGTGCTCGGCGAGATGGAACTGGTCCATGCCGGGCCGGTCAAGGCTTTCCAGGATCGCGTTCTGACCGATATGCGCATCCCGTGACGTCCCGCGCTGTCCGGCAGAATCCAGGCTCATGATCCCCTTCGATCTCCTTTCGCCGGAGACCGGCCACAGGCTCAAGGCCGACGGCGCGCATGCCCTGCGCGACGCCGAAACCGGAGCCCGCTGGCCGGTCATCGACGGCATTCCCTATCTTCGCACCGGCCGCGACAGCCTCGTCGCGGCGGCGCTCGATCATCTCGACGCCGATCGGCGAGAGGACGCGCTCGTCCTCCTGCTGGCCGATCAGGACGATTGGTGGACCGGTCCGCCGGCCGACCCGGACGCGTTGCGCCGGCTGGTGCGGGAGCGCGCGAGCGCCACCCTGCGCCAAGCCGTGGACTGGCTCGGCTGGGGCCGGGTCGGCGATTACTTCGTCAACCGCTGGACCGACCCGACCTTCCTGGCGGGCCTGAGCCTGCTGGAGGCGCACTGGAACGACCCGGTCTGCGCGTTCGAGCTTGCCTGCGGCATCGGCCATTACCTGCGCGAATTGAAGCGCCGGGGCGTGAAGGTCGCGGGTGCGGACGTGGTCTTCGCCAAGCTCTGGGTGGCCCGGCACTGGGTGGTCGGCGAAAAGGCGCAGCTCGTCTGTTTCGACGCGTCGTCGCCGCATTGGCCGATTCCCGAGGCGCCGGTCGATCTCGTGATCTGCAACGACGCCTTCTACTTCCTCGACGACAAGCCCGGCATCCTGTCCTGCCTGCGGCAGACCGCCGGGGAAGAGGGCTGGCTCGCGCTCAGCCACATCCACAACAGCGGGCAGCCCGGCTTCTCGGCCGGCAAGGCGATCTCGGCGGCCGAAATCGAGGAGCTGTTCCCGGACGGGCTGGTCTACGACGATGCCGAACTGACGCGCGCCCTGGTCGAGGCCCGCGCACCGCAGCCCCGCGAGCCGCGCGACCTTCGGAGCTGCGAGGCGTTCTCGGTGGTGGCCGGGCCCGGGATGCGGCCGGCGCCGCGGGCGATCGTCGACGGCATCACGCTGCCGCCGGCGGACGCGGCGCTTCACCTCAATCCGCTCTACGTGCCCGAGGACGGTGGCTTCGCCATTCGCTGGCCATCGGAGCGCTACGAGGCCGAATACGCCTCGCAGGCGACTTATCCGCTGCATTCGGATGGCCCGGAGGCCATCGACTGGAACGGCAAGCCCAACACGTCGGACGCGGCGCGGGTGCGCCGCCGCGAATACGTCGATCTGCCGGAGCGCTGGTGATGGTGGGAAGCGTCGGCTGGGGCATCGTCGGCTATGGCTGGGTCGCCCGCGATTACATGGCGCCCGGCATTCGCGCCGCGGGGCATCGCCTGATCGCCGTCGCCGATCCCGGCGCGGCGTCGCGCGCGGCGGCGGAAGCCGAGGGTGCGCGGGCGCATGCCGAGCTCGCCGGGCTGATCGCCGAGCCCGAGGTCGAGGCGGTCTACGTCGCCACCCCGAACCATCTCCATCGCGGCGCGGTCGAAGCGCTCTGTGCCGCCGGCAAGGCGGTGCTGTGCGAGAAGCCGATGGCCGCCTCTCTCGCCGATGCGGAAGCGATGGCCGCGGCGGTGCGCAAGTCCGGCGCGTTCTACGGCACCGCCTTCGACCAGCGCCACCATCCCGGCCACCGTGCCATGCGCGACCTCATCCGCGCGGGCCGGCTCGGCACGGTGACGGCAGTGCGCATCGTCTATGCCTGCTGGCTCGATCGGGCCTGGGCGTCGTTCCGGGGCCAGGACAACTGGCGCATCGATCCAGCCCAGGCGGGCGGCGGCGCGCTGATCGACCTCGCGCCCCACGGGATCGACCTCGTGGATTTCCTGCTCGGCGAGCCAATCGACGAGATCGCGGCCATGACCCAGGCCCGCGCGCAGGACTACGCCGTCGATGACGGCGCCCTTCTGATCGGCCGCACCGGTTCGGGGGCGCTTGCCCAGCTCAACGTCGCCTACAATTGCCCCGACGCCCTGCCGCGCCGTCGGCTGGAGGTGGTCGGCACGAGCGGGATGCTGACCGCGACCGACACGATGGGCCAGACCGCGGGCGGCAGCGTCACCTTCACCAACGGTGCGGATGGCCGGGTCGAAGACATCGCCTTCGACAAGACGGCCTCGCCCTTCCTCGAACAGGTGCGCGCCTTCGGCCGCGCCCTGCGCGAACGGGACGAGCGCGCCGCCTGGGACGCCGAGCGCGACCTGCACACCATGCGCCTGATCGCCCGCGCCTACGCGGCGGCAGGCAAACCGGCCGGCCGCGACGCGGCCTGACGACGATTGTTAGGAGCAGACCGTACGATCCCACCCACGCCCTCATCCTGAGGTGCGGAGCGAAGCGCAGCCTCGAAGGATCGTCCAGATCCCACGCGATCCCTGGAGGATCCTTCGAGGCCGCTTCGCGGCACCTCAGGATGAGGTTCGGGGTTGGAGACAGGACGGTCAGCCGCTGCTGATGGAACGGACATGACAGCGACCGACGCCCTCGACCGGGACGACCGCGCTCACCACCCGAATCTGGCGGCGCCGCGCCCCTATCACCGCGGCTCTCCGCGCAAGATCGAGGGGCTGCCCGCGCGGCTGCCCGATGTCGTGAAGGCCTATCTCGATGTGCTGCCCGAGGGCCGGGTCGTCGGCTTCAACCTCGCCGGGCTCGACCGCACCGGCATCCCGGTCTGGTTCGTGGCGCTCTTTCTCGATGACCCGTTCTATGTCGGCGCCATGCCCTCGGGCATCGGCTACGGGGCGACCGACGACGAAGCGCTGATCGGCGCGGTGGCCGAGATCGCCGAGAACCTGATGCCGTCCGTCGCCCTGCTGCCGCGCAAGGGCGACAACCAGGCGGCCGTGTCCTACGCCGACCTCGTGCGCGTCTACGGCGAATCCTCCGTCGCCGATCCGCTGACGCTGTGCTTGCCCGCTGGTTCGTCCGTCGGCCGGGATACCCCGCTCGACTGGACCAAAGCGGTCCGCGCCCGCACCGGGGAGTCGGTGTGGATGCCGCTCGATATCGCCGCGACCGACTACTTCGAGCTGCGTGAGGGCTATCAGCCCTTCACCAACCTCATCACCAACGGCCTCGGCGCCGGGCCGGACGTGAACTTTGCGCTCGGCCACGGTCTGCTCGAACTGCTCCAGCGCGACGGCAACGGCCTGCTGTTCCGGGCCCTCGACCAGGGCGTGATGCTCGATCTCGACGGGATCGGCCCGGAGACGCGCGGCATGCTCGATCGGCTGGAGAGCCTCGGCATCCGGGCGCTGCCGAAATTCGCCACCGATCAGTTCGGTCTCACCAACCTCTACGTCGTCGGCTACGATGTGGACCCGGCCCGCACGCCCGCGCCGATCGCGCTCTCGGCCTGCGGCGAGGCCTGCGATCCGGACCGCGAGCGGGCCCTGCGCAAGGCGCTTCTCGAATTTCAGGCGGCGCGCGTTCGGAAGACCTTCGGCCACGGGCCGCTGGCGCTCGCCGACACGGTGGCTCCGCCCGGCTATGTCGAATCCTTCATCCAGAAGGCACTGC
This sequence comes from Methylorubrum sp. SL192, assembly GCF_026672325.1. Classification (NCBI taxonomy): domain Bacteria; kingdom Pseudomonadati; phylum Pseudomonadota; class Alphaproteobacteria; order Hyphomicrobiales; family Methylobacteriaceae; genus Methylorubrum; species Methylorubrum sp. SL192. Next base: position 1,876,812 of record NZ_JAPPQV010000003.1, read on the forward strand.
CGAGCCTCGATCTGGAGGAGAGCCGCGCGCTTCAGGCCATGCTCGCTTGGCTCGACCTCTCGTCGGCCGAGCTGCGTGGGGTTCTGAGCAACACGGTCTATTCCGAGCGCAGCACCAAGGCGTTTTCCAACCTGCCGACGACACCGGCCCCGGACGGTCACGCCCGCGGAAAGATCGCTCGCGACCGCCTGGAGGAGGCAGGCTTCGATGTGCTCTACGTCGATTGCACGCCGCCCGGCGGCGGGATCGGCGTGGTCAAGGCGATCGTGCCGGGGCTCGAAGTCGAGACCATGAGCTACTACCGGATCGGCGAGCGCAACGCGAAGAAGCTGATCGAGCGCGATCACCCTCTGATCCGCTTCGGCACGCCGACCGACACGCTGCTGCCCGTCCGCCTGACGCCGGAGGCGATCGAGCGCCTCGGCGGCCAGCCGCTCTTCAACGTGGCCTTGGCCGAGCAGATCGTCGGCTCGCATTATCCGCTCTACCGCGAGCCGGAATCGCACCACGCGCCGTTCCGCTACGAACGCCAGGGCCGCCGGGCCGAGCGGAGGCCTGCATGAGCCTGCGCTTCGCCTACAACACCAACGGCACCGCCAACCACCGCATCGAGGACGCGATCCGCCTCATCAAGGATGCGGGCTATGACGGCGTCGCACTCACCCTCGACATCCACCATCTCGACCCCTTCGCCGAGAATTGGGTGATCGAGGCCGACCGCATCGCCAGCCTCCTGAACCGGCTCGAACTCGGTTCGGTGATCGAGACCGGCGCCCGCTTCCTGCTCGACCCGACCGCCAAGCACGAGCCGACCCTCGTCACCGCCGACGCTTCGGGCCGTGCGCGGCGCGTCGGCTTCCTCAAGCGGGCGATCGAGATCGGAAAGATCCTGAACTCCGAAGCCGTCTCCTTCTGGGCCGGCGTGCCGAAGCCGGGCGTCGACCACGGCGAGGCGCGGGGATGGCTGATCGAGGGTCTGCGCGAGGTCTCCGACTTCGCCGCCGAGAAGGGCGTCGTCGCAGCCCTCGAACCCGAGCCCGGCATGCTGATCGAGACGCTCGACGACTTTGCCGCGATCGACCTGCCGGGCCTGTCGCTCGCCCTCGATACCGGTCACTGCCTCGTCACGGGAGAGCGCAATCCGGCTGCGGCCGTGCACGAATTCGCCCCCCGCCTCGGCACCGTGGCGATCGAGGACATGAAGCGGGGCGAGCACATCCACCTGCCCTTCGGCGAGGGCGACATGGATGTCCCCGCCGTTCTCGACGCGCTCGACGCGATCGGTTTCAGGAAACTCGTCTGCGTAGAGCTTTCGCGCGAGTCGCACCGCGCCGACGTGATGGTCGGCCAATCCCTCGACTATCTCCGCACCTGCCGCCGTCCCGGCCCCGGTCTTCCGATGCCGGACACCACGCCGCGCGAAGCCGCGATGCCCGGGCTGCCCACGTCATGAGAATCTGTTTCGTCAGCCGTCGCTACTTCCCGGCGATCTCCGGCATGAGCGTCTATGCGCAGAACCTCCTGCGCGAGGTGGCGGGGGCCGGCCACGACGTAACGATGATCTCGCAATATCGCGGCGACGAATTCGGCACGCGCGTCTATGGCGGCGGCCCGCCGCCCGCCGTGCCCGGCGTCCATGTCATCGGCCTCGAACAGAAGGGCGAGCAGGAGGGCGGGGATTTCGAGCGCGACATCGATACGATCGTCGCGACGATCTGCGCCGAGCACGCCAAGAAGCCGTTCGACGTGCTGCACGCGCAATACGGCTACCCGACCGGCTTGGCGGTGTTGCTGGCGGGCAAGCGGCTCGGCGTGCCGACGGTCGTCTCGATCCAGGGCGGTGACGGCCACTGGGTCGGCTCCTGCTGCGAGACGCATCGCCGCGCGATGGTCGAGGTGCTGGCCCATGCCAACGCCCTGCTGATCGGCGGGCAATCCTTCCTGAAGGAGGTGTGCGACCGGCTCGGCTCCGATCCCACTCGCTTCACCATCGTCCCCGGCGCCGTCGACACCGCCCGCTTCACCCCAGGAGAACGCTTCCAGGCCGAGCGTGAGGACGAGGAGCCGGTGCGGCTGCTCTACCACGGCCGGGTCGACCGCCGGAAAGGCGTGCTCGACTTCCTCGATGCGCTGGAGCGGCTTTGGGAGGCCGGAATGCCGTTCGATGCGACGATCTCCGGCATCGGACCGGATGTCGAGTCCGCCCGCGCGAAAGCGGACGCCATCGGCTTCACCTCGGCCCAGGTCCGCTTCACCGGTTACGCCGACTACGACACCGTGCCGGACCTCTACCGCGAGGCCGACGTCTTCGTTTCGCCGACCTATGCGGAGGGCTTCTCGAACACGATTCTGGAGGCCATGGCCGCCGGGCTCGCGGTGGTCTCGACCCACTCCGTCGGCGTCTCGGATTGCCTGCGGGACGAAGAGAACGGGCTGCTGGTAAATCCCGGCGATGTGCGGGCGCTCACCGCCGCCCTTCGGCGGGTGGTGGAGGACGACGATCTGCGCCAGCGTCTCGCCGAGGCAGGATTGGAGGAGTGCCGCCGGGTCTATTCCTGGACCGCCGTCGGCCGGCAGATCATGGACGTCTATGCGCAGGTCGCCGGGGAGCGCCCGCACACGGATGTCCCTGACACGCTGCCGATCGACGCCGACTGCCGCTTCCGCAAGGAGCCGCACCTGCTGTGACGCGTACCGCACTCGCCATCTCGCCGCATCTCGACGATGCGGTTTTCTCGGCCGGCGGCACGCTGGCGCGGCTCGCCGCGCAGGGCTGGCAGGTCGTCATGGCGACGATCTTCACGGCATCGGTGCGGGACCCGCGCGGCTTCGCCCTCGCGTGCCAGCTCGATAAGGGGCTGGGGCCGGAGGTCGATTACATGGCCCTGCGCCGCGAGGAGGATCGCGCGGCGGCCCGTGCGCTCGGCATCGAAGAGCCGGTCCACCTGCCGTTCCGGGAGGCGCCGCATCGCGGCTACGCATCGGCGCCGGAATTGTTCGCCGAACTTCGCCCCGACGACCGGATCGGTGCCAACCTCGCCGACGCGTTCGAGCGGCTGGTGGCTGATACCGGGCCGGACCTGATCCTCGCGCCGCAGGCCGTCGGCGGCCATGTCGATCACGTGCAGGTCGTGCGCGCCTTCCGCGCCGCGCAGCCGCCCCTGCCGGTGCTGTGGTGGCGTGACTTCCCCTACACGGTGCGGAGCACCGAACCGAAAGAGCCGCTGCGGGCGATCTTCGAGCATTGGCCCGAACAGGTCGTGCGCCTCGATTCGGAAGCCGAGCACCGCAAGGCGGAAGCCTGCGCCGCCTACGCGTCGCAGATCGGCTTCCAGTTCGGCGGGCCGGACGGATTGCGCACGCGTCTTTCCGCCGAGAACGGCGTCGAACGCTTCCGCTTGCAGGGCCGGGTGCCGCCGGGTCTGCGCGATGCCGGCTTCGCCTGACGCGCCGAAGAGCCTGCGCGATCCCGCCCTTCTCGAGGCGCGCCGAGCGATGGCCGACGCGCCGCATGTCCGGCCGCTGCGCGCCTTCGCCCGCATGATTTCCGCCGAGCGGGGCGCGGCGGTCCCCGATCCTGATCCGCTCGATGGCGGTGTGGCGGCGCGGCTGCTCCTGCTGCTCGAGACGCCGGGCCCCTCGATTGGCCGCACCGGCTTCGTTTCCCGCGATAATCCGACCGGCACCGCCGCCAACCTGTTCCGCTTCCTGGCCGAGGCCGGGATCGCCCGGCGCGACACGCTGATCTGGAACGCCGTGCCCTGGGTGATCCACGCGCCCGGCGCCCTCAACCGTGCGCCCCGCCGAGCGGAAGCGAACGCCGCCGCGCCATACTTCGCGCCGCTGCTAGCGCTCTTGCCGCGGCTCGCGGTCGTCGTGCCGGCCGGGCGCTTTGCGCGCGAGGCGTCGGCGCCGCTCTCCGCCCTGCGACCGGAACTGCCGGTGGTGCCGATACCCCATCCGAGCCCGACCTATGTCTGCACCGCGCCCGCCGTGCGCGAGCGCATCCTGGCGGGTCTGGCAGAGGCGGCCGCCCATCTCGCTGCGACGCCGTGACGGTCAGGATACTGTGATTTCGGCCGCATTCCCGGTGCAGGGCATCCCCGTGCCGGTGGCCCTTCGCTGGCCTTTGCCCGTCGAAGCCCCTAAATGCCGCGGGGGCGGTTCGGGATCGATACCGCTCGGGACGACCCGCGCCGAATACACCCTGCGGTCGACCAGCGGAGGCGGATACCGTTCTCACATGAAACCTGCCGGGAAGCACAGGATGGTCACGGAGGCCGAGCCGGCCGACGCGGACCGCGAGGCTGATGCCGGATCGAAGAAGGCGTCGAAGCGCGGGCGCTATGCCTGGATCGGCACGATCGCCAGCCTTATCCTCATCGTCGCCTCACTTGGCGTTCTGTGGAAGCTCTCGGCAGAGATCAGTTGGGCCGAGCTGCAGGCGGCCTTCACTGCGGTCGCCGCAACACAGCTTACCGAAGCCTTCCTGTTCGTGGCGGTCAGCTACCTGTTCCTGACCTGCTACGACGCGCTCGCCCTGCGCCAACTCCGGATCAAGCTGCCCTACCGCATCACGGCGCTCGCCTCCTTCACGAGCTACGCCGTGAGCTTCACCCTCGGCTTTCCGCTCATCACCGCGGCGACGATCCGCTACTGGATCTACTCGAAGCGCGGGTTGTCGGCGGCCAAGATCGCCGCGCTGACGGTGATCGCCGGCTTCACCTTCTGGCTCGGCATGGGCGTCGTGCTCGGCTTCAGCCTCATCATCGAGGCAGGCCAGCTCGCGAGCCTCACTTTCAAGAGCATCGGCGTCAACACCACCGCGCGCCTCAATCAGATCCTCGGCTTCGGCACGCTCGGGCTCGTGCTCGGCTATCTCGCCTGGGTCTCGGTGAAGCGGCGCTACATCAAGGTGCGCCACTGGCACCTCGAACTGCCGGGCGCCACGGTGTCGTTCAGCCAGATGGTGGTCGGCATCGGCGATGTCTGCGCCGCGGCCGCCGTGCTCTACATGCTGATGCCCGAGGGCCTGAACCTCCCGTTCACGACCTTCCTGGCGATCTACGTTCTTGCCGCCATGCTCGGCATCGCCTCCAACGCGCCGGGCGGCATCGGCGTGTTCGAAGCCACGATCTTGCTCGCCCTGTCCTACCTGCCGCGCGAGTCGGTGCTCGGCTCGCTGCTGCTGTTCCGGGTCTGCTACTACCTCGTTCCCTTCGCCCTCGCCTTGGTGATGCTCGGCATCTACGAGGGGATGCAGCGTCTGCGGCGCCGGGCGGCCGCGAACGACCCGTGATCCGGCCGGTTCTCTAGCCCGGCATGTTGAGTAACCCGGCCCGCCCTCTCTGGCTCGGCGTCACCCTGGCCGTGGCCGTGATTGTTTTCGCCGAAGCGATCGGCGGCACGGTCGATGCCGCCCTGATCGTCTCCGCCAGCCTTGCCCTTTTCATCGGCGGGCTCATCGGGCGCCGCGTGCAGGGGCCGGTTCTCCAGCAATCCGAGGTCGGACCGCCGCGCCGCCACACCATCGCCGAGGCGCTGCTGGCGAACATTCCCGATCCCGTCATCCTGGTCGATCGCCGGGTGGTGGTGATGGAGGCCAACCCGGCCGCCCGGCGGCTCCTGCCGGGGCTGAAGCTCCGCCATCCGCTCTCCTTCTCCCTGCGCGCGCCCGACGTGCTCGATGGGATCGAGGAAGTGCTGCGCACCGGATCGGCCGTGCGGACCGAGTATGCGACCCGCGTGCCGACCGAGCGCGCCTTCGAGGTGCAGATCGGCGCCCTGCCGATGTCCGACATGCCCGGCGGCGGCGAGGCCAACGTCGTGCTGTTCCTGCGCGATCTCACCGAGGCGCGCCGCCTCGAGGCAATGCGGGTCGATTTCGTCGCCAATGCCAGCCACGAACTGCGCACGCCGCTCGCCGCTCTTCTTGGCTTCATCGAAACCCTTCAGGGCCCCGCCCGCGACGATGCCCGCGCCCGCGAGCAGTTCCTCGGCATCATGCGCACTCAGGCCCAGCGCATGACCGGGCTGATCGACGACCTGCTCTCGCTCTCGCGCATCGAACTGCATGAGCACGTCGTGCCGACCCGGACGGTCGATCTCGGCCGCATCGCCCGCCAGATGGTCGACATGCAGGCGCCGCTCGCCCTGAAGCGCGGCATCGCGTTGAGCGTCGAGCGGCCTGATATCCCGCTCCCGGTGCTCGGGGATCGCGACGAGCTGCTGCGCGTCATCGAGAATCTCGTCGAGAACGCGATGAAGTATGGTGGCGGCGGCGGCGTGGTCGTCGTGTCGCTCCATCGCGTCGAGGGGGTGGACGGGCGCGGGGCCCGGATCGAGCTCAGGGTGCGTGACGAGGGGCCGGGCATCGCAGCCGAGCATATCCCGCGGCTGACCGAGCGCTTCTACCGCGTCGATACGGCGTCGAGCCGCCAGCAGGGCGGAACCGGTCTCGGGCTCGCCATCGTGAAGCACACGCTCAATCGCCACCGGGGCAAGCTCATCATCGAGAGCGAGCCAGGGCATGGCACCACGGTGCGCGTGAGCCTGCCGGAGCATCGGCCCGATACCGTGGGACCGATGCCGGACGAGGTGCCCGCACGGGATTAGCGGATGACCCCGGGGGAACGGTGGGCGGTCGGCCCCGTTTGCCGGGAAGAGTCGGTCGATGCCGTCGCGCCAGCGCGGACATCGAACGACGCGCGACACGTGCCGAAAGATGCGGGGGCAAAGGTGCTTTCCCTGGCCTGAAAGCCTCGAACGCCCCGCCCCTTGACCTTCCCATGATGGGAAGGCCCATCTGAGGTGGCATGGAAACGATCCTTGAATCCCACACCACGCCGCCCGCGCCCGTTGAGGCCGAGCGGCCGTCCCGCCTGACCCTGCCGGTCGAGGGCATGAGCTGCGCCTCCTGCGTCGGACGCGTCGAGCGGTCGCTCCGCGCGCTGCCCGGCGTGACTAATGTCGCTGTCAATCTCGCCACCGGCCGCGCCAGCCTTACCCTGCCGGATGGCCTACCACCCTCGCGGGCGGTCGAGGCAATCCGCGAAGCCGGCTACGACGTGCCGGAATCCGTCACCGCCGTCTCCGTCGAGGGGATGAGCTGCGCCTCCTGTGTCGGACGCGTGGAGCGCGCCCTCATGGCGCTTCCCGGTGCTGTCTCGGCGAGCGTGAACCTCGCCACCGGCCGGGCGGAATTGCACCACGCCGCCGGCACCGTCTCCCTGAGCGATGTCGAGGCGGCCGTGCGGCAGGCCGGCTACGAGGCGCGTGCGCTCGGTGCCGCAGCGGACGCCTCACACGCGGATCGGCAGGAGCGGGAGGCGGCCGCACTCCGCCGCGACCTGATCGTCGCCGCCGTTCTGTCGGCCCCCGTCGTGGTCCTCGACATGGGGAGCCATCTGCTGCCGGGCTTCCACCATGCGGTGACGGGCTTGCTCGGCGCAGGCGGCTTCGCCTGGATGCAGGCGGTGCTCGCGACCCTGGTGCTGGCCGGGCCCGGCCGGCGCTTCTTCCGGATCGGTGTGCCGAACCTGCTGCGCGGCCATCCCGACATGAACGCCCTCGTCGCCCTCGGTGCCGGCGCGGCCTTCCTCTTCTCCCTGGTCTCGACCGCCGCGCCGTGGTGGCTGCCGGATGGGTCGGCGCATCTCTACTTCGAGGCGAGCGTCCTCATCGTCACGCTGATCCTGCTCGGGCGTACCCTGGAGGCCCGCGCCAAGGGCCGGGCCGGCGCGGCGATCGCGCGGTTGATCGATCTCTCGCCCAAGACGGCGCGGCGGGTGGAGGGCGCGACCGAGCGTGAGGTGCCGGCGGCCGACCTCAAGATCGGTGATCGGGTGCGCGTGCGGCCCGGCGAGCGCGTACCGGCGGACGGCCTCGTTGCATCGGGCGCCTCCTTCGTCGATGAGAGCATGATCACCGGCGAGTCGGTGCCGGTGGAGAAGGGCAGGGGCGCCCGCGTCGTCGGCGGCACCCTCAACACCACCGGCAGCTTCGACTTCACGGTGGACCGCACCGGTGCCGATACTGCGCTGGCGCGGATCGTGCGGATGGTCGAGGAGGCGCAAGGCGGTAAGCTGCCGATCCAGGCGCTGGTGGACCGGGTCACCCTGTGGTTCGTGCCCGCCGTCATCGCCATCGCCGTGCTGACCTTCCTCGCTTGGCTCGTCCTCGGTCCTTCGCCGGCGCTTGGACATGCCTTGGTCGCGGGAATCTCCGTGCTCATCATCGCCTGCCCCTGCGCCATGGGGCTGGCGACGCCGGTCTCGATCATGGTCGGTACCGGCCGGGCGGCGGAACGGGGCGTGCTGTTCCGTCAGGGCGCCGCGCTGCAGGCGCTGCGGGACGCGCGCGTCATCGCCCTCGACAAGACCGGCACGCTGACCGAGGGCCGTCCGCACCTGACCGATCTCGTCACCGCCCCCGGCGTCTCCCGTGAGAGTGTGCTGGCGCTGGCAGGCGCCGTCGAGGCGCGCTCCGAGCATCCGGTCGCCCGCGCCATCGCCGCGGCGGCGCGGGAGGCCGGGGCACTGCCCGAGGCCGAAGCGTTCGAGGCGGTGCCGGGCCACGGCGTCTCGGCCCGGATCGAGGGGCGGGCGGTGGCGCTCGGCAACCGCCGCTACATGGAACGGCTCGGCGTGACGACCGCTGCGCTCGAAAGCGAGGCGGCCCGTCTCGCTCAGGAGGGGAAGAGCCCGATCTTCGCCGCTGTGGACGGCCGGCTCGCGGCGCTCGTCGCCGTGGCCGATCCGATCAAGCCGGAGGCGCGGGCGGCCCTCGATGCCCTGCGCGCCCGCGGCCTCACCGTGGCGATGCTGACGGGGGATGCGCGCGCCACCGCCGAGGCGGTTGCCCGGTCGCTCGGCATCATTGAAATCGAGGCCGAGGTGCTGCCCGAGGGCAAGGTCGCGGCCCTGCGCCGCTTGCGCGAGGCCCACGGCCCAGTCGCCTTCGTCGGCGACGGCATCAACGACGCGCCCGCTCTGGCCGAGGCCGATATCGGCATCGCCATCGGTACCGGCACCGACATCGCGGTGGAGAGCGCCGACGTCGTGCTGATGTCCGGTGCGCTCACCGGGCTGGTCGAGGCCGTGATTTTGTCGCGTGCGACGCTCGCGAACATCCGCCAGAACCTGTTCTGGGCGTTTGCCTACAACGCGGCGCTGATCCCCGTCGCCGCCGGCGTGCTGACGATTGTCGGCGGCCCGCAGCTCTCGCCGGTCCTGGCGGCCGGGGCGATGGCGCTCTCAAGCGTCTTCGTCGTCGGCAACGCGCTGCGCCTCAAGCGGGCGGGGGGCACCGCATGAGCGCGCCCTCCGTCACCATCGGCGAAGCGGCCCGCGCGACCGGCGTCTCGGCCAAGATGATTCGCTACTACGAGGAGACGGGGCTGCTCGGCCCCGCGGGACGGACGGCCGCCGGCTATCGCGTGTACAGCGATACCGACCTGCACGCGCTCCGCTTCGTCCGCCGCGCCCGCGACCTCGGTTTCTCGATGCGCGAGATCGCCGACCTGCTGGCCCTCTGGCACGACCGCTCCCGCGCCAGCGGCGCGGTCAAGGCCGTGGCGCTTAGCCATGTCGCCGACCTGCGCCGCCGCATCGGCGAGTTGGAGGCGATGGCCCGCACCCTCGAACATCTGGCCGAACGCTGCTGCGGCGACGACCGACCGGACTGCCCGATCCTCGACGATCTGGCGGGAGGAGAGGCGCCTGAGCCCGCGGAGACGGGCGCGGCACGATTGCGGCGAGGAAGAAAGCAGGGGTGATCGCTTATCGGGCGTTCGCCCCGAGGCTTGGCCGTTGACCCGGTGTTGGCCTTCTGCTTGCTGGGGCCTTCCGGAAAGGTTGGATCCATGCCCGTCATCGACCGCATCGCCGATCTCTCGGAGGAGATCACCGCCTGGCGGCACGATCTCCATGCCCATCCGGAGCTTCAGTACGACGTTCACCGCACCGCCGGTTTCGTGGCGGACAAGCTGCGCGCCTTCGGCTGCGATGAGGTCGTTACCGGCATCGGCCGCACCGGCGTCGTCGGGGTGATCCGGGGGCGGGCGCACGGCTCCAACCGCGCGATCGGTCTGCGCGCCGACATGGACGCCTTGCCGATCCAGGAGATCCGCGACCTTCCCTACCGCTCGATCGCGCCGGGCAAGATGCACGCCTGCGGCCATGACGGGCACACCGCCATGCTGCTCGGCGCCGCGAAGTACCTCGCCGAGACCCGCGACTTCGACGGCCGCGCGGTGCTGATCTTCCAGCCGGCCGAGGAGGGCGGCGGCGGCGGCGAGGCGATGGTGCAGGACGGGATGATGGAGCGCTTCGGCGTCGAGTCGGTCTACGGCCTGCACAACGTCCCTGGCCAACCGCTCGGCACCTTCGCGATCCGTCCCGGCCCGATCATGGCCTCCACCGACCGCTTTACGATTTGGATCGAGGGGAGGGGCGGGCACGCGGCCCTGCCGCAGGCGGCGGTCGATACGGTGCTGGTCGGCAGCCACATCGTCGTCGCCCTGCAATCCATCGTCGCCCGCAACATCGATCCGCTCGATTCGGCGGTGGTCTCCGTCTGCGCAGTCGAAGCCGGCGAGGCGTTCAACGTGCTTCCGCAGATGGCGGAGCTGCGCGGCACGATGCGGGCCCTGACGCCGGCCGTGCGCGACCTGATGCGCGAACGGCTCGCGGCGATTGCGGAGAATGTTGCCATCGCTTTCGGCGCGCGGGCGAACGTCGATTTTGCCAGTGGCTATCCGGCGACCGAGAACCACCCGGCCGAAACCGACTTCATGGCCGATGTCGCAGCGCAGGTCGTCGGTGAGGATCGTGTCGAGCGGGACGTGGCGCCGATGATGGCGGCCGAGGATTTCTCCTACATGCTGGCCCACCGGCCCGGCGCCTACATCTTCATAGGCAATGGCCCCTCCGCCGGCCTCCACCACCCGGAATACGACTTCAACGACGCCGCCATCCCCTACGGCGCCTCGCTCTGGGCGCGGATCATCGAGACCGGGCTGCCGGCCTGAGAGCGGCAAGTTCTTTGATCGCGCATCATGCAGGGTCGCGACGGAGCGGAAGCCTCAAGCGGCATGGACCCGCTTCAGGAACGTCCCGATCGCGACCTGCAGCGCGGCGCTGCCGTGCCCGACTCGCTCGGCACCGGAGCACACCTCGTCGGAACGCTCCTCATTGGAGGCGGCCGCGGCGCGGATCCCCGCAATGCTCCGCGACACCGTGCGGGCATCCGCTGCGGCCCCGGCAATGGCACATGCGATCTCGTGGCTGGCCTGTCCCTGCTGCTCGGCCGCCGCGGCGACTTCAGCGGCGATGAGGCTGAGCTGGGCGATCGTTTGCCCGTTCTCGCCGATGGCACCGCTCGTGCCGCCCGCCGCCTGCTGGATCGCTGCGATCGGTGCGCGTCTGCCGTTGCGGGCCGACCTCTCACGCTGCCTCAATGCGTGGAGGTTGCCGCCAATTCGAGCGCGCTTCTCGGGTGCGGTCGAGCGAGCCGGTTGAGCATGCGCCCGACGGGACGCTCGAAGCCGTAATAGGTCAGGAACGCCAGCACGAGGCAGGCCGGCACAGCCATCGCGTTGGCGGCGATGGTCGTGCCGACCTTGCGATGCACGAGCGCGATCACGAACCCATGGGTGAGGTAGAGTGAATAGGAGGCATCTCCGATCCGCTCCAGGGCGGCGAGGGCGCGCCGGGGCCAGCGCCCAGCCCGCTCGATCGCCAGCGCGCCGCAAACGATGAGGAAGGCCGGGCCGCCCCATACGAGCGGCCGTAGGGCTTCCGTGTAGTGCCAAGCGAGCTCGGCCGCGACGAGGCAGGTCGCGCCGACGGCAACGAGGCTCAGCCCGCGTCCGAGACCGGCGAGACGGATCGGCCCGGCAAGGGCAAGGCCTGCAATGAATTCGAGCATGATCGCCGAGGTCCAAAACCGCAGCGGGGCGTTCTCGGGCGCGAAAATCGCGCCCGCGATCACGAGCCCGGCCAGGGCTGCCGCGCAGAAGGTGCGAGGCGCGCCGATCCAGAGACCAGCGGCGAACAGGACGTAGAACAGCATCTCAGCATTGAGCGTCCAACCCGAGATCGCCAACGGCCAGATCTGACCTTCGGCGTTGTAGTAGGGCACGAAAAGTAGGGATTTCGTCAGGGTGGCCCCATCGAAGCTGAAGCGGGCGAACAGTCCTGCTAGCGCGCCTGCGCAGAGCACAAGAGTTGTTGCCCAATAAAGCGGTACGATACGTATCGCACGTTTCAAAATGAATTGGCCCGGGGGAACTTTGGTATCTACACGTCCCATAACAAATCCGGAAACGACGAAGAATATATCAACGCCAGCGGCGCCGGTTACGAAACGGTGGTCCGATAAGTGGTGAGCTGCAACAAGCAGCGCGGCCGTAGCCCTGAGTGCCTGGATTGAAGCGAAACGCATCTCCAACACCTCGCCAAGTCGGCATATCACACTATGCAAATCATCTCCTGAAAAAGCAAAAATCTGACCAATCGAGAATGGCTAGTTTCAAGAGAGACCTGACAATCGTATCCCTCTGTTCAGTCCTCACAGCCCGATCCTACCGGTTTCATTTTCCAGGCGACGGAACGTCGGTCCACGGCGATTCCTCGATGGCTGGCAACGCCGCGCCGAACGGCACCGTCTCGTCGAGCCGATCGCCGGCGAGCGCCTGCATGGTGGCTTTCACCCTTGTTCAGACGGCGTGTTCGATGGATTGGGCCAGACCTCGGGCCTGAAGCCCGGCATTCCAGAACGATTCGGTGAGGGCGGCGCGGGCCTGTTCCTGCGATGCCTGCCGCAGCGCGAAGGCCGAGATGCCCGCTCCGACGAGGCCGAGGAGCCCGACGGCCATTGCCAGCTTGAAGCCGAGCGATACGCGCATGAAAAAGCCCGCCGATCCGTAGAATCGACGGGCTTCTATGGAGAGCGTTTTTGCTCGAAGGTTAGATTGAGCCGGCTATTCTCGATTGCGTTCGATGAAGTGGCTGTGAACACTTCTTTTGATGTGAATCACTCGATCGACCGCGCGAGAGAACCGATCCTTCAGTTTCTCGGTGCCGCCGTTCCGCCGAGGTGAAACACGCGATGCGGCACCAGTTCGCCGCGCTCGACATCGCCGACGGCGACGAGCACGCCGCCGCAGGTCGCGTAGGCCTTGCCGCCGATCGGCGCGTCCTGCCCGCGCAGAATCACCGGCTGACCGCGCATCAGGCGAAGCCCCATGTCGCGGCTGACCGCCACCGAGGGAACCTCATCCAGAGCCGTTTCCACCGCGTGGAGATGCATCTCGGTGCTCTCTTCGAGGGTGGCGACGCTGCAGGCGGCCGCCTCCTCGAAGGGGCCCACGCGGGTGCGCCGCAGGGCCGAGACGTGACCGTAGCAGCCGAGCACCCGGCCGAGATCGCGGGCCAGCGCACGAACGTAGGTGCCCTTGCCGCATTCCGCTGCAATCACGGTGCGGTCGCCGTGGTGCTCGATCACCGAGAGGTGGTCGATGCGCACCGAGCGGGCCACCAGTTCCACCACCTCGCCGTCACGGGCGAGGTCGTAGGCGCGCTCGCCCTGAATCTTGATGGCGGAGTAGCGCGGCGGCACCTGTTCGATCTCGCCGACGAAGGCGGGCAGAGCCGCCTCGAGCGCCTCGAGGGTCGGGCGGACGTCGGAGGTCTCGACCGGACGACCTTCGGCATCATCGGTGTCGGTCTCGACACCCCAGGTCACCTCGAAGCGGTAGGCCTTGCGGCCATCCATGACGAACGGCACCGTCTTCGTTGCCTCGCCGAGCGCGATCGGCAGGATGCCCGATGCCAGCGGATCGAGCGTGCCGGCATGGCCCGCCTTCTTGGCATTGAACAGGCGCTTCACCACCGCCACGGCTTGGGTCGAGGTGATGCCGACGCCCTTGTCGAGCACCACCCAGCCGCTCACGTCGTTTTTCTTCGGCCGGTCATGGCGCGGACGGCCGCGCTGAGGGCGGCGTCCACCCCGCGGCGGTCCGTCCCGGCGCAGATCGCCCCTCGGCTCCTGCGGCGCTTCACCGGCGCGTTCGGGAGAAATGTCGTCTTGCATCCTGTCCTCGATCGACGGGTTCTCTAGAGCATCGTCCCGAAAGGTGGCCACCGGCTCTCGGCAAACGACGATGAAAAAACAAAAGCGGAGAGCATCGGCCTGGAATGGACATCCAGGACGAGGCTCTTGAGCGGCTCAGCCCATCAAGGGGCCATCAGGCGGCCCGTTGGGCGAAGGGGCGGAGCAACGGCAGCCGCCCGGATGGAGATCAATCGCGCGAGGACGAATCCGGTTCGCCCTCGTCGTCCTCGCGAGGCGCACTTTCCAGATCCCGCTGGACCTTCTCGCTCCGCAGGAGCTGGTCGATCCGGGCCGCCTCGTCGAAGGTCTCGTCGCGCCGGAAACGCAAGTCGGGCGCGAATTTTAGGTTCACCCGCCGGGCCACTTCCTGGCGGAGTATCTTCTTGTGGCGCTCGAGCGCGGCGATCACCGGGGCCTCGTCTTGGCCGCCGAGCGGCATGACGTATGCGGTCGCCAATTTGAGGTCCGGCGACATCCGAACCTCGGGAACGGTGACGACATGCGAGCCGAGCACCGGGTCCTGAATGTCACCACGCTGCAGCACTTCGGCCAGAGCGTGGCGGATGAGTTCGGCCACGCGCTGCTGACGCTGCGTGGGACCGGAGGGAGTCTGCTTTTGGGCCATCGGCTGATCGACGTCGCTGAACCATCAGGCGGGTGCCTGGAAACAAAGGGGGCCGCAGCTTTCGCCGCGGCCCCGTAAGGAAGAGCGGTAGGGGAGGGCCGCTCAGAGCGTGCGCTTGATTTCCTCGACGTTGAAGCACTCGATGAAATCGCCCACGCGCATGTCCTGGTAGTTCTGGAAGGACATACCGCACTCGTAGCCGGCAGTGACTTCCTTGGCGTCGTCCTTGAGGCGCTTGAGCTGGGACAGCTTGCCCTCGTGGATCACCACGTCGTTGCGCAACAGGCGGACATGGGCGCCGCGCTGGACCACACCCTCCATGACCCGGCAACCGGCGATCTTGCCGACCTTCGACACGTCGAAGATCTGCAGGATCTGCGCCTCGCCGAGACGCTCCTCGCGAAGCGTCGGCGGCAGCATGCCCGACAGCGTGGCTTTGATGTCGTCCACGAGGTCGTAGATGATGCTGTAGTAGCGGATCTCGGTGCCGTCGCGCTCGGCCGCGTTGCGTGCTTCCTTGTGGGCGCGCACGTTGAAGCCGATCACCACCGCCTTCGAGGCGTTGGCGAGCGTGATGTCCGACTCGGTGATGCCGCCCACGCCTGAGAGCAGGATGCGAACGCCGACCTCGTCGTTGCCTAGCGCCGTGAGAGCGCCGTTGATGGCCTCGACCGAACCCTGCACGTCACCCTTGATGATGATCGGCAGTTCCTTGCGGTTCGCGCCTTCCTTGGCCTCGCGCATCATGTCGACGAGCGAGCGGTTGGCACCGCCGGTGCGGGCGTTCAGGCGCTCGCGCTTGATGCGGGCGCGGTACTCGGTGACCTCGCGGGCGC
Source organism: Methylorubrum sp. SL192 (assembly GCF_026672325.1). NCBI lineage: Bacteria > Pseudomonadati > Pseudomonadota > Alphaproteobacteria > Hyphomicrobiales > Methylobacteriaceae > Methylorubrum > Methylorubrum sp. SL192. Next base: position 1,892,388 of record NZ_JAPPQV010000003.1, read on the forward strand.
GGGCCTCGTTCGGCACCACGATCACGCGGTCGCCGGCGTCCGGCGTACCGTTGAAGCCGAGCACCTCGACCGGGACCGAAGGGCCGGCATAGGGTACGTGCTTTCCGGTATCGTCGATGAGGGCGCGGATGCGGCCCCATTCGGCGCCAGCGACGACGATGTCACCGGTGAACAGCGTGCCGCGCTGCACGAGCACGGTGGCGACGGGGCCGCGACCACGGTCGAGCTGAGCCTCGATCACGGTGCCTTCGCCATCGCGCTTCTCGTTGGCGCGCAGGTTCAGGATCTCGGCCTGGAGCTGAAGGCCCTCGAGAAGCTCGGGCAGACCCTCGCCGGTCTTGGCGGAGACTTCGAACTCGAGGGTCTCACCGCCCATCGACTCCACTTGGATGTCGTGCTGCAGCAGCTCGGTGCGCACCCGCTGCGGGTTCGCATCGGGCTTGTCGATCTTGTTGATGGCGATGATCATCGGGACGCCCGCCGCCTTGGCGTGCTGAATCGCCTCGACGGTCTGGGGCATCACGCCGTCATCAGCCGCCACCACGATCACGACGATGTCCGTCACCTTGGCGCCACGGGCGCGCATGGACGTGAAGGCCGCGTGGCCGGGGGTGTCGATGAAGGTCACGAGATCGCCCGAGGGCGCCGCCACCTGGTAGGCACCGATATGCTGGGTGATGCCACCGGCCTCACCCTCGACCACGTTGGCCGCACGGATCGCGTCGAGCAGCGAGGTCTTGCCGTGATCGACGTGACCCATGATCGTGACGACCGGCGGACGCGGATCCAGATCCTCCTCCAGATCCGGCTCGTCCGAGGTCAGACCTTCCTCGACGTCTGACTCGGCGACGCGGCGGACCGTGTGGCCCATCTCCTCGGCGATGAGCTGAGCCGTATCCGAGTCGATCACGTCGGTGATCTTGTGGATCTGGCCCTGCTTCATCAGCAGACGGATGACGTCCACCGCACGTTCGGACATGCGGTTGGCGAGTTCTTGGATGGTGATCGTCTCTGGAATTGTCACGTCGCGGACGATTTTCTCCTTGGGCTCCTCGTGCCGATGCCCGCTCATCCGCTGCTGGCGGCGGCGGAAGGAGGCCACGGAACGAGTGCGCTCTTCCTCGCCCGCAGTTGCGTTGGCGATGGTGAGGCGGCCACGGTTACGGTCACCGCCCGGCGACTTCGGCGTCTTGGGCGGCGTAATGATCTTGAGCGGCATACCGGGGCGACGAATCACCCGCTTGGTATCCGACTCCTCCTCGGCCGCGGCGGCGCCGGGACGACCGGCGGGACGCGCAGCGGCGCCCGCACCCGCGGGGCGGGCGGCGGTCGTGGGGGTCGGCGCCTTCTCGGGCTCCGGCGCCGGGGCCGGGCGCGCCATGAAGTTCAGGTCGCGCGGCTTTTTGATATCCGCCGTGATGGTACGGCGCGGCTCGGCCGGCGGCTGCGGCGCAGCCGGACGGGCAGCCGACGGTGCCGGACGGACACCGGGGCGGGCGCCGGACGCGGCCGGACGCTGGGCCGCACCACTCGGACGCGCGGCCGACGGAGCGGCAGCGGGACGTGCGGTGGCCGCGGGGGCCGGACGCGCAACCGGGGCTGCGGCCGGGGCCGGTGCAGCAGCCGCAACCGGCTCCGATGCCGCGGGAGCGGCAGCAGCGGGCGGGGCCTCGGCGGCGGGCAGGGCGGCAACGCGCGCAGCCTCTTCCTCGGCGCGGCGACGCGAATCTTCGGCGGCCTTGCGGCGGAGTTCGTCTTCCTGACGGCGCCGCTCATCCTCTTCGCGGCGGCGTGCCTCGGCAGCCTCACGCTCGCGGCGCTCGGCTTCCTCACGGTCGCGGCGGGCCTGGATCTCGGCCTCGGCACGGGCGCGGGCCTCGGCCTCGCGACGCTGTGCATCGGCCAGGGCGGCAGCGCGGGCATCCCGCTCCTGCTCGCTCAGGGTGCGCAGCACGACGCCAGAGGCGCTTCGGCCAGCCGGACGCGCGGCCGGCGTCGGCGCGGGCGCCACGGAGGCAGGACGCGGCGGAGGCGCGGTGACGGGCTCACGGGGCGCGACCGCTCCGGGCGCGGCGCCGATCGTACGCCGCTTCACCGTCTCGACCACGACGGACTTCGACCGCCCGTGGGAGAAGCTCTGACGGACCGTTCCCTGCTCGACCGGACGCTTGACCGTCAACGGCTTCGAGGGGGCTCTGGTCTGCGTCTTGTCACCCGGATTGTTCGTATCGCTCATTCAGTCTGAACCCTGAGGGTTTCCATCGTCCCATCGGCCGGCGGCGGGCATGCCCGGCCGAGTGTCATGTCAATTCGTCGTCGTGCGAATCGAAGGCGGTCGCGCCAGCAGCAAGCGGGGCGTCCTCTTCAGACGCCGACGCCATACCCTCGAAGGTGCGGAACCGACGCCAACGCGCGAGATAGCCGGTAGTGCCGGCTCCCGCGATAAGGGCAGCGTGTATCACATGATCCCGGCCCAATGCCATGTCCAATTCGGTGTTGGACAGGTCATCGACAACGGGAATAACCGATATGGCATCGCCGTAGCGCCGCCGCAAGGCAGCTGCGAGCTTGCGCCGGCCGTCCGGAGCGGCATCGCTGGCGTGAATCACCGCCGCGACGCCGACCGCTCCGAGAATCGCCGACTCGACCTTGCCAAAGCCGGTCACGACGCAACCGGCTTTGTTGGCCATGGCCAAGGCCTGACGCAGATCGGTGCGAAGACCCTCGGCGACCTGATCGGCGAGATCGTGCGGGACCTTCGCCTCGTTGGACTTGAAGGCGCGGTTGAAGGCACGGCGCTTGACCGCAGCTTCGATCGTCGCGCGGGTGGCGGTCACCCAAGCGCCGCGACCCGGCAGGCGTGCGCGCAGATCCGGCACCACCGTGGCGTCGGGCCCCAGCACGAAGCGGATCATCGCCGAGGGCGACTGAGCCTTACGGGTGACGATGCAGGTGCGCACAGGCTCCCGGCCGCGGCCGGGGCCACGGTCGAGATCCGGGCCGGTCTCGGCCGATTCGCCGTCCGTGCCCCCCTGCGCGATCATATCCTGCACCGTGTCTCCGTATGTGTCCCCGCGCCTCCGGCTCAAGCCTGCTGCGGCTCGGCCGTCGCTTCCTCGGTCGCCTCGCCGTCCTGGGCGTCGCCCTCGGAGGCCTCACCCTCCGGCTCCGGTAGCGCGTCGATCCAGCCGGCCTTCAGACGGGCGGCCATGATCAGCGCCTCGGCCTCGGCCCGCGACAGTTCGAAGCCGTCGAGATAGCCGGCATGGCGCACGGCCTCGGGGCCGCGGCCTTCGGTGTAGCCGACGAGATCGTCGGTGGCGCACCCGGCGAGGTCTTCGACGGACTTCACCTCGTTCTCGCCCAGCGCCACCATCATCGCGGTGGTGATGCCGTCGATCTCGCGCAGTTCGTCCTCGACGCCGAGTTCGCGGCGGCGGTCGTCCTGCTCCTGCTCGATGCGGGCGAGATAATCCTGGGCGCGGGCCTGGATCTCGGCACCGGTCTCCTCGTCGAGACCCTGGATGTTGGAGAGCTCGGCGACATCGACGAAGGCGATTTCCTCGACGTTGCGGAAGCCTTCGGCGGCCAGCAACTGGCCGACCGTCTCGTCCACGTCGAGCGCTTCCATGAACGCTTGAGTGCGCTCCGCGAACTCCTTCTGGCGCCGCTCGGATTCCTCGGCCTCGGTCAGGATGTCGATGTCCCAGCCGGTGAGCTGCGAGGCCAGCCGCACGTTCTGGCCGCGGCGGCCGATCGCCAGCGAGAGCTGGTCGTCGGGCACCACCACCTCGATGCGGTCGGCCTCCTCATCGAGCACCACCTTCACGACCTCGGCCGGCTGCAGTGCGTTGACGATGAAGGTCGCCTGATCTTCCGACCACGGGATGATGTCGATCTTCTCGCCCTGAAGCTCGCCGACCACCGCCTGGACGCGGGAGCCGCGCATACCGACGCAGGCGCCGACCGGGTCGATCGACGAATCGCGGGAGATGACGGCGATCTTGGCGCGCGAGCCGGGATCGCGGGCGACCGCCTTCACCTCGACAATGCCGTCGTAGATCTCCGGCACTTCCTGGCCGAACAGCTTGGCCATGAATTGCGGGTGCGAGCGCGACAGGAAGATCTGCGGCCCGCGCACCTCGGAGCGCACGTCGAACAGGTAGGCGCGGATGCGGTCGCCGGGGCGGAAGGTCTCGCGCGGGATCATCTCGTCGCGGCGGACGATGCCCTCGCCGCGGCCGAGATCGACGATGACGTTGCCGTACTCGACGCGCTTGACCACACCGTTGAGGATCTCGCCGATCCGGTCCTTGTACTCGTCGTACTGGCGGGCGCGCTCGGCGTCGCGCACCTTCTGCACGATGACCTGCTTGGCCGACTGCGCCGCGACGCGGCCGAAATCGAACGGCGGCAGGGTATCGGAGATCACGTCGCCAATGAGGGCGCCGGGGTTGTAGCGGCGGGCCTGATCGAGGGTGATCTCACGGGCATCGTTCTCGACCTGATCGACCACGAGGAGGTGGCGGGACAGGCGCAGCGCGCCGCTCTTCGTGTCGATCTCGGCGTGAACGTCGGTCTCGGCGCCGTAGCGGGAGCGGGCCGCCTTCGCGATCGCCTCTTCCATCGCCTCGATGACGATCTGGCGGTCGATCACCTTCTCGCGGGCGACCGCCTCGGCGATCTGCAGGAGTTCGAGCCGATTGGCGCTGACGACAGCCATGGGGTCTGGTCCTTCCTTCGGTCGTGTCTTCCGCTGCGAGAGCGGACTTATTCTCAAGGTCTTCTTGCATCGCGACGGCGCCGGCACCGGCCGCTCGAAGCGATGCCGCGGAATCAGTGAAGCGTGTCGCGGTTCTTGAGGCGGGCGGCTTTCGTGACGATGCCGCCGCCGGGCTTGGGCTTCTTCGCCTTCACCGGCTTGTCGGATTTCTTGTCCAGCTTGGGCTTGGGCCGCTTCGGCTGCGGGATGAAGCGGACCTGCGGCGCCTCGTGCTCGGCTTCCGCGCCCTCTTCCTCGTCGCCCTCTTCGCCCTCCTGCGGCGGGGCGGAGCCACGGCGGAGCGATTCGCGAATCAGCTCGTCCGTCAGAACAAGATGCGCCTCGCCGAGATCACGCAGCGGCACATCGATGCGGCTTGGAAGGCCCGGCTTCACGTCGGGCAGATCGATCGGCACCGTGGTGCCGTCCGCGCTCGGAACCCCGATGATGCCGCGGAAGCGCTTGCGCCCGTCCATCGGCACGGCAAGCTCGACCTTCGCCTCGTAACCGGCCCAGCGCTCGAAATCGGACACGCGCACCAGGGGCCGGTCGATGCCGGGCGACGAGACTTCGAGATAGTAGGCGTCACCGACCGGGTCCTCGAGATCGAGGATCGGCGAGATCGCGCGGCTCACCGCTTCGCACTCGTCGACGCCCATCGTGCCGTCGGGCCGTTCGGCCATGATCTGCACGGTGCGGCCGTTGGTGTTCGAGATCTTCACCCGGACCAGCCGGAAGCCGAGGCCCTCGATCGGTCCCTCGACGATCTGGGCGACGCGCGCGGCGACGCCGGTCTCGCTGACAAGACGTTTCTCGGTAGGCTCCGCCATGCTGTGATTTTCCGAAGGTCTCGATCGGGGTTGAGCTTGGCAAATCCAGCGCTGGAGGTGCCGCGAAAATAAAAAAGAGCGGACCCCGGGGGGCCCACTCCCGCAAGCAGCCTATCGACTGCACCAGAAATGTTGAGCCGTGACTTAACCCCGCTGCGTGGCGAATTCAAGCGTTTCGAAGCGCGATCCCCGGCCCCCCGCGCCGCGATCCGGCCATCTCCGGCTGCAAACACCGCCTCGTCCGCACGCGAGAGGGGAGGGAGCATGCAGCCACCGAGGATCGGACCGGATCCGGATGCTCTGCACCCGATGGCCGGGCACAGCCGCGTGACCTTCATCCGCAACCTCGACCTGCCGGAGAATGTCGAGGTCGGCGCCTACACGTATTACGACGATCCGGCCGGCCCACAGGCCTTTCTCGACGCGATCCTCTACCACTTCCCCTTTATCGGCGACCAACTGGTGATCGGGAAGTTCTGCGCCATCGCCGCGGGCACGCGCTTCTTGATGAATGGCGGCAACCACCGCCTCGACGGGCTCTCGACCTACCCCTTCCCGATCTTCGGCGGCGACTGGATCAGCCGCTTCGAGGGCGAGCTGAACTTCCCGAATCGCGGTGACACGCGCATCGGCAACGATGTCTGGCTCGGGTATCGCAGCACCGTGATGCCGGGCATCACGATCGGCGACGGGGCGGTGGTCGCGGCGCATTCGGTGGTGGCGGCGGACGTCCCGCCCTATGCGATCATGGCCGGCAACCCCGCAAAGGTTGTCCGCCGCCGCTTCTCGGAAGAGGACGCCGCGCGACTGCAGGCGGTGGCGTGGTGGGATTGGCCGATCGAGCGGATCACGGCTCACCTACCCCTGATCGGCGGCGGCGACATTGCCGCGCTGGAGGCGGTGGCGCGGGACGGCTGATCGGTGGTGCCGTAGGGGACCAGGGGCGGCGCCAGCTTCATCGGCCCGTGCTCGGTGGCCAGAACCGCCGCGATCCAAGCGATCAGCAGGACGAAGAGAACGACCTCCCGCAATGAGAGACACCTCGGGCGCTTTTTCGGACGATTGGCCATTTGGCAGAGGTCGGAAGCGGGTATGGGCCGCCTTTAACATCCGATTTTTTCTTACATATGTTAGAACACGACGCGCTCGACGTCGTGGATCGTGCTCCTGCTTCGGACGATCGCCCAAACGAAAACGCCGCCCCGGTCAGGGACGGCGTTTCGAGATGGTCAGGGCCGTGAAAGGCTAGGCGGCCTGCTTGGCCTTGTTCAGCAGCTTGCGGTTCACCAGCACCTCGGCGATCTGCACCGCGTTGAGGGCGGCGCCCTTGCGCAGGTTGTCCGAGACGCACCAGAAGTTCAGGCCGTTCTCGACCGTGGCGTCCTCGCGGATGCGGGAGATGTAGGTCGCATCCTCACCCGCCGCCTCGTGCGGGGTCATGTAGCCGCCGTTCTCGCGCTTATCGATCACGAGCACGCCCGGCGCCGCACGCAGGATCTCAGTCGCCTGCTCCGGCGAGATCGGACGCTCGAACTCGACATTGACCGACTCGGCATGACCGATGAAGACCGGCACCCGCACCGCGGTCGCCGTGAGCTTGATCTTGGGATCGAGCATCTTCTTGGTCTCGGCGACCATCTTCCACTCTTCCTTCGTGTAGCCATCCTCCATGAACACATCGATGTGCGGGATGACGTTGAAGGCGATCCGCTTGGTGAACTTCTTCGTGACCACCTCGCCGGCGGTGAAGACGGCGCGGGTCTGGCTGAACAGCTCGTCCATCGCGTCCTTCCCGGCGCCGGAAACGGACTGATAGGTCGAGACCACGACGCGCTTGATGGTGGCCGCCTCGTGCAGCGGCTTGAGCGCGACGACGAGCTGCGCGGTCGAGCAGTTCGGGTTGGCGATGATGTTGCGCTTGGAGAAGCCCACCACCGCGTCGGCATTCACCTCCGGCACGATCAGCGGCACGTCGGCGTCGTAGCGAAACGCCGACGAGTTATCGATCACCACGCAGCCTTGGCTGCCGATGCGCGGGCTCCACTCCTTCGACGTCTCGCCGCCGGCCGACATCAGGCAGATGTCGGTGTCGGAGAAGTCGTAGGTGTCGAGCGTTTTGACCTTGAGAATCTTGTCGCCGAAAGAGACTTCCTGGCCCAGGCTCCGGCTGGACGCCAGCGCCACGACCTCGTCGGCCGGGAAGGCGCGCTCGGCCAGGATGTCGAGAATCTCCCGGCCCACATTGCCCGTGGCTCCGACGACGGCGACCTTGTAACCCATCTCACCAAACTCCGCTGCGCGGGCCGGATGTCACCGGACCGCCTCTTCCCGTAGCCGGCGGACGCACCGCTCGGGCCTAGGTTCGGGAAGATTCCATAGGCTGAAGAACCCGCCCCGGTTCGTCGAGGTGGGCTCTCAAAGCACCCGGAGCAAGATGCCCGGAGTGCTCCCCTGTCAAGGGGCAGCTGCCGGCCGTGGCTGCGCAGACGTGACAGGATGGTCCGCGCGGCAACCCGGCATTCACCATCGGACGAGGAATCCGAGGACAGGCCGTGTTTCCTCAACCCGCTGGTGGCGGGCGCCGGGGCAGAGATCGGGCAACGGCGAGGGCCTTTGCGGCCCCGCGGACCCGATAAAGGCCTGCGCATGCTCCCCCATCCGGACGACGCCTTCGACAGATCCGACGATTTCCAGGATCTGCCCTGTCCCCGTCCCCGTCCCCTCGGCCATCTGCGGCTGGCGGCTAAGCTTGCGGCCAGTGCGGCCCTGATCGCCGGGCTCTCCCTGGTCGCCCGCGATCGGGCCGTGGCACCCGAGCCGCCGCAGTCTTGGAGCGAGCCTCCGCGGGCCGCCGAGGGCGCACGCCGGGCGATGGCCGCGACGGAGCCGCTGCTGACGTTGCGGGACGACGCGGCCGAGTTGCCGCCCCAGCCGGGACCGACGCGGTGGAATTCTGGCAACGGACAGCGTGAGGACAGCGTGAGCCAGGGCGCGTTCGACATGATCGAGGCGCCCTACCTCCTCCTCACCGCCACTGATGCGGGCGGCCGAGCCGAGCCGGGCGCCAGCCTGTTCGTGACGCTGGTGCGCCGGGCGGCCGACGGGCGCGGCCTCTCCGTCATCCGCACCGGAGAGCGCGGCATCGTCGCGACCACCCTCGGCAGCTTCGAGACCGTCGAGGCCACGCTGTCGGCGGCAGGCAAGCGCAGTTGCACCGGCTTTCGCAGCCTCGACCTGAAGGCGGTGGCGATCGACGGCTGGTTATGCGGCATTCTCGGGCAGGCGCCGGAACCCCGCTCCGTCGCCTGCGCCATCGACCGGATCACGCTGGCCGGCCGTGTGACGGCGGCGCTCGGCGCCGATGCCCTCACCGGTGCAAGCGCCTGCCGGATCGAAGAGACCGCCGCGTTGCCGGGCGACAGCACCGGCTCGATCGCCGTCGCCGAGGCGTCGACGAAAAACAATACGGCAAAAACGCGGCGAAAATGATGAAGCGCGGCCATATTCGCGGAACAACGGCCACGCCAGAACGTCTACTCTGCAACAAGCGGGATTCTTAACGAACGGCCCGTACCGTAGGCTCTCACACGACAAGGTACGCCATGCGCTTTTCCAAGCTCGCCCTGTTGGGCGCCATGACCCTCACCGCGATCGGCTTCGGAACCAGTGCTGAGGCCCAGGGCCCCTACGGTAACCCCGGCTACGTTCGTGTGAGCCAGCCGCTGCCGATCCGCATCCGTCCGCGGTCCTGGCTCGATGCCGGCAATGTGGTCGAGCCCGGTAACGGCTCGGTGGCGAACCCGGCGACCAACCCGGCTTTCATCGCTGCCTCGAACGCACTTTTGCCGCCCTACGGCCCGACCGACCGTTACGGTCGTGGTGTGCTGCCCGATCCGATCACCAACGGCCCGTTCATCGGCGCGCGCTCGACGGCGATCCGCAATGTCGATTTCTCGGCCGTCGACGCGATCGACCCGACCTCCTACGTGGCGCGCTACGGCAACCCGTACCGGTAAGAACGACGCGTCTGAGCGACGGATGGAGCGGGCCCTTCGGGGCCCGTTTTCGTTTCGAGGGCGTCAGGTCTTGAGCACCGGCTCGGCGACGTCGCCCGCGCCACGCTCGGCCAGATAATGGGGCTGGAACAGGCACATGCGCACCGCGTCGCGGTAGCGGCCGTTCACGAAGAACTCGTCCCTGAGAATGCCCTCGGGGCGGAAGCCGCAGCTCTCATAGATGCCGGCCGCGCGTTTGTTGTCCTTGTCCACATGCAGGTAGAGCTTGTGGATGTTGAGCACCTTGAACGCGTAGTCGATGGCGATGCGGGTCGCGCGCTTGGCGTAGCCCTTCCCCTGATGGTCGGGGTGGATCGCGATCTGGAACTCGCAGCGGCGGTGCAGATGGTTGATCTCCACCAACTCCACCATGCCCGCGGGCTCGCCACGCTCCGTCGCGATGATGAAGCGCCGCTCGGTCTGATTGTGGATATTGCGCTCGTAGAGCTGCGCCAGCTCGGCGAAGGACTCGTAAGCCTCCTCGAACCAGTAGCGCATAATGCTGTCATTGTTGTTGAGCTGATGCACGAAGAGGAGGTCTTCGCGCTCCAGCGGTCGTAGCTTGATAGTCATGTCCGGACTCGGTCCAGGGCGGAATCGGTTTTGGCCCCTGGCCTACTCCCACACCGACCAAGACGGAATGATGAAAGCCGGCTTCAAAGCGCGCGAAGCCCGGCTTCCTCCGAAGCTAAGACGCGGGCGGCGGCCTCGTCCAGGTCATCGAGCGGGCCCCGGAAGCGCAAGGCCCGCGTCGGCTCGCCGGCCCGCATCACCAGAACCACCGTCTCGACATCCGGGCAGCCGGGATCGGGGCAGGCGATCTCGTTGACCGACAGCGCATCCGCCTCGCTCAAGCCGAAGGCCGGGTGAAGCAATGCCTTGGCGCGCGAGGCCGCCTGCGCCAGCCCGGCCGAGCGGGCACGCCAATCCTTCAGGCTGATGAAGCCCATCCTGCCTGCCTCCGCTCAGGCGGCCCGGCGCCAGACCGGGAACGGATTGTGCAGGTCGCGATAGGCCTCCGCATCGAAGCGCCGAACCTCCGCCGGACCGACGAGGCAGGCATCGAGCGCATCGGAGATCGCGTCCCGGTCCATGCCCCGGCCGATGAAGACGAGTTCCTGGCGGCGGTCGCCCCAGACCTCGCTCCAGACCGTGTGAAGGCGCTCGCGGAAAACCTTTTCGTCGGGCCAGCGCTGGTGCGGCACCGCTGCCCACCAGAACCCCATCGCGCCAATATGCGCGACGGCACCGGCCAGTGAAAATTCGCCGACCCATTCCGGCCGGGTCGCGAGCCAGAAATGACCCTTCGCCCGGATCAGGCCCGGCCAGGTCGTGTTGGCGAACGGCTGGAATTTCTGCGGATCGAGCGGCCGGCGCGCCCGGTAGACGAAGGAACTGATGCCGTATTCCTCGGTCTCCGGCACATGCTCGTGGGCGCCGTAGAGCGCCTTGAACCAGAGCGGGTGCTCCTGCGCCTTCTCCTCGTCGAATAGCCCGGTATCGAGGATGGCGTCCGGCGGCACTTGGCCGTGGGACGCCTCGACGATGCGCGCATCCGCGTTGAGCCCCCGCACCACCGAGCGCACGAGGTCGAGATGATCCGGCGAGACGTCGCGCGCCTTGTTGATTACGACGACGTCGGCAAACTCGATCTGCTCCACCAGCAGATCGACCAGGGTGCGGGTGTCGTCGGCGCCCGCGGTCTCGCCGCGCTGGCGCAGAAAGTCGTTCGAGCCGTAATCCTTCAGGAGGTTCACCGCATCGACCACGGTCACCATCGTGTCGAGCCGCGCCACGTCGCTGAGCGCTTCGCCGGCCTCGTCGCGGAAGGAGAAAGTGCTCGCCACCGGTAATGGCTCGGCGATGCCCGTGCCCTCGATCAGCAAGTAGTCGAAGCGGCCCTCGGCGGCGAGGCGGCGAACCTCGGCCAGCAGGTCATCGCGTAGGGTGCAGCAGATGCAGCCGTTGGTCATCTCCACAAGCCGCTCGTCCGTGCGCGACAGATCCGCCCCACCGCCACGGACGAGGTCGGCATCGATATTCACCTCGCTCATATCGTTGACGATCACCGCGACGCGCCGTCCCTCGCGATTGTTGAGAACGTGATTGAGCAAAGTCGTCTTGCCGGCACCGAGGAAGCCCGACAGCACGGTAACGGGGAGGCGAGAGGGGGTCTCAGACATGGTTCATCCGCGAAGGCGAGGCTTAAAATGTTACTTTATAACATTGCAAACGCACAGAGCCGTCAAGTCGGATGAGTGGAAAAGACGGTCGACTCATCGACCGTCTCGGGAGAAAAGGCCGGGGCGGCACCGAGGCGGACGCACCGCGCTCGCGCCGCGGGACCAATGCGGTGTTTCATCGGTTGCAACCGCACGCATTCGGTTTGCACGAAGGAGGGTGAACGGGTGCGACCCTGGCGCGAGGGACCGGGCGACCGGCGCAGCTACCATCACGGCAACCTCAAAGAGGCGTTGATCGAGGCCGCGCGCCGCTTCATCGCCGAGCGGGGCATCGGTGGCTTCACGCTGGTCGATGCCGCCCGCTTGGTCGGGGTGACGCCCGCGGCGCTCTATCGCCATTTCCGCGGGCGCGAGGCGCTGTTGGAGGAAGTGGCGGGCCGCGGCTTCGCCGACCTTGCCGACCGACTGGCGCGGGCGCTAGCGGGCCGTGGCACGCCGCTGGAGCGGTTCACCCGCATGGGTGAAGCCTATCTCGCCTTTGCCGAGGAGGAGCCGGGCTACTACGCGGCGATCTTCGAAGTGCGCGGTCAGGCAGCTCCGGCGCCCGCCCCTGAGCGGCCGAATCCGTTCGACCTTCTGGTCGAAGCCCTCCGCACGACCTTCCCCGACGGTTTCGACGGTGTCGACCCGCGCTTCCTCGCACTTGAGGTCTGGGCGCTCTCGCACGGGATCGCCACGCTATCGGCTGCCGGCCAGCTGCCGAAGCCCGGGCCGGACAAGTACGAATTGCTGCGCGCCGGCGTTCTCGCGCTCGTCCACGGCGCCGGCGGGCGGGCGAAGGACAAAGGCTAGCGCAAGGCGTTCGCGCCGCCGAAGCAGGGCCAACGCCTGAGGCCGGCAAAATCCGGGCTGATCGCTCTCGCTCGATGGCCGGCTGTTTGAAGGCCGCACCCTTGAAACGGCTGAGACGGGTCCGCATGTAAATGTTGTTCACATTCACACCCCGGAGTCCTCAGCCGTGAACACGTCCTCCACCTCTCCCTGGTCCTGCGGCGCGTCTCACCGCAGCGGTCCTTTTCCCAAGCGTTCCCTCGAAATCGGCGCGATCGTCGTCGCGTTCATCTATTGGTGGCCGGTCGCCGCCGCTTACGTCGCCTGGAAGATCGCGGGCTATCCCGCCTTCAGCCAGATGAAGGAGTTCGCCAACAGCGGCAGCTTCAACTTCGCGGGCGGTGAGGGCCGGTCGCGCTTCGCCCGCGCTTTCGCGGCGGCGAAGGGGTATTCCGGCACCAGCGCCACATCCGGCAACTGGGCCTTCGAGGAGTATCGTCGGGCCGAACTTGAGCGCCTGGAAGCACGTCGCCGTGCGCTTCAGGAAGAGAGCCGCGCCTTTACCGACTTCGTCGAGGAGCTGAAGCGGGCGAAAGACCGCGAGCAGTTCGACGCCTTCATGGCCAAGCGCCGCTCCGAGGGCGGTGGCCCGACCATCGAAGCCTGATCGTTCCGCTTCTCGTCCGATCGCTGCTCCAGTGAAGGGCCCCCCGCCGGCAGGCGGGGGGCCCTTTGTGCGTTGGAAAACAAAGAGCGTGCGCTGCAGCAAATCCGTCACACCGGGCGGTTGTCGCCGCTCGAACCCGCCATAACTGCGACGAGGGGGAACAAGCGTTGGCTGGGCGCCTTGTGAGACACAGGAAACGCCCGCCAGCCAGAACGACGATCGATTCCTTTTCCCAGCGGAGACCGGTGGCCTGATGCGGCGTGCCCATACGATGCGATTCGGCAGCGAGTTTGCCGAGGACGGTGTGCGGTTCGCCCTCTGGGCACCGACCGCCAAGGACGTGACCCTCGTTGTCGACGGGACGGACCATCCGATCCCCGATGTCGGCGAGGGCTGGCGCCGCACGACGTTGCCGGGGGTGAAGGCCGGTGCGCGCTACGGCTTCCGCATCGATGGCGACCTCGTGGTGCCGGACCCGGCCTCCCGTTTCCAGCCAGAGGACGTTTCTGCACCCTCCGAGGTGATCGACCCCGGCGCCTATGCGTGGTCCGACCAGGAATGGACGGGACGGCCCTGGGAAGAGGCGATCGTCTACGAGGTGCATGTCGGCACGGCGACGCCCGAGGGGACCTATGCCGGGCTGGAGAAGCGCCTCGACGATCTGGTCGATCTCGGCGTCACGGCGATCGAGTTGTTGCCGCTCGCCGACTTCAAGGGAACGCGCAACTGGGGCTATGACGGCGTGCTGCCCTACGCCCCGGACTCGGCCTATGGCCGCCCGGACGACCTCAAGCGCCTGATCGACACCGCCCATTCCAAGGGCCTGATGATGCTGATCGATTGTGTCTACAATCACTTCGGTCCGGCCGGAAACTACCTGCACGCCTACGCCAAGACCTTCTTTACCGAGCGTCACCAGACGCCGTGGGGCGCCGGAATCAATTTCGACGGCAAGGAGTCGGGCCCGGTCGTGCGCGACTACTTCATCGAGAACGCGCTCTACTGGCTGAAGGAGTACCACTTCGACGGCATCCGCTTCGACGCGGTGCACGCGATCCTCGACGACTCCGAGAAGCATTTCCTGACGGAACTTGGCGAGACGATCCGCAAGACCTTACCGGATCGGCACGTCCATCTGATCCTGGAAAACGAGGCCAATCAGGCCCGCTGGCTGGAGCGCGACGACAGAGCTTCGCCTGTGCTTCACACGGCGCAATGGGCGGACGACCTGCACCATTGCTGGCACGTTCTTCTGACCGGCGAGGATGCCGGCTACTACGAAAGCTTCGCCGACAAGCCGGTGGAGCACCTGGCCCGCTGCCTTGCAGAGGGTTTCGCCTACCAGGGCGAGCCCTTCCCGACCCTCGACAACCATCCGCGCGGTGAGCCCTCGGCGCATCTGCCGCCCTCGGCCTTTGTCACCTTCCTCCAGAACCACGATCAGGTCGGCAACCGCGCGCTCGGCGAACGCCTCAGCCATCTCGCCGACCCCAAGAAGCTGGCGCTCGCCCGCGCCGGACTGCTGCTCGCACCGCAGATTCCGATGCTTTGGATGGGCGAGGAATGGTCGGCCTCCGCGCCCTTCCTGTTCTTCGTGGATTTCGCGCCCGACGAGGAATTGAACAAGGCGGTGCGTGAGGGGCGCCGCCGCGAGTTCAAGAGCTTTGCCGCCTTCGCCGACGATACCTCGGTGATCCCCGATCCGACGGAGGCGCGAACCTTCGAGGATTCGAAGATCAATTGGGACGAGGCCGAGACCGAGCCGCATCGCGCCATCTGGGCCGATACGCGCAACATCCTCCAGATCCGCCGGCAGAGCGTGGTGCCCCTTACCAAGAGCCGCTACCTCGGGGCCGACACCAAGATCCCGGCGCCGGGTGTCGTGGATTGTACCTGGCGTTACGCCGACGGCTGGCTGCGCTTCATCGCGAATGTCGGTGACGCGGAATTCTCGGCGAGTGCCGATGGCGGCCAGGTGATCTGGTCGAGCGGAGCTGTCCGACAGGCGATGGAGCTGCCGTCCTGGACGGGCGTCTTCCTGATCGGTGGCACCAAGTGAATCTCTCTGACGTGAGTGCCTCGAACGTGAGTGATCTCGAACGCCTCGCCGACCTCGTCGGCATCGCCGACGGCTTCACCGATGCTTTCGGGAAGCGGGTCGATACGCCGCTCGATGTGCGCCGCGGCATGCTCGAAGCCCTCGGATTCGCTGCGGCGGACGACGATGCGATCCGCCGCAGCCTCGCCGCCGTCGAGGCGGTGCGCGCCAACGTGATCCCGCCGCTTCTGGCGGCCGAGGCACGGCGCGGCGTGCGCGTGCCGGTGCGGATGGGCGTGACCTCCGGCGCCGTCGCGTGGCGGCTGGTGGATGAGCACGAGCGCTCCCGTGAGGGACGGGCCACCCTGACCGCGTCGGAAGACGGCACCGGGTTCGACCTGCCGCCGCTGACGCCGGGCTATCACCGACTCACCGTGACGGTGGGCGACAGCCGGGCTCAGGCCTGGATCGTCGCCGCACCGCAGCGCTGCTGGCGCCCGCGTGCCTATGCCGAGGACGGCGCCCGCGATTGGGGTCTCGCGGCCCAGCTCTACGGCCTGCGCTCGCCGAGCAACCTCGGCATCGGCACCTACGCGGATGCCGGCCGTGCCGCCCGTGATGCGGCTTTGCGCGGCGCCTCGTTCCTCGGGCTCAGCCCGGCCCACGCCCTGTTCCCCACCGACCGGGCGAAGATCTCCCCCTATTCGCCGTCCTCGCGCCTCTTCCTCGAAACCCTCTACATCGAACCGGGCGCGCTGCCGGGCTTCGCCGGGAGCCGCGCCGCCGAGATCTTGGAAAGCCACCGCGCCCGCATCGAGACGCTGCGCGACATTTCCCTCGTCGATCATGCCGGCGTCTGGGAGGTGCTCTCGCCCATCCTCGAAGCCTATTGGGAGGATTCCGACGCTCGAGCCGGCAAGGATGCCGGCTTCGCGGCGTTCCGCGAGGAAGGCGGCGAGAACCTCACGTCACACGCTACCTTCGACGCGCTCTCCGAACATTTCCGGACCAAGGGCGCGCATTGGCTCGGCGATTGGCCGGAAGAGTATCGCTGCGCCGGTACCGACGCCGTGCGGGCCTTCTCTGAGGCGCATGCGGACCGCATCCGCTATCACATCTTCCTGCAATACCTCGCTGATACCCAGCTCAAGGCCTCCTCCGAGATGGCGCTGGCCGCCGGTATGCGGCTCGGCCTCTATCGCGATCTCGCAGTCGGCGCGGACCGGGGCGGCTCGGAGATCTGGTCGCATCCCGAGCGCTTCGCCAACGGCGTCTCCATCGGCGCGCCGCCGGATCTGCTCGCCCCCAAGGGCCAGGATTGGGGCCTGCCGGCCTTCGATCCGCTGGAGATGGAGCGCGACGGCCTGAAAGCCTTCCGGGCGCTGGTGAGAGCGAACATGCGCCATGCCGGCGCGATCCGCATCGACCACGCGTTTCAGCTCGCGCGCCTGTTCCTGATCCCGCTCGGGCGGTCGGCCCGCGAGGGTGCGTATGTCGCGATGCCATTCGAGCCGATGCTCGCCGTGCTGCGGCTCGAGAGCCACCGCGCCAAGTGCCTCGTCATCGCCGAGGATCTCGGCACCGCACCGGAGGGCTTCTCCGATGCGCTGATGCAGTCCGGCATCCTCAGCTACCGCATCCTGGCCTTCGAGCGGGAGCAGGGCGGTGCCTTCAAGGCGCCCGAGGCCTATCCGAAGGATGCGCTGACCGCGATCACCACCCATGACCTGCCGACCTTTGTCGGCTGGTGGCGCGGCGTCGATACCGACACCCGGCAATCTTTGGGCCTCTACGACGCCGAGCGCGCCGAGGCCGAACGCACCGAGCGCGTCGCCGAGCGTTGGCGCCTGTCGGAGGCGCTGGCGGCCCAGCAGCTCCTGTTGAGCTCCGAGCCGCCGGAACACGCACCGCTCGAGGCAGCGGCCCGCTATCTCGCCCGCGCGCCATCGATCCTGACCGCCGTGCAGTACGAAGACGTCGTCGGCGAGCTGTCGCAGGCCAACGTGCCCGGTTCGACCGAGGGCTATCCGAACTGGCGGCGCAAGCTCGACCGCAACCTCGAAGCCATCGCCGCCCCCGGCGGGCCGCTCGCCAAGCTCGCCGCCGCGCTGTCGGCGGAAGAACGCGGTCCGCGCTCGGGCGCCGCACGCCTCGCCTCGGCCCCGCCGCGGGCGACCTACCGCCTCCAGTTCCACGAAGGCTTCACCTTCGCGGATGCGGAGAAGACGGTCCCTTATCTGCAGAAGCTCGGCATCAGCCACGTCTACGCGTCGCCGCTCCAGCGGGCACGGCCGGGCTCGACCCACGGCTACGACATCGTCGATCACTCCCAGATCAATCCGGAGATCGGCGGCGAAGAGGGTTTCCGCAGCTTCACCGACGCGCTCCACGCCCATGGCCTGAAGCTGCTTCTCGACATCGTGCCCAACCACATGGGTGTGGGTGGCGCCGACAATCCGTGGTGGCTCTCGGTGCTCGAATGGGGCGGACTCTCGCCTGCGGCCAATGCCTTCGACATCGATTGGGAGCGGCTCGGCGCCAACGGCAAGCTCGTCATCCCCTTCCTCGGCGAGCGTTACGGCGAGGCTCTTGAGAAGGGCACGCTGGAGCTGAAATTCGACGAGGCGGCCGGCGCCTTCAGCGTCTGGCACTACGAGCATCAATTCCCGATCTGCCCGCTGCAATATCCGACGATCCTCAACCGGGCGCTCGCGGCGCTCGGCGAGATCGGCGACGACATGTCGGCGGAGGTCCTCGCGATCACCGAGCGCCTGCGGGCCATGGGTGAAGAGACCAATCTCGAGCGCCGCCGCGCCATGCCGGAGGCCGCCGAAGAACTGAAGCGTCAGCTTGCGGGCACCGTGCGGGCCTCGCCGCAGATCGCCGCCTCGATCTACCGGGCGCTGCATCTCCTCAACGGCAACCGCGACTATCCCGACAGCTTCGGGCCGCTGCACCGGCTGCTCGAACAGCAATCCTACCGGCTCGCCCATTGGCGGATCGCGTCGAGCGACATCAACTACCGCCGCTTCTTCGACGTGAACTCGCTGGCTGGCCTGCGCGTCGAGCTGTCGGACGTGTTCGTCCGCTCGCACGACCTGCTGTTCCGCCTTATCGGCGAGGGTCGGATCGACGGCTTGCGCATCGACCACATCGACGGGCTGGCCGATCCGCTGGGCTACGCCCGTGCGCTCCAGGCCGCGGTCGGCCCCGGCTTCTACATCGTCGTCGAGAAGATCCTGGAGCCGGGCGAGAAGCTGCGCGACTGGCCCGTTGCCGGCACCACCGGCTACGACGTGCTGAACCAGCTCGACGGCATCCTGGTCGATCGCGCCCTAAAGCCGCGCATCGAGAAGTTCTATCGGTGGGCCACCGATATGGACACGCCCTACGGCTTCCAATTCCGCGCGGCCAAGGCGGAGATTCTTGAGATCAGCTTCGCCTCGGAACTCGAGGTGATGACCGGCGACCTCAAGCAGATCGCCGATTCCGACCGGCGTACCCGCGATTTCTCTACCAACGCGATCCGTCGGGCGCTGATCGAGATCGTGGCGCGCTTCCCCGTCTATCGCTCCTACCTGCCCGGTGATCTCGACGAGACCGAAATCGAGGCCGAGGATGTGCGCCTGATCGAGGGCGCCGTGCGCAGAGCCAAGCGCTGGAGCGCGCTACCGGATCGTTCGGTGCACGACTTCGCCGCCGATGCTCTGCTCGGCCGGACCGATCTCGGCTCTGCTGGTCACCCGGACCAGCAGGTGGTCCTGCGCTTCCGCCGCCGGTTCCAGCAGCTCACCGGCCCGGTGATGGCCAAGAGCCTGGAAGACACGTTGTTCTATCGCTTCGTCGAACTGCTCGGCCTCAACGAGGTCGGCGGCGATCCCGGCGAGTACGGCCTCGACGCGGAGCACTTCCACGCGCTTCAGGCGGCGCGCGCCCGCGACTGGCCGAACGCCATGATCACCACGGCCACCCACGACACCAAGCGCGGCGAGGATGCCCGCACGCGCCAACTCGCCCTTTCCGAGCTTCCGGAAGAATGGGCCCGCGCCTGGGACACGTGGCGCCGCGCCTCCGAGCCGCTGATCAAGCAGGTCGAAGGCGAGCCGGCACCGGACCCGAACGACCAGTGGATGTTCCTGCAGGCGATTCTCGGCGCGTGGCCGCTCGAGCTTCTGGACGGTGACGACCCAGGCGCGATCGAAGACTTCCGCAAGCGCCTCGACGCCTATGCCGAGAAGGCTCTGCGCGAGAGCAAGCGCCGGTCGAGCTGGGTCAATGTGGACGAGGGTTACGAGAGCGCCGTCCACGCGCTCTTTGCGGCCCTGGTCGTGCCCGGCTCGGATTGCCTGGAGCGACTCCGGCCGCTGGTGCGTCGTCTCGCGTTCCTTGGCATGATCGCGGGACTCGGGCGCACGGTGCTCAAATGCACCCTTCCCGGCATTCCGGACACGTATCAGGGCACCGAGTTCTGGGACTTCTCGTTCGTCGATCCCGACAACCGTCGGCCTGTCGATTACGCGGAACGGGCCCGGGCGCTGGAGGCCGGCGGCACGCCGGACGCGTTGATCGGTTCCTGGCAGGACGGGCGCGTGAAGCAGGCGACGTTGGCGCGGTTGCTCGCCGACCGGGCGGCGCGCCCGGCTTTCTACGCCGACGCGGATTATCGTCCGCTCCCGGCCGAAGGCGCGCGTGCGGATCACGTCATCGCGTTTACCCGCTCGGCCGTCACTTCGGGTGAGGACGATCTGTTGGTCGCCGTGCCGAGGCTCGTCGCACGGATGACGCCCGAATCAGGTTGGTCCAGCCAAGCCTTCGCCGGAACCGTCCTGCCGGTGCCTGCCGGCAGCCGTTGGGTGGACGTGGTCGGAGGCGGCGAGATCTCGGCGGAGGGCGACGGGCTCGACCTCGGTCGGCACTTCGCGAAACTGCCCTATCTGGTGTTGCGGCGGGCTGCCTGAGGCGGCCGCACGAAACATCGGCTCACCGTCCCTCGGGCGGTGAGCAAGCTTGGTCGGTCGGCGTTTCGTCAATGCCGGACCACGGCCTCGATCCATCAGAACGCGCTTGGCGAGAAGCGACAAGACGGAGGCGATCCATGAACGCACCGAACACCGCGATGACGCCCGCGACCCGGACCGGCTCGGAGACGGTGGCCCTTCCGGCCGCTTTCGCACCCCGCGCGGAGGGGCCCCGCATCTACAACCTGTTCCCGCTCCTCGTCGGGACGGTCTCGGCTTGGGCAGCGGAACTGCCACGCATCGCCGAGCTCGGCTTCAATTGGGTCTATCTCAACCCCTTCCACCAGACCGGCGGCTCGCGCAGCCTCTATGCGGTGGCCGATCTCGACGCGCTCGACGAGCGGTTTCGCGACGGTGACGGCACGTCGGACGACGAGCAGATCACGCGGTTCTGCCGGGCCGCCGAGTCGCACGGCGTGTCGGTGATGAGCGACCTCGTCATCAATCACACCGCCGACAACGCCCGCCTGTTCCACGACCGGCCGGACCTGTTCGTGCGCGACGCCGAGGGTAAGCCGGTGAGCCCGGCGGCGATCGATCCCGACGATCCGTCGAAGCGCACGGTCTGGGGCGACCTGATCGAACTCGACTACCATTCCGAGCATGCTCGGGGTGAGCTGATCCGCATCTTCGACGGCTACATTGCCCGGCTGCAACGGCTCGGCGTGCGCGGCTTCCGCTGCGACGCGGCCTACAAGGTGCCGCCGGATGTCTGGCGCGCGCTGATCCAGGCCGCCAAGCAGCGCGAGGCCGACACGCTGTTCGCTGCCGAGACGCTGGGCTGCACTTTCGAGGAGGCGCAGGCGACGGCTGGCGCCGGCTTCGACTACCTGTTCAATTCCTTCGCGTGGTGGAACCTCAAGGCGCCCTGGGCTCTGGAGCAGTACGAGCGGCTGCGGGTGGTCGCGCCCTCCATCGCCTTCCCCGAGAACCACGACATGAGCCGACTCGCCGCCGACATCCCCGGCGGGGCGGAGGCGGTCGCCCAGCGGCTGAAGACCCGCTACGCCCTCTCCGCCTTCTTCTCGGCCGGCGTGCTGATGCCGATCGGCTACGAGTGGGGGTATCGCCGCGCGCTGCACGTCGTCGAGACCACGCCGGGTTCCCGCGAGCACGATACGGGGATCGACATCTCCGGTTACGTGACGGCGATCAACGCGCTGAAGGCTTCGATTCCGGCTGCCAATGTCGAGGGTGCGCAGATGCGGCTCTCGGCGCCCGATGCGCCTTTCACCGCCCTGTTCCGCACCGATACCGGCCACCCGGCCTCGGCGCATTCGGCGACGCTCCTCCTGTTCAATCCCGGCGACGTTCCGGTCCCGGTCGATGCCGGCCGCCTCATCGAGCGCACCGGCGGCCAACTCGGCCCGTTCGACGACCGCACGCCCGACGCCGAGCCGATCGCCTTCCATCCGGGTGCCAGCATTGATCTGCTGCCGGGCGAGTTGCGCATCCTCGTGGCCGAGCGCGCGAAGGTCGCCGCACCGCCGCCCGCGACCGTGCCGCAGGGCAAGGGCCGCGTCGTCATCGAGGCGGTGACGCCGGAGATCGATGGCGGCCGCTCGCCGGTGAAGCGCGTCGTCGGCGAGCAGGTGCGCGTCGAGGCCGACATCTTTTCCGACGGTCACGAGATCATCAACGCGGCGATTCTCTCTCGCGTCGTCGGCGAGGAGACGTGGCGGCGCGACCCGATGGTGTTCGTGGACAACGACCGCTGGGCCGGTCACTTCCCGCTCGAGCGCAACGCCCGCTACGAGTTCACGATCGAGGCGTGGCGCGACGGCTTCTCGTCCTGGGTGCGCGACACCCTGAAGAAGCGCGATGCCGGCGTGGATGTGCGGCTGGAGACGATCGAGGGCGTCGAGCTGATCCAGATCGCCGAGGATCTGGCGAGCGGGGCCGACAAGCAGCGGCTCGACGGGCTGATCCGCTCGCTCGCCGCCGAGCCGGAAGGCTCGCCGGTGATCCTGGAGAAGATCCTGGCACCGGAGACCATGTCGCTGGTCCGGCGCAACGCCGAGCGGGTGAATCTCTCGCGCTATCCCGTGAACATCCCGGTCATCGCCGACCGGCTCGCAGCCCGGTTCTCGGCTTGGTACGAGATCTTCCCGCGCTCGCAATCGGGCGATCCGAACCGCCATGGCACCTTCGCGGACGTGATCCGGCGCCTGCCCGAGATCCGCGAACTCGGCTTCGACGTGCTCTACTTCACGCCGATCCATCCGATCGGGAAGACGAACCGTAAGGGCAAGAACAACACGCTGAAGGCGCAGCCGGGCGATGTCGGCTCGGTCTACGCGGTGGGTTCCGAGGAGGGCGGGCACGAGGCCGTGCATCCCGAACTCGGCACGCTGGAGGATTTCCGCCAGCTCGTTGCCGCGAGCCACGCCCACGGCATGGAGGTCGCGATCGACTTCGCGATCCAGTGCTCGCCCGACCACCCCTGGATCAAGCAGCATCCAGAGTGGTTCGAGTGGCGGCCCGACGGCACGCTCAAATTCGCCGAGAATCCGCCCAAGAAGTACGAGGACATCTCGAACGTCCACTTCTACGGCGGGGCGCTGCCCTCGCTCTGGATCGAGCTGCGCGACATCGTCCTCGGCTGGTGCGCCCAAGGTGCGCGCATCTTCCGGGTCGACAACCCGCACACCAAGCCGATCCCGTTCTGGGAGTGGATGCTGGGCGAGGTGAACACGCAGTATCCCGACGCGATCTTCCTCGCCGAGGCCTTCACACGGCCGAAGATGATGAAGAAGCTCGCCAAGGCCGGCTACCAGCAGAGCTACACCTACTTCACGTGGCGCAACACGAAGCAGGAGCTGACCGAGTACGCGCTGGAACTGGCTGGCGAGATGGGCGAGTACTACCGTCCGAATTTTTTTGCGAATACGCCGGATATCAATCCCTACTACTTGCAAACAAGCGGGCGGCCGGGCTTCATCGTGCGTGCGACTCTCGCTGCGACGCTGTCCTCTATCTACGGCATCTATAACGGCTTCGAACTATGCGAGGCCGCGCCCTATCCGGGTAAGGAAGAGTATCTCGACTCCGAAAAATACGAGCTGAAGGCGTGGGACTATCATCGCCCCGGCAATATCCGCGACCACATCATCAAGCTCAATCAGGCGCGCCGGGACAATCCGGCGCTGTGGGACTTCCGGAACATCCACTTCACGGGTGCCTGGAACGACAACATCATCGCCTACGCGAAGGTGACGCCGGAGCGTGACAACTGCGTGTTCGTGATGGTCAACCTCGACCCGAAGAACCGCCAGGAATGCACCTACGAGGTGCCGCTGCATCTGCTCGGCCTGCCCGACGATGCAGCGGTCGAGGTCGAGGATCTGCTGCTGGGCTACAAGTTCGAGCTCTACGGCAAGAACCACCGAATCGCCCTCGATCCGGCCGACCGCTCGGCAATCGTCTGGCGGATTCGGCCTCGGCGCGCCTGACGACCCGCGCCCCACACCGAACCGGCCTCCACTTTCGGTGCGGCGCGCTCTAGATCCGGCGGAATACGGCGTCACCGTCGTGTTCTCGCCAAGAAGCGGGCCGAGGAGGCTCGCAGCCCGGTGCCACACGGCCCGGTTCCGCTCTCGAAAGTGACGTGAGGCAGCGACGGGATGATCGATCGCAGCGATCCGCAGTGGTACCGTGACGCCATCATCTACCAGATCCACGTCAAGTCGTTCTTCGACTCGTCGAATGACGGGATCGGCGATTTCGAGGGGCTGACGCAGAAGCTCGATTATGTCCGCGACCTCGGGGTCACGGCGATCTGGCTGATGCCGTTCTATCCCTCGCCGCTGCGCGACGACGGCTACGACATCGCCGACTACCGCGATGTGAACCCGTCCTACGGGACGATGGAAGATTTCCGCCGCTTCGTGGCTGCTGCCCACGAGCGGGGGCTGCGCGTCATCACCGAGCTGGTCATCAACCACACCAGCGATCAGCACCCCTGGTTCCAGCGCGCCCGCGAGGCGCCTGCCGGAAGCCCTGAGCGCGATTTCTATGTGTGGTCGGATACCGACGAGAAGTATTCCGATACGCGCATCATCTTCCTGGACACCGAGGTGTCGAACTGGACCTGGGACCCGGTCGCCAAGCAGTACTTCTGGCACCGCTTCTACAGCCACCAGCCCGACCTGAACTTCGACAACCCGGCCGTGCTGGAGGCCGTGATCGAGGTCATGCGCTACTGGCTCGACATGGGCGTCGATGGGCTGCGGCTCGACGCGATCCCCTACCTGATCGAGCGCGACGGCACGAATTGCGAAAACCTTTCCGAGACCCACGACGTCATCAAGGCGATCCGTGCGGCGCTCGATGCCGAGTATCCCGACCGGATGCTGCTGGCCGAGGCCAACCAGTGGCCGGAGGAGACGGCGCAGTATTTCGGCGACGGGGACGAATGCCACATGGCCTTCCACTTCCCGCTGATGCCGCGGATGTACATGGCGATCGCCCGGGAGGACCGGCACCCGATCACCGACATCATGCGCCAGACGCCCGAGATTCCCGAGGGCTGCCAGTGGGCGATCTTCCTGCGGAATCACGACGAGCTGACGCTCGAAATGGTGACGGCGGAAGAGCGCGACTACCTCTGGTCGTTCTACGCCGCCGAGCGGCGCGCCCGCATCAATCTCGGCATCCGCCGCCGCCTCGCGCCGCTGCTGGAGAACGACCGGCGCAAGATCGAGCTGATGAAGTCCCTCGTCCTGTCGATGCCCGGCACGCCGGTGCTCTACTACGGCGACGAGATCGGCATGGGCGACAACATCTATCTCGGCGACCGCGACGGTGTGCGCACGCCGATGCAGTGGTCGCCGGACCGCAACGGCGGCTTCTCGCGGGCCACCCCGCAGAAGCTGTTCCTGCCCTCGATCCAGGACCCGATCTACGGCTACGACGCGATCAACGTCGAGGCGCAGATCCAGGCGCAGACCTCGCTGCTGAACTGGACGCGGCGCATGATCGCGATCCGCAACAACTCGGTCGCGCTGGGGCGCGGCGCGATCCAGTTCCTGTATCCGGCGAACCGCAAGGTGCTCGCCTGGATTCGCGAGCATGAGAACGAGCGCATCCTCTGCGTCGCCAACCTTTCGCGGGCCCCGCAGGCGGTGCAGCTCGACCTGTCGGACCTGCGTGGCGCGATCCCGATCGAGCTGACCGGCGGCACGGCTTTCCCGGCAATCGGCGAACTGCCCTACTTGCTGACCCTGCCGGCCTACGGTTTCTACTGGTTCGCCCTCTCGGTCGCGAATACCGGCGAGATCGGCCCGCAGCCGCAGAGCCCGGAACTGTTCACCCTTGTGCTCACCGGCGGCATCGAGACCCTGATCAAGGGCCGCGAGCGCACCGCGTTCGAGCGCACGGTGGCGCCGCCCTTCATCGCCTCGCGCCGCTGGTTCGGCGCCAAGGGCACGCGCATCAAGTCGGTGCAGGTCGATGACAGCGCCATCGTCAAGGACGGCTCCGGCGAAGGCAAGTTCCTGCTGCCGCGGGTGGCGGTGACCCTCGCCAACGGCGAGCGCCAGGACTACTTCGTGCCGCTGGCCGTCGAGGAGGGCCGCGAGGACGAGACCCTGCTGGACCATGCGGTCGCCCGTGTGCGCCGCGGGCCCCGGACCGGCCTGCTCTACGAGGCAGCCGCCGCCGCGCCGTTCGCCGTGGCCCTGATCGAGGCGATGCGCGACGGCGTCACGATCCCGTCCGAGCGCGGGAGCCTGGTCTTCTCGACGACCTCGGCCTACGATCCGGAGGTGCCGTTCGAGGCCGCCGACGTGCGCCGCCTCTCGGCCGAGCAGAGCAACACCTCGATCGCCATCGGCGCGCGGATGATGCTCAAGCTGCTGCGCCGCCTCCAGCCCGGCACGCATCCCGAGATCGAGATCGGCCGGTTCCTCACCGAGCAGGCCCATTTTGCCAACACGCCGGCTTTGCTCGGCGTGGTGGAGCACGTGGCTGCGGACGGCACCCGCACCGCCCTGGCGCTGCTCCAGAAGTTCGTCCTCAACCAGGGCGACGCCTGGACGCTGATGCTGGAAGGCCTGCGGCGCGACTTCGAGACCGTGGTGCTCGCACCCGAGAGCGAGGCGCCGGCGCCGGAGGATGCCTTCAATGCGCATCTGCGCTGGGCGGAGCTGCTCGGCCAGCGCACGGCCGAACTGCACCGGGCCTTCGCCATCGACACCGACGATCCGGCCTTCGCGGTCGAGCCCTTCGATGAGGCGGATCTCGCTTCGCTTGCGGATGATGCCCGCCATCAGGCCGCGCGTGCGTTCAAGGGGCTCGACGCGATCACTGCTTGGTCGCCGGGCTCGGCTAGCGAGGCGCTCGCGTCCCGCCGTAGCGAGGTCGAGGCGCTCATCACCGATCTGGCCTCCGGCCCGCTGCGGGGTGCCACGAAGACCCGCATCCACGGCGATTACCATCTCGGGCAGGTGCTCGCCTCCGAGGGCGATCTCATCATCGTCGATTTCGAGGGCGAGCCCTCGCGTCCGGTGGAGCAGCGCCGGGCCAAATCGACGCCGATGCGCGACGTGGCGGGCATGCTCCGCTCCTTCGCCTACGGCGCTGAAACGGTGGTGCGTGAGATCACGGCCCGCTTCGGCGACAGCGAGGAACGGGCGCGCAATGCAGCGATCGCGTGGCGCGGCATGATCGATGCAGCGTTCCTTGACGGCTACGGGCAAGCCGTGGCCGGCAGCCGGGCTGCGGTGGAGGATGCGGAGACGCAATCCCGTCTGCTGCGTCTGAGCCTGCTGACCAAGGCGCTCTACGAGATCGATTACGAAGTGAACAACCGCCCCGACTGGATCGAAATCCCAGCACGTGGTGTTCTCAACATACTGGATGAAGCCAAGCGCGACCGCGCTTCGGTGTGACCTGCGCGCTCCCGCGCGCCACCCTTTGATGGCCCGGGAGCGCTTCCGAGAGAGGTGATTGGATGACGGCTCTGGACGAGAAGGCCGCGGCTCGTAACGAGGGGCAGGCGGCCGCCAACGTCCCGAACAGGTCAGGCTCGACCGAGGCGCCGCGCGCGCCCCGGTCGTCGGATGCGCTTGGCGGCGAGGGGGCTCCCCGTGTGGGCCGCTCCGCCTCGCAAGCGCGCGATGGCCACCTCCATCCCGATGCCATTGCGGCGGTGATGGCGGCCGATCACGGCGACGCGTTCGGCGTCCTCGGGCCGCATCAGGTTGCGCCCGGTACGTGGGAGGTCCGTGCGATCCTGCCGGAGGCGAAGGCAGCGCGCCTCGTCACGGGCGGGCAGAGCATCGCGTTCGAACGCGTTCATCCCGATGGGTTCTACGTCGCGAGCGTGAAGAGCGAAGGTCGACCCCTCTACGAGATCGAGGTCGAGGCCTGGGACGGCACCAGCACCCGCCGTCACGATCCCTACGGTTTCGGCCCCTCGCTCGAACAGAGCGAGATCGACGGCCTGCGCCTGATCGGCAGCAACCTCGTCTACCGCGTGCTCGGTGCGCATGCGGGCGAGCTCGACGGCATCGCCGGGTTCCGCTTCGCGGTCTGGGCGCCGAATGCCCGCCGCGTCAGCGTCGTCGGCGACTTCAACGATTGGGACGGCAGGCGCCACCCGATGCGGCTGTGGCTCAACGGCGGCGTCTGGGAGCTGTTCGTGCCGGGTCTCAAGGCCGGCCAGAACTACAAGTTCGAGATCCGTGGCCCCGACGGCTCCGTGCTGCCGTTGAAGGCCGATCCGGTCGCCTTCCGCGCCCAGCATCCGCCGCAGACGGCCTCGGTGCTCCAGGGTCTCAACGAGCCGCAGTGGAACGATGCGGCCTGGATGGACACGCGCGGCGAGAAGGATCCGCGCCACGCCGCCATGTCGGTCTACGAGGTCCATCTCGGCTCGTGGGCGCGGGTGCCGGACGAGGGCAACCGCTACCTGACCTACAAGGAGCTGTCCGACCGGCTGATCCCGTACGTGAAGGACCTCGGCTTCACGCATATCGAGCTTCTGCCGATCACGGAGTACCCGTTCGACGGCTCCTGGGGCTACCAACCGGTCTCGCTGTTCGCGCCAACCAGCCGCTTCGGCACGCCCGACGACTTCGTGGATTTCGTCAATGCGGCGCATGCGGCCGGCATCGGCGTGATGCTCGATTGGGTGCCGGGGCACTTCCCCCTCGACGCCCACGGACTCGGCCTGTTCGACGGCACGCATCTCTACGAGCATGCCGATCCGCGCCAGGGCTTCCACCAGGATTGGGGCACCTACATCTACAATTTCGGCCGGGTCGAGGTGTCCGCTTTCCTCACGGCCAATGCCCGCTTCTGGCTTGAGCACTACCATCTCGACGGCCTGCGCGTGGATGCGGTGGCCTCGATGCTCTACCTCGACTACTCGCGCCGCGCGGGGGAGTGGATTCCGAACCAGTATGGCGGCAACGAGAATCTCGACGCCATCAACTTCCTGCGCAAGACCAACGAGGCCACCTACAGCCACGCGCCGGGCACCATCACGGTGGCCGAGGAATCGACTTCGTGGCCGGGCGTGTCGCACCCGACCTACACCGGCGGTCTCGGCTTCGGCTTCAAGTGGAACATGGGGTGGATGCACGACACCCTGAAATACATGTCGGAGGATCCGATCCACCGGCGTTACCACCACCACAACCTGACCTTCGGCCTGCTCTACGCCTTCTCGGAAAACTTCGTGCTGCCGCTCTCCCACGACGAAGTGGTGCACGGGAAGGGCTCGCTGCTCGGCAAGATGCCGGGCGACCGCTGGCAGAAGTTTGCCAATCTGCGCGCCTATTTCGGCTTCATGTGGGGGCATCCCGGCAAGAAGCTGCTCTTCATGGGCGGCGAGTTCGGCCAGGAGCGCGAGTGGAACCACAACCAGTCGCTCGACTGGCACCTGCTCGACGATCCCCTGCACGGCGGCGTGAAGGATCTGATCCGCGACCTCAACCACGTCTACACCTCGACCCCGGCGCTCTATTCGCGCGACGTCGAGGCCAGCGGCTTCCAGTGGCTGGTGGCGGACGATTCCGACAACTCGGTCATCGCCTGGGCGCGCAAGGGCAAGGCAGAGGGCGAGGTCGCCATCGTCGTGTCGAACTTCACGCCGGTGCCGCGTGAGGGCTACCGCGTCGGCGTGCCGACGGCCGGTTTCTACCGCGAGGCGATCAATTCGGATGCCGAGCGCTATGGCGGCTCGAATGTCGGCAATATGGGCGGTGTGCAGAGCCAGGCTGAACAGAGCCACGGCCAGCCGCACTCGCTGAGCCTGACACTGCCGCCGCTCTCGACCCTGATCCTGATTCGCGAGGGCTGATCTCCTCGACCCCGGAGCGGTTCAGCCGCTCCGGGGGCCGAACAGGATCACCGCCGTGCCGGCGAGGCAGATCGCCCCGCCAGCAAGATCCCAGCGGTCGGGGCGATGTCCCTCGACGCCCCAGAGCCAGAGGATCGAGGCGGCAATGTAGATGCCGCCATAGGCGGCATAGGTCCGCCCGGCCGCCTCGCTCTCGACGAGCGTGAGCAGCCAAGCGAACAGGGCGAGCGAAACGAGCCCCGGCGCGACCCACCAGACCGACCGATCGAGCCGCAGCCACGCCCAGAAGGCGAAGCAGCCGGCGATCTCAGCCAACGCGGCTCCGGAATAAGCGAGAAGGGTCTTGGTCATCGGCGACGCTTGGCGCGGGCCGAGCTCCTTGCCAAGTCATCGAAACCGGTCATCCGGCCCAGTTTTCCGACGCATCACGGCGCCGGAGCGCGCGTCAGGCGTCGTCCTCTGGCGCGAACACCTCGCCCTTCTCGGCAAGCTGCACGTTGTTGCGGTCGGCGGGGAGATCGCGAAGGTTGCGGTACGATCTGAGCAGACGGTGCAGGTCGGCCCTGGCCGGATCGGACGGCTCCGGCGCCCCGGGATCGAAGCCGTCCACCACGGCATCCACCCGCCGATCGAGAGCCTCGACATTTCGCGGATCGAGGCCTTCGATCCGGGCGAGAAGGTCGGCAATCGCGGCGCGTTTCGTCTCCAGCTCCGACATCGACACCTCACAAGATCTTCGCGCGAAAACAGCGCCCGAGGCCTTCCAGGGTTCCGAAAGGACGCATCCCCGGACCTTCGGCACAGGTTGAGGGTTGGTGCGGCATGACCCTTGTTTTGACCGAGGAGGCCGATGCCCGGCCCGTGGCGCGGCCCCGCTCCGCGCGTCTCTGGCATCCGCGCCGGGTGCTGGTGACCCCGGCCGCCCTCGAACACCCCCATGGCCGGCAGATGGTCGCGCAGGCGGAAGACCTGGGTCTCCCGATCGAGCGCCTGAAGAGCAACCGGCTCACCGGCTTGCGCGACGACGAGAACCCGCGCCGGGCCTATGCCCAGGCCAAGGCCACGCTCGCCATCGTCACCGCACCGCCGACGAAGTTGAAGCTCCAACCGATTCCGCCGAGCGCCGACTGGCGCTTCGATCTCGCGGAAGGCTGTCCGGCGCATTGCCAGTACTGCTATCTCGCCGGCTCGCTTTCGGGGCCGCCGGTGACACGCGTCTACGCCAACCTCGACGCGATCCTCGGCAATCTCGAAAACTATCTGGGGCAGGGCGGCGTCACCAGCGCTTCGGAGGCGCGGGCGGCCGAGGGCACGACCTTCGAGGCGTCCTGCTACACCGATCCGCTCGGGATCGAGCATCTCACCGGCTCGCTCTCGGCGGCGATCCGTCATTTCGGCGCCTGGGACGCGCCGGTGCAACTGCGCTTCACGACGAAGTTCGCCGCGGTCGAACCGCTCCTCGACCTGCCGCATCACGGCCGCACCCGCATCCGCTTCTCGGTCAACGCGGCCGCGGCGGCGCATTACGAAGGCGGCACCGCTCCGCTCAGCGAGCGGCTCGCTGCCATGGGTGCCGTCGCCCGGGCCGGCTATCCCGTTGGCCTCACCATCGCGCCGATACTACCCGTCGAGGGATGGCCGGACGCCTACGACGCCCTGCTGCGCGACGCGGCCGAGGCGTTGTCCGGTGTGGCCGCGCCCGATCTGACGGTCGAACTCATCACCCACCGCTTCACGCCGGGCTCGAAGACGGTGCTCGAGAGATGGTATCCGGGTTCCGACCTGCCGATGCGCGAGGCGGAGCGCACCCGCAAGCTCACCAAGTTCGGCTCGGTGAAATACGTGTTTCCGAACGATCTCATGAAGGCGATGCGCGCTCATCTTACCGGGCGGATCGCCGAACGCCTGCCGACGGCGCGCATCCTCTATTGGACGTGAGAGAGGCTGACACGCGCGACTGGATAAAGCGTCAGCCCACGGCCTTCCTCGCCTGACCCGTCGGACAGATATCGAGCAGCACGCAGCGTCCGCAGGCCGGCGAGCGGTGGAAGCAGACGCGCTGGCCGTGCAGCATCAGCACCTCGTGATTGTCGTAGAGCTTCTGCGCTGACCAATCGTCCGGAAGCTGTGCCCGCAGCACCGCGTGGCTCGGCCCGACATCGACCTTAGCACCGATCAGCCCGGTGCGCTGGGCAACGCGGTGATGGTGGCTGTCCACCGGCAGGGCGGGCATCCGCAGCGTCGAGAACGATAGCACCGCGGCACTCGTCTTCGGCCCGATGCCGGGGATCGCTTCGAGCCAGCCGCGCGCCTCATCGACGCTCATATCCCCCAGGAAGTCGAGGGTGAGTGCACCGACCCGCTCCTGTACCGCGGCGAGCACCGCCTTGATGCGCGGAGCCTTCAGCTCCGGCCAGGTGACGCCGTGGATCGTCGCTTCGATCTCCTCGACCGATGCCGCCTCGATCTCCGTCCAATCGGGCCAGCGCGCCCGCAGCGCCTTGAAGGCGCGTCCTGAATCGGCGTTGCGGGTTCGATGCGAGAGCAGCGAGGAGATCAGCTCCGACAGCGGATCGAGGCTGTGGAAATACGGGATCGGGCACTCGTAGACGCCGCACAGCCGGCGGTGGATCTTCAGCGCCTTGTCCTTCAGGGCTTCGGACGCGGCGGCCGGTGCCTCGCGGCGGCGATGGCGGGCTGCCGCCGGGAGGGCTGTGTCGGGGAAAAGCGTCATGGAAGCCGAATCCGCGAAGGGATTCGGCGGTTCCCGGCCCGCGACAACCCTACTTCGCCGGCTCCTTCGGCAGCGCGTAGATGTTGATGTCGAGTTTGTCGTCCGCACCCTCGCCGAGGTCGGTGACGTATTCTTCGAGGAAGCGGTCTTGGACCGCGATTTCCTTGGCGTCGAGATAGGCGATCAGCGTCTCGTAGGTGCCGTCGATCTCCTCGTAACTGCCGCTATGCTTGAACCGCAGGGCCTTGCCGCTCGGGTTCGAGCCGAACTTGACGTCGCCGCCCTCCGCGCCCTGCGCGGGTGCAGCCTCGATCGGGATCATCGCCTCGTACTGGAAGCCGTCATCCTCGGTCTTGGTGAACAGGGCGATCGGCCGGCCCGCTTGCTTGAGGTTCAGCTTGGCCAGCGTCTCGCCGATGGTCTTGTAGGCTTTGCGCAGGTTGGCCCGCGCCTCTTCCCACTTGGTCTCGCCCGCAAGGATCGCCACGGGTTTGGCCGGAAGCGTCACCTCATCGACGTCGTTCGGTTCGCCCGGAACCGTCACGAGGGTCGGCAGCGCCGAAGGCGGAGGCGTGACCGCCTGGGCCGCGCCGGCTTGGGCCGGGCGCGGGATCGGGACCTGCTGAGGTGCGGGCGCTGCCGGATCGGGGCCGGATTTCGTGGTGTCCGGCACGGTCGTGGTCGGCAGTGGGTTCGCCTCGGCAGGGGAGGGCGCGTTGGTGGGGGGCGGCGCGTTCTGGGCGAGCGACGCAGTCGTCAACGAAGGGACGAGAGCGAGGAGGCCCGCGGCGAGGGTGGCGAGACGGGTCAAGGTGGTGACGCTCCGATTGGCCGGTTCGAACAGGGTAGGGCCGAAACACGCCCCGCGCGAGACCGTTGCGGCGCGACGTTGCGGCTCTTCGTTCCCGACTCGCAGGCTGGCGGCTTTTGCCATATACGCCGCGCCACCCCCGCATTTCCGCAGACAAGGTCGTCAGAGGTCCAATGAGCCCTCTTGGAGCCCTCTCGTGAGCCCTCTCGCAAATCGCCGCTTCCTGAAGATGCACGGCGCCGGCAACGCCATCGTCGTGCTCGACCTGCGCGGAACTGCGGTCCGGGTGACCGCGGCCGAGGCCCGCGCCATCGCGGCCGACGTGCATTCGCGCTTCGACCAGCTCATGGTCGTGCACGATCCCGTGACGCCCGGCACCGATGCCTTCATGCGCATCTACAACACCGACGGCTCGGAATCGGGCGCTTGCGGCAACGGCACCCGCTGCGTCGGCTACGCGCTGCTCGACGATCCGGCCATGGCGCGGCCTGCCGAGAACGGTGCCCTGACGCTGGAGACGAAGGCCGGACTGGTCGCGGTCAAGCGCATCACCGAGCGCTCCTTCACCGTCGATATGGGTCAGCCGCGCCTGCGCTGGGACGAGATCCCGCTCGCCGAACCGTTTCTCGATACCCGCCGCATCGAGCTTCAGGTCGGGCCGATCGACGATCCGATCCTGCATTCGCCCGCCGCCGTCAGCATGGGCAACCCGCACGCGATCTTCTTCGTCGAGCGCGATCCCGACAGCTACGATCTCGGCCGCATCGGGCCGCTGCTCGAGGCCCACCCGATCTTCCCCGAGCGGGCCAACATCTCCATCGCCGAGGTGACGGGCCGCGACACGATCAAGCTGCGCGTCTGGGAGCGCGGCGCGGGGCTGACGCTCGCCTGTGGCACGGCCGCCTGCGCCACGGTCGTGGCCGCCTCGCGCCTGCGCATGATCGGTCGGGCTGCCCGCGTGGCGTTGCCCGGCGGGGAACTCTCGATCGAGTGGCGCGCCGACGACCACGTGCTGATGACCGGCCCCGTCTATCTCGAAGGCGAAGGCACGTTCTCGCCCGACCTGTTCGCCGGGATCGACGGGTGAGCGTCGAGACGCTCACTTTTGGCTGCCGGCTCAACACCGTCGAATCCGAGGTGCTGCGCGGCCATGCCGAGCCTGGCGCCGAGGGGCGCGACCTCGTCGTCGTCAACACCTGCGCCGTCACGGCCGAGGCCGGGCGGCAGGCGCGCAAGGCAATCCGCCGGCTTTCCCGCGAACGGCCCGGCGCCGAGATCGTCGTGACCGGCTGCGGCGCCGAGGTCGAGCGCGCAAGCTACGCCGCGATGCCGGAGGTGGCGCGCCTCGTCGGCAACGCGTCCAAGCTGAGGCGGGAGAGCTGGCAGAGCGGCACCGCGCCGGCGCCTGAAGACATCATGGCCGTCCGCACGGCCGAGCCGACGCACATCACCACCATGAGCGGGCATACCCGCGCCTTCGTGCCGGTGCAGAACGGCTGCGACCACCGCTGCACCTTCTGCGTCATTCCGTTTGGGCGCGGCAATTCCCGCTCCGTGCCGCTCGCCGAGGCGGTGGCGCAGGTGCGCCGCATCGTCGAGCATGGCGGGCGCGAGGTGGTGCTGACCGGCGTCGATCTCACGGCCTATGGTCGCGACCTCGATTCCGAGTTGAGCCTCGGGCGCCTCGTTCGCACGATTCTCGCCGAGGTGCCGGATCTCGTGCGGCTGCGCCTCTCTTCGATCGATTCGGTGGAGGCCGATGCCGAGCTGATCGCTGCCTTCGCCGAGGAGCCGCGGCTGATGCCGCATGTCCACCTCTCGCTCCAGGCGGGCGACGACCTGATCCTCAAGCGGATGAAGCGGCGCCATTCGCGTGCCGACGCGATCCGCCTGTGCGAAACCCTGCGCGACCTGCGGCCCGGCCTCGTCTTCGGCGCCGACCTGATCGCCGGGTTTCCCACCGAGACCGAGGCGCAATTCGCCCGCTCCCTCGACCTCGTGGCCGAATGCGGGCTGACGCATCTGCACGTCTTCCCCTATTCGCCGCGCCCCGACACGCCCGCCGCGCGGATGCCTGCGGTGCCGGGCGACGTGGTCCGCGCGCGGGCCGCCCGGCTGCGCGAAGCCGGTGCGGCGGCTCTCGCCCGCCACCTCGACGGCGAAGTCGGCGCCCGCCGCCGCGTTCTGACCGAACGGGGCGATACCGGCCGGACGGAGGCGTTCTCGCTCGTGCGTTTTTCCGGGCCGGTGCCCGCCGGAGAGATTCGCGAGATCACCGTTACCGGGCATGACGGGCAGGCTCTGCTCGCGGCCTGAACGAGACCCGCCCATCTGTGTTCCCCGGCCGGAGCGGGATCTACGGGGCGGAAGCGGTCATTCCGCACGCCTCGAGCCCTGCCCGCATATGCGCGGGCGCCGGCGCCTCGACGGCAATCGCCTCACGCTTCGGATAGAGCGGCAGGCTCAAACCCCGCGCATGGAGTTGCAAGCCCGGCCCGTCCCGTCCCGCGCTCCCGTAGATCGCGTCGCCGCGGATCGGCCAGCCCATCGCCGCGCAGTGAACCCGCAATTGGTGGGTCCGTCCCGTGACCGGCTTCAGTTCGAGCCAGGATAATCCCTCACTCCGACCGAGAACCCGGTAGAGCGTCAGCGAGGGTGCACCGGCCGGATCGGTCTTCATCCACCAACTGCGCGGATCGTCCGAACGTTTGGCCAGCGGGAGGTCGATACGCCCTTCCATCGCCTCGGGGCCGCCTTCGACCAGCGCCCAATAGGTCTTATCGACCTTGCCGTCGGCGAACAGGCGGTTCAAACGCGCCAAGGCTTTGGCGTGTCGGCCGAGCACGAGGCAGCCCGACGTGTCACGGTCGAGCCGGTGCGCGGCTTCCGGGCGGCGCGGCAGGCCGAAGCGCAGGGCGTCGAGATGGTCGGTCAGCGTCGGCCCACCCTTCGGGCCCGGATGCACCGGCAAACCCGCTGGCTTGTCGATGACGAGCATCAAGGCATCGCGGTAGAGGAGCGGAGGCCCTATCTCCGGTCCGACGGTGCGATCCGACACTGAAACACGCGCGTTCATGCTCCACGGGCTAGAATGTCGGATCGTCGCGGGCAAGGTTTGAGCAGGGCAAGATTTTGAACAAGGGACGCGGATGAGCGACGACGAGAAGCCCGGCTGGTTCGGACGCCTGTTCGGGCGAAAGGGCGCGCCCGAATCCAAGTCCCCCGAGCCGGTGCCGGCCGAGGACGCAGCGGCCGAGGAAACGCCGGCCGGGGAATCGGCCACGCCGGATCCGCTGTCGCCCGCCTCCGCATCCGAGGGGCAACCGGTCTTCACCACCGCGGCGGACGACGTCGCCCACGTGCCGCCGGCGGTGAGCGAGCCCGCGCCGGACGATCCCGACAAGAATCGCATCCCCGATGAACTGGAGGGCGCCGACCTCCAGCCCGAGCCGCAGCCGCCATCCGGCGAAGCACCGCAGCCCGACGAGATTTCTGCCGAGAGCGAACCGGCGCCCGCCCCCACCGAGACGGCTGAGAAGCGGAACTGGTGGTCGCGCCTGACCGGCAGCGAGGAGGAGACGCCTGCACCCGCGGCCGAATCCGAACCGCCGGTCGAGGTCGATATCCAGCCGGTCGATTCCGCGGCGGCACTCGCGAGCGATGCGGTGTCCGGCGCGGTCGAGGGCAGCGAGAAGCAGGGCTGGTGGTCGCGCCTGACCGCCGGAATGCGGCGCACCTCCTCCGCACTGTCGGACCGGGTGACGGGCCTGTTCACCAAGCGCAAGCTCGATGCGACGACCCTTGAGGATCTGGAAGACGCGCTGATCCAGGCCGATTTCGGCGTGGAGACTGCGACACGTATGTCGGAGGCGGTCGGCAAGGGCCGCTACGAGAAGGGCATCTCGCCCGACGAGGTGCGCGCCATCCTCGCTACCGAGATCGAGCGGGCGCTGGAGCCGGTGGCGCTGCCGATCGAGATCGATTCGGCCAAGAAGCCCTACGTGATCCTGACGGTCGGCGTGAACGGCGCCGGCAAGACGACGACGATCGGCAAGCTCTCGCTCAAGTTCAAGGCCGAGGGGCGCAGCGTCATGCTGGCGGCCGGCGATACGTTCCGCGCGGCGGCAATCGAGCAGTTGCGGGTGTGGGGCGATCGCACCGGCACGCCGGTCATCAGCCGGGCGCAGGGCTCGGATGCGGCCGGGCTCGCCTTCGACGCGTTCAAGGAGGCGCGGGAGAACGGCACCGACGTGCTCCTGATCGACACCGCCGGCCGCTTGCAGAACAAGGCCGGGCTAATGGCGGAGCTGGAAAAGATCGTCCGGGTCATCCGCAAGCTCGATCCGGAGGCACCGCATGCCACCCTGCTGGTGCTCGACGCCACCGTCGGGCAGAACGCGTTGAGCCAGGTCGAGTTGTTCTCGCAGGCCGCACCCGTGTCGGGCCTCGTGATGACCAAGCTCGACGGAACGGCACGGGGCGGTATTCTGGTGGCGCTCGCCACGAAGTTCGGCCTGCCCGTGCACTTCATCGGGGTCGGCGAGGGCGTGGAAGACTTGGAGCCGTTCGCCGCGCGGGACTTTGCCCGGGCGATCACCGGCCTTCCCAAGGAGTAGCCGATTGCCTGCCCCTAGAGCCGCATCCGACCTGATTGCATCCGGTCAGCGCCTCTAGGTCTTCGTTTTGACGCGCATTCTTTCGACGAATCGGAGACCACTTCGTCGGAATGCGCTCTAGGAGCATCGTGAGAGTGTCCGCATGAAGGTCGAGAGCGTTCCGCCGCGCCGGCACCTGCCGCCGCTCCTCAAGCTGGCGCTGGAAGTAGGCCCGCTGACGGTCTTCTTCCTCGGCAACGCCTATGCCGAGCGCTTCGGCGTGGCGGCCGAGAGCAAGCTGTTCGTGGCGACCGGCGTGTTCATCGTCGCCACCATGATCGCGCTCGCCGTGCACTTCGCCCTGCTGCGGCGGCTGCCGATCATGCCGCTCGTTTCCGGTGTCGTCGTGCTCGTGTTCGGCGGCCTGACGCTGGTGCTGCAGGACAAGACCTTCATCATGATGAAGCCGACCATCGTGAACACGCTGTTCGGCCTCGTCCTGCTCGGCGGCCTCGCCTTCAACAAGTCGCTGCTCTCAGTCGTGCTCGACAGCATGTTCGCGCTCACCGACGTGGGCTGGCGCAAGCTCACCTTCCGCTGGGGCCTGTTCTTTCTCGCGCTCGCGGTCGTCAACGAGGTCGTCTGGCGCACGCAGACCGAGGATTTCTGGGTCAGCTTCAAGGTGTTCGGCATCATGCCGCTCACGGTCGCCTTCGCCCTGGCCCAGACGCCGCTGCTGCTGCGCTATGAGCGCAAGGACGAGGCCGAGGCGAACGCCAGCTGACTAGTCTCAGCCGATCCGCCGCGGCATCCGGAACGGCAGCATCAGCCGCACCAGCGGGTTGCGGAAGCGCCTGAGTGAAAGGCTCTCGTGCACGGGCTGCACCGCCTCGCCGTCGAGGGTCGAGGCGAGCAGCGAGCGGGCATAGAACGGCGTGTCCTCGAAGGTACGGATCACCTGGGCGCAGCCGTCGTCGCTGCGGGTCGTGCGCGGCATCCGCCACAGGCCGGTGGGCGGCAGGCCGGCGGCAAGCGGCGGGCGCATCTCGCGGCGGGTGCCGTCGGCGTCGAAGCGCAGCGTCAGGTTCTGTCCGCTGCCATCGGTCCGGCGCACGTCGTAGAGGATGGCCGAACCGCGCTTGAGCGGTGCGCGGCACCAAGTCCAGTCCGTGAAAGCGTCTTCGAGGGCGCCGTCGCCGTCATTGGTGTCGTGATAGCCGCTGCCGCGCCAGGAGAGGGCGGGCGCGGTAAACGCGGCCTCAACCTCGCAATCCGGCGCCATCGGCCACCAGCGGTGCAGGCCGTGCGTGTCGAGGGTGAAGGGCTGCGCCGTCAGCGCCCGCGGCCGCACCCGCACCGTGCCCCTTACCGCCCGCGGGACCGGCGAAGATCGCTCGTCGAGGCGGATCGTCAGCACGCTGCCGTCCCATTCGAGGGAGGACGGCCCGAGGCTGAAGCTCGTCGCATCCCGCGCCAGCGACCCGGCGTTGCGCTCGGTCATGGCGAAGCGGTTGCCGCGCTCGCCGTAGAGCACGACGTTGACGGCGCAGTGGGCGAACGGGTCGCGCGCCGCATCCCAGGCATAGTAGGGCGAGAACACGCTGCCGATGAAGGCGATCACGGTGAGCCCCTGGCGCCCGTCCTCGCTCACGGCATCGACGTACCACCAGACATAGCCCCCGCGCGTCACCGCCCCGTCGAAGCAAGGTCCGCGCGCAGTGCCGCCGCCGCGAGCCGGCCCGACTGCGCTGCCATCGGCACGCCCGGCCCCGGATGCACGCTGCCCCCGGCCAGATAGAGCCCCGGCACCCGCGTCCGCGCCCCCGGCCGCTTGAAGGTCGCCGTCCAGCCGTGTGAGGCCCGGCCGTAGAGCGCCCCGCCCGTCCCCGGAAACAGGCCCGCGAAATCCTGCGGGGTCGTGATCGTCCCCGGTCCCGTCGGCTCCAGCGTGAGTCCGCAGGCCGAAAGCTTGCGAAGGATGGTCGTCTCGCATGCGGCGATCTCCGTGGGAGTGAAGTGACGCTCCCCGCCATCGGCGGGGGCATTGACGAGAAGGAGCAGGCGTTCCGGCCCGTCAGGGGCCGAACCGCCGTCGCCGTCCCGGTCCTGCGCGCAGACGTAGACGGTCGGGTCCGGCGGCAGGCGGCGGCCGCGCAGGATCGCGTCGAACTCCGCCCGGTAATCGGACGAGAAGAAGACGCTGTGGTGCGCGAGGTCGAAGCCCTTCGCCCGCGCCGTCGTGCAGATGGTGAGCGCCGAGAGCGAGCGTTCGCGGGGCGGCAATCGGTCGCCGGCCGCCGCCGCATCGCGCCCGAGCAGGCCGCCGCCGAGGGCCGCCACGTCGGCGTTGGCGATCACAGCGTCGGTGGCGATGCGCTCGCCGCCGACGAGTTCGACCCCCGCGACGCGGCCGCGCTCGGTCAGGATGCGCGCCACATCCGCGCCGGTGCGCAGCTTCGCGCCGCGGCGTTCGGCCAGATCCGCGACCCCTCGCGCGAGCCGGCTCAAGCCGCCCTCGACGGTCCAGACGCCCGCCTGCTCCACATGCGCGACCAGCATCAGCGTGGCGGGCGCCTCGAACGGCGAGGCGCCGCAATAGGTGGCGTAGCGCCCGAAGAGTTGGTGCAGGCGCGGATCGCGGAAATACTCGCCGAGCGCCGACCACAGGGTCGCGAAGGGCTGGATACGCCAGAGGCTACCGATCCCCGAAAGGCCGACGCGCTGGGCGAGATCGATGGGGCTCGGCCGGTCGGCGCGGATGAACGGCCCTTCCAGCGTGCGGTAGACCTCGGCGGCACGGGCGCAGAACCGGCGATAGCCCTCCGCCTCGCGCGCGCCGGCGAAGGCGCCAATCGCCGCTGCCGAGGTGTCGATATCCGCGAACAGGTCGAGCCGCTCGTGCGCGTTCCAGGCATGGCGGGCCAGCAGGGCGGCCGGCCGCAGCCGCATCTCCGACCCGAGGTCGGCGCCGGCCTCGGCGAACAACTCCTCGAACACCCAGCGCATGGTGAAGACGGTGGGGCCCGCCTCGACTGGCACCCCATCCACGGCGAGCGAGCGCATCTTGCCGCCGACACGCGCGGCGCGCTCCAGGACGGTGACGTTGTGGCCGGAGGCGGCGAGGCTCAGCGCCGCCGCGAGCCCGCCGATGCCGGCTCCGATCACGATGACGCTTTTTTCTGCCACCGAAAATGCGCTCCGCCTCGCATCACCGTTGATCCGCGACGTCAACAGTGTCAAGTATAGTTGACATAAACGCAAGGCAAGTCAGCCTGACATCGGGAGGACGGCATGGACGTCGGCCGGCGGATCGAGACGGTGCTCGACAATGCGGTTTCGCATGCGGAGGCGCCGGGTGCGCCCCCTCTGCTGGCGGAAGCGATCCGCTACGCGGTCTTTCCCGGCGGCCACCGCATCCGCCCGCGGCTCTGCCTCGCCGTCGCGCTCGCCTGCGGCGACGACGAGCCCGCCACCTCCGAGGCGGCCGCCGCGGCGATCGAACTCCTGCACTGCGCCTCTCTCGTCCACGACGACCTGCCGTGCTTCGACGACGCGCCGACGCGCCGCCAGAAGCCCTCGGTCCATGCGGCCTTCGGCGTGCCGCTCGCGGTGCTCACGGGCGACGCCCTGATCGTCGCCGCCTTCGAGACGCTGGCACGCGGCGTGGTCCGCTCGCCCACGCGCCTCGCGGGCCTCGTCGGGCTGATCGCCCACGCCGCCGGCTCGCCCTCCGGCATCGTCGCGGGTCAGGCATGGGAATCCGAGCCTTACGTGGATCTGGTCGAGTACCAGCAGGCCAAGACCGGCGCGCTGTTCGCCGCGGCCACGGTGGCCGGTGCCGCCGCCGCGGGAGCGCCGCCGCTGCCCTGGCGCCTGCTCGGCGAATGCCTCGGGGCAGCTTATCAGGTCGCCGACGATCTGCGCGACGTCGCCTGCCGCCAGGAGGAGATCGGCAAGCCCGCCGGCCGCGACGCCACCCTAGGGCGTCCGAACGCGGCGGCCCTGCTCGGGATGGGCGGTGCCCTAGAGCGCCTGAAGCACCTTACGCAGGAGGCGATCGACGTGATTCCCCCCTGCCGCGGACAAGACGCCATGCGCACCGAGATCGAGGCGCAGACCCGGCTGTTCATGCCCGCCTCCCTGCGTGCGATGGCGTGAGGGCCGGCCTTGCCCGCCGCGATGACCGAGGCCGGACCCGCGCCGGAGAGGCGCGGCGGCTGGCGCGAGCGCTGGCTCGCCTTCCGCAACCGAACGGTCGCCAGCTCCGGCTTCCAGCGCTGGGCGGCGGGGTTTCCGCTCACCCGCGGGATTGCGCGGCGTAACACCAGGGCGTTGTTCGATCTGTGCGCCGGCTTCGTCTACGCGCAGGTGCTGTTCGCCTGCGTCCGGCTCGACCTGTTCACGCTGTTGCGCGACGGCCCGCTCGCCCCCGACGCCCTCGCCCGGCAGCTCGATCTGTCCACGGATCGCGCCCTGACCCTGCTCAAGGCCGCCGCCTCGCTCGACCTGATCACGCGGCTGCCGGACGGACGATTCGCCCTGGCCGATCTCGGCGCGGCGCTGATCGGCAATCCCTCGGTCGCGGCGATGATTGAGCACCACGCGATGCTCTACGCCGATCTGGCCGATCCCGTCGCC
This sequence comes from Methylorubrum sp. SL192, assembly GCF_026672325.1. NCBI lineage: Bacteria > Pseudomonadati > Pseudomonadota > Alphaproteobacteria > Hyphomicrobiales > Methylobacteriaceae > Methylorubrum > Methylorubrum sp. SL192. The sequence goes on from NZ_JAPPQV010000003.1 coordinate 1,934,857, forward strand.
CTGTTGCGGGGGGAAGCGGGGCCGACACGGCTAGGGCGCTACTGGCCCTATGCCGAAGCCGGCGAGGCGGCGCGGCTCGGCCCGGATTCGGTTGCGGCCTATAGCGGCTTGATGGCGGCCTCGCAGGAGCTGATCGCCGACGACGTGCTCGACGCACTGCCGCTCGGCGATCGTGCGTGTCTCATGGATGTCGGGGGCGGGGAGGGCGTGTTCCTCGCGCAGGCCGCCCGCCGCCATCCGGGGCTGGCCCTGCGCCTGCTCGATCTCCCGCCGGTCGCGGAACGGGCAGGCGCCCGGCTCGCCGCCGAAGGCCTCGGGAACCGCGTCACCTGCCTCGGCCGGAGCTTTCTCGGCGCCTCCCTGCCGGAGGGCGCCGACGCGATCACCCTGGTGCGGGTCGTCCACGATCACGACGACGCAGTCGCCCTGGCGCTCCTGCGCGCGGCCTACGCGGCACTGCCGCCCGGCGGCCTTCTGGCGATCGCCGAGCCGATGGCCGGCACGTCCGGCGCGGAGCCGGTGGGGGACGCGTATTTCGGCTTCTATCTCCTGGCCATGGGCAGCGGCCGGCCCCGCACGGCGGACGAGTTAACGGCCATGCTGACCCAGGCCGGCTTTAGTGAAATCCGCGAGCGCCCCACGCGGCGCCCCCTGCTGGCGCGATTGATCACCGCAAAGCGGCGCTAAGAGTGTAAAGTTTACTTGACGCAAATTTACGTCCATCTAGGATGACATCAAGCGGTTCAGCCATCTGCGGAGTCGCAATCAGCAACGGGGAGGCAGGGAGATGGAAGCGTTGGCCGTCGTCCTTGAACGACCGGAGCACTTGGCGCTCAGCCGGCTCGCGCTCACCCAGGCGACGCAGGGCGACGCGACCGTTGCCGTCTCCTGGAGCGGTATCAGCACGGGGACCGAGCGCCTGCTCTGGTCCGGCCGGATGCCGCCCTTTCCCGGCATGGGGTATCCGCTGGTGCCCGGCTATGAGTCGGTCGGCACGGTGGTCGAGACCGAGGCCGGCAGTGGCCTGCGCGTCGGGCAAACCGTGTTCGTGCCGGGCGCCCGCTGCTTCGGCGCGGTCAACGGTCTGTTCGGCGGCGCGGCCTCGCACCTGATCGCCCCGGCCTCCCGCCTCGTCCCGGTCGATGCCGCGCTCGGCAACCGGGCCTGCCTCATCGCCCTGGCGGCGACCGCTTACCACGCCCTGTCCGGCATCGTGCCCGGCAAGCGCAGTCTGATCGTCGGCCACGGCGTGCTCGGCCGGCTGCTCGCGCGGCTGACGGTGCTGGTCGGCGGCGAGCCCGTGGTGTGGGAGCGCGAGACGCTGCGGGCTGCGGGTGACTTCGGTTATTCCGTGCTCGCGCCCGACGACGATCCGGCGCGTGATTACGCCACCATCACCGACGTCAGCGGCGATTCGAGCCTGCTCGACACGCTGATCGGCCGCCTCGCGCCCGGCGGCGAGATCGTACTGGCCGGCTTCTACGAAACGCCTCTCGCCTTCGCCTTTCCGCCCGCCTTCCTGCGTGAGGCCCGCATCCGGGTTTCGGCGGAGTGGCGGCCGGGCGATCTCGCGGCGGTCCGGGCCCTGATCGAGGCCGGACGCCTGTCGCTCGACGGTCTCATCACCCACCGGGTGCCCGCCACGGGAGCGGAGGAGGCCTACCGCACCGCTTTCGCCGATCCGGCCTGCCTGAAGATGATCCTCGATTGGAGGGCCTGCTCATGAACCTACAGCTCAGCAAGGCGGCGCTGGACGCCGCGACGACGCTGCGGGCCGAGGCCGCCATCGAGCCCGATCCGGTCGCGACCGGCGAGATCAAGCGCGAGACGCAGATCATCGCGATCTACGGCAAGGGCGGCATCGGCAAGTCGTTCACCCTGGCCAATCTCAGCTACATGATGGCCCAGCAGGGCAAGAAGGTGCTGCTGATCGGCTGCGACCCGAAGAGCGATACGACCTCGCTCCTGTTCGGCGGGCGCGCCTGCCCGACCATCATCGAGACCTCGACGAAGAAGAAGCTCGCAGGCGAGGCGGTCGCGATCGGCGATGTCTGCTTCAAGCGCGACGGAGTCTACGCGATGGAACTCGGCGGGCCGGAGGTCGGCCGCGGCTGCGGCGGGCGCGGGATCATCCATGGCTTCGAGCTGCTGGAGAAGCTCGGCTTCCACGAATGGGGCTTCGACTACGTCCTGCTCGACTTCCTCGGCGACGTGGTCTGCGGCGGTTTCGGCCTGCCGATCGCCCGCGACATGTGCCAGAAGGTCATCGTCGTCGGCTCCAACGACCTGCAATCGCTCTACGTCGCCAACAACGTCTGCTCGGCGGTCGAATACTTCCGCAAGATGGGCGGCAATGTCGGCGTCGGCGGTCTCGTCATCAACAAGGATGACGGCACGGGCGAAGCGCAGGCCTTTGCGGACGCGGCTGGCATTCCGGTGCTGGCCTCGATCCCGGCCGATGACGACATCCGCCGCAAGAGCGCGAATTACGAGATCATCGGCAAGCCCGACGGGCGCTGGGGCTCGCTTTTCGCCGACCTCTCGAAGAACGTGGCGGACGCCGCACCGCACCAGCCGACGCCGCTGAGCCAGGACGCGCTGCTCGGCCTGTTCTCCAGCGAAGCCACGGGACGCAACGTGGTGCTGGAGCCGGCCACCATCGAGGACATGTGCGGGCGAACCAGCCTCACCAAGCCGTCCCTCGAAGTCGTCTACGACGAGGTCTGAGCCATGGCGGTCAGCCTCGACATCACCGCGCTCCGCGCCCGCCGCCCCGAGGGCATCGATCTCGCCGCGACGCAGGGCGACGGGCTCGGCTGCCATGCCGGCAAGGACGCGATGCGCGCGGCTGCCGAAGCGGCCGGCCTGTCCGGAACGCTGGAGCAGTACCGCAAGGACTACCCGGCGGGGCCGCACGATCAACCGCAGAGCATGTGCCCGGCCTTCGGCTCCCTGCGCGTCGGCCTGCGCATGCGGCGCACGATGACGATCCTGTCGGGCTCGGCCTGCTGCGTCTACGGGCTGACCTTCACCTCGCATTTCTACGGTGCGCGCCGGAGCGTCGGCTACGTGCCGTTCAACTCCGAGACGCTCGTCACCGGCAAGCTGTTCGAGGACATCCGCGAGGCGGTCTACGCCTCGGCCAATCCGCAAGATTACGACGCGATCGTCGTCATCAACCTCTGCGTCCCCACCGCGTCGGGCGTGCCGCTGCGCCTGCTGCCGAAGCAGATCGATGGCGTGCGCGTCATCGGCATCGACGTGCCGGGCTTCGGCGTGCCGACCCATGCCGAGGCCAAGGACGTGCTGGCCGGCGCGATGCTCAAATTCGCCCGCAGCGAGGCGGAGACCGGCCCGGTTCAGGCGCCGCGCGGAGGCCGCTCGGAGCGTCCGTCCGTCGCGCTTCTGGGCGAGATGTTCCCGGCCGATCCCGTGGTGATCGGCGCGCTCCTCGAACCGCTCGGCCTCAGCGCCGGCCCGGTCGTGCCGACGCGGGAATGGCGCGAACTCTACGGCGCCCTCGACGCCGCGGCGGTGGCGGCGATCCATCCGTTCTACACCGCGAGCGTGCGCGAGTTCGAGGCGGCCGGGCGGCCGGTGATCGGCTCCGCCCCCGTCGGGCATGACGGCACCGCCGACTGGTTGGCGGCCATCGGCAAGGCCTGCGACGTACCACGGGACAGAATCGCGGCGGCGCAGAACCGGCTTCTGCCGGCGATCCGGGGGGCGCTGGCGGCGGCGCCGATCCGCGGGCGCATCACGCTCTCGGGTTACGAGGGCTCGGAACTTCTGGTCGCCCGCCTCCTCCTCGAGAGCGGCGCCGAGGTGCCCTATGTCGGCACCGCCTGCCCGCGCACGCCCTGGTCCGAGCCGGACCGGGTCTGGCTGGAAGAGCGCGGCGTCAGCGTCCGCTACCGCGCCTCGCTGGAAGACGATCTCGCCGCGTTCGAAGCGTTCCGGCCGGATCTCGCCATCGGCACGACGCCGGTGGTGCAGAAGGCCAAGGAGGCCGGCACGCCGGCGCTGTACTTCACCAACCTGATCTCAGCGCGCCCGCTGATGGGCGCGGCCGGAGCCGGCTCTCTGGCGAAGGTCGTCAACGCCGCCCTCGCCAACCGGCCGCGCTTCGACGTCATGCGCGCCTTCTTCGAGGGCGTCGGCACCGGCCACGCCGCCGGCATCTGGCAGGAGGTGCCGGTGCTCAAGACCGCGCCGAAGGCAGCGGCTCCCCTGAAGCCGATCGGGGAGATGGTCTGATGCTCGTCATCGATCACGACCGCGCCGGCGGCTACTGGGGCGCCGTCTACGTCTTCACGGCGATCAAGGGCCTGCAGGTGGTCATCGACGGCCCCGTTGGCTGCGAGAACCTGCCGGTCACCTCGGTGCTGCACTACACCGACGCCCTGCCGCCGCACGAACTGCCGATCGTCGTCACCGGCTTGGCGGAGGAAGAACTCGGCCGCCACGGGACCGAGGGCGCGATGAAGCGGGCGCATGCCACGCTCGATCCCGGCCAGCCCAGCGTCGTGGTGACGGGCTCGATCGCCGAGATGATCGGCGGCGGTGTCACTCCGGAGGGCACCGGGCTCCAGCGCTTCCTGCCGCGCACCATCGACGAGGACCAGTGGCAATCCGCCGACCGGGCGATGAGCTGGCTCTGGCAGGAATACGGCGCCCGGCGCTTCGCCAAGAAGGGGATTCCGGCCCGGCCCGAGCGCAAGGCCGGGGAGAAGCCGCGGGTCAACATCATCGGCCCGGCCTACGGCACTTTCAACATGGCCTCGGACCTCGCCGAGATCCGCCGCCTCGTGGAGGGGATCGGCGCCGAGGTGAACCTCACCTTCCCGCTCGGCTCGCACCTCGCCGACGTGCCCAAGCTCGTCAACGCGGATGCGAATATCTGCCTCTACCGCGAGTTCGGCCGCCTGCTCTGCGAGAGCCTGGAGCGCCCCTATCTCCAGGCGCCGATCGGGGTGCTCTCGACCACCAAGTTCCTGCGCACGCTCGGCGAGATCCTGGGGCTCGACCCCGAACCGTTCATCGAGCGCGAGCGCCACACCACGATCAAGCCGGTCTGGGACCTGTGGCGTTCGGTGACGCAGGACTTCTTCGGCACCGCGAGCTTCGGCATCGTCGCGACCGAGACCTACGCTCGCGGCGTGCGCCACTTCCTCGAAGAGGAGATGGGTCTGCCCTGCCACTTCGCCGTCAGCCGCAGCGCGGGCACGAAGCCCGACAACGCGGCGGTGCGCGAGGCAATCAAGACGAACCCGCCCCTCGTCCTGTTCGGCTCCTTCAACGAGCGCATGTACCTCGCCGAGGCCGGCGGGCGGGCGATCTACGTGCCCGCCTCGTTCCCCGGCGCGATCATCCGGCGGCACACCGGCACGCCGTTCATGGGCTATGCCGGCGCGACCTACCTCGTTCAGGAAGTCTGCAACGCCCTGTTCGACATGCTCTTCCACATCCTGCCGCTCGCGCGCGACATGGATGCGGTGGAGGCGACGCCCGCCCGGACGCATCGCGAACTGCCCTGGGACGAAGCGGCCCGCACCCGGCTCGACGCGCTGGTCGAGGCCCATCCCGTTCTCACCCGGATTTCCGCCGCCAAACGCCTGCGCGACGCTGCCGAGCGGGCCGCGCGCCGGGTCGCGGCCGAGCGCGTCGCCGCGGCACATGTCGAGCGGGCGCAGGGCGACCTCGTCTCGGGGAGCGCCGCATGAGCGCCGGTCTCCTCCATCCCCTTCACCCTCCGGCCCCTCGCGGAGCCGGACAGAATGCGGAGCACCAAGTCATGGGAGTGGTCATGCAACGATCGATGCCCGCGTCGTCGCGGCTGCACAGCGAGGCGGTCCAGTTCCGGATCATCCTCGCCGCGACCTACCCGTTCTTCCTCGCCGCCGCCCTGGTGCAGCGTTTCCGACCGGGCACCGCGCCGCGGCGCGGCCTGCCGCCGTTGCGCCGTTCCGTCTTCGGTGAGGCCAAGGCCATGGCCGTCTCGGCGATCCCGTTTGCCTTCATGGGCTAGGGGCCCCGCGCGTCGCTTCGCGAACCGGCAACTGCCTTCGCGACGATGCGCCAGCGCCTCAGAACTTCCGTGCGGTGACACGGGGGATCCCTGCGCCGTGATGTCATCGGGTCACGGCGACACCCGCCACGCCTGTCAACGCGCGGCATAACCAGCGGAGGTTCGATCGATGGCGAACGGTATCATGGAAAGACCGAGCAGCCTGTCCGGGCTGACGGAACCCGAAGCCAAGGAATTTCATGCGATCTTCCTGACGAGCTTCATCATTTTCACGGCCATCGCCGTGGTCGCCCACATTCTCGTCTGGCTGTGGCGCCCCTGGTTGCCCGGGCCGAAGGGCTACGCCCTGCTCGACGGTGTGACCAACGCCGCCCACGGCCTTGTGTCGATGATCGGCTGAGGAGACGCGCGATGCACAAGATCTGGCTTCTGTTCGATCCCCGGCGCACCCTCGTCGCGCTTTTCACCTTCCTGTTCGTCCTGGCGCTGCTGATCCACTTCATCCTGCTCAGCACCGACCGGTTCAACTGGCTGGAAGGCCCGAAGGACGCGAAGGCGGCCGCCGCTCACAGCCTCGTCCTCCCGACGATGCCGGCCTGACCGCCGGTTCTGCCGCGGGCAGGCTCTTTCGGGTCCGCCCCGGCATCCTTCGTCCTCACCGCGGGGATTTCCGCCATGGCGATGCTGAGCTTCGAGCGCAAATACCGGGTCCGCGGCGGCACTCTGCTGGGCGGAGACCTGTTCGACTTCTGGGTGGGGCCGTTCTACGTCGGCTTCTTCGGCGTCACGACGATCTTCTTCTCGGTGCTCGGCACCGCACTGATCCTCTACGGCGCGGCCATCGGCCCGACCTGGAACATCTGGCAGATCAACATCGCGCCGCCCGACCTGAAATACGGGCTGGCGCTGGCGCCCCTGAAGGAAGGGGGCCTGTGGCAGATCATTACCTTCTGCGCGATCGGGTCGTTCGTCTCCTGGGCGCTGCGCGAGGTCGAGATCTGCCGCAAGCTCGGCATCGGCTACCACGTGCCATTCGCCTTCGCGGTGGCGATCTTCGCCTATGTCTCGCTGGTGGTGATCCGCCCGTTCCTGATGGGCGCCTGGGGCTACGGCTTCCCCTACGGCATCCTCTCCCATCTCGATTGGGTGTCGAACACCGGCTACCAGTATCTGCACTTCCACTACAATCCCGCGCACATGCTCGCCGTGACGTTCTTCTTCACGACGACTTTCGCGCTGGCGCTGCACGGTTCGCTGATCCTGTCCTCGACCAATCCCGCCAAGGGCGAGACGGTGAAGACGCCCGAGCATGAGGACACCTATTTCCGCGACACGATCGGTTACTCGATCGGCACGCTGGGCATCCACCGGCTCGGCCTGTTCCTCGCGCTCTCTGCCGGATTCTGGAGCGCAGTCTGCATCGTCATCTCGGGGCCCTTCTGGACGCAAGGGTGGCCGGAATGGTGGGGCTGGTGGCTCAACCTGCCCGTGTGGCGGTGAACCGGATCGCCGCCCGGCATCCGCGCCGGCCGGCCTGAAGCGCAGGTTCGATCTTCGGGGCTCGGGGGTCTCCGCCGACGGCGTGAGCCTCGAACGACCGCGGGTCCAGGGAGGAAGCCGCCGTGGCCTATTATCAGAACATCTTCACGCAGGTGCAGGTCCGCCCGGTCGAGCCGGAACACGGCATCCCGATTTCGTCCGACGCCCGCATCGGCAAGCCGTTCAACAGCTACCTGTTCGGGCTGATCGGCAACAGCCAGGTCGGGCCGATCTACGGCGGCTATCTCGGAGCTTTGTCCTTCGCCTGCGGCCTGATCGCCTTCGAGATCATCGGCCTCAACATGTGGGCCAGCGTGAACTGGGACCCGATCCAGTTCGTCCGCCAGCTCCCCTGGCTCGCACTCGAGCCGCCGCTGCCGAAATACGGCCTCAAGGTGCTGCCTCCGCTCAATGAGGGCGGCTGGTGGCTGATCGCCGGCTTCTTCCTCACCGCCTCGATCCTGCTGTGGTGGGTGCGGATGTATCGCCGCGCCCGCGCGCTCGGCATGGGCACGCACGTGCCCTGGGCCTTCGCCTCGGCGATCTGGCTCTACCTCGTGCTCGGCTTCATCCGCCCGCTTCTGATGGGCTCGTGGAGCGAGGCGGTGCCCTTCGGCATCTTCCCCCACCTCGATTGGACCGCCGCATTCTCGCTGCGCTACGGCAACCTGTTCTACAACCCGTTCCACATGCTCTCGATCGTCTTCCTTTATGGGTCGACGCTGCTTTTCGCCATGCACGGGGGCACGATTCTCGCCACCAGCCGCTACGGCGCGGAGCGCGAGATCGACCAGATCGTGGACCGCGGCACCGCCACCGAGCGTGCCGCCCTGTTCTGGCGCTGGACCATGGGCTTCAACGCCACGATGGAATCGGTCCACCGCTGGGCGTGGTGGTTCGCGGTGCTGACGACGATCACCGGCGGCATCGGTATTCTGCTGACCGGCACGGTGGTGGACAATTGGTACCTCTGGGCGGTCAAGCACGGCGTCGCGCCGTCCTACCCGCAGATCTACGGGCCGATCACCGACCCGCTCGCGACGCCGGGGGGGCACCATGAAGACTCTGCTCGTCGTCGCGGGCGCGGTCGTCGCCCTGTTTCTCACCATCGCCCAGTTCGGCACGGCGGGCTGGACCAGGCCGCCGATCCTCGCCCAGCAGCACGGCTTCCGCGGCACGGGCATGGATCAGATCCAGACCAAGGCCGGCGCGGCGGCACTGAAGGCCGCCAACATCCCGCCAGCCCCGGCCGAGCCGGTCGAGGCCGGCACCGAGAAGGCCGGCGCGATCTACGAGAACGTGAAGGTTCTGAAGGATCTGAGCGTCGAGGAATTCAACCGCCTGATGGTCTCGATGACGGAGTGGGTCAGCCCGGAGCAGGGCTGCACCTACTGCCACAACACCGAGAACATGGCCGACGACAGCCTCTATCAGAAGCAGGTCGCCCGGCGGATGATCCAGATGGTGCAGCACATCAACACCACCTGGAAGGAGAAGCATGTCGGCGAGGCGGGGGTGAACTGCTACACCTGCCACCGTGGAAAACCCGTGCCGGCACAGATCTGGTTCCAGAATCCGGGGCCGAACTACAAGACCGGCTTCATCGCCCGCAACAACGGGCAGAACATGGCCTCGCCCTCCGTCGGCCTCGCCTCGCTGCCCTACGACACGCTGAGCGAGTTCTTCGGCAAGAAGGACGCCGACGAGAACCTCATCCGCGTCAACGCGACGACGGCGCTGCCGGAGAGCAAGGGCAAGCCGATCCAGGCCGCCGAGCGGACCTACGGCCTGATGATGCACATGTCGTCGTCGCTCGGCGTGAACTGCACCTACTGCCACAACACCCGGGCGGTCTCGAACTGGTCGCAGAGCACGCCGCAGCGCACGCTGGCCTGGCACGCGATTCGGATGGTGCGCGATCTCAACGGCAACTACATCGAGCCGCTGACGACGACCTTCCCGGCCAACCGCCTCGGTCCGACCGGGGACGCACCGAAGCTGAACTGCGCCACATGCCACAATGGCCAGAGCAAGCCGCTGGCGGGTGCGCACGTTATCGACAGCTATCCGGAACTGGCACGGACCACCGCCGAGATGGTGGCCGTGCCGCCGACTCCGGAAACGCCCGAGCCAATACCGGAGGCACCCGCGTCACCACCACAATAGCAAGTTGCCGCTCCGTACAAAGTTTAGCGTATCGGGAAACGAAACGCCGCCGGTCCATCGAACCGGCGGTTTTTTCGTTCCGTGGACCTTGCCGGATATCCGCTCCGGGACGAGTTACGCTATTTGAATTCGCTTTCGAGCGCGGCAAATATTGAGCCGGAACATGATCTGACCTTGCGGAATATTAATACCGGCCACATTTGGTCAATCTGTCGCCGATGATAAAATTTAAGAATGTATTCAATATGCCCGTAGGCCCAAAGGTGTAATCCGTTCTGATGAGAGCACCTATGCTGAAATTTGGTCGCATTTTTAACTTTCAAGACGCTCACTTGGCACGGGTCGCGCAGCGGTCGGAATGGCGGCAAATCCAGACCGCGGGCTATCAAGGGGTACGATGGTGAACGTTAGGCACGAAAAGAACGAAATCGCCGCCGCTCTGGCGCGATGCAAGACGGCCTTCATCGGCGTGGCCGTGATGAGCGGGCTGGTGAACATTCTCTATCTCACCGGTTCGTTCTTCATGCTTGAGGTCTACGACCGGGTGATCCCGAGCCGTTCGGTGCCGACCCTGATCGGCCTCGCGGCCCTCGCCCTCGTGCTTTATGCGTTCCAGGGCGTGCTTGAAGCCCTCCGCGGCCGGATCCTCGCCCGTGTCGGCGCTGCCCTCGACGAGGCCCTGAGCGGGCGGGTGTTCGATCTCGTGGTGCGCGCGCCGCTCAAAGGCACGACCCAGGGCGATGGCCTTCTGCCCCTGCGCGACCTCGATCAGCTCCGCGCGTTCCTGTCCGGTTCCGGTCCTTCCGCCTTCTTCGATCTGCCCTGGATGCCGGTCTATCTGCTGATCTGCTTCCTGTTTCACCCGCTGATCGGTGTCGCCGCCCTCGTCGGCATGGGCATTCTCGCCGCCTTGACCTTCATGACCGACCGCGCCAGCAAGGGCCCGACGCGGGCCGCGACCGGCCACGGCATGCGCCGCAACGGTCTGGCCGAAGCCGGCCGCCGCAACGCCGAGGTGCTCGCCGCCATGGGCATGCAGGAGCGGCTCGCCGCCCGCTGGGCCGGGGCCAACCGCGAATATATGGAGGCGCATCAGGCCGTGTCGGATGCCGGCAGCGGCTACGGCGCCGGTTCCAAGGTGTTCCGCATGGCCCTGCAATCGGGCGTGCTCGCGCTCGGCGCCTGGCTCGTCATCCATAACGAGGCCAGCGCCGGCGTTATCATCGCGAGCTCGATCCTCGTCTCCCGTGCGCTCGCGCCCGCGGAACTCACCATCGCCAACTGGAAGGGCTTCGTCGCCGCGCGGCAGAGCTGGCATCGGCTGTCGGAGCTGCTGGCCCGGCTGCCGCAAACCGAGCGTCCGCACGCCCTGCCGGCGCCGAGCGAGACCATCTCCGTCGAGGGCGCCAGCATCGCCCCGCCCGGCACCCCGCGGCTCGTGGTGCAGGATGTGAGCTTCGGCCTCAGAGCGGGGCAGGGGCTCGGCATCATCGGCCCGTCGGCCTCCGGCAAGTCTTCCCTTGTGCGAGCCCTTGTCGGCGTCTGGCCGCCGATCCGCGGAAAGGTCCGGTTCGACGGTGCCGCCCTGGATCAATGGACGAGCGGCGACCTCGGCCCGCATATCGGCTTCCTGCCGCAGGAGGTCGAACTCTTCGCCGGCAGCGTGGCCGAGAACATCGCCCGGTTCGAGCCGGGCGCACCGGCCGAGGCCATCATCGCGGCGGCTAAGGCCGCCGAGGTCCACGAGCTGATCCTGCGGCTGCCGGAAGGCTACGACACCCGCATCGGCGAGGGCGGCGCGGGTCTGTCCGCCGGGCAGCGCCAGCGCGTCGGGCTCGCCCGCGCGCTCTACCGCGAGCCCTTCCTCGTGGTGCTCGACGAGCCCAACGCCAATCTCGATGCCGAAGGTGAGAACGCCCTGACGCAGGCGATCCTCGGCGTGCGGCAGCGCGGCGGCATCTGCGTCGTCGTCGCCCACCGGCCGAGCGCGCTTGCCGGCCTCGACCTGATCCTGATGATGGCCGATGGCCGCGTCCAGGCCTTCGGGCCCAAGGACGAGATCCTCAAGCGCGTGCTGCGCCCGGCGCCGGCCCCCATTCCGGCCGCCGCCGAGCCCGCCGTGCCCTCGATCCGTGAGAGTGCCTGATGTCCACGACCCTGGCCCCCCTCGACGTTCTCCCCCCGGCACTGCCGCGTCCGGTCGCCCACGGCTCAATCCGCAGCCACCTCACCGTCGCGATCGGCCTCTCCGCCGCCCTTGTCCTCGGCGTCGGCGGCTGGGCCACCTTCACCGAGATCTCGGCCGCGGTGATCGCGCCGGGCCAGCTCGTGGTCGAGACAGACGTGAAGAAGGTGCAACACCCCACCGGCGGTGTCGTCGGCCAGCTCCTCGCGCGCGAGGGCCAGCGGGTTGCGGCCGGCGACGTGCTGATCCGCCTCGATGAAACCCAGACCCGGGCCAACCTCGACATCGTGCTCAAGGCCATGGACGAGCTGTCAGCGCGGGGCGCCCGCGACGAAGCTGAGCGCGACGGGCTCAAGACGATCACCTTCCCGCCCGACCTCGTTTCCCGCATCAACGACGATCCGAGCGTCGCCCGGCTGATCGACGGCGAATCGCGCCTGTTCGCCTCTCGCGTTGCCGGCCGCGAGGGTCAGAGGGCGCAGTTGCGCGAGCGCGTCGAGCAACTCCGCCAGGAGATTGCCGGGCTCACCAAGCAGGCCGCAGCCAAGGACCGCGAGATCAACCTGATCGGCCACGAACTCGGCGGCGTGCGCGACCTCTACGCCAAGAACCTCGTGCCGCTCTCGCGCGTCACCGCCCTGGAGCGCGACGCCGCTCGGCTCGAAGGCGAGCGCGGCCAGCTCGTCGCCTCGACGGCCTCGGCCCGTGGCAAGATCGCCGAGACCGAGCTGCAGATCATCCAGATCGACAGCGAGATGCGCACCGAGGTCGGAAAGGACCTCGCCGAGATCCGCGGCAAGTGGTCGGAGTTGCGCGAGAAGCGTGTGGCGGCGGAAGACCAGCTCAAGCGGGTCGAACTGCGCGCGCCGCAGGACGGCTTCGTGCACCAGATGAGCGTGCACACGGTGGGCGGGCTCGTGACCCCGAGCGAACCGGCGATGCTGATCGTGCCGGCCTCCGATCAGCTCCTCGTCGAGGTGCGGGTGCAGCCGCAGGACATCGACAACGTCCGGGTGGGACAGAAGGCGGTGTTGCGCTTTGCCGCCTTCAACACGCGCACGACGCCGGAAATCGACGGCGAGGTGGTCCGCGTCTCGGCCGACGTGACCCAGGATGTGAAAACCGGACAGAGCTACTACACGGCGCGAATCCGCATCCGCGAGGATCAGAAGGAGCGTCTGAAGGGCCTGCGGCTGGTGCCGGGCATGCCGGTCGAGTCCTTCACTCAGATCGGCGAGCGCTCCGTCCTGTCCTATCTCACCAAGCCGCTCACCGATCAGATTGCAAAAGCGTGGCGGGAGCGCTGACAATCTTGCCTCACGGGCGGGTTGTCTGATAAGGCGACCGCCTCCCCGCGATGTCGCTGATGTCATCGCCGGAGCGTCCCCGTGGCGCTCCGTTCCTTCGAGACACATGAACAACAGGCGGCCGGTCTCGAATCCGTGCCGATGTGAGACCGATGAAGATTCGCAACTCGCTCAAGTCGCTGCGCGGCCGTCACCGCGATAACCAGCTCGTGCGCCGCAAGGGCCGCGTCTACGTCATCAACAAGACCCAGAAGCGCTTCAAGGCCCGCCAGGGCTGAGTCCTCGGTGCCGCGATTGGCACGCGGCACCGAAGCGCGTTGACGGGAGCCGGGTTCGGGGTGGAAGCTCCGGACCTATGGACGCTCGCCGCACCCCCCTCCTGACCGCCCTTTGCCTCGGCCTCGCGCTCACAGGCAGCACGGCCACCGCCAGCCTCGCGGCAGCCGACAAGGCGCGGCCGGAGAAGGAGCGCAAGGCGCATCCGCCAGTCAGCCTCGACGATCTCTACACCCGCCTCAAGCAGGCCGAGGACGAGACCGAGGCCAAGGCCGTCGCCACCTTGATCGAGCGTCGTCTCGGCCGCTCCGGCAGCGCCACGGCCGACCTGCTGTCCGATCGTGCCAGGCAGGCGATGAGCGGCAACGACCTGCCGCTCGCCGTCGAACTGATGGACCGCTCCGTCGCCCTGGAGCCGAACTGGTCCGAGGGCTGGAGCCGGCGCGCGACCCTGTTCTGGCGCCTGTCCGACACCGCGACCGCCATCGCCGACCTGCAGCGCGCACTTGTGCTGGAGCCCCGCCATTTCGAGGCCTGGGCCGCGCTCGGCAAGCTCTACCTCGCCCAGGACGACAAGGGCCGGGCCCTCGACGCCTTCCGCCGCGCGGAGGCGCTCTACCCGCAATGGGACGTGCTCAAGAAGGCGATCGAGCGTCTGACACCCGAGGTGCAGGGTCGCGACCTCTGATTCGCGTCCCGTGAGCCTCGCTGAACCTCTCCGCCTCGCCGTAGGCCTGCTGGCAACGGCCATCGGTCTCGTCGCACTGCTGCTGCTCTGCGCGGCCGTGGCAACGCGGCTGATCGCGTGGCGCGTCGAGGCGCGCTATCCGGCCGCCGACCGAAGCGTCAAGATCGAGGGCGGCCGGATCGCCTATCTGGAGGACGGGCCGGAGACGGGGGCGCGAGGCACGGTTGTCCTGCTCCACGGCGCCTCGGCGAACGCCTATGACCCGATGGAGGGCGTTGGCCGGCACCTCGCCCGATCCGGCTTTCGCGTCATCGCCTTCGATCGGCCGGGCTACGGCAACAGCGACCGAATCAGCGGCGCGGACGCCGCCTCACCGGCCTTCCAGGGGAGGGCGCTGGGACAGGCCCTCGACCGACTCGGCACCGGGCCGGCCATCCTGCTCGGTCATTCCTGGTCCGGCGCGCTCGCGCTGCGGATGGCCCTCGACCGGCCCGAGCAGGTGGCAGGCCTCGTCCTCGTGGCACCCGTGGCCATGCCGCTTCCGTCGCACCCGCTGCCTTGGTGGGTGCGGATCGCGTTGACGCCACCGGTGACATGGCTGCTCACCCAGACCGTCGCGGTCCCGATCGGCCTGTCCTACCTGCCCTCGGTTGCGCGAAGCGTCTTCAAGCCGGAAGCACCAATCGAGAACTACCTCGCGGCGAGCCGGGCGCCACTGATTCTCCGACCGGGTCCGGCGCTGGCCAACATCCGGGATCTCGCCGGACTTCCCGCCGCGCTCGCCGAGCAGGCGCCGCGCTACGAAACCATCGCCGTGCCCACCGTGATCGTGGCCGGCGAGGCCGATCCCGTCGTCCAAACCCGCTTGCAGACCGATCCGCTGAGTCGGGCGATGCCGCACGCCCGGCGCGTGGTGCTGCCGGGCGCCGGACATATGCTGACCTACACCGCCCCGGACACGCTCGTGCGCGAGGTCGAGGCGTTGGCGGCGACGATCGCGCGGTAGAGCTTCCGCGCGATCAAGCGTCCACCCGGATCCGATATCCGGGGCGATGTGTCAGGCCCGCTCGGCGTGCTCGCGGGTGACGAAGGCGATGCGCACCATGTTGGTCGCCCCCGGAATGCCGAACGGCACGCCGGCCACGATGATCACCCGGTCGCCGATCTCGGCGAAGCGCTCGCGCACCGCGAACTTCGCGGCGCGGAAGGCCATGTCGTCCACGTCGCTGGCATCCTTGGTGACGATCGGGTGCACGCCCCAGGCCATGGTGAGGCGCCGCGCCGTCTCGCGCTTCGGCGTCAGCGCGATGACGCTGGCATTGGGCCGGGCGCGCGCCAGCCGCAGCACCGTCGAACCGGAATGGGTCCAGGCCATGATCGAGCGCAGGCTCAGCGCCTCGACGATCTGGTGGGCAGCGGCCGCGATGGCGTCGGAGGCCGTCGGCTCCGGCTCGGAACGCTGCGCCATCAGGATCGACCAGTAGAGCGCGTCGCGCTCCACCTGCTCGGCGATGCGGTTCATGGTGCCGATCGCCTCGACCGGAAAGTCGCCGGCGGCGCTCTCGGCCGAGAGCATCACCGCATCCGCGCCCTCGTAGACGGCGGTGGCCACGTCCGACACCTCGGCGCGGGTCGGCACCGGCGAGGTGATCATCGATTCGAGCATCTGCGTCGCGACGACGACCGGCTTGCCGAGCCGGCGGGCGACGCGGGTGATGCGCTTCTGCACGCCCGGCACCTGTTCGAGCGGCATCTCGACGCCGAGGTCGCCGCGGGCGACCATGATGCCGTCGGAGATCTCGATGATCTCGTCGAGGCGGGTGAGCGCCTGCGGCTTCTCGATCTTGGCCATCACCAGGGCGCGCCCGGCGGCGACCTTCTTGACCTCCGCCACGTCTTCCGGGCGCTGCACGAAGGACACCGCGATCCAGTCGGCGCCGGCCGCGAGGCCCGCCTCCAGATCACCGCGATCCTTCTCGGTCATCGCCGGCACCGGCAGCACGGTGTGGGGCAGCGACACGCCCTTGCGATTCGAGATGCGCCCGCCGACCTCGACGCGGGTGACGGCACGCCCCTCGCTCACCTCGGTGACGATGAGACGAAGCTTGCCGTCGTCGATCAGGATGCCGTGGCTGGGCTCCAGCGCCGACAGGATCTCGGGATGGGGAAGGAAGACGCGGTCGGTATCGCCCGGCGTCGGATCCGAATCGAGCACGAAGGTCTGGCCGTTCTCCAGCACAGCCGCGTCGCCCACGAAGGTGCCGAGCCGCAGCTTCGGGCCCTGGAGGTCGACGAGGATGCCGATGGGGCGCTTGGCCTCGCGCTCGATGGTGCGAATCACCTCGATGCGTTCGGGCAGTTTCTCGCGAGCCAGATGGCTCATGTTGATGCGGAACACGTCCGCACCGGCGTGGAACAGCTTCTCGATCATCTCCGGCGTATCGGATGCCGGGCCGAGGGTGGCGACGATCTTGGTGCGGCGCGAGCGCTTCAAAGGGGCCTCCATCATACCCGCTGGACCCGCGGGGCGCGGCGATCGCGTGCGGGAACGGCCCGGCGGATGGGTGGCGCGCGGGCGGGCGCCGATGGCCGGACGGGGGCTTGGCGGCCAGAAGCATCCCCTTGCCCGCGAGGTCAAGGCCGGAGCATCCACGCATTTCAACCCGAAGGCTGATACGGGAACTTTTTCTTTGCCTCGCCACTGTCTGTTGTTCAACTTTCCGAGATCTAAGCGTTTACGCGCCGCACAACGCAACTCTGGCGTTATCGACGCTGCGTGTTGCTGGAAAGTCATAGGCAGCTTGGCCGTCTCGCTGGTAGCTTAGCCCTCGAAATCAGCATTCTTCGAAGGCGGACCCATCGTGATCAGAGCTCTCCTCCTGGGCGGCACCGCGGCACTCGTGAGCACCGCCGCGCTCGCCGCCGATCTGCCGCGCCGTGAGGCTCCGCCGATCGCTTTCGCGCCCGTCCCGGTCTTCACCTGGACCGGCTTCTACGCCGGCCTGCACACGGGTTACGCGTTCACCGACAACCCGAACATCCAGACCCGCGGCAACGATCCGTTCACCGCCAGCAACGTGACGCTCGCCCGTCGCCCCGCCTCCCTCAAGAGCGAGGTCGATGGCTTCTCCCGCATCGGCGGCGGCTTCGGCTACAACCATCAGTTCACGCCGGGCGGCGGCTTCGTGGCCGGTCTGGCCTTCGACGCCACCTGGCTCGACCTCGACAAGCGCACGGGCTTCTACGGCGCGCCGAACCCCACCATCGGCAACGCCAGCGTCTACACGCAGAGCCTGGACTTCCTCGGCACCGTCAACGGCAAGCTCGGCTACGCCTTCGACCGGTTCTTCGTCTACGGCACCGGCGGTCTCGCGTTCGGCCACGTCAGCTACGGCGCGGACTTCTTCAACCCGGGCGCCACCGTCCTCCAGTACACCGGCGGCGGTCGCAAGATCTTCGAGACCGGCTACAACTACGGCGGCGGCATCGAGTACGCGATCCCGGTCGACAGCTTCCTGAACTACTTCTCGGTCGGTCGCTGGCTCGGCATCAAGTCCGACGTGACGATCAAGGCGGAGTACATCCGCTACGATCTCGGCAGCCGCAACGTGCTGATCAACCAGACCGCGCCGGTCCCGGCCGGCTCCTACACCGCGCGCTTCGCCACCGAGGGCAGCCTGATCCGCGCCGGCTTCAACTACAAGTTCAGCGGCCTCTAAATCTCGAGCCTCAGAGACTGAGAACGTTCAACGGGCGCCTCCACGAGGCGCCCGTTTTCGCTTGGGCAGCTCTGATCGGATGTGGCTGCGGAGGACGACGCTCTTCATTCGTCCGGATCGCCGTAACTCGATTGCACTGCCGACGTTGCCGATGGCAGGGCGCCCGTTCCATGCTTTGCGGAAAGTTCGGCGCCGACATGCGAGCCGCGACGCCGCGAGACGTCACTCCCGCACGGGGCAACGCCTCAATGACCGCGTTCAACAGCACAGATACAGATCGAAGTGGCCTGCGCGATCGCTCCGCGAATCGCGGCGAGCGGGCGTCTCTACGGGCCGCCGGCCAGCGGTTGGCCCGGATCGGAGAGCTGGATCGTCCAGTTCCGCTGCTGGCCGGTATCGACCTCGATGAAGCCGTTGCGGTCGAAGCCGCGGGCCAGGCAATCCTCGACACCGCGGATGGTGAAGGCGGTGTCGCGGGTGCACATCATGGCGCGCCCGCTCCACTCGCCGCCGCGACTGTAATCGACGGCGTAGAGATAATAGAACTGCGCGGCCAGCGAGCCCTTGAGCAGGGTCTCGCAATTACGCGGCTTGAGATCCCACCAACCTTCCGTCACCCAACCCTGCGCATCCCGGTAGCCCAGGGTCACGCCGACCTTGCTGGCGGTCTGGTTGCACAGGCGCAGATCGGCCGAAGCGGGGAGGGGGAGGAGCGCGGAGGCGCCGAGGCAGAGCCCGAGGACGGCCCTGCGCCGCGAGCGCGCTCTCGCTAGTTTCTGCATCGTCTTCTTCCAAAAGCCGGTGGCCGCCTTTTGGGACGATGCTGTCAGGAACTCAACCGACGAGGATGACGCGGCAATCGTTGACATTGGTCCGAGTGGGGCCCGGCTGAACGAGATCGCCGATTGTCGCGAAGAATCGCGTCGAATCGTTGTCGAGCAGCATCGCTTTCGGATCGAGCCCTGCAGCCTCGGCGCGGGTCAGCGTCGTGGCGTCAACCAAGCCGCCCGCAGGGTCGGTCGCCGCACCGCGTCCGCCATCGGTGCCGTCGGTATCGGCGGCGATGCCGGCGATGCCCTCGGCTCCGTCGAGCGCGATGGCGAGCGCCAGCGCATATTCCTGATTGGGGCCGCCATCACCCTCGCCGCGAATGGTGACGGTGAGTTCGCCGCCGGAGATCAGGGCGACGCGACGCCCCGCCTGCCGCGCCTCCAGCGCCAGCCGGGCATGTTCGGCCGCGACCTCGCGGGCCTCGCCCTCGAGATCGGAGCCCAGCATCACCGGCTCGTAGCCGGCGCGCCGGGCAGCCTCGGCCGCCGCTTCGAGGGCGTCGATCGGCCGGGCGATGATGCGGTACTCGGCCCGGGCGAAAGCCGGATCGCCCGCCTTCGGCGTCTCGTTGGCCGGATCGTTCAGCAGGGCGAGCGCGGATTCGGGCAGGCTGATGCCGCGGCGTTCGCAGATCGCGCGGGCATCGGCCAGGGTCGAAGGATCGGGCACGGTCGGGCCGGACGCGATCACGGATGGATCGTCATGCGGCACGTCGGAGATGGCGAGGGTCAGAATCGACTTCGCGTTGCGTGCCGCCATCGCGAGCCGGCCGCCCTTGATGCGCGAGAGGTGCTTGCGCACGGCGTTGATCTCGTTGATCGGCGCCCCTGAGCGCAGCAGCGCCTTGGTGATCGCCTGCTTCTCCGCGAGCGTCAGGTTGCCGGCAGGCGCGATCCAGTTCGCCGAGCCGCCGCCGGAGAGCAGCACCAGAACCTCATCGTCCGGGCCCGCGCTCGCGGCGATGGCGAGGGCTTCCTTGGTCGCCTCGATGCCGGCCGCATCGGGAACCGGATGGCCGGCCTCGACCATGCGGATGCCGGGGGCCTCCTCGCCGTAACCGTGCCGGGCCACGGCGAGACCGACGATCCGGTCCTCCGGCACCCCGTGCTCCTGGCGGTAAAATTTGCTCGCCACCGCGGCCATGCTGCCACCGGCCTTGCCCGCACCGAGAATGATCAGCCGCCCCGGCGTCGGGGCCGGCAGGTGCCCGACGAGGCACTTGCGCGGATGGGCGGCGGCAATCGCCTCATCGAGGATCGACGAGAGGAGGGCGCGACGCTCCGCGTGGGCCGGATCGGTCGGGGCAGGGGCGGTCATGGGCGTCCTCGCGCGGGTCTTGACGGTTCTTGTTTGTGCGTTTGCTTGCCCGAGCGCTGCCGTGTCGGCAAGCCTTCGCGGTTTCACAAAACTTTCGGGCGCCGGAGCATTCTTTTTGACCCCGGCACCATCCTTGCTCGTCGTTTTACGTAGCGCCCTGCGCATGGCGGGTCGGCGGTGAGAGCCGCGCCCCTTTCGATCTCGCCGCGGCGGCCCAGATAAGCGCCATGCTCTCCCTTGAAACCGAGACCAAAACCCGCCCCGAACACCCGATCGAGCGCATCGAGGGCGATGCGTCCCTGGGCCTCCTGCTCGTCTGCGAACACGCTTCCAACGCGGTGCCGGAGGATCTCGGCCGGCTCGGCGTGCCGGAAGCCGAATTCTCTCGCCACATCGCCTACGACATCGGGGCCGCTGAGGTGACGCGCCGGCTCGCCGCCCGGCTCGGGGTTCCGGCGGTGCTGACGCAGTTTTCGCGGCTCATCATCGATCCGAACCGGGGCCGGCGCGATCCGACCCTGGTGATGCGGCTCTCCGACGGCGCGATCGTGCCCGGCAACGCCCGGATCGATGCGGCCGGCATCGCCGAACGGATCCGGCGCTTCTACGTGCCGTTCGACCGCGCCGTGGACGAGGCAGTCGGCCGGTCGGAGGCCGCAGGCGTGCGTCCGATGTTCGTGACGATCCATAGCTTCACGCCGTTCTGGCGCACCATCGCCCGACCCTGGCAGGTCGGCATCCTCTACGATCAGGACGCGGGGCTGAGCCGCCTGCTGATCGAGGCGCTCAAGGCCGATCCGGCAGGCCTCTGCGTCGGCGACAACCAGCCCTACGATGGGGGCCTGCCCGGCGACACGATCGACCGGCACGCCACCGTCCGCGGCCTGCCCAACGCACTGATCGAGATCCGCCAGGATCTGATCGGCGGGCCCGAGGGCCAGGAAGAATGGGCGCAGCGCTTCGCCCGCATCCTGAGGCCGATGCTGCGTCCGCCCGCTTGACGGGAGAGGATCGCAGGGCGACCTCTGCGTGATCCCCTCGACAGCGAAAGCCGCCCCCATGACCGAGCCCATGACCGGAATCGATCCCGCCACGCAGACCGAGCTGGAGGCGGCCGTGTTCCGCCGCCTCGTGTCGCATCTGCGCAACCGCACCGATGTGCAGAACATCGACCTGATGAATCTCGCCGGCTTCTGCCGCAACTGCCTGTCGAACTGGCTGAAGGACGCGGCCGACGAGCGCGGCCTTGCTGTCTCGAAGGATCAGAGCCGGGAGCACGTCTACGGCATGCCCTACGAGGAGTGGAAGCAGAAGCACCAGACCGAGGCGAGCCCCGAGCAGCAGGCAGGCTTCTCGGCGGCTCAGACCAGCGGTCACTGAGGGGGCGCCGGCATCAACGAGCAGGTAAGGTTGATGCCGTAATCCCCAGGCATCCGGCGTGGGTCTTCGGACGCACGCCACCCCTCGCGTGAAGGAGCGCTGCCATGGCCGCCTCGCCTGTCCCCGCCGTCGACCCGTCCTCGGTCGCCGCCGACCAGCTCAAGAGCATCATCGAGCGCATCGAGCGTCTCGAAGAGGAGAAGGCCGGCATCGCGGGCGACATCAAGGATGTCTACGCCGAAGCCAAGGCCAACGGCTTTGATGTGAAGGTGCTTCGCAAGATCATTTCTTTGCGCAAGCGCGACCACGACGAGCGCCAAGAGGAGGAGGCGATCCTCGAGCTCTACCTCCAGGCACTCGGCATGGCGTAGCGCCACCGAAGCCACGTCAGTCCTAACGAGACTTCATCCTGAGGTGCCGCGCAGCGGCCTCGAAGGATCCTCCAGCTTTCGCGTGATCTCTGGAAGATCCTTCGAGGCCCGCTGACGCGCGCATATCAGGATGAAGGGCGTGAATGGAAAGCGGGTGCTCGTCGAGCAGCATCGGGGGCCTGGACTGGGTTCCCCCGAACGGGCTGCGGGCGCCTCCGACGTCAGCGGCCGTGGACCGGACCCTGCGTCGCGGACCCGGTGAAGCGGGTGGCGGACAGCGCGAGAGGTTCGGCCGAGAAACGCCCGCTCAGAGCCTCGACCGAGGGGATGTGCAGGGCCTCAGCGGGCAGCGCCTCGTCGGGACGCGGACGCGCCAGCGCCATGCGGACGAGAGCGGTCGGCGCGGCCGGCTCCGACACGCCCTGAACCGCGGCGAAGAACAGGCTGCGGACTTGCTCGCGCGGGTCGGCATCCGCCGGCACCAGACGCGCCTCGACAATGGTCGGCTCCTCCGCCTCGTTGGCCGTCTCGTTCCCCGCCTGCGCCACGTGAACCATGCCGCCCAGGCCCTCGCCGTTGAGGGAGGCGAGCTGCACCGGGCGCTGCGGCGGCAGCGGAATGGTGAGAGCGGTGGCGACGACGGCGAATTCCGAGGGACGCCGCGGCGGCAGCGGTGCGACCACCGCCTGATCCGCCTCGCCGGTCAGCAATTCCTTCGCCGAGGCGCCGTCCCGGCGCAGGCTCGTCGCGCGCAGGGCCTCGGAGGCCGCGGGCGCGGCATAGGCCATCGCCCCGGTTCCATCGGTCGGATCGGCGCGGGCGACCGCGATGCTCGGCTTGGCCCGAGCCTTGGACGGCATGGCGGCGCTGGCGAGCGCGGCCGGCGGCGCGTCCGTCCCGCCGTTTCCGCCGAAGAGCGAGGCGAAGAAGCCCTTGAGCCCCGGCCCCTCGCCGACCTCGTCGGCGCTGGCGAGTGCGGTGTAGCCCAGCACCGTGCCGCCGCGGGACAGGATCTCGGCGCGAGCCTCCTCGTAGCGGGCGAGCGGCTTGCCGTTGGCGGGAAGGTGGACGGTCTTTCCGTCCGGGAACAGGCGCGCAAGCTGGTCGTGGCTCATGCGCGGCCAGGAGCGCACCGAGCCCACATCGAGATGCACGAAGGGCGAGCCGGAGCGGGGATACCAACCGACGCCGCCGCGCTGCATCCGCATGCCGACCGCGCGGATCTGGTCGATCGAGGCGTCGGTCATGAAGAAATCCATGGCCTTGCCGAGCATGTGCTGGCTGGTGTCGGCGACGCCCGAGGAGCGGCGACGCAGCATGCCGTTGGTCTTCGGGCTGCGGTAGCCGCAGACGATGCGCAGCGGCGCGGTCGAGCCGACGGAGCGCTGCGCCTCCCACACCACGTCGAACAGGCGCGGGTCCATCTTGACCGATTCGTTCTCGCGCCAGTCGCGCATCAGCCAGTTGATCTGGTCGAGGGCGGCGCGGTCGTAGCGTCCATCGCGCTTGAAGGTGACGTTCAGCGTCTCCCCGGTGTGCTCGTGCACCATGGAGAGGCTGCGGGTGTCGCCGTTGGCGACCGCGTCCTGGGTCTCGACCGTGCCAGCGACGAGCAGGGCGGCCATCGCACCGGCGGCGGAGGCGAGGCGCTTCAGGCGCGGGGAGGGCGAAGTGCGGTTCGAGGACAGGCGGTCCTGGATCGTGCGCAGCATGGTCCTCACCCCACGAAACGGCGCGGCATCGGCGATGCCGCGAGGCGCAAGGATGACCGAGGACCGGAAAGGCGGGTCGTCGGGGCCCGTGCTGCTCACCGTCTTTCAGAGATGGCTACGGACCAACCGTGGCAAAAAAGTGCCTCGCAAGATTCAAGCGTAATCGCTGTCCCAGGCAGAACGACGCCGTCGATGACTCACGGGGGGCGAAACGCGACCGCCGGCCTACCAATAGCTGCGCGGCGGATAGGCGTAGGTGGGGGCGCTCTCCGGCTCGCCGAACATGTCCGACGAACGGCGGGGGGCGGCGCGGCGCTCGCTGCGCACCGCCTCGCGCGCCACGGCTTGGCGCGGGGCCGAGCGGGCGGCCTCGGCACTTGCGCGCTTCTCCTTCGCGGGCGCTTTCGCCATGGCCTCCGAGCGGGCGGCGAGCCCCAACGCGACCTTCATCGGCCCATCATAGCCATAGAGGTCCGGCAGGGTGCGGTATGAGCCGAGATCGTCCACTTCCGCCGTGAAGTAGGCGAGGTGCACCGGCAGCTTCTCGGGCAGGCGCAGCGTCCGCTCGCCCTTGCCGATCAGCTTCTTGAGGCGCTCCTGCGTCCAGCTCGGCAGCACCGCGTCGGCGAAGCGGAACGGGTCGTCCACGCGCACGCAGCCGTGGCTGAAGGCTCGGGTCGAGGCGGAGAACAGCGAGCGGTTCGGCGTGTCGTGCAGGTAGACCGCGTGCTGGTTGGGGAACATGAACTTGATGAAGCCAAGCGCGTTCCGCTCGCCCGGCGGCTGACGCAGGGAAATGTTGCCGCCCCGGCGCACCACCTCGAACCCGGCGGTGCGGCCCGAGGCCAGCATCTGCTTCAGGATCGAGGGCGGCACGTACCAGGACGGGTTGACGACGGCGTATTCCATCATCCCCGAGAAGGTCGGCGTCGGGCTCGTCGGCTTGCCGACGATCACGCGAGTTTCGTCGCGCATCTGCCCGTCGCGAAACACCTTCAGCTTGAATTCGGGCACGTTGACGAAGACGTAGTTCGGCCCGAGTTCGGGCGGCAGCCAGCGCCAGCGCTCCATGTTGACGAGGATATCGGCCTCGCTCGCGCTCGTCTTCGGCACGCTCGAATTGGCGAGCGCCGCGACGGTGGCGCGGGTGAGCGTTCCGTTCGCCGGCAGGCCACGGCTGCGCTGGAAGTTCTTGACGGCATCGGCAACGGCGCGGTCGTAGGCATCCGCCTCGCCGGGCGCCGAATCGAGGGTGCCGGCGGCGCTCGCGTCGAGACCGAAGCGGCTGCGCAGCAACGGCACCCGGGGGTCGCTCATCCCGAGCTTGAGCACCGGCCCGTCGGGAAGCTTGACGCTCGGCGCCCCTTGCGTCCGCCCGGCACGCAGGCCGGCGAGGCGCTTCTTCAGGGCGAGATAGCCGGGCTGGCGCGGATTGTAGCCCTGCAGTACGTCGCCGGCCCCCGCGCCCGAAGCGGCAAGACGGGTCAGAACCGTGTCGGCCGGCGGCAGGTCGAGGGTGGGCGTGATGAGCCTTGAGATCGCGGCCGGGTTCATCCGCCCGCCGCGGGCGTCGCGGGCGTAAAGGGCGAGCGCGGCCGAGAGCTTGAGGTCGGCCTCGGCAATTTCCGCATCCGTGTCCGGGCGGCTGAGTTTGCCCACCACCGGAACGGGATAGGCGTTCGGATCGAGCCCATCCTCGCCCGCTTCACGCAGGCGGGCGATGGCCGCGTTGGCGGCGGCGGTGAAGGCGCGGTTCTCGATCCAGACCGGCTTGAAGTTGCCGAGCGCGTAGAAGGCCTGGATCGCCTCGCGGTCCTTGCCGGTCAGGCGTTGCAGCAGCGGCGCGGTGTCGTTGAGGCGCGCATAAACCGCCGCCGGAAGCGGCTCGCTCGGCGCGACCGGGGCCGGTGGCCCTTCGGCCGCGGGCGCGGGCGCCGGCTCTGCGGGGGGCGGAGGCGCATCGGCGGCCGGTGCCGCGCCGTTGGAGGCGTCGGGCGTGACCACCGGCTCGTTGGCAACGTCGACAGCGGCCTTACGGATAACGACGCCGGACTCCGTCGCGGCAGGCGCTTCCTCGGCACGGGCCGGGGCTTGGCTGAAAGCGAGGAGGGCCGCCAGCGCAACGGACAGGGTCCGCACGATGCCCGTTCCGGCTTCCGATGCAGCGCGCATGTCGGCAACTCCCTGGATACGGCCGAGACTGCCGCAGCTCTGCTTAAAGATCATCGGCCGAAGCACGGCCGTGCGCAACCACACGACCACATGCCGCAGCCAGGCCGGAACCTGAAGGCGAACAGCCGCGGCACGCGCATCGTCCTTGATATCGGATCGAGGACGATGCGTTTGCCTCTTGTTTTCGCATTGTCCCGAAAGCCGGCGACTGCCTTTCGGGACGGTGCTTTGAACGACTGTCGGCCTCAGGCGGCGTCCTCGGAACGCTCCTCGTCGTCGAGGCCGAGCTCCTTGAGTTTGCGGTAGAGGGTCGATCGGCCGATTCCGAGGCGGCGGGAGACTTCGGACATTCGGCCGCGGTAGAATTGCAGGGCGAAGCGGATCACCTCCGCCTCGACGGCTTCCATCGTCTTCATGTCGCCGGTGTCCTCGACGACGAGCGACATGGCGTGGGGATCGCGCACCTCGACGCGGACGATCTCCCGCACCGGCTCGAGGCCGCCCGCGGGCAGGGCGGCCTGCGTCGGCAGCGGCGGGATGCGGACGTCGAAGCCCTCGACCTGCGCCGCGATCTGCGGAAACTCGGCAACCGTCAGCTCATCACCGTCGGCGAGCACGACCGCACGGAACAGCGCATTCTCGAGCTGGCGTACGTTGCCGGGCCAGGGATAACGCGAGAGCAATGCCATCGCCTCGGCCGTGATGCCGCGCAGGCGTTTGCCTTCTTCCGCCGCGAACCGCGCGCAGAACGAGCGGACGAGATCCGGAATGTCCTCGCGCCGCGCCCGCAGCGGCGGCAGCGTCATGGGGAAGACGTTGAGGCGGTAATAGAGATCCTCGCGGAACTTGCCCTGTTTCACGAGGTCGAGCAGCGAGCGGTTGGTGGCCGAGATCAGGCGGATATCGACGCGCACGGCGCGCTTGCCGCCGACGGGATCGACCTCGCCCTCCTGCAGCGCCCGCAGCAGCTTCACCTGTGCGTCGAGGGGCAGCTCGCCGATCTCGTCGAGGAACAGGGTGCCCCCTGAGGCCTCGACGAACTTGCCGACATGCTTCTCCGTGGCGCCGGTGAAGGCGCCCTTCTCGTGACCGAACAGGGTCGATTCGACGAGGTTCTCGGGGATCGCCCCGCAATTGACGGTGACGAAGGCCTTGCCGCGCCGGTCGCCCGAGCCTTGGATCGCGCGCGCCAGCACTTCCTTGCCAACGCCTGACTCGCCCTCGATCAGGACGGGAATGTTCGATTTCGCCGACCGTTCGGCCAGCCGAATCACCCGCTCCATGTCCGGGCTCTTCGAGGCGAGATCCTTGAAGCCCAGCGCGCCCGAGGCGCGACGGCGCATCCGGCGCACCTCCTCCTCGAGCTGATCGACCCGCAGGGCGTTCTTGATCGAGACCTGGAGCCGCTCGGCACCGGCCGGCTTGACCACGAAATCGACGGCACCCGCCCGCATGGCGTTCACCACCGCGTCGATGGAGCCGTTCGAGGTCTGCACGATGACGGGGGTATCGATGCCGCTCTTGCGCATCTCGGCCAGCACGCTCAGCCCGTCCATGCCACCGGGCATGACGAGATCGAGCAGCACGACATCGACGCTCTCGCCGCTGCGCAGGAGGTTCAACCCGTCATGGCCGTTCTCCGCAATCTGTGCCTGGAAACCGAGGCGGCGCACCATTGCCTCGGCGAGGCGACGCTGCACGGGATCGTCGTCGATGATGAGAACGGTGGTCGACATGCGGGGCGCCTCGCTTTCCGCTCAAACCGGCCGCGGGCCGACCCGGCCTCCCAGCGGAGACCGGCGGCGCATGGCGGCGGCTGTTTCGTTTCGAGGCACAGGGTCGCCCAAGAGCGTAAAGCGCCGCTTAACGACGCTCGAATTTAGCCCGCACGGCGCTCCTATCGACGTGACCGCGCGTCCAGGGGCACCTTCCGTAGGCGGTCATGCGCCCCAGATTGCGGAGC
This sequence comes from Methylorubrum sp. SL192, assembly GCF_026672325.1. Lineage (NCBI taxonomy): Bacteria > Pseudomonadati > Pseudomonadota > Alphaproteobacteria > Hyphomicrobiales > Methylobacteriaceae > Methylorubrum > Methylorubrum sp. SL192. The sequence continues at coordinate 1,962,511 of NZ_JAPPQV010000003.1, forward strand.
GCGGTTGATCGCGACGGTCCTGCGCTCGATATCTGCCCCTGACCGCGCTGGCGCGCCCGATGCCGAAGCGGCGGTCCACCATGTCGAGGAAACAGCACATCATGTCGAGCCGAGCCGTTTTCGCCGCCCTGTCGCCGGACTTGCCGAGAGAGGCTGAGGAACTCGCGGCGGTGCGCAGCGCGATCCAGGCGGCCGATCTCGGCGTGCTGCCGGAATGGGACCTCACCGACCTCTATCCGAGCATGGACGCGCCGGCCTTCCGCGAGGATCTCGACCGGGCCGAGGCCGAGAGCCGGGCCTTCGCCGAACGTTATGCGGGCCGGATCGCCGAGATCGCGGCGGGGCCGGATGCCTCGTCCGTCCTCGGCGAGGCGGTGCAGACCTTCGAGCGGATCGAGGATCTGATGGGGCGGCTGATGTCCTATGCCGGTCTCGTCTATTCCGGCGATACGACGGACGAGACCCGCGCCAAGTTCTACGGCGACACCCGCGAGCGGCTGACCACGGCCTCGGGTGACCTGCTGTTCTTCGGCCTGGAATTGAACCGCGTCGAGGATGCGGTGCTCGACGCGGCGATGGCGGACGGGCCGCTGGCCCATTACCGCCCCTGGATCGAGGATCTGCGGCGCGAGAAGCCGCACCAGCTCGACGACCGCACGGAGAAGCTGTTCCTCGACAAGTCGGTGACTTCGAACGCCGCCTGGGACCGGCTGTTCAACGAAACGATCGCCTCGCTCCGCTTCTCGGTCCAGGGCGAGCGTCTGACGCTGGAGCCGGCACTCAACAAGCTCGTCGATTCGGACGGGGCGGTGCGCCAGGAGGCGGCGCAGGCACTCGGCGAGACCCTGCGGGCGAATCTGCGCATCTTCACGCTGATCACCAACACGCTGGCCAAGGACAAGGAAATCTCCGACCGCTGGCGCGGCTTCAAGGACGTGGCCGATGCCCGCCACCTCTCGAATCGCGTCGAGCCGGAGGTCGTGGCCGCCATGGTCGAGGCCGTGCGCGCGGCCTATCCGCGTCTCTCGCACCGCTATTACCGGCTCAAGGCCAAGTGGTTCGGTGTCGAGGCGCTGCCCTACTGGGACCGCAACGCGCCGCTGCCGAAGGTCGAGCAGCGCACGATTCCCTGGGCGCAGGCCCGTGACACGGTGCTGGAGGCCTACGACGCCTTCTCACCAGATATGGCCGGCATCGCCAAAAAGTTTTTCGACGGTCGCTGGATCGATGCGCCGACCCGGCCCGGCAAGGCACCCGGCGCCTTCGCGCATCCGACCGTGCCCTCGGCTCACCCCTACGTGCTGGTGAATTACCAGGGCAAGCCGCGCGACGTGATGACTCTCGCGCACGAACTCGGCCACGGCGTGCATCAGGTGCTCGCCGCCCCCAACGGCGCGCTGATGGCGCCGACCCCGCTGACGCTGGCCGAGACCGCGAGCGTGTTCGGCGAGATGCTGACCTTCCAGCGGCTGCTGGGCCAGACCACGGACCCGACCCAGCGCCGGGCGATGCTCGCGGCCAAGGTCGAGGACATGATCAACACGGTGGTGCGCCAGATCGCGTTCTACTCGTTCGAGCGGAAGGTCCACCTCGCCCGCGCCAAGGGCGAGCTGACGGCTGAGCAGATCAACGAGCTCTGGATGTCGGTGCAGTCCGAGAGCCTCGGCCCGGCGATCACCCTCGATAAAGGCTATGAGCCGTTCTGGGCCTACATCCCGCACTTCATCCACTCGCCGTTCTACGTCTACGCCTACGCGTTCGGCGATTGTCTCGTGAACTCGCTCTACGGCGTCTACGCCCGCGCCGAGCCCGGCTTCGTCGAGCGCTACTTCGCCCTGCTCTCGGCTGGCGGCTCGAAGCCCTACGGCGAGTTGCTGAAGCCGTTCGGACTCGACGCCAGCGATCCCGGCTTCTGGCAGATCGGGCTCGGGATGATCGAGGGGATGATCGCAGAGCTGGAGGCGATGGAACACAATTGACCTAGCTACGTGGCACAGCGCAACGTTGACCAAATATTGCGTTGCGGGCTACATGTGTGCTTTCATCGGGAGGTTCACATGAATGCCAGTCACGCTGCATTTTTCGAGCGGCCGGATGCCCGGCCTATCAAGGACGTTCTGAGCCGTGCGGAGATGCTCCCACAATATGAGTTGCTCAGCAGGCTCGAGATCCCAGCGGTCCAGGCGGCCGTTTGGGAGATCGAGCCGATCATCGAAAAGCTCGATCCCGGCATTCGGAATTATGCGATTCAGTCGGCTGGGGCGCTGATCGGTGATCTTCTGACGGCCCGCGGGTTTCGGATTGCCCGGGATGCTCGTGGCGAGAAGCGCCGTGGACGCGTGCGGAAAGCACGGTTCGTGAAATCCGGTACGATTTGGGAGCTTCCTGCGGAGCCGGATGGCGGCCATCGGGACAAGGTCGCCAAGATCATGGAAGATGTCATGGTCCGCTACCGGTCAACTCTGACCGAGTTGGCGAAGTGAGCGCAGATCTTGAGGTATCGGACGGTACTGAGCCCGAATGGCTGACGGTCGAGGACGTGGAGGACGCCCACGCCCGTCAGCTTCGGATCTTCGGCGGAGCGGTGGGTCTTCGCGATCGGGGGGCTCTCGAGTCGGCCGTCGGGCGGCCGATCAACCGTTGGCGATACGAGCAAGCAGAACTTGCCGAACTAGCGGCTGCCTACGCCTTCGGCGTCGTCCGTAATCACCCCTTCATGGATGGCAACAAGCGGGCAGGTTTCATGGCGATGATGGGGTTCCTGTTGCTGAACGACATCCCCTTCGAGCCGGACCCGGCAGAGGCGACAGCCATCATCCTCGGTCTCGCCGCGGGCGAGATCGATGAATCCGGCCTGACCCGCTGGATTCGCGATAACTGGCCGAAAGCGTAGCGAGGCCCGCGGCGCGCCGTCCCAGCGCCCTGGGCGCGCGACCGGGCAGCGCCTATCTCCGGTCGAATCCCGATAGGAATCGATCCGAATCCATGGCCGAGACCGACCGCGAAGCCAACCGCTTCACCGCCCGCGCGAGCCGCTACGCCAGCGTCGGCGCCAATGTCGGAGGGGTGGCCGCGCGGATGGCGGCCGCACGCCTGTTCGGCGGCAAGGACGGCGCGAGCCTGAACAACGCGGCGGCTCTGGCCCAGGCGCTCGGTGGCCTCAAGGGGCCGATCATGAAGGTGGCGCAACTGCTCGCCACCGTGCCGGACCTGCTTCCGCCGGAGTATGCGGCCGAACTGCAGAAACTCCAGGCCGACGCGCCTCCGATGGGCGCGGCCTTCGTCAAGCGCCGAATGATGGCCGAACTCGGCGCCGACTGGCAGAGCCGCTTCGGCAGCTTCGATCTCAAGCCGGCCGCCGCCGCCTCGCTCGGGCAGGTCCACCGCGCTCAGTCACGCGATGGCGCCCCGCTCGCCTGTAAGCTCCAGTATCCCGACATGCAGTCGGCGGTCGAGGCGGACCTCAAGCAGCTTCAGGTCGCCTTCGCGCTCCACCGGCGCATGAATTCCTGGCTCGACACCTCCGAGATCGCCAAGGAAATCGGTGCGCGGGTGCGCGAGGAACTCGATTACGGCCGCGAGGCCAAGCACGCGGCCCTTTATGGCGACGTGCTCAAGGACATCGATTCCGTGCGGGTGCCCGCGGTGCATTCCGATCTGTCGACGAAGCGGCTTCTCACCCTCGGCTGGCTCGACGGCGAGAAGATCCTGAACTTCACCCAGAGCCCGATCGAGATCCGCAACCGACTCGCTCAGGCGATGTTCCGGGCTTGGTGGCATCCCTTCAGCCGCGCAGCCGTGATCCACGGCGATCCGCATCTCGGCAATTACACCGTCTTCTCCGAGGGCGGCGAAGCGCAGGGCATCAACCTGCTCGATTATGGCTGCGTGCGCATCTTCCATCCCCGCTTCGTCGGCGGTGTGGTCGATCTCTACCGCGGCCTACTGGAAGACGATCGCGCGCGGGTTGTCCACGCCTACGAAGTCTGGGGCTTCAAGAAGCTCGACAACGAAACCATCGACATCCTCAACATCTGGGCCCGCTTCATCTACGGCCCGCTCTTGGAGGATCGCACCCGCACCGTCGCCGACGGGATCGATCCCGGCGCCTACGGACGGCGCGAGGCGTTTTCCGTGCATCAGGCGCTGAAGGAGAAGGGCCCGGTCACGGTTCCGCAGGAATTCGTGTTCATGGATCGGGCCGCGGTCGGGCTCGGCGCGGTGTTCCTGCACCTGCGCTCCGAACTGAATTACCACCAACTGTTCGAAGCCGAGATCGAGCGCTTCTCGCTCGACACGCTTTCCGAGCGGCAGGGGGCGGCGCTGGCCGCGGTCGGATTGCCCGATCCGGTGTGACAAAAGCCGGCTCACGACATGTGTACCTGAGCGTCAAGCTGATTGCTCGCGGATAAGCGTTGCGCTAAATCCGCGCGTGACAAGCAAAACGATACCAGGGAACGGGCGCGCAATGGCGGACACGAAGACCCTCACCGGCCTGCACTACAGCCCGGCGATGGACGAGAAGACCCACGAGCAGACCTATCGGGGCTTCGTCCGCTTCGTCGAAATCGGTACCGTCACGGTGTTGTGCTGGGTGACGGCTCTCGCCATCGGCGGCGTGCACGAAGCGTGGGTGACCGCGATCATCGGCGTGCTGGTCTCCTGGGTGGCCGCGGCCGTCGGTGCCTTCGTCCCCGCCATCGGCTGGAAGGCCCAAGCCTTCGTTTTCGCCGCACTCCTCGCGATTCTCTTCCTCAGCTGAGGATCGAGACTTCCGGGCCGACCCCTCGCGTCGGCCCTTTCCAGATCTGAACTTCCCAGCAAGCTCGGATACCGGCACGCCGAAAGGCGGCTGTAAGAACGGGAGCAACTGATGCGTATTGCCGTCTTGACGGAGACGGACCCGATAGAACCACGGGTCGCGGCCGTCCCAGAAACGGTCAAGAAGTTCATAAGTCTGGGGTCCGATGTCGTCGTGCAATCGGGGGCCGGCGCCAAGGCCGGCGTTCCCGATGGCGAGTACGAAGCCGCCGGCGCCAAGATCGCCGGGAGCGCCGATGAGGCTCTCTCCGGCGCCGACCTCGTCCTGAAGGTCCGCCGTCCCAACGCCGAGGAACTGGGCAAGATCCAGAAGGGCGCCACGGTCATCGCGATCATGGACCCCTACGGACACGAGGACGAGTTGAAGGCCGCCGCCGAGGCGGGCGTCAACACCTTCGCCATGGAGCTGATGCCTCGCATCACCCGCGCGCAGGTGATGGACGTCCTCTCCTCGCAGGCGAACCTCGCCGGCTACCGCGCCGTGGTCGATGGCGCCGCCGAGTACGGCCGCTCCCTGCCGATGATGATGACCGCCGCCGGCACCGTTCCGGCCGCGCGTATCTTCATCATGGGCGTCGGCGTCGCCGGCCTCCAGGCCATCGCCACCGCCCGCCGCATGGGTGCCGTGGTGACCGCCACTGACGTGCGGCCCGCCACCAAGGAACAGGTCGAATCGCTCGGCGCCAAGTTCGTCGCCGTCGAGGACGACGAGTTCAAGCAGGCCGAGACCTCCGGCGGCTACGCCAAGGAGATGTCGGCCGAGTACCAGAAGAAGCAGGCGGAGCTGGTCAAGGGCCACATCGCCAAGCAGGACATCGTCATCACCACGGCGCTGATCCCCGGCCGGCCCGCGCCGAAGCTCGTCTCCGAGGAGATGGTTGCTTCGATGAAGCCCGGTTCGGTGCTCGTCGACCTCGCGGTCGAGCGCGGCGGCAACGTCGCCGGTGCCAAGGCGGGTGAGATCGTCACCGTCGGCAACGGCGTGAAGATCGTCGGCCACGTCAACGTGCCGGGCCGCCTCGCGGCCACGGCGTCGAGCCTCTACGCCCGCAACCTCTACGCCTTCGTCGAGACCCTGATCGACAAGGAGTCGAAGGCGCTGGCGGTGCAGTGGGACGACGAACTCGTCAAGGCCACCAATCTGACCCGCGACGGTCAGGTGGTCCACCCCAACTTTCAGCCCAAAGCCTGATCGGTCGCGGAGGATCTCACCATGGCAACCCCCCTTCCGCCCGTCTCACCTGCAGAGCAGGCCCAGGCCGCTGCCTCGGCCGCGCGCGCCGCGGCTGACATCGCCCATCAGAACGCCGCCCAGGCGCAGTCGATCGCCGACTCGCTCGGGCACGGCATCGCCGCCGCCACCCATGGCGCCGTCGATCCCACGGTGTTCCAGCTCGCGATATTCGTCCTCGCGATCTTCGTCGGCTATTACGTCGTCTGGTCGGTGACCCCGGCCCTGCACACGCCGCTGATGTCGGTGACCAACGCGATCTCGTCGGTCATCATCGTCGGCGCGCTCCTGGCGGCCGGCGTGCCGCTCATCGAGAAGGGCACCGGCTGGGCCCGTTTCTTCGGCTTCATCGGTATCGTCCTCGCCTCCGTGAACATCTTCGGCGGCTTCCTCGTGACCCAGCGCATGCTCGGCATGTACAAGAAGAAGGCCTGAGGCGATGTCGGAAAACGTCTCATCCCTTCTCTACATCGTCGCCGGCGTCCTGTTCATCATGGCGCTGCGGGGGCTCTCGCACCCCACCACGTCGCGACAGGGTAACCTGTACGGCATGATCGGCATGGCGCTTGCCGTGCTCACGACCCTGGTCGGTCATCCGCCGGCGGGACTCGGCGCCTGGATCCTGGTGCTGCTCGGCCTCGGGATCGGTGGCGGCGCCGGCGCCGTGATCGCCAAGCGGGTGCCGATGACGGCGATGCCGCAGCTCGTCGCGGCTTTCCACTCGCTCGTCGGCCTCGCCGCCGTGGCGGGTGCGGCAGCGACGCTCTACGCCCCACAGGCAGTCGGCATCCTCGAGAACGGCCACATCCACAAGGAGTCGCTGTTCGAGATGGCGCTGGGCGCGGCGATCGGCGCGATCACCTTCACCGGTTCGGTCATCGCCTTCGCCAAGCTCGACGGGCGCATGTCCGGCAAGCCGATCATGCTGCCGCAGCGGCACGCCATCAACATCGCGCTGGGCATCGCCCTGGTGGTGCTGATTGCCGTGTTCATCGGCAACGAGAGCAAGCTGGTCTTCTGGCTGATCGTGCTCCTGTCCTTCACCCTCGGCGGGCTGCTCATCATCCCGATCGGCGGCGCGGACATGCCCGTCGTCGTCTCGATGCTGAACTCCTACTCGGGCTGGGCGGCGGCCGGCATCGGCTTCACCCTGGGCAACCTCGCGCTCATCATCACGGGTTCGCTGGTCGGCTCCTCGGGCGCGATCCTGTCCTACATCATGTGCAAGGCGATGAACCGGTCGTTCATCTCGGTCATCCTCGGCGGCTTCGGCGGTGATTCCGCTGCGGCGGCCGGTGGCGGCCAGGTCGAGACGCGCCCCGTCAAGCAGGGTTCGGCCGACGACGCGGCCTACATCATGAAGAACGCCGAGCGCGTCATCATCGTGCCGGGCTACGGCATGGCGGTTGCCCAGGCTCAGCACAGCCTTCGCGAGATGGTGGACCTGCTGAAGAAGGAAGGTGTGGAGGTGAAGTACGCCATCCACCCGGTGGCGGGCCGCATGCCGGGGCACATGAACGTGCTCCTGGCCGAAGCCAACGTGCCCTATGACGAGGTGTTCGAGCTGGAAGACATCAACGGCGAGTTCCCGCAGGCCGACGTGGCCTTCGTGATCGGCGCCAACGACGTCACCAACCCGGCCGCCAAGACCGACAAGGCCTCGCCGATCTACGGCATGCCGATCCTCGACGTGGAGAAGGCCAAGACCGTCCTCTTCATCAAGCGCGGCATGGGCTCGGGCTATGCCGGCGTCGAGAACGAGGTGTTCTTCCGCGACAACACGATGATGCTGTTCGGAGACGCCAAGAAGGTCGTCGACTCGATCGTCAAGAACCTCTGACCCGTCCAAACGACGGGCAGCGCGGCGGGGCGGGCGAGCAATCGTCCGCCCCGCTGTCGTTTGCGGGGCGCAGTCTTCGGCCGCGGAAACGACTATGGTCGGCGCCGTGACCGCCGCCATGCTCATCGATCCGTCCTCGGACCTCCCGCGTCCGTTCCTCGACGTCACCGCCTCGGCGCTCGGGCGGCCGTGGCGCGAGCGCTGCGGCGATCCCGGCCTCCAAGCGCTCGCCGTGACGATGACGCAGGCCTATGGCCTGCCCGATCTGCTCGCGCGCGTCCTCGTCGGGCGCGGCGTGCGGCCGGCGGAGGCGGACGCCTATCTCGCCCCGCGCCTGCGCGACCTGATGCCGGACCCGTCGGTGCTCGTAGATATGGAAGCGGCGGTCGAGCGGCTGGCCCATGCCGTGCGCGCCCGCGAAGCGGTGGCGATCTTCGGCGATTACGACGTCGACGGCGCGTCGAGCGCGGCCCTGCTCGCCGACTATCTCCGGGCGCTCGGCGTGCCGGTGCGCATCCACATCCCCGACCGCATTACGGAAGGGTACGGCCCCAATGTCGGCGCCGTCACGACCCTGCGGGAGGAGGGCGCGGGCCTGCTCGTCTGTGTCGATTGCGGCACCGCCGGCCACGAGCCGCTGGCCGCGGCCGCGGCGCTAGGCCTCGACGTGATCGTGCTCGACCACCACGGCGCGCCGGAGGAGCTTCCGCAGACGCGGGCCCTGGTCAATCCGAACCGTCTCGACGACCTGTCCGGCCTCGGCCATCTCTGTGCGGCGGGCGTGGTCTTCATGACCCTCGTTGCGCTGGCCCGTCGGCTGCGGCGGGACGGCGTCTTCGCAACATCCGCCGAGCCGCGCCTCACCGATTTCCTCGATCTCGTGGCGCTTGCCACCGTCGCCGACGTGGTGCCGCTCACCGGTCTCAACCGGGCCTTCGTCGTCCAGGGGCTTGCGGTGATGCGCGGACGTGGGCGTCCGGGACTGGCGGCGCTACTCGACGCGGCCGGACTGAGCGAACCGCCGGAAGCGTGGCATCTCGGCTTTCTCGTCGGGCCGCGCATCAATGCCGGTGGGCGGATCGGCGGTGCCGGTCTCGGCGCGCGGCTGCTCACCACCGCCGACCCGATGGAGGCCCGTCGCATCGCCGACGAACTCGATCGGCTCAACCGTGAGCGGCAGGCCATCGAGGCGCAGGCGGTCGCCGAGGCCGAGGCGGAGATGGATGCCCATCTGACCCGCGATCCGGACCGTCCGGTCCTGATCGCCGCCTCGCCCGAATGGCATCCCGGCATCGTCGGCCTCATCGCCGCCCGCCTCAAGGAGCGGTTCGGCCGGCCGGCCTTCGCCTTCGCGATCAAGCCCGATGGCAGCGCCGTCGGCTCCGGCCGTTCGGTCGTCGGTGCGGATCTCGGCGGTGCCGTGCGCGGCGCGGTCGAGGCGGGCCTCGCGGTCAAGGGCGGCGGGCATGCCATGGCCGCGGGCGTGACCCTCCCGCCCGGAGGCCTCGCCGCCTTCGGGGAGAGCCTCACCCACGATCTCGTCGAGGCAGTCGGCCGGGCCCGGGCCGCCGAGGCGCTGCTGATCGACGGCACCGTGAGTGCCGGAGGCGCGACCGCCGAACTGGTGCGCTTGATTCAGCGGGCCGGCCCGTTCGGGCAGGGGGCGCCCGAGCCGGTGATGGCCTTGCCCCGCCACCGCATCGTCGATGCCGGGATCGTCGGCAACGGGCATGTCCGCGCCCGCCTCGTCAGCGGTGACGGGCAAGCGGTCGGCGCGATCGCCTTCCGTGCCGCGCAGGGTCCGTTGGGCGTCGCCCTGCTCGGCGGAATCGGCCGGAGCTTCCACGTCGCAGGAACGCTGTCGTGCGACCGCTGGCGCGGGGCGGAGCGGGCCCAGGTGCGAATCTGCGACGTGGCGCCCTGTGGATAGAAATTGGGCCGGGCAGATCGGTTGACACCCGATCGCGCCCTAATCATAAGGGCCTCGCCCGCCGCGAACGACACGCGGTGACCCGGTTTGGGGGAATGTCCCGAGCGGCAAAGGGGGCGGACTGTAAATCCGCTGCGTAAGCTTCGTAGGTTCGAGTCCTACTTCCCCCACCAAACTCCACGTTGCACGATTGCAGCCGTTTATGTCGTCTGGTGCCGAGTTTTTCGGCCTGCGACGCTTGCTAAAAAATTACGTCTGTTTCGGCTGATCGTGGCGGCTGCAAGCGACCTGAGCGACTCCTACGAAGCAAGCTGAAGCGCCGGCGTACTGACCTTTCGCCTTAGCCATACGCCACGATTCTGTTCACAGCTTAACGCTTTCCCGCGCAAAATTAACGTGCGTTAGTTCCGCCAGATTTTCAGAGCGCTAGGTTGTGGCGATTAGGCCAAGGAAACCCAGTGGCAAACCCGCTCGTCCGCAAGCTGGAAAACTTCATCCGCCTCACTTCCGAAGAGAAGCAGGCGTTGGAGAAGATTGCTCAGCCGACACGAAGACTCGGACCGCGTGAGGACGTGGTCCGTGATGGCGACTGGCCGCGTCACGTCAACGTCGTGCTCGAAGGCTGGGCCTGCCGCTACAAGCAGCTCGAGGACGGGCGCCGTCAGGTCATCTCGATCTTCCTGCCCGGTGATCTCTGCGATCCGCATGTCTTCGTTCTGCGGAAGATGGACCACTCGCTCGGCACGCTGACCTCGGTGGTGCTCGCCGAGATTTCGGAAACCGCCATACGGGAGCTCGCCCAGCAGTTCCCGCGCGTGGCGGAGGCGTTGTGGTGGGAAATGCTCGTGACGGCTGCGACTCAGCGCGAATGGACCGTCAGCCTCGGTCAGCGGCTGGCGACTGAGCGGCTCGGGCATCTGTTCTGCGAACTGTTCCTGCGCCTGCGCGCCGTCGGACTGACGAACGACACGAGTTGCGAATTCCCGATCACCCAGGCCGATCTCGGGGATGCGATGGGGCTTTCGACCGTCCACATCAATCGCACCCTCAAAGAATTGCGGGCGGCGGGCTTGATCCGCCTGCGTGGTCGACAATTGACGATACCAGACTTTTCGGCACTCCAAGCCACTTCGCTCTTCGACCCGGCTTATCTGCATTACGAGCGCAATCCATTGAATACGGATGAGGATTAAAGATCGGCCGTTGGCCGATTCATCTCAACGAGGTCAGCGAACGGCTAAGTCATGAACCAGGATCCGCGCGACGCACGTATTGAGGAGCTGGAGGCCGAGAATCGGCGCCTGCGCCGCTTCCTCGATGAGACGGGCTTGCCCGCGGAGCTGCGCCACAAGGTGCGCAACACGCTGTCCATGCTGCGGGCGATCATCCGTCGCTCCGCCGAGACCAGCGACTCGGTGGAGACCTATGTCGCCCATCTCGATGGGCGGCTCGACGCGCTCGCCCACGTGCTCAATGCGCTGATGCGCAGCGTACCCGAAGGGATCACCCTGCATTCCCTCGTCGCGGACGAACTACTGGTCCATCTGGCGCGTGAGGGTGAGCAGGTCGCGATTTCCGGTCCGAGCCTCCTTCTGCGCCCAGGCGCCGCGGAGGTGCTCGCCATGGCCATCCACGAACTGGCCGTGAATGCCGTCGAGCATGGCGCCCTGACGGTGCCGCACGGCCGCATCCACGTGAGCTGGACGCTGTCGCCGCCGACCGAGCCGTCCGGAACTCGCCCGCAACTGACCTTTGTCTGGGAAGAAAGCGGTCTCGCGAACCTCCCACCGGTGCCGTCTCACTGTGGCTTCGGCACCGAAGTGCTCACACGCAGCCTTCGTTATGAGTTGAAGGCCGAGACGACCCTCTCGTTCGAGCCGCAGGGACTGCGCTGCACGATCAGCCTGCCGCTGCCCACTCAGATCACTGTCGTCGAAGACGAAGAGTAGCACCGCGTCCGCGAACGCGTTGCGGATCAAGGCGACCGCCCGAACTGCGGCCCGCCGGGTACACCGGTGCGTTGTCCGCTCACCATTCCTCGATCATGCACTGTGCCAAGCAGGGCCGGGGTAGCGGCGCAAGGGATCGACGGGTACTTAACATCTGGATGCTTTTTGGAGGCATCGCCCGTCACGAGCCACGGACCCCGCCCAGCGAATGCATGTCCGGATGAACTGCCTGCTGCGTTCGCCGGTCTTTGGTGGCGTTCTTCTGAGTGTCGCGACCCTGGTCCTTCTGCCGCGTCCGGCGGCCGCCTTCGACCTGTTCGGCTTGTTCGGCTCGGAAGAGGAGCCGCCGGCCCCGAGCGCGACGGCACTGCCCTATAGCCTGCGGTTCACCGGCACCGACGATTCGGATATCCTGCGGGCTCTGCAGGACACCTCGACCCTCTACCGCCTGCGCCAGGAGGCGCCGCCGGACGGCGAGGGGCTGGTGCGGCGCGCCGAAGCGGATCTGCGCCGCCTGACCGATGTGCTCTCCGGTTACGGCTATTATCAGGGCACCGTTTCGATCCGCATCGACGGAGTGCCGGTCGGCGGCGAGGCCTCGCTGGTTGCCGCCGCACGTGTCGCCGAGAACGCGCGCGCGCGCACGCTGGTGCCGGTCAAGATCGCGGTCGATCTCGGTCCCGCCTACACCCTGCGCACCGTCACCGTCCTCGACCCCCGCGGCCGGCCGTTGTCGGAGGAGGTACTGCCCGAGCGCTTCACCCGGACCGGCGACGACGTTCCGGCCCGCTCGGCGACTGTGCTCGCCCGCGAGGCGAAAATCGTCGATCGCTTCCGCGCTCTTGGCCACCCCTTCGCCAAGGCCGTGACGCGTGATCCCGTCGTCGACGATGCGGCGCACGTCATGGACGTGACCTTCACCATCGATCCCGGACCGATGGCGGGCCTCGGCGAGGTGTCGGTGAAGGCGACCGACGGCATCGACCCGGCGGTGATCCGCTCGTTCATCTATTCCGAGCCCGGCGATCCCTACTCGCCGAAGGCGGTCTCCGACATCCGTCGCTCCGTCGCTCGCATCGAGGGCCTCGGCGCGGTCCGCGTGCGCGAGGACGAGAGCCTCGATGCGCAGGGCAACCTGCCGATCTTCGTCGAGGTGAGCGAGCGCGAGCGCAACCTCATCGGCGTCTCGGCGCGCTACTCCACCGTCGATGGGCCGGGCGTGCGCGCCTACTATGCCAACCGCAACCTCTGGGGCGGCGGCGAGATGCTGCGGCTCGATGCCGACATCTACTATCTCGGCCTCGGCTACGATCCGTTCGCGACCCAGCGAAAGCTCGCCGGCATCGACACGACCGGCCTTGGCGGACGCCTCTCGGCGACCTTCGTGAAGCCGGCGCTCGGCGGCACCCGCAACGACCTGCTGGCGAACCTCTTCGTGACCCGCGAGGTGCAGCAGAGCTACTTCGTGGACGCGGCCGGGGCCTCGGTCGCGGTCCGCCACCGCTTCTCCGACACGTTCTCGGCCCAGATCGGCCTCGACGGACAGGTCGGCCGCTCGAAGGATGCCATCGGCACCGTCGATTACCGGCTGATCGGCGTGCCGCTCTCGGTGACCTACGACTCGACCGACAGCCTGCTCGACCCCACCGAGGGTTTCCGGGTGATCGCCTCGGCCGCGCCCTATCCCGGCTTCCTCGGCTCGGATCCCGGCATCTTCGTCGCGAAGGCCCAGGGCTCGACCTACTACGCGCTCGATGACGAGGCGAAATACGTGCTCGCCGGGCGTGTCGGCTTCGGCTCGGTTTCGGGCGCGCGGCTCGACGAGATCCCCGACAATTTCCGTTTCTTTGCCGGTGGCGGCGGCTCGGTCCGCGGCTTTGCCTTCCGCACGCTGGGGCCTCGCGGCCCGTTCAATCTGCCGATCGGCGGGCGCAGTTTGCTGGAGGCTTCGATCGAGGCCCGCATCAAGATCACCGACACGATCGGCATCGTACCCTTCTTCGACGCGGGCACCGCCTTCGCCTCGACGCTGCCGGATTTCGATGAGCGTATCCGCAAGGCGGCGGGCATCGGCCTGCGCTACTACACCGGCATCGGTCCGATCCGCGCCGACCTCGCTTTCCCGCTCGACCGGATCAAGGGAAACCGCGAGCTGCCGGCCGCCCTGTATATCAGTCTCGGACAGGCGTTCTGAATGGCGTTCTCTGCTCGCGGACGACACCGGCGCAGCCTGCCTGCGGGCGAGGGGCGGAGCCGAGCCTACGGCCGAGCGGCGGTTGCGGCCGCATTCCTGTCGATCGCACTGATCTTCGCCGCCTTCATCACCACCGATGGCACCCGCGCCGCCGATGGCGAGAAGACCGTGCTCGGCGGCCTCCTGTCGAAGGCGCTCTCGACGCCCTCGTCGCAGGTCACGATCGGCGCCGTCGATGGCGCCCTGTCCTCGGACGCCACGATCCGCGACGTGGTCATCAGCGATTCCGACGGCCCGTGGCTGAAGCTCGACCGCGCCCGCCTGGTCTGGCGGCGCCTCGCCCTGCTGTCCGGCCGGCTCGAAGTCGACACCTTGGAGATTGGCCGTCTCGAAGTGCTGCGCAAGCCGGTGCCAGGCCCGACGCCGGCCGAGGCCGAGCCCGATGGCAGCCTGCTGCCGGACCTGCCGGTGAAGGTCGAGATCAAGAGCTTCGCGCTAGCCGAACTGGTGCTGGGCGAGAGCGTCGCCGGCCAGCCGGCACGGCTCGCGGGTGAGGGCAAGGCCACGCTCGGCAACCCGTCCGAAGGACTCGATGTCAGCGCGGATTTCCGCCGCCTCGACGCGGCCGGGCGCTTCATCGCCCGCCTCCTGTTCGTGCCTAAGGGCGAGCGCCTTGAGGTGAAAGCCAGCCTCGTCGAGCCGGAGGGCGGGCTCCTCTCGAAGGCGGCGAACCTCCCCGGCACGCCGCCGATCAACTTCGACCTCGATGGTCGCGGCACCCTCGATTCCTTCAACGCCCGACTCGACTTCGACGCCGGCCCGGAGATCGGTGCGAAGGGCGGCGCGCGCCTCTCGCGCATCGGGTCCGACCGGCGCTTGAGCCTCGACCTGACCTCGCGCATCGAGGGCCTCGTGCCGGGCCCGGCCGCGGCGATCTTCTCGGGCGAGACCAAGCTCGACGGCGGCATGGCCTTCTCCGATACGGGGTCGTTCCGCATCGACCGGCTCGACCTCGCCTCGCGCACCGCACGGCTCGCGATCGGCGGCACCCTCACCGCCGACCGGGTGGCGGATTTCACGATTTCGGCCCGCGCGGTCCCGACCGAGGGCGGCGTCACCAAGGCAGCGGATGCCGAGTTGGACACCCTCGTCTTCGACGGCAGCCTGAAGGGGCCGCTCTCGGCGCCGCGGGTGAAGGGCAATCTCAAGGCGGCCGGCCTGCGCACCAGCGAATCGAGCCTGGAGCGGGTCGATGCCGTTCTGAACGTCGAGCCGACCGGCGCCGACAAGGCGCAGCGCTTCACCATCACCGCCGATGCCGCCGTGGAGGGACTTCGCCTCCCCGATCCGGCCCTGCGCCGCGCTGTCGGCAGCCGGGCCAAGCTGACCCTGCGCGCCGCCGCCGGCTCGGACGGCGTCTTGGACGTCACGACCCTGACCGTCGAATCCGATACGGCCCGCGCCGCCTATGCCGGACGGATCGGGCAGAACACGCTGGCCGGCACGCTCGAGGCGGCTTTGTCCGATGTCGGCGCCTTCTCAGGCATCGCAGGCCGGACCCTCGCCGGCCGTCTCGATGCCAAGGCGATCCTGAGCGGTGATCCCGCCCGCAAGGCGCTCTCCGCCGACCTCGACCTGCGCGGCGGCGGTCTCGTGCTCGGCGAGGCGACTGCCGACCGGCTCGTCGGCCGCGCTCCGACGCTGACGGGACGCGTCTCGCAGACCTATGACGGCTACGGTTTCGAGCGCCTGCGCTTCCAGGGCGCGGGGCTCGTCGCCACCCTCCAGGGACAGGCGAACGCGAAGACCGCAGACGTCGCCGCCCGCGTCGATCTCAAGAACCTCTCTGCCTTCGATGAGCGCCTATCCGGGCCGGCGAGCGCCGATGCGCGGCTGACGGGCTCCCTGCTCAAGCCGGCCGTCACCGCCGCGCTCCGCGCACCGGAGGTGACGGCCAACGGGCGTCCGATCCGGGATCTGCGCTTTGATGCGGCGCTGAACGACCTGCGCGATGCCCTCGACGGCACCCTGCGCATGACCGGCGACATCGCCGGAAAGCCGCTGCGGGCCGAGGCCCACATCGCCCGGCCGAACCGGAGCGACTACGCCCTCGACCGGCTCGCCTTCGCCCTCGGCTCCGTCGCGGCGGACGGGCAGGCGATCGTGAACGCCGACAGCCTCCTCGCCGAGGGCGCCCTGACGGTCCGGGCCGGCGATCTCGGCGACCTGTCGCCGCTCGCGCTTGCCCCCATGGGCGGCAGCCTCGACGCGGCGGTGAGCCTTTCCCGCGCGGGCGGGCGCCAGGACGCGACGGTCCGCGCCACCGGTTCGAGCCTGCGCTACGACACGTTCGGTCTTGCCAAGCTCGACGCGGATCTCACCGGCCGCGACCTGCGGGCCCATCCGGTCATCGACGGCCATGCCGACGTCGCGCGGCTCGTAGCAGTTGGCCAAAGCATCGATACGGTGCGGCTCACCGCCAACGGCACCGCGGCGGCAAGCGACATCACCCTCACCGCACAGGCCCGCGGCTTCGCCCTCGATGGTGCCGCGCGGCTGATCCCGGCCGAGCGCACGCGGATCGAGATCGCGCGGTTCTCGGCGCAGCGCGGCGGCGACCGTCTGGCGCTGGCCGGCCCCGCCGCGATCACCCTTGATGATGGCTCGGCGCTGATCGAGAATCTAGTGGTCGCCGCCGGCTCCGGCCGTGTCAGCGTGCAGGGGCGGGCGGGGTCCGATCTCGATCTCAAGCTCGGCATTCGTGCCCTGCCGCTGTCGCTTGCGCGGATCGCGAGCCCGAGCCTCGCGCTCTCCGGCACGCTGGAGGGCGAGGCTGACCTGCATGGACCCGCCGCGCGGCCGGAAGGGCGCTACGCCCTCACCGTTGCCGGCCTCGTGACCCCCGAAACCCGCAAGGCCGGTCTGCCGCCGATCACCGCGCGGGCGAGCGGCCGGCTCACTGATGGCGCGGCCAGCATCGATGGGCGGGTTTCCGCCGGGCGCGGCGCCGACGTGACCGTGACGGGCACCGTGCCGGTCGAGGCCGGCGGCGGGCTGAGTCTCCGCGCCCGCGGCACCCTCGACGCGGCGCTCGCCAACTCGATGCTGAGTGCGAGCGGGCAGCGGGTTGCCGGCCGCATCGTGCTCGATGCGGGCGTGACCGGCACGGTCGCGGCGCCGAAGGTGGAAGGCTCGGCGACGCTTTCGGGCGGCAGCCTCACCGATCCGATCAACGGCATCCGCATCACCGATATCCAGGGCCGGGTGACGGGCCGCGGCGACACCATCGTCATCGAGCGGCTGACCGCAGCGACCCGCAATGGCGGGCGCCTCTCCGTGGACGGGCGCGTCGCCGTCGAGCCGGCCTCCGGCTTTCCCGGCACGCTTCGCATCACCGCCGACCGGGCCGAACTGGTCTCGAGCCCGCTGATGACGGCAGTGTCGAGCCTCAACCTCGCCCTGTCGGGACCGCTTGCCCGCAAGCCGACCATCAAGGGCCGGGTCGATGTCGTCTCGATCGACGTGTCCGTGCCTGACCGCCTGCCCGCCACGGTGCAGCCGCTGCCGGGCATCCGCCGGGTCAACGTGACGCCTGAGGTGCGCGAGCGCCTCGCCAAGCGGGCCGAGCGCAGGGCGCAGATCGAGGCGGCCGGCCGCCGGAAGAAGGCGGCCCCGCCCTTCGATGCCGGTCTCGACGTGATCGTGAGCGCGCCGAGCCGCATCTTCGTGCGCGGGCGCGGCATCGACGCGGAACTCGGCGGCGAGTTGCATGTCACCGGCTCCTCGCGCGATCCGCAGGCCAACGGCGACTTCTCCCTGCGCCGCGGCGTGTTCAGCCTCGGCGGCCAGCGCCTCGACTTCACCCGCGGCCGGGTGTTCTTCGCAGGCGACATCGCCCAGCCCGACCTCGACTTCGCCGCCGAGACCAAGGCCGCCGACGTCACCGCCCGCGTCGCGGTCACCGGCCCCGCGGCGCAGCCCGCCTTCGCGCTCTCCTCCGATCCCAGCTTGCCGCAGGACGAGATCCTCTCGCGCATCCTGTTCAAGAAGGCGGCGGCCGGGCTCTCGGCGTTCCAGGCGCTGCAACTGGCCCAGGCGGTGGCGCAACTCTCCGGCGGGGCAGGGGGGCCCGACGTGTTCGAGGCGGCCCGCAAGGGGCTCGGCCTCGACAGCCTCGATGTCTCGACGGGCGCGAGCGGCGGCCCAGCGGTCGGCGCCTCGCGCTACATCAACGACCGCATCAGCGTGGGCGTGAAGGCCGGCGCCAAGCCTGCCGACACCGCCGCCACGATCAACTACGACGTGACGCGGCGGATCAAGCTGAACGGCGAGGCCGGCAGCGACGGCCGCACCTCGGTCGGCGTCGGCGCCGAGTGGGAGTGGTGACGCGCTAGCAGGCGCCGAGCCCGTCGCCTCCCTCGCGCCCGTCGGGGTCATGCTGCAGCAGGGCGACCGGACCGAAGAAGTCGGCGGCTGGCCTCGCCTCTGTCTCGCCCGGCCATGACCTGCCTGGATCGCGACACGGTCCGCTCAACCCCATGAGCAGCGGTGAGGGGCGGTACGCAGCCGTTCGCGGCCGACTGGAAACCGCCGGATGTGCCCCAAAGCGTTCTTTCGGGGCGGGCCGGTGACCAAGCCATATCGGATGGTTGGGACCGTATTGTCCGGCGAACTGTCTGCCGTTGTTCGTGCAGTACGTTTAAGTAATAGATTCATTCCCGATTAAAATTTCGGCTCTGTGCAAATTTATTGCAGCATCACAGATGTGTTCTTACGCACTTGGCTTCCACTATCAGATTTATATTTAAGCAATGCGCCTCTTGTTTGGGCCGTTCTCTGCAAGACAGGAGAAATTTGTTGTTTCGTGGATTAAACCGCGTACTGGTTCTGCTTGTTGCCGTTACGCCTGTCTTCCTGCCGACGTCGGCGCTGGCTCGGCGCACGATGGATCTCCAAGGCCCCGGCGATCCCAATCGGATGTACTGCGACATCGTCGTGAAACGTCCCGGCGGAAACCCGACGCAGGACATGACCGGCTCGATCGGTCACGCCAAGAGCTATCAGAGCGGCGGCCGTAGAGCGAACCCGCTGATCTGTTATCTCCCCGGAACACGCTGAACGCATCGCGATGCGATTGGAGGAAGGTCGCGGCGGATTGATTTCAGTCGAAGGTCAGTCGAGCGCGGCGTGCGGCGGCGCATATTCACAAGAGGCGCCGCGACATAAGAAGGATCCATAAGCAACGAAAAGGATCCGCAATCGAAAAGGGAGATGAAGCGTGACTGGAACGACATCTTTGAAAATCGCACTCGTCGGCGGGATCTGCCTGCTCGCGTCCACGGCCGCGAATGCGATGAATCATCCGGCGCAGACCGGGACGGGCGGCGGCCCGGAGACGACGATCACAGCCCCGCACGTCGCGCCGACCGGAAGAGTCATCCCCCGCCCGCAGGTTTTTAGCTCGCCGACAAGCGGCGAGGCCGGGCAGAAGCCTGAACCTCAGTTCAAGGACAGTTTCCTCATGAAGGACATTTGTGTCGGCTGCTGAGCCGGATCAGGCGAGGGCGATCTCGATCCGACCGAAGCCCTCTGGGACGAAGCGAAGCCCGGCGCCGTCATGGCACCGGGCTTTTCTGAACCGGAGGGCTCCTACGGCTCCTTGAAGCCGTATTCCGGCACGCCGTCCTCGTTGCCGTAATACTTGTAAGGCAGGAACTTGCCCGAGAGGTTCATCTTCACCCGATCGCCCTTGTTGTTGGGCTCGCGCTCCATGGTCATGTTGAAGTCGATCGCCGACATGATGCCGTCGCCGAATTCCTCTTGGATCAGCTCCTTCCACGTGGTGCCGTAGACCATCACCAGTTCGTAGAAGCGGTAGATCAGCGGGTCGGTCGGCGGCATCTGCGGGATCGAGCCGCGATAGGGGGCCTCGTTCAGCATCCGCTCCTCGGCCTGGCTCAGGCCGAACAGCTCGGCGGCCTTCTTGGCCTGCGCCTTCGGCAGCTTCATCTGGCCCATGCAGGCGGCGGTGATCAGGATCGGGGAGATGCCTCCGATCTCGTCCTGGATGTACTTCCAGGTCCAGCCCTTCTCGCGCTTGATGTCGAGAAGCTTCTCGGTGAGGTCTTCGCGCTTCATGCTTGTCTCCCTTCCGGCCGAGGGCCGGCTGCGATGGGGTGGCCGTTCGGATGCCTGGGGGCGCAGCGTCCGAACGGCCGGACCGTCTCGACCCGCTTGAGCGGACCGGGCGGCACTCGGATGACGGGCCCGGAGCCGAGCCGCGTCGTTGCGGACTTGAACCGCAAGCGGCGTGCCAGGCCAATGCGGCCCTGTAAACCATTGCCAATCAATCTCTTTTTCCCGCATCGCAAATCTACGAAATTTCGTCTATGACGCGATGTCGTAGGAAGACTGCGAGATTTCGTCGTGTCGCCAACTGCGCTGGAAGCGTCATCGGTCTACGGCCTCGCCTTCGACGAGAATCGCGAGGCGATGCTGGTGTTCGAGCCCCTCACAGACCGCATCGACGACGCCAACGCGGCGGCCGCCCGGTTGCTCGGCCACGACCGCGCGGCCCTGCGGGCGATGCCGGTGAGCGCCCTGCACCCCGACCAGCGGCCTGCGCTCGTGGTGTTCACCCAGGCCGTCCTCGCCGAAGGGCATTGGTGGACACAAGGACTCACGCCGCGCCACGGCGCCGGCAAGGCGCTGCGCCTCGAATATGCCGGCTGCGTGCTCTCGGGCGAGCCGACGCGGCTTCTCGTCACCCTCTTCGATCTCGATGAGCGCGAGCGCCGCCGCGTCGACCGGGAGGCCGAGGCGCACATGCGCGCCGGCCTGCCCGAATGGCAGCGCATGGAGCGCATCTTTCGCGACATCGAGCGCGGCAATCGGCTGATCCTGCGCGCGGCGGGGGAGGGGATCTACGGCGTCAACGCGGACGGGATCACCACCTTCGTCAACCCGGCCGCGGAGCGGATGCTGGGATGGGCCTCGGCCGATCTCGTCGGCAAGGACATGCACGCCACCGTCCACCATACCCACGCGGGCGGTGCGCATTACCCGCATCACGACTGCCCGATCTACGCGGCCTTCCGCGACGGGGCCGTGCATCAGGTCGATGGCGAGGTGTTCTGGCGCAAGGACGGCACCTGTTTCCCCGTTGAGTACACCTCGACGCCGATCCGCGAGGGTGGGCAATTGCTCGGCGCGGTGATCGTGTTTCGCGATGTTAGCCAGCGCCGTGAGGACGAGGACCGGTTGCGGGCCGCACTCGCCGAAGTCGATTCCCTGCGTGAGCGCCTGGAGCAGGAGAACGCCTACCTGAAGGAGGAAATTCGCGCCGAGAGCCACCATCAGGGCATCATCGGGCGTAGCCCGGTCATGGAGGCGTTGCTGCGCCAGATCGACGTGGTGGCGGGTACCGACGCTACCGTCCTCGTCACCGGCGAATCCGGCACCGGGAAGGAGTTGATCGCCCGGGCCATCCACGAGGCGAGCCGCCGCCGCGAGCGGCCGCTGATCCGCGTGAACTGCGCAGCGATCCCGCGCGACCTGTTCGAGAGCGAGTTCTTCGGCCACGCCAAGGGCGCCTTCACCGGGGCGCTGCGCGACCGGATCGGGCGGTTCGAACTTGCCGACGGCGGCACGCTGTTCCTCGACGAGGTCGGGGAGATCCCGCTGGACCTCCAGGGCAAGCTGCTGCGCGTCCTGCAAGAGCGGCAGTTCGAGCGGGTCGGCGAGGAGCGCACCCGCGCCGTCGATATCCGGCTGATCGCCGCGACCAACCGCGACCTGAAGGAAGAGGTGCGCCGCGGGCGTTTTCGCGAGGATCTCTACTTCCGCCTCAACGTGTTCCCCCTGACCTCCGCGCCCCTGCGGGAACGCCGCGAGGACGTGCCGCTGATCGCGCAGCACGTCCTGAAGGCCGCCGCGCGGCGGCTCAACCGGACGGATCTGCGCTTGACTGAGGCCGACGCCCGCCGCCTGTCCCGCTACGATTGGCCGGGCAATGTGCGCGAGCTGGAGAACGTGATTGAGCGCGCCGCGATTCTCGCCGAGCGCGGGCGCCTGCGCTTCGATCTGCCGGAAACCCGCAGTACCGGTCCCGTCACGCCTGCGCCGGAGCGTCCGGCGGATCTCGGCCGGCCGCTATCCGAAGAGGAGCGCCGCGCGCGTGCCCGCAGCGAGATCGAGGCGGCGCTTCACATCAGTGGCGGAAAGGTCTTCGGTGCCGGCGGTGCGGCCGAGCTGCTCGGTCTCAAGCCGACGACGTTGCGCTCGCGGATGAAGGTGCTGGGGATCGAACCGCTCTGACGCTCGGTGATCCCCATCGAACGACCCCGGTAAGGGCGGCGCTTCGCAGAGCTGTCATTTGCGCCTGCTTAGCTATCATCCGATATGGCCCGGCCCGGCCGCCCCTCGACGGGGGATCGCCGCCTGACGGAAACACGCCTGTGTGTCGAGCCGAGCAATGACGTGAGAGCGGAAACGACACGCCGCCGCGCGGCCCGAACGCGCCGGCTCCTCGCGAGCGGCGTCGCGGTCCTCGCCCTGTCCGCTCCGCTCTGCATCGCCTCGGTCCCGGCTGGTGCCCAATCGCTGCCGTCGCTCCCCTTACCCATACCGCTCGGCCTTCCGCTGACGGGCGCAGGCGGCGACCCGCAGACCGCGATCGCGCAATCGCGAACGTCGGATCAGGTCTCGGTGACGAACGAGGGCTCGATCCAGGACGTGCTCGGCCCCTACGGCGACCCGTTCGGCATGCGCGCTGCGCTGGCGGCGCGGGGCGTCACCTACGTCCTCACCTATATCGGCGAGGGGTTTTCCAGCGCCTCCGGCGGGCTACGGCGCGGGACGACTTTCGGCGGTCGCCTCGATACCTCGCTCGACATCGATCTCGATCAGCTCGCCGGCTGGAGCGGCGCCCGCTTTCATACCGACTTCTTCCAGATCCACGGTCACGGCCTGTCGCGGCGCTTCGTCAACAACCTCACGACGGTCAGCGGCATCGAGGCTTTGCCCTCAACGAGGCTGTTCGAGTTGTGGATCGAGCAGCGTTTCTTCGACGACCGGCTCTCGGTGAAGGTCGGGCAAGTCTCGGCCGATACAGAGTTCGCCATCGCGCAATCGGCGGTGGTGTTCATCAATGCCGGATTCGGCTGGCCGAATATCGGCGCGGTCGTGTTGCCGAGTGGCGGGCCGATCTATCCGCTGGCCACGCCCGCCATCCGCCTGAAATACGAGCCGACCGCCGAACTCTCGCTGCAGGGCGGGCTGTTCAACGGCGACCCGGCGGGCACACCGGTCGGCGACGAGACCGATCCGGAGCGGCGCAACCGCAGCGGCACGAGTTTCCGCGTCAACGATCCGGCACTGCTGATCGGCGAGGTGGCCTATGCCTATCCCAGCCTGCCCGGCGCCGAGCGGCTGCCCGGCACGGCGACCCTGGGCGGCTGGTACCATTTCGGCCGGTTCGACAGCCCCCGCCTCGACGAAGTCCGGGGGCGACTGCTGGCCGATCCCGAGGCGAGCGGTATCGCCCGGCGCTTTCGCGGCAATGCGGGGCTCTACGCGATGCTCGACCAGACGATCTATCGCGAACCCGGCACGGTGAACGAGGGTGCCTCGGCGTTCCTGCGGGTCTCCGCCGTGCCGACGAACCGCAACCTGATCGATCTCTACGTCGATGCCGGCGTGGCCTATCGAGGCCTGTTCGAGGGCCGCCCCAACGATACGCTGGGCCTCGGGGTGATCCATTCCCGCATCAGCGCGGCCGCCCGCGCCTTCGACCGCGACCAGCGCGTTTTCGGGGCCGGATCGGGCCCGCTGCGCAGCAGCGAGACCGTGTTCGAGGCGACCTATCAGGCAGAGCTGGTGTCCGGCTTCACCCTTCAGCCGGATCTCCAATACGTCATGCGGCCCGGCGGCGGCGTGGCCGACGAGCGCGGGCGCCGCCTGCGCAACGCCACGGTTTTGGGCCTGCGTGCAACCATCAACTACTGACGGACGCGCCGGCCTCGGCATCCCTTACGGCCGCGGTGGCTCGGCTCCGATCGGCTGGTAGGCGGGCCCCTCGGCGCCGTCGTCGTTGAGGGTTTCCAGGAAGGCGATGAGGTCGGCCTTCTCCTGCGCCGTCATATGAAGCGGACGGATGTCGCGGGACCGGCTCGGCCGATCGATGCCGCCGCGGTCATAGAGGTCGATCACCTCGGACAACGTCGCCAGCGAGCCGTCATGCATGTAGGGCGGGCGCCGCGCGACGTTGCGCAGGGTCGGCGTCTTGAAGGCGTGGCGCAGGGCCGTCGAGTTCGGGAAGAACCGCCCGCGGCCGATCGCACCGTCCGTGGCGACGCCGATGTCGTGGAACGAGCCGTCCGTGAAGTTCCAGCCCGAATGGCAGGCGGCGCAGTTGGCCCTGTCGTTGAACAGATCGAAGCCGCGCTTCGCGGCTGGGCCCAGCGCGCGCGCATCACCCTCGACCCAGCGGTCGAAGGGTGCGCGACCGGAGACGATCAGGCGCTGGAAGGTGGCGAGTGCCTGTTCGATCCGCTCCTGAGAGATCGGCCCACCGTCCGGGGTCGGTCCAGGGAACGCATCAGCGAAGGCGACGACATATTTCGGATCCGCCGAGAGGCGACGGACCATCTCCTCGGGCGGCATGTTCATGTTGCCCGGCGCGGTCAGCGGCGTGCGGGCCACCGCTTCGAGTCCGCGGAACTTGCCATCCCAACCGTAGATCGTTTCGGTCCAGGCGACGTTGAGCAGCGTCGGCGTCCGGAAATCCATGAAGCCGCCGTCGCTGCGCAGGGCACGCGGCGTCGTATCGGTCCAATCCTGCCCTGGGACGTGACAGGTGGCGCAGGTGCGGTCGCTGTCCCGTGAGAGAGCAGGCTCGAAGAACAGCGCGCGGCCGAGTTCGGCCTTTGCGGCCCGATACGGGTTGTCGTCGGGGAAGGGAATCTCGGCCGGACGGCGGTATTCAGCGAGCACAGCCGAACGATCGGGCTCGCCGTTCGTCGCGATCGCCAAGCTTCCCATCAGGATCGTTAGGAGGGCTGCGACGCCCCCCACGAATTTCCAAGCCATTCGAACCTCGACAGGTTCGACCTTCGGGGCTTTGGCTTTAATTTCAGTTAAGGCATTGGCTTAATATTGGCGTGACTGGCGCCTGCCCGCTCAGATCCTGAGATGGTGAGGATCGATAGCCAGGAAAACATCTCTATCTCATACAACCATAAGATGAATTGCGCTTCTTTACTTCACCGAGACCGCGAGCTTCATTTTCGGATGAATGCCGCACAGGATCGTGAACTGCCCCGGCTTCGGGAAGAAGACGACGGTTTTGCTTCCCGGAATCTGCTCTCCGGTGTCGAAGCTGAAGTCCGGATTCTCGAGATAGGCGTGATGGACGAGTTCACCGTCGTCGTTCACGATCGCGAGGCCTTCGCCGGCCCGAAGGGAAATCGCCCCCGGGGCGAAGGACCGCCCCTTCTGCGTCACGCGGTGGGACGCCGTATCGCCCGCCAGCGCGAGCGCCGTTCCGGATGCGATGAGGGATGTGAGCAACAGGACTGAACCTGTACGCCGCGGCGTGGGCGCAGTTCTCATCCCGCACGCATCCATCATGCCCGTCTCCTCTACTTCGAGGACGCCCCCGCGCACTCGTTCGTTTCAGATGAGCATCCATGAAGTTGCGTTCGCCTTAACGTCATCTCCGAATTCGAGGGATACACTACCGAAATCGCTGACGTCGCAGATTACCTTAACGATTGTCGGACATGCTGGCTGCGAGAAGCGAGCGTTTGCCCGATGAGTCTTCCACGCCGACCCTTTGGCTTTTCGCTCGGGCGCACCGCCGTCGGGGCCGTGCTGCGCGGTGGTCGCACGATTCGCGGCCGGATCTTCCTCGCCTTCCTGATGCTGAGCGCGATCACGGCGGCGCTCGGCGGCTACGCCGCCTTCGGCATCATGACGACCGGTGCGCTGGTCGACAAAACCTACGATCGCTCTCTGATGGCGATCAATTACGCCCGGGCTGCCGCGACCGACCTCGCGATGCTCCAGGCTGCGGTGGCCCGAGCCCGCCTCGCGGGCGATAGCGCCGAGCGGCGGACGCTCGAAGCGCGGATCGAGGCGCTGACGCAATCGTTCGAGGAAGATCTGGAGATCGCCGCGGATCGGGCCCAGTCGGAGCGTGCGACGCGGGAGGCCGCCGCCGCCAAGGACGCCGTCGCACACTGGCTCGCCGCCCGGAGAGAGTTCGGCCCCGATCAACAGACGACGGATGTCTGGCAGGCGCTCGATGCCCACGCGGCGGTGGCCGAGCAGCATATCGACCTGCTGATCAACTTCACCGCCGGGGACGGCTTCTCCTATCGGCAGACGGCCCGCGCGGACGTGGCCCGCGACGTGCGGCTCAGCATCTTCGCGACCTCACTCGCGATCGTTCTTTCGGGCATCGTCGCCTTGCTCCTGTTGCGGCAGATCGTTCGGCCGGTGGCCGACGCCTCGACGGTCGCGAGCCGCGTCGCCGCCGGTGAGTTGACTGTGCGCGTGCCCGAGGGCGGGGACGACGAGTTCGGCGCTTTGCTTCGCGCCATGGCAGTCATGCGCGATAACATCGCGGCGATGATGCAGGAGGAGGTCGCGCAGCGCCGCTCCGCCCAAGGCCTGCTCGCCGACGCGGTGCAGGGGTCGATCGAAGGCATCGTCGTCGTCGATGCCGCGGGCCGCATCGTGCTCGCGAACGCGCGGGCGGCCGCTTTGCTCGGGATCGATCAGGCCGAACCCGGCCATCGCCCGCTCTCGGACTCGCGCGGTTCCGCCGTCGCCGATGCCCTGCTCGCCATGCCCGGCCACGCCACCCTGACCGCCGAGACGCACACCGCCGACGGGCGCTGGCTGCGCATCAGCCGCAGTCCCACACGCGAGGGCGGCTTCGTTGCCGTCTGCAGCGACGTGTCCCTGCTGAAGGAGCAGGAGGATCAGCTCAAGCGCAGCAATGCACAGCTCGACGCGGCTCTCAGCAACATGCTCCAGGGGCTTTGCCTCTACGACGCAGAGGGCGGCCTCCTCGTCTACAATCGCCGCTTCTGCGACATGTTCGGCGTCGATGCCGCCGCGTTGCGGCCCGGCATGAGCATCCGCGACGTGGCCCGTCTCGTCGAAGCCTCGTCCGATAATGGCCGCGCGATCGATCTCCTCGTCGAACAGGAGGCCCTGCTCCAACGCGGGTTGAGCGCCTCACTGTGTTGCCCGATCCGGACGGACTGCATCGTCGCGCTGAAGCAGCAGCCGACGGCGGAAGGTGGTTGGATCGCCACCTACGAGGACGTCACCCAGCGCTACGAGGCGGAAGCGCGGATTATCACCATGGCGCGCAAGGACGCGCTGACGGGGCTCGCCAACCGCATGGTGTTCGGCGAGCGCCTGGAAGAGGCCGCCGCGCGTCTCGACGATGGGGCCGGTGCCGGGTTCGCCACGCTTTGCCTCGATCTCGACCGGTTCAAGGAAGTCAACGACACCCTCGGCCATCCCATTGGCGATGGGTTGCTGCGCAGCGTTGCGGAACGGCTGCAAGGCTGTCTGCGCGACACCGATCTCGTGGCGCGTCTCGGCGGCGACGAGTTCGCCATCGTCCAGGCCGGCGTCCAGGCCGGCACGCATGCGCGGCGGGATGCGAGCGCCCTGGCCAAGCGCCTGATCGCGGCGTTCCAGCAGCCCTTCCTGCTCGACGGACACACCGTGACGGTCGGGCTCAGCATCGGCATCTCGCTCGCACCGGAACACGGAACGAGCCCGGAGAAGCTGCTGAAGAGCGCCGATCTCGCGCTCTACCGCGCCAAGGCCACCGGACGGGGCTGCTGGGCGTTCTTCGACGAGGAAATGGACGTCGAACTGCGCAAGCGCCGGGCTCTCGAAAGCGATCTCAAGAAGGCCGTCGGCAACGGCGAGTTCGAGCTCGTGTTCCAGCCGATCGTCAAGCTCGACCGGCAGCGCATCGCCAGTTGCGAGGCGCTGCTGCGCTGGCGCCATCCCGAGCGCGGCTATGTCTCTCCCGCGGATTTCATTCCCCTGGCGGAGGAGACGGGCACCATTGGCGAGATCGGCGAATGGGTGCTGCGCAAGGCTTGCAGCGAGGCCGCGACCTGGCCCTCTAACATCCGCGTCGCCGTCAATGTCTCCGCCGCGCAATTCAAGAACGCGGCGGTCGTCCGGGCGGTGATGGATGCGCTCGCCGCGAGCGGGTTGCCGGCGCACCGGCTAGAACTGGAAATCACCGAGTCGGTCCTGCTCAACGACAGCGTGACGACGCTGGCGACGCTCCACACCCTGAAGCGCCTCGGTGTGCGGGTGGCGATGGACGATTTCGGTACCGGCTTCTCGTCGTTGAGCTACCTGCAGAGCTTCCCGTTCGACAAGATCAAGATCGACCAGTCCTTCGTGCGTAACCTCGCCGCGCCGGGCAACTCGCGGCTGATCGTGCGCTCCGTGGTCGGCCTCGGCCGCAGCCTCGGCATCACGACCACGGCGGAGGGCATCGAGACCGAGGCCCAACTCGAGCAGCTTCGGCTCGAAGGATGCGACGAGGGTCAGGGCTACCTGTTCAGCCGCCCCGTCCCCTCAGCCACGATCCGTGAATTGGTCACGGCACTCGGCCGCAACGCAGCCTGAACGGCGACGCGACCGGCCGCGGGCCCGGCCACTCTCACGAGGCTATAGGTTACCTCACTGCGATTATGCATTGTGCTATATCAGCACAACATATGAGTGCGACACGATCGGCGTGAGTTTCCGCTGAACAAAGCGCGCAGTTGGCGATTTCCCCGACACAAGAGCCGAAGCGCAGCCAGTCGAAAGACTTGGCCGTGCACGGCTGTGTGATCTGTGTGCCGAGGAAGTTAGCCGATGTACTATTTCGACAAGAAGCTTCAATACCCAGTGCGGGTCGATAGCCCGGATCCGATCTATGCCCGGATGCTACAGCAGGCGATCGGTGGCGTCGAAGGCGAGATCCGCGTCTGCATGCAGTACTTCTTCCAGGCTTGGGGTAATCGCGCGCCCAACACCAAGTACCGCGACATGCTGCTCCACACCGCGACGGAGGAGATCGGCCATATCGAGATGCTGGCAACAGCCGTCGCAATGAATCTCGAAAACGCACCGACCAAGGTTCAGGAAGCCGGAGCGGCCGATGCCATCGTCGGCGCTGTGATGGGTGGCGAAAACCCGCGCCACATCGCCGAGGGGATGCTGCACAAGCACCTGCTCTCCTCAGGGATGGCCGCCTTCCCCGGCAATTCCGACGGCGTGCCGTTCGACATGAACCACATCTATGCCAGCGGAAACATCGCCGCGGACATGTATTGCAACGTCGCCGCCGAGGCGACCGGCCGGACCTTGGCGGTGCGCCTGTCCAACGCGACCAACGATCCCGGCATGAAGGACATGTGGAGCTTCCTCATCGCCCGCGACACGATGCACCAGCAGCAATGGCTCGCGGTCATCGAGGAGCTTGGCGGCACCGAGGGAGCCCTGCCGATCCCGAACAGCTTCCCGCAATCGGAAGAGAACCAGAAGTTCAACTACAGCTTCTTTGCCACGAACCGTGACGGTGCTCCGCCGCCGGAAGGCCGCTGGACGGCCGGCCCCTCGATCGACGGCAAGGGCAATTTCAGCGTCTTCCAGAACGAGCCCATGGGTCAGGAGCCCGTGCTCGGCCCCGCTCGCCCCGACAGCGGCGCCGAGACGCAACAGATCGGCTGACCCATCGCCCGGCTGCCTCTGCGGCCGGGCGATCCTTTTGCGCTTCACCCCGCACCGTTCGAACAGGAGACGCCGACGATGGCCCTCGACACGCGCGAAATCTACGTCACCGCACTCAAGAACACCCACGCTCTCGAAATGCAGGCCCTGCAGATCATGGAGCGTCAGGTGGAACGGCTCACCCGCTACCCTGAGATGGAAGAGGCACTGCGCCGCCACATCGAGGAGACGCACGGCCAGCGCACCCGCCTGGAGGAGGCTCTTCAATCGCTCGGCGACAGCCCCTCGGCGATCAAGGAAGGCATCCTCGGCTTCGTCGGCAACATGATGGCGCTGGGCCACACGCCGGCACAGGATGAGATCCTGAAGAACACCTACGCCAACCACGCCTTTGAGAACTTCGAGATCGCGGCCTACGAATCGCTGCTGACCATCGGCGAGGCGGCCGGGCAGGGCGGTAGCCTGACGGGCTTCCGCCAATCGCTGCAGGAGGAAGAGGCGATGGCGCGCCGGGTACGCGAACTGATCGGCCCGACGACGAAGCGTTACGTCGATCTCACCATCGCGGGCGAGAAGGCGGACCGCTGATCCGCAGCCGAGCTCGGCATTCGCATCGTCGAGCGACACGACATCACGCACCGGGCCGAACGATTCTGGCCCGGTGCGCGATTCTCACGGGTCCAACATCCGTGCGAGATCGAACCCGTGGGACACGCTCACAATGAGGCGGGCTGAAGCGCATGGCCCGGCCGTTCCGCGCCAGCAGCGCACCGAAGGTCAGGGCTGCGTTGCGAGCCAGATGACATGGCGGGGACCGCTCGAACCGCTGGCTGGCCGGCGAACCTCCTCGACGGCGAAACCGAGCCGCTGAAGCCGCGCCTTGAACTTCCGGTCCGGCGTCCCCGACCACACCCCGAGCGTGCCGCCGGGCTTGAGCGCCCATTGCGCCCGCTTCAGGCCCCACTCGTCGTAGAGCCGGTTGTTCGCGCGCCGCAGCAGACCCTCGGGGCCGTTATCCACATCCAAGAGGATCGCATCCCACCCGGCGGCCTCGGACTGGATCAGGCGGGTCACGTCCGTCTCGCGCAGTTCGACGCGCGGATCGTCGAGGCAGCCAGCGAAGATGGAAGCGAGCGGTCCGCGTGCCCAGGCGGCCACCGCCGGCACGAGTTCGGCGACGACGATGCGCGCGTCCGGTCCCAACTCCCGCAAAGCGGCGCGAAGGGTGAAGCCCATGCCGAGGCCGCCGATCAGGATGCGCGGCGCTGGCCGGCCCGTCAGCCGGGCGCAGGTCAGCGAGGCCAGCGCCTCCTCCGAGGTGCCCCGCGTGCTGTTCATCAGTTCGATGTTGCCGACGACGATGGAGAATTCACCGCCGCGCTGCATCAGGGCGAGGCTCTTGCCGCCGCCGGGCACGTCGCTGGTTTCGAGGTGCACCCACTCGTTCATCGCTGCCTTTCCCGGCCGGGCGCCGGGTGCGACCCCGCATGCGTCCGTCGCCATTGCTCTTTCCGCTGAAGGCCGCCTATCAGCGGGCATGTCTAAACGCACCAAATCTCTGCCGCAGCAGCGCGGCTTCGTTCTCTTCGACGTTGTCTTTGAGGACGGCACACGCGCCTCGAACCGGCGTGTCCCGATGGAAATCCTCGGCGGGCTCGACGGCGACGAGCCGGCGCGTCAACTCATCGCCGAGCAGGAAGCGGAAATCGCGCAGAAGGCCGGCCGGGCACCGCGTGAAATCCAGCAGCTCACGCGCTCGCCGATCGCGAAGCCGGTGATCGCCACCTGATGCCATGGCGCTGCCCCCTGCGCGCTGGCTCGTAGCGGCAGGGGAAGCCCGGCTTGTCTCGCAAGAGGATCCGACCGGCTCGCAAGTGCCGGCGGATCGGCCGGGCCCAAACGAAGAAGGGGCTGGCTCAGCGCCAACCCCTTCCCAACCATACGAAATTCGATGGTACCACCGCCCCGGCTCGAACGGGGGACCCCTAGATCCACAATCTAGTGCTCTAACCAACTGAGCTACGGCGGCACGTGAGGGGGGACTTATCCCGAGGCTCGCGGCATTTCAAGCGTCTTGAATGCGCCTCTTCGCGGTTCGCACCATCGATCCACCGATGCTAGACGGCGAGCGCATGGCCGCTATGGCCTGCGATCCGGACCCAGCCTCCGCGAGTGCGATGAGCCCGTCTCCGTCTCCGCCCACCGCCGCCCCGCTCGTCCAGGCACCGGTGCGGCTGCGGGCCTGGGTGCGGGGGAACGAGATTGCCCTGGTGGGGCTCGCGGCCGTCACGGGATGCGTCGGGGGGCTCGTCGTCGTCGCCATGAGCGGCGCCAGCCAGTTCCTGCGCGAAATCCTCTATCGGCTTCCCGCGGGCCAGCGCCTCAGCAGCCTGACGGATCTTCCGACCGACGGGCTGATGGGGGCCCCGTTCCTGGCTCCGGCGCTCGGCGGCGCGATCCTCGGCCTGCTGCTCCTGATCGCGACGAGGGGGCGCGGCAAGGCCAAGCGCGCAGTGGTCGATCCAATCGAGGCCAATGCCCTGCACGGCGGGCGGATGTCGCTGCGCGGCTCCCTCGATGTGGCGGCACAGAACGTGATCTCAAACGGCTGCGGCGCCTCGGTCGGGCTTGAGGCCGGCTACACCCAGGTCGCATCGGGGATCGCCTCGCGGCTCGGCATCGCCTTCGAGATGCGGCGTTCGGACCTGCGCACCCTGGTCGGCTGCGGCTCGGCAGCCGCCATTGCCGCCGCGTTCGGCTCGCCGCTGACCGGCGCCTTTTACGCGTTTGAACTCATCATCGGCACCTACACCATCGCGACGCTCGCCCCCGTCGTCGTCGCGGCGCTGTGCGGCAGCCTCGTGGCCCGGGCGCTCGCGCCCCAGCCGGCTTTGGTCGATGTCGGCGCTCTGGCGCTGGCCAAGAATACGGCTTTGGGGGCGGGCGATACGCTGCCGTGTCTCGTGCTCGGTCTCGTCTGCGCCGGCCTCGCGGTGCTGCTGATGCGGGGCGTAACGCTGGTGGAGCACGGCTTTCGCGCCTCGCGCCTGCCCGCACCCCTGCGGCCCGTTCTCGGTGGCCTGTGCGTCGGCGGGCTCGCGCTCGCGACGACCCCTCAGGTGCTCTCGGCCGGGCACGGCGCGCTCCACATCACCCTCGCGCCCGAGGCGGCGGGGCTCGGCGCGCTCGCCGGCCTCATCGTTGCCAAGGCCGCAGCCTCCGCGATGTCGATCGGATCGGGCTTCCGCGGCGGCCTGTTCTTCGCCTCGTTGTTCCTCGGCGCGCTGGTCGGCCGGCTGTTCGCCGGGCTGGCGCCGCTGGTCTGGCCCGGCTTCGAGGGGTTCGGCCTCGCGCCGGTCGGCTATGCCGTGATCGGCATGAGCGCCTTCGCCGTCGCCATCGTCGGCGGCCCGCTCACCATGACCTTTCTCGCTCTTGAGATGACGGGCAGCTTCCCCGTGACCGGGCTCGTGCTCGCCTCGGTGATCGCCTCCTCGCTCACGGTGCGGAAGACCTTCGGCTACTCCTTCGCCACGTGGCGCTTCCACCTGCGCGGCGAGAGCATCCGCAGCGCCCACGATGTCGGCTGGATGCGCTCCCTGACGGTCGGGCGGATGATGCGCAAGGACATTCGGCCGGTGCCCCTCGACACGCCGATGGCGACGTTCCTGCGCGCACATCCCCTCGGCTCGCCGTCGCGCGTGGTCGTGGTGGACGAGCACGATCGCTATGCCGGGATCGTCCTCGTGCCGGAGGCCCATGCGCGTGCGGCCGAGAATGGTGGCGAGACGCCGCACCTCGCCGACGTCGTGCGTTACCCAGGATCGTTTCTGCTCGCCGACATGACCGTCAAGCAGGCGGCGGAAGCGTTCGACGAGGCCGAGAGCGAAGAACTCGCCGTGCTCAGCGATCGGCAAAGCCGCCGCGTGATCGGGTTGCTGACCGAGAGCCACACGCTGAAGCGCTACAGCGAAGAGCTGGACCGGCAACGACGCGCCATGCTCGGGGAAGCGGCTTGAGCGGCGCGCCCGTGCTATGGATCGCGGCATGACCCTGCGCGCCCTTTTCGCCGGCCTCGCCCTCGTTTTCGCCCTCGGCACGGCGGCGCAAGCGGATTCCTGCGATGGGCTGACCGTGCGGTTGATCCGGGGAACGGGTGTTGCCCTGGCCGGACGCAGCGGCGCCACCGTCGTGTTCCGCGCCGCCGACGCGGACCGGATGAGCCTCGATTGCGACACGCCGCGGCGGCTCGCATTCCGCTCGAATCTCCGCGAGCCGCCGCGCGGGTTCTTCGTGCTGATCGGGCTCGCCGCGCGGGTACTGGCCGGAGCATCGGCCGATTCCGTCGAGACGCTTGCCCAGCGCCTGCACCAGGACAGCCTGCTCACCGGCGCGCCGCAGCTCGGCCGCGTCGGCGGCGCGGTGGTCCGCTGCGATCCCGGCGACCGGCCGGACGGCTTCGGTGTCGGCAGCCTGTGCCGCCTGGCGGCGGACCGGCCCCGCCGCGGTCTTTCCCGCGCGGCCTCGCCGGGCTAGAGCGGGCGCCATGCCCGAGACCGCACAGACTTCCGGTTCCGTCGTCCAGACCGGCGGCGTCGCCTTCGCCAACCATCTGCCGCTGGCGCTGATCGCCGGCCCGTGCCAGCTCGAAGGGCGAAATCACGCCCTCGAAATCGCTGCCGCTCTCAAGGAGATGGCGGCCAAGCTCGGCATCGGCCTCGTGTTCAAGTCGTCCTTCGACAAGGCCAACCGAACCTCCGGCCGCACCGCCCGGGGCGTCGGCCTCGACGAGGCGCTTCCGGTCTTTGCCGAGATCCGCGAGAGCCTCGGGCTTCCCGTGCTCACCGACGTGCACGAGGCCGAGCATTGTGCGCGGGCGGCGCAAGCCGTCGACATCCTGCAGATCCCGGCCTTCCTCTGCCGCCAGACCGACCTCCTGCTCGCCGCCGCCGCCACCGGGCGGGCAGTCAACGTCAAGAAGGGGCAGTTCCTCGCGCCCTGGGATATGGCCCATGTCGCGGCCAAGGTGACCGAGGCCGGCAACCCCAACGTCATCGTCACCGAGCGCGGCGCCTCCTTCGGCTACAACACGCTCGTCTCCGACATGCGCTCGCTGCCGATCATGGCTCGCGTCACCGGCGGCGCACCGGTGGTGTTCGATGCAACGCACTCGGTGCAGCAGCCGGGCGGGCAGGGCACCACCTCCGGCGGGCAGAGGGAGTTCGTCGCGGTGCTCGCCCGCGCCGCGGTGGCGGTCGGCGTGGCGGGCGTGTTTATCGAGACCCATCCCGATCCCAACCGCGCGCCCTCCGACGGGCCGAACATGGTGGCCTTGGCCGATCTGCCCGCTTTGATCGAGACCCTCATGGCGTTCGACCGTCTCGCCAAGGCGTAAGGCCGGCGCGAACGCACCGGCTTCAGATTCCATTCAGGCAACCTGGGCGATATTCGACTGCAATCGAGAACAACGCGGCTCCGCGTGAGGCTTCGATCCTGATCGGAGCCCGCGGGAACTTCCGGCAAAGCTCGGGTGTTTGACCGCAAAGATGCTTCTGGATTGGAAAGGACGCTATGCGTAAGCTTGCCCTTGTGACCGCCGCCCTGATCTCCGTCGGTACGCTCACCGCCACATCCGCCGATGCGCGCCCCTACGGCCGCGGCTACGGCCACCATTACGGTCATTATCATGGCGGCGGCTACGGCCCGCGCGCCTATTACGGCGGTCGCCGCCGTGGCATTGGCACCGGCGCGGCCGTGGGCCTCGGCATTGCGGGTCTCGCAGCCGGCGCGATCGCTGCCGGCGCGGCGCGCGACGCCTATGCCCGCGACAGCTACTACGGTCGTCCGGCCTACGGCGGCGGCTACTACGACTACGGCTACTGAGGCCTAAGCCTCCACCGATGCGAAGAGGCGGCCGGGCAACCGGCCGCCTTTTTCGTGCGCGAGCATGCCCGAGATCGCACGAGAATCCGCGGCGAACGAGAATCGAAAGACAGGCCGGGATTGTACACCCGCCGCTGACGCCAACACCGCTGTCGATCACCTCGCGCCGCTTCTGCGGCACAAGCTCGGCGCCTCCAAGCGCGATGATCTGCAGTGGATGCTGGAAGGTCGCCGTCATCCATGGCGGGCCGACCGAGGCCCAGGAGCGCTTCATCGCGCGCACCGTCCGCGTGCTCGCCGAGCAGCACTGACGGCGGAGGCGCAGTGGCTCAGCCCCGGCCGCGATAGGGCGCGACACCCTGGTCCGGCAGCCAGACCGATTTCAGGGGCTCACCCGTCTGCCAGAACACGTCGATCGGAATGCCGCCGCGCGGATACCAGTAGCCGCCGATGCGCAGCCAGCGCGGTTCGAGCAAGGCGACGAGCCGCCGTCCGATGCCGACGGTGCAATCCTCGTGGAAGGCGCCGTGGTTGCGGAAGGCGCCGAGGTAGAGCTTCAGCGATTTCGACTCTACGAGCCAACGGTCCGGCACGTAGTCGATGACGAGCGTCGCGAAATCCGGCTGGCCCGTCACCGGGCAGAGCGAGGTGAATTCCGGCGCGGTGAAGCGGGCGAGGTAATCGGCGTCGGCATGAGGGTTGGGCACGCGGTCGAGCTGTGCGGCCTCGGGCGAGGCCGGCAGCGGCGTCTGCTGCCCGAGTTGCTTGGCGTGGGTCTCGATCGAATCCATGGGGGCCTATAACCCGGCAACACCCCTGGCGCCTATGGCGCCGGGAGAATGCCAGGGATTCTCCCCGATCAACCGAACCGGACCGAGGACCGGTCCCGGAAACTGTGCCGCCCAGAAAAATTGTGGCGCCGGACGGATTTTGTGAAATGTGTTTGACCCTCGGAGCCGGCCGGGTGCTTGCCCGTATCCCGAGGTTGGCGGATAAGCCCGCAACGCAGAGCGTCGCAGGACGCGCGGGCCTCGACGGCATCCGCGAGACGACCCCGCCGCGACGCGCCGCCAAGGAGCGCTCATGACCGCGATCACCAATATCGCCGCCCGCGAGATTCTCGACAGCCGTGGCAACCCCACCGTCGAGGTCGATGTCCTTCTGGAGGACGGCTCTTTCGGCCGCGCCGCCGTCCCCTCCGGCGCCTCCACCGGCGCCCACGAGGCGGTCGAGCTGCGGGACGGCGACAAGAGCCGCTACAACGGCAAGGGCGTGCTCAAGGCCGTCGACGCGGTGCAGAGCGAAATTCTCGACGCGATCGGCGGCATGGATGCCGAGGATCAGGTCGCCGTCGATGAGGCGATGATCGCGCTCGACGGCACCCCCAACAAGGCACGGCTCGGCGCCAACGCCATCCTCGGCGTCTCGCTCGCGGTCGCCAAGGCTGCGGCCGAGACCGCCGGCCTGCCGCTCTACCGCTACGTCGGCGGCGTGCAGGGCCGGGTGCTCCCGGTGCCGATGATGAACATCGTCAACGGCGGGGCCCACGCCGACAACCCGATCGACTTCCAGGAATTCATGGTGATGCCGGTCGGCGCCACCTCGCTCTCCGACGCGGTGCGGATGGGCGCCGAGATCTTCCACACCCTCAAGAGCGCCCTGAAGAAGGCCGGCCACAACACGAATGTCGGCGACGAGGGCGGCTTCGCCCCGAACCTGCCGTCGGCCGAGGCCGCGCTCGATTTCGTCATGGAATCGATCAACGCCGCCGGGTTCAAGCCCGGCAGCGATGTCGTGCTGGCGCTCGACTGCGCCGCGACCGAGTTCTTCAAGGACGGCGCCTACCGCTACGAGGGCGAGGGCCAGACCCGCTCGATCGAGCAACAGGTCGATTACCTCGCCAAGCTGACCGAGGCCTATCCGATTCTCTCCATCGAGGACGGCATGTCCGAGGATGATTGGGACGGCTGGAAGCTCCTCACCGACCGGATCGGCAGCCGTGTGCAGCTCGTCGGCGACGACCTGTTCGTCACCAATGTCGAGCGGCTCGCCCGCGGTATCGAGACGGGAACGGCCAACTCGATTCTCGTGAAGGTCAACCAGATCGGCTCGCTCACCGAGACCCTGGCCGCGGTCGATATGGCCCAGCGCGCCGGCTACACCGCGGTGATGTCGCACCGCTCCGGCGAGACCGAGGATTCCACCATCGCCGACCTCGCGGTCGCGACGAATTGCGGGCAGATCAAGACCGGCTCGCTCGCCCGCTCGGACAGACTGGCCAAGTACAACCAGCTCATCCGCATCGAGGAGGGCCTCGGTGCCCAGGCGCTCTACGCCGGCCGCAGCGCGATCCGCCAGCTCGCCGGGCGCTGATCGCTTCTGAAAGATCGACGCGCGGCAGGCCTAAACGGCCCGCCGCGCGTTTTTCGTTTGTGGAGACCGAGGGCGCGCGATTGCGCCGCGCGGAAACGCTTTCTTCACCTTGTTCGGGCGAAGCTCCGAGTTGCCATGGTCATTCGTCGCCGCGTCCGCGCCATCGTCGTCCCCGCCGTCCTCTGGACGGTCTCGGCTCTCGTCGTGGGCTACTTCGTGCATCAAGCGGAAAGCGGCAGCCGCGGCCTCGAAGCCAAGCGCGTCCTCAAGGTCGAGGCCTACGGGCTCACCCAGGAATTGAACGCCGCCAAGGCCGAGCGGGCGACCTGGGAGCACCGGGTCTCGCTGCTGCGGAGCGAACAGATCGACCGCGACCTTCTGGAAGAGCGGGCCCGCGTCGTGCTCGGCCGCGTCCACGCCAATGACCTCGTTATCATCGGTCCATAAATTTTTATTTCCGCAAGACTAAACGCGATAAATATTCATTTGCACTGTCCTTCCGATTTATCCTCCGATGCAACCGTGACGGTAACAGCATTTGATGGCTGTCAGCCCGCCCCTCGATTTCCGTAATTCGCTGCCCTAGAACCCTCTGCAACAACGCGATTGCGGGAGGACACCGATGGGTGCGGGCAGCGAGGCGGGGAAACCTGCGGCGGAAACAGACGCGCCGCAACATCGGCCGGCACCGAATATTCCGCAGTTCACGAAGGACGAAGACCTTCACGCCTACCGCGAGATGTTGAGTATCCGTCGCTTCGAGGAGAAGGCGGGTCAGCTCTACGGCATGGGTCTGATCGGCGGCTTCTGTCACCTCTATATCGGCCAGGAAGCTGTGGTCGTCGGCATGCAGATGGCCGGTGAGGACGGTGACCAGAACATCACCGGCTATCGCGACCACGGCCACATGCTCGCCTGCGGCATGGACCCCAAGGGCGTGATGGCCGAGTTGACCGGACGCCGCGGAGGCTATTCCCGCGGCAAGGGCGGCTCGATGCACATGTTCAGCCGCGAGAAGCAGTTCTTCGGCGGCCACGGCATCGTCGGCGCGCAGGTCGCGCTCGGCACCGGCCTCGCCTTCGCCGACGCCTATCTCAAGAACGGCAAGGTCAGCTTCACCTATATGGGCGACGGCGCGGCCAACCAGGGCCAGGTCTACGAGAGCTTCAACATGGCGGCTCTGTGGAAGCTGCCGGTGGTCTACGTGATCGAGAACAACCGCTACGCCATGGGCACGTCGGTGGCCCGCGCCTCGGCGCAGACGGACTTCTCGAAGCGCGGCCTGTCGTTCGGCATCCCCGGCGAGCAGGTGGACGGCATGGATGTGCGCACGGTTCGCGAAGCCGCGGCGCGGGCCATTAACCACGCCCGTTCGGGCGAGGGCCCCTACATCCTCGAGATGCAGACCTACCGCTATCGCGGTCACTCGATGTCCGATCCGGCCAAGTACCGGACCAAGGACGAGGTCTCGAAGATGCGCGACGAGCACGATCCGATCGAGATGGTGCGCAAGCGTCTGCTCGAGGCGCACGGCGTGCCCGAGGCGGAGCTGAAGAGCATCGACGCCAAGGTCCGCGAGATCGTCAACGAGTCGGCGGATTTCGCGACCCACGATCCCGAGCCCGATCCGTCGGAACTCTGGACCGACATCCTTCTCGAAGCCCGCGCCTGAATGTGTCCCTGCCCCCCGCGCCGTCTCGGCCCGGGGGGTTCTCAGCGACGCGTTTGATAAAAACACGCCCGACCGTCGACGCACCCGGATCGATAGAGCAGCGCATATGGCGACCGACATCCTGATGCCCGCCCTTTCTCCGACCATGGAGGAGGGAAAGCTCGCCAAATGGCTGAAAAAGGAGGGCGATCCGGTCAAGGCCGGCGATATCCTGGCCGAGATCGAAACCGATAAGGCGACGATGGAGGTCGAGGCGATCGACGAGGGCGTCCTCGCCAAGATCCTCGTTGCCGACGGCACCGAGAACGTTGCCGTGAACACGCCGATCGCGATCATCGCCGAAGAGGGCGAGGACGTGGCCGCGGCGGCCGCAAGCGGCGGCAAGGCCAAGCCGGACGGCGCCGCTGGCGGTACGCCGGCTCCGACCCCCGACATGCAGGCCGAGGGCATGGCCGACAGCTCGGCCGCCACCGCCAAGACCGGCGACGATGCGCAGAAGGCCCCGGCCTCGCCCGCGATCGTCACCAACAAGGCGCCGGACCCGGTGATGGAGGAGTTCCCGGCCGACTCTCCGATGAAGACCACGACCGTGCGCGAAGCCCTACGCGACGCCATGGCCGAGGAGATGCGCAAGGACGACAAGGTCCTCGTGATGGGCGAGGAGGTCGCCGAGTACCAGGGCGCCTACAAGATCACGCAAGGCCTGCTTCAGGAGTTCGGCGCGCGCCGCGTGGTCGATACGCCGATCACCGAGCACGGCTTTGCCGGCATCGGCGTCGGTGCGGCCTTCATGGGCCTCAAGCCCATCGTCGAGTTCATGACCTTTAACTTCGCCATGCAGGCGATCGATCACATCATCAACTCGGCGGCCAAGACGCTCTACATGTCCGGCGGCCAGCTCGGTTGCCCGATCGTGTTCCGCGGCCCCAACGGCGCGGCCGCCCGCGTCGGCGCCCAGCACAGCCACGACTACGCCGCGTGGTACTCGAACGTACCGGGCCTGAAGGTGATCGCGCCCTACACCGCTTCCGACGCCAAGGGCCTGCTCAAGGCGGCGATCCGCGACCCCAACCCGGTGATCTTCCTCGAGAACGAGATTCTCTACGGTCAGTCCTTCCCGGTTCCGGAGATCGAGGATTTCGTCCTGCCGATCGGCAAGGCGCGCGTCCACCGTCCGGGCAAGGACGTCACCATCGTCTCCTTCTCGATCGGCATGACCTACGCCCTTAAGGCGGCCCAGGCGCTGGCCGAGGAGGGCATCGAGGCGGAGGTGATCGACCTGCGCACGATCCGCCCGATGGACAGCGCCACCGTGGTGGAATCGGTGAAGAAGACCGGCCGCTGCGTCTGCGTGGAAGAAGGCTTCCCGCAATCGGGTGTCGGCGCCGAGATCGTCGCCCGCCTGATGGTCGATGCCTTCGACTATCTCGATGCGCCCGTCCTGCGGGTCACCGGCAAGGACGTGCCGATGCCCTACGCGGCCAATCTCGAGAAGCTCGCCCTGCCCAGCGTGGCTGATGTCATCGAGGCGGTCAAAAGCGTCTGCTACAAATAAATACAGGTAAATGTCGGAAACATTCGAAGAACTTGAGATCCCGCCCGACGCCCTGGAACAGGGCGGGATCGAGATCGTGCGCGCCTCCATCGTCGATGGCGCCGTGAGCGTGGCGCTCCGGCGGGCCTTCGACGACCCGGCGACCTGGGGCCGCCTGCTCATCGACCTCGCGCGGCAAGCCGCCCGCGCCTACGCGATGGAAACGGACACCTCGGAGGAGGAAGCCTTCGAGCGCATCCGTGCCGGGTGGGAGGCGGAAAGCCTCGATCCCAACAACGCCCTCAACTGACCCTTCCTCTCAAGGCCGCTCGGGAACGATACGATGCCGATCAACGTCCTGATGCCCGCGCTCTCCCCGACCATGGAGAAGGGCAACCTCGCCAAGTGGCTCAAGAAGGAGGGCGACGCCGTCAAGTCCGGCGACGTCATCGCCGAGATCGAGACCGACAAGGCCACCATGGAGGTCGAGGCGGTCGATGAGGGCGTGCTCGCCAAGATTCTTGTGGCCGAAGGCACTGCCGACGTTCCGGTCAACGAGCTGATCGCGCTGATCGCCGAAGAAGGCGAGGATCCGGGCAGCGTCCAGGCGCCCAAGGGTGGTGCCGAGGCGAAGACCGCCCCCGTCGAGCCGAAGGGCACGCCCGACCAGAACGCCGCGCCCAATGGCTCCCACGCCTCCTACGCGCGCGTCGATCAGGTGCCCGAAGGTGCCAAGCCGAACGGCGCGGCGCAGCCGGCAGGCTCCGGCGATCGCGTCTTCGCCTCGCCGCTCGCGCGCCGTATCGCGAAGCAGGAAGGCGTCGATCTCTCGGCGGTGAAGGGCTCGGGTCCGCATGGCCGCGTGATCCAGCGCGACGTACAGGCGGTGATCGAGAACGGCACGGCGAAGGCCGGTGCGGCGGCCAAGCCCGAGACCAAGTCGGAGGCCAAAAGTGCTCCGGCGCCCGAGAAATCCGCGCCGAAGGCGGCCGCTGGGGGCGGCGCCC
This sequence comes from Methylorubrum sp. SL192, assembly GCF_026672325.1. NCBI lineage: Bacteria > Pseudomonadati > Pseudomonadota > Alphaproteobacteria > Hyphomicrobiales > Methylobacteriaceae > Methylorubrum > Methylorubrum sp. SL192. The sequence goes on from NZ_JAPPQV010000003.1 coordinate 2,004,713, forward strand.
CGGCCGGGCTCAGCCTCGATCAGGTCAAGGGCTTCTACGAGAAGGGCAGCTTCGAGGAAGTGCCGCTCGACGGCATGCGCAAGACGATCGCCAAGCGCCTCACCGAGGCCATGCAGGTCGCGCCGCACTTCTACCTCACCGTCGATTGCGAACTCGATGCGCTGATGAAGCTGCGCGAAACGCTCAACGGCTCGGCCGGCAAGGACAAGGACGGCAAGCCGCTGTTCAAGCTCTCGGTGAACGACTTCGTCATTAAGGCGATGGGCCTCGCGCTCACCCGCGTCCCCGCCGCCAACGCCGTCTGGGCGGAGGACCGCATCCTGCGCTTCAAGCACGCCGAGGTCGGCGTCGCGGTGGCGATCGATGGCGGCCTGTTCACCCCGGTGATCCGCAAGGCCGACCAGAAGACGCTCTCCACCATCTCCAACGAGATGAAGGATTTCGCAGGCCGCGCGCGCGCCAAGAAGCTGAAGCCAGAGGAGTACCAGGGCGGCGTCACCTCGGTGTCGAACCTTGGCATGTTCGGCATCAAGCACTTCACGGCTGTGATCAACCCGCCGCAATCGAGCATCCTCGCGGTCGGCGCGGGCGAGAAGCGCGTCGTGGTGAAGGACGGGCAGCCGACCGTTGCCCAGGTGATGACAGCGACCCTCTCCTGCGATCACCGCGTCCTGGACGGCGCGCTCGGCGCCGAGCTGATCGCCGCCTTCAAGGGGCTGATCGAAAACCCGATGGGAATGCTCGTCTAAGGGCCGTCGAGCCGAACCGTCGCCCCCGCTGCGCGGGGCGAGCGGGATGGCGAATCGGCGCGAGCCGACTGCTCTCGTGATCCGTCCGTCACCGCCGGCCGAGCCGCCCGACCCTCACTCTCACCCCCTCCCCACAAGCGGGAGGGGAGCAGGAGGTCTTGATGTCCGAAACCTATGACGTCCTCATCATCGGCGCGGGGCCCGGCGGCTACGTGGCCGCGATCCGCTCAGCACAGCTCGGTTTCAAGACCGCCGTGGTCGACCGCGAGCATCTCGGCGGCATCTGTCTGAACTGGGGCTGCATTCCCACCAAGGCCCTGCTGCGCTCGGCCGAGATCTACCACTACATGCAGCACGCCTCCGATTACGGTCTCTCCGCCAAGGAGGTCAGCTTCGACGCGGCAGCGATCGTCAAGCGCTCGCGCGGGGTGTCGGGCCGGCTCAACGGCGGCGTCGGCATGCTGCTGAAGAAGAACAAGGTCGATGTGATCTGGGGCGAGGCCTCGATTGAGTCCGGCGCCAAGGGCAACGAGCCCGGCAAGGTCACGGTCAAGGAGACCAAGCGCGCCGAGCCGCCGAAGGGCGCCAAGGGTGCGGGCACCTACGCGGCCAAGCACATCATCGTCGCGACCGGCGCCCGCCCGCGCGTTCTGCCCGGCATCGAGCCCGACAAGAAGCAGATCTGGACCTATTACGAGGCGATGGTCCCGGAGAAGATGCCCAAGAGCCTGCTGGTGATGGGCTCGGGCGCCATCGGCATCGAGTTCGCCTCGTTCTACCGCACGATGGGCGCCGACGTGACGGTCATCGAGCTGCTGCCGCAGATCCTGCCGGTCGAGGATGCGGAGATCGCCGGTCTCGCCCGCAAGCGTTTCGAGAAACAGGGCATCAAGATCCTCACCAGCGCCAAGGTGACGAAGGTCGAGAAGGGCGCCGACTCGGTCACCGCAACGGTCGAGGACGACAAGGGCAAGACGCAGCAGCTCACCGCCGAGAAGCTGATCTCGGCCGTCGGCGTCGTCGGCAATATCGAGAATCTGGGTCTCGAGAAGGTCGGGGTGAAGATCGAGCGCGGCGTCGTCGTGACCGACGGGCTCGGACGCACCAACGTGCCGGGCGTCTACGCCATCGGCGATGTGGCCGGCCCGCCGATGCTGGCCCACAAGGCCGAGCACGAGGGCGTCATCTGCGTCGAGACCATCAAGGGCCTGCACACCCACCCGATGGACAAGGCCAAGATCCCGGGCTGCACCTATTGCCAGCCGCAGATCGCCAGCGTGGGCGTCACCGAGGGGAAGGCGAAGGAGCTCGGCCTCTCGATCAAGGTCGGCCGCTTCCCCTTCGCGGGCAACGGCAAGGCGATCGCGCTCGGCGAGCCGGACGGTCTCGTCAAGACGATCTTTGATGCAAAGACCGGCCAGTTGCTCGGCGCCCACATGATCGGTGCCGAAGTCACCGAGCTGATCCAGGGCTACGTCGTCGCGATGACCCTGGAATCGACCGAAGAAGAGCTGATGCACACGGTGTTCCCGCATCCGACACTCTCCGAGATGATGCATGAGAGCGTGCTCGATGCGTATGGCCGGGTGATCCACACCTGACCCCGAGCGATCGCTCCTCGCGAAGTTAAAACCATCGATCGGCGTGCAGGATCGGGCTCGTTGCCCCGGCCCTGCGCGCCCACTTCGTTTTGCACGGGCTTCCACGCGCGTTCGGCCTGGCAGCGTGCGGCGCGGGCGCAAAGAATTTCCCGGTGGATATTCGTTAAGAATGACGGATGAATCCGTTCGGACGAACTTCTGAGGCAGAGGCGTGCCGTATACCAGAGATCATGCATTCTGGATGCGGAAGCTCACCCCCCTCATGATCCTACGAGTTCTTCTGCTCGGCCTCGGACTCGGAGCCATCTACGCTGCGCTCACCACGCTGCGCGTCCACCTCTACGTCACTCTTCTGCTGCTGTTTTTGAGTGCAGGGCCGTTGAGCTACCTCGTCTTCCGGGAAGAGCACGAATAGGCGTCGCCAGGCGCGCCGGAGCCCCTCCCATAAGAAAAGGGCGTGACCGCCTCAGCGCTCACGCCCGTTTTGCTTCGGTCGGACAGGGTCGTTCGCTCAGCGCGGGCCGCCGCCGCGGCGCATGGCGATTTCCTGACCTTCCTGGTTCACCGCGCCCGAGGGGGCATTCCGCTCGTTCGGGACCGGATTCATGCCCTCGTTTGCGGTGCGGGAAGATGGTCGGCCGTCGGCTGGGTTTCCGGCCGCGCGTTTCAGAGCGAGGGCACGGCGGGCCCCGGAGACCGTCCGACCGCGGGCGTCGGCGATGCGGCGGCGCTCATGCTCCTTGCTGACACGCTTCACGGCCGCGGCGAGCAAAGCCGCCTTCTCGCGGGTGCCGGAATTGTCGGAGGCCGGGTTCGCTCCGGACGGGGCGGCCTTGCCACGCAGCTCGCGCCTTTGGCGGCGCGACACATCGCGGGCGCGGTCGCGGCGTTCGCGGAGCAGGCGGATCAAGTCGGGCAGGGCCTTGTCGTCTTCCGCATCTAGCTCGGGGTGATGCGAGCGCTTCACCAACTCGGTCTCACCGGCATCCAGCAGCCGCTCCTCACGGCGTCGCGATACGGACATGGTTTCCCCCGGTTCTTTCAGATTGCGTGTGACACGAGCGGACCAGCGCGAGGCGCCGATGCTCGAACGCCAACACCTCCGTTCCGCGAAGGTTGCCTCGGCCTACACCCAAGGATCGCGTCGGCGTCATCTTGGCGTCCCTGGCACGATCTCCGCTTCGCCGTCCGTGGTGCGGTGAGCCGGCGGTGGTGGTTCCGTAGGGCTCGCAACGCGCAGCAACCGTGACACCCGGGTGGCGTTGGTTGCACACGCGGACGAGGGCCGGCGCGAAAGCGGGAATCCACCATGACCATGATGCGCACCGTGTGGGTTGGCCTCGTGGCCTCGGGCGTCGGACTCGGCGGCATGCCGGCTCTTGCCCAGACATCCGGCGGCGCTGGATTGCCCTCCGGCTTCACCGCGCCAGGCCTTCCCTTCGGCCCGACGTCGTCGGTCGCCACGGTCGCGTCACCGAGTCCGACCATGGCGCTTGCCAATCCCGGCGGGTTGAGTTTCGGCGGCGCCTCCCGTGCGTCGGGCCTCGGCGCATCCACACCGTCCGGCAGCAACGCGGGAGGTTTGAGCTTCGGCGGCGCGGCCTCGACCGCCGTCGGCGGGTCCGGATTGCGTTCGACCGGCGGCGGGGCGGGAGCCCTCGGACGTCGCCCCCTCGACGACGTGGCCGCTAATCCCGGATCGGGCGGGGGAGGGGGTGCGCCCGCGGGTGCCGGCATCGCCGGAGGCGGAGGCTTCTCCCGCAGACCGACCGATGCTTATTTCGATCCGCTCTCCGGCTCTGGCCTGCGCTGACGGCATGGAGGGTGGGACCCGGCCGCGATGTCCACAGTCCGAGCCGGTCCCAGTAAGGTCTCGTTAACCAATTCGGTATGTTCTATCTTCGTTCTCATGCCGAGTCGGAGAAAGACGATGCCCAAGCCTCAGACTGCCGAGCGGAGCCGAGGCACGTTCACACCCGCGACCGATCTCGGACAGGAGCGAGCCGCCTCCTGCCCCGTGGAGGAGATTGCCCAGGCGTATCTCAACAGCACGGATGGCGACGCGGGCATCGCGCTGCGCTGCGCGATCACCGACGCCTTGTCCGATTTGATGGAGGCCGCGCGGCAGGACCGTGAGAACAGCCGCCTCATCTCGCGCGGTTTTGTCCGTAACAGACGGCCACATGGGTAGCGATTTGAGGCGTGGCGGTAAGACGCACCGCTTGAAGCGGGGACGGTGGGGCGCATCTTCGAAGGAACGTTGTCCGGGATGACCGATATGCGCCTGTCTTTCCTCACGATTCTCGCGAGCCTCGCCTGCGTCGCCGCGTCACCGGCGGCGCAGGCCGACCTTCTCATCGCCATCGACCAGGATGCGCAGCGGATGAGCGTGGTGGTCGATGGTTCACCGCGCTACGATTGGCCGGTCTCGACCGGGGTGGCGGGCCACGATACGCCGAACGGCAGCCATCGCCCGTTCCGCATGGAGAAGACGCATTTCTCCCGCGAGTGGGACAACGCGCCGATGCCGCACGCGATCTTCTTCACGCAGGTCGGCCACGCGATCCACGGCACCACGCACACTCGCCGCCTTGGCCGCGCCGCCTCGCATGGCTGCGTCCGCCTCTCGCAACGCAACGCCGCGACGCTCTTCACCCTGGTGAAGCAGCAGAAGATGGCCAACACCCGCGTCGTCATCGAGGGCAGCGTCGGCGACGCCCCGGTCGCCGAGACCCAGCGCCCCGGCAGAGCGCGTTCAGCCGGGCGCGGCTATGACGGCGATAACGGTGTGGTTGCCGTGCGCTCCCGCGGCCGGACCTGGGAGGATGAGGCCTACGCGCCCGTGCGGCGCCGCTACCCGGATGTGTTCGACGAGGGATATGGTTCGGGCGTCGGGTACGGCGATCTGTATTGAGGGCCAGAAAACCTAATCCGCCGACAGCCGGATGATCCCGCCACACGCCGTTGCGTGAGGTCGGCGATCCTCGGCCCGTCGGTGTTGCTCTTCCGGCGTCTCGCGCTGACGAGCGGATGAAGCGCGTCGTCGCGGGTCGGTCAGGCCGGAAGGTGCCGGCCGTCGATCAGTTCGACGCTGCGGCGCCGGTCACCCGCCACACCGCATTGCCGACATTGTCTGTCACGAGAAGCGCGCCGGCCTTGTCGATGGCCACGCCGACGGGCCGCCCCTGGGCCTTCTCGTCGGCGTTGAGGAAGCCGGTCAGCACATCGACCGTGGCGCCGGCTGGCTGGCTGTCCTCGAAGGGCACGTAGATCACCTTGTAGCCGCTCTTCGGCCGACGGTTCCAGGACCCGTGCTGAGCAACGAAGAGACCGCTCTTCCAGGCATCCGGCAGTCTCGACCCGTTCGCGAAAGCGATGCCCAGCGAGGCCGTGTGGGTGCCGACGGCGTAGTCGGGTGCGATCGCCTGCTTCACCTTCTCCGGCTGCGGCGGCTGCACCCGTTCGTCCACGTGCTGACCCCAGTAGCTCCACGGCCAGCCATAGAAGGCGCCCTCCTTCACGCGGGTGATGTAGTCCGGCACGAGATCGCTGCCGATCTCGTCGCGCTCGTTCACCGCGGTCCACAGGGCGCCCGTCCCCGGCTCGAAGGCGAGACCGTTGGGGTTGCGCAGGCCGGTGGCGTATTCCCGCATCGCCTTGGAGGCGATCGTGTATTCCCAGATCGCAGCGCGGCCCTTCTCGATGTCGAGGCCGTTCTCGCCGACATTGCTGTTCGAGCCGACGGTGATGAAAAGCTTTTGTCCGTCCCGGCTCGCGACCACGTTCTTGGTCCAATGGTGATTGATGCCGGCGGGCAGGTCGACGACCTTTTCAGGGGTCACCGTGATCTCGGTCTGGCCCTCGGCGTAGGGCACGCGGACCAGCGCGTCGGCATTGGCCACGTAGAGATCATAGCCGACCAGCGCCATGCCGAAGGGCGAGGCAAGCCCCTTGAGGAAGACGTGGCGCTCCTCGGCGACGCCGTCCCCGTCCCGATCGCGCAGGAGCACGATACGGTCCGGACTCGCGCCGCCGGCTCCGGCGAGGCTCTTCACCTTGTCAGCCACCCAATCAGTGACACTGGTCGAGTGATCGCCGGATTTCGGTGCCTGGCTCTCGGCGATGAGCACGTCGCCATTGGGCAGCACCACGGGCCAACGCGGATGGTCGAGCCCGGGGGCGAAGGCGGCGACACCCAGGCCCTCCGCGGCGTTCGGCTTGGCGCCCTCCGCCCAACGCGCCACACGGGCGATGTTGACCGTCGGCATCAGCGTCGGGTTCGGCGCCGGCAGGGCCGGACTCGCCCCGCTGCTCGCCGCCACGTCGAGCGCGGCGGATTCCGGATAGACGACGAAACGCAGGAAGGCCGCCCCACCGAGCAGCACGACAGCGAGTGCGGCAAGGCCGACCTTGGCAGAAGTGCGCATCGAAAACTCCGCGAGGACCGATCAGGCGGCCGTGGCAGCCGGTGGCACGGCCGCCGCGTCGGCGCCCGGATGGCGACGGCTCGCATAGTAGAGACCGATCGCGTTCCAGAAGGCATCGCGCTGCTCCTGGGTGAAGCGTTGGAGCGAGGCCTCAAGCGCGGTGCGTCCGGCCGCGACCGCCTCTACGCGCATCCGCTCTTCGAAAGCGGCGGGCGTTTCCGAACGCGTTTCCATCATGGCCCGGCCCTTCGCTGACGCTGATCCAACGCCGTCAACGCCCAAGGTCGCGACTCCGTTCAATGCCGGTCGCGTGTGAGCGCGGAAGTGTAGGCGTGTGCCAAACGACACACCACCCCGGTTTCGATGCCCAGGCTTAACAGTTTCTTTGCACCTGTGGGCGGAATGGTCCAGCTTGGTTACCAACGTCGTCAGCCTTCAGGAGCCTGCATGCGAGCCGACCGGACCCTCCGTCTCCTCTGCCTTTCTGGGCTAGCGCTGACCGGTTCGGGTCTTGGGGGATGCGGTCTGCTTCCGCATCAGGCTGAGCTGACTACCGGCTCGATCGCGATGAACGCCAAGGTCGTGCAGCCGCCGACCCCTGCCGACAAGGAATGCCTCGCCCGGGCGATGTATTTCGAGTCGAACCGCAGCGACGAGGAAGGGCTGCTCGCCGTCGGCACGGTGGTGATGAACCGCCTCGACGCGCCGGCCTATCCCGGCCGGATCTGCGAAGTCGTCGGTCAGAAGCGGCAATTCGCCAACGGCGTGCTGTCGAAGCCCGTCCGTGACCAGGACCGGCCGCGGCTGGAGCGGGTCGCCGACGCGCTGCTCTCCGGCAAGCGCCACGACGGGGTGGGGCCGGCCCTGCACTTCCACACCGCGGGCTACAAGTTCCCGTACAACAACATGCACTACGTCGTCGCGGCCGGCGGCAACGTCTTCTACGAGAAGAGCGACCGCGAAGGTTACCTCCCGGCGGTCCAGCCCCGTGCCGTGGTGCAGACGGCCACCGGCCGCCTGATGCCGCTTCAGGTCGCCGCCGCGAATTCGGGCATGATCGGCCTTCCGCTCACCGGCCGCGTCCAGCCGACCTTGACCGCCGAGTACACCGCCCCGACGGCCCCCGAGCTGCGCATCCCCGGCCCGGCCCGCTACGCCTCGGCGCCTGCCCGCGACAAGCATTAAAACGGCTCTTCGACGGGGTTACGGCCGGGGCGGGTTGTCGCCCCCGCCCTATGCGCAGGCACCGCAAGGCCTTAAGTCAGGGATGCGGCCGGGTTGCCCGGTCCGGCTCCCGTGAGGCTCACCCCGCATCGCCATGGCCGTTGTCCTCGATCTCCTGAACAAAGACACCCGGCCGAAGCTGGATGCGCCGGCGCGTCCGCGCCATCCGGAGAAAGCGCACCGGCCGGACACCGCCATCCAGCGCAAGCCGGACTGGATCCGGGTGAAGGCACCGGGCTCGAAGCTCTGGGCCGAGACCAAGGACATCGTCCGCGCCAACAACCTCGTCACGGTCTGCGAGGAGGCGGGCTGCCCCAATATCGGCGAGTGCTGGGAAAAGCGGCACGCCACCTTCATGATCATGGGTGACACCTGCACCCGCGCCTGTTCGTTCTGCAACGTGCGCACGGGTCTGCCGGCGGCGCTCGATGAGGCCGAGCCGGAGAAGGTCGCGGAGGCGGTGGCCAAGCTCGGATTGCACCACGTCGTCGTCACCTCGGTCGATCGCGACGACCTCAAGGATGGCGGCGCCGAGCATTTCTCGCGCACCATCGCCGCGATCCGCCGTGCGAGCCCCGGCACCACCGTCGAGATCCTGACGCCCGACTTCCTGCGCAAGCCCGGCGCCCTGGAAGTCGTGGTCGCGGCCAAGCCCGACGTGTTCAACCACAATATGGAGACCGTGCCCGGCAAGTACGTGACCGTGCGGCCCGGTGCCCGCTACTTCCACTCGGTGCGCCTGCTGCAGCGGGTGAAGGAGCTCGATCCGACGATCTTCACCAAGTCCGGCATCATGGTCGGCCTCGGCGAGGAACGGAACGAGGTCGTGCAACTCATGGACGATCTGCGTTCGGCGGAGGTCGACTTCCTCACCATCGGCCAATATCTGCAACCGACCCGCAAGCACCATGAGGTCGTGCGCTTCGTGCCGCCGGACGAGTTCAAAGCCTACGAGACCACGGCCTATGCCAAGGGCTTCCTGCTGGTCTCGGCGACGCCGCTCACGCGCTCGTCGCATCACGCCGGCGAGGATTTCGCCCGGCTGAAGGTGGCTCGTCTGGCCAAGCTCGGACCCGCGCCGGTGGCTGCCAGCATCCGCGCCGTCAACGCCTGAGCCCGAATGCCATCCTTCCGCATCACGAGGAAAGTGCGTCACTCAGCGACGCAGATGTATGACCTCGTCGCCGATATCGAGCGCTATCCCGAGTTCCTGCCGCTCTGCGAATCGCTGCGGGTGCTGCGCGACGCGGAGGGGCCGAACGGCACGACGGTCCGGGTCGCGGAGATGGGCGTCGGCTACAAGGCGATCCGCGAGCGCTTCACCACCCGCGTGAGTCTCGATCGCGAGAACCGCAAGATCGTCGCCGAATATATCGATGGTCCGTTCAGGCATCTGGAGAACCGCTGGTCCTTCCGCGATGCCGAGGGCGGCGGCTGCGAGGTCGATTTCTTCATCACCTACGAGTTCAAGAGCCGGACCCTGGGTCTTCTCATGGGCACGATGTTCGACCGCGCCTTCCGCAAGTTCACCGATGCGTTCGAGGGCCGCGCCACCGCGATCTACGGCGTGCCGGCTTAAACGGCTCTGGCAGCGTTCCTGCCGCGCTTTCGTCGCCGGGCCGAGAACGATGCGTGACCGGACGTTTCATAAGAGGCTCTTGGCTCATCCGCCCTTCCGGGCCGCGAGCAGGATGCTGGTCTCGGAATTGGCGATCCCCTCGAACTGACGAATCGTGCGCAGCAGGGCATCGAAATCGCCGAGCGTCGGCACCTCGATCTCGGCGACGATATCCCAGCGGCCATTGGTGGTGTGAAGCGCCCGGATCTCCGGAAGGCCGGACAGGCGGCGGATCACGCTCTCGGCATGGCGCCCATCCACCTCGATCAGTGTCACCGCCCGCACGCCTCCGGGCTCCACCTCCCGCACCGTGACGGTGAAGCCGGTGATGATTCCGGACGTCACCAAACGGTCGAGCCGGGCCCGCACCGTCGCCCGCGTGACGCCGAGCGCCGCGGCGAGCTTGGCCACCGGCATCCGCGCCTCGGTGCGCAGCAGAGCGATGAGCTGACGATCGGTCGCGTCGAGCATGGTCTTTCCACTTCGAGCAGCCGAGCTTAGCAGATCGGTTGATTGTCTGTCCCGATCGCGCATTTCAGCGGCTGTCGATTGTCCGCTCGTCTCAGCCATGCTTGCGCCACGCAAGATTCGGGAGACGAACGTGACGCGTTATATTGGTAGTGGCGAAATGGCGGCTCTGCTACGCCGGGAGGGACCGGAACCGATCCTGCGTCGTCTCATCGACGAATTGCGCGCCGATTTCCTGCGCTGGCCCGAATTCGATCTCGCCCCGCGTCTTGCGAGCCACTCGGTCGGCGGGGTGATCGAGCTGATGCCGATCGCGGACGCGCAGCTCTACAGCTTCAAGTTCGTCAACGGTCATCCCGGCAACACCCGCCTCGGCAAGCAGACGGTCGTCGCCTTCGGCATGCTCGCCGACGTGGCAACAGGTTATCCGCTGCTAATCTGCGAGATGAGCCTGCTGACGGCCCTGCGCACGGCGGCGACCTCGGCACTCGCGGCCTCCCGTCTCGCACGGCCCGAGAGCCGCTCCATGGCGCTGATCGGCACCGGCGCGCAGGCCGAGTTCCAGGCCCTCGCTTTCAAGCTGGCACTCGGCATCAGCGAGATCCGGCTGTTCGACGTCGATCCAGCGGCGATGGTGAAGGCGCGGGCCAACCTCGATGGCCATGGATTGCGACTCGTCTGTGCCCACTCCATCGCTGAGGCAGTGGCGGGCGCCGACATCGTGACCACGGCGACCGCCGATAAGACCCGCGCCACGATCCTCACCCCCGGCCTCGTCGAGCCGGGCCAGCATCTCAACGCCATCGGCGGCGATTGCCCCGGCAAGACCGAGTTGCACGTCGACATCGTGGCACGTGCCCGCACGATCGTGGAATACGAGCCGCAATCGCGCCTCGAGGGCGAGATCCAGCAGATGCCCGCGGACTATCCCGTCACCGAATTGTGGCGCGTGCTGCGCGGCGACGCGCCGGGCCGCGTCGACCGGAACGAGATCACCCTGTTCGACTCGGTCGGTTTCGCGCTGGAAGACTTTTCGGCCCTGCGCTGCCTAAGGGACATCGCCGGCCCCGGACCGGGCCTTGACCTCATCCCCGAGCCGAAGGACCCGAAGGATCTGTTCGGGTCGGTCTTTTCACCGGGCGTCGGGTTCGAGCAAGCGGCGTAAGCGGCACGTTCTGCGAGACCGAGGCAACATCACCATCAACCTCCGGGAAAAACCGGGGTTCAGGTTGCGTAAGGCGAAGACCCGCGCACAAGCTCGGCACAAGCCACGTGGTTCTGTATGATACCTCCTTCGGAGAATAAGACGCCATCATGCTGATAGGCCAAAGATTCTCGGAGTGAGGACTGTGCAATTTTCGTCGTAGGTCGATGATTTCTGCCATTCAATCCGAAGGCCGGACCGTCGGCGCGCGTATTGCCGCAATCGCGACGCATCTCCCCGAGCGCGTCCTCACGAACGAACATCTCGCCGAACTCTATCCCGATTGGTCGTCCGAAAAGATTCTCGAAAAGACCGGCATCCGCGAACGTCGCGTGGCTGCGGAGTACGAGACGGCAGGCGACTTGGCCTTTCATGCCGCCGAGAAGTTGTTTGCTGCGGGCGATTGCGTGCGCGAGGACATCGACTTCCTCATTCTCTGCACCCAGGCGCCCGACTATCTGCTGCCGACCACGGCCTGCCTCCTCCAAGACCGGCTCGGCCTGGGTCGGCATGTCGGCGCGCTCGACGTGAATCTCGGGTGTTCCGGTTTCGTCTACGGTCTTGCCTTGGCAACCGGGCTGATCGCGGCGGGCGCAGCGCGCAACGTGCTTCTGCTGACGGCCGACACCTATTCCAAGTTCATCCATGAGGGCGACAAGAGCGTCCGAACCTTGTTCGGTGACGGTTCCGCAGCGACACTGATCACCGCGAGCAACGAGTCCGTGATCGGCCCGTTTGTGTTCGGCACCGATGGCGCGGGTGGAAAGGATCTGATCGTCGAAGCGGGGGGCTTTCGCACGCCTCGGGGGCCGGATACTGCTCTGGCAGAAGCGGATTCACACGGGAATGTTCGTTCGCGTGAGCACCTGTACATGAATGGTGCCAACGTGATGAGCTTTTCCTTGCGGGAGGTGCCACGCACCTTTGCGCGTCTGCTGGAAACAAGCGGCGTTACTCAGTCGGATGTGGATCACGTCGTCCTTCATCAAGCGAACAAGCTTATGTTGAACGCGCTGCAGCGCAAGATGGGCCTCCCCGCCGAAAGGGTGCCGCATCACCACGAGGACATCGGCAACACGGTGTCGTCGACCATCCCCTTCGTCCTGGCAAACCTGCGGGATAAAGGGCAAATGGCACCCGGTCGCCGCCTCGTCGTGATCGGGTTCGGCGTCGGACTCTCGTGGGCCGGGGCTTCGATCGTCTGCTGAGCTTCATGAAGGAATGACAATGAGCGGCTTTTACGAAGAACTCGCGGAGATCCTGGAGGTCGAGCCGGACCAAGTGACGGCCGACCTGCGCCTGGAGAGCACGTCGTGGGACTCGCTGGCTGTGGTCTCCACCATTGCCCTGATCGATGAGCAGTATGACAAGGCGGTCAACGCCACGGCCCTCGCTGCGTGCGAGACGGTCGGCGATATCGAGCGCTTGATTGCAGCACGCCAGACCGAGAGCGAGGCGTAAATGGCATCGAGCGGGCAGACCGCGCGCACGTCGGGATCCCGAATCGCCGGGGTCGTCTCCTGTCTGCCCTCGCGTCGAATCGAGAACGAGGACTTCCTCGATCGTTTCGGCGACAAGGTCCACGAGGTGGTCAAGATGACCGGCGTCAGGACCCGCTATTGGGTCGAGGACGGCACCACGACCTCCGACTTGTGCGCCGCCGCCGCCGAATGCTTGCTCGATCGCCTCGGCTGGGAACGCGGTAGCGTTGATGGCATCATCTTCGTCTCGCAGACGCCGGATTACCGGCTGCCGGCGACATCCTGCGTGCTGCAGCATCGGCTCGGCCTGCGCACCGGCATTGTCGCCTTCGACGTGTCGCTGGGCTGCTCGGGCTATCCCTACGGCCTCTGGATGGCGATGATGATGGTCCAGACCGGGGCGGCCAAGCGGATACTCCTCGCCGTCGGCGACACTAGCAGCATCATGAACGATGCTGATGACCGCGGCACCGCCCTTCTGTTCGGCGATGCCGGAACCGTGACCGCGATCGAAGCGACCGTTCCCGACGCCGATCCCGCTTGGTTCATCCTCGGTACCGACGGTCAGGGGGCCGACAACCTCATCGTCCCCGGGGGTGCATTCCGCAAGCGCGAGGCCACCGGCCGATTGGAGGGCCATCCCCTCGACAAGCTGTTCATGGATGGCGGTGAGGTGTTCAATTTCACGCTCAAGGCTGTGCCGTCGCTGATCAGAGACACCATGGCCGCTGCGGGCGAGGGCATCGAGGATTACGACATGTTCCTCCTGCATCAGGCGAACGCGTTCATGATCCGCCACCTCGCAAAGAAGGCGAAGCTGCCGCCGGAGAAGGTGCCGATCAACATCGACCGTTACGGCAACACTAGCAGCGCGACCCTGCCGCTGCTCATGACGACCGACCGGGCGGATGCGTTGATGACAGGCGATTGCCGCGTCGCCCTGTTCGGCTTCGGGGTCGGCTACTCGTGGGCAGCGGCCTCGATGCGGATCGGCCCGCTCCGCTGCTGCGAGACGATTTCGCTGTGATCTTTTCCCGCGAAGCCTTCGAGGGACGTGACTTCCTCATCACTGGAGCCTCATCGGGAATCGGTCAGCATACGGCGGTGCGGCTCGCGGAGGCCGGAGCGCGGGTGGCTCTGATTGGCCGCAGCACCGAACGGCTGGCTGCAACCGCTGCCCTGCTCGCGGGCGACGGCCATTCCAGCCATTCCGCCGATCTGAGCGATGCCGAGGTGACTGCGGACCTCGTTCAAGGGATCGCCAAGCAGCACGGTCGTTTCTTCGGCATTTTCCATTCTGCGGGCACGGCGTTGATCCTTCCGGCGCGGGCCACCAAGAACCGCCATCTCGACGATGTCTTCGCGGCGGGCGTCCGCGGCGCTTTCGGCGTCGCGCGGGCGGCGGCGAAGAAGGACGTCGTGGTGGATGGCGGGTCTCTGGTGTTCATGTCGTCGGTGTCGTCGATGCGCGGGCGCCCCGGCATGAGTGCCTATTCGGCTGCCAAAGCCGCGGTGGACGGCATGGTGCGCGCGCTGGCTTCGGAAATGGCCGACCGTCGCATCCGGGTGAATTCCATCGTTGCCGGCGGGATCCAGACGGCGATGCACCGTGATTTCACCGAATCGGTCGGCAGCGAAATGGTGCGGAACTACGAGGCGCTGCACATGCTCGGCTTTGGCCGGCCCGACGATATCGCCCATGCTGCGATGTTTCTACTCAGCGATGCTTCGCGCTGGATCACCGGCAGCAACATGGTCGTCGATGGGGGGTATACCGCTAAGTGAGCCGCCACCCATGAGGTGCGTGTAGGCGCGCATGAACGCGGCGATCCGGATTTCGTCGCGACCGATCACACCGGGCTTCTCCGACAATTCGACGCCCCGCTGGACATTTTCCAGGATCGCTCGGTCCTCGTCGATCACCGCACGACCCAGCGCCTTGCCCGACTGGTTGATCAGATCCTGTGCCGCGCGCTGCGCGCGGGTCAGGTCGAGCTTCGGTTCGAATAGCCGAAAGCGCAGTCCGGTTTCCGTCGCCGACAGAGGCAAAGCGTGGCCGACATAAAAAGACAGACCCTGCGTCGATGAGATGAACAGGTTGGGAAAGATGTGAATGTGGAAAAACGAGTCGTGGGTGAAGGCGCGGGTGTCGAGATAGGCGAGCGCCTTCTGCCGCCGGGCCTCTCCGGCCGTCGCGGTGCGCGGGAAGTGGCTACTGGAATGCGGTCCGTCGAACCGTTCCTGCTCGATGCCTGCTCTGCCAATCCCGAGCGTTTTCACGAACGTGTCCTGATGGACGACCGAGCAATGGTAGCATTCAAGAACGTTCTCGACGAGCAGCTTCCAATTGGCCGCGTGTGAAATTGTTCCAGTATCAATTTCCGGCCCGAAATAGGATCCAATCTGCTCAAGCAGTGGATAGAATGCGCCCAGATACTCGCGCAGAGACGGTCCGCCGCTCCGCTTGCGGAAAAATACGAAAATCCCACACATCTCGATTTCGTAACCGGTCAGGCATAACCGCTCGCGATCATCAAGCGCGAATCCGTCGCGGCGCGGCATGCCGTGCGGGAAACCGGTGCTGTCGAAGCTCCAGCCATGATAGGCACACATCAGCGGCCGGTTGCCGCGCTCGCCCGGCTGGATGCGGTTGAACCGATGGCTGCACACATTGGCGAATGCCCGGATCTCGCCGCGGAAGTTCTGCAGGACGGTCGCCGTGTTCTTGTAATCGACGCAGACGAAATCGCGATCCGCGGCGAGTTCTCCTGCCAGGGCTCCGAATTGCCAGAGTGGATCGAACAGAGTGTCCAGTTCGTCGGCAAGGATCTCGGGACGGTAGTAATTTGCGCAAGGCAGCATGGGCGTTTCGTTTTCGAGCCGGCCTTCTTAGTGTCTCTCACAAAACTCCCGCTGCGCTGCCGTGCTCAGAACGGAGACGATCGGTGGTCGCGAGTTTTGTGAGGCACTCTTACAACTTCCTCGTCAGTCTCGCCTCTCTTGCGAGGTTGGGCCGCGACCATGCCGAGAGAATTTTCCGCTTCAGCACCGCTCAAGTTCGTAGCGGCGAAAGGAAGTGGGATATCGGATTAGGATGGTCAGCGGCTCATGTAAAGCAGCACACCAAGTCGCGCCATGTTGAAGAGCTGAGAGAAGGCCCGTCAGTGCGGTGAAATGCAATACCGACATACCAAATTAGCTCAGCATGCAGACGTTTTCCCCTCAAGTTGCGGGGCAAAACACATAAAGACAAGGAAAGACCGGCAAAATGGCAGCGCGGGAACGCCTTATTCTAGTCGGTGCCGGCGGATTCGGGCGGGAAGTGTACTTCTGGGCGGGAGACTGCCACGCGGCGGGGACGCTGCCTCCCCTCGCCGGGTATATCGATGACGTGGTCCAGGAGCTACCCGGCTACGACCTACCCCGACTTGCAGGCCTGCAGGACTACACGCCGGCACCGGGCGATCTGTTCGTGGTCGCGCTGGGTGTGCCTGCCAAGAAACGCCGCGTCGTCGAGTTGCTTCAGACGCGTGGCGCCCGTTTCGCGACGTTGCGCCATCCGACCGCAACCGTCGTGCGCACGGCGTCGATTGGGGAGGGCGTCATCCTATGCCCCTATACCATGGCGCTGCCCGACACCCGTATCGAGCGCTTCGTGACGCTGAACAATTATTCGGGCTTTGGCCATGACAGCATGTGCGGCGAGTTCACGACGCTGAGTTCGATGGTCGATGTCACGGGCTATGTGCGGATTGGCAAGGATGTCCTGATCGGTTCGGGGGCACGGCTGTTGCCGAAGGTGACGATCGGCGATGGTGCGACGATCGGGGCAGGCTCGATCGTGGTCCGCTCGGTTAAACCGAACATGACGGTGTTCGCCGCTCCCGCCAAGCTGCTTTCGATGAGGCCCAAAAGCTGAGTGGCAGCGGAAATTCGAAATCCAAAAAATTTCGGACAGAGCGAGTTTTGATCAAATCAATTCTTGCGCGAGAAATTTCTTGATTCTTGGCATCTTGCACTGAATAAGACTTGTGGCCGCCTTCCAATTCCCCCGCTTAAGCGCTGGTTAACAAAATTATCCACGCAAAAGCATCAAGACCGCACCGGGCTCACGCGGAGTGGTGCGTCTCGAGCCAGCCCTTCCACATGGAGCGGAACGCGTCGCCCATGTCCCTCGCGAAGCGCGCATGGTCCATGACCGGACCGGCGAACATGCGCTCGCGCAGGTTCGTGCGGATGGCGCGCAGGCGATCCGGATCGCGTGCGAGTTCCAGGGCGCGGGTCGCATAATCCTCAGGCGTGTCGCCCACGAGTTCTTCCAGTCCGATCGCCTCCAGCAGCGATGAACCGACCCGCGACACCGCCTGGCTGCCCCGCAGCGCGATGAAGGGGACGCCCATGCAGAGCGTGTCGCAACTCGTCGTCCCACCATTGTAGGGAAACGAATCGAGGGCGATGTCGAACTCGTGGTAAAGGTCGAAATATGTCGTCGTGACGCGGGGATGGAGCCGCACCCGGTCGAGCGGTATCCCGGCCGTCGACAGGCGTGCATCGACCTGTTCCCGAATGACGGCCGTTTCGACATCGGCCACGACCATGAACAGGCGCGCGTCGGGAAGCGCTTCCAGGATGGCGGCCCAGGTCTTGAAGGCGCCGTCGCTGATTTTCTCGAAGCGGTTCATGACACCGAAGGTGACGAAGCCGTTGTCTTCGAAGGGCGGTCGCTCGCGCACGGGCGCGATGTCGTGATGCGCCTCGTAGGTGGCGGAGACGCCCGGCAGCCACCACACCGTCTCCGTGTGCAGGCTCTCCGTCTGGCCGGGCACGTCGAGACGGGCATCGGTCAGGCGGTAATCTATGGCGCGCAGGCCCGTGGTCGCCGGGTGGCCCATCCACGTGACCTGAACCGGCGCCGGCTTGCGGGCGAAAACGAGCAGCCGGTGGCCGGCGCTGTGGCCGGACAGGTCGACGAGGATGTCGATCTTCTCCGACTCGATGAGGTCGGCGGCCTCGTCGTCGTTGAGGCCGGTGATGTTGTGCCAACCATCGAACAGAGTCCGCAGGCGGGCCGAAACCGCGTCTTCCGCTGCCTGGGTCATGTAGGCGCGCGCCTCGAACTGCGTCCGATCCAGGTGGCGCAGGAATGGCTCGATGAAGCGGGCGACGGCGTGGGTGCAGAGGTCGCCCGAAACGAATCCGATTCGCAGGCGGCGGTCGGGATCACGATCGTTGGCGAAGGGGCGCCGGCGCAGCAGCGGATCGGCGAAGCGTGCGCCGAAGCTGCGCGCGTCGGCCGCGTAGTCGGCGTGCGGAACGCCCTCGGCATAGAGCTTGGTGAACAGCCGGTTGGAATGGGCGGTGATATGCGTCGGATCGGTCGCGAGCGCCCGGTCGAAACTCGCGAGCGCCTCGGGCAAGTGGCCGAGACTCTTCAGGCTGCAACCGAGATTGTTGTGCGCGTTGGAGAGGCCGGGATCGAGCGCAACGGCACGCCGCGCATGGGTCACGGCCGCGCTGTGATGGCTGACGCGCTGATAGACACCGGACAGGTTCGAATGCGCGATCGCGAGGTCGGGATTGAGGGCGACCGCCCGCTCCAGTGCCGAGACGGCGCCGGTGTAGTCGCCCATCGCGATCAGAACGGCACCGAGGCTGCTGAAATAGCCCGCGTTCTCGGGCTCGCGGTAGATCGCGATGCTGAACAGGTCGAACGCCTGCTGGTGTCGGCCCTTTCCCGCGGCGATCGCGCCCGCGAGATGGGTCGCGTTGGCGTGGGTTTCGTCGAGGCCGATGACGAGGTCGGCTAGGGTCTCCGCGGCGGCGAGGTCGCCTGCGCTGTAGCGCTCCTGTCCCCGCGCGAAGGCATGGTCGGCGAAATCCTTGAGGATCGCGCGCGATGCATCGTCGGCGATGCCCCGACTCCGGAATTGCAGCATCAGGGCACGCGCCTCGTCGAGCCGGTTCAGCACGAGGAGCGTCACGGCCAGAGCGAGCCAATAGCGCGGCTGCTCGGGCTCAGCCCTCAAGGCGGCGACGAAATGCGGGACCGCCGGTCCGGGTCCGTCCGCTTTGCTGGTGAGGAGGCCGAGTTCGTGGTGCGTGCCCGCGTGATGCGGCGCCACGTCCAGCGCGCGCTGAAGGTTGCGGCGGGCTTTATCATAACGTCCGGCGGTACGGTGGGCGATGGCCTTGGCGAGGGTGCGCTCGACCGAATCCGCGGCGTGAGCGTGCTCGATCGTCCGCGATTTGCGATGTTCGCGCATGCCCGACGCTCCTTGAGAAGGCAGGAGGGTAGAGACTTTATGCTCAACAAATTGTTAACATCGGCTCTCGTCCACGCTGTCGCGAGACCGACCCAGGCCCTGGGCCTCCGCCCCTCATGTTCGCGCTCCGGCGACGAAAGCGCGGCGCGGATTCGGTAAGCGAGACTCAACCGGGCTTGCTTCCAGGCGGCAGGAGCCGCCCCGCCCGCGCTTCGAGCATGCGCACCAGCGCCGGCTCCATGAAGGCGTAGTCATCGCGCACATCGAGGCAGACGATCCGGGCATGCCGGAGCGCCGGCCCGAAGCGGCGCATCAGCTTTCGCCGATGCGCGCGCTCCATCACCACGATGATCTCGGCCCAGGCGAGGTGATCGGCCTCCACGGGCTCGTCCGCGTCGTCCGAGACACCTGCCGAGGCCGTCTCCAGGCCGGGCCATCGCAAAAACACCTGCTCCGCGGTCGGGCTGCGGGCGCGCGCCCGGCCGCAGACGAACAGGATCCTCACGCGTTCTCCGCCATGTCCGATTGCCGCTCAAACAGGGCGCGGTAGGCCCCGTTCGGGCGCCGGATCAGCGCGGCGTGCGCCCCGTCCTCGACGACGCGCCCCCGGTCGAACACGAGGATGCGGTCGAGGGCACGCACCGTCGAGAGACGGTGGGCGATGACGAGCGCGGTGCGCCCGCGCATCAGCCGCTCCATCGCCTCCTGCACCAGTGCCTCCGATTCCGAATCGAGGCTGGACGTCGCCTCGTCCAGGATCAGGATCGGCGCATCCGCGAGGAAGGCGCGGGCCAGGGCCACCCGCTGCCGCTCGCCGCCGGAGAGCTTGACGCCGCGCTCGCCCACCAGCGTGGCGTAGCCCTTCGGCAGCCGTGCGATGAAGTCGTGCGCGTTGGCCAGCCGCGCCGCCCGCTCAATCTCTTCGGGCGAGGCGCCGGGCCGGGCATAGGCGATGTTCTCGGCGAGCGAGCGGTGGAACAGCACCGGCTCCTGCGGGACGATGGCGACCTGCGCCCGCAGGCTCGCCTGCGTGGCGCCCGCCACATCCTGCCCGTCGATGAGCACGTGCCCGCCGCTCACGTCGTAGAGCCGCTGGATCAGCTTGACGAAGGTCGTCTTGCCCGATCCGGAACGCCCAACGAGGCCGACGCGCTGGCCGGCGGGAATCGTCACCGACAGCCCGTCATAGAGTGGCGTGCCGTGGGTGCCGTAGTGGAAGCGCACCGCGTCGAAGCGGATCGCGCCGCCGGTCACAGCGAGCGGCACCGCGCCCGGACGGTCGGCGACGCCCACGGGCTCGGATTCGAGCGCAACCAGTTCCTCCATCTCGTTGACCGAGCGTTGCAGGTGGTTGATGTGCCCGCCGATGTCGCGGAGATAGCCGTGCACCACGAAGTAGGTGGTGAGCACGTAGGCAACTTCGCCGGGGGTCGCCTGACCCTGCCACCACAGCCACAGGGCCGTGGCGACGATGGCGCTGCGGAAGGCCAGCAGCAGCCCGAGCTGAAGGGTGCCACTCCACGTCACGATCATCCAGGTGCGCCGGGTGCGCCGCCGCCACTTCGACAGGACGCGCGCGAGCCGCTCGTCCTCCCGCGCCTCGGCGCCGAACGCCTTCACCACCGCGTTGTTGCCGATCGTGTCACTGAGCGCGCCGCCGAGCCGTGTGTCGAGGGCGTTCGAGAGCGTCGCCGCAGGGGCGATCACCCGCGTCGCCAGGAACACGGCGGTGCCGACATAGGCGAGCGTGCCGAGCCCGATCACCGCGCCCATCGCCGGCCAATGCAGGCCGAGCACCACGGTCGTGCCCACGAGCACGACGACGGAGGGCAGGATCGAGAGCAGCAGAACGTCGTTGAGTCCGTCGAGCGCCCACATCCCCCGCGAGATCTTGCGCACGGTGGAGCCGGAGAAGGTGTTGGCGTGCCACTCGGTCGAGAAGCGCTGGACGCGCGCGAAGCTCTGGCTCGCGATGTCGGACATCGTGCCGAGCGTCAGCGGCACCACGAGGCTCCAGGCGACATGGCGCAACAGCACCGTCGCGAGGCTCAGCGCGGTCATGATGGCGAAAGCCGGCAGTGCGGCCTGCAGGGCGGCTTGGCGCTCGGCACCGGCGAGGGCATCGACGAGGCGCCCGGCATAGAGCGGCAGCATCACGTCGGCCAGCGTGGCGAGCGTGATCGCAGTCACGAGGGCGGAGACGAGGCCGAGGCGCCGGCGCCAGCCGCGGACGACGAAGGCAAGGACGCGGCGGACAACGTCCGCGCGCCTGGGAGAAGACAGGGACATGGCAGTGCCCGACGATGAAGCGTCGGCTCCGAAAGACGCGGGCGCCGCGGATTGGATCGCGCGGTCCGGCGAGGTCAGATCGGGGAGGGTGCGTGAGCCGCGGGGGCCGTCAGGCCGGGCGGCGGGGGAATGCGCCTAAGCGATTCCGGCAGGCGCTACAGCGATTCCTGCACGACGGAAGACGATGCCGACAACCATGCTGCGTCTCCCTGTTCGAACGCGACCGGTTCGACCGATACCGAAGGGGTTTCCGATTCGCAACGTCTGATACAGGTCCGCTCAAGCGTATCACTTGGCTGAGAGCGGCACCGTCGAAGTCCGTGAAGGCGCGTTCCACTGGTCCGTTATACCGACAACTTCGCGCTTTGCGTCTCAACCTGTCTCGCGGCATTCTTGGCCCGGAATGGCACAGCAGATCCCGTGGGCGTCAAAGTCGATACGAAGACAGCGCACAGCAAGCAGGCCGCCACCAGCGCCAAAGGCGCTTCGTCATCACCGAGGGAACCGCTCGAGATGACGAGTTGGAGTGACGATGACGCTATCCGCAGGCCCCCGTCGAACCCGACCTGGCAGGCCCTGACTTGGCAGCCGCTGCAACCGCGTAAGAGACGTTGGTCGCAAATGGGACAGCGTCCGGCCATCGCGCGGATGACGGGTCTGTCGGGCGCCGGCCAATCGACCATCGCCGCGCTGTTCCGCCTGAGCGCCCATGCGCCGGGCAGGCCGACCTAGGCCGCTCGCTGCTGCGGCGCCCCGACGAAGGTGAGTGGCATCGAGTTTGCTGAGGCGGGCGTGACGGTCGGTTCCGTCGCATCCCCTGGTCACGCGTAACGGCCGGGCTAATTGAAACGCTTCCAGACAGGATGCGAGCCCCGGGAGCCGTCTCCGCATGACGTTTCGTCTGACGCTGACCGTCAACGGTGAACCGCGCGCGATCGAACTCGACGATCCGCGCGTCACTCTCCTCGATCTCCTTCGTGAACGGCTCGGCCTCACCGGCTCGAAAAAGGGCTGCGACCGGGGCCAATGCGGCGCCTGCACCGTTCTGCTGAACGGGAGGCGGATCAATTCCTGCCTTGCGCTCGCCGTGAGCCTGGACGGGGCCGAGGTTCTGACCATTGAGGGCTTGGCGGCGGGCGAGCAGCTTCACCCGGTCCAGGCCGCCTTCATCGAGCATGACGGCTTCCAGTGCGGCTTCTGCACGCCGGGGCAGATCATGAGCGCCGTCGGGCTGATCCGCGAGGGCCATGCCGGCGACGATCCCGAGCGGGTGCGCGAGGGCATGAGCGGCAATCTCTGCCGTTGCGGCGCCTATGTCGGCATCACCGAGGCCGTGCTCGACGCCCAGGCCCGCAGTGCCGGCGTCGATCAGGGAGAGGCTGCGTGAACCGCTTCGACTATGTCCGCCCCGGCAGCGTCGCCGAAGCCGTCGCCGCAGCTGCCGAACCGGGCGCGGCCTATCTCGCGGCCGGCACCAACCTGCTCGATCTGATGAAAGGCGGCATCACCCGCCCCGGCCGCCTTGTGGATGTCACACATCTGCCCGGCCTCGACCGGATCGAGCACTTGCCGGATGGGGGCGTCCGCATCGGTGCGCTCGTGCGCAACAGCGACCTCGCCTACGATCCGCACGTCTCGAAAGCGCACCCCGCCGTGGCGGAAGCCCTTCTCTCGGGGGCCTCGGCGCAACTGCGCAATGCGGCGACCGTGGCTGGTAACCTGCTGCAGCGGACCCGCTGCCCCTACTTCTATGACCCGGCCAGCGCCTGCAACAAACGCGATCCCGGCGCCGGCTGTGAGGCGCGCGGCGGCGAGACGCGGCTCCACGCCGTGCTCGGCTGGAGTGAGCACTGCATCGCCACCCACCCCTCCGACTTCTGCGTCCCGTTGGTCTCACTCGACGCCACCGTCGAGATCGAGGGCAGAGCCGGCGCCCGCGAGGTGCCGCTCGACGCACTCTACCGTTTGCCGGACGACCGGCCGGACCGGGAGACGGTGCTCGAACCCGGCGACCTCATCGTCGCCCTGCGCCTGCCGGCGGACGCCGCGGGTTTTGCCCGGCATTCCCGCTACCTCAAGGTCCGCGACCGCACCTCCTACGCCTTCGCCGTGGTCTCGGCCGCGGCCTCGCTGCGGCTCGATGGCGGGCGGATCGACGAGGCGCGGATCGCGCTGGGCGGCGTCGCGCTCAAGCCCTGGCGCGCCCGCGCCGCCGAGGCGGTGCTGGCCGGCGCGGAACTGAGCGAGCGGAGTTTTCGTGAGGCGGCGGATGCGGCCCTGGCAGAGGCTCTGCCGTCCGGCGACAACGCCTACAAGATCGAGCTGGCCCGCCGACTGATCGTGCGAACGCTGACCCTTGCCGCCGCCGGCACCCCGGAGCGCATGCCGGCGCTTCCGGCCTCCGCCTTCTCCGGAGACGCGCTCCATGCCTGACATCGCCTACGAGCAGGCCCGGCACGGGTCGAGTATCGGCCAGCCGCTCACCCGCCGCGACGGCCTTCTGAAGGTCACCGGGCAGGCGACCTACGCCGCCGACAACCGGCCGGAAGGCTTGCTCCACGCGGTGGTGGCGGTGAGCCGCATTGCCCGCGGCCGGGTGGCCCATCTCGACGTTGCGGCGGCCGAGGCCCATCCCGGCGTGGTCGAGGTGATGACGGGCGCCAACGCGCCGCGGCTCGCCCAGGACCCGGACGCGAAGGACAATCCCTTCATGTTCCGGCTCGATCTGCTGCAGAACGACCGCGTCCGCTACGCGCACCAGCCGATCGCCGTGGTGATCGCCGAGACGCTGGAGGCTGCGACCGAGGGGGCTGAGCTGCTGGCCCCGCGCTACGAGGTGGAGTCGCCACGCATCGGGCTCGATGCCGGGGATCCGCAGGAGCCCGAGGGCGTCGGTGCCGGAGACAAGGCGATCGTGTCGCGCGGCGATGTCGAGGCCGGGCTGGGACAGGCCGAGCGCCGGGTCGAGGCGACCTACGAGACACCGACGCAGTATCACAACGCGCTCGAACCCCACGCCATCGTGGCGCAGTGGGACGGTGACCGGCTCACCGTTGACACGCCGAGCCAAGGGCTCGCCATGGCCAAGATGCGGCTTGCCGGCCTGTTCGGGCTCAACCCGAAGAACATCCTCGTCCGCTCTCCCTTTCTCGGCGGCGGCTTCGGCTCGAAGGGTTTTCTCTCCGGGCCGCAGATTCTCGGCGTGATGGCAGCCAAACTCGTCGGCCGGCCGGTGAAGCTCGTGCTGCGTCGGGAGCAGATGTTCGGCCCCGTCGGCCACCGCGCCGAGACGCGGCAGACGCTGCGACTCGGCACCGATGCTGATGGAGCGCTCACTGCCCTCGACCACCACACGCTGACGGCGACGAGCCGGTTCGACGACTTCTACGAGCCGGCCAGCGCCATCTCCCGCTACCTCTACGCCGCGCCCGCGGTCTCGACGCGTCATTCCGGCGTGCGGGTCGATACCGGCACGCCGCTTTTCATGCGCGCGCCCGGCGAGGCTTCGGGCAGCGTCGCCCTGGAGGGCGCGATCGATGAGATGGCGGAGGCCTGCGGCCTCGACCCGCTCGAATTTCGCGTGAGGAACTACGCCGAGGATGAGCCGATCTCGGGCCGGCCGTTTTCCTCCAAGGCCCTGCGCGAATGCTATGCGCAAGGTGCTGCCCGCTTCGGCTGGGACAAGCGCGCTCCGGCGCCTCGATCGATGCGCGATTCCGCCGGGCGCCTCGTCGGCTACGGCATGGGCACGGCCCTGTTCCCGGCCCTGATGATGCAGGCGGAGGCGCGGGCCGAGATTCGCGCCGACGGCACCGGCACAGTCGCGCTCGGCGCCCACGACATGGGGCAGGGCGCCTGGACCGCGCTGGCGCAGATCGCCGCCGACGGCCTCGGGATCGACCTTGCACAGCTCGATTTCCAGAGCGGCACGTCGGACTTGCCGAATGCCGGCATCGCCGGCGGCTCGGCCCACACCGCCACAGCCGGCACGGCGATCCATTCCGCCGCTGCCGCGGTGCTGGCGCAGCTTGCCGACCTCGCGACCAACAACGAGCGCTCGGCCCTCTATGGCGCCGGCAATGCCGGCGTCTACGCTCGCGGCGGCCGGCTGGTGCGACGGGACGACGAGGGACGCAGCGAGTCGTTCACCGAGATCCTGAACCGGGCCGGCCGCGCATCGATCTCGGCGCAAGGGCAGGGCGCTCCCGATCCGGCGGCGCGCGAGGCCTACGCGATGCACGCCCACGGCGCGGTCTTCGCCGAAGTCAGCGTCGATCCCGATCTCGGCCAGATCCGCGTCAGCCGCCTCGTCGGCGCGTTCGCCGCCGGCCGAATCGTCAATCCGCGCCTCGTCAGGAGCCAGTATTACGGCGGCATGATCTGGGGCGTGTCCTTCGCGCTCCACGAAAACGCCGTGGTCGATCCCCGTTCGGGCCGGGTGATGAACGCCAATCTCGGGGAGTACCACGTGCCCGTGAACGCCGACGTGCCGTTGATCGAGGCGATCCTCGTGGACGAGCACGACCCGCACGTGAACCCGCTCGGCGTCAAGGGCGTCGGCGAGATCGGTATCACCGGCACGGCGGGCGCCATCGCCAACGCGGTCTATCACGCCACGGGGATCAGGGTGCGCAAGACGCCGATCACGCTGGACCGGTTGCTGGGATGATCGGCGCTTCCAAGACACCGCCCTCATCCTGAGGTGCCGCGATGCGGCCTCGAAGGATCCTCCAGATCCCGCGCGATCCCTGGAGGATCCTTCGAGGCTCCGCTTCGCGGCGCACCTCAGGATGAGGATCAGGGTTGGATAACTGCGCTCAGAGATCTGTGTCTGATGGAGTGCCAGGCCGGAGGCCAACGGCTTCCTCCAGAAGCGTCAGCGCCTCCGCCACCGACAACCGCCGGATCTCGGCCCGGCCTAGATCGCCAAAACGCCGCTCGGCGTGGCGGGTGGGGCCGTCCTTAACGGCGAGCCCGAAATGCACGAGGCCGACCGGCTTGGCGTCGCTACCGCCGCCCGGCCCGGCAATGCCGGTGACCGAGACCGCCACGTCCGCGTGTGACGCGGCGAGCGCGCCTTCCGCCATGGCGCGGGCCACCGGCTCGCTCACCGCGCCGTGCGCCGCGATGAGATCCATCGGCACGCCGATCGACTCGGCCTTCGCCTCGTTGGAATAGGTGACGAACCCGCGCTCCACCACCGCCGAGGAACCGGGCACCGCCGTGAGCAGCCCGGCCACGAGACCGCCGGTGCAGGACTCGGCGGTCGCGATGCGTTGGCCTGCCGCCGCATAGGCCCGCACCAGCGCCTCGGCGCGGGCCAGCAACGCGGCGTCTTCGATCACGAACGGCGCTCGTTGGTCTCCGCCTCGGTCTCCAGCTCGGCGCAGACCTCCGGCAGCCGCACCGTCGCGGCGGCCTGGGCGGCGAGGCCCTCGGCCCGACCGACGAAGCCGAGCTTCTCGGTTGTGGTCGCCTTGATCGATACCGAGGAGAGCGGCACGCCCGCGATCTCGGCGATGCGCGCGCGGATCGCCTCGCGGTGCTGGCCGATGCGCGGGGCTTCCGCCAGCACCGTGATGTCGAGATGGTCGATCTTGCCGCCGCGCGCCCGCACCAGCTCGCAGGCATGGGCCAGGAACTGGTCGGAGGCCGCGCCGCGCCACTTCTCGTCCGAGGGCGGGAAGTGCGTGCCGATATCGCCGTCGGCGATGGCGCCGAGCAGCGCGTCGGTGAGGGCGTGCAGCGCCACGTCGCCGTCGGAATGGGCGAGCACGCCGCGGTCGGCGGGGATCTTCACGCCGCCGAGCCAGACATGGTCGCCCTCCGTGAAGGCGTGGACGTCGAAGCCGGTGCCGAGGCGGGTCACGTAAGTGGTCATGGTGTCATCCGATATCGCGGCCGCAGGTTCAGAGAAAGCCCGTCCGGAGAATGCCCGGTCGGCCTCGATCAGGTCCGCGGCCTGGGTGATCTTGCGGTTGCGGGCGTCGCCCTCGAACACCACGACCGGCAGCCCGGCCCATTCGGCGAGCGCCCCGTCATCGGTGAAGCCGTCGCGGCCCTCGGTCACCGCCCGGCGATGCGCGTCGAGAAGCAGACCGAAACCGAAGCTCTGCGGCGTCTGCACTGCGCGGAGATTTTCGCGCGCCGGGGTCTCGTGGACGCGGCCGATACCCGGCGCGATCTCTTCCACGAGCTTGATCGTGTCGGAGACCGCGATGCCCGGCACCGATGCGCCGTGCTCGGAGCCGGCCGCGACCGCGCGGGCGATCAGCGCCTCGTCCACGAAGGGCCGCGCCGCGTCGTGGATGAGCACGAGATCGGGCGCGCCTAAGCGGGCGAGCCCTTCGAGCCCGGCCGCCACCGATTGCTGGCGCGTCGCCCCGCCCGGCACCGGCTCGGCGAGCTTTTCACGATGGGCCGGCTCGAGATCGGCGAGGCATTCGCGATAGAAGTCCTGCGCATCCGGCGCGATCACCGGCTGGATGCGGGTGATGCGGGGCGATTGCGCCAGCGCCGCAAGCGTCCGCGTCAGGACGGCCCGGCCGCCGACGCGGCGATATTGCTTGGGTAAGTCGCCGCCGACACGCAGGCCCTTGCCGGCCGCCACCACAACCGCCGCCACCGATTTATTCCCCGGCTCCTGCCCGGGCGGCCGCGCGGCTTGGTCGGACATGCTGGGCCTCGAATGGAAATCATCTGGGGATGGATGGGGATCGCCGCGTCCTTATGCGGCAAGATGCGCGAAGGCAAACGCCGCAGGCGCTTGCGTCTGCCAGCCGTTTGGCTACTTATTGGGCACAATGACACGTGACCATTATTTGAGCGCGCTACGCGGGGCGGACGATCGGGGGGCGGATAGCCCGCCGGTCCTGCTGGCACCGCTATCGGGCGTCACCGATCTCCATATGCGGCGTCTCGCCCAGCGGCTCGGTGCCAGTGCCGTGGTCTCCGAAATGGTCGCGGCGGCCGAGCTGGCGAAGGGTGACGCCGAATCGCAGGTCCGGGCCGAGGGTGCTGGGGTGGACCCGCATGTGGTGCAGCTCGCCGGCTGCACGCCTGAACCGATGGCCGAGGCGGCCCGCATCGCCGTGGCGAACGGCGCCGATGCCATCGACATCAACATGGGCTGCCCGGCCAAGACCGTGACCGGCGGCGAATCGGGCTCGGCGCTGATGCGCGACCTTGATCACGCCGCGCGGCTCCTCGCGGCGGTGCGCGGCGCAGTCGATGTGCCCGTCACCGTGAAGATGCGGCTCGGCTGGGATCACGCGAGCCTCAACGCCGCCGAGCTGGCACGGCGCGCCGAAGCCCTCGGGCTCGACGGCGTAACGGTTCACGGCCGCACCCGGCAGCAATTCTACAAGGGCCGGGCCGATTGGTCGGCGATCCGTCCCGTGGTCGAGGCGGTGCGCATCCCCGTCATCGCCAACGGCGACATCACCGGCCTGGAGGAGGCCAGCGCCTGCCTCAGCCAATCCGGTGCGGCGGGCGTGATGGTCGGGCGCGCGGCGGTCGGGCGTCCCTGGCTCGTCGGCGAGATTGCTGCCGGGCTCGCCGGGCGCGTGGCTGCGCCGCTCTCGGCTGAGCAGCGGGCGGCGGTCGCGGCCGAGCATTACCAGGGGCTGATCGCGCTCTACGGCGCGGCGATGGGCGTACGCCATGCCCGCAAGCATCTCGCGGCCTATGCCGATGCCGCCGGCGGACTGACCCTGGACGACCGGCGCCGCCTCGTCACCACACATGATCCGGCGGAGGCGCTCCGCCTCCTGCAACGCGCGTTCCTCGAACCGGCCGGGACGGCGACCACGCCCCTCGGCGAGGCAGCCTGATGCCCTTTTCCGACGAGCCCGCCCCCGAATCCCTGCCGCCGGCCGAGGCGGTGCTGAACTCGCTGCCGCTGCCGGTCCTCACCATCGGGCCTGATGAGCGGATCCTGCGGGTCAACCACGCCGCCGAGCTGTTCTTCGACGCCTCGGCCCGGCTGATGCTGCGGGGACGGCTGCGCGACATCATCCCGTTCTCCTCGCCGATCATCGCGCTGGTCACCGAGGTGCGCCGCCGCCGCTCCTCCGTGTCGGAATACCGGGTCGAGCTGGTCCAGCCCCGCTCGGGGACCGAGCGCAGCGTCGATGTCTTTGCCACGCCCCTGCGCGACGAGGACGATTCCGTGGTGCTGATGCTCCAAGAGCGCACCATCGCCGACAAGATGAACCGGCAGCTCACCCATCGCGGCGCCGCGCGCTCGATGGTGGCGCTCGGCGCGATGCTCGCTCACGAGATCAAGAACCCGCTCGCCGGCATCCGCGGCGCGGCGCAGCTCCTCGAACAGGAGAGCGACGAGGAGGACCGGCTTCTGACCCGCCTGATCTGCGACGAGTCGGACCGGATCGTGCGCATCGTCGAGCGGATGGAGCTGTTCGGCGACGAGCGGCCGGTGGAGCGCGGCCCCGTCAACGTTCACGGCGTGCTCGATCAGGTGAAGCGCTCGGCCCAGTCGGGCTTTGCCCGTCACATCCGCTTCGTCGAGAACTACGATCCCTCGCTGCCGCCCGTCCTCGGCAACAGGGACCAGTTAATCCAGGTGATCCTGAACCTCGTGAAGAACGCGGCCGAGGCGATCGGCACGGACACGGTCGAGGGTGAAATCACCCTCTCGACCGCCTTCCGCACCGGCCTGCGCCTTCAGATCCCCGGTTCGCGCGAGCGCGTCAGCCTGCCGATCGAAGTGGCGGTGCGCGACAATGGGCCGGGCATTCCGCCCGACATGCTGTCGGACCTGTTCGACCCCTTCGTCACCACCAAGGTGCAGGGCTCCGGCCTCGGACTTGCATTGGTGGCCAAGATCGTCGGCGACCACGGGGGCATCGTCGAATGCGATCCCGTACCCCGCCGCACCGCCTTCCGGATCCTCCTTCCCATGTCGAGCGCCCGCGACGGGCGTGAATCGGCCGCGGAGCGCTGAGTCGAGAGCCATGCCCAACGGCCACATTATCGTCGCGGACGACGACGCCGCGATCCGCACCGTGCTCAACCAGGCCCTGTCCCGGGCCGGCTACGAGGTTCGCACCACCTCGAACTGCTCGACGCTCTGGCGCTGGGTCGCTCAGGGCGAGGGCGACCTCGTCATCACCGATGTGATGATGCCGGACGAGAACGTGTTCGACCTGCTGCCGCGCATCAAGCGCGTTCGGCCGGAACTGCCGATCATCGTGATGAGCGCGCAGAACACCTTCATGACCGCGATTCGCGCCTCCGAGCGCGGCGCCTACGAGTACCTGCCCAAGCCTTTCGACCTGAAGGAGCTGATTGCGATCGTCGGCCGGGCGCTGTCACGCCCCCGCGGGACGCCCGCCCCCGGCGCCGGGCCGGAGAACGAGGACATCCCGTTGGTCGGCCGCTCGCCGGCCATGCAGGAGATCTACCGGGCACTCGCCCGCCTGATGCCGACCGATCTCACCGTGATGATCACGGGCGAGTCCGGCACCGGCAAGGAGTTGGTTGCCCGCGCGCTGCACGATTACGGCCGCCGCCGCACCGGGCCGTTCGTGCCCGTGAACATGGCGGCGATTCCCCGCGACCTGATCGAATCGGAGCTGTTCGGCCACGAGAAGGGCGCCTTCACCGGAGCACTCTCGCGCTCGGCCGGCCGGTTCGAGCAGGCGGAGGGCGGCACGCTGTTCCTCGACGAGATCGGCGACATGCCGATGGAGGCACAGACCCGGCTGCTGCGCGTGCTTCAGCAGGGCGAGTACACCACCGTCGGCGGGCGCGTGCCGATCAAGACCAACGTCCGCATCATCGCCGCGACCAACAAGGATCTGCGCGTCTCGATCCAGCAGGGCATCTTCCGAGAGGACCTGTTCTTCCGCCTCAACGTCGTGCCGCTACGCCTGCCGGCGCTGCGCGAGCGCTCGGAAGACGTGCCGGACCTGATCCGCCACTTCTTCGTCCTGGTGGAGCGCGAGGGCCTGACCCGAAAGACCCTCGACGCCGACGCGATGGAGCGGCTGAAGCGCTATCGTTGGCCCGGCAACGTGCGCGAGCTGGAAAACCTCGTTCGCCGGCTGGCCGCGCTCTATCCGCAGGAGACCATCACCGGCCCGGTCATCGAGGCGGAACTCGACACCCTGCCGCTCGCCCAGCCCGCGGCCAACGGCAACGGCGCGGCCCGCAAGAACGCGAACGGAGCCTCCGACAGCGAGACGCTCTCCGGGGCGGTCGAGCGGCACCTCGCCGACTATTTTTCGGGGTATCGCGACACGCTTCCCCCGCCCGGCCTCTACCACCGCATCCTGCGCGAGATCGAAGGTCCGCTGATCGGCGCGGCACTGGCGGCCACCCGCGGCAACCAGATCCGCGCGGCCGAGCTGCTGGGCGTCAACCGCAACACCCTGCGCAAGAAGGTGCGGGATCTCGATCTGCAGGTGTTTCGGACGTCGCGGTGACGCGCTCCATCCGGGGACGTCGCTTGGATCGCTTCGCCTGACGCTGGCGATCCAGCGGCGGCCTGCGGAAGCGGACTTTCGCGTTTCTCCTCTGTTCTCCACGGCCGCGCTTCGCTAAAGGCGCGCCATGCTGCGCCTTCGCGAGTACCAGCGCGCCGCCCTCGACGCGCTCGATTGTCATTGGGACCAGGGCGGCGGGCCCGGCCTCGTCGTGCTGCCGACCGGTGCCGGCAAGGCGCTCGTCATCGCCGCGCTGATCCGCGAATGGCTGGATCGGGCACCGGGGGCGCGGATCTGCGTCCTCACCCATGTCCGCGAACTCGTCGTGCAGAACCACGGCGAGTTGCTGGCGTACTGGCCTGGGGCGCCTGCCGGCATCTTTTCCGCCGGCGTCGGCCGGCGGGACGTTCACGCGCAGGTCACCTTCTGCTCGATCCAATCCGTGCGTGACCGGGCCGAATTGTTCGGCGCCATCGACCTCATCGTGATCGACGAGGCCCATCTCGTGCCGCGCGCCAGCGAGACTGGCTACGGCCGCTTCCTCGCGGCGGCGCGGGCCGGCAACCCGGATCTCAAGGTCGCGGGCTTCACCGCCACGCCCTACCGGCTCGATACCGGCCGGCTCGACGAGGGTGAGGGCCGGGTGTTCGAGCGGATCGTCTACGAATCGCTGGTCGGCGACCTGATCCACCAGGGCTTTCTGGCGCCGCTGGTCTGCAAGGCGACCGCGCTCGCCCTCGACGTATCGGGGGTGCCGAAGCGCGGTGGCGACTACATCCCCTCCGCGCTGGAGGCGGCGGTCAACCGCGAATGGATCACCCGCGCGGCGGTCGAGGAGATGGTGGGCTATGGCCGCGAGCGGCGGGCGTGGCTCGCCTTCTGCGCCGGGCTCGCGCACGCGGCCTCCGTGCGCGACGCGATCCGTGCGGAAGGAATCACCTGCGAGACCGTCACGGCCGAGACCGGCAAGCGCGAGCGAGACCGGATGGTGCGCGACTTCCGCGCCGGAAAGATCCGCTGCCTCGTCTCGGTCGGCGTGCTCTCCACCGGCTTCAACGTGCCGGAAGTCGATCTCATCGCCCTGCTGCGCCCGACTCAATCGGCCGGGCTCTACGTGCAGCAGGTCGGCCGGGCCCTGCGCCGGGCGCCGGGCAAGTCGGATGCGATTGTGCTCGATTATGCCGGACTGGTGCGGATGCACGGCCCCGTGGACGCGGTGACCGCCCGCAGCGTCGCGCTCGGGCCGGCGGCGTTGGGAATGGCGCGGGCCAAACCCTGCCCCGGCTGCGGCGCGCTGATCGCCCTCAACGCCAGCACCTGCGAGGCCTGCTGGGTGGAGCCCGAACCGGAGGACGAGGAGGCACCCCACGCCGCGAGCGCGGAGGACGCCATGCCGATCCTGTCCGAATCGATCTGCCCCTGGCGCGAGGTGACCGGCTGGCGCCTCGACCGCGGTCCCGGCGGCTCCGGTCCGGACCGGCTCGAAGTCGCCCTGCGTTGGCGGGGCGGCGGCTACCGGGTCGAGGTCTGTCTCGAACATTCCGGCCATGCCCGCGAGAAGGCGGTGCAATGGTGGCGCGCATTCGGCGGCGCCGATCCGGTGCCGATGTCGGTCGCCGCAGCCCTGGAACGGGCCGACGAGTTGGAACGGCCGGAGACCCTCCGGGTCGAGGCCGCCGGCCGACTCTCCGAAAGCGTGACGGTGCGTTTTTCCGACGGGCGACGGTTCCGCGACCTGCGCCGCTGGGGCACCCTGGCGGCCTGATCGGATCCTCATCCGGGCTGATTCGTATTAATTTCGCCACACTGATGTGGCCCCGCATCAGTGATGCCGCTGCTGTCGCGACGTTCTGAAAACGTGCCGTCCGATGCCCCGTCCCCCGAGGACGGCGCCGAGGCGGTCGCGCGCCGGTTCGATTCGCCGCCGCGCGGGCCGGGCTGGATCGGTGCGGCAGTGGTGCTCACGGCCCTGATCTCGGCCTCGGTCACCTTCCTCATCCTCGCCGGCATCATCCAGATCACGCGGACGCCGACGACCGGCGTGGCCTTGCTCTCGGTCAACGCGGCGCTCGTTCTCGCGCTGGTCGTCGTGATCGCCTGGGAGGCGCGGGTCTTCCTGCATGCCCGGCGCACCCACGCCTCGGTGGCGCGGCTGCACACCCGCATCGTCGGCCTGTTCAGCCTAATCGCGATCCTGCCGACGATCCTGCTCGCCATCGTCGCCTCGGTGACGATCGATGTCGGCCTGTCGCTCGGCTTCACCGACCGCGTCCGCGACGTGGTGCTGAAATCGGTGCAGGTCGCGGACGCCTATCAGGAGAATCACTGCCAATCGCTCGCCCGCGAAATCCGCATCTTCGCCGACGACCTGACGCGGGCGCGGCCGAATTTCGATGTGAACCGCGAGTGGTTCGAGGGCTTCATGACCACGCGCGCCCAGGCGCTCGGCCTGCCGATCGTCAAGATCATGCGCGGGCCGAACGAGGTGGTGGCGCGCGCCAATATCGACGTGCTCAAGCAGACGCGGCTGCCCTCGGCCGCCGCCTTCGAGGACGCGGCGAAGTCGAGCGACCCGATCTGTCTGCTGCCGAACGAGGGCCGGGTCTTCGCCGCCCTGATGCGGATGCCGGCCTACGACAACGCCGTGCTGCTGGTGCAGCGCGAGGTGAGCCAGCTCGCCATCGACTTTCCCGGTGTCGCCCGCGCCGCGGCGGCCGAGTACCTGACTTTCGACGAGCTGCGCCGCTACGTGCAGATCGCCTTCGCC
The DNA here is from genome assembly GCF_026672325.1 of Methylorubrum sp. SL192. NCBI lineage: Bacteria > Pseudomonadati > Pseudomonadota > Alphaproteobacteria > Hyphomicrobiales > Methylobacteriaceae > Methylorubrum > Methylorubrum sp. SL192. The sequence goes on from NZ_JAPPQV010000003.1 coordinate 2,039,252, forward strand.
TCGGTCTTCATCCTGATCGCCCTGATCACGCTGCTCTCGGCGGTCTGGTTCGGGCTGAACTTCGCCAACCGTTTCGTCGCCCCGATCCGCCGGCTCATCAACGCCGCCGACGAGGTTGCCGCGGGCAATTTCTACGCCCGCGTCCCGGCGCGGAAATCCGACGGCGACCTCGCCCATCTCGGCGAGAGCTTCAACACGATGACGCAGGAGCTGCGCCGCCAGCACGATGGCCTGCGCGCGGCCAACGACCTGATCGACCGCCGCCGCCGCTTCACCGAGGCCGTGCTGTCGGGCGTTTCGCCCGGCGTGCTCGGCGTCGATGCCGACGGCGTCATCACCATCGCCAATCCGGGCGCGGAGCGGACGCTGGGCCTCACGGCCAAGGAGCTCGTCGGGCAGCCTTTGACGAATGTCGTGCCGGAGATCGCCGCTTTATTCCCGGAAGCGGAGGGACGTCACCGCGCCCTGCAGCAGCAGATCCAGCTCGTGCGCGGCGGCCGCGAGCGCACGATTGCCGTCCGCGTCACCAGCGAGCAGGCGCAGGGCGAGGCGCGCGGCTACGTCGTGACGCTCGACGACATCACCGATCTCGTCACGGCGCAGCGCACCTCCGCCTGGGCGGACGTGGCCCGCCGCATCGCCCACGAGATCAAGAACCCGCTGACCCCGATCCAGCTCTCGGCCGAGCGCATCCGGCGCAAGTACGGAAAAGTGATCACGACCGACAAGGACGTGTTTGAGCAGTGCACCGCCACGATCGTGCGGCAGGTGGACGAGATCAAGCGGATGGTGGACGAGTTCTCCTCCTTCGCCCGGATGCCGAAGCCCGCGATTACGCAGCAGGATCTGGCCGAGATCGCGCGCCAGAACCTGTTCATGCTGCGCATGGCGCATCCCGACCTCGATTTCCCCTTCGAAACGGTCGGTGCCGACGAGAAGGGCCGCGTCGTCGCCGCCTTCGACGTGCGGCTGTTCTCCCAGGCGCTCACCAACATCCTCAAGAACGCCGTCGAGGCGGTTCAGGCGGTGCCGGAGGACGTGCTGACGGCCGATGGCGGCAAGGGCCGGGTCGCCCTGACGCTGGTGGTCGAAGAGGTCTTCGTGGTGATCGAAGTCACCGATAACGGAAAAGGCTTTCCGGCAGAGGGGCGCCAGCGCTTGCTCGAACCCTATATGACGACCCGCGAGGGCGGGACCGGCCTCGGACTCGCGATCGTTTCCAAGGTGCTCGAAGAGCATGGCGGGGGGATCGAGCTGAACGACAACCCGGAGGGGCGCGGCGGACAGGTCCGCATGCGGCTGCCGCGGGAAGTCGGACGGCCGGACGAACGGAATTCCGGGACCGGTGCGGGACAGGAGCGGGATCGCTCCGCGGCACCGGGCGCGCGTGACAGGACAACGATGGATAAGAATACGGAGGACGCCATGGAAGCGCGACGCGTCGCGGAGGTGCAGCCATGAGCGCCGACATCCTGATCGTCGACGACGAGGCCGACATCCGCGATCTGGTCGCGGGTATCCTGGACGACGAGGGGCATCGCACCCGAACCGCGGCCGGATCCGACGAGGCGCTGGCGGCGATCGAATCGCGCCGGCCCCACCTCGTCTTCCTCGACATCTGGCTCCAGGGCTCGCGCCTCGACGGCTTGCAGGTGCTCGACCTCATCAAGGCGGGCCACCCGGACCTGCCGGTGGTGATGATCTCGGGCCACGGCAACATCGAGACCGCGGTGGCGGCGATCAAATCGGGCGCCTACGACTTCATCGAGAAGCCGTTCAAGGCCGACCGCCTGATCCTCGTCGCCGAGCGGGCGCTCGAAGCCTCGCGCCTCAAGCGCGAGGTGCGCGACCTCAAGGTCCGCTCGGGCCAAGCCAGCCGCATCGTCGGCGGATCGGTCGCGGTCAACCAGCTCCGCCAGACCATCGAGCGTGTGGCGCCGACCAACGCCCGCGTGATGATCTCGGGGGCGCCGGGCGCGGGCAAGGAACTCTCGGCGCGCACCCTGCACGCCGCCTCCTCGCGGGCGAGCGGGCCCTTCGTCGTCATCAACGCGGCGACGATCACGCCGGAAACGATGGAAGCCGAGCTGTTCGGCGTCGAGGGCGGCGAGGGCCGGGTGCGGCGCGTCGGCGCCCTCGAGGAGGCGCATGGCGGCTCGCTCTACATCGACGAAGTCGCCGACATGCCGAAGGAAACGCAGAGCCGGATTCTGCGCGTCCTCGTCGATCAGAACTTCCAGCGCGTCGGCGGCACGGCCCGCGTCCATGTCGATGTGCGCATCATCTCCTCGTCGTCCCGCGATCTGACTGAGGAAATCGCCGCCGGGCGCTTCCGCGAGGATCTGTTCCACCGCCTCTCGGTGGTGCCGATCCGCATTCCCTCGCTAGCCGAGCGGCGTGAGGACGTGCCGGAGCTCATCACCTTCTTCATGGAGCAGATCTCGGCCGCCACCGGTCTGCCGCGGCGGCGCATCGCCGAGGATGCGATGGCGGTGCTCCAGTCGCACGACTGGCCCGGCAACGTCCGCCAGCTGCGCAACAACGTCGAGCGGCTGATGATCCTGACCCAGAGCGATCCGGATCAGGACGTCACCTCCGAGATGCTGCCGACCGAGATCGGCGCACTGGTGCCGACGACGCCGACCGGTGCGGGCGGCGAGAAGCTGATGAGCCTGGCCCTGCGCGAGGCCCGCGAGATCTTCGAGCGGGAATATCTCATCGCGCAGATCGCACGCTTCTCCGGCAACATCTCCCGCACGGCCGAATTCATCGGCATGGAGCGCTCGGCCCTCCACCGGAAGCTGAAGTCGCTCGGCATCGGCCCGTAAGACGTTCCTCGCGAAACGCCCGCTCGTCGATCGCCTGCCCCCGGGCACGGCGGCGCGCCGGGCGTGTTGTGACCGACGTTCAATCGGCCGCCGCAGGCTCGGTGGGCGAATGAGCGGTGGGAGCAGTTGCAAGGGGTGGATATTGACGCTTTGCGCTGCGGGGGGCCTCTTGCATCGCGGCAAGCTTCGCCCTGTAATAGAAATGGCCCGGCAAAGCGGTCCCAACACGTGAGAGCGCCGCCCCGCGCTTCAGCCACGGGATCGTGCTGATCCGTGGCGCGGGTCTCGAAACTAAGGATAAAAAGAAATGGCGGGCGAGCGCGCTCAGAACCTCCAGGACACGTTCCTGAATCATGTCCGCAAGAACAAGATCCCGCTGACGATCTTCCTCGTCAATGGCGTCAAGCTTCAAGGTGTCGTGACGTGGTTCGACAACTTCTGCGTTCTTCTTCGCAGGGACGGACACTCGCAGCTCGTGTACAAGCACGCAATCTCGACGATCATGCCGGGCCATCCGGTGCAACTGTTCGAGCCGGACGAAACGGCGCCTGAAAAGGCCTGAGCGCGCGAAGCGGGCCGGTTCCCGTCATTTGCGGAAGCCAGCGGATGTAAAATGGCGTCATCGTTCCGACATAAGGGAACGATGACACGGAGACGCCATGACTGAAATCCTTCCGCCCGGCGAAGCACGCCTGCAGGCGAAGGCCGCCCCCGAGGGCGAGATCGCCGCCGCGACCCGCACGCTGGTTCTCGGTCCCTATCTCACACGCGCCGCTCAGCGGCTCGCCCCCGGACAGACGGAGACCGTGCGCTCCGACGAGGCGCGGCTCGACGAAGCGGTCGGATTGGCGGCCGCCATCGAACTCGACGTCACCCGGGCGATCTCGGTGCATATCCAGCGCCCGCGTCCCTCGACTTACCTCGGCAAGGGCCGGGTCGAGGAGATTGCCGGGCTCATCAAGGCCGAGGAGATCGGCCTCGTGGTGATGGATTGCGCGCTCTCGCCGGTGCAGCAGCGCAACCTCGAAAAGGCTTGGGGCGCCAAGGTCATTGATCGAACCGGCCTGATCCTCGAGATCTTCGGCCGGCGCGCCTCGACCCGCGAGGGTACGCTTCAGGTCGAGCACGCCCATCTCGCCTATCAGAAGTCCCGCCTCGTGCGGTCTTGGACTCACTTGGAGCGGCAGCGCGGCGGCTTCGGCTTCCTCGGCGGCCCCGGTGAGACCCAGATCGAGGCCGATCGGCGGATGATCCAAGAGCGGATGACCCGGATCGAGCGCGACCTCGAAGCCGTGACCCGCACCCGCGGCCTCCACCGCAAGAGCCGCGCGCGGGTGCCGTATCCGATCGTGGCGCTGGTCGGCTACACCAATGCCGGCAAGTCGACCCTGTTCAACGCCCTGACCAAGGCCGAGGTGCGGGCGCAGGACATGCTGTTCGCCACCCTCGACCCGACCGCGCGGGCGACCAAGCTGCCGCACGGCGAGACGGTGATTCTCTCCGACACGGTGGGCTTCATCTCCGACCTGCCGACCTCCCTGATCGCCGCCTTCCGCGCCACGCTGGAAGACGTGATCGAGGCGGACATCCTGCTCCATGTGCGCGACGTCTCGCATGGCGACACCCAGGCCCAGGCCGAGGATGTCGAGGGCGTGCTGCGCGAACTCGGGATCGAGGCGGATGCGGAGCGGATCATCGAGGTGTGGAACAAGGCCGACCTCCTCGACGAGGGCGAGCGCACCCGTCTGCTCAATCTCAGCGCCGCGCATCGCGGCGCCGGGCCGGCACCGATTCTCGTCTCGGCGCTGACGGGGGAAGGTCTTCCGGAACTCACCGAGCGGATCGAGGGGCAGGTGGCGCGGGCGCGCTCGACCTTCGCGGTGACGCTTCCGCCCGAGGACGGCGCTGCGCTCAACTGGCTCTACGAGAACGCCGAGGTTCTCGACCGCCAATCCGAGACCGGCGGCGCGATCGCGCTGACGATCCGCATCGCCCCGGAGAAGGAGCCCCGCTTCCTCAACCGGTTCGAGGCGGCCCAGCGCGTCGGCGGTCCGCAGAGTTCTCCGGCCGCGTAAGGGCTTCGCCCGCTTGCGGGTAGCAGCGCTGCGAAGAGAAAACGAAAAGGCCGGTACCGCGATGGGCGGGACCGGCCTTTTCTCGTTCCGGATCTTCGACCCGAAAGCCGGTTGCTAGCTTTCGGGTCGAAGCCTTTGCGCTTGCCGTCAGTCCTTCGGCGCGGCGTGGGCGACCATCGCGAGGCTATGGTGCAGGCCGCTCGCGCCGCCGCCGACGACCTCGACCCTGGACCCGGTCTTGGCCCGCCGCGTCGCCCATTCCCGCATCATCTCTAGGCAGGTGTGATCGACGTGGCGTAGATCCTGTGCTGCGAGACGGATCGGCGAACCTTCCGGCGTCCGCTCCAGCGCCGCATTGAGATGCGGCAGCTGGAGGAAGGTGGCCGAGCCCGAGAGCCGCAGTTCCGGCACGCCCTGAACCGCTCCGCCCTGCACGGTCTGCGACGCGCCGCCCTCGATCTTGAGCGGACCACGCAGGTAGTGCGGGATCACCTGGAGCAGGCTGAGCGCGAGGCCCGTGAGAACACCGGTCAACAGGTCGGTCGCGACGACCATCACCATGGTCGCGAGCCAGATCGCGGCGGTGGGCAGGCCGTAACGCTCGTGCAGGTGGAAGGCGTGGGCGGGGCTCACGAGGCGCCAGCCCGTCACCACGAGGATGCCGGCGAGGGAGGCGGTCGGCACGACCTTCAGCACCATCGGCAGAACCAGCAGGAAGGCGAGGATCCAGCTCCCGTGCAGGATGGTGGAGGCGCGCGTCGCCGCACCGGCCTGGACGTTGGCCGAGGACCGGACGATCACCCCGGTCATCGGCAGGCCGCCCGCGAGGCCGCAGAGGATGTTGCCGATGCCCTGCGCCCCGAGTTCGCGGTTGTACTGCGTGCGCGGGCCGTCATGCATCCGGTCCACCGCCGCCGCCGAGAGCAGGCTCTCCGCGCTGGCGATTACCGCGAGGGTGACCGCCATCAGGATCATCGCCGGCTCGGCCAAGCGGCTCCAGTCGCCCATTCCCGGCATGGTCACGGCGGAGAAGATGTTCTCCGGCACCTCGACGCGTTTGACGTCCATGGTGCCGACGACCGCCACGACGGTGCCGGCCAGCACGCCCATGAGCGCACCGGGAATCAGCTTGAGCTTGGCCGGACGGATCTTCTCCCAGCCGATCATCGCAACGATGGTGGCAAGGCCGACGATCACGGCGCCGGGGCGGTTGCCGTCCGGACCGGAGACGAAGTTGAAGAACGCGGCGGGGATGGCGACGAGGTTGTCGAGGCCGCTGGCCTTGGGCAGGGCGTCGGTCAACACGTGGATCTGTGCCAGCACGATCAGGATGCCGATGCCGGCGAGCATGCCGTGCACGACCGCCGGCGAGATCGCCCTGAACCAGCCGCCGACACGGAGCGCCCCGGCGAGAAGCTGGATGGCGCCCGCCGCGACAAGGACCGGCCCGAGCGCGTCGATGCCGTGCTCACGCACGAACTCGAACACGATGACGGCAAGGCCCGCGGCCGGGCCGCTGACTTGAAGCGGCGAGCCAGCGAGGAAGCCGACGACGATACCGCCGATGATGCCGGTGATGAGGCCGCGCTCGGCGGGCACACCGGAGGCCATGGCGATGCCCATGCAGAGGGGCATCGCCACGAGGAAGACGACGAAGGAGGCCGGAAGATCCCGGCCGATGGTCGATGGCATCAGCCGGGCGAGCGAGGCGCGCATAGCAAAAATCTACTCCGCTGCGATAGCGTGGGGGATGGGTTCGGGGCTGGCATGGGGACCAGCATGGGGGCCGGCGAATTCCGGTGTGGCGATCCGCGAGGCCGAAGCCTGGGCGACGGGGACGCCCGTGGCTTCGTCGATGGGGATGAAGCGGCTGCGCTCGCCGCAATAGGCGAGCACATGGCCGCTCTCGATTTCGAAGAACCAGCCGTGCAGGCGCAGCTTGCCGCGAGCCAGAGCTGTCGCCACGCTCGGGTGGGTGCGCAGATGGTTGAGCTGCACAACGACGTTCTCGAGGGCGACGGCGCGGTGGCGCTCCTTCGGTTCCATGCCCTCGGGATAGGCCTCGCAGACGATCTGTTTCGCCGCATGGCTGTGGCGCAGCCACGCCGCCACGTTGGGCATGTTGCCCAGCGCCTCGGGATTCATGAGGCCCTTCATGGCGCCGCAATCGGAATGACCGCAGATCACGATGTCCAGCACGCCGAGGGCGACGACCGCGTACTCGATCGCGGAGGACACGCCGCCGTTCTGCTGCGAGAAGGGCGGGACGATGTTGCCGGCATTCCGGCATACGAACAGATCGCCCGGACCAGACTGCGTGATGTGCTCGGGCGAGACGCGGGAATCGGCGCAGGCGATCATGAGCGTCTTGGGCTGCTGACCGTCGCGCACCAGCCGCTGATACATCTGCTGCTGGCCCGGAAAGACCGTTCCCCGGAAGTTCGACAGACCTTGGATGATGCCGTCCACGTCAAACCCCGCTGTCACCACGCGTGAGCCGACACGCCGGGACGCATGAGATGCTGGCCGGATGACACGCGCATCACGCCTGTCGATCCGCGAAGTCTGATCGGGCGAGACGCGGTGATGCCGGCGCCTCCGGCAGGCACAAGGCTGCCTGCGCTGTCGCAAAGGCTGCGACGACGTGTGAGCCGGTACGGTGTCGTCCGGGAGATTCGGGCGGCCCGAATCGGGGCGGCCGGATATCGGGTGGTGAGGACGTGGCCGGCAGCGCGGTTCGAGCGCCGCCGGCGGACAAGCCTTGGTTAGCGCGCGCGGCGCGGCGCGGTGCCGGCGGACCAATGCGTCTGCACGGCGCCGAGACGGGCGGCGGGGCGAATGTCGCCACCCTTGGCGCCGGCGTTCTCGCTCAGCATCGGCGCGCCGAGGATCTGGCCCGAGCCCGCACGCTGCGAGTGGAGCGAACGGGGGTCATGGTAGGGATCGTCCACGTAGCTGCTCATGAAACCGCCGCCGGCCTGCTGGCGGCTGCCGTTTCCACCGTCCTGCGCCTGCGCCGTGAGCGGCAAAGCAACGGCCGCAGCCGCCAGGAGACCGAGTGTCACAATCCGCTTCATATTGAACATCCTCTCGTAATCCCTGAGTGGCGAACTTTTTTTCGTCTTCTTCAGGTGTCGCAAGAAGACAGTAATTCCGTGAATTATATTTTGAAAGTGCGTTTTATCACGAAGATATACTTTTGATTTAATCCTGGCGGATCGATTGCTTGGTGCGCAACGGCACCTTTCGCCGATAAACTAGACGTGATTGAGGGATGAAAATTGATTGCGATTGGTGAGGATTAAATTGGACTGCACTTCGGTGAACGACCCTGATCGTACATCGACGAGAAGAGCAGCAGGTGATCATCAAGGTCAGCGAACCTGCGGGACGGCGTAGCGCCCGAACGAGGGCCGCGACCTCCATCGCGAGTGGACCCAGTAGTCGTCGGACAGCCGGATCGGAATGGCGGACTTGGAGCGACCAGCCTTCCATCGGAGCAGGGCGGTGAGCGGCAAAGAGCAGACGTGCCGGCGAGGATCATTTTCGAAGAGCGGACGACGATATCAGCACTTGCGCTTGATCGATCGTCCGTCGATCCAAATGTCTTCAAACAAGACAGGCGCCTTCAAATCAGACCAATACAAGTCGTTTTTATTAGGTGTGATTGCTCGGTCTTGATACAGGTGCTGCTTCTCCAAGCACCGCTCCGGCTCCGGCGATCGTTGCGCCACAATGAGTCAGTGCTTTCGTCGGCCCTCACATTGAGGTCCCGCACGAATGCTCGGCCTCGAAGCACCCCGCAGGGTCGATGCTGTGGCATCGGTCGAGCGGGGAAGCGCTGCGCCGTGCTTCGAAGCCGAGCGGTTCAACCGATAGAACCGTCATGATCTCCGGAGGAGATCGGCAACAGCCTCTCAGCGGTGATCGGTGGCCTGCTTGCGCTTGAGGAAGGCTTCCATCTGCGCGATTTCCGTATCCTGCGCCTTCACGATGTCTTCGGCGAGCTTGCGGATCTCGGGATCCTTCGAGTGTTCGAGCGCGATCTTCGCCATCTCGACCGCGCCGCGATGGTGCGGGATCATCCCGCGCACGAAATCGAGATCGACGTCGTTGGTGTAGCGGATGTCCATCTCGCGGTGCATGCGGGCATCGGCGTCGCGAAACGCCTTGGTCGCTGCACTATCCTTCGCCGCGGCCTTCGGGTCCGGTTGAGCCTGCCCGTGATGGTGGTGCGGATCCTGGGCGAGGGCCGTGCCGGCCAAAATGCAGGCGACGAGAACCGCGGGGATTGTTTTCGACATCGGGAAGGCTCCTGGGTCGCGGACGGTAATCAGTCAAAGCGGGCGCTGGCGGTGACGCCGCCCGGTCCGGTGATGCGCACCGCGCCACTGGGACGCTCCCCCAGGGCGGCTTCGGCCTTGCCGGCCAGCCGGTTGCCCTCGGGGCTGAGCAAGACGCGGGCGGCCTTGGCGCCGGATTTGAGGATGGCGACTGCTTTGAACCCCTCGGCCGGCAGGGGCTTGCCGTCGCCGTCGGTGAGGTAGACCGAGACGGTCTCGGCTCGCGTCACGAGTTCGGCGTGCCACGGGCCCGCATCCTCGACCCGGCCGCCATGGGGGCCGGCCGGATGGTCGTGGTCGCGCTGAGCGCTCGCGGGTGCGGCCAGCAGGGTCAGCGCCAGCACGGCGCAGGACATCGCGCGGTTCATCGATCGTCTCCTTGAATGCGGTTGGTTCAAAAGGCTTCACGCACGGGTGCGTGCAGCGCGTCGGCTCCGGCCGGGGCATGAAGCCGGGCGAAGGCGCCCCGCCCGAACCTCAGGACGAGGACAGGGGTGAGCACGGCGTCGAGCAGGGTCGCGCTCATCAGGCCGCCGAAGATCGTCACGGCGACGGGGTGCAGGATCTCCTTACCCGGCGCCGTGCCGTCGATCAGCAGCGGCACCAGGGCGATGCCGGCCGACAAAGCCGTCATCAGCACCGGCGTCATCCGCTCCAGGCTCGCCCGGGTGACGAGGGCAGGGCCGAGGGCCAGCCCTTCGTCGCGGGCGAGGTTCAGCATGTGGCTGATCTTGAGGATGCCGTTGCGGGCGACGATGCCGGTGAGCGTGACGAAGCCGATCATCGAGGCGACCGACAGCGGCAGGTCAGCGATCCAGAGCGCCAGAACGCTGCCGATCAGCGCCAGCGGCACGTTGCCCATGACGATCAGGACCAGCGGCACCGAGCGGTAGCGCCCGTGCAGCAGGGCGAAGACGAGGGCCAGCGACACGAGGCTGAGCCCGCCGATGGTGCGCGCGGCCTCGCCTTGCGCCTCGTAGCTGCCCTCCAGCCGGGCGCTCACGCCCTCGGGCAGCCGCGTCTCGTCGAGCACGCGGCGGATGCCGGCGATGATGGCCGCCATATCGGTGCGGCCATCGGAATTGGCCTGCACCACGATGCGCCGCCGGCCGTTCTCGCGCAGGATCTGGTTCGGCCCGTCGGTCTCGCGGATATCAGCGATCTCGCGGGCCGGCACCCAGCCCGACGGCGTCTCGATCAGGAGGTCGCCCAGCGCCTGCGGGCTGCGCCGGGCCTCGGGCAGGCGCAGGGTGACGTCGAAGCGGCGCGGCCCGTCGGCGATGGTCGAGAGGGTGCGACCGTTGGCGAGCCGGGCGATGGTCTCGACCACAGTCGAGGGCGAGACGCCGTAGAGCGCGGCGCGGCCGTAATCGACCCGGATGTCGAGCTGCGGGATGCGCACCTGCCGCTCGACCTGAAGATCGGTGACGCCGGGCACCGACGCTGCAATCCGCTCGCGGACGCCCTCGGCCGCGGCGCGCAGGCTGTCGAGGTCGTCGCCGAACAGCTTCAGAGCGATCTCGGCGCGCACGCCCGAGAGCATATGGTCGAGCCGGTGCGAGATCGGCTGGCCGACATTGACCGTCACCGGCAGAACCGCGAGCCGCTCGCGGATCTCGGCAATCACCGCCTCGCGGGGGCGGCTGGCCTTCAGCCGCACTTCGAGATCGGAGGAGTGGACGCCTTCCGCGTGCTCGTCGAGTTCGGCGCGGCCGGTGCGGCGCCCGACGGTGGCGACTTCCGGCACGTCGAGCACCAGCCGTTCGGCGATGGCGCCGACGCGGCTGCTCGCGGCGAGCGAGATGCCGGGGCGGAACGTCACGTTGATGGTGAGCGAACCCTCGTTGAAGGTCGGCAGGAAGGCGCGCGGCAAATGCGCGGCCGCGATACCCGCCGCGACGACGCAGAGGGCGATGCCGGCCATCAGCACCCGCGGATGAGCCAGCGCGACCTTGAGCAGCGCCGCGTTGCCGGCCTTGAGCCGCCGCACCAGGAGCGGTTCGCGCTCGGTCAGACTCTTCATGCCCGGCAGCAGCCAGGAGGCGAGAACCGGCGTCAGGGTCACGGAGACGAGCAGGCTCGCCAGTATCGCGACGATATAGGCTTGGCCGAGCGGGGCGAAGAGCCGGCCCTCGATGCCGGAGAGCGCGAACAGCGGCACGAAGACGAGCACGATGATCGCGGTGGCATAGACGATGCCGGAACGCACCTCGCTGGAGGCGGCCACCACCACGTCAAACACGCTGCGGGGCGAGCCCTCGGCCCGGTTCTCGCGCAGCCGGCGGAAGATGTTCTCGACATCGACCACGGCGTCGTCGACCAGTTCGCCGATGGCGATGGCGAGTCCACCCAGCGTCATGGTGTTGATCGAGAAGCCGAGCGCCCAGAACACCAGGGCCGTGGCCAGGATCGAGACCGGAATCGCGGTGAGCGAGATCAGCGTCGTGCGCGCGTTCATCAGGAAGGCGAACAGCACCACGGCCACCACAGCGACCGCCTCCATCAGCACCCGCTCGACATTGGCGAGCGAGGTTTCGATGAAGTCCGCCTGCCGGAACAGGATTTTCTGAGCATCCATGCCCTTCGGCAGGGTGGGCGCGACCTCCTTCAGCGCCGCCTCGACGTCACGCGTCAGGCGCACTGTATCGATACCGGGCTGCTTCTCGACCGAGAGGATCACCGCCGGTTCGCCGCGATAACCACCATCGCCGCGCTTGGGCCGCGCCGCGAACGCGACCTCGGCGATCTGGCGCAGATAGACCCGGCCCTCGATCGCCGGGTTGCCGGTGCCGGGCAGGTCGGCCGCCGCGGTCGCACCCTGCGGGCCGGTCGGGATCACGAGGTTGCGTAGGTCCTCCAGGCTCAGGGTGCGGCCGATATTGCGAATCAGGATCTCGCGGGCGTTGGCGTCGGCAAACCCGCCGCCGGCATTGGTACCGAAGCCGGACAAAGCGGTGACGAGGGCCTCGTTGCTGACGCCGAGCGCCCGCATCGCCGCCGGATTGGGGCTGACGCGGAACTGGCGCACCTCGCCGCCGATGGGGATCACCTGCGCGACGCCGGGAATCGACAGCAGGCGCGGGCGCAGGATGAAGTCGGCCGTCTCGCGGACCTCCATCGGGCTCGACGTCTCGCTCGTGACGGCAACGAGCAGGATGCCGCCCATGATCGAGGCGACCGGGCCCATCTGTGGGACGACGCCCGCCGGCAGCTCGGAGCGCACCAGGGCGAGGCGTTCGGCCACGAACTGGCGGTCGCGGTAGAGGTCGGTGTCCCAGCCGAATTCGACGGTGACGATGGAGAGCCCGGCACTCGACACCGAGCGAACACGGGTGACGCCGGGCAGGCCGTTCATCCGCGTCTCGATCGGATAGGTGACGAGTTGCTCCACCTCCGGCGGGGCGTAGCCCTCGGCCTCCGTCATCACCGTGACAGTGGGACGGTTGAGATCGGGCAGCACATCGACGGGCAGGCGCGTGAGCGCGAGGCCGCCGGCCAGCACCAGGCCGAGACAGAGCGCCAGGACCAGCACCCGGTTGAGCAGGGCGCCGCGGACGAGAAGGGCGAACATGGCGAGGCGTCCCCAGAGCATCATCCCGAAAGGTGGTTGCCGGCTTTCGGAAAAAGTTGATGCAAAACAACAGGCTAGAGCATCGTCCCGAATTCTGTATCCGGGACGATGCTCTAGCGGACCTGATCGAGCAGTTCGGCGCCCTGCACCACGACGCGCCGGCCGGCGCCGAGGCCGCCGGCCAGGATCACCTGCTCGGCATCCAGCGGCTCGACCCGCACGGGCCGCGGCTCGAACCGCTCGGCGGAGACGTGCTCGTAGACCACCGCGCCGCTCTCGGTGCGGACGATCCCCGCCCGGGGCACGGCCAATCCGCCGATGGTCTCGCCAGTCGGCGCCATCACGGTCACGAACTGACCAAGCCGGACACCCTCAGCGTTTCCGGTGATCGCGAACTGCACCGGCACCGCTTGGTTGCGGTCGGCGAGGCCGGCGCCGCGGGATGCCAGCGCCAGCGTGCGCCCGTCGGGCAGCCGTGCGGTCGCGGCGGCGCCGGGCTCCAGGCCGACGAAGCTCAGCGCCTCGACGTAGAGCTTGTCCGGATCGACGATGCGGAACACCATTGTGCCCGCCGCCGCCATCTGACCGGCCACCGCCGCCCGCTCGGCGACCAGGCCGTCCACCGGGGCGATCAGCTCTTCGGGCGCGCGGCGAATCGTGTCGAGGGCGGCGCGGCGGTCCTTCAAGCCGGTGAGCTCGGCGCGGGCGTCCTCCAGAGCCGTCTGCGCCACCGCGCCGGTCGTGGCGAGGCGCTCGTAGCGGGCGACCTTGCGGGTGGTGATGGCGATCTGCTGGTCGAGATCGCCTTGGGTCTGGCGCATGTCGGAGAGATCGACCGCCTGGACCGGCGGCGTGACGGTGGCGAGCACCTCACCCTTGCGGACCCGCGTGCCGAGATTCGGGAAGCCGCCGGGCGGGGGGGCGAGGCGGCCGCCGACCGACGATTGCACCACGCCGCTGGCATTGGGATCGGCGATGACGCGCCCCGGCAATTCGACGGTGCGGCGATGGTCGGCGATGCCGGTGACGCCGGTGCGCAAAGCGAGCAGGCGCTGCGTCGATTTCGGGACGAACACCGCGCCGCCCGGCAGGCGCCGGGCGCGCTCGACGGACACGGCCGTGGGCGCGGTGAGCGCCGCACCCTGGACCGAAGCGGCCTCGCCTTCGCCGGGCCCATTTTTCTGGTGATCATGTCCCTCATGGGCGAGGGCGGCGGTGCCGAGGAGCAGCGTCAGGGTCAGGGCGAGAACCGCGAAGGCGGGGAGGGCCCGGCGCGAGCGCACCAGCATGATGACGGCGAGCCCGAGCAGGAATCCGCCCGCGGCCGCACCGATCGGCCCCTGATGGGTGAGATGACGGCGGAGATTGGCGAGCCACGCCGACGCCTCGGCCTGGACCGGCATCGCTGCCGCCGCCGGCTCCGGCAGCTGCAGATCGAGGGCCAGCACGTCCGTCGTACCGCCGGCGGTCACGGTGGCGAGCAGATCGTATCGCTGACCGCGGGCGAGCCACGGGGCCGCGATCTCGTAGACGCCGTCGCCGACGGCCCGCGTTTCGGCCGGGCCGTCTGGCGTCTCGATTGTGATTTCGGCGCCGTTCACCGGCTCGTTGCTGGTGAAGCGATCGAGATAGAATCGTATCCGGTCGCCGGACGCCACCGCCACGAGTTCGAAGGTGGCCGAGGCCGCTTCGGCCCGCGGTGTGGTCTGTGCGGGGAGGGCCGGCGCCTCGACGCCGTGGCTGTGACCCTCATGGGCCAGGGCGACGCTGCCCGCTGCCGATGCGGCAGCAAGCGCGAGCGAGACAGCCAGCGCCCGAAGCGCCGCCGCGAGACGGATGGTCATGGGGAACGAAACCTTCGCCGGATGAGCAACGACATCACCCGGCACGGAGCGTACCGGGTGGGGATCGAGTGTCAGACGAGGGTTCGGGGGGTTCGATCTGCGCCTCGGGCACGATGCCCGACAGACGCGGTCCATCGCGCGTAGGGGCACAGGCCTGCGCGCCGGCCGGCGGAAGATCCGGAACCGGTGACGGGGCGAGCCCGGTGGCGCAGCAGGACGACGGCGCATGGCCGCAAACACCGCCGGCCGCGCAAGCCGGGCAGGCGCAGGCCATCCGGGATTGCTCGATCACCGGTATCGCGTCCGCTCGAACGATCAATGCCGGAGCGGCGAGCCGGAGGTCCGATCCGGCCATCGCGAGGTCAGGCGCCTGAGCGACGTGATCGTGCACGCCTTGCTCACGCACGTCTTGACCATGGGCACTGTGCGCGCGGGCGCCGGACGGCATCAGCGCCGCGGCGATCATGACGATCACCGCCGCCAGCCAGAGCGCTATGGGACGAGCGGACTTCATTGTGCTTGACCCGTAGCATGGACGCGCCGCCGTCAACAGAGGCCGGCGGGCGAAGAGAGCAGCGACCGCCATGTTCACAAGAACGGCATCCCCCGCCTGAAACCGCTGACTTCAATGGACTTCGCGATACAAATCGAGGCTTGATGACGGCGCGACGGATCGTCTCGCATAGGTTGTATAGCGAAGAATATGAGTGCTTAAGGCGCCGACGCGTCACTCGTTTCCCGTCCCGCGTCTCGCGGGTTGGCCGGGGGTGCGAGTGCGGTGCGGCATCGTCCTTCCGCTCCGTTGTGCGTAGTGCGGACGTCGCGCCGAAACTCTCGATCCGTCCGTCGCTTATAGGACGTTCCGGCTGCCGTAACGCTCCGGGTCGGGGCCGGAAAAGTTGAGCTATGACACACCACGGGACCGTGCGAGCCCGCCTTCCATTTAACGTTCTACGCTTCAATGGCAACGCTGGACTTGAGTGTGCCGTCCTTAATACCCACAAGCCTGGCGTAGTTTTTTGAATTCTTCTCTTGCATCGGTGCGCATCACGTATGATTTTGGCGCCCGGGGGCCTACGGAACGGACAAGCAGAATGACAGAAGAAAACCAGAAATCGTTCAACGATTTCGTCGAACTGGCGAGCGACATCGTCTCGTCTTATGTGTCGAACAACTCAGTCCCCGCTTCCGAGCTTCCGGGCCTGATCATCAGCGTTCATACGGCGCTGACGACCCTCAGCAGCCCTGAGGCCGTGGCCGCTCCCGCCGAGGAAGTGATCGAGAAGCCGTCCTCCGGGCAGGTCCGCAAGTCGGTCACGCCGGATGCGATCATCAGCTTCATCGACGGCAAGCCGTACAAGACGCTGAAGCGCCATCTCGGCACCCACGGCCTCGATCCGTACTCGTATCGCCAGCGCTACGGCCTGCCGAACGACTATCCGATGGTTGCGCCGAACTACGCCGCGCAGCGCTCCGCCCTCGCGAAGTCGATCGGTCTCGGCCGGCCGGGTGGTCGAATCGAGGAAGAGGCCCCCGCGCCCGAGCCGGCGACGAAGTCGCGTTCGCGCCAGAAGGTCGCCTGATACGGCGCTCGCCGCAGGAACGAACGGCCGGACCGGTCGTTCGTGAAACCTTTGCGTTCGGCGAGCGTCAACCGCATGAACGAGGTGACGAGCGGTTCCGTCATCCGCTCCGGCGGCGAACCGCCCCAAGGACATGCGATGGCGCGTTTGCCCACCCTACTGCTCGACATCGCCGGGACGACCTGTGCGTTGCCGCAGGCCGAGATCCGCGAGATCCTCCCGCTGCCGCGCCTGCACGCGCCGCCGGCCGCGGGCGGTCCGCTCGCGGGTTTTCTCAATCTGGCGGGCGAGCCGGTGCCCGTCATCGATCTCGCCGCCCTGTTCGCGCTTCGCGACGCGGGCGGCGGTCGTGATCCCTACCGGCACGTCTTGCTGGCCCGCGGCGGCGGCATCGCCTTTCTCGTCGATCGGGCGCTCGATCTCGTTCAGGTCGAGGAGGAATCTCTGCGGCCGGTCGAATCCGCCCGCAGCCTCAACGGCTGCGTCGTCGGCGAATTCGCGATGGGCGACAAACTCGTGCACCTCCTCGCCCTCGACCGCATCCTGACCCTCGAAGAGCGGACCCGTCTCGACGCGCTGACCCGGCAGGCGACGACGCGGCTCGCCCGGTTCGAGCCCGAGGGGGCGCGAGCCGTCTGAGGACAAAGGTCGTGACGGCCCCCGTCGAGCGGTCCCGACGCGTCGCGAGCGCGACGGTGGATCCCGGATTCCCGGCTCTGAAGGATCGGGTGATCGCCCGGACCGGGCACAACTATTACGAAGACAAGGACGACCTGCTCTACGACCGTCTGCGCAAGCGGATGCGCAGTCGTGGGGTCGCCGACTGCGCCGCCTACTCTTCCCTGCTCGACGGCGCGGCCGGCCGGGAAGAATGGGCTGCACTTGAAGCCGAGATTACCATCGGCGAGACCTTCTTCTTTCGCTACGCCGAGCAATTCGCGGCCCTGCGCAAGACGATTCTTCCGGAATTGATCGAGGCGCGCGGCGAGATCCGCCGTCTGCGGATCTGGAGTGCCGGCTGCTCCACGGGGGCCGAGCCCTATTCCCTCGCCATCCTCGTGCACGACCTTCTCGGCGAAGCCCTTGCCGACTGGTCCGTGACGATCCTCGGCACCGATCTCAGCGCCGGGGCGCTCGCCGTCGCACGCGAGGCGGAGTTCGGCCCCTGGGCTCTGCGCACCCTGGACACGGAGGAGCGCGCACGCTGGTTTCGCCGCACCCCCGCCCGGCCGGGCTTGCCGCATGGCGGCTACGCCTTGCGGCCGGCGTTTCGCCGCATGGTCCGCTTCGAGCGGCAGAACCTCCTGACCCTGATCGACGGGAGCGACCGGACACAGGGGGGCTTCGACCTGATCCTGTGCCGCAACGTCCTGATCTATTTCAGCACCGACCATGTCACCCGCATCGTGCGGGCGCTCGGCGAGCGGCTCAACCCGCAGGGCTGGCTCCTGATCGGGCATGCCGAGCCCAATCCGACCTTCTCGCAATGGCTGCAGCCCGTGGCCTTGCCGGGAACGGTCGCCTACCGCCCGATCGACACGCCGGTGCCCCCGCCGCCCCCTGTGCTCGTGTCCGCGCTTCCGGATCTGGCGCCGATCCTGGTCGCGCCGCCGCCGGAACCCGCTCCCGCTCCCGCCGCCGCGGCGCCGGCCCTGCCGGTGCCGATCCCGAGACCGGCGCCGCCCGCGATCGCGCATCCGCTGTCGCCGGGCGATCTCCTGGCCGAGATTCGCGTGCTGGCCGATGCGGGCGAGACCGCGCGGGCCTGGCGCCGATTGCACGAAGAGATCGACGGCTACGCCACCGATTCGCCCTTGCGTTACTACGAAGGCCTGCTCGCCCTCGATCTCGGGCGGGAGCGTGAAGCCGAGCGGGCCCTGCGGGGGGCACTGTTCCTCGACCGCGGCTTCGTCATGGCCCATTTCCAGCTCGGTTTGCTGCTCGCTCGCGTCGGACGCCGGGGCGAGGCCGCCCGCGCCCTCGACAACGCCCTGCGCCTCGCGCAAGGACTGCCGCCCGAAACGATCCTGCCGGAGGGAGACGGAGTGAGCGCCGCACGCTTGGCCGAGAGCGCACGCCGTGCCCTGGCCGGAATCACGGGCCGAGACGCATGAAGATCGGAGTGACCGCCGGGGCCGATGCCGAAGCGCGCGCCGCCGCGTTGCTCGATGCCCGCGCCGCAGCGCTCGCTGCCCGAACGATGGGGCAGGAGCGGACGATCGAGACCGCGCCCTATCTCGTCTGCGCCTGCGGGGCGGAGCGCTACGGCCTGCCGCTCACCGCGGTCGCGGGCGTCACGCCCGAGCGGCCCTGCACCGCGCTGCCGGGTGCGCCGCCGGCGCTCCGAGGCATCACCGCGGTGTCGGGGGTGATCGTCAGTGTCCTCGACCTCGCCGCCTGCCTTGGGCTCGACCGCGCGGAGACCGATGAAGGCGGACACGTGGTGCGCCTGCGCGCGCAGGAGCCGCCGGTCGCGCTCGCCGTCGATCGCGTCCTCGGCATCGCGCAAATCGAAACCACGCTGGCTCGGCCGACCCTGGAGTCGGAAAGTCTGGGACGTGGGCCGCTTTCGGGCTATGCACCGCCCGGCTCAGACAGGACGGGCAGAATCCCCGAGGACTTCTCCCTCATCGATATCCCGGCCCTGCTCGCCCGCTTCACGACCTGATCGTCGCGAGCGCTCTTAACGCCGAACCGGACGCCGCTTCGGTGGGGCGCGCGTCAAAACACAAGCTTGGAGCCGTCCGCGATGGGGGGCGGCCCCGAGAACCCGAACCCTCTCCCCGCGCCGCCTGCCGGAGTCATGTCGCCCGTGTCGATCTCGATCGGAAAACGCATCCTCCTCGGCTTCGTGGCGGCGAGCCTGATCGTGGCGCTTCTGGGGGCCTACGCGCTGCGCCAGATCGGCAGCGTGCGCGACATGACCGACCTCATCGTGACGCGCGACGTCGGCGTGCTTCGTCAGCTCGACGACCTCGGCAACGTCGCGCGCAATATGGGTCTGGTGCGCCGCAACGCCGTGATCGCCGTTCTGACGCAGGCACAGGGAAACACCGCGCCGACCTCGGGCCGCTCGGACGATTTCCTGGGAAGCTGGCGCCAGAATGTGGCGGAGCTGGAACGGCTCCTCAACACCATCACCGGCGAGGTGAAGGAGTACCAATCCGCCGCGCTCTCCGCGGATCGCGTCGTGGCGTGGAGCCGCCTCGGAGCCGTCTTCACCGAGACGAGCGAGGCGTTCCGCCAAGTCCGCAATGCCAGCGAGCAGCAGCTCCGCGCGGTGGATGCCCGCGACATCGCTACGGTCGAGGCGAAAAACGAGGACGTCAACCGGCTGCACGATGGCTTGCTGCGCAGCATCTCCAACGCCCGCACCGCCCTCGACGGCGTCATCAGTGCCGGCCAGCGCAGCGTCAGCGACATCTATCGCAACAGCGTGATCTCCGTCGCGATCACAGTCGCTGCCTCGATCCTGCTCTCCATCCTGGTGACGGTGCTGATCAGTCGCGCAGTGGTCCGCCCGCTGGAGGACGTGATGCGCTTCGTCGCGCAGATCGGTGACGGCGACCTCACGGGGCGTCTGAACCGCTCCGGCAACGACGAGATCGGGCGGCTCGGCGACACGCTGAACCGGATGGTGGCCGGATTGTCCGACCTTGCCCGGACCAACCGCGCCGCCACCGCCGACCTCAACGCCGCGGCGGCCGAGATCCGCGCCTCCGCCCAGGAGCAGGCGGCCAGCGTCGAGGAGCAG
This sequence comes from Methylorubrum sp. SL192, assembly GCF_026672325.1. Lineage (NCBI taxonomy): Bacteria > Pseudomonadati > Pseudomonadota > Alphaproteobacteria > Hyphomicrobiales > Methylobacteriaceae > Methylorubrum > Methylorubrum sp. SL192. The sequence goes on from NZ_JAPPQV010000003.1 coordinate 2,059,250, forward strand.
TTCGCCGCCGTCCAGGAAACCGCGGCGACCGTGGACGAGATCACCCATTCGGGGGCGCAGATCTCGAAGCGCGCCACCGAAGTTATCGCCACCGCCCAGGCCGCGGCGCAGACCGCGCGTTCGGGCCTGCGCGCCGCCACCGACACCGCCAAGGCGATGGATTCGATCCGTGAGCAGGGCGAGGCGGTCGCCGGCAACATCGTCGCCCTCAGCGAGAAGACGCAGGCCATCGGCGAGATTATCGTCACGGTGAACGACATCTCGGAGCGCACCCACCTGCTCGCCCTCAACGCCGCCATCGAGGCGGCGGCGGCGGGCGAGAGCGGGCGCAGCTTCGCCATCGTCGCCTCCGAGATGAAGCTGCTGGCCGACCAAGCGAAGGGCGCGACCGCGCAGGTGCGCGGCATCCTCGGGGAGATCCAGCGCGGCATCAACGCCTCGGTCATGCTCACCGAGGAGGCGGTCAAACGCGCCGCCGCCGGCAAGAACCGCACCGATTCGACGGTCCGCACCATCGAGGAGATGGCGGCGCGGGTGGAGGAAGGCGTGCAGACCTTCCAGCAGATCGTGGCCTCGACCAACCAGCAGCAGCTCGGCATCGAGCAGGTGATGGGCGCGTTGCAGAACATCCGGCAGGCGAGCCAGCAGACGGCCGCCGGCACCCGCGAGGTCGAAACCGCCTCGGCCAACCTGACCGAGCTGGCACAGGGGCTGATGGCTCTGGCCGAGCGCTACCGGCTTTAACGGTCCGGCCGAGCGTCCCGCCGCATGGACATCCGCCAGCAGCTTCTCGCCGCCTTCGAGATCGAGCACCGCGAGCATCTCGACGCGATCCGCGCCGCCCTCGCGGCGGAGGGGCCGGTCGATTGGCACGACGTGTTCCGTCGCGCCCACAGCCTGAAGGGCGCCGCCCGCGCCGTCGACCTGCCTCCCGTGGAGGCGGTCTCGCACCAGCTCGAAGCTCTGTTCGAGCGCATCAGCGCCGGACAGCGCCCGCTCGACCGCACGGCGCGGGCCGCGACCCATCTCGCCCTCGACCGAATCGAGGCCTACGTCGCCGCAACGGCGACAGGGCAGGCGAGCATGCCCGAGGATGCGCTGGCCGCGCTGAATGCCTGCCTCGACCCCAAGTCCGCCGCTTCGGAGCCGGCTCGGCCCGAGTCGGATTCGCCGCCGGTCGCACCGACACCCGCGCCAACGCCCGCTCCGGCTGCCACGACCGAACCGGCCGCCGAGCCTTCACAGGCCGTTCTTCGCGTGCCGGCCTCGGCCGTCGAAGCCCTGACGCGGGCGAGCTACGGGCTCTGGGCCGCGCTGCCGGGGCAGGGGGCCGTCGCCGAGCGCATCGTGCGGCTCTCGGCGAATGCGGGGGCCCTGCGCCGCCGCACGGAGGCCGCCCGCCGCGTTCCGGATACGGTCCCCGGCGGGGCCGAAGAGACGGAGGTTGCGGCTTTGCGCCGGGCGCTCGCCGAGATCGAGACCGGACTGGCCGCCTTGTCGCGCGAAGCCTCCGACCTCGCGCAGGGGCACAAGACCGTCATCCTGTCCGTCGAGACCGCCGCGCGCCGCCTGCGCGAGGAAACCGAGCGCCTCGCGCTGGTGCCGGCCGAGACGGTGTTCGGTGGCCTTGCCCGCGCGGTGCGCGACATGGCCCGCTCCGAGGGACAGGAGGTCGAGGTCACGACGCGCGGTCTCGACCTGCCGGTCGATCGGGCGATGCTTCAGGCGCTCAAGGATCCAGTGCTGCATGCCCTGCGCAACGCGCTGAGCCACGGGGCGGAGAGTCCTGAGAGCCGGCAGCGCCAGGGCAAGCCCGCCTCCCTTTCGATCGGGCTCACCGTCGAGGCGCAGGGCGGCCGCCTCGTCCTCGGCATTCACGACGATGGCCGTGGGCCCGACCTCGCGGCGATCGAGACGACGGGTCGCGCCCGCGGGTTGATCGCGCCGGGCGAAAGGCTCGATCCGGATGGGCTGCTCGCGCTGCCGTTCGAGCCGGGCTTCTCCACCGCCGGGGCGGTCGATGCCCTGTCGGGCCGCGGCATGGGCCTGTCGGTGGTGGCCGAGGTCGCCCGCTCCCTGCACGGACAGGTGCAGCTCGTCCGCCGTCATCCGCACGGCACGTCGCTGATCCTCACCCTGCCGCTCTCGGCCGCGCGGCGGCCGGTTCTGATCGTCACGGCCGGTGGCACCCGCTTCGCCCTGCCGAGCGGTGCCGCGGAAGCGCTCTCGCGGCTCGATGCCTCGGCCCTGTCCACGGTGGGGGGCCGGCCGGTGGCGCAGGTGGCGGGGGAGGGCGGCGAGACCCTGACGCTGCCGCTCGCCGAACTCGGCGATCTGCTCGGCCTCGGCATCGCCCGTCCGGAGAGCGCGACGATCCCGATCGTGCGTCTGCGCGGCACGCGGGGGCGCTGCCTGCTCGCGGTCGATCGCCTGGAGGAGGTGCGCACACTCCTCGTCCTGCCCGCGCCGCCGATCGGCAGCGATCCCGCCCTCGTCACCGGCACGGTGATCCTCGGCACCGATACGCCCGCGCTCGTCCTCGATCCCGACGGACTCATCGACCGACTCGGCCGCGCCGGCCCGCGCGCCGCCCGGTCCCCGTCCAAAGGACTTGGGGACGGCAGCGGAACGATCCCGGAAACGCGACGTTCGACGATTCTTGTCGTGGACGACTCGATCACCACCCGCACTTTGGAGAAGAGCATCTTGGAAGCGGCGGGCTACCGCGTGATCGTCTGCGTCGACGGGCAGGAGGCGCTCGACCGTCTGCGCGCGCGCATCGAGCCGGTCGATCTCGTGGTCGCCGACGTCGAGATGCCGCGCCTCACCGGTTTCGGCCTCGTCGAGGCTTTGCGGGCCGAGGAAGATTTCGCGCGTCTGCCCATCGTGCTGATGACGTCGCGCGGCGACGAGGAAGACGTCGCCCGGGGATTGGAACTCGGCGCCGACGCCTACCTCACCAAGCAGAAATTCGATCAGCGCGAACTTTTGGACACCATCGGTCAGTTGCTGTGAACAGAGGGGCTGCGAATCCGCGCGTGCGCGTGCTGGTTGTCGAGGATTCGCTCGTGGTGCGAATTCTCCTCACCCACATCATCGCCCGTGATCCGCGGCTGGAACTGGCCGGCGCGGTGGAATCCGGCGAGGCGGCGCTCGCGGCGATCGAGACCGTGCGCCCGGACGTCATCTCCATGGATATCCGCCTGCCCGGTATCGACGGGCTGGAGACGACCCGACGGATCATGGCGAGCCGGCCGACGCCGATCGTGGTGATCGCCGATTCGGTCGAGGATTCCTCGCTCAAGATCTCGATGAACGCACTCCGGGCCGGCGCGCTCTCTGTGGTCGAGAAGCCGGTGGCTACGACCAATGACGGCTACGAGGCGGTCGCAGGCCAGATCTGTACGCAGTTGCGCATCATGGCCGCGGTCCCGGTCATCCGCCGCCGTCCGATCGGGGCGGAGTGGAACGCGCGCAAGACCGCTCCCATGCCCGAACTGGGCGTCCCCTCGGAGTCGGAGGCCGCACCGAACGTACTGGCCGTGGCTGCCTCGACCGGCGGCCCGCCGGCGCTCGCCAAGGTGATCGGCGGCCTGTCGGCGGATTTCCCGCTCCCGATCCTGCTGGTTCAGCACATGGGCGCCGCCTTCATGGACGGCTTTGCGAGTTGGCTCGACGGCGTCGTGCCGCTCGCCGTCGGGGTGGCGCGGGACGGTCAGACGATGCAGGCCGGCCATGTCTACGTCGCCCCCGGCGATCGTCATCTCGAACTCGGAACGAACGGCACGCTGCGGGTAAGCGACGGCGCCCCCGTCGGCGGCCAGCGCCCGGCCGCGACCGTGCTGTTCCGCTCCGTCGCCCGGCAGGCCGGCGCGCAGGGCATCGGCGTGCTGCTCACCGGCATGGGCGAGGACGGGGCGCAGGGCCTTCTCGATATGCGCAAGGCCGGCGCCGCCACGGTGGCCGAACACGAGAGCAGCGCCGTCGTCTACGGCATGCCCGCGGCGGCGGTGCGCCTCAACGCGGCGTCCCGCGTGCTCCCCGTCGATCAAGTGGCGCCCCATCTCGTGCGGCTCGCGCAGAGGAAGCCAGCATGACCGCGAGCGCATCGCCCGCCGCCGCGTCGTCCGCCCCACCCGGCCACCGCCTGCTGCTGGTCGAGGATTCGGAGACCCAGGCGCTCGAATTGCGGCTCCAGCTCGAAGGCCAGGGCTTTTCGGTGCAGCGCTGCGCCACCGCCGAGGCCGCGCTCGATCTGCTCAACACCGACCTTCCCGATCTCGTCGTCGCCGACCACCACCTTCCCGGCATGAACGGCGACGAGTTCACCCGGCAGATGCGGCTGTCGCTGCGCACACGGGCGCTGCCGGTGGTGATGCTCACCAGCGCCCGCAACGGCGAGCGCCACGGCTTCGAGAGCGGCGCCGACGCCTATGTCGAGAAATCGGCCGATCGCGACCTGCTGGTGCTGCGCATCCGCGCCCTCCTGCGCGAGCGCAAGAGCTCCGCGACGGAGGGGCCGTCCGGCGCCGCGTTCCGCCGCGGCCGGGTGCTGATCGTCGATGGCAGCGCCACCTACCGCGCCTTCTTCACCGGCCTGCTGACCCAGGAAGGCCACACCGTCGTCGCCGCGGCCGACCGCTCGGGGGCGCTTGCCGCCCTCGACGAGCCCGGCGCCGGGTTCGACTGCGTGACCCTCGACCTCGTCGGCAGCGCCTATGACGGCATCGCGCTCTGCACCGAGATCGCCGAGCGCCGCATGAAGGCGCCGGAGGGCGGCGGCAACGCCTTCCCCCTCGTCGGCATGGCCGGCGACAAGCCGGACAAGAGCCTTCTGGTCGCCGCCTTCGCCGCGGGCGCCGACGACGTGGTCTCGAAGGCCGACGGCGAGGTCCTGGCGATGCGGGTGCGCGGCCTCGTCCGCCGCCGCCTGCTTGAAGAGGACAACCGCCGCATCTCCGGCGAGTTCGGCGACCGCGAGCGGGCGGTGGAACGCGCCCGCGCCGAGGCCGAGGCGGCCGCCGCCCGCGCCGCCCTCGCCGACGCCCTCGGACAGGCCAACCGGGATCTGGAGGACGCCAACCGCAAGCTGACGGAGGCGCAGGCCAAGCTGGTCCAGGCGGCGAAGATGGCCTCGCTCGGCGAGCTGGTCGCCGGCATCGCGCACGAGATCAACAACCCGCTCGCCTTCATCCTCGCCCACCAGGGCACGGTGGAAGGCCTGCTCGGTGATTTGCCGCCGCCCGACGCGCCGGAGGGGCAGCGGGCGCTGATGAAGGCGCGCGACCGAGTTGGCTCGATGCGTCTCGGCCTGACCCGAATCCAGGATCTCGTTCTCAATCTGCGGAAGTTCTCGCGGCTCGACGAGGGCGAGCGCGGCCTCGTCAACGTGCCGGAAGCGATCGAGACGGTACTGGCGCTGATCCAGCATAAGCTCGGCACCCGAATCACGGTGACCCGCGACTTCTCGGGACGGGCCGAGATTTCCTGCACGCCCGCCCTGTTGAATCAGGTCGTCATGAACATCCTCGGCAATGCAGCGGATGCAATCCACGGCGACGGGACGATCACGGTGGCGACCTATTCGGATGCCGAGACCGACATGATCCGCATCAGCGACACCGGGCCCGGTATTCCCGAAGAATTACGCGAAAAGATCTTCGAGCCTTTCTTCACGACGAAGCCGGTCGGATCGGGCACCGGACTCGGCTTGGCGATTGCCTACAGCGTCGTTCAGGCGCATAGCGGCTCGCTGATCGTCGAGACGGCGCCGGGCGGCGGCGCGAGCTTCGTCATCGGAATTCCGAGGCAACCGGCACCGGTATGAGCAAAGGCACGATTCTGGCCGTCGATGACGAGCCGGACATCCTGATCGCTCTGGAGGACCTGTTCGAGGACGAGTACCGGGTGCTCACCTCGGCCAAGCCCGAAGAGGCGCTCGACATCCTCCGCGCCGACCCGGACATCGCGGTCGTCGTCTCCGACCAGCGCATGCCCGGCATGACCGGCGACGCGCTGCTGGCCGAGGCGCGCAGTTTCCACGAGGCGCAGGCCATCCTGCTCACCGGCTACGCCGACATCTCCGCGGTGATCGCGGCGCTCAATCGCGGCGGCATCATCGGCTACGTCGCCAAGCCCTGGGACCCGACGCTGCTGCGCGCCACGGTGCGCAACGCCTATGAACGCCACCGCCTCGGCCGCGATCTCGCCACCGAGCGGGCCCTGCTACGCGGCCTTCTGGATCACGCCGAGGAGGCGATCTCCTTCAAGGACGCCTCGGGACGCTTCGTGCGCCTGAACGCGCGCAAGGCGAGCCTCGTCGGCGGCACAGTCAAGGCCTGCCTCGGCCGCACCGAGGTCGAGATCGCCGATACGCCCCAGGCCCACGAGGCAGAGGCCGCCGACCGCCGTGCGGTCGCGGCCGGGGAAGCGGGCTCGACGGTGATCGCCCGCGGCGCGCTCGGCGCCGAGCGCTGGTCGCACGTCATCCGGGTGCCGATCCGCGGCGGCGCCGGCGAGGTCACGCATCTCGCCACGATCGAGCGGGACGTGACCGAGCAGAAGAGCCTGGAGGCGCGGCTGCGCCAATCCGACAAGATGCAGGCGCTCGGCACGCTGGCCGGCGGCATCGCCCACGACTTCAACAACCTGCTCACCGCGATCCTCGGCAGCCTCGAACTCGTCGGCCCCAAGATCGCCGACCAGCCCCGGGTCAAGCGCCTCGTGGACAACGCCACCGGCGCCGCGCAACGCGGCTCGGCGCTGACCAAGCGGCTCCTGAGCTTCAGCCGCTCCAACGATGCCCATGCGCGGCCCGTGGACCCGAACGCGCTGATCGAGGGGATGAGCGCGCTGTTCGGCTCCAGCCTCGGCAGCCATGTGAGCGTCGTGCGGGATCTCGAGCCCGACATGCCCTTCGCCCTGGTCGATCCCGACCAGCTCGAACTCGCGGTGCTCAACCTCTGCATCAACGCCCGCGACGCGATGCCGGACGGCGGCACCGTCACCATCTCGACCCGCCGCGCCGAGATTTCCGACGATCCCGATCTCAAGCCCGGCACCTACGCGGTCGTCTCGGTCGCCGACGAGGGCACGGGCATCCCGCCGGAAATTCTAGAACGGGTTTGCGAGCCGTTCTTCACCACCAAGGCGGTCGGGCAGGGCACCGGCCTCGGCCTCGCCATGGTGTTCGGCCTCGCCCAGCAGGCGGGCGGGCGGCTACGCATCACCAGCGAAGTCGGTCAGGGCACCCGGATCGAACTCGCGCTCCCGCGCGCCGAGAGCGCCGCCCAGGGCATCGAAGAGCCGGCGACCCCGGCGGTGGTGACGGCGGCCAGTCCGGCCCGCATCCTCGTGGTCGACGACGACGAGGAGGTGAGGCACGTCACCGCCTCCTTCCTCAGCGATTTCGGCTACAGCGAAACCGAGGCCGCGGACGGGCACACGGCGTTGGACTTGATGGAGAAGGGCGAGCGCTTCGATCTCGTGGTGGCCGACCTCGCCATGCCCGGCATGACCGGGGTCGAGCTCGCCGCCGCGATCCGCGAGCGTTTCTCCGGCGTGCCGGTCCTTCTGCTGACGGGCCATGCGGAGGCCGTGCAGATCCCCGAGGATCTGCCGGTGATGACAAAGCCGTTCGCCTCCGCCGAACTCGCGGCACGGGTCTCGCAGCTTCTCGACACCACGGCCTGATCGGGGCACCCGCCCGCGACACCTGACACATTGGCGCCACATCCGCCGATCCCGTGCGCGCATGGATTGCGCTCCGCATCCGCGCGCAGGAAGATGATTGTGCGCCACGCTGCTTCGAGGCGCGGAAAGAATCGTCTCGAAAAGGATGACCCCGATGGCGAGCGTCGACGTCGATATGGTGAAGTGTGCCTGCCCGGACTGCGTGTGCGTGGTCTCGGTCACCAAGGCGGTGAAGCGCGACGAGAAGGCCTTCTGCTGCGACGAGTGCGCCGAAGGTCATCCCGATCATGCCGGCTGCGACCACGCCGGCTGCAGCTGCCACGGCTGATCCGTCGAAGGCCCGACCGGGCGCCGCTCAGTTCGGCCCGGTCGGCGGCGTCCCCGTCGGCTGTCTCTCCGTTGCCTTGGCGAGGAAGCGCATCAGCGCATCGCGGTCCTCAGCGCTGTTGATGGTCTGCTCCGGCATCCGGGTGCCGGGGGTGAAGCGTGTCGGCCCGACTTCGAACAGGCGGGCGACCGTCTCCGGCGTCCAGACGATGTCCATGCCCTTCAGAGCCTCCGAGTAGCGGTAGCCCGAAACCGTCGCGATGCGCCGGCCGAACAGGCCGGCAAGCGTCGGGCCGGCACGGGGCGCGTCGTCGGGCGCCAAGGTGTGGCAGGCGACGCAGGCGCGGAACACCTCCGCGCCCCGCTCGCCGTGAAACGCGGCGAGCGCGTCCGCGGGCCGGGGCATGGCGAGAGGGCCGATCGGCTCGCCGGTCGCCGCGTTCCAGCGCCGCACGAGGCGGTCGCCGCCGCCGGTGACGAGTTCGCTCCCATCCGGCCGCCACGCCACCGACCAGACCGGCAGGCCCGGCCCGACCAGCGTGAACAGGATCTTTCCGCTCGCCCGCTCGATCATCGCGACGGTGCCGCCCGCGCTCGCCGCGGCGATCCGGGTGCCGTCGGGCGCGGGCGCCAGCGCGATCACCGGGGCAGGGCCGAGTTCGACCTCTGAACGCACCTGCCCATCGCTCGCAAGGAACCGCACCGTGGCATCCGCCCCCGCCGCTGCGATCTCGCCGTCCGTGGTGACGGCCAACGCGCTGAGCGCGCTCGGCAGCGTCGCGGTCAGAACCGTCTCCCCTTGCGGCGTCCAGATCCGCACACTCGCATCGGCGCCGGCCGTGACGGGACGCCCGTCCGGCAGGAAGGCGACGGCATTGACGTTGCCCTTGTGTCCTTCGAGAATCCGCGCCGGCCCACCCGCCAGCGGCCAGATCCGCGCGGTGCCGTCCCAGGCGGCGGACGCCAGCATGGTCCCGTCGGGCGAGACGGCGAGCCCGGCAATGGGGCCGGCATGTCCCGCGAGTACGCAGTCCGGCTCGGCCTGTCCCAACCGCCACAGGGCGATGCGCCCATCCTCCGAGGCGCTGGCGAAGCGCCCATCGGGAAGAGCCGCCACGGCGTTCACCGCGCCGTCGTGAAAGCGCAGGACGCTCAACGCCGCGCCGGTTTCGAGACCCCAGACGATCGCCGCCTGATCGAACCCACCGGAGACCGCAAGGCGGCCGTCGCCCGTCACGGCAAGCGCACGAACCGGCCCGCCATGGCCGCGCATCTGCGCCACCGCGGGCGAGGCGAGCAGGAGGGCCGCGATCAGACCGAGAATCCGCGTCGCCCGAATCGGCATCGTTATCCAACTCCGTTTCCCCGGAGGACCATACGCGACCGGTCGGGATGCCGTCCGCCCACCGAAGGTGAGGGTTTGTGTCTCAGGCGCAGGAGGGGCGAGATGCCGAACCTTGATCCGCGCCCGGCGATGGCGCATCGCTCGCGGTGATGAGACAGGACGGAGCCTCACGCATTCTTGCCGCTCAGCCCGCCGCATTGCCGGCGCGCGCGGACGCTTGAACGATGCGCGCAGCCTCCGCCGCCCTGACACCGCTCGCCGACGCGCTCGCCCTGCTGCTGCGTTGCGCGAACCCGGTCGCGCCGCGATCGGTGCCGCTGGTTCGAGCGGCCGGGCACATCGCGGCGACATCGCTCACGGTTCCCCATGACATCCCGGCCGGGCTCACCGCCCTGCGCGACGGCTTCGCGGTGGAAGCCGCGCAGATCGGCGGTGCCTCACCCTACGCGCCGGTGATGCTGCCACGCGCCCCCGCCTGGGTCGAAGCCGGCGAGCGCCTGCCGCCCGGCACCGACGCGATCCTGGCCGCCGAGGGGTTGGAGCACCGCAGTGCCGTGGCGGAAATCGGTCCGGGCGAGGGCACCCGCGCCGTGGGCGAGGATTTTTCCGAAGGTGACGCTCTCCTGACGGCGGGCGAGCGGATCGAGCCGCGCCACCTTCTCGGCCTCGCGGCCGCGGGGTTTATCGAAGTCGCGATCCGCGAAGCCCGGCTTCGCCTCGTGGTGACGGGGGCGCCGGACCTCCTGTCGCCGACGCTCAGCGCCGTGATCGCGCGGGCGGGCGGCCTCACCGAAACGGTGACCGTGCCGGATGAACCCGAACGGATCGCCCGCGCCATCGCGGCCGAGGGGGCGGATGCGGTGTTCGTCCTCGGCGGCACCGGTTTCGGGCGCAGCGATCGCAGCGCCGAGGGACTGGCGCAAGCCGGACGTGTGGTTGCTCACGGCCTCGCCCTGCGACCCGGCGAGACGGCGGGGATCGGCGAGGCCGGGGAATGCCCGGTCCTGCTCCTGCCCGGCCGGCCCGACGCGGCGCTCGCGGTCATCCTGGCGCTCGGCAGACCGCTGATCGCCGCACTGACCGGCGCCGTCGAACCGGCGCCGCGGATGGGACCGATCTCGCGCAAGATCACCTCGACCGTCGGGCTTGCCGAAATCGTCTTCGTTCGCGTCCAGGGGCCGGACATCGCCCCCCTCGGCGGAGCCGATCTCGCCCTGCGCCGGTTGATCGAAGCGGACGGATTCGTGCTGGTGCCGCCGGAGCGGGAGGGCTACCCGGTCGGCAGTGTGGTCGAGGTGGTGCCGCTATGAGCGCGGATCGCGAGACGGATTTTACCCAGCGCCTCGCCGCGGCCGCCCGGCAGGAGCAGTTCCTGACGGTGATGAGCCGCGAGGACGCGCACGCGGCCTTCCGCGCGGCACTTCCCCACGCGGCGCTTCCACCGGAGACCGTTCCGCTGGCCCAAGCGCTCGGGCGGGTGCTCGCCGGCGATATTGCCTCGCCGATCGACGTGCCCCCCTTCGACCGCGCCTTGGTGGACGGCTTTGCGCTGCGCGCCGCCGACACCGAAGGCGCCAACGCTGCGCGGCCCCGCCGGCTCGCCCTCAACCGCGAGATCCTGGCCTGCGGCATCGCCCCGACAGGTTCGGTCGCCGCCGGCACCGCGACACCGATCGCCACCGGCGGCATGATCCCGCGCGGGGCCGACGCCGTGGTGATGGTCGAGCAGACCGAGTTCTTCGAAGACACTCTCGCCATCGACGTGACGGGCCCGGTCCGGCCGGGGCAGTTCGTCGGCTATGCCGGCGCCGACATGGCCTCGGGCGAAACCGTCCTGCGCAAGGGGGCAGTGGTGACCGCCCGCGAGATCGGCATGCTCGCCGCCTGCGGGCTTGCCGAGATCGCGGTGGTGCGCCGCCCCCGCGTTGCCGTACTCTCGACGGGCGACGAGTTGGTCGCGCCGGGCGGCGAACTGCGACCGGGCGCCATCTACGATTCCAACGGCGCCATCGTCGCGGCCTCGGTCGCCGAGAACGGCGGCGAGCCCGTGCCGCTCGGCATCGTCCGTGATGACGAAGCGGCGCTCGATGGTGCCTTGCGCGATGCGCTGACCCAAAGCGACCTCGTCGTGCTCTCCGGGGGCACCTCGAAGGGCGCGGGCGATGTCTCGCACCGCATCCTGTCGCGGCTGGGCCCGCCCGGCATCCTCGTCCACGGCGTCGCGCTGAAACCCGGCAAGCCGCTCTGCCTCGCCGTCGCCGAGGGCAAGGCGGTGGTGGTGCTACCGGGCTTCCCGACCTCGGCGATGTTCACCTTCCACGAATTCGTGGTGCCGCTGGTACGCGCGCTCGCCGGCCTGCCGCCGCGGGAGGAGGAGGCGGTGTCGGCGCGCCTGCCGCAGCGGCTGACCTCCGAACTCGGCCGAACCGAATTCGTGATGGCCTCGCTCGCTCAGGCGGCGGACGGCTTGGTCGCCCTGCCGCTGCCGAAAGGCTCCGGCTCCGTCACCGCCTTCTCGCAGGCCGACGGCTTCTTCGCCGTGCCCGCCGCGCGCTCGGGCGTCGAGGCGGGCGAGACGGTCTCGGTGGTGCGCCTCGGGGCCGGCGTGCGGCCGCCGGACCTCACCATCATCGGCAGCCACTGCATCGGGCTCGACCGGGTGGTCGGGCTGCTGGCCGAGCGGGGCTTTCGCGCTCGCACCGTGTGGGTCGGCTCGGCCGGGGGGCTCGCGGCCCTGCGCCGGGGCGAATGCGATCTGGCCGCCATGCACCTGCTCGACCCCGAGACCGGCCGCTACAACGCGCCCTTCCTCGAACCCGGCATGACACTCGCCCTCGGCTGGCGCCGGCTCCAGGGTGTGGTGTTCCGTAAGAACGATGCCCGCTTCGAGGGCCGAAGCGCCGCCGACGCGGTGAACGCGGCGCTCGCCGACCCTGACGCAGTGATGGTCAACCGCAATGCCGGCTCCGGCACCCGGCTCCTCATCGATGGCCTGATCGGTGCGGCCCGGCCGGCCGGCTTCTGGAACCAGCCGCGCTCGCACAACGCCGTCGCGGCGGCGGTGGCGCAGGGCCGGGCCGATTGGGGTGTCGCGATCGCGAGTGTCGCAACGGCCTACGGCCTCGGCTTCCTGCCGCTGGCACAGGAGCATTACGACTTCGCCTACCGCGAGGCGGACCGCGAGAAGCCCGCGCTCGCCGCCTTCCTGGCGCTGCTCAGAACACGCGCGGCGGATGCAGCCCTGAACGAACTCGGGTTCAAACCCGGCGGAGGCGAATCGTGAGCGACCTGCGCGTCATCGGCCTCGCGGGTTGGAGCGGAGCGGGCAAGACCACGCTGCTCGCCCGCCTCATCCCCGTGCTCGTTGCCCGCGGGGTGCGGGTCGCGACCCTCAAACACGCCCACCACGCCTTCGACATCGATCATCCGGGCAAGGATTCCTTCGTCCACCGGCAGGCCGGGGCGAGCGAAGTGATCGTGTCCTCCGCCCGGCGATGGGCGCAGATCCGCGAGGTCCAAGAGGGCGCGGAGGCGACCCTGCCCGAATTGCTGCGCCGGCTGACGCCGACCGGTCTCGCTTTGGTCGAGGGCTTCAAGCGCGAGGCGCATCCCAAGCTCGAAGTGTTCCGCGCGGCCAACGGCCGTCCGCCCCTGCACGGAGACGACCCGCGCATCGTCGGCATCGCCAGCGACATTCCCTTCCCGCAGGCGGCGGTGCCGGTAGTCGGGCTCGACGACGTCGAGGCCATCGCCGATCTCGTGACCGCGCGCGCCGAGGCTCTTGAAACCGTGCTCGCCCGGCTGGAAAGACTCTGAGCCATGGCACAGCTCACCGACGACTGCTTCGCCTTCGGGGGCAAGCCGATGCGGATCGAGGACGCGGTGGCGATGATCGCCGAACGCTTCCCCGTGGTCGCCGGCACGGAGACCATACCGCTCGGCCTCGCCGACGGGCGGATCGCCGCCGAGGATGTCTTTGCAGGTCACGACCTGCCGCCCTTCGCCAACGCCGCGGTCGACGGATACGCCGTGCGCTTCGCCGACCTCGAGGCAGGGACCGAGACGGTCCTGCCGGTCAGCGGCCGGCTCGCGGCCGGCGCGGCGGCTGGAGAGCTGCCCTCGGGCACCGCGATCCGCATCTTCACCGGCGCGCCGATGCCGCCCGGCGCCGACACCGTGTTCATGCAGGAGGATGTGCGCCGCGAGGGCGACCGGGTCGTCCTGCCAGCGGGGCTGAAGCCCGGCGCCAACGCACGGCCGGCGGGCGAGGATCTGGCGGCGGGCGGGCTCGCGATCCCCGCCGGGCGGCGCCTGCGCCCGCAGGATCAGGCGCTGGCCGCCGCGACCGGCCATGCGCAGATTGCCGTGCGCCGCCGGCTGCGGGTCGCCGTGTTCTCGACCGGCGACGAGCTGACCGAGCCCGGCGCTCCGCTCCGCCCCGGCGCGATCCACGATTCCAACCGCGTGCTGCTCGTGACCCTGCTGACTCGGCTCGGCGTCGCGGTGGACGACCTCGGCATCCTGCGCGACGATCCCGTCACCCTGCCGGCCCGCCTCGCCGAGGCGGCGCGGGACCACGACCTGATCCTCACCTCCGGCGGCGTCTCGACCGGCGAGGAGGACCATGTGAAGACCGCCGTCGATGCCCAGGGCCGGCTGATGCTCTGGCGGCTGGCGATCAAGCCCGGCCGTCCGGTCGCGGTGGGGCTGGTTGCCGGGACGCCCTTCGTCGGGTTGCCGGGCAATCCGGTCGCGGTCTACATCACGCTGCTCTTCGTGGTGCGGCCCCTGCTCGCCCGGCTCGGCGGCGCACGCTACGAGCCGCCCCTATCCTGGCCGGTACGGGCGGGCTTCAGCTACCGCAAGAAGGCGGGCCGCCGCGAATTCGTCCGCGTCAGTCTCGTCCGCAGCGGCGAGGGCGACCTGGAAGCGCAAAAATTCCCGCGCGACGGGGCGGGCGTGCTGACGTCGCTCACCGAAAGCGACGGCCTCGTGGAGTTGCCCGACGACGCGACCGGTGTGAGCCCCGGCGATTCGCTGGCGTATTATCCGCACGTCTTGCTGTGGTAAGGGTCTCGCCATTCGACCTGATCGGCGAGGCTGAGCCGCCGATCGCGAGCAAGAGTCACCCGAGGGGTGGCGCATAGCCGGGCGTCCGTCCGGCGCGGCTGCAGAGATCCTCGCGGAGCGCCCCGAGCCGTTCCGTATCGATCGTCGTGCGGATCGCGAGGAAATACGTCTCCCAACCCACGGGCTGGAAATCCAAGGCGAAGCGCTCGGCGACCACGCGGGTGCCCATGCCGACATCGGCCGCGCCGGTGGCGATCAGGGCCGCCACCGCCTGATGCGTGAATTCCTCGGTCTGATGGCCGACGATGCGCGCGAGGTCGATGCCCGCCTCGGCGCAGAGCCGTTCGAACCAGATTCGGGTGCCGGCACCCCGTTGCCGGTTGACGAAGCGCGCCCGCCGCGCGGCGATGTCGGCGACACTTCCCAAGTCGAGCGGGTTGCCGGCGGCCCGCATCAGGCCCTGTTCCCGGCGGAACAGGGGGATGACGACGAGGTCGCGCCGGTCGAACACGGCGCCGAAGGGTGCTGGCGGCGGGCCGTCCGAGCCGTAATGGAACCCCGCGGCATCGACTGACTCGTCATACAGCCGCGCCAGGGCGTCGAGGCTGCCGGCGACCATCAGGTCGATCTCGCGCCGCGCCTCGATCGCCTCCAGCAGCAGAGGATCGTGGCTCGCCGCGAGACGGATACGTGCATCGGACGGCTCCAGAAGCCGCCGCAGGCCGTCCGTCAGCGCCATCTCCTCCGCTGCCAGGGCCGGGGCGAGGCGCGTCTGCGACGCTTGAAGCAACGTCAGCAGCGCGACCCCGAGAGGCGTGAGGCTGCTGCCGTGCCCCTTGGTCTTCACCACGACGGGCTGGCCGAGAGCCTGTTCCAGCGCTTCGAGTTGCCCCCAAGCCGAGCGGTAGGAGATCGAGAGCGCCTCGGCCGCGCCCTGGAGCGAGCCGGTCCGCCCGAGCGCTTCGAGAAGCTGGTACGCGCCGCGCAGCGCGAAGTCGGATGCACCTTCGCAGCGGCCCTCGACATGCAGCCGTACGCGGAGCCCGTCCCACCCGGAGGCAACCGAAGCCGCAGCCCGCCCGTCCACGACAGCCATATGCAAGGCCTTTCCTATTGATCTTGCGTCAGCTGGCGTATCATCCCGGATTGCGCTGCGCAGCCCCGGATGCACCTCAGGTGCGCTCCGGGTGCGGATGCGGTGATCTCTTCGAGCCGAGCCCCTTGAGCCAAACCCTTCAGGAGACGTTCTCGCGCCTGTGGACGCTCGACCGGGATGTCCTGGCGATCGCGTGGCTGTCCTTGCGCGTCAGCGTCACCGCGGTGGGAGTCGGGCTTGTGCTCGGCATTCCGCTCGGAGCGCTGATTGCGGTGGCGCGATTTCCGGGGCGCGGCGCCGTGGTCGGGCTTCTCAACACGTTCATGGGCCTGCCGCCGGTGATCGTCGGGCTGATCCTCTATCTCGCCCTTTCCCGTTCGGGCCCCTTCGGGGCGTTCGGCCTGCTCTTCACCCCCGCTGCGATGGTGGCGGCGCAGGCGGTGCTGGCGACGCCGCTCGTCGCGGCGCTGACGCGTCAGGTCATCGCCGACGCCGAGGCCCATCTGGGCGAGCAACTGCGCTCCCTTCACCTCTCCGCACCGCAGCGAGCGGGGGTGCTGATCTACGACGCACGCTTCTCGCTGGTCACGGCGGCGCTGGCCGCCTTCGGCCGGGCGATCTCGGAAATCGGCGCGGTGCTCGTCGTCGGCGGCAATATCGACGGGCATACCCGCACCATGACGACGGCGATCTCGCTGGAGACGCAGAAGGGCGACCTCAGCCTCGCCTTGGCGCTCGGCCTCGTGCTGATGAGCCTCGTGCTGGCGGTGAACGCCACCGCCGCGCTCCTGCGCTCCCATGTCGCGAGGGCCTACGGATGAGCGCCGCGCCCGCCATCCATCTCGAAGGCGTCAGCCTGGCGCTCGGCGGCCGGGTGATCCTCGACCGTCTCGACCTCGACGTCGCCGCGCACGGCATCACCGCGCTGATCGGCCCCAACGGGGCGGGCAAGAGCGTGACCCTGCGGGTGATCGACGGCCTGTTGCGGCCGGATAGCGGCACGGTGCGCCTCACGCCCGGCCGCCGCGCCTTCGTGTTCCAGCGTCCCGCTCTGGTGCGGGCGAGTGCTTCCGCCAACGTCGCCCTCGGACTGGTCGCGCTGCAGCTGTCCCGCCGGGAGCGCGCCGAGCGGATCGCGGCGGCGCTCGCCCGCGTCGGCCTGTCGGAGCGGGCCAACGACGCGGCGACGCGCTTCTCGGGCGGCGAGCAGCAGCGCCTCGCGCTCGCCCGCGCCTGGGCGATGCGGCCCGACCTCCTGCTCCTCGACGAACCGACCGCGAGCCTCGATCCAGCCGCGACCGAGACCGTCGAGAGCCTGATCACCGAGATGGCGCAGACCGGCACCACCGTGCTCCTCGTCTCGCACAATCTCGGGCAGGTCGCCCGGCTCGCCGACGAGACCACGGTGCTCGCCGCCGGCCGCGCCGTGGAGCGGGGCCCGACCCGATCCGTCCTCTTCTCACCCCGCACACCCGAAGCGCGGGCCTACCTCACCGGAGAACTGCCTTGGACCTCCTTCGCCGCGGCTTCCTGACCCTCTCGCTCCTGGCCGCCCTCGGCACGGCCTCGCCGCTGCGGGCGGAGCCCGCCTCGATCGTCGTCGCCTCCACGACCTCGACCGAGCAATCGGGCCTCTTCAAGCACATCCTGCCGCTGTTCAAGCAGAAGAGCGGGATCGAGGTGAAGGTGGTGGCGCTCGGCACCGGCCAAGCCCTCGACGCGGCACGCCGGGGCGACGCCGACGTCGTGCTCGTCCACGACCGCCCGGCCGAGGACAAGTTCGTCGCCGAGGGCTTCGCCAAGGGGCGGCAGGACGTGATGTACAACGACTTCGTGCTGATCGGCCCGAAGGCCGACCCGGCCGGCATCCGCGGCAAGGGGGTGGACGACGCCTTCAAGGCCATCGCGGCGGGACAAGCGCCCTTCGTCTCGCGCGGCGACCGTTCCGGCACCCACAGCGCCGAGTTGCGGAGCTGGAAGGAGGCCGGCGTCGATCTCCCGGCGGTCCGCGGCGACTGGTATCGCGACGTCGGACAGGGAATGGGTCCGGCGCTCAACACCGCCTCGTCGCTCGGCGCCTACATCCTGGCTGATCGCGGCACGTGGCTCTCATTCAAGAACCGGGGCGACCTGACCATCCTCGTCGAGGGCGACAAGCGCCTGTTCAACCCCTACGGCGTGATGCTGGTGAACCCGGAGAAGCACCCCACCGTGAAGGTGAAGGAGGGCCAAGCCTTCATCGACTGGCTGGTCTCGCCCGAGGGACAGCGGGCAATCGCCGATTACAAGATCAACGGCGAGCCGCTGTTCTTCCCGAGCGCGAAGAAGGGCTGACGACCGCCCACATCCCCTGCACCGCCTCATCCTGAGGTGCCGCGCAGCGGCCTCGAAGGATCCTCTCGTTCCCGTTCGGCGACCGGAGGAGCCTTCGAGGGCTACGCTTTGCGCCACCTCAGGTTGAGGAAAAGAGTTGGAAAGAAGGTCGCGGCGGTCCCTTTTCTACCGCGGCGGGCCGGACTGACGCTTGCGGGCGAACATCCACAGGGCCAGCACCGCGAGCGCGATCAGCACGCTCACCCAGACCCAGTTGAAATCGGTGGCCGCGGACGTCGCCGCGCCCGAACTGGAGCCGGCCGGCCCCGATTCCGGAATCGGCGGCGCGGGGTTGGTCGCCTGGGCGAGGGCCGCATGAAGTCCGGCGAACCAGACCGTCAGGGCGAGGGCGGCGTGTCTCATGATACGCAAACTCCAAGGATTCAGGCCGCCCGGGCGGGGGCGGTTACTGCTTCGCCTTCTCGAACTGGAAGGCCGGCGCGTCGTTGAGCTGTGCCTTGGTCAGGCGCACTTCGGCGTGGATCAGGTCATGGCCCACGAGCACCGTCGCGGGCGTGGAACTCGGCCGCTTCGGCTCGACCGAACCGGTCGACTCGGTGACGCGGCCGCTATGCTGGTTCTGCACCGCGCCCAGCACCTCGGGGGACACGTTCGAACCCGGCATCGTCTCCGCACTGGCCTTGTCGGCGGCCTTCTCGCTCGGTGCGTTGTCCGGCGTCACCACCGAGGACGTCCCGCCGGTGAGCGACACGTCCTCGAAATTCCAGGCGAGCTGGTCGAAGGGCACCGCGACGTATTTTTCGCCGACGCCGAGGAAGCCGCCGACGCCGATTACCACCGCCTGGATGCGGCCGGTGCCGTCCACGAGCACGTCCTCGATCTTGCCGACCCGGACATGGTCCGCGCCGACCACGGCGACGCCGATCACCTTCGAGCCGCGCATCGTGCCCACCTCGGGCCGTTCGATGAAGCGGGCGGCCTCCGGCCCAGCCGGCGCCGTCTCGGCGAGGGCAGGGAGCGGGGCAACCGCGAGTGAGAGGGCAAGGGCGGCGAGCGCGGATCGCGGGACGCTGGACAAGTTGGGACGCATCCCTGACTCCGGGTTCGGACGTGCTGGTGCCCCGTTAACGGCCGGCGACCCTGCCCAGTTCATCCGCGTCAGGCGACGCCGTCCCACGTCTCGGTGATGACACGTCCCGCATGCGAGAGGCGGGCGCGCAGCACGACGTCCCCCGCGGGCCACGGATCGGGCGGCCGGAACTCGGCGTAGACGCGCCAACCACCGGTCTGCGGCACCCGCTCGGCATAGGGCTCGACCAGCGCGCCTGCACTCGCCGAGAGCGCCACGTCGATGGCCGCCTTCGGGTCGTCGGGCAGGCCCGGCCCCTCGAAGTCGATGGCGTAGAGGCGCCGCTGCGGCGAGGGCGGATCGGTCGGCCTCAGGCGCTCGGCCGAGCCGACGCGGGTCGAAACCACACGGGCGAGCGGCGGAGCGAGGGCCGGCGCCGGCTCGGCGCCGACCGTGACGAGGGAATAGGCGAGCCGCAGAGTCTTGCCCGCCGCGACGGGCGCCTCCGGTACGAAGGCGGCGACGATGTTGTCGGTTGCCTCCGTGCGCGAGGGGATCTCGAACAGCCGCACCGCGCCCGCGCCGAAGCCGTCCTGCGGCGTCACCCACAGGCCCGGCCGGTCCTCGTGCTGCGCCTGCACGTCGAGATAGGCGGCAAAGTGCCGTTCCCGCTGCAGCAGCCCGAAGCCTTCGAGCGGGGCGGCGCGGAACGACGAGATCTGCGGCGCGGGCCGGCCGTTGACGAGGGGCCGCCACAACCGGTCGCCGGGCGTCTGCACCACGAGCCCATCCGAATCGTGCACCTGCGGGCGGAAGTCGTCGAACGGCTCGGCGCGGCGTACGCTCGGCCCGTTCTCGCCGAACAGGAACATGCTGGTGAGCGGCGCAAGGCCGAGCGCCGCGATCGGCCGGCGCGGAAACAGCGCGGCTTCGACCGCGACATGGGACGGATCGCCCGGCGTGACGGCAAAGTGGTAGGCGCCCGTCAGGCTCGGACCGTCGAGCAGCGCGAAAATCGTGATCGACGCCGCGTCGCCCTGCGGCGCCTCGATCCAGAAGCTGGTGAAATCGGGAAACTCCTCGCCCTGCGGCAATCCCGTATTCACGGCGATGCCGCGGGCCGAGAGGCCGTAGATCTGCCCCCGGCCGCGGATGCGGAAATAGGAGGCACCGAGGAAGACCAAGAATTCCTCGTGGGCCTGCGGCTGACCCGCATCGAACCCGTGGGCGATGCGAAAGCCGGCATAGCCGAGCGAGGCGGGATAGCGGCGGCCCTGCAAGGCCGGTCCGAGATCGAACAGGTCCGGATCGTAGCCGAAGGGGCGCACGCCCTCGGGCGATTGCAGAAAGATCTCCACCCGCTTGGCGTGCAGGTTGCCGCGGTGGAACGGCTGCAGCGAGAAGCGGGGCCCGAGCGGGACCGTCGCCTCGGATCGGAAGCGGATCGCCTGGAAGGCGTCGTAGTCGAGCGCGGCCAGTTCCGGCGGTAGGGGGGAGTTCTGCGGCGCATAAACCTGCGCCGCCAGCCGCTCGGCCCGTGCCGCCACCGCCTCGAACGTGACCGGACGTGCATCAAGGGGCGCTGGGGGTGAGGCGTTTGGCACCGTTTGAGCCATCGTTCTGGCGGCATTCAGGTCGAAGAGGCCAGGAATGCTCAAGCCGGCCGTACCGGCAAGAGCACCTCGAAAAGCGCCACGGACGATGGCGCGCCGCGAAATGTCGATTTCTTCGGGCGCCTCGTTGTCCGCGTCCGACGGTCCTGCCATCCGTTCATTCCTCCCGCGAGTATCGACGCCGATCATGTCCAGCCCAGACTTGCCGCAGGCTGAACGCTCCGTCGAGGCGGGGGCCGGGGGTGAAGCCCGGCCGAGGGGCGCGGGCCCCGCGCCGCGACCGGCCTCGTTCCGCCTGCGTCGCCTCGCGCTGGCGGGGCCGACGCTCGCCACCGCCGCGGTCATCGCCGCCTTGGCGCTCGCGGCCTACGGCGTGCCGGAGACGTGGCTCGGGCGCGCCGTGCTCGGGCTCTTCGTCGTGCTGATGGCGTGGCAGAGCTTCACCGCGTGGCAGTATCTCTACGGGCTCATCGCCGCGCTGATGGGCGACCGCGCCCTGTCCGCGCTGGAGCGCCGCGCCGCGACGATTTCGACCCGTCCCACGGGCCTCAGCCGCACGGCGGCAGTGGTGGCGATCCATGCCGAGGACCCGCTCGCGGTGTTCTCCGCGATCCGGGTCATGGCCCGCTCGCTCCAGCGCGAGGGCGGCGACGGTTCGGACATCGACATCTTCGTCCTCTCCGATACCCGCGAGGGCGCCATCAGCGCGGTCGAGGAGCACGAATTCGCCCGCATCCAGCCCTGGAGCCAGCGCGAGGGCCGCGGCATGCCGCGCATCCGCTACCGCCGCCGCGCCGACAATTCCGGCCGCAAGGCGGGCAACATCGCCGAGTTCTGCACCACCTACGGGCACGAATACGACTTCATGATCGTGCTCGACGCCGACAGCCTGATGACCGGCGCCGCCATGCGCCGGCTCGCCCGGCTGATGGAGGAGAACCCGCGCACCGGCCTGATCCAGACCGTTTCCTACGCTGCCGGCCGCGACACGCTGTTCGCGCGCATCCAGCAATTCGCCGTGCGCCTCTACGCGCCGCTCTCCTTGCGCTGCCTCGAGACGTGGCAGGGGCCGGACGGCTCCTACTGGGGCCACAACGCAATCCTGCGCATCGAGGCGTTCGCCAACAACGCCGAGCTTCCGGTCCTCTCCGGCAAGCCGCCTTTGGGCGGCGAGATCCTCTGCCACGACATCGTCGAGGGGGCGCTGCTGCGCCGCGCCGGCTGGGACGTGCGCCTGCTGCCGGAGATGGGCGGCACTTGGGAGGAGATGCCCACCAACCTCATCGACCTGCTCGGGCGCGAGCGGCGCTGGTGCCAGGGCAACTTGCAGCATCTCCGCGTGCTGCCGATGAAGGGGCTGCTCGGTGCGAGCCGCTGGCATCTCGGCGTGGGTATCCTCGGCTACTGCGTCTATCCGCTCTGGATCGCTTTCCTCGCGCTCGGCACATGGCAGGCGGTGCGCTCCGGCGAACTCGGGCTGATCGGCTACGGCCTCGACGGCGGCAACGCAGCGGCCTGGGCGCTCGCGACCCTCGTCATCGCGGTGATGGCGCTGCCGAAGCTCCTGAGCCTCGGCTACGTCCTCGCCTCGGCCCGGCGCCGGGCGGATTTCGGCGGCACCCGCTCGCTGCTGGTCAGCGCGGCGCTCGAACAGGCGATCTGGGTCTTGCTCTGGCCGGTGATGGCACTGTTCGCGGCGGGTGCCGTGGTGACGACCCTGTTCGGGCGAGTGGTCCGCTGGGACACGCAGTCCCGCGACGATCGCAGCGTGCCGTGGCGTGAGGCTTTCCGCCTTCAAAGCGACGCGGTCGCGGCGGGCGGGGCGCTCGCGGTGCTGCTCGCCTTCGGCAATTCCTGGCTCGCCGTGTGGATGGCGCCGGTCGCGCTCGCCCTGCTGACGAGCCCGTTCCAGAGCGTGCTCACCAGCAGCACCCGCCTCGGCCTCGGCTCGAAGGCGCGCGGCCTCTTCCTCACCGAAGACGACACGCGCCCGGCACCGGAACTGCTCGAATTGCACCAGAGCCGCACCGCCGGTGCCGAGCCGGCGGCGATCACGGCCGCGCCATCCCCGTGGCTCCCCGTGACCATCGACGAGGCGAGCGCGCCGACTCTGCGCTGAGCCTTCCGCGCCGCAGGGAATTCGGCTTCGGCGTGAGGGCGCAGCCCTCGGCGCTCATACGCTCATAGGTCGGCGCGGATAAGCCGCTGGGCTACTTGCCCTCGAGCACCTCGATCGGGTTGGTGCGCTGGGTGGGCGCGGGCTCGCGGGTGAGGGTGCTCCCACCCGTCCTGTCGCCGCGGCTGGCTGCACCGCCGCCATCGGACTTCCCGGCAGAGTCGAGAGCGGGCTGTGTCGGGACCGCGCCGCTCGCCAGTTCAAGGCAGGTCAGCAGTTCGACATAGGACGGGAAGCCACCGGCCTGGAATTGCTGCGTGCATTGCGTCCTGGCCGCGGCCGGAAACTCGCTCCAGCGCTTCTTCAGATCCCGCTCGGCGCCGCGCTCGGAATTGAGGCAGGCATCCGCGCTGACATTGTCGCTGAGCGTCTTCTGCACCCGCTGTGCGGATTGGCAGGTCGCCGCGACGTCGAGCTTCGGCGGTCCATCCTCGGCCCGCGCTGCGCCGCAGACAAGGCCGAGGGACAGCGCGGCAAGGAGGAGGGGCGTACGGTTCATCATGGCGGTTTGCGTCCCGTTGGGGGCTCGTAGACCCGACAACGCACGGAGCCCTGCAACAGCCACGCGCCTTCACACAATTCGGAACTGCGTCACTCGGTCGGCCGATGCGCGCCCCTCAGAGCGGCGTCGAGATCGCGAAGCAGGTCGTCCGGATCTTCGATGCCGGTGGAGAGGCGCAACAGGTCGGGCGGGCAGGGGGTGCCCGACCCCTCGACGGAGGCGCGGTGCTCGATGAGGCTCTCCACGCCGCCGAGCGAGGTGGCCCGCTTCCACAGAGCCACCCGTGCGGCGGTCTCGATCGCCGCCGCCTCGCCGCCGGCCACGCGGATCGAGAGCATGTAGCCGAACCCACCCGTCATCTGACGCGCGGCAACTGCGTGGCCGGGGTGGTCGGGCAGCCCTGGATAGAGCACCGCACTCACGAGCGGATGCGCGGAGAGACGCTGCGCGAGGTGGAGCGCCCCGGCGCTCTGGGCGGCGGCGCGCAAGGGCAGCGTGCGCAAGCCCCGCATCAGCAGGTACGCTTCGAACGGGCCGAGGATCGCCCCCCAGCCGCCGCGGATCGCCACGAGACGATCCCAGAACGCATCTTTCCGCGCCCCGGCCAGGACGCCGGCCACCACATCGGAATGGCCGTTCAGGATCTTGGTGGCCGAATGCATCACGATGTCGGCCCCGAGCGTCAGCGGCCGCGTCAGGATCGGGCTCGCGGCGGTCGAGTCCACGGCGACCCGCGCCCCGGCGGCGTGGGCGATCTCGGCGATGCGGGCGATGTCGGCGACCGTGCAGAGCGGGTTGCCCGGCGTCTCGATCCAGACGAGACGGGTCTTGCCGGGCCGGATCGCGGCACGCACGGCTTCGGGGTCGTCCATCGGCACGAAATCGACCGCGAGGTCGAGGCGCGGCGCCTCCTGCCGCAGCCAGCGACGCAGCCCCCAATACATGACTTCAGGCGCGATCACGTGGTCGCCGCGCTCCAGAGCGCAGAACACGGCCGACGCCGCCGCCATGCCGGAGCCGAACAGCAGAGCGCCCGCTTCCGCCAGTTCGAGCGCGGCGATCACGTCCTCCGCCTCGCGCGTCGTGGCGTTGTCGGGCCGCGCGTAGACGAAACCGGAGCTGTAGGCGTTGTCGGCGTCGCGCAGATAGGTGGTGGAGAGATGAAGCGGCGGCACCACCGCCCGCGTCACCGGATCGATCCGGCCGAGCGCCTGCGCGGCCAGCGTCGCCGGCTGCCATTCCGCGGGCGACAGCGCCTCCGAGGGGGCTGCATCGGAAGTGCCGTGAGGCGCGTTGGACCGGCTCATGGGTTTCCTCGCTCGAGGTCGGATCGCAATGTCGGCTTGAGCGAATCCGCCGGACCGGGCAAGGCGAAGAAATGAGCGACGGAGCATTGCACAGCGCATGAGCGCACTGGACATCCCCGAGCGGCCGGCCCTGCCGCCGATCCCGCGGCTTGCCGCCGCGATCCTCCCCGTCCTCCTGGTGACGGCGGTGGGGTCGCTCTCGACCGGCGCCAATATCGAGGAGTGGTACACGACGATCCGCAAGCCGGCCTTCAACCCGCCGAACTGGGTGTTTCCGCTGGCTTGGACCGTCCTCTACACCCTGATCGCCGTCTCGCTCTGGCGGCTGCTCGGCGCGCGCCCGGTGCCGGGGCCGGCCCGGAAGGCATGGTGGCTGGCACTCGCCGCCTTCGGCGCCCAGCTCGTCCTCAATGCGGCCTGGACACCGGTCTTCTTCGCCGCCCACCAACTCGGCCTCGCGCTGATCGTCGCGCTCGCCATGCTCGTGATGATTCTGTGGACGATCCGCCTCTCCTGGCGCTTCGACCGGGCCGCGGCGTGGCTGCTCGTGCCCTACGCCGCCTGGGTGGCGTTTGCCTGCCTGCTCAACGGAACGATCTGGCAGATGAACTGAGGCTCGAGGGCGCATCCCGACGAAGGGGTCGCCGGCTCGACGAAACGCGGCGCCTCAAACCCACGATCGAGAGACGCCGGTCCGATGCAATCGGGTCGGATCGGGTTGTCGTGCATCGTCCCGAAAGGCGGTGGCCGGCTTTCGACAGCGAGACGATGCGTTAGGCCGCCAGCGCCCGCGTCACCGTGGAGCGCAGGTCGGCCAGGGAGAAGGGCTTGGTCAGCACGTCGGTGACGATGGCATCGAGGCCGCGGGCGCGTTCGCGCTGGTCGGCAAAGCCCGTCATCAGCAGGATCGTGAGATCGGGATAGTCGCGCTTGGCCGCGAGCGACAAAGCGATGCCGTCCATCAGCGGCATCCGAATATCGGTCAACATCAGGTCGAAGCCGCCGCCGGCCTCCGACAGGCGATCGAGGCCGTCGCTGCCGTCGATGGCCGTGACGACGGTGTGACCGTCCAACTCCAGCCCGCGCTTGAGGAAGCCGCGAACCGTATCCTCGTCATCCACGAGCAGGATGCGCGCCATGGTCGGGCGTCCTCTACCGTTCCTTCGATGTGGATCGTCGCGCCCGAGTGACCGCTGGGAAGTGCGGCCTGTCAAGCCTCATGCGCCGACAGAGTTCCATCGGCGGCCGATTTCAAGCAAGTCTCGCGTTCTTATCAGGAATTTGCCTGACCGGGATTGATGGTCAGGTGCCGCCGAACAGATCCGCGTCGCTGCTGTCGTAGTCGACCAGGCCGACGAAGGGGAGCTGGCGGAAGGCGTGGGCGGCGTCCATGCCGTAGCCGACGACGAACACGTCCGGGCAGGTGAAACCGACGAAATCCGCGTCGATCGTCACGGCACGCTTGCCCGGCTTCTCCAAGAGCACCGCGGTCAGCACGCGCTTGGCGCCGCGGGCCATCAACAGATCCTTGGCGAAGACGACGGTGCGGCCGGATTCGAGGATGTCGTCGACGAGCAGCACGTCACGCCCGCGCACCTCGCTCTGAACGTCGCGCAGGATCTCGACTTGGCCCGAGGAGACGGTGGAGTTGCGGTAGCTGGAGAGATGCACGAACTCGACCTGCGGCGAGAGCCCAGCCCGGTGGAGCGACCGCAGCAGGTCGGCGGCGAACATGAAGCTGCCCTTGAGCACCGCGACGACGAGCAGGTTCTCGGGCTTGGCCGCGACGATCTCGTCGGCCAACTCGTCGTTGCGCTTGGCGATCGCCGCCTCGTCGAACAGGACGCGGACGCGTTTCGATGCGTTGCTCATGCGGCTCGTGATGGTTTCGCGGAATGTTCCAACGGCACGAACCGCCCTCGGTCATGCCACGCCGCACCATACCATGCGCAGCGGGCTCCGCCAGCGCTGCAAGGTCGACGGAACGAGGACACCCGTTGATAGATCGACGCGATGTATCCGGGCTTCGCCGTGCGCGGGCAGTCGGATTTTATGCTACTCTGTCCCCGCGCAAACTGGGGAATCCGAAATGCCGTCGGCTGAAAAGATCAGCATTACGATGACGCCCGAACAGCTTCGGGTTGTGCGGGAGAGTGTCGCCGCCGGCGAGTACGCCTCGACCAGCGAGGTGCTGCGTGCGGCGGTGCGGCTCTGGCAGCGCCAGCGTCAGGAGGATGCCGAGCGCCTCGACGTCATCCGTGCCCGCATCCGCCGCTCGCTGGATGATCCGCGGCCCGACCTCACCGGCGAGGACGTCCGGGCGCGCCTCAAGGCACTCCACGCCGCAACCGTCGAGGCGCAGCGGAATGAAGCGCCTTGAGGTTACCTACCGGAACGAGGCAGAGGCCGACCTTCTCCGAATCTACCGATGGGTCTACGAGGCCAGCCTCAGCCCCGAGATTGCCGACCGCTTCCTGAATCGGCTCCTTGAACGGTGCGACCGGATCGGCGATGCGCCGCATGGCGGCCGTCCTCGCGATGATCTGGAGCCCGGCCTGCGCACGGTGCCGTTCGAACATTCGGCCGTTATCGCCTACCGGGTCGAGGCCGACAGGGTGCGCGTCGTCAACGTCTTCTACGGCGGCCGGGATTTCGAGGCTCTGTATCGCGGCCACGCACCGGACGGCGACGACTGAACCCCGCAACGAGTTTCTAATGGCTCTCAACGGCTCCCGCGCCGACGGCGGCATCGTCCGAAAAGCGGACCTCGACCTGCCGGCCCTTCTCCGGGGGAGCCGAGAGGCTCGCCTTGAACCGCGCCCGCTCGCCGGGCTCCAGGGCCGCGCGCGGTCCCGGAACGGTCCAGCGATAGAGCGACTGTCCCCCGGCGTCGCGGACCTCGACCTCGATCGCCGGCACGGCGACGCGGTCCCGGGCAACCGCCACGAGATCCCCCTCCACGACGAGCCGGGCGGGGTTGCTGCCGTCGGCAGCGACCTGAAACGCGGCGATGTCGATAAGATCGATGCCGCGCAAATTCACCGGCAGGCCGACGCGGGCGAACAGCCCCGCCGTCTGCGGCATCGCCCGCACGACGCTGGCGCGCCCGAGGAGCGCCAACGGTAGGGCGGCGGCAAGGACGAGGCAGGCGGCAAGCGCCGGAGAGAGGCGCCGGGCCTTGCGTTTCGGCTTGCTCCGTTTGGCGGCCTTCCCGGTGCTCGGCCGCGGACGCGGCACGGGTTCGTCGGCCGGTGCTTCGGTTGGCGGCGGCTCCGGAGATGGCGGAGCGGCGTTGGTCCCGGGCTCCTCGGCCGCCGACATTTCGTCGAACATCGCGGCCACCACCTCGTCGGACGAGATGAACCATGTCTCGCGGCAGGCCGCGCAGCGCACCGAGCGCCCGCTGGTGCCGACGCGGTCGGCATCGATGCGATACTCGCTGGCGCAGGCCGGGCAGACGATCAGCATGGGATGGGGTAAGCCGCGTCGGTGTCGGGTCCCGGCAGCGGGTTGCCGCGCTCTCGAAAAGGACACAAACGTTCTCACCGAGTAGGGTTAACCGGCGGTGAAGCCGGGTATGGCACAGGCGTGCTGTGTCGCGTGCGAAGCGTGGAGTGAGCGGGCCTTGTCGGCTGGGATCAAAACGGGCAGCCTCCTGTCCGGCGCGGAGGAGCCCGTCGTCCGGTTCGAGAGCGTCGGCATGCGCTACGGCCTCGGGCCGGAGGTGCTGTCCGATGTGAGCTTCGAGATCGCGCCGCATTCCTTTCAGTTCCTCACCGGACCGTCCGGGGCGGGCAAGACGACGCTGCTGCGCCTGATCCTGCTCTCGGTGCGCCCGACCCGCGGCATCGTCTCGGTGTTCGGCCGGGAGGTGAGCGGGATCTCCAACGACGCGCTCACGGGCCTGCGCCGCCGCATGGGCGTGGTGTTCCAGGATTTCCGCCTGCTCGATCACCTGACGACCTACGAGAACGTGGCGCTGCCCCTGCGCGTGCAGGAGCGCGCGGAGGCGAGCTACCGGGCGGAGGTCGTCGAATTGCTGCGCTGGGTCGGCCTGGGCGAGCGCATGCACGTCCTGCCGCCGCTGCTGTCGGGCGGCGAGAAGCAGCGCGCGGCGATCGCGCGGGCCCTGATCGCGCGGCCGGAACTGCTGCTGGCCGACGAGCCCACCGGCAACGTCGATCCGAGCCTCGCCCGGCGCCTGCTGCGGCTGTTCATGGAGTTGAATCGGCTCGGCACCTCCGTGGTGATCGCCACCCACGATTACGGCTTGATGGATCTCGTCGAGGCGCGCCGCATGGTGCTCGCCGACGGGCGGCTGCGGGTGGAAGGGCCATGAACGAGGTGCGCTCCCCCGCCCGGAGCGGCACGGCCGCGGCGAAAGCGGCGGCCTCCGCGTCCGAGGCGCCGCTTCCGGCCAACCTACGCCGCAACGCGCCCCTGGTGCCGACCGATTCCGCCGCGAGCCGGGCGCTTGCGGCGGTCATCGCCATCCTCACCTTCCTCGCGGCACTCTGCGCGGGTGCGGCGGAGATCGCCGTCTCCAGCGCCAGCCAGTGGCAGGGCAGCGTCGCGCAGGAGGTGACGGTACAGATCCGGCCCGGAGCCGGGCGCGACATCGAGGCGGACGTGAAGCGGGCCGAAAGCCTCTCACGCGCCGCACCGGGCATCGTCGGGGCGCGCATCTTCTCCAAGGCGGAATCCGAGCGGCTGCTCGAACCCTGGCTCGGAAGCGGTCTCGACATGTCGGACCTGCCCGTTCCACGCCTGATCGCGCTGACGCTCGCGAGCGACCGGAGCCCCGACCTGACCGCTTTACGCGCCGCACTCACCGAGGCGCTTCCGGGCGTGGCGAGCCTTGACGACCACGCGCTCTGGCTTCAGCGCCTCTCGACTATGGCCAACACCTTCGCCGGCATCGGCATCGGCATCGTCCTCCTCGTCCTGTTCGCCACCGGGCTCGCCGTGGTCTTCGCGACCCGCGGCGCCATGGCCGGCAACCGCGAAGTGGTCGAGGTGCTGCACTTCGTGGGCGCCGACGACGACTACATCGCCAAGGCCTTCCAGAGCCGCTTCTTCCGCTTAGGTTTGAGGGGAGGGGCGTTGGGTGCCGGCGCCGCACTTCTGACCTGCGCACTCGCCGGCTTGTTCGCGCGGATGTGGCGCTCGGGACCAGCGGGCGAGGAGATCGAGGCGCTGTTCGGGACGTTCCAGATCGGCTGGCAGGGTTACGCCATCATCGTGCTCATCGGCGTGATCGCGTCCCTCGTCACGGCGGCCGTGTCGCGGTTCACCGTGCGCCGGTTCCTCCGATAGAATCAGCTCGATCGAACCCGTTAACGTTTCGACAACCATTGGGAACCGAGAGTCCCGGCATCGACATCGTTCATGAGCCCCTGTTCCGTCCGTCATGCTTCCGCGAGTGCCCCGCCGACAGGCGGCCGGCCCGGGCCGGCTCCCAAACGAATCTACCTCGGAGTCCCACCGCGAGGCGCTCGGATGGTCCTGGGTAGCGGACCTGTCGGCCCACGCCTCGTCGCAGCCCTGCGCAGCTCGAATGAATGAGGCCCCTGCGCGGCCGGGGCGCGGCATCCGGCTCCTTCGGGCCTTCGTCGGTCTTTCCCTGCTCGGCCTGCTCGCACTGGCGGGCGGCTTCCTCGCCTTCGTCGCGGTGGTCGAGCGGACCGACCGGCCGGGTCTGGACGGCGTTGACGGCATCGTCGCCATGACCGGGGGCTCGCAACGGGTCGGCGATGCCATCGACCTGCTTGCGGAAGGCCATGGCAGGCGGCTGCTGATCTCCGGCGTCAACGAGCGCACCACCCGCGACGAGATCGTGCGCCTCAACCCGTCACAGGAACACTGGATCACCTGCTGCGTCGATCTCGATTACCGGGCGCGCAACACCATCGGCAACGCCATCGAGACCCGGCGCTGGATGCGGCGCCACAGCTTCGCCACCGTCGTGGTCGTGACGTCGAACTACCACATGCCGCGCACCCTGGTGGAGCTGCGCCATGCCCTGAAGGACGGCGAGACGCTGATCCCCTATCCCGTCGTCTCCGATGGGCTCGATGTCAGCCGCTGGTGGGCGGATCCGGCGGTGACCCGTCTGCTCGGGGCCGAATATCTCAAATTCCTGGTCGCCTGGGGACGGACCCGCTTCGAGTCCGACCCGGAGCAGTCACGCTTCGCCGTGCTGATCGGGCGCCGCCAGCCGGTGAAGGTCGTGGCCGAACGGCTGCTGCGCGAGGCGAACTGACCGGCGCGGCAGCCCCGCCCATGGCCGGCACGGCGTGCCGACGATTCAGGCCTGCTATGCCGCTGCCATGGCCGAAAAGCCGGGGGTCAGGCGGGCGGCATCAGCGCGCTCAACGCCCTCAAGATCGTATCGAACGTCACCGGCTTCTCGAACCGTGGTACGGCGGCGTACGCCTCCGGAATGGCGCCGGCGTCGTAGCCCGTCACGAACACGAAGGGTGTGCGTCGGGCGATCAGCCGCTCGGCGACGTCGTAGGCGCGCGCGCCCCTGAGCCCGAGATCGAGAATCGCCCCGTCCACAACGATGGCGGGGTCGAGGATATCCAGGGCCGCTTCGACGCTGGCGACCGGACCGTGGACGACGGCCCCGGCCTTCTCCAAGCCATGGCGCAACTCATCGGCCCAGAAATAATCGTCCTCGACGACCAGAATGCGGCGGTTCAGGAGGGCACTGACCGGCACGGGGGCACTTCCTCCGATTTTTTTAGCGCGTCGAGATGCACGCGAGCTTCGCGTGAGGCCACCCCTCGGCACCATCATTCCAGACCACATGATTAACATGGGCTAGTTTGCCTGGCGTATCACTCGTTCGCGAAAAATCACCTAGAAATTGTGCAGGCCCGAATTTGGCGGACGGCTGATCTGCAGCAAGGATCTGGCCAGGACCGGACGTTTGATGCACAGGAACCGTCTTCGACACCGGCACTCGCCAGGCTCCCCGTAACGACTGTCGCATGACCGCGCTTCTCCCTCCCGCTCTCGAAGATTTCCGCCGCGTCGTCGTGAAGGTCGGCTCAGCCCTCCTCGTGGATCGCGCGCGGGGACGCCTGCGTCACGCGTGGCTCGCCGCTCTCGCCGAGGACATCGCCGACCTGCATGGTCGCGGCGTCGATGTCGTCGTCGTCTCCTCCGGCGCCATCGCGCTCGGGCGCACGGTGCTGGGCCTTCCGCCCGGTGCGCTGCGCCTGGAGGAGAGCCAAGCGTCGGCGGCGGTGGGCCAGATCGCGCTCGCCCGGTACTGGACCGAGGCGCTCGGTCACCACGACATCGTCGCGGGACAGGTGCTGGTGACGCCCAAGGACACCGAGGAGCGCCGCCGCTACCTCAATGCCCGCGCGACCGTGCAAAAACTCCTCGAAGTGCGCGCGGTCCCGGTCGTCAACGAGAACGACACGGTGGCGACCGCCGAGATCCGCTACGGCGACAACGACCGGCTGGCGGCGCGGGTTGCCACCATGATCGGCGCCGATGTGCTGGTGCTGTTCTCCGACATCGACGGCCTCTACACCGCGCCGCCCCACACCGACCCGCAGGCGCGCCACCTGCCGGTGATCGAGCGGGTGACCCCGGAGATCGAGGCGATGGCCGGGGGGCCCGCTTCCGATCTGTCCCGCGGCGGCATGCGCACCAAAGTCGAGGCGGCCAAGATCGCCGCCAGCGGCGGCACCCACATGGTCATCGCCGACGGGCGCGGAAAGAACCCGCTGCGCGTGGTCCGCGAGGGCGGACGCTGCTCGTGGTTCCTGTCGGGCTCGACCCCCACCGCCGCGCGCAAGACCTGGATCGCGGGCTCGCTGGACGCCTCCGGCACCCTCGTCGTTGATGCCGGCGCCGCCCGCGCGCTTCAGGGCGGGGCGAGCCTGCTGCCGGTGGGCGTCACCGCCATCGAGGGGAGCTTCGCCAAGGGCGACACCGTGCTGATCCGCGGACCCGAGGGGCGCATCCTCGGGCGGGGGCTCGTGGCCTATGACAGTGCGGACGCCGCCGCCATCATTGGCCGCTCCAGCCGCGAGATCGCCGCCGCCTCGGTCCAGGCCGGACGGACGGAAATGATCCACCGCGACGACCTTGCAATGATCGGGGCCTGACGCGGCAACTTAACATCGACGCTTGTTCAACCCCAAGGCGATGTGCAAAGGGGCGCGGGAGGGTGCATATGCATTCAAATGCGCAATCGCGCCGCCCCAGCGGTGCCAGACGGGAAGCACGAGCGTGCCTGTCCTGAATCTCAAGTCCGATCTCGCGGACGCCGACGACCTCGAGACGCTGATGGCCGGCATCGGCCGGCGCGCCCGCGCCGCCGGCCGGGCCATGGCGCTCGCGCCGGCGCAGACCAAGGATCTGGGCCTGCGGGCCATCGCCGAGCAGATCCGCGCCAGCGCCCCGGCGATCCTGCGCGAGAACGCGCGGGACGTCTCCGCCGCGCAGGCCGCGGGCCTCACGAACGCGATCATCGACCGCCTGACCCTGGACGAGGTCCGGGTCGCTGCGATCGCCGAAGCCGTGGAAAAGGTCGCGGGCCTGGCCGATCCGGTCGGACGCCAGCTCGCTGCCTTCGAGCGGCCGAACGGCCTCCTGATCGAGCGCATCTCGGTGCCGCTCGGCGTCGTCGGCGTCATCTTCGAGAGCCGCCCCAACGTGACGGCGGATGCCGGCGCGCTCTGCCTCAAGGCCGGCAACGCCGCGATCCTGCGCGCGGGCTCGGATTCGCACCGCACCGCGACCGCCATCGCGGCGGCAATGAGCGAGGGGCTCGCCCGCGCCGGCCTGCCTGCGGATGCAATCCAGCTCGTCCCGACCCGCGACCGGGCCGCGGTCGGTCTGATGCTTACCGGCCTCGGCGGCTGCGTCGACGTGATCGTGCCTCGCGGCGGGCGCAGCCTCGTGGAGCGCGTCCAGGCCGAAGCCAAGGTCCCGGTCTTCGCCCATCTCGACGGCATCTGCCACGTCTACGTGGCCGAAGGCGCCGATCTCGGCATGGCGCGCAGCCTGCTCCTCAACAGCAAGATGCGGCGCACCGGCATCTGCGGCGCCGCCGAGACGCTGCTCGTCGATGCGGCGGTCGCCGAGACCCACCTCAAGCCGCTGGTCGAGGCGCTGCTCGAATCCGGTTGTGCCGTGCGCGGCGACGCGGCGACGCAAGCCGCCGACCCGCGGGTGAGCGCGGCGACCGACGCGGATTGGCGCACCGAGTATCTCGACGCGATCATCTCCGCGAAGGTGGTCGATGGGCTCGATGCGGCGATCGCTCATATCGAGGCCAACGGCTCGCACCACACCGACGCGATCATCACCGACGACACCGATGCCGCCGCGCGCTTCCTCAACGAAGTCGATTCGGCGATCGTGACCCACAACGCCTCGACGCAGTTCGCCGATGGCGGCGAGTTCGGCTTCGGCGCCGAGATCGGCATCGCCACCGGGCGGATGCATGCCCGCGGCCCGGTCGGCGTCGAGCAGCTCACCACCTTCAAGTACCGGGTCCACGGCAGCGGCCAGACGCGGCCGTGACGCGCTGACGGCGGTTCCTCTGCGCGATCACAGGCTACCGCCGGCCGCGCCCGGCATGCGGATCGGCCTCTACGGCGGTTCGTTCAACCCGGCGCATGCGGGGCACCTGCATGTGAGTCGCACCGCCCTGCGGCGCCTTCGGCTCGACCGGGTCTGGTGGCTGGTCACGCCCGGCAACCCGCTCAAGGACCATGGCGTGCTCGCTCCGCTGGATGAGCGGGTGGCGCAGGCGCGGGCGCTCGCCACCGATCCGCGCATCGCAGTCACCGGCTTCGAGGGGGGGATCGGCAGTCGCTACACCGCCGATACGCTGCGCTGGCTGGTCCAGCGCCAACCCGCTCTTCACTTCGTGTGGATCATGGGTGCGGATTCGCTCGGCACCTTCCATCGCTGGCGCCGTTTCGACGAGATCCTATCGCTGATGCCCGTCGCGGTAATCGACCGTCCCGGTTACACGCTCACGGTGCCGTCGGCGCGGGCGGCGCAGGCGTTCGCGTCGGCCCGAATTCCGGAGGCGGACGCTCCCACCCTGGCGATCCGCCCCACGCCGGCCTGGACCTTCCTCCACGGCCCGCGCTCCGCCTTATCCTCCACCGCTCTGCGCACGCGGTAACCGGGCCTCCTGCCGACCGAGTTCCTGCCGACGCCATGACGTCGAAGCGCGCCGTCACCGCGGCCTACGACACCCAGAAGGGGACGGTCGCATCCGTTTGAAAGCCACCGGTTACAGTGTCGCGCCGGGCCGAATCCGCGCTCGCCGTACGGCGCCCGCTCGCAGCGTGGCCGTCCTTCGATCGGTGGCAAAAGCGTCTATGAGATGGGCGCGCGACGCCGCGTTTTGCCTCCCCAATCGCGGCACACGAGGCTTAGGGCGCTTCTTCCGCTTGAAAAGTGGGCCGAAAGCGGCCAATTTCAGCGCGTGGCGGGATCGCCGCGAATTGATCTTCAGGAACCGAGACCCTGTCCGCACACATTCCACACGTCGGTGTCAGCTCCGATGCCGAGCCTGCCTCCTCCGACGCGCTGAAGGCCCTGGCCCTCGGATGCCTCGATGAGATGAAGGCTGAGGAGACCGTCGAGATCGACCTCGCGGGCAAGACCTCGCTCGCCGATACGATGATCATCGCGTCCGGCCGCTCGCAGCGCCATGTCGGCTCGATCGCCGACAAGATCATCCAAGAGATGAAGGCCAAGGGCTTCGGCAACGCCCGCGTCGAGGGCATGCCGGCCTGCGACTGGGTGCTGATCGATGCGGGCGATATCCTCGTCCACATCTTCCGCCCCGAAGTCCGCGGCTTCTACAACCTCGAGAAGATCTGGGGCGCCGACCGGCCGTCGGGCGCGCTTCTAGCCGGCTGAAACCCCGATCAGGGCGGCGCGGCGGTCACCTCGTCGCGCGCATCGACTTGGTCGGAGAACTCCGCCTCTTGGCGTAGCAGCCGGCCGAGCCAAGCGTGACGGATTTCCAGAACGAACCGGAAGGCGCGGGCGCCGGTGGCGTCGTGGCTGACCGTCAGGGTGCCCGGCGTCAGCCATCGCGGCAGGATGAGCCGGAAGCCCGGAAGATCGATGAAATAGCGCTCGCTGCGAAACACGAGCGCCCGATTCTCCACCAGAACCCGCAGACTCATGCCGAGCCCGGCGCCGACCCGCTCCTCCAGACCCGTCGGTCCCCGGAAGCGCTTGGCCGAGTGGATCGCCTGCGGGAAGCCTGAGCCGCGGGCGTAGAGCCGCGTCCAGATCTGGCCGTTGCCGGCGCCGTCCTGGGTGACGGCGACCACACTCGGCATGTTGGCGATCCGAGCTGTCGGCAGCGGTGCGCCGACGAGGCGCAAGATCTGGGCGAGCAGCCAGCCGAGCCGGGTCAGTTGGGTCTCGACCACCCGCCCGGCATAGACCGCACTTTCGCCCTCGCCGAGCCGCTTGGAGAAGCGCCGCCGCACGGCAGGGGGCAGCCGCGCCCAATCCGCCTCCGGCACCAGCGCGCGAAAACGCAGGTCGAGCAGTTCCGCCGGGCGGACCGGGGCTGCGTTCGAAATGGCGGCTTTGCCGGCGGCACGCATCAAGGGCCTCCTCAGACACTCCCCCGGACGCCGGACGCCCGGCCGGCAGGGGATCAGGCCTCGGACTTCACGGGCAGGTAGCGGACGATGCGTCCGCCGAGCCGGATCAGCTTGGCCAGGGTGTTGTGGGGCACGTGCAGCATCTGCGCGTACCAGCCGTCGAGCGTCTGAGTGAAGTCGAGCATCGCCTTGAGCCGCCGCCCGGCCACGGCCCCGACCCGCGGATCGCCTTCCGCCTCGGCTACGCATTCCCGCAGGGCCTTGAGCGCCGGGTCGATCTCCCGCTCCTTGCGGCCGGCGGCGATGCGGGTGACCATCTCCCACAGGTCCGTCTCGGCGACGAAGAAATCCCGCCGCTCGCCCAGCACCGGCACCCGCCG
The DNA here is from genome assembly GCF_026672325.1 of Methylorubrum sp. SL192. Classification (NCBI taxonomy): domain Bacteria; kingdom Pseudomonadati; phylum Pseudomonadota; class Alphaproteobacteria; order Hyphomicrobiales; family Methylobacteriaceae; genus Methylorubrum; species Methylorubrum sp. SL192. The sequence goes on from NZ_JAPPQV010000003.1 coordinate 2,095,776, forward strand.
GATCAGGCTCCAGCCCGCCAGTTCCTTCAGCGAGTTCGAGACGTTCGAGCGGGCGATGCCGAGCGTACCCGCGATGTCCTCCGCCGCGAGCGGCTTGTCGGAGAGGTAGAGCAGGGCGTGGATCTGAGCGACGGAGCGGTTCACGCCCCATTGCCCGCCGAGATCCCCCCAGTGGAGGATGAACCGCTCCACCGCAGGCGCGAGGGTTTGCGGCTGATCTGAAGCCTCTGTCATGACAGAAATTTCAGACCAAACGAGAGGGATGTCAAGCGCCCCGGTTCAGGCTCGTCTCGGTCCTCGCTTTGTGACGGGCTCGTCCGCTCAGCCGACCGAGAACCGGTAGGTGCTGATCGAGGTGAAGACCTCTCCCGGCCTCAGGACCGCGCTCGGAAAGTTCGGGTGGTTCGGCGCATCGGGAAACCCTTGCGTCTCGAAGCAGACGCCGTCGCCCGAGCGGTAGGTGCGACCGGACGGGCCGACCAGCGAGCCGTCGAGATTGTTGCCGCTATAGAGCTGCAGCGCCGGTTGGGTCGTCGCGACGTCGAGGCGCCGCCCGCTGGCCGGACAGAAGCAGGAGGCTGCCCGGCGCAGCGTGCCGGCGGGTTCGCGCAGAGCGAAGGTATGGTCGTAGCCGCCCGCGATCACGATCTGCTCGTCACCCTGCCGAATGCGCGCACCGAGCGGCGTCGGCTCGCGGAAATCGAGGGGCGTGCCGGCAACCGGCGCGATGATTCCGGTTGGGATCTGCGTTGCGTCCGTCGGGGTGTAGGCGTCGGCGTCGATCTGCACGACATGGTCCATCACGTCGCCCGTGCCCTCGCCGGCGAGGTTGAAATAGCTGTGATTGGTCAGGTTCAGCACCGTCGGCCGGTCGGTCTCGGCGCGGTAATCGATGCGCAACGTTCCGGGCTCGGGCAGGCTGTAGACGACCTCGACGTCGAGATTGCCCGGAAAGCCCTCCTCGCCGTCGGGGCTGCGCCGCCTCAGCACGACCCGTGTTTCGTCCGCCTCCATCATCTGCCAGAGGCGCTTGGCGAAACCCTCGGGGCCGCCATGCATGGAATTGGGCGGCTCGTTGATCGGCAGTTCGAAGGGGGTGCCGTCGAGGGTGAAGCGCCCCTTGGCGATGCGGTTGGCGTAACGCCCGGCAATCGCCCCGAAATGTGGGCTCACCGTCTCGTAGCCCTCCACCGTATCGAGGGCGAGGACGACGTTGGCGCGGCGTCCCTCGCGGTCCGGCACCTCGATGCTGGTGACGATCGCGCCGTAATCGATCACCTGAACCCGCAGATCATCGCGCATGAGGGTGTGCCGCGTGACGCGCTCACCCGCCCGCGTCGTTCCGAATGGCTCTGACCGCATCTCTGGCTCCCGTCGTGACCGGGAACTACGCGCGAGAGGCCGCGCGGGTGGCATGAGGCCGATCGATTCGCGCCGGCCGATTTCATGCTGGCACTTTCAGACCGGGGCCGCCTGGGCTTTCGATACGCCCGAGTCGTCCGACAATTGCAGCCGGTGCAGGCGGGCATAGGTCCCGCTCGCGGCCACCAGCTCGTCGTGGCGCCCGAGTTCGATCACCCGGCCTGCGTCCAGCACCGCGATGCGGTTCGCCTCGCGCACGGTCGAGAGGCGGTGGGCGATCACCAGTGTCGTGCGCCCGCGCATCAGCCGCTCCAGCGCCTCCTGCACGAGATGCTCGGATTCGGAATCGAGGGCGGAGGTCGCCTCGTCGAGGAGCAGGATCGGCGCATTCTTGAGGAAGGCGCGGGCCAGCGAGATGCGTTGGCGCTCACCGCCCGAGAGCCGGCCGCCGCCCGGCCCGACCCGGAATGCGTAGCCCTCGCCCAGACGCGTGATGAAGCCATGGGCCGCCGCGGCCCGCGCCGCTGCCTCGATCTCGTCCTGCGTCGCGCCGGGTCGGCCGAAGCCGATATTGGCCGCGACGGTGTCGTCGAACAGAACCACTTCCTGTGACACCACCGCGATCGCCGCGCGCAGGGAGGCGATGGTCACGTCGCGCACATCGGTGCCGTCGATGAGAACCCGGCCCGCCGTCACGTCCTGAAGCCGGGGGACGAGGTTGAGCAGCGAGGATTTGCCGGAGCCGGAGCGCCCGACGAGCGCCGTGGTCGAGCCCGCCGGCACCACGAGGTCGATGCCCTCGAGGGCGGGCGCGTCGGCCCGGTAGCGGAAATGCACGTTCTCGAAGCGGATCTCGCCCCGTGACACCGTGAGCGGACGGGCCGATGTGGATTCGCGGATCGTCGGCTGCTCGTCCATCAGGGCGAAGTAGCGCGTCAGCGCCGCCGCCGCCTCCTGCAGGATGGCGTTGAGGGTGCCGAGCGCCCGGGCCGGCTGCGCTGCAAGCAGGAGCGCGGCGACGTAGCCGGTGAAATCGCCGACGGTGCGGTCGCCCGACATCACCCGCTGGCCCACCAGCACCAGCACGCCCGCCACCGCGAGACCGCCGCCGATCTCCATCAGCGGGTCGAGCCGTCCGCGCGCGTTGGCCGCCTTCATCTTGAGGCGGCGCACCTCGTCCAACGCCTGCGCCGCGCGGTCCTTGAGATAGCCTTCGAGGGCGTAGGTCTTGGCGACGCGGGCGCCCTGCAGGCTCTCGGTGATGAGGCTCGCCGTGGCGCCCATCTGCTCCTGGGTCGTGGTCGAGACCTGGCGCAGCCGCTTGCCGATCCGGTTGACCGGGCCGGCGACAAGAGGCGCCGTGACTGCGGCGGCGAGCGTCAGCAGCGGGTCCATCCAGACCAGTGCGATCACCAGGGCGGCCAGCATCGCCACATCGCGCAGCAGCACGGTTGAGATGCGGGTCAGCGCCTCCTTGATGAAGGCGAAGTCGGTGGTGAAGCGCTGGGTGAAGGCCGCCGGGCTCTCGCGACCGAGCTGGGCGAGGTCGGCATCGATCAGGTGGGCGTAGAGCGCGGCCTGCATGTCGGCCTCGACGCGGGTGACGACCCGGTTGGTCAGCACCGTCTGGCCGAACAGTGCGAAGCCGCGCGCGGAGGTGACCGCGATGACGATGAGCGGGCCATAGGCGAGGGCGCTCACGTCCTTGCGGTCGAACGCGTCGAAGGCGGCCTTGATGAGGGCGGGGTAGAGCCCCGTCGCCACACCGACGACGGTGATGAGCACGAGCACCACCGCGAGCGTGGCGCGGTGCGGGGCGAGCCACTCCCGCCAGAGCCGCCCGAGCAGGGGAAGGGTGTCGCCTCTCAGGAGCGGCCGGCGCGCCATCATGTACCGTGTCTGTGCTGACCCCGGCGGAACGCCGGGGCCCGCGGTGTTTGCAGCCGTAAGGGCCGTGGATCAAGCGCAGGCGGTAGCCCGCCGCGAAACCGGCCGCCGCGCCATACTCGCCCTGGTGCCGGTGGCAGTGCGCACCCGGTCTGCTCCAGGGAAGCTTCTCCGGATTGGCAACCCTGCCCGTTCTCCGCTGAACAATCGCAACCCAGCCCTTGGCGATGTGATAATGTTACATTATCACCGCGACCGAGCGGAGGAGTTGCGGTATGGGTTTGGGCGTGGGGCGCGGCGTCGCGATCGTTGTTCTGGTGTGGCTCGGCCTCGCGCCGTCGATGGCCGCGGCGGACGGCGCGCGGCTGAAGGCGGTGGCGACCTTCTCGATCCTGGCCGACCTGGTGGCGCAGGTCGGCGGCGAGCAGGTCGCCGTGACGAGCCTCGTCGGGCCGGATGCCGACGCTCACGGCTACTCCCCCACGCCGGGCGACGCCCGCAAGCTGGCCGAGGCGAATCTCGTCGTCGTCAACGGCCTCGGCTTCGAGGGCTGGATGGAGCGGCTGATCAAGGCTTCAGGCACCAAGGCGCCGGTCACCGTCGCCTCCAAGGGGGTGAAGACGGTCGCGGGCAGCCACGACCACGATCACGCCGAAGATCACGGACACGATCACGGCGACCACCCCGATCCGCATGCCTGGCAGAACGTGGCGAACGCCAAGCTCTACGTCGCCAACATCCGCGACGGCCTCAGCGCCGCCGACCCGGATCACGCCTCGCTCTATGCCGCGAACGCCGCCGCCTACACGCAGAAGCTCGACGCGCTGGACGCGGAGATCCGCGCAGCTTTGGGTGCAATCCCGGAGGAGCGGCGGCGCATCATCACCACGCACGATTCCTTCGGCTATTTCAGCGCCGCCTACGGCATGCGCTTCCTGGCGCCGCAGGGCATCTCCACGGATAGCGAGGCCGGCCCGAAGGATGTCGCCCGCATCATCCGCCAGATCCGCCGGGACAAGGTGCCGGCGGTGTTCGTGGAGAGCATCGCCGACCCGCGACTGATGCAGCAGATCGCCCGCGAGAGCGGCGCCAAGGTCGGCGGGCGGATCTACTCCGACGCGCTGAGCGCGCCGGGGGGACCGGCCCCCGGCTATCTGGAGATGATGCGCGCCAATCTCAGCGCGTTCCGGGACGCGCTGAGCTGACGGGGGATCGCGTCCGTCCGGGGATCAGGCTGGCGCCAGAATGGGCGGGCGGGCCGCTCGCTCCTCTTGCCCGGCGTCCCAGAGATTGGTCGAACCGTCCTTTTAATGCCGCGGCCCTGTCTCAGCCGCCGGTCATCGGCGGGAAGAAGGCAATCTCCTGCGCTCCGGCGATGGTGCTGCCGGGCTTGGCATGGACCCGGTCGATGGCTGCACGCACCACGCCCTCGTTCTCGAAGGCGTAGGCGTATTCCTCGCCCCGCGTCTTCAGCCAGCCGATCAGGTCGGCGACGGTGGCGACGTCCTCGGGCGGGTCCACCGTCTCCTCGGGCTTGCCGACGCGCTCGCGCACCCAGGCGAAGTAGACGAGCTTCATCGCATTCATCCCCGGCGGCGCCTCGCAGTGCCGCGCCAAAGAATCCCAAATCAATCAGCGCGGATCGTCGATCACGTGCCGGATCCCGGCCCTCATGTAGTCCCAGCCGGTGTAGAGCGTGAGGGCCGCGGCGAGCCAGAGCAGGACGATGCCGGCGGTGAGGCTGCCGGGAAGGACGGCCTCGCCGGCCGGGCCGGCGACGAGGAAGCCGAGGGCGATGAGCTGGACCGTCGTCTTCCACTTGGCGATGCGGCTGACCGGCAGGCCGACCTTCAGCTCCGCCAGGTACTCGCGCAGGCCGGAGACCAGCACCTCGCGGCACAGAATGACGATCGCCGCCCAAAGCGACATGCCGGCGATGGTGCGGTCGGCCGCCAGCATCAGGAGGAGGGCGGCAACGAGGAGCTTGTCGGCGATCGGATCGAGCATCCGCCCGAGCGCCGAACTCTGCGCCCAGGCGCGGGCGACGTAGCCGTCGAGATAGTCGGTGATCGCGGCGGCCACGAACACGCCGAAGGCGGTCCAGCGCGCGGCGAACTCGTCCGGCCAGAACAGCAGGACGACGACGACCGGCACCGCGACGAGGCGGCCGTAGGTGAGGCAGTTCGCGAGCGTCCAGGCCTGCGACCGGCGTCGGGGGAGGACGGCGTTCATCGCCGGGGTGAAATCACGGGCGGCGGGGGGCGTCAACCGCGGCGTCGCTGCATCGGGTGCGGGCTCTCTCGGCACGGGGCTCGGCTCAAGCATTGGCATGGAAGAAGTCGTAGACCGCCCGCGCGGTGGCGGCGTTCACGCCCGGCGCCTTGGCGAGATCCTCCAAGGCGGCGCGTTCGATGGCTTTCACCGTGCCGAAATGGTGCAGCAGCGCGCGCTTGCGAGTGGGGCCGATCCCGGCAATCTCGTCGAGCGGGTTTTTCGTCATCTCGCGCTTGCGCCGGGCCCGGTGGGTGCCGATGGCGAAACGGTGGGCCTCGTCGCGCAGGCGCTGCACGAAATAGAGCACGGGATCGCGCGGCGGCAGCTTGAACGGGCTGCGGCCGGGCACGAAGAACGTCTCGCGGCCCGCGTCGCGGTCGCGGCCCTTGGCGATGCCGACCAACGGCACGCCGGTCACGCCGATCTCGGCGAGCGAGGCGCGGGCGGCCTCCAGCTGTCCGGCGCCGCCGTCGATCAGAACGAGGTCGGGCCAGGCGGGGAAGGCATCGGGATCGTCTTGCACCTCGGCCACCGCCGGCACGGCCTGCTCCGGGGCCTGCAGTTCGCCGGCCTCGCCCTCCCGCGGGGTGCGCGGCGCCTCCTTGGCCAGCCGCTTGAAGCGGCGGGTCAGCACCTCGCGCATCATCCCGAAATCGTCGCCGGGGCTCAGCTCCTCCGACTTGATGTTGAAGGTGCGGTAATGCGTCTTCATGAAGCCGGTCGGTCCGGCGACGATCATACCGCCGACCGCGGCCGTGCCGGAAATGTGCGAGTTGTCGTAGACCTCGACTCGGCGCGGCGGTTTGTCGAGGCCGAAGGCTTGGCCCAAAGCCGTCAGCAACTTGCCCTGTGACGCGGTGTCGGCGAGCCGGCGTCCGAGCGCCTCCTTGGCGTTGCGTTGCGCGTAATCGACGAGGTTCTTGCGCTCGCCCCGCTGCGGCTGGTGGACCTCGACACGGTGCTCAACCCGGCTCGACAGGGCGGCGGCCACGAGTTCGGCATCCTCGATCGTGTGGCTGACGAGGACGAGTTTCGGAGAGGGCTTGTCGTCGTAGAACTGCGAGATGAACGAGGCCAACACCTCGTCCGCGCTCATCGAGCGGTCGGCCTTCGGGAAGTAGGCGCGGTTGCCCCAGTTCTGGAAGTTGCGGAAGAAGAACACCTCGATGCAGAACTGGCCCGCCTGCTCGTCGATGGCGAACACGTCGGCCTCCTCGACCCCTTGGGTGTTCACCCCCTGCACGCCCTGGATCGCCGAGAGCGCGGCGATGCGGTCGCGGAAGCGCGCGGCACGCTCGAATTCGAGCGCCTCGGAGGCGCGCTGCATCTCCTCGCGCATCCGGTCCTTCACCGCGTTCGACTTGCCCGAGAGGAAGGCGCGGGCGCTGTCGGCGAGCGCGCTATAGTCCTCGAGGGCAATTTCGCCGGTGCAGGGACCGGAGCAGCGCTTGATTTGGTAGAGCAGGCAGGGCCGGGTGCGGTTCTCGTAATAGCTGTCCGAGCAAGTCCGCATTAGGAAGGCGCGCTGGAGCGCGTTCACCGTGCGGTTGACCGCCCAGACATTGGCGAAGGGGCCGTAGTAATTACCCTTGCGGCGGCGCGCGCCGCGATGCTTGACGATCTGCGGCGCCGGCCCGTCGCTGGTCAGCAGGATGTAGGGGAACGACTTGTCGTCGCGCATCAGCACGTTGAAGCGCGGCTTCAACTGCTTGATGAGGTTGGCCTCCAGCAGCAGCGCTTCCGTCTCGGTCGCCGTCGTGACGAACTCCATCGCCGCCGTCTGGGCGATCATGCGGGCGATGCGGTTCGAATGCGCCTGACCGCGGGCGTAGGAGCCGACGCGGGCCTTCAGGTTCTTGGCCTTGCCGACGTAGAGCACGTCGCCCTTGGCGTCGAACATCCGGTACACGCCCGGCGAGTTCGGCAGGGTCGACCAGAACCGGCGGATGATCTCGGTGCCCGCCTGGACGGCACCGGGCTCGAAATCGAAGTCGATCTCGGGCGCCTCGTCGAGGGAGGCAGCCTCGGTCTCGTCCTCGTCGAACCCGTCGGGCGGGACGTCGTCGAAGGCGGATCGGGTCGCGCGGCTCATGGCCCCGATGTAAGCCGCGGCGATTCCGGTTGAAAGGGCCGCGGCGGCCTGAGCCAGGACAATCGCTTCGCGCGATCGCCCTGCGACGGGGAGCGTCAGTCGAACAGGGCGTCGATGTCCGACTGATCGACGTGGCCGGGATCGTCCTGAAGCTTCGGTCCGTTGAGGAGCGAGCTCTCGTCGTTCTCATCGACAGCGGCCGTCTCGACCGCGAGCAGGTCGCGGAAGCCTTCGAGCCCGCTCCAGGCCTCGATGACGCGGTCGAGATGCTCCTCGACGAACTTCAGCACGTTGACGATCTTGCTGATGCGCTGACCGGTGAGATCCTGGAAGTTGCAGGCCTCATAGGCCGAGATGACGTTGTCGAGGATGCCGTCGACATTCTCCTGCGCCGCCTTGGTCAGACGTAGGCCGCGCATCATGTTGGCGTTGGTCTCGATCCGCTCGATGCTGCCGAGGATCGTCGAAGTGGCCTGCTCGGTCGATTCAACCACCGCATCGAGTTCGCCGGCGACGCGGCGCATGCCCTTGCCCGTGGTCTCGGAGCGGTGGAGGCTCGCGATCTCGCCCTTGGTGCGGGTGATCGCTTCCTTCATCACTTCGAGTTCGTGGCGCATGGCGAACGCCTCGCCGAGTTCGCGGCGGCAGGCCTCGATGGTTTCGCCGGCACTGGCCTGCGTGATGCGACGCAGGTCGTTGATCGCCGTCAGGATTTCGTCGAGCCGCGGATTCGGAGCTGACTCCGCCGGAGCCGCAGAGATACCGGCCGCCGGAACGGGCAAGCCCAGGCTTTCCTCGATGCGGTAGCGCTTGGTGATCATCGGTCGGACAGGCCTTCGAGGTAAAAACTTGCCTGACACAATCCCGTGCAGTCGTTTCGATTTGCTGAAAGTTTTCAGGGGAACGGCGGCATTTACGGCTCGTTGACGACGACTTGGACTTAGCGGGGGCGCAAGCCCCGGAGCGGATGATTCACCACGTCCGTTCATCGCCCGCAGGCACAACCCGGAAAAGACTTGCCGCATCACTTGGGCAGGGCGGGAGTCGGGGATGCGGGCGAAGTGGGGCGTGGCGCTGGCGGCGCTGGCGCTGATGGGTTCGAGCGCGATGGCGCAGGCGGAGCCGGGCCGCTACGGCGGCGGCTTCATCGAGTTCCTGATGACGGGGGACGGGCGCGGCCCGGCCCGGCGCCCCGCTGTCGACGGCTACGGCGCTCTCGGCGAGCCCCGCCCGGTGGCGGTCGTGCAGCCGCGCGCCCGGTTCGCGGCGCTGCCGACCGGGCCGGCGACCGGGCAGGGACCTGAGGAAGGTATGATCGCGCGAGCGGTCGATCCGCGCTTTGCCCGGCAGGTCGTCGCCTATGACGGGCCGGGGCGGGCCGGACAGATCGTGATCGATACGAACGCGAAGTATCTCTACCTGATCCAGCCGGCCGGACAGGCGATCCGCTACGGCATCGGCGTCGGGCGACCGGGCTTCGTCTGGACCGGGGCGAAGACGATCTCGGCCAAGCGGGAATGGCCGGATTGGACGCCGCCGGCCGAGATGCTGCGGCGCCGCCCCGACCTTCCGCGGCATATGGTGGGCGGCCCGGAAAACCCGCTCGGTGCGCGCGCGATGTATCTCGGCACCTCGCTCTACCGCATCCACGGCACCAACGAGCCGCACACGATCGGGCAGAACGTGTCCTCGGGCTGCATCCGCATGATGAACGAGGACGTGATCGACCTCTACGAGCGCACGCCGGTCGGCACCCGCGTCGAGGTCATCTGACGTCAACTTACAAAAGCAGAAGCCCGGCGCCGTGGGAACGGCGCCGGGCTTTGCAAACATTCAGGACGTGCGGGCGAGATCAGGCCCAGTCGTCGTCGCCGCCATCACCGAGGTCGCCGCCGAAATCATCGCCGCCACCGCCGCCGAACGAGGCGTCCTGGAAGCCGCCATCGCTGCCGCCGAGCGCCGACCCGAGATCCTGATCGCCGCCGCCACCAAACATGCCGCCACCCGTCTCACCGCCGGTCAAGCCCGCCGCCGAGGCGCTGCCGAGCTGGGAGTGGCCGCCGGCGAATGCGTTAGAGAGCGCGCTGCCGAGCAGCATGCCGCCCGCTGCGCCCGCCGCCATCGGAAGGGCGGTCGCCAGGAAGCCGCCGCCGCGTGCGGGCTGCTGAGGCTGGCCGCCCCAGGGTCCGCCCTGCGGAGCGCCACCATAGCCCTGCTGCGGGCCGCCCTGCGGACCACCATACCCGCCTTGCTGGCCGTAGCCGCCCTGCTGGCCCCAAGCCTGTCCGCCGGGACGCTGCGGCTCGGAACGCTGTCCGCCGCCGAAGATGCTCGACAGGAACCCACCGCCGCCGGCCGGCTGAGACTGAGCCTGCTCGCGGGCCTGTTCAAGCTGCTGGTTGAGGCTCTTGATCGCCTCTTCCTGCACGTAGATGAGCTGCGCCATGGCGTAGGGCGCGTAAGGCTGGTTGCGAAGCTTCTCGGCGATGAAGCGCTCCGCATCGGCGTCGCGGGCCTGTCCGGACGCCTGTTCGAGCCGCTGGAAGATGCCGTTGATGATGTCGCGTTCTTCGCTGTTCATGGAGCCGTCTCCCTGAGGCGCCGACGGCATCGTGACCGCGCGGCGGCTAGAGCCGTATCCGACCTGATCGCATCAGGCCGTCGTCTCTAGGTCTTCGTTTCGACGCGCACTCGATCGACGAACCGGTGACCACTTCGTCCGAATGCGCTCTAGGAGATGGGGACCAGCCGAGCTTTTGTCAGGGGTCTCGCGTCGATTACCCGCGCGCGAACGGCCGACCGGCATTCGCGACGGTGCGCCGAACGGCCATAAAAAAAGCCCGGCGCGAAGCCGGGCTTTTTCAAAGGAGGTCCGGCGGTCCGGTGAGGGACCGCCGGAGATCCAGATACTAGTACGAGCCGAACTTGTAGTTCAGGCCGGCGCGGACGACGGCGAACTCGGTGTCGCGGACCTGCTGGCCACCGCTGACGAGCACGGTGCCCGGGCTGCCGATGGAGACCGTACGGCCCTGGTTGTCCGTCGCGAAGGCGCCACGGCCACCGGTGCCGCGGTCGAGGTTCACGTACAGACCTTCGACCTTCAGCGTCACGGCCGACGACTTGAAGAAGTTCAGGAACGAGTCGGTCGGGAGAGCGTACTCGATACCACCACCGGCGGCCCAGCCGGTCTGGAAGTCGTTGCTCGACACGCCGGTGCCGAACTCACGACCGCCGCCGGAGCCGTAGGCGAAGCCGCCGGTGCCGTACACGAGGGTGCGGTCGAAGGCGTAGCCGAGGCGACCGCGGACGGTGCCGAAGAAGTCGAGGCCGGACAGACCACCCGGGTTGAACACCTGCTGGGCGGCCAGCGGGCTGGTCGAGAGGAAGCGGTTCCGGTCACGGCCGAAATCGGCGTACTGGGCGTCGGCCTCGACACCGATCACGACACCGGAGCCCGGGGTGAACTGGTAGTTGTAGCCGATCTGACCGCCGCCGACGAAGCCTTCGTTGGACTCACGGTTGCTGAACGCGACCACGGCGGTGGTGCCCGGGGGCACGAGCAGGGAGGCCGGGCCGACGCCGATCACGGTCGGGACGCGGTCATCCTGGGTGCCGAAGCCGTAACCGGCGTTGAAACCGGCGTAGAAGCCCGTCCAGGTGAACACCGGCACCGGCTGGAACACCGGCGGCGGAGCCGCGCGGCGCGGGAGGTCGGCGGCGAGCGCCGAACCGGCGAAGGCGATGCCGGCGATGGCCGTGCCGGCGCGAAGGAAGGATTTCATTACTCTGGTCCTCTCTGACTGTACCGATGCTTCCGAAGAAGCGAGGCGGCACGGTGCCCCGTATCTATGCCAGCATCTCGGAAGATGCTGTTGCGGCTTGACCACGCCGACCGTCTCGAAGGCGGCCCCTTTGTGGCGGTGGTCTTCGTCCGCCGTCGTTCCATTCGGGAAACGCTGCCGAACGGCCAAGGTTCACATACGGCCGAGCTTTTTTTGGCTACGCTTCCGTACAGATTGTCGCAGGGATGCAACCACGGCGTTCCGCGACGGGAAGAGGCTTACGATGGATGCAGTGCGGGATGCGAGTGCTTCCGCGCACAAAAGCCCGAACGTAGACACCTGCACAACCAGCGTTGCACGGATGCAACGACTTTTGTGAGATCCCGAGGAAAACCCTCATGGCGTCAAGGCGATCGCCGAGATGAGGCGCCCGTAATCTGGTTCGTTACGGTGCGTGGTGCGACGAAAACTGTAGAACCGCTCGGGATCGGCATAGGTGCACAAGCCGAGCGCGGTCGCCTCGCCGATACCGGCCTGGGCCAACCGCTCGAGTATGAAGCCCGGTAGATCGAACTGCGCGTGGCCCGGCCGCCCTTCCTCGAAGAACGTCTCGCAATCGGGCACCTCGGCCCGGAAGCGCTCCATGAAGTCCAGGCCGACCTCGTAGGAGGCTTGGGCGATCGTCGGCCCGAGGACGGCGACGATGCTGCGGCGTTCGGCGCCGAGCGCTTCCATGGCTGCGACCGTCGCCTCGACGACACCGCCGAGCGCGCCCTTCCAGCCGGCATGGGCCGCGCCGACGACGCGATTCTCCGGATCGGCGAACAGGATCGGACCGCAATCGGCCGTGGCGATGCCGAGCGCGAGGCCGGGCACCCGCGTGACCATGGCGTCCGCCTTCGGACGCTCGGCCAGAGGGAAGGGCGCCTCAACGGTCACGACCTCGGCGGAATGCACTTGGTAGAGGCTGACGAGGTTCTCGCGCGGGAGCCCGAGCTGCGCGCACATCCGCGCCCGGTTCTCGGCGACCCGTGCCGGATCGTCGTTCGAGCCGATCCCCCCGTTCAGCGAGGCGTAGAGCCCTTCCGAGACGCCGCCCTGCCGGGTGAAGAAGGCGTGCCGGATGTAAGAGTGCGAGCTGAGCTCGGGCGCTTCGATGAACATGGTCTCGCAGGCTCTTTCAGGAGGGCTCAGGCAGGAGAGCTCAGGACGGGGGCGGGAGCGCCGGAAGCGGTCCAAGCGCGGGGTGGCTGGCGCAGAGCACCTTGAACAGGGCGCCCATGCCGCGCGGGTCCGGATCGGTCAGGCGGAGGACGGCGGCGTCGATCGCCTGCGCCTGATCCGGCGTCGCGCGCGCCTTCAGCCGCTCGGCGCGCATCGCGAGGCCGAGCCCCAGCAGGAAGTCGCGCTGCGTCACGGGGCCGTGCAGGGCGGCGCCTTCCGCGGCGGCCGCGCGGGCCAGCGCGCCGAAATCGACGTGCAGCGTCAGGTCGGCCTCGCCGGGCCGGGCGAGCGGGTCGGCGAAGCGGTGGCCGGCCACCGCCTGGAACGTGTCGCCGAAGCCGGGCCGGTCGTGCCCGTAATCGATCGCGAGGAGGGCGCCGCCCCGCGCGACGAAACGGCGGGCGAGATCGCGCATCACGGCGAGCCCCTGGCTTGGCAGGGTCAGCACCGCGCCCGCCGGCGCTTCCGCGGTGAGGCGCGGATCGGGCTCCGGGTCGAGGCCGAAGGCCAGGGCGTCGCCGTCCGGCGTGAGGCCGACGCGGCGCTCGCACCATCCAAGCTCCGTCCGAACGAACTGACGGGCGGGAAGAGCGTCGAAGAACTCGTTGGCGATGACGAGGAGCGGCGCGTCCGGCAGGCTCGCCACCGAGTCGTGGAAGGTCGGCGCGGCGTCGGCGAGCCGTTCCGCCTGGAGCCGGCGCAACACCGGGCTGGTCTCGACGAGGTGCAGTTCGAAGTCGCTGCCGGCCGCGCGCAGGGCCCGCAACGCATCGGCCATCAGCGTGCCGCGACCGGGTCCGAGCTCGACGAGGCAGGGACGCACGCCCGTCGTCGGCATCATCGCCAGCACCGCGGCGGCCCAGGCGCCGACGAGTTCGCCGAACATCTGGCTGATCTCCGGCGCGGTGACGAAATCGCCGCCCCGGCCGAAGGGATCGCGCGTGGCGTAGTAGCCGTGAAGCGGATGCCCGAGGCAGAGCGCCATATAACGGTCGAGGCCGAGCGGCCCACTCGCGCGGATCTCCCGCGCCAGGATCGCCAGCAACGGCGTCGCCTCGGGGCTCACGCTCAGATCTGTCCCGCTTCGGCCTGGATCTCCGGCCCCGTCTTCCGGGGTCGTGTCACCCCGCGGGCAGCGAGGACGATGTAGACGAGCCCGACCAGCGCCATCGGCACGCAGAGCAGCATCCCCATGGTCACGCCGCCGCCGAGCGCGTTGACGTCCTGTCCGAACAGGAAGCCAAGCTGCCGGTCCGGCTCGCGGAAGAACTCGCAGAAGGTCCGCGCCAGCGCGTAGCCGAGGACGAAGATGCCGCCGAGCAGCCCCGGCTTGCGGAAGCCGAAGCGGCGCACGGCGAGCGCCATGACGACGAACAGCAGCAAGCCTTCCGTGGCGGCCTCGAAGAGCTGGCTCGGGTAGCGCGGCACGTCGCCCCCGGTGGGGAAGACGACGGCGTAGGGGAAGTCCGGCGCGGCGCGGCCCCACAGCTCGCCATTCACGAAGTTGGCGATGCGCCCGAAGAACAGGCCCACCGGCACCACCACCGCGGCAATGTCGAGCATGGTGTAGCCGTTGAGCCCGCGCGACCGCGCGAAGAGCAGCAGCGCCAGGATCGCCCCGAGGAACCCGCCGTGGAACGACATGCCGCCGTTGCGGATCGCCAGGATCTCCATCGGGTGATCGAGATAGAGCGGCAGGTTGTAGAACAGCACGTAGCCGATCCGCCCGCCGAGCACGACGCCGAGCGCAACCCAGACGATCAGGTCGTCGATGTCGGCGAGCGTCGGGCGCCTGACCACGCCCCAGAGTGAATCCGCGGCGACGAGCCGGCGCGCATAGAACCAGCCGCCGACGAGCCCCGCGATGTAGGACAGGGCGTACCACTTGATCTCGACCGGTCCGATCGAGACCGCGACCGGATCGATGGCCGGGAAGGGGAGGGCGAGAAGCGGCGGCATCGACGGCCCACGAGCGGCTGACGGTTCTGGAATGCGCGCCGCATTGGACCCGCGCCCGGCGAGGCGTCAAGGCGGGGGCTCGCGTTGCGTGACGAGAGCACCGGGCGCAATCTCCGTGGCACGCCTGAATCGGGAGGAGCGATGCTCGGCAACGCGGAGATGGTGGCGCGCCTCGTGCTCGCAGGCGCCATGGGCAGCGTGATCGGCTTCGAGCGGGAGCGGCTGCTCTGGGCCGCGGGCCTGCGCACGCACATGCTGGTCTGCGTCGGCGCCTGCCTCTTCATGATCGTCTCGGCCTTCGGCTTCTCCGACGTGCTCGGACAGAAGAACGTGACCCTCGACCCCTCGCGCATCGCCGCGCAGGTCGTCTCCGGCATCGGTTTTCTCGGCGCGGGCACGATCCTCCTGCGCGGCGAAGTGGTGAAGGGGCTGACCACCGCCGCGAGCCTGTGGGCGGTCGCAGCGATCGGCCTCGCGGTCGGCGGCGGCCTCTACGTGGCGGGCATCGCGGCGACGATCCTCGTCGTCGGCATCCTCGCGGGCGTGAAGCCGATCGAGGAGAGCTGGCGCGACCGGATGCGCACCCACACGCTCCAACTCACCGTGAAAGCCGGCAGCCTCTCGATCGACACGCTGCAGGACGCCACCGGCGAGCGGGCCTCGCGAGTGCGCCAGTTCGTGGTGCGCCCCGGCGCGGAGGAGGGGCTGGAGGAGGTGACGATCGCCTTTGTCCGGCTCTCGCAGACGAGCGTCGCGGCCATCGCCGAGCGCCTGCGCGAAAATCCGGCCGTGGTAAAGGTCCGCCTCGGCTCCGACGGCTGATCGCCGCGTCCGACGATACTGAAATCGGCGCCGCAACCCTATACGAACCGGCAAACCGCGCTACGACGTGCGCAGTGTGTCTTCCACGAGAATCGAGCGAACCATGGCGTCGAAGCGGGTTCCCACCAGCCCCTATCCGGACCAGAAGCCGGGCACCTCGGGCCTACGCAAGAAGGTGCCCGTCTTCCGGCAGCCGCACTACGTCCAGAACTTCGTCCAGGCGATCATCGACTGCATCCCCGACCGGAAGGGCGCGACCCTGGTGATCGGCGGCGACGGGCGCTTCTTCAACGAACAGGTTGTCCAGATCGCCCTCAAGATCGCCGCGGCCAACGGCTTCGGGCGGGTGCTGGTGGGGCAGAACGGCCTGCTCTCGACCCCGGCCGCCTCCTGCGTCATCCGCAAGCACGGCGCGGTCGGCGGCATCGTACTGTCGGCGAGCCACAATCCCGGTGGGCCGGAGGGCGATTTCGGCATCAAGTTCAACGGCAGCAACGGCGGCCCGGCCCCGGAGAGCGTCACCGAAGCGATCTTCGCGCGCACCAAGGCGATCGGTGATTACCGCATCTCCGACGCACCCGATCTCGACCTCGGCCGGATCGGCACCAGCGAGATCGACGGGATGACGGTGGAGGTGATCGACCCGGTCGCCGACTATGCCGAGCTGATGCGCACGCTGTTCGACTTCGACGCTCTGTCGAAGATGTTCGCCTCGGGCTTCCGGATGCGTTTCGACGCGCTCTCGGCGGTGACCGGCCCCTACGCAAAGGCGATCCTGGAGGGGGCGCTGGGCGCGGCGCCGGGCACGGTCGTCAACGGCGAGCCCAAGCCCGATTTCGGCGGACACCACCCTGATCCGAACCCGGTTCACGCCCACGAACTGTTCGAGCTGATGCACGGGCCCGACGCGCCGGATTTCGGGGCGGCCTCCGACGGTGACGGCGATCGCAACATGATCGTGGCGCCCGGCCTGTTCGTGACGCCGAGCGACAGCCTCGCCATCCTCGCCGCACACGCCCACCGCGCACCGGGCTATGCCGCGGGCCTCGCGGGCGTCGCCCGCTCGATGCCGACGAGCCGCGCCGTGGACCGCGTTGCCGCCGCGCTCAAGATCGAGGCGTTCGAGACGCCGACCGGCTGGAAGTTCTTCGGCAACCTGCTGGATGCCGGCCGCATCACCCTGTGCGGCGAGGAGAGCGCCGGCACCGGCTCGAACCATGTGCGCGAGAAGGACGGGCTGTGGGCGGTGCTGCTCTGGCTCAACATCCTGGCCGCGACCGGTAAGCCGGCGCAGGAGCTGGTGCGGGCGCACTGGGCCGAGTTCGGCCGCGACTACTACACACGCCACGATTACGAAGAGATCGATTCCGGCGCCGCCAACCGGCTGATGGACGGGCTTCGCGCCAAGATCGGCTCGCTGCCCGGCACCCGGATCGGCGGCCTCACCGTGAAGGCGGCGGACGATTTCCGCTACGTCGATCTGGTCGACGGCTCGGTGACGGAGGCGCAGGGCGTTCGCGTCACCTTCGCGGAGGATGCGCGCATCGTCTACCGCCTCTCGGGCACCGGCACCGCCGGGGCGACCCTGCGTGTCTATATCGAACGCTACGAAGCCGCCCCCGACCGGCTTGAGCTGCCGGTAGCCGATGTGCTCGGACCCGTCGTCGCGGTGGCGCGGGAACTGGCCGGCATCGAGGCGATCACCGGCCGGGCGGAGCCGAGCGTCGTGACGTGACGCGACGCGGCCGCGCAGGCGGGGCGGGGCTCGGCCTCGCCCTGCTGTTCGCGGCAGGTCTCCCCGCCCGCGCCGCCGAAGTGACCCTCGGGTCGTCCCGCTTCGAGCTGCCCGTCATGTTCGAGGGCTGGACACGCCGGGAGGCCGGCGACGGCCTCGTGTTCGAACGCCTCTTCGAGCCGACCGCGCCGCGCGGGCGCAAGGGCGCCGCGCTCCTGATCGTCGCCAAGCCGAAGCCGGCCTCGGGCCGGTTCGACGAGACGTTCAGCGCCTTCGTCCGCAGCCTCAAGCAGATCCCGCCCGGCGAGAAGCCGCTCACGGCGAAGGCCGGCGAAACCCTCGACGGGCACCGCATCCGCGTCGAGCAGCGCTGCTGCCGCACGACCGACGGCCTGCGCATGGCGGCCTGGCATATCGGGATCGCCACCCGGACGAGCGAGCATTTTCTGATGCTCCTCACCCTCCAGCTCGAACGCGAGCAGCAGAACCCAATCCGCGAGGGGTTCGAGGCGCTGGTAGGCTCCTACCGTCCGGCCAAGGACGACCGCGGCCTCGTTCTGGCACCCGTCCGGGGGGATGGCGGCCTCGACGGGCTCTACACGCGCACCAAGACGCAGCTCCGCCCAAACGCCTTCGGCGGGATGGACTTCACTGCCGACCAAGACACGCTGCTGTTCGACAAGGGCGGCCTCTACACCACGGAGCTTCCGCGCGACGGCGACATGGCGGCCCATTGCCGGGCCGAGCCCGCCACCTGCGGCACCTACGCGCTGAAGGGCGGCTGGTTCTCGGCCAACCGCATCGAGCGGGTCGAGGTGGAGGACGGGTTCGGGCGCGTCACGCGCTCCGGCGAAGCGTTCTCCCGCACCAAGGAGGCGCTGACCATCGGCGGCGACACCTACGTCGCGGTGCCGCCCTTCGCGGACGGGTACCGCTTCGACGGCACGTGGAGCCACACGTTCGGATCGAGCGGCGCGATGGGCTCGGTCGGCGGCACGCACTCGCTTGCCCTGACGCCGGATGGCCGCTTCACCCGCGAAGGCGGTGTCGGCTTCTCCTCGACCGGCGGCTCGATGGACGGCGGCACCGTGGTCGCCGGCCACAGCCGACGGCCGGTGCGCAACGGCCGCTACACGGTCTCGGGTTACCGGCTGACTCTGACGGACGATGCTGGGACTACTGAAGCGCTGAGCCTGTTCGCGCCCGACCGGGGTTCGGACAAGCTGCTGATAATCGGCGGCGCAAACTATCTGAGGCAGGGGCGGTGAGCCAATCTTGGCGTGATCACCTCTTTCCAATCCATCCCTCATCCTGAGGTGCAGAGCGAAGCGGAGCCTCGAAGGATCCTCCAGCATTCGCGCGACCTCTGGAACATCCTGCGAGGCCGCTCAGGCGGCACCTCAGGATGAGGTCGTCGATGGGATGACGTTTTGAGACACCATCAGGTCTGGTTCGGCTTCAGCTGATAAAAAATATGCCGGCCGATCATGTCCTTGCGCTTGAGCCGGCGCGACCAGCCGGGGCGGACGTAATCGGCGTGATAGTGGGTCGCGCCGCCGACCTCGCTGACATAGGTGCGGCCGTCGATCACCGCGCTGGCGACACGGGTCGCGCTGCGCCAGGATTCCGCGTCGGTGATGCGCAAAGCCTTGCCCTCGCAGGCGAAGGAGAACTGGCACCCCATGAAGCGGTGGCGGTTCTGGTAGACGACACCGCAGACCGAGGACGGGTAGAGCCCGCTCTTGACGCGGTTTAGAATGACCTGCGCGACGGCGGCCTGCCCCTCCTCGGGCTCGCTGCGCGCCTCGAAGTAGACGGCTTCGGCGAGGCAGCGCTGCTCGCGGTCCATCGCATTCGGATCGATCAGGTCGGCATAATGGGACTTGGCCTCCGGCGCCGTCATCTGCGGATCGAGGGCGGAAGGGCCGCGATCGAGACGGGCCGAGAAGCCGGGTAGGGCGAGGTTCGCCGCCGCGACCTCGATCGGGGTCGCGTCGGCGGGCGCGGGTGTGACCGACGACAGGGCGACGGCGCGGGGCGTGGCGGGGGTGGCGCCATCCGAGTCGGCGAGCGCGGGGAGGCCGTCTTCTCCGGGCTCGGATTCATGGGAGGCGCCGGGCGCCACGAGACCCGCATCGATGACGTCCGGGCTCCAGGCGGTGGACGCCACGAGCGCGCCGGTCGCGGTGACATCCCGCTCCGAGAGCTGGGCGGGCCGAAGCGTGGCATCGGTGCCCGCGGTGGCGGTGAAGGAAACCAGCAGGCCGCTCGCCAGCATCCACGGCACCACGGCCGAGACGATCCAGCGGGGGCCTATCCCCAGGCCTCGAACGCGCCTCGTACGCACCGCCGATACTCCACACTCACGAGCGGCCGGAGGCCTCAGCTTAGACCAAGCCGGGGCGACCGTTCCTCATGAGGAGAGTTTAATCGCGAACGTGGTTGCCGGACGGTTAAGGTGTCGGACGGCCGTGACGCTGGGCCATGCCGTGGACGAGGATCGCGGCGTAGCTGCTGCCGTTCTGGGCGGCGACGATCATCCGGCCCGCCTCGCGGCCGTTACGGTCGGCCTCGAGGTAGACGAGCCCTGTGACACCCGCCGCCGCGGTCAGCGTCGCGATGATCCAGAGATAGGCCGCCTGCATCGCCCGGTGACCGGGAACGATGGCGCGATGATCGAGGAGGGCTGAGGGAGAGTCGGGATGCGACATAGCTTGAAGTCCCGCGGGTGCCCTGGCCGGAAGACCGAGGCGCTCTCCGCGCTATGGACTCCCGCTAGCAGGTAACGTGCCCGTGCGACACGGGTTCAGCGGGCTGTCCGCAAAATTATTGCGAAGCTTGGCCCGCCGCCCGGAAAGGCCCCCGCGGGTCATGCCCGCGGGGTCGTCATGCGTCGTCTTAGGCGTCTTTGCCGAGGGCCGCCTGCGCCGCGGCGAGGCGGGCGATCGGCACGCGGAACGGCGAGCAGGAGACGTAATCGAGCCCGACCTCCTGGCAGAAGGCAATCGAGGCCGGATCACCGCCGTGCTCGCCGCAGATGCCGAGCTTGAGGCCTTCGCGGGTCTTACGACCGCGCTCGGCGCCGATCTTCACCAGTTCGCCCACGCCCTCCTGATCGATCGATACGAACGGATCGACCGAGAGAATACCCTTCTGGGTGTAGGGGCCAAGGAAGGTCGCGGCGTCGTCGCGGGAGATGCCGAGCGCGGTCTGGGTGAGATCGTTGGTGCCGAAGGAGAAGAACTCCGCCGTCTCGGCGATCTCGCCGGCCATCAGCGCCGCGCGCGGCAGCTCGATCATCGTGCCGACCTGATACTCGAGCGTCGCGCCGGTCTCCTCGGTCACGGCCTTGGCCATGGCGTCGATGCGGGCCTTGACGATGTCGAACTCCATCCGCGTGAACACCAGCGGCACCATCACCTCCGACGTCACCGGGGCGCCGGTATCCTTGGCGGCCTGTACCGCGGCCTCGAAGATCGCGCGGGCCTGCATCTCGGCGATTTCGGGGAAGGCGATGGCGAGGCGGCAGCCGCGGAAGCCGAGCATCGGGTTGTGCTCGGAGAGTTCGCGGATGCGGTTGCGGATCTTGTCCTCGCTGATGCCGGTGGCCGACATCACCTCGCGGATTTCCTCGTCGGTGTGCGGCAGGAACTCGTGCAGCGGCGGATCGAGCAGGCGGATCGTGACGGGCAGGCCCGACATGATCGTGAACAGCTCGACGAAGTCCTGGCGCTGGTAGGGCAGGATCTTGGCGAGTGCCGCCCGACGGCCTTCCGTGTCGTCGGCGAGGATCATCTCGCGCACCGCCACGATCCGGTCGCCCTCGAAGAACATGTGCTCGGTCCGGCACAGGCCGATCCCTTCCGCGCCGAACTTGCGGGCGGCGCGGGCGTCGGCCGGGGTGTCGGCGTTGGTGCGCACCTTCATGGTCCGCACCGCATCCGCCCACTCCATCAGGGCGGCGAAGTCGCCCGACAGCTCCGGCTGGAGCATCTTGACCTCGCCCTGGATCACCTGGCCGGTCGAGCCGTCGACGGTGATGACGTCACCCGCCTTCAGGGTCACGCCGCCGACGGTCAGGGTCTTGGCCTTGTAGTCGATCCGGATCGAGCCGACGCCGGAGACGCAGGGCTTGCCCATGCCGCGGGCGACCACCGCCGCGTGGCTGGTCATGCCGCCGCGCGTGGTGAGGATGCCCTCGGCGGCGTGCATGCCGTGGATGTCCTCCGGGGAGGTCTCGATGCGCACGAGGATACACTTGCGCTCGGCCTTCTTGGCGGCCTCCGCCTCCTCCGAGTTGAAGACGATCTCGCCGACCGCCGCGCCCGGCGAGGCGGGCAGGCCGGTGGCGATCACCGTCCGCTCGGCATCCGGGTCGATCGTGGGGTGCAGGAGCTGATCGAGCGCGCCGGGCTCGATGCGCTTGATCGCCTCTTCCTTCGAAATCAGGCCCTCGCCCGCGAGTTCGACGGCGATGCGCAGGGCCGCCTTGGCGGTGCGCTTGCCGTTGCGGGTCTGGAGCATCCAGAGCTTACCCCGCTCGATGGTGAACTCCATGTCCTGCATGTCGCGGTAGTGCTTCTCGAGGATCCCGTAGATCCGCGTCAGCTCGGCGAAGCTCTCAGGCATCGCCTTTTCCATCGACGGCTTATCGGACTTGGCCTCGATGCGGGCCTTCTCGGTGATGTCCTGCGGCGTGCGGATGCCCGCCACCACATCCTCACCCTGGGCGTTGATGAGGAACTCGCCGTAGAGCGCGCTCTCGCCGGTCGAGGGGTTGCGGGTGAAGGCGACGCCGGTGGCCGAGGTGTCGCCCATATTGCCGAACACCATGGCCTGGACGTTGACCGCCGTGCCCCAGCTCTCGGGAATCTGGTTCAGCTCGCGGTACTTCTTGGCCCGCGGGATCATCCAGGAATCGAACACGGCGCCGATCGCGCCCCAGAGCTGGTCCTCCGCTCCTTGCGGGAACTCGGAACCGTGCTCGTCGCGGACGATCTTCTTGTAGACGCCAATCAGGTGCTTCCAGTCGTCAGCCTTCAGGTCGGTGTCGAGGGTGAGACCCTTCTGCTCCTTGTAGTGCTCCAGCGCCTCCTCGAAGGCGTGGTGCTCCACGCCGAGCACGACGTTCGAGTACATCGTGATGAAGCGGCGGTAGGAATCGTAGGCGAAGCGCTCGTCGTCGGCATCCTTGGCCAGGGCCTCGACGGTGGCGTCGTTGAGGCCAAGATTGAGCACCGTGTCCATCATGCCCGGCATCGAGGCCCGCGCGCCGGAGCGGACCGAGACGAGCAGCGGCTTTTCCGCATCGCCGAAGCGGCGGCCAGTCAGCGTGCCGACCTTCTCCAAGGCTTCCTTCACCGCGTCGGTGAGCTCGGCCGGGTAGGTCTCGCCATGCTGGTAATAGTAGGTGCAGACCTCGGTCGTGATGGTGAAGCCGGGGGGAACCGGAAGGCCGAGATTGGACATCTCGGCGAGGTTCGCGCCCTTGCCGCCGAGGAGGTTGCGCATCGCTGCCTCACCTTCGGCCTTGCCGTCACCGAAGGAATAGACCCATTTCGTCATCAGGCTCTCCGCTGGACGGATTTGGCGACCCTAGCGCCGTTCACGCGGGCGTGGCGCATCTCATGTCGCAGTGCAAGGATTAGCTTCGCGTCGCCCCGCGGCGGGGAGTGACGATGTGCGGGCGCTGTCAGGAACGAAACGACGCGCGTCACAGGACGGTGCCCCAGCGCAAGCGCGCCCAGCGCTGCGTATCGCGCTGCGTCGCAGTCGCGTCGGTTCAGGAAAAATGACGCAGCACACCCAGGCCGATCAACCCGACGACAATCAGGTAGACCGCCACGATGTAGTTGAGGAGCCGCGGCGCGATCAGGATGAGGATGCCCGCCAGGATCGCGATGATCGGCTGCAGGTTCGACACGGTGATGGTCATGAGAACACTCCACGGCCAAGCTTGACCGCACCCGAAAGACGCTTCGGCCCCGGTTCGAGTTCCTTGACCGGGGATCGCGCAGGGCGGTCCCTGACGGTTCGCACCCCGGCCAGTGCCACGGATGAACCACCCGGCTTACCGTCGGCCGTTCTGATCCCGCACGCGGCCGCGCCCCACAAGGAGGCCGACCGGCTTGGGCGGGATGCGCGCGTCGGCTCTTCGACGCGAGGGCGTCCTCAGGCGCGATACTTGCTGCTGCGCTTCACCACCACACGGGCGCCGACGGGGACGCGCTCGAAGAGATCGACGATGTCCTCGTTGAGCATGCGCACGCAGCCCGATGACATCTGCTCGCCGATGCTCCACGGTTCGTTGGTGCCGTGGATGCGGAACATCGTGTCGCGGTTGCCCTGGTAGAGGTAGAGCGCGCGCGCGCCGAGCGGGTTGTCGATGCCGCCCTTGCGCGAGCGCTCGATGCCCGGATTGAGCGAGACCATCGTCGTGGTCGGGCTCCAATCCGGCCAGACGCCCTTGCGGCCGATGCGGGCGTCGCCCTTCCAGGAGAAGCCCGCCTTGCCGACGCCGACGCCGTATTGAAGCGCCGTGCCGCCCTCCTGCACCAGGGCGAGATGACGCTTGTCGATATCGACGACGATCGTGCCCGGCGCCTCGGGACCGCTATAGGCCACTTCCTGACGGCGGTACTTCGGATCGATGCGCGACCGGTCGACCAGCGGCACGTCGAACGGCTTGTCGGGCATCGTGCCGATGTACCAGGCCGCGTCGTCGTCGCCGCCGGCCATCGGGCCCGGCTTCGAGGATTG
The DNA here is from genome assembly GCF_026672325.1 of Methylorubrum sp. SL192. NCBI lineage: Bacteria > Pseudomonadati > Pseudomonadota > Alphaproteobacteria > Hyphomicrobiales > Methylobacteriaceae > Methylorubrum > Methylorubrum sp. SL192. Next base: position 2,119,672 of record NZ_JAPPQV010000003.1, read on the forward strand.
GCAGGCGGCCAGCGGAATGAGGCAGAGCGCGGCGAGCACGACCCGGCGGGTGCTGCGCGCCGTCCTATCGGCGGTTCGGGGGGCTGCCATGGCGGCTCCTGTCGCCGCCGGCGGGGGCGGGTTGGCGTTACAGATCATGCGCCATGACTACCCGCCCTTGAGCGGATCGGGTGTGACTTCGAGGCCGCATTGGCGGAGGAACGTTGCCGTGAGGTCGTCTCGCCTCAGGTCCAGGCCGCGTTATCTCCCGCGCAAGATCGCGTGAGGAGGGGCACGATGCCCGAGACCGAGACCGAACTCGTTGCGGAAGCGGGCACCGACGTCACGACGCTCGCGCCGGCGATCCATCTCGACCATTGCGTCATCCACGTCTCCGACTGGGAGCGCTCGACAGCCTTCTACCGGGATGTGTTGCGGGCCGAAGTGATCCCGTTCGGCCAAGGCGTGGTGTTCCGGTTCGGCGGCGTGCAGCTCAACGTGCATGGCCCCGGTCAAATCGGCACGCCGCGGGCGCGCGAGCCGGTCATGCCCGGCGGAAGCGATCTGTGCTTCCGCTGGTCGGGCTCGATCGAGGACGCGATGGCGCATCTCGCCGCCCACGGCGTTGCAATCGAACTCGGGCCGGTGGAGCGCAACGGCGCGGCAGGGCAGGGCGTGAGCGTCTACTTCCGTGATCCGGACGGCTCGCTCTTGGAGTTCATCACCTATCCGACGCCGTGAATGCAGCATCGATGGCGCAACCGGCGATGACGGCCGATCGTTGATCCGTCGTGAGGGGCGTAGAACGACGATGGAGCGAGCGATGCGACGCCTGACGATCACGACGCTGGCCCTGTCCGCGTCGATCCTCTCGGCCGGTCCGGCCTTCGCCTTCGGCCCCGGCGGCGGGTCATCGGGCGAGGGCGACGGCTACCTCCGGCAGGAACTCCAGAATCCCGACTACATCGAGCCGAGCCCCTACGCCTATCGCAACGGGTACCGGCCGAACGATCCGGGTGCTGAATACGAGGCGCGCCGACGGGGTTATCCGATCTACGGCCAATGGGGCTGGAAGTATCGCTGACCGTCCACGCCGCACAGTCTCGATAAGCTTACGTCTTCGATTGCCTCAGGCGTTGCCGACGCGCTCGGCCAGCCGCTGATTGGTCTGCTCCAGGCGCAGGGCGAGTTCGCGCATGACGGCGATGCTGATCTGCGGAAATTGCGCGAGCAATTCGATGAAGACGTCGCGGTCGATCCGCAAAGCCGTCGTCGCCATGTCGGCGGTGACGGTCGCCGAGCGCGGCTGATCGGCCAGAATCCCCATCTCGCCGACGAGAGCGTTGGGGCCGAGCAGGGCGAGACGGACCGGGCCGAACGGGCCGTCGATCGACACCGCCGCCGACCCTTCGAGGATGAGATAGGCCGCGTCCGCCGCCTCACCGCGCGCGAAGAAGGCCTGCCCCGCCTCGAAATGGACCCGCTCGCTGGTGAAAGCGAGGAGCTTGAGGCGGGACGTCTCCACCTCGCGGAACAACGGCACCTGCCGTAGGGACATCACCTCGGTGTCGAGGGTCATGGACTCACTCCGATGCGCCCCCTGGGCGGCAGGCGGAAAGGGCCGCGGGTAGACGCACCTGCGAACCGTGTCAAAGTCGCGGTCTGCTTGCCCTTCTGAAGTCTCTGAAAACGAGATCCGACACGACCTCGTCATCGTTCTTGCGACCGGCATCATAATGCCGCAGGCACCGATCAGCGTTTCGTGGAAAGACCGATCTCACTGGGCCCCGGCGCCTCCCGCTTCACGCTCGCATTGGGCTGCGGCGAATCCACGGGCTCCTCATGCGTGGTCGGCGTCGGACAGTCCTCGGGCGCCGGCATGGCCGGCATCGGCGTCCTGTTCGGCTGAGGGTCGCCCTTGCTTCCCGAAGCCGCAGCAGACTTGGCTGCAAGTGAAGGCTTTACCATATATCGGTTCGTCATCCGTGTTCCTCTCGGCTGTGGATGGCCTGTGGAAACGCGCTCGCAAGTCAGCGCGAGCTGCTGGCGTGAGCCCAGCTAACGTCTGGACGAAACAGGGGTTTCCCCGGACCCGGCCGTCGATACAGCCAAGGAACAATCGAGTGGGATGATGGTTGAGAGGGGTGTGAAGAGTTAGCCTGAGGAGGCGCTGATGGCATCTGGTAATTCCACCTCGAAGCGAGGTTTCGCTTCCATGAATATCGAACGGCAGCGCGAGATCGCCAGTAAGGGCGGTCGTTCCGTCCCGGCGGACAAGCGGTCGTTCTCGCAAGATCGTGAACTGGCCTCTTCGGCCGGCCGCAAGGGTGGTCAATCGACCGGTCGCACCGGCGAGGCTTAACCCGGCTGAGGCGGTGACGGGCGCGGGGTCCGCGTCCGACCGCCCAGCCTTCTCAGAACAAGAACTATATTTCTATTCCACAGGCGCTGAGGGCGTCTGTTTTTTTGAGCGGTTGCGAACTTTCAAGACGCTGCGTCTGCGCGCGCCAATTCACGCCATTTGACGACGAGATCCTCGAACGCGCGAAGATCGGTTTCGTCGAGCTGGCCCAGGGTGCGTGCGACATAATCAGCCTGCGCCGCGATCCCACGGTCAGCAACCTTAGCGCCGGCCTCGGTGAGGTGAAGGGCGTGGGAACGGCGATCGCCAGGAATCGGGCGGCGCTCGACGAGACCGGCCTCGACAAGACGATCGATAAGGCCGGAGACGTTGCCCTTCGTGACGTAGAGCCGGGCGGCCAACTCCTGCTGCGTCAGCCCCTCCCGCTCGCTTAAGGTCGAGAGCACGTCGAATTGCGGGATCGACAGGCCGAGTTCCCGCAACTCGGTGGCGACCGCGGCGGTGACCCGCCGGCTGAGACGAATGAAGCGAAACCAGACCCGAAGCGGATCGACGGGTTCGGCGTTCGATGCGGGGCGGTCTTGACGCTCGGACATGTCCGTCCAGCTTGTAGCAGAGGGATGCACCCCCGATAGCCGAGTGGCGCGCCCCACCCCCAACCTGTAGACTGCCGGACAGGTTATCCTCGTCTTCTTCTCCAACTCATTCGTCTCCGGGGCCATGCGCCGTCAGCTTCTCGATGAACCGGTGACCCGGGCCGGCCGCTACGCGCGAACGCTCGCGCTGTTCTCCCTGATCGTGACCGGCATGGCGGTGCTGATCGTGCGCAGCCCTTCGGCGGAGCCGTCAGCGGCCCTCGCCGTGCTGGGAAGCGGGGTCGCGCTCTCCGTCATCGCGGTGGCGCTGGCGCTGTTCGCGATGGCACGGGTCTGGCGGGAAGGCGCGGGCGGGCTCGGTGCCGCCGTCGGCGGCCTGTTCGTGGCGAGCCTGGTCCTGGCCTATCCGGCCTATGCCGCGCTCAAAGGCGTGCGCCTGCCGGCGCTCACCGATGTGACGACGGACACCGAGCGCCCGCCCGCCTTCTCACGCTCGCGCCTTGCCTTCGCCGCCCGCGAAGGCCGCTACCCGACCGAACCCGGCCCTGCCGCCCGAGAGGCACAGCGGGCGGCCTATCCGCAGATCGCGCCCCTCACCCTCGACGTGGAGGCCGACGAAGCCTTCGAACTCGCCCGCAAGGCGGCGGTGAACCGCAAGTGGCAAATCGTTGAGGCGATCCGGCCCGGCGGGCGGATCGGCAACGGCCGCATCGAGGCCGTGGCTCGCACCCGGATTCTGAACCTGCCCGCCGACATCACCGTGCGGGTGCACCCGCGGGCCGACGGCGCGCGCATCGACGTGCGTTCGGCCTCCCGGATCGGCGACCGTGACTTCGGCGACAATGCCGATCGCATCCGCTCCTATCTCGACGAGGTCGCCAACCTCGCCATCGCCCTGAAATAGCGCTTCTAAGAAGCGGGGCTCAGGCGGGGCGGAACGCTCCGTCGAGCAGGGGCGGGCCGTCGGTGACCGCGAGGCCCCGCTCCACCAGATCCTCGAGATGGGCGAAGACCGAGAGGGCGGCGGCACCCCGCAGGTGCGGTGCGAGCCCCTGGTAGACGGTGCCGACAATGGTTGCGATGTCGCGATCACCCGCGGCCAGCCGGGCGCGGATCGCCGCCTCGCGCTGGCGGCGGTGGGCGGCAAGGCCGCGCACGAAGCGGCGCGGATCGCGCACGGGTCCACCGTGGCCCGGCCAGTACAGCGTCTCGCCCCGCTCCCGCAGCCGCTCCAGCGATTCCATGTAGGCCCGCATCGACCCGTCGGGCGGCGCGACGATCGAGGTCGACCACGCCATGACGTGATCGCCGGAGAACAGCACGTTCTCCTCGGGCAAGGCGAAGGCGAGGTGATTCATGGTGTGGCCGGGCGTCGCGACGGCGGTCAGAGTCCAACCCTCGCCGGTCAGGCTCTCCCCATCAGCCAATTCCCGGTCGGGCCGATGCTCACGGTCGGCGCTGGCATCGAGGATGGGTAGCTCGTTCTCGGCGAGCTGCCGTGCGGCCCGATGCGGGCCGCAGCCGACGATCGGTGCGCCTGTCCGCGCTTGCAGGAGACGCGCCCCCGGAGAATGGTCGCGGTGGGTGTGGGTGACGACGATCGCCGCCACCTCCTCGCCGTCGAGCGAGGCGAGCAAGCCCTCGACATGCCCGGCATCCGCCGGCCCCGGATCGATCACCGCGACCCGGCCGCGCCCGACGATGTAGGAGCAGGTTCCGCTCGCGGTGAACGGGCCGCCATTGGGGCAGATCCGCCGCCGCACGAGGGGGCTCAAAGCCTCCGTCCGCCCCGAGACGGGCAACGTGCTCTCGAAACCGGGGGAGGGGGCCTGCGCGTCCGCGGACGATTCACTCATAGACGACGGCTTCGATACGACGAGGATGCCGTCCGCCTACGACAGCCCGGCACATTCGCCAACTCGTCGAGCCCAGCGATCAATGCCCGAACGGTGACGGTGACACCACGCGGACCGTCGCGAACCCTTCGCCACGCGAAACGACCGGCGCGAAACCAGCGGAAGCCCCGTCAGCCGGAAGCGTTGGGATTTGCGCTTCGGCGACCCGCAGGCGCCGCGAGCCGTTCCCCTTCGCGTCTAGAGCCTCACGAAACGCCGCTTTCGCCGCATCGCGGCGCAGGGCGCCGACGCGATCCTCGATGGCGTTGCGATGGTGCCGGCTCAAGGTGGCGACGCGGTAATCGACGAGCGCCGGCCCGGCGCGGAAGAGGCCCGCGACGAGATCCGCTCCCTCCTCCGACGCGACAACGTCGCCGGGGCGCAGGGTTCGGTCCTCGGCCAACGGCATCAACAGCGCCGCGGTACCAGGCGGCTGACAGGAGCAGTTCTCGACGCGGGTGCGGCGATAGAGGTTGGCCGTGGCGGCACGCAGATAGGGTCGGCCGTCGAGGGCAACGGACCGCTCGAGTTCGGCCCGCCCCGGCGCGAGGGTGAGCACTTCTGTCGGGGCATTCGGACAGGCCGCGGCGCAGGCCGCCGCATGAACGGGAAGGTCGGCCCGCGCATGCAAGCGGCCGAGGGGGAAGACGTAGCCGTCGCAACGGCGCATGCAGACGGTCCGCGTCCCCGTCGCGAAGGAGGCCGGAGAGGCTGCCCTCGCTCGGGTGCGAATGGGCGTCGAACGCGCATCCAGGCGCGGCGTCCGCTGCACGAAGCGATGTCCGGCGATGCGCCGTGGATCGGGGAGCGACGCGTAGCGCCGGGGTGCCTTCGGCGCCGGTTTTGCGATTGTCGCCGGCCCGGGGCTCGCTGCTCCGAAGATCGTCTCGAACAGCCCGCCGAGCAGGCCGCGCTCCGAGGCCCGCACCATCGTCGTCGCGCTGATCGTCCCAAAGCCGATCAGCAGGCCTACCAGCGCGGTGGCGACGAGACTGCGGCGCGGCCGCCCTTGTGCTGTGCCGGCACTGCTCTTGTCCATCCATGCGCCGGGTGCACGCTTGCCGAACCCCATCGTTGCCGCCCCCGTCGATCTGGCGCGTTCGCCACGAAGACGAGACCGGCCGGGCGTTTCGCCCGAGATCCAGCTAGTCGGCTGCTTGCGGGGAGGACAATGTCGGCAAACCACGCAGGACCGGCGGCATCCGCCGGCTGAAAATTAGCCAGACCGCAAAGCCTTGCGGCGGCACCCTCTTTCGATCCGCAGGGCGAACGACGCCGCCCATCGGCAGGCACCGCCTCTGTGGACAGCCTAATGGCATGAAAAAAGCGCCGCCCGGTGGGACGGCGCTTGGATCGACAGCATTCGGGTCGATGAAAACCGGCCGTTCAGCGGCGGTGAACAGACTTCACGCGAACGGGAATGGGCTGGAGAACCGGCTGCGGTGAGAGGGCCGAGACGAGCCGTGCAGCGGCCTCCAGAACGGCTTTCGCTTGAGCGATACCGGGGACGAGTGTCTTTTTCTGTGCGGGCACGCTGGGGGCCTCCTTCACATCATCAAGTCTGATTGTCGTCTGATCGTCTAGGGGTGAGATGGTGACGAACTGCCGAATTTGCCAGTCGGTTCCAGGGGCGTAGCACGGTCGCAGGCACCCGGTAAAAAAGTGTTCACAGCCTTGGAAACGCAAAAGGAACCTGCGGCGAAAACTTGGCGTTATTGCTTCCAAGAGGCCGCGGCACGGGCCGCGCCAGTTCTTTGGAAGGAAGTTCGACATGCTCGGTTGGGCTGTAACGTTCCTGGTGGTTGCCCTCGTCGCGGCCCTGCTGGGCTTCGGCGGCATCGCCGGTACGGCCATGGAGGCCGCAAAGCTCGTCTTCTTCGTTGCGATCGTCCTGTTCGCGATCTCGGCCGTGATCGGCCTGATGCGCGGTCGTTCGCCGACCTTGTAGCCGTCCGCGACTACGACAAACGAGCCGCACCCAGCAGCGGGAGCGGCTCGCACCACTGACGAAAACAAAGATGACCGATCAGGCGCTCGCCGGATCGTCCGGATTGGCGGGTTCGTCCTCAAGCCGTGCGATGAGATCGCGAAAGCGATTCGGAATCGGCTGCTGCACGACGGAATCGTAGAGGGTGCGCAGATGGCTTCCGATGCGCCTCTGCGTCTGGTCATTCAAACCATTGTCGCCACGCCCTCGAGTGGGCCGGTCCCCGGAAGGGAACGCGCCGGCCGGCTCGTTCTCATTCATGCGTTCAAGATCCCCTTGGCGCCACATCTGCCGCGATTGTCTTGCAGCTTGACATGAGTCATGGCTGCAGCAGCAACGCCGACATGCGGTTAGGGTTCCGCATGGGCCAGGAACGGACGTCGAGCCCCCGCGTTAGGGGCGCAGCGACAAACGAAGAGCGAAGAGGCTCAGGGGAACTCATGTCCACAGCACAACTGGTCGTGCAGCACCTTCCGTATCTGCGCCGTTATGCGCGCGCGCTCACGGGCAGTCAGGTGGCGGGCGATGCCTACGTCGCGGCCACCCTCGAGACGCTGGTCAACGAGCCCGAGACCCTCGGCCGCAGCACGAACGTCAAGGCCGACCTCTTCCGCGTCTTCACGCGGATCTGGAATTCGCTGTCCGTGAACGGCCACAGCGATCAGGTGCAGCACGATTTGCCGGCCGAAGTTCGGCTCGGCCAGATCACGCCGCTTCCCCGGCAGGCGTTCCTGCTCTCGTGCCTCGAAGGCTTTTCGGAGGAGGATGCGGGCGTGATCCTCGATGTGGACGTGTCCAAGGTGCGCGATCTCGTGGACGAGGCGGGCCGCGAGCTCGCCGCCGACATGGCCACCGAAATCCTCATCATCGAGGACGAGCCGCTGATCGCCATGGATCTGGAAGCCCTGGTCGAAGGCCTCGGCCACAATGTCATCGGCGTGGCGCGCACCCGCACCGAGGCGGTCAAGATCGCCTCCGAGAGCAAGCGCCCCGGCCTGATCCTCGCCGACATTCAGCTCGCCGACGGCTCGTCGGGTCTGGATGCGGTCAACGATCTGCTGAAGACCTTCGAGGTGCCGGTGATCTTTATCACGGCCTATCCCGAGCGCTTCCTCACGGGAGAGCGCCCCGAGCCGGCCTTCCTCATTGCCAAGCCGTTCCAGCCCGCCAACGTGTCGGCCGTCATCAGCCAGGCTTTGTTCTTCCAGCAGAGCGCGCGCCGTCGCGAGGCGCATAACGCCTGAGCTAAAACTTCAGAACAGCGACCGAGGGCGCCGGCCGAGAGGCTGGCGCCTTTTTTCATGCGCGATGGGCGCCGCGGCGAGAATGTCCGCGGGCAGCCGGCTCGATGCAAATGCGCAAGAAAAAACGGGCCGGACCATTGTCCGACCCGTGAAAAGGTTCCGGCCGATGCACAAGGGGAATGCGGGGAGGACCAGAGTGGCCGGGTGATTCTCTAACGAATGACCATCCGCCAGGTTCCGAATTTGGCTCCGGACCCCGCAGATTTTTCATCCACAGGTGCTTTTTTAACACGACCTTGCGGCGCTCACCCTCTCCCTCCATCCGCTGCATTGCGGGAGCGGACGCGCCGATGAAGATGAAAATACTGATGTGATCCGAAGCGGGACAGTGAAGGAACCGAAGATCTGAAAGCAGCGTTGTGATGACAACCTGTCAAGCTCCCATCGGAGATCGCAAAGATGCTTCGGACCGGCTTCGCCCTCGGTGTGAGTGTTCCCGCTGCGATCATGACCCTGCTGCTTCTGCCGGTGGTCCGGCAGGAAGCCGATGCGATGGGAGCCCCGACGGCTCCGCGCGTCGCCTACGAGGCGCCGGCCACGCCGCTTCCGGGCATGCGTCCCTATTCCACCGCTCTGACCCCGATCCATGTGGCGACGGCGCCCCGCCCGTCCACGCGTTCGGAGTCGATGCCGACCCGCTCCGCTCAGGAAGAGTTGCCGGCCAAGCCCCGTCGCCTGACGCGGGAGGGCTGCGAGGCCCCGCTCAGCTCGCTCGTCGGGCCGGAGGCGCGCCGCATGGTCCCCGGCCGCTGCATGACCTGACGCGCTATCCGCGGAACGGACATGACGGACCGGTCCAAGCCGCGACGGCTTCGAGTTTCCGGTGGGCTGTAAGTTCGCGTGCTTGAGCGACCGCCTGCTTCAAGCCAACTGCGAGACTTTCTCCACGTCGGCGGTCATTCCCGCCGGCGTCATGCGTTCGCGGCCGACCAACCGGTCGCCGGGCCCGAAGGTGCCGAGGGCCACGTCCCGATCCGGCAGGACGACCGTCGTCACCTTGTTGACGTGGACGAGCACGTAGCGCTGCAGCGGCAGCGAGGCCGCAGCCCAGCGCCGCAATTGGTCGTGATATGGCGCGCGCTTCCAGGCTCCCGCCTGACCGGGATCGACCTGCACGTTGAGGAAGCGGGTCACGGGGTCGAGGCTGAGCACCATCTTGGCCCGGTCCGGACGCCATTCGGGGCCGATCCAGGTTTCCGTCATCCAGAGGCAGTGGAATGCCCGGCAATGGTCGGGCCGCTCGGCATGGATGCCGCAGCCGCCGCCGGAGCGGACATGCCGGCACCACCGCCCTGCCGGGCTCTCGACGGCGGGTACGTCGTAGACCTTGCAGCACAGGGTGCAGGGGCCGCAGGCGCGGCCCGGAGCGGGCACGGCGACGATGGTGGCCGGATCGAGCATCGCGAGCGGGTCGGTTGTGTCAATCGATGAGGCGAACGGCGCCTTCCTGAGGGAGATTGCGGCCGTTAGTGTGGCGAGGTTGCCGGCGCGCCCCGTCGGCGAAGACTTCCGGCTGCCGCATCATGCTGTCGAACATCGCCGCCCGCGACGTCGAGACCCTGATCCATCCCTATACCAATCTTTCCACCTTCCGGGAGACCGGCCCGCTGGTGCTGGAGCGAGGCCACGGCGTCTGGGTCTACGACACGGACGGGCGCCCCTATCTCGAAGGCATGGCCGGGCTGTGGTGCACGGCCCTGGGCTACGGCAACGAGGAGTTGGTCGAGGCCGCGGCCGAGCAGATGGGCCGGCTGCCCTTCGCCCACCTGTTCTCGGGCCGCAGCCACGATCCGGCGATCGAGCTGGCCGAGACGCTCAAGGAGCTGATGCCGGTCCCGACCTCGAAGATCTTCTTCACGTCTTCGGGCTCCGAGGCCAACGACGCACAGGTCAAGCTTCTCTGGTACATGAACAACGCGCTGGGGCGCCCGCGCAAGAAGAAGATCATCGCCCGCAGGAAGGGCTATCACGGCGTCACCGTGGCGACGGCTTCGCTCACCGGCCTTCCCGCCAACCATGCCGACTGGGACCTGCCGATCGACGGCTTCCTCCACACCGCCTGCCCGCACCATTACCGCGGCGCCGAGGCGGGCGAGACCGAGGAGGCCTATTCGCAGCGTCTCGCGGCGGAACTCGAAGCGCAGATCCTGGCCGAGGATCCCGACACCGTGGCCGCCTTCTTCGCCGAGCCGGTGATGGGGGCGGGCGGAGCCATCGTGCCGCCGGCCGGCTATTTCCCGGCGATCCAGGCAGTGCTCGACCGCTACGACATACGCCTCGTCGCCGACGAGGTGATCTGCGGCTTCGGCCGGCTCGGCACCTGGTTCGGCAGCGAGGCGCTCGGCATGCGCCCAAACACCCTCTCCTTCGCCAAGGCGCTGACCTCCGGCTACCTCCCGCTCGGCGGCATCAGCATCGACGAGCCGCTCTACCGGGCGATGCTCGACGAGAGCGTCAAGCTCGGCGGCTTCGGCCACGGCACCACCTATTCCGGGCATCCCGTCGCCTGCGCCGTGGCCAACCGCGCGCTGCACATCTACCGGCGCGACCGTATCGTCGAGCGTGCCGGGGAGCGTGCGCCGCATTTCCAGGCGGCGCTGGCGCAGCTGGCCGACCATCCGCTGGTCGGCGAGGCGCGGGGCATGGGGCTGATCGGCGGCCTCGAGATCGTGGCCGACAAGCCCTCGAAGCGTCAGTTCGAGCCGAAGGCGGCGGTGGCGGCGCGCTGCGTCGCCTTCGCGCAGGACGAGGGGCTGATCGTGCGCTTCCTGGCCGGCGACCGCATCGCCGTTTGCCCGCCGCTGGTGATCGAGCCCGACGAAATCGACACCTTGTTCGAACGCCTGACCCGCGCCCTGGATCGCACCGCAGCTTGGATCGCGAAGGAGGGTTTGGATCCGATGCCCGCCCCATGAGCCGCATATCATGAGCGGCGTATCGGGACGGCGGCTCAAGTCACCGGCTCTTCCGGTGTAAATCCACGGAGGGCGTTGCAAGATGGGCCACGTTGCAATGCACTATCGCGTGGCCGAAAAGCGACCATAGGCCGTGCCCGATTTGTCGCCGTGCGCGAAATTCAGGCTCAGCCGAAGTCTTAAGCTGCCGTTCATGTAGTTGGGTCGATCAAAGGGCGGACGGCATCTTCGCAATCTCGCCACGAGCGGGGTGTTGAAGGGTCGTCCTCGCCATGTTCGCGAGGCCAACGATCGAGCCGACGCGGTCGCCAACCGGCCGTCCCGACGCGCAAACAGGACAGGATCCATGTACGCCCCCAGCCGAACCCCGACCTTCGCGGCCGAGCCGGGCATCGCCCGCCCGGTAACCGTGGCCGGGGATCGCGAGAATTTCCGCCCCGTCGCTCTGCCGGCGCTTGCCGCCGCGGTCCATGTCAGCAGCGCTGCCATGAAAGCGGCCCGCGCCAAGGCTGAGGCCCGGAACGCCGTCCGCGTCGTTCACGAGGACGAGCCCGTCGATTGAGGCTTGACGCTGCCGCCACGCCATCGGCTCTGGCGGCATGCTCATTCTCCCGACCCGCAGGCAGGTTCTCGGCGGATTCGGCGCCTCGGCGCTGACGCTCGGCTCCGGGGGCGCCTACGCCTTCATCGTCGAACCGCGGTTCCGGCTCGCGCTGACCCGCTACGGCCTGACGCCGCCGGGTTGGGACCCCGGACATAGACTGCGCATCGCGGTGCTCGCCGACATCCATGTCTGCGAGCCCTACATGCCGCTCGACCGTGTGGCGGAGATCGTGGCGGCGACGAACGCGCTCGCCCCCGACCTGATCCTTCTGCTCGGCGATTACCCGGCCGGCCGAAAGGTGACGTGGCACCGGGTGCCCTTGTCCGATTTCGCGCGGCTGGCCGAGGATCTACGCGCACCGCTCGGCACCTACGCCGTCCTCGGCAACCACGATTGGTGGGACGATCCCGAGGCGATGCGTGCGGGCAAGGGCCCCGTCGAGATCCGGCGGCTGCTCGAAGCGCGCGGCATTCCGGTGCTGGAGAACGACGCGATTCGTCTGACACATGACGGCCGGCCGTTCTGGGTCGCCGGGCTCGCGGATCAGGAGCCGTTCCGCCCGCTCGGCAGCCGTCAGAGCCTCGCCGACCTTCCGGCCACGCTGGCACAGGTGACGGATGCGGCGCCGGTGATCCTGATGGCGCACGAGCCCGACATCTTCGTGAACGTGCCCTCCCGCGTCTCTCTCACGCTCTCGGGCCACACCCATGGCGGCCAGATCCGCGTGTGGGGCTACTCGCCGGTGCTGCCTTCCCGCTACGGCCAGCGCTTCGCCTACGGCCATGTGGTCGAGGACGGGCGCCACCTCATCATCTCCGGCGGCCTCGGCGTCAGCCAGGTCGGCATCCGCGTCGGGGTGCCGCCGGAAATCGTCCTGATCGAACTCGGTGGCGAACCACCCGCGGCCTGAGGGCTTGCGCGCCCCTCAGCCCTTCCGACGCGGCACCGCGCCGACATGCAGGAAGCTGCGCTCCCCAGTCGCGGCTTCCGCGACGTGCTGGATGGTGTCGAGAAGCTGGGCGATCGGCCGAGGCCCGGCATGGGGCGCCAGCGCGTCCGGTGCGACGCGGCGGGCGACGGTGCGCCCGGCCACGAGTTGCGCCTCGCTGAGGACATCGAAAGTACGGCCGACTCGTCGGTTCATCGCTCTCTCCGCTGAGCCCAACCGTGACGCGGTCATGGTAAACGCGGCGTTAACACCTACAGGACGAGGCGGTAGCGGCAGAAGTCGTCGGCCGCGACAAAGTGCTCATAGAGCCGCCGGGCCTGCGCGTTCCCGGCTTGCGTGTGCCAGTAGAGCCGCGACCAGCCCCGCGCCTTGCCTCGCTCGACGAGGTCGGCGATCAGGGCCCGTCCGATCCCGCCTCCGCGCATCTTGGGCGCGACGAACAGATCCTCCAGGTAGCAGACCGGCGTCGTACTCCACGTCCCCTCGTGCAGGACGTTGACCGTCATACCGACGAGCGACCCGTCCCGTTCCGCCAGCCGTGCGAAGACCGGCGAGGCCGGATCGAGAATGCGCGCCCAGGTCGCGGCGGTGACCGCCTCCGGCAGAGTCTCACCGTAGAAGGCGAGATAGCCGGCCCAGAGCCGGCGCCATCCGGCCTCGTCGGCGGCGGCGGGATCCCGGATCGTCATGGCATCCTCCGCGCGGCATCCTCAGCCCAGAGATGGATCGCGGCATAGGCCCGCCAGGGCCGCCAGGCCGCCGCACGGTCGAGAAGTGCCAGCCGGCTCGGCCGCCCGGCGCCAACATCAAGGGCACGCATCAGCCCGACATCCCCCGCCGGAAAGGCGTCGGCTTGGGCCGAAGCGCGCATGGCGACGTAATGCGCGGTCCAATCCCCGATGCCGGGCAGGGCCTTCAGCCGGGCAACCGTCGCGTCGAGTTCGCCGCCGGGCGCGAACAGATCCGGCGTGGCGAGCATTGCCGCGGCAAGCCCCTGGATCGCCCGGCCGCGGGCGCGGGGCATGTTGAGCACGAGCGAGATCTCGGCGTCCACCAACTGCTCCGGCGTCGGAAACAGGTGGGTGAGACCCGGCTCGTTCCCGCACGTCTCCGCGTCGAGGGGCGTGCCGAAACCCGCAACGAGGCGGCCGGCGAGACGTGTCGCGGCCGCGACCGAGACCTGCTGGCCGAGGATCGCCCGGACCGCCAGCTCGAACCCATCGAAGGCGCCCGGCATCCGCAGACCCGGCCGGCGCCCCACGAGGGCGGCGGTGAACGGATCGCGGCCAAGTCCGGCGGCGATCGCCCGCGGGTCGGCGTCGAGATCGAACATCGCCCGCACCCGCGCGAGGATGTTCTCGTGGTCGTCGTCCGAGCCGAGGCCGCGGATACGAACCAACAAAGTGCTCGCCTCAGTCGTGACGGCGAGGGTGCCGCGGTGCCCGTCGAGGGCGAAGGTGCGGGCATAGCGCCCGGGCGTCACGGCTTCGACGCCGGGGCTCGCATGGTCGGCGAAGAAGCGTTCGAGATGCAGCCAATCGTAGGGCTGGGGGCAGGCCAGCGTGAAGCGGGCCCCGTCCTCTCGGGTCGCAGGCGAAGGGGTAGACGTCATGGATCAGCGGGGAGCGTGGCAGGAATTCGGCCCCACTGTTGGGCCGGCGTCAGCCCGGCGCAACCGGCTCGGTGCTCTCGAACTCCGCGGTATCGCCCACGAGGTCGGTGAGAGACACGGCCAAGCGCCGGGAATCCTTCAGGTGAAGCGTCGCATCCGGCGTGATCCAGAGCGGGTGCAGGGCCGCGTGCCGGCCGGTGAGGCTGCCATGGGCGACGACGATGCCGCTACGGCGCTCGATGACGACCTTGTAGCGGACCGCGACCGGCTCGATCCCCTGAGCGGACACGGCACCGCGTCCGCTCAGAACCTGGAGGACTTCGTTCGGCTCGAACATGGGGTGGGGTCAGCAGCCGGGAATGAGAGGCAAAACGATTTGCCACTTAATCCCGAACTACGGCACCCGCGTTCCAACGCCAAGATGCTGCAATGACAGTTCCCCGCTTCTCCCAGCCTGCATCGGGACATCGGGGCGCCGTCGGCCGCGACGGTGAACGGCTACGGCAGTTCGCGCACGGTGACCCGGCCGCGCTCGACCGAGAGCGCCATGCGCCCGTGCTTGAGCGCCAGAGCCTTGTCGCCGAACAGGGAGCGGCGCCAGCCCTGGAGCACGGCCACATCCGCGGCGTCGTCCTCGGCGAGTGCTTCGAGGTCATCGACGGTGGCGATGATCTTGGGCGCCACGCCCTCGGCCTCGGCCACCGCCTTGAGCAGCACCTTGAGAAGATCGATGAGCGCGCCGTTGCCGCCACCGCGGGAGCGGCTGCGCTCGGGCACGGCGATCTGCGAGGGGTCGCGGGCAAAACCCCGCTCGACCGCGGCGAGGATCTCGGTGCCGGTGCGCGAGCGCTCGAAGCCGGCCGGGATGGTGCGCAGGCGCCCCAGGGCCTCGACGCTGCGGGGCCCGGCGGTGGCGATGTCGATCACCGCCTCGTCCTTGAGGATGCGCCCGCGGGGCACGTTGCGGCTCTGGGCCTCCGCCTCGCGCCACGCGGCCACTTCCATCAGCACGGCGATCTCGCGCGGCTTGCGCATCCGCCCCGAGAGCCGGCGCCACGCTTGGGCGGGCTCGGCCTGATAGGTCTCCGGCGAGGTAAGGACCGCCATCTCCTCGTCGAGCCACAGGCCGCGGTCGGTGCTCAGCAGTTCGGCCGCGAGCACCTGATAGATCGTCACGAGATGGGTGACGTCCGACAGGGCGTAGGCGAGCTGCGCCTCGGACAGGGGGCGCCGCGACCAATCGGTGAAGCGGGAGGACTTGTCGATACGCGCCTTGGCGACATCGTTGACCAGCTGCTCGTAGGAGACCGAGTCGCCGTAGCCGCAGACCATGGCCGCGACCTGCGTGTCGAAGAACGGCTGCGGCAGCAGCCCGCCGAGCAGCCAGATGATCTCCAGATCCTGCCGAGCCGAATGGAACACCTTCACGGTGCTCTCATCGGCCATCAGATCGAAGAACGGCTTGAGATCGAGATCTTTCGCAAGCGGATCGACGAGGCAGGCGAATCCGTCGGGCCCGGCCATCTGAATCAGGCAGAGCTTCGGATAGTAGGTCGTCTCGCGCATGAACTCCGTATCGACGGTCACGAACGGCTGCGCGGCGAATTGGGTGCAGGCGTCGGACAGAGCCTGCGTTGCGGAGATCAGTTCCATAGAACCGGCTATACCGAAGGACGCGCGTTACCGCGAGACGACGAGGGGCCTCTTGTCCCCACGCGATTGCGCTTCACGACGAAAACTTCGCTCCTTCACGCCGCCCGGCGGGGGATGCGCGTGCTCCGAGCCTTCCGCTGCGCCTCGGCGCGGGTGAGCAGCCAATCCAGGATACCGGTTTCGATCCGCGTGCCCGAGGCGGGCTCGGTGAGCCGTCGGATGCGGTCGGCGCGCAGGCCGCGATAGAGCCCGTGCGCCCGGTCGGTGCCGCCGAGCAGGGTGCGGCCGAGCCCGAGCTTCAGCTCGCGCGCGTCGAGCGTGCGGGTCGTCCAAGCGCCGCGGGCGTCCTCGTAGACGACCTCGAAGCGGCCTTCGAGAGGCAGCGTGCGCCACGCGCCCTGCACCCCATCGTCCGACGCCGGCGCAGGGGCGCGACGGGAGCGGGAGGAGGGCGCGTCACTGGGGTGAAAGCGTCGAAATTCCATGGACTTGATATGGGATTTCCCCTGGTTTTCCACAAGGATGTGCACGACCCTTTGGCGCGGTCATGACGCGTTACGGAATCGAACTTTGCCTTCGAAATCGAATTGTATCCGGGCTAAGGTCACGCTTGATCTGGGGCGGGCGGCGAACGGGATCGTGGGAGAGGCCAGGATGTGTGAGAGACGGTTCCGAGCGGCGCGCTGGGCGCTCGCGGGAATGCTGGCCGCAATCGTCAGTGCGTTCCTTCATCCGGCGCCCTCGCGCGCCCAGACGTTCCAGACGGCGGCCGCGCACGCGATCCTGATCGATGCCGATTCCGGCTCGGTGCTGTTCGAGAAGGCGGCCGACGAACCGTTCTCCCCGGCGAGCATGGCCAAGCTGATGACGGCGGAAATCGTGTTCCGCGCCATCAAGGAGGGGCGCCTCTCCATGGACACCGAATTCACGGTGACCGAGGACGCGTGGCGCCGCGGCGGGGCCGGGGGCGGCGGCTCGTCGATGTTCGCGCAGGTCAACAGCCGCATCAAGCTCTCCGACCTGCTGCGCGGGCTGATCGTGCAGTCGGGCAACGACGCGGCGATCACCATCGCCGAGAACATGGCGGGCACCGAGGACGCCTTCGCCGGGATGATGAACCAGCGCGCCAAGGAGATCGGGCTGACGCGCTCGACCTTCCGCAACGCGACCGGCTACTCGGCCCCCGACCAGAAGGTGACCGCCCGCGACATGGCGCGGATCGCCCAACACCTCATCGACACCTACCCCGAATTCTACAAGATCTATTCCGAGCGTGAATTCACCTGGAACAAGATCAAGCAGCAGAACCGCAACCCGCTCCTGACCCTCGATATCGGCGCCGACGGGTTGAAGACCGGCTATCTCGAAGAGTCGGGCTACGCGCTCACCGGCTCGGCGGTGCAAAACGGCCAGCGGCTGATCATGGTGGTCTCGGGCCTGAAGACCGCGCGTGACCGCGCAGCGGAAGCCCGCAAGATGATGGAATGGGGGTTCCGCGCCTTCGAGCCGCGGCAGGTCTTCGCCGCGAACGAGACGGTTGCCGAAGTTTCGGTCTTCGGCGGCGAGAAGGGCTCCGTACCGGTGGTGGCCAACAAGCCGGTGCGCCTGCTTCTGCCGCGCGGCACCTCGGATCGGGTGACCGCCAAGGTGGTCTACCAGGGGCCGCTCGTCGCGCCCGTGGCGCAGGGCCGCGAGGTTGGCCGCCTGCGCGTCACCCGCGGCGACAGCCTCGCCCTGGAGCAGCCGGTCTATGCCGGCGAGACGGTGGAGGCCGGCACCCTGTCGCAGCGGGCCCTCGACGCGGCGATGGAAGTCGGCACCGACCTCGTCCGCCGCGCCTTCGAGAAGGCCAAGGGCGGCAACGGCTCCGGCAGCACATCCACAGCCGGCACGGCCAGCGGCAACTCCTGAGGTCGTCTCCCTGGCACCCGGACCTCAGCGGTCCGGATGTCAGGGCCCCGTCGCCGGCACGTAGGCGCGGATGCCGAGGGGCAGATCGGCGCCGGGCCGCTGGAAGGAATCGGGGGCGGCACGCTGGCGTGCCTCGTCCCCGGTGGGACGCGGCCCGGCGCTAGCCCGAACGCTCACGGCGTCCCAGGGACCGGCGATCTCGAACAGCGTGGCAGGCGGTGACGCCCCGTCGGCGGAGGCGGTTGCCCGCGACAGGATCTCGGCCCGCGCCTGGAAGCGGCGGTCGGCCAGGGCGACGCGCCCGTTCAGGGACGCGCCGAGGGTGCGGGAGGCGAGCCTTCCTTCGACGATCTCGCCGACGCCGTCGGCGAACAGCAGGGTCACGGCGGCATGCTCGAAGGGCGTCCGGCCGTTGCGCCGGGCCAGCGCCCCCGGCGCCACCGCGCCGCCGCGATGGACCACGTCGGCGAGGTCGAGCCCGGACAGGGCACCGTCCGCACTCTCCAGCGCGACCCGGCCGGATACGGAACGGGCCAGGGCATCGACATCGTGGCCGGCTCCCTCCAGCGCGAGACTGCCCCGCGTCGCCCCGAGCACCCAGCGGGACTGGCCGAGATCGTCGAGCAGGGCTCCGAGATCGAGCCCGTCGAAACTGCCCTGTGCCTTCACGCGGGTGGGGGCCGCCTCGCCCCCGTCGGCGGCGAGGGAAACCCGGCCCTTGACCATACCGCCCCGCACGTTGGCACGGCCGAGCGATGCCTCGATGCCGTCCTCGCGCACGAGAACGCTGGAGGCGAGGTCCGTCAGTTGCACCGGCCCGATCCGGGCATTGCCGGCGGAGATCCGCAGATCGAGGTCGCCCCCGGTGAACGGACGCAGGTCGAGGGACCGGCTGTGCCTGGCCGCGTCGTCGGCGGCACGATCGAAGCCCGTCAGGCGCAGGAGGCCGGCGAGCAGCGGCGAGAGGTTGAGGTTTTCGGCGGCGAGCGTGGCTTGCACCGCGTTGCGCTTCGGGCCGAAGGTGGCCGAGCCTGCCCCCTCGAGCACGTTCCCGTCGCTGCGCACGGTGACGCTCGGAAACTGGATCTGACCGGCGGCCGCCTCGAAGCTGCCCTCCACGGCGAAATCCTCGACGAAGGGCGACAAGGCGAGCCCCCCGCCGGTCAGGGCCAGCGTCTTATGCAGGGATCGGGTCTGGAAGCTGCCGGTGCCCGAGGCCTTGAGGCCGTCGCGCAGGCTGCCATTGCCCTGGGCGTTCAGGGAACCCGTGGGCCATGTCAGGGCGGCGGTGAACGGGCTCTCGCCCCCGGAGAAGAGCGCGTAGGGCCGCAGATCCGTCAGCGTGATCCGCGCACTGCCGTCGCTCCAGCGCAATCCCCCGTTCACCGCGAGGCTCTCGCTCCAGGCCGGCCAGGAGATCGTGAGATCGACGTCGCGGGCCGTCTGCAGCGTCCCGTCCCGCGGGTCGCGGCCCTTGAGCGCGCAGCGGGTGAGAATGATCCGCCGGGGCCGGTCACCGTCCGCGCCGGCGATGCTGTGGGTCAGGCGCTCGGCCGCCGCGGACCAGCGGGGATCCCCCGCTTCCTGCGGCAGCACCAGCTCCGACCCGTCGAGCGTCAGTGAATCGACCTCGACTCGGCCGGTGAGCAGCGCGGCAAGTCCGAGCTGAAGCGACAGGTTTCCGCCCGCGGCCAGGACCGGGCCGGCGGCATCGCCCTCGGTCAGGCGGATATCCTCGAAAACGATCCGGGGGAGGGGCAGCAGCACGACCTCCGTGCGCCCCCGGGCCGCCAGCGCCACGCCCCAGCCCTGCTGCAAGCCCCGGCTGACGAAGCGGGCGGTGCCGGGCGCCTCGATCGACCACGGCAGGCAGGCAGCCACCAACCCCGCAGCGACGAGTCCGAGTCCAAGGGCGGAAAGGGTGCGGCGCAGCGACATTGCACTCCGTGGACGGGCGACGCGGATCGGTTCGGCCGAACCGCGTCGGCGTGGCGAGCCGTGCGATCCGACTCCTTAGCCGTTTCCCGTTCTCCTGTCCCGCGAACGGGGTCAGACCGGCCCGCAATGCAGTGGATGGGGCGGGCCGGGCTTCGATGAGGATCGGCCGCAGCCTCGCCCACCGGGCAAGCGGTTACGGCGCGGGGCTTTTGCATTGCGCGCAAATGCGTCGCCGGTTTGACGGGGCCCGCTTCGCGTTGCACACCCGATCGCCATCGATCGGGAGCGCGGCCGGCGCCGAATCTCGGACCGAATCTCGGACATTGTATCGTGGCCAACGAATCATGGCCCGCCCTGGCGGAAGACTAAGGAAGGGACGCTGTCGATGAAGAAGGTCTATCCGGATCCGAAGGCGGCGCTCGCCGGCCTCCTGCGCGACGGCATGACGATCATGGCCGGCGGCTTCGGCCTGTGCGGCATCCCGGACGAGCTGATCGACGCGATCCAGGCCTCGGGCGTGAAGGACCTCACCGTCATCTCCAACAATGCCGGCATCGACGGCGTCGGCTTGGGCAAGCTGCTCGACACCCGTCAGGTGAAGAAGATGATCTCGTCCTATGTCGGCGAGAACAAGGAATTCGCCCGCCAGTATCTCGGCGGCGAACTCGAGATCGAGTTCAACCCGCAAGGCACGCTGGCCGAGCGCATCCGCGCAGGCGGCGCGGGCATCCCGGCCTTCTTCACCAAGACCGGCGTCGGCACCAAGGTCGCCGAGGGCAAGGAAGTGCGCGAATTCGACGGCGAGAGCTATGTGATGGAGCGCGGGCTGTTCGCGGATCTGGCCATCGTCCATGCCTGGAAGGGCGATACCGAGGGCAACCTCGTCTACCGGAAGACGGCGCGCAACTTCAATCCGATGATGGCCACCGCCGCGGAGGTGACGGTCGCGCAGGTCGAACACCTCGTCGAGCCGGGTGAGATCGACCCCGACCACATCCACACGCCGGGCATCTTCATCGGCCGCATCCTCCACGTGCCGGTGCGCGAGAAGCGCATCGAGCAGCGTACCGTGCGCAAGCGCAAGGAGCCGGAAGCGGCGGCGGCCGGCGGCGGCCAGATCTGATTCGACCATCGGCCGAGAGGCCACGAGCGCGACGGCGCGTCGCCGCCCCATGAGGCGGACGGCGCATCGTCGTTCCGAGGATGCGCCAAACGAGGGAACGTCAAGACCATGGCCTGGACCCGTGAGCAGATGGCGGAGCGCGCCGCCCGGGAGCTGGAAGACGGCTTCTACGTGAATCTCGGCATCGGCATTCCGACGCTGGTGTCGAACTACATCCCCGAGGGCATGTCGGTGCAGTTGCAATCCGAGAACGGCATGCTCGGCATGGGGCCGTTCCCCTACGAGGGCGAGGAAGATCCCGACCTCATCAACGCCGGCAAGCAGACCATCACCGCGCTGCCGACCACGAGCTACTTCTCCTCGGCCGACTCGTTCGGGATGATCCGCGGCGGGCATATCGACCTGTCGATCCTCGGCGCGATGCAGGTGGCGCAGAACGGCGACCTCGCCAACTGGATGATCCCCGGCAAGATGGTGAAGGGGATGGGCGGGGCGATGGATCTTGTCGCCGGCGTCAAGAAGGTCGTCGTGGTGATGGAGCACGTCGCCAAGGGCAAGGACGGCTCGGAGAGCGCAAAGCTCCTGAAGGCCTGCGACCTGCCGCTGACCGGCACCGCCGTGGTCGACATGGTCATCACCGATCTCGGCGTCTTCACCATCGACAAGAAGGGCGATGGCGGCATGACCCTGGTCGAACTCGCCGACGGCGTCACCGAGGACGAGATCCGCGCCAAGACCGAAGGTGCGTTCACCGTCGCCCTGAACTGAGGCGCGAGGGCCGGCAGGGGAGGCGGCCCGTTTCGGGACGCCTTCCGCGCTCCTCGGCCGGGCATGGCTAAGCAGGCATTAATCGGGATCGTCGAAAGCTTCGCATCGACCGGACGGCGCCGTGAGAGCGCGCCGGTCGGGGAGCTTTCCGCGATACGAAGGTACCTGTGTATGCGTAGCGTTCCGGGAACGGACAACGTCATTCCCTTCCGTCGGCCTGCGGCCGCGCGGCAGGGCGCCATCAACGCGGCATTCGGAGCGGGCGAGCCTCCCCGCAGCCGCTCGAGGAGCGATCAGCGCAACCTGATGGATGCGGTCTATGCCACGGGCAGCCTGCGGGTTCCGGCGGGCGACCGCGAGACCAAGCTCATCGCCTCGCGCCTGCAGGTCTACGGCTTCCTGACGATCGAGGAGATGGACGAGGACGGCGCGCTGCGCCGCCTGCGTCCCTCCGAGGCGATCCGCGCCCGCGCCGAGCGGCCTTGGCGCCTGTCGAAGGCGAGCTACGGCGCGAGCCTCGCGGTGACGATCCCTTCCGTCGATGACTTCCTGTTCGAGCCGGCCGGCATGCCGGCCTGATTCCGCCGCCGCAGGACGCGCGTCATCCGCGCGTGTCCACGTTGACCGGGCGCGGCGGCACCGCCCAGAGCATCGTGCCGGATATCGGATCCGGCACGATGCACCGGGCTCTTGTTTTGCATCATCTTCTTCTGAAAGCCGGTAGCCACCTTTCGGGGTGATGCTCTAGAAGCATGGCCATGCGCGAGCGCCCGCACCGATCCGTGCACGGCCGCGCGATCATCGGGGTGATCGCGCTCTACGCGCTTGTCTTCCAGGCTTTCCTCGCGGCTCTCGCGCCCGCCCTGCCGCGCCTCGACGGCGGCATTCTCTGCGCGGAGCATCTTACCGCCTCCGGCACGCCGGCCGACGACGAGCAGCCCTGCGGCCATCACGCCTGCTGCACGCAAGTCCAGGCAGCCCATTTCCTCCCGCCGGCGCAGGCCGCCTCCGCAACCGCCATCTGGCCGCCCCGCGCCGCCCCCCTGCCGTGGCGCGCCGCGGCGACGATCCGCGCCCGCGCACCGCCCGATCAGGGCACCAGCCCCCGAGGTCCGCCCGCCGCCTGAGACGATCGCTCCGATCCCTCAGACGCGGATTTCGAACCCATGCCTCCCACCCTGTCGGGCACCGCCGGTTTCACCGCCGCGGCGGCTTTGCGCGTCTCGCGCGATGCGGTCTATCGTGCCGTATGGCGCTGGCATTTCTATGCCGGCCTGCTCTGCCTGCCCTTCCTGATCCTGCTCTCGGCCACCGGCGCGCTCTACCTGTTCAAGGCGGAGATCAACGCGACCGTGTTCGCCCACCGCACCGTGGTCGCATCCTCGGGCCGATCCCCGCTCGAGCCCGACCGCCTGATCTTCAACGCCATGCAGGCGGTGCCGGAGGGCAACCCGCTCTCCTACACCGAGCCCGCCGGCCCCACGGCTTCGGCCCTCGTCACCCTCGCCGAGGGCAACGCCAAGATCCTCGTCTACCTCGACCCCTATACCGGCGACGTGCTCGATCGTGTCGCCGCGGATCGCGAGTTCTTCGGGATCGTGCGCGGCCTGCACAGCCTCACCCTGTTCGGGACGGCGGCAAACGCCCTGATCGAGATCGTGGCCGGGTTCGCGATCATCCTCGTCGTGACCGGCGCCTATCTGTGGTGGCCGCAAGGGGAGGGGCAGCGCCGGGGACGTGCCGTGAGCCTGCGCGAGACGCCGCGACGTCGCGTCTGGTGGCGCGATCTTCACGCCGCCACCGGCCTGTTCGCCGGGGCGGGCCTGCTGTTTCTCGCGCTCACCGGTCTGCCCTGGTCAGTCTGGTGGGGGCAGGAATTGCGGGCGTGGTCGAACCGGGCCGGGCTCGGCCAACCGACCCAGCTCTGGGCCGGCAAGGCCGTCTCCACCGTGCCGATGGGCGCGCACCTGGAAAGCGCCGGCTGGGCGCTCGAAGATGCCTTGATGCCGCAATCGGCCCCCTCCGGAGCGCCGTCCCTCGGCATCGACCGCGCGGTCGCGACCCTTCGCGACATGGCTCTGCCCGGGGGCTTCGAACTGGCGCTGCCGCTGGGCGAGACCGGCGTCTACGCCGCCTCCGCCTATCCGCGCGACGTCACGGGTCAGCGCATGGTCTCCCTGGACCGCTACAGCGGACAGCCGATCATCGACGTGCACTTTTCCGATCTCGGTCCCGTGGCGCGGGCGATCCAGTACGGCATCGGCCTCCACAAGGGTGAGTTCTGGGGGCGGGCGAACCAGCTTGCCATGCTCGCCTTCTGCCTCGGCACGATCCTGCTCTCGGTCACCGCTGCGGTGATGTGGTGGAAGCGCCGCCCGGCCGGACGCCTCGGCACGCCGCCCTGGCCGCGGGATCGGCGCGTCGTCGCCACCGTCACCGGCCTGATGCTCGGCCTCGGCGCCCTGTTCCCGCTGACCGGCCTCGCGATCCTGGTTTTGCTCGGCCTCGACCTTGCGACCCAAGGTCTGCGCCTCGCTGCGCGCACCTGACGCCTGCCATTCGCGGGCCCCTGCGGCCCGCCCCGATCTCACACCGCCACGAGCCGTCCCATGCGTTCCCACCCCGCCGCGCGCCGTGCCGCCTGGCTCCTCGCCGCTTCGCCGCTGGCCCTGTCGGGTTTGGCCGCGGCCCAGACCGCCGGTGAGTCCGTCACCCTGGAGGAACTCGCCGTCACCGGCGAGGGCACGCCGCAAAGCCAAGCGGCAGCCGGGTCCGGTGCGCCGGGCTTCGGGGTCTCCGGCCCGCCGGGCGCGGCCGCCCTCGGCATCGAGCGCCCGACCGGGCAGGTCGTCACTGCGGTCGGGCGCGAGGGGACGATCGCCAACCGCCCCGCCACCTCCATCGGCACGGTGCTGCTCGACAGCCCGGGCGTGACCCTGCGCCAGGGCAATGGCGGGCGCGACGTGGTGATCTCGATCCGCGGCAACAACGCCCGCGCCACCGGCGTCACCCGCAACATGGTGGTGCTGGAGGATGGCTTCCCCGTCACCCAGCCCGACGGCGCCTCGCGCTTCGATCTGGTCGATCCCCGCGCCTATTCGCGCATCGACGTGTTCCGCGGGCCGCAATCGGCCCTGTTCGGCAATTTCGCCACCGGCGGCGCTCTGGCCTTTCGCACCCGCACCGGCCGCGAGATCGACGGCTACGAGATCGGCGTCGATGCCGGGAGCTTCGGCTATCTCAGCAACTACTTCAGCGTCGGCGGCGTGAGCGGTCCGTTCGAGATCAGCCTGTTTGCCAGCGACGTGCGCGCCAACGGCTATCAGGACCATTCCTCCTACGACACCCAGACGATCAACCTGCTCGCGAGCTACACGCCGAGCCCCGACAACCGCTTCACCCTCAAGGTCATCAACAACGAGGTCACGGCCAACATCCCCGCCCGGTCCTCGCTCGACCAGTTCCGCATCAACCCGTACCAGCGCGGCTGCGACGCGGCGGCGACGGCAGCCCCCGGCTGCACCACCTTCGGCCTCCTGGCGAACGGCGCCTTCGGCCCGCGGGTGCCGGTGACGGCGAGCGAAGGGGCGTTCCGCCGTAACGACCGGCGCACGATCATCGCAGGCCGCTGGGAGCACGACATCGATGCGCAGACCGCGTGGCGGGTGCAGGTCGGCTTCGACGAGCGCAACTACAACCAGCCGTTCTACACGACCTCGGGACGCGGCAGCCTGCCCTCCTATTTCGTGCAGACCGACCTGACGCGCCGCGGCGAACTGTTCGGCCTGCCGGCCGTCGGCAGCATGACGCTCGCCTACAGCGCGGTCGATATCGCGGCGTCCGTCTATAACCGCGCGCCCTATGGCGGCGCCCGCCTCGGCACGCTGATCGGGTTGCAGGAGGCGCTGCAATCGAATCTTGGCGGCCGGGCCCGACTCGAACTCGAACTCGCGCCGCAATGGACAGCCGTGGCTGGCCTCGGCGCGGAGGAATCGAGCATCATCGGGCGCAACCGCACCTTCGCGACGACGGCCGCCGGCACCGGATCGACCCTGGCGCAGGCCGACCGCCGCTTCCTCAACGTGGCGCCCGAACTTGCCCTGGTCTACCGGCCGGATCCGGACTGGGCCCTGCGCGGCCGGGTGGCCACCGGCTACGCGACGCCGTCCTTTTCCAGCATGTTCGTGAACGCCACCGGCCTGCCCGGCAATAACACCGACCTGAAGACGCAGGAGAATCTCGGCTTCGATCTCGGCACCGATTTCATGCCCCTGCCGGGACTACGGCTCAGCCTCACCGGCTTCTACGAGTTCTTCCACAACGAGTTCGTCACGCAGTCGCCGGGGGCGGGCCTGCTGAACTACACCTTCAACGCGCCGGCTTCCGAGCATCGCGGCATCGAGGTTGGGGCGGATTGGACCTTCGCTCCGGGCTGGCGCGGGGTGCTGGCCTACACGTTCGACGATCAGGTCTACACCGACTACGTCGAGCAGCTCAGTGCCGCCGCGCTCACCGCCCGCTTCGACCGGGCCGGCAACCGCGTTCCCGGCGTACCGGCGCATCAGCTCCTGGCACGGGTCGGCTACGACGTGCCGGCCGGCGCCTTGGCCGGACTCGGCGGCTTCGCCGAAGTGGTGGCGCAGGACGGCTACTTCATCGACAACGCCAACTTCTTGAAGGTGCCGGGCTTCGCGATCCTGAACCTCAACATCCACTACGCGGCCCTGCTGCCGAACGGCTACGCCCGGCGGATCGACCTGTACGGTGAGGTCCGCAACGTCCTCGACACGACCTATGTCGGCTCAGCCAACCCGCTGGCGAACACGCTCAATGCGGCAACCGGCGCCCAGAACGGCCGCGCCGCGCTCGCCGGCACCACGGGCTCGATCTTTGCCGGGCCCCCGCGCACGTTCGTAGCGGGGATGAAGCTGTCGTTCTGACGGTCCGCCGGCCGGCGCGGGACCGCCCCGGCGCGGGCTTCTCCCGCGCCCCGCCTTCGGGTGCCTGAAGCGAGGGCCGGGTCAGACCTGTGCGTCGGCCCCCTGGTCCTCGTCGCCCGCCCGCGCCTCGGCATCCTCACCGCGAAGGAAGCGTGCCTGGAGATCGGCGACGCGGCGGACCGATTGCGCGTGTTTGGGCGAGACGGGTTCCAGCGGAGCCAGCCCCCGCTTGATCGCCAGGAGGTCAGGGTCGCCCCAGCGTTCGAGCAGCGCCTGGAAGGCGGCGTGGCGGGCGGGGTCGAAGGCGATGCGGCGGCCCATCCCGTCCTTGTAGGGGTGGGGTGGGTGAAGCCCGCCGCAGGGCACGAAGCCGCCGGGGATCGGCGTCGTCGCCGCATGGGTGCGCCCGGCCCGCAGGAGCTTGGGCAGAACGTGCGTGTGCGGTCCTTCGGGGCTGGTACCGCCGGGGCCGGGGATCGGCGCATAGACCTCGATCCGCCCGATGCGGGCGCGGAAGATCCGGTGCGGGCTCATCGCTGCGAGGCGCGGGCCGATCGGATTGTCGGTGGCGAAGACCGGCTTCCCGACCCCCGCGCGCAGGCAGGCGATGGTGTCCGGATCGCTCGCGCGCACACAGGCATCGACGGCCCGCAGCCCGAGCCCGAGATCGAACAGGATCGCCGCACGGTCCTGCTCCCGCGCCGCCTCCCGGTCGGGACCGAGTTCGGTGACGACCGTTCGCGCGCTCATGGCGCAGGCGGAGTCGGGCAGGCACAGGGCCACGGCGTGGTTGTAGCCGCCGGAGAATCCGGTCTCGTAGGCGACCGGCCTGAGGCCGGGGCTGAGTGTCAGCGCGATGGCGCCGCGATCGGTGGCGAGGCCGATTCGCGCGTCCGGCAGGGGCCGCACCGGCTCGTCGTCGTCGCGCATGAACTCGGCGATGGCGCCGAAGCTGCCGAGGCTCCAGGCGGTGCCGGCATCGTGGAGCGCGGCGCGCAGCAGGCCTTCGACCTCAGACGGGTCGGGGGTCGGCAGCATCTCTCGTCTCCTTGGCTGTCGCGCGGGCCCAGGGCAGGATGTAGGGCGTGCCGTCGGGTGCCTGTCCGCGCCGGACCGTGACACCGAAGGTCGCGGCCAGCCGCGCATCGGTGAGCGCGTCCTCGGGCCGCCCGTCGGCGACGATGCGCCCGGCCTCCATGACCACGATCCGGTCGCAGCAGCGAGCGGCCAGCGTGAGATCGTGCAGCACCGCCACCACGCCCGTCCCGCCGCGGGCGATGTCGCGGAGCAGGGCCATGGCGTCGAGCTGGTGGGCCGGGTCGAGGGCGGTGATCGGCTCGTCGGCGAGCAACCACGCGGCCTCCACCGCGAGCGCGCGGGCGAGCAGCACGCGCATCCGCTCGCCGGAGGACAGCGTCGGCTCGAAGCGCTCGGCGAGGTCGGCGATACCGGTCGCCGCCATGGCGCGGGCGATGGCGGCCGCATCGGCATCCGAGAGGCCGGCAAAGGCGCGGCGGTGGGGCAGGCGGCCGAGCGCCACGATCTCGCGGACCCGCATCGGCCAGCCGACACCCGCCCCCTGGAACAGGGCGGCGATCCGGCGGGCGCGGGCCTCGCGGGAGAGGCGGTCGAGCGGCGCGCCGTCGAGGGTCACGCCACCCTTCGCCGGGGGAAGGAGGCCGGCGAGAACCCGCAGCAGCGTCGTCTTGCCGGCCCCGTTCGGCCCGACCAGGCCGACGAGGCGGCCGGGCTCGAGCGCGAGGCCGACGCCGGACAGGAGGGCGCGACCGTCGATGGCGACATCGACGGCGTGGGCGGAAAGGCTCATGCGGGCCGCCCCCGGTTCCGCAGCAGCAGGACGACCAGGAACGGCGCGCCGACGAGGGCGGTGACGACGCCGAGCTTGAGTTCGGGCCGGGTGGCGAGCAGCCTCACGCCGAGATCGGCCGCGAGCACCAACACGGCGCCGGCAAAGCCGCTCGGCCATAGGCTCGCCCCCGGCCGCCCGCCGACCCACGGCCGCACGAGGTGCGGGACCACGAGCCCGACGAAACCGATGGCGCCGCTCACCGCAACCCCGCTGCCGACGGCGAGCGCCGCCCCCGCGATCATCCGCAACCGGACCGAGGTGAGATCGAAGCCGAGGCTCGCCGCGGTGTCCTCGCCGAGCGCCAGGGCGTCGAGCGCGGCGGCCGTCGAGAGCATCAGCGCCCAGCCCAAAGCCATCAGCGGCAGGCAGAGCAGGACATGGTCGAGGCTGCGGTCGGCCAGCGATCCCATCAGCCAGAACACGATCTCCAGGGCCGCATAGGGGTTGGGCGACAGGTTGAGGGCGAGCGCGGTGAGCGCGCCCGCAAAGCTGGAAAGACCGACGCCCGCGAGGATCAGGCCGAGCGTACCGCTGCCGCGGGCGGCGAGGCCGATCAGCAGAATCGCGGCGCACGCCGCCCCGGCAATGCCGCCGAGGGGCAGGGCGAGGCCCACGCTGCCGGCAAGGCCGCCATAGAACACGATCACCGCGCCGAGGGCCGCCGCCGAGGAGATGCCGAGTATGCCGGGATCGGCCAGCGGATTGCGCAGGAAACCCTGCATCACCGCCCCGGTCAGGCCGAGGCTGAAGCCGACGAGCCCGCCGAGCAGGGCGCGGGGAAGTCGCAGCTCCCACAGCACCAAAGCGGTCAGGGTCTCCCGGCCAGCGATACGGTCGCCCACCGCCGCGACGAGATCGAAGGGTGCGTAGCCGACCGCCACCGAGGCGAGCGTGAGGACCACCGAGGCGAGCGCAAGGGCAAGCGTGAGTGGGGCCGGGCGCGCCGGGCGGAACCGCCGCGTCGGGCGCTCGGTGCGGAGAAGAGGGGCGTTCACGGCCGTTCTGCCCTCTGCCGAGCCGCCTCGGCGAGGCGCGCCACCACCTCGGCGACCTGCGGGCCGGGGCAGGTCCACAACCGGTTCGGGATCGAGACGACGCGGCCCCGCTGCCGGAGCGCGACGAGGACCGGATGGTGCAGCAGCGTGTCGGCGAGCGAGGGAGTGCCGGGCTCGGCTTGGTCCAGGACGATGATATCCGCATTCGCCAAGGCTGCGGCCTCCAGCGGCACCTGTCCGAACCGGTCACGGCCGATCTCGGCGGCGACGTTGACGAGCCCGGCGGCGCGGATCAGCGCATCGCCGAGGCTGCCGGGCGCCACGGTGAAGGCGTTCGGGTGCATCACCAGGGCGCGCAGCGGCTTTTCCGAGGGCGTGATCGCAGCAAGCCGCGCATCGAAATCCCCAACCATCGCCTCGCCGCGCTCCGCATGGCCCAGAGCGGCGGCCACGGTGCGGATCTGCGCGCGCACGCCGTCGAGATCAGCCGGCACGCCGAGTTCGAGCACGGGGAAGCCGGCGCGCTTCAGCATGGCCACGGTGGTCCGCGTGGTGAACGCGCCCGCCACGACGAGGCCGGGCCGCAATGCCACGATCTCCTCCGAGAGGCCGCGGATCACCGGCAGGCCCTCGACCCTGTCCGCCACGAGCGAGCCGCGCGGATCGCGGGCAAACCCGGTGATTCCCGCCACCTGCGCCCGGTCGGCGAGGCGCAGGACCAGTTCGTCCGCACACAGGTTCATCGAGACGACGCGCGTCGGCATCGCCGCGGCGAAAGATGCGTTCGGCAGGAAGGTCAGCAGCAGGGCGAAGGCGTGGCGCAGCCGCATCACGGGCTCAGAACGAGGTCAGTCGAGCCCCGCCATAGACTGCGGGCCCCGGCCCGAGGAAGGGGACGGACTCTGGTAGCACTCGTCGAACAGCTTAACGATGCGGGTGTGCCCGTCAGCGTGGGTTCGGGCATCGGGCTCCAGAGCCCTTTGAGGCTCACCTTGTGGCGCGGTCGGCGCAGCAACCGGCGACGCGTCAATGCGGCGGGCACCGCTGGAACTCATTCGTGCGATGCGTCATATGACCATCGTGATGGTCAGGAGCCGGCGATGGACACGATCAACTTGGCGGATGCCAAAGGGCGCCTGAGCGAATTGGTCGATCGGGTCGAGGCCGGAGAATCAATCGGCATTACGCGGCGCGGAAAGCCCGTGGCGAGGCTCACGTCTGTCGCAAGACCGCGGCAGCGGATCGATACGGGTATGCTTCAAGCGTTGACGGCAACGATGCCGCCGCAGACCGAGGGCGCTGCCGAGCTCGTCCGCTCGATGCGGGACGGCGACCGTTCCTGATGCTGTATCTCGACACTTCGCTGATCGTCGCCGCCCTCTCCAATGAGACATCGACGGCGCGGACCCAGCAATGGCTAGGCGAGCAGGAGCCTGAAGATCTCGGCATCAGCGATTGGACCATCACCGAGATGTCGTCCGCCCTCGCCATCAAAGTTCGGACGGGTCAGATCGATCTGAAGCAGCGCGCGGCCGCGCTGGCGATGTTCAACAGGCTGACGGCCGAGAGCCTGCAGGTCCTGCCGGTCGCTGGCGGACACTTCCGGGTGGCGGCGAAGTTCGTCGATCAGCACACGCTCGGGCTTCGGGCCGGGGATGCCCTGCATCTCGCCACTGCGTCGATGCACGGCGCGACCGTCTACACGCTCGACCGCCGCCTCGCCGAAGCCGGCCCGGTTCTCGGCGTCCCGACGCAGTTGCTGGCATAAAGCCGCCTGCGCCGACCAACCCGAGACCGAGCCTCTCAGCGATCCGTTCTCACTCCCACTCGATCGTGCCGGGCGGCTTCGAGGTGATGTCGTAGGTTACCCGGTTGATGCCCTTCACCTCGTTGATGATCCGCGTCGCGACGCGGCCGAGGAAGGCCATGTCGAAGGGGTAGAAGTCGGCGGTCATGCCATCGACCGAGGTGACGGCACGCAGGGCGCAAACGTGGTCGTAGGTGCGCCCGTCGCCCATCACGCCGACGGTCTTCACCGGCAGGATTACGGCGAAGGCCTGCCAGATCGTGTTGTAGAGGCCGGCCTGCCGGATCTCGTCGAGATAGATCGCGTCGGCCTTGCGCAGGGCCTCCAGCTTCTCGCGCGTGATCATCCCAGGGCAACGAATGGCGAGGCCCGGTCCGGGGAAGGGGTGGCGGCCGACGAAGCTCTCGGGCAGGCCGAGTTCCTTGCCGAGCAGGCGAACCTCGTCCTTGAACAGCTCGCGAAGCGGCTCCACGAGCTTCATGTTCATCCGCTCAGGCAGGCCGCCGACATTGTGGTGGCTCTTGATCGTCACGGAGGGACCGCCGGAGAACGAGACGCTCTCGATCACGTCGGGATAGAGCGTGCCCTGGGCGAGGAAAGCGGCGCCGCCGATCTTGCCGGCCTCCGCCTCGAATACATCGATGAACAGCCGGCCGATCGTCTTGCGCTTCACCTCGGGGTCATCGACGCCCTCGAGCGCGCCGATGAACAGATCCTGTGCCTGAACGTGGACGAGGGGGATGTTGTAGTGGTCGCGGAACAGGCGGACGACCTCGTCGCCCTCGCCGAGGCGCATCAGGCCGTGATCGACGAAAACGCAGGTGAGCTGATCGCCGATCGCCTCGTGGATCAGCACCGCCGCGACCGAGGAATCGACGCCGCCGGAGAGGCCGCAGATCACCTTTTCCTTGCCGACCTGCTCGCGGATCTTGGCGATCGCCTCCTCGCGGTAGGTGCCCATGGTCCAGTCGCCGGAGCAGCCGGCAATGTCGCGCACGAAGTTGCGGATCAGCAGCGCGCCGTGCGGGGTGTGGTGCACCTCCGGATGGAACTGGACGGCGTAGTAATGGCGGGCCTCGTCCGCCACCGCGGCGAAGGGTGCGTTGCGCGACATCGCGATGGTGGCAAAGCCGTCCGGCAGCTTCGTCACCCGGTCGCCGTGGCTCATCCAGACCGGGTACTTCTCACCCGCGTGCCAGACCCCCCGGAACAGCGGCGAATCCGAGACGATTTCGACCTCGGCGCGGCCGAACTCGGCATGGTGGCCGCCCTCGACCTCGCCGCCGAGCTGGGCCGCCATGGTCTGCTGGCCGTAGCAGATGCCGAAGACCGGCACGCCGGATTCGAAGATTTTTTGCGGGGCGCGCGGCGAGAGATCCGTCGTGACCGATTCTGGCCCTCCCGACAGGATCACGCCCTTGGGCCGGTGCGCCTCAAAAGCGGCCTCGGCCTTCGTGAACGGCACGATCTCGCAATAGACGCCCTCCTCGCGCACGCGGCGGGCGATGAGCTGCGTCACCTGGGAGCCGAAATCGACGATCAGGATCTTGTCGTGGTGGGAGGTATCGATGGTCATGCTGCCTCGGGCCTTCTGCGATACCGGTTAGACGAGGCCTCGGAACGGCGCAACGCGCCTGGGGTCAGGAGGCACATGCGGCAGCCCTCAAGTCGGTGCCGTTAATCTTACGTTCACGGTTTCGGGGCGACACGGCACGCCCCTCGAAACGGACAGGAGCCATCCGACCATGAGAGCAGCCCTCTTCGGAATCGCCGTCACGATCGCAGGTTTCGGCGCCGCCGCGCCGGCCCAGGCCCTTCCCCTTTCCGGTGCCGCCCCGCTGACGGACGGCCTTTTCCAGCAGGCTCAGTACAGCCGCCGCGTCGTCCGCGGCCCGCGCTGCCGGACCGTCGTCACCAAGCGCCGTGGCCGGTTCGGCCGCGTGGTCATCACGCGCGAGCGCCGCTGCTTCTGATAACGACCTCTATCTCAGAACGACGAGCGGCCCCCGGAGACGGGGGCCGTTTTCATTTGGCGGACCCGCCATCGCGCGGAGACGATATCCGGGCAGCATCCGCATCGCACGGGAAGCCGCGGTCTCTACCCTTCAGCCCGAAAACGGCTGCGGAGCAGGGTTTTGTCTCGAAAGCCGCGGTCGCTTCAGCCGTTTCGCTGGGCCTCATCCGTGAAGGGGCGGTGACTGACGGCTTCGGCGGCGACACCGATCACGGCACCGGCCAGGACATCGACGGGAAAATGCGCACCGCGGACGACCTGGACGGCCGCGATGGCAGCCGCGGCGCAATAGGCCGGGGCCGCGGCGTTGGGATAGGTGCGCGCCACCGATCGCGCCACGGCAACGCTCAAGGCGGCGTGCCCCGAGGGGAAGGATTGCCAGGGGCCGTTGCCGGTCCCAGGCCGACCGCGGGCGTAGTGCCCCTCGTCCATGAACACGTTGGGACGGGTGCGGTGGACCGTCCGCTTGATCGTCGTCTTCACGAGGCTCGCCACAAGGCCCGCCTTGAGCATGTTGCGTCCCGCATGCGCGAGACGGCGGTCACGGGCGACTAGGCCGAGGGCCAGGGCCGTCGCCGATAACGCAAACAGAGCCTGCCAACTGCCGATTTCACTGGCCGAACCCATGGCCTGGATGGCGGGACGATCCTTCGCCCGCGCGAGCGAGAGGCCGGAAGCGACGTCGGCCGCCTCGATGCCAACGGCCAATTGCGTGACTCGGGCGCGGATCGAATGTCTCGGTGTCTTCGCAAGCATGGCCCTAAACGCCCGGGATCGGCAATCGTTCGCAGCACGACACGCGCCCGCGAGAGAGCTTTCGCACCGTGGCTGATCGGTGTCCGCATGGGAGCGATCGCAGCGTCGCTACGACTTCAGCAGGCCGTGGCCGCGCATCCAGGCCATGAACAGGGCGGGCCAAGCTGCTGCGGGACTGCCCGGCACGCCGAGCCCGAAGCCGTGGCCGCCGCGCTCGAACAGGTGCATCTCGGCGGGCACCTTCGCCGCCCGCAGCGCCGCGTACATCAGGAGCGGATGGTCGGTCACCGCGATCCGGTCGTCGGAGGCCTGAACCATGAAGACCGGCGGGGTGCGCTCGTTGACCTGCACCTCCACCGAATAGGCCCGCCGCCGTGCATCGGGCGGGTCGTCGCCGACGAGCACCCGGCGGCTCGACATGGTCCGGTCGAACGGCGCCCGCATCGTGACGATCGGGTAGATCAGCCCGGCGAAGGAGGGGCGGGCGCTCAGGCCGTCCGCCTCGTCGGTATCGTCGTAGAGATCCTGCTCGGCATCGGTCGCAGTCACGCCCATCAGGTGGCCGCCCGCGGAGAAGCCGAGCACGCCGATCCGGTCGGGGTCGAGGCCGTATTCCTCCGCCCGCCAGCGCACGAGGCGCATGGCCCGTTGCGCGTCCTGGCGCGGCGCGTCGGGGCCGTCACGCCATTCCTCGCTCGGCAGACGGTAGACCAGCACAAAGGCGGTGATGCCGGCGCGTGCCAGCCATTGCCCGACCGGCAGGCCCTCGTTGCCGATGTCGATGCGCAGATAGCCGCCGCCCGCCGCGATCACGATCCCGGCGCCGTTCGGGCGCTGGGGGCGGATCACGAGAAGGCAGGGCCGCACCACGCCGGTGATGACGCCGGTCAGGGTCTCGTCGAACCGATATTCCGACCGGAACGGCCCACCGCCGCCCGGCGGCAGATCCGGCCACAGATCGATGATTTCGAGATCGGAGCCGGGCGCGGATTTCGGCAGGGGCTGGACCACCTCACCGGTCTGCGGACGCACCGGAAGACGCACGTCCGGCGGTACCGCCGAGTCCTGCGCCCGCGCCTCGGCCCCGGTCAGCACCGCCGCCGTCCCGGCCAGCAGGGCTCGCCGGTGCAACGTCATGGTCTCGGCCTCGCCGTCATCGAAACTCCCGCCGCGGCAATGCGCAGGAATCTCGTCCGTGGCGGCTGCCCCGGCCTGTCCCCCGCGCGGTCCCGGTGAACAACGGGATCAACGCGCAACCGATCCGGCCTCGGATCAGCTTTTGCGTGTCATTGTCGCGACATAGAAACCGTCGGTGCCGGTCAGCGCCGGGCTCATCTGGATGCCGCGGGCCGTCTTACGGACCTTCTCGTCGAGACCGGGCACGGGCGCGAGATCGGTCGCCACGGGCCGGATCGCCCCGCTGCGCTGGAGCAATCCGTCGACGGCGGCGTCGTTCTCCTCGGGCAGGAGCGAGCAGGTGACGTAGACGAGGGTTCCACCGGGGCGCAGCAGACGGGCCGCCCGGTCGAGCACCTCGGCCTGCTCGGCGAGCCGGCCGGCGAGGCTGCCCGGCCGCAGGCGCCACTTGGCATCCGGGTTGCGGCGCCACGTGCCGGTGCCGGTGCAGGGCGCATCGACCAGAACCCGGTCGACCGTGCCGTCGAGATCGGCCAGCACGTCGGCGCGCGCCTTGCCGGTGCGCGGCGTGCGCACCTCGACCTGCGCACCCGAACGGCGCAGGCGCTCATGGATCGGGGCGAGCCGGCGCGGATCGGCATCGGTGGCAATGATGTGGGCAGCATTGCCGGTGATCGCGGCGAGTGCCAGCGACTTGCCGCCCCCGCCCGCGCAGAGATCGACGACGGTCTCGCCCGGTTTCGCCCCGGCGAGCAGGCTCGCGATCTGCGAGCCCTCGTCCTGAATCTCGAACCCGCCCTCCAGAAACAGCGGATCGACATGGAGCGCCGGGCCGCGGCCATCCTCGCCGAGCGGGATGCGCAGTCCGAGGGCCGAAAGCGGCGTCATCTCGGGCGATAGGTCGGCGAGCGCCGCGAAGGCCTCTTCACGGCTCTGTTTCAGGGTGTTGACGCGGATATCGAGCGGGGCCCGGCGGCCGAGCGCCCGCAATTCGGGCAGCAGCGCATCGCCGAGCAGCGCGGTCAGCGACGGCAGCACGAAGGCCGGCGCATCGCCCGCGACCTCGGGCGGCGCATCGGCGAGGCTTCCCTCCGCCAATCGCTTGCGCTCGTCCTCAGTCAGGGGAGGGGGCGCGAAGCGCGCGCCGTCGAACAGCGAGGCGATGCTGGGCTCGGCCAGACCGCGCTGAAGGCGCAGCATGCCGATCACGATGGCCCGGCCGGTCTGCGCGCCCATCACCCAGGCAGCGGAGGCCCGGCGCCGCAGTCCGTCATAGACGAGGCTGGCGATCGCGGCGCGGTCACCGGAGCCGGCGTAGCGGTGGGCGAGCCCCCAATCCTTGAGGGCGTCGGCGGCCGGACGACGGCGATCGGCGATGTCGTCGAGAATCTCGATGGCGGCGGAGAGGCGGGCGGAGGGGGTCAGGATCGGCTCCGGAAAGGTTTCGTTAAACTTGCCGTCTTGCGGCCACGCTTGGACCCGCAACCCGACACGATAAGGCCGAGCTTCCGGCACTTTGGACGTTCAGAACGGCACGATGGCCCTGTCCGTCAAGGACAAGTGAGGAAAGGACCCTTCGGATGCCGTCCGTAAGCCTGAGTTTGAAGCCCTTGGTCTGCGCGAGCCTGCTTGCGCTCACGCTTGCCGCCTGCTCCACCGCGCCGGCCGCGCCCAGCCTCGATCCGGTGCCGCCGCCCGCCCGCCGGCCCGACGCCAAGACGCAGCTCGAATACGGCAGCCCGCCCCCGCCGCCGCCCGGCCGCTACTGACGAACGGCGCAAGCGAGGCAGCTCGAGTGCTTCACGAAACTCCCGATCTCTGACCGTTCTTGCCTTGGCGAGGACGGCGCAGCGGGAGCTTTGTGAGAGACAGTTAGGCCGCCTCGCGGGCGCGCCGGTGCTCGTAGGCCTTGAGGTGCGTCAGCACCCGGGCGAGCACCGGCGTCTCGATGCCCTTGGCCTGCCCGCGCTCGATCAGGTCTCCGATGATGTGGTCGGCCTCGATGCGGGCGCCGCCCTCGATGTCGCGCAGCATCGAGGCGGTCATCGCCGAGCCCTCCGCCGTCAGCATCTTGCGGGCGCCGGCAAAGACCTTCTCGCGGGCGGCGTTCCCGTTGGCGCCGGCCACCGCCTGGCACTCGTCGTGGAGCGCCTCGATGAAGGCCCGGCCGCCGGGCGCCGCGACGATGTCGCCGAGCGCCGAGCGCATCAGGGTCGTCGATCCCGCAAGCGTCGCGAGGAAGACCCACTTCTCCCACATCTCCAGCAGGATCTTGTCGCTGGCACGCGGCTGGAACCGCACGCCCGCCATCTGCGCCTCGATGCGTTCGATCCGCTCGGAGCGCGTCCCGTCGCGCTCGCCGTAGGTGAGCGTGTGCAGATCGGTCATCTGCCGGATCTCGCCGTCACCCGTCAGCGTCGCGACGATGGCGCAGCTTCCCCCCAGCACCCGGTCGGCGCCGAACGCCTGATCCAACACGTCGAGATGGCGCAGGCCGTTGAGGATCGGAAGCACCGCCGTGCCGGGTCCGACGGCCGGCGCCACGTCCGCGACCACCGAGTCGAGGTCGTAGGCCTTGGCCGAGAGGAGGACGAGGTCGAACGGCCCGGCCCCGGCGAGCGCGTCCGCCGTCACGGTCTTCGGCGCATCGATGCGGATGTCGCCGACCGGGCTACGGACCGAGAGGCCCCGCGCCGCCAGCTTTTCCGCGCGCGCCGGGCGCACCAGAAACGTCACGTCCCGCCCGGCCTCCACGAGCCGCGCCCCGAAATAGCCGCCCGTCGCGCCGGCTCCGACCACGAGAATCCGCATCGTCCTCCCTTTCCTGTTGCGTCCTCACATACGCCGAAGCCTCGCCGCCCGCACCCCGCCGAAAACGGGATGCGGCTGGTGATTTTCGAGACGTCGGCGCGCCGCGCGCCACGAAGGAATCGTAACGATCCCGCGGCAAAGCTTGGGTCCACCAGACGGCCCCTGCATTCCGCACCGGCGATTGCTGGCTTTTGCGGATTTCACTCATGCGCACCCTGCCGACCCTCGCCATTCTGGCGGCCGGACTACTTCCCGCCCTCTTCGCACAACCCGTCTCGGCCGCGGAACGCCAGCCGTTCGAAGTCGTGAAGGGTTGGGAAGTCGAGCGGACGGTCGGCGATACCAGTGCCAATCCTTGCATCATGACCCACGCCTACGAGGACAAGGACGACAACAACGCTGCCAATGCCGTCGTCTTCGCTCTTCGGGATTCCACGGCCGTCATGGTGCTGGTCTATCAGGGCTGGGACTTCGATAAGGAGCAGTCGGTCAAGGTGCCGCTGTTCCTCGACAAGAAGCCGATCAAGGTGAAGACGACCTGGATCGGCGACGGGAAGACCCTGCGCACCCAGCTGCCGGACAGCGTCGTTCCCGATCTGCTCGCGGCCAAGACCGTGATCCTGCGCTTCGAGGACAGCGACGCCGATTTCCGGATCCCGGATTTCGCGGCGGGCTACGAGTCCCTGCGGCGCTGCGATGCCACGCCGGCCAAACCCGCCGCGGTTGCGGCACCGCAGGCTGCCCCCGTCGGGCCCCCCGCGCCGTCGCAGCAGCGAATCGCGGCCTACGTGATCGGGGTGTCCGTGCAGCGCGTGCTGAAGGATTGCGACGTCCCCTCCACCGGCAAGCAGCGCGCCGGCGTCGAAGCGAGGATGGCCGCGCTCCAGCCGGAGATGGCACCGCTCGAAGCGCAGGTGCGCAGCGAATTGAAGCGCAACGGCGAGTCCTGCCCCGCGGCGGACAAGCAGGCGGACTTCCAGGAAATCCTGCGGAAGTTCGTCGAGCTGAGCCCCGAAGAGTTGGTCGCCGCCCTGGAAAAGCAGCCCGCGCCGGAGAAGAGCCCGAACACCCCCTCCGATTCGAAGCTGTAAGACGGCTCCCGCTCGATTGGAGCGGGGACTGTATCACTCCGCCCGCGCGGCAGATGAGCCAGGCCAAATCCGCGATCCCGAAAGGATCGACCGGATTTGGCATAAGGCTTCGCGACCGCGAATACGGTGCGGGGTTCGGCGCGAGGGCGGGCCGAGCCCGCGGGTCGGGCGAAGCCCGTCTTCGCCTCTGCCCATAAAACGCTGTGAGAGACGCCGGCTTCGAGGCTGGTTGCGCCGGCGGGCTGCGGCTAGGCTTCCCCGGCCGGCTGGCCATCCCGCATTCCGCGGGCGGCGGGGGCCGGCCGTCCCCGCGGGAGTGTTCGCGTGCGCCTCTCACCCGTCACGGCAGCGATGCTGGCGACGCTCCTCGGCGGCCCGCTCGCCGCCGCGGACCGCGCGCCGTTCGAGACCGTGCGCGGCTGGACGGTGGAGCGCCGTGGCAGCGAAACCGCTTCCCCCGCCTGCCGGATGACCCACACCGAGAAGGATGCGCAGGGCGAACTCGCCGGCGTCGTGATCGTCTCGATCGATCGGGGCGGTCTCACCCTGGCGGTCGCCGACCGGAACTGGGACTTCTCGGCGAGCGACCGGTTCAGCGTGCCGATTCTGCTCGATGGGAAGCCGGCCGGCGCGACGCTGATCTGGACCGGGGATGGCCAGATCCTGCGCACGGCGCTTCCGGAGACGATCGTGCCGGCCCTGCTGGACGCGCGGACGCTGTCCCTGCGGTTCGCGGACGGCGATAAGCCGCTCGTGGCTCCCGATCTCGCTGCCGCCGTCGCCGCCCTGCGACGCTGCGCCGCGGCTCCTTCGAACGGGCCAGCGGTCGCCGCCGCACCGCCGCTGCCGCCACGGGCACGGATGGCCACCTATACGGTGGGGCTGGCCCTGCAGGGTGTGCTGAGGTCTTGCAGCGTCACGGCAACCGATGCGCAGCGCGCCGCCGTCGATACGAAGATGTCCGCGCTCCAGCCCGAAATGGCGCCCTACGAGGCGGCGATGCGGGCGCAGGTCACACAGTCCCGCGGCTTTGCCTGCCCCACCGCCGACAAGGATGCGGAGTTTCAGGAGGCTTTGCGCCGGTTCATCACCTTGAGTCCGGACGAGTTCGCGACGGTGATCGACCAGCAAGCGGGAGCCGCCCCGGCGGTCTCGACCGTGAAACCGTAGCGTGTTGTCGAAGCGACTTCGTGCGGTTTGATCTACATCATTGAGCGTGCAGATCCGGTTGTGAGAGGCTTCGGTTGCACCAGCCGAAGTCGCCGCTCGAGTTCCGGAGCGTCGGCGGACCCTCGCGGCTCGATGCATTCCTCCCAAGACTTCTCTCCGCGGCCACCCCCAGGCCTGCGGAGACTTTTTGCGGCCCGCGAGACTTTCATGGCCAAGATTGATCTTTATTAAAACGCCAAACCCTGGATTGCCCTACGCTTGTTGTCTCGCGGAGACCGACCATGGGGCGCATCCGTTCTCCGGACCCGACGGCAGCACAGGACCGCGCCGTCGCCGCCACGCTCTGCGTGCTGGTCTTCCTGGAATGTCTGACCCTGATCGCGAGCCTGATCTGGCTCTAAGTGTCTCTCACGAGACGCCCGATGCGCCGCCGTGCCCGGAACGGAGACGATCGGTGATCGGGCGTTTTGTGAGGCACGCTGAATGCAGCGCCGCGCGATTCCCGAACGGAACCGCGCGGCCCCGTCATCAGCGGCTGGGATAGTTCGGGCTCTCGCGGGTGATCGTCACGTCGTGGACGTGGCTCTCGCGCAGGCCGGCATTGGTGATGCGCACGAACTGCGCCCGCTCCTGGAACTCCGGCACCGTCGGGGCGCCGACATAGCCCATCGCCGCGCGCAGGCCCCCGGCGAGCTGGTGCAGCACCGCCGCGACCGGACCCTTGTAGGGCACCTGCCCCTCGATCCCCTCGGGCACGAGCTTGTGGGTGTCGTTGACCTCGGCCTGGAAGTAGCGGTCGGCCGAGCCGCGCGCCATCGCGCCGACCGAACCCATGCCGCGGTAGCTCTTGTAGGAGCGGCCCTGGTAGAGGAACACCTCGCCCGGCGCCTCGTCGGTGCCCGCCAGCAGCGAGCCCAGCATCGCCACCGAGGCACCGGCCGCGATCGCCTTGGCGAGATCGCCCGAGAACTTGATGCCGCCATCGGCGATCACCGGCACGTCGGCGCCGTGCGCCGCCTCGACCGCTTCCATGAGCGCTGTGAGCTGGGGCACGCCGACACCGGCGACGATGCGGGTGGTGCAGATCGAGCCCGGTCCGATGCCGACCTTGATCGCGTCGGCACCGGCATCGATCAGGGCGCGGGCGCCCTCGGCGGTGGCGACGTTGCCGGCGATGATCTGCACGGCGTTGGAGAGCTGCTTCACCCGGGCGACGCTGTCGAGCACCTTGCGGGAATGGCCGTGGGCGGTGTCGACCACGACCACGTCGCAGCCCGCATCGATCAGGCGCTCGGCCCGCTCGAAGCCGGCATCGCCCGTGGTGGTTGCCGCCGCGACCCGAAGCCGGCCCTGCTCGTCCTTGACGGCGTTGGGATAGGTGACCTGCTTCTCGATGTCCTTGACGGTGATGAGGCCGATGCAGCGATAGTGGTCATCGACCACCAGCAGCTTCTCGATGCGGAATTGGTGCAGCAGCCGCTTGGCCTCGTCCTGCGTCACGCCCTCGCGCACGGTGATGAGCCGGTCGCGGGTCATGAGCTCGGCCACGGGCTGGCCGGCATTGGTCGCGAAGCGCACGTCGCGGTTGGTCAGGATGCCGACGAGCTTGCCGCGCGAGCCGTTGGGGCCGCGCTCGACCACCGGGATGCCGGAGATCCGGTTCCGCTTCATCACCTCGAAGGCGTCGGCGAGGGTCTCGTCGGGGTGGATGGTGATCGGGTTGAGCACCATGCCCGACTCGTACTTCTTGACGAGGCGGACCTGCTCGGCCTGCTCGGCCGGCTCGAGATTGCGGTGGATGACGCCGAGACCGCCGTTCTGCGCCATGGCGATGGCCATCGGCGCCTCGGTCACGGTGTCCATCGCCGAGGCGATGATCGGCATGTTGAGCCGGATCGTGCGGGTGAGGCGGCTGGCGATATCGACCTCGCCCGGCATCACCGAAGAGGCGGCGGGGCGCAGCAGCACGTCGTCGAAGGTCAGGCCCTCGATGATCGAGTCAGCGCTGATACGGGCCATGGAAACCAACTCCGGAGACGAGTGTTGCGCCGGGCCGGAAGGTCGCGGCCAGCGGGATCGGGTTGGCAGGGGCCAGTATCATGGGCGCCCCGCGCACGCAAAGCCGCCGCATCCATTCGCGGTGCATGGCTGACCGGCAATCGGCAACGCCCGGCCGATCTCGTCGCGAACCGCAAGACACCGTTAACCCTTACGTTCCACCATCCGGGCTGGCCATCCGCGTCTCTTCGCGGGACCGGCCGGCTGGAGACGAGCCCCTCGCCATGATGTCGCGCGCCGAACGCAGCCCCCTCGCGGATTGGTGGTGGACGGTCGATCGCGGCCTGCTTGCGGGCCTCGGCTGCCTGATGGTGGCCGGTCTCGTCTTCCTGATGGGTGGCGGACCGCCGGTGGCCGAACGCATCGGCCTGCCGACCTTCTATTTCCTCAACCGGCAGGCGATGTACCTCGCCCCCACCGTCCTGCTCATCATCGCCGTATCGTTCCTGTCGGTGCGCCATATCCGGCGCTTCGCCCTGGTGACGTGGCTGCTCGGCGTGGTGCTCTGCATCCTGGCCGGCAAGTTCGGCCCCGAGATCAAGGGCGCGCACCGCTGGATCCAGTTCGGCTCCTTCGGCCTCCAGCCGTCGGAATTCGTGAAGCCCGCCTTCGTGGTCGTTACCGCCTGGGCCTTCTCGGAGGGTGCCAACCGCCGCGACATGCCTGGCGTCATCTTCGCGTTCATGCTGCTGCCGATGACCATCGTGCCGCTGATCCTCCAGCCCGATTTCGGCCAGACCATGCTGATCACGATGGTGTGGTGCACCCTGTTCTTCGTCGCCGGGCTGCACTGGTTCTGGGTGGCGGGTCTCGGATTTGCCGGCATCGTCGGCGTCTTCACCGCCTACACCTTCCTCCACCACGTCCGCGAGCGCATCAACCGCTTCATGGATCCCGAATCGGGCGACAGCTTCCAGGAGGTCTGGTCGCGCGAATCGTTCAATTCCGGCGGCTGGTTCGGCACCGGCCCCGGCGAGGGCGTGGCCAAGCGCCACCTGCCCGACGCGCATACCGATTTCATCTTCTCGGTGACCGGCGAGGAATTCGGCGTGCTGGTTTGCCTGGGCCTCGTGGCACTCTTCGCCTACATCGTCATCCGCGGGCTGAAACTCGCGCGCCGCACCGACGACACCTTCACGAGGCTCGCCATTACCGGTCTGACGACGCTCTTCGGCCTGCAGGCCTGCATCAACATGGCGGTGAACACGCAGCTCATGCCGGCCAAGGGCATGACTCTGCCGTTCGTCTCCTACGGCGGCTCCTCGCTGATCTCGCTGGCGCTCGGCATGGGCTTCCTCGTGGCCCTCACCCGC
Source organism: Methylorubrum sp. SL192 (assembly GCF_026672325.1). Classification (NCBI taxonomy): domain Bacteria; kingdom Pseudomonadati; phylum Pseudomonadota; class Alphaproteobacteria; order Hyphomicrobiales; family Methylobacteriaceae; genus Methylorubrum; species Methylorubrum sp. SL192. Next base: position 2,163,230 of record NZ_JAPPQV010000003.1, read on the forward strand.
AAGCGCCCCCGCACCACGGCGGTCAACCAGCGCCCGCCCGGCACCATGCCCTCGGCCGTTCCGGGACTGATGCAGTGACCGTTTTCACCCCCCTGGTTCTCGTCTGCGCCGGTGGCACCGGCGGTCACCTGTTCCCGGCCCAGAGTCTCGCCTACGCTCTGAAGGATCGCGGGATTCGCGTCGCGCTCGCCACCGATGCCCGCGTCGATTCGATCGCGGGCGATTTCCCGGCGGAAGAGATCGTCACCATCGCCTCGGCCACGCCCTCGGGCCGCTCGGTGCTGCGCCGGGCCGGCGCCGTCGTCACGCTCGGGCGCGGCTTCGGTCAGGCCGCCCGCGCCGTGCGGCGCCTCAACCCGGCGGCGGTGGTCGGCTTTGGCGGCTACCCGACCGTGCCGCCGATGCTGGCGGCGCAGCTGCTGCGGGTCCCGACCATCCTGCACGAGCAGAACGCAGTGATGGGCCGGGCCAACGCTTTCCTCGCCAAGGGCGCGCGCGTCATCGCCACCGGTTTCAAGGAGGTGCGCGGCGTGCCCGAGAAGGCGACCGCGCGCCGCGTCCATACCGGCAACCCGATCCGCCCGGCGGTGCTGGCCGTGGCCGAGACGCCCTATCCGTCCCTCGACGCGGAGGCGCCGCTCCGGCTCCTCGTGTTCGGCGGCAGCCAGGGGGCCCGCGTGATGAGCGAGGTGGTGCCGGCAGCGATTGAAAAGTTGCCGCAAGACCTTCGCGCCCGCCTTCACCTCGTGCAGCAGGCGCGGCCCGAGGATCTGACCGCGACGCAGAACCGCTACCTGGCCATGGGGCTCGGCGGGATCGAGGCCGCCCCCTTCTTCAAGGATCTGCCTGGCCGCATGGCGAGCGCCCATCTCGTGGTGGCGCGCTCCGGCGCCTCGACGGTCTCCGAACTCGCCGCCATCGGCCGGCCCGCCATCCTCGTGCCGCTGCCCGGAGCGCTCGATCAGGATCAGGCGGCCAACGCCGCGACGCTGGCCCAGATCGGTGCCGCGCTCTCGATTCCGCAGAGCGCCTTCACTCCCGATCGGCTCGCCGCCGAGCTGGTGGATTTGTTCGAAGCACCGCGGAAATTGACCCAGGCCGCCGCTGCGGCCAAAACCGCCCGCATCCTCGACGCGGCCGACCGCCTCGCCGCGCTCGTCGCCGAGACGGCGGCCGCGACCTGAAATCTGCGGCAAGCCCGAACGGCTTGCCGCGTCCGGCCGACGGTCGCCCCGCACGCGCGGAGTTCGACGATCCGTGATCGTCGGATTCCGGAACGAGACGGCCGGGGCTCGTCAGCGCCCCGGACTCAAAAGGTTTTCGAAATGAAGCTGCCCGAAAAGCTCGGCCCTATCCACTTCATCGGCATCGGCGGCATCGGCATGTCCGGCATCGCCGAGGTCATGGCCAATCTCGGCTATACGGTGCAGGGCTCGGACGCGAACGACAACGCCAATGTCCGGCGGCTGGCCGAGAACGGCATCCGCACCTTCGTCGGCCACCGGGCCGAGAACGTCGAGAACGCGGCCCTCGTCGTGGTCTCCACCGCGATCCGTCGCGACAACCCGGAGCTGATCGAAGCCCGCGAGCGCCGCCTGCCGGTGGTGCGCCGCGCCGAGATGCTGGCCGAGCTGATGCGGTTCAAGTCCTGCGTCGCGGTGGCCGGCACCCACGGCAAGACCACGACGACCTCGCTCGTCGCCACCCTGCTCGACGCCGGCAACCTCGACCCCACCGTCATCAACGGCGGCATCATCAACGCCTACGGCACCAATGCCCGCATGGGTGCCGGCGACTGGATGGTGGTGGAGGCCGACGAATCCGACGGCACCTTCCTCAAGCTGCCGGCGGATGTCGCCATCGTCACCAACATCGACCCCGAGCATCTCGACCATTTCGGCTCGTTCGAGGCGATTAAGGACGCGTTCCGGCGCTTCATCGACAACATCCCGTTCTATGGCTTTGCCGTGATGTGCATCGATCACCCGATCGTGCAGGATCTGGTCGGCCATATCGAGGACCGGCGCATCATTACCTACGGCGAGAACCCGCAGGCCGACGTGCGCCTCATCGACATCGACCTGAAGGGCGGCCAGAGCCGCTTCCGGGTGATGATCCGCGACCGCCGCCCCGGCTTCCGCATGGAGATCGAGGATCTCGTCCTGCCGATGCCCGGCCGCCACAACGCCCTCAACGCCACCGCGGCTTTGGCGGTGGCCCACGAACTCGGCGTGCCGTCGGATGCGATCCGCAAGGCTTTGGCGGGCTTTGGCGGCGTTAAGCGCCGCTTCACCCGCACGGGCGAGTGGAACGGCGCCACGATCTTCGACGATTACGGCCACCACCCGGTGGAGATCCAGGCGGTGCTGCGCGCGGCCCGCGCCTCGACCGACGGCCGGGTCATCGCCATCGTGCAGCCCCACCGCTACACCCGGCTTCAGTCGCTGTTCGAGGATTTCTGCACCTGCTTCAACGACGCCGACACGGTGATCGTCGCCCCCGTCTACGCGGCGGGCGAGGCGCCGATCGAAGGCATCGACCGCGATTCGCTGATTGCCGGCCTGAAGGCCCGCGGCCACCGCGACGCCGTCGCCCTTGAGCGCCCGGAGGATCTGGCCCGCCTCGTCGCCGGCCGCGCCGGTTCGAACGACTACGTCGTGTGCCTGGGCGCCGGCACGATCACCCAGTGGGCCTATGCGCTGCCGGGAGAGCTGGCGGCTTTGCAGGGGTGAGATGTGCGCTCCGCGGACGACGAGCGGAGACAGTTTCGCAAACGGCTTCGGCACGACTCGACCGAGGCCGAACGCCGCCTCTGGCTTCGTCTCCGCGACCGCCGTCTCGCCGGCTTCAAGTTCGTCCGGCAGGAGAGCATCGGCTCCTACGTGGCGGATGTCTGCTGCCGCGAGGCAAGGCTGATCGTCGAGCTCGACGGCAGCCAGCATGCAGACAGCGCCTATGACGCCGCGAGAGATGCGTGGCTGGTCGAGCGCGGCTATCGCGTTCTCCGTTTCTGGAACGCGGAGGTTTCGGACAACGTGATCGGCGTATTAGACACGATCCTTGCCGCGCTTCCCCCCTCTCCCCGCACGCGGGGAGAGGGTCGCGACGACCCTGTCGTCGGCGCGACGAGCCCGCAGGGCGATGGTGAGGGGGCCTCGACGCGAGAGCCTCCTCCGGATGCGCCCCCTCACCCTCGGCTGCCGCCTCGCTTCGGCGACGACGAGGTCGCCGAAGCCCTCGTCCCCGCGTGCGGGGAGAGGGGGAGACCCTGGATGACCGCCTTTCCCGACCTAATCGAAAACATCCGCGCCGCCGCGCCCGATCTTCGCGGCCGCCTCCTCGAAAATCAGTCGCTCGCCGACCTGACGTGGTTCCGCGTCGGCGGGCCGGCGCAGGTGCTGTTCAGCCCGGCCGACGAGGCGGATCTGTCCGCCTTCCTCGCCGCCCTCGATCCGTCCGTGCCGGTCACGGTGATCGGGCTTGGCTCGAACCTGATCGTGCGCGACGGCGGTATTCCCGGCGTGACGATCCGGCTCGGCGGCAAGGCGTTCGGCTCGGTCGAGATCGACGACGAGACGATTCGCTCCGGCACCGCAGTACCCGACATGCGGCTCGCCAAGGCGGCGGCGGAAGCCAGCCTCGACGGGCTCGCCTTCTTCCGCGGCATCCCCGGCTCCGTCGGTGGCGCGCTGCGCATGAATGCCGGAGCGCATGGCGGCGAGACCACCGACGTGCTGGTCGAGGTCCGCGGCATCGACCGGAAGGGCGAGGTCCGCCGCTTCACCCATGCCGAGATGGGGTTCCGCTATCGCCACTCCTCGGCGCCGGACGACGTGATCTTCACGGGCGCGACCTTCCGCGGCCGCCCCGGCGACCGCGAGGCGATCGAGGCGGAGATGGAGCGGGTGACCGCCGCCCGCGAGGCCGCCCAGCCGATCCGCGAGCGCACCGGCGGCTCGACCTTCAAGAACCCGGAGGGCGGCAAGGCCTGGCAGCTCATCGACGCCGCCGGCTGCCGTGGGCTGATCCGGGGCGGGGCCCAGGTCTCCGAGATGCACTGCAACTTCCTGATCAACCGCGGCGGCGCCACCGCCGCCGACATCGAAGGGCTCGGCGAGGAGGTGCGCCGCCGGGTGCGCGAGCATTCGGGCTTCGAGCTGCACTGGGAGATCAAGCGCATCGGCGTCGAGGCCTCGCCCGCCTGATCGCTCTGCCCCCCGAATCGACCTTCGCCTACGGAGCCCCACCATGTCCAAGCACGTCGCCGTCCTGATGGGCGGCTGGTCTTCCGAGCGGGAAATCTCGCTTCGCTCCGGCAATGCCTGTGCCGAGGCGCTGGAAGGGGAGGGGTATCGCGTCACCCGCGTCGATGTCGGGCCCGACATCGCGACGGTGCTGACCGAGCTGCGGCCCGACGCGGCGCTCAACGCGCTCCACGGCCCGGCCGGCGAGGACGGCACGATCCAGGGCCTCTTGGAGATCCTGAAGATCCCCTACACCCATTCCGGCGTGCTGGCCTCGGCGCTCGCCATGCACAAGGAACGTGCCAAAACGGTCATGCGCGCGGCCGGAGTCAGCGTTCCGGAGGGCCGGGTCGTTAACCGTCATGATGCGGCGAAGTCACACCCGTTAACCCCTCCCTATGTCGTGAAGCCGATCGCCGAGGGCTCCTCCATGGGGGTCATCATCGTGCGTGACGAGCGCTCCCACCCGCCCCAGATTCTCGCCTCCGACGAGTGGGTCTACGGCGAGGAAGTCCTTGCAGAGACTTACGTTGCGGGTCGCGAGCTGACCTGCGCGGTGCTGGGCGACCGGGCCCTCGGAGTGACCGAGATCAAGCCCGTCTCGGGGGAGTGGTACGACTTCGATGCGAAGTACGCCGGAGGGGGGTCGATCCACGTCCTCCCCGCGGATCTTAAACTAAATATTTACCAGCGTGTCCAAGAGTTGGCGTTAACGGCGCATCAAGCACTGGGATGTCGTGGCGTCAGCCGTGCCGACCTTCGTTACGACGACACGCCGGGTGGAACCGGCGCTCTCGTCGTCCTCGAGGTCAACACGCAGCCAGGGATGACCCAGACGAGCCTTGTGCCGGAGATCGCGGCCCACGCAGGCCAGAGTTTCGGTGAACTCGTCCGATGGATGGTGGAGGACGCTTCTCTCAACCGCTGAACGCAGCCGGTCACCCCGGCAGCGGCGGGATCCTTGCGGGGCTGCGGCTCCCGAAGATCCTCAGGCGGTTCTCGTCGGCACGTCGGCTCCGGCCGGCGGTGCCGATCGAGGCACGCGTGCCGCGGCTCGCGGGCACGGCGCTGGTCGCCGGGCTTGCCGGCACCGTCGCGCTGACCGGCTTCGTCATGAGCGGGCGCTACGATAGCTTCGTCGCCGAGAATGGCCGGCCGCTCGACATCCTCGCGCGGATCGCCGGCTTCGGCGTCGAGCGGGTGACCATCACCGGCCTGTCGCGGATGTACGAGCGCGAGGTGCTGAGCACCGCCGGTATCGACTGGCGCTCCTCCGTGCCGTTCCTCGACGTCGACGGGGTGCGTGATCGCCTGCTTGCCGAGAAGCTGATCGCCAGCGCCTCCGTGCGGAAGCTCTACCCCAACGAGATCGTCATCAATCAGGTCGAGCGCGAGCCCGCCGCGCTCTGGCAGCAGAACGGCGAGATCCAGGTGATCGCCGCCGACGGCAAAGTGATCGATGACCTGCGCGACGAGCGCTACGTCAACCTGCCGCTCGTCGTCGGCGCGGGCGCCAACGAGCGCCTCAAGGAATATCTCGCGCTGATCGAGGCGGCCGGTCCGCTCGGATCGCGCATCCGCGCCGGCACCTACGTCTCCGGCCGGCGCTGGACGCTCAAGCTCGACGGCGTCGACATCCGCCTGCCCGAGGCCGACCCCGCCGAGGCGCTCGCCCGGCTGGTGCGGCTCGAGCGGGAGAGCAAGATTCTGGAGAAGGACATCATCGCGGTGGACCTGCGCATGGCCGACCGCGTCGTGGTGCGCCTGACCGAGGAGGCTGCGGCCGCCCGGGCGGAGAGCCGCAAGAAGCCGAAAAAGGGGACCGCGACATGAGCGCGTTCCGCCCCGCCGCACTCTCTTCCGTGCCCTGTCGCGTATCCGCCGAGTAGCGTCCGATGCAGACCCATCACGGCCTCACGCCGCGCCTGAAACCGCTTTCCGCCCGTCGGAGCGCGACCATGTCGGTCCTCGACATCGGCACCAGCAAGGTCGTCTGCCTCATCGCCGAGCTGCAGCCGGCCGAGGCGATGTCGACGCTGCGCGGGCGCACCCATCTCGCCCGCATCATCGGCATCGGCCACCAGCGCTCGCTCGGGCTCAAGGGCGGTGCCATCGTCGATCTGGAGGCCGCCGAGGGCGCGATCCGTCAGGCGGTCCACGCCGCCGAGCGGATGGCCAAGGCCGAGGTCCAGTCGGTCATCGTCAACATTTCCGGCGGGCGCATCGCCTCGCAGCATTTCGAGGCGCGGGTGAACGTCCGCTCCGGCACCGTCACCGGCTCCGACGTCGAGCGGGTTCTCGAGACCGCGAGCGCCCATGGCGTCAGCCCCGGCCGGGCGGTGCTGCACGCCCTGCCGACCGGCTACGCGCTGGACGGGCAGGGCGCGGTGATCGATCCGTCCGGCATGATCGGCAACGCGCTCGGCGTCGATCTCCACGTCGTCACCGCCGAGGCGGCCGCCGCGCGCAACCTGATGCTGGCGGTCGAGCACTGCCATCTCGGCGTCGATGCCGTGATCGCCACGCCCTACGCCGCCGGCCTCTCGGCGCTGGTGGACGACGAGGCCGAACTCGGCTGCGCCGTCGTGGATATGGGCGGCGGCACCACCAGCGTCGGCGTCTTCATGGGCGGCCACCTCGTCCATTGCGACGCGGTCGCGGTCGGCGGCCACCACGTCACCATGGACATCGCCCGCGGGCTCTCGACCCGGGTCTCCGTCGCCGAGCGGCTGAAGACCCTCTACGGCTCGGCCATCGCCACGGCCTCCGACGAGCGGGACATGATCGCCGTGCACGGCGTCGGCGAGGACGAGGGCGAGGCACCCGGCCACGTGCCGCGCTCGCAGCTCGTGCGCATCGTCAAGCCGCGGGTCGAGGAGGTGCTCGAACTGGTGCGCGACCGCTTGCGCAGTGCGGGCTTCGGCGCTCAGGCCGGTCGCCGGGTGGTGCTCACGGGCGGCGCGAGCCAGCTCGTCGGCATGCCGGAGACGGCCCGCCGCATCCTTCAGGGACAGGTTCGGATCGGGCGCCCGCTCGGCATCCGCGGCCTGCCGGAAGCCGCCAAGGGGCCCGCCTTCTCGGCCTCGGTCGGCCTGCTGGTCTACCCGCAGGTGGCGCATGCGGAGCATTTCGAGCCGCGGGGGCAGGGCGCCTTCGCCGGCACGGGAACGGACGGCTACTTCTCGCGGGTCGGACGCTGGATCCGGGAAAGTTTCTAGAGCGATGTCGCGCGTCGGGTTTCCGGTTCGCGTGAAGACATCGCGATAAAACAACGACTTGGAGGCGTCCCCGACCCCACCGGACGGGGAACGGCTCCAACAGAACGACCCCGCGCCGCCGCGAGGCCAGCGCGGGACAAGCAAGACAGGGCAGGCGTCACAAGGCGTCGTTCAGGCAATCGAAAGTCACGAAGGGTTCGACCACATGGCCATCTCTCTTCAGGCTCCGGACATCCGGGAACTCAAGCCCCGCATCACGGTGTTCGGCGTCGGCGGCGCGGGCGGTAACGCCGTCAACAACATGATCGAGTCGGGGCTGCTCGGCTGCGAGTTCGTCGTGGCCAACACCGACGCCCAGGCGCTCACCTCCTCGAAGGCCGAGCGCGTGATCCAGATGGGCATCGGCGTGACGCAGGGCCTCGGCGCCGGCTCGCACCCCGAGGTCGGCTCGGCCGCCGCCGAGGAGGTGATCGACGAGATCCGCGATCAGCTCTCGGGCGCGCATATGGCCTTCATCACCGCCGGCATGGGCGGCGGCACCGGCACCGGCGCGGCCCCGGTCATCGCCCGCGCGGCGCGTGACATGGGCATCCTGACGGTCGGCGTCGTGACCAAGCCCTTCCAGTTCGAGGGCATGCGCCGGATGCGCACGGCCGAGGCCGGCATCCAGGAGCTTCAGGCGGCCGTCGATACCTTAATCGTCATCCCGAACCAGAACCTGTTCCGCGTCGCCAACGAGAAGACCACCTTCGCCGACGCCTTCGCGATGGCCGACCAGGTGCTCTACTCGGGTGTCGCCTGCATCACCGACCTCATGGTCAAGGAAGGCCTGATCAACCTCGACTTCGCCGACGTGCGCGCGATCATGCGCGGCATGGGCAAGGCGATGATGGGCACCGGCGAGGCGTCCGGCGAGAACCGCGCCAACCGCGCGGCGGAAGCGGCGATCGCTAACCCGCTCCTCGACGACGTGTCGATGAAGGGTGCCCGCGGCCTGCTGATCTCGATCACCGGCGGCTCCGACCTCACCCTCTACGAACTCGACGAAGCTGCCACCCGCATCCGCGAGGAGGTCGATTCCGACGCCAACATCATCCTCGGCGCCACCTTCGACGAGAGCCTCGACGGCATCATCCGCGTCTCGGTGGTCGCCACCGGCATCGAGCCGGCGCTGATCTCGGCCGATTCCCCGAACAACCCGGAAATCGCCCAGACCGAGCAGCGCATCGCCGAAGTCGCCGAGCGTCTGCGCTCCGAGGCCCGCGCCCGCGCTTCCGCCGCCCTGAGCCCCGCTTCGACGCATCAGGCGGCGCAGCAGAACGGCCACCAGCCGTCGCACCGTCCCGGCCCCGAGCCGCTGCTCGCCCCGAACGCCGGCCCGCGCGCCATGCTGTCGGAGCCGGTAGCGCCGGAGCCGATGCGCGCCGAGCCCGCCCCGGCGATGCACCACCACGACGTCGTGCTGACCCAGGCGCCGGCCCGCGCCGCCGTCCCGGCTTACGAGCAGCCGGCCCCGGCCCAGGCCCAGGAGCCTGCTCAGGCCGCGAACGGCCCCTACGTGCCGCCGCGTCCGCAACTCGCCCGCCCGCCGCGCATGCCGCAGATCTCGGACCTGCCGCCCCACACCCAGGCGCAGATCCTCAAGAGCCGCGGCGAGGAGCCCCAGCCGGAGCCGAACCAGGATTCCAAGCGCATGACCCTGCTGCGCCGGCTCGCCACGGTCGGTTTCGGCGGTCGCCGCGAGGAAGCCGAGGCCGCTCCGGTGCCGGCGCCCCGCGCCGCCGCTCCGGCTCCGGTCGCCGCGCCCCGCGTCGAGCCGGCCCTGCGGGCGCCCGCGCCCCAGGCGCCGCAGTACCGCCCCGCTCAGGGCAATCTGGACGCGCAGGGCCGTGCGCTGCCGCCGCGGATGATGGAAGACGACCAGCTCGAAATCCCGGCCTTCCTTCGCCGTCAGGCGAACTGAAACCTGGATTGCCTGTGGATCGATGGGGGCAACTCGGCCTCCATCGACCCTCATTGGGGTATTTCGGCCACAGACCCGGAACCGCAAGGTTCCGGGTTTAGCTACTTGTTAAGACCCTGATCAGAAAATGCTTTTCAAAGATCGTGGCGAAACCGTGGCTGTAACAGATCGTAAGAATCCGTGATTTGGCCGGCCTGATTGCCACAGCTATACACGCTTCCGGAACGACAGAAGGCGCGGCCGGTCGATCGACTGCCAGCGCTCGCAGGGGCTTCAAGCAGCGGACGGACTTTCTCATACCGCCCCCCGAAACGGGGTGCGCGGGAAGGATCCTGGCCGAGGGCTAAGGTATGCGGACGAACCAACAGACAACACTCAAAACGTCCGTGACGCTGACCGGAATCGGAGTCCACTCCGGCAACCCGGCGGAGATCACGCTCCACCCCGCCAAAGCCAACCACGGTATCGCCTTCCTTCGGACGGGCACGACCACCGGCAACGACCGGATCATCAAGGCCCACTTCGCCTGCGTCTCCGCCACCGAGCTGTGCACCGTCATCGGTGACGTCGAGACCGGCGCCGTCGCCACCATCGAGCATCTGATGTCGGCCCTCTACGGGCTCGGTATCGACAACGCTCTGGTCGAGATCGACGGCCCCGAGATGCCGATCCTCGACGGCAGCGCCCGCCTTTTCGTCCAGGCCATCGACAGCGTCGGCCTGGCCCTCTGCGGCGCCCCGCGCCGCTGGATCAAGGTGCTCCAGCCTGTCCGCATCGAGGCCGGCCGCGCCTTCGCCGAACTCCGCCCGATCGACCGCGGCTTCCGCCTCGACGTGGAGATCGACTTCGAATCCCCGGTGATCGGCCGCTCGCGCAAGGCGATGGACCTGACCCCGGCCGCCTACCGCCGCGAGATCGCCCCCGCCCGCACCTTCGGCATGATGAAGGACGTGGAGCGCTACTGGAAGGCGGGCTTCGCGCTCGGCGCCTCCCTCGACAACACGGTCGCCGTCGGCGAGACCGCCGTCGTCAACCCGGAGGGCCTGCGCTTCGCGGACGAGTTCGTCCGTCACAAGTTCCTCGACGCGGTCGGCGACCTCGCGCTGGCTGGCCTGCCGCTCCAGGGCGCCTACCGCTCCTATTGCGGCGGCCACCGCATGAATGTCGGCATCCTCGAAGCCCTGTTCGCCGACCGCGCGAACTACGCCATCGTCGAGGGCCAGGGCATCCGCCGCGAGACCGCCCGCGCCGACTTCGGTGCTGGCCTCGGGCTCGCCGCCTTCGCCGCCGAACTGTAACCCGGACGCCACATCGGCCCTCGATCCACGTCGCAGGCGGAATGCCTTAAAGGTTCCCTACGCCCTGCCGTTTTGACGCCCGAATCGACCGCCAACCGTAAAAGCCTGCGCGTAGGTCGCGCGCCGCTCCTCAAGCGGCCGGACCTGACAGGGAAATTGACCGCGATGCCTGTGACCTTCCCGACCCGTGGCGCGATGGCGGCCGTGCTCCTCAGCCTGGGCATCGGGCTCGGCGGCTGCGATGCCCTCGATCCGACCAACCTCTTCGCCGAAAAGTACAAGCCTGAGGCGATCCCGGATACGCCCGCGGACAAGCTCTACAGCGAGGGCTTGGCGAAGATGGAAGACAGGGATTACGAGAACGCCGCCAAGCAGTTCGATCAGCTCGACAAGCAGTACACCTATTCCGACTGGTCGCGGAAAGGGCTGCTTATGACGGCCTATGCGAACTACGAGGGCGCGAAGTACGACGACGCCATCAACGCCTCGAAGCGCTACCTCCAGCGCCACCCGGCGAGCAAGGATGCGGCCTACGCCCAGTACCTGATGGCGATGTCGCAATATAAGCAGATCCCGGACGTGACCCGCGATCAGGAGCGCTCCGAGCGCGCCCTCATCGCCCTCCAGGAGCTGGTGCAGAAGTACCCGACCTCCGAATACGCCGCCGACGCCAAGGCCAAGATCCAGATCACCCGCGACCAGCTCGCCGGCAAAGAGATGGAAGTCGGCCGCTTCTATCTCGAGAAGCGTGCCTTCCCGGCGGCGATCAACCGCTTCCGCGACGTGGTCAGCAAGTACCAGACGACCCGTCACGCCGAAGAGGCGCTGGAGCGTCTGGTCGAGGCCTACATGGCGCTCGGCCTCACCGGCGAGGCGCAGACCGCCGCAGCCGTGCTCGGCCACAACTTCCCCGACAGCCCCTGGTACCAGGATGCCTACAAGCTCCTGCAGACCGGCGGCCTGGAGCCGCGGGAGGAAAAGTCCTCCTGGATCAGCAAGATCTACCGCGGCGTGATTGGGCGGACCGCCGCTGCGGAGTAGGGCCTCCTCACAGCGCTTGCGCAATACAGGCGAAGCCTTCGAACAGCGTCCCGGATCCGAGATCCGGGGCGCTGTTTTCGTTTCCGTCCCTCCGTCGTCTCCGCGACGCGGAGTTGACCGCGGACCGTCCGGAGATCGTGCGCCGCAGGTCGCTTGGCAGACACGCGCGATATCGGCGTTGGACGAAACTTAGCGTCCGAGACGGAGCCAGCCGCATCACGCCGGACGGATCGGGCTTGGCCTCGGCCTTGGGCCGGGCGAGCACGGTTCAGATGAGCCGGTTGATCCGCCGCTCGATTCGCTCGGAATAGGCCCTTGCCACGGGCAACGCATCGGTAAGTTCGCCGTAGCGCGCGCAGACATCCGAGAGGAATCCGACGAGCGCTCGGACCGACTGCATCTCCGGATCGTTCGGAGGCGTGTAGCGAAGGGGGCCGCCGCGGTAATCCATCGGGTCATGGATGGCGCTTCGGTCCTCGTTCTTTCTCTCGAGGAACTCGTCAGACCTCAGCAGCGTCTCGGGATGGTCTCTGAGAAGCTCGAACGGTCCGCGGTAATGGGCCGAGAAGCCCCGATCCTGGCAGGCTTGCCCGGCGGTGAGGATCTTTGCCCACCCTCTCACGAATTTGGTGACGTACTGCGCCGCGTTGCGCTCGGAGAAATGTGCGATCCAGAGCCGCCGCTCGACGACCACCGTGCCGCGGCTACCCTCCGGCAGATGCACGTCGTGCTGTCCCTCAAGCACGAGGCCCTTCTCCTTCGCCAACCGCCAGCTCGCGATGATCTTGCCGTCGCTGGCGATCTCCGTGCGATGAGTGATGCGGCGCGGGACGAGGTTTTCTCCTGCATCATCCCGGGTCGTATAGTTGTAGTGAGCCCAGGGGACCCGGACGGCGACGACGTTCCCGCCGGCGTTTTCCAGCTCTTGGAGGTAGTTCCGCAATCCTCCCGGCAGCTGACGCTCGTCGTAGAACTCGTCGCTGTCGAGACAGGCGACCCAATCCGCATCGTGCCGGTCGACCGCCTCGTTGTAGAGCCAGTTGTTCATGTCCCGCTCGGAGAAGCAGATCGACGGCGACTGGTAGACCGTGAGCGCAAGCCCCTCTTCGGCGAGTTTTCGGATGATCTCGACGGTCCCGTCCCGGCTGCCGTTGTCGAGAATGATGTGATGATCGACGAAGGCCGCCGCGTGCCGAATGAACGCCTCGATGACATCGACCTCATCGAGCACTCGGCTCACCGCGACCACACGCATGCAATGGCTCTCCAGACGCCTTCAGCCGGATGAATGGAGCAGCCTGCCTTGGGGCCGTCGCGCGGCCGATCGTCGGTCGCGGGCCCCGCAGCACTTTCCGGATGAAGTCCTCTCCGCTTACGGCTAAACCCGCGCACAATCCAATAAGGGGCTCTGGCGCCGCTTCATGCTCGTCCAGCTCGCGATCCGCGACATCGTTCTGATCGACAAGCTCGAATTGACCTTCTCCGGGGGGCTCACCGTTCTCACGGGCGAGACCGGTGCGGGCAAGTCGATCCTGCTTGACGCGTTCGCCCTGGCGCTCGGGGGGCGCGGCGATGGCGGTCTCGTGCGGCAGGGGGAGGCGCAGGGCGGCGTCACCGCCGTGTTCGACGTGGCCCTCGACCATCCCGCCCGCGCCGTCGCGGCAGCCGCCGAGATCGACACCGACGGTGACTTGATCCTGCGCCGCACGCAATTCGCCGACGGGCGTACCCGCGCCTTCGTCAACGACCAGCCGGTCGGCGTGCAGACCATGCGGGCGATCGGCACGGCGCTCGTCGAGATCCACGGTCAGCACGACGACCGGGCCTTGGCCGACCCCACCACACACCGCAGCATCCTTGATGCGTTCGGCGGGCTTCAGGGCCCGCTGACGCAGGTCGCGTCGGCCGCTAAACGTGTGCGCGCCGCCCGCTCGACGCTCGCCGAGCAGCGCGAACGCGTCGAGGCCGCGCAGAAGGAAGCCGACTTTCTCCGCCACGCGGTGGAGGAACTGGGCACCCTCGATCCGCAGGCGGGCGAGGAGGCGAAGCTCGCCGAGCGCCGCACGCTGATGCAGCAGGGCGAGAAGGTCGCCCGCGAGTTGAACGAGGCGCTCGACCTCGTCGGCGGCTCCGGCTCGCTCGTGCCGCATCTCTCCTCCGCCGTGCGCCGCCTGGAGCGGCGCAGCGCCACGGTGCCGACCCTGGTCGATCCGAGCATCGCCGCCCTCGATGCCGCCCTCGTCGCGCTGGACGAGGCGCGCGCCGCCCTGGATGCCGCGGTGCTCGCCGCCGAGTTCGATCCGCGCGAGCTGGAGCGTGTCGAGGAACGGCTGTTCGCCCTGCGCGCCGCCTCGCGAAAATATTCGGTCCCGGCCGACGACCTCGCCGACTTGCGAAGCCGCTACGATGCGGACGTGGCCGCCCTCGATGCCGGCGAGCAGGCGCTTGCCGGGCTCGAAGCCGAACTCACGGCGGCGGAAGCGGCCTATGCCCAGGCCGCCAAGCGGCTCGGCGATGGGCGCCGCAAGGCGGCCAAGGCGCTCGATGCGGCGGTGCAGGCCGAGTTGCCGCCGCTGAAGCTGGAGGGCGCCCGCTTCATCACGCAGATCACCGTGGACGAAGCCTCGCGCGACGCCGCCGGCACCGAGCGGGTCGAGTTCTGGGCGCAGACCAATCCCGGCACCCGCGCTGGCCCGATGATGAAGGTCGCCTCCGGCGGCGAGCTGTCCCGCTTCATGCTGGCGCTCAAGGTCGTGCTCGCCGGCAAGGGCTCGGCGCCGACCTTGATCTTCGACGAGATCGATACCGGCCTTGGCGGCGCGGTGGCCGACGCCATCGGCGCGCGGCTCGGCCGTCTCTCGGAGCAGGTTCAGGTCGTGGCCGTGACCCACGCGCCGCAGGTCGCCGCCCGCGCGGTGACGCATTTCCGCATCGCCAAGGACAGCGTGAAGGGGAAAGCGGCCAAGGGCGCGGAGAAGAGCGCCGAACGGGTGACGACCCGCGTGGTCGGGCTCGCGGCGGATGCGCGCCGGGAAGAGATCGCCCGGATGCTGGCCGGCGCCACCGTCACCGACGAGGCGCGCGCGGCGGCGGCACGACTGCTCCTGGGAGCCGAAGGCTGAGCCTTCGACGCATCGTCTCATCCCAAAAGCCGGCGACCACCCTTTGGGACGATGCCTAATCGCCCTCGTCGAGCTCGATCCCGTATTCCGCCAGCACCCAGAAGATCGCTTCCAGATCGTCGGCGGTCACGTCGCGCGGCGGCAACGCCTCTTCGAGGTCGTCGTAGGTCAGCGAGCGGCGGCGCTCGGCGTCCGCCTTGGCGAGCAGGCGATCGACCGTCATGCGGATGTCGGCCGGCAGGGCATCGTGGCTCGGCAGCACGATCCCGCCGGCCGGGCGCAGGGCGTCGCTGAGCAAGCGATCGATGATCGCCTGCCGTCGCGCGTGAGCTCCGTCCGAACTGTCCATGCCACGGAATATGGACCGTCGCGGGCGCGCGTCGAGTCTCCCGAGGCCGCCGTCTTAAATGACTCCTTGCATGGCTCCTTGCGTCACTCCTTGCCGACCGACATCAGCAGGCGCTCGGTGCGGGCATCCTCCAGGCGATTGACCATGCGGCGGCCCTCATGGACGTCGCGGAGCGTCTTGGTGGCGGTGATGCAGGACTGGACCAGCATCACCGTGCCCATGGCAAGATAGCCCTTCATCCAGAAGTCGAGGGGCATGAAAAGGATGCCGAAACCGACGAGTGCGGCGGAGGCGACGAAGGAGGCTTGGGTGAACACGACCCAGGCGCCGGTATGCTGTGCAGTCTCTTGGGACATGGCTGAATTCCTTGGAACGCGGGAGGGCGGATCAGACGGAAGCGGTGCGGGCGGCCTCGGCGCGGCTTCGCAGGCGGGCGAGCACGTCGTCGGAGGAGGGGCGCGTCCGGGGCCCGAAGCCCTCCCGTTCGAGGCGCTCGGCAAGGGTCTCCTCGGGCGTCTCGATCGCGGCCAGCGCGTCGTCGGTATCCGTTGCCTCGGCCTGGAGCCGCTGAAGCCGGGCCAGCGTCGCCTCGGCCTCCCGCAACGTCGCGCGATCCCGCACGCCCTCCGTCCGGCGCAGACGCCGGACCGCTTCGGACGCCGCCGCGACCCGCCGCCCGCGCTCCAGGGCCGCCTGTCGCCGGGTCGCGTCGGCGAGCACCGCGCGCATCCGGACCACCTCGGCCGCGAAGGTCGCCCGTGCGGCGCGCAGAGCGTCCCGCTCGGCCTCAAGGCTCGTGATCGCCTCGGCCGCCTCACGGGCCAGATCCTCGCGGCCCGCCACAAGCGCGGCCACGGCGCGGGTCTCCAAGTCGGCGGCGCGAGCCTCGACCTGCGTGAGACGCCGCGCCTCCGCGCTGTCCCCGGCCATGGCTGCAGCCAACATGCGCCGGCCGCGCTCCAGATCGGCGGCGGTCTCGCGGATCTGCTGATCGAGCACGAGGAGGGCGTGGCGGTCGTGGACCTCCTCGCAGGCTTGGGCGGCAGCGCCGCGGGCGAGGGTTCGCAACAGCGTCAACATGGCATCACTCCGAGGGCGTGACCGCGTCGTCACGCCCTTAGGGATGAGCCTGGTTTGCACAGCGTGCAAGTGATGATTTGCACACCGTACAATCTTGAACGCCGTCGTGCGCCGAGCCGCCGGAGCCGGACAACCCCCGGATCAGTCCCTTACGGCCAATGTCGCCGCCTTGGCGATCCGCACGGGAATCGCCTTGGCCGCCGGCACCTTGGCCTGGGCATCATGGTGCCAGAGCGGGATCAGCACGTTCAGCTCCGGGTAGTAGCCGGCGCAATTGCCGGCGGGGATGTCGTACTTGACGATCCTCAGGCCCTTCACCTCACGGGCGAACTCGTCGGCGGCCTCGGTCACGACATCGACGGTCTCACCATCGGCGAGTTGCAGCCGCTCGATGTCGTTCTCGTTCATGAACAGCACCTGGCGGGTGCCTTTCACCCCGCGGAAGCGGTCGTGATAGCCGTAGATCGTGGTGTTGAACTGGTCATTCGAGCGCAGCGTGATGAGGTCGAGCACGTCGCGCCGGTCGCTCTTCATGTCCGGGTCCATGTCGAGCCCGTCTGGCGGCACGATGAAGTTCGCCTTGCCGGTGGACGTCTCCCATTTGCGCTCACGCGCGGCGATCGGCTTGTGCTGGCCGCCGGGCTCGAACAGGCGCGCGTTGAAGTTCTTGAACTTCTCCGGATAGGTCGCCTCGATGGCGTCGCGCACCCGCGCGTAATCGCCGACCCAGGCGTTCCAATCGACCTTGGGGTTGGCCGGCAGCGTCGCCTTGGCCAGCTGCGCCACGATCCAGGGCTCCGAGCGCACATGGTCGCTCACCGGCCGGGCGACGCCGCGCGAGCCGTGGAAGCAGGAGGTCGAGTCCTCCATCGACACCGCCTGCGGCCCGCTCGCCTGCTCGTCCACCTCGATCCGGCCGAGGCAGGGCAGGATGTAGGAAACCTCACCGTGCACGAGATGCGAGCGGTTGAGCTTGGTCGAGACTTGGACGGTAAGACGCAGCGAGCGCCACGCCTCCTCCATCCGCTTCGTGTCGGGGACCGCACGGATGAAATTGCCGCCGAGCCCGACGAAGGCCTTCACCTTGCCGGAGAGAACGCCTTCGCAGGTCTCGACCGTGTTCATCCCCTTCTCGCGGGGCGGCTCGAAGTCGTACATCTCCTTGAGTTTATCGAGCGGCACCAGCGACGGCTCGTCGGCGATGCCGACGGTGCGCTGGCCCTGCACGTTCGAGTGGCCGCGCACGGGGCAGATGCCGGCGCCGGGCCGCCCGATATTGCCGCGCAGGAGCAGCAGGTTGACGAACATCTGCACCGTCTCGGTGCCGCGGCGGTGCTGGGTCAGACCCATCCCGTAGATGCCGATCACCGCCCGCGCGCGGGCGTAGACGGCGGCGGCCGCCTCCATTCCCTCGCGCCTCAGGCCGGACTTGGTCTCCAGCGCCGGCCATTCGAGCCGGTCGCAGAACTTTTCGAACTTATCGAAGCCGTGGGTGTGCTCGGCGATGAAATCGATATCGAAAATGCGCGGGCGCCCTTCCGCCTGCGCCTCTCGGTCCATGGCGAAGAGCGCCTTGCAGATGCCGCCGAGCGCCGCGATGTCGCCGCCGGCCTTCACCTGATGGTACTGGGTCGAGATCTGCGTCGAGGAATGGGTCAGCATCTCAACGGGCGATTGCGGGTTGGTGAACCGCTCCAGCCCGCGCTCCCGCAATGGGTTGAAGGTGATGATGGGCACGCCCCGGCGGCGGGCGTCCTGCAGCGGATGGAGCATCCGCGGCGAATTCGAACCGACATTCTGTCCGAAGAACAGGATCAGGTCGGTCGTCTCGAAATCTTCCAGCACCGTCGTGCCGACGGGCACGCCGATCGATTGCGGCAGCGCCTTCGAGGTCGATTCGTGGCACATGTTGGAGGAGTCGGGCAGGTTGTTGTTGCCGTACATGCGCGCGAACAGCGCGTACATGTAGCTCGTCTCCAGCGAGGCCCGACCCGACGAGTAGAACACGGCCGCGGTCGGATCGGTCTCGCGCAGAGCCTTCAGCTCGCGGCCGATCTCCGCGAAGGCCTCCTCCCAGGAGACGGACACATAGCGGTCACGCTGCGGATCGTAGCGCAGGGGGTGCGTGAGCCGGCCCTTCTCCTCGAGGTCGTAGTCCGGCCAGGTCAGCAATTCGGTGACCGAGTGGCGCTCGAAGAAGTCGGGGCCGATCCGCTTGCGGGTCTGCTCCCAGGCGGTCGCCTTGGCGCCGTTCTCGCAATACTCGAACGTGGACGGCTTGGCCGGCTTCGACCATGCGCAGGACACGCACATGAAGCCGCCCGGCTTGTTCTGCTTCATCAGCATCGCCGCGCCGGAAGCTGGGATCTCCTCGCGGGTCAGGATGTCGATGAGCGAGCGGGCCGACCCCCATCCGCCGGCCGGGTCGGTATAGGCTTCGATCTTCTCGTCGGGCATGGCCGGGCTCGCTTCGCGTGAACCTCCGGCCAACATCCGCGCCAAACGCAGAGTTCCGCCCGTGCGACGATGCCTACGGCGTTGTGAGAAGCGCCACGCGGCCTATTGGTCGGCGAACGGTTCCGCCCCCTGGGCGTCGGGGTTCATCCCCTCCACCGGTGCACGGCTGCGACGGGGGCGTGCCGGAGCGTTCGCCGCCGTCGGCGTCGCGGTGTTGGCGCCGAGCCGGGTTGCGAGCGCGATCGCCCGCGCTTCGGTGAAGCGCAGGTGGCAATAACCGTGCGCGCCCTCGCGGGCATAGGTCCGGCAGGCTTGCTCGCGGTCGGAGGAGAACGCCGCCTGTTCCTGCACGATCGGGCGGACGTCGCCGCCTCGCGCCCGCTGGGTCATGATCTTGTAATTGTCCCGCACCGCCTTGTCGGCGACGCCGCGGGCGGTGTCGAACTCGCCCGCCTGCGAGAGCAGTGCGGCGGCGTTCGGTCCCCACAGACCCGACGGCGTCGTCTCGCAATCCGCCGCCGTGAAGGTGCAGGCCGAGCCCGAGCCGAGCGGCGTGGCGAGCACGCTGCCGTCGAGGATCTCGAAGCGCAGCGGGCATTCGGCGCTCGCCGTCGAGAAGCGGGAGACGCCCTGTGCGCGGCCTTCGGCGCTCAGCGGCATCGGCTTGCCGCCGTCGAGCTTGACCGTGCAGTTCTCGGTCGGCTGCGAGATCTTGGTGCCCGGCAGCGTCATCTGGGCGGTATAGGCCGAACCGCTCCGCTCGATCTTCAGCGATCCGTTCAGCCCATTCAGCAGCAGGTCCTGACCCGCGACGTTGTCCTCGGCCGGCACCCGCAGCACCACGGGCTGGCGGGGCTGGGCCGGCACGCTCGGCCGCGTCTCGGCGCCTTCGCCCGGTACCGGAGCGCCCGGCTCCGTGGGTTGCGGCGGCGGCTGGACGGGTACGTTGCGCGGCGGCTGCGGCGGACGGGCCGCCCGCCCGATGCCGAACAGCTCCTCGAAGAAGTTCTGCGCCCGCGCCGGGGTGGCCGGGACCACGGCCAGGCCGGCGAGCACGAGCAACGCCCCCGTCGCGACGCGCAACGGGCGAGGCTTCTTCGCGAAAACCCTTTCGGACACGGGCAGGAACATCAGGCGGTCGGCCTCCCGGTTTGCCGCCACTTCACGGGCGGTATGCATGAGCCATATGCCGGTGTCCTAGCACGTCACCCGTGGCGCGGACGTGGCAGCCTGGCAACAAACAAGCCTTCCTCTCGGTGTCGCGCCTCGGAAAGCGGTCCCGGCGCGGCGAAGGATGACGCCCGCCGCTCAACCGTTGAGCGCCGTTCTTGCGGCCGTTCTTGCGGCGGCGTAGCCGTCTTCTTATATGCGGCGGGACACGGGACGAGGCCTGGGAAGCACAGCCCGCCAGGGCGATGCGCTTCGGACCATCCCGTTCTCAAACCAGACGTTTTCAACCGCCATGGGTCGAGCTGCTTCGGGGCTCGGCGGTCTGCTTGAAAAATCCAACAGAGGGATCCCACCATGGGTAAAGTGATCGGTATCGACCTCGGCACCACCAATTCCTGCGTGGCCGTCATGGAAGGCACGCAGCCGCGGGTCATCGAGAATGCGGAAGGCGCCCGCACCACCCCGTCCATCGTCGCCTTCACGGACGACGGGGAGCGCCTCGTCGGCCAGCCCGCCAAGCGGCAGGCCGTGACCAATCCTGAGCGCACCTTCTTCGCGATCAAGCGTCTGATCGGCCGGACCTACGACGATCCGCTGACGCAGAAGGACAAGGGCCTCGTGCCCTACAAGATCGCCCGCGGCGACAACGGCGATGCCTGGGTCGAGGCCGACGGTAAGAAGTATTCGCCCTCGCAGATTTCCGCCTTCACCCTTCAGAAGATGAAGGAGACGGCCGAGTCGCATCTCGGCCAGCCGGTGACGCAGGCCGTCATCACGGTGCCCGCCTACTTCAACGACGCCCAGCGTCAGGCCACCAAGGATGCCGGCAAGATCGCCGGTCTCGAAGTGCTGCGCATCATCAACGAGCCGACGGCGGCGGCGCTCGCCTACGGCCTCGACAAGAAGAAGGCCGGCACCATCGCGGTCTACGACCTCGGCGGCGGCACCTTCGACGTGTCGATCCTCGAGATCGGCGACGGCGTGTTCGAGGTGAAGTCGACGAACGGCGATACCTTCCTCGGCGGCGAGGACTTCGACAACCGCGTGGTCGAGTACCTGACCGCCGAGTTCAAGAAGGAGCAGGGCATCGACCTGACCAAGGACAAGCTCGCCCTCCAGCGCCTCAAGGAGGCCGCCGAGAAGGCCAAGATCGAGCTGTCCTCGGCGACCCAGACCGAGATCAACCTGCCCTACATCACCGCCGACGCCTCCGGGCCGAAGCACCTCGCGCTCAAGCTCAGCCGCGCGAAGTTCGAGTCGCTGGTCGACGACCTCGTGCAGCGCACGATCGAACCGTGCCGCAAAGCGCTCAAGGATGCCGGCGTCTCGGCCTCCGAGATCGACGAGGTCGTGCTCGTCGGCGGCCAGACCCGCATGCCCAAGGTGCAGGAGGTCGTGAAAGCGTTCTTCGGCAAGGAGCCCCACAAGGGCGTCAACCCGGACGAAGTCGTCGCCATCGGCGCCGCGGTCCAGGCCGGCGTGCTCCAGGGCGACGTGAAGGACGTGCTGCTGCTCGACGTGACCCCGCTCTCGCTCGGCATCGAGACGCTGGGCGGCGTGTTCACGCGGCTCATCGACCGCAACACCACGATCCCGACCAAGAAGTCCCAGGTCTTCTCCACGGCCGAGGACAACCAGAACGCGGTCACCATCCGGGTCTTCCAGGGTGAGCGCGAGATGGCGGCGGACAACAAGCTGCTCGGCCAGTTCGATCTCGTCGGCATTCCGCCGGCGCCCCGCGGCATGCCGCAGATCGAGGTGACCTTCGACATCGACGCCAACGGCATCGTCAACGTGACGGCCAAGGACAAGGCGACGAACAAGGAGCACCAGATCCGCATCCAGGCCTCCGGCGGCCTGTCGGACGCCGACATCGAGAAGATGGTCAAGGACGCCGAGGCCAATGCCGAGGCGGACAAGAAGCGGCGCGAGCTGGTCGAGGTGAAGAACCAGGGCGAGAGCCTGATCCACGCCACCGAGAAGTCGGTTGCGGAGTACGGCGACAAGGTCTCGGCCGCCGACAAGGGTGCCATCGAGTCCGCCATCACCGCGCTGCGCTCCGCGCTCGAGGGTGAGGACGCCGAGGGCATCAAGGCCAAGACCAACGACCTGATGCAGGCCTCGATGAAGCTCGGCGAGGCGATGTACGCCGCCTCGCAGACCGAGGGTGCACCCGGCGCCGACGGTGCCGCGTCCACGGACGAGAAGAAGGACGACGTCATCGACGCCGACTTCCAGGAAGTGGACGAGAACGAGCGCAAGAAGCGCGCGTAAGTCCGCAAGGACGGTTCGGGAGCGGTGCGCCAGCGCCGCTCCCGACATTATTTTCATCGTCATCGGCGCGGGCGGCTTGATCCTCGGGCAAGGCTCGGGGATCAACCATGCCGGGCATCCGATAGAAGCGAAGGTCGATCCGGCCTGTCCCGTTCGAGTCGGGAGGCGGATCGCGGCGCGGCTACAATCCGGCAGGAATGCCGGTCAGCGAGCCGGCAGCCGACGCGAACGAGAGGCTCCAGGGGCCGGGAATGTCGAAGCGGGACTATTACGAGGTCTTGGGCGTCGCGAAGACGGCCTCGGAGAGCGAGCTGAAGGTCGCCTTCCGCAAGCTGGCCATGGTGCATCACCCGGACCGCAATCCCGGCGACAAGGAAGCCGAGATCAAGTTCAAGGAAGTCAACGAGGCCTATCAGTGCCTCTCCGACGGCCAGAAGCGCGCGGCCTACGATCGGTTCGGTCACGCCGCCTTCAGCCAGGGCGGCGCGGGCGGGCCCGGATTCGGCAACGAGTTCGGCGACTTCATGTCGGACATCTTCGAGAATTTCTTCGGGGACGGGCGCGCGACACCCGGCGGCGGAGCGGGGCGTGGGCGCGGCGGTGCACCGGGCCGTGAGCGCGGCTCGGACCTGCGCTACAACCTCGAAATCAGCCTCGAAGAGGCCTTCGCTGGCAAGACCGAAACCATCCGCATCCCGACCTCGATCGCCTGCGAGACCTGCTCGGGGACGGGCGCCAAGGCGGGCTCGAAGCCGCGCACCTGCTCGACCTGCGGCGGTTACGGCCGGGTGCGGGCGGCGCAGGGCTTCTTCGCCATCGAGCGGACCTGCCCGAACTGCCACGGCCGCGGCGAGGTGGTGGACGATCCCTGTACGGCCTGCTCCGGCGCGGGTCGGGTCAACCGCGAGCGCACGCTGTCGATCAACGTGCCGGCGGGCGTCGATGACGGGCTGCGCATCCGACTCGCGGGCGAGGGCGAGAGCGGCATGCGCGGCGGGCCGGCGGGCGACCTCTACGTCTTCCTCTCGATCAAGCCGCACCCGTTCTTCCAGCGCGACGGGGCCGACCTGTTCTGCCGCGTGCCGATCTCGATGGTGACGGCCGCGCTGTCGGGCGAAATCACCGTGCCGGTGATCGACGGCTCGCAGACGCAAGTGCGCATCCCGGCCGGCACCCAGACGGGCAAGCAGTTCCGCATCAAGAGCAAGGGTATGCCGGTGCTGCGCTCGCGGGAGGTCGGCGACCTCTACATCCAGGTCTCGGTGGAGACGCCGCAGAACCTCACCAAGCGCCAGCGCGAGCTGTTACAGGAGTTCGACCAGAGCGCCTCGGACGAGAACCACCCGGAGAGTGCCGGGTTTTTCTCGAAGGTGCGTGACTTCTTCGTGAGCGGCGCGACGCGGGCGTGATCGCTCGCGGCGGACGGGATCAAACCCCGCCTTCCACCGGTTATGACCGCGGCTTGCCGCCGCGGTCCCACGCCCAGCCCCTTACGGCGAAGCTTGACTGCTTACGGGTTTTCGTCGTCTAGCCTGTTCGATCCATGATGAGCCGAGGACCTTCGGACGTGCCGCCGCTTCGCCGTTCCAGTGCCCGCGCCGTCTCCGCCGCACGCACCGTCCGTGAGCGCAAAGATCCGTTGGAGGACGAGGCGCGCTTTCTGCGCTCCTGGTTCGAGCGTCCGCTCGTCACGGGCGCGGTCACACCCTCGGGACGGATGCTGGCGCGCACCATGGCCGCCTATGCCGACCCGAATGTCAGCGGCCCCGTGATCGAGCTTGGACCGGGCACCGGCCCCGTGACCGAGGCCCTGATCCGCCGCGGCTTCGATCAGGACCGGCTCGTCCTCGTCGAGTTCAATCCCGATTTCTGCACGCTGCTGCGCCGCCGCTTCCCCGGCGTGACCGTGATCTGCGGCGACGCCTACCGGATCCGCGAGACGTTGCGCGACCGGCTCGGCAGCCTCTGCGCCGCCACGATCTCCAGCCTGCCCCTGTTCACCAAGCCGCTGGAGCAGCGCTTCGAATTGCTGCAAGGCGCCCACGACCTGATGCATCCCGGCGCGCCGTTCGTGCAGTTCACCTACGCCGTCGTGCCGCCGATCCCGGCGAAGTGCGAGGCGGGCAGCTACACGGCGAGCCGCTCCAACCGCGTCTGGCTCAACCTCCCCCCGGCCCGCGTCTGGGTTTATCGGCGTCCGGAGCCGAAGGCCGGCACCGTCTGATCCTGGACACCTCGCGAGGCCGAGCCGCGAAGAGCCGGCTCCACCGCACCAGAATATCTTTGAAAAGCCGCTGACCTGATCCGAATGTTCTCGGGCGCATGTCCGGTGCAATCCGGACGATTCGGCCTGGCTTTCCAACTGTGTCCGCTGGGCTCGAACGGACTTGTTTCCGATTGTTCGGATCGTGCTCAGTGCGCGTTCATCCGCTCGCTCCTAGCTTCGTCATCAAGGCTGTTGGGACAGCCCGATGAACGGAGGTCACACGATGTCGGACACATCCTTGGGGCGTCGAACCCGCTTCACCTTCGCTGCACTGGCCCTGATGGCCGGCGGCCTGTTCGGCGCGAGCACCGCCAACGCTGCCCCGCTCACGCCGGCTCCGGAAGCGGCTCTCGCCTCGGAGGCGACGGTCGAGACGGTGCAGTGGCAGCACCACCATTTCGGCCACCGTCACCATCCCCGCCATTGGGGTCACCGCGACCACCATCACGGCCATTGGGGGCATCACCGCCGCCACTGGGGCCACCGCCATCACCATCACGGCCACTGGGGCCATCACCGCAGGCACTGGGGCCACCGCCACCACTGGTAGGGCATGAGGCGGGCTCAAAGCCGCTCGCTCAGCCCAAGCGCTCCAGTACGGCCTTGCGCGGCTCCGGTGGCGTTGCGCCGATCCGATAGGCCGCCCGGAGCGATGCCGCTGCCCGCTCGGCGGCGGCCTCGTCCGCGGCGTGGACGATGCCGATCGGATCGTTCGGTGACAGTTGGTCGCCCGGCCGCACGAGGCCGGTGAAACCGACGCGGGCGTCGATGGCGTCCTGCGGCCGGGTGCGCCCGCCGCCGAGGCCGATCACCGCGAGCCCGATGGCGCGGGTCTCCACCGCCTCCACCACGCCCGCTTCCTGCGCCGACACCGGCCGCACGACCGGCGCCCGGGGCAGGTGCCGGTCCGCCGCCTCGACGAAATCGCCGGGGCCGCCCAGCGCCGCCACCATCCGCGCGAAGGCCTCGCAGGCCCGGCCCGAATCGAGCGCCGCCGTCAGCCGCCCCTCCGCCTCCGCGATGTTTGCGGCCAGTCCCCCGATCACCAGCATCTCGGTGGCCAGCGCCACCGTCACGGCGTGGAAGCGCGGTTCGCGGGCGCGACCGGTGAGGTAATCGACGGCATAGGCCACCTCGACCGCGTTTCCGGCGCAGGAGGCCAGCGGGGCGTCCATGTCGGTGATGAGCGCGCGCGTGCGCAGGCCCGCCGCGTTGGCAACCGTCACGATGCTCTCGGCGAGCGCCCGCGCATCCTCGCGCCGGGCCATGAAGGCGCCGGAGCCGGTCTTCACATCCATGACGAGGCCCTGGAGCCCCGCCGCGAGCTTCTTCGACAGGATCGATGCGGTGATGAGATCGAGCGATTCCACCGTCCCGGTGACGTCGCGGATCGCGTAGAGGCGCCGGTCGGCCGGCGCGAGCTCGGCGGTCTGGCCGATGATGGCGCAGCCGGACTCGGCCGTGACCTTGCGGAACCGGTCGAGGCCCGGCGTCACGTCGTAGCCGGGAATGCTCGCAAGCTTGTCCAGCGTGCCGCCGGTATGCCCCAGGCCGCGGCCGGAGATCATCGGCACGTAGCCGCCACAGGCCGCGACCATCGCGGCGAGCGGAAGGCTTACGGTGTCACCGACGCCGCCGGTGGAGTGCTTGTCGAGGACGGGGCCGGGCAGATCCCACGCGAGCACCGTCCCCGAATGCGTCATGGCGCGGGTCAGCGCCACGCGCTCGTCGAGCGAGAGGCCGCGGAAGAACACCGCCATGGCAAACGCCGCGGCCTGCCCCTCGGTGACCTGATCCTGCGTCAGCCCCTCGATGAAGCCGGCGATGTCGGCCCCCGACAGGGCATGTCCGTCGCGCTTGTCGCGGATAATCTCCTGGGGAAGTCTCATCGGGCAGCCTCGTCGGCGCGGACGAGTTCGGCGTGGAGCGCGCTGGCGCCGAGGCGGAAGGTGTTCGGGCTCACCCAATCCGGCCCCATTATCCGGTCGGCGAGCGCGAGATACGCGGCGGCGTCCTCGACCCGGCGCAGACCGCCCGAGACCTTGAGCCCCACCGGCCGGTCGCCACCGTATGCGCGGATCGCCTCCAGCATGATCTCGGCCGCCGGCAGCGTCGCCGAGACCGCGGTCTTGCCGGTGGAGGTCTTGATGAAATCGGCCCCGGCTTCGAGTGACAGGCGGCTCGCCTGCGCGATCAGGTCCGGGTCTTCGAGTTCGCCGGTCTCCAGGATCACCTTGAGAAGCCGGCCGCCACAGGCCGCGCGCACGGCCTCCACCATGGCGCGGGTGCTCTCCGCGTCGCCCCGCATCAAGGCGCGATAGGGCAGGACGAGGTCGACCTCGTCGGCGCCGTCCCCGAGCGTAGCCCGGGTCTCCGCGACCGTGCGCTCCACCGCCTCGCCGCCTTCCGGGAAATTGACGACGGTGGCAACCCGAACGCCACTTCCGCGAAGCCCACGAACCGCATCGGCGACGAAACGCGGCCAGACGCAGACGGCCGCGACCTCGCTCGCGCGGGCCTTCTCGCACAGCTCCTCGACGGCGGCGGCGGTGCAGGCGTCGCTCAGGTCGGTGAGATCGAGCAGCGGCAAGGCGCGCCGCGCCAGATCCGCCCTGACGCGGGCCGCATCCTGTGGGGGGAGGGGGCTGAAGCGGTCATCCGTGTTCCCTACGCTTCGGGCAGCCGGCCGACGAAGCCGGCGGCGAGCCGGGCGAGATCCGCCCCGGCGCGGGCGGCGACCGCCTTGGTTTCGGCATGGTGCGGGTCTCCGCCGGCGATCCCCGCCGCAAGGTTCGTCACCACGGAGATCGCCGCCACGGGCATGCCGAGGAAACGGGCGAGGATCGTTTCCGGCACGGTGGACATGCCAACGAGGTCGGCGCCGAGAATCCCGGCCATGCGCACCTCGGCCGGTGTTTCGAAACTCGGGCCCGAGAACCATGCGTAGACGCCGGCAGGCAGCGGCAGCCCGATTGCCTCGGCCGCCGCACTCAGGTGAGCGCGCAGGCCCGGATCGTAGGCCTCCGTCATCGGCACGAAGCGGGCGTCGCTCGGCTCCCCGATCAGGGGATTGAGGCCGGACAGGTTGATGTGGTCGGCCAGCATCACGAGGCGGCCGGGACCGATCGCCGGGCGCAGCGAACCGGCGGCGTTGGTGAGCAGCAGCCGCGCCGCGCCGAGCGCCCGCGCGGCAGTGAGCGGCACCCGCATGGCGGCAGCATCGCCGGTCTCGTAGGCGTGGGTCCGCCCCTCGAACACGAGCACCGGCCGCCCCGACAGGCGCCCGCGATGCAGCCGCCCGCCATGGCCGCTGACGCCGGGGGCGGGAAAGCCGGGAATCGCCGCGTAATCGAGGCTGACGCGATCCGCGACCGCCTCGACCAGGGCGCCGAGCCCGGTCCCCGTGACGATCGCCAGGGCATAGGGCCCGGAAAAACCTGCCGCGCGTAGAAGCGCGATGGCCGCGTCTTCAGGCGCCATGGACGAAATGCTCCGGGCCGAAGGAGGCGGGCAGCAATTGCTCCAGCGTGTAGCGCGCCCGCACGCCGTCGGGACCGGCCGAGGCGATCGGCGTGTCGGGACGCGCGAATTCCCGGATGCGCTGGCGGCAGGCGCCGCAGGGCGTCACCGGGGTAGGACTGTCGGCGAGGACGAGGATCGCCCGGATCTGCCGGCCGCCGGCCGCGATCATCGCGGCGATGGCGCCAGCCTCGGCGCAGGTGCCGACGGGGTAGGCGGCGTTCTCGACGTTACAGCTGGCATGGACGCCGCCGGCGTCATCGACCAAGGCGGCGCCGACGGCGAAGCCCGAATAGGGCGCATGGGCCCGTGCGCGCACGGCGGCGGCGGCCGCGAACAGGGCATCGAAATCGGGCTCGGTCACGGATGAGGCCTGAGCGGTTCGCGGTGCATCCTGCGGTTTGGCCCGAGGAAAGGGGCCCTGTCGAGGGGGCAACGGTCGACAGAGGCGCGCACGGCTTCTAAGGCAGGCCGATCGCGCGCGGGCGCGGCACCGGGAGCCTACACAATGCTCGGACGCTACGATCGGGGATCGACCGGCGGCGAAGCCAAGGTCGAGTACGGCGACGGCACCATGCGGGTGGTCAAGCCCGGCACCTACGTCCGCTGCGCCGTGACCGGCGAGCCGATCGCCCTCGACGCCCTGCGCTACTGGAACGTCGATCGCCAAGAGGCCTATGCCACCCCCGAGGCGGCGATGCAGCGCCTCAAGGAGACCGGCGCGGCGCGTTGACGGCAGGACGGGCCGTCCGCCACCCGACCTCGACCGACTGGGTCGGACCGCCTTCGGTTCCTGCCGGTGAACGGCGCCCGCGTCAGGCGTGCGGCAAGGCCGCTGCGAGCTGTTGGAGAAGCCGCGTTTCGTCGGAAAAAGCGAGGGTCACCCGCAACACGGCCACCGCCGTGCGCGCCTCGCCCGGCAGGCGCACCGCGTCCTTCTCCGTCGTGACGAGGCTTGCGCCCTCGCGCGCGGCGAGCGCCGACAAAGCCGCCCAATCCTTCGGCGTGTAGGGGTGATGGTCGGCAAACGCCCGTTCCGCCACGATCTCGGCGCCCAGGCTCCGCAGCGTCTCGAAGAACTTCTGCGGACGGCCGATCCCGGCAAAGGCGACGACGCGGCGGCCGGCCCAGTCCGGCCCGGCTTCGGGAACGAGACGGGCACGGTGGACCGGCAGGCCGCGGCTTTCCGCCTCCGCCGCCGTCGCCTCGCCGGGGCCGCCCTCGCCGACCAGGACGAGGCCGGCGACATGGGACCATTGCCGGGCCAGCGGCGCGCGCAGCGGTCCGGCGGGGAAGGGCAGGCCGTTGCCGAGGCCAGCGCCCGCATCGATCACCGCGAGCGCGAGCGTCTTGGTCAGGCTCGGATTCTGCAGGCCGTCATCCATGACGATCACGTCGGCACCGGAGGCGGCGCAGAGGCGGGCGCCGGCCGGGCGGTCGCGGGCGACGATGGTGGTCGCCACCTGCGCCAGAAGCAGCGGCTCGTCGCCGACCTCCGCCGCCGCGTGCCGAGCAGGATCCACGACCAGCGGCCCGGCGAGCCGGCCGCCATAGCCCCGGCTCAGCAGGGCGGGCGTCCGGCCGAGATCGCGCAGCAGGCGGACGAGGGCGAGGGCCGTCGGCGTCTTGCCGGCGCCGCCGAGGGTGAAGTTGCCGACGCACAGGACCGGGTAGGGCGGTTCCGCGCCGGGCCGGTCCATCCGGTCGGCGGTCAGGCCGCCATAGACCCGGCCGGCGGGGGCCAGCAGCCGCGCGAGCGGATGCGTGGGCGGCCGGGACCAGAAACCGGGCGGACGCATCGCGGCCTCAGTCGCGCTCGCGCGCGGAGAGCTTCATCTGCGCGACGTAGGGTTCGAGCACCGCGAAAGTGCGCGCCACTGCGCCCTCGAAGGGCAGGAGCGCGGCCTGGCCCTTGGCCCACATCGCCGCCAGCGCGCGCGGGTCGGCGACCAGTTCGCCGACGGCCTTCTGAAGCTCCGCCTCGTCCGCGACCCGACGCGCGCCGCCCCTGGTGTCGAGCGCGCCGTAGGGTTCGTGGAAGTTGTGGACATGCGGCCCGTGCAGGATCGCGCTGTCCAGGCGCACCGGCTCGATCGGGTTCTGGCCCCCGTGCGGCACCAATGAGCCGCCGAGGAAGACCAGGGGGCAGAGCCGGTAGAACAGGCCGAGTTCACCGATCGTGTCGGCGACGTAGAGGTCGATCGAGGGCAGCGGGCGCCCGCCCTTGGCGCGCCGGCTCACCCGCAGGCCGGCGGCGGTGGCAATCCGCGCCGCTTCCTCGCCCCGGCGCGGATGGCGCGGCACGATCACCGTCAGCAGGCGCGGGAAACGCGCCTTCAGGCCGGCATGGACACGGGCGACGACCTCGTCCTCGCCGGCATGGGTGCTGGCCGCGACCCAGACGGGCCGGTCCCCGATCATGTCGCCGAGATAGGCGAGTTGCTGCGAATCGGCGGGCGGCACGGCCGAATCGTATTTGAGATTGCCGACGACGTTGATGCGCGGCGCACCGAGCCGGGCGAAGCGCTCGCCGTCCTCGCGGGTCTGGACGAGACAGACCGCGATCCGCGCCAGCAGCGCCCGAGCGGTGTCGGGCGAGCGCGTCCAGGCCTTGAACGATCGCTCCGACATCCGGCCGTTGACGAGCACCAGCGGGATGCCCCGGCGGTGCAGCGACACGATGGTGTTGGGCCAGATCTCGGATTCGGCGACGATGGCGAGATCGGGCTGCCAATGCGCGAGGAAGCGCTCGATCCAGCGCGGCGCGTCGAGCGGCATGTACTGATGCACGGCGCCGGGGGGCAGGCGCTTGCTCAGCAGGTCGGCGGCGCTGCGCGTGCCGGTGGTGACGAGAACCGAGCAGCCGCGGGCGATCATGCCCTCGATCAACCCGACGAGGGAAAGCGCCTCGCCGATGCTCGCCCCGTGCATCCAGACGAGATGGCCCACCGGCCGCGCCCGGCCGGGCAGGCCGCGGCGCTCGGACAGCCGGACCGGATCCTCTTTGCCCCGGCGCGAGCGCCACGCCAGCAGCCCGGCCACGGCGGGTTCGCCGAGATAGAGACCGTAGCGGTAGGCGCGCAGGGCGACGGGAAGCTTCGGGACCCTCACGCCGGACTGCCCTGCGATGCGGGCGCGGACACGCCGCCGACCCGGTCCGGCCGGCCGACGAGGGTGTAGGCCCGGTCGTGGACGCGGTTCAGCTCGTCTTGCACCCGCTGCCGCAGGGCATCGACCTCCTCGGGCGTGACCTCGCGGGGGACGAAGGTCGCCTCGCCGAACACCATGGCGCCGCGGCCGAAGGGCAGGCCGAGGCAGGCCCGATCCCAGGAATTGAAACGGATATGCCGGCTCGTCACCACCGCCACCGGAACGATGGGCGCGCCGGAGAAGCGGGCGAGCAGGATGATGCCGGCATCGCACACACGGGAGACCTTGGGTACGTCGGCCGAAAACGCGACGGTCTCGCCGCCCTTCAGCGCCTTGACCATGGCCCGCAGTCCCTCGGCGCCGCCCTTGGCGCGGGCGTCCTTGACCGCGCGACCGCGGGCGCCGGAGGCGCGCATTACCCGCACCCCCATCCGCGTCAGGGCCATGGTGTTGATGTTGCCGTCGGGCGAGCGGGAGATGATCGTGGCGACCCGGTCCTGCGGACGGCTCATGAACGAGATCATGATGTGCTGGCCATGCCACATGGCCGCGATGAACGGGCCGAACGCATCGAGCCGCGCATAGGCGTCTGCCGGCTCCAGGGTGAAGCGGTTGGTGCGCCGGACGAGCCGGAGATAGCCCGAGGCCAGATGGCTGAGCGCCCATTGGACGCTCGGCTTGCGGCCGATGGTCTTGATCAGGCCCATGGGTTCTGACCGCTCTGTCCCGATTCGCTTATCGACCGACCGTCGGCCTCCCGCGCCGACATGCGGGGTCGGCGGCTGTCTAGACCCGACCGTACGGTGGACGCAACGGAGCCGCTCTCAGATATTAACCTGTGTTATACGAAGCCAAAAACGTAAAGCCAAGTCGGCGCCGGGGGTGATGCCGCAGGATGCCGGATATTGACGCCGGCCCGCGTTGCCGCGATGCGGGATGGCGTATGTTCCGTCTTGCTCATCTTACCGATCCCCATGTCGGGCCGCTGCCGCGGCCGCGCCTGCGCCAGCTTCTCAGCAAGCGGGCGGCCGGCTACGTGAACTGGCGTCGGGGCCGCAGCCGCCACCACGACATGGACCTGCTCGGCGCCCTCATCGCCGACCTGCACGGCCAGGGCGTCGACCATGTCGCCTGCACCGGTGACCTGTGCAATCTCGGCCTTCCGGACGAATGGGAGAGCGCGCGGGTGTTTCTCGAAGCGCTGGGTCCGGCGGACCGCGTGAGCTTCGTGCCGGGCAACCACGACGCCTATGTCCGCGGCTCGCTGGAGGGACTGCTCGCCGCCTGCGGCGGCTGGACGGAGGCCGACGACGGGCAGATCCGCCTCTTTCCCTATCTGCGGCGGCGCGGGCCGCTCGCCCTGGTGGGCCTGTCCTCGGCGATCCCGACCAAGCCGTTCGTCGCGAGCGGCCGGCTCGGGCCGGTGCAGATCGAGGCGGCCGAGCGCGTGCTGCGCGACCTCGCCACAGCGCCCGATCGGCCCTGCCGCGTGGTGATGATCCACCACCCGCCCCATCCGGACGGGGCGGCCTCGGGACGCGAATTGAAGGATGCGGCCGCCTTCGCCGCAATGATCGGCCGGGCCGGGGCGGACCTGATCCTGCACGGGCACAACCATGTCGGCACCGTGGCTCGGATCACCGGGCCCGACGGGCGTCCGGTGCCGGTGGTCGGCGCGCCCTCGGCCTCGGCGCGCACGCTCCTGACCAACCGGCGCGCCTCCTACTACCTCTACACGGTCACGCCGGGTGAGAACGGCTTCCGGATCGCGGTGACCGAGCGCGGCCTCGACGAGGCCGGCGGCATCGGCGAACTATCGGGCTTCGACATCGAGACGCCGCCCGCGGACCGGATCGGACTGGTCCATCGGCGGCGCCAGCGCCACACCTGAGCCGACCCGGACGGGTCAGAGCGCGCCCATCTTCGACAGGCCGTTGGCCCGGGGCAGGGGACGCAGCAGGCTCTTCACCTGCGAGAATGGCCGCGGACGGTTGATCACCTCGTCGAGGCGCGACCACAGGGTCTTGGGCGAGAACGGCTTGGAGATGATCTCGTTGACGCCCAGCGCGATCGCCCGATCGACCACGTTGCGGCGCGGCTGGGCCAGCATGAGGATGATCGGCACGGTCGGCGAGGGCGAGGTGGCCGGGGTTCTGGCAAGCCGGATGAACTCCTCCCCCGACAGGATCGCCAAATCCCAATCGATGATCGTGAGATCGGGCTTGCTCTCGGCGAGCACGCCGAGCGCCTCCGCGCCGTCGGGCGCCTCCAGCACGCGCTTGATGCCGACGCGCATCAGCATGTCGCGCACGATGCGGCGGATGTAGAGGCTCTCGTCCACGACGAGGGCGGAGAGATCCGGAAAGGTCGGAGTTGCGATCATCGGCAGCCGGCGCCCGGCTCGAATCCGGGCCGTTTCGCGGCGAAACTAACCCCGTTGGGTTTGCGTTTTCCTAAAGCGCGACCGAGTGCGCGGGAATCAGAAGCGAGAATCGTCCCCCTCTGCGCCCCCTGCGTGCAAGCGTGATTCGGAACGGACGGGATCCCAAAGGGGGTACGTACGCAGTTTCACCGCGAAAATGCGGAGCCTACAGCACGGATCGGTTAGAAGAACCTTGCGGTATGGGCGGGATTGCGTCAGACCTGAGGCATCGCTCCCGGTAGCCGCAGCCGGGGGGATGATAGTGCGGCGCGTCGGCTGTCTCGAGATAGCGCGCACGCGGTATTCGAGACTTGGCGGGCGGACGGTTTTTGCGAGCTTTCAATGGGACGTGGTCGTGATTTCAGGGGGCCGCAGAAGCGCGGCTTCGACGAGGGTGGTTCCGAGCCGCGTTGGCCCGATGAACTGCCCCCGAGCGGTGGTGACCGCTTCGGCGGCGGCGGTAGCGCCGGCGGCAACCGCTTCGGCGGCGGTGGTGGTGGTTACGGCGGCGGCGGCGGTGGCGGCTTCGACCGCGGCCCGGCGCGCGCAGCGGCTGCACCGACGGGACCGGAGCGTGATGCGACGGTCAAGTGGTTCAACAAGGAGAAGGGCTTCGGCTTCGTGGAGCTCGGCGACGGCTCCGGCGATGCCTTCCTCCACATCCGCGCGGTCGAGGCCGCCGGTCACGACGACCTCCTTCCCGGCACACGCCTGACGGTCCAGACCGCCCAGGGCCAGAAGGGCCCGCAGGTCACCGCAGTGAACAGCGTCGACACCTCCACGGCCGAGGCGGCTCCGCCCCGGCGCGAGGCCCCGCGCTTCGGCGGCGGCGGTGATCGCTTCGGTGGTGGCGGCGGTGGCGACCGCTTCGGCGGCGGCGACCGTTTCGGTGGCGGCAGCCGTGATCGCTTCGGCGGCGCGGGTGCTGGCGGCGGCGGCGGTGGACGTTTCGCCTCCGGCCCGTCGGTCGAGATGACCGGCACCGTGAAGTGGTACGACCCGGCCAAGGGCTTCGGTTTCGTCTCGGTGAACGACGGCGGCAAGGACGTGTTCGTGCACCGTTCGGCGCTGTCCCGCGCCGGCCTGGACTCGCTGGCCGAAGGCCAGCAGGTCACCCTCGGCGTGGTCGAGGGTCAGAAGGGCCGCGAGGCCTCGAGCATCACCGTCGAATACTAATCGACGCGGGCCGCGCGGCGGCCCGAACGGAAGCTTACGAAGCGGCGGCCTCAGGGCCGCCGTTTTCGTTTGTCGGGTTGGCCATCTCGACAGGCTTCGCCCGGCAACGACGATGAGGGAGAACGCGATGCGTCGGACCGTCAGCGCGCTCGGCCTGCTGCTCCTGGGCACGGCACCCGCCGCGGCGGAGGATTTCTCCGGCTTCTACGCCGGGGTGAATGCGGGCTGGGCGTTCGAACGCGGTGGTGACCGGGATCTGTCCGTACCGGGGGCAGCGGGGGCGGCCAAGCCGGAGGAGGGACTCCCGCCGAGCGTGGCGCGGGTTCAGGAGCGGCAGTTGCCAGCTCCCGCGCATCCGGCCGGGCGCCGCTGAACAGCGATCGCCGCCCCGGAAGGCCGTCAGACGTCGCGGCCGTACCGCTCAGCCACCAGGGCATAGGCGAGGCGGGCGGTCTGGACCTCGCCGCCCTCCGGTCGGCCCGGCTTGGTCGAGGGATTCCAGCCGTAGAGGTCGAAATGCACGTGCGCCTGGGTCCGGCGCACGAAGCGGCACAGGAACAGGGCGGCCGTGATCGCCCCGGCAAAGCCGCCGCCCGGCGCGTTGTTGAGGTCGGCGACCTTCGAATCGAGCAGGCTCGCATAGGGCAGGTGCAGGGGCAGGCGCCAGACCGGATCGTTGACGCGCAGGCCCGCTTCCGCGACCGCAGCGGCCAACCCCTCGTCCTCGGTGAAGAAGGCCGGCAGATCGGGGCCCAGCGCCACGCGGGCGGCGCCGGTCAGCGTCGCGAAATCGAGGATGAGGTCCGGCGCCTCGGCATCGGCCAGCGCCAGCGCGTCGGCAAGGATCAGGCGCCCCTCCGCATCGGTGTTGCCGATCTCGACGGTGAGGCCGGCGCGGGAGCGGATCACGTCGCCGGGCCGGAAGGCATCGCCGGCAATGGCGTTCTCAACGCTCGGCACGATCAGCCGCAGCCGCACGGGCAGGCCGGCGCCCATGATCATCTCGGCCGCCGCCAGGGCCGCGGCGGCGCCGCCCATATCCTTCTTCATCAGCAGCATGTTGGAGGCCGGCTTGATGTCGAGCCCGCCGGTGTCGAACACGACGCCCTTGCCGACCAGCGTCACCCGCGGCGCGCCCTCGGTCCCCCAGGTCAGATCGATGAGGCGGGGCGCCCGCGGCGAGGCGACGCCGACGGCGTGGACGAGAGGAAATTCTTTCTCGAGATCCGCGCCGACGGTGACGGAAACCGTCGCACCGAACCGCTCGCCCAGCGCCCGCACGGCGGCCTCGACTTCGGCCGGTCCGAGATCGTTCGCCGGGGTGTTGACGAGGTCGCGGCCGGCCGCGACCGCAGCCGCGAGCCGTTCGATCGCCGCCGCGTCGATTCCGTCCGGAGCAACGAGGCGCGGGCGCGGCTCGCCCGGCTTGCGGTAGCGCTCGAACCGGTAGCTGCCGAGCAGCCACGCCAGCGCCGCCTCGCTCTCATCGAGATCGTCGCACGGCTCGAACCGGTAATTGCCCGGGGGCAGGGCGCCCGGCAGCTTGCCGGCGAGAAAGCGGTCGCGACCGCCTGCTTTCGCGTCGCCCAGGCCGAACAGCACGCGGCCGAGGCCCCCGTCCTCTCCGGGGAGGAGGGCGACGCGGCCGGCCTTGGGGGCAAAGCCGGTGGCGTCGGCAAAGCTACGCTGGAGCGGGGGCAATCCGGCGGCGACAGCGCCCCATCCTTCCTCCGTCACGCAGCGGATCGGGACCGCATCCGCGCCTGCATCGAGAAGGGAGGGGCCGTGCTGCGAGAGAGGTGCGGACATGGAAAATAAGCTTAACCGGCCATTAGGGTTAACGCTCTATCACCCCGCCATCGGTACGGCGCAAGCGCCGGCCGTGGCATTGGGGGGAGAGGACACCATGACCGGCATTTGCAGCGCGGCTCCGAGCCAGCCTGGAATGGTCCGGACACGCCGTCTGCTCGCCCTGGCCCTCGTCGGCCTCGGGCTGGCCGGCTGCCAGAGCCGCTCGCCCGAGACGACCGGCTCGATCGGCGGCCTCAACCTGCTCGGCGCGAACCGTGCCGAACGCTCGCCCCGCGCCGAAATCGATGCCCTGGCAGCGCGCTACAACGCGGACCCGAACGACGTGCGCGCCGCCATGCGCTACGCCGCGGCCCTGCGCGCGACCGACCAGAAATCACAGGCCGTGGCGGTGCTGCAGCAGGTCGCCCTGCGCAACCCGAAGGACAAGGTCGTGCTCGCCGCCTACGGCAAGAGCCTCGCCGATGCCGGCCGCTACCAGGAGGCCAACGAAGTCCTTCAGAACGCCCACAGCCCGGCCCAGCCCGATTGGCGCGTGCTCTCGGCGCAGGGGATGGTGGCCGACGAGACCGGCGACCACGCCCGGGCGCAGAACCTTTACGACACCGCTCTCAAGATCGCGCCGAACGAGCCGCGGATCCTGTCGAATCTCGGCCTGTCCTACGCACTCTCCCGCCGCCTCGACGAGGCCGAAACGACCCTGCGTCTCGCCGTGGCCCAGCCGAAGGCCGATGCCCGCGTGCGCCAGAACCTCGCACTGGTGCTCGGCCTCAAGGGCCGCTACGACGAGGCGGAGCAAGTGCTGGCCCAGGATCTCGGCCCGGCGGAAGCGGCAGCCAACATGCGCGAGATGCGCGCCATGGCCGCCCGCCGCGCGGCACCGAAGACGGCCCAGGCCGTCGCGGCGACGCCGGGGCGGCAGCTCGCACGGTCGGCGATCCAGTAAAGCCGGGATCTTGGCCCGCCGACCTTGACGAAACCGGCGCATCTCCCCTATAGGCTCGCCACTTCCATAGGACTCCGCCGGTATCGATTGTCGCGAGGGTTCGACGCCCTCGGCGCGAGAGCCGTGTGGCATTGCCGAAACGCTTCAGCGCCGAGACCCGGCCTAACGTTGACAGGACTGTAACGATGTCGCGTCGCTGCGAACTCACGGGCAAGGCCGTTCAGGTCGGTCACCTCGTGAGCCACTCGAACCGGAAGACCAAGTGCCGGTTCCTGCCGAACCTCTGCAATGTCACGCTGCAGTCGGACACCCTCAACCGCCGCGTCCGCCTGCGGGTGACCGCCCACGCGCTCCGCTCGGTCGAGCACCGCGGCGGCCTCGACGCCTTCCTCGTGAAGGCTCGTGAGATCGAGCTGTCGCAGACGGCCCGCCTGCTCAAGCGCGAGATCGAGAAGAAGATCGCCGAGCCGGCCACGCCCGCCGCCGCGTAAGTCTTGTCGGGCCGGCACACGGCCCGAACGATCGTCCAACCGAATCGGAGAGGCCACCGGATGCGCGAATCGCGCCCGGTGGCCTTTTCCGTTCGACAGGGTCCCCCGGCCGATGACGGCGCTCACCCTCATCATCCCGATCTTCGGCCTCGTGCTGGTCGGCTGGCTCGCCTCGCTCACCAAGATCATCTCGGAGCGGGTCGGCGACGGGCTGTCCGAATACGTCTTCTCACTCGCGGTGCCGGCCCTCATCGTCTCGACGCTGACGCGGCCGGGCCTGTCGGGCGAGATCGCCTGGGGCTACTGGGCGAGCTATTTCGGCGGGGCTGCCATCGCCTGGGCCACCGGCTCACTGATCGGGCGCCGCACCGAGGGCGTGGACCGGCGCGGCGCCGTGCTGCACGGCTTTGCCGCGAGCCAGTCGAACACCGTCTTCGTCGGCGTGCCGATGATTCTCCAGGCCTACGGCGAATCGGGCGCCTTCCCGCTCTTCATGCTGCTCGCCGTCCACCTGCCGTTGATGATGGGTGCCGCGACCTTCCTGATCGAATCGGAGGGCGGGCGCCCCATGGGCCAGCGGCTGAAGGCGCTCGGCCTCGCGCTCGGCAAGAACCCGATCTTCCTGGCGCTCGCCGTCGGCATGGCGATGAAGGCCGGCGGCCTCTCCTTTTCGGGCATCCCGAAGGCCCTGGTCGATTCGCTGGCCGGCACCGCCTCGACCTGCGCGCTGATCGCGCTGGGAGCCGGCCTCACCCGCTACAAGGTGCTGCACGACCTGCGCGGCGCGAGCATCGTCGCCGCCCTGAAGCTCGGCCTGCACCCACTCGCCGTCTATCTCCTCGCCTTCCACGTCTTCACCATGCCGCCGGCCTATGCCGGCGTCGCCGTGCTGTTCGCGGCGATGCCGGTGGGCATCAACGCCTACCTGCTGGCCGTGCGCTACAAGAGCGAGCAGGGCTTGGTTGCCGCCGCCGTACTGGTCTCGACGCTGGCCGCGACCGCCACGACCGTAGGCTGGCTGATGCTGCTCGGGCGCGGATAGTTTTTCGGACTTCGCTCTCAAGCGGGATCTCGGGTCGTCGCATAGGATGGCTGCGTTGACCCCGGCCCCCTCGCTCCATAGGTTGCCCGCTCTTGCGCCCCGGCCCGAATGGCCGGCGCGGCGCTTGTCCAGACCCCGAAAAGCTTGCTTGTGATGTCCGCGCCCCTCCGCCTCGACCCCGACATTCTGGAGGCCGCTGCCTCCGCCGCCGCCTGGCCGTTCGAGGAGGCGCGCAAGCTCGTGGCGCGGCTGGAGCGCAAGCCCAAGAGCGAGGTTCTATTCGAGACCGGCTACGGCCCCTCGGGCCTGCCGCATATCGGCACCTTCGGCGAGGTGGCCCGCACCTCCATGGTGCGCCACGCCTTCCGCGTGCTGACCAAGGACGCGGTGCCGACTCGGCTGATTGCCTTCTCCGACGACATGGACGGCCTGCGCAAAGTCCCGGACAACGTGCCGAACCGTGAGCGGCTGGCCGAAGCGCTCAACCTCCCGCTGACCCAGGTCCCGGACCCGTTCGGCACGCATGACAGCTTCGGCGCGCACAACAACGCCGAGCTGCGCCGCTTCCTCGACGCCTTCGGCTTCGACTACGAGTTCCGCTCGGCCACCGAGTGCTACAAGGCCGGCATCTTCGACGACACGCTGCGCCTCGTCTTGGAGCGCTACGAGGCGGTGATGGCGATCATGCTGCCCTCGCTGCGGGCCGAGCGCTCGGCGAGCTACTCGCCGTTCCTGCCGATCCACCCCGTCACCGGCCATGTCATGCAGGTGTCGATCGACGAGGTGCGCCCGAGCGCCGGCACCATCGTCTGGCGCGATCCGGCGACGAACGAGGCCTACGAGACGCCGGTGACCGGCGGCCACGTCAAGCTGCAATGGAAGCCCGACTGGGCGATGCGCTGGGTCGCGCTCGGCGTCGATTATGAGATGGCCGGCAAGGACCTGATCGATTCGGTCAAGCTCTCGGGACAGATCGCCCGCGCGCTCGGCGCCGAGCCGCCGGAGGGGTTCAACTACGAACTCTTCCTCGACGAGAAGGGCCAGAAGATCTCGAAGTCGAAGGGCAACGGCCTGACCATCGACGAATGGCTGACCTACGCCACGCCCGAGTCGCTCGCCCTGTTCATGTACAACAAGCCGCGCGAGGCCAAGCGCCTGTTCTTCGACGTGATTCCGCGCAACGTCGATGAGTACGACAACTTCCTCGGCCGTTTTGCCGGCCAGGAAGCCAAGCACCGGCTCGGCAACCCGGTCTGGCACCTGCATGCGGGCGCGCCGCCGGCCGTCGAAACCATCGACGAGGCCGGCACCACGCTCTCCTTCGGCATGCTCTTGAACCTCGTGGCGGTGGCCAATGCCGAGGACGAGGCGGTTTTGTGGGGCTTCATCCGTCGCTACGCCCCGAATGTCGGGCCGGAGACGCATCCGCGGCTCGCCGGCCTCGTGACGCGGGCGCTCGCCTATTACCGGGACTTCGTGCGCCCGCAGAAGCAGTACCGCGCCCCGACCGAGGAAGAGG
This sequence comes from Methylorubrum sp. SL192, assembly GCF_026672325.1. Lineage (NCBI taxonomy): Bacteria > Pseudomonadati > Pseudomonadota > Alphaproteobacteria > Hyphomicrobiales > Methylobacteriaceae > Methylorubrum > Methylorubrum sp. SL192. The sequence goes on from NZ_JAPPQV010000003.1 coordinate 2,203,786, forward strand.
CGGCGGCCCTGCGCGACCTCTCGGACACGCTCAAGGAGCACGAGGCGTCGACCGATCCGGAGGCGCTGCAGGCGATCGTTTACGAAGTCGGCCGGCGCCACTTCCCCGACCTCTCGGGCAAGGCCAAGAGCCCGGACGGGCGGCCCGGCGTCTCCAAGACGTGGTTCGCCTCGATCTACAACGTGCTGTTCGGCGAGGCGCAGGGGCCGCGCTTCGGCTCGTTCATCGCGCTCTACGGCGTGGCGGGCACCCGGGCGCTGATCGAGAAGGCGCTGAGCGGCGCGCTGGTGGCCGAGCACGCGGCCTTCCTCGAGAGCCGCAAGGCGGCCGCGGCCTGAGCAGGGGTGGGGCCGATGCGGAGGATGCGGGCGTTGGCTGGCATCCTCCGCACCCTCGCTGCCCTGATCGCGCCGAACCGGGCGGTGGTGCGGGCCCTGTCGGGAGGCTAAGCCACGCCGGCCGGTTCGTCGCCGGCCACCTCGCATCACGAGAAATCGGCCGGCCGGCGATCGATCTTCGCGCGAGGCGGCTCGAAATCGATCTCCGCGGCGCCCGGCATCGCCAGCGCATCGGCAACGTGCCGCCGCCCGTCCGGCCGCCGTGTGCTCCGATCGAGTGCCGCCGCCAGCCCGATGCCGGCGGCGTAGGCCACGACGTTCCACGGTGAGAAGACGCGGCCGAGCAGCAACTGCCCTGCCAGCGACAAGCGGAACGTGTCGAGCCCCGGCGTGTGGACGAGGCGGAACAGCTCGACCAGCACGGCAACGATCAGGGCGATCGCCGCCAGCCGCGCGACTGGGGCGGCGGGCCGGGCAAGGGCGATGAGCCCATAGACCATCGCGCCCCACACGACGGAGCCCGCGTATTTCACGACCTCCTTCGGTAGGCCGAGCGGCAGATAGCGCACGCCGAGGCCTGCCGCGATCACGGCGAGGACCGCGACGAAGAGGCGGAGGCGGCGGGATCGGAGGCTCGGCATCGCGGTGCAGCGGTTTACAGGGCGGGAGGCGCCCGGTATCACCCCGGACCACACCGACATACGAGTTTCACACCAGATGCGCGCCGAGATCGAACAGGCCTCGGATGCCGCCAAGCAGTCTATAGGGCTGCTGAGGAGGCATCTTTGACTGGGACACCGTCGATAAACGTCTCGCGGAGCTGAACGCGGCTTCCGAGAACCCCGACCTCTGGAACGATCCGGAGGCCGCACAGAAGGTCATGCGCGAGCGCCAGGAGCTCGACGAGGCCGTCACCGCGATCAAGAAGCTTGAACGCGATCTCGAGGATGGCGCGACGCTGATCGAACTCGGCGAGATGGAGGGTGACCAAGCCTCCATCAGCGAGGGCGAGGCCACGATCAAGGCGGTCGAGAAGGAAGCCGCGAGCCGGCAGGTCGAGACCCTGCTCTCGGGCGAGGCCGACGGCTTCGACACCTATCTCGAAGTCCATGCGGGCGCGGGCGGCACCGAGAGTCAGGACTGGGCCAACATGCTCCAGCGCATGTATGCCCGCTGGGCCGAGCGCCGGAAGTTCAAGGTCGAGATCGTCGAGATGACCGACGGCGAAGAGGCCGGGATCAAGGGCGCCACGCTCCTGATCAAGGGCCACAACGCCTATGGCTGGCTCAAGACCGAGTCGGGCGTGCACCGGCTCGTGCGGATCTCGCCCTACGATTCCAACGCGCGGCGGCATACCAGCTTTGCCAGCGTCTGGGTCTATCCGGTCGTCGATGACCGGATCGAGATCGAGATCAAGGAATCGGACTGCCGCATCGACACCTACCGGTCGTCGGGTGCGGGCGGCCAGCACGTCAACACGACCGATTCGGCGGTGCGCATCACGCACAACCCGACCGGCATCGTCGTGGCCTGCCAGCAGGAGCGCTCGCAGCACAAGAACCGGGCCACCGCCTGGAACATGCTGCGCGCCCGCCTCTACGAGGCCGAGCTGAAGAAGCGCGAGGAAAAGGCCAACGCCGAGGCGGCCTCGAAGACCGATATCGGCTGGGGCCACCAGATCCGATCCTACGTGCTTCAGCCGTACCAGCTCGTGAAGGACCTGCGCACGGGCACGCAATCGACCGACCCGGACGAGGTGCTCGACGGCGACCTCGACCCGTTCATGGAAGCCTCGCTGGCGCAACGCGTGTTCGGCGGCAGCGAAGACGTCGCCGACATCGACTGACGCCCCTTAGAGCATCGTCCTGGATATCAGATCCAGGACGATGCTCTAGGCACTTGTTTTTGCATCATCTTTTCCGAAAGCCGGCAACCACTTTTCGGGACGATGCTCTAGTCTCCTCTCCTCACGGGGAGGGGACAGCCGGCCTCAATCCGCGAAGACGAGCTGCGCCCCGGCCCGCAGGAACCGCTGCGGATCGACCGGCTCGCCGTCGATGCGGGTCTCGTAATGCAGGTGGCTGCCGGTCGAGCGGCCGGTCGAGCCGGCGAACCCGACCACACTTCCCGCCTCGACCCGCTGGCCGACCGAGACCGCAGTGCCGGAGAGATGCGCGTAGCGCGTGACGAGGCCGCGCCCGTGATCGACCTCGACCATGTTGCCGTAGCCGCCGGCATATTCGGCCGCCGTGATCCGCCCGGCGGCGGTGGCCCGGACCGGGGCGCCGGTCTCGGCGCGCATATCCACGCCCGTATGGAGCGCGTAGCCGCGGGTGAACGGATCGAGCCGGGCGCCGAAGCTGCTGGTGAAGGCAAGCTCGCCTGGAAGCGGCTGGCGGAAGGGGAGGGCGGCGGTCACCCGACGCAGATGCGTCTCCTCCTCGATCTGGCGCCGGGCCTCGGCCAGCGCCTGCTCGAAGGCGTCGGGCCCGAGCGGAACGAGGGGGCCGCCGACGCCGCCTGCAGGTGGATCGAACCGGGCCGGTGACAGACCCGTGCGGGCGATCAGGTCGCGGAAGCGTTCGGCGCTGCGCCCGGCCTGAAGGGCGATACCGGCCGCGGCGCGCGACTGCGCCTCGGCGACACGATGGAGCGCCTCCTCCAGGCGCGACAGGCGCGCGGACGAGGCGGGACCGGCGGCCTCGGCCCGGTCCTCGCCGCCCATGCGCAGTTCCGGCGTCGGGAACGGCTTCTGGACACGCGCCGCGGGCTCCGCGACCGGGATCGGGGCAGGCGGCGGCACATCATCGATCGGCGCGGCGGCCCCACCCAGACCGGAGAGCAGCCCCTGGCGCTTCTCGATCAGGGCCTGCCGCTCGGTCAGGGCGGAAAGCCGGTTCTCGACATTGCCGCGCTCCGCGTTGCGCTCGGCCGCCGCGCGGTCGAGGGCGCGTTGAAGGGTGCCGATCCGCTCCTCGTAGGTGAACTGCATCGCGCTCTGGCGCGAAACGAAGCGGGCCAGCATCTCGTCGTGGAAGACGAGGTAGTAGCTCGCGGCCGCCGCCCAGAGCGTCGAGACGGCGAGCCCGAGGCCGAGCGCCCGGACGAGACGGCGCTGGGAGAGAGGGGAAAGGCCGGCTTTGCGGCGGGCCTGAGCAGTCGATGGCATGGCACGTCGGACGTTCGGAGACGGGCCCGATCACAGACGATTAAGGTTAAGGAAGCCTAGCGTTTGTTAGCGATCCGCGGCCTGCATCGGAACACGAGGCGCCGGTTCAACAGATCGCGTCATCCCGAAAACCAAAGGCCCTCTTTCGGAATGACGCCGGCGTGCGATCCGTCCTCAGGCCAGGGCTTTGACGGCTTCCAGAACTTCCTCGACATGGCCCGGCACTTTCACCTTGTGCCAGACCCGCGCGATCCGTCCCTCGCGGTCGATCAGCACGGTCGTGCGCTCCACGCCCATGTATTTTCGGCCGTACATGCTCTTCTCGACCCAGACGCCGTAAGCTTCCAGCATCGATTTCGCCTCGTCGGAAGCGAGCGGGAAGGTCAGGCCGTACTTGGCCCTGAACTTATCGTGGCTCTTGACCGGATCCGGCGAGACCCCGACCACCTTCGCCCCGGCTGCCGCGAAGGCCTCGCTCTGGGCGTTGAAGTTCTGCGCCTCGAGGGTGCAACCGCTCGTATCGTCCTTTGGGTAGAAATAAAGCACGATCTTGTGACCGCGCAGGCTCTCGAGAGAGATGGTCTCGCCGCCGGCTCCGGGTAACGAGAACAGGGGCGCGGCATTGCCGGTCTCAAGCGGCATTTCGCCTTCCTTTCGGCCGATTGATGGTGTGCCTGATCCCATGCACGCAGACCTCCGGGGACGCCATGCCGGAGTGGCTTGAATCCTGAGGAAAGCCGCCGCGGCAATCGGACCTTCGCCCGAACCTACGGGTGTAGCAGCGAACGAGTGATGGATCAGGAAACGGCCAGGACCCTGCTCCAGGAGGCGGTCGAGGCGCCTGCGCCGCGCAAAGCGCGCCGTCGTCGGCGGCGGCCGGTGCTCTGGTGCGCGCTGCTCCTCGTCTTCCTGCTCGGTCTCGGCGGCGGGCTCGTCGCCCTGCGGCTGTCGCAGGGTCCGCTGCGCATCGACGGCCTGACGCATCAGGTCGCCGAGGCGGTGGCGGGCCGCTTCGGTCCGGGCTGGCGCGTGGCTTTGCGCGACTCTGCGCTCGAACTCGACAGCGAATCCTCGCTGGCACTCCGGGTCGGCGGGCTCGACATCTTCAACCCGGAGGGTGCGCTGGTGGTGCGCGCCCCGCTCGCGGTGGTCAGCCTCGATACGTGGAGCCTGCTGCGCCTCTCGGTCCAGCCGCGCTCCATCGAATTCCGCGACATCGAGATGACCGCCCTCGTCCATGACGACGGGTCCATCGCCTTCGCCGCCTCGTCACCGACGCAGGGGGATGGAGCAGGGGAGGCGGCCAAGCCCCACACCCTGCCGAGCGTGGACGCCGCCCGCGGCACCGTCTCGCCGGTCTCGGCGGCGGTCGCCTCGATCTTCGGCGTGGTGCTCGATCCGGCCGGGGTCATCGGCGCCCTCGACCGGGCGCGGATCACCAACGGACGCCTGACCCTCGTCGACGACGCCCGGCACCAAGCCACCTTCGAGCGGGTGAACGGCCTGTTCCGCCGCGGCACCAGCGACGATTCGCGGGTGTTCGAGCTGCGCATCGACGGGCCCCACGGCGAGTGGCGCTTCGGCGGCCGCGTCCACGAGGCGGGGGAGGGGCGGCGCGCGGGCGTCATCACCCTGGACGACCTGCCCATCACCGATCTGCTGCTGCTCTCTGGCCACTCGAAGATGCCGGTGGAAACCGACCTCAAGCTCTCGGCCCGAGCCGACGTGGCGCTGTCGGGCGGCCGCATCGAGACGATGAAGGCCGAGGTGAAGACCGGCGGCGGCACGCTCCTCATCGACGAGAAGGACTTCAACCCGGTCGTCATCGACGAGCTGCGCGCCGAGGCGAGCTGGGACGAAGCGCGACGCGCGCTCGCCATCTCCGCCATCGACTACAAGGGCGGCGGCAACGACGCCCACCTGACCGGCGCCTTCGCCATCGGTCCGCCCGATGCCGTGGACGCCTGGACGCTCGATTTCGCCGGCAAGGATGCGCTGCTGCGCGGCGCCGCCCGCAGCGACCCGTCCTTCCGCATCGGCGAGATCAGCGGGCGGATCACCGGCCGGGCCGGGGGCGTGAACATCGAGTCGATCGCGCTGGCGGGCGACGGCCTGCGCGGCCGCCTGAGCGGGACGGTCGGCACGCGGGCCGACGACGAGGGCATCACCCTGCACATCGTCGCCAGCAACACCGACGGCCGCAAGGCCATGCGGCTCTGGCCCGAGAACATCGCGCCCGGCGTGCGCAACTACCTCGTGGACGAGCTACGCGGCGGACGCCTCGATCAGGCCGACATCCAGATCGACATGAGCGGACCGGAACTCGCTGCGGCGACCCGTGGCGACCCGATGCCGGATGCCGCGCTCAACGTGGCCTTCGCGGTCTCGGATGCCGGACTGACCATCTCTCAGGACGCGCCGCCCCTGAGCCACGGCCGGGTCACCGGCACGATCACCGGCCGCACCACGACGATCCAGAATGCGACCGCCGAGATCCGCCTCTCCGACACGCGGGCCCTGACGATCTCGGACGCCTCCTTCCTCATCCGCGATCCGCAGCCGGACAAGATCATCGCCCAGCTCGGCCTGCGGCTGTCCGGCTCCGTCGATTCGCTGGCCGCACTCCTCGAAACCCCGATGTTCAAGGGAATCACGGGCGCCGACATCGATCCGGCCACGCTGAAGGGCAAGGCGGATCTGCGCATCGACGTACCGATCAACCTCAAGCACGTGCCCGATCTCGCCGAGATGCCGGTGACGCTGACCGGCTCGATCACCGAGTTCAGCATGGACAAGGCGGTCGGCAAGGATCGCTTCGAGGCGGGTCGCTTCACCCTCTCCTTCGACCGCAGCGGCTTCGCCCTCAAGGGCGACGGGCGGCTGCTCGGCGCCCCCGTCGCCATCGACCTCAAGCAGCCCAAGCCCGGCGCCCCCGGCGAGGCGGTGGTGAGCCTGAACCTCGACGACGCCTTCCGGGCCAAGCGCGGCCTGCCCACCGCGCCGCAGCTCGGCGGCGTCATCCCGGCCCGCGTCGTGTTGCCGGTGGGGCGCCCCGCCTCCGCCGGCAAGCCGCCGGCCCGCGTCGAGGCGGACCTGACCCGCGCCTCGATCAACGGTCTGATGCCCGGCTGGAGCAAGCCCGCAGGCAAGGCCGGGCGCCTCGGCTTCACCCTGGTGGAAGCGGCGGGCGGCGGGATGGAGCTGCGCGACATCACCCTCGACGCCGCCCCCGCGCTTGCCCGCGGCAGCGCCACGATTTCGGCCGAGGGCAATCTCGAACGGGCGGACCTGACCGCGCTCAAGCTCTCGCCGGGCGACGACATGCGCGTCAGCCTCGACCGGGCCGGCTCGACCTACAAGGTCGCGGTGAAGGGCGCCGTCGTCGATGCGCGGCCCTTCCTCAAGGGCATGACGAGCGGCGACGACAAGGGCGGCAAGGAGCCCGGCAAGGACATCGAGGCGGATGTCGCCGCCAACATCGTCTCCGGCTTCAACGGCGAGTCGCTCACCAACGCGACGCTGAAGGCGAGCTTCAAGGGCGGTGATCTGCGCGCCGCCCAGTTCAAGGGCCGTTTCGGCGGTTCCCCGCTCAGTGCCGTGGTCCGGAGCGAGCGCGGCGCGCCGCTGCTCACCCTCGACTCCGCCGATTCCGGCGCGACGCTGCGCTTCCTCGACATCTACAAGCGGATGTATGGCGGGCGGCTCGCACTCAACGTCTACCTCAACGACGGTCCGCAGGCCGGCGTGGTCCAGATCAAGGACTTTGCCCTGCGCAACGAACCGGCCCTGTCGAGCATCGTCGCCCAGGCCCCGCCGCCCTCGGACGGACGGCGCGCCGCCCCGAACGCCAACGATGTCGGCTTCGACAAGATGCGCGCGAACTTCACCCGCAGCGGCCCGCGGGTGAGCTTTTCCGACGCGGCGATCTCGAACGCGGCGATGGGCTTCACCGCAACCGGCTGGCTCGACACGGCCAAGGAGCGCACGCAGATCGACGGCACCTTCGTGCCGCTCTACGGGCTCAACAACGTGGTGGCGCAGGTGCCGTTGTTCGGGCCGCTGTTGGCGGGCGGCAGCAACGAGGGCCTGTTCGCGGTGAACTTCAACGTCTCGGGACCGATCGCCAAACCGACGGTCAACGTGAACCCGCTCTCGGCGGTCGCCCCCGGCTTCCTGCGAAAACTGTTCGGCGCCGGAAGCGGCGACACCTTCGCCAACGGCGCCGGGCCGGGCGGGCCCGAGCGGTAGGGGTCGGAAACTCCGCCGTCCTGTCCCTAGGGAGAGACCGGCAGGGCTTGGGAGCGGATGATCGAGCGGACGACATCCGGACTGCGCCGAGAGCCGGCTTTGATCGGGCGCGATGCGGCACAACAGCGCTCGGTGGCGTCGCCCCCTCAGTGAGTGCGTTGAGCCTGATGACGCACGCGGCAGAGCCCACGAAGAGCCCGTATCGAAAATCCGCGCGGGGCGGATCGGGGGCGGGACGGTGCTTCAAGTCGCGCCTTTCCAAGGATCGGCCTTTCGCATACGGCCTTGAGGCCAACCGGTTCGAACGGCCTGATCGGTGACGGCTCCCGCGTCCAAGTCCTCCATCCACGTCCGGCGCTCATCGCAGCGTCTTCGAAGGACGGGGAAAGTCATCCTTCCGTCCCAATCCCCGTGAGATCACGGCGCAGGGCCGAGCGGTTCGCACCCTCGGACCGGCTTGGCCGGAACCTCAATCAAGACCCGTTCGGACCGTGGAAGCGGGACCGACCGCAGCGGCCCGGTCGCATCACGCGATCGGCTCCTTTTCACGCCTATCCCGCCTCGCAAGGCGCTCGACGAACAGGATTGCCGGTCACTGTGATCGCCGCACCATTGAACCCGACCGCGCAAGGCCCGCTCGCGGACGAGGACGCCCGAACCGAGGACGCGAAGCTCGCGCGGGAGGTGGCCCGACACTGCGCCGCGTTCCGCGAACCGATACCCCGGATGGCCTTTCGGCAGGTGGCCGATACGCTGCTGCCCTACCTGATCCTCTGCGCGGCGATGCTCGTCGCGGCGGCGAACGGCTACGCGCTTCTCGCCCTGCCGCTGGCGGTGCCCGCGGGCGGCCTCCTGGTGAGGCTCTTCATCATCCAGCACGATTGCGGGCACGGCTCGTTCCTGCCTTCACGCCGGGGCAATGATTGGCTCGGCCGCGCCCTCAGCCTGCTGACGGTGACGCCCTACGATAGCTGGAAGCGCGCGCATGCGCTGCATCACGCTACGACCGGCGATCTCAGCCGCCGCGGCACGGGCGACGTCCACACCTTGACCGTGCGCGAATACCTCGCGCTGCCGCGCTGGGGCCGGCTGCGCTACCGGCTCTACCGCAATCCGCTCATCCTGATCGTGCTCGGCTCGCCGATCAACTTCCTCATCCTGCAGCGCCTGCCCACCGGCGTCGGGCTGCCGTGGCGGACGGCATGGCGCGATGTGCTGGCGCTCGACGCCGTGCTCCTTGCGGCCTTTGCCGTACTGGCGCTCGCGGCGGGCGGCATCGGGCCGGTGCTCTGGGTGTTCCTGCCGGTGATCGCCGTCGCCGCCTGGGTCGGCGGCTGGCTGTTCTATGTCCAGCACCAGTACGAGGAGACCGTGTGGGAGGAGGCTGACGCCTGGGATTTCCACCGCGTGGCGCTCGGCGGCAGTTCCTACTACGCGCTGCCGCGGGTTCTTCAGTGGTTTACCGGCAATGTCGGCCTGCACCACGTCCACCACCTCAACAGCCGCATCCCGAATTACCGGCTGCAGGAATGCCTCGACGGCCACGAGGTTCTCGGTCGGGTGGGCCGTCTGACCCTGCGCGACAGCCTGCGCTGCCTGAAGCTGGCGCTCTGGGACGAAGAGGCACGCAAGATGGTCGGCTTCGCCCGAGTGCGCGGGCTTCAGGCCGCCTGACGCGCGCGGCACGCGGAAGCGAATAGGGGCCCGTGGTACGGACCCCTGGCCGGGCGGATCGGCTATTCCGGCCGCAGCAGCACGTGCTTCTTGCGCCCGAACGAGAGCTTGATCACGCCCTCGGCCGTCAGGTCTTCTTTGCGAAGCACCGCCTTCTCGTCGCTCACCTGCACGTCGTTGACCCGCAGGCCGCCGCCCTTGATCTGGCGGCGCGCCTCGCTGGTCGAAGGGACGAGCTTGGCGTAGTCCGGCCCGAAGGCGGTGAGAACGCCGAGGCCCGCCTCGAGCAATGCGGGCGGCACGGGAATCGTCGGCAGCGACTGCGCCAGCGTGCCCTCGACGAAGGTTTTCCGGGCGGTTTCGGCGGCGGCGGCGGCGGCCTCCGCGCCGTGCATCAGCGCCGTCGCTTCCGTGGCGAGGACCGTCTTGGCCTCGTTGATCTCGGCGCCCTGAAGCGCGGCGAGGCGTTCGATCTCGGTGAGCGGCAGCAGCGTGAACAGCTTGAGGAAGCGGCCGACATCGGCGTCCTCGGTGTTCCGCCAGAACTGCCAGTAATCGTAAGGGCTGAGCATCCCGGCATCGAGCCACACGGCGCCGGCGGCGGTCTTGCCCATCTTGGCGCCCGACGACGTGGTCAGGAGCGGGCAGGTCAGGGCGTAGAGCTGCGGCGTGCCCATGCGGCGACCGAGATCGATGCCGTTGACGATGTTGCCCCACTGGTCGGACCCGCCCATCTGCAGGCGGGTGCCGAAGCGGCGGTTCAGCTCCACGAAGTCGTAGGACTGCAGGATCATGTAGTTGAATTCGAGGAACGACAGCTCCTGGTCGCGCTCCAGGCGCATCCGCACGCTGTCCATCGACATCATGCGGTTGACCGAGAAGTGCCGGCCGATGTCGCGCAGCATCTCGATGTAGTTGAGCTTCGTCAGCCACTCGGCATTGTCGACCATGACCGCGCCGTTTCCGCTCTCACCGAAGGAGAGGAAGCGCGAAAACGTCTGCTTGATGCCTTCCTTGTTGGCCTCGATCTGCTCCAGCGTCAGGATCTTGCGCGTCTCGTCGCGCCCCGAAGGATCGCCGACGCGGGTGGTGCCGCCGCCCATCAGCACGACCGGCTTGCCGCCGGTCTTCTGCAGCCAGTGCAGCATCATGATCGAGAGCAGGTGGCCGACATGGAGCGAGGCTGCCGTGCAATCGTAGCCGGTATAGGTCGTCAGCCCCCCTTCCGCCGCCAGGGTGTCGATGCCGGCGAGGTCGGAGGCCTGATGGATGTAGCCGCGCTCCTGCAGCACCCGGATGAAGTCGGATTTCGGCGCGAAGCTCTCGGCGGTCATGGTGATCGGTCTCGGATGGTTTGGCGGCGCGACAGGAGCGCGGCCGCAATGCTATCCCGCGAGGGGAAGCGCTCGCGCGCGCTCTTAGCAGGGCAGGCCGCGAAAGGCACGAGCCCGGATTTTGGGGAACAGGGGCGGCCATGGCGATGAAGCGCGCGATCGGCCTGATGAGCGGCACGTCTCTCGACGGGATCGACGTGGCGCTGATCGAGAGCGACGGCGAGCGCATCCGCCTCGTCAAATCCGCCAACGGCCTCGTCGCGCCGCTTGGGCCGACGGGTTATCGCGGCTACGCGGAGGCCGAGAAGGCGCTGCTGCGCGAGGCGACCCGTGACGCGGAAGGGCTGCGGGCGCGCACCGACCGGCCGGGACGCCTCGCGGAGGCGGAAGATTTCGTCACCCGCGCCCATGCCGAGGCGATCGAAGCGTTCCTGGCGGAGAACGACCTTCGGCCCGAGGATATCGACGTCATCGGCTTCCACGGTCAGACGGTGATCCACCGGCCGAAGCTCGGCCTCACGGTCCAGATCGGCGACGGCGCGGCTCTGGCCAAGCGTCTCGGCATCCGCGTCGTGTCCGACATGCGCGCCAACGACGTGGCGCAGGGCGGGCAGGGCGCGCCGCTGGTGCCTGTGTTCCACAAGGCCCTGGCGGAGGCCGCGGGCTTCACCGGCCCGCTCGGCATCCTCAATATCGGCGGCCTCGCCAACGCCACCCTGATCGATTCCGGCGGCAACATGCTTGCCTTCGATACCGGGCCGGGCAACGGGCCGATCAACGACTGGATGAAGGAGCGCACGGGCCAGGATTTCGACGAGGACGGCGCCACCGCCGCCCGCGGTACGGTGGATGAAGGTCTGCTCGGAAACCTGCTCGGCCATCCGCTGATCCTGCGCGCGCCGCCGAAATCGCTGGACCGCAACTGGTTCTCGCATCGGCTCGCCGGCTATCTCACCGTCGAGGACGGCGCGGCGACGCTCACCGCCTTCACCGCCCACGCCGTCGCCCGCAGCCTCGCCTTCGCCAGCGAGCGCCCGACCCGCTGGATCGTCGGCGGCGGGGGCGCGAGGAACCGCACGCTCATGGCGATGCTGGAACGCCTCCTCGACGCCGAGGTCCTGAACGCCAACGCGATCGGCTGGTCCTCGGATTTTTTGGAGGCCCAAGCCTTCGCCTACCTCGCCCTGCGGGCGCTGGAGGGATTGCCGCTCACCTATCCGAAAACGACCGGCGTCGCCGCGCCGGTGACAGGTGGGCTTATTTCCGAACCGTGAGCCTCGGCCACGCCCTGCGCCGCATCGTCGAGGAATACCCGCTCGCGCGCACCGACCCGCCGGCCGGGCATCCGCTCGCGCACGTGATCCGAAAAGGCGCGCCGGACGAGCTGCGCCGGGCACTCGCGCCGCTCGACGGGCCGTTCCTGGTCAAGGGCAGCCCCGGCCGCGGCAGCCATTGGGCCGCGGTGCCGTGGCTTGCGGTGTTCGACCCCGCCGTGACGACGAGCGCCACCCGCGGCTACTATCTCGTCTACCTGTTCCCGGCGCACCGGGAGGCGGTGCATCTCTCGCTCGCGCAAGGAACCGTGGCAGCGATCCGCGAGCACGGGCCGCGCTCGGGCGAGTACCTGCGTGCCAGCGGGGCGCGGCTGCGGGAACGGCTCTCCGATTTTTCAGATGCCCTGCCGGTCTCGGCGATCACCCTCGGCAGCGCGGGCGAATTGCCCGAGGGCTACGAGGCCGCCCACATCCTCGGCCTGACCTACGATCTCGCTGACCTCGGCGACGAGCGTCGCCTGCGCGCCGACCTCGCCACCGGCCTCGCCGCCTACCGGGCGCTGAAGGCGCGGGGCGGGCTCGAACTTACAGCTCAGCGCTTGAAGTGTCAGTGAGGCGCCACGGAGGCCGTGAGGCGCAGGTTCAGCGCGTTGAGGACGCGCAACGCCGTGTCGAGGCTGGGGTTACCGTCATCCGACAGCGCCCGGTAAAGGCTTTCCCGCGACAGGCCCGTTTCGCGGGCGATCTGGGTCATCCCGCAGGCACGCGCCGCCACGCCAAGCGCCCGACGAAACAGCGAGGCATCGCCCTCCTTGATGGCCGCAGCGAGATATTCGGCCACGGCCTCGTCGCTGTCGAGGAATTCGGCCGAGTCGTAGGGAGTCGTTTCCATCACCGTTTCCGTGTCGAAGTTCCGTACCATCCGCCGTATTGCTGATCGAACTTCCCGATGGTGTGGATTTGTGCCGCCCCGCATCCCGCGCTAAGGCACGCGCGCCATGTCGCACAACACCTTCGGCCACCTGTTCCGCGTCACCACCTTCGGCGAGAGCCACGGGGTGGCGCTCGGCTGCGTGGTGGACGGGTGCCCGCCCGGCCTCGCACTGGAAGCCGAGGACATCCAGGCGGAACTCGACCGGCGCAAGCCCGGCCAGTCGCGCTTCACCACACAGCGGCGCGAGCCGGATCAAGTGAAGATCCTGTCCGGCGTGTTCAGCGATGACCGCACCGGCGGGCGCCAGCTCACCACCGGCACGCCGATCGCGCTGATGATCGAGAACACCGATCAGCGCTCAAAAGACTATTCCGAGATCCGCGACAGCTACCGCCCCGGCCACGCCGACTTCACCTACGACGCCAAGTACGGCATCCGCGACTATCGCGGCGGCGGACGCTCCTCCGCCCGCGAGACCGCCGCGCGGGTCGCGGCCGGCGCGGTGGCGCGCAAGGTCATCCCCGGCATCACCATCCGCGCCGCCCTGGTGCAGATGGGGCCGCACGCCATCGATCGCGCGAACTGGGACTGGGAGCAGGTCGGCCAAAATCCGTTCTTCTGCCCCGACGCCAAGGCGGCGGCGCTCTACGAGACCTATCTCGACGCAATCCGAAAGGACGGCTCCTCGGTCGGCGCGGTGATCGAGGTGGTGGCCGAAGGCGTGCCGCCCGGCCTCGGCGCACCGATCTACGGCAAGCTCGACGCGGATCTCGCCGCAGCGATGATGTCGATCAACGCGGTCAAGGGCGTCGAGATCGGCGACGGCTTCGCCGCCGCAGCCCTCCGCGGCGAGGACAATGCCGATGAGATGCGCGCCGGCAATGACGGCCGCCCGCGCTTCCTCGCCAACCATGCCGGCGGCATCCTGGGCGGCATCTCGTCGGGCGAGCCGGTGGTTGTCCGGTTTGCCGTAAAGCCGACCTCCTCGATCCTGACCCCGCGCCAGAGCGTGAACCGCGACGGCGCAGAGATCGACCTCATCACCAAGGGCCGCCACGACCCCTGCGTCGGCATCCGCGCTGTCCCCGTCGCCGAGGCGATGATGGCCTGCGTGCTGGCCGATCACACTCTTCGCCATCGCGGGCAGAACGGCGAGCGCCCGTGAGAACGCACGATCTCCCATCGAACCCCTCATCCTGAGGCGCCGCGAAGCGGCCTCAGGGAGAGGCGGTGGATGGGGGATCGTCGATTGGTGTAACGACTCTTTTCGAACCGCTGAACGAGACGAAGCCCGTGCCCCATTGCAGCGTCACCGAGGCCATCGAAGCCTTCGCCCGCGGCGAGATCGTGGTCGTCACCGACGACGACGATCGCGAGAACGAGGGCGACCTCGTCGTCGCCGCCTCGCTCTGCACGCCGGAGAAGATGGCGTTCATCATCCGCAACACCTGCGGCATCGTCTGCGCGCCGATCACCCTCGATGAAGCGCGCCGTCTCCATCTCGACCCGATGGTGGCCTCGAACGACGCGCCGCTCGGCACCGCCTTCACCGTGACAGTGGATGTTCGCCACGGCCTCACCACCGGCATCTCGGCCGAGCAGCGCTGCAACACGGTGCGCGCGCTCGCCAACGGCAATATGGGCGCGGGCGACTTCGTGCGGCCGGGCCACGTCTTCCCGCTCATCGCCCGCGACGGCGGCGTGCTGATGCGCTCCGGGCATACGGAAGCCGCGGTCGATCTGTGCAAGCTCGCGGGTCTGCCGCCGGTCGGCGTGATCTGCGAACTCGCCAACGACGACGGCACCGTGATGAAGGGGCCGCAGATCGACGCCTTCTCCGAGCAGCACAGCCTCAAGCGAGTCTCGGTGGCCGATCTCATCGCCTACCGGCAGGCCCGCGACCGGCTGGTCGAGCGGGTCGGCACGTTCCCGGTGAAGACCGAGTTCGGCGCGATGACCGGCTACGCCTATGTCACCCCGTTCGAGCCGATCCAGCAATTCGCCTTCGTTCACGGCGCCATCGGCGACGGCCGCAACATGCCGGTGCGCCTGCACCGCTCCAACGTCGTCGCCGACGTGATCGAGGGCGGGGGGCAGATCGAAAGCGTGATGCGCCGCTTCGCCAAGGAGGGCCGCGGCATCCTCGTCTATCTGCGCGACGGCACCGCGGGCGTGCCGCTCAACCGCTACGCGGAGGAAGAGGGCGCCGAGGCGCAGCGCGTGCGCCAGTGGCGCGAGGTGGGCCTCGGCGCGCAGATCCTGCGCGATCTCGGCGTCGTCTCGATCCGCAACCTCTCCTCGTCGTCGCGCTCCTATGTCGGCCTGTCGGGCTTCGGCATCGAGTTGGTCAGCGACGAGCCGCTGGAGGGCTGAGGGCCGGCGGCCGCTCGGCCCCTTGCGGCCAAGCGCGGCCGTGCCGGCGCTGAGCCGTGTTGCCGGAACTCTCTGTCCGCCAACGCCGCGCTGATCACCCTGATCCCGGCGCACGGGTAGGCCATCCGGCCGGGGCGGTGCCCGTCACCGCCCCATCAGCGCATCCATGTGCGCGGCGACCGAGCGGGCGAGGCCGTCGAGGCTGTAGCCGCCCTCCAGGATCGACACGACGCGACCGCCGGCATGGCGGTCGGCGACCTCCATCAGCCGCCGCGTCGCCCAGCCGAAATCCGCCTCGTCGAGCTGGATGTTGGCCAGCGGATCGAGCTTGTGCGCGTCGAACCCCGCCGAGATAACGATCAGGTCGGGCGCGAAGGCGTCGAGCCGCGGCAGGATGCGCGCCTCGAAGGCTTCACGAAACAACTCGCTGCCGTCGAACGCCTTGAGCGGCGCGTTGACGATGGTGTCGTGGTCGCCCCGCTCACCCGTGGCGCCGGAGCCCGGAAACAGCGGCATCTGGTGGGTCGAGGCATACATCACGGTCTTGTCGGCCCAGAAGATGTCCTGCGAGCCGTTGCCGTGATGGACGTCGAAATCCACCAAGGCGACGCGGGTGGCGCCGAACGCCTTCTGGGCGTGGCGCACGGCGATCGCCGCGTGGTTGAACAGGCAGAAGCCCATGGCGCGGTCGCGTTCGGCGTGGTGGCCGGGCGGGCGCATGGCGACGAAGGCGTTGGCGCACTCGCCCTTCATCACCGCATCGACGGCGTGGTTCGACCCGCCGATGGCGTGCAGGCAGGTGTTGAGCGAGCCCGGCGACATCAGCGTGTCGCCGTCGATCTGAAAGAAGCCCTCGTCGGGCGAGGCCGCGACGATGGTCTCGACGTAGGACGCCGGGTGGACGAGTTCGGCGACCGAAGCCTCCGCCCTCGGGGCGTGGCAGCGCACCAGGGCGGCGAAGCGCTCGTCCTCGAGGGCGCGCTCGACCGCCTGCATGCGGGCCGGCCGCTCTGGATGGCCGGTCGGGACCACGTGTTCGACCGCGCTCGGATGGGTGACGTAGAGAGTGCTCAGGGCCGTTTCTCCCGGTGCCCAAGACGGTGATGCCTTTCGGGCGCCCCGCCTCGTCACGTGCCGCCCTGCGAAAGCGGGGCGAGCGTGTTGTTGCCGATGCGGTGCGCCCGATCTTGCGCCGGGCCTGTCACCGCTCTTGTTTTCTCGAACTTGTCGATCTTGGCGCCCGCGCGCAACAACGCAAACCAGGACAGGGGCTCGGATCGATCTCGTCCACAACCGGCCGTATCGCGGTCGAAGCTTGGCCACAAACGCGCCTTCAACCTGCGGTGGCTTTCTTCGAACGACCGGCCCCCGTCATGCGCTCTTCGCCCGCCCTCGCGCTTCTCGTGGGCCTCATGCCGCTGGCGGCCTGCCAGTCGCAGACGGCGCAGGTCGCACAACCCATCCCCATCGTCGCCGAATTGCCCGCCGTTCCACCGCTGCCGCCGGGGCCGGAGCGGGATGCGGCCTGGATGAAGCTCGCGCCGAAAGCGCCCCTCGATCCGGCCCTGGCCCGCACCACCGTCGATTTCGCGACACGGGAGCCTGTGGGCACCCTCGTCGTTGAGACGGCCGAGCGGCGGCTCTACCTCGTGCAGCCCGGCGGCAAGGCGATGCGCTACCCCGTCTCGGTGGGGCGGGCGGGTCTCGCATGGACCGGCCGGGCCGAGATCGATCGCAAGCTCGAATGGCCGGACTGGAACCCGGCCCCGGACATGATCGGCCGCCACCCCGATCTGCCGTCGCGCCTGGAAGGCGGCCCGTTCAGCCCGATCGGCGCCCGCGCGCTCTATCTCGCGCAGAACCGGCGGGACACGCTCTACCGCATCCACGGCACCAACGAGCCGGAGACGATCGGGCAGGCGGTCTCCTCGGGCTGCATCCGCATGCTCAACGACGACGTGATGGACCTCTACGAGCGGGTGCCCGTCGGGACGAAGGTCGTGGTTCGCTGAAGAGAGTCTTACTTCGGTCCAGCAAGCTTTTCGAAAGGCTCAATCGTGAGCAGCCGTTTACCTGAACACGGGTTCAGATTTGGCCATTAACCTCTTCGAGCGTTGTCGGTCCGTAATGTCAGCACAGACACGGACGAACACCGGCAACAACCAGCTCGAAAGGCACCAGACCATGACCAACACTGCGCTTGAACTGTTCTGCACCCGCATCGTCGACGCCGGCAGCCTGAACCAGGACGACGTTCGCGAACTCGCCCGCGACATCCTCCCCGACGGCATCATGGGCCGCGAAGAGGCCGACCTGCTGCTGGCGCTCGACCGCGCCGTCGCCGACACCCACGAGGGCTTCTCCACCTTCGTCACGGTGGAAGTTGTGAACTTCGCCGTCTACGGCGAGCGCCCCACCGGCATCATCACCCGCGAGATGTCCGCGTGGCTCTCCGCCTCCATCGCCGGCCGCAAGGGGCCGACCGCACTGGGCAGCCGCATCGCCATGGAGATCGTGCGCGAGGCCGAGACCAGCGACGAGACGCTGATCGCCTTCGCCCTCAAGGCCAAGAGCGCGACGACGAAGAGCGCAATTGCCAAGGCCTCCGCGTGCAGCACCGGTCGCATGCCCTGCGCTGCATGATGAATTCAGTTTTGAACCCAGATGCGCCGACGGCATCGGCTCCGCGGCTAGCATCCGAGCCCCATCGAAATTCGAATTGACGGCCCTTCAATCGGATTTCACCGAAGCTGGCCTTTTGGGGAGTGCAGCACAGCTTCCGTCTCTCGCATAAGTGCTTTATCGGGATGCGTTCGGGCTTGCCTTCGGGAGGGGCAGGTCGGGACAGTCACCCTCAAGAAGCGGCTGCGATGTTCGATAAGATCCTGATTGCCAACCGGGGCGAAATCGCCTGCCGTATCATCAAGACGGCCCAGAAAATGGGCATCAAGACGGTGGCGGTCTATTCGGACGCCGACCGTGATGCGGTCCACGTCGCGATGGCCGACGAGGCGGTGCATATCGGCCCGGCACCCGCCGCGCAGTCCTACCTTCTGATCGAAAAGATCATCGACGCCTGCAAGCAGACCGGCGCCCAGGCGGTCCATCCGGGCTACGGCTTCCTTTCTGAGCGCGAGTCCTTCCCCAAGGCGTTGGCGGAAGCGGGCATCGTCTTCATCGGCCCCAATCCGGGCGCCATCGCCGCCATGGGCGACAAGATCGAATCGAAGAAGGCCGCGGCCGCGGCCGAGGTCTCGACGGTGCCGGGCTTCCTCGGCGTGATCGAGAGCCCCGAGCACGCCGTGACGATCGCCAACGAGATCGGCTATCCGGTGATGATCAAGGCGTCGGCGGGCGGCGGCGGCAAGGGCATGCGCATCGCCGAATCGGCCGACGAGGTCGCCGAGGGCTTCGCCCGCGCCAAGTCCGAGGCCTCGTCCTCCTTCGGCGACGACCGCGTCTTCGTGGAAAAGTTCATCACCGACCCGCGCCACATCGAGATCCAGGTGATCGGCGACAAGCACGGCAACGTGATCTATCTCGGCGAGCGCGAGTGCTCGATCCAGCGCCGTAACCAGAAGGTCATCGAGGAGGCGCCGTCGCCGCTCCTCGACGAAGAGACCCGCCGCAAGATGGGCGAGCAGGCCGTCGCGCTGGCCAAAGCCGTGAATTACGACTCCGCCGGCACCGTCGAGTTCGTCGCCGGCCAGGACAAGTCGTTCTACTTCCTCGAAATGAACACCCGCCTGCAGGTGGAGCACCCGGTCACCGAAATGATCACCGGGCTCGACCTCGTCGAGCTGATGATCCGGGTGGCCGCCGGCGAGAAGCTGCCGCTGACGCAGGATCAGGTGAAGCTCGACGGCTGGGCGGTCGAGAGCCGCGTCTATGCCGAGGATCCGACCCGCAACTTCCTGCCCTCGATCGGCCGGCTGACCACCTACCAGCCGCCGGAGGAGGGCCCGCTCGGCGGGGCGATCGTGCGCAACGATACCGGCGTGGAGGAGGGCGGCGAGATCGCGATCCACTACGATCCGATGATCGCCAAGCTCGTGACCTGGGCGCCGACCCGGTTGGAAGCCATCGACGCGCAGGCGACCGCGCTCGACGCCTTCGCCATTGAGGGCATCCGCCACAACATCCCCTTCCTCGCCACCCTGATGGCCCATCCCCGCTGGCGCGACGGCCGGCTCTCGACGGGCTTCATCAAGGAGGAGTTCCCGGAAGGCTTCATCGCACCCGAGCCCGAGGGGCCGGTGGCTCATCGGCTCGCGGCGGTGGCGGCGGCGATCGACCACAAGCTCAACATCCGCAAGCGCGGCATCTCCGGCCAGATGCGCGACCCGAGCCTACTGACCTTCCAGCGCGAGCGCGTGGTGGTGCTCTCCGGCCAGCGCTTCAACGTCACCGTCGATCCTGACGGCGACGACCTCCTCGTCACCTTCGATGACAGCACGACAGCCCCCGTGCGCAGCGCGTGGCGCCCCGGTGCGCCGGTCTGGAGCGGCACGGTCGGCGATCAGTCGGTCGCGATCCAGGTGCGTCCGCTCCTCAACGGCGTGTTCCTGCAGCATGCGGGCGCGGCGGCGGAAGCGCGGGTCTTCACCCGCCGCGAGGCCGAACTCGCCGACCTGATGCCGGTCAAGGAGAATGCCGGCTCCGGCAAGCAGCTCCTTTGCCCGATGCCCGGCCTGGTCAAGCAGATCATGGTCAGCGAGGGCCAGGAGGTGAAGAACGGCGAGCCGCTGGCCATCGTCGAGGCGATGAAGATGGAGAACGTGCTGCGCGCCGAACGCGACGGCACCATCTCCAAGATCGCCGCCAAGGAAGGCGACAGCCTTGCGGTCGATGCCGTGATCCTGGAATTCGCCTGATCGCAGGACGCGCCTGCCGGCGCGAGCGAAGCGGTCGGGCAGCGCGACGATGTCGCGATCTGCACGACCGCTCCCTCTCCGCCGAACGTCCGGGCTGGAGACGTACGACGAGGATCGGGGGCGAATCACCTCGGTCTTCGACCGCATCCGCCGGAGCGCGGGCACGCCCCTCCATCCGCCCCGAAGATATGCCGCTCTACTTCGCCTACGGCGCCAACATGGACGCCGCCGCCATGGCCCAGCGCTGCCCGGCCTCGCAGCTGATCGGGCGCGGTCGCCTGCCGCGGCACCGCTTCATCATCATGCGGGAGGGCTGGGCTTCCGTGGTGCGCGCGCCGGGCGCCACGGTCTGGGGCGTGCTGTGGGAACTGGCGCTCTCCGACGTGCCGGCCCTCGACCGCTACGAGGGTGTGGCCGGCGGCCTCTACGTGAAGGCCTATCAGCCAATCGTCACCGATGCCGGCACGAAACGCGCCCTGATCTATCTCGGCCGCAGCGGAGCCGGCGGCCTGCCGCGGCCGGGCTATCTCGAAGCCGTGCTCGCGGCGGGGCAGGCGGCCCAACTACCGGGGCCCTATCTCCAGGAAATCCGCGGCTGGCAGCGCCGCACTCCGGCCTGACCCGCACGGCTCGACGCGATCGCTGGCACTCGAACTGTGCAACTTTCGGCTGGAACTTCCTCGGTAGCCCGCTCTCCGCCGTGCTGCTTCGGCAACGTCGGCGGCGACGTGCTCTTCATCTCGCCGGCGTGGTATCTCATCGACCGTCCGCAGGCGGCAGCCGCGCGCCGCACCGAGGCTGCGCCGGCCGCCGCCATGGCCACCCGCTAGCCGGAAGCGCGAGGCTCCCGGCTCCGGCACGGAACCGGGAGTCCCCTCCATCGTGAGCACAGACGACAAGGCCATCCGCGTCGTGATCCGCGGTCGCGTGCAGGGCGTGTCCTACCGCGCCTGGACCAAGAAGCAGGCGGACCGGCACGGCGTCGCGGGCTGGGTCCGCAACTTGCCCGACCGCACCGTCGAGGCTTTGTTCTCCGGTCCCGTCGAGGCCGTCGATGCGCTGCTCGCCGCCTGCCGGCGCGGTCCGTTCGCGGCGCGCGTCGACGGCATCGAGGTGAGCGAGGAGACCGAGCCGGCTCCGGGCGCGGGTTTCAACATCCGCGCCTAGACAGGTCGAGGGCTTGCCCGTCGGGCCGCCGGCCTGTAGCCGCCGGGGCAGCACGCCCACCCGGACCGGCGAGACGACACCGCGATGACGACGCCCTGACCATGTGGGACCTCCACGCCTTTTCCCCGCTCGACTTCGCGGCGCTCCTCTTCTTCGTGGCGTCCTGGGCCGGCTACAGCTTTGCCGTGCAGCGGCGACGGGGCGACCGGCTGAGCCTCAGCCAGATCATGAATCGGCAGCGGCACAAATGGGCCGTCCAGATGATCACCCGCGACAACCGCGTGGTGGACACGACGATCAACGCCTCGCTTCAGAACGGCACCGCCTTCTTCGCCTCGACCTCGCTGATCGCACTCGGTTCGGTGCTGACACTCTCCCGCTCGGGCGACGACGTGCTCAACCTGTTTTCCGCGCTGCCCTTCGGCGCGGGGACGACCCGCCAGACCTGGGAGATCAAGGTCGCCGGGCTCGCCGTCGTGTTCGTCTACGCCTTCTTCAAATTCGCCTGGGCCTACCGTCTG
Source organism: Methylorubrum sp. SL192 (assembly GCF_026672325.1). Lineage (NCBI taxonomy): Bacteria > Pseudomonadati > Pseudomonadota > Alphaproteobacteria > Hyphomicrobiales > Methylobacteriaceae > Methylorubrum > Methylorubrum sp. SL192. The sequence goes on from NZ_JAPPQV010000003.1 coordinate 2,225,692, forward strand.
TTCAATTACGGCGCGATCCTGATCGGCGCGGTCCCGCCCAAGGGCTCGGGCGCCTCAGAGGCGGTGATGCTGCGCGCCGCCGAGCGGGCCGGCGCGATGAACGTGGCGGCGGGCTCGCATTTCGCCAAAGGCCAGCGTGCTTTCCTGTTCGCGCTGGCCTATCTCGGCTGGTTCGTGAGCGCGCCGGTGATGATGCTCGCCACCGCCAGCGTGGTCTGGGTGATGTGGCGGCGCCAGTTCTCCTCGCGGATTCGCGCCTTTCTGCTCGCCGAGGAAGACCCAAATGGCCGATGAAGCGGCGATCGAAGAGACGATGCTGCGGCTCGTGAGCGAGCGCGGGGCGGACAAGACCTGCTGCCCCTCCGAAATCGCCCGCGCGCTCGGCGGCCCGCATCCGGACGGCTGGAGCCCGCTGATGCAGCCGGTCCGCCGCGTCGCCGTGCGGCTGACGAAGGCGGGCCGGGTGCAGATCCTGCGCAAGGGCAAGCCGGTGGAGGATCCGGACGATTTCCGCGGGATCTATCGCTTGAGCCTGCCGCGGGCGTGACGGCGGCTCACGGCGCCGGCATCACCGCGTCGGTGTAGCCGGTGAGCCGGTAGGCGATCATCCCGATCCACTCCTTCACGCCGATATCGAGCTCCCCCAGACCGTCGGAGGCGAAGCTGGCGAGGCGGTAGGCGTCGCGCGGCCAGTTGGTGCGATAATCGACGGGATAGGCGGTGACGTCGAACCCGGCCTTGCGGAAGCAGCCCATCGAGCGCGGCATGTGCCAGGCGGAGGTGACGAGGAGCCAGCGCTCGCCCGGCTTCGGCTGCACCATCCGCGCGGTAAACACCGCGTTCTCGTGGGTGTTGCGCGATTGCTGTTCCAGGATCAGGCGGTTGCGCGGCACGCCGAGCGTGTCGGCGTAACGGCTGACGATTTCGGCCTCTGAGACCGCGTCCTCGCGCGTGCTGCCGGCGCCGCCGGAGAAGACGAGACGCGCCTGCGGGTAGCGCCTGGCAAGGTCGGCCAGGGCGATGGCCCGCTCGCCCGCTTCGTTGACGGTGATCTGGTCACGGCCGATCGAGGTATCGGCCTCGACCGTGCCGCCGAGCACGACGATGCCGGTGACGGGCGTGCCGTCATCGGTGAAGCTCGGAAACCGGTTCTCCAGCGGCGCCAGCGTCCAGGCCGAGAGCGGCGAGAGCCCGGCGACGAGGAGCCCGACGAAGCTGGCGACCGTGAGAACCCGTCCGATCCCGCGGCCGGCCTCGGTGAAGAGCAGGAGGCAGCCGAGGAGTCCGAGCAGGATCAGGAAGTTCGACGGCGTGAGGACGAAGAAGATCAGCTTCGAGAGCGGGAAGAACATCGTCTTCTTTCGTCCGGGGTTCGACACGGCATCCGTCACGGGCTGAGCTTCGCCGCAAACAGTTCAGGTAAGCGGCAGCGACAGAACGGCCGAGGCGGCGGGCCGTTGCGCGAGGGTGCCCAGCCAGCGGCGGATGTTCGGGCGCTCCTCCCGCTCCAGCGGCAGCTGGAACCAGCGATTCGCCGCGAGCCCCACGGCGATGTCGGCGATGGTGAAGTGCTCGCCCGCCACGTGGGCCGTGTCCGCCAGATGCCGATCAAGCAGGGCGGCACAGCGCTCGGAGCCGGCGCGCGAGGCCTCGATCACCCCCTCGTCCCGCTTGTCGGGGGCGACGCGCACGAGTTGGAGAAAGGCGTCGCGCATCGCCGGAGTGAAGGTGGTGGCCTGCCAATCGAGCCACTGGTCGATGAGCGCGCGGGCGCGCGGCGCCTCCGGCAGGGCCAGCGGGCCGCCATGGGCATAAGCAAGGTAGCGCAGGATCGCGTTCGACTCCCAGAGGACGAAGCCGTCTTCTTCCAGCGTCGGCACGAGGCCGTTGGGATTCATCGCGCGGTAGCGGGCATCATTGACGATGCCGTGCGCACCGCCCGCCTCGATATGTTCATAGGCCAGACCAAGTTCGTCGAGCGCCCAGAGCGCCTTCTGCACGTTTCCGGAGCTGGCCCGCCCCCACAGCTTCAGCGTCATCCTCGGTCCTCGTCGTCGCTCTCGGGGGGATAGGCGTGAACGGCCCCGCTCGGATCGGTTACCCGCCAGGACTCGCCCGCCGCGTCAAGATAGCCCGGCCCGACCGGCACTTTGCCGTGACCGCCGGGAATGTCGAGCACGTAGAGCGGCTGGGCGAGGCCCGAGAGGCGACCGCGCAAGGTTCGCATCAGCGCCTGCCCCTCCGGCAGCTCCGTGCGCAGATGGCCGGTGCCCGGCGCGAGATCGCCGTGGTGGAGGTAGTAGGGCTTGATCCGGTTCTCGACGAACCGCCGCATCAGGGCTTGGAGCGTTTCCGCATCGTCGTTGACGCCGCGCAGGAGCACGCTCTGGCTCACCATCGGGATGCCGGCATCGACCAGTTGGGCGATGGCCGCGCGCGCGGCCGGCGTGAACTCGCGCGGATGATTGGCGTGGAGCGCCACGAACACCGCGCCGGAAAAGCCCTTGAGGGCGGCGACCAAGGCCGCGTCGACGCGGGCGGGCTCGACCACCGGTACGCGGGTGTGGAAGCGCAGCACGCGCACATGCGGGATCGCGCCGAGCGCCTCGGTGATCGCCGCGAGCCGCCGGGGCGAGAGGGCGAAGGGGTCGCCCCCGGTCACCACCACCTCCCAGATCTCCGGATGCGCGGCGATGTAGCGGTAGGCCACCGCCAACTCCGCCTCGCTGAGCGAACCCTGGCCGGCGGGCCCGACGCGCTCGCGGCGGAAGCAGAAGCGGCAATAGACCGGGCAGATGTGCAGCGGCTTCAGCAGCACCCGGTCGGGATAGCGGTGGACGATGCCGGGCACCGCCTCATGCGCGTCGTCGCCGATCGGGTCGGCGCGCTCTTCCGGACGCGTCTCGATCTCTTCCGCGCGGGGGATGAACTGTCGGGCGATCGGGTCGGCGGGATCGCTGGCGTCGATCAGCTCGGCCATGTCGGCGGTCACCGAGACCGCGTAGCGCGCCGCGACCCGCTCAAGGGTGGGGAGGGCAGCTGCGTCCACCAGCCCGGCGCGGGCCAGCGCCGTGGCACTCTTCAGGGCGAGGCTCACCGCGACCGGTTCCGGGGGACCGGTGTCCAGATCACGTCGTCGATGCGGGGTGCGCCGGTGGCGAGCATCACCAGCCGGTCGAAGCCGAGCGCGATGCCGCTCGCCTCGGGCATGATCGCCAGCGCATCCAGGAACTCCTCGTCAATGGGATAGCGCTCGCCGTAGACGCGGGCCTTCTCCGCCATCTCCGCCTCGAAGCGGCGGCGCTGCTCGGCCGGATCGGTGAGTTCGCCGAAGGCGTTGGCGAGTTCGACGCCGCAGGCATAGAGCTCGAAGCGTTCGGCGACACGCGGATCGCGCGGGCTCGGCCGGGCGAGCGCCGCCTCGCTCACCGGATACTCGCACAGGATGGTCGGACGCCCCTGGCCGAGATGCGGCTCGATCAGCCCGACGAGGACGCGGCTGAACAGGTCGGCCCAGGTGTCGTCCGGTGCCACCCGCAGGCCGCGGGTCATCACCGCGTCGGCCAGTGTATCCCGGTCGGTGCCGCCATCGGGCGAGACCGTGGCGAGGAGGTCGATGGCCGCGTAACGCTGGAAGGCCTCCGCCAGGGTCAGCCGCTCGAAGGGTGCGAACGGATCGGTCTCGCGCCCGCGAAAGGTCAGGCGTCGCACGCCCGCCGTCTCGGCGGCGAGCGCCAGCAGCGCGGCGCCGTCCTGCATCAGTGCGTCGTAACTCTCGCCCGCCCGGTACCATTCGAGCATCGTGAATTCGGGATGGTGCAGCGCGCCGCGCTCGCGGTTGCGGAAGACGTGGGCGAGGCTGAACAGGCGCGGTTCGCCCGCCGCCAGCAGCTTCTTGCAGGCGAATTCCGGCGAGGTGTGGAGGTAGAGCGGCTCGCGCGCCCCATCGGGCAGAATCGCCTCGGTGGCGAAGGCCGAGAGATGCGCCTCGTTGCCGGGGGAGACTTGCAGCGCGGCGGCTTCGACCTCGACGAAATCGCGCTCGGCAAACCACGCGCGAAAACCCGCGAGGATGCGGTTGCGGGTGAGCAGCAGCGGCCGGCGATCCGCATGGAGGCCGGGATGCCACCAGGGCGAAGACTCGTGACTCACGCGAAAACAGCCTCCGGCTGGCAACCGAGCCGCGGATAGGGTAGGGCCTCGCGGATGATTCCGCTCATCCGGCCGAGACGCCGGTGAAGAGCCGCCGTTCTCGTCAAGCCAAGGTCCACGCTCGTGAAAGTGATCGCCAGTACCCTTCGTAAGGGCAACGTCGTCGATAAGGACGGCAAGCTCTACGTCATCCTGACGGCGGAGAACATCCACCCCGGCAAGGGCACTCCGGTGACGCAGCTCGATATGCGCCGCATCACCGACGGCGTGAAGATCTCCGAGCGCTACCGCACCACCGAGCAGGTCGAGCGGGCCTTCGTCGAGGATCGCGACCACACCTTCCTGTACCAGGACGGCGAGGGGTATCACTTCATGAACCCCGAGAGCTACGAGCAGATCGCCGTCCCCGCGGACGTGGTCGGCGACGCCGCGCCCTACCTGCAGGAGGGCATGACCGTGACCCTCTCGACCCATAACGGCGTGCCGCTGACCATCGAGCTGCCGCAGCGCATGACCTTCGAGATCGTCGAGACCGAGCCGGTCACCAAGGGCCAGACCGCCTCCTCGTCCTACAAGCCGGCGCTCCTGTCGAACGGCGTGAAGACCTCGGTGCCGCCGCATGTCAGCACCGGCACCCGCGTCGTCATCATGACGGCGGACGGCTCCTACGTGGAGCGCGCCAAGGACTAATTGTCTCTCGGTCGGCGGCTCCCCCATCCACTCCTCATCCTGAGGTGCCCGCGATAGCGGGCCTCGAAGGGTGCTCCAGATTCCGCGCGGCTTCTGGAACACCCTTCGAGGCCTCCGCTTCGCGCTGGCACCTCAGGATGAGGGAAAGGCTTGGGGTTTCCGATCGAAAGATCCGCTCACGGCGGAGCCGCGGTGCCTTCCGCGGCCTCGTAGCAAAGCTGCGAGAGACCCTGCGCCCTGGCCCGCTCCTCCGCGGAATAGGGCTTGCCCGAGCCCCAGAGCCCCTCCCGCCGTAGGGCATCGGCCGTGCAGCGGGCGGCGATCCGGCAGGCCTGCGGCTCGCCGCCGGAGCGGGTGCAATTGCCCACGTAATCCTTGCGGAAGCTCGCGAGCCCGGCCTTCGGATGCGGCCCGGTCAGCGTGACGAGGCCGGTGAACAGGGCGAGCAAAGCCGGCTGGTGAACGAGATAGACGGCGAGGCTGTGCCGCCCGGCAAAGGCTGCCCCGCGCGCCACGGCGTTCCGGGCCTGCCAGCGGGTGAGCCACGACCCGGCCAAAGCCGGCCGCGCGATCCGGGCGAGGGCAATCCCGGCCAGCACCATCCCGAACCAGGGAAATAGCGGCACCCAATCGTTGGTGTCCGGCAGCCCCCGGCCGAGGCCGAGGAAGTAGAGTTCCGGCGCGTCGAGCAGGGGATGGGCCACGACGTGCGGCGCCGCCAGCACGAGGGCGGCCGCAAGCGCCGTGACCAGGGCCGGCAGGAACACGAAGGGCAAGCCGAGCACGCTCGAGACGGCGATGCAGTGCAGGATGCCGAAGAAGATGTAGCTCTGCGGAAAGGCGATCCGCGTCGCCAGGGTGATGAGGAGCGCCGCCCCGCCGATCCGCGCGAGCCGCAGGGCGAAGGGCCGCCAGCGCACGCCGTCGCCATTGGCGAGAACGAGGCCGACACCCACCAGCAGCAGGAACGCCCCGGCGATGCCGTGGGCCGCCAGCCGCCCCGCAGGGGTCAGCGCGAAGTTCTGCGGCGTGAGCTGCAGGAATCCGAGATCCCACAGCCCATGATAGGCCGCCATCGCCGCGAGCGCCGCGCCGCGGGCGAGGTCGAGAGCATCGATCCGCCGGCTCGAAAGGCGGGGCGTGGTCGCGGGGGAGGCAGGCATGGCCGCGCCCTATCACCGTTCCCCGGTCGAGGCGAAGGGCAGGCGCAACGAGACACGACCTGTCGCTCGGACCGCCTTGCGGCCAATCGAATCAGCCCGGCATGAGACCTAAAAGGCACTGAAATCGGTACGGATGATCCTAACCCGTTGTCCGGCCACGCTCTCGCGTCGCGGAACGGCATTCAAATCAATTGAGAGGACGGGCAACCCGGCGCATGCGAGATGCGACATTGTCGCCATGCTTCTGAAAAATGATCATTTGAAGTGTCCCGTTGCCGACCAAACGGGCTTTCCGCGTAATGTGACTTTGTTAACGTAGCTCCGGGATTGCGCCGCGCGATTCGGCACGGGTTGCTTACATGTCGAACGAACACGAACTGAGTGCCGTCGGGCTTCGTATGCCGGAGACGCGAGACCGCGCGATGGAGCGGGAGACCGAGGAGGAACGTCCGGCCGAACTCTTGGAGGTCGCCGGGCGCATCAAGTGGTTCGACGTCTCGAAGGGCTTCGGCTTCATCGTGCCGGATGACGGCTCGGCGGACGTGCTGCTGCACATCACCTGCCTGCGCCGGGACGGGCACCAGGCCGCGAGCGAAGGCGCGCGGATCGTGGTCGAGGCGGTGCAGCGCGCCCGCGGTTGGCAGGCCTTCCGGGTGCTCTCGCTCGATCAGTCCACCGCGCTCCACCCCTCCGAACTGCCGATGGCGCGCACCCACGAAGTCGTCACGCCGACGAGCGGGCTGGAGCGCGCAGTGGTGAAGTGGTTCAACCGCCTGCGCGGCTTCGGCTTCCTCAGCCGCGGCGACGACACGCCGGACATATTCGTCCACATGGAGACCCTACGCCGCTACGGCATCGCCGAGCTGAAGCCCGGCGAGGAGGTGATGGTGCGCTACGGCGACGGCTCGAAGGGTGCTATGGCGGCGGAAGTCCGCCTCGTCGACGGGGCGCTTCCGGCTTCCCATTGACGGTGATCCGCGTGCCCGTGTTTCCCTCCGCGACAAAGCTCCTGCACCTCGCCGCCTGCCTCACCGCGCTGGCGGCCTTGCCGGCGCTTCCGCTCCGCGCGCAGGAGGCGGCGCCCGCCGCCCAGGCCGCGACCGAGCCGCTCGGCATCGTCGCCAAGAACGGCCGCCATGCCTTCCAGGTCGAGGTGATGCGCACCGATGCGCAGCGGGCCAAGGGGCTGATGTACCGCCGCTCCATGGCCGCCGACCACGGCATGCTGTTCGACTTCGAGCGGCCGGCGCCGGCCACGATGTGGATGAAGAACACCTACCTCTCGCTCGACATGGTGTTCATCCGCTCCGACGGCTCGATCGCCCGGATCGCCCCGGATACCGAGCCGCTCTCGACCAAGGTGATCCCGTCGGGCGAGCCGGTTCTCGCGGTGCTCGAACTCAACGCCGGCACCGCCGCCAAGCTCGGCATCCGCGCGGGCGACCGGGTCGAGCACCCGATGTTCAAGCGCTAGCGGTGATGGCCCCGGAGCCCGACGATCCGGCCGGGGTCTGGAACGATGCGCTGCGTGCCGCCAACCTATTCGCCGCCGACCCGCACGGCCTCGGCGGCATCGTGCTGCGCGCCGGGGCCGGTCCGGTGCGCGACCTCTGGCTCGATCATCTCCGCGACAGGCTGACGGGCCCGGTGCGGCGGATGCCGCCAGGCATCGCCGACGACCGTCTGATCGGCGGGCTCGACCTGCCCGCCACACTGCGGGCCGGCCGCCCGGTGATCCAGCGCGGCCTGCTGGCGGAAGCTGATGGCGGTGTCGTCGTGGTGCCAATGGCCGAACGCCTGGAGCGCGGCACCGTGGCCCGGCTCGCGGGCGCCCTCGACACCGGCATGCTGGTGCTGGAACGTGATGGCCTCGCCGCACGGCTCCCGGCCCGCTTCGGCCTCGTGCTGCTCGACGAGGGGCAGGAGGACGAGACTGTCGCCGAGGCGCTGGCCGACCGATTGGCACTCCGCCTCGACCTGTCCGGCGTGAGCCTGCGGGACGTGAGAGCCGCCCCTTCCCATACCGCTCGTGGAACGGACGCAGAGGCAGGCCAACCCGCGCCCGACGCCACCGCCACCCTCTGCGCCGTGGCAGAAGCCTTCGGCATCGCCTCGCTGCGGGCGCCGCTTCTCGCCCTGCGGATCGCCCGGCTCATCGCAGGGGAGGCCGGCCGCGACGAGCCGAGCAAGGCCGACCTGATCGAAGCCGCGCGTCTCGTCCTGGCGCCGCGGGCGACGCGTCTGCCCGCTCCGCCGCAACCGGCCGAGCCGGAACCGGCGGACCCGCCGCCGCCGGAGCCGCAGCCCCCACAGGACGCCGATCGCCCCCCTGAGGACGCGGCCGAGCGGGCGGATGCCACGCCGAGAGAAGCAGACGAGACGGTGCTCGACGCGGTCCGTGCCGCCCTCCCGAAGGACTTGCTCGCCCGGCTGCTGGCCGGTGGCCCGCCGCTGCGCGCCGGAGCGGTCGGGCGGATGGGGGCGGCCTCCGCCTCGCCGCTCGCGGGCCGCCCGGTCGGCAGCCGCCCCGGCGATCCGCGCCGGGGACGGCTCGACCTGATCGCGACCCTGCGCGCCGCCGCCCCGTGGCAGCGCCTGCGCCGGGGCGAGGCCGATCCGCGCCGCGTCCTCGTCACCCCGGAGGATTTCCGGATTCGCCGGTTGAAGCGGCGCAGCGAGACGACGACGATCTTCTGCGTCGATGCCTCCGGATCGGCGGCGCTCGAACGGCTGGCGGAGGCGAAGGGCGCCATCGAACTGCTCCTCGCCGAGGCTTACATCCGGCGCGACCGCATCGCCCTCGTCGCCTTCCGCGGCGCGCGGGCCGAGACGGTGCTGCCGCCGACGCGCTCCCTGGTCAGGGCCAAGCGCGCGCTCGCGGGCCTCCCCGGCGGAGGCGGCACGCCGCTCGCCGCCGGGCTCGATACCGCCGCCGCCCTAGCCCTTAGCGTCCGGCGCGCGGGCGGAAGCCCCGTCATTGTCCTGCTCACCGACGGGCGCGCCAACGTCGCCCGCTCCGGCCTCGGCGGCCGGGCGCTGGCCGGCGAAGAGGCTTTGGCCGCCGCCCGCGGGCTGCGGGTGCAGGCGCTCCCCATCCTCGTGATCGACACTGGCGCCCGGCCCGACGGGGCGCGCGGCCTCGCCGAGGCGGCGCAGGGGCGTTACTGTCCGCTACCCCATGCCGATGCGGGCAGCGTCAGCGCGGCGGTGCGCGCCGCCACAGCCTGAGGCCCCCTTTGCCCTTGCCTCCAAAAGACGACCGGCCGGATTGGGAGCGCGACGGCCGCGATTGGCCGCACCGGGCGGCGAGCCGCTTCGTGGAGGCCGCAGGCCTGCGCTGGCACGTGCAGGAATTCGGCGAGCCGGATGCGCCCGGCCTGCTGCTCCTCCACGGCACCGGCGCCGCGACCCATTCCTGGCGCGGGCTGGCTCCGCTTCTCGCCGAACGGTTCAGGGTCGTCGCGCCCGATCTGCCGGGCCACGGCTTCACCGATCCGCTGCCCCCTCGCCGCCTCTCCCTACCGGGAATGGCCGAGGCGGTGGGCGGCCTCGTCACCGCTCTCGGCCTGAACCCGCGGCTCGCGATCGGCCATTCTGCCGGTGCGGCGGTGCTCGTGCGGATGTGCCTCGACCGGCGCATCGATCCCGACCTGCTGGTGGCGCTCAACGGCGCGCTGACCCCGTTTCCGGGTGTCGCCAGCTTCCTCTTCCCCGGCATCGCCCGGATGCTGTTCCTGAACCCCGTGACGCCCAAAGTTTTCGCCTGGAGCGCCGACCGGGCGGCGGTGCGTCGCCTCATCGACGGCACCGGCTCGCGCCTCGACCCGCAGGGGCTCGACCTCTACCGGCGGCTGTTCACCCGCCCCGGCCATGTCGCGGGCGCCCTCGGCATGATGGCGAATTGGGATCTTCCGGCGCTCGCCCGCGACCTGCCGCAGCTCGAAACCCGCACGCTTCTCGTCGTCGGCGGGGACGACAAAGCGATCAAGCCGGACGATTCGTTCGCCTTGCGCGAGCGGCTGCGGAGTGCCCGCGTCGAGTTGCTGCGCGGGCTTGGCCACCTCGCGCATGAGGAGGCGCCGGAGCGGGTGGCGGAGATCATTCTGACGGAGGCGGAAGCCCTTCGCGCCTCGGTACCCTGAAACGCCTCTTGCGCTGACGAAAATCCCAGCCATAGTGTCAACCTATGTTGACACTGGCCGTCAAACCGACTGTCACGTCCGACCCCGATGCCCGGCCGCATGCGGTCGTGATTGGGGCCGGCTTTGGCGGGCTGGCCGCGGCGGTTCGGCTCGGCGCCCGCGGCTATCGCGTGACCGTTCTGGAACGACTCGACCAACCGGGCGGCCGCGCCCGCGTCCACCGCCAGGACGGCTTCACCTTCGATGCGGGGCCCACCATCGTCACCGCGCCGTTCCTGTTCGAGGAGCTGTGGCGGCTGTGCGGGCGGGAGATGCGCGAGGACGTGACCCTCGTGCCGATGCAGCCGTTCTACCGCATCCGCTTCGAGGATGGGCAGAGCTTCGCCTATAGCGGCGACCGCGCGGCGATGCGGGCCGAGGTCGCCCGCTTCTCGCCGGACGACGTGCCGGGCTACGAGCGCTTCATGGCCCATAGCGAGGCCGTGTGCCGGATGGGCTTCGAGGAACTCGGCCACATCCCGTTCGGCAGCCTCGGCTCGATGCTGCGGATCGCGCCGGATCTCTTGCGCTTGTCGGGCCATCGCAGCGTCTACGACGTGGTGTCCCGCTTCATCCGCGACGAGCGGCTGCGCACCATCTTCAGCTTCCATCCCCTGCTCATCGGCGGCAACCCGTTTCGCGCCAGCGGCATCTACTGCCTGATCGCCCATCTGGAGCGGCAATGGGGCGTCCACTTTGCCATGGGCGGCACCGGGCGGCTGGTGGACGGGCTCTGCGGCTTGATCCGGGGGCAGGGCGGCCGCGTCCGCTGCGGCGAGGACGTTTCGCGCATCCGCGTCGAGGAGGCGCGGGCGACCGGCGTGGTGCTGGCGGGCGGCGAGGTCATCCCCGCCGACATCGTCGTCTCGAACGCCGATTCCGCCTTCACCTACGGCACGCTGCTCGGCGGCCGGACCCGGCGCTGGAGCCCGCGGCGTCTGGCGCGCGCCTCGTCCTCCATGGGGCTGTTCGTCTGGTATTTCGGCACCCGGAAGAAGTACCCGGAGGTCGATCACCACATGATCCTGATGGGCCCGCGCTATCGCGGCCTGTTGCAGGACATCTTCGACCGCAAGCACTTGTCGGACGATTTCAGCCTCTACCTCCACCGCCCGACCGCGACCGACCCGCTGCTCGCCCCGCCGGGGCACGACGCGTTCTACGTGCTCGCCCCGGTGCCGAACCTCGACGGCGGCCAGGATTGGGCGCAGCTTGCCGAGCCCTACCGCCAGCGGATCGCGCGCTTCCTCGAAGGCTCGGTACTGCCGGGGCTGTCGGACGCCCTCGTCACCTCGCGGGTGACGACGCCGCAGGACTTTTCCGACGACTTCCTGAGCTTCCGCGGCTCCGGGTTCGGGCTGGAGCCGGTGCTGACGCAATCGGCGTGGTTCCGTCCGCACAACCGCTCGGAAGACGTGGCCAACCTCTTCCTCGTCGGCGCGGGGACGCATCCCGGCGCCGGTCTGCCGGGCGTGCTGTCCTCGGCGCGTGTCCTCGATTCCGTGGTGCCGGATGCCCGTGTTTGCGCCTGAACCCTTCGCCGCCAGCGCGGCGGACCGCTCTGCCTGCCGGGCCGCGATCCGCGCCGGCTCCAAGAGCTTCTTCGCGGCCTCGCTGCTGCTGCCGCCCTCGGTTCGGGTCTCGGCCTACGGCCTCTACGCCTTCTGCCGACTCTCCGACGACGCGGTGGACGAGGCGGGCGGCAACCGCGCCGCGGCCCTCGCCCGCCTGGAGCGACGGCTGACGGCGGCCTGTGCCGGCCGGCCCGACAACCACCCGGCCGACCGGGCGCTCGCCGAAGTGCTCGCCCACTACGCCATCCCCGAAGCGTTGCCGCGGGCGCTGCTCGAAGGGCTGGCCTGGGACACGCAAGGCCGGCGCTACGACACCCTGTCGGAGCTGGCAGCCTATGCCGCTCGGGTCGCGGGCGCGGTCGGGGCGATGATGACGCTGGTGATGGGGGTGCGCGACGGCCCCGCGCTCGCCCGCGCCTGCGATCTCGGCGTCGCCATGCAATTCACCAACATCGCCCGCGACGTCGGCGAGGATGCCCGCGCCGGGCGCCTCTACCTGCCTCGTGAGTGGCTCGACGCGGCCGGCATCGACGCGAACGCCTTCCTCTCCGAGCCTCGGCTCGGTCCCGGCCTGCAACGGGTGGTGGCCGATCTGCTGGCCGCGGCCGACGAACTCTACGCCCGCGCCGAACCCGGTATCGCCGCGCTCCCGTTGAGCTGCCGCCCGGCGATCCGCGCCGCCGGCCTGATCTACGCGGAGATCGGCCGCGCCGTGGAGGCGAACGGCCTCGATTCGGTCACGCGCCGCGCGCGCGTCACCGGCGCGCGCAAGGCCGGGCTTCTGGCCACCGCCATCCTGCCCGCGGGCGGCGGGGGGCTATCGGCGCCACCATTGCCCGAGACCGCCTTCCTCGTGGAAGCCGTGATGCACCATCCGGTCCCGGCAGCGCGCCGCCTGCCGCCGTGGTGGAACGTGTCGGAGCAGGTCGTGCGGGTGCTCGACCTGATCGAGGTGCTGGAGGAGCGCGACGCCTTCCGCCGCTCGGCCGCGTCGTAATGATAACGAGCGGGTTCCCCTCTCCCTGCGCGGGGAGAGGGCATGCACTGACTCGATCAGGTTTTGCGAAGCACCCTCAGCCCAGCCCCCCGGCCTCGACGATGAAGCGGGCGACCGTGTCCGCCCCGTGCCCTTCGCGCAGGGAGGCGAACACGTAGGGCCGCGTGCCGCGCATCCGCTGGGTGTCGGCCTCCATCACCGAGAGGTCGGCGCCGACGAGGGGGGCGAGGTCGGTCTTGTTGACGATGAGCAGGTCGGAGCGGGTGATACCGGGGCCGCCCTTGCGGGGGATCTTCTCGCCGCCCGCCACGTCGATGACGTAGAGGGTGAGGTCGGCCAGTTCCGGCGAGAAGGTCGCCGCGAGGTTGTCGCCGCCGGATTCGATCAGCACGAGGTCGAGCTTCGGGAAACGGCGGCGCATCTCCGCCACCGCCGCGAGGTTGATCGAGGCATCCTCGCGGATCGCCGTATGCGGGCAGCCGCCGGTCTCGACGCCGAGGATGCGCTCCTCCGGCAGGGCGCCGGCCACCGTGAGGATGCGGGCATCCTCCTTGGTGTAGATGTCGTTGGTGATCGCGCAGATCTCGTAGGAATCGCGGAAGCGGCGGCAGAGCTGCTCCATCAGCGCGGTCTTGCCGGAACCGACGGGTCCGCCGATGCCGACGCGCAGGGGTCCGTTCTCGGATGCCATGACTTCCAAAAATCCTCAGGAGCGGAAGATGCGGGAATACTGCGTCTCGTGCCGGAAGGAGCCAAGATCGAGCCGCAGGGTTGCGCTGCCGAGCGCGTCGAGTCTGGCCTCATGCAGCGCCTCGGCCAGTCCGGCGACGCGAGGGGTCAGCGCGGCGAGAATCGTCGTGCCCGCACTCTGGCCGACCGGCGCCACCCGCAGCGCGGCCGAGACGAGGTTCTGGAGGAAGGCGAGGCCGTAGGCCGCCACCGTCGCCTCCCGCGCGACGCCGTGCGCCCCCGCCGCCGCACCGACGGCGACCGGGTAGGCGACCTCGGCGTTCAGCCGGTCGGCAACCGTCGAGAGGGCAGGGCAAGGCCAGGCCCGCAGCGTCGCATCCAGGAAGCTCCGCCCCTGCTGGCTCGTCTCCAAGTGAAGCTCGCGGGAGGGGGCGAGTGCCAAAGCGAGGTCGTTGATCTCGGCCAATCCTGCATCGTCTCCGGCCTCGGTGACGCGATGCGCGGCGGCACAGAAGATCATGTCGTTGCGCCCCGCGCCCCGCTCCAGCACGTCGGCGAGCCAATCGCCGAGGGTGGCGGCATCGCGGACGTCGCCGCACTCCACCGCCCATTCGAGCCCGTGCGAATAGGCGAAGGCGCCGACCGGATAGGTCGGCGAGAGCCACGCCATCAGCCGCAGGGCGTCAATCATGGGCGTGCGGATGATCGTGCGAATGTCCGTGACCGTGGCCATGTGCATGACCGCCGGCATAGGCCCCGCCCTCGGGCCGGAACGGCCGCGTCACCGGCTCGGCGCTGCCGCCCAAACCCCGCACCATCTCGGCGAGCACGTGGTCGTGACCGATCCACACAGCCTCCTCGCCGATCTCCGCGGGGATGTGCCGGTTGCCGATATGCCAGATCAGCCGCTTGAGGGCGTGCGGGGTGGGCGCGCGGATTTCCAGGAGCACCTCGGGCGCCGCCTCGACCCAGACGAGCCGGCCGTCCTCCAGCGCGAGGGCGTCGCCGTCATCGAGCACGGTCGCCTCGGCGAGGTCGAGCAGGAACGCGGTGCCGCCGACGCCGCGCATCGCCATACGGCGGCGATGCCGGTCGTTCGAGTCGAGCACGATGCGATCGACGATCTCGCCGGAGCCGAGACGGTCGCGGCGGATGACGCGGGTGGCGCGGATCATGAGCTCAAGATTGATCGAGGAGCCCAGGCTCCTTCGGAAAGTAGTTCGGGTCGAGTGCCTGTTCGACGGTGAAGGGAGGTTTCTCCGGAAACAGGCTGAAGTCGATACCGGTTTCCTTGGCCGCCTCCAGGCGAGCAGAGAGATAGCATTCCGAGAAGACTTCGGCCGGATAGCGCTTCAGGCTTGGACTCGACTTCAGGATCCGCCCGATGCGCATGCGCTGCTCTCGCAGTGTCGCCTGCCAACTGCTCGTCCGGGCGCCCGGCTGGAACTTCCATTTGAGGAGATGCGCCAGCAGGATGTCGAGGCGGCTCTCGATCTCGCGCTTCTCGCTGCCCCCCACGCTGGCCACCTCGTCGATCAGGTTACGAAGATCGAGTTCATCGAACCGACCTGCGCGCAGCAATTCGGCCTGGGCCTGAGTCCAGGCGTAAAAATCCCTGTCATAGAGATCGGCCGCCGGAGGCGGCTTCAGCGCAGCCCTGGTCATCAAAGGACCTCCTGTCACAGGCCAATCATAGCTCAGAACAGGAAGTAGCGCTGCGCCATCGGCAAGACCTCCGCCGGCTCGCAGACCAGCAATTCGCCGTCGGCGCGCACGTCGTAGGTCTCGGGGTCGATCTCGATGTTCGGGGTCGCGTCGTTGAGGATCATGCTCTTCTTCGAGATGCCGCCGCGCACGTTCTCCACCGCCACCAGCTCCTTGGAGACGCGCAGCTTCTCTTTCACGCCGTCCTCGAGCGCCGCCCGCGAGACGAAGGTGAGCGCGGTGGCATAGGGCGCCCGGCCGTAGGCGCCGAACATCGGCCGGTAATGCACCGGCTGCGGCGTTGGGATCGAGGCGTTGGGGTCGCCCATCGGCGCGGTGGCGATCATGCCGCCCTTGAGCACGAGGTCCGGCTTCACGCCGAAGAAGGCGGGCGTCCACAGCACGAGGTCGGCGAGCTTGCCCGGCTCGATCGAGCCGATATGGCGCGAGACGCCGTGCGCGATGGCCGGGTTGATCGTGTATTTCGCCACGTAGCGCCGCGCGCGCAGGTTGTCGTTGCCCGACGCGTCTCCGGGCAGGGCGCCGCGCTGGCGCTTCATTTTGTCGGCGGTCTGCCAGGTGCGGATCACGACTTCGCCGACCCGGCCCATCGCCTGACTGTCGGACGACATCATCGAGAGCGCGCCGATGTCGTGCAGGATGTCTTCGGCCGCGATGGTTTCCTTGCGGATGCGGCTCTCGGCGAAGGCGAGGTCTTCGGGAATCGACGGGTCGAGGTGGTGGCACACCATCAGCATGTCGAGATGCTCGTCGATGGTGTTTTTTGTGAAGGGCCGCGTCGGGTTCGTGGATGACGGGAGCACGTTCGCGAGGCCGGCGACCCGCATGATGTCCGGCGCATGGCCGCCGCCGGCACCCTCGGTGTGGAAGGCGTGGATGGTGCGGCCCTTGAAGGCGGCGATGGTGTCCTCGACGAAGCCCGATTCGTTGAGCGTGTCGGTGTGGATCATCACCTGCACGTCGAAGGCGTCCGCCACCGAGAGGCAGGTATCGATCGCGGCGGGCGTGGTGCCCCAATCCTCGTGCAGCTTCATCGCGCAGGCGCCGGCGCGGATCATCTCCTCCAGCGCGCCGGGCACCGAGGCGTTGCCCTTGCCGGCAAAGGCGAGGTTCATCGGGAAGGCATCCGCCGCCTCGATCATCCGGGCGATGTGCCAGGGGCCGGGGGTGCAGGTGGTGGCGAAGGTGCCGTGCGCCGGCCCGGTGCCGCCACCCAGCATCGTCGTCACACCGGAGCAGAGCGCCTCCTCGATCTGCTGCGGGCAGATGAAGTGGATATGGCTGTCGAAGCCGCCGGCCGTGAGGATCTTGCCCTCGCCGGCGATCACCTCGGTGCCGGGACCGACGACGATGTCGACATTGGCCTGAACGTCCGGGTTGCCGGCCTTTCCGAGCTTGAAGATACGGCCGGCGCGGATGCCAACATCGCATTTCACGATGCCCCAATGGTCGAGCACCACCGCGTTGGTGATGACGGTATCGACGGCGCCCTCGGCGTTGGTTGCCTGCGACTGGCCCATCCCATCGCGGATCACCTTGCCACCGCCGAACTTCACCTCCTCGCCGTAGGTCGTGAGATCGCGCTCGACCTCGATCTCGAGGCTGGTGTCGGCGAGACGAATACGGTCGCCGGTGGTCGGCCCGAACATGGCGGCGTAGGCCGCGCGGGGGAGGGCGGCGGGCTTGCGGGTGTCTGCCATTTCTAAAGAGTCCTTCGCGCCTCGGCGACGGCGCGGTCGAAGCGATCTTCCAGGGCGGTGTTGGTGCCGCGGCAGCCCGCCACGACCTCTTGCGCCCAGGCGATGTAGTCGGCGATCCGCTGCCGCTCCCAGCCTTCCGGCGGGCTCGCCGTCAGCGAGCGGAGATTGCTGGTCTTGTCGGCGAGTTTGATCGCCTTGGCGCCCGCCGACTTGTGCGGCGCCGCCTCGACTTGCCGCCGCTTGCGCTCCGCTTTCGGGAGAGACTTGTCGTCCGTCACCTCCGCGACGAGACTGGCGACACGCGGGCCGAACAGGCGCTCCAGCTCTTCGCGGTCGGTCTGCGTGTCCTCGAGCGTATCGTGGAGCCAGCCGGCGGCCACGAGGGCGGCGTCGGGTTCCCCCATCGTCTCCGCGAGAAGGCAGGCGACTTCCGCCAAATGGTTGAGGTAGGGCTCACGCGCGGCGCCCTTCCTCTGCTGGCCCGCGTGCCGGCGGGCGGCGAAATCGGCCGCGCGCGACACGAGCGCGACGTCCCCCCGACGATCCAGATCGAGCCCGCTCACAGCGGCCCCATCACGTCGCCGCGGAAGCCATAGACCTTCCGGTCGCCCGAGAGCGGCACCAGCGCCACCTCGCGGGTCGAGCCGGGCTCGAAGCGCACCGCCGTGCCCGGTGCGATGTCGAGGCGCTGGCCGCGGGCCTTGTCGCGGTCGAACACGAGGCCGGGATTCGCCTCGAAGAAATGGTAGTGCGAGCCGACCTGGATCGGGCGGTCCCCGGTATTGGCCACCTCGATCACCGTGCGCGGCGCGCCGGCATTGAAGACGATCTCGCCGGGCAATGTCGTCACCGTACCCGGCACGTCCGCCGAGGGTGCGCCGCGGATCGGGTGGTGGACCGTGACGAGCTTGGTCCCGTCGGGGAAGGTCGCCTCGACCTGAATGTCGTGGATCATCTCGGGCACGCCCTCCATCACCTGGGAGGCATCGAGGACGCGGGCGCCGGCCTGCATCAACTCGGCGACGGAGCGCCCGTCGCGGGCGCCCTCGACCACGAAGTCGGTGATGAGGGCGATCGCCTCCGGATGGTTGAGCTTCACCCCCCGCGCCAGCCGGTTGCGGGCGACCTGGGCGGCCATGGCGACGAGGAGCTTGTCTTTCTCGCGGGGCGTAAGGAGCAAGGCGTGCGTCCTGAGGTGAGAGTCGGGCGGGCCTGAAGGTGGGCCGAGCAAGGATCATGCTCGGCTCAAGGTCAAGCTGGTGAGGTCTGCCACACGCGCGGCATCGGCTGCCCGCGCCATGCGGCGAGGAAGCGGGCGGCGGCGTCGCGCAGGGGAGCGACGGTGGGGGCCAGCATCCGCACGGCGAGGTGGCCGTTCCAGGCGCTCGCCCCGGCCTCGACCTGCGCCGGCAGGGCGTCGAGAAGGGCACGGGCCTCGTCGAGCCGGCCTTCCGCACGCGGCGAAAGGTCGAGGATCGTCGCCAATGCGCGGGCCCCGCCGCCGATCGCCCGGCGGTCCATGAGGGCCGTGACCGCGCCGTCGAGGCACAAGCTGTCGGCATAGACGAGGCGGCCGTCGCGGCGGATGCGCCAGCGATCCTCGAACAGGGCCTCTTCCAGGTTTTCGCCGCGGGCGGCACGGCCGAGCACCGCGATCTCGGCGACAAGCAGCGACGCGTCGGGGGCAAGATCCGCCTCGAAGCGGCGCACCAGCCGGGCGCGGTCGAACAGGATCGTCTCCTGCGGCAGCCAATCGAGCCGCCCGCCCGCGCCGACGCTGGCCCGGTTGACGATCTGCGCGCAGGGTCCGTCCGAGCGGTAGATCTTCTCCGCCGCGGTGGTGGTCAGCACGCAGGTCCCACCCGGCTCGACCGTCACCGACACCGTGAACACATCGCCGCAGGCGATGCCGCCGCCGGTGTTGACGAGCACGCCTTCCAGCATCCGCTCGGCCCCCTGGCGGGGACAGCGCAGGCGCAAGGGACCGCTCTCGGCGAGATCGACGATCCGCGTCGGCGCGTCCGCGGCCGTTCCGGCCGGGGCGACGCGCAGATGCACCGCGCCCTGCGAGCGCTGGCGAGACAAGGCGGGGCGGAGCGGTTCGGCGGCGGGGATCGGACGGCCTCCGGCGGAGCGGGTGCCGGCTTCATCGGCCACCCGAGCCCTTTTCCGCAAGGTGGCGGGCCCCATCGGTCGGGTGCCATCCCGCACCGATCTTTGGCAGCGATGGCACAGGATGCGGGCAGCGACGGCCGTTCTTGACCGTGAGGTGGTCACTCTTCCCCTTGACCGGAGCGGCCGGAACGCCCACCGCGTCATCGTTTCAAGGGCGTTCAACCGAGCCTTGCGACGTCCTGCTCAACGATCGGGACCTCATCCGGCCCCGAGAGGCGATCGTCATGATTTCATCCGACCCCGAGGCCGTCTCCGCCTCGGCCTACCGCGAAGCGATGGCTCAGCTCGCGAGTGCGGTGCATCTCGTGACCACGGACGGGCCCGGCGGCCGTGCGGGTCTGACGGCGACGTCGGTGTGCAGCGTCAGCGACGGCCCGCCGACGCTGCTGGTTTGCCTCAACCGCAATTCAACTGCCTATCCGGCTTTCCTGCGCAACGGCGTGCTCTGCATCAACACGCTCACGGCGGCCCATGAAGGCCTCGCCACCGACTTCGCCGGCCGCGTGCCGCAGGCGGAGCGCTTCGCGGGACCGGACTGGGGCCGGTTGCAGACCGGCGCTCCGGTGCTGGCGGGTGCCCTCGTCGCCTTCGATTGCCGGATCGTCGATCGCCACGAGGTCGGCACGCACGACGTGCTGATCTGCGCGGTCGAGGCGCTCGCCGAGATCAGCGGCGCCGAGAGTTTGCTCTATGCCGGGCGACATTATCGCGTCCTGCCGCGTCCGGATTCCAAGGGCGATTGATCACCCCCGCAGAGGCGGAAAGCCGGCAGCGTCGCTGAGCGCCGAGGCGGCTTGTTTCGCAACGGCCCTCGATCGAGGCGCTGCGCCCGCAGCCTCGAAGCCCGGCCGCTCGGTAGGGAGCGGCCGGACGCATCGAAGCAAGGTCGCCCGACAGGCGCTCAGCGCTCGTAGTGGCGCGCGCGGGCGGTGTTGGCGTTGAAGGTGCTGCGGGTCTGACGCTCGGGCGCGACCAGGCGGGGATCGCGCTCCGGGACGCCGAACAGGTTCAGCGGCTCGGCCGAGCGGGAAACGCTGCCGGTCGCCTCCGGCTGCGGCGCCCCGGACATCCGGCCCCGGTCTCCCGCGAAAGCGCTACCCGAAGAGACCGCGAGCGCGACGAGTGCGGCGGAGAAGATGCGTACGGACATGTTCTTGTCTCCCGAACGAAGTGTTTCGGTCAGGGAGATAAGCACGGCGCGGGCGCGATGCTCACAGAATTTGTGCAGCGAAGCCCACCGGATAGCCACCGATTGCGTACAATGCGGGCAGCAACAGAACGCTTCAAACAACCCAAGCTGCAGACCGCAGCCTCGGCGGTACGATATTTTCCATACTTCTCCGTGATTTAGCTATTTCTCGAAAGAATCTGCCTGCTCGCATAGCATGTGGCATGATCCTTTCCCGACATGTGCGCACGGACACGGCGCGCGTTTCTGCCGGGACTAAACGAGCGGCATCCCGTGAAGGGGTACCGCGCCCACCCCGCCTAGCCGATCGTCGGGGGCGAATCGATGACAGTCGCCCGCGCCGTGACCCATGCGGACGGGCACACTGATGCCCCGCTGATCGGCGGTCGCCCGGTGCCGATCGCGACCCACGAACCTCGCTTCCCAATCGGCGAGCATTTCCGCCGCACTGGGCTCATCCTGTCGGAGTCCGCTTTCCTCGACGTGGTGCCGATGCGCTTCTGTGCGGCGGAGCCGGAGGGGCCGTATCACGTCCCACTCGTCGCCAGCCCCTGGAGCGGCCAGAACGATCGCGGACGCTGATGTCAGCCGAACAGGTGCCGGGCGAGCCGCGAATGCTCCTCGCGCAGGCGTCCGGTCTCGATGCCGAGCGGTTGCCCGTCGATCATCCGCCACGTGCCCGCGACCATCACCCGATCCGCCCGGTGGGCCCCGCACAGCACGAGCGCCGCGAGCGGGTCGTGGGCGCCGGAGAAGCGGAGTTCGTCGAGGGTGAACAAGGCCAGATCCGCCTCGCGGCCGGGCTCGATCCGGCCGATATCGCTGCGTCCGAGGCAGGCGGCGGAGCCCTCCGTCGCCCAGCGCAGGGCGTCGAGATGGGTCACGGCCTCCGCGCCGTAGGTCAGGCGGTTGATCATCAGGGCGTGGCGCACGCCCTCCATCAGGTTCGAGCTGTCGTTGGAGGCCGAGCCGTCGACGCCGAGGCCGACGGGGGAGCCCGCCGCCTCCAACTCGCAGGTCCGGCAATGGCCCGAGGCCAGCACCATGTTCGAGGTCGGGCAGTGGCACACGCCGACGCCGGCCGCGCCGAGGCGGCGCACCTCGTCGTCGTTGAAGTGGATGCCGTGGGCGAGCCAAGCCCGCCGCGTCATCCAGCCGACCTCTTCGAGGTAATCGACCGGGCGCTGCCCGAACGCTTCCAGGCAGAAGGCGTTCTCGTCGCGAGTTTCGCCGAGATGGGTGTGAAGCGGGCAATCGTAGCGCTCGGCCAGCACGGCGCTCTCCCGCATCAGCCGCTTGGTAACGGCGAAGGGGGAGCAGGGAGCGAGCCCGATCCGCACCATCGCGCCGGGCTCGGAATCATGGAACAGGCGCAGCACCCGCTCGCTGTCGGCCAGGATGGTGTCGTCGTCCTGCACCAGCGCTTTTGGCGGAAGGCCGCCCTCGTCCTGCGACAGGCTCATCGAGCCGCGGGTGACGACAGCGCGGATGCCGAGGCTGCGCGCCTCCTCGACCTGAATATCGACGGCGTTCTCCAGCCCCTGCGGGAACAGGTAGTGGTGGTCGCCCGCCGTGGTGCAGCCGGACAGGAGCAGCTCGGTATAGGCGAGCCGCGTCGCCAGCCGGAACGCCTCGGGCGTCAGCCGACCCCAGATCCCGTAGAGCGCCTGCAGCCAAGGAAAGAGCGGCTTGTTGATCGCCGCCGGATGGGCCCGCGTCAGCGTCTGGAAGAAGTGGTGATGCGTGTTGATGAGCCCGGGGATGACGACGTGCCGCGAGGCGTCGAACGTCTCGTCCACCGGTGCGGCGGGCTGCCCGCCGGCCGGCACGCGTTCGGCGATGCGGCTACCCTCGACGACGACGCCCCCGCCGGCTCCGTCCGCCAGGATCGCGAGGGGATCGCGTATCCAGAGCCGCCGCGCGACCGTGCCATCCGCTGCCATGCCGACTCCTGAGATCGATCGAAGGTGAGACCGGACCCGTTACCGCTCCGGTTGTATCGGACAGCGAAACGAGAGCGCATTCCGACGAAGTGGTCACCGGTTCGCCGAAAGAATGTGCGTCAAAGCAAGGACCGACAGGCGCCGGCCTGATGCGATCAGGTCGGATACGGCTTTAGGGGTGGAGCCGCCGAGGCGAAAGCGTCTTGCCTGAGACTTCTGGTGGAAGCTTCGCAGAACTTCGCGTTTTGATACATGGATCTATGGACGCCGTGCGGAGGCGCCCCTATCTTTGCTGAAAGCTTCCGCAGCGGGTGCCGATGCACGCGATGCAAAAGCCCACGGCCGGCGTTGTCCTTCTCCGACCCCGAGAGGATTTTCCATGTCGCGCGGCAGCCGCTTTCCGACCTTTCTCCTCCTGCTCGGCACGATCCTGGCGGCGCCTTCTGCTGGCGCCGAGGAGAAGGCCGCAGGCCAATGGACCGATCCGCCGGCCAAGGTGAACACTCCGGCGATGAACGCGGCCGCGACGAAACCGGCCGCGACTCCTGCGAAAATCGAAGAGCCGAAGGTCTCGGCCCGTTCCGAAGCCCGGCCGGCTCGACGCGCGGCCAAGGCTCGCCCGGAGCGGGTTCGAACGGCCACGATCCGCGCCCGGCCGATCCGGCAAGCACGGGTGGAAGTGTCGCGGAAGGTAGAGAGCCGACCGAGCCGGCGGGTCGTGGCCCGGATGATGCCGCCACCAAGGACGGTCAGGGCGATGAGACGGAGCCTGAGCCCGGTCTATGGGTACATCGCACCCGATGCCCCGGCCGAGGCCTATTACGAGCAGCGCCGGGTCGGAACCGTCGGGAACAGGCCGGGCGAGCTCGGCCTCCCGTCGGACGGCTCACCGGCCTATCGCGCCGTCGGGATGGGCGGGGACGGCCACCTCGTCATGCGCTGGCGAGGGCCGGGCGTGCCGACCGGCCTCGTGAGCAGCCAGCCATCACCGTTCGACTGATTCGGCGCGGCATAGGTGATCGACTCCGCCTTTCGACAGAGGCGGGGCCGTCAGATACCGGAGACGTGAGAGGCGTTCAGCGAGCGCGGCCGGGACGAGCCGGTTCGAACACGATGCGGCGGTGATAGGCGCACCAGCTCTTGCCATCGGCGACCGGAGCCCCGCAGCACACGGCCTGGTCGCTCGGCTCACCGATGATGAACTTGCAGACGAAAGTGCCGGATTGCGCGAAGGGAACACGAAGATCGGCGGACGGTTCGGCAATCGCATCGGCCTCACCGACTTGCGGCAGGCGGAAAAGTTGGTTCATCGTGCGGACACTCGGTGTTCGGACTCGCTGGACCCAAGCGAGGGGCGGCACAGCGCCCTGGGCCTGGACGGATGTTTCGGCCGGCCCGCGCGTCTCACGCGATCCGTACGACGACGGTCAGTCCCGGCGGAACGCGGGACCGGCGTCGCGAACGGGCGCAAGACGAAGGTCGGCTGATAGTCTGGTGTAAGTATACCTGATTCCCCGACAAACAACCCCTGAGCCGGCGCGACAGCTGCGCGCTGGAAGCAGGGTTAGCTCGTTCACCGGGCGAAAGGCGGGCGGACACCTGCCTGAAAAACCCTGTGAAAACGATAATCGAAGTTGAGACACAACGTTCCCGATCCGCCCGGCGACCGGCCTCATGACGGCTGATTGCGTTCCTTGCGACGCGGGCGGGCGGACGCTATCCCGTTTCGGATGGCCTCATGAAAATCCCGGCGACCGATCACCGCTCCAATCGCCTCTCCTCTTGGCAAGGCACTTGGCACGGCGGCGCAGCGGGAGTTGAGTGAGCGACACGGATCCTCTGGAAGACGGCGCACCGGGCCTCGCATGCATGCTCTCGTCACGGGCTCGGCCGGCTTCATCGGCCACGCGCTGAGCCGCCGCCTGCTAGCGGCGGGCTTCGGCGTGACGGGGTTCGACGGCCTCTCGCCCTATTACGATGTCGGGCTGAAGCGCGCCCGGCACGCGGATCTCGCCCAATCTTCCGGCTTCGAGGCGGTGGAGGCCCGGCTCGAAACGCCCGGCGCGCTCCTCGACGTGATGGCGCGGGTCAAGCCGGACCTCGTCTTCCATCTCGCGGCGCAGGCGGGCGTTCGCTACAGCCTCATCGACCCCGGCGCCTATGTCGAGGCGAACCTCGTCGGCTTCGCCAACCTGCTGGAGGCGGTGCGCGCCCACCCCGTCAAGCACCTGCTCGTCGCCTCGACCAGTTCGGCCTATGGCGGCAACGCGAGCGTCCCGTTCCGCGAGACCGACCGTGCGGTCTCGCCGCTCACCCTCTACGCCGCCTCGAAGCTCGCCAACGAGGCGATGGCGCATTCCTACGCCCACCTGTTCCGCATACCGACGACGGCGTTCCGCTTCTTCACGGTCTACGGACCGTGGGGGCGGCCGGACATGGCCCTGTTCCTGTTCACCCGGAAGATCCTGGCGGGCGAACCGATCGAGGTGTTCGGCGAGGGCGCGGCGGAGCGCGACTTCACCTTCATCGACGATCTCATCGACGCGATCGTCGCGCTGTCGGAGCGCCCGCCGCCGATGCCGTCCGAGGGCGGCCCGGTCTCGGCCGCCGACACGCTGAGCACGGTCGCGCCCTATCGTATGGTCAATATCGGCGGCGGCCGCCCGGTCCGGCTCGATGCCATGATCGGCGCCCTGGAGGCGGCCCTGGGACGCAAGGCCGAGCGCGTGCTGAAGCCGCTCCCGCCCGGCGACGTGATCCGGACCCATGCGAGTCCCGACCTGCTGCGCGACCTCGTCGGCCGCTTGCCCGAGACGCCGCTGGAGACCGGCATCCCCGCCTTCGTAAGGTGGTATCTCGACTATTACGGGGACCAGTAGAGCCCTTGCGGGCCAGCGCCTCGGAGCAGAGGCCCTGGACGGCGCGTCGCCCGATCCTCGTTCCCGAAAACGGATCACAGCCTTTCGGGACTTCGCCTTCCCCCGGATGCGCCTGCGCCGGCCACGCTGAGCGAATTGCCCGCATCGGAAAATATGCCGACCCTCGTGACGGGCGGTCTCCTCGACGGTTCTTGAGGATCAGGGTCCGCCACTTCAGGGAGACGGACCACCGATGCGCATCGCGATGATTGGCTCGGGCTATGTCGGCCTCGTGTCGGGCGCCTGCCTCGCCGATTTCGGCCACGAGGTCGTCTGCATCGACAAGGATCCCGGCAAGATCGCCGCCCTCAACGAGGGCCGCATGCCGATCTACGAGCCCGGCCTCGACACTCTCGTCGCCGAGAACGTGCGCGCCAAACGCCTCTCCTTCTCCACCGACCTCAAGCCCGCCGTGGCGCAGGCGCAAGCCGTGTTCATCGCGGTCGGCACCCCGTCCCGCCGCGGCGACGGTTTTGCCGACCTCTCCTACGTCTATGCCGCGGCCCGCGAGATCGCCGAGGCGCTGACCGGCTACACCGTGGTCGTCACCAAATCGACCGTACCCGTCGGCACCGGCGACGAGGTCGAGCGCATCATTCGCGAGGCCCGCCCCGACATCGATGTCGGCATCGCCTCGAACCCCGAATTCCTGCGCGAGGGCGCCGCCATCGGCGATTTCAAACGGCCCGACCGCATCGTCATCGGCGCCGAGGACAACCGCGCCGCCACCGTGATGCAGGAAGTCTACCGACCGCTCTACCTCAACCAGGCGCCGATCCTGTTCACCGGACGACGCACGGCCGAGCTGACCAAGTATGCCGCCAACGCGTTCCTAGCCACCAAGATCACCTTCATCAACGAGATCGCCGATCTGTGCGAACAGGTCGGGGCCAACGTGCAGGAAGTCGCCCGCGGCATCGGCCTCGACAACCGCATCGGCGGCAAGTTCCTGCATGCGGGGCCGGGCTATGGCGGCTCGTGCTTCCCCAAGGACACGCTGGCGCTGGTCAAGACGGCGCAGGATTACGGCACGCCGGTCCGGATCGTCGAGACGGTGGTGGCGGTCAACGACCAGAGGAAGCGCGCGATGGCACGCAAGGTGATCGCGGCCTGCGGCGGGTCGGTGCGGGGCAAGCGGGTGGCGCTCTTAGGCCTGACGTTCAAGCCGAACACCGACGACATGCGCGACGCGCCCTCGCTGTCGATCATCGCCGGCCTGCAGGATGCGGGCGCACAGATCGTGGCCTACGATCCGGAGGGGATGGAGCAGGCGCGGCCGCTGCTTCAGGCCGTCGCTTACGCCGAAGATGCGTATGCCTGCGCGGAAGGGGCCGACGCGCTGGTGATCGTGACGGAGTGGAACGCGTTCCGGGCGCTCGATCTCGCCCGGCTCAAAGGTCTGATGCGCGCCCCCGTCCTCGTCGATCTGCGCAACGTCTACGCGCCGGAAGAGGCCCGCCGCCAAGGTCTGCGCCATGTCGGCGTCGGCGCCCTGGCCCGCTACGACTGATCCGGCTGTCAGTCGATCGGTCTCCCGAGCCTGGTCCCAAGAGCCGACGGATGGCCTAACGCACCGCGCGGCGGGTGAGCAGGAGATGCATCCCCTGCGCGGCGAGCCCTCCGGCCAGAGCCGCGCCGCCCTTCACCAGAAAATCGATGAGCCGGCCATGCCGGCTCACGGTCAGGCCCTGTGCCGCCTCGAGCCCCCCGGCCAGCGCAACGGCCACGAGGAGCGCCCATCCCCAACGCCGCGGATACGAGAGCACGAGCAGGAAGCCGAATAATGCGTAGGCGCCGGCCCGCTCCAGGGTCGGGGGCGCCAGGACCGGACGTGCCTCGAGCGGCGAAAGCGTCACGGCGACGAGGCCGATGGCCACGACCCATGCCATCAGGCGAACAAGCGTCAGCATAAGACCTCGTGCGCGCAAGCCGGCACCGAGGTCAAGCGCGCCGGTCGAGCGCGCCGCCCGAAGCCCCGGCGCCAGCCATCAGGCTCACTCAACCGACGCGGCGATCAGTGAGAAGACCAGCCCGAGGGCGAGGTTGCAGGCGAGCAGGATCGTGAACAGGGTCATGGCCGCATCACGCCGTGCAGGTCAGGACGATCGCGGCGACACGGGCAGCGGCGACGATCTTCGGCATCTTTCCCCTCCTGGAATCTCACATTTCGCAAGAAGCGGGCTAGCCTTGGCGGTTTGCCGACATGTTGCGTCGATTGTTGCGTTGAATGCACGGCCGGCTGGATGCGGTGACGGAAGAGGCGTCATGCGCTGTGAGGCTTAAAAATATCTTTGAGGATGCCCGAGACTACTTAAGTGCAAATGATGCCGGATATCCCTAATTTGGAGGATGCAATTGTCCCGAAATCATTGCCTGCTACGACCCGAGGGGGCCCAGGCCGCAGTGAGACCGGGGCGTGCCAAGGGGGCGCCGGCTGCGGCGCGGCGCCCCCCGAGGGGGACGGGTCATGGTGAGGAATGGGGCGGTTCATCCGCGCTGGGTCTTGCGCAGGGACGAGCGGCGGACCGGGCGATACAACGGCGACAAGGTGGTGCGGTGGATCGCACGCCCGACGCTGATGAAAGGGCGCAAGAAGGGATCGGCCGATGCCGATGCCGAGGACGGCACGGGAAGCTACGCGCCGCCGTCCCGCCCGAACGGATACGGGGGCCTGCGGCTCGTCTCCGACACGTGATGTGACGGGAGAGGTCGGGGGCATCGCCAGGGCCATCGGGCATGCGCTCGATTCCCTCGCACGAGGCCCCCGGCGCACAATCACACCACCGCCATGCGGTCGCCTCGCAACCAAGGTCCGCGTGCGATGCTCATGTCGGCGCCGGCAGCAGACCGGGCTGGTTCTTGCGCAGGTTCCGAGAGAGTTTGCGCAAGATCCGTGAGGATTGAGGCTGCTCTCGACTCGGGAATCCCTTGGCAATGTCTTCGGCGCGGTACATGCTCGCCGTCGAAAGCCGCCGGACAACGCGGCGGCATCGGAGGGTCGTCCCATGCTCGCCGCCAATCGCTTGGTCAAATCGGCCTGGATCGCCGTCGATGTCACCAAGGAGCGCACCGAACGGGTGCTCGTGGTCGAGGCCTATATCGCCGTCAGTCCGCTCGAGAAGAATTTCGACGCCCACCGCTACGACAAGGTCGTGGAAGATGTGCGCCGCGTTCTCGCCGAACATCCCGAGATCGATCGTGCCTCGATCCTGAGCATGCATCGGGATGCCGGCTGCACCGCCCTGTTCCGCAGCCAGCCCGCTCACGCCACCGCGTAATGCGATCCGGTCCCCGCCGGATGACCGGCAAAGGCCCGCGTGACGGACGCGGGCCGGGCGCGACGGTGCGTCAGTGGTCGGCTGCTCCGATGCCGTTGTCGAGGAACAGCCGGTAGGCCGGGTTGTCGGTCTCGTCGACATAGGGATAGGCGAGCGCTTCGAGGGCGGCGTCGAAGCGGGCGCGCTCCGCTGTCGGCACCTCGATCCCCGCGAGCACCCGGCCGTAATCGGCCCCGTGATTGCGGTAGTGGAACAGGCTGATGTTGAAGCCGTCGCCGAGCGCTTCCAGGAACTTCATCAGCGCGCCGGGCCGCTCGGGGAACTGGAAGCGGTAGAGCCGCTCGTCGGCGAGCCCCGCCGCGCGCCCGCCCACCATGTAGCGGACATGCACCTTGGCCATCTCGTTGTCGCTCATATCGGCGACGCGGTAGCCGGCGCTCTCCAGGGCCGCGATCAGGTCGCGCTTCTCGGGCTTGCCGCCGGGCAGGTTGATGCCGACGAAGATGCGCGCGTCGCTGCCTTGCGCGTAGCGGTAGTTGAATTCGGTGATCGCGCGGGGCCCGAGCGCGCCGATGAAGGCCCGGTAGGCGCCGGGCCATTCGGGGATGGTGACGCCGAGCAGCACCTCGCGTTCCTCGCCGATCTCCGCCCGCTCGGCGATGTGGCGCAGGCGGTCGAAGTTGAGGTTGGCGCCCGACGAGATCGCCACCAGCGGCCCGGTACCGGGATTCATCGCTGACCAGGCCTTGGCGCCGGCCAGACTCAGTGCGCCCGACGGCTCGGAGATCGCGCGGGTGTCGTCGAAGATGTCCTTGACCGCGGCGCACATCGCGTCGGTGTCGACGGTGATGACCGCGTCGAGATGCTCGCGGCAGAGCCGGAAGGTCTCCTCGCCGGCCTGCCGCACCGCGACGCCGTCGGCGAACAGCCCGACGCTCGGCAGCATCACCCGGTCGCCCGCCCGGAGCGCCTCGGACATGGTGGCGGCGTCGTCCGGCTCGACGCCGATCACCTTGGTCTCGGGGCGCAGATATTTCACGAAGGTGGCGATGCCGGCGGCCAAGCCACCGCCGCCGATCGGCACGAAGATCGCCTCGATCGGTCCGGTATGCTGATGCAGGATCTCCATGCCGATCGTACCCTGCCCGGCGATCACCTCGGGATCGTCGAACGGGTGCAGGAAGGTCAGGCCCCACTGCGCTTCGAGGCGCCGAGCCTCCGCCAGAGCCTCGTCGAAGGCGTCGCCGTGCAGGACCACCTCGGCACCGCGGGCTCGGCAGGCATCGACCTTGATCGCCGGGGTCGTGCGCGGCATCACGATCACCGCCCGCACGCCGAGCTTGGCCGCCGCCAGGGCCACGCCCTGCGCGTGGTTGCCGGCCGAGGCGCAGATCACGCCGCTCTCGAGCCGCTCCTGGGGCAGCGAGGCCATCTTGTTGTAGGCACCGCGCAGCTTGAACGAGAAGACCGGCTGCAGATCCTCGCGCTTGAGCAGCACGGGACGGCCGAGCCGCTTCGTCAGCCGGGGCATCGGATCGAGGGGGCTCTCGATCGCCACGTCGTAGACGCGGGCGGAGAGGATCTTCTTGATGTAGTCGGTCACGGGCAGGCTTTCGGCCGCGTCATCGGGCAGGGCACGCCCGGGACTTAGTCCTTCCGCGGCCGGGATGCGAGGGCGGGATGCGAGGGGAAGGGCCGCACCGTCAGAGCCGGATCCCGGCATGGACCTGCCCGGGATCGAGGGGAAAGGCGAAGGCCGCGCCGATGCCGTCCCGGAAGATGCGCACCACCTTCGCCGCCGTGTCTCCGATCGTGATGCTCGCCCCGCGCGAAAGCGTGTGGTCGATCGCGAGCGCTGCGCCGGACGACGAGACGTTGATCAGCCGACCGGGCAGGACGCGACCGTCTTCGAGGGTCACGAGCACGTCCTTGCGCGCTGGGTTGATCCGCGGATGCGCCCGCGCCGACTCGAAGGTCCGCCCCTGCTCGCGGGCCAGCGCCAGC
This sequence comes from Methylorubrum sp. SL192, assembly GCF_026672325.1. Classification (NCBI taxonomy): domain Bacteria; kingdom Pseudomonadati; phylum Pseudomonadota; class Alphaproteobacteria; order Hyphomicrobiales; family Methylobacteriaceae; genus Methylorubrum; species Methylorubrum sp. SL192. The sequence goes on from NZ_JAPPQV010000003.1 coordinate 2,256,071, forward strand.
ATGGTGCGGGCGACCTCGGCCGCCCGCTGCCGGGACGCCATCAGGCGGACGACGAACTGGTTGTCGCCGCTGCTGACGACGCGGGCCTCGACCTGGCCGATGTAGCGGATGCTGCAGGTGAGCGGCTCATTGACCGCCGGATCGGAGGCCGACCGGAAGGTGATGCCGGTGCGGGAAAGATCCTGCGTCACCGCGTAGAAGTCGGGCTGCCGCCGGCTCCAGCACAGCGCAGGGAGGAACACCGTATGGAGGTTGGAAGCTGGGCGCTCGATCATGGTGCCGCGTGTCATCGTTGCGCGACACTGGCCTTGCAGCCCTGAAGGGAAAACGCCGAAAATCCCTCGACTTTTCCGAAATTTTCGCGGCCGAGCCGCCGGACCAAGCGCCCGAATGTGGCGAGGACCGCCTCGCCTCACCGCCGACCCAGTCCTGGTCTCGCCCCTGTCGAACAGGTTCGAATTCAGAGGACGTCTCTCGGCTTTCTAGCTTGTAACCGACAAAGATTTTTACACGACATTTCTCTCAGCGAACGAAAACGCTGGCGACAATACGAAACGGAATTCGGTGGCGGGCCTTCAGGCCGGATGAATTCCGATCCCAGCCGATAGCCATTCCCGGGGAGCATATCATTCATGCTTAGATACGATGGCGAACGGGGAGTGTTGATCAGAGCCGGTTGTCAGGGAGCGGCCGCTCCGGGCATGGTCAAGCGATGAGCGACCTGCCGCCCGACACCGATCGCCTTGCACGCCTCGAGATTCGGCTGACCGAGCAGGAGGCCATGATCGAGGATCTGAACGCGGCCATCACCGCGCAGTGGAAGGTGATCGACCGGCTCACCCGGCAGCTCGGCCGGTTGCAGGAGCAGGTCGAGGACAGCGCCTTCCGGAGCGCCAGCGGCGCGCCGGAGCCGCCGCCACCGCATTACTGAGACGCGCTGACGTCGTGAGGGCAGGGGAGAGCGTAATGCGGAGCGTGATGCGCTGCCTCGGCCTGTGCCTCGCACTGGTGCCATTCTCCGCAAGCGCGTTCGAGCGCGCACCGCATCCTTCCGAGGCGCCGATGGAACCCTGCCCGAGCCAGGGGGCGGGCTTCTTCCGGATTCCGGGCACGGCGAGCTGCATCCGCCTGTCGGGCCGGGTGACGGCCGGTGCCGATGTCGGCCCGCGCCATCGTGCCGTCCCCGTGCAGGGCCGCATCGCGGTCGATACGAGGACCGATTCCGCCCTCGGACCCGTCCGCAGCTTCGTCCGGATCGAGGCGGGACAACGCTGAGGAACGCCGAAGCGGCCCGGGTCAGTCGTCGCGATAGACGCGCTCGCGGCGCTCGTGGCGTTCCTGCGCTTCCAGCGACAGGGTCGCGATCGGCCGCGCATCGAGCCGCTTGAGCGAGATCGGCTCGCCGGTCTCTTCGCAGAAACCGTAGGAGCCGTCCTCCAGCCGGGCCAGGGCCGCGTCGATCTTGCTCGTCAGCTTGCGCTGACGGTCGCGGGCGCGCAGCTCGATCGCCCGGTCCGTCTCCGAGGAGGCGCGGTCGGCGATATCCGGATGGTTCTCGTTCTCGCTCTGAAGCGCGGTGAGAGTCCCCTGCGCCTCGCGCAGGATCTCGCTCTTCCAATTGAGCAGCTTGCGCCGAAAGTACTCGCGCTGCCGCTCATTCATGAAGGGCTCGTCGTCGGAGGGCCTGTAGCCGTCCTCGATCGTGACCTTCGCCATCGTCTTATCCTCGCGCTCCCTGCCGGTCAGCGGCGATCGTCGGCGAGGCTATAATCGAGCCGGGCAAGCTCTACAACGCGCGGATGCCGCCTTGCACCGTCTCGCGTGAAAAGCTCTCGCGATGCGGCATAGACGACACGCTCAAGTGGCCCCAGACCCGCCGTCAGGTTGAGCCGGTGGGTCCGCTGCCACAGTCGCGCGATGGAGGCCGCCCACGAACGCAGGGACTGCTCCTCCATGAGACCATCCCGGTTCAGGGCGTACCGCGCAGCCGGACGAGGGCGGCGGCGATCGCGTCGGCCAGGGGGCGGGCGAGGGCGTGCCGGTAATGGGTCTGGTCGAAGAACAGGCCGGGATCGTGCAGGGCCGGCCGCTCACGCCGCGCATCGATGAGCGCGCTGCGCCCGTGCCGTTGCAGTGCCGCCGACGCCGCGCTTCGGCACGCGGCCTCGGCCTGGGCCCGCGGCGTGCCGGGCCGGGGGAGGCCGGCGGCGTAGACCGGTGGGAAGACCAGGACCACGGCGGTCTCGGCCGGCAACGCGGCGAGGGCGGTGCCAAGACGGTCCGCGGCGGGAAAGTCCGGCCCTGCTTTGCCCGGAGCCGCCGCGTCGGGCAAAGGTGTTTCGCGCATGACGCGGAGGCGTTCGTCGTCGAGCGTGCCGCGCTTCAGGAAATCCAGCTCGTAGTCCGACCAGCCGTCGGCGGCCGCCCGCTTGCGGCGCGCACCGACGAGCCAGCCGATGCGGCCAACGACTTCCTGCGCCACGGAAAAGCGCAGGAGACCGTGCAGATAGGCAAGCGGATCGGGGCTGTAGAGCCAGAACGGGAACGGCTTGTCGTTGGGCAGCGCCGGATCGTCGGTGCACCAAAAATCGTCCACCGAGAGGATCACGGCCTGCGGCGCCGGATGGTGGCGCAGGAACCAACCGAGCAGCGCGAGCTGCTCCCCAGGGCCCGTCCCAGGCACGGAGAGCTGCACGAAGGGAATGCCGGTCGCCGCCGTGAGCCGCGCGGGCTCGATCAGTTGGATGTGCGAATTGCCGAACACCGCCCCGGCGAAAGCCGGGTCGCGCCCGCGTGACGCGGCGGCGGTGCGCGGACCCTGCGGGCGCACGGCGCCGGCCGAGAACAGCGTCGAGCGCCCGCTGTCGTAGGGATCGATCAGGACAGCGAGCGTGAGATATCCGGCCAGCAGGCCGATGGCAGTCCCAAGGAACCGGCGCGCGAAGGCCGCCCAGTCCTGCCGCCCATGGCTGCCGGAGGCGGGTCCCATCTCAGAACTGGAAGTAGATGAATTCGTAGTTCGCATCGTCCCCGATCTTGAGGAGCACGACGACGAACAACAGGGCGAAGGCGGCCGCGAGCCAACGGTTCGGCGGCAGGCGGTGCACGGCGGCCCAGGCGGTCGGGCCGATCATCGCGACGGCGGCGGCGATTGCAATGGTGCGCCACTTGAAGCCCGCCCCCGTGGGCGCCAACCCGAATAGCCCCTTGTAGATCGCCAAAGCCGCCTCGAACGAGGAGGCGCGGAACAGGACCCAGGTCAGGATCACGAATCCGGCCGTCAGCGCCCAGCCGAGGAGGTGCGGCAGCCGTCCGCCCGCCCGGCGCCAGAGCACGCCGGCCCCGAGGCCCACGCCGTGGGCGGCGCCCCAGGCGACGAAGGTCAGCCCCGCCCCGTGCCAGAGGCCGCCGAGCGTCATGGTCGCGAACAGCGCGCCGACCTGGAGCGCGAGACCGCGGCGGTTTCCGCCCATGGCGATGTAGAGGTAGTCGCGCAGGAAGCGCGACAGCGTCATGTGCCAGCGCCGCCAGAAGTCGCGCAGCGAGGTGGCGCGGTAGGGCACGTCGAAATTCTGCGGCAGCACGATCCCGAACAGCAGCGCGAGGCCGAGCGCCATGTCGGTGTAGCCGGAAAAGTCGAAATAGATCTGGAAGGTGAAGCCGAGTGTCGCCTGCCACGCCTCGGCCATCGTCACCGCCTTGCCCGCGGCCGCCGCCTGGAACACCGGGTTGACGTAGACCGAGAGCGGATCGCCGAGGAACACCTTCTTGGAAAGCCCAACGGTCAGCAGCATCAGCCCGCGCCCGATCCGCTCGGCCGCGTCGGGACGCGCGTAGGGGCGCTCCTCGAACTGGTGCATGATCTCGCTCCAGCGCACGAGCGGGCCGGCGAGAACCTGCGGGAAGAAGGCGATGTAGAGGGCGTAGCGGGTCAGCCCGAAGCCCGGCGCGCGCCCGGCCCTCAGGTCCGTCAGGTACATGATGTGGTGGAAGGTGAAGAACGAGATCCCGAGCGGCAAGGCGAGGTCGATCCGCGGAAGGTCGATGCCGGGGATCATGTCGGCGAGATCGGTGAGGAAGCCGAGATACTTGAAGGCGCCCAGCACCGCGAGGTTGCCGGCGAGTGCCAGCGGAAACAGCCAGCCGGTGCGATCCTGCGGCAGGGCGCGGGCTACGAGCCAGTTCACGCCGATGGAGGCGAGAAGCAGCGGCAGGAAGCGCCAATCCCACCACGCGTAGAAGACGAAGGACAGCCCGACGAGAAGCGGCAGCCGCGCCTGCGGCCGATAGCGTTCGGCGGCGGCGTGCAGCAGCAGTGCGGCCGGCAGGAAGGCGAGCAGGAAGACGAAGGAGTTGAACAGCATCGCGGCGCGGACGATTCCCTTGGCGATCCGGTCTCTCGGCGATCCGGCTCCGCTGGCGATCCGGTGAGACCGGCGCGCGCCCGCTCACGCGGCCAGCCTTGTCGAGGATCGAAGCGGAACCGTCAATCGCGCCGAAGCGTCTCGGGGCGCGTCGGAATCATCCTCGCCCCTGGGGATACCGTGAGGGGCAGACGGAAATACCGGCAAGCAACCAGGGTCCGGACTACGGATGACCTGGATATGTGCAAGGCTCACCGGCAGTGGTCGTGCAGCATCGCGAAGGAGACGCCTCAGTCAGCTTCGGTTCATCGAGGCAGACCTAGCTTCGGGCATCGGCCGTATGGTCCGGCCGCAACGGAGAAATCGTACGATGACGCACGCGAAGGCGTTCGCATTGGCTGCGGTAATCGCCGGCAGCCTTGGTGTTGCGGGCAGCGCCCAGGCGGCGCCCTTCAGCCCCGCTCCCCTCGCGACCGCGACGGACAACGCGCTCGTGGAGCGCACCGCCGGCGGCTGTGGGCCGGGCTTCCACCCCAATCCCTGGGGCATCTGCCGCCCGAACTGGGGTCCGCGGCGCTACTGGGGCGGCCCGCCCCCCGGCTATTATCGCCCGCGGCCGCTCTACCGGCCCTACGGCTATTACCGCCCACGGCCCTATTACTGGTGATCGTACGGGCCGGACCTCGCAAAGGGGTCCGGCCCTTTTCGTGTTCAGGCGCCGCGCGCTGCTTCGAGCTTGGCGAGTTCCACCGCCGCGCGCAGTTCGATCTCGGCCACCAGCCCGTCGAGGCGGGGGTCGCCGCTCTCCGCATTCCGCTCGGCGAGACGGCCGGCGATGGCCTGAAGGTCGCGCGTCGCCACCCGCCCGCCGATCAGCGCGGCTTTCAGGCGGTCGAGCCCGTCGAGCAGGTCGTGCCCGCGCTGCACCGAGCGGCGGCGGCGCTCCTTCTGCGCGTCGGCCCCGTCCTGTCCCTGGAGCGTGAGGAGGGCGTCGAGCCCGGTGAGCATGCCGGTCTGACTCGCGCCCGCGGTCGCCGCCCGGGGCGTCTCTTCCGCTCCCGACGTCGGGGCGAAGGCGCCCGGCGCGGCGGCGCGGCGGGTGGCGTTGAGCGCACCCGCGGCGGCCGCGGCAAAGCGTGTGTCGACGCGCATGATCGTCCGAAACCTTTTCGCACCCGACGATGCACGGCGGGTGCCGATCTTCGAAGACATCGGCCGACAGGGTTAAGCGCGGGTAAACAGCCCGGCAGAAGCTGCCGGGGCGGCAGGAAACGCTCTCGTCCCCCATGCCACTCCGGCGGCACCGAAAAAGAGAAACGGTCTCATCTTCAGCGACTTAGTGTTTGGCACGGCCCTGGCAGAGATCGAACCGGCGTAAAGTCGCCTGTCCGGCTGCCGAGTTCCGATGCCCCTGCCTCGTCCCCTGTCTCCTGCCCTGTTCGCCCGCCGTCTCGTCGCGGTGCTCGCCTGCCTCGCGGTCCTGCTGCCGCCGGCCCCGGCCAGCGCCCTGTCGCGGGTCAAGGATCTCGCTGCCGTCGAGGGCGTGCGCTCCAACCAGCTCGTCGGCTACGGCATCGTGGTCGGCCTCAACGGCACCGGCGACACCCTCAACAACATCCCCTTCACCAAGCAGTCCCTGCAGGCGATGCTGGAGCGGCTCGGCATCAACACCCGCGGCGCGACCATGCGCACCCAGAACCTCGCGGCGGTGATGGTGACGGCCAACCTGCCCCCCTTCGCGACCCAGGGCACGCATATCGACGTGACGGTCTCCTCGCTCGGCGACGCCAAGTCGCTTCAGGGCGGCACCCTGGTGGCGACCTCCCTGCTCGGCGCCGACGGTGAGATCTACGCCCTGGCGCAGGGCTCGGTGGCGATCGCCGGCTTTTCGGCGGAGGGCGAGGCCGCCAAGATCACCCGCGGCGTGCCGACCAACGGGCGCATCTCCAACGGCGCGCTGGTCGAGCGCGAGATGGCGTTCAAGCTCAACGAGGCGCGCTCCCTGCGGCTGTCGCTGCGCAACCCCGACTTCACCACCGCCAAGCGGATCGCCTCGGCGATCAACGACTTCATGGGCGCCGACACCGCCGAGCCGACCGACCCGGCGACGATCACCCTCCAGATCCCGGCCAAGTACCGCGGCAACATGATCCGCCTCATCACCGAGGTCGAGCAGCTCAAGGTCGAGCCCGACCAGACCGCGCGGGTGGTGGTGGACGAGCGCTCCGGCATCATCGTGATGGGCCGCGACGTGCGGGTCTCCACGGTCGCCATCGCGCAGGGCAACCTCACGGTGACGATCACCGAGCAGCCGATGGTGAGCCAGCCCGCGCCGCTGTCGAACGGCCAGACTGCGGTCGTGCCGCGCACCGGCGTGAAGGTGGATACCGGTGACGGCAACAAGCTCGCCCTGGTGAAGGAGGGCGTGAGCCTGCGCGAACTCGTCGACGGCCTCAACGCGCTCGGGGTCGGCCCGCGCGACCTGATCTCGATCCTTCAGGCGATCAAGACGGCCGGCGCGCTCCAGGCCGACATCGAGCTGATGTAACTTCTTTCCCCTTGGGAGACCGCACCATGCTGCCCCTCGCAACCTTCGCGGCCTCCGCCGCCGTCGGCGTCGGCAAGAACCTGCTCAACACGCTCGCGAAAACCGACGCGAACACGATGGACACGGCCAAGTCCACCGCCTCGGTCAAAGCGCGCAAGACCGCCGACGACTTCGAAAAGATGTTCCTGGAAGACAGCTTGGAGAAGCTGACGCAGAGCGAGGGCACGGAAGGGCCGATGGGCGAGAACGGCACCGGCGGCGGCGTCTGGCGCTCGATGATGACCAAGGAATACGCCAACGCCATCGTGAAGACCGGTGGCGTCGGCATCAGCAATCAGGTCTATTCCGAGATGATGCGGATGCAGGAGGCGGGCAATGGCCGCTGATCGGACCCTCGCCCTGCGCCTCACCGACCGCCCCTCGGCCCAGACCTTCGTGCGCGGGCTGCTCGCCACCATGATCGAGCTGGAAGCGGTGCTCACCCGCGAGAGCGACGGCGTGCGGGCCGGGCGGATCGCCCAGGCGCTGACGGACTCCGCGTCGAAATCCGAACTCGCCTCCGCCTACATGAACGGCCTGGAGGCGGCCAAGGCCAACGCGATCGCGCTCGCCCGCTTCGCGCCGGAGGGTCTGGAGGCGCTGAAGGCGGCCCAGCACCGCTTCGCCGCCGTGGTGGAAACCAATCAGCAGGTGCTCGCCACCGCCCGCGCCGTCTCCGAAGGGCTGATCAAGGCCCTGGCCGAGGAAGTCGCCAAGGCGCGCACACCCACCGTCTACGGTCGCCCCTCCGTCTCGCCCTCGCCCTACGGCCGGGGTGCCCAGGGTGGGCCGCTGGTGTTCTCGCGCAGCCTGTAAGCATCGGCGACACGATCCGGGGCTGCGGCGCCCCGGCGGCCCCGTGACATCAGGTGCCACCGGCCGCGCATGGCCGGGCATCGATGGCGCGCGAGAAAAGCCGCGAGCGAACCACGCCGCCTCGGCCGCGCTGGGCCATGAGCCAGCGCCGTCCCGAAGCGCTACGGCCGGCTCACGGACGCTTTCCGCTCGCGAAGGCGTGAAGTGGTAGCGTTCCGAATCCCATCAGATACTTGCGAAAACTGGCAGCACCGCGGCTGAATAGCTAAGCACGATCTTCCGGAACTTTTCATCCGCGCGTCGCTTGCCCCCGAACACAATCATCGGAGGAAATGGCGATGTCGAACGACGTGCTCATTCCGCTGCTCGCCATCGTCACCATTGTCCTCGTCGCGGCCTTCGCGATCTGGCAGCGGGCCCGGGTGGCGCAGTCGAAGAACGACCCGCACCGCTCGGCCTTCACCCAGGCCCACGGCGAAGCGCCTCGCCCGAACCGGCCCGGCACCGAGCACTGACGCCTCCGGAGCGGCGCCCCGATAGGGGGCTGCCGGCTTTCGGAAGACGACGAAGCAGAACAACAGGAAAAAGCCTCGTCCCGGATCCGATAACCAGGACGAGGCTTTTGCTGTTTGCCGGGTGAAAGCGCCGGCGCCGTCCGGCTTGGAAGCACCTCACCGAATGCCCGGTCACCGCTTGTCTTCCCTTAGGGCATGGCGGTGGAGCGGGCGTTTCGCGGGAGCCGTTAGAACGGCAGCAGGATGTCCACGAGCTGCTGGCCGTAGCGGGGCTGCTGCACGTCGGTGATCTGGCCGCGGCCGCCATAGGCGATGCGGGCCTGGGCGATCTTGCTCGAATCGATGGTGTTGTCGGACTCGATGTCCTCGGGCCGCACCACGCCCGCCACGATCAGCTCGCGCACCTCGAAATTGATGCGGATCTCCTGCTTGCCCTCGACCACGAGGTTGCCGTTGGGCAGCACCTGCGTGACGACGGCGGCGACGTTGGTGGTCACCGTCTCGGCGCGCTGCACCGAGCCCGCTCCGTCGCTCGACGAGGTCGAGGTTCCGTTGATGAGCTTGTCGGGGGCGATGCCGGCCGCGGCCACGCCCGCGCTGTTCTCCAGGCCGAAGGCGTTGGGCAGGCCGAAGCCTTCCGCGTTGGTGCGCGAACGCTTGGTCTCGTTGTTGAGGTTGGCCCGGTCGGTCACGTTGACCTTGATAGTCAGCAGGTCGCCGATCCGCGCGGCGCGCTGGTCCTTGAAAAAGGCCCGCGAACCCGTGCGCCAGAGGGAGTTCGGTGCGTAGGAGACGGGGCTCGTGTCGGGCATCGCCATGCGCACCGGCCGGTAGCCGGGCTGGGCGGTCGGATCCTCGATCGCCGAGAGCGTCGGCGTGGCGCCGACCTGGGAGAGGCGGTCCACGGTATTGCAGGCGCCGAGCGGCGCGAGCGCCAGGATCACGGCAAGGCGGGAGAGGCGGGGACGGCGAGCGGTCATCGGATGGGTCCGGCGCTAGCGGGAAGGGGAGAAAGACGGAAGGGACGCGGCGCGGCTCACGGGGCCGCACTGGCCTGAAGGATCGGCTGAGGCTGCGGAGCCGGGCCGACTGAGACCCGCCCCGGGGCGATCACCACGGCTTGCAGCACCTTCTTCGAGGCGGCGTTCGTCACCGAGACGCTGGCGCCGATGCGGCCGCTCTCGTTGGCGATGCCGCGCAGCGACAGCGACACGCCGGGGGTCTCGAACACGATGGCGACGCTGTCGCCGCGGGCAACCAGATCCGGCGGCGCCACGTCGCCCGAGCGCAGGACGGCGCCGGCGCTGAGGGGACGCTGCGCCACCTGTCCGACGACCAGGGTCGGCGCGCCCTGCACGTCGTTGGGCACGCCGTCGCGCGGGCGGCGCTCGACGGTGAGGTCGGCGCTGGCGATCGCCTCGCCGCGGTTGAGGCTGCGGGTCAGCACCGCTACCTCGCGGGTCTCGACCGCCACGCCGGCCACCCGAAGCGAGGCTTGACGCTCGCCGAGCACCACGAGGCCGGCGACCCGGCGCGTGCGCGGATCGTAGGTGATGTCCACCGCCGCCGCCTGCCCGTCGAGGTCGAGCGGGGCGAGCAGCATCGGCGCATCGCCGTCAAGGCGCACCGAGAGGGATTTCGGATCGAGGCCGTAGCCGGTCTCCAGCGCGCGCTTCAGCGCCGCCTCGATCTCCGTCGCCCCGACCCGGCGGGCGGCGCGCTGCACCGTCACCTGGAGCCGCCCGCCGGTCTCGATCCCGGTCAGGCCGAGGGCGGCCGCCGCCTCGATGATGCGGCGGGCCTGGATCGTGCCGACCGCGCCGAGGGCCGGCGCGCGGAACAGCGCGCGGGCGGCGAGATCGGCGGGTGCACCTTCCACGAGGTCGCCGAAGCTGAGCGTGTCGCCGCGGGCGGTGACGTCGCCCCGCAGGCGCAGCGTCGTGCCGGCGGCCATCAGCGGCAGGGTGAACAACGTCACCGTGAGGAAGGCGGCCAGCGCGAGGACGGTCCGGCCGATCATGCCGCGCGAGAGCGGGGTGACGGCGAGCGGGACGGGACGGCGGATCGGCCGGAGGGCGTGCATCACGGGTCGAATCCTCAACCGCGGAACATCTGCGAGGTGGTGGAGAGCATCTGGTCGGCGGCGGTGACGACCTTGGAGTTCATCTCGTAGGCGCGCTGCGCCGCGATCAGCGACGAGATCTCGGTGACCGCGTTGACGTTGGCCTCTTCGAGGTAGCGCTGCTGCAGATTGCCGAAGCCTTCCGAGCCCGGCAGACCGGTGATGGCGGGGCCCGAGGCGGCGGTCTCGACGAAAAGGTTGTCGCCGATCGATTCGAGGCCGACCTTGTTGACGAAGCGGGCGAGCTGGAACTGGCCGAGCGCCTGCGGCGCGGTCTGGCCCGGCATGGTCGCCTGCACCGCGCCGGTGGCCGAGATCGTCACCGAGGTCGCGGTGTTCGGCACCGTCACGCCGGGATCGAGCAGGTAGCCGTCGCGGGTGACCATCTGCCCTTGCGCGTCGAGGTCGAACGAGCCGTCGCGGCTGTAGGCGGTGCGCCCGTCCGGCAGGCGGACGCGAAACAGGCCCTCGCCGCGGATCGCGACGTCGTAGTCCTTCTCGGTCTGCGCCAACGGCCCCTGACTCATCGCGCGGGCGGTCGAGGTGGTCTTCACACCCGAGCCCAGCGCGAGGCCGGCGGGCAGCATCGTGTTCTGGTCCGAGGTCGAGGAGCCGGAGCGGCGCAGGTTCTGGTAGAGCAGATCCTGGAAATGCACCTGCTGGCGCTTGTAGCCGGTGGTGCGCAGGTTCGCGATGTTGTTCGAGATGACCTGAACGTTGAGTTCCTGGGCCGCCATGCCCGTGGCGGCGGCGTAGAGGGCGCGCATCGGCGTCGGTCCTTAGAGCCGGGGTGTCAGGCGACGTCGGCGAGACGGCGGATCGCCGTGCCGCGCAGGTCGTCGAGGCGCGAAATCACGCTCGAGACCATCGAGTAGGTGCGGTTCACGTCCATCAGCCGGGTCATTTCGACCACCGGCTTCACGTTGGAGCGCTCCAGCGCGCCGGGCTCCAGATGGGCACCGGGGCCGGCGGGCCGGGCCGGCGCCTCGGACGAGAACAGGTTGGCGCCCTCCGACTTCAGCGCCTGCGCGTTGGCGAAGGTGACGAGGCGCAGCCGGCCGCGGATACCGAGATTGGTCGAGATCGTGCCGTCGGGGGCGATGGCGAGCCCCGTCTCCTGCTGGCCGATGGTGATCGGGCCGCCGTCGCCCTGCACCGCGTGGCCGTCCGAGGTGACGAGGTTGCCCGTGGCGTCGAGTTCGAAGGCGCCGTTGCGGGTGTAGCGCAGGCCCTGCGGCGTCTGGACGGCGAGGAAGGCGTCGCCGCGCAGGGCCACGTGCATCGGGTTGCTGTCAGGCTCCACCGGCCCCTGCGTGAGGTCGAGCGGGGTGCCCTGGTCGATGACGTAGGAGAGGCGGCGGTCGCTCCGCTGGAAGCTGTCGGCGGAGGCCACCGGCATCAGATATTCCTGGAAGCGGGCCGAGCGCGCCTTGAAGCCGGTGGTCGAGACGTTGGCCATGTTGTTGGCGATGACGTCGAGTTCGCGAGCCAGGGCGGTCTGGGCGGAGACTCCGACGAAGAGCGCGTTCTGCATGGTGTGCCTCGGATGGCGACGGGTTCGCTCCCTCCACCGCAGGGGCCGTGCCAATCCCGCAAACTTCGTTTTTACCTTAACAATCAGTAGTTTGATTGAAGCGAAGCCTTACGCCGACACCGGCCCGCCGGGGGACGGCGGCAAGTCCGACCCGGCAAGTTCTGCCGCCTTAACCGAGGGTTAACCACGTCGGCCGAGAACGGAAGGCAAGGGGATTGCGCGCCACGCGCGAGCCCCGCCCATCGCCCCGATCCGGTTTGCCGACGAGCAGCACATGGCCAAGAAGCCGAAGAAGGCGCCCGCGGCCGAAGGCGAGGAGGGCGCGGCGGAAGCGCCGAAGTCCAAGAAGAAGCTCATCATCATCGCCGCCGCGGTGCTGCTGCTCGGGGGCGGCGGGGGCGGGTTCTTCTTCATGAAGGGCCGGGCGGCGCATGCCGACGCCCACGGCGAGCACGGGGCCGAGAAGCTCGACCCGAAAGCGCAGGCCGTGTTCCTCGACATGCGCGACATGCTGGTGAATCTCAGCCCCGATCCGGGGGCGACCAAGTCCAACGTGCTCAAGCTGCGCGTCGCGCTGGAGCTGAAGGACGCCAAGGTCGAGGCGACGGTCAAGCCGCTGATGCCGCGGGTCGAGGATGCCTTCCAGACCTACCTGCGCGAGATCCGGGCGAGCGATCTCGCTGGTTCCGCCGGCCTCTACCGCCTGCGCGAGGAATTGCTGCGGCGGGTCAACATCGCGCTGCACCCGGCCAAGGCCGAGGCGGTGCTGTTCAAGGACGTGATCGTCCAGTGAACCGAGCGGCCGCCCCGTCCCCATACCCAGATCCCTCCGAATCCCCCTTTCGTAAGACAACCGCGAGCGCGCGACAGGCATGATCGGCCCCGAAGACGAGCTGGAGGACGATTGGGCGGCCGCCTTTGCCGAGCAGGGCGGCGAGGGCGGTGGCGGCGACGCGTCGCTGGCCGAGGAATGGGGCGCGGCGCTCGCCGAACAGGGCACGACCAAGAGTGCCGGCGACGTCGCCGCCGAATGGGCGACGATGATCGAGGACGGGGAGACCGAGAATCTCCCCGAACTCGCCGGCAACGACCGCATCCTGAACCAAGACGAGATCGACGGCGTCCTTGGCTTCTCCCTGCGCGAGCTCTCCGCCTCCGGTGCGGGGGGCGTGCGCGCCATCGTCGATTCGGGCGTCGTTCAGTACGAACGCCTGCCGATGCTGGAAATCGTTTTCGACCGGATGATCCGGTTGCTGTCGACCAGCCTGCGCAACTTCTTCCAGGACAACGTCGAGGTGACCCTCGACAACATCACCTCGGTCCGCTTCGGCGACTATCTCAACGCGATCCCGCTCCCGACCCTGCTCGGCGTGTTCAAGGCCGATGCCTGGGAGGGCTCGGGCCTCGTCACCGTCGAGCAGACGCTCGCCTACTCGACCATGGATCTCCTGCTCGGGGGCAAGCGCGGCGGCTCGTCGAGCCGGCTCGACGGGCGGCCCTTCACCACGATCGAGATGAGCCTGGTGCGCCGCCTCGTCGAGATCATCCTCACCGACCTCGAACTCTCGTTCCAGCCGCTCTCGCCGGTGCGCTTCGGCATCGACCGCATCGAGACCAACCCACGCTTCGCCACCATCACCCGGCCTGGCAACGCGGCGATCCTGATCACGCTCAAGCTCGACATGGACGGGCGCGGCGGCGGGATGCAGATCCTGTTCCCCTACGCGACGGTCGAGCCGATCCGTGACCTGCTGATGCAGAGCTTCATGGGCGAGCGGCTCGGGCGCGATCAGGTCTGGGAAAGCCACCTCGCCACCGAGATCTGGCAGGCGGATGTGGACATGGAGGCGGTGCTGCACGAGGTGACGCTGCCCCTGAAGCGGGTGCTCAACCTCAAGGTCGGCGACACGCTGATGTTCGACCGCAAGCCGTCCGACCTCATCACCGTGCGCTGCGGCGACTGGGCGCTGACGCAAGGGCGGATCGGCCGGATCGACGATGCGATCGCAGTGCAGATCGCCCGGCCGCTGCGGCAGTCCCGCACAACGCTGCAGGCCTACGAGATCTCGATGCAGAACCGTAACGACGGGTAGCGGCAGGAAGACCATGATGACCTTCTTCGTCTCGATGGCCGCCGACGTGCTCGTCGCCGTTCTTCTGGTCGCCACCATCGCCTCCTCGGTGAAGCTGTCGGGGCGCATCAACCGGCTCAAGGCGGACGAGGCGGCCCTGCGCTCCACCATCGGCGACCTCGTGGTGGCGAGCGCCACCGCCGAGCGAGCCATCGCCGGCCTGCGCGCCACCCTCGACGAGTGTGACCGGACGCTGACCGAGCGTCTCGCCGGCGCCGAGCGCACCAGCACCGATCTCGCCGCACATGTGCAGGCGGGGGAGAGCGTGATCAGCCGCATCGCGGCCATCGTCGGCCAGGCGCGGACCACGGCGGCGCCTGCCGCCGCCCCCGCCGCGCCGCGTCCGGTGGCCATCGAGGCCGTGCCCGCCATCGGCAATGGTGAGCGCGTCGGCGCGGCGCTCGCCGCGGCCCAGGCCCTGTCCGAACGCGCCCTCGACCGCCTCCGGGCCAGGGCCGCATGACCCTTCCCGCGCGCCGACTCGCACGTCTCGCGAGCCTTCCGGCGCGCCCCTTCCGGCTGCGCCTGATCGACGCCGTGACCCTGGCGGCGATCGGGCTTCTCGTGCTCAAGCTCACCGCGCTGGTGGCCGCGGACGAGCCGGCGCCCGGCGCGCCGCTGCCGGACTTCGCCCGCGTGCTGGCCAAGGCGCGCACCAATTACGAGCCGACCGACCCGACGACCACGGGCTCCGTCTCGGCGCCGCCGAAGACGGCGGAACCCGCCCCGCCGCCGGTCTACCAGCCGCAGGTCCCGGAGCCGGTCTCGGACAGCGAGCGGGCGATCCTGGAAAAGCTCGCGGCCCGCCGCGACACGCTCAAGCAGCGCCGGGACGAACTCGACCTGCGCGAACAGATGCTCAAGGATGCCGAGCGCAAGCTCGAAACCGGCGTGGCCGACCTGAAGGGCGCCGAGGACAAGGTCGGGTCCGAGGGGACCAAGCGGGCCGAGGCGGAGAAGGCCGGGATGAAGGGCATCGTCCTCATGTACGAGACGATGAAGCCGAAGGACGCGGCCCGGGTCTTCGACCGCCTGAACCTCGAGACACTGGTGCCGATCGTGACGGCGATGAACCCGCGCAAGATGGCCGAGGTGCTCGCCCTCATGGGCTCGGAGCCGGCCGAGAAGCTGACCGTGGCGCTCGCCAACCGCGCCCGCGGCCTCGAAGCGCCGCAGGCATCCGCCGCGATTCCCGGCCTGCCCCCCGGCGAGCTGCCGGCGATCGATCCGGGGCCGACGGCACGGGCGGGGCGGTAAGGGCTACTCGCCCGGCTCCGCAAGGGCGCGCTCGATTGCACCGTCCAGGGCCTCGGGCTTCGTGGACGGGGAGAAGCGGCCGATCACCCGGCCGTCCCGGCCGATCAGGAATTTCGTGAAATTCCACTTGATGGCCTGCGTGCCGAACAGGCCGGGCTTCTCGCGCTTGAGATCGACATAGAGCGGGTCGGCGCCCGGACCGTTGACCTCGATCTTGGCGAGGACCGGAAAGGTCACGTCGTAGGTCAGCGAGCAGAACTGCTCGATGGCGGTGGCATCGCCCGGCTCCTGTGCACCGAACTGGTTGCAGGGCAGGCCGAGCACCACGAGGCCGCGGGTACGATGGCGCCGCCATAGGGTCTCCAAGCCCTGATATTGCGGCGTGAACCCACATTTCGAGGCGGTGTTGACCACCAGAAGCACCTTGCCGCGATACTGCGACAGGGGATGCGGTCCGCCGCGCGCGTCGCGTGGGACGTGATCGTAGAGGTTGCTCATGACCGCTCCCAACGCCGTCGATTGCTCAATAGTCCCGTCTCCAAGGGTGATATTGTCCTGAATTTCGTGGAACGATTCCAGGCTCGACTGGAAATTCCATTGTCCCGTGCCGTGCGGCGTCCCTGCAATTGCATCCTTGATCAAGCGGGGCTAGAGCGCTCTCGGCTGGACCGGATACCGGCCCGGCGCAAGAGAGCACGTTAAAACAAGGGCTTAGTGTCTCCTACACAACTCCCGCCGGGCCAACGGGCCCGGAAGGGAGACGATCGGTGATCGGACTTTGTGTGAGGTAGTCTCAGAGCCCCGGACGACACTCGCAGGAGCTCCACCATGCCGTCCCTGTCTCGGCCGTCCCTGTCCCGCGGAACCGCGTCCTCCACGGCGCTTCTGCTCGCCGGATTGATGGCCCTGGTCGGGCCGGCCATCGCCTCCGCTCAGGATGCCACGCCCGAGGCCGCCCCCGCGGAGCCGGCCGCGCGACCGAAGCCGCGCCCGCGCAAGCCGGCACCGAAGAAGGAAGAGGCAAAAGAGCCGGCGAGCGCCGCGCCCTCCGGCACGGTGCTGGAACCCGCAGCGGCCTCCGGATCGGCCCAGTGGCCGCCCGGCGCCACCTCGGTCAGCGAGAGCTACGGCGATTGGACGATGAACTGCAACCGCGCCGAGGCGCGCACCGATTGCGTGATCATCCAGTCGCAGGGCGACCGGCGCACGGGCAAGCGGCTGTTCAGCGTCGAGCTGCGGCCGCCCAAGGACGGGAAGAGCGAGGGCCTGATCCTGATGCCGTTCGGCCTTCAGATCGAGCCCGGCGTCTCGTTCAAGCTCGACGACCGGCAACTCGGCAAGGGCGCGCCCTTCTCGTTCTGCGTCAGCGACGGCTGCCTCGTGCCGATCAGCCTGCCGACGCTGGCCACCGACACGATGAAGACGGCGACCAGCCTCACCGTCTCGGCGACGAAGCCGGACGCCAAGGAGCCGACGATCATCACCGTGCCGCTCGCCGGCTTCGCCGCCGCCTTCGCCCGGGCGACCGCCTTCGGAAGCTGACGCGCCCGGTCGCGCGATCGGCCGGAGAAATGGTAAGGCTGCGCCCATGCAGCCCTCTGCCAAAGCGCTCCTTCTCGCCACCGCGATCCTCGCCGGGCCGATCCCGGCGCGGGCCGAGGCACCGACCGACCCGGCGCCGCCTGATTTCGCGCACTGCCTCGGTGCCTTGAAGACGCTCGCCGAGGAGCGCGGCGTGCCGCGGACGGTGGCCGAGACGGCCCTGTCGGGGATCGCGCCCGATCCGTCGGTGGTGCCGGCGACCCAGTCGCAGGCCGAGTTCGTGAAGCCGGTCTGGGAGTATATCGAGGCGAGCGTCACGCCGGAGCGGATCGCGACGGGCCAAGCCAAGCTCGCCCAATGGTCCGAGGTGCTGGGGCGGATCGAGGCGGCCTACGGCGTCGATCGGCACGTTCTGGTCGCCTTCTGGGGCGTCGAGTCGAATTACGGGGCCGCCCTCGAAGGCGCCGGCATCCGTCCGGTCGTGCCGGCGCTGGCGACGCTGGCCTGCGGCGATCCCGCCCGGCCCGGCCTGTGGCGTGACGAACTCGTCGCGGCCCTGAAGATCCTTACCGACGGCGATGCCGACGCGGAACGGATGCGCGGATCCTGGGCCGGCGCCATGGGCCACACCCAGTTCATGCCGACCGCCTTCCTGCGCCACGCGGTGGATTTCGACGGCGACGGCCGGCGCGACATCTGGCACTCGGTGCCCGACGCGCTCGCCTCGACGGCCAATTTCCTGAAGCAGTCCGGCTGGCGCGCGGGCGAGGGCTGGGGCCTCGAGGTGCTGCTGCCGGACGGGTTCGATTACCGGGTTGCCGACGAGACCACCGAGCGGCCCTTTGCCGAATGGCAAAGGCTGGGCCTCAAGCCGGCCAACCGCGCCTTTCCCGATGGTGCGGAGCGCCGCGCTGCCCTGCTGCTGCCGACGGGCGCGAAGGGGCCGGCCTTCCTGCTGGAACCGAACTTCCGGGTGATCCTGCGCTACAACACGGCGCTCGCCTACGCGCTCACCGTGGCGCATCTCTCCGACCGGCTGCGCGGCGCACCGGGCTTCACCCGCGACTGGCCGCGGACCGACCGCATGCTCACGACGGAAGAGCGCACCGACCTGCAGACCCGGCTCGCCGCCCTCGGCCATCCGGTCGGCGGCGCCGACGGCAAGATCGGCCCGAAGACCCGCGCCGCGATCCGCGCCTTCCAGGAAGCCAAGGGCCTCGTCCCCGACGGCTATGCCGATGCCGCCCTGCTCGATCGGGTGCGAGCAGCAGACAAGCCAGCACCGTAGCCGCCGATGCGCGTCCTGCTGGTCCATTGCCATCCCCGCCGCGACAGCTTCAACGCGGCCCTGTGCGACACCGCTGCCATCGCGCTCGAAGCGGCGGGCCATGTGATCGAACGGCTCGATCTCTACGAAGAGGGTTTCGATCCGCGGCTGAGCGCGGGGGAACGGGGCGCCTATTACGACGAGGGTGCCGGGCGGCCGGACCTTGCCGGCCACATCGCCGCCCTGCGCCGGGCCGAGGCTTTGGTCCTCGTCTACCCGACATGGTGGTTCGGGCCGCCGGCCATGCTGAAAGGCTGGTTCGACCGGGTCTGGCTGCCGGGCGTGGCCTTCGCGCTGGGCGGGGCGAAGGTGCTGCAACCACGCCTCACCAACATCCGACGGATTGCCGTGGTGACGACCTACGGCTCGCCGCGCTGGCTGCTCTGGCTCGTCGGCTGGCCCGATTGGCGGATGTTCCGCTTCGGCATCCGCCCGCTTTGTGCCCCGCGCTGCCGGCTCGACTGGATCGCGCTCACCGGCATGGATGGGGCCACGCAGCCGATGCGCGCACGGTTCATCGAGCGGGTTCGCCGACGGCTGTCGGCGTTCTAATTCTCTTGCGCGAGCGCTCTCACGCTCGGCGCAAGATCCTCACGCGCCTAGCGCAGCAACCATCGGCGGCGGATCGAGATCCAACGATGGGACGGGTGCATAATGGCTGAATGCCATTGAAAAGCGGGCTTCGTCGCCGGGCACGGATTGCAAGCGCGAACCAAACCCAAGCATCTCAGCGAGAGGCACCGTCGCGGTGATGAGGGTCGCGTCGCTGCGCACGCTTCTGTCCCAGATCAGGCCGCGGCGACCTTGCAAGTCGCTGATCACCCATGCGGCGGATCGCTCCGGTACGGCGATTTCGACTGCCATGATCGGCTCGGCGAGCACGGCGCTGCCGTGAAGCGCCTCACGGAAAGCTGCGCGGGCTGCGATTTCGAAGGCGAGGGGCGAAGAATCGATCTCGTGATAAGCGCCGTCGATCAGTTCAGCGGTGACGTCGATCACGGGACAGCCGGCCACGACACCGGCGGTCAGCACCGAAGCGACGCCCCTCTCGATACCATCGACGTACTCGATCGGCAGAATCCCTTCGGTGATCGTCGCGTTGAAGACGTTGCCGACACCGGGCTCGCTCGGTTCGAACCGGAGCTTCACGCGCGCGAACTGGCTTTCGTTGCCTTTGATCACACGCTTGTGCAGGAAGTCGATCTCACGTCGCCGGGTCAGTCTCTCGCGATAAGCGACCTGCAGCCGCCCGGTCTCGAAGGCGATCGGACCGGCTCGGAGACGCTCGAGTGCGGCGCCGAGACACCGCTCGGTCCCGGCTTTGAAGATGAATTGGCCGGTTGTCGAATCGGTCGAGAAATCGAGGCCCGGAGTCTCGGCCACCAATTCCAGCAATGCGCTGCGCAGGCTGCTCCGGTTATCGTCGGACACCGCCGCGACGGAGATCTCGATCAGCGGCCACGGCGCACTCGGCATGACGGGCTCTTGGCAGGCGACGGACCGGCTATCCGCCCGTTCTGCTTCGCAGGCGCATCAGGCAAATGCAACATAGGGTAGAATACAAAGCCCCACGCATGTCCCGGAGGAGACCTCATACAATCGACGACGATGAGGGTTCATCGCCGATTGCCCAGGCGGCGGCGCGGCGAGCTTCCGCAGAACGCCCGGAAAGCGAGCATCGGTCGGGGTCCATACAGCTTGGTATCAACCGCCCGGAAATCGCTCGAAGCTTGGCAACCGGTGCGCCTCCTCCATCCAGGCGACGCGTTCGGCCACCTGGATATGCGCCTGCGGCGGCAGGGCTTCGGGCGTATCGAGGGTGCCGGTCTGCACGTCGATCATGCCCGGCAGGGTCTGCTCGTTGACGTAGAACAGGCCGGTGCCGCAACGCCCGCAGAAATGCCGCCGTCCGTGCTCTGATGAGGCGTAGACCGAGGGCTCGCCGGAGATCGTCACGCGCTCGGCCGGCACCGTCGCCCAGCCGACCATCGGCGCGCCGGAATGGCGCCGGCAATCCGAGCAGTGGCAGAGCGTGTTGTGGGCCACCTCGCTCGGCATCTCGTAGGTGATGGCCCCGCAATGGCAGCGTCCCTTGAGCATGAAACCTCCTCGAATCGCCAAGCAGCGATGCGCCGGAGGATAGAGCATCGTCTCCAAGGATCGGTAAGAACAGACGCTGCGAAAATGCGCTCCGAGAGGCCTCAGAAAGCGAGAAACCGCGGCAGCCCTCTTCCAGGCTGCCGCGGCTCCCATACCGGACGAAGGACGCAGGACGGTGCGCCCTCCTGACCGGATCACTCAGCCGGCTGAAGGACCGGGGCAGGGGTCGCCTCGGCGACCGGCTTGCCACCCAGCGCGGCGTGAAGCTTGGCCTCGTCGACCTCACCTTCCCAGCGGGCGACGACGATGCAGGCGACCGCGTTGCCGATGAAGTTGGTGAGGGCGCGGCACTCCGACATGAAGCGGTCGATGCCGAGGATCAGCGCCATGCCGACGACCGGCACGGAGGGAACGACGGCGAGCGTCGCGGCCAAGGTGATGAAGCCCGAGCCGGTCACGCCCGCAGCGCCCTTCGAGGAGAGCATGGCCACCAGCAGCAGCAGGATCTGCTCGCCATAGGTGATTGGGGTGTCGGTGGCCTGGGCGATGAAGAGCGCCGCCATCGTCATGTAGATGTTGGTGCCGTCGAGGTTGAACGAGTAGCCGGTCGGGACCACGAGGCCGACGACGGGGCGCGAGCAGCCGGCCTTCTCCATCTTGTCGATGAGCGAGGGCAGGGCCGACTCCGAGGAGGAGGTGCCGAGCACCAGCATCAGCTCTTCCTTGATGTAGCGGATGAGCTTGAGGATGGAGAAGCCGTTGTAGCGGGCGACCGCGCCGAGCACGCCGAGCACGAAGATCGCCGAGGTCAGGTAGAAGGCGCCGACGAGGTAGGCGAGGTTGGCGAGCGAGGAGATGCCGTACTTGCCGATGGTGAAGGCCATCGCGCCGAAGGCACCGATGGGGGCGACCTTCATGATGATGTTGACGACGCCGAAGATCGCCTCCGACATCACCTTGATGATGTCGAGCACCGGCTTGCCGCGCTCGCCGAGGAAGGCGAGGCCGAAGCCGAACAGCACCGAGAAGAACAGCACCTGGAGGATTTCACCGCCCGCGAACGCACCGACGGCCGTCGTCGGGATGATGTTCATCAGGAAGTCGGCGATGTTCTGCTCCTTGGCCTTGCCGGCATAGGTCGCGACCGCCTTCGGATCGAGCGAGTTAGGGTCGATATGCAGGCCGTGGCCGGGCTGGAGCACGTTGGCGACGACGAGGCCGACGATCAGGGCCAGCGTCGAGAAAGTGATGAAGTAGATGAGCGCCTTGCCGCCAACGCGGCCGACCTTCTCGAGATTGGTCATGCCGGCAATGCCGGAGACGACGGTGAGGAAGATCACCGGCGCGATGATCATCTTGACGAGCTTGATGAAGGCGTCGCCGAGCGGCTTCATGTCGGCGCCCAGCTTCGGGTAGAAATGCCCGAGGGCAATGCCGATGGCGACGGCGACCAGCACCTGGAAGTACAGCGTGCGATAGAGCGGCTTGGGTGCGGGCGGCGCGTGGGGCGCGGTCAAAGGGGACGGCACGGTGGCCATGGGCGTTTCTCCCTGTCGGACGGTGGGCGGTCCGTCGGATCGGTTCGCCGGACGCCTCCCGAGGAGGATTCCGGTACCGTCCGCTCTTGCTTTTGGCCTCGCGGCACACAGCTCTGCAGTTCAGTCATGGCTGCGTTACGATCAGGGAATGGCAACCGGCATGCCAATCCGAGGGCGCCGATAACTTTTTGTTAAAGCACTGAAATGAATGATATTTCACGTTCGCAGGTGCAAGGCGCTGGAATGCTTGGTGCGGTGATCCGCACGCAGGGTTCCGGATCGTTCCGGAATTTCGCACTGGACTTGCCGCGGTGATCGTCGCCGCTCCGCTTTCCGCGAAAGATTACCGGCGCGCACTCGTGGTGCTGGCGGGGCTCGCGGCTCTGCTGCTGTCGGGCTGGCTCGGCGGGCGGATGGCGGAACGGTGGGCGCTGACCGATCTGCGGCGTTCGGCCTCCTCGACGCTCGGACTCCAGGTCGCAGCGCTTCGAGCCGAGATGCAGGCGCAGAGTTCGCTGCCGCTTGCGCTCGCCGCGGACCCCGAGATCGCCCGCATCGTGGCACCTGCGCCCGACCCCGAACTCGTCGAGGGTGTGAATGGCCGCCTCGCTCAGATCGCCGAGGCGACCGGGGCCGCGGTGATCTACGTGATGGGCACCGACGGCGTGACGGTCGCCGCGAGCAACGCGACCTCGGAAAAGAGCTTCCTCGGCCGCAACTACGGCTTTCGCCCCTATTTCAGGGAATCGATGGCGACCGGCTCCGGCTCGCAATTCGCCCTCGGCACCGTCAGCGGCCGGCCGGGCTACTATCTCGCCCGCCGGCTGCCCCGCGCGGCCGGCGTCGTCGTCGTGAAGATCGAGTTCGACGCGATCGAGGCGGCATGGCGCACGAGCCGCGAGAGCGTGTTCGTCACCGATGCCCGCGGTATCGTGCTGGTGGCGAGCGACCCGGCCTGGCGCTTCAAGGCGCTGCGCGCCATCGACGAGGCGGAGCGCAAGCGCATCCGTGAGGCGCTCGAATTCGGCGAAGCGACGCTCTTGCCCCTGCCGCTCTACGCCGATCTCGGCGCCGACGATCTCGTCCGGGTCGGCGGTAGCGCCAAGCCCGCTTGGCCGGCGCTGATGCTCGACGCCCCGATCCCCGGCACCGAATGGCGCCTCCACACCCTGACCCCGATCGCCGCCGCGGTTCAGCGCGAGCGGGCACAGGGCCGGGTGATCGCCCTGCTGACGACGAGTCTCGCCTGGGCCGGGCTCGCCATGCTGATGGGCCGGCGGCGGCGGATGCGGACCCGGCTTGCCGAGGCGGCCG
This sequence comes from Methylorubrum sp. SL192, assembly GCF_026672325.1. Classification (NCBI taxonomy): domain Bacteria; kingdom Pseudomonadati; phylum Pseudomonadota; class Alphaproteobacteria; order Hyphomicrobiales; family Methylobacteriaceae; genus Methylorubrum; species Methylorubrum sp. SL192. Next base: position 2,279,219 of record NZ_JAPPQV010000003.1, read on the forward strand.
CCCGGCGCGAGGACCTGGAAGCGCGAGTGGCCGAGCGCACGCACGCGCTCAGCGAGGCCAACCGGCAGCTTCTCGCCGAGATCGAGGAGCGCCGCCGCGCCGAGGCCGAGCGCGAGCGCCTCGGCCGCGAACTGGCCCAGGCCGGGCGGCTCGCGGCTTTGGGTCAATTCGCGGCCAGCATGGCTCACGAGATCAACCAGCCGCTCGCCGCGATCCGCTCCTATGCCGACAACACCGCGATTCTCGTGCGCCGCGGGCGCGTCGAGGATGCGGCGGAGAACGTCTCGGCGATCGGTCGGCTGACCGAGCGCATCGGCACCCTGACCCGCCAGCTCAAGGGCTTCGCCCGCCGGGCCTCGGGCCGGCGCGAGCCGGTGCGCCTGGCCGACATCGTCCGCGGGAGCCTCGAAGTCGTCTCCTGGCGCGCCGCGCAAGCCGGCATCGCCCTCGATGCGCCGCTTCCCGCGCCCGATCTCGCCGTGCTCGGCGACGGGCCGCGCCTGGAACAGGTCGTCGTCAACTTGCTGCAGAACGCCCTCGACGCCGTGACCGGCCGCCCGGAGCCGCGGATCGCCCTACGGGTCGAGGCGAGCGAGGAGCGGATCGCGGTCGAGGTCGCCGACAACGGGCCGGGTATCCCGGAAGCCGTGCGGGCGCAGGTGTTCGACCCGTTCTTCACCACGAAATCGGAAGGCCTCGGGCTCGGTCTGGCGATCTGCCGCGGGATCGTCGAGGAATGCGGCGGAACGCTCGGGCTGCACTCGGGCGCCGACGGCACGACCTTCCGGATGGAGTTGACCCGCGCCCCCGCCCCGGCGGACGCGGCGCAGGACAAGCGGAACGCGAAGCCGGTCGGGAGCCTGGAGGCCATATGAGCAGCGAGCCGGACGGCGCGTCCGAGCGGATCGTCTTCATCGACGACGAGGAGGACGTGCGGCGCGCCAACCGCCAGAGCCTCGAACTCGACGGCTTCCAGGTCGAGACCTTCGAGGCGGGGGAACCCGCGCTCGCGGCGATCCGGGCCGAGCCACCGGGGGTGGTCGTCACCGACGTGCGCCTGCCGGGTCTCGACGGGCGCGCCCTGTTGGAGCGGATCCAGGCCGAGGACCCGGACCTGCCCGTGATCCTCATCACCGGGCACGGCGACATCTCGATGGCGGTCGCGGCGATGCGCTCGGGCGCCTACGATTTCCTGGCCAAACCCTATCCGGCCGAAGCGCTGATGGGTTCGGTGCGTCGCGCCCTCGACCGCCGCCGCCTCGTTCTGGAAAACCGCAGGCTCATCGCCCGGCTCGACGCGGCGGTCGAGGAGGATCCCGCCTTCCTCGGCATTTCGCCGGAAATCGTGCGCCTGCGCCGCCTCGTGCGCGACGTGGCCGGCGCCGATGTCGACGTGCTGGTGCTCGGCGAGACAGGCTCCGGCAAGGAGGTGGTGGCCAACGCCCTCCACCGCTGGAGCCGGCGCGCCTCGAAGAACTTCGTCGCGATGAATTGCGGCGCGCTGCCCGACAGCGTGGTGGAGAGCGAGCTCTTCGGCCACGAGGCCGGCGCCTTCACCGGGGCGCTCAAGCGCCGGGTCGGGCGCATCGAGCACGCGCAAGGGGGCACGCTGTTCCTCGACGAGATCGAGAGCATGCCGCTGGCGCTTCAGGTGAAGCTGCTGCGCGTGCTGCAGGAGCGGGTGGTCGAGCCGCTCGGCACCAACGAACGGCGGCCGATCGATATGCGGGTCGTCTCGGCCACGAAGGTCGATCTCGGCCAGGAGGCCGCCGCCGGCACGTTCCGCGACGACCTCTACCACCGGCTCAACGTCGTCACGGTCGTGATCCCGCCCCTGCGCGAGCGGCGTGAGGACATCCTGATGCTGTTCCAGCACTTCCTGGCCCGCGCCGCCGCCCGGTTCGGACGCGAGGCGCCCCCGGTGACGGCGGCGATGCGCGATCACCTCCTGCGCCATTCCTGGCCGGGCAACGTGCGTGAACTCGATCATTTCGCCGAACGCTGCGCGCTGGGCCTCGCCGGTCAGGCCGCCCCGGAGGCAGCGCCGATGGCGGTTCTCAGCCTGTCCGACCAGGTCGAGCGGTTCGAGCGCGGGCTGATCCGGGAGGAGCTGATCATGGCCGGCGGCGACGTGCGGCTGGCGGCCGAGTCCCTCGGCGTGCCGCGCAAGACCCTCTACGACAAGATCGCCCGCTACGGCCTCGCGCCGACCGATTTCCGCTGATCGCCGCGCGCCCTCACGCGACCGCGGCCCGCGGCGTCGGGCAGACGCGGTCGCGGCCGGTCCGCTTGGCCTCGTAGAGCGCGCGGTCGGCCCGCTCGATCACGTCGCGGGCGGCTTCACCCGGTCGGTACTGTGCGACGCCGGCCGAGATCGTGACCTGTGCCACGACATCGCCGGTGCCGCGCTTGACCAGCCGCTGACCCCGCAGCCGGCCGCAGATCTCCTGGGCGAGCGCGACGCCGGCACCGATGCCGGCCTCGCCGAGCACGATCGCGAATTCCTCGCCGCCGTAGCGCGCGGCGAGGTCGCGATCCGTCGTCTTCGCGCTGAGCAGCCGTCCGACGAGGCGCAGCACCTGATCGCCGAAGCGGTGGCCGTGCCGGTCGTTGAGGCCCTTGAAGTGGTCGATGTCGAGCATGAGCAGCGAGAAGGTGCTGCCGGAATCGCTCCGGGTCCGGGCGATCGAGTCGCGCAGGAAGCCGTCGAAGGTCTTGCGGTTGGCAAGCCCCGTCAGGGCATCGGTCGCCGCCGCGCGCTGCGTCTCGACGAGATCCTTGTGCAGCTTGGCGATGTGGGCGGCGGAGGCCGAGAGCTGCTCCTCCAGCAAGTGGTTGCGGGTCTGCGCCTGCTCGGTCTCGCCGATCAGGGCGACGAGCGCCGTCATCAGCTCATCGGCGGTCGGACGTGCATTCAGGCGGCCGGACCAATGGGTCAGGGCGTCACCATAGCCGGCGAGCGCCCTCCGGCTGCCCGCGACGCGCTCCGCCAGGGTACCGGCCGCCTCCGCCAGCCGGCCCGCCCCATCGAGCACGGAGGCCTCCGTCCCGGTCCCGGCGATACAAGCGTCGTAGAGCGCGCTCGCCTGCTCCTCGGTCAGCGTTCCACCGGGTGCCAGACAGGCCGCGAGGCGTTCGCTCAGCGGCGGATTGGCGCCGGCGAAGAAGGTGTGCAGCAATTCGTAGTTCCGCGGGGAGGGCGGCAGCGCATACTGCCGCAGCGCCTCCCAGGCGCGGTGCGCGGGAGCCAGAGCGCGGTCGAGGTCCGGATCCGCCTGCTGCATCTGTCCCTGCATCACCGCCCCTCGAGCGCTTTCCGACGAAGCGGGTTCCGGTTCATCGAAAGAAAGCGCCGCAAACAAGAGGATAGAGCGGTGCCCGACCCAACGGGGTCGGACACCGCTCTCGCCATCGACGTCACCGCCGAAGCGATAGCCGATTACTCTTAAATTTCAGTCTTTCCGATCGACGCGCCGGCTCGCCCTCCGCTCAGGACTTCCGCCGATCCGCCCTCGACAGGTGCCGCCATCCGGCCGTCCTCGCGCACCGGCTCAGGCTGCCACCCGCCCCGCGACGAGGGTCATGGCCTCCGCGGCCGGCAACGGCCGGCCGAGCAGGAAGCCCTGCACCTCGGTGCAGCCCTTGCGCCGCACCTGCACCAATTGCTCCTCCGTCTCCACGCCCTCGGCGGTGATGGCCATGCCGAGGCGCTCACCCAAACCCACCACCGCGCGCACCACCGCCGCCGCCACGGGCTCGTCGATGTCGCGGATGAAGGCGCGATCGATCTTGATCTTGTCGAAGGGGAACCGGCACAGGTAGCTCAGGGACGAGTAGCCCGTGCCGAAATCGTCGAGCGCGATCCGCACGCCCATGGCGCGCAGGCGGTGCAGAGAACCGATCACCGCGTCCGAATCCTGCATCAGCACGCTTTCGGTGATCTCCAGTTCAAGCCGCCCGGCCGGTAGGCCCGAGGCGGCCAGCGCGCGCATGACGCTCTGCTCCAGCCCGGTCTTGCGGAACTGCACCGCCGAGACGTTGACGGCGACCCGCAGATCGCCCGGCCAGGAGGCCGCCTCGCGGCAGGCCTCGTGCAGCGCCCAGGCGCCGAGCTGTGTGATGAGGCCGCTCTCCTCCGCCAGCGGGATGAAGGCCCCCGGCGAGATCGGCCCGCGCATCGGATGATTCCAGCGCAGCAGAGCCTCGAAGCCCTGCGGCGCACCGTCCGCGAGGGCGAAGATCGGTTGGTAATGCAGCGCGAACCCGCCGGAGCGGATCGACTCGCGCATCTCGATTTCCAGGAGGTTGCGGGTCACGACCGCGAGAGCCATCCCGCTCTCGTAAAAACGGAAGGTGTTTCGCCCGGAATCCTTGGCCCGGTAGAGCGCGATGTCGGCGTTCTTGAACAGGGTGTCGGCGCTGTCGCCGTGCTTGGGCCAAACCGCCACGCCGATGCTGACGCCGACGGTGGTGGCGCGGCCGCCGAGATCGACCGGCCGCCCGGCGGCCTGGATCAGCCGGCGGGCGAAGGCGGCGATACGGCGCTGCTTCCCTCGGCTTGGCAGGATGATCGCGAACTCGTCCCCGCCGAGCCGGGCCACCACGTCGCCCTCGCGCAGGGTCGCGCGGAGGCGGCCCGCGATGACGCGGAGCAGGGCGTCGCCCGCGGGATGGCCGAAGGTGTCGTTGACCGCTTTGAAGCGGTCGAGGTCGCAGCACAGCACCACCACCGAGCCGCCGTCGCGCCGGGCCCCGTCGATCTCCCGGGCCAGGGTCTCTTGGAACAGCCGGCGGTTGGGCAGCCCGGTCAGTGCGTCGTGGCGGGCCATGTGCTCGATCAGCGCCTGGGCGCGCTTGCGCTCCGTCGCATCCGCGACAGTGCCCTCGAACCAGATCGGCCGGCCCGCCGCGTCGCGCACCACCCAGGCGGTCTCGGAGACCCAGATGCGTTCCCCGCCCGCGTGACGGCGCACCTCGGATACGAAGTCCTCGACGTGGCCCTCCCGCTCCAGGCAGGCCAGGAAGGCCTCGTGCCGGCCCGGCTCGATGTACCAGTCGTGGCTGAAGCCGCCCTCCGGCAAGGACTGGCCCGCATCGCCGTAGCCGTGCAGCCGGGCGAGCGCTCGGTTGGCTTGAACGATGCCGCCGTCGAGCCGTGCCCGATAGACGCCGATCACCGCATTCTGAAACAACGACTGGTAATCGGCCTCGGCCGAGCGCAGGGCCGCCTCGCTCTGCCGCGACGCCGTCAGGTCGGTGAAGGTGCAGATGTGGCCGCCGGAAGCCATCGGAGCGTGCCGTACCTCCAGGATCGTGCCGTTGGGCCGCATCCCCTCGTAGCGTTGGACGCCGGGCGGGAAGTCACCGTGCTCCAGCCATTCCTGGGCTTCGGGCGGCGCATGCACGAACTCGCCGCGCCGGCCGAGAAAGCGCCGCACCGCCCGGTAGGACACGCCCTCGTGCAGGACGTCCTCCGGCAGTTCGAGGAGATCGCGGACGCGCTGGTTGTGGACTTGAACCCGGTCGTCGGGTCCGATCATGACGAGGCCCTGATCCATCGCCTCGAGAGCGGCCCGCATCGCCTCGCCGGTCTCGCGCAGGCGCTGCTCGGAGCGGGCCATGCCGGTGACATCGAGGCAGACGCCGAAGATCGAGACGAGCCGGCCCGCATCATCGTGTTCACCGATCCCGTGAACGGCCACCACCCGGATCTCGCCGTCGGGACGAAGGATGCGAGAGCGGTGCTCGTAGCCACCCCCCAGGGTCCGGCTGCGGCCCGCGAGCGCCTCGTCCATGGCGGCCCAGACGCGTTCGCGGTCATCCGGATGATAGAAGCCGATATGGGTTTCGAGCGGCAGCGTCGCGCGTTCGGCGTTGCGCCCGAAGATGCGGGCGATCCCGTCCGACCACGCGATGGTGCGGGTGGCCGCATCGATCCGCCAATGGCCGAAGGCGGCGATCTGTTCGGCCATGGCATGGGCCGCCTCGAGCGCCCTCTGGCGCGCCTCCCATTCCAGAAGATGCGCCTCCGCGCGCCGGCGTTCCGCGGCCTCGCTCGCGCGGCGGGCTTCGTCGAGCTCAAGATGCGCCTCGGCGACGAGCGCCAGTTCTTGCAGGACGCGCACTCGGTCGGACGAGACATCGTCCCGCGGCACCCGATCCATCAGGCACAGCGTGCCGACGACCCGGCCCGCTCCCGAGCGGATCGCCAGACCCGCGTAGAAGCGGGCATGCGGCGCGCCGACGACGAGGGGAGAATGGACGAAACGCTCGTCACGGATCAGGTCCGACACCACGAGGGCGTGACCGCGCGGCTGGCGGATCGTGTGTTGGCAGAGGGCGTCTTCGCGGTCGATGACGGCCTCCGCGAGCCCGTAGCGGGCGCGGAAACGGATGCGATCCGCGTCGATGAGCGCGATCACCGCCACGGGGACGGCGAAGATTTCGGCGACGGAGCGGCACAGGGCGTCGAGGCGGCTTTCCAGCCCGTCCTCTCGCGGCGCGTTCTGGACGGGTGCGGCGGCTCCACGATCGCTGTGTGGCACCGGACGGGACGCGGACATCGCTTGGCTCCCCCGAAAGCGTCGACCGAGGCCGGCGCCCGAGGCTGGTGGGGAGAGCGAAGCTTCTCAGCTCGAAGTTAAAGGAGATTGGATGCTGAGAGACAATTCCTGAAAATATTTCCCCGCCCGCGACCCTCACGACGCGAACTGCGAATTGACTTAACGTTGGCCCGAGGGTCGCCCGGCGACCATCGGACCAACATCTGCGGTAACGGCTGGAATCCTGATCTGGCTAGAGTTGTATCCGATCGGGTTGCATTGAGCCGACGTCTCCAGGCCACTGTTTCAATGCGCTTTCTTTCGCCGAACCGGCATCCGCTTCGTTGCAAAAGCAGCCGAGGTCATCGCGTTGCCACGCATTCTTCCGACGAACCGGGGGCCCCTTGGTATGAACGCACTCTAGGTGCGACCGCCGGACCTACTCGATACCGAGTTTGTCCTTCAGCAGCGCGTTGACCGCGGCCGGATTGGCCTTGCCGCCCGTCGCCTTCATGGTCTGGCCGACGAACCAGCCGAGCAGGGTCGGCTTGGCCTTGGCCTGCTCGACCTTGTCGGGGTTGGCGGCGATGATCGCGTCCACCGCCGCCTCGATGGCGCCGGTATCGGTGACCTGCTTCATGCCGCGGGCCTCGACGATCGCGCGCGGGTCGCCGCCCTCGGACCAGACGATCTCGAACAGGTCCTTGGCGATCTTGCCCGAGATCACGCCGTCGCCGATCAGATCGACGATGGTGCCGAGCTGCTCGGCGGAGACCGGCGTGTCCTCGATGCTGCGCCCCTCCTTGTTGAGGCGGCCGAACAGCTCGTTGATGACCCAGTTCGCGGCGGCCTTGCCGTCGCGCCCGCGGGCGACCGCCTCGAAGTAGTCGGCCGAGGCCCGCTCGGCGACGAGCACGCCGGCATCGTAGGCGCTGAGGCCGAAATCCTTGATGAAGCGTGCCTTCTTGGCGTCCGGCAGTTCCGGCAGGCCCGAGGCCAGCGCATCGACGTAGGCCTGATCGAATTCGAGCGGCAACAGGTCGGGATCGGGGAAGTAGCGATAGTCGTGCGCCTCTTCCTTCGAGCGCATCGAGCGGGTCTCGCCCTTGCCCGGGTCGTAGAGGCGCGTCTCCTGATCGATCTTGCCGCCGTCCTCCAGGATCGCGATCTGGCGGCGCGCTTCGGTCTCGATAGCCTGACCGATGAAGCGGATCGAGTTGACGTTCTTGATCTCGCAGCGCGTGCCGAGCGGCTCGCCGGGGCGGCGCACGGAGACGTTCACGTCGGCGCGAAGGCTCCCCTTCTCCATGTCGCCGTCGCAGGTGCCGAGATAGCGCAGGATCGTGCGCAGCTTCGTCACGTAGGCCCGGGCCTCCTCGGAGGAGCGCAGATCGGGTCGGGAGACGATCTCCATCAGCGCCACGCCGGAGCGGTTGAGATCGACGAAGCTCTTGGTCGGATCCTGATCGTGCAGCGACTTGCCGGCATCCTGTTCGAGGTGCAGGCGCTCGATGCCCACCGTGATCGACTCGCCCTCGGGCAGATCGACCAGCACCTCGCCCTCGCCGACGATCGGGTCCTTGTACTGCGAGATCTGGTAGCCCTGCGGCAGATCCGGATAGAAGTAGTTCTTCCGGTCGAACACCGAGCGAAGGTTGATCTGGGCCTTCAGCCCGAGACCGGTGCGCACGGCCTGGGCGACGCATTCCTCGTTGATGACCGGCAGCATGCCGGGCATGGCCGCATCAACCAGCGAGACGTGGTCGTTGGGCTCGCCGCCGAATTCGGTCGAGGCGCCGGAGAACAGCTTGGAGCGGCTCGTGACCTGGGCGTGGATCTCCATGCCGATCACGACCTCCCAGTCGTGCAGGCCGCCCTTGATGAGCTTCTTCGGATCGACGCGCTCGGTCATTCTCTTCGACTTCAGTGCCGGCGCCGCCGGATCGGCGCCTGTCCGAGTGTGTAGGGAGACCGTGCCGGACGGGTCAAGCCGGTGAAGCCACGCCTGGCCGCTGCGCGGCGAGCGTCACGGCCGGGCCGTTCCCGAAGTCGGGGTCGTCGGCGATGATCGTCGTCTCGGTCAGCCCGTGATGGGCGAGCACCCGGATCAGGTCGGGCACAAGTTCGCTGAGATCGCTCGCCCAGCGTCCGTCAAACAGGTCGGAGGCGTTGCGGTGGCTCAGCGTGGAGGTAAGGAAGACCCGCTTCATGCGAGCCCCGATATCGCGCCTGAAGCCGGCCTCAAATCACGGGCACGCCGCGCAGCTTGGCTTGATCGCCTGGCTCGACATGGATCACCACGACCGCGCCCTCGATCCCCGCTTCGATCACACCCTCCAGCCGGTCGCAGATCGCGTGGGATTCGAACACGGTCATCTCGCCCGGCACGACGAGGTGGAAGTCGATGAAGGTGGCGCTGCCGGCATGGCGGGTGCGCACGTCGTGGGCCTCCAGGGCGCCCTCGCTGTGAGCCGAGATCAGGGCGCGGATGCGCGTGACCATTTCGGGTGAGGCCGCCTGATCCATCAGGCCGTTGATCGAATCGCGCACCATCGTCCAGCCCGACCAAAGGATGTTGAGGGCCACCAAGCCTGCCACGACCGGATCGAGCACCGGCGTTCCCGTGGCTAGGACGAAGCCGAGGCCGAGGAGCACGCCGCCCGACGTCACCACGTCGGCGAGGATGTGGCGGGCATCGGCCAACAGGGCGGGCGAGCGCAGCCGCCGGCCGCGCCGGAACAGCAGCGTCGCCCAGACCGCGTTGATGATCGTGGCGACGCCGTTGACAGCCAGACCGAGCGCGGGCGCGTCGAGGGGCTTCGGGTCGAGGATGCCGAAATACGCCTCGCGCAGGATCAGCAGGGCGGCGACGATGACCAGCGCGCCCTCGATCACCGCGGAGAAATACTCCGCCTTGTGGTGGCCGTAGGGGTGATCCTCGTCGGCCGGCTGCGCGGCGACGCGCACGGCCAGGAACGCGCAGGCCGCGGCCACGACGTTGATGATGCTCTCCAGCGCGTCGGAATAGAGCGCGAGGCTGCCGGTGAGCCAATAGGCGGTGAATTTCAGCGCCGTGACGAGCACGCCGACGGCGGCGCTCGCCAGGGCAGCCTTTTCGGTTCCTGTCATGCGGCTCAAGGGGACGGGGAGGGGACGGTCCCGCCCTTACGATCCGTGGCCCCGGAAGGCCACGGCAAAGGTTTTAGCTCGGGCTATCGCCGTCCCGATCGGCCGCCTGCGCGGATGCGGGCAGGCGTCCGCGGGCGACCTCCTTGGCGCGGCTGCGTTCGGCCTTTTCACGGGCACGCTGTGCCCTGCGGGCATAGTTGCGGCTGATCCAGCCGAAGCTCGCCCGCGCCGACAATTCGTCGAAGCGAGTGGCCTCCCGCTCCCAGTAGCGCACGAGCTGCGCGTCGAGGGTCTCGTGCGGGGGGCGTTTGCCGGTTTCGGTCGTGGTTTCGGTCATGGCGCGAAGATTCCTGTGGCCGGCGGCACGGCTCAAGCGTCCGGTGCGGGTGGCGTGTCGGTCTCGTCGACCAGCAGCGCCTCCGCATCGCCCCGGAAACTGCCGAGTCCGACATCGCCGGTGGGATGGCCCGGCGTGCCGAAGGGCTCGCTTGGATAGGCTTCCTCGAAGCGGCGGCGGGCGTCGTTCGCGTTCTCGGCCTTGAGGGTGATCCGCGGCGTTTCCGGAAGCGGCCAGCGCGGGTCGGCGAAATCCCGTGGGCTGATTGCAAACCATTTCATTGTGGGCGGCGTTCTCCGTCGAATCGCTACCTCAACGCGCGAACAGGCGCCTCGGCTGCACCGCGTTCAGACCGGTCCCCATTCTTTCAGGTAGTGCGCCGCGGCGTCCCAATCGGCCGCGCCGGCTGCGAGGCCGACATACCCGTCGGGGCGCACCAGATGCAGGCGCTCCGGCTCGGGGTTCGCTCGTGGTGCGGGCTGAACCAGACCGGGGAAGCGGGCGGCGAGCGCCGTCCCGCGCTCAGCATCGGCCGCGTAGAGGACGAAGCGTGGGTCGGCGCCGGCGCCCGGCGGCGGGCCGTCCGCATCCTCCGGCCGCCAGCGCCGGCCGGCGCCGGGCCCGACCGAGAGCGGAGAGGCGGGATAGCCGATCGCGATCTCGCTCATCGTCGCCGCCATCCGGCGCCGCACGGCGTGAAAGCCGAGGAAAAGACGCAGGGCGCGGTTGCGGACGGCCTGGGCGAGGGGGTGGGTGAGCGTCGCCATGGCGGTGAGCCATCCGGCATTGCGCAGGACCATCTCGCCGACGGCGTTGCGCTCCGAACTGTAGCTGTCGAGGAGCGATGGGGCGGCCGCGCCGCGCCGCACCAGGGCGAGCTTCCAGGCCAGGTTCACCGCGTCCTGCATGCCGGTGTTCATGCCCTGGCCGCCGGCCGGGCTGTGGATATGCGCGGCATCGCCCGCCAGGAACACGCGGCCACGGCCGTACTCCGAGACCTTCCTTTCATGGATGCGGAAACGGCTGAGCCAGACAGGATCCGACACCCGGAGGCCGGGCCCGGCCCGCGCGGCGACCAGCTCCTGCACCTCTTCCAGCGTCGGATCGGGCCTCGGCCGCCCGTCCGCGCGTCCGACCGTGGCGACCACCCGCGCCCGGCCGCCGGGGATCGGGAAGATCACGAACGGACCTTCCCGGTGGAGATAGACCGCGATTCTATCGCCGGGCGGGGCTCCCGCGCCGTCGAGGCGGATGTCGGCGAGCAGCCACTCATCGCCCTGCGCCGTGCCGCGGAAGGGCAGGCCGAGCCCGTGGCGCACGGCGCTGTGGGCGCCGTCGCAGCCGATCAGGAAGGCTGTCGCCACCCGCTCCTCGCGCCCATCGGCGTGGGAGAGCCGTGCCTCCACCCCATCGGGCGTCTGTGAGAAGCGCGTGAGTTCGACCGCGCGCTCGACCGCGACTCCGAAGCTGCGCAGGTGCTCGGCCAACAGCCGCTCGGTGTCGCTCTGCGGGATCATCAGCCCGAAGGCGTAGGGGCTGGCGATGTCGGAGAAGTCCGGGCCGCCGAGCACCCGGCCGCCACCGCGCAGGGTTGCGCCGCGGGCGCGCAGGCCCGCCGCGAGGAAGGCCTCGGTGCAGCCCATCCGGTCCATCAATTCGAGGGTGCGCGACCAGACGACGAGCGCCTTCGAGGTCTGCGTCGCCTGAGGCGCGCGGTCGATCAGCCGGACGCCGACGCCGTAGCGCGCCAGCTCGCAGGCGAGCGTCAGGCCGACCGGCCCGGCGCCGACGATCAGGACGTCTGCCATAGGCGATGCCTCCTGTGTCATGCTGCTCCGGCCGGCTTCCGCGATCAATCCGCCATTTGCGTCGGGCGCCCATCCGTGCTGATGGCCCTGGGATGCGTGTGGACCTGTTCGATTTCGAGTTGCCGGAGGCGGCGATTGCCCTGCGGCCGGCGAGCCCGCGCGACGCGAGCCGCCTGCTCGTGGTGCGCCCCGGCGACCCCTTGGCGGATCGCGGCGTGCGTGATCTGCCTGCCCTCCTGAGCCCCGGCGACGCCCTCGTCTTCAACGACACGCGGGTGATCCCCGCGCGCCTCTCCGGCATCCGCCATCGGGCCGGCGGCTCGGGACAGCGCTGCGAGGCAATGCTGCACCTGCGCGAGGCGCCCGACCGCTGGCGCGCTTTCGCCCGCCCGGCCAAGCGCCTCGCCCCCGGCGACCGCATCCGCTTCGGCAGCGAGGGCGCCAGCGAAGTCTGCGCCCTGTCGGGGCTTGATGCCACGGTTGAGGAGCGGGGGGAGGGCGGCGAGATCCTGCTGCGCTTCGACCTGTCCGGGCCGGCGCTCGACGAGGCCATTGCCGGGCTCGGTGCCCTGCCGCTGCCCCCCTACATCGCGGGCAAGCGCGCCACCGACGCGCAGGACACGACCGACTACCAGACCGTCTATGCCCGCGAGCCCGGCGCGGTCGCCGCCCCCACCGCCGGCCTGCATTTCTCGGACGCGCTGCTCGCCGGCATCGACGCGGCGGGGATCGAGCGGGTCCACGTCACCCTGCATGTCGGGGCCGGCACCTTCCTCCCCGTGAAGGCGGATGACACCGACGCCCACCGGATGCACGCCGAGATCGGCATCCTCGATGCCGCCACCGCCGCGCGGCTCAACGCCGTGCGGGCGAGGGGCAATCGCGTCGTCGCCGTCGGCACCACCGCCCTGCGCCTGCTGGAGAGCGCGGCCGACCCGGACGGCACGATCCGCCCGTTCTCCGGGGCCACCGACATCTTCATCACGCCGGGCTACCGCTTCCGCGCGGTCGATGCCCTGGTGACGAACTTCCACCTGCCGCGCTCGACCCTGTTCATGCTGGTTTCGGCCTTTGCCGGCCTCGACACCATGCGTGCGGCCTATGCCCACGCGATCCAATCCGGCTATCGCTTCTACTCCTACGGCGATGCCAGCCTGCTGTTTCCGGAGGGTGCCCCGGTTTCGGAGTCCATCACATGAGCAGCCGGCGCCCACCGCTCCGAGTCGATGTCGCCCGCACCGTCGATCGCTTCCTCGGCCTGATCGCGAGCGAGGGCGGCCCGAAACTGCGCGGCCTCTATCTCGTCGGCTCGGTGGCGCTCGGTGATTTCCGACCGGGCCGCAGCAATATCGATTTTGTCGCCCTCCTCGACGGCCCGCTCAGTGAGGCGGAGACGGACGCGCTGGCGCGGGTCCACGCCGCCCTGGCGCGGGCCGGCGGGCCGCATTTCGATGGCTTCTACCTGCCGATCGAGGCCCTGCGTCACCCGCCGGAGACCGGCGCCGTCGTACCCTTCAGCGTGGACGGGCAGCTTCGCAGCGGCGAGCCCTGCCACGCGGTGAATCCGGCCGCCTGGCGGTGCCTTGCCCGGTCCAGCCGTCCGATCCTCGGGGCGACGCCGGCGGCGCTGAACATCGCCGACGACGACGCGACGCTGCACGCCTACGGCCTCGCCCACCTCGAAGCCCATTGGCGCCCCTGGCTCGCGCATCACGAGACGGCGCTGGCCGGCAAGCTGCCCGACGACGCCTGCGACGCAGGGGCGCTGGAATGGGGCGTGCTGGGGGTGGGCCGCATCGTCGAGACCCTCGCCAGCGGCCGGATCGTCTCGAAGACCGAGGCCGGACGCCGCCTGACGGTCCTGCTCCCGAAGACCTATCACGAAGCGGTCGAGGACGCCCTCGCGGCCCGCTTCGGCGACTTGGAGGCGGTGTCGCAGGCGACGATGCGGGCCGGCCTTGATGCGATGCGTTTCCTGATCGACGCCGCGCCGGGCTATCACGCCCGCCCCGAGCCTCACACATCCCCGGACCGATGACCGAACCGCTCGATCCCCCGACCGACTTCTCCTTCACGGTCTCCGCCACCGACGGACAGGCCCGCACCGGCCACATCGCCATGCCGCGCGGGAAAATCCGTACGCCGGCCTTCATGCCGGTGGGTACGGCCGCGACCGTGAAGGCGATGTATCCGGAGCAGGTGCGCGATCTGGGCGCCGACGTGGTGCTCGGCAACACCTACCACCTGATGCTGCGCCCCGGCGCCGAGCGCATGGCGCGGCTCGGAGGGCTCCATCGCTTCATGCGCTGGGACGGGCCGATCCTCACCGATTCCGGCGGCTTCCAGGTGATGTCGCTCTCGGCGCTGCGAAAGATCGATGAGGAGGGCGTCACCTTCCGCTCCCACATCGACGGCACCGCCCACCGGATGAGCCCGGAGCGCTCCATCGAGATCCAGGGCCTGCTCGGCTCCGACATCCAGATGCAGCTCGACGAATGCGTGCGCCTGCCGGCCGAGGGGGCAGAGATCGAGAAGGCGATGCACCTGTCCCTGCGCTGGGCCGAGCGCTGCCGCGTCGCCTTCGGCGAGCAGCCGGGCAAGGCACTGTTCGGCATCGTCCAGGGCGGCGACGTGCCGGAGTTGCGCGTCGAGAGCGCGCGGGCGCTGACCGATCTCGGCCTCAAGGGCTACGCCATCGGCGGCCTTGCCGTCGGCGAGCCGCAGGCGGTGATGCTGGCGATGATCGAGACGGTGGAGCCGCACCTGCCGGCCGGCAAACCGCGCTACCTCATGGGCGTCGGCACCCCCGACGACCTGATGCAGTCGGTGATGCGCGGCATCGACATGTTCGATTGCGTGATGCCGACCCGCGCCGGCCGCCACGGCCTCGCCTATACGAGGCACGGCCGGATCAACCTGCGCAACGCCCGCCACGCCGAGGACACGCGGCCGCTGGACGAGGCCTCGGACTGCCCGGCGGCGCGGGACTATTCGCGCGCCTATCTCCACCACCTCGTCCGTTCCGACGAGATCCTGGGGATGATGCTGCTGACCTGGAACAACCTCGCCTACTATCAGGCGCTGATGGCCGGCATGCGCGCGGCGATCGCGGCCGGGCGGCTCGCGGATTTCGTGGCCGAGACCAAGGACGGCTGGGCGCGGGCCGAGGCCGCCGCGAAGGGCTGACGGCCAGCCGGCCTGAGCTGGCCTCAGCGCAGGTCGGCGCGCTTCTGGGCCTTGTTGTAGCTGGTGATGGCCGCCTGACAGCCCGGCGAGAGCTTGGCCTTGTTCTGCTTGAAGCAGGCGCGCACCTCGGTGCTGTCCGGCGCGAACTCGCCGCAATAGCTGAGGTAATCCCCGGTGCAGTACTGCCGCAGGGCGTCGCGGTCCCCCGCCGGTGCCGCCGCCGGGCCGGCCAGAGCCGCGCTCGTGGTGATCATCAGGGCGATGGCTGTGCGTGCGATCATGGGACTCTCTGCAACTCCGATATGACGGCCCCCTCCGCCCCCGCCTTTAAGGCAGGCGCAGCGGGAGGGGCCGCGGGGTGTAGAGCCTGCCGATCGGGCGAGAGTACGGCCGGCTCGTGGCAGTCCAAGCCACACGGACCAAGCCACTCATGCGCCACGGAGAACCCCCGTTCCGCGGCGCGGTTCATCGAATTTTCGGCCTACGGCGCGTGCGCCAGAACCCGGTAGGTGCCCTCAGGATCGTCGCGCCCGCTCGCCTGCGCCGCCTTCAGACCGGCCACGATCCGGCCGGCGATCGGCAGCCGGTAATGCAGCGGATCCCAGTAGTTCGTGTCCTGCGTCGTGATCGGCGACGGGATGCGAAAATCGACCACGGTCGCCCCATGGGCCGCGCCGATCCGCGTCACCTGCGCCTTGCAGGCGGCCTCCCGCGCCGCGGCGGGCGAGCCGGGCGCCGCCTGTTGCGAGACGTGGACGGGCGGGAAGACCAGAAGCGTCCGGGTCTCGGGCGGGGCCTGCGCCAGGAGCGCATCGAGCCAGCCGAGCGCCGGCATCGCCGCCTCGGGGGGCGTCGGCCGGTAGCCCGGCGCGGCCTCGGCGGCGGCCTGAATCGCCCCTGCGCTACGGATATGCGCCTGCGCGCGGGCCGCGTCGTACAGCGCCTCGGGCGGGGTGAAGACCGCGTAGCCGTTCTCGGCAAGCCGCGCGCGCACGAGCCCGAGCCGGTACAGCGCGGCCTCGAAAGCGGT
This sequence comes from Methylorubrum sp. SL192, assembly GCF_026672325.1. NCBI lineage: Bacteria > Pseudomonadati > Pseudomonadota > Alphaproteobacteria > Hyphomicrobiales > Methylobacteriaceae > Methylorubrum > Methylorubrum sp. SL192. Next base: position 2,295,251 of record NZ_JAPPQV010000003.1, read on the forward strand.
GCCGAGGCTCTGCCAGTTCACCTGCCGCAGCGCGTCCCACAGGGTGATGCGTCCGTAGAGCCAGGCGGGAAAGGCGCGGAAGGTCAGGCGGCGCTCGGCGGCATCCGGCTCGCACCAGGTCGGGTCGATGCCGAACAGCAGCGTCGTCGGCCGCTCGTGGCGCAGGTAGAGCCGGGCCAATTCGCTCTGCTCGTAGGGGGTCGCCGCATTCATCGACAGATTGGCGAAGCGGCCCCCGAAGGCGCGGCCGAGATCCGCCGGGTCGAGCAGGCGCAGGGTCGAGGTGCCGAACACCGCCGCATCGTAGGCGCCGCTGCGCGCGATCTGCGGGTACATGAAGCGCTGGTTGCCATCCATCAGCGGCCCCTGCGCCCGCCCCGGCCCGGCCCGCAACCCGTAGGGGTCGAGGGCGGCCACAAAGCCGATGCAGACGGCGCCGAGAACGGCCGCCATAGCCAGGAACAGCAGGACGAAACGCCGCCATTCCGGCGGCGCGCCCGCCGGGTTCGCTCTCGTCATCGGGTTTCGTATCGACTCAGCGGTTGGCACCATGCGGAAGCTGTGTTGACCCTCCCGGCCCGACCCCCTATTGCGAGCCCCACGCCCCGAGCGCAACCGGCCCGCCCCACGGCGGCCCCGCGCGAACCGGGTGCGAGCGCGTAGCTCAGTTGGTAGAGCAACGGACTTTTAATCTGTAGGTCCTGGGTTCGAGTCCCAGCGCGCTCACCATAAATTCCGATAGTTCAATTGCCGCTGCACATCGCGCATCTAGAGCCTGGGTAACGTTCTAGGTAACCGGAGGGCGCCGCATCGTGCTAGATCGTCTGACTCGTCAAGAGCGTGATGAAGTTGCTCGCCGTCACATTGATAGCGCCGAAGCGTGGATGCGGCGCATCATCCATGAACGTCTGTCCGCCGCACACGGCCCTGGATACGCTACAGAGCCAGGGGTACTTCCGCGTAAAGTACGGGACTGGATACAACAACAAAATACTTCCCTGAGCGCGCGCTTGCCGAGAACTATTGATGCCACTTCATTTGATCAAGCAATCGATGTTTTACTGAACCCCGATCTTTACAATAAGCACTTCCGCATTCCTTTAAATGGGGCTTATCCGGACGGCAGCTCTGAAGCTAGGACTTTTCTAACAAGAATCAGAGACATAAGAAACGGCTTAGCTCACGGCCGTGGCTGCAGCGCAAGATCGCTTGAGCAGGCCATTTGTTACTCCAATGATCTTATTTTCTCGATATCTGAGTTCTATAGGGAAGAAGGCATGGGCCGCGAATACGATGTTCCGCTCATAGTTCGCTTTGTTGATAATCTTGGAAACGAAAATCATTTGACCGATGTTCCTCTAGAAATGAGTAGCAGGATCATCGACATGAGAAGAGGAGGCCTCGGAGATTTGCGTCCCGGCCAGACTTTGATTGCTGAAGTTGATGTCGATAGCAGCTTCGATCGTGCAGGCTACACAACTAGCTGGCGGGTGTTCGATGGCCCTGAGGGCCGAGGCGGCGTCGCGCAAGTACCAATTACAAACCAGATGGTTGGCGAGCAATTCCAAATAACTTTTACAGTCGTCACCGATAGAGATTGGCATAGGCAATGGAATGCTGATGATAGCCTTGTGATTGTTTACCGAGTCCTACCACCAACTTAACTCGCCTTTGAATAAATTTTCTTATTTTCGGAATATTGAGTTTGATTCGAAATCCTGAGTTTCGTCTCGATTGTCGTGCAGCGTAGGACCGTTGGGCGGTCGCTCCCGCGTGCAGAGGGTTGATCGCCGGCCGCCAGGCGGTCATCCCGGCGGGAGCCCCCGCGGGATTCCCATGGACGCCTCAATGCCACCAACGCTGCACGCCCTCCGCCGCGGCGACCTCGCCGGGGCCAAAGTGTTGCGCCTCAGCGGAACGCTGAAAGAATTCCCGCCCGAAATTTTCGGCCTCGCCGACACCCTGGAGCTGCTGGATCTCAGCGATTGCGGACTCACCGCACTCCCGGATGACATCGGCCGGCTCAAGCGGCTGCGCGTCCTGTTCTGCTCCGGCAACCGCTTCGAGCGTCTGCCGCCCGCCCTCGGGGATTGCCCGGCGCTGAGCCAGGTCGGGTTTCGCGCCACCGGCTTGCGGGAGGTGCCGGGCGAGGCGCTGCCGCCGGCCCTGCGCTGGCTGACGCTGACCGACAACCGGATCGAGCATCTGCCCGACGCCCTCGGCCGGCGCCCGCACCTGCAGAAGCTGATGCTGGCGGGAAACCGGCTGGAGGCGCTGCCCGCGTCGCTCGAAGGCGCACCAAGCCTCGAATTGCTGCGCCTCTCCGCCAACCGCTTCGACGCGCTGCCCGCTTGGCTGACGGCTTTGCCGCGGCTCGCCTGGATCGCCTGGGCCGGCAATCCCCTCGACGGCGAGCCGGCGCCGGCCCGCGTGCCGCAGGTGCCCTGGGCGGCGCTCGCGCTCGGCCCGTGCCTCGGTGAGGGCGCCTCGGGCCGGATCCACCGGGCTTTGTGGCGTCGGCCGGACGGGGAGGCGGCGGTCGCGGTGAAACTGTTCAAGGGCCGCATGACCAGCGACGGGCTGCCCGAACAGGAAATGGCGGCCTGCCTCGCCGCCGGCCGGCATCCCCACCTCACCGGCGCGCTCGGGCGGATCGAGGGGCATCCGGAGGGGATGCAGGGGCTGCTGATGCCGCTGATCCCGGGGGGCTGGCGGGTTCTGGCCGGATCGCCGAGCCTGAAAAGCTGCAGCCGCGACGTCTACGCGCCGGATCTCGCCCTGGCGCCGGAGACGGCTCTGCGCATCGCGGCCGGCGTGGCGCGGGCGGCGGCCCATCTTCACGGCTGCGGCGTGCTCCACGGCGATCTCTACGGCCACAACACCTTGTGGGACGGGGGTGCGGGCGAGGCGGTGCTGAGCGATTTCGGGGCCGCCTCCGTGCTGCCGCGCGGCGAGGCCGGCGCCGCCTGGCAGCGCATCGAGACCCGCGCCTGGGGCATCCTGCTCGGCGAATTGCTCGACCTTTGCGCGACCGAACCCGCCGGCATCGCGGATTGGCGCGCGCTGGAGCAGGCCTGCCGCGGGGCCGATCCCCGGGCGCGGCCGTCGATGGCGGAGGTTGTTCGGACCATATCTCCGCTTCTGTCGCTGGATCGTCACGCGGATGCGTGATCCATCACGGGTTCAGCCGCGTTGTGCCTGTCCCGGACGATGCGGCAGGATGTAGGCTCACATCCGCCACAACCCTCACGAGGAGCAGGACGAAACCGCATGAGCGACCCGCGCGAGATCGAGCTGAAGCTGGAATGCGAGCCCTCCGACCTCGCCGTCCTGCAGGATCATCCGCTCCTGCGGGAGGCGGCGGTACAGGGGGAAGCCGAGCTCGCCTCCGTCTATTTCGACACGCCGGACCGGCAGCTGCACGCAGCCGGGCTCGGGCTGCGGGTGCGCGAGAGCGAGGGGCGCTTCGTCCAGACCCTCAAGGCCGAAGGTGATGGCCTGTTCGACCGGCCGGAATGGGAGCAGCCGGTCGAGGGCGCCGAGCCGGACCGGGCCGCGCTCGCCGACACGCCCTTCGCGCGCCGCGTCGCGGACGATGCCGCGCTGGAGCCGCTCTTCACCAGCCGCGTCACCCGGCGGACCTACCTCGTCGAGCAGGGTGAGTCCCGCATCGAGGTCGCCCTCGATCTCGGCCGGATCGAGTCGCCGGCCGCCGGCGACGACATCCTGTCGATCTGCGAGATCGAGCTCGAACTGAAGGAGGGGACCGCGAGCGACGTGTTTGCGCTCGCCTACGCCATCGCCGCCCTCGTGCCCGTGCGGCTCGGCGTGCGCAGCAAGGCCGAGCGCGGCTACGCCCTGGCCGCCGGCAAGATCGACCGGGTACGCAAGTCGGAGCCGGTGCCGCTGCATGACGACATGAGCGCGGCGGAGGCGTTCCGCGCCGTCGCCCATGCCTGCCTGCGCCACATGCGCATCAACGAGGACATCCTGCTCAAGAGCCGCGACGCCGATGCGCTGCACCAGATGCGCGTCGCGATCCGGCGCCTGCGCTCGGCCTTCTCGCTGTTCGGCGACCTCGTGGACGACCCGCTCGGCGTTCGCATCCGCGCGGAGCTGAAGGCGGCGACCGAGCCGCTGGGTCGGGCGCGCAACCTCGATGTCTTCCTCGCCACCATCCTGCCGGCCGAGCGCGAGCGCCATCCCGACGAGGTCGGCCTGCTCGGCCTCGAGCGGCAGCTCGAAGACGAGCGCGCGAAGGCCTATCGCGACCTCGCCGCGCTGCTACGCTCCGATGCGTGGCGTATGCTGCTGCTCGATCTGATCGGCTGGATCAATGCCGGCCCCTGGCTGCGGGACGACAGCCCCGGCCGCGTCTCCCTGCGCGAGGAGCCGGCCCGCGTCTTCGCCGCCCGCGAACTCGACCGGCGGCGGCGGCAGGTGAAGCGGCGCGGGCGCCATCTCGACGACCTCGACCCCGAGGAGCGTCACCGGGTGCGCATCGCCGCCAAGAAGCTGCGCTACGGCGCCGAATTCTTTGCGCCCCTGTTCCCCGGCAAGAAGGCGGGCAAGCGCCACGGCGCCTTCGGCAAGGCGCTTTCCGACCTGCAGGACCATCTCGGCGCGCTCAACGACATCGCCACCGGCCACGAACTGATGCGGGACCTAACGGTCGAGCCGGCCGGGGCCACGACCCTGTTCGCCGCCGGGATGACGGCGGCCGATATCGAGGCGCGCAGCCGTAAGCTCCTGGAGGCCGCGGCCGAGGCGCACGAGGATCTCGTCGACACCAAGCCGTTCTGGCGTTGAGGTTATCCCGACCCGCGACAGGGCGTTGCGCGAGAGGCGATGGCGCGCAACCTGTGAGTACCGTAAGGCGGAGCGGCTGAAGGGGGCGGGAATAATCCCGCCGCCAGGGTCACTTTGTGCCGATGCGTTTCGAGGTCGAGCGGAAATTCCTCGTGGCCGATGACGGCTGGAAGGCGGGCGTCGTCCGCCGGCACCGGCTCACCGACGGGCTGATCGGGCAGTTCGACACCGGCAAGGTGCGGGTTCGGCTCGACGAGGACCGGGCTTGGCTCACCATCAAGGGCGCGCGCGTCGGCCTCGGTCGGCCGGAATTCGAATACGAGATTCCGCGGGCGGACGCGGAAGCGATGATGCGCCTCGTCTGCGATACCTGTTTCATCGAGAAGACCCGCCACTGCGTGCCGCATGCCGGGCTCGTCTGGGAGATCGATGTCTACGGTGGGACGCTGGCCGGGATGATCCTGGCCGAGGTGGAGCTGGAGCACGAGGCCCAGGCCTTCGAGCGCCCGGCCTGGCTCGGCCTCGAGGTAACCGGAGATCCGCGCTTCCGCCAATCGGCGCTGCTGCGCCGCTTCGAGGAGGCCGGGCGCCGCGTCACCCTGGAAGAGGTGCTGGCCGCTCCGCTGTAAGAGGCGGGCGACCGTACGGTTTCGCCGCCGCATCGGCCCGCGCTATGAAGGCTGCGGAATCATCTTTCAAACAAGGGAGCGGGGGCGGTGGGGCAGGCGGCGCGTCCGGGCTTCGGCCGCACCCTTGGCTTGCGCTGGCCCGCCCGGCCCACCCTGCGTCAGCTTCGTCTCGGCAGCGGCCTCGTGCTGTTCGCCTACGTGCTCACGCACCTGCTCTGCCACGCGCTGGGCAACATCTCGCTCGATGCGCTGGAGACCGGGCTTGCGGTGAAGGTCGCGCTCTGGCGCACGCCGCCCGCGCTCGTGGTCCTCTACGGTGCGCTTTTCATTCACCTCGCCCTTGGGCTCCAGGCTTTCTACGAGCGGCGCTTCTACCGGATGCGGCCGGCGGAGACCGCGCAGCTCTTGCTCGGACTTTCCGTCCCCCTGCTCCTCCTCAGTCATGTCGTCGGCACGCGTCTGGCCTGGAGCGTGGAAGAGCTCGACCGGGGCTATGCCCAGGTTCTCTACGCCGCCTGGGTCGCCGCGTCGGGCCACGGCCTGATGCTGGCGGTAGGCCTCGTCGTGGCGTGGCTGCACGGCTGCTTCGGCCTCTATTTTTGGCTCCGGCTCAAGCGCGGCTTTGCCCGCGCCGCGCCCTGGCTGCTCGCGGGCGCGGTGCTGGTGCCGGTGCTGGCCCTCCTCGGCGTGGTGCAGGGCGGGCGCAGCGTCGCGGCGCTCGCCGCCGATCCGGCGTGGCGGGCGCAGGAGCTCGGGCCGAACCATCTCGGACTGGCCGAGCAGACCGAACGGCTGGGCGCGATCCGGCGCGGGCTGTTCCTGGCGTACATGGCGTTGCTCGCCCTCGTCCTGCTCGCGCGCGGCGCCCGCACCCTCGCCGAGACGCGGGGCGGCTTCGTGCGCATCGGCTATCCCGACGGGCGCACCGTCCGGGTGCCGCGGGGGAGCAGCGTGCTGGAAGCGAGCCGGCGCGGCCGCATCCCGCATGCGAGCGTGTGCGGCGGGCGCGGGCGCTGCTCGACCTGCCGCATCCGGGTCGTCGATACGGAGCGCAGCCGCCTCCTGCCGGAGCCGGAACGGGCCGAGCGTCTCGTTCTCGACCGCATCGGCGCGAGCCCCGGCATCCGGCTCGCCTGCCAGCTCCGGCCCGACGGCGATCTCACCGTCGCGCCGCTGTTCACGCCGCAGGCCCGCGCCGCCTCCGTGCGCGATCCGGAGCGGGCCGCGACCGGCGAGGAGCGGTTCGTCGTCGTGCTGTTCGCCGACCTGCGCGGCTCGACGCGGTTCGCGGAGGAGCACCTGCCCTACGACACCGTCTTCGTCATCGGCCGCTTCCTCGGCACCGTCGGCCGGGCGGTGCGGGAGTCGGGCGGAACCGTGAACCAGCATCTCGGCGACGGGCTGATGGCGATCTTCGGCCTCGATCGCGATCCCAAGCACGCGGCCCGCGATGCCCTGAAGGCGGTCGATGGCATCGCGCGCCATGTGGAGCAGCTCAACCGCATGCTCGCCGCCGATCTCGGCGAGCGCCTGCGCTACGGCGTCGGCCTGCATGCGGGCATGGCCATCGTCGGCGAGTTCGGCGACGAGACCGAATCCCGCTTCACGGTGCTCGGCGACACGGTCAACGTCGCCGCCCGGCTGGAGGGGCTGACCGGGCCGATGCGGCAGGTCGCGATCGTGTCGGAGGCCGTCTACGAGGCCGCCGGCCTCTCCCCCGGTGCGCTTCAGGAGCTGACGCTGACGGGGCGCGCCCAGCCGCTCCGGGCGCGCCTGATCGGTGCCGACGCAACGGCAGCGCTTCAGGACGGCTGATCGGCCCCCCTACGCGCGCAGGAAGGCCAGGAGATCCGCGGTCAGCCGGTCCTTGTGGGTGAAGGGGATGGCGTGCGGCGCGCCCTCGTAGACTTCGAGACGGGCGCCGGGAATGGCCTGCGCCGCGGCCTTGCCGCTGATGTCGAAGGGCACGGTCTGGTCGGCGTCGCCGTGGATCACCAGGGTCGGCACCCGGAACGCGGCCATGTCGGACCGAAAATCCGATCCGCCGAAGGCGCGCACGCAATCGACCGTCGCCTTGGGCGAGGCCCGCATCGCCAGCATCCCGGTCCAGGCCATCAGCTCCGAAGAGGCCGGCGAGGAAAGCAGGCCGGCGCCGAAGAAGCTTTTGACGAAGTTCGACCAGAAGTGCGGCCGGTCCCGCTCGATCCCATCGATCATCCCCTCGAACACGCTGGCATCGACGCCCTCGGGGTGATCGGGCGTCTTGGCGAGCATCGGCGTCACCGCCGAGACCAGTACCGCGCGCGCCACCCGTGCGCCGCCATGGCGCGCGAGGTAGCGGGCGATCTCGCCGCCGCCCATGGAGAAGCCGACGAGGGTCACGTCCTGAAGGTCGAGGCTGTCGAGCACGGCCTTCAGGTCGTCGGCGAAGGTATCGTAATCGTAGCCGCTCCAGGGCTGGTCCGAGCGCCCGAACCCGCGCCGGTCATAGGCGATGGTGCGAAAGCCCGCGCCTGTCAGGGCAGGCTGCTGATACTCCCACATGTCGGCATCGAGCGGCCAGCCGTGGATCAGCACCACCGGAGGGCCGCTGCCCCAATCCTTGTAGAAGAGGCGCGTCGCGTCCCTGGTCTCGATGAAGGGCATGCCGGGCTCCTTGAGCGGAGCGCGCCGATGCGCGCCCCATGGGTCCGTTGGGTCGTCAGAGGGCCGGCTCAGCGGGCCGGAGCGGTCTGGGTCGAGCCGGTGGCGTCGGAGGCGGGCGGCTTGATGGCCCACAGCTCCGTCGGAAGGCTGAGCGGCGCGCCGGGCTTGTAGTCGACCGAATCCTGGATGTGCGAGGTGGTGACGTAGATCGTCCCGTCCGGCCCCTCGCCGAACGTGTCCGGCCAGCGCAGGCTTGGGTCCTGCACCAACGTGGCGAGCCCGTCCTTGCCGCCCGCGAGGTCGCGCACCTTCACCGCGTTGTCCTGCGGCGAGGTCACGTACATGCGCCCGTCGCGGCGGGCGATCAGCAGGCCGTCGGCGACGCCGTTCTCGCCGACCTTCACGACCTTGCCGGCAAGGCTCTTGTCGGTGAGCGTGTCGGGCACGACCGAGGCGGCGGCCCAGCTGGTGAGTGCGTCGGTCGGCAGGCTGTAGAGCGTCTTGCCCTTGATCGCCTGCCAGTAGAGCGTCTTGCCGTCGTTCGAGAGCGCGATGCCGTCGGCGGCGAATTCCACGCCGCGCCCGTCGGGGCGGCGCAGCGGCTTGCCGTCGTAGCTCACGGTCACCGACTTGTCCGGCATGGTCGAGGGATCGCCCGACAGGATGCGCTTGGCCGATCCGCTGTCGAGATCAACCACGATCAGCGCGCCCTCGGCACCGGAATCGGTGAGATAGGCGGTCTTGCCGTCCGGCGAGATCCGCACGTCGTTGAGGTAGGAGGCTTGGAGCACCGTGGTGGTGTCGAAGGTAATCGTCTTGATGACCTTGTTGGTCTTGAGGTCGATCCCGACAAGCTTCGGCCCGTCCTTGATCACATGCGCCATGGCGGGGGCGGCGGCGTCCACCACCCAGAGCCGATCCTGCCCGTCGGCGGCGACGCTCTGCACGCAGACGAAATGGTCCTTCGGCGAGAGTTCGTCGGCCCGCGCGTTGCGCCACGCGTTCCACTGGTCGTCGGGGAAAGGCACGGGCTTGCCGTCCTTCAGTTCGGCCACCGAGACCGGCGCGTCCTCGCTCCAGCGCGGGAAGTTGACGAAGATGCGCCCGTCGCGGGCCACCGTGATGCCGGTCACCTGATGCTCGAAGCTGGCGACCTTCGTGAGCGCGGCTTTTCCCTCCTGCGCGCGGGCGGGGAGGGCGCTCGCCATCGTGCCCGTGAGGAGTGCCACGGCGAGGGCGGTCAGGGATCTGGTCATGGTCGGACAACCTCGGGCCGATGATCGGCGGGATTGCCAGCGCAACCCCGGCGCACGCGGCCGGGGTCCTTCACGAAAGCGTTGTCCCCGTCAGGCCGGCACGTCGTCGATCGAGGCCGGCTCCACCTCCGGCACGCCGTTGCGTGCATGGCGAAAGCGGGAGAGCGCCTGATAGGTCTTCAGCCGCGCCCGCATCAGCGAGCCCAGCGGCCGGTGCGCCGCCAGGCTGTGAGCGGGACGGAAGGAGAGCACGTCGTCGGCATAGTTCCGCCGGGCCTCGCTGAACGCGTCCTGCGGCGGCAGAACGAGGCGGGCGACGGTGCGATAGGGGCTCTGCGCCTCGTCCCAGCGCTTCGAGGCGTCCTCGACCGGCATCGCTTCGAGGTTCAGGCAGAGCTGGACGCGAATCTCGAACACCGCCTCGCGGCCCGCGAGATAGCTCAGCACCGCGTGGCGGAAGACGTTCCCGTCCTCGCGGCCGGTGTCGAGCCGCGCGTCGGCGAGCGCCGCCTGCGCCGGTGAGGCGGGAAAGGCGCCAAGCTTGGCGACGTGGTCGCCGTAGCGGAGCGCGGCTTGGGAGTAGTACGGTTCGGCCAGCGGGTGGTGCGGCACGTGGCCGAAGAAGTCGAGGAGCGGCGAACTCTCGCCCGTCATCGATTGCACCACCCCGTCGAGCGCCCGCGCGCTCCGGGAGACCGCGGCCTTCACCGCTTCCGGCGCGGAGGTGCCCGCCTCGAGCTGCTTCATGCTGCCCAGGAAACCCTTGGCGTCGGGATTGGGGAAGACCGGCCCGGTGGCGAACACGAAGTCCTGGGTCGGCGCCTCGTGGCCGGGCAGCTTGTCGCCCTCGACGCCGAGCACCTTGATCGCCATGCCGCGATGGGTCGAGACGCGATCCTTCAGGAGCTCGCCGGGCCCCTGCGCGAAGCGCACGATGACCGAATGCGTGCCCAGCGTCGCGAACAGGCCCTGTGCCAGTTCGGGCGGAAGGTTCGGGAGAATTTCCAACGTACCGACGGCAACGCCGCTGATCTTGGCATGCGAGGCCCGCACCGCATGTCCGTAGCGCTCGGCGGTGATCTCGCTCTCGTGGGTCATCGCGGCGATGATCCGATCGATGGTCTCGTTCTCGTCGGGGCTCAGCGTCTCGATACCGTCGTGGTAGCGAATCGGTGCAGCAGTCATAAAAAGTCTCGCGTCTCAGCAAATCTGAGGGAGCGAACCGGGAGAACGCGTGAAAGTTCAGGCCGCGCCCGGTCTACAACTTCTCATCGCGTATCTTTGATGAGCCGGGCGGCGACGCGAATTCCGATCTGAAGTTCGCTGGAACGGTTCAGGTTCGCTCGCCGTTACAGGCGCAGATTTATCCCAATCGGAGGATTGTCATGCGCAAATCCCTTCTCGCCGCCGCCGCGGTTCTGACGCTCGCCGGGGCCTCGGGCGCCATGGCCCAGACCACCGTGATCGAGCGCGACGCGCCGGATCGGGTCGTGGTGGATCGCTCGCCCAGCAGCTCCTCGACCACCGTCGAGCGGCGCGAGCATTCGGACGGATGCTCCAGCAAGACGGTGACGAAGGAAAACGACGTGGGCGACCGCAAGACGGTCACCAAGGAGAACTGCGACTGATTTTCTTGGAATTTCAGTCCTGGAAAAAAAGAACCCGCCGCGGATGACCGCGGCGGGTTCTTTTTTTGCGATGTCCGGGTTCAGGCGTGCGCGAGCACGGCGAGCAGCAACAGGGCGATGATGTTGGTGATCTTGATCGCCGGGTTCACGGCGGGGCCCGCCGTGTCCTTGTAGGGGTCGCCGACGGTGTCGCCGGTCACGGCCGCCTTGTGCGCGTCCGAGCCCTTGCCGCCGTGGTGGCCGTCCTCGATGTACTTCTTGGCGTTGTCCCAGGCGCCGCCGCCCGAGGTCATCGAGATCGCGACGTAGAGGCCGGTGAGGATCACGCCGAGCAGCGAGGCGCCGACCGTCGCGAAAGCCTGCGACTTGCCCGCAATCGCCTGGATCACGAAGAAGATCACGATCGGCGAGAGCACCGGCAGCAGCGAGGGGATGATCATCTCCTTGATCGCCGCCCGGGTCAGCATGTCCACCGCGCGGCCGTAATCCGGCCGGTCGGTGCCCTGCATGATGCCGGGCTTGGCCCGGAACTGGCGCCGCACCTCCTCGACCACCGCACCGGCCGCGCGGCCCACCGCCGTCATGGCGATGCCCGCGAACAGGAACGGGATCAGGCCGCCGAGCAGGAGGCCGACCACGACGTAGGGGTTGGAGAGGGAGAAATCGACGCTCACGCCTTGGAAGAAGCGGTACTGCGTCGGGCTGGCATTGGCGATGAAGTAGTTCAGGTCCGAGGTGTAGGCGGCAAACAGCACCAGGGCGCCGAGGCCGGCCGAGCCGATGGCGTAGCCCTTGGTGACCGCCTTGGTGGTGTTGCCCACCGCATCGAGCGCGTCGGTCGCCTTGCGCACCTCGGCGGGGAGGCCTGCCATCTCGGCGATGCCGCCCGCGTTGTCGGTGACCGGACCGAAGGCGTCCAGCGCCACGATGAAGCCCGCGAGCGCCAGCATCGCCGTGACCGCGATGGCGATGCCGAACAGGCCGGCCAGCGCGTAGGTGGAGATGATGCCCGCCACGATGACGAGGGCCGGCAGCGCGGTCGATTCGAGTGAGATCGCGAGGCCCTGGATCACGTTGGTGCCGTGGCCGGTGACGGAGGCGGTGGCGATCGACTTCACCGGGCGGAAGTTCGTGCCGGTGTAGTACTCGGTGATGACGACGATCAGCGCGGTGATGACGAGGCCGAGCACCGCGCAGCCGAACAGGGCGCCCGAGGAGAAGGTCAGGCCGGTATTCGTCGTGAAGGTGGTCGAGAACCCGCCGAACAGCGCGAGATTCACGCCGGCGATGGCCACGATCGAGAGTACACCCGCCGCGATCAGGCCCTTGTAGAGTGCGCCCATGATCGACTGGTTGGCACCGAGCTTCACCGCGTAGGTGCCGATGATCGAGGTGACGATGCAGGCCGCCCCGATGGCGAGCGGGTAGATCATCATCGCTTCGAGCACGAGCGCGTTGCCCGCGAAGAAGATCGCGGCAAGCACCATGGTGGCGACCACGGTCACCGCATAGGTCTCGAACAGGTCCGCGGCCATGCCGGCGCAGTCACCGACATTGTCGCCCACGTTGTCGGCGATGGTGGCGGGGTTGCGCGGATCATCCTCGGGAATACCGGCCTCGACCTTGCCGACGAGATCGCCGCCGACATCGGCGCCCTTGGTGAAGATACCGCCGCCCAGCCGCGCGAAGATCGAGATCAGCGAGGCGCCGAAGCCGAGTGCCACCAGCGAGTCGATGACTTCGCGGCTTCCCGGCGCCAGCCCGGCTCCGCGGGTGAGGAAGAGGTAGTAGAGGGCGACGCCGAGCAGCGCGAGGCCCGCCACCAGCATGCCGGTGACCGCGCCGGACTTGAAGGCGACCTCCAGCCCGCCGCCGAGCGACTGGGTGGCGGCCTGCGCGGTGCGGACATTGGCACGGACTGAGACGTTCATGCCGATGAAGCCGGCCGCGCCCGAAAGCACCGCGCCGATCAGGAAGCCGATGGCGACCTTGATGCCGAGAAAGTAGGCCAGAAGGACGAAGAGGACGACGCCGACGATCCCGATCGTGGCGTATTGGCGCCTGAGATAAGCCTGCGCGCCCTCGGCGATGGCGCCTGCGATCTCCTGCATGCGCTGGGTGCCGGCATCGCGTCGCATTACGTCACGGATAGTCACGACACCGTAGGCAACGGCGCAGAGCCCGCCCACGATGATCAGCAAAAGTGCGGTCATGCGTGCGTCCTTGATTTTTGATTGTGGTGTGCCGAGCCCGGCCGGAATGGCCGTCGAACGTTGCTGCGACGTTGCTCGGCTTCAGGCGCCCTCCCTCGAGAAGCTGAACTTAATTGCCAAACTTCGGCGTCCAGCGCAAATGCCTCGTGCCGTTGAGAACCTTTCGAAACGGCCAATACGCAGAATACTGACAAGTTTCGTGTTACTGCAGTGCAATCGCTGCGGCGCCAGACATTCGGAGAAGCTGCCTTCGCTCCCCGTCCGGACAATCTCGAGGCAGCCCATTTTTGGCGTCGGCGCAGAAGATCGGAGGGCCGGGAGCACCTCGGATCGCGCGCCGCCTCGGCTCAGCCCGTGAAGCCGTCGGCCTCGATGGCCGCCGGGCTTTGCTTCGGGTTCCACAGACGCCAGGCGGAAGGGCTATCGCCGTCTATGAGATGGGTGCTGCCGCGAGCAACGCCTTTGCCGGCATCGCCGATCTTCGGTTCGCTGCAAGGAAGCGAAGAAGCGGACCCGATACGATCAGGGGTCGTTGATCAGGCGTTCGGAGATCATCATCGATGTCCGGCCCCCACACGGGCCGAAACGGTATCGAACTTGGCGCATCGAAGTTAGCGCAGGGCGCACTCGAACACGCGCGCTGGATTCAGGCCGCAGTCACGCTGTTAGAGCAATGCGAACGGGGGGATGCGGGACGCACGAGCGCATTTCCCGGCAGAGGCCGGCTTGGGAGAAAACGTCTCGATCCGAGACCGGGCGCGACCCTCGCCCATGCGCAGAAAACCGAGCGCCCGGCTGCCGACCGGGCGCCCCGAGGCCAGCGCCTCAGCGCAGCGGCGGAGCCCTGTAGGCGGGAGCCAGGACGTAGCCGTCCGAGGCACGGCGCGGGCCCTGCGGCGTCGCGAGGAGCACATTGCCGTAATAGTCGTTGCCGGTGGGGCCGAAGCCGCCGCCATTCATCACGGTCGGCACCGGCACGGCACCGATGGCGCGCAGATCCTGACCGTCGGTGCTGATCGGCGGGCCACGGAAGCGGCCGCTCTCGGGATCGACCTCGTACACCGTCGGCCCGCGCGCATCGCCGTAGGGGCGATCCTGCAAGTTCTGGGCAGAAGCCCCCTGGGCGGCGAGCCCGAAGAGGGAGGCGGCAAGGAGGAGGTGGGCACGGGCCACGGGTTGCTCCGTCGTCGGCGCTCTTCCGACCGAAGCGATGGCCGCTCCGAGCCGTGAGAACGCAACAAGATAGGACATGAGCCGATCGGGATCGCAGCGCAATCGGGATCGGCTCGGACTGACGTCTCGAGGCTGCGATCAGACCCCGGAACGTGACAAGGAAACGTTGACGTGCGGAAGCCCGGCGTTCTCGGCCCTCCGCAATCGTCACCTCACCCCTTCGATTGCAGGACGGTGCGCGGTTCGCGCACCACGGGGCTGCAATCGGACTTGTAGGCGTTCAGCGGGAGCGGCGTCGAGCTGCAGGAATAGGCCTCCTCGGGCGAGGGGGCGGGCACGGGATCGCGCGCCACGATCGGGTGGGGCGCGCAGGCTCCGGCGGCAGCGCCGGCGAGCGCCAGGGCGGCGAAGAGCTTCAGGCGGCGCATGCGGAACCTCGAAACGCGTCCGTCCGCCGGGACGACCCGGCGGCAAAACCGGACATGACCCTGCGGATACGGATGCCCGCTGACAAGCTTCCCCGGTCCGATGCCCACCCGGACAGGGCCGATTGCGCGGGCCCTGTCGCCCCGCCGCAACAACGTCCGGCGCGGTTCATCCAGCCGCGCCGATCCCGCCATCAGTCGGGATCGGCGTCACAGGATGCTAGACCGCCTTCTGCAACGGCACGACGTTGTGGAGCGTGCGGTCGGCGTTGTCGAAGAAGCGGCGGACGTTACGGGCCGCCTGCCGGATGCGCTGCTCGTTCTCGACGAGCGCGATGCGGACATAGTCGTCCCCGTGCTCGCCAAAGCCGATGCCCGGCGCCACGGCGACATCCGACTTTTCCAGAAGCAGCTTGGAGAATTCCAGGCTGCCGAGGTCCCGGAATTTTTCCGGAATCGGCACCCAGGCGAACATCGAGGCTTCGGGCGTCGGCAGCTTCCAGCCGGCCTTGCCGAAGGACTCGACCAGGGCGTCGCGGCGCTTCTTGTAGGTCGCGCGCATCTCCTTGATGCAGTCGTCCGGTCCGTTGAGCGCGGCGGTGGCCGCCACCTGGATCGGCGTGAAGGCACCGTAATCGAGGTAGGACTTCACCCGCGTCAGCGCCGCGAGCAGGCGCTCATTGCCAACGGCGAAACCCATGCGCCAGCCCGCCATCGAGAAGGTCTTCGACAGCGAGGTGAATTCCACGGTGCAGTCGATCGCGCCCGGCACCTGCAGCACGGAGGGCGGCGGGTTGTTGTCGTCGAAATAGACCTCGGCATAGGCGAGATCCGAGAGCAGGATCAGTTCGTGCTTCTTCGCGAAGGCGACGAGATCCCGGTAGAAGTCGAGGCTCGCGACATAGGCAGTTGGGTTCGAGGGGTAGCAGACGACCAGCGCCACCGGCTTGGGGATCGAGTGGACGACCGCCTTTTCCAGGGCCGGGAACATCGCCGGGGTCGGCTCGGCGGGCACGGAGCGGATCACGCCGCCCGCCATCAGGAAGCCGAAGGCGTGGATCGGGTAGCTCGGGTTCGGCACCAGCACCACGTCGCCGGGCGCGGTGATCGCCTGGGCCATGTTGGCGAAGCCCTCCTTCGAGCCGAGCGTCGCCACGACCTGCGTGTCAGGGTTGAGGCTCACCCCGAAGCGGCGCTGGTAGTAGCCGGCCTGGGCGCGGCGCAGGCCGGCAATGCCCTTGGAGGCGGAGTAGCGGTCGGTGCGCGGCTTGCCGGCGGTCTCGACGAGCTTCTCGATGACGTGGCGCGGCGCGTCGAGATCGGGGTTGCCCATGCCGAGATCGATGATGTCGGCGCCGCGGGCTCGGGCGGCGGCCTTGATCCGGTTCACCTGCTCGAAGACGTAAGGCGGAAGGCGCTTGATGCGGTGGAAATCGGTCATGGCGTTGGTCTGTCCGGTGTCGCGGAACTGATCCTCCCGCGAGGATGCGTCGGCGGTGAGGAGCCTGCCTGTTTACCATCGACGCGTTCGCGCGCCGACTTAAAAATCAACATCGCGAGGCCCCGCCGCGATCGGAGTGGAACGATCACTCCACCGGGTTGGGCGCGAGCCCCTGCGCGGCGTTCTTGGCCGCCCCTTCCGCCGCGCGCCCTTTGGACTCGTTGCGGTTGCGCGCGCCTTCCAGTTCGGCCTGCAGGGCGCTCTGTCCGGCGGAATTGCGGGCGCGGACGGCGCGCCGAGGCGCCGATTCGCCCACCGGCATGTAGCTCGCATCGCTCTTGCGGGATTGCGCCACGAAATCGGGCGCCTCCACCGGCTTGATGCCGGAGCCCGCCCCGACCATCGCCGCCTTCAGCGGATTCACGTCGCCGGAGCAGCCGCCGGTCGCCGCCGCGGCGGCGAAAACCGGCAAGGCGATGGCGATGGCGCGGACGGTGCGGCGCACGTTCATGACAACGGTCTGAAAATGGAGTCTGGGATGGGCGACTTCTGCTGGGTGGAGCGTTAATTTGTCGGAAACGAGGCTCGGGCCGCCCCACGGGACGGGATGCGGGCGGACCTTTGGGAGGACGTGTCGCGTGGGCACCGAGCGGACGAACCCGGCAGCGCCGGATTTCGAGACCATCGCGCGCAACGCGAATCAGCTGGCGGAGGTGTTCCGGCAATCGGCCGCCGCCTCGCTGAAGCCGTTCGAGTCGGCGGGCCAGGGAGCCCTGCTCCCGGGCGCGAACCTCCAGGGCGCCAGCGAGATCGACGAGATGACCCGCACTCTCACGCGGGTCGCGGAGACATGGCTGAAGGATCCCGAGAAGGCGCTCCAGGCCCAGACCAAGCTCGGCCAGTCCTTCGCCGCGCTCTGGGCCTCGACCCTGACCCGGATGCAGGGGGCCGTCACCGAGCCCGTCGTCCAGCCCCCGCCCACGGACAAGCGCTTCGCCCATGCCGATTGGAGCGCGAACCCGGTCTTCGACCTGATCAAGCAGAGCTACCTGCTCCTTGGCCGCTGGGCCGAGGAGATGGTCGAGACGGCCGAAGGCATCGATGAGCACACCCGCCACAAGGCGGAGTTCTACCTGCGCCAGCTCCTCTCGGCCTATTCGCCCTCGAACTTCGTGATGACGAACCCCGAGCTCCTGCGCCAGACGCTGGAGGAGGGGGGCGCCAACCTGATGCGCGGCATGAAGATGCTGCAGGAGGATCTGGAAGCCGGCGGCGGTCAGCTCCGGGTGCGGCAGACGGACCTGTCCGCCTTCACCTTCGGCAAGGACGTGGCGGTGACACCCGGCGAGGTCATCTTCCGCAACGATCTGATGGAGTTGATCCAGTACGCGCCCACGACCGAGACGGTGCTGAAGCGTCCGCTGCTGATCGTGCCGCCCTGGATCAACAAGTTCTACATCCTCGATCTCAACCCGCAGAAGAGCCTCATCGGCTGGATGGTGTCTCAGGGGATCACGGTGTTCGTGATCTCCTGGGTGAACCCGGACGAGCGCCACCGCGACAAGGACTTCGAGTCCTACATGCGGGAAGGCATCGAGACCGCCATCGACATGATCGGCGTGGCGACCGGCGAGACCGATGTCGCGGCGGCGGGCTACTGCGTCGGCGGCACGCTGCTCGCCGTCACGCTGGCCTACCAGGCGGCGACCGGTAACCGGCGCATCAAGAGCGCGACCTTCCTCACGACGCAGGTCGATTTCACCCATGCGGGCGATCTCAAGGTCTTCGCCGACGAGGGGCAGATCAAGGCGATCGAGGAGCGGATGGCCGAGCACGGCTACCTGGAGGGCGCACGCATGGCCAACGCCTTCAACATGCTCAGGCCCAACGACCTGATCTGGTCCTACGTCGTCAACAACTACGTGCGCGGCAAGGCGCCGGCCGCCTTCGACCTGCTCTACTGGAACGCCGACGCCACGCGGATGCCCGCGGCCAACCACTCGTTCTACCTGCGCAATTGCTACCTCAACAACACGCTCGCCAAGGGGCAGATGGTGCTCGGCAACGTGCGCCTCGACCTCAAGAAGGTGAAGGTGCCGGTCTTCAACCTCGCCACCCGCGAGGACCACATCGCCCCGGCGCTCTCGGTCTTCGAAGGGTCGGCCAAGTTCGGCGGCAAGGTCGATTACGTGCTGGCGGGCTCGGGCCACATCGCCGGCGTCGTCGCCCCGCCGGGCCCCAAGGCCAAATACGGCTTTCGCACCGGCGGACCGGCCCGAGGCCGGTTCGAGGATTGGGTCGCGGCGGCGACGGAGCATCAAGGCTCGTGGTGGCCCTACTGGTACAAGTGGCTCGAGGAGCAGGCGCCCGAGCGCGTGCCCGCCCGCATTCCCGGAACGGGGGCCCTGCCTTCCCTGGCGCCGGCACCGGGCACCTATGTCCGCATGAAGGCGTGAGGGCATGAAGGTGTGAGGGATCGACAGGAACCGTGCACGCACTGCATCGCTGTTGCGGACACGGGACCGTGATTTGCCTTATCTGATCCTGGGGCCGGCTCCTGCCCCAGGAGGATAGAAGCGCGTTGCAACACGCCACCGATCTCATTTCGATCATCGCGCTGGGGCTGGTCTGCGCGTTCATCGGCGGCATGCTGGCCCAGCGAATGCGGCTTCCCCCGCTCGTCGGCTACCTCGTCGCCGGCATCGCCATCGGCCCGTTCACGCCGGGTTTCGTCGGCGATCCGGCTTTGGCGAGCCAGCTCGCCGAACTCGGCGTCATCCTGCTGATGTTCGGCGTTGGGCTCCACTTCTCAATCGGCGACCTGCTCGCGGTCCGTACCATCGCCCTGCCCGGCGCGATCGTGCAGATCACGGTGGCGACCGCCATGGGCGCGGGTCTCGCCTGGGGCTTCGGCTGGGGGGCCGGGGCGGGCCTCGTCTTCGGGTTGGCGCTCTCGGTGGCGAGCACCGTGGTGCTGTTGCGGGCGCTCGAAGGGCAGGGGCTTCTCGACTCGGACAAGGGCCGCATCGCCGTCGGCTGGCTGATCGTCGAGGATCTCGCCATGGTGGTGGCCCTGGTGCTGCTGCCGGCGCTGGCGCCCTCGCTCGGCGGCGAGGCGATGCAGGCCGCCGGCCATCACGGGCCCCCGGAGCACGGCCTGTGGGTGACGCTCGGGCTGACGCTCGCCAAGGTCGGCGTGTTCGTCGCCGTGATGCTCGTCGGCGGGCGGCGCCTCATTCCCTACCTGCTGGGTCTGGCCGCCCGTACCGGCTCGCGCGAGCTGTTCACCCTGGCCGTGCTGGCGAGCGCCGTCGGCATCGCCTTCGCCTCGTCCGAGCTGTTCGGCGTGTCCTTCGCCCTCGGCGCGTTCTTCGCCGGGATGGTGCTCGCCGAATCGGACCTCAGCCATCAGGCGGCGGCCGATTCCCTGCCGTTGCAGGACGCCTTCGCGGTGCTGTTCTTCGTTTCGGTCGGCATGCTGTTCGATCCGGGCATCGTCCTGCGCGAGCCGCTCTCGATCCTCGGCGTGGTCGGCGTCATCGTGCTTGGCAAGTCGCTGGCGGCCATCGCCATCGTGCTCGCCTTCGGTCACCCTGTCGGCACGGCGCTCACCATCGCCGCGAGTCTCGCGCAGATCGGCGAGTTTTCGTTCATCCTGGCCGGCCTCGGCATCTCGCTGAAGCTGCTGCCGGAGGAAGGGCGCGACCTGATCCTCGGCGGCGCGCTGCTGTCGATCACCCTCAATCCGCTGTTCTTCGCACTGGCCGGCCGGGTGTCGCGCTGGCTCGGCGAGCGGCCGGAGCTGCGCCGCCGCCTGGAGCGCCGCGCCGCCGCTCCGCTGCCGGTCAACGCATCCGCGCCCGGCATGAGCGGCCACGCGGTGATCATCGGCTACGGCCGTGTTGGCAGCGCCATCGGCAAGGCATTGGAGGATTGGAACCTGCCCTTCGTGGTGGTGGAGCGCGACCGGCGCCGGGTCGAGGAGTTGCGCGCTCAGGGCGTTCCGGCGGTGTTCGGAGACGCCACCGCACCCGGCATCCTGGAGGCCGCCGATATCGGCTCCGCCCGCCTCGTCGTCGTCGCGACGCCCGACCCGCATCAGGCGCGCCGGCTGCTGACCAAGGCACGGGCGACCAATCCCGGCATCGACAGCGTGGTGCGGACCCATAGCGACAGCGAGCGCCGCCGGCTGGAGGAGGACGGCGTCGGCCTCGTCCTCATGGCCGAGCGGGAACTGGCGCTCGGCATGATGACCTACGCCCTGCGCAGCCTCGGCGTGCGCGAGGGCGAGGCGCGGCTGTTCGTGGATTCGAGCCGCTCGGAGAGCCAGGGCACGCCGGTCGCCGAACCGGAGCTGCCCGCCCCCGAACTGCGCCTGCGCCGGGACGAGCCGGAATAAGAGATCCGGTGGTCAGAGGCTGTCGAGACGGGTGATGAAGACCGCCAGCTCGCTCTGCCGACGGATCGCCAGCTTGCCGTAGACCGCCTTGAGCTGGCTGCGGACCGTGCTCTCGCCGACGGCGAGTTGCTCGGCCACCTCCCGCGGCGCGGCACCCCGGCCGACCAGCGCCGCGACCCGCGCCTCGGCCCGGGTGAGACCGAGCTGTTCCAGCAGCGGCTCGATCGGGCGCGTGCTCGGCGCGAGCAGGTCGCGCAGGAGCAGGACCACGCCGCCGAGCCCGGCGCCTGCCACCGGAAACGGATCGGCGCCGCGCAAGGGAAGCGCCTCGACATAGAGCGGGCGCCCGCCGCCCCGGCGGCGCAGGAGGATCGTCTCCTGTCGCGGCCAACTGCGCTCCGGCAGAACATCCGCCAGGAAGCGGCCGAACCGCGCGCTGTCGATGGGCTCCGCCGCCTCCGGCTCGGCGCCGGTGCGCAGGGCGAGGTAGCCCGCTGCCAACCTTTCCGCCACGGGGCTGACGAGACGGACCCGGCCGCGGACGTCGAGAACGACGATGCCGGCGCGCATCCGCTCCAGGGCCGAGGTCAGCCCCTCCGCCTCGCGCCGCATCTCGCCGACGAGCGCCGTCAGCCGGAAGGCGCGGATGACGTGCGGGCCGACGAGCCCCATCCGCTCGATCTCGGCGCCCTCGAACGGCCCGTTGCGCACATCGCGCGAGGCGCTGAACGACAGGGTGTGGCGGTCCATCGGATCGGCCCCGACATAGGCGCAGAGGTTGGCGAGGCGGTGCCGGTCGATGAAGTGCTGGAAGAACGGATCGGCGCGCTTCTCCTCCGCCGTGAGGTACATCTCATCGACCGTGACCATGCCCGGCCGCATGATGCCGCGTTCCCGGCCGAGGCGGATGCGCGTGTCGTGCTGCCACCAGCCGCCGACGCCGTAATCGAGATTCACGTCGGCGATCCGCTCGGAGGCCAGCGTCTGCGCCGTGCGCGCGGGATCGTGCGAGACGATCACCGCACCGCGGGCCCCGACCGCATCGGCGATCCCGTCGAGCGCGTCAGACCACGTCTCGGGTTCGACGGCCGCCGCGTAACACGCGTCGATCAAGGCGAGAGGATCGAAACCGGGCATCGACCGACATGAGAGATGTCGACCTGATTCCCTCAGGTCGGCGCCTCCGGACCCTCATTGTGATGCGCCTTCCTTCGCCGAACCGGCAACCACTTCGACGGAAGGCGCTCCGGGTGGAACGAACCCCAATCTGAAGCATGTTCCAGGGCAACCGACGATTGCCGATGCGCCACAGCTCTCGATCTTGAGAGGTCTTTCCCGGATTGCCCCACGACTTGCGGCGGAAATGTTACGCTCACGCGCGAACGCCGCCGCGATACCCAGATCGCCCCGTCGAGCCGCGAGAAGCCGGGCCGGACCGCCGGCCCGCCCCGTCAGCCCTCGATGCGGGAGAAGTCCGCCACTTCGCGGGTGGCCGCACGGAGGGCGTTCAGAAGGAGCAGCCGGTTCTTGCGCAGGGCCGGGTCGTCGGCGTTGACGGTGACCTTTTCGAAGAAGGCGTCCACCGGCGCCCGCAGCCGCGACAGCGCCCGCATCGCCCCGGCGAAATCCTCGGCCGCCACCGCCGCGGACGCCTCTTGGCGGGCCGCTGCCAGCGCCTCGGCGAGCGCCCGCTCCTCCGGCTGGCCGGAAGCGGCCAGCGCCGCATCGGGGGCCTCGTCGTAGGCGCGGCCGTCCTTCTTCTCCTCGATGCGCAGGATGTTGGCCGCGCGCTTGTAGCCGGCGAGGAGGTTTTTCCCGTCGTCGGTGGCGAGGAACGCGCCGAGCGCCTCGACCCGGCGGACGACCATCAGCAGATCGTCCTGGCCGGGCAGGGCGAAGACGGCGTCGATCAGGTCGTGGCGAGCGCCCTGGTCACGAAGGTAGACTTTTAGGCGGTCAGCGAAGAAGGCGAGGAGATCCGCGGTGCGCTCGTCGCTTCCGCTCGCGAAGCGGCCTTTCAGCAGGGATGCCAGTGACAGCCGCAGCGACCGTTCGATCACGGCGCGGATCACGCCCAAAGCCGCCCGCCGCAACGCGAACGGATCCTTGCTGCCGGTCGGCTTCTCGTCGATCGACCAGAAGCCGGCGAGCGTATCGAGCTTGTCGGCGAGCGCCACGGCGATGGA
This sequence comes from Methylorubrum sp. SL192, assembly GCF_026672325.1. Taxonomy (NCBI): domain Bacteria; kingdom Pseudomonadati; phylum Pseudomonadota; class Alphaproteobacteria; order Hyphomicrobiales; family Methylobacteriaceae; genus Methylorubrum; species Methylorubrum sp. SL192. The sequence continues at coordinate 2,318,056 of NZ_JAPPQV010000003.1, forward strand.
GACCGGATCGGTCGGCACGCGGTCGCTCGGACCCACCGGCTTGTAGTGCTCCTCGATCGCCGCGGCGACGCTGTCGTGCTCGCCCTGAAGCGCCGCATACTTGCGGCCCATCAGGCCCTGCAATTCCGGAAACTCGCCGACCATCTCGGTGACGAGATCGGCCTTGGCGAGCCGGGCCGCGCGCTCGGCGAGCGCCGGGTCGGCCCCGACCAGCGGGGCGATTTCCTTCGCGAGCGCGGCGATGCGGGCGACGCGCTCGCCTTGCGTGCCGAGCTTCTCGTGGAAGACGATCGAATCGAGCTTGGGGAGGCGATCCTCCAGCTTCGTCGCTTTGTCGGTCTCCCAGAAGAAGCGTGCGTCCGAGAGGCGGGCCCGCACCACGCGCTCGTTGCCGGCGGTGATCGCCACGCCACCATCGGAGGCGATAAGGTTCGAGACCAGGACGAAGGCCGGCGCCAGTTCGTCCGAGCCGGATTTGCGCAGCACGAAGCACTTCTGGTTGGCGCGGATCGTCGCCCGGATCGCCTCGGCCGGGATCTCGAGGAAGCGCTCCTCGAACGAGCCCATCAGCACCACGGGCCGCTCCACCAGCCCGGCCACCTCCTCCAGCAGACCCTCGTCCTCCACGAGGTCGAGGCCGCGGGCGAAGGCGAGATCCTTCGCGTCATGCAGGATGATGTCCTTGCGCCGGTCGGCATCGAGGATCACGTCGGCGCGCTCCAGCGCCTGCACGTAATCGTCGAAGCGGCGCACCTCGAAGGGTTCGGGCGCGAGGAAGCGGTGGCCGCTCGTGACCATGCCCGCGGTGATGCCATCGACCGAGAACGGCACGACCTCCGGCGTCTCGGTCTCGGGGCCGAAGGTGGCGACGATCGATTGCAGCGGGCGCACCCAGCGCAGGGAGCCGGGCTGGGCCGAGGCCGCGCCCCAGCGCATCGATTTCGGCCAGGGAAAGCTCTTGATGATGCCCGGCAGGATCTCGGCGAGCACGTCGAGCGTCTCGCGGCCGGGCCGCTCGATCACCGCGAGATAGAACTCGCCCTTCTTCGGATCGGTGACCGTGGTGGCCTGATCGAGGCTCGCGAGTCCCGCGCTCTTCAGGAAGCCCTGCACGGCGGCTTCCGGCGCGCCGACACGGGGACCGCGCCGCTCCTCGCGCACCGCCTCGCCGCGGGCGGGCAGCCCGGCGACGTGCAGCGCCAGCCGCCGCGGCGTCGCGAACGCCTTGGCGCCCTCGTAGAGGAAACCGCGCTCGACCAGCGCGTCCGTGACGAGCTTCTTCAGATCCTCGGCCGCACGCCGCTGCATGCGCGCGGGGATCTCTTCGGAGCGGAGTTCGAGCAGAAGGTCAGGCATGCGCGCGGGAATAGCCGCCCGCTCGGGCCGCGTCGAGACGGGAGATGGCCCCCATCTGTCACCGCCGCCCCATCGTCATCGCGCGCGTCGGCGAAGCAGCCCATGGACGCATTTTCTCCGGATTGATTCGGCGTCTCCTCGGGACGACGGTCCCGTCACCCGATCCGTCCGCCCCCCGTCCGCCGCACCGCCACGACGGAGGGCCGCGGCGGCAGATCGGGCGAAAAATCCGGCCAGCGGGTCGAGGGCTTCTCGTAGGAGCCGAGGGCGCCCTCCTCGTCGGGCTCGCCGGGATGCTGGACGGCGACGAAGAAGGTCTCGTCGTCGGGGGTGAAGCAGGGGCCGCACATCTCGGCGCCCACCGGCACCCGCAGGAAGTGGCGCGCGGTGCCCCGGCGCGGGCCTTCCGTTTCCACCGCCCAGATGCCGTCGGCCCGGCCGGTGGCGCGGCGATTGTTGCCGTCGGTGGCGATCCAGAGGCGGCCGCGCCCGTCGATGGTGCAGTTGTCGGGCATGCCGAACCAGCCGTTCTGCGTGGTGAGCGCGGAGAAGCTCGCCTTCACCTCGGGCTTGGCCGGGTCGCCGCAGCGCACCAGCACCTCCCAGCGGAAGGTCTCGGCGGCGTGGTCGGTGCCGTCGGGGGTGATCTCGATGACGTGGCCGAAGGTGTTGGGGCCGCGCGGGTTGGCGGGCTCCTCTTGATCGGCGGTGCGCTTCCCGTTGTTGGTCAGCATCACGTAGACGCGGCCGGTGCGCGGGTTCGCCTCGATGTCCTCGGGCCGGTCCATCGGCGTGGCGCCGAGGCTTTTGGCGGCGCGGCGGGCCTCGATCAGCACGTCGGCCTGGCCAGCGAAACCGTTGCCCGCATCGAGCCCATTCGCGCCGTGCACCAGCGGCAGCCAGCGGCCGGTGCCGTCGGGCTCGAACCGGGCGACGCTGAGCGTGCCGGAATCGAGGAGGTCGGCGTTGTCCGCGCGCTCGGCCTGCACCCGGCCCTCGCTGACGAAGCGGTAGACATGCTGGAAGCGCTCGTCGTCGCCGAGATAGACGACGTAGCGCCCGTCGAGCGAACGCGCGCCCGCCGCACCCTCATGCTTGAACCGGCCGAGCGCCGTGCGCTTCTTCGGGGTCGAGCTCGGATCGAACGGATCGATCTCGACCACCCAGCCGAACCGGTTCGCCTCGTTCGGCGCCTGCGCGAGATCGAAGCGCGGATGGAAGCGGCTCCAGGCATATTGCGGGCTGCCCAGGCCGATCGCCTTCGCATTGCCGGCCTCCGCATGTCCGGCAGGGAGAGTTCCTGAGAAGTAGTAGTTGATGTTCTCCTCGCCCGAGAGCCACGTGCCCCAGGGCGTGACACCGCCCGAGCAGTTATTGATCATGCCGAGCACGCGCCGGCCGCTCGGGTCGGCCTCGGTCATGAGGCGGGGATGACCCGCCGCCGGGCCGGTGAGGGCGATCGGCGTCTCCGCCGTGATGCGCCGCGTGTAGGGCGAGCCGATCACCGGGCGCCAGCCTTCCGCCTCGCGGACGATCTCGACCACCGAGCCGCCATGGGCGGCCATCTCGATCGCGACCTGTTCCGGGCTCAGGGCGAGGATCACGGCCTTGCGGTCGGCGGCCGCGAGGCCGGGAAACATCAGCTCGGCATTGGTGTATTCGTGATTGACCACGAGGAGACCACGCTGGCCGTCTTTGTCGAGCGGGATGAAACCGACGAAGTCGTTGTTGTAGCCGAACTGGCGCTCCTGAGCCCGCGCGCTCTGCTTCTGAGGATCGAAGGCCGGCGCGTCGGGAAACAGCGGGTCGCCCCAGCGCAGCAGCGGCTTCGCCTCGTAGCCCTCGGCCACATGCAGGTGCTCATCGATTCCGGCGGCGAGTTCGGGGAAGTCGAAGGCGGAGGAATCGGCGGGGGCCGCGACGGTCTGCGGCGCGATTCCGGCGGCGAGTGCGGTGGCGAGCGAGCCGCGCATCAGGTCGCGCCGAGAGAAGCGCTGCGCGATCACCGCATCGAGGGTCGGAGCGTCGGGCGTGTCGGACATCGGGCGCGTCTCTTCCACCGTCGTGAGGCGGCGCGCCTACGCCCGTCCGATGTCGCTTCGATGACGGGACGGTTCCCGGTGCGGCCGCGCGCTCAAGCGCTTTCCGACGAAGTGGACACCGGTTCGGCGAAAGAAAGCATGTTGAAATAAAAACCGAGAGACGCCGGCCTGATGCAATGGGGTCGGATACGGCTCTAGGGCAGCGGCGCCGACAGGATGGCGGCGAGATCCCAGGTCTCGCCCTTCAGCGAGCGAACGTTGGCGATTGTCCATGCGCCGGCCTCGCGCACGAGGTTGTAGCGCAGTTCCTGCGGCCCGCCGTTGCGGAAGGTCGCTCGCACCTCGGCCCGGTCGCCGTCGTTCGAGAGCGGGGCGAGGGCCAACGACTTGGCGAAACCCGGCTCGGTGTCCTGGCCGTTGACGTAAAAAGCGAAACCGAGCCGCCCGACCTCGCCCTTGGCCTCGCGCTGGTCGCGCTCGTAGAGCGCGCGCAGGGATTTGGCGTAGAAGCGCACCGCGTTGATGTCGTCCGCCGCGTAGAAGGCCCGCACGGTCTCCACCGGGTCGGTCGCGGATTGCGCGAAGGCCGGCCCCGCCAGGAGCGCGAACGCCAGAGCGAGGACGGCGCGCCGCCGCATCTCAGGCCGCTGCGGCGTGGCCGCCGGCCTCGGTCTTCAGCCATGCGGCACCGCAGGCCTTGGCCAGTTCGCGTACGCGCAGGATGTAGCTCTGACGCTCGGTGACCGAAATCACGCCGCGGGCGTCGAGCAGGTTGAAGACGTGGCTCGCCTTGATGCACTGGTCGTAGGCCGGCTGCACGATGCGGTGGCGCGCGCCCTCGCTCTCCGGGGCACCGGCTTCGAGATAGAGGCGGCAGGCCTTCTCCGCATCGGCGAAGTGGCGGAACAGCATCGCCGTGTCCGCGGCCTCGAAGTTGTGCCGCGAATATTCCTGCTCGGCCTGGAGGAAGACGTCGCCGTAAGTGACCTTGTCCTCACCCTCGCCGCCGTTGAAATTGAGATCGTAGACGTTCTCGACGCCCTGCACGTACATCGCGAGGCGTTCCAGGCCGTAGGTCAGCTCGCCGGCCACTGGGGCGCATTCGAAGCCCGCCACCTGCTGGAAGTAGGTGAACTGGCTCACCTCCATCCCGTCGCACCAGCATTCCCAGCCTAGGCCCCAGGCGCCGAGCGTCGGACTCTCCCAATCGTCCTCGACGAAGCGGATGTCATGGAGCTTGAGATCGACGCCGATCGCCTCCAGCGAGGCGAGGTACAGCTCTTGGAGGTCCGGCGGGTTCGGCTTCAGGATCACCTGAAACTGGTAATAGTGCTGCAGCCGGTTGGGGTTCTCGCCGTAGCGTCCGTCCTTCGGCCGCCGCGAGGGCTGCACATAGGCCGCCTTCCAGGGCTTCGGGCCGAGGGCCCGCAGAGTCGTGGCCGGATGGAAGGTGCCGGCGCCGACCTCCATGTCGTAGGGCTGGAGGATCACGCAGCCCTTGGCTGCCCAGAAGCGCTGCAGGGTGAGGATCAGGCCCTGGAACGAGCGTGTCGGCGAAAGGTCGGCGTCACTCGGCATGGAAGGTCCGACAGGAGGGAAGCTGCCGGACCGTTTAAGAGCGGGGGGCGGGGTGTCAAGCAAACTCGCTGCCGGGGCCGCCCCCTGTCATCGGTCTAGGCCCGGGGTGCGGAGCGGGTGAAGTTCCGCTTGGCCGTCCGGTCCTTCGGCACCGCCTGGATTGCCGGCTTGTCTGCCAGCAACTGCTTCACGCGGTCGTTGAAGTCGGTCGCTGACACGGGGCGTGCGCCCCCCTTATCCGAAGAATAAGCCATATCGGTCTCCGCAAAAACGCCCAAAGCACGGGATTGCGCGGAGGGTTTCCTTCATATGGGGCGCCGGCCGGCATTTACGAGGCCGGGGGCCGAACGGGGCCGGTGGCGAGGCCCCGGTGCGCCCCGGCACATCTTTTTACCGGACGCGGCCGCATCGCGGGAACGGCAAAGGTTTCTGCCAAGTTAAGACGGCAAATGAACAGCCACGCTCCGGCCCTCGCGGCGAGCGGTTAACACTTTCGGACAGATCATGCGCACGGGTTTGACTGTTTTCGCCGCCCTCGTCGCGGCCTCGCTCGCCACTACGTCGCTCATGATGGGCGCCTCGAACGCTTTCGCCACGCCGGATGGCAGCGGCATCGTCGAGAAGACGGTGGCGGTCACCCCCGTCGAGATCGCGCCGGTCGCCGCCATGCCCGCCTCCGAGACCTGCGCCCGCAAGGTCCGGGTGGTCTATTCCGGCTACGCCGCTCCGGCCGGCTGCGCGCGCTGAGCTGAAACCGGCTCAGGGTCGGGCGAGGCACCGCACCCGCAATCCCGCCAGGATCCGCTCGAACACCTCCGACCGGTCGAGCGCGCGGGCCAGCACCACCGCCCCCTGGATGCCGCCGACGGCCTCTTCGGCGATCATGCCGGCCGACGCCGAAGGATGTCCCGCCCGGCCCAAAGCCGCGGCAAGGGCTTCGACCCAACGGGCGAAGTAGTTTCGGAGACGGCCCGCGAACCGGTCGCGGGCGTCGCTCAGGCTCAGGGCCCCGACGAGGCAGACCCGGCGGCCGGAGCGGAAATAGTCGCCGACCGTCGCAAACATCGCGGCCACGGCCGCCGCCGGGTCTTCCGCCTCCCGCAGGGGGCGGAAGACGTTGGCCTCGAACCAGCCGTCGATCTCGGCGAGCACGGCGCCTGCCATCTCCTCCTTCCCGCCGGGAAAGAAGTGGTAGAGGCTGCCCTTGCCGAGCCCCGTCGCCTTCGAGATCAGCGACAGGCTCGCGCCCTCGTAGCCGTGCTCGCGAAACACCTCCGCGAGCAGCGGCAGCACGTCGGACCGTTCGGCGACGGTGCGGGCCACGCCCTACAGCCCCAGATCGCTCAAGGACGGGTGGTCGTCCGGGCGGCGGCCGAGCGGCCAATGATACTTCCGGTCGGCTTCCGCGATCGGCAGATCGTTGATGGAGGCGATCCGGTGGCGCATCAGGCCCGCCTCGTCGAACTCCCAATTCTCGTTGCCGTAGGAACGGAACCACTGGCCGCTGTCGTTGCGCCACTCGTAGGCGAAGCGCACGGCGATCCGGTTGCCCTGATGCGCCCAGACTTCCTTGATCAGCCGGTACTCCAACTCACGCGCCCACTTGCGGCGTAGGAAAGCCGCGATCTCCTCGCGTCCCCGGACGAACTCCGCGCGGTTCCGCCAGACGCTGTCCGGCGTGTAGGCAAGGGCGACGCGCTCCGGGTCGCGGCTGTTCCAGGCATCCTCCGCCATGCGCGCCTTCTGCGCAGCGGTCTCGTCGGTGAAGGGCGGAAGCGGGGGGCGCGACATGGCAAGGCCTTTCTGTACTGATCGGTACGATCAATACCGATCGGTACAGACGTTCTCTTGCGCCGACAAGCCTGATCTCGAAGCTGTGTCGGGCGGATTCCAATCATGAGCCGCGAACAGGACCGCGAGTCTTCGCTCGCAGTCTACAGCCCGAGCCGCGCCCAGGCGGCACGCTCCTCCACCGCCGCGATCAGCGCATCGGGGAGTCCGGCCGCGGTCTGGCCCGGACCGGCGCGGCGGAGCAGGCGGGCGAGCCAGGAGCCACGATTCTCGGCCACGAGCCGCAGATCCACCTTCTCGCCGTAGCGGGCGCGCAGGGTGCCGCGCAGATCGCCGAGTGCATCGACGAGGCCGAGATCGAGCGCCTGCCGCCCGGTCCAGACCGCGCCGGTGAACAGGTCGCGGCTGGCGTCGAGTGTCGGCCGGCGCTCGCGCACGAGGCCGGAGAACAGGGCCTGCACGTCGGCCTGGATCTCCTTCAGCCGGGCGATGTCCTGCGGGTTTTCCGGGCGGAACGGGTCGAGCATCGCCTTGGCCTCGCCCTGGGTGTGGACGCGGCGCTCGATGCCGATGCGCTCGATCAGCCGGTCGAAGCCGAAGCCGGCCGAGACCACGCCGATGGAGCCGACGAGCGAGGCGGGATCGGCGACGATCTCGTCGGCGGCGCAGGCGATCATGTAGCCGCCCGAGGCCGCGGCATCCTCGACGAAGGCGAAAACCTTGATCTCCTTCTCCGCCGCCAGCGCCCGGATGCGCCGGTAGATCAGGTGCGACTGCACCGGCGATCCGCCGGGGGAATTGATGACGAGCGCCACCGCCGACAGGCCCGGCATGGTGAAGGCGCGCTCCAGGCTCGGCGCCACCGTGCCGATGGAAAGGCCCGCCCGGATCGGCGAGACGGCGCCGATCGCCCCGCTCAGGCGCACCACGGCGACCCGCGGCGGGGTCTCGCGGAAGCGGCGGGGCAGGAGGCGGCGCATCCAGGTCGGGATGGTCAGCGGCATGGCGGCCTTTTTTCAGAACGCGCGGGTGCGCGGCTTCCTAGATCGCATCCCGACGAAGCGGTCACCGATTCGTCGAAAGACTGCGCGTCTAAATATGGGGCGGGAGACGCCGACCTGATGCAATCGGGTCGGATACGGCTCCACGAGGCAGGTCCGTTCTCCGTTAACAGGACGTCGCCAGCCGATCCATTGCAGCGGGCGCCCGCTTCGACCGGGATCCGGCTTCACGGCGCCGGCCAGGGTTCGCCCCGATGCAGCGCCTCGGCTTCCCCGGTGAAGCGCCCGGCCTCGTCCTGAAGCACCAGGGGCGGCAGCAGGCGAAACGGGGCGCGGCTGCCCTTCACCGCCGCAACCAGCACGCGGATCGCCGGTCGATCGGCCCGCCCGTGAACCGGGCGGACGGCGCAATCGCCGAAACGCCCGCGTAGGGCGTCGAGGCAGGCGGGCAGAGCATCGGCCCGGTGGATCAGGCCGAGCCGGCCGCCGGGGCGCAGCAGGTCGGCGCAGGTTCTCAGCCACAGATCGAGCCCGCCGGCCGCGAAGCTGTGGGCCGAGGCTTTTTGCGGGACGGGGGAGGGGCGGTGTGCGCCCTCCTCAAAGAAGGGCGGGTTGGTCAGCACGATATCGGCGCTGTCCGGCTCCAGGCCCGCCGCCCGGCGCTGCACCCCCGGCGCCAGAATATCCGCCTCGATCACCGCGACACGCGCGTCGAGCCCGTTCGCCGCGGCATTCTCCCGGGCGAGGGCGACGAGGTCGGGATCACGCTCGACCAGCACCACACGGCCCACCTCGGTGAGCCGCGCCACGGCCAGCCCGACCGCGCCGGTGGCCGCGCCGAGGTCGTAGAGCGTGGCGCCCGGCGCCGGCGCCAGAATGCGAGCGAGTAGCACCGCGTCGGTTCCGGCGCGGTGGGCGCCGCGGGGCGGCTGGCGCAGCCTCAGGCGACCGCCGAGGAAGGCATCCGGCTCGGCGCCCACTCAGGGCTCGTCGCGCAGTTCGGCGGACAGGCCGGCATCAATGAGGATGCGGCGGGCCTGCGGCGCATGGTCGTCGGGCACCAGCAGGCGCCGGCCGAACACGCCGATCGATCCTTCGAGTGCGCTCATATGCTCGTCGGCGACGAAGAGCGGCACGCCCGCCTCTTCGAGGAGCGAGCGCGCGAAGCCGATCAGGACGATGTCGTTGCTGCGGATCAGTTCCTTCACGGCACCATCATCCTTCGCCGGCACCCCGTGGCGGGATCGCGCGGCCTCCCGGCTGGTAACATTCTCCACGCTGTTGCGCAGCCGTGCGGCACGACCGCGTGTTGCCCTGCCGCCGGCCCCGTGCGACAGGGGCAGCCGCGGGGCAGGGGTTCCGGCAGGGTGCCGGTCGAGAGTTTTTCCGGAGGCATCGCGCTTTGGGCGTCGTCGTTACCCTCGATGAAGGCCGCTCCGATCCGGAGGCCAGCCTCACCGATCTCGTGAGCCTCGTCGCGGCCGGGATGGAGCGGGTGAACGCGACCATCCTGTCGCGCACGGGCTCCGACGTGGCGATGATCCCCGAGGTCGCCAACCACCTGATTGCGTCGGGCGGAAAGCGCCTGCGTCCGATCCTGACGCTCGCCTGCGCCGATCTCTGTGATTACGGCAGCGGCGACGGCGCGGTGAAGCTCGCCGCCGCGGTCGAGTTCATGCACACCGCGACCCTCCTCCACGATGACGTGGTGGACGAGAGCGACATGCGCCGCGGGCGCGTCGCCGCCCGCATCAAGTGGGGCAACGAGGCGAGCGTGCTCGTCGGCGATTTCCTGCTCGGCCAAGCCTTCCGCATGATGGTCGAGGTCGGGAGCCTGCGCGCCCTCGACATCCTGTCCGCGGCGGCCACCGTGATCGCCGAGGGCGAGGTGATGCAGCTCACCGCCGCCAAGAACATCGAGACCAGTGAGGACGAGTATCTCGCCGTGATCCGCGGCAAGACCGCGGAGCTGTTCGCGGCGGCCTGTGAGGTCGGCCCGGTCCTAGCCGGACGGCCGGAATCCGAGCAGGCAGCCTGCCGCGCCTACGGCATGAATCTCGGCATCGCGTTCCAGCTCATCGACGACGTGCTCGATTACGGCGGCACCAGCGCGGCGCTCGGCAAGAATGTCGGCGACGATTTCCGCGAGGGCAAGATCACCCTGCCGATCGTGCTGGCGCTGCGCCGCGGCTCGGACGAGGAGCGCGCCTTCTGGCGCCGCACCCTCGAACGGGAGGATCGGGCGGAGGGCGATCTTCAGCAGGCGCTCGCCATCCTCAGCCGCCATCGCGCCCTGGACGACACGATCGAGCGGGCGCACCACTACGGCGATCAGGCCCGCGCGGCGCTTGAGCCGTTCCCGCAGGGGCCGATGAAGGCCGCCCTGCTGCAGGTGGTCGATTTCTGCATCGCCCGGGCGCACTGAGCGCCCGCAGCCGACGGGTCAGGCGAGCCGCGTCGGCTCGACCCACCAGCCCGGCTCGGCGGTGCGGATCGCTGCGGCCGCAATCTCCGCCGCCCCGTCATCGGAAAAGATTGCGAACACGGTGGCCCCGGAGCCCGACATCCGCGCGAGCCGGCACCCGGCCTGAGCCCGCAGCAGCGCCAGCGCTTCGCCGATCACCGGGGCGACGGTGAGGGCCGGCGCCTCGAGATCGTTGCGAGCGGGGGTGATGACGCCGAGCACGGCGTCCGCATCGAGGCTAGCCCCGACGACCGGATGCTCCGCCCCGTCGAGCCGCTGACCGACCGCGAGGCCGAGCGCCTTGAAGACCGGCGCGGTCGAGACAGGCACGCCGGGATTGACCAGCACCGCCGGCAGCGATGCGAGGCCGAGCACCGGCCCGATTTCCTCGCCCGCGCCGCGCATCATCCGCGCCCGCGGATCGAGGCAGACCGGCACGTCGGCGCCGGTCGCCCGCGCAGCGGCGATCACAGCAGGATGGTCGAGGGCGAGCCCGTTCAGCTCGGCCAGCAGCCGCAGGGCCGCCGCCGCATCCGAGGAGCCACCACCGATCCCCGCCGCGACGGGCAGTTGCTTGTGCAGGCGGAAGGCGCCGAGCCTCAGGCCGTCCACGCCCGCAGCGAGGTGGCGGGCGGCGCGCAGGACGAGGTTGTCGTCGAGCGGTCCGGCGGGCCCGGCGGTGGGGCCGGAGATGTCCAGCGACAGATCAGGGCCCGGCACCAGTTCCAGCGTGTCCGCCACGTCGGCGAAGGCCACGAGGCTCTCCAGCGCATGGTAGCCGTCGCCGGGCCGGCGGCCGAGGATGTGCAGGGTCAGGTTGATCTTGGCCGGAGCGCGGGTGGTGAGGACGGACACAGGAGCTCTCGGCCGATGAGGCGGGGGACGGGCACTGCCATAGGGGGAGCCTTCCCGACGAGCAAGGCGGTTCGCACCGGCCCGCAGCGGCCGACGGGCGACGGCCGCGCACCCGTCTTTCGGGGCGATGCTCTAGAAATCGCACTGGATGCGCATGCGGATCTGACCCGCATCGTGGCGATTGGCCGTCACGAACGGCAGACCGTTCACCAGGATCGGGTAGGTCGCATCCGGAACGCGCCCGCTCTGGACCGAAGTGCCGATATACGTGCCCTCAATGCCGATATCGAGATCCCGGACCGGCGACCAGATCAGACTCACGCCGGCGATCACCTGATCCGTGTCGCGAAGCACGGGGCTGAGGCCGAAGGCAACCGGATTGGCGAAAGCATTGGGCGGGGCGGAGTTGCCAACCAACCCATTCAGCATGCTGAAGGTCTCGCGGGTTCCGCGCTTGTAGTTGAGCGCACCGTAGCTGCCGTAGAAGGCCGAGCGCCATTCCGGCGTCCAGTAATGGAGAAAGGAGCTGACCACGGTGAAGCTCGTCGACAATTCGAGCTTGCCGGTGATCGGGTTGACCACGGCATCCGAGACGAATTGCTGGACGGAAGCCCCCTGAATCGGCGTCAGATTGCTGGCGTAGCTGCCCGTGAAGAACGTGAAGCCGGTGTAGTTCATGGCGCCCTCGGCATAGGCCGCCTGAAGGTAGATGCCATCGCCCGATGCGATCATCGGCAGGTTCAGCTTGACGCCGGCTTGCACCGCCCAGCCGTAATCCGTCTGCGCGCCGGACGTGACACCCCGCGCCGCCAGGAGTGCGGCCGCCGTGTCATTCGCGATGGTGGTGCCGGCCGGACCGAGCGCTGGGGTGGCGATGAAGCCGCCCACATTGATGTTCGCGACGGCGGAGGAGAGATGGGCGGAGCCCCAACTGTCATCGTAGTGCAGCGCTGCCACGAAGTCCGGCATGCGCGAGCGCTGCACGGCGTCGAGGAAGGCAGCGCCCGTGGCGTTGAAGCCGCCATCGGTCGCCAGGATTACAGGTGTCGGCGCCGCCGTCGGCGCGACGAACTGCGAGGGCGCACCGAGCGGGGCGGCAGCGGCCGCGACGGAGGCCGCGTAGACCGGCTGCTTCCGGAAAAACGGGTCTTCCATCGACAGGCTCAAGCTCAAGCCGCCGCCGATCCTCGACGTGTAGGCAAGTAGGTTGGTCGAGGAGAGATTGGATCCGGTCGTGAGGCCGCTCATCTCATAATCATGCGCGTAGAAGTCGAAGAAGGAGGCGGCGCGGCCAGCGGTGATGCCGGCAAACTGGACGAAGGCCTTTTCGGCAATGAAAAAGTTCTGGATGCGGCCGAACGTATCCTGACCGAGCGCCGGGGAGGCATTGGCAATGCGCTGCTGCGTACCGGTGGACTGGAGGATGCCGGTGCGGCTCGCGGCGTCGATGCGGAGGAACGCCCGTAAGACGCCGAAATCGGTTTGGCTGCGGGCATCGAGATTGAGACGAATCATCCCGCGCGCCTGGGATTGGTCACCCTGGCTCTGCGTGCGGTTGCGGTTCGGAACGAAACCTGCCTCGTAGCGCGCCCGGCCGGAGAAGCGCACGCACGTATCCGTACCGGGAATGAAGAAGAAGCCGGCACCGTAGGCGTTGCAGGCGCGCAAGTCGTCGGCCAGTCCGCTGTCCCCCCTGGGGAAATCCGCCGCGTGTCCGGCAGGGCCGGCGGCGAGACTGGCGCAGCAGGCCAGCAGGCCCGATTTCAACCGCGACATCGACACTCCTCTTCCGGCTACACGCGCCGGTTGGTTTGCGGATGTCGAAGCTACTACAAGTCCTGTGCCGCTCAGATCGGTGCCGTCTCGCAAGACCCGACCGGCCGCACAATCCGCGCGGCGACATGTGTCAAGTGTAGGCCGCAGTCCACGGCCTTAATTCAATCTAACGATGATGAGGAGCCAAAAGGTATCGACGACCTGCACATAGATCGATATAAGAAATAGAAAATCAAATAATCAGAGCATGAGTTTACCGGTGCATTCAGCTTATGAAATATTAAACTCAGCCAGGAGGAATTTACACTTGCAATAAGATCACTTTGATCGCAATTTAGGGCCACAATTTTATTCATATGCAATATTAAATTCCTTAATAAAGTAAATCATCCGACTTATAAAAACAACTGTGGCCAGTTTAGCCGACAAATTTCCTCGGTCGCGAATGGATTGTCGAGCGCTCGCTGAGAATACGCGAGTCGTCGAAATACGGCAGGATCAAACCTACACATCCGCCTCGGGCCACATGTTGCGCCAATGCAACAAATGATAAGTTACCGCTTCGGACATGGATTTCGGGCGGCGGAGGCGGGTGCAGAGGCACCTGGGGCCAAGTCGGCGATGCCGACATTTGCAGCAGAACCCGGCCACCGGTTCGGGCAGAGGCCCGTCTTGGGGCAACCATCCGAGCGGTGACGGCCGAGCCTCGCGAACAGACGATGCATCACGAAAGGCCCGCCCGACGTCCCGGACGACGCATGGACATCATGGGGGCGAAGCGCGTCAGTCGATTCGCTCTTGCGCCATCACAAACGCGAACGCGCCGAACGAAGCGGCGCTCAGGATGAGCGGCGCCGAGCCTCGCCATGGCCGTCAGCGGCCGCGCCACGCGGCGGATTCGAGCGCGACATCGTGCAGGGGAGGAGGGACGCGTCGCCCCTTACTTCCCCGGCTTCTTGTCCGCGGCGCCCGGCGGCTCGCTCGGGGCGGGGGCGCCCTTCGGCAATTCCGGGTTCTCCGCGTTGTGCGGCGCCGCCACCGGGGCAGGCACGGTCTGCGCCGGGTCCTGCGCGGGCGGGTTCTCGGCGGTGGCGGTCGGCTTGTCCGGCTCGGGCAGGCCGTCCTTCAGCTTGGCGTTGATCTTGGCGAGTTCCTCAGGCTCGGGGTTCAGGTCCTTGGCGTGTTGCCACTGGAACTTGCCCTCAAGCCGCCGGCCGGTGCGCCAATAGGCATCGCCGAGGTGGTCGTTGATGGTCGGGTCACCCGGCTTCAGTTCGACCGCCTTCTCCAACTCGCGCACCGCGTCGTCCCAGCGACCCAGGCGGAAATAGGCCCAGCCGAGGCTGTCGATGATCATGCCGTCGCGGGGAGAGAGATCGACGGCCTGCTTCAGCATGGTGAAGCTGTCGTCGATGTTCATGTTCCGATCGACCCAGGAATAGGCGAGGTAGTTGAGAACCTGCGCCTTGGCGTTCGGCTGGGTTGGCGGAACGAGGTTCAGCGCCTTCTTGAGGTCGGCCTCGGCCTTCTGCCACTCGCCGGCCCGCTCGTAAGCGGTGCCGCGGAAGTAGAACAGCGTCCAGTTGTTCGCCTCGCGGCCGGGCTCGATCAGGTTGATCGCGCGGGTATAGGTCTCGGTCGCCTCGGTGAACTTTTTGCGCGCGCGCTGCACGTTGCCGAGCGCCGAGATGACGTCGACGTTGTCGGGGTTCGCCTTGAGGACCGTGTCGAGGTGCTGGAGCGCCTCGTCACCCCGGCCCAACTGCTCGAGGTTGAGACCGATCTGGATGTCGGCGTTGAGCTTGAGCGGCGAGGAAGCCGGGATCTGCGCATAGGCCTCGTTCGAGCGCTCGACCTGCTTCATGCGGTCCAGGGCGTCGGCGAGCGTCAGCCGTCCCACGGCGTGGTCGGGGGCGAGGTAGAGCGCGAGCCGCAGATAGACCACCGCCGGAAGCTCGTCGCCCTGCGTCGAGCCGGCCGAACCGAGCCCGTACAGCACTTCCGCCGCGCCCTCCTGAGCGGAGGCGATCAGGGGGCTGAGCGGCTTGCCGGCCTTGAGCTTGTCGAGCGCGTCCACCACGAGGGGGTGGCGCGGCATCACCTTCTCGAACTCGCTGTAGGCGTCGATGGCGAGATCGGTGCGGCCGATGCCGGCCTCGAAACGGGCATAGCCGTCGACGATGCGCAGAGTGTTGTGGTCGGCGTCGTAGGCCGCCTTCAGTTTGCGCTCGGCCTCCGCCCGGTCACCGATGACCGAGGCGATCAACCCGGCATGGTAGTCGCGGAAGACGTTGAAGTAGCGCTCGCCGCGCAGGCGGTTCAGGGTCTCGTAGGCGCGCTTGCCGTCACCCGCGCCGGCATAGGCCCACGCCGTCAGCAGCGTCCCGGTGAGGTCGGCGGCCGCACCCCGGCCGCTGCGGCCGAAGCTCTGGCGGGCAGGGCCGTACTGGCCGGCCTTGAGTTGGCGCACGCCGAGGGCGAGCTGAGCGAGGCCGTTCGAGCTTTCGCGGGTGGCGAGCCGCTCGGCAGCGCGGAAGGCGTCGGTCATCGCGCCGTCGGCCAGCAGCGACACGAAGGCGCGCTCCAGAAGCTCGGCGTTGCGCGGGTCGCCCTTCACCGCCTCGCGGTAGTAGCTCGCGGCGGCGGCCGTGTCCTTCGAGGCACCGGCGATATAGGCGGAGAGGAAGTTGCCCTCGAGCGATTCCGCCGGCTCGTACTCGGAGAGCGGTGAGGATTCCCGCGGCTGCATGGCCGCCGCCGGCAGAGAGCCGAGACCGGTCGAAGCAAGCAGCAGGGTGAGCGCGGTGGCGCTCCGGCGGGCGGCGTATCCGAACATGGGCACCAGTCACGGCTCCTTCGCGGGCCCGACGGACGGAGCTTCCTCCGGCCGGTCCCGGTTTGGCGGGGGACACTGTACTCTTCCCGCCATGTCCGCAAGGCGAAAGGATGGCGCGGGGGAGGGCGCCGTTCAGGTGCCGTCGGTGCCGTCGCCGAGCTCGGCGCGGGCATCCTCCACGAGCTGCGCGAGGCCGGCATCGACCTCTTCGCCGAGGAGCGCCCGCTCCGCCGCCGTCAGGTCCTTGGCCCAGGCGCCGCTGCCGAAACCCTCGCGGCATCGCACGCGCTCGGCCTCGATGAAGGCTTGGGTTTCCTCGGGCCGCTCGCGCATCGCGTGCATGAAACCGAACCATGCGGTGCGCTCGACCACCGCGAGGCGGGCCCGCAGGCCCACCGCGACGGCGCGCTCCGGATCGACCGTTTCATCCTCTGTCATCGGTGCCTCCCAAAGCCTTGCCCCACAGGGTCGTTGCCGTCCTTCGGAAGAAGCCGGCGCGACACAGAAACCTATCGCGGCTTCCGCTGTTCGCAGCGCGTCTTCACGTAGGTGTCGGCGCCCGAGCCATGGCCCGCGCTTGCGGCCAGAACCGGACCCTGGATCAGGCATTCCTGAAGGGTGTGGGCCGGACCGATGATCACGTCCAGAGCGGTTTCCCGCGAGCAATCGGGCATCTGAACGCTGGACGCACAGATCAAGGCGACGACGAGGATGGAATTCATGGGGCCGGCCTCCCTGCCGGGGATGTTCTTCGCGTGGTCGGAACGCGCGACGCTCCGGCGGACCCTTTAGGCGGACCTTTGAGACCGGCGGGCCAGCGTCGAACGCGCGGCCCGCTGGTCGAAACCGGAGAAGACCTCGAAAAGCTGCGCCGAGCCGATGCGTCACAGCAGCCCGGTCGGGTTCGGCCGGACGGGATGTCCGCGCTCCGATCCGGCCGGCGGCCCGTCCCAAGTCATTCCGGCCAATACGCCGCGATCGGTCGCGCGGCTGCGGGCCTCTGCCAAGCCGTTGATCGCGAACGTGTTTCCCGCGCCGTAAAAAGGCTGCCCCAAAAAAGTCGCAAGAGGGGCCTGTCTTCACGTGGATCGAACAAGTCGTAACCGGCGTCGTAACAGGGAGGCGGCAATGTCTTTCGATATCGTTTTGACGCAATCCGCGCAGGAAATCGCTGAGAGAAGTGGTGTTCTTCCCGCTCTCGAAGAACGGACGCGGGGCGAAATCGCAGAACTACCCGGCGAAGGGCTCGAAGAACTCGAGCGCCGCCTGTTCCATGCTTTCGCGCTCGACGATGGAACGGAGGTGATCTGTTCGCTGACGGCCGACGGCGCCGTGCGGATCGATGCCTGCGAGGCCGAGGCGGCGTGAGCCTTCTCGCGGAACCGTGAAGGCCAGGCCCGGATTGCTCCTCCCGCTTGGAGTGCCGCACGAAACGCATGCCACCGGCCGTCTTGCGACGGTCCGCGGCGAACGGATCGCGCGCGGCACATCCCCACATTTGTCGAGGAGGAGACATGTCCCAGGAGACCGTCAGCGTCGAAGCCGACTTCACGAGCCGTGAAGCGGCCCACGCCGCCAAGGACCGCCTCGTGCGGGCGGGGTTCGCCCGCAACAGCATCGATATCGACCGTGAGGGCGACACCTACATCGTCCATCTGCCGACGCGGGAGGCGAACCGGCAGCGGGCCGCGCGCATCCTGCGGGGCCGCGCCGTGATCGAGAGCGCCAAGAGCACCGGCTGGGCCGCCGCCGACACGCTCGGCAGCAACCGCCTGCTCACCCTCGGCCTCGCGGCGCTCGTAGGCTTCGCGATCTACGGGATGACGAACCGGCGCTGACCTGCGCTGAAAGACTCCCCGCGGGACCGTCGATGGGTTCGGCGGGGAGCCTATCGCGTCTCGAAGAAGCGGTTGCCCGGCCGCTCCAAGCCGAGATGGTCGCGCAGGGTCGTGCCCTCGTACTCCGTCCGGAACAGGCCGCGCCGCTGGAGTTCGGGCACGACGCCGGCGCAGAAATCGTCGAGCCCTTCCGGCACGAAGGGGAACATCACGTTGAAGCCGTCGCAGGCTTCCCCCTCCAGCCATTCCCCCATCCGGTCGGCGATCTGCTCCGGCGTGCCGATAAAGCTGAGCCCGCCATAGCCGCCGACGCGGCGGGCGAGGTCGCGCACCGTCGCCCCCGTGCGGCGGGCATAGTCGACGATCTGCGCCTGCCCGCTCTTGCTGGCATTCGATTCCGGGATTTCGGGGAGCGGCGCGTCGAGGTCGAAGCCGCTGGCATCGGTGCCGAGACGAACCGAGAGGTTGGCGAGCCCGCTCTCGACCGGCACCAGCGCATCGAGCCGCGCCTTCTTCGCCTTCGCCTCCGCCTCCGTGCCGCCGACCACGACGAAGGCACCGGGCAGGATCTTGAGGGCGTCGCGGGACCGGCCGGCCGCCGCCATCCGCCCCTTCACGTCGGCGTAGAACGTTTGGCCCGCCTCCAGCGACGAGGCCGAGCCGAACACCATTTCGGCGGTCTCCGCCGCGATCTGGCGCCCGGCCTCGGAGGCGCCGGCCTGCACGATCACCGGCCAGCCCTGCACCGGCCGCGCGACGTTGAGCGGCCCCTTCACCTTCAGGAATTCGCCCTGATGGTTCAGCGTGCGGAGTTTTTCGGGGTCGAAGAACAGTCCCTGCTCGACATCGCGGATGAAGGCGTCGTCGGCCCAGGAATCCCACAGCCCGGTGACGACCTCGAAAAACTCGCGGGCGCGGGCGTAGCGGGTGGCGTGGTCGAGATGCGCGTCGCGGCCGAAGTTCAGCGCCTCGTCCGGGTTGCCGGAGGTGACGAGGTTCCAGCCGGCGCGCCCCTTCGAGATATGATCGAGCGAGGCGAACTTGCGGGCGACATGGTAGGGCTCGTTATAGGTGGTGGAGGCGGTGGCGATCAGGCCGATCCGCTCCGTCACCATGGCCAGCGCCGGCAGCAGCGTCAGCGGGTCGAACGAGGTGACGGTGGCCGAGCGCTTCAGCGCCTCCATCGGCATGTTCATCACCGCCAGATGGTCGGCCATGAAGAAGGCGTCGAACTTGGCGGCCTCCAGGGTGCGGGCGAAGCGCACGAGGTGGTCGAGGTTGAAGTTCGCGTCCGGAAAGCCGCCGGGATAGCGCCACCACGCGGTGTGGATGCCGATCGGGCGCATGAACGCGCCGAGATGGAGTTGTTTTCGAGGTTCGCTCAACGGGGTCCTCCGTCCGCATCAACCTTTCGGTGCCGCCGATATGGTGCGCCACCTCAGGCCGGCATCATTGCTTGTGAGCACCGGCCGTGAGGAGGCCACCGCCCTAGGATTGCACGCACCGCCTCCGTAAGGTTGGGGTCGCACGGCGATACGAGGGAAGCGAGCATGGCTGGAGCGAGCGTCACGCAGGATGTGCCCTATCGCGCTCTGAACGGCTGGCTGGCACTCTTCATCGCCATCCCCTGCCTCGTGCTGGCGGCCCTGACCTTCCTCAGCAGCGGCGCGCTGGTGCTCGTCCGCGGCAGCGTCGGCCCCACCTCCCTGTTGGTCCCGGTGGTGGAGTTCGTCGCCGGGATCGTGCTGCTGGCCGGGCTCATCACCCTCAAGCCGCGGCAGGCCGCGGTGCTGACTCTGTTCGGGCGCTATCACGGCACCATCGCCCGCGACGGCTTCTGGTGGCGCAACCCGCTGACCGCGGTGGCCAAGGTCTCGCTCGCGACCGAGGCGCAGGAGACCAAGATCATCACGGTCAACGACCTGATGGGCAACCCGATCACCATCGCGGCCGCCGCGATCTGGCGGGTACAGGATGCCGCGCGCGCCACCTTCGACGTCGGCAGCTACCACGACTTCGTCTCGCTCCAGGCGGAAGCGGCCCTGCGCAACATCGCCTCGACCCGGCCCTACGACCACGAGGAGGCGGAAAACGTCGGCGACGAGGCGGGCGACGCCAAGCGCCGGCTCGCGGAGAAGGCCACCCGCGTCGCCTCGCTCCGGGCCGACCGCGACGCCATCCATGCCGACCTGATCGCCGAACTGGGCCAGCGCGTCGCGGTGGCGGGCGTGGTGGTGGAGGATGTGCGGATCACCCATCTTGCCTACGCGCCGGAAATCGCGGGCGCGATGCTCAAGCGCCAGCAGGCCGGCGCCATCATCGCGGCCCGCCGCCAGATCGTGGAGGGCGCGGTCGCCATCGTGCGCGACACGATCCGCCGCCTGGAACAGCCGGAGGACGGCCATGCCGGCATCCTCTTCGACGATCAGGGCCGCGCCAGCATGGCCCAGAACATGCTCATCATGATCGTGGGCGATCGCGAGGCGACGCCGGTGGTAAGCGTGGGGACGAAGCCGTAGGCCGCCGCAGAGCGATCCGGCGCTTTTAGACTGAGCGCATCGGCGAATCGGGCCTGCTCTTCAAATATCTCCGAAGTGAGAATTTGTAAAACCCATGCGCGCGAGGGGTGAGCCGCGCCGGATCGGCATTTCACCTTCACCAGACCTGTCGTTAGTGCAGACGCCCCGGTCGCCGTAGCGGGCGGCGACCTTGCTTGGAGGAATCGGCAGGATGGGGCAGGACGGCGCAATCCTTCGTCATTTCCGGCACGACGCGATCCGGCTGCTCCGGCCGGTCTGGCCGCTGGTGAGCGTGGCCACAGCGCTCGGGGCGGTCGGCGGCCTTGCCACCGCCGCGGCTCTGGCCAAGATCAACGAGGCCTTCTACGGCGAGGGCGCGCTCGCCGACGGCGTGTTGCTGGCGTTTGCCGGGTTCGCCGCCTTGAGCGTTCTCGGCACGTTTGCGGCCAGTTTCGGCAACAGCTACGCGGGCGGGCGCATCCAGGCGGCGCTCAGCCGCGACCTCACCGATAAGATCCTGACCGCCCCGATCGAACGGATCGAGCGCCTCGGCAAGCACAAGCTGCTCGCCTCGCTCCAGGGCGACGTCACCACCATCTTCACGGCCATCGCGTTCCTCTCGCCGATGGTGGTCGCGGGCGGGACGCTCATCGGCTGCGCGGCCTACATGATCCTCCTGTCACCCTCCCTCTCGGCGGTGACGGCGGTGGTCCTGATCCTCGAGAGCCTCGGCGCGAACGCCCTGCGCCGGAACATGCTCCGGTCCTTCGAGGAGGTCCGCAAGAACCGCGAGGCGACCCAGAAGCACTACCTCACCCTGACCGAGGCGGCGAAGGAGCTCCGCATCGGCCGCGAACGCCGGCTCCACCTCCGCGACGTCGCCCTCAGTACCTGCATCGAGCAGGGGCGCCATCTGATGACGCGGATCGCCGTCATCCAGCAATCGCTGTCGATGCTGAGCCAATCGACCAACTTCCTGCTGTTCGCCGGTCTCATCGCCTACAAGGTCCTGGCCGGCATCAGCGGCGCCGAACTTTCCGGCTTCGTGCTCGTGCTGCTCTACATCCAGGCGCCGATCGGCCAGCTCATCCACTTCGTGCCCATGATTGGGCAGGCCCAAGTGGCCTACCGGCGCATCGCCGAGTTTTCGGAAGAGGGAACGGAGGCGGAAGCCGGCCTTCTCGCAGCCGTGCCGTCGGAGGCGGGCCGCCGCATCCGCGAGATCACCCTGCGCGGCGTCAGCCACGGCTTCCCGGCGGCCGGCGACAAGGCCCCCTTCACGCTCGGCCCGCTCGACCTGACGATCCGGGCGGGCGAGATCCTGTTCATCGTCGGCGAGAACGGCTCGGGCAAAACGACGCTGATCAAGCTGCTGCTCGGTCTGTACCCGCCGCAAACGGGAGAGATCCTGCTCGACGGCGTGCCGGTGACGGCGCAGACGCGCGACGCCTACCGCCAGCACTTCTCGGCGATCTTCTTCGACTACCACCTGTTCGACGAACTGATCCCCGCCGATGGCGCCGACTCCGAGGCCGCCCGGCCCCTGCTGGAACGGCTCGATCTGGCCCACAAGGTCGGCATCAGCGAGGGACGCTTCTCCACCACCGACCTCTCGACCGGCCAGCGCAAGCGCCTCGCCCTGGTCCAGGCCGCCCTCGAAGGACGCCCGGTCCTCGTGCTGGACGAGTGGGCAGCGGAACAGGATCCGACCTTCCGGCGCCGCTTCTACGAGGCGCTTCTGCCGGACCTGCGAAGCGGTGGCCGAACCCTCATCGTTATCAGCCACGACGATCGCTACTTCGACGCCGCCGACCGGGTGCTGCATTTGGCGGAAGGGCGGATCGTGGAGATCACGGAGAGAGCGATGGCCGAGCCGGCCTGACGGATCGCTGCGGCGCGAGCATCAGCGACACGACTCGGCACGACGGCGATTCATTGCCCCAGACGGCTTCCGTCGAGGGAAAAGCGGAGCGGATCAGATATCCAGCTCCGTCCCATCCGCGAACGATGCCCGCTCGGTGATGAAGGCGAAGCGCGCCTCGGGCTTGTTGCCCATCAGGCGCTCGACCGTATCACCCGTCGATTCCCGCGCCTCGTCGAGGATCGCGACGCGCAGCAGCGTGCGCTTCTTCGGGTCCATCGTCGTCTCCTTCAACTGCGCCGGCATCATCTCGCCGAGGCCCTTGAAGCGGCCGATCTCGACCTTGCCGTTCTTGAACACGGTCTTGATGATCCGCTCCTTGTCCGCATCGTCGCGGGCATAGGCCGATTTCGCGCCCTGGCTGATCCGGTAGAGCGGCGGGATCGCGAGGTAGAGATGCCCCTTGTCGATGAGCTTGGGCATCTGCCGGTAGAAGAAGGTGATGAGGAGCGAGGCGATGTGGGCGCCGTCCACATCCGCGTCGGTCATGATGATGACCCGGTCGTAGCGAAGGTCCGCCTCGCGGAAGTTCGCGCCGGTGCCGCAGCCGAGCGCCAGCGTCAGATCCGAGATGAGCTGGTTGGCGCCGAGCTTGTCGCGGCTCGCCGAGGCCACGTTCAGGATCTTTCCCCGCAACGGCAGCACCGCCTGTGTGGCGCGGTCGCGGGCCTGCTTGGCGGAGCCGCCGGCCGAGTCGCCCTCGACGATGAAGATCTCGGAGCCCACCGTGCCGGCGGCCGAGCAATCGGCGAGCTTGCCGGGCAGGCGCAGCTTGCGGGTGGCGCTCTTGCGGGCGACCTCCTTTTCCTGGCGGCGGCGCAGGCGCTCCTCCGCCCGGTCGATCACCCAGTCGAGCAGCTTGTTGGCCTGGGCGGGCGAGGCCGCGAGCCAGTGGTCGAAGGCATCGCGAATCGCCGTCTCGACGATGCGGGAGGCCTCCACCGTCGCGAGCTTGTCCTTGGTCTGGCCCTGGAATTCCGGCTCGCGGATGAAGACCGAGAGCATCGAGGCGCAGGTCGCCATCACGTCGTCGGTGGTCACCGCCGTCATGCGCTTGGCTTGGTTCACGCGCTCGGCATGCTCGCGGAGCGCCCGCAGCAGGGCGACGCGCAGGCCCGCCTCGTGGGTGCCGCCCTCCGGCGTCGGAATCGTGTTGCAGTACGAGTGCGAGACGCCGTCATCGGCCACCGTCCAGGCGACCGCCCATTCGAGCGAGCCGTGCGAGCCGGGCTTGGTGATCTTCCCCGAGAAGATGGAATCGAGGACGAGCTCCTTCCCCTCTATGTCGCGGGCGAGATAGTCCGAGAGCCCGCCGGGGAAGCGGTGCACGGCTTCGGCCGGCACATCCTCCAGCCCTTCGAGCAGGGCCGGGGCGCAGCGCCAGCGGATCTCGACGCCGCCGAACAGGTAGGCCTTGGAACGGGCCATCTTGAACAGGCGACGCGGGTCGAACCGCAGCGAGCCGAAGATCTGCGCGTCGGGATGGAAGCGCACCCGCGTGCCGCGCCGGTTCTGCACCCGCCCGATCGTCTCCAGGCTTCCCTGCGCATGACCGCGGGAAAAGCACTGCCGGTAGAGGGTCTGATTGCGCGCGACCTCGACCTCGAGCACGTCCGAGAGCGCGTTGACGACGGAGATGCCGACGCCGTGCAGGCCGCCGGAGGTCTCGTAGACCTTCGAGTCGAACTTACCGCCCGCGTGCAGCGTGGTCATGATGACCTCGAGCGCGGATTTGCCCGGAAATTTCGGATGCGGATCGACCGGGATGCCGCGGCCGTTATCGGTGACGACGAGAGAGCCCGATTCTTCCAGCTCCACCTCGATGAAGCTCGCGTGGCCCGCGACCGCTTCGTCCATGGAGTTGTCGATCACCTCGGCGAAGAGGTGGTGCAGCGCCCGCTCGTCGGTGCCGCCGATATACATGCCCGGCCGGCGCCGCACCGGCTCCAGCCCCTCCAGCACCTCGATCGTCGAGGCGTCATAACCCGCCTCCGCCGTTTCTGGCGCGGGCGCCGGAGACGGTGCCACGGGGGTGAGGCGGCGGCGGCGCTCGGCCTCCGCGGGGGGAGGCTTGGCACCAGGCCCGAACAGGTCGCGTGCCGGATCGCTCACGCGACGGCTCCTCGAATCGGGTCGGAGACGGGCTGCATGGCTCTTCATACCCTCACTGTAGCGGAACAAACAGGAAACAAAAAGTCTCCTGTCCGCTTCCGCCGGTCGCAGTACCACGACGGCCGGCCGCGTTCGAAGCCCGACGATCCTGCCAAGCCCGGCGCGTTGTCATCACAGTGATGCGGGCGGATGGTTAAGACGGCCTCACGAAGCCTGTGGTGGGCGGCAATCCTGCGGCTGAAACAAGGCAGCGGAACGTTAAGGCGGCGCGGCCCAGGATGGCGATGGGAACAGAAGATGGTTTCCGGACGTTAACTCAGCACGGTCAGCTTGACCGTAAGGGAGCCACGCCGATGACCCCCGCTGCCGCTCAAGCGCGTCACCTCTCCCTCATGCGCCTGGAACAGGCCGCGGGCCAGGCCTTCGGCTATGCCGACGAGCCCGAGCCGACCGCGTCCCGTTCCGCGATGCTGCTCTCGTCATCGGGTTTCGCCATCGCCACCGTGGCGACGGCTCTGGCAGCCACCATCACCTATCTCGTCTGATCCTGCCGCGAACGAAGCCGCGGTCACGCCGCCGCGGTCACGCCGCCGCGGGCAGGGCGCAGAGGCGGATGTCCTGCGCCAGCGCATCAACCCGCGCCGGCTCTGAATCCCAGGCGAACATGAAGCGGGACGCCCCGCCGATGAAGCCGTAGAACTGCCAGCCGCGGGCGCGCAGCCCCTCTTGGACCGGTGCCGGCAAGTTCAGGAACACGCCGTTGGCCTCTACCGGTGCCGCGAGCGAGATGCCCGGTACGTCGGCGATCCCCCGTACCAGCCGTCGGGCACATTCATTGGCGTGGCGGGCGTTGTCGAGCCACGCCCCGTTCTCCAGCATGCCGACCCAGGGCGCCGAGAGGTAGCGCATCTTCGAGGCGAGCTGGCCCGCCTGCTTGCAGCGATAGTCGAAATCCTCCGCGAGTTTTCGGTCGAAGAAGATCACCGCCTCGCCCACCGCCATGCCGTTCTTGGTGCCGCCGAAGCAGAGCACGTCGACGCCGGCCTTCCAGGTCAGCTCGGCCGGGAACGCGTCGAGCGAGGCGCAGGCATTGGCAAAGCGCGCGCCGTCCATGTGCAGGCGCAGGCCCGATGCGCGGCAAACGGCCGAGATGGCCGCGATCTCGTCAAGGCTGTAGACCCGCCCCGTCTCCGTCGCCTGGGTCAGCGTCACCGCCCGCGGTTTCGGGAAGTGGATGTCGCTGCGCTTGCCGGCGATCGTCCGCACGATCTCGGGCGTGAGCTTCCCGTCATCGGTCGCGGCGGTCAGCAGCTTCGAGCCGTTGGAGAAGAATTCCGGCGCGCCGCATTCGTCGGTCTCGATATGCGCCGAATCCGCACAGATCACGCTGTGATAGGATTGGCAGAGCGAAGCCAGCGCCAGCGAGTTGGCGGCGGTGCCGTTGAAGACGAAGAACACCTCGCAATCGGTCTCGAACAACCGCCGGAAGCCGTCGGCCGCGGCCTGCGTCCAGGTATCGGCGCCGTAGGCGGGGGCGTGGCCGGCATTGGCCGCCTGCATCGCGGTGAGGGCCTCCGGGCAGAT
Organism: Methylorubrum sp. SL192; assembly: GCF_026672325.1. Lineage (NCBI taxonomy): Bacteria > Pseudomonadati > Pseudomonadota > Alphaproteobacteria > Hyphomicrobiales > Methylobacteriaceae > Methylorubrum > Methylorubrum sp. SL192. Next base: position 2,343,729 of record NZ_JAPPQV010000003.1, read on the forward strand.
CCCGGCATAGTTGTCGCTGGCGAATTGCTGTTCGGCCACGGCACGCTCCCGCTTCGTATCGGCGTCAAAAAGAAGGCCGGGCGGTGAGGGACCCGCCCGGCCTCATGACACCCATGTCGATCCAAGGGCCGATTTTTGCACCCCTCCCAGCCGATGGGCAGAGATGCAGCCGCTCGAATGTCAGGCCGCGGCGAGCGACATCGACATCGATTCCTTCTTCATCAACTCGCGGTAGAAGCCGTCGAGATGGGTCAGCTTCTCCGGCGAGCCGTCCTGCACGATGCGCCCGCCCTCCAGTACGACGATCCGGTCGAAGTCCTTCAGCGTCGAGAGGCGGTGCGCGATGGCGATCACCGTGCGGCCCTTCATCAGGTTGGCGAGCGCGGCGCGGATCGCCTCCTCGGACTCGGCATCGAGCGCCGAGGTCGCCTCGTCGAGCAGCAGGATCGGCGAATCCTTTAGGATGGCGCGGGCGATGGCGATGCGCTGGCGCTGGCCGCCGGAGAGCTTCACGCCGCGGTCGCCGACAATGGTGTCGAAGCCTTCCGGCAGCGACTGGATGAAGTCGGTGCAGTGGGCCGCTTCCGCCGCCTTCCAGACCTCCTCGTCGGTCGCGTCGGGCCGGCCGTAGCGAATGTTCTCGCGTAGAGAGCGATGGAACATCGACACGTCCTGCGGCACCACCGTGATCGCCTCGCGCAAGCTATCCTGCGTGACGCGGTTGATGTCCTGTCCGTTGATGAGGATGCGCCCGCCCTGCACCTCGTAGAAGCGCTGAATCAGCGAGAACAGGGTCGACTTGCCGCCGCCCGACTTGCCGACCAGCCCCACCGTCTGACCGGCCGGAATCAGCAGGTCGAAATCGGAGAAGACGGTGCGCCCGTCGGGATAGCTGAAGGCGACGTGGTCGAAATGCATCTCGGCGCCGGTCTGGCCGATGAGCTTCTCCGCTTCCGGATGATCGACCAGTTCGTGCGGCTGCAGCAGCGTGTGCAGCGCCTCCGACAGGCGGGCGGTGTGCTGGGTCGCATCCACCAGCGCGACGGCGAGGTCGCGGGTAGCGGCGAGGATGCGGATGCCCAGCGTGCAGACGAGGACGACCTGACCGGTGGTGGCCTGACCGGCTTCCCACATCTTGATCGACCAGTAGAGCAAGCCGAGGATCGAGATCACGGTGAGGATGGCGTGGGTGATGCGCAGCTTCTCGAGATAGAGGAGCGAGGAGCGGCGCGCCCGCATCTCGGAGCCGATGGTGCCGTCGAAGCGCACGAATTCGCGGTTGAACGCGGAGAAGGCGCGCACCAGCGGCATGTTGCCGACGAGATCGACCATCTCGCCATCGACGCTCGCGGCCTTGGCGGCGAAGTCGTGGTGCAGCGGCTTGCCGGCGGAGGCCATCTTGAACATCAGCAGCACGACCGCGGCGAAGATGCCCGCGAGCACGAGCGCCATCGTGAGGTTCACGGTGCCGATGTAAATGATCGAGAGCACGGCCGCGACGCAGGGCGGCATCACGTTGAACGTGAACATGTTCTCGACGGTGAAGATCGCGTTCGACGTCGCGGTGATGCGCGAGGCCAACGTACCGGGCTGGCGGTCCGCGAAGAAGGACGGGGCGTGGCCCGTCATGTGGCGGAAGAGATCCCGGCGGATGTCGCCGGTCACGCCGACGAAGGTGAAGGCCCCGACCAGAGCCGCGACGCGCCAGAGCAGGTTGTCGGCGGCGATGAAGCCGATCAGCACCGCCAAGGCCGTCCAGACCTGCCCTGCGCTCGGCCCCTTGCCGAGGGCATCGACCACGCCCTTGAGCGCGTAGTCGGTCGAGACCGAGAAGGACACCGCACCGAGCACGGAGAAGAGAATCACGAGATGCGGGACGATCCGGCGCCTGAGATAGCGCCCGACAAAGGCCCCCGGTCTGTTGGCGTATTGGCAGAGATCTTCCATCGCGATCGTCAGTCCCGATTCGATCAGACCCGCTGGGCGCCGATTGTGGCTGGAGGGCGCACAGGGCACCCGTTAACCGCAACGCGAAGCGTCGCCTTATGTTTCAAGCGCGCGGGGCTTTCCGCCGGATAGCTCGGCGAAGATGAACCGCGCTTAAGCGGATGTGCGGCGCAAAAACGATTCCAACCCCGTCGGCCGGCGCAGGTCAAGACGGGTCATGCGCCTCATCCCCGTTCCTGCGCCGGGTCTCCGGCATGATCAGGAGGACGAGGGCGAGGCCAGCGGCGCCGACGATGGCGAGCCCCAGGAACGCGGTTCGGCTGCCGAGTTCGTCGGCCATGAAGCCGGCGAGCGCCGTGGAGAGGGCAGCGCCGATGCCCATGCCGGTCCCGACCGCCCCGAGTGCGGTGTTGAACCGGCCGGTGCCGCGAGTGACGTCGGAGACGATCAGCGGGACCATGACCCCGAGGACGGAGGCCGAGATGCCGTCGAAGACCTGAATCGCCACCATCCAGTAGGGGTCGCTGACGAAAGCGAAGAGCAGGCCACGGACAGGTAGGGCCGCGAAACCGATCACGAGGAGCGGTTTTCGTCCCCAGCGTTCGGCGAGGCGGCCGACGAAGGGGGCGGTGAGTGCGAGCACCGCCTGCGGGACCATGATGCAGGCGGCCACCAGAGCCGTGGCCGTCTCGCTGGCGCGCAGGGTCATGACGCTGCCGACCAAAGGCAGCATCGCGGCATTGGCCAGGAAGAACAGCACCATGCAGGCGGCAAAGCACAGAAGCGCCCGGTTCTTCAGGAGCGCCGAGACGCCGCCGGCCTCCCGTGGCTCCGGTTCCTGAGCGGCGGGCCGGGGCCTGCCGGCGTCCACGGCGCGTCCCGACGGGATGAACGACAGGGCCATCAGGGCCGGGATCACCAACACGCCCGCGAGATAGAACACCGCGTTGTTCGAGAGATAATAGCCGATCGCGCCCATGCCGGCGGCGCCGAGCGCGTTGCCCACCGCCGAGAAGCTGGCATTGCGCCCCAGCCGCTCGCCGGCCCGGGCATGGCCAACGAGGCCGATGGAGATCGCGGCGATGGCCGGCGTCAGCACGCAGCTCGCCGCCGAGTGGATCGCCATGGCGAGCATCACGACGAGATAGGTCGGAAGTGCAGCCAGCATCACGGCGCTCGCGCCGACCCACAACGCCGAGAAACCGGCGGCGAAGCGCTTCGAGCGGGAGGCATCGACGAAGGCGCCGCCCGGCATCTGCCCGAGCAGGCTGACGAGGCTGCCCACGGTGAGCGCGAGGCCGATATCCGACTGCGTCCACTTCTGCTGGGTGAAGTAGACGGCGAGGAAGGGCCCGAACCCAGTCTGCAGGTTGGCGATGAAGAACGTGAACGCGTCGAGGCCGTAGGTCGCCCGGCGCGACGGATCGGCGGGACCGGGCGTGCTCGGTCGGCCCGCGCGCCGCACCGGACGGGGGCCGCCGCGCTCGCGCAGGTCGGTGCGATGGCTGTCGCGCTCGCGCGCTGGATAGGCGCGCCGTTCCGTCACCGGGCTTGCCGTCATTTGTCCGGCGTCTTCTCCGGTGGCCGGTCCGGGGCCTTGTCGGACGGGGCGGCAGACTTCTCGGCGGCGGCGGAGGCATCGCCTTCCGGCGGGACGGTCGCACCGGTGTTCGCAGCACCTGGGCTGGAGGCACTCGGGCTGGGGGGGGCACCTGGGCTGGCGGCCCCGAGCACGACGATCGGGTCGCCGGACTTGTATTCGGGCGAGACGCGGACCTGATTGCGGTTGAGCTGGAGCGTGAGGCGTCCGACCTTGCCCTCGGTGGTGAACTTCAGGACGCGCCAATCCACCGCGATTTTGCGGGAGCCGACGCCGAGAAAGCCGCCGAAATCGATCACCGCGGCACGGGGACGTCCGTCGCGGTCGATGATGACGTCGATGATCCGGCCGAGATCGTCGCCGTTCATCGCGCGCACGCTCTTACCGAGCAGGCTCTCGTAATCCTGGGTATCGAGCACCACCGCCGGGGTGCCGCCCTCCTGGGACGGCGTCACGGCACCGTTCGCGGGTGCAGCCGGCGCCGTCGCTGCGGCCGGAGGCGGAGCGGACACGGCGGGAGGCGAAGCGGTCACAACGGGAGGCGAAGCGCCGCCGGGGGCACCCGACGAGCCGTCCGCGGCCATGGCCGCCGTAGCGAGGAGGGCGATCGCCGGTGTCACGATCGGCCGGATCAGTCTGAGCACCCCTACTACCTCTCGACAGTCGAAAAAGATGAGCGAGCCGGCCTCTGCGGGCCGGCGCTCCCCGGACATCATGGGGCGGGCGGACGCATCGTCCATGCCCGGCAACCACGGCGAAGTTGTGGATGGGCCGGAAACGCCGCTCCAACCGTCGCGCCGGAACCGGGTGGACACGGGCGACGGCCGTCTGGTTTTCGCCCAAACCCTGCCTTAGACGGATGCAGGAAATCTTAACGTTCCCGACCCTTGGCCGTCCCCCGGCCGAGCCGTGGCCGGGAACGGCCGGTACGAGGACAAGACTGCATGTTCGACCCGTCGAGACTCTGCGCCGCGGCGCTTCTTGCGGCCAGCCTTGGCGGCTGCCAGGCGCTCGGTGGCGGTGGTGGCGTAATGCCGGAAACCGATCTCGGCCCGCCGCCCTCCGCCCGTGGCACGCTGCCCGGCCGCCCCCTGCGCAGCGCCCAGACCGACGATGACGGCCGTCCGCTCGCCGCCGCCCCGACCCGCGCCCTGGAGCTGCCGAAGAACTTCCGCGGCGACACCCGCACCGCCGATGACGGCCCGCGCCGCATCCGCCGGGAGGAGATCGACGGCGAGACGACGTCGCGGTCCAGCTCCGGCGGTCTCGCCCCCCAGATGGGCGCGGGCGGCAGTGTCGGCCTCGGCGGCAAATTCTGAGCCGCACCTGACCTTGGATTACAGGCGCCGCCGCCTCAGGCGGTCGGCGCCTTGCGGCCGCCCCAGTGATCGTTGAGGCGCCCGCCGAAACCGGGATCGTCGAACGGATTTTCGCCGGGCCCCTGGGTCGGCGCGCCTTCGAGATCGGCAGGGTCGATATCGACCACGTATCCGCCGAGTTCGACCGAGTAGGTCAGCGCGTTCCAGGGCAGGGGGTGGTGGTTCTCGCCAAAGCCGAGGAAGCCACCGAAGGACAGCACGGCGTAGGCGACCTGTCCCGACACCTTGTCGACCATGAAATTGTAAACGCTGCCGAGGTGGCGCCCGGTGCTGTCATAGACCGGGGTACCCTCGACCTTGTCGGAAGCGATCAACCGGGGCGTCTCGTCGGTCGCGACCCCCTCGCCGGAGGCAGGGTCCAGTTCAAGCGTTCCCGGCTTACGATAGGCCCGCTCTTCGGGCAGATCCGTCGGCATCCACGTCTCCAGCATATCCCTGACAGGCCCGCGACAGGCCCGTGATCCGGGTGTCTTGGTTGAATGCGAGGCGGCAAGCCCGGTTCCCGCCCCGACCGGGACAGGCCGCGGATCACCGGAGCAGCCCCGGTCAGCGCGAAAAAATCCCTCAGGCAGTGGATTGAGCTGCGGAAAGGTCCGCTGATCTGTGGATGGACACGGTGGCGGCGCTGTTCTCCACTTGGAACGGGCGCGGCACCGCTTAGTTGTTGCTCCTCAGTGCCCCGATGCCGCTCGGCCTCGTGTCACGAATCGCCGGTCCGCAGGACGGAGGGAAACCATGGCTACCAAGACGACGGAGAAGAAGGCGGCTGCGCCCAAGAGTGCCCCGAAGAAGGAGACCGCCACGAAGGCCGCCTCCGGCACCAAGCCCAACGCGCTTCAGCAGCCCCTGAAGCCGTCTCCCGAACTCGCCGCCATCGTCGGCGACAATCCCCTGCCGCGCGGCGAAGTCGTCAGCAAGGTGTGGGAGCACATCAAGAAGCACAATCTCCAGAACCCGGAGAACAAGCGCGAGATTCTCGCCGACGACAAGCTGAAGAAGATCTTCGGCAAGGACAAGTGCTCGATGTTCGAGATGAACAAGCACCTCGCCGCGCACCTCAAGTCCTGATTTGAAGGAACCGTTCGCGGGCCGTCCCTCGGAGTACGGTGCCGGTCCAGCCGGCCCCGTACGTCCGGTGGGCTCGGGAGCGGTGAGCCTCAGATGATGCCGCGCAGCACGCCGCCATCGACCCGCAGGGCCGCCCCCGTGGTGGCGCTCGCAGCGGGCGTGCAGAGATAGGCGACCATGTTGGCCACTTCCTCCGGCTGCGCGAGGCGCTTCAGGAGCGAGGTCGGCCGGTTCTCGGCGATGAAGGCGCGGCCCTTGGCCTCCAGATCGCCTTCGCCCCCGCCCATCGATTCGAGAAAATCCGCGACACCCTCGGTCATGGTCGGGCCGGGGAGCACGCTGTTGACGGTGACGCCGCTGCCCCCCACCGTCTCGGCGAGACCGCGGGAGACGGCGAGCTGCGCCGTCTTCGTCACGCCGTAATGGACCATCTCGGGCGGGATGTTGACGCCCGACTCGCTGGCGATGAAGACGATCCGTCCCCAGCCGCGCTCGACCATGCCGGGACCGTAGGCGCGGGAGAGGCGGATGCCGCTCATCACGTTCATCTCGAAGAAGCGGCGCCACTCGGCATCGGCGATCTCGAAGAACGGCTTCGGCTCGAAGATCCCCGCGTTGTTGATCAGGATGTCGACCCGCGGCAGGGCGGCGAGGAGTTCGGCCGCCCCCTCCTCGGTGCCGACATCGCCGATGCCGGCGATGAACTCGGCCCCCGGCACCTCGCCGCGCAGGCGCGCGATGGCCGCCTCCACCCGCTCACCGGTGCGGCCGTTGACGGCGACGTAGGCGCCGAGCCGGGCGAGTTCGCGGGCCACCGCGTAGCCGATGCCGCCGGTGGAACCGGTGACGAGGGCACTGCGCCCCTTCAAGTCGATATCCATCATCCGCCTCCGTTGGCCGCGGCCATCCCTGTCCCGGCGTCAACGCACGAGCCGGGCCATGGTGTTGAGCGAAGATGCGCGGTCAGGGTCCCGTCCGCCGCAGGCCGCTCGCCAGGGCACCCGCCAGCGCCAGGGCGACGGCGCACCAGAGCGTGACGGCGAAGGCGCCCGCTGGACCACCGGGGACGAGGCCGAACAACATGGCGACCCAAGCCGCACCGAGGGACTGGCCGACGAGCCGGGCGCTTGCCTGCATGCCGCTGGCGCCACCGCTGCGCTCCCGCGGCGCGCTGGTGATGATGACCTTGTTGTTGGGCGACTGGAACAGCCCGAAACCAATCCCCGACAGGGTCAGCCGCCAGACGATGTCGAAGGTCGCCGGCGCCTCCGGCAGGAGGGCCAGCGCCGCCATGCCGAAGGCGAGCAGGACGAGGCCGAGGCTGCCGAGCAAGCCCGGCGGGACGCGGTCGGCGAGCCGGCCGGCAAAGGGCGACATCGCCGCGATGGCGAGCGGCCACGGCGTCATCAGGAAGCCGGTTCGGGTCTCCGAGAAGCCGAGGGCGTCGTGGAAGTAGAAGGGCAGGGCGACGTAGGCGATCATCTGCGCCGCGAAGGAGCAGATCGAGGCCACCATCGACAGGGCGAAGGCCGGAATCCGCAGGAGGTCGAGCGGCAGCAGCGGCGCCGCGAGCCGGATTTGGGTCCGTACGAAGACGATGCCGACCCCGACCGAGGCGCCGATCGCGGCCACGGCGAGCCCGCGCGTGTCGGGATCCGCGAACGCGTCGAGACCGACGATCAGCAGCCCGACGGTGAGGGCGTTGAGGCTTGCGCTCCGCAGGTCGAAGCGCCGGGCGGAGCGGGGCGTTCGCGGCAACGTGCGCGCGCCCACCGCCAGCGCCACCAGCCCGACGGGCAAGTTGACGAGGAACAGCCAGGGCCAGGCGGCGACCGAGAGGATCGCGGCGGCGACCGTCGGACCGGCGGCCGACGCCACCGCCACGATGAGCGCGACGTTGCCGACGCCGCGCCCGATCAGCCGGCTCGGATAGATGAAGCGCACCAGAGCGATGTTGACGCTCATGATCCCGGCCGCACCCAGCCCTTGGGCGACTCGCGCAGCGGTGAGGCTTGCCAGGTTCGGCGAGACCGCGCAGGCGAGCGAGGCGACGGTGAAGACGGCAAGCCCCGCGAGATAGACCCGGCGGTAGCCCCAGATCTCCCCCAGCGTGGCGAGCGGCAGCAGGGCGGCGGTGACCGCGATCTGGTAGGCGCTGACGACGAAGATCGCCTCGGAAGCCGGCACGTCGAGGTCGCGGGCGATCACCGGCAGGGCGACGTTGACGATCGCTCCGTCGAGCACCGCCATGGAGATGGCGAGCGCCATGGCGCAGAGCGCCAGGAGCCGCTCGCGCAGCGGCAGCCCGTCGCCGCTCCGGTCTCCGGCCTTTTGAGCCGTCACCGTCCATCTTCCGGTGCTTGCAGGCGAGCGATCCGCCCTATCTGTCTCTCACCGGAGGCCGCGCCACGCGTTGTCGGCGCGCCGCCGGGGCAGAGCCCGCGCCGTTCGCGCAACGCCCCCGGAGCCCGCGCCGGGGAGGATGCGCAGGCGTCTTGTATCTGCATCGTCTGTTTTCGAAAGCCGGCCACCACCTTTCGGGACGATGCTCGAGCCGGAGACGAAGTGTCCATGCGTGCCCACCCGATTTTCGCGCCGATCCTCGCGCCTTGCCTCGCGCTTTGTCTCGCGCTCGCGCCGGTGCTGGCGCCCGCCGCCCATGCCGAGGAGCCGTCGCCGCTCGGCATCGGCCTCGAAGGCTTCGCCTATCCGTTTCCGGTGCGGTTCCTGCCGCTGAGCCGCGACGGCGAAGCGCAGCGCCTCGCCTACATGGATGTGCCGGCCGCCGACAACGCCAACGGACGCACGGTGCTGCTGCTGCACGGACGCAATTTCCCGTCGAGCTACTGGGAGCCGGTGATCCGCACCCTGTCGAACGCGGGCTACCGCGTCGTGGTCCCCGATCAGCTCGGCTTCGGCAAGTCCTCGAAACCGATCGGCTCCTACACCTTCGACCGGATGGCCGCCGACACCCTGGCGCTCGCCGACAGCCTCAAGATCCAGCGGTTCGACATCGTCGCGCATTCCATGGGCGGCATGCTCGCGGTGCGGATGGCCCGCAACTATCCGCAGCGGGTCAACAGCCTCGTGCTGGAAGCGCCGATCGGGCTGGAAGATTACCGCTTCACCGTCCCGCCGGTCTCCGACGAGGCCCTGATCGCCCGCGAGGCGGACCTGACGGCGGACGCCTACCGCAAGCAGCTGATGACGAGCTACGCGCTGTCGATCCCCGCCTCGGCGATCGAGCCGTTCGTGTCGATCCGCGAGCGGGTGAAGGGTTCGGGCGAATATCCGCGCTGGCTCAAGTCGTTCGTGAACTCCTACCAGATGATCTGGGGCCAGCCGATCGTCCACGAGATCCCGCTCGTGAAGGCGCCGACCCTGTTCATCATGGGCGCGAACGACCACAACGCCCCCGGCAAGGGTTTTGCGCCGACGGAGATGCGCTCCAGCATGGGCGACAACACGGGCCATGCCCGCGCGCTCGCCGGCCGGATGCCGAACGGCAAGGCCGAGGTCCTCAACAATGTCGGCCACCTCGTCCACATGGAGGCGACCGAGATGTTCAACACGCTGACGCTGGAATTCCTCAACACGCACTGATCGCTCGACCGTTCGCGACCCATCGCCGGCCGGGGCGTTGCACCCGGACGGCGACGTGACAGCAAATCCGGAGTTTCAAACATGGATGTCGGTTTCATCGGGCTCGGCCGCATGGGCCGGGTCATGGCGGCGCGGCTCGTCGCGGCGGGCCACCGGGTGCGGGTGTGGAACCGGTCGCCGGAGGCGGCGAGGGCGATCGAGGGCGCCGAGCCCGTGGCCAACGCCGCGGAGGCCTTCGCGGGCGACGCCGCGATCACCATGCTCGCCGACGACGTGGCCCTGCGCGCCGTCACCATCGAGGGCGGGCTGCTCGATTCCGGGCAGCGGCCCGGCGTCCATGTCGGCATGTCCACGATCTCGGTAGCGCTCGCCAGGGAACTGGCGGCGGTCCACGGCCGCGCGGGCGTGCCTTACGTCTCCGCGCCGGTCTTCGGCCGGCCGGACGCGGCGGAAAAGGGGGCGCTGAACATCATCGCCGCGGGTGACGACGCGGCGATCGCGCGGGTGCAGCCGTTGTTCGACGCCATGGGCAGCAAGACCTGGCGCTTCGGCGCGGAGCCGGAGAAGGCCAACGCCGTCAAGCTCGCGGGCAACTTCATGCTGGTCTCGGCCATCGAGGCGATGGGCGAGGCGGCCGCCTTCGCAGAGGGGCACGGCATCGCCGGGGCCGACGTGCTGGAGATGCTCACCAGCACGCTCTTCGCCTCGCCGGTTTACAAGAATTACGGCGCGATGATCATGGAAGGCCGCTACGAGCCGCCGGGCTTCACCATGCGGCTCGGCCTCAAGGATGTCCGCCTCGCTCTGGCCGCGGGCGAGGCGGTCAACGTGCCGATGCCGTTCGCCAGCGTGCTGCGCGACAACCTCCTCGACGCCATCGCCCACGGCGACGGCGACAAGGATTTTGCCGGGCTCGCCACGGTGGCCGCCCGGCGCAGCGGGCGGTAAGCCTCAGCGCTTGGTGTTCGTCGCGGTCTGGCCGAACATCACCTTCTTCGCGTCCTCGCTCATCGGCTGGCCGTGGTTCGGGTTGGCTTCCACCGCCCGCGCATAGGCGGCCTTGGTGGCGGGGCGCTCGGCGATCGCCTCGAACCAGCGCTTCAGGTTGGGGTGGTCGTCGAGGCGCTGGCCCTGCTTCTCCCACGGCACGATCCAGGGATAGGAAGCCATGTCGGCGATGGTGTAATCGGCACCCGCGACGAAGGCGCGGTCGGCGAGCCGCCGGTCGAGCACGCCGTAGAGCCGGTTCGTCTCCTTGACGTAGCGGTCGATGGCGTAGGGGATCTTCTCCGGCGCATATTGCGAGAAGTGGTGGTTCTGGCCGAGCATCGGCCCAAGGCCGCCCATCTGCCAGAACAGCCATTGCAGGGTCTCGGCCCGGCCGCGCAGGTCGGCGGGCAGGAAGCGCCCGGTCTTCTCCGCGAGGTAGAGCAGGATCGCGCCCGACTCGAACAGCGAGACCGGCGCACCGCCATCGGCCGGCTCGTGATCGACGATGGCCGGCATCCGGTTGTTCGGGGCAATCTTCAGGAAGGCCGGCTCGAACTGCGCGCCCTTGCCGATATCCACCGGGTGGATCGTGTAGGGGAGGCCGGCCTCCTCCAGAAACATCGTCACCTTGTGACCGTTCGGGGTCGGCCAGTAATGCAGGTCGATCATCGCGACACCTTGTCTTCGCGCCCACGAGGGCGATGCCTCAGGCCTGCGGCGAAGTGGGAATGTCGAGCGATCCGATCAAGCCGCGGCCGATCCCATTCGACCCGTATCCGACCCCATTGCATCGGGCCGGCGTCTCTCGGTCCTTGTTGTGACGCGCCTTCTTTCGAGGAGCCGGTGGCCACTTCGTCGGAATGCGCTCGCCTTGCGCCAGTCCGCTGAGGACGGCCTTTACCTTTTTCGTGCTGAGTTGCCGGGACGCAGGGAGGGCGGTTCATGGTCTCGGCAGTGTCCACGAGTTCGGCGGGCCTCAGCGCGGCCGTGCAACGCTTCGACGGGGCGGCCTCCCGCGTCGCCTCACCGCAATCCGCCGCCGAGCCGGTCACGGCCGTCACGGAGCTGGCCTCGGCCTCGCTCGGTGTTTCCATCAACACCGCCGTGCTGAAATCCTCGATCGAGACCGAGAAACGCGTCCTCGACATTCTCGTGTGACGAGCAGCGCCTTGCCGGCCGGGACCCGAGGGGGTATCTCCCTCACAGCGTCGGGGTGTAGCGCAGTCTGGTAGCGCATCTGCTTTGGGAGCAGAGGGTCGTAGGTTCGAATCCTATCGCCCCGACCATACCTTCCCCGGAGACGTCAGCCGTCCGATGCCGAGCGCCCGCATCTACCGTCCCGCCAAGGATCCCACGCAGTCCGGGCTCGCCCGCACGAAGCAATGGGTTCTAGAGTTCGACCAGACCGAACCGCGCGAGACCGACCCGCTGATGGGCTGGACCGGCTCCTCCGACATGCTGCAGCAGGTGCGGCTCGAATTCGACACCTCGGACGAGGCGGTGGCCTACGCCAAGGCTTCGGGCATCGCCTATCGCGTCGAGGAGACGCCGCCGCCGATCGCGCGCAAGGGCCTCTCCTACTCCGACAATTTCAAGTTCAACCGCACGGCGCCCTGGACGCACTGAGTGTCTCTCACGAGGCGCCCGCCGCGCCGGAAGCAGCGGGCATTTCGTGAGGCGGGACCTCGCGTTCAGCGCCCTTTCCGCTCCGCCCAGGCGCGGTAGGGGCTCGGATCATCGGCAAGCGGGAGGTGGCGCACCTGCATCGGCTGCTCTTCGAGCGGCTGGCACAGCTCGGCATAGATCCCGGCACTGAGCAGACCCTCGGCCTCCGCCTCCTCGGCGGTGAAGGCGAAGTAGCCCTGCTTGACCCCGGCCAGCCGCATCGCCGCGTGGCACATCGGGCAGGGCCGCCCGCTGGCGTAGACGATGCAATCGTCGAGCTTGGGCCGGCCGAGCTGCTGGCTCGCCGCGCGGATCGCCACCATCTCGGCGTGGTCGCTCGGATCGTTGGTCGCATGGATGCGGTTGGCCGCCCGCGCGACCACCTCCCCATCCCGCACGATCACCGCGCCGTAGGGTCGGCCACCCTCGGCGACGTTGGCGAGGGCAAGTTCGGTCGCCTCGCGTAGATAGCTCTCGTGATCCGGCATCGGTTTTCTCCTGAGGACATCGTCCCGAAAGGTGGTCACCGGCTTTCGGAAAAAGAGGATGTCAAAACAAAGATCTAGAGCCGTATCCAACCTGATGCAGTCAGGTCGGATACGGCTCTAGAATGCGTAGCGCACCCGGCAATAGGGCATCCGCTCGGCGAGCAGCGCCTTGAAGCGGGCGAGCCATTTCCCTTTCCAGCCGGTGCGGTAGCGCAGGTTTTCGCCGCCGCCTTCCGAGCGCTTGGTCTCCTGGATGTCCGGTCGCCAGAGCAGATCCTCGGCCTTGGGGTGCCAGCCGAGGTTCACCGCGTGCAGCCCGGCATTGTGGGTCAGCATGATGATCTCGCAGGCGAGCTGATTCTTGGCGGCATTCGAGATCGTCCCGTCGATCTCGTCGAACAACGCGGTCCAATCCGCCTCCCAGCCCTCGTAGAGGATCACGGGCGAGAAATTGACGTGGACCTCGTAGCCGGCCCGCAGGAAGTCGTCGATCGCGGCGATCCGCTCGGGGATCGGCGCGGTGCGCACATCGACGACCCGCGCGATCCGCGCCGGCATCAGCGAGAAGCGGATGCGGGTGCGGCCTTGCGGATCGTAGGCGAGGAGATCGCGATTCACGGCTTTGGTCGCGAACGAGCCCTTGGCGTTGGGAATCCCGCGGAATTGCGTGACGAGATCGCGGACGTTGTCGCAGATCATCGCATCGATCGAGAGGTCGCCGTTCTCGCCGAGATCGTAGACCCAGGCTTGCGGGTCGATCTGATCGGGCTCCGGCAACGGGCCCTGCTTGGCCGCATGGCGCGTGATCGCCGCGCAGACCGCATCGACGTTCACGAACAGCGAGATCGGATTGGAAAACCCCTTGCGGCGCGGCACGTAGCAGTAGGCGCAGGCCATCGCGCAGCCGTTCGAGGTCGAGGGCGCGATGAAGTGGGCGGAACGGCCGTTCGGCCGCATCGCGAGCCCCTTCTTCACGCCGAGCACCAGGGTCGATCGCTTGATCCGCACCCAGTCCTCGACCGAGCCGGCATTGCCGTGCAGCTCCGGGATGTTCCAGTGCGACGGGACCGCGATCCGCTCGGCATTCGGATAGCGGGCCAGGATCTCGCGTCCGCGCGGATAATCGGCGACCGCCGGCTCGTGGAAGATGCGGTCGATGTCGATGAGGTCGCGCGGGGCCATGGCCTGGATCTAGGGCGAGCGCGGCCTTCCGGCGGGGCCTGCGGCGACAGGCCGTCCTGTCAGAGCCGCGCCAGCAGCTCCGCCTTCTTGGCCGAGAACTCCCCCTCGGTCAGCACGCCTTTCTTGTGCAGGTCGGCCAGCCGTTCGAGGATCGACAGGATGTCGGTCGGGCCCGCACCCGAGGGTGCACCGGAGGGTGCCGCGACCGGCCGGCTGGCGGCAGGCGCCGACGGGACCGGGCTGGCCGCGGAGGCGACCGATGACGACGCGAACGCGGCGACACTCGTGTCCGCCGGCGGTTTGGGCGGCTGCGGCGCCGCCGCCCCCGTATCCCGCTCGACCGGCGTCAGATCTTCCAGCGAGAAGCTCCCCTGCGGTCCGCTGAAGCGCAGCGACGAGCTGCCGCCCTGCTGCTGGCTCACGCCGGTGACGAGGCGGTCCCCGGTGTCGTAGAGGGCGAGCCGCCCGTCGGTCTCGATGGCGAGGCGTCGGCGCTCGGGGAAGAAGGCGTAGCGCGTGGCGTTCTGCGCGCCCGCGCTCGACGGCAGCCCCAGTTCGTCCGGCCACCAATTGCCCGAGGCGGCTTCCTCGCGGAAGCCGGAGAGCGGCAGGGCCGTGGCGAGTTCGGTGCACAGGGCATCGACCTGCGCCTTCAGGGCATGGTCGTTCATGCGCCCGACCATCACCATGCCGCCGCGCGACCACTGCCCGAAGCCGCCGAGATCGGGGTGGTCGAACTGGGCCATGTTGCCCTGGCCCGCCTGGAGCGCGCGCAGCAGATGGCGCACCGCCTCCAGGCTGACGCCGTGCCGCTCGGCCAGGGCTTGAAGCCCGGCGGGCCGATGTTCGGGGTCTTCGATCATGGGTGATGGTCCCCCTCGAACCTGTCCGTGTCGATCGATGAGGGGCCTTGCAACGCGAACCCTCACCGTGAGTTTCGTCCAAGGCCTACCACATCCGCGGCGGCGCGCAGCGGATCGACAAAAATTTGCTGCGTCGCGTCAGACGACACGGAGCTTCGCCGTTCCGTGCACGTTCAGAGTCCGGCTGGACCCGCGGGGGCCGCTATAAGTGAGAATGGGACGATCGATGGCCGATACCGACAGGACTGCGACGCCGAGGCCCCGCACATCGCGCACGCGTATCCGCGAAGGCTCGCCGCATCCCCGCGGTGCGACCTGGGATGGCCGCGGCGTGAACTTCGCGCTGTTCTCGGCCCATGCCACGAAGGTCGAGCTGTGCCTGTTCGACGATGCCGGCGAGAACGAAATCGAGCGCATCGAGCTGCCCGAGTACACCGACGAGGTCTGGCACGGCTACCTGCCGGACGCGCGCCCCGGCACGATCTACGGCTACCGCGTCCACGGCCCCTACGAGCCCGAGGCCGGCCACCGCTTCAACCCGAACAAGCTCCTCATCGACCCCTACGCCAAGGGCCTGGTCGGCACGATCCAGTGGAACCCCGCCCTGTTCGGCTACAAGATGGAGACGGGCGACGACCTCACCTTCGATGAGCGCGATTCCGCGCCCTACACCCGCCGCTCGCGCGTGATCGACCCGGCCTTCACCTGGGGCCGGGATGTGAAGCCGCGCGTGCCGTGGGAGCGCACGATCATCTACGAGACCCACGTGAAGGGGTTCACCAAGCTGCACCCGGCGGTGCCGGAGAAGCTGCGCGGCACCTATGCCGGCCTCGGCAACCCGGCGGTGCTCGACTACATCAAGAGCCTCGGCGTCACCTCGGTCGAGCTGCTGCCGGTCCACTCCTTCGTGCAGGACGACTACCTGCAGCAGAAGGATCTCATCAACTACTGGGGCTACAACACCATCTCGTTCTTCACGCCCGCCCGGCGCTACGCGGCGGTGCCGGACTTCGCCTTCTCCGAATTCAAGGAGATGGTCGCGCGCATGCACGGCGCTGGCCTCGAAGTGATCCTCGACGTGGTCTACAACCACACGGCCGAGGGCAACGAGAAGGGCCCGACCCTCTCGTTCAAGGGCGTCGACAACGCCTCCTACTACCGCCTGCTGCCGAACCAGCCGCGCTACTACATCAACGACACGGGCACCGGGAACACGTTCAACCTCTCGCATCCCCGCGTGCTGCAGCTCGTCACGGACTCGCTCCGCTACTGGGCGACCGAGATGCGGGTAGACGGCTTCCGCTTCGATCTGGCCACCATTCTCGGCCGCGAGCCCTACGGCTTCGACGAGGGCGGCGGCTTCCTCGACACCTGCCGTCAGGACCCCGTCCTCAACGACGTGAAGCTCATCGCCGAGCCGTGGGATTGCGGCCCCGGCGGCTATCAGGTCGGCGGCTTCCCGCCGGGCTGGGCCGAGTGGAACGACCGGTTCCGCGACGACGTGCGGGGCTACTGGAAGGGCGATGCCGGGCTGCTGCCGGGGCTCGCCTCGCGCATCACCGCCTCGGCCGACAAGTTCAACAAGCGCGGTCGCCGCCCCTGGGCCTCGGTGAACTTCATCACCGCACATGACGGCTTCACCCTGAACGACACGGTTTCGTACAACGAGAAGCACAACGAGGCGAACGAGGAGGGCAACCGCGACGGGCACGGCCACAACCTCTCCTACAATTACGGCGTCGAGGGCCCGACCGACGATCCCGAGATCCGCTCGGTGCGTTTGCGCCAGATGCGCAACATGCTGGCGACCCTGTTCCTGTCGAAGGGCACGCCCATGCTGCTCGCCGGCGACGAGTTCGCCCGGACGCAGAAGGGCAACAACAACGCATATTGCCAGGACAACGAGGTCAGTTGGGTCGATTGGGGCGCCATCGGCGAGGAGGAGCGGGATCTGGCCGAGTTCACGCAGCGCCTGATCCTGCTGCGCAACGCCCTGCCGATGCTCTCGCGCGGGCGCTTCGTCACGGGAGCCTACGACGAGGAGTTCGGCGTCAAGGACGTGACCTGGCTCACGCCCACCGGCACCGAGATGAGCCCGGAGAACTGGAACGACGGCAACTCGCGCACCCTCGCCGTGCTGCTCGACGGGCGCGCCCAGGCGAGCGGCATCCACAAGCGCGGCGGCGATGCCACCCTGCTGTTGTTCTACAACGCCTATCACGACGTAGTGGACTTCACTCTCCCCGAGGCGCCGGGCGGCACCTCCTGGACGCGGCTGCTCGATACCAACCTGCCCGACAGCCAGGAGGTGGAGAGCTTCGCCGTCGGCGAGAGCTACTCGGTCACGGGGCGCTCGATGCTGATGTTCGTCCTCAAGCCCGTCGAGAACGAGGACGAGGACGAGGAGCACAGCGACATGGAGCGCTCCTACCAATACGTGATGCAGGCTTTCGAGCGGGCGAATGTCGAGAGCGTGAGCTTCGGCATCGACGAGGAGGTCTGATGGCGCGGGCAAGGGGCCGCTCGCCGCAAGCGGCCCCTGCCGATTTCGATGGGGTCCGGAGCCTCGACGCTCCGGACCCTATATTCTTCCCGCAGCCCTATCTTACGCTCTGCATCGGGGATGCGCCGGCCGTGCCGGCAGCCTCACAAGATTTGTCACGCCGTGGGTTCGCATGACCGACATCCCCGAGAAGAGACCCCACGGCGTCCATCCCAGCGTCGAGGCGGGTGCGAAGGGCCACGAATTCGAATCCGGCAGCGGCATCTTCTTCGCCGCCGTCGAGATGACGCGCATGCCGATGGTCGTGGTCGATCCGAACCAGGACGACCACCCGATCGTGTTCGTGAACCAAGCCTTCCTGGAAATGACCGGCTACGCTCGGGACGAGGTGATCGGCCACAACTGCCGCTTCCTCCAGGGCCCGGAGACCGATCCGGCGACGCGGGCGCTGGTGCGCGACGCGGTCGCGGCGCGGCGCGACGTCGCCACCGAGATCCTCAACTATCGCAAGGACGGCTCGTCGTTCTGGAACGCGCTGTTCGTGAGCCCGGTCTACAACGCCGCCGGGGACCTCCTGTACTTCTTCGGCTCGCAGCTCGACATCACCCGCCGCCGGTTGGCGGAAGACTCGCTGCATCAGGCGCAGAAGATGGAGGCGATCGGCCGGCTCACCGGCGGCATCGCCCACGACTTCAACAACCTGCTCCAGGTGATCCTGGGCTACGCCGACTCGCTGGCGACCAACCTGGACCGGCCGGACGCCGACCGGGGCCGCATGGGCCGCGCCGTCGGCAACATCCGCGAGGCGGCCGAGCGGGCCTCGACGCTGACGCAGCAACTGCTCTCGTTTGCCCGCAAGCAGCGCCTCGACGGCCGCACCCTCAACCTCAACGACCTCGTCTCCGAGACGAAGGAACTGGCCGGGCGCACGCTGGGCGACGCGGTGACGATCGAGACCGATCTCGCCCCCGACCTCTGGCCCTGCCGGATCGACCGGACCCAGGCCGAGGTCGCCCTGCTCAACGTGCTCATCAACGCGCGCGACGCGATGCCGGAGGGCGGGCGCGTCACGATCACGACCCGCAACGAGGAATCCGGCCGGCCCGACGGTTCGGGCCGGCACGTGAGCGTCGCGGTGACCGATACGGGCGCCGGCATCCCCTCGGACATGCTGGCGCGCGTGATGGATCCGTTCTTCACCACCAAGGAGGAGGGGAAGGGCACCGGGCTCGGCCTGTCGATGGTCTACGGCTTCGCCAAGCAGTCCGGCGGCTTCGCGCAGATCGAGTCGGTGATGGGGGAGGGGACGACGGTGCGTATCTCCTTCCCCGCGAGCGACGAGGCCGGTGCGCCGGAGAGCGCAGAACCGGCCGCCACCGTCGAGGAGCGGCCGGGCACGGAGACGATCCTGATCGTGGACGATCGCGCCGACGTCGCCGAACTCGCCCGGGCGATCCTGCGCGATTACGGCTACGGCACCCTGATGGCCCGCCACGGCCGCGAGGCCCTGGAGATCCTGAACGACCATCCGGAGATCGACCTGCTCTTCTCCGACCTGATCATGCCCGGCGGCATGGACGGCCTGACGCTCGCCCGCGAAGCGCGCCGCCGCCATCCCGATCTGAAGATCCTGCTCACCACCGGCTATGCCGAGGCCAGCCTGGAGCGAACCGGAATCGAGCGTCCGGAGTTCGATATCCTGAACAAGCCGTACCGCCGTGCCGAGCTGATCCGGCGGGTGCGGGCGGCCATCGATGCGCCGAACCGGAGCTGACCGGCGCGACAGATCGGGAGAGCACCATGGCTCAGGGTGACAAGTCGAAATACACCGACAAGCAGGTCCGCAAGGCGGAGCACATCGCCGAATCCTACGAGTCCCGCGGCGTTCCGGAAAAGGAAGCGGAGGCCCGCGCCTGGGCGACCGTCAACAAGGACGATGGCGGCGGCAAGAAGCCCGGCGGCTCGGGCCGCGGCAAGACGACGGACCATCCCGCCGCGCATAAAGGCGGCCGCACCGGCGGCACGGCCTCGGCTTCGCGCACGAAGGAGCAGCGCTCCGCCTCGGCCAAGAAGGCGGCCGAGACGCGCAAGCGGAATGCAGCAAAGAAGGCGGGCTGACGAACGCTGATCCCTCTCCCCTCTGCGGGAGAGGGTGGCCCCCGAAGGGGGTCGGGTGAGGGGAGCGACCTTTCCGGAGAGACCTGAGCCGGCCCCTCTCCCGTCCGCTCCGCGGACACCCTCCCCCGCAGAGGGGGGAGGGTGATTGCTCCCTTATCTCAGACGGCCATCGCCGTCTTCAGGTTCTCATCGACCTTGTCGAGGAAGCCGTTGGTGGTGAGCCATTTTTGGTCCGGGCCGACGAGGAGCGCGAGATCCTTCGTCATGTGGCCGGCCTCGACCGTGTCGACGCAGACCTTCTCCAGGGTCGCGGCGAACTTCGCGAGGTCGGCGTTGCCGTCGAGCTTGGCCCGGTGCGACAGGCCGCGGGTCCAGGCGAAGATCGAGGCGATCGAGTTGGTCGAGGTCGCCTTGCCCTTCTGGTGCTCGCGGTAGTGGCGCGTCACGGTGCCGTGGGCGGCCTCGGCCTCTACGGTCTGCCCGTCCGGCGTCATCAGCACCGAAGTCATCAGACCGAGCGAGCCGAAGCCCTGGGCCGCCGTGTCCGACTGCACGTCGCCGTCGTAGTTCTTGCAGGCCCAGACATAGCCGCCCGACCACTTGAGGCACGAGGCCACCATGTCGTCGATCAGGCGGTGCTCGTAGGTCAGGCCGAGCGACAGGAACTTCGACTTGAACTCCTCGTCGAACACCTTCTGGAACAGGTCCTTGAAGCGGCCGTCATAGGTCTTGAGAATGGTGTTCTTGGTCGACAGATAGACCGGGTACTTACGGGCGAGGCCGTAGTTGAACGAGGCCCGGGCAAAATCGATGATCGACTGGTCGAGGTTGTACATCGACATCGCGACGCCGGCGTCCGGGAACTTGAACACCTCCTTCTCGATGACGGTGCCGTCGTCACCCTCGAACTTGATGGTGAGGCGGCCCTTGCCCGGCACCTTGAAGTCGGTGGCGCGGTACTGGTCACCGTAGGCGTGGCGGCCGATCACGAAGGGCTGGGTCCAGCCGGGCACGAGGCGCGGCACGTTCTTGCAGATGATCGGCTCGCGGAAGATGACGCCGCCGAGGATGTTGCGGATCGTGCCGTTGGGCGACCGCCACATCTCCTTGAGCTTGAATTCCTCGACGCGGGCCTCGTCCGGCGTGATCGTGGCGCATTTCACGCCGACGCCGTGGCGCTTGATCGCCTCGGCCGCATCGATCGTCACCTGATCGTTCGTGGCGTCGCGGTGCTCGACACCGAGATCGTAATAGTCGAGATCGAGATCGAGGTAGGGGTGGATGAGCTTGTTCTTGATCTCCGCCCAGATGATCCGGGTCATCTCGTCGCCGTCGAGCTCGACGACCGGATTGGCCACCTTGATCTTCGCCATGTCGGTCCCTCAGTTGCCCGGTGCCGCGCGCCCGGCCGGCTGCCCTTCGCGCGTCTCTCCGGAACCCTGTCGCCGCCCCTATAACGCAGCGCAGCAAGGCGACAAAGCCGGGCTCGGGCAGCCTGTTTCGGATGCGCGAAACTGTTACCCGCCCCTGCGGAACGGCAGCAGGCCGCGCAGGCGAAATCCGAGCCAGATTAGGATGGCGAAGGCGATCAGGTTCAGCGCGAGGGTGAAATCCTCCCGCGGGGCCAGCGAGAGGGCGTAGCCGCCCTTGCGTGCCGCATCGAACTGCCAGCCCAGCACGAGCTCACCTTCCGCAGGTGCTCGGAGAAACACGTCGGCCAGCAGCCAGCCGCTGGCCGAGATGCGGACGGTGAGGCCCGCGCTGACGAACCAGATCACCTGCGCGAGCTGTACCGGAACGGAGAGGGTGTAGCCGAGGCGCCGGTCCTGCCACAGCGCGACACCCGCGACCACGCTCGCGGCCAGCACCAGCCCGATGAACAGCACGCCGGGCAGCAGGGTGAGCGGCACCGCGGCACCGGTCTGCATCAGGTCGTGCAGGAAGGCCCACAGGCCCACCAGCCCGCCCTGGATCTCGATCAGCGCCACGGTGTAGCGCAGGCCGTCGCGGTCGTTTCCGGTCTCCGTCATGGGAGGCGGGCATAAACGAGGCGGCACGCCACGGCCACCCGGCGCGGCCACCCGCCAAAGCGAGTGTCGCTCCCGCACAAGAGCGCACGCCACGGCCGCGCTATGTGGCCTGGACAAACCCGGCTGCCGCTGCGACGACCCGCGCGTCAAGAAAAACGGCCGATCACGAGGAAGGACACACCATGAGCGACCGCATCATCCTGCGCGCCGGCGAGGCCCTCGTTGCGGGCGGCCCGCCCAACACGGCGTCCGAGCCCGAGGTCATCATCGGCGAGCTCGACGGGCCGGTCGGCACCGCGCTCGCCACCCTCACCGGCGATCAGGTCGTCGGCCACAGCCGCGTCTTCGCGCTCCTGAACACCGACATCATGGTCCGCCCGGTGACGCTGTGCGTCTCCAAGGTGAGCGTGACCGAGAACAAGTACACCTCGATCCTGATGGGCACGGTGCAATACGCCATCGCCAACGGCGTGCTCGACGCGGTGCGGGCCGGCTACATCCCCAAGGAGAAGGCCAACGACCTCGGCATCATCTGCTCGGTCTGGCTCAGCCCGGGCGTGATCCAGGCCGAGACCGTCGATCACAAAGCGCTGTTCGAGATCCAGCGCAAGGGCATGACCGAGGCGATCCGTAAGGCCATGACCAACGAGCCCTCGATCGGCTGGCTCCTCGAGAACCAGGACAAGATCGTCCACAAATACTACCAGATGGGCATCGACGGTAAGATCTAAGTCTTTTGGAAGACTGCGCCGTCGGCCCTGCCGGCGGCGCGGCTCTGTTGGCGCTGGGACCGATAACAGTTATCCTCCCGCTTTCGCAGCGACGGGAGCAGCGACGATGCCGAGCAGCGCCGACCTCGGAACCCGCCTTGAAAGCTATGTCACGTCGCTCGTGAAAGAGGGCCGCTACCGCTCCCGAAGCGAGGTTCTTCGCGAGGGCGTGCGCTTGGTCGAAGAGCGCGAGAAGCGCCTGTCTCTGCTTGATGCGGCCTTGGCCCGTGGTGCCGCCGATGCCGACGCCGACCGGGTGACGCCGACCGAAGACGTCAGGGCGCGGTTGATCGCCAAATACGAAAAGCTGTCCGGCCCGGATGCATGATCGTCGTCTTCACCGCTGAGGCTGAAGCCGATCTGGAGCGCATAGGCGACTTCATCGCCCAGGACAATCCGCGCCGGGCTGTCAGCTTGGTCACCGAACTGGTCGAGCGGTGCCTAGGGCTCGCCGAATTTCCCGAAGGCTTCCCGCTGGTTCCGGTTTACGCCGACAGCGGCGTCCGGCGGCGCTCCTACGGTTCCTACCTCATCTTCTACCGGGTGCGCAGCGAGCGGATTGAGATCCTGCACGTCATGAGTGGGGTGCGAGATTGGGAATCGCTGCTCTTCCCGGATTGAGGCTGTGATCGCGGCGTGCGAGAGGGCGGCCATGAGCGCCCCCGTCGTCATCCTGGTCGAGCCGCAACTTGCCGAGAATATCGGCATGACCGCCCGCGCCATGGCGAATTTTGGCCTGTCCGAGTTGCGTCTCGTGGCGCCCAAGAACGGCTGGCCGAAGAAGGGCGTGCGCGAGGCGGCCTCCGGCGCGACTTACGTGCTCGACGGGGCCAAGGTCTACGCCACGCTGCCGGAGGCCATCGCCGACCTGCATTTCCTCCTCGCCACCACCGCCCGCGAGCGCGGGCAGATGAAGCGCGTCTTCGCCCCCGAGGACGCCATGACGGCCACCGCCGAGCGGATCGGCCGCGGCGAGCGGGTCGGGCTGATGTTCGGGCGCGAGCGTGTGGGCTTGAGCAACGATGAGGTGTCGCTGGCCGACGCCATCGTCACCTTCCCGGTGACGGACGAGTTCCCCTCGCTCAACCTCGCCCAGGCCGTGCTGCTGATGGGCTATGAGTGGCGCCGCGCCGCCGGCCTCGCCACCCTGCGCTTCTCCGGCGAGATGCTCTCGCCGCCCGCCACCCGCGAAGCGATGCTCTCACTGTTCGCGAGCCTGGAGGAGACGTTGGCGGGCGCCGGCTTCTACCCGCCGGAGAAGCAGGAGATCATCGCCCGCAACATGCGCGACATGCTCCACCGCATGGCGATGACGGAGCAGGACGTGCGCACCTTCCGCGGGGCGCTGCGGGCGTTGAACCGGAAGGCTCGCAAGACCGACGAGGCGTAGGGCCTAGCGCTGCACCAACCCGAACCGCGTCAGGCAGACATGCTTGGCAAGCGACGCGGGCGCGATCGGCACCGCAGGCGTGGTCCCGTAGGGTTCTCCGGTGGCGGTGTCCTCGGGCGCGCGAAAGGCGCCGGGGACGTAGCTGGTCTCGCACTGGTCGAACTTGTTGCACACGGCGAGCTTGGTGCAGATCGTCTGGCCTGCCCGCTCGTAGACGTAGTAGGTCGCCCCGGAATAGGGCGGCCGGGGGAAGGACTCGGTCCGCACCGTCGTGACGTCCGCGGCGCTCGCCGCCACCGGCGACACGAGCGCTGCGAGAAGTCCCCATCCGACCCCTGCGCGCATCACCCGCCTCTTCCCCCGACGCCCGAGCATCAATCGATCCGGATCACGATCTTGCCGACATGCCCGGCCTCGGCCAGGGCTTTGAGGGCCGCCGGCGCCTCGTCGAAGCCGTAGACCCGGTCGATCACCGGCTTGATCCCGTGCAGGGCGATCGAGCGATTCATGTCCTCGAACATCTCTCGCGGACCGACGGCGACACCGCGCACGATGCAGCTCGCGCCGAGGATCGCCAGCGGGTCGAACGCCTCGCCCTGGGCCAGCAGGCCGATCAAGCCGATATGCCCGCCGGGCCGGGTCGAGGCGATGGAGCGC
This sequence comes from Methylorubrum sp. SL192, assembly GCF_026672325.1. NCBI lineage: Bacteria > Pseudomonadati > Pseudomonadota > Alphaproteobacteria > Hyphomicrobiales > Methylobacteriaceae > Methylorubrum > Methylorubrum sp. SL192. The sequence goes on from NZ_JAPPQV010000003.1 coordinate 2,367,982, forward strand.
GGGAGCGTCCCGGTGCCGCCGACCTCGACGACGTGATCGACGCCGGTTCCGCCGGTCAGTCGGCGCACCTCGCTCTCCCAGTCGGGATGGGTGCGGTAGTTGATGGTGTCGTGCGCGCCGAGCGCGCGGGCCTTCTCCAGCTTGGCATCGCTCGACGAGGTGGCGATGACCCGCGCCCCGGCCGCGTGGGCGAGCTGGATCGCGAAGATCGAGACGCCGCCGGTGCCGAGCGTCAGCACCGTCTCGCCGGCCCGCAGGGGCTTGAGCCCGTAGAGCGCGTTCCAGGCCGTCACCGCTGCGCAGGGAAGCGTCGCCCCTTCCTCGAAGCTGAGATGATCGGGCAGCGTGACGAGCCCGTCCTCGTCGAACACCTGATACTCGGTCAGCACCCCGTCGATGGCGCCACCGAGCGCCGTCTGCCACGTATCGGCCACCTGCGCGCCGCCGAGCCAGCTCTGGGAGAAGATCCCGGCGACCCGCTCGCCGCCGGTGAAGCGGCGCACGCCGACGCCGATCGCTACGATTTCACCCGCCCCGTCCGAGAGCGGGATCAGCCGGTCGAGATTGACCGCGAACGGGTAGCGGCCCTGGCAGATCAGCAGATCGCGGTAGTTGAGGGAGGCGGCACGCATCCGCACCAGAACCTGCCCGCGGCCCGGTTCGGGCGTCGGGCGCTCGGCACGCTTCCAACTGTCGAGGCCGGCGGCGGCGGACATCTCGTAGGCGCGCATGGCGGTCTCCCGTGGGGTTTCGCGTCTTGGGTTCAACGCGGGCACTCATGGCAGGCGCATATGGGAAGAGGCCGCCCGAAGGCGACCTCTTCCTCACGAATCCCCAATCGATGTGCTGGATTGGGCCTCGCTAGGCCGCGCGCACGGTCGCGAGGAAGCGGCTCACCTCCGCCGAGAGCTGCTCGGACTGGCGCGACAATTCGGACGCCGCGCCGAGCACCTGGCTCGCCGCCGCGCCGGTCTCTTCGGAGGCGCGGGCGACGCCGGCGATGTTGCTCGTCACCTCGGCCGTGCCGGTCGAGGCCTGGGCGACGTTGCGCACGATCTCCTGCGTCGCTGCGCCCTGCTGCTCGACCGCCGCCGCGATGCCAGCGGCAACGCCGTTGATCTCGCGGATGCGGCCGGAAATGCCGCCGATGGCCGAGACCGCCTGATCGGTCGCGCTCTGGATCGTGCCGATCTGCTGCGCGATTTCGCTGGTCGCCCGGGCGGTCTGGTTGGCCAGTTCCTTCACCTCCGCCGCGACCACCGCGAAGCCGCGCCCAGCTTCGCCGGCCCGCGCCGCCTCGATGGTGGCGTTGAGCGCGAGCAGGTTGGTCTGGCCGGCGATCGTCGAGATCATCGACACCACGTCGCCGATCTTGGCGGCCGCGCTCGACAGGTTCTGGACCAAACCGGCGGTCTGGTCGGCTTCGCCGACCGCGGCCTGGGCGAGTTCGGACGAAGTGGCCACCTGCCGGCCGATCTCGTGCACGGAGGTACCGAGTTCTTCCGCCGCGGCCGCAACGGTCCCGACATTGGTCGCCGCCTCCTCGGCGGCGGACGCCACGGTGATCGATTGGGAGGCCGTTTCGGTCGCGGTCCCCGACATGCTCTGGGCCGTGGCCTGCAACTCGGTCGCCGCCGAGGTCACGGTGCCGATGATCCCGCCGATGGCGGCCTCGAAACTGTCGGCCATCGACCGCATCGCCGCCTTCCGCTGCTCCTCGGCCGAAGCGCGGGCGAGCGCCGTCTCCGCTTCCAGGGCACGGGTGCGGATCAGGTTGTCCTTGAACACTTGGACGGCGGCCGCCATCGCGCCGATTTCGTCCCGGCGCTGACGGTAGGGCACCGGCGTCTCGACGTCGCCGGCGGCGAGCGCCCCCATCATGCCGGTGATGCCGGTGATCGGCCGAGAGATGCGCAGGAAGCCGAACGCCATCGCAAACAGGGCGACGAGCACGGCGACCGCCATCGTGACACTCGCAACGATCGAAGCGGTCTCGACATTGCCGACCGCGGTCGACGCGTCGCGCGTGGAGCCGTCGCGATTGAGGGTGATCGCGCGGGCGATCAGGTCGCTCGATTGGCTGTACAAGGAGAGCAGGCCGGGCCCGACCAGAGCCGCCATGGCTTCCCGCTGCTCGCCCCGCTCCATCATCGCGATGATACGGCGGCTCGCCTCATCGTAGCGGGACCACAGCTCCGAAAACTGCGTGTAGAGCGCACGTTCTTCCGGGGACGAGATCAGGGGCTCGTAGCGCTTGCGCGCCGACGCCATGTCGGCCACCGCCCGCTCGTAGTTGCTCCGGTTCGCCGCCAACGTCTCGGGATCGGTGGAGGTCGTGACGGTCCGATACTGCCGCAGGCGCATCTGGCTTGCAGCCGTCCCCATCTCGTTGACGGCGAGGACGGACGGAAGCCAGTTGGTGGCAACCGCATCGACACCTCGGCGGATCGACGACAGCTCCATCAGGGAGACCACCCCCTGGCCGATCGTAATGAGCGTGAGCCCACCGAACAGGGCGATGAGAGCAGCTTTGAGAGAGAAGCGCATCGGACGGGTAGGGCGCGTAAAATGCTGAAGTGTCCGCCGCGCACGGATCACCCAGGTCTGCTGACAAAAAATTGATAAATGAAATGTCTTAACGAGAGGATTAAAAGATCCGCCCCACGATTTGGCGTAAGCTGCTTTCAGCCGATCGGAACGGACACTCGCCAAAACTTTTTCAGCCGGAGGTTGCAATCGGCATCATCCAGCTTTGGAAATCGACCTCTCGTGATCTTCTGATTAACATGATTGGTGTATTGATTTTCTCGTCGCGTCGAACCAGCCCATGCACTCTCGCTGTTCGTCTGACCTGAAAACAACGGATATGGCGGTTGTTTCGAATTCAAACGACCTTACAATGCTTGCCGAGACGGCGTATGCGCGCCGAATAGCCTCAACACGAGAATTTTCGAGCGTTGACATCGGTCCGAATGAGCTCGCTCGACAGACGATCCCCCGCGCCGAGCGTCCACCCGTTTTGTCGATCCGTCGTGGCGGTCGCGGACGCGACGACGTTCAGGGCCTGATCTCGATGGGCGTGCCCAGATCGACGCGGGCGTAGATCGCGCGCATCTCGGCGTTGGTGACGCCGACGCAGCCTTGGGTCCAATCCTTCAGCCGGTGCAGGCGGCCGAGCCAGGAGAAGCCGTTCATCAGTCCGTGGATCATGATGTCGCCACCGGGCGAATAGCCACCGGCCTGCGCCGCCGCCGCGTCGGCCGGGGAGGGGTAGGACACCTTGAGCGAGAGGTGGGCGACGCTGCGCGGATTGCGGAACGCGACTGCATAGACGCCCTCGGGCGTGCGCCCGTCGCCTTCGCGCGCCTTATGACCCTCCGGCGCGAAGCCGAGGGAGATGGGGTAGGTCGCGAGCACACGGCCCTCGCGCAGCAGGGTCAGGCGACGCGCCGCCTTCTCCACGAGGACGCGGTCGGCGCGCTCGGCCTCGGCCACCAGCGGGGGCTCGGTGCGGCCGACTTGCGAGAGGTCGGCGAGGACGACGGCACCGGCGCCGAGGACGGCGAGGCCGCCGATCACCGCAGCGATGCGCCCGCGCCGTCCCATCGCGGCCTCAGCCGATCTGTGCGCCGACCTTGGCCAGCGCTTGCTCGATATCAGCGATGAGATCCTCGGGATCCTCCAAGCCGATCGAGAGACGCACCGTCTCGGGGCCAACGCAGGCCGCCGCGCGTTCCTCGGGGCGGAGTTGGCGATGGGTCGTGGTGGCCGGGTGGATCACCAGCGACTTGATCTCGCCGATGTTCACGAGGTGCGAGACCAGTTCGAGGTTCGCGATAAACGCCAGGGCCGCCGGCTCGCCGCCCTTCAGGGCGAAGGTGAAGATCGATCCCGGACCCTGCGGCACGTAGCGGTTGGCCAAAGCCTCACCCTTCTGGCCGGGAAGCGCCGGGTAGCTCACCCAATCCACCGCCGGATGGTCCTTGAGATAGGCCGCGACCGCCTTGGCGTTGGCGCAGTGGCGCTCCATCCGCAGCGGCAGCGTCTCGATGCCGGTGAGCGTCAGGAAGGCGTTCATCGGCGAGAGGCCGGGGCCGAGGTCGCGCAGGCCGAACAGGCGGCAGGCCACGGCGAAGCTGATCTCGGGGAAGCGATCGCTGACGATCAGGCCGTCATAGTCCGGCCAGGGATCGTTGATGAGGTTGTAACGCGAGCCCTGCGCCTTCCAATCGAAGGTGCCGGCATCGCAGATCATGCCGCCGATCACCTGGCCCGAGCCGCCGAGGAACTTCGACGTCGAGTGGACGATGATGTCGGCGCCGTACTCGATCGGGCGGATCAGCGCGGGCGAGGCCAGGGTGTTGTCGATGACGAGCGGCAGGCCGTGGCGCTTGGCGACCGCAGCGATGCCCTCGATATCCATCACCGTGGCGCAGGGATTGACGATCGACTCGCAGATGATCGCCTTGGTCTGCGGCGTGATCGCGGCTTCGAAGGCCTCCGGCGTCAGGTCCGCGGCGAATTGGGGCGTCAGGTCGTAGCGCCCTTCGAGGCGGCGCATCAGGCCGAGCGAGCCGCCGAACAGGCGCGGCGAGGCAACGTAGGCGTCGCCCGTCTGCATCAGCGTCATCATCACCAGCAGCACCGCCGACTGCCCGGACGAGACGGCGACCGCCGCCTTGGCGCCCTCCAATGCGGCGACCCGGCGCTCCAGCGCGGCGACCGTCGGGTTCGAGCCGCGCGAGTAGGAGAAGCCGGTCTTGCGCATGGCGAAGATGTCGGCGGCCTGCTCCGTCGAGTCGAAGACGAAGCCGTTGGTGAAGTAGATCGGCTGCACCCGCGCACCGGTGGCGGGATCGGGCGCGGCACCCGCATGGACCGCCTGCGTGGCGAAGCGGAGGGTTTTTGGCTCGGCGGTCATGGCGGGACCTGAACTGATCGGTCTGTCGGCGCGCGGGGCAGCGCGCCACTCTCACCCGCCTTCTGCCGCGAAACGGACTGCAGCGAAACCCGCGATTGGCCCTCGCGCGCATCGGCCATGCGCGCAACGTCTGCGGGCGGCCGTCAGGCGGCGCGCTTGAGGCAGGCCTTGAGGGTACGCACCAGCATGGTCGGCGCATAGGGCTTCGGGATGAAGCGGGCCCCGTCCGGCATGTCGCCGGGGCCGGGCGTGCCCATGCCGGAGACGATCAGCACCGGGATTTCCGGCCAGCGGTGGGCGACGAGGCGGGCTAGGGCGAAGCCGTCCATCGAGCCCATCGGCATGTCGACATCGGTCATCACGATCCCGACATCGGGCCGGCCTTCCAGCACGTCGAGCGCCTTGTCGGCATGGTGCGCTTCGAGGACGTTGAACCCGGCCTCGGCCAGGGTATCGGACGCTTCCATCAGCAGCAGACCGTCATCTTCGACGAGGAGGACGACGGGCGACTCTGTCGGGTTCTCTGTCATAAGCCTGCAAACGATCTCGGGCCGACACTGGTTGCGGGCCTAATTCGCACCTGCAGCGAGGTCAAGGAAGGGACGACCCGTAATTGTGCAGAGCGGGAAATTCAATCTTGACCTTAAACGTGCGCCGGGACGGGTGCCGGACGCGCCTTCAACTGCGCCAGCGCTTCCGGCCGCGGCCCGCCTGTCGCCCAGTCGAGCAGCTCGACCGTGTGCAGGATCGGGATGTCGGTGCCCTTTCCGATCTGGGTGGCGCAGCCGATATTGCCGGTGGCGATGATGTCGGGGCGGACGCGCTCGATATTGGCGACCTTGCGATCCCGCAGACGGGCGGCGATCTCCGGCTGGAGGATGTTGTAGGTTCCAGCCGAGCCGCAGCAGATATGGCCCTCCGGCACGTCCTTCACGGTGAAGCCCGCCTTCTTGAGCAGGGTTTTGGGCTCGGTGCGGATGGCCTGCCCGTGCTGCATCGAGCAGGCGGAATGGTAGGCGACCACGAGGTCGGTATCCTCGACCGGGGGCAGAAGGCCGATCTCGGCCATGTACTCGGTCACGTCCTTGGCGATGCCTGAGACCCGCGCGGCCTTCTCGGCATAGGCCGGGTCGTCGCGGAACATGAAGCCGTAATCCTTGATCGTCGTGCCGCAGCCCGAGGCGGTGACGACGATGGCATCGAGGCCGGGCCCGTCCATCTCGGCGATCCAGGCGTCGATGGTGCGCCTGGCGTGACCGTGGGCGTTCGCTTCCTTGCCCATGTGATGGGTCAGTGCGCCGCAGCAGCCCTCGCCCTTGGGCAGGACCACCTCGACCCCGTGGCGGTTGAGCAGGCGGATCGCCGCCTCGTTGAAGTCCGGCCGCAGGACGCTCTGGGCGCAGCCGCGCAGCAGCGCGACCCGGCCGCGGCGCTTGGCCGGCGCCTTGTCCTTACCAGTCTGGAAGAGGTCGCTGATCTCCTGCGCCGAGGGATCGGCGGGGAAGGTGCCGGGCCGGTCGGTGCGGTTGCGGTTCGGCAGTTGCGCCGGGGCGAGGTCGAGCATCGCCGCCAGCCGGTTGCCGACCCGCGGCAACCGGGCGACCAGCGGCCGGAACGGCGCCCCGATCTTGGCCGCGAGCAACGCCACCCGGAACCGGTTCGGATAGGGCAGCACCAGGGCCAGCACCGCGCGCAGGAGCCGGTCGGAGAGCGGGCGCGCGTAGGTCTTCTCGATATGGGTGCGGGCGTGATCGACGAGGTGCATGTAATGCACGCCCGACGGACAGGTCGTCATGCAGGACAGGCACGAGAGGCAGCGGTCGATGTGCTTGACCACTTCGCGGCTCGCCGGCTTGCCGCCCTCCAGCATGTCCTTGATGAGATAGATGCGTCCGCGCGGTGAATCGAGTTCGTCACCGAGCAGGAGGTAGGTCGGGCAGGTCGCGGTACAGAATCCGCAATGCACGCAGGTGCGCAGGATCTTCTCCGAGGCCGCCATGGCGGGGTCGGCGAGCTGCTCGGGGGCGAAATTGGTCTGCACGACACGCCTCGATGCGGTTTCTTACTTCTCGTGCGAGTCTTAGAACCGTTCGCGCGGGCGAACAATCGGAACGGTTCTAAGCTGTTGCTGTGTCGCACGCCCTCACGATGACGGCCGACGCATCGGTCCGGAGGGATCGACGCAGCGGTCCGGCGTCACCGCTCGCGCGAGACGGTGAGCAGGCGGGCGATCAGCCAGATCGGAACAACCACCACCGCGCCCGCGAGGATCCAGCGGCCGAAATCGTGGAAGGTGTCGAGCCCGAGGTCGATCAGCGAACGGGTGAAATCGTAGAGCTGCCAGAACAGCAGGCCCGGCGTCAGGCCGAACATCGCCATCACCGCGCCGACGAGCACGGACAGGAACAGCAGCTTCACGAACACCGCCGCGGGCGAGCCGCCGAGAAAGCGGTTGAGGCCGGAGCGGCGGCGGGGCGCACCATGACGCGGATCGGCCGGGTAGGCACCGGTGTCGAGCGGGGCGCGGCGCCGCGAATCGTGATCGCCGATCATTCTGCCGGTATCCTTGGTGTTCCGTGGCACCCTCGCAACGGCGTTGCAGCCTCGCCACACTCCTGCGAAACCGGGACGCCGCAGCATCATTCGACGCATTCGGGGTAGCAGCCAGATGGCATCCTCGAACGTTCCGCTCAAGATGGCAGGCTGCATCCGGCCCTGCCGGCTCCCGTTGACCCCATAAAGCGCGACCTGATTCAGGCCATGATCGACCACGCTCTGTTCGACCCGGCGACCATTGATGCCGAGACGAAGGCGCTCAATGCCGAGATCGTGGCAGCCCACGCCGCGCAGGCCGACCCATGGTCGCTGCCGATCGAAGAGGTGCGCGCGCGCCGCCGGGCGGGCACGCAGGCATCGCCCGCCATGCCGCGCAGCCCGCGCGCCGAGACCGTGACCATCGAGGGACCCGCCGGACCGCTGGCGCTGCGGGTGATCCGACCGCAGGGCAAGGCGCGGGGCGCCTACCTGCATATCCACCGCGGCGGCTGGGTCTGGGGCGCGGCCGACGAGCAAGACCCCTGGCTCGAGCGCATCGCCGACACCTGCGGCTTCGTCTGCCTCTCGGTTGAGTACCGGCTGGCGCCGGAGCATCCTTATCCCGCCGCGCTCGAGGATTGCGAGGCGGCCGCCCTGTGGCTCGCCGGCCCCGGCAAGGCGGAACTCGGCATTCACGCGCTGACCATCGGCGGCGAATCCGTCGGCGCGCATCTCGCGGTGATGACGCTGCTGCGCCTGCGCGACCGACACAACCTGCCCCGCGCCTTCCGCGGCGCCAACCTCAATGCCGGCTTCTACGATCTCGGCCTGACCCCGAGCGTGCGGCTATGGGGCGAGGAACGCCTCGTCATCAACACCACCGACCTCAAGCGCTTCGCCGACGGTTACGTGCGCGAGGGAATCGACCGGCGCCGGCCCGACGTCTCGCCGCTCTATGCCGATCTGAAGGGCCTGCCGCCGGCCCTGTTCACGGTCGGCACCGCCGATCCGCTGCTCGATGACACGCTCTACATGTCGGCCCGCTGGGCGGCGGCCAACAATGGCGGCCACACCGCGGTCTATGCCGGCGGCTGCCACATCTTCGTGCGCTATCCCGGCGCGCTGACCGAGCGTGCCTTGGAGCTGATCGACCGCTTCCTGATGGCGCTGGCGTGACGCGGTGACGCCGCGCCGCGCACGTCGTACCTGAGCCGGGTGCCACCGCCTCCCGACCTCCCGCCGCGCTTCTCCGCGTGGTTCGCTTCCCGCGGCTGGTCACCCCGCCCGCATCAGCTCGAACTGCTCGCGACCGTCCAGGGCGGACGCTCGGCGTTGCTCGTCGCCCCGACGGGAGCGGGCAAGACGCTGGCCGGCTTCCTGCCGAGCCTGGTCGAGCTGAGCGAGCGGCAAGGAAGCGCGAGCAAGGGCGGCAAGGCGAAGGGACTGCACACCCTCTACGTCTCGCCCCTCAAGGCGTTGGCGGTCGATATCGCCCGCAACCTCGATGCGCCGATCGAAGGCATGGATCTGCCGGTCACGGTCGAGACCCGCACCGGCGACACGCCGGCGCACAAGCGCGCGCGCCAGATCCAGCGCCCGCCCGATATCCTGCTCACGACGCCCGAACAGCTCTCGCTGCTGCTCGCCCACAGGGAGGCGGAGGCCTTCTTCGCCGGGCTGAAGACGATCGTGCTCGACGAATTGCACGCCCTCGTCACCTCGAAGCGCGGCGATCTCCTTTCCCTCGCGCTCGCCCGCGTTCGCCGGCTGGCGCCGGAAGCCCGCGCCATCGGCCTCTCGGCCACCGTGCGCGAACCGGAGGAACTCCAAAAGTACCTCGTCGGCCAAGTGCCGGGCGAGGACCGCCGGGCCGAGCTCGTCGTGGTGAAGGGCGGCGCCAAGCCCGACCTGCACATGCTCGAAGTGAACCGGACGCTCCCGCTCGCGGGCCACACCGCCTGGCACTCGATGCCGGCGATCTACGACCTGATCCGGGCGCACCGCATGGTGCTCGTCTTCGTCAACACGCGGCTGCAGGCCGAGTACACCTTCCAGGAGCTGTGGCGGCTCAACGACGACACGCTGCCGATCGCCCTGCATCACGGCTCGCTCGACGCCACGCAGCGCCGCCGGGTCGAGGCGGCGATGGCGGCGGGGCAGCTGCGCGCCATCGTCTGCACCGCGACGCTCGATCTCGGCATCGACTGGGGCGACGTCGATCTTGTGGTCAATCTCGGCGCGCCGAAGGGCGCGAGCCGGATCATGCAGCGGATCGGCCGGGCCAACCACCGCATGGACGAGCCGTCCAAGGCCTATCTCGTCCCCGGCAACCGCTTCGAGATGCTGGAATGCCGCGCCGCCCTCGACGCGGTGGAGGAGGCGGCCCAGGACACGCCCGACGCCCGCCTCGGCGCCCCCGACGTGCTCGCCCAGCACGTGCTCGGCATGGCCTGCGCCGACGCCTTCGATCCGCTCGAACTCTACGACGAGGTCATCTCGGCGGCACCCTACGCGACCCTGTCGTGGGAGGATTTCGAGGCGGTGGTCGATTACGTCGCCACCGGCGGCTACGCGCTGCGCGCCTACGAACGCTTCGCCAAAATCCTGCGCGGGGCCGACGGCAAATGGCGGGTGCGCGACGCCCGGGTGGCGCAGCAATACCGCATGAACATCGGCACCATCGTCGAGTCGACGCACATCAAGGTGCGGATGGCCCGCAGCCTGCGCTCCAAGCCCGGCACCGTGCTGCCGAAGGGCGGACGGACGCTCGGCGAGATCGAGGAGGATTTCGCCGAGACGCTGACCGTCGGCGACACCTTCCTGTTCGCGGGCGAGGTGCTGCGCTTCGAGGGGCTGGCCGAGGACGAATGTCTCGTCACGCGGGCCGGGCCCGGCACCGATCCGGCGATCCCCTCCTATGCCGGCTCGAAATTCCCGCTCTCGACCTTCCTCGCGGCCCGCGTGCGGGCGATCATCGCCGACCCGTTCGAGTGGGACCGCCTGCCGCGCCAGCTCGCCGACTACCTCGCGCAGCAGCGCCGCCACTCCGTGCTGCCGGGCGAGCGCGACCTCTTGGTCGAGACGTTTGCGCGGGCCGGGCGCCACTACCTCACGGCCTTCCCGTTCGAGGGGCGGCTCGCCCACCAGACGCTCGGCATGCTGCTGACCCGCCGCCTGGAGCGCGCCCGACTGCGCCCGCTCGGATTTGCCGCCAACGACTACGGCATCGCCATCTGGTGCACGAAGGATCTGAGCGAGCGTGCCGCGCTCTCGCCCGGCTTCATGGAGGCCCTGTTCGACGAGGACATGCTCGGCGACGACTTAGAGGCTTGGCTCGACGAGTCGGCGATGATGAAGCGCACCTTCCGCCAATGCGCGGTGATCGCCGGGCTGATCGAGCGGCGCTTTCCCGGCCAGAAGAAGACCGGCCGTCAGGTCACGATCTCGACCGATCTGATCTACGACGTGCTGCGCCGCCACCAGCCCGACCACCTGCTCCTGCGTGCCGCGCGGCAGGATGCGGCAACCGGACTCCTCGACGTGACCCGCCTCGGCATGATGCTGAGGCGTATCCGGGGGCGAATCACCCACAGGGCGCTCGACCGGGTCTCGCCGCTCTCCGTGTCCGTCATGCTCGAAATCGGGCGCGAGCGGGTCTACGGGGAGGGGGCCGACGAGATCCTGGCCGAGGTCGAAGCCGAGCTTCTCCAAGAGGCGCTCGGCTGATGCGGCGTGCCGCCTCCTCCGCGAAGCTTGGGACAAAAACGTTGGCACTCGGCCAGAGACTCGAGAAGACCGTGAAGGGCACCGACCTTGCGCTTGCCGGCGAGGCCTTGAGCCTCGACCGCACCGGCGCCCTGTGGCTGCCCGAACACCGCACCCTGGTGGTGTCGGACCTCCATCTGGAGAAGGGCTCGTCGTTCGCCGCCCGCTCCGGCCAATTCCTACCGCCCTACGACACCCGCGAGACCCTGGCCTGCCTGCACGAGGTGATCCAGCGGCTCGATCCGGCCTGCGTGGTCGCGCTCGGCGATTCCTTCCACGACGCCCGCGGCCCCGAGCGGATGGAGCCCGGTGACCGGGCGATGATCGCCGCGCTTCAGGAAGGCCGCGACTGGGTCTGGATCGCCGGCAACCACGATGCGGCGGTGAGCGAGGGCGTCGGCGGGCGCTATTGCGAGACGGTTTCCGTCGGCGGCCTGACTTTGCGCCACGAGCCGCTGGCGGGGGCCGAGGCGGGCGAGATCGCGGGGCATCTCCACCCCTGCGGCAAGGTCAGCATGCGCGGCCGCTCCGTGCGCCGCCGCTGCTTCGTCAGCGACGGCCACCGTCTCGTCATGCCGGCCTTCGGCGCCTATACGGGCGGCCTCAACGTGCGCGACGCCGCCTTCGAGCCGCTCTTCCCGAAGGGGTTCACGGCCTACCTGCTCGGCGACGGACGCGTCTTCGTGATCGGCCGGACCATGCTCGGGCGGGATTGAGCGAAGTCCGAAATCCGCATTGCGAAGCAATCGATCGGATTTCGGTTGAACCGGGTCACGCTGCCACGAGCAGCGCCGCCCCGGCGACCGCCGACAGGGCCAGCCGCAGGCGGCCCATCCAGACCGGGACCATGCCACGGCGGGGAAGGTCCTGATCGACGATGCCCCACAGCAGCACCAGCGCGCCGAGGGTCCGGAGATCCCAGGGCGGCGGCGCGGCGAGCGCAGCCCAGGCGAGCAGCGAAGGCACGATTGCGAGCCCGTAATCGCGCCAGCCCGCCCCCCGTGCCGCCGCCGCCCCCCAGCGGATGCCGCCGAGGAACGAGGCGATCACCGCCCCATAGGCCGAGAGGATGGTGCGCGGCGACAAGCCGATGGTGCCGAGCCCGACATCCGTGCCGCTGACCGATAGGGCCGCAAAGCCCACGAACGGAATCAACCCCGCGATGCCGAGAAGAACCGCGCTCGCGGGTACCGTGGTCAGCCGCCCCATGCCGTCTCCCTGGCTGATTGCCGCGCGGCCCGGTTCCGCCGGATCCACGCCTCGCCCGCGTCGACCGCCGGCCGTTCGGGACCCGGCATGGGTCACGGCAAGCCGGAGGTGTCATGAAGCATTCTAAACGCGCAGATCCTCATCCATCTCGCAACCGAGACCATTTGTTGCAGCGCCCGGCCTCACCTTCCACACCGGAAGGGACGTTCGCGCCGGATCATTGGGCCGCGGCGATGGCCCCGCGCCGATTTCGCCGCCAGGGTGGGGGCGACACGGCCCATCCCTTGCGTGATCCGCCCCCATGCCGCTGCGACCCACGGACCTGAGACCCGCCCTGTCGCGGCTGCGCGGTGCCTCCGGCGATGCGTGGACGACCTGGCGCAGGCGGAGCCTGTTCCTGGTGGGCGGCGTCTGCGTCGGCTTGGCCGCGGTGCTGATGGCCAAGGCGGCCGATGCGGCGCAGGAGCTTTTTCGGCACGGGCTCCACGCCTCGCCGGCCCTGGCGCTTCTGCTGTGCCCGACCGGCTTCGCGCTCGCCGCGTGGCTCGCCCGGACCGTCTTCCCGAATGCGCAGGGCTCGGGCATCCCGCAGGTGATCGCCGCCCGCGCCCTGGATGCCGGGCCCGCGCGCCGTGCGCTGGTCTCGCTCAAGGTCGCGGCGGGCAAGATCGTCGTGATGTGCCTCGGACTTCTGTGCGGCGCCTCGATTGGCCGCGAAGGGCCGACCGTGCAAGTCGGCGCGGCGATCATGGCTGCCTTCGGGACTTTGAGCCCGGAGCGGATGCGCGGCCTGCTGCTCGCGGGCGGCGCGGCCGGGGTGGCGGCGGCCTTCAACACGCCGCTGGCCGGCATCGTCTTCGGCATCGAGGAACTCGGCCGGGCCTATGACAGCCGCGGCAGCGCGCTTATCGTCGCCACCATCATTGCCGCCGGCCTGACCTCGCTGGCGATCCTCGGCGACTACACCTATTTCGGCACGTCGGACGCGCGGCTCTCGCTGGCCGCCGGCTGGCTCGCGGTGCCGCTGCTCGGCGTGGCGGGCGGCCTCGCGGGCGGGCTGTTCAGCCGTATCGTCATCGCCTTCGCCCGCGGCCTGCCGGGACGGGTGGGCGGGATGATCGGGCGCCGTCCCGTCCTGTTCGCCGGCCTGTGCGGGCTCGGCGTCGCCCTGTGCGGGCTCGCCTCCGGCGGCACCGTCTACGGCACCGGCTACGAGGAGGCGCGGGCGCTCCTCCATGCCGGCAACGACCCGCGCTGGGATTTCGCCCCGCTCAAGTTCCTGGCGACCGTCCTGTCCTCGATCAGCGGCATCCCCGGCGGTCTGTTCGCACCGTCGCTAGCCGTTGGCGCCGGGCTGGGCGCGGAGGCGAGCCTGTTCCTGCCGGATGTGCCCGTCGGCGCGCTGGTGCTGATCGGCATGACCGCCTACCTCACCGGCGTGCTCCAGGCGCCGATCACCTCCTTCGTCATCGTCACCGAGATGACCCAGAACCACGCGATGATGATTCCGCTGATGCTCGCGGCGCTGGTCGCGGATGCGGTCTCGAAGCTGGTCTGCCGCGGCGGCCTCTATCACACCTTGGCGGAGGTGCTGGTGCGGCGGGCCGCCGGAGAACGAAGCGCGTAAAGCGCAGGCCGCGACGGAACGCCGCCGGCTCGTTGGCCGTTACTGCTCCGCTTTTGTTTCGGAGTGAACTGCCATGACGCTTCTCAAGTGGGCCGCTATCGCCTTCGTTATCTCGCTCGTCGCCGGCGGCCTCGGCTTCACCGGCATCGCCTCCGGCGCGAGTTCGATCGCCCGTATCCTGTTCGGCCTGTTCCTGGTGGTCGCCATCGTCATCGTGGTGATCGCGCTGGCCGTCGGTCAGGTGGTGTTCTAGCCGCCGGCTCCAACCGTGCGCCTTGACGGTCGCACCGCCCTCGTCACCGGCGCCTCCTCCGGGATCGGCGCCGAGACGGCCCTCGGGCTCGCCCGCCTCGGGGCGCGGGTCGGCCTCGTCGGGCGCGACCGCGAGCGCACGGAACGCGCCGCCGCGCATCTGCGCCGGGAGACCGGCGGCGCGGCGGACGTCTTTCTCGCCGACCTGTCGAGCCAAGCCGAGATCCGCCGGCTCGCGGACGAGGTGAGGGCGCACTACCCGGCCCTCGACCTCCTCGTGAACAATGCCGGCGCGATCTTCTCGGAGCGCCACGTCACGGCCGACGGAATCGAGCGGACCTGGGCCCTCGACCATCTCGCCTACGTGCTGCTGACGCACGAGCTGCGTCGCCCGCTCGAAGCCGCGCCCCGCGCCCGCATCGTCAACCTCGCCTCCGCCGCCCATACCCGCGGGCGCATCGACTTCGACGATCTCGGCGGCGAGCGCCGCTACGCGGCGATGAAGGCCTATGCCCAGGCCAAGCTCGGCAACGTGCTGTTCACCTATGCGCTCGCCCGGCGGCTGGCCGGAAGCGGCATCACCGTCAACGCGGTGCATCCGGGCGTCGTGGCGAGCGACTTCGCCAAGAACACAAGGGGCGGGCTCGGCTTCGCCTGGAGCCTGATCCGCCCGTTCCTGATCTCGACCGAGGCCGGCGCCAGGACCTCGCTCCATGTCGCCACCGCGCCCGAACTCGACGGCGTGAGCGGGCGCTACTTCGCCAAGAGCCGCGAGACCGCCTCGTCCGCCCGCAGCCGGGACGAGGCTTTGCAGGAGCGGGTCTGGGCTCTGAGCTGGCGCCAGACCGGGATCGAGGCCTGAACCGGCTTGCCATCGGTGGCCGTGGTGTCCCTCACGCAACGCCCGCTGCGACGCCGTGATCGGGCGTTTTTTGGGCCGCGATCAGGCTTCAGGCCGCCAAGCGGAGAGGACGCTTCAGAAGTGGCTGAACGAGGCGCGGGCGAAGTCCATCGCGCGCCCGTGCGCGTCGTGAAAGCGAGGCGGTGCGTCGCCGGCTTCCACGCTACCGATCTCGGCAACGGGCACCCCGGCGGCCCGGGCCTCGGCCAGGAACGCGCCTACGGAACCGGGCGGCACCGCGCAGAGGATCTCGTAATCGTCCCCGCCGGTGAGAGCCGTATCGAGCCGGCTGGCGTCGCCGGAGATGGCCGCCTGCGCCGCCGGGGAGAGCGGCACCGCCGGAACCTCGATCCGGGCGGTCAGGCCGGTGCCGGTGAACATCTTCGTCAGATCGCCCACCAGTCCGTCCGAGACGTCCATGGCCGCGCGGGCGTGGCGCCGCAGCACGGGGGCGAGCGCCAGCCGCGGGCGCGGGTGAAGGTAGCGATCGAGGAGCGCATCGCGGTGGACGGGCGCCAGCGCGGGATCGGGCGCGAGCCGCAGGGCGAGGCCCAGAGCCGCGTCGCCGATGGTGCCGCTGACGCAGAGCCGGTCGCCCGCTTGCGCCGCCTGCCGCCGCAGGATCGCGCCGGCCGGCACCTCGCCGAAGGCGGTTACGCCGATGAGCGCCGGGCCGCCGGAGCGCACGGTGTCACCGCCCAGCAGCGGGCAGCCATGGGCGCGGCTCGCTTCGCCAAGACCCTCGGCGAAACCCGCGAGCCACGCTTCGGTCCAGTCGTCGGGCAGCGCGAGGGTGAGGAGGAAGCCGCGCGGAGTGGCGCCCTTGGCGGCGAGATCCGACAGGTTCACGCCGAGCACCTTGCTGGCGATGGAGCCGGGCGGGTCGTCGGGAAAGTAGTGAACGCCGGCCACGATGGCGTCGGCGGTCACCACGAGGTCGTGGCCGGGCGTCGGCGTCAGGCTCGCGGCGTCATCGCGCAGGCCCTCGGCGCCGGGGCCGCTGAGCGGCGCGAAGTAGCGCGCGATCAGCGCCTCCTCGCCCGCGCGCGCCATTCCGGTCAGCCCTTCTTCGCCGGGCCGGGAGCGGCCGGGATGCCGAACTCGGTGGAGCGCACCTCGCGGCCGACCCGGTCGAGCACGGCGTTGACCATGCCCGGCTCGTCGCCGCCATAGAAGCTGTAGGCGACCTCGACATATTGCGAGATCGCGGCGCGGGCCGGCACGTCGCGGCGGAACATCAGCTCATAGGCGCCTGCCCGCAGGATGGCGCGCAGCACCGCTTCCAGCCGGCGCAGCGGCCAGCCCTTCGCCAGCGCCGTATCGAGCTTCGGGTCGATGGCGCGCTGTTCCTCCACGGCACCGCGGAGCACGTCGCGGAAGAACGCGATCTCGGCCGGCGGGTGGACGACGCCATCGACCTCCTGACCGATCCAGAAGGCCTCGAACTCGGCGAGCGCCTCGATCACGCCCTTGTCCGAGATCTCCATCTCGTAGAGCGCCTGCACCACGGCGAGGCGGGCACCGGTGCGGGCGTTCGGCTTCGGTTGGGCCGGTGTCGCGGCGGGGTCTGTCATCGGGCGGGTTCCAGGTTGGCGGCGCGCTTGATGGCGAGGAGGCTCAGGGCCGCCTCCGCTGCACCGCCGCCCTTGTTCATGTCGGAGACCCGGGCGCGAGCGAGCGCCTGCTCCATGGTCTCCACGGTGAGAATGCCGTTGCCGAGCGGCAGGTGCTCGGCCACGGAAAGGTCCATCAGCGCGCGGGCGCTCTCGCCGGCGACGATGTCGTAATGGCCGGTCTCGCCGCGGATGACGCAGCCGAGCGCCACCGCCGCATCGTAGGGGCCGCCGGCCTTGCGACCGGCATCCATCAGGATCGCGATGGCGGCGGGGATCTCGAGGGCACCCGGCACCGTGAAGACCCGCGCCTCGGCGCCGACCGCTTCGATGGCCGCGCGGGCACCGGCCAGCAATTCGTCGGCGATGTCGTCGTAGTAGCGCGCCTCGACCACGAGCACGCGGGTGCCGGCGAGGCTTTCGAGGATGCTTTTGGGGCTGTCCTTGGGCGCGTCCGCGTCCCGGCGTTGGGAGACCATGCGACTGTCG
The DNA here is from genome assembly GCF_026672325.1 of Methylorubrum sp. SL192. NCBI lineage: Bacteria > Pseudomonadati > Pseudomonadota > Alphaproteobacteria > Hyphomicrobiales > Methylobacteriaceae > Methylorubrum > Methylorubrum sp. SL192. Next base: position 2,385,294 of record NZ_JAPPQV010000003.1, read on the forward strand.
TTCCGGGGCGAGTTCACGAATGTTCGGGGCGGGCCGGAGGGTTAGCCCAAGTGCCGCGGGCTCCACAAGCGGCACGGGGCGCGGCGGGTGCGCGACCGGGGCGCATGTTCCGGCCCGGAGAAGCTTCGCCTTTCGGTTGGCCCGAGAAGGTTTGATCAATCAAATCAGGCGGAAGTACCGCCGTCACAACCTGCGGTGCCCCTTATTAACCGGACCGAAGTCTGTCCCGGCGATAGACTGTCGAACGCAAGTTTGCGGGCCTTCGACCATCGATCCCGCACTGGAAACGGGGGTTATCCAGCATGGCGACGGCGCATGCGCGAAGGGCGGAGACGGCCCCCATCCTGATCGAGGACGCGGCCTCGGCGTTGCGGCCGGTGCCGCTGGTGATCGACCTCGACGGCACGCTGCTGCGCACGGATCTCCTTCTGGAAGGGATCATCGCGCTGCTGCGGCGCAACCCGCTGATGCTGCTGGTGATGCTGCTGTGGCTGCCGCGGGGGCGGGCCTTCTTCAAGCGCCGCATCGCGGAAGGTGCTGTGCTCGACGTCGCGACTCTGCCGGCCAACGCGGCTTTGCTCGCCCATATCGAGGCGCAAAGGGCGGCGGGCCAGGAGATCGTGCTCGCCACCGCCGCCGACGAGCTGATGGCCCTGCGCGCCCTGCGGCGTTTTCCCGTCTTCGACCGGGTGGTGGCGAGCGACGGGGTGCGCAACCTCAAAGGGGAGGCCAAGGCCGCGCAGCTCCGGGCGCTCTATCCGCAGGGCTTCGATTACGCGGGCGATGCCGCGGCCGACCTTCCGGTCTGGGCCGCGGCCCGGCGGGTGATCGTCGTCGGAGCCTCCGGTTCCGTGCTCCGCGCGGCCCGGCGGCTCGACAAGCCGGTCGAGGAATTTCCTGCCGCCTCGCGTTCGCACGCATTGCTCAAGGCCCTGCGCCTGCACCAATGGGCCAAGAATGCCCTGGTCTTCGTGCCGCTCGTCCTCGGCGGCCGGGCAGGGGACGCGCAAGCCTGGGGGAGCGCCGGTCTGGCCTTTCTCGCGCTCGGACTCGTCGCCTCGGCGAGCTACCTCCTGAACGACCTGCTCGACCTCTCCCACGATCGGGCGCACTGGTCGAAGCGCGAGCGCCCCCTGGCGAGCGGCCAACTTCCCATCGCCACCGGTCTGGCGGCAATCGTGCTCGGCCTCGCGGGCGGGCTGGCGGTTGCGGCCTGGGCCGGGGCGGCGGTGCTCACCGGCGTGCTCGCCTATCTCGCCCTGACGCTGACCTACTCCGCGTGGCTGAAGCGAGTGCCGATGCTCGACGCGCTGACGCTCGGGAGCCTGTTCTCGCTGCGCATCGCGGTCGGCGTCGCGGCGGTCGCGGTGGCGTGGTCGCCCTGGCTCCTGACCTTCTCGATGTTCCTGTTCACTTCGCTGTCCTTCGCCAAGCGCCACACGGAGCTGCGCGGGGCCGCGCGGCGCGGCCAGGCCGGCACCATCGCCGGGCGCGGCTACGAGCCGGCGGACGAGCCGGTGGTGCTCGCCTTCGGCATCGCCTCGGGACTCGCCAGCGTCGTCATCTTCATCCTGTATCTCGCCAACGAGGCGTTCCGCCACGCGGCGCTCGCCGCGCCGCTGGCCCTGTGGAGCTTCCCGCTGATCCTCGTCCTGTTCATGGGCCGGGTCTGGCTGCTGGCCGGCCGCGACGCGCTCCACGACGACCCGGTCGCCTTCGCGGTCAGGGACCGCCCGAGCCTCGTGCTCGCGGGTGTGGCCGGCCTCGCCTTCGCGGTGGCGGCATTCGGCCTGCCGCCCAGTCTCCTGCCACAAGGGTTCGGGCTGTGATGCGAAGCGAGGTCGTCCGCTTCCTGATCGCCGGGGGCTCGGCGGCGGCGATCAACTGGCTCGCGCGGATCCTGCTCTCGTTGGTGCTGCCGTTCGAGGCGGCCCTGATCGTGGCCTATGGCATCGGCATGGCCGCCGGCTTCTGGCTCTACCGCGCCTTCGTGTTCCGGGCGGCCTCGCATGGGTCGCTCTCCGGGCAGCTCGCCCTGTTCCTCGTGGTCAACGCCGTCGGCGCGGCGGTGGTCCTCGCGGTTAGCACGCTGATGATCGACGGCCTGACCGGCCTGCTGCCGGATCTAAGGCCGGCCGTGGCGCAAGCCCTCGGCCACGGCGTCGGCATCGCCGTCGGCGCCGTGGCGAACTACCTCGGCCACCGGCTTCTCACCTTCGGCGCAACTCTGCGGCCTCAGCCTCAGAGCCGGTAGAGGGCCAGCAGCGTCACCACGGCGAGGTTGGCGACGACCCCCCAGGTGACGAGGATTGGTAGGGCGGCGAAAGCCGGCGGGCGTTCCCCACGCACCATCAGCACGATCAGAATCGGCAGCCAGTCGAGGGCGTAGCGCTGGGTCGCGATCTGCTCGGCGCCGTTCGAGTGGTAGAACAGGGTGATCCCGGCGATGACCGCGATGGTCGCGGCCCCGGCGGCGAAGACCCGGTCGAGCCGTGCGTAGAAGGCCAGCAGCAGCCATGGGCTCGCCACGAGGAGCGCCGTGCCGGCCTTGTCGAAGCCCACGAGCTCCGTCAGCCGGGGGCCACCGAACTCGAAATGGATCCCCTGCAGGAACAGGTAGAGCGTGTTGAACAGCAGGTAGTCGCGCGAGAACAGGCCGCCCTCGGTGATGCGCCGCCAGATGAAGCTGTCCTGTCCGGGATTGTGGATGAAGGCGTAGCCGGTCTCGAACGGGCTTCCGAAGCGCGCGGCGTTGTAGGCGCAGTAGACGGCGATGGCGGCCGCGACGAACAGGCCCGCCAGCATCGCGGATTTCGCCACCGAGGCCGGATTCGCCAGCAGCGGGCGCCCGCGGGGTAGGGCCAGAACCAGCAGGAACAGCGGATAGAAGATCGCCATCTGCCGGCACAGGAAGGCAAGGCCGACGAACAATCCGGCGAGCGGCAGCGAACTCCGACAGATCACCGCCCACAGGCTCAACGTCATCATCAGGAAGCCGACGGTCTGGGAGAAGAACCAGACGCCGTCGGAGCGCAGAGTGACCTGATAGAGCGGGCTGGCGAAGGCGAGCGCGGCGAGCAGCCACAACGCCTGCCCGCGCTCGACCTCCAGCGCGCGGAAGATGCGGCTCCAGGCGAGCAGGCTCAGGGCCGACAGGCCCAGGCCGAGAAGCACGAGGCCCTTGAAGCCGGGAAAGCCGAACAGGGCGACGAACGGCGTCAGCAGCAGTGCCGGCAGCGGCGGGAAGATGATGTAGGTGCGCCCCTCGAACACGGCGCAATCGATCTCGGGGCAGCGCTCGACCCAGAGCCGGCCGTGCAGGAACGCGTCGGCCAGCGCCCCGTGCGAGTTGAAGCCGGCATCGCGCAGCGCGCCCCGTCCCAGAAGGACGGCGAGGAGGAGGGCACCGCTCAGCGCCGTCAGTGCCGCCAGCACCCGGTCGCGGCGTCCTGTAACCGTCATGGTGGCTACCGCCCTTTCACGAAACGACTCCGAATCGACGCGGAGCATTCGATGGGAAGAGTTAAGTCTTCCTCACAAATGATCCGGTGGCCTTCTCACGAAAACTTGTCGAGCCGGAGAGGCATCCTGCAGGCACTCAATGCGGAGGCCCCATCGACACGATTCCCGGGTCACTCGGTCTCGGCGAAAAGGTTTCTGTCGATTTGGGACGGTCGTGCATTGCCGAAAAACGGGACCGCCGGCAAGTCTAGCGCCGGCTCGTTCACAACGAGGCGGGCCGATAGGGGATATTCATGACGATCGGATCGCCGAAATTCTTGGCCGGCGCGGCACTCGCCTTCTTTCTGCTGGCCGGCAGCGCCGCCCTTGCCAAGAAGGTTACGGTCGTCACCGGAGATCGACCGATTTCCGTCGAGATCCCGGCTGCGTGGAAGGTGACCACGATCGACCGTGGCGTCCAGGCGCGGACCGCGGACGAGGAAATCTATCTCTGGTTCGAGAGCTACAAGCCCACCCAGTTCGACACCCTGCTCGGCGAGCACAACGCCTACTTCAAGGAACAAGGGGTCAAGGTGACCGGCGAGGGCCAGTCGAAGGAGGTCGATTTCCCGACCTACGCCCTCAAGGTCACCGAATATCCGGCGACCTACGAGGGCAAGCCGACGGTGCTGCGCTACCTCTCGGTCGTGCCGAAAGCCGAGAGCCAGCGCCATCTGCTGGTGAGCTACTGGGCCTCGCCGGAGGGTGACAAGAAGTACGACGCCGAGACGAACCAGATCATGAACAGTCTCGCCGCCTCCTACGACGGCAAGTAAGCCGGACCGGTCCTCACGCCGGCAACAACCCGCGCGTCTCGGCGAGGCGCGCGGCGTAGCGGGCGAGCAGATCGACCTCCAGATTGATCCGATCCCCCTCACGGCGCTCCTCCCAGGTCGTGACGGAGAGGCTGTGCGGGATCAGCAGCACCGAGAAATCGTGGCCCGAGACCGCGTTGACGGTGAGCGAGGTGCCGTCGAGGCAGATCGAGCCCTTCTCGGCGATGAAGCCGGCGAGCGCCGCTGGCGCCCGTAGGGTGAAGCGCTCGCTCGCGCCCCAGGGGTTGTCCTCGCCGGTCATCGTCTCGCGGGCGAGGATCTCGGCGACGCCGTCGACATGGCCGGTGACGAGATGGCCGCCGAGTTCGTCGCCGAGCTTGAGCGAGCGTTCCAGGTTGAGCCGCGTGCCCTCGCGCCACGCGCCCACGGTGGTGCGGGCGAGCGTCTCAGCGGCGGCATCGACCGAAAAGCGGCAACCCGCCCCGTGCGGCTCGACCGCGACGGCGGTGAGGCACGGGCCGGAGCAGGCGATCGAGGCGCCGAGCGCGATGCCGGCGGGATCGTAGGCGCTCTCGATCACGATCCGGCGCAGGCGCTCCGAGCCCTCCACCGAGACGACGCGGCCGACATCGCTGACGAGTCCGGTGAACATGTCAGATCCTCTCGTAGGTGACCGCCGTGTCGGGGCCGTAATCGCGGGTCTCGACCATGCTCAGGGAGCCGTCGGCGAGACGGCGGGCGAGGTTGGCCCCGAGCGCCGGCAAGCCGCCGGCCTCGCCCAGCATGACGGAGCCGGTGATGAGCGTGCAGGCATCGATGAGATCGTGCGCCGCGAGCGCGTCGGCAAGCGCCGGTCCGCCCTCGCTGCAGATCCGGGTCAGGCCGCGCTCCGCCAGCGCTTTCAGCGCGGCGGGTAAGTCTATGCGGCCCCCCGCGTCGGTCGGAACGAAGGCGATCTCGACGCCGAAGGAGGCGAGCATCCGCCGGGCATGGGCCGGGGCGCCGCGCCCGGTCAGAACCAGGGTCGGCAGGTCGCGGGCCCCGCGCACGAGGTGGCTGGCGGGGTTGAGGCGCAACGTCGAGTCGAGCACGATCCGCAGCGGCGAGCGCTCAGCGAGCCCCGGAAGCCGGACCGTTAGCGAAGGGTCGTCGGCGCGAGCCGTCCCGATGCCGACCATGATCGCGTCGGCATGCGCCCGCCACAGATGCACCGCGCCGTCCGCGACCGGACCAGTAATCTTCAGGCGCTCGCCGGTCGAGGGCGCGGCGAAGCCGTCGCGGGTCCGGGCGAGCTTGAGATGCAGGCTCGGGCGTCCGCGCGTCACGCGGGAGAAATGGCCGCGATGATCGCGGGCGGCCACTTCGCGCAGCAGGCCGGTTTCCACCGTGATCCCGGCGGCGCGCAAACCTGCATGGCCGCGCCCGGCCACCCGCGGATCGGGATCTTCGATCGCGGTGACCACGCGGGCGATCCCGGCGGCGATCGTCGCGTCGGTGCAGGGCGGCGTGCGGCCGTGATGCGAGCAGGGCTCGAGGGTGACGTAGAGGGTGGCCCCGCGCGCGGCCTCGCCGGCCATGGCGAGCGCCAGCGGCTCCGCATGCGGGCGACCGCCGACCGCCGTGACCGCCTGCCCGACAATGCGGCCCTCGGCCACGACGACGGCGCCGACGCTCGGATTTGGCCAGGTTCGGCCGAGATTGCGCCGCCCCAGCGCGAGGGCGAGGCGCATGGCGCGCCGGTCGAGGGCTTGCTGCTCGGACAGGTCCACGGCTCGCCCCGTCACGCCCGCTTCCGGGCCGGACGGCCGCGGCGCGGGGCGGCAACCACCTCGTCGGGAGGGGCGGGCGCAGCCTCCCCGTCTTCGGGCAGGTCGCCTTCGCCCTCCAACCGCTCACCGAGGGTGCCGAGCAGATCCTGGAAGTCCTGTGCCTCGCGAAAATTCTTGTAGACCGAGGCGAAGCGGACATAGGCGACGTCGTCGAGCCCCTTCAGGCCCTCCATCACCGCCTCGCCGATGGCCTCGCTAGTGACCTCGCCCTCGCCGCCGCTCTCCAGGCGCCGGGTGATGCCGCTGACGAGGCGCTCCACCCGCTCGGGATCGACCGTGCGCTTGCGCAGCGCCACATCGATCGAGCGCTGGAGCTTGTCGCGGTCGAACGGCACGCGCTTGCCCGAGCGCTTGAGCACGACGAGTTCGCGCAATTGCACCCGCTCGAAGGTCGTGAAGCGTCCGCCGCAATCCGGGCAGACGCGGCGGCGACGGATCGCCGAGGAATCCTCGCTCGGCCGTGAATCCTTCACCTGGGTGTCGGGACCTCCGCAGAACGGACACCGCATCGCGCGCTCACCACCTCATCCCAGACGCTCTCAAAAGCCGCCCCTCTCTGCCCCACCCGCCGCTCAATTGCCAGAAGCCGCTCAATTGCTAGGAGTCGGATCGGTCGGAACGGGCGCGGCGGGCGTCGCCCCCCCGTCTCCCGGCTCGGCGCGGAAGAGGGCGCGGAGTGCGGCTGCCGTCGGCCCGGCCACCACGTCGGCGAGGGTGAGGCGGTCGAGTTCGAGGAAGAACGCCTGCTCCGCCGCGTCGAAGGCCCATTTGAGGCGGCAGCGGCCCAGGAGCGGGCAGGGGTCGCGCCGGCAATCGACAACGGTGCCGACTCCCTCCAGATCGGCGACGAGCCGTCCGAGCCGGATCTCGCGGGCGTCCCGTGCGAGACGCACGCCGCCGGAGCGGCCCTGCCTGGCCTCGACGACACCGGCCCGGACCAGCGTCTGGGCGATCTTCTGGAGGTGGTGCACCGAGATGTCGAAGCGTTGCGCGACGGCCGGGGTCGCGACCCAGACGCCCCGCTCGGCCAGCGTCAGGTGCATGAGCAGACGCAGGCCGTAATCCGTGTGAAGCGAGAGATGCAGGGTCGCCCTCCCGAGCGGTGCCGCGCAACCTTCAGGCGAAGGAGGGCTCGACCCCATCATTTCAAGGATGCAGCGACGTGTACACTCCCCGGAACGACAAACCTTACGTGGATTAACTTTGAGGCGACCCTGAAACGACAGCGGCCGCGGATCGGGAGATCCGCGGCCGCACCGGCCCGCGTCACGGGCCGGAGGTGTTTTTGTCAGGCTCAGGCGTAGATCGGGAACCGATCGGTGAGGGCGTGGACCTTCTCCTTCACCGCCGCCTCGACCGCCGCGTCACCGCCATCGCCCTTCTCGGCGATGCCATCGAGCACCTGAACGATCAGCGAGCCGACCTGCTTGAACTCGGCGACGCCGAAGCCGCGGGTGGTGCTGGCCGGGGTGCCGAGACGGATGCCGGAGGTGATCGTCGGCTTCTGCGGGTCGAACGGCACGCCGTTCTTGTTGCAGGTGATGTCGGCCCGGGAGAGCGCCGCCTCGGCCGCCTTGCCGGTCAGGCCCTTTTTCTGAAGGTCGACCAGCATCAGGTGGTTGTCGGTGCCGCCCGAGGTGATGTCGTAGCCGCCGGAGATGATGGTGTCGGCCAGCGCGCGGGCGTTGTCGATCACCTGCTTGGCGTAGATCTTGAACTCGGGCTTCAGCGCCTCGCCGAAGGCCACCGCCTTGGCGGCGATGACGTGCATCAGCGGGCCGCCCTGGAGGCCGGGGAAGATCGCCGAGTTGAACTTCTTGGCCAGCGCCTCGTCGTTCGTCAGGATCATGCCGCCGCGCGGGCCGCGCAGGGTCTTGTGCGTCGTCGTGGTGGCGACGTGCGCGTGCGGGAACGGCGACGGGTGCAGGCCCGCGGCGACGAGGCCGGCGAAGTGGGCCATGTCGACGAAGAAGTAGGCGCCGACGGAATCGGCGATCTCACGGAACTTCGCGAAGTCCCAGTGACGCGGGTAACCCGAGCCGCCGGCGATGATCACTTTCGGCTTGTGCTCCTGGGCGAGGCGCTCGACCTGCTCCATGTCGATGCGCTGGTCCTCGCGGCGCACGGTGTAGGAGACCGGCTTGAACCACTTGCCCGAAACGTTCGGGGGGGCGCCGTGGGTGAGATGGCCGCCGGCCGCGAGGTCGAGGCCGAGGAAGGTGTCGCCGGGCTGCATCAGGGCCATGAACACGCCCTGGTTCGCCTGCGAGCCGGAATTCGGCTGCACGTTGGCGAAGCCGCAGCCGAACAGGCGCTTGGCCCGGTCGATGGCGAGCTCCTCGGCGATGTCCACGAACTGGCAGCCGCCGTAGTAGCGCCGGCCCGGATAGCCCTCGGCGTACTTGTTGGTCAGGACCGAGCCCTGCGCTTCGAGCACGGCGCGCGAGACGATGTTCTCGGACGCGATCAGCTCGATTTCGTGCTGCTGCCGGCCCAGCTCCTGCGAGATGGCCTTGGCGATCTCGGGATCGGTCTCGGCAAGATGAGCCGAGAAGAAGGAGTCGAGGTCGGTGGTGTCGGTCGCAGTTCCGGCGCTCATGAGCGTAGCCTCTTTTCGTTGTTTACGGGCAAACCCACCCGCTCTCCCGTCGGCGTTCACGGGGGTGTTTTTCAGGCACTATTCGTACACGCCGCGGCATCACAGGCCAAGCACAGGTGATTTTTCGCCTGTCTTCAAAATTTTTAACGGGATCAGCCCCGTTCTGCGGCACCGCAGCGCATTCGGCTAGCCCCACACGCGAAAACACCCGGCAGGGCCGGGTGTCGCAGGACCGATCAAGTCGGTAACAGGCCGGCCCGCGAACACGCCCGCGAACCGTAGCGGCTCCGATCGCTGCCGCTTGCCGATTTGCGCCGTGCCCTTACCAAAACCCGGCAAGGGCCCGTGCGATCGGAAGCGTCAGGCTCAGGCCTGAAGGCGGCTCTTCACGTCGCCGAGGCTGGCACGAAGGAGATCCTGCGCCGCCGCGCCCTGGAGGCGCTCACGCAGCAGGGTCTCGGAGACCTTCACGGCCGCGTCAGCCGCCGCGGCCCGAACCTGGGCGGAGGCCTGCGCCTCGGCCTGGGCAATCTTGGCCTCGGCGCTCTTGGTGCGGCGCGCAACGAAATCGTTGAGGCGGGCATGGCCCTCGGCGGCGATGCGCTCGGCATCCTCGCGGGCACCGGCGATGATGGCCTCGGCTTCACGCTCGGCCTCGGTGCGGCGGCGCTTGTAGTCGGCGAGCACGGCCGCGGCTTCTTCACGCAGGCGGCGGGCCTCGTCGAGCTCGTTGCGCACGCGCTTGGCGCGGCTGTCGAGCCCGTTGGTCATCATCGAGAAGCCGCCGACCCGCCAGACGATGACCAGGAACGCCACGAAGGCGACGGCGACCCAGAATTCCGCGGTCAACAACATGTCGGTCTCAAACCCTTGATCGGCCCTCCGCCCGGCGGGCCGGGGCGGGGTCGGATGGGAGGGGCCGGCAACGGGCCGGCCCTCGGATCAGTGTACGGCGGGCGTCGCGTCGAGGGCGCGGTTCAGGCTCGCTTGGTCGGGGGCCTGGCCGGTCAGTCGCTCGACGATCGCCGAGGCGGTCTCGCCCGCAATCGCGCGGACATTGCCCATGGCTTCCGTCGTGCGCGTGCGGATGGTCGCCTCGGAGACGGCGAGCCGCTGGTTCAGCTCGGCTTCGAGCGTCTTGCGCTTGGCGTCGGCCTCGGCCGAGAGGCTGTTGCGGGTCTCCTGGGCGATGGCCTGCGCCTTCGCCTGGGCCTCGCGCAGAGACTTCTCGTAGGCGGCGCCGGCGGCGTCGGCCTCGGTCTTCATGCGCTGCGCCTCGGTCAGATCGGACGAGAGCCGGCCGGCGCGGTTGCCGAGGATCGCCTCGATGCGCGGCAGCGCAACCTTGGACATCAGGTAGTAGAGCAGGCCGAAGGCCAGCGCGAGCCAGATCAACTGCGAGAGGAAGGTGTGGCTCTCGAAGGGCGGAAAGGCACCGCCATGGCCGCCGGAGGGCTGCTCGGTATGGGTGTGCGGGCTTCCCGCCGGGACGATCGTCGTGTCCGCGTTCGGGGAGGGAGTCGTGAGGGGATTCTTCTGCTCGGCCATGGCCCTGTCCGGTGACGTCGGAAGGCCGGCTCCGCGGACGGAGCGGCCGGATCGGTGTCTCTCACGAAACCGCCGCTGCGCCTTCGTGACGAAGGACGGACGACCGCGCAGAGGAGGTTTCGCGAGGCACTCTCAACGAGCGGGGGAGCGCGGGGCGGGCTCTCTAGCCGGCCCGCGCCCCCCCGAAGAACGACGCGTCAGACGGCGAAGAGGAGCAGCAGCGCGACGAGCAGCGAGAAGATGCCGAGCGCCTCGGTGAGCGCGAAGCCCAGGAGGAGGTTGGTGCGCTGGCTATCGGCGGCCGACGGGTTGCGCAGGGCGCCCGCGTAGAACTGGCCGAACAGGTTGCCGAGGCCGATGCTGGCGCCCGCCATGCCGAGGCAGGCGAGACCGGCGCCGATGTACTTCGCAGCGACGGGATCCATGAAACACTCCTGAAGTTCGAACGGGGTTCGTTGAGGGCGGAAGGGTCCGGCCGGGACGGATCAGTGGCCGGGGTGGAGGGCGTCGGCGAGATAGACCGCCGTCAGCGTCGCGAAGACGTAAGCCTGAAGGGCCGCGACGAGGAACTCGAGAGCCGTCAGCGCGATGGTAAGCGCGAGCGGCAGGGGCGAGAGCACGCCCCAGGCACCGGCAACCAGTAGCTGGACCACGAAGAAGGCGAAGATCTTCAGCGCGATGTGGCCGGCCAGGATATTGGCGAAGAGACGAACCGAGAGGCTGATCGGCCGCGACAGGAACGACACGATCTCGATCGGCACCATGATGAGCAGCAGCGGCTTCGGCACGCCCGACGGCACGAACACGCCGAGGAAGTGGGTGCCGTGCTTGGCCACGCCGTAGATCACCACGGTCAGGATCACGACCAGCGCGAGGCCGAAGGTGACGATGAGGTGGCTGGTCACCGCGAAGGCGTAGGGGATCATCCCGAGCAGGTTCAGGATGAGCACGAACATGAACAGGGAGAACACGAGCGGCAGGAAGCGCTTGCCGTCCTCGCCGGTCGCTTGGTGCACCGTGTCGGCGATGAATTCGTAGAGCGTCTCGGCCAGCGCCTGGAGACGGCCCGGAACCACGGAGCGCCCGGAGGTCGCCACGATGGTCAGCAGCGCGATGATGCCCACCGCGGCGAACATGTACAGAGCCGATTGCGTGAACGCGAGCTGCTGGTTGCCGATGTGACCCAGCGAGACGAGCGGCTGCAGCTCGAACTGGTGGATCGGGTCGATACTGACCGCCATGTGCCCGCTTCCGCCCCTTTGTGTGTCGCGCGAGGAAGCCTTTGCGGCTCCCGTCTGTCGCGCGTCGCCCTTACACGATGCCGGGCGAGTCTCAAGACCCCTGAGGCGTCTTGGAGACCGTTACCGGCGATCTTTCTCAGTTTTCTTGGTGCTGAAGCCGCTGACCCGCATGACGTTGTAGATCCCCGTCACGAAGCCCAGCATCAGCAGCACGATCATGCCCCACGGCTTGGAGCCGAAGAGATGATCGACGATGTAGCCGAGGATTCCCCCGGCGATCACGCCCGCGATGAACTCGGTCGAGAGCCGCATGGCCTGACCGAGCGGGGCAGACCCGCCGGACGTGCCGGTGCGCGCAAGCTTGTCGGGCCCGGCGCTGGGCCGCTTGCCTTCGAGCTGCGTCTCGAGACGCTTGAGCCTCGCGGAGAGATCGCCGTCGGCGGGAGCCTTTTCCGGCCCGCTCCCATCATTTGCCGGGCCGCCACTCACGGGCGACCCCACATGTCGTCGGGAGCGGAGGGAAAGGTTGCACCCCCTCGGCGCGGCGCACCATAGTTTCGCCAACCTTGAGTGTCAAGGCGGCCAAACTGCCTATTAAGTTGTTGATGGAACAACATAATTCTTCATTTTTCCACGGCTTTCGGAAGCCGGATCAGGCCCCCAGGATCGGCTTGATGATCTTCTCCATTTCCTCGATCGAGAGGGCGCCGGCGCGCTTCTCGCCGTTGATGAAGAAGGTCGGCGTCGATTCGACCTTGAGGGTGTCGAGGCCGCGTGTCTTGACCGCGTTGATGGCGGCGTAGGTCTTCTGGTCCTTCAGGCAGGCCTCGAACTTCTCCTTCGAGAACCCGGCCTGACGCAGGAGCTGCTCCAGGGCATCGACGGGCGATTGCGGCTTGCGCACGAAAGCCCAGTTTTGCTGCTGGTCGAACAGCAGATCGGTGATCGGGTAGTATTTCGCCTCGCCGTCGCAGCGGGCCAGCATGAAGGCGGCGGTGGCGAGCGGATCGAGCGGGAACTCGCGCAGGGTGAAGCGCACCTTGCCGGTGTCGATGTAGCGCTCCTTCAGCACCGGCCACGTCGTCGCGTGGAAGTGGGCGCAGTGCGAGCAGGTCATCGAAGCGTATTCGATGATTGTCACCTTGGCGTCCGCCGGCCCGAGCCAGACATCGCCGAGGGGGCCGGGCTGCATCAGCGCGGCCGTGTCGGCCGATTGCGCCAGCGCCTCGAAGGTCAGGCGGGGAAGCAGGGCGGCGGTGCCGAGGGCAAGGCCGGTCAGTTTCAGGGCGTCGCGCCGGGTGATCATGGCAGGGGCGGGCTCCGTTCGCGGGCCGCATTCGGCCCGATACCGCGCAGGATAGGACGGAACGGCTCCGTCCGGCCGGGGGACGCGTCGCCGCACGGCCTTTCGCGAGCCGCTTATCACGCCGCGCCGCCGCCCGCACGTCCTTGCGTTGATGCGCCGCCAAAGCATCGGCCCGAAAGGTGGTGCCGGCTCTCGGAAAAAAGACGATGCCACAACACGAGTGCTGAACATCGTCCTGGATCAGATGCCCCGCACGAGGCTCCGGCCCGCGTCGCTATCGCCGTGCGACCACGGCGATGCCGAGCCGGTCGAGGGCGTCGCGCAGCCGCTCCTCCTCGATGCGCGCCACCGCCAGCGCCACCTCGCCGCGCCGGGCCGGGTCGAGGGCTTTCTGCGGGACGCGGCGTGTGGCCCGGTGCACGCGGTCCTGGCGCATGACGATCTTGCCGATGCAGGCCCAGCCGTAATGCGCGTTGACGCGCTGGATCACGATCGGCGCGAGATGCTGGAGTTCGAGGGCAAAGGCGCCTTCCACCCGCACCACCAGGGTGCCGGGCTCCGGCCGGCCCTCCGCGTCGCGGCGGGCCCGGCGCGGCCATTCGAGCTTGACCGGCTGGCAGGCCTCGGAGAGCCGCGCGCCGACGATGTCCGGCCACGCGGCGAGGATGTCGGAGGAGGCGAAGCCCTGCGCGGCGAAGGCCGGGCCGATGCAGCCCTCGATCAGTTCGCTCAGCGGTTTGACGCGCGCCATCGGCACTCCGGAACACAAGGGCGGCATAACGGACGCGCCCCATTCACAACCTACCCGAATTGCGGCCGGCACGGGAGTCGGGAGCGCCGCACGAGGGAGCGAGGACGCCGCCGCGTCACATTTCGGCAAGGCGCTGTTTTCGCAGCCGCGCTCCCGCTATGGACGGGCCATGCCTGCCGCCTTGGCCGCCGACCTCCTCACTTGGTACGACCGCCACCGCCGGGCACTGCCTTGGCGGGCGCTGCCGGGTGAGACACCCGACCCTTACCGGGTCTGGCTCTCGGAAGTGATGCTGCAGCAGACCACCGTCACGGCGGTCAAACCCTACTTCGAAAAGTTCCTGACGCTGTTTCCCAATGTCGCGGCGCTCGCGGCCGCGCCGGAAGAGGCAGTGATGGCGGCCTGGGCCGGGCTCGGCTACTACTCCCGCGCCCGCAACCTGCATGCCTGCGCCAAATCGGTCGCGAGCGCCGGCGGGTTTCCCGACACCGAAGACGGCCTGCGCAAGCTGCCCGGCATCGGCGCCTACACGGCCGGCGCCATCGCCGCGATCGCCTTCGACCGGCCGGCGGCGGCGGTCGATGGCAATGTCGAGCGGGTGATGAGCCGTCTCCACGCCATCGAGACGCCGCTTCCCGCCGCCCGTGCACAGATCCGCCTGTTCACCCAGGCCCTGGTGCCAGACCGGCGGCCGGGCGATTTCGCGCAGGCGCTGATGGATCTCGGCGCGACGCTGTGCACCCCGAAGCGTCCGGCCTGCGCCCTCTGCCCGTGGATGCTGCCCTGCCGCGCCCGCGCCGACGGTTTGCAGGAGACGTTTCCGCGTAAAGTGAAGAAGGAGAAGGGGATCTTGCGAAAGGGCGCGGCCTTCGTCGCGCTGCGGGCCGGCGACGAGGCGGTCCTGCTACGCACGCGGCCTCCCGAAGGCCTGCTCGGCGCCATGGCCGAACCGCCAACGAGCGATTGGCTGCCCGATTACGATCCGGCCAAGGGCCTGCTCGACGCGCCGCTCGATGCCCGCTGGAAGCGCCTGCCCGGCGTGGTGAAGCACGGCTTCACCCATTTTCCGCTCGAACTGACGGTGTTTCTCGCCCGCGTCGCGGCGGACACGAAGCCGCCGGAGGGCATGCGCTTCACCCCCCGCGACGCGCTGGAGAACGAGCCGCTGCCCGGTGCGATGAAGAAGGTGCTCGCCCACGCGCTCACCGGCCCGGTGCCCGTGGTGGCGCCGAAGCCGGTTCCGGTCCGCGAACCCGATCTCGCCACGATCCCGGAACCCGAGCCGCCGCCGCGGCGCGGGCCGATCCCGAAGCTCGCCTCGTCGCGGCCCTCGGATTTGGCGCGGATCGTGAAGAAGGCGCCCAAGCCGATTCGGACACGATAGGGAAAGATGCAGGGCTCTGCCCTGCACCCGCGAAAGGACTTGTCCTTTCGTAACCGCGACGAGCGCTACGCCCCGGCTTGGCCCCGCATCTCAGTCCGAAAATCGTCGATGCAGACGAGTTTTCCGCCGCGCTCGGCGTGCCAGAAAGTCCAGCCGTTGCAGGCGGGCAGGCCCTGCACCAGGGCGCCGACCTTGTGGATCGAGCCCATCGCCGGCCCGACGCTGAGCTGGCCGTCCGGCCGCACCGTCGCCCGGAAGCGGCGGCGCTCGTCGGTCAGCGTCTCGCCGGGGCGGACATGGCCCGCCTCGACCACGCTCAGGAACGGGATGCGTGGCTCGGCCCGCTTCGGCGTCGCGAGCGCCAGCGAGGCGGCCGACAGCGTCTCGATGCTGTCGATCCGAGCCCGCGCCGCGGTGGCGTAAGTCGGGTCGCGCTCGCAGCCGATGAAGTGGCGGCCAAGGCGCTTGGCCACCGCGCCGGTCGTGCCGGTGCCGAAGAACGGGTCGAGCACCACGTCGCCGGGATTGGTCGCCGCCAGCAGCGTGCGGGCCAGGAGCGCTTCCGGCTTCTGGGTCGGGTGGACCTTGCGGCCCGCCTCGTCCTTCAGCCGCTCCTCGCCCGTGCAGAGCGGGATGAACCAATCCGAGCGCATCTGAAGGTCTTCGTTGCCGGCCTTCAGGGCATCGTAATGGAAGGTGTACTTCGCCTGCGGCGAGCGCGAGGCCCAGATCAGGGTCTCATGCGCGTTGGTGAAGCGCTTGCCACGGAAGTTCGGCATCGGGTTGGCTTTGCGCCAGACGATGTCGTTGAGGATCCAGTAACCGAGATCCTGCAACGCGCTGCCGACCCGGAAGATGTTGTGATACGAACCGATCACCCACAGCGTGGCGTTCGGCTTCATCACGCGGCGCGCGGCCTTCAACCAGGCGCGGGTGAAGTCGTCATAGGCGGAAAAGCTGGAGAACTTGTCCCAGTCGTCGTCGACGGCATCGACCACGCTCTGATCGGGACGGGTCAATCCCGCCTCGCCGAGCTGGAGGTTGTAGGGCGGGTCGGCGAAGACACAATCGACGCTTTCCGCCGGCAGACGGTCCATCGCGGCGATACAGTCGCCGATCAGGATTTCGTCGAGGGGTAAGGTGCTGGGAAGACGCTGAACGGAGGGTGCAAGACCCATCCGCGGCGCCGACGCGATCCGCCCGGTACGCGAGACTTGATTCCGGGCGGTGGCGCCGACGACCGCGGTACGCGGGGAAGCCATGGCAAACACCGGTTACGCGACTGACAACCGGACCATGGCCCGATCACGGTAAAGGTCGCGTTTGCCGTCGCCGTACGGTTGCGTCTCGATATGGGGCGGCAGTTTTTGCCGGGTTTCGCCATGCATCAAATGCAAGGCTGCGCTGCCGCTCGGGCAAGCGCGCCCGAAGCTTTGTCAAGGCTTTCCCTGCCGCTTGCGGAGCGACGTTGAATTCTTTCGCGACAAGTTTTGTGGATATCGAGAGACCGAGCGCAGGCGTCGAGCCAAGTAATCAATGCTTGCCGCGACCCGAAACCCCGAAACCGCCCTCGATAGTCTGATCCTGGGCTCATGCCGCGGCGCAAAATCCCGGTCTTATTTTAGCCGGGATCGGGCTCATTTTCCGCGGCGCTCACAACACGTCGCAAAAACAAGGGAATGCGATCCTCGATGAAGGTTTCTATCCGGACCGCTGCCGTCTGCCTCGCCACCGTCATCGGCGCCCTCTCGGCGCTGCCCGCCCAGGCCCAGGGTGGCCGGGCCTCCTGGTACGGAAGCGGCAAGAAGACGGCCAATGGGGAGCGGTTCAACCCCAACGGCTACACCGCCGCCCACCGTAGCCTGCCCTTCGGCACCCGCGTCCGCGTCACGAACCAGTCCAACGGCCGCTCGGTCGTGGTGCGCATCAACGATCGCGGCCCGTTCATCGGCGGCCGGGTGATCGATCTGGCCCGTGGCTCGGCCCGCGCCATCGGCATGTCGGGCGTCAGCTACGTTTCGCTCAACGTGGTGCGCTGAGGCGAACACCGCCTCCGTTCCATCCGGCGTTGCCGGGGAACCGCCCCCTTCCCATCTTCGTCTCAATCGATGACGCGCAGGCCCGGAACGCTTTTCGATCCGGGCTGCAAAGGGATGAGGAGCCGAGATGGCGAAGCCGATGGTGGTCGAGATTCCGCATGAACTCGGCCGCGACGAGGCCCGGCGGCGCATCGACGAGGGCACCGTTCGCGTGCGCGAGGCGCTCGGCAAGAGTGGCATCGCCATCAACACCCTGGCCTGGACCGGCGACCGGCTCGACTACTCGGTGACGGCCATGACCCAGACCGTGGACGGCCAGATCGATGTTGGCCAGGACGTGGTGCGCGTCGAGGTGCGCATGCCTCTGCTGCTCTCCATGTTCGCCCAGAAGATCCAGAAGATCGTCGGCAAGGAGGGCAACAAGCTCCTCCTGACCAAGAAGTAGCCGGAGCCGGGACGTCGCGGGAACCGGGCCACGGGAACCGGCCCGGCGACGCCTCGTTGGCGTCACACGGCGGCACGGTGCCCGCCGCCAGCGAGGCTTCGACCCCTATGGCCAATCCCGGATCGATCCCGGAGACTCCCGTGCCCGGCCCCGAGACGCCTGGACCGGAAACGCCCGACTCGCCCCAGATCCCCGAGCCCGGTCCCGGCCCTGAAATCCCCGGCGGAACGCCCGCCGAGGCTCCCAGCACCACGCCAACCGAGATTCCCGTCGAGAGCCCCGGCCTCCCGGATTCGATCCCAACCGGCCCGGCCAACCCGACCGCCTGAACGCGTCACCCGAAGCAGCGCCGGCTCCGCGCGACGGGAAAGCCTGAATCGGCGGAGGCGCGTGCCGACGACCGGGGCCGGCAAACAATCAGGGCTATCGCTTTCCGGCGATCGCCGTGAAGGCGCCGCCCGCTTGCGTTGTTCCGGCGTGCGGCTGCTGCCATAAGCCCGGCATGGCCGCTCCCCCGCTTCTCACCCTTCAAGACGTTGCGCTCACCTTCGGCGGAACCCCGCTGATCGAACGCGCCGAGCTGACGATCGCGCCCGGCGAGCGCGCCTGCCTCGTCGGCCGCAACGGCTCGGGCAAGTCGACCCTGATGCGCATCGCCGCAGGCTTGGTCGAGCCGGATCGCGCCGTGCGCTTCGTGCAGCCCGGCACCACCATCCGCTACCTCGCGCAGGAGCCGGACTTTTCCGGCTTCGAGACGACGCTGGCCTTCGCGGAATCCGGCCTCGCGCCGGGCGACGACGCGCACCGCGCCCGTTATCTCTTGGAGAGTCTCGGCCTCGACGGCACGGAGAACCCCCAGCGCCTGTCGGGCGGCGAGGCGCGCCGGACCGCGCTCGCCCAGGCACTCGCGCCCGAGCCCGACATCCTGCTGCTCGATGAGCCCACCAACCATCTCGACCTCCCGGCGATCGAGTGGCTGGAATCCGAGCTGAAGCGCACGCGCTCGGCCCTCGTCATCATCAGCCACGACCGCCGCTTTCTTTCGGCCCTGTCGCGCTCCACCATCTGGCTCGACCGCGGCGTGACCCGCCGGATCGAGCAGGGCTTCTCGAGCTTCGAAGCGTGGCGCGACGCGTTCTTCGAGGAGGAGGAACGCGACAAGCACAAGCTCGACCGCAAGATCGCCGACGAGGAACACTGGCTGCGCTACGGCGTGACCGCCCGGCGCAAGCGCAACGTGCGGCGCCTCTCCGACCTGCAGACCCTGCGCAAGCAGAGCCGCGACCACCGCCGCCCGGTGGGGCAGGCGGTGCTGACGGCGAGCGAGGGCGAAGCCTCCGGCACGCTCATCGCCGAAGCCAGGCACGTCTCGAAATCCTACGGCGAGCGCCGGATCGTCCACGACCTGTCCCTGCGCGTCCTGCGCGGCGACCGGCTCGGCATCGTCGGCCCGAACGGGGCGGGCAAGACCACGCTGATTAACCTGCTGACTGGCGCGCTCGCGCCCGATTCGGGCGAAATGCGCCTCGGCACCAGCCTCAACATGGTCCATCTCGATCAGGCCCGTGCCGTGCTGGAGGGGAGCGCGACCGTCACGGAGGTGCTGACCGGCGGAAGCGGCGACAGCGTCACGGTGGGCGGGCGCAGCCGCCACGTCATCGGCTACCTCAAGGACTTCCTGTTCGCGCCCGAACAGGCGCGCACGCCCGTGAGCGTACTCTCGGGTGGCGAGCGCAATCGGCTGCTGATCGCCCGAGCGCTCGCCCAGCCCTCCAACCTCCTCGTGCTCGACGAGCCCACCAACGACCTCGACCTCGAAACCCTGGACCTCCTCCAGGAGATGCTCGGCGACTATGCCGGTACTCTGATTCTGGTGAGCCACGACCGCGACTTCCTCGATCGGGTGGCCGGGACCGTGCTGGTCAGCGAGGGGGAGGGGCGCTGGGTCGAGTATGCCGGCGGCTATTCCGACATGCTGTCCCAGCGCGGGCGCGGCGTGGAGGCCCGCAGCGACGGGCGGGAGAAGCCGGCCCGCGAACGGGCCGAGCCGCGGGAGAAGGCGACGCGGGCGGAGGCTGCTCCGACGCGCAACAAGCTCGGCTTCAAGGAGCAGCACGAGCTGAAGACCCTGCCCGTCCGCATGGCCGAGTTGGAAACGGGAATCGCCAAACTGCGCGAGGTTCTGTCCGATCCCGGCTTGTATAGCCGCGATCCCGGCCGCTTTCAGAAGGCGACCGCCATGCTCGGTGCGGCCGAAGCCGAACTGGCCGCGGCCGAGGAGCGCTGGTTGACGCTGGAGATGCAGCGCGAAGCACAAAGCGGCTGACCATCCCTCGACGGGCCTTCTACGATGCCTCGATTCGTGGAAAACTTTTGCTAGCGGACGGGGATTAAGTTGCGATGCTGCAACAGAGTGCAGCGAAGCAGCTTTGTGTCAGCTCCAAGACAGTCATCTCTGTTGCCCGTAAGGCCACGCTCGCTCATGGTGCCGCTGCGGACGGGATAACCCCGCTGCGGCTTGGCCGATAACCCGGAAGGGAAGGGCCAAGCTCCAAGGGAAAAAGGACAAGCCGGAACGACCACGGAATGGTGGGCGCCCGGCCAAAACAGAAGTCCGATCCCGTGGGTCTCGAAACTTCTGGAGGGTATACCATGAAGCTCGTGAAGAGCCTTCTCCTTGGATCGGCAGCGGGGCTGGCCGTCGTGGGTGGGGCTCAGGCCGCCGACCTGCCGGTGAAGAAGGCCGTTCCGATCGAGTACGTCCGCGTCTGCACCGCTTACGGCGCCGGCTTCTTCTACATTCCCGGCACCGATACCTGCCTGCGTGTCTCCGGCCGCGCCCGCGCCGAGTACGGCTATATCGGCACCGACAATCGCAACGTCCCCGGCGGCGGTGATATCTCGGGCTTCACGGGCCTTGCCCGCTTCAACTTCGATGCCCGCACCCAGACCGGCTACGGCACCCTGCGCGCCTTCCTGCGCCTCGACGCCGCGAGCCGTACCGGCAACACGAAGTATTCCTCCGGCACGAACCTGCGCGGCGCCTACGCCTTCTCCGGCACCGGCCAGGACCAGCTCGGCCGCGTTCAGAACTTCATCAACGTCGACAAGGCGTTCGTGCAGTTCGCCGGCCTGACCGCCGGTCGCGCTTCCTCGTTCTTCGACTTCTACGCCCACGACTTCGAGATCATCGGTTCGTCGCTGGGTTCCGACCTGCCGTCCACCAACCTGCTCGCCTACACCCAAAAGTTCGGTGAGGGCTGGTCCGTGACGCTGTCGATGGAAGACCCGAACTACCGCAAGAACCCGCTCTACTCCGACGCGGCCGGCAGCACGGCCCTCGTCCCCGGCCAGGCTGGTCTGAACAACGTGTTCACCACGGCCCCGACCCCGATCATCCTCGGGACCAACGCCGCCGGTAACGCCACCGCCGTGGCCTTCATCGACGCCGTCCAGCGCTCGCGCCTGCCCGATTTCGTCGGCTCGCTGCGCTACGACGCCGCCTGGGGCTCGGCCCAGCTCTCGGCCGCCGTCAAGGACATCAACACCGGCGGCTTCATCGCTGGCTCGTCGATCGGCGTGCCCGGCACGGGCGCCGCGCTGGCTGGCAACACGGCAGCGGCTCTTGCGGCGCGCGGCATCAACGCCGGCGCGCAGACGGAGTACGGCTGGGCGATCCAGGGCGGCATGAAGTTCAACCTGCCCTTCATCGCCCCCGGCGACGGCCTCTACCTCCAGGGCGCCTACGGCGAGGGTGCTTCGTTCTACACCGGCATCAACCGCTTCACCGCCGGCTACCTGAGCAACGCCTCGGTCTACGCGGGCAACCCGTTCAACCAGTACCTCTCCGACGCGATCGTCAACCCGCTGACCGGCCGCATCGAGCTGTCCAACAGCTTCACGGCGGTGGCGTCCTACCTCCACTACTGGTCGCCGGAATGGCGTTCGGCCTTCTACGCCAGCTACGGTGAGATCTGGTTCTCGCAGGGCGCCCGCCAGGCGGTCAGCCAGGCGAACTCGGTGGTCGGCGCGGCCTCGACCGTGGCACCGCCGTCCTACCTCACCAACGCCGTCGGCTACAGCCTCAGCCCCGCCCTGCGTGACACCTATCAGGTCGTCACCGGCGCGAGCCTGATCTGGTCGCCGGTCAAGGATCTCGATATCGGCGTCGAGGGCCAGTACATCAAAACGGGTGTCAAGAACGGTCGCGTCTCCGACAGCGACAAGGGCGGCTTCGTGAACAACATCCCGACCCGCACGGTCAGCAGCGAAGACGTGTTCCAGGCCCGCTTCCGCGTGCAGCGCGACTTCTAAGCCGAACCGCCCCCCGCCCGCGCGGGGGGCCGCACACGACGAACACCTTCCAGACCCCGGCCTCACGGCCGGGGTTTTTTGTTGGCCGGGGACGGGTCGGACCCACGGGCCGCACGAATCACCGCCCGTCGGCGCGCGATGGGTGCGGCCTTCAAAGCGCCCCGATGGGCCTGTCTTCTGGCCATCATCGCCGGCCGCCGAGGAGGTCGAGCCCATGTCCACGCCTTCGATGCCTTCGCAAGTACCGCCGCACGGCCGCACGCTCCGGTCTCGCTTGATTCGGGCCGGCTGGATCGCCGGCCTTCCGCTTCTCGCCGTGATCGCCGCAGCGGCTTATTTCGGCATGCTGCGCGTCACGGAACGCCTCGAGCGCGAGGCGACGGCGATCGCCGCCGCGACCGGAGAGGGGCAGCCCGAGCCCTGGCTGCGGGTCTCGGTGGCGGGCCGCGACTTGACCGCGACGGGCGAAGCGCCGGAGGCGTCCCAGCGCGAGGCAGCCGTCGGCCGGCTCGCCGCCATCGGCGGCATCCGCCGCCTCACCGACCGGACCGGCGTGGTCGAGGAAGTCTCCCCCTTCGTCTGGTCGGTGGAGCGCCCCGCCTCCGGCCGCGTCGAGGCTACCGGCAGCCGCCCGGCCGAGGTCGGTGCCTTCGAATTGGCTCAGCGTCTGAAGCCGGCCTTGCCGCGTGACGCCACCTTGAGCGACAACGCCCGAGCCGCACGGGGCGCACCGCGCGACTTCCCCGATGCCGCGGCCTTCGCCGTGGAGCGGCTTCAGGATCTCACCACCGGCGCCGTCGCCACGCTCAACGACACCGTCATCTCGATTCGCGGCGAAGCGGCGAGCCTGGCCGCCTACGATGCCCTGCGCACGGCGCTGGCAACCCCGCCGCAGGGCTACACCCTCGGCACGATCGAGATCACGCCGCCGGTCGTCGGCGACTTCCGGTTCGGCGTCTCCC
Source organism: Methylorubrum sp. SL192 (assembly GCF_026672325.1). Classification (NCBI taxonomy): domain Bacteria; kingdom Pseudomonadati; phylum Pseudomonadota; class Alphaproteobacteria; order Hyphomicrobiales; family Methylobacteriaceae; genus Methylorubrum; species Methylorubrum sp. SL192. Next base: position 2,407,989 of record NZ_JAPPQV010000003.1, read on the forward strand.
GCCGGCCGGACGGCAGCCTCGAACTGAACGGCCACGTCGCCTCGGAAAGCGCCCGCGAAGAGATCCGGGCCGCCGCCGCGGAGGCGGCGGAGGGCGCGGCCGTCGACGATCGCCTGCGCGACGCCCGCGGCCTGCCGCCGGCCATCGACGGCCCGGCCCTGGCGCGCTTCGTGTTCCAGCTCGCGGGGCTGCTGCACGAGGGGCGCGTCAGCTTCGAGGGCGAGGCGGTCTCGGTCGAGGGCAATGCGCTGGATGCCGGCGCGGTCGCCGAGGCGCAGACGCTGATGCGCGACGCCCGCCCCCCCGGAATCGCCGCGGGCCGTGTGGTACTCTCCGCCCGTCCCATCGTCCCCTACGTCCTGCGCATCCGCCGCGGCAGCGACAGCGTCACGGTGAGCGGCCATCTGCCGGACCGGGCGACGCGTGAGGCGCTGCTCGCCGGGCTCAACCCGCGTTTCTTCCGCGAATCGATTCACGATCGCACGCGGCTGGCCGACGGTGCGCCGGCTGCTCTTGGTGCGGCTCTTGCGGCAGCGGTCGATCCGCTCTCGACGCTGGCGAGCGGGGAGCTGACGATCACCGGCACCAGCCTGCGCCTGACCGGCACCAGCCTCTATCCCGAGAGCGCCGCCCGCCTCGCTCAATCCCTGCCGAAGGCGATGCCGGCGGGCTGGAACGCCACGGTCGCCGTCACCTCGGACGCGGCCCCCTCGGCGATGGCCGATATGGGCCCATGCGGACAGCGCCTCGCCGAGCGCACCGCCGGGCATACCCTGCGCTTTGCCCCGGGCAGCACGGCGCTCGCGCCCGAGTTCTATCCGGTGCTCGACGCGGTGGCGGCGCTGGCCCGCGCCTGTCCGGCGGAGCGGATCGAGGTCGTGGGTCATCTCGACCCGGCGGGCGTGAAGCCCGAGACCCAGGCCGACCCGGTCGCCGACGAGGCCGCGAAGGAGACGGCCCCCAAGCCCACCAAGGCGGACACCAAGAAGGACGCGAAGGCCAACAAGGGCAAGGCCAAGGCCGAGACGAAGCCGGAGGTGGCCAAATCCGAACCAAAGCCTGAACCGAAGCCCGAGAAGACCGAGGCCGAGCGGGCGGATGCCGGCGCCGACCTCGCGCGCGCACGGGCACTCGCGGTGGTGGACTACCTCCAGAAGGCCGGTGTGCCGCTGGAACGCGCCGCCGCGCCGACGGGCGTCGCACCGCTCTCCGACCGCCAGGGAATCGGCCTCAGCCTGCGCTCGTGACCTGCCCGTCGCCTCGCTCAGGGCGGGCTCGGGCGCTCCGCCTCACGCGCCCCCCTCCGACGGACCGGGCGCCTCCGGGGCCAACCCCCAGATCCGCTGCTTGCGCCCGACGCCGCGCAGGGCGAACTCGCCGACCGGAACGAGTGAGGCCCCGCAACGCCGGGCGAAGGCATCGGAGAGGAGCAGCGAGCGCTCCAACCCGTCGCAGAGCCGCTCGATCCGGCTCGCCTCGTTGACCGCCCGGCCGATCACCGTGAAATCGAGGCGCCGATCGGTGCCGACATTGCCAGAGACGACACGCCCGTAATGCAGCACGATGTCCGCCTCCAGCGGCGGCAGCCCATCCTGGCGGCGGGACGCGTTCAGCCGGTCGTTGCGCGCCAGCGCCTCGCGCGCCGCATCGAGCGCCCCCGTACAGGCCGGGCAGGTGAGGGCGTCCGGCTCGGCGACGGGGAAGACGGCGAGAAAGCCGTCGCCGAGAAATTTCGAGATCTCGCCGCCGTGGCGCTGCACCGGCTCGCCGAGCGCATCGAAATGCTCGTCGAGCCAGCCCACCACCTTCAGCGGGTCATCGCGATCCGCCACCGCCGTGAAGCCGCGCAGGTCCGCGAGCAGGATCGCGGCGTGGACCACCGTGCTCTGCCCGCGTCGCATCTCGCCCGCGAGCACCCGCGCCCCCGTCGCCGGGCCGAGATAGGTGTCGAGCATCTCGCGAATCGCGTGCGACAGGCTGAGCTTGGCCGTCACGAGGGCGATCACCGGCACGAGTCCGGCGACCGCCGCCTGCTCCGCTTGCGAGAAGCCGCCGGGCCGGTCGGTGGCAAACGAGATGCCGACGCCCTCCATGGCGCTGCCGGGCGCGAAGGCGGCGGCATGGAGCAGGTAATCGGTCCCGCCCGCCTGCCTCAGCGTATCGAGAAGCGGGAGATCGGGACAGCCGTTCGATTGGTCGAGGCGCCAGCGTACGAAGGAGAGGTCGTTCGCCCGCAGCCAGCCGACGGGGCTGCGCAAGAAGGTGTCCTCGCCCTCCGGCCCGTGCACGGTCGGGAACACCGCCATGCCCTGCCCACGCCGCCACGCGACGCTCACCCCGCGGAACAGGGGATCGATCACCGGCACCGCGAGGCTGAGGCGCCAGAGCGGGAGACCGGCCGCGGCCAGCGCCTCGCAGAACTCCGCGATGATGGCCTCCGCCTCGTCCGACGCGGTCGCGCGCGCGATCAGGTGGGCTTCGATCCTGCGGAGGTCAGAGGCTGAGATCGGGTCCGTGATGGCCATGGCGGTCCCACTCTATCGGCGCCCCGGCGGCGATCCAAAAGCACCGGGCAGGCGATGTCTGTGGGAAATCGACTGCATAGCCGCCTTGCCCGGGCGTTCCGAACCCTTCAACCGTGCTGCCAGATGCCGGGGCCAACGACATGGACGACGTGACCGACGACGCTTCCGCCCTCGCGCGCCGATTCGCGTTTCTCGCCGAGATCGACGGGCTCAAGGCCGTGCTGCGCCAGAACCGGACCATCGGCGAGCGCCGCCGCGAGAATTCGGCCGAGCATTCGTGGCATCTGGCGATGTTCGCGCTCGTTCTCGGCGATCGCGCGCCCGGCCTCGACCTGAACCGCGTCGTCGCGATGCTGCTGGTGCACGACATCGTCGAGGTCGATGCCGGCGATGTGCCGATCCACGGCGCCTACGACGCCGCCGCTTTAGCGCTGGTCGAGGAGGCTGCGGCCGCGCGGATCTTCGGGCTCCTGCCGGAGCCGCAGCAGGACCGCTTCGTCGCGTTATGGCGGGAATTCGAGGCAAGCGAGACAGCGGAGGCGCGCTTCGCCAAGGCGCTCGACCGGCTCCAGCCGCTGCTGCTCAACACGCTGACCGAGGGCGGCACCTGGGCCGAGAACGGCCTCACCGAGGCGCAGGTGATGGCGCGATACCAACCGGTGATCGAGCGCGGCATCCCCGGTCTCTGGCCCTTCGTGGAGGCGCTGATCCGCAGTCACTACCAGAGGCACGCCACAACGGCGTGACCGGCACTAACAGGGTCACGCCACTACGGCGTGACCGGCTGCGCCTCGGCGCTGACGGCGGTGCGGGCGCCGCGGGCGAGGTCGCGCTCGATCATCAGCGCGCTCTTGCCGTCGAGGCGGTTGCGGTAGACCTGCAGGTTCTCCATCACCCGCTGCACGTAGTTGCGCGTCTCGGTGAAGGGGATGCGCTCGACCCAGTCGATCGGATCGACATCCGGCCGGCGCGGGTCGCCGTAGGCATCGACCCATTTCTTCACGTTGCCGCCACCCGCGTTGTAGGAGGCGAAAGCGAGGATGTAGGAGCCCTTCCAGTCCTCCATCAGCTCGCCGAGATGGGCTTGGCCCAGCCGCGCATTGTAGGCGGGATCGCTGGTGAGCCGGTCCGTTTCATAGGACGTCGAGACGCGCTTGGCCGTGCGCTGGGCGGTGGCCGGCATCATCTGCATCAGCCCGCGCGCGCCGACGCCGGACTGGGCGCGGGGATCGAACTGGCTTTCCTGCCGGGCGATGGCGAAGACCATGGCGCGCTCGACCTGCGGCACCGCGGTGAAGGTCTCGTAATTCGGGATGCCGATGGTCGGGTAGGCATGGGTGTCGAGTGCCAGCCCCCGCTGCGTGGCCAGCTTGCCGATGGAGACCAGCGCCCGCGCATCGCGCATCTCTACCGCGGTCTCACCGAGCGCGTTGACCTGCGCCTCCTCGGTCAGCGAGCGGGCGGCGTCGATATAGAGCGGCAGCGCCAAGTCCTTCATCTGGGCGGCGGCCAGAAGCTTCAGGCCGCGCATGAAGAGCCGGTCGTCGAAGGCGGCGCGTGCCGTCGGGCTCAGCTCGGCCGCGCGGCGCAGGGGCAGGCTGTGCTGGCCGAGCCGGGCACGGGCGAGCTGCCCGTAATAGGCGATCGGCTGGAGCGCGGCGCGCTCGTAGAAGCCCTTCGATTCGATGATCTTGCCCGCGGCTTCCGCCGCGCGGCCTTGCCAATAGGCGGCACGCGCCAGGGAGATCGGCGTCTCGGCGACACTCGCGGCTTGCGCGAAGTGCCGCTCGGCCGCGGCGGGGTCGGCCATGAAGCGGAGCGCGATCCAGCCGGCATGGAACTCGGCCTCGATCCGCTTCTCGGACGTGCGGGCGGAATGCGCGGCGGCCACGGCGTAGGCGGTCTTAGTCTCGCCCGCATCCATCAGCTTGCGGGCGACGATGCGGCGCTCGACCCACCACGTATCACCGTCGGCGAGCACCTCCGGGTTGGTCGGCGCAGTGAGCAGCACCTTGGCCGCTTCCGGCGCCTTGTCGGCGCGGCGGAAATACTGAGCGCGCGAGAGCAGGTAGGACGAATCGTTGCGCAACGACGGCGGCACCGCCGCGAGCGCGGCCGCCGCCCCGGCCTTGCCCTGCACCGCCCGGCGGGCGCGCACGAGGCTGGCATAAGAGCCGCCGGCATAGTCGGCGGCGCGCGCGGCGGTGGCCCAATCCTCCTTCAGGAGGGCGCGCTCCATCCGGTAGCGGTGGTCGATCACCGTGAGCACGCCGGGGAAGGCGTCAGTGACCTTGGCCTCAAGGCTGCGCCCGAAACTTTCCTCGCGCCATAGGTCATGCACGAGTTCGGCGGCATCCGCGTCGAGCCCGTCGGCGCGCAGGGCCAGGGCCAGGGCGAACTTGCCCGGCGCACTCGCAGGCTTGGCGCTCGCGAAATAGGCGCGCACGATCGCAGGGCTCTTCTTCTCCGTGAGCAGCCGCTCTTCGGCCCGGCGGCGCAGCAGGGGCCCCGCCGGCCAATCGGGATTGGCGCGCGAGAAGGCGACGACCCGCTCGAAGCTGACGCCGGCGCCCGCACGGATCGCGACCCATTCGAGCAGCGCCCGCGCCGCCGGATCGGTGAAGCCAGCGGCGAGCCGGTCGCCGTCGGAGACCTTGCCCTTGCGGTAGAGGTCGATCGTCTCGCGGAGTTGGCCGAGATCGGTCTCGCCGAACGCGACGGGCCGGGCCAAGTCCGGCACTTCAGGGTAGGGGGCGGCCGGCGACACGGCCGCATCGGGCAGCGGGAAGGCGACCGGGCCATCCGATTCGGTGGAGGCGTAGGAGGACGCTGCGGCGGGCAGCGGCTTGTCGGAGGCGGCCTCGCCGGAACTCGGATCGAGGCGCAGCGCGTCCGCCGCGACGGGATCCGAGGCGGGACCCTGGCCGTCGCTTGGCTGCCCGGCGGGCGCGGTGGCGTCGCTCGCGGGGGCGGCGGGGGCGGAGGCCGGCTGCGGGTTGCGGAGTTCGATGGCCCCGCTGCGCTGTGGCAGCACGGCTGTGCCGGACAGCAACAGGCCGAGGAGCAGGGGCAGGGAGCGTGTGGGCAACGCCATGATCTGAGACACCCCGACCGGAGGCCAAGCCTTAAGCTGGGCCTCGGTCCGTTAAGATGGCATTAACTGCGCAAGCGAAGCGTTTGCGCGCGGACGGGGGAGGGCCTATGTCTCGCGCGTCCCAAGCGCGGCCCGTACGCGGCCGCAGCCTCCGGGGCACGCCAGAAAACAGGCAAGAAGAACGGCCGGGAACGCCAGGATGACCGATACCCACGCCCGCCTTCGCGGCTCGATGACCGCGCTCGCGACCCCGTTCCGCGACGGCGAGTTCGACGAGTTGGCCTTCCGGAAATTCGTGAACTGGCAGATCGATCAGGGCACCCACGCCCTGGTGCCGACCGGCACGACCGGCGAGAGCCCGACGCTGAGCCACACCGAGCACGACCGCGTGGTCGAGGTGTGCGTCGCCGAGGCCGCCGGCCGGGTGCCGGTGATCGCGGGCGCCGGCTCGAACTCGACGCGGGAGGCCGTCGCGCGGGCGCGTCATGCCGAGAGCGTCGGCGCGGATGCGGTGCTCACCGTCACGCCCTACTACAACAAGCCGACGCAGGAGGGGATGTACGCCCACTTCAAGGCGGTGAACGACGCCGTCGGCATCCCGATCATCATCTACAATATCCCCGGCCGGTCCGTGGTCGACATGAGCGTCGACACCATGAAGCGGCTGTTCGAACTGAAGAACATCGCCGGCGTGAAGGATGCCACGGCCAAGATTGACCGTGTCAGCCTCCAGCGACAGGCTTTGGGAGAAGACTTCATCCAGCTTTCTGGCGAAGATGCGACGGCGCTCGGCTTCAATGCCCATGGCGGGGTCGGCTGTATCTCCGTGGTCTCGAATGTCGCACCCCGGCTCTGCGCCGATCTTCAGGAGGCGACGCTGGCGGGCGATTACGCCAAGGCCCTGAAGATCCAGGACCGGCTGATGCCGCTGCACGTGCAGATGTTCTACGAATCGAACCCGGTGCCGGCGAAATACGCTCTCTCGCGCCTCGGGCTGATGTCGGAGGAGGTGCGGCTGCCGCTGGTGCCGGCGACCGAGGGCTGCCGCCGGGCGGTCGATGCCGCGCTCGCCCATGCCGGCCTGATCTGACGCCGTCGGATTGATCCGAGAAGATCCGGCGGGAAGCCTCGCCGGAGAACGTGGCGGTCCCCATATCGGTGGACCGCCGCCTGACCACGAACCTGAAGACGAATGGCACCCAAACCCGATCCCGGCCGGCGCGTCGTCGCCGACAACCGCTCCGCCCGCTACCACTACGCGATCGAGGACACGCTCGAAGCCGGCATCGCGCTGACCGGCACCGAGGTGAAATCGCTGCGCGGCGGCAAGGCGACGATCGGTGAGTCCTATGCCGGGCCGTCCGGCAACGACCTGATGCTGTTCAACGCCTATATCCCGGAATATCTGGAGGCGAACCGCTTCAACCACGACACCAAGCGGCCCCGCCGCCTGCTGCTGCACCGCCGCCAGATCAACAAGCTGATCGGCGCCACCCAGCGCCAGGGCTACACGGTGATTCCGTTGAAGATCTACTTCAACGACAAGGGCCGGGCGAAGGTCGAGCTGGGCCTCGGCAAGGGCAAGCAGCTCCACGACAAGCGCGAGAGCGTCAAGCAGCGCGACTGGGATCGCGACAAGGCTCGCCTGATGCGCGACAAGGGCTGAGTTCAAGCCCTCGGCGTTTTCGGCGCCGGGACATGCCGTCGCCGTCCGATTGGCGAAGCACCCCAAACCGAGCGCCGACGCGCTCTGCCATCACCGCAGGACGAAGCGCGTCTTATCTCGATAGGGCAGGGCGCCGGATGAGTTCGGCGCGGCCTGGCCATCGACGGCGACGGGTCTTCGCCCGTCGCCGCGATCCGAGCATCAAGGCTCCGCTCAGCCTTCCGCTTCCTCGTCGGTCGCGCCGGGGCGGATGCCGTAACGGCTTTCGAGACCGGGATTGGGGCGGGGCGCGCGCTCGGCGAAGTCGCGGCGGGGGCCGTCGCCGGGCGCGCGGGTGGTGCGCTCGCTCGGGTCACGGCCGATCCGGCTCGCGAGATGGGCGAGATCGATGAACTCGTCCGCCTGACGCCGCAGGTCGTCGGCGATCATCGCCGGCTGGGTCTGGATGGTGGAGACGACGGAGACGCGAACGCCGCGGCGTTGGATCGCCTCCACGAGCGAACGGAAATCACCGTCGCCGGAGAACAGCACCATGTGGTCGATGTGCGGAGCCAGTTCGAGCGCGTCGATGGCGAGCTCGATATCCATGTTGCCCTTGATCTTGCGGCGCCCGGCGGAGTCGGTGAATTCTTTCACCGGCTTGGTGACGACCCGGTAGCCATTATAGTCGAGCCAATCGATCAGCGGGCGAATCGAGGAATACTCCTGATCCTCGATCATTGCCGTATAATAGAAAGCGCGAATGAGACTATCGCGGCTCTGAAAATCCTTGAGCAGTCGCTTGTAGTCGATGTCGAAACCGAGCGCCTTCGTGGTCGCATACAGATTTGCGCCGTCGATAAAAACCGCGGTACGTTGCTTATCACTCATCGATAGGTCCGTGTGCTTGAGATAAAAAAGTTTGTTTCTAGAAATTCAGACATGAATGCAGTACATGAAACCGTGGATTCAATGCGCTGCCGAAGTTCAGCATCCCTGCACTCTCGACGCATAGCAATTCCTGTATGCCGAGACACACTTTCCGTTCGGAAGAGTGTAATCCGACCAACAAGATTGCAGTGTCTGAAAGGTGCAGGACTCGGAACAGCGTAGCAGAGTCCGGCCCGAATCCCCCTTGTGGTGGCCGAGCCGGCAATCCCTGTCAAGCGCCAGAAAGAGTTAAGGCCGCCCGCGCCAAATCCAAACGAAGATGATTTTGACGCAACCCAGAGCGTATTCTGCGCGATAATTTTCGCACTAGCGGTTGCGACACGGCGTAAACAGGGATCGGCCGCAGTATTTACATACCTGAAGTTGCCGCGGCGAGGGAATTGACATGGGCTGCCGGCGCGGAAACTTCGCAGCCGAACCAGCGCCCGTCCCGCGCCGGGTCAGGGCTTCGGCAAGGCCCGGCTGCCCGGCTTGACCGGGGGGATGGCGGCCAGCTCAGCGGGGAGGGCATCCGGCGCATAAGTCGGGATGTCGAGCGTGACCAGGGACAGGAGCGGCAGGCCGATCGCGCCGCGTCCGCCCGAACGGTCGATCAGGCAGGCGGCACCCACCACCTCGCCCGCCTCATCCTTCAGCGAGGCGAGGCATTCCCGGGCCGAGAGACCCGTCGTCACGATGTCCTCGACAATGACGGCACGGGTGCCGGCGGGGATCGAGAAGCCGCGGCGCAGGGTGAAGGGACCGCCAGGGTCGCGCTCGACGAAGATCGCTTTGGCGCCGAGATGGCGGGCGGTCTCGTAGCCGGGGATGATGCCGCCGATGGCCGGAGAGACCACGATGTCGATCCGGCCGAACCGGGCCGCAATAACCTCGGCCAGCGCCCGGCACAGCCGCTCGGTGCGCGCAGGATCGGAGAAGATCGTCATCTTCTGCAGGAAGGTGGGCGAGCGCAGGCCGGAGCTGAGGATGAAGTGTCCCTGCAGCAGGGCCCCTGCGGAACGGAACTCTTCGAGAACTTCTTCCGGCGTCATGATCACCTGCTCGCCAAACCGTGTTCCGTGCTTCTTGCAGCGGCGCAAGCGAGGCGCAAGCCGAAGGCCAAACGCATCAACCGGGAGCGCACCAACCGCGATGACGGCGGCCGGTCTTCGGACGATGACGACACGACGGGCAGGATCGGGCTTCGTCGGACAGCGCCATGCGTCGCCGAACCGCCGATTCCCTCGGTGACGCGGCTCCGAAACGCTAGTTCCGCGCGCGAAGCGGCTCCCGGCGCCGATCAGGACGGGTCTCGTAGGCGGGCGGGGGATAGGATGGGTCGTAGCCCGGCCCATCATAGGGATCATAGGCGCGGGGCAGGAGCGCGCCGAGCTGCACGCCCTCGCTTCCACCGCGCTGGATCATCGTGCGCATGCCCGGCTGCAGCTTGTCGTCGTCCAGATCGTCGGGATGGACGGGGACGAGCGGCAGACCCTCGGCGCCGCCCTGCTGGAGCATCGTCCGCATGCCGGGCTGCAGATCCTGCGCGCCGGCCTCCTCAGCAAGCGGGGTGCAAGCTGCGAGGATGACGGCGGTAACCAGGGGAAGCTTCATGGGGGTCGCTCCGGAAAAGCGCGTCGCAGGCCCAGCCGTCCATAGACCGATCCGATGACGGAATGACGTGTCCCGGCATCGGTTCCGGCAAGCGACGCCGACGGCGACCGACCGTCAGCCGTTCACCCGCTCGACGCGGCTCACCGAGCGCTTGCCGCGCAGGTCCGCGACGATGGCCGTAAGGTGCTTCAGATCCGGCACCGAGAGATCAATCGAAATATCGGTGAAGTCCTGCGTGCGACGCTTCATCGAAACATTGTCGATGTTGCCGTCATGCTCGGCGATCACCTGGGCGATCTGCGCCAGCGTACCGGGCTCGTTGATCGATTCCAGCGCGAGCTTGGCGGGGAAGCGCTCCTGCGAGCCCTCCACATCCCAGCGCACGTCGAGCCAGCGCTCGGGCTCGTTGTCGAAGGCGGCAAGCGCGGCGGACTGGATCGGATAGATCGTCACGCCGACGCCGGGCGTAAGGATGCCGACGATGCGATCCCCCGGCAGGGCACCGCCGTTCGGGGCAAAGCTCACCGGCAGGTCGCCGGCCAGTCCGCGAATCGGGATGCTCGCCAAGGCCGAGGCCGCCTCGGCCTCGCCCGAGAAGGTCAGCCGCATGGTCTGGTCCTTGGAGCGAGTGAGGCGCCCCGCCGCGCCGTTGGCCGCCGGACCGCCGCTCGCCCCCGCGCGCCGCTCCTCCTTGAAGTCGGGATAGACGGCCTTCACCACGTCGCCGGAGAACATCTCGCCGCGCCCGACGGCGGCGAAGACGTCCTCGGTGCTCGCGCGGGCGAGCCGGGGCAGCGCACCACGCAGCTTCTCCTCGGAGAAGCTCTTGCCGGCCCGCTCGAAGGCCCGGTCGAGGATCTGGCGGCCGAGGCCGGCATATTGGCGCCGCACGGCGGCGCGGGTCGCCCGCCGGATCGCCGAGCGCGCCTTGCCGGTGACGACGAGCGATTCCCACGCGGCCGGCGGCGAGGCGCCGTCGGAGCGGGCGATCTCGACCTCGTCGCCGTTGGCGAGTTCGTGCAGCAGGGGCGCGAGCCGTCCGTTGATCTTGGCGCCCACCGCCGTGTTGCCGACATCGGTGTGCACCGCGTAGGCGAAGTCGATCGGGGTGGCGCCCCGCGGCAAGGCGATCAGGCGGCCCTTGGGCGTAAAGCAGAACACCTGATCCTGGAACAGCTCCAGCTTGGTGTGCTCCAGGAACTCTTCCGGCGAATCGCCCTCGGCCAGAAGCTCGATGGTGCGGCGCAGCCATTGGTAGGCGCCGCTCTCGGTGGCGAGCCGGGGGTGGACCTCGCCCTCCACGCCCTCTTTGCCGGCTTCCTTGTAATGGGCGTGGGCGGCGATGCCGTACTCGGCGATCTCGTCCATCTCGGCGGTTCGGATCTGAAGCTCGACGCGCTGGCGCTTCGGCCCGATCACCGTGGTGTGGATCGAGCGATAATCGTTCTGCTTCGGCGTCGAGACGTAGTCCTTGTAGCGGCCCGGCACCATCGGCCAGCTCGTGTGGACGACGCCGAGCGCCGCGTAGCACTCGGCCAGGGTGCCGACGATCACGCGGAAGCCGACGATGTCGGAGAGCTGTTCGAAGGCGACCGACTTGCGCTCCATCTTCGACCAGATCGAGAACGGCTTCTTCAGTCGCCCTTTCACGTGAGCGGCGATGCCGCGCGCGGCGAGCCGGGCGGTGAGGTCGTGCTCGATGCTCTCGATCACGCTGCCGGACTTGGCCGAGAGGTCTTCGAGCCGCTTGGTGATGGTGGCGTAGACTTCGGGCTTCAGCGTGCGGAACGAGAGGTCTTCCAGCTCGTCGCGCAGCTCCTGCATGCCCATACGGCCGGCGAGCGGCGCGTAGATGTCGAGGGTCTCCTCGGCAATCCGTGCCCGCTTGTCGTCGCGCATGAAGTGGAGCGTGCGCATGTTGTGCAGGCGGTCGGCAAGCTTCACCAGAAGCACCCGCACGTCCTCGGCCACCGCCAGGAGGAGCTTGCGGAAATTCTCGCCCTGCACCGCCCGCTTCGAGACGAGGTCGAGGCGCTTGAGCTTGGTCAGCCCGTCCACCAGCGCGCCGATCTCAGGCCCGAAGATCTCGCGGATCTCGTCGAGCGTGGCGGCGGTGTCCTCGACGGTGTCGTGCAGGACGGCCGCGACGATGGTCGCATCGTCGAGGCGCAGGTCGGTGAGGATCGCGGCGACTTCGAGGGGATGGGCGAAGAACGGATCGCCGGAGGCGCGCTTCTGCGTGCCGTGCGCCCGCATGGCGTAGACGTAGGCGCGGTTGAGAAGCGCCTCGTTCGCGGCAGGATTGTAGCGCTTGACCCGCTCGACGAGTTCGTACTGGCGCATCATCCGCCGAAGGATCCTGCTCTCGATCTTCTCGGTGTCGCTCACAAGACGCCCGCCGCGCCGCCGTGCCTCAGAGGGGCGAGGATCGGCGGTCGGGCGTTTCGTGCGGCACTCTCAAGGGGGCCCGGCCCGGACGGACGCGGTCGCTCGTCCGACACCTTCCTGCATCGGCGCGCATTTGCCCAGACCCATGGCGTCGCGGCGAAAGCGCGACGGCTCCGCCTTCCTCGCATGGACGCCAGGATGGGGCTTGGCCCCGAAAGCCGGCGACCGGCTTCCGAGACGACGCTGCGGAAAGGGACCGAAACACGCGAACGCCCGCCGCTCGGGGACCGAGGGCGGGCGTGGATCGTCAGGCGGAGCGCGAAAAGAGCTTACTCGCCCTCGTCGTCGGTCTCGGTCGGCGGTGCGAGGTTCTCGAGACCACGGAGGAGATCCTCCTCGCTCATGAAGTCGAACTGCACGTTCTTGTCGTCCGAGGAGGACTGGGGCGCCACCGCGGCAGCGGCGGGCGAGCTCGACAGGAGCGGCACGGTCTCGGCCTCGGGCTCGTCCACCTCGACGTATTTCTGCATCGAGTGGATGAGCTGCTCCTTGAGATCCTCCGCCGTGATGGTCTCGTCGCCAATCTCGCGAAGGGCCACGACGGGGTTCTTGTCGCGGTCGCGCTCCACGGTCAGCGGGGCGCCGGCGGCGAGCAGGCGCGCCCGGTGGCTGGCGAGCAGGACCAGCTCGAAGCGGTTCTCGACCTTCTCGATGCAGTCTTCGACGGTGACGCGAGCCATGCGAGGCGGCTCCTTCCTCAGGCGCGGATACGAACGATATGCGTGATGAACGGGCTTCCTACACCGGTTATCGCTGTCCAACAAGTCGCGGGAGCGGTTGAGAATCCGTCCCTGTCGGTCCACATGGAAAGCGGCGCCGGTCGAACCCGGCACCGATCCCGGCCGGCCTTGAACCGGCGCCAGCGGACCCGAGGATTCTTCACATGTTCATTCAGACCGAAGCCACGCCGAACCCCGCCACGCTCAAGTTCCTGCCCGGCCGGGTCGTGCTCACCGACGGGACCTTCGAGGCCCGCGACACCGCGAGCGCCGAGCGCTCGCCGCTCGCCACCGCCCTGTTCGCGGTGCCCGGGGTCTCGGGCGTCTATTTCGGGCACGACTTCATCTCCGTCACCAAGGCCGACGGCGTCAACGAGTGGCCGCAGGTGAAGCCCGCCGTGCTCGGCGCGATCATGGACCACTTCCAGTCCGGCCGCCCGGTGCTGGCCGAGGGCACGGCGCTCGCCGAGGACGAGACGGAGGAGTTCTACGACGAGGCCGACCACGACACCGTGGTCACCATCAAGGATCTGCTGGAGACCCGCGTGCGCCCGGCGGTGGCGGGCGACGGCGGCGACATCACCTTCCGCGGCTACCGCGACGGCATCGTCTACCTCGAGATGAAGGGCGCGTGCTCGGGCTGTCCGTCCTCCACCGCGACCCTGCGCCAGGGCGTGCAGAACCTGTTCCGCCACTTCCTCCCCTCCGTTCGGGAAGTGCAGGCGATCTGATCGGGGGCCCCGCCGCCCGTTTTCCCTGACATCGGCGCAACACCGCACCGCTTCCTTGGGGAGTCCGGTCGCGGATGCGCTGACGGGGAGGGCGGTTTCGTCCTAAGAAGAGCCGGAGGGCGGGCGCTCGAGGCCCGCCGCCGGATGGAATCGACGTTTGCGGATCCTTGCCATCGATACGGCGCTCGAAGCCTGCGCTGCCTGCGTGGCCACCGACGACAGCGACGACCTGCTCGCCGAGGAGTCGATGCCGCTCGTGCGCGGCCATGCCGAAGCGCTGCTGCCGCTGATCGAGCGGGTCATGGCACGGGTCGAGGGCGGCTTCGAGGGTCTCGACCGGGTCGCGGTCACGGTCGGGCCCGGCAGCTATACCGGCTTGCGCGTCGGCCTTTCGGCCGCCCGCGCCATCGGGCTGGCCGCCGGCCTTCCGGTGGTGGGCGTGACCACCCTGTCCGCCCTGCTCGCACCGCAGCTCGCCCTCAACGGCGACGATACGGTGGTCGCCGCGATCGATGCGCGCCACGGCGCCGTCTACCTCCAGGCCATGAGCGTGACGGAAGGCACGGTGATTGCGCCCCGGCACATCGCTTTGGAGGAGGCGGTGACCCTGCTCGGTAAGCGACGGGCGATCCTCACTGGCTCCGGCGCTCCCGCGCTCGCGGCGGCGGCCGCTTCCGCCGGCATCGCCGTCGAGGTCGCCGAGACCGGCGCGCCGCAGATCGCATGGGTCGCCTCGCTCGGGCTCGTTGCCGATCCGGACCAGGCGCTGCCGCGCCCCCTCTACCTGCGCGGGCCCGACGCCCAGCCGCAGCATCATGCGAGGCTCGCAAGGGCATGACGCGGACCGTCTCTCCGTTCTGGCCGCTCGATTGGTGGTCCGCATGGTGGGACGCCTGGGGCTCCGTGCCCTACGTCGCGCCGCTGCGGGACGCCGGTCAGGCGTCCGACCTTGAAAAGCTGCACGCCACCGCCTTCGCCCGCCCCTGGGCGGCTCACGAGTTCGAGCGGATGCTGTGCGAGCGCTCGATCGAGGCACATGCCTTGCGCCGGGGCAACGCGCTTCTGGGCTTCGTGCTGTCGCGCAAGGCCGTGGACGAGGCGGAGATCCTCACGATCGTTCTGGCACCCTCCGCCCGCGGCGGCGGCCACAGCCACCGGCTCCTGCGCGAGCACCTGAATGCGCTGACCTATGCCGGCATCCGCACGGTCCATCTCGAAGTGGACGAGGGCAACACGCCGGCCCTGAAGCTCTACACCCGCCATGGCTTCCTCAAGGTCGGCGAGCGCAAGGGCTACTACCCGCTGCCGGACGGCAGCCGCGCCACGGCTTTGACCATGAGCGCGACGCTGTCGTGAGGCTTTGCGGGAGCGCATCCGCCCGATGACGCGCGTCGGCATCGGCCTCCGCCTCTTCGTCCAGGCGCTGGCCTTCCTGATCGTGATCGGGCCGCACTGGCTCAGCCTGCGCTTTGGCCGGGGCTGGGTCGCGGCGCGCATCGCGATGCTGTTCCACCGCCTGTTCCTGCGCCTGTTCTCCGTTCGGGTGACGCAGAGCGGCACGCCGCCGCAGCCGGGCGAGCCGGCACTCGTGCTCTCGAACCACGTCTCCTGGCTCGACATCGTCGCGCTCGGCTCGCTGCGCCCGCTCTCCTTCGTGGCCAAGTCGGAAATCGCGGGCTGGCCACTGATCGGCCTGCTGGCCAAGCTCCAACGCACCGTCTTCATCGAGCGGTCCAAGCGGACGGCGACCGCACGCGTCAACGCCACGGTCGGGCAACGGCTCGCGGACGGCGACCTGATCGTGCTGTTCGCCGAGGGCACCACCGGCGATGGCCTGCGCCTGCTGCCGTTCCGCTCCTCGCTGGTCGGCGCCGCCCGGACGGCGCTGACGGCGGAGACCGGTGGGCTCGCGCGCATCCGGCTCCAGCCCCTGGCGCTGGGCTACCCGCGCCGCAACGGCCTACCGGTGACCCGTGCCGAGCGGCCGGAGATCGCGTGGTACGGCGACATGGAACTGCCGCCGCATCTCGCCCTGTTCGCCAGCCGTGGCCCCATCGACGTGCACGTGAACTGGGGCGCACCGATCGCCTTCGAGGCCGCCACCGACCGCAAGGTCGCGACCCTGCAGGCCGAGGCCGCCGTGCGGCAGGGCCTGCGTCAGATCCACCTCGGCGGGGCCGCCCCCCGTCCGGTGCCGGTGGCGCCGGAAACGATCGGGGAGGGCGCCGACGTCTCGGCGCCGGGCATCGCCGCGGTGTGACCGCTCAGGCCGGCAGCGGAAAGGTCGCCGCCTGGCCGCGAACGATCCCGCCCTCATCCACGAGTTGCCAGACGATGCCCGCGGTGACCGGGAAGCGCCACCCGTCCTTGGCAACGCGAATGCCCGCATAATCCGCGACGAATCCGTCGCGGGCGACCGCATCGAGCAGGCGCTGTCGCTCGGCCCGCTCCGGCGCCTCCGCCGAGAGCCGCGAGGGCATCCCAACGATTTCTTCCCAGCCATAGCCGAAGGCCTGCTGTGCCGCCCGGTTGGCGTAGACGAAGAGCGGGTCGGCGCCCGTGTCGTGGGCCAGCACCGCGAAGGGCGCCGACGCGTAGAGCCAGTCCGGCCCAAGATCCGGCGCAGGGACGAGCGGGCGGCCGACGAGGCGCAGGAAGCTGCCGGTCAGCAGGGTGAAGAAGGCGGGATCTTCGGCAAGACTCACCGGCGGACCTTTTCAGGGGGGCGAAAGTTCAGACCGCTGAGAGAATCGTGTCGGCGGCCGAACCGTGATAGAGGGCCTGTCGAGCAAAAAATCCTCAAAAATCACCGCCCGCCGGCGGCAGGGTTGCGATCTTGAAGAAAGCCTACGTCAAGTCCTACGGCTGCCAGATGAACGCCTACGACGCCGGCCGCATGGCCGACGTCCTGGCCGCCGAGGGCTACAGCGCGACGGACACGGTCGAGGAGGCCGATGTCGTCGTCCTCAACACCTGCCACATCCGCGAGAAGGCCGCCGAGAAGGTCTATTCCGAACTCGGGCGCCTGCGTGTGCTCAAGGGCGAGCGGGCCGAGAGCGGGCACGACACCCGCATCGTGGTCGCGGGCTGCGTCGCCCAGGCGGAAGGCCGCGAGATTCTTTCGCGCGCACCGGCGGTCGATGTCGTCGTCGGCCCGCAGAGCTATCACCGCCTGCCGGACCTGCTGCGCCAGTCGCGCGAGACCCGCGTCGTGGACACCGAATTCCCGGCCGAGGACAAGTTCGACCACCTGCCCGCCCGACGCAACCGCGGCGTCACCGGCTTCCTCACCGTGCAGGAGGGCTGCGACAAGTTCTGCGCCTTCTGCGTCGTGCCCTATACCCGCGGCGCGGAAGTCTCGCGCTCGGTCGCGGCGGTGGTGGACGAAGCGCGCCGCCTCGTCGAGGGCGGGGTGCGCGAGATCACCCTCATCGGCCAGAACGTCAACGCCTATCACGGCGACGGGCCGGACGGCGCACTCGCGACGCTCGGCCACCTGATGGACGCGCTCTCCGCGGTGCCGGGCCTCCTGCGCCTGCGCTACACCACGAGCCACCCGAACGATTTCGCCGACGATCTCATTGCTGCCCATGCGACGAACCCGCTGGTGATGCCCTACCTGCACCTGCCGGTGCAGTCGGGCTCGGACCGCATCCTCCACGCAATGAACCGGCGCCACACGGGTGACGCCTACCGCCGGCTGATCGAGCGCATCCGGAATGCGCGGCCCGACATCGCCCTGTCCTCGGACTTCATCGTCGGCTTCCCCGGCGAGACCGATGCCGATTTCGCCGAGACCATGCGGCTCGTCTCCGATATCGGCTTTTCGGCGGCGTTCTCGTTCAAGTACAGCCCGCGGGCCGGGACGCCCGCAGCGGAACGCGAGGATGCGGTGCCGGAGGCGGTGAAGACCGAGCGGCTCGCCGCCCTCCAGGACCTCCTCGACCGCCAGCGCCACGCCTACAACGCGGCGAGCGTGGGCACGCTCACCGAGATCCTGGTCGAGAAGACCGGCCGGCATCCCGGTCAGGTCGCGGGCAAGACGCCGCATCTCCAGGCCGTGCAGTTCGATGCGCCGGCCTCGACCATCGGCACGGTGGTGCCGGTGCGGATTACGCGTGCGGGCTCCAACAGCCTGTTCGGCGAAGCGCTGGAGGGTGCGGCGGCGGCCGCGTGACCTATATGAGGCCCATCACCATGCCGGATCTCTCGCGTGCCGATTGACGTTGCGTCTGCCCGTGGCCCTGCCGGCCGCAACAACCGCCCCTCACCGGGGCGTCCGGGTCTCGCCGAGGCCGTAGAGGTCTCGCTCACCTTCGACGACAACCGGCTCGCCAGCCTCGTCTTCGGCCAGTACGACCAGAACGTCGCCCATATCGAGCGGCGCCTCGGCATCACCGGCACGGCGCTCGGCAACCACCTCGTGGTCAAGGGCTCGCCCGAGGCCGCCGAGAAGGCGCGGCGCGTGTTCGAGCGGCTCTACACCCGAGTGCAGAAGGCCGGCACGACCCTGACGCTCGGCGACGTGGACGGGGTGATCCAAGAGGTCACCGTCCAGGGCAACCTGTTCCCCTCCGCCGAGATCGCGACGGATAACGGCCGCGAGCAGTTCGAGCAGATCGCCACCCGCAAGCGCGGCGCCGTGCGCGCCCGCAACGCCGCGCAGAGCGACTACATCAAGCTGCTGCGCGCCAACGAACTCGTCTTCGCGGAAGGCCCCGCCGGCACCGGCAAGACCTGGCTCGCGGTCGGCCACGCCGTCTCGCTGCTGGAGCAGGGCCATGCCGAGCGCCTGATCCTGTCGCGCCCGGCCGTTGAGGCCGGCGAACGGCTCGGCTTCCTGCCCGGCGACATGCGCGAGAAGGTCGATCCCTATCTTCGGCCGATCTACGATGCGCTCTACGATTTCATGGAAGCGCGCCACGTCGATCGCGGCCTTCAAACGGGCATCATCGAGATCGCCCCGCTCGCCTTCATGCGCGGGCGCACGCTGACCAACGCCGTGGTGCTGCTCGATGAGGCGCAGAACACCACCTCCATGCAGATGAAGATGTTCCTGACCCGGTTGGGCGAGAACTCCCGCATGATCATCACCGGCGATCCCAGCCAGATCGACCTGCCGCCGGGCCAGAAATCCGGCCTCGTCGAGGCGGTCAACGTGCTCGACGGCGTCGAGGGCATCGGCCGCGTGCGCTTCCGCGACGTCGACGTGGTGCGCCACGACCTCGTGCGCCGCATCGTCACCGCCTACGAATCCGCCGCCCACGGTGAGGGCGAGTCCGACCGCAACCCGAACCCGCGGCGCCGGCCGCTGGCGTGACGGGCGACATCAATCGCGGCGGCCCACGGGGCACCGCACAGGCGTAGACGGTACCGACCAGAAACCACACATGAGCGACAACGAGATCGACATCGCCGTCGAGGATGCGCGCTGGGAACAGGCGATCCCCGAGCTGGAGGCGTTCACGCTGCGGGCCGTCGAGGCGGGATTGGCGATTCTACCCGATTCGGCCGCCGGACCCGTCGAAGTGAGCGTCCTGCTCGCCGATGACGCCACCGTCCAAGCGCTCAACCGCACGTGGCGGAACAAGGATAAACCCACCAACGTGTTATCGTTTCCGGCTGCGGAGCAACCGTTCCAGCCGGGCGTGGCGCGGCCTCTCGGCGACGTGGTTCTTGCGTATGACACGCTCGTGCGCGAGAGTGCGGAGCAGTCGAAGCCCTTCGAGCACCATTTCGCCCACCTCCTCGTCCATGGCACCCTTCACCTTCTCGGACAGGACCATGAGACCGGCGAGGCTGAGGCCGACGCCATGGAGGCGCTCGAGGTCGCCGCGCTCCGCGCACTCGGCGTTCCAAACCCGTACGACGACTGATCTCCGGCACTCCCGCCGAATCCAACCTAGAGACCCATGACCAACGACCGAAGTCGCGGCGCGGCCCTGGCCGCGCCAGCCGCGGACGCCGAACCGCCCCCACGCGAGGCGTGGTACGATCGTCTGCTGAACGTCTTCCAAATGCGTCCGCGCGACTCCCTGCGCACCGACATCGAGGAGGCCCTGGCCGAGCCCGACTCGGGTGAGGACGCCTTCTCTCCCCTTGAGCGCGCCATGCTCAAGAACGTGCTCGGGCTGCACAAGGTGCGGGTCGACGATGTGATGCTGCCCCGCGCCGACATCGTGGCAGTGGCCAGCGACACCAGCCTCGGCGATCTCCTGAAGCTGTTCCGCACCGCCGGCCATTCGCGCCTGCCGGTCTACGGCGAAACCCTCGACGATCCCCGTGGCATGGTCCACATCCGCGACTTCGTGGAATACCTCGCCACCCAGGCGGAAGCCGCCCCGCGCCGGGCCGCGCCGCAGCCTGTGGTGGCAACCGGCGCCGAGGCCAAGCCCACGCCGCGCCCGCGCCGCACGGCCTCCGCCCGCGGCGCCCTGCGCAGCCTCGATCTCGGCAAGGTTGATCTCACCGCGACCCTCGCCTCCACCCGCATCCAGCGCCCAGTCCTGTTCGTGCCGCCCTCCATGCCGGCCATCGACCTGCTGGTGCGGATGCAGGCCACGCGCACCCACATGGCGCTGGTCATCGACGAGTATGGCGGCACCGACGGGCTGATCTCGATCGAGGATCTGATCGAGATGGTCGTCGGCGACATCGAGGACGAGCACGACGTGGCCGAGGGCCAGCTCGTCAACCGCATGGAAGGCGAGACGGAGGCCTATATCGCCGACGCCCGCGCCGGGCTCGCGGAGGTGTCGGCCGCCACTGGCCTCGATCTGGCCGCCGCCTTCGGGGAACTCGCCGAAGAGATCGACACGATCGGCGGCCTGATCGTGACGCTGGCCGGCCGGGTTCCGGCACGCGGCGAGCGGATTCCCGGCCCCGACGACATCGAGTTCGAGGTGCTGGACGCCGATCCCCGGCGGGTGAAGCGGATCAAGCTCCAGCGCGCGCCGGCCAAGATCGGCACCGTCGTGCCGCTCGCCCTGCCGCCGCCCCGCCCGGCGGCGCCGCAGGCACCCGACACGGACGCAGCGCAGGCCGCCGAGGTCGGGCGCTGAAGACACAACGGAATCGAAGCGACACGGCATGACCGCTCCGCTTGGCCGCGCAGCCGGCGCTGGAACCGGCCCGGCTGCGGCGCGGATCGGCCTCTTCGAGGCCATCGCGCACCGGATCATCCTGAGCCAGGGATGGACGCGGGCCGCGATCGCCGTCGCGGCCGGCGCCTGCGGTGCGCTGGCGATGCCGCCCTATGGGCTGTTCCCCGCGCTCGTCGTGTCGCTCTCGATCGCCGTCTGGCTGATCGACGGGGCGGCGATCGATGGCTCAGGCCGGCGCACCCTGGGCGTCTGTGCCGGAATCGGCTGGGCCTGGGGCTTCGGCTACTTCACCGCCGGTTTGTGGTGGCTCGGCGCCGCCTTCCTCGTCGAGGCCGACCAGTTCGCCTGGGCGCTGCCGCTCGGCGTCGTCGGCCTGCCGGCCGTGCTCGCCCTGTTCTTCGCCGCGGGTTTTGCCCTCGCCCGCCTCGTCTGGTCGCGGGGGGCCGCCCGCATCGCGGCGCTCGCCTTCGGCCTCGCCGCCGCCGAATGGCTGCGCGGGCATATCCTGACGGGCTTTCCCTGGAACACCCTGGGCATGGCGCTCGGGGGCAACCTCTGGACGATGCAGGCCGCCTCGCTTGTCGGCCTCTACGGCCTGACCCTGCTCGCCGTGCTGATCGCCGCCGCGCCCGCGACGCTCGCCACCGGCGCGACACCGCGGGGCCGGTTCGGGCCGGTGCTGGCAGCCCTCGTCGCGCTGGCGGGGCTTGCCGCCTACGGCGCCGGGCGCTTGCCTTCCGCGCCCGATCCGACGGTGGCGGGCGTGCGCCTGCGGCTGATCCAGCCCAACATCCCGCAGGATGACAAGTTCGGCTCGGAAAACCGCGAGCGGATCGTCGGCAAGTACCTCGAACTCAGCGACCGCGCGCTCTCGCCCGACCGCACCGGCATCGCCGACGTCACCCACCTGATCTGGCCGGAATCGGCCTTCCCGTTCCTGATCCAGCGCGATCCGCAGGCGCTCGGCCGGATCGGTGCGGCGCTGCCCGAGGGCAAGCAGCTCATCACCGGCGCCGCGCGGGTGCGCGAACTGCCCGATGGCGAGCGGCTGACCCGCGAGAACGCCGTCTTCTTCAACTCGATCCTGACGATCGGCGCGGGCGGACGCTTCGGCGACCTCTACGACAAGGTCCACCTCGTTCCCTTCGGCGAATACCTGCCGGGGCCGCTCGATGCGCTGCTGCGGGCTGTGGGTCTGCGCCAGTTCGTCTCCATCCCCGGTGGCTTCACCGCCGGAGATCGCGCCGGCCAGCGCATCCTCAACGTGCCGGGCCTGCCGCCGGTGGCGGCGACGATCTGTTACGAGGCGATCTTTCCCGGCACGATCCTGCCGCCCGATCCGGCCGAGGGTGCGCCCACCGTGCCGGGGCTGATCCTCAACCTCACCAACGATGCGTGGTTCGGCGATACGCCGGGCCCGCGCCAGCACTTCGCGCAGAGCCGGCTGCGGGCGGTGGAGGAGGGGCTGCCGCTGGTGCGCGATGCCAATTCCGGCATCTCGGCGGTGGTCGACGCCCATGGCCGGGTCATCGCGAGCCTTCCGCTCGGGATCGAGGGCGTGCTCGATGCGGGGCTGCCGGCAAGGCTGCCGGGTCGCACCCTCTACGCCGCCTTCGGCGATCTTCCCTTCGGGGCCGGCCTCATCGGCTGCTTCCTGATCGCGCTCGCCGCCCGCCGCCGCCGGACGTAACGGCCAAGGTGAGGCTGCGGAGCTTTCGAGACGACCGCGCGTGAATTGCAACGCATACGCGACATTCGCGCAATCTTAGCCGTAGGATCATCCGTCATCGCCCGGCGTTCTTAAGATAACGGCCCATTTTTCGCCGGTGGAAACCGGTGCAGGCCATTCTCTCGAATTCCAAGGGAATGACGATGAAACAGATTTTCCTGGCCTCGGCCGTCCTTGCGGGCGCCCTGGCCTATCTTCCGGCCAGCGCGGACGCGCGTCCGATCGGTGTCGGCGGCTCCGGCGGCCTCGGCGGCGGCAATTTCCGGAGCGCGCTGGGTGCGGGCGGTGTGAGCGGGTTCGGTCGCGGCGGCGGCTTTGCCGGGGGCGGCTTCCGCGGCGGCGGAGCCGGGATCGGCGGTGGTGGTTTCCGGGGCGGCGGCGCCGGTCTGGCCGGGGGCGGCTTCCGCGGTGGCGGAGCGGGCCTCGCTGGCGGCGGGTTCCGGGGTGGCGGCGTTGGCCTCGCCGGTGGCGGCTTCCGTGGTGATGGCTTTGGTGGCCGCCCTGGCTTCGGCGCAGGTCGTCCGGGCTTCGGCAACGGCGTGGCGGGCGTGCGACCGGGCTACGGCGGCCAGCGCGGCTGGTACGGCGGCAACCGCTGGCGCAATGCCGGCTACTATCGCCGGGGTTACGGCTACGGTGGTGTCGGCCTCGGGCTGGGACTCGGCGCCGGTCTCGGCCTCGCGGCGGGCAGCCTCTACGGCAGCTACGGCTATCCGGGCTACGGCTATGGCGGATACGGCTACGATGACGGTTACTACGCACCGGCCGGCTATTACGGCACCGAGACGGTGACCACCGGCGTCGCGCCCGGCGGCGACGAGGACTTGGTGGCCGAGTGCGCGCGCCGCTTCAAGACCTACGACCCGCAGACGCAGACCTACATCGTGCGCCGCGGCGTGCGTCGCTCCTGCCCGTAAGGCTCTAAGACGACGGGAGCCTCAGCTTGGGGCTCCCGCCTCTTCCAAAAGAACCCCGCCCGACCGGATGGTCGAGCGGGGATTTTTTACGTCGTTCGGCCGTTCGCCTTACTCGGCGGCGACCTTGTGCGCGGCGGTGCTGCCGTCGGTGTAGGTCTCGGCCTGGAGGCGCTTATGCGGGGCGGCACGGCCCGGCAGCGGCGGCAGGGCCTTGGCCTTCTCCAGATCGATCCCGGCGCCCTCGGCAACGCGGCGACCGTAATCCTCGTCGGCGTGCCAGAAGTGCCAGACCATCCGCAGCTGGATCGGCTCGGGGCACTGCTTCATGTCGGCGACGAGGTTGGCGATCAGATCCTCACGCTCCCAATCCTGGAACGAGCGGTAGCGAACGCCGGCCTGGGTGTAGTCGTCTTCGGTCCGCGAGGTCTGGTAGCGGCCGAGATTGCCCTGGACCGGCTGGTGGTAATCCTTGGCCGGCTTGGGCGCCTCGCGCAGGCCCTCGGCGAGTGTCGAGGGCTCGTAGTTGATGTGACGGTTCGGGCCGGTGCCATCGACGCTGTAGGTCATCTGGCCGTCGCGCTGGTTCGAATAGACCTTCACGCCGGGCTGCGGCGCGTTGATCGGCAGTTGCAGGTAGTTGGCGCCGACGCGGTAGCGCTGCGTGTCCGAGTAGGACAGCGTCCGGCCCTGGAGCATCTTGTCGTCCGAGAAGTCGATGCCGTCCACGAGCACGCCCGTGCCGAAGGCCGACTGCTCGACTTCCGCGAAGAAGTTGTCCGGCACGCGGTCCAGCACCATGCGGCCGACCGGCAGCAGCGGGAAATCCTCGACCGGCCACAGCTTCGTGTCGTCGAGCGGATCGAACGACAGGTGGTCGTTCGGGCCGTCGGGCATGATCTGCACGCAGAATTCCCACTCGGGGAAATTGCCGGCCTTGATGTTGTCGTAGAGGTCACGCGTCGCGTGGCCGACATCCTTGGCCTGGATCTCGGAAGCCTGGGCCGAGGTCAGGTTGCGCACGCCCTGCTTGGGCTCCCAGTGGAACTTGCAGAGCACCGCCTCGCCCTGGTCGTTGACCAGCTTGTAGGTGTTGACGCCCGAGCCTTCCATCTCGCGATAGTTGGCCGGAATGCCCCACGGCGACTTCAGGTGGGTGACCATGTGGATCGCTTCGGGGTGCTGCGCCACGAAGTCGAAGAAGCGCCACGCCTCCTGGCGGTTCGTCACCGGGTCCGGCTTGAACGCGTGGATCATGTCGGGGAACTTGATCGCGTCGCGGATGAAGAAGACCTTGAGGTTGTTACCCACGAGGTCCCAGTTGCCGTCGACGGTCTTGAACTTCACCGCGAAGCCGCGCGGGTCGCGCTCGGTCTCAGGGCTTTCCTTGGCACCGGCCACGGTGGAGAAGCGCACGAACATCGGCGTCTTCACGCCGGTCTCGTTCAGCACGCGGGCGCGGGTGTACTTGGACGCGGGCTCGTCGCCGATCTTGCCATAGGCCTCGAACCAGCCATGGGCGCCGGCGCCGCGGGCATGCACCACGCGCTCCGGAATGCGCTCGCGGTCGAAATGGGTGATCTTCTCGATGAACTGGTAGTTCTCGAGCGTCGCCGGGCCCCGCTCACCGACCGTACGCGTGCTCTGGTTGTCGCGGACCGGATGGCCCTGACGGGTCGTCAGAATCGGACGGTTCTCGCTCATGCGTCACTCTCTCCTTGGGAGGCAGGGGCTTCAGGGTGGATCGCTCGGCGCGTCCACACAGCCTGGAACCATTCTGTTTCGATGGTATGACCCAGGCATGACCCATTAGCAAATGCATCGTCACAAACGCTGTGATAGATGCAGCCTATGAATCTCTCCGGGTTGTCCCTGCGCGATCTCGAATATGTCGTCGCTGTTGCCGATGAAGGACATTTCGGCCGGGCTGCCGAGCGCTGCAACGTGAGCCAGCCGACGCTCTCCGTGCAGGTTCGTAAACTGGAGAACGCGCTTGGGCTGACCTTGTTCGAACGATCCAACCGTCGCGTGCTGCTGACGGTGGCGGGGCAGGGGATCGTGCGGCAGGCCCGGGTGGTGCTCGGCGAGGCACAGC
Source organism: Methylorubrum sp. SL192 (assembly GCF_026672325.1). Lineage (NCBI taxonomy): Bacteria > Pseudomonadati > Pseudomonadota > Alphaproteobacteria > Hyphomicrobiales > Methylobacteriaceae > Methylorubrum > Methylorubrum sp. SL192. Next base: position 2,433,536 of record NZ_JAPPQV010000003.1, read on the forward strand.
GCCTGCTGGCACTCGCCGTCGAGGGGCGCGGCTCGCCGCTGACCGGCCGGCTGGTTCTGGCCGCAATCCAGACGCTGGGGCCCTATTACTTCCCGCTGGTTTTGCGCCTGCTGCGCCAGGAATTTCCGCTGCTGACGCTGGCGCTTAGCGAGGCGCGCACTGCGGAGATCCTCGACGGCTTGCGCGACGGGCGGATCGATGCGGCCCTGGTTTCCCTGCCGGTGGCCGCCTCCGGGCTCACCATCTCGCCGCTCTTCGTCGAGCCGTTCCGACTCGCCTGCCCGGTGGACCACGCCTTCGCCCAGGGCGCTCCGCCGCGGGCGGAAAACCTGAACGGGCCGGACCTGCTGCTGCTCGACGAGGGCAATTGCCTGCGCGACCAGACCATCGCCGCCTGTGGCACCCTGCGCGGCGCGGGCCGCCACGCCACCAGCCTCGAGACCCTGCGCTCGATGGTGGCGGCGGGCGCCGGCTATACGCTGATCCCGGCGCTCGCGATCCCCTCTGGCCCCGATCCGACCGGGCTCACGGTGGTGCGCCACTTCGAGGGAGAGGGCCCCGGCCGCACGCTCGCACTGGCATGGCGGTCCAGCGATCCGCGGGCGGCGGGCCTTGCGCATCTCGCGGCCTTCTTCCGGGCGCACGCCCCGCCCGGCACCGCCGCCTGCCGGGAGGATGAGGCCTATGGTGCCCCACCGCCCGGCGAGCGGGAACGGTGGACCGCCTGAGCCCAGCCACCGGGCCAGCGTCTCGCAGGGCGATCGCTCGAAGCCGCTTGGCGGCTTCGCGGCGATCGCCGTGACAGTCCGGGGAAGAGCGTGTAGCGCGAGCCTCGCGCGATTCTTCTTCCTCTTCCTGCGCGCCATCCAGCATCCAGGCCCGTGCCCGAGACCCGCATCCTCCTGCGCTGGGCGGCGCTCGTCGCCGTCTCGGCCGCTCTCGCCTTTGGCCTGAGCCGCGCGCATTTCCCCGCCGCCTTCCTCCTCGGGCCGATGCTCGCCGCGATCGCCTTCGGGGTTCGCGGCGCCGGGCTCTCGCTCGGCCGGCCGCTCTTCCTGGCGGCGCAGGCGGTGATCGGCTGCCTCGTCGCCCGCTCCGCCACCACCGAGATCGCCGCGACCCTGCGCGAGGACGGGCTCATCATCCTCGCGGTCGTCGGCGTGACGGTCGCGGCCGGCGCGCTCACCGGGCTCGCGCTCACGCGGCTGCGCGTCCTGCCCGGCACGACGGCGGCCTGGGGCTCCTCGCCGGGCGGGGCCGCGGCCATGGTGGCGATGGCGGAGGATTACGGCGCCGACCCGCGCTTGGTCGCATTCATGCAGTACGTGCGCGTCGCCGCCGTGGTGCTCTCGGCCTCGCTCGCCGCGCGCCTTCTCGCCGACGTCGCCGGCCCGGCCGGTGCGGGCGCGTCCGGCGAGACGTGGAGCTGGCCCGGCCTCGCGGCGACGATCGCGGTTGCCGCCGCCGGGTTCGGCCTCGCATCGCTGCTGCGGCTGCCCTCCGCTCCCCTGATCGGGCCGATGCTGCTCGGCGCGGGCCTGCACGCCGCCGGCTTCATCGACATCGCCTTGCCCGCGCCGGTGCTCGAGGCGGCCTATGCGGCGATCGGCTGGTATGTCGGGCTGCGCTTCAACCGCCGCACCCTGGACGAGACCCTCCACGCGCTGCCCGGCGTGCTGACGGCGACAATCGGGATCATCCTGCTCTGCGGCGTCTGGGCCTGGGTCCTGACGCACTGGCTCCCGATCGATTTCCTCACCGCCTTCCTGGCCACCAGTCCCGGCGGGCTCGATTCGGTGGCTATCATCGCCGTCGGGTCGCGGGCCGACGTGTCCTTCGTGCTGGCGGTGCAGACCCTGCGCCTGTTCGTCGTGCTGGCGACCGGCCCGATCCTCGCCAAGTGGATCGCCCGGGCGGTTCCGGGAGAGCGACCGTGACCGCGCTCTACCTCGCCTTCCTGAATTCCTGGCGCGGCCTCGTCCATGGCGGGCGCACGGAGCGGGCGGTGCGGCTCGAACTCCTCCTGCTGGCGCTCGGCCTGCCCGTAGCGCTCGCTCTCGGCGGCCATCTGTGGGTCCGGGTGGCGCTCATCGCCAGCCTGCTGCTGATGCTCGGGGCGGAACTCCTGAACACCGCGATCGAGAAGCTGTGCGACCATCTCCATCCCGGCCGGCACGAGCGGATCGGCATCGTGAAGGATCTGGCCTCGGCGGGGGCGTTCCTGACGCAGGTCATCGCGGCCCTGATCTGGGGCGCGGCGGTGATCGACCGGTTCTAGAACGTCGTTCGAACGTCGGCTGTCAGCCGTCTTCCTGCTCGCTCCAGACGACCCAAGTGCCGCCGAACAGGGTAGCCGCGATCACGAGCCACAGGCCGGTTCGGCCGACCAGATCGAGCAGCCATGCATGGACCGTCGAGAAGCTGAGACTCAAGGCGCAATCCAGCACGCCAAGATAGAGGGACAGCGCCAGAAGCGCGACGGCGAGAGGGCGGCTCATCGATCCTCCGTCTCCTTCCAGAGGGCCCAGGCCCCCGCGAACACCATCATCCCGATCAGAAGGCGCATCCCCGTATGGCCGATCCGGTCGAGAAGCCACGCATGGGCGGCGGACAGGCTCAAGTCCAGCATCCATCCCCATGCCGTCAGGATCACGGCAATGGCGACGACAATAAGGATTTTTGTCCAGACCGGCATGCCCGCCGCGCTAGCACGTTTGTACTGGTGCGCCGAGCGACACAGGTGACACTTCGCCACAAGTTCCGTGAAAAATGATGCGCATTTCGACACATCCGCGGTGATTAGCCTGCCAATTGATTAGCTGCGGCTCGCGGATCGGCATCATTGTACCTTTTGTTATTGTTTGCGATGGAGGCCCGGCCGCGTCAAGCGAGCTGGGAACGTCGCGCCCGCGGATCCGTACACGTCCCGCCGAGCCCTTCGAGTTGTCTCACATCTTCGTGAAGAACGCATGGCAACCCTCTTCATCGCCGACACCCATTTCGGCGACGCCCGGCTCGTTGAGCGCCGACGAACCGGCTTCGCCTCGGTGGAGGCCCATGACGAGGCGCTGATCGCCCGCTGGAACGCGCGCGTCGCGGCCGCGGACGAGATCTGGCATCTCGGCGACTTCGCTGCCCATGCCAGCCGCGAACATTGCGCCCGCGTCTTCGACCGGCTCAACGGCATCAAGCGGCTGGTGCGGGGCAACCACGACAGCAACCGCGTGCTCGACCTGCCCTGGGCCGAGCCGCCGGTGGAAAGCATCCGGATTTCGGTGTCGGACGCGGCGGGCCGGTCCTGGCGCCTGTTCCTCGCGCACTACGCCCACCGGGCCTGGCCCGGCCTGTGGCGCGAGACCCGGCACCTCTACGGCCACACCCACGCGACCCTGCCCGACACCACCCGTTCCTGCGACGTCGGCGTCGATGCCTGGGATTTCGCGCCGGTCGATCTCGCGGAGATCATTGCTCGGCAGGATCGGGCGACGCTGGTGCCGGAGGAACTGGCGGCGTGGGAGAGGCGCTGACGGCCCGTCTCAGCACAGCGTCAGCGGCATCGCCTCGATCACCGTCTCGGACAGGCCCCGCCGCTCCAGCGAGCGGCCGAGCGCCGGGTTGAGCCCGGCCCCGCCGGTGAACACGGCGCAGGCGGGCGGCGCGTCCAGCGCGTGCGCGGGCATCTCGCCGAGAAGCTGGATCACCCGGCGGGCGATGGCCGGGGCCGGGTCGATCCAGGTGACCGGCCACGGGGCGAGGCGCTCGAAGCGGGGCAGCAGCAGCGGGTAGTGGGTGCAGGAGAGGCAGACCACATCGGTGCGCGCGCCGTCGGGCCCCTCGACGAAACAGGGCGCGATCTCGGCCAGGATCGCCGCGTCCGAGACCGGCTCGCCGGCCATCTCGGCCTCGGCGTAGCCCGCGAGGTTTTTGGAGCCCACCAGCGTCACGGCGCAATCGCCCGCAAAGTTCGCCACGAGATCGTGGGTATAGGCCCGCGCCACGGTGCCGGGGGTGGCGAGCAGGGAGATGAGGCGGGTCCGCGTCAGCGCGGCGGCCGGCTTGATCGGGGGGACCACGCCGACGAAGGGCGTGACGAAGCGCTGGCGCAGGGCCGGCAGCACCAGGGTCGAGGCGGTGTTGCAGGCGATCACCACGAGGTCGGGGGCGTGACGCAGCAGCAGCCGCTCCATCACCGCGATCACCCGCGCCACGAGCCTTTCCTCGGTCAGGGCGCCGTAGGGGAAGGCCGCATCGTCGGCCGCGTAGACATAGGCCGCGTCCGGCCGGGCGCGGCGCACCTGCTCCAGCACGGTGAGACCACCGAGGCCGGAATCGAAGACGAGAATGACCGGCTGAGAATTCTGGGCCGGCAATGCCGCCGAAAGGGTCGCCCCTGCCATCAGATCGATCCGCATGACCGCCGCCCGGGCTCGCGCATCCGTGGAAACCGTGGGGGAGCGAGTGTCCGTCGGCGACGGTTAAGGACATCTCACTGCGGCTGCAAAAAGGCCGCGCTTCGGGCCGGGTGCGACAAGGGGTGCGACGAACAGCTTGGCGGGCCTCCACGTTGTCATTCGACATTCGGCGTCTATTTCCGGCGCGCAACGGAGGAAGAGATTCCAACAATGGCAGCCGGCGCAGCACGTCTCACCCATCCTGAGAGCGGCGCGGCCTTCCCGCCGCCCCCGCTCGACGCCCGCCCGATCGACCGCGACGCCTGGATCGCCGCCTTCCGCACCGTGCGTGAGGAGACCGAGCGCCGGGCCGCACCGCTCTCGCCCGAGGATCAGCAGATCCAGTCGATGGAGGATGCGAGCCCGACCAAGTGGCACCGGGCGCATACGACGTGGTTCTTCGAGCAGTTCCTTCTCGGAGACCATCAGCCGGGCTACCGCCTCTTCGACGAGCGCCTGCACTACCTGTTCAATTCCTACTACGTGCAGGCCGGTCCCCGGCAGCCGCGCTTCATGCGCGGCATGATCACGAGGCCGACGGCGCAGGAGACCGCCGCCTACCGCGCCCATGTCGATCGCGCGGTGTCGGTCTGGCTGCGCGAGGCCTCCGACGAAGCCCTTGCGCGGGCGCTGCCGATCCTGGAGATCGGCCTCTATCACGAGCAGCAGCACCAGGAGCTGATGCTCACCGACATCCTGCACGCCTTCGCGCAGAACCCGCTCGATCCGGTTTACGACGCGCGCTGGAGCCTGCCTGCGGCGCAGGCATCCGCCGGCCAGTCTGCCCTGAAAAAAGGCATCACCCAGATCGGCTACGATGGTCATGGCTTCGCCTTCGACAACGAGAGCCCGCGCCATGACGTCCTGATGCTGGAGGCACGCATCGATCGCGGCCTCGTGACCAACCGCGACTGGCTCGCCTTCATGGAGGACGGCGGCTACGCGCGGCCCGAACTCTGGCTCAACGACGGCTGGGTCGCGCTCCAGCGCGAGGGCTGGGAGGCGCCGGGCTACTGGCGGCGCGAGGCGGATGGCTGGTCGACGATGTCGCTCGCTGGCCGCAAGCCCGTCGATCCGGCGGCCCCCGCCGCCCATGTCAGCTACTACGAGGCCGATGCCTATGCCCGCTGGGCCGGGCGCGACCTGCCGACGGAGGCCGAGTGGGAGGTCGCCGCCCGCGACGGCCTGATCGACGACGCTTTCGGCCTCGTCTGGCAATGGACCCGCAGCGCCTACGGCCCCTATCCGGGCTACCGGCCGGTGCCCGGTGCGCTGGGCGAGTACAACGGCAAGTTCATGTCGAACCAGTACGTGCTGCGCGGCTCCTCGGTCGCGACCGCGCAGGGGCATGCGCGGGTCGGCTACCGCAACTTCTTCTACCCCCATCAGCGTTGGCAGTTCACGGGCCTGCGGCTCGCCGATGCTGGGAGCTGAACGCACCCGCTCACCTTGTCCGCACACCCGTCTGCCCCGCTGTCCCGGAGAAGGCCTTTGACGATCGATCCCCGCATGACGGATTCCCACCGAGCCGAACCGGTTACGGAAAACGGCGTGTTCCTGGCCGATGTCTGGGACGGCTTGGCGGCGAGCCCGAAGGCGCTGCCGGCCAAGTATTTCTACGACGCCGCCGGATCGGCCTTGTTCGAGCAGATCACGGCGCTGCCCGAGTACTACCCGACCCGCACCGAGCTGCGCATCCTCGACGAGCGCGGCCCGGCTCTAGCTAGCCTGTTGCCGCAGGGCGCGGCGCTGGTGGAGTTCGGCAGCGGCTCGACCGCCAAGCTGCGGCGCCTGCTGCGGCACCTGCCCGGCCTCTCGGCCTACATCCCCGTCGACGTCTCGGGTGAATTCCTGACGGAACAGGCGCAGGCCCTGCGCGGCGATTTCCCCGATCTTGCGGTCGAGGCGGTCGTGGCCGATTTCACCCGGCCCTTCGCCCTGCCGGACGGCATCCGCGATCGGGCGCTGGCTGGCTTCTTTCCCGGCTCGACCATCGGCAATTTCGAGCCCGGCGAGGCGGCGCGCCTCCTCGACGTGTTCGGGCGCATTCTCGGCCCGGGCGCGACGCTGGTGATCGGCGTCGATCTCGTGAAGGACCGCGACGTGCTGGAGGCGGCCTACGACGACGCCGCCGGCGTCACCGCCGCGTTCAACCTCAACCTGCTCCACCGCATCAACCGTGAGCTGGACGCGGCGATCGACGTCGAGGGCTTCACACACCGCGCGTTCTTCAACGCGCAGGCCTCGCGGGTCGAGATGCATCTCGTCAGCCGCCGGGCGCAGAGCCTGCGCGTGGCCGGGCGCAGCTTCGCCTTCGCGGAGGGCGAGTCGATCCACACCGAGAACAGCTACAAGTACACACTCGACGGCTTCCGGGCGCTCGCCGCCCGCGCCGGCTGGGCCTCGGTTGAGGCCTGGACCGACCGGGACGGATTGTTCTCGGTCCACGCGCTGCGGCGGGATGCCTAGGGCGCCTTTCGACGAATCGGCCACCGGTTCGTCGAAAGAACGCGCGTCACAGCAACGGCTTGGAGGTGTGACCCGACCCCACGTGGTCGGGCACGGCTCTCGGCTCGCCCCGCCGGCCGCCGCGTCCGACGCGGGGTGTGGCCCGCGCGTGACGACCGCAGACTGCAAAGCGCGATCGATAAAATCCGCAGTATCTAAACTATCAAAAAGCAGTTTTTGCGTGGTGTTGTCGCCCCAGGGTTCGCCGCACGGTCCGCGGCATGCCAGGGGCAAGACATGGTCGAAACCAGTATCTCCGAGAAGTCAGACAGCAGCTTGATCAACGCTGTGCTCGCCCCCAACAAGTGGGACGCGACGACGCTCAATTACGGCTTCCAAATTCAGGACATCGACCAGAACGGCATCTCGGACTTCAACGAAGGGCAGTGGCGCGGTTTCTATAAATCGATCTTCGACAACATTTCGAGTTTCACGAATCTGACATTCCGTGAGACCTCGTTCGAGGAATCCACGCTCGGGCAGATCCTGACGGTCGGTGGCGGCGGGTCTTCGTTCGATCCGCATCCGGGAATGCCCAACGGTAATACCCACACGTCGGTCGGGATCCAGGGCACCGTCGCAGAGGCGTCGGACGTGGTCTTCCGGGGGCAATGGTCGGAGGTCTGGTATCACGAGATCGGCCACAGCCTCGGCCTCGATCACCCGTTCGAGAGGCCGGGCGCCATCGCGGGTGTCCGATCGGATGCTGATCTGGGCACCAACTTCATCAACTCGTCACTCTACACCGTCATGTCGTACAGCCCTTTCGCATGGGGCGAAGACAATCCTTGGACAACGGCCAAGGACGCCGGCAAGACCTTCATGAACGCGTCGGTCGGCTCCTATATGCCCATCGATATCGCCGCCCTGCAGCACCTGTACGGGGCCAAGGCAGCCAACACGGGCAACACCGTCTACACGTTCGGTGACGATCTCCGGACGAATGCCGGCTTCAACACCATCTGGGACACCGGCGGCGACGACACCATCCGGTACGTGGGCAGCAGCCGCGCAAAGATCGACCTGCGCGCCGCCACCCTGGAGGACGAGATCGGCGGTGGCGGCTTCGTCTCCACCTCGGAGCAGCTGACCGGCGGGTTTCTGATCGCCAACGGCGTCGCGATCGAGACCGCGATCGGCGGATCGAAGGACGACATCCTGCACGGTCACGACGGCGACAACACCCTGATCGGCGGAGCGGGCAACGACACGCTCTTCGGGCATGCCGGATTCGATATCCTGGAAGGGGGTGCGGGGAGCGACCGGCTCGACGGCGGCGAGGGCATCGACGCAGCCCGGTTCGCCGGCCAGAGCCGGGACTACGCGATCGTCTACGACGCCTCGACCACGGCGGGCGCGTTCGCGGTCAAGCACATCGCCACGGGCGCGCTCGACACGCTCGCCTCAATCGAAACGCTGGTCTTCGACGACACCGCGCTGGAGTCCCAGGGCGTGTTCACCCACCTCGAAGCCCGGGTCGGCGCCCTTCCGTCCGGCAGCCAGAAGTTCGAGCTGGCGCTCTCGCCCGAGGCGGACGACCCGATCGCGACGGACGTCGCGGACATCGACGGCGCGTTCACGGCCAGCGCGACGGTGCTGTTTGCGGATCTCGCCGGCGGTTCCTGGCAGCGCGTCTTCGACTTCGGAAACGGGCCGGACTCCGACAACATCTTCCTGGGGCAGGTCGGCCGCTCGAGCGACATGGAGTTCACGGTCTTCAACGGCGGCACGGCGGCCAGCATCGTCGCCAGGGGCGCCATCGTCGAGGGACAGGAAGCCGAGTGGACCGCCGACGTCGATGCCGGCGGCTGGATGCGCCTGTTCAAGGACGGCGCGCTGCTGGCCCAGGGCCAGGGGGTCGTGCCGCGGGACATCGAGCGGGCCAACGAGTTCGTCGGCAAGTCCAACTGGTCCTGGGACACGCCGTTGATCGGCACGGTGAGCGATCTGACGGTGACGGCGCACAACGTCATTCCGGAGATCGACGGCGCCTTCACGATGTTCGCCGAGGCACGCTTCGACAACCTCGGCGGCGGCCACTATCAGCGCCTGTTCGACACCGGCAACGGCCGGGACAGCGACAACATCTGGGTCGGCCAGGTCGGGAACGGCGACGACATGGCGTTCGAGATCCTCACCGGCTCGGTCAAGCACCAGATCACCGCTCACGACGTGATCGTCCAGGGCGAGACCGCGGACTGGCAGGCCAGCGTGACGGATGGCGGCTACATGCGCCTGTTCAAGAACGACCACCTCGTCGCCGAGGGGCAGGGCGCCGCCCCGCTCGACGTGACCCGCGCGGACGACCTGATCGGCCAGTCCAACTGGACCTGGGACACGCCGCTGATCGGCAAGGTGAGCGACCTGTTCTTCGTCTGATCCACCGCTCCCGTCCCGAGAGCCGGCCACCGGCTCTCGGGACCACGTGCTACAGGCGGCAGGCGCCCGACAGGGCCTCGTTCTCCGCGCTCGTGAACAGGCGCGAGCGGATGTGGAAGCGCTTCTCGCGGCCGTTCTCCAGGGAGAACATGCCGCCGCGGCCGGGCACCACGTCGAGCATGATGTGGGTGTGCTTCCAGACCTCGAACTGCGAGCGCGAGATGAAGAAATCCGCGCCGCCGACCTGACCGAGATGCACGTCACCGTCGCCGGTGATGAAGTCGCCGACGGGGTAGCACATCGGCGAGGAGCCGTCGCAGCAGCCCCCCGACTGGTGGAACATCACCGGGCCGTACGCGGCCTTCAGCTCGTCGATCAGTTCGAGCGCGGCCGGCGTTGCGGTCACCCGCAGGGGTGTGCCGGCATTGTCGGCCTGCTCGGCGGTCACCGGCTCGATCCGCTCGGCAGCGGGGATCGCGGACTCGCTCATGGTTTCCTCTCCTGATGGGTCTTGTTGGGCTATCTGAGGCTGAGGCAGCAGATATCCATGCGGCTTGAAGCGCGCGCGAGGATAGCAGACGGGCCCTGATCAGAACCGTCTGAGACGGCTTGGCCTTTCGGCCACCTTCAGGTGGCGTGAGAGCGAGCGGCCCGACTTTTGCGACCCCTGACGAAACGTCCGTGTGGCGAAAAATCCGCCGAGGATTCGCGATGTCTCAGCCCGCCCCCGATCTCGCCGCGCCTGCGGTGAAGACGACCTGCCCCTATTGCGGCGTCGGCTGCGGCGTGCTCGCGAGTCCGGACGGGCAGGGCGGCGTAGCGATCGCGGGCGATCCCGAGCATCCGGCGAATTTCGGCCGCCTCTGCTCCAAGGGCTCGGCGCTCGGCGAGACGGTCGATCTCGGCGACCGGCTGCTCGCCCCGACCGTCGATGGCCAGACCGTGAGCTGGGAAGGCGCGCTCGGCACCGTGGCCGGCGGCCTCCGGCGGATCGCCGAGCAGCACGGGCCGGATGCGATCGCCTTCTACCTCTCCGGCCAGATCCTGACGGAGGATTATTACGTCGCCAACAAGCTGGCGAAGGGCTTCCTCGGCACGCCGCATGTCGACACCAATTCGCGGCTGTGCATGTCCTCGGCGGTCGCCGCCCACCGCCGCGCCTTCGGCTCCGACACGGTGCCCGGCTGCTACGAGGATCTCGACGAGGCCGACCTGATCGTGCTCGTCGGCTCCAACGCCGCGTGGTGCCACCCGATCCTGTTCCGCCGCATGGTCGATGCGCGGGCCAAGCGCGGCACCAAGATCGTCACCGTCGATCCGCGCCGCACGCAGACCGGCGAGGAGGCCGACCTGCATCTCGGCCTCCAGCCCGGCACCGATGCCGCGCTGTTCTCCGGCCTGCTCGCCTATCTCGCCGGTCAGGCCAAGCTCGACGGACGCTTCATCGAGGCGCACACCGCCGGCTTCGAGGGCGCCCTGGAGCGCGCCCGGCAGATCGCGCCAGACGCCGCCGCCACCGCCCGCGCCACGGGGCTTGCCGAGGCCGACGTGCAGGCCTTCTTCGAGCTGTTCGCCCGGACGAAGCGCGTCGTCACCGCCTTCAGCCAGGGCGCGAACCAGTCGGCGCAGGGCACCGACAAGGGCAACGCCATCATCAACTGCCATCTCGCAACCGGGCGGATCGGCCAGCCCGGCATGGGCCCGCTCTCGCTCACCGGCCAGCCCAACGCCATGGGCGGACGCGAGGTCGGCGGCTTGGCCAACATGCTGGCCGCCCACATGCACTTCGCGCCGGAGGAGGTGGACCGGGTGCGCCGCTTCTGGAAGGCGCCCAACATCATCACCGGCGAGGGGATGAAGGCGGTCGCCCTGTTCGAGGCGATCGAGCGGGGGAAGATCAAGGCGCTGTGGGTGATCGGCACCAACCCGCTCGTCTCGATGCCGCGGGCCGACCGCATCCGCGACGCGATCAAGGGGCTCGACCTCTACGTCGTCTCGGAGGCCGTCGCGACCAGCGACAGCGCCCGCGCGACGGGTCAGAAGACCGTGCTGCTGCCGGCGCTCGCCTGGGGCGAGAAGGACGGCACGGTGACGAATTCCGAGCGGCGCATCTCGCGCCAGCGCGCCTTCCTGAAGGCGCCGGGGCAGGCGCGGGCCGATTGGGCGATCCTTTGCGACGTCGCCCGCCGCCTCGGCCACGGCGAGGCCTTCGCCTACAATTCCGCCGTCGAGATCTTCCGCGAGCACGCCGCGCTCTCGGCCTTCGAGAACGACGGCACCCGCGACTTCGATCTCGGCGGCCTCGCCGAGATCGACCGGCGCGCCTACGACGTGCATCTGCCGATGCAGTGGCCGGTGCCGAAGCGCGGCCCGGATGCGAAGAAGGGCCGCGCCCGGCTCTTCGCCGACGGGCGCTTCTACACCTTCGATCAACGCGCCCGCTTCGTCGCGGTGCAGCCGCCGGCCCTGGCACAGCCCGTGACCGCCGAGCGCCCGCTCGTGCTCAATACCGGCCGCATCCGTGACCACTGGCACACCATGACCCGCACGGGCAAAAGCCAGCGCCTCTCGGCCCACCGCGCCGTGCCCTTCGTCGAGATCCATCCCGACGACGCGGCCCGCTACCGCCTGAGCGACGGGGGCTTCGCCCGCGTCGCGACCGATCTCGGCAGCGCGATCCTCGAAGTCACGGTGACGGACGCCGTTCTGCCGGGCTCGATCTTCGTGCCGATGCACTGGAGCGACATGACCGCCTCGGATGGGCGCGCGGCGGCGCTGGCCCGCGGCATCCCCGATCCGGTCTCCGGCCAGCCCGAACTGAAGGCGACGCCGGCTTCGGTCGAGGCCGTGGCCTACCGCTCCCGCGGCTACCTGCTGACGCGGGACGCCCAGGCAGCCCCCGCCGGCTGGTGGTGGGCGCGGGCGACCGTCTCCGGCGGCTCCGGCCTGATCTTCGCGACCCAGGAGGGCTCACGGGAGATGGCTTTGTCCGTGCGTGGGATGTTCCCCGGCCACGAACTAGCCGAGTACGTTGATCACGCCCGCGGCCTCTACCGCTGCGTCGTCACGCGCGACGATCATCTCGTGGCTGCGCTCAGTGTGGCGCCAGGCGACCGGCGGCCGGATTGGGAACTCGCCAAGGGGGTGTTTGCCGCCCCCGACATCGAGGCGATCGACCGGCGCACCCTGCTCTCGGGCCGGGCGGCGACGGCCTCGACCGGGCCGGTGGTCTGCGCCTGCCACGGCGTCGGTCTCGATGTCATCACCGCAACCATTGCCGCCGGGGCCGGCTCGGTCGAGGCAGTGGGCGCGGCCTGCAAGGCGGGAACGAATTGCGGCTCATGCATCCCCGAGATCCGCAAGCTGCTGTCGCCGGCGCTTGCGCGCAGCGCCGCATAGGGGCACCTTCCCTTTCTCCGTCCCACTCTCGCCCTCATCCTGAGGTGCTGCGAAGCAGCCTCGAAGGAGGTTTCCAGAGAGCGGAGCGGCATCTGGAGCCCTCCTTCGAGGCCTCCGCTACGCTCCGGCACCTCAGGATGAGGGGAGGCGGGGTGGAGTCACGAGACGAGTCGCATACGAAAAAACCATGAGCACGCCCCGCCAACCCCGCGAAACCCGCGCCGGCCTCGAGCCGCTGGCGGTGCTGCCCGTGTTCGTGCCGCTCCAGGACAAGCGGGCGGTGCTCGCCGGCTCCAACGGCGGCGCCCCCTGGAAGGTGAAGCTGCTCGCCGCCGCCGGCGCCCGGGTCGATGTCTATGCCGAGGAGCCGAGCGAGGAGTTGCGCGGCGTGCCGGGCGAGATCGCCGCCGGCTCGGTGACGCTGCACGAGCGCCGCTGGACCCCGGAAGACCTGCAGGGCGCGGCCTTCGCCATCGGTGCCATGGAGGACGAGGAGGATTGCGTCGCCTTCGTCGCGGCGGCGCGCGCGGCCGGCGCCATCGTCAACGCGGTCGACCGGCCGCATCTGTGCGACGTGAAGTTCGGCGCCATCGTCAACCGCTCGCCGCTCGTCGTCGGCATCTCGACCGAGGGCGCCGCCCCGGTCTTCGGGCAGACGGTGCGGGCGCGCATCGAAGCGATGCTGCCGCGCGGCTTCAAGCACTGGGTCGCGGCCGCCCGCGACTGGCGCGAGGCGGTCTCGGCCCGCTTCCACGGCTTCTCCGAGCGGCGCGGCTTCTGGGAGCGCTTCACCGACCGCGCCTTCGCCGAGCCGGACCGCACCCCGACGGAAGCCGACCTCGCCGACCTGATGGGCCAGGCCGAGGCGCTGCCCCTCGGCGGCGCGGTGACCCTGGTCGGGGCCGGGCCGGGCGATGCCGAACTGCTCACCCTCAAGGCGCTGCGGGCCCTGCGCAACGCCGATGTGATCCTCTACGACGACCTCGTCGCCCCCGAGATCCTCGACTATGCCCGCCGCGAGGCCCGGACCATGCTGGTCGGCAAGACCGGCCACGGCCCATCCTGCCGCCAGGACGACATCAACGCGCTGATGGTCTCGCTGGCGAAGTCCGGCAAGCAGGTGGTGCGGCTGAAATCCGGCGATCCGCTCGTCTTCGGCCGGGCCGGCGAGGAGATCGAGGCGTGCGAGGCCGCGGGCATTCCCTGCACCATCGTTCCCGGCGTCAGCGCAGCGCAGGGCGCAGCGGCCGCGCTCGGCGTCTCCCTGACCCATCGCGACGCGGCCCGGCGCCTGCAATTCGTCACCGGCCACGACCGCCGCGGCGCGCTGCCCGAGGATCTGAACTGGAGCGCGCTCGCCGACCGCAGCGTCACCACCGTGGTCTACATGCCCAAGCGCACGCTGCGCGTCCTGCTGGAGCGGGCGGTCGCCGAGGGGCTGGCGCCCGAGACGCCGGCCCTCGTCGTGTTCAATGCGACCCGAGCCAAGCAGGCGACGGTGGCCGGCACCGCCGCCGACCTCGCCGAGCGGGTCGAGGCCTCGGGGCTCGAAGGCCCGGCGTTGCTGATGGTCGGCGAGGCCCTGCGTCTGCACAACGCCCGCGGCGCGCACCAGGACGTCGAGATCCGCGCGGAAGCCTCCTGAACCTGCTGCGAAGGCTCGTGCGACGCTAGAGCATCCTGCTGGATGCTCTAGACTCTTGTTTTGCATCATCTTTTTCGAAAGCCGGCAACCACCTTTCGGGATGATGCTCTAAGCCTTGCGGCGTCGCGCGGGCTTGCGGCACGCCCCGGCTCTGTGATGTGAGGGGCATTACCCGACACGCTCGGACCGCCGCTTCCCCTTTCGGCGATGCCTTGTGCCGGGCCCTTTCCATGCGGCCGCCGCGCCCGTCGGGCCGCCGCCACAGACACGCCTTCGAGGGCTCCCATGCGTTCCCCCATGCGTCCGTCCCGCAGCGTTCTCTTGCCGCTTGCCGCCTTCGTGGCCGGCCTCGTGGTGATCTCCGTCGCGCTGGTGATGACGCTGGTGCCGCAGCATCCGCAGAGCGGCCCGAGCGGCATCGGCGGTCCCTTCACCCTGGTGAACCAGGACGGTGCGACGGTCAGCGAGCGCGATTTTGCCGGCAAGCCCTACCTGATGTTCTTCGGCTTCACCCATTGCCCCGATGTCTGCCCGACCACGCTCCAGCAGATCAGCGACGTGCTGGCGGCGCTCGGCCCCAAGGCGGATAGGCTGAAGGTCGCCTTCGTCAGCGTCGACCCTGAGCGCGACACGCCCGCTTCGTTGAAGACCTACCTGTCGAGCTTCGACCCGCGCATCGTCGGCCTCACCGGCAGCCCGGAACAGGTGGCGGCGACCGTCAAGACCTTCCGCGCCTACGCCAAGAAGGTGCCGGGTTCGAGCGGCGACTACACGATGGAGCACACCGCGCTCGTCTACCTGATGGACGCCCGCAACGGCTTCGTCGGCGCGGTCAACCTCAACCGGCCGGCAGCGGAGACGGCAGCGGAGCTGTCGAAGCGGATCTGATCGCCGCCGAGGGGCGCCGCGCGAGCGCTCCCGTGCGGGAGGTGCGAGCCAGCCCGTGCTCGGTCTTGTTCCAGCGGTGCGGGTGTCGCGCCAGTTCGAACACGGCGAGCCACGCCGCGAGACTGCCGAGAAGGAAGTAGACCGGCAGCAGCAGCACGAGCGGCACGAGATCGAACCACCCGCGCCGGAGGCAGCCGACGAGACCGGGCAGCCACATCGCCGCGAGCCCGCCGAGGACCACTGTCGTGGAGGCCGCCCGCTTGACGATGGCGAGGCTATCGCCGTCCTCGGCCGGGATGATCAGGTCGGCGAGGCCGCCGAGCAGCATGAAGGGATAGAACAGGGCCGAGACCACCGTGCCGGGCAGAAGCGCCAGAACGCACAGGCTCTCCGCCGCGCCGAGGCGGCGATAGAGGTCGAGCGGGCGCCGCCCGTGGGTGAAGCTCGTCTGCAGAAAGCCCTTCATCCAGCGGGTGCGCTGGCGCAGCCACTTGCGCGGATGGGCGAGCGCCTCCTCGAAGGTCGCGCTCGGCAGGTCGCCGACATGGTAGCCCGCGAGCGCCATGCGCAGGCCGAGATCGGCATCCTCGGTGACGTTCCAGGCATCCCATCCGTGGAGCTTGCGCAGGACGCGGGTGCGGAAATGCGTCGAGGTGCCGCCGAGCGGCGTCGGCATCCGCCACGCGGCCAGGGCCGGGCCGAGCACGTCGAACAGAGCCGCGTACTCGATGGCGAACAGGCGCGGCAGCCAGCCATCGCCGTGATTGTCGATCACGAGGCGACCCTGGAGGCAGGCGGTCGAGTCGGGTGCGCGGGCAAACAGCGTGGCGGCGAGGCGAAGCTGTTCGGGCGAGATCACATCCTCCGCGTCGTAGACCACGAGGTGCTCGCCGCGGGCGAGCGGCAGAGCCACGTTCAGCGCCCGCGGCTTGGTGCGCGGCATCCCCTCCGGCACAGTGACGATCTCGAAGCGGGCCGGGAGCGGTGTCGCGCGGAAAGCCGCAGCGGTCTCGCGGTCGTCGGCCTCGAGCAGGAACTTGATGTCGAGCTTGGCCGCCGGATAGTCGAGCCGGCGCAAGGCTCCCAGAAGTCGCGGCACCACCGGCGCCTCCCGGTAGAGGGCGACGAGAACCGTGTAGGTCGGGAGCGCGTCGTCCGTCAGCAGGACTGGTCGCGGCTCGGATGCATCCGCGCGCACGATCTCGGCCGCCCCGATCGCCGCCGCGGCGAGGCGGAAGGTCAGCAGCGCCAGCATCAAACCTTGCACCAGCAGCAGCAGGACGAAGCCCGCCGCCGTCGGAAGGCGCGCGAGCAGGACGACGAGGGCGAGCACACCGCCGGCCAAGGCAAGGTCGACCGCCAGCGGACCGGGCCGGCAGGACCATTCGGGACGAAGACGCCCCAGGGTCTCGGACGCGTCCTCGGCAATGGCGGCCCCGTACCGGGCGAACAGGGCTTGCCTCAGGGCCGTCGGAGTCGTGATGGCCGGAGGCTCCGCCAGCCGGTCCGCCGCCGCGATCAGTCGCGCCACCGCGGTTCCGCGCGGTGCCGCGACGAGGGTTTCGCCCCCCTCGCAGCCCGCAAGCGGCGCGGCGCCGGAGATGAGACAGCGCGCGTACGGAACGCCTTCGCCGATCGCAAGAGGCCCGACGAGAAATGGCGCTCCGAGCCGGCGGGCGAGCGCACGGTAGAACGCCTCCTCGGAGAGAAGCCCCTCGTTGAGGAGGGCCGTGGCGGCATCGGTGCCGCAGCGGCGGGCGATGATCGCGGCCCGGCTCAGCGTCTCGAGGGACACGCCCTCGGTGGCGAGGAAGCCGATTTCCGGCGGGAGCGGAGCGGCGCGGCTGCTCCGACGGCGGTCGAGGTCGGACAGGGCAACGGCTTCCCGCGGGCCCGAGCCGTGCTAGGGAGGGGCATGGGCCAGGACCTCTCCATGGACGTGCATTGCTTCACTCCGACAACCGAAGGGTCAATCCGCTACCACAGGATGCGGCGGATACTGGCGGCAACCTTTATCACTTTATTAACCAATGTTGCGCAGGCACAACAGCCGTCCGACCCGGCGGCCCCGTCGGTCAGCATTCCGAACTTCTGGAATCCCCGTGCTCGCGGCGAGCGGGTCGAGGCGCCTCAGACGGGGCGTGCGGTTCGGTTCATGACCGACGACGAGTTTCCGCCGCTGCATTTCGCAGGCCCCGACGGTGTGCCGACCGGCTTTGCCGTGGAACTCGCCCGCGCGGTCTGCGAGCGGCTGACGGTGACGTGCACCGTGCAGGCGCGCCGCTTCGACACGTTGCTCGATGCGCTGGCCGACAAGCAGGGTGACGTGGTGGCCGCCGCCGTGCCCCTGACGCCGGGCCTGCGCGCGCGGTTCCTGGCAACGCGGCCCTATTTCCGCTGGCCGGCCCGCTTCATCGCCCGCAAGGACCGCAGCCTGCCCGCCCCCTCGGCGACCGCACTCGCCGGGCGGAACGTCGGGATCGTCGAGGGCAGCGCCCACGAGGCCTATCTGAAGGCCTTCTTCCCCAACGCGACGCGAAAGACCTTCACCGACCTCTCGGCGGCCCAGAGCGCGCTCAAGCGCGGCGAGGTCGAGTACCTGTTCGCCGACGGCTTGAGCCTCGCGCTCTGGCTGAACGGCCAGGAGGCGGAGGGTTGCTGCACCTATTCCGGCGGCGATTATCTCGAGAATCGCTATTTCGGTGAAGGCATCGGCTTCGTCACCCGCACCGAGGACGCGGCCTTGGCCCGTGCCCTCGACGACGCGCTGCAGCGGGTATGGGACGACGGAAAATACGCCGAGCTGTATCTGCGATTTTTTCCGATCAGCCCGTTCTGATGCGATCCGGATCGTGGCACCTGTCGCGAAGCGGTGCCGTTCTCTAGTTTGAGATGCGAATCGAACGCGAACGCGAACGCAGGACCGAAGGGAGCGCGTGAATGCCGAAGCCGTACAGCACACCACCCGCGAAGGGGCGGCGGCATATCGGGAACGCACACCGTCTCTATCAGGGCAGCGAGTTGACTTCGGAGCGACGACAGCAGCTCGCGCTCAACCGGTTCACCTATAGCGGCGGCTTCGACGGCTTCGAAGGCCGGATGATCCTGAGCCGCATGGAAGCGGACGGCTCGGACCGCAAGAAATAACCGTCCGCGCGCCAGCGCTCGCGTTAGACGCGGCTGAGTTTCACGCTCGACTTCTCTCCCGCTCGTCCAAGCGAGCCGAGATGGGTGTCTTTGAAGCCGCCGACGTATTTCAGCCCGTACCCCACGGCGCGGTCGAGCCCGATATGCGCCAGCCAGACGAGAGCCAGCCCGGCCCCCATCGGACTTCCGAGGACCAGTGAGGCCGCCAGCAGCAGGAGCGGGACCGTGGTCGTGTGAGCCGCGTTGTAGCTCGCCGCGCCGATTCGGGGACCGGCCAGATACCCGATCATGCTGAGGTCGGGAAGAAGGATGAGGGCCGCCCACAGCCACCAGGATTGGCCCATCCAGGCATACCCGGCGAGGGCACAGACGAGCAGCGCCGCTCCCTCGATCCTGAGGAGCAGGCGCGGCACGCCACGCACATCACCCGACATCGGAAGATCCTCGCTGGAGGCAACGCTTCCACACGGTAGGACGACGAAGACCGCTTGCCAACCGGAGCTTTGCCGCTCCGCACAACCGCCGGTTCAGCGCCGCCCGGCCACCCGCTTCATCCCGCCGCCGCGCGACGCGCCCGTGTTCTCCTCGAACAGTTCGGCGAGCTTTTCCGTCATCGCGCCGCCGAGCTCCTCGGCGTCGATGATCGTCACGGCACGGCGGTAGTAGCGCGTCACGTCGTGGCCGATGCCGATGGCCAGAAGTTCGACCGGTGAGCGAGTCTCGATCTCCTCGATCATGTAGCGCAGGTGGCGCTCGAGGTAGTTGCCGGGATTGACCGAGAGCGTCGAGTCGTCGACCGGCGCCCCGTCGGAAATCACCATCAGGATGCGGCGCTGCTCCGGCCGCGCCAGCAGGCGCTTGTGGGCCCAATCCAGCGCCTCGCCGTCGATGTTCTCCTTCAGGAGCCCCTCGCGCATCATCAGCCCGAGGTTCTTGCGCGCACGGCGCCAGGGGGCGTCGGCGCTCTTGTAGATGATGTGGCGAAGGTCGTTGAGGCGGCCGGGGGCGGGCGGCTTGCCGCCGGCGAGCCACGCCTCGCGGGACTGGCCGCCCTTCCAGGCGCGGGTGGTGAAACCGAGAATCTCGACCTTCACGCCGCAGCGTTCCAGCGTGCGCGCGAGAATGTCGGCGCAGGTCGCGGCCACGGTGATCGGGCGCCCGCGCATCGAACCGGAATTGTCGAGCAGCAGCGTGACCACCGTGTCGCGGAAGTCGGTATCCTTCTCCTGCTTGAAGGAGAGCGGCTGGAACGGATCGGTGACGACGCGAACGAGGCGGGCCGGATCGAGCTGGCCCTCTTCGAGATCGAAATCCCAGGCGCGGCTCTGCTGCGCCAGCAGGCGGCGCTGGAGACGGTTGGCGAGGCGGCCGACGACGCCCTGTAGGTGGGCGAGCTGCTTGTCGAGATAGCTGCGCAGGCGCGCGAGTTCCTCGGCGTCGCACAGATCCTCGGCCTCGACGGTCTCGTCGAAGCGCGGGTTGTAGACCTTGTAGTCGGGGCCGGTGCGCTCGTTGCCGCGCTGGCTCGGCGGGCGCCAGGATTCGGAGGCCTCCTCCGACTCGGCGTCCTCAGCTTCCTCCGGCAGCTCGCCGGAGGGGGCGTCGGCGGATTCGGTGGCGCCCTCGTCGAGTTCGTCAGTGGCCTCATCGGTCACCTCGATCTCGGCGCGGTCGCCCTGGCTCTGCTCCTCGGCCTCGCCCTCGCTCGGCTGCTGCTCGTCGTCCTGCGCCTGGTTCTCGTCCTCGTCGCTCTCATCGTCCTGATCGAGGGGCGTCTCGTCGGCCATGTCGAGGGACGAGAGGAGATCGCGCACCGAGCGGGCGAAGTGGCGCTGGTTCTCGAGCGAGCCGAGCAATCCGTCGAGGTTCTTGCCGGCGCGCGCCTCGATATGCTCGCGCCACAGCTCGACGATCTGGGCGGCGGCGGGCGGCGGCTTCTGGCCGGTGAGGCGCTCGCGCACCATCAGCGCGACCGCATCCTCCATCGGCGCGTCGGCCCGGTCGGTGATGTTCTCGTACTTGCCGCCGCGGTGGTAGCGGTCCTCCAGCATCGCGGTGATGTTGGCGGCTACGCCTTCCAGGCGGCGCGAGCCGATCGCCTCGACGCGCGCCTGCTCGACCGCATCGTAGACCGCGCGGGCAGCCGCGTTGTCGGGGGCGAGGCGGCGGTGGACGCTGGTGTCATGGCAGCCGAGGCGCAGGGCCATGGAATCGGAATGCCCGCGCAGGATCGCCGCGTCCTCGGCGGTGATCCGCCGGGTCGGCTCCGGCAGGCGCGCCTTGTCGCCGATCAGCGCCGGCCGATCGCTGGCATAGGTGACCTCGATGTCGGGCCGCTTGGCGATGGCGCGCAGGCAGCCGGCCACCGAGCGCTTCAGCGGCTCGGCGCCGGGCTCCTTGCGGTCGCCGGTCTTGGGGCGGTTGGTCAGGGCCATATCTTCGCGGACGCCACCGGATCGAGTTCGGAGGCCCGGCCGGGGGATGGCCCCCGGTCACGGGGAGAGGGGCGCCGTCCCCGCCGCACGCCGGGCGCGGGCGGGGACGCCACCGTCAGGTCAGCTCAAGGCGACGTTGAGCGCGCTCTCGGGCAGTTCCTTGCCGAAGGCACGCTGGTAGAACTCGGCCACCAGGGGCCGTTCCAGCTCGTCGCACTTGTTGAGGAACGTCACCCGGAAGGCGAAGCCGATATCGCGGAAGATGTCGGCGTTCTCGGCCCAGGTGATAACCGTGCGCGGGCTCATGACGGTCGAGAGGTCGCCGTTCATGAACGCGTTGCGGGTCAGGTCGGCCACGCGCACCATCCGGCTCACGGTGTCGCGTCCGCCCTCGCTCTGGTAGTGCGGCGACTTCGAGAGCACGATGTCGACCTCGCGGTCGTGCGGCAGGTAGTTCAGCGTGGTCACGATCGACCAGCGGTCCATCTGGCCCTGGTTGATCTGCTGGGTGCCGTGATAGAGGCCGGACGTGTCGCCGAGGCCGACCGTGTTGGCGGTGGCGAACAGGCGGAAGCCCGGATGCGGGCGGATGACGCGCTTCTGGTCGAGCAGCGTCAGGCGGCCGGAGAGCTCCAGCACGCGCTGGATCACGAACATCACGTCGGGGCGGCCGGCATCGTACTCGTCGAAGACGAGCGCGACGTTGTTCTGCAGGGCCCAGGGCAGGATGCCGTCCTGGAAGGCCGTGACCTGCTTGCCGTCCTTCAGGACGATGGCGTCCTTGCCGACGAGGTCGATGCGCGAGACGTGGCTGTCGAGGTTGATCCGGATACAGGGCCAGTTCAGCCGTGCCGCGACCTGCTCGATATGCGTCGACTTGCCGGTGCCGTGATAGCCGGTGACCATCACGCGGCGGTTCCGCGCAAAACCCGCCAGGATCGACAGCGTCGTCTCCCGGTCGAAGATGTAGTCCGGATCGAGATCCGGCACGTGCTCCTCGGGTTCGGAATAGGCCGGCACCTTCAGGTCGAGGTCGATGCCGAACACCTCGCGGACGGAAACCTGGCGGTCGGGCAGGGAAGCGGGCGTTTCGTCAGACAGCATACGGAACCTCATCGGGGCGGCCGGGAGCGGGCGTGAACCCGCGCGACCGCGCTTTCAATCGTCACTCACCTGCCGGGCGGCCCACAGGGAAGCGGGCGGATGTCTTCCTTAATCGCCGCCCCTCGGCATCGCCAAGGGGGCTCAGCCAGAAAGAGGGCTCGGTGAAACGGAGGAGTCATCCGGGGAAGCCGGCTTCACATAGAAGCGGTATCCGAGAAATATAGGGCGCGCGCGGACATTTGCTGCCCCACCCGCCGCCGGGCGGACCGGCATTCGACGCATTGCCCGTTCGCGTCCCCGGCTTCGCACCCGATTGAGTGGCGGCCGGGGCGGCGCGGGTCAGCACAGCCCGGCGGCGCGCAGCACGTCGTGGGCGCGGATGATGTCGCGCAGGCGCTCCTCGAAGGAGCGGTCGCCGCCATTGGCGTCCGGGTGGAAGCGCTTCACCAGCGTCTTGTACTGCGCCTTGATCGCCGCGGTGTCGGCCGTCTCGTCGAGCCCCATCACGTCGAGCGCCTTGCGCACCGCCGCCGAGTGGCGGGGACGCTGCGGCTCCGGCTCGGCCTGACGCCGGCCCGCCGGCCCGCCGCCGACCCCGTTCGCCCGCAGGATTCCCAGCGGGTCGGCATAGGCCCAGTCGCGCTCGGCCTCAGGCTGGGTCCCCTTGGGTCCCTTGGCCTTCCCCTCGGCCGTGGCGGCCGCCGCGTTCATGCCCATCGACCATGTCGGCCGATGACCGATGATCGCATCCTTCTGATAGGCTTCGACCGCGGCATCGTTCATGCCGTCGAAGTAATTGTAGGAGGCGTTGTAGGCGCGCACGTGGTCGATGCAGAAGCGCCAGTACTGCCCCTCCTGCCTGCGGCCCTTGGGGGCGCGGTAGAGGCCGGGATGGGTGCAGCCTTCCGCCTCGCAGGACGCCTCGGCCGTGGCCGCACCGGCCTTTGCGCGCGCGCCAGCCTTCGCCCCCGCCTTCGCTCCCGGCTTGGGATCGTCACAGGTCGGCTTGATACGGATGCGGTCGAACAGCGGCGAGTTGAGATCCATGACGGGCCGATTATGAGGGGCGGACGCGCCGACGAAAAGGCCGTTGGGCCTGATGCCGCATGCATCGATCCGGGGTTGACGCTTTTGTGCCGGGACCGCGCCGGGCAAACGCCTCCGACACACGGCCGATGCACGGCCGTAGCGCTTCCGTTCGCAGCGAGGACATGATGACCGGGACCCTGAAGGACTGGATCGCCGAGCGCCTGGAGGCCGAGTTGGCACCGATCGCGCTCGCTGTGACCGACGAGTCGCACCTGCATGCCGGCCATTCCGGCGCCCGGCCGGAGGGCGAGACCCATTTCCGACTGGATGTCGTGTCGGCGGCCTTCGAAGGTAAGAGCCGGGTCGAACGCCACCGGATCGTCAACGGGCTTCTCGACGAGGCCTTCAAGCGCGGGCTGCACGCCCTGGCGGTACGTGCCCGAACGCCGGGCGAGGCCGGCTGAGGCCGAACGCTTTTAGGGAAGGGAACCCGCCGTGGCGCTCCAATGCACGCCGCAGATCGAGATCGACGAGGCCGAACTCGAGGAGGCCTTCGTGCGCGCCTCGGGCCCGGGCGGACAGAACGTCAACAAGCTGTCCACGGCGGTGCAGCTCCGCTTCGACGTGCGCCGCTCCCGCAGCCTGCCCGATGCGGTGGCGGTGCGGCTGATGCGGCTCGCCGGCCGGCGGCTGACGGGGGAGGGCGTGCTCGTCATCAACGCCCAGCGCTTCCGCACGCAGGAGCGCAACCGGGCCGATGCCCGCGAACGGCTCGCGGCGCTGGTGGCGGAAGCGGCGGTGCCGCCGACGCCGCGCCGCGCCACCCGGCCGACATTAGCCTCGAAGAAGCGGCGCCTCGACGAAAAGAGCCGCCGCAGCAGCGTCAAACGGCTGCGCGGCGGCCCTGGGGACGATTGACGGTCGCCGAGCGTCAGGTCGCAGCGGGAACGGTCGCCGTCGGCTTCGCTTCCGGATGCGCGTCGGGCTGCGGGGCAGCGAGGCCGGAGACGTAGGGCGTGTCCTTGAGCAGGACCGTCAGCACCAGCGAGACCACAGCCAGCAGCGCCGCGAGTCCGGCCGGGAACAGGAAGGCCCGCTCGCCGTACCAGCCATGCAGGAAGCCGCCGATCACGGCGCCCGTGCTGAGCGCGCCCCAGAGCGGCGCCTGCAGCCAGAAGGACGGGGCCGGCTTGTGCAGGATCAGGTTGGCGATGCCCGCACCGAAGCGCACCACCGTTCCCGTGACGTAGGTGATGGCGAGGCTGCGGCCCGCCTCGTCCTGAAGCGTCGCGTTCTGGATGCCGAGCGCCAGAACGATCGGGTAGGCGTGGAGCGGGAAGGCCGTGGTGCCGAACGGGACGAACAGGCCGATGGCGAACAGCACGGCCTGGATGATCAGCAGAACCGTGAGCCGGAACCGGCCGGACCAGGCCGCGATCAGCGTGCCGATGCAGGCGCCGAAGCAGAACAGCGCGATCACGCTGGCGAACCGGGTGGCGCCGTCCCAGTCGAAGCCGGCGACGGCCACGCCGAACCGCGTGGTGTTGCCGCTCATGAACGACATGAAGAGCTGGGAGAATTCGAGGAAGCCGATCGAGTCGGCGGCACCTGCGGTGCCCGCGAGCATCAGCGCGATTGGTACACGTGTCACTGGACTTGCCGGAAAGGCCTTGTTGGACTCGTCAGCCATCGGTTCCTCTGATGTTGCTCCGCAGCACAACGGTATTACGGCTGTCCGGTTGCGTCCATTGCACCGGCTCCGATCAAGTGTTTGTGTAGGATTAAGATCCGGCCGGGCACGTTAGACTTCCTTTGGCGCCGAATGGCTGCCGGGCGCATCTCGGCGATGACCAGTCGAGCCTGCTCGGCCGCCTCTCGCAGGTAGGTGTCGGCATGGGCGTAGCGCCCGTCGGCACCGAGCACGACGCCTGATTCCTCCGGTTGCGGCGATTGGACGGTGAAGGCGGCCAGCCCGCCGGGCCGCAGCACGCGGGCTATTCCCGAGAGGGCCGACGTCAAATCCCCCAGATAGATGAAGACGTCGGCAGCCACGATCAGGTCGGCGGAGGCCGCCGGCTCGGCCGCGAGGAACGTGACGAGGTCGGCTTCGACCAAGCGCTCGTAGAGCCCGGTGCGGCCGGCCAGCGCCAGCATGGCAGGGGAGAGGTCGCAACCGGCCAAACGCCCGACCCGGCCCGCGAGCGCCCGTCCCATCAGGCCGGTGCCGCAGCCGAGATCGAGCCCGTTCGGGAAGTGTTGCGGCGCACAAGACGGGTCCGGCCGCGGAAGCGCGTCGAGGGCCGCGACCATCAGTGCCGGCCCGCAATAGCCGAGTTCGTCCACGAGATGCCGTTCGAAGCGCGGGGCGTAGCCGTCGAACAGCGCGCGAACATAGGCCGGCGTGATCGCCGCGAGCGCATCGCCCCCGCCGAGCGCGGCGAGATGCAGGCGGCTGCCCAGCGCATCCTCCGGATCGAGATCGAGCGCCCGCCCGAAAGCCGCGAGCGCCGCTTGCCGGTCGGCCGCGTCGCGGCTGTGCCCGAACACGGTCTCGCGGGCGCGCCCGAGCAGAAACCAAGCGGGTGCGTAGCCGGGCGCGCGTTCCAGCGCCTGCTCCGCCATTTCCGCCGCCCCGGCGGGGTCGTCCTCACTGAGGCAGGCCTCGGCATAGGCGTAGCGGCGGTCGGCGAGGAGATCGCCGGAGGAGCGCTGTCGGGACATCGTGCGTTTGCGGCCTTGGGAAACCTCCGCCCTATATCCCGGCCGATGTCGCAACGCGCCTCCGATCTCCTCACCCTGACCCGCGAGGGCCTCTATTGTCCGCTCGGGCGCTTCCACGTCGATCCGACGCAGCCGGTCGAGCGGGCGCTGATCACCCACGGCCATGCCGACCACGCCCGCGCCGGCCACGGCACGGTGCTGGCCACGCCCGAGACCCTGCGGATCATGGCCGTGCGCTACGGCGAGGATTTCTGCACGACCCGCCAGGAGGCGCGGCTGGCTGAACGAATGCGGATCGGCGACGTCACTGTGTTCTTCGCCCCCGCCGGCCACGTGCTCGGATCGGCGCAGATCGCGATCGAGCGCGACGGCAAACGCATCGTCGTTTCCGGCGACTACAAGCGCGCGCCCGATCCGACCTGCCTGCCGTTCGAAGTGGTGCCCTGCGACGTGTTCATCACCGAGGCCACCTTCGGCCTGCCGGTCTTCCGCCATCCCGATACGCGAGGCGAGGTGCGCAAGTTGATCGACTCGGTGACGCTGTTTCCCGAGCGCGCCCACATCGTCGGCGCCTACGCGCTCGGCAAGGCGCAGCGGGTGATGGCGCTGCTGCGTGAGGAGGGCTGGGACCGGCCGATCCATCTGCACGGGGCGATGGAGAAGCTGACCGAGCTCTACAAGCGGGAAGGCGTGCCGCTCGGCGAGACGCCGAAGGTGGTGGCCGCCGACCGGAAGTCCCTGCACGGCGCCATCGTGCTCTGCCCGCCCTCCTCGATTCAGGACGTATGGTCGCGAAAATTCCCCGATCCGGTCACCGCCTTCGCCTCGGGCTGGATGCGGGTGCGCGCCCGCGCCCGGCAGAAGGGCGTCGAGCTGCCGCTCGTCATTTCCGACCATTCCGACTGGCCGGACCTGTGCCGGACGATCCTCGACACGGGCGCCGAGGAGGTCTGGGTGACGCATGGCCAGGAGGACGCGCTGGTGCATTGGTGCGGCACGCGCGGCATCCGCGCCAAGCCGCTGCACCTCTTAGGGTATGGCGACGACGGCGAGGCCGAGCCCGATCCGGGACACGACCCGCGGATGGAGGAGGCCTCGGCGTGAACGACTTCGCCCACCTCCTCGACCGCCTCGCCTACGAGCCGCGCCGCAACGCCAAGCTGCGCCTGCTCCAGGATTTCTTCGCCGGCACCCCCGACCCGGAGCGCGGCTGGGCACTCGCCGCCATGACCGGCGGCCTCACCTTCCGCGAGGCCAAGCCGGCGCTGATCCGCGGGCTGGTGGAAGAGCGGGTCGATCCGGTGCTGTTTTCGCTCTCGCACAACTATGTCGGCGATCTCGCCGAGACGACGGCGCTGATCTGGCCGGGGCCGGAGGAGAACCCCTCTCCCCGCATGCGGGGAGAGGGTGCCTTGAAGGATGAGGCTCTTTCGGAATCGCCCCCTCACCGTCGCCTGCCGGCTCGCTCTGCCGACGACGAGGTCGGCAGAGCCCTCTCCCCGCAAGCGGGGAGAGGGGATCCCCCCGGTCCGGGCCACAACAACCCGCCGCCCTCCGTCCCCACCCTCGCCGAGGTCGTCGAAACGCTCGCCACCACCCCGAAGCGCGAACTGCCCCAGCATCTCGCCCACTGGCTCGACGCTCTCGACGAGACCGGGCGCTGGGCGCTCCTCAAGCTCGTCACCGGCAACCTGCGCGTCGGCGTCTCGGCCCGTCTGGCCAAGACGGCGGTCGGCGCGCTCGGCGGCCACGAGGCGGATGCGGTCGAGGAAGTCTGGCACGGGCTGAAACCGCCCTATACCGAGCTGTTCGCCTGGGTGGAGGGACGGGGCGAGCGGCCGGAGAGCCGCAATCCGGCTCCGTTCCGGCCGCCGATGCTCTCGCACCCGGTGGAAGAGTTCGAAGACCTCGACAAGCTCGAACCGGAGGCGTTCTCGGCGGAGTGGAAATGGGACGGCATCCGCGTCCAGCTCGCGGGCGGGCGCGACGGCCAGGGCCGGCAGGTCCAAAAGGTCTACTCGCGCACCGGCGAGGACATTTCCGACGCGTTCCCCGACCTCGCCGAGGCGATTACCTTCGACGGCGCGATCGACGGCGAATTGCTGATCCTGCGCGAGGGGCGGGTCCAGAGCTTCAACGTGCTCCAGCAGCGGCTCAACCGGAAGGCGGTGACGGGCAAGCTCCTGGAGGAGTTCCCGGCCCATGTCCGCGCCTACGACGTGCTGGCGGCCGAGGGCGAGGACCTACGCCCGCTGCCTTTCGCCGAGCGCCGTCCCCGGTTGGAGGCCCTGGTGCGGCGGCTCGACCATGCCCGCATCGACCTCTCGCCGCTCGTCCCCTTCGCTACCTGGGACGAGGTGGCCGCCGCCCGCGCCGACCCGGCCTCGGCGGGGGCCGGCGCGGATGCCGACGCCATCGAGGGCGTAATGCTCAAGCGGCTCAACAGCCCCTACCTGCCGGGCCGCCCCAAGGGTCCGTGGTGGAAGTGGAAGCGCGAGCCCTACGTGGTCGATGCGGTGATGATGTACGCCCAGCGCGGCCACGGGAAGCGCTCGTCCTTCTACTCGGACTACACCTTCGGCTGCTGGCGCGAGGGCGCGGAAGGCGAGGAACTGGTGCCGGTCGGCAAGGCCTATCACGGCTTCACCGATGCCGAGTTGCAGAAGCTCGACCGCTACGTCCGCAACCACACCACCAAGCGCTTCGGCCCGGTGCGCGAGGTCGCCTATGGCCGCGAGGCCGGGCTGGTGCTGGAGATCGCCTTCGAGGGCGTGCAGCGCTCGACCCGGCATAAATCGGGCGTGGCGATGCGCTTCCCCCGCGTCAGCCGCATCCGCTGGGACAAGCCGGCCGCGGAGGCCGACCGGGTCGATGTGCTGGAACGGATTCTGGCGCGCGGCGAGCGCGAGGTCGCGCCGGGCGCGGCGATGGAGGCATCGGAATGAGGCAGGCGGGCAGAAGTGCCGGAAAGATCGGGCCGCTCGAAGGGTTTTCGACGGCCGACGTCACCCGGCAGGCGAGTGCGCGGGTGACGGTCGCGACGCCCGGCCCAGGCTTTACCGACATCACCGAGGCCGTTGCGGATTTCGTCGCGGAGAGCGGCCTCCGCTCCGGCTTCGTCAGCGTGTTCTGCCGGCATACCTCGGCCTCGCTGACAATCCAGGAGAACGCCGATCCGGATGTGCGCGTCGATCTGATGACCGCACTCGACGGCTTCGCGCCGCGCCACGGGCAGTACGTCCACGGCATGGAGGGGCCGGACGACATGCCCGCCCATATCCGCACGATGCTCACCGATTCGGGTCTCACCATCCCCGTGCGCGACGGTCGCCTCGCGCTGGGCACGTGGCAGGGGATCTACCTGATCGAGCACCGCGACCGGGCGCATCGGCGCGAGATCGCGCTGCACGCCGTTGGCGCCTGAAGCCGCTTTTAGCGCCGGATCAGAATCACGCCGCCAACGAGCAGGGCGACGCCGATCAGGCGCGGACCGTCGAGGGGGCGCTGGGCGAGGCCCATCCAGCCGAAATGGTCGAACGTGACCGAGGCGAGCATCTGCCCGGCGACGAGGAGCGCGATGAAGGCCGCGGCCCCAAGCTGCGGCACGAGAACGATGGCCAGCCCGATGAAGAGCGCGCCGAACAGGCCGCCGCTCCAGGCCCACCACGGCACCCGCGCCGCCACGCCGGCTGCGGGCAGGGGATCGCGCAGAGCCAGGGCGAGCAGCGCCATGCAGGCGAGGCCGGCGGCGTAGCTCGCAAAACCGGCCCAGGCCGCGGAGCCGAGATCCGCGCGCAGGCGGGCATTCAGCACCTGCTGGACGACGATGCTGACGCCTGCTGCGATGGCGAAGAGGGAGGGGAGCAGGAGACGAAGCATCGGCCCTCAGCCTCCGGCAATCCTTCGATCGACCGGCTCGGATATCCGGGTCGCTCAAGCGACCCGGCTCATGGGATCGTCCGGGAGCCGAGCAGAGTGCTCAGCTCCGCTTGATCAGCGGATTAACGGTCGCTCAGCAGCAGGTAGAGCGCGTGGATCGAGCCCGGTAGATAGAACAGCAGGCAAAGCAGGATGTTGAAGAGGAATTGAATCCCGAATCCATGCGTCATCAGCACCGAGATCGGCGGCAGGAAGAACGCGATCAGGATCTTGATGAGGGTCGACAACGGGAAACTCCAGTTCACTCAGTGCGGTCGGGCGGTGAACGAAAGCGGAGCTTTTCGGTTCCGCATGGCTGGCCCTCCCACTCAGGGAGGGCCAGCCGATCGTTACGCCGCCTGCTTCAGCGCGTCGTAGAAGCGCGCCCCGGACTCGGCCATCGCTAGGAGGTTGTCCGGCGGGGTGAAGCGGGCGCCGTGCCGGGCCTCCAGCTGCCGGGCCAGCGCTACGAAGGCCTTCGCGCCCATGAAGTCGATGTAGGAGAGCGCGCCGCCGGTGAAGGGGGCGAAGCCGAAGCCGAGGATCGAGCCGACATCCGCCTCGCGCGGATCGGTCACCACGCCCTCCTGCATCGTGCGGGCGGCCTCCAGCGCCTGCACCACGAGGAAACGGTGCTTCAGCTCGTCGATGTCGATGCCTTCCGGGTCGAGCCGGTTCGGCTGGATCTCGGCGAGCCCCGGCCAGAGCGTCTTCTGGCCGCCCTCGGGGTAGTCGTAGAAGCCGCGCTTGTTCTTGCGCCCGAGCCGGCCATGCGTCTCGACCATCGCGACGAGGAGCCGCTTCTGGTCCGGATCGACGGCGCCCTCGCCGAGCTGCGCCTCGGTCGCCCGCATGATCTTGAGGCCGAGATCAAGCGCCACCTCGTCGTTGAGCGAGAGCGGGCCGACCGGCATGCCGGCCATCCGCGCCACGTTCTCGATCATCGCCGGGGGCACGCCCTCGGTGAGCATCTTGTGGCCCTCATGGATGTAGGCGAGCACGCAGCGGTTGGCGAAGAAGCCGCGGGCATCGTTGACGACGATGCCGGTCTTCTTGATCGCGCGCACGTAGTCGAGAGCGGTGGCGACCGCGCGGTCGCCGGTCTGGTTGCCGCGGATGATCTCCACGAGCAGCATCTTCTCCACCGGCGAGAAGAAGTGGATGCCGACGAACTGCTCGGGCCGCTTCGAGGTCTGGGCGAGGCCGGAGATCGGCAGGGTCGAGGTGTTGGAGGCGAAGATCGCGTGCGCGGGCAGCGCCGCCTCGACCTTGGCGATCACCTCGGCCTTGACCTTCGGGTCCTCGAACACCGCCTCGATCACGAGGTCGCAATCGGACAGGGCGCCGTAATCGGGCGTGGCGGTGATGCGGGCGAGCAGGGCGTCGCGGTCGGCGGTCTTGGCCTTGCCGCGGTTGATCTGGCCGGTGATGAGCTTGTGGCAATGCGCCTTGCCGGCCTCGGCCGCCTCCTGATCGCGGTCGATCAGCACGACCTGCATCCCGGCCTGCGCCGTGACGTAGGCGATACCCGCGCCCATGAAGCCGGCGCCGATGACGCCGACCTTGCCGACCTTGATCGCCTCGACGTCCTTCGGGCGGCGGGCGCCCTTGTTGATCTCCCCCATGGAGATGAACAGGGTGCGGATCATCGCCTGCGCTTCCTTGGTGCGCAGGATATGGGCGAAGTAGCGGCTCTCGACCCGGAGGCCGAGATCCATCGGCAGCTGCAGGCCCTCGTAGACCGAGGCCAGGATCGCCTTGGCGGCGGGATAATTGTCGTGGGTCTCGCGGCGGTAGATCGCGTTGGCCGGCGGCCAGATCATCATGCCGGCGGGCGAGTAGACCTTTCCGGACGGCGCCTTGAACTTCGGCACGTCCCAGGGTGCCACCGCCGAGCCGCCCTCGCGGATCCAGGCCTTGGCCCGCTCGACGATCTCCGCGGCCGGGGCGACGGCGTGGGCCAGCCCCATGTTCTTGGCCATGAGCGCGCGGATCTGCTCGCCCTTAAACAGCATCTGCAGCGCGTCGCCGGTCTGCATCAAACGGGACACGCGCTGCGTGCCGCCGCCGCCGGGGAACAGGCCGACCTTGATCTCGGGCAGGCCGACGCGGGTCTTATCGTCGTCGGCGAGCACCCGGTGGTGGCAGGCCAGCGCCAGCTCGAAGGCGCCGCCGAGGCACAGGCCGTGCACCGCCGCCGCGAACGGCTTGCCGCAGGTTTCGAGCTTGCGGAACACGAGGCTGAGGCGCCGCGATTCCTCGAAGAAGTGGCGCATGGCCACCTCCTCGCCCTCACTCGCCTTCAGCCGCTCGTACTCGACCCCGAGGCCCTGAAGCATGGTGAGGTCGGCGCCGCCGGAGAAGTTGTTCTTCCCCGAGACGATGACGCAGCCCTTGATGGCCTCGTCGGCGACGACCGCGTCGACGATCCGCTCCAGCTCCGCCATCACCTCCATGGTGATGACGTTCATCGAACGGCCCGGCATGTCCCAGGTCGCGAGCGCGATGCCGTCGGCATCGGTCTCGAAGCGGAAATTCTCGGTTGCGGTCATCGCGGAGCCTCGAAGGAAAAGAGCCTGGCCGTATCGGATTCTTAAGGGGAGGGGGCCGTCATGGGGGATGCAACGGGTGCGCGACTGGACCCGGCTCTCCACACCAGCCCCCAGACGGATCATGAAGACGGACGCCACACCGCGAACCGCCTGCCGAGCCTGCCGCGACGGTGCGGATCTCGACTTTTCCTTCACCATGGCCTTCCAGCCCATCGTCGACGTCGCCAACGCGCGCGTCTGGGGCTACGAGGCGCTGGTGCGCGGACCGGACGGCCAGTCGGCCGGCTCGATCCTGTCGCGGGTCACCGACGAGACGCTCTACCGCTTCGATCAGGCGGCGCGGGTCAAGGCGATCGAACTGGCCGGCCGCCTGTTCCCGCCCGGCGGCGACACCAAGCTGTCGATCAACTTCATGCCGAACGCCGTGTACGAGCCGGCGGCCTGCATTCGCGCCTCGCTGGAGGCCGCCCGCCGCGTCGGCTTCGACAACGGGCGTCTCAACTTCGAATTTACCGAGAACGAGCGCTTCCACGACATCGCCCATGTCCAGCGCATCGTCACGGAGTACCGGCGGCAGGGCTTCTTCACGGCGCTCGACGATTTCGGCGCGGGCTATGCGGGTCTCGGCCTGCTGGCCAATTTCCGCCCGGACCTGATCAAGATCGACATGGATCTCGTGCGCGGCATCGATGCGGATGCCGGGCGCCGCACCATCGTCGCCGGCATCAACCAGATTGCGCGGGCGCTCGGCGTCGCGGTGATCGCCGAGGGCATCGAGACCGCGGCCGAGGCCGAGGCGCTGCACGGCCTCGGCATCGACCTGCTGCAGGGCTACCACTTCGCCCGTCCGGCGCTGGAAGCCTTGCCGCCGGTGGCGGGTTTCGCGGCCGACGGCGCACCGGTGAAGCGCGTCGCCTGACGCCCTTCGCCCGAAGCTGCCCGTCGCACCGCTCATCCCTGCCTCGCCCGCTGACTTAGCTGTTTACTTGCTCGCTTACTTGGCGGGCGTCGGCATGCCGCCGGGCAGGCCGCCCGGGGCGCCGCCGGTCTGGTCGCTGGCGGCCGCCAGCGTCAGCATGTTCAGCAGCCGGGTCACCACCGCCTGCGAGAGCAGGTTCACCTCCGACTTCGGGTCGGCGTTGACGGCCTGGAACTTCTGGTAGGTCTTGTCCTCGTAGATCTTGTCGAGCTGGTTCAGCTCGTCGAGGCTGAACTTGTCGGCATACTGCTTGGACAGGCCTTCGAGCAGCTCCTTGCGCTGCTTGTCGAACTCGGCCTTGGCCTCTTTGCGCACCTTCTCGGCCTTGTCCTCGGGCATGGTCGAGACGGTCTTCTCGAGCGCGCCGCCGAAGCCGGTATCGAGGTTCTTCAGAACCGTCTTCTCGGTCAGCTTGGTGGCGACGGCGAGCTTGTCCGCGTTGTCGTCGGCCCGCGCGGCGAGCGGCAGGGCCAGCACGAGGGCGAGGCACAGGGCGGCTTTTGTCGACTTCATCGTGGCGTTTCTCCCATGGGTGTTCTGGGGCCGCACCCGATCGAAAAAGGGCGCGGCGTGGGAGGCCCTTAGCAGCGTTTGCGCGGCGATGGCAGGGCAGGGCGGCGGCGTGACGCCGCCCTGCCGATCACACCCGCTCGATGATCGTGGCGGTGCCCATGCCGGCACCGATGCACAGGGTGACGAGCGCCCGCTCCTTACCGGTGCGCTCCAACTCGTCGAGCACGGTGCCGAGGATCATCGCGCCCGTGGCACCCAGCGGATGACCCATAGCAATGGCGCCGCCGTTGACGTTCACCTTCGCCGGGTCGAGGTCGAAGGCCTGATGGAAGCGCAGGACCACCGAGGCGAAGGCCTCGTTGATCTCGAACAGGTCGATGTCGGACAGGCTCATGCCGGCCCGCGCCAACACCTTCTTCGTGACGTCGACCGGGCCGGTCAGCATCAGCGCCGGATCGGAGCCGATATTGGCGAACGCCCGGATGCGGGCG
This sequence comes from Methylorubrum sp. SL192, assembly GCF_026672325.1. Classification (NCBI taxonomy): domain Bacteria; kingdom Pseudomonadati; phylum Pseudomonadota; class Alphaproteobacteria; order Hyphomicrobiales; family Methylobacteriaceae; genus Methylorubrum; species Methylorubrum sp. SL192. The sequence continues at coordinate 2,467,695 of NZ_JAPPQV010000003.1, forward strand.
CGGGGCCGCAGGCCCGCGGCGTCACCGGCCTCGCGCGAGCCGATCAGCACCGCCGCCGCGCCATCCACGATGCCCGACGAGTTGCCGGCATGGTGGACGTGATGGACCGCCTCGACATCCGGGTGGGCATCGACGGCCACGGCGTCGAAGCCGCCCATCTGGCCCATCTGCACGAAGGACGGTTTCAGGCTCGCCAGCGACTGCATGTCGGTCGTCGGCCGCATATGCTCGTCGCGGTCGAGCAGGGTGATGCCGTTGATGTCCCGCACCGGCACGACGGAGTTCTTGAACAGTCCCTCGCCCCAGGATTGGGCCGAGCGCTTCTGCGACTCGACGGCGTAGGCGTCGCAATCGTCGCGGCTGAACCCGTACTTGGTGGCGATAAGATCGGCCGAGACGCCCTGCGGCATGAAGTAGGATTTGACCGCGATCGCCGGATCGACCGGCCAGGCGCCGCCCGATGCGCCGAGGCCGACGCGGCTCATCGATTCGACGCCGCCGCCGACGGTGAGGTCGTGCTGGCCGGCCATGACCTGCGCCGCGGCGAAGTTGATGGCGTCGAGGCCCGAGGCGCAGAAGCGGTTGATCTGCACGCCGGGCACGTGGGTGCCGTAATCGGCCACGAGCGCGGCGGCGCGGGCGATGTCGCCGCCGGCCTCGCCGACCGGATCGACGCAGCCGAGCACCACGTCGTCCACCTGCCGGGTGTCGAGGCCGTTGCGGTCCTTGAGCGCGCGCAACGCCGTCTCGGCGAGGCGCAACGCCGTCACCTCGTGCAGCGAACCGTCCGGCTTGCCGCGGCCGCGGGGGGTGCGGACGTGATCGTAGATGTAGGCCTCGGGCATATGCGCTTCCTCGTGTCCTTCATCGCTGCCGCGGCTCCCCTCTCCCTCGGCGGGAGTGGGTGCCCGCGTGGGCGGGCGGGTGAGGGGCCGGCTTCCGGTCTTGCCTGGATCTTGCCGGATGCGGCGCTTCCCCTCGCCCCACCCTCCGCCGCCGAGACGGGGGAGGGCTCAGGTCTCGCGCGTGCTTAGAACGCCTCGGCGGGCAGCGCCATGGTCGTCTCGGCGCCGGCCTTGATCCGGGCGAGGCGAAGGCTCGTCTCCGGCAGCATCCGCTCCATGAAGAAACGGCCGAGCACGAGCTTGGCATCCATCCGCTCGACGTCGGCGCCCTCGGCTTTCTTCGCGAGCGCCGCCACCGCGATCTTGGCCCACATGTAGCCCAGCACGACCTGCCCCAGCAGGTGCATCAGGTCGGTGGCGGCGGCGCCCGCGTTGTCGGGCTTCGAGAAGGCGTTCTGCATCAGCCACATCACCGCGGCCTGGAGATCGTTCAGCGCCGGCTGGAGCGGCGCCACGAAGGGCTTCATCCCCTCGTCCTCGCCGTGGTCCTTGATGAAGGTCTGCACCTCGGTGAGGAAGGCCATCATCGCCCGGCCGCCATCCTTGGGCAGCTTGCGGCCGATCAGATCCATCGCCTGGATGCCGTTGGCGCCCTCGTAGATCATGGCGATGCGGGCATCGCGCACGAACTGCGACATGCCCCATTCCTCGACATAGCCGTGGCCGCCGAACATCTGCTGCGCCTCGACTGCGTTGGCAAAGCCCCGGTCGGTCAGCACGCCCTTCACCACCGGCGTCATCAGGCCGAGCATGTCCTCGGCCGCCTGCCGCTCGGCCGCATCCTGCGAGCGGTGGGCGATGTCGGAATTGAGGGCGGTCCAGAGCATGAGCGCGCGCGCGGCCTCGTTGAAGGCGCGGATCTGCATCAGCGTGCGGCGCACGTCCGGGTGGACGATGATCGGGTCGGCGACCTTGTCCGGCGCCTTCGCGCCGGTGAGCGAGCGGCCCTGGAGACGCTCCTGCGCGTAGGCGACCGCGTTCTGGTAGGCGGCCTCGGACTGGCCGAGCCCCTGGACGCCGACGGCAAGGCGAGCCTCGTTCATCATCACGAACATCGCGGCCAGACCGCGGTTCTCCTGGCCGACGAGCCAACCCTTCGCACCGTCGTAGTTCATCACGCAGGTGGAGTTGGCGTGAATGCCCATCTTGTGCTCGATCGAGCCACAGGACACCGCGTTGCGCTCGCCCACGGAGCCATCCGCGTTCACGAGGAACTTCGGCACCACGAACAGCGAGATGCCCTTGGTGCCCGACGGCGCGCCCTCGATGCGGGCGATGACGAGGTGGACGATGTTCTCCGACAGGTCGTGCTCACCCGCCGAGATGAAGATCTTGGTGCCGGTGAGGCTGTAGGAGCCGTCGCCGTTGGGAACCGCCTTGGTCTTCAGCAGGCCCAGATCCGTGCCGCAATGCGGCTCGGTGAGGTTCATGGTGCCGGTCCAGGCGCCCTCGACCATCTTGGGCAGGTAGGTCGCCTTCTGCTCGGGCGAGCCGTGGACGAGCAACGCGGCGATCGCCCCCTGCGTCAGGCCGGGATACATGCTGAGGGCAAGGTTGGCGCCGGAGACGAATTCCTGCATCGCCGTGTTGAGCACGTGCGGCAGGCCCTGGCCGCCGAATTCCTCGGGGATCGACAGGCCCATCCAGCCGCCGGCGGCGTAGGCGTCGTAGGCCGCCTTGAAGCCCTTCGGCGTCACGACGCTGCCATCCTCCCGGCGGGTGCAACCCTCCCGGTCGCCGGACAGGTTCAGCGGCGCGAACACTTCCCCCGCGAGCCTGCCGCCCTCGCTCAGTACCGCCTGGGCCAGATCGGAGGAGGCGTCGGCGAAGCCGGGGAGATTGTCGTAGCGGTGGATCGCGAGAACGTCGTTGAGGAGGAACAGGGTGTCCTCGACCGGGGCCCGGTAGCTCGGCATCGCGTCAGCCTCCCGCATCTTTTTGAGGTGGTCCGCACCGATTCGGCGGGCTCCGATCCTCGATAGTTTACATGTAAACTATCCCGTGGCGGCTTCGCAAGAGCCGGCCGGGTCGGTCCCCAGCGCGGCCCGCGCGCCACCAATCTGGCCCGTCCCGGAAAAGCGCGGCCCTTCGGTCACGCGCTTAACCAAGCATTTACCAAGAATGGAAAAGGTCGTTTCAGTCCGATCCGCAGTCCGCCGTTTCACGCCTTGCGCGAAACGATGGTCCGCCGGGCACCGGAAGCCGCCGACTTCGGATCTCCGCGAGATGAAACAGACTGCCCCGATCAGCCTCGACAGCTTCGACCCGGAGGTACTCGCGGCTGCCCGCGAGGTCGCCCGGCGAGCGGGGGTGCCGCTGGAGAGCTGGATCGCCTCGGTGGCGACACCCGACCCGTCGAAGCCGGGCCCGCGGCGGCGGCGCGCGGATGCCGTGCCCCAAGCCAGGGAGGCCGGCGCGGAGCCGGCCCGGCAGGTTGGAGGCCGGGCGCCGGAGAAGGCGCCCGCACCCGCCTCACGGAAGGACGGGCCGCAGCACAAGCGCCGGGAAGCCACTCAGGGCGCTTCGGCCGCCGAGGCTTCCGAAACGACATCGCTGGAAGCCTCGCTCGGCGCGATGATGCGGCGGCTCGACGCCCTCGACCGCTCGATCAGCGAGGAGCGCGAGGCGTCCAAGGCCGATGCCGCCCGGATGATCGACGAGATCGAGGCGCGGTTGACCACCGCCCGCCAGCCGGTCGCACCGGAAATGATCGCCGGACGCATCGCCGACATCGAACGCAAGATGGGCGAGATCGCCGGCCAGCTCGACACGCCCCGCCCGCTGGGTCGGCGCGGGCGCCCGCTCGCGACCGAGGTCCGCGATGCCGTCGCCGAGGTGCGCCGCCGCCAGCGCGAGCTGGAAGAGGGCATCGCCGAGTGGAACGCCGCCAGCGCGGGAGAATTGAAGGACGGGCCGCAGGATGGCCCGGCCGCACTTGCGGTGACGCCTGCCGAGGAAGGCTCCGGCCAGGAGCCGTCCCCGGCCATCGCCGAACTGCAACGCGAGACGAACCGGCTGCGCGACGCGCTCGGCAGCCTCGCCACCGGCCGCGACGTCAGCGAGCTGGAGCGGACCATGCAGGCCGTCGCCAGCGACCTTCAGCGGGCGCGTGCCCCGCAGGAGCTCGCCGCCATCGCCGCACCGGTCGAGCTGATGCGCCTCCAAGTGGAGCGGATCGCCGAAGACGTGGCGGACAACGTCCATGCCCGCATCGCGGGTGAGGTCGAGCGCTTGGCCGGGAAGGTCGATGCCGTCCTCTCCGGCGTCTTGTCCGGCCCCGCCGACCAGAGCGCCCTCGACGGCGTGTTCCGCGAACTCGACGAGATCCGCCGTCTCGTGGCGTCCCTGGCAGGGCCGGAGCGCATCCAGAGCCTCGCCCAGGGCGTGCAGGCGATCAGCGCCCAGATCACCCAGCTTCAGCGGGACGAGGATGCGGGCATCGCCACCCTCAAGCCGCTGCTGGAGGAGATCCGCGGCGAGCTGAAGGCGCCCGATTCCTCCCGCGAGCTTCCCGGCGCGCTTCTCGGACGTTTCGAGGCGCTCGCGCAGCGGCTCGACGGCACGGAGTCCGGCTCGGTCGGCGAGCTGATCGAGCGGCTCGAAGGCGTGGCTGAAAAAGTCGACCGCGTCAGCGCGGGCGGCAGCGGGCTCGATGCCCTGGAGCGCCACGTCCTCGCCCTGGCCAGCCGGCTCGAAGCGCCGCGCGACACCGATCCGGCCGTGGCGCGCCTCGAGCGCTCCATGGGCGACCTGCTCGCCCAGGTCACGGCCCTGCGCAACGGAACCGATCTCGAGGCCACCGTCGCGCAGGCGGTCCGCGAGGCCGTGGCGGGCTCGGCCGCCCCGCTCGCGGCCGGCGGCGGTTTCGAGCTGCTGCGGGCCGATCTCGCCGAGATGCGGGCCAACCAGAAGGGCGCGGACCAGCGCCTCCAATCGACGATGGAAGGTGTCCAGTCGGTGCTGATGCGGCTGAGTGAGCAGCTCGACCGCACCATGACCTCGTCCGCGGCCCTCACCGCCGCCGCTCCGCAGGAGCGCGCGCCCGTCGTGCTGTCCTCGGCCGAGCGCGTCTCGCACGAGCGCCCCGCCGCCCCGAAGACGGCTGCCAAGCCGTCATCCGAGCCGTCGTCCCAGAACCTTACCCGCCCGAACCGCACCGCAACCTCCGACGAGGCCGGCGGGACGGAGGCGAGCCGCCTGTCCGACGAGTTGCTGGAGCCCGGTGCCGGCCGGCCCGGATCCGGCCGCCCGGCCGCGCCGGAGGCGAGCCCCGCCGCGACCGGCGGCGCCGACATCAAGACCAGCTTCATCGCCGCCGCGCGGCGCGCGGCGCAGGCCGCGCAGGCCGAATCGGCCACCGAGGCGCCGCTGACGGCGCGGCTGCGCGACAAGGTCGCTCCGGCCCGCATGCCGGGCGCGGAGACGACGCCCCTCTCGCGGATCCGCGGTGCGCTCGACAGCCGCCGCCGCACGCTCCTGCTCGGCCTCGCGGCCGTGGTGCTGGCGCTCGGCGCCTACCAAGCCTTCGTCGCGGGCAAGGGAACTCCAACGGGAACTCCGACCGGCGACCCGGCCGCGCCGGAGGCCCGTCCGGTGGCGAGCACCGCCCCGGCGGCCTCCACCGACGCCGCCGCGAGCCGCACCGAGACCACGGCCGAGCCCGCTCAGGCGGCGGCCTCATCGGCCCCGGCTCCGTCCGAGACGTCCCCCCAGACCGGGGCATCCGCCCAGACGACGCCCGACCCGGCGACGACTCAATCCATCGCCGAGCCGAAATCCGCGCCGGCCAAGCGCGGGCTGCCCCAGGTCGCGGGCATGAGCACGCTCGGTCCCGACCTCGCCGGCCTGCCGCCGGCCCTGGCCAAGCTCAAGCAGGATGCGCTCGACGGTGACGGCGCCGCGGTCTGGGAGATCGCCTCACGCGAGGCCGAGGGCCGGGGCGTGACGCGCGACCTCGCGGTCGCCGCCAAGCTCTACGAGCGGCTCGCGAATGCCGGCTACGCGCCGGCTCAGTTCAAGGTCGGCAACGCCTACGAGAAGGGCTCGGGCGTGGTCCGGGACATCGAGAAGGCGAAGGCCTGGTACGGCCGCGCGGCGGATCAGGGCAATATCCGTGCGATGCACAACCTCGCCGTGCTGCATGCCGAGAACCCGGCGGCCAACGGCAAGGCGGATTTCGTGACCGCCGCGAACGCCTTCCGCCGGGCGGCGGAACACGGCGTGCGCGACAGCCAGTACAACCTGGCCGTGCTCTACGCCCGCGGCCTCGGCGTCGGGCAGGATCTCGTCCAGTCCTATCTCTGGTTCTCGGCCGCTGCCACGCAGGGGGACCAGGAAGCGGGCCGCAAGCGGGACGAGGTCGCCGCCAAGCTCTCGCCGAAGGATCTCACCGAAGCCAGGAACCTCGCTGGGAGCTTCAAGGCGAAGGCCGTCGATCCGGCCGCGAACGAGGCCCCGTCCCAGAAGGCCACCGCCGCAGCGGGAATGTCCCTGATGGGCGCGCCGTCGCCGGGCATGCCGATCGCCGCCTCCCCATCGGCGCAGAAGCGCTTCGGGGTCTGAGAGGCACCCAAGCCGACGACGGCCGGCATGGCATTTCGGCTTTGAAAACAGGCCGCGTTCCCGACGGGAACGCGGCTTTTCTCGTCTTCGTCTTCCGGTGATCCCCGGCAACCGCCGCCGTTGAGACGGGACGGCGGAGCGGCACACCATTTCACACGCACGGGCTGCATATCCGGCTCAACGAATGCGGCCCGATTTCGCGCGCCTCCGCCGATGAGGCGCCAGCAGCCATCGCGCCATCGGGCGCGAGCGCGTAAGGCCCGCGACACTCGCTGACACCTGTATAGTACGGGCGAGTAATGGTTTTAATCCTGGAAGATTAAAATATATTTCTACGGATTAAAATTTATCGCATTATTGTGCTTTTACACACTTTGATTGCCGGATTTGCATGTTACGTGTGCTCTTGCTTGGAAATTAAGCGGCAATTGAACACGAGAGGAGCACACAATGCTGCGCTTTGCATCATACGCATCCGTCCTCCTGCTTACGTTCGCGACCTCGGTGACGCCGGTCGCGGCGCAGTCGGCCCGGCCGAAGAAGGGAACTTGGACCGCGCTGCCGTCGCAGGTCGTACCGCCGGCTCCCTCCGCCATCGCCCATGGCGGCTTCGGCGCGCTCCCGCTCGCGGCGGGCAGCCGGTCGGGCTATTGCGACATCGTGGTGAAGCGGGGCGGCGGTAATCCGACCCAGGACATGACCGGCTCGATCGGCCACGCGAAGAGCTACCAGGCCGGCGGCGGCGGCCCGGCCCGCCAGCGGGTCTGCTCGCGGTAAGCGCTTCAATGGTTGAGCAATGGGCGGCGCTCCTCGGTTCGAGGGGCGCCGTTCGCGTCAGACCAGCGGTTCCATCTCCGCCTGACGCGCCGGCTTCTGCATTCCCGGCTTCTCGTAGGCCGCGACGTCGAAATCGTCGCTCGGGATGCGGACGAGGAAACGCTCGGCCATCTCGAACATCAGGATGTCGGGGCGCACGCGCTCGACGTAACCCCAGTCGATGCTGGACGACCAGACGAAGTGCATCTCGCGGAACGTCTCGGCGAGGAAGCTGGTCAGCATGATCGGCGCGAAATGCGCGTAGGAATCCCCGAACAGCACCAGGGTGCGCGGGTCGGCCTGGGGGGAGGGGTTCCGGTAGATGACATGGGCGCCGACATGGAGGTCGCCCGCCCGGCCCTCCGCCTCGTAGGACTCGACGAGCGGGCTCGCATAGGCGCGCGACGCATCGCGATGCACCGCCCAGTTCACCACCGTCTCCCGCGGCCGGTCGGGCAGCTTGTCGCCGAGATCCCACAACCCGTCATGGGGAAAGCGCGGCCGGTCGGCGATGTCGGGCGGCGCCACGGCGCCGCAGGCCCGCAGCAGCGCCCGGCACGCGACCAGGCATCCCTCATAGGTCCAGTGCGAATCGGTGCGGCGGTAGAGCGGCTCCGCCCCGTCGCGGGCGGCGCGCAGGGGCGCGACGAGATCGACGAAACCGCTCATCCGGTCGAGACGCCGGGCCAGCCGCCGGGCCGGCGACAGGCGCGCGTCGTAGTCGAGGTCGAGGGTGCGGTCGTCGTAGACCGAGAGCTTTTCCGGCACGATGGTGTGGACGTAGCGGATGCCGAGCGCCTGGGCGCGGGCCGCACGCGCCTCGATCAGCCGCGCCCAGCGGCGCAGATGCCACCAGCCGGCGAGCGAGCGCCGGTACTGCAGGAGCACCCCGTTGGTGCCCCCGATCAGGAACAGCCATCCGTCGCGTCCCCGGTGGATGATCTCTCTGTTCCTGCGGGTCATCGCAGCTACCTAGACGCAGCTCGACCGGCTGAACAGCGCAGCCACACCACAGCCCGCCCGCTGGATACGCGGTCCGGCCGCGCCATCTTGCTCAGACCCGCGCCGGACGCCCCGGCCTCGACCGAGAGTTCAACGCGTTGCCCGAGCCCGCCCCGCTGATCCTGACCCTGCAGATGGACGAGGCGGCCTTCGCCACCTTCAATGGTTTGCGACGGCGGCATTTTCCCGAGGCGCTGAACCACATCCCCGCCCACGCGACGCTGTTCCACCACCTGCCGGGCGAGGATCCGGCGGGCGTGACCGAGACCGTGACGGCGCTCGCCCGTGCGCAGGCCGCACCGGAGGTCGCCGTGACGGGCGTGCGCTTCACCGGGCGCGGCGTCGCCTACGCACTGGAATCGGACGCGTTGTCCGACTTCCGCCAGCGGGTCGCGGCAGCGTTCCGCGATCATCTCACGGCGCAGGACCGGCAGGGCTGGCGCCCGCACGTCACCGTGCAGAACAAGGTCGCCCCCGAGACCGCCCGCGCGCTGCATGCCGTGTTGGCCCAGGAGTTCGAGCCTTCGCACTTCCGTGCACCGGGCGTGCTGCTATGGCGTTATCTCGGCGGCCCGTGGGAGCGGGTCGCAACTATCGCATTCGGGGATGCGGCATGAGACTACCCGGTATCGCCCGCACCGGCGGGGGCGCCCTCTGGCGCGGATCGTCCGCCGTCTGGGTGCGACTGCACCTCAACGAAGTCGGGCCAATGGTGTCGCTGCTTCTCGTCAGCACCCTCGGCTACGGCTTCTTCGCGCTCGCCCGCGAGGTCGGCGAAGGATCGACCGCCGCGCTCGACCGCAAGATCCTGCTCGGGTTGCGCAACCCTGCCGACCTCTCCGACCCGCTCGGGCCGGCTTGGCTGGAGGAGGCGATGCGCGACATCACCGGATGGGGCAGCGTCGTCACCATCGTCTTCCTCACGGCGGCGGCAGTGATCTACCTCGCGCTCTCCGGCCGGCGGCGCGTCGCGGTGTTCGTGCTGGCCGCCGTCGGCGGCGGCGAAGCGGTCTCGACGGTGCTCAAGCTGTTCTACCACCGCCCCCGGCCCGACCTCGTGCCGCACGGCATGGACGTGTTTACGGCGAGCTTCCCATCAGGCCACGCGATGATGTCGGCGATCGCCTACCTCACGCTCGCGACTTTGCTCGCCCGCGTCGAGCGGCGGCACAGCGTCAAGGCGCTGATGCTGGCGCTCGGCATCGGGATGACGGTGCTGGTCGGCGTCAGCCGGGTCTATCTCGGCGTGCACTGGCCGAGCGACGTGGTGGCGGGCTGGTGCGTCGGCGCCGCCTGGGCGGCCCTGTGCTGGTTCGTCGCGCTCCAGCTCCAGCGCCGGGGTGAGGTGGAGGATCCCGATCCGACGCCGGCCTCGACCGGCCCGGGCCAGCTTAAAGGAACCTCCGCGCCGGGCTGACGCGTTCCGGCCTCGTGCTCGCAAGGCACGTGATCAGCAAGGCCGGAATCCTATCATGAGCGACGACCCTCAACTGTCCCGGCGCCTCCTGCTCGCGGGCGGTGCCGGCCTGACCGGCGCGGCCCTCGGCCTCGGCGGGGCTGCGCGGGCCGCCTCTGATGCACCGGCTCCATCGGTGCCGGCCGATACCGGCGCGGTTCAGGGCGACCGGATCGTCTTCCCGAACTGGCGCGATGCCGGCGACGTGCCGCCTCCGCCGCCGCCCGCGCCGATGCCGCCCTCACAGCGGGTCGGCTTCGCCATCGTCGGGCTCGGACGCCTGAGCCTGGAGGAAATCCTCCCGGCCTTCGGCGAGGCGAAGAAAGCGAAGGTCGTCGCGCTGATGTCGGGCTCGCCCGACAAGGCCAGGATCACGGCGGCGCAGTACGGCATCCCCGCCGACGCGATCTATGGTTACGACCAGTGGGACCGGCTCAAAGCCAACCCCGCGGTCAAGGCGGTCTACATCGTCACGCCGAACGGCCTGCACCGGGACAACGTGCTCGCCGCGGCGGGCGCCGGTAAGCACGTGCTTTGCGAGAAGCCGATGGCGAATAATTCGGCCGAGGCGCAGGAGATGGTCGAGGCTTGCCGCAAGGCCGGCGTCAAGCTGATGATCGCCTATCGCTGCCAGTACGAGCCGTTCAACCGCGAGGTCGTGCGGCTCGCCCGCTCCGGCGAGTTCGGGCGCGTGAAGATGGTCGAGGCCTTCAATGGCCAGACCACGGCGCTGCCCGAGCAGTGGCGCCTGCGCAAGGCACTCGCGGGCGGCGGGGCGCTGCCCGATATCGGCCTGTACTGCCTCAACGGGGTGCGGGCGCTGCTCGGCGAGGAGCCGGTCTCGATCCAGGCGCAGATCGTCACGCCCGAGAACGATCCGCGCTTCAAGGAGGTCGAGGAGAGCGTCGCCTTTACGCTCCGCTTTCCCTCCGGCGTGATCGCGCAATGCGGCACGAGCTACGGCGTCCACGAGAGCCGATCGCTCCGGGTCCACACGACGGGCGGCTCGCTCGATCTGGCCAACGCCTTCGCCTATCGCGGCCAGCGCCTCACCATCGCCCACCGCGAGGGCAGCCACGTCCAGCGCGACGAGCCGGTGCTGACGCACAAGAACCAGTTCGCACTCGAACTCGACCATATGGCCGAGTGCATCCTCGCCGACCGCCGTCCCCGCACGCCCGGCGAGGAAGGCCTGCAGGACATGATCCTGATGGAGGCGATTTACGCCGCCGCGCGCTCCGGCCAGCCCGTCACGGTCGGCCCGCTTGCCGGAACGGGGCAGGGGGCCGATGCGACGCGGGGCCCGGCGCTGGAGGAGAAGTAACGCCGTTTCCGGTCTTCGATTCGGTGCAGCGCGCATTCCCTCGCCCCGCTATGCGGGGAGAGGGGAGCCGCATCGATCTTGAGAGATTTCAACGCCTCTGCGGCGGCTCCGCTTAGTCCCCCCAGCGCACGAACAGCGCGATGGCGACGATGGCGAGGACGGCGAGCAGCCACGCCTCGCCCACGGTCAGCGCATAGGCGAGCAGGCCGAAAAAGCCGAGGGCGATGCCGAGCATGGTCGCGACGGCGACGGGGTTCATGGCGGGCGGTTTTTATCGCTGGGATCGGGGCCCGGCGCCGTTCGCGGCGCCGGACTTCACAACTCTGAGGTAGGGCGGCGTCAGGCCGCCTGAAGGGCCGACGCGACGCGTGCGAGCGAGGGCAAGCCCTTCACCGGGCCGATCGCGGCCAGGGTCGGGGCGCCGCGCAGCAGGGCGCAGCCGGCCGCGCGCACATGCTCGACCTCGACCGCATCGACCTTGGCGATCAGCTCCTGCGGCGGGATCACTCGACCCCAGGCGAGAAGCTGGCGGGCGTTGCGCTCGATGCGCCCGCCCGGCGTCTCCAGGGCGGTGAGCAGGGAGACCTTGAGCTGGGCCTTGGCCCGGGCGAGTTCGGCCGCGTCGAGCCGCTCCGCCGCCTCACGGGTGGTGGCGATGGTGACATCGACGAGTTCGGCCAGATCCGCGCCCGAGGTGCCGGCGCCGATGCCGAACAGGCCGCAATCGTTGAAGGGCCAGTGGAAGGCCTGGATGTCGTAGGCGAGCCCGCGGGTCTCGCGCACCTCGTGCCAGAGCCGCGAGGTCAACCCGCCGCCGAGCACCTGCGAGAACAGGTGCAGCGCGTAATAGCCGTCATCGCGGAAGGAGAGACCGGGCAGGCCGAGGACGAGGTTGGCCTGTTCGAGCCGCTTCTGCATCCGCCGCTCGCCGCCGCCGTAGACGCCGGCCACGGCCGGGGGGGCCGCGACGGGCCTCAAGCCGCCGAAATGGCGCTCGGCCGCCTCGACGATCTCGGCATGCTCCACCGCCCCGGCGGCGGCGAGCACCATGCGCTCGGGCACGTATTCGCGGGCGATATAGGCCTCGATCGCCGCGCGGTCGAAGCTCTGAATCGTCTCCGGCCGGCCCAGGATCGGCCGGCCGATCGGCTGGTCGGGAAAGGCCGTCTCGATGAAGGCGTCGTAGACGACGTCGTCGGGCGTATCCTCGACCGCCGCATATTCCTGAAGGATCACGCCCTTCTCGCGGGCGAGTTCGCCCGCGTCGAAGACCGAGCGGGTCAGGATGTCGCCGAGCACGTCGAGGGCCACGCCCGCATCCTCGCCGAGCACCCGCGCGGTGTAGCTCGTGCTCTCGGTGCTGGTGGCGGCGTTGATCTCACCGCCGACATTCTCGATGTCCTCGGCGATCTTCCGGGCCGAGCGCGTCGCCGTACCCTTGAACGCCATGTGCTCGATCAGGTGGCTGAGCCCGTGCTCGTCCGGCCGTTCGTGCCGCGAGCCCGCCCCGACCCAGACGCCGAGCGTGGCCGTGGCAACGCCGGGGATCGTCTCGGTGGCAACGGTCAGGCCGTTATCGAGCCGGCTGACGGTGAGGCCGGGCGAGGCGCCGAAGGTCGAGAAATGCTGGTTCATTCGATCTCAGTGCCTGTTCGGCCCAACTCACCACGTATTTCGGAGGTGGACAAACGGTCGGTCGATCCGGTCTCCCACCCTGATCCTCATCCTGAGGTGCGGAGCAAAGCGGAGCCTCGAAGGATCGTCCAGAGATCGCGCGGGATCTGGAGGACCCTTCGAGGCCGCTTCGCGGCACCTCAGGATGAGGGGGTTGGGTTGGATGTCACGCTGTCGGTCCGTCAGTTGCCCCGGGTGATGCGGGCGTGTTCCGTGATGTAGCGCTCGATCGCGGCCTGATCGTTGGCGAGGTTCGCCACCGTCTCGGGCCGGGTCATCAGTTCGGCGAGGTGGGGCGGCAGAACCGGGCGCCCGCCGCCGGTCGCCTGCGAGACCGCATCCGGGAATTTGGCGGGGTGCGCGGTCGCCAGCGCCACGACCGGAGTGGCCGGATCCTTCTCCAGCAGCCTGCGACCGGCCCGCACGCCGATGGCGCTGTGCGGATCGAGCACGAGGCCGGTCTTGCGGAAGGTGCCCGCGATCTCTTCCACGACCTCGGGCTCGCGCACGGCGGTCGCATCGAACTCGTCGCGCACGGTGTCCAGCACCTCGGGGCTCAGCGAGAACCCGCCCGACTGCTTCAGACCCGCCATCAGGCGGCCGAGCGCGGAGGCGTCGCGGCCCAACGCCTCGAACAGCAGCCGCTCGAAGTTCGAGGAGATCTGGATGTCCATCGAGGGCGAGGTCGTCGGCTGCACGCCGCGGGGCTCGTAGGCCCCATGCTCCAGGGTGCGGGCCAGGATGTCGTTGGCATTGGTGCCGATCATCAGCCGGTCGATCGGCAGGCCCATCCGCTTGGCGACCCAGCCGGCGAGGATGTCGCCGAAATTGCCGGTCGGTACCGCGAACGACACCTTCCGGTGCGGGGCGCCCAGAGCCACCGCGCTCGTGAAGTAGTAGACGGTCTGCGCGGCGACGCGGGCCCAGTTGATCGAGTTGACGCCGGAGAGCTTCACCCTGTCGGCGAAGTCGCCGTGCTGGAACATCGCCTTCACGATGTTCTGGCAATCGTCGAAATTGCCGTCGATGGCGAGCGCGTGAACGTTCGGCGCGTTGACCGTGGTCATCTGCCGGCGCTGCACCTCCGAGACGCGGCCGTGCGGAAACAGGATGAACACGTCGACCTGATCGAGCCCCTTGAAGGCCTCGACCGCGGCACTGCCCGTATCGCCCGAGGTGGCGCCGACGATGGTGGCACGGCCGCCCTTCTGGCGCAGCACGTAATCCATCAGCCGCCCGAGGAGCTGCATCGCCACGTCCTTGAACGCGAGCGTCGGCCCGTGAAACAGCTCCATCAGGAACAGGTTGTCGTCGATCTGGGTGAGCGGGCAGATCGCCGGATGGCGGAAGGTGGCGTAGGCCGCCTCGATCATCTCGTCGAGCGCGTCGTCCGGAATCTCGCCGTCGATGAGCGGACGCAGTACGCGCTTGGCGACCTCGGCGTAGCGCATGCCGGCAAAGCCCGCGATCTCCGCACGGCTAATCTGCGGCCAGCTCTCGGGCACGTAGAGACCGCCGTCGCGGGCAAGGCCGGCGAGCAGCGCATCGGAAAAGCTCAAGGGCGCAGCGGCGCCGCGGGTCGAGACGTGCAGCAAAGATGCCTCCGGGAAGGCGCTCCCTCTACACGATCGATTCGGCCGTGTCGAAGCGGGGCCGGATCGGTTTCTCACATCTGCGGCGTCAAACCTTCTCGCCCGGCGCCTTCTTCAAGTGACAGCCGGTGATGCGCCACTGTCCGTCGGCCTGACGCTGGAGCGTGTAGAGCGCGACCCAATCGATGCCGGCCTCGTCCTGAAGGCTCAGGCCTTGAGCCAACTCGTCCTCGCCGGACGTCTCGGTCGCCTCGAAGCGGTAGCTTCGCGGGCGCAGGACCGGGGCATAGCCCTTCGCGACCATGGCGATGAAGGTTTCGGCCGAGGGAAACAGGTTGCGGACCTGCGGCGCGGCCTCGGCATAGGCCGCCGCGGCGTCGCTTCGGCGGAAGGCCTCGATCTGCCGCTCGATGGTGGCGCGGGCGGCATCGCGGGCCGCGTCGTCGGCCTGGACCGCGGCCGATGTCAGGAAAACCAACAGAAAGACAGCGACGGCACGCATCGGGAGCCCTCCGCATCTCAGATCGCGAGGCTTGCCGCGGGGGCTGGTCGTCCCCCGCGCACGCTTACGATCGAGGCAACACGCGGGCCAACGCCGTCAACCCGCCTTCGGGTCCGCCGGATCGTAGAGCCGTTTCCACGCGAAAACGGAAAAGACGCCGATCAGGCAGGCGGCGATGCCGAACCACGTGAAGGCGTATTGCAGGTGGTTGTTCGGCAGATCGACGCGAAGCTGTCCGCCGCGGGGCCAGCCGCCGGGGTTCGGCGTCGCGTCGGCCTCGATCAGGTAGGGGGCGACGTTCGTGAGATTGCGGGCGGCGCTGATGCCGGGGATGTCGCGGGTGAACCACGCCTCCCGCTTCGGATCGGATTCCGGCACGAACAGCGTGCGGGTCTCGCTGGCGCGTAGCATGCCGGTCACCGTCGCCGCGCCCGAGACCTGACCGGCGGCGCGGTCCTCGGGGCGCTTCAACTCGGTCGGCACGAAGCCGCGGTTGATCAGGATCGTCGTCCCGTCGTCGCGCTTGAGCGGCGTGATGACGTAGAAGCCCTGAAGCGCCCGGCCGGGCTCGCCCGGCGCCAGCCCGTGCACCAGGGTCTCCTGATCGTGCAGGAAGGTGCCGCGCGTCTGCACCCGGCTGAACTCGTCGGCCTTCGCGTCCCATTCCTCGAACGGGGGAGGGGCGGCCGGCGGCTCGGCATGCGAGCGCTCGATGATGCGGGCGATCAGCGCTTCTTTCTCGCTCTTGCGAGCCAACTGCCACGTACCCAGGCTCAGCAAGATCGCGAGGCAGACCAGGGCCGCGAGGCCCGGCGCCCACAGGCTGCGCAGGCGGGCGCTTCGCTCGGTCGAGGACAAAGCGGACACTAGCGGAAGCGCCCCTGCGCGGCCTTGTTGGCGAACTGGACGGCCGCGAGCAGTCCCTTCAACGGGCGCACCAGTGCCAAGCTCAGGCCGATGGCGAGGCTGCCGGCGACGAGGGCGTGGACCCAGACCGGCGGCTCGTAGGTGATCTCCATCCACAGGGCCATGCCGACGACGACGAAGCCGGTGATCGACATCACGAAGAAGGCCGGCCCGTCCGCCGAATCGAACGCGGAGAAGTCCTGGCCGCAGACCTCGCAAGCCGGTTTGACGGCGAGGAAGCCCTTGAACAGGTGGCCCTCGCCGCAGGCGGGGCAGCGCCCGCGCAGGCCCGTCGCGATCGGGGAGGGGGGCGGATTCGTGGCGGTTCGGCTCAAGGGATGCTCCTCGCTGTCCGCCGGTATGGTGCAACGGACGGCGCGCCGCACGTGAAAAAGGGCGGCTCGCGCCGCCCTTCAGGGTTGCCGCCCGAGCAGGGCGGCGGAGGCTGTCGGCTGGACCCGTTAGTGGGCCGCGCCGCCGGCGCCCGCGCCCCAGACGTAGATGGCGGCGAACAGGAACAGCCACACCACGTCGACGAAGTGCCAGTACCAAGCGGCGAACTCGAAGCCGAGATGCTGCTTCGGGGTGAAGTCACCCTGGTAGGTGCGCAACAGGCAGACGGCGAGGAAGATCGTGCCGATGATGACGTGGGCGCCGTGGAAGCCCGTCGCCATGAAGAAGGTCGCCGAGTAGATCGAGCCCGAGAAGCCGAAATGGGCGTGGGCGTACTCGTAGGCCTGGCAGGCGGTGAACAGCACGCCGAGGATGATCGTCAGCCACAGGCCGTACTTCAGGCCCTTGCGGTCGCCGTGCAGCAGGGCGTGGTGAGCCCAGGTCACGGTGGTGCCCGAGGTGAGCAGGATCAGGGTGTTGAGGAGCGGCAGGTGCCAGGGGTCGAACGCCTCGATGCCCTTCGGCGGCCACATGCCGCCGGTGAACTCGACGCGCTGCGGCTGGATCGGGTCGGCGGTGTAGAGCGCGGCCTCGAAATAGGCCCAGAACCACGCCACGAAGAACATCACCTCGGAGGCGATGAACATGATCATGCCGTAGCGGTGATGGAGTTGGACGACGCGGGTGTGGTCGCCGGAATTCGCCTCGTGGGTGACGTCGCGCCACCACGACAGCATCGTGTAGAGCACGCCGAGCGTGCCGGCGCCGAACACGTAGGGGCCGATGGCGAGGCCGCCCGCGGAGAGACCCTTCATCCAGAAGACGGCGCCGAACGCCATCAGGAACCCGGAGAACGCGCCCAGCAGCGGCCACGGGCTCGGGTTGATGATGTGGTAGTCGTGGTTCTTGGCGTGCGCCCCGGCCATCGCAATGGTTCTCCCTCAGCCCTTGCCCGTCACCGCCTGACGGCCGGGCCCTGTTGCCTTGGAGGTCCGGCGGGACCGGACCTCGGTTGAAAACCCTCTACTGCGGCGGTCGCGCCATTGTCACGCTTGGCCCGCCGCTTCACCCCTCAAAAGTTGCGCGTCGCGGCGGGTTTGGCCGCCTCCGCCACCGGCGCCCCGTTCTTCGAAGGGTAGTAGGTGTAGGACAGCGTCATCTCCGAGAGATCGCCGATGTCCGGATCCTTGCGCAGGGCCGGATCGACGTAGAACACCAGCGGGAATTCCGCCGACTCGCCCGGTTGCAGCGTGTGCTCGTCGAAGCAGAAGCACTGCACCTTGACGAAGTAGCTGCCCATCAGATCCGGCTGCACGTTGAACACGGCGATGCCGGCGGACGGCGCCGGGCCGGTATTCGTCACCTTGAAGAACACGGTCGCGGTCTGGCCGGGCACGGCGTCGACCCGCGACTGCTCCGGCTGGAAGCGCCAGGACAGGTTCTTCGAGACGTTGGTATCGAAGCGCACCGAGACCGGAGCCAGAGCCTCGCCGGTCGGAGCGGTGGGCGCGGCGCCGACGAGCGGCGTGCCGTTGAAGCCGGTCGCCTTGCAGAACATGGAGTAGAGCGGCGCCGAGACAGCCGCGAGGCCGCCCATGCCGAGCACGACGCCCGCACAGGCGAGCACGGTCCAGCGCGTACCGCGCGCCGCCTGTTTCTGCCTCTCGCCCACATTCGTCATCGGGTCACGCCTTCAGAGCGGCCGTTGCAGGATCTGCGGTCCAAGCTTGGCGATCGTCAGCACGAAGAACAGCAGCACCAGGGCGCCGAGCGTCAGGGCAATGGCGACCGAGCGCTTGCGGCGGGTCCTGGCCTCCGCCGGCGTCAGCGGACGGATCCCTTCGGGAAGATCGGACATGGCGGGCCTCACGCTGCGACCGCGCGGAACAATCCGAGTCCCTGCTCGGCGAGCAGCGCCGAGAAGAGCAGGAACAGGTAGAGGATCGAGAAGGCGAACAGGCCCATCGCCGCCTTGCGCTCGGGCTCGCCCTCACGCAGCCGGTAGACCTGCACCGCGCCCGCCAGCATGCCGAGCCCGCCGAGCACGCCGACGACGGCGTAGAGCCAGCCGCCGAAGCCGAGCCAGACCGGCAGGAGGGCCAGCGGCGCGAGGACCAGCGAATACCAGATGATCTGGCGACGGGTGGAATCCGGGCCGGCGACGTTCGGCATCATCGGGATGCCGGCGCGGGCGTACTCGCCGCTCTTCACGAGCGCCAGCGCCCAGAAATGCGGCGGCGTCCAGATGAAGATGATCGCGAACAGCACCAGCGACTCGATGCCGACATGACCGGTCACAGCGGCCTGACCCACCACCGGGGGGAGGGCGCCGGCGGCGCCGCCGATGACGATGTTCTGCGCGGTCGCCCGCTTCAGCCACATCGAGTAGATCACGGCGTAGAACACGATGGTGAAGGCGAGCAGCCCGGCCGCGAGCCAGTTCGAGGCCAGCCCGAGGATCAGCACCGACCCGACCGACAGGACGATGCCGAAGGCCAGCGCCTCGTCGGGGCGGATGCGCCCGTCCGGGATCGGCCGCTTGGCGGTGCGGGTCATCAGCGCGTCGATATCGGCGTCCCACCACATGTTGAGGCAGCCCGAGGCGCCCGCGCCGACGGCGATCATCAGGAGCGAGATTGCCGCGATCACCGGGTTCACGGTGGCGTCCGAGACCACCATGCCGACGAGCGCGGTGAAGATGACGAGCACCATCACCCGCGGCTTCAGCAGGGCGAAGAAGTCGGAAACCTCGCCCCCCGCGGCGGGGGAGAACGACGTGGTGCCGGTGTCGGCACTCAGGCTGTTCGACAGGCTCGTCATGGAAACCGTGCTCTGACGCTTGTTCTGATGTTTTCGTAGGTCTTCGGATCGCGCCGTTCGGGGCGCCGCCCTTTGCGGGAGGCCTCGCCTTAGCGGTGAGAGGCCTCCGGGAAAGAGCGAGGACCGCCGGGGCGGTCCTCGCGATCTTCGGTTTTCGTTCCGCCCTTAGTGGGCCGGCTCGTCGACGATCTTCGGGAGCGTCTCGAACTGGTGGAAGGGCGGGGGCGAGGAGAGGGTCCATTCCAGGGTGGTGGCACCCTCGCCCCACGGATTGTCCGCGGCGCGGGTCTTGGAGCGGAAGGCCAGCACGATGCCGATCACGAAGACGATCATGCTGAGGGCGAAGACGTGACCGCCCAGGGTCGCGACCTTGTGCCAGCCCGCGAAGGCCTCGGGATAGTCGGCGTAGCGACGCGGCATGCCGGCCAGACCCAGGAAGTGCATCGGGAAGAACAGGACGTTCGCGCCGATGAAGGCCAGCCAGAAGTGCAGCTTTCCTGCCCATTCCGGGATGACGTGGCCGGTCATCTTCGGGAACCAGTAGTAGATACCGGCGAAGATGATGAACACGGCACCGAGCGAGAGCACGTAGTGGAAGTGCGCCACGACGTAGTAGGTGTCGTGCAGGTACTTATCGACCGAGGAGTTCGCGAGCACGACGCCGGTGACGCCGCCGACCGTGAACAGGAAGATGAAGCCCACCGCCCAGTGCATCGCCGCGGTGAAGCGGATCGAACCGCCCCACATCGTCGCGATCCAGGAGAAGATCTTCACGCCGGTCGGCACCGCGATCACCATGGTCGCGAAGACGAAGTAGGACTGCGTCTGAAGCGACAGGCCGACGGTGTACATGTGGTGGGCCCACACGACGAAGCCGACGACGCCGATGGCGACCATGGCGTAGGCCATGGCGAGGTAGCCGAAGACGGGCTTGCGCGAGAAGGTGGCGATGATGTGCGAGACGATGCCGAAGGCCGGCAGGATCATCACGTACACTTCGGGGTGACCGAAGAACCAGAACAGGTGCTGGTAGAGCACCGGATCGCCGCCGCCCTCGGGGGCGAAGAAGGTGGTGCCGAAGTTACGGTCGGTGAGCAGCATCGTGATCGCACCGGCGAGAACCGGGAGCGACAGGAGCAGCAGGAAGGCGGTGACGAGCTCGGCCCAGGCGAAGAGCGGCATCTTGTGCAGCGTCATGCCGGGGGCGCGCATGTTGAGGATGGTGGTGATGAAGTTGATCGCGCCGAGGATCGAGCCCGCACCGGCGAGGTGGAGCGAGAAGATCGCGAAATCGACCGCCGGGCCGGGATGGCCGGCCGAGGAGGAGAGCGGCGGGTAGACGGTCCAGCCGGTGCCCGCACCGGTCGCACCGGGCGAACCCTCGACGAACAGCGAGCAGAGGAGGCAGGCGAAGCCCGACACCGTCAGCCAGAACGAGACGTTGTTCATCCGCGGGAAGGCCATGTCCGGCGCGCCGATCATCAGCGGGACGAACCAGTTGCCAAAGCCGCCGATGAGGGCGGGCATCACCATGAAGAACACCATGATGAGGCCGTGGCCGGTGACGAACACGTTGTAGGTCGCCGGATTGGAGAAGTACTGGAGCCCCGGCTCCTCCATCTCCATGCGGATGCCGAACGACAGGAACGCACCGATGATGCCCGCCATGAAGGCGAAGATCAGGTAGAGCGTGCCGATGTCCTTGTGGTTCGTCGAGAGGAACCAGCGGGAGAAGAAGGAGGGCTTATGGTCGTGGTGGGCGTCATGCCCGGCATGTGCTGTGGCGGTGGCCATCGATCCTTGCCTTAATCAGATGTCTGTCGCCTCTGGCGAAGGGAGATCCGGCCGGCGCGTGCCGGCCCGGAGAAGCGTCAGCGGGCGTCCGCGAGGCGCGCGCCGTTGTCGATCGCGGCGTACTTGGTCTTCGCCTCGGTCAGCCAGTCGGCGTAGGCCTGCTCGCTGACCACGCGCACGGTGATCGGCATGTAGGCGTGACGGGCGCCGCACAGCTCGGAGCACTGGCCGTGATAGGTGCCCTCGCGGTCGGCCTTGAACCACCACTGGTTCAGACGTCCGGGGATGGCGTCGATCTTGCCGCCGAAGGAGGGGATCGCCCAGGAGTGGATGACGTCGTCGGAGGTGACCTGCACCTTCACGACCTTGCCGACCGGGATGACCATGTCGTTGTCGGTCGCGAGCAGCTTGGGCTGCTGCTCCTCGTCGACGTTCGCGTCGAAGGTGAAGCCGCCCTTGTCGCCCTCGGCCGGGTAGACGTAGGACCAGTACCACGCGTGGCCGACGACCTTGACCACGAGGTCGGCCTTCGGATCCGAGAGCTGCGTGCGCAGGGTGCGGAACGAGGGGATCGCCACCGCCACGAGGATCAGGACCGGGATGATGGTCCAGGCCACCTCGATCGCCGTGTTGTGCGTGGTGCGCGACGGCGTCGGATTCGTCTTCTCGTTGAACTTGAAGATGCAGTAGAGAATGAGAACGAGAACGAAGACCGAGATCGCGAAGGCGATCCAGTGCAGCCCGTGCTCGAAGTTGAGGAGGTCAGCGGCCTCGGCCGTGACCGGTATCTGACGGCTCATCTGCCACGGCTCGGGCTGACCGATACCGGCCGCGAGAGCGGAGGAGGACGAACCGAGGAGAGCGCCGAACGCGGCGAGCCCCCACGATGACCGATGTTGCGCCTGCGTCGTCCGCATGTCCCCGCTTGGCTCCCCTGGTGCCTATGGTTTGTTTGCCCTTGAATTTGCCGACGAGCGTCGCAAATCCCAGAACTGCCCGATCGTATCGCGGGCCTTGCCGGTTCCGGCGTGACCGTGTCGCTGCCGGATGGGCGGTTGCGACGTAGAACCATACTGATCAAAAAACCGCAACCACAACAGCGCCCCCAAGCGTCGCTTGGACGCGGTATCAGGGTTGCGCAGCGGGCAATTTGGCTGCCTCTGGGGATACGGATGCAGGACGTCGGCGCAAAACCTGAGCAAGAAGCCGCAGATGACTTCGGCGCGGTCGGCCCCGCGACGTCGGTCAAGGTCGGAACACTCGTCGTTGCCTATGACGCGCCCGAGGCGCGGCCCGATTCCCGGGCGCTGGCCGTAGAGATGCCGGTCAACGTCGTCTACGGCACCGTGCCCTACGCCGTGATGATGCTGACGCCGGCCGATCTCGAAGATTTCGCCTACGGCTTCAGCCTCACCGAGGGCGTGATCGAGGCGCCCGACGAGATCCGGGGCGTCTCGGTGGAACCGGGTGAGGGTGGCTTGAGGCTGCTGGTCGATCTCGCACCCGGGCGGCTGCGCGAGCATCTCGCCCGCAAGCGCGCGATCAGCGGGCGCACCGGCTGCGGCGTCTGCGGCATCGAGGATCTCGCCGCCCTGCCGATTGCCCGGCCCCGCTCCGGCAAGGGCCCGCAGGTGACGCTGGCGGCGATCCAGACGGCGTTGACCGCCCTGTCGGACCGTCAGACGCTCAACCGGGAGACGCGGGCGGTCCACGCGGCCGGCTGGGCCAACCTCGACGGCTCATTGCTGGCGGTGCGCGAGGATGTCGGCCGCCACAATGCTCTGGATAAGTGCATCGGCGCGCTGCTGCGCCAGGGCGTGCGGCCGGACGAGGGCTTTCTCGTCATCACCAGCCGCTGCTCGTTCGAGATGGCGGAGAAGGCCGCCAGCCTGGGCGCCTCGGTGCTGGTGGCGATCTCCGCCCCGACCTCGCTCGCGATCGAGCGGGCGCGCTGCCACGACATGACGCTCTGCGCCATCGCCCGTTCGGACACGCTGACCGTGTTCTCCGGCCGCGAGCGGCTGATCCTGGCCGGGGAGGAGGGCTGAGCCCGGCTTTCCCGGCGCCGAGCCCCGTTACTCGGCGCTGCCGGCCTCACCGGTGCCGCCGGGGACGACCGTCGCCCCACCGATCACCCGCACGTTCTTGCGCGGACCGTCGGCCGGCGGATCCTGCCAGCCCTTGCCGGCGGCCGGCTTCGACTCGGCGGTCTTCGCCGCGTCCTTGGCGGGCTCCGGCTTGGCGGCGTCAGGCTTCGTTTCGGACTTACCGGTTTCCTTGCCAGCTTCCTTGCCGGTTTCGGGCCGGGGCTCGCCCAGCTTCGGCTCGACCGCCTTGGCTTCCTTCGTCTCCGCCTTGTTCCGCTCGGTTTTGGCGGCAGGCGTCATCGTTGGCGACGCGGGCGAACCGGAACGGAGCGAAGGCTCCGGAGCCGTCGGGGCAATGCGCGCTTGGGACGGCAGCTTGGGTGTCGGGGCGGTCCGAACCGCCGCGCGCCGAGGCTGCTCGGAGCGGGTCGCCGCATCCGGATTGACGCCGAGCGGGTTGGCGTCCGGCCGCGCGGCCGGCGGCACGCGCTCGACCCGCGCCGCACCCCGCTCGCTGCCGAGCGGAGCGCTGCGCAGACCGGGAACGGAGGGGATGTCGGCGGGCGGCATGATGCGCTCGGCCTCACGGATCGGACGGCGCGTGCGCATGTCGTCCTCGGTCCAGCCGTAGCCGGGGGCCGCCGGACGGGCCCGGTCGGAGGGATAGTAGACGCCTTCGAGCGGCTCGCGCCCAATCACGTCGCCCCCGCGGGCATCGACCACGAGCCGCACCCGCTGGCCGCGCGGGCTCGTCGCCTCCACGCGGTAGTTCCGCCCGTCGTAGCGCGGACGTCCGATCTCGGAGAAGCCGCGGTCCCGCAGCTCACCGACGACCTCGCGGGACGGCAACATGCCGTCATCCTCGCGGTAGACCACCCGCGGCGGCCCATAGATCTCACGGTAGAAGCCCTGGGCAGCGGCGCTCTGCAGACCGAGGCCGGACAGGAGCGCGGCAACGAGGCCGAATCCGAAACCGCGACGCAGTGCCGCTCTCGTGACTCCACCAGGGGCGTGACGGCTCGAAGCCATAGGACCTCTCGAACCAAGCTGTGCAGAAGAAGAGGAAAGTCCCGGGAGCCCGCTGTTGATCGCGGGTCCCCCGGCGTCACGGCAGACGCATCCCCGCATTCCTTCCGTGCCGGCAAGGTTTTCTAAACGGTTGATTGGGGCGACATTGCGAACCGAGCCGGAACCTGCCAGTGCCATTGTGGTGATGCGGTGCTGCCCGGCACGCGTCCGCGCGCCGAGTACAGGCCGAGAGACGGGTGCGTTGCGCGTATCCGAGGCATGTTCAAAAGGCCGGCGGCGGTGGTCGGCGGCCCCTTGCTGGAATGAATGAAATCTGGCAACGTCCACCTATAGGACAGTAAGACTGTCCCATTTGTCGTGCTTGGCCGTCGGGCCAGCTTTGGGGATCCATCACGTGATCGACGTGACGTCCGAACGAGCTGAGAAACCGGTGACCGTCGAGGCGATCCGGGCGAGCGCCGGCTGAACAAGCCGGAGCTTCAGCCCGCGGGTTGGCGGGCGATTCCGGCAGGAAGAACCTGACCCCACCCGACTCGGTATAAAGAAGGCGGCAGCCCGGACACCGGCGGTGTACGGGCACGAAACATGCTCGCATGCGGGCAGGGTCGGAGATGTGCGGACGATGCGTGAAATCCCGTCTGAGCTGTCGGTGTCGGTCATGAACGCCGAGAAAGCCGCGCCGTCGCGCGCCGGTGCCACGCCGCTGATCCTGCGCGACCCGGGCCTTCCCGCGGCCGAAGGCGCCTACAACCCCGCTCACGAGCGCGACGCCTGCGGCGTCGGCTTCGTCGCGGACATGCACGACCGGCGCAGCCACGCCATCGTCCAGCAGGGTCTCAAGATCCTGGAGAACATCGACCACCGCGGCGCGGTCGGTGCCGACCCGACCATGGGCGACGGCTGCGGCATCCTCACCCAGATCCCGCACGGCTTCTTCTCGGAGGAGTGCTCGCGCCTCGGCTTCGAGCTGCCGCCGGCCGGCCAGTACGCCATCGGCCAGTTCTTCCTGCCGAAGGCGGAGGAGGCCCGCGCCAGCATCGAGGCGATCGTCGAGAAGACGCTGTCCGACGAGGGCCTGCCGCTGCTCGGTTGGCGCGACGTGCCCGTCGACTCGGCCGATCTCGGCAAGGCCGTGAAGGAGACTGAGCCGCATCACCGGCAGGTCTTCATCGGCTGCCCGGCCAGCGTCGCCGATCAGGACGCCTTCGAGCGGCGCGTCTACATCGCCCGCAAGGTGATCTCGAACAAGGTCTACGGCCTCGAAGACGAGCGCGTGAAGGCGTTCTATCCCGTCTCCGTGTCGAGCCGGACCATCGTCTACAAGGGCATGGTGCTCGTGCACCAGCTCGGCCACTACTATCTCGACCTGAAGGATCCGCGCTTCGTCTCGGCGCTGGCGCTCGTCCACCAGCGCTTCGCCACCAACACCTTCCCGACCTGGCGCCTGTCGCACCCCTACCGGATGGTCGCGCATAACGGCGAGATCAACACGCTGCGCGGCAACGTGAACTGGATGGCCGCGCGCCAGGCCAGCGTCGATTCCGAGCTGTTCGGCAACGACATCTCGAAGCTCTGGCCGATCTCCTACGAGGGCCAGTCCGACACCGCCTGCTTCGACAACGCCCTCGAATTCCTCGTGGCTGGCGGCTACTCGCTCGCCCACGCGATGATGATGCTGATCCCAGAAGCCTGGGCCGGCAACCCGCTGATGAGCGAGGAGCGGCGCGCCTTCTACGAGTACCACGCTGCCCTGATGGAGCCGTGGGACGGCCCGGCCGCCGTCGCCTTCACCGACGGACGCCAGATCGGCGCCACCCTCGATCGCAACGGCCTCCGGCCCGCCCGCTACATCGTCACCGATGACGGCCTCGTCGTGCTCGCCTCCGAGATGGGCGTGCTGCCGATCCCCGACGAGAAGATCGTCCAGTCCTGGCGCCTGCAGCCGGGCCGGATGCTGCTGATCGATCTGGAGAAGGGCCGCATCGTCTCCGACGAGGAGATCAAGGGCGAACTGGCCTCCGCGCATCCCTATGCCGAGTGGGTGAAGAACACCCAGATCGTGCTGGAGGATCTGCACCCGATTCAGCCGCGGGCCTCGCGCACGGACGTGCCCCTGCTCGATCGCCAGCAGGCCTTCGGCTACACCCAGGAAGACCTCAAGCTGCTCATGGCCCCCATGGCCGTGACCGGCCAGGAGGCCGTCGGCTCCATGGGCTCGGACACGCCGCTCTCGGCGCTCTCCGACAAGCCGAAGCTGCTCTACACCTACTTCAAGCAGAACTTCGCGCAGGTCACCAACCCGCCGATCGACCCGATCCGCGAGGAGGCCGTGATGAGCCTCGTCTCGTTCATCGGCCCGCGCCCGAACCTGCTGGACATGGAGGGCGCTTCCCGCCGCAAGCGGCTCGAAGTGCGTCAGCCGATCCTGACCAACGGCGACCTCGAGAAGATCCGCTCGATCTCGCACTTCGAGGACCGCTTCGACACCCGCACGCTCGACATCACCTACGCGGCCGAGTCCGGCGCTGGGGCGATGGAGGGTGCGCTCGATCGCCTGTGCGACCGGGCCGAGGTCGCGGTGCGCGGCGGCTACAACATCATCATCCTGTCGGACCGCATGGTCGGGCCGGACCGCATCCCGATCCCGGCGCTGCTCGCGACCGCGGCCGTGCACAACTACCTGATCCGCAAGGGGCTTCGCACCTCGGTCGGCCTCGTGGTCGAGTCGGGCGAGCCGCGCGAGGTGCATCACTTCGCCTGTCTGGCCGGCTACGGCGCGGAGGCGATCAACCCCTATCTCGCCTTCGAGACGCTGATCGCGATGAAGGGCGAGTTCCCGCCGGACCTGACCGACGACGAGATCGTCTACCGCTACATCAAGTCGATCGATAAGGGCCTGCTCAAGGTCATGTCCAAGATGGGCATCTCGACCTACCAGTCCTATTGCGGCGCGCAGATCTTCGACGCGATCGGCCTGAACTCCGACTTCGTGGCCAAGGACTTCTTCGGCACGGCGACGACGGTCGAGGGCATCGGCATGGCCGAGGTCGCCCAGGAGACGACCCTGCGCCACCAGGACGCCTTCGGCGACGCCCCGATCTACCGCAACGCGCTCGATGTCGGCGGCGAGTACGCCTACCGCCTGCGCGGCGAGACCCACACCTGGACGCCCGACACCGTGGCGACGCTGCAGCACGCGGTGCGCCTCGGCGCGGCCGAGCGCTACCGCGAATACGCCCGGCTGGTGAACGAGCAGGAGAACCACCTCAAGACCCTGCGCGGCCTGTTCCGGGTCAAGACCGCCGCCGATCTCGGCCGCCAGCCGGTCGACATCTCGGCGGTCGAGCCGGCCTCCGAGATCGTCAAGCGCTTCGCCACCGGCGCGATGTCCTACGGGTCGATCTCGAAGGAGGCGCACGAGACGCTGGCCATCGCGATGAACTCGTTCGGCGGTCGCTCGAACTCGGGTGAGGGCGGCGAGGAGCCGCGCCGGTTCATCACCGGGCCGGACGGGCGCTCGCGCCGCTCGGCGATCAAGCAGGTGGCGTCGGGCCGCTTCGGTGTCACCACCGAGTATCTCGTCAACGCCGACATGATGCAGATCAAGGTCTCGCAGGGTGCCAAGCCCGGCGAGGGCGGCCAGCTGCCCGGTCACAAGGTCGATGCCAAGATCGCCAAGGTCCGCTACGCGACCCCGGGCGTCGGCCTGATCTCGCCGCCGCCGCACCATGACATCTACTCGATCGAGGATCTGGCCCAGCTCATCTTCGACCTGAAGAACGTGAACCCGGCCGCCGACGTCTCGGTGAAGCTGGTCTCCGAGGTCGGCGTCGGCACGGTCGCCGCGGGCGTCGCCAAGGCGCGCGCGGACCACATCACGATCTCGGGCTTCGATGGCGGGACGGGTGCGGCCCCGCTCACCTCGATCAAGCATGCGGGCGGTCCCTGGGAGACGGGTCTGGCCGAGACGCAGCAGACGCTGGTGATGAACGGCCTGCGCGGCCGGGTCGCGCTCCAGGCCGATGGCGGCATCCGCACCGGCAAGGACGTGATGATCGCAGTGCTGCTGGGCGCCGACCAGATCGGCTTCTCGACCGCGCCGTTGATCGCGGCCGGCTGCATCATGATGCGCAAGTGCCACCTCAACACCTGCCCCGTGGGTGTCGCCACCCAGGACCCGGTGCTGCGCAAGCGCTTCAAGGGCACCCCAGAGCACGTCATCAACTACTTCTTCTTCGTAGCCGAAGAGCTGCGGGAGCTGATGGCGGCGATGGGCTTCACCAAGCTCGAGGACCTGATCGGCCGCTCCGACCTCCTCGACAAGCGCGACGCGATCGAGCACTGGAAGGCCCGCGGCCTCGACTTCTCGAAGCTGTTCCACCGGCCGAATGTCGGGCCGGAGGTGGCGATCCGTCACGTCGAGACGCAGCACCACCCGATCGACACGGTGCTCGACCGCCGCCTGATCGCGGGCGCCGAGACGGCCATCGAAACCGGCGAGCCGGTCGTGCTCACCGACGTGATCCGCAACTCGGATCGCGCGGCGGGCGCCATGCTCTCCGGCGCGGTGGCCAAGCGCCACGGGCATGACGGGCTTCCCGACGACACCATCGTGGTCAAGCTCAACGGCACCGCCGGGCAGAGCTTCGGCGCGTGGCTCGCCGCGGGCGTCACCCTCGACCTGACCGGCCACGGCAACGACTATGTCGGCAAGGGCCTGTCGGGCGGCAAGCTGATCATCCGTCCGAGCGACGCGCTGAAGGCGCCCCCCGCCCGTACGATCATGGCCGGCAACACCGTGCTCTACGGGGCGATCGCGGGCGAGTGCTACATCCGCGGTGCGGCGGGCGAGCGCTTCGCCGTGCGCAACTCCGGCGCCATCACCGTGGTCGAGGGCATGGGCGACCATGGCTGCGAGTACATGACCGGCGGCGTCGTGGTCTCCATCGGCGTGACGGGGCGCAACTTCGCGGCCGGCATGTCCGGCGGCATCGCCTACGTGCTCGACGAGGACGGCTCGTTCCGCGATCGCTGCAACCTGTCGATGGTCGATCTGGAGCCGGTGGAGGAGGAGGACGACCTCATGCGCCGCTTCCACCAGGACGGCGACCTGGAGACCAAGGGCCGGGTCGACATCCTCGCGGACATGTCGGGCCACGACGAGGAGCGCCTGTCGCAGCTCCTCACCAACCACATGAAGTATACGGGTTCGCCGAAGGCCAAGCAGATCCTCGACGAGTGGGCGGCGTTCCGCACCAAGTTCGTGAAGGTGATGCCGGTCGAGTACCGCCGGGCGCTGCGCGAGATGGAAATGGCGCGCATGCCGGTGGCGGCGGAGTAATCGAGCGTCATCAAGGCGGGCCATACCGGTCGGCGGCAGAAAGCCGCCGACCGGTTCACAGTGATGCCGGGCAGACGGCAAGGCCGCGTGGTCGAGAGATCCGCGCCTGCGAAGGACTGATCGATGGGCAAGGTCACCGGGTTTCTCGAATTCGACCGGCAGGAGCAGAAGTATCAGCTCGCCGCCGACCGCGTGCGGCACTTCCGCGAATTCACGCTGCCGCTCGACGAGCACGACCTGTCCAAACAGGCCGCGCGCTGCATGGATTGCGGCATCCCGTTCTGCCACGGGCCGACCGGCTGTCCGGTCCACAACCAGATCCCGGACTGGAACGACCTCGTCTACCAGTCGGACTGGGAGGAGGCCTCGCGTAACCTCCACTCGACCAACAATTTTCCGGAGTTCACCGGCCGCATCTGCCCCGCGCCCTGCGAGGAGGCCTGCACGCTGAACCTCGAGAACCAGCCGGTCGCCATCAAGACGATCGAGCAGGCGATCGCGGATCGCGCCTGGAACATGGGCTGGGTGAAGCCCGAGCCGTCGGCAAACCGCACCGGCAAGCGCGTGGCGGTGATCGGCTCCGGACCGGCTGGCATGGCGGCGGCCCAGCAGCTCGCCCGCGTCGGCCACGACGTGCACGTCTACGAGCGCGAGCCCAAGGCCGGCGGCCTGCTGCGCTACGGCATCCCCGACTTCAAGATGGAGAAGCGCCACATCGACCGGCGCGTGAAGCAGATGGAAGCCGAGGGCGTGGTCTTCCACTACAAGGCCAACATCGGGGTCAACGTGCCCCTGGAGGACCTGACGAGCCAGTTCGACGCCGTGCTGTTCTGCGGCGGCGCCGAGGATCCGCGCAACCCGCAGCTTCCGGGGCAGGAACTCGACGGCGTGCACTACGCCATGCCCTTCCTGGTGCAGTCGAACCGCCGGGTCGGCGCCGAGCCGATGCCGGGCAACGGCGAATTGCCGATTCTCGCCGCCGGCAAGAACGTCGTCGTTATCGGCGGCGGCGATACGGCGTCCGACTGCGTCGGCACCTCGTTCCGCCAGGGCGCGCTCTCGGTCACCCAGCTCGACATCCGCCCGCGCCCGCCGGAGCGCGAGGACAAGCTGACGGTGTGGCCCTATTGGCCGACCAAGATGCGCACCTCGTCGAGCCAAGCGGAGGGCGCGGAGCGCGAGTTCCAGGCCGCGACCCTGCGGCTGGAGGGCAACCGCAAGGGCCAGCTCACCGGCGTGGTTTGCGCCCGCGTCGATGAGAAGCGCCAGCCGATCGAGGGCAGCGAGTTCGTGCTGCCGGCCGACCTCGTCTTCATGGCGATCGGCTTTGCCGGTTCGGTGCAGAAGGGTCTCGTCGCGGAATCGGGCGTGGCCGTGGACAAGCGCGGCAACGTCGCGGCCAACGATCAGAACTACCTGACCTCGAACCCGAAGATCTACGTTGCGGGCGACATGCGCCGGGGCCAGTCCCTGGTGGTCTGGGCGATCCGCGAGGGCCGTCAGGCCGCCCGCTCGATCGACGAGGCGTTGATGGGCGCGACTGTCCTGCCGCTCTGAACCGCGTCGCATCCGGACCGATCACGGGGGGCATTGCCGGGAGGCGGTGCCCCCTTTTCCATCGCCGGCGCTCGACTGATGCGAGCGCTCCGGCTTGCCGTCATCGCAGGCAATGCTACGATGCCGGCGGGTCTGCAGATCACCCAGGCGTCACCGCCCCGAAAGGGGAGCTAAACCTGCAACCGCCACCCTGGGCATGACATCATTCCCGTGCCGCGTCGCAAGCCGGTGACCCTCGACCTCCGATCCGGAGAACGGCACTCGGAGAATGACCGTGCCGAGAGAGCTGATTCCCTACGCGACCGATGACGTATCGGCGCTGGCCAAGTCCCTTCGCAGCCAGATGACGGCGCGAACGAAACCGCCGAGCCACGTCGAGATGCTCAACATGCTGGCCCGGGCGGCCGGGCACCGCAACTTCCAGCATCTTCGCGGGCTGGCGGCGGGTCTCGTGCCGCGCGCCTCCGACGCCGTCGGAGCGCCCGCTCAGGCCGATGGCGCGCTCGTCGCTCGGGCCGCCCGCTGCTTCGACGCGCAGGGGCGGCTGACGAGTTGGCCAGCCCGCCGATCGGTTCAGGATCTCTGTCTTTGGGCGATCTGGTCGGCGCTTCCCCGCGACCGCCTGTTCGACGAGCGCGGCATCAGCGCGCTCCTCGACACACTGCACCGGTTCGGCGATCCGGCCATCATTCGGCGCACGATGTGCCATCTCGGCCTGATGAGCCGGACCGTGGACGGCCGCGATTATCGCCGCATCGAGCGGGCGCCGACGCCCGAAGCGGCGGCGCTGATCCGGTTGCTTCGCGAGCGGGCGCGCGGCGCGGTCGGACCGCAGGGTCAGGGTGCGGCGGAGACCAGTTCGTAGCCCGCGCCGGCCCGCTCGATCCGGCCTCGGCTCGCCAGGTGCATCCCGGCGACGTCGAGCCCCTCACTGGCAGCCCGGTCGAAGATGCGCCGCCGCGTGGCAATCGCCTCCGCCGGATCGGTATCCCAGATCACGGTCCAGTCCGGATGCGGCACCTGCAGCAGGCGGGAGTGGAGGATGTCGCCCCAGATCAGCAGCCGCTCCGACCCGTCTTCGATCAGCACGCCCGCATGACCAGGGGTGTGCCCCGGCAGCGGCAGGAACGAGACGCCGGGGGCGAGTTCGGCCGCGCCGGAGACGCGGCGCACCCGGCCGGCATAGGCGGCCAGCACGGCCTGCGCGGTGTCGAAGAACAGCCCCATCGCGGCGGGTGCACGGGAACGCGCACCGGCATCCGACCAGTAGGCGGCCTCGCGCTCCTGAAGCACCAGCTCGGCGTGGGCGAAGCGGGCGCGGCCATCGCCCGTGAGCAGGCCGCCCGCGTGGTCGGCGTGCAGGTGAGTCAACCATACGGTCTCGATCTGGTCGGGGCCCAACCCCTCCGCGGCGAGAGCCGCCGTCACCCGGTCGAAGCCCGGCCCGAACACCGTTCCGCAACCCGCATCGAGCAACCCGTGCCATGCCCCGCGCCGGATCAGGAACGCATTGACCGGTTCGGGTGAGGGGCCACTCGGCGGCAAGCCGGCTTGGGCGAGCAAGGCGCGTCCGGCCTCGCTGTCGGCGCCGGGGATCATACTCGGCTCAAGCGGGAAGTGGCCGTCGCGCAGCGGCGTGACGGTGAAGGCGCCGACGCGATCGGCGGGAGCCGCAGCCCGTGCTTCGGGAAAGCGAAGGATCGACAGGCAGGCACCCGCGGCGAGGACGGCTCGACGGGTCGGCAGAGGGAGCATCGGCGGCAATCCGGGCGAGGGGAAGGGCGATCGAAATCCTGCGCCGCCTCGTCACGGTCGCCCAGGGAACGGCTCCCGCTTCCGCGCGGGCATTTTTCCCGACATCCCTTCGTCCCCCTTGCGCCCCGGACGGCGGCCGGTGCCATCTTGGGCGACGCTCCCCTGCACGGTCGCCCCGATGAGCCTGCCTGCGCATCTCGCCCTGCGCCTTCTGATCGTGACCCTGCTCTGTCTGGCGGGCGCCGTCGCCTGGACCCTGTGGGACGGGCGCAGCGCCCTGCGGGTTGAGTCTGCGGTATCGGCGGAGCGGATCGCCGCAGCGCTTGCCCGGCAACCGGGGCTCGGCAGCGTCGGGCCGGCGGCGCTGCCGGTCGGAGAACCCCAGGCCGAGCCGACCGTCCTGATGCTGCTGCCGGGGATCTGCGCCGAGATCCGCCTCGGC
Source organism: Methylorubrum sp. SL192 (assembly GCF_026672325.1). Classification (NCBI taxonomy): domain Bacteria; kingdom Pseudomonadati; phylum Pseudomonadota; class Alphaproteobacteria; order Hyphomicrobiales; family Methylobacteriaceae; genus Methylorubrum; species Methylorubrum sp. SL192. The sequence goes on from NZ_JAPPQV010000003.1 coordinate 2,500,652, forward strand.
AGCGAGGTGCCGCGGCGGCTCTGCGGCGATTGGGATGGGCTCGGCACGGCCCCGTCCTGGCTCGCGGCCCTCCTGTCGGCGAGGACCCTCGGCGATCCGGTCGTCCGAGAGATCGTCTATCGCGGACGCCGGCTCGGCACCGTCGCGGCTTGGCCCGATTCCGGTGCGGCAGCGGGGCGCGCGTGGCGGCAGGTGCGGTTCGCGAGCGGCCTTGCCCTCTCGCTCGCCGGAGCCACGGCGATCCTCGGGTGGCTCGCCGCCGCCGGCCTCGTCGCGCCCGCGGGACGGATCGTGCGCCATCTGGACGGCTTCGATGCTGGCGCATCCCGTCCGCCCCTGCCGCGCTTTAGGGCGGCGGAGTTCGACCGGATCGCCACCGCCTTCGACGCGCTCGCCGGGCGGCTGGCCCGTACCGAGAGCGAGCGGACCGCCTTGATGCAGCGGCTGGTGCACGTGCAGGAAGAAGAGCGGCAGAGCCTCGCCAGCGACCTGCACGACGCGTTTGGCCAATGCCTTGCCGCCGCCGGGGCGCTCGCAGCCGCGATCGAGGCCGGCGCGCCGACGGACCGCGCAGATCTGCGCGCCGATGCGCGCGGCATCGAGGCGGTCGTCGCCGCCATGCGCGAGAGCCTGCGCGGTGCCCTGGCTCAGCTCGAACTCCCCGACTTTGCCGGGATCGGCTTGGGCGACGGCATCCGCGGCCTCGTCTCGGACTGGCGGGCGCGGCTACGGACCGGGCCGAACCTGCACCTCGATATGGAGGGCGACTGGTCGGGCCTGTCCGGCGAGGCGTCCGCGAGCCTCTATCGGATCACGCAGGAATTGCTGACCAACGCCTTGCGGCACGGACGACCGAGCCGGGTCTTCCTGCGGCTGCAGCGCGCCGGCACCGGCGGCGGGACCGTCACGCTGACCGTGGACGACGACGGCGGGGGTGATGCTGCCCGCGCGGCTAGCGCGTCCGGCCGCGGACTTCCCGGAATCCGCGCCCGGCTCGCCGCCCTCGGCGGCCAACTCTCTCTCACCGGGAACGGCAGCGGCATCTGCGCCCGCGTCACCGTTCCGGTTCACGGGTGAGGCGGATGATGACGAACATCCTCCTCGTCGATGACCATCCCGTCGTGCGTGAGGGCTATCGCCGCCTGTTCGAACGGCAGCCGGGTTTCACGGTCGTGGCGGAGGCCGCGACCGCGGCGGAGGCCTACCGCCTCTACAAGGCGCAGAGGCCGAACCTCGTGATCCTCGACCTGTCGCTGCCGGGGCCGAGCGGCATCGAGGCGATCCGGCATATCCGGCAATGGGACGGCGCGGCCCGCATCCTCGTCTTCAGCATGCGCACAGGCGCCGCCATCGCGCGCCAAGCCTTCGCGGCGGGCGCCAGCGGCTATGTCAGCAAGGCGAGCGCCCCCCGCGAGCTGCTTGAGGCGGCCGCGGGCGTCCTGCGCGGCGAGCGGGCCATGAGCGCCGACATCGCCCTGGCGATCGCGCAGGACGAGGTGGCCGGCGGGCGCAGCAGCCTCGACGAACTCAGCCCGCGCGAGGTCGAGATCCTCGGCATGACGGCAGCGGGTGCCACGGCGCAGACCATCGCCGAGGCGCTGTGCCTCAGCCTCAAGACGGTCCAGAACAATCTCTCGCTGATCCGGGCCAAGCTCGGCGCCCGCACGGACGCCCATCTGGTCTGGATCGCCGTCGGCGCCGGGCTCGTGGCAACCCCGCACGGCCCACCCGCCGCCGAGACGTGATCGACCTCGTTCGGCGGTTGAGGAGGACTATCCCGGCGGCCAGCGGAAATCGTCCGCTCGGCCAGGCTGGGGCAGGGGGGCGGCGCCGCGCTGCAGGCTGCGCTCGCGGGTGCCGGTGGCATCCCCCTCCTGCGGACGTGCGGTGAGGAGCGTCCCGCCCGGCGAGGTCTCGGTGCGGCCGAGCGGCACCACCGGCCCCGCCGCGGGCTTGACCGGCAGGCTCGGGATGCCCGGCGGCTCGGGCAGGCTCGGCAGCATCGCCGTGATCTTGCGATCGATCGCCGCCGTGTCATCGACGCCCAATCCGACACCACCCTCGCCGGGCGTGGCGGCGATCGCGGCGGCGGGCTGCTCGGAGGTCAGGCCGCCCTTCTCCCCCATCAGGCGCTTCAGCTCCACGTCGGCGAAATGGGCGACCTTGCGCGAGCCGGCGGCGGTAAAGTGAATCCCGTCCGAGGTGCGCAGCCGCGCCTCCTGGCCGTCCACGTCGGGCCCCGAGGCGGTGAAGCGGTTGCGGTCGTCCACGAAGCCTTGCCAGACCTCGGCATAGGATTGGCCGGCCCGCTGCACCCGCTCGCGCACGAGATCGTTGATGGCGGCAAAGTCGCGGCTCAGGCTCTCGCTGCGGACCGGCGGCAGGCCGACCCAGATCAGCGGCACCTTGTGCTCGGCAAACACCTTCGCGACCTCATCGACCCGTGCCGCGTAGATCTCGCGCCACTTGTCGGACAGGGCCTCGACGCTCTGGTCGCCCTCGCGGATCGCCTGCCGGTCATTCAAGCCGATCATCATCAGGGCGTAGGAGACTTTGGGCGTGGCCTTGAGAAAATCCTCGGCGGTCTTGGCCCAATCGACGAGATCCTTGCGCACGAGGCCACTATCGGCCTTCGAGCGGTCGAGCACGGCGACCTCGGCATTGTCGGAGAAGGCGTCATCGGCGCCCTTGGCGAGGTAGCCCGCGAGCGAGTCGCCGAACACGGCAATCTGCGTCGTCGGCGCCGCCTTCGGCACCTTGGCCTTGGGCTGCGCCACCGCGGGGGCGGGGCTCGGCCGGCGGCGGCGGGCGGCACGCTCCTCGTCGGAGCGGCCCGCGGTGGTGGGGGCGGGGGCAGCGGCAGGCGCACGCGGGCGCGACGGCCGGGCATAGCCGGGCGCGGGCTGGGGCGGCGGGGTCGGCTGGGCGCGCGGCTGGTCCTCCCACGGCCAGTAGAACTGGCGCGGCGCCTCCTGCGGCGGCGCGGCCCGGCGGGCGGGGGCCCGGCCGTAGCCGTACTCGTCGGCATAGGCGCCGCGGGCCCGGCGGCGCGGTGGCGGCGCGGCGTAGGGATCGGCCGCGGGTGCGTCGTAGCTGTCGCCCCATTGCGCCGCGGCCGGCTGCGGCAGGGCGGACCACGCCGCCGTGAGCCACAGCGCCGCGAGGAGGAGGAGGCCGAGGATCGCAGGAAAGCGCGGCAGCGCAGTGCGATCGGTCGGGCGGCGTTGCATGCGCGAAGCCTTGATCGAAGGGGAGGGGCCGGAGCGGGTCCGACCACACATCCGGTCAGGATAGCGCCTTGAGGCGCGCGCGTCTAAGCGTGCCTTACGACACGCCCGATCACCCATCTGGCACGACGGCGCAGCGGGCGCTTCGTGAGAGACACGAGAGCCGTATCCGACCTGATTGCATCAGGACGGCGTCTCTAGGTCTTTGTTTTAACGCGCATTCTTTCGACGAACCGGTGGCCACTTCGTCGGAATGCGCTCTATGGCCGTCCCTCCAGGCGCTCCAGAAGTGCGGGCCGGGCGTAGCCGTCGGCGGGCAGGCCCTCGCGGATCTGGTACTGCCGCACCGCCTCGCGCAGCTTCGGGCCGGCGCGTCCATCCTGTTCGCCGGCATAGAGCCCTTTCGCGGCGAGCCCCGCCTGGAGACGCTTGAGGCCCGGCCCGTCGAGGCGGGCGGCGCCGTTGGGCCAGGGCGCGGCGAGCGCCGGGCCGCCGGCCAGCCGGTCGGCGAGGTGGCCGACCGCCAGCGCGTAGGAATCGCTGGTGTTGTAGCCGCGGATCACCTCGAAATTGTCGGTGATGAGGAAGACCGAGCTCCCGAGCCCGCCCGGCAGGAACAGGCTGGCCTCGCCGCCTGTCGGCAAGGGTTTGCCGTCGATGCGGCGCACCCCGCGGGCGGCGAAGTCGGCGAGCGGGCCGCGGTAGCGGGTCAGGTCGAAATCCTTCGGCAGGCTGACCTCGTAGCCCCAGGACAGGCCGGGCTTCCAGCCGAGCGATTGCAGGTAATGCGCGATGGAGGCCAGCGCATCGGCCTCGGAACGCCAGATGTCGCGCCGCCCGTCGCCGTCGAAATCGACCGCCTCCCGCAGGTAGACCGAGGGCAGGAACTGCACCTGCCCCATGGCGCCGGCCCAGGAGCCGACCATCCGCGCCGGCTCGATATCGCCGTTCTCGAGGATCTGGAGGGCGGCCAGCAACTCGTCGCGAAAAAGGGTTCCGCGGTGCCGGGCATAAGCGAGGCTCGCCAGCGCGCGGACCGTCGGTAAAGAGCCGGCGCTGGCGCCGAAATCCGACTCGACCCCCCAGAAGGCCAGCACGACCGAGCGCGGCACGCCGGTCTTCGCCTCGATGGCGGCGAGGGTGGCCGCGAGCCGCTTGCCCTGCGCCTGCCCCCGGGTGATGCGGGCGCCCGAGACCGCGCCGACGAGGTAGTCCCAGACCGGCCGGCTGAACTCGCTCTGGCGGCGAGTGCGGGCGACGACGTCCGGGTCCGGCCCCTGCACGCCGGCAAACGCCGCGTCGAAGGTCTTCGGCGAGATGCCGCGGGCCGTGGCGTCGGGGCGCAGCGACGCGATGAAGCCGGAGAAGTCGCTATCCTGCGCCGGGGCCGGCCCCGCCAGCAGCGCGAGCGCGAGGATGAGGGCGGCGCGGGGTGATCTCACCGGCGGTTCCGCTTGGCCAGGGTATCCTCCCAGGCAAGCGCCTGGGCGACGATGACGTCGAGGTCGTCGTACTTGGGGGTCCAGCCGAGTTCGTTGCGGATGCGGTCGGCGCCGGCGATGATCTGGGCCGGATCGCCGGGCCGGCGGGGCGACAGCCGCACCTCGAAGTCGCGGCCGGAGATGCGCTTGACCACCTCCACGACCTCCAGAACCGAGTAGCCCCGGCCGTAGCCGCAATTGACGGTCAGGCTGTCGCCGCCGCCGCGCAGATAGTCGAGGACGGTGAGATGCGCCGCGGCCAGATCCGAGACCTGGATGTAGTCGCGCAGGCAGGAGCCGTCGCGGGTGGGGTAATCGGTGCCGAACACCTCCAGATGCGTGCGCTGGCCGAGTGCTGCTTGCGTCGCGACCTTGATGAGGTGGGTGGCCGCCGGCATCGATTGCCCGGAACGCCCGCGCGGATCGGCCCCGGCCACGTTGAAGTAGCGCAGCACCCCGTAGGTGAAGCCGTGCGCGGCGGCGGCATCCGCGAGCATCCACTCGCTCATCAGCTTCGAGCGGCCGTAGGGGTTGATCGGGTTCGGCGCCAGGGTCTCGGGCACCGGCACGATCTCGGGCTCGCCATAGACGGCGGCCGTCGAGGAGAAGATGAAGTGCCGCACCTTCGTGCGCACCGCGGTCTCGATCAGCGCGCGCGTCTTAACGGTGTTGGCGAGATAGTAGCCGAGCGGGTCGGCGACCGATTCCGGCACGATGATCTTGGCCGCGAAATGCGCGACCGTGTCGATCTGGTGGCGCAGAATGGTCTCGGTGACGAGGGCTTGGTCGGCCACGTCGCCGACGACGAGACGCACTTCCGGAGGCAGGACCCAGTCGTAACCGGTCGAGAGGTCGTCGAGGACCACGACCTCCTCATGCCCGGCATCAACCAGTGCGAGCACCATGTGGCTGCCGATATAACCGGCGCCGCCCGTGACCAGAACCGCCATCGTCCACCCCTGATCCGTCTTCGTCAGCCGTCAGCCGAAGCGCCAGCCGCGTCTTATGACAAAATTCTGCCAATCCTAACCCAAGCGGGGCTGTTAGCGGCGGCCTGCGTGCTATTTGATCCGTTGTCGATCAGGGCTCGCCCCGACACACGCTAAAATGGGGTCCCGCCAGATGAAACGAATTCGCAAGGCCGTCCTTCCCGTCGCGGGTCTCGGCACGCGCTTCCTGCCGGCCACCAAGGCCGTTCCGAAGGAGATGCTCACCGTCGTCGACCGCCCGGTCGTCCAGCACGTCGTCGATGAAGCCCGCGAGGCCGGCATCGAACACTTCATCTTCGTGACCGGCCGCGGCAAGGCGGTGATCGAGGATCATTTCGATATCGCGTTCGAATTGGACCACATGCTGCAGGAGCGCGGCAAGCAGGCGGCCTACGAGGAGTTGAAGAAGGACCTGCCCAAGGCCGGCCAGACCAGCTTCACCCGGCAGCAGGCGCCGCTGGGCCTCGGCCACGCCGTCTGGTGCGCCCGCGAGATCGTCGGCGACGAACCCTTCGCCGTGCTGCTGCCCGACATGCTGAGCCGCGGCTGCATGGGCCAGATGCTGAAGGCCTACGAGCAGCATGGCGGCAACGTCATCGCCGTGGAAGAGGTGAAGCCCGAGGAGACCCACCAGTACGGCATCGTCGCCGTCGGCGAGACCTTCGGCCAGACCTTCGAGATCACCGGCATGGTCGAGAAGCCTAAGCAGGGCACCGCGCCCTCGAACTACATCATCTCCGGCCGCTACATCCTCCAGCCCGAGATCTTCTCGATTCTGGAGCGGGGCGAGACCGGCGCGGGCGGTGAGATCCAGCTCACCGACGCGATGATCCGGCTGGCCGAAGAGCAGAAGTTCTACGGCATGCGCTTCGATGGGCGCACCTACGACACCGGGTCCAAGATCGGCTTCCTCACCGCCAACCTCGCCTACGGCCTGGAGCGGCCGGAACTGGCCGATGCCCTGAAAGCGGAGATCCGCGCGCTTCTCGGCGAGGCCTGATCCGGTTCTCTGTGCGCGTGCCGGACAGATATGCGCGGCGCACATGTGGAAACCGTTTCATCGCCCTTGCGATTTGTGCAGCGCGATGCGATTTGTGCATTGCGAGATCGCGATGGCGTCGCGGTCCCGCAGCCCTTCTTGGGCGTTTCCTCCCTAGACTTCGGGCCGTCCTTCGGGGCGGCCTTTTTTTGTCCAAAGCGTCGATTCGGGAGGGCTGAAAGCCCCGTTCCGATTCGGGCGGCTACTCTGCTGCGATGCGGTGCGACGGCAGCTCGACCGTCTCGGCAGCGACCCCGGCGACAACCTCGGCGAGATGGTCCGCGAGTGTCACGAAGCCGGCCGTCAGCGCCAGCGACTGCTCGTTCATGTAGAGCGCCCGGTTGATCTCGATCTGCAGCGCGTGCCGCCCGAGGCCGGGTTCGCCGTAATGCTCGGTGATGAAGCCGCCGGCATAGGGCTTGTTGCGCACCACCTTGTAGCCGAGAGCCCTCAGCCGGCTCTCGAACCCATCGACCAGCGCCGGCAGGCAGGCCGTGCCGAAGCGGTCGCCGAGCACGAAATCGGCCTGGGCGCTCTCGTCGCGCCCGAGACTCGAGGACGGCATCGAGTGGCAATCGATCAGGAAGGACCGGCCGAAGGTCCGTGCCGTGCGATGGATCAGGCCGCGCAGGGTTCGGTGATACGGCTTGTAGAGCGTCTCGATGCGCCGCACCGCCTCCTCCACCGGTAGCCGCTCCCGGTAAATCTCCTGTCCGTCGGCGACGATGCGCGGCACCGTACCCAGCCCTCCGGCTACCCGCATCGAGCGGGTGTTGGCGTAGGACGGAAGGCGGCCGGCGAACATCCGCGGGTCGAGCTCGTAGGGCTCGCGGTTCACGTCGAGATAGGCGCGGGGGAAGTTCGCCCGCATCAAGGGCGCGCCGAGGCCCACGACCGCAGCGAACAGCCGGTCGACATGGGCATCCTCCGAGCGGCGCAGGGCCAGCGCGTCGAGCCGAGAGGCCGCGAGGAAGGAGTCCGGGTAATGCGCGCCGGAATGCGGCGTGTTGAACACGAAGGGGATCGCGTGCTGCGCCGGCTCGTCCACGGCGAAGGGTGGATCGAACGCCTCGGCTCCGTCTGGCTGTGAAGGGCTCATCGAGAAGCGGGGGCCTGACCGTGGCACGGAAGGGACATGGCGCTACTTTGCGGCGCCTCGTCCGCCCTGTCCACCATGCGCCGCACAGAGCCGGGAGAGGAGGGGACAGCGCCCCGCGATTGTCGGGTGCGTCGCGACACCGGGCGCGTTTAACGCTCTGTTTACCAAGCCGACGCTTTATGAAATGAACACCCACCGAGCATCTCTCGCAAAGCGCCGACAGCGCTGTCATGCCCTCAAGCGGCATGGTAGCGACCGGCCTTTCCTGAGACACTCCAAGGCGCATGGGCACCGGGACGCCGTTCGATGAAGATCCTGCTCGCGGAAGACGACAACGACATGCGTCGGTTTCTGGCCAAGGCGCTCCAGAACGCCGGCTACGACGTGCTGTCCTTCGACAACGGCCTTTCCGCCTATAATCGCCTGCGCGAGGAGCCGTTCGAGCTTCTCCTGACCGACATCGTCATGCCGGAGATGGACGGCATCGAGTTGGCGCGCCGCGCCACCGAACTCGATCCCGACATCAAGGTGATGTTCATCACCGGCTTTGCCGCGGTGGCGCTGAACCCGGATTCGAAGGCGCCCAAGGATGCGAAGGTGCTCTCGAAGCCCTTCCACCTGCGCGACCTCGTCAACGAGGTCGAGAAGCTGCTGGCCGCCTAAACCCGCCTGAGCGGAGAGCCGGGGCAGCAATCGCCCGACTCTGTGACCCGGCCGCAGTAGGAAGATCCGCGCGGCTCGCCTATATCCGTCGCTTCTCCCCCATTCGGGCACGCGACGGACCTATGCAGCCGGTCACGATCTACACCACCGCCTGGTGCCCCTATTGCTCGGCGGCCAAGAGCCTGCTGCGCGAAAAAGGCGTCTCCTTCAACGAGATCGACGTCGAGAAGACGGCGGGCTCCCGCGCGACCATGGTCCAGCGGGCCGGCGGACGCACCTCGGTGCCGCAGATCTTCGTCGGCGACCGGCATGTCGGCGGCTGCGACGACCTCTACGCGCTGGAGCGCGCCGGCGATCTCGATCCGCTGCTCGCGGCATGACGGACCTGTCCGACCACAAGCCCTTCACCGCCGCCTGCGTGCAGATGCGCGGCGGGCGCGATCCGGCCGTCAACCGCGAGGCTGCCGTGCAGGCGGTGCGCGAGGCCGCCCGCCGGGGTGCCGCCTATGTCCAGACGCCCGAGACGACCTCGCTGATCGAGCGCGACCGCACCGCCCTGTTCGAAAAGGTCGGGCCGCAGGAGAGCGACGCCACGCTCGCCGCCCTCCGCGAGGTCGCGCGGGCGGAACAGATCGTTCTGCAAATCGGATCGCTGGCGATCCGCGAGGGCGAGAAGATCGCCAACCGCGCCTTTCTGATCGACGCCGCGGGCGAGATTCAAGCGGCTTACGACAAGCTCCACCTCTACGACGTCGATCTGCCCAACGGTGAGAGCTGGCGCGAATCGGCGACCTATTCGGGCGGCGACTGCGCCGTGGTCGCGCAGACGCCGCTCGCCAGCCTCGGGCTGACGATCTGCTACGACATCCGCTTTCCCGCCCTCTACCGGGCGCTGGCCGAGGCGGGCGCCACGGTGATGACCGCGCCGGCTTGCTTCACCCGCCAGACCGGCGAGGCGCACTGGCACATCCTGCAGCGGGCGCGGGCCATCGAGACCGGCTCATTCATGATCTCGGCGGCGCAAGGCGGCCGGCACGAGGACGGACGCGAGACCTTCGGCCACTCGCTCATCGTCGATCCCTGGGGCCGCATCCTCGCCGAGGCCGAGGGCGACGCGCCGGGCATCATCCTCGCCGAGATCGACCTCGCGCGGGTCGCGGATGCACGCGCCCGCATTCCCACCCTGTCCCACGCGCGCAGCTTCGGCGTGCGCCGCGCCTGAAGCCATCCCATCTAAGCATCATCCCGAAAGGTGGCCTCCGGCTTTCGGAAGAGATGGTGCAAAAATAAGAGGATAGAGCATCCTTGGATCCGGTATCCAGGACGATGCTCTAAGGGTCATGATCCTTTTCACTCTCGCCTGTGATTCGGGCCACCAGTTCGAGAGCTGGTTTCCCTCCAACGCGGCCTACGACGAGCAATCGGCCCGCGGGCTCGTCACCTGTCCGTTCTGCGACTCGGCCAGAGTCGCCAAGGCACCGATGGCCCCGGCGGTGGCGCGCACCGACCGTGGCCGGGCCGAAACGCCGACGCCGCAGCCTCCGGTTCCGGCGGCGCCGACTGGGGTGCCGATGCCGATGCTCGCCGCCGAGCCGGAGCGACAGTTGCGCGCCCTGATGCGGGCCGTGCGCGAGCACGTCGTCTCGACCGCGGAGGATGTCGGCGAGCGCTTCGCCGACGAGGCGCGGGCGATCCATTACGGCGATGCGGAGGGGCGCCCGATCTACGGCGAGGCCAGCCCGCAGGAAGCGCGGGCGCTGGTCGAGGAGGGCATCGAGGTCATGCCCCTGCCGCCGGCCCCCGACGACCGGCACTGACGTCTGAGCAGTGGGGGATTAGACCCCGATGCGCTCAGCCGGAAAGCGGAGTTCGACGGCGGTGCCCGCCGGATCGCTTGGTCGGACGCGGATCGTACCGCCGACCTGCCGGCTCAGAACATCGATCAGCGTCGCCTCGAAGCTCCCGTCGCCCGTGGCGCTCGGACCGATCCCGTCATCCTCCACCGCCACCGTGACCTCCGCTCCATCGCGGGCGATGCGAACGGTCAGCCGTCCGGCCCGGGACGGGAAGGCGTGGCGCACGGCGTTGGAGACGACCTCGTTGACGATGAGCGCGAGCGGCCCCGCCGCCTCGGGCCGGACGCGGAGCGGCGCGAGATCGAGCGCAAGCGCGATGTCGCGCCGGCCAGAGGCCTCGACCAGGGTCTCGGCGATCTCACGGACGAGATCGCCGAGATCGTGGCCCGCACTCTCTTCCGGCGGGGCGGACTGGCGGTAGAGCGTGCTGAGCGCATCGATGCGCCCGATCGCCTCGCCGAGCGCCGCGCGAACCGCCGGATCGGCGCTGTTGCCGCTCTGAAGCGTCAGCATGGCCGAGATCATCTGGAGATCGTTGCGGGCGCGATGTCCGATCTCGCGCAGCAGCAGGGCGTTCGCGTCGAGGGCGTCACGCGTCCGGTCGCGCTCGGCCGCGAGCGCGTGGCGCTCGCTGACGTCGAACTGCGAGGCGAAGTAGAACAGCAGCGTGCCGTCCTCGTCGTGGACGGGGCTGATATACAGCGCGTTGTGGAAGGTCGAGCCGTCCTTGCGGTAGTTCAGAAGCTCTTCATGCACGTCCCGCTCGGCATCGATCGCGGCACGAATCCGAGCCACCGCGTCGAAATCGGTGCCGGGCCCCTGCAGGAAGCGGCAATTGCGGCCGGTCACCTCCAGCCGCGTGTACCCGGTGAGCCGCAGGAACGCGTCGTTGGCATAGATGATCGGATTGTCGAGCCGGCGCGGGTCCGTGATGATCATCGCCATGCGGGTGGCTCGCACGGCCGCCGCGAAGGGGTCGCCCTTGCCGGAACGGACGCTGGCGCGAACCCGCTCCGTCAGTTGCCAGTCGTCGCCGGGCTCCATCTGTTCCCGATCGCTCCCCAGGTGCGAATGGCACGGCCGAAGCCGCCGAGGGCGCGGCCTCACCTGACCCTGTCGCCAAAGCAGACGGCGATGACCATATCAAGCGAAATCGAGCGGGATGCACACCGGCGCGCCGACTGCGTGCCCGCCCCGCGACCACCAGAGGAAACAGCGATGCTTCTGTTCCGCAAGCGGCCCGAGATGCCGGCCCCGTCCGAGGTGCTGCCCGGCCGGCCGAATCCCCTCCCGACCGCCGAGCGCCATTTCGTCAACGGCAATCCCCTGAAGGGGCCCTATCCGGAGGGCGTCGAGACGATCGTGCTCGGGCTCGGCTGCTTCTGGGGCGCCGAGCGCAAGTTCTGGGAATTGCCCCAGGGCGTCCACGTCACCGCCGTGGGCTATGCCGGAGGCACCACGCCCAACCCGACCTACGAGGAGGTCTGCTCCGGGCTCACGGGCCACAACGAGGTCGTCCTGGTCGCCTATGACCCCGCCGTGCTGCCGCTGGAGGCCGTGCTCAAGACCTTCTTCGAGAGCCACAACCCGACGCAGGGGTATCGCCAGGGCAACGATGTCGGCACCCAGTACCGCTCCGGCATCTACACGGGCAGCGAGGCCCAGGCCGCGACGGCACGGGCCGTGCGCGATTCCTACGCGCAGGCGCTCGACGCACGGGGCTACGGGCCGATCACGACGGAGATCGTACCGCTCGAGACCTTCTACTTCGCGGAAGAGTACCACCAGCAATACCTCGCCAAGAATCCCGGCGGCTATTGCGGGCTCGGCGGCACCGGCGTGTCCTGCCCCGTGGGTGTCGGCGTCGCGGCGGAGTGAGTCTCCGGTCGGCCCCGGCAAGGCCGGTCCAAGCTTGACCGTCTTGCGGGGCCGTTGCGCCCATGCCAAATCCCGGCCCCTCGGATGGCCGGGATCGAGAGACAATGCTGGAACGTGGCTTCGAACGCTTTCTCTTCGCCTGCCGGTGGCTGCTGGCGCCGTTCTACGCCGCGCTGACGATCGCGCTCGTCGTCCTGCTGGTCCGGCTGCTGCTGGAACTCGGCCACGTCGTCACGCACGCGTTCGAGTCCACCGAGTCGCAGACCATCCTCGGCGTTCTCGCGCTGGTCGATCTGACCTTCACCGGCTCGCTGCTGATCATCGTGATCTTCTCAGGCTACGAGAATTTCGTCTCGAAGTTCGATCACACCGACCACAAGGACTGGCCCACCTGGATGGGCACCATCGACTTCAGCGGGCTCAAGCTGAAGCTGATCTCCTCCATCGTCGCGATCTCGGCGATCCAGCTGCTGAAGTCGTTCCTCGACGTGAAGAACTACAGCGACCGCGATCTGTCCTGGCTGGTCGGCATCCACATGGTGTTCGTCGTATCCGGCCTGCTGATGGCGCTGACCGACCGGCTCTCGGCCGGACACCACGAGAAGTAGGGTTTTTGCCCGCACCTGCGACTCAAGCAGCGACACGATTTTTTCAAGTTCGTGCTGCTTCGGAGATCGGGTCTTCTTGAAACCCCTCAGGCAGCTGCCGAGGACTTGCTCTTGGCGCGCTTACTTTTGGCACGCTTGCTCTCGGCCCGCTGGCGACGCGGAGCCTCTTCCGAGCCGATCGGGTAAGGCTTGGCCAGCGCGGCAATCGGGATCTTCCAAGCCTCGCTGACGGCCCGGATCTGATCCAGCGTCATCCCGCGCTTGCAGCCGAGGATTTCCGAAGCCCGCGAGCGTGAGCCGAGCAATTCGGCAAGCTCCGCTTGGCTACGCCCAAGATGCTCGATCGCGTAGTGCAGAAGCTCGATCGGATTGCTTTCTGGGATCGGGTAATGCCGGCTCTCGTAGGCTTCGATCAGCGTTATCAGCACGTCGAAGCGCTCCGCCTCCGGCGTGCCGAACGCGGGTTCCCGTATGAAGTAGGGTTCGATCTCCCTGAGAGCCCAAGTCAGATCATCGTCGTTCCGGATGGCTCTGACATCCATCATCCTACCGTCTCCGAATCAATCCGACGGTACGCTACCGCGCGTGCAGCACCGCCCGGCAGGCGTCGGGCAGGCCGGCGAGTGTCATCGGCGGGCGGGGCTTCGGCGGTGTCTTGGGCTTGGGCGGGTTCAGCACCGCCGCGCTGAACCAGTAATCGAGTTCGGAGCCGCAGCCGTCGCCGGAGGGCGGGGGCGCCTGGTCATCGCAGGCGCCGTCGCCGGCCGGGCAGGCGAGGCGGATATGGTAGTGGTAGTTGTGCCCGTACATCGGGCGCACCTTGGTGAGCCAGCCGCGATCCCCGCCCGCCTCGCGGCACAGGGCCTTCTTGATCGCCGCGTTCACGAAGATCCGCGCCACCTCGGGCTGCTTGGCCGTCATGCGGATCAGCGCGGTATGCTGGCGCGTCCAGACGTCGGGATCGATGTCGAGCCGGTCCGAGCGCACCATGTCGGTGGCCGAGGTCTCCTCGCGCTCGGCCCGGGTCATGCGGTGGTCCGGCATCGGCGTGAGCCAGACGTCCACGTCGAGGCCGAGCTGGTGCGAGGCGTGGCCGGTGAGCATCGGCCCGCCGCGGGGCTGTGACATGTCGCCGACGAGAAGGCCGGGCCAGCCGGCCTGCGGCGCGCGGGCGGCGAGCCGCTCGATGAAATCCACGAGATGGGGCGTGCCCCACATCCGGTTGCGGGAGGGCCGCATCACCTGCCAGGTCGCACCGTCGAGGGGCAGTGCCTCGCCGCCGGAGAAGCAGCCCTTGGCGTAGGAGCCGAACGGCCGCGCCGGCCCGCTGGCCGGCCCGGTGACGCGGCCGAACAGGGCCTTGGCCGGCGTCGAGGGATCGTTCGGGTTGGCGAGCGGCGGCAGCGGCTTCGGGTTGACGCTGCCGCGGTCCTGCGCCGCGGCCGGGCTCAGCAGCGCCGGAAGGGCAAGCGCGAGGGCAGGGAGTGTCAGGCGGGTCAACGGCATGCGCGGTGGCTCGTCCGGGATGGCGGGGCAGGATGGGGCAAGGGTGGGTGCCGCACCGGCCGGAACGTGCCCGGCCGCATGGGCGTTTTTTATGGCAAGCTGTAACAACGTTGCAGGATGATCGCCATGGATCCGGTTCGTTCCGAAGCTGCGGCCAATGCGGCGCCCCCGCCCCGCAGCCTGATCGCCAGCGATCGCGTCATCGGCACCGAGGTACGTCGGACCGACGGGAGCAAGGTCGGCCGCATCGAGCGGCTGATGCTCGACAAGCGCTCCGGCCGCGTCGCCTACGCGGTGATGAGCTTCGGCGGCTTCCTGGGCATGGGCGAGGAATACTACACGCTGCCCTGGGCGGTTTTGCGCTACGACACGGGCCTCGATGCCTACGTCGTCGACATCACCGAGGCGCAGCTGCGCGACGCGCCCGCCCGCTCGCCGGAGGGCGGCGACCCGGAGGACGAGCGCGCCTGGGAGGAGCACGTCCACCGCTACTACAACGCGGCGCCGTATTGGGGGATCTGAGGACGCCTGGACCCTCTTCGGGACGACGCTCTACGGCCGGGTCAGGAATCCGATCGGCTCCCGCGGCGGCTGGCCGAGCCAAACCAGCACGGCCCCGAGCCCGAGCCCGAACAGGGCCGCCGGGACGAGGCCGAGTGGCGTCAGCAGAACCGTATCCGCCCAGGGCGCCGCCTGCCGGATCGTGGTTCCGAGTGCGGTGATCCGCTCCTGCGGCAGGGACTGGATCAGTTCGGCGAGGCTCGTCACCCGCAGGCCGTTATTGGCGATGGAGCGGGCGCCGTCGTAGCAGAGCTGCACGAAGCCAGCCGCCATCATCAGGAGCCCGAGCGCCCGGCTGAAGAACGGCAGTCCGAGGAAACGGGAAACGGTTCGCAGCATGTTCGCCCTCGCGCGGGATGACGGGCCGGAAGACGGACCACCTACCACCGCGACGCTTCCGGCCTGAGTAGGCCGAGGCCGGAGGTCAAGGCAAGCGGTCGGGCTCGGCTCCAAGGCCCCGGCGCGGGCTCGCCTCCCGCACGGTCGCCCGGGCGAGCAGCACGGCACCGAACAGCGCCGAGAGCAGCGAGCCGCCGAGGACGCCGAGCTTGGTCTCGGTCTCGTGCAGGCCATCCGTGAAGGCGAGCGCGCCGATGAACAGGCTCATGGTGAAGCCGATGCCGCAGAGGAGCGCGACGCCGTAGACTTGAACCCAGGTCGCCCCCGCCGGGCGGGAAACGAGGCCAAGGGCGGCGGCAAGCCGAACGCTCGCGAAGATGCCGACCTGCTTGCCGAGGAACAGGCCGAGCGCGACGCCGAGGGTCACGGGCTCGATCAGCGCCCGCGCCGGCAAGCCGAGGAGCGTCACCCCGGCATTGGCAAAGCCGAAGATCGGCACGATCAGGAATGAGACCCAGGGCGTCAGGGCGTGTTCCAGACGGTGCAGGGGCGAAGTCACGTCCTCCGGTCGGCCCGGGCTCGGGCGGATCGGCACGAACAGGGCGAGCAGCACGCCGGCCACCGTGGCGTGAACGCCGGAGCGCAGGACGAACACCCAAAGGACGAGGCCCGCGAGGAGATAGGGCAGGAGCGCGCGCACACCGAGGCGGTTGAGGGCAAACAGCACGGCCAGCATCCCGGCCGAGGCCGCCAGCATCGTGGTATCGAGCTGCCCCGTATAGAACAGCGCGATGATCACCACGGCGCCGAGATCGTCGACGATGGCCACCGCCGACAGGAAGATCTTGAGTGAAACGGGCACGCGCGAGCCCAACAGCGCGAGGACGCCCAGCGCGAAGGCGATGTCGGTCGCGGCGGGGATCGCCCAGCCCCGAGCCGTGGACTGCCCGGCGTTGAAGGCGAGGTAGACCAGGGCCGGCACGGCCATGCCGGCCGCGGCAGCAAGCCCCGGCAGCACCCGGTCGGGCCAGGTGCGCAGGCGCCCGTCCAGTCCCTCGCGCTTGATCTCGAGGCCGACCAGAAGGAAGAACACGACCATCAGGCCGTCGTTGATCCAGTGCATCAGGCTCAAGGGCCCGAGATGGATGTGCAGGAGGTCGTGATAGGCCTGCGCCAGGGGCGAATTGGCGACCACGAGCGCGGCGCCGGCCGCGGCCATGAGCACGATGCCGCCGGCCGCCTCGTTCGTGAGAAAGCGGCGCGTCGCCGAGTACGAGCGTTGCAGAGGGCGCGGGAGCGCACGGACGGAGGGGGGCGGCGGCTTCATGCCGTGACCCGTTGCCCGCCCTGGACCGGCACCGCAACCCGCTGGCTTGGAAAATCGGGCTGCCTTGGAAAATCAGGCACCTTGGACAATCAGGAGGATTTCGCCAGCGCCGCCCGGATCAGCCGCTTGCCGTCCTCGCTCGACCACTCGGCCGGGCCCTTCATCACGCCGAGCGTACAGCCCTTTGCGTCGATCAGCATCGTCGTCGGCAGCCCCGTGGAGCCGACCGCCGACTGGATCACCGGCAGCACCTTGCCCTCGGGGTCGCCGTAATAGGTCAGTCGCGCGATGCCGTTGGCCTTGAACCATGCGGGCGGCTTGTCGAGGTTGCGTGTCTCGACATTGATCGCCACCACTTGGAAGCTGTCGCCACCGAGTTCCGCCTGAAGGCGATCGAGGGCCGGCATCTCCGCCTTGCAGGGGGCGCACCACGTCGCCCACAGGTTCACCAGGAGCAGTTTTCCGCGCAAGGATGCGAGATCGGTCGGCGCGCCGTCCGGGCCCTTGAAGGCGACGGCGGGTGCCGGCTTCAGGGGAGCGGAGGCGTCGAAAGCGGCGACGTCGCCGCGGGCCAGCGGCGCGAGCCGGGCCGCGACCGGGGCGGCTTCGGCGCAGGGGCCGGAGGCCGCGAGGTTGCCGAGGTTCGAGCCCGTCCCGTATAGGGCGAGGCCGCCGACGAGGACGGCGGCGAGCGCGCCGCCGGCGGCAAGGATTTTCGGGGTCGCCGTCACGGCTGAACCTCGTTTCGCGTGCGGAAGGTGGGATCAGCCATGAGCAACCGGATGTGGGGTGGACGCTTCGCCAGCGGCCCGGCCGAGATCATGGAGGAGATCAACGCCTCCATCGGGTTCGACAGGCGCCTTGCGTCCCAGGACATCCGCGGCTCGCTGGCGCATGTCGCGATGCTGGGGAGCCAAGGCATCCTGCCGGCCGAGGATGTGGCAGCCATCGAAGCCGGGCTCAAGTCCGTCGAGGCGGAGATCGCGCGCGGCGAATTCGTCTTCCGGCGCGAGTTGGAGGACATCCACATGGCGGTGGAGAGCCGCCTGACCGAGATCGTCGGCCCCGCCGCCGGGCGCCTGCACACCGCCCGCTCGCGCAACGATCAGGTCGCCACCGACATGCGGCTATGGGTGCGCGACACCCTCGACGCCCTCGACGCGCAGGTCGCCGACCTGCAGCGGGCGCTGGCCGAGACGGCGGTGAAGCATGCCGGGACGGTGATGCCGGGCTTCACCCACCTGCAATCGGCCCAGCCCGTCACCTTCGGCCATCACTGCCTCGCCTATGTCGAGATGCTGGCGCGCGACCGCGGCCGGTTCCGCGACGCGCGGGCGCGGCTCAACGAATGCCCGCTCGGCGCCGCCGCACTCGCCGGCACCTCCTTCCCGATCGACCGGCACGCCACGGCCGCCGCCCTCGGCTTCGACCGGCCGACCGCGAACTCGCTCGATTCCGTGGCCGACCGCGACTTCGCGCTGGAATCGCTCTCGGCGGCCTCGATCTGCGCGGTCCACCTCTCGCGCTTCGCCGAAGAGCTGGTGGTGTGGACCTCGGCCCAGTTCGGCTTCGTGCGGCTCTCCGACGGCTTCACCACCGGCTCGTCGATCATGCCGCAGAAGCGCAATCCCGACGCCGCCGAACTCGTGCGCGCCAAGGCGGGGCGCATCATCGGCGCGCTCACGGGCCTGCTCATCGTGATGAAGGGGCTGCCGCTCGCCTATTCGAAGGACATGCAGGAGGACAAGGAAGGCACCTTCGACGCCCTGCAATCGCTCTCGCTGTGCCTTGCCGCCATGGCCGGCATGGTGCGCGACCTCGAACCCGTGGCCGAGACGCTCAAGCGCGCGGCGGGTTCGGGCTACGCCACCGCCACCGATCTCGCCGACTGGCTGGTGCGTGAGCTGAACATGCCGTTCCGGCAGGCCCACCACGTCACCGGCCGCGTCGTCGCGGTGGCCTCCGAGCGCGGGATCGGGCTGGAGGAACTCTCCCTCCAGGACATGCAGGCGATCGAGCCGGGCATCACGGACGCCGTCTTCGCGGTCCTCGGCGTCGAGAACTCGGTGGCGAGCCGCACCAGCTACGGCGGCACCGCACCGGACAACGTGCGCCGGCAGGCGGCAGCTTGGCTGGAAAAGCTCGGCCCTGTGGAGAAGTAAAAACAGCCCTGCGGGAACGGGCACGGAAAATGCGGCGTTCAGGTTTCAGCTAACTGAGCTTGGCTATCCGACTGTCCGAACCTGCGGAGTGCCGTCATGAACGTTGAGAGTTGGATCACCGTCGAGGAGACGCCTGCCCTAGCGGCGGAGGCCATGGCGGTCATCGACGCTCGCCTCGCACGGCTCACCGATGCGGAGCGGGGCGCCTTCTGGGCCTCGATCCGCAAGGCCTACAACACCCCCTACAACGATCCGGAGAAGCCGGCGCAGCCCAAGCCGGTCGAGCCGGCGGCCGGCACCATTCCGTCGGCGGTCGAGATCCGTCTTCCGGCGATCGATCCGTCGATCGACCTGCCCGCGGCCGCGGTCGCTTCGGCGACGCTCGCCGCGGAGATGCGGGCGGCCTGACACCGCGCCCGACCGCTTCAGGCTGCGTCGACGGGTGCGGCCCATGGCCGTTTTCGGTTAATCGGAGCGGTCAGGGGTTTCCTGTTACGCTGCGGCCCGTCATCTTGACGGCGCGTGAAGAGGGCCGACCCGGCCGTCCGTACACCCGAGTAACGATGCAGCGGCACCGCCTTTCGATCTCTCATCCCGCCTTTGGTCGCGGCCGCCCCCTCGCGGCCCTCGCGCTGGCCGCCGCGGTCGCCGGGGCACTGCCCGGCCCGTCCGGGCGTGCGCTCGCACAGGAGGGCATACAGGGAGCAGAGATCATCCTCGCCCGGTCGAGCCGCCGCGAGCCGAAGAGTTCGGCGCTTCCGCCGGGGATGCAACAGGCCGTCCCGCTGGCGGTGTTCGGCGACTGGAACGTCTTCACCAACGGCGCGCAGGGCCGCGACAAGCTCTGCTACGTCATCGCCCAGCCGACCACCCGCAGCCCCAAGACGCTCGCGCGCGACACCGGCTACCTGTTCGTCACCTTCCCCAAGGGCGGTGCCCAGGGGGAGATTGCGGTGATGCTCGGCTTCAAGCCGAAGCCGGCCGCCGCGCAAGCAAAGCCCGGCGCGGCCGCCGCTCCGAGCGACCCCTATCTCACGGTCGGCAGCACCCGCTACGGCCTCGTGGCGAAGGACGAGAACGCCTGGATCCAGAACCAGGCCGACGAGCCGCGCATCGTCACGGAGATGAGCCGGACCCAGACCGCGACGGTTCGCACGACCTCCCAGCGCGGCAAGCCGACTCAGGACGACTACGCGTTGGGCGGCTTCGCCGATGCGCTCAAGCGCGCACGCGAGGAGTGCAAGTAGGCCTTCGCATCGGAGGGCTGCATCGCCGGCCTTCCGCGTGGGCCCACTGATCCGGGACTGTCACGAACGGACGTGACCGTCTCGCGATCGAAGCTTCTGAAACGAACCCCGCAAAAACAAGCCGGCGGCCCGAAACGGCGCCGCCGGCTGTGTTCATGCGGTGTGTTGCGGAGGGTTACACCACCGCGCGCAGGCGCGGCTGGCGGCCTTTCTCGCGTGCCGCGCGGGCAGCTTGCTCCACGGTGCGGAACAGCGTGCCGTCGAGTCCGTCGAAGCGGCGCTCGGACGAGAAGAAGCGGACACCGCCGCGCTCGGGTACGGCGATGCCGGCGGTGATGTCGCCGATCTCGATCACGCGGGCGGGGGTCGCATCCGCGGCGGAGAGGTCGAGCGCGTCGTCGTCGAGGTAAGCGGTCTGGGCACGGGTCATGACGGGGTGAACTCCTGCGGCCTTCGTCGGCCGGTTATCGGCAAGGCGTTCGCGGGCGCTGCTCTAGCCCACGGATGTGACTGTCTGCCGACAACATCCCCATGCCCGGGCACCCCATCCGCCAGGCAACCTCGACTTCTTCCAAATAAAGCTACCGTTCACGGCCAGTCCTCCTCTCTCGCGAGGACCACGGCGCAAGTGCGTCGTGATGCATTAGCGTTTGATAACGCGGCGCAAGCTTGCCACTACAAATCACCGCGGCGCGAAGTCGTTCGCACGGTCTTAAGATGAGGTGCCAAACCCCAACCGTCAACGGAATGTTCTTTCGAAGTTCAGCTTGACAGAGAAAGTTCGCGCCGCGATTCGAGCGATCCGCGGCGCGTCCCGTCTGTCGGGGAAGGGCTCACGCCAAATCTAGCAAAGCCCGGGCCGAAACGGGCCTCATGCCCCGGCGATGATGCGCCCGAGATCGGCATGGGCCGAGAAGATGGCGGCGGCCCCGGCATCGAGGAGATCCCGTCCGGCCCGGTCGTGGCCCCAATGCCCGCCGCCGGTGAAGCCGACGACCCGCATTCCGGCCGCCCGCGCGGCCTGCACCCCCGGCACGCTGTCCTCGATCACGAGGCACTGCTCCGGCGCGATGCCCATCTGTTCAGCCGCGAACAGGAACAGGTCCGGGAACGGCTTTCCGCGCGCCACCTGCGCGGAGGAGAAGACGCGTCCCTCGAACAGCGGCAGCAGGCCGGTGAGCGAGAGCGAGCGGCGCAGCCGCACGGGGTCGCTGCTGGAGGCGACGCAGAACGGCAGGTTCAGGAGCCCCAGTGCCTCGGCGATTCCGGCCATGGCGGCCAGCTCCGCCTCGAAGGCGGCGAGCGTCTCCGCCTTCACGCGCTCGACGAAGCCGTCCGGGGCCGTGACCCCATCCTCGCGGGCCACGCGCTCCATGATCGAGGTCATGGAGGTGCCGGCGAACCGCTCCCGCACGCTGTCGACGCTGATCGCGAGCCCGATCCCGTTGAGCCCGCGCGTCAGGGTCGCGAGGCTGATCGGCTCGCTGTCGATCAGCACGCCGTCGCAGTCGAAGATCACGAGGGCGAGGGGAGGCGAGGCGGGGAAGGCGTCCGTCATCGGCGGCTCGTCTCGCACGGCAATCGAAGCACTGCAACGCAGCCGGGCCGTCGCTCGAAGTGGGGTTGCACCACATTTCGG
Organism: Methylorubrum sp. SL192; assembly: GCF_026672325.1. NCBI lineage: Bacteria > Pseudomonadati > Pseudomonadota > Alphaproteobacteria > Hyphomicrobiales > Methylobacteriaceae > Methylorubrum > Methylorubrum sp. SL192. The sequence goes on from NZ_JAPPQV010000003.1 coordinate 2,522,273, forward strand.
GCGCCAACTGCGCGCCGCGGAGCGGGTTCGAGGACCGGAACGGTCGCTCGAACGCAAAAGCGCGGCGAAAGCTGAGGCCGCAGAGGTGGCCGTCGGCGTTCGAGGCCGAGCCAAAACGGGGCGGTCGCCCGCGAGCGATTGCCCGGCGCAACGTGGTTGTCGCCTCGCGTGCCGGCGTGTAGCCCGGCAGCATGCGCACCTATCTCGGCCTCGCCACGACCTTCCACGATCCGGCGCTCGCCCTCGTCGGGCCGGACGGGACCGTGCTGTTCGCCGAGGCCGCCGAGCGCTACCTGCAATACAAGCGCGCGCCGAACTGCGAGCCCGATCCCGGCACTCGCATGGCGGGCCTCTTGAAGCGTCACGTGCCCGAGGGGACGGATCTGGTCATCGCCACCTCCTGGGGCGAGCAGTTCTCGGAGTTTCTCAAAGGGCAGGCCGCGTCGGGCGCCTTCGAGCTGCCGGCCTTGGCCGCGCACCCCTCCACCCTCAACCGCTCCTTCGTGCCGGAGCGGGCCGAGCGCGTCTTCATCGCCGACCTCCACGCCATGCAGGCGCGGGCCGGCAACGGAACGGTGCTGGCGCTCGACAACGAAACCCGCGGGCTCAGCGGCAAGCCGCGGGCGACCATCGCCGGGCGGCGGCGCTACGCCCACCATCTGGCGCACGCCGCCTACGCCCTGTGGAGCAGCCCGTTCGAGGAGGCGACCGCGCTCATCGTCGACGGCATGGGCGAGACCGGCGCCGCGGCGATCTACCGCCTGAAGGACGGGCGGATCGAGGAGGTGCGGCGCCACCGCGGGCGCGGCTCGGTCGGCTTCCTCTACGGGCTCGTCACGGATCTCGCCGGCTTCGACCAGATCAAGGGCGAGGAATGGAAGATCATGGGGCTCGCGCCCTACGGCCGCACCGACCCCGACCTGATGGGGCTGCTGCGCCGCCTGTTCTCGGTCGAAGAGGGCCGCCTGAAATTCGCCGACGAGGCCACGGTGCAGACGGTCGCCGCCGAGATCCTGTCGCGGCGCCCGGGGGATGTCGGCGAGCAGGGCTGGGCCGACCTCGCCCGCTGCGGCCAGGACATTTTTTCCGAACTCATGGACGTGCTGGTGGCCGAGGCTTGGCGGCTCGCGGCGAGCGAAAACCTCGTCATCGCCGGCGGCTGCGGGCTCAACTCCTCCTATAACGGCCGCGTGCTCGGGCGCTCGGGCTTCCGCCGCCTGCACGTGCCCTCGGCCCCGGCCGATGACGGCAACGCCATCGGCGCCGCGTGGCTGGCGCTGGCCGAGGACGATCCCGACTGGAAGGGGCCGAAGCGCGAGACCCGCCCGCTCACGCCTTATCTCGGCTCGACCGTTTCCACCGAGCCGCTGGAGCGCATGGCCGAGTGGGAGCCCCGCGCCCGCCGCCTCGGCCACGAGGGCGTGACGCGGGAAGCCGCCAAGATCCTGGCCGAAGGCGGGCTCGTCGGCTGGGTGCAGGGCCGGGCGGAGTTCGGCCCGCGTTCGCTCGGCAACCGCTCGATCCTCGCCGACCCGCGCCCGGCCCATGCCAAGGAATCGCTGAACGCCAAGGTGAAGTATCGCGAGGCGTTCCGCCCCTTCGCGCCTTCGATCCTGGCCGAGGCCGGGCCCGACTGGTTCGAGGACTATGCCGACAGCCCCTATATGGAGCGCACGCTCGTATGGCGCGCGGCGGTGCGGGATCAGGTGCCGGCGGTGGTCCACGCCGACGGCACCGGCCGGCTCCAGAGCGTGACGCGCGCGCGCAACCCGGCCTACGCGGCTTTGATCGAGGCCTTCGCCGAGCTGACCGGCGTGCCAATCCTGCTCAACACCAGCTTCAACGTGATGGGCAAGCCGATCCTCCACACGGCGGAGGACGCGATCCTGATGTTCTACACCACCGGCCTCGATGCCATCGTGGTCGAGGACTGGATCCTGACGAAAAAGGCGCCCGCCTGAAGCGGACGCCCGTCATCCTCACGTAGAGCCAAGCCGCGCTCACGTAGAGCCAAGCCGCGAGAATTACTCGCAGACTTCGACCCGCCGGTAGGTGAACTCGACCTCGTCGAGCCACACCTTGCGGCGCTCGTAGTGGCAGATCGGGCCCCGGCGCGGCGGGGGCGCGACGTAGACCGGCTCTTCCTCGACATAGACCCGGCGCGCGGGCGGCGGGGGCGGAGGCGCAGCACCGTTGTTGAGGAGCGCGCCGACGGCGAGGCCGCCGATGACGCCGGCCGCAGCGCCACCGATCAGGGCACCGTTGCGGCCGTCGCGAGCGGAGGTCGGAGCGGCGGAGAGAACCGCAGCGCCGAGAAGCGCCGCGCAGATGCCCTTGCGGGCGAGGACGGAGAGGGACAGGGCGGGCACGAGAACCGATCCTTTGGACAACCGGACTAATCAGGCACGTGAGCCCGAATTAATCCGGTCAAGCTTAAGGATTGGCGAACGCGCCGTCGCGGCGGTTCAGATCACCGCGTCGAGGCTCTTCACGACCGCGCGAGGCGGCTGGTCTGGGTACTCATCGGGTTGTCCCTTGCGGTTCACCCACACCGCATCGAAGCCGAAGGCGGTGGCGCCCGCGATGTCCCAGCGGTTCGAGGAGAAGAACAAGACGGTGTTCCGCTCGGTGGCGAGTTGGTCGAGAACCATCTGGTAGGCGGCGGGCGCCGTCTTGAAGGTCCGGACGGGATCGACCGAGAGCACCGCGTCGAGCCGCTCGCCCAGACCGGAAGAGGCCACCGCCCGCTCCAGCATCGCGGCATTGCCGTTGGAGAAGAGGGCGGTCTTCACGCCGCGCTCGCGTAGACGTTCCAGGACGCCGGGCACCTCGTCGTAGGCGTCGAGGTCGCGATAGGCATCGAGGAGCTTTTCGCGAAAGCCCCGGTCGATCTCGGGGTGCTTCGCCAGCGCGAAATCGAGGGCGCGCTCGGTCAGGTCCCAGAAGGCGACGTAGCGGCCCATCAGGCCGTGCACCCAGGAATATTCGAGCTGCTTGGTGCGCCAGACCTCGGAGAGGCTGTCCGCCTGAGGCCCGAGCGCGCCGGCATGGCGCGCGACCGCCGAATGCACGTCGAACAAAGTGCCGTAGGCGTCAAAAACGGCGTAGCTTTTGCCGGAGCGGAGATCGGGGAGGGTCATACCGGGTGAAATGAGGCGCGCGCCCGATCCGGAAAGGCTACCTGCGGCGCAATCGCACGCCGAACGCGCCCATCACCGCGAGCAGGGTGCCGGCGTAAGCGAGCGCCCCGGCAAAGCCGAGGAGCGCGAGCACCGCGATCTCGCGCAGATGGGGGAGGGCGGGCACGATCCGCTCGGCGAAGGGCAGGCCGTAGACGGCGAGCACCGCCAGCACCGCGCTCGCCACGACGACCGCGGCGACGGTCACCCCGAGCACCCGCCCGGGCGCGGTCCAGCCACGGCGGAGCGCCAGCCCGTAGAGCAGAGCGAGGTTGATCCACTGGGCGATGGCGGTGGCGAGGGCGAGACCCGCGACGCCGTAGGGACCGGTCAGCACGAGCTTTAGCGCGACGTTGACGGCGATCGCCGTCAGCGAGGCGTAGAGCGGCGTCGTCGTGTCTTGCCGGGCGTTGAAGCTCGCCACGGCCGAGCGCACCATCACCACTGCGGGAAGGGCCAGCCCGTAGGCCGCGAGCACGGAGGCCGCGCGGGCGGCGTCCTCGGCGGTGAAGGCGCCGCGCTGGAACAGGGCCGCCATGATCAGCCCCGGCAGCGTCAGGAAGGCGATGGTGAACGGGGCCGAGAGCGCCAGCGAGAAGCCCGCGGCCCGGTTCTGCGCCGCGTGCGCGCCGGCCACGTCGCCGGCGGCGATGCGCCGGCTCATCTCGGGCAGGAGCACCGTGCCGGCGGCGATGGCGATGACGCCGAAGGGCAGCTGGTAGAGCCGGTCGGCATAGTACAGCGCCGAAACCGCACCGGTCGGTAGGAAACTCGCGATGATGGTGTCGGCGAAGGTCGCGATCTGGAACCCGGCCGAGCCGATCACGGCGGGCCCCAGGATCTTGAAGAACCGGATCATGTCGGGATCGCGCAGGGTCGGCTTCGTCAGCCGCGGCGCGTAGGCGCGTCGGCGCGCGTCCCACCAGAGCAGCGCGAACTGCAGCACGCCCGAGACCGAGACGCCCCAGGCCGCGGCATAGGCCGCGTTCGGGAACAGGAAGGCCAGCGCGAGGGCCACCAGCATCGAAAGGTTGAGCAGCACCGGCGCGCCGGCCGCGGCGGCGAAGCGCCGATGCGCGTTGAGGATGCCGGAGAACAGCGTCACCAGCGTCATGAACAGCAGGTAGGGGAATGTGATCCGCGTCAGGCTCACGGCCAGCGCGAAGCGCGCCCCGTCCTCGGAGAAGCCCGGTGCCAGCGCCCGCACGATCCACGGCGTCGCCGGAAGCGCGAGGGCGAGCAAAGCCACCTGCACGATCAGCATCAGGGTGAAGACGCGGTCGGCAAAGCGCGCGGCGACGCCCTCGGCGCCCGCCTGCTCCAGATGGGTGTAGGCCGGAACGAAGGCAGTGTTGAACGCGCCCTCGCCGAAGATCGCGCGGAAGTGGTTCGGCAGGCGGAAGGCGACGACGAAGGCATCCGCCATCGGCCCGGCCCCCATCACGGCGGCCGTGACCACGTCGCGGGCAAAGCCGGTGACCCGCGAGACCAGCGTCCAGCCGCCGACGGAGAGGATCGAGCGGATCATGTTTTCGCGGTTGATCCCGTGCGTGACGAGGGGGGGCAGGCGGCGCCGCATCCCATCCACATCCTCATCCTGAGGCGCCGCGTCAGCGGCCTCGAAGGATCCCCCAGGGATCGCGCGGGAACTGGAGGATCCTTCGAGGCCGACGCGACGCGCCGGCACCTCAGGATGAGGGTGGAGACGAGGAGACTCGAACGGGGAGTAGGCCGCCGCGACACGGCAGGACAATGACCGCACGGGCACGCCGCGCATGAAAAAGCCGCCCCGTCGGTCAACGGGGCGGCGGCATCAAGCCTCGAAGCGGATCAGGCCTTGGCCTCGCCGTACAGCTTCTCGACGTACTCCCAGTTCACGAGGTTCTCGATGAACGCCTTGAGGTAGTCGGGGCGGCGGTTGCGGTAGTCGATGTAGTAGGAGTGCTCCCACACGTCGACGCCGAGGATCGGGGTCGCGCCGTGGACCAGCGGGTTCTCGCCGTTCGGGGTCTTCAGGATGGCGAGCTTGCCGTCCTTGACCGCGAGCCAGGCCCAGCCGGAGCCGAACTGGCCGACGCCGGCCTGGATGAAGTCAGCCTTGAACTTCTCGTAGCCGCCGAGATCCTCGTCGATCTTCTGGGCCAGCGCCGCCGGGGGCTGACCGCCGCCGTTGGGCTTCATCCAGTTCCAGAAGTGGAGGTGGTTGTAGTGCTGGCCGGCGTTGTTGAAGAGCGCCTGATTGGTGTTGTAGCTCGCCTTGACGATCTCCTCGACGCTCTTGCCGGCGAGGTCGGTGCCTTCGAGCAGCTTGTTGCCGGTGTCGACATAGGCCTTGTGGTGCTTGTCGTGGTGAAACTCGAGGGTTTCCTTCGACATGTAGGGCCCCAGCGCGTCGTAGGCGTAGGGCAGCTCGGGCAGGGTGAACGTCATGCGTGTCTCCTAGGTTGTCCGGGTCTCGCGGGAAGCGGAGGCGAAGCGCGCAAGGAGTTCGAAGCGCGCGGCCGGCGAGGTGACGTGCGGGTAGGTAAGTCGGGGGAGCGGGCTCGGCAACGCCAGCGGAGCCGTATCCGTGCGCATGTTACCGATCGGGGCAAGGCATCCACCGTTTTGCGGAGGGCGTCCGCCGCCGCAATCACCCGATGCCGTGCGTGAGGACACCGCAAGGCGGGCACTCGGCTGTGCATGGAGCGACGGAAAGGCCGGTTTCCGCGCGTGGCGTGACCGTGCGATTTTGCAATGAGCGGGCGGGGGGTTATCCTGTGATCCTCACGCCGCCCGCGACAGTCAGTCGAGAGTACCATGGTCGTCGCGCTGCTCGCGCTCAGTTCCGTCATGATCCTCGGTGGCGTTGCCGCCGTGGTCCAGGGCTTTCCCTATGTCCGGCTGGAAAGCGGGCTAGCCATGGTGATCGGCGGCTCGACCGCCGCCTCGGCCGGCGTCGTCCTGCTCGGCCTGACGGCCATCGTCTACCGCCTGCGCAGGCTCCACAACGCCGTGGAGAGCCTGCGCGAGGCTTCCCCCCAGCCGAGCATCCCGGCCGCAGTACCCGCCGGTGTGGTGCCCTGGGAGGCGTCGGCACCGGGGGCGCCGGCCTTCACCGCTCCCGAGGTTTCGCCCCCCGAGCGGCCCTCGCTCGCCGGCATGGGGCTGGCGGGCGCGGGTGCAGCCGGTCTCGCGGGGCTGTCGATCGGCGCGCTGCGGCCGGGCGCACGTGGTGCCGAGCCGGTTTTCGAGGATCCGGCGCCCCCGGCCGAACCGCAGCCGAGCGCCGCCGAGCCGCTGCTGCCCGACCTGCTGCCGGAGGCCGCGCCGCCGCGTGCGAGCGATGACGACCTGTTCCGCATGCCCGAGCCGGCGCCCGAGCCGGAGCCGGTGACGCTCCCGGTCGCCGAGGAGCGGGACGAGGCGCGGACCGCGGCGCAGACGACCGCGGCCGAACCGATCGGCCTGCGCTCCTTCCTCGACGATCCGGCGCCCGCACCGGTCGCCGAAACGCCGCCCGAGCCGGAGGCCGTGACGCCTGCGCCGCAGGAGATCGCGGCTGGGGAAACGAAGGCTCAGGAGCCCGAGCCGGAGGCGAGTGCCCCGGAGGAGCGGCACGCGGTCGGCTCCTACGCGTCGGGCGCCAACACCTACGTGATGTTCTCCGACGGCTCGATCGAGGCGGACACGCCGCGCGGCCGCTTCACCTTCGCCTCGCTCGACGAGCTGAAGACCTTCGTCAATGCCGGGGGCGAAGAGGCGCGCGGCGCGGCCTGAGGGCTGCGCGTCCCGGCCGACTTCAAGACGCGCGCAACGCCACCGGCCGCCCGATGGACGCCCCTTCACGCCAGGGGGTTGAGCGCCGGATTTCGTGCGGGCAGGGGCGCGGCGAGCGTCAGGTGGAACCCCTCGGGCGCGTAATCGGTGGTGATCTGCGCCTGAACCTGCGCGGTCAGCACCCGCTGGAGCAGGCGTGAGCCGAAGCCCTGGCGGGTCGGCGGGGTGACGCGGGGGCCGCCGCTCTCGCGCCAATCGAGGTGCAGCACGCCGGCCTCGACGCTCCAAGTGATCGTGATCCGTCCGCGCCCCGTCGAGAGGGCACCGTACTTGGCGGCGTTGGTGGTCAATTCGTGGATCGCCATGCCGATCGGTACGGCGATCTCGGAGGGCAGGTCCACTGCCGGGCCGTCGAGGACGATGCGCAGGTCCGGCGAGGTCTCGGTCTCGCTCTCGGCATAGGGCATCAGTTCGGAGGCGAGCAGGTCGCGCAGGCTCGCCGTCTGCCACGTCGCCTCGGTAAGCACGCTGTGGGTGTGGGCGAGCGACTTGATGCGGCCGACGAAGGCCTCGTGGAAGCTGTCGATGCTGGTGGCGGTGCGCGCCGTCGAGCCGACGATGGCCTGGACCGTGGCGAGCGTGTTCTTCACCCGGTGGTGCAACTCGCGGATCAGGAGGCTGCGGCGCTCTTCCGAGAGATGACGGTCGGTCACGTCCGCGACGACGCCGATCAGGCGCCGCGGCAGCCCGCCCGGCCGGGTCCGCTCGAACCGGCCGGCCATGTCGATGGTGCGCCAGAGGCCGTCGTCGTGGCGGCGGATGCGGCCGGTGGCGTGCAGGATCGTATCGTCGCGGAGCGCCCGCAGGATCGCCTGCCGGAAGACGGGGCGATCCTCGGGATGCAGGATTTCCTTGAGGAAGGCGGACTTGCCGATGCTGCCCTCGTCCGGCCGACGGCCGAAGATCGCGAACATCCGCTCGTTCTCCCAGGTCGCCCGGTCGTCGAGGACGTGCCACTCGAAGATGCCGAGGTCGGCGACCGTGGTGGCGACCCGCAGGCGCTCCTCGCGCTCGGCCAGGGCCTCCCGGGCCTCGACCCGGGTGGTGACGTCCTGCACCACGCCGACGATGCCGATGGGCGCACCGTCGGCGGCGAGAAGCGCCTCGCCGCGGGCGCCGATCCAGATCTCGGCGCCGTCGGTGGCGCGCCGGAAACGGGTCTGGAACGCGTAGGGGCGCCGCTCGGCGATGGCGGCGGCGACCGCGGTCTGAATCCGTTCGGCGTCCTCCGGATCGACCTGGCCGCGCATCCCCTCCCAGGTGACCGAGCGCCCCGGCGCGTAGCCGAGGATCTGCGCCGCGCGGCGGGAAAACACCATCTGTCCGGTGACGAGATCCCAGCGCCACTCGCCGAGCCCCGCCGCCGTCAGGGCGTCGCGGTTCTGCTCGGCCCGAACGAGATCGTCGGCATCGACGAGGTTCACGACCGCGACCGTCTCGCCACCGTCCTCCCCGGACAGGGTCAGGCGCAGATCGAGGCTGCTGCCATCCGCCCGCAGCCAACGGCGGATGCCCGCCTTCAGCCCGGGCGTCTCCCCGTCGAACGCGTCGCGTCCGATCACCTGGTCGATCGGGCGGCCATCGAGGAAGCCCGAGGGGTAGCCGAGCCAGCGGTACAGGCAGGGATTGGCGGTGCGGATCGTGCGCCCATCGGGCGAGAACACGGCGAGCCCCACCGGCGCGCGGTCGAAGGCCGCGCGGTACAAGGCGGGCGAGAGGTCCGCCGGTCGAGAGCCCTTGTCCGCGCTGTCGTACACGATACTCCCCGTTCAGCCGCCCGCCGCGGGTGCAAGCGGGACCGTCCGGAGGGCGGCACCATGACGGAGGTCGCCGCGGACAACAAGATGCCCGGTCGAGGCAAGCCTCATCGACCGCTGCCGGTCAACAGGCGCGGCACGGCCCGTATCAGCATAAGCCCTGCGCGGATCACCGCACCCGCGTCTCCGGCCGAGCCGCGCACCAGCGCCCGGCCGAGGCGGACGGGTAGGTTCACGGCCAGCGCGGCCGCCAGCACGGCGAGGGACACCGCCCGGCCGTGATGCTTGTGCGCGTAGAGCGTCTGCGCCCGCAGGAAGTAGAATAGGCGACGGTCCTTCACCGCCTCGGTGGTGCCCTGGCCGCGGTGGCGGATCTCGGCCTCTGCGACGTGACACACCGCAAAGCCGGCGGCGGCGGCACGGGCACAGAGGTCGGCATCCTCCCAGTAGACGAAGAAGCGCTCGTCGAACCCGCCGAGCCGGGCGAAGAGCGGGCGCCGGATCATCAGGAAGGCGCCCATCACCGCATCGACGGCCCGCGTCTCGGCATGGTCCCAGTCGAGCAGGAAGTGCGGCGCGACGCGGCCGGGCAGCAGCCGGTCGAGGAACAGGGTGTGGGCGATCAGGCGCGCGCCCGTCGGGTGGCGGGCACAGGTGCGGTGCGTCTGCCCGGCGTCATCGACCAGCCGGGCGCCGACGATGCCGGTGCCGGGATCGGCGTCGAGCTGAGCACGGGCCGCGGCGATACCGTCCCGGCTCACCCCCGTATCGGGGTTGAGAAACAGGATGGCCGCGGCCGAGCCCAAAGCCGCGCCCTGGTTGCAGGCACGGGCGAAGCCGCGATTGTCGGCGTTGCGCAGCACCGTGAGCGCGAGGCCGGGCTGATCCAGCCCCTCCGCCGAGCCGTCGGAGGAGGCGTTGTCGACGACGATGACCCGCAGGTGCTCCGCCCCCTCGCTCGCGGCGAGGCTCGCGAGGCAGGCCCGAAGCTGGTCTCCGGCATTCCAGTTGACGATGACGACGTCGAGGGCTGCCGTAGAGGGCGAGGCTACGGGGGTCGCGGTCACGGCGGCGCGTCCGCCGGCCGGCCGAGACGCCCGCCCAGCCCCTGGGCTAGGGCCGCGAGAAGGCGAGCGAGCACGCGCGGCGAGAACCGGTGACGGCTCCAGTAGAGCGCGATCTGGAGCGGCAGGTAGGCGGCCTGCTTCAGCTTCCACCGGGCCGGCACGTGCGGCAGGCGCCAGCTATAGGCGGAGTTGCGCACGTAGACGGCCATGCGGAACAGCGGCTGGTCGGGCATCGTCACCGGCAGGAATCGCATCCGGATCGTGCCGCGCCCGACGCTGTGCGGGATGGCGGTGCCAGGGTCCATCCAGCAGCTCCGGCCGCGGGCCCAGGCGCGAAAGCACCATTCGAGATCGACCGCGTCGATGAAGAAGTCCTCGCGGAACGGGCCGACCCGCGCGAAGGCCGCCAGATCCACGAGCGAGCCGGAGGTTGCCAGGAACTCGACCGGTCGAAGGTTTTCGCGGGGCCGCACGCCGGGGCGCAGCGGGTAGGCCGGTGCCTTATGGCCGGGCTTCGGCGCGGGCGCCGGCCCGACGAGGGCCGGGGGCGGGCCTTCGCCTGCGGCCCGGTCGAGGGCGTGGCCCAGGGCCTGCGCCGTCCCGACGGTGGCATCGGCATCCTGATCGAGCAGGAACAGGCGGTGAAACCCGGCGGCCGTCGCCGCCTCGGCCAGCGCGTTGAGGGCAGCGGCGATGCCTTGGTTGCGGCCCTCACCGAGCCGGGTGAGCCCTTCCGCCTCCCGCAGCTGCGCCAGCGCCTCGGGCGGGATGCCGCCATTGTCGTAGACGAAGACGGGCAGGCGCCCGGCAAAGCGCTCGACGATCCGCGCGACCTGTTCGGGCGAGGGACGGAAGAACACGACCGCGACGGCGGTATCGGTGGGAAGCTCGGAGGGCGTCACGTCGGACCTGTTATCGAGGTCAACGGCCTAGGCGCCGGCTCCCGGACGCGCAAGCCCGACGGCCTCGCCCCTCACTCGACGACGAGCTTGTAGCTCAGGCCGGGCTTCACCACTGCGCCGCGCTGCAGGCTGTTGAGCACGAGGAAGCGATCGACGGCGCGGTCGGGCACGCTCATGCGGCGGGCCAACCCCTCCACGGTGTCGCCCGGAGCGGCGGTGACGATCCGCAGATGCGCCGGCTTGAGCGAGGCGGTCTCCTCCGGCTCGATCGGGCGCAGGCTCTCCAGCCAGCGGCGGAAGGCCGGCTCGGGGTCGGTCGCGCCCTTGGCCGCCATGATCATGCGGTAGGTGGTCTCGCCCATGCGGATCGCCGCGAGGCGGAAGGTCCAGTCCTTGCCCCGCGACAGGGCGGTGGCGACCGAGCGCCCGCCGACGATGCGGTTCTCGACCGAGCCCGCCTCGATGGCATCGTTCCAGGTCGCGCGCAGCACGTCTTCCAGGCTGCGGTCGCCGCTCGCCTCGACCTGATCGAACAGCAAGCGGCGGCTGCCCTCGGGCGTGGTGCCGAGCACGGCGTTGCGGGTGTTCTCGATGGCGAAGGCGTCCGGCACCTCGAAGGCGATGCTCAAGCCCGGATGCAGGAAGCGGCGACCGCGCACCAGTCCTTCGCCGGGATTGTCGCCATAGGCGAGCCCGTCGATCGCCGCGAGATAGCGGGCGCGGTCGTCGGCGCCGAGGCCGGGGGCGCCGATGCGCCGGGCGGCGCGGGTGACCAGCGCGATGCGCTCGGCGGTCGCGGGGTGGGTCGCGAGCATGTCGGGCTCGGCCGCACTGCCGTTGCCGGCCTTGAGCGCCATGGTGCGCTGGAGCGCATCGAGGAAACGGCCGGCACCGAACGGGTCGTAGCCGGCCTGGGCCAGCACGCGCACGCCGTTCGTGTCCGCCTCCAGCTCCTGCTCGCGGGAGAAGCGGGCGAGGGTGAACTTGGACTGGCTCTCGAGCTGCGCCCCCGTGACGGGATCGTTCAGCACGTCGGCGACGACGCGGCTGACGAGCTGCGAGCGCAGGGCCATCTCGCTGCGGGCGGTGGCATGGCGCAACGTCACGTGGGCGATCTCGTGCGCGAGCACCGCCGCGACCTCCGAGCTGTCGCCGGCGAGCGCCAGCAGGCCGCGGGTGACGTAGAGCCGACCGCTCGGCAGGGCGAAGGCGTTGACGACCGGCGAATCGAGCAGCGTGACCGCGTAGCTCTCCTCCGGCCGGTCGCTGGCGCGCACGAGCCGGTCGGTGATCTCGGTGATGAGCCGGTGGGCGGCGGGTGCGCGGTACTCGCCGCCGAACGAGGCCACGAGCTTGGCGTGGTCCGCCTCGTCGGAGCGTGTGCGCCCGGTCGTCTTCGGTGCCTGCTCGGGCACCGTGATGACCGCAGGCGTCAAGACGCTTCCGGTCTGGTCGGCGGCGCAGGCCGCGAGCAGGCCCGCGAGCGCGGCCAGCGTGCCGAGCCGCGCAAGTCTCCGACGACCGCCCCCGCGCACGCGCCGCCGCCCCGATTGATGCTGCCGATCCCCCGTCATGCCGTTCTAGCGCCGCAGCGCCCGCTCTCCCTCGATGACCTCGATGCCGTCGACACCGCCGAGATCAATGAACGGTCCCCGACCGATCTCGACCATGCCGCGGATTCTCACGAGGCGGCCCTTCAGCGTGGCCGCAGACAAACCATGTTCGCTCAGAATCCGCCAAGAGCGTTTCTGCACGGTTACGGTCAAGCCTTGCTCGCCCCGGCGCGCGAAGTCGAGATAGGTTCGGGCCGACCGCTCGCCGACATGCAGGATGCGCCCCTCCACCACCGTGAAGCGCCCGGCGCGCCCGCTCAGCGCCGCCGCATCGGTCGCCGCGAGGGGGCCGCCGGCCCACAGGCCGAGCCCGGCCGCGCGCGGCGCCGCCTCGACGGCGCGGAGCGCCGGGCGGCAGAGTGTGTCGGCCTCGCCGGCATCGGCATAGGCGAGCCCGGCCGCGACCAATCCTCCGGCGAGATCGATCGGCTCCGCCTCGCCCGCGATCCCGACCGCGTCGGCACGATGGCGGCCCCAGCGGTCCTCGCCGCCGCGTTCGGTCAAAACCAGGGGCGCGCCGCGAAAGGCGTGCAGCCAGGTTCGCGCGGCCGCGTCGAGCGCCGGCTCGTCGGGCCAGCGCAGCCCGGAGAGCACGGCCCGGCGGCCGGAGGCGAGGCGCAGCTCGCCCCTGGGTCCGATCTCGGTAAGGCGGTCGTCCCGCGAGGCGGAAGGCCGGCATGCCTCCTCCAACCGCGGAGCGCTTGAAGCCACCCGCGGAGCGCCTGAGGCGTCACCGGGCGCGCCGCAGGCGGCCGCGAGCAGCCAGACGAGAGCCGGGGCACCGGCTCGGCTCGTCGGGCTCCCACGCGAGCTGATCTCGTGACCATCACTGGGCAACATCGTCACCGTTCGCGCTCGGCCTTTCGATTCAGGCGAAGATGCCGCGCGAAAAGTGCCCGGATCGCGGCACGCGAGAGCGCCGCGGACGCACAATCGCGGATTGCCGGCCCGTGCGCCTCCCGGGCAACAGCGCGCCGATCGCGTACTCCGGCTCGCCCCGTACAATCGCCGACGGCCCAGGCCGGAGCGGTTGGCGGCCCCCTGCGATGATGCTAAGCCTGAACCGACGTCTCCGTAGCTCAGCTGGACAGAGCACAGGTTTCCTAAACTCCACAATTGGGCGCCGTGATGGGAAACCGCACGGCGGATCCACTCAAATTCGGGGAAAGCTTCCGGCGCCGCGGCGCTCTGCCGATCCCGAGCCAAGCCCGAGGTCCGGTCACGGCCCGCGGGAAGGTGTAGAGACTAGACGGGTGGCACCTAAAGGCTTCGTTTGAAGCCCACGGTGAAGGGATAGTCCAGACCACGAACGCGCGAACAGCGTGGCGGCGAAAGTCGAAGTGGTATGAAACCTGGGGTCGCAGGTTCGAGCCCTGCCGGGGACGCCAAGGGTTTTCGCTGCCTCAGATTGCAGGCGGACAGCCGATACTTCCTGCGATCTGAGTGCGACGTCGCGCCGCAGCTATAACAAATGACATAACGTGTGTGTCGTTGCCATTAGCTCCCGACGCGCCCTTGCAAGCGGAAAGTTTTCGTTCGAAGCATCGCCCGAAAGAGCTTGGGCAGAACGAAGATGGCAGGCCAGAAGACCGATGAGCGCGACGTCCTTCTCGGACGTCGCATTGCCGAGCAGCGCAAACGCTCGAAGCTAACGCAGCGAGCAGTTGCCGACAGCTTCGGGATGTCTGCCGCACAACTCCAGAAGTACGAAAAAGGCGTTAACCGGATCAGCGCGATTCATCTCGCGATCCTCAGTCGGCTCACCAATACTCCGGTTTCCGACTTTCTTGATGGCATTCCGCATCCGGATCCGGAGACGGAACGTGGCTTTTCAGACAACGGCCAGCACGCTTACGCTGTCGAGCCGTGGTCCGATCTTGCCCGCGCTTTCGCGCGCCAGTTCACGGAAACCTTCACCGAGCAACAGCGCCGCGAACTCTCGGCCGCCGTCGAGATCCTGAGCCAGGAACTCAAGGGCTGACGGTCACCGCTCCGTGCCGGTGCCACCCCAATCCCGATCGGACTCGGAACCGCAGGCTGCGGTTGCATGCAACAGCGTTCGTTAAAACGGACGATTTCGCCATTCCGGCTTGACCGTCCAGAACGGCGATGCGACAAGCCGCCCCTCTGGAGACCAGGGTAAGCGCCGTGACACACGAGGCGCGCCCGACAATCGGGGGTGCAGCCAATGCCTCGTTCCGACTACCTCTTCACCAGCGAATCCGTCTCCGAAGGCCACCCCGACAAGGTGAGCGACCGGATCTCGGACACCGTGGTCGACGCCTATCTCTCGGCGATGCCGGAGGCGCGTCTCGGCGTCGAGACGCTGACGACGACCAACCGCGTCGTGATCGCGGGTGAGGTGCGCGGCCCCGATTCCGTGACCTTCAAGGATCTCGAAGAGCTGACCCGCGAAGCCGTGCGCGACATCGGCTACGAGCAGTCGGGCTTCCACTGGAAGAACAACGACGTCGCCATCCATCTGCACGCGCAGTCGGCCGACATCGCGCAGGGCGTGGACGCCGCCGGCAACAAGGACGAGGGCGCGGGCGACCAGGGCATCATGTTCGGCTACGCCGCCGACGAGACCCCGGCCCTGATGCCGGCCCCGATCTTCTACGCCCACAAGATCCTCAAGGACCTCGCCGACGCGCGCAAGGCCAAGCAGGGCGACGCGGCCAAGCTCGGCCCCGACGCCAAGAGCCAGGTCACCGTGCGCTACGCCAACGGCCGCCCGGTCGAGGTGACGCAGATCGTGCTCTCGACCCAGCATCTCGACGAGTCGCTCGATTCGGCTGACGTGCGCGCCATCGTCGAGCCCTACATCCTCAAGGCTCTGCCGCAGGGCTGGGTCAACGAAGGCACCGTCTGGCACGTCAACCCGACCGGCAAGTTCGTGATCGGCGGCCCCGATGGCGATGCCGGCCTCACCGGCCGCAAGATCATCGTTGACACCTACGGCGGCGCGGCGCCCCACGGCGGCGGCGCCTTCTCCGGCAAGGACCCGACCAAGGTCGACCGCTCGGCCGCCTACGCCGCCCGCTATCTCGCCAAGAACGTCGTCGCCGCCGGCCTCGCCCGCCGCGCCACGATCCAGCTCTCCTACGCCATCGGCGTGGCCAAGCCCCTGTCGATCTACGTCGATCTGCACGGCACCGGCATGGTGGACGAGGCCAAGCTCGAGACCGTCCTGATGGACGCTCTCGATCTCTCGCCCCGCGGCATCCGCACGGCGCTTCAGCTCAACAAGCCGATCTACGCCCGCACCTCGGCCTACGGCCATTTCGGCCGCGAGCCCGATGCTGATGGCGGCTTCTCCTGGGAGAAGACGGATCTGGCCGACAAGCTGAAGTCGGCCTTCTGAGCCCGAACCATGATGGGGAGGGATGACGACATCCCTCCCGAGACGGGCGGGACGGCGGAGACCGAGCGGGCCTTCTACGGGCGCCGCAAGGGCAAGCGCCTGCGCCCGGGCCAGGAGCAGCGCCTCGAAGGGGCGCTGCCTTCTCTTCGCGTGACGCTGCCCGAGCGCGGCGAATTCCTCGATCCGCCGAGCTTGTTTCCGGTGCCGGTCGACGAGGTCTGGCTGGAAATCGGCTTCGGCGGCGGCGAGCATCTCGCTGCCCAGGCCGAGGCCCACCGCCAAGCCGGCATCATCGGCTGCGAACCCTTCGTCAACGGCGTGGTCAAGCTGCTGCGCGCGGTGGACGAGCGCGACTTGCGCAATGTCCGCGTCTGGGACGAGGACGCGACGGCCCTGCTCGCCGCCCTGCCGGATGCGAGCCTCGCCCGCGTCTACCTGCTCTATCCCGATCCCTGGCCGAAGCGCCGCCAGCGCAAGCGCCGCTTCGTGTCGGACGCCTCGCTCGCCGAGATTGCGCGCGTGCTGCGCCCCGGCGGCCACTTCCGCTTCGCCAGCGATATCGACGACTATGTGGGCTGGACGCTGGTCCGCGCCGCCCGCTGCCCGCAACTGCGCTGGACGGCGCAGACCGCCGACGACTGGCGCAAGCCGTTCGAAGGCTGGCCGGGCACCCGCTACGAGGCGAAGGCCCTCGCGGCCGGCCGGCTGCCGAGCTACCTCACGTTCGAGCGTGTCGGCGCGGACTGATCCGGCCGCCGAACACTCCACGCCATCATCGCCAAACGAAGCCGAAACGATCCGGCGCGCCGCCTTTCTTTGAGAGGTCGCGTGACTGGATCGCGCGGTCGCTCGCGATGACGGCCGGCTGAACGAACCTACGAGAAGAGAACCGCGCGGCGACGGCGTCTGTGCGCCCTCTCGACCCGAATGAAGCACCGGCCGTCGGCCGGATGTCGGGAAGACCCGACATCCGGAGGAACCGGCCGCTTCCGGCGCGCCCTCAGCCCGCCTTCGTCTTCGCCGCCGCCTTCTTGGCAGCCGCCGGCTTGGCCGCGGCCTTCGTCGCCGTCGCCTTGGCCGCCGGCTTTGCTGCGGCCTTGCGCACGGCCGGCTTCTTCGCCTCGCCGGCCTCCGCCTTCTTCGCCGGCGCGCGGGCGCGGGAAGCCGTCTTGCGGACCGGCTTCTTGCCGCCGCCCGAGGCGCGCTTGGCGTTGACGAGGTCGATCGCCTGCTCCAGCGTCAGGCTCTCGGCGGCCATGGTCTTCGGCAGCGTGGCGTTGACCGAGCCGTCGCTGACATAGGGGCCGTACTTGCCGGCCTTGACCACGAGGGCGGCGCCGTCCGGATGCTGGCCGAGCGTGCGGCCGGGATCGGAGGAGGGGCGACCGCGTCCGCCACCCTGCTCCTTGGCGACGATGAGGTCGATGGCGCGGTTGGCGCCGATCTCCAGCACGTCGTCGT
The DNA here is from genome assembly GCF_026672325.1 of Methylorubrum sp. SL192. Classification (NCBI taxonomy): domain Bacteria; kingdom Pseudomonadati; phylum Pseudomonadota; class Alphaproteobacteria; order Hyphomicrobiales; family Methylobacteriaceae; genus Methylorubrum; species Methylorubrum sp. SL192. Next base: position 2,539,435 of record NZ_JAPPQV010000003.1, read on the forward strand.
CCTTGCCGAGATTGGCGTAGATCTTCCCGTGCTGCACGTAGGGGCCGAAGCGGCCGAGATTGGCCAGGATCGGCTCGCCGGTCTCCGGATGCTTGGCCACCTCGCGCGGCAGCGACAGCAGGCGTAGCGCGATCTCCAACGTCACGCTGCCCGGCGTCATCCCCTTGGGCAACGAGGAGCGCTTGGGCTTCTCCGCGCCCTTCTCGGCACTCGCCTCGCCGAGCTGCACGAACGGCCCGAAGCGGCCGTCGCGCAGGGTTACGGGCAGGCCGGTGGCCGGATCGTCGCCGAGCACGCGCACGCCGGGCTGGCCGCCCTCGGCCGAGGAGCCGTCACCCTCGCCCTCGACGCCCGAGGCCGAGAGTTGGCGGGTGTACTTGCATTCCGGGTAATTCGAGCAGCCGATGAAGGCGCCGAACTTGCCAAGCTTGAGCGAGAGCTGGCCCGCTCCGCAGGTCGGGCAGGCGCGCGGATCGCCGCCATCCGCCTTCTCGGGGAAGATGTGGGGCCCGAGCAGGCCGTTGAGCGCCTCGAGAACCTCCGCGACGCGCAATTCCTTGGTGCCGCCGATCGCGGCGGAAAAATCGCGCCAGAAATCGCGCAGCACGGAGCGCCAGTCGATCTCGGCATTCGAGACCCGGTCGAGCTGCTCCTCCAGGCTCGCGGTGAAGTCGTACTCGACGTAGCGCTTGAAGAAGCTTTCGAGGAAGCCGGTGACGAGCCGCCCCTTGTCCTCCGGCTGGAGGCGCTTCTTCTCGATGCGGACATATTCGCGATCGCGCAGGGTCTGCAGCACCGCGGCATAGGTCGAGGGCCGGCCGATGCCGAGCTCCTCCATCCGCTTGACCAGGCTGGCCTCGGAGTAGCGCGGCGGCGGCTCGGTGAAGTGCTGGGTCGAGGCGATGCGCTCGCGCTTGAGCGCGTCGCCCGCCTTCATCGCCGGCAGGCGCTTGGCGTCCTCGTCCTCCTCGTCGTCCTTGCCCTCCTGATAGAGTGCGAGGAAGCCGTCGAACTTCACGACCTGACCGGTGGCGCGCAGGTCGATCCGGCGCGGGCCGACATTCGCGCTCACCTCGACGGTGGTGCGCTCCAGCTCGGCCGATTCCATCTGGCTCGCGATGGTGCGGGTCCAGATCAGGTCGTAGAGCTTGGCCTGCTCCGGCTCGAGGTGGCGAGCGACGTGCTTCGGCAACCGGCCCATATCGGTCGGGCGCACGGCCTCGTGGGCCTCCTGCGCGTTCTTGGCCTTGACGGTGTATTTGCGCGGCGCGCCGGGGACGTAAGCGTCGCCGAACTCGCGGCCGATCACCTGGCGCGCGTCCTGGATCGCCTCCGGCGCCATGTCGACGCCGTCGGTTCGCATGTAGGTGATGATGCCGACGGTCTCACCGCCGACATCCACGCCCTCGTAGAGCCGCTGGGCGACGCGCATGGTCTGCGCCGGGGCCATCCCGAGCTTGCGGGACGCCTCCTGCTGCAGGGTGGAGGTGGTGAAGGGCGGCTGCGGATGGCGCTTGGCGGGCTTGGCCTCGATGCTCGCCACCTGGAAGGTCGCGAGTTCGAGGTCGCGCTTGAAGGCGGCGGCCTCCTCGGCGTTGCCGACGTCGAGGCGCTGGATGCGCTTGCCGTCGGCGCCGACGAGCCGGGCCTCGAACACGCCGCCGGCTTCCGTCACCAGCGTCGCGATGATCGACCAATACTCACGCGGCTTGAAGCGCTCGATCTCCATCTCGCGCTCGACCACGAGGCGGAGCGCCACCGACTGCACTCGGCCCGCCGAGCGGGCGCCGGGCAGCTTGCGCCACAGCACCGGCGAGAGGTTGAAGCCGACGAGGTAATCGAGGGCGCGGCGCGCGAGATAGGCATCGACCAAGGCCTGGTCGATCTGGCGCGGCTTCTTCATCGCCGCATCGACCGACGCCTTGGTGATGGCGTTGAAGGTCACCCGCTCGACGGGGATGCCCTTCAGCGCCTTGCGGGCGGTGAGCGCCTCAATGACGTGCCAGGAAATCGCCTCGCCTTCGCGATCCGGGTCGGTCGCGAGGATGAGCTTCTCGGCTCCCTTCACGGCACGGGCGATTTCGGACACGCGCTTGGCGCCGCGATCCTCCACCTCCCAGATCATGGCGAAGTCGGCCTCCGGATCGACCGAGCCGTCCTTGGCCGGCAGATCGCGGATATGGCCGAACGAGGCAAGAACCTCGTAATCGCGCCCCAGGTATTTGTTGATCGTCTTGGCCTTGGCCGGCGACTCGACGACGACGACTTTCATGAACCTCTGCCTCTCGCCAGAGCCTCACCGCAGATACGGTTTTGGGAATGGCGCGGATGCGTACCGGTCGGAGGCCGGCTCTCGCGCCGCGCAGAAGTGGGTGAGCCGCGCGGCGTTGTCAAATCGGGTGAACGCGCCGGACCTGCACTTAAATCCCCGCGTACCACTCGTAGCCGCGGTCCTCCCAGTAGCCGCCCTTGCCGTCGCCGATACCGGTCAGGCCCTCGGTCAGCTCGATCCGCTGGATGTATTTCGCCTGCTTGTAACCGAGCTGACGCTCAACCCGCAGGCGTAGCGGCGCGCCGTTCGAGACCGGCAGCGCCTTGCCGTTCAGGTCGTAGGCGAGGATCGTCTGCGGGTGGTAGGCGTCGGTGAGATCGATGCTCTCGTAATAGCGAACCGGCGTGCCCTGGCTCGCTTCGTCCTCGGCATTCGGTGCCTCCGCGCCTGCGGCCTGCGAATCGCTTGCCTGATTCTCGGCCCCCTCCGGCCGGGTCTCCATGCTGGGATTGGCGGACTTTTCCGGTTCCGCCTCGTCCTCCCCGCCGCTCATGGCGTATTCCATCGTGTCGGCGCAGTGGAACACGACGTAGCGGGCATTCGGCTTCAGGCCGGCCCGCTTGAGCACCTCCGCGAGCGGCACGCCGGTCCACTTGCCGATGGCGCTCCAGCCCTCGACGCAATCGTGCCGGGTCGTCTGGGTGCGGGCGGGCAGGGCCCGCAGATCGGCGAGGCTGAGGTCCTGGGGCCGCTCGACGAGCCCGTCGACGCGGAGCTTGAACCCGTCGAAGCTCTTGGCGGCGAGCGCCTTGTAGGCCCGGTCCGGCGGTTCGATCGTGCCGTTCGGCTTGAACCAGGGCGAGATCTCCGAATCTGGGAATTCCTTGGCGAGCGAGGCTGGCGTCAGCAGCAGGCGCTGCACGAACAGGTTGGCGTCCTCGCCCGCCCTCAGCGCGCGTTGTCCGGTCGGGCTCGCGGCGAAGCGGTCGCAGCCGCCCAGCGCCGAGACGCCGAGCAGGCCGGCCGCCGCCGTGAGGAAACCGCGGCGGTGGGGGCGGGGGATGTGGAGGCGGGGGGTCAAGAGACGAGGTTTCATGGGGTCTCTCCCGGGCCGGCGGGAAGTTTCTGGCGCTCGATCACGAACCAGCCGGTGATCATGCTGCGCATGTTGTTGACCACGCCGGAGAGCAGCACGAGCAGGACGTGGACGATCACGAACAGCACCAGCAGGTTCGTGACGATGAAGTGGATCGTGCGGGCCGATTGCCGGCCGCCGAACAGGTCGGGCAGGGGCACCACTGCGTTGACGCCCGGCGACATCGCGAGCCCGGTCAGCACCATCAGCGGCAGCAGCACCGCCACCACGACGAGGTAGGAGAGCTTCTGCAGCACGTTGTAGCGCTTGGCCTCGTCCCCTTCCGGAAAGTGCAGGGTCAGGTGCTCGCGGATCGAGGAGCCGAACCCACGCAGCTGATCGCCGTCGGGCACGAGGCGCCGCCGCAACTGGCCCGTCCCGATCCCGTAGAGGAGGTAGATCAGCCCGTTGATGACGAAGGCCCAGGCGAACAGGAAGTGCCAGCGCCGGCCGGTGGCGAGATCCTGATGCGCCGGCAGGGTCGCCCAGGCGGGGAAGGCGCGCCCCGCCTGCTGGCCGTTGAGGTTCGACAGGCCGAGCACGCCCGTCGTCTCGAAGGTGTGGCCGGCCACAAAGACGATGCCGCGCGGCGTGCCGTCGTCCCGCTGGTCGTCGGTGATGGCGACGAACGGTTTGTCGAAGGTCGAGGCCGCGCCCCAATAGAGTGCCGGATGGGCGTTGAAGATCTGCAGGCCGCTCATCAGCAGGATGGCGAGGCAGACCACGTTGAGCCAGTGCGCCAGCCGGATCACCAGCGGATGGCGAAACATCCAGCGCCGCCGCACCGTCTCGACGATGTCCGGCCCCGAGAGCGTCGATCCTGCGGCCACGGCGCGGCTGTTCCCTGTTGCAGCAACCGGCGCCGGGAGGATGGACCGTTCGGCGCGGGAAGACTCGGAAGGTTTCGTTCGACACGAAAAAGCCCGCCCGGTTTAACCGGGCGGGCCGAGGATCGCCTAGATGGCGATCCGGTCACAGTCGGGTGACGGGTGGATTACATCCCGCCCGCGCCGGACTCCATGCCGGAGCCGGAATTCATGCGCTTCGAGCGCATCATCTTCTTGTTCTTCATCGGCTTTTTCATTTTCTTGGAGCTGCGCTTCATCGGGCGCTGCTCCTGGCCCATGTCGTCGCCCATGGCGCCCTGCTGCATTTGGCCGCCCATCTGGCCACCCATTTGCCCGCCGGGCTGGCCGCCCATGCCGGGCTCCATGCCGCCCCGCTGCATGCCCTGAGCGTAGGCGCCGGACGAGAGCGCGAGGCCGAGCGAGAGCGCACCGGCGGTCAGGAGAAGTCGCGTATTCATGAGCTACCCTTCGTTTCCGGGTCGGCCAGCGAATACCGGGACAGGCATTCGACGCGCGCAAACCCCAACAGATGTTGGAAAAACGGAAGCGAGACCGGATCGTTCAAATTTTTCTCGATCACAGGCTCGCGATGATCAAGAAAATCTCTCAGCCGCGACCGGGCGAGACCATTTTTCCTCGCGGCGCCGGTCGCGCCAGCCAACCCGACACGCCTGCGCCTTGCCGGGTCCCTCCCGGACACCTATAGCGCGGAGCCGACGCCAGAACCGCCGCATGACCGCTCAGACCGCACCCGCCTTCCCGCACCGGCACCTGCTCGGCATCGAAGGCCTGAGCCGGCCGGACATCGAAGCGCTCCTGGAGCGCGCCGACGCCGCCGTCGCCCTGTCGCGGCAGGTCGAGAAGAAGCGCACCGTCCTGCGGGGCCGCACGCAGATCAATCTGTTCTTCGAGCCCTCGACCCGCACGCAATCCTCGTTCGAACTCGCGGGCAAGCGCCTCGGCGCCGACGTGATGAACATGTCGGTCGCCTCGTCCTCGGTGAAGAAGGGCGAGACGCTGATCGACACGGCCGCGACGCTCAACGCCATGCGGCCCGACATCATCGTGGTGCGCCACCACGCGGCGGGCGCGGTGCATCTGCTCGCCCGCAAGGTCGATTGCGCTGTGGTCAATGCCGGCGACGGCGCCCACGAGCACCCGACCCAGGCGCTGCTCGATGCGCTCACCATCCGCCGCAACAAGGGCGGCATCGAGGGGCTTCAGGTCGCGATCTGCGGCGACGTCCTGCATTCGCGGGTGGCGCGCTCGAACATCATCCTGCTTCAGGCGCTGGGCGCCCGGGTACGGGTGATCGGCCCCTCGACGCTGCTCCCCACCGGCATCGAGCGCTTCGGGGTCGAGGTGTTCACCGACATGCGTGCGGGGCTGAAAGGCTGCGACATCGTGATGATGCTGCGCCTCCAGCGCGAGCGGATGAACGGCTCCTTCGTGCCAAGCGTGAAGGAGTATTTCCGCTATTACGGCCTCGACGGCGACAAGCTGGCGCTGGCCAAGCCCGGTGCGCTGGTGATGCATCCGGGTCCGATGAACCGCGGCGTCGAGATCGCCTCCGACATCGCCGACGGGACGCAGTCGCTGATCCGCGAGCAGGTCGAGATGGGCGTCGCCGTGCGCATGGCCGTGCTGGAAGCGCTGGCGACCCACTTGCCGAACGGGTGACACTCATGAGCGCGCTCGTCCTCTCCAACGCCCATCTCCTCGATCCGGCCAGCGGCCGCGAGGGTCCCGGCGCCGTGCTCGTGCGCGACGGCCGCATCGCCGACATCGCCTGGGGTGCCGCCCCCGACGCGCCGGAAGATTGCAAAACAATCGATTGCGGGGGTCTCACCCTCGCGCCGGGCCTGATCGACCTGCGCGCCTTCGTCGGCGAGCCGGGCGCAGAGCACCGCGAGACCCTGGCCTCGGCGAGCGCCGCCGCGGCGGCAGGCGGCGTGACGACCCTGGTCTGCATGCCCGACACCAACCCCGTCATCGACGGACCGGCCATCGTCGATTTCGTGCTGCGCCGCGCCCGCGACACCGCCAGCGTCAACGTCCTGCCGGCCGCCGCCATCACCAAGGGTTTGGCCGGCCGGGAGATGACCGAATTCGGCCTGCTGGCGGAAGCCGGCGCGGTCGCCTTCACCGACGGGCTCAAGGCCGTCACCAACGCGCAGGTGATGCGCCGCGCGCTGACCTACGCCCGCGATTTCGGCGCGCTGCTGATGCAGCATGTCGAGGAGCCGGACCTCGTCGGCGAGGGCGTGATGAACGAGGGCGAGATGGCCTCCCGCCTCGGCCTGATCGGCATCCCCCGCGAGGCCGAGACGGTGATGTTGGAGCGCGACATCCGCCTCGTGCGCCTCACCGGCGCGCGCTACCACGCGGCGATGATCTCTTGCGCCGATTCCGTCGAGATCGTGCGGCGGGCCAAGGAGGCGGGACTGCCCGTCACCTGCGGCGTCTCGGTCAACAACCTCGTGCTCAACGAGGGCGACATCGGCCACTACCGCACCTTCTGCAAGCTCTCGCCGCCCTTGCGCCGCGAGGACGACCGGCAGGCGGTGATCGCCGCGCTGAATGAAGGCGTGATCGACGTCATCGTCTCCGACCACAATCCGCAGGACGTCGAGACCAAGCGCCTGCCGTTCGCCGAAGCCGCGGACGGCGCGCTCGGCATCGAGACCCTGCTCGGCGCGAGCCTTCGCCTGCTCCATACCGGCGACGTCACGCTGGGAACGCTGCTGAAGGCCCTCTCGGCCAACCCCGCCACGCTGCTCGGCCGCGAGGCGGGCCGCCTGGAGAAGGGCGCTCCCGCCGACCTCGTGCTGATCGACCCCGATCTGCCCTACCTGCTCGACAAGCGGCAGCTGAAGTCGCGCTCCAAGAACTCGCCCTTCGACGAGGCCCGGCTCCAGGGCGCCGCGGTGCTGACGCTGGTGGGCGGCCGCATCGTCCACCGCTCCGACCTCTCGGCCCTGGCCGCATGACCACGCTTCTCGCGGCCGGCTGGCCAGTCCTCATCACCGCGCTCGTCCTCGGCTATGCCTGCGGCGCGATCCCCTTCGGGCTGATCCTCACGAAGTTCGCCGGTCTCGGCGACGTGCGGGCGATCGGCTCGGGCAATATCGGCGCGACCAACGTGCTGCGAACCGGCCGCAAAGGCCTGGCTGCCGCGACGCTGCTCTGCGACGCGCTCAAGGGCACACTGCCGGTGCTGGCCGCGAGCCACTGGGGCGAGGGGCCGGCGCTCGCCGCCGGGCTCGGCGCCTTCCTCGGCCATCTCTTCCCACTCTGGCTCGGCTTCAAGGGCGGCAAGGGCGTGGCGACCTTCATCGGCGTGTTGCTGGCGCTGAGCCCGGTGACGCTGGCCGCTTTCGCCGCGATCTGGCTCGGGCTCGCCTTTGCCCTGAAATACTCGTCGCTTGCCGCGCTCGCGGCGTCGGCCGCCACGCCCCTCATCCTGTGGGCGCTGGGACACGGAGCGGTTGCAGCGCTCTTCCTCGTGCTCGCAGCTTTGCTATGGTGGAAGCACGCGCCCAACATCCGCCGACTCGCCGCCGGCACCGAGGGGCGGATCGGGAAGAAGGGGTGAGCGCCGCCCCCTCCCGGACGGAGGGGGACCGATGCAGCTCACCGACGCGCAACGTCTCGATTGGCTGCGCCTGATCCGCACCGACGGCATCGGCCCGCGCACCTTCCGCGGCCTGATCAACCGCTTCGGCAGCGCGTCGGCCGCGCTCGATGCCCTGCCGGACCTGACGAAGCGGGCGGGCAAACGCGCCGTACCGCCCTCCGCGACGGAGGCCGAGCGCGAGATGGCGGCGGCCGCCCGCCTCGGCATCCGCTTCCTCGCCATGGGCGAGGCGGCCTACCCGAAGGCGCTGCACGCCACCGACACCGCGCCACCGTTGATCGCCGTTCGCGGTGATCCAGCCGCGCTTCTCAAGCCTTCGGTGGCCATCGTCGGCTCGCGCAACGCCTCGACCGCCGGCCTCGCCTTCACCGAGCGGCTCGCCCGCGGCTTCGGCGAAGCCGGTCTCGTCGTCGTCTCAGGCCTTGCCCGCGGCATCGATGCCCGCGCCCATAAGGCCACGCTCATCAGCGGCACCGTCGCGGTCCTCGCGGGTGGGCAGGACCGGATCTATCCGGAGAACCATGCCGACCTCGTCGAGGAGATCGTGGGGGCGGGTGGGGCGGTGGTCGCCGAGATGCCGATGGGCTGGGTGCCGCGCGGGCGCGACTTTCCCCGCCGCAACCGCATCATCTCCGGCCTCAGCCTCGGCACCGTCATCGTGGAGGCCGCGCGCCGCTCCGGCTCGCTCATCACCGCCCGCTTCGCGCTGGAGCAGGGCCGGGAGGTCTTCGCGGTGCCCGGCTCGCCGCTCGATCCGCGGGCGGAGGGCACCAACGACCTGATCCGCCAGGGCGCGACGCTGGTCTCGGAGGTCGAGCACGTCTTGTCGGTGCTAGATCCGCTGATCGCCGGCGACGTGCCGCAGGCGGACGGCCTGAACGACCGCTCCGAGAGCTGGAGCACGCCCGATTACTGGGACGAGATCGATTTCGACGGACGAGCCGAGATCGCGCCGCCGCTGCTTCCCGCCGCGGCGGAGCCGATCGAGGCTCCCCCCGAGCCCCGGGACGACCGCGCGCGGCTGATCGCATGCTTGAGCCCGACTCCGGTCGGAACCGACGAACTGGCCCGCTCCACCGGCCTACCGGTTCGGATCGTGCAGACGACGCTGCTCGAACTCGAACTCGACGGCCGGATCGAGCGGCACGGCAGTGGGACGGTCTCCCTGGTTTCGCGGGCGTGACGCGGCCGATCCGGCGAGGAAAGGCCCATGACGCCGGGGCAGGACGGCGCCGTTACCGCGCTCGATCGCGGCCCCCGAACTTCATGCCGGCGTCGAACGGGCGGCGTCCATGACCGACAAATCTTTGATCCGAGTCTCGCCCTTAAGACTCCATCAAACACTGCGCATTGCGGCTGTGGCGAATCACGATTATTGGGCCGTAATCCGGCCTCGGTTCGGTTAGAAGGGTCGATATCAGTCATTCCGCGAAGCCCCCCGGTCGAGGTGGCCCGCGGGCGGGGGCTCGAACGGTGGTACGGCTTCTTCCTCAGGCTCGGAAGCGGATGGTCCCGACGGGACGTCCGCGGCGGCTTGTCGGCGCGACGGCGCTGATGCTGGCCCTCACCCTCTCCTCGACCGCGGTGCTCGCCTACGCCGACCTGCTGCCGCAACACCTCGATCTCGGCTTCGACCTCGATCTCGGCCTGTTCGAGGATGCGGCCCCGGCCGGCCTTCCGCACGTCGCCCAGAAGATCGCGCTGGGCGGGCCGCTGAGCATCGTCGCCTTCGGCTCCTCCTCGACGGAAGGGATCGGCGCCTCGACGCCCGCCGCCGCCTATCCCGCCCGCCTCGAAGCGGGTCTGCGGCGCGCCCTGCCGCATCTCGGCAGCAAGATCACGGTCGCCAACCGCGGCATCGGCGGCGAGGCGGTGGACGAGATGCTGGCCCGGCTCGACCGGGACGTGATCGCGCCCCGGCCCGATCTCGTGATCTGGCAGACCGGCAGCAACGACGCCCTGCGCGGCATCTCCCTCGATCATTTCCGCGAGGCGACCGAGGCGGCGCTGGAGCGTATCCGCGCGGCGGGGATCGACGTGGTTCTGATGGAGCCGCAATGGTGCCCGACGCTCGACGCTACGCCCGGCGCCGACCGGTTCCGCGACGCGGTGCGCACCCTCGGCGCCGATCTCGGCGTCCCGGTGATCCGCCGCTCAGACCTGATGCGCGATTGGATCGGACAGGGGCGGCTGACCCGCACCGAATTGTTCGCCAGCGACGGCCTGCACATGGCCGATGGCGGCTACGCCCTGCTCGCCGAGGCCGCGCAGGACACGGTGCTCGACGGCGCCGAGGCGGCACCGGTCGCGCTCGCCGAGGCGGGGACGGATTGAGGCCATCATCCGGGGCGGCCTACGTCGCCCGCTGTGTCGCGCTCGGCCTTCTGCTCGCGGCAGCGCCCGCCGGGGCGGTCGATCTGCGCCTGCTGCCCGAAAACCCGCGCTATGCCCGCAACCCGACCTGCGCCGACGTCACCGTCGTGGCGCCGGCGCGCCGGCCCGGCACGCATCCGCTCGACGATCGGATCAGCCCCAACCCGGCCCTGTCGCCGATGAGCCAGGGCGACAGCGCGATCTGCTTTGCCTACGCCACCGCCGACATGATCTCGCAGCGCGTCGGCGTTACCGTCTCGGCGCTGGATGTTGCCACCCGCTACTACTTCGCCGACCCGGCCGGCCTCGAACGCGGCCGGGACCGTGCCTTGCGGAACTATCTGCGCCGGCATCCCGACCTCGCGGAAGAGATCGCCGAGAGCCGCAACGACACCGAGGCGAGCCGCGAGCGCAACCCCGGCCGCAAGCCATATTTCGACAAGCTGGAGGACGGGCAGGAGGAGGCGGCGACCCTTCTCTACAACCTCGGCGGCCTGTGCACGGACCGGGACCTGCCCTCCTTCGACGGCTACGGCCAGCACGCGCGCACCTTTGGAGCCCTGCGCTGGCGCAGCCGCGTCGCGGCCCCGAAGATCTCGTGGCGCAGCCTCGGCGGGACGGTGCCGCGGCTTCGCGATCCGGCGACCGACGCCTTCAATGCCGGCTGGATCGCCCATGTCGAGCGGCGCTGCCGTCGCAAGCCCCTGCCGGTGCCGCTGATCCCGGTCTCGGAGTCGATTGCCGACAACCAGCTCGACTTCATGGACAAGGCCGCCCGCAGCGAGCCCGGCCTCAAGGCCGGCACCGACCGGCTGATGGCGATGATCGACTACGCCCTCGACCGGGGCCGCCTGCCGGTGGTGGGTTATTCCTGGTACGTGCTGGAAGAGCGCCTGCCGAAGGAGCCGGACATCGCCGCCGACCATTCGAGCCCGATCCTCGCCCGGCGCAAGGCGGGCGGGCGCTGCCAGTACCACCTGCAGGACAATACCGGCGAGTACTGCGCCCGGATGCGGCCGGGCATCGCCGAGCGCTGCGACCTCGGCCGGGTCTGGCTCGACGAGGACGAGCTGCGCGCCTCGCTCTACAGCGTGATCTATCTGCGCTAGGCTCCTGTTTTTGCATCGTCTTTTTCCGAAAGCCGGCGGCTACCGTTCGGGACGATGCTTCAGATTCTTCCGAGCGGAGGCTTCGGGACCATGACGATCGAGATCGGATTCCTCGTCTTCCCCAAGGTGCAGCAGCTCGACCTGACCGGCCCCTACGAGGTGCTGGCCATGGTGCCGGGCACCCGCGTCCATCTCGTTGCGAGAGACCTGAGCCCGATCGCGAGCGCCACCGGCCTCGTGCTAAAGCCCACAATCACCTTCGCCGAATGCCCGGCTCTCGACGTGATCTGCGTGCCCGGCGGCGCGGGGGTGAACCCGCTGATGGAGGATGCCGAGACCCTCGACTTCCTGCGCCGTCAGGCGGAGCGCGCCCGCTATGTCACCTCCGTCTGCACCGGGGCCCTGGTGCTCGGCGCGGCGGGACTTCTGCGGGGCAAGCGCGCCACCACGCACTGGGCGGCGCACGATCTCCTCGCCGCCTTCGGGGCGATCCCGACCGAGGGGCGCGTGGTGCGCGACGGCAACCTGATCACCGGCGGCGGCGTGACCGCGGGCATCGATTTCGGCCTGACGCTCGCGGCCGAACTCACCGACGTGGCGACCGCGAAGGCGATCCAGCTCCATCAGGAATACGCTCCGGCCCCGCCCTTCGATGCCGGCCGCCCTGAAACCGCCGGCCCTGAGATTCTCGCGGCCGCCCGCGAGCGGCTGTCGGCGACGCGCCGGGAGCGGGAGACGATCGTGGCGCGGGTGACGCGGGGTTAAAACCCGTCCGCTTCCTCGGCCGCGCCCGAAAACATCCCGCCCATCACGTCGAGGCAGCTTTGCAGGATGTAGGCAGCGGCGAGCTTGTCCACGAGTTCGCCGCGACGCGCTCGTGAGGCGTCGGCTTCAATCAGCGTGCGGGTGACGGCGGCGGTAGAGAGGCGCTCGTCGAAGAACAGGACCGGCAGCGGCAACAGCGGCTTGAGGTTGCGGGCAAAACTCCGGCTCGATTGGGCACGGGGGCCTTCGGAACCGTCCATATTGAGTGGCAGGCCGATCACGAGGCCGCCGACCGCGTGCGTCGCGCAGAGCGACACGATCCGCGCCACGTCGGGCGTGAACTTCACCCGCCGGATCGTCTCCAGCGGCGAGGCGATCTGCCGGCCGACATCGGACAGGGCGATTCCGATGGTCTTGGTGCCGAGGTCGAGCCCGATCAGCCGCGGCGCGCCGGCCGAGGCTTCGGCGAAGGCCACCATCTCCTCCCGGTTCACGAATCCGTCGCTCCGAGCTGTTCCAGGGCTGCCGCGTCGTCGCCCACGAAGGTCGCGGGCAGCGGACCTTCCCCGTCGCCGAGAATGTGCAGGATCTCGAGGCCCTGAAGACCGCGCAGGAAGGTGGGCAGGTCGGCCCCGCCGAAATGCACCGTCTCCAGATCGGCGCACAGCACCCAGATGTCGTATTCGGGAAAGCCCGGCGTCACGTCGAAGAACAGGAAATCACCCCGCTCGGTCTGTCCGAAGAAGCAGGCCCGCTCCATCAGCCCGGCATCGGCATCACCCTCGATGGTGAAGCGGTGCGGCTCGTCGCTGTCCTCGTCGCGCAGGCCATCGAGGGCGAGCGCCACGCCGTGCGAGATCAGGTGCGCGCGCGAACCGAGATCCGCCGCCTCCACCGGAACTGGGGTGAAGATGCGCAGATGCCCGCCGATCCGCCCGGCGCCGCAGCTCTGCGCGAAGTTGCGGTAGCTCTGGGGGAGGGGGAACCCGAGTTCGGCCTCGGCGCGGGCGAGATCCGCCTCGCTGGAGGTCAGCCCCGGACGCAATTCCCGGAAGACGCTGTCCCACATGCCCCGTCCTCCCCGTATCCCGATGAGGGAGGGGCTTACGCCCGCCCGCGCGGACTTGTCCACCGCACAGATTAACCATGGCCGGTAGTCGTTCCTCCCGGGATGGACCGGAAAGCGAAAAGCGGTGTTAAGGTTTTATTAACGACGCCGGAACCGCCCCGTGCCCCTCACGCCGACGCCGACCCCTCCCGCCTCCGGCCGCCTCATGCGGCGGCACGTGCTGATGCTGGCGCTTGCCGTGGAGATCCTCTGCGTCGGGGCCTACAACGCCGACCGCTACCGCCGTCCCGGAATCACCGTGGACATGCCGGTGACGCGGGGCCACGTCATCGTCTGAGCGGACGGTTCGATCGGGGTTTACAGGCTCTGTGACACTCTCCGCCGTCGGCGCGGCCCGGAGCGTTGCCCCTGCGCGAAGGCGGGTGCTATAGCCCGGCTGATCCCGGCGCGAGGTCTTTCACCCGCGCTCACGGCAGGCGAGGCGACACGGGCGGCATGTCGGTCGACGAGACAACGGTACGGCGCATCGCGCATCTGGCCCGCATCGCGGTGACCGACGAGGAAGTCGGCCCGCTGAAGGGGGAGCTCAACGCGATCCTCGCCTTCGTCGAGCAACTCGGCGCGGTCGACGTCGAGGGCGTCGAGCCGATGACCTCCGTCACCCCGATGCGCATGAAGAAGCGCGCCGACGTGGTGAACGACGGCGGCCGGGCGAGCGACATCGTCGCCAACGCCCCCGAGACCGAGGACAACTATTTTCTCGTGCCGAAGGTCGTCGAGTAGTCCCCTGGGACGCGACGGAGCGGCTTTTCTGCCACCCGCGAGACGCCACGCGCCCGCGGGCTTGGTGCGGATACCTGGCAGACACTTGGAACGGGCATGACGGCACTCAACGAACTCACCCTGGCCGAGGCTCGCGACGGGCTGAAGGCCAAAGATTTCTCGGCCCGCGAGATCGCGCAGGCGCATCTCGACGCCATCGACCGGGCAAAGGCGCTCAACGCCTACATCGTCGCGACGCCCGACCGGGCGCTGAAGATGGCCGAGGTCTCGGACCAGAAGATCGCCAAGGGCGAGGCGCGCCCGCTCGAGGGCCTGCCGCTCGGCATCAAGGACCTGTTCGCGACGCAGGGCGTCGACACCACCGCGGGCTCGAAGATCCTCGAAGGGTTCGAGCCGCATTACGAGTCGAACGTCTCGTCCCAGCTTTGGCGCGACGGCGCGGTGATGCTGGGCAAGCTCAACCTCGACGAGTTCGCCATGGGCTCGTCCAACGAGACCAGCGCCTACGGCAAGACGATCTCCCCCTGGCGCCGCCAGGGCTCGGAGGCCCCGCTGGTGCCCGGCGGCTCGTCGGGTGGCTCGGCGGCGGCGGTGGCCGCCCACCTGTGCCTCGGCGCCACCGCGACCGATACCGGCGGCTCGATCCGCCAGCCCGCCGCCTTCACCGGCACCGTCGGCATTAAGCCGACCTACGGCCGCTGCTCACGCTGGGGCATCATCGCCTACGCGTCCTCGCTCGATCAGGCCGGCCCGATCGCCCGCACGGTGCAGGATTGCGCGATCCTGCTCGGCTCCATGGCCGGACACGACCCGCGCGACACGACCTCCGTGGACATGCCGGTGCCCGACTTCGAGGCGGCGATCTCGCGGGGCGTGAAGGGCCTCACCATCGGCATCCCGAAGGAATACCGGGTCGAAGGCATGCCCGCCGAGATCCAGCGGCTCTGGGACCAGGGCGCGGACTGGCTGCGGGAGGCCGGCGCGACGATCAAGGAAATCTCGCTGCCGCACACGCAATACGCGCTGCCGGCCTACTACATCGTGGCGCCGGCCGAGGCCTCCTCGAACCTCGCCCGCTACGACGGCGTCCGCTACGGCCTGCGGGTGCCGGGCAAAGACATTGCCGGGATGTACGAGAACACCCGCGCCGCCGGCTTCGGCCGCGAGGTGAAGCGGCGCATCATGATCGGCACCTACGTGCTGTCGGCGGGCTACTACGACGCCTACTACGTCCGGGCCCAGAAGATCCGCACGCTGATCAAGCGCGACTTCGAGGCGGCCTACGCCTCCGGCGTTGACGCGATCCTCACCCCCGCAACCCCGTCGGCGGCCTTCGGCATCGGCGAGATGGCCTCGGCCGATCCGGTCGAGATGTATCTCAACGACGTGTTCACGGTGACGGTGAACATGGCCGGCCTGCCCGGCATCTCGGTGCCGGCCGGCCTCGACGCGCAGGGGCTGCCGCTCGGCCTCCAGCTCATCGGTCGTCCCTTCGACGAGGAGACGCTGTTCGCCGCTGCGCAGACCATCGAGAATGCGGCCGGGCGGATCAGCCTGCCGAAGGCGTGGTGGGCGTGAACGCCGCCCCCGTCGTCCCGGTCTATTCGTTCTCGGTCTGGATCCTCGCCGGGTTCGACCCCCTCCTGATCCTGATCGCCGTGTTCCTCGGCTGGAAGGCGGATCAGTTCGGCAAGGTCTTCATCGCGGCCATTGCCGCTTTGGGGGTCTCGGTGCTGTTCGCATGGCTCGTGACGCGGATCGGCCTGCCCTGGCCGGCCCCCGTCGCCGCCGACCTGCCGACGTTCTTTCCGGTGCGGACGGTCTCAGCGTTTCTCTGGGCCGCCGCCGGATATGGCGCGCGGCGGGTGCTGAAGCGCTGAGAGGACGCCAAATCCGTCTTGGTCCCTGGAGGATCCTTCGAGGCCGCTTCGCGGCACCTCAGGATGAGGTCGTGGGGTTGGATGCGCGGGCGGAAGGGCGCTTCGCCAGGAACTGCACCCTGTCCCAATCCTCTGCAATCAACGCTTCCTTCTTGGCACGGCTCCAGCCCTTGATCCGGCGCTCGGCCGCGATCGCATCCGTGATGCGATCGAACCACTCGGCGTAGACCAGTGTCACGGGCCGGCGGTGATAGGTGTAGCCGATGCGCGTTCCGGCCTGATGCTCGGCCAGCCGCCCATCAAGGGAGTCGCCGCGGGCCGAGCCGACATAGTAACTGCCGTCGGCACAGCGCAGCATATAGACGAACGCCGTCAAGGCGGCCTCGGGGGAACGAGGAAGATCTCTTACCCTCCGTGATTCGCCACCTCGGCTCAACGGAGATGGCATCCACCACGCTCCTCATGCTGAGGCGCACGCGGCACGCGTGCCTCGAAGCACGCGCACCGCTTCTCCCGCCCGCTACTCCGCCGGCACGGAATGCCCGTGCGGCGCATGCTCCGCCCCAGGCGCCGCCTCGGCGTTCTCGCCCGCGGCGACCTCCTTGCGCTTGAACAGGCGCATCACCACCACGAAGAACACCGGCACGAAGAACACCGCGAGCACGGTGGCCGAGATCATGCCGCCCATCACGCCCGTGCCGATGGCCTGCTGGCTCTTCGAGGAGGCGCCGGTGGCGATCGCCAGCGGCACCACGCCGAAGATGAAGGCGAGCGAGGTCATCACGATCGGGCGGAAGCGGAGCGTCGCCGCCTGGATCGTCGCCTGGACGATGTTGGTGCCCGGCTTCCAGAGGTCGCGGGCGAATTCCACGATCAGGATCGCGTTCTTGGCCGACAGGCCGATGATCGTGATGAGCCCGATCTTGAAGTAGACGTCGTTGGGCATGCCGCGCAGATACACCGCCGCCACCGATCCGATGACGCCGAGGGGGATCACCAGCAGCACCGAGATCGGGATCGACCAGCTTTCGTAGAGCGCGGCCAGACACAGGAACACGATCAGCACCGACAGCGCCAGCAGCAGTGAGGCCTGGGAGCCCGCCTCCTTCTCCTGGAGCGACTGCCCGGTCCAGGCGTAGCCGAAGCCCTTCGGCAGGAAGGTCATCAGCCGCTCCATCTCCTTGATGGTGTCGCCGGAGGTGTAGCCGGGGGCCGGATCGCCGGTGATGCGCACCGACTGGTAGCCGTTGAAGCCGATGATCTGGGCCGGCCCGACGCCCCATTTCAGGTCGGCGAAGGAGGACATCGGCACCATCGTCCCCTGCGCGTTCTTGACCGAGTAGTTCAACAGGTCCGCCGCGTGCAGGCGCTGGAGATCCTCGGACTGCACGATCACGCGCTGCATCTTGCCGCGATTCGGGAAGTCGTTGACGTAGACCGAGCCGAGATTGACCTGGATCGTGTTGTTGATGTCCTCGAAATCGACTCCGAGGGCGGCCGCCTTCTCGCGGTCGATGATGAGTTCGGCCTCGGGCGCGGGCGGCAGGCCCTCGACATAGACCTTCGTCAGCACGGGGCTCTTGCGGGCGAGCGAGAGCAGTTGCTCCTGGGCCGCCATCAGCGCCGAGTAGCCCTTCTGCGCCCGGTCCTGCAGGCGGAACGAGAAGCCCGAGGCGTTGCCGAGGTTGTCGATCGGCGGCGGCTCCAGTGCCTGGATCACGGCATCCTTGTAGCCCCCGAGCGCCTTGTTGGTGCCCTCGACCAGCTTGGCGGCGGAGTTCGCCGCGTCACGCTCGCTCCAGGGCTTGAGCGTGACGAAGGCCTGGCTCGTCATCTGGCCCTGGCCGGAGAAGGAGAAGCCGTTGATGACGGTGACCGTCGCCACGCCCGGCTGGGCCAGGAGATAATCCTCGACCTTCTTCACCGCCGCTTCCGTGCGGTTGAAGGAGGAGCCCGGCGGGGTCTGGATATCGACGGTGAAGAAGCCCTGATCCTCGAGCGGCAGGAAGCCCTCGGGCAGGCGCATGAAGGCGTAGGCCACGCCCGCGACCAGCACGAGGTAGATCAGCATCACCCGGCCGGACTTCCGGATGAACCACGCCACGCCGCGGCCGTATCGCGCGGTCTCCCGGTCGACGAACCGGTTGAACCATCCGAACACGCCGCCCTTGGCGTGGCCGTGCCCCTTCTCGATCGGCTTCAGCATCGTGGCGCAGAGCGCCGGGGTCAGCGAGAGGGCGAGCAGGGCCGAGAAGGCGATGGAAGTCACCATCGCGATCGAGAACTGCCGGTAGATGATGCCGACCGAGCCGGGGAAGAACGCCATCGGGATGAACACGGCGATCAGCACCAGGGTGATGCCGATGATCGCCCCCGTGATCTGGCTCATCGCCTTCCGGGTCGCCTCCTTCGGGGGCAGACCCTCCTCGTTCATGATGCGCTCGACGTTCTCGACCACGACGATGGCGTCGTCGACGAGGATGCCGATGGCCAGCACCATGCCGAACATGGTCAGCACGTTCACGGAGAAGCCCGCGAGCAGCATGACGGTGCAGGTGCCGAACAGGGCGATCGGCACGACGATGGTCGGGATGAGGGTGTAGCGAATGTTCTGGAGGAACACGAACATCACGATGAAGACCAGCACCACCGCCTCGACCAGCGTGTGCAGCACCTTCTCGATCGAGGCATCGACCGCGGGCGTGATGTCGTAGGGGATGTCCCACTTCACCGTGTCGGGGAAGAACTGCGACAGCTCCACCATCTTGGCGCGGATGGCCTTCGCCGTCTCGATGGCGTTGCCGTCAGGCGCCAGCGTCACCGAGATGCCCGCCGCCGGGCCGCCGTTGAGGCGGGTGGTGAACTTGTAGTCGTCGCCGCCGAGTTCGATCCGGGCGACGTCGCGCAGGCGCACGTTGGAGCCGTCGGGATTGGCCCGCAGCACGATGGCGCCGAACGCCTCCGGCTCGGTCATCTGCCCCTTGACGATGATGGGGAAGTTGACGGCGTGGCGCTCAGGCGAAGGCTGCGCGCCGACGGCACCCGAGGCGATCTGCACGTTCTGCCGGCCGATCGCCTTGGTCACGTCGGCGGCGTTGAGGGAGAGGCCGCGCAGCTTGTCCGGGTCGATCCAGATCCGCAGCGCCCGCTCGGTCGAGTAGAGGGTCGCGCGGCCGACGCCGGGGATGCGGCGGATCTCGTTGATGACGTTGCGGATCAGGAAGTCGCCCAGCCCCACCTCGTCGGTCTTCCCGTCGGTGGAGACGAGCGTGATGATGTTGAGCGTCGCGGCCGACGCCTCCTCCACGAGGATGCCCTGCTGGCGCACTTCGGCCGGCAGGCGCGCCTCGACGCGCTTCAAGCGGTTCTGCACCTCGACGCCGGCGTAGCCGGGATCGGTGCCGGGCTGGAAGCTCGCGGTGATCTCGACCACGCCGAACGAGTCGGAGGCCGATTCGAAGCTCAGGATGTTGGCCGCACCGTTGAGCTCGTCCTCGATGAGGCGCGTCGTGCCGGTGTAGAGATTCTCCACCGAGGCGCCGGGATACGAGGTCGAGAGCGCGATCGCGGGGGGCGCGATGATCGGATACTGGGCGATCGGCAGTTGCGGGATCGAGAGCGCGCCGCCCAGCAGAATGAAGAGGGCGACGACCCAGGCGAAGACCGGCCGGTCGATGAAGAAGCGAGCCATGAGGCGCGTTGATGTCCTATGCCATCGGGCCGGCGGGGCGTCGGAACGCCCGCCGGCCGCGCGATGCTTGAGAAAGAATCAGTCGGCGAACTGGGCGACGGGCTGGGCGGCCGGCTCGGCCGCCGACGAACTCTTCTCGTTCGTCTCCTTGCCGTCGGTGTCGTGGCTGTCGGTGTCGATCGGCTTGCCCTCGTCGGCAGCGGTCTCCGTCTTCCACGGGACGGTCTTCACCTGGATGCCCGCGGAGATCTTCTGGAAGCCTTCGACGACGACCTTCTCGCCGCCCTCCAGGCCCTCGCGGATCAGCCAGTTGCCGCCGACCACGGGGCCGACCTCGACCGGCTGGAGCATGACCTTGCCGTCGGGCTTGACCACCCAGACCTCGGGCTTGCCGTCACTGGTGCGCTGGATCGCCTGCTGCGGCACGGCGATGGCGTCCGAGTCGATGCCCTGCTTGATCCGGGCGCGGACATACATGCCGGGAAACAGCTCGTTGTGCGGGTTGGGGAACTGCACCCGCAGCGTCACCTGGCCCGTGCTCGGGTCGGCGGTGACGTCGGAGAACAGCAGGCGCCCGGCCGAGCCGTAGAGCGTGCCGTCATCCATGATGAGGTGGACGTTGGCGGTGTCGGCGGCGAGCTTGGCGAGTTCGCCCGAGGCGATGTCGCGGCGCAGCTTGTTCAGCTCGCCCACCGACTGGGTGATGTCGACATAGATCGGGTCGAGCTGCTGGATCGTGGCGAGCACGCCGGTGATGCCGGACTCGATCAGCGTGCCCTCGGTGAGCAGCGCCCGGCCGATGCGGCCGGAGATTGGCGCGCGTACATCGGTCCAGGACAGGTTGAGCCGCGCCCGATCGCGGGCCGCCTTGGCGCCGGCGACTTCGGCCTCGGCCTGCTTCTTGGCGGCAAACGCCGTGTCGTACTGCGCCTGGCTCGCGGTGTTGCGGGCGAGCAGCGTTTCGAGGCGGTCGGCCTGCTGGTTGGCCAGAACCAGGGCAGCCTCGCGGTTGGCCAAAGTCGCCTCGGCGCTGGCGAGGTCCACCTGATAGGGGGCCGGGTCGATCTTGTAGAGGACGTCGCCCTCGTTGACGTGGCTTCCCTGCTCGAACAGGCGCCGGATCACCAGACCCGAGACCCGCGAGCGCACCTCGGCGATGCGCATCGGCGCGACGCGGCCGGGCAGGTCACGGACGTAGGGGATCGGTTGCGGACGGACGCTGACGACGCTGACCTCGGGCGGCGGCAGCGGCACGGGCGCGGCCGCCTTCTGCTCGTTGCAGGCCGAGACGGCGACGAGGACGGCACCGACGAGAAGAGAGGCCGGCAGGGACCAGCGGGAGCGGCGGCTTCCGGCCTTGGCAAGGCCGGGATTGCTGCCGGGCGACTGGGGAGACGGCGTCACGATGGGGTTACTCCTACGATGCTCTCGGCATTTGTTGTCGCATCGACGTCTGTCCGAAGGCCGGTGCTGGCCTTCGAGCCGATGCCGTGACGCGGCCGGCGGTCCCCCGGGAAGGAGAGCGTCACCGCGCGTCACGGATGACGGGGGAGACCGGATCGGCCTCGCGCGCCGTTGCAATCACCGGGCCGCTGCGACGATCGGGGATCGAAGGCCCTGGACGTAAGATGCCAGAGGCATCGGGATCGACTGTGCGGGACAGCCGAATGGGGTCGGGGTACATCCTGGGCGCGAAGTTTGGCAATCCGACGACGGCGCGCATCGGCGCCATGCCATCGCTCAAACCCCTCGCAACGCCCGTACGACCGCGACCGTGCGCCTGTCAGGCCCGGGGCGGACGCTCGGGCTGACCGCGTTCGGCGGCCGCGGGGTTTCGATCCGAGAGGGGACGGGGAAGGGACGACGCCCGCACGCGGTCGAGACCCGGAAGGACCGCGCTCACGCGCCCGAGTTTCGCCACCTCGTCGAGATCGAGCACGGCGTGGCCGATCCGCACGCTGGCGAGCGGGTCCGTGTCGGGGCGTTGCTCGAACGTCACCACGCCATGTGCCTGCGGGATTCCGCCGAGGGCAGAGCCGTCGGTCGGCAGGCCGATGACGACGAGCAGGCTCAGCAGCCCGACCAGCGTGGACAGGACGATGCGGGCCGGTCGGCCGGCATGGGTGCGGCCCGTCGATGCAAGGCGAGTCATGATGGTCACGATGACATCATTGTGGTGGATGAAACGTTCCCGCGCAATCGAGTGCGGCATTCTGGCCGGTCCTCCAGGACAGTCACTCGGCTCCTCATCCAGCGGAGCATGCTTCGGCCGTAAGCCGATGTGCCGGGCCGCACGGCGTTCCGGACGCGCCCGACATTTCAGCGCAGGCGTTGCCGAGAACCCACACCCTTGCCTTCCTCCTGCCCTGACGGCCGGCCCTAAAGCGCTCGACTCGCCTGCTGCCGCCACCCACGCGGCGCGGTCCCTTCGAGGAGGATACACGCCTTGCCGACCCGATCCTGGCCGAACCGTTCCGCGCTGCCGCGCCTTGCCGCAACGCTTGCCCTCGGCGGTGCTCTTGCGGCGGCCGCCCTCGTGCCGGCCCACGCCAACCCGCTCGACAGCGGGCCGCTGGCCGACTTCATCAACGTGTTCAAGACGCAGGCCATCCCGCGTGACACGGTGGCCTATGCCGGCAAGGAGAAGCCCGGCACGATCGTGATCTCCACGAGCCAGCGCCGGCTCTACTACGTGCTCGGCGGCGGCGAGGCGATCCGCTACGGCGTCGGCGTCGGGCGCCAGGGCTTCTCGTGGTCGGGCACCAAGACGGTCACGGGCAAGAAGGAATGGCCGGCCTGGCGCCCGCCGGCCCAGATGCTCGCCCGCCGCCCGGACCTGCCGCGCTACATGGCCGGCGGCCAGGACAACCCGCTCGGCGCCCGGGCGATGTATCTCGGCTCCTCGCTCTACCGCATCCACGGCTCGAACGAGCCCGAGACGATGGGCGCCGCCGTGTCATCAGGCTGCATCCGCATGACCAACAAGGACGTGGTCGATCTCTACGACCGGGTGAAAGTCGGCACGAAGGTGATCGTGAAGAACTGACTGTGCGCATGCGGGAAGCTTGTCGGCAGCAAGTTGCCACGCCCGCGACGGTCAAGGACTGACAAGGTCGTCCAGGGCTTTGCTGCTTTTATCGCGAGCGCCGTCACATCGACGGCGGGTTGAGGCGGCCCCATCGGCGACGCCGTGCAGGGGGCCGAACCGCGCGCATTTCCAAGAAGGAAGGGCCGACCGTCCTCGTCGGCCCTTCCTTCTCCGGAATGGTCGTCGTTGAAGGCCGACATCGATCCGACGGTCTTGGCTGCTGCCCTCACCGCGGCCAAGGCGCCGGATGCGAGCGAAGACGACATCGGCCGTTGCGATGAGCATCCATCATCACGTCCGCGGATGCCTAGAGCCGCAGCCGACAGCCTGACCCCTTCCCAATTCGGCAAGCGCCGCAAGCGCGAGGGCCTGCTCGGAGGCGGCCGTTCGGGCGCGGTGGCAGCTCAGGTGACAAGTAGCAAAATTCGCCCGCAACGACGAAGAAAATCACCCAAAACCAATAAACAAAGAAAACAACTTCCGTTGACTTCAATATGTATCGGCTGATCATCTTGGGATCTACTCAAGGGAGCCGCCGATGTCGGACCAGACCCCCGCTTCAGTCCACGCCGAAACGCTCGCGCTCCATGCCGGTTGGCGCGCCGATCCTCAGACCGGGTCGGTCGCGGTGCCGATCCACCAGACCACCTCCTACCAGTTCCGCGACACCGATCACGCGGAGAGCCTGTTCGCGCTCAAGGAACTCGGCAACATCTACACCCGGGTCACCAATCCAACCGTCGACGTGCTGGAGCAGCGCCTCGCCGCGTTGGAGGGCGGCGCGGCCGCACTTGCTCTCGCCTCCGGTCAGGCGGCCTCCGCGTTGAGCGTCCAGAACCTCGCGCGGGCAGGTGACAACATCGTCTCCTCCACCGACCTCTACGGCGGCACATGGAACCTGTTCGCCCACACGCTGGCCGAGCAGGGCATCGAGGTCCGCTTTGTCGATCCCGCCGACCCGGACAATTTCTCCCGCGCGACCGACGGGCGGACGCGGGCCTACTACGCCGAGACCCTGCCGAACCCGAAGCTCACGGTCTTCCCCATCGCCGAGGTGGCGGCGATCGGCCGGCCGCTCGGCATCCCGCTCATCGTCGACAACACCGCGGCGCCCCTGCTGGCACGGCCTCTCGACCATGGCGCGGCGATCGTCGTCTATTCGACTACGAAGTATCTCGGCGGCCACGGCATCGCCATCGGCGGAGCCATCGTCGACGGCGGCCGCTTCGACTGGGCAGCCTATCCCGATCGCCAGCCCGCCCTGAACACGCCGGATCCGAGCTATCATGGCGCGGTCTGGACCGAGGCCGCGCGGCCGATCGGACCGGTGGCCTATGCCTTGCGAGCCCGGGTGCGGCTCCTGCGCGATCTCGGTCCCGCCGTCTCGCCGCTCAACGCCTTCCTGACGCTCCAGGGGATCGAGACGCTTCCCCTGCGGATCGAGCGCCACAGCCGCAATGCGCAAGCGGTCGCCGAGTGGCTCGGGCGTCGGCCGGAGATCGCCCGCGTGATCCATCCCTCCGCTCAAACCGGCGCCGCGCGGGAGCGGGCCGACCGCATCCTGAGGGGAGGTTATTGCGGCCTCGTCGGGTTCGAGCTGGCAGCGGGCCGCGCCGCCGGGCGCCGCTTCATTGACGCGCTCAAGCTGTTCTACCACGTCGCCAATATCGGCGATGTGCGCAGCCTTGCGATCCACCCGGCCTCGACCACCCACTCGCAGCTGACGCCGGACGAGCAGCGCGCCACCGGTGTCACCGACGGCTACGTGCGCCTCTCGGTCGGGCTGGAGCACATCGACGACATCCTGGCCGATCTGGATCAGGCGCTGGCCGCCGTCGGAACGCTGGCGCGGGCGGCCTGAGATGAGCCGCACGCTCCCTATCCTCGATCTCGCCCGCCTCGATGCGGGTGGGAGCGAGCGCGACGCCTTCCTGGCGGAGCTGCGGACGGTCGCCCGCGAGACCGGCTTCTTTTATCTCGTCGGACACGGCATTCCGGCCTCGCAGATCGCCGGCGTCCAGGCGCTGGCACGGCACTTCTTTGCCCTGCCGGCGGAGGAGAAGCGGGCGGTCGCGATGGTGAACTCGCCCCATTTCCGAGGCTACACCGAGGCCGGCCAGGAGATCACCCGTGGGCTGGCCGATTGGCGCGAGCAGTTCGATATCGGCGCCGAGCGGGCGGCGCGGCCGCGCGAACCCGGCCTCCCGGCCTGGACCCGCCTCCAGGGGCCGAACCAGTGGCCGGCCGCCCTGCCGGGGCTCCGGGTCGGGCTCCTGGCCTGGCAGGAGGCGGTCACAGATATCGGCACCCGCCTGCTGCAGGCCTTCGCCCTGGCGCTTGGGCAGGAGGCCGACGCCTTCGCGCCGATCTACGCAGGCGCGCCCAACCAGCACATCAAGATCATCCGCTATCCCGGCCGCGAGGCCACCGGCGACAACCAGGGCGTCGGCGCCCACAAGGACAGCGGCTTTCTCACCCTGTTGGTGCAGGACGGCGTGGGCGGCCTGGAGGTCGAGGATGCCGACGGCCGCTGGATCGCGGTCGCACCGGTCGAGGGAGCCTTCGTGGTCAATGTCGGCGAACTGCTGGAACTCGCCTCGAACGGCTACCTGCGGGCCACAATTCACCGGGTGGTGACGCCGGATGCAGGCCGGGACCGGCTCTCCATCGCCTTCTTCCTCGGCGCGCGACACGACGCCACCGTCCCGTTGCTCGCTCTGCCCGCCGCGCTGGCGGAGCAGGCACGGGGCGCGGCGAGCGACCCCGAAAACCCGCTCTTCCGCGAGGTCGGCCGCAATTACCTTAAGGGTCGACTGCGCTCGCATCCCGACGTGGCGGCAGCCCACTATGCCGACCTGCTCATCGCCGAGGCGCGGGCCGCATGAGACAGCTTTTCACTTAGCTCGTCACTTGGCTCGGCACGCTCCTGCGGAACGCGGCGCTACCTGCCGAAGCCGGGCCGCTGCCGCTCGCGTCCGGCGCGATGCTGAGCCACGAATGGCTCGCGCCCCACCTCGTCTGCTGGCCGAGCCGGATCCCGGACGCCCGAATGCGCGACGAGGCCTGACGGGGACGGCGCTCCCCACGCGGAGTATCGCGCACGGCGCAATTGACGGATTTCCGACTAGGAGCAATAATTTTTCCTTAAAACGCGGCCACCCGCCATAACTATGCTTTTGATTGGCTATAATAAATTATATATTTCCGTTGAAACGTCATTGCCGAAGAAGCAAATACTTGAAATATATTGAGATACAACGCCGTTAGATGACCACATCTTCGCACAGCAGGGATCGACATGACTGGCAAGCGACGCGGCCTGCTCACGCGCCGGCAAGCCGCCGCTCTCTGGGCGGGTACTGCGCTGGCCGGATTCGCGGCGGGCCCGGCCTCGGCCGCCGAGGGGCAGATGCGTGTCGCCAAGCCGTTCGGCATCGTCTACCTCCTCCGCAACGTGGTCGAAGTGTCATCCCTTCCATCCAGCCGCACGCTCAAGTCGAAGGCGACACATTTCGGCTCGAGATCATCATTTTAGAATGCAGTCCTCCTCCGTATAGCCACAGAGGGCCATCGGTCTCTTCGCGGATCGATCGGAGCATCATCGTTCCCGCCGTACCGCATGCCCTTCAGTGCAGATGAAACTCGGCCGAGAGTGCCTTGAGTTCGGTCGGCCGGATGAGGCGGGCATGCATCACCCTGACCGAGTGCAGCGGGCCGTCCAACGTCTCCTGCCAGAAGTCGAGGAACCGCTTCAGCTCCGGGAATTGCGGGAACAGGTCGTGGTTCTGCCAGACGAAGGTTTGAAGGAGATGCGGGAAGTCGGGCAGGTGATAGAGGATCTCGGCCGTCGTGAGACTGTAGCCCTCGATCCTGCGGCGGAAGTCCTGCGAAGCAGTCATCGGTCGATCTCATCGGAGCGGGCCCATCCGGCGGATGGACCGTGACGGAAGGTGCCGGCGGGGACACCCAGCCGGAATCGCCTTGATCCCATCCTTCGCCCCATCCTCGAGGTACCGAGGCACAAGGCAGGCCTCGAAGGGGGCTCTAGAGCGCATTCCGACGAAGTGGCCACCGGTTCGTCGAGAGAATGCGCGTCACAATAACGACCTAGAGGCGCCGGCCTAATGCAATCAGGTCGGATACGGCTCTCGGGACCGCGCGGGATCCTTCGGGATCGCCTCGCGGCACCTTAGGATGAGGGAGGGGACATCAATACTGTCGGCAGCCAGGTGCCCGAGGTCCGGCGCCGCCGGACCTCGGGCCTTCAGGCGATCAGAAGTCCGGCCCGCCGGGTGGCAGTGGCGGCGCCTTCTCCTTCGGCCGCTCGGCGATCAACGCCTCCGTCGTCACCAGCAGGCCGGCGACGGAGGCCGCGTCCTGCAGTGCCGTGCGCACAACCTTGGCCGGATCGACGATGCCGGCCTCGATCAGGTCGACGTAGGTCTCGGTCTGGGCGTCGAACCCGAAGGTCTCCGAGCCGTTCTCGATCACCTTCGACACGACGATCGAGCCCTCGACCCCGGCATTGGCCGCGATCTGCCGGATCGGCGCTTCGAGCGCCTTGAGCACGATGTTGATGCCGGCCTTCACATCGGCATTCTCGCTCTTGAGCGCTGATACGGCGGCCTTGGCCCGTAGGAGCGCGGTGCCGCCGCCCGGAACGATGCCTTCCTCGATCGCGGCGCGGGTAGCGTTGAGCGCGTCGTCCACCCGGTCCTTCTTCTCCTTGACCTCGACCTCGGTCGCGCCGCCGACGCGGATCACCGCGACGCCGCCCACGAGCTTGGCCAAGCGCTCCTGGAGCTTCTCACGATCGTAGTCCGAGCTGGTCTCCTCGATCTGCGCCTTGATCTGGGCGACGCGCGCATCGATCTGCGCCCTGTCCCCCGCTCCGTCGACAATCGTGGTGCTCTCCTTGTCGATGCGCACCCGCTTGGCCTGACCCAGCAGGGGAAGAGACACGTTCTCGAGCTTGATCCCGAGATCCTCGGAGATGGTCTGGCCGTTCGTGAGGATCGCGATGTCCTCAAGAATCGCCTTGCGACGGTCGCCGAAGCCCGGAGCCTTCACTGCCGCGATCTTGAGGCCGCCGCGCAGCTTGTTCACGACGAGGGTGGCGAGCGCCTCGCCCTCCACATCCTCGGCGATGATGAGCAGGGGACGGCTCGACTGGACGACCGCCTCCAGCACCGGCAGCAGCGGCTGCAGCGAGGAGAGCTTCTTCTCGTGGATCAGGATGTAGGGATCCTCGAGTTCGGCAATCAGCTTTTCCGTATTCGTCACGAAGTACGGCGAGAGATAGCCGCGGTCGAATTGCAGGCCCTCTACGACATCGAGTTCGGTCTCGGCGGTCTTGGCCTCCTCCACCGTGATGACGCCTTCCTTGCCGACCCGCTCGACAGCCTCGGCGATGAGGCGGCCGATCTCGGCGTCGCCGTTGGCGGAGATTGTGCCGACCTGAGCGATGGCGTCGGAGGCGGTCACCTTGCGGGCGCTGGCGGTGATGTCCTTCACGGCGGCGGCGGTGGCGAGGTCGATGCCGCGCTTCAAGTCGAGCGGGTTGAAGTTCGCCGCCACCGCCTTGGCGCCCTCGCGGACGATCGCCTGGGCGAGCACGGTCGCGGTCGTGGTGCCGTCGCCGGCCAGATCATTGGTCTTCGAGGCGACTTCGCGCAGGAGTTGGGCGCCAAGATTCTCGAAGCGGTCCTCCAACTCGATCTCCTTGGCGACGGTGACGCCGTCCTTGGTGATGCGCGGCGCCCCGAAACTCTTCTCGATCACGACGTTGCGGCCCTTCGGCCCCAGCGTCACCTTCACGGCATCCGCCAGAATGTCGACGCCGCGCAACAGGCGCTCGCGCGCGTCACCCGAGAATTTCACGTCCTTGGCAGCCATTCCGATCTCCTGTTGTCGATGACGTCAGAGCTTGCTCAGGCGGCGATCACGCCGAGAATGTCGGATTCCTTGAGGATCAGGAGATCCTGGCCGTCGACCTTGATCTCCGTGCCGGACCACTTGCCGAACAGCACGCGGTCGCCGGTCTTGACGTCCAGCGCGGTGACGCGGCCCTGGTCGTCGCGGGCACCGGGACCGACGGCCACGACCTCGCCCTCCTGCGGCTTCTCCTTCGCGGTGTCAGGGATGATGATGCCACCCTTCGTCCGCTCGTCGCTCTCAATGCGGCGCAGCAGCACGCGGTCGTGCAGGGGTCGAAACGCCATCCTTCAGGAACTCCCGTCGTTTGGGCTGCGGCTGGCGCGCCGGCCGGAGCCCCTTGTCCAATACCGACAGGGTGTCCGCCTACGTTCTTTATGTCAACGGAATTGTTCTTTTTAAAGAACGGAGCCGTGAGCAGAAATGGGGTGAACCGAACCGCATTCGGGAGAAGATTGGTGTCTTGAGGCTGCGGTCGCTGGTGTCGTGGCCTGTGCCGAGGCGGCGCGAGGCAGCCGATCCGTTCATGCTCGAGCGCATTCCGACGAAGTGGTCACCGGTTCGTCGAAAGAATGCGCGTTACAACAATGACCGAGAGACGCCGGCCTAATGCAATCAGGTCGGATACGGCTCTAGGTCGCGGTCCTCAGGCCGTACCGACGCGGTACTCCCTGGGTGGACGCGTGCCGTTGACCGCGAAGGCGCCGACGCTGCGCTCGCGGTAGATCCGCGGGTTGTGTGAGGCGATGGTGCGTGCGTTGCGCCAGTAGCGATCAAGGCCGTGCTCGGCCTTCACGGCGGACGCACCGAGGGCATCGAACAGCACTGTGGTCGCCTCCAATACGAGGTTGGTCACCACGGCGACGGCTTGGTTGACCTCGACATCGGCGAGGGCCGTGACCGGTTCCGCCGCTTCGCGGCCGCCCAACTGCACCGCCTCCGCCGCACGTTGCACCGCCTCGGCCGCCTTCAGCACGAGGGCACCGGCTGCATAGGCATTGCCGCGCACGCGGCCCACCACAGCCAGAATTTGCGGATCGTCCGCCGTGCGGTCGGCATTCCCGTGGCTGTAGACCCGGGTGCGCGCCGCCACCAGCCGCGCCGCGTCCTCGGCCGCCGCCCGAGCGATGCCGGCGAGCGTTGCCAGATGCACGAGTTGGAAGAAGGCCATGGCGTAGGGAAAGCGCACCGTCTCCGGCTTGATCAGCTCCGGCGCCAGCACGACGCCGTCGAAGCGGGCGGTGCCGCTCGCGGTCAGGGCCTGCCCGAAGCCGTCCCAGTCGTCCTCGATCGTGACGCCGCGCGCTCGCGTCGGCACCGCGGCGACCACGGGCGCGCCGTCTTCGTCCTGGGCCGAAAGGTGGATCCAGTCGGCGAAGAGCGCGCCGGTCGTGTAGAATTTCCGGCCATCCACCACCCGCTCGTCGCCGCGTCGGCGCACCACCGTGTCGAACTGCCCGACCTTGGCCGGCCCCGTCTCGGACACGCCGCTGCCGACCGTCTCGCCCGCGGCGAGCCGGGCGATCCATCGCGTACGCCATTCCGCCGAGGCGGCGGTCAGCACGTCCTCGGTGAAGCCGAAATGGGCGCGCAGCGCATTGGTAACGTTGGAATCGGCCGCCGACAGCTCGATCAGCAGGTTAAAGAGTTCGGGCAGGCTCGCACCGTGCCCGCCCGCCCCGGCGGGCAGACGCAGGGTGGTGAAGCCCGCTTCCTTCAGCCAACCGAGTTCGGCATGCGGCAAGCGCCGCTCGGCGTCCCGCGCGACGGCGGTGGAACGGATCTCGCCGAAGACCGGCCTGAAGCGACCCGCGAGTTCCTCGTAGCGTCCACTCGGGCCGGCGCCCCAGCCTGCATCGATCTGCGACATCGTCCGGTCATCCCTCACGAGCCGCTGCCGGCCCGGTCTGCGGACCTGGCCCCCGGCGGCAATCCGTGCAGGGAATCGGCAATTCCCGCCCCAATCTCAAGGAAATCTGTTCGATTTCCTTCGCGACGAGCGACTTTGCAAAGACAAACTCTGCATCCGATGCCAACTGGACGGTAATTCTTGATATCCACTCTCGGCGAGAAGGGCGTTTTCCTTCACTTCGCGGCACATCGTCGTGTTCGCACGCCGGACGGCCGCGTCCGTCGCGCCGCCGAGCAGACGCCGACGATCAACTGGATGAGATGGGCTTCGCCGCGCCCCCGTCCGCGAAGGTGATGAACTGTGCCGAGGACCAGACGCGGCTGCCGTCGCGCTGGCGCCCCGAGAAGTAGACCGGCCGGAAGCCGAACGGGGCGTTCTCCGGCTCCACATGGATATGCCCGGCGATATCCCGCGGCAGCGGCGCTTCCGTCAGACGCTCCAGCGCCAGGAACAGCCCGGCCCCGCCGAGGTCACGCTGCAGGGCGCCCGCCGCGATCAATTCGCGGCCGGTGCATTCGAAACGGAAATCCGGAGCATGGACGAAGGGGGCGGGCCGGCGCGGATCGCCGACCTTCACGAAGCCGCCGATCGTGCCCTCGACCAGGATGCGGCATTCCTCGAGACCACCGATATCGATCTCGATGGCATCGCTGTCGCCGTAAGTCTCGGAGCGGAAGGCGATCTCGGTCGGGCCTGAGCGCCACGCCGTCTCCTCGGCATGCTCGAAGCCCTGGGGGACGATGCGGCGGATCGTGCCATTGAGGATGCGGATGCGTCCCTCCCAGGCCGCCCAGCGATAGCGGTCGCGGATGCGCGCGCCGCCGAAGCGCAGGCGCACGAGGCGCTCGGAGAATCCGCATTCGGCGTGGAGGTCGCGCCGCCAGATCTCGCCGGTATGATCGTGGGCGGTCAGTTCCTCCCAGCCGGCCTCGCCGAGGAAATGATAGTCGAGCCGCGCAGCGCCCTCGTGCGTAAAGGCGTCGCCCTGGCGGTGCGGGCCGCAGCGGACCAGCAGGGCGCTGCGCTCGCCCGTCGTCGCGAAGGTGTGGCGCGCCCGCAAGGCGCGGCCGACCGCGCGGCGGTCGAGGCTGTCCGCCAGGATGCCGGTGAGCCCGCCGCGCACGCCGAACACCTGCACGCCCGGCGCGCCGCCGCCCGGCCGTCCGCGGTGCTCGTCGCCGTTGGCACAGACGCCGAGCCGGTAGCCGCGGGCGATCACGTCCCGGTAGAGCCAGTCGAACTGTCCCCAGGCGGAGGCGATCTCTACGAGGCGCTCCAGCTCCGGATGGTGCCAGTCCGGGATGTAGCGGCGCCCGCCGACATGCGGGATGACGAGGTGGTTCTCCGGATCGTGCGCGTAGGCCGCCCAGAGATCCTCGACCGGCCAGCGCCCGACCTCGACGCCGGTGCCGCCCATGCTTTCGTTCCACAGGAAGGTGCGGTTGTGCTCGCCCCGCTCGTTGAAGGGGAAGCCGGGCGGATCGTCGCCGAGGAACAGCACCTGATGGTCGCCGCCCGCGGTCGAGCTGCCGCACCATTCCTGAACCGAATAGGCGACGAAGCGGCCGGGCACGTCGAAGCCGGCCGTCACCGCGACGCCCTCACGCCAGCCTTCGTCGGTGATCTGGAAGTCGTTGGCGGTGTAGCCGTAGACATCGACCCCCGCTACGTCGCGGGCATAGGCCGCGTTGTAGGCCGGACTGTTGGTGCCCACCGTATCGTGGGCGTGGACGTGGAGATCGCCGTAGAGCGCCCGGGGCACGGGTGCGTCGGCGAGCCCGGTGACGAAGGCCTCCCCCTCCGCCACGTCCCGGGCGCTCGGACGCGCGGCACAGATGCGCAGCTCGTCCGAGACGGGCGGCAGATCCTCGACCCGAAGCGTTGCCCAGCCCTGCTCCGGCAGGGCGTGACGGCGGCGATAGACCTCACGCCCCTCCGCGGTGGCGGCGATGTCGAGCGGGCCGCCGAGGTCGCGGGCGACGTTGCCCCAGCGGTCGAGCAGGGCCACGGTCAGCGGCGGCGCGACGCCCTCCGCCACGAAACGGGGGGCCCCGAGCTGAATCCGCTCCGGCGGCCCGGCGACGATCGCGATGACCGGGTCACCCGGCACCGCCACGTAGCGCGAGGTGCCGAGCGGATCGACGTAGCAGCGGAAGCGGAAGCCGTCCTCGACGAAGGTCTGGACGCGGGTGCCCGGCCCCCCGGCCCGCCGGTCGCCCAGCCGGATGACGATACGGTCGCCCGCATTGAGATAGCCGTCGACCACATCGACGATCACGGCCTTCTGGAACGGGCGCTCGTGGCCCTTCTGGTCGAAGCGCACGCTGAGCGACTGCACGGTCGCGGGCGACTGCCCCGGCAGCAGCGGGCCGGCCTCGTATTCCGCGCTGACGTAGTTGGCCGCCGACGGGTCGGCGGTCTGGAACAGCGCCCAGTCGGAGTAGAACTTGAACGTCGCCTTGAAGGTCGCCCCGTCGGCGATGCCGCAGGCGCCGACCTCGTAGGTCAGCACGATCTCGTGCCAGCTCCCCGCCACCAGCCGGTCGTGGCTGCAGGCGACGCTGCCGAGGAAGGGGCGCGCCTTGATCGCCGCGTAGAGCCCGGCCGGGGCCACATGCTCGCCCAGCCGCTGCCGACGCTCGCTCTCGTCCTGCATCGCCAAGATCCTCGTCCTCCGTCACCGATTTGCTCAGGGCTTTAGCCTTGTCGCCCGAAGATGTCTTGCCTATTGGCATGACTTGTACATAATACAAAAGGATATGAATAGATCTTATCTCGATCCCGTAAATAAAAGAACGATCATGTCATCGCACTTCATCCGGTGGGCAATTCTTCTCTTCGCGCTGTTCGGTGCCTCGGGCTCCGCCTTGGCGCAAGGCCAGGTTCAGAGCCTGCCGGTGCGGATCGGGGCGATCCCGGTGCTCGGTGCCGCGCCGCTCTTCGTCGCCGAGCGGGAGGGCTGGCTCGGGGCCGGCGGGCTCAAACCCACCGTAACGCTGTTCGATTCCGGGCCGAACGCGGTGCAGGCAGCGGCGAGCGGCACGGTCGATGTCTACGTCGCCGGGATCACGCCGGTGGCGATCGGGCGGACGCGCGGGGTCGATCTGCGGGTGGTGGCGGCGACCGCTATCGGCGAGAACGTGCTCGTGGCGGGCGCCAAGCTCGCCGGGCCGCTCACCGACGGCACGGCACCGGCCGCCGCCTTCCGGCGCTTCCGGGAGGAGACGGGCCGCCCGGCCAAGATCGCCACGCAGCCGCCCGGTTCGATCCCCTACACCAACCTGTCCTACTGGCTGCGCGAGGTCCACAAGGTCGATCCGGCCGACGTGCAGATCCTGACACTCGGCATCGACGCGGCGCAGCAGGCGATCCTCGCCGGCGCGGTCGAGGCCGCGACGGTGCGCGAGCCGGGCCTCAGCATCATCCGCGAGCGCAACCCGCAGATCCGCCTCGTCGCCGGCGGCAACGAGCTGTTTCCCGGCCAGCCCGGCACCGTTGTGGCGGTGCGCGGCGCCTTCCTCGAGCAGAATCCGGCGGCCGTGCGCACCCTCGTCTCGGCCATCGTGCGGGCCGTCGATCTGATCAAGCGCGAGCCCGAGCGGGCGCTTCCCGCGGTGGAGGCCGCGCTCGGCAAGGGGATCGTCACCGCCGCGACCCTGCGCAACGCGCTCGCCTCGCCGGCGACCCAGTATGTCGCCGATCCCCGCACCATCGTGGCGGCGACAGGCGCGATGCTGGCCTTCCAGACCAAGCTCGGCATCAGCGAGCAGACACCGCCGACGGAGGGATTGTTCGACCCCCGCTTCTTCGAGGCGGCCCAGGCCGAGGCGAGCGCGCGATAGGATGGGCGGGGTCATGGAAAACCGCCGCGCCTTCCTGCGCCTGGCCGGCTCGCTTGCCGGGGCGGGCGCCGCCACCGGAGCCCTGGCGGAGGCAGGCCCCCTCGAGGTGCCGCCCTGGACCCGCGAGCAGGGCGCCACCGCTCCGGGCTATGGCCGGCCCGGCCCGCGGGAGACGCTTGCGCGCTATCCCCGGCTGCCGCCGCCCTTTCCCGGGGCGGTGGCCACGGTGACGCCGCTCCAGGGCCTGCACGGCATCCTCACGCCCAATGGCCTGCATTACGAGCGCCACCACGCCGGCATCCCGGCGATCGATCCGGACCGGCACCGCCTCGTGGTGCACGGCCTCGTCGCGCGCCCGCTGATCCTCACCATGGACGACATCCTCCGCTTCCCCGCGGTCTCGCGGCTGCATTTCCTCGAATGTTCGGGCAACACGCCCTGGCTCGGGGCCAAGCCCGACTGGACGGTGCAGGACAGCCACGGCCTGATCTCCTGCGCCGAGTGGACCGGCGTCGAGCTCTCGACCCTGCTCGCCGAGGTCGGCGTGCAGCCGGACGCCGCCTGGATCCTGGCGGAGGGGGCGGATGCCTGCGCCATGACCCGCTCGATCCCCCTCGACGCGCTCGACGGGGCGATCCTCGCCTACGCGCAGAACGGCGAGCGGCTGCGGCCGGAGCAGGGCTATCCCCTGCGGCTGTTCCTGCCGGGGCTGGAGGGCAACCTCAGCATCAAGTGGCTGCGCCGCCTGAAGGTCGGCGACCGGCCGTTCCAGACGCGGGAGGAAACCTCGAAATACACCGACCTGATGCCGGACGGCACGGCGCGGCAATTCACCTTCGTGATGGAGGCCAAGTCCGTCATCACCGCGCCGTCGGGCGGCCAGCAGCTTCGGGAGCCCGGATTCCACGAGATCCGGGGCCTCGCCTGGACCGGGCGCGGGCGCATCGCCGGCGTCGAAGTCTCGACCGATGGCGGCGCCTCCTGGACGGAGGCGCATCTGGAGGGGCCGGTGCTGCCGCGCTGCTTCACCCGCTTCCGCCTGCCGTGGCGATGGGAGGGCGGACCGGCCAAACTGCTGAGCCGGGCGCGGGACGAGACCGGCTACGTGCAGCCAAGCCGCGAGGCCTTGGTCGCCGTGCGCGGCACCCGCTCCTTTTACCACAACAACGCGGTGTTCGGCTGGAGCCTCGGCGCGAACGGGGCGGTGACCTATGCGGCCTGAGGCGCTTCTTCCGCTCGTCCTGAGCCTCACCCTCGCCGGCCCGGCCGCGGCGGCCCCCCTCGGCATCGGCCACCCGGCGAGCCCTGAGACCATCGCTGCCTGGGACATCGATGTCCGGCCCGACGGCCAGGGCCTGCCGCCCGGCCACGGCAGCGTGCGCGACGGCGCGGCCCTGTTCGCCGCGCGTTGCGCCGGCTGCCACGGCGCCCGCGGCGAGGGGGCCGCCGCCGAGCCGCTGGCCGGCGGCCGCGGCAGCCTCGCGAGCGCAAAACCCCTGCGCACCGTCGGCAGCTTCTGGCCCTATGGCACGACCCTGTTCGACTACGTGCGCCGGGCGATGCCGTTCGACGCGCCGCAATCGCTCAGCCCGGACGAGACCTACGCGGTCAGCGCCTACGTGCTGCACCTCAACGGCCTGCTGCCAGAGGAGGCGAGCCTCGATGCGGCCTCCCTGCCCAGGGTCGCCATGCCGAACCGCGACGGCTTCACCGCCGATCCGCGCCCCGACATCGCACCGCCGAATCCCTCCGCTCGCCCTTCCGCCCGGCCCGCCGCGCACACGGAGACCCGATGAGCCTGACCCGCCGCCACTTCGCCCTTTCATCGAGCGCCGCACTCGCCGCAGGCCTCGTCCTCGGTCGCTCCGGCCCGGCCCGCGCCGGACGGACGGTGAAGCTGAGTTATCAGCGCTCCTCGACGCTCCTCACGGTGCTGAAGGCGCGGGGCACCCTGGAGGAGCGGCTCGGCGCGCAAGGGCTTGGCGTGAGCTGGCACCTCTTCACCAAGGTGCTCGAGCCGATGAACACCGGCGCGGTCGATCTCCACGCCGATGTGGCCGACGCGGTGCCGATCTTCACCCAATCGGCCGGAGCCCCGCTGACCTTCTACGCCATGGAGGCCGGTTCGCCGCGGGCCGAGGCGATCATCGTGCCGGACGAGTCGCCGATCCGCACCGTCGCCGATCTGAAAGGCCGCACGGTCGGCGTCTCGAAGGGCTCGGGCTGCCACTTCATCCTCGCGGGCGCACTGAAGCGGGCGGGCCTGCGGTTCGCCGACATCCGCCCGGCCTATCTGGAGGCGGCGGACGGGCTCGCCGCATTCGAGCGGGGCGGCATCGAGGCGTGGTCGATCTGGGATCCCTTCCTGGCCATCGTGCAGGCCAAGCGCCCGGTGCGGGTGCTGGCCGACGCCACCGGCCTGTCGAGCTATAACCGCTACTACACGGTCAACGACCGCTTCGCCGCCGAGCAGCCGGAGGTCGTCGCCACGGTCTTTTCCGCCCTGGTCGAGGCGGGACAATGGGTGAAGGCCAACCCGTCGGCGGCCGTTGCGCTGCTGGCGCCGATCTGGGGAGACCTGCCGCCGGCGGTGGTCGCCACCGTCAACGAGCGGCGCTCCTACGCGGTCAAGGCGGTCGATCGGGCCGCGCTCTCCGAACAGCAGGCGATCGCCGACACCTTCCACGAGGCCGGGCTGATCCCGCGCCGGCTCGACGCCACCGCCGTATCGCTCTGGCAGCCGCCGGCAGGACGCGGGTGAGCGCGATGAGCCACCCGCTCCGCTTCGGCGTCTGGGCGCCGGTCCACGGCTCCCGCGCCGCCCGCCACGATCCGGACGAGCCGCACGATGCCTCCTGGGCGCGCAACCGCGCCCTCGTGCTCGAGGCCGAGCGCCTCGGCTACGATTCCGTCCTCGTCGCCCAGCATACGGTGAACCCCTACGACGAGACCCGCGACCAGCTGGAGGCCTGGACCGCCTCGGCCGCGCTGGCGGCGCTCACCGAGCGGATCGAGATCATCGCGGCGATCAAGCCGGGGCTCTACCATCCGGTGTTGCTCGCCAAGATGGCGCTGCAGATCGAGCAGGTCAGCCGGGGGCGCTTCGCCCTCAACCTCGTCAACGCCTGGAACCGCGCCGAATTCGAGCGGGCCGGCCTGCCGTTCCCGGCCCATGACGAGCGCTACGCCTATGGCCGCGAATGGATCGCCCTGGTGGACCGGCTGCTGCGGGGCGAGCGCGTCACCCACGAGGGCCGGCACTTCCGCGTCGAGGACTATCAGCTCAAGCCCGCGGGCACTTACCGGGCGCGGCCGGCGATCTATGTCGGCGGCGAGTCCGAGCCGGCCCGCGCGCTGGTGGCCGATCACGGCGACGTCTGGTTCATCAACGGCCAGCCGCTGGCCGCGGTCGCCGATCTCATCGCCGACGTCGCCCGGCGCCCGGCCGCGCAGGGCCGTCTGCGCTACGGGCTCTCGGCCTTCGTGATCGCGCGGGAGACGGAAGCCGAGGCGCAGGACGAGTTCGCCCGGCTTCTGAGCTTGAGCCGCCGCGACGAGGCCATCCGCGCCGACACCCGGGCGCGCACGGACGCGGCGAGCGTGATGTTCGCCAAGACCGATGCGGCGGCCGCGCACCATGTCGGCACCAACGGCGGCACGGCGGCCGGGCTCGTCGGCAGCTACGATGGGGTGGCCGAGCGCATCCGCGCCTTCCACGCGGCGGGAATCGAGCTGTTCATGCTGCAATTCCAGCCGTTCGAGGCGGAGATGGCCCGCTTCGCCGCGCAGGTGTTTTCGCGAGTGAAGGGATGAGGCCGGTCGATCCCCTTCCCGGCGGCCCGCCGCGAGACGGCGTCGATGCGGTGCCGCCCGCGCCGCGCCTGTTCGTGCTCGGATTGCAGCACGTGCTCGTCATGTACGCCAACGCCATCGCCGTGCCGCTGATCGTCGGCGGGGCGCTGCACCTGCCGAAGGACCAGATCGCGCTTCTCATCAACGCCGACCTGTTCGCCTGCGGCATCGCCACGTTGATCCAGACGGTGGGCATCGGCCCGTTCGGCATCCGGCTTCCCGTCATCATGGGCGTGACCGCGGTGGCGATCCAGCCGTTGCTCGCCATCGCGGCGATGCCCGGCGTCGGCCTCACCGGCATCTACGGCGCTGTGATCGTCGGCGGCCTCTACGGGCTCCTCGTCACGCCCTTCATCGGCCGGGTGATGCGGTTCTTCCCGCCGGTCGTGACCGGCACGATCCTCCTGATGATCGGCATCGCGCTCACCCGCGTCGCCGTCGGCTGGGCGGGCGGGGGTGCGGGTAGCGCCGATTTCGGTGCGCCCGGCACGGTCGCGGTGGCGGCGGGCGTGCTCGCCGCGACCCTGCTCATCGCCCGGTTCGGTCCGGGCTTCGTCGGCCGCGTCGCCGTGCTCCTCGGGATCGGGCTCGGATACGCCGTCACCCTGGCACTCGGCTGGACGAGCTTCGAGGGCCTGGGCGCCGAACCGTGGCTGCGAGTGGTGCTGCCCCTGCAGTTCGGGCTGCCGACCTTCCACCTCGTGCCCTGCCTGATCCTGTGCCTCGTGATGACGATCGTCTTCATCGAGGCGACCGGGATGTTCCTGGCGCTCGGCGTCATGACCGGGCGAAAGGTCGCGACCGAGGACATCCGCCGGGGCCTGCGCGCCGACGCGCTCGGCACGCTGATCGGCGGCCTGCTCAACTCGTTTCCCTACCTGTCCTATTCGCAGAATGTCGGCCTCGTCGGGCTCACCGGCGTGCACAGCCGCTGGGTCTGCGCGGCCGCCGGCGGGATCATGCTGGTGCTCGGCCTCGTGCCCAAGGTCGCCTATCTCGCGGCCTCGATCCCGCAGCCGGTCCTCGGCGGGGCGGCGCTGGTGATGTTCGGCATGGTGGCGGCGACCGGCATCCGCATCCTGGCTCAGGTCGATTACGCCCGCGCGGGCAGCCGCGACGCGCTGATCATCGCCGCCTCATTGGGGATCGGCCTGATCCCGATCGTGCAGCCGCTCTTCTTCCGGGCCGTGCCCGACGCGTTCGGGCCGATCGTGAAGGATCCGATCCTGCTCACCGCGATCGCGGCCATCCTGCTCAACGCCCTGCTCGGGCAGAGCGGGGCTCAGCCGGAAGCGGAGAGGTCCGGCAGCGCGATCGGCGCGTCCGAGCCCGAGATCGCCGCCTCCAGCAGGTCGAGCCGGTCCTGACCCCAGAACGGCTCGTCGCGGTAGACATAGAACGGCGCCCCGAACACCTGCCGCCCGATCGCCTCGCAGGTCAGAGCCGCCTCGGCCGCGCGGAACGCCGGCTCGTCGGCTCGGGCGAGCAGGCGTTTCCCGTCGAGCCCGGCCGCATCGGCGAGCCGGACGATCGTGCCGGGATCGGCGATGTCGCGTTCGTCCGCCCAGACGGCGCTGAGGCCGGCATGGACGAAGTCGGCGACCGCGCTGCCCTCGTCGAGGGCGGCCAGCAGGACCCGGTGGGCGAGGGAGGGGTCGGCCGGGTAGAATTTCGGGTGCAGCACCAGTGGGATGCCGCGGATGCGGCGCCAGCGCTGCATTTCAACGAGGCGGTAGGCCTGCCGCTGCAGGGGCCTCTCCTTGACGGGCTTGCCGCCGCCGGCGGCGAAGACCGCCATCAGATCCACCGGCTTGTAGACGATCCGCGCGCCGTTCCGTTCGGCGAGATCGCGGAAGGCGCGACTGCCGACATAGGACCACAGCGAGAGGAAGCTGAAATAGTACGTGATGGTCGGCGACGAGGGAGCGTTCGAGGTCATGCCGGGACTCCGATCGGGCTCAAGCGGGCGAGCGGCACATGGCCGGGATCGCTGTGAAGGAGCGCGAGGCAGCGCTGCTTGATCGCCGTGAAGCGCGGATCGGTGATCAGGCCGCGGTCCCGCGGGCGCCCGAAATCGAGGGGAATGTCGTCGAGGATGCGTCCCGGCCGCGGCGTCATGACGACGAGCCGATCAGCCAGGAACAGGGCCTCGTCGATGTCGTGCGTCACGAACAGGATCGTGGTGCGGTGGCGCGTCCAGATGTCGAGCAGCAGTTCCTGCATCGTCAGCCGCGTCTGCGCGTCGAGTGCTCCGAACGGCTCGTCCATCAGCAGGACCCGAGGCCGGTTGATCAGCGCACGGGCGATCTCCACCCGCTGCTGCATGCCCCCCGACAATTCGGCCGGATAGCGCTCGGCGAAGTCGGACAGCCCGACCTGCGCCAGCAGCGCCCGGGCCCGTTCCCGGCGCTCGCTGCGGCCGACGCCCTTCATCTTCAGGCCGAAGGCGACGTTGTCGATCACGCTGAGCCAGGGGAACAGGGTGTGCTGCTGGAAGACGATGCCGCGGTCGGGATGCGGCCCGGCGATCGCCCGCCCATCGAGGCTGACGCTGCCGCGCGACAGGGTGAGGTGCCCGGCGACCGCCCCGAGCAGGGTCGATTTCCCGCAGCCTGAGGGCCCGAGGATGCAGACGAATTGGCGGCCTAAGATGTCGAGGCTGATGTTCTCGACCACGTCGAACGCCGCATCGCCCCGACCGAGCCGGATCGCCCCGTCCCGGATGGCGACGTGACCGTCGGCAAAGGGATCGGTGTCGGCAAGAGGATCGGTGCCGGTGAGAGGGCCGGTCTGGACCGGTGCCATTCCCGCGCTCATCGCTGGCCTCCCGCGCCGACCCAGGGCGTCGCCCGGTCGCCGAGCCAGCGCACGACGAGGCTCGATCCCATCCCGAGGATGCCGATCAGCAGCATGCCGACGACGATGTCGTCGTAGTTCTGCAGCGTATAGGATTCCCAGGTGAAGTAGCCGATCCCGTACTGGCCGGAGATCATCTCGGCGGTCACGAGGCAGAACCACGCCGTGCCCATGCCGATCGCCGCCCCCGTCACGATGCTGGGCGCGGCGCCCGGCAGGATCACCTCCCGCAGGATCGCGGCATCGCCCGCGCCGAGGCTGCGGGCGGCGGCGACAAGCCGGGGATGCACCGATTCCACCCCGTGCACGGTGTTGAGCAGGATCGGGAACAGCGCGCCCGTGAAGGTGATGAAGGCCATCGAGACCTCGGAGGACGGGAACATCAGGATCGCCAACGGGATCCAGGCCACCGCCGGGATCGGGCGCAGCACTTCGAGCGGCGGCAGCAGCAGGTCGCGGGCGAGCCGTGACCGGCCGATGGCGAGGCCGAGGGCGACGCCCACGCCCAAAGCGGCGAGGAAGCCCGACAGCACCCGCGCGAGACTG
Source organism: Methylorubrum sp. SL192 (assembly GCF_026672325.1). Taxonomy (NCBI): domain Bacteria; kingdom Pseudomonadati; phylum Pseudomonadota; class Alphaproteobacteria; order Hyphomicrobiales; family Methylobacteriaceae; genus Methylorubrum; species Methylorubrum sp. SL192. The sequence continues at coordinate 2,581,027 of NZ_JAPPQV010000003.1, forward strand.
ACGCCCAGATGGGTCGGCAGCGCGGGGGCGTGGACCAGCGCCCAGGCCGCCTGCGCGGCGGCCGCCGGGGTCGGCACGTTGCGGAAGGTGACGAGGCCGAGATCGAGCCGGCTGCTCGCCGCGAGATGCCACGCCAGCAGGCTCAGGGCCAGGGCGAGGCCGCGCAGCGCCAAGCGCCCGAGCGTGGATGGTCGCGCAAACCGGACCGGCCGCCCGCGCGGCGCGCGGACCGGGGCGGCCGTCTCGATTCCTGAGGCGCTCACCGACGGGCTCATCGAGGGGCTCATCGGGCCGAGAGCCGCGCGTGGCCGCTCCGCGCGGCGGCGAAATCGAGCACGTCGCCCCCTTTCGCCGCGGCGTGGGCCTGCGCGTCGCCCTTGAGCAGGAAGGCGCTCAGATGCCCTTGCGCGTCGCGCACGTACCAGGCCTGGGTGGCGAACAGCTTGATCCCGTTGCCCCGATCCTGGGCGTAGACGGCGCGGGCCTCGCGCCCCTGGCCTTCCAGCTCGGCGAGCGCCGCGAACGCCGCTTCCGGCGAGGCGTAGGGGCGGACCTTGTCCTCGCCGCGGATCCAGAGCTGCGCCACGCGGGACGGATCAGTGATCGGCTTGCCCGTTGCGCTGTCCTGCGCGGCGAGCGGCAGCGGCGCCTCGTCCTTGAGCCGCGCCTCGTAGTCGAGACCGGCCTGCGCCGCCGCGGCGCGGATGAAACGGTCATCGACGAAGCGGTCGAGGTCGATGTCGGAATCGGCCTTCTTCAGGAGTTTGAGCGTCTCGAAGGAGGTCTTCACCGCCTGCCGGTAGGCCGGCTTCCAGGTCACGTCGCGGGTCTGGAGGCCGAGCGGTCCGTGGAACAGGTAGGCGACCTCCGCCTCGATCCCCGTCACCCGCTCGATGAGTTCGGAATACTTTTCCGGCTCGGCCGCGATCAGCCGGTCCGCCTCGATCGCCGCGCGCAGGTAGGCGGTGACGATCTCCGGGTACTTCTCGGCATAGTCGGCATCGGCGAGCGCGCCGTGGAAGGTCGGGGCGTCGGCCTGGGCGCCGTCGTAGATCTTGCGGGCGAAGCCGCGCCAGGGGAACAGCTCGGCGAAGGGCACGAAGTCGGCATGCGCCTCGATCTTGTTAGCGAGAAGCGCGGCGCCCGCCACCTCCGGAGCCTGGGTGATGATGGTGACGTCGCGGCCCGGCTCCCATCCCTGCGCCTTTACCGCCCGTAAGAGCAGCCCGTGCGCGGTCGAGGCGAACGGCACCGAGATCGTCTTGCCTTTCAGTTCGGCGAACGACTGCACCGGGGATTCCTTCGGCACGACGACGCCGTTGCCGCTGCCGTGCAGGCTGCCCGAGAGCACCGAGATGAACAGCGAGCGGCGCCCGGCCTTGGCGAAGGCGTAGCCGTTGAGCGAGCCGGGGAAATCGGCCATCGCCCCGAGATCGAGCTTGCCCGCCACCATCTCGTTGGTGAGCGGCGCGCCGCTGGTGAAGTTGCGCCACTGGATGTCGTAGGTCGCGTCCTTGTAGCGCCCGTCGCGGGGCAGGAACTTCTCCAGGAGCTTCAACTCGCGGATCAGCAGGCCGCCGGTGGCGCAATTGATCGTGGTGTCCTGCGTGCCGACGGCGACCCGGATCGTCTCGGCCCGGGCTGCCCCGGAGCCCGCCGCGCCGAGCACCGTGGCGGTCAGGAGGAGCGCTGCGAGGCGGCGGGTGAGCGGGATGTGCTGTGTCACCGTGAGGCTCCGTGAGGCGAGGCAAGTCCGTCGAGGCGAGTGCGTCGGCCGCTCGCGAGGGCGGCGACCTCGTGGATGTGCCGTTCGGACAGCCGTTGCGGCGAGCAATTAATTTCGTTGGAAAGTTGAGATTCGGATCGATGGGCGACTGTTCTTGGGCCGCAGGAAATCTCTTCTCGCGAAATGTTTGGTAGGAGAAGAATGTGTTCTGTCGACCGCCCGATTTGGAATTGCTCTCAAGCAGGCCGCGCCGATAATCGAGAGCGGGAGATGGGTCATGCTCAGGGCCTCGCACCCGAACGTTTCCCCGACGTTCTCATGTTCCCGAGGTTCCCATGTCGTCGGCACCGCTCGCCCTGTCCGAACCCCGCCGTCCGGCGCCCCTGATCGCCAGCGCGCTGTTCCTCAGCGAGACAGTCGAGGGGCTCGACGACGGCGCGGGCTTCCTCGACGGGCTCACCCCCGCCGAGAGCGCCCGGGTGCGCGCCGCCGGCCGCACGGTGAGCCTCGCGCCCGGCGAGAGCGTCTTCACTCAAGGGGCGCCGCACGAGGGCATCTTCCTGATCGAGGAGGGGCGGGTCCGGGTGTTCTATTCGGGGCCGTCGGGCCGGCAGGTGACGCTGGCCTACTGGACGCCGGGCCACTTCATCGGCGGCCCCAGCATCTATGGCGGCGGCTGCCATCAATGGTCGGGCGTGGCGATCGAGCCGGTGCGCGTCACCGTGTTGTCGAGCGCGACCCTGCGCGGGCTGATCCGCCAGATGCCGGGCTTCGCGATCTGCCTCATCGCCGCGCTGGAGGCCAAGGGGCGCTGCTACACCGCCATGGCGCAGATGCTCGGCACACGCTCGGTGATCGAGCGGTTGGCCCAGCTTCTCCTCAATCTCGGCGAGCTCTACGGCATCCCTGAGAACGGCACGGTGATCATCCGCCGCCGCATCACCCACGACGAACTCGCGGCCCTCGTCGGCTCGACCCGGCAATGGGTGACGATGATGCTCAAGCGGTTCCAGCGCGAGGGCATCGTGTCCGTCGATGCGACGCATATCCGCTTGGTGCGGCCCGGGCGGCTGCAGGAGATCGTCCTGACCGAGGGGTGAGCCCGGCTCCGGCCCCGTGACCGGAGCGAGGCACTCCCTACGCCGCCAGCCGCGCCAGCGCCCAGCGCGCGGTCTTGCGCACGTCCGGATCGGGATCGTTCGCGATGCCCTCCAGCCCCGCTTGCGCGGCCGGGTCGGCGATCTCGCCGAGCGCGGCGGCCGCCTCCTTGCGCAGGGACGCCATCTCCTCGGACAACGCCGCGAGCACCGTCGGCACAGCGCGGCGGAACCTGAGCCGCCCGAGGCTGCGCAGGGCCTTCTGGCGAACCTGCCACGTGGCGTCGCCGAGCGCCGCGATCAGCACCTCGCCGCTTGCTTCGGCACCTTCGGCCGTCCCGGCCCGTCCGAGGGCCTCGGCGGCGGTCTCGCGGACGCTCCACTCGGCGTCGTGCAGCGCGGCCGCGATCGCCTCGACGGCGCTGCCGTGGCGGGCGAAGGCGAGGCCGCCGACCGCGGCGCGGCGCACCTCGGCATCCGCGTCGCGGGTCGCGGCGATGAGCGAGGGCAGCGCCTCCTCCCGCTTCAGGTAGGCGATGACGCCGACGCCCTGCGCCCGCACCGCCGGCTCCGGATCGCCGAGCGCCGCAACCGCGGGCCCGAGCGCGGCGGGCAGCCTCAGCCCCCGCAGCGCCCGCAGGGCCGCCGCCCGCACGAAGGCATCGCCGTGCCCGGCGAGCGGCAGCAGCGGATCGCCGGCGCGGGCATCCTTCAACTCCGTCAGGCTCTCGGCCGCCGCCGTCGCGACCGAACGGTCGGGATCGGTGAGCGCGCCCGCCAGCGCGGCTGCGGTTTCGGGGCCGTCGAAGCCGCCGAGCGAGAGGGCCGCCTGCCGCCGCACATCCGGATCGGGATCGGCGGCGGCCCGGGCGAGCGGGGGCACGGCGTCCGGGTCGGCGGTCTCGGCGAGCGCGAGGACCGCGACGCGGCGCACCGCCGGGTCGGCATCGTCGAGGCCGCGGGCGATCTCGGCAACGTCGCCGAAATCCTCGAACGGATCGGTGATGGGCATCGGGCTCACCGCAGCAGGTAGGGAATCTGGACGGTGACGGCGCCGGTCGGGCAGTCGGTTTCGCAGGGCATGCAGTACCAGCACTCGTCGTACTTCATGTGGGCCTTGCCGGTGAGGTCGCTGATCCGCAGCACGTCGAGGGGGCAGACATCGACGCAGACCGTGCAGCCCTTGTCGGCGATGCATTTTTCCGGGTCCACGGTGACCGGGACCGTGCTGGGCTGGTGGGCGAGGGGCATGGATGTCTCCGGGCTCAAGCCTGCTTGCGGACACGCTGGCGGTCGTAGGCGCCGCGCTCGTCCGCCTCGATCGGCACGATGTACGGCGTGATCGGCCGCTTCTCGCTGACCATGCGGCCCTCCACCTTCCGCAGGATCGTGTGGCAGAACCACTCCGCATCGTTCTTCTCGGGGTAGTCGGTGCGGTTGTGGTAGAGGCCCCAACGGCTCTCGGTGCGGTAGAGCGAGGCGTGGGCGGCCATCTCGGCGCAGTCGAGAATCGAGGACGCCTCCAGCGCCCGCATCAGTTCGTGGCTGTCACGGGCGACCATCCGCGTCTCCAGATCCTCCCGGATCTCGGCAAAGCGCCGCTGCCCGATCTCCATCTTCGCCGTGACCTTGGGCGGCTGCAGGTAGTCGTTGACGAAGCGGCGGGTCTTGTACTCGATCTGGTTCGGCGGAATGCCGTCCTCGCGCCGCGTCGGCGCCAGCACCCGCTCGCGCTCGCGCGCCACCGCCTCGGCATCGATCTCAGGCAGGTCGATCGCCCCCGCGTGGTCGATGGCGTGCTCGCCCGCCACCGCCCCGTTGGTGAAGGCGCCGAGCATGTAGTTGTGGGGGACGTTGGCCATGTCGCCGGCCGAATACAGGCCCGGCACGGTGGTGCGGGCGAATTCGTCCACGAACACGCCCGACGCGCTGTGGCCGGAGCAGAAACCCACCTCCGAGATGTGCATCTCGACCATACGGTGGCGGTAATCGGTGCCGCGGTTCTCGTGGAAGCGTCCGCGCGAGGGCCGCTCGACCTTGTGCAGGATCGTCTCGATTTCCGAGACCGTGTCGGCGTGGAGATGGTCGAGCTTGAGGAAGACCGGGCCCTTGCCGCTCGAGAGTTCGTTGTAGAATTCCTGCATCATCTGGCCCGACCAGTAGTCGCACTCGATGAAGCGGTTGCCCTCGCTGTTGGCGGTGTAGGCGCCGAACGGCCCGGCGACGTAGGCGCAGGCGGGGCCGTTATAGTCCTTGATCAGCGGGTTGATCTGAAAGCATTCGAGGTTCGCGAGCCCGGCACCCGCGTGATAGGCCATCGAATAGCCGTCGCCGGAATTGGCGGCGTTCTCGTAGGTGCCCCACAGATAGCCCGAATGCGGCAGGCCGAGCCGCCCGGCCGCCCCGAGGCAGAGGATCACCGCCTTGGCGCGGATCACCAGGAACTCGGCGGTGCGGGTGTTGACCGCCACCGCCCCGGCCACCGCGCCGTCGGGCGCGTTGAGAAGCCGGGTCGCCATGAAGCGGTTCGAGATCAGCACCTGCGCCTTGCGCAATTGCCGGTAGAGCGCCTTCTTGACGGTGTCGCCGTTGGGCATCGGCAGCACGTAGGTGCCGAGATGGTGCACCTTCTTGACGTCGTAATCGCCGTTGCCGTCGCGCTGGAAGCGGATGCCGAAGCGGTCGAGTTCCTGGATGATCTCGAAGCAGTTTTCGGCATATTTGTAGACCGGCGCCTGATCGCAGATGCCGTCGTTCGCGATGGTGATTTCCTTGGTGTACTGCTCCGGCGTGGCGTAGCCGGGGATGACGGCGTTGTTCAGCCCGTCCATGCCCATGCTGATCGCGCCCGAGCGCTTGACGTTGGCTTTCTCCAGCAAGATCACCCGGGCCGCCGGGTTGCGCAGCTTGGCCTTCAGCGCCGCCATCGGCCCGGCGGTGCCGCCGCCGATCACCAGCACGTCGCAGGCGACCTCCGAGGTCGCGTCCTGAATCGCGTCTTGCGCTGCGCTCATCGCCGTCTCCCTCACGCCGCCGCGCGTTCGGCCGCACACGGGGTCGTGTCGTCGCCGAGCGCGCGCAGGTAGGACCAGGGGAAGATTCCGCGGTCGTGCCCGTCGGAGAAGACGAGGTTCACGGCGTAGGCGCCGACCGGCACGACGTCGGTGATCGCGATGTCGTGCGGCAGCGCGGGGGGAGCCCGTCGATCCCAGCACGCACGGTCTCGGCGCTGCGGCTATGGGCACGAAGCGTCGCGGCCGTGAGGTGGGAGGCCATACCATCCTCCCAGATTACGTCGAGGCGCCGGCGCTCTTCCGTCAGCCTGATCTCGCGCGGGGTCGCCGCCATCTTCGTCCTCCTCGACGCTGCCCAGGCACCGAACAGGCGGGCCCGACCTCCGCGGTTAGACCGCCGTGGCGAGGACGATTGAAGAAACTAATTGCCTCCCGTTCGCGGCGGCCGGGTTCAGGATCGGGGCGCGGTTGCGCGCCACATGGGATGGCGCTTGCCCCTGAGGGCAGCTTCGCCGTTTCCACGCGCCGCCCCCTTCAGCCGGCAGCGGTTAAGGTGAAAGCCGGCATCAATCGCACTGAGGACATCTGCCCCGGCATCTGAGCGGCGCGCGTGCGAAGATCTAATCCGAGCGCTGTGACGATGAGATCGGCGGTCACGGAAGCGGTGTGAAGCGACATGGTCGCCCCCATTGAGCTGGGCGCGGTCTCTGACCATCAGGGGCCGTGTCAATAACGAACCAGGAGATGGGGAGACAGCTCAACGGCTGAGGTGCCGATCAGCGCGGCTCGCAGTGTGACCCTTCCGCGATCGCACATGACACGACCGCCGCCCCACGTATCGGCATAGGCCGTAGCAGGCCTTTTAGCCCAATTCAGAACTCTGGATCGTAGTCGTCCGCGATCGGCGGCTGATCCGTCTTGACCACCCACGTATCGGCTAAGGCAGTCGGTGCCGCTCTTGTCTTCGGTGGGCTGATGAGCATCGTTGCCCAGAACGCCCCAGTGGCGAGGGAAAGCGCAAGTAGGAACACGTAGATAGCACGCATGATCATCACTCCCTGATCAGGCAGCTCTATGGTGTCGCAGATTGCACAATACACTCGTGCGGCGGCACACGCGACGCAAAGTTCCGTGAGCTTCTTGCAGGCCGTCCCATCTGGCTCTGGGCGGGTGACAATCCTCTTCGCATCAATACCTATGATTGCCTGGGCACTTTGAGGTCAGCCGGTCGCCGGATCGGCATTCAGCGTTGCGCCCTTGCTATCGCCTACGAGCCGGGCGGCACCTCGAAAGCGGATGCCGCACCAGCGAGGATCTTACTGTTCGACGGACCCAGGCCTGAGGCCGCTGAGAATTTCCGAGGCTCCATTTTTCGTGATGAGCGCAGATCCGCGAATGCCTTGGCTGAAGTGTGACGCAATCGCAAGTCAAACACGCCACATAGAAGGCAATACACTCAACTACCGTGCTGCATTTCTAAATTCTCGTTTGAAGGCAAATACTCAGAAAGCATCAGCTTAAGTTCGCTGCGGGGCATTGGCCTGCCGAGGTGATAGCCTTGAAACAGATCCGCGCCGAAGGACGACACAAGGTCGATCTGCCACGCCTCTTCAACGCCTTCGACGATCGGCCGCTGAGCGCAATTGTTGACCAAGTCGATGATATTCTTAAGCAGTTTTGCCCCACGTGGGGTATCACAGCTCTGCACAAAGAAACGGTCGATCTTCACCATATCAAAACGCAGTTCACTCAGGCAGGTAAGGCCCGCAAAACCCGTCCCGAAATCATCCAGCCAAACGCGGATCCCGATCGTGTTGAGCCGATCCATCAACTGAGCGACTTCTGGATTGCCACTGATCTCCCCGCTCTCGGTGATCTCCAGAGCAAGGCGTGACGGAGCGATGCCGGCGGCTCGGACGATGGCTTCGACGGAACTGATGAAGTTCGGTTCGGAGATTTGTCGTGCGGAGATGTTCACGCTGACGATGGGTAGTTCGGGCTCGCTCGCGAGAAGGTCGCAAGCCTGACGCAGGATCCATGCGCCCATCTCAAGAATGGCGCCCGTGCGCTCGGCGACAGGGATGAACGTTTCTGGGGAGATCGCACGGCCTTGCGTGTCCTTGAGCCGCATCAGCGTTTCCGCGGCCCAGATGCGTCCGCTTGAGACATCGACGATGGGCTGAAAGACCGCGGATATGCGCCCGTCCGTGACAGCCGCTCGAAGCATCTCCGCATTCAGATCATCGCTCTCGGTGCTATGGCGCATCCTCGCATTGAAGATTCGCGCGCGGTTGCGGCCTTCTTCCTTCGCGACATAGAGAGCGTCGTCAGCTGCGGAAATCGCACGCTCCGGCTTATCGTCCGCGACATCCGCGGAGAACGCCGCTCCGATGCTCACCGTGACATGGGAGAGCGGATCACGCCGTGCTGCATGGGGGATCTGCAACGCCTCGACGGCTTGACGAACCTCCTCAGCGAATTCGAGAACCTGTTCGGCTGAATCCGCCTGAAAGAGCGCCGCGAACTCCTCGCCTCCGAAGCGCCCGATAGCATACCGCCGCTTATCGGCAGCGCCGCGCATCGCCTCACCCAAAGCGGCGAGGCAGCTATCGCCCCGTTGATGCCCGTAGCGGTCGTTGTAGAGCTTGAAGAAATCGACATCGATCAGGATCACGCCGAACGCCTGCCCCGAGTTGACATTGGCGAGCCAGAGTTCCTGCAGGACGCTGTCGATCGCACGGCGGTTGGCCAAGCCCGTCAGGACGTCGGTCGTGGACAGCCGGAACAGCTCCTCGCCGCGTTGGACGACCTCACGCTGCTGCAGCTCGGCCCGGCACGCGTTCAAATGCACGCGGTACCGCTCTCGATTGTACTTGAGATTGAGGAACGCCGTGAGCATAAAACTCAGTATATATAAGGAACTAAAGCAGATGATGTAGGATAAATTGCCATTCGAACGGAGGGCCCAGAACAGGAATGTCGCGGTGATCAGGCCTGACGAAAGTAGGGCGAACCTGAAACTGAGGTTAAAAAACAGATTTGCGACCAGCATGAAGATCAAGCCGTATCCGGCATAGTAGAGGATCGCTGTTTCATCGGAGCTCTGGGTCGCAAGATAGAGCCAGGCTGCGAAGCCGACATAGATGCCGAGTGAGCACTGAAGCTCGAGGGCCTGCGTATCGACGCCGCGACGGACCTGCAGCATGATCGAAGTGACATAGCCCACGCCGAGCACGAGACGCAGCGCGATGAGGTAGGGGAGCATGTCGCGGATGAGGAGCGCATCCATCACGCCGAACGCGACGTAGAGCAGGCCCACCAACTGACACGCGCGACCCATCTCTTCGCGCATCGCCTGTGCGTATTGCGCCCGGAAAGCGGCATTCAGAATCGGCGAACGGCGTTGAAACCAACGCTTGCCGAGCTCCTGATCGAGTAAATCGAGCGTATCGCTGTTCATCGTGGACCGAGCCTCATCCAGCATCGATACCAACGCGGTGTCCCAAAACCCTTAATGCGGGCTCCATCGCTGTGGATCGCACTGCCTGGGTATCAAATCCTTGATGCGTCATCATTCGGGATCTTTGGCGGTCCCACGCCCTGATCGGCCGGTGCGGCGCGCACGGCACAGGCCCTGGCAGCGCTGAGCAGGCCGCGCGTCGCCGGATCAGAGCGAAAAACGCTCACATAAGAACGAAAAAGCGCGTCGAGATACGGACGCCCTGCCTACAGGCACGGATATACGAAGCCGTTGAACAAGCGCGACAAGCCTCTGGACAAAGCTTAACCATTCATTAACCTTAACCATAAGACCCGGATGCGCTCCGGCGTCGGGGCTAAGGGCGGTCGAGCATGTCGAGTGGGCAACTTTCTTTATCTCGTGACCCGGATCGCTTGCGCGATTTCGCTTCGCTCAGGGCGTTTGAACGATCACGACTCGATGGCGGTCGGATCCCGACGGAGCTGCCGGCGGCGCTCTATCCGGTGGTGGCGGATGACGTCAGCCGCGCCTTGACCAGCCTTCTCGGACTTGCGGTTCCGGGAAATTACACGGGGCTGACGGACGCGGTCATCGATCTGCTCAGGGTGCTGAAGGAGACCTTCAGCGACCGGACATGGCGGGAAGCCGTGCTGCCGGCGGCCCGCGCACATGCCCTGGCCAGCCTCGTTCACGAGTGCCCCTTCACGCGCCACTCCTTCACGAAGCCCCGTGGCTACCCCGGCGATGCCGGGCTTCTCGACTTCGTCTATCGCCACCCAACCGCGCGGCCCTCGCAGGAAGCCGCAACGGAGGCCGGGCGCACGGTCATGACGTTCACTGTGGGTGTGACGGCGTGCGAAGCGGTGCGCCACCGCCGGTCCATCTTGGCCGGGAAGATCGACGAGGCCGCGGCACGCCGGGATCGACCCTCGATCTTGTCGGTCGCCAGCGGCCATCTGCGCGAGGCGGAACTCAGCATCGCCCTGACGGACGGACGGGTTGGGCGTCTCCTCGCAACCGATCAAGACGCTTCCAGCCTTGCGGTTGTCGATGGTTACCGCAGCTCGATCTCAGATGCGATCGAGACGCGACAGGTCACCGTCCGAAACATTCTCTCGGAAAAGACGGACCTGGGCCGCTTTGACCTCATCTATGCTGCGGGGCTCTACGACTATCTCGATGCAAGGGTCGCGGCGCGCCTGACGCGCATTCTCTTCGAGCACCTCAACGAAGGCGGACGGCTCCTCATTCCGAACTTTCTCTGGGGCGTCCCAGAGGAGGCTTATATGGAAGTCTTCATGGACTGGTACCTGTTGTACCGCTCCCGTGAGGAAATCGAGAGCTTCGCGCAGGACCTTCAGCCAGCCGACGTCCGACAGACGACCTACACAGAGGACGCGATGGGCGTGATCGGCTATCTCGAGATTGAACGCGTCTAGGGGCAAATCCGGCCTGATCGTATCGGGCTGGAGCCTCAAGACCTCTGCGCGCGGCGGTGGAGGGGGAAAATCTCTGGTATTGATTCCCCCTCCACTCGCGCGCCTGTGGCCGGCTTCTGGCCGGTGTAGCCCTGATCGACGAAGGCGAGCTCGACGCTGGGTTGGAGCGCATCAAGGCAATCGTCCGACGGCAGAAGAATATGCCGCCGGAAGGCAACGACGATGGCTTCCTCCTCCGGGCTCAGGACGGTGAACCGCGCTTCTATTCGGCCCCATGCGCGCGTCCGCCGATGTCTCCCGACCACGCCACTTCTGAAGTGTGGCCGGGCTGACGCCGTCGCGTTGGACGCCGCTCTCACGCTCTCTTGACGAGCTTGGATTGCCCGACGGATCGCCTCAGTCGTTGTGGCGCTGCCGTGGAGAACCTGTCCTATAGCGCATCTCTCGATGCACGCCCAGGCGTACCACCACACAAAGGGACTGAACATCGAGCAGGCCGAAGGGGGAGTGCTCGTTCGCCGGGAAGATGGACGCTGTTGGCAGGGATGGCCATCGATATCGATTACTTCAAATTGGCCAACGACAGGCAGCGTCATCTTGTGGGCGATCAAGTCATTCGTGCCGTCCCCGACATCATGCTGCGTGAGTTCGGCGCGATCGGTCGGATCGGTCTTGGGCGTCGTTCCTAACCGGCACAACGGGACGGGCCGGCATTCGCAAACCGACAAACATGGCACTCCCCGCCGGCAAACACGCTGCTTCGCCAAAAAACGTCGGTCAACGAAGGCAACGAGTCATTCGGGAGATCACCGACAAACGTACCGCATGCGGACTACGGAGAACGCCCTCCAACCGGTCCGGGTGGAGGGCGCTCGGCCGCGTGACGTGGCGCTTCGGCTCGAGCCGGGTTCAGCGCGGGTCGGGCGGGCCCTCGCCCTTGCCGACGAAGGGGATGCCCTCGATCGGACATTCCTCGGTGCCGACGCTGGAGCGGGTGATGGCGCGCACCGCGTCGCGGGTGCCGTCGGGGTCCTCGATCCAGCGGCGGTAGAAGTCGTAGGGGCATTCCGACATCCCGTGCCGGTTCTCCTTCGAGTTGATCATGCCGGTGTAGCCGCGGTGCAGCAGCTTGAAGAGGTGATTCTCCGACTGGCCGTGGGCGCGGAAATCGCGGATCAGGAACTTCGAGAGCGCGGCGTACTGGATGCCCATCTCCTCCTCGCCGCACTCGCCGAGCGTGCGGCCGTCGAAGCCGATGATCGCCGAGTGGCCGAAATAGCTGTAGACGCCGTCGAACCCGGCGGCGTTGGCGACTGCCACGTAGGTATTGTTGGCAAACGCCATCGCCTTCGAGATCAGAACCTGCTGTTCCTTGGCCGGATACATGTAGCCCTGGCAACGGATGATGAGTTCGGCGCCGCGCATCGCGCAGTCGCGCCAGATCTCGGGATAGTTGCCGTCGTCGCAGATGATGAGGCTGATCTTGAGGCCCTTCGGGCCGTCCGAGACGTAGGTGCGGTCGCCGGGATACCAGCCCTCGATCGGGGTCCAGGGCATGATCTTGCGGTACTTCTGCACGATCTCGCCCTGGTCGTTCATCAGGATGAGCGTGTTGTAGGGGGCTTTGCGCGGATGCTCCTCGTGGCGCTCGCCGGTGAGCGAGAACACGCCCCAGACCTTGGCCTTGCGGCAAGCGTCGGCGAAGATGTCGGTCTCCGCACCGGGGATGGAGGAGGCGGTCTCGTACATCTCGCCCGCGTCGTACATGATGCCGTGGGTCGAGTATTCGGGGAAGATCACGAGATCGAGGCCCGGCAGACCGGCCTTCATCCCGATGATCATGTCGCCGATCTTCTTGGCGTTTTCCAACACCTCGGCCTTCGTGTGCAGCCGGGGCATCTTGTAGTTCACGACGGCGACGCCGACGCTGTCCTGACTCGACGAGATATCACCGTGCATCATGGCGGTGTTTCCTCCGGTTGGTGTGAGGGGAGGGGCCCGTCGCGCGAGCCCCCTTTCTTGGCTCGGAAAAAGGGCTAGCCCGGAGCGAGGCCGAGCAAGGTGCCGAGCGGGACGACGAGGGTGGCGCCGGCGTAGAAGCCGTCCTTGGCGCGCCGCGCGGTGAAGGGGTTCCAGAACGAGTTCGGGTTGACCACGTACTGGACCACCGGCTCGATGATCACGCCCGCGCCGACGTCGAAGTGTGCGTTGGCCTCGAACACGAACTTGTCGCGCGAGTACGGGGCGCCCGAGCCGCCCGAGATGAAGTTCGCGTCAGACAGGAACTGCGTGTAGTTCTCCGACAAACGCTGCCAGTTCATCTTCAGGCCGTAGCTGTCGTTGGGCCGGCTCTGGTCGGGCGCGTCGAGGCGTACGCCGACGAACGAGTTGAAGCGGATCGGCACCGTCGGGTCGAAGGAATAGCCCGTGCCGGTATAGAGCGAAATCGCGGTCGGGTGCGGGTTGGCGACAAGGCCGCCATCGGCGCGCCAGACCGTCTGCGTGCCGGTGAGCACGATGCCGGACGTGCCCGATTTCTGCAGCACCGGGGCGCCGGGGTTCAGGCCCTTCGAGGTGCCGAACACCGTCTTGAAGTTGTCGTCGTGATCCGCCGTGTTGAAGAAGCCGGTGAGCGAGGCGCGGCCGGGATAGGCGGTCATGGTGTAGTCGGTCTTGGTGCCGATCTCGGTCATCACCAGCGCGCCCGAGAGCCGCTCGTAGCCGAAATCGTAGCCCGACAGTGCGTTGGTGCCGGGGTTCACCGAGAAGGCGCCGGCCTGGACGTAGCTGGTGGGCGAGAGCTGGTAGGCGGCGTTCGCGCCCCAGACCGCGTAGAGCGGCGAGGTGAAGCCGGCGTTGATGTAGAACAGGTCCTGGAAGCAGGAATTGATCGAGTTGCACGGCGGCAGGCCGTAGTAACGATCGGGGTGGGTGCGGCCGACTTCGATGACGAGGCGGTCATCAAGCAGCTTCTGCTGATAGGTGAGCAGCGAGAGGCGGTTGTTGTTGGGGTTGAACGGTGGCTGGTAGCCGACCGTGGTGTCGCCGATATCGGCGGCCATGTTGAGGTTGCGGACGTTGCCGAAGAAGGTCTGCGTGAACTTGATGGTGCCGCCACTGATGTTGGCGATGCGCTGCATGTCGGCGGTCATGGAGAGGACGAAGTAAGTCGAGTTCGACTGCTCTCCGGTGCGCAGGCCGGCCGAAGGGTTGGCTTGGTAGAAGTTGTAGATGTTGATGTCGAAGGTGAGCCCGCGCTCGGCCATGTGGGTGGCCCAGGGCGCCAGCGGGCCGACGCGGACGGGATCGCTGGGTTTCTCGGCGATGCGCGGATCGGTGCGCGGCTGGGTCTGATCGTTGAACTGACCCACCGGCGAGGGTTGCTGCGCGGAGACGCCGGTCGCCGTGGTCAGGCTTGCCGCCAGCAGGGCTCCGGCCGTTCCGATTCTCACGCCGCGGCGGCGTCTGGCCCGTGTCTGTGTCATTCGCTCAAGCATCGTCAGTCCCCAACCCGTCCTCTGCGCCGGCCTGCCCACAGGGTTCGTCCCGCTTGTCGTGTCGCGGCCGGCGGCTCCCTCGCGGAGCTGTTCTTCGGTTCGATCCATCCTTCCGGATGTGGAGCGACGGGCACACCGGGCGCCCGCCGCCGAGACGGCCGTTCGATCAGTGGCTGATCATCCAGGGCCGCGCGTTCGGGAAGCTCTTGGCCGCCGCGGGTGCGGCGGACGTCTTCTTCGGCGAGCAGCAGCCGCAACCGGCCCCATGGGCACCGGAGCGCCGCGGCTCGTGGCGGCTGCGCTCGTTGGTGGCGTGGGCCGCCTTGAGGCCGGCATCCATGCCGGAGATCCGCGGGGCGGTGAGGAAGGCGCGCTGGCATTCCCCGCCGCAATCCGGGCAGTCATGCGGGTCCTTGAACTGCGCCATCGGGCGCAGCACCGTGAACGGACCACAACTCTCGCAGGCGTAATCGTAGACCGGCATCTCAAGCACTCTCAGGCAAAGTGTGTGCGGTTTGCCGCCCGGAGAGGGCGGCAAACCAAGAGATTCAGAGATCCGGCGAGAGCGGCATCTGGATCGAGCCGTCGAGGAACTTCGTCGGCCCGGCCTCGGACGGGTTGATGTCGAAGTCGAAGATGCCGGTCGGAATCCAAAGCGTGGCGCAGGCGTTCGGGATATCGACAACGCCGGAGATGTGGCCCTGGACCGGGGCGGTGCCGAGGATCGAGTAGGCCTGGGCGCCCGAGTAGCCGAACTTCTTCAGGTACTCGATCGCGTTGAGGCAGGCTTGGCGGTAGGCGACCGTGACGTCGAGGTAATGCTGCTTGCCGTACTCGTCGACCGAGACGCCCTCGAAGATCAGGTGATCGTCGTATTTCGGGGTGATCGGCGACGGCTTGAAGATCGGGTTCTTGATCCCGTACTTGGCCATACCGTCCTTGATCAGGCTGACCTTGAGGTGGACCCAGCCCGCCATCTCGATGGCGCCGCAGAAGGTGATCTCGCCGTCGCCCTGGCTGAAATGCAGGTCGCCCATCGAGAGGCCGGCGCCCGGCACGTAGACGGGGAAGTAGATCTTCGAGCCGCGCGACAGATCCTTGATGTCGCAATTGCCGCCATGCTCGCGTCCCGGCACCGTGCGCGCGCCCGTCGCCGCGGCGTTGTCCTTGGCGTCACCCTTCAGCCGGCCCATATGCGCGGTCGGCCCGAAGGGGAGGGTGGCCAGCGCCGGCACCCGGCTCGGGTTGGTGTCGTAAAGCGCCTTTTCGCGGGTGTTCCAGGTCTCCAGCATCTTCGGATCGGGCAGGCAGCCGATCAGGCCGGGATGGATCAGGCCGGGGAAGCGCACGCCGGGCACGTGGCGCGACTTGGTGAACATGCCCTCGAAATCCCAGATCGACTTCTGCGCCTGGGGGAAGTGCTCGTCGAGAAAGCCGCCGCCGTTGTTCTTCGAGAAGAAGCCGTTGAAGCCCCACTGGCTCTCGGGCTTGGCGCCGATATCGAGCAGATCGACCACGAGCAGGTCGCCGGGCTCGGCACCCTCGACGCCGATCGGGCCGGACAGGAAGTGCACGATCGACAGGTCGATGTCGCGCACGTCGTCGGCGGAATCGTTGTTCTTGATGAAGCCGCCGGTCCAGTCATAGGTCTCGACGATGAAGTCGTCGCCGGGCTTCACGGTCGCGACCATCGGAATGTCCGGGTGCCAGCGGTTGTGCACCATGTCGTTGTCGTAGGCCGACTGCGTGAGATCGACCTTGATCAGGGTCTCGGGCATTTCCTTTACTCCTTTACTGTCCGGATTTTTGGCAGCCGTCCCCGTTGCGTGTCCGGTGCTGGTCCGGCCGCCCCCGTGGATCGTTGTTGTCGTTCTTCGTTCATCCGGCGCGGGTCGGCGCCGGATCGGTTCGGGCGGGTCGCCGGGGCGCCCCGCTGGTGGCTCAGCTGGCGAGCAGCTCCTTCAGCGCCGCATCCAGCACCTTGATGTCTTCGGGCGAGGTGCCGGGGCCGCCGGCGAAGTGGCCCCAATAGGTCTCGACCGTGCGCAGCTCCGCGTTCGGCATGTGCTCGACCTCGATGGCGCTGTCTTCGGGTGGGAAATACAGGTCGGTCGAGGCGGGCATCACGAAGGCTTTGGCCTTGATCGCGCCGAGCGCCTTCTTGAGATCACCGCCGTAGAGATTGTTGGCGGAGATGTCGCCGTTCTGCCAAGTCCAGAGCATGGCCAGCAGGTTGTTGGCGTCCTTTTCGAGCAGCCAGCCTTCCCAGAAGCCGACGAGGAAGTCTTCGAGCGAGGCGTAGCCCATCTGCTTCAGGTCGGCCTCGACCCGGTAGAAGGTCTGCGAGAAGCCCCATCCGGCATAGACCCGGGCGGCGGCGCGCAGGCCCTTCTGCGGCTGTTCGGCATAGAACCCATCGGCAAAGGCGGCATCCGCCTGGAGCGCCGCCTTGACGCCCTCCAGGAAGACGAAGTTGTGCCGCGAGCACTTGGCCGAGCCCTGGAACGGCAGGATGCGCTCGACCATGTCAGGAAAGATCGCGCCCCAGTGGAAGGTCTGGAGTGCGCCCATCGACCAGCCGGTGACGAGCTTGATCCGCTCGATGCCGAAGACCTCCGTCACCAGCCGGTGCTGCTGCACCACGTTGTCGTAGGCCGTAACCTTGGGAAAGCGCGGCCCGTTGAAGGGTGCCGGCGTGTTGCTCGGCGAGGACGACAACCCGTTGCCGAACATGTTCGGCACGATGATGAAGTACCGGTCCGGATCGAGCGCCTTGCCCGGCCCGATCAGCCACTCGTTCTCGAGATGCGTGCCGGAATACCAGCAGGGATAGACGATGACGTTGTCCTTCGCGGCGTTGAGCGTGCCGTAGGTCTTGTAGGCGAGCCGCGCCCCACGGATCGTCTGCTTCGACTGCAGGACGACGTCGCCGAGCTCGAAAATCTCGTAATCGGCCATCGAGAAGATCCTCAGACCGAGAGGAAGCGGGCGACCTGCGCCTCGTCGATGTCGGCACGCAGACTCTCGTGGACGATCGAGCCGTTCTCGATCACGAGAACCCGGTCGGCCACGTCCATGGCAAAGCTCAGCACTTGCTCCGAGACGACGATCGACAGACCGCGCTCGTCGCGAATCTTCTTCAGCGTACGCCCCATTTCGCGAATAATCGAGGGTTGAATACCCTCGGTCGGCTCGTCGAGAAGCAGAACCTTCGGCTTGCTGGCAAGCGCCCGGGCGATGGCGAGCTGCTGCTGCTGGCCGCCCGACAGGTTGCCGCCGCGCCGGCCCTTCATCTCCAGCAGCACCGGGAACATCGTGTAGAGGTCCTGCGGCACCTTGCGCGAGCCGGTGACGGTGAGGCCCGTCTCGATGTTCTCCTGCACCGTCATGGTCGAGAAGATCATCCGGCCCTGCGGCACGTAGGCCAGCCCCTTGGCCACGCGGGCATGGCTCTTCAGGCTGGTGACGTCGGTGCCGTCCACGGTGATCGTGCCGGATTTCGTCGGCACGATGCCCATCAGCGTCTTCATGAGCGTCGACTTGCCCATGCCGTTGCGGCCCATCACGGCGACGATCTCGCCCGGCGCGACGTCGAGGTCGATGCCGTGGAGCACCTCGCTCTGGCCGTAGGCCGAGTGGAGGTCGGAGATCGACAGCATGGCTTGGGTGCCGGGCACGACCGGCGGCACGAGCGGGGAGGGAGAAGTCTGGAGCATGATCCGTTCGCCCTCAGTGGCCGAGATAGACTTCGATGACCTTCGGGTCGTTCTTGACCCGCTCCATCGACCCTTCGGAGAGCACCTTGCCCTGGTGGAGCACGGTGACGCGGTGGGCGATGTCCTCGACGAACTTCATGTCGTGCTCGATGACGAGCACCGAGCGGCCCTTGATGATCTGGTTCAAGAGTTCGGCGGTCTTGATCCGCTCGCCGACGCTCATGCCGGCGACCGGCTCGTCGAGCATCAGCAGCTCCGGGTCCTGGATCAGCAGCATGCCGATCTCCAGCCACTGCTTCTGACCGTGACTCAGGAACTCGGCCCGCTCGTCGAGCTGGTCCTTCAGGAAGATGGTCTGGGCGATCTCGTGGATGCGGTCGCGCACCTCGGCGTCGCGCTTGAAGGTCAGCGCCCCGAACACCGAGCGGCCGCGGGGGAACGAGATCTCGAGATTCTCGAACACCGTCAGGTCGTCGTAGATCGAGGGCGTCTGGAACTTGCGCCCGACGCCGGCCTGGACGATCGCGCTCTCGGAGAGCTTGGTCAGCTCCTGGCCCTTGTACTTGATCGAGCCGGCGCTGGCCTTGGTCCGCCCGCAGATCAGGTCGAGCACCGTGGTCTTGCCGGCGCCGTTGGGGCCGATGATGACCCGGATCTCGTCGGGATCGACGTAGAACGACACGTCGTTGACCGCCTTGAACCCGTCGAAGGAGACGGTGAGCGCCTCGACCGCCAGCAGGAAGTCCTTCTCGTCGGCGGGGGTACCGATGGGGGCGGATGAAGGAAGGATGGCCGCGTTCATGGGTTTCGTCCTCACTCGGCCGGGGTGCCGTGGGGCAGGGCGGGGCCGGCGACGGGGGCCAGACCCTTGGCCTTGCGGAACAGGCGGGGTTCGATGTGCTCGCGCCAGATGCCGGCGAGACCGTTGGGGAAGATCAGCACCACGGCGATGAACAGGCCGCCGAGGCCGAACAGCCAGAGGTCGGGGAAGGATTCGGAGAAGCTCGTCTTGGCCCAGTTGACCAGCAGCGTCCCCCAGACCGCGCCGAAGAGCGAGAGGCGCCCGCCGACCGCGGTGTAGATCACCATCTCGACCGAGGGCACGATGCCGACGAAGGAGGGCGACATGAACCCGACCTGGAGGGTGAACATCGCCCCGCCGATCGCGGCGAAGGCGGCCGCGAGGCAGTAGGCGAACACCTTGAAGCCCGCCACCGAGTAGCCCGAGAACCGGACCCGGTCCTCCTTCTCGCGCATGGCGACGAGGATGCGCCCGAGCTTCGACTTCTTCACGTACTGCGCCATCAGGATGCAGCCGATCAGCAGGCCGCCATTGACGAAGTAGAGGACGAACTTCGCGCTATCCTGGCGGATGTCCCAGCCGTGGAGGGTGCGCAGATCGGTGATGCCGTTGATGCCGCCGGTGTAGCCCTGCTGGCCGACGATCAGGATCGTCAGGATCGCGGCGATGGCCTGGGTGATGATGGCGAAGTAGGTGCCGCCGACACGGCGCTTGAACATCGCCACCGAGATGAGGAAGGCGAAGGCCACCGGCACCGCGACGACGAGGAGCAGCGTCAGCGGCAGGCTCTGGAACGGGTGCCAGAACCACGGAAGCTCCGTGATCTGGTTCCAGTCCATGAAGTCGGGAATGCCCGGCGTCGACTGGATTTTCGTATTTTCGACGCTCGAAGCCTCCAGCTTCAAGTACATCGCCATGCAGTAGCCGCCGAGGCCGAAGAACACGCCCTGGCCGAGCGAGAGGATGCCGGCATAGCCCCAGCAGATGACGAGGCCGAGGGCGACGAAGGCGTAGGTGAGGTACTTGCCGACGAGGTTGAGGCGGAAGCCGTCGAGCACGAGCGGCAGGACCACCAGGATCACGCCGGCCAGCAGCGCGAGGCTGACCCACTCGACCGGCTTCATGAAGGGGTTGTCGTTGACGGTGACCGCCTTCGACAGGGACTGCATGGGACTTGTCTTCGGGTTCGTCATCGGGGCGCGCTCCTCAGCGACGGACCTTGAGGGTGAACAGGCCCTGCGGCCGCAGCATCAGGATTCCCACCACCGCGAGCAGGGTGAGCACCTTGGCCATCGAGCCGGAGAGGAAGAATTCGAGGGTGGATTGGGTCTGCGAGATCGAGAAGGCCGAGGCGATGGTGCCGAGCAGGCTCGCCGCGCCGCCGAAGACCACGATCAGGAAGGTATCGACGATGTAGAGCTGGCCCGAGGTCGGCCCGGTGGAGCCGATCATCGTGAAGGCCGAGCCGGCAATGCCGGCGATGCCGCAGCCGAGGCCGAAGGTGGTGCGATCGACCTTCTCGGTATCGATGCCGACGGCACCCGCCATCGGGCGATTGCTCATCACCGCGCGGATCTGCGCACCGAAGCGCGAGCGGTACATCAGCACCGCGACGCCCACGGTGATGACGGCGGTGACCGCGATCACGAACAGGCCGTTGATCTGCACCTCGATGGAATCGGTGACGGGGATCGAGCCCATCATCCAAGAGGGCAGTTCGACACCGACCTCGCGCGGGCCGAAGATCGTGCGGTAGGCCTGCTGCAGGATCAGCGAGAGGCCCCAGGTCGCGAGCAGCGTGTCGAGCGGGCGCTTGTAGAGGTGGCGGATCAGCGCCCATTCCACCAGCATCCCCATCGCCCCGGACGCCAGGAAGGCCAGCGCCATGGCGACGAAGAAATACGCGCCGAACAGCGAGGGCAGGTAGGTCTGGAAGAAGGTCGAGCAGAGATAGGTGACGTAGGCGCCCAGGATCATGAACTCGCCGTGGGCCATGTTGATGACGCCCATCTGGCCGAAGATGATCGCCAGACCCAACGCCATCAGCACGTAGACGGAAAACAGGATCAGACCTGCAAAGCCCTGCATCACGAAGATCGAGCTGAGGTCTGCGAGCGAATAGTCGCCGAACATGGCTTGTGACTCCGGCGGAATTTTCTGGGAGAGCGCAGCAAGTGTCGGGCCACGCCCGTCATATCGCGGGTGTCCCCTCCCGCGAGGGAGGGGACCGGAGCGTCCGCGACTACTGGTAGCCCTTCGGGAAGGGGTTCGGCTCGATCAGCTCGGGGCTCTCGTAGACCACCTCGAACTGGCCGCTCGGCAGGGCCTTGGCGACGCGGGTCTTCGACCAGAGGTGATGGTTCGGGTGAACCTTCACGTAGCCTTCCGGCGCCTCCTTGAACTCGATGTCGGCGGACGCCGCGGCGACCTTGTCGACATCGAAGGAGCCGGCCTTCTCCACCGCCATCTTCCACAGGAACGGGCCGAGATAGGCGGCCTGGGTCACGTCGCCGATGACGGTCTTGTCGCCCCACATCTTCTTGAAGGCGGCGACGAACTTCTCGTTGTTCGGGTTCTTCAGCGACTGGAAGTACTTCATGCAGGAATAGGCGCCGGCGATGTTGTCGCCGCCGATGCCGTCGATCTCGTCCTCGGTGACCGAGATCGTCAGCAGGGTCTGCTTGTTGAGGTCGATGCCCGCCGCCTTGAGCTGCTTGTAGAAGGCGACGTTCGAGCCGCCGACCACGTCGGCAAAGATCACGTCCGGCTTCTTGAGCTTGATCTTGTTGATGACCGAGTTGAACTGCGTGTGGCCGAGGGGGAAGTATTCCTCGCCGGCGACCGTGCCCTTGAGCACGTTCTCGATGTGCTTGCGGGCGATCTTGTTCGAGGTGCGCGGCCAGATGTAATCGGAGCCGACCATGAAGAACGACTTGGCGCCCTTCTCCTTGGCGACCCAGTCGAGCGAGGCGAGGATCTGCTGCGTCGCCTCCTGGCCGGTGTAGATCACGTTCTTGGATTGCTCCAAGCCCTCATAGAAGGTCGGGTAGTAGAGCAGGCCGTTATACTGCTCGAAGACCGGCAGGGCGGCTTTGCGCGAGGCGGAGGTCCAGCAACCCATCACCGCGGCGCAATGGTCGTTGACGAGAAGCTTCTTGGCCTTCTCGGCAAAGGTCGGCCAGTCGGAGGCGCCGTCCTCCTGGATCACCTTGATCTTGCGGCCGAGCACGCCGCCCATCTCGTTGATCTGGGCAATCGCGAGCTTCTCGGCCTGGATCGAGCCGGTCTCGGAGATCGCCATCGTGCCGGTGGCCGAGTGCAGGATGCCGACCGTGACTTCCGTGTCGGTCACCGCGAGCCCGGTCGTGTTGACGGCCGAGGTCGGCGCGGCGGCGAACGCCATCCGCGGCATCATCGCCAGCGCGGGAAGCCCCGCGAGACCCATGAGAAGCTTGCGCCGCAGGGCCGAGTCCAGGCCCTTCTTGTCGTCCGCCATCGTGCCTCAACCCCTGTATCTCGTCTCGGCACGGCTCTGCCGGTCGGCGGCCGTGCTCGAACGAGGGGAAGGCTAGGCTTGATGATGCGGCGCACCCATACGCTGTTTTGCGTATGTCCGCCCGGCAGAGCGGACCGTAGCGTACCGCTCTCGATTCCGTGAGCAGCGGGCGTTAGGGATGTCCGTGCCCCGCCGTGACGGACAGTTGGACAGGCTCTTGGCCGGCACGTCCGTTGCAAGCCGGTGATCCGCCCATCGTGAGGACGGCCCCCTGAGCGCCCGGTCCATCATCCCGATCCGTCGGGACTACAACCGCCTCGTCGCCGACGAGACGCTGGAAGACTATGCCCTGCGCTTCACCGCCAAGAAAGCGCGGCGCTGGTCGTCCTTCCGCATCGCGCAGACGGCGCTCGGCTCGCTCTCATTCCTGGCGCTGGAAGCCATCGGCGGCACGCTGGTGCTCGCCACGGGCTTCACCAACACCTTCGCCGCCGTGCTCGTCGTCGGGCTCATCATCTTCGCCACCGCCGCGCCGATCACCATCTACGCCGCGCGCTACGGGGTCGATATCGACCTGCTCACCCGCGGAGCGGGCTTCGGCTATCTCGGCTCGACGATCACCTCGCTGATCTATGCCGGCTTCACCTTCCTGTTCTTCGCCATCGAAGCGGCGATCATGGCGCTGGCGCTGCAGCTCTGCTTCGGCCTGCCGCTGTGGATCGGCTATATCGTCAGTGCGGGGGCGGTGATCCCGCTCGTGATCTACGGCATCCGCCTCATCAGCCGGTTCCAGCTCTGGACGCAGCCGCTCTGGATCGGCCTCAACCTGCTGCCGCTCCTCTGCATCTGGCTCTCGGGGCCGGTGCCGTTCGAAGCCTTCACCGGCTATCCTGGCCTGGAAGCCGCGGGCGCGGGCTTCGACCTGCGCCTGTTCGGGCTCGCCTCCGGCATCCTGCTGGCGCTGCTGGCCCAGGTCGGCGAGCAGGTCGACTTCTTGCGGTTCATGCCACCGCCTCAGGGGAGGGGCGATTGGCGCTGGTGGGTCGGGGTGCTCTCGGCGGGCGCCGGCTGGATCGTGCCCGGCATGTTCAAGATCCTGCTCGGCGCCTTCCTCACGGTGCTGGCGCTCGGCCATGGCGTCTCGCCGGAGCGCGCCGCCGAGCCGACGCAGATGTACGCGGTCGCCTTCGGCTACGTCTCGGGCTCGCCCGGCGTCGCGCTGGCGCTGACCGGCCTGTTCGTGGTGATCTCGCAGCTCAAGATCAACGTGACCAACGCCTATGCCGGCTCGATCGCGTGGTCGAACTTCTTCTCGCGCCTCACGCATAGCCATCCGGGCCGGGTGGTTTGGCTCGTGTTCAACGTCGCCATCGCGCTGCTGCTGATGGAACTCGGCATTGACAAGACCATCGAGAGCACGCTGCCGCTCTATGCCTGCGTGGTCTCGGCCTGGGTCGGAGCGCTCGCCGCGGATCTCGCCGTCAACAAGCCGCTCGAGCTGTCGCCGCCGGGCATCGAGTTCAAGCGCGCGCATCTCTATGCCATCAACCCCGTGGGCACCGGGGCGATGGTGCTCTCGCTGCTCGCCGGCTGCCTGATCCATGCCGGCCTGTTCGGCGACGCGCTCCAGCCCTTCGCGCCGATGCTGGCGCTCGCCACCGCCTTCGCCGCCGCACCCGCCATCGCCCTGGCGACCGGAGGCAAGCGCTACCTCGCCCGCGACCCGCAGACCGCCTGGGATCGGACGGAGATCACCTGCCGGGTCTGCGAGCACCCGTTCGAAGCCGAGGACATGGCCCAGTGCCCGGCCTATTCGGGGCCGATCTGCTCGCTGTGCTGCTCGCTCGATGCCCGCTGCGGCGACCTGTGCAAGCCGCACGGACGGTTGGAGGTGCAGGCGCACGACGCGCTCGCCCGCGTGCTGCCCGCCCGCACCGCCGCCTGGATCGGCGCGCCGCTCGGCCGCTACATCGCGCTGATGCTGACCCTGATCACGGTGATCGGGCTGATCCTCGTCATCGTCCATGCGGGGGCTGCCGCCGCGCATCCGGAGCACGCGGAAACCTTGCGCGCGGCGCTCACCAGCCTGTTCTTCATCCTGATCGTGATTCTCGGCGTGGTGGCATGGCTGTTCGTGCTGGCTCAGGAGAGCCGCCGCGTCGCGCAGGAGGAGACCGCGCGCCAGACCGCCCTCTACGAGGCCGAGATCGCCGCCCACAAGATTACCGACGCCAAGCTGCAGCAGGCCAAGGAGACGGCGGAGGCCGCCAACCTCGCCAAGAGCCGCTACGTCGTCGGCATCAGCCACGAATTGCGCACGCCGCTCAACGCCGTGCTCGGCTACGCACAGTTGCTGGAGGGCGACCCGAGCATCCCCGAGCCCCGCCGCAACGGTATCCGGGTGATCCGCCGCAGCGCCCAGCATCTCTCGGGCCTGATCGACGGCCTGCTCGACATCTCGCGGATGGAGGCAGGCCGGCTCCAGACCCACCGCAACGAGATCCGGCTCGCCGATTTCCTCGCCCAGATCGTCGACATGGTGCGGCTTCAGGCTGAGGGTGCGGGCTTGACCTTCCGCTTCACCCGGCCCGAGATCCTGCCGGCGGTGGTGGCGACCGACGAGAAACGCCTGCGCCAGATCCTGCTCAACCTGCTGTCCAACGCGATCAAGTTCACGCCCGAGGGCGAGGTCGCGCTGGAGATGACCTATCGCGGGCAGGTCGCCGTCTTCACGATCCGCGACACCGGGCTCGGCATTCCGGAGGCCGATCTCGGCCGGATCTTCGAGCCGTTCGAGCGCGGCTCGATGCCCGCCGCCCGCGCGGCGCCCGGCACCGGGCTCGGACTGACCATCGCGCATCTGCTGTCGCAGGTGATGGGCGGCGAGATCACCGTCGAGAGCCGGGTCGGGGAGGGCACCTGCTTCCGGGTGCGGCTGATGCTGGCCTCGGTGAACCGCCCGGCGCCCGCGGCGATGCCGGCCCCCGCGGCGGTGGTGCGGCCCGCCTTGTCCGAGCCGGGGCGCCTCGTTCTCGTCGCCGACGACGATCCCGCCCACCGCGCGCTGATGCGCGAGATCCTTGAACCCCTCGGCTTCACGGTCGCCGAGGCACCGGATGGCCCGGCCTGCCTCGCTTTGGCGAAGGCGCGCGAGCCGGCGCTGGTTCTGCTCGACATCGCCATGCCGGGCATGAGCGGCTGGGAGGTGGCGCGAACGCTGCGCGAGACCGGCTTCACCGCCCGGATCGCGATGATGTCGGCCAACGTCCACGAGATCAGTCCGAGCCGCGGAGCGGATGCGCCGCATGACGACATCATCGCCAAGCCGTTCGACATGCAGGATCTTTTAGAGAGGATCACCGGGCTTCTGGGGACCGCCCGCCCGCTGCCTGACCCCGGCCCGGAAACCCGCCCGATCGTGCGGCCCGAGCGTCCGGCCGAAGCGATGAAGGGAGAAGCGGCGCGCGGCGGAACCGTGCCGGCCGAGCACGTCGCCGCGCTGCTGCGCCTCGGCCGCATCGGCCATGTGCGCGGCATCGAGGCCAAGCTCACCGAGTTGGAGACCGACGCCGCCGTGCCGCCCGCCTTCATCGCGCAGATGCGCGGGCTGGTGACGGCCTACGACATGCGCCGCTATGTCGGCGTTCTGGAGGGGTTGGCCCGCGATGCCTGACACGCGGCGCGACATCGTCCTCGTCGTCGATGATTCTCCCGATACGCTCAGCTTCCTCACCGAGGCGATCGAGCGCTCCGGCGCCACGGTGCTCGTGGCGGTCGGCGGCGACCTCGCCCTCGACCTCGTGGAGGAGATCACCCCCGACATCATCCTGCTCGACGCGGTGATGCCGGGCATGGACGGATTCGAGACCTGCCGCCGGCTCAAGGCCAAGGGCCATCTCGCCCACGTGCCCGTCATCTTCATGACCGGGCTGTCGGAGACCGAGCACATCGTGAAAGGCCTGGGCGCGGGCGGGACCGACTACGTCACCAAGCCCATCGCCCCCGACGAGATCCTGGCGCGCATCCGCGTCCATCTCGCGAGCGCCCGGGCCGCGCAGAGCGCCCGGGCCGCGCTCGACACCGCCGGGCGGACCTTGTTCGCGGTCGATGCCGCGGGCGCGGTCCTGTGGTGCACGCCTCAGGCCGCGCAGGTGCTCGCCGCGCTCGGAGCCAGCGAGCCCCTGAGTCTTCCCCCGAGCGGGCGCGACTGGCTGGCCAAGTGCCTCGCCGGCACCGCCGCACCCCTCACGCTCACCGATGCGCAGGGGCGCATCCATACCTTGAGCTTCATCGGCCGCACCGGGCCGGAGATCCTGCTGCGCCTCTCCGGCGATCCCGCCGCCGCCGGGCTGGAACGGCTGCGCGAGCGCCTGCCGATCACAGGCCGCGAGGCGGAGGTGTTGCTCTGGCTTTCCCGCGGCAAGTCGAGCCGCGACATCGGCGAGATCTTGGGATTGAGCCCCCGCACGGTGACGAAGCACCTGGAAGGCATCTACGCCAAGCTCGGCGTCGAGAACCGTACCGCCGCCTCGGCGGTCGCGGCGCGGCATCTGCGCGATCTGGATTGATCGGCCAAAGCACGCGCGTCATCGCGCGGTGAAGCCGAAGCGATCCAGAGCTCGTCCTGCGAGAGTGTCGTTCCCTTGTTCGAAAACCGGCCCATGCGGCCTCCCAGGCTGCGAGGCGAGGCGGCAGGCCTCGCTCGATGCCTGGTCAACCGCCCCGCCGAGGCTGGTTCTGGTGCCCCGGCGGGGCCCGAACACGACCTCTCGAGGCGAAAAACCGGCCAAACGGCCCATCTAATCCGCAAGTGGGCCGGGCCTGCGACTTGAGGCGGCGGATGCAGGGGTGTAGGGCGCAGGCGTC
The DNA here is from genome assembly GCF_026672325.1 of Methylorubrum sp. SL192. Classification (NCBI taxonomy): domain Bacteria; kingdom Pseudomonadati; phylum Pseudomonadota; class Alphaproteobacteria; order Hyphomicrobiales; family Methylobacteriaceae; genus Methylorubrum; species Methylorubrum sp. SL192. The sequence continues at coordinate 2,608,161 of NZ_JAPPQV010000003.1, forward strand.
ATGCCTTCGCCGCATTCCAGGGGAAAGCAGGCCGCCGTCTCGTTCGGGTAGAAATCGTGCCGCGCCCGAGGCTGCCTCTGCCGATCCGGCGCACCGCCAGGAAGGCCGCGCCTCGGACCGATCGGCCGGGCCTGCGGCCATCCCACGAGGCCGCGGCGGACCGAGTGAGCACCGCGTCACGTATCTACGCGCCATCCGTTGAAGGGGTCATAACGCCGATGTTCCTTGCCAAGTTCTCCATGGCCAAGCCTTCCGCGCGCCCACTGCGCGTGGCCGCGATCCTCGCCATGGCAGGCCTGGGCGCCGGCCTGGGCGGAACCGCGTTCGCGCAGAAGAAGCCGGCCGCTCCGACCCCGGCCCCGGCCCCCGCGCAGGCCCAGCCGGCCGCGCCGGCCCAGCAGCAGGGTCAGGCTGCCGGCCCGCAGCTCATCAATGTGAAGTCCGAGCCGAGCCAGGCCGACTGGACCAAGGTCTGCGGCAAGGATCAGGGTTCGGGCACCGACGTCTGCTACACCACCCGCGACTTCGTGTCGGATAACGGCCAGCCGGTGCTCGCCGTCGCGGTCTACGACATGAAGAACGCCGCGACGAAGCAAGAGGTGAAGGTCGTCCGTTTCCTTCTGCCGCTCGGCCTGATGCTGGCACCCGGCATGCGCTTCGATGTCGACGGCAAGGAAGTGACCGGCGGCAAGTTCGCGGTCTGCTTCCCCAACGGCTGCTTCGCCGAGGCCGGCGGCGTCTCGAACGAGCTGATGACCGGCTTCAAGAAGGGCACGACGCTCAACGTCCGGGTCCAGAACCAGACCCAGCGCGAGGTCGTGTTCGCGGTGCCGCTCACCGGCTTCGGCAAGGCCTTCGACGGCCCGGCCATCGATCCGAAGGTGCTTGAGGAGCAGCAGAAGAAGCTCCAGGCCGAGATGGAGAAGCGCAGCGAAGACATGCGCAAGAAGCTGGAGCAGCAGGGTTCGGCCGGCGCCGCCCCGGCTCCCGCAGCCCCGGCCGCCAGCGCCGCGCCGAAGTAAGCCGCGCCGTTCCACGAACTTCGACAAGGAAAGCCCCGCCGTGTTCGCCACGGCGGGGCTTTCTCGTTCCCGGAGCGGTCAGCGCGGAACGCCCGGCCGCCTCAAGCGAAGAGCGAAACGCAACCACGAGGGCCGTCGTGCGTTCGGCATGTCCCAGATCAGCCGGGCGGCAACAGTCAACCGCCAAGTCGTCGTTAAGGATGTTTCGCCGAGCGGCCTCTGGGATAGCGGGAGCAATGGTGACGAAACGCACCGCGCAATCCCACTGCACAAGGTTAGGGGTTATTTAACGATCACGGCGGCCGCGAAGGAGCCGCAACGGAGTTCAGGCAATGAGCCAGCGCATCGACGACATCAAGTTCATGGCGACCATGACCTTCGTCACCCTATTCGGCACCTGCCTCACGGCGCTGGTGGGCTAAGCCTCAGCCACTCCAGGCGCCGTCCGATCCGGAGGCTCCCTTCATAGCCCGGATCCGTTAAGAAGCCGCTTCCATCTCTCCCCTCGCGGGGATGTCGCCGGGACCAAGCCCGGCCGGAAGCGTGAACCGTGCGACACATCCACGTCATCGGCATCGGAACCGGCAACCCGGAGCACCTGACGATCCAGGGCCTCCAGGCGTTGAAGGCGACCGATGCGGTCTTCGCCCTCGACAAGGGGGACGCCAAAGCCGGCCTGATCGGCGTGCGCCGGCAGATCTGCGACCGCTACATTGAAGGGCGGCCCTACCGCTTCGTCGAGGCTGCCGATCCCGAGCGCGACCGCCGCCCTGCGGATTACGGCGTGGCGGTGGACGATTGGCACGCGGCCCGCGCAGCCCTCTACGAGGATCTCATCGCCGAGCATTTGCGCGAGGACGAGCGGGGGGCCTTCCTCGTCTGGGGCGACCCGTCCCTCTACGACAGCACCCTACGCATCCTGGAGCGCGTGCTCGCCCGCGGCCGCGTCGGCTTCACCTACGACGTGATCCCCGGCATCACCAGCGTGCAGGCGCTCGCGGCCGCCCACCGCATCCCGCTCCACCGCATCGGCGAACCGGTGCGGATCACCACCGGCCGGCGGCTCCGCGACGGCGTGGGCGAGGAGCCCGGCGCCACCGTAGTGATGCTCGATGGTGACCCGCGCTTCGAGGGGCTCGACCCCGATCTGACGATCCACTGGGGCGCCTATCTCGGCACGCCGGACGAGTTGCTCGTCGCTGGCCGGCTCGGTGACGTGGCCGAGGAAATCCGCCGGGTGCGCGCCGAGGCCCGCGCCCGCCACGGCTGGATCATGGACATCTATCTGCTGCTCAAACCCACTCCCTGACGCCGCCGACGCTCCGCCCTCGCCCTGCGACATAGTGTCGAGGCGGGGAAGCCCCTGCCGCAAACGATGCGGCTCGAAACTGATTTCTTCCCGCCCTCCCATCCCCGGCGACAAGGGTCGCCTCCGGTCGCTTTTTCGCCCTGGCAAAGGCCTTGCGTCGCCGCTCTCGCGATGGACACTTCTCGGGTCGAACGAGAACCCGAACCATCCTGTGGGGGCGAATGATGGCGGCTGGCTCGCGGCGGGCCGTGCGCGGTGTTGCTTGCGTCTCGGTCGGGCTGGCCGGCGCCCTGATGGCGGGGATCCTGCTCTCCGGCTCGGGCCGGACGACCAGCCCGCGCGGGGCGATCGATCCGGTCGGCGGCGGGCTCACGACCCGCACCGATCTCCGTGCGGCCGCACCGGAAGCGCCCGCGACCCGCATCGTCCTCGGGCCCGGTGAGCACGACATACGCCTGTCGGGAGAGCTGACCGAGGGGGCGGCCGAGCGGCTCGCGGGGCTGCTCGAGGCCCACCGCGCGGTCGAGCGCATCCATCTCACCAGCGAGGGCGGCTTGGTCGATGAGGGCGCGGCGATCGGCGCACTGATCGCGGAGCACGGCCTCGTCACCTACGTGCCGGATTACTGCGTCTCCGCCTGCACCCTGGCCTTCGTGCGCGGGCGCGAGCGGCTGGTCCTGGCGGAGGCCCGGCTCGGCTTCCACGCGCCCTACGAAACTGGTCCGCTCGGCGTCGAGATCGCCGCCGACAGCGCGCCCGAACGCGCCGCCTACCTCGCGGCGGGAATCAGCGCCGATTTCGTCGATGCCGCCCTCCAAGTCCGGCCGGACGACCTGATGATCCCCGACACCGACACCCTGGTGAGGGCCGGCGTCGCCACCGGCCGGGTCGATGCCTACCGCTTTCCCGATTCCACCCTCGACGACGGTGCCGAGCCGGAGCGGGCCCGCACCGTGATCCTGCGTGACGTGCCGCTGTTGGACGCGATGGAGGCCGACGCACCGGGGACGATCGCGCCGATCGCCGCGTGGTATCTCGACGGCTATCGCCGGGGCCGCTCGGAGGGGGACGCCGTCGACGGTGTCCGCCGCATGGCGGCGCAGGCCGTGGCGCGAAGCCTCGCCGAAGCCGACCCGGCTGCCTTGACCGATCTCGGCCGGATGATCCTTCACACGATGCAGCGTCCGAGCCCGGAGCGAAGGCGCATCTGCGCGTCGGCCGAGGACGGGGTGGGTGCCGTGCTGACGCGGTCACGCCTCGGCGCGGCACAGCTCGCCGAGGGACGGGCGATCCTATCGCGGGCGCTCGGGTTGAGGGCGACGGAGGCGGCGCCCCAGCCCCTCCGGGAGGCCTCGACGGGGCAGGCCGCCATCGCCGTGGCGACGGTGACGGCCTCACCAAAGCCGGCGCGCGGGCGCGGCTGCGCGGCCCTGCGAAAGGCCTTCGCGACCGCCCTGGCCCGCCCCAACCCTGAGGCGGCGCAGGCCTTGCGCCCGCTGCTCTTCCCCCCGTCGCCGGCACGTACGCGCCCCGCGCTCGAAGCCTCCGCGCAACCGCGATAAATCCGGGCTGCCGCGCCCGTCAGTGCACCTGCCGTCGGGTGCCGTGGAGATGACGGGCGAGTTCGTGGCCGACCTCGACGGCGACCTCGTCGACGAGGCGGGCCAGGGGCGGATTGCGCAGGCCCGCGACCAATCCCTTCATCGCCGCGGCATGGTCGGCAAGGCGGTTGGCTTGCCGCTGAGCTTGGTGGACCTCCGAATCGACCGGCCGGCGCCCTTCGGTCAGGTCGAAGGCGAGCCCCTGGGTCGTGAGTGCCCCCGTTTCGGGATCGCGCCCGCTTCGCCCCATCAGGCGCAGCCAGCGCGGGCCGTCGGGGCCGGGCCGCGTGCGGAACTCGGCCTCGAAAGGTCGTCCGTCTTCCCCCGCCGCCCGCAGCACGCTTTCCAGCCGGACCGCGTCCTCGGCCTCCAAAGCCGCCAGCGCCAGCGTCAGAGGTGCCCCGGCCGCCGAGGCCGCCGGTACGGCCAGGAGGCGCGCCAGGACCGGGGACAGAGCGAGTCGGTTGGAATCAGGGTCATGGGCCCAGGCCCCAATGCAGGCGGAGCCGGCGAAGGCGGAGGGAAGGTCAGGTTGAAAAGCCGTCATCTCAAGGCACCGGCATCGCTTCTGCAGGCATGTCGGACCGCAGCCTGGACGCTCAGCGAGCATCCAGGATCGACCCGACGAAAGCGGTTTCCTCGGCCAAACCGGCCGCAAATCGAAATCTCAGGTAAACTTTCTGCCGTCAAACTTGCCTTAGGTTACGATAGCGGAATGCAACCGTCCTCGTAAAGCGCTCAACCGGCGCAACGGCGAAAACTCAACCTCAAGTCAACAGAGCACGGATGAGGGCCGGCATCGGCCTTAACGGGCGGTTAACTATGTTAGGCGAAATCCGGGGTCTGGGCGGCCCCGGGATCACAGGACCGGCAGCCCGACGAAACCGAGAGCGGTGGGGTGGCCGGCATGAAAGCAATCACGTTCGTCACGCAGAAGGGAGGCAGCGGCAAGAGCACCCTGTGCATCTCGCTCGCGGTCGCCGCACAGGAAGCCGGGCACGCGGTCTGCATCCTGGAGATGGACCGGCAGGCCACGATCACCGACTGGCTCGATCACCGCACCGCCGACGGCCCCGAAGTGGCCCAGATCGACGCCACGCAGATCGACCTCGTGATGGAGCGGCTGGCGGAATCGTCCTACGACTACGTGTTCATCGATACCCCCGGCATCGATTCCAACGGGACGCTCTCGGCGATTCGCGCGGCGGATCTGTGCATCATCCCCTGCCGGCCGACCCCCGCCGACCTGCGCGCCTTCAAGCCGACGCTCGCCGCCGTCTACCGCCTGGAAAAGAAGTTCGCCTTCGTCCTGAACCAGACCCCGCCACGCTCCTACCGCATCCGCGATGCCGCCGACGGGCTCGCGGTGCTCGGCATCCTGCCCGACGTCAACATCGTGGCGCGCAACGACCATCAGGACGCCATCGGCGTCGGCCAGGGCGTCACCGAATTCAATCCGAAGGGTCAGGCCGCGGGCGAAGTCCGCCGGCTGTGGAGCTGGATCGAGCGCCGCATGCAGGCGACGGGGCAGCGGACCCGCAAGGGAGCGGCCGCAGAGACGGCCAAGGACACGAGAAAGCATGTCAAGGCGGCCTAAGCTCGACCTCGCCTCGATCGTCGCCTCCGCCGGCCCGGCCGGCGGGCCGCGCAAAGGCGGCGCCCGATCGGCTGCGAAGGCGAACAGCCCGGCGGGCGCGGAAATCGTCAGGCTCGATCTGGCGGCCTCGGCGCCTCCGGCACGGGCCGGGACCCTCAAGGAGCGCGCCAAGCAGATGTCGGTCTATCTGGAGCCCCCGGTCTACGACCAGCTCCGGGACTTGGCCTATGCCGAGCGCACCAAGATGCACGCCCTGATGCTCGAAGCCCTCGACCTTCTGTTCAAGCAGCGCGGCGCCCGCTCGATCGAGCAGGTGCTGGGCGAGAACCCGCGCTGAGAGACGTGAGCCCGCCCTTCGCTTCACGGGGCCCCCGTCATGACGCGCGGCGCAGGTTCCTCTCGAGTCCTCGAGACTGTCTGCGCACACAACGCCTCGGCTCTCCCACGGCCTGAGCGCCCGTTCAGCCTTCCTTTACCGCGTCCGGACGATCCTCTGGGGACGGCCGGACGTGTGTTCCGGCTCGGCGTAGCGTGATCCCCTTAAGGCCCAGCTTTCCGCGGCCTTGGGGGAATCTGTGGCGTAGGCGGGGAGCGGGCGAGCGACATGACTCATGTCATGCCACGGGATTTGGCATCGATCAGGACGGCCGCGGACGCTCCGACGCGGGGTGCGATGCCGGTCCTGCGACCGGCCCTGCAGCTCCTGGCGGTCTGCGCGGTGGCGCTGACGACCGCCAACTGCGCCAACAATCCGGCCAAGCTCGCGGGCGGCGCCTCCTCGGGCAGCGAGATCGATCCGAAATACGGCGTGAAGGCGAGCCGCCGCCTCTACAACGAGGGCGACGTGATCCCGAAGGGGGGCGGGCGGCGCTTCTCGGGCAAGCCCTACGTGGTGGCGGGCAAGACCTACGTGCCGCGTGAGGATGCCCGCGGCTACGTGCGCGAGGGTCTCGCCTCCTGGTACGGCAGCGCCTTCCACGGCCGGGTCACTGCCAACGGCGAAGTCTTCGACCGCCACTCCATCGCCGCCGCGCACCCCACGCTGCCGCTGCCGAGCTATGTCCGGGTGACCAACCTGGACAACGGCCACTCGATGATCCTGCGCGTCAACGACCGCGGCCCCTACCATGCCAACCGTCTCATGGACGTGTCCGAGGAGGCGGCCCGCGCGCTCGAATTCCATCGCAAGGGCACGGCGCGGGTGCGCGTCGAATATGCCGGCAAGGCCTCGGTCGCCGGCAGCGACGATCGCAAGCTGCTCGCCACCCTGCGCACCGACGGTCGCCCCGCCGCGATCGGGCGCGCGCCGGTGATGATGGCCGATCTCGGCCCCTCCGAGCCCGAGGCTGCGCCCGAGCGGCTCGAACGCGCCTCCCGCGCACTCGCCTTCCGCCCGGCGGGCGAGCGCGACGACGACGCGCCGGAGACGGCGGCACCGGTCACGCGCCCGGCCCGGCCCGCGCCGATCGTGCTGGCCAGCGCCGCCGTCGCCGTCCCGGCCGCGTTGCAGCCGACGGCTGCCCGCGCGGCGCCGTTCCGTCCGGCTCCGGTGGCGCTCGCCGCCGCCCCGGCCAAGCCGGCGATCGAGCCGCGCCGCATGATGGCCGAAACCGGCCGCTCCGCTCAGCCGGCACAGGGCCGGCACAAGGATGCGACGGCTTCGGCCCCGACGCGCTTGGCCTCCACTTTGGCCGCCACTCCGGTGAAGGGCGCTTCCGTGCCCGTCCGTACCGCGCAAGCGGTGCCGATGAAGGCGGCGGCGACCAAGACGCCGGTGCAGCAATTCGCGGCCACCGGCACCGTCAAAGGCCCGCCCAAGCCCACCGGCAAAGCCGCGGCGCCCGAACCCGCCTCGCGTATGGCAGCGATGCCGCCGACCTCGAAGCAGGCGATCGCCAAGCTCGCCAGCACGGCCCCGGCGCCGGGCACCAAGCCCGCCGTCAAGACGGCTAGCAAGACGGCCGTGGCCCAGGCCCCCGGCCATTCCGGCGCCAAGGCGAAACGCTCGCAGGTGGCGGCGGCGAACTGACGCCAACCAACCGAAAGGGCCATCGCTCAGTGCGATCGGCCCACGGTTTCTCGCTGTCCGCGAATACCGGCGCTCGCGTTCACGGATGATGAGGGCTGTCGTGCCGCGAAGCCGCCCGAGCGGCTTCGCGCATGGACCCGGTCCCCACCGAGCCGGCGTATGACGAGGACCGAGACGACTACTCGGCCTTGGCATTCACCTCGAGCTTGTCGAGAACCGCCGCCGGGGTCGGAGCGGTGCTGACATCGACCATGCCGAGGCCGTCGCCGCTCTTCGCCTTGGCGCTGATCGAGAGGGTGCCGGGCTTGGCCACGAACTTGCCCATCGCCGCGCCGATCGCCTTGGCGGCCGCCGAGTTGCCGAGGATCACCGGCACGCCGATCACGCTCGCCGTCACGTATTCCTTGCGCAGTTCGTCAGGCTTGAGGCTCAGCACCTTCGCCTGGGCGTCGATGAAGCGCTCGAACAAGCCGCCATTCTCCAGCGTCAGGTCCAGCGCCTTGGCGGTGGCCGAGAGCATGGCGAAGCCCGAGACCGCGGCATCGGGGTCGAACACCTCGGGGCCGATGCCGCCGAGCGTCGCGTTGAGGTGGAGCCGGCCCATATTCTTGCCGGAGAGCGACAGCGCCTTGAAGCTCAGTTCGCGCTTGTCTTCGCTCCAGGCGGTGTCGGCGGTGGCATCGAGATCGAGGTCACGGTAGCCGTAGAGGCCGAGCGAGCCGAGACCGGGAACGCCCTCGACGGCGGAGGCCGGCATGGTGAGGCCGTTGAGCGTGAAACGGGTCTCGGTCGGCACGCCGTCCTTCGGGGGCCCGAAGCTCATGCTGGCGCCGCGCAGGCCGATATGGAGCGGCGGGAGCGGAACGAGCTTCGGCGCCTTGAGCGGATCGCCCGAGGCGGCCGGGGGCGTCACCGCCACCTGCGCGAGATCGAGCCCGAGATCGGACAGGGTCAGCGTGCCGATGACCGGCGTCAGGCGGCGCAGCTCCGCCTCATGCAGGTCCGGCGCCGGAGCGGCCCCCTTCCCGGGATCGGTGCCGGCGGGGAGCGGAGCCTTCGCGAGGCGGCGCAGGGCGGCGATAGTCGGCTCCAGGGAGAAGCCGGTGAGCGAGAGGCGGGCGATCTTGCCCTGCGCCTCCTTGGCGCCGAAGCCGATCTCGGCGAGCGTGATGCCGGCCTCGCCGCCGCCCGCATAGCTCATGCGGCCGATGCTGAAGGAGAGCGGGTCGTCGCCCTTCACCTCCTTCACATTCAGGTCCGTCGCCTCGAGACTGCCGACCGAGACCGCTTCGGCGAGATCCGCGAGCAGGCCGGCGGAACGGGCGCGCATGGCCCGGTCGTCCTCGGCCAACCCGCCATCGCCCAACGCTTCCACGGCGCCGCGCCAGGTCGCCGGCGTCTGGCGTCCGGCGAGGTCGCGGCCGATCAGGCGGGCGATCGATACCGTGGTGCCGCGCTCGTCGATGAAGGCGATGCTTTCGACGGCGAGCGCCACATAGAGGCGCTGAAGCGGGCTGCTCGCGTCGCCGGCTTCGCTGTAGAGGCGCGCCAGCGCGGTGAGATCGACCTCCTCGGCGCGGATGCGGCCGTAGCTGCCGCTGCCCGCCTGCGGCGCGCCCTCGACGGTGAGCGTCGCGCCGGCCGCGGTCAGTTCGCTGATACGCCCCGCCCGGATCGTGCGCGCGGCCACGTCGCGGTAGGTCACGACCTGCCGCCGCTCGCCGTCGCGGCGCTCGACGCGCAGCTCCGGCATGGTGAGGCTGCCGGCATCGAGGCGCTGAAGCCGGGCCGGCCAGAGATCCTTGACCGGGTCCTTCGCGTCCTTGGCGTCGGCCTTGAAGATCGCCAGCAGGTCGTCGCGGGAGAGGCGCGTGCCGCTCACTGTCACCTTCGGCGCGGTGACGAGCGTGTCGCCGAAGGCGAGGCTCACGTTATCGAGGACGAGATCCTGAACCGCGGACGCTGCCTCCTGTGCCATGGCCGGCGCCAGGGGCGCGGGCCCTGTCAGCAGCGCGACCGCGCAAGCCGAGGCGAGCAGTGCCCGCATGAGGACGGGACGGCGCGTCGATGACGTCATGGCTGGATCAGATCGCAGGCTGGCGGGAGATCGGAGAAGGGCCGTGAGACTTCCATCCCTGCCGGTTTTCCACAGGCGTGGCAATTGCGCCGGTGCCACGGCAGGGCAATCGCGCGAACCCACTTGGGCGGGCTCATTGCGCTTGAGGCCGGAATGGCGACCGCTTCCCCCGATCGCCGGGTCGGGCTCGCCTCAGATCGCGAAGGAGGTGCCGCAGCCGCAGGAGGCAGTGGCGAGCGGGTTCTCGATCTTGAAGGACTGACCGATCAGGTCGTTCACGAAATCGATGGTCGCGCCGCCCATATATTCGAGCGAGACCGGATCGACGAGCACGGTGGCGCCGTCGCGCTCGATCACCACGTCGTCGCCCTCGCGGGCGCTGGTGATGTCGAAGGCATAGGAGAAGCCCGAGCAGCCGCCGCCATTCACGCTGATGCGCAGCGACGAGCCGGGGGGCTCGGCACCCATGATCTCGTTGATCCGCTTGGCGGCGCGGGCGGTGAGGTTGATGTCGGCCATCGTGGCGCGGCCCCGTTTCTCGAACCGGTGTCGTGAAGGTAAGAGCCCGTGATTGCCGCGGGCTACTCCCTACCCAAGATATGGGGTGCGAGGGCTGGCCGCAACGCGGCTGCGAAAGGAAGAGCTGTGCAGGTGCGGCAGAACGGCGAGCGCTGGCGGGCGCCCTACGCCACCGATCCGGCGGCGACCCGCGGGCGGCTGATCCCCGAGGCGTTCTCGCCCACCCGCAGCGACTTCCAGCGCGACCGCGACCGGATCATCCACTCGACCGCCTTCCGGCGGCTGAAGCACAAGACGCAGGTCTTCGTGCATCACGAGGGCGACCATTACCGCACGCGGCTCACCCACAGCCTGGAGGTCAGCCAGATCGCCCGGGCGCTCGCCCGCGCGCTCGGCCTGGACGAGGATCTCGCGGAAGCGCTGGCGCTGAGCCACGACCTCGGCCACACCTGCTTCGGGCATACCGGCGAGGACGCGCTGCACGCCTGCATGGCCGAGTATGGCGGCTTCGACCACAACGCCCAGGCTTTGCGCATCGTCACCCGGCTGGAGCGGCGCTATGCCGGCTTCGACGGCCTCAACCTGACCTGGGAGACGCTAGAGGGGCTGGTCAAGCATAACGGCCCGCTCCTCGATGCATCCGGCGCGCCGGTTCGGCGCTACGCCGCCGACGGCATCCCGGCAGCCGTGCTGGAATACAACGCGGCCAACGACCTCGAACTGTCGCGCTTCGCCGGCCCGGAGGCGCAGGGCGCCGCGCTCGCCGACGACATCGCCTACGACGCCCACGACCTCGATGACGGCCTGCGGGCCGGGCTGTTCGATCTTGCCGACCTCACGGCCGTGCCGTTCCTGAACGGGCTGCTCGACGAGATCGACACCCTGCATCCCGGCCTGGAGCCGTCGCGAAAGATCCACGAGCTGGCGCGCCGGGTCATCACGCGCTTCGTCGAGGACGTGATCCGCGAGAGCGAGGCGCGCATCGCCGCACTGGCACCGGGCAGCGTCGGCGACATCCGCGCCGCGCAGGAGCCGGTGATCGCCTTCTCGCCGGCCATCGCCACGGCGGATGCCGACATCAAGCGCTTCCTGTTCGCGCGGATGTACCGCCATCCGGAAGTGATGGCGGTGCGGGCCAAGGCCGCGACCATCGTCAACGACCTGTTCTCGGCCTTCCGAGCCGACCCCGCGCGGATGCCGGCGGAATGGTCGGAGGGACTGGAGAATGCCAGCGAGGCCCGCCTCGCCCGGCGCATCGCCGACTACATCGCCGGCATGACCGACACCTACGCGGTGCTGGAGCACGGCCGGCTATTTGCGGCGACGCCCAACCTGCACTGGAGCCCGCCGAGCCGCGGCCTTCCGCTGACCGAACCGTGAGACACCGCCAGCGGAAGGCTCACGCTCTCATTCGCAGACGCAGCCCGCGCCGTAGCCGGTGTTGTAGATCGGGGCATTGCCGTAGGTGACGGGCGCGTAGCCGTAGCCATAGGCCGGTGCCGCGTAGCCGTAGGCGGGTGCGGCGTAGCCGCCGTAACCACCCCAGCCGTAGCCGCCGCTCAGCGCGCCGCCGGCGAGCCCAAGGCCCAACCCCAGCCCGGCACCGGCCAGACCGATCCCGGCCCCCGCGAGGCCGATGCCGGCACCCCGTCCGTAGCCGTAGCCGCGGCCGTAGACGCCGCGCGCGGCGTATCCACGATATCCGAAGCCGTGATGGCCATAGCCGCGATGTCCAAAGCCGCCGCGATGACCGGCGAACCCGCCGCGATACCCACCGAAGCGGCCGGCCTGACCGAAGCGCGCACCATAGCCGTGATGGCCGTAGCCGCCCTGATGGCGACCGCCGCCGACATACCCGCCATGACCGCCGAACTCGCGGGCCTCGGCGGTTGCGGGTGCGAGGATCAGGGTGGCGAGGGCCGTGGCGGCGAGGGCGAAGGACTTCATCGGGGCAGTCTCCATGCAGGATCTTGCCTCGACAACGCCGCCCTTCGCGCCCTGCGTGCAACGCTGCATTCTACCGAGAGAGCCTCTTGTCCCCGCGCGAAAGGCGGCACGGGAAACGCATAAGGCCAGATCACGGAGGACCGATTGAGCGCCGACCGCATAACCCTGCGCGACACCCGCGCCGCCTATCCCCGGCTCGTGCCGCTGACGACGCGCTGGGGCGACAACGACGTCTACGGGCACGTCAACAACGTCGTCTACTACGCCTTCTTCGACACGGCGGTGAACGGGATCCTGGTGGAGGAGGGCGCCCTCGACATTGCACGCTCCCCCGTCATCGGCCTCGTAGTCGAGACAGGCTGCCGCTACTTCGCCCCGGTCGCCTTCCCCGATCGGATCACGGCCGGCGTGCGGGTGGCCCATCTCGGCCGCACCAGCGTGCGCTACGAGATCGCGATTTTTCGCGAGGACGAGGCGGAAGCCGCCGCGCAGGGGCACTTCGTCCACGTCTATGTCGACCGGGAGACGCGCCGGCCGGTGCCGCTGCCGGAGCGGTTGCGGGCCGTGCTCGCGGAACTCGCGGTCGTGCGGACGGAGGCGCCGTGACACTCCAGCCCGCCATTGCTATGCCGCCCCGGACGGTTCCGGCCGCCCGACGCGCGGGTGGGCCGGCACGCGGTAACGACGAACACTGAGCCTCATGAACATCTTCGCCCTCTTCGAGACGCGCGTGCGCGAGGCGCTCGAATCCCTCACCCGCTCCGGCCGGCTGCCCAAGGGGCTCGACCTGTCGCGCGTCGTGGTCGAGCCGCCGCGCGACGCCTCGCACGGCGATCTCGCCACCAACGCCGCCCTGGTGCTGGCCAAGGAGGCCAAGCAGAACCCGAAGGCGCTCGGCGAGGCGCTGGCCGAAGAACTGCGCACCGATCCGCGCATCGTCGAGGCGAGCGTGGCGGGGCCCGGCTTCATCAACCTGCGGCTCGCACCGGAGGTGTTTCAGGACGTGATCCGTGCCGCGCTCAGCGAGGGCGAGAACTTCGGGCGCGGACAAATGCCGGGCGGCCCGGTCAACATCGAGTACGTCTCCGCCAACCCCACGGGGCCGATGCATGTCGGCCACGGGCGCGGCGCGGTGTTCGGCGATGCGCTCGCGAACCTGCTCGCCGCCGCCGGCCGGCCGGTGACGCGCGAGTACTACATCAACGATGCCGGCGCGCAGGTCGATGTGCTCGCCCGCTCCGCCTATCTGCGCTACCGCGAGGCGCTGGGCGAGACGATCACCATCCCCGAGGGTCTGTACCCCGGCGACTACCTCAAGCCGGTGGGGATGAGGCTGGCGGAGACGCATGGCCGGGCGCTCCTCGACCAGCCCGAACACGAATGGCTGCCGCAGGTGCGCCGCTTCGCCATCGACGCGATGATGGCGATGATCCGCGAGGATCTCGCGGCGATCGGCATCCGCCACGACGTGTTCTTCTCGGAAGCCACGCTCCAGGGCGAGAACGGCGGCAAGGTCGCGGAGCTGCTCGACGCGCTGCGGCAGAAGGGCCTCGTCTACGAGGGGCGCCTGCCGCCGCCCAAGGGCCAGTTGCCCGACGATTGGGAGGACCGCGAGCAGACCCTGTTCCGCTCGAGCCAGTTCGGCGACGACGTGGACCGGGCGCTGCTGAAGTCTGACGGCTCCTTCACCTACTTCGCCTCCGACATCGCCTATCACCGCGACAAGTGGCTGCGCGGCGCCAACGAGCTCATCGACGTGCTCGGCGCCGACCATGGCGGCTACGTCAAGCGGATGCAGGCGGCGGTGAAGGCAGTCAGCGACGGGCAGGCCCGGCTCGACGTCAAGCTCTGCCAGCTCGTGCGGCTCTTACGCGCAGGCGAGCCGGTGAAGATGTCGAAGCGCGCGGGCGAGTTTGTGACCCTGCGCGACGTCATCGACGAGGTCGGTCGCGACGCGATCCGCTTCATGATGCTCTACCGCAAGAACGACGCGACGCTGGATTTCGACCTCGCCAAGGTGGTGGAGCAATCGAAGGACAACCCGGTCTTCTACGTGCAATACGGCCACGCCCGCCGCTTCTCGGTGCTGCGCCAGGCCCGCGAGGCGCTGCCCGGCGAAGATTTTTCGCCCGCGGCGCTGCTGGCCGACGCGGACCTGTCGGTGCTCACCGATCCCGGCGAGATCGAGATGATGCGCCTGATTGCCCAGTATCCGCGGGTGCTCGAATCAGCGGCGGCGGCGCACGAACCGCACCGAATTGCGTTCTACCTCTATGAAACGGCAAGTTCGCTTCATAGTTTCTGGAATAAGGGCAAAGACTTGCCGCAATTACGGATTGTTAATCCAACCGACAGAAACTCCACCCGGGCTCGCTTAGCCCTCGTCGAGGCTTTGGGCGGCGTTCTCGCCTCCGGCCTCGCGGTTTTGGGCGTCTCCGCACCCAACGAGATGCGGTGACCGAGGACGGTTGTTGAGAGGATGAAGCCATGACGGGACACGCTTCGCGCGCGACGGTCGACTTCGATGCCTTCGAGCGCGAGCTGCGTCAGACGTCGCAGGAGGCGATCCGGGCGAAGGCGCCGCAGGCCGCCCCCAAGGGCGCACCCAAGGGCGACCCGCTCGCCGAGCTTGCCCGCATCGTCGGGCAGGACGATCCCTTCCGCGCCCTGCTGGAAGCGCGGGAGAAGGGTGCCGCCCAGGAGGCGGCTCCGGTGACGCGCGCGTCGGAGACGGGCCGTCCGGCCCGCGTCGAGCCGACCTTCGTGGACGAACCCGCCCACGACCCGGCCCGGACTCAGGCGCATGCCGACATGCACGGTCAGTCCCAGAGCCCGGCGGATGCCTTCGACCAGTACCTCGCCTCCGTCGAGCAGGGCATGTACGCCGACGGCACGACCGATCCGGCGGCCTTCGCCGAGGCCGACGAGACGTACCGGACGCGGTCTGCGGACCGTCCGCGCGGCCGCAACCGCCTCGTCCAGGTCGGCGCCGGCCTCGCCGTGGTCGCCGTCTGCGTCGGCGGTGCCCTGGCGTGGCGCGGCACTCATGGCGGCGGCAGCGGCGGCCCGATCACCGTGCTCGCCGACAAGACCCCGCTGAAGGTGCAGCCGACGGCGACCGACGGCGTCGAGATTCCCGACCAGAACAAGCAGATCTACGACCGCAACGCCAAGGACGGTCAGATCAAGATCGTCAACCGCGAAGAGCAGCCGCTCGACGTCAACCAAGCCGCCCGCACCGCCGCCGCCCGCAGCGACGGCGGCGAGCCGGGGCAGGGCGGGGCGACCCCCGGCGGCACGTTGTCCGACACGTTCGGCGAGCCGCGCCGGGTGCGCACCGTCTCGGTCAAGCCGGACACCCCGATCCACCAGCCGCCGGCGCCCCAGGCCGAGACCGCCCAGGCGCCTGCCTCGGCGATCCCGACCATGACGATGCCCGACACCGCTGCGAGCACCGCGACGCCGTCGTCGGAGCCCCGTCGCTCCGCGTCGCGCACCCTGGCCACGGCGCCGGCGACCACGCCCGTCACCGAGGCACCGGCGGAGCCGCCGGCCGCGCCCGCCGCGCGCCCGAAGGCCCCGCAGCGCGTCGCCTCCGTCTCGCCCGAGACCACCGCCAGCACCTCCGAGCCGGCCCCCACCTCCGCCTCGCTCACGGCGCCGGTCAGCGGCTACTCGGTCCAGCTCGGCGTGCGCGGCAGCGAGAGCGAGGCGCGGGCCGCCTTCCGCGAGATGCAAGGCAAGTACAGCCAGCTCTCCGGCAAGCCCGAGCTGATCCGTCAGGCCGAGGTGAACGGCAAGACCCTGTTCCGTGTCCGCGTTGGGCCGCTCGCCAAGAACGAGGCCTCCAGCCTGTGCAGCGCGCTGCAGGGCGCGGGCGGCCAGTGCTTCGTCGCCAAAAACTAGGCTGAGACCGCGCTTGCCATCGAGCCGGCTCCGGTACGTCTCCGGAGCCGGCTCGATTCCGAGCATCCCATCCGACCCCTCATCCCGAGGTGCCCACGTCAGCGGGCACCTCGGGATGAGGGCGTGAGGGGGATCGAATCCGTGCTCGGCCCCCGCGATTGCTGCAAGCCCTCGCGCCCGTTTCGCCCCATCCGAGGAACGCCGGCCCCATGACCTCAGCCAGCATGACCTCTGCCAGCACGCCCCGCGCCGTCATCCTCGGCTGTTCCGGAACGGCGCTGACGCCCGAGGAGGCCGCCTTCTTCCGCGATCTGCGGCCCTGGGGCTTCATTCTGTTCAAGCGCAACATCGGCACGCCGGACGAGGTACGCGCCCTGACCGCCGCCCTGCGCGAGACGGTCGGGCGGGCGGATGCGCCGATCCTGATCGATCAGGAGGGCGGGCGGGTGCAGCGCATGGGCCCGCCGCACTGGCCGAAATATCCCGCGGGCGGCCGCTTCGGCGCCCTCGGCGACGACGCCGCGGCGATGGCCCGGCTCGGCGCCCGGCTGATGGCGCACGACCTCGCCTCGGTCGGCATCAACGTCGATTGCGCGCCGATGCTCGACGTTCCCGTCGCGGGCTCGGACAACATTATCGGCGACCGGGCCTACGGCGACACGCCGGAGCGGGTGATCGAACTCGGCCGCGCCGTCGCCGAGGGGTTGATGGCGGGCGGCGTGCTGCCGGTCATCAAACACATCCCCGGTCACGGCCGGGCGACCTGCGACAGCCATCTCGACCTGCCCGTGGTCGAGGCCGACCGCGTGAGTCTGGGCGAGAGCGACTTCCGCCCGTTCCGGGCGCTGGCCGACCTGCCGCTCGCCATGAGCGCGCATGTGGTGTTCACCGCCCTCGACCCCGAGCGGCCGGCGACCCTGTCGGAGCGCGTGATCCGCGAGATCGTGCGGGGCGAGATCGGCTTCGACGGCCTGCTGATGACCGACGACCTGTCGATGCACGCGCTCCAGGGCCCGTTCCGCGAGCGGGCGCAAGCCGCCTACCGCGCCGGCATCGATGTGGTTCTCCATTGCAACGGACGCATGGACGAGATGCGCGCCATCGCCGAAGCCGCGTCCGATCTGGCGGGGGAGGGCGCACGCCGGGCCGAGGCCGCGCTTGCCCGCCTCACGCCTCCGGACGCCATCGATGTGGACGAGGCGCGCGCGCGCTTCGACGCGGCCTTCGGCGCGGTCGCATAACAGCCGTCACGCCGCCGCTTTTCCGGCCTCAAACGCCGGCAGCTGCCCCGGCATAGCCGAGGCCCGCGCCGCGGGGCGCTCTTCACGCTCGATGGTCCGTCGACGCGCCCGGCAACGAGGCGGAGTGCGACAAAGAAGGGCAAGGGCTGCGCAGCCTTTGCCCGCTTGTGCGCCCTGCACTGCTTGTGTTCGCGCCACTCGATCCCTAGGTTCGCCCCAATTCAAGTGGAGGCGCCGCCGGAGTTGGGGCGGTGTAGGAGGTTGCCATGGGCAGCATGAGTGTCTGGCACTGGGTCATCGTGGCGGTCGTCGTCATGCTGCTGTTCGGCCGCGGCAAGGTGTCGGAGCTGATGGGCGACGTCGCCAAGGGCATCAAGGCCTTCAAGAAGGGCATGGCCGACGACGAGACCCAGCCGAATACGGCGACGAGCGTGCCCCCGGTGGGCCCGAACGATCCGGTCCGCACGCTGCCGCACCAGGGCGCGCCGGGCACCGCCCCGCAGCCGCCGCATGTTCAGCCGCACGTGTCGGCGGGCGACCACAAGGCCGTCTGACCGACGGGCTCGACACGGGGCGTGCAAAGGGGCGCGTAAGGGCTGCAACGGCTTTCGGGCACGGTTGAAGATCGGCTCCGGGCAGGATAGCGCGGGCCGCACGCCCGTCCTCGACAGGCGCGGCCCCGCGGGACGGACGACGCAATGCTGGACATGAGCTGGGGCGAGGTGATGCTGATCGGCGGCGTCGCCCTGATCGTCATCGGGCCGAAGGATCTGCCGAAGGCCCTGCGCACGCTGGGCCAGATCACCACCAAGGTCCGGCGCATGGCCGGCGAGTTCCAGTCGCAGTTCAACGAGGCGATCCGCGAGGCGGAGCTGGAAGAGGTCCGCCGCGACGTCGAGGGCGTCAAGCGCACCGTCGATTCCGCGCGCCCGACCTTCAATCCCGTCGACACCATCCGCAACGAGATCCGCAGCGCGGTCGAGGGCCGTCCCGGCTCCGGCAACAAGGATGCCGGCGCGAAAGACACGGGCAGCTTCGACGTGCCGCGGCCGACGCCCGGCCAGCAGGCCGAACAGATGCACGGGGCTCCGGCACACGCCGCCGTCGAGACCTCTTCCACCACCCCCGGCACCAAGCCCGAGACAGGCCCGACTCCATGAGCGACGAGCGCGATGAGGCCGAGATCGAGGCCTCGCGGGCACCCCTTCTGGAGCACCTGATCGAACTGCGCTCGCGACTGATCAAGTCGCTGATCGCGTTCATCGTGATGTTCTTCGGCTGCTTCTTCTTCTCGAAACAGATCTACAACATCCTCGTCTATCCCTACGTCTCGATCGTGGGGGCGCAGAATGCCGAGCTGATCGCGACCCACTTCCTCGAACAGGTCTTCACCAACATCAAACTCAGCGTGTTCGGCGCGGGCTTCCTGGCCTTCCCCGTCATTGCCACGCAGGTCTACGCCTTCGTCGCGCCGGGCCTCTACCGCAACGAGCGCCAGGCCTTCCTGCCCTATCTCGTCGCGACGCCGATCTTCTTCCTGCTCGGCGCGCTCGTCGTCTTCTTCCTGGCAATGCCGCTGCTGATCCAGTTCTCGGTCTCGCTGCAGCAGATCGGGCAGCCGGGCGAGGCGACGATCAAGCTCCTGCCGAAGGTCGACGAGTACCTCTCGCTGATCATGACGCTGATCTTCGCCTTCGGGCTCGCGTTCCAGATGCCGGTGATCCTCACGCTTCTCGGTCAGATCGGCGTGATCGACGCGGCCTTCCTGCGAGAAAAGCGGCGCTACGCCATCGTGCTGGTCTTCGTCGCCGCCGCCGTGCTGACGCCGCCCGACGTGATCTCGCAGCTCTCGCTGGCGATCCCGATGCTGCTTCTCTACGAGGCCTCGGTCTTTTCGGTCTCGCGCATGGAGAAGATCCGCGCCGCCCGGCGTCGGGCGCAAGGGATTGAGGACTGAGCGAGGACTGATCGCGCGCCGTCCGGACCCGGCAGGCCTCGTGATCGCGGTCAGCGCCTGAGGAGAAGATCAGCAAGATTGCGCATCACCATTTTGCGCGCAATCTTGAAAGCCTCCAGCCCCGCGCCACTCTTCTCCGATCTCAAACGGAGAAAACCTCATGTTCCAGACGATGCGGACCGCCCTGGCGGTCGCCGCCCTGACGACGCTGGCGGGTGCCGCCCAGGGGGCCGAGCTTCAGCGGGTGCGCGGCACGATCGAGAAAAGCGACGCCGGCACGGTCACGATCAAGACCACCGACGGCACGTCCGAGACGGTGCAGGTCGGCGGCGCCAAGTTCGCCTGGGTGGTGAAGTCGAGCCTGGACCAGATCAAGGACGGCACCTTCATCGGCACCGCCACCAAGGGCGAGAACCCGATGACGGCCCTCGAAGTGGTGCTGTTCCCCGAATCCATGCGCGGCACGGCCGAGGGCCATTACGGCTGGGACCCGATCCCCGACCACACGACGGGCGGCGCCGGGCCGGTGGTGAAGAGCTCCATGACCAACGGCACAGTGAAGGCCGGCGGCGCCAGCGCGGGCGGCGCACCGAAAGTCAAGAGCTCGATGACCAACGCCACCGTGGCCAGCAGCAATGCCGGAAGCGGCGGCGAGCGCACGCTGACCGTAACCTACGACAAGGACGGCTCGAAGACGATCGTGGTGCCGCCCAAGGCGCCGATCGTCGCCTTCGACCCCGCCGACAAGTCGATCCTGACGCCGGGCGCCAAGATCTTCGTGGTCGCGGCCAAGGACGGCGGCAAGCTCGAAGGCAAGCTCGTCGCGGTCGGCAAGGACGGCCTCACCCCGCCGATGTGACCTGAATCACGACCGTCCCTGGCTCGCCGCCAGGGACGGCCACAGGGACCGCGCGGCCCCCGTGGCGGCAAGTCCGAGGCCCAGAAGGGAGACGACGGCCGCCAGGGCCGGCAACTCCGCGTAACCCACGCCCAGCGTCAGCGCCGTGCCGCCGAGCCAGGCGCCGAGCGCGTTGCCGAGATTGAACGCCCCCTGGTTCAGGGTCGAGGCGAGGTTCGGGGCGTCGCTGGCCGCCTCCAGCACCCAGACCTGAAGCGGCGAGACCAGGGCGAAGGCGAGCCCGCTCCACAGCACCAGCACCGCCAGCGCCGGCCAGGTGAAGGGCGCGACCAGCGGGAACACGACGAGCACCGCGATGAGGGCAGCAAAGCTGCCGAGCACCGTGCGCATCAGGCTGCGGTCGGCGAGCCAGCCGCCGGCGAGATTGCCGATCGTGAGTCCGACACCGGCCGCGAACAGCGCCCCCGTCACGCCGCCGGGCGTCAGATGCGTCACGGTGAGCAGGAACGGCGCGATGTAGGTGAAGACGGTGAAGAAGCTCACCGAGGACAGGGTCGAGACCAGCATCGGCCGCAGCACCGGCCAGCGCCCGAGCGCCCGGAATTCCCGTCCGAGGCCGCCCCGCGTGCCGGGCATTCCGCCGGGTAGGGCGAGCGTGATCGCCGCCCCCGCCACGAGCCCGATGCCGACCACCGCCCAGAAGGTCGAGCGCCAGCCGAAGGCCTGACCGAGCGCGGTTCCGAGCGGCACACCGAGAACGTTGGCGAGCGTCAGCCCGGCGAACATCAGGGAGACGGCCTGCGTGCGCTTCTCCCGCGGCACGAGGTTGCGCGCGACGATGGCGCCGATGCCGAAGAAGGCGCCGTGGGCGAAGGCGGTGGCGACCCGCGCGGCCATCAGCCATGCGTAGCTCGGCGCCAGGGCACAGGCGAGGTTGCCGAGGGTGAACACCGCCATCAGAGCGAGCAGGGCCGCTTTGCGCGGCAGGTGCGCGGTCGCCATCGCCACAAGCGGCGCGCCGATCACCACACCGAGCGCGTAGCCGGACACGAGGTGGCCCGCCTGCGGGATCGTGACGTCGAAGTCGCGCGCCATCTCCGGCAGGAGGCCCATGATGACGAACTCGGTGGTGCCGATGCCGAAGGAGGCGACGGCGAGCGCGAGGATCGGCAGGGATGCCATGCAGAATGCTCCGGGCAGCGCGTGTGTTGCGCTGCAATACGAGCGCCGCAACATGGTCATCTCGGGCGGACGCGACAGGCGCATGACCGGGAGGCAGACCTGCACTCACGTCAGAACGATCGCGCGTGAGGGCTCCGCCCGATGCCCTCTCGGAGCGCCACAGGCTGCGGACGAGGGCAAAAAGAATCTCTCTGCCTTTCCGCGCGAAGCGAGAGAACTGTCCTCCGCGCCAGAAAAACAACGCAAAAACAATCCGTTGATTTGCCCCACCCCAAGTCTTTAAATTTCAGGACAACAACGTCCCAACAACGCTCCGCTGCCTTTCGAAGATTTGAGGCTTGAGACACTCCTTCAGGAGGTTTCTGGCCCCGCTCTTCCATGGCCGCGGTCCTGCCTCGGATCATTCGCGATGCCCGCACGGATCGTTGCCTTCTCTGGCAACACGCACCGCCCCTCCCGCACCCGCACCTTGGTCGAGGCGGTGGCCGCCGAATTGTCGCGCCAGCGCCCGATCGACCTGAAAGTCTACGATCTCGTCGATGCCGGCACCGGCATCGCGGTCGCTAGCCGTTCGGCCCTGCCGCTGCCGGCGGCGCGGATCGTGGAGGCGATCGAGACGGCCGACGCGCTGATCATCGGCTCGCCGGTCTACAAGGGCAGCTATGCGGGTCTGTTCAAGCACCTGATCGACTTCGTCGCCCCCGAGGCGCTGATCGGCAAGCCGGTGGTGCTCACCGCGACCGGCGGCGGGCCGCGCCATGCGCTGGTGGTCGAGCACAGCTTGCGCCCGCTCTTCGGTTTCTTCTCGGCGCAGACCACGCCGACTGCCGTCTATGCCGGCGACACCGAAATCGCCGAGGGCCGGGTCGCCGACGAGATCGTCCGGGCCCGCGTGGCGCAGGCCGCCGCGGAACTCGCCCGGCTCCTCGACGTCGCGCAGGCTGCCGCGGCGCCGTTGGCCACGGCCGCGGCACGCTGAGATGACCACGCTCGACCGCCGCCGCCTCCTCGCGGGCGGCCTCGCCTTGGCCGGCACCGCGCTTCCGCTCCGCCTCGCCCGCGCAAGCGAGCCGGGCGTGCTGCGCATCGGCTACCAGAAGAACGGCATCCTCGCCGTCGCCCGCGAGCAGGCCGCGATCGAGGCCGCGCTGAAGCCGCAGGGCGTGAGCGTGCGCTGGGTCGAGTTCTCGTTCGGGCCCCCGCTGCTCGAAGCGCTGAATCTCGGCGCGATCGATTTCGGCCAGACCGGCGACGCACCGCCGATCTTCGCCCAGGCCGCGGGCGCGAACCTCGTCTACGCGGCGGCCCAGCCCAACGGCGGCTCGGGCTCGGCGATCCTGCTGCCGAAGGGCTCGTCGGTCGCCACGCTGGCCGACCTCAAAGGCAAGCGCGTCGCCTTCGCCAAGGGATCGAGCGCGCATAACTTCACCGTCGCGGCGCTGGAGAAGGCGGGCCTGTCCTACCGCGACATCACCCCCGTCCTGCTGGCGCCGGCCGACGGCGCCGCGGCCTTTGCCGGCGGCACGATCGACGCCTGGACGGTGTGGGATCCCTACTTCGCCATCGCCGAGGAAGGGCAGGGCGCACGCATTCTCGTCCAGGCCTCGGACATCACGCCGACCAACAATTTCTTCCTCGCCAACAAGGGCTTCGCCGAGGAGCGGCCCGAGGTGCTGAAGGCAGCCATCGCCGCGCTCGGCGAGGTCGCGGTGTGGTGCGAGGGCAACCGTCCCAGCGTCGCGGCGAGCCTGTCGAAGATCACCGGCGTGCCGCTCGCCGCCACGCGCCGCGCGGTGGATCGCATCCGCTTCGTCATCGCGCCGATGGATGTGGCGGTGATCGCCGAGCAGCAGCGCATCGCCGACCGCTTCCACGCCATCGGCGTGATCCCCCGCTCCGTGCGCGTGTCCGATATCGTCTGGACGCCGCCCGCGACCGCCACCAAGACTCAGAACAACGGATGAGCCGAACCATGGCCGATTCCGCCGCGATCCGATCGCTCCCTGGCCGCGCAAGCCGCGCCAAGGCCGCCGCGCCGCTGCAACGCAAGCCCCTGCGGCTACCGACGGGTAAGCTGCTGCCCTGGCTGCTGCCGACTCTCGTCCTGGCCGGCTGGCAGGCGGCGGCCTCGTTCGGGCTCGTCTCGACGCGCTTCATGCCCGCGCCGCTCGACGTGGCCGCCGCGGGCTGGCGCCTCGCCCAGACCGGCGAACTCTGGGAGAACCTGTGGGTCAGCTTCGCCCGCGCGGCCGCCGGCTTCCTCATCGGCGGCGGCATCGGGCTGAGCTTCGGGCTCGCCAACGGCCTCTCGAACCTCTCGGAAAAGCTCACCGACACCACGCTCCAGATGGTGCGCAACATTCCGCACCTGTCGCTGATCCCGCTGGTGATCCTGTGGTTCGGCATCGACGAGGGGGCCAAGCTCTTCCTCGTGGCGCTCGGCGTGTTCTTCCCCGTCTACGCCAACACCCTGCACGGCATCCGCTCGGTCGATCCGCAGCTCATCGAGATGGGCCGGGTCTACGGCATGAACCGGCGCGAGCTGTTCTGGCGCGTGGTGCTGCCCGGCGCGCTGCCCTCGATCTTCGTCGGCGTGCGCTACGCGCTCGGCATCATGTGGCTGACGCTGATCGTCGCCGAGACGATCTCGGCCAATTCCGGCCTCGGCTACATGGCGATGCAGGCCCGCGAGTTCATGCTGGTCGATGTCGTGGTGCTGGCGATCCTGATCTACGCCGGGCTCGGCAAGATCGCCGACAGCCTGACCCGGGCGCTCGAGCGCACCTGCCTCTCCTGGAACCCGGCCTACCGCAACGCCTGATCATTCTTTCCGCGCGCCATTCTTCCGCGAGTGAGTCCCATGTCCGCTGCCACTGCCCTGCGCGTCGAGGATGCCGCCGCGCGCCCTCACGATGCCGGCCTCGCCATCACCCTGCGCGGTCTCGCGAAAAGCTTCGACGGGGGCGCCCCGGTCATCCACGGCCTCGACCTCCACATCCCCGCCGGCCAGTTCGTCGCCGTGGTCGGCCGCTCCGGCTGCGGCAAGAGCACCCTGCTGCGCCTCATCCTCGGTCTCGAGGAGCCGAGCGCCGGCCGCGTCACCGTCAACGGCGGTGCCGGAAACGGCGCGGCCCAATCCAAGAAAATCATGTTCCAGGAGCCGCGGCTGCTGCCCTGGGCACGCGTCGCCGACAACGTCGCGGTCGGGCTCGGGCGCGAGATCGGCCGTGCCGAGCGGCGCAAGCGAGCGCTCGCCGTCCTCGACGAAGTCGGGCTGGCGGAGAAGGCCGGCAACTGGCCCGCGACCTTGTCCGGCGGCCAGCGCCAGCGGGTGGCGCTCGCCCGCGCCCTGGTGAGCCGCCCGGCGCTGCTGGCGCTCGACGAGCCGCTGGGTGCGCTCGACGCGCTCACCCGCATCGAGATGCAGGCGATGATCGAGCGGATCTGGGAGGCCCAAGGCTTCACCGCGATCCTCGTCACCCACGATGTCGGCGAGGCGGTCGCGATGGCCGACCGCATCCTCGTGGTCGAGGAGGGCGCCATCGCCCTCGACGTTGCGGTCGATGTGCCGCGCCCGCGCCGCCGCGGCGACCCGGCGCTGGCCGAACTCGAAGGCCGCATCCTCGACCGGCTTCTCGGCCACCGCGCCTGACTTTTTTCGATTTTTCGGAGCGTATTCCATGACCATCCAGACCGACGGCAAGACCGACGTTCTCTGGTTCCTGCCTACCCACGGCGACGGCCGTTATCTCGGCGCCTCGGAAGGCGCCCGCGACGTCTCGCTGCCCTATCTCCGTCAGATCGCCCAGGCCGCGGACGACCTTGGCTATTACGGCGTGCTGCTGCCGACCGGGCGCTCCTGCGAGGATTCCTGGGTCGTCGCCTCGGCGCTCGCCCCGCTCACGCAGCGCCTGCGCTTCCTCGTCGCCGTGCGCCCCGGCCTGCAGGAGCCGTCGATGGCCGCGCGCATGGCCGCGACGCTGGACCGGATTTCGGACGGGCGCCTGCTCATCAACGTCGTCACCGGGGGTGATCCGGTGGAGCTCAAGGGCGACGGCGTCTTCCTCGACCACGACGAGCGCTACGTCGTCACCGACGAGTTCCTGCATATCTGGCGCGGGCTGATGGCCGGCGAGACCGTGAACTTCGAGGGCAAGCACCTGCGCTCCGAGAACGGCCGGGTGATCTTCCGCCCCGTCCAGGCACCCTATCCGCCGCTCTATTTCGGTGGCTCCTCGCCCGCCGGGATCGAGGTCGCGGCCGAGCATTGCGAGGTCTACCTCACCTGGGGCGAGCCCCCGGCCGGTGTCGCCGAGAAGATCGCCAAGGCCCGCGAGGCCGCCGAGCGGAAAGGCAAAACCTTCTCCTACGGCATCCGCCTGCACGTCATCGTGCGCGAGACCGAGAGCGAGGCCTGGGAGGCGGCGGACCGGCTGATCTCGCGGCTCGACGACGCCACCATCGCCCAGGCGCAGGCGACCCTGAAGCGCCAGGATTCCGTCGGCCAGAGCCGGATGATGGCGCTGCACGGCGGCGACCGGAACAAGCTCGTGGTCTCGCCCAACCTCTGGGCCGGCGTCGGCCTCGTCCGCGGTGGGGCGGGCACGGCTCTGGTGGGCTCGGCCGATCAGGTCGCCGACCGGATGAAGGAGTACATCGATCTCGGCATCGACCGCTTCATCCTCTCCGGCTACCCGCATCTGGAGGAGGCCTACCGCTTCGCCGAACTGGTCTTCCCGAAGCTCCCCCTGCGCGCCACCACCGGCACAGCCCCGAGCACGGCCCGCAACAACGGTCCGTTCGGCGAGGTCATCGCCAACGACATCGTGCCGACCCGCCGCGTCAGCGCCCACTGATCGGGGATTTTTAGTCCGATGCTTACCCGCACCCGCGCCGTTCCCGCATCCTCGCTGCTGCCGCGCCTGTGGCTGGCGCTGGCCGCGCTGATCTTCGTCAGCCTGACGCTGGCGGCACACGCGCAGGAGCGCACGGTGCGGATCGGCTACCAGAAATACGGCACGCTGGTCCTGCTCAAGGGCCGCGGCAGCCTGGAGCCGAAGCTGAAGGCGCTGGGCTACCGGGTGCAGTGGTCGGAGTTTCCCTCGGGCCCGCCGCTGATGGAAGCGCTGAATGCGGGCGCGGTCGATTTCGGCTCGGCGGGCGAGACCCCGCCGATCTTCGCCCAGGCCGCGAGCGACGTGCTCGCTTACGTCGCCCACGAGCCCGCCGCGCCGAAGGGCGAGGCGATCCTGGTTCCGAAATCCAGTGCCGTGCAATCGGTGGCCGATCTGCGCGGCAAGAAGGTCGCGCTGAACAAGGGCTCGAACGTCCATTACCTGCTGGTGCGCGCCATCGAGGCGGCGGGGCTGACGCTCGCCGACATCACCCCGGTCTACCTCGCGCCCGCCGATGCGCGGGCGGCGTTCGAGCGCGGCGCGGTCGATGCCTGGGTGATCTGGGACCCATACTTCGCGGCGGCCGAAGCCGGCGGCAACGCCCGGGTGCTGGTCGACGGCACCGGCCTCGTGCCGAACCACCAGTTCTATCTCTCCTCCAAGTCCTTCGCCGCCGAGAACGGCCCGGCGCTCGACGCCATCGTCGCGGCGGTGGCCGAGGTCGATGCCTGGGCCAAGGACAACACCGATGCGGTGGCCAAGGAGCTGAGCCCCTCCGTCGGCATCCCGGCGCCGATCCTGAGCATCGCCCTCAAGCGCCAGACCTACGGCATCCGCCCCCTCGACGAGGCGGTGACGAAGGAGCAGCAGCGCATCGCCGACACCTTCCACGGGCTCAAGCTCGTGCCGAAGACGGTCGACATCGCCGGCGCCGTGCGCAAGCCCGGAAGCTGATTCCTCTTCCCCAACCGGCCCCTCGCCGCAGCTCTGGCCTCCCTCCTTGCGGGGAGGCGTCCGTCCCGTTTGCGTCCTCTAAAAAAACGAAAAGCCCTCATGAACCGCCGGTCCGCCGCCCGCCTCGTCCTCGCCGGCCTGACGCTGAGTCTCGCCCTCGGTCGCAACCCGGCCGCGGCGGAGGAATCCACCCTGCGCATCGGCTACCAGCGTTCGTCGGCGCTGATCTCGCTGCTGCGCGAGGACGCGACCCTGGAAACGGCCCTGAAGCCGCTCGGCGTCACCGTGTCCTGGCACGAATTCACCAGCGGCCTGCCGATCATGGAGGCGCTGAATGTCGGCCGCATCGATGTCTCGGCGGACGTCGCCGACACCGTGCCGGTCTTCGCGCAGGCGGCGAACGCCAAGATCACCTACATCGCGCAGGAGGCGGCCTCGCCGGAGGCGCAGGCGATCCTGGTACCGGGCGATTCCCCGCTGAAGACGGTCGCCGACCTCAAGGGGCGCAAGGTCGCGGTCACCAAGGGCGCCGGCAGCCACTACCTGCTGCTCGCCGCGCTGAAGGCGGAGGGGCTGCCCTTCAAGAGCATCACTCCGGCCTACCTCACCCCGGCCGACGGGCGCAGCGCGCTTTCCGGCGGCAGCGTCGATGCCTGGGTGGCGTGGGACCCGTTCCTCTCCGCCGCGCAGATCCAGGCGGGTGCACGCATCCTGCGGGACGGCACCGGGCTCTCGGCCTACAAGCGCTACTATCTCGCCTCCGACGCCTACGCCGAAAAGCGCGCCGACGTGCTGACCCTGCTCGTCACCAAGCTGCGCGAGGCCGGGACTTGGGTGAAAGCCAACCCGGACGCCGCCGCCACGCGGCTGGGCGCCCTTTGGAAGATCGAGCCCGAGATCGTCAAACAGGCCAATGCCCGCCGCTCCTACCGGGTCGAGCCGGTGAACCGCGAAGGGTTGGCGGAGCAGCAGACCATCGCCGACGCCTTCCGCGCCGAGGGCCTGTTGCCGCGCGCCGTGGATGCGTCCGCGCTGCCGGTCTGGGAATTGCCGTCACGCTGACCCGAGGGGGTTTCACGCTAAGGGATCGAACACGATGACCCGTCAGGCGAGTCTGCCCCCCATCGCGGTGATCGGCGCGGGGTTCAGCGGCACCATGGCCGCACTCCAGCTTCTCGAAGCCCTGCCGCCGGAGCAGCCGGTGCTGCTGTGCGAGCGCGGAGGCAGCTTCGCCCGCGGGCTCGCCTACGGCACCGGCAACCCGGCCCACCTCCTCAACGTGCGCGCCGCCAACATGAGCGCCTTTCCCGACCGGCCGGGCCATTTCGAGGAGTGGCTCTCCGGCGCCGATCTCGGCGGGGGCGTCGTGACGACGTCGGCCGGCACCTTCGTGGCGCGGGGCCATTACGGCAGCTATCTCACCGACCTGCTGACCGCGGCCGTCACCGGGCCGGGGGTGCCGCGCCTTCGCCTCGTCAACGACGCGGTGGTCGATCTGGAGCCGCGGGCCGGCGGCTTCCTGCTGCGCACCGAGGGTGGGCAGACCCACCGGGTCGCCGGCGCCGTGCTCGCCATGGGCAATCTGGCCTCGGCGGCGCCCAAGAGCCGGCATAGCCTCGACCCCTGGGCCCCGGACAGCTTCGGCCGCCTGCACCCGCACGCGCCGGTCCTCATCGTCGGAACCGGCCTCACCATGCTCGACGCGGTGGCGAGCCTGCGGGCACAGGGCTTTACCGGCGCGATCCTCGCCCTGTCGCGCCGCGGCCTGCTGCCGAACGCCCACGCCCCCGCCGACCTCTGGCCCATGCCGGACCTGAGGCCAGCCGACTTCGCCTCCCTGAGGCGGCTCCTCGCCCGCATCCGCTCGGACGTCGCGCGGGCCGCGGAACGGGGCGTCGGCTGGCACGGCGTCATCGACGCCCTGCGTCCGCTCACCGACACGATCTGGCGCAGCCTGCCGCCGCGGGAGCAGGCCCGGTTCCAGCGCCACCTGCGGCCGTTCTGGGATGTGCACCGCCACCGCACCGCCCCGCCCGCCGCGCAGACCATCGCCGACGAGATCGCCCGCGGCGCCCTCACGGTGCGGGCGGGGCGCCTGATCGCGATCGAGGACGAGGCGTCGCAGGCGGTGGTGACGCTGCGCCTGCGCGGGGCCGAGCGCCCGGAGCGCCTCGCGGTTCAGGCGATGATCGACGCCACTGGCTTCGGCCATCTCCCGCAGAGCCGCGACCCGCTGCTGCGGCGGCTGCTCGATCGGGGCCTCGTGCGTCCCGGCCCGTTCGGCCTCGGTCTCGACGCGGGGGTGGATTACCGGGCGGTCCGCACCGCGGCGGGGGAGGGCGGGGGACCGCTCTGGATCCTCGGGCCGCTCCTGCGCGGCGTCCTGTGGGAATGCACCGCGGTGCCCGACATCCGCAATGAGGCGGCGGAACTGGCCGGCCTCGTCGCCGCCACCCTCGACCGCGCCGCCGCGGCGTAGCACCCCCTCATCCCAATCGTCCGGAGCGTTGCCTCGAAGCGGCGGAGAGCCTTGCCTCTCCGCCGCTTCACGCATTCGTGAGGTAGGGCCCAACGCCCGTCCGATCGCCCGGCTCCCCCTCGCTCTGGCCGCAAACCGTTGGCCAACCTGCGGTTTCATACGGATCGGACGCCACCTTTCGCACGCCGGCTCACAATTCGGAATCGTTCTAAAGAGCTTGCTCCAAGTTTGGACTTGTTCTAATCAAGGGTGGTGACGGCGGGACGTGCAGGGCCGAACGGCCCCGACGGAAGACCCGCCAACGAGCAACGATCGAACGATAACCGGAGAGAGATCATGGCCACCTCGAGCAACGCCGCCTGCCAGAGCTGCCGCTTCTTCGACGACCACAAGACCAACGGCGCCCAGGCCGCGGGCGACCAGGGCCTGTGCCGCTTCAACCCGCCGGTGAGCCAGCCCGACCCGCAGAGCCAGGGCCTGTGGCCGGTCGTCGCTTCCAAGGATTGGTGCGGCCACTTCACCGCCGATCTCGCTCCGGCCGAGTAAGTCGCGACTCAACCGAAGTAGTTCGAAAGGGCCGGTGCCATGTGCACCGGCCCTTTTCGCATGGGGCGTGGGAAGACCGGCAAATTGCGTCGGAACCGCCCCGCGGCGGTCATGATCCGGTCACCTTCCGATTCGATGGCTGCGGCGAAGGGGCAACGGTCCGTGCGCGGGCGGCCCAATCGTCAGGATGAACGGTGCGGCCCGCACTCGCTGCCGCGCCCGAGTGGGGATGTTTTTGCATGATCTTCGGACCGATCGGTGCGCGCGCGCCTTTCCTCCGCACCGGCCGCGTCGCGGCCCTCGCCGCCGGCCTCGCCGTCCTGGGCGGCCTGTCGGTGGCTCCCGCCTCGGCCGCGGCGCCCCAGCATGACCCCAGCGGCACCTGGCTGACGCAGGACGGCAAGGCGCGCATCCGCGTCGAGAAGTGCGGCCCGCAGGAGAAGAACCTGTGCGGCTACGCGGTGTGGCTGAAGACGCCGCTCAACGACGAGGGCAAGCCGCGGGTCGATTTCCGTAACCCCGATGCGAAGAAGCGCACCCGCGCCTCGCTCGGGCATCAGCTCATCCTCGGCCTCAAGCTGAACGAGGATGCCCATTACGAGGGCAAGATCTACAACGCCGAGGACGGCAAGTTCTACGACGTCACGGTCTGGTCGGACGAGCCGGAGGAACTGACGGTCAAGGGCTGCCTGATCGCCTTCCTGTGCCAGTCGCAGACTTGGAAGAAGGTGACGGACACCCAACCCGGCCAGCTCACCGGCCCGACCAACGGCCCGAACGGGCCCCGCGCCGACGCCGAATGGGCTCCGAAATCCGCCCCCGGCACGGCCGCCAACGCGCCCGCCGCCACCGGCAGCGCAGGCGCCGCGACGAAGTCCGCGCCGAAGCCCGCCGCACCCAAGACTCCGGCGCCGGCCCCGGCGCAGTAACCGGCCCACACGGAACGGGTCACACGACCCCTGCGGCACGCATGCCGGATGAGGCGAAAGCCCCATCCGGCATGCCGCGTGATGACGGATCGCCTTCGGCCCCCGCGAAACCCGCTCAGGTCGTCGGGGTCGCCACCCGCTGGCGCAGACCCGCGATCACCGCCTTCAGCATCTCGGCGCTCGCCTCCTCCGTGAAGCCGCCGGGCGCGCGCGCGGCGTAGATCCGCTCATGCACGAAGGCGAGCTTGGCGATCACCGACGGCGTCAGCGTGAACGGATAGAGCGGCGGCTGCCCCATGGAGCGGCTGAGCGAGTTCACCGCGTAGGTGAGCGGGATCCACGCCTCGACCACCCGCTCGAAGTCCGGCGTCTCGTACGGATCGAAATCGATGCAGGTGGCCGGTACCGCCGGCTCCGCCTTGGCCCGCAGCTTCGGCTTCAGGCGGATCTCGAAGGCGCTGCCGGTCTCCAGCGTGTCGATGATGTGCAGGTAGTGGGCGAAGGTCTCGGCGAAGTCCTCCCACGGATGGGCGGTCGCGTAGGACGAGACGAACGATTCCTCCCAATGCGGCGGCGGCCCCTCGGCATGATGGCGCTTGAGCGCGGCCCCGTAATCGGCGCTCTCGTCGCCGAACAGGGCGCGGAAGGTCGGCAGGCTCGCGTCGAAGCGCACCATCAGGTTCCAGAAGTAATGCCCGATCTCGTGGCGGAAATGGCCGAGCAGGGTGCGGTAATACTCGCCGAACAGCTTGCGGCGGCGCTCCCGCTCGACGTCGTCGGCCTCGGCGATGGACAGGGTGATGAGCCCGTCGAGATGGCCGGTCATCACCGGCGGTCCGGCGGATTCGGCCAGAAAATCGAAGGCGAGCCCGTCGGAATATTGCTCCCGCGTCACCAGCGGAAGGTCGAGGCGCAGGAGCGAGTAGAACAACCGGTGCTTGGCCGCCTCGATCCGGCGCCAGCGGTCGAGATTGGTCCCGACGCCCAGGTCCGGCACCATCCGGTTGTGGCGGCAGGCGACGCAGAAGGCCTCGTCGGATTCCTCCGGCACCATCCAGTTGCAGGCGTCATGGGCCGCGTTGGCGCAGAGGCGGTACTTGCGGCCGGGATGGGCGTAGGCCCGGAACAGCGGCCCGCGCCCATCTTCGCCGCTGGGCTCCAGCGCCGAGATCTCGTGCCGGTCGCAGACATAGCCGAGCCGCCGTTCGCAGCTCTCGCAGACGGTGCTCTCGAACGACAGCGGCTGGTCGCAGGCTTGGCACTGGAAGATTTTCATGGGAGGCCCCCGCTTCGGCCGTCGCGGGATCCCTACAAGAACCGGGCCGCAGCCTCGCTCCCGCGGCCTTCCGCATCAACCAAGGGTGTGAGCCGGACGAAGTTCCATGCCGGGCAACGGCCACTGCACGGTTCTTGCTATTCCGATTGCTCCTTCCGGCCGCCCGAACTGTAGTAAGGCATGCAACCGGCGGCCGAGCGCACCGCCCGCTCGTTCGAGACAATCGCAGAAGCCTTCGGAGCCTCCGTGTCGATCCAAGCCGCCCTGCACCACGTCACGCATTACCGCTACGACCGGCCGATCGCGCTGGGACCGCAGACGATCCGGCTCCGCCCGGCGCCGCATGCGCGAACCCGGGTGCCGGCCTACGCGCTGAAGGTCAGCCCGGAAAACCACTTCATCAACTGGCAGCAGGATCCGGCCGGCAACTGGCTCGCCCGGCTCGTCTTCCCGGAGAAGACCACGGAGCTGCGCATCGAGGTCGATCTCACCGCCGACCTCGCGGTCATCAACCCGTTCGACTTCTTCGTCGAGCCCTACGCCGAGCGCCATCCCTTCGAGTACGAGCCCGATCTGAAGGTCGCGCTGGCGCCCTACCTCGTTCTCGATGACGCGCACGGGCCGGAGATCGACGCCTTCCTCACGCGCATTCCCGAGGAGACCCACACGGTCACCTTCCTCGTGGCACTCAACGCGCTGCTGCGGGCGGAGGTGAATTACGGCGTGCGCATGGAGCCCGGCGTGCAGACGCCCGCCGAGACGCTCACCCTGCAGAGCGGTTCGTGCCGCGATTCCGCGTGGCTGCTGGTGCAGGTGCTGCGCCGGCTCGGCTTTGCCGCCCGCTTCGTCTCGGGCTACCTGATCCAGCTCGTGCCCGACACCACCGCCGTGGACGGGCCGGCCGGCACCAAGACCGACTTCACCGACCTGCACGCCTGGGCCGAGGTCTACCTGCCCGGCGCCGGCTGGATCGGCTTCGACGCCACCTCCGGCCTGCTCACGGGCGAGGGGCACATCCCGCTTGTGGCCACCGCGCATTACAACGCCGCCGCGCCGATCTCGGGGCTCGCCGAACCGGCCAAGGTCGAGTTCGCCTACGAGATGACGATCAGCCGCGTCGCCGAGGCGCCGCGCATCACCAAGCCCTTCTCGGACGAGGTCTGGACCTCGATGGACGCGCTCGGCGAGCGCATCGACGCGGATCTCGCCGAGCAGGACGTGCGCCTGACCATGGGCGGCGAGCCGACCTTCGTCTCGGTGGATGACTTCGAATCCCCCGAATGGAACGTCGCCGCCGTGGGGCCGACCAAGCGGGGCTTGGCCGACCAACTGATCCGCCGCCTGCGGGACCGCTTCGCGCCCGGCGGCATACTGCATTATGGCCAGGGCAAGTGGTATCCCGGCGAGAGCCTGCCGCGCTGGGCCTTCGCCCTATACTGGCGCAAGGACGGCGTGCCGATCTGGAAGAACGCCGACCTGATCGCCGTCGAGGATGGTCCGAAGACCGCCACCATCACGGATGCCGAGCGACTGATCGGCACGCTCGCCGAGCGGCTCGAACTCGCCCGCTTCGTCTTCCCGGCCTACGAGGACGCCGATTACTGGCGGATCCGCGAGAGCGAGCTGCCGGTCAACGTCACGACCGCGGAACCGCAAACCGGCAGCCCGGAGACCGATGCCCGGTTCAGGCGCGTGTTCGGGCGCGGCCTCGACAAGCCCGTCGGCTACGTGCTGCCGCTGGCCAACCTCGCGGCGGGGGAGGGCCGTGTCTGGATCTCGGAGACTTGGAAGTTCCGCCGCGGCGGCGCCTACCTGAACCCCGGCGACTCGCCGCTCGGCTTCCGCCTGCCGCTCGGCTCGCTGCCCTATGTGCCGCCGGATTCCTACCCCTACTACCATCCGCAGGATCCGCTCGACGCGCGCGGCGACCTGCCCGTCGAACCGGGCGGCCCCCGCGACGCTCCCCTGCCGAAGGGCGCCGACCGGGCCAACGGCGCCGGCATGGAGGGCGTGGCCGTGCGGACTGCGCTGTCGGTCGAGCCCCGCGACGGTGTGCTCTGCGTGTTCATGCCGCCCGTGGAGCGGGCCGACGACTACATCGACCTCGTCGGACATCTCGAACGCGTCGCCGAGACCATCGGCCAGCCGATCCATATCGAGGGCTACGAGCCGCCCTACGATCCGCGTCTCCCGGTCATCAAGGTCACGCCCGATCCCGGCGTGATCGAGGTCAACGTCCACCCCGCCGCCTCCTGGCGCGAGGCGGTCGACATCACCCGTGGCCTCTACGAGGAGGCCCGGCAGACGCGCCTGGGCGCCGAGAAGTTCATGATCGACGGGCGCCACACCGGCACCGGCGGGGGCAACCACGTCGTGCTCGGCGGTGCCACCCCGTCCGACTCGCCGTTCCTGCGCCGGCCGGACCTCTTGAAGAGCCTCGTGCTGTTCTGGCAGCGGCATCCATGCCTGTCCTACCTGTTCGCCGGGCTCTATGTCGGCCCGACGAGCCAGGCGCCGCGCATGGACGAGGCGCGCCATGACGGGCTCTACGAATTGGAGATCGCGCTGGCGCAGGTGCCGGAGCCGGATGGGGCCAACATCCCGCACTGGCTGGTGGACCGGCTGTTCCGCAACATCCTCGCCGACGTCACCGGCAACACCCATCGCGCCGAGATCTGCATCGACAAGCTGTTCTCGCCCGACGGCGCCACAGGCCGCCTCGGCCTGCTCGAATTCCGCTCCTTCGAGATGCCGCCGGACGCGCGCATGAGCCTCGCGCAGCAGGTGCTGTTGCGGGCCATCGTGGCGTGGCTCTGGCGCGAGCCGCAGACCGGCGGCTGTGTCCGCTGGGGCACGGCCCTGCACGATCGCTTCATGCTGCCGCATTTCCTCTGGGCGGACTTCCTCTCCGTGCTGGAAGACCTGCGCGGCGGCGGCTACGACTTCGACCCTCAGGCCTTCGCGGCGCAAGCCGAGTTCCGCTTTCCCGTCTTCGGCCGGGTGGAGCAGGGCGGCGTCGGCCTCGAACTGCGCCAAGCACTGGAGCCGTGGCACGTGCTGGGCGAAGAAGGGTCCGCCGGGGGAACCGTGCGCTTCGTGGACGCATCCGTCGAACGGCTTCAGGTGAAGGTCGAGGGCTTCGTCCCCGGCCGGCATGTGATCGCCTGCAATGGCCGCCGCCTGCCGATGACGCCGACCGGCGCCAGCGGCGAGGCGGTCGCGGGCCTGCGCTTCAAGGCGTGGCAGCCGGCCTCCTCGATGCACCCGACGATCCCGCCGCACGGGCCGCTGACCTTCGACATCTTCGATGCCTGGAGTGGCCGCTCGATCGGCGGCTGCCGCTACCATGTCAGCCATCCGGGCGGGCGCAACTACGACAGCTTCCCCGTCAACGCCTACGAGGCGGAGGGGCGCCGCCTCGCCCGGTTCGAGGCCATGGGCCACACCCCCGGCCGCCTCGCGATGCCGGCCGAGGAGCGCACGGGTGACTTCCCCCTGACCCTCGACCTGCGTACGCCCGCACCCCGATGAGCGCATCGGCCGCCCTCGCGGACGGGCCACCGCCCGACGCCTCCGCCTGGGCGGCCGACGACCCGGCCGCGCGCATGCGCCGCTGGACGGAGGGCTACGCGCCCCGCCCCGGCCTCGCCGACGAGCTGGTCGATGCGGGGGGCAACCTGCGCGGCGGCTGGCCGCGCTTTCTCGAGCGTCTCGCCCGGCTCGACGACCGCGAGGTCGCCGCCCGCTTCCTCTCCGCCGAGCGGCATATCCGCGACGCGGGCATCTCCTACCGGGTCTACGGCGACGGGCGCGAGCATCCCTGGCCGCTGGGCTCGCTGCCGCTCGTCATCGACGCCACCGACTGGGCGGAATTGTCGGCCGGGATCGTCCAGCGCGCCGGCCTGATGGAGCGCATCGTCGCCGACATCTACGGCGCGGGCCGGCTCGTCGCGGACGGGTTTCTGCCGGCGGGCGTGGTCGCGGGGCATCCCGAATATCTCCGGCCCGTCCACGGCATCGCCCCGCCCGGCGGGCGCTGGCTGCCGATCTACGCCGCCGATGTCGGCCGCGGCCCCGACGGGCGCTGGCAGGTTCTGGCCGACCGCACCCAGGCGCCCTCCGGCCTCGGCTACGCGCTGGAGAACCGGATGGTGCTCGCCCGCGCCTTCCCGGACCTGTTCGCCGACCTCCATGTCGAGCGCCTGCCCGGCTTCTTCCAGGCGTTCCGCGCCGGATTGGCCGCCTCCTGCGCCCGCAGCGACCCGCGCATCTGCCTTCTCACCTCGGGGCCCTACAGCAGCACCTATGTCGAGCAGGCCGCGCTCGCGCGCTATCTCGGCTTCCTGCTGGTGGAGGGCGACGACCTCGTGGTGCGGGACGGACTCCTCCATGTCCGGACCATCGCCGGGCTCAAGCGCACCGACGCGGTCTGGCGCCGGATCGATGCCGACTATCTCGATCCGATGGAGCTGCGCTCGGATTCGCGCCTCGGCGTGCCCGGCATCCTCCAGGTGCTACGTCGGGGCGGCGCCGTAGTCGGCAACATGCCGGGCTCCGGCGTGCTCGAGTCGGCCGCGCTCGGGCCGTACCTGCCGGCCATCGCCCGGCGGCTCACCGGCGAGGAATTGCGGCTCACGGGGCCTCGCACATGGTGGTGCGGCGATCCGGACGGGCTCGACCACGCGCTGGCCAACCTCGACCGTCTGACGCTGCGCGCCGCCGCGACCCCGGTGCGCGGCCCGGAGCGCGACGCGATGCTGGCCGGCCCGGCGCTCGACGCCGCCCGCGCCCGCGCCGTCGCGTCCCTGCGCGAGCGGCCGTTCGACTGGGTGGCGCAGGAGCCCACGCCGCTCTCGACCATGCCCGCGTGGCAGGACGGGCGGCTCGTCGCACGTCCCTTCGTCATGCGCGTCTTCGCCGCCGCCACGCCCGACGGATGGCGCGTGCTGCCGAGCGCCTTCTGCCGCGTCGCCGAGCACGAGGGTGGCGACCCGAGCGAGATGCGCGCCGGCATCCGCTCCGCCGACGTCTGGGTCCTGTCCGACACGCCCGTCGACACCCCGGGCCTGGTGCACACGAGCGCGCCGCGCATCCGCCGCATCGCCGGCCATCTGCCGTCACGGGCCGCCGACAACCTGTTCTGGTTCGGGCGCTACCTCGAGCGCGCGGAAGCGGTGATCCGCCTCGTCCAGGCCCATCTCGGCGTGTTCAGCGAGGCGATCGCCGCCGACGCCTCCGGCGAGGAGGGCGCGCCGACGGCGCTCGCCATCCGCGCGCTGCTCAAGGATTGGGGCGCGGTGAGCGCGGTCGATCTCCCGCCCGCGGCCGTGGCCGGGGAGGCGCTCTCCGGCAAGACGCTTCACGGCTCGGGCCTCGCCCATGTGCTGGAGGCCCGGCGCATCGCCGCCTCCCTGCGCGAGCGGCTGCCGGCCGAATCCTGGCGGGCTCTGGCCGATTTGCGCGACACCCTGGCCTATACGGAAGCCTGGGCGCCGACCGAGGCGCAGCTCTTCGGCAAGGCCGAGCGGGCGCTCGGCCATCTCGCCGCGCTCACCGGCCTGATCCACGAGAATATGGGCCACGCCGCCGGCTGGCGCTTCGCCGATATGGGCCGGCGCGTCGAGCGGGCGATCAACACCTGCGGCTTCGCGCTCCGCTTCTGCAGCCCGGACGCCGGTGCCGAGGATCTCGGCGTGATGCTCTCGCTCGCCGATTCGCAGATCGCCTACGGGGCGCGCTACCTCGTGGGCGTGAGCCGCGACGCGGTCTGCGACATGGCGGTGCTCGATCCCAACAATCCCCGTTCCGTCGCCTACCAGCTCCAGGCGATGGTGGCCCATCTCGACGCCCTGCCGGCGCTCGCCGCCGACGGGCTGCCCGAGCCACACCGCCGCCGGGCGCTGGCGCTGGCGGTCACGCTCCAGACGGCGGAGGCCGCCGCGCTCGACGCCGAGACCCTGGAGCGGTTCGAGGCGGACCTGGAAGGCCTCGCCGACGGGATCGCCGGCCGCTATTTCCCCAACGGCCCCGATGCCCTGCGGCCCGAGAAGCTCACGGGTCTCGCTTGATCTACAGCCTGCGTCACCTGACGACCTACCGCTATGCGCGGGCCGTCCGCTTCGCGCGCTGCAACCTGCGCCTTCGCCCTCGCGACGGCGAGGGGCAGCGGGTGCTGGAGAGCGCGCTTCACGTCACACCCACGCCGACCAGCCGTCTCGCGCGGCGCGACTTCTTCGGTCTCGACACGCTGACCCTGACCCTCGACGAGCCCCACCGCGAATTCACGGTCGAGGCGGTCTCCCGCGTCGCCGTGGAGCGTCCGGCTCCGCCGCCGCCCGAGTCGGGCCTGCCCTGGGAGGCCGTGTGTGCGGCGGCCTTGGCGCTGCCCTCGCTCGGGCCGGACGGGCCGGCGCATTTCCAGTTCCGCAGCCAGCGGGTGCCGCTCGAACCGGCGGTGACGGACTATGCCCGCGCCAGCTTCCCGCCGGGGCGCAGCGCCTATGGCGGCGCGGTCGAGCTGATGCAGCGCATCCGCGACGACTTCCGTTTCGACGCCAAGGCGACCACAGTCTCGACGCCGCTGGCGGAAGCCTTCGCCCTGAGGGCGGGCGTGTGCCAGGACTTCACCCATGTCATGATCGCCGGTCTGCGCGGGCTCGGCCTGCCGGCGGCCTATGTCAGCGGCTACCTGCGCACCCGGCCGCCGGCGGGGCGCCCGCGCCTGCGCGGGGCGGATGCCAGCCACGCCTGGGTCGCCCTCTGGTGCGGGCCCGAGACGGGCGCGGGGGAAGGTGGCTGGATCGGCCTCGACCCGACCAATGCCTGCGTCGTGCGCGACGACCACATCGTCGTGGCGCGTGGACGCGATTACGCCGACGTCGCCCCCATCGATGGCATGGTCGCCTCCGCCGGGGAGCAGAAGCTCACCGTCGAGGTCGATGTGATCCCCGAGGACGAGGCGGCCTGAGGGCCGCGCGCGATCAACCGGCGACCCTGGCGTCCCATCCCGCCATCGTCAGACGGGCGACCGCCTCCAGCTCGGCTCGGCTCGCGCCGTCGCGGGCCTGAAGCGACATCCCACCCTGCACAGTCATGACGAAGCGGGCGAGGGCGGGGAGATCGACCGCGGCACCGAATTCGCCCTCCGCCGCCGCGCGGCTGAGCCGCGCCACGACGCGCTCGAATCCGAGGGCGCGCGCGGCCCGCACGCAGGCGCCGAGCTCCGCATGGCCCTCGCCGCCGACGGCCGAGAGCGTCACCATGCAGCCGCGCGGCGCCTCGGGCGCGCAGACCTGCGTCAGGGCGGCGGCCGTGTCCATCAGCAGGGATTCGACGGCCGCGCGCGCGGTCGGGGCCGCATCGAAGTTGCCCCAGACAT
Organism: Methylorubrum sp. SL192; assembly: GCF_026672325.1. NCBI lineage: Bacteria > Pseudomonadati > Pseudomonadota > Alphaproteobacteria > Hyphomicrobiales > Methylobacteriaceae > Methylorubrum > Methylorubrum sp. SL192. Next base: position 2,647,864 of record NZ_JAPPQV010000003.1, read on the forward strand.
GCGCCCCGTATCGCTCGCGGTAGTGGCGCAGGGCCTCCGTGTAGAGCCCCTCCTTCGAGCCGAACGCCGCGTAGAGGCTCGGCGAGCCGATCCCCATTGCCGCGGTCAGGTCGGAGATGGAGGTGGCCGCAAAGCCCTTGCGCCAGAACAGATGCATTGCCTGGGTCAGCGCCGCGTCCCGGTCGAAGGCACGCGGCCGGCCGCGGCCACGCGTTGGGCCGCAGCTCAGCGGGGAAGGGCCGGGTTCAGAATTCTGCATCGATCGTTCTATAATTCGCTTGACCGCGATCGGCAACGCTCGTAGCCAATTCTGTGTCGTTCGATACAGAAAGATCAATCGATGAGTGAACTGGCAGGCAAGCGCGCCCTCGTAACCGGCGCCTCCCGCGGGATCGGCGCCGCCATCGCCCTGGCGCTGGCGGAGCGGGGTGCGGACGTCGCGATCACCTACGAGCGCTCGGCCGAGCGAGCGGCGGACGTCGTGCGTGCGATTGAGGGACAGGGCCGGCGCGGCCTCGCCATCCAGGCCGATAGTGCCGATGCGGCAGCGGTGAAGCGCTCGGTCGATGCGGCCGCGGCGGAACTCGGCGGGCTCGACATCCTCGTGAACAATGCCGGCATCGCCCGTGGCGGCCCGGTGACGGAGATGTCTTTGGCCGATATCGACGCGCTGCTGGCCGTGAACATTCGCTCCGTGGTGCTGGCCTCGCAGGCGGCGATCCCGCATCTCGGGGAGGGCGGACGGATCATCTCCATCGGTTCGTGCCTCGGCGAGCGCGTGCCGTTTCCCGGTGTCACGGTCTACTCGATGACGAAGTCCGCGCTGCTCTCGTTCACCCGTGGGCTCGCCCGCGAACTCGGGCCTCAGGGCATCACCGTGAACCTCGTGCAGCCGGGCTCGACCGACACCGACATGAATCCGTCCAACGGCGAACAGTCGGACCTCCAGCGCGCCATGACCGCGCTCGGCCATTACGGCCGGCCGGAGGACATCGCTGCCGCGGTCGCCTTCCTGGCGAGCCCGGCGGCGCGGCAGATCACGGGCACCACCCTCACGGTCGATGGCGGCGCCAACGCCTGACCGGTGCCTGCGGCCCGGACGCGCTCCGGGCCGCCGATCTCATACCAAATCCGGTTGATCCCTTCGGGATGGCGGATTTGGGCTTCGCTCAAGTGCCGCGCGGGCTGACCGATACGGTTCCCGCTTTGATCAAGCGGAAACCGTATCAGCCGGAGACGCCGGCCCGGTAGAGCCGCCCGCGCTCGGTCCAGGCCACGGTGAGCAGGGCCAGCGCGCCGAGCAGGGCGTAGCCGTAGGCCACCGGCATCACCGTGCCGTCGAAGGCGTGCCCGATGACGAAGCCGCAGAAGGCGCCCAGGATCGTGGTGTAGAAGCCGAGGAACGACGAGGCCGTGCCGGCGATCGCCCCGAGCGGCTGCAGCGCCAGCGCGTTGAAGTTCGGCAGGGCGAAGCTGATCAGGAACTGATTGAGCGCCAGCACCGAGAGGAACAGCACCAGCGGCGGATGCCCCTGATAGTGCAGGCCGATGCCGACCTGCACGAGGCCGACCGCCGTGAAGGCGGTCACGCCCGCATGCGACAGGGTCCGCATCCCGAGCCAGCGCACGACGCGGGAATTGATCAGCGTCGCCGCGCCCATGGCGCCGGCCACCACGCCGAAGGCGACGGGGAACAGGCCGCCGAGATGATAGAGCCCGGTGTCGAACACCTGCTGGGCCGAGCCGACATAGCCCATGATGCAGCCTGTCAGCAGGCCGAGCGCCGTGGCGTAGCCGATCGCCGCGCGGTTGCGCAGCACCGTGGCGAGCGCCTGCCCCGTGGCCCGCAGCGAGAGCGGGCGGCGGTACTCGGGATGCAGCGTCTCCGGCATGCGCAGGGCGAACCACAGCGTGAGGATGCCGCCCAGCGCCAGCATCGACACGAACACCCAGATCCACGAGCCGAGCAGCAGCATGGTCGCGCCGATCGCCGGCCCGAGCATCGGCACGATCAGGAACACCATCATGATGAGCGACATCACGCTCGCCATCTCGCGCCCCGAGAAGCGGTCGCGCACGATCGCGGTGGCGAGCACCCGGCCGCCCGCCGCACCCATGCCCTGGATGACGCGGGAGGCGAGCAGCCACTCATAGCTCGGCGCCAGCATCGAGAGGATGCAGCCCGCGGTGTAAATGCCGAGGCTGATCAGCAGGGTCGGCCGCCGCCCGAGCGCGTCCGAGACCGGCCCGTAGACGATCTGCGCCACCCCGAAGCCGATCATGTAGACGTAGACGAGGAGCTGCAGGCTGTTGGGGTCGGCAACCCCGAACCGCTCCTGGATCATCGGGAAGGCCGGCAGCAGGTTGTCGATCGACATGGCGGTGACCGCCATCATCAGCGCGACGATGCCGACGAACTCGGCAAAGCCCGGCCCGACCCAGGGTGATGGATTCGAGGGGGATGGACCCGAAGGGGACGGGCTCGCCGGCGGGCCCGCAGGCATGCTCCGGGCCGCTCCCGGCGAACCGCCCGGCGGGGCCTCGGAGGCCGGGCTTCCGAGGGTGGGCCGAGGGGAGGATATCACGGTCGCGGATGCTCTCAGGGGCAGCATCCGGCTTGGGACCGGGCGCAGCGGGACAAGGGGTTGGCGTGTCGTAACGCGGGGGAAGCCGGCGCTATCCCTCCCCCATACGGGGAGGAGGGTTGTCTGCGACGCGGCGCCTATTTCGGCTTCCCGTCGCCCTCGGCCATTGCCGCACTGAGCCGGGCGTAGTTCCGGGTCACGAGGGTGATGTTGGCCGGCGACGGCTTCTCGGGCTCGCCCGCCGCGAGCGCCGCCTCGATCTCCTTGACCGCTTCGGCCTTCTCCTGGGCGGGCATCGCCTTGTCGGCCTGGAGCGCCGCCAGTTGCTTCTTCAGCAACGGCGTTGCGCCGACATAGCTCTTCGTCTCGGGATCGATGCCGCCGAGCACCGCATCGACGGTGTCGCTGGCATCCTGAAACTCTTCGAGGCTGGCAAAGCCGTTCCGCTTCACGATCGCCTCGGCTTCGGCTTGAGCCTGCGCCTCGGCCTTCGGATCGGGCTTGTCGGGCGCGGCGCCGGGCAGCGCCGCGAGTTCGGGCTGGGCGACGAGGAGGCCGTCGATCTGTCCTTGCGTCAGCGCGATCGCCTTGCCAGGCTCCGGCGCTGTAGCCTGGGCAGGGACTTGGGCAGGGACTTGGGCAGGGACTTGGGCAGGGACTTGGGCAGGGACTTGGGCAGGGACTTGGGCAGGGACTTGGGCAGGGACTTGGGCAGGGACTTGGGCAGGGACTTGGGCAGGGACTTGGGCAGGGACTTGGGCAGGGACTTGGGCAGGGACTTGGGCAGGGACTTGGGCAGGGACTTGGGCGAGCGCGCTGCCCGGAACCAGGGCGGTTCCGGCGAGGAGGGCGGAGACGGAAGCGGCGAACAGGCTGCGCGATAGGATCGTCATGATCGTCTGCCTCTGGTGTCGTGTCGGCGGCGCCGAGGAAAACCCCGCAAGCGCGACGGCTTCCGCCCGCGCCGGGGGCTTGTCGCAGCGGGTCGCGGCGAAAGCGTGATGGCATCCGGGAGCGGCCCGCTCCGTGCGCGACCGCATTCGCCACGCCGCAGCCGCAAAGCCGGCCTCTGTTTCGCGGCCAAGCTGGCTGCCAAGTTCGCAGTCGAGCCGCCGACCAGAAGGAGAACCGCAGCCCGTGAGCCGTGCCCTCTTGAGCCGTGCCCCCGTGAGCCCGCGTCGCCCGCAGCCCGTCCGCGCAGCCTGGCTCGCCGTCGCGATCGCGCTGGTGGCCCTGAGCCCGGTGCGCGCCCAAGACGATGACACGACGCGCGCGCAGGGGCTCGTCGCCCCTTACGTCGAGGCGGGCCTGTTCTCCGGCGTCATCCTCGTGGCCCGGAACGGGCGGCCGGTCTTCCGCCAGGCCTACGGCCTCGCCGACCGAGAGTGGGAGGTCCCCAACACGCCGCAGACCCATTTCCGCATCGGCTCGCTGACCAAGGCCTTCACCGCGGCGGCCGTGCTGAAGCTCGCCGAGGCCGGCCGGCTCGGGCTCGACGATCCCGTCCGCCGCTGGGTTCCGTCCGTGCCGGAAGCCTGGGCGGGGGTGAGCCTGCGTCACCTGCTCCAACACCGCTCCGGCATCATCAACTTCACGGCGCTGCCGAACTATTACGACCAGATCGCGCGGGTCGATCACACGCCCGCGCAGATCGTGGCGCTGACGGCGGGCGACCCACTGCTGTTCCCGCCGGGGACACGCTTCGAGTACAGCAACACCAATTACGTGCTGCTCGGGATGGTGATCGAGGCCGCCTCGGGCCTCTCCTACGAAGGGTACCTGCGCGACAACATCCTCGCGCCGCTGGGGCTGAAAGAGACCGGCTACGACGACCTCACCGCGATCCTGCCGCGGCGGGCCGCCGGCTACCGGCGGGGGCGGGCGCAGTGGCGCAACGCGGTGCCGATGGCGGCGAGTTCAGCCTATGCCGCGGGCGCGCTCTATTCCACGGTCGACGACCTGCTCGCCTGGGACGAGGCGCTCGCCGGCCCGCGCCTGCTCTCCGAGGCCTCGCGCGCGGCGATGTTCGACGATCGCGGCACCGGCTACGGCCTCGGCTGGTTCATCTCCCGCGCCTTTGGGAAACCCGGCGACAAGACGAGCGGCCACCGCGTCTTCGGCCATGCCGGGTCGATCCCCGGCTTCCTCTCGATCAACGACGTCTATCCCGACGACCGGCTCACGGTGATCGTGCTCTCGAACACCGAGACCGCGCCGGCCCAGAAGATCGCCCGCGACCTCGCCGCCCTCCATCTCGGCCATTACGCGGCGCCCGAAGAGATCGTGCTGGAGGACGTGATCCTCGACCGCTACCCCGGCACCTACCGCCTCGGCCCCCGCGCCTTCCTCACCGTCGCCCGCGAGGGCCGGGGCCTGACGGCGCGGGCGGAAGGACCGGGGATGCGGGAGCCCGCCTTCCCCTTCGTGCCCGAGAGCGACCGCACCTTCGTCAGCCCCGTCGCCGACATGCGCCTGACCTTCGAGACGGAGCCCGACGGCACGCCCACCGGGGCGATCCTTCATCGCGACGGCCGCGACCGGACCGGGCCGCGTGTCACCGCCGAGGAGGCGCGGGCCGTGCTCGCCGAGCCACCGCAGGCGCATCGCGAAGTCGCCATCGACCGCTCCGGTCTGGCGGCGCTCGCCGGCCGCTACGCCCTGGGACCGGGCTCCGAGATCGCGGTGACCGTCGAGGACGGGCGGATCTTCGCGCAAACCACACGGCAGCCGCGCAACGAACTCGTCCCCGAGGGCGAACGCGCCTTCTTCCTGCGCGCGAATGATGCGCAGATCCGCTTCACCGCCGACGAGACCGGCCGCGTCACCGGCCTGATCCTGCACCGGAACGGCCTCGAGACCGACGCGCCCCGATTGCCCGACGAGGGCGCCACGCCCCCGCTCCTTGGACAAAGGGCGGGGTCGCCAGGGGGCCTGAAAGGGTCTAACTGATGGAGCCGCAGCCGCCCCGGCGGCAGGCAAAAACAATTGCGAAGACAGTCAAGTCGGCGGCCGCCAGAAGCCGCGTTGGACAAAAGTCCATCTTGATCGGACGAGGCGACTGCTCTTGTCTCCCGCCAAGACGCGGCAAGACCGGCGGCAAGAGCGGTCAACGAACAAGCGCAATGGAGGAAACGCGATGAACAAGCCCGAATTCCTGGCGGATGCCAAGACGAAGTCGCCGTTTTCGGCGCGCTACGACAACTTCATCGGCGGCCAGTGGGTCGCGCCGGCGAGCGGCCGCTACTTCGAGAACACCTCCCCCATCACCGGCAAGGTGATCTGCGAGGTTGCCCGCTCCGAGGCGGCGGACATCGAGCGGGCGCTCGACGCCGCGCACGCCGCCAAGGATGCCTGGGGCCGCACCGCGCCGGCCGAGCGCGCCCGCATCCTCAACAAGATCGCCGACCGGATGGAGGACAACCTCGATCTGATCGCGCTGGCCGAGACCTGGGACAACGGCAAGCCGATCCGCGAGACCACCGCCGCCGACATCCCGCTTGCCATCGATCACTGGCGCTACTTCGCGAGCTGCGTCCGCGCCCAGGAAGGCGCAATCTCCGAGATCGACCACGACACGGTGGCCTACCACTTCCACGAGCCGCTCGGCGTCGTCGGCCAGATCATCCCGTGGAACTTCCCGATTCTGATGGCGGTGTGGAAGCTGGCCCCCGCGATCGCCGCCGGCAACTGCGTGGTGCTCAAGCCCGCCGAGCAGACCCCCGCCTCGATCCTCGTGGTGATGGAGTTGATCGGCGACCTGCTGCCGCCCGGCGTCATCAACGTCGTCAACGGCTTCGGCCTGGAGGCCGGCAAGCCGCTCGCCTCGAACCCGCGCATCGCCAAGATCGCCTTCACCGGTGAGACGACCACCGGCCGCCTCATCATGCAGTACGCCTCGCAGAACTTGATCCCGGTGACGCTGGAGCTCGGCGGCAAGTCGCCGAACATCTTCTTCGGGGATGTCGTCAACGAGGACGACGACTTCTTCGACAAGGCGCTCGAAGGCTTCACCATGTTCGCCCTCAACCAGGGCGAAGTCTGCACCTGCCCGAGCCGCGCGCTCGTGCATGAATCGATCTACGACCGCTTCATCAAGCGCGCGATCAAGCGCGTCGAGGCGATCACCCAGGGCTCGCCGCTCGATCCGGCGACGATGATCGGCGCGCAGGCCTCCTCGGAGCAGCTCGAGAAGATCCTCAGCTACGTCGATATCGGCCGCCAGGAAGGCGCCGAGTGCCTCACGGGCGGCGCCCGCGGCACCCGCGAGGGCGATCTGGCCGACGGCTTCTACATGCAGCCGACGGTGTTCAAGGGCCACAACAAGATGCGGATCTTCCAGGAGGAGATCTTCGGGCCCGTCCTCTCGGTGACGACCTTCAAGGACGACGAGGAGGCGCTCTCGATCGCCAACGACACGCTCTACGGCCTCGGCGCCGGCGTGTGGACCCGCGACGGAACCCGCGCCTACCGCTTCGGCCGCGCCATCCAGGCCGGTCGCGTCTGGACGAACTGCTACCACGCCTATCCGGCGCATGCGGCCTTCGGCGGCTACAAGCAGTCCGGCATCGGCCGTGAGACCCACAAGATGATGCTCGACCACTACCAGCAGACCAAGAACATGCTGGTCAGCTACTCCTCGAAGAAGCTCGGGTTCTTCTAAGCCCTTCGAGAGTTCGAGACCGACTCCAGCCCCGGCCGCAAGGCCGGGGCTTTTTGCATTTCCGGCATACGCCTCACCGGCCGGCCTTCGGGAGCAGCCCCTGTGCGGTCGCGAGGACCCGGCGTCGCCCGGCCTGATGGCATCGGGTCGGTGCCTCTCGGTCCTTGTTGTGGTGCGCATTCCTTCGACGAGCCGGTGACCACTACGTCGGAATGCGCTCCCGCCGTCGCCGCTCCGGAGCCGAGTCTCGAAGACCGGCGGCTTCAGCCCGTCCCTGTCCCCTCGTTAGGGGATACAACCGATGAACGAACATGGACAGAGATCTCAACCTTTGATCAAGACAAACGAAATAAGTCCGCCAATAATCCCAGTCAAAATCATTATATCTCATTGAAACGGCAATAATCGGGCAGGGCACGTCGCATTGGGATTTAGATTCCATTATCAAACTCATGATAGATTTGAGGAGAAATTAGACTGGGGCGAAAAATGAGAATTAGCATCAAAGCAATACTCGTTGGCATGTTTGCCATCCTGACGATTGTATCCGCCATTCAGGGACTCGTTTCGATCAAAGCCCTCCAAACGAATGGCGAGAGCACGAACGTCATCATCACCAATGCAATTCCGTCCCTCAACCAGGCGAGCCGCATCAATAGGCTCATCCTGCAGGTTAGAACGGCCCAGCTTCGGTTCCTGACCGCACCCAATGATGCGATCAGGAAAGAAGACCTCGCCTTGGCGCATGAGTTGATGGAGGCGCGCACCGCGGAGCTCGACAAGTACAAGGTGCTCATCGCCAGTAGCACTGAGCAGGCCGCCTACGACGACCTCATCCAGACGGTCGGCGCGCTGAAGCAGGACTGGTCCAAGCTGCTGCGGATCGCCGAAACAAACGCCGATCAGGCGCTGGTGCTGTTCCGGACGGAGAACCATGCACGGTATCGCGCCGCCGCCGCCGCCGCGACCCGGCTCGTCGATCTGAATTTCGAGGTGAGCAAGGCCGCCGGAGAGGCCGCGCAGATCCAACAGACTCAGGCGATCCATACGGCCATCGCGATGCTGGTCGCGGGCCTCGTCGTCACGATCCTGGCCATGGCGTTCTCCATCTTCGGCGTGGCCCGGCCCATCGAGCAGATGACGCGCGCGATGCGCGACATCGCGAGCGGCGATACCGACCGGGAGGTGCCGTCCAAGGGCCGACGGAACGAGATCGGCGAGATGGCATCCACCGTCGAGGTGTTCCGCACGAACCTGATCCATACGCGCAAGCTGGAGGAGGACACCGCTCTCGCCCGCGCCTCGGCGGAGGAGCAGCGCAAGGCCGGCATGCGGCAGATGGCCGATCATTTCGAGACGATGGTCAGCGGGATCATCGGCATGGTGACCTCGTCCGCCAGCCAGTTGCAGGCGACGGCCCGGAGCATGTCGGGAACGGCCACCGAGACGGCGTCGCAATCTCTGACCGTGGCGTCCGCGGCTGAGGAGGCGGCGGCGAACGTGCAGACCGTGGCCGCCGCGGCCGAGGAACTCGGCGCCTCGGTGCAGGAGATCGGCCGCCAGGTGGCGAGTTCGGCGGACTTGGCCGAGAGCGCGGTCGGCGAGGCCGACCATACGGCGGTGCTGGTGCAGAACCTGTCGAACGCCGCCGCTCAGATCAACAACGTCGTCGCGATGATCTCGACGATCGCCGGTCAGACAAACCTGCTGGCGCTGAACGCGACGATCGAGGCGGCGCGTGCCGGCGAGGCGGGCCGCGGCTTCGCCGTCGTCGCGTCCGAGGTGAAGGAGCTTGCCAACCAGACGTCGCGCGCCACCGATGAAATCGCCTCCCAGATCGGTACGATCCAAGGGGCGACCGGGCAGGCGGTGGCTGCCATCGGCGGCATCGCCAGCCGCATCAGGGAGATCAACGGCGTGGCGTCGAGCATCGCCGCCGCGGTGGAGCAGCAGGGGGCGGCGACTCAGGAGATCGTGCGCAACGTCGCCCAGGCCGCGATCGGCACCGGCGAGGTGACGACGAACATCACCAGCGTGGCCGGCGCCGCCGAGGAGACGGGGGCTGCCGCGAGCCAGGTCCTGAGCGCCGCCGCGGAGCTGTCACGCCAGTCCGAGAACCTCTCGACAGAGGTTCAGCGCTTCCTCGCCACGGTGCGGGCCGCCTGATCGACGCGCCAAGCCGCGCCACCACATCCCGAACGGCATCCGAGGCCCCCGTCACGCGAACGCGATGGGGGCTTCCGCAAGCGCCGCGCGATCTTGCGAACGCGCCAGGATCAAGGCCCGCGCGCCCGGATCTCCCTGGCCTCGCCCCCCTCCACCAGCACCTCGGCGGGGGCCGGGTGGCTGAGGAAGCCCGTCGGGCTCGCGGTGAGCCCGTAGGCGCCCGATTGCAGCACCGCGACGAGATCGCCCTCGGCCAGCGATGGTAAGGGGGCGGCGCGGCGAGGGGAAAGTCGCGCTTGACGATCTGGCCGAGATTGCCGCTGGCGGCGAGGTGGTGGTGCATGCCGCCGTCGGTGATGACAAAGCGGCTGCCGCGCGATTCCTTCACCGCCAGCACCCGCGCCACATAGACACCCGCCGGCCCGGTGAGGTAGCGGCCGGGCGCACGCTGCCAGATACGATCTGCGCCGCCGCCCGGACCGGCTCCCGGCCCGCCTGATCCGACGTGATCGTGCAGCCCATGGGTGTTCGAACGTCCTGCCTTCGGCGTCGACCGCGGCGAAACGCAGGGATGTCCACCGCGCCCTCATCGACCGTGCCGGCGCGTCGCGAAGCGGCTTCGCGTGCACGCCCTGGAGCCGGTGTCCAGCAGAACAAACCCGGAGAGATAAATTCTCGCTTCATCAATATATAGGGAAATCGTTTCCCTAAAAGTCGAAAAATAGAAATGCGCGTGGCTTCACCTTGCGATAAAATAATGTATGTTAATCGCTGATTACGCAATCTACTGAGACGGTCTTACCAGTTATATCTCGAAGCACCCAGATTTGCTGAGAATTTCCATTAAAACTTCAATTTATGGCCGACATCTGAAGATCTTTCCATGACTCATCAAGCTGGCCCACAAATTGCTGATCATCAATTCAGTTCAGGTTTGATTGAAAGTTCTATGCCGACGGGAGCGTCCCGCAAGAAAAATCATAGCCGAGGGATCAAGGCGCGGAGTGTCGAAAGGTCGATGAATGCCCGAGGTCACATTCAACTCAAACCGAAGGACGCTCGAAGAGATATTTCGCGCCCATAACGGGTGGCTGAAAAACTGGTTGCGGAAACAGTCGTGGACCGTGCAATCTGCCGAAGACTTGGCTTCGGATGTTTTCTGCGCGTTGCTTACGGTGCCGAACATTGGGGCCATCAGGCAGCCCCGCGCGATGATGACGACCATCGCGCGCCGCCTCATCTATGACGAGCGTCGGCGACATGATCTCCACGCCGCCTATAAGGCCGAGCTCACCTTCCTGCCGGAGGTGTTAGAAGTATCGGCAGAGGATCGCCTCATCCTGATCCAGGCCCTTCAAGCTGTCGAGACGATACTGGCGAATTTACCGCGAAAGGCACGGATCGCTTTTCTGATGAGCCAGATCGAAGGCATGCCGTATGCCGTGATCGCGGTGGAACTCAATGTTTCCGTTAGCATGGTGCGCAAGTACGTTGCGCAAGGACTGCGTGCTGCTTATGCCGCGGTCGATCATCAGAACTGAGCAAGGCTCACCTCAGCATGGCATCACCCCAAAGATTTGAGGATGCGCGAGCCGAAGCTGCGATCGAATGGATGGTGGAGATTTCCTCGGGCGAAGTATCCGCGGATCAGCTCGAGGCGTTCGACGCGTGGTTGCGCGCCGATCCCGCCAATGAAACGGCTTGGATTCGCCTGCAGGAAGGCCTCATGCCCTGCGGCGTCACGGCGCGGCGAGGAGCTGGGCAGGCAGTTCTGAAGCGCCATCTCGGCGCCCATCGAGAGAACCGACGGAACGTCATCTTGGGCCTGGCCTGCTTGGCCGGACTCGGCGTGATCAGTGCCGGGATCGCGGACCGATACATTCCCTTGAGCGAGATCTTGGCAGATCGCGTCACCTATACGGGTGGGCAGGAGACTGTGGCGCTTTCGGACGGAAGCGAGCTCGTGCTCGCGCCGCGGACTGCCCTCAACATCGTAAGCGAGGCCGGGCAGCGGGGCATCCAACTTCTGACGGGCGAGGTGCTGATGCGCGTTGCCCCTGACGCAACGCCCTTCAAGGTCCAGACCGGGGCGTTGACGCTGGTGACCTCCGCAGGAACATTCCTGGTCGAAAGCCGGGATGAGCGCCTCGCGGTGACGGGAATCGAAGGGACCGGGCGACTCGCCTATGCTTCGGCGACCGAATCGTTGGCCGCCGGAGACTTGATCGAGTTCGCGGGCGGAAACAGGCGACATCTGAAGGCCGATATCGCTGCCGCGACGGCTTGGCTCGATGGATTGCTGGTGGCCAAGGACAGCAGTCTTCAGGCGATCGCAACCAAGTTGCAACGCTACTTCGCCGGAATCATACAGGTGGAGCCCGGCGTCGCGGACCTGCGTGTCACCGGCGTCTTCTCGCTTCGAGATCCGGAGGCGACCCTCGACGCCTTGGCGGAATCCCTCGGCCTTTCACAGGCACGCCTGTCCCGGTATTGGATCAAGCTCGGCCCGGCCAAGGCCTGAAGGACGGAGCGATCTTCCCGGCCTGAACGTGCCGTTTGCTGGGTTCGGCCATTCGACACGGCAGGCATCGCGCGCGGCACGGCGATCGGGAGCGCCAACCCATTCTGTTGAACTCGGATAACGGGCTACCCCTTCGGCCGCCTTGTTGGATGCCGACCAGGTCCGTGTCCTCGCCGTCTGAGCACGTCGGCCACACCGGCTCGTCAAGACTCAAAAAACAGCGTCCGGATGCTGACGCTTTGCCGGCCTCATCAGACATCTCCCACGAAAGAAGCGCGAAGGCGCGAGTGGGGGCTGGATATGAGTGTTGTGCGAAGGAACATCTACAGTGCTTTCGTCAGCGCATCGTCTCTCGTTGCGGGGGGCGGGGTGTTGGTGTGCGGGTCTCAACCGGCCTTCGCGCAGGCCCAGTATGACTTCAGCGTCCCGCGCGGCGATCTGGCGACCGTCGTGACGGAGATCGGGCGCATGGCCGGCACGATCATCGTAATTCCCCAGTCGCTCGCAGCTGGCCGCATGGCCGGGCCGGTTCAGGGCCGTGAAACCGTCTTCGACGCCCTGGCCAAGGCCCTGGCCGGCACCGGCCTGCGCGCCGATTCCGGCCAGGGCCGGAGCATCATCATCCGGGCGGCATCCAGCACATCGGCGATTCCTCCCGCTGGCGGGAATGTCATCGAAGCCATCGATGTGACCGACAACAGCGGTGTCAACGCCTTCGGCGACCGTGGATTTCAGGCCGGGGCGGCCGGGGAGACGGTGCGGATCGGAGGGGCTCCGATCAAAGAAATCCCGCTTAGCGTCAGTGTCGTCACCCGGGATGTCGTCCGCTCGCAGGGCATCACCAGCACGGCCGATGCGGTGCGCAACGTGGCCGGCGTGTCGGCGAGCGCCGTCTCGACCGGCCGCCCGGAGTTCACGATTCGCGGCTTCAAGCAGGCCGGCTACGCGATCAACGGACAGATCGGCTCGACCTTCGCGCAGGTTCCGATCGACGGCGTCGAGCGCATCGAGGTGCTGAAGGGGCCAACGTCCATTCTGACCGGCGTGAGCAGGGAGGGCGGGGTGGTGAACGTGACCCTGAAGGAGCCGACCGCCGAGCCGATCCGGACGCTGACGATGCGGTATGGAACCTACAACTACAAAACCTTGGCCGCCGATATCGGCGGCCCGGTCGAGGGCGTCGATGGTCTGAATTACAGGTTTGTCGCATCCGGCAACCATGCCGACGAGAATTACGGCGGATACCGAGATCCGAGAGAGCTGCACATCGCGCCGTCCGTACGGTGGACCGGCGCGGATCTCAGCATCCTCCTGGGTATGCGGTATGATCGGGCGCACCTTGTCCCGGCGCCCATCACCTTCGCACCCTTCCTTCTCGAGGGCGGCCTCGGCCGTCCCTTGCGGCTTCCGCGCGAAGTCCCCATCGGCAGTCCCTATTTCGGTGGGTCGACCGAGGAGATCGCGTTCAACACGCGGCAATCCTACGATGTCGGAAATGTTCTCGGAGCCGACGTCACGGTCAACAACAGCACGCAATACCTGATCTCGCGCGCGAAGCTGCTCACCGGCCTTCTGGATGCCACAGAGGACGAGGTTCAGGGCTTGTTCAACAGCCCATCGAATGTTTCCATGCGTGATCTGACAAACCGCCTGGATGTCACGACGGAATACAATGCCGGATTTGCAAGGAATTTTCTGAAGCTCGGATACGATTACATCGACCGCACCAATCGTCCGCGCATCGGGGGGGAGCCTCTCGGGAATGTCAACATTCGCACGGGCCTGCCCTACTTTCCTCTACGATTTGCGTACAGTCCCAATTTGCGCGAGGATTCATCAACAATTCAAGGAATTTACTTTATCAATAAGTTCGATACATTTGACGACCGCCTGCATATCATGGGGTCGTACCGGTATGATTGGCAGGCGACCAACTCCGTCACGCGAACCCCCCTGGAGACGAACAGGGTCAGTGGGCGAAACGAGGGCGAATCCTGGGTCGCCGGCGCCGCGTTCGATGTGACGCCCTGGATGACGGTCTATGGCAATCGCAGCGTCGGCTTCGTCCCCTCCGTACTCGGTACGGTCGCCGGCGCATTGCCGGCGCCGGAAGGACGCGACCTCGCGGAGGTCGGAGCGCGCTACTTCCTGTTCGACAAGCGGCTTTCTCTGACGACCTCCTTGTTCGATCTTGCCCGTACGAACGTCACGATTACCGATCCACGCGATCCGACGGGTCAAACACGCATCCTGGTGGGAGGCTTGCGCAGTCGCGGCACCGAATTCGAGCTTCAGGGCGAAATACTTCCGGGTCTCAACGTCATCGCGAGCTTGACGATCCAAAACATCGCTGTGACCGATCGCGCGACGGAAGAAGGTGGCGAGTTCTTCGGAGTGCCTAAGAAGACCGCGAGCCTGTGGGTTACCTACGCCCTTCAGTCCACTCCGTTCGCCGGTCTCACCTTCGGGGTCGGTGCACGTGGCAACTCACGAAGCACGACGGGCATCGGCACGGACTCCGTCTACGTTCCTGGATACGTCGTCGCCGACGCCATGATTGCCTATCAGCGGGACGACTTTTCCGTATCGTTGAATGTCAAAAACATACTCAATGAATATTCATTGAGTCCATCTTACTTCAGCGACTACATCGGCATCAATCAGGGGCGGAGCGCCCTGCTCCAGGCGGATTACAGGTTCTAGATTTGGTTCGACTGGATCGTGCCGGACTGCGCGGTTCGACGCCGAACGGACATCCACGGCAGGGTGGAGCGCTCACGAAAACCTGGCCGGATGAGCACCCGCGGCTTCCTGTTCGCAGGGCGCCGCGGGGAAGCGTCGGCTGATATGCTTCGCGGGCGGTGCGATCCAAGACTTCAAAATCAAAGACTTCAAGATCAAAGACTTCAAGACGCATCCGGATGCCGGCCTCAAGGCAAGCGGGCGACAGGGAAGCACTGCTTTCAGGGAACGGCTTCGTCGAAAGCTTCCACGGGGCGCGGTCCCGATCCTTCTTAACAGACACATAGTGGTTCCGATGCCGTCTCTCGCGTCAAGTTATTGCGGCCGCCTCGGTAATTTCATGCGCCGAGTAAAACGTCTCGTCCTGCCGGTTTGGCGGCTCGCCTATCCCTACTTCACGGCGACGGACACGGTCAGTCGCCCTGTTCCACTTCGACCCATGCGGATCCAGGAACGCTGGATCGCGCTCGGCTTGGTATCGCTCATCTTCGGAATCGAGCTTTTCAAGGTCACCGCGACCGTTCGGCTCTCGTATTTCAATCGTGATTGGTTCGACGCTATCCAGAATAAAGATGAAGGTGCGTTCTGGTCTCAGCTGCTCCACGTTTTCCTTGTGTGGTCCCTGATTTACGTCACGCTGAGTGTTTCCCAGTACGTGATCATGTCGGTTCTGCAGATCCGCTGGCGGACTTGGATGACGAAGGGTTACGTCGATCGCTGGCTGGGAGATCACACTCATTACCGTATCGGTCTGCTCTCGTCGCCGGGCGACAACCCCGATCAGCGCATTGCGGAAGACATCGATAAATTCACGCGTACCACGCAATCATTGACCGTCCAGTTTCTTTCGTCAGTCTCGAACCTGATCTCATTCTCCGTCATACTTTGGAGTATTTCGGCTTCGTTTACCGTTCCCGGAACGAATTGGCACGTTCCGGGCTTCCTGGTCTGGGGAGCCGTGATTTATGTCGGCCTCGTCACGTGGCTCACGCACGTGATCGGGCGCACCCTCGTCGGCCTCAACTTCCATCAGCAACGCCGCGAGGCTGATTTCCGTTTTTCGCTCGCCCGCCTGAGGGAGTATGGCGAACAGGTCAGTCTGCTGGGAGGCGGCGAGGCCGAAAAAGACGGATTAATCCGCGGCCGGTTCAATCCATTGGTGAAAAACTTCTACGCGATCATCAAGGTGCGCAAAAGATTGATGGCCTTCATCGTGGCCTATGAGCAGTCTGCCACGGTCTTACCCTACATATTTTCTGCAACTTACTATTTTTCCGGCCAAATCACGCTGGGCACGCTGACGCAGGTGGCGGATGCATTTCTCAAGCTTCAGATGACGCTGTCGTTCTTCATCGCCAATTACACGGATTTGACGGCTTACAAGTCGGAGGTCGATCGCCTCACGAGCTTCGGAAAGGATATGGATCGTGCCGACGCGATGAGGGCGCTTGCCGCCCCGGTGGTCGCTGCGGGCGACAGCCAGGCTCTGAGCGTGCGCGGTCTCGCGCTGAAACTTCCGGATGGCCGTCGCATCGCCTCCGTTCCGGACCTTCTCCTGCATCCCGGCGAAGCGGTACTCCTGAAAGGGCCCTCGGGATCCGGCAAGTCGACGCTCTTCCGCGCCATCGCAGGGATCTGGCCGTTCTGCGAGGGATGCATTCAGATCCCGGCCGGTGCGACGCTGCTGCTGCTGCCCCAGCGTCCCTACATCCCGATCGGATCGCTTCGCTATGCTGCAACCTATCCGCAGGTCTTGGTCCGTCACGGCGGGGACGAGATCGATAGGGCGCTCGGATTGGCGCGATTGCCGCACTTGATCGAGCGTCTCGACGAGGAGGCGGCCTGGGCTCAGACCCTCACCTTGGGTGAGCAGCAGCGCCTCGCCATCGCCCGCGCCCTGCTCGCCAAACCCGATTGGCTTTTTCTCGACGAAGCGACCGCCGCGCTCGACGAGCCGACCGAAGCGGCGCTCTACACCATGCTGCGGGAGCAGCTGCCCGCCACCACGCTGGTTTCGATCGGTCACCGTGCAACACTGCAGGGCTTCCACGAGCGCTGCCTCGACATGCGGCCTTCGTCGGACGGCAGGTTCACGCTTGCGAATGCACCCAGACAAGCGACTGCCGTGGCGTTGTCGGAGCCGTGAAGCGGGGGGAGAGGGACGAGGATCAGCCCCGTGCCCGGACCTCCCTGACCTCGCCCCCCTCCACCAGCACCTCGGCCGGGGTCGGGTGGCTCAGGAAGCCCGTCGGGCTCGCGGTGAGCCCGTAGGCGCCCGATTGCAGCACCGCGACGAGATCGCCCTCGGCCAGCGGCGGCAGAGGGGCGGCGCGGGCCAGCATGTCCAGCGGCGTGCAGAGCGGGCCGACGACCGCCGTCGCCGCGCGTTCACCGCCCGCATCGGTCACCGCGGCAAGGGGAAAGTCGCGCTTGACGATCTGGCCGAGATTGCCGCTGGCGGCGAGATGATGGTGCATGCCGCCATCGGTGATGACGAAGCGGCTGCCGCGCGATTCCTTCACCGCCAGCACCCGCGCCACGTAGACGCCCGCCGGCCCGGTGAGGTAGCGGCCGGGTTCCAGCACCACGCGGGCACGCGCCAGCCGCGGGTCGGCCCGCAGGGTGGCGATCAGGTCGGGCAGCCCGGCCCGGATCGCGCCGAGATCGAGGGCGGCGTCGCCGGAGAAGTACGGGATGCCGAGGCCGCCGCCGAGATCGATCGTCTCCAGCGGCCGCCCGATTCGGTTCGCGATCCGCGCCGCAAGCCCGAGCCCGTAGGCCCACTGGCCGAGGAGGGTGTCCGCCTTCAGCCCTTGCGTTCCCGCGAACAGGTGGAGCCCGACGAGGCGCAAGCGCGGTTCGGCCTCCACGGTGTCGATGGCGGCCTTGATGTCCTCTTCGTCGAAGCCGAACGGCGAAGGCTTGCCGCCCATCCGCATCGCCCCGCCTTGCGCGGCCGCACCGGGATTGATCCGCAGCGCCACCCGCACGCGCACGCCGTGACGCTCGGCCGCCGCCGCGACGCGAACAATCTCCTCGCGGTTTTCGAGATGGATCTCGCCGATGCCGCCGCCGATCACCCGGTCGAGGTCGGCCGCCCCCTTGCCCGGGCCGGCGAACAGGATCTTTTCCGGAGGAACATCCGCCCTGATCGCGGCGTCGAACTCGGCACCGGAGGCGATCTCGGCCCCCGCGCCCTCCTGAGAGAAGACGCGGATCACCGCCGGGTTGGGGTTCGCCTTGACCGAAAAATCCACCGCCGCGAAGCCCGCGAGTGCCGCGCACAGCGCCCGGTAGGTCCGGCGCATCGTGTCGGCGTCGTAGACGAAGAGCGGCGTGCCGAATTCCTTTGCGAGGTCGGTCAGCGGCAGGCCGCCCACCTGCAGCACGCCGCTCGCATCACGGATAAAATTCTCGGCGATCAGCGCGGCGGCGAGGTCGGGAGAGACGGCCTGGGTCATGACGACCTCATGCGGGAGACTTGCCCCATCCTCAACCTCATCCTGAGGTGGCGACGCGCAGCGGCGCCCTCGAAGGGTGCTCCAGGGATCGCGCGGGAACGGGATGATCCTTCGAGGCCGCTGCGCGGCGCCTCAGGATGAGGGCAGCGGATGGGAGACCGTCGGCCCGCGCGCATCGGTGTCCTAGATTTCCACCGCCGCGCGCTCGGCGGTGAGGCGCTTGTAATCGACCTTGCCATTGGGCGTGGTCGGCAGCGCGGCCACCGCCTCGATGGTGCGGGGCACGAGATGGGGTGCCAGCGCCGCGCGGAGGCGCTGCAGCACGTCCGCCGTGCCCGGCGCACCCTCGGCGGGGACGGTCACGGCGTGGATGCGCTGGCCGAGGCTCGGGTCGGGCAGGCCGATCACGGCGGCGGCGCGGAAGGCGCCCGTCTCCATCAACGCCGCCTCGACCTCGGTCGGGCTCACGCGAAACCCTTGCGTCTTGATCATCGTGTCCTCGCGGCCGATGAACCGGAAGAAGCCGTCAGCATCCTCCACCACGAGGTCGCCGGAGCGGCAGACGAGGCCCGGCGCGGAACCGGGTGGCGGAAATGGATCGGGCACCAGCACGCGGGCGGTGTCCTCGGGCCGCTTCCAGTAGCCCATCGAGACGGTGGGGCCGCGGTGATGCAGGATGCCGGGCTCGCCGGGTCGCGCCCGGCGCCCTTCGAGGGTGACGGCAAAAATCTCGGTCTCGGGGATGGCGCGGCCGATCGAGTCCGGCCGCCGGTCGATCTCCTCCGGCGGCAGGTAGGTCGAGCGGAAGGCTTCCGTCAGGCCGTACATCAGCACGACGGCCGTATGCGGCAGCCGCGCGCGCAGGCGCTCGATCGTCGGCAGGGCGAGGCTGCCGCCGGAATTGGTGATCGCCCGCAGGGCCGAAAGGTCCGCCTTCGCCAGATGCGGCGCGGCCCGTGTCAGCAGCGTCCACAGCGTCGGCACGCCGGCCAGCACCGTGATGCGGTGCGCCTCCAGCGCCCGCACCACGTCGTCGCCGAGCCGGGGCGTCAGCAGCACGATGCGCGCGCCCTGCTCTACGGTGGTGAGGAGCTGGTTGAGACCGTAATCGAACGAGAACGGCAGCACCGAGAGGAGGCGGTCCGCGGGGTTGATGCCGAGATAGGTCCGCACGATGCGGGTGCCGGCGATCAGGTTGGCGTGGGAGAGCATCACGCCCTTGGGCAGGCCGGTCGAGCCCGAAGTGTAGAGAATCGCCGCCAGCCCCTCCGGCGCCGGCTCGCCGGGGATGAGGGCCGCGGCGTCGTCACCCGTCTCCCCATCGAGGATGCGCAGGTCCGCGAGGTCGTCGAGCGCGCCTTCGAGCCCGGCCGCGTGGGCGGCATCGGTCAGCAGCACGCGCGCGCCGCTATCGGCGACGATGTGGTGGACCTGACGCGGGCGCAAGGACGGGTGGATCGGCACAAACACGCCGCCGGCCGCGCTGGCGGCAAAAATCGCGACGCATTCACGGATCGATTTCGGCAGCAGGATCGCGACCCGGTCGCCGGGCCGCAGGCCGAGACGCGCCAAGCGCCCCGCCAAAGCGGCGACGCGGGCCCGGAGGCCGCCATAGGTGAGGGTCTCGCCCCCCTCGACGATCGCGGGGGAATCGTCCGCGCCGGCTCCTTCGAGCAGGTGGTGCAGCAGCGTCGGGGCCATGGGACGGGTCAGGCGCGGATCAGACGTCGGAACGCCGGTCGTCGATGAAATGGGCCAGCGTGTCGACGCTGGCGAAGTTCGCGAGATCGAAGCAGTCCTCATCGACCTCGACGCCGAAGCGGTCGCCGAGATGCATCATCAGGTCGAGGATGCCGATCGAATCGAGCGCGTCGCTGGTCACGAGGGACGTCTCCCCGGTGACGGCGCCGGGGGGAAGGCCCGGGTTGCGGGCCGCGATGAAGGCGAAGATCGCCTCCCGCACGTCGGCCATCGACTGAACCACGGCTTGGATGCCCCTCGATCGGTCCTGTGCTGGTCTCGGGTTGCGGGCTTAAGCCCAACGCAAGGGCAAGTCCATGGTGCGTGCATGGTGAGCGCATGGTTCTTGGACGATCCCCAGGCATCCATCGCTTCGCCCTGCCTCTTTAACCGGCGATTCACGCTGCCCCGCGAGGCTTCCCGGCATTCCTTTTCTCCCGGAGTCCTCGGCCCGTGTTCGGTTCAGCCCAGAACGGCGTCCTTCTCGCCGCCCGTCTCCTCATGGCCTCGGCCCTGCTGCCGACCGGCGTGGCGCGCGCGCTCAACGTCTCCGGCTTCGCGGTGGCGTTGGCGGGCGCCGGTTGCCCCGCCCCCAACGCCATCGCGACGGCGGCGGTGATCGTGCAGGTGTTCGGGCCGCTGGCGGTCATCCTCGGTGTGATGCCGCGGATCACTGGGCTCGCCATGGCCGGCTTCGTGGCCGGCATGGCCGCTCTGCTGCACCCGTTCTGGCTCCATGCCGGGGCCGCCGCGGTGACCGAGCGCAGCTTCCTCCTCGCCGATCTCGGACTGGCCGGCGCCTTCCTGATGTACGCGATGACCGGCCCCGGCGCCTGGAGCTGGCGCGGGGTCTTCAGCTCCGGCGAGGCTTCGGCGCCCGCACGAGCCCCCGCCAAGCCGGCGGCCAAGGCGCCTGCGCGGCCTAAGTCCGGCAGCGTCAAGCGGGCGGGCGGCCGGGCTCCGGCGCGGGCCGCGGCGTAAGAGGGGCAAGGCTCTGGGGCGAACCGTCGGCGGGTCTCGGCACGGCCTCGGCGACCCGTCGCTGACCGGACACCTCCGCGCCCGCATCCGGCGCCAGCCGCCGGAACACGAAGAACGAGCCCACCGAGACCACGGCCACCCCGAGGAAGGCGAGGGAGAAATCCCCCGCCTCGATCCCGGCATGGCCGTGCCAGGCGGCAGCGCCCTCCAGCGCCAGGGCGCCGATGGAGACGCCGAGGCTGAGGGACAATTGCTGCGCGACGCTGGCCAGACTCGTGGCCGCGCTCATCTCCCGCGATTCGAGGTCGGCATAGGCGATGGCGTTGACGCAGGTGAATTGCAGCGAGCGCACGCAGCCGCCGAGCAACAGCACGCCGACGATGATCCAGTGCGGGGTCTGCGCCGTGAACAGCCCGTTGGCGGCGAGAAAGGCGGAGGCGACCAGCGCGTTGACCACCATCACCCGGCGGAACCCGTAGGCGCGCAGGATGCGCGGGCCGACGATCTTGATGAGAAGGGCGCCGGCCGCCGCGGCGAAGGTGATGAGCCCGGAATGCAGCGGATCGAGCCCGAACCCGATCTGCAGCATCAGCGGCAGCAGGAAGGGGATGGCGCCGGTACCGATGCGGAACAGACTTCCCCCCGTCACCGCCGCGCGGAAGGTGTCGTGCTTGAGCAGGTCGAGGCGGATCAGCGGATGCTCGGTGCGCTTGGCGTGGCGCAGGTAGAGCCCGACGAGGACGATCCCGCCGGCCATGCAGGCCCAGGACACGCCGTCCGGCAGGAGATGGCGCCCGGTTGCGGCAAAGCCGAGCATCAGCAGGGCGAGCCCGCCGCCCGAGAGCAGAAAGCCCGTCACGTCGAGCGGTGGGCGCGTTTCCTCGCGGATGTCGCCGAAATACAGGGTCGCGAGCACGATGCCGGCGAGCCCGATCGGGATGTTGATGAAGAAGATCCAGCGCCAGTCGGCATAGGTGGTGATGAAGCCGCCGAGCGGCGGCCCGAGGATCGGGCCGATCAGCGCCGGGATGGTGAGATAGGCGAGCGCCCCGACGAGTTCGGATTTCGGCACCGAGCGCAGGATCACGAGGCGGCCCACCGGCACCATCATCGCCCCGCCGATCCCCTGCACGAAGCGGGCGGCGACGAAACCGGTGAGCGAATTCGCGGCGGCGCAGGCGAGCGAGCCCGCCATGAACACGCACAGGGCCGCGCGGAAGACGTTGCGGGCGCCGTAGCGGTCGGCGGCCCAGCCCGAGACCGGGATGAAGATCGCCAGACTGACGAGATAGGCGGTGAGCGCGAGCTTGAGGGCGATCGGATCGACACCGAGGCTCGCTGCGATCGCGGGCAGGGCCGTGGCAATCACCGTCGAGTCGGTGTTCTCCATGAACAGAGCGGTGGCGACGACGAGGGGGACGATCTGGGCGGGACGCATCGGCAGGGAGAAGCGCGCGACGCGCCGAAGGTTGCGCAAGGGGCGCGCAAGGAGCGCGCAAGTCGCGCGCGAGAGGCGCGGCGACGTTGCACGAAGACGATACCGGAACCCAACGTTGCGTGGGCGTGGGATGAAACAACGTGGCGGAACGGTCACAGGCCCGCTGGATACGCGCGCCGTCCCCCGTCCAATCCTTCCGGGACCGCCGGCTTAAGGCTAGGCTTCCGCCCGAAAAGCGATGCTGTCCCGCCGGTCACGGCAGGATACGCGTCCCCGAGCGTCCCCCCGGCGCCGGCCTCCATCCCGCGAAAGAGCCTAATGCCCCTGCGGTCGAACCTTCGTCCCGGCGTTTCCCGTCTCGCGCTCGCCGCCGCCCTGCTCGCCGGGTTGGCCGGCTGCGGCGACGTGGTGCTCACCGACGGCGGCGCCCTCTCGCGCCGCGACCAGTTCGTGGCCAGCGACGCCGTCGCCTCCGAGTCCAAGCTGTTCATCGATCCGACCCTGCCGCAGACGGTGCGCACCGTGCGCATCGTCCCGACCGTGTTTTCCGAGGCGGTCTCCGGCCCCGGCCTGTCGCCGGTGGAACGGCGCCTGATCGCCAACGCCGCCGACCGGGCGCTCTGCTACGACCTCTCGCTGCGCTACGACGTGGTGTCGTCGGGGCGCGCCGACCTCACCGTCCGCTCGGCGATCACGCGGGTCGATCTCACCAACATTCCGGCCTCCGGCGCGACCGTCGCCGCCACGACGGCGATCTCGGTGGCTGGCCAAGTCGGCATCGGCTTCGCCAACACCCTGGGCCGGGTGCCGGTGCCGCGGCTGCCGATCGGGCTCGGCAGCCTGACCATCGAATCCGAGGCGCTCGACGCCCGCAACCGCCAGCGCGCGGCGATGATCTGGGCGGGTGCGGCCAACTCCTTCACCAACCAAGCCCGCTTCTCGGCCGCCAGCGACGCCTACGATCTCGCCGGCGAGTTCGGCCAGGATTTCGGCTCCTACCTCGCCACCGGCAAGGATCCGTTCAAGGGCGAGCTGCAGCTCCCGACCTACGACCGCATCCGCATCACCACGTTGGGCGAGGCACCCCTCGACCCGGATTGCGAGGCCTTCGGCCGGGCGCCCGGCTTCGACGGCATCCTCGGCGACATGGTCGGCCTGCCGCCGGAATGGACCGACAAGGGGCCGGGCGTCTCCGCCGCGCGCTAGCGCGGATTCCGATCGAGCGCGTCGAACCAGCGTGCGCCCCTCGCCCCGCCCAGCGGGGAGAGGGGCTCGGCGGAGCGCCGCGTTCAAGCCGCCTCGAACAGCGGCACCGAGCGCATCTCCGGCACCAGCACCACGCCCTTGTCGGTGATGCGGATCTGCGGGATCACCGCAAGCGGGATCAGGTTGAAGCCCATATAGGGGATGCTGCAGCCGGCCCGCTCCCAGGCGCGCTTGAGCGCCTTCACCTCATCCGCCACAGCGCCCACGCGCTTGTCGGAGAGGAGGCCCGCCACCGGCAGTGCCACCATCGCGACGACTTGGCCGTCCTCGACGACGCAGACGCCGCCTTGATGCGCGGCGATGGCGTCGAGGGCCACCCGCATGTCGGCCTCGTTCAGCCCCGCGACGATGAGGTTGTGCGAATCATGGCCGACGCTGCTCGCTACCGCGCCGCGCTTCAAGCCGAAGGCCGAGAGCAGCCCTTGGGCGACGCCGCCGGAACGGCCGTGCCGTTCGACCACCGCGACGTGGCAGAGATCGTGCGCGGCGAGCGTCGCCGCCCAATCCGCGCCGGGGGTGAGCGAGACGCGCTCATGCGTCAGCTCGATGCCCGGCAGCGTGGTGCGGATCGCGTTGACTGTGCAGGGCCCGGCGGGCAGCGCCGGGATCAGGGCGGGAACGGGATCGGGCAGGCGGACCGTGGCGTAGGCGGGGGCCGGGTAGCGGTAGGGCCGGGCCAGGGCCTCTTCGAGAAGCGGCGTCGGCCGGCGATCCTCCACCACCTGTTGCCCGCCGTACCACGTCGCCTGCGGCACGAGATCGTCGTTCAGGAGCACGAGGTCGGCCCGGCGCCCGCCACCGAGGCCGCCGACTTCGCCGTCGAGGCCGTAGCGGGTGGCTCCATGCAAAGAGCCCATCGCCCAGGCCGCGGGTTTCGGGATGCCGCGTGCCACCGCCTCGCGCACCACCCAGTCGAGGCCGAACGCGAGAAGGTCGTCGGCGTCGCGGTCGTCGGTGCAGGCGCAGACCCGCTTCCAGGCGGCGCCGTACTCGGTCACGGTGCCGATGGCCTTGGGCAGCGAGTGCCAGGGCGTGGTCGGCGGCCCCCCGCGCAGAAAGATCCAGAGGCCAGCTTCCAGGAGATCGTCGGCGATGTCGGCATCCACGGCCTCGTGGGTGTCGGTGACGCCGCTCGCGGCGTAGGCCGCCACGAAGTCACGGCCGTAGACATGGCCGGAGACCGGGCGGCCCCGCTCCAGCGCAGCGCGGATGATGGCGTGCGCCCGCTCGTCCCCGCTGGCCACCGCGACGAAATCCATCTTCTCGCCGAGCCCGATCGCCTCGGGCCAGGCATCGAACAGAGCGCCGATCTTCTCCGCCGTCAGGTCGCCGCCCGCGGTCTCGAGATCTGGGGTGGTGGCGGGCACCGTGCTCGGCACGGTCAGGAAGATGTTGAGGGGCGCCGCGCGGGCATCCTCCAGCATCCATTCCACGCCGTTCACGTCCAGCACGTTGCCGATCTCGTGGCTGTCGCAGACGATCGTGGTGGTGCCGTTGATCAGCGCGGCCTCGGCGTAGGCGCAAGCCGTCACCATGCTGCTCTCGATGTGCAGGTGCGGATCGACCAGCCCCGGCGCGATCAGGCCGCCGCGCGCATCGTAGCGCGGGGCGGCGCCGCGATGCTGGCCCGCCGGCTTCACCGCGGCGATGCGCCCGCCCGCGATCCAGATCTCGCGGTCGGGCAGGACGCGCTCGGAATAGGTCGAGAGCACCCGCGCACCCGTGATCACCAGATCGGGCTCGGCGCGGCCTGCGGCGACATCGGCGAGGCGCCGCGTCATCCGGGCCAGCGGCGCGACGGCGAAGCGGGTGAGGGGTTGGGCAGTCATCGGGGCCTTCCTTGCGCGACTCTCGGGCACGACGCGCAGGCATCGTGCCACGAAAGGAAGGCCGGGCGCAGCCGCCGGTAACGGTTAGTCCTGTTCGTCCGCCGCGTCCTTGGCGCCGGCCTCGCCGCGAAAGCCCGTGGCCAGCACGTAGAGCTCGCTCGAATCCGCCCGGCTCGCCTGCGGCTTGACGTGGCGCACGGTGGCAAAGTCGCGCTTCAGCTCGGTCAGTAGATCGCCCTCGGTGCCGCCCTGGAACACCTTGGCGAGATAGGCGCCGCCCGGCGCCAGGATCTCGCGGGCGAAGACCGCGGCGGTCTCGGCGAGCCCGATGATGCGCAGGTGGTCGGTCTTCTTGTGGCCGGTGGTGTTGGCGGCCATGTCGGACAGGACGAGGTCGGCCCGGCCGCCCAGCAGCTCGGTCAAGCGCTCGGGTGCGGAGGGATCGAGGAAGTCGAGGGTGATGAAGGTCGCGCCCGGCATCGGCTCGATCTCGAGCAGATCGATGCCGACGATGCGGCCGCTCTCGCCGAGGATCCGCGCCGCCACCTGCGACCAGCCGCCGGGGGCGGCGCCGAGATCGACGATGCGCTGTCCGGGCTTCAACAGCTTGAAGCGCTCGTCGATTTCGAGAAGCTTGAACGCCGCGCGGGAGCGATAGCCCTCGCGCTTGGCGCGGGCGACGTAGGGGTCGTTGAGCTGGCGTTCCAGCCAGCGCTTCTGGGAGAGGGTGCGCCCGCGCCCGGTCTTCACCCGCTGCTTCAGGTCGCCGCGCAGGCCCCCCGTCCCGCCTCGCCGGTCGCTCATGATCCTGTCCTCAAGCATCGGAACGCACCGATGCGCTCACAGCCGCAGGATGGTCCCTATCGCGGCGCGGCGGGTCCGTGAAGACGTTCCGTCCGGGGAGTCAGTCGCTACGGGCGCTGAGACGAGGGCCGGCCCGGCTTTCTCAGCGATACCGCCCGCGGCGCCAGACGCCGTCCTCGCGCATCATGTTCATGAGCAGGCCCTCGCGCAGGCCCCGGTCAGCGATGCGCAGGCGCTCGGACGGGAACACCCGGCGGATCGCCTCCAGGATGGCGCAGCCGGCCAGCACGAGGTCGGCCCGGTCGCGGCCGATACAGGGGTTGTCGGCGCGCTGTTCGAGACGGGTGTCGAGCAAATCCTCGATCGCGTCGCCGACCTCGTCGTCGCTCATCCAGAGGCCATCGACCCGGCGCCGCTCGTAGCGGGCGAGCCGCAGATGCATGGCCGCGAGCGTGGTCACGGTGCCCGAGGTGCCGAGCAGGTGGAAATAGGGTGCGGTGGCAGCCGCCGCAGCGCGGATTGCGAAGGGGGAGATGAGGTCGCCGACCTCCTCGACCATGCCCTCGAAGGTCCGCCGGGTGACCTCGGTGCCGCCATGGCGCTCGGCCAGCGTCACCACACCGACGGGGAGCGAATCCCAGGCGCGGATGCGCAAGGTCGGGTCGGTCGAAGGGTTGGCCGCCGCGCCGTCGAGCCATGCGATCTCGGTGGAGCCGCCGCCGATATCGAAGATCACGACCGATTCCGCCCGCGGGTCGGCGAGCGCGGCGCAGCCGGTCACGGCGAGATAGGCTTCGGTCTGCCGGTCGACGATCTCGAGGTCGAGCCCGACCTCGGCGCGCACCCGCGCCACGAACTCGGCGCCGTTGACGGCAAGCCGGCAGGCCTCGGTCGCGATCACCTTGGAGCGGGCCACCGCGCGGGACTTCATCTTGCCCCGGCAGATGCGCAGGGCCTCCACCGTGCGCTCGATCGCCGCCTCGGTGAGGCGATTGGAATTGCCCAGTCCCTCGCCGAGCCGGACGATGCGGGAGAAGGCGTCGATCACCCGGAAGCCGTTGGGCGTCGGCTCGGCGACCAGCAGGCGGCAATTGTTGGTGCCGAGATCGAGCGCGGCATAGGCGTCGCGTCGGCCGTGCCGACCGGTTTCGTAGCGTGGGGGGAAGCTCTCGATCGGGCGTCCGCCCGTGACCGTGCGGGAACCCTCCCGCGCTGTCTGCGGGTCGGCGGTGGGGCGGGCCGACACGGCGGCGGCGCTCTCATCCCTCATCGACGCGACCGAACTTCCTGGCGATGCAGCCCGGCAAGACGCCGGGCCGACGTGGCACCAAGGCTACAGGCGTTATTCAGGAACTGCAAAGGCTGGATGGCCGGCCTTACACGATTTGCCGCATGGATTGTTTCGCGAAAAGTCCCTCAACCCGGTTCCTGCCGCGGCTTAGCCGTCCCGCCGACCGTATAGCTGCGGCCCTTCCATACGGCCCGGCCGGCACGCCCGGGGCGCAGCAGCACATTCCACTGGATCGCCAATGCCGTGCCGACGGTGGCGGGGTGCAGGAGAATCGTCGCGAGCGGCTCGGCGACCCGCAGCGTGATCGCTGCCCGTGTCGCCAGCGAGACGATGACGGCGGCCGCCGCCAGAACGACGGCCGTGCCGGCGCCCAGCGCCAGGGCGGTAGCAAGGACGAGCCAGGGCAGGATATGGCCGCCGAACAGCAGCACCGTCCAGACCGGGAGCGAAGCGGGCGTCGCCATGCCCTCATGCGCGTTCTTCGAGAAGCCGGCCCAGCTCTGCGCAAAATCCCGGTACATCCGGCAGGCCGCGAGCGCGTGACCGGCGACGAGATCGGTGTGGAAGCCCTGCTCGCGGAACAGCCGGGGCAGGCGCACGCCGTCATGGAGCGAGGTGCGGATCGCGCCGTGCCCCCCGGTCCGCCGGTAGGCCGCGCGCGCGATCAGGATCATCTGCCCGCAGGCGGCACCGAGCGAGGGGCGGGGCGAGGCGCGCATCAGGGCGATCGGCAGGTAGCCGAGCATCAGGAAGTCGATCATCGGCACGGTCAGGCGCTCGCCCAGGGTCTCCATCACCTGCCGCGGCACGCCGCTGACGAGATCGGCGCCGCTCCGGACGGCATGCGCGGCGAGCGCCGCCGCGCCGTCCGGTGCCAGCGTCACGTCGGCATCGAGGAACAGCAGGCGCTCGCCCCTTGCCGCCTCGGCCAGGGCGACGCAGGCGTGGTTCTTGCCGGTCCAGCCCTCGGGCAGGGCGGGCACGGCGATCAGCCGCAGGCGCGGATCGGTGCGGGCGATGCGCCCGACGATCGCCGCGGTCTCATCGGTGGAGTGATCGTCGCCGACGATCACCTCGACCGGGACGCCGCGACTCGCGAGCGCCGCTCGCACCGTGCCCTCGATCACTGCCACCTCGTTGCGGGCGGGGATCAGGATCGAGACGAGACCGTCGCTCGGCGTGGGCTCGGGGCTGCGCAGGATCGCAAGATTGACCGCGGCCAGCCCCGCCGGAAGCAGCGCCAGCGCGAGGGCGATGATCGCGAGGACGAGGAGGGTGAGTGTCATCGGGTCCGCGTCTCCTCGGAATCGCCGTCCCGGTGGCCCGGCTCGAAGCGGCGGCCGGTCAGCACCGCCGCAAGCCGCCGCCAGCCGTCATACACGCCGCCGACCCCGCGCCGACCCGCCAGCAGCGTCTCGAACCGAGCCGGATCGCGGGCGATCACGTCGGCGGAGAGCCGGTCGAGGGTCGCGGTCAGCACCGTCTCCATCCGGGCGAGGCGCTCCGGGCGGGGCAGGGCGAGCAGTTCGGCGGCGGTGAGCGGTTGGCCGAAGGCGAGGAAGGCCTCCGCCCCGCGCTCGTCCCAGAAGGCGTATTCCACGGCCAGCGGCAGGAAGGTCGCCTCGGGTGCCATCTCGGCCAGCCGCGCGACGCCGGGCTTCAACCCCAGCGGGCGGGCCCGCACGTCGGCAAAGCGCCCTTGCGCCGTGATCCAGATCGCGCGGTTCGGCGCAGCCAGGATCGCGCGGGCGGCGGACAGAAATTGCGCACCGCCCCGCACGCTGTCGAGATCGACGGGGAAGGCGCCCAACCTCCGGAAGATGCCGTACTTCTCCAGCATCGCCGCATCGATCGGCGCGAAGCTCTCGCGCCCCGGAAACAGGCGGTCGGCCGCCACGATCAGGATCGCCGCATCCCACCACGCCGGATGGTTGGCGTAGATCACCAGCGGCGCCGTGCCTGTCCCGTCAGCCGGAACGCCCCAGCGGGCCAGCCGCAGGGCGTTCAGGTGGCGCCGCACGAAGCGGTCGAAATAAGCGGCCATGAACCGCCAGAGCCGGGCCGAGCGCTCGGGCGGAAGCGGTTTGCCCCGCGCCATGTCGAATAAACTCAGGCGGTCTTGCGCAGCTCCGGTTCTGCACGGCCGCGCAGGTCCTGATCGAGGGCGTCGGCCGCGATCCAGCCCGACATCATCACCATCGGCATGCCCGGCCCCGGATGGGCGGCACCGCCCGCGAGGTAGAGGCCGCGCACTTCCCGCGAGCGGTTGCCGGGCTTGAACGCGCCCATCATCCGCCCGTGCGAGGCGAGCCCATAGATCGCGCCGTTGAGCACCTTGTAGCGGTCGTGGATGTCCTGCGGGGTGAGGTGGCGCTCGACGACGATGCGCTCCTCGAGATCCGGCATGCCGCCGGTGCGCTTGAGCTTCTCCAGGATCGTCCGGCGATAGGCCGGAAACATCTTCGACCAGTCGTGGTGCGGCCGAAGATACGGCGTGTGGACGAGGACGTAGAGCGCCTCGCCGCCCTCGGGCGCCACGCTCGGATCGGTGGAGGAGGGGGCGGCGAGGTAGGCGGTCGGGTCGGGGGCCGGCTCGCCCTTGCGGTAGATGAAATCGAACTCCTCCTCCGGGTCGCGGGAGAAGACGAAATCGTGGTGGTTCAGGTGCTCGTAGCGCTTGTTCAGGCCGAGATAGAGCACCACGCCGGAGCAGGCCGGCTCGAAGGACTTCTTCTCGTAGGACTTGCCGACCTCGCCGCCGACAAGTTCGCGGTAGGTGCGCACCGAATCCATGTTCGAGATCACGGCATCATAAGGCGTGATGCCGTCGCGGGTGCGCAGGCCGCGGAGCTGGCCCGCGGCGATGTCGAGGCCCAGCACCTCGTCGGCGGGCTTCATCGTGGCGCCGAGTTCGGTGGCGAGCCGCATCAGCCCCTCGGCCACCGCGCGGGTGCCGCCCATCGGGTACCACACGCCTTCGGCCGTCTGCATGTGGGCGATGGCGCAGAGCACCGCCGGCGCGCCGTAGGGCGAGGAGCCGACATATTGCACGAAGTGGTCGAGCATCTGCGCGAGGCGCGCATCCTTGACCTTGCCGCGGATCGTGCTCGCGACGGTGGCGTGCATGCGCAGGCTCAGCACGTCGCGGAGCGTGCCGGGGTTCATGTTGGCGCGCAGGTCGATCGTGTCGAACAGATCCTGCACCGCCTTCCAGAAGAAGAACCGCTCGGAGACGCCGTGCAGATGCTCGGAGACCGCGATGAACTTCTTGTAGCCGTCACCCGCCCCTTGCCCGGGCGCGAACCGGTCCATGGAGGCGGCCATGGCATCCACGTCCTCGATCAGATCGACGCGCGAGCCGTCATCGAAGAAGCAGCGCCATTGCGGGTCGAGGCGGCGCAGATCCATGTAATCGTGCACCGAACGCCCGGCCTCGGCGAAGATGCGCTCCAGCACGCGCGGTACGGTGAGGATGGTCGGGCCCATATCGAAGCGGAAGCCGCCCTCGTGCAGCACCGCGGCCTTGCCACCCATCCAGTCGTTCTTGTCGTAGACCGTGACGCGATGGCCGCGCGCGGCCGCCACGCAGGCCGAGGCCAACCCACCGAGCCCGCTTCCGACGACCGCGACCGAAGAACCCTGGCTCATTGGAAACGCGTCTCCCGCGCGGCCTGAAAAAGAAGGCCGTTAAAGCGAAGCTAGATGCGGGACCGGGCGGGTCAACGTGCCACCCGGTCGCGCTCGGTTCATTCCACGCCGCGGGCTGTGGACAGAGACGCGAGAAAATTGCCGATTTCCCGGCGCCGCTGCGCGGATTCGAGCACGTCGTTACCGATCCCGAGGCGCCACGCGCGATGGCGGCGGGTGGCGCCCTCGCTCCCGTCGAGATCCGAAATCTCGCCGGCATAGGCCTCGACCGCGGCGTGATCGGCAGCCAGCCCGGCGGAGACGACCGCATCGGCGCTCAGCCGCAGCATCGCAGCCAGTTCGTCGAGGTCGGTTTCCGGGTGGTATTGCGTGCCCCAGAACAGCCCGCGCCCGTAGCGGATCTCGATCGCCTGCACGTCGAGCATGGCGTTCGCCGCAAGCACCCGCGCGCCGGACGGGGCGCCGACGACGGCATCGAGATGGATCGCGGGTGCGTCCCAGGCGGGAGCGCGACCGGCCAAGAGCGGGTGAACGGCCCCGTCACCCGTGGCCGTGAGGCGCCGGGCGAAACCGTATTCCGGCCCGCGCGGATTCTCGCCGACATCCCCGCCCGCGATCGCCGCGGCGACCTGCATGCCCCAGCACGAGCCGAAGACTGGCAGCCCGGCCTCCAGCGCCGCGCGCATCAGGTCGAGCTGGCGCCGCACCGCCGGCCCGCCATCGGCGAGCCGCAGGGTGGAGCCGGTGAGCACCATCCCGTCGAACCCGGCGAGATCGGACCCGATCGCGGCCTCGGCATCGGCCGGGTTCACCAGCGTGCAGGCCGCCTCGGGCGCGAGATCGGCCACGACGCTGGCGAAGGCCTGCGAGGTGGTTTGGCCGACGGCGGCCTCGCGCTTCGCACGGCCGTCGCGGTCGTTGCCGTCGGCGATCAGCAGGCGCAGCATCGCGTTCGTCATGGGGGTGGGGCGGCTCGGAGAGAGACAGGTCGGGGGCGTTGCCTCTGCCCGATCCGCGCGCCCGGGTCGCGGGCGCAGGTCGCCGCAGGGCGATCCGCCTCAGACCGTTCTCCGGCCCACCACCCCGACCGCGACCCCCAGACCCACGGCCGCCAGGGCCGCCAGCACGCCCCAGGCCGGTAGCGCCGCCGCCGCGCCCTCGCCGAGGGCCGCCTGATAGGCCTCGATCGCCCAGGCGTTGGGCGTGAGCCAGCCGGCCTGCTGCAACCAGGGGGGCATGAGGAAGCGGGGCACCATGCTGCCGCCCACCGCCGAGAGCAGCAGCACGCCGAAGGTCGCGGCCAGATGCGCCTGCTGACGTGTGGCCGAGAGCGAGCAGGCGGCGAGCGCGAGGCCGGCCGCCATGGCCGAGACGAGGATCGAGGTGACGAGCCAGCCGATCCAGTGGCCGGACACATCGACGCCGTGCAGAAGCGCGGCGGCGGAAAAGATCAGTCCGGCCTGGACCACGCCCTGGCCGAGCAGGAACAGGAATTTGCCCAGCACGATCACCGGCAGGCCGCCGGGGCCGGCGGCGAGGCGGTCGGCCAGCCCGCCCTCGCGCTCGTCCACCAGGGAGAGCGCCCCCTGCATTGCCGCGAACAGCAGGAACACGGCGGCGATGGCGCCCGCATAGTAGCTCACCCGCTCGTTGCCGCGCCCGCTCGCGGTGGTGCGGGTCTCGACGAGACGGGTGAAGGAGAACGGCTCCTTCTTCGCCCGCTGCTCGGCGAAGGCCTCGTCGAGGAAGGCGCGCTCGTCCGGCCCGATCTTGCCGGAGCGCTCCACGTCCGCGACGATGCGCGAGAGCACCACGTCGGGCAGCGCGTCGTTGAGGGCACGCTGGAGCTGGCCCAGCGCGATCGGCGTGGCAAGCGCCCGCGACGGACTCTCGATCAGCAGCACCGGCTGGCTCGCCCCCGCGCTCCCCTTGTCCGTGCCTGCCTTGTCGGGGCCAGCGGGTGCTGCGAGGTCGCTGCGCAGCACCAGGGCCACATCGACCTCGCCCCGGCGCACGGCGCGGACGGCCGCCGCCTCGTCCGCCACGTCCAGGCGGGCGATGCGCAAGGACGGCTCGGCCTCAAGCGCCGTGACAAGGCGCTGCGTGGTGGCGGTGCCCGCGAGGTCCGCAAGCCCGAGATGGATGCGGATGCGGTCGCCGATCGCGCCCGAAAAGATCGCCGCGAAGATCGCGAAGATGACGGTGGGCAGCACGAAGGCCATGGTCAGCGCCGCGCGGTCGCGCACGAGCGAGAGCCACATCACCCGGAACGCCGCCGCGATCACGCTGCGCTCTCCAGGCCCGGGCGGTCGGCGAGGCTGTCCCGGTAGAGGGTTTCCAGGCCGGGGCGGCGCACGCGGATCTCGGCCACCGGCACACCGGAGGTGCGCAGGGCGGCAAGCAGAGCCGCGCCGTCGAGCCCGCCGGCCGCACCATGGTCGGCGCGCCAGAACCGCGCGTCGCCTGCGAGCGGCGAGAAGCCGGAGCGCCGCAGGGCCGCCTCGGCGGCGGCGTCCGGGGGGCTCTCCAGCACCGCCTCGTGCTCGGGCGGGGCGGCCTCGAGCGGGCGCATCAGCGCGGCCAGGGCGCCTTCGAGCCGGATCTGTCCGTCGGCGAGGATGGCGACGCGGTCCGCGAGGCGCTCGGCCTCGGAGAAATCGTGGGTGCTGATCACGAGCCCGGCGCCCCCCGCGCGCAGGCCCGCCAGCACCGTGTGGATCGACGCCCGCGCGTCGAGATCGACCCCCTGCGTCGGCTCGTCGAGCAGGATCAGGTCGGGCTCGCTGAGCAGGCTCACGGCGATGTTGACCCGGCGCTGGTAGCCGCCCGAGAGCGTGGCGACGAGCCGCCCGGCCACCTCGGCCAGCGCGCAGCGGCCGATCGCCGCCGCGACCGCCCCGCGGCGCTCCCCCCGCTTCAGGCCGGCGAGCCGGGCGAACACGTCGAGATTCTCCGCGACGGTGAGGCGGGGATAGAGCGCGATCTCCTGCGGCACGAAGCCGATCCGCTTGCGGGTCGCCCGGTCGGCATGGGGATCGCCGCCGAGAATGCGGACGCTACCGGCATCGGGTTTGAGCCGCCCGGCCAACAGGCGGATCAGGCTGGTCTTGCCGGCCCCGTTCGGCCCGAGCAGGGCCAGCGTCGTGCCGCGAACGAGGGTGAGGTCGAGTCCGCGCAGGGCCGGACGGCTGCGATAGGCGAGGGCAGCGCCCTCGACGGAGACGAGGGGCGGGGCATCGCTGCGCATCATCCGCCCGTCAGCGCCGCGGCAAGGGACGGGCGATGCGGATCCGCACGGCGGCGCCGGGTTCGCGCAGGGCGAAGCTCGCGCTGGCAAAGTCCGGCCGAGCCCGACGCGCGACCGCGCCGGAGAAACCATAGGGCTCCAGCGGCAGGCCGAGCCCGGTCCGGTCGAGCCGGCCGTTGCCGTTCTCGTCCTGAAAGGCGGCGACCGCCCAGACGCCCGCGGGCACGTCGGTAAAGACGAAGCGCTCGGCGCCGCCGCGGACCGGAGCGCTCCGGCCGATCGGACAGGCGGCCTCGCTCAGCCCGCCCTGGCACAGGG
Organism: Methylorubrum sp. SL192; assembly: GCF_026672325.1. NCBI lineage: Bacteria > Pseudomonadati > Pseudomonadota > Alphaproteobacteria > Hyphomicrobiales > Methylobacteriaceae > Methylorubrum > Methylorubrum sp. SL192. The sequence goes on from NZ_JAPPQV010000003.1 coordinate 2,682,561, forward strand.
TGACGTAGACTTCGCCCGGCCCCGGCTCGGCCCCCTCGACGATCACCTCCAGGCCTGCCGCCCGCGCCGGGCCCGTCAGCGCCGCCAGCACGGCAAGGCCCGCGAGAAACGCGGCCCGCATCAGCTCGGATCGCCCTGCGTGGCGAGCGGCGAGGTCGTCGGCAGGTCCGCCAGGATCGCGGGCGCCTTCTCCTTGGCGAGATCCTCGATCAGGAGCCGGGCCGAGATGCGCGCGCCCTCGTAGATCACCGGAAGACCGGAGCCCGGATGGGTGCCGCCGCCGACGAGGTAGAGCCCCGGCCCGAAGCGGTTATGCGGCCGGAACCACAGCATCTGCATGAGATCGTGGGCGAGGTTGAAGGTCGCGCCCTCGTGCACCGCGAATTCGTCGCGCCAGTCGCGGGGATCGACCACGCGCTCGTAGCGGATGCGGCTCTCGATGTCGGGAAGGCCGAGGAGCTTCAAGCGCTCCAGAATCAGCTTGCGGTAGGTCGGGCCGACCGTCTCCCAATCGATGCCCGCCTTCAGGTTCGGCACCGGCACCAGCACGTAGAGGGCGGTGTGGCCGGGCGGCGCCATGCCGCCATCGGTGAAGCCGGCATGCTGCACGTAGATCGAAGGCTCCATCGGCAGCGTGCCGCCGGTGATCTCCTTGATGTTGCGCTCGTATTCCTTGGCCAGCAGGATGGTGTGGTGGCCCAGGCTCTCGGGCATTTTGCCCTCGATGCCGAGGTAGAGCATGTAGGTCGAGCAGGAGAGGCGCGCCTTGCCGATCTTGGCGTCGCGCCAGCGCGGGCGCCGCTCCTCCGGCACGAGATCGCGGATCACCTTGGCGAAGTCGCCGTTCACGACCACCGCATCGGCCTTCAGAGTCTCGCCGCCGACGACCACGCCGGTGGCGCGCTTGCCCTCGAACAGGATCCGCTCGACCGATTGCCCGAGGCGGATGTCGACGCCCATGCGGCGGGCCAGCCCCGCCATCGCCTCCGAGACCGCGCCGCAGCCGCCGACCGGGTGGTAGACCCCATGCTCGTACTCGAGGAACGAGAGGATCGTGAACAGGCTCGGGCAGCGGAAGGGGCTCATTCCGAGATATTTGGTCTGGAACGAGAAGGCGAGGCGCACCCGCGGGTCGGCGAAGTAGCGCTTGAGATCCCGGTCCACGCTGCGGCCGGGATGGAGATGGGGCAGGGCGGCCAGCATCGCTGGGCTCGCCATCGACAGGATGTTGTCGAAGGGCTGCTCCAGCACCGGCTTGAAGTAGTTCAGCTTGGTCCGGTTCTCTTGGAAGAACTTTTCGACGTTCTCAGCATCGGCGGGGGCGAGGCGGGCAATCTCGGCCTTCAGCCGCGGCACGTCGCCGGTGGCGCGGATCTGCCCCGAAATGCCGCCCTCACCCTCGAAGACGAGGTTGTATTGCGGGTCGAGCCGCTCCAGCCGGACATGGTCTTCCAGGCGCTCGCCGCAGGATTCGAAGATGTCGGCGAGGATCTGCGGATAGAGGAAGAAGGTCGGGCCGATATCGAAGCGGTAGCCGCCCGGCGCCTCCACGGTCTTAGTGCGCCCGCCGACTTGGGCGTCCTTCTCGATCAGCGTGACGTGCAGTCCGGCCTTGGCCAGGAGCAGCGCCGTGGCAAGCCCGCCGGGGCCGGCCCCGACGACGATCGTGCGGCGGCCCGACAGGGTACGCAAACCTTCCCGCGACTGCAGCAACGCCCCAAGACTCCCAACCTGATATCGTCGGCGCAATCTTGGCCGGAAGCGGGCGAGGGGCAAGAGGCACGGATTGTCGCGTGCCGCCGGTCTCACCAGGTTCCAGCCGCGTTCAGGGCCGCCGCCGACGCAGCGGGAGCACGGCAGCGGCGCCGATCTGCGGCCCGGTCTCGGCGTCGAGATCGGGCACGGCAATGATCGGCGCGCCGCGCAGATCCCGGCGCATGACGATAGCGCCACGCTCCTCCAGATAGCCCAGCATGCGCCGGGCACGCCCCGCCGAGGAGGTGCCGTAGGCCTCCGCGAGCGCCGCGTCGGAGGGGCAGGGCGAACCTTCGAGCGCCGTGCGGGCGATGAGCAGGAACAGCCCGGCCAGATCCTCCGGCAGACCGGCGGCAATCTCCTGCGCCCGCTCCCAACCGGGTCCCTCGGCGGTGGCGCCCTGGACGCCGGCCCGCGCCACGGCGAGCCGCCGCTTGAACTCGGGCAGGCCCATCGCCTCGCCGCCGATCCGGCGGATACGGCAGCGGACGGTGAAATCCTGGTAGAGGGTGGCGGGGGTGCAGGCGGCAGCGTCCGAATCTGCGAGCACCGAAGCGAGGATCTCGGCCATCGCCGCCTCGCGCTCGGCCGGGTCCATCGGCTCCTCCTCCGGCAGATCGTCGCGCACCGGCGGGCGGTAATTGGCGAGTTGGACCAGCACGTCGGGGCCGGGCGCACGCACGGGCTTGGGCCGGGGGACGGGCAGAGGCCGGGCCTCTTCCTCGGCCGACGCCGTCATGATCAGGGCGCGCGCCTCCTCACCCATGGTTGGCAGGGGGAGCAGATCGGGGGCGGCGTTGCGGCTCTCGGTCACCGTCGGACCGATGGCGATCGGCAGCGGGCGCTTCGAGAGCGCCGGGCCGAGACCCACGAAATGGCCACGGGCGAGGTCGCGGAACATCTCGGCCCCGCGGCGGTCGAGGCCGAGCAGGTCGGCGGCGCGCGCCATGTCGATGTCGAGGAAGGTGCGGCCCATCAGGAAGTTCGAGGCCTCCGCCGCGACATTCTTGGCGAGCTTGGCCAGACGCTGCGTGGCGATGATACCCGCCAGCCCGCGCTTTCGCCCGCGGCACATCAGGTTGGTCATGGCGCCGAGCGAGAGGCGGCGGGCCTCGTCCGAGACCTCGCCCGCGGCGGCCGGGGCGAAGAGCTGCGCCTCGTCCACCACCACCAGCATCGGGTACCAAAGCGAGCGGTCGGCATCGAACAGCCCGCCGAGGAAGGCGGCGGCGGCACGCATCTGGTCCTCGGCGTCGAGCCCCTCCAGCGAGAGCACGACGGAGACCCGGTGCTCGCGCACGCGGGCGGCGATGCGCAGGAGTTCCGCCTCGTTGCCGTCCGCCTCGATCACGACGTGGCCGTAGCGCTCGGCCAGCGTGACGAAATCGCCCTCGGGATCGATGATCGCCTGCTGCACGAGTCCCGCGCTCTGTTCGAGCAGGCGCCGCAGCAGGTGCGACTTGCCCGAACCGGAATTGCCCTGGACGAGGAGGCGCGTCGCCAGAAGCTCCGTGAGGTCCATCATCCCGGGCTTGTCACCGGCCCGACCCAGATCGATCTCGTAGCCCATCCCGTACCCCGCTGGCGCCCGCTGCTTCTAACATGCGCCGGCCGGCCAGGGTCCGCGAGGGCCTGAGCCGTCCACAGGCGGGAGGCCGCAGGCGATCGTCAGACGCGGTAGAAGAGAACCCGACCTACCGGGCATATCTGAAGCAGGAAATCGAAATCCCTGATGTTCCGCGTCAGAACCGTGGATCCGAGCTTCAGAGCCTGGAGGAACAGCACGCAGTCGTTGAGAGCCCGCCTGCGATCATCCTTCGCATAGTTTTGATTACGGCCCAGCATCCCGGCATAGACCGCCGCCTTAGCCAGCACCTCGGCGTCGGGCGTGAAGTGGCGGTGTCGCGGCACGCCTTCGATCATGCGACCGATCTTCTCCACCGCCTCCAGGCTCCGCGGGTCGGCCGGATCGAGAGCCCCGACCGCGTACATGAGTTCCTGCACGGCAACCGCGCTGTGGTTCACGTGTCGGATCGAAATCAGATCCCTGATGGCCGGCGGGGTCTTTCCTTGAAGACCATCGATATAGACGCAGGTATCGAGCAGAAGGTCATATCCGGCCTCAGCCCGAGCGCCGACGAAGGGGAGCAGGTCGTCCGCGCGCCGGAGCAGAGGCGATGACGGCATCTGCCTCCGAAGGCGCTCCGCAACCCTGAAGCTGAAAGCCACGTCGGGCCTGTCAGAATTCGAGATCCAGGCCCGGATCCACCGTACCGTGCAACTCACGGAAAACTTGCGCGAAATTGTCCTCGACCGCGAGGTTGGCCAGGGCGAACTCGACCAGCTCCGTGTCGGACTCCAGTCCCGTCCGTGCCTTCGCACGCTCGATCAACTCGGATGAAACCCGGCCGGAGATTCGGGAATCCTTGCCGGCGGTGAGGCCGCTGGCCTGCGCGAGGGCCATCACGGCGACGACCTGCTCATGCTTGATAGCTCCCTTGCGGCGGCTTTCCTCGGAGCGCAGCTTACCCAGGCTTTCCTTTGGCATTTGCCGAGCACCCCTGCTCATCGCCGCCTCGACTGCCGTTGAACAAATTACATATTTGGGCAACATAGCCGGGGTTTAATCCAGGTTCAAGGCGCCCCTTGGGTCGGATGCGCGCTCCTGATCAGGATGAGAAACGCCGTCCGGCCAGGTGATGCAGCGCGATTGCCCCAGCCGTCGCGACGTTGAGCGAGTCGAAGCCCGGCGCCATGGCGATGCGGACGCGGCGGGCGCGGGCCATCAGCGATTCAGGCAGGCCGGGCCCCTCGGTGCCGAGCAGCAGCAGCGCGCGGGCTGGCGGCTCCAGGGCGTCGAGCGTCTCGCTGCCGCCGGGGGTGAGCGCCAGCGGCGTCAGGGCATGGCGTTCGGCGAGGTCGAGCAGCGCAGCGCCGCTCGGCGCGCGGGCGAAGGGCACGGTCAGCGCCGCGCCGGCCGAGACGCGGATCGCCTTGCGGTAGAGCGGATCGCAGGTCTCGGCGTCGAGCCAGACCGCGTAGGCGCCGAAGGCGGCGGCGTTGCGAAACAGGCCGCCGACATTGTCGTGGTTGGTCAGCCCCACCAGCCCGACGACGAGGGCCGGGGCAGGGGCGGGCGGGATCAGGGACTCGGGTGACGGCTCCTCGCCGCGCAGGCCTACCGCCAGCACGCCGCGATGGATCGGAAAGCCGGCCACCGCGCTCATCACGTCCTTGCCGGCGAGATAGACCGGCGGCCCGTCCCCACGCAGCAGATCCGCAAAGCCCGGCCAGCGCTCGGGCGCCAGCAGCACCGATTCCGCGGCAAAGCGGGCGCGGCCCGAGAACAGCAGCCGCAGAGTCACCTCGCCCTCGACGATGAAGCGGCCCTGCCGGCCCACGAGGTCGCGCTCGCGCACGTCTCGGTAGGCGGAGAGCCGCGGGTCGTCCGGATCGTCGATGGCGATGGGCTCGGGCAAAAGAGGGTCGACTTTCGCTATCGCATCGTCCTGTCCCGAAAGCCGGCAACCACCTTTCGGGACGATGCTTTAGGCGCGGCCGCCGCCCATGCGCATGGCGAGCGGATCGGCCTCTTCCTTCTTCGGCACCTTCACCAGGGCCTCGCCGTCGAGCACCACCTCGTCGCCGACGGAGCAGGTGCAGGCCAGCCGGGCGCGGCGGCGCTCGGGGATCAGTTCGGCAACCTCGACCTTCACCTCGACGATATCGCCGATGCGCACCGGCGCGCGGAAGTTCAGGGTCTGCGAGATGTAGACCGCGCCGGGTCCCGGAAGGCGGGTGCCGAGCACCGCCGAGATCAGGCCCGCGGTGTAGAGGCCGTGGGCGATGCGGGTGCCGAAGGGCGTGCGCGCGGCGAAGTGCTCGGAGAGGTGGATCGGGTTGCGGTCGCCGGTGATCTCGGCAAAGCCCACCACGTCGGAGGAGGAGATCTCCTTCTTGAGAATCTCCGTCAGTCCGACTTCGAGATCCTCGAAATAGAGCACGCGCAGTTCGGGCAACATGGTCAACGCCTCCCCGGTCCGGATCGCCGCTCGATAGGCGGCTTGGCTGTCCTTTGGCAGTTCTTTCGCCTTGCACAGCCGCGCGTGCAAATCCAGCCGGACAATGGACCGAGTGACCCGCGGCCGGGAAGGGCCTCGACAGGGCAGGGCGCCTCGGTCCATCACCGGCCCGCTTCGCCCCACCCTCGGGAACCCGCCGGTGCCTCGTCTGCCACCCTCGCCGAGCCTGCGCCCGGTCGTCGCCCGTGTGGCGGCGCTGAACCTCGGCTATTTCGGCATCGAGATCGTCGTGGCGCTGGCGATCGGCTCGGTGGCGCTGATCGCCGACAGCCTCGACTTCCTGGAGGATGCCGCGATCAACCTGCTGATCTTTGCAGGGATCGGCTGGAGCGTGCGCAACCGGGCGCGGCTCGGCACCCTGCTCGCCGGCATCCTGCTGGTGCCGGGCCTCGCCACGGCCTGGGCGGCCTACGAAAAATTCTCGGACTTCACCGCGCCGGCCCCCGTGCCGCTGACGTTGACCGGCCTCGGCGCGCTTCTCGTCAACCTCGCCTGCGCGCTGATGCTCGCCCGCCACCGCGACGGACATGGCAGCCTCACCCGCGCGGCCTACCTCTCCGCCCGCAACGATGTCGCCGCCAACGTCGCGATCATTATCGCAGGAGCCGCCACCGCGCTGACCCTCTCGCCCTGGCCCGACCTCGTGGCGGCAGGCGGCATTGCCGTCATCAACGCCGATTCCGCCTTCGACGTGCTCAAGGCCGCCCGCCGCGAATGGCGCGCCGCGGCCGAGGAGGCGGCGCAGGCCCGCGCCTGACGCTTTCCGACTTCTCTCGAACCGACGGACGCCGTGCTGCGCCTCTTTCCCCTCTCCGACCTGCATCTCGAACGCCGCCGCCCGGAGATGATCCCGCCGCCCGCGGCCGCCTTCGACGTGCTCGTCTGCGCCGGCGACCTGCACGAGGGCCAGCCCGAAGCCGGGCTCGCCACGGTGCTGGCGCTGGCGGGCGAGCGGCCGGTGGTGCTGGTGCCGGGCAACCACGAGCACTACGCCCCGACCGGCGACCCGCGCACCGCGCCCGAACTCCTCGCCGCGCTCGAACGCGAAGTCGCCCGGCTGAACGGGCTGGGTCACCGCATCCACCTGCTCCAGGGCGGGCAGGCGGCGGTGATCGGCGGGGTGCGCTTCGTCGGCACCACGTTGTGGAGCGACTGGTCGCTCGCCGGGCGCTGGCTCACCGACGACACGGCCGACCGGCCCGACGACCCGGTCGCCTATGCGGCCGCGCGGATGACCGATCCCGTCACCGGTTCGCGCGAGTACCGCGGTTCGATCCGCCGGGCCGACCGCGAGCCCTGGTCGCCGGCCGACGCGATGGAGGCCCATCTGCGCGAGCGGGCGGCCTTCCTCGAAACGCTGGCCCAACCGCACCAGGGACTCACGGTCGCCGTCACGCACCACCCGCCGAGCCCGCTCGCCGCCGACGCGTTCCGCGACAGCCCCGGCGTGCCGTGGTGGGTGCCGGCCTTCTACGCCACCACCATCCTCGACGACCTGCCCGACGCGGACCGTCCCGAACTCTGGATTTCCGGCCACTTCCATGCCGGTCACGATCTGCGGATCGGGCGCACCCGCTGGCTCGCCAACCCCGTGGAGGGAAAGACGTTTCGCAACGATCTCATCGTCTCAGTGGGATAGCGTTCTCACAGACGAAACCCGACGTCGGCTTCGTGCGTAAGGCTCCGGCTCGCCACAGGCGGGACAAGCCAACAAAAAACGGGAGATTCGCCATGAACGCCTTCATCGCCGTCGTGCTCGTCTGCGCCAACGGCATCCCGCAGCAGGATTGCAACGACGAGCGGGCGAGCGAGGTGCGCAAGGTCCGCGTCGCGAACGAACTCGGCTGCACCAACGGCTGGCAGGAGATCATCGCCCGCACCGACCTGAGGGACGAAGTCGGCAAGACGAGCTACCTCAAGACCGAGTGCCGCCGGGTGAAGGAACGCGAATAGCTTGGACCGTTGCCTCTCCGGCGTCGCCTCCGCGCCGGAATCTGCTATTCAGGCGCGGTCGAGCCCTGAAATTCACGTGAGCGGAGGGGATCGGCACAGTGTTTCGCCGATCGTCGAGTGATTGATGCGCCCGAAATCCGGACTTGCCGCCCTGCGTTGGCCCGCCCTGGGCATGCTGGCCGCCCTGTCCGTGGCCGGGCCGGTCCTCGCCGCCGCGCCCCCGGCCCAGCCGACGGACGGTCCGGGCGGCGTCGGCGACAAGGCCGCCACCATCACCAAGCGCGCGGTCGGCAAGGCGAGCGCGGCGACCTATGCCTTCTACAAGGCGGGCCCGGCGCCCGAGGGCGGGCGGCCGGTGGCGGTGTTCCTGCACGCCTGGGGCGCGCCGAACCCGCAGGCCTACGGCGCCTGGATTGACCACCTCGCCCGCCACGGCTGGCTCGTGCTGTTTCCCCGCTTTCAGGAGGTGAACCGCACCCGCCCCTCCGACGCGCCGGCCATCGCCGCGCGCCTGCTCAAATCCGCGCTGGCGGATCTCGCAGGCGACGCCGACGCGAAGCCGGATACGGGCCGCCTCGCGCTGATCGGGCATCTCGCGGGCGCGCCGCTCGCCGCCCATCTCGCGGCGGAAGCCGCACAGGAGGGCCTGCCCGCGCCCAAGCTCGTCTATGTCGTGATGCCCGGCGGCATCGCCCGGGACGCCAAATCCCGCGGCGTCCCGCTCGGCGATCTCGACGGCATCTCGCCCAAGACCCTGCTGGTCACGGTGATCGGCGACCGCGACGCACGCGCCGCCGACGCCGCCGCCCGGCGCATCCTGCGCGACGCCCATTCCGTTCCGCCCGAGCGCAAGCTGTTGGTGCGGGCGCTCTCGGACGACCATGGCTTCCCGGCGCTGACCGCGACGCTCGCTTCACCCGCCGGGCTCGACGCGGCCTATGACGGCGGCGCGATCAAGCTGCCGCCCGACCCGCCCGGCGAGAAGCCGCCGCCCTTCCGCTGGTCGGCCGACATGGCGCTCTCGGGCGAGCAGACGACGCTGGTCTCGCAGATCAACAACGCCCGCGCCGACAGCCTCGATTTCCTCGCCTTCTGGCGCACCTTCGACATGGCGGCGACGGCTGCCTTCGCCGGCAAGGACGCCCAGAGCCTGAAGAACGACCCCGCTTTCAGCGACATGCGCCGCTGGGGCGACGGCTGGCCGGTCAAGCGCCTCGGCGTCGAGATGCCGAAGGTGCCGGGCACACCCGCCGCCGTGCAGCGCTGACCGCCCGTTTCCCATCCCGATCCGAAACCTTAGAGGATGCCGACAAGCCGATGAAGCTGTTCCACTCGCACAGCTCGCCCTTCGTGCGGAAGGTGATGGTGGTCGCCCACGAACTCGGCCTCGCCGAGCGGCTGGAGTTGCTGCCGAGCGCCGTCCACCCGGTCAAGCGCGACCGCTCGGTGCTGGCGCAGCATCCGCTGGCCCAAGTGCCGACCCTGATCCTCGACTCCGGCGAGAGCCTCGCCGACAGCCGGGTGATCTGCGAGTATCTCGACGCTGAGGCCGGCGGCCGGCTGTTCCCGGCCGGGGGCGACGCGCGCTGGCGGGCGCTCAACGAGCAATCCACCGCCGACGGCGTACTCGATGCGGCCCTGCTGATCCGCTACGAGCTGACCGCACGCCCCGAATCCGAGCGATCGGCCGCCTGGATCGAGGGCCAGACCGCCAAGATCGAGAGCGCGCTGGCGTGGTTCGAGGAGCACGCGGAGGCTTCGGGCGATCGCGTCGATATCGGCACCATCGCGCTCGCCTGCGCACTCGGTTACCTCGACCTGCGCTTCTCCGACATCGCCTGGCGCGACGACGCGCCCCGGCTCGCCGCGTGGTTCGCCCGCTTCGAGGAGCGGCCCTCCATGGTGGCGACGCGCCCGCCCGCCGGATAGAGCGCTTTCCGACGAAGTGGACGCCGGTTCGGCGAAAGAAAGCGCGTTGAACCATAGACCGAGAGACGCCGACCTGATGCCATCAGGTCGGAGACGGCTCTCACCTCTCCTCGTCTTCCGGCTGGCTCGGCCCTTGCTAAGCTTGGACCGTCCCTGCCGGGAGGCCCACCATGCCCGATTTCGTCGCCGCTTCGCTCGCGTCCGCCGTCTTCTGCCTCGCGATCATCGCGCTCAACGCGCTGACCCGGCTCGCGCTCCAGGCCCCATTCGCGCCGGACGGGCTCGCCGAGAACGGCTTTCTGCAATACGGCGGCGCACTGGCGCTCGCCGGGACGACCTACCGGCGGGTGACGCGTCTGCCCGGAAAATTCATCGGCGAGTGAACCGCCTCAGCGGGTAAAAGCGTTTCGGCCGAGAGGCTTATCCTGCACCGCTACGCGTTTGGATCACGTCGCCGACGCGCGCGATCCGCGAGCACGACCGCAGCCTGAAACGAAAAGAGCCTGCCGCGAGGCGTTCGCGGCAGGCTCCGGATCGATGAAGGGCGCCGCCCGCTGCCGGGCAGGGCCGTTTCCTAGAAGTACGACTTCAGCACACCGCGGCGGCGCACGTCGAGCGTGGCGCAGTGGAACGAGCCGCCGAACGGGCCGTAGGACAGGAACGGCGCCGGGATCGGGTCGAAGCCCCAATCCTTCAGGGCCTTGATCAGGGTCGGCTGGCTCTGATCGACGACGATCTTCTTCTCGTCGATGGCGAGCACGTTGATCGAGGTCCAGGGCGAGCACATCGAGATCTTGCTCATGAAGCCCTCGACCGGGTCGGGGCGCGGGGCGATCAGCACGTCCCACTTCTTGAGCACCGCCGGCAGCTTCTCGACGTCGATGTAGTCGGGGTTGACCAGCACCTTGCCGGGCGCGAGCGGCATGAACGACGAGTCGATATGCATCGGCTGCGGGCAGCGGCTCTCGATCTCGTGAATGCGGAAGCCCGGTCCGAGGTGGCGGCGCAGCCACTCGATGCCCATCAGGTTCGTCACGTTCGAGCGGGTCACGAACAGGTCGCGGCCGCAGCGCACGAAGTCGGCCGCGTCGAAGACCGGCTCGAACTCGTTGACCGTGAACTGCATCGGTTCGCCGGCCTTCAGGTTCGGCACCCGATAGTCGTAGTTGTAGAGATCGTCCGTCAATTGAGGGCGCGGCGCCGACGTCCACCGCGCGCCATTGCGAAAATATTCCTTGAACAGCGAGCGGTAGGCATCGCCCTCGAAGTAGCGCGAGCGCCAGCACATCGGGCTCTCGATGATCTCGTCACCGATCACGAGATAGGGGTCGCGCGGGCAGGCGACGCAGAAGCCGCGCGAGGTCCAGCGCGGCGCCTTGAACTTCTTCGAGAAGTCGACCGTATCCGGGCGGCGCACCGTCACGCCCTCGCCGGCCAGGATCGAGATGAAGTTGTCGAGCTCCGCTTGCGCGAGCTTCTTCATGAACTTCGGATACTTCCAGCCGGAGGCGAAGCGGTAGAACGGCTGGGCCGCCCGCGGCAGGTTGAAGATCACGGTGAGGTGATGGGTCGGGATCGTGGCGCCGTCGAGCGAGCCGACGATCACCTCCTCCAGCGGATCCCACTCGTTCCAGGCCATCACCGGGCTGCGGGTGGCGGGAGACTGTCCTCCCCGCTCGTCACGACCCTCGTAGCCCTGTGAAAAACCCGTCGACGAGGCGTCGTTGACCAAGGCGGAATCCGCCGTGATCTGCGGCTCGCGATCCATTTGAGGCTCCCTAGAAGCGGCATCTCGCGGCAATCGTCGCCAGCGTCCACCGCGGGCGCCGCTTTGCTCCCCGGTGTGTCAATCGGGTGATAGACAGGGCAGATCAAAGCTGCAACCTGCCGGAACGCTTCCCACCACCGGCTAAGCTTCGATGGTCGCTTCGGGTGGGATTTCGACAACACAAGCCTTCGCCGATGATCGAAAGAGGCTGATGAAGCGTCTCACAACACTGGCATCGATCGTTGGATTGGGCACGGCGCTCGCGCTGTTCCTGTCTTCCGGCGTGTCCGATGTCACCGCCGCGGTCGTCAGCGCGGGTTGGGGGACGCTTGCCGTCGTGCTCGCCCGCTTTGCGGCGGTCGCCTGGGCGGGCCTCGGCTGGTACGCGGTGTTTCCCCGCGGCGCTGGGCCGACCCTGCGTGACTGCATCTCGCTGCGCTTCGTGCGCGAGGGCATCAACACGCTCCTGCCGGTTGCACAGGTCGGCGGCGACCTCATCGGCGCGCGCCTGCTCACCCGAAGCGGTACGCCGGGCGGCATGGCCGGCGCCAGCATGTTCGTCGATCTGATGACCCAGGCGGTCACGCAGCTCATCTTCACCATCGCCGGGCTTCTCCTGCTGATGCAGATCACCGGCGACGGGCCGATGGTCCGCACCGTCGCGGGCGGCGTGCTGATCGCCATTCCGGCGCTGGCCGCCTTCTACGTCATCCAGCGCCGCAGCGGTCACCGCCTGATCGAGGCCGCGCTGAGCCGCTTCGCCGCCGGACGCGAGTGGCGCGCGCTCGGCGCGATCGACGTGCTCTTTGAGAACCTGCGCCGCCTCTACGGCAATCGCGCCCGCGTCGGCGCCGCGCTTCTGATCCACCTCCTCGGCTGGGTCGCCGGCACCGTTGAGGTGTGGATTGCCCTCAACGCGATGGGCTATTCCATCAGCTTCCTCGACGCCCTGGTAATCGAGAGCCTGGCCCAGGCCGTGCGCGGCGCCGCCTTCGTCGTGCCCGGCGCCATCGGGGCCCAGGAGGGCGGCCTGATCGCTCTGGGCGCCCTGTTCGGCATCCCGGTGGAAGCCGCCCTCGCCCTCTCCCTGGTCAAGCGCGTCGCCGACCTCGCCGTCGGCCTGCCGAGCCTCGCCCTGTGGAACCTGATGGAGCGCAAAGGCGCGGCGCCTGCCGAAACCGACGGCACCGAGACGGTGCGCGAGGGGCTCGGCGCGATCCGGGCACGGCTCGGCCGCCGCTCGGGCGCGACCCCGCTCGCCCCGGCCTACGGCTTCTCCGCCGCCCGGAACCCCGCCCCCCTTTCCTCCGACAACGAAGCTGGAGCGCTCCAGAAGTGCGCCTGAACCGCCGCAGCCTCCTTGCCGCCGCCGTGGCGATGCTCGCCCTCACGGCGACACCGCACCCCGTCCGGGCCGCCGACGATCCGGCCGTGGCGCCGATCCGGCGCCTCTACGCCAAGTTCGAAGAGGCGCTGAAGAACGGCGCGGGCGACCTCAAGAGCCGTCTGGCGATCGTCGGCGAGACCCTGGCCGAGACCTTCGACACGCCCGCCATGGTACGCACCGCCGTCGGGCCGAAGTGGAAGACGTTCAAGCCCGAGCAGCAGGACGCGCTGACCGAGACCTTCGGCAAGTACTTCGTCACGCTCTACGCCAACCGCCTCTCGCAGGCGGCGGGCGGCAAGTTCCAGATCGAGCCGAAGAGCGAGGAGCGCGGGCCCAACCGCGTCGTCTCGACCCGCGTCTCGAACAAGGACGGCGACGATTCAGAAGTCGATTACGTCGTCAACGCCGGCAACAAGGTGCAGGACGTGCTGCTCAACGGCAATGTCAGCGAGGTCGCCTCGATGCGAGCGAGCTTCGCCGACCCACTCAAGGGTGGCGCCGACGGCCTGCTGAAATTTATGCGCGAACGCACCGATGGGATGCTCGCCGCCAAAGTCTCGCCCAGAGAGTAGGGCCAGAGACCAGGGATTGAGAAGCGCTCCGCCGGGCAGAACCAACCATCGATTCGGCAGGAACGAGACCACCGACAACGCCTGGAGCCGACCGCGACCCGTTTGGGGCGGCGTCCAGGCTTCACCGTCTTCAGACCGCCGCCCGCGGCCCCGCCCCAAGACAGCAGCGAGCAACGCCGCGCCATGGATCTGAACGAGCTGCCGGCCTGGATCGCATCTGTGCTACTGCTGATGGCGCTCGCCGGTTGCGTCTATGCCCTGCTCGCGGCCTGGCTCGTCGACCGTTTCGCCGCGCGGCCGTCGCCCGCGCTCGCGGCCGATGCGCCGCGCCCCGGCGTGACGATCCTCAAGCCCCTCTGCGGCCTGGAGCCGGACCTCTTCGAGAACCTCGGAAGCTTCTGCCGCCAGGATTATGCCGGCCCGGTGCAGATCGTGTTCGGCGTCCAGAACGCGGCCGACCCGGCGATTGCCGTGGTGCAGCGCCTGCGTGAAGCCCATCCCGCCCTGCGCCTCGACCTCGTGGTGGATCCGAGCCAGCACGGCTCGAACCGCAAGGTCTCCAACCTCATCAACATGTCGGAGAAGATCGCCCACGCCGTCGTGGTGCTGGCCGACAGCGACATGTCGGTGAAGCCCGATTATCTCGAGCGCGTCGCCGCCGCCCTGTCGCAGCCCGGCATTTCCGGCGTGACCTGCCTCTATCACGGCGTGCCGGGCGACCGGGGTATGTGCGCCCAGCTCGCGGCGCTCGCCATCGACGTGCAGTTCGTGCCCAACGTCATCCTCGGCACCACCTTCGATCTCGCCCGGCCCTGCTTCGGCTCGACCATCGCGATGACGGCCGAATCGCTGGCCCGCATCGGCGGCTTCCGCGCGTTCAAGGACGATCTGGCCGACGATTACGCGATCGGCGAAGCCCTGCGCGCCGAGGGCGGCACGGTGGCGATTCCCGCCCTCACCATCGGGCATGCCTGCGTCGATACCGAGCTGTCCGGCCTGTGGCGGCACGAGCTGCGCTGGAACCGCACCATCCGCAACGTCGATCCGAAGGGTTATGCCGGATCGGTCGTGACCCACGCCTTTCCGCTGGCGCTACTGGCCGCGCTGATGCCCGGCGCCGGCTCCGGCGCGCTCGCGGTCGCCGCCCTGGCCCTTACCTGCCGCATCCTGCTGTGCCTGCGCATCGAGCGGGCCTTCGGGCTGAGCCCCCACGCCTACTGGCTGTTGCCGATTCGTGACATGCTGTCCTTCATCAACTTCACCTGGAGCTTCGTCTCGGGTGCGGTGACATGGAAAGGTCACGATTACCGTGTGGTTGCGGACGGTACGCTGATTCCGGAGCACGGCCTCGGTCGCGAGTCGCGCGCGACTTCGGTCTAAGCTTCAAACCATTCGCCCTTTACAGATCAACGCTCGAGCCTTGAGGCCTTGAACCCCATGCGCACGCTCTTCCTGCAGGCCCCCACCTTCGACGGCTTCGATGGCGGCGCCGGCTCGCGCTACCAGGCCAAGCGCGAGATCAAGTCGTTCTGGTACCCGACCTGGCTGGCCCAGCCGGCGGCTCTGGTGCCGAACTCGAAGCTGATCGACGCGCCGCCGCACAACATCAAGCTCGAAGAGATCGTGGCCCAGGCCAACGACTTCGACCTCGTGGTGCTCCACACCTCGGTCCCGTCCTTCAAGTCCGACGTGAAGACCGTCGAGGCGCTGAAGGCCGCCAACCCGCGGCTGATCGCCGGCCTGATCGGCGCCAAGGTGGCGGTGGATGCCGCCGGCTCCATGGCCCAGGCCCCCTGCATCGATTTCTGCGCCCGCAACGAGTTCGACTTCACCGTCAAGGAAGTCGCCGACGGCGTGCCGATGTCGGAGATCAAGGGTCTGTCCTATCGTGATGCCAACGGCGTCGTGGTCCATAACGAGGACCGCGAGATCATGACGGACATGGACCAGCTTCCCTTCGTCACGAGCGTGTACAAGCGCGACCTCGAGATGGAAAAGTACTTCATCGGGTACCTCAAGCACCCCTACATCTCGTTCTACTCGGGCCGTGGCTGCAAGAGCCGTTGCACCTTCTGCCTCTGGCCGCAGACCGTCGGCGGGCATACCTACCGCACCCGCTCGGTCGCGCACGTCATCGAAGAGATCAAGTATTGCCTGAAGGAGTTCCCTCAGACGAAGGAGTTCTTCTTCGACGACGACACCTTCACCGATAACCTGCCGCGCGCGGAAGAGATCGCCCGCGAGCTGGGCAAGCTCGGCGTGACGTGGTCCTGCAACGCCAAGGCCAACGTGCCCTACGAGACCCTGAAGGTTCTCAAGGACAACGGCCTGCGCCTGCTGCTCGTCGGCTACGAGTCCGGCAACCAGCAGATCCTGAACAACATCAAGAAGGGCATGCGCGTCGAAGTCGCGGAGAAGTTCACCAAGAACTGCCACGAACTCGGCATCGCCATCCATGGCACCTTCATCGTCGGCCTGCCGGGCGAGACGAAGGAGACGATCCAGGAGACGATCGCATTCGCCAAGCGCATCAACCCGCACACGATCCAGGTCTCGCTGGCGGCGCCCTACCCGGGCACCTTCCTCTACAAGCAGGCGGTGGAGAACGGCTGGCTCGACGTCGAGAACGCCGAGCTCGTGGACGAGAACGGCGTGCAGATCGCGCCGCTGCACTACCCGCACCTGTCGCACTCGGAGATCTTCTCCGCGGTCGAGGAGTTCTACCGGAAGTTCTACTTCCGCGCCCCGAAGATCGCCTCGATCGTCAACGAGATGGTCCGCTCGCCCGAGATGATGAAGCGCCGCCTGCGCGAGGGCGTCGAGTTCTGGCACTTCCTCCGGGACCGCAAGGCCGCCGCGTAACGCTGAGCCGCCGGCTCCATCGAGCAAACAGGAAAGGCCGGGCACCCGCCCGGCCTTTCCTGCTTCCAGGGCTCCGCCCTGGACCCGCGAGAGGGCTTGCCCTCCCAACACCCGAGACAGGGGCAGAGCTTGAAGCGACTGGTCGTCACCGCCGACGATTTCGGCCTCAGCCATGAGGTCAACGAGGCCGTCGAGCAGGCCCATCGCGACGGCATCCTCACCGCCGCGAGCCTGATGGTCTCCGCGCCCCGCGCCGCCGACGCCGTCGCCCGCGCGCGGCGCACGCCCTCCCTGCGGGTCGGGCTGCACCTCGTGCTGGTCGAGGCGTGGCCGACCCTGCCGCCCGCCGAGCTTCCCGACCTGACGGACGCGCAGGGGCTGATGCGGCGCGACATGGAGCGTCTCGGACTCGACCTTGCCCTCAAGGGGAGCGCCCGGCGGCAGCTCGCCGCCGAGATCCGGGCGCAGTTCGAGGCGTTCCGCGCCACCGGCCTGCCGCTCGACCACGTCAACGCGCACAAGCATTTCCACATCCACCCGCTGATCGCCGGAATGGTGCTGCGGATCGGCCGCGATTACGGGATGCGGGCACTGCGGGTGCCGCGCGAGCCGCGCGACCTGCTGCGGCGCGCGGAGCCCGGTTTCCAGGCCAAACCCGCTCTCGACACGGTGCCGTGGGCGGCCCTCCTTGCCGTGCGCGCCCGGCAGGCGGGCCTGCTGATCCCGACCCGGACCCTCGGCCTCGCCTGGTCCGGGGCGATGACCCCGGAGCGCGTCACCGCCCTGCTGCGCCACCTGCCGGACGGGCTCACCGAACTCTACACCCATCCGGCAAGTGCGGGCGGCTTCCCCGGCGAGGCCCCTGGCTACCAATATGCCGCCGAGCGGGATGCGCTGATCGCGCCGCAGGCGCGGGAGGCCGTCGAGCAGGGCGGAGCGATCCTGGGCGGCTTCTCGGATTTCCTGCCATAGGCGTCCGCAGCGCGCGGCCGGCCCCGCTCACGGGGGCCGGTTCAGGCCCGACGGTGCTTCCACGCTGATCGAAATCAACGCCGGTCGCTGTGTTGGAGAGCATCCTCCTACCAGAGCCGAAGCCCGCGGACGGCCCGGAACCGTCCAAGCGGAGCGGGGCAACGGAAGCCGCCTCGACAGGGGTCGGAACCGCGCGGCATGGCCCCGCGAAAACCGCTTCAAAGCCGTGAGGAACGGCGATCCATGAGACGACGCGCCGCCCTCGTTTCCCTTGCCGTCGCAGTGGGCTTGGCGGGCACAGCCGCCTCGGCCGCCGGGCTGGATTGCGGCCCACCGTCGGCGCCGCACCCGGAGGCCGACGCTGTCCTCACCCAAGCGATCGTCTCGCCGCAACCCGAGACGAATGCGGGCACGGCGCTGGCATCCGCCATACAGCGTCTCAGGGCCCAGGGCGTGCCGCGCACGGTCATCGTCGATCGCGCGGTCGCCGCGTACTGCCCGCTCGTCGCCCGGGACGAGAGCCTGACGCTCGACCGCCAGCGTGAGGCGGTCCGGCGCTTTGCCTCGGCGCTGACGAGCCTCGTCTACGATCCCCCCGGCCCGAACGAGGGCGAGACCGCGTTCATCCTGAGCCTGCCGGTCAAGCCGGCTTTGTCGCTGCAGATCGATGCCGCCGCCGCCAAGGCGGGCAAGACCCGCGAGGCCTGGATCCTGGAGGCGATCCAGGCCCGGTTGGCGGGCGACTGATACGGTTTCCGCTTGATCAAAGCGGGAACCGTATCGGTCAGCCCGCGCGGCGCTTGAGCGAAGCCCAAATCCGCCATCCCGAAGGGGTCAAACGGATTTGGTATGACGCCGAACCGCCAACCGGACGGGTCCGGCTACTTCACCGTCGCGTGCTCGCGGGCGACCGTGCCCGGCGGGCGGCCGGCTTCCTTGCCCTCGGGGCGCTCGGCATCCGGCTGCTTCGGCGGCGGCCCGAGGAAGGCCGGGACCACGAAGAAGGCCGCGATCAGCGTGAAGAACAGCGACAGCGCGAGCAGCTCGCCCATGCTGGCGGTGCCGGGATGGCTCGACAGCATCAGCGAACCGAAGGCGGTGCCCGTGGTCAGCGCCGAGAAGAAGATCGCCCGCGTCAGGCTGGAAGCCAGCATGTCGACGACACCGGCGCGCCACGCGATCACGTAGTAGATGTGGAAGGCCACACCGACCGCCAGCATCAGCGGCAGGGCGATGATGTTGGCGAAGTTCAGCGGCATGCCGATGACCTTGAGCGCCATCAGCGTCCACAGGGTCGCCAGCACCAGCGGCCCGAGTGTCATCGCCACGTCCCAGGGTTTGCGCAGCGCAACCGAAAGCAGGATGAAGATCAGCGCGAGCGCCGTCAGACCCGCCTGCACGAAGGCGCCGAGGATGGTGTAGCTCGACTCGGTGGTGGCGATCGGCGCGCCCGTGGCGTGGGGATCGACCGTCTGCACCTCCTTGGCGAAGCGGCGCAGCACCTCGTCGTCGTTCGAGTCGCCCTTCGGGTGGACCTCGATGCGGGCGCGGCCGTCGCTCGTCACCCATTCGGCCCTGAGCGGCTTGGGCAGATTGTCGAGGGTGATCTTCTTCGGATCGAGCAGCCCGGACAGGCGGCTCATCAGGGTCTTCAGATCGGTGGTCAGCGCGACGCTGGCGGCCTCGCGCTTCTCCGCCGGGGCGGCGGCGAGGGTGTCGAGGGTGCCCGACAGGCGGTCCGCGGCCTTGGCGCCGGCCGAATCGCCGTTCGCGATGGTCTTCAGCGCCGCGGCCGTCTCCTTGAGCGCCTTGACGTTCTCCGCATCCGTCGGCGGCGGCGGCTTGCGCGCCGGGTTGAGGGCGGGGGCGAGGAGCTGCGCCGTCTCCTGGATCGTGGCGAGCTTCTGGTCCTGATCGCGCGGCACGAAAGTGTCGATCGAGATCACCTTGGCGACCGCGTCGAGCCCCTCCAGGCGCTTGGAGAGGGCAGGGACCGCATCGACGTTCGGAGCCAGCACGTCGATCGAGTTCGGGCTGGTGGCCGGGTCCTTGATCAGGTCGAGATAGGTCGCGATCGATTCCACCTTCGGGCTGCGAAGATGCATCGGGTTGGAATCGAAGGGCAGCTTCAGGAGCAGCGGGATGCCGGCGACGGTGATCACGCCGACGAAGATCAGCACCCACTTGCGGTGCTCGATGATCCAGTGGTCGACGCCCGCCATCCAGGTCGTCTCGACCGCCCGCTTCTCGCCGCGCGGGTTGAACACCGCGATCAGGGCCGGGAGCAGGGTGAGCGAGAACAGGTAGGCCACGATCATGCCGACGCCGGCGATGAGGCCGAGTTCGGAGACGCCGCGGAACTGCGTGGGCAGGAAGGCGAAGAAGCCGGCCAGCAGCGACACCGCCGCGAGCGTCAGCGACCAGCCGACGCCGCGCGCCGCTCCGCGCAACGCCGCATCGACGCTGCCGAGTTCGTAGCGGTCGGCCCGGTAGCGGACGGCGAACTGGATGCCGAAATCGATGCCGAGCCCCACGAACAGGGCGGCGAAGGCCACCGAGATTGGGTTCAGCTCGCCCACCATGATGAGCCCGAGGGCGGCCGTCACGACGAGACCCGCGAAGGTCGTGATCAGGACCGAGATCACGAGGGGCCCGGAGCGCAAAGCCAGCCACAGGAACAGGACGATGGCGGCGGTGGTCAGCGAGTAGTTCAGGAAGGCGTCGTCGGCGAGCGTGGCGAACTCGTCGTCGGCCACCGCCACCGGTCCGGTCAGGCGGATGCGCAAGCCGTGCGCCGCGTCGATGTTCTGCTCGGCGGCCAGGCGCCGGATCAGCTTGGTCGCCTCGCGGCCCGGCTCCAGCGCGTTGTAGTCGAGCACCGGCTGGATCATCACGAACTTGCGGGTGTCCGTGGTCTCGCTGCGCCCGCCCGCGAGCAGGGTCTGCCACGACATGCGGGCGCGCTGCCCGTCGAGCACCTTGCGCAGGGTCCCGTCGATCTGCTCCATCGGCTGGGCGAGGTCTTCGAGCTTGGCGTCGCCGCTCTTCACGCCCTTCACGCCGAGGGAGAGCACCCGCATCACGCCGCGCAGCGACGGGTCGGCCGCCAGCGGCCCGAGAAGGCCCTGCTGCTCGATCAGGCGCTGGGTGGTCTGCTCCAACTCCTCCTGCGACATCAGCAGGAGGCCGTTGCGGTCGAAGAACGGGCCGCCGTCGGGCCGGTACACCGTCTCGATCTCGGAGCGGTGCGCCTTAAGCGCCTCGGCGAAGCGTGCGGCGGCCTCCTCGGCGATCTCCGGCGTCTCGCCGTCGATCACCGCGGCCACGAGATTCGTGCGTTGCGGGAACGCCTTCTCGAAGGCGATCTCGTCCTTGCGCCAGGAGACGCTCGGCTCAATCAGCCGCTCGACATCGGTGTTGATGCGGAACAGGTGCGCGGCCGCGCCCACGCCCGCGACCGTAAGGAGCGCCGCAGCCACCAGTACCAGCCAGCGGCGCCTGACGGAAAACGCGACGAGACGTTCGATCACGTAAAACCCTGTCTGCCTAACGATCCGGCCTGTCCCCGCGTGACGACGGGCCGGGACGCCGAAGTCCCGTCCTCCCCGCGACACAGGACGCGGCGTCCTCAGCAGGCGGCGACGCGCCGAATCGATCCTCGTCTTGGCCCGCGGGACGTGGCCCTCGCGAGCGAGAAACCGGGAGAGGCGCCGACGGCCGGCGGACCCTGCCCGTCGAACACGGACCGCGCGAAGAGCTCGATAAAGACTCCACGCCGATCATTCGTGTCGTTGGCGCGCTACCTACTTGTCCCAGCGGGGGAATGCAACGCGGCCCGGCAAACCGGTCCGATCCGGCGGCGGCGGTGCGATTGCGCACTGCAACCGGATTGCGCGACGATATCGCTTCGCACAAGCATTCCGAACGATGTCGGCTTCATGACGGGGTAGCAGACGCCGCACGGGACATCGTGCGAGAAATCGTGAACGTGTTTCGCCCCGTTTCGCCCCTTGCGGCTTGTCCGTGCAGAGGAACGGTCAAAAATCTGCCGCAGAATGCGGAAATCAGACGATCATTCCCGGTTCGGATCGCGCGACCACCGGCTTCATCTCCGAAGCCGCAGTCCGGCCGCGAGACCGGCACGACACACTCTCTCGAAATCGCGCTCAAAGCGCGCCCTCTCGGAACAGTTCCAGCCTAATGCGCTGGAACTTCTGTCCTTCTCACGCTAAGCAGCCCGGCTAAGTCCGGAACCCGCGCATCCAAGGAGCCGCGTCTTGGGAATCCCCATACGGTACGTCGCGAAGATCGGCGGTTACATCCTCAAGCAGCACATCACGGGGCGGAAGCGCTACCCGCTCGTCATGATGATGGAGCCGCTGTTCCGCTGCAATCTCGCTTGCGCCGGCTGCGGGAAGATCGATTACCCCGACGAGATCCTGAACAAGCGCCTGCCGGTGGACGAGGCGCTCGAATCCGTGCGCGAGTGCGGTGCACCGGTGGTCGTGATCGCCGGCGGCGAGCCGCTTCTCCACAAGGATTTGCCGCAGATCGTGCAGGGCATCATCGCGCAGAAGAAGTTCGCGATCGTCTGCACCAACGCGCTGCTCCTTGAGAAGAAGATCAAGGACTACAAGCCGAGCCCCTACTTCACCTGGTCAATTCATCTCGACGGCGACAAGGAGATGCACGACGGCTCGGTGTGCCAACGCGGCGTCTACGACAAGGCGGTGGCAGCCATCGCGAAGGCCAAGGAGATGGGCTTTCGCGTCACCATCAACTGCACCTTCTTCAACAATTCCTCGCCGGACAAGATCGCCGACTTCTTCGATTCGGTGACCCGGATGGGCATCGACGGCATCACCGTTTCGCCCGGCTACGCCTACGAGCGCGCGCCGGACCAGAAGCACTTCCTCAACCGCAAGGCGACCAAGGACCTGTTCCGCGGCGTGTTCCGGCATGGCAAGGAGAAGGGCCGCGAGAAGTGGACCTTCCAGCAGTCGGGCCTGTTCCTCGACTTCCTCGCCGGCAACCAGACCTACCACTGCACCCCGTGGGGCAACCCGACCCGCACCGTGTTCGGCTGGCAGAAGCCCTGCTACCTGCTCGGCGAGGGCTACGCGGCGACCTTCAAGGAGCTGATGGAGGAGACCGACTGGGATTCCTACGGCACCGGCAACTACGAGAAGTGCGCCGACTGCATGGTCCACTCGGGCTACGAGGCGTCCTCGGTGGTCGATTCAGTCAAGAAGCCGTGGAAGCCGCTGATCCACGCGATCCGCGGGATCAAGACCGAGGGCGACATGGCGCCGGAGATCTCCCTGGAGAACCAGCGCCCGGCCGAGTTCGTGTTCTCCCGCAACGTCGCCCAGAAGCTGTCCGAGATCAAAGCCTCGGGCGTCGACACCAAGCAGGAAGCCCGCAAGCGCACCGCCGCCTGAGCGACGCGCTTCCCTGCCTACCATGAGAGACCCGCGCGGCACCGGCCGCGCGGGTCTTTTCGTTTCAAGGGCGTCGCGCGTGAAAACGCTCGTCTCGCGGAAAGCGGACGCGCCGCGGCCATGGTGGCGGCTGAGCGCCCCTCGCGGAACGGCCGTCGCGGAAGAGGGAAGGGCGGGCGCCTCGCGAGGCGATCCTACAGCAGCCCGAGACCCGGTCCGAGCCGGGCCCGGCAGCGGGCGAGCGCCGCGAAGGCCGCGGAGGAATCGCGGCCGAGCCGGATCAGCTCGCCGATCCGGGCGCGGCCGCGTAGCAGCGCGCCGAGCACCGCCCGAATGTCCGGCTCGCCCTCCGGCGTCAGGGCCGAGGCCGCGAAGGCGGGCAGGGCGCGGCCTGCGGGGTCGCAGACGACCCGGATCGCCGCGAAGGGGAGGGCGTGGCGGGCGGCGTAGGCGGCGGCCACATGCGATTCCATATCGACGGCCAGGGCGCCGGTGCGCGCATGCAAAGCCGCCTTGTCGGCAACGGTCATGACCGCGACCGCGGAGCCCACGAGGCCGCCCGCGACGATGCGATCCGGCGCGCCGGTCAGGCGCTCGGACAGGCGGCGGGCAAGCTCGGGATCGGCGGGGAAACGCTGGTCCGCGTCGAGCTGTGTGCCAATGACGATGTCGCCCGGCCGCAGGGCGGGGTCGAGCCCCCCGGCAATTCCGAAGCTGACGACCGCACGCAGGTCATCGGGAGACCGCCGGTCGAGCGCGGCCCG
This sequence comes from Methylorubrum sp. SL192, assembly GCF_026672325.1. NCBI lineage: Bacteria > Pseudomonadati > Pseudomonadota > Alphaproteobacteria > Hyphomicrobiales > Methylobacteriaceae > Methylorubrum > Methylorubrum sp. SL192. Next base: position 2,706,046 of record NZ_JAPPQV010000003.1, read on the forward strand.
CAACCGCTCGGGGTTGCCGCCGGCCTGGATCGTCTCGACGCTCGGCCCGGCAGCGATGCGGGCCTCGCGGGCCAATCCCGCGACCGCGAGGATTGCTCCACCCGTCACCGCGCCGGACACCACCGCGTCCTGGATCACCGCGTGACGGTGTAGATCGAGGCGCCGGCCGCGATGGGCGAGGCCACGGTCGAGAACACGCCCAGCACCTTACCGAGCTCCGCGAACGGCGAACTCGACACGTAGACGAGGTCACGGTTCCGCATGCGGAAGCTCTGGGTCAGGAACATGCCTTGCGCATCGCGCAGGTTCACCCGGTACACCACCGGCACCTGCCCTGAGGCCAGCAGCGGCGAGTTCGGCCGAAGCCGCCGCACCACCGCCGCCGGCTCGTAGCGGAAGATGAACACGCCTGCCGGGTCGGCCTGGAACTCGCGCAGGCCGGAGGCGCGCGCCAGCGCTTGCGACAGCGTCAGCCCGTCCGCCGTGAACGGCACCTCGGTGGTGTTGCCGAGCGCACCCACGGCTAGGAAGGTCTGCGGATCGCGCACCAGGGTCAGCGTATCGTTCGGCCGCACGAAGATGTTCTCGCGCGGGTTGGCGACCACCGTGGTCATTGGCACGGTAACGGTGCGGTTGCCGCGCGACAGCCGCACGAAGGTCTCGGCCACCGGGGTGCGCACGCCGCCGGCCTGGGCGATGACGTCGAGCAGGCGGTCGCCGCGGCCCGACAGCGGCACGCGCATGCCCATGGCGCCTTCGCCGGTGACGGTGGCCGATTGTGAGATCGGTTTGGTGACGGAGACGAGCACCTGCGGCTGGATTGCCTTGCCGGCGAGTTCGGTCTCGATCAGCGCCTGGACTTCCTGAGTGCGGCGTCCGACGACCTTGATGCGACCGGCATAGGGGACGGTGATGCCGCCGTCTGGCCCGACCACCTGCTCGGGGATCATCGCGGACTTCGAGCCGGCCGAGAAGCGGTCAGAGACGAGCGGGCCGGAGAACAGGCCGCCGGAACCGGCCTCCCAGACCTGCACCGACACGTAATCGCCGACGCCGATCACCGGCTCGAGCGCCGGCCGGCTGTCACCGAAGGTGACGAGGAGGCTGTCGAGGGGACGGGTGCGCAGGGCCTCGACGAGGGCGGGGGTGATGTCGATGATCTCGTAGCGGGCAAACAGGCCTTCGGCGGTGGCGACGTCGGCGCCGCCCTCGATCGCCGAGGTGGTCGGCCCCGCGGCCGGCAGGATGGAGCACCCCGACACCGCCGTAGCGGTGAGGAGAGCAATGGCTAGAGCGCGCATTCAGGCCGCCTGACGGTTTTTCTCATCGGGGTGGGTAGCCGAAACAGGCCAGGCTGTCCGTGGCGAGGCCGCCACACCGGGTCGGGGAGCACCGAACCGGGCCGCCTTTCCCCGCAGCCCACACTGATCCCGCCCTCATCGGAGGCGAGGCCCGATCAAATCGAAGGCAGGGCGGAGAAGGGGCGGAGGATGGTCCTGGCGCTCAGGTCCGCTACCTGTCTGCGTCCGGCCAAGCCGGCGCCGCCCGATCTACGACGGGGCAGGGCGTCCGACCCAGGCCCACATCGCTCTTTCAAGGCGTTGGATGACCGTTCCCCGATCCTCCGCCCCGACCGTCCTCGTGGTGATGGGCGTCTCGGGCTCTGGCAAGAGCACGGTGGCCGCGCTGCTGGCCGAGCGGTTCGGCTGGACCTTCGCCGACGGCGACGCTTTCCACACGCCCGAGAGCATCGCCCGGATGCGGGACGGGCACCCGCTCGACGACGCGGCGCGTCAGCCCTGGCTCGGGCGCATCCGCGCCTGGATCGACGCGCGAATCGCGGCCGGAGAGAATGCCGTGGTCGCCTGCTCGGCCCTCAAGCGGGCCTACCGCCGGGCCCTGATCGGCGATCCCCAGCGGGTGCGCATCGTCTTCCTCGAAGGGAGCCGGACGGTCATCCAGGACCGGATCCGGGCACGGCACGGCCATTTCATGCCGGCCTCGCTCCTCGACAGCCAGTTCGCCGCCCTCGAACCACCCGGCCCCGAGGAAGACCCGATCACCGTCGGCATCGAGGAGGGGCCCGACGCCATCGTCGCGGCGGTCGCCACCCGTCTCGACATTCCCGCGGGCGACATCTGCGCATAGGAGAGAGCATGGCTATCGCCCTCGTCGTCTCCGACGTCGACGGAACGCTCGTCACCGACGACAAGCGGCTCACGCCGGCTGCGATCGAGGCCGTGCGGCGGCTCGGCTCCGCCGGGATCGGCTTCACCCTGGCCTCTAGCCGCCCGCCGGTCGGCCTGCGTCACCTCGCCGAGGCGCTCGACCTGCGTCTGCCGCTAGGCGCCTTCAACGGCAGCACCGTCTGTGCGCCCGACCTGAAGCCGATCTCGGAGCGGCTGATCCCCGAATCGGTCGCCCGCGTGGCGGCCGCGCGCCTCGACGCGGCCGGGATCGACCTCTGGGTGTTCGCGGACGGCGCCTGGAACCTGCGCGACGACCGAGCCCCCTATACCGACCTCGAGCGCCGCACCTTGCAGACCGAGCCGAGCGTCGTGCCGGATCTGTCGCCCCTGCTCGACCGGGCGGCCAAGATCGTCGGCGTGAGCCGCGACCATGCCGGGCTCGCGCGGCTGGAAGAGGCGCTCGCGGCGGAGCTGGAGGGGCGGGCCGCCGTGCATTGCTCGCAGCCCTACTACCTCGACGTGACGCCACCCGGCATCGACAAGGGCAGCTTCGTCGCCGATCTCGGCCGGCAGCTCGGCATCCCGCGGCAGCGAATCGCCACGCTGGGCGATGCGGCCAACGACATCGCCCTATTCCGGGAGAGCGGATTGTCGATCGCCATGGGCAACGCCACCCCCGCGGTCCGGCAGGCGGCCTCCGCGGTGACCTCAGGCAACAACGAGGACGGTTTCGCCCGCGCGATCAACCGGTTCGTGTTCGGCGACGCCTGAAATCGGCACCTGCCGCCGGGCGAAGGGCTGTGCCCCATCTGCGACAGGGCCGGCGCCACAGTCCTCGGCATCCGCAGGGATTTGCTCGGACTCCACGTTCCCGCCTCATTTGGCCCCGACCCAGGAGAAACAAACTGAGCCGTAACGAGTGACCCTCGCCCGGCTCCCGCGGCACCCGCCCTCTCTCGAGAGGCGGAAGCGCCGGCCAACGGGAGACGGAGCGCGGCACCCAAAACGACCGGGTCCCCCATGCGTCTTGTCCTCGCCGCCCTTCTTGCCGCCGCCCCGGCGTCGGCCTTCGCCCAGGAGGCGGCACGGGACAACATCGATGCGCTGATCGCCGAGCAGGCCCGGGCCAACAAGGTGCCCGAGGCGTTCGTCCATCGCGTCGTCAAGCGGGAGAGCAACTACAACGCCCGCGCCAAGGGCGGCTCGGCGCTCGGCCTGATGCAGATCAAGCACGCCACCGCCCGCGGCCTCGGCTATACCGGCGACGCGGCCGGGCTCTACAATCCCGAGATCAACCTGAAATACGGCATCGCCTATCTCGCCGGCGCCTACCGCGCCGCCAAGGGCGACCTGGAGCAGGCCTACCGCTACTACAATCGCGGCTACTACTACGCCGCCAAGCGCCTCGGCATCGACGCCACCCCGCCGGATGACGCGGGCACGACGACCGTCGCCACCGCCACGCCGCCCGCCGGCGCGAATGCCCGGTCGGCGAACGGCTTCGACGGCATGTTCGCCCTGCGCGGCAGCACGCCTGCCGTGGGCGCCCAGCAGGCGCTGGCCTACGCCGCGCCGGGCCCTGGCCCGACCGACGCCGTCGAGGTGCCGCTGCCGCCGCGCCGCCCGACCGCTCTCTCCGCCGAGCCCGTGCAGGTGGCGAGCCTCGCGCAGCCCAGCGCTCCGCAGCCGCAGGCCCCCATCCCGGCGCAAGTCGCTCCCCAGCAAGCCGCCGCTCCGCAGGCTGCGGCAGTGCAGGCGATGGCCGCCGCGGACGCCGTCGAGGTGCCGCTGCCGCCGCGCCGCCCCTCCGAGACCGTGCTCGCGGCGATCCCGCGTCCGACGATCGCCATCGCGGCGCGCAAGCCCGCCGAGCCCGCCCCGATCCGGGAGGCCTCGGCCGCCCCCGTCACGCCCTGAGGCGATGGCCTGTCCATAGAGAAATCGGCACTCTAGCCAGTCGCCGTTCCTGCGGTTATACAGCCCGCCTCGAATCTCCGTTACTCAACGCGGTGCCATCGGCGATCCTCAGACATGAGGATGCCTTGGGCGCCCTTTTTGCCTGAGGTACACTCCCATGGCCGTTCCGAAGCGAAAGACCTCCCCCTCCCGTCGCGGCATGCGCCGCTCCGCCGACGCCCTCAAGGCCCCGACCTATGTCGAGGACAAGGACTCGGGCGAACTGCGCCGTCCGCACCACATCGACCTGAAGACCGGCATGTACCGCGGCCGTCAGGTTCTGAAGGTGAAGTCCGCCGAGGCGTAAGGAGACCACCCGAGCGCCGACCGCCCTTCTCGGTCCGCGGCGGCGCAGCGGGTGTCCTGCCAGCGATGTGAAGAACCGGCCGTCAGGCCCGTTTTGCGAAGGCCGCATTCCGCGCGTAGAGCGCGGTTGCGGCCTTCGTGCGTTCGAGGCGTGCGGGACGCAAGGCGGGATCGGCGCTGACGATCAGTTGGGTCAGAAAGCCCGCCATCGGGCGGCGGCCCCGGATGCGGGGACCGGCGTCGCTGGGCGTATCGGCAACGAGGGCGCGCGAGGACGAGTCCGGACGGACGACATGGTCCTGATCGGCACAATCGGTCTCGAAACGGTCCATTCGCGTCAAACCTCCGGCCTCGCACGCGTTCTCGTGCAAAGCCGGGGCCGACGTTAACCGGATCTTAACGATCTGTCTCGCGCCACCGGAGCATCATCCCGACCGGTGGCTGCCGGCTTTCGGAAAAAGATGATGCTCTGGGCGTGAAAGAGGGCGCGGGTTCGCCCTCTCGCCGGCGTCGTCCGGCCGGACGCGCGGCAATCGTCCTTCGGGACGAGGCCCTACTTGCGCGCCAGCGATTCGAGGCGGGCCTGCATCTCGGCCATCTGCTTCTTCAACTCGTCGAGGTCGGCCGGGCCGCTGACGGCGGGCGTGGGAGCCGAGGCGGGGGGCGCGGCGGGTATCGTTCCCGGCGGCGGTCCGCCGGGGCCGAAGCCGCCGGTGAACATCTTCATCGCATCGCCGAAGAAGGTCATGTTGGCCCGCACCTGCTCCTGCAGCGCCTGCTGGAAGGCGGAGGGGCCAAAGCTCTGGGCCATCTTCTCGCGAAGGCCGTCCTGATCCTTCGCGAAGTTGGCCATGGAGAATTCAAGGAAGCTCGGCACCATTGTGCGCATGCTGTCGCCGTAGAAGCGGATCAGCTGCCGCAGGAAGGCCACCGGCAGCAGATTGTCGTCGCCGGCCTTGTTCTCCTGCTCGAAGATGATCTGCGTCAGCACCGAGCGGGTGATGTCGTCGCCCGAGCGTGCGTCGTAGACGATGAAGTCTTCGCCGTTCTGCACCATCGTCGCGAGGTCTTCGAGCGTGACGTAGGTGGAGGTGCCGGTGTGATAGAGCCGGCGATTGGCGTACTTCTTGATGACGGTCTGATGCGCCCTGCCGTTCTCGGCCATCGTTGCGACACCTCCCGCTTCGCTCATGAGTCTGCGCAAAGCTCAACGCTCCGACATGATCGGCTGCCCGCCTGCGCAGGCCGGGCTCTACATTCGTCGGAACCAACCTTAAGGCTTTCGCGGCGCGGCGAAAACAGCAATTTATCCCTGTCCCCGTAGAATCCGGCGCATGCGAGCGCGGTCGTCTATGCGACGTTCCGCCCATGTTGTCCGTAAGCACGCTTGACTTCGCGAGGTGTGCGCTCTTCATCCGGTGAACGGCAGGTCGCGCGCCAGACATTCTGGTCTACCAAATATCGCGCCGCCGAATGAGGAGAACGTCACGATGGCAGCCAGTGAAGATATCGTCATTGTCGGTGCGGCGCGTACGCCCGTCGGATCGTTCGCCGGTGCCTTCGGTTCCGTGCCGGCCCACGAACTCGGCGCCACGGCGATCAAGGCCGCACTGGAGCGCGCGGGCGTTTCGCCGGACGACGTGGACGAGGTGATCTTCGGCCAGGTGCTCACCGCTGCCGCCGGTCAGAACCCGGCCCGTCAAGCCGCCATAGCCGCGGGCATCCCCGAGAAGGCGACCGCCTGGGGCCTCAATCAGGTCTGCGGCTCGGGCCTGCGCACCGTCGCGGTCGGCATGCAGCAGATCGCCAACGGCGACGCCAAGGTGATCGTGGCCGGCGGCCAGGAATCGATGTCGCTCAGCCCGCACGCCCAGTACCTGCGCGGCGGCCAGAAGATGGGCGATCTCAAGCTCGTCGACACCATGATCAAGGACGGCCTGTGGGACGCCTTCAACGGCTACCACATGGGCCAGACCGCCGAGAACGTCGCCCAGGCCTTCCAGCTCACCCGCGAGCAGCAGGACCAGTTCGCGGTCCGCTCGCAGAACAAGGCCGAGGCCGCCCGCAAGGAAGGCCGCTTCAAGGAAGAGATCGTCCCCGTCACCGTGAAGGGCCGCAAGGGCGACACGGTCGTCGACACCGACGAGTACATCCGTGACGGCGCCACCGTCGAGGCGATGGCCAAGCTCAAGCCCGCCTTCGCCAAGGACGGCACCGTGACCGCGGCCAACGCCTCGGGCCTCAACGACGGCGCCGCCGCGCTGGTGCTGATGTCGGCCTCCGAGGCCGAGCGCCGGGGCATCACGCCGCTCGCCCGGATCGTGTCCTGGGCGACCGCGGGCGTCGATCCCAAGGTGATGGGCACGGGCCCGATCCCGGCCTCGCGCAAGGCCCTGGAGAAGGCCGGCTGGAAGCCCGCCGACCTCGACCTGATCGAGGCGAACGAGGCTTTCGCCGCTCAGGCGCTGGCGGTGAACAAGGACATGGGCTGGGACGACGAGAAGGTGAACGTCAATGGCGGCGCCATCGCCATTGGCCACCCGATCGGTGCCTCCGGCGCCCGCGTCCTCATCACCCTGCTGCACGAGCTGAAGCGCCGCGACGCCAAGAAGGGTCTCGCCACGCTCTGCATCGGCGGCGGCATGGGTGTCGCCATGTGTGTCGAGCGGGTCTGAGCGACCGGCTTCGGGAAGGGCGCGCGGGGAAGGGCGCGCGGCGCCCTTCCCACACAGAAACTCAAGATGAATTTGACGAAATCAGCTTGAGGGTTTGTGAAATTTAAATGCGATGCGGGCTCGCGGTCGCCCGGATACACAGGCGGGGATGACGCGTGGCGCCCCGCTCCCGCGAAGGCGGTGACAGGATCGTTGCCCTGTCCGCCGCACGCCTAGCGGGTATTTCGCGAACCGTCTTAACAACAACCCGATACGGGATCACGGAGGAAACTATGGCTCAGGAACGCGTCGCCCTCGTCACGGGCGGAACGCGCGGCATCGGCGCCGCGATCTCCAAGCGCCTGAAGGACAAGGGCTACAAGGTCGCCGCCAATTACGGCGGAAACGACGAGGCGGCCAACGCCTTCAAGGCCGAGACCGGCATCCCGGTGTTCAAGTTCGACGTCGGCGATCTCGCGAGCTGCGAGGCCGGCATCAAGGCGATCGAAGCCGAACTCGGCCCGATCGACGTCCTCGTGAACAACGCCGGCATCACCCGCGACGGCGCCTTCCACAAGATGACCTTCGAGAAGTGGCAGGCGGTGATCCGCACCAATCTCGACTCGATGTTCACCTGCACCCGTCCGCTGATCGAGGGAATGCGCTCGCGCAATTTCGGGCGCATCATCATCATCTCGTCGATCAACGGCCAGAAGGGCCAGGCCGGCCAGACCAACTACTCGGCGGCCAAGGCCGGCGTGATCGGCTTCGCCAAGGCGCTGGCGCAGGAGAGCGCCTCGAAGGGCGTCACCGTGAACGTGGTGGCCCCCGGCTACATCGCCACCGAGATGGTCATGGCGGTGCCGGAAGACATCCGTAACAAGATCATCTCGACGATCCCGACCGGCCGCCTCGGCGAGGCCGACGAGATCGCCCACGCGGTCGAATACCTCGCCAGCGACGAGGCCGGCTTCGTCAACGGCTCGACCCTCACCATCAACGGCGGTCAGCACTTCGTCTGATCCAAGGCTCTCGCGCCGCGCCTTCCGAAGGCCGCCGGTCCGCTCGACGGGCCGGCGGCCTTCGCCGTTTCCCGAGCAACGTGCTCGCCTGCCCGAAAAATATACTTTATGCCGCCTTCCGAACCTCCCCCGATCGCTCCTTCGATGAACCGGCTGTGCTGCGCCTTGCGCTGATCCTGCGGCGGAACCTGCCTCGGCTGGCCGGCTTCGCGACCATCCCGCTGATCCGAGCGGTGTTCCTGCTCGCGCGGATGCTCGGCACCGACCGGGCGAGTGCGGCCGGCGGCCGGCTCGTTCGCCTCATCGGCCCGTTCCTGCCCTCGCACCGCACGGCGATGGACAACCTCCGCGCGGCCTATCCGAAGGAGGACGAGCGGCGGCTGCGAGCGATCGCGCTGGAGGCATGGGACAATCTCGGGCGCACGGGCGCCGAATACGCCCATCTCGACACGATCTTCGATTACGACCCGGAGAACCTCGCGACCCAGCGCATGGAAGTGCGCGGGCTCGAGCAGTTCTTCGCGATCCGCGACGACGGCCAGCCGGGGCTGATCTTCTCAGCCCACCTCGCCAACTGGGAACTGCCCGCGATCTGCGCGGAGAAGTTCGGGCTCGAGACCACCGCCGTGTTCCGCCCGCCGAACAATCCGGCCGCCGCCCAGCTCGTGCAGGAAGTCCGCCGCAAGACCATGGGAGGGCTTGCCGCCTCCGGCCCCGGCGCCGTCTTCGCGATGCAGGGCGTGGTGGAGCGCGGCGGCCATCTCGGCCAGCTCATCGATCAGCACTTCACCCGCGGTGTCGTGGTGACGTTCTTCGGGCGGCCGGTGCTGGTCAACCCGCTGCTCGGCAAGCTCGCCCGGCACCATGATTGTCCGGTCCACGGCGCGCGGGTGGTGCGCAAGGGTGGCGGGCGCTTCCTGCTCGAACTGACGCCGCCGCTCGATCTGCCCCGCGGCCCGGACGGGCTGATCGAGGTTCAGGGCGCGATGCAGGCGATGACGCGCGTGATCGAGGGATGGGTACGCGAGCATCCCGGCCAGTGGCTGTGGATGCACCGCCGCTGGCGGCCCAAGATGCTGCCGAAGGGAACGCTTCCGGTCCAGCCCGCCGGGGAAGCGCAGAGCAGCTGATCCCGGCGGACGGCGGATTCACAAGAAATCAGTCGGCCCACTCGCCGCGGCGCATCACCGGCAAAGCCTCGCCCGAGGCGGTGATCCCGTCCACGTCGATTTCGGCCGAGCCGATCATCCAGTCGATATGGATCAGGCTGCGGTTGGCGCCGCGCTCGGCGAGATCCGACTCGCTCAGACCGTCGCCGCCGTTGCGGAAGCATTTCGAGTAGGCCTGTCCCAGGGCGATATGGCTCGCGGCGTTCTCGTCGTAGAGCGTGTTGTAGAACAACAGGCCCGAGGCCGAGATCGCCGAGGAGGCGGGCACCAGAGCCACCTCGCCCAGGCGGGCGGCGCCCTCGTCGGTGTCGAGCACCTTGGCGAGCACGTCGCTGCCGGTGCGCGCGTTCGCCTCGACGATGCGGCCCTCGGAGAAGCGTACGCGGATGTCGTCGATCAGGGTGCCCTGGTAGGAGAGCGGCTTGGTGCTGGCGACGTAGCCTTCCACCCGCGCCCGGTGCGGTGTGGTGAACACCTCCTCGGTCGGAATGTTGGCGTTGCAGACGATGCCGTTCTTGGCCGTCGTGGCGCCGCCGCACCATTCGTGATCGTCGGCGAGTCCCACGGTCAGGTCCGTGCCGGGACCGCGGAAGCGCAGGGCGGAGAAGCGGGCGCCGTTGAGCCGCTCGGTGCGGCGGGCGAGATCGCGGTTATGCGCGCCCCAGGCCGCGACGGGGTCGGGTCCGTCGATGCGCGAGGCGGAAAAGACCGCGTCCCACAGGCGCACGACCGCCTCGTCCTCGGGCAGGTCGGGGAAGACCGTGCGCGCCCAGGGCTTGGTCGCGGCCGAGACGATGGTCCAGTTGGTGGAGAAGCCGGCGATCAGTTCCAGCGCCGGCACGTAGGCCTGCGAGCGCGAACGGTTGGCGCGGGCGACCTTGGACGGATCCTGACCCGCCAGCAGGGACGGGTCGTCGCCCGAGATGGCGAGCCGGGCCGCTCCGCTCCGGTAGGCGTCCGCCATGCCGGCATAGAGCCAGCCGGCGGCCCGGTCGAACGCCTCGTCGGGCGCGTGGGCGAAGCGCGCGAGCGTCGCGGCGTCGTCCGCATAGAAGGTCGTGACCAGCGAAGCGCCGGCCTTGTAGGCCTGCTCGGTGATGGCGCGGGCCAGCGGCACCGCTTCGAGCGGCGCCGTCATCACCAGTTCCTGGCCCGCTTTCAGCCCGAGGCCGACCCGCACGGCGACTTCCGCCAGCCGGTCGAGGCGCTCGGTGAAGGGGAGGGCGGCCGTGCCCGGCGTCTGGCTCATGGAAGGGGTTCTCCAGGCTGTCTCGCCGCGCGCCGTCTTCCCGGCCGGGAATCGATCCCGTCAGACCGATCCGCGGCTCAGGCCGCGCGCGACCACGTGATGTCACCCAGATTTTCGCGGAAGGCAAAGCGCAGGAGATGGTCGGAGACCACATTCTCCAGCCGTGTCAGGCCGGCCGGGTCGGGCGTGGCCACCTGCATCACCAGGGCGTCGGGGCTCGCCTCGAAGGTGCAGATCCGGTCCTCGCCGAACGGAACCCGGCCCTTGTCGCCGCTCTCTTCGACCGGGAACTTGTGGCTCCAATGGCGGCAGAGCTGCTTCAGGTAGCGACTGGCTTCCGCGGTCGGCACCCGGGCCTGTGAAACGGGCATCAATGGTCTCCTTCAAAGTCGGTGCGGACGGGACGGCTCGGAACGCGTGCCCCAGGATGCAAGCCGGATGACTCGTCCCATCGCCCGTCGCTGCAGCGCGTCACCTTCCAGGGGAAGCGCACCGCACTGCGGTATGTGGAACGAGCGCCTAAAATCGTCATGCGACGAAACCGAGGCGGATCGCTCCGCCACCGGTGCCGGTAGAGGGCGATTGTCGGGTCGCAAGGGTTAACGATCTCATCATCCGGGCATCATTCCGGTTGCGCGCAAGGCTGATTCCCGGCCCTGTGACCCGGATCATGCAGCCATCTTGTGCGTTGCACAACAACCCGCGGAGGCCAGCGCGCGTTCCCGCGTGCGCCCCGTCACACTCGCTTTCAGACCGGGAGAGCCGGCGGCGGGTCGTCCGAGAGGGCCACCACCTTGCCCGGATTGAGCCCATCATGCGGGTCGAGGGCGGCCTTCAACCGCCGCATCAGGTCGAGGCCGACGGGGTCGGCGGTGCGGGCGAGTTCATCGCGCTTGATCAAGCCGATGCCGTGCTCGGCGGCGATCGAGCCGTCCATGCGCTCGACGATGCCGTGAACGATGGCGTTGAAGCGGCCCCACTGGCTCAGGAACTCCGCCTTCTCCATGCCGACCGGCTGGGTCAGATTGAAGTGGATATTGCCGTCGCCGAAATGCCCGAACGGGCAGGGGCGCAGGCCCGGCATGGCCGCCTCGCAGGCCGCACTCGCCTCTTCCAGGAAGTCGGCGAGGCGCGAGAGCGGCAGCGAGACGTCGTGCTTGATCGAGCCGCCCTCCGCCTTCTGCACCTCGGGCAGCAACTCGCGCAGGCGCCACAGGGCGGCGTCCTGCGCCGCGCTGCCGCCGATCACCGCATCCTCCACCTCTCCCGCCTCCATCGCCTCGGCGAGCAAGGCTTCCATCTCGGCGCGGGTGTCGGAGCCGGGCCGGGGCGAGGACAGCTCCACCAGGGCGTAGGCGGCATGGGAGCCGGAGAGCGGCGGACGCACGTCGATGCCGTGTCTCAGCACCATCTCCAGGCCGAAGCGGGGCATGTACTCGAAGGCCGTCAGCCCCCGGTCGGCGCCGGCCCGGAGCCGGGCGAACAGGGCGAGCGCCGCCTGCGCCGAGGCGAGGCCGACGAAGCCGACGCAGGTGGAGAGGGGCTTGGGGTACAGCTTCAGGGTCGCGGCGGTGATGATACCGAGCGTGCCCTCCGAGCCGACGAACAGGTGCTTGAGGTCGTAGCCGGCGTTATTCTTGCGCAGCGCCTTGAGCCCGTTCCAGATCCGTCCGTCGGCGAGCACGACTTCGAGGCCGAGCACGAGGTCGCGGGCATTGCCGTAGGCCAGCACCGCCAGGCCCCCGGCATTGGTGGCAAGGCCGCCGCCGATCCGCGCCGTGCCCTCCGCCGCCCAGGAGAGCGGGAACAGCATCCCCGCCGCCTCGGCCGCGGCCTGCACGTCGGCGAGGATCATGCCGGCTTCCACCGTCATGCTGGCGCCGAGGGGATCGATCGCGCGCAGCCGGTCGAGGCGGTTCAAGGACAGCACGATCCCGCCGAAGGGCACGCCGCCGCCGACGAGGCCGGTATTGCCACCCTGCGCCACCACCGGCACCCGTGCCTCGGCGCAGGCTCGCACGGTGAAGGCGACCTCCTCGGTCGTGCCCGGCGCCACGACGGCCAGCGCATGGCCGCGGTAGAGCCCGCGGGACTCGACGAGATGCGGCGCGAGATCGGCCGGATCGGTGCGCACGTGCCGAAGGCCGAGCCGCTCGGAGAGCGTGGCCAGCAGGCGATCGTGGGAGAGGGGAGCGGTCATCGATGGAGGGCGGAGGCGGAGACGAACGAAGCGTCGTCCGCCTCAGATAGGCCGGGGGAACGGCATTTGCACCGAGAGCCGAGGATGGCGGAACGGGGATCCCGGGAAATGGCACACACCGGGCGCTTGTGGGTTTTCCCTTTGCAGCGGATCGCCGCCCGATCCGCCCGTGTTTTCCGTCCCACCGAAGACGAGGCTTGAGGCGCCATGCTGTCCGTGATTCCGAACCCGCCGCGCACGGCGCTGCCGATCCACGGCAGTTCCGATCTGTTTCCCGTGCGCCGGGTCTATTGCGTGGGCCGCAACTACCGGGCCCATGCCCGCGAGATGGGCGCCGACGAGCGCGACCCGCCCTTCTTCTTCCTCAAGCCGGCCGACACGGTCCAGATCGTGCCCGAGGGCGTGACGGTCGAGCATCCCTATCCGCCCCGCACCGAAAACTACCATTTCGAGGTGGAGTTGGTGGCCGCCCTCGGCCGGGGCGGGCGCGACATCCCGGTGGAGACCGCCGGCACCCATGTCTACGGCTACGCGGTCGGCCTCGACATGACCCGGCGCGACCTTCAGGACGAGGCCAAGCGGCAGGCTCGGCCATGGGAGCTCGGCAAGGCGGCGGATTTCTCCGCCCCCATCGGCGCCCTGCGGCCGGCGGGCGTCATCGGCCATCCTCGCTCCGGCGCGATCACGCTGGCCGTCGACGGCGCCGAACGCCAGCGCGGCGACCTTTCCGAGATGATCTGGTCGGTGCCGGAGCAGGTCGCGCTGCTCTCGACCTATTTCGAGCTGCATCCCGGCGACCTGATCCTCACCGGCACGCCCTCGGGCGTCGGGGCGGTGCAACGCGGCCAGACCATGAGCGCGCGGATCGAGGGCGTCGGCGCGATCGCGCTCAAGGTCGTGTGAGCGAGCCGGGGCGCGACGGGCGAAGCGCCTGCGTCTACAAGGCGGGCATGATCCCGAATCTCGACCGCCCCTGGCTCCACCGCTTGTCCCTGCGGGTCGCATTGTTCACGCGCGGCATGACGCTGGGTGTCCGCGGCGTCGCCATCGACGGGCAGGGGCGGGTCTGCCTCGTGCGCCATACCTACGTCGCCGGCTGGCATCTGCCCGGGGGCGGGATCGATCCGGGCGAGAGCGGCCCCGCCGCGATGGCCCGCGAGTTCCGGGAAGAAGCCGAGATCGTGGTGTCGCCGGATGCCCCGCTGCAGTTGCACGGCTTCTTCCTGAACCCCGGCGCGCAGCGCCGCGACCACATCGCCGTCTACGTCGTCCCGGCCTTCACGGTGACGGGCCCGAAGCGGCCGGACCGCGAGATCGCCGAGGCCGGCTTCTTCCCCCTCGACGCCCTGCCGGCCGACACCACCCGCGCCACCCGCGCCCGTCTCGACGAGATCCGCGGCAGCCAGCCTCCGGCCGAGCTTTGGTGAGCCGCGCAAAAAAATCGACCTTGGCGCTTGCATCCCCGGCCGGGATAGTGTTTACCAGCGCCACCGACGGACGCGCCCACGGCGCCGGACGGACGGACAAGAGAGCGGGTGTAGCTCAGGGGTAGAGCACAACCTTGCCAAGGTTGGGGTCGAGGGTTCGAATCCCTTCGCCCGCTCCAGTTTCCCAACCATTCCAAGCCCTTAGGGCTATTTAGTGGCAGCCAGGCCGCGCACTAGATATGTTGAGGCCTCACCGAGGCCTCACGTTTCTGCATGTGGAAACGACGGCCAGAAGGTATCAGCCTAGCACCGCGATCCTTCGCCTCGGCATCTTTGGAAGCGTTGTGACGCTTTGAGCGGCACCGGTTTCCGAATGAGTTGATTCGCTCCAAAGATCATTTCTGTTCCTTGAGTCCTTCGCCAGGAAGGAATGAGCCGCCGCGTATCTTCCCACATAGTGGCCCCCGGCAGGCCGGACTTCCGCGGATGCCGCATGCCGTCGGGTCCACGTCGGATATGATCGAAGAGGCTGGCGACAATTTCGACCGACCTGATCGCGCTGACTGATCTGCTCCGGCTGCGGAAGTCGGTTCCAGGCGCGTCCTCTGGAGACAATCGGCGGCAAGTAGCCCTTCGGTGAGGCCCGCTTCAGCGCAGCAATTGCCGTTCGCAGGATCATGCGTATCGAGGTCACGATCTCGCCCCCCCATCCTTCGGTACTCGACCGCAGCGATCCGTGAAGTGTGATGCTCTCGTGCATGGCGCTGCCCTGCAGGAAGCAATACCGCAACTTGAGCGGCAGCGATTCCCGGTTATCGCCTCGTCCTCGGCCTTGGAGCGACGAAGCTCCGGCTGAGTGTATTCGAGGCACACGACCGCTGGGCGCTCGCCATCAGGCATCTGCATGCAGATTGAGGAAATGAGGCCAGGATTGTCCGCCACGAAGTTTAGCGGCGCCGGCATCAGTTGGAACGGCACCGGGGCGGTATTGCCGTCGAGATGGCGCTGCTTGCACACCTCGGCCTGCGCCTCGAATCCGCTCAGCCCCTCGAGCGCGCAGTGGACTACGGGCCCGGCCTGCACTCGCCGGCCCTGGTCGATCCAGCCGAGTGCGACGTGCATCAGCAGGTCGAGACGAGGAAGCTCTTGCCGCACTTCGGCGCCCCCCAGAACTCAGCCAGCCCGAGGATTGGCAGCAAGGACTTTACGAGGAACCGCGGCACCGTAGAGAGCCGGATCCGGTCAAAGGGCACGAGCCGGAACCGGTCGGCGGGCGTGCTCGGATCGCCGACGGAGCGGCCGCGGGCTTAGCACATGGACCGCCCCCGTCGTTGGCGCGCATCGAGACCTCGGCCGCGTCAATCGCCATCATGCCGTCACGGCTCGCGCGGATGTAGGTGCACATGCACTGCACCGCGTACCGCAGGTAGGCGGAACCAGCGCTGGCGCAGATGCTCGCTACGATCGTGCAGGATGCGGCAGCGCTAGCAGAGCGCCTTCAAGTTCTTGGGGTCGTTGTCGCCCGGATCATAGTCGAGGTTGGCGCAGGCCGGGTAGACGCGGGTGGTTCCGATCACCATGCCCGCCGGCAGGCATTCCAGAGGCGCCAGCTTGAGCGGACGCCCCTTGCCGCTACGCCAAGTCTGCCCGACTGCATCCCACCAGCGACCATCCCCCAGGTGAAACACTAGCTGACCATGGGGCCGGCCACAGCCTTCGCAGCAGCCCTTGGCACGCCCGAACCGGATCATGTCGGACAGTTGCGCCCAGTCGATGGAATAGAAGAAGCGGTTTTCCGGGCGGATCGGCATCGGCTCAGCCCTGCGCCTGGCTGCGTGCGCGTGCCTGCGGAAAGTAGAGGTAGAAGGTCTTGCGGCTGACGCCGACGCGTTTGGCGATCTCGGCCACCGAGATGGTGCCGGCGGCGAGCATCGCGCGGCCCGCCTCTAGGTCGGCGTCGGTGATCTTGCGCGGACGGCAGCCATTGCGGCCCCGCGCGACCGCCGCCTTGAGCCCGGCCAGGGTGCGCTCACGGTTCAGGTCGAGGAAGTACTCGGCGATCGTGCCGAGGAAGTTGAACATCATCCGCCCGGTGGCGGTCTCAGTGTCCACCTGCTCGGTCAGCGACCGAAGCTTGACCCCGCGCTCCTGCAGCATGTGGGCGGTGTCGAGCATTTCGCGGAGGGAGCGGCCAAGAGGGTCGATCCTCCAGACCACCAGCTGATCCTCGGCGCGCAGGAAGTCGAAGGCCGCCTCGAGGGCCGGGCGCTTGATGCCGGCGCGCCCGCTTTCCTTCTCCTCGAAGATCCGGATGCAGCCAGCGGCCCTCAGGGCATCGCGCTGCAGATCCAGGTTCCGGTCCTCGGTGGAAACGCGTACGTAGCCAATCAACATGTCACGATAGTCCTACAACAGCGTTTTCGTGATAATAGAAAAGCTTACATATTTAGGTGACAGAAACCGCCACGCTTGAGGGGGCCGGGAAGGAGTTCCGGCTGTATGTCACCTAAACATTCGTTTTCCATACATCTCCAACAATCTGAGTCGACGACAATTTACGATACGTCGCCTCTGCCGTAGCAACGCTGAGCCGTGCAGCCTGGATAAGGCCTTATGGAGAATACCTTGGACCGCCATGCGATCTTGATAGCCCTGATCTCTCTCCTCACAAGCATGATAGCGTCATCGAGTTTCGCGCAGCAGTCAGAGTTGAAGGCAGCACCCACTTATCGGGTCACGCGCCTGTTCTACGGATGCTGGAACGTTAAAAGACCGCCATTCAAAGGATCACCTTGGCCGGCCTCGCAAACCACCCGGTGTTTTCATCACGGGCGGGCAATCTATGGCAGCACAATGGATGCTGGCGACGGATGGGACTTTTGCGAGCGCTGGCGAGTGACAGGGGAGCGGCTGGCGCTGCGCGACAATTATGGGCACGCGCAGCAGTGTCTTTACGCGTTTTCAGAGGACGGTCAGACATTGATCCTACGAGATTGCCCATCGGCAGGCGATTGGCAGCGGATCAGTGACTTATCGCGTGGCCAGCCAACCTGCAGAATACAGGATAGTCTTGAAGCTACCGACGATACCAACACAGAACCTTAGGATGTCAGTTCAAGCGACAATGCCCCGATTGTGAACTGCCACTGGAGCAGCGAGCGTAGCCGATCAGGGTATGAGTCGCGGCCGCATCGGATCCTCGGGTGACCTGTTGCAGAGCTACGACCGGCGCGAACTCGATGCAGTCATTGTTCGGCTCCAAACCAGCCGGGACGACGGCGAGATGATTGCTGAGGAGCGCTTCGGCTGGTTCGCGGCTCCCGACTGGCAGCGCCGCGGCTACGAACCCTTGCCCGTGGCAATGCTGGCCGAGCCCTGTGGGGTGCGAGCGATGGCCAGCCAAGTGCTCGACGCGGCAGGCATCGCGTGGACAGAGATCTTTGTGGGCGGCGGCGTGGCCGCCGTGACGGCGGGGCTAGGCGTCGCAGTTTTCGCACCGCGCATGCTGCCGCTCGGTGCGGTGGACATAGGGGACAGGCTGGGGCGTCCTGCACTGCCGCGCCTGCCGATCTTCATCCACTCGAGGCTGACAGAAGGTCCACCCCGAGATGCCCTGACTACCCTCTCTGTCGCATTCCGCAGCGCCGCAAGAGGATAGAGAACGATCCATACATCGTAGGCCTGAGAAGGGTCGTAAGCGGCTACCAAGACATATCAGGAAAACGTTTGTTTTCTAGACAACCGCGTCCGCACAACCAGAGGACCGCACGGGGTGGAGAGCGGCCTCTGCCGCTCTACTTGGAAGCGGACTTTCCGCCTCCGATCCGACCCAGTCATCTGTGTCGCGACGAGCATCACTTAGCAGCGGACAGGCAGAAGAGTATCAGGGAAGCGTGCAGTCGATGAAAGTGTCTGTACGTCGGGCGCTCACGAAGGAAGATCGGTTCAAGAGCGAACCCTCCTCTTCAAGAAGGATGGCTTTCGGATACGTAATGTATCCCTGCATCATCAACGCTTCGGAACGGCACTGATTTGTCTGGCATGCTGGCGATCGGTCGGGATGGATCAGGCCGAGGGTATGTAGCAGCTCATGGCCCATTCCTCCGATCCATCGACAGCGCCCCGCAATCTCGGCTCCGTTTGCCTTATCGCACGCAGGCACAATCTTTTCTCCGCTGAGTCCACGGAGATCGTTTGCTGAGACTACTGCGAGGCCGTTACCGCCGGCTCCGGATTGTCCGCAAGCGTGATCGGCATCCACGTAGACCATGAAGCGCGCCTGCGGATCGTTCAACTTGGCAGCACCCAGCCGCGTTAGTTCGTCTAACGTGTTGCGATAGAATGCACTATAACCGCTGTATTGCTCGACCGAGCCGAACCACTTTGCAGGTTTGCTGGAACGCACAACTCGGACAACGGGATAGGACAACCGGAATGTCTTGCCGCCTAGTTTTTGACTGAGCCACGCCTGGAAGTGCCTTGCTGCAAATTCAATTTTGGCAGAATATGTATCGGAAGCCGAACGATCGCTCGGTACGAGGTAGATAAAAACGACCTCCTTGGATGGAGCGCTGTCTACCTCTGCTTCTGCCGCACCTGTTGCGCAGCAGCCCATTAGCGACATCAAAATGATTACAGTGGCGGTGCGGTTCAGCGGCATGCCCGGCATCATGCCATGTCGTCCTTTAAGAGCGGTATCTTTGACGTTGGAACGCTGCGCCTTCGCCCGTTTAGCTCTGCGTGTCCGCCGTCAGCACTCCTGAGACAGATTGAGGGTCTTCACGAACGGAGGATGGCTGGTTCATCGTAGCCCCCAGGAGCGAAGATAAAACAGTCATCCGGGCCGGTACGGAAGCCGGCGGAGGCCGTGATCAAGGACATCCGCCGCGCTACGCATCGGCAGTTCTCGGCCGAAGAGAAGATCCGCATCGTGCTGGAAGGCCTGCGCGGCGAGGACAGCATCGCCGAGCTGTGCCGGCGCGAAGGCATCGCCAGCTCGATGTACTACGGCTGGTCCAAGGAGTTCCTGGAAGCCGGGAAGAAGCGGCTGGCCACCACATGCTGGCCTTTTCGCCATGCGCACCGATAGGTGTATCAGCACCGCGACGAGGAAGCCCTCGTGAAAGACAAGCTGTCTCTCCTGATCATCGCCGCCCGTGGCGACCTGTACCGGCTGAAGGCGCAGGTTCATGCAGCAGCACAATCTGACAGGTGCAGGTAGTTGGCCCTGAACTCGGCAAGAGCCCGCAGGCCAGCGTAGTCGAGGATCTTCAGCCGGCCACCTTCAAGTTCAATCAGCCCGCTCTGCCGCAGCTCCCTGAGCGAACGGTTGACGTGAACGGAGGTGATGCCGGTGGTGTCCGCGAAATCCACCTGCGTCAGCGGTAACTTGTAGCCGGTGCCATCCGCCAGGCCGACCACCTTCAATCGGAGCAGAAGCTCACAGAACAAGTGCGCCAGCTGCTCCACGGCCGAGCGCCGACCCACGTTCATCAGCCACTCGCGCAAGATCCCCTCATCCACGAGCTGGTTCTTGCGCAAGGCACGGGCGATCCGGGGATGGTGCGTCAGCAGATCGGCGACCAGTTCAGGCGCGAGGCGCATTCGGCTGGCTTCCGGAGGACATCTGGCGCCGCCTGATTACCGTGGCGTTCGCCGCAAGATGGATTCGATGAGCTGGACCCAGCCGGTGAGCATGATGGAACAAAGCGTCGCTGTCGTGACCAGTCCTACCACCGCCCAGCTGTCGAAACGGGCATTGAGCAGCGAAGCGTACTTGTGCTGTATCGCGATTGCCTGTTCGGGCGTCGTCTGGCGATAGAATGGATAGACCATGTGGTTAAGCTTCATCATGCTCATGTGCAGCCCGAGAGCTCCGAACCCTATCCAATAATTTCTTATGTAAGCCACCGTCGCCTTGATCGGATAGGTCTCGCGATTCTCGCTTCTGCTATAGTCCCAAAACAATAGAGGCAGGAACGCGGGCGCTCCAAAGCATATAATTGTATTTAGATAGATAGTACTGATTCCCGATCGCTCGATTAGAAACTGCCGCATGTTCGTCAACGGAACCAGCAACGACCACGAGCTGGCCGCTTCAATAGCTTGCTGCTCGCCGACGGAGAAAAGGTGCAACGAGATCGACGCGACAACGGCCGCACCCGCAAGCAGGCCTCCGATGACATTGGCCCAATGCTTTCGCAGGAGGCCGGGAAAGAGCCTGCAGCAGATGAATACGATCAACCATGCGACCTCGAACCCGTAGGGAAAAGCCAGATAGGCGAAGGCGGTCGGTAGAGTTGCGAAAGCTGCAACGATGATTGATCCGCCCCCACTGAAGTGGTCCGCCCTGAGGTATGGCTTTTGAGCCAGATGAGGACGGACAGATGGGAACGAAGCGGCACAAGCCGGAAGACGTGGTCGCCAAGCTGCGGCAGGTGGATGTTCTGGTCTCGCAGGGCCAGAGCGTGGCGGAGGCGATCCGGGCCATCGGCGTGACGGAAGTGACCTACTACCGCTGGCGCAAGGAGTACGGCGGCCTGAAGAGCGATCAGGTTCGACGGATGAAGGACTTGGAGGTTGAGAACCAGCGGCTGCGCAAGGCGATTGCGGATCTCACCCTCGACAAGCTGATCCTGCAGGAGGCCGCTCGGGGAAACTGACCAGCCCCGCGCGCCGACGCGCCTGCATCGCGCATGTCATGAACGTCCTAGACGTCTCCGAGCGCCGCGCCTGTCGGGCGCTCGGGCAGCATCGCTCGACGCAGCGCAAGGTGCCGCGGGGAAGAGAGGATGAGGCCGCGCTGACAGCCGACCTCGTGGAACTGGCTCGCCAGTACGGGCGCTACGGCTACCGGAAGATCGGTGCATTGCTGAAGGCGGCGGGCTGGTTCGTCAACGACAAGCGGGTCGAGCGGATCTGGCGGCGCGAGGGGCTGAAGGTCCCGTCTCGGCAGCCCAAGCGCGGCCGCATCTGGGACGGGGATGGTTCCTGCCTGCGATTGCGGGCGGAGCGTCGCGATCACGTCTGGTCCTACGACTTTGTCGAAGCCCGCACGCACGAGGGCCGCAAGTTCCGGATGCTGAACGTGGTCGATGAGTTCACGCGGGAGTGCCTGGCGATCCGCGTCGCACGCAAGCTGAAGGCGGCGGACGTGATCGACGTGCTGTCCGACCTGTTCATCCTGCGCGGCGTGCCCGGCCACATCCGCTCGGACAACGGTCCGGAGTTCATCGCCAAGTCCGTGCAGGCCTGGATCACCGATGTCGGCGCCAGAACAGCCTACATCGCACCCGGCTCGCCATGGGAGAACGGTTACGTCGAGAGCTTCAACGCACGACTACGGGACGAGCTTTTGAACGGTGAGATCTTCTACACGCTCAAGGAGGCGCAGATCGTGATCGAGAGTTGGCGTCTACACTACAACAGCGTGCGCCCGCACGCCTCGCTCGGCTACCGACCACCGGCCCCGGAGGTGTTCGTGCCGGCCTTCACCGCTTGGCCGGCTGCGCTCACCCGGTCGGCTCCGCCGGCCAAGCGACCCGTGGAGCAAAGGCCGACCCTGCACTAACTTAGAACTTGGACCACCGCGTGGGGGCCGATCACCCAGCTTCCACGAACGGCCATCCTGGAGACCGGAGGCGGACTAGACTATCGGCGCAAAGGGGAACTGAAAGGTCGATCTCGACGCGACCGCCGACCATCAGCCCGAAGATGCGCCCGTCCGCGAACGGACTAGCGAGCGCCGCCTCGCACTCCGCAAGCGAGGCTTCACCGCCCTGGGCAGACAGGAGGCGCGACAGAGTTGCTGCATCCCCCATGGCGGGTACTCGCATTGATTTAAGCATGCGTTCGGCATTGCGGAGGCGTGGTTGCAACTCCACGGCACCGGGATCCTCAACGACAACGTTTCGACCGGCGGCGAAGGCAGAGTCGGCTGCATGCGCCGTGCGTCTGCGTAGGTCGTTTCGACCCCAAGTACGGAAAGTCGGCACTACGATCGTGCAGGACTGACCGGAATGGCGGAAGCGTACGACTGCGACTGCTTCGGGCCCGATGCCGACCTGATCGAAGAAGCGCCGCGCGATCTCGTCGGGGCCGAGGCAGATGGCCCCGTGGGAGACCGCCACGGCGGAAGCCTCAAGGGCGAGGCGCTTTGCTGCCCTGATTCCACGGGTTGTGCGCCAGGAGAGTGGCGTACGGTGCCGAACGCCGCGGGAATCGGGCGAAAGGGAGGGAGAAGACATGCGGAAGACTTGATCTCGACTGTCGTAGGACAGCCGCGCGCATGCGTGGGCTCATCGCGAGATTTACGCCACGCAGACCGCTATGCAGTCTGACATGCGTGTTCCTTCATCGAAGGAACGGAGAGCATCGTGCTACTTGACGATGCCGCATCACGGGCCGATCTTCAAGGACTCGGAACTAATCCGATCCCGCCGGCCTGAAGAGGTTCGATTTCGGCGCAAGATTTTTTGCGCCGAATCATCTGATCTTTGGTGATTACTATAATGCCCATAGTGCGCCATGCAAGCGAAAAATTTACAGAGCTAGCCCCGAGGCATTTTCGGGCTGCCAGGGCTCTTCTCGACTGGACTCAGGAGCATCTCGCACAGCGTGCAAAAGTCGTGAGGCGGACTATCGTAGCTGTCGAAACTGGACGGGGGCGATCGCAACCGCGGAAGGTGCAGGCTCTGCTGGATGCTTTCCGGAACGCAGGAGTCGAATTCAAGTTCGAACCCGATGGTGCGATCAGCATCGTCGATGCGAGTAGGAAGCCGGAGGCTCACGCGCCGTCTGAAAAACGATGCCGCACCCCACCGGATGGCGTTGCGCGGGCGCGGGCGGATAATGAGAGCAGGGTAGTCTTGAATACGCGCGTTAGCGGCCGGTGTCGTTCCTCCTTATGAGTTGCCAAGGCTCCAGGTTCAGAGCTTTTGCCATTCGCTCCAGATTATCGATCGAGATATTCCGCTGGCCGCGCTCGACGCTACCGACATAGCTCCTGTCCAGCCCGCAGAGATCGCCGAAGGCTTCCTGACTGAGCTCCCTTTCAGTCCGGATTCGTCTGAGATTGGTCGCGAGGATGTCGCGGAGGGCGCCGGGATGAGTCCGTTTCACGCCGGCAGCGAAGTCGCGCGACAACAGGAAAGCGACGGACTTTAAGTACCATTCGACCGGCGTCCGACCGGAATGGCGTGAGCATCGGCAAATCGCGCGACGCCCATTCGGAATGCTCGCTCATTCCGAGCTGGACCGATCTCCGGATGCCTAACCGGGGTGTGGAGACTCCTGTTGTCTCCCGCTGAGAACTGCCACCCGAATCCGGTCATACGGCCGCGACGGCCGCTGGCGCGACGGCGCTCCACGGTGGCGGGTCGGCTCGGCATCCGTCACCCCGGGTCGATGGTTCATCGAGGCGTCCCGGTGGGACGCGCGGTCTTGCGCGGGGAGGTCGTTCCAGGGGACGGACCGTCGCGTCGAGCGGGACGCCTGCTATCGACTGCGGACGTTTTTTCGCCGTCGCACGAGGCGTCGTCGTTCGCTTGCGCTGTGACGCCCTAGAAAACCGGCCATCGGCAAGGCTGCTGCGACCTGCGCCAGGGGTGCGGGCATCAAGGCGCAAGCGTCCATTCGAGACTTTGGCGCATGGGCCCGAGTTGCCGCGGCAGCGCCGTGCTGGCATCCGCACATCGGCGCCTTGCCCGAAACGCATTTCGTGAGCGCCTGGCAAAGCGCCGCGGGACGCGGAATCCATCCGTTTGTCCCGTCCGCCCCCTCGATTGGGAGAGGAACGTGCCAGAGAAGAACATCGCGGTCATCGGCGGGGGACCGAAAGCGGCGGCGCTGTGCGCCAAGGCCGATTGCCTCAACCGCTTCGGTGACAACAAGATCAGGATCGAAATTTTCGAGAAGGCGCAGATCGGAGCCGCCTGGAACGGCCGCAACGGTTACACCGATGGCGAGCAGCGGCTGTGCACGCCGGCGGAGCGCGACCTCGGGTTCCCGTACGTGGACGGGATCGAGCCCGGCGTCTCGGCACTCATGAAGCAGGAGTATTCCTGGGACGCCTTCCAGATGACGGAACCCGCCCTGCAGGACAATTACTCGACATGGGTAAGCCGCGGAAGGAAGTCGCCCATCCATCGCGAGTTCGCGAATTACCTGGACTACGCCGTCAAGACGGCCGGCATCACGCCCATCATCGGCGAGGTAACCTCGGTGGAATGGGCGGACGGGCGATGGAAGGTGAACTACACCGAGACTGCGAGCGGCGACGCCTACGACGTCGAAGGTTTCGACGGCATCGTCTTCACCGGGCCGGGCCCGGCGCATGGAAAGGTGCCTAAAGCCGGGAAACTGGTCCATGTCGGCAGCGATCGCCTCTACAACGGCGAGGATTTCTGGGACAACCTCTCCAGGGTGCGAGCCCAGTTGAGCAGAGGTTCCCGGAAAGTCTTGATCGTCGGTGGAGGCGGAACGACCGCAGCCATTGCGGCTTGGTTCATTCGTTCGAACAACGGCCATCACAGCATCGCGATGATCAACAATAGCGCCACGCTGTTCACGAGGACCGTCAACTTCTTCGAAAGCGTCATGTTCGACAACGAGAATGCGTGGCTGGCGCTTTCCTTCGCGGACAGGCGAAAATTCACCGACCGATTGAACCGCGGTGTGGTGTGGGAAAACATCACCGACATCCTCACCGACGCGAAGGATCTCGTTCTCGTGCCGGGCCGCGCGAACCAAGTCAGCCTCGCGCCCGGAAAGGCCAAGAGGCTGGTCGTGGAGTACGGGAACGAGCTAGGTTTAAGTCATAAACATGAGGCCGACATCGTCGTCGACGCCACCGGTTTCGACGGTTGGTGGTTCGAGCGTCTGCTGCCCGCCGCGCTTCAGGGCCAGATGCAGGCGGTGACCAGGCTCGGGCTGGAGGAGGGCATGAAGTCTGACCTGTCCTTCGACCTTCCCGGATGGCCCAAGATACACGCGCCGATGCATTCGCAGATCGTCGCTCCCGGCTACATGTCGCTGATGGCGCTCGGCGGCATGGCCGATGCGATCCTGCGGAATTATCGATGACGGGCTTGTGCCTTTCATGCAAACGCGTACATATGTTTACGCATACGCATGGAGATGCCCTATGGCGAACGCCGAAGCCAGGAACCTCGTGCTGAGGACCGTGTACCTTCCGAGCGAGCTCGACCAAGAACTCAAGGTCGTCGCCTTTCGGGAAGACCAGAGTAAGAATGAGATCGTGCGCGAGTTGATCCTCGAAGGCATCGCGTCGTTGCAGGCCAAGGGGGATGTTCGCTTCGTCAGGGCGGCCAAGCGCCCAAGCGAGCCCGTACGCCTTCAGCCGCTCAAGAGGAATCGCGTCGCCAAGATCGTCGGGGCGGCGCAGCCCGTCGCTGGGAAGAAGGCCGTTCGAGCGAACGTTGCAGGACGCCGCTCAAAGGCCGTCCCTGCCGACAAGGTGCAAGAAGCGGTCTAAGCTGGGAGATCCCTGCCCGCTTCATGACCTCGTGTGGGCGAGCCCGGACGCGGGCTGCCCGCACGAGGTCGAGATTGACGATGACGCGTGGCGAGGGACGCCTTCCGCCTCCAGACAGCCTGCGATGTGGGACCGACTGTCGCCGCCTTTCCATCGAGCGTCGAGTTGGACCAGGGGGGTACGAACGACACCCTCGGCGTCCTCATTTGCTCCGTGCCCGCGCAGCGACCCGTGTCCCCCGTCCATCGGTTGTGGAACGGCTACCTGGGTCCCTAGGAAACTTCGACATCGAGGCGGCCAAGCCGCCTCTTCCCGGGTCCTGCATACCCGCACTCACCCAGCGCCCACGCCTCGGCATTCCCGGACGTCCTGAAGCAGGCGTTCACGTGAGGCACACCGGATGAGATGGCGGCCTACGTCGGCGCCTGAAGTGTGGAGGGCGGCGCCGCGGATCGTCCAGGAACGGAGCTCGGGCAGGATCTCGGCCGGGGTCATGGCTCCCCCGGGGGGTATGATCTCGAAGATCTCCTGCATGACGCGGTCCCAGAACTCCAGCGCGCGGAAGCGGTCGAGCTGGTTCTCGACCTTGTGGAGGCGGGCTTGGACGCGGGCGGCCTCCGCCCGGGCGGCGAGCGCGGTGTTCTCCGCCTGCAGGGTCTCGACCATCCCGAGCAGATGCTCGCAGTCCTGCTTGTCGTCCGTGGCCATGGCCACGGCGGCCTCGCGCTCGCGGGAGAACGCCTGGGTCGCCTCGCGCTTGGCCTGCTTCCATAGGTCCAAGGCGAGCGCCTGGCCGGCCTCCTTCATGGCCTTCGACATGTCAGTGGGTTCGGGCTTGGGGTCGTAGCCGCGCTTCTTCCGCCAGGCACGCAGGTGCGTGCAGACCTCACGGGGTGAGCCACCGGTGGGGATTGCTTCGCGCACCTTGCGCAGGCTGGGCCGCTCGCCCTTGGCCAGTATTGCATCAGCGACGACGAAGACGGCGGACTCGTACGGCATGTGCAACCCCTCTTGGTACGGGGAGCATGCCCGATCCATGTTAAGTAGGCGCTGCGGGCTGGCCCCCGGGAGAGTGGAAGCGCGCCTCCGCAGTCGGGTATCAGGTAGCGCTTCCCGATACCCCTCCGCGAGCGTTTTGGCGGGCATCTGCCGCCTGCCGGACGTCTACGTCCCGGGAAGCGACATCAGCCGATCAAGCTTATCGGGAACCCCGCTGGTCAAACGCGCTTTGGTTCCTGTCGCGCCCTGCTCTACGCGCACAAGGTCGGTATTGATGGCCGCGGGCACAACCGCTCCCACTTCGACGTCCCATCCGAAGGTTCCCTCATCGGTGGCGATGCCGGGGCATCACCACCGGGACGCGATTAGGCTGCTCTTCATCCTGGCCGCTGGGAGCGAGGACATCGAAGGCCGTCGTGTGTTCAGGGGGGAGAAGCGGGCGATGGCCATCGACTTCCTCGTCCGCTACCCGGACTACCTCGCCGACGAGCTCCTCAACCTCTACGAGGCCGAGGGCGACCCGGACGTCCTCGAAGCCGTCGAAGGGATCTTTGCGGCCGACGAACCTGACGTCAGGCTGGTGCGCATGGTCCGTTGGCACCGGGGCGCCTTCCAGAACATAGAGACGCCCCTCGCTATCCTTCGCGCCCGTCATCTGGTCCGCGCGCTGCGCCAGGCGGGCGGCCAGCGCAGGCACGACTTCATCGTCGAGCCCGCCGCCTTCGTGTTCATGGACGACGTCGTCCGGCAGCAGCCCTCGCTCGAATGGTACCGGGATCGGGCCCAACTCGTCATGAGGCTCGCGAAGCTGCGCAGCGGCTCCGCCCTCAAGGACGATCAGTACATGCATCCGGAGTACAAGGACGCGCCTCTCGGCACCGAGATCCCCTCGATCAAGGTGCGGGTGCTCGACCGGTTGGGACGTTTGAGGGGAGAGGCATGACCGTACCCACGAGCGTGGACGATTGGGTCGCGACCATCGCCAGGGAGGCGAATGCCAAGGCCGAGGACGTCCGCTCCGTGCTCGACCGCCACGGCATCGTGGCGCAGGCGACCCTTCCGCGCCTACGCCGACTCGGGCTTTCCTCGATCAAGCTCAGGGGCACCAAGCGGACCGAGGCGGGCGAGACCGGCATCGAATTCGATTGGACGGACCTGACGCCGGGTCTTTGGGCCCTCTTGTCCGACGACAATTCCAGCGGCAAGTCGAGCCTGCTCAACATCGTCCAGGCCGCCCTGCGGGGCGAGTTCCCCCTTCACGTCAAGCCCGACGTCTGGTCCTGGCTGTCGCTCGTCGAGGTCGACTTCAAGGTCGAGCAGACGGTCTACCGCGTCAGCGTGTCGAAGACGGTCGGGGAGAAGGACCCCAAGCTCGCCGAGGCCGTGCTGTCGCGCCTGGACCGCGGTGACTGGTTCGTCATCTACGCGGGTGCAGCCGACGAAGGCCTGTCCGAGGCCGTCGCAGACAACATGATGGAGGAGTTCGCCTTCGCGAAGTTCTTCGCCTTCAACAAGGACACAGGTTCCCACGCCCACGGCTGGCAGGCCATCGCGAGCTCGCTCTTCGTCACCGGACCTGGCAAGGCGGTGTTCGGCGAGGTCGTCCAGGACGGCATGCCCCTCAGGCTGTTGCAGATGTTCATGGGGCTGCCCTGGGTTTCGACCTACTCCGCGGCCGCGACCGCCGAGAAGAAGGTCTTGGCCGAGCGCGACCGAGCCATGGCGTCCTCGCCTGTCCGGGATCGTCTCGCCACCCGCCTCGCCAGTGCCGAGGCAGCGCTCGGCGAGGCACGCGCCGCCCTTGCGGACCGCGTCGACCGTGTCGCATTGCGTCGGGAATTGGTGATCGAGGATCGAAAACTGGTCGACTTCCAGACCAAGGTTGAGGAAGGGCGGGCTCAGGTCACGGAGCTTGCGAGACAGGCGGCATCCGCACGGGACTCCGCTTCGGAGGTCAATCGGACGCTCCAGCAGATGGCCGACGAACGGGCGGCGGGGCTGGTGTTCCGGGTGCTGCGGCCCGTGTGCTGCCCGTCTTGCGACGCCGGCATCGACGCCCCGGAGTACAAGACGGCCGAGGCCGGCGGAACCTGCGCGCTCTGCAAGACCGAGCACGTCGTGCCGGAGGACGACACGGCCCTGCTAGACGACCTCAAGGAGGACTTCCGGGACGCCGAGGCCGTCGCCGCCCGCCTTGAAGCGCAGTTGGAGGCCGCCAAGCGACGGCGGCGAGCATACGAGGACGAAAGGGACGGCGCGCAGCGGGCCATCGACGGCATCAAATCCCAACTCGCATCCTCCGAGGAGGCCGACGCGGAGATGCGCGTTCGGGCGCTGGAGGCGCAGGTTGCCCAATTGAAGGAGATCATCGACGAGCAATCTCCCTTCGTGCCCCTCCCCGCCGCCGCCGACGCCGAGGTCCTGAAACATACCGTCAGGGTCACCAAAGACCTCTACGACGAGATGCAACGAGACCTGCTGAAGGAGGTCTCGGCACACCTCCTGCGCTTGTCGACCCTCTTCGGCGTCAAGCACGTCACCGAGATGGATTGGACGCCCAACGGCGTCCTCAACATCAAGCAGGGCGGCACCGACCTCACGTTCAAGAAGCTCTCTCCCGGTGAAAAGCTCCGTGTCCGCATCGCGGCGGCCCTCGCCGTCATCGATGTCGCCAGGCGGCGCCATTACGGCCGGCATCCGGGGTTCCTCGTCCTGGACAGCCCGGCGGCTCAGGAGATGACGGCTGATAAATTCGGCGCCCTCTTGGCGAGCGTCAAGGAGGCCGTTAGCCAAGCCGACGACGTTCAGGTCATCGTCGGTGCCGTCGCGCGCCCCGAGCTCTTGAGCGTTGTCGAAAGCAAGCGCAGGCTCCACGCTAAGGGAGCCCGATTCCTTTTCTGACGGGACCACCGTGCGGGCGGACATCGTTGATCGGCTCCTGGCAGGTATCGAAGACGAACCCGCCGACCTCGACACCCAGACCCCTGAGGGGCTGGTGGACCTCCTCCGCGATGAAGCCGAGGGCGTCGACGGCGCGGACCTCTTCGTTGCGCTCGTCGGCCACCCTCGCCACGAGGTCGCCATGCCGGCCGCGTCCGAACTCGTGCGGTCCGCCTTCGACGCCCTTGCCATGGTCGAGGTGTCCGCATGGCTCGGGCGCGGTGGCCGCGTCTCCGCCCAGGCCGGCCCGTTGGGGCGCGCCTTCCTCGAAAAGGCGGGGGACCGGGGCGCCGATTACTGCACCCGCTCGCACGCCCTGAAGGCGGCGATGATCCTCTCGCAATCAGACCGCTCTCTATTCCGGCGGCTCCAGTCTGACCTGCTGGAACTCGATCCCGGCGACGACGGCGAGTACCTCAGGCATGCCACGCGCATAGCTGGCGCCGTGCTGGCCCAGCAGCCGGACGACGACGATTTGAGGGAGGTCCTCTCCCGGTTGGCCGAGGTCGATGACGCCACCGACGAAGCCGCGATGGAGCTCGGGCTCGACGCCCTGCGCCGCGGCCTCGACGCGACCGCGCCCGATGAGGCCCTCGACGCATTCCGGTTCGCCCGCGACTGCTTCCACAAGGCGGAGACGACGAGCGAGGCGAGACCGGACGCAATGCTCTACCGGCGCTGCCTCGACGCCCTGGTGACGTTTCAGGCTGGCAACACGCCATCTGACCTGCGGACGCGGATCGACGAGATCAAGGCGTCCGCCTTCGCATATACCGCCTTCCTGACCACGCCCGACCGTCCCGAAGAGACCACCTCCTGGCTCGGGCTCAAGGCGCGGGAACGCATCCACTGGTCGCTGCTCGCTCTCCGTCTTGGGGCGCTCGACACCAGCCTGCAGCGCGCATGGCTCCAAGCCTCCAACGTGATCCAGGACGAGTTGCTGTCGGTCTATGCGGCCAGCCGAAGCCTGCTACGGCGCGCAGCCGACGGCGGCCTCGAAGCCGTACTTCGTCCCTGCATCGTCGGGGCCCTGCAAAAGGACGTCCATTCCCTCGACCTTCTGAGCCAGTGGATCGACGCGAACGAGGAATCGGGGCTCATCCCCGACGCGTCCGACCTGCGCGACCGCGTCTCGGATGCCAGGGAGGCGCTCGTCACCCACCGCCCTACCGCGGCGGCGACCGGGAGCTCACCGGCCGCCGCCCTCATTGAGCCTCTACCCGATCCGGCCAGGAAATCGGCGTTGGCGCGCGTGGCGGCCGGGATGGCGATGCTTGTCGAGACGACGACGCCCCTTGTCGTTGCCGAGCTCTTCGAGACCGTGGTGAACGGGCTGTGGCGCAACGAGGACTTCCGCGCCGACCCCGAAGGCCGTGCGATGTTCGAGGTCGTAATCTGGCAGACGATGCTGTTCGTCGTCTTGCGCAGCAACGTCGGCGTCAGCACCCTCGCGCGCGGCAAGTACCTGTTCGAGCGCGACCGGAAGAAGCTGCCCGTGGAGAAGGACCTTCAGGACGACTACTACGAGTTCCTGATGGGTACGGCGCTCTCGGAAATCTGCGGCGCCGAAAGGAGCGACGTCGGTGGCGGTCGCGCCGACATCTTCCTCTCGTTCCTTCGGACCAAGACGGTCGCCGAGCTCAAGCGCACCGCACTCAGGCTGACTAACGCCAAGGTCGTTGAGCGGTTCGGCCTCCAGAAGGTCTCCTACGACGTCACGAACGTCCGATACGGCATCCTGATGGTGCTGGACCTGAGAGACCTCGACGGCGGCCAGCCGCATGTGAGCGAACGGGTCTCGATCCACCACCTGAAGCCTGCCTGGGGTTCATCCGAGCACGCCGTCGTACTGTTCCGCGTGCAGGGGTGTCGCGAGACGCCGTCTCAGGTCTGATCCTGGATTATGTGGTCCAAGCTTTCATGGGCTCTCGCAGGGGGATCGGTCGCCGCCCTTCGAGGAGATATGCCATGGTATGCGCGACCGAACGACCGTTACGGCACCCAAAACGTGCTGGTCGTGATCCGGTCGCCGACTGGCGTGGTAGCGAGGGCCGGCACTCGGTCGGTGTTTGCCGTTGTCAAAAAGCGTTGGAACGGGGTTCATCCGCACTTTCGGTGCTTTTGGGCTATCGTTTGCCGAAGCTCTGCCGGTCTCGGTTCATGCGACATGCAGGACGCGCTGGCGCAGAAGATCGAACTTGGCTCGGCCATACATGCTGCGCTTGATCAGTTTGAGGCGGTTGACCTGCCCCTCGACCGGGCCGTTGCTCCAGGGTTCGACGATGGCTGCGCGCACGGCTGCCTCGTCCTGCCGGAGCCCGGCGACGAAACCGCCGAGATCGGTTGCGGCTGCAGCCTCCAGCCATGGCGTCAGTCCGGTGGGATCGCTCTGCCGCAGGAGGTCGGCGAAGGCGCGTACATCCTCGGCGGCTTGCTTCGGCGCGGCGATGCAGAGCGCGTCGGCGAAGGCGCGATCCTCCCGTGACAGCGTGGTCGGGTCGCTGGTGAGCCAGTGCGTGATGCGGCGCGTCGAGGGGATCCGGGCGGCCGGCGGTCGGGCCGGCGCACCCTGCCTCCGTCGCGCAGCCCAGCGTCGGACGATGTCGTAGCTGCCGATGAAGCCCTGCGCGCGCAACTCGCGGTGAAGGACGGTGGCGCTGTGCTGGCCCTCCTGCCAGCGCGTCTCGACGAAGGGGAGATGGCGGTCGAGCCGGCTCGGACCTAAGGCTCGACGGTAGGGCATGAACCGGCCCGCCCGGAGCCAGCGGCGCACAGCGTTGCGGGACGCACCGATACGGCGAGCGATCTCCTTGGTCGACAGACCTTCGCCGTGGAGGCACAGGGCTGTCTCGCAGCGGTCGCGTCGCCGGCTGTTTACCTCTGGCGTGGGTGCGGTCTCCGTCAGGTCAGGGGAGGCAGAGCGATCGTGCATGCCGCGGTGGACCACGTCCCGGATCTGAGGCTGGTGCCGTTCGACGATACCGCGCAACGCCTCGGACGCGTTGACGAGCAGATGCCAGCGATCCGCGACCTGCGTCGCCGCCGGCGCTGCCGTGCGCGCGGCCTCGGCGTAGGGGCCCGAGCGGTCACGGCTGATGACGGTCACGCTCGGATGGGCGGCGAGCCAGTCCCGCACCGGCGCCGACGAGCGGCCGGGCAACAGGTCGATGAAGCGCTGCCGTTCCAGGTCGCACACGATGGTGCCGTAAGTCCGGCCGCGCCGCCAGGCCCAGTCGTCGATGCCGACTACGCGCGGCGGCGCGGACGGCACGGTCCCGCGGCGGCGGATCAGGCGCAGGACCGTGTCGCCGCTGACCGGCATGGCCAGCCGCCGCGACAACCGAGCGCCGGGCTCCCCGCCCAGCACCATGCCGATGTCGGTTTGCGCCTCGGCCAATCGGTCGCTGCGGCGCGCCTTGCGCGCGCCCAGCCCCGGCACGCGTTCGGCGAAGATCCGACCCGGGCAATGGCTGCATCGGAAGCGGCGCACCTGTACCCGCCACGTCACCGCCCGGTCCTGCCAGGGCAGGTCCTCGAAAGTCCGCCAATACGTGCTGTGCACCCGCGTCGAAGCACACCCGCAGACCCGACAGGAGGCTTGGGCCGCTGTGGTCCGGGCGGTGATCAGCAGCGCCGTTCCATCCCGCGTCAGATCCTCGACGTGCAGGCTGTCCGGGACCAACGGCATCGACGGGTTCGAGATGGACATCGCGCTGCCCTCGGGCCACCACGCTGATCAACGCCCGAGACACCCCGCAGCACCGAAAGTGCGGATGAACCACTTCAGTGGGGGCGGATCACATCGGCTTTGCCCTGCCTTGCAAAAAAGCTAGCGATTTTGCATGCTAATTTGCATGAAGCCGACGGACAAGCAGCTTGTCGACCTTCGGGCAAAAATTGCTGTGGCTCAGGCACGACGCGGCCTGACATTGACGCAGCTTGGGCAGATCTCAGGGGTTCATCCAAGCCAAGTCGGACGCATCTGTGCCGGTCATTTCAAGACGTTCAGCCACAACGTCGTGCAAATCTGCAAGGCGCTCGGTGTCAGCGTACCCCGGCTTCAGCCAGACCTCGACGACTTGGCTCCCGAATGGGCAGCAGCGCAGTCAAGCATGCGCCGCCTATGGGACGAGACCCCCGAGGGTGCGAGGACGATCCAGAGGCTGCTGAACGCGATCGCCGATCTTCGATCGGCTGGCGACGGTGAAACCTCGTAGTCGATCGATGGGCAGTTGATAAGGCTCTCGCTCGCGGAGCGCAGTGAAGACCACTCCTACCCGTGTCTACCGCTGCTGGCCGCCGATTGATGATGGTGCTGTCGTTCCGCCCGCGCTCTCACACTAGGACCATCAGGAGGTGAGGATATCCTATCGGCACGGGGACGCCGAGTTCTGGGATGCGGCGATTTTAAGAGTGTTGCCAATTCAACCTTGAATGGGCTTCGTCAACTCGGCAAACCGTTCGGAGCAAATGTACGGGGTACGACGATGACCCGGGGCGGGGTGCGCAGTTTTCTGGTGGTCGCAGCCATCATGGCATTGATCACACCGGCCTCCGCCCAGGTCACGCCGCTCGACATCTTCGGGGGGCTTCTCGGTGCCGCACAGGCGCAGGCCACGCGTGATGCCTGGGCTCGGCTCTCCAATACGGACCGGCTCTGCCTCGATCGCGCACTCGCGCGCCGGAACGCTGACATCGCCGGCATGATCCAGCGTGGCATCGGACCGGATGACGGGCGTCTCGGCAGCATCTTCTCCGAGTGCCGACGCTTCACCGAGTCGAACCTGCGGCGCGGCTTCAGTTGCACCACGTCCGATGAGAACGGCTGGTCAGTCTCGACCACCTGCAACCAGTCCTTCGCCTACCGCGACGGCAGCAACCGCGTCCTGGCCGTCGAACCGCGCGACGCGATCGAGCTGCATTTCTCGGGCACCCGGATCATCGTCGCCGACGTCGAGACCGGGGAGGCACGAGAACTGCGTCAGGCGCGGGCCGAGGCGCAAGGGAGGGCCGAGCAGCTTCAGGTACTCAAGACCACGCTCGCGAACTACCAGCGCGACGCCTCACCCGTCGTGCGTTCGGAGGCTGCACGGATCCAGAGCCGGATCGAGCAGCAACTCGCCGCCCGCACCGGCCCGTCCGCACCCGATACAGACACGATCAACCGCGAGGTCGGTGGGCTCAGCGCATTGTCTCAGGCCGAGGCTGCACGTCTTTCCGCCCTTGATCGGATGGGCAGCCTGCGCGCGCAGGCCGAGGCGCGCACCAAGGCCGAAACCTCGGAGGGGCTGAAGAAGCGGCTCGCCGACCTGCGCAAGGAGGCCGCGACCGTGTCCGAGCCCCCGCGCACGGTCTCGCTGCCGAAGCCGGTGGCGTCGACCCGCGATCTCGGGCCGTCCTTCGACTGCGAGAAGGCCAACACCCCGCTGCCGATCCTGATCTGCGAGGATGCCGGTCTGCGCCGCATCGATCTTGAGATGGCCCGGCCTTTCTACGCACTGCGCCACCTCAAGCCCGATGCCGGCGCGGAGCTGAAGGCAGAATCGAACGAGCTGGTCGAGCGCACGCTCAAGACCTGCCGCATCCCGGAAACCGGCAAGGTCACGGCGGCTCTGCGCACTCGCGCCGTCCCCTGCATTGCTGCGGCCTACCAGCGCCAGAAGGAAGCTTGGGCAGCGCGCGTCGGACGCGATGCCCCCCCCGCGGCACGCCAAGAGATCGGGCGGCCGATCGAGGACCATGTCCGCCTCCAAGAGGCTCTACGCGCAGCTGGCTACCTCGCGGCTGATGCTATCGCGGACGGCGTCTACGGCGGCGTGACACGGCGGGCGATCACGACTTTCGCGGATGCGCAGGGCTTGGCCCGTGACGGCTTCCTTAGCACCGACCTCTCTGACCGGCTCGGGCGCGGACCGAGTGTTGGCTCGAGCCTCGCCGTAGTGACGGATGCCAGCCTGCCCGCCCGCATCGAAGCGGTCGCGCGGCGCTACGAGACCTATCTCGGAGACCTTGGGGGCGAAGAGCGGGACCGCAGCTCCCGCCTCCAGGCGCACCGCCGGCTCGACGAACAGCGCAAGCGTATCGAGGCCCTGCTGGCCGGCCCAATACCGGAGGACTTGCGAACCGAACTCGCTCCGCTCCTCAAGCAGTCGGAAGGGACTTCGGCGCATGAACTGTCACGCGTCGTGGAAACCATCGAGCGGCGCTTTGCGCAGATCGAGCCGCGCGTGCGCGAGGCCGAGGCAGTGCAGCGTGCCGTCACCGACAAGAACCGCTTCCTTGTCGAGGGCGATCCCGGCGACATCCTGCTGCTGTACAACAGCTCGCCGCGCGCGGGCGCGGTCGTTCGCGGACTCGACGGCAACCTCGTCTTCGATCCTGAACGCACGCTGGCCTGCGCCCTGCCGGACGCGCCGGCCGACCGGATCGCCCTCGAACAGCTCATCACCAGGCTGCGCAGCCTCGGTGCCCCGGTCCGGGAGATGGTGCCCCGCTGCACCAGCGCCCAGCAGCTGAGCGCCAACTTGCTGGCCCTTGAGCGTGGCACGCTACGCGCGCAGTCCGGGCTGTTTGGCACCATCGCCTCGGCAGTCGATACAGGCGTCTACGCGCTCGCCGGCACCGTGTTGAACTCCGACATTGAGGCTGCGCGCCAGCAAGAGGGCATCCGCGCGGCGGAGGCCGAGAGCGAGGTCGCGCGCGGGACCTCGGAAGGCCTCGCCGTGCTCGGCTTCGGCACCGGCTCGCGTACGGTCTGCCGTGTCGCAGCGGGCGACAAGGCGCTGCACGACCGTCTGCTGGAGCCCCACGAGGCCCTGCTGAAGGCGGAACTCGGCGGCGCGACCACCGTGGTGGCGGCGAGTGCCGACGGAGCCTTTCTGTCGATCAAGCGCGGCCAGTGCGGAGCCGTCTACGGCAGTGCCAAGGAGCTCGCGCCCCTGGTAAAGGGGCTCACACGCGACGGCGTCAGCTTCCGCTATCTGCCGATCTGGATCGCACCGGAGGTCGCCGCCAAGGCACAGGCGACGCTGGCGGAGCAGGGCGACGCCAAGCGCCGCGAGCGCGAAGCGGAGGAGCGCCGACGCGAGCGCGACCAGGCAGAGAACCGGCGCGCGGCTCTCGTCGAGCGCCTGAAGCGCGACGCGGCCGAGGCCGAGACTACCTTGAAGGGCGGCATCCCGCAGGATCTCCAGACCTTCCTATCCGGCTTCGTTGCCGACGTGACCGGGATCGCGCCGGGCAGCTCTGATGAGCGCCTCAAGGAGCTCGCCGACGCCTATGCGGGCAAGCGCACCCGCATCGATGCGGCGGCGCGGCTCGCCCGGTCAGTGTCAGCCAAGAGCCGCTTCCTGATCGAGGGCGGCCGCGGCGACCTGATCGTGCTCTACAACGACAGCGGCAAGGCTCCCTCCGTTGTGCGCAACCTGCGCGGCGAGCTGGTGTTCGAGGATGGTCGTGGGGCCGCCTGCCTTTACCACGCGACCCTATCGGACGTGTTCCTCAACCGGCAGATCCGCGATCGGAGCGCGGCGCTCGGGGCCAAGCTCGATCTGCCGCTCGCAGCCTGCGGGCCGAACGACCTCGCCAAGCAGGACCTGATCTTCGCGGAGCGTGAGCGCCTGCTGCGCGAGCCGGTCGACCGGGTGATCACCCTGGTGGAGGCGGTCAACGGCAACCTGTTCGCTCGGCTCGCCGTTGTCGATGCGGCCGCCTTGGCCTCCGCGCGGCAGGCTGAGGCGACCAAGGCCAACGAGGTCGAGGCGCTGGTGCGTGAGCGCAAGGGCGAGGGCTTCGGTGTCATCGTCGTGCCGAATGCATCGAGCGTGCTCTGCCGGGTTGCGCCCGATAAGGCCGAGGGGCACGCGGCCATCCTCGCCCGGCTCTCGGATCGGGTTGGCGACGAGTTGCCGGGCCAACCGGTCGTCACGCCGACCTCGGCAGACGGAGCCTTCATCGCGGTCAAGCGCGGCGAGTGCGGCGCGGTCTACGCGGCGTTCGCCGATCTCAACACGATCACCGAGGCCATGACCCGGGACGGTTTGAGCCACCGCTATCTGCCGCTCTGGATGGAGCCGAGCGAGGTTGCGACCATGCAGACCGAGATCGACGCGAGCAAGACCCGTAGCGCCGAGGAGCAGTTCAAGCGTCAGCGTGAGCTGGAGGAGCGCGGCAAGCTCGACCGTGAAAAGGAGAAGGACGAAGCCGCCCGGCGCGAGACGCGTGAGCGGGACTTGCGTGCCCAGTGGGGCGAGCGGGCGCGCTTCTTCGAGCAGGCGCTCGGCGAGGAGGCGCAGGCCTTTGCCACCGGTGACCGCCCGGTTGGGTTCACGGAGCGCTACCCGAAACCCGCCCGTCACTATGAGGCCCAGCGCGACGACCGCTGGGAGTTCATGTCGGCCGAAACGCAGATCCTCGACTACGGCACCGCCGTCTACAAGGATCGACCACTCGAGACCGCCCTGGCGACCACACGGATCAAGATGCGCAACCGCATCAAAGGCGAGTACCAGGACGTTTGCTACGTGACCGGCTACGTCAACGACGCCGAGTTCGGCGTCATCCGGGATGCGTTCGGAGAGACCTGTGACGAGGTCGGACCTAAGCTCGCCCGCTACAAGCAGGGCGAGCGCTTTTCGAGCCGGTGGATCGTACAGTGAGCAACGAGACGATCGAACCCGTTGCTGAGATCGACGTCCAGGATGCTGTGTGGGTCGCGTGCACGGCGACGGAGCATGTCAGCCTCGCCTACTACGAGAACGCAATCCCGGTGATCCGCGAGATCGTGGTCGCGAACCCGTCCGATGAAGATCTCGTCGATCTCCGGGTACGGATCGAGAGCCGGCCGGCTGTCGTACAGCCGCTGACCCTGCGCATCGACCGTGTCCCGGCGGGTTCGAACCATCACATCGAGACGCCTGATGTCCGCCTCGATGCGGCGCTACTCTCCGGCTTCACCGAGGCGAGCCGCCTCGAACTGACGAGCGTCCTAGAGGATGCGGGCGGCGAACGCGCTCGGAGCGTGTCGGAGATCCGCCTGCTCCCGCCCTCGCAATGGGGCGGCGGTCGAAGCGCCCCGGAACTGCTTGCCGCCTTCGTCCGGCCGAACGATCCAGCTGTGGACATCGTGTTGCGGGATGCTGCGACGAAGCTCGGCGAGGCGGGCCGCGAGACCGGCCTGAACGGCTACAGCTCGCGTAAGAAGGCCCGCACTTGGGAACTTGCCGAAGCAATCTGGGCAGCCATCGCCGACCGGCGCATCGCCTACGTCCTGCCGCCAGCGAGCTTCGAGCAGACCGGTCAGAAGGTGCGCGGTCCGAGCGAGGTTCTGGAACGCAAGGTCGGTACCTGCCTCGACCTCTCGCTCCTCTACGCCGCCTGCCTGGAACAGTCCGGTCTAAACCCGGTCCTGGTGCTGACGGAGGGACACGCCTTCGTCGGCCTTTGGCTGCAGGAAGAGGATTTCGCGAGTGCGACCGTCGACGACATGCAGTTCCTGCGCAAGCGCCGGGACCTACAGGACCTCGTCCTCGTCGAGACGACGCTGCTGACCCACAACCCGGCAGCAGCGTTCAAGGTCGCGACGACACAGGGCAGTGCCCAGGTCGAGGACAGCGCGCCCGCGGCACTCGAAGTCGCAATCGATGTTCGGCGCTGCCGGCGGCGCGGCATCCGCCCGATGGATCTCGGTGGGGGCAGGCCGGCGGACCTCGCGCCCGCGCCGACGGCACCGCTCAACCAGGCGCTCTCCGCGCCGCCCAGCTTCGACGAGGAGGCGCGACCGCCCGCCGAAGAAGCCCCCGAGACCCCGGTCGGCCGGATAGAGCGCTGGAAGCGCAAGCTCCTCGACCTGACGCTCCGCAACAAGCTGCTGAACTTTAAGCCTGGTAAAGGCTCGGTCGTGCTCGAATGCGTCTCACCCGGGGCCCTAGAGGACGGCCTCGCGGCGGGACAGGAATTCCGCCTGAAGCCCGTCTCGGACGTGCTGAGCGGATCCGACGAGCGCAGCGCCGACCTCTACGCCCGTCGACATCACGATGACGGCCGGCGCAGCTATCTCGAGGCGGCACTCGCCCGGCGGGAGATCTACACGACCTCCACCGAGACAGAGCTCGACCGCCGCCTGCTCGATCTCTTCCGCCTTGCCCGCAACGGCTTCGAGGAGGGCGGGGCCAACACCCTCTACCTCGCGATTGGCTTTCTCTCATGGACCCGCAAAGAGGGTGAGGCCGCCTACCGCGCCCCACTACTGCTAGTGCCGGTCTCACTGAAGCGCTCCAGCGTGCGCGCCGGCTTCCGTCTGGCGCTCCACGACGACGAGGTGCGGATCAACCCGACCCTGCTGGAGATGCTGCGCGAGGACTTTCGGCTGCGCATGCCGGAGTTCGAGGCCGACCTGCCGCGGGACGCCTCCGGCATCGATGTCGATGCCATCTTCAAGATCGTTCGCGCGCACGTGCGTGACCTCCGCGGCTGGGAGGTCGTGCCGGACGTCGTGCTATCGGCCTTCTCCTTTACCAAGTATCTGATGTGGAAGGATTTGGTCGACCGGGCCGAGTTGCTGAAGCGTAACCCGGTGGTGCGCCATCTCATCGATACGCCGAAGCATTCCTACGGAGATGGGACTCCCTTCCCTGAACCCGCGCGCCTCGATCGCGAGTACCCACCCGAGACCGTGTTCGCGCCGCTCTCGGCTGATTCGTCCCAGCTCTCTGCCGTGCTGGCCGCCGCCCAGGGCAAAGACTTCGTGCTGTTCGGGCCGCCCGGTACCGGCAAGAGCCAGACGATCGGCAACATGATTGCCCAGTGCCTCGCGCAGGGGCGTACAGTGCTGTTCGTCTCGCAGAAGACGGCCGCCCTGGAGGTCGTGCAGCGCCGCCTGCAGGAGATAGGCCTCGGCGACTACTGCTTGGAACTCCATTCGACAAAGGCACAGAAATCGGCCGTCCTCGGCCAGTTGCGCAAGGCCTGGCACGAGCGCTCCACACCTTCGCAGGGAACCTGGGACGCGGCGACAAGCGAACTTAAGAGCCTACGCGAGGAACTCAACGGCCTTGTGAACGCCCTGCATCGGCGGCGGGAGAATGGGCTCTCTGCCTACGAGGCCTTCGGACGCGTCATCGCGGCCGGGAGTGCCGAGGCCTCGCTCGTGCTCACATGGCCGGATCACCTCGCCCACGACGAGACGACCCTCGCCACCCTGCGCGCGGCCTGCCGGGAGCTTCGCCCCATCCTGGCCTCTGTCGGCTCGCTGGTGGATCACCCGCTCCAGGGTGTCGAGGCCACCCAGTGGTCGCCGGTCTGGCGCGACGACATGGGCACTGCGATCCGGACCGTCGAGCAGATGCTCGGCGCGCTCCGGGTCAGCGGTCAGACCTTCGCCGAGGCGATCGGCCTACCCTCCCTGCTCGCGACTTATGCCAGCACGCGCGGGCTGGTGGTGCTCGGCAACTACCTCATGCGGTCGGAAGCGCGCTGCGGGGTCGCCTTCCTCGCCGACGGCACTGGCGACCTGCGCAGGGCCGTCTCCGCGCGGGAGCATTTCCAGACGACGAAGGCCCAACTGCTCGGCCGGCTTACCGGCCGCTACGGTCCGGGCATCCTCGAGCAGAACCTGGGGGCGCTGCTGGCTGAATGGGTCGCCGCGCAGGGTTCGAACTTCCTGGTCAAGGGCGGCAAGCTGAGACGCGTCGCGGCACAGGTGCAGCCCTACGCGGAAGGGCCGCTTCCAGCCGATCTCGGGCCGGATCTCACAGGACTGATCGAACTCGCCAAGCACGTCAAAGCCGGATGCCTGGAGGAGCTGATCCTCGCCCGGCTCGGGCTGCCATGGAGCAATCCGGATCACCCCGCCTCCGAGTTCGCCCAGGCCATCACCTGGGCCGAAAAGGTCGAGCAGCTGCTCGACATCCTCGGGCCCCTGTCCCTCGGGATCGATGGCCTGCGCGATCACCTCGTGCAACTCGTCGAGCGCCAGGGCCGTGCCCTCGCCGAGGGCGGGCGCATCTCGCAGAGCTATGCCACCTTCGCACAGGACCGCGCGAGGGCGAACGAGGCGATGAAGGCGCTCGGCCACCTGGCCGGTCGCCCCGATCCCGAAGAGCCGTTGGCCGCCGACGCCGATTGGATCGAACAGAGCCTCGCGCTCGCCCGGCGCTGGGGCACGGGACTGGGACGCGCCCAGGGGTGGTGCGCATGGCAGTCCGCCGCCCAGAACGCACGCCAGAACGGTCTCACGCCGCTGATCGACGCCCTGGAAGAGGGCCGCGTCGTCCCCGACCGCGCGGAGACCGCTTTCGAGACCGCCTATGCACGCTGGTGGATCGATCGAGTCGTCAGCCAAGATCCGGTTTTGCGGCGCTTCCTGCCCGAGCGCCACGAGGATGCCATCGGGCGTTTCCGCGCTGCCGATGCGCGCGTCACGGAACTCTCGAAACAGGTTGTCCGCTCGCGCCTCGGCGGCGGCATTCCGGGGGCGACTGCCTTCGGTGCCGACCCGGAATGGGGCACGCTCTCGCACGAACTGACGAAGAAGACGGCTCACATGCCGCTACGGAAGCTGTTCGGCCGGATGCCGACGGCACTGACCAAGCTCACCCCTTGCGTGATGATGAGCCCGCTCTCGATCGCGCAGTACCTGCCGCCCGACAAGGAGCCGTTCGACGTCGTCATCTTCGACGAGGCGTCCCAGATTTCGCCCTGGGATGCCATCGGCGCGCTCGCCCGAGCGAAGCAAGTCGTCATCGTCGGCGACCCCGAACAGTTGCCGCCGACCAACGTCGGCGACCGCGGTGTCGACGATATCGAGGACGGGAGCGACGTCACCGATCAGGAATCCATCCTCGACGAGTGCCTCGCCGCCAACATCCCGCGGCGGAACCTCGACTGGCACTATCGCAGCCGTCACGAGAGCCTGATCGCCTTTTCGAACAGCCGCTATTACGGCGGCCGGCTCGTGACCTTCCCGTCGCCCGTGACCGACGACCGAGCCGTCCGGCTCACCCTCGTGCCGGATGGGGTGTACGAGCGGGGAGCGGGCCGCGTGAACCGCCCCGAGGCCCGCGCCGTCGTCGCGGAGATCGTGCGTCGTCTGCGCGACCCGAGCTTCGCGGAGGAGCGGCGTTCGCTCGGCGTAGTCACCTTCAACGGCGAGCAGCAGCGCCTGATCGAGAACCTTCTGGACGAGCAGCGACGGTCGTATCCCGAACTGGAGCCGTTCTTCGACAAGGACCGCTGGCACGAGCCGGTGTTCGTGAAGAACCTCGAGAACGTGCAGGGCGACGAGCGCGACGCCATCATCTTCTCGGTCGCGGTCGGGCCGGACCCGAGCGGGCGTCCGGTCAGCACGGTGTCCTCGCTCAACAAGGACGGCGGCCACCGCCGCCTGAACGTCGCGATCACCCGCGCCCGGCGCGAACTCGTGGTGTTCGCGTCGCTCCGTCCCGAGCAGATCGATCTCGGCCGCACTCGGGCGCAAGGCGTGCGCGATTTCAAGCACTTCCTCGAGTTCGCCGATCGCGGCGCACGCGCGCTGGCCGAGGCGTTCGCACCGACTGGCGGCGACGTGGAATCACCCTTCGAAGCCGCCGTGATGGCAGCTCTCCAGGCCAGGGGCTGGACCGTCCATACGCAGATCGGCGTGTCCGGCTTCCGGATCGACCTCGGTATCGTCCACCCCGACGCCCCCGGGCGCTACCTCGCGGGCGTCGAGTGCGATGGCGCGACCTACCACAGCTCG
Organism: Methylorubrum sp. SL192; assembly: GCF_026672325.1. Classification (NCBI taxonomy): domain Bacteria; kingdom Pseudomonadati; phylum Pseudomonadota; class Alphaproteobacteria; order Hyphomicrobiales; family Methylobacteriaceae; genus Methylorubrum; species Methylorubrum sp. SL192. The sequence continues at coordinate 2,749,386 of NZ_JAPPQV010000003.1, forward strand.
GCTACGGCTCGGGACCGCGACCGCCTGCGCGAGCACGTGCTGACCGACCTCGGTTGGCGCATCCGCCGGGTGTGGAGCACCGAATGGTGGATGGACGCCGAGGGCGCGCTCGCCAAGCTCGACCGGCGCTTGATCGAAGATCTTGAAGCCGATCGCGCTAGGACTGCGGCGGAAGCGCCTATCGACGTGGTTGTCGAACCCGAGGCTGTCGAACAGGACCGGCACGAATCGACAGCGGAGCCTGAGGTCGCTTCATCCATCGACGAGATGCCGAGTGAGCCTGCGAACGATCCGGATCCCGTCACCGAAGCTATTCCGCAGCGCCTCTACGCTGATCGGGCCCTGCCGGTCGCCTCGCCAACTACAAGGCCGGAAGCAGAGGATGAGGTGCGGGACTACAGGATCGCGGACCTGAACGATCTCGGCCGACCGATCGAACCGGGCCGGTTCTATGATGCCTCCTACCGACCGGCTCTCAATGCCATGGTCGGTTACGTCCTCTCCGTAGAAGGGCCGATCTACGAAGAGCTGCTCATACGACGTATCGCCCGCGCTCACGAAATTCAGCGGGTTGGTCCGCTTGTCCGTGAGGCCATTGCCGCTCAGATCGATGAATTCGTCGCGCGAACTGAGGATGACGGACGCACCGTGCTCTGGCCGCGAGGCGAGGAGCCCCACACGAGCTATCCTCACCGGCCAGCTGATGCGACCGTCCGCAGTCACACCGACACGCCGATGCCGGAACTCGTCGGGATCGCGAGCACCCTGCCATCCGATGCTTCGGAGGCGGAGCGTGCCAGGATGATCGGCCAGCGCCTTGGGCTGTCACGCATCGAAGCATCTGCGCGAATGCGGTTCGAAAAGGCGAGCGAACTCGCCCGCCAGTCAACCGCGTCGTGAGGCGAGGATGCGCGCTGGACTCATCACTTGTCTGTTTTTGCTAAGCAGCTTCGAGGAAGCAGTCGCGCAATGCATTCAGGACGATCCTCGCCGCAGACGGCTCGTCCTACCTACCGTCGGTCCGAGAGGCGTCCGACTGCATCGCTCGTGAGGCGCTGAACAAGCCCGGGATCGTGAATGCCGCGAGGGCCGGGCAACTCCGAACCGCTCTCACCCAGTCCATGTACCAGTGTGCTGACGAGGTGGACGCGATGATCGCGGCTCACGATTAGATCTACTATCCCGGCTACGGCGAAGCCTTCTTCCAAGGGCCCTACCGGAAAGACCTCGTACGGGCCCTTCAGAAGCGCATAGGACCCGAACTCGCACGTCGCTCCACGGAGGCAGCCGAAAGATCCGCGCTCGCGCAACAGCCTAGCTAAGACTTTCAATTCGCCCAATCGGCTCCGAAGTCCTTTGATCGGAACGCGGAGCGAACCAAGCGCAAGGCTGAAGAGCGTGAGAAGCGCGAAATCACGCGATGTAGCAGCGTGCCCGTTAGGCAAACGCTGCACCCGCACCAGTACCACCGCTAACGCGTGGCCGATCATTTCCACTCAGACAGCCTACTTTTCGCGTCTTCGGACATCACTGCACCAAGAAAATCGCTACACCGTTCATGGTCGATTTCGCGCTTCTGAGCCTTGATCAAGTGGACGGCTCGAGGTGCAACATAGACATCCTCGATCAGGATCAGCCCAATGCCATGCTTGGAACACTCATCCATCACACGCGACTCTTGCGCAGGGTTATCTTTTCGCCAAGTTGCATGGTCAACAGGAAATACTGCATAAGCCTTAGTTGCCGCAGATGCATGCGACAGAGCCTCGAAGACCGCAATCACGTTGCAGCTATCAGGTCGTTTAATTTCAAAAGTTACGACGTCGAATTCACGGCCGATGGTCCACGGATATTTTTTATGAGAGATCAGCGTGAGGTCGGGACGCGTCCAAGGACCAACGATCTTCGAGTCTTTCCGAGAGGTGTTTTCGATGAAAAACTCATTGTCATGAAAATTTTCATCTTGCCAAAGCCTTTTCAACCCCGCCTCAGCTGCAGGATAAAAAGCATCCTCGGCTATGATAAAATCCTTTTTTACATTATACCAATTGCCTTCTGACCATATTAGGATCTTTTTTTCGCAACCGTGCTCAAGGGCACCAACTAGTTCTTTAGGATCCCTGCCCAATAGGCGGCTTATTTTTGTCTTCGTTAGCGACGCCCCATTCGAAGAAATCGTTTTTACAATCTGGTCGAGCAAATATAACGTTTCCAAAGCAACACTCATCAGAAATCCTCTTGAATCCCGTAAGCCGACCAGTGCACGCACGCACCTCTTCCGGCCCTCCGCGAAAGATTTCTATCTGAAGAAACGTAACGCTAGAGTTTATAGAGGAGGATGAGGGTCGGCAGGCGTGGTGGTGGGGCGAGGCCGCATCCGACACGCGGTACGTCCAGTTTCCGGGAAAGGACAACGTGCCCTTCCACAGTGTGCGATTCCCCGCGAGGTTGATCGGGTCGGGCGAGCCCTCGCACACCGCCGACGTGATCGCAGGCTTCCACTGGCTGACCTTCAAGAGCAACAAACTCTCAACCAGCCAGGGGCGCAGGATCGACTGCGACGCCGCGCTCACGGCGCTCCCAGCCGATCTCTGGCGATGCAGGCTGGTCACCAACGCACCCCAGAGCAGCGACACTAACTTCCGAAGTGCCCGCTTCGTGGCGGAGGTGAACAGGGATCTTGCCGACGTGTTCGGCCAATCAGGCGCGCTTCAACTCTCTAGCAAGCTGCTGGAGAAGTAACGTTTGTCCAGCTGCAAAGAAATCTTGTCATTTGGGCGGGCATGTCTGGTCGGCGGATTGCCGCTTGATCGCTCCAGCCGCGGTCAGGGAGGGTCTGTGCCGGGATCAGGCCGCATGTGGTGCTAGCAGTCTGGGTGCGATCTAGATGTTGGTGTTTTTGTTCCGTGTTAGCCGGCAACTGACGTTCTTCGCGCCGGACTTCGGCATCGAGCCCTTTGAAAGGCCGCGGCCGACCCCGTCGAGGCACAGGAAGCCCTGGGAGCATATAAGCCCAGGGATGAGGGGTCGAAGGGGCCGGCGCTGTTCCTAAACCAGCCCCGGGTTCGCCTCCGCCCAGACCAGCCGAACGGTCGTTCGGCTCACTTCGACCTTCAGGGAGGTTAGGTCGCGCAACGCCTGCGCCATCCCGTCGAGGGCTGCCTTGCCCCATCCGTGGACCAGCATCTCCAGGGAAGCTTCCTTGCACCCTGCCATCTCGGCGGCCTCATTGACGATCCGCCCCAGGTTCGTCTCCGCGAAATCGGCCCCGGCATCCCGGCCGTAAAGCTTCACCGCGCGGAACAGGTCGTAGATGCCCGAGCTTCGATGCCGCTGCATGAAGCGGTTCTCCAGCGCCTTCACGTAGGCGCCTTGGACCTTGGCCTTGATCTCCTGCGGCGTCATGAAACCCTCCCGAACGTGTGGCCATCCGGCGAACGGTCGCCGACCACCGCGCCAGACTTCCCGACGCCGTATCGCTGGGCGGTACCTCGCCAGTTACGTGTACACCACGGACCCGCACCATCGACGATCCGAAGCCTTGGCCGCGCAGCCGGGCCGCATCAGTCAGGCCGGCGCAACCTCGTCCGCCCATGCGAAGCGCACCTTCAAGTCGTTGAGGTGATTGAAGGGTACGGCGCGACGATGCTGCAGCATGCCGACCACGATGCCCGGATGCAGGCCGACCTCCTCGGCGAAGGCGGTAACCTCCTGCCTGGTCGAGGGACATGTCGTGGCAAAGGACTCGATCCGCTCCCGACCGACCAGCACCTCCTCGGCCCAGGCGTCGGCCTCGGCCTCCACCCCGTCGCCCTCGCCGTTCTGATCGTCGACGAAATTCTTCCCGCGATGCAGGACGATGTGCGCGGCCTCGTGGAAGAAGGTCCACCAGAAATGGTCGTTGCTCTTCATGCGCAGCGACATCTGGATCAGCGGCCGCTCTTCGTTCATCCACCGCGCCGAACCGAAGACGCAGGTCTTGCTCAAGGGCTTCTGGAAAACCAGGGCGACGCCTGCCGAGTGGCAAAGCTCCAGCATGCGCGGCTCGAAGACGTCTGGACTGTGCACCGTCAGCGACCGGATCTCGGTGCAACTCCGCAGGAACCGTTCGCCGTCGTAGGCCGGAAGCTCGCGCTGTCGGGCCTGCTCCTCGCCGAGCATCAGCCAGCAGTACATGTGGTGCGGGGAAGCCGTCGCGGAACGCGCCCGGCGATGATGAACCGCCAGCGACCCGATCCTTGCATCGTAGGCCTGCGCGGTACCGATGCCGAGCATCGTCAGCATCTCGCCGAACAGGCTGCCGATGTCGCGCGTGTCGGGCAGCCGACCGCATGCCTTCAACTCTTTCACCGGGAACTGCTTCAGCCAGTCGGCCTGCCGCTTGGCGCTCTCCCGCTCCCGCTCTCGGGCCTGGAACAGGTCCCATTCCGCCTGAAGCCCCGTCCAGATGTAGGCCTTCAAGCCGAGGACGTGCTCAAGCCGAAGGGCCGTCTCCGGCGTGACCGGGTTCGTGCCGTTGATGATCGTGCTGACGAGCTTCGGCGTGAGGCCGGCCAGGCGCGCGAACTCGGCCTGCGACCAGCCGCGCTCCTCGATGTACTCGGCAAGGTGCTCGCCGGGGTGCGTCGCCCATTGCGGGACGAAGGCTTCCTTCCTCGTCATGTCCACGCCTCCAACGCTCACTTCCCGTGGTAGTCCACGACCTCGACGATCTCGACCGCTGTGACGCTCGCCACGTCGACGCCGCCGTCCGGCAGGGACGGGACCGGGTCGTGGTCGGGCACGAAGACGATGCGCCAGTTGTCCTTGATGGTGACGGAGAACTGGCCCTTCCGGTCACCCGTCAGCATGTGCCGGTAGTCCGGCGAGCCGGTCGGGACGTCCGACAGGCTTTTCGCTTGCCTCAGCACACCCAGCCGGAGCCGGATGTGCCGCGCGCGGTCACCGAAGGCCTTGGCCATCTCCTTCGGGTCGGTAAGCTGCTTGCACAGCCGCTTACCCCTGACGGTGAGATCCATAGGCCAAAACCGTTACCTGCAAGGTAATGTTCTCCGATTCATTACCCAATGGGTAACATGGTCGCAACGCCGGCGCCATGGCCTACGTTCCGTACCCCCTACCGATGAACAGCCTTGTTCGCACCCGTTTTGGTCTCTGGCGGCGACTGAGGCGAGAGGCCGTGGCCGGAACCTGGAGACAGCATTCGGCAGCGTGAGCGTCGCGACGTAAAGGAGGTCGCTGGAGACGCGCCAGATCTCGTCGCGCTCGGCCGTGCGCACCGCAACTTGGGCTTCGAGTTCCACGTTTTGAGAACGCAGCATGACCTCGGCTTGCCGCTGATCGGTCACGTCCTAGCAAAGCCGGTGGCGGCGCGCATGCGTGCGCATCGGCGAACGCAGTATCATCGCCGGGGCAGGTAGCGGATGGGTTGATCGAGATCTTCTTCGGTCAGCATCGTTCGTCGAACAGTATTTGACATCCATCTGGTCAGGCGGCATCTGAGGTTGTCGATCTCGGTTTCGAGACCTGCGACCCTGACCTTTGCCTCGGCGATGATCCTGTCACGCTCCGTGAGCTGGGCTTGTAGCGAAGCTACCGTTGTTAGATCCTCGGCCGGTCGAAGCCGAAGGCGGCTTCGGTCGGAATCGATCTTCTTGGTATTCCGAGCTTCGTATGCAGCGACGATCGCCGGCTTCTTACTCAACGTCTGGCGGCTGTACGCCGTGCCGGTCTCACGCCGTGCGATCGCGCCGACGACCTCCCACGTCATGCGCCTTACCCGGCTGGCCGCGACGCCTGCCGCGATCCGCTCGACCTGCTCCTGGCCCAGATGCGGAACAGGAACGTAGACATGTTCGCGCCTTGGTCGGCGTCCCCGCTTGAGCGACGGATAGATAGGTTTTAACCCTCTCTTCATGCCGATGGCCCCGCAGCCGGATCGAAGAGCGTTCCGGAGGCGGCGGAAACAACTTGGATCAAGGTGCCGCTGGGCAGCGAGGAATCGTCGTGAATGGCGATGGTCTGCTGCAACGCCACGATCATCCTGCGGTGGTGGCGGGTATGGTTTGACATGTGGCCAGCCGATCCAGTGTCGCCTTCGGCAGCTGCGACCAGTGCCTGATGCGATCTCAGAGCCGCCTGTGCCGCCGAGCGCTGAGCAGAATCGCCCTTCAGGATGAAGTTGTGCGGGCATGCTCCACACGCAGCATGATTCTGGCAGGGCAGAATTGACCAGTCATGCAGACACAGACCAATGTCCGTCGAAACGAGCGTCGATATCGCGGCCTCGCGGAGTTCGGCACGCTCGATTTCAGGAGCATCGTCTATCGTCTGGGCTAAGGCGCCCATGAAGGCGCCTTCTCCCAATCTCCGTTGTAACTCCGCGCGCATCTCCTCGGTCGTGAGATGGATGTACGATCGATTGGCTGCGAGCCTTTCCCGACCGAGAAGCCCGTTCAAAACGAGGTAGCCACCGCCCCCTTTGATGATCGCCGTCGAGATGTCATGCCGAAACTGATGGGTCAGGATTCGCACCGGCATACCGCGGTCCGTCATCTCCGTGCCATCCGGATGTCGGGGGCGAAGCCGCTCGAACACGCTCTCGACGCCAGCGAGTCTCCTCGAGCGCTCAGGTGCCGCACCGTCCGGTCCTACTCGGCTTCCCCGACGTGCAAGTATCCCCGCTTCGACTTTGGGGGCATTCCGTCCGCATAGAAAATCCTGAACCTGGAATATCGACAGCAGTTCGACGGCGTACGGTTTGGGTTGGCGGCCAAGGCCTGTCCAGCAACTATGCCGGAGCATGATGCAGAGGTGTTCGTGGAGTGCGATGCTGCTGCCAGGGAGAGGTTTGTCCTGAAGCCGCAAGATGGCTGCATCAATATCAACGAGCTTCGCGAAGTCCCGTCGCCCCTTCCTGACTACCGGGATGCCGTTGTCGCTGAGCCATTTCCCACCCTGCCTGTCTTTGATCCGTAGCGGCGCGCAAATTTCCACGGCAGGAACAAGTGTATCCGAGGGGAGGTCGCGCCATGCTTCAGGGCGAGGCGCGCGTCCGGTCTCGGCGATGTAACGAGCAACCTCGCGCGCAGGCTCGGATATACGTCGGATCTCACAGATCGCATCCATCACGACGGGTACACCTGCAGCCGGTATCCTCTTCGTATGGTGGCGTTTCTCCTTGGAAAGGCGATAGTGCACCCATACCTCCGTGGGCGCCGGATCGACTTCGACCTGTTTTGCGGTCCTGGGATCGGGGCCGTCGAGGAACGTGCAGTCGGCCCCCATCGCCAGGATCTCGCCGATGCGCCATCCTCCGACGGCCATCAGTTCGACGACGGCCATGCGTAGGCGGTCTCCGTCACTGCCATCCCGGCGGATCATGCGGCGGACCTCGAAGAGCGCATCCCAGACGTCGGCGCTGATCGTCGCCCCGCGGAGTTTGTGCCCTTTTCCTTGATCCGCCTCCGTTCCTCCGGCGGAATCCTGAGAATCCGCACCGTCGGCGGCGAGGTCGCGCAGTTCTTCGACCATGTTCAGCCGATCGGTCGGCGGACGCACGATGGCTTCGACCTTCACAGGTCGCTCGACGATGCATGCCTGGTTGATCCACCTCGCGATCTGTCCGAGATTCTGCTGATACTGGTATTTCGATGCCTCCGAAATTCCTCTCATGCCAAGGATCGCTTTGCGGAAATGCCGAGTCTCGAGTTCGGTCGGCCGATGACCGACATCCTCGGCTGCGTCGTGGAGATGGCGTAGTGCGCTCATCAAATTGTGGTATTTCGAACCGCCGGATCGGCTTCGACGTTCGCGCAGCACCACGATCGCCTTCGCGAATTCCCGGAACGGGGAGGTCAACAGCGGGCGTCGCAATGCGGCCTTCGGCCCACCTTCGCCAAGGCGACGGAAGTGGATCCGAGCCTCCCCGTGTATCGACCACACATCGGCATCGAAGTCGAAGTCCGCGCCGAAGACCCGAAGTCGTCGCGCTTCGGCCACGAGGCCAAGGAGGTTTTCCTCCGTTTGGCCTGCGCGCGGTTTGAAGCGGCCGAGCTCGAGGTCTGAGGTGCCTCGTACCGGCGCCGGACGCCCGTGAGAGTTCCAACGGCTCATGGAGATGCGGCCTCTTCCGTCGCTCGAGTGGCCGCGACTTCGTTTAGAAGATTGCGGATGGCGCGGGCCGCATCGGCATGAAGCCCGACAAGCCGACCTGTCGCTCCCGCCGCGCGCAGACGGTCGGCACGCGCATCGATGGCGGCGAGGACCCCGTCGTGCGGCGCGTGGAGCCAGGGACGGAAGTACCGGCAGGTATAGCAGGACACGGGGGGTGCGAGCCGACACTCTTCTTTCGAACCGCACGTGCCGACTGCCTCGATTCCGCGATCTCCCAGATCGGCATAAATGCGATCCGCGGCGGAGCCTCCTGCCGCGGCCTCGTCGCGGTGAAGCCGGCCCAGGAAGCCGTCGACCAGCCCGTTCATGTATTCGGCTAGGGCGGCATCCGTCCGCTCCTGCAGAACGCGCGCATTGTCCACGTAGATCGCGACCGTATTCAAACTGGAGTGGTCGAGACCTTCAGCGATTGCGAATGCCGGTACGCCCAGCAGAGCGAGGTTCGTCGCGAAGGTATGCCTCAGGCGGCGAGGCCTGACGTGCAGGAGCGCCCCTGTCCGCGGCGAAACTACCTTGAGCTTCGCGGCGGCTGATCGAACGAGTTCTGAAAACCCGATCGACGTGAGATGCATAGTATACGCCTTGTTGTCGCCCTTTGAAAGCTGCTCGTTTGCGGACGGAGCTAGGAAGAGCGGCATGGCTCAGCTCGCACGGCGCATCGCCTCCGCTTCGCCTCTCTTTCGATTGCAATCCACGAGCTCTGCAACGAGACGCCCGACTACGGGCTCCAGCCGTCGCAGCTTGGAGGACTTGCGGGCATACTCGTCCTCCTGCTTCTTCTGCCGCGGAATGCGGAGGAAGTACGCCTCGGGAGCATGGGCAGGTCCCAGGCGCACGAGGTCGGACGATCTCAGAAGAGCGAGCGGACCGGCATTCGTACCCAGCGACAGACAGAGCCACAGAGCGACCCGCTCCTGCAGATCGAGCATCGCCGATTTGATCGTGTGGGAGAGCGCCGCCACGAGGGCCTGCAGTTCGACGTCGATCAGCGGTCCCTCGTAGGGATCGAAACGTAGAACCGCGAGCATCTCGCGTTTGTGGCGGCCCAGCGCGATCGCGTCGAGTTCCGCCGCGACTCTGCGGTCGAAGCCGCGGCGGGGTGGATGAATCGCGTCATCCATCCTCGCCGCCCATCTGTAGAAATAGCGCCAGCGGGTGATGCGGACCCGGTCAACGCCGCCGTCAATCATTTCGAGCACGATGTCCGTCCCGAGATGCGCGTCAGGGTCGCCGGCCATTGTTGCCATTGCAAGGGCGAAGGCGGCAGTGCCAGCGGCACACCGGATTGCTTGGAACTCTCCGTCGGCACTCGCGTACGAGCGCTCCTCAATCCGCAGGCGGACGAACTCCTTCGCTGCTTCCAGGATGGGGCCGGCGGGAATGCAGGTTGCGATCCAGTCGAGCCGGCGTATGCAAGCAGGATCTTCGAGGATCCAGACGTCTCCGGTCAGATCGTGTCTGGCGCCATCCCGTGCGTGGATGACGACATCGTTCTTCCAAGTAAGCTCGTCCCACGCATCGTCGCTAGGCGTGGGGTTTCCGTCGTAGCTCATCGTCATTCGTGGTCGGCGTCCAGCAGCGATACGAGATCCTTTTGGAAGATCGCAGCGAAGTCGTCGGCTGCCTCACGAACTGCCCGTTGGGCGTAGGCCTCGGCCTGCCGCGACCCGGGGCGCCAACCCGCGGCATAGTTGATGACGTCGAGCACGAACGGATCCTGCGGGCCCTTGGCGCGCAGCCTCGACCAGAGGTGATCCATCCAGCTGTGGCGGAGACGATGGGCGGTCACATGCCCGGCTTCGGGGGGCAGTTCGTCGCGCAGTTGGCGGAAGATCTTGTCGGCACCGCCGAGGGTCAGTGGTCTCGGCCGCCGGTCAGCCTCGTTCCGAGGGATGGCGGCGAGGAACAGGAAAGGCGAGGCCTGTGCATCGCCGAAGCGGTCTCCATCGACGCGATGGACATCGCGCCAATCGAGGAGCGCCATCGCGGCGACATGGGGGAGGGTGAGCGTCCGCTCGAGTGTCTTCGCCTGTGGGCGGCGCCTGCGTGGATCCTGGTGATCGTCCGGTCGACGCCGGACGCGGATTCTCACTTGGTCGCCTTCGACGAGGACGTCGCCGAGTTTGAGGCCCAGCGCCTCCCCGATGCGCAGGCCGGTCGAGGCAAGAAGGAGAATGAGAGCGAAGTTGCGATGCCGCACGTCCTGGCGGAAGGCGCTGCGGCCGGCAGGAAGGGGAGGGGTCGTGGGTAGGATCGCGGCGAGGAGCAGCTTCTGCTGGTCGAGGCTCAGGCCCTCGCGGCGGACCTCGCGGGCACGCACACGGTGCCGCTCGAGACGCTCGGCGAAATCGACGAGGACGTGCACGATCGAGCGCCGCCGCACGGGATCGGGAAAGACGATGCGGGACAAGGTGTCGTCGAGCCAGCGCAGGTAGCTCGCGGCCACGCAGATGCGCTGGTTGAGGACGGGCTGGGACACGATGTCGGGCAGGAGTCGGATGGGTTCCTCACCGACCTCCCTGCGTCCCTCCGCAACGAGACGGTCTCGCTTGGCGATGGCATGGCGGCGCTGGCGCGATCCGGTAGGCGTGAGCCGACGCAGGTGGTCCCGCAGGTCCCGGGCTTCGCGGTCCTCGAACGGCTTCTGCATGCCCAACCGCTCCGTGCAGTCGATACCGCGCAGCGCGAACCAGTCCTCGAGGATGCAGGAAACGGCGGCGTAGGCGCCGAGGGTACCGGCCTGCAGGTCTTTCTCGCGCAAGTCGAGGTCGATCCAGAGCCAGGGCATGAGCGCAGGCACGCCGTCCGGTCTGAGGACGACGGGCATGTGCTCCCCGTTCTCGAGAAGGATGTCGGCACGCCGGTGTCTGGTGCGGCCGGGGAGGGGGGAGTGGGTCTGTCGGGGATCGTCTGCATCGGGCGCGGCCTCCGTAGGCCATCCGATGGTGCAGCAATCTGCCGGGATCGCAAAAAGCCGAAAGGGGGCGGAATACCCGCCCCCAAACCCTTGTCGGTGCTGAACTATCAGCCTATCTTGGCACAACCACAGGGAGATTCCCTGGGCGGCTCTACATCTTTTTTCTCGCCCGTAGGTGCAAATGGCTGATAAGCTACTAAGAGTGAATGAGAATTTGACAAGTCCCTGTTAGCGCCAATTGCGCCTTATACTGCATAGCCCGGCCCCAGCATCCCTCAACGCAAGCTTCGCGATGGTTCGGAGGAAGCCGCCTTCACCTCCAAGTAGGCCGAGCCTGATCCAGGCGCTCCGCGAGGCCGCGGTGGATTGTTGGACTCCAGTACGTTCCGCATGCCACGGTGACCTGACCGGCTGGCTTTGGACCGGGCTGATTGAGAGGATCAGCCCGGTCCAAAGCCAGCCGGTCAGGTCACTGCGTTCAAGGCGGAACTAGGCGGCGTGACCAAGCCGTTCGTTGGCAAGACGCCAGGTGTCCGCATCCGCGGGGCGACACTTTACGCCTTCCAAGGCGTGCTCGAGCCTACCCTCGCCCCCATCGGCGCCGCGCTTGACGAGGCTCGGCTCACTGCCGCGACCGCCCCCCACGCTCGACGAGCTTGGCGATAAACTCCGAGTAGTTCACTGAGTAGATGGCCGACTCGGAGAGTAAGGCACGAACTCGGCCCTGCACTGCTCCTGGCTGAATAGTCAAAGTAGAGCCGACGCATCCAATGCGTAACTCACTGTTACAGCGTCGGATTAGGCTGCTGTTCTATCTTGTGCTTCAGCCATCTCGCCTTTTTGAGTTCGCTCGCAATAGCAATCTAGCACGATGACCGCAGTTTCCGCCATCAGCAAGACGCGATTGGCTCTTTCAGTGAACATCGCATGATAATCGTAGTCGGTTGCTACTGCGCAGGTCATAATCATGGTCTTGATTGACAAAGACACTAGGGCATAAAATTGTGTAGTTATAATAATATTTTTAATCTTCACCCCCTCCTATCGCAATACTGCATTATGAAATCTGATGTTTTTCCAAAATGGAGTGTTTATCTGTACAATTGACTATAGATTATACACTAATTTCTGCAGTATGTGTACAATATAGGCGCAACTAGCCCTATCTTGCAGATTTGAACTGAGGCCACTGCGGAATCCATAGCGGCTAGAATGTAAAACGTATGAAATGCATGCGAACGCTGCCGGACCAATCGAATCAATAAAACATTAAACAAAGTTTCTATTTGCTCCCGCGCTGGCGTATGACATCGATGACTGAACCGTCACGGTATTCCACGATTGCTACGATTCGGGCCTGAGGTTCGATGCGAGGACGCACCGTTGCTTGTGTCCGTTCCGATGCGAGGTCGCGCAGTCGTTCGATCGCAACGAGAGGCATCCCCGCTGCAGCGAGTCGCTCATGCAGGTCTTTGCGCCGCGGATTGACGGCGACACCTGCCTCCGTAACGACAACGTCGATCGTCTCGCCGGGGGTCGTCACGCACTCGACGGCGTCAACGATTTTTGGCGCGCCGCCCGCGGCGAGCCGGGTCGTCACGAGGGCGAGCTTGGCGCCCGCCGCCGTGTCGGCGTGCCCGCCTGAGCCACCGATGATCGTGCCGCCGTTCACGGCGGTGACGTTGACGTTGAAGCCGATATCGACCTCCGCCGCGCCCATCACCATACAATCAAGATGGTTGACGAGGGCGCCCTTCGAGGCGGGGTTGGCGTAAAGTGAGGCCGACATCGCCATATGGCCTCTGTCCTCCCGATAGGAGGCGACGGCCGAGAGGTCGAAGCACTGCACGTTGAACAGTGTGCGGAACAAGCCCTGCCGGAACATGGCGACGATGCCTGCATGTACGCCGCCCGCTGCGAAGCTGCCGATCACGCCCTTGTCGCGCATGATGGTTGCAACGTCCTGCGCGACGGCCAGGGAGATCCCGCCCGCTCCAGTCTGGAACGAGAACCCGTCCACAAGGAGGCCCGAGGCGTCGATAACCCTCGCGGCCAACGCTGCTATGGCGAGCCCGACGGGATCCTCGGTGACACGGGTCGTGCCCGACACGATCTTGGACGCATCTCCGATCGAGGCCACCGGGATAACGTAGTCCACGAGATCCTGCGCGATGTCGATGGATGTCAGGGGATGCGGCGAGAGCGTGTCGGTAATCGCCACGACACGATCCGCATGGCGGGCATCGACCATCGGGTAGCCCAAGGGCCCGCACGCGGAGGGCCCGTCGATGCCGTTGAGGTTGCCATAGACGTCCGCAGCCGGCGCCGCCACGAACGCGACATCGATGGTGAGTTCGCCGGCCTCGATCGCGCGGGCGCGGCCGCCATGGGTCTGCAGAACCGCGGGGTTCGGGAGCGCGCCCGCCGTGATCGCCTCGGCCACCGGACCGGTGATGTAGTTCGACACGATCCCCGTCACGACCCCGCTGCGGATATGCTCGACGAGCGGCGCATGAACGGGAAACAGCGAACTCGCGGCGACGCGGATGTTGCGCAGGCCGAGGGCCGCGATCTCATGCATCACCGCACGCAGCACGTCGTCGCCGTTGCGCAGGTGATGGTGAAAGGAGACCGTGGCACCGTCCTTCAGCCCGCAGGCAAGGATCGCCTCCCGGATCGAGGGCAGCACCTTGCTCTGACCGGGCCGCTGGCTCCGGATGCGGGCACCTGTCCGGACCGCATCGAGCGGAGCCGCGAAGGCGGTGGTGAAAGGTCTGACCTCACCGTAGCCCTCGATAAAGGACGGAATTGCCATCCGTTGCCAAGCCCCTCGCACATCTCCAGCCGGAGAAGTGATGCCGACACCGCGGACCCCCGTCCAATATACAGGGTCCCTCCATCCGATAGCCGCAGCTTATGCGCTGCACGCATCTTGCTCGACTGGCGCATGATCGCGCTTCGCCTCTTCGAGGCAGCGGATGAAGTTCCGCACCGACGCGGTCATGAGCAGGTCCGGCCCCTGCACCAGGGAGAGCGACGCGACCGTGCCCGGCGTCGACAGTTCGACGTAAGAGACGCTCGGGGCTTGAAGCAGCCGCATCGAAGCAGGCACGAGGGCGACGCCGACGCCCGCCGCGACGAGATTCACCGTCGAGGCCATCTGTGGCGCCTCCTGAACGATGCGGGGGCTGAAGCCGGCCCGGCCGCAGGCTGCGACGATGGCGTCGTAGAGGAGGCGCCCGTTCGCCCGCGGATACAGGATGAACGGGTCCACCGCGAGGCTGCCAAGGTCGATGCGCCCGGCCCCGGCCAAGCGGTGCTTGGCCGGAAGCGCGGCCCAGAGCGATTCATCAGGTAGGGCGATCCGGCGCAGGCCGTCCGTCTCGTCGTCCGCGGCGCGGCCGAAGGCGAGCTGGATGCGTCCCTCGCGCAGAGATCGCAGCAGCATCGACGTGACCTGCTCCTGCAGGTCCAGTTCCACCTCCGGATAGGCATCACGGAAGCGACCGATGGTGCCCGACACGACCGGATTGAACGAGGCCGAGCCGGTGAACCCGATGCGCAACTGCCCCAGTTCGCCTTTGGCTGCGCGCCGAACCGCAGCGGTGCCCTCGTCGGCGGCCGCGAGGGCGGCCCGGGCATAGGGCAGAAGGGCGCGCCCAGCCTCCGTCAGTTCGACCCCGCGGGTCAGCCGATGAAACAGCTGCGTCCCGAACTCCTCCTCCAACTGCCGGATCTGCTGACTGAGTGCCGGCTGAGCGATCCCGAGCCGTTGGGCGGCGCGTGTGAAGTGAAGCTCCTCGGCGACGGCCAAGGCATAGCGAAAGTGCCGAAGCTCCATAAGCACCATGCATCGGTTTAGGGCATTCGCCTTATTAGACCTTATCGGCCACCAAAGCTATCCTCGCGATCGGCTAGGGCGGTCTTGCCGCTCGCGAGTTGGGTCGTCGGCGGCGCGTTAGGAAGCATCGGTCCTCATCCCGAACGGCAGCGACCGCTTTCGGGGGAGGCGATGCCGAAACGAAGATCTGGCACATCGCCCCGGATCGAAGCTGGGGCGATGTGCCAGATCTTTCATACGTCCGCGCCAGGCAACCTCTGATGACTGTCTGTGCTTGAAGGAACAATCCTTGATGTCGCGATCCTGCAACTTTATCGATGGTCAGTGGACCGCGTCGGAGGGCGACGCCACGCTGAACGTTTACGAGCCCGCGACCGGACAGGTGATCGGAGCGATCGCCGACAGCACCGCCGCCGACGTAGACCGCGCCGTCCGCGCGGCCCGCGAGGCGTTCGACCAAGGGGCCTGGGGCAAAACCTCGGCGCTCGACCGCAGCCGCCTGCTGCTCCGCCTTGGGACGCTCATCCTGCGCGACGTCGCGCGCCTCGCGCAGATCGAGGCGCGCGACACCGGAAAGCCCGCGAGCGTCGCTCGGGCCGACATCGTGGCGCTCGCCCGCTACTTCGAGTTCTACGGCGCCGCCGCCGACAAGCTGCACGGCGAGACCATCCCCTACCTCGACGGATACTTCGTCACTGTCACGCACGAGCCGCACGGCGTCACCGGTCACATCCTGCCCTGGAACTACCCGGCGCAGATGTTCGGACGGACGCTCGCGCCCGCGCTCGCGGTCGGTAATGCCACGGTGCTCAAGCCGGCGGAGGATGCCTGCGCGACGGCGCTCGCCCTTGTCGATCTCTTGGAGGAAGCGGGTTTTCCGAGAGGTGCCGTGAACATCGTGACGGGCCGCGGGGCAGGGGCGGGCGCCGCGCTCGCCGCCCATCCCGGCGTAGACTTCGTGTCCTTCACCGGCTCACCGGAGGTCGGGCAGATCATCCAGAAGCTTTGTGCCGACCACTTCATCACCTGCACGCTCGAACTCGGGGGCAAGTCGCCGCAGATCGTCTTTGCAGATGCCGACCTCGATGCGGCGATCCCGGTTATCGTCAAGGCGATCATCCAGAACAGCGGCCAGACCTGCTCGGCGGGCAGCCGCATCCTGATCGAGCGCAACGCCTACGACGAGGTCATCGGCCGGCTCCGGCAGGCCTTCGGCAAGGTCCGCGTCGGCTCGCCCGAGATGGATCTCGAGTGCGGCCCGATCATCACCGCCAAGCAGCAGGCCCGCGTCCAGGGCTTCATCGATCGTGCGATCGCGGACGGCGTTCCCGTCCTCGCGCAGGGCGTGATCGCCGAGGAGGCCCCCATGGAAGGCTTCTACGTGCGCCCGACCCTGTTCGGCCCGACCCCGCGCGACAACCTCATCGCCCGCGAAGAGGTTTTCGGCCCCGTCCTCGTGGCCCTACCATTCGACGACGAGGCGGATGCGGTGGCCCTGGCAAACGGCACCGATTATGGCCTCGTCGCCGCCGTCTGGACCCGCGACGGCGCGCGTCAGATGCGCCTCGCCAAGCGTGTCCGTACCGGCCAGATGTTCGTCAACTGTTACGGGGCCGGGGCGGGCATCGAGCTGCCGTTCGGCGGCTCGGGCAAGAGCGGCCACGGGCGCGAGAAGGGGTTTGCCGCCCTGCACGACTTCAGCAAGACCAAGACCACGGTCTTCAATCACGGTTGAGACACAACAAGAAAAAGGGGGGACTAAATGAAGCTTTTGGGCAAGACTGCCATCGTCACGGGTGCGGCGAGCGGCTTCGGCGAGGCGATCGCCCACCGCTTCGTCGAGAATGGTGCCCGCGTCGCCATCGCCGATCTCAACGCCGACAAGGCCGCCGCCGTCGCGCGGGCGCTGGGCGAGGACAAGGCGATCGCCGTGCGGACCGACGTCTCGTCACGGCCGGACATCGAACGGCTGATCGCCGTGGTCACCGGCAGGTTCGGCACACCCGACATCATCGTCAACAACGCGGGCTACACGCACAAGAACCGCCCGCTGCTCGAGGTCGATGAGGCGACCTTCGACCGGGTGTTCAGCGTCAACGTCAAGTCGATCTACCACATGGTCCATGCGGCCGTGCCGGCGATGCGCGACAACGGCGGCGGGGTGATCCTCAACGTCGGCTCGGTCGCCGGCATCCGGCCACGGCCGGGGCTGACGTGGTACAACGGCTCCAAGGGCGCCGCGAACATGCTGTCGAAGTCGCTCGCGGTCGAACTCGCGCCCTGGAACATCCGGGTAAACGTCATCTGCCCGGTCATGGGCGTCACCGGCATGCTGGAGGACTTCATGGGCATGCCGGACACGCCCGAGAACCGCGCCAAGTTTCTCAGCAGCATCCCGCTCGGCCGCCTGTGCGAGGCGGACGATGTCGCTCAGGCCGCCCTTTATCTCGCGTCTGCCGACTTCATCACCGGCGTCGAACTGCCCGTAGACGGGGGACGGACGGTGTAAAGCGGGGGGCGGCGGCGGGATCCGCCCGGCGCCGCTCAGAAACGCCCCGTCGCGACAGACACCGTACCCATGACGAAGCGGCGAGCCTGAGTTTGGCTCAGGCCGGCCCCTCCCGTGAGACGCGGATTCCGGAGCCACATCCATGCCCGTGATCAAGGCCAAGGATCTGACCGACAGCGTGGCCGACGCGCTGCAATACATCAGCTACTATCATCCGCTGGACTACATCCACGCGCTGGCCGAGGCCTATGCCCGCGAGGAAGCGCCGGCCGCCCGGGACGCGATCGCGCAGATCCTCACCAACAGCCGGATGTCGGCCGAAGGCCACCGCCCGGTCTGCCAGGATACCGGAATTGTCACGGTGTTCGTGAAGTGGGGGCAGGGCTGCACGCTGGCCTCGGACCGGAGCCTTCAGGCGGTCGTCGACGAGGGTGTGCGCCGGGCCTATCTCGACCCGTCGAATCCCTTGCGGGCGTCGATCGTCTCCGACCCGGCCTTCACGCGCAGGAACACCCGCGACAACACCCCGAGCGTCCTGCACGTCGAGATGGTGCCGGGCGACACGGTGGAGGTGACCGTAGCGGCGAAGGGAGGCGGCTCGGAGAACAAGGCCAAGTTCAAGATGCTCAACCCGTCTGACTCGCTCGTCGACTGGGTGCTGGAGACCGTGCCGACCATGGGGGCCGGCTGGTGCCCCCCGGCATGCTGGGGATCGGCATCGGCGGGACCGCGGAGAAGGCCATGGTTATGGCCAAGGAATCGCTCATGGCCCCGATCGACATGGCGCAGCTCAAGGCGCGCGGACCGGCCAACGACATCGAGGCCCTGCGCATCGAACTGCATGACCGGATTAACGCGCTCGGCATCGGGGCGCAGGGCCTCGGCGGACTCACCACGGTGCTCGACGTCAAGATCCTCGACTGGCCGACGCATGCGGCCTCGAAGCCCGTGGCGATAATCCCGAACTGCGCCGCGACGCGCCACGCGCATGTCGTCCTCGACGGCTCCGGCCCAGCCTTTCTGCCGACGCCCAACCTGGCCGCCTGGCCCGACGTGGAATGGGTCCCCGACACGCAAGCCCGCCCTGTCGATCTCGACAGGCTGACGCTAGCCGAGGTCCAGTCTTGGAAGGCGGGCGACCGGCTGCTCCTGTCTGGACACATGCTCACGGGCCGCGACGCGGCGCATAAGCGCATTCAGGATATGCTCGCTCGCGGAGAACCGCTGCCGGTCTCGTTCGGAAACCGCGTCATCTACTATGTCGGGCCTGTCGATCCGGTGGGCGGCGAAGCCGTGGGCCCGGCCGGTCCGACGACCGCGACCCGCATGGATAAGTTCACCGACACGATGCTCGGCCTCGGCCTGCTGGCGATGATCGGCAAGGCGGAGCGCGGCGCGGCGGCGGTTGCGGCGATCAAGGCGCACCGGCGCGCCTATCTGAGCGCGGTGGGCGGCGCCGCCTACCTCGTCTCGCGGGCGATCCGGTCGAGCCGCGTCCTCGCCTTCGCGGATCTCGGTATGGAAGCGATCTACGAGTTCGAGGTCAAGGACATGCCCGTCACCGTGGCGGTAACGGCGGAGGGGGATAATGTTCACGCCTCAGGGCCGAGCGCTTGGCGGCGGCCGATCTTCCAGACGTCTAGCACGGCCTGATCGCGGCCGGCCGCGTCGGGCCGGTGAGATACAGACCGCCCAGGCCCCGCGCGTGACCGGCGCGTCGTCAATAAGAGACGAGTGTCGATCCCGAGCGACGGAGGGTCGTCCCCGAAAAATGAGGACGATGACGCCACCCGACCGGACAGGAAGCAAAAATCCAATTTTTTCAAGCATTCGCGACGGCTTATCGGCGGCGACTTTGATCCATCAAGGCGAGCGTGCGGAGTGAACATGAGCGCAGTACCATCGTCGCCGGGCGTCGCCGTGATTGCATACAATAACGATGAAGCGTCCCGCTGGACTTCCCTTCAGGCATTTGCGGTCGGCACCTGCTTCGTCCTGAACATGCTCGACGGGATGGACATCCTCATGATGTCTTATCTGGCGCCCGCCATCACCAGCGACTGGAACATCGGCGCCGCGGCGCTCGGCGTGGTCTTCAGCGCCGCGCTGGCCGGCATGATGGTCGGCGCGCTGGTGCTCGCACCGCTCGCGGATCAGTTCGGCCGCCGCCCGGTCATCCTGTGGTCCGTCGCCCTGATGGGCCTGTCGATGATCAGCTGCGGCTTCGCCCCGGACATCACGACCCTGATCGTCCTGCGATTCATCGTGGGACTGGGCATCGGCGCCATCCTGGCCAGCATGGCGGCCATCACGTCCGAGTACTCACCGGCCCGCTATCGCATCGTCTCGGTGGCGCTGCTCCAGGCCGGCTATCCCATCGGGGCCATGCTCGCGGGGCTCGCGGTCAATGCGTGGCTGCCGGATCTCGGCTGGCGCGTGCTGATGAGCGCTGCGGGCGGGGCGACCCTGATCCTGCTTCCTTTCGCCGTCATGCTTCTTCCAGAATCCCTGGAGTTCCTCGAGAAGCGCCAGCCGCGTGGGGCACTCGCCTGCATCAATGCCATTCGTCGTCGCATGGGCCAGCCGCCGATGCTGACGCTTACCGAGGTCGGCGAGCGCAAGCCGGTCAGCTTCAGGCTGTTGTTCGATTACGGCCAGTGGAGGCAGACGCTCCTACTTTGGGCGGCGTTTTTTTGCTGCTACATGACCCTGTACTTCGCCATTGCCTGGATCCCCCGCCTCGCCATCGAGGCCGGCCTGGATCGCAGCCAAGCCATCGTGGCGGGCACGGTCTACAATTTTGGGGCGTTCTCGGGCGGCCTCGCCCTGTGCTGGCTGCTATTCAAGTTCGACGTCCGACGCCTCGTGCTGCTGATGATGCTCGGTGGTTCCTTGTCGCTGGTGGCCTTCGCCGTGCCCATGTCGGTCACCCTGACCCTGCTGGTCGCATTCTGCATCGGCTTCACCGTGCAGGGCGGCTTCAACGGCCTGTATCCCCTCGTTGCCGGCGCCTACCCGGCCCAAGTGCGCAGCACGGGGATCGGCTGGTGCATCGGGGTCGGGCGATCAGGGGCGGTGATCGGCCCCCTCATCGCCGGCTGGCTGCTGGCCGCGCAGCAGCCCCTCTCCGTCTTGTTCCTCATCTTCACGGTCCCGCTAATTTCTGTCGGCCTGCTCGTCATGGCGGTGACCTTGCGCGCGCCGGAGCCTCCGAAGCCGTAACCGCAGAGCGTTCCGAGCAGGGAGCGCGCGCGCCTTACTCGGCAAGCGCATCCTCCTCGATCCGGCCTCCAGCATGCGTGCCAGCGTTCCTTGATCCCTTCTCCAGAGGCGCACAGGCCATGAAACTTCGGACTCTCCTCTTCTGTCCTGCGGATGCCGAGCGCAAAATCACCCGAGCCCTCAGCTCCTCCGCGGACGTCGTGATCCTCGATCTGGAGGACAGCGTATCCGTGCGGGCGAAGGAAGCGGCGAGATCGATCGCGGCTGAGGTCCTCGCCGGTCGATCCGGCCCGTCCGACGTCGTGGTCCGGATCAATCCGCAGGATACGCCGTGGTACTTCGATGACCTGTCGACCGTAGTGCCGCAGAGCCCTGCGGCCATCCTTCTACCGAAGTGTAGCTGTCCCGAAGACTTGCGACGTCTCGACCATCATCTCGAGGCTCTCGAACATGCCAACGGATTGCCGCTCGGCAAGATCGGAATCCTGCCGCTGGTGACCGAGTCGGCCAGCGCCCTGCCAAGCATGCGTTATGACGGAGTGACGCCACGGCTGCGGGCGCTTCTGTTCGGCGCCGAGGACTTGGCCGTCGATTTCGGGATCGCCCCGCGCGCCGCGGATGGCACGCTCGCCGCCCCTCTTGCCGCCGCCAGAGCGATGCTGCTGGTCGCCGCCGCGCAGGCTCAGGTGCCCGCGATCGATACTCCCTGGCCCAATCCGCATCCATCCCCGGCCTTCGACGCGGAGATCGCGGCCGCGGCACGGGACGGCTTTGCCGGGAAGCTGTGCATCCACCCGAACCAGCTCGAAGCCGTCGCGACGGCCTTCACGCCCTCGCCGGAACGGATCCGGTGGGCCCAATCCGTCTACAAGCTTTTCATGGACAATCCAGGATCGGGCGTCATGGTCCTGGACGGCGTGATGATCGACCGACCGCATATGCGACTGGCCGAGCGCATTCTCGATGCCGCGGCCGATGCGTCTCCGTAGGACATCTCCCCTTGTCGAGGCGGAACGGAAAGCCCGGACAACGAGGCCGGCCTGAAATCGGGCGGTTCGACTTTGAGCTATCCGGCTTGATGCCGAATGGCACGGTCGCGCCCGTCAGTCGCGGCTCAGTTGCCCATCCTTGACGTGCCGGAGCACTAGGTCGACGAAGTTGTGCAGGGGGCTGGCCGCGTCGGAATGCAGGCTGACGAGGCTGAGGGCCGCTTTGGGGCCGGGGCCGGCAATCTCCCGGAAATGGACGCCCCGCGCCTGGATCTGGCTCATGGAGGCCGGGACGATGGAGACGCCGACCCCGGCCGCGACGAGGTTGATCGTGGTGGCCATCTGCGGCCCCTCCTGCGCGATGCGCGGCTGGAAACCCGCCTGCTCGCAGGCCTGGATGATGGCGTCGTACAGCGCGCGGCCGTTTCGGCGGGGGTAGAGCACGAAGGTCTCATCGCACAGCGCCGAGAGCGGGATCTTGGCCTGATTCGCGCAGGGATGCCCAGACGGGAGCGCGACCAGCATCGGCTCCTTGAAGAGGAGGTGGCACGCGAGCGATCGCGCCTCGCCACTTGCCGGACGCATGAAGGCCGCATCGAGCCGGCTGCCATTCAGAGCCTGCAACAACTGGGCGGTGGTGTCTTCGATCAGATTGATGCCGACACCCGGATGGGCAATTCCGAAATCGCGAATGATTGCGGACACGAAGGGGTGGAACGCGGCGGAGGAGGTGAAGCCCACCCGCAAGGTGCCGGTCTCACCCCGCGAGGCGCGCCGCGCATTCTCGATCGCCCTGTCCGACAGCGACAGGATCTCCTGGGCATCCCGCAGGAACCGCTTGCCGGCCTCGGTCAGCGACACCCCCCGAGGGGGACGGTAGAACAGGGGCGTCCCGATCTCCCGTTCGAGTTGCTGGATCTGCTGGCTCAGAGGCGGCTGGCCGATCCCGAGGCGTGCGGCCGCGCGCGTGAAATTCAACTCCTCCGCGACAGCCGAGAAGTAGCGAAGATGCCGGAGTTCCATATTTTTTTCCTATGGCTCCATATGTTCAGTATTATTGACACATATGGTCCGGGAGTTCAATCTTCATCTGCCAATCGAACCTCCTCTCTCGACAGAGAAAGACGCGTGCATCTACAGTAAAATCGACTGTTGATCGCGCATCTCAGGTTCGCTCCAGTTCTAAAAAGAAGAAATGCCCGCCACATCTATGCCTTCGTTCCAAGGGGCCGGTTCGGGCAGAGGGGAGAGAATTTCCATGGCCAAGGCCGGAATCGACTTCGAGTCGCCCTACCGTCTTTCCATTGCTGGAGAGCTCGTCGAAGCCGCCGAAACCTTCGACGTCTACAACCCCGCCACGGGCGCGGTCCTGGCGCAGGCGCCGGCTGGAACCATCAATCAACTCGACACCGCGGTGGCAGCGGCGAAGGCGGCTTTTCCCGGCTGGTCGAGTCTCCCCTGGGGCGAGCGCGAGGGCTACCTGACGCGCTTCGCCGACGCCCTTCAGGCCCAGAGCGAGGAACTGACGACGCTTCTCACCCTCGAACAGGGTAAGCCTCGCCATTCCATGGCCAAAGGCGAGGTCGAGGCCGCCATCTACTGGGTCCGCGAAGTCGCCAAGCGCCGGCTGCCGCACGAGATCATCGAGGAGACCGACCAGCACGTTGTCGAGACGCAATCTACGCCGCTCGGGGTCGTGGCGGCGATCACGCCCTGGAACTTTCCCGTTCTGCTCGGCCTCTGGAAGATCGCGCCGTGCCTCATCACGGGCAACACCATGGTGATGAAGCCGTCGCCCTATACACCGCTCTGCACGCTGCGGTTCGGCGAGATCGCGCAGGGGATTCTGCCGAAGGGCGTTCTGAACATCGTGTCAGGCGGCAATGAACTCGGTCAGCACCTGACCGGACATCCCGATATCGCCAAGGTCAGCTTTACCGGCTCGACCGCGACCGGAAAGCGGGTCATGGAAAGTGGTGCGGTCAACCTGAAGCGCTTGACCCTGGAACTCGGCGGCAACGATCCGGCGATCGTGCTTCCGGATGCCGATTACAAGGATCTGATTCCGAAGCTGTTCTGGGCCGCCTTCGGCAACTCCGGGCAGTGGTGCATCGCGATCAAGCGGCTCTACGTCCATTCCGACATCCACGCCGACTTCGTGAAGGAGTTCGTTGCCTATGCCCGCGAACGGAAGGTCGGGGACGGCATGGATCCAGAGACCGATCTCGGGCCGATCCAGAACCGGATGCAGTTCGACAAGCTCAAGGACCTCTTCGCCGATATCGCCAAGAACAATTACAGCGTCCCGCTCGGCGGAAAGATCGATGAGAGCCAGGCCGGCAACTTCGTTCCGGTGACGATCGTCGACAATCCGCCCGAACAGAGCCGGATCGTCCAGGAGGAGCCGTTCGGCCCTGTGCTCCCGATCATAGCCTTCGACGATATCGGGGATGTGATCGCCCGCGCCAACCAAACGCCGTTCGGCCTCGCGGCCTCAGTCTGGGGACGCGACAAGGCCAAGGCCTACGGGATCGCGAGCCGCCTCGAGGCCGGAACGGTCTGGGTCAACGAGATCCATATCCACGGCATCGACATTCCGTTCGGCGGCCACAAGCAATCCGGTCTCGGGGTCGAGAACGGCCGCGAGGGGTTGTCGGAATATACTAATACCAAGGTCGTCATGACCGCCCGCTAGCAGGGCGCTGGTCACGCCGAGTCGCGCGAAGTCTCCGAGACCATGGCCGCGGCGATCCATTTGAGGCTGTAAAGCTCTCGTGAGGGCAGCCGGCGCGCGCCTCACCTCCCAATCGAGTTGCGCGCTTTCGGACGAGGTGAGGCCGAAGGCGGCGGTTCACAGCCTCGCCCCGGATTGAAAGTCCGGAGCGAGGTCCTGGAGAACGCGGTTCGTAAAAAAGCCGGCCGAGTCTTCAGGCGCACGGAAGCGGCGCGAGCGCGCTTCGACGGGGAAGGCCCCGATTCCCGGACAGGACGGAATTGGCAGGCTCCGGACCGGAAGTCCGTCTTCAGACAAGTCGTCGTCGGCCGCGTCGGGTCGATGCATGCTGCTGTCTGCCTGGGCGGCCCAATCAACAAAACAAAAAACGAAAAACGTGAATGGTGAGGAGATGAGGATGACCAAGAACTCCAAGACAGGGTCGGTCGACCGCTTTCTGTCGGATTACAAGAAGGGACATCTCGACCGACGCGCCTTCATCCAGTCCGCGATCTCGGTCGGCTTGTCGGCTGCCGTCGCACAGTCCCTATCCCTAGCCGCATCGGGACGTGCCTTCGCTAAGACGACCCGGGAGGTAGAACCCCTCTCCGAAGCTTACGACTACATCGTGATTGGCGCAGGATCTTCCGGCGGAACCTTTGCGGGCGCCCTCGCGATGCAGACCGATGCTCGAATCCTCGTCCTCGAAGCGGGCGGCGTCGATGCCGCCCCGGAGATTCACAACCCACGGGATTGGGCCCTGACGCTCGACAAGCCGTATGTGCGGCACTTCAAGACTGTACCGCAGAAGAATGTCGGCGGTCGCGTCATCGACTGGCCCCGGGCAGAAGTCCTCGGCGGATGCAGCAGCATCAACGCGATGATCTACTGCCGCGGCCACCAGAACGACTACGATTCCTGGGCCGCCGCCGGCAACAAGGGCTGGGACTACGCGTCCGTCCTGAAGGACTACAAGGCGCTCGAGGATTGGCAGGGCGGCGCCAGCGCCTATCGGGGCGTCGGCGGTCCGCTTCACGTAACCCAGCCGGCCGACGGCCGGCGGAGCGCGGGCGGCGCCATGTTCATCGAAGGCGCCGAGTCGCTCGGCCACAAGGAAACGAAGGACTTCAACGGTGAGCAATTTGAAGGTCCGGCCTGGGTCAACTTCACGATCTACGACGGCAAGCGGCAATCGACGGCGGTCGCTTTTCTCAAGCCCGCCATGGAGACGCGCAAGAACCTGACGGTCCTGACCGAGGCGCCGGTGACGCGGCTGATCGTCGAGGGCGGTCGGTGCACCGGGGTAGAGTACCTGCACGCTGGAAAGCCGGTGAAGGTGAAGGCGACCAGCGAAGTCATCATCGCCGCCGGCGCGGTCGCGACGCCGCGACTGATGCTGCTGTCGGGGCTCGGTCCGGCTGCCGACCTGCGCAAGCTCGGCATCCCCGTTGCCGCGGATCTGCCGGGCGTCGGCCAGAACCTCCAGGATCACGTCCTGGGCGCAGGCGTCAACTACGAAGCAAAAGCTCCTCTTGCCCCGTCTTTCTACAATGCCTCCGAAGTATACATGTGGTCGAAGTCCGACAGTTCCTTGAAGACTCCGGACATCGCTACGCTCTATCTCGATATTCCGTTTGCGACGCCGGACCTGCCGTTCAGGGTCAAAAACGGCTACTCGATCCTGTGCGGCGTCATGCAGCCTCAGTCGCGCGGAAGCATCCGGCTCGCCTCGGCCGATCCGCGCGTCGACCCGCTGATCGACCCCAACTATCTGGGCACTGATCAGGATTTCAAGGCGCTCAAGGCCGGGATGGATCTGGCGCGGGCGATCGGTGGAAGCTCGGCGTTCTCAAGCCTCCGCAGCAAGGAGCTCCTGCCGGGACCGACGGCCGACAAGGCAGCATATCAAGAGTTCCTGCGGCGCTCCGTCTGGACCTACTTCCATCCGACCAGCACCTGCCGGATGGGCGTAGATGACATGGCCGTCGTGGACGAGACACTGCTTGTGAAGGGCGTAAAGGGCCTGCGCATCGTCGACGTCTCGGTTCTGCCGCACGTCACGACGGGCAACACTAACGCCCCCGCGATCCTGGTCGGCTGGCGCGCGGCGAAACTCCTGATGCAGCAGGGCTAAGGCACCGCCGTTTCGCGCCGGAGGAACGCAGAGTCGCGACTCCGGCGCCGCACACGAACTCGACAAGACTATTGTTGCGAGGGGCTATGTTCAACCTGATCACTGACTTCTTGAGGTCGACACGCGGATACCTGCTGTCGCGCCGCGCTGCGGCGACTTACGCTGCGGCCTCCATCATGCTCGCGGCCAGCCCGGCTTCGGCCATCGATGTCGATCCGGGCGATTACACGGCGCTTCCTCCAGGAACCAGCGCGTTCCTTATGTACGGGCAGTATGCGCAGCGTAACTCCATCAATGTCATCGGGACCGGAACGATCGGGCAAGGCTACGAACTCGATTCTGCCGTCGGCATCGCGCGTTTCGTGCACTGGATCGACATTGCGGGGATCACTGTGGATCCGCAGGTCCTCATCCCGTTCGGTTCGCTCTACAATGGGCGGCTCGCGGGCTCCCGTGTTCCGTCCTCGACCGGACTGGCGAATCCTATCGTGGCCGCGACCGCTTGGCTAATCAACAAGCCGGATCCGGTCTACGCGACCTATTTCGGCATCACGCCGTTCTTCAGCATTCCGCTCGGAAAATTCGATCGGAACGCCGCCCTCAACATCGGCACCGATATCTTCCAGGCGACGCTTCAAGCGGGATACATTCAGGGGTTCGCGCCCAAATTCCACTTCGAATTCTACGGAGACGCGACGTTCTCGACGGATTCACGCGTCGGCGGCCTGGTGCGGCAATCCCTGCAGCAGGATCCCAGTTATCAGCTGCAATCCTACGTGCGCTACGAAGCCGGGGACGGGATCTTCCTAACCGCCGGCCACTCCTACACATTCGGCGGCGATCAGTATATCGGCGGGGTCCGCAACGGCCTGCGAACGGAAGCGCATCAACTCCGCGGCATCGTCCAGGCTTTTCTTGATCCGACAACGCAGATTCAAGTGGGTCTCTTCCACGAGTTCGGCGTCAGAGGAGGTTTCGCACAAGATCTCGGCGTGAGAGTTCGCTATCTCAAAATTTTTTCAGCCAGCAACTAGAATACCTTCCAATCAATCCCAGCTCGAAGCTGCACATGGCGGTGGACACGCTCGGGCCTTCCCTGGCCCCCGTCACACCGGCCAATGCCGATGACCGCGCCCAGGTTGAGCGTTTGGCCAAGGCCGTGCGGTCGGCCACCAACGACAGCGTTAACATCGCCTTCGTCGACCGGAGCTACACTGGCGAGAAACCGGCCGCGGCCACGCGAACATGGCATCGAACTCGGGGTCGTGAAGCTGCCCGAGCCTAAGCGCGGCTCTCATTCTGAGCCTGTCGAAGGACGTGTTCCTGCCCGGGTGCTGAGCCGTGAAGCCCTCCTTCGCCGTGGGTCACCCGCTTCCGCCGGCTCGTCAAAGACTACGAGCGATATGCCGGTGCGCTGGCAGACCTGCACCTCGTCGCCTTCGTCTGCCCTGTGCTTAGAAACCGCTCTACTCGCAGCTAACTCATGACAGCCTCTAGTACCTGCCGATCGGTAAGAGATGTGTAGGTCACGGCTCCTCCGTACCGCCGCGTATACGCAGGTACGCGATCAGTGCGCGAAGGGCTTGGGGTACTTGACGGCGACTTGAGTAATAAACGTGGAAGCCCGGACCGGGTGAACTCCATGCGGGCAGTACCTCCCGCAAAGTACCAGCCGCTAACTGCAGCGCGACCAAGCCCTCCTGGCAATAGGTAATCCCACCATCCGTCTCTGCTATTGCCACCGCAAGCGCTGTCTCGCTCAGAACGACGGACCAAGCGACGTCGACGATGAGATGCTCCGCCCCCCGCTCAACTTCCCAGTGATAGATCGCGCCGGTGCCCATCCTGAGACCGATGCAACGGTGGGCCGCCAAGTCAGATGGATGCTCCAGGGGAGGGGCCTTCCGAAGGTAGCCCGGGGAGGCCACCATGATCCATCGGATATCACCTCCGATGGGGACCGCGATCATCTCCTCGGGGACGCGCCCTCCGAAGCGGATGCCCGCGTCGAAGCCCCCTCCGACGATATCGACGAAGTCGTCTTGGACCACGACCTCCAGCTTCACTTCTGGGTACTCGGCGAGGAAACCCGAAAGGGCCGGTCCGAGCACCAGGCGGGCGGCGTCGGTCAACACGTTGAGCCGGAGGCGGCCGGCCGGCTTTCCCCGGTACCGGTTCAGCGTCTCCAGGCCTTCCTCGATGGCGCCGAACCCGGCCTCCAGCCGCGCCAGCAAGTCGGCGCCGGCCTCAGTCAGGGTGACGGCGCGGTTGGTCCGGTTGAACAAGCGCACGCCGAGCCTCGTCTCCAGCCCGCGCAGTGCGTGGCTCAGCGCCGACGGTGAGACGTCGAGTTCGAGGGCGGCGCGCCGGAAGCCGCCGGCCCGAGCGATCATGCGGAACAGGTTGAGGTCGCCCAGGTCGCCCCGGGTCAGTCCAACCACGATTGCCGCTCCAGCTCAGTGTTGAGTTCACCTGAACGCTACGGTGAATTTCAGGGCGGCACAAGCGCACGTTAGCGTAGTTAGATGTGGGTAGGGCCGGACGCCGGCATCCACTGACAATTGAGGTCGGACATGGCTGGAAAAAGCAAGCGCATCGCCGTGACTGGAGGCCATGGGAAGGTCGGCCGGACCCTCGTGCCGCATCTCAAGGACAAGGGCTACGAGGTCTTCGTCATCGACCGCGATGCGCCGTCCGATCCGAACGAGCTGGCAATGGTCGCGGACCTGACCGACTTCGGCCAGGCGCTCGACGCCCTGTCGTCCGCCGGCGAGGACACCTACGCCCGGGCCGAACCGAAGGCGTTCGACGTCGTCGTGCACCTCGCCAGCATCCCGCACCCGCGCATGCTGCCTGACAGCGACGAGTTCCGGCTCAACATGATGGCGACCTACAACGTCTTCGAGGCGGCGCGCCGGCTCGGCATCAAAGACATCGTCTGGGCGGCCTCCGAGGTCGGCATCGGCGTTCCGTTCGACAAGACCGACGCCCCCTACGTCCCGGTGGACGAGGACTACCCGATGCGCGGCTACAACGTTTACGCGCTGACCAAGGTGCTGGGCGAGGAGATGGCGCGTCAGTTCTGTCTCAACGACCCGGAGATGCGCATCACCTGCCTACGGCTGTCGAACGTCATGGACCCGCAGGATTACGCCAAGTTCGAAGGCTGGCAGGACGACCCGACCCAGCGCCTCTGGAACATGTGGACCTACATCGACAACCGGGACGCCGCCCAGGCTATCGAATGCGCGATCCGGTACGAGGCCCCTGGCAAGGACGCGTTCCTCATCACAAACGACGAGACGGTGATGCGCACGCCGACGGCGGAGCTCCTCGAACTCCACTTCCCGAAGGCGGAGCGGCGCAAGGCGTTCAACGGCAACGAGGTCATCCTCTCGAACGAGAAGGCTAAGCGCGTCCTGGGCTTCAGGCCCGTTCACCATTGGACCGACGAGGTCTGAGGGCATGACCGGTTTCAATCACCTGGGATTCCTCGGCTTCGATACCTTCGGCACCGTGGTCGATTGGCGTTCCGGCGTAGCCCGTTCGGCCGCGCCCTTTCTCGATCGCCATGGCATCGGCCTCGATCCGCTCGCCTTCGCCGACGAGTGGCGCTCCCTTTACCAGCCGGCGATGGAGGAAGTGCGCTCGGGCCGTCGCCCCTGGGTGCGCCTCGACGTCCTTAACGGCGAAAACTTGAAGACTGTATTGGCCCGGCATGGCGTGCGGGTCGGTGACCTCCCGGAGGAGGAACTCGCCGATCTCAACCGGGCCTGGGAACGGCTCGACCCCTGGCCCGACAGCGTTGAGGGGCTCACCCGACTCAAGCAGCGCTTCGCCCTCGGCCCGCTCTCCAACGGCCATCTCGCTGGCATGATGCG
Organism: Methylorubrum sp. SL192; assembly: GCF_026672325.1. Taxonomy (NCBI): domain Bacteria; kingdom Pseudomonadati; phylum Pseudomonadota; class Alphaproteobacteria; order Hyphomicrobiales; family Methylobacteriaceae; genus Methylorubrum; species Methylorubrum sp. SL192. The sequence continues at coordinate 2,779,767 of NZ_JAPPQV010000003.1, forward strand.
ACTCGCCCGGTTCGGCGGCCTGCCCTGGGACGTCATTGTCGGGGCCGAGATCGCCCGATCCTACAAGCCGACGCCGGAGACCTATCTGCGCTCGGCCGAGGCGGTCGGCCTGCCGCCGGAGCAGGTCGGCATGGTCGCAGCCCATAACGACGACCTCAAGGCCGCCCGGGACTGCGGCCTCCGGACGGTGTTCGTTCGCCGGCCGCTCGAGCACGGTCCGAACCAAACCACCGACCTCGCCCCCGCCGAACGCTGGGACGTCGTCGTCGACAGCCTCATCGAGGCCGCCGACGCGCTCGGCTGTCCCTGACCCGGAGAACCATGCCATGACCGACACCCATCGCCCCCTCGCGCTCGTCACCGGCGCTTCCAGCGGCATCGGCTACGAGCTCGCCCGGCTGTTCGCAGCCGACGGCCACGACGTCCTCATCACGGCGAGCGGCCGGAACGACGGTCTGGAGCGCACCGCCGATGCGGTCCGCGCGACCGGCGTCGAGGCCATCGTCGTGAAGGCTGACCTCACCGAGTACGACGGCGTCGAGGCCCTCGCCCAGGCAGTGGCCGGGACGGGTCGCCCCCTGGCGGCGGCGGCCCTGAACGCCGGCGTCGACGTCGGCGGCTACTTCGTCGGCGGGACCGACCTCGTGGCCGAACTCAAGATGATCCAACTCAACGTCGCGTCGCAGGTCCACCTGACCAAGCGACTGCTGCCGGCGATGGTGGAGCGCGGTGCGGGCCGGTTGCTCTACACGGCTTCGATCTCCGGCACGATGCCGACGCCCTACGAGGCTGTCTACGGCGGCACGAAGGCATTCCTGATCAGCTTCGTCGAGGCGGTGAAGGAGGAGGTGAAGGACAGCGGCGTCAGCTTTACGCTGCTGCTGCCGGGCGAGGTCGACACCCCGTTCTGGCACCGCGCCGGCATGGACACGACCAAGCTCGGCCTGGGCGAGAAAGCCGCCCCGACCAAGGTCGCCCAGGAGGGGTACGAGGCGATGAAGGCCGGAAAGGACCGCGTGGTCGCCGGCAAGCCCGGCTCGAAGTTCATCGGCCGGGTGCTCAACAATATCTTACCCGACACCGCCAAGGCCGCGGCCCATTCCGGCGGGGCGGAGCCCGGCTCGGGCCTGAAGTGAGGGGGCGATAACGATGAACGACGATCTTCTCGCACCGGGCCGCGTCGCGGTCATCACGGGCGCGGCGCTCGGGATCGGCGCCGCGGCCGCTCGGCACTTCTCCACGCTCGGCATGAGGCTCTGCCTCCTCGACCGGAACGAGGACGCCCTCCGGGATCTCGTCTGCGATCTCGGCCGGGGGGCGGACGTGCGGACCACGGTCGGCGACGTCACGTCCGCCGACGACCTGAGCGCGCTGTGCACATCAGCCTACGACGGCTTCGGCGAGGTCGCGGTCCTGATGAACAACGCCGGCGTCATCGCCGGCGCCGGGCCCTGGACCGACCCGTCCGCCTGGCGCCTCCAGCTTGAGGTGAACCTACTTTCCATCGTCACAGCGCAATCGATCTTCGTGCCGCGCATGCTCGCCCAGGGCGGCCGCGGGGCGGTCGTCAACCTCGGCTCCAAGGAGGGCATCACCACCCCGCCCGGCAACGCCGCCTACTCGGTCGCCAAGGCCGGCGTGAAGGTGCTGACCGAGCAGTTGGCGCACGAGTTGCGCGCCGAGGCCGGGAACAAGGTGACGGCCCATCTGCTCGTTCCCGGGTACACCTGGACGCCGATGAACGCCGCCCAGAAGCCCGCCGGCGTGACCATACCCGACGAGGCATGGACGGCGGAGCGCCTGCTCGCCCACTTCGAGGGCCGCTTCCGGCGCGGGGACTTCTACATCCTCTGCCCGGACAACGTCGTCACGCCCGAACTCGACGCCGCCCGCATCCTCTGGGGCGCCCGGGACATCACCGAGAACCGGCCGGCGCTCTCGCGCTGGCATCCTGACTGGAAGGGGCGCTTCGACGCCTTCGTCGCACAGGAGACCGGCGCATGAGGCCGTACGTCATCTGCCACATGATGGGGCCCCTCGACGGCGAGCTGCTCGTCGACCGCTGGAGCCCTTCGACGGGGCGCTCGTCGGAGGCGTTGATCGCGGAATACGACCGCGTGCACGAGGCGCTGGAGGGTGACGCCTGGATCGCCGGCCGTGCCGTGGGCGAGGAGTTTGCCGAGGGACGAGCGCATCCGCCGGAGCCGGTGCCCGCGGTGGAGCGTCCGGTCCACGTCGCCAGGGCGGGGGCCGAGGAGTACGCGGTGCTGATCGACCAGCACGGAAAACTGCACTGGACCGGGCCGGAAACCTACGGGGCGCCCCTGATCATGGTCCTAGGCAGGGACGTCCCCAACGCCCACCTCGCCGAACTCGCCGCCGACGGTATCTCCTACGTCGTGTCGGACGGTCCCGAGATCGACCTCGGGCGAACGCTCGATGTGCTGGCCTCGGCTTTCGGCGTCCGCCGGCTGATCCTGGAAGGGGGCGCCCATACCAACGCCGCCTTCCTGAAGGCGGGGCTGGTGGACGAGATCAGCTTGGTGTTGTTCCCGGCCATCGGCGGCCATTCGGGCAGTCAGACCCTGTTCGAGGCAGGCGAGGAAGGACTGGCCGACCGCGTCCGGCTGAGCCTCGTCTCCACTGAGGTCCGTACGGCGGGCGCCGTTTCACTCCGGTACCGCGTCGCCTACCCGCCGGCCTAGTCCGACGCGCGGACTATTGTGAGCACCACTCAACTCACCGTGCAATTCAGGTGAACGGATCCGAAGCAGCCAACCGCCTCCGAGTTCGTTAAGTCTTCGTCACCGCATCGACACCAACGGCGCCTGGGGCGCCGAACCACACAGGGGGGCTTCCTCCCCGTGAACGGCGGCCCATGCCCGCATCACCGTGCAAACCGAGGAGTGAAATTATGACCACCCAACGTCCTCTCGCGCTCGTCACCGGCGGCTCGTCCGGCATCGGCTTCGAGCTCGCCAAGCAGTTCGCCCAAAACGGCTTCGACGTCGCCATCTCCGGCTCCAGCGACAAGGTGCACACCGCGGCCGACGCCCTGCGCGAGCTCGGCGCCGAGGCCTACCCGCACAAGGCCGACGCCGCGACCTACGAAGGCGTCGAGGGCTTCTGGACCTTCGTCACCGGGCTCGGCCGGCCGGTCGAGGCGGCGGCGCTCAACGTCGGCATCGGCCAGGGCGGCGCCTTCGTCGACAACACGCTGGAGGCCGAGTTCCGGCTGATCGCGATCAACATCACCGGCACCGTGCACCTCGCCAAGCGCGTCGTGCAGCACATGGTCCCGAACGGGCGCGGCCGCATCCTGATCACGTCCTCGGTCTCGGCCACAATGCCGACCCCCTACGAGACCGTCTACGGCCCGTCCAAGGCCTTCGGCTTCATGTTTGCCGAGAGCCTGCGCGAGGAGCTCCGGGAGACCGGTGTGACCGTGACGGCCCTGCTGCCCGGCGCCACCGACAGCCAGTTCCACAAGAACGCCGGCATGGCCTCCAGCGCCATCGACCAGGGCAAGAAGAACGACAAGACCGAGGTCGCCCGGCAGGGCTTCGAGGCCCTGATGAACGACGTCGACCACGTTGTCGGCGGCGACGAGGAGACCAAGCAGACCGTCGTCGACAACCGCGTCACGCCCGAGCCGGTGAAGGCCGCGCGCCACGCCGAGAAGACGAAGCTGCAGGGCTGAGGGGAAGCACCATGAGCAACCTTACCAACGCGGTGACGATCGTCACCGGTGCGTCTTCCGGGATCGGCGCCGCCACCGCCAAGCGGCTCGCGGCCTCGGGCGCCAAGGTCGTCCTGGCCGCCCGCAACGAGGACAAGCTGCGTGCCCTGGTCTCTGAGATCACGGAGGCTGGGGGAACGGCGACGTATAGGGTCACGGACGTCACTGACCGGACCGACGCAAAGGCGCTCGCCGCCTTCGCCGAGGAGACCTACGGCCCGGTCGACATCCTGGTGAACAACGCCGGCCTGATGCTCTTCTCCGCCTGGAAGGACACGGCGGTCGACGACTGGGACCGGATGATCGACACCAACCTGCGCGGCTACCTCCACGCCATCGCGGCGGTGCTGCCACCGATGCTGAAGCGCAGGTCCGGGCGCATCCTGAACATGAGCTCGGTCGCGGGCATCAACGTCGGCGAGGGCGCAGGCGTCTACAGCGCGACCAAGTTCTTCGTCCGGGCCATCACCGAGAGCCTGCGCAAGGAGGTCGGCGTCGCGAACGGCATCCAGGTGTCGATGGTGAGCCCCGGCGTGATCGACACCGGCTGGGCCGACAAGGTCTCGGACGCCGAGGGGCGCAAGGCGGCGACTGAGCTGAACAGGGACGCCATCCCCCCCGAGGCCGTCGCGGACGCAGTGGCCTACGCCCTCGACCAGCCCGCGAACGTGACCGTGAACGACGTCGTCATCCATCCCACCAAGCAGGCTTGGTGAACCTCGCGACCAGCGCTCGACCACGGGTCAGCGTCGGCGCCCACCCCCCCAATCAGGAGAGACCCATGCGCGAGAACTGGGGCGACACAACCATCGAATGGGGCTCGGCCGAGGTCGAGCCCGGCATCCGCATCCATCACGGCGTCGCCGGGAGGGGCGAGCGCACCGTGCTACTCGTCCACGGCTACCCGGAGACGGCCTATGCGTGGCGCCGGGTGGTCCCCCTCCTCGTCGCGGCGGGCCTGCGCGTCGTGGCTCCCGACTATCGCGGCGCCGGCGGGTCCTCGAAGCCGCCGGGCGGCTACGACAAGTACACCATGGCGGGGGACCTCCACGCGCTTCTCTATGACCATCTCGGGCTCACAGGGCCGGTGACGGTCGTCGGCCACGACATCGGGATGATGGTGGCCTACGCCTTCGCCCGCCGCTTTCCGGCCCGAACCGAACGTCTCGTGGTGATGGAGGCGCCCCTGCCGGGCACCGCGGCCTACGAGGAGAGCCTGCGTAACACGGACCGGCTCTGGCACTTCCAGTTCCACCGGGCGCCCGACGTGCCCGAGCTCCTCACCGCCGGGCGAGAGCAGCTCTACCTGGAGCGCTTTTACCAGGACCTCGCCTTCGACACCGAGGCCATCGGCCTGGAGGCGGTCGCGCGCTACGTGCGCGCCTTCTCGCGTCCCGGCGCGATGCGGGCGGGGTTCGAGGTCTACCGCGCCTTTCCGCTAGACGCCGAGCGCAACCGCGCCGACCTGGACCAGGACGGGAAGCTGAACTTCCCGGTGCTGGCGCTTGCCGGCGCGCACAGCGCCTTCGCGTCGATGACCGAGGGCATGATGCGCGAGGTCGCGGACGACGTGACCTTCCGGACCATCGACCGGGCCAACCACTGGGTGCCTGAGGAGAACGCCGAGGCGCTCGCTTCCGCCATCACGGCCTTTCTCTAACGCAGCGGACGTCGCATCGATGAAAGCCAGCTTGATTCTCGCCGCCCTGATCACGGGGACGACGCTCGTTCATGCCGCCGCCCAAGGCGCCGATGATGTCGGAGCCAGGGAAATTGGACCCAAGGAGGAGGGGGCCAGGGCCGAGCAGCAGCCCCGCCCATGGACGGAGCGCCCGCCGGTCGATCCCGCCCTTCTGGTCGAGAAGGCGACCCAGGAGCCCTTCACCGAGCCGAACGACCGCCCACTCTTCCCCGGTCTGCCGCCCACAGCTCCGGTGCAGCGTCAGCCGACGCCCCGCGAGGTGCCGCCCGAGGGACAGGTTCTGGAGCAGCGCCCGGCGGTGAACCCCACCCAGCAGCCGGCCTTTCCCGGGCAGACCCGCGCCGTCGCGGTGCGCACGACGACTTCAATCGAGGAGAAGGTCGTCGCCCGGGGCCTCTCTCATCCCTGGTCGCTCGCCTTCATGCCGGACGGGCGCATGCTCGTCACGGAGAAGAGCGGGACCTTGCGCATCGTCACCCCGCAGGGCGAGGTCTCCGCGCCCGTCGGCAACGTGCCGCCGGTGCTGTTCGCCGGTGATTGCGGCCTACTCGCGGTGCTCGTCGATCCGGATTTCGCCACCAACCGGCTGATCTACCTGTCCTTCATCGGCTACCGGCCCGAGGGGCACGCGCTGATGGTGGTCCGGGGCCGCCTGTCCGACGACGACGGGGCCATCGAAGGAATCACCCAGCTCGTCACCCTGCCGGCCTTCACGGGCATCAACCACTACGCGGGCGGCATGGTCATCGGCCATGACGGCAAGCTCTATCTCGGCACCTCGGAGTGGATCACCGACGAGACCCGCATCGCCGCGCAGCTGCCGGCCTCGCCGATGGGCAAGATCCTGCGCATCAACCGCGACGGATCGATCCCTCACGACAACCCCTACGCCAATGTCAGCGGGGCCGAGCCGCGGGTCTGGTCGATCGGCCACCGCGACCCCGAGGGCCTCGCGCTCGACCCAAAGACCGGCGGCCTCTGGATCAGCGACCACGGACCGCAAGGCGGCGACGAGATCGACCGCGTCGAGCCCGGCCGCAACTACGGCTGGCCCCTGGTGGCCTATGGCAAGCGCTACGACGGGGGCCTGCTCGGCGGCGGCCGCACCCAGTTCCCCGGCACCGAGCAGCCGGCTTATTACTGGGACCCCGCCATCGCCCCGGCCGGCATCACGTTCTACACCGGCGACCGCGTACCGGAATGGCAGGGTAACCTCTTCGTCTCCGCTCTCGGTGGCCGGCATCTGGCGCGCCTCGTCATGGTCGACGGCAAGGTGACCGGCGAGGAGCGCCTGCTGCTGACCAACAACCAGCGCGTCCGCGACGTCAAGCAGGCCCCGGACGGGACGCTCTGGGTGCTCACCGACGACGCGGACGGTCGCCTGATCCGGCTGGCGCCCCGCGGCTGAGGGCGACCCGCTCGTCGGCGGCATGGGGCGGTTCAACCGGCCTCACGACCGCGCGACCGGTCGATCGGGCCCGATTCTGAAGGCGAAGGTGACCGCGGGTCAGTTGGTCGAGGGAGCTGCAGCCCATGAGCTTCATCCCGCGCTCGATCTCGACGCGCAACAATTCGAGGGCGCGCTCGACGCCCGGCTGCCCGGCGGCGAGCGGAAAGAGATAGTAGCGCCCGAGGCCGATGGCCTTCGCCCCGAGCGCAAGCGCCTTGAGCACGTGGGTGCCGCGCTGCACGCCGCCTCGTGAAAGACTACGAGCGATATACCGGCACCCTGGCCGACCTGCACCTCGTCGCCTTCGTCTGCCTCATGCTCAGAAAGGCCGCTCTACTCGGAGACGATTCACAACAGCCTCTAGCTGATTGAGCTGCCAGATCTCCGGGAGAGTCACGCCGACGAACTGCTTCTCCCAACAGGATAAGGTCGGCTCAGATACACCACTCTTCCGGCAATCCGTACGAACCCATGCACGACACGCGCGGATCGTCTCCTACGGCGCAAAGTCGCTCCGATTGAGACCGTAGCGCTGCATCTTCTCGTTCAGAGTGCGACGGGGCAGGTCGAGCAGGCGCATCGCTTCGGCGATGTTGCCCTGGGCCTGTTGCAGGGCTTGGCGGATCAGGTCGCGCTCGAAGGCCTCGACGCGGGCTGCGAGCGGTTGCGCGCCGTCCAGGTTGACTTCCGGCGCGACGCCGCGCCGGTCGAGGCCGAATGCGTGGCGCTCGGCGGCGTTGCGCAACTCACGGACGTTGCCCGGCCAGGAATTGTCGAGGAGATCTTGGATGAGGCGTGCGCTCAAGGGGCGCATCGCGCGCCCGTGCGCCTCCGCGGCCCGGCTCGCGAAGTGCTCGAACAGGAGTGGGATGTCCTCGCGCCGTTCGCGCAGCGGCGGGATGCGCAGTTCCGCGACGCCAAGGCGGTAGTAGAGATCAGCCCGGAACCGTCCGGCATCCGCCTCGGCCCGCAAATCGACCTTGCTGGCGCAAACCGTTCGCAAGTCGGCCGGAACGGCCGAATTCGAGCCGAGGCGCTCCAGGCTGCGCTCCTGCAGCACGCGCAGAATCTTCACTTGGCCCGAGAGCGGCATCGCCTCGATCTCGTCGAGGAAGAGCGTACCGCGATGGGCGTATTCGAGCTTACCGACCCGCCGCTTTACCGCACCGGTGAAGGAGCCGGCCTCGTAGCCGAACAGCTCGCTCTCCACCATCGTATCGGGGATGGCGCCGCAATTGACCGCGACGAACTGGGCATTGCGTCGCCCGGAGAATGCGTGCAGGCACTGCGCCACGAGTTCCTTGCCGGAGCCGGTCTCGCCGTTGACGACGACGTTGACCGGCGTCGCGGCTAGATCGAGCACCTCGCGCCGGAGTGTCTCCATCGCCCGCGAGGTGCCGACCAGCTGGCTCTCTATGCCGGTGACGTCCGCGACTGCGTGGAGGCGTCGCAACCGCAGGGTGAGGTGGCGTTTCTCGCAGGCCCGGCCGATCGCGCTAACGAGGCGCTCGGGCTCGAAGGGCTTCTCGATGAAGTCGTAGGCGCCACGCCGCATTGCCTCCACCGCCATCGTCACGTCGCCGTGGCCGGTGACGAGGAGGACCGGCAGGTCCGGATCTCGCCGCAGGGTCTGCTCCAGAACGTCGAGGCCGCTCATGCGCGGCATGCGCATGTCGGTTACGAGGATGCCGGGGAAGCGCTCGTCGAGCTGGCCGAGCGCCGCATCCGGGTCCTCGAAGGTTTCGACGTCGTAGTCGGCGAGCGTTAGCCACTGGTGCAGCGCCTCCCGCACCGTCTCCTCGTCGTCGATGAAGAAGACTCGGTTCGATAGCTTCGCCATCGCGCTCAGGCCTCCGCCGCGGGTAGGACGAGGGTGAAAATAGCGCCGTGCGTCCCGTTGCCGGCGGCGAGGCTGCCGCCGAAGTCGCGCACGATCAGCGACGACAGCGACAGGCCGAGACCAAGGCCTTCTCCGGCTGCCTTCGTTGTGAAGAAGGGATCGAAGACGTGCGGCATGTGCTCCTCGGGGATTCCGCTCCCGCTGTCGGAAACGCGCAGTTGCCAGGAGGACGCCTCCTCGCGCGCAGCGGTCAGGTTGAGCCGGCGCTCGGGCGTGTTGCGCATGGCGTCGAGGGCGTTGACCATCAGGTTCAGAATCACCTGCTCCAGCCGCACCGGCTCGGCCCGCACCATAGCGTCGGGTGGGATCGCGCAGCTCACTTGAACGGATTCGGCGCGGATGCGGGCCGCGAGCAGGTCGAGGGCTGCCGCGGCGGCAACGCCGAGCCGCACCGGCTCCCAATGCTCCGGCCCGGTCTTGCGAGCGAAGACTTTCAGATGGCGAATGATCTCGCCGATGCGCTGCGTCACCTCGGTCATACGCTTCAGGTTGCGCCTGACGGTGGCGGTGTCGCCGCGCTCCAGGAAGACGGATGAGCTGGACAGGAAGGTGCGAAGCGCCGCCAGCGGCTGGTTGATCTCGTGGTTGATTGCCATGGAGATCTGCCCAAGCGCAGCGAGCCGGCCGGCATGGATCAACTCGTCTTGCGTCGCTCGCAAGGCGGCGGTTGCGCGTTCCCTCTCGGCAATCTCGCCGCGCAGCCGGGTGTTGGCGGCGCTGAGATCGGCGGTCCGCTCCGCCACGCGCCGCTCCAGCGTGAGGCGCATGGCGCGTTCGCTGCGTAGCCGCTGCCGCCTCTCCTGCGCCGCGGCGAGGGCCAGCGCGAGGGCGAGGCACGAGATGCCGGCGGCAAGCGCCGCCAGCAAAGCGTAACGCAGGGTGGCGTCGGTCTCGGCAACGTACAGCAGCGTCCAGCCGAGATCCGGCATTACGGTCCGTTCGACGATCCCTGACACGGCGCTCGCGCCCTGGGCGAGTTTAATCGTGCCACCGTCGGCGTCGCCCGCCAGCAGGGGGCGCAGGTCGCTATCGCCGTACTGGCGTGCCGCGAGGATGCGGGCCGTATCGGATGGGGCAAGAGGGCGGAGCGGGCGGTACTTCCAGGAGGGCTCGCTCGCCAAGAAGACGACGCCCGACGCGTCGGAAACGAGGACATGCTCGTCAGCCTGCCGCCACTCCCGCTGCAATCCCTCGAGATCAACCTTGACCACCACGACCCCTGCGATGCCGCCCTCCGGCGCCGGCACCGCCTTGCCGATGAACAGGCCAGGCCGATTCGTGGTGTTGCCAACACCAAAATAGCGTGAGGCGCCGGTCGCGACGGCCTCAGTAAAGTAGGGTCGATAGGCGTAGGAAATCCCGATGAAGCTAAGGGCCTGGTTCCAGTTGCTGGCGCTGCGGGTCAACCCGTCCCGGTCGAGCAGGTAGATGGCGGCGACGCTCGACGCGCGGGCGATGGCCTCGAACCTTGCGTTGACCGCCGCGACCCGATGGGGATCGCCGACCGCATTGAGAAGGCCGCGTACCTCGGTATCAAGGGCAAGGACGCTGGGAAGATACTGATAGCGCTCGACGGCCGAGCGCAGCACCGCCTCGCCGATGACGAGGCGCTGGCGCGCAGCGCGCCGAACCTGCTCGTGGCCGGCATCCAAGGTGACGCCGAACACCGCGAGCGTGGCCATGAGGGTGAACGCCGCCAAGGCCCAACGCCACGTCGAAAGGACGGCGCGGTTGCGGGTGATCCGCCGCCGCACGGCACAGGTCACGAGGCGCAGCGCTCTCATCCGATGCGAAGTCCGCTCCGATCCCGATGCCGGCCCGTGACGGGCGGCAGCGACCGGAGCGGATCATCCTCGCAGAACGCTCCCCTGTCATCAGGGTCCGCCATTTCCCCCTGGCGGCGGGCGGGCGTGCTGTGCACACCGGCCGTGCGCGCGGTTCTCGTCCGGCGACATCGGCCGATGCGGCGCATCATGCGGCGCGCACAGTCGCGAGGAAGCGTGCGACTTCGGCCGTGAGATGCTCGGATTGGCGCGACAGTTCGGAGGACGAGGCGAGCACCTGGGCTGACGCCGAACCGGTCTCCTCGGCCGCACTCGCCACGCCCGCAATGTTAGCCGTCACCTCTCCGGTGCCGGACGCCGCCTGGGCGACGTTGCGCACGATCTCCTGCGTGGCCGCCCCTTGTTCCTCCACCGCCGCGGCGATCGAGGCGGCGACGTTCGCGATCTCGCGGATGCGTCCACCGATGCCGTCGATCGCCTGCACGGCCTGATCCGTCGAGCCCTGGATCTGGCCGATCTGTCTCCCGATCTCCTCGGTCGCCCGCGCCGTCTGATTGGCAAGTTCCTTCACCTCCGCGGCCACCACCGCGAACCCCCGGCCGGCCTCGCCGGCTCGTGCCGCCTCGATCGTGGCGTTGAGGGCGAGCAGGTTGGTCTGGCCCGCGATCTGGGAGATCAGCGCCACCACGTCGCCGATGCGGCTCGCCGCCTGTGCCAGATCCTGAACCAGACCGGCGGTTCCCTGCGCCTCGGCCACGGCCGCCTGCGCGAGCGCGGTCGAACCCGAGACCTGTCGGCCGATCTCGTCGACGGAGGAGCCAAGTTCCTCGGCGGCGGCCGCAACTGTGGTGACGTTGGTGGACGCCTCCTCCGCCGCCGCCGCGACGCTGACCGATTGGGCGGCCGTCTGACCGGCGGTGGCGCTCATGCTCTGGGCCGTCGCCTGCAACTCGCTCGCCGCAGCGGATACCATGCCGACGATGCCGCCGATCGCGTGCTCGAAGCCGTCGGCCATCTGGCGCATCCCGGCCTTGCGCTGCTCCTCGGCCGAGGCACGGGCGAGCGCCGTCTCCTCCTCCAGTTGCCGGGTGCGGATGAGGTTGTCGCGAAACACCCGGACGGCACCCGCCATCGCGCCGAGCTCGTCACGGCGTCCCGCCCCGGGAATTTCGATCCCGGCCTCGCCACCAGCGAGCCGGCGCATCGCCTCGGTCATGCGCGCGATCGGGCGCGATATGCCGAGGAAGCAGAAGGCCAGGGCGCCCAGCGCGATCAGGGTGGAGACACAGAGCATGACGAGCGTTGCCCGGACAGCGGAGGCCTGCTCCGCGCGGATCAACTGACCCGCCGCCTTGCTGGCCGCGACGTTGAGATCGACGAGCGCCCGTGTCGCGGCCGACGCGGCGAGGTAGTTCGCATTCATCGGACCGCGGAAGAACGCCATCGCCTCGTCGCGACGCTCTGCAGGGAAGCCGCGCAACTGGTCCCAGTCGAGGCTCGACCGGCTCAGTTTGACGACGAGATCGTCGTAGACCTTCTGCTCCTCGGGCGAAGCAATCAACGCCCGGTATCCTTCGAGCTTTGTATTCCGGTCGCGGCTGAATTCTACCGCCTTCGCCGCGCTCTCGGCCTTCGCAGTCTCGCTTTCGGCGGTCATGTAGCGGAACTGCCAGAGCCGCGTCCGTATGACGAGCGCGTTGATCGTGTGTGCCTCGTTCATCGACGGGATGGCGTTGTCGAGCAGGTCGCTCGTCCGCTCCGCCGTGCTGTCGAGTTTCATCAGCGTCAGCGCGCCCTGACCGAGACACAGCAGAAGCATGACTGAAAACAGGCCTGTCAGAATGCGCTTGATCGTCACGTGGCGGTCCTCAAGGTTTGAACGACTGCGAAATTGAGATTTCGAGGCATGGTTGAGGATCTATAAAAAACCCTTAAACAGGTTTCGGCCCCGGCGCCTGAATTTCTCTCTGGTTGACTGGATGGTACTTCGCCAATTGCTATGGCTCCGAACGATTGATGCGCCCGTACCCATCAGGTTGAGTGGGGATCTTCCGTTCGGCCGAGCCGAGTGCATCAGACTTCGATATTTGCTGGTTCGCGTGCCCGAGTGGTGTCTGCATCCGAACATGCAAAGACTATTTACGCGTCGCATCGTTGCGGCAAAGAAAAAACAGGATAATCACTATGTCGAACCTTTAAAATATTGCACTGTCATTTATATTGTTCTGCGATTTTCAGGTTGGACGTGTAGATTTCCGACCCTAATAAGTCGCGCACCTGAACGGTGAATGTTTGATGGTCGCCGTCGTTCAGATTGTGGATCGCCATTTCACATAAAGCCCGTTGCGCGAGCTTCTTCACCTCGCACAAGCTCCCACATTCAATGCCGTAGTCGTCTTGCACGTGCAGATTCACGGAAATCGTGTCGAAGAAGTACAGCGCCATGACTCCCCTCATGATCCAGGTTTTAGCTTGCTTATATTCGGCTTTACCAGATAAGGCGATCGGCATTTTTGACCTCAATCGCCATTTTTCTCGAATTCTATGCGATCTCAGTTGTGCTAGTACTTTCTTTCCAGATGCCCGATTAGTCCGTGAAATTGGAACGTTCGGAGGATTCGTCGGTGAAGCAGGGCCGGTGAGCCGCGATCAGGGCCTGCGCAAGACGATCATCTTCTCCTGGGTCATATCGCGCATGGTGTAGGGGATGCCGCCGGTCCCGTAGCCCGAGCTGCGTCGCCCTGCGAACGGCATCCAGTCGGTGCGAAAGGCGGTCGCGTCGTTGATCATCACCGCCGCGGCGTCGAGCCGCTCGGCGGCGCGCAGGGCCACGCCGACATCCTGCGCGAACACGCTTGCCTGGAAGGCGAAGGGCAGCGCGTTGGCCGTTGCGATGGCCGCGTCGAGGTCGTCGTAGCGGTAGAGGCAGGTCACGGGCCCGAACACCTCCTCGCGCGAGACCCGCGCCTCGTTCGAGGGGGCGCGCAGCACCGCCGGGCTCAGCATCGTCTCGGACAGGCGCTCGCCGCCGGTCAGCCCTGCGCCGCCGCCGACCGCCTCTTCGATCCAGGCCCGGACCCGGTCGGCCTCGCGCGGCTGGATCAGCGGGCCGACATCCGTCTCAGAGAGGAGCGGGTCGCCGGTCCGGAGTTCCGCGACCCGGCCCAGGAAGCGCTCGGCGAAGGCCGCCTCGATATCGGCATGGACGAAGATGCGCTGCGTCGATACGCAGACCTGACCGGCGTGGTAGTAGCCGCCCTTCACCAGCGGCGCGATGATAGCGTCGAGGTCGGCGCTGCGATCGACGATGGCCGGGGCGACGCCGCCGTGCTCCAGCGCTGAGCGCGTGCCCGGCGCGAGGCGGCCGTGCAGGTGCCATCCGACGCGGGCCGAGCCGATGAAGCTCACGAAAGCGACGCGCGGGTCGGTCGCCATCGCCTCGGCGAGGTCGTTCGTCGCCGGCAAGAAGGTCTGGCACCACGGCTCGGGCAAACCGGCCTCGTGGACGAGCTGCACGAAGTCGAAGCAGGACAACGGCGTAGAAGACGCCGGCTTGACGATCACTGGGCAGCCGACGGCGATGGCGGGCGCTACCTGATGGACGATCAGGTTGAGCGGATGGTTGAAGGCAGAGATCGCTGCGACGACGCCAATCGGCTCGCGCGTCGTGAAGGCCCAGCGCCCGTCGCTTGCGGGGGTGAGCCCCATCGGGATCTCGCGGCCGGAGAGGTCGCGCAGGGCTTCCGCGGCGTTGCGCACGCCATCGACGGCGCGGTCCACCTCGATTCGTGCGTCGGTGAGCGGCTTGCCGCCCTCGCGGGAGATCTGACGGCTGAAATGGTCGCGCCGCTCGGCGATGCGGCGGGCGACCTCCTGCAGGATGGCGATCCGTACATGCGGCTTCAGCCACGCCCCGCGGTCGCGGAAGGCGCGCTCGGCGGCGACGAGCTTGCGCTCCAGCGCCGACGCGTCGTCGGTGGGCAACTCGGCGAACGGCGCGCGGTCGTAGGCCTGGACAATCTGAAGCACGGGCATACTCCTCACTCCACGGCCTTCTTTGGAGGCGCGGAGCCGGTTCGGGTTTCTGGGGCGGGTTCGCGTATGGGATCGGCGCCGCTCCGGCGGGGGCGGCGCCGTTTCGGGTCATTCGGCCGGTTCGAGCACCAGATCCTCGACCTTGGTGCGCAGCTCGTCGACGAGGACGCGGGTGTTCTCCGAGTAGTCGATCGGCACCGCCACGAGGTGGACGCCGCCGGCCTGGAAGGCCCGCTCTAGGGTCGGCACCAGATCCTCCACCGCGGTGACGCGGTGGCCGGCGGCGCCGTAGGACTCGGCGTATTTCACGAAGTCCGGGTTCTTGAAGGTCATTCCGTAATCCGGAAATTCGTCCACTGCCTGCTTCCAGCGGATCATCCCGTAGGCCGAGTCGTCGAGGACCAGCACCACCAGGTTGAGGCTGAGGCGCACAGCGGTCTCCATCTCCTGGCTGTTCATCATGAAGCCACCGTCGCCACACACCGCCATGACGCGGCGGTTGGGATGGAGCATTGCGGCCATCATCGCTGAGGGAAGCCCCGCGCCCATCGTGGCGAGCGCGTTGTCGAGCAGCAGCGTATTGGCGACGTAGGTGCGATAGTTCCGCGCGAACCAGATCTTGTACATCCCGTTGTCGAGGCAGACGATGCCGTCCTCCGGGATGACGCTGCGCACGTCGCGAACGAGGCGCTGCGGCGTGACGGGGAAGCGGTCCTCGTCATTGCGGTCGGCGATGCGCGTCAGGATGTGCTCGCGCAAATAGAGCAGCGCCCCCGCGTTCGGCAGCCCTTCCTCCAGCCGGTCAGCGATCAGCTTCAGGGTGGGGCCGAGATCGCCCACTACCTCGGCGTCGGGATAGTACACCTCTTCGACATGGGCAGGCGTGTAGCTGATATGCAGCACCTTCTGCCCCAACTGTCTCATGAAGAAGGGCGGCTTCTCGACGGTGTCGTGGCCGATGGCAATGATCAGGTCGGCCGCGTCGATCGCCTCGTGCACGTAGTCGCGCTCCGACAGGGCGGCAGTGCCCATGTAGAGGCGGGTGCCGTGGGCGACTGTGCCCTTGCCCATCTGCGTGGTGAAGAACGGAATGCCGGTGCGCTGCACGAAGCCGCCGAGGTCGCTCGTGGAGCGTGGGCGGCTTGCAGCTGCGCCGAGCATGATTAGTGGACGTTTGGCCGCCCGGATCATCTGGGCGGCGCGCTCGATCGACGCCGGGTGAGCAACCGGGATGTCGATCGGGTGGCTCGGCACAGTGTAGGCCTCGGCCTCCTCGGCCGCGATGTCCTCGGGCAGTTCCAGGAGGACGGGGCCCGGCCTTTCCTCGGAAGCGACGCGGAAGGCGTCGCGCACGATAGTCGGGATCGAGGAGGCGGAGACGATCTGTCGGGCCATCTTGGTGATCGGCTTCATCGAAGCAATCACGTCGACGATCTGGAAGCGGGCTTGCCGGGCCTTAAGGATGCCCTTCTGGCCGGTGATGATAATCATCGGCATGGCGCCAAGATGCGCGTAGGCCGCGCCCGTTGTAAAATTCAGCGCGCCCGGCCCGAGCGTCGCGAGACAGACGCCGGGCTTGCCCGTCAGGCGTCCGTAGGTAGCGGCCATGAAGGCCGCGGCCTGCTCATGGCGGGTCAGGATCAGCTCGATGTTCGAAGTGCGCAAGGACTCGACGATGTCGAGGTTCTCCTCGCCGGGGATGCCGAAGATGCGCTCGACGCCTTCGTTCTCGAGGGCCCGAACTAGAAGATCGGATCCTTTGGGCATGATTTCCTCCTGTTGGTCGTTTCACCTCGATCGGTCACGCGAGGGACCGACCGCCGGCCGGGCGGGTGCTTCGCCTGCCGATTGGGTTCGGGGGGGGTGAGGGGGGCGCTTTCGCGAGGCGACCGGCTCAGGCGGCCGGGCGTAAGGGGCTCAGCCGCTTATCTGGCCGCTGCCGTCGAGGTAGCCGTACTTGCGAGTGTCAGGCATCCAGAGCGAGGCCGCGAAGGCCACCGCCGCCATGGCCGCAACGTAGTAAAAAAACAGGCTCTCGTTGCCGTAGTTCCTGAACGAAAGCGCCACGTATTCTGCAGTGCCGCCGAACATCGCGTTGGCGATAGCGTAGGGAAGCCCGACGCCCAGCGCCCGCACCTCGGCGGGGAATAGCTCGGCTTTCACCACGCCGCTGATCGAGGTGTAGAAGGTCGCGATTATTAGGCCCACCATGATTAGGCCGAAGGCAGCGTAGGGGCTGCTCACCGCCGAGAGCGTCGAGAGCAGCGGCACGGCGCCGACCATCGCGAGCCCGCTGAACAGGATCATGTTATTGCGTCGGCCGATCCGGTCCGAGAGCAGGCCGAATAGCGGCTGCAGCACCATAAACATGACTAGCGCCAAGGTCATCACGGTCGATACCGACTTGAGGTCGAGTTTGACCGTGTTGACGAGGAACTTCTGCATGTAGGTCGTCATTGTGTAGAAGTAGAGCGAACCGCCCATGGTGAAGGCAAGCGTGATCAACACCGCGCGCTTGTGCTGCATCAGCGCCCGTAGCGAACCGGCCTCCTCGCGCTGTAGTGTCTCGGTCGAGACCGATTCCTCAAGCGAGCCGCGCAGCAGCATCGCGACGATGGCGGCGGCGGCGCCGACGAGGAAGGGGATGCGCCAGCCCCAGGCCCGCATTTCCTCGCCGGTGAGGATGTGCTGGAGGGCGAACACTAAGAGCACGGCGAGCAGCTGACCGCCGATCAGGGTGACGTACTGGAACGACGATAGGAAGCCGCGCCGGCCCTTGCCGGCGATCTCGCTCATGTAGGTCGCCGCTGTGCCGTACTCGCCGCCGACCGAGAGGCCTTGCGCGAGACGCGCCACGAGGAGCAGCACGGGGGCAAGCACGCCGATGCTCTCGTATGTGGGCAAAAGGCCGATCATCAGCGAGCCGGCGCACATCAGGAGAACCGAGAACACCATCGAGGACTTGCGGCCGCGCCGATCCGCGATCCGTCCGAAGATCCAGCCGCCGAGCGGGCGCATGAAGAAGCCGACGGCGAAGATGCCGGCCGTCGCGAGCAATTGCCCGGTCGGGCTGCTCGACGGGAAGAAGGCGGAGGCGAAGTAGATCGAGGTGAAGGCGTAGGCGTAGAAGTCGTACCACTCGACGAGATTGCCGGACGAGGCGGCGACGATGGCCTTGATCTTCTGGCGGTCCGAGGCCTCGGCGCGCACGGGGACATCCCCGATTGCTGCGGGTACAGCCGTGTTCATGGGCGTTCTCCCTGTTTTAAGTCCTGGCCTCACCGAGATGCGGCCGTCCTCGCCCCGCTCCGCCGACCTGGGCCTTCGGCCTCTTCATCGTCGGCATCGACGGGACACGAGGGGAATGATGGCAATAGGGATGCCAAAGGCAGATGGCGCGTAAAAACGAATGTTTACAATTATTTGGGCAATATTCTCTCTGACTCGATAGGCCGAATTTCGCCGATCCGTGATCCACGCTCGGCGGAATATTGCCGATCGCAGCGGGGCCGTGCCTGTCTGCGGGGCCTGCTTCGACCCAGCAGCTGCACTCAGATTTCATGCAACACGTTGTTGGCCACGCTCAAAGCTGTCCACTCGGCGAACGAACTCAAGACAAATTCCAGGACATCCTCGGCTCGGATCGGAGCGCGGCCGCGCGGTGGCTGTGACGGTGATCGTGATCAAGCGGATCTATCGCCAGCAATGCCAGATCGACGTGTTGCTTGAAGAATGCCTATGGCTCTAGCAACTCCTATAAGCTGCATGTCTGCTGCCGTCGTTTCAGTAAACTTCACAGAAATGCTGTGTAACGCCGCTAGCTAGACTGAGGGCTGACAACAAATCAAAGCAATTGTCGTCGGCGCCTCGAAACAGGCGCCGATATAGATTGCTGGGTCGAGCCTCATGTTGATCAAGACCGGCAGAAGCTTGCCCTCGGCTTCGGCCTTCCACCGGAAGACCTCGATGTGACGGCCGGGGCAATGCAAATCGGCGAGCAACGCCGCCCCCTCGGTGCCGGTCGTCTCCCCAGATATGAGGCGGCCCATCAGTACAGCGGCCGCACGGTGCCCGCGCCCATCGCCTCGGCGCGGTGCAGGACGGCGCGGGCGCAGGCGATGTCGTCGATCGCCATCCCCATCGGGGTAGATC
Source organism: Methylorubrum sp. SL192 (assembly GCF_026672325.1). Taxonomy (NCBI): domain Bacteria; kingdom Pseudomonadati; phylum Pseudomonadota; class Alphaproteobacteria; order Hyphomicrobiales; family Methylobacteriaceae; genus Methylorubrum; species Methylorubrum sp. SL192. The sequence continues at coordinate 2,798,529 of NZ_JAPPQV010000003.1, forward strand.
GTCGTGTGCGGGCCGTACACGGAAGGCGTGTCCTGCCAGCGGCAGCCGATCTTCAACCGAGGCCCTGGACGCCTTGGTCCGGCTGCGGGGGCGGCCCAAGAGCCTGCGGGTGGACAATGGACCGGAGTTCGCCGGGCGCATGCTCGACTAGTGGGCCTACCTGAACGGAGGCGAGATCGACTTTTCACGACCGGGCAAGCCGACCGACAACGCCTACATCGAAGTGTTCAACGGGCGCCTAAGGGCGGAATGCCTGAACGCCTCGTGGTTCCTGTCGCTGGCCGATGCCCGCGAGCGCATCAAGGACTGGAGGTGCCACTACCTGAAGATTGACGCGGCCATGGCATAAACCATTGGCTGCGTTGTCATTTTTTCGGCCAAAGCCGTCTGGGCCTATCTCCGGGCATCTACACCTAAGTCTTTGATTTTACACGACGCGACACAGCGCGTCGGCAACTCCGTGCGACTCCGACGCGACGAGGAATGCGACATGGCCGAGGATCAGAACGACGCCTGATCCGCCCCCACTGAAGTGGTCCGCCCTGAGGTATGGCTTTTGAGCCAGATGAGGACGGACAGATGGGAACGAAGCGGCACAAGCCGGAAGACGTGGTCGCCAAGCTGCGGCAGGTGGATGTTCTGGTCTCGCAGGGCCAGAGCGTGGCGGAGGCGATCCGGGCCATCGGCGTGACGGAAGTGACCTACTACCGCTGGCGCAAGGAGTACGGCGGCCTGAAGAGCGATCAGGTTCGACGGATGAAGGACTTGGAGGTTGAGAACCAGCGGCTGCGCAAGGCGATTGCGGATCTCACCCTCGACAAGCTGATCCTGCAGGAGGCCGCTCGGGGAAACTGACCAGCCCCGCGCGCCGACGCGCCTGCATCGCGCATGTCATGAACGTCCTAGACGTCTCCGAGCGCCGCGCCTGTCGGGCGCTCGGGCAGCATCGCTCGACGCAGCGCAAGGTGCCGCGGGGAAGAGAGGATGAGGCCGCGCTGACAGCCGACCTCGTGGAACTGGCTCGCCAGTACGGGCGCTACGGCTACCGGAAGATCGGTGCATTGCTGAAGGCGGCGGGCTGGTTCGTCAACGACAAGCGGGTCGAGCGGATCTGGCGGCGCGAGGGGCTGAAGGTCCCGTCTCGGCAGCCCAAGCGCGGCCGCATCTGGGACGGGGATGGTTCCTGCCTGCGATTGCGGGCGGAGCGTCGCGATCACGTCTGGTCCTACGACTTTGTCGAAGCCCGCACGCACGAGGGCCGCAAGTTCCGGATGCTGAACGTGGTCGATGAGTTCACGCGGGAGTGCCTGGCGATCCGCGTCGCACGCAAGCTGAAGGCGGCGGACGTGATCGACGTGCTGTCCGACCTGTTCATCCTGCGCGGCGTGCCCGGCCATATCCGCTCGGACAACGGTCCGGAGTTCATCGCCAAGTCCGTGCAGGCCTGGATCACCGATGTCGGCGCCAGAACAGCCTACATCGCACCCGGTTCGCCATGGGAGAACGGTTACGTCGAGAGCTTCAACGCACGACTACGGGACGAGCTTTTGAACGGTGAGATCTTCTACACGCTCAAGGAGGCGCAGATCGTGATCGAGAGTTGGCGTCTACACTACAACAGCGTGCGCCCGCACGCCTCGCTCGGCTACCGACCACCGGCCCCGGAGGTGTTCGTGCCGGCCTTCACCGCTTGGCCGGCTGCGCTCACCCGGTCGGCTCCGCCGGCCAAGCGACCCGTGGAGCAAAGGCCGACCCTGCACTAACTTAGAACTTGGACCACCGCGTGGGGGCCGATCATTGCCTAGCCGCTCGATCATGGCCAGGGTCAGATAGCTCTTTCTCTCACCGTCAACCTTGAAAACCTTCGCAGTCCGCACCGGGTTGGACGCCATGAATCCGCGCTCGACCGCGAAGCTACAGACCGACGAGAAGTCGCGGATGACCTTCCTGGCGGCGCCCACCCCCCCGCAGACCTCAGACCGCCTGCCGGCGGAGTCTCCCCCACCCGCCTTGCGCTCACCTCCTTCGGGCCCGGTGCTCCTCTCCCCGGCCTTGCCCTTTTTGTCACGCTTGCGGTCCTTTCCAACCCCGGTCGCAGTTGCGCCTTCGGACACCTTTTTGAAGAGCGTCTCGACATCCTTCTCGGTCAGATTGCAGAGATTCAGCTTCCCGAGGATGGGGACTACGTGGTTGCGAAGGCGGCCCATCGTGTAGCGCTTCGTCTTCTCGCCGAAGGGCTGCGCCTGCCGCTTACCTGTCCGGCAGTACAATCCTTCATTCTCATAAAGATCGATCAGTTCCGATACGAGCGACGAGTTCCGGAGCTCCCGACGTTCCTTCGCCGGGTCTTTTCCGTCCGCTGCGAGCCCACGCTTGATCCTGGCCTCGTTCCGAGCGTCTTCGACACGCATGGTCCCGGCATCGCCAAGCTTGAGCTTGTCGAGCTTTGCGGTTCGACCTCGTCCCACACGATACTGGACGTAGAAGGCCTTCACGCCCGAAGGCTGGACGCGCAGTCCGAAGCCCGGCTGATCCAGATCCCAGACGAAGTAGCTCGAAGGCCGCGCCTTGGCCTTGTCGACGACGGCTCTTGTCAGCCGCACTGAGTTCCCACGCTTCATCCGCATGCTCCTCGGGCTGCACCCAGGCTTCACGCTTTCTGAAACGCGGGGCCATGCAATGAAAGCCCATGCAACTATTTTGTCAAATCAATCAATAAGTTAGGCCACACAATGGCACGCAGTGACACACCGGGAAACGCAATGAAACGGAATGCCCCAACCTTGCCAAGGTTGGGGTCGAGGGTTCGAATCCCTTCGCCCGCTCCAGTTTCTTCAAAAAACTGACCGACCTACGAAAAGCCGCCGCAAGGCGGCTTTCGTCGTTTCAGGCCTGTCGTATGACGCAGCCGCACCCGCAGCGTTAACGATCTGTTAGCCAAACATTTCCTAACATCCGGCTGGCGCAGGAAGGCCGGGCATGCTCGAACATCGTAGAACGCGCGCGGTCGAGCGTTCCCTCGCCAAGGCCGCGACCCACCGGGCTTCCGGCCGCTTGACCGGAGAGGTCGCTGACGCCTTCCGCGCGGTGGGGAGGCGCTGGATCGATGCGAGCTGCGCCGCTTGATCCGACACCCGAGGCAGACAGCCTCCCGTCGCCCGCTGCTCGGGGTGAGCTTCCTGTGCAGGCGACCCTGCGCCGGCTGGAGCAGGAATTTGCACGGACCCTCGACACCGCCCCAGAGATCATTCCTCAGGCGGCCTCGGAGACAGAGGGCGCGGCCGATCCGATCTACGTCACCCGACCGTTCCTGCCGCCGCTTGAGGAATTCGAGCCGCTGCTGCGGCAGATCTGGCAGACGCGGGTCCTGACCAATGGCGGTCCATTCCACCAGGAGCTGGAAGCACGCCTGAGCGACCATCTCGGCGTGCCGCAGGTCGCCCTGTTCAACAACGCGACGACCGCGCTGATCATGGCCCTGCGGGCGCTCGACCTCACGGGCGAGGTGATCACGACGCCCTATTCCTTCGTCGCGACCTCGCACGCCCTGCTCTGGAGCGGGCTCACTCCCGTCTTCGTTGACATCGACCCGGTGACCCTCAACCTCGATCCCGCCCGGATCGAAGCCGCGATCACCCCGCGCACCAGCGCGATCCTGCCGGTCCATTGCTACGGCCAGCCCTGCGACGTCGAGGCGATCGCGAGCATCGCCGCCCGGCATGGGCTCAAGGTGATCTACGACGCCGCCCACGCCTTCGGCGTGCGCCACCGCGGACAAAGCGTGCTGAACCACGGCGACCTGTCGGTCCTGAGCTTCCACGCCACCAAGGTGTTCAACACCTTCGAGGGCGGCGCCATCGTCTGCGCCGATCCGGCGATGAAGGACCGGATCGATAAGCTCAAGAACTTCGGCTTCGAAGACGAGACGTCGGTGATCGAAACGGGCCTGAACGGGAAGATGAGCGAGCTGAATGCCGCGCTCGGCCTCGTCCAGCTTCGGCACATCGGCACGGTGCTGGCGCGGCGGCAGGCGATCGATGCGGCCTACCGGCAGGGATTGCAGGGCATTCCCGGCATTCGCTGCCTGGACTTCGCCGGGGACGGCGCGGCCAACTACGCCTATTTCCCGATCCTGATCGGCCCCGATTACCCGATCGGCCGCGACGCGCTCTACGACGCGCTCAAGCGCGACGGCATCCACCCGCGGCGCTACTTCCATCCCCTGATCTCCGACCACCCGATGTACCGGACGCTGCCGAGCGCCCGGCGGGAGGATCTGCCCGTGGCGGCCCTGGCGGCCGACCGGGTGCTGTGCCTGCCGATCTATCCCGACCTCGATCCCGCCATCGTGGCCCGGATCGTCCGGCGGATCGCACGGCCATGACCACGCCTGCTACCGTCGCGATCACTCGGCGGCGCTTCCGTCGAGTCCGGAGTCCATCCGGACTCGGTGATCCGCAGGGGTAAGGAGGCGCGCGCAAGCGACGCCGGCCGGACCCGCTGCGTTTCGGCTCGCCTCAACAGGGTGATCGGCACCGATCAGCCCACGCCGGCGAGGCGCTTCTCGATCCGCGTCACCTGCATCGGGTACCAGCGGCTTCCCCGTGCCGAGGGAATGCCCAAGGCGTTGAGGGCGTTGGCGACCTGCTCCAGCGTGAGCGCGCCCGCGGCGCGGATCTCGCTGAGGATCGGCGCCACCTCCTCCGCCCGCTCACGGCTCCGCAGCAGGGTCTCGCCCCGCCCCAAATTCTCCGCCAGAGGGCGTGGGTCGGCGAGGGATGGGATGGCCCTGTCGGCCGGCGCCCGCGCGCGGCGCTCGTCGGTGAAGCGGGCATAGAACGCGCGGCGGCGGGCCAGGGTCTCGGGGGTGCGGCACACTCCGAGCCGGTCCTCGGCCTCCGCCACCGCGGCCATGATGCCGAGGGTCGCCTCGCTGACCTCCGGGCTGTCGGCGACGGCAAAGTGCAGGCCCAGGTGGCGCAGCTCACGGCTCAGAGCGCGCAGGAAGCCCGAATCCTGACCGGAAGCCCCGAGTTCCACCATGAGAAGCGTCGCGCCGTGGCGGCGGCACAGGGCCAGCGCCTGGCGCAGAGCCGGCCGCTCCACACCGGAATCGTCGGGCTCCCGCTCGATGCACTCGGCAGCGAGCCGGCCACGCCCTGCGAGGTGGCGGTCGATCGCGGCCCGCTGCGATGCCAGGGCGGCCTCCGGCGCCCCCTGTCCCAAGAGGGCCGGACGGAGGTAGGAAACAAAGCGGTCTGAGGACATCTGCGGTCGGCCGGTCGTGCGTCTTGGAGCGAGCACGGAGCCGGTGCAACGCCTCGCGGGTTCGCCCCGGTGGCGGCGCAGTTCCGAAACAAGCCCCGATAAGGGAAAACGGTTGTGGAAGACAGTTGTGATGCCATCAATATGAACAAGGTTTCCGATGAGGCGGCCGTCTCCGTCGTGCTCGGTTTGGGCGGTACGATTCGGATCGGCGCGAGCGCGCTCACGGTGTCCGACCTGACGGTAATGTTCGACGCGATCACCCGGACCGGCTCGGTGCAGGGCTTCGCCGACGCCCTCGGCCTGTCCTATCGCGCGGCCTGGGCGCGCCTCCAGGCCTACGAGACGGCGCTCGGCCGGCCCCTGGTGCGCAAGACACGTGGGCACGGCACCGCCCTGACGGAGTTCGGGGCCGCCTTGGCGGACGCCTTCACCGCCGCCTCGGCGGCCTTGGAGGCGAGCCTCGGCCGCGAGACCCGCGCCGTCGAGCATCGCCTGCGTCTTCTCATGAGCGGCGGGGCCGGAGCACTGACACTGGCCGCGAGCCACGATCCGCTGCTGGTCGAGGTCCTGACCGAGGTCATGAGCGGAGAACCGGGTGCAGAGGCGGGCATCGAACTCTCCGTGACGGGCAGCAGCGCGGCGGTGCAGCGCCTCCTTGATGGCGGAGCCGATGCGGCGGGCTTCCATTGCGGGGCTCTCGCGCCGGAAGCGGCGGGCGCTCCGTTCTCGGCGATCAATGTCGGCGCCGGCCTCGTGCTGCACCCCCTGTTCGAGCGCGAGCAAGGCCTGCTGCTGGCCCCCGGCAACCCGCGCGGCATCCGCACGCTGGCCGACCTGGCCGCGCCCGGCCTGCGCTACGTCAACCGCCAGAAGGGATCGGGCACGCGGGACTGGTTCGACCGCATGCTGGCGCAGGCCGGCCTGCCGGCTGCCGCGATCCAGGGCTACACGGTCGAGGAGTTCACCCATCAGGCGGTCGCGGCGGTCATCGCCTGCGGCGCGGCGGATGCGGGACTCGGTGTACGGGCGGCGGCCGACCGGCTCGGCCTCGATTTCCTCTCGGTCGGCTGGGAGACCTATTATCTCGCCGCCAGCCGCTCCCTCGCCAGCCCGGCACTCGACGCCCTCGTCGCCGCAGCGAGACGGCGCGCGAGCCGCACCCCCGGCTACCGCGCCGCCGCGGATCTTTGACCGGAAACGGGGCGTTCTACAGTCAAGTCAATGACCTCCGTCCTGTCGTCGGAAGGTAGATTTCGCCAGCATCCAACGGTGAGATGTGAATTACCATAAGTAAAAATTATTTACATTTACGAAACAGCCTCGCGACGGACACCGCATTATCGGGAACCGCACCGAAGGCGCCCCCCGGCTTACATGTCGATCGGCTGGCCACTAGTATAACAATTCCAATGATCCCTACGGCCGCCGAGCGCTCCACTTTTCGAGAACGAGCATGAATCGGAATCCCGCTCGAGCAGCGCTCGATCTCGTCACGGCGGACCCTGATTTCTCGCGACGGCTGCGACCTCTGCGCCGACGCCGCGCGTCGTTCCTCGTCTGCGCCGCGCGGGCGGGACAAGCAGGATGAAGGTCTTAGCGGGCAGTGGAACGGCGGTGAGCGGCCCCTTGCTGCGCAAGCTGCAAGGCTTCAGCAAGCTGGAAGAAGCGGACGCAGCCGCCCTGGCGATCATCGAGGCGGGGACACGGCTGATTCCGGCCGGCACGGACCTGATCTCCGAGGGTGACCGGCCCGATGGCATGATCGCGATCACGGAAGGCTTCGCCTGCCGCTACAAGCTGCGGGCGAACGGGGCGCGTCAGATCACGGCCTACCTCATCCCGGGGGATATCTGCGACTTCGAGACCTCGATCCTGAACCGGATCGATCACACCATCGGCACGCTCTCCACCTGCCGCGTCGCGCGGATCGGTCCCGAGGCCGGGCGGGAATTGCGTCAACGTCCCGCTCTCGCCCGCGGCCTGCGCACGGTGGCCCTCGTCGATGAGGCGACCCTCCGCGAGTGGATGATGAATATCGGCCGCCGCTCGGCCGTGGAGCGCCTCGCGCACCTGTTGTGCGAATTGCTCGTACGCCTGCGGGCGGTGGGGCTTGCGAGCGGCAACAGCTTCGACCTGCCAATCACGCAAATCGACCTCGCCGACACCACCGGCATGACCAGCGTGCACGTGAACCGCTCGTTGGGCGAACTCAAGCGTGCAGGGCTGATCGAGCGGAAGGGCAAGCGCGTGACGCTCTGCGACCTGCCTCGCCTCGTCGAACTGGCCGAGTTCCGGTCGAATTACCTGAATTGGGAAGCACAAACCGCCGCCTAGGACCGCATTCGACCTGATTGCATCAGGTCGGCGTCTCTGGTCTCTTGTTGTGACGCGCATTCTTTCGACGAACCGGTGACCGCTTCGTCGGAATGCGCTCGATGAGTCGGACAGAGACCGAGAACCGCTCCCGGCTGCAACATGTTCGCGAGCGGTTCTCGGCTTGGCCGGAACGGAAGATGCTCAGCGGTCGCGTGTCTTCGTGGTCCGGGAATCCTGGTTCTTGTTGCCCTCTGCGGCCGGAGACGCCCCCGGCACGCCCGTATTGCCCGAGCCGCCGCCCATCTCGCCCGCCTTCATCGCGTCGCCCTTCTGCATCTCGCCCGCCGTCCCGGCTCGGGATGTACCGGCGGGCGTCGACGGCTTGGATGCGCCCTGGCCGGACGTCTCCTGCGCGGACGCGGCCCCGAGGCCACCGATCAGCAGAAGCGACGCGAAGCAAGCGGTGTGACGTTTCGACATGTATGACCTCCCAATAGAGATGTCGTCGTAAACGTCCACAGAACATGTTGTTCCGAAGTATTTCACTGTGTTGTTTTAATATTATATTATTCTTACATACTCCAGATCGACGACGCGCTTTGCCATACATCATCAGGGCAGAGCACCGCTGCGCGTGGGACCTCGGAAACCTGTTTGGTCGTCTCAGTCGCGAGATGGCGCCGAGCGGTCATCGAGCCGGCCGGCTTGCCAGCCCACGGAACGAGCCGTCGCTTATGACGTTCACCGTCGGACCTTAGCCGAGCATGGATGCCCGGCCGCATGAGACAGGAGACGTTCGATGGTGAAGATCGGAACCCGCACGATGCTGGCTCTGATCGCCTTCTCGGCCGCCGGCACTGCCAGCGTGCGGGCCGGCGAGGAGGAGCAGGCTGCGCTGTGCCGCGACGATGTCATGCGGCTGTGCCTGACATCGATCCCCGATCGCGGCCGCATCGTCAGTTGCATGAAGGCGCAACGGGCGAGCCTGAGCCCCGGATGCCGGGCGGCCTTCGACGAGGGGACCGCTTCCTCGGCCGGCCGGCGCTCGGCGAGCCTCCGCTGAGGATCGGGGAGCGCCGGTCGATCACCCGCTCTCCCACTTCGGCCTGGCCGTCATGCGCGCATGACGGCCGAACGGCGCCGGAACCGCTCCCGCGCCTGATTTCGATCCACGACAGGAGATACGGCTCCCGATGAACCGTTCGATTCTCCCCCTCCTTCTGGTCACCGTCCTGACGGCGCCCGCGTTCAGCCAGACCGCTTCTGCGGTCGAGGGCTCACCGATGCTGCTGCACGGCAACTACTGTGGGCCCGGCAACAATGGGCCGGCGGCACCCGTCGATGCGCTGGACGCGGCCTGCGCCCGCCACGACGCCTGCACGCCGGACGGGGCGCTGGCCCCGAAGGCCTGCAACCTGCGGCTCCAAGTGGATGCCGAGCGCCTGGCCGACGATCCGCGCCAGCCGCCGGACCTGCGGATGATGGCCGGGCTCGTCGCCTCCGGCGCGGCAATGATGCCCTCGGCCCCCGCATCCCGCCTGCGCGCTCCCGCCGTTGCCGCTCCCGAAGCCGTCGAGATCGAGAGCCCGCCCGACGACGCGGACCTGCTCCCGGAATAGGCTCAGCCGCCCCGCGCGAGCTCCGTTGTGATGTGCTTCACCGACGGCGTGACGATCGCCACGAACTGCGCCTCCCGCAGGCGCCGGAACGTCTCCGCGCCCTCCAGATAGCCGCGCGCGCCCGCCTGGAGCATGGCGGCTTGCGCCGCCTCCAGGGCCAGCCACGACACGTCGAGGCGCAGACGCAGGGTCTCGAGGAAGGTCGCGCGGTCGGCCTCGGCATGCGCTTGTGCCGCGGCGGCGACGCGCTCGCGCAGAGCATCCGCCCGCGCCTCGATCGCGTCCGGCCCGAGCGGCAGGAACGCCGCGTTGGCGCGCCCACGGGCATCCGCGCGCATCATCGCCGCGACTCCGCGGGCGAGCCCGAGCCCCATCCCGGTCTGGAGCAGAACGAAACCGTTGCGGATGCGCGGCACGAAGGCGGCAGCATCGTGCGTGATCACGTCTTCGTCGGACAGGAGCGCGTCGCGGATCATCACCGTGTAGGTGCCGGTGCCTTCGAGCGCAATGAAACGGGCATTGGCCGCGATCGAGACAGAATCGGCGCCGGCCTCGAACAGCCCCATCACCCGACGCCCGTCGGGCAGCGAGAGGATCCCGGCGAAGCGCTGGCCCGGACCAAGGTTCGACACCCAGGGCAGGCGCCCGCGCACCCGGTAGCCGTCGCCCGCGCGCTCGCCCTGGAGCGCCAGCGGCTCGATGCCGGAAAACGCTTTCATCGGGTTCGACAGCCCGGTGCCGCCGAGCGCCGCGCCCGAGGCGATCGCGGCCAGATGGCGGCGCGGGCCGGCCTCGTCGCCCTGGGCGAGGTACCAGACCAGCGCGTCCTGGCACCACATGCAGAAGGCGGTCGAGAGGCAGGCCTGCCCCGCCTCCGTCATCGCGTCGATGGCGGCGAGCAGCCCCGCCGCCGTGCCGTCGGCGTGGTGCCCATAGGCGCCGGCCGCCCCGAGCGCCCGCAGGATGTCGGCGGGATATTCCCCGGCATCGATCGCGCCGAGGCGCGGGCGCAAGGTCTCGCGCACGATCCCGGCGACGTCGAGCGAAGGGGGCTCCGCGATGCGGGCGCTGGCGGCCATCGGCGTCAGGCCCGCGCCAGGGTGACGGAGACGGGGTTCTTGACGGTGTTGAGCACCGGCGACCACTGCCCGGCATGGGCCACGAGTTCGTCGAGTTCAGCCGCAGTCGCGCCCTCGACGTCGAGATGCACCTTGAGCCGCACGGCGGTGAGCCCGACCGGCTTCTCCGACAGGTCGCCGGTGCCCCAGACCGAGGTAATGTTGATGTCGCCCTCCGACTCGACCTCGATGCCCTTCACGGTCCAGCCGCGGGCGATCGCGTTGGCCTGGAGGCCGACCGCGACGCAGGTGCCGAGCGCGGCGAGCAACGCCTCGGTCGGGTTCGGCGCGGTGTCGTCGCCGAGCAGAGCCGGCGGCTCGTCGACGATGTGGGGGTCGAGGCTGCGGATGTAGTTGAGATGGCGGAAGCGGCGGCCCTCGGCGACGGTGCGGGCGCGCACGGTCTTGACCACGCTCGGATCGGCCCGGCCCTTCTCGGAGAGGGCGTGCAGGCGCTCACGATCGATCGGCTCGAACACCTTCTCGAAGGTCTGGACGATTTCCTTGGCGGCGGTCGCGGTCATTGTTGTTTCCTTAAGTGGCGGGAATCCAGCGGGCGCGGGCAGCCAGCCGACCGAGACCGGTGTCGAGGGCGTAGCCGATCCCTCCGATCAGCAGGACGAGGGCGGCGAGCCGGTCGTAGGAGAGGGTGTCGCGGGCGTCGTTGATGGCGTAGCCGAGCCCGCTCGTGACCCCGAGATACTCGGCCGGCACCAGCACGATCCAAGCAACACCGAGCGCGAGGCGCAGGCCGGTGAGGATGTCCTGCAGCACCGCCGGGACGATGACGGCGCGCAGAGCCGCGAGCCGGCCCGCGCCGAGATTGCGTGCCATGGCGAGCCAGACCGGATCGACCCGCTTCACCCCGGCGGCGGTGGCGAACAGGATCGGCCAGATCGCGGCGGCGGCGATCAGGAAGACGATGGCCCCGTCCCAACTCGGAAAGGCGAGCACCGCCACCGGCATCCAGGCCAGCGGCGAGATCATCCGCAGGAGCTGGAACGGCGGCTGCAGGATGCGCTCGGCGAGCGGGACCGAGCCGATCAGCAGCCCGAGCGGCGCGCCGAGCCCGAAGGCGACGGCGAGGCCCTGTCCGATCCGGGCGAGACTCGGCGCGGCGGCCCGCCACGCCTCGCCGGAGGTCAGGAGTTCGACGAACGAGGCCAGCGCAGGCGCCGGCGCGAAACCGGCAAAGGCGGCGTAGGCCGGTACGCTCTCCAGAACCAGCCCGCCCGCGAACCACAGGGCGAGCAGCCCCGCAAGGCCGAAGAGCGGGGCCAGCCGGTCGAGGGCCGAGGCGCCGAACCGTGCACCGATTCCGGCCCGGCGCGGCTCCGGGGCCGCGACCGCCCGCTCGACGGCAAGCGCCGCCTCGATCACGCCCCCGCTCACAGGCTCAAGGTCTCCTGGCGGGTGAGCGCGGCGTCATCCGCCGCGCCCGGCCATTCGGGATAGCGCTTGAGCGAGGCCCGCACGAAGCGGTCGTCCACGAGGTCGCGCGCGACGAAATCCGGGTCGAGCCCTTTGAGGAAGCCGGCATCGCCCTCGACGACGGTGTTGCCCATCGCCTCGACGATCAGCTTCGTGGCGGAGGGGTAGGGCCAGGGCTGGAAGTCGATGCGCTGCGCCGCCCAGTCGCGATGGCGGATCGCGCCGCTCGCCTCGTAGGCCGGGCCGTAATCGGTGGTGGCCTTGATCACGACGTCGGCGGGCATCGGCAGGTAGCCGCGGCCCTCCTTCGAGATCAGCCGGGCGACCTCCTCGCGGTTCTTCACGCAATAGGCCTGCGCCCGCACGATGGCATCGACCGCCTTGCCGGCCCATTCGGGCTTGGCCGCGATCTGACTCTCGTGCGCGACCACGACGCAGCAGGGATGGTTCTTCCAGATGTCGCCGGTGAAGCGCAGCATCCGTGCGCCGGCCTTGATCTCGCCGAGCGCATTGAACGGCTCGGCAACGATGTAGCCGTCGATCTTGCCCGCCGCGAGCGCTGCCGGCATCTCGGGCGGCGCCAGGATCTGAAGCGCGCACTCGTTCGGCCCGGCGTCCCCCCGGATCACCGGCGTGACGCCGGATTCGCGAAGCGCGTATTGCAGCACGACGTTGTGCATCGAGTACCAGTACGGCACCGCGACGCGCTTGCCCGCCAGTCCCTTGAAGTCCTCGATCCCGCTTTTGCCGCCGACGACGATGCCCGAGCCGTTGGTGTGCGCCCAAGCCAGGATCTTGACCGGGAACTTGTTGTTGTAGCGCATCCAGACGGGGATGGGCTTGAGCAGGTGAGCGAGGTTGAACTTGCCCGCGGCGAACCCCTCCACCAGCGCCGACCACGAGCGCACCGGAATCGGCTCGGCAACCTTCAGGCCCGCCTCCTCGAAATAGCCCTTGGCATGGGCCACCAGCAAAGCGGTCGCGTCGGTGATCGGCAGGTAGCCGATGCGCACGGTGTCGTCCTCGGCGGCATGGACCGCGCGGCCCGACAGGGCGAGACTGCCGCCGCCGAGCAGGGCGGCGAGGCCGCCGCGCGCCAGCGCGTCGAGGGTGTTGCGGCGCGTCCAGTCGGCGCGGGCCCATTCGTGCGTCCAGAGGGCGGAGAGGTCGTCGGGGGCGGTCATCTGCGGTCTCGGGGAGGAAGGATCAGGCGGCGCGACCGGTGATGCCGGATGCGTCGCGGGCAACGGAACCGAGACGGCGGCGCAACTCGGCCTCCGCGTCGTCGCCGAAGGAAAAGTCCGCGGCGATGCGGGCGGGGCGCCCGTCGAGCACCACGGCCCGCGCCGCCAGGGCGGCCACATCGGCGAGGTCGTGGGTGACGACGATCAGCGTCAGGTCGCGGGCCTGGGCGAGCCGCAGCACGTCGGCGCGCAGGCTCGCCCGCATCTCCGGGTCGAGCGCCGAGAACGGTTCGTCGAGAAGCAGGATCGAGGGCTCGCTCGCCAGCGCCCGGGCAAGCGCCACCCGCTGCTGCTGACCACCCGAGAGCTGGTGCGGCTTGGCGCCCACGCGCTCGCGGAGGCCGAGATCGTCGAGGAGGCGGCGCGCCTCCGCCTCGCGGGCCGCGCGGTCGCGGCCGAGACGCCCCGAGAGACGAGCGGGCAGCAGTACGTTGTCGAGCACGCTCGCCCAAGGCAGCAGGGCAGGGCGCTGGAACATCACCGTGCAGCCCGGCACCGGCCCGCGCGAGGGCATTCCATCGAGCCGCACGCTGCCGGCGGAGGGCGCGACGAGCCCGGCCATAATCTGCAAGAGGGTCGATTTCCCGACGCCGGAGCGCCCGAGGATGCCGATGCGCTCGCCCGCCGCGACTTCGAGATCGATGCGGTCGAGCACCGGGCTCAGGCCGTAGCGATAGGCGACGGCCGCGAGGGCGAGACGGGGAACGGAACGCGACATCAAACCTGAACAAATCGGACAGGACCGACCCTGAAGGTCGACCGTGTCGTAGAGCGGCACACGGCCAAAATGACCGACCAGCCCTCTCAAGATCAATGAATGTAATATTCAAATATTAACACGAATTTGCATGATATTTCTCTAATAACCGCCCGTTGTGGGAGGATTATTCTTGCCCGTCAGCCGTCCGTGCCTCGCTCGATCCTACGGCGCGTCCGCGTTGAGCCTTGGCCCGTGAGGTTTGTCAGGGCTGACATCGTCCGGAGCCCGTCCCCTTCGGCGCTCCGCTGCAACGTGGAAGCGTTTTGCTTCGCCGATCAGCGATCCACACGTGCCTTCAACGGCACCGATACGCCGACCTCCCTTTTCCGGCGCAAAAGGGGAAATCTTGTCCCAGCATCGCGCTGAAAAAGGGCAATCGCTTTCATTGACGCATCAGTTTCCATTGCGGAATATCAGACCGCAATCGAAGAGCATCAAACGAAGACAAGAAGATCTTCGTCGGGCTCTCGATGACGCGCCGGCAAAGCGGGCGGACCGACATCCTCCCAGACCGGCCACCCCGCCGAGGTCTCGCATCGAGCGAGCCGACGCATCCCCCCGATCCGCCTCACGTGCCTGCGTCCGCGCCGGTCCGATGACCCGTGCGCGACTGCCTGAAGACGAGCCCGATGCCCAACGTCCTGTCCCCGCCGGCCCGCCTCCTGCTGCTCGGCGCCGGCCTCGCCTGTGCCCTGCCGCTCCTCGACACACCGGCCCTGGCGCAATCGCCGAGCGCGGTCGAGAGCTTCACCGGGGAGGCCGGGCCCCGCACCAACCCCGAAGCGATCGGCGTCGCGCCGGACGGCAAGGTGAAGTGGCACGGGCCGCTCGCACCCTACGCCGCCTCGCTGGCTCTCGCGGGCCTCAGCTTCGACGTCAACGCCTACGACTTCTTCTTCTCGAACCCGAGCGCGGGTCTGCGGCCCGGACAACTCTCGAACTCGGCCTATTACCTGCTGAGCCTCGATGCGGATCTGGACAAACTGGCGGGTGTCCCCGGCGGCTGGTTCCACATCACCCAGACCTTCTTCGGTCTGCGCTGGAACAACCGCAACATGGGCGCCGATATCGGCGACACCACGATCGGCTACCAGCCGACCTTCAACCGCGATTTCGCCCGCCTCTCGATCCTCACCTACGAGCAGCGCCTGCTCGACGACCGCCTCGCCATCGAGGTCGGGCGCACGCACCCGAACCGCTACTACGCGCTGCCGCCGTGCCAATCGAGCGTGAGCTGCTTCCAGGACATCCTGCAGATCAATGCGGGCCTGTCCTCGCCGCTCTACGGCGTCTGGGGCGCCAATGTCGCCTACAAGACCTCTCCCGACGACTACATCCAGGCCGGCGCCTTCGCGGTGACGGGCCGCGCGAACTTCACCTCCGGCTGGGATTTCGGCCACGAACCGCTCAACGGCGTCGTGACGCTAGCCGAGATCGGCCACGCCACGACCTTCGTCACCGATCCCTATCCGAGCCGTGTGGCGCTCACCGGCTTCTACAACACCGCCGACCACGAGGATAACCTCAGGACGGTCTTCGGCACCTCGAAGGGGCTCAATCCCGGCGATCCGGTGCGGCTGCGCTCCGGCACCTCCGGCGTGATCCTCACCGGAAGCCAGGTGTTCTGGCGCGCCGATGGCGGGGCGGAGGCGGGCAACCTCAACCCGACCTCGCTCCAGGCCTATACCAGCCTCGCCTACGCCCCCGACCCGACGGTGCCGATCCGCTGGAACGCGTTCGCCGGCCTGACTCTCCAGGCGCCCGACCAGAGCCGGCCGCAGGACCGCTACGGCGTCAAGGTCAACTGGCAGCGCATCTCCGCCGACTACGCCCAGTTCCTCGGCGACGCGAACTTCATCTCCGGCGGCAGCGGCGAAATCTATTCCCGCGACAAGCTGGTCTTCGAGGCCAACGCGCATCTGGCGCTCGGCAAGAACATCTTCTTCGAGCCGGTGGTCCAGTACCTCGTCAACGGCAATTCCTTCTGGAATCCCTTCACGCCCAACCGCACCAAGGACGGCTTCTACGTCGGCGCCACGCTGATCGTGCCGCTCGGCCAGTTGCTCGGCCTCGCCCCGGGCTGAGCCCCCGAGCATTCCCGCCGCGCCGCCCGAAGCCCCCCTCAACGGACGAAGCCTCATGACGCGCCAAATCCGCTTCAACGCCTTCGACATGAACTGCGTCGGCCACCAGTCGCCGGGCCTGTGGGCCCATCCGCGCGACCGCTCGTGGCAGTACAAGGATCTCGAATACTGGCAGGATCTCGCCCGCACGCTGGAGCGGGGCATCTTCGACGGGATCTTCATTGCCGATGTCGTCGGCTACTACGATGTCTACAAGGGCTCGAACTGGCACGCCCTGCAGCAGGCGGCGCAGATCCCGGTCAACGATCCGCTCCAACTCGCCGCGCCCATCGCGCTCGCCACCGAACATCTCGGCATCGGCATCACCGCCTCGACCTCGTTCGAGCACCCCTACACCTTCGCCCGCCGCCTCTCGACCGCCGATCACCACACCAAGGGCCGCGTCGGCTGGAACATCGTCACCTCGTATCTGGAGAGCGGGGCCAAGAATGTCGGCCAGTCGGGGCTCGCGCGCCACAACAACCGCTACGAGGTCGCCGCCGAATACGTCGAGGTGCTCTACAAGCTGTTCGAGGGCAGTTGGGAAGCGGGCGCGGTCCTGCGCGACCGCGAGCGGCGGATCTTCACCGATCCGTCCAAGGTGCACGAGATCGACCATCGCGGCCGGCACTTCACCGTGCCGGGCTACCATCTGTGCGAGCCCTCGCCCCAGCGCACGCCGGTGCTCTATCAGGCCGGCGCCTCCGGCCCCGGCAAGGCGTTTGCGGCGGGTCATGCCGAATGCGTCTTCGTTGGCGCGCCGCTCAAATCCATGCTCAAGGCCTATGTCGCCGACGTGCGGGCCAAGGCCGTCGCCGCCGGCCGCTCCGCCCGCGACGTGCTGATCTACAATCTCACCACCGTCATCGTCGCCGAGACCGACGAGGCCGCGCAGAAGAAGTTCGAGGAATACCAGTCCTATACCTCGTATGACGGCGCGCTGGTCTTCATGTCGGGCTGGAGCGGGATCGATTTCGGCCAGTACGCGCCGACCGATCTCGTGAAGAAGGTCGAGACCAACGCCATCGTCTCGATGGTCGAGAGCTTCTCCTCGGCCGAGAAGCCATGGTCGATCGCCGAACTCGCCCGCTGGGGCGGCATCGGCGGGATCGGGCCGGTCTTCGTCGGTTCGGCCGCGACCGTCGCCGACATCCTCCAGGAATGGGTCGAGGAGACCGATGTCGACGGCTTCAACCTCGCCTACGCGGTGACGCCGGAGACCTTCGAGGACACGGTCAACCTGCTGGTGCCCGAACTCCAGCGCCGCGGCGTCTACCCCAAGAGCTACCGCCCCGGAACCTTGCGCGAAAAGCTGTTCGGGCGCGGGCCGCTCCTGCCGGAGACGCACCCGGCCCACGGCTACCGCGACATCGAGGCGGTGAAGGCCCGCGAGGCCAGCCGCCTCGAAGCGGCGGAGTGAGAGCGATGGCCGATCCGATCCTCGAACTCTCCGACGTCTCGCTCTCGTTCAAGGGCCTCAAGGCGATCAACGCTTTGAGCTTCTCGGTCGAGCGCGGCGAAATCTGCGCCCTCATTGGCCCGAACGGGGCCGGCAAGTCCTCGGCGCTCAACATCCTCAACGGCGTCTACCGGGCCGATGCCGGCTATGTCGCCTTCGAGGGGAAGCGTCTGCGCTCGATCCGGCCGGGCGCTGCGGCGCGGCGTGGCATCGGGCGCACCTTCCAGCACGCGGCCCTGTTCTCGGGCCTCAGCGTCCTCGACAACGTGCTGGCCGGGCTCGCCCGCCACAGCCGCACCACCCTGATCGAGCACGCGCTGGGGCTCCCCCGCGACGCCGCCGAGACGCGCCGCTTCCGCGAAGCCGCGGAGGAGACGCTGAGTTTCCTCGAACTGACCGCCTACCGCGACCGCATCGTCGCGACGCTCCCCTACGGCATCCAGAAGCGGGTCGATCTCGCCCGCGCCCTGGTGGCGCGGCCCACGCTGTTGCTCCTCGACGAGCCGATGGCCGGCATGAACGGCGAGGAGAAGCGCGCCATGGCCCGCTTCATCGCGGCGGCGCGCGATGAGTTCGGCACCACCATCGTGCTGATCGAGCACGATATCGGCGTCGTCATGAGCCTGTCCGACCACGTCGTGGTGCTCGATTACGGCCGCAAGGTCGGCGACGGCCCGCCCGAGGCGATCCGCAACGACCCGGCCGTGATCGCGGCCTATCTCGGCAAGCCGCATTGAGGGCCGATCCATGAGCTTCTTTCTGGAAACGCTCGCGGGCGGCCTGCTCGCCGGCGTGATGTATGCCCTCGTCGCGATCGGCTTCGTGCTGATCTACAAGGCGTCCGGCGTGTTCAACTTCGCGCAAGGGGCGATGGTGCTCTGCGCCGCGCTCACCTTCGTGACGCTCACCGAGCGCGACGTGCCGTTCTGGCTCGCCGGCCTGATCACGCTGGCGATCATGGTGACGCTGGCGGTCGCCGTCGAGCGGATCGTGCTGCGGCCCCTCGTGAACCGCTCGCAGATCACGCTGTTCATGGCGACACTGGGCCTGTCCTACATCATCGAGGGCGGCTCGCAGTTCGTGATGGGCGCCAGCGTCCACGAACTCGACCTCGGCATCAGCGACCTGCCGGTGGCGATCGGCCCGATCCAGCTCAGTTCGTTCGATCTTGTGGCGGCGGCGAGCGCCGGCGCGCTGGTGATCGCCCTGTGGCTGTTCTTCGAGCGCACCCGCGTCGGCGTCTCGCTGCGGGCGGTGGCCGACGATCCGCAGGCGGCGCTCTCCATCGGCATCCGGCTCCCCGTGCTCTGGGCTACGGTCTGGGCGGTGGCGGGCTTCGTGGCGCTGGTGGCGGGCCTGCTCTGGGGCGCGCGCCAGGGGGTGCAGTTCTCCCTCACCTTCGTGGTGCTGAAGGCGCTCCCGGTGCTCATCATCGGCGGCTTCACCTCGATCACCGGCGCCGTCGTCGGCGGCCTCATCGTCGGCGCGGCCGACGCGCTCGCTGAGATCTATCTCGGGCCGCTGCTCGGCGGCTCCGTCTCCACCTGGTTCGCCTACGGGCTCGCCGTCGCCTTCCTGCTGGTGCGCCCGGCCGGACTGTTCGGCGAACGCGCCATCGAGAGAGTCTGACCCGATGCCTCCTGCCCTCGCTGCCGCCCTCGCGCCCGTCCGGCGCCCCGTGCTGCCCGCTCTTCCCGTGCGCGCCGCCGGCCTCGCCCTCCTGCTCGCGGTCGCCTTCGTGGCGATCCCGCTCACCGCCACCGATTACTGGTACAACGCGATCCTGATTCCGTTCCTGATCATGGCTCTGGCCGGGCTCGGCCTGAACCTGACCATGGGCTATGCCGGCCAAGCCTCGCTCGGCACCGGCGCCTTCATGGCGGTGGGGGCCTACGCCACCTACAACCTGCTGCTGCGCCTGCCCGAACTGCCGCTGCCGGTCAGCCTCGCGGGCGGGGGCCTCATCGCCGGGGCGGTCGGCCTCGTCGTCGGCCTGCCGAGCCTTCGCATCAAGGGATTCTACCTGATCGCGCCGACGCTGGCGGCGCAGTTCCTGATCGAATGGGTCTTCAATCAGGTCGGCTGGTTCTCGAACTATGCCTCGTCCAGCGCGATCTCGGCCCCGCGGCTCGTGTTCCTCGGCTACGACCTGTCGAGCCCGGCCGGACGCTACGCTCTGACGCTGACCAGCGTGACGGTTGTCACGGTGCTGGCGTGGCGCCTCGTCGGAAGCCAGACCGGCCGCAACTGGCGGGCGGTGCGCGACGGCGAGACCGCCGCCGCCGTCATCGGCGTGCCGGTGGCGCGGGCCAAGCTCTCGGCCTTCTTCGTCGGGGCCGCGGTGAGCGGTGTGGCCGGGGCGCTCTGGGCGTTTGCCTATCTCGGCACGGTCGATGCCCGCAGCTTCGATCTCGACCGCTCATTCCAAGCGATGTTCATCATCATCATCGGCGGCTTGAGCAGCCTGTCCGGCAGCTTCATCGGCGCCGCCTTCATCGTGCTGACGCCGATCCTGCTCACCCACCTGTCGAACGCGTTCCTCGGCGGCAGCCTCGACGGCGGCCAGCTCTCGAACCTCCAGCGCATCCTCTTCGGCGCGCTCATCATCGGCTTCCTGATCAAGGAGCCGAACGGACTGGCCGCGCTGCTCGGCCGCCTGCGTCGCCCCGCCCGCTGACCCTTTTCCCAGAACCGTCCCGGAGAACCGAACGATGCCACGCCTGTCCCGCGCCCTGCGCGCCGTCGCCCTCGCCGCAAGCCTGACCGCCGCTCCAGGCCTCGCGCCCACCGCCTTCGCGCAAGAAGCCGGTGCTCAAGCGGCCAAGCAATACATTCCCCTCGCGACCTACCGGGTCGGCGCCTACGCCTCGTCCGGCACGCCGGTCTGGGGCGGGACCATCGACTACCTGCGCTACCTCAACGAGGTCGAGGGCGGCATCAACGGGGTCAAGCTGACCTGGGAGGAGTGCGAGACCGAGTGGGCGGTCGAGAAGGGCGTCGAGTGCTACGAGCGGCTGAAGGGCGGCCGTGACGGCTCGCCGGTGCCGCTGTTCCTGCCGCATGGCGATCCGATCACGAAGGCGCTCACCGAGAAATCCGCCGCCGACAAGATCCCGCTGCTCACCACGGGATACGGCCGCACCGAGGCGATCGACGGACGCGTCTTCCCCTACAGCTTCACCGCGCTGTTCAGCTTCTGGAGCGAGGCGTCCTCGGCGGTGAACTACATCGCCGAGCAGGTCGGCGGGAAGGACAAGCTCAAGGGTCTCAAGATCGCGACGGTCTACCACGACTCGCCTTACGGCAAGGAGACGCAAGTCCCGCTCGACCTGCTGGCCAAGACCTACGGCTTCGAGAACATCCAGATCGCGGTGCCGCATCCCGGCAACGACCAGTCGGCGCAATGGGCGCGCATCCGCCAGATCAAGCCGGACTGGGTCTTCCTGCGCGGCTGGGGCGTGATGACCCCGGTGGCGATCAAGACCGCGGCCAAGACGGGCTTTCCCGTCGATCACATCATCGGCGGCATCTGGTCGGGGTCGGAGGAGGACGTGCGCCCGGCCGGCAGCGTCGGCAAGGGCTATCTCGCCATCACTCCGTTCCCGGCCGGGGCCGAGTTCGGCATCCTCAAGAAGATCAAGGCGGCGATCATCGATCAGGGCAAGAGCGACCTGAAGGATCTCAAGAGCTTCGGTTCGGTCTACTACAATTCCGGTGTGATCGAGACGATCATCGCCGTCGAGGCGATCCGCACCGCGCAAGCCCGCTTCGGCAAGCGCCCCCTCAACGGCGAGGAGACGCAGTGGGGCCTCGAACACCTCGTGCTCGACGAAGCCCGCCTGAAGGAACTCGGCGCGGACGGCCTCGTCCAGCCGCTGCGCCTCTCGATCAAGGACCACGAGGGCGGCGGCGCCGGCAAGGTGCTGCAATGGGACGGCGCGAAGTGGAACATCGTCAGCAACGGCTGGGTCAAGTCCGACCGTGAGCTGCTCCTGCCAGTGATCTACGAGCGCGCAGCGGCCTATGCCCGCGAGAAGGGCATCACGCCCCGCTCCGAGGACACGGCCGAGGCGGGCGCGAAATGAGCGCGTCCTTCCTCGACGTCGAATCCATCGAGGCGGTCTACGGCGCCTCGATCCTGGGCCTGCGCGACGTCTCGCTCAGCGTGGCCAAGGGCGAGATCGTCGCCCTGATCGGCCCCAACGGCGCCGGCAAGACCACGACCCTGCGGGCGATCTCGAACCTGCTCGGTGCGCAGCGCGGCAGCTTGCGGCGCGGCGCCATCCGCTGGCAGGGCGAGGCGACCGGGCGCCTCGACCCGGCCGACCTCGTCGCCCGCGGCATCGTCCAGGTGCTGGAAGGCCGCCACGTCTTCGGCCAGCTCACAGTGGAGGAGAACCTGCTGACGGGCGGCTATCTCCGCCGCCCGAGCCGGCGCCAGCTCGCGGATGATCTGGAGCGGATCTACGCGTGGTTCCCGCGCCTGAAGCAGCGGCGCGGGACGAAAGCCGGCCTGACGTCGGGCGGCGAGCAGCAGATGGTGGCGATCGGGCGCGCCCTGATGACCCGCCCGACGCTGCTGCTG
Organism: Methylorubrum sp. SL192; assembly: GCF_026672325.1. NCBI lineage: Bacteria > Pseudomonadati > Pseudomonadota > Alphaproteobacteria > Hyphomicrobiales > Methylobacteriaceae > Methylorubrum > Methylorubrum sp. SL192. The sequence goes on from NZ_JAPPQV010000003.1 coordinate 2,820,452, forward strand.
CTCGACGAGCCCTCCATGGGGCTCGCGCCGATCATCGTCGCCGAGATTTTTGAAATTGTCGCCCGCTTGAATCGTGAGGAAGGCGTGAGCGTGCTCGTCGCCGAGCAGAACGCCAACCTCGTGCTCGACCATGCCCACCGCGCCGTCGTGCTCGAGAGCGGGCGCGTGGTGGCCTCAGGCTCCAGCGTGGACCTCGCCGCGAGCGGACGACTCGGTGCGCTCTACCTCGGCGGCGCCGAGGCCGGGACCCGGCACTGAAACCTTTGTCCTTCACCGAACGAGACCATCGATGAGTGAACCCGACGCCGCCCGGTCGGCCGCCCCTTGGACCGCTTGGGGTACGCCCCCGAGCCCGCGCTACGAGGCCCTCGCCGCGCGCTTCCGGCCCGTCTTCGCCCGCATCCGCGACGGAGCGGTCGCGCGCGAGCAGGACCGCGATCTGCCCCATGCGGCGATCGGATGGCTGAAGGAAGCCCGCTTCGGCGCCCTGCGGGTGCCGGAGGACGAGGGCGGCTTCGGCGCGAGCCTGCCCGACCTGTTCGCGTTGCTGGCCGAACTGGGACAAGCCGATTCCAACCTGCCGCAGGCCCTGCGCAACCATTTCGGCTTTGCCGAGGACACCGTCGGCAGTCCGGCGGGGGAGCGGCGGACGCAGTGGATCGAACGCCTCGCGGCCGGCGACCTGTTCGGCGGCGCGTGGTCCGAGACCGGGACCGCCGCCGTCGGCACCTTCGAGACCCGCATCCACCGCAGCGGCGCGCGCTGGGGGCTGACGGGCAAGAAGTACTACACCACGGGCTCGCTCTTCGCCGACTGGATCGACGTCGTCGGCACCGGCGAGGCGGGGGAGGAAACCTCGGTGGTGGTGCCGGCCAAAGCCGCGGGCGTCGAGATCATCGACGATTGGGACGGGTTCGGCCAGCGGCTCACCGCCAGCGGCACCGCCCTGTTCGAGGACGCCCCCGCCATCGGCGAGCCGCTGCCGACGGCGGAGCGTTTCCCCTATGGCCCTGCCTTCTTCCAGGCGGTGCATCTGGCCACCCTCACCGGCATCGCCCGGGCGGCGGCGGGCGAGGTCGCCCAGGCGGTGCGCGAGCGTAACCGCACCTATTCCCACGCCGCCGGAGCGCGCCCCAGCGCCGACCCGCAGGTGCTTCAGGTCGTGGGCCGGGTTCACAGCCTCGCCTACGCTGCCGGAGCGATCAACGGGCAGGCGGCGCAGGCCGTGCAGCGGGCCTACGAGGCGCGGGTCGCGGGCCTGCCCGACGCGGAGAGCCACGCGATCAACGTGGCGGCGGAGATCGAGCTGGCCCAGGCGCAGAGCGTGCTGACCGGCCTCGTGCTGGATGCCGGCACGATCCTGTTCGACGCGCTCGGCGCCTCGGCGACCAGCCGCCGCCACGCTCTGGATCGCCACTGGCGTAACGCCCGCACGATCGCCTCGCACAATCCGCGCATCTTCAAGGACCGCGTCGTCGGCGATTACGCGGTCAACGGCACCGAGCCGCCCTTCCAGTGGAAGATCGGGCAGGTGCAGGAAGCCCGCGGCTGAGCGTGTGACGGAGCCTCTGGCCGGGTTTGGCGCTCTCGACCGCCGGCCTCGGCCCGCGCGCGAGCGCACGGCGCCATCACCAGGAGGCTGCAAAAACCGGCACGCTCCCATTAACTTGTTGCGAAGATCGACGGTCTCGTCGAGACCGATTACGTCGCCCTGGAGCGCCCCGCCGCCGACGGAAGGCTGCGGCTGCTGCGCCCGACGGCTCGGCCCTGGCCTGGGACCGGGCGGTGCTGTCGTCCTATTACGACGTGTTGCAGGAACTCTATCCGGAGCCCGGATACGGTCTCGCCGTGGCGCCCGACCCGGCTTTTCCATCTGGCCCAGCGCGGGGTGTCGATCGAGGTGTTTGGCGTCATCGCCCGCCTCATGGCGGCGAACCGCGACCTGACCTATCGCATGGCGCGCGGCTGGAGACGGAGCCGGCCTGGCCGACAGACGCGCCATCCTGATCCGGCCATTCCGGTCGATGGCGGCCGGCCTCAGGTCCGTGCACCGCTCATACGACATGGGCCGGCGCTCGGGGCGATGCTCTCGATGACAGGGATGCGCCGGCCACCAACATGGCCGCCGCCCGCTTGATCCATCTCAACGCCGAGCCTGCGCCCGGACGGCAGTCTCTCCCGAACGGCCGACCAGCCGCATGACGGGAGATGATCCATGAATCTCAAATCCCTCCTCACCCTCGGCCGCCACACCCACGCGCCCTCGACCGACGCGAGCGCCGCGGCGCCGCCCCTGCAGCGCGTGGCGGAGCAGATGTTCGGCGACCTGCGCTTCGGCCTTCCGTTCTTCCAGGGCGGCGCGGCGCCGCGCATGGATGTCGTCGAGAAGGACGGGCGGGTCGAAATCACCGCCGAATTGCCGGGTCTCGCGCGGGACGACGTCCGGATCGAACTGGCCGACGATACCCTCGTCATCAGCGGCGAGAAGCGGCAGGAGCGGGAGGAGACCGAAGGCGCCCGCAAGGTCACGGAGCGTGCCTACGGCGCCTTCGTGCGTGCCCTGGAACTGCCCGCCGGCATCAAGGCCGAGGACATCCAGGCAAGCATGGACAAGGGGATCCTGACGGTGACGCTGCCCAAGGCGGCCGTGACGCCGCCGGAAGCCAAGCGCATCGACATCAAGTCGCCTTGAGGACGGCTCGGATGCAGACGATGACCCCATTGGCATGGCTCGTCCGGCGGCTGGACGAGGCCGCCCTGCTCGGCGTGGCGGAGCGTCGGGCCCTCCTCGCCCTCGCGCCGCAGGAACGGCTGGTGCCGGCCCGAACCGACATCCGCGACGGGCAGAAGGCGGGCGGCGCGCACCTGATCGTGGACGGCGTCGCCTGCCGCGCCGCGATGCTGCCCGACGGTACGCGCCGGATCCTCGCCCTGTACTTTCCCGGCGACCTCTGCAGCACGGGCCGCGGCGCGGCGGACCCGTTGCCGGGCACCATCGAAGCGCTGTCCCCCTGCACCGTCGCCGACATCCCGTCCGGCACGATCGACAGCCTGATCCGGAGCCATCCCGGCATCGAGCGGGCGCTGTGGTGGCTGACGCTCGTCGAACTCGGCATCGGGCAGCAATGGCTGATCAATGCCGGCTGGGAGGCGGAGCGGCGGATCGCCCACCTCATCTGCGAGGTGCGGGCACGGTCGCAGGCCGCCGGCCGGGACATGCAAGCCCCCGGCAGGGATATGGAGGAGTGCTTCGCGAGCGGCGTCCGGCAGGTGGTGATCGCCGACATCGCGGCGCTCTCCACGGTGCATGTCAGCCGGGTGCTGCATGCCCTCCAGGCCGCGCGGCTGATCACCCTGAACCGAGGCGCGGCGGCCGTTCCCCAACCCGCCCCCCTCATCGCCTTCGCAGGCTTCGACCCCGGCTACCTGCACCTCCCCGATCACGCCGCGCGGGCCAAGCCGGAGCCCAGCGCGGGGATGCGACGCGACCCGGTTCCCTGGGCCGGATCGAACAGGGATCTCGGATACGCGTCGCGAACCTGACCCCACTTGCTCCGAATCCGCTCGGGATTCACTCTCGGCACGACGCCGCGCTCCCGCCCGTCACCCTCGTCCGGCAGGAACTCTCTCATGACCTATGCCAGCATCATGGTGGCCGTCGATCTCGGGGCGGAGGCGCGCGACCGCGTGCGCCTCGCCGGCCATCTCGCCGACGACTTCCGCGCCCGGCTGATCGGCGTGGCGGCGGAAGAGGCCTCCTATGCCGTCCCACCGATCGGCCCGGTGCCGGCGAGCGCCTACGCGCTGGCCGCCAACAGCGAACTCATCCTGAACGATCTCAAACGGGCCCATGCCGTCTTCGAAGAGGCGGCGGGCACCCGCAGCCGCGTCGAGTGGCGCTCGAATCTCGACTTCCCGCTGCCGTTCCTGATCGGGCAGGCCGCGGCGGCCGATCTCGTCGTGGTCGGCCGCAAGCCGGCATCCGGCCCGCTTCTGTGCTCGGTCGATCCAGGCGATCTCGTGATGCATCTCGGCCGCCCGGTCCTGGTGGTGCCGCCCGGCCTCGACCACCTCGACGTCCGGCGGGTTGCGGTCGGGTGGAAGAACACCCGCGAAGCCCGCCGCGCGGTCAGGGACGCGCTGCCGTTCCTGACGCGGGCCTCCCGCGTCGTCGTGGTCTCGATCGACGACGGAGAGAGCGCGGACGACACGGCCGACGTCGTCGGGTTCCTGCAGGCCCATGACATCGAGGCCACCGCGATCCGCACGGAGACCGGCGGCAGCGCGACCTCTCTGGCCCTGGTGGATGCGGCAGCCGAGCAGGCCGCGGACCTAATCGTCACGGGCGCCTACGGCCATGGCCGCCTGCGCGAATGGGTCTTCGGCGGCGTCACCCGCGACCTCCTGGCCGGCGCACCCGTCTGCTGCCTGATGAGCCACTGAACGCCGCATCCGGCCCGGAATCGCCGGAGCGCTTTCCGACGAAGCGGACACCGGCTCGGCGAAAGAAAACGTGTTGAAACAACAACCTAGAGACGCCGGCCTGATACCATCAGGTCGGATACGGCTCTAGGCCGGAGCCGCCCGATGACCGAGACACCCAACCTCAAGATTCCTCACGGGGGATACGTCGTCGTCGGCGACGGTCGCCGGGCCCTGGTGCTGCGCAACGAGGGCCACGCGCTGCACCTCGCCCTTCGCGTGCAGCACGTCTTCGAGGCGCCCCCAAACCCGCCGACGCGCGAGCAGGGCACGGACCGGCCGCCGCGCGTCCGGCAGGGGGAGCACCGCAGCGCCATCGAACAGACGGATTGGCACACGATCGCCGAGGAGCGCTTCGCGGACGAGGTCGCGGCGGCGCTGGACCGCATCGCCGACGCGATCCCCGCCCTGATCGTCGTCGCCCCGCCGCGCACGCTCGCATCGTTGCGGCAGGCGCTGTCCGAGCGCCTCAAGCGCGTCGTCATCGCCGAGATCGACAAGGATCTGACCAAGCTCTCGATCGAGGAGATCGGACGCCGCCTCACCGATGGGTGACGCGGCCGGCCCTTCGATCGCAGGGGATCAGGCGGCAGGGTCCGATCAGGCGTATGTCAGCCGATCCTCGACGGCGGACAGGCCGGGAGCCGACCACGCCGCCCGTTCGCACCAGCTGCGGTGATCGGGCGGCGTCGCGTCGCCGCTGCGGGACTTATCCGGGTAGCGGATCTCGATCTGCTCGACCACGGCGCGGACGCCGCGAACCCGCAGCGCGACCCGCTCGGCGATCCCCTTCTCGGCGCAGTTGCGCACATGCCCGCGGAGCGTCACGACACCGCTGTCGACGGCGACGCCGATCTGCGCCGCATCGATCATGGGTGCGAGTCCCAGCGCCGCCAGCACGTGTCGGCGCACGGTGATGTCGTCCATCTCCCGCCTCCTCGCTTCAAGGTTTCAGGCGTTCAGACGGCCAGCCAGAGCAGCGCGATCGTCACCACCGAAGCGGTGGCGGCCAGGCCCAGCGCCTGCAGGCTGCCGATCGTCCGGTAGCGGGCGATGTCCGTGACGACGCCCGCGCTCGCCGGCAGGCCGGCTCCGGCCGCTTCGGCGCGCGACACCGGCCCGGCCGGCGCCCGCACGTAGCGCACCGTCTCGATTTCGATGGATCGAAGCACCACACTCATCGCTCGCTCCCGTCTTCGTCCGACGGTCGCCATCCTGCCGCGCCGGCGGCACGACGCCTTGATTCACCTCAAGGCGACTACGGCCGGCCCCGTCATCATCGCCTCGCGGGAGAGCTGGGCGGGCGCCTGCGAGGCGTGCTCGTCACTCGGAGCGCCGGAATCGGATCCGCCCCGACGGGATCAAACCGGGGTTCTTGCGCTGGATCAAAGCGGATGCGGGTCGGTCCGTCACTCTCCGGGCGGTGTTCGCCACCGGAGCAGACCATGCCGAAGCCGCCGCCCGTCGCCCTCACGGGCATCCGCGACATCCTCGTCGGCCTGACCGAGGAGGGCCGCGGGGACGAGACCGCGAGCGCACTCGGCATCGGCCTGTCGCTCGCGGGGATGGCCGGCGCCCATCTCACCGTCCAATCGGCGGCCCGCCGCCTGACCATGGTCGGCGGATCGGGCTGGGGCTTCGTCAACGATCTCGTCGCGCAGGAGAACCGGCGTTTGAGCGCCCGCGCACGCGCCATCGCCGAGCGCGCCGTGACGGATGCCACGCTAGAGGGTGTGAGCTGCTCGATCGAAGCCTCCGCGCTCGCCTACCCCGAACTCGTCGGCCGCCTGACCGCCCGCGCCCGGCTCGCGGACCTCACCATCCTGGACGCCGAAGCGCGGGAGGTCGATCTCGATCGTGACGTGATCGACGGGGTCCTGTTCGGGAGCGGGCGGCCGCTCCTCGTGGTGCCGCCGGGCGGCGACACGTTCTCGGCACGGCGGATCGTCGTCGCCTGGGACGGCAGCGCCCAGGCGGCGCGGGCCGCCAACGACGCGCTGCCATTCCTGCGCGCAGCCGACGCGGTCGAGATCGTCTCGGTGGTCGGCGAGAAGGATCTCTCGACCTCGGTCGCGGGCGCCGAATTCGCCCCGCACCTCGCCCGCCACGGTGTGAACGTCTCGGTGACGAACGTCCCGGTCGACGGCGACGCCGCCGAGACGCTGAGACGGCAGGCCGGCCTTCTCGGGGCGGAGATGCTGGTGATCGGCGCCTACCGGCATTCACGCCTGAAGGAATGGTTCCTCGGCGGTGTCACGCACGCGCTCCTGACACGCTCTCCGGTGCCGCTGTTCCTCGCCCATTGATCGCCGGACCGGTGTTCGAGGCCGTGAGCGGAACGCTTGCGCCCTCGGCGATGCGGCCGTGGCGACGATGCACGGATGCGTCGTCGCGGCGGTGGCGGACGGCGCATCCCTGCACGCGGCGGCCGGACACGAAAACCGAATGTGAGGCCGTATCAGTTCTCGACCACGTGGCGGAGGCGGCCGCGGTGAAGCGTGATCTGCCGGCTTCCGGAGCGCCGCAGCGCCCCGTTCTCCTCGAGCTGCGAGAAGGTGCGTGAGACGGTCTCGATGGTGAGGCCGAGATAGTCGGCGATATCGCGTCGGGTCATCGGCAGGGCGAACGCCCCGGTGCCGCCGAAGCGGCCATCGACCTCGATGAGAAAGGCGGCGACGCGCTCCTGGGCGGAACGGCGGCCGAGCAGGAGCATAAGATCCTGGGCGTCGCGCAGGCTGGTCGTCGCCATGCCCCAGAGCTGGCAGGCGACCTCGGCGCTGCGGGTGGCGGCCCGCTCGATCTGCCGCCGTTGGAAGATCAGCACCCGGGTGTCCGAGAGCGCTTCCGCCGTGTGCCAATGGGTGTCGCCCTGCTCGAACCCGAACAGGTTGCCCGCCAAGTGGAAGCCGGTGATCTGGCGCCGGCCGTCGCTTAGAATCTTGTGGGAGCGCACCGCCCCCTCGACGACCCGGTAGACGAACTCGGCGTCCTCGCCCTCGCCGTAGACCTCCTCCTCGCGGGCGTAGGAGAACGGTGTGCCGACGAGATCGGGGCAATCGGCGAAGAGGCCGCATTCGTGAATGCTCCGGCGCGGCGTGCGCGAGCCCGGAGCGACCGGAATGGATCTCGGCGTCGGCTTCGTGCCCATCGGTTCGCTCCTCATCCGTCTCGATGAGACGAGAGTGGTCGCGCCACGGCACCGACGAAATTCCGGATACTCTCTTAAGTAGTCCTGCTTAAGGAAAACTACGTAGGGGTGCGGCCTGTCTCGCCGCTTCGCCAGCGGTTGCGCGCATGGGCACGGGTCGGGCCTGGAGCGCGCGATCCCGTCCGCCCGCGGCGAACGTCCCATGAAGTCCCATGAATCAGGGACGGACGGTGATTCCATGTATCATCGAAGATCGATTGCGCAAGATCAACGCCCTAACGCGCTCGGGCTGTAGCCTCTGCAATCAGCCGGAGCAGGGAAGGCGCACGCCGTGTCCCCTCACGTTGCGCCCTGGGCCGATCCGCGCAAGCCGCCGCGCCCGCAAAATCCCGCGGCGGGCTGTCCCTCTCGCCCCTGGATGCAGGACGGCGGGCCGCTCCCGTCATCCCGGCGACGGGGCCCCGCATTCGGATGGCCGGCTCGGGGTGGTTACGAGGGCAGGAACGCGGCCATCCCGTGATCGACCGCGAGCCGGGCTCACACGAAGCCGGCGAGCACGGCCCAGCGGACCAGTTCCTGCAGGCTTCCCGCCCGCGTCTTGGCCATGACCTTGGCCCGGTAGATCTCGACGGTCCGCGGGCTGATCCGGAGCCTTCGCCCGATCTCCTTGCTGGTGCCCCCGGTCACCAGATGATCGAGAACCTGGCGCTCGCGCTCGCTCAGGGTCGCCAACCGCCGCATGAAGTCCTGCAGGATCGGGTCGACCGAGCCGTTAGGCCCACCCTGCTCCAGGGCGGCCTGCAGCGCCCGGAGGAGAGCTTCGCCATCGAACGGCTTCTCAATGAAGTCGCAGGCCCCGAGCTTCATCGCCTCCACCGCGAGCGGCACGTCGCCATGCCCCGTCATCATCACGATGGGAAGCGTGTGACCGGCCGAGCGGAGGGAGCGGAACAGGGCCAACCCATCGAGGTCGGGCATGCGGATATCGGTCAGGATGCACCCCCGGAGCGGCCGCGTGAGCCGCGCCAGCAGGGCCGTTCCCGCCTCGTAGAGCCGCACGTCGAAGCCGGCCGTGTCGAGAAGGAAGGCGACCGAGTCGCGCATGGCGGGGTCGTCGTCGATGACATGCACGAGGGCAGGGGCCATGGGCTAGCGCCCTCTCTCGGGTGCGGTCGGCAGGGTCAGCCGGAAGGTCGCCCCGCCCGCGGCGTTGGGCTCGACCCAGAGGCGGCCGCCATGCGCCTCGATGATGGTGCGGGAAATCGAAAGGCCGACGCCCATCCCGGCATCCTTGGTGGTGACGAAGGGCTGGAACAGCCGGTCAGCCACCTCCTCGGCGATACCGGGGCCGGTATCCGACACCGCGACCTCGGCCAGATCCGGCGAAACCCGCCGCGTCGCGACGGTCAGCTCGCGCCGGCTGCTGCGCTGCATCGCCTCGCAGGCATTGCGCATCAGGTTGACCAGAACCTGCTGCACCTGAACCCGATCGACCAGCACCGATCCGACCCGCGGATCCGGCACGACGTGGGCCGTGATGCCCTGCTCGCCGGCCGCCGCCAGGGTCAGGGCGCCGGCCTCCTCGATCATCGTCGCGACCGGCTCGACCCGTTTCTCCGTCTCGCCACGGGCGACGAACTCCCGCAGGCGGGCGATGATCTGCCGGGCCCGCAGCGCCTGCTCGGCCGCCTTGTCGAGAACCTCTTGTGCCCTGGCGATGGTCTCGGGGTCGGGATGGGCGAGGAGGCGGCGGCAGCCGTTGGTGTAGTTGGTGATGGCGCCGAGCGGCTGATTCAGCTCGTGGGCCAGCGTCGTCGCCATCTCGCCCATGGCGCTCAAGCGCGAGACATGCCCCAGCTCGGACTGGAGTTCCTGAAGCCGCGCCTCGGTCCGCCGCTGCGCGGTGAGGTCGTTGATGAAGCCGGTGAAGAAGGTCCGCTCGCCCGAATGCATCTCGCCGATGGCCAGCTCCATCGGAAAGGTCGAGCCGTCATGCCGTCGGCCCGTCACGCACCGCGTGGTGCCGATGATGTGGCGCTGGCGCGTCTGCCGATAGCGCTCGAGGTCGGCGGCATGTCCATCCTGCATCGCCTCCGGCATCAGGATGCGGACGTCCTGCCCGATCGCCTCGCCGGCCGCGTAGCCGAAGAGGCGTTCGGCCGCCGGGTTGAACGAGTGGATCAGCCCCGCCTCGTCGATGACCACCATCGCCTCCGGCATCGTGTCGAGGATCGAGCGGAGATGGGCCTCGCGGGCGCGCAGCTCCGCCTCCACCTGCTTCTGCTCTTCGATGCTGAAGACGACCCCGCGGTGCCGGTGGGGCCGGCCTTCGGCGTCGAGCTGCACCTGCCCCCGCGAGCGCAGCCAGCCACCCCGCCCATTCGGCAGCACGACACGGTATTCGATCTCGTAACTGCCGCCGTCCCGCAGCACGCTCTCGATGGCGTGAGCGCGGGCCTGGCGGTCGTCCGGGTGGACCAGATCCTGGGTCGCGGCAAAGCTCGTCAGACGTTCGGTTGGAATACCGAAGAGGCAGCCGCAGGTCTGCGAAGCGCTGACGCGGCCGGTGGGAATGTCCAGCGACCAGATGCAGACACCGACCTCGTGGAGGGTCTGCCGGAAGTCCTCGGCCGTCAGCGCTTCGCCGCCCCCCTGAATCGCCTCAGCCGCGGCCATGGAAAGCGTCATCGATTCCATCCCGGAAGTATCTGCGTAGGATGAGGGGGTAATTTTTGAATAAATTCTACATAAATTATGTCATTTGATAAATAACAAGCCAATCACTCAACTCGTCACGGAAGATATCGATCTATTTCTCAAGCGTACCGCAATTTGTGCCTGCATTAATAGTCACAACGAGAAATGAATTCGCTGGTTCCTCAACGCCGAGACGGCCTGACACAACCTCTCGCCTTTGAAATGGCGGTACCGCCGGTGGTGGTCTCCCCCGTTTGATCCGACGCGGAAAAATCATTTGCGCTGGATCAAGGCCGGCGGGCGCCCGCCGCTCCAACCATGGAGCGGTTCAGACCGGAGTCCTGCCATGTCCCAACCTGCCTCATCCGCGCTCACTGGCATCCGCGACGTCCTCGTCGGGATCGCCGTCGAGAACGAGAGCGACAGGGATTCGCCGGCCGTCGGCTACGGCCTGTCGCTGGCCCGGGCCGCAGGCGCCCACCTGACGCTTCAATCGGCGTCCTGGCGGCTCTACGGCGACAATCGCTGGATCAGCGGTTTCGACGACGGGACCGTCGCGGACATCGACCGGCGCCTCGATCGGCTGGCCCGTGCCATCGCGGAGCGCACCGCGGGCGATGCGGCGCAGGCGGGCGTCGTGTGCACGACGGAGACGCCGAGCCTGCACTATCCGGCCATCATCCACCGGCTGGCGGAACAGGCGCGGCTGCACGATCTGGCGATTCTGGATGCATTGGTCTGGACCTGCGACCTCGACCGCGAGGCGATCGAAACGACCCTGTTCAAGAGCGGTCGCCCGGTCATCGCGGTGCCGCCGGGGCACACGGGCTTTGCCGGCAGCCGGATCATCGTCTCCTGGGACGGAAGCGCCCAGGCGGCACGGGCCGCCAACGATGCGCTGCCGTTCCTGCGTGCGGCCGAGGCGGTCGAGATCGTCTCGATCGGCGACGCGGCGGAGATCCGTGATTCGGTGCCGGGGGCCGAATTCGCGCCCCACCTCGCGCGGCACGGGGTGAACGTCAGCGTCAACAACCTGCCCGTATCCGGCTCCATCGGCGAAACCCTACGGAGCCAAGCCGGCCTGTTCCGGGCCGACCTGATCGTGATGGGCGCCTATCGCCATTCCCCCGCGCGCCAGTTCTTCTTCGGCGGCGTGACCCGCTCGCTGCTGCGCAGCTGCCCCGTTCCGCTGTTCCTGTCCCGCTGAAGGGCCCTTCGCGCGGGCCCCACCCGGCGCCGGTTTCGAGCATTCCACCAAGCTTTCGCTAACGCTCACGCATGCGGCGGCGACCGCATCGGCGGAGAACCGGAGCCGGTTTCACCATTCAGCAATGGACGGGGGTGTTAGTGGGCCCGTCCACCATAAGGTTGCCGTCGAGCAGCCAGCTGGGCGAGGGGTGCCGTCAGGCCTGGGACAAAACTCGATGCTCGCTCTCGTCCTCGACGATGCCGAGATGAACAACCTGGTGATGGTCGCCTCGTTGCGGCCCCTCGCCGGCTGCACGCCGCAGGCCTTCACCGTGCCGGCCGAAGCGCTCGCCTTCGCGGAGGCGCGGGCGTCCGAGATCGGGGTCGTCATCACCGATTACGAGATGCCGGACATGAACGGCGTCGCGTTCATCCGGGCGGTGCGGCGCATTCCCGGCCTCACCAACGTTCCCACGGTCATGGTGACGAGCCACGACCAGCGGAGCCTGCGCCGCGAGGCGCTGGAGGCGGGAGCGACCGACTTCCTCACCAAGCCCGCCGACGCGGTCGAGATCCGTGCCCGCGTCACGAACCTGCTCGCCCTCTCCGCGGCCCACCGGGCGCAGCGCGACCATGCCGCGCAGCTCGCCCGCGAGGTCGCGGCGGCGGTGGCCCTGGTCGAGGAGCGCGAGCGCGAGATCGTCTCGACCCTCATGCGCGCCGCCGAGCACCGCGATTCCGACACCGGCGATCACATCGCCCGCGTCTCCGCCTATGTCGGGCTGATCGCCGAGGCGATGCGGATGCCCGCATCCGATGCCCGGCAGCTCTGTCTGGCCGCGACCATGCACGACGTCGGCAAGATCGCCGTGCCGGACGCGATCCTGCTCAAGCCGGGCGCTCTCACCCCCGAGGAGCGCCGGGAGATGGAGCAGCATGCCGACCGGGGACGGCGCATCCTGGGCGGCAGCGACTCGCCCGTCATGCGCCTCGCCGCCGAAATCGCGGGAAGCCATCACGAGCGCTGGGACGGGACCGGCTACCCGTATCGCCTGAAAGGCGAGGCCATCCCCCTGTCCGGCCGCATCGTCGCGGTGGCCGACGTCTTCGATGCGCTGACGACCCAGCGTCCCTACAAGCCGGCTTGGTCACCGGAGCATGCGCGGGTCTTTCTGCAGGAGAACGCCGGCACCCACTTCGACCCGGCCATCGTCGCGGCGTTCCTGAGCCGCTGGGCCGACGTCCAGGCCTTCCTCGATCTCGGCCGCGACACCGCATCCGCGGCCGCCTGATCCGGCCTTTCGCGCGAGCGGGGCGTCAGAGCGTCTCGGCGAGCCCGCCCGGCCCGACAGGGACCGGAGACGGCATCGGCGTGTCGCCTCGAGCATTGTCCGTCACAGGCTCATCCGCCCCTCAGCCAGCTTTGCGCTACCCGCCGATCGCGTGAGCCATCTCGCTCTGTTCGCCCTCGGCGCTCCCGGTGGGCACGTCGAGACGGAGGTGGAGCGCGCTGACGGTGCGGGTGAGCAGGCCGTCCAGGCCGGACGCCGCGTCGGCGAGGCGGGACAGGTCGCCGTCGCGCGCCGTGCGCTCGATGGCGCCCGCGCGATCCTTCACCTGCGCCGCACCGATATTGGCGCTCATCGACTTGAGGCCGTGGGCGGCGCGGGACACGGCCGGGGCGTCGCCGCGGGCGAGGGCGGCTTCGAGCTCCAGCAGCGCCTGAGGCGCCTGGGCGATGTAGAGCCGGAGGATGCGCGCGAGGAAGTCGCGGTCGCCGAGTTCTTCCAGATTGGCGATCGTCGGTTCGTCGAGCAGCACATCGTCCGAAATCCGCGGCGCCTCCGACGTCACGATGTCAGCCGGATCGCGCAGCGGCGCGGCCCGCAGATGCTGGGCCAGCAGGCTGCCGAGCTGCGCCAGCGTGAACGGCTTGGCGAGCATGCCGTCCATCCCCGCCGCCTGCCAGGATTCGGCGCCGTCGCCGACGACATGCGCGGTCAGGGCCACGATCGGCACGCGGACCGCCCCGTCCCGCGCCTCCCGGGCGCGGATGGCGATGGCCGCGCTGAACCCGTCCAGCACCGGCATGCTGCCATCCATCAGGACGAGATCGAAGCGGTGCACGGCGGCCGCCTCCACCGCGGCCGCACCATCCTCGACACAGACGATTTCGTGGACGCCGAAGCGGGCGAGCGCTTCGGCCGCAACCTCGCGGTTGACGGCGCTGTCGTCGGCGAGCAGCACCCGCGCGCCGGCAAAGGAGGGCAGGGCGGTCGCGGCGCTCTCCTCGGCTGCCGGAGCCTCGACGGCGAGGGCCGTGCCTTCGGCGAGGGCGGCCAGCAGCGGGCGCCACTCGGCCTGGGCGAGGGGACGGCGCAAGACGGCGTCGGCGAGGCCCGCTCGCAGGAGTTCGGGCCCGGAGGTGTCGCCGATCGGAACCAGGGCGATGACCCGGCCCGCGCCTTCCGGGCGGCGACCGCTCGCAAGAAGCTCCGCCGCCTCGACGATCCAGTGACCCACCCCGGATTCGACGGGATGGAAACCCGCGGCCTGAAGATCGGCCGTGAGCGCGGCGCGCGTCGCGCCGCCCAGCGCACCGAGGCGGACAGCGGCGGGCAAAGCGGGGGCGCGGCGGAGCACGGGCTCGGCGCCCTCCGCGCCCTCCACCGGGATGCGGGCCCAGAAGGTCGAGCCCTCGCCGAGACGGCTCTCGACGCCGACGCGGCCGCCCATGGCGACGATCAGGCGCTCGGCAATCGACAGCCCGAGCCCGGTGCCGCCGAACCGGCGCGCGATCGACTGGTCGGCCTGGGTGAAGGCGGTGAAGATCCCCGACAGCCGGTCCTGCGGGATGCCGATGCCGGTGTCGGACACGGCGATGCGCAGGACCGGACCGGACGCCTCCTGCTCCATTTCCATCCGCACCAGGACATGGCCGGCGGCGGTGAACTTGAGCGCGTTCGAGACGAAGTTGCCGAGCACCTGCCCGAGGCGCACGGGATCACCGAGGAGGGAGCGCGGCACGTCGCCATCGATCTGCGCCGCGAGGTCGAGCCCCGCCGACCGGGCGCGTTCGGCGAACAGGGTGACGACGGTGTCGGCGACGTCGCGCGGGCTCAGCGGGATCCGCTCCACCTCCAGGCGGCCGGCTTCCACCTTCGCGAAATCGAGGATGTCGTTGATGATGGCGAGCAGGGATTGGCCGGAGCGCGCGATGACCTGCGCATAGCGCTGCTGGCGCGGCGGCAGGTCGGCCGAGGCCAGGAGTTCCGCCATCACCAGCATGCCGTTCATCGGCGTGCGGATCTCGTGGCTCATGGTGGCGAGGAACACGGACTTGGCCGCGTTGGCCTCGTCGGCGGATTGCTTGGCCTCGATCAGGTCGTGGGTCCGCAGTCGGATCTCTTCTTCCAGGCCCGCATTGTAGCGCGCGATCGCCCGGTCACGCTCGTTCACGGCCCGCAAGAGGTCGTTGAAGCTCTCGGCCAACGCGCCGACCTCGCCGCTGCCGGTCTCCGCGCGCCGGGAATAGTCGTGGCCGAGGCGCACCCCATCCATGGTCCGGGCGAGCGCCGCCAGCGGCCGGGTGACGCTGCGCTGCAGGCCCATCGAGACGGCAAGCCCGAGCGCCAGGGCGAGCAGCCCGGCAAACCCCGCCGTCAGGCCGACTTCCGCGACCCGCTCGGCCAAATCGCGGTTATCCGAGACCAGGACGACGCGGCCGATGGGGCGGGCGTTCTCCAGGATCGGAACCGAGACGCGCAGCGTCCGCGTCGTCATGAGATCGAGCGGCGAGACGGCGCCCTGATCGAGATCGATGTCGTTCGAGAGGCGCAATCCGATGCCCTGCTCGGCGAGGATGTCCCCATCGGTCCGCTCGACCGACGCGTAGACCAGAGCCTCCCCGTGGGCGATCGCCCGCAGGGTGCTCTGCGCCGCCGCCTCGTCGCCCTGGGCGGTCGCCTGCGCGGCGCTCGCGGCCAGGATCTGCGCCGTCATCCGAAGGAGATCCCGCTTGGCCGCAGCGTAGCGCTCGACCTCGCGCCAGGTCGACAGACCGGTCAGGAGGAGCAGGGCGATGGCGACGGCGCTGGCCACCGCCAGGGCCAGCCGCCCGGAGAGCGAGCGGATCGGGTTCGAGAGGGGCGCACGCACGGGTTCTGTCTCGCGGCAAAGGTCTCGCGACGGGGCGGATCGGTGCTCCGGCACGGATCGCGATGGTTACTGGCTGATGACGAGCCGCCCCGAGATCGGGCCGACCCCCTTCGGTAGCGGGACGCTCGAACGGTTGTAGTCCGCGTTGAGGTAGAGGTTCGGGCCCTCGTAGAGATTGATCTGCTGGGCCACGACGACCGTATAGGCGGAGAGATCCGCCACGGGCCGCTGTGAATCGATCACGAGGCGACCAGCCGGCAGGTAGATGGTCCCGAGCATGGTGCGGGTGTTGTCGCTGATGATGCGGTAGGTCCGCATCGGCTTGCTTGCGTTGAGCGGCAGGGGCGTCGGCGTGACGATGTCGCCAAGAAGCGTATCGACAGCCAGCACCGGATCGGTCGGCAGGGCGACGGACGGGTCCTCCGCCATCAGCAGGCCCGCCATCGCCCCCGTCGTCGGCGCTGTCAGGTCCACGGTCGTCCTCTTGTCGAAGAGAAGGCCGCTATTGTTTCCGACGAAGTAGAAGCCGACATCCTTGCCCGTCATCGTCGCCCTCTTGTCGACGATGAGCGGGCCGTCCTTCATGACGTAGATACCCGGCCGCAGCGTGACGACGGCATTCTTCGTGATGTGCAAGCCGCCGCAATAGGTGCCGGGATCGAGGGTGAACGGCGTCGCGATGACGTTGTTGCCCTTGCTCTTGCCGGTCAGCAGATCGGCAAGGCGGAGGATCTCGGGCAGGTTCACGCAGTTCCCGACCGGCGGGGCCGGCCGGTTGCGGAGCGGGTCCTCGATGACGGGACAGCTCGTCTGCGGGCTGGGCGTGAAGTTCGCCCGGTCGTCCTTGAAGCCCCCCGCGGAGCAGATCGTCTGCGCCCGGGCGAGCGCGCCGTCGCGACCGACCATGCCCGAGCGGCTGACGGAGTTCGAGTAGAGGGCGCAATCGTAGGCCGTGACCTGCGCGTTGCGCTCCAGGTTGAACGCACCCGCCGCCGCGGGATCGAGCGCCAGCATGCACAGGCGCATCCGCCCCACGACGCTCGCCCGGGCGCGGGCCGAGATCGGGATCGAGGCCATGCCGACGAAGGCCCCGAACGTGAGCTTGATGACCTGTTCGGCGCGCGCCTCGACGCTCGTCTTGTCGGAGGCGACGGTGACTTGGATGGAGACCGGGGCGTCGGCGCCGGCTTTCGCCTCGGCCTGGATCGTCTGGGTCGTCAGGCCGACGATGGACTCGCTGCTCGACACGACCAGCTTGAGGGCGTTGCCGCCGGCCAGCACGCCGGCATCGACCGCGCTTTGCAGATTGGTGCGCGCGGAGGCAAACCGTGCGTAATCGATCGCCCCTCCGACCAGGCCGATCAGGGTGGAGCCCGCCAGCGCGAAGATCACCGCGACCGAGCCGTCATTCTGCCGGCACAGGCGCGCGAAGGGCTGCCTCCACCGAATCGTGCGCGTCGACCCTCCGTTTACGTCTCGCGCCACCATCGTGACTGTTGACCTGTTGCTGGCTGCGTCCCTGTCCGAAGGGATAATTCTCCCGCGTTAATAGGGTCTATTGCGCAATGACGGAGCAGTGTGCGTACGGTTTACGCACCCTTCACGACGAGAATCCTCTCCTTCAGCGTCACGGAAGGAGGGATGGGCCGATCGGGCCAGCAACGCGATCGAATGATGCGGTCCGGATCAAGGCGGACATGGCTTTCCACCCGGCAAGACAACTTCAGCCTGTCCATTGGTGGCGATCCCCTCGCGCACCGGCCAGGCAGCCTTGCCCGTGAAGGTCAAGGTGTTGAGAATCGGAAAGAAGGAAAACAGCGGTCGGTAGGACAGACGCGTTTCGGCCATGACGAAGCGGTCGCCTTTCAAGGCCGTTCCCGCCGGCGGCGGCCCGATATCCGAACCGACGATACGCGCCTTGTCCCCGAGTTGGACGCTGGAGCAGACCCTGGCCACGAAGTCGTTGCCCACCTGGTAGACCCCGCCCGCGGTCAGCACGATGCCGGTTCCTGCCAAGCTGTAGGGGGCGGCCACGACCTGAGCGGCCGCGAACACGTCGTTGATGTCAGCGTAATCGTTCTTGGAGGCCAGGTCGGCCATCGCGATCGTGGCCTGGGCCAGACGGTTATTGGTCGCGATCGCCCGTGGAATCTCGATCGCTGCAATGAACAGGATCACGAGGACCGGCGCGATGAAGGCAAATTCGATGGCGCTCACACCGCCTTCGGCTCGACCGAACGCATGCGTGGCCGCCGCCGCACGCCGTCCTGTCCAGAGGTGCCTCCACAGCCTCATGCACACGGCTTGTCCGCATAATCCTCCGTGCGGAAGACAGCCGTCGCCGTGAGGAGTTGCTTGCCGCCGGGCATGCGCTGACCGGTGAAGTCGAGAAAGCTGAAGGGCCGCAAGATCGGCACGGCGGCACGCAGGACATGGATGCCGCCGCCCGACGGACAGGTGAACTGCGTACCGAACCCGGCGGCCCAGTCGCCGCGGGCGACATCGTAGGCCGGCGCGATCTGCTTGATGGCGAAGGTGGCGGTGCGCACGAGATCGACCCGCATCTCATCGCATTGGTAGAGTCGGATGCCGGTGCCGCAGAGCAAACCACGCAGGGACTGCACCGGGTCGGCGCCGGTCGCCTCCTCTTGGAACGTCCCCGTGCGGAGGAGGCGTGCCGCCCGCTGAACCGAGAGATCGAATTGCTGCTGGGCGAACACGAAGAGCGAAGCCTCCGCGATCACCATCATCAGGACGAAGAGCGGCAAGATCACGAGCGAGAGCTCGACCGCAGCGATCCCACCCACGTCGGTGATGAACCGCGACCTCAATGTGTCCGGCGCTTGGTGGGTTCGATTGTGCGGGGCAGGGCGGGAGGGTTTCAATCACTTCGTCTTCGCTGACGCCGCCTCTGTACAGCCCCGACACCGTCGTGAAACTTCTGGGCAGAGGTTACGCTCGTCCGACGATGATGGGACGGGACGCGTTTACGCTCCGTGAATGCGGGCAGGAGGATTGCGCAAACCACTGCGGCGTCAGACACGCCAAGAGGTCATTCCGCTTGAGGCGTTACCGGAGCGGGTCAAGGCGGAACCAGCCCACCGTCAGAATGCCCGTCAAACGGCCTGAGGAGCCTGTCAGCCGCGTGAGGGCGCGCGGTCTCGCAGTTGCGCGCCCTCACTCCGCCCGCAGCGGCGGATCAGGGCGTGATCGCGACCTTCAACACGCCGTCGCGCTGGTGCGCGAAGAGGTCGTAGGCCTCCTCGATCGCCTCCAGCCTGAACCGGTGCGTGACGAGCGCGCGGGCATCGATGCGGCCGGAGGCGACGACCGACATCAGGCGGCGCATGCGCTCCTTCCCGCCGGGGCAGAGCGTGGTGACGATGGTGTGGTTGCCGAGCCCCGCCACGAAGGGTCCGAGCGGGATGCGCAGATCCTCCGAATAGACGCCGAGGGAGGCGAGCGTTCCGCCTGGGCGCAGCACGCGCAGGGCCGCCTCGAAGGTCGATTGCCGCCCCAGCGCCTCGATCGCCACATCGACGCCCCGGCCGTCGGTGATCCGCAGGATCGCATCGACCGGATCTTCCTTGGAGAAATCCACGATCTCGTCCGCGCCCATGCTGCGGGCGACCCGCTGGCGCTCGGGCACGCATTCCACGGCGATGATCCGCGTGGCCCCCATCAGCCGCGCGCCGGCCGTGGCGCAGAGGCCGATCGGCCCCTGGGCGAAGACCGCGACCGTGTCACCGATCCGCACGCCGCCGCTCTCGGCACCGGAGAAGCCCGTCGACATGATGTCGGGACACATGAGAACCTGCTCGTCGCTCAGATCGTCCGGAATGGGGGCGAGGTTCGTCATGGCGTCGGGCACGAGGAGGTATTCGGCCTGGGAGCCGTCGATGGTGTTGCCGAAGCGCCAGCCGCCCATGGGCTTGAAGCCGTACTTCGTGTCCGGGCCGTCCTGCGAGAGGCAGCCGCAGAGGCAGGCGGCGCTGTGCCCGGACGGCGTGATCGCGCCGGCCACCACCCGCTGGCCCTCCTGGAACCCCTGGACCGCGCTGCCGAGCCGCTCGATGATCCCGACCGGCTCGTGGCCGATCGTCAGGCCGCGCGCGACCGGATACTCGCCCTTGAGGATGTGGATGTCGGTGCCGCAGATCGTCGTCGTCGTGATGCGGATGAGGGCATCGAGCGGCCCGATCTCGGGGACCGGCTTCTCATCCAGCACGATGCGCCCCGGCTCGACGAAGATCGCCGCCTTCATGCGCGCGGCGCGGGCTCGGTTGCGCTCGGTGATACGGGTTTCGGCCTGACCGTTCATGCCCTGTCTCCATTCAGGGCCCCCCGAACCTCAACTCGCGGAACGGCGGAAAGTTGTTCGATCATCTGCGCGCCACGGTTGATTGTACGCGCTGGCAATTCTTCCGTCCCTCCGCCGGCCTCCGGCAGGCGATGCAGGGTGCCGGATCGACGCAGTACGGATTACCGCCCGCGCGCCGTCGGATTCGGGCGCTGCTGCGCGTCTTGGCAAATCCGTTCGGCGCGAGAAGGAGCTGGTGGGCCCGGCAGGACTCGAACCTGCAACCAGACCGTTATGAGCGCGCTGCTTCCGTGGGGAAGTGAGGGGTTTTCAGGGTCTTCGGGCCCTGTTCATGGGCGTTTTTTAACCCCTGGCGACCCGGTTTCGTTGGCGAAACGTTGGTTGCGCCCTCGCCGTAACGCCGAGCCCACGCTAACCTGCGGCATGGCTGATCCCAGCCCCACCGTCGGCGAACTCTTCAAGGCCAAGGCCGTCACCGACGAGCAGGTGAACGCGGCTGTCGAGGTGTACCTCACGGACCTGGAAGCGGGCATGCATGCCATCGCCGATGGGTATGTCGTCGATCTCGATGCAGCCGTCGTCACGCATTCGTGGGCCAGTTTTGTCCTCGCCAATGAAGAGGCCAGCGCGGCCGTGAGACACAATGCCGTCCGCACGGCGATCCTGCTGGCGCGGCCGCAGAAAACCTGAAATCGTCAAGCCGCGATGCTGACCGAACGGAGCAAGCATGGTCACGCCGAACCCGATCTTCGACGATCTGACACGCTTTCATCTTTCTCGAGATATCGAGCGATGGGGATGGGTCGTCGGAAAGCATACCTACGGTCACCCGCGCGTTCTCGAACCGGATTTGGCTAGCCTGTGGATCGGTGCGTTCTGCTCGATTGGTCCGAACGTCACCGTCGTGCTTGGCAATCACCGAAGCGACCTAGTCACTACCTATCCGTTCAAGGCCATACGAGTGATCACTGGAGGTCATCTGTGGGGACAAGCCGGCGCCGCAGCTGAGCCCGATCATGATAGCCGCGGAAATGTGGTGATCGGTGACGAGGTATGGCTTGGCACCAACTGCACGATCTTGTCTGGCGTGACGATCGGCGCTGGTGCCATCATCGGCGCCGGCGCCGTCGTGCGCAAGGACGTTCCGCCATATGCGGTAGTTACCGGTAATCCGGGCAGCGTTCGGCGCTTCCGCTTCGATGAAGCCACCGTTGCGCGCTTGCTTCGCATCAATTGGTGGTCATGGCCGGACGAACGGATCGCCGAGGTGCTGCCTCTCATTCTCAGCCCTGACATAGGGGCTTTTCTGGATCATGCAGAGGCACAGCAGGACGTCGGGCAAGAGCAGGCGACCTCTGAGCAATCAGAGATGGAAGAACTCCGCCCCCTTGTCACCTCAAGCTAGTGTAAGAAGAATAGCGCAGGCGCTGCATCGAAGCAGCAAGGTTGACGCAAACCTCCGCCCCTATGCCATCGGCCCCGCCATCAGCCGGCAGCCGTAATGCTCCTTCCCGAACTCGCTTCCGATCCGCTCCCACCCAAAGCCGCCGAGTGGCGCAAAGCCTTCGGCACCCTGCGCCCCAACTCGTCGCCGTGCTGATATCTTGGCCCCACCGCCTGGGCGAACATTCACGAGGCCTGCACCGACTTCATCGAGCGCTCCGGCGCCGAGGCCGTGCACCTGGGCTGGACTGCGCCGCAGCTCTTCGGCGTTCATCCCCAGCACGGCACATTGCGCGTCGATTGGTGCAGGGTGGTGATCACCGGCGGGCATAAGGCGATCGGCATTGATCAAAACTGGATTTTGTTCGGCAACGTGAGCGGCTACCGCAAGACGCTCGGTGCGCCGATCAGCATACCGATCTGGGAGTTCGTGGCGCGAGCGCAGTAGGCGTGAGCAGGCCGGCTCGGCAGGACCGGAGTGGTCCTCGCACGTCATTCGATAAGGTTGCATCTTTCGTTTGCCGACGTCACAACTCGGCGTCTAGAATTCCGCAACAATCGCGGGCCAGCTCTCAAAAATCATCCCAGGGTCATCCAAGCTATGCTGATCGGCAACTACACAATAAATATAAATAAAGAGACACGGCTGTATTATGTCCATGCTCCAAAAACAGGAGACACGACAATTAATGTGCTGTTTCGGAATATTTTTTGCGAACTTCGATCTTTAACGCACGCAGAGTCACTGCTCTTTGCACCAGCAACACGCGAAGTCAATGCTGAAGTATGCCGGGATTATAACTTCGTGTCTGCGCACTTGCTGCGCGATTTTTATAATGTTCATTTTAAACCATTTGGATACAAGGCTATCGTGACCTTGCGCGAACCAGTTGAACATTTCGTCTCGTTTGTCCTTTGGTTTGCGCGCAGCACACACACGATAGTTGATGCCAGTCTCAATGCATCGAGATTGGGGCTGCGCGAAGACCCGAATGCTTTTTTTCCAATCAGCAACAATGGAGCAACTGGAGTTTTGCTCGGGCTAGCAAAGCAAAGCAGTAGTCGGATCAGACAGAATGCGTCTTCCGCTCGATGCGCAGAGTCGCGCGAGTTATCTTCTGGCGCAATACGATACAATCATTCCAACTGAGGATATCAACCGGCTGGGTGATTATATAAAACTCAACGATCGTAAATTGAGATTTAGCATTCCACATGAAAATATGCAGCCTGATAGACCTCAAAGCGACATCATAATTACAGATAAAATTCGCGAATTATTGCTAGAAGATTTACTTATATACGATGAAGTAAAAAAGATAAACCAAATTTCTAACTCTTATTGGCAGCATTTGATTCGTTGATCCGCCGGAGATAGCTGGTGTCCGTACGCACGCCCTCGCTGCTCACACGCCTGATCGTGACAGGTTAGTCGGAGCCCAAGAGCCGTCGGGTGCTGCTCAACAGGGCGTCAGCTCGCGTTCGAGGCTAAAACGAAAAAGCCCTGCGCCGGGGAACCGGGCAGGGCTGCTTGATGAATAGCGATTTTGATAAAGAGGCTTGCGCAGATGCTTGGCGCTCTACCGCCTTGTTTATCTCAAGCCTTATAGTTGAGCACTTCCGGTGAGGTTTCCGGAAATCAGCCGCTGGACTCAAGCAATCGTGCAATTATGTCTCGACTTGACTGCTCAGGCGGAAAATGATGCGTATTTATGACTAGATCTGCAGCCTGCGGGGCCTCATAAGGAGCCGAGACCCCGGTAAAGCTCGGAATCTTACCGGCGCGAGCGCGCCCGTAGAGGCCCTTTGGATCACGCGCTTCGCAGACCGCAAGTGGCGCATCGATGAATATTTCAAGGAAAGGGATATCCCCCGCAATGGCCCTTGCCGCCGCGCGCTCGGCGCGGAAAGGCGAGATGAGCGAAACAATAACCACAAGCCCGGTGTCCGCCATCAGCCGGGCTGCCTCAGCCGTGCGCCGGATGTTTTCTACTCGGTCGGCAGACGTGAAGCCAAGGTCGCGATTGAGCCCATGGCGCAGGTTGTCGCCGTCGAGCACCATGCTGCAACGGCCCGCCTGAGTCAGTGCCCGGTCCACGACGTTGGCGATCGTCGACTTTCCAGCTCCAGAAAGGCCGGTGAGCCATGCAATGGCCGGGCGCTGCCCCATCCGCTCCCATCGACGCTCGCGTGGCTGCAGATCCTGCCAGATGATGTTTTGCCTGGGCATTTTCCTTCTCGTAGCGCTAAGGTTTAGGGCGACACGTCGAACGAGTTTTCCGCCGGATTGTCGTTAACCTAGGGTGATTTTTTACGCTGCCGCTCTCAAACAGAAAATGCGTTTCTTCTATGCCACGCGTCCTATTTTCGCAGGCCAAGCTCGCGTAACGGCGACCTACCGGACTGCGGCCGGGCCAGGTCGCGCACGAAAAAGCCCCGCGCGGCTGAGCCGGGCGGGGCTGGGAAGGCGCTGCGATGTCGGGCGGTGTCAGATCGGCGCGGGCCCACCGCCCCAAATCCCTCCGGTTTTCCACCAATCCCCGATGTAGGGCAGGGTCTGCTCGATCGCCGGGCCTATGTCCGGCCGGGTGACGCCCACGAAAAACCCCGCCGCGGCTGAGCTAGGCGGGGCTGAAGAGGCGCCCGCCGATGCGGCGGGCATAGGATAGACGGATGGTGGTGGGCGGATAGTCCGGCCCGCCACAGCCACAAGCCACAGGCCTCACCAGGGCCATACTGCCGCACCAAACGCTGCACCTCATCAGAGCTAGAGGTTGGGCATATGAGCGCAGTGGCAGCGGCGCGGGCGGACGAGGTGGAGATCCTCGTCGAGCAGTACCTCAAGAATGCGCAGGGCAGCCCGGTAGTGGCTCTCCGGCAGGCGATCTCGGATGCGCTCGTGGACGCCATGGAATGCCGGCAGAGGCTGGAGGCAGCCGAACGAGCTGCCTCCCGTGGCTTCATGCGGCAACTGACACTCTCGGCTTCCAAGTAGCCAAACCAGGCGGCTTGTCGCCTTTTGGTGCTAGCCTGCGGCCCGGCCGAGGTTACGGTCGCTGATCGCGGTGCCCATTACGAACTGACCGTACCGGCCACCCTGCGCTCGGCCTGCTGATCCCTGCTCACGATCGGTATCGAACGACAGCGCTTCGACCTTCAGCCCTCTGCGCATGTTCTCCGGAAGACCAGAGTGGTCGTAGTAGCCTGCGTCATGGGCCATCGCATCCATGGCCTGGATTTCGTTAGCGGCCGCGCCTGTCCAGAGGATCGCGCCCGTTCCACCTTGGTGTATCTGAAAAACGGGCATCGATCATCCTCTCTATGGACATCGAAGTCTGACTACCGCAGTGCCAGACGGCTACTTTGCAGTGCAATATAATTTCTGCTCGCAACAGATCTGAGCACAGCCGGACTTTATCGTCAATCACCGAAAATGGAGGATGATCTATCGATAGATCGGGCCGGCAGATCATTCTTGCTGTCACACAGGCGCCGACGTGGGGCCGCTTGCGCTGGACGGGGTAATATCGCGCCGAGTGTCGCATACGAAAAGTCCCGCGCCGGAGGCCCCGGCGGGGCAAGTCTTGGGAGGAACGACGGAGAGTCGTCAGGGGCGAAACGGGTGGCGGCATCCGTTGTTCGAGCTCGGTCTGAAACCGCACCGTTCGCTCTCAAGGGCCCCTTTGCTCCACGCACGGCGCCCGCACCTCCTCCTCCGGCGTCTCGCGGGCGAACGTCGTCAGCGGCCCGATGGTGATTTCCGAGCGGGCGTGAGGACGATCACCCGGCGCGGTGACCACCAGACTGATGCGCATGCTCAGCTCGATGAACAGTAGGCCTGTGCATCCGAAAGCCAGAGCTCGACGTCAGCGCTGGTCCAAGGGACGGTGGATCGCTGGGGCGATTCAGGTCCTTCCGAAGGCGCGAGCATCAGGCTCCGGATGTAATTCCCTCATCGGCCTTCGCCGGCCACTTCCGACGCCGATGCGGCAGGCCGAAGGAACGGGCGATTTCCGACCGGCGCTCGGAGTAGCTCGGCGCCACCATGGGATAGTCTGCCGGCAAGCCGTAGCGGGCGCGGTAACTGTCGGGATCTAGCCCATGCCGACGAAGGTGCCGCTTCAGCATCATGTACGGCTTGCCGTCGACGAAGGACGTTAGCCCCTCGGTTGTGATCGGTCGCCGGATCTGTCCAACCGTTAGCCGCTGAACCTTCGGCACCGCATGAGCTTCCGGTTCCGCCTTCAATACAGCCAATGCCGAGTATGTCCCCTGAATAAGGCCAGGCAAATCAGTCGCAGCTAACGTATGGTTTCGTACGCAGGCCGAAGCAACTATGATTGTTAGATCGACGGGCTCAGCCGTAGCGGCGGACGAATATGATTTTCTAATCAAAGCTGCACCCCATCATAGAAAGATCAACTTATGCAATCTTAAAAATTTTACGCAATTATTATCCATCCTCCAAATGGGGGAGGGCGTCCTCTATTTGAAAGAAAACCCGCTCACTTTCTGAACAGCCATATCGGCACGCATTCGACGGGGGGATCAGGGGCGGCGATCGACGACCGCGGAGCCGGCGGGGCAGTTGAAGTGGATCTCGCGCTCGCACTTGGCGATGCAGCGGCGCGTGTACCGGCGGCAGCTTCCGAGGGGTCAAACCGCTGATCGTGACGCTCTTCGGCGTTAACCGGCGTCATGACCTCCGCTCGATCTGGAAGCGCACCACGTTCTGCGCACGGGTGATCGACCAGTAGTGCCGCTGGAGCGGGTTGAAGTGGTACTCCAGTGCGGCACGGTACTCACCGGCGCCTGGCCCGAACTCTTCGCGCACCGTCACCGTGAAGGTGATCGTCCGCGGGCCGAGCCCCTGCGGTGGCCGCTCGTATCGAACAGCCGGCAGGATCACCCGATGCATATGCGCGTCGAACAGGGCGCGATCGATGTAGGCGCTGCAGTTGCGCAGGTAGCCAAGACGCTGCCGGATCACGAGCTTGCTGCCAGGCCGCACTACGGGCGTCAGCACGGTCGTTTCTTTCACATCCACCGGCAGGCCGCGATCGGCGATGAACCATGCCAGCACCCCGGCGGTGGCCAGGATAGCGCCGGTGATGATGGTGAGGCAGGCGTAGCCGAAGAGCCACAATCCCGTCATCGGCCATCCCTCATCATCGCGAACAGATCGATGCCGTTTTTCGCCAGTGCGGTGACACCGCCGACGAAGGCCACCGCGAAGCCCCCGACCCACATCAGCACCTTGGCGGCCGTTCGCGAGGAGCTGACGAACTCGACCACCCCGTCGAGGTTCTTCAGCTCGCGCGGGTTCTTCTCGGCGATCCAGTCGATGGTGTCCTTGCGCAGCGCCAGGAGGGCGAGCAGCTTCTCCGCCTCGCCCTCGTCGATCGAGCGGAACAGCTTTCGCATATGCAGCGGGAAGAACATGACGCGGCGGTAGTCATCGTCGTTATCCAGACCAATAGCACGGCGCACGGCATCCTCGCCGAGGCCGCGCTCGGGCGGGTGGACGCTGCTGCGCAGCATCTCGCCCGCCCCGATCGCCGCCCCGCGCCGCGCCTGCCGCAGTTCTTCTTCCGGCAGCTCTGCCCCGGGCATTCGCTTCTCCTGCTCAGCGCCGGCTCATCTCATCCATGCGCCGCAGCTCGTCGGCATCCACCGTGCTGGCGGCAACCTGCTCCTGCGCCGAGATGAGCACGGCCGCCTCGCTGGCGTGGTCGTCGAGGTCGAGCTTGCGGAAGATCCGGGCCGTGATGCCATCGGCGCCACCAGCCGCCTTGATGACCGCAGCCGGCGCTGTGTCGATGACGTACTGCGTGCCCTTGGCGATGACCGGCACCGCGACGTTGACCGAAAGCGTCTTGCCCTTGGCCGCGCCGTTCACCGCGTTGAGGCCGAAGCTGACGGCGGCCTCGATCATCATCTCAACCCGCGTTGCGACAGGAACAGGGCAGCCCACGGGTAAACCTTGCGGATGGCCTGGATGAGGTAGGCCGCGATGATCGGCACGAGGATTGTCAGGATCGGCTCGCGCAGGGACACGGCGAGCGCGACGAGCCAATCACCCCAGGGCAGGATCACGGCCTTGTCGCCGATGGTGCCGAGTTCGGCGGCGAGGGCTCCAGACGCCGTCAGCACGAGCAAGCCAATGCTCATGGCGAACAGCGCGGCGTCGGTAGCGCGCTTGGTGGGGATCAGCAGCGCGCCGATGACGATCAGCGGAATAGCCGCAGGCATGAGGATCGAGAAGCCTGAGGCGGGAGCAGCCTGCCCCGGCATCACGCCAAGGGCGAAGGCGGGAGACGCGACACAGGCGAGCGCCAGCGCCGCGAGCAGAAGCGTACGGGTCATGGTGATGGTCCTGATGGTGGGGATGCGCGGCGGGCCCGGCCGGCTCGGTAGATCAAATGTTGGTCAGACAGGCGGAACCAGCTTGAGCGGAACTGGGCCGCAGGGCATGACGCGACGCCGTCGGATGGACCCGATCGTTGTCCGGCAGTCAGCGGGTCGGCTCAAGCCTCAGCCCCTTTGCAGTCGGTCCGCTGTACTCACGCCTCGCTCACACGCGAGCGCGCTCCGGCGACCGTCGTCGGCAGCGTGTGCGGCGCCGGCAGCGGCACGTCGGCCGGCCAGCGAAAGGCGACAATTTCCGAGCGCTTGAACGCTGCCACGTTGACCGCGTCGCTCTGATTGCCGCCGAGCAGGAACACCTGATCGTTGTTGGCGCCGACCACGAGGCCGGTGTGCCCCTGCCAGGACGAGTTGCCCCGCTTCTTCGTGGCGATGGCGCCGAGCGCGGGTGCCGGCAGCCCGACACCCCAGGCCTCGAACGAGCAGGCCGCGAGGCTGCGCGAACCGCGATGCCCGGCGCGGTCGATCACGGCGTTCACGAAAGCCGCGCACCAGGCGGTGCTGTTGGTCTTGATGCCAGGGAAGCCCGCATCGGCGAACAGCTTGACCACCTGCGGGTTGTTGGCAACGTCGGGCGCCTCCTTCAGGCCATTCAGCGCCTCGACCAGTACGAGCCAGCCAGGCTTCTCGGGAGCTTCGCGCCGCTCACTGATGTCGGCCTTCTGCAGGACGGCCTGTGTCCTCGGCCCGGCGATGCCGTCGGCCACCAGCCCGGCTAAGCGCTGAAACGCGGTCAAAGCGGCGATGGTGCGCGGCCCGGCATCGCCGTCCACTCCTGAGGACCCGAGATCATACCCGCGCGCCAAGAGAGCACGCTGGATTTCAGCGACGGTCATCATTTCAATGTCTCCGTGGTTTTTCGGCGCTCGCCGGGAGCGCAGCGGCGCCTTGGTCAGCCGTCATGGGCTGGTGAGGGATCGGCTACCCGGGCGGGCCGCAAGCGTTTCACAAGCTCGGTTCAAGTCCGAGCCCAGCCCTCCACACACATTACCCGCGCTGAATCTCAGCGTCGGTCTTCGAACAGCTTGCGTCGGACTGTGAATATCGAGACCAATACTTCAGATCAGGCGGGCCCAATAGATCAGCCCGAGCGCCATAAGCAGTGCGACCCCTAGGAGGGCGCCTCTGATTGCGCCACTTACACACTGATGCAGGATCGAAGGCGTCCTCTGCGCTGCCGAGTTTTCCCGATGCCACCTGTCTAGCAAGGTCTCAGGCATGTGGGTACACCGAGGTATGTCGCTCTTCCCGACAAACACTATGCCCTGACGTTCTCCGATGTCGAGGGAAGGTGCCGGGCTCGGGCCGGGTGGCGCGGCGATCGGGTCGTGCTCAGGCAGCTTCGAGGTTCGCCGTCTGCACCGGGAACTGGATCGTCAAGCCGGAGGCGTTCACGCCCATCAGCGTGGTGAGCAGCGAGAACTCGGGATCGCACAGCATCACCGTGCCGACGTCACCGGTCATGAACTCGGGTGGCAAGCCGTCGCGGCGGGCGATCCGCACGCGGTCGCCGGGCTTGAACGGCGGCCCCTCGGTGCGCCGCAGGTACTCGGCATGCACATGATCGGCGACGGCCTCGGGCGTATCGGGGGTCTGGGTCTCGACGGTGGTCTTGGTCAGGGTCAGCATGGGCGGTTCCTCACAGCGCCGCGGCGCGGGTCCACAGCGCGTCGAGCGCCGCGGCGTCGTAGCCGAGCAGCGCGCCGAGCTGTTCGGTGAGTGGGTGGCAGCGTTCGAAGGTAGTAGCGCCTCTCAGCATCATCCTGGCGCCGAACCGCTGGCCGCCTGCGTCGGGGATCAGGGAGAGAGCCGCCTCCATAGCTGCGGGGATTTCGCCCGGCCCAACCCAAGCCTCGACCTCGGCTTCCGTGATGCTGCCGGCGGGCGCCAGCGCCCGGGCGAACTGGCGATCCGCGATCGGAGGAACAGCCAGTGTCGACGCGGGGATCGCCATGGCCGTCAGTTGCGTCCGGCCCCATCGGTGGAACTGCGGCGCCGAGACGATCGCCGCCCGATCCGCCTCGGAGATCTCAACCGCCTCGGCCGGGATCGCGTCGTTGCGTCGGATGAACCGCTCCTCGAGCGGCCATTCGCTTTCGGCCAGACCGTCGGCCGCGCCCTCCGACTTGACGCGCACCGTCTCCGTCACGGGCGGATGCGACACCTCGTCGAAGAAGCGATCGGTGGCGAGACCATCGCGCCCAAAGATCACGTAGACGCGCATTACTTCTACCTTCCGAAGGCAAGCCAGTTGTAGCGGACGACCCTGTTCGCTCCGCCGGGAAAGTTGACGAGAAAGGATGTGCTGTTGCTGTCGCCGGACACGGGCGCACCGGCAAAGACGCTGAACTCACCGTTGCTCACCAGCGCGAGCCACGGGCCCACCGCAGTGGTCAACCCGACCGGCACGTGGGCGCTGCCGTTGGCGTCGAGCGTGACGACGGACGATCCCATCACGATCGCGAGGCCGGACGGAAACCGCTGGATCGCATATTGACCGTTCGCGTCGATGCTGCCGACGGCGTTCAAGCGAGAGGCCCAGAGCGCGCCAAGCTCCAATGCATCGACCTGTGCCAGAAGATTGGTGTTAGACCATCCGAGGCGAACCATGTTCGAAGCATTCTGCCTCACGCCTCCGCCCTGGCGAACGACCCCAAGCTCTGCCGGCGTGTGCGGGACGAACGCTTTGCCGCTCATCCTCTGAATGCTGCGAACCCGCCATTTTCCCGAACCTTGGAAGTGGCGTGGATGCAGTCGCAGGCCTGAGTGGTGAAATCCAATCCGTTGGTCACGACGAGGGTGGCGCTGTGCTTGAGCACGGCGCCGGCGGCGCCGAACTCGATGAAGCGATTAAGGTTCTTGCCGGCACCGAAGGAGGCGATTGTCGCCGCGCCGTTGATGTTGATGATCCCGGCCGGCGCCGAGCTGAGGTCCACGGTAGATGCTGCCGTCATGTTGACGGCGCCTATGCGCAGGTCGCCCGTGCCGTTCGCGAGGTTGACCAGAAGCGCGTCGGTCCACGTCGTGCCGTCCGGAGATGCCCGCAACGCAAGCGTCTCGACGGAGGCCGCCTGCCCGCCAGACGGCGTGTAGGTCAGCGAGCGTTGCTCGATCGCGCCCCAGGATCGGCCGGTGATCTGGAAGAGAATGCGGCCGATCGCGGATGATGATACCTTGTCGAGGGCAAGCTGTCGTGCCCCCGAGTAGAGCGTCGTAGCCGTTCCGAGCAGCGTGTTGAGCGCGTCGAGGATCTTGACGCCGACGATTGCGGCATAGCTCGCGTCAGTGCCGAGATAGCCCGTGGTGTCGATGAGGAAGGGGACGCTGTTATAGGCGGTCGGGATGCTGCCCTGCGTCGTAAGGCTGCCGCCGTTGGCGCCGTTTGGTGCGACGGAAGCGATGAGCCAGGCATCCCCAACCTTCCGGTCCCGCGCGCCGAGATTGATCGTCATGCCGGGCGTGACGATGGTCAGGTCGATGCCCGTGACGGTGACGAGATTGGTGTTGGCCCCGACCGTCGCAGTTGCGGTCGGGTTGTTGCCGTAGAAGGCCATAGGCAAGCGTCCTCAGAAACGAGGGGATGGCGGAGCGGAGGTGTTCGGAGGGCGGCGCGAAAGGCGCCGGGCGCCGTCAGCGCTTGTTCACGACGGCCTTCAACTGGCCGAATTTGATCCTGCCCGAACCTATTTGGCCGGTAAGCTGGTAGAGAAGTGCAATGCGTCTTGGGGGTCCGGGGGCAGTATCTCGAACAGAGTTGAACCGGAAAGAATAGCGGTATCGACAGTATGAACCGGAGGGCCACCACCGCCGCCAGTTGCCGAGTCAACGCCGAACGACGCCCCATAGGGAACACCATCAAGACCGACGGCGACTACGAGCCTCGTATTGGTCGCAAGGTTTCCATTCCCCTGGGCAACCGCTTGTAAGATTGCAGTCCCGCTGAAGATTACCGACTAAAGATCATCGGGCGTGATCGCAATTCCCGTTCCCGGCACTTCGCGCCAATCGTTTGAAAACCCACCCGCGTCTACATCTTGACCGAAAAGGGATAATCTATCCGATACAGCGCCCGGCAAGATGGCCTGCTGTGTTACTCGAATATTCGCAATGTTGATGAACTACCCGTCGAACTGGAACGGGTAGGTCAGGCCGCCATTTGCGGTCAGAGCAAAGAAGTTGGCATCATCGACGAACCGCGCTGCTCCGTTAGGGAGAGCATCGAGGAACCATCCGCCATAGAAGGGCGCACCGTAGCGGTCTGTCTTGACGTAGGCCGCAATTCGCACGGAAACACCGGCCGCGCTTGAGGTGGCGCCCATAAGGAACTGACCGGAGACCGTGCCGGCATCCGTGCGGGCCGTGAGATCCTGATTGATCGATGCCTGCGCCGAGGTCTGGTTCGCCTGCGCCTGCGAGACAGAGATGATCGAGGCGGAATTGTTGGCGAAGCGCCTGCACCTTCGCACTGACGCTCCTCGTGCTCTGGCTCGCGACATTTGTCAGCCATCAGTTCAGCGTCGGGGTAGCTGTCGGCGCGGCCTAGGTCGCGGCCCTCATGCTGTTCGCCGATCGAGCCCACCCACGTCCCGCGCCAAACTCAGGAGGGGAGGATGCCTAAGGAGAGGGGGCTATCGACCCCGCGCGGTTCACGCTGACCTCGCCGCTGCGCCTCGATGTGGCGGCGACCCTTGCTTATCCCGACGGGTCCATGACCGCGAACGGGCTCCGCACCGAAGCTACCCGGGGCAACCTCCGTATCGAGAAGACCGCCGGGCGCTTCTACACCACGCTCGCCGACATTGAGAGAATGAGAGAACGATGCCGCGTCCAAGAAAGCGCGCACGCCTATGGCTCCGCCCCGAGCAGTTCGCAACGGGAAGGTCGTCGCAAACGCGACCTGGATCATTCTCGACGGAGGAAAGCATTTCCCCACGGGATGCGCTCATGGCGAAATTGCGCTCGCCGAACAGCGGCTCTCAGAGCACATCGCGGAGAAGTATCAGCCGAAGCGCAAGCTGAAGGACATCGAGTCGATCGATGTGGCGGACGCGCTCAACATCTACTTCAGCGACAAGGAGATCGAGCCGGAACAGCGCAAGCGCTTCGAGGGGCGCATCTCGAGGCTCGCGCACTTCTTCGGCGGCATGATGCTCAGCGATGTGACCGGGGAGACGTGCCGCCAATACGTCGTGGTCCGCGGCAACAGCGGCGGCGCGCGGAGGGATCTCGAAGACCTTCGCGCCGCGATCAGCCACCACAAGGACGAAGGACTGCACCGCGGCGAGGTGCGCGTTGTGCTGCCGAGGAAGGGCGAGTCGCGCATGCGCTGCCTGACCCGATCCGAGGCCGCTCGGCTGCTGTGGACGTGCTGGCGCTACCGCGAGGTGCAGGCCTGGAACACCGGCACGCGCAAGGGAAAGCAGGTCGCGACCAAGAAACGTCCGCTGCGCCATCTCGCGCGCTTCATCCTCCTTGGCCTCTACACAGGCACTCGGCCGGGGCCATCGCGTCCGCCTCGTTTCAACGAGGGAGGGGCGATCGCATGTCGATCTTGAGGAAGGCGTCTACTATCGCCTCGCAAAGGGTAGGCGCGCCACCAACAAGCGCCAGCCTCCGGCGAAGCTGCCGCCGCATGTGCTGGCCCGCCTGCGCGCTTGGTCGCAGATCCCGCCCAAGGACGGCACGCTGCCCGAGTACGTCGTCGAGTGGAACCGGCTAGCCGGTGGCATCGGTGAAGACGGCGTTCGCCAAGGCGGTGCGGCTTGCCGGCCTTGAGGAAGGTGCCTCGCCGCACGTCCTGCGGCACACGGCTGCGACGTGGCGCATGCAGCAAGGCGTCAATCTGTGGGAGGCCGCCGGCTATCTCGGGATGACGCCCGAAATGCTGCAGAAGGTCTACGGCCATCACCATCCCGACTTCCAAAACGAGGCCGCGGGCGCGTTCAAGAACCGACGCTGGAAACCGCAATCGTTGGTCAAATCGTTGGCTAAACCGAGGCGGGCAGAGGCAGATGCCTAGGCTTCCTGCTAGGTTTCGTATATGTTGCAGATAGATAATGGTGGTGGGCCCGGCAGGACTCGAACCTGCAACCAGACCGTTATGAGCGGTCGGCTCTAACCATTGAGCTACAGGCCCTAACCGTTTCCGGTCAGATACTTAGACTTGCTTCCGGGCTCCTACAACAGATTGCTCTACAGAAATCCCCACAGAAACCGTCGATCTGAGTAGCCGGAGAGGGGCTTCCCGGCAAGGGCCAGGCCACCGTTCGCTGGCAGTCACACGCCCCTCGGGATAGGCTCACCGCATGGCTGATTCCCCCCCACCGTCGGTGAACTCTTCAAGGCCAAGGCCGTCACCGACGACGAGGTGAATGCGGCCGTCGATGCTTACCAAGCCGATCCCCGCACCACCGCCTACCCGATCGCCGGTGGCTACAGCCTCGACCTTGCTGCGGCCGTTGCCGGGCATGGCTCGGCGAGCCAGGTCCTCGCCAACCCCGAATCGAGCCCTGGCCTGAAGCGTGCCGCCACCCGCACGGCGATCCTGCTGGCGCGGACGCAGAAGGCGTGAGCAGGCCGGCCTGGCAGGACCGAAGTGGTCCTCGCACGTCATTCGATAAGGTTGCATCTTTCGTTTGCCAACGTCACAACTCGGCGTCTAGAATTCCGCAACAATCGCGGGCCAGCTCTCAAAAATCATCCCAGGGTCATCCAAGCTATGCTGATCGGCAACTGCACAAGAAATATAAATAAAGAGACACGGCTGTATTATGTTCATGTTCCAAAAACAGGAGGCACGACAATCAATGTGCTGTTCCGGAATATTTTTGGCGAACTCCGATCTTTAACGCACGCAGAGTCAATGCTCATCGCGCCGGCAACACGCGAAGTTAATGCCGAAGTATGCCGCGAGTATAACTTCGTGTCTGCGCACTTGCCGCGCGATTTTTATAATGTTCATTTTAAACCATTTGGATACAAAGCTATCGTGACCTTGCGCGAACCAGTTGAACATTTCGTCTCGTTTGTCCTTTGGTTTGCGCGCAGCACACACACGATAGTTGATGCTAATCTCAATGCGTCGAGATTGGGGCTGCGCGAAGACCCGAATGCTTTTTTCCAATCAGCAACAATGGAGCAACTGGAGTTTTGCTCGGGCCAGCAAAGCAAAGCAGTATTCGGCTCAGATAGAACGCGTCTTCCGCTCGATGCACAGAGTCGCACGAGTTATCTTCTGGCGCAATACGATACAATCATTCTAACTGAGGATATCAGCCGGTTGGGCGATCATATAAAACTCAACGATCGTAAATTGAGCTTTAGCATTCCACATGAAAATATGCAGCCTGATAGACCTCAAAGCGACATCATAATTACAGATAAAATTCGCGAATTATTGCTAGAAGATTTACTTATATACGATGAAGTAAAAAAGATAAACCAAATTTCTAACTCTTATTGGCAGCATTTGACTCGTTGATCCGCCGGAGATAGCTGGTGTCCGTACGCACGCCCTCGCTGCTCACACGCCTGATCGTGACAGGTTAGTCGGAGCCCAAGAGCCGTCGGGTGCTGCTCAACAGGGCGTCAGCTCACGCTCGAGGCTAAAACGAAAAGCCCCGCGCCGGGGAACCTGGCGGGGCTGATTGAGGAACAGCGATTTCAATAAAAGGCTTGCGCAGATGCTTGGCGCTCTACCGCCTTGTTTATCTCAAGCCTTATAGTTGAGTACTTCCGGTGGGGTTTCCGGAAATCAGCCGCTGGACTCAAGCAATCGTGCAATTATGTCTCGACTTGACTGCTCAGGCGGAAAATGATGCGTATTTATGACTAGATCTGCAGCCTGCGGGGACTCATAAGGAGCCGAGACCCCGGTAAAGCTCGGAATCTTACCGGCGCGAGCGCGCCCGTAGAGACCCTTTGGATCACGCGCTTCGCAGACCGCAGGTGGCGCATCAATGAAAATTTCGAAGAAGGGGATATCCCCCGCAATGGCCCTTGCCGCCGCGCGCTCGGCGATCCCGCTGGCGCGGGCGCAGAAGGCTTGAGCGCGCCCGACTACACGGTCGAGGAAGTCGCGCCGGCCAGTTCGTGGTGAAGGTCGGTAACGAGGTGGCTGGCTATGTCGCGGAAGACGGCGAGCACCCTGGCGTCTGGGTCAACGAGGATCAGAACGGCCGGCTCATGGGCCACTCGGCCACACGCGAGCAGGGCGCTGAGTTCCTGGCGGCGTGGTTTCTTGCCGAGGATCAGGGCTGGACGTGATCAGCACTGAGCAAGCCGCGGCCGAGATGGGCGGCCTGCTCGGTTTCGCCCGTGGCCTCGCCTAGACGGAAGGGCCGCGCGGAAGATAGACGCTGCTTGTACTATCAGGGCCGCAGGAAAACACCTCTTATGAGACCACCTCGCCTGCTCAAGAAGCTTTGGCCAGCTCCGCCGGAATGCCACATGCCGGGCTTCGATGAGGCATATTACCTTGAACATAACCCATCTGTGCGTAATTTCACAGGCAGCCCGTTGCAGCACTATCTTCAGCATGGATGGAGGGACGGATGCGACCCAAGTGCGGGCTTCAGTAGCAGTGGGTATTTGGCTGCCAATCCCGACGTGACTGCGAACGACTTAAATCCCCTAGCGCATTTTCTTAAGCACGGGTTAGCCGAGGGGCGAGGTGGATGGCAGAAAGGTTCTTCGCCAGTTAGGAGTCTGTCGATAGATCAACGAGCATCTGCTGACTGGTTCTCAGATGACAATTCCGGCATGCCTCTGATATTTATGTACTGGGAAAATTCTGAAATCGTAGAACCACCATCGGCCTCTTCGTGGAAATCATTCTACCCGAAATTTAGGGTATTCCGCGAAGAAGATGTTGTCCCCATACTTCCCGAAACATTCGTAGATGTATTTTTGTCCATCAAACTGCCTGCCGCAAAATCCGATATGGCCAGGATTTTTTTGCTTAGAGAGCACGGAGGTTTGTATGTCGATGCTCACGTTGGTCCAACTCGTTCCTCATACCTTCTGATGACACTTGCCAGGCTCGCTGGATGCAACCTGATGCTATTTTCCAGAGATTGGCTAATGGACGAGCGGTCGAATTACTTCGACCTAATTAATGGTGTTATAGCTGCGCGACAAGGCGCGCCGGAACTCAGTATGATCATCGACAAAATGATGACCAATGTCATTGAGCATTGGCACAAGGAGATGGAAACACCCGATTATGTACAATACGATCTCTTTTCTCTTACGGGAACATGGCTGCTCGCGGAGCGATTTTTAGAGGTGCCCGCGTTACGACCAAACGTAAGATTGGAGTTTCGTCCTAAAGTAGTAGTTAATATAATTAAAGACGGCGCATCTTCAGGTTTTGAGCTGTACAAATTTCATTCGTACCGCGGCCCTGGAAATCATTGGAGTGAACGGCAGCTCTACGAACGACTTTTCAGGCGGGGGGGTTAATAAGTGTTAGTTGGGCGCGCTGCTCCAGTTGTGGCGCCCAAGTGATGCGCGACATTGCCGAGCATTACCGGCGGATGGGAAAGAGAGTGAGTTCGATACGACGCCGCAGCCAGCGCGATCATGACGGCCGCCCGGCGCCCCTAGTAGAAGAGCCGCCATGCGCACATCATTGAGATCAACAACGACAGCGCCACGGCCGTTAGCGACGGCGGGCAGAGATGGCGGACTTGCTGGCTAGCGCGCTGATGTCAGGCAGCGACGCGGCTTGGGACAGGTTGCGACCCTTTGGAATCAACCGAATCGTCGAGCGTCATCCGACCGCGCCGGCGAAGGTTGTTGTCGGCGAGCGCGAGATCGCGGTCCGGTAGCAGCATGAACAGCAACGAGCCCGAACAATCCGCCGCGGAGATGCGCGGCCTGCACCGGTTCGCGCAGGGCCTCGGCTTGGACGAGGAGACGGCGCGGGAGATCTATGAGGACGTGGGCCATCAAGCCGCAGCGGCTGGCGTCGGCGATGACGACCGTATGGCCGAGGTGCGGAAGCGGATGCTCGCGGCGGCGCGCGACAGCTGAAACGAAGCAGCCCCGCGCGGGGGGAGGCCGGCGAGGCTAGTCGAGCCGACGGGTTCGTGTTGTGCGAACATCTCTAGGTGTTGCAGGGAAGGAATATCGTGGAGGCCGGTGAAGCTGGCAGGGTCATCGCCGCCGCCGACGTGGACGCAGCGTTGAAACCTGAGATCCCCGTGAGCGATTGCCGGGCGGGGCAGAACAAAACGGAAAGACGACGAGAATGAAGCTCGGGATCGGCGCTGTTACCTACAAAAGGAAAGACAAGCTCGCGCGTTGCCTTGACTCACTGGCTCAGAACACAGTGACGCCGCATGTTATCGCGGTGGCTGACGATGGATCTAATGATGGAACGGAAGAGCTTGCCAGCGACCGAGGCCTAACTTTTATAACTGGAAAGAACCGGGGAGTTGCCTGGAATAAAAACCGCGCCCTGTATTATTTGCACGTTGTTGAGCGTTGCGACGTTGTTATAATATTAGAAGATGATGCCTTCGTCACAGAAAAAGGATGGGAGGTGCCGTGGATTGAAAACAGCATCCGACACGGGCACATAAATCTCATTTATGAAAACGTATATTCCACAATCGTCAAGGGTGATGGATCAGTAGAAGATCCGTACCAGTCTTGGGTTTTGGGAGGGGTTTGCTCGGCATTTTCAGCCGAAGCGATCAACGCCGTTGGCTACTTCGACACTCGATTCCGTAAATACGGATATGAGCACGTCGAGCATACAAACAGATTTATCAAGGCTGGATACGGAGGTGTTCAAGCAACCGCCGAGCGAGGTCTTCATTACTATGGTTTAAAATCGCCGGTCAAGTTTGACTTGGACGAGTCTCATCAAACGGCAGAAGCCCTTGAGCATAACCGCATAGTGTTCGATGCCATCGAACATGAGAATTTGTATCGGCCGGCTTGGCAGAGTAAAAAACAGAAGCGCATCCTTCGAAGAGAGATCGAAGCGGCTCGCCACCGGGGAACTTGGATGGCCACTTTTCCCCCATGGCTTTACGCCGCAACATCCATCGTAGCGGCCCCGTATCGCGAACGGAATGCCCCTCGCAGCGGTTGCTGAGCGGGCTAAGGGAGTCGCGGCGATGTCGGGAGGCGTTACGGCAGGTCCGAGCACGCGATCTTAGTTGTTGCCTCTCCCGCGATTTCCGTAGCGTGCCTTGTCGGCGTGAGCCTTGCCCAATCGTGGGAGGAGTGGCGCAGGCTTCCCCGCATCGAGCACAGGCCGCAGGCGCTCAGGTACTAGAAACGAAAAAGCCCCGAGGCCGAAGCCCCGGGGCGGTGCGTTGACGGATGGCACCGTCCGGGATCACGGAGGCAAGCGGCCCGTGATCGCCTTAAGCATGGTCTGGCGCGTCTCCTTCATCTCGTCGCGCACCGAGGACACGAGGTCGTCGATCCGTCGCTCGAGCCGGGTGATGACATCACCGGTTACGTAGGTACGCGCGACTTCGACCTTGAAGTTGTGCAGGGCCTCGTTATGGGCCGCGACTTGGATCTTCAAGGCCGCCATGTCGATCGTCAGCGGAGACACCGCGTCCTTCGTGCCGGCGCGCAGCTTGCCGACGACCCAATCCGCTCCCTTGCCGAGGGCGAACAGGAAGGCTGCGAGCGCGACGACCTGCGCCCAGGAAATCGGGCCGGCGGCCAGGAACGAGGTGTCCATCGGATCAGGCTTTCAGCAGGCGGGCGGCGCCGGCTCGAGCCAGCGTCGTGAGCGGCGAGGAGACGAAGAAGGCCGTCAGGATCGTGGCCTCGATCGCCACGTACTCGGTCGGCAGCGGCTCGATGGGCCAGCCCAGCGCGAAGGTTTTCGAGAGGCAGATCGCCCCGAAGTGGACGGCTGGTGGGATGCCGATGCCGTAGATCAGTCCCTTGAAGGCGGGCGCGATCGCCGCCTTCGCTTGGTTGGCTGCGATCTCGGCCTGGACGACCTGCACCGCCACGTCGCGTTGCGCGTTCTGGCCGTTCTCGCTCGATTTGAGGATCGGGCTCAGCACGGAGTTGCCGAACACCTTGATGAGGCCCGAGCCGATGGCACCGAGCGCCGACCCGATCGGGTTCGAGAGCCAGCCGAGGAGGTTCATCGGAGCGGCTCCCGCGCCGGCAGCGTCGCGAGCTTCGTCGCGTAGGCGCGGGCGGCGAGCCGGGCGACGGCGAGGAACGCCGCCACCTTCGTGCCCGGCAGCCACTCGGGCAGCAGCGGCGCCAGGTCAACGCCGGGGAGCGCGTCGAGGACGTCGGGCAACGCCATGACACCCGCGAGGAGGTAGATGCGCCAGCCCGAGGCCGCGCGCCAGCAGCGACGCAGACCCAGCCGGGCTCGCGTGAGGAAGGGACGGGGCGCCATGGTCAGGCCTTCCGGAACGAGGTGTGGATTAGGTCGTAGAGCCCGGCGAGGCCGGAGCGGACCGCGCCGCCCGTGGCCTGGACCCCGGAACGAAGAAGCCCGCCGGTGGGGGCGGGCTTTGCGTTAAGCGGATCGGCTTTCGTGAGAGACAAACCGGCTTGTGTCTCGGCGACTGAAGGCAACGGAGGGTGCGTCATCGGCGCCAGCGGGTCGGGCGCCAGCTCGCCCGTGACCGGCGACCACGGCGTGTCCTTGATCTTCGACCACTTGGCGAAGGCCGCGGCGAGCTTGGTGTGGTAGCCGTGCTTGGCGTAGCCGGCCCCGTTGTAGCCGCGGGCGAACCCCGCCCAATCGTGCCGGCGCAACTCGTCGTCGAGGCCGTTCGTGACGATGAAGCGGACCATCGCGGCCAGATGCTCGGCCTCGCCGCCGTTGCAGAACGCCAAGACCATCGCCTGCGGCGTCGCATAGCCCGCGGCCTTGTGGTTTTCGCCGAGGATCTGGCCAAGACCCCAGGAGGCGGCCTTCAGCGCGGCCTTCTCGTTGATCGCCATCGCCTGCATCAGGCGCGGATAGCTGTCGATGGGGTAGGCGCCCGGCTTCCACGCGGCATAGGCCAGCCCGAGCGAGGCCGCCCGCGTCCGCTCGGCGCCCACGAGATTGCGCCAGAAGACGTGCGGCTCAAACA
Organism: Methylorubrum sp. SL192; assembly: GCF_026672325.1. Taxonomy (NCBI): domain Bacteria; kingdom Pseudomonadati; phylum Pseudomonadota; class Alphaproteobacteria; order Hyphomicrobiales; family Methylobacteriaceae; genus Methylorubrum; species Methylorubrum sp. SL192. Next base: position 2,861,397 of record NZ_JAPPQV010000003.1, read on the forward strand.
GCATCTTCGGCCGCTTAAGCCGCTCGAAGCCGCCGCCGGAGGCCTCCACCTCCATGACGGCGCGGATCTCGTCCTCGCCCACACCGATGGTGTGCCCAATGCGGGGGAGGTCGTAATCGGTCAGGCGGGTCGCGGCCGAGACGAAGCCGGCGGCGCGCAGGCGCGCGAAGGCGCCCACGTCGGAGGACGAGGTCATGGTCGGCTCCGTGGTGGCGCGGGGAAGGAGGGCTCGGTGGAAAGCGACGACCTTGAAGGCCATCGTCGAGCGCGCGAGCGCGATCAGCCGATCGCGCCGCCAGCGACTGCGCCTCAGTGCGCAGTCCAGCTCGTGCCGTCGCAGTAGGCTAGGGTCCGAACCGACCCGCCCCCGGTCAGAGCGCTGCGATAGGTCGGGTTGGCTGCGTCCGTGACGACGACGAGCCAGTCCCGGCGGCCGGAAGAACAGGCAACAGCCCCTTGAAGCTGCGCGACCGTGTAGGCCGGCAGGACGCTCGCCTCAGTCGCTCGGATCGTCTTGCTGGCCAGGGTTGGGGCATTGACGTTGACGTTACCCCTGGTATCGGCCGACAACACGGAAGCGATTCCCCCGGAGCTTAGAACAAGCTGATTGATCCACGCCTGAGACCATATATTCTGCCCAGCCCCCAAAACATATGAAAGGTTTTGTCTCGGCAGAATATGTGTTGTGGCTATATTGTCTCCGGAAATAGTGATATCCGGCCGTCCGTTTAATGTGTTGCCGATAACAGCATTCGTGCCAACTGGACTTGGACCGCTGTAGCGCCAGATTACACCGCCATCAACGATGTTGTCCCCTGTGCCGGTCGGGCCTCCACGCGCTGCCGAAGTGCCAGCCTGCTTGACCACATAGGTAGCCCCTCCACTGAGTACGGCCTTGTTGATCGCGTAGGCACGCGACGGAGCCCAGGACGTCAATGGATCTTGGATGATGCCGCCACCGAGAACGCCGTTCATGGAGTTGCCCGTAATGCTCGCCCCCGAAACGGTTCCGCCGGTTGAGATGCCGCGACCGGCAATGCCCGCGATGGAGTTTCCGGTCACGGAATTGGGCTGCGCCCCCGAGCCGTCGTTTGCAACAATAGCGATGCCGGTTTCCGGCGCTTTGACGGACCCGTAGATTTGGTTTGCTGTAATGGTCAAGTTATGACTATCCACATTATCGACAGCAGCCCAAGGCAACGAGGATCGATGAGCGTCAAATCTGAGAAACAGGTTGTTGTTTATGAGACTCTGTCCGATGCCGTTCTGGTAGATACCTTTGATGCCTGCATTGATATGGGTATTGCTCACTGTCAGATATTCGCCCAACGTTCCGGGCGCGTCCCAATAAACGCCGTAGTCGAGGCCGATGGCCTCCGTGTTGGTGACGAACACGCCCTGGACGTAACCGCCGATACGAATGCCAATATTTCCGCCTTGAATCATAGCGTCGCTGATCTTCGTATCAACACCGAAGATCGAGACAGACGTGCCGGTCAACTCGATCCCGACCGGGCCGGCACCGGGGGCTTCGAACGCCCCGTTTGTCATGTGAAAGCGAGAGCCGCGAACGGTAGCGGCAACGGTGTTCTTGAGGGCGAGCCCCACGCTCCACGCACTCATATCGTTCGCAAGGCCCCGAAACTCAACCTTATCGACGTTTACAACGTTGCTCATCGTCGCTGCGTTGACGCGAACACCCGTGTTTGCGTGGGCAGGTGAAATCACATCTCGCTTGATCGTCAGGCCAACGATATTAAGCTTGCCACGATCAGGCACATTGAACGTGAAGCCTGCGCTCGCGCCTGTGAACGCAATCTCGCTGTCCCCCATGCCGGCACCCCAGATCGTCGCAGGGGTGGTCAGCGTGGCGGACAGTGCGGATGAGACACGGCAGCGGCTACCGGAGGGTACATAAAGCCCCGGCACGTCGCCCGCGGCAAGGCGTGTGATAGCCTTCTGGAACCCGGAAGTGTCGTCCGCCGTCCCGTCGCAGACCGCGCCGAAATCTTTGACACTGATCTGGTCGGCCATGCGGCTGGCCAGCGTGCGTGCGACCGCGCCGGGCTTGGCAACGATGTAGCTCATCGCCGACGTGTCGCCGGTCGAGCCGGGGCCGAGGATCTGCAGCGTGTCGGGCGTGATGACGGTCTTGTTGCCCTCGCGCCTGCCAAGTTTCGGCAGGTCAGTGCCGAACGAAATCGTGCCGTCGGACAGCACCTCGCCTCCATTGGGGGCACGGTTCTGCGCGAACGACGGCGCGACAAAGGCCAGCAGTACGAGGCAAGCAGCAGCAGGGCGCATCATCAGGGGCGGATCCACAGGTTGTCCGCCCCGCAACCGAAGAGGAACGCGAAGCAGAGGGCAGAGATGACGAGAGAGGCCGCGCCCGCGGCCTGGAACGGGAACGGGAACGGGAACGTGTCGATCCAGGCACTGTTCGAGAAGGTCGCGACGTTGATGTAGAGGCGCCAAGTCAGCGTAAGGATGCTCGTCACAACTGCCTCGTAGCTTCAGAATACGGCGAGGAGCTCGCCGATGCAGGCCTCACCAGATGGGCGGAAGCGCCAGCGGCTTAGCGACCGGCGTAGATTTGATTAGATTTTGATCGCTTCGGCGGTACGTCCCGAGCATCCGATTTTAGCGAAGGTAACAACGCTGAAATTCACCTCGGCACCGTGGTGGTGTATCGCAGGACGGATCTTCAGGCCATAGTACATAGAAACGCGAGAGATGGGCACCGGTACGATTATGACGATCTCCGAAAATATCTTCCCGCGGCTGTAGATTATAGCTAGATTGAAAAGGGATACCGCCGCCTGCCGGTCGGTGAAACCGCTTGATTCCTCGAAATATAACGTAGCTAATGATTGAAATTTGTTCAAGCCTTGCCGAGTGTGTGTCGATGCACGGTTTATACGAGATAAGGAACATTGAGCCGCCAATATCATATCATAAAAATGCTATTTACAGACCGGTCGATAGCTATGGCTCCGGATACGATCCATATGATTATTGGGGCCTATACGATAAGCACGGGATTATTATTTCGGAGGCTGCATACAGAAGGGGCGGAGATAATTCTCTAGTCGGGCAATGCGAAACACTGCCGGACGAACACATGACGACCTACGATATCATAACTCATGAGTGCGTTTACCTTGGGCCTTTGTATCACCATTACGGTCATTATTTAGTGACTTCCCTAGCTCGTTGTTGGTATCTTTTGAAGAATAAGAGGCATAAAGTTGTGTTCCACACGTACGTGGATGTTGAACAGCTTCATGAAAAACCTTTCATTAGGCAGACATTTGAAGCGCTCGGAATTCAGATTTCCGATGTCGTTATACCGCAGAGGCCCACGCTTTTTCGAAAAATAATCGTGCCGGCGCCATCCTTTCAGGAGCTTTCATTCGCTCATGATATTCACGCCACGTTGTGCCGCAAAATCGGATCGCAGCTTTCCAAAGAATCTAGATTCAGATCAAATGAACCTATATTTTTGTCAAAAGAGAAGCTTGAATCTGGAGTTTGGAGATTTACTAACGAAAATATATTATGTAGTTATCTTCATAAAAGAGGCGTCAGGATTATTCACCCGGAACAACTGAGTTTTATTGAACAAATCGATTTGTTCAATCAGCATCAGAACATCATCGGAATTGCCGGTTCTGGCCTTCATACATCTCTATTTGCCGCCAATCCGAATAATCTATTGGGGATAAACTTTGAGAGTCATATTCCGTCGAACTTCAAATTGATTGATGGTATATGTCATAATCATTCGAAGTATGTCTATCCGAAACTCTCCAGCAGAGTTACTGACAAGTTGCCCTTTCAACGATCTCACTCGCTTGACGATGTGACTGGCGTCGCCGAAAGCTTGAATTTAGAAATCCAGCAACTTGAATATCTTCCCACGCCGTCCAAGAACCCGCGCGTCAAAAGGGCGGGGTATTGGGCTCGACTGCGATCAAGGCTCATGGCTCGCCGCTGACAGACGGCGTGATGAGCCGCGTTGTGGGCGGGGCGAGACATCGTCGCTCCTGCGCTGCGGTTCAAAGGGGCTGAAGGGCGGCGCGACAGGTGCCGCAGCCGATGGCCAGGGCGGCGCCGCGGGCGAGGTCGGTGGAGCGGCTGTGCACTGACCTGACCGGTATTTTGGACCGGGCCAGATGGGAGGCTACTGCATGGTAGTGGCCATGGGTAGCCGGTAGGCCCGATCCGGGAAGCTGACAGGCGCGGGCGGCCGGTAGCCCAGCGACGAATGCGGCCGGACACGGTTGTATGTGTTCTGCCATAGGCCAATCACGACCTGTGCTTCTCTCAGCGAGTAGAAAATCCCCTGGCGTAGGCACTCGTCACGAAGCTTGCCGTTGAAGCTCTCACAGTACCCGTTCTCCCACGGCGAGCCCGGGGCGATGTACTGGATCTGCGATCCGGTCTTTGCGACCCACTTGCGCAACGCCTTCGAGATCATCTCAGGGCCGTTGTCGCAGCGGATGTGCTCTGGAATGCCATGCAGGCACATCGCCTCTGCTAGCGCCTCGATCACGCCGACGCTGTTGATGCGCCGCGCCACCTTCAACGCCAGGCACGCCCGGCTGTGCTCGTCGATCAGCGTCAGGATGCGTAGAGAGCGCCCGTCATGGGTCTGTGCCTGCACGAAGTCGAAGCTCCAGACGTGGTTGCGGTGAAGCGGCCGCAGCCGCACGCACGAGCCGTCGTTCAACCAGAGCCGGCTGCGGCGGGGTCTATGTCGGCTGGGGACCTTCAGCCCCTCGCGACGCCAGATGCGCTGAACCCGATCCTTGCCCACCCGCCACCCGTCTGCTTGCAGCAGAGCCGTCACGCGGCGGTAGCCGTAGCGCCCATACTCGGACGCTAAGGCGACGATGGCTCGGGTCAGTGCATCCTCGTCGGCCGGCAGGGTGGGCACGTAGCGCTGCGTACCCCGATGCTGGCCGACGATCCGGCAGGCGTGACGTTCCGAGAGGCCGTACTTGGCTCGGATACCGTCGACCGCCTGCCGGCGTCGCTCGGGGGCTACAAGTTTCCCGAGGCGACGTCCGCCAGCACCTGCTTCTCCAAGGACCGATCGGCCACGAGGCGGCGCAACCGAGCGTTCTCGCGTTCCAGATCTTTCATCTTCCTGGCTTGATCGACTTGGAGGCCGGCGTACTCCTTGCGCCAGCGGTAATAGCTCTGCTCGGAGATCTCCGCCTCCTTGCACGCCAGCGCCAAGCTCTTGCCCTGGGCGGTCTGCACCTCGATCTGGCGCAGCGTCAGCACCACCTGCTCCGCGCTCGTCTTCTGACCTCGCCGCATGTCCAACCCCTTCGGTCCTGGCTGATCCTCTCAATCGGCCCGGTCCAAAGCCAGCCGGTCAGGTCAGGTGGCAGGTTTCGCGGGCATGGGGGAGGCGGTTCTTCGCCGCCACTACGCGCACCATCACCCGGACCACATGGGCGCGGCAGTGAGCGCCATGGGCGCTACACAGAAACGCTACAGATTGGCGTGAACTGATCACGAACGTTTCGTGATAATCCGGGCCAGTCGTAGTTGATTTCGTTGAAGAAAATCGAAAAACCAGCCGTTATGAGCGGTCGGCTCTAACCATTGAGCTACAGGCCCGCGCTTTATACTGCCGATTACTGATGCGCAGCACTGGCTTTCGACGACAGGTTGGGCGACAGAAACGACGGCAGAAACGCTGCGTTTGAGTAGCCGGGCAGGGGGCTTCGGGCAAGCCCTCCGCGCACGACCGCTGGCCACCGAGACCAAACCGCGGTTCGGTCGAACCGGCCTGATCCGAGCCCCACCGTCGGCGAACCTACGAGGCCAACGCGCGGGGGCGCTAAGCCTGTGAATCCGGTCAGCCGGTAAGCCTGAGGCAACCGGGCGCCCCTATGCCGTCGGCCCCACCATCAGCCGGCAGCCAGGATGCTCCTTCCCGAACTCGTGCCCGACTCGCTTCCGCCCGAAGCCGCCGAATGGCGCAAAGCCCTCGGCGCACTCCGTCCGACTTCACCGCCCTGCCGGTATCTCGGCACCACGGCCTGGGCGAACATCCACGAGGCCTGCACCGACTTCATCGAGCGCTTCGGCGCCGAGGCCGTGCGCTTGGGCTGGACCGCGCCCCAGATCTTCGGCGTCCATCCCGAGCACGGGACGTTGCGCGTGGATTGGTGCGGGGTGATGATCACAGGAGGGCATAAGGCGATCGGCATCGAGCCGAACCGGATCCTGTTCGGCAATGTGAGCGGCTACCGGAACACGCCCGGCGTGCCGACCGGCCTGCCGATCTGGGAGTTCGCGGCCCGTCGCGGCGGGAAATGACCGACGACGCACCGGACGCACTCAGTCGAGCCCGACATCGCGACCGTTGATGAGCGCCGCCCACCGACGAGCAACCGCCGCTCCACCTCCAAGGGGCGGTGGCCGGCTACCGCGTGGCCGATCCGGAGGATCGGTGCGGCTCCGAGCGGCGATGCTTCGAAAGCGCTACCGGGGCTCGGCCGTAGGGGAACAGGCACCGGCCGGTGCCCCGCTTTCGCAGGCCGTCTTCGGCTCGGCGTGACCGAGGCGCGTCGTCGCCGCCGCACTCGACAGCACGAGAACGAGGGCAACGAGCAGGCGGTAGAGAGGGAGACCGATCATCGTCGTGGCTCGGGCGGGGACGAGAGTGACGGGATCAACGCGGCTGCGGGGCGGGCACGCGAATCGTGACCATCTGGCCGCTAATCGGATCGAAGACGGTGATGGTCATCGCGGGTACTCGTGAACGTGGCTGGATCGACGTGTCCGGCTAACGCCTTTGTCCGCGATGGTTTCCGCGCCCTGTTCGGATGTAGTTAGCCATCCGTTAAGGCTGATCCGTCGGGGATCGCCGCCGCCTCACCAGGGCAGGAAGCGGTCTGAAGCCGGTCGTCCGGCCACCATGAATGCGATTGCGCCGACGACGCCTGCGAGCACGACAAAAACCTCGGTCCCGAACATGCTTTTCCTCTCGGCCCGGCTTGGGCGAGGTGCGTCTGGAGCGAGGTTGAGGCGGCAACACGGCCCGCGGCGCGTCCTCGTCGTCGCAGTCGGGGTGGCGGTGGCAAGAACCTCTCGCGTCGCCGGATCCCCGAACGTAGGTTGCGGCATGCCCGCTGCCCGCTGCGTCCACTACATCGGCTTCAAGGACGACCGCTACTGGAACGCCTTCCGGATCTGGGGCGGCCCCACGATGATCCATCGGCGCTGGGACCGCATTGCCAAGCACGACATAGGCCCGGACGATGTGGCGATCTTCGCCGACGGCGACGAGCACCAGCCCTTGGCGGACTACAACGCGACCGACATCGACGAGCGATGGCTATGACGAACATCATCCGCCCCAACTTCGGTGGCCGTGACCGCGAAGCTGAGCCAGCCATCGCGGCCGAGACGCTCGAGGCGTACGAGCCGCTCCACGTCTACGGGACCGCAGCGGGCTATCTCGTGGCCCTGCTGGAGGACGCGAGCGGGCCCGAAGGACGATGCCTCAAGGTCGTCATCGGCGCCGTCGGCGGAAACATGTTCGAGGCCGTCGCCGTGATGCCGGCCACGGATGAAGGACGCGTCGATGCCGACATGGCCGCCATGGCGGTTCTGCGCGCGCTGGAGGTTGTCGAGCAAGGCAGCGGGCCGGCCTCTGCCTGAGGACGCTGCGGGGGCAACGGGAGCGCCTTGTCGGCCCCTCCGCTTTCTCGAAACAGCCGCCGTGGATGGCCTTGCGCCGGCTATCGTTCCCGACCTCACCGCACCGCCTCGATGGCCTTCTCGGCATCCCGATGGTCCTGCTCGGAGGCTTCGGGTGCAACCTGTTGTGCCGGCGCATGCGGCGCCCGGCGTAAGTCGACCCAGATCGGGAAGTGATCGGACCCGACATCGTTCAGGCGCTGCATGTCGCTCAAGAGAAAATGCTCGCTGAAGAAAATGTGGTCGAGGGGCCAGCGTGCAAACGGATATTGCGCATGGAAGGTCGAGAACAGGCCGCGCCCCTGACGGGGATCGAGAAGGCCGCTGATGTTCTGGAACAATCGATTCGTGTGTGACCAAGCCACGTCGTTGAGGTCACCGGCGACGATGGTGGAATCCTTCGTTTTCGCGACCTCTCGGGCGACCACGACGAGTTCGGCATCGCGCGGTGCGCTGCTATGGCCGGGATGGGGTGGCCGCGGATGAAGCCCGTAGAAAGTGACCGGTTCGCCGCTGGGCAGGACCACCGTGGTGCGTAACGACGGAACGTCCTCCTGCAGCAGAAAGCGGATCGTCGGATCGCGCAGGGGAAGGCGGGAGTAGAACAGCAGGCCATAGGTGTTGTCCTGCGGATGTTCGACGCGATGCGGATAATGCGCGCGCAGCGGAGCCATCGCGGCGTGCCATCCCGCATCGGTTTCGAGCAGCAACACTAGATCGGGCGCCTTGGCGGCGATGAGATCGAGCGCCGCACCGTAATTACGGTTCGACTGGAGCACGTTGAGGACGAGGAGGCTGATACGGTCGTCCGGACGACACGACCCTGCTCCCTTTGCCTGAGGCGCCGTCAATCGCGTGAACGGCAGGATATAGCTGGCTTGCAGGGCAAGAGCCGCGACCATGGCGACCGCCAGAGTCAGAGCCGTGCCGTCCCGGGAGATCGCGAGAAGCCCGACACTGCTCGCAGCGAGCGCGACCGCGATCTGCAGCCGGGGAAAATCCAGGCTGCGGATGACGCCAAGGTTCGTCGGAATCAGGGGTAGCAACGTCGCGACGACCAGCAGAAGTGCGACAAGTTCCAGGGCGATCGACAAGTAGGCCAACTCTATTCCAATCAATCGGAGGCCAGCCCCATCGAGTCTCTGCTCGATTTCGACGCACAGTCTGGCGCCGGCCCCTTCGGGGGTCATAGGGTGACGTGAGCGCCTGCGATCATGCGCTCTCGCGCCGCGGGCCTTCGGTCCGTCTCATGCGTCGGATCGCTCACCGCGCGCCACAACGGTCAGCACCCGATCCGGGAGCGGGCGCTGCAGCACCGACGCTTCGGACCATGGCGCGCGCAGCCAGAGATCCCGCTCTTCATCCGTCGTCAGGATCACCGGCATCGCCTTCGGGTGGACCGCGGCGACCTCGACATTCGGCTCCGTGGTCAGGAAGGCGTAGAGGTCGTCCGTCGTCTCGCCGTCCTTCACCTTGCGCACCGAGGTCCAGCCCTCCGTCTTGATGCCGGCGAAACAGGCGAGCGGACGTTCTTCGGCGAGCGCGAACCACACGGGCGGGTGGGAGCCGTCGGGCAGGGCCTCGTTCTCGGAGAAGCTCGTCAGCGGCACGAGGCAGCGATGTTCCGGCCCGAGCCAGCGCCGCCAGTGCGGCGAGGCGGTGTTGCGCACATTCGTGACGCCCGGATCGGTCTTCTTGCCCTTCAGGGCGAAGGCTGGCGAGGGCATGCCCCATCGATACATCGAGAGGGTGCGTTGCCCCTCCGCGACGTGAACAATCGGTGCGGCATTGTTGGGAAAGATCCCAGGCAGGGGCGGCAGGTTGCCGGTCCGATCGGTTTCCACCTTGAACAGGCGCCGGATCTCGTCCTGGCTCTTGGTAAGGGCGTAGAGATTGCACATCGCCGGATGATAGCCGAGCCAGTCCGCCGCGCGCGACTCACAGCGCCGCGACATAGCCAGCGCCGCGTGGCGCGATCCGGCAGCCGCCCCTCGGTTGCGATCGCGTCAAAACCACAGGGCCCTGGAATCAGGGCCGAGGCAGGCCGCTATGCCGGCAGGACCACCACCTTCGTCTTGACCGGGGTTCGCGCGTAGAGGTGGATCATATCCTGACTGAGCAAGCCGACGCAGCCGCTTGTGATGCCACTCCCGATCGATTCGGGGTCGCTGCTGGCGTAGATCGTGTAGAGCGTGTAGGCGCCGCCCTGATAGAGATGCAGGGTGCGGGCACCGAGCGGGTTGTCGAGGCCGCCCGGCATCCCACGCGCGTATTGAGCGGCCTCGGGCTGACGCCGGATCATCTCCTTGGGCGGCGTCCAAGTCGCCCATTCGGACTTGCGGCCGACATACGCGTCACCGCTCCACAAGAACCCGTCGCGTCCGACATTGGCGCCGTAGCGGGTGGCGGAACCGTCGCCCTCGACGCGGTAGACGTAGTAATTGCGCGGATCGACGATGATCGTTCCGGCCGCTTCCTTGGTCTCGTACTGAACCGTCCGGCGGTAGTATTTCGGATTGACCTTGCTGATATCGACCGCCGGGATCGGGAACTTCTCGTCCGGCATCGGCCCGTAGACCTTCGCCGCATCAGCGAGCATCGTGCCGTCGGACGTCACACAGCCACCGAGCCCGAATGCGCCGAGGGTGGCCGCCGAGCCGACCAGAAACGAGCGGCGGCCAAGACGCCGCGCCTGGCACCCGAGCAGACCGGTCTCGACCGAACCGCCGGCGTCGGCGTGCCCACCATCCATCGTCATGCTTTCAGGGCTTTCCATATCCTGCAATCCGATGGGGACATGCATCGGCATCAATCCGACCATCGTAAGGCTAAGCTGAGAGTGCGGCGACTTGGCTCGTCTGGCAAGTGCGGCGCTCGCGGCCGATCGATGGCCCTGCGACGATGCCGGACGCTTTGCTCCGAACCGCAAACGGCAGCCGAGCGGATGATCCGCTCGGCTTGATGCTGGCGGACTGTCACGGGTTGCCTCGGTGGCGAACCTTCACGTTGCGAGCGCTGTCGATCCGGATGTCGCCATGCAGAAGCTTCGCGCTAGCTATAGGCCGCGGGCCGCTTTGATGGCGGCGCGGACTCTCATGCCTGCCAGGGACGAGAGGCTCGGAGAGCGGTGAGGAAACACCATTGAACGAACAGACCATTCAAAAAGGTCAGCCGGGCGACGATCCTCGCACCACCGCCGTCCTGATCCTCGTCGCGATCCGCGAGGCCAGCGCTCACCTCGGCAAGCTGCTCCGGCTGGCGCGAACGGAAGTCCGCGGCAACCTCCGGATGCTTGCCTTGCTCGTGCTCCTGTTCGGCGGGGCGCTCCTGCTGGTCCTCGCCGCGCTGGTGCTGTTTCTGATCGCCCTGCGGGACGCATTGGCTGCGCTGATCGGCAATGACGCGCTGGCGGCGTTGATCGTGGGCATGCCGTTCGTCGCCGCCACAGCGATTCTGACGTTCCTCGGCCTCAAGTGGATGAGCCTACGCGCGCCGGTCGGCTGAGGGGTCCGCCGAGGGCGGCAAACGGACTCGAGCGGTAAACGGACTCGGCCACGCACCAAGCTCGGCAGCACCGTCATTGTGAGGTCAGGCAGAAACCCGGCACCGACCATCGCGGTTGGCTGGGGCAGTCAGAGCCAATTCGGAGGCGGGAGTGCCGCGCTACTTCTTCGACACGCACGACGGTGAGTTTCATCGTGACGATGAGGGGTCCGAGCAGGCGGATTTTGAGGCGGCACGCAAGGAGGCGATGATCTTCTTGCCTGAGGTCGCGCGCTGGGAGATCCCGAAAGACGGCGATCACCGTTCCTTCAGCGTTTTCGTCCGTGATGAGAGCGGGGCCATCGTCTACACGGGAACGCTGACCTATTCCGGACTCCGGCTCACCAGCGCTGGATAATCTTGGAAGGCAAGTAAATCATCTGACAACTTTCTGGCGCTAAAGACAACCCGGACCCTGGCCACCTGTATAGACCTGAATCCGCCGGGGTACCCCGGAAGGGGTAGAGAATAACATCCTCATCTGATCCACCCTCGAAACGACCGAGGCAAAATTCTCCATCGGCCCGTTGAACAGGTGCCGCAGCCTATCGTTTACGGAATACCAGCCGAATCAGATGATATCTGGCGCGGCGTCATGCGGTGGGAGGCAAGATCCTCATGCCGGACAAAGCAAAGCGCGCCGATCTCGCCCAAAAGGCCCTCGACGCTTACCTTCACGAACACTCCGGCATCCGACGCTGGTGCTATCCGGCCAGATCGGACGATATCGGAGAGAGCGATATCATCGACCTCGTCACCGACCTCCTGCTGTTGGCGGAGGTGAAAGGTCACGATCCTTGCAGTGTCGTCCGCAAGGCCGAAGTGCACCTTCAGGCTGAAGCCGATTTGCACGGCTGAGGCTACCCCCAGACTCCGGCGCACTCAGTGGCGGGGGTCGGAACGAGATCCTGCTGTCCTTCCACACTCCCACGGTGTCGGGGTCAGTCAGACGTTGCGCGTCTCAAGACCTCACCGATGACGCCCTTGCTCGCGCCGTCTTCTCGCTGGGGTGCTTGGGGCAGAGTGCCCGCCTTTCTTCATGCCCTGACCGTCGATTCCCCCCTGAGCCCGCCCCGCCCCGGGTCGGCCTGCGGCGTCACGTCCAGGAACAGGCAGCCGGCGTTTGCCTTGCCCCTTCAACTCCCAGGGAGATCGATGTGACACGATACGCCGTAAGCACGCTGGGCACCCTGTGCCTCATGCTGTCCGCCAACCTCGCCCATGCGGAAGGGAAGCCGCTGCCCCCGCCGGCCTCCGACGGACAGCCCGTCATGGAGCTGACGATGGAGAAGAAGGACAGCAAGATCGTCTGCTCGCCCGCCGAGCTCCGTTTGCCCGCGAATACGAATGCCGAGCTACGGGTGATCAACAAGGCCGATCAGCCCGTGACCCTGACCATGGACGGTCAGTTCGAGAACGGCCTCGTGCAGCACGTGGATGGTGACCAGGGCCACTCTGCGAGCGAGAAGGGCTACACCATCAAGCTGAACGGCAAAGCCACGCTCAAGTTCAGGACGATGGCGGCTGGCGAGCATCCCTACGGATGCACGGGTGTGAACAGCCAGAGCAACCCCTTCGTCGGCAAGTACATTCTCGTTCCGCCGGCCGGCTGAGGCGCAGAGGCGATCGAACAGCCTCGGAACCGAGCCAGCCGCTGAGGTTTGGCTCGGTATCGCATCTCACCCGCAAGCGAGGAATGCCATGTCGAGCGACACGCAACAGCATCACGAACTCCTCAGCGCTGTCAAAGCAGCTCAGGGCACGCAGGACGGGTCCTTCGAAAAGGCTGTGACACGGGCTTTCGAGCACGTCTTCGAGCACCTGGATCGACTGAACTCTCACGTCTCGACCGGTGGTTCCGAGGGTGAAGAGCGGGCGCTCAAGCCCGATGAGTCTCCCACCCTCCGCTGATTGTGAGGGATCTGCGTCCTCACGCAGATGCGCAGCGTGATCCATCCATATGCGTCCCTGTCGCATTCGCGCCGGGGCGCTTCGGGGGGCCTGAACGAACCGGGCAACCCCGGCGTTGATCCTGCTCAACGACAAACAGGGATGGAAACGACCATGCAGACCAAGACAATCGCCCTTGCCGCCGCGCTGACACTGGCCCTTTCGGGGGCAGCTCTGGCTCAAACGCCTGCCGGCGGTGGAAGCGCCGAGGGCAACATGAACAACCCGGCCAGCGTGAAGAGCAATTCCGAGAAGAGCATGGAGCGCGCAACGGGTTCAGCGACCGGCAGCACGACCGGGACCGGCATGGCCCCGGCAGCGCCCGGTGCTGCTGGCGGTACGTCCGGCAGCAGCATGGGCACCGGCACCGGTGCAGGCACCAGCGGTGCCGGTGGCGCGGCCGGCGGGCGCTGACCAATCCACAGCGAGATAAGATTGGGGGGTCGGCGTGATGCCGGCCCTCTTTCTTTACGACCCCAGCCTCGCTTGGCTGTCTCGGAGCGGCGCTCTGCTCTGCCCGCGGTTATCCTCGACCACGCCCACCGGAAACCGCGCCGGACCCGAAAGCGCGTGGTCCGCACTTAACCTTTCGGCTTGCGGTCCTCCGGCGTCTCCGGCTTGAAGTCCTTTGAGGGATCGGGGTTGTCCTCGGGCTTGAGCGTCGCGCCGGGCGTGCCTTTACCGGGATGCCCCGTCTGCTCGTCGATGTTCCCGAGCGCACCGCCTTTGTGCGTCTTGCCGGCATCCGCACCCGGCTTCTCCGGCTTCCTCATGATGGTCTCCCGGTTCGCAGCGCAGAGCGCCTCAGGCCGTAGAACGCGCAGTAAGCCCCAAGGAACCGTCACTTCGGCATTATGATGCAGATTTGATCGGCCGGACCGGGTATACCGCTCGCCGCGCAGCGGTGATGTGCCCCGACATCACGGTCGCTGAAGAGGAGAACGTTATGCGCTACACCGTTCACTGGACCTCACCCTCGGGCCCTTCCAAGGAACCGCACGACCTTGGGGCGAGGGCCGCCGAGCGGGCCATGACCTTCGCGAGCATGGGCGCCTCGGAGGTCTACGTGGAGACCAGCGACGGGCGGGTGTTCCGGGCGCCGGCGCAGATGGCCGCCTTGGTTCAGTACGCGCAGACCGCCGACACTGAGTAGAACCGAAGCGGACGGCGGCAATCCCCGCGGCCTGCCGTCCGAGGGGGCCGATCAGGAGCCGACGAGCTGCCATTCGAAGACGAGTTGGCGAAGCCGCGTCTGGGCGGCGCGGCGGGCCTCGTCGAAGGTCGCGTAGCTCTGCGCGCCGTAGCGCCGTGGCTCCCCCTTCTCGATGATGGAGCAGACGAAGCGGCCCGGGCGCCGCCAGCAGGGTCTCACATCGATGGAATAGGGATGGTGGTTCCGGTCAGCCATGCGGGCATGGTGCCATGCCCCGCGGCAGCGACCAAGGCGCGGCGACACCGCGCAGCGTTCACATTTGTAAGCGCGCGAATCCCAGCACCGGACGGGCGCCCTCAGCTCTCGTCCTGATCCTGCGCGGGACGTAAGGAGCGCTCGATCGTCTCCAGAACGGTCGTGGCGAGCACCGCATCCGGATCGTCACGGAACAGCACGTCGCGCAGCATGGCGAGGTAGCCTTCGAGGCGCTCGTCGTAGTGATCGGAATCGATCGAGCGCAGCACGCTGGCCAGGAAGCCCACCGCCATCTGGTGGGCCACCTGCTTGGCGCCGAGCTCGGCGAGCCCTTCGGCGAGGTTCGTCACCGCCGCGTCGTGCCGGGCGCTGACGGCGGCGAGCGCCGTCAGTTGCTGGGTCTGGTCCATCGGGTCGGGTCCTCAAAAGCACGTCGAGAGGTCAGGCGGGAAGCGCGCCGGGCGGTCAGGATCGGAGCCTACAGCTTCGCGTCGGCGAAGCGGCGGAACGCTTCCAGCGTCTCGGCGCTGACATGGTGCTCGATCCCCTCCGCGTCGCGTCGGGCCGTCTCGGCACTGACGCCCACGGCGCGCAGGAAGCGCTCGACGATGCGGTGGCGTTCCCGCGACTGCTCGGCCAACGCCTGCCCCGCCGGGGTGAGGAACACGCCGCGATAGGGCCGCTGCTGCACGAGGCCGTCCTCGGCGAGCCGCTTGAGCATCTTGGCGACCGTCGGCTGGGCCACGCCGAGGCGAGCGGCGATATCGACCTGCCGCGCCTCGCCGCCATCGCCGATCAGGTCGGCGATCAACTCGACGTAATCCTCCACCAGTTCGAGACGACGCGCCTCGCGGGCCTGACGGAAGCTCTCGACATGGACCTCCGCATCGACGAGCGGCGCATCCGCGCCCGCCGGGTGCACCTCGGGTGCCGGCTTCTGACCCATCTCTCGCCCCATATCTCGCGACGCATCCTGCATGAGGCGGCGGGCTCCTCCATTTCGGGCGCGGCCTGATTGGCCCACGCCTCATAGGGTCGTCAAACGTCTTCACGAAACACCCGGCGCACGAACCGCGCCTCGGCACGAGCGATGGCAAGTGCGGCGGGGCAAATGCGACGGCGAGAGCGATCGATCCGCCCGGTGTTTCGAAGGTACCCTACCGGCATGTTTAACCTAAGCCCCCCACGGCCGGGAACCCGGCTGGAAGCCCCTTGATCTCAGCTTCGGCGCAGCTTTATAGCTAATGCTATAAGGCCTTGCTGTGTGCGGGTGCGAATGGAGCGCCCGCTCTCCTGCGCCGGTCCGCTCCATCGGGAGCGACGGGCAGGGACAATCGGCACCCCGATGCGAATGGAAGTGGTGATGGATCAGGTTCGGCCGGCACCGCCCGGGCAAGCCCCAGCGGAACCGAGCCTCGGCGCGCTCAATGGCAGCGTGCCGGTGCGGGCGGGCGGGTCCTGGCTCTGGCGGCTCTTCGCCTTCATCGGGCCGGGATACATGATCTCGGTCGGCTATATGGACCCGGGCAACTGGGCCACCGACATCGCCGGCGGCGCCCAGTTCGGCTACACGCTGCTCTCCGTCATCCTGCTCTCGAACTTGATGGCGATCGTGCTGCAGGCGCTGGCGGCGCGGCTCGGCATCGCCACCGGCCTCGACCTCGCCCAAGCCTGCCGCGAGCGGACCTCGCGGCCCGTGAGCATCGCGCTGTGGCTGATCTGCGAGGCGGCGATCATCGCCTGCGACCTCGCCGAGGTGATCGGCACCGCCATCGCCCTCAAGCTCCTGTTCGGCATCCCGCTGACGCTGGGCGCGATCCTCACGGCGCTCGACGTGTTCGTGGTGCTGCTGCTGCTGCGACGGGGCTTCCGGGCGCTGGAGGCCTTCGTGATCGGCCTCCTGACGATCATCTTCGTCTGCTTCGGCCTGCAGATCGCGATGGCGGCACCGCCGATCCAGGCCGTGCTCGGCGGCTTCGTGCCCTCGCGGGAAATCGTGACCAACCCGGCCGCGCTCTACATCGCCATCGGCATCATCGGTGCGACTGTGATGCCGCACAACCTCTATCTCCACTCCTCGATCGTGCAGACGCGCGCCTATCCCCGCACCGATCAGGGCCGGCGCGAGGCGCTGCGCTTCGCCGTCACCGACTCGACGGTGGCGCTGATGCTGGCGCTGTTCGTCAACGCCGCCATCCTGATCATGGCCGCGTCCGTGTTCCACGCGGGCGGGCGCACCGATGTCGAGGAGATCGAGCAGGCCTACGAGCTGCTCTCGCCCTTGCTCGGCGTCGGCATCGCCTCGACGCTGTTCGCCGTGGCGCTTCTGGCGTCCGGCCTCAACTCGACGGTGACCGCGACGCTCGCGGGCCAGATCGTGATGGAGGGCTTCCTGCGGCTGCGCCTGCCGCCCTTCGCCCGGCGACTGGTGACGCGGGGCATCGCCATCGTCCCCGTGGTGATCGTCACCGCCCTCTACGGCGAGCAGGGTACGGCCCGGCTCCTCGTGTTGAGCCAGGTGGTGCTCTCGATGCAACTGCCCTTCGCGGTGATCCCGCTGGTGCGCTTCGTCTCCGACCGGCGGCTGATGGGCCCGCTCGTGATCCCCAGCTGGCTGAAGGGGCTGTCCTGGGTCATCGCCGGCATCATCGTCGTGCTGAACGTGAAGCTGCTGGTCGACACGCTCGCCGGCACCTGAACCGACGGCGCCTCATGCGTCAGCTGCACGCAGATGCGCCACGAAATCCTGCGCGAAGGGCGGCAGACCCGCCAGATCCCGCAGGCAGAGCTTGAGGTCGCGCGCCGCCCAGGGATCCTCCAGCGGGACGGGCGCGATGCTCATCGTGCGCTTGGCCCGCCGCGCCGTGGTCTCCGGCACGATGCCGAGGCCGACGCCGCATTCCACGAGGCGGCAGACCGCATCGAAGCTGCGCAACTGCACCCGCAGCCGCATCGGCCGGCCGATGCGGGAGGCCTTGGCCGCGAGGAAGCGGGTCAGGGCGCTCGGCCGGTCGAGGCCGACGAGGTCGTGCTCCAGCACCTCCGCGAAGCCGAGGCTGTCGCGGCCGGCGAGCGGGTGGCCGGCGGCGACCACCACCACGAAGCGGTCGTGGCGGAAGGGGAAGGTCTGGAGCGTGCCGGTATCGACGGTGCCCGCGACGATGCCGAGATCGGCGGCCCCGTCGGCCACCATCCCGACGATCTCGTCGGATGTCCGCTCCTCGATATCGACGCTGACGCCGGTATGCAGGGCGAGGTAGGCGGAGAGCGCCTCAGGCAGGAATTCGGTGAGCGCGTTGGTGTTCGACAGAACCCGGATCTGGCCGACCGCGCCGCCCGCGAACACGGAAAGATCGCCTTGCAGCCGCTCGATCTGGCCCATGATCTCGCGGGCATGCGCCAACAGGGTGCGGCCGGCAGGCGTCACCGTCACGCCCTGGCGCCCGCGCACGAGGAGTGCCGCGCCGAGCGAGGCTTCCATCGCCCGCACCCGCGCCGAGGCGGCGGCGAGCGCGAGGTTCGCCCGCTCGGCCCCATGGGTGATCGAACCGGCCTCGACGACGTGGCGGAACAGGTTCAGATCGACGAGATCGAAGCGCATCACAGGTTGAGTTCGACGAAGCGCTCTCAGGCCCCGCATTCGCGTGGGGTGGAGCAAGGATCGGTCGTAAAGCCTATCACGAGAGCGTGAGCGAGGCACCAGCCTTCGCCGGTGACGAAGGCACCCACCACGAAAGCCGAATTGCGAACGGTTCCAATTCGCGTTTGAAGCGCGCCCATGAGCGCTGCAGCCGCCAGCATCTTCGGAGGACAAGGCACGGTCGTCGCGGCCGGGGGCCTGCTCGTGCTGTGCATGGGGCTGTGGGCGAGCGGGCTCGTGGCCGAGATCGTCACGGCGCTGATGTTCTTCGCGCTCGCGATGCTGCTCAACCTCGCCCCGGCGCAGACGGTGTTTTCCGGCTTTGCCTCCTCCGCCTTCTGGCTGGTGACGAGCGGCATGGTGGTCGGGCTCGCCATGAATCGCACCGGACTGGGCGACCGGCTCGCGCGCCGACTGGCCGCGCGGCTGCCCGCCTCCTATCCGGGGTTCATCGCCGGCCTCGTCGCCTTCTCCTTCGCGCTGGCCTTCGTGATGCCGTCCAATCTCGGCCGCATCGCCCTGATGGTGCCGGTGGTCATCGCGCTGTGCGACGCCTTCGGGCTGGAGGCCGGGCGTCCGGGCCGGACGGGCGCGCTGCTCGCCTTCGGCATCGCCACGCCGATGCTCTCGGCGGCGATCTTGCCCGCCAACGTGCCGAACCTCGTCATGGCCGGCACCGCCGAGACGCTGTTCGATATCCATCTCAGCTATTTGCCGTATCTCTTTCTGCACGCTCCGGTTCTCGGCCTCGTCAAGGGCGCGCTGCTCGTCGCCTGCACGATCCTGATCTTTCCCGATCGCCTCGACGGGAAGCGGCCCGAACTGCCGCCGCTGCCCCCGTTATCGGCCGAAGAGCGGCGCCTCTCGGTGATCCTCGCGGTGATGCTGGCGCTGTGGCTCAGCGACGGCTGGCACGGCATCCCGCCGGCCTGGATCGGGCTCGCCGCCGCGGTGATCTGCCTGCTGCCGGGCGTCGGCGTGCTGTCGTCGGCGAGTTTCGGTGAGATCCCGTTGCGGACCTGCTTCTACGTCGCCGCCCTGTTCGGGCTGACGGCGGTGGTCAACGAAACCGGGCTCGGCGCCAATCTCGGCCACGCACTCCTCTCGGTCGCCCCGCTGGAACCGGGCGCGCCCGCCAAGAACTTCGCGACCCTGACCGGCCTGTCGATCGGCTTCCTGTTCACCGCCACCGCCAACGGCGCGCCCGCCCTCTACACGGCGCTAGCAGAGGAGTTCTCGCGGGCCAGCGGCTTCGACCTGATGAGCGTACTGATGGTGCAGGTGGTCGGCTATTCGACGCTGTTCCTGCCTTATCAGGCACCGCCCATCATCATGACGATGGATCTCGGCCGCCTGTCCCTGGCCGACGCGACCAAACTCACGCTCGCCACGGGCGTCGCGTCGCTGCTGGTGGCGACCCCGCTTGCCTATTTCTGGTTCAGGCTGACCGGGAGACTGGCATGAGACAGATCCGCGCGATCGTCAGCTTGACCAATGCTGCACCGCAGCACCGGCATTGCCGGTCGGAGCCGAGCGCCCTAACCCTTCCCTGGAATTTATCCAGTCTTCGACGCGAGGATCGTGAGCCGCGATGAACCCTACCGTCAGACCTACGGTCGCCCAGCCGCTCTCGCCCCATCTCCAGATCTACCGCTGGACCTGGACCATGGCGATGTCGGTGTTCCACCGCATCACCGGCACGGCGCTCTATGGCGGCACCTTCCTCGTCGCGGTGTGGCTGGTGGCGCTCGCCTCCGGTCCGCGCGCCTACGACACGGTGGCGTGGTTCTTCGGTTCGTGGGCCGGGCGCGCCATCCTGTTCGCCTATACCTGGGTGCTGCTGCACCACATGCTCGGCGGCCTGCGCCACTTCATCTGGGATGCGGGCTACGGCTTCGACCGCGACCGTCGCCTGGGGCTCGCCCGCGCCACGCTGATCGGCTCCGTCACCCTGACCATCGTGATCTGGGCGATCGCCCTGCTCGTGCGCTGAGGCTCGCCATGTCCCAGGTCGACAACCGCCAGAACACCGCGCTCTCGATGCGCACGCCCCGCGCTCGGGTGAAGGGCCTCGGCGCTTCGGGCCACGGCGCCGGCCATTTCTGGCTGCAGCGCCTGACCGGCGCCTCGAATGCGCTCCTGATGCTCGCCTTCGTCGTGATCATCGCGCTGATGGCCGGGCGGACCTACCCGCAGGCGGTCGCGCTGGTGTCGCACCCGCTGGTTGCGATCATCCTGATCCTGGCCGTGGTGTCGGTGACGATCCACATGCGTCTGGGGATGCAGACGGTCATCGAAGACTACGTGCACAGCCACGGCCTCAAGTTCGCGGCGCTCATCGCCAACACCTTCTACGCGGTCGCGGTGGCCGCTGCCTGCCTCTACGCGATCCTCCGCGTGAGCCTGGGCGGCCTCGCCTGATCGTCGTCACGGAACCAAGGATTCACGCCATGGCCTCCAACGGAACGAACGGCGGCGCGCCCGCCTACGCCATCATCGACCACACCTTCGACGTGGTGATCGTCGGCGCCGGCGGCGCGGGTCTGCGCGCCACGGTCGGCTGCTCCCAGGCCGGGCTGCGCACCGCCTGCATCACCAAAGTCTTCCCAACCCGCTCGCACACCGTGGCGGCGCAGGGCGGCATCTCCGCCTCGCTCGGCAATATGGGGCCGGACGATTGGCGCTGGCACATGTACGACACCGTGAAGGGCTCGGACTGGCTCGGCGACCAGGACGCGATCGAGTACCTCGTGCGCAACGCCCCCGCCGCCGTCTACGAACTCGAGCACTGGGGCGTGCCGTTCTCCCGCACGGACGAGGGCAAGATCTACCAGCGCCCGTTCGGCGGAATGACCACCGATTACGGCAAGGGCACCGCCCAGCGCACCTGCGCCGCGGCCGACCGAACCGGCCATGCCATGCTCCACACGCTCTACGGGCAGGCGGTGAAGAACAAGACCCAGTTCTTCATCGAGTACTTCGCTCTCGACCTGATCATGGACGAGGACGGCCGCTGCCGCGGCGTGATGGCGATCGACCAGGCCACCGGCGAGATCCACCGCTTCCGCGCCCAGCAGACCATCCTCGCCACCGGCGGCTACGGCCGCGCCTACTTCTCGGCGACCTCGGCCCATACCTGCACCGGTGACGGCAATGCCATGGTGCTGCGCGCCGGCCTGCCGCTGCAGGACATGGAGTTCGTGCAGTTCCACCCCACCGGCATCTACGGCGCCGGCTGCCTCATCACGGAGGGCGCGCGCGGCGAGGGCGGCTACCTCACCAACTCCGAGGGCGAGCGCTTCATGGAGCGCTACGCCCCCTCGGCCAAGGACCTCGCCTCCCGCGACGTGGTCTCCCGCTCCATGACCATGGAGATCCGCGACGGCCGCGGCGTGGGCAAGGAAGGCGACCACATCTTCCTGCATCTCGACCATCTCGACCCGAAGATCCTGCACGAGCGCCTGCCGGGCATCTCGGAGAGCGCAAAGATCTTCGCGGGCGTGGACGTGACCAAGGAGCCGATCCCGGTCCTGCCGACGGTCCACTACAACATGGGCGGCATCCCGACGAACTTCCACGGCGAGGTGCTGACCCTGAAGAACGGCAACCCCGACACGGTAGTGCCGGGCCTGATGGCGCTCGGCGAGGCGGCCTGCGTCTCGGTGCACGGCGCCAACCGCCTCGGCTCGAACTCGCTGATCGACCTCGTGGTGTTCGGCCGTGCCGCGGGCCTGCGCTGCGCCGACATCGTCGAGCCCGACGCCCGCCAGCCGGAACTGCCGAAGGGCTCGGCCGACAAGGCGCTGTCGCGCCTCGACCGCTTCCGCTACGCCGACGGCGGCACCCCGACCGCGCAGCTGCGCGACCGGATGCAGCGGACGATGCAGAACAACTGCGCCGTCTTCCGCACCGGCGAGGTGCTGGAGGAGGGCAAGGGCCTGATCCACGAGGTCTGGCGCGGCGTCTCCGACATCGCCATCACCGACCGTTCGCTGGTGTGGAACACCGACCTGCTCGAGACCCTGGAATTCGACAACCTGATCGGCCAGGCGGTCGTGACCATGGAATCGGCGGTCAACCGCAAGGAAAGCCGCGGCGCGCATGCCCGCGAGGACTTCCCCGACCGCGACGACAAGGAGTGGATGAAGCACACGCTCGCGTGGCTCGACCAATCCAACCACGGCGTCGAGATCGATTACCGCCCAGTCCACACCTACACGATGTCGAACGACATCCAGTACATCGAGCCGAAGGCGCGGGTGTACTGATGCAGCCCGCGGCGCAGTCGGTCGAACGGGGAGGGGCGGGGACGATGATCCCGGTCTCGCGTCGCCTCGGGCGTGCCATCCTGTCCGCCGCGGCGGGGTTGCTGCTGATCGTGCCGGCAGCGGCGCGGGCACCAGATTTCGACTTCCCGGCCGAAGTCGCGGGCTTCAGTCGCGGCCCCCGCACGGATTACGAGGCCCGGGCACCGGGACTCGGCTACTCCGTCGTCTACACGAACGGGCGCTGGAAGGCGGACATCTACGTCTACGATGCCGGTGTGGCGAACATCCCCGACGGAGCGTCGTCACCTGTCGTCACCGGACAGCTCGCGCAGGCGGCCGGCGACGTCAGGACGGCGGTGGCGCAGGGCATCTACCGCGGCAGCGAGGATCGCGGCGCGGAGCGCCTGCCGGGGGAGGCGGGCGCCCGGCTCACCTGCCGCGCCTTCACCATCGATCACCCGGCCCTCGGCGCCACCGAGAGCCTGCTCTGCCTCACCGGTCTGCGCGGCCAATTCGTGAAGTTCCGCCTGTCCGGCCCGGCCGCGAAGCAGCCTCCGAAGGCGGAGGCCGAGCGGTTCATGACCGGCTGGCTCGACCGGCAATAGGATCTTCGAAACTCGGAGCGCGCCGCAAGGCCGCCGCACCTCAAAAGGCACCCGACATGGCCCAGTTCAATCTTCCCAAGAACTCCCAGGTCACCGAAGGCCGGACCTGGCCGGCGCCGGACGGCGCCAAGAACCTCCAGACGTTCCGGATCTATCGCTGGAACCCGGATGACGGGAAGAACCCGCGCATCGATACCTATAGGGTCGATCGCGACGATTGCGGCCCGATGGTCCTCGACGCCCTGCTCTGGATCAAGAACAAGGTCGATCCGACGCTGGTCTTCCGCCGCTCCTGCCGCGAGGGCATCTGCGGCTCCTGCGCCATGAACATCGAGGGCCAGAACGCGCTCGCCTGCACCATGGGCATCGACGAGTGCAAGACCCCCGACAACGCCCTGCCGTTCCTGACCCGCAAGGACAAGGATGGGGCGGTGCGGATCTACCCGCTGCCGCACATGCCGGTCCTGAAGGACCTCGTGCCGGATCTGACCAACTTCTACGCGCAGCACGCGTCGATCGAGCCCTGGCTTCAGACCGAGACGCCCGCGCCCGAGAAGGAGTGGAAGCAGACGCCCGAGGACCGCGCCCGGCTCGACGGCCTCTACGAGTGCATCCTGTGCGCCTGCTGCACCACGAGCTGCCCGAGCTACTGGTGGAACGGCGACAAGTTCCTCGGCCCGGCAGCCCTGCTTCAGGCCTATCGCTGGCTGATCGACAGCCGCGACGAGAACACCGGTGAGCGCCTCGACGGGCTGCACGATCCGTTCCGTCTCTACCGCTGCCACACGATCATGAACTGCGCCAACACCTGCCCGAAGAACCTCAATCCGGCCAAGGCGATCGCCGAGATCAAGAAGATGATGGTCGAACGCGAAGTCTGATCGCTTCGCCGCAGGACCTACGAGACGAAGTCCGAGAGCCGCGCCCAATCCGGGCGCGGCTCTCCGCGTTCCGGCACCCCGCAGGCGGCGCTCATCGACTGAGGCAGGGCCGCCACACTGCCGCGAAAACCTGGACGTGTACGGCTTTTCCCCGGCCCGGCGTGCAGCCTGCCTTGCCGCAAGCGCATTTGGCCCTGAGGGCAAGCGCGACCGTTGCGTGTTTGGGGTGAGGGGTCTTTGATGACGCGTGGGTTCCTGTCGAAAGCCGCCTGTCTCGCGCTGGCCGCGAGCGTCGGCGCCTGCGCCTCCAACCGCTTCGAGGGGCCCCGCGAGCGTCCGCGGCCCCAGGCGGCGCTCGAACCCGCCACGCCCGCTCTGCCCGCCGGCACGGTGACGAGCGAGCCGCTCGCGCCCCCGCCGGGCGCCTCCGCCGCCCCCGGCGAGCCGCCGCCCCCGAGCGTCGCCGCGGCCCCCTCGCAGGCGATCGAGCCGCCGCCCCCGCCCGCTCCGCCGCCGGTGGTCGCGACCGGCCGCTCCTCGGTGGTGGGCTCGTGGAACGCCACCGATGCCGCGGGAAGCTGCAAGGTGTCGCTGTCGAGCACGCCTTCGCTCGACCTCTACAAGGCCTCGGCCGCGGGTTGCAGCAACAAGGATCTCGCCAAGGTCTCGGCCTGGGATTTCCGCGATGGCGAGGTCTACCTCTACCAGCCGGGCGGCACCGTCACCGCGCGCCTGCGGCAGGCCGGCGGCGGCCTCGAGGGCGCGCTCTCGAAATCCGGCGCGCAGCTCTCGATGGCGCGCTAAAGCGCTTTCCAACGAAGTGGACGCCGGCCTGATGCCATCAGGTCGGAGACGGCTCTAAGGCGCTCCCCTCAGGGGTTCACCCGCACCCCGAGCAGCACCGTGTGCGCCTCGTAGGTCGAGAGCGGGACGGTGCTGTTCAGCGTCGAGTAGATGTAGCTGCCGCGGAGAGCCAGCCAGCGGTTGAAGCGGTAGTCGAGCCGGGCGGTGGCGGAATAGCCCCGCTCGCGGATGCGCACGCCGTCGTAGTTGGTGGAGAGGTAAGCGCCGCCCAGCGTGATCGAGAGGTTGCGCAGGAGGTCGTGCTGCACTTCGAGCGTGGCGGCGTCGGTGAAGGCGCCGCTGGAGCCCGGCACCGCGGTCTCGATCACGCCGGTCTGCTGGTTGAACCGCACCGTGGTCAGCGGCGAGACCGACCAGACGAGCGCCGCGTTGATGACCGGCGCGTTGATGTCCTGCAGCGTGCGATCGATGTAGGAGCGGTGCTGCAGGCCGCCCGAGATCTCCGCCGTCAGCGTGCTGTTGAGCGCCACCGCCGCGCCCGCGGTGAAGGCGACGCCGTCGGAATCGCGGCGCAGGCCGAACTGGTCCACCGGCGTGTCGTAGACCCGGGTGTCGAGGAAGGTCTCGACGAAGGGCGTGATCGCGGGCGAGATCTCGTATCCGGCGCGCAGGCGCAGGCCGTACTGGTTGGCGTCGCGGTCGCTCTGGATGATCGTGGTGCCGTTGCCGAGTTGCGCGTCCTCGAAGACCGAGCGGTCGATCGAGCCGCGCAGTGAGAGCTGCAGCCGGTTGAAGTTTTCCTGCACCCCCGCGGTCGCGCCGTAGGTGGCGAAGAGCGGCCGGGTCGTCGCCCCCCCGCCCGCGCCGAGATCCGGGCTGCCGATGCGCTGGCTGTCGAGCAGGAAGCGGGTCTCCAGATCGATCCGGGTGTCGCGGTCGACGTCGATGCGCATCCGGGCGGTGCCCACCGCGTTGGGGCGGCTCGCCTCGGGGTTCTGCGGATATTCGAGGTAGCTGCCGCGCATCTCGGCGGTGAGTTCGCTCGCGGACCACTCGCTGCGCAGCGCCAGCTCCGCCTCGCTGCGCAGGGTCAGTGACGGCCGAAGGCGGGTGCCGCCGATCTGGTCCGGGTTCGAATCGTAGCCGACGCTCTGGGTGAAGGCCGGCAGCAGCGTGAAGGTGCCGAGCCGGATGCCGAGCGGCGCGTAGGCGGTGTCGGCGGGGATCGGCCGGCGCAAAGCCGTGCCGAGCAGCAGCCCGGCGGCGTTCGGCAGGCCGAGCCCGAGGATCGGCGCCGGCAGCGGCACGCCGGAGACGGGCGTCTGGATCACCGGGGTGAGGCGCAGATCGGTGATCGTCTGCTGCGTGCGGGTCTGGGTGATCTGGCGGGTCGCCGTGCCGAGCCGGCGCGGGGGCGCCGCGCGCAGACGCAGGATCGAGGGCCGGGCCGGCGTGCCCCGCGTCGCGGCGGAGCCGGGCAGGCTCGTCGCGCTGCGGAAGCGCGGCAGGCGGGCGACACTCGGCTCCTCGCTCTCCTCGGAGGCGGGGGCCGGATTCGCGGTCGTGCCGCTGCCGAGCGGGGCGGGGGCGGAGAAGGCGCCGGAGCCGCGCAAAGCCGTCGGCGCGTCGAAGGCGGAGCGGCGCGGGCGGCCCGCGGTCGCCGGCTCGGAGGGGCTGCGCGCGAGCGGGTTCGACGCCGTGCTCGGGGCGGGCTCGGCCTGCGCCGGGTCGGGCGCCTCCTG
Organism: Methylorubrum sp. SL192; assembly: GCF_026672325.1. NCBI lineage: Bacteria > Pseudomonadati > Pseudomonadota > Alphaproteobacteria > Hyphomicrobiales > Methylobacteriaceae > Methylorubrum > Methylorubrum sp. SL192. The sequence goes on from NZ_JAPPQV010000003.1 coordinate 2,887,963, forward strand.
CGCCAGCGCGGGGCCCCCGAGCAGGGCGGGGAGCAGCGCCAGAGCGAACGCCCCGCGGCGCCCGCCTCGCTTGTCCCCGTTCGGCCGCTCGCGTGACACCGGCAGCGCTCTTTCCCTGGATACTACGGCCGGCGGCCCGTGGACGGGGCGGCGTTCCGTGTCCGGTCGGCGCTCCATGGTTAACGGGGCTACACCGGGCATGGTTAACGTGCCGTTGCGGGGCGCCCGCTCGCCCTGTCCCGCCGTGAGCAGCCGCCGCGTAGCCCCCATGCGGCCACAGTCGCGGTTGAAGAGGGCGGATCAGGAATCGCGAGGGCCCGGCGCCGGGCTTTGAGACGGAAACGACAGCTTCATGGCCCTGGCACAGCGGATCGAGGACCGGAACCGGACGAATGGCGCGGCGCGGGCGCCCGCCATCGCCTCGGCCCTGCGCACCATCGAGACCGAGCGCGAGGGCCTGGCCTGCCTGATGGCCGCGATCGACAACGGCCTCGGCGAGCCCTTCGCGCAGGCCGTCGAGCGGATCGGCGCGGCGCGCGGCCGGGTGATCTGCACCGGCATGGGCAAGTCCGGCCACGTCGCCCGCAAGATCGCGGCGACCTTCGCCTCCACCGGCACGCCCGCGCTCTACGTCCACCCGGGCGAGGCGAGCCACGGCGATCTCGGCATGATCCAGCCCGACGACGTGGTGCTGGCGCTGTCGTGGTCGGGCGAGACCACGGAACTGGCCGACATCATCGGCTACACCCGGCGCTACCGCGTCGGCCTCGTGGCGATCACCTCCAACGCCGCCTCGACGCTCGGCCGCGAGGCCGACACCTGCCTCGCTTTGCCGAAGGCCAAGGAGGCCTGCCCGAACGGGCTCGCCCCCACCACCTCGACGGCGATGCAGCTCGCGCTCGGCGACGCCCTCGCCGTGGCGCTGCTGGAGGCCCGCGGCTTCTCCGCCCGCGACTTCTCCGTGTTCCATCCCGGCGGCCGGCTCGGCGCCTCGCTGCGGCAGGTGCGCGAGGTCATGCATGGCGGGGCGCATCTGCCCGTGGTGGCCATCGGCACCGCGATGCGGGCCGCCGTGGCCGAGATCGACGCCAAGGGGTTCGGGTCGGTCCTCGTGGTCGATGAAGCGGGCGCGCTCGCCGGCATCCTCACCGACGGCGACGTGCGCCGCGCCGTCTTCTCCCGCGAGGGGCTGGACCGCCTGCCGGTCGAGGCGGTGATGACCGCCAACCCCCGCACGATCACGCCCGAGACCCTGCTCGCCAAGGCGCTGCAGATCCAGGAAGCGATGAAGATCACCGCGCTCGTGGTGGTGGACCAGGGCCGCCCCGTCGGCCTCGTGCACTACCACGACCTGCTGCGCACCGGCGTGGCCTAGAGCATCGTGCTGGATATCGGATCCGGCACGATGCTCTAGCCTTTTGTTCTTGCATCATCTTTTTCCGAAAGCCGGTCACCACCTTTCAGGATGATGCTCTGGAGCGCATTCCGACGAAGTGGCCACCGGTTCGTCGAAAGAATGCGCGTCACAACAAGGATCGAGAGACGCCGGCCTGATGCACTCAGGTCGGATACGGCTCCAGGCGCCGCGCACATCCGCCCCGCCACGCCCTCAGCCTGAGGTGGCGCGCAAGCGCCCGCGAAGGGGGCTCCGGGGATCGCGCGGGATCGGGAAGATCCTTCGAGGCGCCGCTTCGCGCCGCACCTCAGGATGAGACGGAGGGCTGGAACCGCGCTCGTCGCCCCGACCGGTCAAACAGCTTTCTTGCAAAAACACGTTTCCCCCCGCGGCCCTGAATCCGGGCCCGGAGGACGGCTGGCCGATCGGCCGGCTGGGTACGCATCGAACACAAACCCCGAGGGGGACGCGGGACGCCGCGAAACCTCCGGATGGGTATGTGAGACTTTGCCGGTTTCCCGGCGTCCCGCGGAGGGGCCGCTTCCTTATCACGGGAAGCCGTCCCTCCGTTTTGGCGTCACGGTCTCTCCACCGGCATCGACCCCGGATCTAGGCGCTGTGGGACCCTCGGCCCGCCTCCCCGCGAGGGGAGAGGGAACCTCGGCAGACGGCTATGGGCGGACTCGTCCGCACCGGACCTCGTATTGGGCCCGGCTCCGGTTGTTCCTGGGCGCCGACCCGAGACCGGCCTATGGCCCCATCCCGCGTTGGCGTTGTGTCGCGCACAGCGCCCGAGGCGATGGCGACCGGGCCACCGACGCGGGAACCGCCCCACCTCCCAACGAGCCTCGCCGGCCGGTCACCGGAAAAGCTCCCCCGGTTGGACCGGGAGGCGAGTGGCATGGGTTGTAGGATTTTCAGCCTAGAATGTCAAGGAATTATTTCCATCCACACAAATGTCCTTTTCGCATCCAACTCCTGCCTGCCTCTCATGCCGCCTAAAGTCCGGATAAAAAGTCAATACCGATAAGTCTTTGCAAATATTTCCCAACCTGCGACAACCCTTATTTCGACTTGAAATAGATCTATGCTGAATCGCTCAATCTTTTTCACGAGACACAACAGAAGGACGCTGCATCCGACACAACCGATCCGCTAGACAGTGCAACCCGCCATCCTTAAGTTGGTCACCCGTTTTGGGAGGTCCAATCTGTGGCCGATAAAAAATTAAAAATTGACAGTCTTCTTCTCGACTTAGAGAACCCTCGAATTGACAAACCAGGCAGCCAACGCGACGCCATAAAACAAATTATAACTGATCAAGACGTTCGCCTCGCGGCCCTTGCAGAAAGCATCGTAACTGACGGCCTCAATCCTATGGACAGGATGCTGGTCATAAAAAGCACCATTACAAACAAATGGATCGTTCTTGAGGGCAATCGCCGGCTGGCGGCAATGAAAATACTTAGAAACCCTAATGTTCTCCGCGATCTTGAGATACGTCCAAATCTTAGAAAACGTTTCGAGAAACTTGCGCATCAGTTTGATGCGGCAGTCATAGAGCCCGTGCCCTGCTTCGAACTTAAGAGCAGGTCGGAAGGCGTTTCATGGATCACACAGCGCCATACTGGCGCAAACGGAGGGCGTGGAATAGTTGATTGGAATGGCGTTGCGACAGCTCGCTTCAGGGGTACAGACCCAGCCCTGCAAGCCCTTGATCTTGTCATCAGCCATGGGGGACTGTCTGACGAAGAAAAAGAGCAAATACTTGATCGATTTCCAATCACAACTCTCGATCGTCTTATTTCTACGCCTGCCGTCCGTCATTTGATCGGAGTGGAAATCAGAGGTCAGAAGCTGTCAACCCAGCTCCCGCCGGAACAAATCATAAAGCCACTTCGCAGAATAGTGAAAGATCTAGCAAGTGGCGCAATCAATGTCACTATGCTCAAAAAACGCGACCAGATGATTGATTGGGTAAAAACGTTACAAGAAGATCTGCCAGATCTAAATGCAGTAGCCGGAAAACTTTCTCCTGTTTAATCATTCGGCGATACCGATTTCATCCCACCTTCACCTCCGCCGCCTCAGCCGTCGCCTCCCCCTTCTAAACCTGTGCGAGTGCGTGCATACGTAAGGCGAGCATTGATTCCAAGGGACTGCTCTCTCAATGTAACGAACGCGAAGATCGCAGAAATTGTCAAGGAGCTGCGCGGCCTCATAATGGCCGAAAACCCTCACGCCATATCAGTATTGTTTCGAGTATTTTTAGAATTGTCAGTTGATCATTACATGGACAAAAACGCACTTCCTACAACCAACGCAACCCCACAGGGTCCAAAAGACAAAAAGCTTAGAGACAAGGTAAAACTTGTGATTGATCACATGGGAGCAAATGGAATCGTGAAGAAAAACTTAGACGGGGTATCTAAAGGCATTGATGACAGAAATAGCCCCCTCTATGTTGATACGCTGCACAACTATGTGCATAATAGATTTTATTCCCCCCAAGAAAGGGAACTTAAGGTCGCATGGGATAATGCGCAACTTTTCTTCGAGGCAATCTGGCAATGAAACCCGCTAAACTGTCTCAGAATGAGACTGGTCTTTTGCATTTTACCCCGCTGCGATACCCTGGTGGAAAAGGCAAGCTTGCTGCATATGTTAAGAAGATCATTGAACAAAACGGAATGATGGATGGCGAATATGTAGAACCATTTGCAGGCGGCGCCGCTATCGCCCTAGAATTACTATTTCATGAGTACGTTAGCACGATCCATATCAATGATATAAGCAAGCCCGTCTACGCGTTTTGGCGCACGGTATTGGATCACACAGAGGAACTTTGCCGACTTATTTCAGACACTCCAGTTACGGTTGATAGTTGGGACAAAAACAAATTCGTCCTTCAAGCACCAGACCAACACTGTATAACTGATTTAGGTTTTGCGATGTTTTTCTAAATCGCACAAATCGGTCTGGTATTCTAAACGCCGGCATTATAGGTGGGCGCTCTCAGAATGGGAATTGGAAAATCAATGCGCGTTACAACAGCAAAGATTTGATAAATCGAATTCAGGCAATAGCCAAAATGAAAGGTAGAATTCGAGTTACAGGTCTAGACGCAGTGGATTTCCTGTCTCATGGAACTAAAAAATGGCCAAAGAACACCTTAGTATATAGCGACCCTCCATATTATGTGAAAGGTCCAGATCTATATTATAACTTCTACAAACATGATGATCACGTATCTATATCTCGAGCAATACAATCCAATATCAAAGCTCAGAAATGGATCGTCTCATACGATGACGTGCCGAGCATTAGAGAATTATACTCGGAAAGACAGTGGATTTCTTATGATATAGGCTACTCTGCCAGAACTACGCGGAAGGGAACTGAGATAATGTTTTTTGATGATAGTTTGCATATTCCAGACTTAGCGGGGCCAATTTCCTTGGTTACTGACCACCGAATTCCAAGAACCTTCTAAATGAGCCAGCTGCTTTTTCTATCGGAGCCGATGTCCTGCGTATGTAGGATCACATTGACTCCTAAAAGATAGCCACCAGCCCCACCCCAATCACCATCAACACTGCCCCAGCGACCCGCCAAACACTGGCGGGGTGCACCTGAAACCCGATCCAGCCGAAGTGGTCGAGCACGAGCGAGGCGAGCACGCCCACGGTGACGATGATGCCCAAAAAGGTCGCCGCGCCGATGGCGGGGGAGGCGTAGAGCTGGGCCAGGATCAGCAGGATGCTCAAAAAACCGCCGAGCCACGCCCACCAGGGCACCTGCCCGAGCTGCTGGCTGGTGGGGAGTTCGAGTTTGCCCAGGGCGAGGCCGCCCACGAGCAGGGCGGCGGTGCTGACCAGCAGGGTCAGGAGGGCCGCCGTCACCGGCAGGCCGAGCGACTTCGACAGCGTCGCGTTCTGCCCCGGCTGGATCGCGTTGGCGAGACCGGCGAGGATCGTGAGAGCGTAGAGTGACCACATAGCCCGTCATCCGAGACGCGGACCGCCAAGTTTCGCGGGTGCGACACCGGGACCGCCGGGCAAGCCGGGGCGTCGGGGCCGGCGCGGCCGGGCGACGGGGCTTGGGTTCGGGCCCTGCGCGCGGATCGACCCGGCCGGCCCCGCGAACGGCGGCTCGGGCCGCCCGTCCCCGCCGCCCTCCATCCGGGGCGCCGGCCCGCGAACCCGGACGCCGCCCGTGTTGCCGCGCGGGTCGGCACCGTGCGGCCGGGTTCCGCGGCCTCGGCCGGACGGGGAGGGGGCGCGGCGCCGTGAACCCGCTTGCGGGCGCGCGCCCGAACCGCGCCGATGGCCCCTCGACAAAGCGTCGCCGCGGGAAGAAGGGTGGGGCGAAGGGCCGATGCCGTCAGGGCGGCGACGGCGCTCGGGATCGGCGCGTGGGGCGAGGGCGGATGAGCGAAGCCATCACCATCGAGGATCTTTTGGGGGGCGTCCGCCTGATCCGCTGGAACCGCCCGGCCAAGAAGAACGCGCTGACCGGGGCGATGTACGACGCCGCCACCGCGGCGCTGGAAGACGCCGACGCGAACTCCCAAAAAATCGGGGCGGTGGTGTTTGCCGGGCTGCCCGGCGCCTTCACCGCTGGCAACGATCTGGCCGACTTCTTTGCCGCCGGCACGGCGCCGCGCGACTCGTTTTCCGAGATGTCGGCCCTGCGCTTCATCCGGCAGCTCGCCCGCACCCGCACGCCGATGGTCGCGGCAGTGGACGGGCTCGCCATCGGCGTCGGCACCACGCTGACGCTGCATTGCGACCTCGTCTATGTCGGGCCGCAGGCGCGCTTCCGCATGCCGTTCGTGGAACTCGGCGTGGTGCCGGAGGCCGCCGCCAGCCACCTGCTGCCGCGCCGGATCGGGCTCGCCCGCGCCTCGGCGCTGCTGCTGCTCGGCGAGCCGTTCGACGGCGCGGCCGCCGTGGCGCTCGGGCTCGCCAACGCCGAACTACCCTCCGAGGCGCTGGAGGCGCATGCGCTGGCGCAAGCCGCGCGGCTGGCCGCCCTGCCGCGCCGGGCGGTGCAGGCGACCCGCGCGCTGATGCGCGGCGAGCAGGGGCTGGTCGAGGCGGCGATCGAGGCCGAGGCGCAGGCCTTCGAGGCGGGCCTGCGCGATCCCGAGACGCAGGCGCGGCTCGCCCGCTTCCTCGCTGGCAAGGCGTGAGCGCTTCGGTGACGCCTTCGTTGCGGGGAAAAGTCTGCCTCGTGGCCGGGGCCTCGCGCGGGGTCGGGCGCGGGCTCGCCCGCGGCTTGGGGGAGGCGGGGGCGACGGTGATCGTCACCGCGCGCTCCTCCGAGACCGGGCGGCGCACCGAGACGCGCGCGGAAGCGATCGAGGACACCGCCCGCGAGGTCGATGCGGCCGGCGGCGAGGGGCACCATTACCTCTGCGACCACACCAGCGAGCGGGCGGTGGACGAACTCGTGCACTGGGCGCTGCGCCGGTTCGGGCGGATCGATGTCGCGGCATCCAGCGTGTGGGGCGGCAACGAGGGCTATGACGGCGAGCGCTACCCCGACGGCGCCGCCTGGGGCACGCCGTTCTGGCGCCGCTCGGCCGAGCCGTTCTCGCAGTTTCTGGGGACGGGGCCCTATCCGGGATTGCTGCTGGCCCGCGCCGTGGCGCCGGCCATGGTCGCCGCGCGCTCCGGCCTGATCGCCTTCGTCTCCTTCGGCACCGAGGAGGGGTTTTTGGGCGATTTCTACTACGACCTCGCCAAGGCGACGACGAACCGGCTCGCCTTCGCCTGCGCCGCCGAACTGACGCCCCGCGGCGTCTGCGCGCTCAGCCTCTCGCCGGGCTTCGTCGCCACCGAGCGGGTGCGCGATCTCGGCCAGGAGGCGCTCGCCACCGAGAGCCCGCTCTATGCCGGCCGGGCGCTCGCGGCGTTGTCCGCCGACCCCGCCGTGCTGGACCGGGCGGGGCGGACGGTCCATGTCGGGGATCTCGCCCGCGCCTACGGCTTCACCGACGCCGACGGCCGCCAGCCGGAGCGCTTCCGGATCGGAGAGGATGACGCATGAGCCTTGAAGGGAAGAGCCTTAAGGGGAAGACGCTGTTCATCACCGGCGCCTCGCGCGGCATCGGGCTCGCCATCGGCCTGCGCGCCGCCCGCGACGGCGCCAACGTGGCGATCGCCGCCAAGACCGCGCAGGCGCATCCGAAGCTGGAGGGCACGATCTTCACCGCCGCCGAAGCCATCGAGCGGGCAGGGGGCCGGGCGCTGCCGCTCACCGTCGATGTCCGCGACGAGGAGGCGGTGAAGACGGCGCTGGATGAAACCGCAAAACAATTCGGCGGGATCGACATCGTGGTCAACAACGCGAGCGCGATCTCGCTGTCGAACACGCCCAAGACCGAGATGAAGCGCTTCGATCTGATGCATCAGATCAACACACGCGGCACCTACATGGTCAGCAAATACGCGATTCCCTATCTGGAGCGGGCGGAGAACCCGCACATCCTGATGCTCTCGCCGCCGCTCGACATGGCGGAGAAATGGTTCGCGCCGCATCTGGCCTACTCGATGGCCAAGTTCGGCATGTCGCTCTGCGTGCTCGGGCTCGCCGGGGAACTCCGGGGCCGGGGCATCGCCGTCAACGCCCTGTGGCCGCGCACCACCATCGCCACGGCCGCCGTGCAGAACCTGCTCGGCGGCGACGCGCTGATGCAGGCCAGCCGCACGCCGGAGATCATGGCGGATGCCGCGCATGCCGTGTTCCTGCGGGAGGCCAAGGGCTTCACCGGACATTTCCTCATCGACGACACGGTTCTGAGTGAGGAAGGCGTCACGGACTTTTCAAAATACCGCGTCACAGCAGGCGTTCCGCTTGCGCCGGACTTCTTCGTGCCGGACACAAGCGTCGCCCCGCCCGGGGCACTCGACTGAAGCCCCATCCGACAGGTCACATCCGTTGATCTTCACCCACAAGCCCGTCGCGGGCGGCTCCCAGACGGTGCTGGAACGCCGCTACCTCGAATTGCAGGAGCCGATCTCCGAGGACACGGTCTGGCTCGACCTCGTGCGCCCGACGCGGGAGGAGGAGGTGAAGGTCGAATCCTTCCTCGGCATCACCGTGCCGACGCGCGAGGAGATGAAGGACATCGAGCCCTCCGAGCTGCTCTACGTTGAGGCCGGCGCCCGCTACATGACGGGCCGCGTGCTCTCCCGCGTCAGCGATTCCGAGGAGCCGGGCCTGGCCGGCATCACCTTCATCCTGCGCGACAACCGGCTCATCACTGTGCGCTACGAGGAGCCGCAGGCGTTCCGGATGTACACCCAGCGCGCCGGCCGGGCGACGGGCAACGGGCCGTCGCGCTCGGTCTCGGGCGAGTCGATCCTGGCCGGGCTGATCGAGGCGGTGATCGACCGCGCCGCCGACGTGCTCCAGCTCCAGGGCGAGCGCATCGACCGCCTCTCGCGAAAGATCTTCGAGGACAAGGGCGACCCGTCCTCGCGCAACAACGCGCTGCAGGACACGCTGCGCTCGCTCGGGCGCTACGGCGACCTGATCTCGAAGCAGCGCGAGAGCCTCGTCTCGATGGAGCGCATCCTGCTCTCGCTCTCGGCGACCTACCGCACGGCCAAGGCCCCGCGCGAGCTGCGCGAGGACGTGCGCTCGACGCTTCGCGACCTGCAATCGCTGGAAGAGCACGCGACCTTCATCTCGGCCAAGATCCAGTTCCTGCTCGACGCGACGCTCGGCCTCGTGAACCTGGAACAGAACAACATCATCAAGCTGTTCTCGGTCATGGCGGTGGTGTTCATGCCGCCGACGCTGATCGCCTCGATCTACGGCATGAACTTCAAGACCATGCCGGAACTCGACTGGCATTTCGGCTACCCCGCCGCCGTCGGCATGATGGTGGTGGCCGCCGTGCTGCCCTACGTGTTCTTCCGCTGGAAGAAGTGGCTGTAGCCCGCGCCGCGCCCTGGGCCGGGGAGGTGGCCCTGCCTCCGGGCCGATCCCAGAAACCCCGGCGCCACCGGCCGAGGTTCCCGGAATTTTACGGCCTCCCCCCAAGAGAATTTTCGGACCCTGTCGCCTGAACTCACGTTCTTAAGGTGTCGGCCGACGGTGAGATCACTCCCCCGGCCCCCTCGTTCAGCAATCAGGAGACGAACTCCCATGGCCACCAAGCAGAAGACCTTGCACGACGCGTTCTATGAGACGTTGAAGGACGTCTATTACGCGGAAAAGCAATCGGTGCGTGCACTGAAGAAGTCGGCCAAGGCGGCCGAACATGACGAACTCCGCCAAGCGTTCGAGATCCATGCCGAGGAGAGCGCCAACCAGGTCGAGCGCCTGCAGCAGGTGTTCGAGATCATCGGTAAGCCGGCCCGCGCCAAGACCTGCGAGGCGATGCAGGGCCTGACCTCCGAGATGGAGGAGGATCTGGAGGATTTCGAGGACAGCCCGGCCGCCGACGCGGTGCTGGCGGCCTGCGCCCAGGCGGTCGAGCATTACGAGATCGCCCGCTACGGCACGCTTAAGACCTGGGCGACCCAGCTCGGCTACGCGGACGCCGCCAAGCTGCTCGACGAGACCCTTCAGGAAGAGAAGAAGACCGACGCGCTGCTCTCGCAGATCGCCGAGCGCATCAACACCGAGGGCTCCGAGGAGGCCGAAGCGGGCGCGGCGAAGGGCAAGGGCGGGCGCAAGAGCGCCTGATCCGACGCGGCACGCGGCAGGACCGATGGTCCTGCCGTAAGACGGGCCGCGCATCGCGGGCAGGCAAGCCAGATCAGGAAAGGGGTGCCCTCAAAGGGCGCCCCTTTTTTCGTTCCGGACATCTCCCGCCCCCTTCCGACAGGCCGTATCGCGCTCGTCACCCCCATTCGAAGTGCGAGCGCTCCTCCCGCTCGGAGGGCCTTCGAAAGCGTGCTCGCGAGGCCGGGTTGATCTTCGCCGGGCAGATGTCAGCCATCCGCGAGCGGGAAGCCGGCCCTTGAAGGGCGCGTCCGGCGCCGACCTCTGCACCCGCCGCGTGCCCGACCGGCACGGGGTTTTCGGCCGACCCAAGCTTCTGATGTCCCGCCTCTACACTGCTCTCTTTTTGCAAAGGCGGCAGCATCCCAAGGGATTACAATCGATCGAGGGATCTTAACCCGTTATTTAATACTCGCCCCGCTTTTCCAATAGATCCATTTGGCACCGAGCGGGCGGACTGACCTCAAATGAGATATATCAACAACGCGAGCGTCTTGTTGAAGCTATGCGCGCCGCTCGTCCTGATCGCTGCCATGGCTATCGCACTTATTCTGCACGAGCGGGCGACGTTCGAAGGAATCGCCGTCCAATCCCGCTATGTCGCCGACGTCCTGACGGTGCGACAGGAGTCTTATCTCAAGGCTCAGGCCGGCGTTGCGGAGGCGACTCTGCTCAGCCGCAACCTCATCATCGACCCCAGAAAGGAAAAGATCGACCGATACAAGGCACGATACGACGCCACCGTCAGCGGCGTTTACAAAAACATCGATCGGCTGATCGCCCTGGCGGACACGCCGGCACGCGTCAAATTCGGCAACGATGTTCGCAAACTCGCCGAAGCCTATTTCGCCGTCATCGACCGGACCATCGTTCTCGGCAGCAGGAACGAGACCGATGCCGCGATGACGATCGTGCAGGAGGAAGGGCAGCCCGCGCGGGCCAAGCTCACCGAGCTGGTGGAAGCGCGCACGCAGAAGATCATCGAGGAGATGCAGGCCGGCGCGAGCCAACTCGAGCGGGATGTCGGAACGGCCGTCACCCAGCTGATCGTGATGGCGGCGGTCGGCCTGCTTCTGGCCGCCGTGCTCTCCGGTGCGATCGTCGTGTTCGGCATTACCCGGCCGCTCTCGCAGCTCGTCTCCGTTCTGAATCGGATGGCTCAGGGCGAGATCGACTCCACGATTCGCCAAGCCGCGCGCGGCGATGAGATCGGCGCCGTGGGACGGGCGGTCGAGGGCATCAAGACGATGGTAGCCCGGAAGGCGGCCGAGGACGCCGAGCGACGGCAGATCGCCGAGACCGCCGCGGCGGCCGAGCGCAAGCGCACGATGATGGAGCTCGCTGACGGCTTCGAGGGGGCGGTCGGCGGCATCGTCGGCATGGTCTCCTCCTCGGCGACCGAGTTGCAGGCGACGGCCCAGCAGATGACATCGACGGCTCAGAGGACCGCCACCCGATCGACCACCGTTGCCTCGGCCGCGGAGGAGGCAGCCGCGAACGTCAACACGGTCGCCTCCGCCGCCGAGGAACTCGGTGCATCGGTGCAGGAAATCGGCCGGCAGGTCTCCGGCTCGGCCAACCTCGCCCAGCAGGCGGTGGCCGAGGCGGACGAGACCGGTTCCCACGTCACCGAGTTGAGCAGGGCCGTGACCCGGATCGGCGACGTGGTGAACCTCATCGCCAACATCGCGAGCCAGACCAACCTGCTCGCCCTCAACGCCACCATCGAGGCCGCACGGGCCGGCGAAGCCGGTCGCGGCTTCGCCGTCGTCGCCGCCGAGGTGAAGGAGCTGGCAAACCAGACCGCCCGCGCCACCGAGGAAATCTCCGGCCAGATCGGTCAGATCCAGGGGGCGACCGGGCAGGCGGTGGGTGCGATCGGCTCGATCACGACGCGGATCCGGGAGATCAACACGGTGACCGCGACGATCGCGGCGGCGGTCGAGCAGCAGGGCGCGGCGACGCAGGAGATCGTGCGCAACGTCGCCGAAGCTTCGGTGGGAACCAGCGAGGTCACGACCAACATCGGCGGGGTGGCCGAGGCCTCGGAGGAAACGGGAGCTGCCGCGAGCCAGGTGCTGATGTCCGCTTCAGAGCTGTCGCGTCAGTCCGAGCACCTGTCCGCCGAGGTCAAACGCTTCCTCACGACGATTCGCGCTGCCTAAGGCGCATCCCGACGAAGTGAGTTCCGGACATTTCGCGCGGCCCGGGCCGTGTCGAAAACTGCAGAAACGAGAAGGGGCGCCGAACGGCGCCCCTTCGTGCATCAATACCGGTAATTCCGGCTCGGATAGGCCTGCCCGCCGCCATAGCCGGCTCCGCGGGGCTGGACCTGGGAGCCGTAATCGACCTCCCGCCGCGCGCGCCGGTTCGCCAGGGCCCGTCCGGCCAGACAGCCGGCCACGGCCCCGACCACGCCGCGCTCGGCCAGATAATGTCCGGCGACACCGCCGATGATCGCGCCCTTGATGCATCCCTTGGCTTCCGCGGTCCCGGCGCCGAGCCCCGTCATGACCGTCAGCGCCAACGCCGTCGCAAGAATTCGCATACTGTTCCTCCCAGGTGGTGGCGGAAGAAACCACGGCGGCGCGATGGCGTTCCTTCGCGCGCTCCTCGCCGGCCTCGGCAATGGCCGGGAACGAGCGTTCCCCCAGAGGCGCGGCGCAGATCGGCGCGTCTCTCCCGGCCGAACGGTGCCGTCGGACCGACCGCTCAGGTGGCTTGGAGGCTGAGCTTGTATTCGCACATTCGGATCGGGCGCAGAGGACCCACCGGATACCTGCCTCGAACCGGCTCGGGCGATCCTTTTCTCGGACTCCGGCCGGCCGCCGCTTTCGACCCCAAGCGGGCCTCTCGCAGTGCGACCATAAATGTCCAGAAAACCGAAGGAACGCAGCATCTGGGTCGCGGCGCGGTTAAGGTGAAAGGGAGCCGTTCGCGCAAATGCGAATATGGACCCACTTGGACCTTTAAAAGAGCCAGCGCTTCAGCAAGTCGGCGAATGCGACTGGGACTTAGAGCTTCATTGGGCAGCTGAGGCGGCGCCCCTCACGGCGCCCGAATGTCCTGTAATGGGTATTCCCAGACCGCATTTGCCCTTGTTCCACGGCTCGGGCGACATCCGGGTTGCAACGCAGGTACTCGTCTTCGTCGAACTTAGCCTCAGGCTCCTCCTGGGACCCACGATGACGCTTCCGTTCCCGGTCATCAGTGTCGTACCCGCGACCGGGCTGGCGATCCTGATCTTCATCGTATCGGCGACGCCGCTCGTTACCGTAGCCATTATCGTAGCTGCGGCCGCGTTCACGTGGCCGATCATCATCATCATCATCGTCATCGTCATCGTACCCGCGACCACGAACGCCGCCGTCGCGCTCGCCATAGCTTTGACGACCATACTCCCGCTCGTCGTAGCCGTAGTCACGCCCCCCTCGCTGGGCTGAGGCTGAGCTTATCACGCTCAAAAAACTCAGGCCCACGAGCGCTGTAACCCACAGTCTTCTCATGCCGGGTTCCTCCAGTCACAACGTCAGACGTGTCGCGTACCCGGCCTTCGACAGCCAAGCCGCGAGCCTCAGCGTATCAGCTTGGACGTCACCCTATTTCGCTTCGGTGGTTCGCGTTCGCTGCTTGTCAGCCGCAGGTGCGGCGATAGCGTCGGCAATTGCCTTGGCCCTCCTCACCGTAGATGTCCTTGTTCTCGCAAGCGTCGCGAAGCTCGCGGCACATCCGGCGGTAGCGGCGCTCCTGCCGATCCTCGCGGTAGCCGCGCCCATCATCGATTTCGACGCCCCCTGGACCGACCCGAAAGCCCTGCGCGAAGCTGGGAGCCTCCTGGATGATCAGCCCACCGAGGGCGGCCGTCACGAGCAACACCTTACGCATCTGAGCCTCCGTGTTTTCTTAGATCGCTGGAGTGAGACACCAAACGCATGGGCATCGAAAAGGGTTCGTTCCGGCTCGCGACAACCTCGTGATGGCGGCGCTTATCCGCGCAGTCGTGCTTGGACGTCAGTTCGCGCTGACACCCACCAACCTTCGACATGACACTGAGTAATTGAAAGATGCCGTTGCCGGATTTGCAAATAAAACGAACGTTGATGTGACATGAGCGGTTAGTCGCTTTCGACCCATTGCATGCCTTTGCACAAGGGCTTCCGATCTTGGGCAAGAAGCCCCTACCTAACGACTTATCCAGGGTTGGCGGCTGCCCAACGGCCATTCTGAGTGCGCCCACCGTAGCCGTAAGCGTCGCCGTCAACGGCATGTACGAAAACGTAGCACTCTTCATGCAAAGGGCCGATCAACGCTTCCATCCCAGCGAAGGCTGCACTGACGAAGGAGGTCGTATCAGCCTTCGTGTTGGTTCCAGCGGTGATCTTGATGTCCAGCCAGAACGCCGACAGCCCCGCATCGGTCGGGCGCTTTCCAGCGATGAACCAGCCCTGTGGATCGGCTTCCTCAACCAACACAGCGGTGACGTTCGGGTCCTTGCCAAGCCGCTCCGCCCCGAGCCGCGTTGCCAGTTGAGCGATATCGGACCTGAGATCGGCGCGCGGGGACGCAGTGACGTAGCGGACGGTGATCATGGGCATAGAAACCTCCTGGGCCTTCGTGCGGAGGTCAATTTGGCATTGGAGCAACTAACGCGGAACGCTATGATGTGCACTTGTGATCATAGCGATTCAATATCATGCTCGATCTGGCTTCGGTCCGCCTGTTCATCCTCGCGGTGGAGTTTGGCAATCTGACGCGGGCAGCGGAGGCAGCTGGTACGGTGCAGCCGGTGGTCAGCACACGCCTCAAAGGTTTGGAAGCGGCCCTCGGTCGTAAGTTGCTGGAACGCACGCCTCGCTTCGTCCGACCGACAGAGGACGGCGTGGCCTTCCTCGCCAAGGCGCGCGCGCTGATGGCTGCCCACGATAAGGCCGCGTGCTTCGACGATGAGCCAACAATGCGGTTCGCAATCGGGGCGAGCGATCACGCACTGGGAACAGGGCTGGAGCACGTCATACGCCACGTTCGAGCGGCACTCCCGTCGAGGAGCGCTCTCGAACTGCGCAGCGGGACCTCTCAGCAGGTCCGCGCGTCGTTCGACGAGGGTGAACTCGACGCCGTCATCATCCGCCGGGAAGCGGGCGGAGCGGATGGGGAAGTGCTTGGCACGGACCCGCTGGGCTGGCGGTCCATGGAAGACAACGTCACAGCGCCAGACCTCCCCGTACCACTCGTGACGCTTGGGCCGCCCTGCGGGGTAAGAGCCGTTGCGATCAGGCGCCTCGATGCAAACAAGACGCCGTGGCGGGAGGCCTTCGTCGGGGGGAGTTGCAGTGCGCTGCTGGCGGCCGTGAGAGCAGGGCTCGGTATTGCTCCAATGGGTGCCGTCGCCTCTGGGCGAATGAGCGATGTTGGACCGCGCTTCGGCCTTCCCGACTTACCGCCGTCGGAGATCGTGATGTTTGCCCGAACAAGCTCGCCTACGGCCAGTGCCGCAGCACGGGCACTTGAGGTGGCGGTACAGACGATGCTGCGTGTCACGTGATCGGCAGGGATTGCCGTGCGGGCCATTTCGCCCCGCTGTCACCTAGACCGGTGCGTCAAGCCGAATGTCTGCAAACCGCCCGTTTCGGAGTCTCGGGATGTCCACTTCTCGGCGACACCACCTCCGCCCTCTACAGAGCCGGTTTGTGTCTTCGGCAACCTTTGACGGTGCCGCCCAGGCGTGACAGACCGTTGGTATGTCGAACACGCCGACCTGCAACGTCTCCCTCACGGCCGAATTGATTGCCGACATCCACGTTGAAGTTACTTCAGGTTACTACTCGAACGCGAGTGAAGTGGTATGGGCCGGGCTCCGTCTTCTGATCGAGCGTGACCCCGCGCGCTCGGCAGGTTGCAAGCGAACCCGCGCGGATGATTGTTCAGGTCGCTGAGCCGCATGACCGCCTCGAGATCAGCTCCACCATTCCCACAGGGTTTCCTCAACGACGTCGTCGCGGTCGAAAGCATCGCGGCCGTGCCCACGATCCTCGATGTGGTCTGTCGCACCACGGGCATGGGCTTCGCCGCCGTCGCCCGTGTCACCGAGGACCGCTGGGTCGCCTGCGCCGTCAAGGACGACATCGCCTTCGGCCTCAAGCCCGGCGGCGAGCTGGATCTTGAGACGACCATCTGCCACGAGATCCGGCAGAGCGGGGTCCCGGTCATCATCGACCACGTCGCCGATGACCCGACCTTCTGCGAACATCACACACCCGCCAAGTACGGCTTCCAGAGCTACATCTCGATGCCCATCGTGCTGCCGGACGGCACGTTCTTCGGCACGCTCTGCGCCATCGATCCGAAACCCGCCAAGCTGAACACGCCCGCGGTCGTGGGCATGTTCAAGATGTTCGCCGACCTGATCGGCTTCCACCTCGATGCCAACCAAAGTCTTGCATCGCGTACGGCCGAGCGCGATCTCTACGAGAACATCGTTCAGTCCCACGCAGAGCCGATCTGCGTCTTCGACAAAGCGTACCGGCTGATCGCCTTCAACAAGGCCCACAACGACGAGTTCTTCCGGGTCAACGGCTTCTACACGAAGATCGGCGACGTCTTTCCCGACCTGTTCATTCCGGAGCAGGCCGCCGCGATGCGCGCCAATATGGCCCGCGCGCTGGCGGGCGAGGCGTACACGGTCGAAGCCGTTTTCGGCCGGGCCGAGTTCGGCCAGCCCTGCTGGGAGATCACCTACACACCCCTACGCGATGCAGCAGGAACGATATTCGGCGCTTTCCACCAAGCGCACGACATCAGCGCGCGGCTCAGGGCCGAGGCTGAGCTTCGGGACGCGCAGGACGTGCTGCGGCAGTCGCAGAAGCTAGAGGTGATCGGCCAGCTCACCGGCGGCGTCGCGCACGATTTCAACAACCTTCTGACGGTCATCAAGTCGTCGACCGATCTCCTCAAGCGACCGGATCTCGCCGAGGACAGGCGCACCCGCTACATCGAGGCGATCTCCAACACGGTGGATCGCGCCGCGAAGCTGACGGGCCAGCTCCTCGCCTTCGCACGGCGGCAGACACTCAAACCCAAGGTGTTCGCAGCCTGCGACAGCGTGCGCGCATTGTCCGATATGCTGGGTACGCTCACCGGTTCTCGCATCACGGTCGTGACCGAGTTGCCGGAGAACGCCTGCTTCGTGAATGCTGACCCGAGCCAGTTCGACACGGCGCTGGTGAACATGGCCGTGAACGCGCGCGACGCGATGGAGGGTGAGGGGCAGCTCACCATTCGCGTGGAGCCCGTCGAGCAGATGCCAGCTGTGCGCGCTCACCCCGCGGTACAGGGGCCGTTCGTGGCGGTGTCGATCAGCGACACGGGCAGCGGCATCGCGAAGGACGTGGTCGAACGGATCTTCGAGCCGTTCTTCACCACCAAAGCGGTCGGGCAAGGGACTGGCCTCGGGCTCAGCCAAGTCTTCGGCTTTGCCAAGCAGTCCCATGGCGAGGTCGTGGTGGAAAGCGAAGTCGGGCAGGGCACGACCTTCACGCTCTACCTTCCTCGCGTGCTCGGCGAGATCCAGGCGCCGGAGCCAAGCGAGCCGACGCCCGTGCCGAGCGGCCGCGGCACCTCTGTGCTCGTGGTCGAGGACAATGTCGAAGTCGGCACCTTCGCCACGCAGACCTTGGCGGAACTCGGCTTCGGCACGGTCTGGGCGGCGAATGCCGCGGAAGCCCTGGCGGAGTTGGCCAAGGACGCGGATCGCTTCGACGTGGTGTTCACGGACGTGATGATGCCCGGCATGAACGGCGTCGATCTCGCCCGCGAGATCCAGCGGCTTCACCCCGATCTTCCTGTCGTCCTGACCTCGGGCTACAGCCACGTTCTGGCCCGGACCGGCACCAACGGGTTCGAGCTTCTGCAGAAACCCTACTCGGTCGAACAGCTCTCGCGCACCTTGCAGGCGGTTGCCAAGCCTGCCCGCCGCAAGCGCATCGGTGACGTGTAGTGTCTACCGTGGATGCCATCCGATCGGAGACGTTTCTCGTAAAGCGGTGGCGGTGAGCTGGTGACAGCCGGATGAACACGGAAATCGATGATTGCCGATAAGCCGCGAAGGGGACGACCACCGGCCGCCGAAGCGGGCGTTGCCGAGGAACGGATGCTGGAAGCGGCCACCGCTCTGTTCCTCGAACAGGGATTCGGTCGCACGACGCTCGATCAGGTGTCGCGGCGCTCGGGGACCGGCAAGTCCGCGCTCTACGGCCGCTTCCCGGACAAGGAAGCGCTGTTCGCTGCCGTCGTCCGCCGCTCGATCCACGTCATGTTCGATGAGCTGACCGCGAGCCCAACCGGCGTCGGCGTCCGGGAACGGCTGCGCCATGTCGGGCGCGGTTTGGCGGAAAACCTCCTGGTGCCGCGCTGCATTGCCTTGATGCGGATCACGGCAGCGGAAGCTCCGAATTTCCCGGACCTCGCGCGAATGGCGTACCGGGTCAGCTTCGAGGGCTCCGTCCGCTGTGTCCTCGCCGCCCTCGATCCTGTCGGCGGAGGCGAAGCGTCCCAAGACATGATCCGAATGGCCGAACGGTTCGTGGAGCTGGCCATCCAGCCGATCTCGTTTCAGGCGGCCTTCGGTACCGACATCGAGCCTCTCCGGCAGCGATGCGCCGGCGACGTGGACGATGCCATCCTGCTCCTCGAAGCCAAGGGCTGGCTCACGCGCGAACCGCCCGGAACTTAGCGCGCCGGCATCCGTTTGAAGGAAATGGACGATATCGTCCAATAGCCCGAAGGCAGTGTACGGCACTGGCGACCGGGCGTTTCAAAACCTCAAACGGGGGCGAAGGCGAACATGGCAGACGACAACTTCACGAAGTGGCATATCGCCGGCCTGCACGCGCTGCGCTCGGCGAGCGAGCAAGGCGATGCGGCTGGCAAGGCGTTGGCCGGCAAGGTCCGCAATGCGGACCTCAAGGCGCTTCTCGGAGAGTACAGCGAGACCGCCGGCAAGCAGGAGACCCATTTCGTCGGCTTCCTGAAAGAGCTCGGCACCGAGCCGAACGGCTTCAAGGATCGCATCATGGAAGGCGTCGGCAACGGGACGTCCGAGATGGTCAAGGCCGCGCCCGATCAGGATCTGCTCGACCTCAGCGCCGTCGCCGGCACGCAGTCCGGCTTGGACTATTATGCGGGTGCCTTCAAAGGGCAGGGGGCCCTTGCCAAGCAGCTCGGCTACGCGGACCAAGCGGACACCTTCATGGCCATGAGCAAGGCCTGTGAAGCCCTGCGTGAGCGGTTCACCAAGGTTGGCGACACGATCCGCGCCAAGGCCGCCGGCGAAGCGCGCAAGGCCGCCTGATCCCGCAACCGCACAAGGCGCGGCCGGTCCCTCATCGGGGCCGGCTCGGCCGCCCGGAGGCTTCGATGCCGGCGACCCCATCCCGCTCGCAGAACACATCCCGCCGCGCCGCCGCACCGGTGGCAGCCCAGCGCGACCTCGATGCGATCTACGGCATCCTGAGCAAGACCTACACGACCTTCGATGAAACCGACGATCCGTGGATGACCAACGGCCTGTCCTCGACGCCGTTCAAGAGCCTCGTGTCGGTGTGCCTGTCCACGATGACGATCACCCAGCGCGTCGTGAACGCGGCCGTGCCGCTCTATGAAAAGGTTTCGACCTTCGAGGAGCTGCGCGACCTGCCGGACGACGAATTGCGTCGCATCATCAAGCCGGTCGCGCATTACAACCGCAAGACCAAGAACCTGAAGGAAATGGCCCGCCAGATCATCGAAGACTACGGCGGGAAAATACCCGGCAACCGGGACGACCTGATGAAGCTGCAAGGGGTCGGCCGCAAATGCGTCGATATCCTGATGAACTTCACCTTCTCGGAAGACAGCATCGCGGTCGATACGCATGTCCTTCGCGTCCTGAACCGTCTTGGTGTCGTGGACACGACTTCGGCCAAGCAAGCGGCCGATCTCATCAATGCGCAAACCCCCGCGCGCTATAAGCGCCATGCGCATGAATGGCTCATCCAGCATGGGATGAAGATCTGTGTCGCCCGAACTCCGAAATGCGCAGACTGCCCGCTGACGAAGCATTGCGACTGGTACGCCGACCATCGCACCGCATAGTCTCGAAGCGGAGCCGTTTCCGTCAGTGCGGTTCTGCGAACATCCCGAAATGAAGAGCGATCGGTTGCGGGACCGGCTTGTCGGCTTCGGGGTACACCGAAGCCTCCCTCACAGCGCGAACCGCACGCCGGTGAGGGTCTCCGAGACCGCCCAGAGCCGCCCGACTGCCGCGCGGTCGAGGGCTTGAGACGCGATCGCGGCGGGCTTCGGGTAGCCGCGGGCCTCCCAGACGCCGTCCGGTCCGTAATAGCCCCCGCGCTCCGCCTCCGGCGCGGTGGCCGCGTAGAGGATCGGCAGGGCGCCTTGCGCCGCCGGCTGGCCGATCAGCGAGAAGATCGCCCGTCCCGCTCCCTGCTGGAACGCGCCGGCCCGGTCGCCCCGGCGGAACACCTCGGTGCGGGCGAGCCCCGGATGCGCTGCAAGCGAGGCGATGCCCGATCCCGCCGCCTTCAGCCGCCGGTCGAGTTCGAGGGCGAACATCAGCAGCGCGAGCTTGCTCTGCCGGTAGGCGCGTTGCGCCCCGTAAATCTCGCGCCAGTGCAGATCGTCGAACCGGATTCGTCCGCTGCGATGGGCGACGCTCGACACCGACACCACCCGCGCCGAGGGGCTCAGGGCCGGCCGCAGCAGCCCGGTCAGCGCGAAATGCCCGAGATAGTTCGTGGCGAGTTGCCGCTCGAACCCGTCCACGCTCTCCTCGCGCCGGGGCACCGCGGCGATGCCGGCATTGAGCACGAGCCGGTCGATCGCCCATTCCGCCGGCCACTCCGTCGCGAAGGCGCGCACGGAGGCGAGCGAGGCGGTGTCGATCCGGCGCAGCGACAGCGCGGCGGCGGGATGCTCCCGCCGGATCGCCGCGGCGGCGCGCTCCCCCTTCTCGAGATCGCGCACCGCCAGCACCACCGCGGCCCCCGCCCCGGCCAGCGCCCGCGCCGTCTCGAACCCGAGCCCGGCGCTCGCTCCCGTCACCACGGCGCGGCGACCGGCCTGCGAGGGAATGTCGGCGGCGGTCCAGGGATGTCTCGCCATCGAGCGGCGCTCCTCACGCGTCGAGTCGAAAAAAGACCGGTCGCGCGAAACCGATCGCGCGCGGGCTCCGTAATGGGCGGCGTGATCCCCGGACAAGACGGGGCACGGGCACAGGAGGAAACCATGTTCCGTATCCGCAGTTCGGTTACCAAATCGCTGACCCTGGGCGCTGCGCTCGCCCTCAGCCTCGCCGCCGCGCCGACGGCGGCGCTCGCCAAGAACCCGATGGTCGGCGGCGCGCCGATGTACGCCTCGAAGACCATCGTCGAGAACGCGGTGAACTCGAAGGACCACACCACGCTGGTGGCGGCGGTGAAGGCGGCGGGCCTCGTCGACACGCTCTCCGGCCCCGGCCCCTTCACTGTCTTCGCGCCGACCGACGCCGCCTTCGCCAAGCTGCCGCCGGGCACGGTCGACTCCCTGGTGCAGCCGCAGAACAAGGCGACGCTGACGGGAATCCTGACCTACCACGTCGTGCCGGGCACCTACACGGCCAAGGATCTGATGGCTCTGGCCAAGCGGGGCGGCGGGGAAGCCAGCCTGAAGACCGTCCAGGGCGAGCCGCTCACGGTGCAGGCCCGGGGCAAGAAGGTGTTCGTGACGGACGCCAAGGGCAACACCGCCACCGTCACCATCGCCAACGTGATGCAGTCGAATGGCGTGATCCACGTCATCAACGGCGTGCTTCAGCCCTGATCCTCCGCTGAGATGCGTTGACGCGCGAAGCCTCGGCCCGTCTGGGCCGGGGCTTTTTCGTTCGACCCTGATCTCACGAGCTCCGCCGGCGGGCATCCGGATCCCGCGTAAAATACCACCTCCGGAAACGATGGGTTTCCGTCGTTTCCCATTTTCAAAACCGCGCCCCGGGACCATCCTCGTACCGTCAAGCCACACCCGGGGCCGAAGGCCGCTCCGGACCACCGCACCGTGAGGAGAGGCGAGCATGGCGACGATCACCACCGGGGACGGCACCGAGATCTTCTACAAGGATTGGGGCCCGAAGGACGCGCAGCCGATCATGTTCCATCACGGCTGGCCGCTCTCGTCCGACGACTGGGACGCGCAGATGCTGTTCTTTGCGCACCAAGGCTTTCGCGTCGTGGCGCATGACCGGCGCGGCCATGGCCGCTCGGCGCAGGTCTCCGAGGGCCACGACATGGACCATTACGCCGCCGACGCCGCGGCGGTCGCCGAGCATCTCGATCTCAGGAACGCCGTCCATATCGGCCATTCCACCGGCGGCGGCGAGGCCGCGCGCTACGTCGCCCGGCACGGCGAGCCGCAGGGCCGCGTGGCCAAGGCGGTGCTGGTGAGCGCCGTGCCGCCGCTGATGCTGAAGACCGAGGCCAACCCGGAGGGCCTGCCGATCGAGGTCTTCGACGGGTTCCGCAAGGCGCTGGCCGACAACCGCGCCCAGTTCTTCCTCGATGTCGCCGCCGGCCCGTTCTACGGCTTCAACCGCGACGGCGCGGCGGTCCGAGAGGGCGTGATCCGGAACTGGTGGCGGCAGGGCATGATGGGCTCGGCCAAGGCGCATTACGAGGGCATCAAGGCGTTCTCAGAAACCGACCAGACGGAGGATTTGCGGGCGATCTCGGTGCCGACGCTGGTGCTCCACGGCGAGGACGACCAGATCGTGCCGATCGTCGCGGCGGCGCGCAAATCGATCACGCTCCTGCGCAACGGCACGCTGAAGACCTATCCGGGCCTTCCGCACGGCATGCTCACGGTCAACGCGGACCAGCTCAACGCCGACATCCTCGCCTTCATCCGCGGCTGAGCCGGGCGCCGGCTCCGCCTTCAGCGGCTCTGCGCATCGTCGCCGGGGAGCGGTTCACAGCCCCGGCGGCCGACGATTGGGGACGCGTGCGGGACACCCGCCCCATGCATAGTCGCTCCGGCGAGGGTCGCAAATGGCCTTCGCTGCCGGTCAGCGACAATCCAGTGGAACATGCTGCGCAGCAAAGCGTGGCAATTCGTAAGTCTCATCCGGCACAGTCAAGTCCCGAGACACCGGCCAGGGCGATCCGCTCGCGGATCTTCTCGCGGATGGTGGCGTCGAGCGGCAGTTCCGTCGGCGGGACGGCGGCAATCATCATGCTTCGTGTCCCGGTTTTGCCTCCCGCGCGTCGCTCCACGGACGGGCCGCCTGTACGAATCGGCCCAAACGCCCTACCTTATGCCGATGTTAGATGAGCGCTCCCAGGCCAACCCGCATCTGATGCGGACCGCCGAGCTCATGGCCGCAGCTCAGTCCCTGGAGGACGTCGTCGACGTCCTGGCGCAGACGGCCCGTCGGATCGCCGGCTCCGATGGTATCGCCGTCGTGCTGCGGGAGGAGGACGTCTGCGCCTATGTCGCCGAGGATGCGATCGAGCCCCTGTGGAAGGGGTGCCGCTTCCCGCTCGACATCTGCGTTTCCGGCTGGGCGATGCAGAACCGGGAGACGGCTGTCATCCTCGATGTCGGCAGCGATCCCCGCATCCCGGCGGCCGCCTATGCCTACAAGGCGATCCGAAGCCTCGTGATGGTCCCGATCGGTGCGCCCGAGCCGGTGGCCGCACTCGGCGCCTATTGGTGCGCCATGGTCTGGCTCGACACGACGACGGTGTCCCGCCTCGAAGCGCTGGCCCACCAAGCCACGGTGGCCCTTGCCCGGCTGCGCGCCCCGCAGAGCGCCGAACCGGCCATCCCCTGAGGGCCGGCACGGGTGACCGGCCGCCCATTCGGGGATAAACCGCGTGGATCAGGAGGATGCATGCCGGTTTTCGTTCTCAGAGGCGCCTGCCGGGCCCCCGACGGCCAGATCGGACCGCCGCTGTTCGAGGAGACGATCACGGCGGCCAGCCCGAGCGAAGCGGTCCGGCTCGCCAACGCGCACGATCTCTCGACCAAGGACGAGCGGGCGAACGCCCTCTGGCTCGTCGATGCGCAGGGCGTCCTGCACTGGTCCCTGCGGCGCGCAGACCGGGATTGATCGGAGCCGGATCGAGCCGGCCGGCCTCTTTCTCACAAACGTTGCGATGAGTGGGGGAAAACCAGCCCTGCCCTGGCTGAATTGGTCATTGCGTGTGCTTTCGTGCTAAGTCTCGAGCAGAAATCCTCGATGGTCCTGCTCGGGGTTCTTTGCCGTCCCGCGCCCGACCTTTCCCGCGTCGGGACGCCGCGCGCCGCCGCCGGGACTTCACGCGGCGCGAGTTCTCGTCGAAAGATCTTTTATGAGCGACGATATCGACGCCAAGACCCGCGCCGCCGAGCGCGCGGAACGGGCCGAGCGTATGGCCCGCGAGGGGCAGCAGGCCATGGCCGAGCATCTGGCCGCGGTCAAAGCTGTGGACGAGCGCACCGTGCGCCTGCGGGCCCTGCGGCTCGCCAAGGAGGCGGAGGAGGCCGCGGAGCGCGCCGCCAACCCGCCCGCGCCCAAGCGCGGCCGCAAGAAAGCGACGGCCTGACCCCCATGGCCATCGACCGTACCCGCCGCCCGAGCGACCCGCGCCAAGCCGCCGAAGCCGCCTTCCGCGCGGTGACGACGCGCAAAGCCCCCGAGGAGGCCGCGCCGGCACCGCCCAGGGCGCCGCTGATTCCCGGCACGCGCGAGACGGTGTCCCTGCGCATCGACCGGGCCGTGCTGGAGCACTACCAGAAGGACGGCCCCGGCTGGCAGGACCGCATCAACGCCGCCCTCAAGGCCGCTGCAGGTCTTTGAGGGCAAGTCTTTGAGGACAGGGTCGTGAGGGCGAGCCTCGGCGGATGACCGCGCCCGGCTTCTCCGCCTTGCGGGGATGGGCGCCGTGAGCGGACTGGCAGATTGGCCCTCGGCGTGGCTCGGCCTCAACCCCGACGAGACGACGGCGCTCCTTCTCTCCCTGCGCGTCGCCCTTGTCGCGACGCTGGCGAGCCTCCCGCTGGGCCTGCTGCTGGCGTGGCTGCTGGCGCGGCGGCGCTTCCCCGGCCACGCCCTGCTCGACGGCCTCGTCCACCTGCCGCTGATCCTGCCGCCGGTGGTGACGGGCTACCTGCTGCTGCTCGCCTTCGGCCGGCGCGGCGTGTTCGGCGCATGGCTCGCCGAGATCGGCATCGTGTTCTCGTTCCGCTGGACCGGTGCGGCGCTCGCCTGCGCGGTGATGGGCCTGCCGCTGATGGTGCGGGCGATGCGCCTGTCGATCGAAGCGGTGGACCGCAAGCTGGAACAGGCGGCGGCGACGCTCGGCGCCGCGCCGCCGCTGGTGTTCCTGAGCGTGACCCTGCCGCTCAGCCTGCCCGGCATCCTCGCGGGCGCGGTGCTCGCCTTCGCCAAGGCGATGGGCGAGTTCGGCGCGACCATCACCTTCGTCTCGAACATCCCCGGCGAGACCCAGACCCTGCCCTCGGCGATCTACACGCTGACCCAGGTGCCGGGCGGGGAGGCGGGGGCTTTGCGCCTCACCCTGATCTCGGTCGCGGTCTCGATGCTGGCGCTCGTCGCCTCCGAGGGGCTGGCGCGGCGGATGAGCCGGCGGATCGGGGCGGGGCGGTAGGGCCCGCCTCCCGCTGCGACACGGATACCCCCTCGCGCAGCCCCGGCCGAACGGTCCTGCCCTCATCCCAGAGACAAGCCGAAGTAGAAGATTGACTTCGCACAACCGGGCGGGCAGCCGGGTCGCCGCCTGGCCAAAGGCCGGGCTTATCCGCAACAACACTCATGGCCAGCCGTCCCAAATCGATCGGGATGCGAAGGGCGAGACGAAAGCCACCCTACGATGAAGCTGAAGCTGGCGGCGGCCTGCCTTCTGGCCACGATTGCCTTTCAGGCCAAGGCGCAATCCGGTTGCGGCGAAGGCGGGCGCAACGCGTTTCGAGAATACAGGGACAAGCTTCAGCCGATGATCTCCGCACGCGTCAGATCGGTGCGGAGCGACGCTTCCATTGAAAGGATCAACATCGTCTCGCTATCGATCAGAAAAGATGGTGTCGTGACGTCATCAGAAATTGCGAAATCGTCGGGATCGCCCCAGTTTGACGCAAGGTTACTCAGTATATTCCCGGCCGGCCTGCAGCTTCCACCGCTGCCGGCCTGTTACAGGCCCAATCTTATCACCTTGATGTTTCCCATACAATTTCGCCCCGACCGCCGGTTCTGAGTGCTCGTCTCGTGTCGTGGGCTGATCCCGTGAGGTTTGTCCTCGCGCCGTCGAGCGGATGGGTCGCCCACCTCACGCATAGGCATACGGCCCGCCTCGCTCCAGGGCCTGCTTGTAGGCCGGCCGCGCGTGGATGCGGGCGAGCCAGTCCGTCAGAAGCGGGCCCGCCCCGGTCCCGCGGGCGGCAAAGGCTTCGAGGGGAAAACTCATCATGATGTCGGCGGCGGTGAAGTCCGCGCCACAGAAATACGCGCGCTCGGCCAATTCCGCTTCCCAGTAGGCGGCATGGCGGCGCAGCTCCGGATCGACGAAACCGCCGGTGACCTTCCCCGCGATCGCCCGAACCAGCGGGCGCAGCAGGGCGGGGCTGCCGGGCGCAAGCCGCGAAAAGATCAGCTTCAGCAGCAGCGGCGGCATCGCCGAGCCTTCCGCATAGTGCAGGAAGTAGGTGTAGCGCGCGCGCTCCGGCGTGCCGGCCGGCGGCACCAGGGCGCCGTCGGCGCGGGCGGTCAGGAATTCGACGATGGCGCCGGTCTCCGCCACCACATGCCCGTCCGCCGCGATCACCGGCGACTTGCCGAGCGGATGCACGGCGCGGAGTTTGCGCGGCGCCTGCATCGTCGCGGGGTCGCGCTCGTAGCGCTTCACGGTGTAGTCGAGCCCCAACTCTTCGAGCAGCCACAGCACCCGCTGCGAGCGGCTGTTCTCCAGATGGTGGACGGTGATCATCGCCTGCCTTTTTCGATCCTGCGCCGACAACGCGGCAGCGCGCGCCTCGGGCCCCTTGTCGCCGCATCGGTTTTTCTGGGAAGCTCAAGCATCGTCCCGAAAGGTGGGCACCGGCTTTCGGAGAAGACGATGCAAAAAACAAAAGGCGAGAGCATCGTCCCGAACGGTGGGCACCGGCTTTCGGAAAAAGATGATGCAAAACAAAAGGCGAGAGCATCGTGCGAGCCGAGGCCCCATGACGATCGCCCCATGACCATCGCGCCATGACCATCGCGCCATGACCATCGCCATCGACGTTTCGCTCCGCCGCGACGGCTTCGCGCTCGATGTCGCCTTCAGCGCGGGCGCCGGCCTCACCGCCCTGTTCGGGCGCTCGGGCTCGGGCAAGACCACGGTGATCGATTTGATTGCCGGGCTGGCCCAGCCGCAGCGCGGGCGCATCGCCATCGACGGCACGGTGCTGCTCGACACCGCGCGCGGCATCCGCGTGCCGGTGCATCGGCGGCGGATCGGCTGCGTGTTCCAGGAGGCGCGGCTGATGCCGCATCTCAGCGTGCGGCAGAACCTGCGCTTCGGCCGCCTCTTCTCCCGCGGGGCAGGGGGCCCGAGCCTCGACGCGGTGGCGGACCTACTCGGCATCGGCCCGCTGCTGGACCGGCGCCCCGCCGGCCTGTCGGGGGGCGAGCGGCAGCGCGTGGCGATCGGCCGGGCGCTGCTGGCGCGCCCGCGGCTTCTGCTGATGGACGAGCCGCTCTCGGCCCTCGACGAGGCCCGCAAGCGCGAGATCCTGCCCTATATCGAGCGCCTGCGTGACGAGGTCGGCCTGCCCATCGTCTATGTCAGCCATTCCGTGGCGGAGGTGGCGCGCCTCGCCTCGACCGTGGTGGTGCTGGAGGCCGGCCGCGTGGCGGCGAGCGGCCCGGTCGATACCGTGCTGCGCCGGCCCGACCTGATCCCCGACAGCGCGGAGGCCGGCAGCGTGCTCGCCATGCAGGTCGAGCGCCACGATCCGGAGGCCGGCCTGACACGCCTGACCGGCGCGGCCGGCCCCCTCGACCTGCCGCTGATCGACGCTCCGCAAGGCCGCCGCCTCAACCTGCGGGTGCCCGCCCGCGACGTGCTGCTGGCGCTCGCCCGGCCTGAAGCGTTGAGCGCCCGCAACGTCCTGCCGGGCCGTGTCGCCGCCCTTCGGGAGGAGGGGACGGCCTGCCTCGTCGAGGTCGCCTGCGGCGGGGCGACGCTCGCCGCCCGCCTCACCCGCGCCTCCGCCCGCGACCTGGGTCTCACGGTCGGGTGCCCGGTCTTCGCCATCGTGAAGAGCGTGGCGCTCGATGCGGGCGAGGCGCCGGGGGGCGGGCGGATCGAGATTTGAGGGGAGCGCCGGGGCGCGGGTCAGCTCATCGGAGCCGGACAACCCGTCGCGCCCAAGCTGAGCGGGACATCGACGACGATGCGGAGGGTCACTCGGCCGATTTCGTGTGGTTGTCGTTCAAAGCCGGAAGGTGGGCTTCTGTATTGCGCTGCGCCGACTTTTCTCGCGCCGACAAAATAGCCTTGGCTGTTGCGGGAGAGCGCCGATTGATCCAGGCCTCGTGACGGGCGCGCGGCTCGCGAAGCGAGCGTTGTTGGCGCGTATTCATCCTCAGCTCCCTTCACCATCCCTTCTGACTTTCTAAGAATGCGCGAAGCGGCGGCAACGACAATTTTTGCGACGATCGCCTCTTCGCCCGGCCCTCTTCCGCCAGGGGGGTTCGGAAAGCGATGCCGACCTCCCAGCCGCTCCCCCACATCGCCTCGGTGATCAGTGAAACCGCGCTATAAGCCTGCCATGGCTTCCGACGACCGACCGCTCGCCCTCGGCGATCCCGAATTCCTGCCCGAATTCCCGGAAGCCGCCGCCGACCGGCTCGGTCTGCCGCTGCCGAGCGGGCCAAGGTGACCGCCCCGCCCGGCGCGCCGGATTCGGCCCATGTCGGCTCGGGGCCCTCCCGAGACGGCAGCGATGGCGCGGTGGCCGCGAGCGGAACCGCAGATAGACACAGCCCCATTGCGCCGCCGGAGGACGACTGGTCGCCTTGGCATCCGGGCGAATTGGCGCGGCGGCTGGAAAGGGTGGCGCGGCCCTGGTGCGTCGTCGGCGGCTGGGCCCTCGACCTGTGGCACGGGCACCAGACCCGCGACCACGAGGATCTCGAATTCACGGTGCTGCGCGACGATGTCGGGGTCTTCCGCCAAGCCCTATCAGACATGACGCTCTACACGGTGGCCGACGGTCGCTTCGAGATCCTGCCGGAAGGCGCAGAGCCGCCGCCTCACATTCTCCAGATCTGGTGCTTCGATGCCCGCGCCGCCCGCTGGCGGGTCGATCTGATGATCGAGCCGGGCGAGCCGGACGTCTGGGTCTGCCGGCGCTGCCCGGCCATCCGGCATCCTCGCGCGGAGATGGTGGCATCGACGCCCGACGGCATCCCCTATCTCAGGCCGGCCGCCGTCCTGCTGTTCAAGGCGAAGCATTGGCGCGACAAGGACACGGCCGATTTCGAGCGGGCCCTGCCGCATCTCACCCACGCAGAACGGCGCTGGCTGCGGGAGGGTCTCGACCGCTTGCATCCCGGACATGCCTGGGCGCAGGCATTGTAGGCGAAACCTTGTATAGGTCCCCCATGGCCTCCGACGACAGACCGCTCGCCCTCACCCTCGGCGATCCCTCCGGGATCGGGCCGGAGATCGCGCTCGCCGCGTGGCAGCTGCGGGGTGAGCGGGGGGTGCCGCCGTTCCAGCTCATCGGCGACCCCGAATTCCTGGAAGCCACCGCCTACCGGCTCGGCCTGTCGGTGCCCGTGGCCGAGGTCGAGCCCGACGACGCCTGCGAGGTGTTTCCCCGCGCCCTGCCGGTGCTGCCGCTGCCGAGCGGCGCCAAGGTGATCGCCACGCCCGGCGCGCCGGATTCGGCCAATGCCGGCGCCATCGTCGAGTCGATCACCGCCGCCGTCGATCTGGTGCGCTCCGGCGCGGCCTCGGCTGTGGTGACCAACCCCATCGCCAAGTTCGTGCTGACGCGGGTCGGCTTCGCCCATCCGGGCCATACCGAGTTCCTGGCCGCACTCGCCGCACGAGAGGGGCGCGAGCCGCCGCTGCCGGTGATGATGATCTGGAGCGACACCCTCGCCGTGGTGCCGGTGACGATCCACGTCGCCCTGCGCCGCGTGCCCGAGTTGCTGACGCAAGACTTGGTCGAGCGCACCGCGCGCATCGTCCATTCCGACCTGCGTGCCCGCTTCGGCCTCGAACATCCCCGCCTCGTCCTGTCGGGCCTCAACCCGCATGCGGGCGAATCCGGCACCATGGGCACCGAGGATCGCGACGTGCTGGCGCCTGCCGTGGCGGTTTTGCGCAGCGAGGGCATCGACATCCGCGGGCCGCTGCCGGCCGACACCCTGTTCCACGAGCGGGCGCGGGCGACCTACGACGTGGCGCTCACCCCCACCCACGATCAGGCGCTGATCCCGGTCAAGACGTTGGCCTTCGACGAGGGCGTGAACGTGACGCTGGGGCTGCCCTTCGTCCGCACCTCGCCCGATCACGGCACCGCCTTCGACATCGCCGGCAAAGGCATCGCCAAGCCGGACAGCCTGATCGCCGCCCTGCGGCTGGCGCATCGCCTCGCGCACCGCCCGGCGGACACCGTCCTGCCCTTCCCCGTCCGCGCCTGAAGCGATCGATGAGCACCGAAGCGTTGAGCACCGACGGCCTGCCGCCCCTGCGCGAGGTCGTGCGGCGGCACGGGCTGGAGCCGAAGAAGGCGCTCGGCCAGAATTTCCTGTTCGACCTCAACCTGACCGGCCGCATCGCCCGCTCGGCGGGGGCACTCGAGGGCGTGACGGTGGTGGAGGTCGGCCCCGGCCCCGGCGGGCTGACGCGGGCGCTGCTCGCGGCGGGCGCCAAGCGCGTGGTGGCGATCGAGCGCGATCCCCGCGCACTGCCGGCTCTGGCCGAGATCGCCGCACACTATCCCGGCCGCCTCGACGTGATCGATGCCGACGCCGTCAGCTTCGATCCGCGCCCGCGGGTCGGCGAGGGGCCGGTGCGGATCGTGGCGAACCTGCCCTACAACGTCGCCACTGTGCTGCTCACAGGCTGGCTCGGCGCCGACACGCGCGACGAGGCTTGGCCGCCGTGGTGGGAGTCGGCGACGCTGATGTTCCAGCGCGAGGTCGCCGAGCGCATCGTCGCCGACGAAGGCGACCGGGCCAATTACGGCCGGCTCGGCGTGCTGTGCGGCTGGCGCACGCAGGCGACCATCCTGTTCGACGTGGCGCCGTCGGCCTTCGTGCCGCCGCCGAAGGTCACCTCCAGCGTCGTCCACCTGCGCCCGCGGCCCGAGCCGCTGCCCTGCCGGATCGCCGACCTCGAACGGGTGACCCGCGCCGCCTTCGGCCAGCGCCGCAAGATGCTGCGCCAGAGCCTGAAGGCCGCCACCCCCGACCCCATCCGCCTGCTCACCGCCGCCGGCCTACCGGAGACGGCGCGGGCGGAGGAGATCCCGGTCGCCGGGTTCGTGGCGCTGGCGCGGGCACTGGAGGCGGGGGAATCGCGTGAAAGCGCCCTGTAACCGAGCTTCCGGGCCGGGCGATGTCTTGCGACAGAAGTGGCGGCCATCCTCTGGCATGGCCGCCCTCTAGCATGGCCGCGACCGCCTATGGGATCGCCTTTCAGCAGGGCCCGCTCATGGGCTGGTCCTTGTGCCGAACACGGATGGAAGCCAGGAGCCCCGTGGGCGCGAAACCATCAGTGTGATGCCTGACCGTCGATCGCGCCTTCAGCGCGACCGGGGAATGCAAACTTTCGACCCGTTGGAGACATCGACGACCTCAGGACGAGGTCCCACAAGCGGACGTCGTCCTTCCACCTGGGCACGAAGGGGGAGACATCCCGCGCCGTTTCAACCGTTCGAACGGTGCGCTCCGGATCGGAATGCAGTCAGGAGCCTTCGCCCCTCTAGCCACGCCCCTAAACCGCTCGCACTGTTGACGTGGCCCAAAGCTCCGACATCGATGATGCCCGCTTTCCAGTCGAAGGCGCGACGTTCAGCATGCTTGAAGGAGGCGTAGGGATCATTGCTGCTAGCCAGGATGAGGGTTGGGAACGGCAATGGAACCGACGGCGGATCAGCGAAGGTGCCGGCTTCCGCCAGCGGAAACCGAGGCCCGTCTGGATCAGGAACAGCAACCAGGAAAGCTCCTGCGACCCTCCTGGCGAGCTGTGAACGAGCCGCCCAATGCGCGACCAGGAGGCAAGCTAAACTGTGCGCGATCAAGATCGCGGGCTCGTCCGTCTGCCGGATGGCCTCGTCGAGAGCCTGAGCCCAGTCATCGAGTTCCGGGTGGTCCCAACTCGTCGGCTGGAACCGGACCCATTGAGAGCCTTCACTCTGCCAGATGGTTTGCCAATGGGCTTCTCCAGAACCGCCGATCCCCGGAAGGATTATCAATGTCATTTCCGTGTCGCTAAAGGTTTGCGATGCCCGGAACTATGCGGATGTGGTGGCACTGCGTATATGGATGGTCATCGGCCAGAAGGCGCTTCCGCCGATGATTTCAAGGTGGAAAGGCGGTCAGAGATGGCACATCGTTCGGAGCTCGAATTCGATGCGACGGATCGCGCCATTTTGGCGGCTCTTCAGCACGAAGGCCGCATCGCCCTATCCGAACTCGGACGGCGCATCGGCCTTTCACAGCCCGCCATGTCGGAACGGGTCCGTCGCCTGGAAGAGCGTGGGGTCATCACGGGCTACGGCGCGAAGATTGACCCGAAGGCCCTGGGCATCGCCACCTCTGCAATCATGCGGCTGCGCACGACGCACGAGCATATCAAGCCGTGTCTGGATCTGTTCAGGACCCTGCCCGAGGTGATCGAGGTTTACCGCGTGACCGGCGAGGACTGCTTCATCCTGCGGGTCATGGTGCCCGCGCCCGAGGACCTCGAACGCATCGTTGACGCCGTGGCGAAATACGGCGCTGTTGCGACCAACGTCGTTCTCAGGAGTGAGCCACCCAAACCCATCGAACCCCTTCAGTCCCGTTTGTAACGATCGAGCCCAGCTGGGGGTGACCGCGCATCACAACGACAGCTTTCCCTGCCTCGGGGACCCACAGCGGACGTAGGCGCGGTGCCCCCAAGTCCGTTCGATATTCCGGTCGGCCATAGGGGCAAATCCTAACGGATTTTGAGCATCGTTTGGGCCGCTTCCGACCCTCGGAAGGTCCGCTCCTGGGCTGTTGGAGGCATAGGCCACCGACCGGGTAAGGTGGTTTCCTGCCTGTTGGCCTTAAATGAGCAGGAACAAAAGGCAGGCATACTCACGAAGCCCGCCGCCCATTCCCGCGGCCATCTGGTTGCCTATGACGATCTCCATTCGCGATGCCGTCGACGACGACATTCCCGCAATCTTCGAGGTTCGCACGAGTGTTCGAGAAAACCATCTGTCGGTCGGGCAAATGGCCGAAATAGGCGTCACGTTCGGGACGATCCGAGAGGCGCTTTGCGAGCATCCCTGCATTTGGGTCGCCGAACTGGAAGGTCAGATCGTCGGCTTCTCGATGGTGGATGTTGAGGATGCCTGCATATTTGCAGCTTTCGTTCGCCCAGAACGTGAGGGAGTAGGCATCGGCCGCCAACTGGTGGAACGAGCGGAAGCGTTTCTCTTCGAGCGCCACGCCTCGATCTGGCTCGAAACCGACGGTTCGTCGCGAGCGGCTGGCATCTACGAGCGGTTGGGGTGGAAGCGAAGTGAGGAGCTGGAAAACGGTGACGCACGTTTTGAGAAGCATCGGCCCCGCAGAAGCGATTGAGATGAGCGACGGCTTCCGGGACCGAGTATCGCCTCGCTGAACAACCGCAACGGGTCATCGCCTACCAAGCCGTTTAAGCTCGCCAGTCCGGGGGCGCGGTTCGGCGGTCTCCTTCGAACAACCGGCCGCCGTGTGGAGTCAGTTCACTCTCCGCCAAAGCAATCACGGGACCAGGTTGACTGGCCGCGAAGAGCGCTCGAAACGCGGTATCGAAGCGATCGCCCAATGTGTGGTCTTCTTCCGCCAGAAGTCGCGGCGTCCACTTCCCCACGCCGCTCCATCGGCCGCGGCCGCGCAACGCCAACTCCGCCAACCTGGGATAGAGCATGGCACCGATAGCCAGAAGTTCAGGCGCGCTCCGTTCTCCCCGCAGATCATCGACCGCGTCTGTGATCTCGTAGCGCAGCGCATCCATCTCGGCCTGCGTCAAGGTCGGTGGGCCAGCCCTCAACTTTGCCGAAACTGACTTCTGGAGCGCTGCGGCGTGTTCCAGATATTCTCCGATCGCTTGGCCTTCGGCGATCATGTTCAGGATCGAGGGGCACCCCGCGCTGCGTCATCGTTGACGAACCAAGCCAATGTACCGGGATCGTGGACGAATACTTCCACCGGGATGCCTTCGAAGGTGAAGGACTCTCGGTGGGCCGCTTCCAGCGTGTCGAAAACGACGACGAGATCGATGTCTGACAGGTTCGTCCCTTGCCCCCGCATGATCGAGCCAGCAACAAAGGCAAAGGAGGCGGCCTGATAGCGCTCGCGGACCACGGCTCGCGCGATCGTAAGGGCGTCAGAAGGCGACAGAGAGGAATGAATGCTCATTACCCGATTTACGTCTGCTTCCGGGTAGACGGCAACACCGCCTGAGAGGCTGCAACGGGTCGGAAACGGAACGTCCGCTTTCGGGTAGCGTAGTAGGGTCCGGTTTCCACCCAATGCAGACGGCCGGAAGGTCCGCTTCCAGGCCGTACGGTGGGCTGGCTTTGGCAGATCCTGGCCGGGAGAGGCTGGTCCGCTTCGGCGGAGGTTCGCCGGAATAGGGGACGTGCTCTCATAACGGCGAAACGATCATCTCCTTGCCGCATGCGGTGCAGCGCGCGCTTTCTCCGACGATTTCGCAAGCCATGTCGTCCGACACGATACTGCGTCTGCATTTTGGGCATGTGTATCCGGCAGGCGATTCAGCAAAATCGTACTGCGGACCAATATAAGCACAGATCATATGATGTAAAACTGGAGTGATTTCTAAATGTTCCGCTCTACAGAGCGGGCATGATGATTGGCCTGCCTCGATATTCATTGGGACATCTCGGTGAGAATTTAATAGATAATTCAATCTAGGCCACAAATTTTTATCAGTGAACGGGAGATATCTGTGGAAATTTTGCTGTAATGCATATGAACGCATACGGTAGAGTTAAGGGCTGGCGTTGACGCCTCAGAGGTGAAACGTATGCGAGCAATTTGAGTCGCCGGACGATCACGCAAGGTGAGCTGCTGTGAGCTTCCGAATACGGCCGAAACGGGCAGAATCTCTGTGATCTTTCCGGGAATGCGGCGGTGTCCGAAAAGCACAAATACATCATTTCCAATCCGAGGATCGATTAATCGCTCATTGGGGATATACCAGTCAACATAGACATCGTTTGGGTTGAGGATGTCAGCGATCGGCGCGCCGGCGACGAGTGACTGGCCGGTCTGGGCCAGTCCTGTCGAGATGATGCCGCCGACGGGAGCGAATACCCGACCGGATCTGAAGTTTTGCTTCACCTCGTCTAGCTGATCGTGGATCTGTTTGCTGAACGCATCGAGAGAGACAAGCTGTTTCGTGGCCTCCTCGGCCTCGGCCTGCTGCGAGATGACGTCCTTGTTCGCGAGCGCGCGCTCACGGAGAATTTGGACGCGAAATGTCGTCGTCGTGCTGGCCATCGCAGCGATGCGTTCCAGAGCCGTCTCGGTTTCGCGCTGATACGCCCGCGCCGCTTCGAGCGATTCCGCGGCGACACGCGCCTTGACGCGCAGTTCGGCGCTGCGGCCGGCGATATCCGACAGCGCGCGCATGTAGGTCGCGACGATGGTCTCCTGCTCGGGCGAGTACACCTGTCCGATTTCATCGCCGGCCTTCACGGTGGAGCCGGGCCTCACGTTCATGCGGCTGACCTGCACGGTGAAGGGAGGCGACAGCACGTGGCGCGGGGAGGAGACGATTCCGGGACCGCTGAGGAAGACGAAGGGTGCGCCGAAATAGACGACAAAGAAACCAAGGACGCCGAAGATGCCCACGGCGTAGGCAATGCGCACGACCCGCCCGGCGGCGCGCCGGCGGCTCTCGACGGGATCCGGCACATTCGGGTCCAGGCGGTTGATACGAACGTTCATGAGACCACCTTTCCAACCTCGTCTGCGAAGAGCGCACGGCGGACGCGCGGCGGCACGTAGTCATCACGCCGCGAGGTGGCGAAGAGGATTTCCGACGAATACGAAACGAAGCGGGCGCATTTCATGTGAATTCCTTGGTATAATGGGAATATAAATGCAGCTCCAAGGCTGAAAAAACTGGGAGACCTACTGAAAAGAACGAAAGCCAGCGCCATATTGAAAAGCGAAATCCAAAGCAAAAGAAAATATATTGCACAAATAAAGAGGATAGCGTGAGCCGGTCCGAACAAAATCACGATGTATATTGAATAAAATGGGAGGCTCATCGTCGGTATCAAATCGAAGACGATGAAGTCTAGTCGCTGGAGGGTGTCCGGAAGTCGCTCCAGTGGATGGAAGAAGCTAAGCTCTCCATACATCATGGAGCGGATGCGCAACGCGTCGCGATCCCAGCGCGCGCGCTGGCGCAGAAGACCGACGGCTGCCACCGGACCGTCCGTTTCAGCCCAGGCATCTGGCACAAAGCGGACCCGATAACCGAGGCGCCGTAACCGCAGGCTGAACTCGAGATCCTCGCCAGGGCCGACATCAAGGCCGCCTTGCCGCGCGAAGACACCGCGCCGGTACATCGAACATGCACCGGACAGGCAAGCAATCGCGCCGACAACATCGAGAATAGATTTGCCGGCGCTGATCGACATCATATATTCGACGCTCTGCAGCCCGGTCCATAGCGACGCGCTCTCGTTGCGAATCGCGATGTTGCCGCAGGCGCCGGCCACGCGCGGATCGTTGAACGCATTGGCAAGCCGTGCGATCGCGTCGCGCTCAAGAACTGTATCGGCATCGATTGTGAAAAGGAGATCGCCGCTCGCGAACCTCGCTGCTGCGTTGATCGCGGCACTGCGGCCGCAGCGGGTCCCGTGGCAAATGACCATGTCCACCAAGCCGTCTTGGCGCGCTCGGTTTGCGACGGCGCGCGTATCGTCCGTGGAGCCATCGTCGACGATGATAATCTCAAGTGGTGACAAGGTTTGCTGGCGGAGTGAGGCGATCGTCGGAGCAAGCCCCGAACCACCATTGAAGGTCGGGATGATCACGCTCACGGCGGCCTGGACCCGCCTATCGCCGGGTCGCGAATTCCTGAATATGCCGACCAATGACCAGGAAAGTAGCGAAAATGTGTAGCGGGGCAGGTCGAACATAAGCGCGGAAAAAGCAAGCAAAAGCCAATTCGTATCAACGATCACATACAGCATCGCGAACATCGATCACCTCAAATGTTTGGTCGTCGTTCGCGCTATTCGCTTCGGATTAGCTATTCAGAGAATCGTCCCCTCCGGTAGTATGGGGTAAAAACTCTAGATAAGCGAATATGGGTGGCCGGTCGGCGGCGTAAGCTCAGCAATAGGGCCTTGCAGAAACTTCGCCGTATCTTCTGGCGACAGCAGCTGAGCGACATACCTTGCCGGGTCTTCGAGTCCTGAGAGC
Source organism: Methylorubrum sp. SL192 (assembly GCF_026672325.1). Classification (NCBI taxonomy): domain Bacteria; kingdom Pseudomonadati; phylum Pseudomonadota; class Alphaproteobacteria; order Hyphomicrobiales; family Methylobacteriaceae; genus Methylorubrum; species Methylorubrum sp. SL192. Next base: position 2,925,825 of record NZ_JAPPQV010000003.1, read on the forward strand.
TGGTCAACTTTTGTAAGTCCGTGATCGATCACGACCATGGCTCAGTCTGCAGGCGCTGCACCATTCCAAGCTCAACCCTGCTCTCATGGCACCCGAGTACACTCTACGTCGGCAGACCTCAGTTCGCGTGGCGTTATGCCGGCCAGCGCTTGCAGGTGTGGGCGAACGAACGCGCTTCCTCGACGCTTAGCAGCCAAGCAGCATTGGAAATCGGAATGCACTCTTCGGCGAGGGAAAGCTCAGCCCAATTCGCCTTCAGCGGCTGAAGGGCTTCGAGAAATGTTGCGTATTCTTTATCTGAGCTTCATCAGATCGTCGATCGCGCGCTCGACCTTCAGCCGCGCGCCGTAATGGATCATGTGGCCGAGGCCGGGCAGGAGCCGGAGGGTGCTTCCGGGGATCGTCGTGTGCAGCCGCACCGAGTGCTCGCTGGCCTTGACGATCGCGTCCGCGTCCCCGGCCAGGATGGAGACGAGCAGCGTCAGGCCGGCGTAACGGCGCTGAAGCCCCGTGACGGCGGCGTTCATTGAGGCGGCGTCCTCCGAGACCGCGCGCAACTGCGTTGCCGCCGCCGCGATCTCGATCGGGAAACGCGCCGTGAAGCGGGCCGGCACGGGTTGAGGCCAGAACACCTGCCGGAACGATTGCCCGGTGAGCGAGGCGCTCACCTTCGCCGGCACCATGGCCCGCATCGCGTCCCCGAGGCCCGGCACGGCCAAGGGGGCGATCAGGGCCGCGTCGGTGCGATGCCCCGGAAAGTAGGAGCCCGACAGCAGCACGAGTCCGCGCAACGGGCGCCGCCCGTCGGCCGCGAGCGCGAGGGCGACGATCGTGCCCCAGGAATGCCCGACGATGAGCGGGCGCTCGACGCCGAGTTGTTCCAGCACCCGGTGCAGGAGCACGGCCTGAGCCTGAGCGGTCCAGATGCGGTGGCGGGGGCGGCCCGTGTAGCCGAAGCCGGGCCGGTCGATCGCGATGACCCGGTAGCGCGCCGCCAACCGGTCGATCAGGCCGCAGATCGCAAAATCCTCGGCCATGGTGCCGTTGCCGTGGACGAGCACCACCGGCCTTCCGCGTCCGCGCACGATGACGTGCACGGGCAGGCCATCGACCGTCACGAACTGGCCGGGCGGCTTGCGGACCACTTCGGTCTCTTGTGCGGAGAAGGCGGCCGCGACCGCCTTCTCGGTGTCGCGGACCGTCCGCTTCACCGATCGGACCGTAGCCTTGCGCGTCTCCCGGATCGCCTGCTCGGTCGAGCGGGTCACGGCCTTCGTGACAGATTTGGCGGCGCTCTCGAGGGAGCGCGTGAGTTGCCCTGTCATTTGCCGCGTCGCGCGGGTGAGGCTGCGGCTCACGCGGCGCCGGCTCTGACGGGAGGGGTCAAAGGGAAACACGGCGCCTCGCAGGGCAACGGGCCGGCTCGGCCTCAGATTGGGCCGTCCTGAGCATCGTCAGGGCGACACCGCATCGCGACGCTCCGGAGGGTCGCACGCCGACACTACCGAGGTTTGACCGCAGCGCACAACCAGGGTTGGAACGGGAATGCGGCGACCGGCCCCTCAATGGGCGGGCAGCGACGCCTCCGCCTTGTCGTGCTGGCCGAAGCGCTCGACCAGGGTGGCGCTGGCCTCGTTGAGGCCCACGACCTCGACGGTTCGGCCGGCGGCGCGGGCCTTCATCACCACGCGGTCGAGGGCGCCGACCGCCGAGATGTCCCAGAAATGCGCCGCGTGCACGTCGATGACGAGCCGCTCCACCGGCTCGCGGACATCGATCGCCTCGGCGAAGCTGCCGGCGGAGGCGAAGAACACCTGGCCCGCCACCCGGTAGGTGCGCGTGCGCCCGTCCGGCGACAGCTCGGCGGTGATCCGGCTCATCCGCGCGACCTTTCCGGCAAAGAACACGCCCGAGAGCAGAACGCCGACGAGCACGCCGATGGCCAGATCGCGGGTGGCGACCACCACTGCGACGGTGGCGAGCATCACCAGGGAGGAGGGCAGCGGGTTGGTGCGCAGCTGTAGCAGCGAGCGCCAGGAGAAGGTGTTGAGCGAGACCATGATCATCACCGCCGTCAGCGCCGCGACGGGGACGATGGCCAGGAGATCCTGCAACAGGACCAGCAGTGCGAGGAGGAAGCTGCCGGCCACCAGGGTCGAAAGCCGGCCGCGTGCGCCGGACGAGACGTTGATGACCGATTGCCCGATCATCGCGCAGCCGCCCATGCCGCCGAACACGGCCGAACTCATGTTGGCGAGCCCCTGGCCCATGCATTCGCGGTTCTTGGAACTGCCGGTATCGGTCATGTCGTCGACGATCTGCGCCGTGAGCAGGCTCTCCAGCAGGCCGACCGCGGCGAGCGTCGCGGAGTAGGGCAGGATGATGCGCAGGGTCTCGAAGGTCAGCGGCACGTCCGGCAGGGCAAAGCTCGGCAGGGCGGTCGGCAGCGCGCCGAGATGGGCGACGGTGCGCACGTCGAGCCCGAGATACGCGGTCAGCGCCGTCAGCACGGCGATGGCGACGAGCGGCGAGGGCACCGCGCGGGTGAGCTTGGGGAAGCCGTAGATGATCGCGAGCCCCAGCGCGATCAGCCCGTAGGTGGCCGGTGTCACACCGGTGAGTTCGGGCAGCTGCGCTAAAAAGATCAGGATCGCCAGCGCGTTGACGAAGCCGGTCATCACCGATCGCGAGACGAAGCGCATCAGCCGCCCGAGCCGGGCGAGGCCCGCCAGGATCTGGAACACGCCCATCAGGATGGTGGCGGCGAAGAGATACTGGACGCCGTGGTCGCGCACGAGATCGACCATCACCACCGCCGTGGCGGCGGTGGCGGCCGAGATCATGGCCGGGCGCCCGCCAGCAAAGGCGATAACGCAGGCGATCACGACCGAGGCGTAGAGCCCGACCTTCGGATCGACCCCGGCGATCACCGAGAAGCCGATCGCCTCCGGGATCAGGGCGAGCGCGACGACGATGCCGGAGAGGATGTCGGCCCAAGGGTTAGCGAACCAGTTGGCGAACCAAGTCGAGCCGAACCGCCCGCGGGCGGTTGAAACCGTCGATGACATTGCAAAAGATTCCGCAGAGGGACGCAAGGCTCCGCCGGCTGATGCGGGGAGGGGAGCGAGCGTCGCGAATGCGTGGTCCGGCGGATCGGCGGCCGGAAGAGCCACCCGGGCTTGCACCGGGTCCGAGCGATTGCGGTGGGGTTTACGGCGTGCTGCGCCGCAGCGCAATGCGGGAGGTTCAGCGCAAGAAACTCACCGCCACCGGCACGAGAACCGCCGTCAGGAACGCGTTGAGCCCCATGGCGATGCCGGCGAAGGTGCCGGCGACCTCGCTGACCTGGAAGGCGCGGGCGGTGCCGAGCCCGTGGGCGGCGAGCCCCGCCGCGAAGCCGCGGGCGCGCATGTCTTCGATGCGCAGGGTCCGCATCAGCGGCGTGACGATCACCGCGCCGGCCATGCCGGTCAGCATCACCAGCACGGCGGCCAGCGTCGGGTCGCCGCCGAGCGCCTCGACGATGCCCATGGCCACGCCCGTGGTCACGGATTTCGGGGCCATGGCGAGGCGCACATCATAGGGAATGCCGACGAGCTTGGCGAAGACCAGCGCCGAGGTCATCGCCGTGACGCAGCCCACCAGAAGGGCGGCGAGCATCGGCAGGAGCGCACGCATCACCGTCGCCCGCCGCTCGTAGAGCGGCACGGCGAGCGCCACCGTGGCCGGGCCGAGCAGGAAGTGCACGAACTGCGCGCCCTCGAAATAGGCGCGGTAGGGCGTGCCGGTCAGCGTCAGCACGAGGCCGATCATCCAGATCGCGTGGATCACCGGGTTGGCCATCGGGTGGCGCCCGGCCGCCTGAAACAGGCGGTCGGCTACCGCATAGGCCAGCAGCGTCACGGTGAGCCACAGCAGCGGCGTGTGGCTGAGATAAACCCAGAGCGCGAACTCGCCGGTCATCGGCGGTCCAGAAGCTTGGAGACCGCGACGAAGGTGAGCACCGTCGCCGCCAGGGTCAGGGTCACGGAGAGGGTGAGCACGACGGCGAGCGCCACCCCGTGGCTCGCCAGCACGTCGAGCTTGCCGACGATGCCGACGCCGGCCGGCACGAACAGGATCGAGAGATGCGCGAGCATCCCCTTGGCGGTGCCCTCCAGCCCGCCATCGACCAGCGGCGGCGGCAGCCAGCGGTTCGAGGCCGGCTGCGTCCGGTCGCGCAGCACCAGAAAGATGAGGAGCAGCGCCATGCCGATCACCGGCCCCGGCACCGGCAGGCCGGCGGCGCGGGCGGCAATTTCGCCCACAAGCTGGGCGAGCAGGATCAGGGTCAGGCTGACGATCATCGAAACGTCCGGGATCCCAAGGGGATCATCCCTTTGGCGGGGTCACGGGGCGGCGCCGCGATCTTGTCCCAGGGCTCTGCCCTGGACCCGCGCCTGGACCCGCGAAAAGGCTCGCCTTTTCGAAATCCGGATTCATCATCACGCGCCGGCGGGCTCGCGGAAGCTGCGGTCGCGGGCCGCCGTGATCGCCGGCTCGTCGAAGCCGAGCAGCTTGCCGAGGCGCCAGACCAGGGCCTCCTCGAACTCGTGCAGATCGCCGTCGGCGCCGGCCACCGACCACGCCATGGCAAGCAGCCGCCCCCGCTCTTCCGAGCTGCTGCCGTCGCTGCCGATCAGCTCGACCAAACTCGTCATGTCGCGGGTCTGCGCCTCGAAGGTGGCGGCGCGCTCAATCAGGCTCTCAGCTTCCGCGTCGCTGGCGGCGTAGCGGCGGCGCACGAGGCGCACCAGCCGCTCGCCCTCGGCCGGGTCGAGCACGCCGTCGGCGCGGGCGACGTGGACGAGCAGCGCGGTCGCCGCGAGATGCTCCTCACTGCCATCGGGCACCGTCTCGGCCGGGGTCGGCAGGCCGAAGGCCGAGGAGGCGTAGGAGAGAAGCCGCTGAAGGAGGGCCATGTCCGTTCCCGTCCGATTTTGCGCGCCACCGTCGGTGCCGGGCGGGACGGGGTCAAGCACGGAGCGCGCCGAAGCCCGCCCATCACAGGATTTCCGGCCTCGCCGTGGTGCGGCTGCACAGGGTGCGGCCGCGTCCTGGGATGGCAAGCGAACGGGGACGCAAGCGAGCGCACCGCGCCCGTCGCCTTTGGTTGGCTCCCGATGCCCCAGCGGGCAATCCGTGGGGCGATGTCGCGGGTATCGCCAACCCGATGGCGTTTCAGCCTTACCGGCTCGGCGCCGGGTAGCGCGTGCCGTCCACGATGGCGTCGAGGGGGATGCGGGCCCAGTCGAAGCCCGCCGGCTCGGCACGCTTGCGGCACAGGATTTCGCTGTGGCCGTACATTTCGGTGATCGGCGCGAAGCGCAGGCCCGACCGCGCCCGGTCGGTGAAGTAGCCGACGATCGGGCTGCTCATGCCCTTGTCGATCAGCTCGAAGCCGAAGGCGTCGTTGAACAGCGCGCGCAGGCCCATGTCCGAGAACTGGAAGAAATTCCACGGCCGCTCGTGCGAGCGAAACGAGAAGTGCGTCTCGACGAAGACGTGGCCGCCGACCTTCAGGAGCTTGGCGATCTCGACCGCTGCCACCCAGGGCATGGCGAGATGCTCGAACACCGCCGAGGAGAAGATCAGGTCGAAGCGCTCATCGTCCCCGAAATAGTGGGAAAGCCGGTGGGCATCGCCGACCACATCGACGTTCTCGCCCGCGTAGAGATCGAAGCCGACATACTCCGCCTGGGCGAAGCGGTGGCGGAAGTTGGCGCCGGTGACGTTGCGCGAACCCACCTCCAGCACGCGCAGACCCGGCTTGTCGAAGCGCTCCGACAGGGTGTCGATCCAGGCGCCGTGCGCCAGGTCCTTCGGCGGGGCGATGCGGTCCCGGCGGAACCTGAACGGGAGCGTGGCCAAGGCGCCGTAGGCGCGGATCAGCGAATCGGCCGCCCCCTTCAGCATCGTCGTATCCCGGCGCAGACGACCATCTCAGCGCACCGAGGCGATACCGTCGGCGGTGGTCGAGCTGCTGACGTTCTGGCGCAGGTCCGCCTCGCCCAAAGTCTTCAATTCCAGGCGCAGCAGCACGGTCTGGTTGCGCTCGCGCACGCCGATCGCGGTGGCGATGGGCGAGACGATGTAGTTGAGCGAGACCGTGGTGCACTCGTCCTGATAGCCGCCGCCGAGGCTCAGGCCGGAGAGGTAGGTCAGGCCGGGGCTGCTGTAGACCGGGGCGAGGCCGACCGGGTTGGTGAGATAGGCGGTGTAGAGGTCGGCGAAGGTGTCGCGGGTGTCGAGGTAGCGGGTGAAGTCGACGAGCGCCGAGCCGGTGACGAACCAGTTCGGGGTGATGCGGTAGGTGGCCGAGGCCGTCACGCCCTCGCGGCGATGGGCGAAGCCGAGCGCCGGCTGCGCCTCGTAGAACGAGTAGAACAGCGAGGTTTCGAGCGGCAGGAACGGCGAGAACCGCGCGGTCACGCCGGTCTCGAACCGATTCACGGCAAAGTCGCGCTGGTCGAAGCGGGCGCGGCTGATGAAGCTGATGTTCTGGTTAGGCGAGAGCTGGAAGCGGCCGACGAAATCCGAGCGGCGGTTCTCCAGGCCGGAATCGAGGCCGACATTGGCCAGATCCCCGCGGCGGAACGAGTTCACGCCCGCGATCTGGATCGACTCGCCGAACATCAGGTTCGCGTACCAGCCGGACGGGGTCACGACCGAATATTGCGCGCCGAGATTGGCCCGCACGCCGCCCTCGACCCGGTCGTAGCCGGAGAACTTGTCCCACTCGAACAGCGAGGTGTCGTCGAAGACCAGGCTCTGCGCGTCCTCATTGGGCAGGCGGCCGATCCGGGTCTCGGAGGGCCGGGCGATCACCTGGGCGATCGGCTCCAGGGTATGGACGCCGAGCCCGCCGAAATCGGCGACGAAGGGATAGCGGTAGTCGAGGCCGATCGCCGGCATGACCCGGCCGGAGAAGCCGTCATCGACGGTGGTGATGTTGTTCACCAAGGCGTTCTGGAAGCCCGAGCGGCTCGGGTTCACGAAGAAGGCGTCGGTGCGCAGATAGGTGAACGGCGTGAAGACCTGGCCGAAATCGTCGATGAAGCTGCGGCGCCAGGAGACCTGGGCCGAGAGTCGCGTGTCGACGCCGCCCAAACCGCGCACGATGCAGCGGTCGCGCACGAAGGTGGTGCAGGTCTCGTAGAGCGGATAGCTGATCCCGTTGACGCTCGGGGCGAACAGATAGCTGCCCGTGCGCGGGATGCCCTGGAAGTCGGTCGCCTCGCGGCTGAGGCTCGTGACGTTGGCCTCGAACCGCACCTCGCCGCCGAGCCTGCCCGGCCCATTGATGCGCTTGTCGTAGTCGATCACCGGCAGGACGACGGGCTGCTCCTTCTGCCAGTCGAAGCTCGACAGGGCCTTGAAGTAGTAGCCGCGCGCCTCGAACCACGAGCGGTCGCCCTGGCCGATCAGGTAGGCGCTCGACACCGCCTCGCGGAAATAGTCGGTGGTGATGCTCTGGTTGCGGATGCGGTAGTTGTCGAGGAACCACTTGTCGGTCACGCCGACGAGGTCCCAGCCCGTGCGCCAGTGCTCGTTGATGAAGAAGCGCCCGCGCGTCTCGACCGAGCCGCGGAACTCGCGGTCGGCCGCACCCAGCGGCCCCGGCAGGAAGGCCGAGGGCGTCGATTGGAAGATACCCGACAGGCGCAGATTGTAGCTGCCGTTGTCGAGGCGCTGGCGGAACTCGGCCTGGCCCAGCACGCCCTGGCGCGAGACGAAGGCCGGCGTGATCGTCAGGTCGTAGCTCGGATCGAGGTTGATGAAGTACGGAGTCGCGACGCCGCTGCCGAGCGGGGTCGAGGTGATGAAGCGCGGCGTCAGGAAGCCGGTCTTGCGCTTCACCGTCGGGTCGGCGGATTCGAAATAGGGCAGGTAGGCGACCGGGATCCCACCGATTTCGAGGCTCGAATCCTCGTAACTGATCGTGTGGGTCTCATTGTTGTGGATGATCTTGGCCGCCTTGATCTGCCAGAGCGGCGGCGTCTCCGGATGGTCCTTGCACGGCTCGCAGGCGGTGTAGGTCGCGTAGTCGAAGCTCGATTGCTCGCCCGCGATTCGCTCCGCCCGCGGGGCGGAGATGCGGGTGCGCACCGTCTCGCCCTTCATCACGACGGTCTGCTGGATGCGCAGGGCCTCGACGAAGCCGTTCTTGAAGTCGTCGGTCAGCTCCATCCGCTCGCCGGTGACCAGGGCCCCGGTCTCGTCGGTGAGGCGGACATTGCCCTCGGCGAAGACGCGGCTCGTGCCGCGGTCGTAGCGCACCCGGTCGGCCTGGAGCGTGCGCGCGCCGTAATGCAGCTCGGCATTGCCGCGCGCGGTCACGGTGTTGCGGTCGTTGTCGTAGATCAGCTCGTCGGCCTCGACGAGCAGGCGCTGGCCCTTCTCGCCGGGCTTGGAGCCGGCGAGCTTCTCCAGTCCGGCCTGGGCATGGGCGCGCGGCGCGGCGAGCCCGTAGGCTGCCGTCAGCAGTGCGGCCATGGAGACCGTGATCGCGATGTCGGCGACCTTACGCAACGCGTCCCTCGAACCCTGTGCAGCCCCCTGCACGCCGATCACGATAGTCCCTTGCACGACCGAACCCGTCCCGACCCGGACAACCGTGCATCAGCCGTCCTCCTGGTAGAGAAGCGTGAGCGTACCGAGCAAGCTTCCTACCACGGCCGGGAACCATGCCGCCACTGTCGGCGCGACCATCCCCGACGCGCCGAGGCCCTCCATGACCTGCCGCGCGACGTAGAGCACGAAGCCCGCGCTCACCCCGCCGAGCACCAGTTTTCCGACACCACCAAAGCGGAAGAACCTTAAGGAAACCGTTGCCGCCACAAGGACCATCGCGAGGTAGAGCAGGGGCGTTGCCAGCAGCACATCGTACTGGAGCCGGTAGCGCGTGGCATCCAGCCCGGCCCGCTCGTGGCGTGCGATGGTCTCCGGAAGTTGCCAGAAGGGCACAGATTCCGGAGGGGTGAAGCGCTGGCGGATCTGGCTCGGATCGAGCGTCGAGGCGACGAGGTAGACCTCGTGGCTTTCGGGCGGTTCATCGCGTGTGAGAACGCGCACATCGCGCAACTCCCACCAGCCGTCGTGCAGGGTCGCCCGCGCCGCCTCGATCTGCGCGGCGAACGCGCCGGCCTCGTCGAACTGGAAGACGGTGACGCCGGCCAGCGTGGTCGTGCCCTCGACCGCCGTCTCGGCGCGGATGATCGCCTGCCCGTCGATGCTGCGCTGGCGCAGCCACAGGTCCTTGCCGGTGCCGGCCTTGGTGGATTTGGCGAAGATCTTCGCCTCGATCTCGCTGGAGCGCTGCTTGAGCGCCGCGGACAGGGGATTGTAGGCGCCGATCGCCAGGGCGCCGATCGCCAGCGCCACGAAGGCGCCGGGCTGGAGGAACTGCCACGCCGAGATGCCGGCGGCCCGCGCCACCACGAGTTCGAGCTTGCGCGAGAGCTGGAGCAGGGCGGCCATGGAGCCGAACAGCACCGCGAAGGGCAGCACGCTCTCGGCCACGGCGGGCGTGCGGTAGAGCGCGAGCTGCGCCATCAGCCCCGGCGAGGCGCCCTCCGCGTCGCCCGCCCGCCGCAGCAGCTCGACGAAGTCGAGGGTGTAGACCAGGGCGAAGACGGTGAGGAACACGCCGAGGATGGTGCGCACGAAGCGCCACGCGAAGTAGCGGCCGAGGGTCGCTCCGATCAGCATGCCGGCACCCTCAGGCCCGTCCGGCGAGCGGGCGCCGCCGCAGGCTGCCGGCGAGCCTTCGCCCGAGCCGGCCGAACCACTCGTTCATCGCGCGAGTGCGGGCACCGCCGAAGATCAGCAGGCAGGAGAGGGCGATCGCCCCGAGCGGCGCGGCGTAGATCGCCACCACCGCGCCGGGGCTGCGCACGGCCGCGCTGCTCGCGGCAAAGCCGGCGATGCGCAGTGCGATCACGCCCACGACCGCGCCGGCCACGGCCAAGCCCCGGCCCTGGCGCGTGGTGCGCGGATCGCCCAGAGCGGCGAACGCGATGAAGGCCAGCGCCAGTGGGTAGAGCCAGGCGGAGAGCCGGTCGTGGAGTTCGGCCCGGAAGCGGCCCTTCTGCAGGCGGTAATAGCCCTCGCCCGTATCGGGGAAGAGCAGCGCCATGGTCGAGCGCTCGCGCGGCTTGTAGACCGTCTCGGAATCCGGCGGCGTGAAGGCGGCGAGATCGACGGCGTAGCGCTCGTAGCTCACGATCGAGGAATCGCGGCTGTCCTTCTGCTGACGGTGGATGCTGCCCTTTTCCAGCACGAGATAGGTCTGCCCATCGACCTCGCTGACGCGCCCGCGCTCGGCGAGGTAGACCACCGCCTTGCCGGCCTCGCGCTTGTCCTGGATGAACAGGCCCTGGAGCGAGCCGTCGGCGCCGCGCTCGCGGAAATGGAAGGTGATGCCGTTGTCGAGCGCCGTGAACTGGCCCTCCTTGACGACGTTGGCGACGAAATCCCCCCGCACCCGGGTCAGCACGTCGCGCAGCTCCTGGAAGGAGGAGGGCATCACCTGGATCGTCAGGAAGGCGACCACGACGCTGATCGCGAAGGCCAGGGTCGCGAAGGGGCGCAGCAACTGGCGCGGCGGCATGCCGGCGGCCGACATCACGATCAGCTCGGAATCGCCGTTGAGCTTGTTCAGCGCGTAGACGCAGGCAATGAACAGGGCGACCGGGGCGATCACCGTGATCAGCGTCGGCAGCGACAGGGCGGTGATGAACAGGAAGACGAGGAGCGTCTGCCCCTTGGCCGTGACGAGGTCGAGTTCGCGCAGGGCCTGCGTCACCCAGATCGTGCCGGTGAGGCCGATCAGGCAGGTGAGGAAGGCCCCGAGCGCGATCCTGAATATGTAGCGCTCGATCTGCGTCATCCGCGCCGCCCGAACCGGTCCTTCATTCACTCACCGCGAGCGGCACCCCATGCAAGGGACAAGGCGCCGATACTGCCGGCTTCGGGCGCTTGGAATGAGGCCGTTTCGCGGCGGGGAGGACCGGAAGCAGCACGGCGAGTTCAACCTCCCTCGAGGCACGCGGCCAGCGGGCACGGGTCCTGCGCCCCGTCCCCGCGTTGCGTTCTGCGTTTCAGCGGGTACACAGGTTCGCCGGTTTTCGCGGGGCACGCGGAGGAGCCGGCGGAAGACGGGTTGAGAGCGAAGAGCATCATGGCCGGTGGGATCGAAATCACCTTTGAGCCGCTGTCGTCGCGCGGCACGGGGGGCGACCTCGTGGTGTTCGTGGGCGACGACCTCGCCCTGACCGGTGCCGCCTCCGAGGCGCTCGGCCAGCCCGGCACCGAGCTGGTCGCCCGCGCCGCGGCGAGCGAGCGCTTCAAGGGCAAGGCGCAGAGCGCGCTGGTCCTCCCGGCTCCGGCGGGGCTGGAGGCCGACCGGCTCGTGGTGATCGGGCTGGGATCGGAGAAGGACCGGGCCAAGATCGACTGGACCGTGCTGGGCGGCTTCACCGCCGGCAAGGTCGGCGCCCGCAGCGCCCGCGTCGTGATCGACGGGCCCGGTTTCGCCGCCAGCGCCCGCGATGTCGCCGACTTCACCCTGGGCGCACGCCTGCGCAGCTACCGCTTCGACCAGTACAAGACCAAGAAGAAGGACGAGGACGAGGCGGGTGCCGCGCTGACCCTGCGGGTCGCCGACCCGTCCGCGGCCGAGGCTGCCGCGCGGAGCGCCGAGGCGGTCGCCGAGGGCGTGATCCTCGCCCGCAACCTCGTCAACGAGCCGCCGAACGTCCTCTACCCCGAGGAATATGCCCGGCGCGTCTCCGAGCTGACGCAGCTCGGCGTCGAGGTCGAGATCCTCGACGTGGCGCGGATGAAGGAGATCGGCATGGGTGCCCTGCTCGCGGTGGCGCAGGGCTCGGCCCGCGAGCCGCGGGTGGTCATCATGCGCTGGAACGGGGCGGACGACGCCGCGGAGCCGCCTCTGGCCCTGATCGGCAAGGGCGTGGTGTTCGATTCCGGCGGCGTCTCGATCAAGTCGGCCGGCGGCATGGAGGACATGAAGGGCGATATGGGCGGCTCGGCCGCCGTCGTCGGCACCCTGCACGCCCTGGCCTCGCGCAAGGCCAAGGCGAACGTGATCGGCGCCATCGGCATCGTCGAGAACATGCCCGACGGTGCGGCCTACCGCCCCTCCGACATCGTCACCTCGCTCTCAGGGCAAACCATCGAGGTCATCAACACCGACGCGGAAGGCCGCCTCGTGCTCGCCGACGTGCTCTGGCACGTCCAGGCGACCTACAAGCCCAAGGCGATGATCGATCTGGCCACCCTCACCGGCGCGATCATCGTCGCGCTCGGCCAGGACATCGCCGGCCTGTTCTCCAACGACGACGCGCTCTCAGGCCAGATCACCGCGGCCGGCGAGGCGGCGGGCGAGAAGGTGTGGCGGATGCCGCTGATCCCGGCCTTCGACAAGGCGATCGACTCGAAGTTCGCCGACATGAAGAACACCGGCGGGCGCCACGGCGGCGCGGCCACGGCGGCCGCCTTCCTCAAGCGCTACGTCAACGACGTGCCGTGGGCCCATCTCGACATCGCCGGCGTCGGCATGTCCTCCACCCCCTCCGAGATCAACCGGAGCTGGGGCGCGGGCTGGGGCGTGCGCCTGCTCGACCGGCTCGTGCGCGAACACTACGAGCGGTGAGCCGCACCGGAGCGCTCTCCGCCGGCCCGGAGGCCGGCCCGGCGGAGGCGCGCGCCTCGCGCTCGGAACGGGGCAGTCTGGCCATCGCCGCGGCGCCGCTGCTGGCGGCGCTGACCGCCCTGTTCGTTGCTTTCCTCACCGGCTTCGATCAACGCAGCGCGATGCCGCCGGACGTGGCGGCGCGGTTCTACGGCTTCTTCCTCGACCGCTACCCGCTCTTCGTCTTCGCGCTGGTCTACGGGCTCACCCGCATCCTGGCCGTCATGCTGGCGCCGGGCTCCGCCTCGCTGGTCCGGCGGGTCGTCGGCGGGGGGATCGGCCTCGCGCTGTTCCTGGCGGCGAGCCTGCACCCGACTTTCGGCGGCCTCGTCCTGCGGGCCGGCTTCGCCACCGGCAGCGGTGCCTTCCTCAACGGCACGCCGATGGTGATCGCCTATGCGATGGGGGCAGGGGCCGCCGCGGGCCTGTTCGGGCTGGCCATGGGGCTCGGCGCGCGTCTGGTCGGCCGGCCGGGTCCGGCGCGCAGCGGGAGCCGCTGGCGTGGGGCCGGGCGGGCGCTACTGGGATGGGTCGCGGGCTTCCTGGCGCTGTGGTTCGCCGCCGCCGTGATCGGGCTCGCCCGCGATGCCGGGTTCGGCCCGTGGCCGCGCCGCCCGCTCGACGCCCGCGACCTCGTCGTGGCCGCCCTGGTGCTGACGCTCGCCGCTCTGCCGCATGGGCTGCTCATGGCCGCCCGCCTGCGGCCGCAGCGGACGACTCGGGTGACACCTCAAGCCGCGCGGGTGGGCGTGGCTTGATCGAACGCGCCGGAAACGCTTAAGCCACGACGGGAAGCGGCGGAGCCGGGCTGAGCCCGGCCCTCATAAGCCGCGTGCCACAGGGCAGGAGGGACAAGGATGGCGCAGGACCGGAGCGCGGAGCGTCCTTGGCTGGCCGCCTATCCCCCCGGCATTCCCGCCGACATCGACGTCGATTCCGTCGGCACCGTGGTCGATCTGTTCGACCGCAGCGTGCTGCGCTTCGCCGAGCGTCCGGCGGTCACCTGCTTCGGCGCGAGCCTGCGCTACCGCGAGGTCGGCGCCGCGGCGCAGGCGGTGGCGGCGTGGCTCGCCGCCAACGGCTACGGCAAGGCCGGCAAGGGCAGCGAGACGGGTGTGGACGGCATCGGCGACCGCATCGCGGTGATGATGCCCAACGTCCCGGCCTGTCCCGTCTCGCTGCTCGGCGTGCTGGTGGCGGGCTGCACCGTCGTCAACGTCAACCCGCTCTACACCCCGCGCGAACTCGCCGCGCAGATCAACGATTCCGGCGCCCGCGTCCTCTTCGTGCTGGAGAACTTCTGCCACACGGTCGCGCAGGCGCTGCCGCAGATGCCGAGCCTGGAGCGGATCGTCGTGGCGGGCCCCGGCGACCTGCTCGGGCTGAAGGGACGGATCGTCGATCTCGTCTCGCGGCGGGTGAAGCGGGCGGTGCCGCCCTACACCCTACCGGCCAGGCGGACCCTGCGGTTCGAGGCGGTGGTGCGGGCGGGCCGCGGCCTCAAGCGCCCCTCGGTCGCGATCGAGCCCGGCGACGTCGCCTTCCTGCAATATACCGGCGGCACCACCGGCATCGCCAAGGCGGCGATGCTGACCCACCGCAACATCATGGCCAATGTCGAGCAGAGCCGGGCGTGGTTCCGCGGCCCGGCGGGGGAGGGGGACGGGCACGTGGCGGTGACGGCGCTGCCGCTCTACCACATCTTCGCGCTGACGGCCTGCTTCCTGTTCTTCTTCCGGCTCGGCGGCTGCTGCCTGCTAATCCCGAACCCGCGCGATCTCGACGGCTTCGTGAAGACGCTCAGCCGCACCCGCTTCACCAACTTCGCCGGGGTGAACACGCTGTTCAACGCGCTGAACAACCACCCGAAGATCGGCACGGTCGATTTCTCAAACGTGGAGTACGTGGTCGGCGGCGGCATGGCGGTGCAGTCGGCGGTGGCCGCCCGCTGGAAGGCGATCACCGGCCAGACCATCCTCGAAGGCTACGGCCTGTCGGAGACCTCGCCGGTGGTGAGCGTCAACCCGCTCGGGCTCGCCGACTGGACCGGGACGATCGGCTATCCCTTGCCCTCGACGGAGGTGACGATCCGCGCCGAGGATGGCACGGTGCTGCCCTTCGGCGTGCCCGGCGAACTCTGCGTGCGCGGCCCCCAGGTGATGGCCGGCTACTGGAACCGCCCGGAGGAGACGCGGGCGGCGATGACCGCCGACGGCTTCTTCCGCACCGGCGACGTGGCGGTGATGACGCCGGACGGGCAGATCCGCATCGTCGACCGGATGAAGGACATGATCCTCGTCTCCGGCTTCAACGTCTACCCGAACGAGGTCGAGGACGTGCTCGCCACCCACCCGGCGGTGGTCGAATGCGCCGTGGTCGGCGCGCCCTGCGGCGAGAGCGGCGAGATGGTCGTCGCCCACGTGGTCCTGCGCGATCCGTCCGTGGAGCCGGACGCGCTCAGGGCGCATGCCCGCGCGAGCCTCACCGGCTACAAGGTGCCCCGCCGGATCGTGATCCAGGACAGCCTGCCCAAGACCAATGTCGGCAAGGTGCTGCGCCGGGCCCTGCGGGACAGCGGGCCAGCGGCGGGCTGAAGGCTCAGCCCCGGCCGCATGCGCCGACGATCCGATCGACCCGCAACAGCGGGCGGTCGTCCGCGCCGGGTATCGGGCCCCCGATGAGGGCGAGGCAGCGCCGCACGTCCCAGACCTTCGCGATCGCGGCACGGGCGTCCGGGTCGCCGATCATCGGCGGCCGCAGGCCGTGCCGGCGCGGCCTCGTGCAAGGCTCCGGAAGAGCCGTTCGGCCTGTTGCAACGGCTCGTGAAACCTCGCGCCGTCACCCTCGATACGAGGGCGCTGGCAGGCTTCACGGAGGCTGCTTCAGGCAGAAAACTGCGCCCGGCCGGAGCGGATTTCCGGGCTATTGTGCAGTGCGGAACCGTGTCCGTCAGCGATCATTGCCCCCGGTGTGGTCCTTCCGGCGAAGGGATCTCGGGCGAAGGGACCTCGGGCAATACCGGGGGCTCGCCCGGCTCGCATCCTTCGCCGGCAGGATCGGCCGCGAGAGGATATCGATGGCGCAAGCCCACGCATTCTTCGACGAGCTGATCGGTTGGATCGTCCAATGGCCCTGGTGGGTGGCGAGCCCGATCCTGGTGGCCGGCTGCTGCGCGCTGGTGCTGCCCCTGCACGGGGTGGCCTATCGCTTCGCGCAGAGGGCGGTGAGCGGGAAGAGCCTGTTCTGGCGCTCGCTGGTGTCACGCACCCGCGGTCCGAGCCGGCTCGCGCTGCTGGTCATGAGCCTGACGCTCGCGGTCTCCACCGCGCCGCTCACTTGGCAGATCCGGCTCGTCCTCAATCAGGTGCTGCTCGTCGCCTTCGTGACGCTCGCGGGCTGGACCTGCGCCACCGCGATCCACATCGCCACCGTGATCTACCTGCGCCGGTTCAAGCTCGATGCGGAAGACAACCTGCTCGCCCGCAAGCACTTCACCCAGATGCGCATCCTCGAGCGAGCGGCGCTGACGCTGGTGGCCATCGTCACCATCGCCATCGCGCTGATGACCTTCGAGCCGGTGCGGCAATACGGGGTGAGCCTGCTCGCCTCGGCGGGCGCGGCCGGGCTGATCCTCGGGCTGGCGATGCAGCCGGTGCTCTCCAACCTCGTGGCGGGCATCCAGATCGCCATCACCCAGCCGATCCGGATCGAGGACGCGGTCATCGTCGAGAACGAGTGGGGCTGGGTCGAGGAGATCAACGCGACCTACGTCGTCGTGCGGCTGTGGGACTGGCGCCGCCTCGTCCTGCCGCTGACCTACTTCATCCAGAAGCCGTTCCAGAACTGGACCCGCGAGGGCGCTTCGCTGATCGGCTCGGTGTTCCTCTACGTCGATCACCGGGCGCCGATCGAGGCGATGCGCAAGGAATTGCGGCGGATCGCCGGGGCGTCCCGGCTGTGGGACGGCAACGTGGTCAACCTGCAGGTCTCGGACGCGCGGGAGGGCGTGATCGAGCTGCGGATGCTGGTGAGCGCCCGCAACGCGCCGCAGACCTGGGATCTGCGCTGCGAGGTGCGCGAGAAGATGATCGGCTTCCTGCAGAAGGAGCATCCCAGCGCCCTGCCGCGCCAGCGGGCGGAATGGGTGAACCCCGATCCGCCTTATCCCGGTGGCCAGGCACGGCCCGAGGCCGGCAACGAGACCAGCATCCGCGGCGAGCGCCCGCTCCAAAGCGATCCCCGCGCCGCGGCGGCCTGAACGAAGAAGAGCCCGGTGCGGTCGATCCGCACCGGGCCCTTGTTTCTTTCCGTCGAGAGCAGCGGCTCAGCAGCTCGCGTGGCCGCACTGGCGGATGTCGCTGATGGTCTTGCGCATCGGCTCGACGCCGACCGCGCCGGGCAGGATCTCGTCGCCGATCACGAAGGCGGGGGTGCCCGAGAGGCTGAGCTTGTCGCCGAGGCCCACATTCTCGGTGAGGGCGGCCTTCACCTCCGGCCCCTGCGCGTCCTTCTTCAGGCGTTCCACGTCGGCACCGAATTCCTTGGCCACCGCGATCGCCCGCTCGCCGTTGATGCGGCCCTTGGTCTCGAGCAGCTTGGCGTGGAAGTCGAACATCTTCTCCGGCTTGAGCTGGAGCTTGGCCGCGAGCGCGATCCGGCTCGCCTCCAGCGACTCGGCGCCGAGCACGGGGAAGTCCTTGAGCACCACGCGCAGCTTCGGATCGGACTTGATCAGGGTCTGCACGTCGGTGAAGGCCTTGCGGCAATAGCCGCAATTGTAATCGAAGAACTCGACCACGGTGACGTCGCCGTTCGGGTTGCCGGCGACGATGCCGTGGGGCGAGTTCGTCAGCGCCTCGCGCGACTCCTTCAGCGCGGCGGCCTGGGCGAGCTTCTGCGTCTCTTGGGCGCGGCGCTCGCCCTCGGCGATCGCCTCCTGCAGCACGTCCGGGTTCTTGACGAGGTAGTCCTTGACGATCCCCTCGATCGCCTTGCGCTGGGCGTCGGTGAAGGGGGCGGCATCCTCCGCGCGGGCGCCGACGGCCGCACCGAGCGCAAGGCCGCCGGCGAGGGCGAAGACGGAAACGGAGCGGAAGAGCTTCATCGATACCTCGAAATGCATGTCGGGGACGACATCCCGGCCGGGACCAGCGACACGGCGTTCCCACCGGCCCCGCCGACGAAACTATGGCACGGCGCATCCGCCGCGCCGACCCGAATCTGATCCGGACGGGAGCCCCCTGAAGGGTCTCGCGCCGTTACCTGCTCCCGGGCTGCGGCGATTTCGCGGCGACCGCCCCGTCCGGCCGCGCAACCGAAAGTCGTTCGATTTTAGCGATTTGCTAAATGATGCACCTCAAGTTCCAGCCAAGCAACTTCCAGGCAAGCAACGATTCGGCCGGAACGGGGAGGGCAGCGTGATCGTCGTGCTGAGCGACCGCCCGGATCGAAGCCAGTCCCTGGTGGATGCCGTGCGCGCGGTCGCCGAGTGCCGGGTCGTGGGCACCGACGAGACCTGGGCCCGGATCGGCCCCTTCCGCGGTGTGATCGCCGACATCACCCTGAGCCGCCCCGAAGCCAAGCGCTGCCTGCGCTTGCTGGCGAGCCGCCCCGCACGCACGCGCGCGCCCCTGATCTGCCTGACCCGCGGCAACGAGCAATCCGCCTTCACCGAGGCGCGCAACCTCGGGGCCACCCTGTGCCTGTCGGCGCTGGCCGAGCCGCGGATGGTGGTGGGCTCGCTGGTGCGCGAGGTCTGGCCCGAGAAGTCGGTGGCCGACCTCGTGGTGACCCGCGAGGCCGAGCGGGCGGGTACGCTGATGACGCGCTTGTTCGAATCGGCGCAGACCGGTCCGATCGACCTGCCGAGCGTGGAGCGGGGCATCGCCCCGGTGCTCGACGCCATCCACGAGGGCGGCCTGTCGCGCTGGCTCGACGAGGTGTGGGCACACGACGACGTGACCTTCCAGCACTGCCTGCTGGTCTCCGGCGTCGTGGCCGCCTTCGCCCAGAATCTCGGCCTCTCCGCCACGGACAAGCAGCTCATGACCCGCGCCGCGCTGGTGCACGACGTGGGCAAGTCGCGCATCCCGCTCGCCGTGCTCAACAAGCCCGGCCGGCTCGACGACGACGAGCGGGCGGTGATGCAGACCCACGCACCGATCGGCCACGAGATTCTGATGGCGTCCGGCGGCTGCGACCCGATCACGCTCGCGGTGACGCGCCACCATCACGAGATGCTCGACGGCTCGGGCTACCCGGACAAGCTCTGCGCCGACGCGATCGGCGACCCCGTGCGGCTGCTGACGATCTGCGACATCTATGCCGCCCTGATCGAGCGGCGCCCCTACAAGGTGCCGATGGCGAGCCGCGACGCGCTCTCGATCCTGTCGAGCATGCAGGGCAAGCTCGAGGGTGGGCTGGTGCAGGCCTTCGGCCGGGCGGTGCAGACGGTGCCCTGACGCGGCCTCCGGCAACGAGCGCGCGGTATCGGCGGTCGAGGGCCGCCTTTTCATCCCAGGCGTCGTACACGGGTCATCAAAACCATCAAAGGTTAAGCATGACCTGCCCCGCCTTGGATGTTCCGATGCCGCCCCGCCGCGCCCTCCGCTGCCTTGCTTCCGCCGCCGCCCCAAGCCTCGCCCTGGCCGCGGTCTCGACCCTCGCCTCGGTCCTGACCTGCTCCGCCGGCCCCGCCGCGGCCGACGAGACGTCCCGCAAGAAGGCCGAGGCCAAGCCGCCCGTGACCCTCGACGAGAAGGGCATCACGGTCCGGCTCGACGACGGCAGCACATTCCGCATCGGCGGCCGGCTCCAGGGGGATTTCGGCACGGGCCATGTGCAGCAGCGCGGCTTCGGCACGGTGTTCGAGGAGCCGGCGGCGATCCGCCGGGCCTGGATCGAGACCTATTACAACCTCAAGGACTCCGAATTCGCCTTCCAGTACGACTTCAACGAGCGGCGCGTGCCGGTGAGCGACGCCATCGTCGCCTACAAGGGCTTTCAGGACGTCATCATCACCCAGGGCAACTTCAAGGAGCCGTTCAGCCTCGATCAGCTCATCAGCGACAATGTCAGCCAGTTCACCGAGCGCTCCCAGGCCGACGCCTTCGCCCCGGCGCGCAACTTCGGCTCCGCCATCGGTACCCACGGCGCCAACTGGACCGCGGTGACGGGCGTGTTCGGCGGCAACATCAACACCGGCCTGCAGAACAACGGGATCGCCTCGACCACCCGCTTGACCTACACGCCGTGGCTCTCCGAGAACAAGAACGACGTGCTGCATCTCGGCCTCGCCGGCAGCTATCGGACGCTGGGCGACGACGACAGCAGCCTCAGCCTGTCGAGCCGCTCGGAGGCGTTCCTGTTCGCCCGCCCGCTCGTCAACACCCGGACAATCCGCGACGCCACGGCGATCGGCCGGGTCGGTGTCGAGGCGGCGTGGCAGCAAGGTCCGTTCCGGCTCCAGGGCGAGTACATCCTCACCGATATCGAGCGCCGCGACGGACGCCCGCCGCTGCTGTTCCAGGGCGGCTACATCCAGGCTTCGGTGGTGCTCAACGACAAGGGCCGGCCCTACCGGGTCGTGCCGACCTATGGCAGCGAGTACGGCGTCTTCACCGGCGTCACCGTCGAGGAACGTCAGCGAGTCAGCCGCGGCGGCACCGGCCTGTTCGAACTCGGGGTCCGCTACAGCGCCATCGACCTCGAATCCCGTGAGGTGCGCGGCGGCGTCGAGCACGACTTCACCGCGGGCGCGAACTGGTATCCCGAGCCCAACATCCGCTTCGTCTTCGACTACATCCGCTCGCATGCCGAACCGTCGGCGGAATCGCTGAACTTCGGCCGCCGCACCGTCGACGCCGACCTCTTCATCGGCCGGGCGCAGCTCACCTGGTAGACGCCTCCCGCGGTTGAGCGGGGCGCCGGCAGGGTCTACCTGACCGGGGTCCCGCCTCTCCCGTGAGGAGCCTCGCCCTTGAGCCCCGATCCCGCCCTCTCGCGCCGCGCGCAGGCCGTGGCGCCCTTCCTGGCGATGGACGTGATGGCCGCCGCCGGCGCCCGCGAGCGGCGCGGGGAAGGCGTCGTGCACATGGAGGTCGGCCAGCCCTCGGCGCCCGCGCCCCGCGCGGTGATCGCGGCGGCGCAAGGAGCGCTCGCCGACGGGCGCATCCCCTACACCGAAGCGCTCGGGCTTCCGCGCCTGCGCGAGCGCATCGCCCGGCACTACGCCGAGACCTACGGCGTCAGCCTCTCGCCGGAGCGGGTGGTGGTGACGACGGGCTCCTCGGCGGGCTTCGTGCTGGCCTTCCTCGCCCTGTTCGATGCGGGCGCCCGGATCGGCGTGCCGCGCCCCGGCTACCCGGCCTATGACGGCATCCTGCGCGCCCTCGACCTGATCCCGCAGCCGCTGACCCTGCGTGCGGAGGACCGCTACGCCCCGACCCCCGCGCTGGTGCGCGCGGTCCATGCGGCGCAGCCCCTCTCCGGCCTGCTGGTGATGAGCCCGGCCAACCCCTCGGGCACGGTGATCGAGCCGACCCGGCTTGCCGAACTCTGCGCCACGGCGCGGGCGCTCTCGCTGCCCTTCATCTCCGACGAGATCTATCACGGCCTCAGCTACGGCGTGCCGACGGCAACCGCGCTGCAATTCGATGCGAACGCGCTGGTCATCAACTCCTTCTCGAAATTCTACTGCATGACCGGCTGGCGGGTGGGCTGGATGGTGGTGCCCGAGGCGCTGGTCCGCGGAATCGAGCGGCTGGCGCAGAACCTCTACATCTCGGCGCCCTATCTCTCGCAGATCGCGGCGCTCGCCGCCTTCGACACCCTCGACGAGATCGTCGCGATCCGCGAGGGCTACGCGGCCAACCGCGCCCTGCTCCTCGACGCACTGCCGTCCCTCGGCTTCAGC
This sequence comes from Methylorubrum sp. SL192, assembly GCF_026672325.1. Classification (NCBI taxonomy): domain Bacteria; kingdom Pseudomonadati; phylum Pseudomonadota; class Alphaproteobacteria; order Hyphomicrobiales; family Methylobacteriaceae; genus Methylorubrum; species Methylorubrum sp. SL192. The sequence continues at coordinate 2,947,493 of NZ_JAPPQV010000003.1, forward strand.
GACATCCACCCGGTGGACGGGGCCTTCTATCTCTACGCCGACATCGCCCGGCACACCGACGACGCGAGCGCCTTCTGCCGGCGGATGCTGGAGGAGGCGGGCGTCGCCGCAACCCCGGGCCTCGACTTCGACCCGGAGGAGGGCAGCCACCACATCCGCTTCTCCTTCGCCGGCTCGAACGCCGAATGCGCCGAGGCGGTGGCGCGGCTGAAGGGTTGGCTGGGCTGAGCCGCTGGCGGAGCGGTTCGCGGCTCGCCCCCTTCAGGAGGCCAGAAAATGCGTGGGCCGGTCCGCACGAACCGTTTCCGCGCCCAGCGGGTCCGCCATCCCTGCCAGCTTCATCAAGGCGACAACGGCGACCGGGAGCATAGTGAACAGGGCCATGATCGCCGCCGTCTCGCGGATGTCGGCAGAAGACCAGCAGCGTCCGCCGGCATCCACGACCGCCGTGTCAGGGTCGAGAAGCGGCGGCAGGTGGCAGAGCGCGGAGGCGGCGTAGAGCAACACCGGCACCGCCAGGAAGGCCGGGCTCCGCCGGATGCTCTGACGCCGGCCTCGATCTCGATAGGCAAACAGGGCGAAGCCCTGGAAGAACAGCCACGTCGTCAGGAACCAGCCGAAAAAGTTCGAGAGCGGGATGCCGAAATAGCCGCCGCTCTCGAACCAGGCCCAAGCCCGTCCGATCGTGGCGCTGGCCGGGTCCATGACCACGTCCCACTGCGTCAGGGTGAAGGCCGCGACGACGGGCGTAAACGCGAGTTCCCGGCGGTTCGCCGGACCGCCGACATCGGTTCCCAGAAGCAGGCAGGCGATGATCCAGGCGGGATAGCCGATCCCGAAATAGAGCGGCCCGACGATGACCGGGATCGCGCCCACATGCGGGAGATCGGGCGCGACAAGGAATTCGTAGGCCCCGAAGGGAAATCCGGTGGCGACGCCGAGATTCTCGATCGCGAAGGTCACCGTGAGGCAGATCGCGAGGAAGGCGCCCGCCCTGATCACGCCGAGGGTCAGCAGCGCATGCAGGAACAGCACGACGATGGAGAGCGCCGCGATGCCCTGTGCCAGGATCGTCGTTCGACCGCCCTGGTAGACGACGGCCAGCAGGAGGGCCGAGAAGGCCAGCCAAGAGCAAAACCGTGCCACCGCCCGCACCTCGATCGGGAGAATCCCGAGAGTCTACAACCGTAGCGGGTCGGATTGGTCAACCGTTCGCCGGCCGGGCCACTCGGCTTCTCCCAAGCGGCACCTGCCTCTCGCGCCGCCCTCAGCACGGCGCATCTTCGACAGTGACCGGCTTACGCGTCGGCGGATGCACACCGAAAGGGTCGGCGAACTGTCCCCGTGGTCATCACCATCGTCGTGGCGGCCACGGCACCTGCCTGCGCGTCTCATTCGCGCTGTGGCTCCCCGTCGTTTCGGGGGAACCTGTAAACCGACACATGCTGGATGGCAGCCGCTTGGCCTGTCAGTTCCTCGGCGTCCGTCAGCACCGCATCCGGCCCTTCTCGAAGCTGGGCACAGGCTCGTCGTCCGAGTTCCGGCAAACCTCAATACGCGAAGCGGGGCCCGGCTGAGCCGGACCCCGCTTCGCAACCATTAGGACGCATCAGGAGCCGTGCGCGGGATCCGCGATCCCGCGCCGCGCCTCACTCCCCCGACAACGCCGCCTTGGTGCGCGACCACCAGCCGGCCCGCTTGGGACGGTTCGGGTCCGGCGGCGTCAGCACCACCGCGACGGGCTCCGGCGCGGGCTCGGCGTTGGCCGGGCTGGGCGCTGCCGCTTCGGTCGCGGCCTCGGCGAAGGACTCGACCTGGATCGGCTCGAGCTCCGGCGCGCGGACGACCGGCGGCGGCTCGGCCGCGGCGCCGTTCTCGGCGGCGAGCGAGACGGTGCTCACATCGGCATCGTTGAACGGCTCCTCGGGGCCGACCGGCAGGGTATCGGAGGCGGTCTCCTCGGGATGCGCCTCGGACTCCTCCGTGGCCCGCACCTCGTCGGCATCGGAATCCTGCTCGGAATCCGAACGGCCATTGCGCTCGGTCCGGCCGCGGCCGCGACCGCCCCGGCGTCCGCGGCGACGGCGGCGTCCGTTGGCGTCCTCGCCGTTGGCGTCGGCGTCCGATGCGGTCTCGTCCGGCTCGGACGCAGCGCCGAGAGCCGCCTCGACGGCCTCCGGCTCGGAATCGGGCGCATCGTCGCCGTCCTCCGCGCCGTCCTCGGCTCCGTCCTCGCTGTCGGTCCCGTCCTCGTCCCGCGCGCGGGCCTCGCCCTCACCGGAGGCGCGGCCACCGCGACGGCGACGGCGACGGCGGCGACGGCCACCGCCCTCCTCGGACGCGTCGGCGGCGGGGCGCTCCTCGGACGCGCCCTCAGCCTCCGCTTCGACCTCGGTCTCGACCTCTTCGGTCTCCTGGCTCTCGGCCGCCTCGTCCTCGAACTCCTCGGCCTCGTAGACCGGCGAGATCGCCACGGCGCGCACGCCCGTCACCGGGCCCTCGTGCTTCACCGCCGGCTCACCGCGTTCGAGCTGGAAGGCGGAGGTCGCCACGAGCCGGTCGTCGGCGGAAATGGTGATCGTGACCGAGAAGCGCTGCTCGAGATCGAAGAGATGCGCCCGCTTCTGGTTGAGGATGTAGAGCGCCGTCTCGGTGCGGGTGCGCAGCACGACGTTGTGGCTCGCCGACTTGAGCAGCACCTCCTCGATCGAGCGCAGGATGTGCAGCGCCACCGAGGAGGTCGCCCGCACGAAGCCCGAGCCGCCGCAATGGGCGCAGGGGATCGAGGAAGATTCGAGCACGCCGGTGCGGATGCGCTGGCGGCTCATCTCAAGCAGGCCGAAGGGCGAGATCCGCCCGACCTGGATGCGCGCCCGGTCGTTCTTGAGCGCCTCGTTGAGCCGCTTCTCCACCGCCCGGTTGTTGCGCTTCTCCTCCATGTCGATGAAGTCGATCACGACGAGGCCGGCGAGATCGCGCAGGCGCACCTGCCGGGCGACCTCTTCGGCCGCCTCGAGGTTCGTCTTGAGCGCGGTGTCCTCGATGTCGTGCTCACGGGTCGCGCGGCCCGAGTTCACGTCGATCGAGACCAGCGCCTCGGTCGGGTTGATGACGAGGTAGCCGCCGGAGCGCAGCGCGACGTGGGTCGAGAACATCGCGTCGAGCTGCTGCTCGACGCCGTAGCGGGCGAAGATCGGCGTTGGATCGCGGTAGGGCTTCACCACCTTGGACTGGCCGGGCATCAGCATCCGCATGAAGTCCTTGGCCTCGCGGTAGGCGTCCTCGCCGGAGACCAGAACCTCGTCGAGATCCTTGTTGTAGAGGTCGCGGATCGCCCGCTTGATCAGCGAGCCCTCCTCGTAGACGAGCGCCGGGGCGGTCGAGGACAGCGTCAGCTCGCGCACGCTCTCCCACAGGCGCATCAGGTACTCGAAGTCGCGCTTGATCTCGGGCTTGGTGCGCGAGGCGCCGGCCGTGCGCAGGATGATCCCCATCCCGTCCGGCACGTCGAGGTCGGCGACCACTTCCTTGAGGCGCTTGCGGTCGGCGGCCGAGGTGATCTTGCGCGAGATGCCGCCGCCCCGTCCGGTGTTCGGCATCAGCACCGAGTAGCGGCCGGCCAGCGACAGGTAGGTGGTGAGCGCCGCGCCCTTGGTGCCGCGCTCTTCCTTGACGACCTGGACGAGGATGATCTGGCGGCGCTTGATCACCTCCTGGATCTTATAGTGGCGGCGATAGGCGCGCGGACGCTCGGGGAGCTCGGCGAGCGCATCGCCCGAGCCGCCGACCTGCGCGACGCGCGGCTCGCCGTCCTCCGAGTCCTCGTCGTCGTCCTCGTCGTCCGAATCGTCGTCCTCGGAATCGTCGTCCTCATCCTCGTCGTCGGACTCGTCATCCTCCGAGTCCTCGTCGTCCGAATCGTCGGTCTCGGCGTCCTCGTCGGAATCCGCGTCGGCTTCCTCGATCTCGGCCTGGGAGACGGGCGCGCTGGCGGCGACGGGCTGCGGCTCGACCGTCTCTGCCTCGGCGGAATCGGCCTCGGCGGGCGCGGACTCGGAGGATTCCGCGGCCTCGACGGGCGGGTTCGGCGCCTCGGAGATCGCGGCGATGTCGGAGGGCTCGACCGCGGCGGCTTCGTCAGCCGGCGCCTCGCCGGCGGAGGGGCCGGGCTCCAAAGCCGCCTCGGGCAGGCTCGCGGAGGCATCGCCGCCGGCCTCGACCGGTGCGGACGCCGCGTCGCCCTCGCTCCGCTCGTCGTTCCGTTCTTCGATCCGTCCTTCGACGAGAGCGGACCGCACCGCCTCGATCGCCTCCGGCGCGGGCGCGTCGGCGGCCTGGCCCTCACCGGGGATCGCAGCGTCCTCGGACCCTGCGTCGGACACCGCCTCTTGCGACTTCACCGTGTCGTCGGGGCGCGAACCGCGGGCCTCGGCCCGGCGCCCGCGCGAGCGGCGGCCCCGCGGCGGACGGCGCTCCTCGCGCTCGCGGTGCTCTTCTTCCTCGCGCGCCTCGGCCTCGATCAGCGCGAGGCGGTCGGCCATCGGGATCTGGTAGTAGTCGGGGTGGATCTCGTTGAAGGCGAGGAAGCCGTGGCGGTTGCCGCCGTACTCGACGAAGGCCGCCTGGAGCGAGGGCTCCACGCGGGTGACCTTGGCGAGATAGATGTTGCCCCTCAGAGGCCGGCGGTTGGCCGCCTCGAAATCAAATTCCTCGACCCGCGAGCCTTGGACTGTGACGACCCGGGTCTCCTCCGGATGCATCGCATCGATGAGCATCTTGTTGTTGGCCATGACGTGCTTTCGACATGGCGGCCGACGTCGTTCTCCTCACGCTCGCGCCGCTTGGTCCCGGCGGCGCCGCCCCCGGCCTGCGGGCCGGAAGGAGATGGGCGCGTGCCGGCCTCGTCGCCGAGGTCGCGGTGGATGCGGGGGAGGGGATTGCCGTCAACCGCCTTGACGCGCCGGGCATCGGCGCGGTGGGGGTTGAACAGGGCCGGGGCGACGGAAGGGGCGAGGCGACGCGAAAACCGCGCGCCTTCGGCACGAGCAGCGGCAACCGATGCTGTGCGTCCTCCCATCCTGATCCGGCCTCGCGAAGATGGTGGGCCGGCAAGCGGCCCGTACAGATTTCATGGGCACGGCCGACCCGGAATGATCGGGAGGCCGCGAATGCCGTGACACCCGCCCGGATGCCGGGAGGCGCCGACTGACGCTGCTGATTCGAGCGAGGTGGGCGCCGACATGCCCCGGGCGCGCCCGGGGGCCGCCGAAGCGCCAACCCGGGAATGGGGTCGATATCATTACAGAGTGTCGCGGGAGAATTGCAAGGGTTCCGTATGACGGCCCCCGGCACTTCGTCAGGCAAGCGCGCCATCGTCCGCACGTTCCCGTGAACCGGAGGCCGCCCCGCGGGCTTGAACCCGGCGAACCCGTTGGAATGGCAGAAATCCCGTCGGGATAGCAGGGGAGGGCTTCGCGGTGTCGCTTCCGGATCAATCGCTCGCCGCGGTGGCGAAGGAGGGGCGTGAGGCCCGCTACCGGGGCGACCCGGCCACCGCCAACCCGCACCCGGAGGGCTCGGACGCCCACGCCGTCTGGCAGCGGGCCTGGGAGATGCCCGACGGCGAGGCGGCCGAGCGAGAAGCCCCCGACAGCCGCGCCTGACCCGCCGGCCAGGGACATCCCATCCACCGCCCTCATCCTGAGGGGGAGGGCGGGACAGGACATGGGACGCCGCAGGCGGTGTCGCCCTCGCACAACAGCGGCGCCGGGATCGGCGGGGGCGAAGTGAGGAACGGTTAACCATCTCGGCCGTATCTCGTATCGGAGGCTTCCCCGGACCCTTGGCCGCCCGATGCCGCACAGCACCCGCCTGCCCCGCACCGGACTTGTCCGCCCCATCGCCGTCCTCGCGCTCGCGGGCGGCTTGGTGCTGGCCGCCGGCCCCGTGCCGGCTCAAGACGGCCCCGGCAGCCCGCAGCCCGGCGGCGCGGCGGTGGCGATCGCCGCCGAGACCGCGACTCGGGACGGCACGACCCGGCTCACCCTCACCCTGTCGAAGGCGATCGAGGCCCGCGCCTTCGTGATGGAGCGGCCGGACCGGGCGGTGATCGATCTGCCCGAGGTCAACTTCCAGCTCGACCAGGAGCCGGGCAAGGAGCCGGCCAAGATGAGCGGCCGCAAGCGCGACGGTGCCATCGCCTCGTTCCGCTACGGCCTGTTCGCCCCGGGCCGCTCGCGCATCGTGGTCGATCTCACCGGGCCCGCCGTGGTCGAGGCGATCGAGACGGTCAAGACCCGCGAGGGCGCGGTTCTGGTTTCGATTCCCTTCCGCAAGGTCGATCGCGACACCTTCCGCAAGGCGGCGGTCGCGGGCGATCCGAGCCCGGCTGCCGCGGGCAAGGCCGCGCCCGTGCGCGAGACCGCCGACACGCGCCCGCTCATCGTCATCGATGCCGGCCACGGCGGCACCGATCCCGGCGCCATCGCCGCCACGGGGGTGTTCGAGAAGGACATCGTGTTCGGCTTCGCCCAATCCTTTGCCGAGCGCCTGGAAGCCTCCGGCCGCTACCGCCTGCTGATGACCCGCGACCGCGATGTGTTCGTGCCGCTGGCCGAGCGGGTGCGCATTGCCCGCGACGCCAAGGCCGACCTGTTCGTCTCGATCCACGCCGATTCGATCTCAGCCGCGCCCCAGGTGAAGGGCGCCACGATCTATACCGGCTCGGAGCGGGCGACCGACGGCGAATCCGCCCGGCTCGCCGAGCGCGAGAACCGGGCCGACGCCGCCGCCGGCACCGAATCCGGCGAAGCCCCGGCGGAGGTCGCGGACATCCTCCAGGAACTGACCCTGCGCGAGACCCGCGGCTTCTCCTCGGGCTTTGCCGGGCGGCTGATGGGCCAACTCTCCCCGGTAATGGAGATGAGCACGAAGCCCCACCGCGAGGCCGGCTTCAGGGTTTTGCGCTCGCCCGACGTGCCCTCCGTGCTGATCGAACTCGGCTACCTGTCGAGCAAGAGCGACCTCGAGAAGCTGCAATCGGAAGAGTGGCGCATGCGGGTGACGGGTTCGATGGCCAAGGCCGTGGACCTGTTCTTCTCCGGCCGGGCCACGCTTTCGCGTCCGGTGGCGATCGGAGCGCGCTCCGCCGAGAACGGGAAAAGCGCGATCGCGTTCCGACCCTGAGGAGCCGGACACGGCTCCACGGCGCGAAGAGCGCCGCGCGGAGCGTGCCTCGGCCTTTGCCGAGGCGTCGAGCGGAGCGAAAGCCTGAGCCCGCGGAGGCGGGCGCCGGCGACTGAGGCCGACGAAAGCTTAAGGGGAGCGCTTTCGAGCGGTCTCCTTGCATCGCCCCAGTTTCACCATAGAGCCGGTGTCGATACGGGGCTCGACGAGCCCCCCGTCCGCCTGACAAGAGGCGCGGCCGCGCGGGGCCTCATCAGAGCCCGCGGCAGGCCCTCGCGCTTGGCCTTCATCGGCGCGCAGCGGACGAGCGACGGAACGGACCCCGGATGCGTTTCATCCTGCGATTCTTCGCCTTCCTGTTCTCGGCCGGTGCGGTGGTGTTCTGCCTCGCCGCCGCGGTCGGCGCGTTCTTCTACTGGAAGTACAGCCAGGACCTGCCGGACCACGCCGCGCTCGCCAATTACGAGCCGCCGGTGATGACCCGCGTTCACGCGGCGGACGGCTCGCTTCTGGCCGAATACGCCCACGAGCGCCGCCTCTACCTGCCGATCCAGGCGATGCCGAAGATCGTCGTCGCCGCCTTCCTCTCGGCGGAGGACAAGAACTTCTACAAGCACGGCGGCATCGACCCCGAGGGCATCGTCCGCGCGATCCTCACCAACGCCCAGTCCGGCAAGAAGCAGGGCGCCTCGACCATCACCCAGCAGGTGGCCAAGAACTTCCTGCTCTCGGCCGAGCAGACCTATGACCGCAAGATCAAGGAAGCGCTGATCGCGCTGCGGATCGAGTCGGCCTATTCGAAGGACAAGATCCTCGAACTCTACCTCAACGAGATTTTCCTCGGCACCATCGTCCCCGGCCGCAACCTGCACGGCGTGGCCGCCGCGGCGCTGGATTACTTCGGCAAGTCCGTCCACGAGCTGACGATCAACGAGGCGGCCTATCTCGCCGCTTTGCCGAAGGGGCCGAACAACTACCACCCCTACCGGCGCACGCAGCAGGCGCTGGCGCGGCGCAACGAGATCATAGGCCTGATGGCCCAGAACGGCTACATCACCGCCGAGGAGGGCACCGAGGCCAAGAAGCAGCCGCTCGGCGTCAACCCGCGCGTCGCCTTCCCGAACGCGGCCAACGCCAACTACTTCACCGAGGAGGTCCGCCGCGAGATCTCCGAGCGCTACGGCCAGAGCAAGCTCTACGAGGGCGGCCTCTCGGTGCGCGCCACCCTCGACCCGAAGATGCAGGCCTGGGCGCGCAAGGCGTTCATCGACGGCCTCGTGCGCTACGATCAGGGCCGCGGCTGGCGCGGGGCCGAGCATAAGGTCGATCTCACCGGCCGTGACTGGGGCCTGGCGGTGGCCGAGATGCCCGCGCTCGGCGACATCGCCCCCTGGCGGCTCGCCGTGGTGCTGAACACCAATGGCGGCGTGGCGCAGATCGGGCTCCAGCCCAAGCGCGAGGCCGGCGGCTCGCTCTCGAAGGAGCGCGAGACCGGCGCGATCACCGCCGAGGGGGTGAAGTGGACCGGCCGCGCCGTCGCCGCCGCGGTCAAGCCCGGCGACGTGGTCTATGTCGAGGCGATCGATCCGGCCAAGGGCACTTACCGCCTGCGCCAGAAGCCCGAAGTGTCGGGCGCCATCGTCGCGATGGACCCTTATACGGGGCGCGTCCACGCCATGGTCGGCGGCTTCTCGTATGAGGAATCGGAGTTCAACCGCGCGACGCAGGCGATGCGCCAGCCCGGCTCCTCGTTCAAGCCGATCGTCTACTCGGCGGCGCTCGACAACGGCTACACCCCGTCCTCGGTGGTGCAGGATGCGCCGATCACCATCGAGGCCGGCCCCGGCCAGGAGGCATGGTCGCCCTCGAACTACGACGGCAAGTCCGGCGGTCCGCACACCCTGCGCTACGGCATCGAGCACTCGAAGAACCTGATGACGGTGCGGCTGGCCAAGGATATCGGCATGCCGCTGATCGCCGAGTATTCCCGCCGCTTCGGCGTCTACGACGACCTGCTGCCCGTGCTGCCGATGTCGCTCGGCGCCGGCGAGACCACGGTAATGCGCATGGTCACCGCCTACTCGATGCTCGCCAACGGCGGGCGCCGCATCCGCCCGACGCTGATCGACCGCATCCAGGACCGCACCGGCGAGACGATCTACCGCCACGACAACCGCAAATGCGTCGGCTGCGACGCGGAGAAGTGGTCGGGCCAGGACGAGCCCAAGCTCGTGGACCAGTCCGAGCAGGTGCTCGACCCGCTCACCGCCTACCAGATGGTCTCGATCATGGAGGGCGTGGTCCAGCGCGGCACCGCGACCCTGCTCAAGCAGATCGGCAAGCCGCTCGCGGGCAAGACCGGCACGACGAACGACGCCAAGGATGCGTGGTTCGTGGGCTTCTCCCCCGATCTCGCGGTCGGCGTCTATCTCGGCTTCGACAAGCCACGCTCGCTCGGCGACCGGGCGACCGGTGGCGGGCTCGCCGCCCCCATCGTCCTCGACTTCCTGAAGGTGGCGCTCAAGGACAAGCCGCCGACCCCGTTCCGCGTCCCGGCGGGGATCAAGCTGATCCGCGTCAACGCCTCCTCCGGCACCCGCGCCGGCTCGGGCGAGGGCGGCGGCACCATCCTGGAGGCGTTCAAGCCCGGCACCGCCCCGCCGGACTCCTACGTCGCCCCGTCCGCCCCCGCCGCGGTGCCGCCCGATGCGGGCGCCGCCGCCCAGGCCGGCGGCGTCTACTGAAGACCCGCCGCCCCAACCTGCGATAGACCAAGAGCCGCCCCGACCGGGGCGGCTCTTTTCGTTTCAAAGCGCTCTTGCGGTGGATCGTATTCAACGAAAACGTTCTTCGCCCGGATGCCGTACGACGAAGAACGAGCTTTCGCGATGAGCTGAAAAAACGCTCGATCATTCCTTTGACGACAGGTTGTTCCGAGACGATGATTGGAGTCAACGCGATGATGACTCAGATAAAACCATCGTCATCTCGAAATGTTTCAGAACAACGCTTCTCAGAGCGAGCGCCGCGCCACCATGTCCGTTCCGAACCCGCCCTCCGCGTCCGAGCCGATCCGCTTCGCCTACTGGGTGCCCAACGTCTCGGGCGGCCTCGTCATCAGCAAGATCGCGCAGCGCACGAGCTGGGACGCGGACTATAATCGCAAGCTCGCGCAGATCGCGGAGGCGGCGGGCTTCGACTACGCCCTGACCCAAATCCGCTTCACCGCCGGCTACGGCGCCGAGTATCAGCACGAATCGGTCGCCTTCAGCCACGCGCTCGCCGCCGCCACGACCCGGCTGACGGTGATCGCCGCGATCCTGCCCGGCCCCTGGAACCCGACGCTGGCGGCCAAGCAGATCGCCACGATCTCCCAGCTCACGGAAGGGCGGATCGCGGTCAACATCGTCTCGGGTTGGTTCTCCGGCGAGTTCCGGGCGATCGGCGAGCCCTGGCTCGACCACGACGAGCGCTACCGCCGCTCGGAGGAGTTCATCCGGTCCTTGCGTGGGATCTGGACCCAGGATGCCTTCAGCTTCCGCGGCGATTTCTACCGCTACACGAACTACACCCTGAAGCCGAAGCCGGGGCCGAACCTGCCGGAGATCTTCCAGGGCGGCTCCTCACGCGCCGCCCGCGACATGGCCGCCCGCGTCTCCGATTGGTACTTCACCAACGGCAACACCCCGGAGGGTGTGCGGGCGCAGGTCGAGGATCTGCGGGCCAAGGCGCAGGCGAACGGCCATTCCGTGAAGGTCGGCGTCAACGCCTTCGTCATCGCCCGCGAGACGGAAGAGGAGGCCCGCGCCGTCCTTCAGGAGATCATCGAGAACGCCGATCCGGACGCGGTGAAGGCCTTCGGCCACGAGGTGAAGAACGCCGGCGCGGCCTCGCCCGAGGGCGAAGGCAACTGGGCAAAATCCAGCTTCGAGGATCTCGTCCAGTACAACGACGGCTTCAAGACCAACCTGATCGGCACGCCGGACCAGATCGCGGAGCGCATCCTTGCCCTCAAGGATGCCGGCGTCGATCTCGCGCTGCTCGCCTTCCTGCACTTCCAAGAGGAGGTGCAGTATTTCGGCGAGCACGTGATCCCGCGGGTGCGCGCGCTGGAAGCCGCCCGCGAGCGCCGGGCCGAGGCGGCCTGACCCTTACGCTCGTCCCACCCCCATCCTCATCCTGAGGTGCTGCGCAGCAGCCTCGAAGGACCCTCCAGATCCCGCGCGATCCCTGGAGGATCCTTCGAGGGCGCCGCTTCGCGCCGCCACCTCAGGATGAGGGGGGAGGGTGGGATCGATCCCTTCCGATCCCCTCTCGCTTCGGAGACCGCTCCATGACCATCGCCGTCAATCCCACCACGGCCGAGGCCGGCAGCCGGCCGCAGGGCGTGCCGGGGCCTGCGCGCCCCGCGACCCCGGCTCATGTCATCCGCGACGACGCCGAGGCGATCCGCATCGCCCACGAACTGGCGAAAGAATTCCGCGAGGGCGCGTCCGAGCGCGACCGCACCAACGCCCGCCCGCTCGCCGAACTCGACGCCTTCTCGCAAAGCGGCCTGTGGTCGATCAACGTGCCGCGGGCCTATGGCGGGCCGGAGGTCTCCTACAAGACGCTGGCGCAGGTGATCGCGATCATCGCCGCCGCCGACCCCTCAATCGCGCAGATCGCGCAGAACCATCTCGGCATCGTCGCGGCGATCCGCACGGTGTCGGACCCCGAGCAGCAGGCGCTTCTCTTCGCCGAGGTCCTGAAGGGCACCCGCTTCGGCAACGCCTTCTCCGAGCGCGGCACCAAGCGCGCCGCCGAGTTCGAGACCCGCTTCACCGATCACGGCGACCACGTCATCGTGCGCGGCCAGAAGTTCTACTCGTCCGGGGCGCTCCTCGCCCATCTCGTGCCGATCGTCGCCCTCGATGCGGAGGGCCGCGCCTGGTACGCCATCGCCGAGCGCGATGCGCCGGGGCTCACCGTGATCGACGACTGGTCGGCCTTCGGCCAGCGGGGAACGGCCAGCGGCACCGTCATCATCGAGGATGTGCGGGTCGAAAAAAGCCACCTCGTGCCGGGCTACCGCGCCTACGAGGCGCCGCGGGCGGATGGCGCCATCTTCCAGATCATCCAAGCCGCCGTCGATGCCGGGATCGGCCGCGAGGCGCTCGACGAGACCATCGATTTCGTGCGCGAGAAGGCGCGGCCCTGGATCGACAGCGGCGGGGAGCGGGCCTCCGACGACCCCTACACCATCCGCACCATCGGCGACCTGACGATCCGCCAGCACGCGGCGGAAGCCCTGCTCGACCGGGCGGGACTGGCCATCGATGCCGCGCTGGTAAACCCGACGGCCGAGAGCGTGGCCGCGGCCCAGATCGCGGTCGCCGAGGCCAAGGTGCTGACCACCGAGACCGCGCTCGCGGCCGCCAACACCCTGTTCGAACTCTCCGGCACCCGCTCGACGCTGGCCGAGCACAACCTCGACCGCCACTGGCGCAACGCCCGCACCCACACGCTTCACGATCCCGTGCGGTGGAAATACGCGATCATCGGCAACCACGCGCTCAATGGGGTGAACCCGCCGCTCCACGCCTGGAGTTGAGGCTTCCGCTCCGCCGAGCCCACCGCAAAGCTGCGCCATAGGGGCGCGGCGCCCGGCCGGATCAACTTGGGCCCTGTCGCGTTCGCCTGTCAGATTTCGATCCATTCCAGACTGGCCGCCACCCGCGGCCGGTCCGGATGCGCGGGACGGCAGGCCTGATGAGCGACCATTCGACGAGAGACCGGCGCTTCGATCCATCGCGTCGCACGGTGATGGGCAGCTGCGCCGCCCTGGCGACGCTCGGCGCCTCCCTGCGCGGCCGGGCGGAGGCCGCCCCGGCGGCGGTCGATCCGCAGCCGCAGACCATGCCGGTCTCGCTCGAGATCAACGGGCGGCGGCACGACCTCACCCTCGACACCCGCACCACCCTGCTCGATGCCTTGCGCGAGCATCTCGACCTCAACGGTTCGAAGAAGGGCTGCGATCACGGCCAGTGCGGCGCCTGCACGGTGCTGGTGAACGGCCGGCGCATCAATTCCTGCCTCAGCCTCGCGGTGATGCACGAGGGCGATTCCGTCACCACCATCGAGGGGCTGGCGGACGGGGACAATCTCCACCCGCTCCAGGCCGCCTTCCTGCACCATGACGGCTACCAGTGCGGCTACTGCACGCCGGGCCAGATCTGCTCGGCCGCCGGCATGTTCTCGGAGATCGAGGCGGGCTGGCCGAGCCACGTCACCGACGACCTCACGCAGAAAGCCTCGCTCACGGACGAAGAGATCCGCGAGCGGATGAGCGGCAACATCTGCCGCTGCTCGGCCTATCCCAACATCGTCGCGGCGATCCGCGACGCCAGCACCAAGATCTGAGGAGGCGAACCCCATGAAGGCTTTCGCCTATGAGCGCCCCGCCACGGTTCAGGACGCCGCGCGCCTTGCTGCCGAGCGGCCCGGCGCCCGCTTCATCGCCGGCGGCACCAACCTGCTCGACCTGATGAAGCTTCAGATCGAGACGCCCGCCACCCTGATCGACGTCAACCGCCTGCCGCTGGCCGAGGTCACGGACACGGAGGACGGCGGCCTGCGCATCGGTGCGCTGGTGCGCAATTCCGATCTCGCCGCGCATCCCCGGGTGCGGAAGGACTACGCGGTTCTGGGCAAAGCCCTGCTCGCGGGCGCCTCGGGCCAGTTGCGCAACAAGGCCACGACCGCCGGCAACCTGCTGCAGCGGACCCGCTGCTACTACTTCTACGACACGACCAAACCCTGCAACAAACGCGAGCCGGGCTCGGGCTGCGCGGCCATCGGCGGGTTCAACCGGATCATGGCGGTGCTGGGGGCGAGCGATTCCTGCATCGCCACCAACCCGTCCGACATGAACGTGGCGATGCGCGTCCTCGACGCCACCGTCGAGACGGTCGATCCGCAGGGCGCGCGGCGCAGCATCGCCCTGGCGGACTTCCACCGCCTGCCCGGCGACACGCCGCAGATCGAGACCGACTTGAAGGCCGGCGAACTCATCACCGCCGTGACGCTCCCCAAACCCATTGAGGGCGTGCACCTCTACCGCAAGGTCCGCGACCGGGCATCCTATGCCTTCGCCACGGTCTCGGTCGCCGCGATCATCGCCAAGGGCGAGGGCGACAAGCCGAAGCTGGCCAAGCTCGCCTTCGGTGGGCTGGCCCACAAGCCCTGGCGGGTCGAGGCGGCGGAGGCCGCTTTGGTCGAGACCGGCTCGGCCGATGCCGCCGCGGACCGGGTGCTGGACGGCGCCCGCGGCCAGGGCACCAACGACTTCAAGATCCCGCTCACCCGCCGGACGCTGCGCGCCACCGTCGCCGAAGCCCTGCGAGCCTGAGGAAATCCGCCATGGACATGAACCAGCCGATCGGCGCGACGCCCCTCGACGGCAAGCCGGACGGGCTCGTCGGCCGCCCCATCGACCGCATCGACGGGCGCCTCAAGGTGACGGGCCGCGCGCCCTACGCCTACGAGACCCGCGACCTCAAGAACCCGGCCTACGGCTTCCTCGTCGAGGCCGGCATCGCCAAGGGGCGCATCCGCAGCCTGGATGTCTCCGCGGCCAAGCGCGCGCCGGGCGTGCTCCTCGTGATGACCCACGAGAACGTGCCGGAGCAGGGCGAGAAGAAGGAGCAGGTCTACCCACAATTGCAGGGCACCGAGATCCGCTTCCACGGCCAGCCCATCGCCTTCGTCGTCGCGCAGAGCTTCGAACAGGCCCGCGCAGCGGCCGCCCTCGTGCGGGCCGAGTACGATGTACAGACGCCCGAGGCCTCGCTGAAGGCGGCCCGGCCCACGGCCGTCGAGCCGAAGCCGGCGCAGACGCCGCCCGATTCCAAGATCGGCGATTTCGACGGCGCCTTCGCCAGCGCCCCGGTGAAGCTCGACGTGGAATACACCACGCCCGTGCAGATCCACGCGCAGATGGAGCCGCACGCCACCATCGCCTCCTGGGAGGCGGGGCCGGATGGCGAGCGGGTGACGCTCTACACTGCCAACCAGATGCTCAACCGCGGCCAGACCTCGCTCGCTTCGGTCCTGAAGCTGAAGCCCGAGAATGTGCGGCTCGTCTCGCACTATATCGGCGGCGGCTTCGGCTCGAAGCTTCAGCCGCAGCCCGAGGCGATCCTGTCCGCGCTGGCCTCGAAGAGCCTCAAGCGCCCGGTGAAGGTCGCGCTGACCCGCCAGCAGGAATTCCACGTCGCGACCCACCGCACCGACACGATCCAGCGCATTCGGCTCGGCGCCGACGAGAACGGCCGGCTCACCGCGATCGCCCACGAGTCGTGGTCGGCGACCGCGCCGGGCGACGTCTTCTACGAGACCTCCGCCGTCGTCACCCGCTCGCTCTACGCGGCGCAGAACCGCCTGACCCGGCACCGGCTCGCCAACCTCAACGTGCCGATCGCCTCGGCCATGCGGGCACCGGGCGAGGCGGTCGGCCAGCTCGCTTTTGAGTGCGCCATGGACGAGCTGGCCGAGCAGCTGAAGATCGACCCGATCGAGCTGCGCATCCGCAACGAGCCGGAGCAGGACCCGGAGAAGAAGGTCCCCTTCTCCACCCGCCAGCTCGTCGCCTGCATGCGCGAGGGGGCGCAACGCTTCGGCTGGGACAAGCGCGGCGCGACCGGCGCGACCCGCGACGGGCAGTGGCTCGTCGGCATGGGCATGGCGGCGGCCTCGCGGCTCAACCCGCTGATGCCCTCGCAGGCCGGCGTGCGCCTCAACCCCGACGGCACGCTGACCGTGCGGATGGCGATGACCGATATCGGCACCGGTACCTACACCATCCTGGCCCAAATCGCGGGCGAGATGATGGGCCTGCCGATCGAGCGCATCCACGTCGAGATCGGCGACACCGCCTATCCGAAGGCGGCCGGCTCCGGCGGTTCGTTCGGCGCGGGCTCGGCCGGCTCGGCGCTCTACGTCGCCTGCGACAACCTCCGGCAGTCGCTGCTGCAATCGGCGGGCATGGCGCCCGAGGGCGCCGTGTTCTCGGAAGGGCGCGTGACTTCCGGCAACCGCTCGGAGGCGCTGACCGATCTGGCCGGAGCGCAGGGCGTCGAGGCCAAGGGCGAGATCAAGCCCGGCGCGATGAAGGAGAAGTACTCGCAGCACTCCTTCGGTGCGCATTTCGCGGAAGTCGGCGTCGATGCCGACACCGGCGAGATCCGGCTGCGGCGGATGCTCGGCGTGTTCACCGGCGGGCGCATCCTCAACCAGAAGACCGCCCGCTCCCAGGCGCTCGGCGGGATGATCTTCGGCATCGGCGCCGCCCTGATGGAGGCGGCCGAGACCGACACCCGCTACGGCTACTTCGTGAACCACGATTTGGCCGAGTACCATGTGCCGGCCCATGCCGACGTGCCGGCCATCGATGCGATGTTCCTGCCCGAACTCGATGACAAGGCGAACCCGCTGAAGAGCAAGGGGCTCGGCGAGGTCAGCATCTGCGGCGCCGGGGCGGCGCTCGCCAATGCCGTCTACAACGCCACCGGCCTGCGCATCCGCGACTACCCGCTGACGCTCGACAAGGTGCTCGACGGCTGGAACGAGCGGGAGGGCGCGGCCCAGCGCCGGACCTGAGTCTTTTGGCTTACTGAGACACAGGCGGCACCCGGATTGCAGATCGTGATCCGGGTGCCCACCTCGAACGGAAACGTCCCATCGACCCATCCCCCAGGCCGATTCGGGTTAGAACGAAGTCCTCACCCATGACCCGTTTTCCGATCCTCAGCGCGCTCGTCCTCGGCGGCCTCACCCTTGCCGGCACCGCGACGGCGCAGGCCTTCCCGAACGACGAGGCGTCGGTGCGGTACCGGCAGCTGATCCAGCAGCTTCCACCCTCCGAGCGTCCGCGCCCGCACGATCCGCGCTGGACCACGAACGGGCTCAGCCCCAGCGTCGGCCGCTTCGGCCTGCCCCTCTCCGGCCCGGCCGCCCGCGGCGGGATGACGGCCATTCGCTGAGCGCTCAGACAGACACGGGCGCGCCGACGCGCGGCCGGTGACTGGATTGCGTCGCCGACCCTTGCGATGACGGTGCGGAACCGCTCATCCGGGAAGGGGCTGTGAGGCGATGGACACCAAGCAGGACACGGTCGCCGCGCCGCCGAACCTGTTGGAGCGCCTGTTCAAGCTCCGCGCGCACGGCACAACGGTCCGCACCGAACTGCTTGCGGGGCTGACCACCTTCCTCACCATGGCCTACATCGTCTTCGTCAATCCGAGCATCCTCGCCGATGCCGGCATGCCGAAGGGCTCGGTCTTCGTCGCGACCTGCCTCATCGCCGCGCTCGGCTCAGCCGTGATGGCGTTCGTCGCCAACTGGCCGGTGGCGCTGGCGCCGGGGATGGGGCTCAACGCCTACTTCGCCTACGTCGTCGTGCAGGGCATGGGCTATACTTGGCAGGCGGCGCTCGGGGCGGTGTTCATCTCCGGCCTCTGCTTCCTCGCCGTGACGCTGACGGGCCTGCGCGGGATCATCGTCGCGGGCATCCCGCGCTCCATGCGCATCGCACTCACCGTCGGCATCGGCCTGTTCCTGGCGATCATTGCGCTCAAGAACGCGGGCGTGGTGGCCGCCAACCCCGCCACCTTCGTGACGCTGGGCGATCTGCGCCAGCCCGGCACGGTGCTGGCCGTGCTCGGCTTCCTGATGGTGGCGGTGCTCTCGGCGCGGCGGATCAAGGCGGCGCTGCTCCTCACCATCCTGACGGTGACGGGCCTGAGCTTCGTCTTTGCCGGCAACGCCTTCCAGGGCATCGTCTCGGCGCCGCCCTCGCTGAGCCCGACGCTGTTCGCCCTCGATATCCCCGGCGCGCTGACCGGGGGACTCGTCAACGTCATCCTCGTGCTGTTCCTGGTCGAGCTGTTCGATGCCACCGGCACGCTGATGGCGGTGGCCAACCGCGCGGGTCTCCTGCCGGAGACAGGCCGCTCGGCCGCGCTCGACCGGGCGCTGATGGCCGATTCCGCGGCGATCTTCGCCGGCTCGCTGCTCGGCACGTCGAGCACCACCGCCTATCTCGAGAGCGCCGCCGGGGTGGAGGAGGGCGGGCGCACCGGGCTCACCGCCGCGACCGTGGCCGTGCTGTTCCTGGCCTGCCTGTTCTTCGCGCCGCTCGCCGGCTCGGTGCCCGCCTACGCCACGGCGCCGGCCCTGTTCTACGTCGCCTGCCTGATGCTGCGCGACCTCACCGCGCTCGATTGGGACGACCTCACCGAGGTGATCCCGGCCTGCGTCACCGCGCTGCTGATGCCCTTCACCTACTCCATCGCCAACGGTGTCGCCTTCGGCTTCATCACCTACGCAGTCCTCAAAGGCCTGACCGGGCGCGCCCGCGAGGTGAAGCCGGTGGTGTGGGTGATCGCGGCCGTGTTCCTGTTCAAATTCGTCGAGAGCGGCGGCGCGCACTGATCTTTGCGCGCGCCGGACGGCGTTTCTCAAGAGCAGGACGGTATCCGCGCGGCCGGCGGCACGATCTGTCCACGATCCGTCAATGAATTCCCGCCACGATCGGCCCCATCCACGCCCGCCGGGCCCGGCCTTGGATACCGGCCATGATCAAGCACACCGGCATCGCGATCCTTCTGAGCCTCAGCGGTTTCGCCCTGGGCAGCGTCATCGCGCGGGTGACGGAACAGGCAGGCGCCCCCGCGGCCGGGACGACGGCGACGCCGCCGGCCCTGCGCCACATCTCGCAGCTTCCGCCGCCCGCCGCCGGGAAGCCCGCGGCCCGCTCAGGCCGCTGAGCGCGCGGGCAGGGCCTGCGCCGCCAGAGCGCCATGCGCCTCGGCGAGGATCGCGTAGGAGGCGAGCCGCGCGTCGTGGTCGTAGAGGGCCGAGGCCACCATCACCTCGTCGGCGCCGGTCTCGGCCACCAGCGCCTCCAGCCCGGCGCGGACGGTCTCGCGCGAGCCCACCAGCGCACGCGCCAGCATCCGCGAGGCCTGCGCCTTCTCCGCCGGGCGCCAATACGCCTCGATGTCGTCGATCGGCGGGGGCAGGAGGCCGCGGGTGCCGCGCACCAGCCGGGTGAATTGCTGCTGCACCGTGGTGAACAGGCGCCGCGCCTCCGCATCGGTCTCCGCCGCGACGACGTTGACGCCGACCATGGCGTAGGGCCGCTGCAACTGCTCGGACGGCTGGAAGCGGGCGCGGTAGGCCGCGAGCGCCGGCAGCAGCGCATCGGGCGCGAAATGCGAGGCGAAGGCGTAGGGCAGGCCGAGCATGCCGGCGAGCTCCGCCCCGAACAGGCTCGAGCCGAGGATCCACAGCGGCACCTTCAGCCCCGTTCCGGGCACTGCCTGAACCGACTGCCCCTCCCGCACCGGGCCGAACAGAGCCTGCAATTCGAGCACGTCCTGGGGAAAGCGCTCCGCCGACTCGTAGTCGCGGCGCAGCGCCCGCAGCGTCAGCCCGTCCGTGCCCGGCGCCCGGCCGAGCCCGAGATCGATCCGGCCCGGATACAGCGATTCCAGCGTGCCGAACTGCTCGGCGATCACCAGCGGCGCGTGGTTGGGCAGCATGATCCCGCCCGCGCCGACTCGGATGCGATCCGTGCCTGCCGCCACATGGCCGATCACCACCGCCGTGGCGGCGCTGGCGATGCCGACCATGTTGTGGTGCTCGGCGAGCCAGAAGCGGCGGTAGCCGAGTTCCTCCGCGTGCCGGGCGAGGCTGACGCTGTTGGCGAGCGCCTGCCGCGGCGTAGCGCCCTCCGGGATGAAGGCGAGATCGAGGACGGAGAGGGGAGGCAGAGAGGAAGACATCAGCAAGCCGCGCACCTTCGTTTCACGCCCGTGGGGGCGGAAAAAACTGTTTCCCCTCGAAGCGGACAGATCGTGTGCAGGACGCCCCGGCGCAAGGAACGGGACCGCGCAAGGCCGCCGCTGCCGGAGGCTGGCGCGAGGGCGGACCGAGAGGGCGGATAAGGGAAAGAAAGGGGCTTGCGCGCGGCCCGCGAACCGTCCTAGCCTCTCTTCATCGGCGCTGCGGCGCCGCCCTGAGACAAGGAGGTTGGCCATGAAACTTCACGGCATCAACGGCTCCCCCACGCGCACCGCCGACGCGGATCAGGACACGCCACCCAACCAAGATCGGCAGGGATAGTGGCTCCCTAAACGCTGCGACAGGTCGAGTTCCCCCGCCAGTCCGAGGGCGAGGCGGCAGCTCCCATCGCGCGAGAGAGCGTGGCCCCTGCAAAAACCCGTCGGCGAAAGCCGGCGGGTTTTTTTGTGCCTGAACGGAGCGCCTGCCCAATCGGCTGGCAGGCAAGCGAAATTTCCACCACATCGCGTTGTCATCCGCATCACGGCTCAAGGCTTGCACGAGTACGCTCCGAACGCTGCTCGGAGACCGGCACCGGATGCCTCTCTTTCATTTCGAGCTATGCCGGAACGGCCAGACGGTCGGCCGGACGGAGACGCGCGACTGCCCGGATTGCGGCATGGCCTTCCGCGCCGCCCGCGACATGATCCGCACGTTGCGCGAGGGCGAGACCCTGCCCGACGGCGCCCGCGAGCACACCCTGCGGGTCAGCTACGTCGATCACTCGACGCTGTTCGACCTGCCGTTCAACCTCGGGATCTGAGCCTATTCGACCGGACGATCCGACATCACCATCGTTTTCACGAGAGGCCGCCGACCTCGATCCGACCTAAACTGCTTGTATCCAAGCGCCCGAGGATGAGGGCGACGAGGGGAGGTGAGGATCAAGACCCAATCAGCTTGACCGTTCGAAGGACGGCTTGCGACCCCAGTCGGACCTTCGAGCAGCCACATCCCAATGTCTGGAGCGGATGGAAATCGGAACCTATGAGTTGAGTTTCGGGCGAGACTTTCGCGCCTTCCAAGTGCCTGATTGGCAACGCCTACCGCGAGCCATCCGGAAATCTTGAATTATGAAGTTTTGGCCTAGTTGCGCCGCGCCGCTGGTGCATCAGCTTTGTCGGTCAGGTGTGAGTGCTGCGTGCGCGTTGGGACGAGTTTTGACCAATGGCACGCGCAAAAAAGGCCGGGCAGTCGGCCCGGCCTGATTGGGGCACGACGTGGCGTAGCTCAGGTACGCTTGCTCATGTTGCCGCCGCTCATACCCTCGCAGCAGCAACCACCCTTCTTGCCCTTCTGGGCGTGGTTCATCGCCATGGTGCCTTTCCCGCACATCATCGCGCCCTTGCCCTTGCTGCCACCGCAGCAGCTCATGGCGAGAGCAGGAGCAGCGCTCAGCAGTAGCAAGGCTGTCGCGCTTGCAATCAGGTTCTTCATGGCTTGGTGTCCTCCGCAGGATGCTGCGTGATTGTGACCCTTCCCATAGGGGGAAGGTCAAGCGCTTGCCTACCGCTTCACAAAACCGAGGTCGGTCGCCACCGCCTTCAGGCTCTCCGGCTCCCGCTCTTTCCGCTCGCTGTAGCGATCCACTAGGTAGTTCGCTCGCTCGCGGGTCAGCAGCGTGAACTTTATCAGCTCCTCGCAGACATCCACCACCCGGTCAGAGCAGCCTCGGCCTCTTGCGGCCGGCTTCGTCGAACTCCTTGTAGGCCATCGTCACCGAAGCCTGATTCGGGGTGGCAATCATCCGCCTCCGGCGCCCGAGCACGCGCAGGCTGTTCACGGCGTTGAAGTTCTGCGAGCCGCTGGACACCCGCATCACGGCGAGGGTGCGCCCTTGCGTCGGGCGCACGCTGCCCTCGCTAAGCGGCAGCCAGTCAATTTGGCTCTTCATCACGCCAGTCAGGTTGCCGTGCCGGTCGGGGCTGACCCGCACCTGCCCCTCGGACCAAATCGAGAGGGCGCGCAGCTCCTGCACCTTCGGGTGGTCGGCAGTTGTGTCGTCGGGCAAGGGTAGCCCGTGAGCGTCGTAGATGCGCACCTCTCCGCCCATGGCTTCCAAGAGCCGCGCCGCCTCGTAGGCCAGGAAGCGGCTGAACGACCGCTCCCGCAGCGAGCCGTAGAGGATCAGAAACCGTGGCGCGTGTACGAACCGCTGCGACAGGCCCAAGTGCGCGCTGCTCGGCACCCGCTAGTTATATCTCCATGCCTCGTCCGCTTCGGTTCCTGATCCGGACTTTTCCCCTCACATCCAACCAACTCCTGGTTTCCGCCCTCAGCATCCTGTCATGCAGTCAGGCTGATGGGGTTCGGCCCCTCGTATCCGGAGAGGTGAAGCGATCACCCCTTCCAGTTCTTCAGCGCGGCGAACGGGCTGCCGGACAGGTCCGGGGGCGGGGGGTTGAGCACCGGTTCGACCTGGGCGACCGCGTCCTCGCGGGAATGCGCGCTGCCCTGGGGCAGCTTGCCACCGGCCGCGTCGCGGTGGCCGCCGCCGCGGAAGGCGCGGGCGCCGTCGAGCGCCGTGCCGTCGATGGAGCGGAACGAGAGCGTGCCCGCCCGCTGCACGTTGACGACCCGCTTGGCCCGGCCCGCCTCCATCACCTGATCGGAGACCCGCTGGAAGGTGCCGGAATCGAGGCCGAAGGAGAGCAGCGTGCCGTCCGACAGGCGGTGGAACAGCGCGTCCGAGCGGGCGAGCGCCCGGGCGAGGCGCTGGCGCGCGGTCAAGGTCGGATCGTCGCCGGCCTCACCGGCAAGGAGGCCATCGACGAGGCGGGCGCGCAACTCGCCCGAGCGGCGCTCCAGCTCCGCCGGAGTGGAGCCCGCCCGCAGCAGGCCGGCCGCCGCCATCAGCAGATCGGAGACGAAGCGGTCGTGCCAGGGGTGGCTCGCCGGCACCAGGGTCGAGACGCTGTCCCAGAACATCTCGTCGAGGGCGAGACCGCCGGCGAAGGCGGGCTCGCCCTTCTTCCACAGGTCGAGCGCCTCGACCGACTCGATCAGCGCCGCGAGGTCGGCCGCCGCCGTCTCTCCGGGCACCTTCGCCTCGGGCGCGTAGAGGGCGCGCTGGTCATAGGCCATCCGCGTCGCGCAATGCGCCTCGTCGATGAGCACGAACACCTCCGCGTCGCCGAGATCCGCCCGCAGCAGCCCGGCGCGCTCCGGATCGGGCGCGGTCTCCAGGTTCTGGCGCTTGAGCTGATCGATCGAGGAGGCGTGGTGATCGAGCACGACGAGGCGGTGATGCGTGCCCTCCACCCGGCCGCGGTTCATCGCGGCGAAGCGGCGCAGGAAGGCGATGGTCGGCTCCTCCAGCCCGAGATCGGTCATCAGCAGCGTCTCGGAGGCCGGTGCGCCGCGCAGGCGCTTCAGCTCGTCCTCCACCACCGGGCCGACATCGGAATAGCGGGCGACATGCACCACCCGCGACACGTCCGCAAAGGCGGCGGCCACCGTCGAGGCGCCGTAGCCGTCGAGGTCGTGGTGGGTGATCTGCGTGACAATCATCGGCAGAATCATCGTCTCAAGGCTGGACAGGAGGCTCGCGGGACGCGAGACGGCGGGCGCCGCTGACGCGGCGTGCGAGATCGCAAGCCTCTTACGCCGGCCGGACCCGGAAGGTCCACGGGCCTTCGTCGAGTCCGGGCTCGGTGCCGTCTTCTCCGCGGCGCATCGCCCGGAAACGGAAATGGCGGCAGACGTGCAGCGAAGACTCGGGCAAAGCCGGCAACCTTAACGCCCGGTTCAGGCGTTGAGATCCTATCTGCGACCGTTCTTCACCCCGAGAACGCTCCGAGACGAACAGTGCCTCACCGAACGCCCGGTCTGCGATCGTCTCCCCTCCGGGCCCGACGGCGCAGCGGGCGTTTCGTGGAAGACGCGATGACTTTGAGACGATGACCGTGAGAGCCGACGAGGGAATGACGCATCCGACCGACCTTTCGACCCGCGATGCGGGTCCGGCGCCGATCGACCGCCGCCGGCTCCTCGGCGGGGTCGCGGCCGGCGCCGCCCTGGCCCTGCTGCCCGGCCGGGTGGAGGCGCAGGCGGCGCCGCCGGCCCTGCCCGCGGCGGGCTCGCCCTTCTCGGATGCCACCGTGCCCGACCTCGCCCGGGCGCTCGGCAACCGGCCCTTCGTGGCCCAGACCGCGAACGACGTCCCCGACGCGCTCAAGAACCTGCCGCGGGAAGCCTACGAGGCGATCCGCATCCGGCCCGAGGCGCTGATCTGGGGCGGCGAGCCGCACGGTTTCGCGGTCGAGCCGCTGCCGCGCGGCTTCTACTTCACCGACCGGGTCGCCCTGTTCCTCGTCGAGGACGGCGTGGTCCGCCCCGTCGTCTACGACCGCACGCATTACGATGCGGGCACGGAGGCGGGTGCGGCAGCCCTGCCGGAATCCGGGCGCGAGCCGGGCTTTTCCGGCCTGCGCATCCGCGCGCGCTTCGGCGAGCGGCACCAGGATTTTGCGGTGTTCCAGGGCGCCTGCTTCTACCGGCTGGTGGGGCAGGGCCAGGAATTCGGCGTCGATGGCCGCGCGCTGATGCTGCGCCCGGCCGACCCGCGCGGCGAGGAATTCCCCCGCTGGCGCGCCCTGTTCGTGGAGCGCCCGAAGACGCCCGACGGCCCGCTGGTGATCCACGCCCTGCTCGATTCCGATTCGCTCGCCGCCGCCCTGCGCCTGGAGCTGCGCCCCGGCGAGACCTCGACCGCGGCGATCACCGCCACCCTGGTCACCCGCAAGGCCGTCGATCACCTCGGGCTCAGCGGCATGCAGGCACCGTTCCTGTTCGGCCCGCACGACCGGCGCGGCGCGGACGATGCCCGGGCCGCGGTCTATGCCGCGGGCGGCCTGCAGATCCGCAACGGCGGCGGGGAGGCGATCTGGCGCCCGGTGCGCAACCCGGAGACGCTCCAGATCTCGGGCTTCCTCGACAACCGCCCGCAGGGCTTCGGCCTGACGCAACGGGACCGTTCGTTCACGACCTTCGAGGATGACGGCCGCCACTGGGAGCGCTGCCCCTCGCTCTGGGTCGAGCCGGGCGAGGCCACCGGCGCCGCCGAGGCAGGCGCCGAGGGCCTGTGGGGGGAGGGCGCCGTGACGCTCCTCGAAATCCCGAGCGATTCGGAAGTCAACGAGAACGTCATCGCCTATTGGCGGCCGAAGGCGGCCCTGCCCGCGGGCCAGGAGGTCCGCATCGCCTACCGGCAGAACTGGGGCCGCGAGCCAGCCTCGGCATCGCCGCAGGGCAGCCCGCTCGCGCGGGTCACGAGCACCCGCAGCGGCCGCGGCACCGCCAATCCCCGGCGCCTGTTCCTCGTCGACTTCACCGGCGACGGGCTGTTCACCGCCGAGGGCGCCCTCGTGCCCGTCGAGACCGTGCTGATCGCCGGCCCCGGCCGGATCGTCGAGGGCGCGACCCGCTGGATCGCCCATCCGGAGACCCGCACCGTCCGCGTCGCCTTCGAGCTCGATCCGGGCAGCGAGCGGGCCTGCGAGTTGCGCCTTGCCCTGAAGACGGAAGGGCGACAGATCACGGAAACGTGGCTGTACCGCTGGACGCCGTAATCCCTTGCGGGCGCCTTCGCAGCCCGTTGCCGACCCATTGCCGGAGCGACGATGCCCGACACCGCCGATAGCGCCTCGACCGTGATGGACCGCCCCGTGGCGCACCAGGCCGAGGCGCGGACCGAGCCGGCCTCCAAGCCGGCCTCCATGCCGCCGCGCGCCCCCCTGGCGATGCCGGTGCAGGATCTGCGCACCCGGCCCGCGACGCGCCGCGACGGCGGCGGCGGGCCGCTGGCGGCACGCCTGTTCGTGTTCGGCGGGGCGGCGGCCCTCACCGCCTACGGCGCGTGGCAGATGTACGAGGTGATTTCGGTCTCCGGCGGCGCGACCTGGCTTCAGTACGTGCTGCTGGTGCTGTTCGTCCTGAACTTCTCGTGGATCGCGCTGGCCTTCACCGGGGCACTCCTCGGCTTCGCGACGCTGCTGCTGCGGGACAAGGCAGCGCCGCGTCCGGCGAGCCTTTCCACCCGCACCGCCATCGTCATGCCGGTCTACAACGAGGGCAGCGCCCGGGTCTTCGCCGGGCTCCAGGCGATGCACGAGGAGGTCGAGGCCACCGGTCTCGGGCGCCATTTCGACTGGTTCGTGCTCTCCGATTCGACCCAAGCCGATGCCTGGGTCGCCGAGGAGCGCGCGCTCCTCGATCTGCGCGCGGAACTCGGCCCCGAGGCCCGGCTCTACTATCGCCACCGGGCAAAGAACCATCACCGCAAGGCCGGCAATATCGGCGACTTCGTCACCGGCTGGGGTGCCGCCTACGACCACATGCTGGTGCTCGACGCGGACAGCCTGCTCACCGGCGACTGCATCGTGCGGCTCGCCGCCGCGATGGAGGCCGACCCGCAAGCCGGCATCATCCAGAGCCTGCCGCTCATCATCAACCGCAACACCCTGTTCGCCCGGCTCCAGCAATTCGCCGCGCGCATCTACGGCCCCGTCATCGCCACCGGCCTCTCGGTCTGGTCGGGCCGCGACGGCAATTACTGGGGCCACAACGCGATCATCCGGATGCAGGCCTTCGCCGAGGCTGCCGGCCTGCCGGACCTGAAGGGCCGCCCACCCTTCGGCGGCCACATCCTCAGCCACGACTTCGTCGAGGCGGCGCTGATCCGCCGGGCCGGCTGGGGCGTCACCATGCTGCCGCGGCTGGAGGGCTCCTACGAGGAGAGCCCGCCCTCGCTGATCGATCTCTCCGTGCGCGACCGGCGCTGGGCGCAGGGCAACCTCCAGCATGCCCGCGTCATCGGTGCGGCAGGCCTCGCGCCGGCCTCGCGCCAGCATTTCGCCACGGGCATCGCCGGCTACGTCGCCTCGCCGCTCTGGCTCGCCCAGCTGGTGATCGGCATCATCATCGTGCTGCAGACCGCCTGGGTCCGCCCGGAATACTTCTCCGCCGAGTTCGGCCTCTATCCGGTCTGGCCGCGCTTCGACCCGGTGCGCGCGCTCCAGCTCTTCGCCCTGACCATGGGCATCCTGCTCGCCCCGAAGTTTCTGGGCCTGATCCTGGCGCTTCTGGACGCCGAGACCCGGCGGGCCAGCGGCGGCGCGGGACGGCTGACCCTGTCCTTCCTGATCGAGATCCTGCTCTCGGCGCTGATCGCGCCGATCGCGATGCTGGTCCAGTCGGGCTCGGTGTTCCAGATCCTGGCCGGGCGCGACACCGGCTGGAACCCGCAGCGCCGCGACGACGGCTCGATCCCCCTCTCGGACATCGTGCGCCGCCACCGCTGGCACACCGGCCTCGGCCTCGTCACCGGCGTCGCGGCCTTTGCCATCGCCACCTCCCTGTTCCTATGGATGTCGCCGACGATCCTCGGCCTCGTGCTGGCGATCCCGCTCTCCTGGGCGAGTGGGCAACTGGCGCTCGGGCTCGCGCTGAAGCACCGCGGCCTGCTGGTGACGCCGGAGGAGCACGCCCAGCCGTCCATCGCCCGCCGCGCCGGCGAACTCGCCCGCCGCAACGAGGCCCGCGGCTTCGACGACACCGACGCGCTCGCCGCGCTCCACGCCGACCCGACCCTCGCCCGCGCCCACGCAGCGATGCTGCCCGAAGGCACGCCCCGGCCGCGCGGGACGATCGACGCCGACCACACGCTCGCCCGCGCCAAGATCGTAGAGGCCGAAACCCTGACCGAGGCGCAGGCCTGGCTCACCCCGAAGGAGCGCTTCGCCCTCCTCCACGATCGCGCCCTCCTCGACCAGCTCACCCGCCTGCAGCCAGCCTGAGCCCGGCTCTCCGCCCTGCGCACCGGCGCCTCGCGCGCCGCCCCGATCCCGCGCATCGCACATTGACGCTGATCCCCAGGGGGCCATAGACAAGCCTGTGACGCCACGGCGCGCATGATCGCGCGCCTTCGCGGACGGGGAAGGGTGGCCGAGTGGTTTAAGGCAGCGGTCTTGAAAACCGCCGTGGGGGCAACTCCACCGTGGGTTCGAATCCCACCCCTTCCGCCAGACCGTCTCTAAGCCCTTGGTACAGCGAGAATCGTTGACTTTAAAAGGGTTGGCAGGCACCTGTGCTACAGGTCCTTGCTACAGGTGACCCTTTCAGATGGGCCTTGAAACCCGCCTCGTTCGCCGCCCCAACGGCACCTACTCATTCCGCGCTTGGGTGCCTCCCGAGCTGCGTGAGGTGATCCCTGGTGGGCGCAGCGGGCAGAAGTGGATTGCCCTCGGGACATCCGACAGGGCCGAAGCGGTGCGCCGAGCGCGCCTCAAGTCCGTGGAGTTTGACCGGCAGTTGGACGCTGCACGCCGCCTCATGGACGGTCCGTCGCACGAGCTTTCCGTAGCGGAGGCTGAGAGGCTCGCCTCGATCTGGCTGGCATGGGTGCTGGAGGAGGATGAGGAAACCCGCCGCGAAGGGCTCTCGGAGCGCGCGTTCCGGCAGAAGGTCGAAGCCGCAGACATCCTCGACATGGGCGGTGGTGCCGCCCTCGCGCGTGGCGACCAAAACCTCATGGCCTTCGAGATGGAGGAGGTGCTCCACTCTCAGGGCATCAGCGTGCGCCCTGGGACGGAGGCGTGGAGCCGCCTCTCCTACGCAATGCTCAAGGCCCAGAAACGCTTCGCTAAAGCCCTACAGGAGCGTAATGCGGGTGAGGTGGTCGATACCCCGGCACTGCCCATAGCGGCCTCTACGCCACGCTCCTGCACCGTCGAGGAACTCATCACAGCCTATCTGGCGGACCCAACCAGAAGCCGCACACCGGGGACGCTGAAGACCTACCAGACCGTCTTCAGGGCCATGAGGGAGCTGCTTGGCTCTGAGACCCCCGTGGACAGCATCCACCGCATGGACTGCGAGCGCATCCGCAACGTCATCATGCGGTTGCCCCGGAACGCCACGCAGCGGTTCCCGAAACTGTCCCTTGAGGATGCCGCTAAGGTGGCCGATGCGGAGAAGCTGGAGCGCATCGGGGTCGCAGCGGTCAACAACTACCTCCACAACCTCTCGGCCCTGTTCAAGTGGGGCGTGAAGAACTGGAGGGTGGTCCGCAACCCGGCCGAGGGGCTGGCTCTGCCTGATGACCGGGACCGGCGCGACCTACGCCAGCCGTTCAGCACGGAGCAGCTCCAGGCCATCTTCAACGCCCCGCTCTATACGGGCTGTCAGGACGATGAGGAGGGCTACGCCAAGCCCGGCCCGAACGTGATCCGTCGTGGGCGCTTTTGGGTGCCTCTCCTGTCGCTCTGGACGGGGATGCGGCTGGGCGAGTGTTGCCAGCTCCGCGTGGACGATGTGGCCGAGCTTGAGGGCGTACCGGTCATTCTCATTGATGATGCGGGCGAGCCCGGAGCGGACGATGCGGATAAAAAGCGGGTGAAGACCGAGGCCGGTAAGCGGTTCGTGCCGGTCCACCCCGAACTTCAGCGCATCGGGTTCCTGGCGTTCGCTGAGGAGATGCGGGGGAGGGGAGAGAAGCGCCTGTTCCCTGAGTTGAAGCCTGACAGCCTGGGCTACCTCTCAGGCCCCTTCTCGAAGTGGTTCAACGAAAAGCGCCGCTTCCTCGGGAAGCTCGACATGAAGGTGAAAGGGGTCTCCTTCCACAGCTTCCGGCACAATTATCGAGACGCGCGGAGAGAGGCTGAGATTGGCCTTGAACGGGTCCATGCGCTGGGCGGATGGCGTCGTGATAGCGACGGTGAGGAGGCCATCTACGGCAAGGGGCTCAAGGCCGCGACGCTGTACCGGGAGATTGAGAAGGTGCGCTATGCGAGCCTCTGCTTGAAGCATTTGCATACCATTTGAGCCCGATGCTCGGTCGCTCGTAATTGTTCAGGAGGTCAGATGGATTCCGAGCTAGTGCGGGCGCTGAAGCAGTTCAATCGGAAGGAGCGGTTTTGGCTTCTTTCTGACGCTATCGGCAAGACGTTCACATCGCTAAGCCCAGCCTTCCTGAGCAAGGTAGGGGATGAAATAGGAATTGTATTGCCACCAGATCCATGGCGGGCTTTCGACTACCATTTCGATTGGCTGCACGCCGTCCTAACGCTTGGCCCGGCATATAACCTGAACCCTTTGCCCGGCCCTGCCCTCAACAATCCTCCCATCGCTACAGGAGGCCAGGAAGATATCGACCTTCTGATTGCGTTCGACCAAACTATTGTCTTGATCGAAGCCAAATTATCCAGCTCTTGGACCAACAAGCAGATGGAGAGCAAATTCAGGAGGATGACATCACTGCCAACGCAGTATGTGCAGCCGCACTTCGTCCTTGCATCTCCAACGAAGCCGAAGCGCCTCAACCTCACAGGCGTACCATCTTGGGCTCTGAAAGCTCAAGATGAGACTGCACAGCTCGCCCACATCATACTGCCCGGCAGAGAGGACCAAGACAGTGCGCTCATGGTCAGTCGGTGTGACATGAACGGCGCCAAGAGTGCGCTCGGCGGGCACTGGAAGATATTTGAGGCGTAGCCGGCCTTGCCCCACCGCATCATCGTCAGCTCACAGCCTTGCTTCCCGGCCAAGACCACGGGGGCCATCTGGTCGGGGAAGATGCCGGGCATGGGAGGTAGGTTGCCGGCGCTGTCGCGGCTCACGTCGAACCACCGCCGGATTTCGTCCTGGGGGCGATTGAAGCTGTAAAGGTTGCACATGGGGCCAGCCTAGCGGGTCAAATTCCCTGCGCGTGATCGGATGCGGCTGTCCGGCTATCTTCCGAACTTTCCTCGCCGCACCCCACATAATTTGCCCTGATGCACAACACGCCTAGTCGCTGGGACCGCAGCACCAGGGAGGTGATCCTATCAGCCAGAAGATGGCTACAGATTGCCAGCAAGCAGGAGGAAATTAAAATCCCACGCATATCCACGCTGGAGATCGTCAGCAGAGTCGATCACTCCAACTATTCTATTCTGAGAGCTTTTCAGCGGCCCTCCTGAAAATCCGACTTCCACATCATAATCAAACCGAATGCGAGCAGGATGAACTTCAGCAGTCGCTTTGAAGGTCTGCATCGGGCCGGGCCACGAATCACTACCATTTCCTGGGTATCCTTGGCCAACCACCTCATGCCCGGTCACCGCATTCCCAGCGTCAGCCTCAGTGAAAAGTCGATAATCGGGCGCAAGACTTGCCCATTGAGCCTCTGTGATGGGAACCGCAATCACATCCGGCTTGATTTGATTGTCCCCGATACGTGGAAGATGCCGAAAGCGTGGAGCGCCGCTTTCGAACAGCGCGACAGAGAAGGTGTTGGGCTCAGGAAGCACGACAAACATTCTGTCAGCCCATTTTAACCAATCCTCATGAGGCTTTGCGCCCAGACCAATATGCGCTGCGGTCACTATCCAGCGCCCATTCTTGCCTTGATATGCAAAACCCGAACCTACTTCCAACTCGTCGTTCTTCGACTTATTCGGGCAACAGAGAGAGATAGCATCCAGCATCTTATCACCTTCCATTCTCGTAGAGCCACTACTGCATCACAACACGATAGCCTTCACTATCGAAGCGAACCAATCTCCCAGAGCTCCGTTGACCCCTCGGAGGCCGCACCATGAAGAACCCCGCACTCAGCCTATGGCTTTCGTCCGTCAACGGAGCGCTCGTGACCTGACCGGCTGGCTTTGGACCGGGCCGATTGAGAGGATCAGCCAGGACCGAAGGGGTTGGACATGCGGCGAGGTCAGAAGACGAGCGCGGAGCAGGTGGTGCTGACGCTGCGCCAGATCGAGGTGCAGACCGCCCAGGGCAAGAGCTTGGCGCTGGCGTGCAAGGAGGCGGAGATCTCCGAGCAGAGCTATTACCGCTGGCGCAAGGAGTACGCCGGCCTCCAAGTCGATCAAGCCAGGAAGATGAAAGATCTGGAACGCGAGAACGCTCGGTTGCGCCGCCTCGTGGCCGATCGGTCCTTGGAGAAGCAGGTGCTGGCGGACGTCGCCTCGGGAAACTTGTAGCCCCCGAGCGACGCCGGCAGGCGGTCGACGGTATCCGAGCCAAGTACGGCCTCTCGGAACGTCACGCCTGCCGGATCGTCGGCCAGCATCGGGGTACGCAGCGCTACGTGCCCACCCTGCCGGCCGACGAGGATGCACTGACCCGAGCCATCGTCGCCTTAGCGTCCGAGTATGGGCGCTACGGCTACCGCCGCGTGACGGCTCTGCTGCAAGCAGACGGGTGGCGGGTGGGCAAGGATCGGGTTCAGCGCATCTGGCGTCGCGAGGGGCTGAAGGTCCCCAGCCGACATAGACCCCGCCGCAGCCGGCTCTGGTTGAACGACGGCTCGTGCGTGCGGCTGCGGCCGCTTCACCGCAACCACGTCTGGAGCTTCGACTTCGTGCAGGCACAGACCCATGACGGGCGCTCTCTACGCATCCTGACGCTGATCGACGAGCACAGCCGGGCGTGCCTGGCGTTGAAGGTGGCGCGGCGCATCAACAGCGTCGGCGTGATCGAGGCGCTAGCAGAGGCGATGTGCCTGCATGGCATTCCAGAGCACATCCGCTGCGACAACGGCCCTGAGATGATCTCGAAGGCGTTGCGCAAGTGGGTCGCAAAGACCGGATCGCAGATCCAGTACATCGCCCCGGGCTCGCCGTGGGAGAACGGGTACTGTGAGAGCTTCAACGGCAAGCTTCGTGACGAGTGCCTACGCCAGGGGATTTTCTACTCGCTGAGAGAAGCACAGGTCGTGATTGGCCTATGGCAGAACACATACAACCGTGTCCGGCCGCATTCGTCGCTGGGCTACCGGCCGCCCGCGCCTGTCAGCTTCCCGGATCGGGCCTACCGGCTACCCATGGCCACTACCATGCAGTAGCCTCCCATCTGGCCCGGTCCAAAATACCGGTCAGGTCAGTGCACAGCCGGCGCGACGGACGGGGCCGGGTCGGGCAGCCTCCCGTGCCGCTCGTAGAACCTGGCTTCGTCCAGACTCTTAAACCAGCGGCATCGCGCGATCGTCCAACCGGCGGCGCCGGTGCGGATCATGCGGCAGCGGTCGCAGGTGACGTGCTCCAAACTCCCCGTCGTTTTCGGGTCGTCGCAGACGATCATCGCTCCCCTCACTTCCCGCGCAGTCAGATCGGCACGCATTCGGCAGGGGTGCCGGCGATCGACGACGACGGAGCCGCCGATGTGGTCGAGGTGGATCTCGCGCTCGCACAGGGCGATGCAGCGACGCGGGTAGACGGTGAACATGGTGCCGGTGCAGTCGGCGCGAGAGGCGCCTGCGAGGCGGTGGACGCCGAACAGCGCTTCTGTGCTCCATCCGAGATCAGCAGCGGCCTCGCCCCAATCGTCGATGAAGGCGAGCATCGCCTTCCGCACCGAGCGCCACACGCCGGAGCGCCCGCTCGGACTCAGCTCGGTCCAGATCATGCCGGGGCAGGGCACCTGGTCGTCCGGCAGGCTGAGCACGCCGGCCCGCCATGACGCGACGAGGCGGGCGGGATCGGTGAGGGCGAGGGCGGCACTCACGCCGCCCGCTCCTTCTGCGCCGACGCCCTGGCATTGAGCCGGGCGTGGAGCTGGGCGAGCAAGCCGACGGCGACCTCGCGGAACCGGGCGCCATGCTCGTGCAGCGCGTCCTCTCGAGCGGCGGCGATCGCTTTGGGCGACGGGCGAGGGCGAGGGCGCCCAAGCTCCGTGTTGCCTCCCCGGTTCAGCCACACCGCCGCCGCGGCCTGGACCTTTGCCCGGTCGTCGTCCGACGGCAGCTCGTAAACCTCCGTCTCGAGGATCTGCCGGATGTGGACGAGCTTTGCCCGCAGCGGGATCAGGCCTTGGCGAGCCTCATCCGCGAACTGCGCCGGCGATTGGCGCCAAGCGGGGTCCCAGCGCAGGATCGTCGTCTTGTCACGGAAGCGGCTGGCGGCGGCCTGGATGACAGCCAGCGGGAGCCCTTCCAGCGCCTCGACGTATTCGGAAACGAGAAGCGCGTTCTCGGCGGTGCCACGGCTGTGCCCCTGCTCTAATCCGAGGAGAATGCGAGCGACCACCGTGTCGACGTGAGCCCGCACCCGGCAGGGCTGCAACTCGGCCTCAGCACATGCTCAACCTTATCAGTTCAGAGGCACCTAAACGTTCCCTGCCGCTACATGAACCCACCGAACACAGTTCCACCGGACCCCGCGAACGGGTAAGGTGGTGTGTGGCAGACAGCTAAGCCAAATTGTGGTTGAATGGCTCAATCTCTGAGCTGAATGCAAAGGCAACGAAAAATGACGACGCGATTCGAATCACGCGTAGCAGCAGTTCGAAACTCATTTGATATATTCGATGGCCAGTGGTGCAGCGATGTGCCATTATATGGCGGCGGCCCATCTCAACTTTTTTTCGACACAAGAATCAAGCAATTTGATGAATATATAGGAGGATTTGCAGGGAAAAAGATTCTAGAACTAGGTCCGTTGGAAGCAGGGCATACATATGCAATGAATTTGCTGGGCGCCAACGACATAATATCAATTGAGGCGAATATAGATGCTTTTCTTCGATGCCTTGTAGTGAAGGAAGCATTCGACATTAAGGCAAAATTTATATGCGGAGATTTTGAAAAATACATGCGCCATGCCCCGCCAAAAGTAGATGTAGTACTTGCGTCCGGCGTTTTATACCACATGAAGGAGCCGCTGGAGCTGATCGATGCCATATGCTCCACGGCGACCCAATGTTGCTTTTGGACCCACTACTACGATAAAGACTTAGTTTCCCGCAATGCTCAGCTGAGCTCAAAAATTTCCGAACCAGAAGTTGTCTCCTTCAAAGGACGCGACATAGTCGTAGCAAAGCAGTCTTATTTGGGTGATCTCGATCGTCTAGATTTTGCTGGCGGCCTCGAAAATTATAGTTATTGGGTATCGCTTGAAGGTCTACGCGAAACTTTTGAAGCGCTTGGGTTTGAGTTTGTAGTCATTGAGAAGCAAGAAAATCACCCGCATGGACCAGGAATTACTTTTGTAGCCAAGCGAAAGTAATTTTTCTAAGCGTTGACTGTCGAATATAGTTATGTTACTGTATCGCACAGTCAACGCTTATTTCTTATCTGAGTCGGACGCTCAACAATTCCACTAAAATGCTGTTTAAGGTCTTGATTTCATGCAGAATTGCTGAGAGCAGTGGCGGCGATCAGGCTGGCGATGTAGGCGATACGACCCGTTGCGGCATCGCGGCGGCCGGTTCGCTCACGGTGCAGGCCGCCCCAATGGCTGAGCCAGCCGAAGGTCCGCTCCGCGAGCTAGCGCCGCTTCGGCACGACGAAGCTCTTCTGATCCGGCTTCTTCTCGACGACGCGGTGGCGCGTGCCGTGGAATTTTCACGATTCTTGGACGCGCTCGGCCGTGAAGGCGCCGTCGGGAAGGGCCAAGCGCAGGCTGGGCCACTTCTCCTTGCCTGCATCCACCGCCGGCAGCGTGTCACGATCCAGCACGTTGGCGGGCACGACGACGAGGGCCAGAAAATGACCTTCGGCATCGACCAGGGCCACGCGTTTGCGCCCGACCAGCTTCTTGGCACCATCGTAGCCGCACGGCCCACGTACCCCAAAGCACTGGACGCTTTGCTTGTCGATGATCGCCAGTCGTGGCGTCGGTCGGCGTCCGCAACGCCGCCGCTGACGGCGAGCCAGCGCCCGCATCAGGCTCTCAAACAACCCGCTCTCGATCCAGCGCCGGAACCAGCCATAGACTGTTCGCCAGGGCGGAAAGCTAGCCGGCAGCGCCCGCCACCCTCCGCCCGTCCGCAGGTGTCAACCGATCCCAGCCAGCACCCGGCGCATGACCGTCGCATCCTGACAGCTTGGCGGATCTGCTCGCTCCAAGAAGCAGGACACCTCGGCCAAGCCTGCTTGCATCACCATGTCCTCCAGGCGCGCCTCATGGCGCGTCCGATGTCAGTCCGTTCACATCTGCGCTCTAGGCCGCCCCGCCAGGCGGAATTCGAGTTTGCACACGTGACAGATGGGAACGGCCGGTAGAAGTGCTTAAACGGGCTCTGAGAGCCTGTCTAAGATATTCATGTCGGGCGGGCTTTTTTGAGGGCATCGGTGGTCATGATGCTGGCGACGCAGGCGAGACGCCCGGTTGCAACGTCGAGGCGGCCAGGCCGTTCAGGGTGCAGGCCGCCCCAATGGCTGAGCCCGCCGAAGGAGCGTTCCACATGCGCCGATCGCAACCCGGAGCGGGACTAGGAGCGCCTAACAAAACCGTTTGATTTGGTTGAGTGTGATGAGGCTCGCGGTGAGGCTGGTAAAGGCCTCGTAGATGTCGCTGCGCCGCTCGTAACGGATGGGCAGGCGGCGGAAGCGGTTGAACCAGGCGTGGTGCGCTCCACCACCCAGCGGTGGCGGCCGAGCCGCTCACTGCTCTCGATGCCTTTGCCGGCAATGCGCGGCACGATCCCGTGCGCCCGGCAGTCCTGCCGACGCACCTTGGCGTCGTAGGCTTTGTCGGCGCGGCCGTCCCAGTTGGCCATTGCCTAGGCGACGGGAGGCATCGAGGGTAGGCGCCCTCTGCGGGCTGTCGTACCGGTTGGCGCCCGGCAGCCACCCAGCGGCGTGCCGCGGGCGTCAATGACGAGGTGACGCTTAGTGCCCGACTTGCCCCGGTCCGTCGGGTTCGGGCCGTGCCACAAATCATCGGGCAGAATAGGACGAGCCATACGCAGCCAACGCCCAAACTGCTCCGCCGTGCCTTTTTGTTAGGCGCTTTAAACATCACTCACAAAACTCCCGCCGCGTCACTGCGTCCGAAGGGGTAGACGATCGGTGACCCGACGTTGTGTGAAGCACCCTTAGGCTATGCTAAGGTGGCCCTCGCGGGCGAGGCGCAGCAAATTCTGGCCGTAGCTAGTTTTGGCGAACAGCTCACCGCGCGCCTGCAACTGCTCGCGGCCGATGAAGCCCTGCAGGTAGGCAATCTCTTCGAGGCAGGCGACCTGGAAGTCCTTGCCGGCGCTGCAGCACCCGCACGAACTCGCCGGCCTCCAGCAGGCTGTCATGCGTGCCGGTGTCGAGCCAGGCGTAGCCGCGGCTCATCCGCTCGACATGGAGCTGGCCGCGTTCGAGATAGGCTTGGTTGACCGATGTGATCTCGAGTTCGCCCCGGTCCGAGGGCTTCACCTCGGCGGCGATGTCGAGCACCTGATTGTCGTAGAAGTACAGGCCCGTCACCGCCCAAGGGCTCTCGGGGGTCTTGGGCTTCTCCACCAGCCGCAAGGGCCGGCCGGTCTCGTCGAGGGTGACGACGCCGTAGGCCTCCGGGTGATCGACGTGGTAGGCAAACACCGTCGCCCCGCTCTTGCGGGTGCGCGCCTTGGCGAGCAGCTCGCTCATGCCGTTGCCGAAAAACAGGTTGTCGCCGAGCACCAGCGCCACGTCGTCGCTGCCGACGAAGTCGCGGCCGATGATGAAGGCCTGGGCCAGCCCCTCGGGCCGCGGCTGCACCGCATAGGTGAAGGTGACGCCGAACTGCTCACCGGTGCCGAGCAGGCGCTGGTAGTTGCCGAGATGCTCCGGCGAGGAGATGACGAGGATCTCACGGATGCCGGCGAGCATCAGCACCGAGATCGGGTAGTAGATCATCGGCTTGTCGTAGACCGGCAGGAGCTGCTTGTTGATCGCCAGCGTGGCCGGATGGAGCCTGGTGCCGGAGCCGCCGGCGAGCACGATGCCCTTCATACGAAACACGTCCTGATCAGTGGGAGCGAACCGGCCCGACCAGCCGGTCGAGGATGTCGTCGAGCGCCGGCTCCCAGGAGCGCGGCGCGAGGCCGTAGGCGTCGGTCAGGCTCTGGGTGGAGAGGCGCGAATTCACCGGGCGCCGGGCCGGCGTCGGGTAGGCGGAACTCGGGATGCCCTCGATCGGAACCGAGCGCCCGCCGCGCCGGGCCGACCCCGCGACGATCGCACGGGCGAAGTCGCACCACGTCGTCGCGCCGTCATTGACGCAGTGGAAGGTGCCGGTGGGCGCAGCCTCGTCGCCGGCCAGCCGCAGGGCGATCGCGGCGAGCGCACCCGCGAGATCGGCCGCGGAGGTCGGGCAGCCGTGCTGGTCCTCGACAACGGTAAGCCGATCCCGCTCGCCCGCGAGCCGCAGCATCGTCTTCACGAAGTTGCCCCGGTGCGGGCTCACCACCCAGGCGGTGCGCACGATGGCGTGGCGCGGATTGCCGGAGCGCACCGCCATCTCGCCGGCCGCCTTGCTGGCGCCGTAGACGCTTTGCGGGTTCACCGGCGCATCGGGGGCGTAGAAGCCTTCGCCCGCGCCGTCGAACACGTAATCGGTCGAGACATGGACGAGCGGGATCGCCCGCCGCTTCGTCTCGGCCGCGAGGATGGCCGGGGCCAGCGCGTTGAGGCGCCATGCGGCCGCGACCTCGCTCTCGGCCTTATCCACCGCGGTGTAGGCAGCCGTGTTGATTACCGCCGCGTAGGTGCGCGCGTCGAGGGCAGCCGCAACGGCCGCCTCGTCGGTGATGTCGAGGCTCTGGCGGTCGGGCGCGTGGACCCGCACGCCCTCGGGCCAGGACAAGGCCTGAAGCTCCGTGCCGACCTGACCGGCGCCGCCGAGGATCAGGATGTCCATGCTCAGGCGCTCTTGGGCGCGAGGCCGAGGCGCTCGCCGGAATAGCGGCCCTCGCGGATCGGGCGCCACCACGCCTCGTTGTCGAGATACCACCGCACGGTTTCCGTCAGCGCCTCCTCGAACACCTTGGTCGGCCGCCAGCCCACCTCGGCTTCCGCCTTCGACGGGTCGATCGCGTAGCGGCGGTCATGGCCGGGCCGGTCGGCGACGAAGCTGATCAGGCGCTCGTGCGGGCCGTTCTCGGGCTTGAGCTGGTCGAAGGCGGCGCAGAGCGCCTTCACCACGGCGAGGTTGTTGCGCACGGAGCGCCCGCCCAGCAGGTAGGTCTCGCCGAGCCGGCCGCGCTCCAGCACCGCGACGAGGCCGCGGGCATGGTCCTCGACATGGATCCAGTCGCGCTCGTTCAGGCCGTCGCCGTAGACCGGGAGCGGCTTGCCCTCGAGCGCGGCCAGGATCATCAGTGGGATCAGCTTCTCGGGGAAGTGGCGCGGGCCGTAATTGTTCGAGCAGTTCGTCACCAGGACCGGCAGGCCGTAGGTCTCGTGCCAGGCGCGGGCGAGATGGTCGGAGGCCGCTTTTGATGCCGAGTAGGGCGAGCGCGGATCGTAGCGGCTCTCCTCGGTGAAGAACGCGTCCGGCGGCAGCGAGCCGTAGACCTCGTCGGTCGAGACGTGGAGGAAGCGGAACGTCGCCTTGGCCTCCCGGTCGAGGCTCTCCCAATGGGTGCGGGCGCCATCGAGCATCACCTGGGTGCCGATCACGTTGGTGCGCACGAAGGCGCCCGGATCGGTGATCGAGCGATCGACATGGCTCTCGGCGGCCAGATGCATCACCGCCTCGGGCTTGAACTCGGCGTAGAGGGCGTGGACGCGCGCCGGATCGCAGATGTCGGCCTGTTCCAGGCGGTGGCGCGGGTCGTCCGCCAGCGGCTGCAGCGAGATCGGGTTGGCGGCGTAGGTCATGGCATCGAGGGTCAGCACCTCGTGGCCGAGATCCTGCACCAGATGCAGCACGAGCGCGGAGCCGATGAAGCCGCAGCCGCCCGTTACCAGAATGCGCATCGATCTCAACTCCGTCTAATTCCTGCCAGCGGGGTCGGCATCCGCGCGATGGGCAAGGGCCACGCTCGGCCGCGCCTACGCCAACCTGAGGTCGGGCTCAATCCGCCCGACCGAACGATCTCGATACCTTGACTCAGAACACCCGCCCGAGATCGGCCAGAAGCGGCGCGGCCTTGTCCTTGCCCGAGAGGATCGCATCCGCTTCAGCCACCGGCCACGCGATGCCGATCGCCGGATCGTTCCAGCGCAGGTTCCGGTCGTCGGCCGGGCTGTAATAGGCATCGACCTTGTAGGCGACCATGGTATCCGGCTCCAGGGTGCAGAAGCCGTGGGCGAAGCCGGCGGGCACGAAGAGCTGCTCACCGCCGTCCGCGTCGAGCCGCACGGCGACGTGGCGGCCGTAGGTTGGAGAGTCGGAGCGCAGATCGACGGCGACATCGAGGATCGCGCCTGCGAGCACTCGGACCAGCTTGGCCTGGGCGTTGGGTGCGACTTGGAAGTGCAGCCCCCGGATCGTCCCGGCGGGTGCGGAGAAGGACTGATTGTCCTGCAGGAAGGCGTTGGTGATGCCGCTCTCGGCCAGCAGGTCGGCGCGGTACACCTCGGAGAACCAGCCGCGGTCGTCGCCGTGGCGCTTCGGGATCACCCGCTTGACCGCTGGGATCTCGGTCCCGATAGAAAGTAACAATCTCAATCCCACGCATAGGATAGGGCAGCGGCTAGTGCCCTCTGCGCAGGAGGGAGTCAAGGTCGAGACATCACACTTTTGCCTTGACTGCCGCGCTTAAGGATGTGTTGACGCAGAACGAGCGCAGGAGATTCTGGAGCCACCGTGACGCCGCCGAATCTGAGGTCGCTGCCAATGAGGTGCGAGCACAAATTACGCCAGAATGGCTATACATGGAAAGCTCCCTCTTGATGGCATCGGATTTGTGTAAGCACAAGTCATAGCTTGTGTAACCAAAACGATATCAGCCGAAGGCTTCGACGCCGGGAAACGCCAGCACAAATTCAATAAAAACTTCATATCACAAGGTGTAAAAATGGTCAAGAAATTGTTTGGTCGAAAAAAAGAAACTGACTTAGGAGTTAAAACAGCCGGTATAGTAAGCACCTCCGTGAAGAATGCGACCGTCGATAACGGAATATTTTTCTTCGAAGAAGATGGGCAGATCGAATTTGCGTTAGAGTCACACCTAATTACCGATAGTCTTGTGTCTCAAATAATACTGGAGTTAGAGTTTTCTGATATCGAGGTGAGCCCGAAAATTTATCTCGACTATGGTACTGGTTACTCCGAAGAAAACACGGTGCATCTGGGCAAGCTTGGTGGTCGTGACCAGGGTTATTGGAGCGGATACATCTTGTTTCCGTCAATATTAACAAGCGCAAGATTAGACATTACGGAAGCAAAAGCACAAATAAAAATAGGGTCGCTTATTGCTCAAAAAGCTCCGGTCGGACAATTTATCGAGAGATTGCTAGCGCTAGGCAATGCAGCTGCTGCAAATCTTGTTGCACGAAAAGCAGCTGCGGCGGTCGGCTATCTAGAAGGATACCGCAGCACTACTGCTACGCAAGGCGAAATTCAGAGTTACGCGCTTCTAGCTGCAGCTGCTATGCACGGGGTACACGCAAATACATCGGACACTTCAGCGGCAGACGAAAAGTACCTTTCCTATATATCTTTAACCGAAGAACTTAAGTCAGCTGATCTGCTGCACATGGAGGCTCAGTATCGAAACTGGACACATCGCCCATTACTGTCGATAATTATGCCTGTCTTTGATCCGCCCGTGCATCTTTTGCAAGAAGCTATTTCATGCCTTCAGGCACAAGTATATCCAAACTGGGAACTATGCATAGCAGATGATGCTTCACGCGACCTAAACGTACGGCAGCTGCTATCAAAGTTAGCAGACGAAGATGCGCGCATTAAGGTCATATTTAGAGATATTAACGGCCATATATCTGAAGCGTCAAATTCTGCTGCAAGCTTGGCAAGCGGTGATTATTTAGTGCTTATGGACAATGATGACTTACTTCCGGCCCATGCGCTTTGGACTGTAGCCTACTTCATAAATAAAAACCCCAATTGTGCAATGTTATATTCCGATGAGGACAAAATCAGCATTGAAGGATTTCGATGCGAGCCATACAATAAAGGCAAATTTGATCGATTTCTAATGTATGGCCACAATATGTTTAGCCATCTCGGCGTATACCGCCGCGATGTCTTCGTTCAGGTCGGCGGGTTCAGGAAGGGATACGAAGGAAGTCAAGACTACGATTTAACCCTTCGGTGTCTTGAGATGGCTGGCGAGGATAGTGTTGTTCATATCCCACACGTTCTTTATCATTGGAGACAAATTGTTGGTTCGACATCCATGGGGGCAGGGGAAAAATCTTATGCTTTCGAAGCGGCAAAGAAAGCTCTGAATGATCATTATGCCAGATGCAACTACCCCCTAGAAGCAATAGACTCGAGCGTGCCTGGTGTTGCTTCGGTACGTACATTATCCATAGATAGACCTCCGCAAATCAGTGTAGTTATTCCCACTCGAGATGGGCTCGATGTGCTGCGCCCTTGCATAGACTCTCTACTGAATTATGCTGATCCACTTATGGAAATTGTAATCGTTGACAATAATTCTGAGCATCCAGAAACGTTCGAATATTTTTCTCGAATTAAACGCGATAGTCGTAGAATAAAAATTATCCGCTCTGAGGAACCGTTCAACTTCTCAAGACTTTGCAATATTGGTGTTGAAAATTCGTCTGGAGGCATTATATGTCTACTTAACAATGACACCGAGGTTATTGCACCGGGCATGTTCGAAAGAGCAAGAGCTTGGCTCTCAATACCAGATATTGGTATTGTCGGAGCGAGATTATTATATCCTGATCGCACTATTCAGCATTTTGGCGTTTATACTGGAGTTGGGGTTCATGGGATTGCAGAACATTGCTATCATAACTTACAAGATAGTCATCATTCCAACTTTAGCAAAAGCAAACTTTTACAACAGTTTAATGCGGTAACTGGTGCCTGTCTTTTTATTAGAAAAGAAGATTACATTTCTTGCGGTGGCTGTGATGAAAGCTTGCCGGTTGCCTACAATGATGTGGATCTTTGCCTTAGTATTCGAGAAAAGGGGCTTAAGGTAATCTGCGACCCGGACATTCGTTTGTTGCATAAAGAATCGAAATCTAGGGGGCGTGATACAACGGCGGATAAAAAAGCCCGCCTCCAGCGTGACGCTGATTTGATGCTTAGAAAGTGGGGGCAATCTAAACTGGCAGATCCGTTTTATAATCCTAAATTCAAAAAAAATCACGCAACTTTTACCATCGATCCGTATCCAGCAGAGCTTCCACCTTGGAAGGCTAATCACACCAAGCAATCTGATAGTTGAACCAGCGGCCTTTTGCCTGATCCCGCAGTGTGGTGGTACGTCTGACTCCCACGCTGCGGGGGAAGCGTATAGAATTTTGTCGGATAAAGGGTGGTTTTAGGGTTGAGTATTCGGGATGGCGATGCTTCCAGAAGGGGCTGAAGCCTGATCTGGGAGTGCGGTGTGAACCCCACCTGTGGGAGCGGTTGCTCGACTGCGTGCACGAGCGGGGCGGAGCGCTGGGCACGGTCTTCCTCGGCGGCAGCAACGTGCGGGCTTACCAGAAGGCGGCGGGCGCCGCAGAAAGGGGAGATCTGCTGGCGAGAGGTGCTCGTGAGGCACTTAGCCGCTCGCGTGGCGATTATGGCATCAAGGCCTCTGTGATCGCCGACGGGAGGGGTTGCGCCGTCGCCCTATCGCAGGAAATGTGTGGATCACTGGGATTCGAACGGCTAAGCTTCGACTATCGAGCTTGAAGCCGTCGATTCCGCCTCCGATCTGCATCGTCACGCGTTGGCTGCGCCAATCCCGTTCGCCGCCGCACTGCCGCCCGGCCCTGATGTTCTGATCGAGCGGCTGGAGCACCATGCCTGCGCCGCGCGCGGCGCCTTTGCCGATAACACGGTCCGCGTGCTCGCCGCCGGCAGCCGCATCTTCGCGGCTTGGTGTCGGGAAGTGGGGAGGGCGATGCTGCCGACAACACTCGAGACGGTGGCCGCTTTCATCGACGCGCAAGCCGAAACGAAAGCGCGCTACGATCCAGCGCTACCGTTCCTCGATCGCTGCACTGCACCGCGCCGCCGACCTACAGAACCGTTGGACCGACGAGATCGTCTGGCTGGCCGTGAAACGGATGAATTGAGCCAAGGGCTGACGCCAGAAACAGGTCGAGCTACTCAATAGAAATAAGGCGTGTTGTCACTTGAGCCAATCGAGCGTTGCGGCGAGGCAGAGAACACCGGCGAAGCTGACGGCGGTCTTCTCGTAGCGTGTGGCGACGGCGCGCCACTCCTTGAGGCGCGCCCATAGCCGCTCGACGATGTTGCGGTTGTTGTAGACCCAATCCGGACAAGCGAGTTGCTCCTCGTTGCGCTTGGCCGGGATCGCGGAGCGTGCACCGGTGGTCCAGATGTGCTCGCGGAAGCCGTGACTGGAATAGCCGCGGTCGCCCACGACCCACTTGGGCACGCCGGGCAATTGGTCGAGGAGCGGAATGGCGTGAAGCAGTTCGTGGGCCTGCCCCGGAGCGATGCGGAAGGCAACGGCGCGCCCGCGTCCGTCGGCGACCACACGTGAGCGGCCAAGTGCTTCACAAGCATGTCGCTCGGCCGCAGATCCCCCCTTTTTGCCGCGCCCGCCGCCTTCTGGTGAGCCCGCACGTTGCTGCCGTCGAGGAAGACCATGCCCAGCGCGACGCCGCGCTCCTGCACGCGATCGAGCAGCCGCTCCCACACCCCGGCGCGTGCCCAGCGGATGAACATCTGTGCCGCCTGCCACCAGGGCCCCAACTCCTCGGGGATGGCGCGCCACTTCGCCCCGCTCTGATGTCGTCAGAGGATCGCAGAGATCATGCGCCGAAGCTCCTTGGGCGACGCCTTGGCCTTCGGGCGACAGGCCTCGATCAACGGCTCCAACTCACCCCACTGCGCGTCTGACAGCATCACGCCTCCTCATTTGAAAACGAGAAAACGCCATCACCGACAATCCGTTCAGGCGACGACAGGCTCTAGCACGGAGCGCCTGCTGGCCGTCGAGGCGCACGAGCGCCTGCACCGGTATGTCACAGAAGCCAAGC
The DNA here is from genome assembly GCF_026672325.1 of Methylorubrum sp. SL192. Taxonomy (NCBI): domain Bacteria; kingdom Pseudomonadati; phylum Pseudomonadota; class Alphaproteobacteria; order Hyphomicrobiales; family Methylobacteriaceae; genus Methylorubrum; species Methylorubrum sp. SL192. The sequence continues at coordinate 2,992,416 of NZ_JAPPQV010000003.1, forward strand.
GCGAGATGCCGCTGATCGCGTTGCGCAACCCGGTACTTGTTGCGGTCGCCTACGACGCACTGCTACGCCGCTGGGAACTCATCTCTCAATATAGAGGGGATCTGCAGAGCGGTGACCTGACCGGCGGGCTTTGGATCGGGCTGATTGAGAGAATTAGCCCGGAACAGAGGAGTTGGGAATGCAGCGAAGACACAGGCCGAGTGATCCCCCCATCTAATTGGTCTGCGCTGAGGTATGGCCTGCGGGCCAGGACGAGAACGGACAGATGGGAACGAAGCGGTACAAGCCCGAGGGTTTCGTTGCCAAGCTGCGGCAGGCGGACGTGTTGATCCCACAGGGCCACAGCGTAGGCGATGTGATCCGCGCCCTCGGTGTGACCGAAGTGACGTACGTGACGAGTTCCTAGGCCAAGAGTTCTTCTACTCGCTGAGAGAAGCCCAGATCGTGATTTGCCTATGACAGAACACCTACAACCGTGTCCGGCCGCATTCGTTGCTGGGCTACCGGCCGCCTGTGCCTGTCAGTTTCCCTGATCTGGCCTTCCCTCTACCCATGGCCACTGCCATGCAGTAGCCACCCATCTGGCCCGGTCCAAGATACCGGTCAGATCAATTCGATCGACGCTCTGCAACCGACCTCACGGGATCATTCATGGCTGGCCTCAAGGATAAGCGCGGCTTCATCGACAAGGACCGTCTCGACCTCAGCGAGCGTAAAGCGGTCGAGTTCTGGATGAAGCGCTGGGGCGTCACGCAGGACCAGCTCACCGCCGCGCACCGAAAGGTCGGCCGCATGACCAAGGACATCGCGGCGGAGCTGGGCAAGAAGCGTTAGTACCCTTTCCGAGGAAGTGGACGCCGGTTCGGCGAAAGAAAGCGCGTCAAAACAAAGACCGAGAGACGCCGGTCTGATGCAATGGGGTCGGAGACGGCTTTAGGGGCCAGCGAGCGTGATCCCGGCGGGGGCGCTCCTTGGCTCCTGTCGTTGGAGGAAAATTCCCTCGGGTGGGAACCCTGGCCTAGGATAATCACCTATCCACCCTGCCTGGGACGGCCCTAAGCTCCCAAGGAGATGGTGATGAAGAAGACCACGCTCGCGCTGGCAATCCTGCTCGGAGGCTTTACGGCCGGCACCGCATCGGCGGCGCCGATTGCACCCGCTGGCATCCAAGCCGACAGCAGCGTCACGCAGGCTCGCATGTCCCACCACGAGCGGCGGATGATGCACCGGCACATGATGCGCAAGCGGATGATGCATCGGCACCATCACCGGTCGATGCGTCACCGGATGTAACCGGCGCATGTGATAAAGGGGAGGGCGCTCAAGAGGCCCTCCCGCTCAGCAAGCCGCACGCGACAGTCAAGCGCTTCAGTTTGAGCCATCAGGCCAGATCAAATCATCGATGGATATGATTTTGATGGGCGGCTCGGACTGTCTCGCTCCTTCCGCCAGATCGAAGCCTGCCCGATCGGAACGTTGAGACCATCCGGTCCCTCGCCGAGGCACCTCCTCATGAAGGCTTGATGTTCCCCGGCCTCGACAAACACTTCGTGGCACGGCATGTGCGGGCGCAAGGTGTTTCGAACAGAAACCCAAGCTCCCAGCATCAGGATCGGTATGTTGCGCAACCGCGTTCGGCGACCGTTCACCGTCGAAGCCAAGTCGAACGGCCAAGCTCGCTTCGTCTCCATCCCCTCGAAGCTGCCGCGGGAGACGCAAAAGCAGGCGGGACACGCCAAGGCCGCGGCCCTGTGGCCCTCGCTCGAGGCCGCCGCGCCGAGCGTTCCGACGTCGGCTGACGAGGCGCCGTCCGAGCATCGCCGCATCCTGCCGAGCCTCCTCGTCGCGGAGGTTCAGGAGCCCGAAGTGGAACCCGGGATCGAGCCCGAGGTGCTTCCTCGCGTTCGCCGGGTTGCGCCGCCCAGCACCGCACCAGAGGACGCCCCGCGTCGCCGGGGTAGGCCGCGGAAGGTGCCGATCCCGAATGCCGTCGAGGAGGTCGTCGAACAGGCGGTCCCGGAGCCGCCTCAGCCCGTGACGGAGGCAACCCCCATCGTCGGCCGCCGCCGCCCGGACAGGGCAGGCAGCGAGACGTTGCGCCTGGGTGAGCGGTGGAAGCGGCGCTTGCCGCGGGTGTGCTGGTAGAGCGGCCTCGGCCAACGCCGTGACCACGTTCTGCCGGACGATCGATCAACCCGACACGAACGGTTTCACCAGCACGCGTCGACCGCTGAGGTCATGCACGCTGACATGCCACTGCGACCAATCCTCTTGGTCATCGAGGCTGCTCATCACTGCCTGGGCCACCTCGTCGGCACGCCGGACGAGGCGCGCGGGGACCCGGATGTCCTTGCCCTGCGCGTCGAACACGCATGCGTAGCCGTTCGTCGCGTGAAAGCGGTAGCGTGCCATCTGCGCCAAGCCCCTCGTTCCAACTCCGATAAGACGGTTGTTCGCCTTTCGTTCCCATATGGGGACAGACGGTGGAAAAGGGCAATGCGACCCACGGCCTCTCAGAGACTTACACCCCATTTTTGAACAGGCCGCGCCCTGGGGATGAGATGGCCTCGGTGACCCTTGGACACCGGCTCTGCGGGGCAGGCGGCGACACGCTCCGCCTGCCCCGCGGGCCGGCTCAGCCGGCGCCGTAGCCGCCCTTGGCATTGTCCGTCGAACGATCCGGCGATTGCCGATCGTAGCCGCCGGATTGAGGGCCGGGTTTTTCGCCCTCGGCCGAGGCTGGGCCCGTCGGTCCGAGATCCGGCTCCGCTTCGGGCTTGCTGCGCTCACCGAGCGGGCGACCGGGCGGCTGTGTCCCGACCGCCTCCCGCTCCGTCTTCGCGTCTGCCATCGTGAACCTCCTTGGCTTCCGACAAGGAAAGGGTTCATCCCCCCGAGAGGTTTCTCCAAAGGGCCTCTAGACCGATGCGACCGGGCCGGGCACGGCGCTACGTCGCTGTTACGGAGGCGAGATAGGCGCGCCAGCCGCCGTGATCGCTGATGTCGCGCGCGCCCGTCAGCCCGGCCGCTTCCGCCAAAAATCCCTTCGGCGCCGTGCCGTCGGCCAGCGACAGCGTGCCGATCGCGAGCGGCGCGGGAATCCCCGCCACGAAGGAGCCGAAAGCGTCCGGCGCCAGCGCCCAGATTTCGGTCTCGATCGCATGGCCCGAACCGGGCGCGACGCGGATCAGGCCGGGCCGGGCCGGCGGTCCGCCCGGCAGCGCGTGCAGGCGGTAATCCGGCGTCGTGGGGACGGCGCGCAGGAAGCGGGCGCCGCGGGCGGTCAGCTCGCCGTTGAGCGGCAGGCCGGACAGGTGCGCGCCGACCACCGCGATCTCGATCTCGTCCCCTTGCGCGCGATCTCCCCCTTGCGCGCGATCCCCCGGCGATGCGGCCTCCGCCGGAATCGGCACGCCGCTCGCTCCGAGGGTGCCGCCGGCCGCCGCGTGGAGGCGGGCGCCGAGTTCGGCGATGAGACCGTCGGCCCCGCGCGGCGCAATCAGCGTAACGCCGGACGGGAAGCCGTCGGCCCGGAAGCGCCCCGGCACCGCGAGGGCGCAGAGATCGAGCAGGTTGACGAAGTTGGTGTAGGTGCCGAGTTCGCTGTTGGGGCCGACCGGGTCGGCGGCGAGGTCGGCGACCCGGCGCGGACGCGGATAAGTCGGCACCACGAGCACGTCGATTCCGCGCCAGACGGCTTCCGTCGCCCGGCGCAGTTCGGCGAGGCGGTAGAGGCCGGCGAAGGCATCCGCCGCCGAGTGACCGGTGGCCGCGCCGATGATCGCCCGCGTCGTCGGGTGCAGGGCCTCCGGGCGCTCCTCGATGAAACCGCGGATCGCCTGATAGCGCTCAGCCACCCAGGGGCCGGCATAGAGAAGCCCCGCCACCGCGAAGAAGGGCGCGAGATCGACCGCCGTCGCTGCAGCGCCAGTCACCGTTTGCAGGTCGGCGAGTGCCCCGTCGAAGGCATCCGCCGAGAACGCGTCGCCGGCAAAGATCAGGCCCGCCGCATCCGGCACGCCGACGCGCAAGCCCGGCGGCAGGGCACCGGGGCGGGGTGGAACGGGCAGGGCGCGCGAATACGGATCCTGCGGATCGTATCCGGCCATGATCCGAAAGACCGCATCGGCCTCCGTCACGGTGCCGGCGAAGACGGAGAGAGTGTCCAGCGTACGGCAGGCCGGGACCACGCCGCGGCCCGAGACGCTGCCGAGGGAGGGCTTGAGCCCGACGATGTTGTTGAGGCCGGCCGGCACCCGGCCCGATCCCGCCGTGTCGGTGCCGAGTGCGAAGGTGACGAGGCCGCGCGCCACCGCCACCGCCGAGCCGGACGAGGAGCCGCCCGGCACGATCGCCGGATTGATGGCGTTCTTCGGCACCCGATAGGGCGTGCGCACACCCACCAGCCCCGTGGCGAACTGATCGAGATTGGTCTTGCCGACGAGGATCGCGCCGGCCGCGAGCAGGCGCTCGACGGCCGGGGCGGTCGCCTGCGGCGTATAGGTGAAGTCGGGGCAGGCGGCGGTGGTGGGCAGGCCTGCGACGTCGACATTGTCCTTCACCGCGAAGGGCACGCCCCAGAGCGGCTTGTTCGCGGGGTCGAAGGGGCCCAGCGCGCGGGCGGCGGCCTGCATCTCCGCCGCCGGCACCCGTGCGAGGAAGATGCCGGGATCGTCGGCAGCAGCGATCCGGCGATCGATCTCGGCCAGAACCGCCTCGAGCGAGAGCCCCTCGGCATAGGCGGCGTGGAGCGCGCTGAGGCTCGGGAAGGCGGGAACCGGCATCGATCTCTCACGTCCGTGAAGGGCCAGTGGCACGCGGCCCGTAATTCAAAGGGGATTGGCACCGGCGGCCCGAGCCTGATGGCCCGGCGGCCGGAAGGCCTATCGCGGCGTCTCCCGGCCCCGGTCGCCCTGCGGCAGCCGCCCGGCGGCCTTGGCCTGGAGGCCGAGCACGACCAGACCGAGGATCGCGGTGAGGGCGCGGTGGATCTGCTGCATCATCGGCCGTCTCCGTGCCTGTGCGAGGAGCGCGCCGGGCGGGCTCCGCCGTCCGGCCGGTCGGGCCTTGCAAGATCCGGCCCGGCCTCAGATTTCGAGAATGGCGACGAGGTCGCCGCCGCGCAGGGTGCGGCCGGGCTGGGCCCGGATCTCGCGGACCCGGCCGCCGACGGGGGCGGTGACCGCCACCTCCATCTTCATCGATTCGAGGATCGCCACCGTCTGGCCGGCGGCCACGGTCTCGCCCGCGTCGACGAGAACCTTCCAGACATTGCCGGGCACGGTGGTCGGCACGCCCTCGCAGCCCGGCGGGATCTCGGCGGCCTCCGCCGCCACCGCCTCGTCGGCGACGAAGCTGTCGAGGCCTTCCGCCTTCCAGCGCTCGCGCTCGGCGGCGAAGGCCGCCCTCTGGCGCGCGCCGGCCTGCTCGATCTCGGCGGCCTTGCCCGCGAGCATCCTTCGGTGCTCGGCGTAGGAGAACGTGCCGTCCTCGATCCGGATCGGATAGGCCCCGTGCGGAAAGGCGGCGCGGGCCTCGGTGAGTTCGGCGTGGCTGACGGGGAAGAAGCGGATGCGGTCGAAGGGCCGCAGCAGCCAGGGATGGCCGGGCACGAATTCGCGGGTGGTCCGCCATGTGTTCCAGACCTGGATCGTGCGTCCGAACAGCTGGTACCCGCCCGGCCCCTCCATACCGTAGATGCACATATAGGCGCCGCCGATCCCAACCGCGTTCTCCGGCGTCCAGGTGCGGGCCGGGTTGTACTTGGTGGTCACGAGGCGGTGGCGCGGATCGACCGGGGTGGCGACCGGCGCGCCGAGATAGACGTCGCCGAGCCCCATCACGAGGTAGCTCGCATCGAAGATGATGCTGCGCACCGCCGCCTCGTCGGGCAGGCCGTTGATGCGGCGGATGAACTCGATGTTCGAGGGGCACCAGGGCGCGTTGGGTCGCACCAGCTCCTGATACTTGCGCATGGCGAGTTCCGCCTGCGGGTCGTTCCACGAGAGCGGCAGGTGGACGGTGCGGCTCGGGACGCTCACCGCCTCGGCCGGCGGCAGGCTGGCCTCGATCTCGCGCAGGCTGCCGAGCAGGCGCGAGCGCGGCAGCGCCGTGCCGTCGTAGTGAATCTGGAGCGAGCGGATGCCCGGCGTCAGCTCGGTCAGACCGGGCAGCTTCGCGGCGCGCACCGCCTCGGCGAGCAGGTGGACCCGCAGCCTCAAGCCGATATCGAGGGCCATCGGGCCGTACTCGACGAGGAGGTTGTCGTCGCCCTGCCGCCGATAAGCGACGGGGACCGGGCCGGTCTCGTCGCGGGCGAGGATGGGTGAGCCGTATTGCCCTCCCCCCTCTGCGGGGGAGGGTGCCCCCCGAAGGGGGGTGGGAGAGGGGAGCGACGGTGCAGACGCTGTCGCGTCCCTCATGAAGGTTGCGCCGCCGCCGGAAACGTCGCTCCCCTCTCCCGCCTGCTCCGCAGTCACCCTCCCCCGCAGAGGGGGGAGGGTTTGGGTCAGCGCCGCATCCTCCGGCCGGGCCAGGGGCCGGAAGCGCACCGTGTCGCCGGGCCGGAGCTGGCCCATCTTCCACAGCTCGTCGCGGGCGATCACCGCGGGGCAGACAAAGCCGCCGAGGCTCGGCCCGTCGGGGCCGAGCAGGATCGGCATGTCGCCGGTGAAGTCGATGGCGCCGACGGCGTAGGCGTTGTCGTGCAGGTTCGAGGGGTGCAAGCCCGCCTCGCCGCCGTCGGTCCGCGCCCAGCGCGGCGTCGGGCCGATCAGGCGCACGCCGGTGCGGGCCGAGTTGAAATGCACCTCGTAGGACGCCGAGAACAGGTCGGCGATGTCGGCCTCCTGGAAGAAGTCCGGCGCGCCGTGCGGGCCATAGACGACGCCGATCTCCCAATCCTGCGTCAGCGGCGCGGGCTCGGGCGGGGCGGCGGCGACCTCCGGCGCGTCGCCGAGGTGGAGCACGTCGCCGGCCTTCAGCACGCCGGTGGCGTGGCCGCCGAAGGCGCCCAGCGCGAAGGTCGCGCGCGAGCCGAGCACCAAGGGCGCCGCGAGGCCGCCGCGCAGGGCCAGATAGGCGCGCTGGCCCGGCCCCTCGATCGCGCCGATGGCGAGCGTCTGGCCCGCCTTCACCGGAAACGCCTGCCCGTGCGGACGCGCCTCCCCGTCGAGGGTGAGCCGCATCGCGGCGCCCGCGAGGGCCACCCGAGCGTCCATGTGGAAGCGCAGCGTCGGGCCCGAAACGGTGAGTTCGAGGGCGCAGGTGTCCTGCCCGTTGCCGACGAGGGCGTTGGCCTGGGCGAAGGAGCGCGCATCCATCGGCCCGCTCGGCGGCACGCCGACCTCCCACAGGCCGAGCCGGCCGGGCAGCTCCTGAAGGCTCGACTGGGCGCCCGGCAGCAGCACCTCGATGCTTCTGGGAGCATAGGCGAGGTCGCGCAGGGCCGTGGTCGCGACGCGCCCGCTTGCCAGCAGGTCGGAGGCGGCGATGGTGCGCAGGTAGTCGAGATTGGTCTCGATGCCGGAGATGGCGGTGTCGGCGAGCGCTGCCCGGAGCGCGGCCAAAGCCGCCGGACGGTCGGGCCCGGTGACGATGATCTTGGCCAGCATCGGGTCGTAGAACGGGGTGACCTCGGTGCCGGTGGCGATCCAGCCGTCGATGCGAGCGGTCTCGGGGAAGCGCACCTCGGTGAGCAGGCCGGCGCTCGGCGAGAAATTCGCGTGCGGGATCTCGGCGTAGAGCCGTGCCTCGATCGCCGCGCCCCTCGGCACGAGCGGACCGGCCGCCGTGATCGGGTCCTCGCCCGCGGCCTGGCGCACCATCCATTCCACGAGGTCGATGCCGAACACCGCCTCCGTCACCGGGTGCTCCACTTGGAGCCGCGTGTTCACTTCGAGGAACGAGAAGTCCTCGCGGTCCGGATCGTAGATGAACTCGACCGTGCCGGCCGAGGCGTAGGCGACGCTCTCCCCCAACGCCACCGCCGCGGCGTGGAGCCGGGCGCGCACGGCGTCGGAGAGGCCGGGGGCGGGCGTCTCCTCGATCACCTTCTGGTTCCGTCGCTGGAGCGAGCAGTCGCGTTCGCCGAGCGCCACGACGCGGCCGCGCCCGTCGCCGAAGATCTGCACCTCGACATGGCGGGCCTGTGCCACGAAGCGCTCGAGATAGACGCGGGCGTCGCCGAAGCTGGCCCGCGCGGTGCGCTCGACCGCGGCGAAGCGCTCGGCCAGCTCCTCGGCCGAATGGCAGAGCTGCATGCCGATGCCGCCGCCGCCCGCCGTGCTCTTGAGCATCACCGGATAGCCGATCGCTTCGGCCGCGCTCAGAGCCGTCGCGACATCCGGCAGCAGATCGGTACCGGGCAGCAGCGGGACGCCGCTGGCTTTGGCGAGTTCGCGGGCGGTGTGTTTGAGGCCGAAGGCGCGCAGATGCTCCGGGCGCGGGCCGATGAAGCGGATGCCCTCCGCCGCCAGCCGTTCGGCGAAGCCGACATTCTCGGACAGGAAGCCGTAGCCGGGATGGACGGCCTCGGCGCCGGTTGCCTTACAGGCGGCGACGACGGCCTCGACGTCGAGATAGCTCTGCGCGGCCGGCGCGGGGCCGAGGCGCACGGCCTCGTCGGCGGCGAGCACGCCCGGCGTGAAGCGGTCGGCGTCGGAGTAGACGGCGACCGAGGCGATACCCATGCGCCGCAATGTGCGCACGACGCGGGCGGCGATCTCGCCGCGATTGGCGACCAGAACCTTGGCGAACATGCGCTCAAGCCTCGCCGCGGACGGTCACGCGGATCGGCGTGGGGTTGAAGCCGTTGCAGGGGTTGTTGATCTGCGGGCAGTTCGAGATCACGCAGATCACGTCCATCTCGGCCCTCAGCTCGACATAGTCGCCGGGCGAGGACACGCCGTCGACGATGGCGAGCCCGCCATCCTGCTCGATCGGCACGTTCATGAAGAAGTTGATGTTCGGCACGATGTCGCGCTTCGACAGGCCGTACTTTGCGACTTCCAGCGCGAAATTCTCGCGGCAGGCGTGGAGATACTTGGTGGCGTGGCCGAAGCGGACGGTGTTGCTTTCGCAGGAGCAGGCCCCCGCCGAGGTGTCGTGGCGCCCGCAGGAATCGGCGGTGACGGTGAGCATCACCCGGCCCTCGTTCGACATCACCCGCGTGCCGGTGGTGACGTAGGCCGCGCCCTGCGCGCGCACCGTATCCTGGGACGAGTAGCGCTCACCCAGGTCGTCGGCGCGGTAGAACAGGGTATCGACGGCCTGGCAGCCCTGGCTGTCCTCGATGCGGATGGTCTGGCCGGCCCGCACGAGGGTGGAGAACGGCGCCTGCGCGGGCACGATGGCATCGAAGAGCGTGGTCACGGTGTCGGTCATCGGTGTCGCTCCCCTCAGAAGCCGGCGGCGGCGTTGTTCTCGAAGCCGCGCACGGCCTCGATCGTGGCGGTGCGGCAGAGGTCGTCCATTGCCGGGGGCGGGGCGCGGAAGCGGGTCACGGCCACCGGGTTCGGCGCGTATTCGGGCGCCGGGTCGAGGGGATGGGGGCAGTTCGAGAGCGCGACGATCAGGTCCATCTCGGCGCGCAGGTCCACGAAATCGCCCGTGGTCCGGCCAGCGGCATTCCAAGCAAAGCGGCCCTCAGGCCCGACGACGACGGGGGCGAAGAACGAGACGCAAGGAGGGATGTCGCGCCGCTCCAGCCCGCTCTTGAGGGCGGCGAGCACAAGGTTGTCGCGGGTGTTGCGATGCGGCCCGCCCGCGTAGCGCGCCGCGTTCGAGGCGGCATTGGAGCCGCCGACGAGGGCGTCGTGCGCCCCGCAGGAATCCTCGATCAGCGAGAACATCACCCGGCCCATATCGGAGAACAGCACCCGGCCTTTCCGCAGGGCGGCCGTCCACTGCACCTTGACGGTGTCGGCGTAATTCAGCCGCTCGCTGGTGTCGGCGGCCGACCAGGCGACGAGGGCGACGCTCGACGCGCCGTGGTCGAGGCCGAGCCGGAGCGCCTCCCCGGCCTTCAGAGCGGTGGTCCAGTACCAGCCGCCGGGGATGGTCTCGCGGTGGAGGATCGTGCCCGCGTCGAGCGGCACGCCACCGCGCGGGCTCGGGCCGGGCAGGGCGCGCGGGGCGTGGCCCTGGCCTGCCTGCTTCAGGTCCTCGTAGCGGCGGCGGTTTTCGGCGATCTGGCTCGCTTCGTCCGACATTGCGCATGTCTCCGATGGGGCCGGGTCGTCCCGGTCCAAAAGCCCTGTCGCGGCCGGGCCGTCCCGGCAGGCCAGAAGAGGTTTCGATGTCCTGTCCCCCGCTCGCCCTCATCCTGGGGCGCCGCGAAGCGGCCTCGAAGGAGGGCTCCAGACGTCGCGCGATCCCTGGAGCCCTCCTTCGAGGCCCGCTGACGCAGGCACCTCAGGATGAGGGCGAGGATGGGACGTTCATGAGCCACCAGGGTTCGAGGGTGACTCGTAGAAGGCGAAGAGCTTGCGGGCGGGCTCGACGATCTCCCAGGTGCCGGTGAAGCCGGCGGGCGAGACGAAGGCGTCGCCGGCCCGGAAGGTGGTCCGGGTGCCGGCCTCGTCGGTGACGACGATCACCCCTTCGAGAAGGTGGCAGAACTCGCTCTCAGTGAAGACGACCCGCCACGTCCCCCGCTCCGCCGCCCAGGTGCCGGCGGCGAAGCGCCCGTCGGCGCTGGTGAAGTGAAGCGTCGCGGTCTGAACCGGGTCTCCAGCCAGGATGCGCTCGGGCGCCGGTCGGTAGGTCGAGGGCTCGGCGGTGCTGTTCGCGAAGGCGATGACGGTCTTCATGGGAGCCTCCGCCTAGAACAGGTGGCTGTAGCGCTCGATTTCCCACGGGCTCACCGTGAGATGGTAGGCGTTCCACTCCTCGCGCTTGGTGCGGATGAACTCTTCGCGCAGCCCTGAGCCCAGCGTCGCCTCGACCAGGGGATCGGCGGCGAAGGCGTCGACCGCCTCCTGCAGGGTCTGGGGCAGGAACGCGATGCCGCGCGCCCGGCGCTCGCCGTCGCTCAGCGCGTAGAGGTTGTCCTCGTTGGGCTGGCCGGGGTCGATCCGCTCGCGCACGCCCTCCAGCCCGGCCGCGAGCACCAGGGCGGCGGCGAGGTAGGGGTTGACCGCGCCGTCCGCGTTGCGGCTCTCGCAGCGCCCGCCGCCGGCCGGCACGCGCACCGAGTTGGTGCGGTTGTTCGAGCCGTAGGAGTTGAACACCGGCGCCCAGGAGAAGCCCGCCATCGCGCCCTGGCGCACGAGGCGCTTGTAGCTGTTCACGGTCGGCGCGAAGGCGGCGCAGAGCGCCCGGCCGTGGCGCAGCACGCCGCCGATGAAGTGGTAGCCGGTCTCGGTGAGGCCGAGGCCGCGGGGATCCTCGCCGGGCGCGCAGGCGAAGAGATTGCGGCCGGTCTCGCGGTCGGAGAGCGACATGTTGAAGTGGGCACCGTTGCCGGTGCGGTCGGCGAAGGGCTTGGGCATCATCGTGGCGATGAGCCCTTCCTCCTTCGCGTAATGCTTGGTCATCATGCGGAAGAAGGTCAGCCGGTCGCACATGGTCAGCGCGTCGGCGTACTGGAAGTCGAACTCGAACTGCGCGTTCGCATCTTCATGGTCGAACGAGTACAGATCCCAGCCGAGATCGTTGATCGTGGTCGCGACCTTGTCGAGCCAGGAGAAGTTGTCGATGAAGCCGCGCACATCGTAGCAGGGCTTCACCAGCTTATCGTCCGCCACCGGCGTGTGCAGCGAACCGTCGGCGGCTTGGCGCAGCAGGAAGATCTCGCACTCGATGCCGAGATTGAAGCCGAAGCCCATCGCCTCGGCCTGCGCCAGGACATTCTTGAGGGCGACGCGAGTCGAGAGCGGGTAGGGCTTGCCCTGGAAGGTGAGGTCGGCCGGCGCCCAGGCGAGCTTGCTCTCCCAGGGGAGCTGGATGACCTGCGAGAAATCCGGGACCGAGGCGAGCTCGTCCTCGTTCGGCGCTTGGCCCAGGCCGTCGAGGGCGTAGCCGGTATAGCGCTCGGAGCCCGCCGCCATCTGCGGCAGGTGGTCGATCGGCACCACCTTGGCCTTCTGCGCGCCGTGGATGTCGACATAGGCGCCGATGACGTATTTCACGCCCTTCGCGCGCAGATCCTCCTGCACGGCACGCACCTGCGGATCGATGTCGTTCGCGTGGCCCATTTCAGGCTCCTGGCATGGGGACGGCGGGGCCGTCGTAGGAATGGGGAAGGGGCGGGGTCTCGGTGAGCCCGCGGCGGACGAGGGCGGTCAGGTCCTCGACCATCCAGGCGAACAGTTCGGCGCCCTCCGCCGCATTCGCCTGCGAGGGGAAGCCGGTGACGCCGTTGCGGCTGGTGCGGTTGACCGGGTGGGCGAAGACGAGGTTTTGGGTGCGGTCCGGGTCGTCGGCCTCGGCGATGCGGTCTTCCCGCACGAGGGCGGGGGCCTGCGCCTGCATCAGCGCGGTCTCGGCCCGGTTGGCGTGCCAGTCCTCGGCGTCGGCGAAATGGGCCGCGCGCACCCGCTCGCTGACGGTGGCGGTGTTGACGAGCGCGACCATCAGGTCGTCGTGGGCCGCCCGCAGCAGTTCCAGTGCGCAGCGTAAGGGGGCGGCGTTGGTGACGTGGGCGTTGACGAGGAACAGGCGGCGCACGCCCGAATGGTAGGCTTGGCTTCCGATCTGCCGGACGAGTTCGGTCATCACGACAGGGTCGAGAGCGAGGGTGCCGGGCCAGCGCCGGGAATGGCCGAGCGAGCAGCCATAGGGGAGGGCCGGCAGCATCGGCACGCGGGTGCGCGCCGAAACCGCGCGGCAGAGGAGGTCGGCCAGCACGAAATCCATGCCGCAGCCGAGATGCGGCCCGTGCTGCTCGGTGGCACCGATCGGCAGGAGCGCAGCCCCCGCAGCCGCTTCGAGATCACCGGGGATCTCCTCCCAGGTGCGTTCGGACCAGAGCAAGGGGAGAGTGGGGAGGGCGCTCATTCGACCTCGTCCCCCACGCTCGCCATCCGGGTCACCATGTCGAGACCACCGAGATCGGCCGGGCCGTCGGCCTCCGCCTCGCCGGGGTGGATCAGCGCATCGAGCCGGGCGCGGGTGGCGCGGAATTCCGGTGTCAGGCTCTGGCTCGGATGGCGCGGCCGGGGCACCGGCACCTCGATCAGTTCCTCGACCTCGCCGGGATGGGCCTTCAGGACGAGGATGCGGTCGGCGAGGTAAATAGCCTCGTCGAGGTCGTGGGTGATGAAGACGATGGTGATGTCGATCTTGCGCCAGATCTCGATCAGGTAGGCCTGCATCCTGGCCCGCGACTGGGTGTCGAGCGCCGAGAACGGCTCGTCCATCAAGAGGATGCGAGGGCGCATGGCGAGCGCGCGGGCGATGGCCACGCGCTGTTTCATGCCGCCGGAGAGCTGGTGCGGGTAGGCGTCGGCGAAGCGCTCCAGCCCGATGAGCGCCAGCCATTGCAGCGCCTCGCGCTCGGCCACATGCCGGGATTCGCCGTTCTCCTCCAGGCCGAAGGCGACGTTGCGCTTGACCGTGAGCCAGGGGAACAGGGTGTAACCCTGGAACACCATGCCCCGGTCGGCGCCGGGGCCAGAGACCGGCACGCCGCCGACGCTGACGCTGCCCGAACTCTTGATCTCGAGCCCGGCGAGGATGCGCACGAAGGTGGACTTGCCGCAGCCCGACGGCCCGACGACGCAGAGGAATTCGCGGCGATGGGTGACGAGATCGATGCCGCGGAGCGCCACGGTCTCGGCGCCGTCCGCGTTGCGAAACACCTTGCCGAGGCCCTCGACCCGCAGGGCGACGTCGCGGGCCTTCAGCCGGTCGAAGCGGGCGCGGACGGGCTCGCACTGGGTCCGATAATCACACGGCTCGGCCGTCAGCGGGATGGGAGCGGACGCGCTCATGCCGTCTCTCATGCCTCGGCCCTCGCATAGGGGAACAGGCGGCGGCCGAGCAGGGCCAGGGCAATGTCGGTGGCGATGCCGACGAGGCCGATCACGAGGATCGCCGCGTAGACGTTGTCGAAATGCTGGTAGCGGGCCTGCTGCGTGATGAAGAAGGTGATGCCGGACGAGGTGCCGATCAGCTCGGCGACGATCAGGTAGGTCCAGGCCCAGCCGAGCAGGATGCGCTGGTCGCGGTAGATCTGCGGCAGCACCGCCGGCACGATCACCCGGCGGATCAGGCGCAGATTGCGCGAGCCCATGGTGAGCGCCGCCTCGATCAGCAGCGGATCGACCCGGCGCGTGGTGTTGGCGATGACGAGCACCTGCTGGAAGAAGGTGCCGATGACGATGATGGCGATCTTCGGCCCGTCATAGATCCCGAGGATCGCGACCATCAGCGCGCCGAAGGCGGGGGCGGGCAGGTAGCGCACGAACTCGATCACGGGCTCGGTCAGCCGGGCGATCGTCGGTTGCGCCCCGCACAGGATGCCGAGCGGCACGCCGACGAGCGACGAGATCGTGAAGCCCCAAAAAATGATCTGGATCGAGTGCCACAGGCTCGCGGGCAGCCAGATCGTGTCGCGCTGCGGGGGCGGCGCCGTGAGCGAGGTCCAGAAGGCCACCGCGACCTCGTGCGGCGCGGGCAGGTAGACCGGGTTGGCCGGGCGCCCCTCGGGCACAGCCATCCCCCCGCTCTGGGCCGCCGCGACCTCCTCGGAAAACGCCGTCCGCGGCACCCGCATGCCGGGCTCCATCCAGGTCACGTCGCCGGGATTCGTGACCTCGACCAGCGGGTGCCAGAGGAAGGGCAGGTAGGAGACCGCCGCCCACAGCCCGAGCGGCAGCAGGAAGGAGAGCAGGGTGAGCGCCACGCGCCGACGCCGGGTCAGCGGGCGCGGCGCGCCGACCCAGGAGAGCCGCACCCGCCCGACGACCGGGGCGGTCCCCGCCACCGGCGGGAGCGGGGCGACCGCGACCGCCGGAACGGCGTCCCCCTCGGGAGGAGGCTGAGGCAGCGGCGCGCGCATCCTCAAGCCCTCACTTGCCGTCGGTGAGGGCGGGGTCGATGGCGGCCTTCACGTCCTGCGGGGTCTTGTAGACCTCGAACTTGACGTTGAAGGCATCGGCGTGCCGGCTCGAACCGTAGAGCGAGCCGAACCCGTCGGCATCCTTCATCACCGCGCGGCCCTCGGCCAGCGTCAGCAGCTTGGTGCCCTTGAGGAAGCGGGTGAAGACGGCGGGCTCCACCCCGACCTTGGCCGCCATGATGGCGACCGCGTCGCCTTGCGTCTTCGGGTCCGTGATGTAGCCGACGACCCGGTCCCACAGGCCGACGAGCTTGATCCAGTCGGGCCGCCGCGCGGCAAGGCTCGCGGGCGTCACCGTGACCACGTCGTAGATCAGGCCCGGCCGGTCGGCTGAGCTGTAGAGCGGACGGGCACCCGCCGCGCCGCGCATCGCCTGGCCGGCGATCGGCTGCCACGCGCCGATGGCGGCGACGTCGCCGGAGGCGAGGATCTGCGGAGTCTCGTTGGTCTTGGCGTTGACCAGCGTCACGTCGCTCTCCTTGATCCCGGCCTTCTGCAGGCCGTCGATCAGGAGCAGGTGCTCGACGAGGCCGACTTCGAGCCCGACCTTCTTGCCCTTGAGGTCGGCCAGCGACTTCGCCCCCGGCTTGCCGACGATGATGTCGTTGCCGTTCGAGTAGTCGGTAAGCAGGATCATGACGTTCCGGGCGCCGTTGCCGCTCATGACGAGGGCGTCGCCGTTGGTGCAGGTCACCGCGTCGAGCTTGCCCGCCGAGAACGCATCCATCGAAGCGGAGTAGTCGAACCACTCGAACTTGGCGTCGATGCCGGCCTCCTTGAGCCAGCCCTTCTCGATGGCGACCTGCCACGCCACCCAGCCCGGCCAATCGCTGTAGCCGATGCGCAGCGGCTCGGCGGCCTGCGCCATCGGCGCGGCAAGGAGGCCGGCAGCGAGGGTCAGCGCGGACAGGCTTCGGCGGAGGCGCGTGAGGCCGCCGGTGATCAGGGTCGGGATGCGCATGTCTCGTCTCCTCGGGATCGTCGCCGGAACCGGATGGCCGACCCTTGCCGTGGGTCGGCCGCGGATTTTGCGCGCAGGCCGGCATCGGCGGGCTGAGAAGCCCGTCCGTCGGATGCCGGCACTGAGGTTGGAAGGGGGTGAGGCGCTCGGGCCCGCGGACGTTACGTCCGGCCCGGGACGAGGCGCGTGCGGCCCCCGAAGCGGCCGCGAAGGCGCGCGATCCCGGCCCGCGCCGTCCTCGGGCGGCGCAAGGCGCGCGACCCGCTGGGGCGGCGATCGAGAGATGATGTCAGAGAAACGATCTGGGGGCTGATGCCGGGCATACGTTCCCTCTCAACAGAGAAAGAGATTGTACAAGACCTAACCTTGCCAATCTCTGGCTAGTGAGGTCTCCCGGGCTTTTATCCCGCCGTGCATCCGGGCGGATGTCTCCCGCCGCGGCAACCGCTCTCGGACCGAACACATCAAAGAGATGCTGGAACCCTAGCGATCAACTCGATGATGGTTTTAGGACCGGCGATTTTCTTGGTCAAGCGAAGACCATTCTTGGGCTGCGCAAGTTTTTACCTTTTATGCCCACGTTTTAATCGCTCTGCAGCCTGGATTCGCATTCGGCGCAAGTGGGCGGACAAGTGGGCGGAGCGGTGTTCGGCTCCGGATCCGCGGACGCAACCCGCGCGCGTTCGGCGAAGTGCCGGATGACGGTACCGACCCGCATGCCGCGCGGTACCGGCGGAGACGCGCATCGACCGGCCGGGAACCACGGGCCCTCTGCACAAGGCCCGCACATATCTTGCAACTTTATTGAACACGCTTGCTCAGAAACACGGCACGGACCAACATAGATCCGGTGCTGAGGCGTTAAAATTCCGGAACGTCGGTCGCTGCCAATAAAGCGTCGCAATACGACAAGCCCCCTCGAAGGGCCGGAAATACTCTTACATCGTCCAAGATAAGCTTGTCAGAAAATTCTGCCGCGAACAATATCGATCTATATCGAAAGGTGTCACCCCATGGGCCGGATCAATCTTGAAGGTATCAGCAAGATATTCGGCTCGAACCCCTCCAAGGCGCTCGATCTGATCGGCCAGGGGAAGCGCAAGGGCGACATCGCCGCCGCCTGCGGTGCGGTCGTCGGATTGCGCGACATCTCGTTCGACATCGAAGAGGGCGAGATCCTCGTCCTGATGGGCCTGTCCGGCTCCGGCAAGTCGACGCTCCTGCGCTGCATGAACCGTCTGGTCGAGCCGTCCTGCGGCCGGATCGTCGTGGACGGGGTGGACGTGACCCGGCTCGGCCGCAAGGAACTGCTCGCATTCCGCCAGAAGACCTTCGGCATGGTCTTCCAGCACTTCGCGCTGCTCCCCAACCGGACCATCCTCGGGAATGTCGGGTTCGGCCTCGAGATCAAGCGGGTCCCGGCCAAGGAGCGGATCGAGCGGTCGATGCAGGCCATCGAACTCGTCGGCCTCAAGGGCTGGGAGACGAAGTATCCCAATGAATTGTCGGGCGGCATGCAGCAGCGGGCGGGCCTCGCGCGGGCGCTCGCCGCCGATGCCGACATCCTGCTCATGGACGAGGCCTTCAGCGCCCTCGACCCGCTGATCCGCCGCGACATGCAGGCGGAGCTGCGCGACCTCCAGCGCAAGCTCAAGAAGACCATCGTCTTCGTCTCGCACGACCTCGACGAGGCCATCGCGCTCGGCGGCCGCATCGTCCTGATGAAGGACGGCGAGGTGGTGCAGATCGGGCAGCCCGAGGACATCGTGGCCCGCCCCGCGACCGACTATGTCGAGCGCTTCGTCGAGCATATCGATCTCGCCGCCGTGCTGCGGGCGGAGCAGGTCGCGGATCGCTCCGCCCCTGTGCTCGCCCCCACGCAGACGGTGGCTGAGGCGCGGACCGCGCTCGGCGGGGCAGGTAGCCGCACAAGCGGCCGGGCGTGGCTCGTCGCCGACGGGGACGGACGGCTGGTCGGCCGAATCTTCGCCGAGAGGCTCGCCTCCGCCCGGCCGGCCGAGACCCTCTCCAGCCTGCTCGATCTCGGACAATCCGTCGTCGAGGCGGACAGCCGGCTGGACACCATCCTCGCGACGGTCGCCGCCGAGGAATCCGTCGCGGTCGTAGGCCGGAACGGACGCCTGATCGGCTCCATCACCAGCCGCGACGTCGTGCAGGCACTCGCCGCGCGGCCCGGCACGCACGCGCAGCCGCATGCCGGTGCCCCGATCCTCTCAAAGCCGTCAGGAGCCCCGACATGGAGTGGAACGTCCCCAAATTCCCCCTCGACACGCTCAGTGACAACGGCCTCGACTGGCTCACCGAGCATGGCAGTTGGCTGACCCGAGCCGTCAGCCGCACCGTCTCCGACTGGATCGAAACGCTCACCACCGCCCTCGTCGCGATCCCGCCATGGCTCTGCATCGCGGTCGCGGCCTTCGCGGCGTACCGGGCCGGCGGTCGCAAGATCGGGCTCCTGACCCTCGTCGGCCTGCTGTTCCTGTGGAACCTGCGGCTCTGGCAGGCGACGGTCGAGACCCTGGTCCTCGTCACCATCGCCACCGCTGCGGCACTCGTGATCGGCGTTCCCGTCGGGATCTGGTTCGCGCTCAGCCGACGGGCTTGGCGCACCTTCTCCCCAATCCTCGACATGATGCAGACGCTGCCGAGCTTCGTCTACCTGATCCCGGCGCTCCCCTTCTTCGGGCTCGGCGCCGTCTCGGCCTGCTTTGCGACGATCGTCTTCTCGGTGCCCCCGGTGATCCGGCTGACGGCGCTCGGTATCCGCAACGTGCCGAGCGAACTCGTCGAGGCCTCCGATGCCTTCGGCAGCTCGGCGACCCAGAAGCTGTTCAAGGTGCAGTTGCCGCTCGCGCTGCCGACCATCATGGCCGGCGTCAACCAGACCATGATGCTCGCCCTCTCCATGGTCGTGATCGCGGCGATGATCGGTGCCGGCGGATTGGGCCGCGCGGTCTGGCAGTCGATCCAGCGGCTCGAGGCGGGCGCCGGCTTCGAGGCGGGCATCGGCATCGTGATCGTGGCCGTCATCCTCGACCGCGTGACGCAGGCCCTCGCCGCCCGGGCGCGCCCGCACGGTGTGGCTTGAGGGCTACATGTTCGACCGGAAAAGCAACTTCTGCTTGCGTTACCCGGCCGTTCGAATAACATAAGTCATACACCATGATCTTCTCTGATTAGCCTCGTTCTCCCCGAGCGAGAGAGGCTTCAGGCGAAGTCAGCCCTCAGATCAAAATCGGCACCACCCTCAAGCCACCCTGAAAGGCTCAATCCATGCGTGCACCGATACTTGGGGTGATCGCCTGCCTCGCGCTGGCCCAGACGCCGGCCGAGGCAGCCGGCAAACAGGTTCGGCTCGCCTATGTGGAATGGGCCGACGCCGTGGTCGCCACCAACATCCTCAAGCTCGTCCTTGAGGAAAAAGGCTACCAAGTGAAGACGATTCCGCTCGCGGCGGCGGCCATGTGGCAGTCGGTGGCGACCGGCGACGCGGATGCGAGCGTCGCGGCCTGGCTCCCCGTCACGCAGGGCGCCTATTACGAAAAACTGAAGAACCGCATCGACCTGATCGGCCCGAACGTCACGGGGGCGCGGATCGGCTGGGCCGTGCCCGCGACGTCGTCCCTCAACTCGATCGAGGATCTGGCGACCAAGGCCTCCGAGGTCGACGGCAAGGTGATCGGCATCGATCCCGGCGCCGGCGTGATGAAGAGTTCCGAGGCGGCCATCAAGGCCTACGGCCTCAAGGTCAAGCTGCTCGACGGCAGCGACGCCACGATGACCAGCGCGCTGAAGGATGCGGTGCGACAGAAGAAGGACGTGGTCGTCACGGCCTGGACGCCGCACTGGATGTTCGCGCGCTACGACCTGAAATACTTGGCCGACCCCAAGAAGAGCTTCGGTGAGGCCGAGAGCGTGAACACGCTGGCCCGCAAGGGGCTCAAGGACGACCTGCCCGAGGTCTACGCGATCCTCCAGAAGTTCAAGCTCACCATCAAGGACGAAGAAGCCGTGATGGCGGAGAACGAGGAAAAGGGCGCCAAGCCCGAGGCGACCGCCGCGAAGTGGATCGCGCAGAATCGCGCGACGGTCGATGGCTGGCTGAAGTGACGGCCCGGTCCGAGACATAAGAAAACGACGGGAAACAGCTCGGAAGGCGACCTGGGTCTTCATTCAAGGGGTTGAGGCAAATGACGGCGAACGGTTTGGCGGCTGCCCTTGTGGCATGTGCCGCGGGGGTCATGCTGTGCCCATCGACAGCCGCTGCGCAGACGCAGGGCCCGGTCGAGGTCAATGCCGAGCCCAGCCAAGCCAACAGCGAGCAGCCGGTTGCCGTCCCCGATCCGCGCTACGCGCCCGAATCCCGCAGCAATTTCGATCTGGGGCCACCGAAGGGTAAGACCGACTCGGGCACCTTCACCTTCGGCGGCGCCATCCGCGCCCGCTACGATTGGCGCTTCGACGATGCCAGCCGCGGCGGCGTACGCAAGGCGCGGGAGAATTTCGACTTCGATACCCTCGCGTTCAAGGCCACCTACGATTCCGACACGATCTTCGGCTCGGCGCAGTACCGGTTCTACGGCGGCAGCTCGATCTACGGCCCGCGCAGCGGCTATCGCGGCAATCCGGGCGAGGTGAGCTACCCGATGTGGGCCTATGTCGGCTACAAATTCACGCCGGAAGACAGCATCACCGCCGGCATCAACCAAGCCCCTTTCGGCCTGACCCCGTATTTCGGGACGAGCTTCCTCGAAACCCTCGGCTTCACCATGGGCCTGGAGGAAGTGTACAATCTCGGCGTCAAGTTCTCGCATGTCGAGCCGGACTTCAATTATCAGGTCGGGTTCTATCCGGGCTCCGCCCCCAACGCCTTCGGCCTGAGCCCGGACAGCGCGCGCTACTCCACCGCGATCGTCCGGGCCGACCCCTACGTCACGTTCGGAACGAACAACGCCGAACAAAACATGTTCATCGGCCGGGCGGAGTACTTCGTTCTCAAGAACGATGACGTCTCGCTCGCCTTCGGCGCCTCGATCTGGCACTCGGACATCTACAATTTCGACACGCGCCAGACCGGCACCAAGCAGCTCGAAGGTCTGCACGCGCTCGGCACCTACGGCCCCTGGGGCTTCAAGGCGATCTATGTCCGCCAGGACATCGACCCGCGAAACCCCTTCCGCAACGATCTCGTCACGGTCGGCGGCTTCGACTTCTCGTACAACCTCGCGGCGCGCGGCAATTTCGTCTCGGCGGAAGTGACCTACAAGGTGCCCGATCCGATCGGCCCGTTCACCGTGGTGCCCTTCGCCGGCTTCAGTGCCTTCTACAAGGACAAAGCAAATTTCCGGGCCAGCGAGCGCTTTACGCTGGGCGGCGCCTGGACCCTGACCGCCGATCCGAACCTGATCATCTACACCGAGGCCGCCATCGGCCGGAACGACCCCTATGTCGGCGTCGGCGAGTTCAACAACGGCCTCGCCCAGGGCGGCGAGAACCGCTTCAAGTCGCGATTCATCATGAACATCGGCTATTATTTCTAGAATTGATGGTTTCGCGAGCGGCGCGCCGGCTTCCTTGGGAGCCGGCGTTTTCGTTTTCAGGCCCGCCGGCCCCACCACAATCCGGTTCCGTCGAGATCTGCATCGGCACGCAGCAGTGAAGGCACAGCGGGGCGCCGGATGCCCCGGCGCCCCGCTGTGCTTTGATCGGGTGAGGTGGATTGGCCGCGACGGCTCAGGCGCGCACGCTGCCTTGCGTCTGCACCAGCTTCCGCTCGGCGCTCGGCGGCTGGCCGAAGCAGTCGAGATAGGCCTTCGAGAAGTGCGAGGCCGAGGTGAAGCCGCACTCGAACGCCACCGAGAGCAGCGGCATCGCCGTCTGGCGGATCAGGTTGCGGGCGTGTTCCAGGCGGATGCGCAGGTAATGCTTGGCCGGTGAGCGGCCGAGATACTTCAGGAACAGCCGTTCGAGCTGGCGGGTCGAGAGCTGCACCGCGTCGGCGAGCTCCTGGCTGCCGAGCGGCTCGGCGAGCGAGGTTTCCATCAGTCCCACCACCCGCAGCAGCTTCGGGTGCGAGACCCCGAGGCGCATGCGCAGGTCCATCCGCTGGCGCTCGCCGGATTCGCGGATGCGGTGATGGATGAGCTGGTCGGCGACCTCCGAGGCCACGCTCGGCCCGTGGTCGCGCACGATCAGCGACAGCATCATGTCGGCCGCCGCAGTGCCGCCCGCGCAGGTAAAGCGGTTGCGGTCGATCTCGAACAGGTCCGAGCCGATCTCCAGCCCGTCATGCTCGGAGACGAGGCCCGGCAGGTTCTCCCAGTGGATCGTCGCCCGGTAGCCGTCGAGGAGGCCGGCCTTGGCCAGGACGTAGGTGCCCGTGCACACCGCGCCGATCGCCGCCCCGCGGGCGCTGCATCGGCGCAGGGCCGAATGGAGGGCGCGGTGATCCGGATGCTGGATGTCGATGCCGCCGCACACGACCAGCATGTCGAAGTCCTGCGCATCGCAGAAGCGGCCCGCGACCTTGACCTCGATCCCGTTCGAGGCGGTGCACTTGGTGCCGTCCTCCGACCACAGCGAGAAGCGGTAGAGATCGCGGCCGACCGCGCGGTTGGCGAGCCGCAGGGGCTCGATCGCCGAGGAGAAGGCGATCATCGAGAAGCGATCGACCAGCATGAAGCCGACGGAGATGGCTCTCCCGGTCACGGCCTCGCTCGCCGCAGCAACACCTGCCGGGCATGTAGCCCCGGCCGCGATCGTCATTTCCATCCCGACCACCGTTTGTCGGCCTATGCCGCGGCTTGGTGGGCAAATCGCGTGCCGCGGCGATCCCTGTGCCGGCGGGGGAGCGATTCGGGGTCGCTCCGGCTGTACCCGGCACGGTCGATCGGACGCGGCACCTCCGCAGAGACGACGCCCACACCGGAACTTAATCTCCGATCGGCCGGCGAAGGCAACAGAATAATTCTTGTTTGCCCCTCGGATCACCGCCGCGTGATCGGGCTGGCCATCCGGTTTGTCGGTCGAACGGCCGCGCGAAACAGACCGCCGAAGAGCCCGATCGAAGCCGCGCGGCGGCGTTTCGGCGGGACAGGCCGGGAAATCGATCGAGGTCGGGAATCCCAAACTCGCGGTCGCCGTCGATCAAGCCCCACCGCGGGGCGCGGACCATGATCGCTCAATACCGCGAGGTCGACCGATGCGCCGCTTCTCCCTCACGTCGCTGCTCTCCGAATCCCTGCGGGGCCATACCGGCTGGGGCCGCCAGTGGCGTGCCCCCGAGCCCAAGCCCCGCTACGACGTCGTCATCGTCGGCGGCGGCGGCCATGGCCTCGCGACCGCCTATTATCTTGCCACCGTGCACGGCATCACCAACGTGGCGGTGCTGGAGAAAGGCTGGATCGGCGGCGGCAATACTGGCCGCAACACCACGATCATCCGCTCCAACTACCTCTACGACGAGAGCGCGGCGATGTACGAGCACGCGCTCAAGCTCTGGGAGGGGCTCAGCCAGGAGCTGAACTACAACATCATGTTCTCCCAGCGCGGCGTGTTGATGCTCGCGCACAACATCCACGACGTTCAGAGCTTCAAGCGCCACGTCTACGCCAACCGCCTCAACGGCATCGACAACGAGTGGCTCTCGAAGGAAGAGTGCAAGGAATTCTGCCCGCCGCTCGATATCTCGGGGAGCCTGCGCTACCCCGTGCTCGGCGG
The DNA here is from genome assembly GCF_026672325.1 of Methylorubrum sp. SL192. Lineage (NCBI taxonomy): Bacteria > Pseudomonadati > Pseudomonadota > Alphaproteobacteria > Hyphomicrobiales > Methylobacteriaceae > Methylorubrum > Methylorubrum sp. SL192. Next base: position 3,016,181 of record NZ_JAPPQV010000003.1, read on the forward strand.
CGCGCTCCAGCGCCGGGCCGGCACCGCCCGCCACGACGCGGTGGCCTGGGGCTATGCCCGCGGCGCCGACAACCGCGGCGTCGATATCATCCAGAATTGTGAGGTCACCGGCATCCGCCGGGATGCCTCCGGTGCGGCGGTGGGCGTCGAGACGACCCGCGGCTTCATCGGCGCCGGCCGGATCGGCGTGGTCGCCGCCGGCCACACCTCGACGCTGATGTCGATGGCCGGCGTGTCGATGCCGCTGGAGAGCTACCCGCTCCAGGCTTTGGTCTCCGAGCCGGTCAAGCCGTGCTTCCCCTGCGTAGTGATGTCGAACGCGGTCCACGCCTACCTGTCGCAATCCGACAAGGGCGAGCTGGTGATCGGCGCCGGCACCGACCAGTACACCTCCTACAGCCAGCAGGGTGGCCTCCACATCACCACCCACACGCTCGACGCGATCTGCGAGCTGTTTCCGCAATTCACCCGGATGCGGATGCTGCGCTCCTGGGGCGGCATCGTCGACGTGACGCCGGATCGTTCGCCGATCATCGGCAAGACCCCGGTGCCGAACCTGTTCGTCAATTGCGGCTGGGGCACCGGCGGCTTCAAGGCGACGCCGGGCTCGGGCCACGTCTTCGCCCACACGCTCGCGACGGCTGAGCCGCACGCGATCAACGCGCCCTTCACCCTCGACCGGTTCCGCACCGGGCGCCTCATCGACGAGGCCGCCGCCGCGGCCGTCGCGCACTGATCCGTCGGGAGCCAGACCCATGCTGCTGATCGCCTGTCCCCATTGCGGCAAACGGCCCGAGACCGAGTTCCGGTGCGGCGGCCAAGCCCATATCGCGCGGCCCACCGACCCGATGACCGTCGATGACGGCGCCTGGAGCGAGCACCTGTTCGTGCGCGCCAACCCCAAGGGCGTGCATGCCGAGCGCTGGTGCCACGTCCACGGCTGCGGGCGTTGGTTCAACGCCCTGCGCGACACGATCAGCGACCGCTTCGTCGAGACTTATCCGATGGGGGCGAAGCCCACCCAATCCACCCAGAGCGAGACGAGGGCGTGAGATGGCACAGCCGTTCAGATTGTCCCGCGGCGGACGCATCGACCGCACCCGCCCCATCGTCTTCGAATTCAACGGAAAGCCGGTCCACGGATTTGCTGGCGACACCGTCGCCTCGGCGCTGCTGGCCAACGGCATCCACCTCGTCGGACGCTCGTTCAAGTACCACCGCCCCCGCGGCATCCTGAGCCACGGCCCCGACGAGCCGAGCGCGCTGCTCTCGGTCGATCGCGGGCCCGGCCGGATCGACCCGAACAACCGTGCCTCCGTGGTCGAGGCCCGCTCAGGCCTGCGCACGACCTCGCAGAACCATTGGCCGTCGCTCGAATTCGATGTCGGCGCCGTCAACGACCTCCTGTCGCCGGTCTTCGTGGCGGGCTTCTACTACAAGACCTTCATGTGGCCCCGGAAGTTCTGGGACCGGGTCTATGAGCCGTTCATCCGCGCCGCCGCCGGTCTCGGCAAGGCGCCGACGGTGGCCGATCCCGACCGCTACGCCAACCGCCACGCTCATTGCGACGTGCTGATCGTCGGCGCCGGCCCGGCGGGGCTTGCTGCCGCGCTCGCCGCGGCGCGCACCGGCAAGCGGGTGATCCTGGCCGACGAGGGCGCGGAGCCCGGCGGCACCCTCCTGCACGACACGACCTCGCAGATCGACGGACGCACGGCGGCGGACTGGCTTGCCGAGACGCTGGCCGAGCTCGATGCCCGCGAGAACGTCATCCTGCTGCCCCGGACCACCGCCTTCGGCTATTACAACCACAACCACGTGGCGATGACCGAGCGCGTCACCGACCACCTCTCCTCCGCCGCAGGCCAAGCGCCCCGCGAGCGCCTGTGGCAGGTGCGGGCGGAGCAGGTCGTGCTCGCCGGCGGCTCCCATGAGCGCCCCCTCGTCTTCGCCGACAACGACCGGCCGGGCATCCTGCTCGCCGAAAGCGTGCGGGTCTTCCTCAACCGTTACGGCGTGGCGCCGGGCCGCAAGCTCGTCTTCGCCACGAGCGGCGCCTCCGCCTACCAAGCCGCGCTCGATGCGCGCTCCGCTGGCCTCGACGTCACCCTCGTCGATCTGCGCCTGGAAGCGGATTGCGGACCGGAGTTGGCCCGCCTACGCAGCGCTGGAGTCGACGTGTTGACCGGCCACACCGTGGTCGGATCGAAGGGCCGGAAGCGCGTCACGGGTCTCATCGTGGCGCCTGTCGGGAGCGACGGCCGGTGCGGCGGCCGTCGCATTCTCCCTTGCGACTGCGTCGGCATGTCCGGCGGCTGGACGCCCGCCGTCCACCTGTTCTCGCAGTCCCGCGGCAAGCTCGCCTACGACGAGGGCATCGATGCCTTCGTGCCGAGCCGCTCGGCGCAAGAAGAGCGCTCGGCGGGCGCGGCCCGCGGCACCTACGACCTCGCCGCCTGCCTCGCGGAGGGCTTCGCCGCCGGTGCCGCCGCGGCGGGTTCCGACGCACGGCAGGACTTCAGGGCGACGGAGACGCTGACCGGCTTCCAGCCGGTGCGGATCATGCCCACCGACGCGAACCCGACCAAGGTCCGCGCCTTCGTCGATTACCAGAACGACGTCACCGCCAAGGACATCAAACTCGCGGTGCGCGAGGGCTTCCAGTCGATCGAGCACGTCAAGCGCTACACCACGACCGGGATGGCGACCGATCAGGGCAAGACCTCGAACATGAACGCGCTCGGCATCGTCGCCGGGCAGCTCGACAAGGCGCTGCCCGCCGTCGGCACCACGACCTTCCGGCCGCCCTATACCCCGGTGACCTTCGGTGCGCTGGTGGGCCCCGCCCGCCACGCCCTGTTCGATCCGATCCGCACCACGCCGATCCACGAATGGGCCGAGGCCCACGGCGCCCTGTTCGAGAACGTCGCCCTGTGGCGGCGCGCCTGGTACTTCCCGAAGGACGGCGAGGACCTGCACGCCGCGGTCGCCCGCGAGTGCAAGGCGGTGCGCGAGGGCGTCGGCATCTTCGACGCCTCGACGCTCGGCAAGATCGAGATCGTCGGCCGGGATGCGGCCGAGTTCATGAACCGCCTCTACATCAACCCCTGGACCAAGCTCGCGCCGGGCCGCTGCCGCTACGGGCTGATGCTGAAGGAGGACGGCTACATCCTCGACGACGGCGTCGTCGCCCGCGTCTCGGACACCTGCTTCCACGTCACCACCACCACCGGCGGCGCCGCGCGGGTGCTCGGCCACATGGAGGACTACCTTCAGACCGAGTGGCCGGAGCTCGAAGTGTTCCTGACCTCGACCACCGAGCAATGGGCGGTGATCGCGCTCCAGGGCCCGAAGGCCCGCGCCGTGATCGCGCCGCTGGTCGACGGCATCGATCTGTCGCCGGACGCCTTCCCGCATATGGCGATGCGCTCAGGCACGATCTGCGGCGTGCCGACCCGGCTGTTCCGGGTGTCGTTCACCGGTGAACTCGGCTTCGAGATCAACGTGCCCGCCGACCACGCCCGCGCGGTCTGGGAAGCGGTGTTCGAGGCGGGCCGGGCCCACGGCATCACGCCCTACGGCACCGAGACGATGCACGTGCTGCGCGCCGAGAAGGGCTACATCATCGTCGGCCAGGAGACCGACGGCACGGTGACGCCGGACGATGTCGGCATGGCCGGCATGATCCCGAAGGCCAAGGGAGACTTCGTCGGCAAGCGCTCGCTGGCGCGCCCCGACGTCGTCGCCACCGGCCGCAAGCAGCTCGTCGGCCTCATGACCGACGATCCCAAACTCGTCCTCGACGAGGGCGCGCAGATCGTCACCGATACCCATCAGCCGATCCCGATGCGCATGCTCGGCCACGTCACGTCGAGCTACTGGAGCGCCAATTGCGGCCGCTCCATCGCGCTGGCCCTGGTCGAGGGCGGACGCGAGCGGATGAACGGCCATCTCTTCGTCACCACGCCGGACGGGTTCACCCGCGTCACCGTCTGCGAACCGGTCTTCTTCGACGTCCAGGGGGAGCGCATCCATGCTTGAGACCCGCTACCGCGCCGCCCGCGCCCTGCCGCTCGGCGCCCTGTCCCGCTCGGCCCCCGCCGGTTCGGGCGTCTCGGTCCGGCCCGCGGGCGCCGAGGCGCGCTTCTCCCTGCGGGCGCGGCTCGCCGCCGGCACCGCACCGAAGCTCGCCGGGCTCGCGCTCGATGCGCCGATCAACACGGTCGGCACCGACGGCGAGGTCTGGATCGCCCGGCTCGGGCCCGACGAGTGGCTCGTCGGCGGCCCCGAGGCCGATGCCGACCTGCTCCAAGGCCGCATCCACGAGGCGCTCGCCGGGCTGCCCCACTCCCTGGTCGACGTCTCGCACCGCAATGTCGGCATCGACGTGTCGGGCCGGCAGGCCGCGGCGGTGCTCAATGCCGGCTGCCCGCTCGACCTGTCCGAGACCGCCTTCCCGCCGGGCAGCGCCACCCGCACCCTGCTCGGCAAGTCCGAGATCGTGCTGATCCGCGCCACCGCCGCACCGCTCTACCGCGTCGAGTGCTGGCGCTCGTTCTCGACCTACGTCCACGGCTTCCTCAATGAGGCCGTCTTCGGGGTCGAAGGGTCCGCCGCGCATTGATGCAGGATTGATACACGTTGGCGGCGAGCCCATCTCGTCCCTATGGCTCCCGCGCGGCCCCGGCACCCTGCCATGACGCGCATCTCCCCCGAACTTGCATCCATGTCGGGAAGAGCCGCCTTTTGAGAGAGCAACGGACCCGATGATCAGCACCTTCGATCTGTTCAAGATCGGGATCGGTCCGTCGAGCTCCCACACCGTCGGGCCGATGATCGCCGGGCGCCGGTTCCGCGAGACCGTGCTCGCCCGCGCTCGCGTCGCCCGCGTCAGCGCCGAGATCTACGGCTCGCTCGCCTGGACCGGGCGCGGCCACGGCACCGACGTGGCGATCCTGCTCGGGCTCATGGGCCACGCGCCCTCCACCATCGACCCGGATCGGACCGCGCCGCTCGCCGACGAACTGCGCCGGACCGGCGATCTCGGCATTCCCGGCGTCCATTTCGAGCCCGAGCGCGACCTCGTCTTCAACTTCAAGGACATCCTGCCGCTGCACACCAACGGCATGCGCTTTCGCGCCTACGATGCCCGGGATGCGCTGATCGAGGACCAGATCTTCTACTCGGTCGGCGGCGGCTTCGTCGTCACCGCCGCCGAGGCAGAAGCCGCTGCGGCGGGCCATGCGGAGTGCGTGCCGCCCCCGCTCGCCTTCGGCAGCGGGCGCGAACTCCTCGACCTGACCCTGCGCACCGGGCTGACGATCCCGCAGATCCAGCTCGCCAACGAGCTGACCCTGCGCCCGCGCGACGAGATCGATGCCGGCCTCGACGCGATCCGCGATGCGATGTTCGCCTGCATCGAGCGCGGCCTGCGCATGGACGGCGAGTTGCCCGGCGGCCTGCGGGTACGGCGGCGCGCCAAGCGGCTCTACGAGTCGCTGGAGGCGACGAAGCTCGCCAACAGCCGCCCGGCCCACGAGATCATGGATTGGATCAGCCTCTACGCACTGGCCGTCAACGAAGAGAACGCCTCGGGCGGCCGGGTGGTGACGGCGCCGACCAACGGCGCGGCCGGCATCGTCCCGGCGGTGCTGCGCTACACCCGCGATTTCTGCCCCGATTGGAGCGACGAGCGCGGGCGCGAGTTCCTGCTCACCGCCGCCGCCATCGGCGGGCTGATCAAGGCCCGCGCCTCGATCTCGGGCGCGGAGGTCGGCTGCCAGGGCGAGGTCGGCTCGGCCGCGGCGATGGCGGCGGCGGGGCTGACCGCCGCGCTCGGCGGCTCGGCCTTCCAGATCGAGAACGCCGCCGAGATCGCCATGGAGCACCATCTCGGCATGACCTGCGATCCGATCGCCGGCCTCGTGCAAGTGCCCTGCATCGAGCGCAACGCCTTCGGCGCCAACAAGGCGGTGGTAGCGGCCTCGCTGTCGCTGCGCGGCGACGGCCAGCATCGGGTGAGCCTCGATGAGGTGATCGAGACCATGCGCCAGACCGGCCACGACATGCAGGCCAAGTACAAGGAAACCTCGCTCGGAGGGCTCGCCGTCAACGTCGCCGCCTGCTGAGGTCCCGCGCCCACCGTCGCGGGTGAGAACGACCGGCGTTGGGGCGTGCCGTACAGCACGCTGCAGCGGGGCGCGCGGCGCCCCTCCGCTGCACGAAGCGCCGATCGGACCCGTGTCGGCCCTTTCCCGATCACACCGGCACCGGCTGATCCCGCAACCCCTCTTCCGGCCCCGGAGGAGGGGTTTTTTGCGTCGATTCCGCTCTCCGGCAGGGCGGCGCGCCGCCGGCAACGCTCGGCCGGACCGGCGGCTTCATGCAAAACAGGTGAGCAATTCGCTAAATTTTGGGCCTTCCTGCTCAATGCATGCGCATGGAGCAAGTCTGCTCCCAAGCTTCCGCGCTCCTCCGAGGACAGAGGAAGGATCATATGAGTTCAGACGCAGGCCGTCCTCGTCTTGATCAACGACGGCGCGATCGAGGCTCATCTCATGTTCGGCAAGGTTTTCGAAAGTGTTCGCGCCCGGCTCCGCGCTCGGGCGGATGAAGAGGCTCTGATGGACCTCAGCGATGCGGCTCTGGCCGATATCGGGCTGAGCCGGGCCGCGTTGCCGGGTCTGCGCTCCCGCATCGAGCCGGCCCCGGTCGAGGCGAAGGCCAGCGAGACGCTGTTCCTGTCCTTCGCCTTCCCGATGGCCATCCAGCGCGCCTGAGGGCCGGTTTGACGTGACCGATCGAATGCTCTCACGATGCCCGCCGCTCCGTCAGCGCCGGAGCGGGGACAATCCGCCGGGCATTGTGTGAGGCACTTTTACGCGATCCCACCCGCGCCCTCATCCTGAGGTGCTCGCGTCAGCGAGCCTCGAAGGAGGGCTCCAGGGATCGCGGTGCTCTCTGGAGCCCTCCTTCGAGGCCTCCGCTTTGCTCCGGCACCTCAGGATGAGGTCGCGGATGGGAAGAGAACACGGCCTGCGGTGCTGCCATCGCACATCGAACAGGCTCTGAGGATCTTCAGGCCGCCGCGCTCTCCGGCAGGGCGACCGCCGTGGGCTCGTGCCCCTCGGCCCGCAGAACCTCCACGAGATCGGCCGGGACGAGCGAGAGGGTGCGCGTGCTGACGAGCGGGTGGATGTTGACCCGCGTCTCCGCCAGCAGGCTGTCCTGAAGGAACACCCGCACGCTGCCCGGCGCGGCGTTGAGCGCCGCCAGTGGCGACACGGCCCCGCTCTCGACCCCGAGCTGTTCGCGCAAGGCATCGGGGCTCGCGAAGGACAAGCCGCCGCGGGCGCCGAGCACGGCGCGGAACGCCTTCAGATCGACCTGCGCGTCATGCTGGAGCGTGACGAGGAAGTAGGTCTTCTTCCCGTCGCGCAGGAACAGGTTCTTGGTGTGGGCGCCGGCGATGTCGCCGCAGATCGCCATCATCGCCTCGACGGTGAGCACGGCTTCGTGCTCGTAGAGCTTGTAGGCGATTCCGCGCTCGCGCAGCCGCGTCAGCAGGTCGTCCGGGCTCAGGGGCATCGTTTCGCTTTCCTCAGGTCTTCGGTTCCGCCGGCGGGGCGAGCACGCCGATCTGCCGGAGATAGGCCAAGATCTCGCGGGCGGCGTCCTCGGGATCGGGCTCGACCAGGAGCCGGCCGCTCGCGGCCGAGCCACCCTCGCCGGTGGCCGCCTTCAGCCGCTCCGCCGCCGAGCCGCCCGCGGGCGCGCCCTTCACGATCTTGGGCCGGCGGTGATAGGGCCGCTCCTCCACCGCCAAGGCGAGAGCTGGAAGTGATGCCGGCGCGACGGCCAGCGCCTCGACGCGCCCGCGGCGGGCCCGGCCATAGGCGTAGGCGAGGGGGGCGGGGGCGTCCGGATGGCAGGTGACGACGACCGGTCCCCGCACCTCCACCCGGCGCAGGGCGCCCCGCCCGAGGCTCTGATCGAGGCGCAGGGCGCCCTCCGCGTCGAGCGCCGCCGCGACCACGTCGGATACGAGGGGAATTGAGAGGGCGCGGGCCAGGGCGTAGGGCACGAGGCCGCTCTCGTCGCCGCCCTGGCTGCGCCGTCCGGCCAGGATCAAGTCGGGGGCAAGTTCGGCGAGCCGCGCGGCGAGCGCGGGCACCGGGTCGTCGCCGGCCGCGATCCTGATGTGCTCGATGCGGGGCAAGCCCTGGCCCAGCGCCTCGGCGATGGCGGCGGCATCCGGCCCGGCATGCAGGCCCAGGGTCTCGGACCCCGAGCCGAGCCCGGCGGCCATCCGGATCGCCTGCGCCTCGACCCGCGGCAGCACGGGCGCCCCGGAGACCGGATGCAGCCCGGCGGAGAGAAGGACCGCGATTCTCATGACGCCGTCCCCGACCCGGCGGCCTCTTCCGCCAGCAGCCGCAGCAGGGCCGGCATCACGGCCTGGGCATCCAGCACCACGGCGAGGCCCGCCCGCTCGATCATCGCCGCGTGGAGATCTGTGTTGACCGCCACTACGTGCTCGCAGCCGGCGACACCCTGGAGATGCTGCGGCGCCCCGGAGATGCCGAGCGCGAAGTAGCAGGTCGCCGCGAGCACCGTGCCCGAGGCGCCGACCTGGGTATGGCGCGGCATCAGCCCGGAATCGCACAGCACGCGGCTGGCGCCGGGTGTCGCGTGAAGCGCCGCCACTACCTGCCGGAAGGTGTCGAGATCGGAGAGACCGTTGCCGGCCGACACCACGAACTCGGCGAGCGAGAGCGGCACGGTCGCGGGATCGGCCGGGATGCGTGTCACCGAGACGATGTGTTGCGGGGTTTCCAGCGCAGCCCCTTCGAAGGGCAGGGCGCGGGCCTCCCGCGGCGGGCCGGCATAGTCGGCGACCGCGTCCGGTGCCACGGTGGCGAGGCGGGGCGGGGCGAGGCTCTGCTCGACCCGGCGGCCCCGGGCCGGACGGACGAGCCCCTTGGCGGCCACCACCTCGGCATTGGTGAACAGCGGCTCGTTCAGGCCCACCGCGACGCGGCGGGCGAGATCGCCGCCATCGAGCGATTCCGGGAACAGGACGTGACGTGCCCCGACGCCTGCGAGCGCGGCCTCGATGCGGGCGGCCCGGCCTGCCGGGTCGTAGCCCTCCGCGCGCTCGAGCCGGAGCATCCGGTCGGCACCGGCCGCACCCAGCCCCTCGCACTCCCCCTCCACGATGACCGCGACGGCGCCCTCGCGCCCGGCGAGCGCGCGCGCCGCACCGATCACCTGCCGGTCATGGCTCGAGAGGCGCCCGCCGGGGGCGTCCGGCACCACCGCGACGAGGAAGGCGGGGGTCTCGACGATGATCGTCTTCGGCGCCTCGGCCACGGGCGCGGTCCGGGGTGTAGCGGTGACGGCCTCGCCGACAGGGCGGCCGATCTGGCTGAGATCGTAGCGCGCCCGCGCGAGCCCCCCGATGCGCTGCGCCGCGCGCTCGGCCCGCGGGTCGCGGCGGGGCCGGCCGGAGCCGGTCACCCGACGGGTGCGGTCGTAGCGCGGGCGGGGGCCCTCGCCGGCGACGAGGGAAGCCGCCCGCTCGGCCCGTGGGTCTCGGCGCGGGCGGCTCATCGGCCCGCCTCCACCGCCTGGAGCAGGAGTTCGGCCACGTCGCGGATCTCCGCCTTACGGTCGGTCACGCCCTCCAGCATCGCCGTGCAGGAGGGGCAGGCGACGGCGACGATCCCGGCGCCGGTCTCGGCCGCCTGGGCCATGCGGATGTCGGGGATACGCCGCTCGCCCGGCACGTCGCTCACCGGCGCGCCGCCGCCACCGCCGCAGCACATCGCCCGGCGCCCGGACCGGGTCATCTCGCGGCGGGTGACGCCGATCGCGTCGAGCACCGCGCGGGGCGCCTCGGTCTCCCCGTTGTAGCGGGCGAGGTAGCAGGGGTCGTGATAGGTCACCGAGAGGTCCGGCAGACGGCCCGGATTGAGCTTGCCCGCCCGGATCAGCTCCAGCAGGAGGGCGGTGTGGTGGGTCACGGTGTAGTGGCCACCGAAGGCCGGGTACTCGTTGCGCAGGGCATGCAGCGCGTGTGGGTCGGCGGTGACGATCCGCTTGAAGCGGTACTTCGCCAGCGTCGCGATGTTCTCCCGCGCCAGCGCCTGGAAGGTCGCCTCGTCGCCGAGCCGGCGGGCGAGGTCGCCGGTGTCGCGCTCCTCCGCACCCAGCACCGCGAAATCGACTTGCGCCTCGCGCAGGAGCCGGATCAGCGCCCGCAAAGAGCGGCCGTAGCGCAGGTCGTAGGCGCCCTCGCCGAGCCAGAGCAGGACATCGACCGGCTCGCGCTCTGCGATCCGCGGCAGGTCGAGCCCGGCGGCAAAATCGGTGCGCGAGGCCAGCGGGCGCCCGCCGGGATCGCCGGACTGGCGCAGCTCCGTCACTGGGACGACGGCCTTCTCGGGCAGCGCTCCGCGCTCCAGCGTCTCGTGCCGGCGCAGGGAGACCACGGCATCGACATGCTCGATCATCATCGGGCATTCCTCGACGCAGGCGCGGCAGGTGGTGCAGGACCACAAAGTGTCGGGATGGATGCGCGCATCCGGCCCGATCAGCCGGGCCAAAGCCCCGCGCTCGCCCTCCGCCGCCCGGCCGCCGGGATAGGGGTTGCCGGCATAGGCGGGCTCGGCCGGCGAGAGGCCGGCGACGAGATCCTGAATGAGTTTTTTGGGGTTCAGCGGCTGGCCGGCGGCGAAGGCCGGGCAGGCGGTCTCGCAGCGCCCGCAGCTCACGCAGGCGTCGTAGGACAGCAGCCGGTTCCAGGTGAAGTCGGCCGGCATCTCCGAGCCGAGCCGGGGCGCGTCGAGGTCGAGCGGCTGGAGCGCGGTGTCGGGCCGGCCCTCAAACCGGCCGGGTCGGGGATGGGCGACGAGGTGAAGCGCGCCGGCCGCCGCGTGGCGCATCGGGCCGTGGCGCACCTCGAAGGCGAGGCCGAGCCCGCCGGCCGCCGCGAGCGCGAGCGCGACGGAGCCGAACAGGCCACCGCCGCCGCCGAGCGCGAGGATGAGGGCGGTGATCGTGCCGCCGACGGCGTAGGCGACGAGGAGGAACGGCAGGATCTGGAAGCGGCCGGCAGAGAGGCGCTTCGGCTTGGCCGGGTAGCGCCGGGCGCCGACGAGCAGCGAGCCGATCGCGGTCACGCCGAAGGCGAGCGCCACGAGGAACCAGTAGGGCCGGAAATCGGCCAGCGGCGGCAGGATCGCCAGCGCGGTGAGGATCGAGGCCGCGATCAGGCCGCCAGCCACGACCGCGTGCATGCGCGAAGCGTAGGCGTCGCGCGCCACGACGTGGTGGACATCGACGAGGTAGCGCCGGGGCAGCTTGGCGAGCCCGTCGAGCCACGCCACGGGCGCGGCGGCACCGACGCGCCAGAGGGCGGCACGGCGCAAGCCCTGGACGAGGGCGAGCGCCGCCATCAGCCAGACGAGGCCGGGAAACACCGTGGTCAGGGGCACGAAGCTGGTCATGACGGTGGGCCTACGGGCTGGGCGACAGTTCCGGACGGGGCTTACGAGGACCGTGCATCTCCTCTCCCCGCACGCGGGGAGAGGGTCGCGACGACCCTGTCGTCGGCGCGACGAGGCGGCAGCCGAGGGTGAGGGGGCGGTTCAGAGGGAGCCACTTCCGGCATCGCCCCCTCACCCTCGCTCCGGCTTCGCCTCCGCCTCCCGCAGGCACGACAGGGTGCCTGCGGGCCTCTCCCCGCGTGCGGGGAGAGGGGGAACCCAATCAGAGATCCTTGCACAGCCGCAGGGCGTCGTAGATCGCCGCGTGGATGTTGCGGCCGGCCACCGCGTCGCCGATGCGGTAGAGCGCGTAGCCCTTCGACAGGTCGTAGGGCTGCGGCTCGCCGCGGATCAGCGCGTCCGGGTCGGTCTGACCCCGGTTGACCGAGGCCTCCTTCAAGCCGTGGTAGAGCGCATCGACCGGCAGCGTGCCGTGATCGACGATGATGCGATCGACGAGGCGCTCCTCCTCGGCGTCGGTCATGGTGTTGCGCAACGCCGCGACGAAGCGGTTGCCCTCCGGATAGATCTCGATCAGCTCCAGGTTCGGGCTCATCACCACGCCGAGCTTGTAGAGTTCGCGCAGGTGGATCGGCTGGTTGGTGGTGCCGACCTCCTCCGCGACCATGCGGTCGTGGGTGGCGATCTCGACGAGACAGCCGCGCTTGGCCAATTGCTCGGCCACCGACGCGGCGTTGTGCTGGCCCATCTCGTCGTAGAGCAGGACCGAGCCGGTGGGCTCGACCGCGCCGGCCAGCACCTCGGCGGTGGTGACCGCGTATTGCTCCGCGCCCTTGGCGTGGCCGCGGAAGGGCGTGCCGCCGGTCGCGACGATCACCACGTCGGGCTTCTCGGCGAGCACCGCCGCCTCGGTCGCCTCGGTGTTGAGGCGCAGATCGACGCCGAGCTTGGTCACCTGCGCCACCAGCCAGCGGGTGATGCCCGACATCGCCTCGCGCCAGCCGGCGCGTGCCGCGATGCCGATCTGGCCGCCGGCAACCGCATTCTTCTCGAACAGCACCACCGCGTGGCCGCGCTCGGCGCAGACGCGGGCCGCCTCCAGCCCGCCGGGGCCGGCGCCGATCACGACGACCCGGCGGCGGACATCCGCCTTGCGGATCTCGTGCGGCATCGTCGCCTCGCGGCCGGTGGCGGCGTTCTGGATGCAGAGCGCGTCGCCGCCGACATAGATCCGGTCGATACAGTAGCCCGCGCCGACGCATTGGCGGATGTCGTCGGCCCGGCCCTCGGAGAGCTTCTTCACGAGATGCGGGTCGGCGATATGGGCGCGCGTCATCGCCACCATGTCGACATGGCCCTCCGCGACCGCGCGGGCGGCGGTGGCGAGATCGGTGACGCGCTGGGCGTGGAACACCGGCACGTCGACCTCGCGCTTGATCGCGCTCGGCAGGAACAGGAACGGCGCCACGGGGAAGGACATGTTCGGCAGCGAGATCGCGTGGGCGATGTGGTCGCGCGCTTGCCCGCCGAGGATGTTGAGGAAGTCCACGAGGCCGCGCTTGGCATATTCGGAGGCGATGGCGACGCAATCGTCCTGGCTGAGGCCGTCGGCGATCATCTCGTCGCCGGACATGCGGATGCCGATGACGTAGTCGTCGCCCGCTTCCGCGCGCATCGCCTCCAGCACCTCGATGCCGAAGCGCATCCGGTTCTCCAGGCTGCCGCCGTATTGGTCGGTGCGCTGGTTGACCGACGGCGACCAGAACTGGTCGATCAGGTGGCCGTGGGCAGCCGAGACCTCGCAGCCGTCGAGCCCGCCCTCGCGGCAGCGGCGCGCGGCCTGAGCGAAGCTCTTCACGATGCGGGCGATGTCCTCCGCCTCCATCTCTTTCGGGATGGTGCGGGAGGCGGGCTCGCGCCGGGGCGAGGGCGAGACGGTGGGGAGCCAGTGCTCGGTGTCCCACTTGGTGCGCCGGCCCATATGGGTGAGCTGAATCATCAGCTTGCCGCCATGCGCGTGCACCCGGTCCGAGAACTGCTGGAAGAATGGGATCACCGAGTCGTCGGCGACCGAGATCTGGTTCCAGGGCGCGGCGGGGCTGTCGACGGCGACCGAGGACGAGCCGCCGAACATGGTGAGCCCGATGCCGCCCTTGGCCTTCTCGGCGTGGTAGAGCTGGTAGCGCTCCTGCGGCTTGCCATCCCGGCCGTAGCCGGGGGCGTGGCTCGTGGACATCACCCGGTTGCGGATGGTGAGGCCCTTGATGGTGAGGGGCTTCAAGAGCGCGTCGGCATTGGCGATCACGGGACGACTCCCGAATGCGATGGGGAAAAGCTTGAGGTCGCGGGCGAGGCCGAGCCCGCCCGTTCAGCGCTCGATGACGAGGTCGCTAGTGGGCTTCGAGCAGCATAAGAGCGCCATGCCGGCATCGATCTCGCGCTGACGGATGCCGCCGGCATGGGTCATGGCGACGGTGCCGGCGGTGAGCTTCGACTTGCAGGTGCCGCACAGGCCCTTGGCGCAGGAGGAGGGCAGGCGGATGCCGGCCTTGCGGGCGGCGTCGAGCACCGTCTCGTTCTCCGGGCATTCGAGCACGCGGCGGGTCTTGGCGAACTCCACCCGGAAGATGCGCACGCCGCCCGCGGGCGCGGCCTCGGCGTCGAGGGCCTTCTCGGCTTCCGCCGCTGCTTCCTGCTCGGCCTCCGGCAGCTCGCCGAAGTCGAAGCTCTCCTGATGGTGCCGGGCCATGTCGAAGCCGGCTTGGCTCAGCATGGCCCGCACCGCGTCCATGTAGGGTTTGGGGCCGCAGACGAAGATTTCCCGGTCGAGGAAGTCGGGCACGGCATCGCGCAAGGTTTCGAGGGAGAGCCGACCCTTCGGACCCGCCCAGGTCTCGTTGGGGGAATCGGTCTCGCAGACCGCATGGAAGCGGAAGGTGGGATCGAGCCGGGCCATCGTCTCCAGTTCACCCCGGAACACGATGTCGGCGGGCGAGCGGGCGGAATGGACGAAGGCGACGTCGCGGGCTTCGCCCAGATCGTGGAAGCTGCGCGCCATCGACATCATCGGCGTGACGCCGCTGCCGCCGGACAGGAGCAGGTATTTCGGGGCCGGGTGGGTGAAGCAGGAGAACTCGCCCATCGGCCCGAGCGCGCGCACGGTGTCGCCGGGCTTGAGATGGTCGTGCAGCCAGTTCGAGACCGGGCCGCCGGGCACGCGCTTGACCGTGAACGAGACCGCGTGCGGCCGGGTCGGGGCCGAGGAGATTGTGTAGCAGCGGTGGATGGTCTCGCCGCCGATCTCGAACGAGAAGGTCAGGAACTGGCCCGGCGCGTAGGCGAAGAGCCGGGGCTCCTTCGGCGCCAGCACGAAGGTCTTCACGTCGTGCGTCTCGTCGCGCACCGCGAGGCAGACCAATGCGTCGTCGGCCTCCGCATCCCAGGGCGCGGAGGCCGCCAGCCGCCGGGCGGCCGGTTCGGAGGAGGCCGGGGCCATGGCTCAGCGTCCCAGATGCGCGGCCATGCGGCCGACATACCAGTTGCAGAACTTCTCCACGAGCATCTCGGTATGCGGCGAGTAGGGGCCGGGCTCGTAGGCCGGGCTCGCCACACCCTGCTGGCAGATGCCGACGAGTTCGCTGTCCTGATCGTTCGTGGCTTCCCAGACGCCGGTGAGGTTGGCGAGATCGTAATCGACGCCCTCGACCGCATCCTTGTGCACGAGCCACTTGGTGCGAAGCAGCGAGCGCTCGGCATCGAGCGGCAGCACCGAGAAGGTGACGATGTGGTCGCCGAGGAAATGGTGCCAGGAATTCGGCTGCGTCCAGACCGAGAGCCCGCCGAGCTTGGCGCTGGTGAGGTTGCCGAGCAGCCGCTTGCAGGCGGCCTTGGTGTCGAGGGTGTGGGACTCGCCCTCACCGTCGAGCGGCAGCCGCTCGGTGCGGAAGCCCGTGATCATGGTGTCGAGCTCGTCGATCTCCTTCGACGGCAGACCTTCCGCCTCCCACTCGCCGTGGCGGGTCTTGAGCAGGCAGCCGTAGCGCTCCGCATTGGCGCGGTCGTGCTCGTCCATCTCCTCGGGCGCGAAGCCGAAGCCGTAGGCGAAGAGCGGCACGGTCAGCTCGGGATGGTTGGCCCCGCAATGGTAGCACTCGCGGTTGTTCTCCATCGTCAGCTTCCAGTTGCCGGGCTCGATGATGTCCTTCTGGAAGGCGACCTTGGTGTCGCGCACGTTGTGCGGCTCGATATAGGGGCCGAGCTTTGCGGCCATCTCGTCGAAATCGGCCGGGGGCTGGTCGGCGAGGCAGATGAACAGCAGGCCCGCGAGCGAGCGGATATGCACGGGCTTGAGGCCGTGGCAGCTCTTCTTGAAGTCCGGACCCATATGCTCGGCATGGATCAGGTTGCCGGTGAGGTCGTAGGTCCAGGAATGGTAGCGGCAGACGAGGTTGCCGACCGTGGACTTCTCGTCATGGACGAGCCGGGCGCCGCGATGGCGGCAGACATTGTGGAAGGCGCGGATCGCGTTGTCGTCGTCGCGCACGATCGCGACCGAGGTCTTGCCGATCTCGACGACCATGACGTCGCCGGCCTCCGGCACGTCGGGCTCGACGCCGACATAGATCCAGTGGCGGCCGAAGATGATCTCCATGTCGGCCTCGAACACCTCGGGGCTGAGGTAGAACGGGGCCGCGAGGGTGTAGCCGGGGCGACGCTCGCGCAGCAGGCGCTGAAGCGGGGTCGGCGTCACATCGAGCATGGGGACCTCCCGAGCCGTATCTGGCTGTCGGGAATTATTGTTCGGCGGGGGCCCCGTCGCTTCCACCTCAGCGACATCCCCTTGGCAAACCGCGACGCGGGGAAGCCGGCGGTTTCAGGTCTCCCTACGCCCGCAGGATCGCCAGCGCCTCGGCGTGCAGGTCCGGCGTCGCCGCCGCGAGCACCCGCCCGTCGGAGGCGAGGGTGAGGTCTTCGCCGGCCCAGTCGGTGATGACCCCGCCCGCCGCGCGGATCACCGGCACCAGGGCCATGTAATCGTAAGGTTGCAGGCCGGTCTCGGCGATCAGGTCGCAATGGCCGGAGGCCAGCAGGCCGTAGGCGTAGCAGTCGCCACCGAAGCGGCGCAGGGCTGTCGCTGCGCTGAGGCGGCGGTAGCGCGCCTCGTCCGCCCCGGCGAAGCCCTCGGGCGAGGTGGTGAAGAAGCGCGCCGCGGACAGGCTCCGGCAGGTGCTGGTGCGGGCGGGCTCGGCCCCGAACCGCGCCTGCCCCGGCACGCCGGTCCAGCGCTCGCCCAAAGCCGGCATGTCGATCAGCCCGACGAGCGGTACGCCGCCGTCGAGGAAGGCGACCAGGGTGCCGAACAGCGGCAGGCCGGTGACGAAGCTCTTGGTGCCGTCGATCGGGTCGATCACCCAGACCGGGCCGCTGCCAGGCGTGGCTCCGGGCTTCACCCCCATCTCCTCGCCGAAGATGCCGTGATCGGGAAACCGCGCCTCGATCAGGCCGCGCAGGCGCACCTCGATGGCGCGGTCGGCCAACGTCACCGGGCTTTCGTCGGCCTTCGTCACGATGTCGAGCGGGGTGCGGAAATAGGCGAGCGCGATCGGGCGCGCGGCCTCGGCCAGTTCGGCGGCAAAGGCGAGGATGGTTTCCGGGGCGAGAGGGTCGGTCGCGGGCAAAGCCAGATCCATCGCTCAGAGCGCCTTCAGGAAGAGCGGCCAGCGCGGGTCGTTCATGATCGAGCGGGCGCGCATGTGCTTCCAGATCCCGTATTTGTAGAAATCGAAGTCGAGGGTGGAGATCCGGTTCTGCACCATCGCCCAGGTCGACCATTTCACGTCGGCCAGCGCCTTGTGCACCATCAGGCGCGCGAACAACGCTTCGTCGTAGCGGCCGAAATATTGTTCGATTAGTTCGCGATCGACGCTTTCGGGAAAGAACATCTCCCCGCTCCAGATCGCGATGTCGTAGAGCCGGTCGTTGTTGGAGGCGTACTCGAAGTCGATCAGCAGGATCGAGCCGTCCTCGCCGAGGAGGAAGTTGCCCGGCATCGGATCGTTGAAGCAGGGCACGAGGTCGAGGCCCGAGGCTTCGAGCGCCGCCCGCGCCAGCCGGGTCTGGCGGGTGAGCCAGGCCTGATCGGGCGGCAGGAGCGCGCCGAGTTCGGCGGCCTGCCGGTCGTGCTCGTCGATCATGTCGAACACGGTCTTGGTCAGCGGCAGGAGCGGGGCCGCGTGGAAGCGGCGATAGACGCGCATCGCCTCCGCCCGCAGGGCCGGGTCGGCGAAGTCGCGGTTGGTCGAGGGCCGGCGCCCGTCCACGAACTCGGCGATCTCGATGCCGTGGGCGTCGAGATCGTCGAAGGTGCGGGGGCCGAGCCCGATCACCTCCGCCTGCCGGCTGGCGGCGCGGGCGGCGGCGCGGTCGATGAACATCTCGGTGCCGCGGCCCGGCATCTTGACGAAGTAGGGATGCGGCTCGCCCTCGATCTCGACGCGCCAGTTGACGTTGCTGATCCCGCCGAGCACCGGGCGGTAGCGCGTCGGGCGCCCCTGCCAGCGCGGGACGGTGCGCAGGGCCGCCTCGAAAGCGTGCTCGGCCTCGGTGGCGGCATGGCCCAGAGCGATCATGGTCGTCTCCTCACAGCTCGTTCGGTCGGCGCGCCGAAACCGCAGGTCTTTGCGCGCGCAATCAGGCCCTTGCTCCGAACTTCGTCCTGAGGCGCCGAAGCAAAGCGGAGGCCTCGAAGGGGGCTCTGGGGTTCGCGCGGGAACGGGAGCCCCCTTCGAGGCCGCTTCGCGGCCCCTCAGGATGCGGGGGAAGCAACGGGATGATCGTCGTCGAGCGGGCCATCACAGTGCCCTCAGGGTTTCCTCGAAGCCCGGTCGGCCGACGAGCATTCGGCAGCGCAGGAAGCGCCACGCGGCGTATTTGCGAAATTCGAGCCCGCGGCGCGGCGAGAGCCGGTCCATGGCGAGCGCGCGCAAGGCCCAGTGCAGGTCGTCGGCGGCGGCATAGGCGCGGGCGCGGTTGAACACGTCCGGACGGAAGCGCCCCTCCGCCATCTCGATGCCGGCCTTCATCGGCGCCTCGAAGGCGCAGGCCTCGTTGAGGAAGGCGCCGAGCTGGTAATGGGGGTCGGTGTCGCAGGCCATGTCGAAATCGACGAGTTGCAGGGCGCCGCCGGGACCGAACAGCAGGTTGGAGGCGTGCGGGTCGGCATGGGCCGGGCGGATGTCCGTGCCGACGGCGGTCAGCGCCGCCTCGATCGCCTCGGCCCAGTCGAACAGGAACCACGCATCGGGCGGCAGGGCATCGGCCTCCGGCCCCAGCAGCGCGCGAAGGGTACGGATCGCGTCGAACACGTTCCAGGGCCGGCCGAGGGGGTCGCCCGCGCCGATCCGGCGGAAGGCCTCGATCACCGTGGCCATGCTGTCCGGCTGCTGAAGCCTGTCGAGGGCAGCCGGGCGCCAATCCGGGCCGAGACACCGGAACAGGATCGCACCCTGATCCGCCGCGAAATGCAGCGGTTCCGGTGCGAGGCCCAGCGCAGCGACCGTCTGCGCGCCGCGGAAGGCGGCGGCGGGATCGAGCAGCGCGGCGGCGCAGGGCTCGGAGACCTTGAGGAACAGGCTCGGTTCGGCGCCCTCGGTCTCGGCCACGTGGAACGTCGTGGATTCGACCCCGTGATAGGAGGGCGAGGCGAGGCCGGGCACCGCCACGGCGTAATGCGGCGCCTTGCCCCGAAGGTCGGGGCGCGCGGAGAAAGCCTGCGCCAGGGCGGCCTCGGCCAGCCGCTCGGGCGCGTCCTCGGGGGTGCCCAGCGCCTTCACCGGTCCCCTCCCGCGGTCTCGAGGGCGGCCATGCCCTCGGTGGCGAGGATCATCAGCATGTCGGCCAGCACCTGGGTACCGAAGGCCTGATCCGCCGGGCTCGTGAACTCGGTCGGGTGGTGCATCACGCCGCCGCGGCAAGGCACGGCCAGCACCACCGAGGGGCAGACAGCGGAGAGGCTGACGGCGTCGTGGCCGCCGATCGTATCGAGGTGGCGGGTCGTCGTGCCGTTGGCGGCGCCCGCGCGCTCGGCGAGCCGCACGAGGCCCGGCGCCATCGGGCCGGCGGCGCGCCGGTCGATGGCGCGCACCTCGTGACCCACCTCCGCGCGCGCGGCGGCCAGATCGATGGCCGCCTTCAGCCGGAGTTCGGCCTCCTCCAGGATCGCGGGCGAGCCGGAGCGCAGCTCGATGAACAGAACCGCTTCGCTCGGCACGGTGTTGGGCGAGTTCGGCCGCACTTCGAGCCGGCCGACGGAGGTGTGCAGGTCGAGGCCGTAATCGGCCGTCATCGCCTTGAGGTCGGCGATCAGGTAGGCGGCGCCGAGAAGCGCGTCGCGCCGCTCGGCCATCGGCGTCGGGCCGGTATGGGCTTGGCGCCCGAGGAAGGCGAGGCGGTACTTGGTGGCGCCCCAGTAGCGGGTGAAGGCGCCGAAGCGCAGGCCCTCGCGCTCGAGGATCGGCCCGCCCTCGATATGCAGCTCGATGAAGGCGTCCGGCACCGCCACGGCGTCGCTCCCGACATAGCCGATCCGCGACAGGGCCTCGCCGACGGTGACGCCGTCGCCGTCGCTGCGGGCCAGCGCCCAGTCGAGACCGGCGGCACCGGTGAAGACGCTGCTGCCGAGCAGGCTCGGCTGGAAGCGGGCGCCCTCCTCGTTGGTCCAGTTGGCGACCGTGAAGTTGCAGGCCGACGTCCTGCCCGCCGCTTCGAGCGCCGCGCGCACGGACAGGATGGCTTCGCAGGCGGCGAGCACGCCGAGCGTGCCGTCGAAGCGCCCACCATTGGGCTGGCTGTCGAGATGCGAGCCGACCATCACCGTGGGCGCGCCGGGGCCGGCCAGTTCCAGACAGCCGAACTGATTGCCGATCGCATCGACCCGCGGGGTGAAGCCGTGCGCGGAAAACCACGCGGCGAGCCAGTCGCGCGCCTGCCCGTCCTCCGGCGAAAGGGTCAGGCGGGTCAGGGCGCCGTCCGGCCCGGCGCCGAAGGCCGAGACCGCCTCCATCATCGCCTGGAGGCGGGCGGGGTCGATCCGCACGGGGGCGAAGGCCATCATGTCGGGCATAGATGTCATCGATGTCTCGGGAAGGGGCGGCATCAGGCAGCGCCCGCCAGCAGGGCGGCGCCGGCGCCCGGCACGCGGTGGCAGGCGGCGAAGTCGTGCGCGCCACGCACGGTGAGGAACGGGGGATGCGTGGCGCAGGCGTCGAAGGCCTGCGGGCAGCGCGAGCGGAAGGCGCAGCCCTGCGGCAGGTCGATCGGGCTCGGAGGCTCGCCCTCCATCAGGCAATCCTCCGGCCGGTAGCGCCGCGCCTCCAGGGCCGGCATCGCCGAGAGCAGGGCGCGGGTGTAGGGGTGGCCGGGATCGAAGAACAGGCGCTCGTTGTCGGCGAGTTCGACGACCTCGCCGAGATACATCACCGCGATGCGGTTGCAGGCTTTGCGCACCATCGCGAGGTCGTGGCTGATGTAGATGTAGGTCAGCCCGTGCGTGCGCTGGAGTTTCTCGAACAGCGCCAGCAGCTTGAACTGCTCGGTCTGGTCGAGGGCCGAGAGCGTCTCGTCCATGAGCAGGATCTGAGGCTCGAGCACCATGGCGCGGGCGACGTTGATGCGCTGGCGCTGCCCGGCCGAGAGCCCGAGCGGCAGGTCGTCGTAGAGCGCGACGGGGAGGCCCACATCGTCCATCACCGCGCGCACCCGCTCGCGGATCTTTCTCGGGTCGCGCCAGCCATGGGTGCGCAGGGGTGCTTCCAGCATGGCGCCGATGCCGGTGCGCGGCGGCAGCGAGTTGAACGGGTCCTGCAGCACCAGTTGCAGCTTGCGGCGAAAGCCGAGGAGTTCGGCCCCCGACAAACCGGCGATGTCACGGCCCTCGCACAGCACGCTGCCGCCGCTCGGGCGCTCCAGGCGGCTCAGAAGCCGCATCAGGGTGGACTTGCCGCAGCCGGATTCGCCGACGACGGCGAAGCTGTCGCCCTGGGCGATGTCGAAGGTGACGTTGCGGACCGCCCGCAGCGCGCTCGTGCCGGCAAAGCTCCCGCGCTGCTTCACCCGGTAGGTCTGCGACACGTCCCGCAGGCTGATGATCGGCTGGGGCGGCCGCGCGCCGGGGGCCTTCGGCATCGCGGGCAGGCGCGGGCGCTCGCCCCAGATCACCGGGATCTGCGCGACGAGATCGCGGGTATAGGCGTGGCGCGGGGCCGCGATCAGCGCCTCGGTCGGCTGCTCCTCGACCAGACGCCCGGCATCGATCACCAGGGTGCGGCTCGCCGCCTCGCGGGCCACGGGCAGCGAGGAGGAGACGAACAGGATCGCGGTCTCGAACCGCTCGGTGAGTTCGCGCATCAGGCGGATCACCTGGGCGGCGACCGTCACGTCGAGGGGCTGGGTCACGTTGTCGGCGACCAGCAGGGCCGGGTTCGAGACCATGGCATCGACGATGAGCGCGCGCTGCATCATCCCGCCGGAGAACTGCGAGGGGTAATCGTGGAAGCGCGCGGGAGCCGAGGGAATGCGCACGGCATCGAGCAGGGCGATCACGCGCGCCTGCGCCTCTTTCCGGCTCACTTCGGACATGACGGCGCGCAGCTTCTCGACGATCTGGCGCCCGACCGGCAGGGTCGGGTCAAGGGCGCCCATCGGGTCGGCGCCGACATAGGCGATGTCGCGGCGCAAGAGCCGCATCGTCCGCGGCGGCAGCGCCAGCAGATCCTGCCCACGGAAGGACACGGTGCCGGAGCGGATGGCGAGCGGGGCGGTGATCCAGTTGACCACGGCGCGCGACAGCACGGTCTTGCCGGCGCCCGAGGCGCCGACGACGCCGACGATCTCCCGCGGGGCGACGTCGAAGCTGATGCTGTCGAGAATGGTTCGCTCACGCCCGGGGAGGGTGAGGGCGACGGAAAGGTCGCGGACGGAGAGCACCGGGTCCATCAGGCGCCCCCGTGGATCGAGTTGCGGGCACGCTCGAAGGCGGCGCCGATCAGATTGATGCCGGTGAGCGTGAGGCACAGGAACACGCCGGGCATGGTGGCGATCCACCACGCGTTGAGCAGGTATTTGCGCCCGTCGGCGATGATGCTGCCGAAGGTCGGCGTCGGGGGCTGCACGCCGAGGCCGAGGAAGCCGAGCGTCGATTCGAAGATCATCATCCGCGCGACATCGAGCACCGAGGTGAAGAGCAGCGGCGGCACCAGCAGCGGCACCAGCAGCGTGAGGATGATGCGCGGATGCGTGGCGCCCGAGACCTGCGCCGCGCGCACGTATTCGCGTCCGCGCTCGGCCATCACCACCGACCGCATCACGCGGGCATAGACCGGCCAGTTCGAGAGGCCGAGCACGAGGATGATCGCGGGAATCGTCGGGCGGTCGGCGCCGAGCACGGCGATCGCCAGGATGATCATCGGGATCGAGAGCTGCGCGTCGGTGATCCGCATGATCACCGTGTCGGTGCGCCCGCCGAAATAGCCGGCGACGGTGCCGAGCGCGCAGCCGATGATGACGGTCACGGCGACCGAGGCCACGCCGATCAGCAGCGAGTAGCGCAGGCCCACGAGGCAGCGCACCAGCATGTCGCGGCCGATCTGGTCGGTGCCGAGGGGGTGCACCCAGCTCCACTTGTCGCCGAGGAACAGCGGCGGCAGCAGGCGCGCCCGGATGTCCCGCATCGCCGGGTCGATGCCGCTGAGTTCCGGGTAGAGCGCGGCCGCCAACACGAGGAGAGCGAGCACGACGAAGCCGACGCGAAAACCCCCGGAGCGGGCGGCGCGCCCGAGGATGCGCCGACCGATCGAGCGCGACGCCGTGACATCGACGCGGGGCGGAGCCAGCGCCAGGGAAGAGTCCACGGCATCCATCAGTATTCGAGCCTCGGATCGATGGTGGTCGCCGCGAGATCGACGAGGATGTTGATAAGGACGAAGATCGCGCTGGTGACGATCGCGATGCCCTGGATCAGCGGAAAGTCGCGCTGGAGCACGGCGTTGATCGTCAACAGCCCGAGGCCGGGATAGTCGAAGATGTATTCGACGATGATCACGCCCCCGAGCAGCGAGGAGAACTGCACGCCGAGCAGGTTGAGGAGCGGCACCGAGGCGTTGCGCAGGGCATGCGCGGCGACGATGCGCGGGCGCGACAGGCCGCGGACATGGCCGACGGCGACGTAAGACTCGCCCATCTGCGCTGCCACCGCGCTCGACAGGGTCCGGATCAGCACCGGCGACAGCTCGACGGCGAGCACCAGGGCCGGCAGCACCGTATAGGAGAAGCCGCCATAGCCGATCGCCGGCAGCCAGCCGAGCTTCACCGACAGGAGCAGGGCGAGCACGATGCCGAGCCAGAAATTCGGGATCGAGATGAAGACCGAGGAGACCGCGAAGGCGAGCCGGTCGAAGAACCCGCCGGGGCGCAGGCCGGCCGCGATCCCGAGCAGGGCCGAGAAGACCAGGGCGATGGCGAGCGCCAGGGCGGCGAGTTGCAGGGTCATCGGCAGGGCGTCGAGGATGAGATCGCCGACCCCGGCCCGCTCGCCGCGGGTCATATCGTCGAAATTCGCGCCCCCCGTCGCCGCGCCGTTGGCCGGCCGCATGAAGCTGCGGCCGAGATCACCCTGGACCACCCCTGCCGCGTAGCGGCCGAACTGCACGATGATCGGATCGCGCAGGCCCATGGTGGTGGCGATCTGCTCCACCAGGGAGTCGGGCGCCATCCCGCCCACCATCTGGCGCACGGGGTTGCCCGACATCACCCGCAGCAGGGTGAAGATCAGCAGCGAGACGAGGAAGATGATGACCGCACCCTGCGCGAGGCGCCGGGCGAGGAAACTGAGAACGAACATCGGGGCATCGGGTCCGGTGACGGAATCGGCGGGGCGGGGCCCGGCCGCCCGCGGAGGCGGGCCGGGTCACGCGCCGGGCGCGGACAGTTCAGTCAGGCGGTTTTGGAGGCGTCGATCGACCCGTCCGGATAGATGTAGAGGCCCTTCAGCTCCTGCTGCATCGCGTGGATCATCACCGAGGTGAACAGCGACAGCGCCGGCATCTTGGCGGCCAGCAGCGGCATCGTCTCGTTCTGGAGGATGGCCTTGCGCTCCTCCAGCGTCGGCGCCGCGCGCTCCTTGTCGAGGCTCGCGTCAATCTCCGCATCCTCGATGCCGGTGATGCGGTGCGAGGAGGAGTGGAAGTGGGTGCGCAGCACCAGATCCGGCTCGGGCGAGGCGGTGGACCAGCCGCAATCGACCATGTGGCCGGGTCCGCCGCCGGGGCGATGGTAGAGCCGCTCGTTCCAGGCCGCCGGCTCCAGCACCGTGAGGCTCACCGGAAAGCCCTGCTCGTTGAGCATCGCGGTGATGACCTCGCCGTACTCCTTGGTCTTCGGGTAGAACCCGACCGAGGTGATGTATTCGAGCGGCGGCAGCCCCTTGCCCTTGGGGAAGCCCGCCTCGGCCAGCAGCGCCTGGGCCTTGGCGGGGTCGTAGGCCGGGTAGTTCTTGAGGTCGACGTAGCCGAACTTCACCGGCGAAATGAAGTTGGCCGAGGCGTGGCCTGCCGCGCCGAGGATCTCCAGGAGCATCGCCCGGTCGATCGAGTGGCAGGCGGCCATGCGCACCCGCACGTCGTTGAAGGGCGGCTTGGAGCAGCGGAACCAGAGATACTTGTTCTCGACCGAGACGACCTCGTTGATCGCGATCTTCGGGTTGTTCTTGACCGTCTCGACCTGCTCGGGCTCGAGCCGCTCGACGATCGAGGCCTGGCCGTTCATCAGCGACAGCATCCGCGTGGTCGAATCGCCGGTGAAGGTGAAGTTGATGCCGGGAATGCCGGGCTTGCCGCGGAAATAGCCGTCATGGGCCTTGAGCACGGTGTCGTTGCCGCGCTGCTCGACGAAGCGGAACGGGCCGGTGCCGTTCAGGCGCCGGGTGAGGGCGCCGCCCGGGCCCTCGGCCACGTCCTTGGCCGAGAGGATCGGGAGGAACGAGGCGAGGAAGATGAAGAGGTGGGCGGGGTAGCCGCCCTTCGAGGTGTCGACGATCACCGTCTCGTCGTCGGGCGTGGTGATCGTCAGCGTCTCGGTCGGGCCGGGATACCACTGCGCCGGCCGGTCCTTGCCCGCGCCGTACTCGAAGGTCGCCTTGACGTCCTCGGGCCCGAACGGCTTGCCGTCGTGAAACTGCACGCCCTTGCGCAGCTTGATCTGCAGGCGGTGCGGATCGAGCAACCGGATGTCGGTGGCGAGCTCGTAGACCACCTTGCCGGGGTCATCGAGGGTCATCGGCGTGCGGGTCAGGAAGCCCATCACGAAGCCCTCGATGTTCTTCTGCGAGAGCGTGGTGTGGGCGGTGGGATCCCAGTTGCCGGTGATGTTCTCGGCCGAGAGGAAGACCAGCGGCTTGCCCGATTGGGCGAAGGCCGAGGAGACCAGGAAGTCGGGATTGATCTGGGCAAAACCCACAGCGGCGGCGCTCGCCTGAAGAAACCGTCTGCGGTCCATTGTACCGGCCATTCTGAGGCTCCCGAGTTCCCACGCATCCATCAAAGTGGTCAAAAACCACATTGCAGGACCCGTGCCAGAAGCCACAAATCACACAGACCGGTCAGCTTGGCGGTGATCGCCGCCGGAAGGCCGGAGCGCTGAGGGGGCGAGCGGCCGTTCACCGCGAAGGCCTGCTCGTTTCGGCGGCAGATCGCGGGCGGATCGAGCGCGCACATGCGAAAAGCCCGCCGAGCGTCCCGCGTGTGGGGGCGATCGACGGGCCAGGCGTGCGCGACCAAGCGGCCCGTCCTTACCCCTTCGCGATGTCGGGGCAGGGCGGAGCTGGAAGCGACGCGTCGGTCTCTCAGAAGTCGACGGAGGCGGAGACGATGAAGGTGCGCGGCGCGCCGACGGCGAGGAAGCCGCGGGCGGCGGAGGCCCAATACGAATCGTCGAGCAGGTTCTGGACGAGGGCGCGGAACACGACGGGCTTTCCGTTCACGCCCTCTGTCGTGTAGCGCAGGCCGGCATCGAAGCGCGTCCAGTCCGGAACCGACTGGGTGTTGGCCTGATCGTAGAACATGCTGCTGGTGTAGATCGCCCGTCCGGTCAGGGTCAGGCCCGGCGCCAGCCACGGCGGCAGGTCGTACTCGGCGTAGAGGTTGAAGGCCGTGTCGGGCACGCCGGGAGCCGCCTTCCCGTTGGCCTGGGCATTCGTCGCCCGAACCAGTTCCGCGTCGATGAAGGTGACGCCGCCGAGCAGCCGCAGGCCTGGGACGAGCTCGCCGAACACGTTGAGTTCGACGCCGCGGTTCCGCTGACGGGCGCTGACCGAGTAGATGTTGGTCGCGGGATCGGTGAAGGCGCTCGGCAGCTCGATCTCGAACAGAGCGGCCGTGGCGGCAATGGTGCCGAAATCGTACTTGACGCCGATCTCCTTCTGCCGCCCCACTGCGGGCGGGAAGATCTCGTTGGCATTCCTCGCCGTCGAGGGCGGGCCGGCCACCGGGTCGAGCGACTCGATGTAGTTGCCGTAGAAGGACAGGTTCTCGAACGGGCTCAGCACGAAGGTGATGGCGGGGCTGAAGCGGCCCTCCTGATAGTTCGAGGTCACCTGCCCCTGCGTCGGCCCCGGACGGGTGGCGAAGCCCTGCTGGTCGATCTCCTGATAGCGACCACCGAGCGTCAGCAGGAAGCGGTCGTCGCCGAAGAACGACAGGGTGTCGGCCACCGCCACGCTGCGCGCGGAGAGCTGGGCGAAGAGCGGCTGCGCGGCGGAGCGGGGAAGCCCGATCGTCGGAATCGATCCGGTCGGCAGGTAGACCGGATTGTAGATGTTGATCGTGTAGGGGGTGAAGACGGGTGGGACGAAGCCGCTGCGGAAGTTCTTGTTGTTCGCCTCGACGGCCGCGATGTTCACCTGATGATTGAGGAAGCCGGTGCTGAAGCGGGTGCGCAGGCCCACCTCGCCGGTGAGCCCCTGAATTTCCTGCGGCTGGATCGCGAGTAGGTTGGTCGCCTGCCCGGTCACGCTCGTCACGCGGTAGTTCGAGGTGAGGAAGTCTTCGTTGTAGCGGCTGGCGCCGCCAGCGATGTAGACCGTCGTGTCAGGCAGGACGTCGTACTCGGCCCGGCCGGCGATCATGCCGTAGCGGCTGTCGTTGTACTCGAACGGATTCGCGGTGTTGGTCCGGTTGTTCGGGGCACGGGGAATCTGAATACCGGGCGCGACCGCGTTGAACAGCGAGGTCGGCGCCGTGACGTTCTGGGTCGAGTGGGTCATGTCGAGCGAGGCGCGGAACCGGTCACCGCGGTAGTCGAGGCCCAGCGCCGCCACGCCCACCTCGATCGCGTTGTTGTCGAGCGGCGTGGCACCGGTGCGGTAGGCGCCGTTGAAGCGCACGCCCCATTCCTTGAACTCGCCGAAGCGGCGGCCGAGGTCGGCATGGGTCCAGATCTGCGCGTCGCTGATATAGGTCGTGGTGAGGCGCGCGAACGGCTCGTCGTAGGCGCGCTTGGGGATCAGGTTGATCGTGCCGCCGACGCGGCCGGTGCCGCCGCTCAGAAGCGCCGTCGGCCCCAGCAGCACTTCGACGCGCTCAAGGCCCTCCGTGAAGGTGCGGCGCGGGTTGGCGAGGTAGAACAGCCCGTCGAAGGCGGTGTCGAGATTGGTGACCGAGAAGCCGCGGATGAAGTAGGAATCGCGCTCGCTATAGGGCGGGGCGTCGTTGCGCACCGACGAATTGTTCAGCACGACATCGGCGAGCGACACCGCCTGCTGGTCCGCGATCAGCTTCTCCGTGTAGCCCGTGATACTGAAGGGCGTCTTCAGGACGGAGCGGTTGCCGAGCAAGCCGACACGGGCGCCCGAGCCGACCTGACCGCCGGCATAGGGCACGGGCGGCTGCCCGACCGTCCCGGTGGGCGGCGGCAGGCCGGCGGCCGTGGCACGGCCCCGGGCCTGAGCCTGCCCCTCGACGTGCAGTTCATCGAGGGTCACCGCGCCGGCCGGCGCCGCGCCGAGCTGGACGTAGCGCGGGTTGACCAGGGTGATGGTCGAGGCGCCGGCCGGACGATAGGTGAGGCCGGTGCCGTCCAAGAGCTTGGTCAGGGCGTCGAGCGGGGCGAATTCGCCCGCGAGCCCCGGTGTCTCGAGCCGCGCCGTCAGTTCGGTCGGGTAGACCAGCTTGACCCCGGCCTGCTCGGTGAAGGCGACGAGGCCGGCTTCCAGCGAACCCTTCGGGATGGCGAGCCGGACGGGAGCGCCCCCCACCGGCGCTTCTGCCAGGATCGTGGGGCCGCGGGGCCGCTTCGCCTCGCCGGCTTGCGCGGCCGCCTGAGACATCACCGCGACCGACACGCCGGCCAGCGCGATCCCCGCCATCCGGCCCTGTGAAAACCTGCGCGCGCGCGACGCCATACCAAAGCCCCATCGATCCGTCGGGAGGGGCGGCACGCTCTGCGTCCTCCGCGCCCTCGACGTTTAAGATCAACGGGGGCGCCATCTCCTGACGTGAGCAGGGCGATTTTTTTCACGCACCCTCATCGCCCCGCTCACAGGGGCGATCCGACCAGCACCAGCAGGGGCGAGAGCCGCCGGATGCGCGTGCCCATGGTCGCAGCGATCACGTCGAGGGCGTCGTCGGTGTTGCGGGCATCGAACGCGCCGGTCACGCGCCGCTCGCCGAGCCCACGGTCGAGCAACACGATGCGCCCGCGGCGGTAGCGGTTCAGTTCCGCCAGGACCGCCGCCAGCGGCTTTCCGGAATAGATCAGCCGGCCGTCGCGCCAGGCCGTGGCGCGCTCCACATCCGCCGCCGCCACGTGCAGGGCGTCGCCACCGATCCGGACTTCCTCCCCGGCCGAGACGACGACGCGCCCGCTCTCGGCCGACACGTCGACACGCCCCTCCGCGACGCCCACGGGACGGTCCGCCCCGTCCGCGCGCAGGAAGAAGCGGGTTCCGACCGCACGCACGCTCAGGCCGCCGCCGCGCACGACGAAGGGCCGGCTCCGATCGGGCACGACATCGAAGCTGGCCTCGCCGCGCAGAAGCGCGATCCCGCGCTCCCCCTCGGTGAACCGCACCGCGATCGCCGTGTCCGTGTTGAGGTCGACGCGGCTGCCGTCGGGCAGCGTCGCGTGCTCGATGGCGCCGACGCCGCTCCACAGATCCGCGCGCAGCCGGTCGAGGAGACCGGTCTCGTAGGCCAGGGCGCCCGCGATCAGGGCGACGGCGGCAAGGCCGGCGAGCGATTTCGGTGTCTTGTTCGATGTCTTGTCCGACGTCTTGCGCGGGCGGGGATCGGGCAGATGCCCGAGCCGGCGCCACAGCGCATCCATCTCGGCATAGACCGCCGCGTGGACGGGATCGGCCTTGCGCCAGGTCTCGAAGGCCGTGTGGTCGGCTTCCGTGGCGTCGGAAGAGGAGAGCCGTGCGACCCAGGCCGCGGCCTCGCGCTCGACCGGATCCTCATCGCCGTCGGCCTCGTCGGCCTCCGTCCCGTCGCTGCCGGCCACGCCAATCCCCCTGGGGCCCACCGCGGCCCGAAATGGCGCAGCGCGGGTGTCCTATCCCCTTAGATCAACGAGGTCGCCGCCTCCTGATGCGACTCGTTCAAAAAAGATCGAGGCGGCTGCGCCGGCAATGCAGCAGGGCCTTGATGATGTGCTTCTCGACCATGTTGCGCGAGATGCCGAGGCGCTGCGCGATCTCGCCGTTCGCGAGGCCGTCGAGGCGGCTGAGCAGGAACACTTCGCGGCAGCGGGGCGGCAAGGCGTCGATCGCCGCGGCGAGGCGCTTCAGCTCCTGGCGGGCGATCGTCTGCCGCTCCGGGAGGGCGTAGCCGTCGGCGATCTCGGCGAGTTCCGCTTCGCATTTTGCCGCGAACAGAATCCGCTCCAGCCGGCCGCGGTTGCGCATCCGCAGGGCGACGTTGGTGGCGATGCGGAACAGCAGGGCCGAGGGGTGCTCGATGCTCGTGCGCGAGAGCGCGGCGACCATGCGCAAGTAGGTTTCCTGACTCGCATCCGCGGCGTCGGCCGGGTTGTCGAGCAGGCGCTGGAGGAAACGCCGGAGCTTCAGCCCCTCGTGACGGTAGAGGGCATCGATCGACACCCCCGCCGCCCCTCCCGCCATGAGGTCGGTCCCGTCGCCCACAGATGATCCCACGCTGATCGATGACTGAGGACCGACCAGAAGGAGACGCGCGGATTATGCAAGCCCCACAATAGCTTGTATCATTTCCAGTCTAGCGGACGATGCTGTCGCAAGACGTTGCACAGACAGTCGAAATACCCGCCCCAGAAACAAGACGAGAATTATAACAGCTAAATACTACAAGTCATTTCATGGCCTCGTTGCGGATCAGCAACGGATTTTTCCCATTACGGCGCAATGCGCGCTTCACAGGTCGCGATCATCCGGCGGCGCCGGGATCGAAGCCGGCTCGGAGACGGACGGCGGCCCGGCGCGGCGGGATCGCGGGCACAATCAGGGATGGCTCGCTGGGCGCGCTCACGCCGTGACCGGCGGAGGCACGGAACCGGCCCACACACGATAAAGCCACGGACAAATAAAGAATATTTTTGTAGGCAACCAACTGTCGCGACAAGGCAACCAGGCAATCACCCTATATCAAGAACAATTCCAATAAATTCATCTTCTCTTGACGCATGCCTGAAGTTTGCGCAACACGCCTTCAGCCTCAAGCGATTCGAGGGAGCCCTCAGTCCGATGAGCAACTACGACGAAGATCCATTTTCTTATCATTACGCTTCCATCGACGACCTTTTCTTTCTCTCGAACCCGCACGCTCCCCCAAGCCCGCCGCCGCAACGGTGAGTTCGCCGCGCGCTCAGGCCCCAAGACGATGGTGACGCACGGGCGGCCCGGCGACCGGACCGCCGCGTCGATCCGATGACGCGGCGCCGGGCCGGGCCGGCGGATCAGATCATTCGGGCGCACGCCCCCGCCGCGATGCGGCCGGGCCCTCAAGGCTCTCAGGAGGTTTCGAAGATCATGCCACCCTCGTCTCAAGCCGTGGCCGAGGCAGCCGCCTTCCGCAGCTTCGCCAACGGATATCTGCGCGAGATCGACCCCGGCATCCGCATCCGGCACGCGCTGACGGACGGGCCGCCCGCGCCGTGCATCGAGTGGAATCTGCGCAGCCGCCGCCTCGCGATCCGCGTCGAGATCCTGTCGCCCTCGCTATGCGGCGCGCAGGCGTTCGGCCGCCTCTGGACCCGCCACCTGCACGAGCCGCGCTGGCGGCCGGTGGCGCCGATGCGCGCGCTTCAGGAGCTTCTCGGCGAGGCCTATTCGCGCACGGATGAGGGGCGGGGCGACACCGCCCGCGAGCGGGAGCTGGAACTCCTCGGGCGCGTGCTCGACAGCTACCGTGAGACCGCCCGCCTGCTCGACCTCGCGGAGCGGGCGGCCGAGACGGAAACCGGCTTCATCGCCGCCGAGCGCGCCCTCGTCTTCGGCCATTGGCTGCACCCGACACCCAAGAGCCGGCAGGGCCTCACGACCTGGCAGGCTCGTGCCTACGCGCCGGAGGAGGGGGGCACGTTCCAGCTCGCGGTGTTCGGCGCGCAGGCGAGCCTCGTCCGCCACGACTCGGCGGTGGCCCGCGCCGCGCCCGACCTCGCCCTCGACCTGCTCGGCCCCGACGCTGCCGAGCTGCGCTTGCGCGCCGACGAGATCGCCCTGCCGATGCATCCGCTCCAGGCCGAGGCGCTGATGCTGGAGCCGCACGTCGCCGCATGGGTCGAGGCGGGCCGCCTGCGGCGGCTCGGCGCCTTCGGCCCCCGCTTCACCGCGACCTCCTCGCTGCGCACCGTCTACGCCGCCGAGAGCCCGTGGATGGCGAAGTTCTCGCTGCCCGTCACCCTCACCAACTCGCTGCGGGTGAACCGGCTCGCCGAACTCAAGGCCGGCGTCGCCATGGCCCGGCTGCTGGCGAAAAGCGGATTCGGCACCCGCCATCCCAACTTCCAGATCCTGGCCGACCCCGCCTACCTCACCCTGCACAGCCCCGACCGCGAGGAGAGCGGCTTCGAGACAGTCCTGCGTGAGAATCCGTTCCGCGACGGGGCGGAGCGGGGTGTCGCGACGCTGGCAGCCCTCACCGCCGAGCCGCTGCCCGGCCGCCTCTCGCGGCTGGAGGCCCTTCTGCGGCAGGTCTGCCCGGAGGGTTCGGCCGCGCGCGCCCAGGCCGCCCGCACGTGGTTCGCTCGCTATCTCGATTGCATGCTGGAGCCCGTCGTCGCCCTCTACGACGCGCATGGAATCGCGCTGGAGGCCCACCAGCAGAACGCGCTGCTCGATGTCGCCTCCGGCTGGCCCGAGCGCGGCTTCTACCGCGACAACCAGGGCTTCTACCTCTCGGAATCCGCCCGCCCCCGGCTGCTGCGCGATGCGCCCGAGACCGGCGCCATCGCCTCGCTCTATTTCCCGGACGGCGAGATCCGCCGACGGCTGGCCTATTATCTCGTGGTCAACCAGATCTTCTCCGTCATCGCCCGGATGGGCCATGACGGGGTGGCCCGCGAGGAAACGCTCCTCGACGACCTCGCCCGCCGCCTGGAGGCGATGGCACGCCGCATGACCGGCGCCGGCCGCGCCTTCGCCCGCTCGGTGCTCGACGGTCCGACGCTCTGCACCAAGGCCAACCTGCGGGTGCGCCTGTCCGACCGCGACGAACTCGCCTCGGGCGACGGCACC
Source organism: Methylorubrum sp. SL192 (assembly GCF_026672325.1). Taxonomy (NCBI): domain Bacteria; kingdom Pseudomonadati; phylum Pseudomonadota; class Alphaproteobacteria; order Hyphomicrobiales; family Methylobacteriaceae; genus Methylorubrum; species Methylorubrum sp. SL192. The sequence continues at coordinate 3,049,448 of NZ_JAPPQV010000003.1, forward strand.
GGCAACTACATCGACATGCCGAACCCGCTCCTGCTTCGGGCGGCTCGGGGCGAGGCCGGCCATGCCCTCGCGTCCTGAGGCCATGCTTCCCGAAACCGTGGAGCAGCCCGAAGCGCGTGTCCTGCGCCAGTTGGCCGAAGCCGTCCTGTTCGAAGGGCTAGCCGAGCGCGAGCCAATCCGCGACGTCGCCGGTCGGATCGCATGGCGCCTCGGCTCCCGCCGCTTCCGCGCGACCGGCGCCTTCGGCCCCTTCGGCCGTCCCCGCCTCGATCCCGGTTCGGTCGAGATGGCAGGCGAAGAGGACGCCTGGGTGCCGGCCGACCTCGCCACCCTCGTCGAGGCCCTTCCCGCCGCCCCGGAGCACCGGACGCGGCTGCTGGCCGAGCTTCGGCAGACGATCGAACTCTGCCGCTGGAATAGCCAAAACTTGTCGCCGCCGGAGCGCCGCGCGCTGCCCTTCGCCGCGCTCGATGCGGCTTTGTGGGAAGGCCATCCCTACCATCCGAGCTTCAAGGCGCGCACCGGCTTCACCCTGGAGGATCACCGCCGCTACGGGCCCGAGGCCGCCGCGCCGTTCCGCCTCGAATGGCTGGCTGTCCGCCGGGACACCATCGCCCTCGCGCTGCCGGGCCCGGAGGACGGGTTCTGGCGGTCCGAACTCGGGGACGCGTGGGACGTCCTCGCCAGCCGCCTCGCCGCGGCTGGCCATTCCCTCGACACGCACGCGCTGCTGCCGGTCCATCCCTGGCAGATGCGCCGGCTTGCAGCGGAAGCCTTGCGCCCCTGGCTGGCAGAGGGCCGCGCCGTCGCGCTCGGCACCGCCGGCCCACGCTATGTCGCGAGCCAGTCCCTGCGCACGCTGCACAATCTCGACGACCCGTCCGCCGCCAGCGTGAAACTGGCGCTTGCCGTCGTCTCGACCTCAAGCCTGCGCATCCTCGACCCGCATTTCGTGCTGACCGGCCCGGCCCTGTCCGACTGGCTCGCCGGCCTCATCGCCGCCGATCCCGCGCTGCAGGGCCGCGTGACGGTGCTGCGCGAATACGCCGCCGCGCTCGCCGACCGGGACGGTCCGCTCGCCGGGCAGCTCGCCACGATCTGGCGGGAGAGCCCGCGTCTCGTTCCCGGCGAAGCGGCCGTGCCCTTCAACGCGCTGGCCGTGTGCGAGGCGGACGGGAGCCCCTTCATCGCGCCCTGGCTCGAACGCTACGGCCGCGACGCCTGGCTCGACCGCTTGGTCACGGTCGCGGTGCTGCCGGTCTGGCACCTGCTCGCGGGCCACGGCGTCGCCCTGGAGGCGCACGGCCAGAACATGATTCTGGTCCACCGCGACGGCTGGCCGGACCGGGTGATCCTGCGCGACTTCCACGAGAGCGCGGAATACGCGCCCGACTTCGTGACGAGCCCGGAGCGCGTGCCGGATTTCGGGGCGATCGACCCGGCCCATGCCGGGCCGGCGGACGACCGCTTCCACGCCATGCGCTCGGCCGCGACGCTCGCCGAACTCGTCACCGACAGCCTGTTCGTCTTCAACCTCAGCGAGATCACCGGCCTGCTCGGGCGTCGGCACGGCCTCGACGAGGCAGGGTTCTGGCGCCGCCTCGGCCTGCGTCTGCGGCACCACGCGGCGGAGCATGGGCTGGAGGCGCGTTTCGCCCGCCTCGCTGTCGAGGCGCCCCGGCTGCGGGTCGAGGCGCTGCTGTCGCGCAAGCTCGGACTCGGCGAGGCGGGCGGCAGCCTGCTGGCCCCCAACGCCCTGTTCCCTTCCCCTGACGCCCTTTCCGGAGCCTGCATGATCGAGATCGACGGCCGCACCATCCCGGCGGACGCGATGGAGGCCGCCATCCGGCGCGTCGAGGCTGCAGCGGCCCTGCGCGGCGGCAGCGGCGAGCGCGTCGCCGCGCGTTTCCGCGACACCGCCCAGGGTCTCGCCTTCATCCTCGCCGCCCGCCGCAGCGGCGCGAGCCTGCTGCCGATCCATCCGGCCCTGCCGGACGAGGGCGCGCGCCGGCTCGCCCAGCGCGCCGGCTGCCACCGCCTGTTCCTCGACAGCCTGGAGGGCGAGCCTCTGGACGGCGCCGCCCCGCCGGTTCCTGGGGAGGGCGAGCTGCTCCAGATGAGTTCCGGCACCACCGGCGAGCCGAAATGCATCGCCCGCCCCTGGAGCGCGGTGGAGCGCGAGATCGAGAGCTACGTCTCGGCGTTCACCGAGCCGGACGGGATGACCCCGGTCATCGCCTGCCCGATCACCCATTCCTACGGGCTGATCTGCGGATTGTTCGTGGGTCTGCGCCGCGGCCGCGTGCCGGTGATCGTGGACACCACCAACCCGAAATACCTCCTGCGTCGCCTGCGCGAGATCGAGCGGCCGGTGCTCTACACCGCACCCGCCATGCTGCACACGCTGGCCCGGCTGATGCCCGAGGGCGAAACCCTCCATGCGGCGATGGTCTCGGGCACGCTCCTGCCGGCGCCGTGGTTTTCCGCCATCCGCGGGCGCGTCACCCACCTGTTCCAGCAATACGGCTGCTCGGAAGCCGGCTGCATCGCGATCAACCCGGATCTGCGCCGCGCCGACGCCATCGGCCGGCCGCTGCCGCATCACCGCGTCCGGGCGGGGACCGGCCCCGAGGCCCCGGCGGAGATCGTGGTCGAGGGGGAGGGCGGGGCGATCCACACCGCCGATCTCGGCTACCTGGCGCCTGACGGCATGCTGATCTTCGTCGCGCGCAAGGACGACACGATCAACGTCTCGGGCCTCAACGTCTATCCCGGCGAGGTCGAGGACGTGGTGATGGCGATGCCCGGCATCACCGACGCCGTGGCCTTCGCCCGGCCCGATCCGTTCGCGGGCGAGCGGGTGACGCTGCTGTTCAGCGCCGACGGTCCCGTGCCGCCCCGCGCGCTTCAGGACTGGTGCCGCCGCTGGCTCGCCGGCCACCAAGTGCCGGTCGAGGCGGTGCAGGTCGGCGCGATCCCGCGCGAGGCCAACGGCAAGATTTCTCGTCGCGCGGTCGCCGCGCAGTATCGGGACGGCGCGCTGGAGGCGGTGGCGTGAGCAACGAGACGCTGATCGCGGCCATCGGCACGGTGCTGCGCGAGGAGATGCAGCATCCCCATCTCGATGGGTTCGGGCCGGACGCACGGCTGAACGAGGATCTCTACCTCGATTCCGTCCAGTTGCTTCAACTCATCTTGTCACTGGAACTGACGCATGGGGTGTCGGTGCCGGAAGAAGCGATCAACCGGCAGGACGTCTCCACCGTCGCCGACCTCGCCCGGCTCCTGGCGCCGGGCGCGGAGCCGGTCGCACCGGTCGCCGAGTCCGAGACGCCCTCCGAGGGCGTCCACGGCGCGATGCCCTACGACCTGAAGATCCACTGCTTCGTCAGTTGCGTCTGCGACGGGCTGAAGGCGCGGGGCATCGACCACCGCCCGTTTTACGCCCTGATCTGGGACGCCGAGTTCGCCATCACCGACGGCTCGCGGCTCGCCTACCACTCGGACGCGATGGACCACGAGTCGTTCCGCTACTGGTTCGAGCGGCTCTACAGCGTGCCGCTCGTCTCCTGGTACGACCACTCTCGCTCTAAGGACGAGAACGTCGCCACCCTGCTCGACCTCCTGGACCAGCGGGAGCCGGACACGCGCATCATGGTGATGCTCGACATGTTCCACCTCCCCGAGCGCGAGAACAAGTTCAACCAGAACCCCTTCCCGCACTACCTGCTCGTTTCGCTCGGCGACGATCCCGACCTCTGGCAGGTGCGCGACCCCGACTTCCGCTGGGAGGGCGTGATCGAGCGCGAGCGGATGCTGAACGCCATCCGCCAGCCGAGCGTCGCCGGCGGCTACCGCTTCGATCCCTCGCGGGCCCATCCGCCGGCGGACACGGATCTCGCGGCCTTCTTCGACGCCTGTTTCCGGTTCGACACCAACCCGCTGATCGATGCCGCGCGCGCCATCGTGCTCGCCCATGCCGAGGGGCGGGGCGGGCTGAAGCTGACGGATGTCGGCGAGGCGCTGCGCGAACTGCCGGTCATCACCATCCGCAAATGGGCCTACGAGCACGGCTTCGCCTTCTTCTGGCGGGCCCTGCGCTGGCCGGACCCGGAGTTCCAGCGGATCTGCGACGAGATCGAGGCCCTGGTGAACGGCCTCACCGCCCTGCACTACGCCGTCCTCAAGCTCGCCCGGACCGGGGAAACGGGGGAGGTCGCCTCCGTCCTCGCGCGGCTCGACGCCCTCGACGCACAGGAATTCGCGATCAAGCGGCAGCTCGCTTCAGCCTACGCGGCGTGGCGGCAGACGAGCCCGGATCTCGGACAGGCGCTCCCGTCACGCGAAAGGCTCTCCGCATGAGAATCGCGCTCTGCACCATCAGCTTTCGCCACCATCTCGTGTCGATCGGCGAGCTCGCCCGCTTCGCCCGCGGCCACGGCTTCGACGGGATCGAATTGTGGGGCGTGCACGCCCGCAATCTCGGCCCCGGCGACCACGCCGAATGGCTCGCCGCCTACGGCCTGCGGGTGCCGATGCTGAGCGACTACCTGCCGCTCGACGCGCCGCTGGAGACCCTGACCGAGCGGACGGCCGAACTCGCCCGGCTCGCCGGGAGCTGGGGGGCGCCGCGGCTGCGCACCTTCGCCGGCACCAAGGGCAGTGCGGCCGCCTCGGCGGACGAGCGCGCCCATGTCGCCCAGCGCCTGCGGATGGCGGCGGGCCAGCTCGCCGACCAGGGCCTGCGGCTCGTGGTGGAGACGCATCCCGGCACGCTCGCCGACACCACCGCCTCGCTCCTCGACCTGCTGGACGCGGTCGATCACCCGAACCTCCGGGTCAATTTCGACACGCTCCACGTCTGGGAAGGCGGCGACGACCCGCTCGCGGCCCACGCCCGGCTCTCCCCGCATATCGACTACTATCACCTCAAGAACGTGCGCAGCCGCGCCGACCTGTCGGTGTTCGAGCCGGCCAACGTCTATGCCGCGGCCGGACGGCGCGAGGGCATGACCGGCCTGTTCGAGGGCGCGCTGGATTACGCTGCCTTCCTGAAGACGCTGCCGCCGCAGGCGGAAGGCTCGCTCGAATGGTTCGGCGAGGCCAGCTTCTCGGTCCTGCCCACCGACCTTTTCCGCCTGCGCAGCGCCACTGCCGGCCGCCGCGGGGCGGGAGCCCTCCACGCCGCGCGCTGAGCCGGTGCCGGAACTTCAGGAGACCGACATGACCGAGAGCCGTGCCGTCGTCGGCACCCCGCATGCCAGCCGCTACCTCCAGCAGCTCTGCAAACACTGGGCCCACCGGTTCGAGACCGAGTTCAGCCCGACCGATGCCCGGATCGCCCTGCCGCTCGGTGAGACGCGCCTGAGTGCCAGCGCCGAAACCCTGACGATCGACCTGACTGCACAGGATGCCGCCAGCCTACCCGATCTGCGCGACGTGGTCGTGCGCCACATCGAGCGCTTCGCCTTCCGCGAGACGCTGCGCTTCGACTGGACGTGAGCCGCACCAGGCAAGACGCGCTTCGCATCGAGCGTATCGCTGCAAGACGGCAGGGCAGCGTCGCGTCGGCCAGCACACCGCCCCTCGTGCTGAGGTGCCAGGCGAAAGCGCGGCCTCGAAGCGTGCTTCAACGGTCGATCCCACGCACCGGCCTGCCGAGAGAAGCGTCGCGGCGTGCTTCGAGGCTGCTGCCGCAACACCTCAGCATGAGGATCGTCATCGTTGCCGGACCGGACCGGTCGAACCGGCTCTCGACGAGATCAGACCTTCACACGGAGCAAGGACCAGTATGGATGTGACGATAAGGGCCATGCGCGAGGACGACGCGCCGGATCTGTTCGAGATCTACAACCAGCCCGCCTTCCGTTTCGGAACGCTGGCGCTCCCCTACGAATCATTCGAGGCGGTGAAGAAATGGGCCGAGCCCCGCTCGCCGCGTGATCTGCACCTCGCCGCGCAGCAGGGCGAGCGCGTCGTCGGGGCGGCGGCCCTGCGCCCCTTCTACGGGCGGCGGGCGCATGCGGCGGAATTCTGGATCGCCGTGCACGAGGATTTCGCCGGACACGGCATCGGCTCGCGGCTTCTCGCGGCGGTGATCGATACGGCCGACAACTGGATCAATATTTTGCGCATCGAGATGACGGTCTTCACCGACAACACCCGCGCCATCGCCCTCTACGAAAAGTTCGGCTTCGCCATCGAGGGGACGCACAAAGCCGCCTCATTCCGCAACGGCATCTTCGCCGACGTGCATTGCATGGCCCGTTTGCGTCCCTCGATCGGCCCCTGAATCCCGGCAGCAAACCCGGCCGGGATCGCCCGAGCGTCTTCGTTTGAAGCCGCCCCTGGCAGGTCAGGAACATTGCTGATTTCGCGAAGGTTTCGCCCGTCAGACTCCGGCACCGCACAAGCAAACCGGCGCCCGAGCATCGTTTTCAGACCGGGAGACCCGAGACCATGCATCGGCGCGATTTTCTGACGACCCTGCTGACGGCAACGGCGGCCCTGGCCGTCACCCGGACCGCCCTGGCGCAACCGGCGCCGGCCGGTGCCATGCCGGCGCCGGTCTACCTCGCCATGGCGACGAAGGGCGGCCTGTTCCTCGAGAACACGGCGCGCGATGCCTACGCCAAGACCCGCAATCCGCGCATCAAAGCCTTCAGCCGGGCCGAGGTGACCGAGCAGGTCAACCTCGCCCGCAAGCTCGACCCGTATCTGGGTGCGGGAGCGCCAATGGCAGGCGCGCCCGCCGGTCCGGCCGGCCTCGTCGGCGGTCTTGTCGAGGCGCCGCTGGCGGTGGCGGGCGGCGTCGCGGGGGCGACCGTCGGTGCGGTTGGCGGCGTTCTGGGTGTACCCGGTGGGCGCGGTCCCGGCGGCATGACGACGGATGAGCAGAAGGCTCAGATCCTGTCGCAGCTCTCCGGGATGCAGCCCGGTCCCGAATACGACGCTATGTTCGTCAACGCCTCGCTCCAGGGCCATCAGGAGGCCCTCAACATCCACGGCTCCTACGCCCAGGCCGGCGACGATCCGGGCCTGCGCCGCATCGCGGCGGGTGCGATCCCGCTGATCCAGCGGCACATCGCGCAGCTCTCGCGGATGCAGGCGACGATGGGCGGCAGACGGGAGGGCTGAGCGTCGTCCCGAAAGGTGGCAACCGGCTTTCGGGACGATGCAGGAACAGGAGGCCCGAGCAGACCGCGCTCGCCAAAGACTGAAGGGGGTTCAACGCGAGGACGCGTCGAACCCTCGTCTTAGGTAGTCCCTGACTGACTGAGGCCGAGGCAGGCCCGAGAACGCGGCGCATCGCTTGGAATCCGATCTCCGGAGCGAAGCGCCTCGAAGCGGTTCGCCGACGATGTTGCCGCTGGCACGCGAGATGCTTCTCCAGACGAAAGGAACGAAAGCTTTAGCTTGTCGTTCTTCAAAACACGACACTGGAAAGGCGCATTCCATGAACGCCGAAGCGATCAAGAGCCGTGATGAAGCCCTAGCTCTGCTTGATGCTGATCTGATCACGATCCACGACTTCATGACGCTCTGCGACCTGAAGGGGTGGGACCGGTAAAACCCCTGAGGCCGGAGTATCATCTCCGGCCGGTTGCGACCTCTCGTGCGCCGGAAGCTCAGCACCCCCGTGCCCAGTCAAGTTGGCTGAGCCTGTTGAAGAGCGAAACACCGTCAGCGACAGAAGATCTGCACGGGGATGCAGCAAGACCTTCACGGCCAGAACGGCTGTTGAGCGCGCGATTGAGCCGGAGGCAGGGCCGACAAGTCTTTGCCCTCGGCCGCCAAAGCGCGGACCGTTTCCCAGTACGATTTCAGCCAACGGCGGGCTTCGAGCACACCGACTTGGGAGTCGGTGCTTCGGATCATCGTTGAGGGGTCGGACTGGCAAACGCGCTCCGACCCCGAACTCTTTCCACCCGGAACTCTGCGCTCAGATCGCCGCGGCGGGATCGCGATCCTCCCCGTCGCCCGCCGGCGGCGGTGTCCGATCGCGGCGCGAGCGGCGCTCCAGAACGGCACGGCCGAGGGCGCGCAGGGGCGCGGTGAGGCGGCGAGCGTCGTCGGCGCGTTCCATGAAGGTCTCGCCGCGGCGGATCTCGCGGTCGAGCTTGGCCATGGTGCGGGCGAGCGCCGGGTCATCATCGTCGAGCCAGACCTCGACGGTGCGGGCGAAGGCGATCACGGTCCCTTGAAGCTTGAGCCGGCCGAGCGGCCCCTCCGTGTCGATGCCGGCGGCGGCCAGCATGTAGCGGTGGGAGTTCAGGGCGACCCCGTTGAGCGCCAGCATGGACAGGACGTCGCCGCGCAGCGCGAAGGCGATGCGGCGCAGGGCCGGCTTGTAGGGCGTCATCGCATCGAGCCGGCGCATCAGCACGTCGAACAGGCGCTCGCGGGCCGGCTCGTCGGCGAGGTCGGCGGTGTCGACCTCCAGCACCTTGCGATCGATGATCCGCGACAGACCGCCGAGCACGGCGCCCTTCGAGGGGAACAGGTCGCGCAATTCGGCCAGACTTAGTCCCGCCTCGCGGGCGATGTCGCCGACCTCGATGTCGTTCCAGGGCTGCTCGGCCGCGAGGCGCATCAGCGCCTCGACCGCGGCCTCACGCGGGTTGGGCTTGTGCGAGGCCGTGTCGGCGTTCGACGAACCGGATGGCCCACCGGTCTCGGGCTTGCCGCCGGTGTTGGGCTCGGGGGCTGTTTCCATGGTCCGTGCTCCGCATTCGGTTCACGTCTCATGTAGGGTCAGTGTCGCCCGCTTGAAACCGCTGGGCCTCTCAGCCGGACAATTCGCCCGCCCGCCGCCGCGCCGCCTCGACCGCCTCGCGCATCAGGTCGGGCAGCGCGCCCTCGCGCATCAGCACGGCGAGCGCGGCTGCGGTGGTGCCGCCGGGCGAGGTCACGTCGCGGCGCAATTGCCCGGCCTCGCGGGCATCGGCGTCGAGCAGGGCACCGGCCCCCACGACGGTGGCGCGGGCGAGCTGCGCCGACAGGTCCGGCGGCAGGCCCGCCGCCACGCCGGCTTCCGTGAGCGCTTCCGCCAGCAGGAAGACGTAGGCGGGGCCGGAGCCCGAGACCGCGGTCACCGCATCGATCAACGCTTCATCGTCGAGCCACGCCACGAGGCCGGAGCTGGCGAGCAACGCCTCCGCGCCCGCCCGCGCCTGCGGCCCGACCTCCGGGCTGCCGACGGCGCCGGTCGCGCCCCGGCCGATGCTGGCGGGCAGGTTGGGCATGGCGCGCACCACGGCGCGGGCGGTCGGCAGGCGGCGCTTGAGGTCGGCGATGGTCTTGCCGGCCAGGATCGAGACGATGAGGGTGTCCGGGCCGATCCATCCGGCCAGCGCCGGTGCCGCCGCGTCGAGAACCTGCGGCTTGATGCCGAGCACCAGCGCTCCGGCCGGGGCGGCGGCCTCGGGATTGAGGCGCAACGCCCGCTCGGCACAGAGTGTCGCGATCTCCGCGGAGGGCTGCGGATCGACGACGGTTACGGCGGCGGGGTCGAGGCCGCCCGCGAGCCAGCCCCGCAGCAGTGCCGCTCCCATCTTGCCGGCGCCGGCCAGAACCAGGGGCGTGGGAAAGGCGGTCGGATCATCGGGCGCACGCGTCATAGGCCTTCGATCCCACCGCAGCCGCACCGAATCAAGGGCGAGGGCTCGAGGACGGCGGCGCGATCCCGCAGGATCGGCAGCTTACGCCTCGCCCTCGGTCTCGAACAGCACCGCGTCGAGGGCCTCGCGGGCGCTCTTGCCGGCCCAGAGCACGAACTGGAAGGCCTGATAATAGCGCTCGCAGGCATCGGCGGCGGTCTTCATCATCATCGCGCATTGCCCCTGCGTCGGCGCGATACCGTCGGTGAGCAGCAGCGAGTGGCGGAACATCACCACGCTGTCCGACGACCACAGGTCGAAATGGCCGATCCAGAGCTGCTCGTTCACCAGCGCGACGAGGCGCAGCATCTCGGCCCGGCGCCGCTCCGGCACCTTGAGGTCGAAGGCGGCGGCCACGTGCAGCGACTCGACTTCCTCGATCCAGGTAAAGGCGACGTGGTACTCGGCCCAGCGGCCCGAGACGGAAACCGACATCTCGTCGGTCTCGATGCGATCGAAGATCCAGTCGCGCAGCGAGGCGAGGCGCTCGACGACATCGAGCGGGTGCTCCGGCCGGTCGCTGTCTTCGATGAGGCTAAGCTGGGTCATGGCGATCCAAGTTGTCGGCCCGGTCGAGAGGCTCGATCGGGTCGGCGGGCAAAGCAGGGCCGTGACGGGAGTCGAGGCAACCCACGTCGATCTCCGTCCTGCGGAGGGGTTCAATCCAGATTTCGCCGCCCCGGGGTTTGGTTCCACCTTTCCGCCGGGGCGAATCAACTTCGGATCGTTTATAGCCCGCGCGCCCCGCGGGCTTCAAAGCGTCGCCCCGGCATCAGCGGTGGGCAACGCAGCTATCCACCGATGCTTCCTGTGCAAAGAAATCCGGATTCGCGCTTTCCCGCGAGGGTGAGTCCGGACTGCCCGCTCATCCCAAATCCGATTGATCCCTTCGAGATGGCGGATTTGGGTTTCGGTGGGATCCCATCGCGCTGGCGCGATGGGTGCCCTCCTCAAGCGCCGCGCGGACTTGCTGATACGGTTGCCGCTTTGATCAAGCGGAAACCGTATCAGACCGCTTCCGTGCTGCCGGCGCTGCCCGCCTCGGCGCCGAGCCGGGTCTCCAGCGCGCTCACCCGGGCGGCGAGTGCGTCGTTCTGGCTGCGCAGGGCAGCGACGAGGTCGCGCAGCACGTCCACTTCCTCGCGCGTGGCGATATCCATGTCGCGGATCAGGCGCTCGATCTGGCCCTTGACCATCGTTTCCGCCTCGCGGCGCACCCCTTGGGCCGCCCCGGTGGCATCGGTGAACAGGCGGGCGACATCGTCGAAAAGGCGGTTCGAGCCTTGCATGGAAATTCCCTCCGGCGCCCGGACCTGTCGAGCACGTGCCAACGACATAAGAATCGGCGGGCAGCAGGGCAATCGAGCGGCACCGACGAAACGCTTCGGCCATCACGGGGTGCGGAGACCGGAAATCCGTTCTGGATTGTTGCCGCACGTATCGGGGCCGGCTGCGGAAACCCGCGGTTACAATCTTCGTCAGCGGCCATACTTCCGGGCAGGAGGCGCGCGGGATTAAGACGGATGCCGTCATGACCACCACCAACCTGCCGACGCCCCACATCCTCGTCGTCGAGGACGACCGCGAGATCAGCGCGCTCGTCGCGCGCTACCTGCGGGCCAACGAGTGCCGCGTGAGCGTCGCGGGCGACGGACGCGAGATGGACCGGGTGCTGGCCGATGCCCGGGTCGATCTCATCGTCCTCGACCTGATGCTGCCGGGCGAGGACGGCCTGAGCCTGTGCCGGCGCCTCAGGGCCGCATCGCAGGTGCCGATCCTGATGCTCACGGCCAAATCCGAAGAGATCGACCGGATCGTCGGGCTGGAGATCGGCGCCGACGACTATCTCGGCAAACCGTTCAACCCGCGCGAATTGCTGGCGCGCATCCGGGCGATCCTGCGGCGCAAGGGCGCCGAGCCGCAGGATGGCGACGGCGCACGCCGCTTCCATTTCTCGGGCTGGACCCTCGATGTCGGCCTCAGGCAGGTCTTGAGCCCGGAGGGCGCGCGCATCGCCGTCACGGGGGCCGAGTTCGACCTGCTCCATGCGTTGTGCCTGCGGCCGGGGCGCGTCCTCTCCCGCGACCAGCTCCTCGACCTGACGCAGGGGCGGGCGGCGGGGCCGTTCGAGCGCAGCATCGACGTCCTGGTCTCCCGGCTTCGCCAGAAGCTCGAGCGCGATCCGCGCAACCCCGAGATCATCCGCACGATCCGCTCGGGCGGCTACCTGTTCGCGCCGGAGATCGGCCGCTCATGAGTCCCCTGAGAACCACGGCGGAGCCGCCCGCCGCTGCTCCCGTACCATCGCGAACTCGACCTCGTTTGCCTTGGCCCCATCTGCCCTGGCCCCGTCCGAAAAAGGCCGCCGGGCAGATCGCGCTCCTCGTCGTCGCGGCTCTGCTCGCCGCGCATGTGCTCGCGGCGGTCATGCTGCTGGCCCTGCGCGAGCCGTGGCGGCCGGACGAACGGCCCGGCGTCGCCGCGACCCGGCTCTCGACCGTCGCGCGGCTGCTCGATGCCGCCGAGCCGGGCGAGCGCGACGGGATCCTCCGGGCGGCGGCGCGCGGCCTGCCGACCCTGCGCATCGCGCCATGGGACGGCGCCGCGCCGTCGGCGGGGCAGGGGAACCAGGCGGACGAGATCGGCCAGCATCCCCTGATCGAGCGCCTGCGGGACGGCTTCGGGCGGGCGCTGCCGGTGACCGACCTCGCCCCCGGCCACGACCGGGGCAAGACCGGCCTCCTTCAGATCGGCATTACGACGCCGGCCGGCGCCCGGCTCCGCGCGGTGCTGCCCGACGATTTTCCGCGCCCGCCGGCGCAAGCGCCGATCATCTTCACCTTCGTCTTCCTCGGGGTCAGCCTCACGCTGCTCTCGTTCTGGGCGACCCGGGCGCTCACCGCGCCGCTTGCCGGCCTGGCCGCGGCGGCGGAGGCCTTCGGCACGGCGGAGGAACCGCCGCCCCTGCCCAAGCGCGGGCCGGAGGAGGTGCTGGCGCTCGCCCGTGCGCTCGACCGGATGCGCACCCGCCTGCTGCGCCTGCTCGACGACCGCACGCAGATGCTGGCCGCGATCAGCCACGACCTGCGCACACCGATTACCCGCCTGCGGCTGCGGGCCGAGTTCATCGAGGACGAGCGCGCCCGCGAGATGACCCTGCGCGACCTCGACCAGATGAACGGGCTCGTGGAATCCGCGCTCTCCTATGTCCGGGACGGGCAGGGGGCGCCGGGCGAGGGCCAGACCACGCTGATCGACCTCGCCTCGGTGGTGCAGACCGTCTGCGACGGGTTCAGCGACATCGGCGCGGCGGTCAGCCTGGAGCGAACCCGCCACGTCCTCGTGCGCGGCCGCCCCGACGACCTGCAGCGCGCGATCACCAACCTCGTCGACAACGCCGTCAAGTATGGCGGTGGCGCCCGCCTCGTCATGGGGCCGGCGGGCTCCGGCGATCGCCCCGGCGTGGCGGTGGAGGTGATCGACGACGGCCCCGGCATCCCCGACGCCGAGCGCAGCGCCATGCTCCAGCCCTTCGTGCGTGGCGACCGCGCCCGCAATCTCGATTCCGCGAGCGGCTTCGGCCTCGGCCTGTCGATCGTGCTCGCCATCGTCGAGGGGCATGGCGGGCGCCTGACCTTGGAGAACCGCCCCGGCGGCGGCTTCTGTGCCCGCATCGAGCTGCCGCTCGCCGCCGGACGGTCCAGGGCGACGGGCGCCGGCAGGGCGGCTTAACCCCGTCCGCACGGCGTTCGGATGGAGGGCGCCGCCGACGCGGCTCGGCCGCCATGCAGGAGGATCGTTCAGTACAGCCGGCAAGGAGTGGGGGCGAACGACCAATCGCGGGATGCCCTCGCCCGAGATGTCCTCGTAAGAACCCAGCAACCCAATTGCTCTAGCGTCGGGGTGACTGGAATGACTTGGCCCTCGCTTTGATGAGTCTCTCCCGAACCGGAACCATCGAGGGCGAGTTCGCCGGCCTCACCCCGTTGCGGTTCTCGCCCCCGGTCGAGGCGCGGTTCGAGACGGAGGGGCTCCCCGAACGCATCAGGCTCGCCCAGGCGACGCTTTTCGCCGCCATTTTCCTCTACGACATCTTCCTCTTAGCCGACTGGATGATCCTGCCGGACGTGCTCGGGCCGCTCGCCGTGATGCGCCTGGGCGTCTTCACGCCGCTGACCCTTCTGATGATCTGGATCCTGCCGCGCCGGACACGGACCTGGCAGGTCGACGGGCTGCTCGTGGGAGGTTGCTTCCTCTCGGTGCTGATGCCGTCCACGATCATCTCGTTCAGCGCATCGCACTACGTCGCGACCTACCAGCTCGGCTCGATGCTCATCATCTTCTACATGGTCCTGGTGCAGCGCGTCCGGTTCCGGATGGCGGTGATCGGGATGGCGCTGATCGTCCTGACCCAGATCTCGACCGTCGCGAGACGGCCCGAGGTCGATGCCCCGACCTTCTGGTACATCGTGGTCTTCTACCTCATCGCGGCCGCCATCATCCTCCTGGGATCGTTCGTGCTGGAGCGGACGGAGCGCTACGGCTTCCTCCAGCGCCTCCGGGTCGAGTCGATGATCGAGCGCAACGCGGAGATGGCACGGACCGACCAACTCACGGGCCTGTTCAACCGGCACCATCTCGCGACCATCGGCGCCGATCTCATTCCCAAGAAGGACACGCAGTCCCTCGGGGCGCTCCTGATCGACATCGACCACTTCAAGCGGTTCAACGACACCCAGGGTCATCTGGCGGGTGACCGCTGCATCCGCACCGTCAGTGACTTGGTGCGCGAGATGCTGGTCCCGGCGAACGAGAACAAGCCCCCGTTGGGAACGGCCGTGCGCTTCGGGGGCGAAGAGTTCCTCGTGCTGCTGCCAGGCATGGATGCCGCGCGGGCCGCCGCGCTCGGGGAGGCCATCCGCCGGCGCGTGGAAGGCGTCGGGATTCCGCATCCCGGCCTCGGGCCGAACGCCGTGGTGACGCTGTCGATCGGCGTCGCCGACTGGAAGAAGGGCCATACGGCGCTGGACACACTCGTGAACGCCGCCGACGCCGCCCTCTATCAAGCGAAAAATCTCGGCCGCAACCGCGTGGCGGTGGCCTGATCGGTGCGGCGCCAGCCGGCCGCCGCTAGAGCCGTGTCCGACCCCCTTGCATCAGCCTGGCGTCTCTCGGTCTCTGCCTTGACGCGCATTCTTTCGACGAACCGGTGCCCCCTTCGTCGAAATGCGCTCTAGAACTCCATGTCGAGTTCTTCGATCTCCTCCGGCTCGCTTTCGGCCGACGCCGCCCACTCGCTCATCAGATCCCAGGCGAGGATCGTGTCGCGGTAGGTGGCCGTCGTGAAGGGGAGGGCGACGTCGTAGGTGCGAAAGCGGGTGCAGACGGGCGCGTACATCGCGTCCGCCAGGGTGGGGCGCGCGCCGAACAGGTAGGGCCCGCCCGAGCGCGACAGGCAATCCTCGAAGATCGCGCAGATCCGCTCGATGTCGCCCTTGGCGCCGTTGAAGATCTTGAAGCCGCGATGGAGGCTGCGCAGGTTCATCGGCAGCGCCGAGCGCAGGTTGACGAAGCCGCCATGCATCTCGCCCGAAACCGCGCGGCAGCGCGCGCGCTCAGCGGGCGCTTCGGGCAGAAGGCCGGCTTCCGGACGGATCTCATTGAGATATTCGGCGATGGCGAGCACGTCCCACACCACGATCGCGCCGTGCTCCAGCCGCGGCACGAGGAAGGACGGCGAGAGGTGGAGCAGTTCGGCCCGCGTCGAGGCGTCCGAGCCGGACAGCACCTCCACCGCGAGATCGAGCCCGGCCATCCGGCACAGCAGCCAGCCGCGCAGTGACCAAGACGAGTAGTTGCGGCTGGAGATCGTGAGCGTCGCCTCGGCCATGGCCCTCTCCCCGGATGCACGTCGCCCGGGCCTGCTGCCCGGAACCCAGCACTTGATGTTTTTCTAGGGCAAGTCTTGTGCCGGATCTCGGGCCCTCTGCCCGCCTTTCCGGCAATAGAATTCTTCTCCCATAAACTCCTATGCAAGGTGATGCATCCACACCACAGGGGCGCAATATATACTTTTGATCGGTTGCGCCCAATCCAGAACCGCTTAGCCTGTCCCGTCTGGCATCGTCACGTGGGGCGGCAGTGGCGACCGGAAACGTGAAGCGGGCGAATCCGGGCCGTTCGGGCGTTCGCGAGAGATGGATGCGTGCAGGCACCTTGCGCGCTTGGAGTTTGCGCCCGATGCTCTACCAAGCCCTCGATGTCCAATCGGACATCGCCCGGCAGACCCGCCAATGGGGCCGCCTGCTGCAGGAAGCCTCCGCGCCGTGGATGCGGACGCCCTGGCACGACGCCGCGAAATGGTGGTCGGCGGGCGCGCGCATGATGATGCGCGCCGGCCTCACCTTCGCGCGGCCGGCCTACGGCATCCACGCCGTCATGGTCGGCAACCGCGAAGTGCCGGTGATCGAGGAGCCGGTGCTCGCCACGCCCTTCGGCACGCTGCTCCGCTTCCGCAAGGACATCGACACCGTCCAGCCCAAGGTGCTGGTGCTCGCCCCCCTCTCGGGCCACTTCGCCACGCTGCTGCGCAGCACCGTGCGCACGCTGCTGCCCGACCACGACGTCTACATCACCGACTGGCACAACGCCCGCGACGTGCCGCTCTCGGAAGGGCGTTTCGGCTTCGACGACTACGTCGATCACGTGGTGCGCTTTCTGGAAACCATTGGCGAGGGCACCCACCTCATGGCCGTGTGCCAGCCCGCGGTGCAGGCGCTCGCCGCCACGGCGCTGATGGCGCACACCAAGAATCCGGCGCAGCCGCGCAGCATGACCCTGATGGCCGGACCGGTCGATTGCCGCGTCAGCCCGACCTCGGTGAACCGGCTTGCGGTCTCGAAGCCGATCGAGTGGTTCGAGAAGAACCTGATCGAGACGGTGACCGGACGCCACAAGGGGGCGGGGCGGCGGGTCTATCCCGGCTTCACGCAGGTCTCCGCCTTCGTCTCGATGAATGCCAAGCGCCACAGAGACGCGCATACGGACCTGTTCTGGCACTATGTCGACGGCAGCGCCGACAAGGCGCAGGCGATCGAGACCTTCTACGACGAGTATTTCGCCGTCCTCGACCTCGCCGCCGAGTTCTACCTCGAGACGGTCAAGATCGTCTTCCAGGACTACACCCTGGCCCGCAACCAGCTCACCTACCGCGGCGAGCCCATCGATATGGGCGCGATCCGGCGCACCGCCCTGATGACGGTGGAAGGCGAGCGCGACGACATCTGCGCCGTGGGCCAGACCATGGCCGCCCACGACCTCTGCTCGAGCCTGCCGCCGCACATGAAGACCCACCACCTCCAAACCGGCGTGGGTCACTACGGCGTGTTCTCGGGCCGCAAGTGGGAGGCGCAGACCTATCCGCTCGTACGCAACTTCATCGCCTCGCACGCCTGAGTGTCTCTCACAAAACTCCCGCCGCGCTGTCATCGCCAGAACGAGAACGGTCAGAGACCGGGAGTTTTGTGAGGCACTCTGAAACCGTCTCTCTGCCCTTGCTCTCTGCCTTGCGGGGCGAAGCCGGCGCCATCCATGGCGCAGCGTTTCCGGATCGGATAACGCCTTGGGTGACCTCGGCTTCGCCGCGCGAGGGCGGGACAGGAAGAAACCGCGCGGCGGCTTTGCAAGAGGCTTTCCTGCACTTCCAACACGAACCTGTTTCGTGTATGCCGCGCGCTCAGGTGCAATTCTTTCGCACCGATTCGGCTGCCGTCACGACGCCTCCTCCGGAATGCAGCCCGGAGACAGGGGCGCCCGACGGCTTTTTCCCGGTTCAGCCGGGATTCCGGGGCCGGTGCGGTTCGAAACGACAAATCTAGGGGTTGATTCCGTTGCAGGTACTCGTTCGCGATAACAACGTCGATCAGGCGCTCCGCGTCCTCAAGAAGAAGATGCAGCGCGAGGGCATCTTCCGCGAGATGAAGCAGCGCAAGGCCTACGAGAAGCCCTCCGTGCGCAAGGCGCGTGAGAAGGCCGAGGCTGTCCGCCGCGCCCGCAAGCAGGCCCGCAAGACCGCGATCCGCGAGGGCCTGATCGCCGCTCCGAAGCCGAAGCCCCGTACCGGTGCTCCGCGCCGCCCCGGCATGCCGAGCTTCTCGCAGCAGCCCGCAGCGGCCCCCGCCGCCGCTCCGGCGCCCGCTGCTTCCTGATCCGCGCCGGCCGCCGCGCGCAGCCCGCAGCATCGCGATACGAAAAAAGCCCCGCCGGCTCGACCGGCGGGGCTTTTTTCCATTGTCTGAACGTCTGGCGTTAGGCGGCCTTGGCCGTCAGGGTGGCGCGCTCGGCCTGCCGCAGCAGTTCCAGCGGCAGCCAGGGCTTGCGCATGTAGACGGCATGCGGCGGAATCTCGGTCCGGCGCTCCTCGCGGCCCCCGGAGGTCACCACGAGCCGCACCTCCGGCCAGCGATCCTCGACCGCGCGCGCCAACGCCGCCCCGTCCATCTTGCCCGAGAGGCGCGTGTCGGCGATCACCATCGCCACGGTCACGTCCCCGCGTTCGAGAACGGCCAACGCGTCCTCGGCGCTCGAACAGGCGATGACGTCGAGGTCGGTCTCCTCGATTAGGACGGTCGCGAGGTCGCGGGCGGCCTCGTCCTCCTCGACGACGAGCGCGACCGGGCTGTCTCCGGAATGAGCCATGATGTCTCCCTGAAGCTGTGCGAGCGGTTCGGAAGCGGCGGCCCATGGGCACGCCGCGGCGGAATCGGCGGCGCCGACGATGCTTGCCCTGCGACAACAAGTTCGGGGACGATCGGTTCAGCGAAATTGCACCAGCCTGAACCCTTCCGATCGACCCCTCCCTTAACGGACTGTTCACTACACGGAACGAATTGTTACAGTCCGGCGACACGCAGCGGTCCGAGCGGACCGATGCTTGCATAGCTCGCTCCGGACCGCAAAGGAGGCTCTTGTCCCGCCATGTGCCGCTTCCTCGCCTATCTCGGTGAGCCGGTCTTTCTGAACGAGCTGGTCTGCGCCCCGACCCATTCGCTGGTCCATCAGTCGCTGCACGCCTCCGAGGCGAAGACCGAGACCAACGGTGACGGGTTCGGGATCGGCTGGTACGGCGAGCATGCCGAGCCCGGCCTCTACCGCGACATCTGCCCGGCCTGGTCGGACGAGAACCTCGTGAACCTGTGCCGGCAGGTGCGGGCGCGGACATTCTTCGCCCATGTGCGGGCGGCCACCGGCACGGCGACGACGCGGGCCAACTGCCACCCGTTCGCTCATGGCCGCCACCTGTTCATGCATAACGGCCAGATCGGCGGCTATCACCGGATCAAGCGGCGCCTCGAGGCGATGATCCCCGACGCGCTGTACGACACCCGCCGCGGCTCGACGGATTCGGAGGCGCTGTTCCTGCTGGCGCTCGCCAACGGCCTCGATTCCGATCCCGTCGGCGCCATGGAGGCGACCTGCACCACCGTGCGCGACCTGATGCAGGAGGCGCACATCGCCGAAGCCTTCCGCTTCACCGCCGTGCTCACCGACGGCGAGAGCCTCACCGCCTTCCGCTGGGCCTGCGACGGGCGCCCGCCGAGCCTGTATTACCGCGAGAGCGAGCGCGGCCTCACCGTCGTCTCCGAGCCGATCGACGGCTGCAAGGAGGGCTGGACGATCGTGCCCAAGGGCGGAACGCTGCGGGCGACCCGCGGCAGCCGCGCCGTCGTCAGCCTGCCGCGCACGGAGCGCGCCGCCGCCTGAGGCTTGCCCAGGCGGGGCAGCCGTGATCAAGGCTTCGAAAGGACGAGTCCTTGTCAAAGGTGCAGGGCAGGGCCCTGCAAATCGGCTGTGCCGACGTCAGGGCGCTGCCCTGACAACCCGCCAAAGGGCTTGAAGCCCTTTGGGATCCCCGATGAGCATTGAGTTCGAGACGGTCGCCGGCCTGTTCGGCGTGGCCGTGGTGGCGGGCGCCGTCGACGCCATCGCGGGCGGGGGCGGGCTGATGACCCTGCCGGCCCTGCTGCTCGCCGGGCTCGACCCCGTGAGCGCGATCGCCACCAACAAGCTTCAGGGCAGCGCCGGCTCGGTCTCGGCCACGATCGCTTTCGCCCGGCGCGGGCTGATCCGCTGGCGCGAGGCCGGGCCCGCCGCACTCGGGGCCGGCCTCGCTTCGGTGGGCGGCGCGCTCTGCGTCAGCCTGCTGCCGCGCCCGGTCCTCGACGCATTGGTGCCGCTCATGCTCGTCGGCATCGCACTCTACTTCGCCACCGCACGGCGGATGAGCAACGAGGATGCGGCGGCACGGATCACCCCCGGCCTGTTCGCGGTGACGCTGGCCCCTGCTGTCGGCTTCTACGACGGGGTGTTCGGGCCCGGTGCCGGCTCGTTCTACATGATCGGCTTCGTGACGCTGCTCGGCCTCGGCGTGGTGCGGGCTACCGCCCACACCAAGCTCTCGAACGCCGCGAGCAACCTCGGCAGCCTCGCCCTGTTCACGCTCCAGGGCGCGGTGATCTGGCCGGTGGGGCTCGCGATGGCCGTCGGCGCCTTTCTCGGCGCCCAGGTCGGCTCGGCGCTCGCCGTGCGCCTCGGCGCCCGGTTGATCCGCCCGCTCCTTGTCGTCATCGCCTGTGCGATGGCGCTACGCCTGCTGTCGAACCCGGCCAACCCGTTGCGTCAGGCCGTGGCCGGGTTCTTTTTGTAGAGGCGTCAGCCTCTTGAGGGCCGACGCTTCAGCGCGGGATGAAGGCCCAATAGTCGAGATCGAGGATCACCGACGGGTCGTAGCCCTCGCCCTGCTTGTCCGGATAGGCGCCGCAAGCCTGGTTCTTGGTCGCCACCGTGCGTAGGCGCAGCGCGCCGATATCGCTGCGGCCGGGCAGTTCGGCCGTCTCCAGCACCTCGGACCACGCATAGACCGTGTCACCGGCAAAGAGCGGCGCGACGTGGCGGCCGGCATTGATGCCGCCGATGGCGAACGCGTTGGCGAGCCCGTTGAAGCTGAGCGCGCGGGCGAGCGAGATGACGTGGCCGCCATAGATCAGGCGCTTGCCGAACTTCGTCTCCTTGGTCGCCACCGCGTCGAAATGGACCTTGGCGGTGTTCTGGAACAGGCGCGTGGCGATCTGGTGCTCGGCCTCCTCGACGGTCATGCCATCGACGTGGTCGATCTTCTCGCCGACCGCGTAATCCGCGAAGCGATGCGGGCTGCCGGCCAGCGCATTGTCGTAGGCGGCCGGATCGAGCGGGGGCAGGGCGTGGGCGAGGTCGGCCGGGTTCACCACCTTGGCGAGCTGCGGCACGTGCTCCTCGGCGATCTTGGCCTCCGGGTCGCGCTTGCGCACGAGAACCCAGCGGCAATAGCTCAGCACGGTCCGCCCCGAGGCGTCGGAGCCGGTGGAGCGGACGTAGACCACGCCGGTCTGGCGGTTGGAGCTTTCCTTGAGGCCGATCACCTCGGAGACGGTCGAGAGCGTCTCGCCGGGATAGACCGGGCGGTGGAAGCCGCCCTCGGCGTAGCCGAGATTGGCCAGCGCGTTGAGCGAGACGTCCGGCACGGTCTTGCCGAACACGACGTGGAAGGTGAGCAGGTCGTCGAGCGGGCTCGCCGGATAGCCGATCGCCTTGGCGAAGGCGTCCGAGGACTGCACGGCGAAGCGCGGACCGTAGAGGGCAGTGTAGAGGGCCACGTCGCCCGTGGTGACGGTGCGCGGCGTGGCATGGCGGATGGTCTCCCCGAGGCGGAAATCCTCGAAGAAGCGGCCCGGATTGGTCTTCATGGCGCGCGTCGCTCCCTGTGCGGCTCTTGCTGGCCGAGCGGGCACCGTCTTGAATATCGTATTCAGAACGAGGCCCTAAACTCTGACATTGCATCGGCTTTTCGGCCGAACCGATGCCCGACCGCCTTAGCAACGAGCCCGGCGCCCGCGCAATGCCGCGCTTGACGCCGGGGTGGGTCGCGCCGGAGACGCGGTCAGAAGGCCAGTTGGACGTAGAGGTCGGTGGCGAGCTTCTGGGCGAACAGCAGCAGCAGGATCAGGATGATCGGCGAGATATCGACGCCGCCGAGATTGGGCAGCAGGTTCCGGATCGGCCGCAGCACCGGCTCGGTGACGCGATAGAGGAATTCGCCGATCTGCGAGACGATCGGATTGCGCACATTGACCACGTTGAAGGCCACGAGCCAGCTCAGCACGGCGCTCGCAACGAGGACGTAGATGTAGAGCTGGATGATGGTGTTGAAGAGCCAGAGCAGGGCGTTCATGCGGGGGGTTTCGGTCCTCATCGCCCCGCACGGAGACCCGGCGTGAGGGACGCGGGTGCGGCGGGAAATTTCCGGAATTGACAGGCCGAAGCGGACAAGCCTACAAGGCCCTCGCCTCGGACGGGGCTGTAGCTCAGATGGGAGAGCGCCGCAATCGCACTGCGGAGGTCAGGGGTTCGATTCCCCTCAGCTCCACCAGGTTTTCCTCGCGAGGAAAGCCGAATGGTGGCAATGGGTTATGAGAGCGGAAAATGACCGCTCTCCCCGGTAGTCCCCATTCAGGGGACGGTTTTTTCCAAGCTTATGGGCTGTGCACCTTACACTCTTGAAGGTCATTCCTTCGTGGGCGCCTGCTCCTGACCCTTACCGCTCTTCTTCTCAAAGATCCGCTCGCAGCCAGCCTTGGTCAGCGCATCGCGCTGCAAGTCGAAGTTCTATCCTGAGTCGAGACACGGGCGTATCCGGCGAGCATGCTAGGGCAGTCAAACAATGCCCTAATGCGTGCAATAGATTTGCGGGTATATTGTCATCACAAAAACAGCGTTGTTTCGGCAGGCCGTCCGAGGCCCCCCATATGCGCAAGGAAAACGTTCGTTTTACGGATACGCGCGATCGCACAACCAGAAGACCACGCGGGGCGGGAAACGGCATTTGAGCAAGCGGAGACTGGACCGCTGCTTCGCGCCATGAGCTGACATTCGAGCAAATGCGCGGGGATGGCTGCTTGTGCCCCGAAAGCTGCCGTTAGCTCGTAGTCGACCGCACGAGCTCGATCTCGGCCGGGTGGTGGCCGAAATCGACTCCGTGGTCGATTGCGCCGGCGGTGAACTTCAGCGCCGCCCCCCTCCCTTGAGCTTCGGCGTGAAGCGCGCGGCCCTGTTCGCGCCGGGCGACGAAACTGTCGCGGCCTTGCGCTGCGCTGAGGTGACCTTCGTCGTCCGAGGTTGAGGTTGGCCTTTCCGGTTTCCGCAACACCTAAGAGTGCCTCACAAAACGCCCGGTCTCTGACCGTTCTCGCTCTGGCGATGACAGCGCGGCGGGAGTTTTGTGAGAGACACTAAGCGCCCAACGCGTCAGCCGACATCAATAGCAACCGGCGTTCTCATGCGATCGGCGGAAGGCGCATGGCCTTGCGAAAGGCCTTGTCAAAGGCGCTTGCCGGTACGAAGCGTCGCAGCAGACTAATCTGCCGTGCCTTGGATCCCGCGGTGTACCGGCGCTTGGGTGTCGCGGTCGTGGCGGCGCTCACGATGACCTTCGCCACGACCTCGGGCGCATCTGCGGTCATCATGACATCGGCCAGGAAGCGGTTACGCCCGGCGCGCTTCGTCTCGTAAACGTCGAGGGGCGTATCGGATCGAACGAGGTTCCGGTCGAACGCGGTCCGCGTGAAGGCGGGCTCCACGAGTACGATCCGGATGCCCTGGCTACGGACCTCGTGGTCGAGCGACTCCGAGTAGCCCTCGACCGCGTGCTTGCTGGCGCCATACAGGGCCATGTAAGGCGCGGGAATAAAGCCCTGCACCGAGCTCACGTTGATGATGCGGCCACCCTTCTGGGCACGCATCAGGGGAAGGACCGCACGGGTCGTGCGGATGACGCCGAACAGGTTCACGTCGAACATGGCCTGCGCCTGCGCAATCGAGGTTTCCTCAGCAGGGCCGCTGATGCCGAAACCGGCATTGTTCACGAGCAGGTCGATGCGGCCGGTCTCGCCGAAGACCGTCTCGACCATCTCGGTGACGGACGCGTCCTCGGTGACGTCGCAGACCAGCATGCTTATCCCGCCCCCGGCGGCAGGCACCGATTTCCGGCTTGTCCCGAACACGCGGTAGCCCGCAGCCCGCAAGGCTTTGGCGGTCGATAACCCGATGCCGGAGGCGGCCCCGGTGACGATTACGGTCTTGGTGCTGCCCTGGGTCACGATGACCTCCCATTGTCGCGACAGGCCACTGCCGCAGACCTCAATACATTACGATCGTAATTTTAATTGGCAAGCTGCATCGATCGCATCGATGCAGCTTGACGGTTTTCCCTGCGGGATCGCGAGGGCGTGGGATCCCAGTGTCGGCGGCTTGTCGGATCGGACCTTGCGTAGGATATACCCACGTCTCGTCTAGCGAGCCGGTACCCCGATGCGCGCACCCCACACGTTGATGACGTTGGAGGTCGTGGCAGGCGCGAGAACCTCGCCCTCGACCACGGTGCCGACCTGGCCCGAAACGTAGGTGCGCTTCGGAGCGATGGCACGGAAGGCATCCCGCTTGGGGGCGGCGACCGTCCCGGAAGCGGCCCGGGCGCCGGGGACGTCGAAGGTATGGCCCCACGCCTCGAAAGTGCGACCTTCCTGGGCGGCGGCCGAAGCGGTGAAGCCGGCGACGACTGCGGCAGCGGCGAGAATGGAACGAACGGTCATCGGAGTTCTCCTCATCGACGGAGCGGCTGGCCCTGCCGGTTCGCTTCGAACCAGTGGCCTCTCTCTGCGATAACGTTGATATAAACCTATCCGAACTGACGGCTGTGTGGCGGCGCACATAGTTGATATCAACCCTTCAAGGGCATCTCCGAGCAGCTGTTTCCGGCTTTGGACGCATGCAAACCGCACCTATATCGTTGGTATCAACCTTCCAGGGAGCCGCCATGGCCCGAGATCCCGTCCTGACCCCGACGATGGCCGCATCGGTCGAACGGAGCTGCTACAGCTTCGCGGCGCAGAAGGCTGCGCGCGCCATCGGGCGCAGGTACGACGCCGCCCTTCGACCGACCGGGCTCTCGAACTGGCAATTCACGTTGCTGATGATGCTGGTTCGCGAGGAGCCGCCGACCATCAGCGCCCTGGCGCAGCACCTGGCGACGGATCGCACGACTATCACGGCCAACCTGAAGCCCCTGGAGCGCCGCGGCCTCGTGACCGTCCAGGGCGATGCGGAGGATCGTCGTGTCCGGCGGGTCGTACTCAGCGAAGAGGGCCGCACGCTCCTCGCCGAAGCGTACCCTCTCTGGCAGCAGGCCCAGGCGACGGTTGCCCGGCAACTCGGCAAGGTCGATCAGGACGCCTTTCGTGCCGCCGTGATGGCCCTGTCGGCGTGAGTTCGGCCAAAGCGTCCCGGGAACCGAGGCTTGCTCAGGCTTCGAACGTATCCGAATCTTCCGCCCTCGTTCGGCGTCACGGGGAGGGGAGTTCGTGCCGGTGCGCAACGGCGATACCGCACAGTAGCGCCATCAGGCCGAGCGCCGGGGCAGCCAGCATCGCCGGGTCGCCGACGCGCAGGTGGCTGACCGCACCACCCGCCATTAAGACAGCAAGGAGCAGTGCACCGTACGCGACATGTCCCCGGACCCAGAGCAAGACCGCACCCAGCATTTCAGCGAGACCCGCCAGGTACATGAACCATGGCGCGTAGCCGAAGCGTGCGAAGTTCATGGTCTCGAATTCGGACGCCGCAAGCTTCATTCCTGCCGCCCCGACGAAGACCGTCGCGAGCAGCATCCGGAGCGCCCGGTCGCCGAGTTGCCGTTTACACGGCGTGATGGAGATCCCCCCTGTCCCCTGAGGTGCGGAAGTCAGCGTCTCACGCCCGCGGCTGGAGCTAGCGTTCCGGAAGTTACGGAGGGTGGGCCGAGGGCGTCGCTCGGGAACATCTTGCCCGTCGCGAAGGCCGCCGCGTTGACGAGCCCCATAGTGACGAACCCGGCCGACATGGCGATGAATGTTCCGGTGAGGCCGAGCCCGAGCGCCAAGGCGAGCCAAGCACCGCCCAATGCGACCCCCATCCGAAGGAGGCTGGCGGCGAGCGGCCAGCCGACACGTCCTGCACCCTGAGCGGCGAAGTACAGGGCCAGCCCGAAGCCGAAAAATCCGTAGAACGGGCCGACGATTCGCAGGTAGAGCGAGCCCGTTGCGAGCATCGCCGGATCGTCTGCGAACAAGCCGAGCCACGCGGCCGGATGCAGGGCCGCCGCGAGCCCGATGAACTCCGTCAGGACACCGGCGATGAGGGCACCCGTCAGTGCCGCCTGGCGGGCTCGTACGTGGTCGCCCGCTCCCAGGGCCGTACCGACGATGGCTGCGATGGGAGAGCCGAGACCGAACACGAGGGGGACCAAGAGGTATTCGAGCCGGGCGCCGGTCCCGTAGCCGGCCACGGCCGCCGGCCCCGCCGCCCCGGCGAAGCCGGTCGCCACGATGACTGTGACGTTCGAGGTCATGCTGGCGATGCCCGAAAGAACCCCGACGCGCAGGATCTCCCGTGACGGCCCCCAAGAGAGAGCGGGCAAGCGCCGGCTCGGGCGGAGGACGCTGCGGCCGGACCAGATGTAGGCGGCGAAGACCGCGGACCCCGCGGCGTAGTAGGCTGCGAATGCCACGCCACCGCCCGCGACGCCGAACTCGGGGAACGGCCCCCAACCGAAGATGAGCGCGGGCGAGAGCGGGATCAGCACGACGGCCCCGACGCAGGTGACGATGGCCGGAAGCACCATGTTGCCGGTGCCGCGGATCACGGCCGACAGCGCGTTGAACAGCCAGATCAGGACCGCCCCGCCGAACACAATGGACGCGTAGGTGGTCGCCGCTCGGAGCGAGCCTCCGGTCCCGCCCATCGCCGCGTAGAGGGTCGGCCCGAACGGAAGGGCGACGAGGCTCGTCGCAATGCCGAGCCCCAGGCCGAGCACCATCGCGTGCCACGCCAGAATTCCGGCCTCCGCCTGCCGGTCCGCACCCAGCGTGCGGGAGACCGCCGATTGGATGGCGCCCCCCATCCCGCCGGCGGAGAGCATCTGGACCAGCATCACCACCGGAAAGACGAGGGCCATCCCGGCCAATGCGTCCGTCCCGAGCATCGACACGAAATACGTTTCGATAAGGCCGACGGAGGTCTGGACCGCCATCACCAGGATGTTGGGCGCGGCCATCCGGGCGAGTGTCGGCACGATAGGGTCCGTGAGGAGGCGGCGTGTGCGGACGTCCATGAGGGCTCCTGTCCGAGATAGTCCGACGACGCGCTACTGACCGTCCACGGAACGCAGGTGGACGCTCGGGCCATCCGTGCCGGCCTCGGCTTGCTTGGACATCAGCCCCAACTGCCCTTCGGAGACCCAGATTCGGAACGTCGAACCGGCTTCGAAAAGCGCGGCCCCGAAACGTCTCAGGGGGTGATGGTTGAGCGCGCTGCCTGGAGGAGTTCGTCAGCCAGCGCCTCGTCGTCGACGCCCCGCGCCAGCACCACGGCCCCGACCATGGTCGACAGCGCCACGAGCGACCGCTGCCTACGACGCTCCTTCGCGCTCTTAGGCAGTCTGTCCGCGATGAGGCTGGCGAGCCCCTTGACCGCGTGGGTGAACCGCGACCGCAGGGCACTTCCGGCAGGCTCGCGCCCGATATCGTTCACCAGGGCCGCGACGGGGCAGCCTCTCCCAGGTGTCCGGACGTGCCCGAGGGAGAGATAGTTCTCGATGAAGGTGTCGAGGTTCGCCCGGTATTCGTTGCCGATCGCAGCGTCGAACGCCTCGGCCGCGAGGGCATCCTTGTTGGCGAACTGGCCGTAGAAGCCGCCATGGGTCAGGCCGGCGGCCCCCATAATGTCCACGACGCCGATGCCGTTCAGGCCGCGCTCCCGGAACAGGGAGGATGCGACCTCCACGACCCGTTGGCGGTTGAGCTTGGCTTGCTCCTGCGAAACTCTCGGCATCGTATCGTCCTCCGCCGTTGCTGGGATCCATATAGATGCGAGCAGTCATGTATTAAAGCTTCGGCTGGGGATGGACACTCTGGGGTGTCCGACCGTCCCATACCTTTCGCAGAGGCTGTCGACCGACCTGCGCGAAGAGGGCAGGAGCGCAGGCCGGTCGATGCACCGCACGTTCGGAGGACAAACGCGCGATCTCGGGATGTCCCAGGGGCGGGACATCGATGGCGGTCATTCGGGCCTCAGGTCCCGGCCGGCATCGGCACCGCGTCGGCTCCGGCGGCGCTCTCCGCATGGCGCGGCTCCCGCTTCACACGGAACCACAAGGCGTAGAGGGCAGGCAGGAACAGCAGGGTGAGCAGCGTGCCAACACCGACGCCGCCAATCAGCACGTAAGCCAGTGCCCCCCAAAACACCGAGTGGGTGAGCGGGATGAAGGCCAGCATCGCGGCCGCCGCCGTCAAAATGACCGGCCTGGCGCGCCGGACGGTCGATTCGACGATGGCATCGTAGTCGGAGAGGCCCGCCGCCTGATCGTGATGGATCTGGTCCACGAGGATCAGGGTGTTGCGCATCAGGATGCCCGACAGCGCGATCAGGCCGAGGATCGCGTTGAAGCCGAAGGGCTGGTGGAAGATCAGCAGGGTCGGCGCGGCCCCGACGAGACCGAGCGGGGCGGTCGCGAACACCATGAACATGGCGGAAAATGACCGGACCTGGATCATGATGACCGTCAGCGTGACGATCAGCATCACCGGGAACACAGCTGCCAGCGACATCTGCGCCTTCACGCTCTCCTCGACCGAGCCGGCCGTGTCGATGCGGTAACCCGGCGGCAGCTTGGCCTTGATCGGGTCGAGCAGCGGGAAGACCTGGGCGTGAATGTCCGGCGGTTGCTTACCGTCGAGCACATCGCCCTGGACGCGGATGTAGGTCTCGCGGTTGTAGCGCTTGAGCACCGCGTCCTCGGTACGGCTTTCCAGCCGCGCGACCTGGGACACCGGGACCTGGCGCCCGTCTTTCGTGGCCAGCGTCAGGTCGCCGATGTCGCCGAGTGAGCGCCGCTCGGGAC
Source organism: Methylorubrum sp. SL192 (assembly GCF_026672325.1). Classification (NCBI taxonomy): domain Bacteria; kingdom Pseudomonadati; phylum Pseudomonadota; class Alphaproteobacteria; order Hyphomicrobiales; family Methylobacteriaceae; genus Methylorubrum; species Methylorubrum sp. SL192. The sequence continues at coordinate 3,078,131 of NZ_JAPPQV010000003.1, forward strand.
CGGGGCTGCGCAGGAGGACATCCACGGAGCGCAGGTTCTCGCGGACCTGGGTCGCGGGCGTGCCGTTGAGGTAGTTCTGCAACTGCTGGCCGGCCTCCTTCGGGGTCAGGCCGATCAGACGCAGGCGCTCCTGGTCCAGGGCGAGGCGCAGGCTCGGAGTCTTGTCGCCCCAGTCGAGGTGAACCATCCGCATGTTCGGGTTGGAGGCCATAACGCCCGCGACTTCCGCCGCGATGCCGCGGATCACGTCGAGGTCGGGCCCGACCACGCGGAAGGCGACGGGGAAGCGGACCGGCGGCCCGAACACGATCTGCAGCACCCGCACGCGGGCTTCGGGAAAGCGGCCTTCCTCGACGAGCTCGCGCACCTTTACGCGCAGCGCGTCCCGAGCATGGGCGTCGGCGGTCTGTACGACGATCTGCGCAAAAGCCGGGTCGGGCAGTTCGGGGTCGAAGGAGAGCACGAAGCGCGGCATGCCCTGGCCGATATAGCTCGTGATCTCGCGTGCCTCCGGCAGTTCGCGCACGGCTGCCTCGATCCGCTTCACGCTGGACTCGGTGGTGGCGAAGGCCGAGCCTGCCGGCAGCGTCACCTCGACGATGAGTTCGGGGCGCTCCGAGTTCGGGAAGAACTGCTGCTCGACCTTGCCCATGGCGACCACCGCGAGGCCGAACAGCCCGACCGTGATGCCGGCGGCCCACCATTTGTGGTCGACGGACATCCGCACGACGCGCCGCAGGCGCTCGTAGTTCTTCGTGGCGTAGATGGCGTCGTGACCGCCCTCGACCTTCTTGATGTTCGGCAGGAGCTTGACGCCGAGATAGGGCGTGAAGGTCACGGCCACGATCCACGAGATGATCAACGAGAACGAGACCACCCAGAAGATGTTGCCGGCATACTCGCCCGCCGTCGAGGCGGCGAAGCCCACGGGGAGGAAGCCGGCGATGGTAACGAGCGTGCCCGTCAGCATCGGCGCGGCGGTCGAGCTCCAGGCATAGGTCGCCGCCTCGATGCGGTCGTAGCCCTCCTCCATGCGCACCACCATCATCTCGATGGCGATGATGGCGTCGTCGACCAGGAGCCCGAGCGAGATGATCAGGGCGCCCAGCGTGATGCGGTCGAAGTCGCGGCCGGTGAGCATCATCACCACGAACACCGCCGAGAGCGTCAGCGGCACCGCGAGCGCCACCACGATGCCGACGCGGAAGCCAAGCGCGACGAGGGACACGAAGATCACCACGCCGAGCGCGGTGAAGAACTTCACCATGAACTCGTGGATGGCGTCTTCGATGACCTTCGCCTGGTCGGTGATCTTGGTGAAGGTGATGCCGACGGGCGTCTCGTGGTGGATCGCCACCTCTTCTGCGTTGAGCGCCTCGCCGAGCTTGAGGCCGTTGTAGCCGGGCTTCATCACGAGGCCGAGCATCAGCGCGGGCTCACCGTCGTTGCGGATCTCGAAGGTCCGAGGGTCCTCGTAGCCGCGCTTCACCTCGGCGATGTCGCCGAGCTTGAGGCTGCGGTCGCCGGCGGCCACGGGCAGGTTGCGGATCGCGTCGAGCCCGTCGATGGCGCCGTCCAGTCGCAGGTAGACGCGCGGGCCCTCGGCCTCGACGAAACCCGCGGGCGTCACGTCGTTCTGGTTGGCGAGCGCGGCCAAGACCTGCTGGCCGTTGATCCCGAGGGTGGCGAGGCGCTGGTAGGAGATCTCGACGAAGATCTTCTGGGCCTGCTCACCGAGGATATTAATCTTCTCGACGCCCGGCACCCGTAGCAGGCGCTGGCGCAAGTCCTCGGCGCGCAGGACCAGTTGCCGGTGCGGCAGGCCCTTGGCCTGCACGGCGTAGAGGGCGAAGTAGATGTCCGAGAACTCGTCGTTGAAGAGCGGCCCGAGCACGCCGCGCGGCAGGCTGGAAGCTTGGTCGGAAAGCTTCTTGCGGGTCTGGTAGAACTCCGACTGAAGTTTCGCCGGCGGCATGTTGTCCTTGAAGATGACCTTGGTCACCATGAGTCCGGGCCGGACCGTGGTCTCGGCACGGTCGTAGTAGACCAGTTCCTGCAGGCGCTTCTCCAGGGGGTCGGCGACCTGGCGCTGCATCTCCTCGGCGGTGGCGCCGGGCCAGGCGGCCGAGACCGTCATGACCTTGACCGTGAACGCCGGGTCCTCGGCCCGTCCGAGCTTCTGGAAAGCGAAGAATCCCGCGCCGGTCAGCGCGATCAGCAGGAACAGGGTGACGGCCCGCTCGCGGACGGCGAGCGCCGAAAGGTTGAAGCCGCTCATCGCACCACCCCCGTCATGCTGGTGGGCGCTCGACGCACCTTCTGATCGGCCTTCAGCAGATGGGCGCCAAGAGCCACGATCCGGTCGCCCGGATTGAGGCCGGCGGCGACTTCGGCGCGCTCCTCGCCCATGCGGGCCACCTGCACAGCCTGCGGCTTCACCGTCTCGCTGGCGGCGTCATAGCGCCAAACCGAGGTGCCGCGCCCCTGGTCGAACAGGGCGGCGAGGGGCACCTCGACCGTCGCGGTGCGGACAGCCTCAGGAGATTTGAGCTGCAGGGTGACGGTCGCCCCGAGCGAAGCGTCTTCACCACCACCCGAAAGGATGTAGCGCGCCCGGTAAGTTCGAGTGGCCGGATCGGCAATGGCGGACAACTCCCGCAAGCGCGCCGGGTAGGTTGCTTCGCCCTCGGCATAGAGCGTTGCCTTGGCTTCGCCCTTGGCCAGACCACGGCTTGCCTCGGGCAAGAAGATCTCCGCCTCCCGAGACCCGTCGCGCGCCAGCCTGACCACGGTTTGGCCCGCAGCGACCACTTCCCCGGGATAGGAGGGAACCTCCATCACCACGCCGTCGGCATCGGCCTTGAGCTCGGCGTAACCTGCCTGGTTCTCGATCTGGCCGGCCTGGGCTTCGGCATTGGCGAACTGGGCGATGGCTGCATCGGCCGCACCCTTGTTCTGGTCGTAGGTCTGCTTCGAGGTCCAGCCGTCGGCCACGAGCTTACGGCTACGCTCCTCGTCGGCCTTGGCCTTGATCATCTGGGCGCGGGCAGCCTCGACGGAGGCGCGCGCGGCATTGAGGGCGAGGGTGAAGTCGGTCCGGTCGAGGCGCATCAACGGCTGACCGAGGTGCACGCGGTCACCCGGATCGACGAGACGCTCGAAGATCTTGCCCCCTACCCGGAAGCCAAGGTTGCTCTCGGTGCGGGCCCTGATCACGCCGGTGTAGCGGGACACGACGCCGGAGCTTGGGGCGACCTCGGTCACTTGGACGAGGGGCGGCTCCGGGTTCACGGCCGTCTCGGCCGGCGAGCAGGCCGCAAGGGCCAAACCGGTCAGACCGATTACCCATCTCGCATCCATAGCCCGTTCCCCCGTGGCCGATTGAGCGCTTAAAATGACGGGCATCATTTATTATGGCCGTCATGTATCGTCAATGGCCTTCGTCTGCCAGCCGGCGGCTCCACGAAAAACGGAGGTTTGGACCTCGAACAGAGAAGCAAGCGAGGCCCACCGCGCCCACATCTGCGGACCAACGCCGATGAGGGATGCGGTCAAGGTAGTCCTGCTCGACCTGGGCGTGCCGGACGGTCAGATACGGACCGAGGCCTTCGGAACGGACCGGCGCGATCCGACCAGAAGGACCTGAAAGTCCGGCAGATTCGTCGGCAAGGTGAGGTTCCTGGACACCGGCAAGATGTCGACGTCTTGGGACGGAGCGGCGCTGCTCGATGTCGCTGACGAGCGAAGGTCCGCATCGACAGCGCCTGTCGCTCCGGAACGTGCGGAACCTGCAGGGTGAAGCTGAAGAACGGAAAAGTCCGGATGCCCGTGCAGGACGCACTCAGCGACGCCGATCGGGGGGATGACTACATCCTAGCCTGCCAAGCCGGGCCGGAAGGTGACGTGGCGTTGGAAGCCTAACGCCTCGTTCGCCAGGGGCGAGCGCTGCCGCGAGAACGAACTCAACCGCTTCCACGCCGAAGAATTCTGAGACCGCGTCTTGGGCGAAAGAGCCGACATCCTGGCCGAACGCGGCACCCTGCCGTCAGCCGAAATTCTGCCTGAACTCCAAACCTTGACCGTCCGCGGCGTCGCCCTGCACGGATGGCAAAGCGGGGGGTCGGACGGTGTTCCTTGCGGGCCGGCGTCGGGCATTGAGTTCGATGGATGCAGGGCCGCTAATGTGCCCGAACCGGCAGTTGTCGTGACCGCCTACCGGTCTGGTTCTTCCTACGGAGCGGACATCTGGGTTGGCAGACTTAAGGTCCGCAAGGGATCATTCGGAACCCTCCGGGGCGACCATGACATTGGCTCGCCGCAGCCACTGCAACCGCAGCGTCGATTCAGATTTCGGTCTGCTCCGAGAGGATCAGCGCGTCATCGACTTCGGTGTCGAGATAGAGCGATGCGCTCAACGTCACGTCGGACAGAGCGGGCGCGTCATCGTGTGCGATCGCGGCTTGGTCAGGCGCCAAAGCCCGCCCCTTGTATGACACCACGAGCACACCATCTCATGGCCATCCAACGGGATGGTTTAAGGATGGTCTCGAGATGGCAGATGACGTTCCAGATCTTCGTCCGAGAGCGCCCGACAGCGAGAAGCTGACGATCAACCTCGGCTTCGTCGATCTCGGCCGTATCGATCTGCTGGTTCGAGACGGCTTCTATGCCAATCGCGCCGACTTCATCCGAACGGCCGTGCGCAACCAGCTCGACCGTCAGGGCGATGCCGTCACGCAGTCGCTGGCCCGCAAGAAGCTCAGCCTGGGCCTGTCTCACTACACCCGGCAGGACCTCGAAGCGGCAAGAGACGCGGGCGCTCCGCTCCACATCCAGGTTCTCGGCCTCGCCAGCATCGCCCCCGATGTGACGCCGGAACTCGCCCGTGCCGCCATCGCCTCCGTGCAAGTGCTCGGCGCCTTCCACGCCAAACCGGCGGTCAAGGCCGCCCTGGCCGACCGTACGGCCTGATCCCTCGCCTCAACGCCTTCGCGGCGAAGCCGGACACGCGCCCCGGCCCGTCCACCTCATTCAGGATCGTGATCATGAACGCATTCTCCGGCATCGACATGGGTGAGGTGACCCGTCTCACCCGCGCCGGCCAGCTCACGGAAGCCATGGCCCTTCTTCAGGGACGCTCGGCCTCCGCCAAGCCGCAAGCGGGCACGCCGGAGGGTGCACCCGGCAAGGACGCCAGCACCGCACGACCCGCGTCGACCATCGACATGGTCGCGCCTCGGGCCCCGGGTGGGGCGTGGACCGCACCAGTCTTCGGTCGGGGAACGGCCGGGGAAGCCCCCGCTGAGAGGACAAGTGCCTCGGAACGGCAAGGGCTTGCAGAGACCCTGCGGTCCTTGCGCGAGCGCTTTCCCAAGATGGGCGGGATCTCCGGCCTCGGGGACGGTCTCGGATCGCCTCAGCGAGCTCCGGTCCCGGTCCCGGATGGGGCTCGATACGAGGAGCGGACATTCTCAAACGCGGCGGGCAGCCGGACATACAAGGTCTATGTCCCGAGCGGCTATACCGGCCAAGCTCTTCCTCTCGTCGTCATGCTGCACGGCTGTACCCAGTCGCCCGATGACTTCGCGTCCGGGACACGGATGAACGCGCTGGCCGAAGAGCAGACCTTCTTGGTGGCCTATCCCAGCCAGCCTCAATCGGCCAACATGCAGAAGTGCTGGAACTGGTTCAACGCGGCCGATCAGCAGCGCGGCTCGGGCGAGCCTTCGCTGATCGCGGGGATTGCCCAGGACGTCATCCGCGAGTTCTCGGCCGATCCCAGACGGGTCTACGTCGCGGGATTGTCGGCCGGTGGAGCGGCCGCAGCGATTATGGCGGCGACCTACCCGGATCTGTTCGCGGCAATCGGCGTCCATTCCGGGCTTCCCTATGGTGCGGCCAAGGATATGCCCTCCGCCTTTGCGGCCATGAACGGCGGCGGGACGGCTCAGCCTTTGGGAGCACGCGCGTCGGTCCCGACCATCGTCTTCCACGGTGATGCGGACCGCACCGTCAACGCAGCCAACGGCGACCGCATCATCGCTCAATCCAAGCCGGAGGGAGCCTTAGGGAAAGTCGTCACTCACGGGGAGAGCCCAGGCGGCATGACCTACACCCGCAGCGTTCAGTCCGATCCTTCGGGCCGAGAGGTGTTGGAGCAGTGGGTTCTGCATGGAGCGGGTCATGCCTGGTCCGGCGGAAGCCCGAACGGCACCTACACGGATCCGCGCGGTCCAGACGCCAGCCGCGAGATGGTGCGCTTCTTCATGGCGCACACAGGTGGAAGCGAAACAAGACAACAATAAATCTGCCGCCCAGGCGCTGGATCGTCGAGCGCTCCTTCGCCTGGGCCACCCGCTTCCGCCGCCTCGTCGAAGACGAGGAGCGCTCTGCCAGCGCGCGGGCAGACCTGCATCTCGTCGCCTTCGTTTGCCTCATGCTCCAAAAGGCTGCTCTGCTCGCAGCCGGTTTGTAGCGGCCTCTATCGCGGTAGTCCGGCAAAGGGAAAAGGCTCCGACGCGCGATAGGACCGTGTCGCGTTTCCAGCGAAGACGTTGGCCTGATCGATGCCGAGATCGAGTTTCAGCACTTTCCCCGTTTCCTTGGAGAAATCGATCTGATTCAGGTCGGTCCAGAACGTGTTGGGTGAAAGCGCCGACTCGAAGAAATAGAGGCGGCGCTTGTGATCGAAGACCGTGCGCCAGCGTGTGGAGGATATCTCCGGTTTCTCCGGCGTCGAAAGCCCAATCGGCACGGAAACATTGCGTATGATGCCGTATACGCTGGCCAAGAGGTGATCCGAGTCTCCATCCTGCGGGATCGATTTGACGTAGAAGGAGGCGCGGGCGAAGCGATCGGACGCGCGGTTCGTACCGGGCAGCATGACCGTTCCGCCGATCTGTGACCAGTAGGATGCAAGGGCAAGCTGCTGTTCGTAGGTCGGAGAGTTCGTCATCACTTGGTATTGGCGCCCATGATGAATGACCTGCTTGCCGTCGATATACTCGATGATGGCACTGTCCCCGCCGGAATCGGACAGGGACATATGGACATTTGCGATGATCTGAGTGCCGGGAATCACGCTCGTCACGAGCGTGAAGGGTTGCTTCTTGAGGGCGGCAACGGCTTCATCGACGGTCGCGAAGTTGTCGAGAGCGTATTGCGCCCAGACTGAGATCGCCAATCCAGGCGGGCCCTTGCCGTCGAAAGCCGGGTACTGCGACTCTTCAAGCCAGAGCACATTGGCCGTAAGGCCCGCTTCGTTGGCGCCGTCCGAGGTCGAATTGTCGAACGCTGTCGCGACCAAGGATCCATATTTCGACGTCCACCGGATCGAAGCAGGCCCGACCTCACCATTGCGCGCCATCCCTCGCGGCAGGATGTAGAGGTCGGTTCCGATGGGATTTTCCCAGTCCATCGACCGGGCCGTGAAAATCTTGCCGTCTCGTCCAAGGTAAACGAAGCGGGAGCAGGCGCCTGCGGGTTCAACAACGACTTGGAGTACGGCCCAAAACGTCAGGATCGACACGAAACTTTTGATCGGGCAAATCCGTATCATTGAAATATATCCTTATCCGACCGCGATATTTGAATATTTAATTTTCCAAGCGCGACCTCGACGTCTATCCGTTTTAGAGATCTGCTCGCGAGCCGCATACAAACAACGGGTCCGATCGGCGAGATGATGGGAGCATGCCGGCGCTGACCATCATGGGCCGGCGATTTTTCAGCAATGACTTGAATCAAACATCATGCTGAACACAGTTTTGCAGCTTTGCTTCTCCCGGCAGCTTCGGGGTGATTTCGGCCCCTTCAGGTTTGAAACGCTCGGAGGCATTGGGGATGGGCAATGCGTCCCATTTGCCGACGTCGCCCGCTCCTTGGCCTTGACGAACGGCTGGAATCTGGGCCCTCCGAAACAATCTCTTGAGCCGTTGCGTTTCGCGGGGCTGGTTCTTCTCGGCGCTCCGCTCGAGATTGACTTTGGCTGAAACGGGAAGTTGCGTGCCCCTGCGGTGGATCGTTGTGACGGCTGGCGCAATCCTGGTTCGTCTGGCCCTGGTGAACTCCCTGGCCCGACGGCGTGCCGGTCAGGAGCACAGCCAACGTCCAGGCCGGCTCGCGGCGAGGCACACCCGCGTCAACGGCCGGACGATGCATGCCCGTGTCTCGGTCGATCCCGTCCCCGATGACAGCCTGCCCGTGATCCTGGTCCACGGGCTCGGGATGTCGAGCCGCTACATGATCCCGCTCGCGCGGCAACTCGCCCTTTACCGCCGGGTCTACGCGCCTGACCTGCCCGGCTTCGGCTTGAGCGACAAGCCTCCTCACGTGCTCACGGTTCGCGAGTTGGCCGATGCGCTGGCGGCCTGGATGGACGCGATCGGGATCGATCGCGCGGCCTTTATCGGCAATTCGCTCGGCTGCGAGGTGCTGGTCGAATTGGCCCTCGTTCACCCGCAGCGCGTCGACCGCCTTGTCCTGCAGGGGCCCACGCCGGACCCGGAATCACGCGGCCTCGTCCGGCAAGTGGTCGGCTTTTTTGCCATTGCACCGTTCGAGCGCTGGTCGCTCGCTTGGGTGGCGCTCGCCGACTATGCCCGTGGTGGGATCAAGCGCTACATCCTGACCTTACGCAGCATGGTCGGCAACCGCATCGGAGAGAAGGTGCTCCGAGTCACGCAGCCGACGCTCGTGGTTTGGGGAACGCGTGACTACATCGTCCCCTATGCATTTGTGACGAGCCTCGCAGCGGCCCTGCCTCGCGGCCGTCTTGCTGTCATCCCCGGCGCCGCCCATGGGATCAACTACTCGCATCCGAAGGCGTTTGTTTCGGCCTTACTTCCATTTCTACTTGCCACCGGCCACCGTCCCAGGGACGTACGGCGCGAGGCTCGGCATCGAGAGACTCACCCTTCGGGAACGGCTTGAAGCTCCGCCGTGCTTGCGAGGATCGCCTCCTGTAACGCCGTCGCGGCGGGATGCTGTCGGCCCGAGCCGAGCACCACGAACTCGACCTCGCCGATCGGCGGCAATCCGGCCGTCTCCGGGATCGGAGCCAGTCCCGGTGGCGTCACCTGGGCCGAGTGCGGCGCGATGCCCAGACCGGCTTCGACGGCCGCGCGCAGCCCCATCAGGCTGCCGCTGGTGCAGGCGATCCGCCAGGAACGCCCCGCCGCTTCGAGGGCATCGAGCGCCAGGGTGCGCGTGATCGAGGGCGGCGGATAGAGGACCAACGGCAGTGGCAAGGCCGGATCGGGCGCGAAGCCGGGCCGGCCCACCCAGACCAGCTCTTCCGCCCAAGCCAATTCACCGCGCGGATCGCCGCGGCGGCGCTTGCAGAAGATCACGTCCAGTTCGCCCGCATCGTAGCCCTGGTAGAGGGCCCGGCTGAGACCGACCGTCAGCTGCAGATCGACGGAAGGGTGGCCATCCGCGAACCGCGCCAGAACCTGGGCCAGGGCCGACAGCGTGTAGTCCTCGGAGACGCCGAGGCGGATGCGGCCGCGCAGGCCGCCCGGCGAGAAGAAGGCGCGAAGCCGGTCGTGCGCCTCCAGCACGTCGCGCGCAAAGCCGATCATGGCTTGGCCGTCCGGCGTCAGGGCGACCCGATGCGTGTCCCGCATGAGGAGGGAGCGGCCCAGCGCCTGTTCCAGCCGCGCGATATGCCCGCTGACCGTGGATTGCTGCAGGCCGAGGGTCTGCGCAGCGGCCGTGAAGCTGCCGCTTTCAAGGACGGCCAGGAAGGAGCGGATCTGGTCGACATTGAGGTTGCTCATCACGGTTCGTGATAGCCGATATCCTTACCGCTCGGGAGCCCGGTAGGCTTAGGGTCCAGGCCGAACCCGATTCGCAGCACCATCGTCGAGCCGCTCAGTGACCGCTCCCGTTGCCATCGCCATGATCTTCATCGGCGGCTTCGTCGCAATCCCGGCATCCGGCCGATGGGCGCATCAGGTCACGGAAGCGCTCGCCTTCCTTCTCGCGACCGTCGTGCTGGTCATTGCGGTCATGCTCCTCTGCAAGACTTGGCCGGACTACTACACCAGCCCACAGATTCCGGCCGCCATGACGGAAACGCCACTCGACGACTAGAGCGCTTTCCGACGAAGCGGCCGCCGGTTCGGCAAAAGAAAGCGCGTTGAGCCAAAGGCCTGGAGGCGCTGGCCTGATGCAAATCAGGTCGGATGCGGCTTGAGCGCAGGGCGCCGCCTCCGCCGCCTACAAACTAGGGAAAGCCTCGTGAAGCCGCAGATCACGGATGGCGGCACATCCGCTGGAACCGCCCTTGCCTTCGTCGCCGGCTTCTTCGATGCCGCGGCTTTCATCGCGCTGACAGGCCTGTTCACGGCCCATGTCACCGGAAATTTCGTCCTGATCGGTGCTGAATTGGTCGCGAGCTCGACCGGCGTGCTGGCGAAGCTTCTGGCTTTGCCCGTCTTCTTGGCGGCCGTGGCGGGGGCCCGTGTCCTTGCGCTGCTCCTGCAGCGGCGGGATGCTGATCCGCTGCCTTGGCTGCTCGCCGTTGAGGCCGTTCTCCTCGCGGGTTTCGGCTTGTGCGGGTCCCTATGGGCGCCGCTCGATGCGCCGGACGGTGCCCCGGCGCTGATCGTCGGCATGCTCGCTGTCGCGGCCATGGGCGTGCAGAACGCGATCGGTCGTCTCTCCCTCGGCCACCTCGCTCCGACCACGGTGATGACCGTTAGCGTCAGTCAAGCGGTCATCGATGCCATGGATCTTGCCCTGAGAACGTCGGGGAGCCCGGCTCAGACGCGCGCGCGGCTGCTGCGGGTGTTGCCGGCCATCGTGACCTTCGCCGCGGGCGCTCTGTGCGGCGCCTTCGGGATCGCCCATCTGGCCTTCGGCTGTATCACGCTGCCGATTATGATCTTGATCGGCCTGATCGTCCTTGTGGCGATGACGCCCGCCGAAGCGAACGCCACGACGTGAGCGACGCCGGAGATGGGCTCACGCGATGAAGTGGCCACGACGATTGTAGGCTCGAACGCCCGATCTTGAGCGATACGGCTCGAAGGCGCGGCGGGCATGACGGAACAATATTTGCATTTTGCGCAATCGATCTTGGCGTTGACCCTTCCGCATCGCTGCCATGCAGCCCCAGGCGTCACTGAGCCAAGACACTCAACCTACAACGGTCCGCTCTTCGTCGGCGAGGGATATCGTTCCCGCGCCGATCAGACCCATTCTCCGTTGTACGTCGCGGCCTTGATACAAAGCCGCCTGTCAGAGCGCTTTCCGACGAAATGGACGCCGGTTCGGCGAAAGAAAGCGCAGTGAAACAAAGACCGAGAGACGCCGGCCTGATGCAATGGGGTCGGCGTCTCTCGAGCGGATCGGCTGTGCAAGCGATGACCAGAACAGCACTGACATGGCCCATGCCGCCGGGCCAGAGCGAAAGCCGGCGGCTTGCCGCCTTGCATCGCTTGCAGCTGCTCGACACACCACCGGATCCAGCCTTCGACCGCATCACTCAGCTGGCCCAGACCCTCTTCGATGTCCCGATCGCGCTGATTTCCCTGCTCGATGAGGACCGACAATGGTTCAAGGCCAAGTGTGGCCTGCACGTCTCGGGCACGCCGCGGGAACAGGCCTTCTGCAACTATACGATCCTGCACGACAGCGTGTTCGTGGTTCCCGATGCGCGCGCCCATGCTGATTTCGCCCTGAATCCGCTCGTGACCGGGGAACCCTTCATCCGCTTCTATGCGGGCGCGCCCCTCATCGTCGCACCGGGGACAAGGATCGGCTCGCTCTGCCTCATCGACAGGAAGTTGCGCGCCTTCGACGAAGAAGACAGCCGGCTGTTAGCCCGATTGGCGCAGGTGATTACAGATGAAATCTGGTTGAGAACCCTTGCATCCGGACAAAACAGGGTCTTCCCACATTTCGCACAGGGTAGGCCGCGTACCGAAACGCCATCCCTGATCACAGGCCTGCAGGTTCGTGCGGCCAGGGCGATGCTCGGCTGGTCCATCGACGAGCTGAGCCTGAAAACCGGCCTCTCGCCGAACACCATCAAACGAATGGAGGCGGATGAGCAAAGCCGTCCAAGTAGCCCGTCCACGACAGTAAAAATCAAGGAGGCTCTGGAAGGCGAAGGGATTGTATTTCTCGGGCATGATGCGGCCGATCCCGGCGTACAACTTGTGAGAAAAATCAGTAACAACAAAGATCAATAGGTCGTTTAACGAGTTTTTAGGACCTGATTGCCCATCTTGTCCAACGGCAGACCGCCTGGCGGCAGTGCGGCGCTCCCGTCCTTCAAAGGGGCGCGGTTCAATCGAACAATGCCGCCTCTGGGATGGATGCATGTCGCTGTTCTTTCGCGGCGATCGTGCCGTGTTGCACGCTTTCGGTCGTGCGCATGGCATGGTGGAGCTCACGCCGGCTGGCACCGTCTTGAGTGCCAATGCATGCTATCTCGACTGGCTCGGGTATAGCTTCGACGAATTACAGGGCCACACACTGGATGTCGTCCGGGATCCGTACGAGGCGACCCGCGCGGAGCAGCAGGAACTCTGGGCAGCGGTGACCCGAGGCGAATCCCGGACCGCGTGCTCTCGGCATCTCACCAAGCAGCGCGACGCGATCTGGCTGCAGGTCAGCTACTGCCCCGTGCTCGACCGTACCGGCCGGGTGAGCAAAATCGTTCTCCTCGCGGTCGATGTCACGGCACAGCAGCAGAGCAGCGCCGATCACGCGGCGGTCCTTGAGGCCATCAGCTGCTCGCGCGCCACAATCGAGTTTGCCCTGGATGGCACCATCCTCATGGCTAATACCGGCTTCCTCGACGCTGTCGGCTATAAGCTGGAAGAGGTGCAGGGCCGGCACCACAGCCTGTTTGTCGCTCCGGCAGAACGCGACAGCCAAGCCTATCGCGCGTTCTGGGCGGCTCTGGCGCGCGGCGAGTTCCAGCGCGCCGAGTACAAGCGCATCGGCAAGGATGGACGGGAGATTTGGCTGCAGGCCATCTACAATCCGGTTCGCGACAGCCAGGGCAACCCGTACAAGGTCGTGAAGTTCGCGACCGACATCACTCAGGACAAGCTGCACCGGGCCGACGTGGCGGGGCAGATCGCGGCCATCAACCGGTCACAGGGCGTCATCCATTTCGACATGGATGGCACCATCCTCGACGCCAACGAGAACTTCCTGAGCGTTGTCGGCTATCGGCTGGACGAGGTCCGCGGCCAGCACCATCGGACCTTCGTCGAGCCGTCTCAGGTCCAGTCCGCGGAGTACCTGCAGCTGTGGGAGGCCCTGCGGCGGGGTGAGTACCGGGCGGGCGTGTTCAAGCGCCTCGGCAGGGGCGGGCGGGCGGTCTGGATCCAGGCGAGCTATAACCCGATCTTCGATGCGGACGGCAAGCCGTTCAAGGTCGTGAAGTACGCCACCGACATCACGGCCAAAACGGCGGCTCAGCATGCGGCGACCGGCGCCTCAAGCCAGACGCTGATGAACGTGCAGACCGTTGCCTCGGCGGCAGAGGAGCTGAGTGCTTCGATCGGTGACATCGCGCAGAGCCTGGCCCGCTCGCGCTCGGAAGTGGACGCCATCCACGACCAGACCGTCGTGGCGGACCGCTCCACAGCGAAGCTGAAGGACGCCGCCGCATCGATGAACGGCGTCGTCCAACTCATCCAGGGCGTTGGTCAGCAGATCAATCTTCTGGCCCTCAATGCGACGATCGAGGCGGCGCGGGCGGGAGAGGCCGGACGCGGTTTTGCTGTGGTGGCCGGCGAGGTGAAGAACCTGTCGAACCAAGTGACCCAGGCGACGACGCGGATTGCACAGGACATCCATGGGATGCAGGGAATCGCGGAAGACGCGGTGGGTGCCCTGCTCTCGATCGTGCAGGCGATCGGGTCGGTACGGGAGACGGTGACCGGCATCGCCTCGGCCGTCGATGAGCAAAACGCCATTACCCAGGAGATCTCGTCCAGCATGCAGACGGCCGCACACGGTGTCGGCGAGATCAACACCAGTTTGCAGGCTCTCACGGGCTGAGAGGCTCGGCGCCGCGCGGTCGCGATGGGATTCGCCCAGGCGTGGTCAGCCCTGATGTACAGCCTGCGGGCCAATGTGCCGGGCCAGGGTCACTCGCATGAAAATCGGGCCGGCTGGCAGAATTCAAGTCACTCCTCTCGTGCGGTGAGCCAATTCGTCTCAAATCTGCTGACGACGAATAGCTGACTCCGTACGAGGCCGAGCTGCGACTTGTTTGATCAAATGATCGGAGGGCACAACCTACACTTTCGTTCATTGTCTCATAGTCCGGCGTTCGGTCGCGTTCCGGCGCGGTCGGGCGGCAGGCTTCCGTGATTGATGTTCGGAGACTTCCATGCCCCTGACTGTCTGCCGCCGCCCCATCGCCTCTGTCGCCGCAGCCGCCCTCGTCGCAGGCGGCGCGGCCGGCTTTGGCTTGGCCGAGCCCATGACCCCGGCTTACGCCCAGGCCCTGCCGAAGACCCCGATCGAGGCGCCCGATCAGCCGCCGGGCTCGTTCGCCAACGTCGTCGACAAGGTGAAGCCGGGTGTCGTCGCCGTGAAGGTGAAGCTCGACGACAGCGCCGACGATGACGACGACAGCCCCGGCGGCCCGAACATGCAGCAGGTGCCGCCGCAACTGCGTGAGTTCTTCAAGCGCTTCGGCCAGGGTGGGCCGGGCGGTCGCGGCATGCGGCCGCGGGGCGGGGTCGGCTCCGGTTTCATCATCTCGGCGGACGGCTACGTGGTGACCAACAACCACGTCGTCGACAAGGCCAAGACCGTGCAGGTCACGCTCGACGATGGCCGCACCCTCGACGCCAAAGTGATCGGCAAGGACTCCAAGACCGACATCGCCCTCCTGAAGATCACCGAGAGCGGCAGTTATCCCTATGTCCAGTTCGGCAAGGGCGCCCCGCGCGTCGGCGACTGGGTCTTGGCCATCGGCAACCCGTTCGGCCTCGGTGGCACGGTGACGGTGGGCATCGTCTCCGCCCGCGGTCGCGACATCGGCGCCGGCCCCTACGACGACTTCCTGCAGATCGACGCGCCGATCAACAAGGGCAATTCCGGCGGCCCGACCTTCAACGTCAACGGTGAGGTCGTGGGCGTGAACACGGCAATCGCCTCGCCGTCCGGTGGCTCGGTCGGGCTCGGCTTCGCGATCCCCGCCGAGACGGTGCAGACGGTGGTCGATCAGCTCCGCACCGACGGCAAGGTGGTGCGCGGTTATCTCGGCGTACAGGTCCAGCCGGTGACGAAGGACATCGCCGAGGGGCTCGGCCTCGACAAGGCCAAGGGCGCGCTCGTCAATGACGCCGAGAGCGGCACGCCGGCGGCCAAGGCCGGCCTGAAATCGGGCGACGTGATCGAGTCGGTCAACGGCGTGCCCGTGAACAACGCTCGCGATCTGTCGCGGCTGATCGCCGGCCTCAAGCCCGGCACCGAGGTGAAGCTCGCCTATCTGCGGGGCGGCAAAAGCGAGGTGGCGACCGTCGAACTCGGCACGTTGCCAGGCGACAGCAAGGTGGCGCGGCGCGGCGACGACGCGCCGAGCGGTCAGGCCCGGCTCGGCCTGAGCCTGGCCCCTGCCAGCGAGACCGGCCTCGGCGACGAGGGCGTGGCGGTGATGGATGTCGATCCCGACGGCCCGGCCGCGGCCAGGGGCATCGCCCAGGGCGACGTGATCCTGGATGTCGCCGGCACCAGCGTCTCGAAGCCCTCCGAGGTGCAGGCACAGATCCGCGCTGCCGAGTCGAGCGGCCGCAAGGCGGTGCTGATGCGGGTGAAGAGCGCCAGGGGGCAGACCCGCTTCATCGCCGTCCCCCTGACCAAGGAGGGCTGATCCGCCCCGGATCGCCCGCTTCGGCGGCGCCCACCTCGATGCCGAAAGCATTGCGGGCGAGCGGGAGCGTACCGTGCCGGTCCGGACCGTCATCGGGCCAGTACACCGATGGTCACGGGACGCTCTTGCCGACAGAGCGAGGCTATCCTGCGCTCAAGCCGGATCAGCGATCGGATCGCTCCTGCCATGCAATCCGGTGCGGTTCGTATCTTTTAAGTTGCAACCGCCCGGAACGTCGCCGAGCGACGGCCGTTCAAGCTATAGTTGAGACGTCAGTTCTCGATGGCATGATCGCCCCGGTCAGCCTAACACAAGTGGACCATCCTCATCTTCGTGTTTGGCCCGGTTGACCCTGCTGATTTAGCTTCCTGGCCTCAATCAAACAAACACGCCGATCTTCAAGCTGCATCAAATTACAAGTCATCATCATTTGACGTTGGCGCGACCGGCGATCGGCCCGTCGCACTGAGATCTGTTGGCCGGCTTGAGCCGTATCCGACCTGACGGCATCAGGCCGGCGTCTCCAGGTCTTTGTGTCAACGCGCTTTCTTTCGCCGAGCCGGCGTCCACTTCGTCGGAAAGCGATCTAGGTCGCCGAACTTCGGCATTCTGAAGTTCGACGAGATGTGGTCGATGGCATCAAGCTAAGACAAAGGAGCTCATCATGCGTACTGGATCTTCGAAGACTTACCTGCTGTCTGCCCTTGCGGTCGTCTTATCCGCCGGTCTCGTTCAGGCCGAAACCACCAGCGGGAAGAGCACCGACAAAAATCAGGAAAAACTGGCGAGCAAACCCCTCGAGAAGGTCACCTGCGAGGAGTTCAACGGGTTCGAAGACACGTTCAAACCGAAAGTCGTCGCATGGGCCGCAGGCTACAAACAGGGCCAGAAGAAGCCCGATGTGGTGGCCATCGATATCGCCGGGGTCGAGAAGGTCACGCCCCTGGTCGCTGAAGAATGCAGGAAGGCGCCGACCGCCTCCCTATGGTCGAAGATCGATGGTGAGCTGAAGAAGATATTCTGATGTAGATAGGACTGCATCATTGAATGACCTCGCCGAACGCGTGCTTCGACAGCACTCAGCCAGCAAATCGACCAGCTTCATCCTTTCTGCAGCTGGTCGAGCGCTGATTTCAGGGACCGATTTCGGCGCGCTCGAGACTCAGACCTGTCCTGTCCGGGCAACCGGACCGGCAGACCTCGGACAGGGCCGAATGCGAGGGTCCACGGGGACCAGAGGAGCCGAGGATGAAGCGCGGTTCGAACGAGCCTCCTTCTATCGTTTCAGTCATGTCCGAAGAGCCGCACAGGTCGGCCAAGCGCGATGGAGGTTCGCTCATGATGAAGCGATGGATCATCATCACTGCGGCACTTGCGACCAGCACGGTGACGCTCGCGCAGCCCCTTCCGCCGCCGCCCGGCCCCTCCGCCGCCTCCGCCGCCACCGTTGGTCTTGCCGCCTCCGCCGCCTCCGCCGCTGCCCCCTCCGCCGCCACCGCCGGTATTGCCCCTGCCGCCGCCCCCGCCACCCCCACCGCCTCCGCCCCCACCCGTGTGACGTTGCGGATGCGAGCCTTCAGCGATCGCCTTGCAGGCCTTGGGGCGGTTCAGTGGGTCGCACGATCCCGATCGGCAGCCAGACCGATATCCGAGCCCTTGGCTGGCACCCTGCCGGCCTGGGCAAGGGCGCGCTCCAGCATCTGTCCATAAATCGGACGGCCGCCGAGCCATTGGGCCACGAGGCTGGCCGTCAGGCAGGCCGTCAGCATGGGCAGGACGAGCGCGTAGGCAGTCGTGAGTTCGAGCACCAACACCACACCCACGGCCGGGGCGTGCACCGTCGCGCTGAAGAGTGCGGCCATCGCCACGATGCCGAAGGAGACCGGCGTCACCCCAAGGCCGGACAAGACCTCGGGGAACGCCATCTGCGCGAGCAGGCCGAAGGCCAAACCGATGCAGGTCGCCAGCGACAGGATCGGCGCGAAAATGCCACCCGGCGTGCCGACGGAATAACAGACAACCGAGGTGCAGAGCCGGGCGACCGCCAGCATCAGCAGCACGCCCGCACTCGGGGTCAGAACGGCGATCTGTGAAATCACCTGCTCCCCGCCCGTCGCCGTGCGCGGCGCGACGATCAGCAGGGCGCCCACGAGCAGTCCGACCAGGGCAGGCCAAACATACGGGGCCCGCTTCTGCCATGCGGCGGCGCGGTCCAGCATCGCCAGGATGCATCGATTGAAGAGCACGCCCACGGCCCCCAGGATGATGCCCAGCACGGCGAAGGCCGGCAACGAAGCCAGCGCCGCTGCCCCGGCCGACAGCGGCAAGTCCGGCCGCGCGCCCGAGATCATCTGGGTCACCGCGGTTCCGGTGATCGCGGCCGCGAACACCCCCATGTAGTTCCGGAAGCTGTAGGGGAACTGCTTGCGCGTTTCCTCGATGACGAACAGCACGGCCGCCATCGGGGCATTGAAGGCGCAGGCGAGACCCGCCCCCGCGCCGGCCGCCAGCAGAGCCCGCCGATCGACGTCCCTCACCCGGAACATCTCGGACGCCGCGAGCGCCGCCGAGCCGCCCATGTGAATGGTCGGCCCCTCGCGGCCAAGAACCAGGCCCGAGCCGATCGCCGCGATGCCGGCGATGAACTTCACCGGCAGCACGCGCTCCCAGCGCACATGCCGGATGCCGGCGATGGCCCCCTCGATTTCCGGAACCCCGCTCCCGCTCGCTTCCGGGGCAAAGCGCCGGGTGATGAACACGGCAAAGACCGTGGCCGCCATGGTGATGGCGGCGCTCGCCGCGACCAACCGCCAACCGGCGGTCTGGCCGGCGAGCCATGTCGGCCAATCGATGATCGTGTCGATGGCGAGGTGGAAGAGGCCGCCGAACACGCCCGTGAGGGCACCGGTGATCAGGGCCACGGCAACGAAGCGTGCCTGTTGCGGAGACGTGGCGGGTTGATCTGCCGGCTTCATCCTCGCCCCTTCCTCTCGCTGATCGCCGGCAGACCCTGGACTTCACGCGGTCCGTCCCCGGAACGGATGTCTCCGTGGGACTCACCGAAGTTCCACGGGGGCGGTTTCGCAGGCGCCCGGACCACCGGTCAGGCGGGCTGAGCCTGCTTCGCCTTCCCCTTGCTCACGCGCTCGCGCAGGGTCTGCACCGTGACGTAGAGCATCGGCACGAGGAAAATGCCGATCGAACTGGCCGCGATCATCCCGCCGAAGACCGCGGTGCCGACGTCGCGACGGCTGATCTGGGCCGCACCGGTGGCGATCACGAGGGGGACCAGGCCGAGGATGAAGGCGATGGAGGTCATCATCACGGCGCGGAACCGCTGCTCGGCGCCGCGGATCGCGGCCTCGCGGATCGGCACGCCGGCCTCCCGCTGATCCTTCGCGAACTCGACGATCAGGATGCCGTTCTTGGCCGCAAGCGCGATCAGCACCACGAGCCCGATCTCGCTGTAGAGATCGAGCGAAAGGCCGGCGAGCTTGACGGCCAGGTAGGAGCCGAAGGCGCCGACCACGACCGACAGCAGGACCGGAATGGGGATCGTCCAGCTCTCGTAGAGGGCAACGAGGAACAGGTAGGCGAACAGGAAGGCGAGGCCGAGGACGATCCAGGTCTGCCCGGAGGCCTGCTGCTCCTGATAGGCGGTCCCGGTCCACTCGTAGCTGTAGCCTTCCGGCAGGGTCCGGTCCGAGATCTGCTCCATCGCGGCCATCGCGGCGCCGGAGGAGATGCCGGGCGCCGGGCTGCCGTTCACGCTCACGGCGCGGAAATTGTTGTAGCGCGTGAGCACCTGCGGTCCCAGCACGATGCGCTCGCTCGCGACCGAACGCACCGGCACCATCTGGCCCGAGGCGCCGCGGACATAGATGTTCCAGATGTCGCGAATGTCGCCCCGGTTGTCCGCCTCCCCCTCCACATTCACCTGCCAGGTGCGGCCGTAGAGGTTGAAATTGTTGACGTAGACTCCGCCGAGCGTGGCCTGGAGCGAACTGAAGACGTCGCTCATCGCCAGCCCGAGCACCTGTGCCTTGGTGCGGTCGATGTCGAGGAAGATCGAGGGATTCGACGCCGTGAAGGTGGAGAAGACGCGGGCAAGCTGCGGGTCGCGGTTCGCCGCCGCGACGAGCCCGCGCACGACCGCGTCGGTCGCGGCCGGGTCCTGGCCCTCTCGCGCCTCGAGCACGTATTCGAAGCCGCCGCTCGTCGAGAGTCCGACGATCGGCGGAAGGTTGAAGGGTAGGACCGTGGCCTGCCCGATCGTCCCGGCCGCTGCGTAAGCGCGCCCGATCAGGCCCCCGGCGGATTCCGCCTCGCTCCGGCGATCGGCGAAGGGTTTGAGCTGCGCCACCAGGAACGCGGAATTCGGCTCGGCCGCCCCGTCCAGAAGCGAGAAGCCGACGATCGCAAGCACCTGATTGACGCCGGGCATGTCCTTCAGGAGCCTCTCGACCTCCGCCGCGACCGCACTCGTGCGGGCCACCGAGGCGCCGTCGGGCAGTTGGACCGAGACGAAGAAGGCGCCCTGATCCTCCTCCGGAAGGAAGCCGGCGGGCGTGATCCGCGAGAGGCCGAAGATGCCGCCCGCGAACAGGAGAACCAGCACGAGCGAGAGCGCGGACACGCGGACGAGGCGGCGGACGCCCCCTGCATAGCGGTCCCGCACCCAGTCGATTCCGTTGAGCACCCGGCCCATGATGCCCCGCCGCGCGCGCGTGGGGCGCAGGAACACCCCGCAGAGCGCGGGCGAAAGGGTCAGCGCGTTGATCGCCGAGATCAGCATCGCGGCGCTGATCGTGACGGCGAACTGGCGAAACAGCGTTCCCGACACGCCCGGGATGAAGGCGATCGGAACGAAGACGGACAGGAGGACGAGCGTGATGGCGATGATGGGGGCCGTGATCTGCGTCATGGCGAGCTTCGTCGCCTCGGCCGGCGACAGCTCCGGATGCTCCTCCATCACCCGTTCGACATTCTCGACGACGACGATGGCGTCGTCGACCACGATGCCGATGGCGAGCACCATCGCCAGGAGCGACACGGTGTTGGCCGAGTAGCCGAGCACGTAGAGCACCGCGAAGGTGCCGATGAGGCTCACCGGCACGGCGATGGCGGGGATCACCGTCGCCCGCAGATTTCCGAGGAACAGAAACACGACGAGGACGACGAGGACGAAGGCCTCGGCCAGCGTCCGCAGCACCTCGGAGATGGTGTCCTTCACGAAGGTCGTGGAATCGTGCACGACCACGTATCGCAAGCCTGCCGGGAAGCGCGCCGACAGCTTCTCCAGGGTTGCTTTCACGGCGCTCGCGGTCCGCACCGCGTTGGCGCCGGGCACGAGATAGATGGCGACAGGGACACCGGGGCGGCCGTCGAGCCGGGATTCGCTGTCGAAGCTCTGCGCGCTGAGTTCCACCCGGGCGACGTCGCGGATGCGCACCACGGAGCCGTCGGAATTCGTCCGCAGGACGATCGCGCCGAATTGTGCCGGCGTCGACAACCGACCCTGCGTCTGCACGTTCATCTGGATCTGCTGCTCGTTCGTGATCGGCGGCGCGCCGATGCGGCCGACCGGCGCCTGAACGCTTTGCGCCCGGATGGCATCCACCACGTCCGACGGCGCGAAATTCAGGCTCGTGAGGCGATCCGTGTCGAACCAGATGCGCATCGAGTAGTTCATCCGCGCGAACAGGTTGGCCTGGCCCACTCCGGCCGTGCGCGAAATCTCGTCGAGCACGTTGATGATGGCGTAGTTCGTGATGAAGAGCGGGTCCTGCGCGCCCGTCTCGCTGTAGAGGACGGCAAACAGCAGGATCGCGGACGACTTCTTCTGCACCTTGAGCCCCTGCAGCTGCACCTCGGACGGGAGCTGCGACAAGGCCGACTGCACGCGGTTGTTGACGTTGACCGTGTTGATATCCGGGTCGGAGCCGAGGTCGAAACTCACCGCCAGGCTGTAGCTGCCGTCATTGGCACTCGTGGACTTCATGTAGATCATGCGGTCGACGCCGATGACCTGCGCCTCGAGCGGCTGGGCGACACTCGCCTCGACGACCTCGGCAGAGGCCCCCGGATACATCCCCGACACACTCACCTGCGGCGGCACGATGTCGGGAAGCTGCGCGACCGGGATCCGGAGCAGCGCCAGCCCCCCGGCGATCGTGATGATCAGCGCGATGACGATCGCGAGCCGGGGGCGGTCCACGAAGATGGATGAGATCATGACGCGCCTCGGGCTCGGCCGCCTGGGACAAACGAAGTGCGATCCGGGACGAGGGGCCGCGGAGCGGGACACGGGACGAGGCAAGGGACGGGGCGAGGGGGGCGGCGTCCCATGCTGCGCTAGCGCCGGCTGTTCGGGCTGCCGCTCGCGCTCGGACCGGCGCCGCTGGCGGCTCCCGTCGGAGCGTGTCCGGCAGGCGGCGAAACGGACGCAGCCGGCCCCGCGCGGTCCGCGTTCACGGCCGAATTCCGCATCATCCTCTGCAGAATGGCGTCGGCGGGTTTGGGAGAAACCGTCTCGCCCGCGCGGACCCGCTGCAAGCCTTCGGCGATGACCTGCTCTCCGACCTTGAGGCCGCCCGTCACTGCCGCGAGCGTCGTGCTCGACTGACCAAGCTGAATCCGACGCTCCTCGGCCTTATTGTCTTGCCCGATCACGTAGACGTAGCTGCCCCGCTGGTCGGCCAGGACGGCGGCGCGGGGAATCGCGACCACCTCGACCGGCTCGACGCCCTCGAGGAACACGGTCACGAACTCGCCATCCGTGAGTTCACGAAGGGTGAGCAAGCTGCGGGTTTGACCGAAGATCGGAGGGTTCGGCAGCACGCCGCGAAGCAGGATCGTGTCGGTATTCGTCGCGATGGTGTTGTTGACGAAATCGAGCGTCCCGGTGTGATCGTAGAAGCGGCCGTCCGGGAGTTGCGCCCGGATCAGGACGGCGCCGAATCCGCCCGTCGGCCCATAGCGCGCTCTCAGATTGATCGCTTCACGGACCGGCACCGGAAACGTCACGAACATCGGGTCCTGGCTGATGATCGTCGTCAGCACTCCGGAGCCCGGCCCGACGACGTTGCCGATCGTCAGGGATGTGCGCCCGATCTGGCCGGCAATCGGCGCGCGGATCTCCGTGTAGCCGAGATTGATCTGCGCCGTGTCGAGCTGGGCGTGTGCGCCTTGGAGCTGCGCCTCCAAGGCCCGCTCGTTCGCGAGGGCCGCGTCGTAGGTCGATTGCTGCCCGGCCGGCCCGCCGAGCAGGGTTCGGGCGCGCTGCGTCGTCAGACGCGCGTTCTCCAATTGCGCTTCGACCTGCGCAATCTGCGCCTTCTGCGCGGCCACGACCGCCTGGAACGGGCCCTGCTCGAGGAGGTAGAGGAGCGCGCCTTCCTCGACATCCGTGCCCTCGACGAAGAGCCGCTTCTCGATGAACGCCGTCACCCGGGCGACGATGTCGACGCGCTGCTTCGCCTCGATGCGGCCGATGAACTGCTCCGTCTGGGTGATCGGCTCCTTGCGCGCGGCGATGATGCCGACGACGGGGGGGCCCGTCGGCTCGGCCTGCGCGAACGCCGTCGAAATGGCGGGCGGGCACGCGGCGGAGAGCGTTGCGGCGGCCACCCAGACCCGGAGCGTGAACATGCCGGTCATCGTCATGTCCGCCTCCGGGGGTTTGACACGTATTCTTTCGACGAACCGGTGACCACTTCGCCGGAATGCGCTCTAGAACGACGGCTTATTGCCGATGCACTTGCATCGCTTCGATTTCAGAACCCGGCAGCGACCGCTGCAGCAATCTCTCGCACCGCGTCCGACCCATCCATTGCCGCGACACTCGATATTCATGTCGCGCGTCGTCATGATCTGGCCCGGCCGGCTCATGGCCATCGTCGCAGTATAGATATTGACTCCCATCATCATCACCGGAACAGCAACGAGCATTGCAACGCTTCGCATGGCGCATCCTCCATCATGATTGATCGATTGGCGGGCGGTAAATTGGAAAATCTACCAATCAGGGTTTGAACCGGGCCTCTTCGTCAGGATGGGCGACGGTGGCGACGTGGCGATTCAAGTCGGCGCCGGCAGGCGGATCGAACTGAGGCATGGTCAATCCCTGCAAGACCGACAGTATAGCCGAGGCGGGCAGGCCAGCACCTTGACGATGATCAATCCAATTCCGGTATGACTCCACGAGATCGTCAGGGATTTGCGGATTCTTCATCGCAGAGGACTGTTCCCGACGGGACGCGTCCGAGGCGCGAGGTCGCGCACCGAACCACCCGTCCGGTCCGCGCCCCTGTTCGGATCGCCGATCAGGTCGATTTCAGCAGCCATCGAAGCGGGAGGGCGATGAGCGTCAGGCTGACGACACTCATTGCCCAGAGCAGAACGAACCAGCCGATCCGCCGGAGCTTGCCGGTGATCGTCTCGCTGCGAACCCGTGCGGCGTCGGGCCTGAAGGCAGGCTCCGCCATCGGCTGATGAAGACCCATCAGTGATACCCGGATTCCGGTGTGACCTTGCCGCGGAACAGCCAGTACACGTAGGCCGTGTATCCGAGCACCATCGGCACCAGCACCACCGCACCGGCGAGAAGAAAGGCTTGGCTGCTCGGATGCGTGGCCGCGGCCCAGATCGAGATGTCCGGCGGCACGATCATCGGCCAAAAGCTGATGGCGAGCCCGATGTAAGAGAGCAGAAAGAAGCCGAGCGCGCAGAGGAAGGGCATGAGCTCCTCCCGCCGCTCCAGCGAGCGCTGGAAGCGCAAAGCCAGCAGCCCGACGAGCACGGGCACCGGCGCCCCGACGAGGAGGCCGGGGAAGGAGAGCCAGCGCTCGCGGAAGGGGGCGCTGAGGACGAGCATCGTGAGTGAGATGATCGCGATCAGGAGCAAGGTCGCGAGGCCCAGAGGGCGGGCGAGGCGGTAAGCGCGGATCTGCAATTCGCCCCCCGTCTTCCAGATGAGCCAGCATGCGCCCAGGAGCGCGTAGCCCACCACCAGCGCCACGCCGGTCAGCAGGGAGAAGGGGGTGAGCCAGTCCCACCAGCCGCCGGCATAGGCCCGCCCCTCGACGCGGATGCCCTGGACGAGGGCGCCGAGCGCGATGCCCTGGCAGAAGGCCGCGACGTAGCTGCCCCAGGAGAAAGCCCGGTCCCACCAGAGCTGACCCCGCGCCGTGACCATGCGAAAGCGCATCTCGAAGGCGACACCGCGGAAGACGAGGGCGAGCAGCATCAGGATCAGCGGCATGTAGAGCGCCGGCAGGATCGTCACGTAGGCCAGCGGGAAGACCGCGAAGAGGCCGCCGCCGCCGAGGATCAGCCAGGTCTCGTTGCCGTCCCAGACGGGGGCGACGGAGTTCACCATCACGTCCCGATCGGCCTTGGCGGACATGGCCGGGAACAGGATGCCGATGCCGAGATCGAACCCGTCCATCGCCACGTAGAGGAACACGGCGGTGGCGATCAGGACGGCCCAGATCAGCGTGAGGTCGAGAGACATCGAAACCGCTTCCTTCACTCAGCGGGCTGGGCATTCGGACCGGCGGCGAGCGCCGGGGCCGGGGTAATGCCGGCGGTGCGCACCGGCTGACCGGTGGGCAGACCCGCCTCGTGCGGTCGCGGGGGCTGATTGAAGAGGTGCAGAAGGAACCAGATGCCGGCCCCGAACACGACGAAGTAGACCACGGCGAACGCGGCCAGCGAGGTCGCGACCGCGGGGGCGGCGATGGGTGAGACGCTGTCGGCGGTGCGCAGCAGCCCGTACACCGTGAAGGGCTGACGCCCGGATTCCGTCACCACCCAGCCCGCCGTGACGGCGACGAGACCGGACGGGCCCATCGCGACCGCGCAGCGGTGCAGCCATCGCGACGTGTAGAGCCGCTCCTTCCAACGCAGATAGAGCGAGGTCACGCCCAAGGCGATCATCAGGAAGCCGAGCCCGACCATGACCCGGAAGGCCCAGAACACCAGGGGCAGGTTGGTCGGCCAGGTGTCGCGGGGCAGGGCCTTCAGCCCGCGCACCTCGGCGTTGAGGTCGTGGGCGAGATACAGGCTCGCGAGCCCCGGGATGCCGATCGCCCAACGCGTCGTCTCGGCCCGCGCGTCCGGCCAGCCGAACAGGATCGAGGGCGCGCGCCGCTCACTGTCGAAATGGCCTTCCATCGCCGCGACCTTGGCGGGCTGATGGTGGTAGGTGTTGGTCCCATGCAGATCGCCCAGGACGAGTTGGACGGGGGCGACGATGGCCGCCATCCACATCGCCATCGAGAACATCAGGCGCGCGCGCGGGTTCGATCGGTCGCGCAGGAGATGCCACGCCCCCACCGCGCCGACGATCATCGCGGTGGTCAGGTAGGCGGCGGTGACGGTGTGGGCGAAACGGAACGGGAAGGACGGGTTGAAGACCACCGCCCACCAATCCTGGGGCGCGAAATGGCCGTTGGCGTCGAGCACGTAGCCCGCCGGCGTCTGCATCCAGGAATTGGCCGACAGGATCCAGAAGGCCGAGGTCAGCGTGCCCACCGCGACGAGGCAGGTGGCCAGGAAGTGGAGGCGCGGGCCCACGCGCTCCAGTCCGAACAGCATCACTCCGAGAAAACCCGCCTCCAGAAAGAAGGCCGTCAGAACCTCGTAGCCCAGAAGGGGACCGAGAATCGGAGCCGTCTTGTCGGAGAAGACCGACCAGTTGGTGCCGAACTGGTAGCTCATGACGAGCCCCGAGACGACGCCCATGGCGAACGCGATGGCGAAGATCTTGAGCCAGTACCGGTAGGAATCGAGATAGACCGCGCGTCCGGTGGTGAGCCAGAAGGCTTCGAGCACGGCAAGGAAGCTGGCCAGCCCGATGGTGAAAGCCGGAAACAGGAAATGCCAGACGACCGTGAAGGCGAATTGGCTCCGAGCGAGATCGAGTGCGCTGGGGAGGTAGATGTCCGGCATCTTTAGAAACTCGATCGGCGGAAGTGAAGTACGGCTCCCTCAGCGCACATCCTCGACACCCCCTGTATTGGAGGCACCGGCAAAGTACGCCCCAACAGGGAAGCGCATCACGCTGAAGGCCGCATTGATCGAGATCAGACGGGAGCGTCGCGGCCGCGATGATTACGCCGCGCCCCAGGCGTGGTTCACCCCGATGGAGGGCCTGCGCGCCGGTTTGCCCAGTTCTGGCCGGGCCCTGACGGTCGTTACGTCAAGGCCGCGCTTGTCCGGTAGAGCATGTAAGCGGCGACCGTGAAGATAAGGGACGCGAAGATCCGATCGAGCGCGCCCTTCCGTCCGGCGAGACGGCAGGCGAGGCGCATGCCGACCCAGCCGCCGATGAGGCCGCCGGCGACGTACTGGGCCGCGACCGGCCAATCGATCAGGCCGGAGAGGGCATAATTCGCCGCCGTCGCAAGGCCGAAGGCACCGACCGCGAAGAGCGAGGTGCCGATGGCGTTGATCATCGGCATCCCCGTCGCGAACACGAGACCCGGCACGATCAGGAAGCCGCCGCCGATCCCGAAGAACCCGGACGCCCCGCCGACGGCCAGCGCCACCACGGCCAATCTCGGCGTGAAGGCGGGGGCGGACGGCGCGCCGGCCGCAACTCGCCCGGAGCCGTTGCGCTCGCCGGACCGCAGCATCAGCAGCCCGACGGCGATCATGAGCAGGGCGAACAGGAAGAGCAGACGCTCGCCGTCGAAGGCCTTACCCAGCGTCGAGCCACCGAGGGCGCCGACGACACCGAAGGCCGCGAACACCAGCGCGTTGCCCCAGCGCACGTTGCCCGCCCGCCAATGGCCGGTGAAGTTCGCCATGGCGCTGACCGCCACCGCGAGCGCGCCCGTCCCGATCGCGACATGCGGCTGCCCCACGCCCACCACGTAGAGCAGGAGGGGCGTCGCCAGGATCGACCCGCCGCCGCCGATGAGCCCGAGGCTGAACCCGACGAAGCCGCCGGACAGGAGGGCGAGCACGACGCTCATCGCGGGGTTGGCTCCGGAGGATCCTGGCTCCGGCCGGTCGCCGCCGCGCCCGCCTGGGCGAACATGGCCGCCCCGCCATTGCGGGCCCGTTCGCTCGCCTTCCCGCGACGGGGACGGCGCGGCTCCTCCGAACCGAACATCGCGTGCAGGATCTCGACGAGCTCGACCGCACGGGGCGCTGTCAGCGTGTAGAAGACCGTCTTGTGCTCGCGGCGAGTCGAGACCAGCCCGGCCTCGCGCAACTCGCCCAAATGCTGGGAGAGACTCGGCTGGCGGATGCCGAGTTCGCGCTCCATCTCGGCCACGGAGCACTCGCCTTCGAACAAGCGGCTGAGGAGGCGCAACCGTCCGGGATGGGCGAACACCTTCAGGAGGTCGGACACCTCCCGGGCCTTGTCCTCGGGAAATGAGGCCGCCGGGCTCATTCCCACACCGCCCCTTCCAGGGCGTTGAGCGGAAACTTGAGATAGCGCCTGCCGTTCGCCTCGGGCTCCGGCAGCCGGCCGCCACGGATATTGACCTGCAACGCGTGCAGGATGAGCTTGGGCATCGGCAGGGTGGCGTCGCGCGCCTCTCGGATGCGCACGAACTCCGCCTCGCTGCGCGCCGCGACCATGTGGGTGTTGGCGGCCTTCTGCTCGGCGACGGTGCTTTCCCAGCGCGGTTCGCGACCGCCCGGCTGGTAATCGTGCCCGGTGAAGAGGCGCGTGGCGTCCGGCAGCGCGAGGATGGCCTGGATCGAGCGCCAGAGCGCGACGGCGCTACCGCCGGGGAAGTCGGCCCGCGCGGTGCCCGAATCCGGCATGAACAGGGTGTCGTGCACGAAGGCGGCGTCGCCGATCACGTAGGTGACGGAGGCCAGCGTGTGGCCGGGCGAGAACAGGATGCGGGCCGGCACTTCGCCGACCGAGAAGACGTCGCCCTCCGCGAAGGTCCGGTCCCATTGGGCGCCTTCGATCGGCAGGTCCGTGAAGCCGTAGAGAGCCTTCCAGAGTTTCTGGACGTCGACGACCCGCTCGCCGATGGCGGTCGGGGCCCCGGTGCGCTCCTTGAGGTATTGAGCGGCCGAGAAGTGGTCGGCATGCGGGTGCGTATCCAGGATCCATTCGACCGAGAGCCCGGCCGCGCGCATGTAGTCCAGGATCTCGTCGGCGCAGCGCGTCGCGGTCGCCCCCGACTTCTCGTCGAAGTCGAGCACGGGATCGACGATGGCGCAGCGCTTCGTCCGCGGGCACGAGACCACGTACTGGATGCTGCCCGTGCGCCGCTCGTAGAAGCCCCGGACGATGGGGTGCGGGCCGTCCGTCTCCGTCATGGTCACAAGGTTCCCGTTCGGAAGTACCAGTCGCCGGCCTCACCCTCCGGACGGGCGGCGGCTCCGTGGAACGTCAGCGGCGGCGCGACGAGGATCGGGTCGCCCGGCCGCCAAGCCTCCGGTGTGACGACGTCCGCCTCGTCGGTGACCTGAAGCGCGGCGACGAGGCGCAGGATCTCCTCGACGCTGCGCCCGACCGTCATCGGGTAGGTGGTGGAGGCCCGGATGATCCCGTCCGGATCGATGACGAAGGTGGTCCTCACAGTCGCGCTCGACACGGCGCCCGGCGGCAGCATGCCGTAGGCGCGGGCGATGGCCATGGAGGGATCCTCCAGCATCGGGAACGGAACGCGGACGCCGAAGCGCTCCTCGATGTTGTGCGCCCAGGCGAGGTGCGACGACAGGCTGTCGACCGAGAGGCCGAGCAGGTCGCAATCCAGCATCTGGAACCGGGGATGGGCGCGCGAGAAGGCGAGGAACTCGCTCGTGCAGACCGGCGTGAAGTCCGCCGGATGGGAGAACAGGACCAGCCAGCGACCGCGGTAATCCTCAAGCGTCCGCTCGCCCATCGTCGTGCGCGCGCGGAAGCCCGGAGCGGGATCGCCCATCACCGGGGGGCCGGCCGGCCGGTCGGTCGCCAGATCGGACCTTTCAATATGTGAAATCATATATCGATGCTCCAGGCTTTTCGCCGGCATAGAGGCAGGTAGTGCCGGTACTGTGCCACTGTCAATATTCGATATGCTCCGGGGGATTAAGTCAATATGCAATTTTATATAGCGACGGAGCCGTCGGTGGACGTCCATCACATCACGCGCGACTTGGCCGTCGCACCGCAGATCCGGCCTGACGACATCCCGGCGGTCGCGTCCGCCGGGTTCCGGTCGATCCTCTGCAACCGCCCCGACGCCGAGGCCCCCGACCAGCCGAATTTTCGTGAGATCGAGCGGCGGGCCGGGGAGGGCGGCCTCGTCGCCCGCGACCTGCCGGTCACGTCGGGCCGTATCACCGACGCGGATGTCGCGGCCTTCGAGGCGGCAGCGGACACCCTGCCGAAGCCGGTGCTGGCCTATTGCCGCACCGGCACGCGCTCGGCGACGCTATGGTCGCTCGCCGAGGCACGGCGCGGCCGCGCCGTGGCGGAGATCCTGGCGGCCACGAAGGCCGCAGGCTACGACCTGAAAGGCGCCGCGCCCCGGATGGCGGCGCAGGCCGGCGCGGCGAAAGAGAGAACCGAGCAACGGTTCGCGATTGTCATCGTCGGCGGCGGCGCGGCCGGCCTCGCGGCGGCCTCAAGCCTGAAGGCGCGCAAGCCCGACCTGGAGGTCGCCGTGATCGACCCGGCCGACATCCACTACTACCAGCCCGGCTGGACGCTGGTGGGCGCCGGCGTGTTCGACACGGCGGTGACCGCCCGGACCATGGCGTCCCTGATCCCGGACGGCGTGACGTGGATCAAGGCCGGCGTTGTCGCCTTCGAGCCCCAGAGGAAGGCCGTGATGCTGGAGGACGGCCGGACCATCGGCTACGACCGCCTCGTCGTCGCCCCCGGACTCAAGCTCGACTGGGGCGGCATCGAGGGGCTGGTCGAAACGCTCGGCCGGAACGGGGTCACCTCGAACTACCGCTTCGACCTCGCGCCCTATACCTGGGAGCTGGTCCGGAACCTCGGCGGAGGTCGGGCCGTGTTCACCCAGCCCCCCATGCCGATCAAGTGCGCGGGCGCCCCGCAGAAGGCGATGTATCTCTCCGCCGACCATTGGCGGCGTGCCGGCCGCCTGAGGGAGATCGGGATCGACCTCTTCACGGCGACCCCGAGCCTGTTCGGCGTGAAGGAATATGTGCCGCCCCTGATGGAGTACGTCCGGCGCTACGACGCGAAGCTGCACTTCCGTCACGACCTCACGCGCATCGACGGCTCGGCCAAGCGCGCGTGGTTCACCTGCACGGCCGAGGACGGGACCCCATCGACGGTCGAGACCGGGTTCGACATGATCCATGTCGTTCCGCCCCAGCAGGCCCCCGATTTCGTCAGGGAATCCCCCCTGGCGGATCCGAGCGGCTGGGTCGAGGTGGACCCGGCGAGTCTGCGCCACAAGCGCTTTACCGACGTCTACGGGCTGGGCGACGCTTGCAGCGCGCCGAACGCCAAGACCGCCGCCGCGGCACGCAAGCAGGCGCCCGTGGTGGCGCACAACCTGCTGCGCGACATGGGCTTCATCGAGGGGCCGGATGCCGTCTACGACGGCTACGGCTCGTGCCCGCTCACCGTCGAGCGCGGCAAGATCCTGCTTGCCGAGTTCGGCTATGGCGGCAAGCTTCTTCCCAGCTTCCCGTCCTGGCTCCTCGACGGTACGAAGCCGAGCCGGGCCGCGTGGCTGCTCAAGGAGCGCCTGCTCCCGCCCCTCTACTGGCACGGCATGCTCATGGGGCGCGAGTGGATGGCCAAGCCCAAGCGGGCGGTTTGATCGCGCCGCACCAAGAGGTCGATCCAGGCCGTCGCTCGCGTCGATGCGCAGATCGAGCCCGGCATCAGAGCCAATCTGCGAAGACGCCTGCAGAACACGCAAGACGTCATCCACGTCAAATGGCCAAGCTTGTTCACATAAATCAATCCCCACGCGACCCATCGGACTTTTTCCGATCAGGCATCTTTTCGCAGAACCCTTTTGTCATTTGCGACGTTTTGAGCGTCTAAAGTTTCGGAGGATACGCCATGAAGACGATTGCGATGGGTCTTGCCGCGTTGCTGATGAGCACGTCGGTCTACGCTCAAAGCGCCGCGACCGGTGGGTCCGAGCGCGGCGGCATGCGGGCCGGTGCGGAGCAGTCCGGTGGGCAGACCGGGATGTCGGGCAGCGAGCGCGGCGGCATGGGCGCCAAGGGCAGCGAGGCGCGCGGGGGTGGAAACGCCATGGGCGGTGAGCGCAGCGCCGCCCGGGACGGCGGCGAAGCCGGCCGGGGCGGGGCGGATCGCGGTGACATGGCGCGCGGCGAGCGCGGTTCGGAGCGCGGCATGAGCGGTCGCGCCGGCCGCGATACGGCCGAGCGCGATGAGCGGAGCGACACGGTCCGCAGCAACGCCCGCGCCGAGCGGAGCGACCGGTTCCAGGATCGCACGCACGACCGCACCCACGACCGGACTCATGTCAGCAGCCGCACCGATGTGCGCTCCACCACCGTCGATGGCGGCTATCGCCGCGAGGGCCGGTACGTGTTCGTCGGCGGCCGACGGATCGTGTACGGTTCGCCCGAGTATCGCCGCCTGATCGTCACCGAGCGCCGCAGCACCGGCCCGCGCCGCTACGTCACCATCCGCGGCCAGCGCGTGATCTACGGCTCGCCGGAATATCGCCGCCTCGTCAGCGTCGGCGAGACGCGCCGCTACGTAACGATCCGCGGCCAGCGCGTCGTGTACGGCTCGCCCGAGTACCGTCGCCTCTCCACCACCGTCTCGACCACCGAGCGGCGCGGCGGCACGGTCAATGCGGGCTTCCGCGAGCGCAACGAGGTCCGTGGGTCGGAGACCCGCACCGATCTGCGCAGCCGCAGCAGCGAGACCCGCGACAGCCAGCGCAACGAGATGCGTGCCTCGGATCAGGCGCGTGGGGCCGAGCGCGGGGCTGAACGCGGCGGTCGCTCGATGGAGCAGGGCCGGGGCGGCGAGGGCGCGCGCAATGTCGGCATGCGCGGCGAGGGCAACGAGCGCGGCGGCGTCCGCAACGCCTCTGAGCAGGGCGGCGGCATGGGCAACACGGGCGGCAACCGCGGCAGCGAGCAGCGCGGCGGGATGCAATCCGGCTCGCGCGGCGGCACCGAGGGCGGCGCCGGCATGAGCGGCCGCTGATCAGCGGAACTTCAAAGGGATCATCCCTTTGGCGGAATGCCGGGGCTCTGCCCCGGCATTCTTTTATGGTTGTCTACGACCGTCCCAGAAAGTCGATCAGCGCGGCGTTGACCGCCTCCGGCGCGTCGTGCTGCACCCAGTGGGTCGCCTGCGGAAAACGCTGCAGGCGGCCCCGCTCGCATAGGTCCAGACTCGCCTCGGCAAGGCCCGTCTGGAGCGCCTGATCGCGCTCCCCCCACAGGATCAGCGTCGGCGCGACGATCTTCGGCGGGTGCCGCTCGCGGGGCAGCTGAGCGAGCGCCCGATACCAGTTCAGCATCGCGGTGACCGCGCCGGGGCGCAGCCATTCGCGCGCGTAGACGTCGAGATCGGCCTCGGTGAAGCTGCCGGGCGCGCTCGACCGGCGCATCAGGGCCCGCAGCAGGCGGCCCTCCCGCGCCGTCAGCACCCGTTCGGGCAGCAGGGGGAGCTGGAAGAAGCCGGCATAGGCGCTGCGCAGGGCCTGCCCCGGATGGCGCCGGAGATAGGGGCCGAACACGCCGGGATGGCAGGCGTTCAGCGCGGCGAGCCGCTCGACCCGCTCGGGGTGAAAGCTCGCGACCCAGAACGCGACGAGCCCGCCCCAATCGTGCCCGACGAGGTTGAACCGCGCGAGCCCGCAGGCATCGGCGAGCGCGATCACGTCCTGGGCGAGCCGGTCGAGGTGGTAGGCGGCGATGCCTTTGGGGCGGTCGCTCAGGCCGTAGCCGCGCTGATCGGGGATGAGGAGGCGCAGGCCGCTGCCTGCGAGCGGCCCGATCTGATGCCGCCAGCCGAACCAGAATTCCGGAAAGCCGTGCAGCAGGATCGTCGGCACCCCATCCGCCGGCCCCGCCTCGGCGACATGCAGGCGCAGACCGCGGAGGTCGATGTGACGGTGGCTGACGGCGGGATCGGACATGGGTTCGGGGACACTCGCGCGCGGTCGATGGGCAAGTCGGGACAGATGCCGGGACAGATGCCGGTATTTCGGCCAACCCGGCAGGGCCGGCGCGGTTCGGGCGCGGCGCCAACCGGGGCGGAAGCCGCTATAGGTAGCATCCGATCACGGGAGACGCCCTTCCCCGATGCCGCTGCTCCGCTGCCTTCTCGCGCTCGCCTGCCTGTGGCCGGCCCTGCTGTGGTCCTGCCTCGCGGCGGCCCGGCCCTTCACCGACGCCGCCGGGCGCCGGGTCGAGGTGCCGGAGCGGGTGCTCCGGGTGCTCGCCGCCGGCCCGCCCGCGGCGGTGCTGCTCTCCACCCTGGCGCCCGACAAGATGATCGGCTGGCCGCGGGCGCCGAGCCCGGAGGAGCGCGCGTATCTCGCCCCGGCACTGCGCGACCTGCCCGCCACCGGGCGGCTGACGGGGCGGGGCGGCAGCGCCAATGTCGAGGCGGTGCTGGCGCTCAAGCCGGACCTCATCGTCGATGTCGGCAGCACGGCGGCGACCTACGCCTCCCTTGCCGACCGGGTGCAGGCGCAGACCGGCATCCCCTACCTGCTGCTCGACGGGCGTTTCAGCGCGACGCCCGAGACCTACCGGACGCTGGGCCAGCTCATCGGCACGCCGGAGGCCGGCGAAGCGCTCGCCGCGGCGTCGGAGACGATCCTGAAGGGGGTGGCCGAGGCGGTGGCCGCGGTGCCGGAGGAGAAGCGCCCGCGCGTCTATTACGGCCGCGGCCCCCGCGGGCTGGAGACGGGCCTGTCCGGCTCGATCAACACCGAGATCATCGAGGCGGCGGGCGGCCGCAACGTGGCCGGGGCGGGTGCCGGCGGGCTCGCCGCCGTCTCGCCCGAGCAGGTGCTGGTCTGGAACCCGGACGTGATCATCGCCCTCGACCCCGATTTCCCGAAGCTCGCCGCCGCCGACCCGCTCTGGAACGGGCTGAAGGCGGTGCGGGAGGGCCGCGTCCACGCGGTGCCGACGCTGCCCTTCGGCTGGGTCGATGCCCCGCCGGGGGTCAACCGCCTGATCGGCCTGCGCTGGCTCGCCGGCCTGTTCTTCCCCGAGCAGTTCCCGCAGACGCTCGGCGACGCCGTGCGCGACTTCTACAAGCGCTTCTACCGGGTCGAGCTCACGCCCGAGCAGCTCGACCGCCTCCTGCGCGACGCCGCCGGACCGGGGCCGACCCGGTGAGCGAGGCCGCGAGCGCCGCTCAGGCCCGACCCGCGCGGTGGCGCCTCCTGCCGCTGGCGGTCCTGGCCCCGGTCGCGCTGATCCTCCTCGTCCTGGTCTCGCTCGGCATCGGCCGCTACCCCGTGCCGCTCGCCGACGTTTTCGGGGTGCTCGTTGCCAAGCTGTTCGGCCAAGCGCCCGCCCTCGATCCCGCCGCGCAGACCGTGGTGCTGAACGTGCGCCTGCCGCGTGTGTTCGGGGCGCTCGTGGTCGGAGCCGGGCTCGCGGCGGCGGGGGCGACCTATCAGGGGCTGTTTCGCAATCCCCTGGTCTCGCCGGACATCCTCGGGGTTTCGGCGGGCGCGAGCCTCGGAGCGGTGCTCGGCATCGTGCTCGCCCTGCCGGTGGCGGCGATCCAGGGGCTCGCCTTCGCCGGAGGGCTCGCCGCGGTCGGCGCCGTCTACGCCGTCGGCCTCGCGGTGCGCAGGCACGATCCGGTGCTGACCCTCGTGCTCGCGGGCGTCGCCGTGGGGGCGCTGCTCGGGGCCGGGATCTCGCTGCTCAAGGTGCTCGCCGACCCCTACAACCAACTCCCCGCCATCACCTTCTGGCTGCTCGGCAGCCTCGCCTCGGTCACGGCGGGCGACATCGCCGCGATCCTGCCGGCGATGGCCCTCGGCCTCGCTCCCCTGGTGCTGCTGCGCTGGCGCGTGAACCTGATGAGCCTCGGCGACGAGGAGGCCCGCGCGCTGGGCGTCGAGACGCGCCGGCTCCGCCCGCTCCTGGTGGCGGGCGCGACGCTGGTGACCGCCGCCGCGGTCTCGGTGACGGGCGTCATCGGCTGGATCGGGCTGATCGTGCCGCACGTCGCCCGGCTGCTGGTCGGGCCGGATTTCCGCCGCCTGCTGCCGGCCTCGATGCTGCTCGGAGCGGGCTACCTCACCGCGGTCGATCTCCTGGCCCGCACGGTGGCCACCATCGAGGTGCCGCTCGGCATCCTCACGGCGCTCGTCGGCGCGCCGTTCTTCCTCTGGCTGCTGGCTGCGGGAAAGCGGGGCTGGGCATGATCCTGGAGGTTCAGGATCTCGCCTTCGGCTACGGCACCCGCGTGGTCGGCTCCGGCGTCAGCCTGACGCTTCGGGACAGCGAGGCGCTCTGCCTGCTCGGGCCGAACGGCGGCGGCAAGACCACGCTGTTCAAGACTCTGCTCGGGCTGCTGCGCCCGCTCGCCGGCCGCGTCCTCTTGGACGGCACCGACCTGTCGGCGTTACCACGCCGCGAAGTTGCAAAAAGAATCGCCTACGTGCCGCAGGCGCATGCCGCCTTCTTCCCCTTCACCGTGCGGGAGGTGGTGCTGATGGGCCGCGCGAGCCGGCTTTCCGCTTTTGCCAGCCCCGGCCCGGCCGACCGCGCGGCGGCCGAGCGGGCGCTGGCGACGCTGGGCATCGGCCACTTGGCCGAGCGGATCTACACCGAGATCAGCGGCGGCGAGCGCCAGCTCGCGCTGATCGCCCGCGCCCTGGCCGGCGAGCCGCGGCTCCTCGTGATGGACGAGCCGACGGCGAGCCTCGATTTCGGGAACCAGGCGCGGGTGCTGACCCAGGTGCGGCGCCTCTCTGCCGCCGGCATCGCCGTGGTGCTCTCGACGCACGATCCCGGCCACGCCTTCCTCTGCGCCGACCGGGTGGCGCTGCTGCATGGCGGGCGCCTCGTCGCTTTGGGTCCGCCTTCGGAGACGGTGACGCCGGAGACCCTGCGGCTGCTCTACGGGGTCGAGGTCGCGGTGGTGCCGCTGCCGGGGCAGGGGCGGGCGGTCTGCACGCCGCTGATCGGCTGAGCCGACCTCTCAGATCCCCGCGTACCAGGAAAACCCCATCTCCGAGACCATGCTGCCCCGGCCCTGGCCGAGCCCGTCCACGCGGTCGGTGGCCTCGATGCTGGCGAGGTATTTCAGCGACTTGTAGCCGAGTTGGCGCTCGACCCGCAGGCGCACCGGCGCGCCGTGGGCCACGGGCAGGTCGCCGCCGTTCATGCCGTAGGCCAGGATCGTCTGCGGGTGCAGGGCGTCGAACAGGTCGTAGCTGTCCCACCAGCCGTCCACCGTGCGGATCACGATGAAGCGCGCCTCGGGTTTGAGCCCGACGCTCGCCAGAACGTGGGACAGCGGAACGCCGGTCCAGCCGCCGATGGCCGACCAGCCCTGCTCGCAACTATGCAGCGTCACCTGCGTGCGGGCCGGCATTGCCCTCAGCTCGGCCAGCGTGAAGGCGGCGGGCCGCTCGACGAGGCCGCTCACCGGCAGGCGCCAATCGGAGAACCCGGCCGCCTTCGAGCGGCGGTAATCGGGGTTGTCGGGATCGGTGGTGTTGATGGTGGGAAACACCGCCGAGATCGCCTCCGGCCCGAACTCCCGCACCAGCGGCTGGTCGCGCAGGAGGAAGCGCTGGGTGGCCAGCGTCAGGGTGTCGCTCAAGCCGTAGAGGCCTGATCGACGCGGGCCGCTCTCGATCAGCTCGCAGCCGCCGAGAAGGCCGCCGATCCCCATTGCCGAGGAGCCGAGCATCAGCCTGCGGCGGGTGAGATCGCTCATCGCGGGTCCTCCTCTGACGGCGCCGACGGGGATTTCGGCCGGGCGGAGCGCCCGGTGATCATGCCCCGCATCAGGTCGAGCGGCCCGTTGGCGAGCACCTGCCAGACGTGGATCAGGAGGAAGCCGACGAACAGAACCGCCGACAGGAAGTGGATTGTGCGCGCCGATTGCCGGCCGCCGAACAGGGTGAACAGCTCGGGGTAGGCCGCCGTGACGCCGGGCGACATGGTGAGGCCCGAGAGCAGCATCACCGGCGCCAGCACGAGGATGACGACGAGATAGGCGAGCTTCTGCAGCACGTTGTAGCGGTGCGCGCCCGTTGCACCCGAGCCGGTGAGCCGGAGATGCGCGCGGATGTCGGCCGCGATGTGCCGGGGGTGGAGCTGGTCACGCTCGGGGGTCAGGCGGCGCAGGAAATGCCCGCTCGCCAGGGCGACGAGCCCGTAGAGCGCGCCGTTGAGGACGAAGATCCAGGCGGCGAGGAAGTGGAGATTGCGGCCCCAGCCGGTCTGTTCGAGGTTCACCGGCAGCGGCAGGACGATCCAGGCCGAAGCGTCGTTGGCCCCGGTCTCGCCCCAGAACAGCCGGGGCAGGGCGAGCAGGATCGCGAATCCGCTGACGAGGAGCGCCAGGAAGGCGCCGGTGTTCACCCAATGGGTCAGGCGCACCCAGAGCGGATGGCGCGGGACGGCACTTTCTCCACGCGCCGTCATCGCGTTCGTCATGGCCTGTCCGCCATCATGGCCCGTCCGACCGCCGCAGCACGTCGAGGCGGTAGGCATCCGTGCGCGTGCCGGACAGCACCCGGCAGAACGGGGCCGCGCCCGCGATGAAGCCCTCCGCCGCCGCATCGCCGGAGAGGGGGTAATCGGTCTCGCCGAGCCAATGCACGAGGACGCAGTCGCCCCCCGGCGCCAGGCTCGCCTCCACCCGTGCGACGAGCCGGGCCAGATCCTCCATGCTGAGGAAGTAGAGCATCTCGCCGAAGACGATGAGGTCGAACCGGCCCTCCGGCCAGACCTCCGGCACCGCGCCGCGGACGAAGCCGACCTGCGGGTACTCGGCGCAACGCGCCTGAGCGGCGTCGAGGGCAGCCTGCGCGACGTCGAGGGCGGTCAGCGCCCCGCAGCGGGGGGCGAGCGCCCGGGTGAAGACGCCGATGGAGCAGCCGACCTCGAGAGCGTGTTTGTAGCGCGCCTGCGGTAGAGCCTGCAGCGTCGCGGCGTATTTCTCCGCCTCGTAGGCGCTGGAGGTGAAGCCCCAGGGATCGGGATCGGAGGCGTAGATCTCCGAAAAGTAGCGCTCCGGCAGCGTCTCCGTCCGACGGCCGCTCATCCCACACGCTCCGCGGCGCGCGGGGCGGCCTCGTCGGGCCACAGGGCGTGGGGCGGCTCGTCGGCCGCCAGCGCGTGCGCGGCCATGCCGGTCAAGGCGAAATCCGGGGCCGGCTGGCGCAGATAGGTGGCGAGGTCGCGCATCAGACGCTCCAGGGGGTGGCTTTCGAGGAAACCCGCGAGCCCGATCGAACGCTGCGCCAGGGTGATGACGTCAAGCCCCGCCTGCTCGACCGCGGCGCGGGCGAGGTTGACGTAGGCGATGACCCGCTCGGGGTGGTCGGCTTCCGCGGCGGCGAGGCGGGCGGCGCGGGCGACGATCAGGCGGCTCGTCTCGGCCGCGACCATGGCCCGCCCGAACCGCGCCTGCTGGTGCGGGTCATCGGCCCGGCCGGTGGCGGCGAGATGCGCCCGGTGGGTCTCGATCACCGCCTCGATCCCGCCGAGCTGGACCGCGAGGAAGCGCCACGCCCCGGCGAAGAAGAAGGGCTGGCGCCAATAGTCGTCCGGCGCGCCGATCACCTCGCCGTCGCGCAGGCCGAGCCCGGAAAAATCGACGGTCCCGGTCGCGGTCGTGCGCATGCCGTGAACGCGCCAATCCGACAGGTCGGCCCGTTCGCCGGGTTCGAGGCGCAACACCAGCATCAGCCGGCGCCCGTCGGCGATCCGCGCCGTCACGAGCGGGCGGGTGACGAAGCCCGCCCCCGAGGCGTAGGTCTTCACGCCGTCGAGGCCGTCCGCACCGTCGAGGACGAGGCCGCCCTCAGCCGGCTCGGTGTTCCAGACGCCGAAGAGCCGGCCCTCCACCGCGTCGCGGGCAAGCCGCTCGGCGACGGCGGTGTCGGCGTAGCGCAGCACCAGGGCCAGTGCGTTGACGTGGCCCTCGAAGAGACGCCCGACCGCGAGATCGTCACGGCCGATCTCCGTCAGCAGCGCCCGCAGAGCGTCGACGCGGGCGGGCTCGCACAATCCGGCACCACCGAGCGCTTCGGGCAGGGGCGCGGCGAGATGCCCGGCCCGACGCAGCCGGGCGATGGCCTGCGCGGGAAAACCACCCTGCCCATCCGCCGTCTCGTCGCAGGCGCCGGCCCGGGATGCCCCAGGAGACCGCGCGAGAGAGAGGAGCGAATGGGGCGACACAAGCGGCTCGGGGTTCGATGAATCGTACGACATCCCCCGAACGGCTCCGGCACCCCCGCGCGGGCGCACCGGCCCGCGAGCGGGCTGCCGGCCTTACGGGAAAGCCATCCAGGAACAAAACCTAGAGCGGCAGAGCGCGTCTTCCCATGCGGCGCAGTGGCGGGGGGCTGGATTATCCCCGGCACTGTCAGGGGCGGAACCGCGGGGCGCCTCATGGGCGTTCCAGTCTTCGGCCGGACCGCACAAGCGGCCGGGACGACATCCGGAGGGGAGCGATGGCGGACGACACCGAGCGACTCGGCCTTCTCATGGGCGTGTTCGAGTTGGCCCTCAGCCGCCTGTTCGAGGCGAGCCCCGGAGGAGGGCAGGCGCGCGACCTGTTCGTGGAGGACGTGCGCCGGCTCCTGGCCGACACTCGCGAGCTGCAATCGGACTCCCCGGCGGTACAGACCTACGAAGCGCTGCTGCGGCGGCTCGGGGCCACCCGACCCGGCGATGCGGACGGGCTCGGTGTGATCCCCACGCCGGAGCAGGGCGTACCGCCGGCCGGATCCGGCGTGTAGAGAGGGTGCAGACCGTGAGCGAGACCGAACACGAGACCGATCCGGCGCCCGAACCGAAGCTTGCCGGCATCCTGACCTTCCCGCCGGAGGTCGTGGCGGCGCTGGACGAGCATTGCGCGGTCGAGCGCCTGCCGCGGGACCGGGCGATCTGCGAGATCGTCGCCGAGTATCTGCGCTTCAAGGGCTACCTGCGCGCCCGCCCCGCACACCCCCATCGCACGCCCAAGGGCGAAAAGCCGGAGGGGCTCTGACGATGGCGACCTCGTTCAAGGGCCTGTTCCTCTGCCCGCCGAAGCAGCCGCGCCCGAGCCACGTCCGGGTTCAGGACGGGGAGGGCGGTGAGACCACCCTGCCGCTGGAGGAATACGAGGCTCGGGTCGGCCAGCCGCCCTGGCAAAGCCTGCCCTGGCAGGGCGAGGCCGGCCCTGTGCCGGATGACGGCGACAAGCACGGGCCCGAGATCAGCATGTGAGGCCGTTCACGGCTCACCGGGTCGATTTGCGGACGCATCCCCTCGCCCCGCCCGCGGGGAGAGGGGTTCTTGGCGGACCCGTCCCGCCTCACCAAGCCGTCGGCTTGGGGTTGCGCTCGTCGAAGCCGATCTGGTGCCAATACGGATAGATCGGATTTTCCCGGCTCGCCGCGTCGAGGCGGGCGATCTGGTCGGGCGTGAGCGACCAGCCCACCGCACCGAGATTCTGCTTCAACTGCTCCTCGTTGCGGGCGCCGATGACGATGTTGCACACGGTCGGGCGGCTGAGCAGCCAGTTCAGCGCCACCTGCGGCACCGTCTTGCCGGTCTCGGCGGCGACCGCGTCGAGGGCATCAATCACATCGTAGAGGTAGTCGTCGGAGACGGTGGGACCGCCCTCCGCGCCGCTCGCCGTGGACAGCCGCCCGCCCGAGGCCGCCTGCCCCCGCCGGATCTTGCCGGTGAGCCGGCCCCAGCCCAGCGGACTCCACACCATCAGGCCGACGCCCTGGTCGAGGCCGAGCGGCATCAGCTCCCACTCGTAGTGGCGGCCGATCAGCGAGTAATAGCCCTGATAGACGACGTAGCGGGCGAGCCCCTCCTTCTCCGAGGTCGCCAGCGCCTTCATCAATTGCCAGCCGGAGAAGTTCGAGGCGCCGATATAGCCGATCTTGCCCGAACGGGTGAGGTCGTCGAGCGCCCGCAGGGTCTCCTCGACGGGGGTCAGCGCGTCGAAGCCGTGCATGAAGTAGACGTCGATATGGTCGGTCTGGAGCCGCTTCAGGCTCGCCTCGCAGGCGCGGATCAGGTGGTGGCGCGACGAGCCGACGGCGTTCACGTCCTCGCCGACCCGGAAGGTCGCCTTGGTGGAGATCAGGAGCCGGTCGCGGCGGCCCTTGATCGCCTCGCCGAGGATCTTTTCGGAATCGCCGCTCGAATAGAGGTCGGCGGTGTCGAGGAAGTTGACGCCCGCATCGAGGCAGAGATCGATCAGGCGGCTCGCCTCGGCCACGCCGGTGCTGCCCCAGTTCTGGAAGAACGCGTCGGTGCCGCCGAAGGTGGCGGTGCCGAGGCTGAGCACCGGTACCTTGAGGCCCGAGCGTCCGAACTGCCGGTATTCCATGTCCGTCACTCCGCTGTGGCTGTCGGGAAACGGCCCTGAGAGGCCGCCCGCCCCCGTCTTGAGGAGACCGGCGCGCCCCGGCAATGCGGCGGACCGGGCGGGCACCCTGCAAGGCGCGAATGGCGCCGCTGCCATCATACCGCCATCGGGCGCCCGCGGTTCCGCCACCGAAAGGGGCAGGTTCCGCAAAGACTTCGTCAACCAAGAGCCACTATTAAAGCTCAAGTTTTAGGAACCCCGATCGGGGCTGCCTCTTCTTTCATCAGATCCGGCGCCGGTGTCGCCAGCCGGTCTTAACATTGGGAATGTCGCCTCGTGAGCTTCACCGTCAGCGCCGGCACCGCTTCGCGCGTCTATTCCTGGCAGCACGGCTCCCTGCTGAGCGCCCTGGAGCAGGGCCTGTCGTTGACGACCTCCGGCATGAGCGACGTGCGCATCGTCGATTCGGAAGGCCGCAGCCACAGCCCCGCCGCGCTCTACCAGCGTGTGTTCGGGCAGCAGCCGACGGACGAGTCCGCGCCGCCCCGCGCCCGCGCGGCCTGATCGCCCTACCCCCGGATCGCCGCCGCATCCGGGGCCACCACCGCGAACAGGTCGCCGAGCGCCGCAAGGCTTGCGGCCTGCACCGCGGCCGCCGGTACGGTCGCACCGTCCGGGCCCGGCAGGGCGCGGGTGGCGGTGGCCGAGGCCACCACGGTCGGGCGGAAGCCGAGGTTGAAGGCGCTGCGCGCGGTCGAATTCACGCACATATGCGTCATGAAGCCGGCCAGGATCACATCCTTGACGCCGGCGGCCTCCAGTTGCGCCTGCAGGTCGGTGCCGACGAAGGAACTCGGATAGGCCTTGGTGATGACGGGCTCCCCCTCCCGCGGGGCGACCTCGTCGCTGATCTGGCCGATGGCGGCGGTGAGGTCGTAGGGCGAGCCAGGCCCGGCATCGTGGCGCACATGGAAGACCGGGATCCCGGCGTTGCGCGCCCGTTCCAGCAGCGCCTGCGCCTCTCGGATCGCCGGCTCGACGCCCTCCAGGCGCATCACGCCCTCGCGGTAGGTGTTCTGCAGGTCGATCATCACCAAGCCTGAGCCCGACAGGGAAGCGGGCTCCGGCGGCAGGCCGGACAGGCTGCGAAGCGTTTTGAGGTCGGTCATGGCTGGTCCTTCTCGTGGGATGCGTTTCCGGGCGGGATGTGAGCCGAGTGGGGCCGCCCGCGCAACCTGCTGAAAGGTCCAACGGGTGGAAGGCCACCGATCCCACCTACCCCTCATCCTGAGGCGCCCGCGCCAGCGGGCCTCGAAGGATCCTCCAGCGATCGCGCGATTGCTGGAGGATCCTTCGAGGCCTCCGCTTCGCTCCGGCACCTCAGGATGAGGACGAGGATGGGATCAGCGCTGCGCGAAAGTTTTAGCGCTGCGCGAAAGTTTTAGCGCTGCGCGGCTTGCATCGGCTTGTCCGATTTCGGCGCCTGGGGGGCGATGCGGCCGCCGTCCTTGAGATCGGCCGGGGGGCTCAGCACGAGGCGCTCGCCGCCCGAGAGCCCCTTGTCCACCTCGACCACCGTGCCCTTGTCGCGGGCGACATGGACCTCGACCCAACGCACGCGGTCGTCCTCGCCGGCCACCGCCACGCGGGTGCCGGACTGGTTGAACACCAGCGCCTCGGCCGGCACCGCTACCGTGGCGCCGCCGGTGCGGGGGATCGCCAGGGTTACGTAGACGTAGAGGCCCGGCCGCAGGGTGAGGTCGGGGTTCGGCACGTCGACCTGCGTCGTCAGGGTGCGCGAGGAGGCGAGCAAAGCCACCGAGCTGCGCTCGACCACGCCGGCGAAGCTGCGGTCGGGCATCTGCGGCACCTTGATCTGGGCCGCGATGCCCGGCTGCACGCCCACCGCCGCGTTCTGCGGCACGTTGACCGAGATGCGCAGCACGTCGTCCCGGTCCATCGACAGGAGCGGCGAGCCGGAGCCGGCATCGGCCTGGACGAGGTCGCCGACATCGACGTTGCGGGTGGTGATCACCCCGTCGAAGGGGGCGGTGACGATCTCGAAGCCGGTCAGCGCCTTGAGCCGCCCGACGGTCGCCTGCTGCGCCTTGATGTTGGCCTGTGCCACCTTCACGTCGGCCTCCGCCGAGGCGAGGTTCGCCTGCTGCGCCAGCACGCCGGCCTGGGTGTTGTCGGCGTTCTGCTTCGAGGCCCAGCCCTGGCCGGCGAGCGTCGAGGTACGCGAGTTGGTGGCCTGGGCGAGGTTCGTGTTGGCCTTGGCCTGATCGACCATGGCCCGGGCCCGCAGGAGCTGGGCCTCGAGCTGCCCGAGCTGCGCCTCGGCTTGCGCGAGTTGCTGGTCGAGATCCGGGGCGGCGATGCGCAGGAGCACGTCGCCCTTCTTCACCCGCGAACCGAGATCGACATGGCGCTCGGCGATGTAGCCGGTGGCGCGGGGATAGATCCGCGCGGTGGCGAAGGGCTCGGTCTGGCCCGGCAGGGTCAGCTCGATCGGCCCGTCGAGGCGCTTGGCCTCCTCGGTGCGCACTTTCGGCACGAACTCCATCTGCCGCGCCCGCGTCGACTCGGCCCGGGCCGCCCGCTGCCAGTGGCCGTAGCCGCCATAGGCCAGCAGGCCGAGCGCGATCAGCCC
Source organism: Methylorubrum sp. SL192 (assembly GCF_026672325.1). NCBI lineage: Bacteria > Pseudomonadati > Pseudomonadota > Alphaproteobacteria > Hyphomicrobiales > Methylobacteriaceae > Methylorubrum > Methylorubrum sp. SL192. The sequence goes on from NZ_JAPPQV010000003.1 coordinate 3,123,116, forward strand.
GGCCCACACGAAGCCGCCCTTGCCCGGCGGCGGCGGGATTTTCTTGTCCTCGCCGTCGGTCACGGGCGAATCCTCCGGTCGGATCGGACGGGCGTCATCAGACATAATCCTCGAGCGGCTTGGCCTCGCCCCGCCGCAGCAGGCTGTACAGGAACGGCACGAACAGCAGGGTCGAGGGCGTGCCGAGCGCGATGCCGCCCATCACCGCGCGGGCGAGCGCCGCGTTCTGCTCGCCGCCCTCGCCGGTGCCGAGCGCCATCGGCACCAGCCCCAAGAACATCGCGCTCGCGGTCATCAGCACCGGCCGCAGCCGCGTCTCGCCCGCGACGATGGCCGCCTCACGGGCCGAACAGCCCGTCGCCTCCCGGTGTTCCTTGGCGAAGGTGACGAGCAGGATCGAGTTGGCCGAGGCGATGCCCACCGACATGATCGCGCCGAATAGCGAGGGGATCGAGAAGGCGGTGCCGGTGATGAACAGGCTCGCGACGATGCCGCAGAAGGCGACCGGCAGGGCGGCCAGCACCACGAAGGGGTCGCCCCAGCTCTGATAATTCACCGCCATCAGGAGGTAGACGGCGACGACCGCGATGCCGAGCCCGATGCCGAGCCGGAAGAAGGCGGCGCGCATGTTCTCGATCTGCCCGCGCACGCTAATCTTGTCGGGCGCCGGCAGCGTCTTCTGCTCCTCGGCGACGATCCGATCGATATCCCGGGCGACCGCGCCGAGGTCGCGGTCCTGCACCGCGGCGTAGACGTTGAAGGTCGGCTGCGTGTTGACGTGGTTGATCACCGTCTGCGTCGGCTGGCGGGTGATCGTGGCGATGCTCGACAGCAGCGTCAGCGCGCCGGGCCCGCTACCGGCATTGGCGCGGGCAAAGAGCGGGGTGTTCTGCAGGGCGGTGAGCGAGGCGTTGCGGTATTCTGGCGTCTGGACCCAGAGCTGGTAGGGGATGCCGGTCTTCGGGTCGGTCCAGAAGTTCGGGTTCACCTGGAAGGAGCCCGACAGCGACACGTTGAGGCTTTGCGCCACCTGCTGCTGGGTCAGGCCGAGTTCGGAGGCCAGCCGCCGGTCGACATCGACGAAGAATTGCGGCTGATCGACGATCTGGTGCAGGTGCACGTCGACGAGGCCGGGCGTCTCCTTCAGCCGCGCCTCGATGCGCCGGGCGGCGGCTAGATCCTTCACCGTGTTGCGGCCCGAGACCTGCACGTCGATCTGCGCGATCACACCGAAATTGAGGATCTGCGTGATGATGTCGGAGGGCTGGAAGTAGACGATCATGTCGGGGAAGCGCTCGCGCAGAATCTCGCGCAGGCGGCGCTGGTACTCGGCGACCGGGCCGTGCTCGTCCTTCAGGTCGATGAGCATCTGCCCGTCGTTGTAGGAGACGAAGGAGCCGTCGGAGAAGGCGAAGTTATAGTTGTTCGAGGGCAGGCCGATATTGTCGAGGATCTGGTCGATCTCATCCTCGGGGATCACCTCGCGCACCACCTTCTCGACCTCGGCGAAGGTCTGCTCGGCGGTCTCGATGCGCATCCCCGGCCGGGTGCGCAGGTGCATCGTCATCTGGCTCGATTCGACCTGCGGGAAGTAGTCCTGCCCCGTGAAGACGAAGAGCCCGCCGGTGCCGGCAAACAGCAGGACGACGCCGGTCACCGTCGCGACCGGGTGGCGTAGAACGGCGTGGAGCAGCCCGACATAGCCGCGGTGGAACCGGTCGAACCGCGCCTCGAAACCGCGGCGGAAGGCGCCGGCCAGCCGGAAGACGGGGGAGAGCAGCCAGACAAGCGCCCGCTCGATCCGCCCGCGGCGCGGGGCGTCCGCTTCGCCGCCGTGGTGCTGCAGGTATTCGCGCGCCACCAGCACGTCGATCATCACCGGCACGAGCGTGCGGGTGAGGAGGTAGGAGGTCAGCATCGCGAACACGACCGCGAGCGCCTGCGGCGTGAACAGATACTTCGGCGTGTCGGTGAGCGCGAAGACCGAGACGAAGGCGGCGCAGATCGACAGCGTCGAGATCAGCGCCGGCTTAGCGATGCCCGCGGCACCCTCGACCACGGCGTTGCGGAAGGGCTTGCCCTCCTCGAACAGGCGGTAGGTGTTCTCGATCGCCACCGTCACGTCGTCGACGAGGATGCCGACCGCGAGCGCCAGCCCGCCGAGCGTCATCACGTTGATGGTGTGACCGAGGGCGGCGAGCAGGGCTAGCGAGGTCATCAGGCAGAGCGGGATCGAGACGAGCACGATCAAGGTCGAGCGCCACGAGCCGAGGAACAGCAGGATGGTCAGACCCGTCAGCGCGGCGGCGATGACGGCTTCGTGCCACACGCCCTCGATCGCGTTCGAGACGAAGACCGACTGGTCGAAGAGCGGCTTGATCTCCATGCCCTCGGGGGCCGCCGCGCGGATGTCGGGGAGTGCCGCCTTGACGTTGTTGACGACATCGAGCGTCGAGGCGGTGCCGTTCTTCAAGACCCGCATCAGCACCGAGGCGGCGCCGTCGGCCCGCACCACGTTGACCTGCGGCGGGCCGCCGTCGCGGACATAGGCCACGTCGCGCACCAGCACCGGCTGGCCGTTGACCACCTTGATCGGGATCTCGTTCAACGCCGCGATCGCATCCGGCGTCGCGTTCATCTGCACCGGGTATTGCTGCTCGCCGATCTTGGCGAGGCCCGAGGGGATCGTCAGGTTCTGCGAGGTCACCGCGTTGGTGACCTCCAGCGGCGTCATCCCGAGCGCCTGGAGCGCGTGCAGGTCGAGATCGACCATGACCTGGCGCGGGGCGCCGCCGAAGGGGGAGGGCAGGGTCGAGCCCGGCACCTGGGTCAGGCGCTGGCGGATGCGGTACTGGGCGTAGTCGTAGACCTTGTTGAGGCTGTCCTTGGCCGAGGTCAGCGCGAGCTGGATCACGGGCACCGACGAGGCGGAGAAGCGCACGATGACGGGCGGCTGCACGCCCGGCGGCATCAGCGCGCGGATCGAGTTCGTGGAGGAGACGACCTGGGCGATGGCCAGATCGATGCTGACGCTCTGGTCGAAGTAGATCTTCATCACCGACGTGCCCTGCAGGCTCGTCGATTCCATTCGGGCGATGTTGTTGACGTTGTTGGAGATTCCGAACTCGGAATAGGTCGTAATCCGCTTCTCCATCTCCGGCGCGGACAGGCCCGTATAGGTCCAGACCACGACGACGACGGGGATATCGACCGCCGGCAGCACGTCCTTGGGGGTGACGACGATGGCGCTGACGCCGCCGAGCATCATCAGCACCGCGAGGACATAGGTCGTGATGCGGAACTTGAGGGCGTACTGGACGAGTCCCATGAATCTCCGGTGAAGTTGGATCTCCGGTGGATGTCCGGTCAGAGTGCCTCACGAAACGCCCGGTCGCCGACGGCCCTTAGCCTGGCCATGCCGACGGGAATTTTGTGAGAGGCACGAAGCCTTGGCCCGAGCCATGGCGCGGGATGATCCCACGAATACCGCACGGCGACTGTTTCTGTTCTATGTCCGATTGTCGCCGACAACATGCGCGCGCTGCGATGCCGCATCGCCGCCTGTCCCCGTTGTCGAGGTGCACCGCATCCGCCCGAAGCGACAGGGTTAAACTGAAAACAACTTTTGCAACAATTGACCTCAGGCCGGGCGCGGTGGCGATGGCGCCGGATTGTCGTCTGCTTGTGCCGCCAGCTGTGCCGCCTCTTGCTGTGCCGTGTCTTGCCGCCGCGCCTGCGCCCGGCCGAGCCAGAGCGCGTTGAGGAGCCATGCGGCCGAGAGCGGCACCGCCACCACCGCCGCGGCGTGGCCGCCGAAACCGAGCGCGGCCAGCCCCGCATGGGACCACGCGCCGACCTGATCGCCGAGGCGGTAGACCACCGTGTCGATGAAGCTTTTCGCCTTGTAGCGGTCCTCGCGCGGCACCACCGTGAACAGCACCTCGCGCACCGGCCGGGCGATGGCGAAGTTGCCGGCCCGGCGCAGCACGTAGATCACCACCACCGAGGCGACGCTCGGCGAGAGTGCCAGCGCGGCAAATCCCACGATGCTCGCCGCCGGCAGCAGCGCCAGCGTCACGCCGACCCCGAGCCAGCGCGTGATGCGCCCGGTGAGGAAGAGCTGCACGCCGAGCGTCAGGGCGTTCACGGCGAGATCGACATTGGCGAAGAAGGCCGTCTGCGCCCCCCGGCTGGGGAAGTTGTTCTTGGCCACCGCCGCCTGCTCGAAATACAGGAAGGTCGCGGTGATCGAGAACAGCGCCAGAAACAGCGCGATGTTCAGGAGGTAGGGCGAAGCGACGGTGCGCCGGATGCCGGCCCAGATGTCGCCGCCGATCACCTCGCCCGCCCGCGAATCCTCCGGCACCTCGTGGAGGCGCCCGATCAGGCGGGCGAGGCCGCGCATGGCGAAGACCGCCGCCTCCAGGAGCACGGCGGCAGCGATGAGCAGCGCCCAGGTCGGCACGTCGCGCGCCAGCGTCGCCGTCACCGCCGAGCCGCAGATCGCGCCGAGCGTCGCGCCCGCCGCGATGAACCCGAACAGGCGCTTGCCCTGTTCCGTCGAGAACACGTCCACCACCGTGGCCCAGAAGATCGAGACCACGAACAGGTTGAAGATCGAGAGCCAGACGAAGAAGGCTCGGCCCACCCAGACCGCGGTTTCACCGTCCGTAAGCGCGATCAGGGCGGAAAAAATCAGGATGTTGAGGATGAAGAAGCGGTAGGTGAGGGGCACGAAGCGCGCCCGCGGCAGGCGCTTGACCAGCCAGGCGAAGGGCAGGTTCAGCGCCAGCATGCCGATCAGCGTCGCCAGGAACAGCCAGGGCAGGTTTTCCAGGCCGCCCGCCACGCCCATCTGGTCGCGGATCGGGCGCAGCACGTAGTAGCTCGCGAGCAGCGCGAAGATGTAGGCCCAAGACCAAGCCAGCGCCGGGCCCTCGCCCGGCCTCACATCGACGAGGCGGGCGAGGCGGTCAGAGAGCGAAAAGCCCGACGAAGAGGCCGGGGCCTCGCTCAAGGCTTCACCCCGAGCTTCTGCTTCAGCTCCGGCGCCGAGAGGTCGTGCCCGAAGCCGGGCGAGCCCATGGCGAAGGTATCGGCCGCCTTCAGTTCGCCGACCACGACGGGGTCGAAGCCGGCATCCGAGACCAGGGTGCGGGCGGTCTCCAGCGCCTTCGGGTCGTTGCCGGCGATCGGCACCGCCATGCGCGGCTCGGGCCGGCCGGCATTCTTCTGGAAGATCTTGTAGTTGGCCGCATTGAAGGCGCGCACCACATGGGCGCCGGCCAGATACTTGGCCGAGACCGCACCGATGCCGTCGCGCTCGACCTCGTCGGCGACGGCCCCGTCGCGGGCCTTCACCGCGTTGCCGGCATCGATCACGACCTTGTTCTTCAGCGCCGCGGCGTTCTCACGCCCCAAGTCCGGATAGGCCTTGTAGGGCACTGCGATCAGCACGGCGTTGCCGAAGGCGATCGCCTCCGCCGGGGTGCCGGCCCGCGCCTTGGGCCCGAGTTCCTCGACGAGCGGCTTCAGCTCCTCGGGGTGGCGGGAGGCGAAGAACACCTCGTAGCCCGCCTTGATCCAGAGACGGCCGAGCGTGCCGCCGATATTGCCCGCCCCGATGATCCCGATTCTTTTGGGATTTTCCGATTGAGCGAGAGCGGGCAGGGCGGGGAGCAGAAGCGTGCCGGCCAGCAGAGCCAGTACCCCACGCCGAACGGAAGAAATCCCAAAACAGTCAGACCGCATCGATGAAGGCCTCCATCTTGCGCCGCTCGGCGGCGTCCGGCAGCCGCCCGGTCGCGGCGGCGAGGTTGTCCTCGACGTAACTCGCCTTGGCCATGCCCGGGATCGGGCAAGTCACGGCCTCGTTGGCGAGCACGTATTTGAGGAAGAACTGCGCCCAGCTCTTGCAGCCAAATTCGGCGGCGAAGGCGGGCAGGGGCTTGTCCTTCACGGCCTTGAACAGGCGGTCGCGGCCGAAGGGCACGTTGACCATCACCGCCACGCCGCGCTCAACCGCCAGCGGCAGGACGCGTTCGGCCGCCGCCCGGCTGTCGAGGGCGTAGTTCACCTGCACGAAGTCGAGCTTCTCCCGCTTCATCACCGTTTCAAGCTCGGGGAACTGCTCGTCGCGCCAGACCGTGACGCCGACATAACGGATGCGGCCCTTCTCCTTGAGCGTGCGCAGGACCGCGAGGTTCACTTCCGTGTCGACGAGGTTGTGCACGGCGATGAGATCGATCTTGTCCGTGCGCAGGCGCTGGAACGAGCGCTCGGTCTCGGCCTGGGCCGCCTCCCGGCCGCGGGCGGCGACCTTGGTGGCGAGAAAGATCTTTTCGCGCAGGCCGTCGAGGATCAGGCCGAGCACGTCCTCCGCGGTGCCGTAGCTCGGGGCGGTGTCGATCACCCGGCCGCCGAGCGCGACGAAGCGCTCGACCGCCTCGCGCAAGGGCGCGGTCGCCTCGGGCGTCGGCGCCACCTCGTAGCGGCGCGAGGTGCCGATGCCCATGGCCGGCAATCGCTCACCGGAAGAGGGGATCGGCCGGGTGATCAGGGCGTCGGCGGCGCGGGCCGGGCGCAGCAGGGCCGGCGCGAAGCCCGCTCCGGCGGTGAGGGCCGCGCCCTGCAACAGGGTTCGGCGGGAAAGCGGCGGGACGGGCGGCATGGAGGCGGGCTCCTCTCGCGGACGGGCGTGGCCCGAGCGAGATAGGGCGACCTCACGGCGCGGGCGAAGGGCTCAACCCGCAAAGCGACCGAAGGTCACCATGGTCTCGCCGTAGCTGCGCCGCTCCCGTTCCTCGAAACCCGGTGGCAGGACCGGGCCGGCCTCGGCGGCCTCCTCGACGAGGACCAGCGCGCCGCGGCTGAGCCAACCGCCCCCGGCCGCCGCCGCGAGGGCCGCGGGTGCAAGGTTCTTCCGGTAGGGCGGATCGCAGAAGACCAGCGTCGCGGGCCGGTCCAGGGCAGGTCCGAGCCGGGTCGCGTCGCGCGGGATCAGCCGGGCGCGGTCCTCGCAGCCAAGGGCGGCGATCGCGGCGCGGATCAGGGTGCCGGCCTGGCGCCCCTCGTCCACGAAGAGCGCGCGGGCCGCGCCGCGGGACAGCGCCTCGAAGCCGAGGGCGCCGGTACCCGCGAACAGGTCGAGCACCACCGCATCCTCAACCGCGTCGTCGTAGGCGTGGGCGAGCACGTTGAACAGGGCCTCGCGCAGGCGGTCGGAGGTCGGGCGGATGCCCTCCGCCTTCGGTCCGACCAGCCTGCGCCCGCGCCATTCGCCGCCGACGATCCGCACGCGCGAAGCCCCTTAGCCCTCGCCGCGCGGCGGACGGCTCGGACGTCCGCCCCCGCGCGGTCCCGGCTTGCCGCCACCACCGGGACGTCCCCCAGGGGCACCGCCGGGCTTGCCGCCGGGACGTCCGCTCGGGCGCCCACCGGGCCGGCCGCCACCACCGGGCTTGAAGTCGCCCCGCGGGCCACCTTTCGCGCCGCCCTTGAAATCGCCCCTGGCGCCGTCGCGGTCACCGCCCTTGAAGCCGGGCTTGCCGCCGAAGCTCTTGCCTGCACCACCACCGGGCCCCTTGCCGGGGCCCTTGCGGAAGGCGGGACGATCGGACGCCTCGGCGCCGCGCGGAGGGCGGGCCGGCCGCTCGCCTTCGGCGGCACGGGGCCGGTCGCGCGGGGGGCCGCGACGCTCGGGCGGGCGCCCTTCGCTCGGCCGCTCGCGGCGGGGTGCACCCTCGCCGCGCTCACGGGAGTCACCATGGAAGTCACGCTGAGGCCGGCCCTCGCTCCGCTCACGCGGCGGACGCCCCTCGAAATCGGACGGGCGCTCGCGGGGCGGCCCGCGCCGCTCGGCCGGTGCGGCCTCCCCGGCCTCGCGGCGGCGGGGACGGGCATCGCCCGCGGGTGCGCCGTGGCGGAACTCGTCCCGGCCCGGCCGCTCGTCGCGGGCGCGGTTCTCGCGCGGTCCCTCGCTGCGCGGCCTGTCATCGCGCGGCCGATCTTGACCTGGCCGATCCTGGCGCGGCCTGTCTTCGCGCGCCCTGTCGCGGGGCGCGGACCGCTCCTCCTCGTTGCGGAAGCGGACCCGGCGATGCGGCTCGGGTGCGGGCTTCTCGGGCGAGGGCTGAAGCCGCTCCACCAGCACCCGGCGCTCGCCGGCCGCCTGGATCGCGCCGACCCGCTCGCGGCCGCGCTCGGCCGCCGCCGCGCGGGCGGTCTTGGGGTCCATGCCCCGGCGCGGCACCTTCGAGGCGCGAGGCCGCGTCTCCTCGTCGGCGCGCCACACGGTCGGGGAAGGGGGACGCGGGGCCGGGCGCGCACCGGCGCGGGGGGCGGCAGGGCGGGCGGGATCGCGCGGCGGACGGCCGGCCGAGCCGCCGCGAGACCCCGAGCGGGCCTCCGAGGCGCCCTCGTCGCGCGCGCCTTGACGGCCCCGTCCTGCGGGCGCCGCCTGCGCGGCGCGGGTGGCCTTCTTCGGGCTGCCGAAGGGGGCGATCGTCTCGCGCACCGGGCTCTCGAAATCGACGCCGGCCTGCTCGGCGAGGTTCTTTCCGAGCTGGTCCTTCAGAACCCTGGTGCGGATCTCCTCGACGAGGCCGACTTCGAGGTCGCCGAGCTGGAACGGTCCGAACGAGAGCCGGATCAGCCGGTTCACCGACAGGCCGAGATGCTCCAGGATGCGCTTGACCTCGCGGTTCTTGCCCTCGCGCAGGCCGAGCGTCAGCCAGACGTTGTCGCCCTGCGCCCGGTCGAGGGTCGCCTCGATCGGGCCGTACTCCATGCCGTCGACGGTCAGGCCCTTCTTGAGCTTGTCGAGATCGGGCTGGGTCACGTCGCCGAAGGCGCGCACCCGGTAGCGGCGCAGCCAGCCGGTATCGGGATGGGCGATCACCTTGGCCAGCCCCCCGTCATTGGTGAGGAGCAGCAGCCCTTCGGTGTTGATGTCGAGCCGGCCGATGGCGACGACCCGCGGCAGCTCTTCGGGCAGGCCGTCGAACACCGTCGGGCGGCCCTCCGGGTCGCGGGCGGTGGTGACGACGCCGCGCGGCTTGTGCAGCAGCCACAGCCGGGTCCGCTCGCGGGCGGGCAGGGGCTCGTCGTCCACCGTGATGCGATCGGAATCGGTGACGTTGATCGCCGGCGAGGTCAGAACCTTGCCGTTGAGGGTGACGCGGCCGGCCTCGATCAGGGCCTCCGCGTCGCGGCGGGAAGCGATGCCGGCGCGGGCGATGGCCTTGGCGATGCGCTCGCCCTCGGGCGCGGCGGGTTGGTCCGCGGGCACGGCCGGGGAGGGGTCTGGAATGTCGGTCATCCGCGCCCCTTATCAGAGCAGCGGGTTGCACAAAAGGAAAAGGCGGCCCGCGAGGGCCGCCCTTTCATCGAACCGTGCGGTTCAAGTCGGTCACAGTCGCGGCGAACGACCGCGCACCGCGCCCATCACCGCCGAGATCAGGAACAGCGCGATCGCGACGAAGAACACGATCTTGGCCGCTTCCACGGCGGTGCCGGCGATGCCGCCGAAGCCGAGCAGCGCAGCGATCAGAGCGACGACGAGAAAGGTAACAGCCCAACCGATCATGGTATCCTCCTGACGTCCGTCTCGGACGATGTCTTGCAGTGTCTTTCGAAGTCTGTCCTGGCTGAGAAATTGCCAAGCTGCCGGAATCGTTCCGTCGATGGCGCTGAAAACGGTTGCCGGGAGCGAAGCGTTCCGGGAAGCGCCCGGCCCCGCCGCGTTCGGCCGGCCTACGATGCCCGCTCGGAGGATGGCGCCCGGACAAAGCCCACATCGGCGGCGACCGCCTTGAGCCGGTCGGGCTCACGCTCCTTGCGCTCGGAGTAGCGGTCGACGAGGTAATCGGCCCGTCCGCGGGTCAGGAGCGTGAACTTCATCAGCTCCTCGCACACGTCCACGACCCGGTCGTAGAGCGGCCCCGGCTTCATGCGGCCGGCCTCGTCGAACTCCTTGTAGGCCATCGGCACCGAGGACTGGTTCGGGATGGTGATCATCCGCATCCAGCGCCCGAGCACCCGCAGGCTGTTCACCGCATTGAAGCTCTGCGAACCGCCCGACACCTGCATCACCGCAAGCGTGCGCCCCTGCGTCGGGCGGACCGAGCCCTCGCTCAGCGGCAGCCAATCGATCTGGCTTTTCATCACCCCGGTCAGGTTGCCGTGCCGCTCGGGGCTCACCCAGACCTGCCCCTCGGACCAGACCGAGAGTTCGCGGAGCTCCCGCACCTTCGGGTGGTCGGCCGTCGCGTCGTCGGGGAGCGGCAGGCCGTGCGCATGGAAGATCCGCACCTCACCGCCCATCGCCTCCAGCAGCCGGGCCGCCTCGTAGGCCAGGAACCGGCTGAAGGACCGCTCTCGCAGCGAACCGTAGAGGATCAGGAAGCGCGGCGCGTGCGCGAGCGGCGTCGACGCCTGCACTCGCTCGGTAGTGGGCAGTTCGACATGCGCCTCGGAGAGGTTCGGCAACCCGTCGGCGAACGGCTGATGGGGCTTGTCCACGCAGCAATCTTTCCATACGTTTCAACAAACGTTGAATTGATGGACCAGACATGGACGAACGGCAAGCCCTCGCCGCCTTCGCCGCACTCGGCCAGGAGCACCGCCTCCGTGTCGTGCGCGCGCTCGTCATCGCCGGGCCCGACGGCCTCGCCGCCGGGGCGCTGGCGGCCGAGGTCGGGGTCGCCAGCACCAACCTGTCCTTCCACTTGAAGGAGCTCTCGCATGCTGGGCTGATCACGTTCCGCCGCGAGGGCAAGTCGGTCATCTACAGCGCCGCATACGCTGGCCTGTCCGCCCTGATCGCCTTTCTGATGCGCGATTGCTGCCAGGGTCGGCCGGAGGTCTGCGCCCCGGCCGTCGCCGCCCTGTCCGCCTGCGACTGCCCCACCGGAGACACCGCCCATGCCTGAGGCGTTCGACATCGTCATCTACCACAACCCTGCCTGCGGCACGTCCCGCAACACCCTGGCCATGATCCGCAACGCCGGCATCGAGCCGCACGTGGTCGAGTACCTGAAGACTCCGCCGAGCCGGGCGCTCATCACTCGGATGCTCGCCCGCGCTGGCCTCTCGGTCCGTGATGCGCTGCGGGACAAGGGAACACCCTATGCCGAGCTCAACCTGGCCGATCCGGCGTTTACCGACGCGCAGCTCCTCGACGCGATCGAGGCCCACCCGGCCCTCCTCAACCGCCCGCTCGTGGCGAGCCCGAAGGGCGTACGCTTGTGCAGGCCGTCCGAGGCGGTGCTCGACCTTCTGCCGGCCCAGCGGGGCGCGTTCGTGAAGGAGGACGGCGAGCGCGTGGTGGACGAGCACGGTCGTCGCGTCAGCGCCGCCTGAGGAAGCCCGATGTCCCTGTTCGAACGCTTCCTCACCCTCTGGGTGGCCCTGTGCATCGTGGCCGGCATCGCGCTCGGCCACGTCATGCCCGGCGTCTTCCACGCTGTCGGCGCCGCCGAAGTCGCCAAGGTGAACCTGCCGGTGGCGGTGCTGATCTGGCTCATGGTCATCCCCATGCTGCTCAAGATCGACTTCGTCGCGCTGCGTCAGGTCGGGCGGCACTGGCGCGGCATCGGCGTGACGCTCTTCATCAACTGGGCGGTGAAGCCGTTCTCGATGGCGGCGCTGGGCTGGCTGTTCATCGGCACCCTGTTCCGACCCTACCTGCCCGCGGAGCAGATCGACAGCTACATCGCCGGGCTCATCATCCTGGCCGCTGCGCCCTGCACGGCGATGGTGTTCGTGTGGTCGAACCTGACCCGCGGCGAGCCGCACTTCACGCTGAGCCAAGTGGCGCTCAACGACACCATCATGGTGGTGGCGTTCGCGCCCCTCGTCGGCCTTCTGCTCGGCCTGTCGGCCATCACCGTGCCCTGGGGAACGCTGGTGCTGTCGGTGGTGCTCTACATCGTCATCCCCGTCGTGATCGCGCAGGCGGTCCGCCGAATTCTGCTGGCATCCGGCGGCCAAGCCGCCCTCGACCGTCTGCTCGGCCGGCTCGGTCCGGTCTCGCTGGTGGCGCTGCTGGCCACCCTGGTGCTGCTGTTCGGCTTCCAGGGCGAGCAGATCCTGGCCCAGCCGGCGGTCATCGGTCTGCTCGCGGTTCCCATCCTCATCCAGGTCTACCTGAACGCGGGGCTGGCCTACCTGCTCAACCGCGCTGCGGGCGAACAGCACTGCGTCGCCGGCCCCTCGGCGTTGATCGGCGCCTCGAACTTCTTCGAGCTCGCGGTGGCGGCCGCCATCAGCCTGTTCGGCTTCAACTCGGGCGCGGCGCTCGCCACCGTGGTCGGCGTCCTCATCGAGGTGCCGGTCATGCTCTCGGTCGTGTGGATCGTGAACCGCTCGAAGGGCTGGTACGAGCGCGGTGCGTCAGCACGAGGAACGGCGCTGCAATCCGTTTCCCGCGAGACCCGAGTCGGGTAGCCGCGCTCGTCTGATCGCGGCCCCCGTCTGGGCCGTGTAAGCGGCTCATCACAACTCAGCAGCCCCTCACACGATCGAGCCGATCGTATTTCGAACCCTGTAGGGCAGGGGGTGCTGCAACGCGTAAAGGCGCCCGGAGCCCGTCCCCCGGGCGCTCGAAAGCTCGCGAAAAGATCCGTCAGGCCGCCAGCGTCCGCCCGGGCCGGCCCTCGGCCGTGGTCCCGGCTTCGAGCAGGACGGCGATCTCGTGGACCGGGCGGGGCGGGCTGAACAGGTAACCCTGCACCTCCTGCGCCCCCTCGGCCCGGATCGTGGCGAGCTGCGGCTCGGTCTCGACGCCTTCGACCAAGGTGGTGATGCCGAGGCTCGCCCCCAGGCTCACGATGGCGCGGATGATCGCGCCAGCCTCCGACTGGGCGGCGCAGTCGCGCACGAAGGAACGGTCGATCTTGATCTTGTCGAAGGGGAAGCGGCGCAGGTAGCTGATCGAGGAATAGCCGGTTCCGAAATCGTCCATGGAGATGCGCACGCCGAGCTTGCGCAGGGTGTGGAGCGTTTCGAGGTTCGCCTCGGTGTCGTCGAGCAGCACGTTCTCGGTGATCTCCAGTTCGAGCCGGCTCGCCTTGAGGCCGCTGGCCGCGAGCGCGCCGAGCACGCTCTGGATGAAGCCGCGGTGGCGCAGCTGCAGCGGCGAGACGTTGACGGCCACGCTGATTTCGCCCGGCCAGTCCACCGCGTCCCGGCAGGCTTGGCGCAGCACCCATTCGCCGATCGGCACGATCAGGCCGGTCTCCTCGGCGAGCGGGATAAACACCGCCGGGCTCACGAGCCCGCGCTCGGGATGGTGCCAGCGGATCAGCGCCTCCATGCCGGTGATGCGGTTGTCGGACAGGTCCACGAGCGGCTGATAATGCAGTTCGAAGCGGTCCAGCGTGAGCGCCTCGCGCAGCTCGCGTTCGAGGCCGAGCCGCTCGCGCAGGGTCTCGTCCATCTGCGGCTCGAACAGGCGGACGGTGCCGCGCCCCTCGGTCTTCGCCTCGTAGAGGGCGAGGTCAGCCTCCTTGAGGAGGCGCTCGATGTCGTGCGGGACGTCGCCCTCGGCCAGGGCGATGCCGGCGCTCATCCCGATCTCGACGGTGATTCCGTCGAGGGTGTAGGGCGCGGCCACGGTCTCGATCAGGCGCTCGGCCAGGGCCGCGGCCGCGGCCGCATCCTCGACGCGGGAGAGCACCGCGAATTCGTCGCCGCCGAGCCGGGCCACAACATCGTGGCTGCGCACGTGCCCGCGCAGCCGATCGGCCACCGCCCGCAGCAGGGCATCGCCCACCGCGTGGCCGAAGCTGTCGTTGACCGGCTTGAACCGGTCGAGGTCGAGGCAGAGCACCGCGAGCGGCGCCTCCGCGGCGGTGCGCAACGCCGCGAGCCATTCGGCGCCGACCTCGCGCAGGTGGGTGCGGTTCGGCAGGTCGGTGAGCCCGTCGTGGCGGGCCATGTGGATGATGCGCGCCTCGTTGCGCCGCCGCTCGGTGATGTCCTCGAAGGTCGCCACCCAGCCGCCGCCATCGGCCATGGGCCGGTGGATCACGGCGATGACCCGCCCGTCGGCGAGTTCGCGCAGAACCGATTTCGACCCGTCTCCGCTGAGCGAGGTGCGGGTGCCCTCGCTGATCGCATCGACCGTGGCGCCGCGCTTGTAGCACCCGCGCGCCACCAGCATCTCGATGATGGCGCGCTGGCCCATGCCGACATGGACCGCGTCGTCGGGCAGGCCGAAGATCCCCAGGTAGCGCCGGTTCCACACCAGGAGCCGCTGCTCCGCATCGAACATGCACAGGCCGTGCGTCATGTTCTCCAGGGCCGCGTCGAAGCGCCGGTTCTGCTCGCTGAGTTCGGCGTGCGCCTCGACCAGGGCGCACCGGGTCCGGTGCTGCTCGGTGACGTCGCTGCCGACGCCGTGATAGCCCAGGAAATCGCCCTCGGGCGACAAATGCGGGCGGCCGCTGATCTCGAACCAGCGCGGCGTGCCGTCGGGATGGCGGTAGACGTAGGTCAGGTCGCGGAACGGGCGGCGGGCGGTGATCGTCTCGCGGTAGACGGCAAGGCTCTCACCCTCCCCCTCGCAGACCAGGGCCGACCGCGTGAGCCCGATCAGCTCCGCCGGAGAGCGGCCCAGCACACGCTCGGCGCCTGAGGAGACGTAGCTGAATCGATCCTCGGCATCGGTGGCCCAGAGCCAGTCGAAGGCGATTCGCGCGAGTTCTTCGAGGTCGTTCAGGGGCATGAGATCACCGCGGACGAGCCGGACTTTTACGCCTAAAAGTGAATATTTCCTCATGCCCGCGTCTTGGACATTTCGCCTAAATTTTACCCTTTCCGTGTTGGCCCAAGTGAGACTCAAGTGAGCTTCAAGTGGACTCCAAGTGCAGAAGGGCCCCATGACTGTCGCCTGGATTGCAAAGACCTTAGAAAATTCCGCAAGGTTGCATCATCGCAATCTCAGGGCCCCAAACGGCCGTCGGGTCGGGTACGCCGGAGCCTTCGCCCCACCGAGCAGTTATCCGCGATACGGAAGCGGTGGCGTGGGAAGGACGGCGGATGGCAGAGGGCGACGACCTGTTTCCCGGCTTCGCGCCGCTCTGGATCGAGGGGCCGGCGGGCCGCTGGTTCGGCCGGGCGGGCGGTCCCGAAGCGGCGCCGCCGCTCCTGCTTCTGCACGGCTTTCCGCAGAGCCACGCGATGTGGCACCGGCTGGCGTCGGCGCTCGCCCAGACGCACCGCGTCATCGCCCTCGACCTGAAAGGCTACGGCTGGTCGGCCGCGCCGGATTCGGGGAGTGGGGAGAACGCCTACGCCAAGCGGCGACTCGGGGCGGAGATCGTCGCGGTGATGGAGCGGCTCGGCCATATCCGCTTCGCGCTGGCCGGCCATGATCGCGGCGCCCGCATCGGCTACCGGCTCGCCCTCGACGAACCCGGCCGGATCGAGCGACTCGCGCTGCTCGACATCGTGCCGACCGACGTGCAGTGGGCCCGCATCGAGGCGAACCCCGAGGCGAACCCGCACTGGCCGTTCCTGTCGCGTCCCGCCCCGGAACCGGAGACGGCGATCCGCCGCGATCCGGACGGCTATTTCGAGGGGCTGCTGCGCGACTGGACCGCGCGCCACGATCTGACCGCCTTCGACGCCCGTGCGCTCACCCTCTACCGGCAGGCCTGGAGCGTGCCCGAGCGCATCCATGCGATGTGCGAGGATTACCGGGCCGGCGGCGCCGACGGGCCCGACCGCGCCGCCGACCGCGCCGACCTCGCCGCGGGCCGGACCCTGCCGATGCCGGTGCTCGTGCTTGCGAGCGAGGCCTATCTCGACCGGGACAAGCCCGAGACCGCGCTGGCGGCCTGGCAACGGACCTTTGCGCCCCAGGCGCAGGGTGCCCGCATCGCCTCCGGCCACTTCATGGCCGAGGAGGCGCCGGAGCCGACTTTGCGAGCGTTGCAGGCTTTCCTGGCGGCGTGATTCCTCAAAAGCGCTCGACCCACGGCCGCAGGGTGATCTCATCGGTCCAGGCGCTGCGATCCTGGCGCAGGAGGGCGAGGTAGCCCTTCGCGATGGCGTCCGGATCGAGAGTCGCGTCGGGTTGGTCCTGCGGATCGGGCCGGGCGGCGGAGCGGATGGCGCCGTCGATCACAACATGGGCGACGTGGATGCCCTGGGGCTGAAGCTCCCGGGCAAGGCTCTGCGCGAGGCCGCGCAGGGCGAACTTGCCCATGGCGAAGGGGGCCGAGCCCGCAAATCCCTTCACGCTCGCCGAGGCACCGGTGAACAGGATCGCGCCGTGGCGGTGGGGCAGCATCCGCCGGGCGGCGGCTTGCGCCACGAGGAAACCGCCATAGGCCGAGACCGAGAGGGCGCGGGCCACCGCCTCCGGATCGAGATCGACAGTCGCGCCGCGCAGCCGTCCGCTGGCGTTGTAGACCACCACGTCCGGCGCACCGCCGAGCGCCGGTTCGAGCCGGGGGAACAGCGCCTCGACCGCGCCCGGATCGGTGGCATCGCAGGCATGGATGACGGCCCCCGTCTCCGCGGCGAGGTCGTTGAGTTTTTCGGTGTTGCGCGCGGCGAGCCCGACCTTCAGCCCCTCGGCCACGAACAAGCGGGCCAGCGAGGCGCTCAGGCCGGGGCCGGCACCGACGATTAGGGCACGCTGGTAGGTCGGGACCATGGGAGGAGGCTCCGCTGCATTGCGAGGACGAAGGGTCGAACGCGCCGCCCGCAGCCGCGGTTCGACGCTCCGTTACGACGCCCCTCCCGGCTCACCCCCGCCGCTCGGCGAAAAACGCCCTGAGGAGCCCCGCCGCCTCGCCCTCGCGAAAGCCCGAATAGACCTCCGGCGCATGGTGGCAGGTCGGCTGGTTGAACACGCGAGGGCCGTGCTCGACGCCACCGCCCTTGGGGTCGGAGGCGGCGTAGTAGAGCCGGCGGATACGGGCGAAGGCGATCGCACCCGCGCACATCGGGCAGGGCTCCAGGGTCACGTAGAGGTCGCAGCCAGTGAGGCGTTCGTCACTTAGCGCGGTGCAGGCGGCGCGGATCGCCAGGATCTCGGCATGAGCCGTGGGGTCGCACAGCGTGCGCGGCCGGTTGCCCGCGACCGCGAGCACGGTCCCGTCCCGCACCACGGCCGCACCGACCGGCACCTCGCCCAGAGCCGCGGCCTCGCGGGCGGCGGCGAAGGCGAGGTCGAGGAAATCGGGCATCAGTCGCCCTTCATCAGTCGCCCTTGGAGGCCGTCTCTCCGGAAGCCGCTTCGCGGGCGACCTCCCGGCCGCCGATATCGCTGCGGAAGAAGCCGTCCGGCCAGTCGATGCGCTTCACCGCCGCGTAGGCGCGGTCTTTCGCTTGCCCGACGCTGGCACCGAGCGCCGTGACCGCGAGCACCCGGCCGCCATCGGCGAGCAGCCGGTCGCCGTCGCGGCGGGTGCCGGCCTGGAACACCAGAACCGTCGCGTCGCCCGCCTCGCCCCCGGCCGCCTCGACGCCGCGGATCTCAGTGCCGCGGGTCACCGCGCCGGGATAGCCCTGCGCCGCCATCACCACCGTGAGCGCGGCGCGGGAGGCATCGAAACCGATGGCGACGCCGGAGAGGTCGCCTTGAGCCGCCGCCAGCAGCGCCGGCACGAGATCGCCGGTCAGACGCGGCATCAGCACCTGCGCCTCCGGATCGCCGAAGCGGGTGTTGTACTCGATGAGTTTGGGGCCCTCTGCCGTCAGCATCAGCCCGGCATAGAGGATGCCGGAAAACGGCGTGCCGCGGGCGGCCATGCCGGCCAGCGTCGGCGCGATGATCCGCGTCATCACCGTCTCGGTGATCTCCGGCGTGACGATGGAGGCGGGGGAATAGGCGCCCATGCCCCCGGTATTCGGGCCGAGGTCGCCGTCATGGACGCGCTTGTGGTCCTGCGCCGTCCCGATCGGCACCGCACGGGTGCCATCGCAGAGCGCGAAGAAGCTCGCCTCCTCGCCGAACAGGCATTCCTCGATGACGAGCGCCCCGCCTTCCATTCCGTCGAGGATCGCCCGCACGGCGGCCTCGGCCTCGGGCAGCGTCTCGGCCACGGTCACGCCCTTGCCGGCGGCGAGCCCGTCGGCCTTGACCACGATCGGCGCGCCGCGCGCGCGCAGATAGGCCAAAGCCGGCTCGAGGTCGGTGAAGCGAGCGAAGGCCGCGGTCGGGATGTCGTGCTCGGCGCACAGATCCTTGGTGAAGCCCTTCGAGCCTTCGAGCTGCGCCGCGGCCTTCGTCGGCCCGAAGGCGGGGATGCCGGCGGCCTGAAGGTCGTCGACGAGGCCCGCCACCAGCGGCGCCTCCGGCCCCACCACCACCAACCCGACCCCTTCCGCCCGGCAGAACGCGACGACGGCGGCGTGATCGGACACCGCGAGGTCCGGCCGGTTCTCGCCGTGCTGCGCCGTCCCCGGATTGCCGGGGGCGATGAACAGCCGCGTGCAGAGCGGCGATTTCGCGATGGCCCAGGCCAGCGCGTGCTCGCGCCCGCCGGAGCCGATGAGCAGGATGGAGAAGGGCTCGGTCATGAGAAGAACCCTATCCAAAAAATTTTGGGCCGGGGAAAGGGCGTTTCGCGTTTGCCCCGGCAACGCACGGGAGAAGCTGCCTTATGGCGCCGACAGATCGTCAGCCGGACCGTCACGAGGGGCCGGGCCGAAAGCGCCGCGGGCTCGGCCTAGAGGGCGCCAGCACCCTGGTGCAGACGCTGGCGATCCTCGGGGCAGGGGCCTGGGGCGTCTACACCTTCGTCTACGAGGCGCGGATCAAACCGGGGCTCGCCCCGCCCTCGGTCTCGGTCAAGACTGACCTCGCCCGGGTCGGCGAGCGCGGCGACCGGGTGGCGATCCGCTCGACCGTGACCCGCACCAATGTCGGCCAGGCGGGGGTGCGCGTGCTCGGGCTCACCTACACCGTGGTCGGCATCCGCACCCGCTTCTCCGAACCGGGCGACGACACGGCGGCGCGGGAGGCCGCCTTCCGGGCCTCGCTTTCCGGCACGGCGAGCGTCGATGCCGCCCGCGACTACGTGCGCGAGAGCGGCGGGACGCCGATCCTGCGCCAGGGGTTGCTGTTCTCCGGTGCGACGCCGCTCCCGAGCGAGCCCTCCGACCTCAACCCGGGCGAATCCGTCTCCCGCGACGTGATCGTCTATGCCGACCGCAAAACCTTCGACGCGGTGCGCTTCGAGGTGCGGCTCGCTTACGCCAAGGAGGACGACCCGCCGGTGCGCCTGCGCTTCGAGGCGGGGGCGGACGGCGTGCTCGCGACCGTCCCGGCCGAGCCCTGCCCCGCGCCGAAATGCCCGCTGCGGAGCACGGATTTCGCCACCGAATTCTCGCTGTGGTGAGCGCGTCGGGGCGGCCCTCTCACGGGATCGCTTTATCCCGCGCGCCGGACGGAACGGTTGGCCGGGCTCGCCTGTTGATGTCTGCCATGCCGATCTGTCGCCACTCGATCGCCCCCCCCGCCCGCACACCCCGCGAGCAACCCGTCGTTCGGCTGTCGCACTACGTGGTGCAGCGCCGCTCGGCGCCACGGGCCGCCAACGACAACCGCCGTTCGCGGCTCGCGCCGGTCTGGCCCTGGGCCATGGCGGCCGCCGCCGCCCCGGCCGTGACGGCAGCGCTGATCCTCACGCGCCTGATCTGACGCCAGGCGCGTTCATCGCACCCGCTGTCCTGTTCGCTCGACGTCTTCCCTCGAGAATCCGGCGCAGCTGGCGTTCCGTGCGGCGCGCGTGCCCTCGCAGAACAAGCCGTCAGCAAGGGTAACGACGCGGCTCCGGCGCCACACCCGCAGGCCGTTCCCCAGCTGATCGCGCGGTCGGCCTTTACCTCTCCCGGCCCGTTCCCTAGCGTCCGGCCCCATGCCGCTCGTGCCCCCGCCACGTCCTGCGACCTCTGCCGCCGCCGTGCCGCCGCCGGGGGAGCCGGCGCCATCGGCGCTGCTCCAGGCCAACACCCCCGAATGGTCGGTCGGCGATCTCGCTGCCGCCCTGAAGCGCACCCTGGAGGACGCCTTCGGGCATGTGCGTCTGCGCGGCGAGATCACCGGCTATCGCGGGCCGCACGGCTCGGGCCACGCCTATTTCTCGCTGAAAGACGGCTCGG
The DNA here is from genome assembly GCF_026672325.1 of Methylorubrum sp. SL192. NCBI lineage: Bacteria > Pseudomonadati > Pseudomonadota > Alphaproteobacteria > Hyphomicrobiales > Methylobacteriaceae > Methylorubrum > Methylorubrum sp. SL192. The sequence goes on from NZ_JAPPQV010000003.1 coordinate 3,143,237, forward strand.
CGAAGATCGACGCGGTGGTGTGGAAGGGCGTGCTCGGGCGCCTGCGCCAGAAGCCCAAGGAAGGGCTCGAAGTCGTCGCCACCGGCAAGATCACGACCTTTGCCGGAAAATCCTCGTACCAGATCGTCATCGACTCGATGGAGCCTGCCGGCATCGGCGCCTGGATGGCGCTGCTGGAGGAGCGCAAGCGCCAGCTCGCGGCCGAGGGGCTGTTCGAGACTGACCGGAAGCGGCCGATCCCGTTCCTGCCGCGGGTGATCGGCGTCGTCACCTCGCCGACCGGCGCGGTGATCCGCGACATCCTCCACCGGCTGGAGGACCGCTTTCCCCGCCCCGTGCTGGTCTGGCCGGTGCGGGTGCAGGGGGAGGGGGCGGCCGAGGAGATCGCCGCGGCGATCCGAGGCTTCAACGCGCTGTCGCCCGATGGCCCGATCCCGCGGCCGGACGTGCTGATCGTCGCCCGCGGCGGCGGCTCGATCGAGGATCTCTGGGCCTTCAACGAGGAGGCGGTGGTGCGCGCCGCCGCCGAGTCCGAGATCCCGTTGATCTCCGCCGTCGGCCACGAAACCGATACGACGCTGATCGACTTCGCCTCGGACCGCCGCGCCCCGACGCCTACGGGCGCGGCCGAAATGGCGGTGCCGGTGCGGGCCGAACTCAGCGCCCAGGTCCACGAGCTCGGCGCCCGGCAGGCGGGCACGATGCTGCGGCGGATCGAGCGCGAGCGGGCGGATTTCCGGGCGCTCGTGCGGGCGATCCCCGGCGCCGACGCCTTCCTCGCCGTCAAGCGCCAGCGCCTCGATCTCGCCGACGCGCGGCTGCGGCCGGCGCTCGCCGCCAATGCCCGCGATTCCCGCGAGCGCCTGAACCGCGTCGCCGATCGCCTGACCCGGCGCTCCCCGGCGATCGCGCTGGCCGAGGCGCGGGCACGGCTCGCCGCCATCGACCACCGTCCGCGCACCGCCATGAGCCGCATCGTCGAGCGCCGCCGCGACCGGCTCGACGCGCTCACCAGCCTGCTCGGAGCGCTCAGCTACAAGGCCGTGCTCGCCCGCGGCTACGCGCTCGTGCGCGACGCCGACGGCCTGCCGGTGCGCTCGGCCGCGGCCGCGGCCCGAGCCGCGCGGTTCCAGCTCCAGTTCGCGGACGGCGCTATCTTTGCGCGCCCGGAGGAGGCTCCGGACGACCCCGTTGCGCCCCCCGTTGCCGAAGCCCCGCGCTCGGCGCCGCGCCCGAAGCGTGCGCCCCGCCGGGCCGCGCCCGAGCCCGCACCGAAGCCTGAGAAGGCGGCGGCCGAACCGGCCGCGCGGCAGGGATCGCTGTTCTGAGCCATCCGAGCGGCTTCAATTATAGCGACTGGGCAAGCGCGGAGCCGCCCACCGCCTCATGAAGTCCAGCGCCAGCGATACAGCAAGCGAGCGAACCCAAGCGCAAAGCCAAGCGTCACGAGCGCCGGCAACGCGACAGGTAGGGAGAAGGGCAGGAAGCTGATTGTCACGAAGCTTCCCCAAGTCCACCACCACGCAATGTTCAACCACAACGTGGGGAAACCATCTCGGCACTCGATGAAGATGATTAGGGCATCGGTGAAGTAACACTTTGCGCCCGGGGGAGGTGGGAAGTAGGGCAGGGCGAAGGACAAGTAGGTGCCCAAGCCGACGACGCCGACCCAGAGCACGAAACAGGCGAGCTGAACGGCAGTCAGGATCGGACGCTCAGCGAACCTCCGGCGGAGTCTCCATCGCCATCCGCGCTCTACCATCGCAACCTCCTGATTCGAGCCTCGCGCGAGACTACGAGACATCAGGCCTTCACAACCAGAAGGATTGCCCATCTCAAGGACAACCATCCTTAGGCTCCCGCATCAGCCCCTCCTTGCGCGGCAAGCACCTTGACCGGCACGGCCGCCTCTGCGACCGAGCGGCACGGCTCCTGCCTCACCGGCGGCGGGCCCCGGCATCCCGCAGGAGAGACGCGTGACCACGACGATCGACTCGGACCAGAAGCTTCACCTCGTCTTCGGCGGCGAGCTGGAGGATGTCTCGGGGGTGCGCTTCCGCGACGTGAAGGATCTCGACATCGTCGGCGTCTTTCCCGACTACGCCTCGGCCCAGACCGCGTGGCGCTCGAAGGCGCAGGCCACCGTCGACAACGCGCAGACCCGCTACTTCATCGTCCACCTGCACCGCCTGCTCGAGCCCTAAGGGGGCAGGGCGGGGCCCGCGCAGTGAAGTCCTTCTCACGAAACCATTGTGAGGGCTCGGCCCCGCTGGTATGAGCCGCGCGGCCGGATGCTTGTGCGGTCTCGGACGTAATCGTTTCGCGCGCGTCCCGCGAATGACTTGCAGAGTGAGCCGAGAGACGCCCGGCATGACGTCGTCCATCAAGATCATCGCCGGCAACGCGAGCCGTCCGCTTGCGGAAGCAATCGCCGGCTACCTCGAATTGCCGCTCGCGAACTGCATGGTCCGGCGCTTCGCCGACATGGAGATCTTCGTCGAGCTGCAGGAGAACGTGCGCGGCGAGGACGTGTTCATCGTCCAGTCGACCTCGTTCCCCGCCAACGACCACCTGATGGAACTGCTGATCATGATCGACGCCGCGCGTCGGTCGTCGGCGCGGCGCATCACGGCGGTGATCCCCTATTTCGGCTACGCCCGGCAGGATCGGCGCACCTCGGGCCGCACGCCGATCTCGGCCAAGCTGGTGTGCAACCTCATCACCGAGGCCGGCGCCGACCGGGTGCTGACGCTCGATCTCCACGCCGGACAGATCCAAGGCTTCTTCGACATCCCCACCGACAACCTGTTTGCCGCCCCCGTGATGGTGCGCGACATCAAGGAGCGCCTGGCGCCCGGCGAGCGCATGGTGGTCTCGCCCGACGTCGGCGGCGTGGTGCGTGCCCGCGCGCTCGCCAAGCGCATCGATGCGTCGCTGGCCATCGTCGACAAGCGCCGCGAGCGGGCGGGCGAGTCGGAGGTGATGAACATCATCGGCGACGTCGAGGGCCAGTCCTGCATCCTCGTCGACGACATCGTCGATTCCGGCGGCACGCTGGTGAACGCAGCCGAAGCCCTGCTCAACGCGGGCGCCAAGGAGGTCTCCGCCTACATCACCCACGGGGTGCTGTCGGGCGGCGCGGTCTCGCGCATCGCCGCCTCGCGGATGAAGGAACTCGTCATCACCGACTCGATCCTGCCGACGCAGGCGGTCAAGCTCGCCCGCAACATCCGCGTGATCTCGATCGCACCGCTGCTCGGCGAAGCGATCGGGCGCACGGCGACGGAATCGAGCGTGTCGAGCCTGTTCACCTGAACGAATAGCGGGATTCCAAAGGGATCATCTCTTTGGCGGGGTCTCGGGGCAGCGCCCCGAACCTCCTTCACCAGGGCTCTGCCCTGGACCCGCGAAAGGACTTGTCCTTTCGAAACCTTCGACCTTAGCGGATCTCGGCGATCTCGAACTCGTGGTCGTTGACCGTCACGGTGTCGCCGACGCCCTTGCCGGTGAGCGCTTGGGCCAGCGGCGCGACGTAAGAGATCGAGCCGGCGGACGGGTCGGCCTCGTCCTCGCCGACGATGCGGAAGGTCTGGCGCGTGTCGTCCTCGCGCAGCACGGTCACGGTCGCGCCGAAGCGCACGGTATCGCCCTCGAACGCTTCGACCGGTTCGGCCGAGTTCTTCCGCGCGGTCCAATAGCGCAGATCGCGCGAGACACGGGTGTGGTCGGCTTTGTCCTGCTGCGGCGAGAGGCCGGACAGCTCCGCCTCCAAGCGCGCCACCTCGGCCTCGATCTGCGCAAGGCCCTCAGGCGTCACGAAGTTGGTGTGGGAGGAGATGGGCCGATCGGGAAGATCCTCGAAGGCCTCGCCACCTTCCGGCTCACGGACGAATGCTCTGCTCATAAGATACGAAATGCCCAAGCCTAAGCCGCGGTTCCACCGATGGCGACGACGGTCCGGCCCCGCACCTGACCGTCGAGCAGGGTTTCGGCGAGGCCGCCCGCCTCTTCCAGGGAGACCGTCCGCGTCATGGCCTTGAGCCGATCACGGTCGAGGTCGCGTGCGAGCCGGGCCCAGGCTTCGCGGCGGGGCGCTTGCGGCGTCGTCACGCTGTTGATGCCGAGCAGGGAGACCCCGCGCAGGATGAAGGGTGCGACCGAACTCGGCAGGTCCATGCCCCCGGCATTGCCGCAGGCGGCGATGGCACCGCCACCCTTCGTCATGGACAGGACGTTGGCGAGCACCCGGCCGCCGACCGCGTCGATGCCCGCGGCCCAGCGCTCCTTGGCCAGCGGGCGCGGCTCGCCCGCGAGCGCCTCGCGCTCCAGGATCTCGGCCGCACCGAGACCTTTCAGGTAATCGGCCTCGCCGCTCCGGCCGGTCGCGGCGATGACGTGCCAGCCGGCGCGCTTCAAGAGCGCCACCGCCACCGAGCCGACGCCGCCGGAGGCCCCCGTCACCAGCGCCGGCCCGGCCTCGGGGGTGAGCCCGTGCCGCTCCAGGGCGAGAACCGAGAGCATCGCCGTGTAGCCCGCGGTGCCGATCGCCATGGCCTCGGCCGGGCTCAGACCCTCGGGCAGGGGCACCAGCCAGTCGCCGCGCACCCGGGCGCGCTCGGCGAGACCGCCGAGATGGGTCTCACCGACGCCCCAGCCGGTGAGCACCACGGCGTCGCCGGCCTTGTAGTCGGGATGCGCCGAGGCCTCGACGGTGCCGGCGAAGTCGATGCCGGGGATCATCGGGAAGCGGCGGACCACCGGCATCCGGCCGGTCATGGCGAGCCCGTCCTTGTAGTTCAGGCCCGAATGCGAGACCCGCACGGTGACGTCGCCGTCCATCAGGTCGGCCTCGTCGAAGTCGCGCAGGGCGAGGCTCTGGCCGGCTTCGCCCTTCTCGATCACCCAGGCTCTGAACGCCGCCATGGTCCGCTCCTCCCGTCTCATGTCGGGAGGGGAGCTACGGCGGCCCGGCCCTGAATCAAGGCCGCCGGTCGAGACCGACGCTTGAGACCGACATGGCCGCGGGCCTCAATAGCCGTCGTAGATGCTGCCCCGGGAGAAGCCGAGACCCACCGCCACGTCCGCAGAGGAGGCGCCGGCGATGCCGAGGGCGTCCGGAATCGATCCGACACCGAGAGGGCCATAGCCGGGACCAGGGCCGAACTCGGGCCCGCCCGCGGGCACCCAGGCGGCGCGGGCGGGCTGCACCAGCACCCGGCGCTGCGTGGTGGTGTAGACCGGAGGCACGGTGTGCGGGATCACCTCCGGCGGCCGCACCAGCACCCGGCGGGTCTGCACCGCGTAGCGCGGCGGGGTGGTCACCCAGCAGCCGACGAGCTGGCCGTAAGCATCGATGCTGGTCTCCCAACGGCGCGAGCCGGGGGCGACCAGCACCCGCTCGGACACCGTGTCGTAGATCGGCGGCGTGGTGCGGTAGACGGTGCGCGGCGGCTGGACCAGCACGCGCTCCGCGACGGTGTCGTAGACCGGCGGCGTCACGATGCGGCGGTAGCATTCGGCGCTGACACAGCCGCCCCCGGCTTGCGCGGGCGCGGCCAGGGCGATCACCGAGACGGCGGCGACGGCAAGGGAGGGGAACAGGCTCGAGCGGGGCAGGGGGGTGGCCATAACAACCTCGGAACGCGACTTCGATACGATTTCGACGCCGCCGCGAGTCCCGCACGGGTCTCAGCGTGGCATAACATTCGACGTACAGAGTGCGGCCAAGGTTGCCTGCCGGACAAGCTCGATTGTCAAAGACAGTAAAATTAACCAACGACTAAGACTACGCAGATCTAAACATTCAGCTTCGACTTCACATTTCAGCCGCCAGGCGGGATCGCATCGGATCAAAGACGCAGGCGGAGGCGTTGCCGAAAAACCCTTCGCACCGCGCAGGGGAGGGCGGGCGGCAAGGCGCGCTTGTCAGCCCATCGGCCAAGGGCTAGAGCGCTTCCAAATCGGGCGGCGGCGGCGCCCGGGACGCTTGAAACCGCCGCACGAGGGGATCGCATCCGCAAGCGGGCGACGGGCCGGTGAGGAGCGCGCCCGCCCCTGCCCAGGCAAGCCCCCACCCAGGCAAGCGGATTTAAGGACCGAACGGCCCATGACCTACGTCGTCACCGACAACTGCATCAAGTGCAAGTACATGGACTGCGTCGAGGTGTGCCCCGTGGATTGCTTCTACGAGGGCGAGAACATGCTCGTCATCCACCCCGACGAATGCATCGATTGCGGCGTCTGCGAACCGGAATGCCCCGCCGAGGCGATCAAGCCCGACACCGAGGGCGATCTGGAGAGCTGGCTGAAGCTCAACGCCGACTACGCCAAGACCTGGCCCAACATCACCCAAAAGAAGGACGCCCCCTCCGACGCCAAGCAGTGGGATGGCGTGAGCGGCAAGCTGGAGGCCCATTTCTCGCCCAACCCCGGCTCCGGCGACTGAGCTCCTCCGCCGCGCGCCCACGGGCAGCACGGCGGGACGGGCCCTGGAACCGCGGCGGCGTCTCGTCGCAGGCGGTTCATCCGGGGCGATGCCCCAAACGCACCACGGCCTCCCTCGAAAGATCCACCGGAAGCTCCGGCGACGCTCTTTTCGGCTGGCGAAAAACCTTCGATCCTCCCCTGCGGAGACGCGCTCGCGCGCCGGCAATCCTTTGATTCGCCGGCCTGTTCGTGTTACATAAGGGCTCGCCGTCGCTCACGCCCGATGCGCCCCTCCTGATCGCCCTCAAAGCGAGTTCCATCTTCCTGGAAAAGAGGCTGGCTGCAATCGACCGCCGGAAGCATCTCGCTCCCGGTGGGTGCCTTCGTGTGGTGTGAGCAACGCGAGAGCCCGGGAACCGGCCAGCGCCTCAATGGCGCGCCGCCGGACAGAGGCATGCGCCGGGTGTCCCGCCCCGGAGGTGACGAGCGTGCGGGCGTGGACGCGCCCCGCGTGGATGACAGTGGAGGCTCATTCCGCATGACCACAGCCAAGAAGACGACGGTAGCAGGCCGCCAAGGCTTCAAGACCGGCGAGGCGGTCGTGTATCCGGCGCACGGCGTCGGGCGGATCACCGCGATCGAAGAGCAGGAGATCGCGGGCTACAAGCTCGAACTGTTCGTCGTCTCGTTCGAAAAGGACAAGATGGTCCTGCGCGTTCCCACCGCGAAGGCCAACAGCGTCGGCATGCGCAAGCTCGCCGAGCCGGAACTCGTCAAGAAGGCCCTCGACGTGCTCACCGGCCGCGCCCGCATCAAGCGCACGATGTGGTCGCGTCGCGCCCAGGAATACGAGGCCAAGATCAATTCCGGCGACCTGATCTCGGTTACCGAAGTGGTGCGCGACCTCTTCCGCTCCGAGGCCCAGCCCGAGCAGTCCTACAGCGAGCGTCAGCTCTACGAGGCCGCCCTGGACCGCGTCGTGCGCGAGATCTCCTCGGTGAACAAGATCACCGAGACCGAAGCGCTCAAGCTGATCGAGCAGAGCCTCGCGAAATCGCCGCGCCGCGCCAAGGCCGATGCGGAAGCCGATGCCGAGGGCGAGGACGACGTGCAGGAAGAGGCCGCCTGAGACGGCTTCCGTCAGCGAATCAGATCGCTGCACGATTCGCATGTGTGAACCAGAGGGCTCGGCGCCACGCCGGGCCCTTTTTTCATGCGCCGCCCGTACAGCTCTTGACCCTTTCGCCTCCGACGCCACGCGCCCGTAGGGAACAAGCGTCGCACGGATGTGTTGTGCCTCTGCCACGGAGGGCTTGCCCCATGGTCCTGTCCGGCATGTCGCCGACCGACGGGACGGAGCGAGCGGATCCGAAACGCTCGAACCAAGAATGCTCGAACGAGAGAGGCGGGGATGGCAGAGATCGCGGGGATGCGGCGTCAGTTCATTCGAACAGCGATGGAGGCGCCGTTCCTTGCGAGGGATGAAGAGCGTGGGCTGGCGGTGGCCTGGAAGGAAGCGCGCGACGAGCGCGCCCTGCACCGTCTGATCTCCGCGCATATGCGCCTCGTGATCGCGCTTGCCGGCCGGTTCCGCCATTACGGCTTGCCGATGGCCGATCTCGTGCAAGAGGGTCATGTCGGCCTGATGGAGGCCGCGGCCCGGTTTGAGCCGGAGCGCGAAGTCCGCTTCTCCACCTACGCCACGTGGTGGATCCGCGCCTCGATCCAGGACTACATCCTGCGCAACTGGTCGATCGTGCGCGGCGGAACGAGTTCCGCGCAGAAGGCCCTGTTCTTCAACCTGCGCCGCCTGCGCGCCCGGCTGATGCAATCGACCGAGGAGCAGGTCGGGTCGGAGATCCATGGACGGATCGCCACCGCGATCGGCGTCTCACGCGAGGACGTGGCGCTCATGGATGCCCGCCTGTCGGGCCCTGACATGTCGCTGAACGCCCCGGTCGGCGAGGAGAGCGAAGCGTCCTCCGAGCGCATGGACTTCCTGGTCGACAACGCCGCCCTGCCTGATGAAACGGTCTCGGCCCTGGTCGATGGCGAACGGCGGCTCATCTGGCTGCGGCAGGCCCTGACGGTGCTCTCCGAACGCGAGCTCCGGATCCTGCGGGAACGGCGCCTCGCCGAGGATCAAGCGACCCTCGAAGCGCTGGGCCACCGCCTCGGCATCTCCAAGGAGCGCGTCCGGCAGATCGAGAACCGCGCCCTGGAGAAGTTGCGTCGGGCGCTCGCCGAGAAGTTCCCGCAGGCACCGAGCAGCGTCTACGCCTGATTGGTCGAAGCAGGTTTGCTCTAGGGCGGCACAGGCGTGCCGCCCTTTCGCGTTTCAGAATGCGATCTAGAGGTAAGCGCCGACCGCTTGACGGACCAAGCCGTCCGGTTCCGCCGCCGCACGGATCGCCGGAGGTGCTGCCAGGCATGGCTGCGAGCCGCCTTGTCGTGACGAAGGAGATCCGGCGTCACCGGCAGGCTCCAGTCCGGCTGCACGCGCCGGAGGCGGCCCGTGGAGGCGTTGCGACCGACACCGAGCCCGGAGAGCCCTTGCCCTGCCGCCGCACAGCGCTGGGCCAGGCTCGGCGATTTGCCAGCATCGACCTGGGTACTTTGAGGTCAGAGGGCAGCCGGACGCGCTTGTGGCAGCGGGGGGACATCGCACGGGCAGGACGAGGCCGGCGAAAAGTCGGCCGGTGATCGCCTGCTGCAAGGCGGCACGGCATCGAAGGGGCGCCAACCGCCGGCCGTCATGCTGGTTGGCACCCGTTAGCCTCAGGCCGAGCGGCGTGCCGCACGCGTCGGTGGCGTTTCGTGCCCGCATCGCCCGGTCCGTTGGGTTCGGGCCGCTGGCAGGGCCGCCCTCTTTGGTCGTGACGACGGACACCGTCCAGACGCACCCCGGCTCCGGTCGATCTTACCGACCGCCGCCAGTGGCGCAGACGGCGCCAGCAATCGCGCCGCAGGTCGAGACGTGGGCGCTGTTCAGCCCCTGCCAAGCCGGCGACCCGCCTCAAGCGTGATGCGCCCATCACCGGTCACGGCAGGAGTCGAACAACGGGGTGTCACGCGATCGCGCAGATACCGACCGCCCCGACCATGGCGCCTAGGATCGACAGGGAGCCGGCTCGCAAGGGACCCGTCGGGGCGCGGCCCGGCTTTGGCGTGATGCCGCCGGGCAAAACGGGAATTTTTAAATATCCATGTTTGTCAGCATCTTGCTCGGAAATTCGCCGAATCTTGAGCGCGAAAAGCCGTCCTATCTGCGCAATAAGGGCCATGAAGCGCCCTGACCCGCTTGCGACCGCGAAAAGTGCCGGCTATAAGCCCGCTCGTCGGCCCTCGGGGGCCGGCATCGGAGTGTAGCGCAGTCTGGTAGCGCACCACGTTCGGGACGTGGGGGTCGCAGGTTCAAATCCTGCCACTCCGACCAAGCAAGAAGAGGAACGCCCCGCAAGGGCGTCAAGAAGTAAAAAAGGCGCCCGTAGCTCAGCTGGATAGAGCACCAGACTACGAATCTGGGGGTCAGAGGTTCGAATCCTTTCGGGCGCGCCATCTACTCTTCTGCTAGATATAAGTTTTCCCCTTTGATGCCTTCGGCGTCGGGGTTACGGCTTGCAGATGGTTTGCAAGTTCCGTTCGCGGTGAGTTCTCCCAACTGAAGTTTGTTTGGTCCGCTAGCGCTCTCGTGCGAGCGAGGTAGGGGCCCAAAATCACGGTCACCGTCTTGCGCGATTGGCCTGTGATCGTTGCGATTTGCTGCGGGCTGCAGCCGGCCTCCGACAGCATCGTTACGGCCGTTCCGCACAGGTCGCGGACGTGCAGGGCGGCGGTCTCGTCGAGCCCTGGCAGAGCGATGCTCCCAACAACGGTCTCCGTCGCCTCCTCCCAGAGTCGGGCGAAGTACCTTTTCTGGAAGGCGCGATCGGTCTTCGTCGTCAGGATCAGCAGCGACCTGCGCTCCATACCATCCAGCATGCGCCGGAGCGCTTGCGTGCAGGGATCTGACCCCATCGGCACCAATCGGGCGCCGCGGGCGCTCTTAGCCTGCCTGAGCGGGATTGCGCTGCCATCGTAGGACGACTAGGGCCGGCGAAGGATGTCGGCCTGGCGTGGTCCGGTGAGGAGGGCGATGATCGGCGCGCTGCGGCTCGATCGGCGCCACGCGCATGAAGGCATCGATCGGCTCGGGCAGCCGGGACAATCCCGGCTCGGTCGGCACGGTACAGCCGCTTGAAACCGCGAATGTGGTTCTCCTAACCCCAAGTCAGCATGGCTGAAATGACGGACAGGCGATTGCCCGCCTCGCGCTCGCCTGACGAGCGCGCCAGTCGAGGCCGTTCTGCTCGACCTGCCGGTGGTGACCTTCCGCGACGCGCATGAGCGGCCCGAGGGCATGGATGCCGGTACGCTGATCGTGGCGCTGCTCGGCAAGGTCAATCTGGTCGAGGCGGTGCGCGACGGCTACGCTGAGGGCCGCCGCTTCGCGGGCGCCGTGCCGGTCCGTTCTGAGGTCATCGGGTCCCCAAAGGGCCTCACGGCCCTTTGGCGGGTGTTCAGGGCCGCGCCCTGAAGCCGGCGGAGCCGCTCTCTACTCCGCCGCGTGCGGAAGTCGCTCACCCGTCATCCAGGCAGCGAGGTCTTCCCGCGCCCGGTCGGTGAGCGCGCGCTTCTTGAGCGCCGCCTTCTCGGGCCCGCGCAGGCGCTTGCCGGTCTCGTTGCGGGGCATCTGCGCCAGCGGCGGGAACAGCCCGAAATTCACGTTCATCGGCTGGAACGAGCGCGGTGCGTTGCGCTCCGCCTCCTCGGGCGCCTCGACATGGCCGCCGGTGATGTGGCCGATGAGCGCCCCGAGCGCGGTCGTCGGGGGCAGGGGAGCGAGCGTCTGCCCCTCCGCCTCGGCGAGCGCGTAGCGGCCGGCCATCAGCCCGACCGCGGCGCTCTCGACGTACCCCTCGCATCCGGTGATCTGGCCGGCGAAGCGAAGCTGGGGCCGTGCCTTCAGCCGCAGGGTCGCGTCGAGCAGGCGCGGGCTGTCGAGATAGGTGTTGCGGTGCAGGCCGCCGAGCCGGGCGAACTCGGCATTCTCCAGCCCCGGAATCGTGCGGAAGACCCGGACCTGCTCGGCGTGGCGCAGCTTGGTCTGGAAGCCCACCATGTTGAACAGGGTGCCGAGCGCATTGTCCTGACGCAGTTGGACGATGGCGTAGGCCTTGACCGTCGGGTTGTGCGGATTGGTGAGCCCAACCGGCTTCATCGGCCCGTGGCGCAGGGTCTCGGGCCCACGCTCGGCCATCACCTCGATCGGCAGGCAGCCGTCGAAATAGGGGGTCGAGGCCTCCCATTCCTTGAACGCCGTCTTCTCGCCCGCGATCAACGCGGCGACGAAGGCCTCGTACTGCTCCCGGTCCATCGGGCAGTTGAGGTAATCCGCCCCCGTGCCGCCGGGGCCGGCCTTGTCGTAGCGGGACTGGAACCACGCCTTGCCCATGTCGATCGAGTCGCGGTGGACGATCGGGGCGATGGCGTCGAAGAAGGCGAGCGATTCCCGGCCCGTCAGCGTGCCGACGGCCTCGGCCAGCGCCGGGGAGGTGAGGGGGCCGGTGGCGAGGATGGTCGAACCCCAGTCCTCGGGGGGAAGGCCGGCGACCTCCTCACGGACGATGGTGATGTTGGGGTGTTCCTCCAGCGCCGCGGTGACGGCCCGCGAAAACCCCTCGCGATCGACGGCGAGCGCCCCGCCCGCGGGCACTTGGTGGGCGTCGGCCGTGCGCATGATCAGCGAGTCGAGGCTGCGCATCTCCTGATGCAGCAGGCCGACGGCGTTGCCGTTCGCGTCGTCCGAGCGGAAGGAGTTGGAGCAGACCAGTTCGGCCAGCCCGTCGGTGTGGTGGGCATCGGTGGCGCGAACGGGCCGCATCTCGTGCAGCACGACCGTGCGGCCGCCCTGCGCAACCTGCCAGGCCGCTTCGGAACCGGCGAGGCCACCGCCGACGATATGGATCGGGTTCGTCATCGCAACGGAATAGAACCCCGCGGCCGCGCGATCAATGCGGGCGGGCACAGGAGGCGAGGCGGGGCGCGGCCGGCGCGAAGGACAGGATGCGCTCCATCGCCGCGTCGGCGAAGCGCGCACCGGACGCCCTGAGTGAAACCGGCCCTTCGCCCGAGCCGGCGCAACCGCTCCGGAAGACTTAAGCCGCAATTGCTCGCGGGTGCCACATCGCGGCCGAGACAGGCAAACCGCGCCGGCGGTACCGTGGGCCCCCCATCCCCGATATCCGGGCCGGACAAGCGGAGCGGACGGCAATGGCGATCTCTCCCGACGGGGCGCTGCCCTACTTCGTGTACGACGGCTACCTCGTCTCGCTCTATCCCTGGCAGGGCCAGCACGTCGCACTCCTGACATCGGCCAACGATCTCGACGGCGATGTCATGCAGGACATCCTGAACAGGATCGATGCCGCCTACGAGGTCTACCTCGCCATCACCGGGCAGGCTCCGGCCACGTACAGAGCCTATAACGGCCTGCTCACGATCGCCGAGGTGCCCACGGCGCTCGGAGGCGCGGCGAACGCGATCGGCTTTCTCGGAGCCACCGGCATCGAGCTCACGACCAGCGCGTTCGATCAGCTCTACGCCGGCGCGGCCGAAGGTGGCACCTTCGATCAGACGGTCTTCTACGAACTCGGGCGGAACTTCTGGTTCTATGGCCCGCAACTCGGGACCGTGGATGCCTTCGTCACGGGGTTCGCGATCGCCAATCGGTTCGTGTCGATGCAGGAGGCCGGCATCCCCGGCAGCGCGTTCGGTGCCCTGCCCTTCGACGAATTCAAGCAGTCCATCCTCGAAGACCTTGCGCAGACCTTCTTCGGGGAGGCGGGCACCACGCTCGCCAACACCCTCGGCGCGGCGACCGGCGTTCCGAACCCCAACAATTGGGGGGCTGCGGACCTTGCCGCCGCCCTGCTCACTCAAGTCTACGAGGATCTCGGCTTTGATGCCTATGCGCGCTTCTATCAGGAACTCGCCGGCCGTCCCGCCGCGGGCACACCGGAAGCGGTGTTCGGCAATCTGGTCGCCGCCGCGAGCCAGGCCACCGGGATCGACTACGGCTTCCTGAACAAGCCCGAGGGCGTCGCCTACGTCGTCGGCGGCCGGGGCGACGACCGGCTCGAGGCCGACGGGAGCGGCAATCCGGTCCTGGGCTTTGCCGGCGACGACACGCTCATCGGCACGGCCGGCGACGACCGGCTGTTCGGCGATGCGGGCGACGATGTCCTGCGCGGCGGCGGCGGCCGCGATCAGCTCGTGGGCGGGGCCGGTGACGACACCTACTTCGTCGACACGCCCGGCGACCAAGTGTTCGAGGGCAGGGGGCAGGGCACCGACCGGCTCGTGGCGACGAGCGCCTACACGCTGGCCGCCGGCCAGGAGATCGAGATCCTGCAGCTCGCCAAGAGTACTGGATGCGCGCCGCTGTCCCTCACCGGAAACGCCTTCGGCCAGCGGCTGATCGGCAATGCCGGCGACAACGGGCTCGACGGCGGCGGCGGTGACGACAGCCTCGCGGGCGGCCTCGGCGCCGACCGGCTCACGGGCGGAGCCGGCGCCGACACCTTCCTGTTCGACGCCCGGCTCGGCCGCGGCAACGTCGATCACGTCAGGGACTTCACGTCACAGGACGACGTGTTCCACCTCGACCACGCGGTGTTCTCGGGCCTCGACACCGGGGCGCTGGCGCCTGAGCAGTTCAAGAACCTCGGTCCGGCCAAAGCGATCAAGGCGGATGCCGACGACCGCATTCTCTACAAGCAGAAGACGGGCGAGCTGTTCTACGACGCCGACGGCAGCGGCCGGAAAGAGGCCGTCCTGGTCGCGGTGCTGGATAACCACGCCGCCCTCGATCACACGGATTTCCTCATCGTGTGATCCAGGGGTGATCCCGTCTGCCGGGCACGAAGCACGGGTCAGTGCAGCTTCGGCCCGATCAGGAACCGCTCGCGATCGACCGAGGTCAGCGCGAGCCGGGTCAGGCGCCCGTCCCGGTTGACCGTGAGGGGGACGCGCACCCCCGCCTCCCCGAGGGCCCAGACCTGCCGGAAGAAGCCGGCGAGGTCGGCGACCGGCTCACCCGCCACCTCGGTCAGCACGTCGCCCGCGCGCAGGTCGGCGGCCTCCGCCGGGCCCCTGTCGGCGGTCCCCATCACCACCACGCCGTCCTCGGTCTCGGTGGCGTAGAGGCCGAGCCAGGGGCGGGGCGGGCGGTCGGCCCGGCCGCGGGTCTCGAGATCGGTCAGGATCGGCGGCAGGAGTTCGATCGGCACGACCATGTTGATCGCCCGGCCCGCCCCCGTGCCGCCCTGCTGGAGCTGAAGCGAGCCGATGCCGACCAGCGCGCCGTCGGGCCCGATCAGGGCGGTGCCGCCCCAGTGGGGATGGGCGGGGGTGGTGAACAGGGCGTCGTCGAGGACGTACTCCCAATAGCCGGCGAATTCCTGCCGGGCGACGAGTTCGACCGCGAGGCTGTGCGAGCGTCCGCCCGCCCCCGCGATCACCGCCCGTTCGCCGACCTTCAGCGTATCCGAGCGCCCGAGCCTCAGGGCGGGCAGGCCGAGGCGGCCGAGCGCCTGGACGAGGCCGAAGCCGGTCTCCCCGTCATAGCCGACGACGTGGGCCGGCACCGAGCGCCCGTCATGGGTGGTGAGCCAGACGCTCTCGGCCTCCAGCACGAGGTAGCCGATGGTGAGCACCAGCCCGTCCTCGCGGATCACCACGCCGTTGCCCGCCCGCTCGGTGCCGAGCGTCTCCGCCGTGAAGGCCTCCGCCGGCACCCGCGAGGAGAGGGAGACGACCGAGGTCAGCGCCCGCTCCAGATCGTAGGCGTAGTCGCCGGCCTTCGGCTGCAGGGCGGCCGGAATCCTGAATTCGCCGTGCGCGGACATGTTCTGCGATTTCCCTGCGCCCCACTCCGCCGCCGCCCGTGGACCAACTTGTGCGGAAACGGCGGCCGCCGGGGCGGCCGCATCCGTCTCCCGTCCGCAAGGTTCGCCGGGCTGCGCTTCCGACACAGATAGGCGGCGCATCTCGCGCCGACACCCGCCCGCCGCCGCGTCGA
This sequence comes from Methylorubrum sp. SL192, assembly GCF_026672325.1. Lineage (NCBI taxonomy): Bacteria > Pseudomonadati > Pseudomonadota > Alphaproteobacteria > Hyphomicrobiales > Methylobacteriaceae > Methylorubrum > Methylorubrum sp. SL192. The sequence continues at coordinate 3,158,784 of NZ_JAPPQV010000003.1, forward strand.
AAGGCACCGGCGCCGGGGCCCGGCACCGCGCCCTCCCGCTTTCGCTCCGCACGGCGCTCTTCGCGCCGCGAAACCGCCGAAACGGCTTCGCGATTGTCCTGCCGACACCGCGACATCCTGTGGTGCGTCGGCAAAGCCTCCGATAGGGTGCCGCTCCCTGTCCTGCCGCGCTGAGCGCCCGGCGGACGCCTCCCATCCAGACGCCCCGGAACCATGCCGCGTCCTCCGACGACCTCCCTCCGCGCCGCGTCCGCCGGGAGCGGGCCGTGACGCCGCACGACGGAGAACTGGCCGGACTGCTGGACCGCGTCGCCCGCCGGGACGTGGCCGCCCTGCGGACGCTCTACGACCGGACCGCGCCGAAACTTTTCGGGATCATCCTGCGTATCCAACGAGACCGGAGCCTCGCCGAGGACGTGCTTCAGGATGTCTACCTGAAGCTCTGGCAATCGGCGGGCTCCTATGCGCCCTCGGCCGGGGCCCCGCTTCCGTGGCTGTGTACGATCGCGCGCAACCGGGCCATCGACGGCCTGCGCCGCCGGAGCGAGGTTCCGATGCCGTCTGGTGACAGCGGGGAGGCCTGGATGGAGCGCCTCGTCGCCCCGACCGACGAGGAAGGCGCCTTCCTCGACCGCGAGGCGCTCGTCGCCTGCCTGTCTCGGCTCGATCCGACCCAGCGTGACTGCGTCGTGCTGGCCTATTGCGAGGGCTGGTCCCGCGAGGAACTCGCCGAACGCTTCGAGCGGCCCGTCAACACTGTGAAGACCTGGCTGCACCGGACGCTGGCCGCCCTGAAATCCTGCCTGGAGCATATCGCGTGAGCGGCGGGAGCGGCAGACCGGAACCGGCGGAACGCGACCTGCGGGCGGCCGAGTACGTGCTCGGCACCCTCGATGCGGGGGAGCGCGCCGCGTTCGAATTGGAGCGGGCGGTCGATCCGGCCACCGAGGCGGCCGTGAGCGCCTGGGAGCGGCGTCTCGCCCCGCTCGCGCGCGCCGTGCCCGCAATCGAGCCGCCGGCCCATATCTGGCAGGAGATCGCCCGAGAGATCGCTCAAGAGATCGAGCGCGGCACCGCCGCGGGCGATCCCGTCCCCCGACCGGATCAAGCCGGCGCCGCCAACGACAACCGCCTGCGCGACCTGCGGCGGCAACTCCGGCTCTGGCGCTTCACCGCGGCGGGGGCGGGGCTCGTCGCCGCCGGCCTCGCGCTGGTCGTGCTCACCGGCGCGCCGCGGCCCGGCGGGGAGCGAGCGGGCGGCGCGGGGGAGGGCCGCTACGTCGCCGTGGTCACGAGCGCGGGCGACCTGCCGGCCCTGATCGTCAGCGTCGACACCGAAGCCGGCACCGCCCGGGTCCGGCCGGTGGCGGCGCAGGCGCCGGCCGGCCGCAGCCTGGAACTCTGGTATGTCGGGCCGGGTGCCGCCCCGAAGCCGATCGGCCTCGTCGAAGGCGAGGCCACCCGCATCCGCCTGCCGCCGGAGGCCGGTCGCGGCGGGGACGGCGTCATCGCCGTATCGGTCGAGCCGCCGGGCGGCTCACCCACCGGCAAGCCCACCGGGCAGGTGATCTACACCGGCAAGCTGATCCGGGAATAGGACGCGCGGGCCCTCCACCGGGGCCGCGCCGTTCCGGTATCCGGGCGATTCTCACGCTCAAGCATCGTCCCGAAACGGACGAAGCCGCCCAGCCTTGCGGCGGGACGGCTTCGTGACCTTGAACAGACCGGGGACGCGATGGGCGCCCCCGATCGGATCGATCAGCTCAGTACTTGCGAACGAGCGGGGCCGGAGCCGGGGCCGGAGCGGCCGCCGGGGTGTAGAGCGGGGCCACGATGCGGAACCAGCCATCGGTGCTCTCGCGCACGCCAGCCGTGGTCACGACGTCGCGGGCGACGTAGGCCTGAACCGAGAACGGTCCGAAGTCGTAGCCGATGAGGCCGCCGAGGGCGAACCGGCCACCGCGACCGATGCGGCTGGTCGGGTCGTTCACGAAGGCGAGCAGGTTCGGGTCGAGGTTGACCGTGCCGTAGCCGATGGCGCCGATCTCGAACTTGCCGAACTTCTTGGTCGCGGTCAGGTCGAGGTTGAACGCGTCCGAGATCTGCACCGGGCCGAAGAAGCCGGGGATGCCGTTGCGGCCGTCGAAGCGGCTGGGCGAGTCGTAGAAGTTGTAGGTCAGGTTGGCGGTCAGGTTCCAGCCGTCGCCGGTGTAGCTGACGGCACCGCCGACACGGTAGGTGTTGGAGGCCAGGATGTTCAGACCGCCGCCGCGACCAGCGTTGAGCTCGTTGAGGTACGAACCGCCGAGCAGGCTGACGCCGATGTTGCCGCCGAGATCGAACGCCCAGATCGCGCCGACGAAGGTGCCGACGTTGATCGAGGTGTCACGGCCGCCGGCAGCGCGGCTGAAGGTGAACACCGTCGGGGGGGCCACGACGAACTCGAGGCGGCCGCCGAACGGCACGTAGGGGGTCGCCCACACGAGGATCGGGATGTTGACGGCGGTGTCGACCGCGGTCGCGTTCGGGCCATCCGGGCTGCGGTAGGTGAAGGTGTTGATGGCGTAGATGCCCTCGGGGAGCGGCGCGCCAACGGCCAGACCGACCTGCTCACCGGGAACCGTGGTCGTCTGCGCCTGGGCGACGGTCGTCGTCATTCCGGCCGTGAGCGCAATGGCGCCCGCAGCGAGCCAGTTCTTCATCATTTTTCTCGTTCCTTCCCAAGGATTCAGGCGTCCGCCCCGTAGCGCCTGCATCGCCGCTCGCCTCCCTCTCTCCCCGGAGTGGATGGCTGGTGTGATGCCGGTGCCCCCTACGGCCGCACCTCAAGTCTCGACGTCGGGAACTATTCTACAGACCGACCGCGAAAGACAGGGGATTGCCTCCAATCTCGGCAGTTCGGACCCTACCGTTGCGCAAAAGCCGCATTTTTGCTGCGGAGCAACCAAGGGCTTAACGATCTCTTAACGCTGTCCATCTTGGACGAACGCGATCCCGCGAACCGGATTCAGGCGAAATAGTACATTATCGTCAAGTCATTGGCCGCGGCATCCGGCCGGGATTTTCCGGCAGAAGGGGCCGGGCAGTTGCGCAACTGCGAAGGCGGGTTTCGGGCTCGCCCGGCACCGACGGCGCCGTCACCGGGGGCCGGACGGCCCGGCTCAGCCGACCGAATCGCCCGCTCGGCCCGGCCCCCCGGCCGCGCAAGAACCCGTCGCCATCAGGTTGCGCCGGCCCGCCCGCTTCGGCCGGCGCGCCCTATTCGGCAGCCTGCCGGCCCGCGGCGTTGCTGCGGCGGCCCGATGCGGCGCCCGCCTTCGCCTTGGCCGCATCCTTGCCCGCGTCTTTGGCCGCGTCCTTGACGGCCTTCCCGGCCGGGCGCCGCGCCAGCACCTCGCGCAGGAAGCGCCCGGTATGGCTCGCCGTGCTCGCGGCGATCTCCTCAGGCGTGCCCTGCGCCACGACGCGGCCGCCGCCGTCGCCGCCCTCGGGGCCCATGTCGATCACCCAATCGGCGGTCTTGATGACCTCCAGATTGTGCTCGATCACCACGACGGTGTTGCCCTGATCGACCAGCTCGTGGAGCACCTCCATCAGCTTGGCGACATCGTGGAAGTGCAGGCCGGTGGTCGGCTCGTCGAGGATGTAGAGGGTGCGGCCGGTGGCGCGCTTCGACAGCTCCTTGGAGAGCTTCACCCTTTGCGCCTCGCCGCCCGAGAGCGTGGTCGCCTGCTGGCCGACGCGCACGTAGTGCAGGCCGACACGGGCCAGCGTCTCCATCTTTTCGCGGATCGACGGCACGGCCTTGAACAGATCGGCCGCCTCCTCGACGGTCATGTCGAGCACGTCGGCGATGGACTTGTTGCGGTAGCGCACCTCCAGCGTCTCGCGGTCGTAGCGCTTGCCCTTGCACACGTCGCAGGTGACGTAGACGTCGGGCAGGAAGTGCATCTCGATCTTGATGACGCCGTCGCCCGAGCAGGCCTCGCAGCGCCCGCCCTTCACGTTGAACGAGAAGCGCCCGGCCTGATAGCCGCGGGCCTTGGCCTCGGGCAGGCCGGCGAACCAGTCGCGGATCGGGGTAAAGGCGCCGGTATAGGTCGCCGGGTTCGAGCGCGGGGTGCGGCCGATCGGCGACTGGTCGATGTCGATGACCTTGTCGAGATGCTCCAATCCCTCGATCCGCTCGAACGGGGCCGGGTGCTCCAGGGCGCCGTTGAGGCGCTTGGCCGCCGCCTTGTAGAGCGTGTCGATGATCAGCGTGGACTTGCCGCCGCCGGAGACGCCGCTGATGCAGGTGAAGGTTCCGAGCGGGATCTCCGCCGTCACGTTCTTCAGGTTGTGGCCGCGCGCGCCGACCAGCCGCAGCATCCCGCGTCCGGGCTTGCGCCGGGCTTTCGGCGTCCGCACCGAGAGTTCGCCGGTGAGGTACTTCGCGGTGAGCGAAGCCGGATCCTTCAGGAGCTCCTCCGGCGTGCCCTGCGCGACGATCTCGCCGCCATGGATGCCGGCGCCCGGCCCGACATCGACCACGTAGTCGGCCTGGAGGATCGCGTCCTCGTCGTGCTCGACCACGATGACCGAGTTGCCCAGATCCCGCAGGCGCTTGAGCGTGCCGAGCAGGCGCTCGTTGTCGCGCTGGTGCAGGCCGATCGACGGCTCGTCGAGCACGTAGAGCACGCCGGTCAGGCCCGAACCGATCTGCGAGGCGAGCCGGATACGCTGGCTCTCGCCGCCCGAGAGCGAGCCCGAGCCGCGGGCGAGCGTCAGGTATTCGAGGCCGACATCGACGAGGAAGGTCAGGCGGTCGCGGATCTCCTTGAGGATGCGGACCGCGATCTCGTTCTGCTTGTCCGTGAGCTTCCCCGAGATCTCCGAGAACCAGCGATGCGCCTCGCGGACCGAGAGGGCGGTAACCTGGCCGATGTCCTGCCGGTCGATCTTGACCGCGAGCGCCTCGGGCTTGAGCCTTTTGCCGTCGCAGGCGGCGCAAGGGGTGGCGCTCATGAAGCGGCCGATCTCCTCGCGGGAAGCGTCGCTCTCGGTCTCCTTGTAGCGCCGCTCCAGATTCGGGATCACGCCCTCGAACGGCTTGTTGACCGAGTAGGAGCGCAGGCCGTCGTTGTAGTCGAAGCGCACCGACTCCTTGCCCGTGCCGAACAGGATCACCTCGCGGGCCTGCTCCGGCAGTGCCGACCACGCCACGGAGGTCTTGAAGCCGAAATGCTTGGCCAGGGCGTCGAGCGTCTGGTCGTAATAGGGTGAGGTCGATTTCGCCCAGGGGCCCACCGCGCCGCGCTTCAGGGTCAGCGCGGAATCGGAGATCACGAGTTCGGGGTCGATCCGCATCTCGTGGCCGATGCCGCCGCAGGTCGGGCAGGCGCCGAACGGGTTGTTGAACGAGAACAGCCGCGGCTCGATCTCGGGGATGGTGAAGCCGGAGACCGGGCAGGCGAAGCGCGACGAGAACGTGATCTTCTTCGGCGCCTCGCCCTCCGGCGCATCGGCGAACTCGATGTCGGCGATACCGTCGGCGAGTTCGAGCGCGGTCTCGAAGGAATCGGCCAGCCGCGCGGCGATGTCGTCGCGCACGACGATGCGGTCCACCACCACATCGATGTCGTGCTTGAGCTTCTTGTCGAGCTTCGGCACGTCGTCGATCGCGTAGTACTCACCGTCGACACGAAGGCGCTGAAAGCCCTTCTTCTGGAACTCGGCGATCTCCTTGCGATACTCGCCCTTCCGCCCGCGGACCACGGGAGCAAGGAGGTATAGCCGGGTCTTCTCCGGCAGTTCCAGCACCCGATCGACCATCTGGGAGACGGTCTGGCTCTCGATCGGCTCGCCGGTGGCGGGCGAGTAGGGGATGCCGACCCGCGCCCAAAGCAGGCGCATGTAATCGTAGATCTCGGTGACCGTGCCGACGGTGGAGCGCGGGTTCTTCGAGGTGGTCTTCTGCTCGATGGAGATGGCCGGCGAGAGCCCGTCGATCTGATCGACGTCGGGCTTGCTCATCATCTCCAGGAACTGGCGGGCATAGGCCGAGAGCGATTCGACGTAGCGGCGCTGGCCTTCCGCGTAGATCGTGTCGAAGGCGAGCGACGATTTGCCCGAACCCGACAGGCCGGTGAACACCACGAACCGGTCGCGGGGAATCGTCAGATCGACGTTCTTGAGATTGTGCTCGCGGGCGCCGCGCACCGAGATGACGCGGGTGTCGCGCGCGGCCGGGGCCGCCGCGTCGAACAGGGCCGAGAGCTGCGCGTCGGTCCGTTCCTCGGCCCTTCCCTTGGACTTGGCCGCGGTCTCAGGCTTGCGGGCTTTGGCTTTGGCCATGGACGACAAATTCTCTGCGACGATCCGGGCGCCCCGGTTGCGGCGCCCTCGCTCTCTGCTCGGGCGGGCAACGGGTGTGCCGCGCAGGAACAGTATCCGGGGACGGAGATGGGTTCCGGGCGACGCGAAACCACTAGAACGGAACGGGTACGGCGGCAATGCCGGCCTATTGCGGCCGGTTTGCGGCCGCAACCTCCCCCTCGAACCCGCCGGACCGGCTCCCCTCCGACGGCCGTCGAAGCGCGGGTTCGTCTGCGCATATCCCGATCCGATCGGCGCCCAAAAACACGCCATCCGCCGAAATAAGCATCAAGCAACGCGATCGATACGTTAGGATCAACTTAAGGTGAAGCTCGCTAAAGTTCAGCACAGCCTGAACAAAGCAAAGTAGCTCGACCGTAGAGTTCCCCTGAGGGTTGCATGAACGACTTGTCCCTTGCCGACGTCGTCGGTGCGTCGGCGCAGGCCCTGAAGTCCAGGGCCTCTTCCAACCTCGGAGCCATCCAGTTGATTGCCAACCGCATGAAGCTGCTGGCCCTGAATGCGCTCATCGAGGCGGCCCATGCCGGCGAGAAGGGTGCGGGATTCTCGGTCGTTGCGCAGGAAGTCCGAACCGTTTCGACCGAAGTCGAGACGCTGGCCGCAGCCCTGGGGACGGGCCTCAGCACCGGCGTGGACAACCTCACCGAGGCCGTCGCACGGCTCACGGGCGAGGCGCGCGCGGCCCGCTGCGTGGACCTCGCCTTGAACGCCGTCGAACTGATCGACCGGAACCTCTACGAGCGCACTTGCGACGTGCGCTGGTGGGCGACCGACGCCGCTTTGGTCGCCTGCGGCCGGGATCCTTCGCCGGAGAATGCGGCTTATGCCGGCGAGCGGCTCGGGGTGATCCTGTCGGCCTACACGGTCTATCTCGATCTCTGGCTGTGCGATCTTCAGGGCCGGGTGATCGCCCATGGCCGCCCCGATACCTATCCGGACATCCTCGGCGCGCAGGTCGATACCGAGACCTGGTTCCGGGACGCACGCGCCCTGCCGAGCGGCGACGACTACACGGCGGTCGACGTCCGGACCGAGGCGCGCCTGCGCGGCGCACAGGTCGCCACCTACTGCGCGAGCGTGCGGGAAGGCGGTCGCCCGGAGGGGGCGCCGCTGGGCATCCTCGCCATCCATTTCGACTGGCAGCCGCAGGCCCGCGCCATCGTCCAGGGCGTCCGGCTGGGCGCGGGCGAGCGGGAGCGCACCCGCGTGATGCTGCTCGATGCCCGCAACCGCGTGATCGCCTGCTCCCGGAACGAGGGGGTGCTGAGCGAGACCTACCGGCTCCGCACCGATGGCCGGTCCCAGGGTCACTACCGGGATGGGGACCGCCTCGTGGCCTTCCACGACACCCCCGGCTACGAAACCTATGGGGGCCTGGGCTGGCGCGGCGTGATCGAGCAGCGGAGCGTCGAAGGCGGCACGAATAGCCTTCCGTGACGGCATAGAAGCTGTTCGACCCGCAGGATGTGTTCGGGTCACGGGTGGGATGATGAAATCGTAGCGTATATGCCCCAAATTTAGGCAACCTCATTCCGGCGAAATCTTTACTTTACGTTCGCCTTTCATGGTCCGGCCGCAACTCGTCCGGACCGTCCCATCATGAAGCTGCCCTCTTCCCTGCGCGCCCGTATCGTCACGGTGGCGCTGATCCCCTGCCTCGCCTTCGGCGCGGTCGCGGGGGTGGCGGTCGCGGAGCGGGCGGGGCAGGGCCGGGCGATGGCGCGGATGGAGGAGCAGGTCGGGCTCTCGGTCCGGATCGGCGCCTTCGTCCACGAGGCCCAGAAGGAGCGCGGCGCCTCCAGCCTCTATCTCGCCTCGAAGGGCACCCAGTTCGCTCCGGAACTCGCGGCCCAGCGCAAGCTGACGGATGCGGCCCGCGCCGCCCTGATCGCGGATCTGGGGGCCGCCGGAGCGGATGCGGAGTTCGCGCGCAAGGCGGCGGCTCTGCGTGAGAAGCTCGGCGGGATCGAGCGCCACCGCAGCGCGGTGGACCAGCTGGAGGCCAGCGTGCCGGCCAATCTCGCCGTCTATACCGGCCTCATCGCCGAGGCCCTCGGGGCCGTGCGCGGGGTGGCGCAGATCGCGGCGGACCCGGCCATCGGCGCCCGCGTTTCCGCCCTGTCCGCCTTTCTCTCGCTCAAGGAATTCGCCGGCCAGGAGCGGGCGGCGGCCTCCGCCGTGTTCGCCGCGGGCGCGATCGATCTCGCGGGCTTGCGCCGGCTCGCCGGGCTGGCCTCGGATCAGGCGACCTTCGAGGGGCTGTTCCGCGCCGCGGGCCCCACGGAGGAGATCGCCGCGCTCGATGCCGCGAACACTTCGGACGCCGCCCGCGAGGTCGCCCGGCTCCGCGGCCTCGCGCTGGGCACGGCCCCCGGCCAGGCGCTCGCCTTCACCGACGCCAAGGGCTGGTTCGGGCTCGCGACGCAGCGCATCGACGGGCTGAAGGGGATCGAGGACCGGCTGACGGCCGGCCTGGCGCGGGCGGCCGGGACGGCCCGGTCGCAGGCCGAGCGCACGGTGCTGCTCTGGGCCGGGGCGGCGCTGGCGACCCTGCTGCTCTCGGTGACGCTCGCCTTCGGCCTCGGCTCGGCGATCGCGCGCCCCTTGAGCCGGATGGCGCGGGCGCTAACCGCGATCGGGCGGGGCGAGACCGAGGTCGAGATCCCGGTCAAGGGTCCGGGCGAGCTGCGCGCCATCGCCGCCGCGGCTCTGGCCTTCCGCGACAGCGTGGCCGAGCGCGCCCGCATCCGCGCGGCGCAGGAGCGCGGCGCCGAAGAGGAGGCCGTCCGGCGCCACGCGGCGATGATGGCGGTGGCCGACGGCTTCGAGGCTCGGGTCGGCGGTATCGTCGAGGCGGTCTCGGCGGCGGCCCATCAACTGGAGGACGCCGCCCGGGCGATGAGCAATGCGGCGGGCCAGACCTCCGCCCTGAGCGCGTCGGCTGCCCAGGCCTCGGCCCAGGCGGCGCGCTCCTCCGACGGCATTGCCGCGGCGACGGAAGAACTCTCGGCCTCGATCCGCGAGATCTCCGCCCAGGTCGGCTCGTCGGCGCTGGCGGCGAACGCCGCCGAGGAGGAGGCGGCCCGCACCGCCGGGGAGGTCGAGCGCCTCGCCGCCGCCGCCAACAATGTCGGCCGGATCGTCGGGCTGATCTCGGAGATCGCCGGCCAGACCAACCTGCTGGCGCTCAACGCCACCATCGAGGCGGCCCGCGCGGGCGAGGCGGGCCGGGGCTTTGCCGTGGTCGCGGCGGAGGTGAAGGGCCTCGCCGCCCAGACCGCCCGCGCCACCGACGAGATCGCCGGGCGGATGGCGGAGATCGAGGCCGCGACCGGCGCCTCGGTCTCGGGGATCACCGGCATCGCCCGCACCATCCGCGACCTGTCGCGGATCTCCAACGACATCGCCGCCGCGGTCGAGGAGCAGGGCGCGGCCACCGCCGAGATCGCCCGCACCACGGTCGAGACCTCGCAGGGCACGCGCCGCGCCTCGGAGGACGTGGCCGGCGTGGCCCACACGGCCGACGACGCCAGCACCGGCTCGGGCCAAGTCCTCGATGCGGCAAGCGACCTCGCCCGTCAGGCCGCTGCCCTACGCACGGAGGTCGGCGGTTTCCTGGCGCAGGTTCGCGCAGCCTGAAACCGGGTTTCGAAAGGGCAAGCCCTTTCGTGGGTCCAGGGCAAAGCCCTGGTTGAAGGGATGCCGGGGTTCCACCCCGGCGCCCCGCCAAAGGGATGATCCCTTTGGAAACCCGGTCTCAGTGCCGGGCCTCGCCCTGGGCGGGCGTGTTGCCGACGGCGCTGACCTCGTCGCCGATGCGCGGCTCGACCTTGAGATTCTGGCGCAGACTCTGGAGGTGGTCGGTCACGACCAGCGTGTCGGGCTTCAGGCCTTTGAGCACGGCGGTGTTGTCGCCGTAGACGTCGCCGACCTCGATCGCGGTCATGTGGACCGTGCCGGTGTCGTCCACGGTCCAGACCACCTGCTGGTCGAGCTGGGCCGAGAGCGCGACCGTCGGCACTAGGAGCCGATCCTGCCGGCCGACCTCGATGCGGGCGCGCACGAACCGGCCGGGCAGATAGCGCTCGTCCGCATTGTCGAGCCAGGCCTGGATCAGGCGGCGGCCGGTGCGGGGATCGAAGCGGTTGTCGAGGCGGTAGATCGTGGCCTCGCGCACGGGCTCACGCCCCACGTCGAGGAGTTGGACCTTCACCCGCCCCTCTCCTTGAGCGACCCGCACCGCCTCCGCATCCTCGGAGGAGAGCGCCATCTGCACGTCGATCGGGTTCACCTGCACCACGGAGACGAGGCTGGTCTGATTCTCGATCACCATGTCGCCGATATTGGCCATGGACAGGCTGGAGCGCCCGTCGAAGGGTGCGCGGATCACCGCGTATTCGAGGTTCAGCCGCTGGCGGGCGATGGCGGCCTCCGCCTCTTCGAGCTTGGCGGTGGCGGTGGCGAGGTTCGACTGGTTCTGCTGGGCGCGCTGCTCGGTGGCGAAGCCCTTGTCGGCGAGCTGCTCGGTGCGGTTCACCTCGGCCTGGGCGAAGGAGACGGTGGCCTTGGCTTGATCGCGCAGGGCCTCGGCCGATTTGAGGGCGACCTCGAACGGGCGCGGGTCGATGCGGAACAGCACCTGACCCTTCTTCACGTGGCCGCCGGGCTCGAACGGGCGCTCCATCACGAAGCCGGTCACCCGAGCCTGCAGCGCGGCGTCACGGGGCGAGACGATCGTGCCGGTATATTCGAAGGCGACCGGCACATCCTGGCGGCTGGCGCGCACCGCCTTCACCGCCAGCCGCGGCTCTTCCTTCTTCTTGGGTCCGGCCCGGCCCGCCACCTTGAGGTGATGGGCGAGAAAGCCGGGGATCGGGTGCCCGGCCCCCCACCACGCCCCTCCGGCGATTCCGAGCGCGCCGACGACGAGGCCGGTGATGACGAAGCCGACGCCTGACCGCACGAAATCCACTCTCCAACAGCAGGACGGGGGCGCCCGCCGGATGTGTTCCGGGCGCGACACGGGAGGGAACACGCGGAGTCCCAACACGTTGCACGCGGGTCCTTCACGGCCACGTTGAATTTCGCACGCTGCATTTCGGGAGCCGGCCCACCGAATGTTCTCTACGTTCGTCGACCGGCCGATCCTCGCGGGCGTGATCTCCGTCATCATCACGGTGATCGGCATCGTCGCCGGGCTGACGCTGCCGGTGGCGCAGTATCCCGAGATCGCGCCGCCGATCATCAACGTCCAGGCGACCTATCCCGGCGCCTCGGCCCAGCAGGCCTACGAGTCGATCGCGATCCCGCTGGAGCAGGAGATCAACGGCGCGCCGAACCTGATCTACATCCAATCGACCTCCTCGACCGACGGCAGCGTCTCGATCGACGCGACCTTCGCCGTGGGCTCGAACCTCGATGCCGCCGCAGCCGAAGTGCTCACCCGGTCGAGCCGCGCCGAGGCGAAGCTGCCCGAGGCGGTGCGCGCGCAGGGGCTGGAGATCCAGAAATCGTCGCGCCAGCGGCTCGGCAACGTCGTGCTCTACGCCGACCCGAGCACCGGCTTCGACGAGCTGTTCCTGGCCAACTACGCCGAGACCCAGGTCATCAAGCCCCTGCGCCGGGTCACCGGCATGGGCCGGATCGTGAACTTCTCCAACATGCGCTACGCCATGCGCGTCTGGCTCGATCCGGCCAAGATGGAGGCGCTGGCGCTCTCGACCGAGACCGTGCTCCAGTCGATCCAGGCGCAGAACGCACAGATCACGACCGGCTCCCTCGGCAAGCTGCCGATGGACCGGGCGACACCGTTCGAGCTGCAGCTCGTCACCAAGGGCCGGCTGACGCGGCCCGAGGAGTTCGGCAACATCGTCCTGCGGGCCAATCCCGACGGCTCGGTGGTGCGTGTTTCGGATGTGGGCCGGGTGGAGCTCGGCTCCGAGCAGTACGGGGTCACCTCGAACTTCGACGGCAAGCCCTCGGCGACGCTCGGCATCTTCCAGAACCCCGACGCCAACGCGGTCGAGGTGATGAACGGGACGCGCGCCACGATGGCGGATCTCGCCGAGCGCTTTCCCCCCGGCCTGCACTACTCCATCGCCCTCGATTCCACCGAGTTCGTGAAGGAGGCGATCTACGAGGTGGTGCGGACCCTGTTCGAGGCGATCCTGATCGTCACGGTCGTCACCTACCTCTTCCTGCAAAACTGGCGCGCCACGCTGATTCCGACCATCGCCGTGCCGATCGCGCTGATCGGCACCTTCGGGCCGATGGCGCTGCTCGGCTTCTCCTTCAACACCCTGAGCCTGCTCGGCCTCGTGCTCGCCGTCGGCCTCGTGGTGGACGACGCGATCATCGTCGTGGAGAACACCGAGCGCCTGATGGCCGAGGGCATGGCGCCGAAGCCCGCCTCCCGCGAGGCGGTCAACGAGATCGGCGGCCCCGTCATCGCCACGACGCTGGTGCTCGCCGCGCTGTTCGTGCCGGTGGCCTTCATCCCCGGACTGACGGGTCAGCTCTACAACCAGTTCGCGCTCACTATCGCCATCTCGGTGCTGATCTCGGCGATCGTCTCGCTGACCCTGACGCCGGCCCTGTGCGGCCTGCTGCTGAAGCCCCACGCGAAGGACGGGCCTCGGAAGACGCGCTGGTGGCGCAAGCCGCTGGACTGGTTCAACGTCGCTCTGGAGCGCTCGGCCGACTTCGTGGCCCGCACGATCGGATGGCTCTCCCGCCACGTCGTCCTGACGCTGGCCGTGTTCGTGCTGTTCGCCGGCGCCACCGTGCTGCTGCTGATGCAGCGTCCCACCGGCTTCGTGCCGGACGAGGACCAGGGCTATCTCTACGCCGAAGTGGCGATGCCGCTCGGCGCCTCGGTGCAGCGCACGGAGGCGATGAACGCCCGCTTCGGCGAAGTGCTACGCGCCCGCGCTGACGTCGATCACACCATCGGCGTCAGCGGGCGCAGCTTCCTCGCCGACACCGTGGCCCCGTTCTACGGCTTCAACATCCCCGTCATGAAGCCCTGGGACGAGCGCACCACCACGGTCGACGACCTGATCCGCGACATGGAGGAACGCTTCAAGCACGATCCCGACGGGCAGGTGCGCATCGCCGCACCGTCGCCGCTGCCGGGGCTCGGCTCCCGCGGCGGCCTGACGCTAGAGATCCAGGACCGCTCGGGCAATGGCGGCCTCGGTCTGGCGCAGACGGCCAGTACCTTCATCGAGAAGATCCGCGCCCTGCCAGGGGTGGCGAACGCGACGCCGACCACCGATTGGGGCGTGCCGCAGATCCGCCTCGACATCGACCGGGCCAAGGCCGAGCAGCTCGGCGTGCCGCTGGCGCGATTGTTCGAGGCGCTCGGCACCTATGTCGGGTCGAGCTTCGTCAACCTCTTCAACCGCTTCGGCTTCGTCTACCAGGTTTATGTCCAGAGCGACGCCTCCGGGCGGCGCCTGTTCCAGGATCTTGAGGCGCTGACCGTCCTCAACGCGCAGGGCGAGCCGGTGCGCCTCGGATCGCTCGTCCAGGCGAAGTTCAGCACCGGGCCGACGGCGGTCCTGTCCTACAACACCTATCCGGCGATCGAGGTGGCGGTGACGGTCGCCCCCGGCTCCAGTTCCGGCACGGTGATCGAGGCGATCGAGGCCCTGGCCGAGGATCTGCCGCGCAACAGCTCCATCGAGTGGTCCGAGATTGCCTATCAGGAAAAGATTGCCGGCAACGTCGCGCCCCTGATCTTCGGGCTCGGCGTGTTCATGATCTTCTGCTTCCTGGCCGGGCAGTACGAGAGCCTGCGCATGCCGCTGGTGATCCTGCTCGCCACGCCGCTGGCGATCTTCGGGGCGGTCGGGTTCCTGGCCTTGCGCGGCATGCCGCTCGACGTGTTCGGACAGATCGGCCTGCTGCTTCTCGTCGGCCTGGCGGCCAAGAACGCGATCCTGCTGGTCTCCTTCGCCGAGGATCTGCGCCGGCAGGGCAAGGACGCGCTGGAGGCGGCCCAGCACGCCACGCGGATGCGGATGCGCCCGATCCTGATGACCTCGTTCGCCTTCATCCTCGGCTCGGTGCCGCTCGCCATCGCCAGCGGCGCGGGGGCGGGCGCCCGGCTCTCCATGGGTACGGTGGTGATCGGCGGCCTGCTGGTGGCCACGATCCTGACCCTGTTCGTCACCCCGGTCTTCTACGTCGCCGCCGAGCGGCTGCGGGGGGAGGGCGCGACGGCGAGCGAGTTGGGCCAAGGGGAGACAGGCAAGGAGGAGCAGGGCGCGACGGCGTAAGGGCCGACGCTCACGCGCAAAAAAGCTGCGCCAGCGCCCCCCGGGCGAAGGCCGGCGTGAGGGGCTTGGCCGCGAAGCGAACGCCCGCGGGCAGCGTGCCGGGGTCGGGGGAAGGACCGGCCGAGAGAGCGATGAGGGCGAGATCCGGCCTGCGTCGGGCGATCTCGCAGGTCAGGGCGAACCGGTCCTCGGGCAAGGTCAAGGGCAGGTCGGCATCGACGACGACGAGGCGCAGCCCCGCATGGCGCTCGATCTGGAGGAGCGCGCTCTGCGCACTCCAGGCCTCCAGCACCTCGAAGCCCGCCTCCGCCAGACGATCCGCCGTTTCGATACGCGCGGCGGTTTCGCTTTCCACGACGAGTGCCAGCGGCCGCCCGTCACCGTCCGGGGCAGGGGGAACGGGCAGATCCATGAGGCGTCCCGGATGTCGTTGGAGCGCGCCTGGGAGCATGCCTGGGCGTCCTGCCGACAAGCGGCGAGCGGGCGGGTTCGTTGCCCCCCGCGTCGCTTTTGGCGCTATTCTTTTTCGAGAAGACCCTTCAGGGGCGCCCTGATCCGGCACGTCACCCCTTCTCGGGCGTAGATCATCTGCGTCTCGCCGCCGACCGCCCCGGAGAACCCGCGCTCGATCAGCCGCGAGCCGAAACCCTTGCGGGTGGGCGCGGCGACCGGCGGTCCGCCGGTCTCGGCCCAGGTCATCGTGATGACCGGCTCGGCCTCCCCTGCATCCTCCGCGTCCTCCGCGTCCTCCGGCCAACGCGCCCGCGCGACGTGCCAGTTCACCCCGACGCGCCCGCCCGGCACCGAGAAGGCGCCGTACTTGGCGGCATTGGTGGCGAGTTCGTGGATCATCAGCGCCAGCGACAGGGCGGCTTTCGGCCCGACCTCCAGGTCCGGGCCGGACAGGTGGATGCGGCCGGGCTCGCCGTCGTCGTGGATGGTGAGCGCGCCGGCGATCACCGCCTCCAGCGCCGCCCCCTCGCCCTCGCCCGAGAGCAGGATGTCGTGCGCCTTGCCGAGCGCCACCAGCCGGGCCACCAGCGCCTCCTTCACCGAGGCGATGTCGGTCGCGTTGCGCAGCGTCTGCGAGGCGATGGCCTGGGCCATGGTCAGGGTGTTCTTCAGCCGATGGCTCAGTTCGCGGTTGAGGAAGCGCTGCTGCTCCTCGGCCTGGATGCGGGCGAGCGCCACGGAGATCCGACCGGCCACCTCGCGGACGAAATCGACCTCGCCCGCGTCCCAGGCCCGGGGTTCGGCGGCGTGGGCATAGACGAGGCCGACGAGAGCGCCCCGCCGCGTCAAGGGCACGCCGATCAGCGCACGGGCGCCGGCCGCCGCGTAGCCGCCCGCATCCGGCGCGAGGTCCGGTTCGGCGGTCAGATCAGGCACGGCCAGGATCTCGCCGCGGCGCAGCCGCGCGAGCATGGCCGGAAACGGCGCGGGGCTCATCGTCCCGTCCGGTCTCGCGCGCCCGATCGCGAAGCCGCCGACGGTGGCATCGAGGGCCGCGTAGCCCGCCTCCGAGAGGTCGAGGCTGCGCCTGAGGATCCGGGCCGCGATCCCACGGATCTCCGCGGGGCCGGCGGCGTCGCGCAAGGTGTCGCCGAGTTCGATCAGCGCCGTCTGGCGTGCCTCGGTCGCCTTCTCCGCGGTGATGTCCTCGATCATCGCCGTGGCCTGGAGCGCCTCGCCGCGGGCCTGCGAGACGAGGTTGACCCGGCCCCAGATCAGGCGCCCGTCCTTGCGGCGGTAGCGCTTCTCCAGAGTCTCGCGCACGATCTCGCCCGCGGCGAGCCGGCGGTGGAGCTGGCCGCGCTCCGCCGCATCCGCTTCCGGCGTCCACTTGGCAATGGAATGTCCGACGATGTCGGATTCCTCCGCCCCCCAGATCGCGCAGAGCTTCGGGTTGGCCTCCAGCGCGATCATGGTGCGCGGATCGATCTGCACGATGCCGATATTCGCGCCCTCGACCACCGCCCGGAGCTGGGCGGCGACGCGGTTGCGCTCGGTCAGATCCAGCATGGCGCCGATCATGCGCAGCGGCCTGCCGTCGGCCCCGCGCACCATCGAACCGCGATCGAGAACGTCGGCGTAGGCGCCGTCGGCGCGGCAGAAGCGGTATTCGTGGTGCCAATCGTGGCCGCCGCCGCCGATGACGCGGCGGATACCCGCCTCGACGCGGGGGCGATCCTCGGCGTGGATGTGGTCGAGCCACCACCGGCCGGTCGGCTCGACCGTCTCTGGCGCCCAGCCATAGGCGGCCTGAAGGGCCTCGTTCCACAGCACGTGGTCGGCGGCGAGGTCCCAGTCCCAGATCGCGTCGTTGGTGGCGCGGGTGACGAGGCGGTAGCGCTCCTCGGTGGCGGCGACGGCGACCTGCGCCGTGCGCTCGGCGGTGACGTCGCGCACCGTGCCGACGAAGCGCCGCGCCCGTTTGATTCCCTCATCCGTTTCGACGACGAGGGTGCCGCGGGCCGCGACCCAGGCGATCACCGTGCCGTCCGCCGTCACGGTGCGGTAGGTGGCATCGAACAGGCCGGGCCCGGCCGGGTCGAGGGCCGCCTGCACGGCGGCATCGGTGCGCGCCCGGTCCTCGGGGTGGAGGCGGGCGAGGAACGTGCCGGCATAGCTCACGGCCTCGTCCGGCCCGACCCCGAACAGGGCGCGGGTCCGCCCGTCCCAAGCGAGGGTGCCCGCCACGAGGTCGTAGTCGAAGATGCCGGCACCGGCCGCCTCGATCGCCAGCCGCAGACGGAACTCGCTGTCGGCCAGGGCCGCGGCCTCGGTCTTCCGGGCCGCGATGCCCCGGCGCAGTTCGAGCTGCGTCATCACCGTGCGGGCGAGCGCTTCGAGACCTGCGCCTTGGGCCGCGCTCAGACCCTCCGGCCGAGGCTTGGTGTCGAGCACGCACAGGGTGCCGATCGCCCGATCCTCAGGCGTCACCAGGGGCGCGCCGGCATAGAAGCGGATGCCGGGCTCCGCCGTGACCAGCGGGTTGGTGCGAGTGCGCGGGTCGGCCGCGAGATCGGGGATGACCAGCAGGCCGCGCCCGGCCAGGGCGTGAACGCAGACCGAGCGGTCGAGCCCGGTCTCGCCGGGGGCGAAGCCGAGCCGCGCCTTGAACCATTGCCGGTCGCCGGTCACCAGGCTGACGAGGGCGGTCGGCGTGGCGCAGAGCTGGGCGGCCAAAGCCACGGCATCGTCGAACGCGGCCTCGGCGGGCGTGTCGAGGATGCCGTAGCAGGCCAGCGCGGCCAGCCTCTCGGCCTCTGCGCCGGCCTCACCGGATGCTGGACAATCGTCGGGCGGTCGGCTCATGGACGGACCCGGCAAGGACGAACCCGGCGCCCTTCTTCCGGAGCCGCCTGAAGCGGCCCGCCATCCGGACGGGCGCGATGGTGCCCCGGTGACGTGTCGGGCACAAGACACCTGCCGGAATCGCCGTGCTCCCGGAAGGATAATCCGAGGTGTCCGGCTGGCTCGGGGGCGACCGAGAGCATCGTCTTTGTCCGAAAGCCGGAATTCACCTTGCGGAACGATGCTCTACTCAGGCGGCTCGATGGCGATGAGGCGCCCGCTCGGGCTGTAGACCGCGCCGAGCACGGTCTCGTAATGGCGCTTGACGCAGGCATGGCACTCGCAGGCGACCTCCTCGATCGCCGCCCGGTTGACGACGGTGATGCGCCCGCGCCCGACCTCGATCAGTCCCTGCTGCTGCAGCATCCGCAGGATGCGGGTGAGATAGGTGCGCTGCACGCCGAGCATCGCGGCGAGCGATTCCTGGGTGATCGGCAGAACGTTGTTGCCGAGGCGGTCCTGAAGCGTCAGGAGCCAGCGCAGGCAGCGCTCCTCGATTGGATGGAGGGCGTTGCAGGCGACCGATTGCAGCACCTGCGCGAGCAGGCAGTCGGAGTAGCGGGTGAACAGGTTGCGCAGAGATTCCGAGCGGCGCTTGGCCTCTTGAAGCCGGACCGAGTCCATCCGCAGGACCGGACCGGCGATCTGGATCAGGGCGTGGGTTGAGGCGGGCAGGCCGCCATTGCTGACCACGCCTCCCACCGCGCCCTCGCGGCCGATCGTAGCGGTCTCGGCGCTGCGCCCGTCGATCATCGAGATCAGCAGGGTGACCACGGTCTGCTCGAGGGGGAAGGTGATGAAATCCACCTCGCGGCCGGCGGCGAACAGCGTCTCGCCGCGCTGGTACTCCAGCCGCTCCAGATCGGGCAGAAGCAGGCCGCGATCCTCAGGGCTCAGACAGTTCAGGAGCAGATTGCCTTCAAAGCAGCGCTCTGTGGCCGAAGGCATGTACAACTCGAAGTCCGTCTGGTCGCCGAGCCGGCTCCTAGCGCAACGGTTGCCGCTCAGTCTGTCTACAAGTAGACATATCGCACGTTGAACACAAAAAAAATCAGGTCACGGCCAAGGTTACGGCCAAGGTTACGGCCAAGTCGTATCGCGCGCCTGGAAGCAAGCGCGAAGAACGGTCACACCACAGAGGATGCGTTGATCTGAGGACGGACGCCGCGACCGGCGGCTCCTTCCGTTCCCCGCTTACTCGCCTGCTTGCCCGCCTACTTGCCGGTGCAGAGGCCCTGGCTCGACAGGCGCCGATGCTCCCGCGGGTCGCAATCGGTGGCCAGGAACGAGGCCCACTCGGTCGGGCTGCCGTAGAAGGCGTTGCGATCGACGTCGCCGCGCACGCCGGGCACGCGCCCGGTCGAGGTGAACTGCCAGAGCATCCACTTGCGGTTGGCGTAGCGCTGCTCAGGCTCGGCCGCCGTGGAGCGGACCCAGTGGGGATAGTCGGGCAGCTCGTCTTCCAGCACGTCCTTGTGGAAGGTGATGTCCGTGTAGATGATCGGCCGCTTGCCGGTATAGGCCTCCATCTCGTCCAGCATGTAGCGGATCATCGACAGGGCCTGGGCCTTGGGCAGCTTCTTCGGGCACTTCGCCGAGTGGCCGTTCCACTCCACGTCGAGCACCGGGGGCAGGGCGGTCGGGTCGTTCGGCACGTTGCGCTTGAACCACGCCATCTGGTCCTCGGCCGAGCGGCACCAGAACACGAAGTGGTAGGCGCCCCGCGGCACGCCGGCGCGGCCCGCGCCGTCCCAGTTTTCGAGGAAGCGCTCGTCGACGTGGTCGCCGCCCTCCGTCGCCTTGATGTAGGCGAACTGCGTGCCCGCGCTCTTGACCGAGGCCCAGTTGATCGGCCCCTGCCATTTCGAGATGTCGATGCCCTGGATCGGGTGGCCCTTGGCCCGCGCGACGCCGGGATGGGGCTTGGCATCACCCTTGGTGGGGTAGAAGTCGTTCTGCGCGGCGCAGGCCGCGAGCCCGGAGAGCATCAGCGCGGCGAGCCCGCGCTTGAGCCATCCGCGCGGAGCCGGTGCGAGCCTCGAGGAAATTTCGGTGTCCAGCGACATCGACGGCCCGCCACTTCTTGCGTGCGACTTCAATGGGTATTCGATGCCCTTGATCCGGTTAACAGAACTTTGCTGGCATTGCGGCGGATTTCCGGAAGGCGTTGCGCCGCAGGCACATACGCGCCGCCGACGCTGTCCGGCGGACGGGCGGGCCCATCTAAAACGTTGTCGATCCTGAATTTTCCCTGAGCCGGCGATGCGCAAGATTCTGTTTACCATCGGATACGAAGGCCTGACGCCGGAGCGCCTGCACGCGGCCCTGAAGGCGGCGGACGTGTCCCTGCTCGCCGACGTGCGGGCGGTGGCCAACTCGCGCAAGCGCGGTTTCTCGAAAGGCGCGCTGAAGGCGGGTCTCACGGAAGCCGGACTCGGCTACGCGCATTTCCGGGGTCTCGGCACGCCGAAATCCGGCCGCGAGGCGGCCCGCGCCGACGATGCCGGGCTGATGCGCCGGATCTATTGCGAAGAGGTGCTCGACACCGCCGATGGCGGGCTCGCCCTCGACGCCCTGGCCGACCTCGCCGCGGAGCAACCGATTTGCCTGCTCTGCTTCGAGCGCGATCCGGCCCGCTGCCACCGCCGCGTGCTCGCCGAACGGCTGGCCCCGCGCGGCTTCGAGACGGTCGATCTCTACGGCGATATTTTGTGATTTTTTGGGGCGTTGGCTGGTCACTTTCGTGCAGTGGGTCAGTTTGAAATGTGGCAGATGCTGGCCTCAGCCCTGTACCTCTACGGCAGCGCGCTTCCTGTAAGGGCGGCGCTTGCCCGGCTTGTCGTCAAACAACTCCACCGCACGGGCGATGGGGTAGATGGTCCATAGCGTGTCTGTCACGCCGGTCTTCATGGCTGGCGTCATGCGGATGTCCCGCTGTTCCTTGACGAAGTTGTAGCACATGGCATGGAGCGCGACGGCGTGAACGTGGTTCTCCACCGTCTTTGAGAAGCCGTTCATCAGTTGCGTGAAGCGCCGCATGTGCATCCGCATCGTAAGGTTCTGACGATTTCTTCACACCCGTGCAGCCCGGCGCGCTGTAACACCGGTCGCTGTCTAACGACTCGCCGTAAGTCTTGATGATCCGCGCGTATCGACCTCTTTGCCTAACGCCTCATCGACGGCGGAGAGTTAGGCGTAGTGACCGTCCGACGTGGTCTGTAGGCGCTCAAGGAACCTGTCCCGGATGTCGGCATGAAGACGGTCACGTATTCAGAGTTCCGACCGCCCACCAGCCATAACAGGAGCAGCTTCGTTTCGGCGCAGAGGGCCGTCCACGTCCATACGTCGGCCGCGCTTTCGGGCGCCGCCTTGGCCGTCTCAACCTTCTTCGCCTTCGCGTAGACGACGCTCAAAATCTCACCGATCTGGATGCGCGTGGACGGCAGCTCGCGGAAGGCTTTGTCCTTATAGATCGCTCAGGCCCGGCCAGCATCGACAGGGAGCTTGGCGACGGTGCTTTTGCTTGCTCTCGTCATCCGCGTGATCGCACTGACCTACATGCCCTCGCAAAGGAGGTGCAGGATACTCGCGCGTTCGCCTGCGGAGAGCTTGTTCATCGCCCTCCATCAATATGACCCTTAGGCTTGCCGGTTAAGCATCATGGCTGCTTTTCAATTCCTCACGCCGTCGCGACATGCCTGCTGCCAAGATGCGTCGGGTTGCTTCACGAGCGGCTTCCTCAGGGGTCGGCACACGATCTGATTTGTTGAAATTGCTAAGTATCGCTTTTGCGCCTCGCGCGCCATGCCTGCCGAGCTTGCCTATCGCCTGTCCCATTTTTGCCTCCACGAAGCATTGATTTTCTTTCCACGAAATCCGGATTCAAGTCAATGTCAAAATAATGCTTCCTATTTATCCACACGAAGCCGTCGCTCTTAGAAATAACAGCCACATCGATTTCGCCACCAACAGATTCTACATTTGATGCAAATCGCCTTCTCAGCGCGGTAATCTCAACCATGGCACGCGCCATGTAAGCCATTTCTTCCTTTGGCAAAGCCCTAATAGTTTCCAATATAGGATTGATGAAAGCCTTTCTTCTGTACCCCTCAAAGGCGGCCTTGAAAGCATTCTGCATAGATTCGGACTCTTTATCCTGCAGGTGCTTTTCAACCAGCCTTTGATCCGGATCTCCAATAAGATTGTCTATTATATTATGGGACCTTTCTTTGATAACACCGCTGAAGGTTTCGGACAGAAACTTAAGGTATTGAGGAGCAATTCCTTCCACGAAGAGGTGCGCCATGTCAGATTGGGCAAACGGTATAATTGCGGCGCCCGGGTTTCCTTTGGCATTAAGATCGACACATTTACTGGATTGCCAGCATCTTGTAATTCCAAGAGCTTTGCCGTCGAATATCTGATGATGAACGCTCGGGAAAAGTTCGTTTCGACCGTAGCCGGCGATCACCACTCCGGTGTAATACTCCGAGTGAACCTCGTGCCTAATAATATCGAAAAGAAACCTAGTGAGAACTTCTAATGGCTGCCTTCCGATTCTCAACTTAAACTCTTCGCGAGCAAGGCTTTTTATCAGAGAACCAAATTTTTTCTTGAACTTTTCATATTCGAACGGAATTGGGAGCTCTGCGAAGTTTACAAGAGCTGTTTCTTGATGCCTGATATCGGCAATCAAATTCGCTTGTAGCTCAACGCGATTCTCATAATCAAAATTATCGTTGAGTTTTTCCATCACATCGGCAAAAATTAGACCAAAACTGAGAAGTTCGTAATGAGGATCCGAGAATTTACTTGATTTAACGAAGCCAACAAATTCATCGGTAAACGCTCGGAGTGTAGAAAAAACTCGTCCGCCGACGTGGGTCCGGAACTCTTTAACGACCACTTCCCATGGAACGCGGATAAAGTCTCCGCTATTATAAATCATAATGCCAATTTCGTTGTTTGGCCCGAAGGAAAACAACTTGTTGGCGTGCTTCCAAACTTTATTTTTTCCTATTGTTACTGCACTGTCGGCTGCCAGTGCCACGGCCTGCTGATTAATAATCACAATTTCAGCCGTCATCTTTCCGCCATCTAGTGGCGGCTGCTTTGCGGGCAATCTCAGAGCGCACATCCGCCGACAGCTTGTCAGCGTGCGCCCTTCCCCCCTTTTAGCCGCCGCTTCTTGCAAATTCCGTCACTGGAGAAACTGGGGCGGCATCCTCAGGTTGTCGAGTCGTTTGTTTGGCTCCCATCGTCACATCCACGATGAACTTGGCGAGCTGCTTAGGATCACGGGGGCGCTTGGGGTGGGCATAGGATTACCGCCTGCCCATCAGCGATGCCGCGCTGCCTTGCCTCGGCTAGCACATCAGGTTCCATGTTGATGAGGGCAACTCATGTCATGCTGCCAGTGATATTCTCGGATCGGGTCTCCACAACCTCAGCGCGCGATCTTGCAACGACGGTGCGATATCGCGTCAAAAGACCCTTGGCTTGATCAGCATCGGGTTGATCCCACTGAAATCGAAAGCCATCGTAGGTTTGATCAGTCATGCTGGCATCATGCCACTGCCAACGGCGCCAACCAAGGCGGGGTCAGCCCTTACAAATTTTAAACTGATCTACTGCCCACTTTCGAGACTGCGGCCCAAGCCCCAAAAAGAATCAGCGCATCAGGCTCGGCGCGCCGAGCCTCGGCTGCACGCCCTCGCGCATGATGATGCGCCGCAGAGGCGGGATCGCGCCGAGCACCACGAGGCCGAGGCCCCGCAGGGCATCGACGGGCAGGAAATCGGTGAGCAGCGAGCGGTTGAGCATGTCCACCGCCGCCCCGCGCAGGCGCGCATCGACGCCCCGGTTGCGTCCGAACCCCGCGAGCGAGGCCGGTGCCCCCGGATCGCGGTTCGCCTCGCGGGCGGAGAACACCGCATCCCGCACGGCCGCCGCATCGCGCAGGCCGAGATTGAGCCCCTGCGCCCCGATCGGCGGGAAGACGTGGGCGGCCTCACCGATCAGGGCGAGGCGGTCGGCGACCGGCCGCTCCACCGAGAGGCCGCGCATCGGCACGAGGCCGCGCGGGCCGTCGATCCGCATGGCGCCGAGCATCGAGCGGGCCTGATGCTCCACCGCCGCGGCGAGATCCCGGTCGTCGAGCCCCGAGAGGCGCTTGGCCGCCGGCTCCGCCGTGACCCAGACGAGGCTGGAGCGGTGGCCGCCGGGGAGCGGCACCAGGGTGAAGGGTCCGTTGCGGGTGTGGAACTCAGTGGAGATGTCGCGGTGGGGCCGCTCGTGGGCGAGCAGGGTGGTGAGCGCCGCCTGCGGGTAGGACCATTCGCGGGTGCGCAAGGCAGACGCCGCCCGCAGCGGCGAGCGGCCCCCGTCGGCGCCCACGACGAGTTGCACCGCGAGGCTGCGCCCGTCCTCCAAGTCCAGCACCGCGGCGCCTTGCTCGAGGCGCATGCCGGCCGAATCCGCCTCGAACAGGGTCAGGCCCGACGTGGTGCGGGCCTGACGCCGCAGGGTCTCGACGAGGCGGGCGCTCTCGACGTTCCAGCCGAAGGCGTCGAGGCCGATCTCCGCGGCCGAGAAGCGTGCGGGCGGCGGCCGGAACAGGCTGCCGGTGTCGTCGACGATCTGAAGTTCGGCGAGCGGGCTCGCATGCGGGGCGATCTCGTCCCATGCGCCGAGCACCCTCAGGAACCGCACCGAGCCGTCGAGCAGAGCCACGGTGCGCCCGTCCGCCACCGGCGCGTGACGCCCGACGAGCGCGGTCTCCACCCCGTCGCGGGCGAGCGCCAGGGCGGCAGCAAGGCCTGCCGCCCCGGCGCCCACCACCGCCACGGTGAAACGCGGCGGCGCGGCGGAGGGGCGGGCGGGGGACGTCTGCACCGGGACCGTCACGACGGGAGACTCCTAGAAGGGCTCTCGGAAGGGCCCTCAAAACGAGGATCGAAGACCGACTTCCTACAGAGGTGCGGCCGGCCTGGGGTCAAGTGCGGCCGAGGGTCCGAGCAGAGCCATTGCTCGAAGCCGTAGGGGCAGCTTCGCGGCGCGAAGAGTGCCGCACGGAGCGGAAGCATCAGCCAGCGGAGCCGGGCGCCAGCGCATGAGGCCTGCAAGAAACCAGGGTCAACGCCTTCAAGCGATGGCCCTGAGGGTCCGGGAGCAGCCGGACGTCCAAGCGTGGCGGGATCAAATTCAAATGAAACCAATTCACCCGCCCGGCATTGCCAACTTATGTTGAGGGAACTGCGCGCTCTCGCCGCACGCTCTCCGGGACAGAACCATCATTGACGTCCGAGGGGGGCGTACCATGAAGCCATTCATCACCTCGCAGCCGGAGGCCGAGCGGACACGGCTCGGCTCGTCCTTGGATCCCGTGCTTTCGGGCGTTGCGCGCGGCCTCGCGCGGCTGTTTCCACCCGTCGAGAATGTCAGGCCGCAGCGCAGCGGGAGCACCATCCCCGCCACTTCCGGAACGGACGGCACGGCCGGCGGGCGGCGCGGCCGCGTATGATGAGGCCCGACCTGGTCGCGCAGCACATCGCGGCGATGACCACGGCAAGCACCAACCTGCTGCGCCAGATGGAGGATGAGGGCCTGCGCTATCGGGTCATCGTGAACCCGGAGGATACCGCCACCCTGCACGTCCGCGTGCGCGAACTGACGCCCGACCTCACGCAACGCATCGAGCGCTGCCTCGCGGGCATGGGCATGCAGGTCGCGGTCCGGGAGGAGTGACGGGCGAACCCGCCCATTTGGCCGGCGCCCACTTAGCTCGTGCCCAATTGGCCGGTGTCCTTCGGGCATAAGCCGCTTGGAACCCCTTGGAGCCCTTGTCTGGCTCCGCCGGACCGATATCTCGACCGTAGTTCGAGACGGGAACGCGGGAGACGGCGATGAAAGCGATCCGGGTACACGCCTACGGTGGGCCGGAGGCAATGGTCTACGAGGATGTGCCTTCGCCCGAGCCGGGGCCGGGCCAGATCCGCGTCCGCCAGACCGCCATCGGCGTCAACTTCATCGACATCTACTTCCGCTCCGGCGCCTACAAGGCGCCCTCGCTCCCCTTCACCCTCGGCAAGGAGGGCGCGGGCGTGGTCGATGCCCTGGGCGAGGGCGTCACCGATTTCCGCGTCGGCGAGCGCGTCGCCTATGCCGGCGCCACCGGCACCTATGCCGAGGAAGTGACCGTGGACACCAAGGGCGTCGTCCACGTGCCGGATTCGATTTCCGACGAGACCGCCGCGGCGATGATGCTCAAAGGCCTCACCGCGCAATACCTGCTGCGGCGGACCTACCGGGTACAGCCCGGCGACACGATCCTGTTCCACGCCGCCGCCGGCGGCGTCGGGCTCATCGCCACGCAATGGGCCAAGCATCTCGGCGCCACCGTGATCGGCACCGTCGGCTCGGCCGAGAAGGCGGAACTGGCGCGCGCCCACGGCTGCGATCACGTCATCCTCTACCGCGACGAGGATTTCGCGGCTCGGGTGAAGGAGATCACCGGGGGCAAGGGCGTTCCGGTGGTCTATGACGGCGTCGGCAAAGCGACCTTCCCCGCCTCGCTCGACTGCCTCTCCCCCTTCGGCATCTTCGCGAGCTTCGGTTCGTCCTCGGGGGCAATCGAGGCCTTCGACATCGGCATCCTCGCCGCCAAGGGCTCGCTCTACGCCACCCGCCCGACGCTCTTCACCCACATCGCCACTCGCGAAAGCCTCGACGCCAACGCGGCCGAGCTGTTCGAGGTGGTGGCGAGCGGCGCGGTGAAGATCCCGATCCACGCCCGCGCCAAGCTCGCCGACGCGGCGCAGGTTCACCGCGATCTCGCCGGGCGGCAGACGACCGGGACGACGGTGATGACGCCGTGATCCCCGTATCCTAGGACGAAGGGATTCCGGGCTCTGCCCGGACCCGCCGAGGGACTTGTCCCTTGGAACCCTCGGACTTCCCTATGATGCTCACAAACACCGACGTTCTGCTCGTCATTGATGTGCAGAACGATTTTCTGCCCGGCGGGGCGCTCGCTGTGCCCGACGGCGACGCCGTCATCGCCCCGGTCAACCGGTTGGCCGCGTGCGTTCCTCACGTCATCCTCACCCAGGACTGGCACCCGCCCGGCCATGCCTCGTTCCACGGCAGCCATCCGGGCAAAGCCCCCTTCGACACCACGGACCTGTCCTACGGCGAACAAGTGCTCTGGCCGGAGCACTGCGTGCAGGGCACCCACGGCGCCGAGCTGGCCGCGGGCCTCAGGACGGAGCGGGCCGAACTGGTGATCCGCAAGGGCACTCACCCCGGCATCGACAGCTACTCGGCCTTCATGGAAGCCGACCGGCGGACTCGCACCGGGTTGGCCGGCTACCTCGCCGAGCGCGGCCTGACCCGCCTGTTCCTCGCCGGCCTCGCCACCGATTTCTGCGTGCTCTGGACCGCGCTGGATGCCCGCGCCGCCGGGTTCGAGGCCTTCGTGATCGAGGATGCCGTGCGCGGCATCGATCTCGACGGCTCGCTGGCGCGGGCCTGGAACGAGATGGAGCGGGCAGGGGTCGGGCGCATCGCCAGCACGGCGCTCGGCTGAAGGCTTTGATCCCACCCGCGTCCTCATCCTGAGGTGGCGGCGCGGAAGCGTCGCCCTCGAAGGATCCTCCAGGCACCGCGCGCGAGTTGGAGGATCCTTCGAGGCCCGCTGGCGCGGGCACCTCAGGATGAGGGGAGGGCCTGGACGGCCGTGGCTTCAGGAAGGCGGGATCACGGGTCGAGGGCGTCCGCCTCGACGCCGCACTCCGCCGCCACGGTTTCCCGCAAAGCCGCGTAGAGGCTGCGAACCGCCCCGTGCCCTGCGCTGTCATAGGGCTGCGCACCGAGCGCAGTCACGGGGGCGAGCAGGCGCAGCGAGTTGGTGACGAACAGCGCCTCCGCCGCCGCCAGATCCGAGGGCAGGAGAGGGCGCTCTTCGACCGCGATGCCGAGGCTCGGCGCGATCCTGGCAACAAGCTCGGCCCGAACGATACCCGGCAGGACGCCATCCTCCAGCGGCGGCGTGACGAGCGTCCCTCCGAGGATCGCAAAAACATTGCCGGTACCGGCGCAGGCGACGCGGCCCCGCGTGTTCAGGAACAGAGCCTCGTCGAAGCCTTGCGCCTGCGCCGCGCGGGCGGCGAGCACCGCGTCGAGATAGCCCAGCGTCTTGAGGCGCGCGGCCGGCGAGGTCTCGTTGCGGGCAATCTCCGTGAGCGCCAGCCGCAAGGGCGCGAAGAACAGGGCGGCGCGGGCCGGGGCGGCGCTGCCGAACAGGAACGGGTTCGGCTCGGGCGGGGGCGCCAGCCCGCGCGGGCCGGGGCCGCGGGTCAACGTGGTGCGGATCGCCGCGAGCGGCGCGGTGCTGGCCAGCGCGCGCATCGCTTCGACGATCCGTTCCCGCGCAATCGCGAAGCCGAGCGCTTCCGCGGCGGCGGCGAGGCGATCAACATGGGCGGCTTCGAAGGCGACCTGTCCCTGAATCGCCAGGGCGGTGTCGAACACGCCGTCGCCGAGCAGCAGGCCACGATCCCCCATGGCGAAGGGGAGGGTGCCGCCCTCGACCAGCCGCCCGTTAGACCACAGCATCGGCGAGCCTGTCCGTCCGCTCCGGCGCGCCCGCCGCCCGCCACGCACGGGCCTCCTTCAGGAAGTTGGAAAACAGCGCGTGGCCGTTCTCGGTCAGCACCGATTCCGGGTGGAACTGGATGCCCCAGGTCGGGTGGCTGCGGTGCGACAGTGCCATCACCTCCCCCTCCCCGGAGGCGGCATCGACGGTGAGGTGGCGCTCCATCTCCGGCGTCGGCGCCACGATCAGCGAGTGGTAGCGCCCGACCTGCATCGGCTGCGGCAGCCCTGCGAACAACCGCTCGCCCCCGTGCCGGATCGGCGTGGCGTGGCCATGGAGCGGGCGGCCCGCCCGCTCGACCCGGCCGCCGAAGGCCGCGCCGATCGCCTGATGCCCGAGGCAGACGCCGAGGATCGGCACCTCGCCGGACAATTCACGGATGGCCGGCAGGCTCACGCCGGCCTCCGCCGGGGTGCAGGGGCCGGGCGAGATCACCACCGCCTCCGGGTTCCGCGCGCGGATGCCGGCCACATCGAGCGCGTCGTTGCGCACGACCTCGACCGTCTCGCCCAACTCCTCGAAGTAGCGCACCACGTTGAAGACGAAGGAATCGTAGTTGTCGACGACGAGGATCATGGCGCCTCCTCCTCGAAGGCCGCGAAGACGCGGGCCGCCTTGGTCAGCGTCTCCTCGTATTCGGGGCCGGGCTCGGAGAGCAGCGTCACGCCCCCGCCCGCCTGGAGCACGGCCTGTCCCTTCGCCATGAACACGGTGCGGATCGCGATCGAGGTGTCGAGCGATCCGTCGAAGCCGAGCGCGCCGATCGCCCCGCAATAGAGCTCGCGCGCATCCGTCTCGATCTCGGTGATGATGTCCATGGCCCTGAGCTTCGGCGCGCCGGTGATCGAGCCCCCGGGAAAGGTTTTCTGGATGAGGTCGAGCGCATCCGAACCCTCGCGGAGCGTACCCGTCACCACCGAGACGAGATGGTGGATGCCGGCATAGGATTCCAGCCCGCACAGGGTCGGCACCCGCACGCTGCCCGGCTCGCACACCCGCGATAGGTCGTTGCGCAGCAGGTCCACGATCATGATGTTCTCGGCCCGCTCCTTCGGATTGGCCTGGAGCGCGGCGGCGATCTCGGCATCGCGGGCGGGATCGGGATCGCGGGCCACGGTGCCCTTGATCGGTCGCGTCTCGACCGCCCGCCCCTCCAACTTGAGGAAGCGCTCGGGCGAGGAGGAGGCGACGGTAAGCCCTTCGAAATCGAGATAGGCGCCGAAGGTCGCCGGGTTGGTCTCGCGAAGCCTCCGGTAGAAGGCAAACGGGTCGAAGCCGGGCGGCAGGTCGGCAGCGAAACGCTGGGCGATGTTGGCCTGATAGATATCGCCGGCGCGGATATAGTCGCGGACCTTTTCGACAGCCGCTTCATAGGTTTGTCGCGAAAAGTTCGAGCGCCATGTGAACCGGGCGCCCGTCCATTTCGGCAGCGGCTCGGACGGGGAGGCGAGCCAATCGGCGAAGGCATCGAGCCGCGCCCGCGCCCGTGCCGCGCGGGCCGGTCCATCGGCTTCGGGAAAGCCGGTGGCGATCAGCAGGCAGGTGCCGCGGCCGTGATCGACGGCGAGCAGGGTGTCGTAGAGGTTGAAGGCGATGTCATCGGTGAGCCCCGCCCGGCGCGCCGGGGCCACGACCCGCTCCAGGCTCGCACCGAGATCGTAGGCGAAATAGCCGATCGCTCCCGGAATGGCGGGCAGGTCGGGCCGGGGCGCCAGACGGTAAGGCGCGAGGCAGGCCCGCAACGCCGCAATAGGCGAGCCGGGCACCGCGCGCCCGTCCAGGGTGGCACGACCATCGCTGTAGCGGAACCGCGCGAACGGGTCGGCGGCCAGCACCGAGACGCGGCCGAGCGTATCGTGCCGCATGGCGCTGTCGAGGAAGGCGAGGCCGGGCAACCGGGCGAGCCGCGCCGCGGCCGCGACCGGGTCGATGAAGGGAATCTCGCGGGTCCAGACCATGGGCTCGGCCGTCATGCCTCGTGCGGCGCTCATTGGGATTCACCCAAGGGCGCGCGGCGCCCTCCCGTCAATCGCCCCCGCGTTCCGGTCTCGCGGGCGGGGTATGCGCCAGCGCCGCGCGCAGAGCTGATCCAGTTTCTCAGCAGAGCCTTCCAAAGCTCTCTTTCAAAATGATTTTCTCTGAAAAAACAAAATGACAGCGCCTCGACCATTCCCGTGCGGGCCGTGACGCTGGACCGCTCCGGCTGACGCGGCGCAACGATGGTTCGGGCCGCTAACGCCGTGATCGTGAGCGCCGGCGAAGCGATCCGGGCCCCGCGACGGTGGCCAGCCGCGCGGTGCGGCAAAACGGGAAGCGACCGGCTACGCTCGCAACAGCGCCCCAATGCCGTTATATCGGCGCATCCACCGCTCTCGATGCAGGACGCGCGGGCCTCCGTTCCGGAGGGCCGCCCCAACGGGCCGTCATGACCGCAACCGCCTCTCCCTCGGACACCAAGGGCGCCGCCGCGCCGCGGATCTCCTTCGTGTCGCTGGGCTGCCCCAAGGCGCTCGTCGATTCCGAGCGCATCCTCACCCATCTGCGGGCCGAGGGCTACGAGCTGTCGCGCCGCCATGACGGGGCGGATGTCGTCATCGTCAACACCTGCGGCTTCCTCGATTCGGCCAAGGCCGAGTCGCTCGCCGCGATCGGCGAGGCCATGGCCGAGAACGGCCGGGTGATCGTGACGGGCTGCATGGGCGCGCAGCCGGAAGAGATTCGCGAGAAGTATCCGAACCTGCTCGCCGTCACCGGCCCCCAAGCCTACGAGTCGGTGGTCGCCGCGGTGCATGAGGCGGTGCCGCCCGCCCACGATCCGTTCCTCGACCTGATCCCGCCGCAGGGGGTCAAGCTCACCCCGCGCCACTACGCCTATCTGAAGATTTCCGAGGGCTGCAACAACCGCTGCACCTTCTGCATCATCCCGAGCTTGCGCGGCGATCTCGTCAGCCGCCCGGCGGGCGACGTGCTGCGCGAGGCGGAAAAGCTCGTCAAAGCCGGCGTGAAGGAGTTGCTGGTCGTCTCGCAGGACACCTCCGCCTACGGCATCGACACCCGCTACGCCACGAGCCCGTGGCAGGACCGGGAGGTGCGCGCCCGGTTCTACGATCTGGCCAAGGAACTCGGAGAGCTCGGGGCCTGGGTGCGGCTGCACTACGTCTACCCCTACCCGCATGTCGACGAGGTCATCCCGCTGATGGCCGAGGGCAAGATCCTTCCCTATCTCGACATGCCGCTCCAGCACGCCAGCCCCTCGGTGCTCAAGCGTATGCGCCGGCCGGGCAACCAGGAGAAGCAGCTGGACCGCATCCGGCGCTGGCGCGAGATCTGCCCGGATCTGGCCATCCGCTCGACCTTCATCGTCGGCTTCCCCGGCGAGACCGATGCCGAGTTCGAGGAACTGCTCGACTGGATTCGCGAGGCGCGGCTCGAGCGCGTCGGCTGCTTCGAGTACGAGCCGGTCAAGGGCGCCACCGCCAACGATCTCGGCCTGCTGGTGCCGCCGGAGGTGAAGGCCGAGCGCAAGCGCCGCTTCATGGAGGCGCAGAGCCACGTCTCGCTGCGCTTGCAACGGGCGAAGGTGGGCAAGCGCCTGTCTGTCATCATCGACGAGGCGGGCCCGACCGGCGCGCGGGGCCGCTCCAAGGCCGACGCGCCGGAAATCGACGGCAGCGTCCACGTCACGTCGCGCCGTCCCGTGCGGCCCGGCGACATCGTCACCGTGAAGATCGAGCGGGCCGACGCCTACGATCTGCACGGCATCGCGGTGTAGGACCGGGCGGCGGAGGCCCGGGGAGGGCGGGGCGCGAACCGCCCCGCGCGCCGCACGTTGCCCCGTCACGATTCCACGCGAATGACGAGGCTGAGCATGGCAGACGAACAGCGCGACCAGAGCAGCGGGGCCGCGGTCTCGCCCAAGGACCCGGCGACGGGCAAGCTGAAGTCGCAACCGGGACCGATGGAGCGGGCCGGCACCGAGGCTGAGGAGGCCGCGCGCGGCAACTCCCCCTCCGGGGAAAGCAAGACAGACTCCGAGGACGACCGCTCCGCCTGACTTGATATGCGCGACGACCGCCGCGGGCTGCGCACCGGCCTGGCCGGCCTCTACGGCTTCATCGGCATCGTCCACCTCGTGGCGACCGAGCGCTTCCTGCCGATCATGCCGGGTTGGGTGCCCGCGCCCCGCCTCGTGGTGATCGGCACAGGCCTGTGCGAGATCGCCGGTGCGCTGGCGCTGTTCGCGCCGCGGCTGCGGCGGCTCGCCGGGATCATGCTGGCGCTCTACGCGGTCTGCGTGTTCCCGGCCAACATCAAGCAGGCAGTCGAGGGCATCGCCGTGCCGCCGATCCCCGACACGTGGTGGTATCACGGCCCCCGCCTCGCGCTTCAGCCGGTGATGGTGTGGTGGGCCCTCTACGCCGTCCATGCCATCGATTGGCCGTTCGCGGCACGAAGAACGGGCGATACCGGAGCACCTCGTTAAGATTAACCCGGCGGAGCAAAAGGCTTTTCGCTGAGGAAAACGGCATCGAAAGCGTATCCGAGCGGGCTCAACCGGTGGTCTTCGGCTCGTGACCCTGTCTACGCTCGCCGTCATGCCGAAGAGCCGCGATTCGAACCGGACGAACCGCCCGCAAGACGGCGCCGCACCGCCGGAGCAGGCGGCGGTCGAGCGCGCCCTGGAGCAGATCGTGGAGCGCCTGAAGCCGAAGGCGCCGGACCCGAAGCCCGCGAAGAAGGGTGATCCGCGGACGAAGGGCTGAGCCCTGCCCATCGGCTCCGCCGACGTCAGGGCACCGCCCTGACAACCCGCCAAAGGGCCTCAGGCCCTTTGGGATCCCCGAACCTCATGTCTTCTCGTCGCGCTTTACCGCCTGCCAGGCCGCTTCCATGGCGGGGAGGGCGGTGTCCTCCAGGGTGTGGCCCTCGGCGGCGAGCCGGGCGGCCATGGCGGTGAAGCGGCGCTCGAACTTGAGGGTGCCGCGCCGCAGGGCCTCCTCCGGATCGACGCCCGCGTGACGGGCGAGGTTGGCGACCGAGAACAGCAGGTCGCCGATCTCCTCGAACACCGCCTCCGGCTCGCCCTTCTCCAAGCTCTCCTCGACCTCGTCGGTTTCCTCACGCACCTTGGCCAGGACCTGGGCCGCGTCCGGCCAGTCGAAGCCGACGCCGGCCGCCCGCTTCGAGATCCGGTCGGCCCGGGCGAGGGCGGGGAGGGCGCGCGAGACCCCGGCCAACGGTCCCGCCGCTTCTGTTTTGCCAGCCGCCGCCTTCTCCGCGCGCTCCCGCGCCTTGATCGTCTCCCAGGCCGCCTTGATCGCGGCCGGGTCGGTCGGGCGCCGCTCGGGCGGCAGGAAGTCTCCGGACGCGTCGAAGACGTGCGGGTGACGCCGGATCAGCTTGGCGCAGATCGCCTCGGCGACGTCAGCGAAGCGGAAGGCGCCCTCCTCCTCGGCGATCCGCGCCTGGAACACGACCTGGAGCAGAAGGTCGCCGAGTTCGTCGCGCAGGTCGGCCCGGTCGCCGCGCTCGACCGCGTCGGCGACCTCGTAGGCCTCCTCGATCGTGTAGGGGACGATGCTGGCATAGCTCTGCTGCACGTCCCAGGCGCAGCCCCGTTCCGAATCGCGCAACCGCGCCATCAGCGTCAGCAGCCTGTCGATCGGCGCCTCGTCCATCGCTCTTTCGCCCCATCCCACCGGAAGCCCGGCCTCAGCCAAGCCACCGCTCATAGACCGTCCGCCGCTGCCGCGCAGCGCCGCTTCGCGGGCTCTCGATCGGGGAGAGAAGGGGCACAGCCTGTGCAAAATTCCGTTTATTCCTTTTGAAAAGAAGAGAAAAAGCCTCCGTTCGGTTTGGCGAACGCAGCTCCACCTCCCCTAGGAAAGCTATCTGTTAAGGATTCTCAGGGAGTCAGTTCAGCAGGTTATAGGGAAGGCGGAAAAGCCCTGATCTTCCCGTGGCTTGAACCCCCTTCGCGCATGGAACTCTGCGCGAAACCGCATCGAACTCTGCGCGGCCCCGCATCGGATTCTGCGCGACGGGCGGGGCCTGTCGCATCGGATTCTGCGTGGGCCCGTACCGGATTCAGCGTGCAAAACCGGTTTGGCCGGGGAAGAGCGGGGACAAGTCCGGAGCGAGGGGACATGCAGGGGGCGTATTGAACTCTGCGCAGGCGGATTCGGGCCGGCCGGCGGGCGTATGGAACTCTGCGTGCCCGGAATCCGCCCCTCCTCTGACGGCGGACGACACGCCTGTGCAGGACTCGGCCGTCCAAGCGTGGATTCCCGGGAAAACTCCGAAAGGCCACGGGACTCCGCGGAGCCGAATCGTGACAGATCGGTTGCGGCCCTGAGGGTCCTCCGACGATTCCGTCCGGAGCCCGCGGCTTGGATGAAGGCGAACACGACGTGACACGCAGCGGGAGGCCTTGAGGGCAGGCGATGTCGGGGCTTGAGGCCAAGATCGCCGCGATCCGTGACCCGGATCTGCAGGCGGAGCTGGAGGCGGCGCGGGGCGGGTTCCTGTTCGCGCCGATCGTCGAGCACCTGCTGTTCCGCCAGCGCGAGCGTGACGCCGCCCGGGCCCAGGAGGGGGCGCAGGCCGAGGCCCGCGAGGCCATGGGCCGCGACCGCCGCCGCCGCGACGCCGTGCGCGAGGTGATCGAGAGCGAGCCCACCGGCCCGGAAAACCTCCAGCACCTGCACTCGGTGCTGGCGCTCTGCGGCCTGCCCTACCGCGATCCCGGTGATGCCCGCGACTTCGTGCGCGAATACGGCCGCAACTCGCTCAGCCTCTCGGCGGGGCGCCTCAAGAACCCGATCACCGGCGAGATGGAGCTGCAGGGCCTGCCCTACGGCCCCAAGGCCCGGCTCGTGCTGCTGCACCTCTGCACCGAGGCGGTGCGCCAGCGCAGCCCGACCATCGAGGTCGCCGACAGTCTCTCGGGCTTCATGAAGGCGATGGGGTTCGCCGTCACCGGCGGCGAGCGCGGCACCATCGGCGCCTTCAAGGAACAGCTCAACCGGCTCGCCGCCTGCTCGATGCAGCTCGGCCTGTGGGACGGGGAGGGGCAGGCCTCGACCCTCAACGTGCCGCCCTTCCGCCAGCTCGAATTGTGGCGACGCGGCGATGACGGCCTTGTCTGGCAGCGCACCGTCTCGTTCCATCAGGATTTCTACGACAGCCTGATCCGGCACGCCCTGCCGGTCGATATCCGCGCCGCGCGGGCCTTCTCCGGCTCGGCGCGCAAGCTCGACCTCCTGTTCTGGACCGGCTACCGCCTGCGCGCCCTGCAGCGCCCCCTGCGGCTGACATGGGACAACCTGCACCGCCAGTTCGGCGCCGAGAACGCCAGCCTGCGCAGCTTCCGCCAGGCCTTCAAGGCGGATCTCGCCGGCCTGCTCGAAGTGTTTCCGCGGCTGCGGATCGACCTCGACGAGGGCGGCATGCTGCTCCACCCGGCCGATCCCGGCAGCCTGCTGGTGCCGCCCAAGGCCGCCCGCACCGCGCGCGCGGCGGCCTCTGCGGCCCGCGCCTGACGGAATTTTTTCGGAGTCTTGGCCTTCGGAATATTCCATAAGTCTGCCCTCGCGGGTTCGGTAGCATGGAATATTCCGACTAAGGAAGCTTTCAGCCCTGGGGCGAGGGAACAGTTCATTCCCTTTTAGGGGCCCTATGATCCGACTGTTCCGACACCCTGAAAGCCTCTCTGGCCGAGGTGGTGCGACAGCCGTCTCGAAGTACGCCGCGACGCGTCTTCCCATAGAGAGCTGTTCCGGCCCGCTTCGAGGTCGCGCGTTGGCTCGGCGCCTCGGGACGCGGAGTGGCGGCCCGTAAGCCGCGCTCAAACAGGCGTCCATCGCGCTGGTTCACCGTGGCCTTCCATTCCGTATTCCGATCAGGGAACATGCCGGATGGAATAGAAAGAACTCGCCTTCCCTTCCATTTCATGGCATCGTCCATTCCGAAAAATTCCCCTCGTTGGGAATGAACGGTGAGGAATGCCAGCATGGTCCTGTCGGAAGCCGAGGCTCTGGCGCGGCTGGAGGCGCTGCGTCGGCAACGCGACGCGATCGAGCGGCAGATCGCCGATCTCCTCCTCTACCTCGATCTCGGCCGACGCCTCGGCGGTCCGGCCGCTCCCGCTCAGCCCTCGCCGGACGCACGAGCGGACGCCCCCATCCCCGTTCAGGAACCCACGCTGCAACCGGCTCAGGCGCCGGTCGCGGCCCCGCCCGCGCCGCCCGCCGCTGCGCCCGAGAGACCTCCGGTGCCGGCCTTTGCCGTGCCGGTCGAGGGGGAGGTCGGCCTGTCGGAGACGGTGCTCGCCCGCCGCTACGGCCGGGCGTTGATCGAGGCGGTGCTCGCCGTCCTGGAGGAGGCGGGCCGCCCGATGCATGCGAGCGAGATCCTGGCACGGATCAGCGAGCAGGGTTTTTCCCTGCCGGGGCAGGATCCGGTGGCGGCGCTCAACACCCGGCTCTGGAAGCGCTCCGGCCCCGGCGGCCCGCTGAAGCGCCTGGGCGAGGCCGTCTACGCCCCGGCCGATGCGGAGGAGGGATAGAAAGAGGGATCGGCGGCGTGCCCTGAAAACATGAAGAGGCGGCCCGCGCGGAGCCGCCTCTGAACCCTGTCCGATGCCGTCTGCCGGCGCGACCGTCCCGTCCGAAGGAGCCGCCGCCGATCCGCGCCGTCTCAGCGCGAGGCTGCGACGGAGCCGGTCGATTCCGTCACCGCGCGTCGGTTCAGGTCCGGCCCAAGATCCGGCCCAAGATCCGGCCCCTTGGCTGTTGCGGGCGGATGGGCCTGAGCGAAGGCGCTGCCGTCGCGGGCCAGGGCCTCGCCGTGGGCGAACAGCGCCTTCATGTAGGGCTG
The DNA here is from genome assembly GCF_026672325.1 of Methylorubrum sp. SL192. NCBI lineage: Bacteria > Pseudomonadati > Pseudomonadota > Alphaproteobacteria > Hyphomicrobiales > Methylobacteriaceae > Methylorubrum > Methylorubrum sp. SL192. The sequence continues at coordinate 3,196,332 of NZ_JAPPQV010000003.1, forward strand.
GTCGAACGGCTTCTCCGAGGTCTTGGCGAAGCGCCCGTCGATGAGGGCGATCCGAAGATCCAGGCCGGTGCGCGCGGCATAGCCCTTGGTGAGCGCGAGCACCGCGCGGGTCTGCGCCTTGATCGCCGCCGACATGGTGCGGCCGAGCACCGAGAGCGTGGTGCGCGAGGCCATCTGGAATTCCGGTTCGAGCCGGTTGTTGACGACGAGGTAGACCCGGTTCGTCGGCAGGCGCAGCCGCGCCTCCCCTTCCAGGGCGGCGGCCGGCGCAAGGTAGAACGGGGCCATCGCCCCGCCGTCGTCGTGCAACTCCGCGAAGGGCTTGGCTTTGGCGCCGTCTTTCACTTCGGCGGGGATCGCCACCGGCGGGAAGACGCCGGGCACCGCCGTCGAGGCGAGCACGATCGAGCGGAACAGGGCCAGCGCCCGCGGATCACCGGTCTCGGCGTTACGCTGGGCGATCGCGCCCATGTCCCACAGCACCGGCCGCTCGCTGTCCACCTGCGTCGTGGCGATCAGCAGACGGCGGCCCTTGGCGTGCTCGGCCGCCACCGCCTTGAGCAGGGGCGGCGTCACCGCGCGCCCGATCCGCTCCTTGAGCGGCCACGTGTCGGTGAGCGAATCCGGCGTGCCGCCGAACTCGAACACGTCGGCGGCCGAGATCTCGGTGTAGTTCTCGCGAAGCGCCGCGTCGGCCCGCTCGCCGAGCGTCGGCGCCGCAAAGGCGAAGGGGGCGATCAGCGCGCCGGTCGAGACGCCGGTGACGACGCCGAACTCGGGGCGGTCGCCGCGCTCCGACCAGCCCGCCAGCAGGCCGGCGGCAAACGCGCCGTTCTCGCCGCCGCCGGAGAGCACCAGCCAGGGATCGGCGGCGCGGGGTGCCCCGTCGATCAGGGACTGGAACGCACGCGTGTCGTCGCCCGCGATCCGCACCGAGGCCGGCAGGCCCTCGGGCTGCGCGGTCGCGGCCTGGGCGGCGGTGTAGTCGGGCCGCGCGTCGGCGGGCTTCTTCGCCGGTCCGGCCATCGCCCCCTGCGACAGCGCGAGCGCGAGCAGCACGCCGGCCAAGGCCCCGCCCCCGCGCGGGCCGGACGGAAAAGTCCGCATGATCGGTTCGTTGAACAGTTTTGGCATCGACGTACGTCTCCCGACGATGTTCGACAGCCCGCCTCGGCCGGAAAACACGGGTCGCGGCGGTCCGTTCCGTCCCGACTGCCCGGCGCCGAATGCTGCGCCGGGCAAGCTTTGCCGTTTCGCTCGTCCCGCGCGCACCCTTGCCGCCTGTCCTGGCATCCCGGCGGAAGCGGCGAAAACGAGAAAGACCTTGATGAAGACTTCTGAAATCTTGGGAAGTGTCGGACGATTTGGCTCACCACGCAATCTTCGCTTTCGGATATTCCACGGGCGGATCGCCAATGGGTGATGCGGGTCCGTATGCGGGAGCGGTTCCGTGCCGTGCGCGGGCGCACGATCCGCCGGATCGGGGATCGCGCGTCTCATCGCGTCTCTCATCGCGCGTCTCTTGGGCCGATCACAGGGCCGAGGGCAGGACCAAGGTCGGCTTTACGCCGGGGGGCACCGTGCTCTAACGCCAAGGGCATAAGCGGAGGGCCGACGCCACGGCCCTTCGCGCAGCCGGAGACCGAGAGCCGATGAAACTGCCGCGCCGCTTCTTCCAGCCCCTCGCCGCGGGTGCGCCCGAGCCGTTCCGCGAACTGCCGATCAAGCTCGAGCGGATGATCCACTTCGTGCCGCCGCACAACGAGAAGGTCCGCGCCCGCGTGCCCGAACTCGCCAAGACGGTCGATGTGGTGCTCGGCAACCTGGAGGACGCGGTCCCCGCCGACCAGAAGGAGGCGGCGCGCAAGGGCTTCGTCGAGATGGCCCGCGCCACCGATTTCGCAGCCTCCGGCACCGGCCTGTGGACGCGCATCAATGCCCTGAACTCGCCCTGGATCCTCGACGACCTGTTCACCATCGTCGCCGAGGTCGGCGCGAAGCTCGACGTGGTGATGGTGCCGAAGGTGGAGGGCCCCTGGGACATCCACTACATCGACCAGTTGCTGGCCCAGCTCGAGGCGCGCCACGGCGTGACCAAGCCGATCCTCGTCCACGCCATCCTCGAGACCGCGGAAGGCGTGGCCAACGTCGACGCCATCGCCTCCGCCTCGCCGCGCATGCACGGCATGAGCCTCGGGCCCGCCGATCTCGCGGCGTCCCGCGGCATGAAGACCACCCGCGTCGGCGGCGGTCACCCGGATTACCGCGTCCTGTCCGATCCCAAGGGCGATGCCGAGCGGGCGTCCGCCCAGCAGGATCTGTGGCACTACACCATCGCCAAGATGGTCGATGCCTGCATGGCCAACGGCATCAAGGCGTTCTACGGCCCGTTCGGCGACTTCTCCGATTCGGCCGCCTGCGAGGTGCAGTTCCGCAACGCTTTCCTGATGGGCTGCGCCGGCGCCTGGACCCTGCATCCGAGCCAGGTCGCGCTGGCCAAGACCGTGTTCGCCCCCGACCCGGCCGAGGTGAATTTCGCCTCCCGCATCGTCGAGGCGATGCCCGACGGCACCGGCGCGGTGATGATCGACGGCAAGATGCAGGACGACGCCACCTGGAAGCAGGCCAAGGTCATCGTCGATCTCGCCCGGCTCGTGGCCGAGAAGGATCCGGATCTGGCCAAGGTCTACAATCTGCCCTGATCGTCGCGAATGGTGGCCTTGCGTTGGAACGGAAGGGCCGCGAGGCCTATCTATCGGTCATGACCCAGACCAGCATGAGAACCGCCAAATTCGGCCTCGGGGCGGTGGTCCGGCATCGGATCTACCCGTTCCGGGGCGTCGTGTTCGACGTGGACCCGGAATTCGCCAACACCGAGGAATGGTGGCTCGCGATTCCGGAGGACGTCCGGCCGCGCAAGGACCAGCCCTTCTACCACCTGCTCGCCGAGAACGCGGACAGCGAGTACGTCGCCTACGTCTCCGAGCAGAACCTCGTGCCCGACACCTCCGGCGAGGCCCTGCGCCATGCCGGCATCAGTGAGGTGTTCGAGCGCAGCGCCGACGGGGCCTACCGCATGAGGGTCAGCCACGCGAACTGACCGGCCCCGAAAGCAGATGGGGTGGATGGCTCCCGCTCCAACTGACGGCATCTCGGTGCCAAGGTGTGGTTGTTGTCGAAGCAGCAACGACGCAGATGTAGGAGCCATCCCCATGGAGATCACCACCGTCGGCATCGATCTGGCCAAGAGCATCTTCCAGGTTCACGCCATCGACGCAGCTGGGCAGGTCGTCGTTCGCAAGGCGCTTCGGCGGGCGCAGGTCGTGCCGTTCTTCGCCAAGCTGCCGCGCTGCCTGGTTGGCATGGAGGCGTGCGGCACGTCCCACCACTGGGCCCGGGAACTGATGAGGATCGGCCACGACGTGCGGCTGATGCCGCCGGCTTACGTGAAGCCATACGTCAAGCGCGGCAAGACCGATGCGAACGATGCCGCCGCCATCTGCGAGGCGGTGACGCGCCCCAGCATGCGGTTCGTGCCGGTGAAGTCGACCGAGCAGCAGGCGGCGCTGGCGCTGCACCGGACGCGCGACCTGCTGGTCAAGCAACGCACGCAGTTGGTGAACATGATCCGCGGCCTGCTCGCCGAGTTCGGGATCGAGATGGCGCGAGGCCTGCGCCATGCGCTCGAACTAGCGGCCAGGCTCTCAGCCGGAGACGCGGCCGAGGTGCCGCCCCTGGCCCAGCGCGTGGTGACCGGGCTGGCCGATCAGATCGGCGCCGTGCAGATCCAGCTCACCCGGCTGGAGAAGGAGTTGCTGGCCTGGCATCGGGACAACGACCTGTCGCAGCGCCTAGCGACGATCCCCGGGATCGGCATCGTCTCGGCGACGGCGCTGGCAGCCTCAGTAAGCGAGCCCGAGCGCTTCCGCTCCGGTCGGCAGTTCGCGGCCTCGTTAGGCCTGACACCGCTGCAGAACTGCAGCGGCGGCAAGGAGCGCCTGGGCCGGATCTCGCGCATGGGCGACCGTTATCTGCGACGCCTGCTCGTGGTCGGCATGACCTCTCTGATCCGGCGTGCGAAGGCGACGCCGACGTCGGTCGACCCACGGCTGCCGACGCTGCTCCAGCGCAAGCCAGTGCGTGTCGTGACCGTGGCAGCGGCTAATCGCACGGCGCGGGTCGCCTGGGCGATCATGACCCGCGGCGGCACCTACCGCGCACCCGCGGCCACGGCTGCCTGATCGCAGGAAGCGGAGCACTTTTCCAGATTGCGAGGACGATGAGAGTTGATGGCGAACCGGTCAGACCGGGAGCCGGGACACCCCGCCGAATGTCCAGGGCATCATAGCCCGCAAAGCAGAGTGGGACCCAGCTCGCGGATACCATCAGGGCCAGCGGTCAACATGAACGACTGCATCAACAGGCCGGACACAAGACTGCACCCGACCAACGCGTCAGAACCTCAATTCGTCACTTGCAATGCGGGAGCCATCCACACAGGACATCCGGCTCTCGGTAAAAGACGGCGTGAAAACAACAGCCTAGCGTCGTCCGGAAGGGTGTGGCTGGGGCGACGGGCCGAAACGTCAAGCCGGGGAACGCTTTGTTCAACGGCTGTTGCTATCGAAGCGCGTCACCTCACCGTTGCGCGGGTTCGAGATAGCCATGGATGTGGTCACCATGCTGGTCATGAGCCTTGCCGCGGCCGCCGCCGCTGCGGGCTTCCTGGCCGTCGAGTGGCGGATCCTGCGCAACCCCGCGCTGCTGCTGTGGAGCGCGGGCTTCGCCACGATCGTCCTCGGCTGCTCGCTCTCGCCGGTCCGCGCCGCCTCCTTCCTTGTCGGGGTCTGGTTCGCCAACGGCCTGCTCGTCGTCGCCCACCTCCTGTTCCTCTTCGGCACGGCCCGCTTCACCGGGCGCCGGATCGCACCGCTCTGGTGGGGCCTGCTGCTGGCCTGGGCCGGCCTCCTGCTCCTGCCGGCGGGGATCGACCCGACCCCGGCCTTCGCGATGACCAATTCCGGCCTCGTCGCTCTTGCCGCCCTGCGGGCCGCCCACCTGCTGCTGTCGCGGGCCGGCACGCCCTTCCCGGAGCGCACTGCCGCCTCCGACGCGCTCGGCGCCGTCTTCCTCGCCCACGGCACCTTCTACGCCGCCAAGGCGCTGCTCGTGCCCGTGCCCGGCGCCTTCGTCAGCCTCGTCGGCTTCAAGGGCGTGCTGATCCAGGTCTCGCTGTTCGAGGGCATTCTCGTCGAGATGCTGCTCGCGCTGCTGATGGCCGCCGCGGTGCGCCGCCGCCGGGAGGAGGCGATGACGGCGCTCGCCGAGCGCGATCCCCTCACCGGCGCCTTCAACCGCCGCGCCTTCGAGAGCCGCGCCGCGGAGGCGTTGCGGGACATGGCCGCCGGGCGCCAGTCCGGCGCCCTGCTGCTGCTCGACGTGGACCGGTTCAAGACGGTCAACGACAGCTTCGGCCACGCCGTCGGCGACCGCATCCTCGTGGCGCTCACCGGCGTGCTGGAAGCCTGCCTGCCGCGCCACGCGATCCTGGCACGGCTCGGCGGGGACGAGTTCGTGATCCTGGTGCCCGGCCTCGACGAGGCGGCGGCATCCGCGCTCGGCGCGGCGATCCGCGACCGCATGGCCCGCGAGAGCGGCCGGGGCCTGCCCACCGGCGCCACGGTCAGCCTCGGCGCCGCTCTGTTCAGCGGTGGCCCGGCCGGGCTCGACACCCTGATGGCGCTCGCCGACACGGCGCTCTACGAGGCCAAGGCCCATGGCCGCGACCGCCTCCAGGCCCGCCGTCTTGAGCCGCCGGCGGAGCGAGTTCCGGATCGATCCGGACCGGGGGCGGCGAAGGCGAACATGTCCACGCAGGGTGGCTGCTGCGCCTGATTGTCTCTCACGAAACGCCCGCTGCGCCGCGATCGGGAGTTTTGTGAGGCGCTCTGAGACGGTTTGCGCGTGTGCGATGTCCCAATCGAAAGGGGCGCCCGCATGGCGGACGCCCCTGGTCGCAGATGATGTCGGGGATGCCGGACGGATTTCAGGAGATCAGGTCGAGTCTCGCCGCTTCGAAGCCCGCCGCCCGCACGCTGTCGGGGAGGGCGGAGGAATCGGCATAGCCGGCCTCGCGGGCCATGGCGTCGAGGGCGGTGCGCTCGTCCTCGGCACTGCCGGTCCAGAGGATCGCGCCGCTCGTCTTCTGCCGGATCTGGAAGATGCTCATCGTGAACCGTCCGTCGTCGTGAATCTCTTGACGGGGTAACCCGGCGCAGCCGTCCCGGTTGCACACGAACGACCCGACGAAACCTTGAGCGAAGCGACGAGGCGTCCGCCGCGTCTCGGGAACGACGGACCTCGGGGAGGGGCCGCCGATCTCATCCGCCTGCGGCAACGCGCACAGGCTCCGACCGGGGAGGGGTTTGCTACCCCATTCGCCACGAAATCGCCGGTTGCGCCGCGGAAAGCAGGCTGCGGCGCATCGGCGCGCCCCATGAGGCGATTCGCGATGCCGGCCCGTTTGCCCTTCCGTCCCGCTGCGGCGTGCCTCGCCGCCTTCCTCGTCGCGACCCCGCCGGCCCGCGCCGCCGAGGCGCCGCCCGCGGCGGGGGTGCCCGATCCCGCTACGCTCCTGCCCGCGGTGAGCGTGGTCCCGGCCGAGCGCCGGGAGATCGTCGAGCGGGCGGTCGTGACCGGGACGCTGGTCCCCCGCGACGAGATCCTCGTCGCCCCCGAGGTCGAGGGCCTGCGCATCGTCGCGCTGCTCGTCGAGGAGGGCGACCGGGTCGAGCGCGGCGCGGTGCTGGCGCGGCTCTCACTGGAGATGATCGAGACGCAGGAGGCCGCCAACCTCGCGGCCACGGCGAAGGCGGAGGCGGCGATCCTCCAGGCGAAGAGCCAGATCGTCCAGGTGCAGGCGGCCCAGACCGAGGCGCGCCAAGCCCTGGAACGGGCGCAGGCGCTGGTGCGGACCGGCAACGCCACCGCCGTCACCCTGGAGCAGCGGGTCTCGGCGGCGCAGGGTGCCGACGGCCGGCTCGAGGCGGCCCGGGCCGGGCTGGCGCTGGCCGAGGCGGATCTGGCCGCCGCGCGGGCGCAGGGGCGCGAGATCGGCCTGCGCCGGGCCCGCACCGAGATCCGCGCGCCGGAGGCCGGGATCGTCAGCCGCCGCACGGCCCGGGTCGGCGCCACCGCGAGCGCGGTCGGCGAGCCGCTGTTCCGCCTGATCGCCCGCGGCGAGATCGAGTTGGAGGGCGAGGTGCCGGAATCCGCTCTGCCGCGGCTCAAGGCCGACGCCCCGGCGCGGCTCGAATGGGAGGACGGGCGCGTGACGCCCGGCGCCGTGCGCCGGGTCTATCCCGAGGTCGATCGGGCGACGCGCCTCGGCCGGGTCCGCATCCGCCTGGACGCCGACCCGGCGCTGCATATCGGCGCCTTCGCCCGCGGCCGGGTCGAGGTCGCCCGGCGCGAGGGCGTGGCGGTGCCGCTCGCCGCCGTACTCTACGCCGCCGACGGCTCGGCGAGCGTCCTCGCGGTTGCCGACGGCCGCGTCTCCGCCCGCCGGGTCGAGACCGGCCTCTCGGCCGAAGGCTTCACGGAACTGCGCTCCGGCATCGCCGCCGGGGAGGCGGTGGTCGCCCGCGCCGGCTCGTTCCTGCGCGACGGCGACCGGGTGCGGCCCGTCCCGCCGACGGCCCGAGCGGCCGCGGCCCGCTGAGGATCATCGCATGCGCCTCAACGTCTCGGCCTGGGCGATCCGCAAGCCGATCCCCTCCCTCGTCCTGTTCCTCGTGCTGATGGTGCTCGGCCTCGTCAGCTTCCGCGCCCTGCCGATCACCCGGTTTCCCAACATCGACATCCCGATCGTCTCGGTGACGGTCACGCAAAGCGGCGCCGCACCCTCCGAGTTGCAGACCCAGGTCACGAAATGGGTCGAGGATTCGGTGGCCGGGGTGAAGGGGGTCAAGCACATCCTCTCGACCATCTCGGAGGGCGCCTCGATCACCACGATCGAGTTCCGCCTGGAGGTGAACCAGGACCGCGCCGTCAACGACGTGAAGGACGCGATCTCGAAGATCCGTATCAACCTGCCGCGCACCATCGACGAGCCGATCATCAGCCGCGTCGAGATCGCCGGCCTGCCGATCATGATCTACGGCGCCTCCGCCCCGGCGATGACGCCCGAAGACCTGTCGTGGTTCGTCGACGACGTGGTGGCCCGCCAGCTCCAGGGGGTGAAGGGGGTGGGCGGCGTCGAGCGCCTCGGCGGCGTCGCCCGCGAGATCCGCGTGACCCTGAAGCCCGACCGCCTGCTCGCGCTCGGCATCACCGCGGCCGACGTGAACCGGCAATTGCGCCTCACCTCCGCCGACATGGCCGGCGGGCGCGGCGAACTCGCGGGCGGCGAGCAGTCGATCCGCACGCTCGGCGCCTCGGCGAGCCTGGAGACGCTGGGGGCCACCTCCATCGTCGTGCCGGGCGGGCGCAAGGTCCGCCTCGACGAGTTGGCGAGCCTGATGGACGCGGCCGAGGAGCCGCGCACCTTCGCCCGCTTCAACGGCGAGCCGGTGGTGGGCTTTGCCATCTCCCGGGCGATGGGGGCGAGCGACGCCGAGGTCGCGGTCGCCGTGGCCAAGCGCATCGAGGATCTGCACGCCGAGAATCCGGGCGTGCGCTTCGACCTGATCGACACCAGCGTCGTCAACACCATCGGCAACTACCACTCGGCGATGATGGGCCTGCTGGAGGGCGCCGCCCTCGCCGTGATCGTGGTGTTCCTGTTCCTGCGGGATTGGCGCGCCACCCTGATCGCGGCGGTGGCGCTGCCGCTCTCGGTGCTGCCGACCTTCTGGGTGATGAGCGCGCTCGGCTTCTCGCTCAACGCGGTCAGCCTGCTCGCGATCACGCTGGTGACCGGCATCCTCGTCGATGACGCCATCGTCGAGATCGAGAACATCGTCCGCCACATGCGGATGGGCAAATCCGCCTACCGCGCGGCGCTCGAAGCCGCCGACGAGATCGGGCTCGCGGTCATCGCCATCACCGCGACCATCATCGCGATCTTCGCCCCCGTCTCCTTCATGCCCGGCATCGCCGGCCAGTACTTCAAGCAGTTCGGGCTCACCATCGCGGCGGCCGTGTTCGTGTCGCTGCTCGTCGCGCGCCTCATCACGCCGCTGCTCGCCGCCTACTTCCTGCGCGATCACGGCCCGGACCACGAGCGCGAGGGTCTGGTGATGCGCGCCTATACCCGCCTCGTGGCGTGGTCGGTGCGGCACAAATACCTGACGCTGATCCTCGGCCTCGCCTGCTTTGCCGGATCGATCGCCTCGACCCGGCTGCTGCCCGCGGGCTTCATTCCGGCGGAGGACGCGGCACGCACGATGTTCGTGGTCGAACTGCCCCCCGGCGCCCGGCTCGACGATACCCAGCGCCTCTCCGACGGCCTCGTCGAGACCCTCCGCCGGATGCCCGAAATCCGCTCCGTCTTCGTCGATGGCGGGCGCCAGTTGCCCGGCAAGAAGGAGGTGCGGCTGGCGAGCCTCACCGTGAACCTCACCCCGAAGAGCGACCGCGCCCTGACCCAGAAGCAGGTCGATCTCAAGATCTCGAGCGTCCTGCGGCAGGTCCCCGACATCCGCTTCTGGTCGCTGCAGGAGGGCGGGCAGCGGGAATTCGCGCTGATCGTCTCGGGCCCCGACAAGGCGGTGGTCGCGGATGTGGCCGCCCGTCTCCAGCGCGAGGCCGCGGGCGTGCCCCACCTCGTCAACGTGATCTCGACCGCGCCGCTGGACCGCACCGAGATCCGCATCACCCCGAAAGCGGGGGTCGCCGCCGATCTCGGCGTCTCGACCGACGTCATCGCCGAGACGGTTCGGGTCGGCACCATCGGCGACATCGCCGCCAACCTCGCCAAGTTCAACGCCAAGGACCGGCAGGTCCCGATCCGGGTGATGCTGCCCGAGCGGCTGCGCGGGCAATTGCCCGAGATCGCCAGCCTGAAGGTGCCGGTGAAGGCCGGCGCGGCGGTCCCGCTCGCCACCGTGGCCGACCTGACGTTGGGGCGCGGCCCCACGGCCATCGACCGCTACGACCGCACCGTGCGCGTCGCCGTCGAGGGCGATCTCCAGGGCTCGGACGCGCTCGGCTCGATCATCGAGCAGGTGATGGCCCTGCCCGCCGCCACGAACCTGCCCGAGGGCGTCACCATCCGCCAGACCGGCGACGCCGAGGTGATGGGCGAGGTGTTCGAGGGCTTCGCGCTGGCCATGGGCGCCGGGCTGATGATGGTGTTCGGCGTCCTCGTGCTGCTGTTCGGCAACTTCCTCCAGCCGCTCACGATCCTGTTCTCGCTGCCGCTCTCCATCGGCGGGGCGATCCTGGGGCTCCTCGTCTTCCACATGCCGATCTCGATGCCGGTGGTGATCGGCATCCTGATGCTGATGGGCGTGGTGACGAAGAACGCGATCATGCTGGTCGATTTCGCCATCGAGGAGATGGCCCGCGGCGTGGATCGCGTCACCGCCATCGTCGATGCCGGGCGCAAGCGGGCGCGTCCCATCGTGATGACCACCATCGCCATGGCCGCCGGCATGGTGCCGTCGGCCCTCGCGCTCGGGATCGGCGGCGAGTTCCGCGCGCCGATGGCGGTGGCGGTGATCGGAGGGCTCATCGTCTCGACGGGCCTATCGCTCGTCTTCGTGCCGGCGATCTTCCTGCTCGTCGACGACCTGTCGCGGCTGTTCGTGCGCCTGTTCGGCCGCTTCGTCGGCGGGGCGGACGAGCCGGAGGAAGAAGACGACGCGTATCGTCCGGGTCCGCCCGCCAACGCCGCCGGTCTCGGCCGCCGAGGGGTGGCCGCCGAGTGATCCGGGCTCCGGTGACGAATGGGGACATCAGAGTGCCGAAGTCGCGCGGCCGAGGCGTCTGTCACGAAACACCCGCCACGCCGCCTCCGGAACGACACCGGGCCCGTGACCGGGGCCGGTGATCACGCCGAGAACCCGAGCAACCTTAAGTAGCGACCTCATGGCGCGGGCCTGACGACCCTTGTGCTCGGACTCGGCACGCGTCCTGCAAGCGTGATTCCCTGACCCGCCACCGAAATCGCTGCGGAGTGAACGGAGGCTCGGCGGCATCGCCCCGGTGGCGAAGCATGGCACCGTGCGAATACGTCAGGGTTGTACCATCAAGATGGTGCGAAGCATTTCTCAACGCTTTTGATGTAAGCGGCCAAGATACGCTTCGAGTCCGCCACTGGCCTCGCGGCCACGGATGACCGATGCAGGAACCTCGGGACCGACACGAGCGTCAGGGAGTGCAACGCGAGGACGTCGTCGTCCTCGTCTCGGACCGCCGCGAGCGGGCGGAGCGCCTTGCTCGCGGCATCGCCCTGGTTCTGCCCTGCCGGGTCGTCGAGCCCGGTGCGGCCCTGCCCGCCGACCGGCCGATCGCCTTCGTCGTCGATCTCGCCACCGATCTCGCGGCCGATCGGGGAAGCGCCTGGATCATGTGGCTCGCCGAGCGCATTCGCGAGAGCGGGCTGCCCTGTCTCTATCTCGCCCGCGGCAATGCCGTCCAAGACACGGCGGCGGTGCGTCTGCTCGGCACGCCGACGGTGATCGATCCGCGCCAATCCGCCGGCATCGTCCCGACGCTCATCCGGCTTGTCGCGGAAGGAAAGGCGAGGGGAGGCTCATCCGACAAGGCGCGGAAACCGGGCGGCGTGACCCCCGAACTGCGGGTGGAGCGGGCCACCACCCTCGTCACGCGCCTGTTCGACAAGGCAGCCACCGGCCGGCCCCCGAGCCCGGAGGAGGCCGAGGAAGGCACGCGGATCGTGCTCGACACGGTCTCCGAGGTCGGCATCCGCACCTGGCTCGACCTCGTCTGGCGCCACGACATCCAGGTCTACCAGCACTCCTTGAGCGTCGCGGGCTTCGCCGCCGCCTTCGCCGCCGAACTCGGCTTCTCCCGGGGCGACCGGCAGCGGCTCGCTAAGGCCGCACTGCTGCACGATGTCGGCAAGGCGCTGATTCCCCATGCCATCCTCAACAAGCCGGGCCCCCTTACGCCCGACGAGATGACGGTGATGCGCACCCATGCCGCGCTCGGCGCCGACCTGCTGGCCCAGGAGGCCGCCTTCGAGCCCGAGATCCTCGACGTGGTGCGCTACCACCACGAGCGCCTCGACGGGTCCGGCTATCCCGAGGGCCTGAAGGGCGCGCGGATCAGCGATCTCGTGCGGCTCGTGGCGATCTGCGACGTCCACTCGGCCCTGACCGAGCGCCGGGTCTACCGCCCGCCGCTGCCCGCCGCCGAGGCCGCCGCGATCATGCAGGCCCAGGCCGGCCAGCTCGATCCCGACCTGCTCAGGGTCTACCGCCCGATCATCTTCCGCGCCGGCGACGCCGCGGGCGGACCGTCTGTGCGGAGCTGATCCGGGATTCCGAACGGCATCCCTCCAAACCAGGGTCCCGTCTTTCGAGCCGGTCAGTGCCGTGCGGCGACCCGCTCGGCCAGCAGGCACAGGATCTCGAAGGCGATGCCGGCGCCCGCCAGCGCCGTGATGCCGGCGGAATCGAGCGGAGGGGCGACCTCCACCACATCCGCCCCGACGAGATCGAGGCCGCGCAGGGCCCGCAGCAGGTGCAGCGCCTCGCGGGTGGTGAAGCCGCCGATCTCCGGCGTGCCGGTGCCGGGGGCGAAGGCGGGATCGAGGGCGTCGATGTCGAAGCTGAGATAGGTCGGGCCGTCGCCGGTCACGGCGCGGGCTTCCGCGGCCACCTCCGGCAGGCCGCGGGCGCAGACCTCCTCCATCGTGAGGATGCGCATGCCCTGCGCCAGGGCCCAGTCGCGCTCGTCGGCCGCATCCATGCTGCCGCGGATGCCGATCTGGATGCAGCGCCGCGGATCGAGCACCCCGTCCTCGATCGCGCGCCGGAACGGCGTGCCGTGGGTGAGCCGCGCCCCGCCATACTGAGTGTCGTCGGTGTCGCTGTGGGCGTCGATATGGATCAGCCCGAGCGGCCGGGCGGCCCCGAGCGCCCGCAGCACCGGATAGGTGATGAAATGGTCGCCGCCGACCGTGAGCGGCACGATTCCGGCCTCGGCGAGCGGCCGGTAGAACGCCTCGATCCGCCGGGCGGTCTCGGCGGCGTCCACCGGGTTGACCGGCACGTCGCCGAGATCGGCGCAGGCCGCCAGGGCGTAGGGCGCCACCCCCGTGGCGTGGTTGAGCGCCCGCGTGCCGGTGGAGGCCTCGCGCACGGCCCGCGGCCCGAGCCGGGCGCCGGGGCGGTTGGTGGTGGTGCCGTCGAAGGGGATGCCGATCAGGCCGATCTCGACCAGTCCAGTCCCTTCGCCAGCCCCTTCGCCGACCCCTTCGCCGGCCCCGTCTCCCACCGCCTCGGCGGGATCGAGCACCGGCAGCCGCATGAAGCTCGCAAGCCCCGAGAAGCGTGGCGTCACCATCCCCGAGGCCGGCTGGAACCGCGCCAGCCGTTCCGCCCGCGCGCCCGCCGATTCGCTCTCATCCGCCATGACGATCCTCCCCCGGCGCGGCGTCTCCACAGCCACTTGCAGCGATGGTGCGATCTCACCCGCGCTCCGCATCAAGCCGCCCGTCTCCTCCGGCCGCAAGCCGTTTCATCAACCCGTTTCCTGAACCCGTTTCCTGGCCGCAGCGTCATGCGCCTGTCGCGGCCGGCGCAGACTACGCAAGGGGCTCCGGCGAGCGGATACATTCGCTTGCGATGGCGTTGCGCATCGGAGCACGATACCGCCAAGCCTGATCGCGCAAGCCTGATCGAGACGTCGGGCACGCGCTCGGGAGACGTCGTCCGGCTGGCGGAGAGAGCGAGCGGACAGGAGAGGGCGGTTCATGACAGCTCAGGTCGCGGTCATCGACCGTTCGGGGGCCGAGGATTGGGATGAGATCCTCTGGCAGCAGCCGGCCGCCAACCTCTACGCGTCCCGGAGCTGGGGCCACTACAAGAGCCGGCTCGGCTGGACCGTCCGGCAGGTCGCCCTGAACGACAACGGCGCGGATCTCGCCTACATCCAGTACCAGGAGCGCCGCACCGGCCCCGTGCGCCGGATCCTCGTGCAGGGAGGGGCGGTCCTCACCGCCCGCGGGCAGTTCCGGGCGGAAGCGGTGCTCGCCGCCTTCATCGACCATCTCGCCCTGCGCCCGGCGGACCTACTCGCGGTGAAGAGCTACCGGCCTCAGGATCCGGAGGGGGTCACCGCCCTGCTGTCGCACGGCTTCGTGCCCGTCGTGACGGCGATGGATCACACGATCGAACTCGACCTGACACCGGACACGGACGCGATCCTGGCCGCGGCCGACCGGCGCTGGCGGCGCGAGGTCAACAAGGCGACGGGGCAGCCCGATCTCACCGCCGTCTTCCTGACGGACCCGGTCGAGCGGCTGCGGGCCTTCGACACCTTCGTGCGGATGTATGCTGCCCTCCAACAGCGCAAGGGCTTCTCGAGCGGCCTCGACACGGCCGCCTATCGCGACCTCGCGGCGTCCGATCCGCACCTGCTCTTCCTCGAAATCCGCCAGGGCGGAGAACCGATCCTGGTGCGCATCGTCCACACCGCGCGGGCGGTGTGGACCGATTTCTTCACGGCCTCGGACGAGCGGGCACGATCGACCGGTGCGGCCACCCTCGCCGTCTGGCGGATCATCGAGCGCGCCCGGCAGGAGGGCGCCAGCCGCTTCGATTTCGGCGGTGTCGATCCGGCCGGGAACCGCGGCGTCTTCGATTTCAAGCGGGCCTTGAGCCGCAACGTGATCCAGAGCGGTCCGACCTGGATCTACGCACGCAACGCCTTCATCCGCCGCGCCGCCGCGACCGCCCTGTTCCTGCGCTCGATCTGAGCCGCGGCCGCCGGCCGGGGAGGGAGGGCCGGGCGCGCGCTGCCCTCCCTCCCCTCAATGCAGGGGCTCAGCCCCGCTGCTTCGCGCGCAGGCTGCTGGCGTCGCCCGAAGTGTTCGTCATCGGGCCCGCGGGGCCGCTCGAATTGGCCTCTTCCTCGCCGGTGCGGCCTCCGTCTTGGCGGGCGCCGACATGGTCGTGGTACTGCTCGGTCTGGACGTGGCGGCTGTCGAGGCCGCGCTGGTCGGTGTGCCGGGACTTGTCGCGGTTGCTCAGCACCTCGTTCTCGCCGAGGATGCCCTCGGGCAGATCGGTCATGGCGCCGCTGCCGTCGCCCTTGCCCTGCGCGCCGGGGCCCATGCTGTGCCGGTCGGCCTTGGCCATGATGTCGCTCCTGTCGCTGTGAATGACGTGGAGGAGGATCTGGGCACGGGGCCGAAGAGGGCAAGCTGAGCAGAAGAAAACTTAAAGGTCTTTTGCGCGGGAACATTTCCGCTCGCCGGACGGCCGCGTCTTGCCTGCCGCGCAACGGCCGCAGAGTCTCCTGCCGAACCGCGAATACGCTCCGGAGGGGCGGAGATGTTCAGGCGGACTTCGCCGCGAGCAAGTCCGCAAACCGCGCAACCAGCCGCCGTGCGACCTCCTCCTTGTCGAGCTTCGGCCACGTCTCGACACGGCTCCCGACGCCGCCGTCGCGGGCGACGAGGTGGACGGTGTTCTCGGTGCCGCCCATGACCCCGCCCTCCGCCGAGACGTCGTTGGCGACGATCCAGTCGCAGCCCTTCCGCGCGATCTTCTTCTGCGCGTTCACGATGACGTCGTCGGTCTCGGCGGCAAAGCCCACGACGAGGGGCGGGCGCCCCGCGCTCCGGCCGGCGATGGTGGCGAGGATGTCCGGATTCTCGACGAGCTGCAGGGGGGCGGGCGTGCTGCCGTCCTTCTTGATTTTGCCCGTCCGGGTCTCGGCCGGGCGCCAGTCGCCGACGGCGGCGGCGAAGATCGCGAGGTCGGCGGGCAGGGCCGCCTCGACCGCGGCGAGCATCTCGCGGGCGCTCTCGACCCGCACCACCGTGACGCCCGCCGGATCGAGGATCGCCACCGGCCCCGAGACCAGGGTGACGCGGGCGCCGGCCTCGGCCGCGGCGGCGGCGACCGCGTGGCCCTGCCGCCCCGAGGAGCGGTTGGCGAGGTAGCGCACCGGATCGATCGGCTCGTGGGTCGGCCCCGAGGTGACGAGCACGTGCCGCCCCGCCAGCGGTTTTTTCGGCGTTTCGCGGCCGGCCAGGAATCCCAGGCCTTGGCCCCCCGACCGCTGCGCCAGCAGGGCTTCGAGCGCGTCGGCGATCTCGTGCGGCTCGGCCAGCCGCCCCGGCCCGAACTCGGCCTCGGCCATGGCGCCCTCGTTGGGGCCGACCACCGCGACGCCGTCGGCCTTCAAGGTCGCGAGGTTCCGCTGTGTCGCCGGATGCTGCCACATCCGCACGTTCATGGCTGGGGCGATCAGGATCGGCAGGGTGGTGGCGAGCAGCACCGTCGAGGCGAGGTCCGGCGCGTGGCCGGTCGCCATCCGCGCCATCAGGTTGGCGGTGGCCGGCGCCACCACGATGGCGTCGGCGTCCCGGGCGAGCTTGATATGGCCGATATCGGCCTCGCTCTCCCGGTCGAACAGGTCGGTATGGGTCCGCTCCCCGGCCAGCGCGGCGGCGGCCAGCGGCGTGACGAACTCCTGCGCCGCGTCGGTCAATAGCGGACGCACCTGCGCCCCGCGCTCGCGCAGGCGCCGGATCAGGTCGAGCGCCTTGTAGGCGGCGATGCCGCCGCCGACGATCAGGAGGATGCGGCGGCCGGCGAGGGCGCCCGGAGAAGATTGCGACATGAGCGCAGAACGAGGATTCGTGGGGCCCGCGTCAAGGGTGGGGAGGGGGGTGTCTTCGACGAGTGACCGAGATCCGATGAAGCCTTGCACGTCAAACGGCAACGGAGGTTGCAGCACTCGCTGCTTGCAAGGCCGTCATCGGGATTTGTCTCTCAACATGAAGCAATTAGGAGAGCAGAGAGATCGACTTGAGGTTGTTATAATGCCACTATCCTAGGGCGAATCAGTCCGGGAGGGTGGTGTGAGCGTTGAGGAAAAGCTGCGTACGTTGGCTGAACGTATCAAGTCACACTCTAGCGCAATGGCAACTGAAGAAGCGGTGAAGACATCAATTGTATTGCCGTTTCTAGCCGCCCTCGACTACGATGTTTTCAACCCAAATGAAGTTGTCCCTGAGTTCACGGCCGACGCTGTTGGTAAGAAGGGCGAGAAGGTCGATTACGCGATTAAGTTCGATGGCGACATTCGTATATTGGTGGAATGCAAGCCTATTACGACTAAGTTGGATAAGATCCATCTATCGCAACTTTACAGATATTTTTCAGTGACTTCAGCCAAATTTGCGATCCTAACGAACGGTCGGACGTTTCATTTTCATACGGATTTAGAGGCTCCTAATAAGCTTGATGACCGCCCTTTTCTTACATTCGAAATGTCGGACATTCATGCTCAGACCGTTGCCGAACTGACGAAATTTGCCAGAAGTAGCTTCAACGAAGACGCCATTCTTCAGTCTGCCCATAGGCTAAAATATACGTCTCTGATAAAAAAAGAAATTATGGCTTTGTTGGAGTCGCCATCCGAAGAATTTGTTCGAATGGTCGTTGCACCTGTCCAGGCCGGCCGCTTTACAGCGCAGGTCAGAGAGCAGCTCACGCCGCTGGTAAAGGCCGCCTTTCGCGAAATCATCCGGGACTCTGTTCAATCCCGCCTTTCGAATGCACTTGCCGATACGGCTGCCCTTGATATTGCCGAAGCACAGCCCGCTGTAGAAGATGCCGAAATCGTCACCACCGATGAAGAGCGCGAGGGCTTCATGATCGTTCGCGCCATCGTGCGGGAGGTCATCAAAGCCGATCGTGTGATTATGCGCGATCAAAGAAGCTATTGCGGCATTCTAATTGACAACAACAATCGCAAGCCGCTCGCCCGGCTTCATTTCAATCGTACGATTAAATATATCGGCCTTTTCGATGGAGATAAGGAAGAGCGGGTACGCATCGACAGTCTGGACCACATCTATGAACTGACGGATCGACTTCGTGCGACGGCACGGTTCTATGCTGAGGGCGGGGCACGTAAAGCTGAGGCAGTCAGTTCCGAAACAGTGCCTGCTGCTTGATGCGGTGGCATTACAAACCGTACTTGGCCCAGATGGCGCGCACTTCCTCGTCGGTCGCGAAATCGCCACGCGCTTCGGCGGCATCGGCCTCATCTTGCTCCGCCTCTTCCTCGGGGGTGAAGCGGTAGACGGCCTGTTCCTCGCCCGCATAACTCAGCACCATGCGGGCGATGGCGTCCTGCACCTCGGGCGGGAGGTTCCGGGCGGCGGTGATCGCCTTGTCGAGCAGATCGGTCATGTGAGGGGAGTGTAGGAGAAATTCGGCCGGTGAGAAGGTCTCTCACCGGAAGGCGAGCACCAGCGCCCCCACCGCGATCCCCCACAGGGCCAGGGTCGACCAGATCGCGCGTCGCCGTTCCAGCCGGGCGATCCGCTCTATCACCTGGACGTCGCGCGAGCCCTCCTCGTCGAGGCGGATCATGATGCGGCGGATGCGCTGGGCGATGTCGGGGATGTCGGAGACGACCTCGGCGAGGGTCAGCGCCGCGCGGGCGCCGCCCTCGATCCGGCCGACGGGGCCGAGATGGCGGGTGATCCAGGAGCGCACGACCGGTTCGGCGCCGGTCCACATGTCGAGCTGCGGATCGAGCGAGCGGGCGACGCCCTCCACCACCACCATGGTCTTCTGCAGCATCACCAGCTCGGTGCGGGTGCTCATGTCGAACAGGGCGGTCACGTCGAACAAGAGCGTGAGCACCTTGGCCATCGAGATCTCGTCGGCCCGGCGCTGGTGGATCGGCTCGCCGATCGCCCGGATCGCCTGCGCGAAATCGTCCACCGAATGGTGGCGCGGCACGTAGCCCGCCTCGAAATGCACCTGGGCGACGCGGCGATAGTCGCGGGTGATGAAGCCGAGCAGGATCTCGGCGAGGAAGCGCCGCTCGGCATGGCCGAGCCGGCCCATGATGCCGAAATCCACCGCGACGAGCCGCCCCTGCGGATCGACGAACAGGTTCCCCGGATGCATGTCGGCGTGGAAGAAGCCGTCGCGGATCGCCTGGCGCAGGAAGGACTGGATCACCGTGCGGCCGAGCGCCTTCGGGTCGTGGCCCGCCGCGACGATGCCGGGGCGGTCGTTGAGGCGCACGCCGTCGATCCACTCGCTCGTCAGCACGTCCCGCGAGGTCAGGGCCCATTCGGGGCGCGGCGTGCGGAAATCCGCGTCGCCCGCGGTGTTCTGCGCGAGTTCCGACATCGCCGCCGCTTCGAGGCGAAGGTCCATCTCCATGGTGACGGAGCGGGCCAGGATCTCGACCACCTCCCGCGGACGCAGGCGCTCGGCATCGGGCAGGAGCACGTTGACGATGCGGGCCATGAACCGCATCGCCTGGATGTCGCGCGCGAACCGCTCGCGCACGCCGGGCCGCATCACCTTGACCGCGAGCGTGCGCTGCGTGCCGTCGGCGTCGAGCACCGTCGCCTTGTGGACCTGGGCGATGGACGCCGCGGCCACCGGCTCGCTGAAGGCGGTGAACAGTGCCGGGACCGGCTTGCCGAGTTCCTGCTCGACGACGCGCAGCGCCACCCCCTGCGGGAAGGGCGGAACCCGATCCTGAAGTCGCTCCAGATCGCGCGCGGCGGCCATGCCGACGATGTCGGGGCGGGTCGCCAGGAACTGGCCGAACTTGACGTAGGAGGGACCGAGCCGGGTCAGCGCCCGTTCCAGCGGGCTCGCGCCGGGGGCCTCCGCGATGCCGCGCCGCTCCAGCGAGCGGCCGAGCTTCAGCGCGAGCCGCAGATGCGGCGGCAATTGCGCCGCATCGATCAGCGCCAGCCCGCCCTCACGGGCGAGCACGAAGCCGACATGGGCGCCGCGGGCGAGGTAGAAGACGGCGCCGAGCATCATCGAACCCTGACAGGCATTTGCTCGAAGAGGGATCGCACCGGATCACCGACGCTAGAGCATCGTCCCGAAAGGTGGCCTCCGGCTTTCGGAAAAAGACGATGCAGAAACAGGAGCTTAGAGCATCGTCCCGGATCCGATATCCGGGACGATGCTCTAAGCATGCCCTGCGCCGCGGGGCACGGCCCGGCCGAGGTGCCCGTCAGCGATCGCGATCGAAAAGGAATCAAGAAATCTTCCAGCCGGAATGGATCGCGACGATGCCACCCGAGAGCCGGCGATGGCTGACATGGCTGAAACCCGCCGTCTCGATCATCCGGGCGAAGCTGTCCGGGGAGGGGAACTTGCGGATCGACTCGACGAGGTACTGGTAGGATTCGCGGTCGCCCGCCACCCGCTCGCCGATGCGCGGGATCACGTGGAAGGAGTAGGCGTCGTAGATCTTCTCCAGCACCGGCAGGTCGACCCGCGAGAATTCCAGGCAGAGGAAGCGCCCGCCGGGCTTGAGCACCCGGTGCGCCTCGCGAAGGGCCACGTCGATGCGCGGCACGTTCCGGATGCCGAAGGCGATGGTGTAGCTGTCGAAATGGTTCGACGGCAGCGGCAGCGTCTCGGCATTGCCGGTGACGAAATCGATGCGGCCGTCGTATTTGTGGCCCGCCCGCTCGGCGCCGACCCGCAGCATCGCCTCGTTGATGTCGAGCACGGTGACGTGGGTCTCGGGGCCGCCCGCTTCGAGGGTGCGGAAGGCGATGTCGCCGGTGCCGCCCGCGACATCGAGATGCTGGTAGGGCCGGGTGCGCGACGGGCGCAGCATCGAGATCAGGTGCGACTTCCAGACCCGGTGCAGCCCGCCCGACATCAGGTCGTTCATCAGGTCGTAGCGGCGCGCGACCGAGCGGAACACGTCGTCCACCTTGGCCTGCTTCTCGGAAAGCCGCACGCGCTCGTAGCCGAAATCGGCGGTGGCTTCGCTGTCGCCGGCTCCGATGTCCGTTCCGCTCATCCGATCATACCCTGCGCTCGCCCGTCGCCGCTCACGGCGTCGGCCGAGCCTCCTTAGCGAATGCCGGCTGGAACCGCCATGCGGCAGCGCGGATGCAGGCGGTGCCTGCCGCGTGGGTGCAAAATAGGAATCAGCTCCGCAGCGGCCCGCCGACGAGCCAGGCCGGGTCGAACCAGCGGTCGGCCTCGCCGTCGTAGGGGAGGCGGGTGACGTCCCAGTGCTGGATGTATTTCGCGTAGACGTTCCAGACCGCGATGCCGCCGCCGACGAAGATGCGCCGGCCGGGATAGCGCTTCAGCACCGCCTCCGGATCCTCGTGCGAGCGGATCACGTCGATGGTGCGGTCCTTGAACGCGAATTCCGGCACGGAGGCCACGGTTTTGGGGCCGGCGATCAGCACGTGGCCCATGGTGAGCGCGAAGAAGCGCGTCACGTCCTCGACGAAGAGCGGATCGGTGTTGCCCTCCCAGGGAAGGTGCCCGTTGAGGCCGAGCTGGCCCCGCTGGCCGATGGCGCAGATGCAGCGAACGTCGATCATGGCGCGAAACCCGAAAAACAAAGAAAGCGGGCTCTGCCCGTAAACCCGCCGGGGCCTTGGCCCCGGACCCCGTTACTGGGGTGCGGAAAAGGCGAGAACCCGGTCGCTGGGGAAATCGTAGAGTTTGCCCGTCTCGTTCCATGCGGGGGAGGCGAGGCGCACGAAATGCGGCGCCAGCTCCTCCGGGGTCTTCAGCGTCGCCGGGTCCTCGCCCGGCATCGCCGCCGCGCGCATGCTCGTGCGCAGCGGGCCGGGGTTGAGCAGCATGGCGCGCACGCCCGTGCTCTCGTTCTCGGCGGCATAGGTGCGCACCATCGCCTCCAGCGCCGCCTTCGAGACGGAATAGGGCCCCCAATAGGCCCGGCATTTCGCGGCCGCGCCCGAGGAGACGAAGATCGCGCGTCCCGCATCCGAGCGCTGCAGCAGCGGGTCGAACGAACGGATCAGGCGCCAGTTGGCGGTGACGTTGATCGCCATCACCTGATCCCAGACCTTCGGCGTGACGTGGGAGACCGGCATCAGGTTGCCGAGGATGCCGGCATTGCCGACCACCGCGTCGAGCCGGCCCCAGCGCTCGTTGAGCGCCGCACCCAGGCGGTCGATGGCGTCGTAATCGGTGAGATCGAGGGGTACCAGCGTCGCGTGGCCGCCGGCGGAGCGGATCGCGTCATCGAGTTCCTCCAGGCCGCCCTGCGTGCGGGCGACCGCGACGACATGGGCACCGGCGCTCGCCAGCGCCAGCGCGGCGGCGCGGCCGATGCCGCGCGAGGCGCCGGTGACGACGGCCACCCGACCGTCGAGGATCTTGTCGGCCAAAATCTTCTCGACCACGGGCTTCAGTCCGCCTCGGCCAGCATGGCGAAGCGCTTGGGCCCGGCGATCGCCAGATCGGTCAGGCCGGTCGGGTAATCGCCGGTGAAGCAATGGTCGGTGTATTGCGGGCAGTCGGCGTTGCGCGCCTCCTCGCCCATCGCCCGGTAAAGGCCGGGGATCGACAGGAAGGCCAGCGAATCGGCGCCGATATATTGGCGCATCCCCTCGAGGTCGTGAGTGGCGGCCAAGAGCTTCTCGCGCTCGGGCGTGTCGATGCCGTAGAAGTCAGGGTACGTGATCGGCGGCGAGGCGATGCGGAAATGCACCTCGCGGGCGCCGGCATCGCGCATCATCCGCACGATCTTCACCGAGGTGGTGCCGCGCACGAGGCTGTCGTCCACGAGCACGATGCGCTTGCCCTCGACCGCGGCGCGGTTGGCCGAGTGCTTCATCCGCACCCCGAGTTCGCGCACGGTCTGGGTCGGCTGGATGAAGGTGCGCCCGACATAGTGGTTGCGAATGATGCCCATCTCGAAGGGCAGGCCGGCCTCCTGCGCGAAGCCGAGCGCCGCCGGCACGCCGGAATCCGGCACCGGGATCACCACGTCGGCCTCCGGCGCCGCCTCGCGGGCGAGTTCCTGGCCGATGGCCTTGCGCACCCCGTAGACGCTCTTGCCGTTCACCACCGAGTCGGGGCGGGCGAAGTAGATGTACTCGAAGATGCAGGGGCGCATCGGCTGCTTTTCGGCAAAGCGGATCGACTCGACGCCCTCTTCCGAGATCACCACCACCTCGCCGTTCTCGACGTCGCGGATGAAGCGGGCGCCGATGATGTCGAGCGCGCAGGATTCGGAGGCGAGGATGTAGCGGCCGTCGAGTTCGCCGAGCACCAGCGGGCGGATGCCGAGCGGGTCGCGGGCGCCGATGAGTTTCTTGTTGGTCAGCGCGACGATGGCGTAGGCGCCCTGGATCTGCTGCAGCGCGTCGATGAAGCGCTCGACGATGCGCGGTTTGCGCGAGCGGGCGGCCAGATGGAGGATCACCTCGGTATCCGAGGTCGATTGCGTGATGGCGCCGTCGCGCACGAGGTCGCGGCGGATCGACAGCGCGTTGGTGAGGTTGCCGTTATGCGCCACCGCCAGCCCGCCGCCGGCAAGTTCGGCGAAGAGCGGCTGGACGTTGCGAAGAATTGTGCCGCCGGTGGTCGAGTAGCGCACGTGGCCGATGGCCGAGCGGCCGGCCAGCCGCTCGATCGTGGCGCGGTCGGAGAAGGAATCCCCGACGAGGCCTTGGCGGCGCTCCGAGTGGAACACGCCGTCGTCGTAGGAGACGATGCCGGCCGCCTCCTGGCCGCGATGCTGCAAGGCGTGCAGGCCGAGTGCCGTGATGGCCGAGGCGTCGTCGTGCCCGTAGATGCCGAAGACGCCGCATTCCTCGCGAAGCGTATCCCCGTCGATGTCCAGGTTGCGGACATCGGCGCTCGCGCTGACAACAGACATGTCGATCTCGAATCCTGGAGGCGCGCGGGTCTCGCGGGCCTCGCATCCGGCACGGCGGGAAACGGCCGGAGACGCGTGCCGCCCGCGACCTCGGCCGCGAGGGGTTACGCCAGGACCGTCGTGAAACCGTTACCTAGGCGCGGATCGCGTCGCAACCAAGACCGATTCCAACATATCGCGCGCAATGCGGCTGCATTGCTGGCGCAGGGCAATCGCTTGCAAGCGATTGCCTTGGTTTTTTTACTGGCCTCAGTCGCCGGCGCCCGCCTCCGCGGGCTGCATCGGTTCCTTGGGCTTTCGCTCCGCTCGACGCTTTCCGGGGTTAGACCCCGAAAAGCCCGCTGCGCGCGGCGCTCTTCGCGCCGCGAAGCCGCTCAAGCGGCTTCGGAAACGGCCCGGATTGCGGGTGCAACGCAGATTTCGGATGTGAGGCGCGGTTCGCCTCAGCGCTTCGGCTCGGGCCCGGCCTCGTTGCGGCGCTGGGCGGGGAGATCGGTCTCCGGCGGCGGCTCCTCCGGCCCGTCGCCCTTCGGCTTGCGGAACTGCTTGAGGAAGCCCTCGGGATTGTCGGGCAACTGCGCCACCAGCGCCTCGCCCGAGCTTTCGAGCAGCGACCGGCTCTTGGCCTGGGCCGCCCAATCCGGGACCTTGCCCTGGACGAGCCACGCCAGGAACACCCAGCCGATCACGCAGATCAGGAAGCCGCGGCCCGCCCCGAACAGGAAGCCGAGCGAGCGGTCGACGGCGCCGATGCGCGAATCGAGCACGAGGTCGGAGATCTTCACCGTCACCAGCGAGACCACGATCAGGGTGGCGAGGAAGATCGAGGCGATGGAGGCGACCAGCGCCACCGTATCGCTGGAGATGTGCTGCTTGACGGTGGGCAGGAGCAGCGGGTGGAGCGACCACGCCACCGCGGCGGCGGCCACCCAGGCAATGATCGCGAGCACCTCGCGGGTCACGCCGCGCACGGCGGCGAGCAGCGCCGAGACGAGCACGATGCCGAGCACCACGAGGTCGAGGACGGAAAACGGCATCGCAGGATATGGTTCGCTGGGGCGGAACGAGGCAGCCTTGCCCGGACGACGACGGCTCCCCCGGGCCGCGCATCCGCTGTGGTCCTTAACCATATACCCCGGCGAACCTCGGCCGTCACCTTCGCGCCGGCGCTCCGTGCGAGCGTCGCCGAGCCGCACGCGCAGCCTTCCGCATTCCCGTGCCGGCAGGGCGTGGGGTTTCTTCCCGGTATCGGCCGTCCCGGCCGCAGATCCGATCCGCCAAGAAAGGTCGGTTTGTGAGAGCGAAATCCCACGCCGCGACGATGGCGCGCGCATGATGTTTTGTGATCGCTTCGAAAGAGGAAAACATCTTCCAAGCAATCTTGGCTATAACCGAAGTATTCAAGATCCGGACGGGGTGAGTTTATGGCCGGTACGATCGACAGGCGTGGCTTCCTGCGGGGCTCCGCACTCTTCGCGGCCGGTGCCGCCGCCGGGTTCTCCTGTATCGAGATCGCGAATGCCGCGCCGATCGCGGTGCCGACGGTCGACCGGTTGTCCCTGCGCGTCCTGATCGACTCGGCCCACGACCAGTTCCTGAAGCCCGCGACCGTGCAGGGCGTGCTGCATCAGCCGCCGGGCAACGGGCGCGGCGCCGATTACCGCAAGGTGCTGCACAATCAGTGGGGCCTGTCGCTCTTTGCCGAATCCTGGCGGGCGGAGGAGGCGCGCACGATCCTGCTCGACTTCGGCTACAGCCCCGAGGCCCTGCTCAACAATATCGAGATCCTGAAGGTCGATCCTACCAAGATCGATGCGCTGATCGTCAGCCACGGCCACCACGACCATTACGGCGGCCTGACCGGGTTCCTCGACAAGTACAGGAGCGCGCTCGCGCCCGACCTGAAGCTCTATGCCGGCGGCGAGGACAATTTCTGCCACCGCCACAGCCCGAGCGGCGTCCCCGGCCAGTTCACCGATTTCGGCCAGCTCGACCGGCGCGAACTGACGGCGCAGAAAATCTCGACCGTGCTCTGCGAGACGCCCACCGTGGTCGCCGGCCACGCCTTCACCACGGGGCAGATCAAGCGCGCCTCCATCGAGCGCATCCTGCCCAACACCTTCGTCGAGCGCGGCATCACCGACGGGCTGGGCTGCGATGCCACCCAGTATTCGCCCGCCGAACTCCAGGGAAAGATCATCCCCGACGAGCACGTCCACGAGCACGCCACCTGCTTCAACGTGAAGGGCAAGGGCCTCGTGGTGATCTCGTCCTGCGGCCATGTCGGCATCGTCAACTCCGTGCGCCAGGCGCAGGAGGTCTCCGGCATCGAACGCGTCCACGCCATCGTCGGCGGCTTCCATCTCGGACCGGCGCCGAAGGAGTACCTGACCCAGGTCGTGGCCGAGATCAAAAAACTTCAGCCCGACGTCGTCGTGCCGATGCATTGCAGCGGCCTGAACTTCGCCCTCGAGGCGCAGGCGCAGATGCCGGAGAACGTGATCGTCCCGACCACCGGCAGCCGGCTCGTCTTCAGTGCGTAGCCGGACATTCGTGGCCGGACTGCTCTGCCTGCTCGCGGCCTTGGACCCTGCGCGCGGCGAGACCCTGCCGCGCCGCTCGGCCGCCGAACTGATGGACGTGCTGATGTGGAACCGCGAGCCGGTCGGCGGCCCGTTCGCGCTGATCGATCAGGCGGGGCGGCCCCGGACGGAGGCCGATTTTCGCGGCCGTCTCCTCCTCGTCACTTTCGGCTTCACCGCCTGCCCGGATGTCTGCCCCACGGACCTGATGGAGATCGGCCGGGCCCTCACGCTGCTCGGCGAGGCCGGTGACGCCGTCCAGCCGCTCTTCATCACTCTCGATCCCGAGCACGACACCGCCGCGCTGCTGGCGGAGTACCTGCCGAACTTCCATCCGCGTCTGGTCGGCTTGACCGGCAGCGAGGCGGCGGTTCGCCGGGCCGCCGACGCCTACAAGGTCTATTACGAGACGAGCCTGCGCTCAGACGGCGGGCGGGCCATCGAGCATTCCGCCTTCACCTACCTGATGGATCGCTCGGGCGCCTATCTCGGGTTCTTTCCGCCCGGCACCTCAGCCGAGCGGATGCTGACGATCCTGCGGCCGCATCTCGCGCCGCGGGCCGCGCCGGAATAGGCCGCGCTACATCTCCTCCTCGAACCGCACCGCCCGCGGCCGACCCCCGCCCTTCCGCGGCGCGCCCGAGGCGATGCCGGCGACGAGGTCGGCGATGTGGCGCAGCGCATCCGTCGGCAGCGCTCGGTCTCCGGCCTCGCCGCGCCCTTGCGGGGTGATCGCCTTGCCGAAGCCGAGCTTCAACGCCTCCTTCAGCCGGGCCGGCGCCTGCGAGACCGGCCGCACCGCCCCCGACAGGCCGAGTTCGCCGAAATAGACCGAGTCGGAGGGAAGCGCCGCGCCCGAGAGCGACGAGACGAGGGCGGCGGCGACCGCGAGATCCGCGGCGGGCTCGGTGATGCGCAGGCCCCCGGCGACGTTGAGATAGACGTCGTGGCCGCCGAGCCGGATGCCGCCATGGGCCTCCAGCACGGCGAGCACCATCGACAGGCGGTTGGGGTCCCAGCCGACCACGGCGCGGCGCGGCATGCCGAGCGAGGAGGGGGCGACGAGCGCCTGGATCTCGACCAGCAGCGGGCGCGTGCCCTCCATTCCGGCAAAGACCGCGGTGCCCGGCGCGGCGTGGTCGCGGCCCGCCAGGAACAGGGCGGAGGGGTTCGGGACTTCGGACAGGCCGGCATCGGTCATCTCGAACACGCCGATCTCGTCGGTCGGCCCGAAGCGGTTCTTCACGGCGCGTAAGATTCGGAAATGGTGGCCCTGGTCGCCCTCGAACGAGGCGACCGCATCGACCATGTGCTCGACCACGCGGGGGCCCGCGATCTGCCCGTCCTTGGTGACGTGGCCGACGAGGATGACGGCCGTGCCCGTGGTCTTGGCAAAGCGGATCAGCGCCTGGGCCGATGAGCGCACCTGCGTGACGGTGCCCGGCGCCGATTCTACCGTCTCGGTCCACATGGTCTGGATCGAGTCGATGATGGTCAGCGCCGGCGGGTGGCCCTGCGACAGCGTCTCGACGATGTCCTCGACATTCGTTTGCGCCGCCAGCTCCACCGGGTGTTTGGCCAGCCCGAGGCGCTCGGCGCGCAGGCGCACCTGCCCCACCGCCTCCTCGCCGGAGATGTAGGCGACGCGCTCGCCGGTCTTGGCCATGGCGGCGGAGGCCTGCATCAGCAGGGTCGACTTGCCGATGCCGGGATCGCCGCCGAGCAGGATCACCGAGCCGCGCACGAAGCCGCCGCCGGTCACCCGGTCGAGTTCGTTGATGCCCGAGGGCGTACGCGGCGCCTCCTTGGCCTCGCCGGTCAGGCCTTCGAGGGGGAAGACGCGGCCCCGCGCCCGCGAGGGCCGGGTCGCGGCCGGGCCCGATTGCGGGCCGGCGGAGGCGACCTCCTCCTGGATCGTGTTCCAGCCGTTGCAGGCCTCGCAGCGCCCGCGCCAGCGGTTGTAGACCGCCCCGCAGGACTGGCAGACGAAGGTCTGTTGGATTTTTGCCATGGGGAAACGGCTCAGGGCAGGGATCTGTCGAACCTCCCACCCAGCCCGCTCATCCTGAGGTGCTGCGAAGCAGCCTCGAAGGAAGGCTCCAGCCGGCCACGCGATCCCTGGAGCCCTCCTTCGAGGGCGCCGCTTCGCGCCGCCGCCTCAGGATGAGGGGAATGGGTGGGAAAGATCGGTCACTCTACATAGTCGCGAACATAACGGGAACCCAGGCTCGTCAGGATCTCGTAGCCGATGGTGCCGGCGGCTTGCCCCACCGTGTCGATGTCGAGGGCATCGCCGATCAGCGTGGCGGTGCCGCCGCGCCGGGCCTGGGTTGCGTCGGTGACGTCGAGGATGATGAGGTCCATCGAGATCAGGCCGACGATCGGGCAGGGCACGCCGCCGACCAGCGCGTGGCCGCTGTTGCTGGCCGAGCGGGGATAGCCGTCGGCGTAGCCGAGCGAGAGCGTGGCCAGCCGGCGCGGGGCCGGGGCCCGCCAGCGGGCGTTGTAGCCGCAGGTCGCGCCGGCCTCGACGTCACGGACCTGCAGGATCGTCGCCTCCAGCCGCACCACCGGCCGCATCGGATTGGGTTGGCCCGGATCCGGGTTGCCGCCGAAGAGCGCATAGCCCGGCCGCAGCAGGTCGTGGCGGGCGTCGTTCGCGAGGCAGGTGCCCGAGGAATTGGCGAGCGAGGCGCGCATCTGCGGAAAGGCCGCCCGCACACGGGCGAAATCGGCGGCTTGGCGCGCGTTGAGCGGGTCGTCGGGCAGTTCCGCGCTGACGAGATGGCTCATCACGAGGTCGATGCCGGCGCGCGCGATCACCGGGTCGCCGGCCAGCGCCAGAGCCTCCGCGACGGAGAGGCCGAGCCGGTTCATACCGGTATCGACGTGGAGCGCGGCCGGCCCCGCGCCCTGCATGGCCTCGGCCCACTCGGCGAGCTCCTGCGCGTCCCCCAGGACCGGGCGCAGGCGGTGGGCGCGAAACGCCTCCGCGCGGCCGGGCGGCAGACCGTTGAGCACGTAGAGCGCGGCCTCCGGCAGGATTTTCCGCGCGGCGATGCCCTCGGAGAGGTGCGCCACGAAGAACGTCCGGCAGCCCGCCCGCCATAGGGCCGGGGCGACCGCCGCGAGGCCGCAGCCATAGGCGTCCGCCTTCACCACGGCGCCGCACTCGGCCTGCGGCGCGCACGCGCCGAGCGCCCGCCAGTTCGCCACCACGGCCGAGAGATCGACCGTCAGACGGGCGCCGTGGCCGCTGCGGAATGGATCGCCCGTGGTCGGGTTTTCCGGGAAGGATTCTACGGGCGCTATGACAGACTCCTGCGGGGAAAGCCCCGGCGGAGATGGGACCGGACCGTCGATCCGGCCACCGATATCACATCTGCTCGGGCATCCGGTCGCTTTGCGCCAGGTTCGAGAACCGGGTGATGTTGGCGTCGAACTGCAGCTCCACCGTGCCGGTCGGGCCGTGGCGCTGCTTGCCGAGGATGACCTCGGCCTTGCCGTGGACGCGCTGCATCTCGGCCTCCCAGGCGAAGAACTCCTCGGTGCCCTCGCGCGGCTTCTTGTTGCCGACGTAGTACTCCTCGCGGAACACGAACATCACCACGTCGGCGTCCTGCTCGATCGAGCCGGATTCGCGCAGGTCCGAGAGCTGGGGCCGCTTGTCGTCGCGGTTCTCGACCTGACGCGAGAGCTGCGACAGGCCGATGATCGGCACCGCCAGCTCCTTGGCCAGAGCCTTCATGCCGGTGGTGATCTCGGTCATCTCCTGCACGCGGTTGTCGCTCTTCTTGCCGGAGCCGGAGAGGAGCTGGAGGTAGTCGATGATGAGCAGATCGAGGCCCTTCTGGCGCTTGAGGCGGCGGGCGCGGGCAGCGAGCTGGGCGATCGAGATGCCGCCGGTCTGGTCGATGTAGAACGGGATCGTCTGCATGTCCCGGGCGGCGTCGGTGATCTTGTAGAAGTCCTCGGGGCGGATGTCGCCGCGGCGGATCTTGTAGGAGGGCACGCCGGACTGTTCGGCGATGATACGGGTCGCCAATTGCTCGGCCGACATTTCGAGCGAGAAGAAGCCGACGATGCCGCCGTTGACGGTCTGCATGGTGCCGTCGGGCTGCTTCTCGCCGCGATAGGCCTTGGCGATGTTGAAGGCGATGTTGGTCACGAGCGAGGTCTTGCCCATGGCCGGGCGCCCCGCGAGGATGATGAGGTCGGAGGGCTGCAGGCCGCCCATCTTGGCATCGAGGTCGGTGAGCCCCGTGGAGATGCCCGAGAGCTTGCCGTCGCGCTGGTAGGCTTTGGCCGCCATGTCGATGGCCGCGGTCAGCGCGTCGGAGAATTTCTGGAAGCCGCCGTCGTACTTGCCGGATTCGGCGAGTTCGTAGAGCCGGCGCTCGGTCGCCTCGATCTGGTCGCGCGGCCGGGACTCGACGGGCGCCTCGAACGCGCCGTTGACCAGATCCTCGCCGATGGTGATG
Organism: Methylorubrum sp. SL192; assembly: GCF_026672325.1. Taxonomy (NCBI): domain Bacteria; kingdom Pseudomonadati; phylum Pseudomonadota; class Alphaproteobacteria; order Hyphomicrobiales; family Methylobacteriaceae; genus Methylorubrum; species Methylorubrum sp. SL192. The sequence continues at coordinate 3,227,200 of NZ_JAPPQV010000003.1, forward strand.
AGCCGGCGGCGGATCGCCAGATCGTAGATGGTGCGGCCGTACTCGCCCGCGTTGATGACGGTGGTCGCCTCGGCCGCGAGGCGGGCGAGGTACTGCATCGGCGTGACGCCGCCGAGGTCGATGTCGCCGAGATAGGTCTTCAGCGTGATCGGCGTTGCGAGCTTGCCCGCCTTGATCAGCGAGACCGACACCTCGAAGATCTGGCGGTGCACCGCCTCCATGAAGTGCTCGGGCAGCAGGAAGTCCGAGACACGGTAATAGGCGTCGTTGTTCACCATGATCGCGCCGAGCAGGGCCTGCTCCGCGTCGATGTTGTGTGGCGGCACCCGGTATTCGGGCTGCACCGTCTCGAGATTGGCCGTGAGGGCGTTGGGCAGGGCCATGGCGCTTGTCCGTCGCTCCGATGCGGGCGGCTTGGCCGCCCCGTTTCATGCCCGCCGGACCTTGCCTCGGGATGGTGAAGCCTTCCTTAGCCGACCCGGCTGGGAACGGCTGCAACACGCACGCCACGGGCCCCGAAACGCGAGACGCCCGCGGCTCCCGGGTCACGGGAATCGCGGGCGTCATGCTGGAACGGATTGAGAACAAGTCAACGCCGGAGGCCGGCGCATCCCCGTTCTCCACCGCTTATGCGGCTATTGGGGGTTTCGAAAGGGCGAGCCCTTTCGCGGGTCCAGGGCGGAGCCCTGGAAGAGATCGGGGCGCTGCCCCGATACCCCGCCAAAGGGATGATCCCTTTGGAATCCCAGGATCAGCCGCGGTCGTCGGCACCCTCGCCGGCATCGGCCAGGGCCTGGCCGACTTCGAGGCCGAGGTCGTCGAGGTTGAACTGCTCGCGCTCGGTCACCGACTCGCCACGGGCCTGACGCTCGGCCTCTTCCGGCGAACGGGCGATGTTGACGGTCACCTTGACCTCGACCTCGGGGTGCAGGGTCACCGGGACGGTGTGCAGGCCCAGCGTCTTGATCGGCTGGTTGAGCACGAACTGGCCGCGCTCGACACTGAAGCCTTCCTTGGTGACGACCTCGGCGAGGTCGCGGGTGGAGACCGAGCCGTAGAGCACGCCGGTCTCGCCGGACTGGCGGATCAGCACGAAGCTCTGGCCGTCGAGCTTCTCGGCCACCGTCTGGGCCTCGTTGCGGCGCTCGAGGTTGCGGGCCTCAAGCTGGGCGCGCTGGGCCTCGAAGTGCTTCTTGTTGTTCTCGGTGGCGCGCAGGGCCTTGCCGCGGGCGAGGAGGAAGTTGCGGGCGTAGCCGGGACGCACGTTCACGGTCTCGCCCATCTGGCCGAGCTTGGCGACGCGTTCGAGCAGGATGACTTCCATGGGGCTTCTCCTTGAGGTTGCTTGGAAGCGGGTGCGATCAGGCGTCGCCGCGAGCTTTCGGGCGGCGCCGGTCGAGGGCGGTATCGGCAATGCCGAACAGGATCAGGGCGAGCATGGCCACGCCCTGGGTGAGGAACAGCAGCACGTAGAGGCCGGCGAGCAGGGCGAAGCGCCCCGGCCGGCCGCGGCTGCGGTCATGGAAGGCGGCCAGCCCCTGGAGCGCGAAGGCCGCGCTGAAGGCGCCGATCAGGGCGATGCCGAGCGCACCGGGATAGCCGGGCACCATCGCCAGGGTCAGGGCAGCGGCGAAGACCAGCAGCGTGGAGCGCGGCATCATCGTGGAGGGCAGGTCGGGCCAGGGCCGGAGCAGGCGCCCCGAGATCTGCACGATGCGGGCGGCGGCCCAGAGGTAGAAGGTGAACAGGATCGTGAGACCCTGGGCGGCGATCGCGGGCGCGACGGTCGCCAGCGCGTCGGCGACTTCGCTGGCGAGGTCGTCGGCCTTTTGCGGCTCGCCGGTCTGAGCATCGCCCGGCGGCTGCGACACAGCCCCGTCGGCGTTCGTCTCGGCGGGCTTCTCGGCGCTGCCGGGGGCTTCGCTCGCTGTACCGCTCTGCGGCGGGGCGGGAATCCGGCCGCGCTGCACCTGAACCTGCACGATCCGGCGGCTCATCGTGGTGAGCTGCGCGCGGAAGGTGTCGTAGTCGGGCGAGGCGATGACGGCGATGGCGATGAAGGCGAGCGCCGCGGTGCCCGCGACCCAGGCGAGCAGGCGCCCCGTGGGATACCACTCGATCGTGCCGTCCGCGTTCGGTCGGCCGAGCAGGGCGAGATAGGCGAGCCACCAGGCGGGGATGGCAAGGTAGGCCGCAAACGCGAGGCCGAGATAGGGAGAGATGAAGAGCGCGAGCGCGAGTCCGCCCGAGACGACGGCGGCGAGCGCCGCACGGTGGCTCCAGCCCAGGCCAACGATGAGGATCGGCAGCGGGGCGAGCAAGTAGAGCAGGATCGAGAGCGTCGTGGCCTTGAGCAGCACGCCGAACAGCAGCGCCGCCACGAGGCCGGCACCGGCGCCGACAGGTATGTCCTTGGTCATGAAATCCGCTGTCCCGCTGTCCCGTCATGGGCAGGGTTAGGGGCTGAAGACGTCGCCCCAACGATCGGGCGGCCCCTTTGCGGGAAGCCGCCCTCGCGATTGGTGACCGGCCCCGTAAGGGCCGGCGGAAGGTCCTACTTGATGACGTAGGGCAGCAGGCCGAGGAAGCGCGAGCGCTTGATCGCCTGAGCGAGCTCGCGCTGCTTCTTGGCCGAGACGGCCGTGATGCGCGAGGGAACGATCTTGCCGCGCTCCGAGACGTAGCGGGAGAGCAGCTTCACGTCCTTGTAGTCGATCTTGGGAGCGTTCTCGCCCGAGAACGGGCAGCTCTTGCGACGACGGAAGAACGGACGACGGCCGCCGCCGCCACCACCAGCACCGAATGCCATGATTAGTTCTCCCCGCCGAAGTTGCGCTCGGGACGATCGCCGCGGTCGCCGCGATCACCACGGTCGCCGCCACCGAAGTCGTCGTCGCGGCGGCGCGGACGGTCGCCGCGGTCGCGGTCCTTCCGGTCGTCGCGGTCGCGCTTCTGCATCATCGCGGAAGGCTCGGCCTCCAGCTGCTCGACGCGAACGGTCATGAAACGCAGCACGTCCTCGGAGATCTGCATCTGGCGCTCCATCTCGGCCACGGCGGCCGGGGGGGCGGAGATGTTGAGGAGCGTGAAATGCGCCTTGCGGTTCTTCTTGATACGGTAAGCGAGGGACTTGACGCCCCAGGACTCGATCTTCTCGATCGTGCCGCCGCCCGTCTCGATGACGCCCTTGTAGGTCTCGACCATGGTCTCGACCTGCTGGGCCGTCACGTCCTGGCGCGCCAGGAAGACGTGCTCGTAGAGAGGCATTCTTGGGCCTTTCCTTGCCATAAGGAAGCCCGCCCGCGCGTTGCGGGTTAAGTCGGGCCGGTTCGTCTCGCATTCTCTCGGCGCCAAGCCCTTCGAGCCGTGATGATGGCCCGAGCGGTTGATCGAAGGCGGAGACACCGGACGACGGGTTCTTTGAAAAACCCTGTGCCGCGAGAGGTTGTCTCTTGCGGCACCGTCCGTTCAGCCCCCGGCCGGAGCGAACGCGAAGGCCGGGCCTTTAGAGGGATTTTTTCGCAATGGCAAGGGCGGTGGCAGGAGAGCGGCGAGAGCGATGCTGCACCGCTCCGGTCGCAAGCCCCGGCCTGCGGCCTATTTCAAGGAGCCGGCGATGGCCTGCTGAATCCCCAAGATGTCGGCGCCGCGCTTGAGCGTGCGCTGGATCGGGTCGGGCCGCCCCGAGATCCAGATCTTCAGCTCCGAATCCATGTCGAAGCTGCCCGCGGTCTCGACCGAGAACGAGGTGATCGCGCGGTAGGGCACGGTCAGGTACTCGACCTTGCGGCCGGTCATGCCCTGGCGATCGACCAGGATCAGGCGGCGGTCGGTAAAGATCATCAGGTCGCGGATCACCTTGAAGGCGACGCGCACGCTCTCGCCCGGCGCCAGCACCCCGGCGAGCTGCCGGTCCACCTCGTCCGCGGAGAGGTCGCTGCCATGCCCGAGCAGCCCGTCGAGTAAGCCCATCACGCGTCTCCTGCCTTATATCCGGCAGGATGTGGGGACGGCCCCGCTCGCGCGCGAGGGCGGTTCTGCGCTCAGCGGTGGCGCCGCTTGCGCGGATGGGCCTTAAGCGAATGGGCCTTACGCTGGGTCCGGTCCATGCAGCTCGCCCAGATGCGGCGGCCGATCTCGCGCAGGCCGAGATTGAGCGGGTCCGGGGCGGAGAAGACCTGCGCCCGCGCCTCGCTGCGGCAGAACGCGTCCTCCGCGCTGCGGATCGGCGGCTCGCTCTGCGCGGCGGCGGGAGACGGCCCGAGGCCGGTTCCGAGAAACGTGGCGAGAAGCAAACCGGCTGCGGTCAGACCGCGCCGGGCCGGCGGACCGAAGTGGTTGCCCAGGACACGCAATGCTCGGCCCTCCCTGTTCGGCCCCGGCGCTCGCCGCCTGCAGCGCGCATCCGCGGCGATCGAAGTATCTCTCACAAAACGCCCGCCGCGCTGATCATCGCCGGGGCGAGAACGACCCGTGACCGGGCGATTTTGTGAGGCACTCTAACGTCGTCGGAGACGGGCTTGCCAAGCGTTGCTGGTCGATCGCAGCCATCAACTGCGTAATCTGCCCACAGGGAATGCTGCCGCTCGTCCGGCCGGGGGCCATTGAGCGGTCTCGCACCGCATCATGACGAGGCGGAGGGGCAAAAGAAAACGCGCCGGGCTCGAAGCGTCCGGCGCGTGTGGTCGTGTCATAAAACAGCCGATCGGTTGGGCGGACCGGCTTTGCGGCGCTCCCGGAGAGCCGGGAGCGTCCGCGGGAGGCTCAGCGACGAATCTTGACGTTGGCCTTGCGGGCGGCATAGCGCGCGTCGCGGGCCGCCTTCTTCTCCGCGGCTTCGGCAGCCTTGCGCTCGGCCAGTGCGGCGGCCTCGGCAGCCTCGCGGGCGAGCTGAGCGGCGAGCTCGGCTTCCTCGCGCAGGCGCTTCTCCTCCGCCGCCTTCCGCTCGGTCTCGATGCGGATGCGCTCGCGCTCGCGGGCGCGCTCGTCGCGGGCGCGGGCAACCTCGGCACGAGCCTGGGCCTTCGCACGCATCTCCGGATCGTCAAGCGGTGTCCGGGCCTTGAACTTCTCGAGCAATGCCGCCTTGGCGGCTTGGGAGCTCTGGCGGCGGTCTTCGAAATTCCTGAAGTCGAATGCGCTCATATGACCTTTCTCATGCATTGACACGGCCGGATGCCGGATCAGTCACAGTCCGGGCAGCCTGGACTCGGATCGAGCCTTTTATAGAACCGGCGCAGTCGATGCACGAGTGCGCCGCAACACGCAACAGATGTCGCCCCGGTTCGGGGCGGCTCCGGTGACATTTTTGGACCTGTTGCGGGATGGAATCAGGTTTTAGGGCAGGGCCCTCAAGCGTCCAGCGTATCCAGCCTCAACTGGCCTGCAGGTTGACGGCGGCTGGCTTGCCGCTGCGGCGGTCGTTCTCGACGTCGAAGCTAACCTTCTGCCCCTCGACGAGGCCGCGCAGGCCCGCCTGCTGGACGGCGGAGATATGCACGAACACGTCCTTGCCCCCGGTATCGGGCTGGATGAACCCGTAGCCCTTGACCTCATCGAACCATTTCACGGTACCAGTCTGCATCCGGGTTCCTCCTCCGCTCGCCGCGGCACCCCGTATGAAATGCGTCCCGTCCTCGGCCGAAAAGGCCGTCCCGTTCGTCGAAGCGAGCGAGGAAACAAGCCGGCGCCGCGTCCCTTCCGGGGGCATCGAAGGTCTTGCCAAAGGCAGCCACCGATCGACGGTGCATGGTTAGATTCGATGCGGTAACCGTGCAAGCGGCGCAAAGGTTTCCGCCAAGCACTGCTCTTCGCGCAAAGCGGAAATTCGAGGAAGAAACTTGGCCATTTGGAGCAAGTACGCTGGTCTTGCGTCGGATGTGGCCGGTTTGGCTCGGCGCAACATTGTTGTGGCGACAACATTTGTTGGGGGATTGCCGTAATCGATCGCCGCTGCCGATTCGGGCCGTCGAACCGTAGGCGATCGATGGCGCATCCCGAAGACGCGCGGCCGGCATGACGTGATGTCGGGGGCTCGGGGAGGCGATGGACCGTGTTCTCAGGGCACGAAAAAGGGGCCGGTCGCCCGGCCCCGTTCCGTCGTCTCATCATCCTGGCCCCACCTCGACCGCGGTCGATCGCGGCAGGGCCCCTGAAGCTGAGGGGCTCGCCCCTGATCAGTAATCGTAGCCGCGACGGTCGTAACCGCGGCGCTCGTACCGGTCGCGATCCCGGAAGCGCTGCTCGCGATAATAATCGCCCCGGTCGCGTCTGCGCATCTCGCGGCTGTCGTCGCGATCGCGCTGCCCCCGGGACCGGAGGTCGAACCCCGGCCGGCCGTCCGGACCAATGGTGATCGATTGCGCGGAGGCCGGCACCGCGGCGATCATGGTCGCCGCGACGAGTGTTCCGGCGAGCAGGGTCGTCAAGGTCTTCATGGGAGATCCCTCCTTTGTTGGTTGGGACGACAATGCATCGTCCCCGGAGCGGTTCCAGTATCGTGCCATCGTCGGGCCCACCGCATCTGGACTGTCCGGATAAGGAGAAGGTGCACGTCGCCCAACAATAATCTTCCCGTCCGGACGCCTCCGAGGGCCGATAGTGTCCTTCGATGGGCGGCGTTGCGGATTGGGATGTGGGCGCAATCCCCGGAGCGAGATCCGGGTCCTGTTCCTCCCAATACAGTCATGGGAGCGAGCCCACCCTGTCGATAATCTGTCTTCGGCCGGGCCGTCCGCTTGCCCCATACGCCGTGGTGCCGAGGTGCCGAGATCCTCGACGGCACGCCGAGCCGGAGGGTCCCGGCTTGACTCGATCTTGAGGCTGCATCTCAAGACGGCGCGTGCATCGGGCCCGCTGCCCTGTTGCCTGGCCCCGGAACCCGCTCGCATGCCCGTCCGCCCGCTGATCTTCTATCCCGATGCGCGCCTGCACCGGGCGGCCGAACCCGTCTCCGCGACCGGCGAGGCCTTAACGGGTGAGTCCTTGCGCGCGCTCGCGGCGGACGTGCTCGACACCCTCGGCGCCGTCTCGGCGATGGGGCTGACCGCGATCCATATCGGGCGCCCGGAGCGGGTGGTGGTGATCCGGCTTCAGCCGGACGAGCCGCACGCGGTCTACGTCGATCCGGTCGTCGCCTGGGCCTCGCCCGAGCGGGCCGCGCATCCGGAGGGAAGCGTCTCGATGCCGGGCGTGGTCGAGCCGGTGGAGCGGCCGGCCCGGGTCCGGGTGCGCTACCGCGACCTCGACGGCGCCGAGCACGAGGAGGAGGCCGAGGGCCTGCGCGCCGCCTGCCTGCAACACGAGATCGACCAGCTCGATGGCATCTTCTGGATCGACCGGCTGACCCGGCTGCGCCGCGAGCGGGTTCTCAAGCGCTACACCAAGCTGCGGGCGCAGCAGGCGCGCGCGGGATCGTGAGGCCTCACCCCGGAGGCGCCAGGCTCGGTCCGGGGCACCGGGCATGGTATGCCGGGCCTCGGCGTCTCGTCCCGAACAACGGCAACCGCCGTTCGGGATCAGGCTCCACCGTCCGAGACCGCTCCATGTCCCGCTTGCTGCACGTCGCTCACCGAGCCCTCGCCGCCTCAGCTCTCCTTGTCCTCGCGCTGTCCGCGCCGGGTGCCGTTGCGCAAGGGACAGGGGGCCGGGCCGGCGATCAGAAGGCCCAGGCCCGGGCCGCTTCCGTGGTCGGCTGCACCTCGCTGGCCAACCTGCGCGGCCTCCTGCGCAGCACGGGCGAGGACCGCGCCGCCGCGCTCGCGGTCGCGAGCGATCCGAAATCCGATCTCGGCTGCAGCCCGGTGGACCGCGCCACGGTCACGGGGCTCGCCGACCACGTCGCCCTGAACGGCCGCGCCTACGACTGCCTCACCCTGAAGGGCACGGCGGTGTGCCACTGGACGGTGGCGGGCGCCGTCACGCCGCCCGAGCGGCCGGCGGGCAAGCCGGCCCGCGGCAAGTAGGGGCGGGCGCGAGGCCCTTTCTCAGAACCGTGCCGTCAGGAACAGGCGGAGGTTGCGGCCCGGCAGCAGGATCTCGTCCTTCTTGAACGAGGCCGAGTTGCGGATGTCGTCGTCGAGCAGGTTGCGGCCTTGCAGCCCCAGCGTCACCTCGGTGGCGCCGTAGACCGCGGGGTCGAGCGCCTGGGTGTAGGCGAGTTCGGCGCGAAGATCGTTCCAGCCCGGCGTCGTGGTCTCGAACGGGGCGATCTCGGTGTGGTCGAAGGCGTGGAGCAGGTTGATCCGCGCGAACCAGCCGTTGGCCCGCACGAAGGCGCCGCCGCCGAGCCGGTGCGGCGGGATGCGCGGGACGTAGGAGCCGTCGTCGAACTGGGCGCGGACGAAGTCGTACTGCGCCTCGATTCCGGCCCAGCCGTCGCCGACGGCGAAGAGATCGAGCTGCGCGCCGATCTCGGCGCCGTAGAAGCTGGCATTGGCCTGCGAGTAGACGACCTGGCGCAGCTCGTCGCCGGAGCCGCAGGAGCCGAAATCGTCGTCGCAGCGGTTCCCGGTGTCGCGCCGGTAGATGAAGCCGGTGTAGCGCGTGACGTAGCCGGTGGCGTCGAGCCGCAGCGGCCCGTCCGCCCGGCGCAAGGAGATCTCGGCGGTGCGGGCGCGCTCCAGCCGCAGGGTCGGATCGCCGATCTCGAAGGTCGCCGAGGCGTGGTGCGGCCCCTGCGAGAATAGCTCGGCGCCGGTGGGCGCACGCTCGACATAGGAGCCGTTGAGGCTCGCCACGAAGCCGTAGGGCAGATCCTGCAGGGCGCCGAAGCTGAGGCTCTTGGGGGCGAAGCGGCGCGTCAGGGCGTAGCTGAGCGGATCCCCGTCCGTCGGCAGGTAGCTGCCGGGGAACTGCGTCGCGATGCTGTTGAGCCGGTCGCCCTCGATCCGGCCCGCGGCCTGGAACCGGAGCCCCCCGCCGACCGCCAGTTCCTCGAACAGGTAGGCGGCCAGCACCCGCGACTCGGTCGGCGGCAGGAAGCTCTCAAGCTGCGAGTTGAGCACCCGCCGGCTGGTCTGGACGCCGACCGCGCCGGTGAGCGTGCCGAGCGCGGTGAAGACCGGGACGTGCTGCGCCTCGAACCGGGCTTCGACCTCGCGGTTCTTGAAGATCGCCTGCACGCCCTCGCCCGCCGGGCCCTCATGCGCGTGGTCGTCATCGTCCCCGTGGTCGTGATGGGCGTGCCCGAAGCCGATCTCCTCGTGGCGGTAGACCGAGCCGCCGGCCCAGAACCGCAGCACCTCGAACGGGCCTTCCAGCGGGCGATACTCGCCGCGGGCGAGCACGCGGTCCTGGTTCGGGTTGAGCCGGGTGCGCGCTTCCGCCGCCTCGCCGCCGGGGATCTGATAGAGCGCGTTGAAGTGGCTGTAGGAGATGCCGAGGAAGCCGCGGTCGCCGATCGCCGAGATGCCGACCGATCCCCCTTGCGTCTCGGTCGCCGAGTTGCGCTGGATGCCGCCGGGGATCGCGTAGGAATCGGTCGCAGTCGCGAACCCGTCGGCGTGGACCGCGATGCCGTTCGCGCCCGCATCGACGCTCGCCGCCCCGAGCCGGCCGTTGTCGACGGTGGTGTAGCCGGTCGTGACCTGCCCCGTGATCCCGCGGGCGGGGATGAAGGTCGGTACTTGGTTGTTCTCGGCCGAGACCACGCCGCCGATCGCGCCCGAGCCGTAGCGCAGGGTCGCGGGGCCGCGGATCACCTCGATCCGGCTGGCGTTGAGCGGGTTGACCGGCACCGCGTGATCCTCGCCGAGATCCGACACGCCGCCGTTGACGATGCCGTTCTCCTGAATGCGCACCCGGGCGTTGTCGAGGCCGCGGATGATCGGCCGCGAGGCCGCCCCCGGCGCGTAGGTCGAGGCGGAGATGCCGGGCCGGTCGAACAGCGCGTCGCCGAGCGTGCGCGGCTGGTCGCGGGCGATCCGCTCCTGCGGCACCACCGTGACCGGCGAGAAGGTGTTCGTCACCACCGGCAGCACCTCGGCCGCCCGGGCGAACGGCACGGCGGGGGAGGGAGCCGCCGGAGCGGCGGGCCGGCCCTGGATCGGGCTCACCGAGGTCACGCTGATCTCCTCCAGCGTGGCCGCCTCCTGCGCCCGCGCCGAGAGCACGGTTCCGGGCACGCCCGTCAGCACCGCCCCCGCCGCCAGCAGCATCCGTCCTGAACGTCCGCCCCGCATGCCCGTCGATCCAGCCTCGTCACGTTACAATGTTTCATCGCGAGAATGTTACAATGTTGCAAGGCTTATCTGCCGTCCGTTCCGTCGGGGGAGGGCGTGTGTGACCGGCCTGCATCAGGCGCTTTCCGGTGCGCGGCTGCACGGGGCGCGCACTGTCACCCGGCGCGCGGCGTCGCAGGCGCTTGTGCCGAGCGGGGCCGGACGTGACATTGGGGGCCCCCGGAGGAGGTGCCGCCTGTCCGGATTGATGTTTTCCGGAACCCGACGCCCACCGACGTGCTCCTGCCCGCCCTTCGCTTCCTCCTTCTCGGCCTCGGCCTCCTCATCCTTCTCTTCCTCCTTCCGCTCGCGACCCACGCCCTGTGGTGGACCGCGAAGGGCGGACGCGCGGACAACTGGTCGACGGCGGATTGGTCGAGCGCCGGGCTGCTCCCGCCGGCCGCCGCCGTGCCGGGGGCGATGGTGCGGGTCTACGCCGCCCGGGTCGGGCGCTGGCGGGGCATCTTCGCCCACCACAGCTGGGTGGTGATCAAGGAAGCGGGCGCTACCCGCTACACCCGCTACGACGTGGTCGGCTGGGGCCGGCCCGTGCGCACCGACGCCTACGCGCCGGACGGGCGCTGGTTCGGCAACGAGCCGGAGATCGTGCTCGGGCTCGACGGCGAGGCGGCGGCGCGGGCGATCCCCGGCATCCGCGCGGCGGTGGCGGACTATCCCCACCGCAGCCAGGGCTCGTACCAGGCATGGCCGGGGCCGAACTCGAACACCTTCGCCGCCCACGTCGTCGCGCGCATCCCCGACAACGACGTGCCGCTGCCGCCCACCGCGCTCGGCAAGGACTGGACGCCGCCGGGCCGCTTGGCCGAAATCACCCCGAGCGGCACGGGCCTGCGCCTGACCTGGCGCGGCTATGTCGGCTTCACCATCGGCTGGGTCGACGGGCTGGAACTCAACCTGCTCGGCGCGGTGGCCGGCCTCGATTGGCGCCGCCCGGCCCTGAAGCTGCCGGGCTGGGGCCGGATCGCGCTGATCCCCGGCGGCGACGCGGACAAGGCGGTGCCGACGACGGAACCGGAGCGCCGCCCGGCGACCGATTCCGTCTCGGGCTGAGGCGCTGCGTCGCGTTTCAGCGCTTCGACGAGGTTTGGCCCGGCAGCGTCACCTCGCCCTGCCACTGGCCGGCGAACTCGGTCTTCGATGTGTAGGCGAGGGAGAAGGTGCCCTTGCCCTTCGTGCCCGCGAACTCGCCGGTCGCCGCGCTGTCCTGATAGGTGCCCGTCGCCGTGACGCGGCCCTGAGCGTCGGTCGTGACCGTGCCCCGGTAGAGGCTCGAGGTCGAGCCGCCGGGCGTCGTGAAGGTGATGGTGCCCTGCACCGGCCCCTGGCCGTTCTTGAGCGTGAGGGTTTCCACCCACTGCACCCGGGCGCCGTCGAGCGGGGTGCCGGGGCCGGTATTGATCCCGGAGGCGGTCTGCTGGAGCTTGACCTCGTTCGGGCCCAGAACCTGCGGTGCCTGGCTCTCGACCCGGCCGGTGAAGCTTCCGCCCATCGGCATCGCGAGGGCGGCCGCCGGAAGGACCGGGGTCAGCGACAGTGCGGCGGCAAAGGCGGCAAGGATCGTCGATCTGCGATACATCGCGTTTGCTCCCTCTGACAGGTCGTCGGGCGGCCGCGCGGTGCGACCGCCTCGAAGTCTCAATCTGGAAAAATCCTGCCGTCAACGCCGGGCACGAGCCGGGCGAGAGGACTGTTTTTCGAGGTTTCTCCGCGTCTTGAGAGACGTTTCGTCTCCGCGCGGGCAGAGGTTCGTCCGAAAGGGTCAGGCGTCTGCGCCGAAAGATCCCACCGCTCCCAGCCTGGAGCCCGGCGGCGGTCGATTCGTGTTACCAGCGCCGTGACCGTTGCCGGTGACCGGCATCGTTGTAACGGCCGCCTGCACGGACCCTCTGCACGGCCCCCTTGCACCGGACCCTTCCGCGGCCCCGATGACCGACCTCCTGATCCGCCCGGCGCAAAGCCGCGACCACGACGCGATCTGGTCGATCCTGGAGCCGATCCTGCGCGCGGGCGAGGCCTACGCCCTGCCGCGGGACTGGGACGGGGAGCGGGCGCTCGCCTACTGGTTCTCCCCGGCCCACCATGTCTTCGTCGCGGAGAGCGCGGGCGCGGTGCTGGGCAGCTACTACGTCCGTGCCAACCAGCTCGGGCCCGGCGACCACGTCGCCAACGGCACCTACGCCACGCATCCCGAGGCGCGGGGGCGGGGCATCGCCCGCGCCATGGGCCTGCACTCCTTCGAGACCGCCCAGGCGCTGGGCTTTTCCGCGATGCAGTTCAATCTGGTGGTCGCCACCAACACCCACGCCGTCGCGCTCTGGACGAGCCTCGGCCTCAGGGAGGCCGGTCGCCTGCCCGGCGTGTTCCGCCATCCCACCCTCGGGCCGGTCGATGCGCTGGTGATGCACCGCCCCCTGTAACCCCGCCTCCATTGAACACGGCCGCGCTTGGGGCAGATTGAGCGTCGCGCACCGTGAGAGGTGCGGGGAGGGTGCCTGCCTTGAGCTTCCTGATCTGCCTCGCGGCGCTCTTCTTCCTGATGGGAATCGCCTATCGCGGCTTCTCGGTGATCCTGTTCGCACCCGTCGCCGCGATGGGCGCGGTGCTGCTGACCGATCCGGCTGCCGTGCCGACCCTGTTCTCCGGGCTGTTCATGGAGAAGCTGGTCGGCTTCCTGAAGCTGTACTTCCCCGTCTTCCTGCTCGGCGCCGTGTTCGGCAAGCTCATCGAGATCTCAGGCTTTGCCCGCTCCATCGTCGGCGCCGTCACCGGGCTCCTCGGGGAGGGAAGGGCGATCGTCGCGATCGTGCTGGTGGGCGCGATCCTCACCTATGGCGGCGTCTCGCTGTTCGTGGCGGTGTTTGCCGTCTACCCCTTCGCCGCCGAGCTGTTTCGCCGCTCGAACATCCCCAAGCGCCTGATCCCCGGCACGATCGCGCTCGGCGCCTTCACCTTCACCATGGACACCCTGCCGGGCACGCCGCAGATCCAGAACATCATCCCGGCCTCCTTCTTCAAGACCGACGCCTACGCCGCCCCGTGGCTCGGCGTCATCGGCGCCCTCTTCGTGTTCGCGGTCGGCGTCGCCTATCTCGAATGGCGCCGCCGCTCCGCCGGGGACGAGGGCTACGGCGAGGGCCACACCAACGAGCCGCAGGCGGTCGAGGACAAGGTGGTCATCCATCCCGCCGTGGCGATCCTGCCGCTCCTCATCGTCGGGATCGGCAACAAGCTCCTGCTCGCCTGGATCACCGCCGCCTACGGCGAGCAGGCGAGCGCGGCGCTCACCCCGGAGATGGCGGCCCATCCCGTCACCGTACAAGTCAAGACCGTGGCGGCGATCTGGGCAGTGCAGGGCGCGCTGCTTCTCGGCATCCTCGCCACCGTGATCCTCGGCTACCGCAACCTCGCCGAACGGTTTTCAGAGGGCTCGAAGGCGGCCGTCGCCGGCTCCCTGCTGGCGGGTATGAACACCGCTACCGAGTACGGCTTCGGCGCCGTCATCGCCGCGCTCCCCGGCTTCAAGGTGATCTCGGACGCGCTCTCGGCGATCCCCAACCCGCTGATCAACGAGGCGGTGACGGTCAACGTGCTGGCCGGCGTCACCGGCTCGGCGTCGGGCGGGCTCTCGATCGCACTCGGCGCCCTGTCGGGCCGCTTCGTCGAGGCGGCGCAGGCGGCCGGCATCCCCCTCGAAGTGATGCACCGGGTCGCCTCCATGGCGAGCGGCGGCATGGACACCCTGCCCCATAACGGCGCGGTCATCACGCTGCTGGCCGTCACCGGCCTGACCCACCGCCAATCCTACGGCGACATCTTCGCCATCACGATCATCAAGACCGTGGCCGTATTTTTCGTGATCGGGGTCTACTACCTGACCGGATGGGTCTAAGGATATACCCGCCCACGTTGTGCGCGGGGGCGGCTGTGGGGTGCTGCGCCGCCGCTTGCACCGCCCCTTGCGCCGAAATGCTTCCCGCCGACGTGCCTCTCGCCGAAGCGGAAGCCCGTTCGGCGGCGCGCAGGTCGAAAATGCTGCGAGGAGCCCGCCCGATGAGCCATGCCGCCACCCTGCCGACCGAGCGGGCGCCGCTCCACAAGTCCCTGTTCGTGCAGGTGATCGCCGGGCTTCTGGCCGGCATCCTCGTCGGCGCTCTGGCGCCCGGCTTCGCCGCAGAGCTGAAGATCCTGAGCGACGCCTTCCTCCGGCTGATCGCGATGATCGTGGCGCCGATCGTGTTCTGCGTCGTCGTGCATGGCATCGCCGGGGCGGGCGACCTCGGGAAGGTCGGGCGGGTCGGCGTGAAGGCGCTGATCTATTTCGAGGTGATGACGAGCCTGGCCCTCCTGCTCGGGCTCGGGCTCGCCTACCTCGTCGGGCCCGGCCACGGCATGAACATCGATGTCGCAAGCCTCGATGCCGGGGCCCTCGGCGGCTACGCCGATTCCGCGCAGAAGCTGCAGGGCGGCGGCATCGCGCATTTCCTCCTCGCCATCATCCCTAAGACCGCCTTCGACGCGTTCGCCCGCAACGACGTGCTGCAGGTGCTGTTCTTCGCCGTGCTGTTCGGGGTGAGTCTCGCCCTGGTCGGCGGCGAGAAGGCCAGGGCGGTCTCTGGCCTGATCGACGCCCTCTCCACGGTGCTGTTCAAGGCCATGGGGCTGATCGTGCGGGTGGCCCCGCTCGGGGTGTTCGGCGCCGTCGCCTACACGGTCGGACGCTACGGCATCGGCTCGCTGGCGCAGCTCCTCTCGCTCGTGGCCCTGTTCTACCTCGCGGTGGCTTTGTTCGTGTTCGTGATCCTCGGCGCGGTGATGCGGCTCGCGGGCCTCAGCCTCGTCAAGCTCCTGATCTATCTGCGCGAGGAGCTGACCATCGTGCTCGGCACCTCCTCCTCCGACGCGGTGCTGCCGCAGATCATGCGCAAGCTCGTGCATCTCGGGGTGAAGGACTCCACCGTCGGCCTCGTGGTGCCCACGGGCTATTCCTTCAACCTCGATGCCTTCTCGATCTACCTGACGCTTGCCGTCGTCTTCATCGCGCAGGCGACCAACACGCCGCTCTCCTTCAGCGACCTGATGCTGGTGCTCGGCGTCTCGCTGGTCACCTCGAAGGGCGCCCACGGCGTGCCGGGCTCGGCCATCGTGATCCTGGCCGCGACCCTGAACGCCGTCCCCTCGATTCCCGCGATCGGCCTCGTGCTGGTGCTCTCGGTCGATTGGTTCGTCGGCATCGCCCGGTCGCTGGGCAACCTGATCGGCAATTGCGTCGCCACCGTCGTCGTCGCCGCCTGGGAGGGCGACCTCGACCGGGAGCGTGCCGTGCGGGTGCTCGACGGCCGGGAGGGCCTGGAGCCCACCGCCGGTTAGGGGGAATGCCGGATGCGGCCTCGATTCGGGATCGAACGGATCGCCCCCAGACCGGTTTCCGACCAGGAGGCGCCGCACCGGACGTGACGGGGCCGAGGACGGGACCGGAGTTGGGTATGGCGGGAACGGCATTGATCGCGGGCGTCGGCGGTATCGTCGGCAACAACCTCGCCCGGCACCTCGTGGCGCAGGGCTGGCGCGTCGAGGGGCTCGCCCGGCGCCCGCCGGAAATCGCCGGGGTCACGCCGATCGCCGCCGACCTGCTCGACCCGACCGCACTCGCCCAGGCGCTGGAGGGCCATGCGCCGAGCCACGTCTTTCTCACCACCTGGCTGCGCCAGCCGACGGAAGCCGAGAACATCCGCGTCAACGCCGCGATGGTCGCCAACCTTCTCGACGCGCTCCGCCCGGCGGCCAGCCTGCGCCATGTGGCGCTGGTGACGGGGCTCAAGCACTATCTCGGGCCGTTCGAGTCCTACGGGAAGGGCAGCCTGCCGCCGACGCCGTTTCGCGAGGATCTGCCGCGCCTGCCCGTCGAGAACTTCTACTACGCGCAGGAGGATGCGGTGTTCGCGGCGGCCGCGCGCGACGGCTTCTCGTGGAGCGTGCACCGCCCGCACACGATCGTCGGCTACGCGCTCGGCAACGCCATGAACATGGGCGTGACGCTGGCCGTCTACGCCACGCTCTGCCGCGAGACCGGACGGCCCTTCCGCTTCCCCGGCTCGGCGGCGCAGTGGAACGGGCTCACCGACGTGACCGACGCGCGGCTGCTCGCCCGCCACCTCGAATGGGCGGCGCTGACGGAGGCCGCGCATAACGAGGCCTTCAACGTCGTCAACGGCGACGTCTTCCGCTGGCAGTGGATGTGGGGCCGGCTCGCCCAATGGTTCGGCATCGAGCCCGCGCCCTTCGACGGCGCGGTGAACCCGCTGGAAGCGCAGATGGCGGGCGCCGCCCCGCTCTGGGCTGAACTGGCCGAGCGCCACGGCCTGATCGAGCCCGACCTGAACCACCTGGCCTCGGCGTGGCACACCGATGCCGATCTCGGCCGGCCGATCGAGGTCGTGACCGACATGAGCAAGAGCCGGCGCCTGGGCTTCCTCGATTACCAGCCCTCGGACGACGCGTTCTTCGACCTGTTCGCGCGGCTGCGGGCGGAGCGGGTCATCCCCTGACCGCCGCAAGGCTCACCCCCAGAGACTCACACGACCGTCCCGGCCTTCTGCCGCCGGGTCGGGTGGGTCATGGCTTCCAGTTCGAGCAGTCCGTTGAGCTGGGCCTCGGTGAGGAGGCCCTCCTCCAGCACCAGATCCGCCACCGCGCGGTTCTCCTTCAGCGCGCGGCGGGCGATGCGGGAACTGGCCTCGTAGCCGAGCGTCGGCGCGAGCGCCGTGACGAGGCCGATCGAGCCCTGGACGAGGCTGCGGCAGCGCTCGCGGTCGGCCTCGATGCCGTCGATGCAGCGCTTGGTCAGGGTGTCGATGGCGGCCGTCAGCATCCGTAAGGAGCTCAGCACGCAGTAGCCGATGGTCGGCTCGAACGCGTTGAGCTGGAGCTGGCCGCCCTCGGCACAGAGCGTCACCGTGAGATCGTGGCCGATCACCATGTAGGCGACTTGGTTGACCACTTCCGGGATCACCGGGTTGACCTTGCCCGGCATGATCGAGGAGCCCGCCTGCACCGCCGGCAGCCGGATCTCGCCGAAGCCCGTGCGGGGACCGGACGAGAGCAGGCGCAGGTCGTTGCAGATCTTGGACAGCTTGACCGCGACGCGCTTCAGGACGCCGGAGAACAGCACGAAGGCGCCGAGATCCGAGGTCGCCTCGATCAGGTTCGAGGCCAGCACCATCGGCTGACCCGAGAGCCGCGACAGCTCCTCCACGGCCAGCGCGGCGTAGCGCGGATCGGCGTTGATCCCGGTGCCGATCGCGGTGGCGCCGAGATTCACCTCGCGGAACAGGCCGACGATCTCGGTCAATCGCGCCACATCCTCCTTGATCGTGGCGTGGAAGCCGTCGAACTCCTGGCCCAGCGTCATCGGCACCGCATCCTGGAGCTGGGTGCGGCCCATCTTGAGCACGTCGGCGAACTCCACCGCCTTGCTCTTGAAGGCGTAGGCGAGGTCGTCGAGCGCCTTGACCAGCGGCTGGGTGGCGAAGATCACCGCGAGCCGCAGGGCCGTCGGGTAGGCGTCGTTGGTCGATTGCGCCATGTTGACGTCGTCGTTGGGATGCAGCGCGGCGTAGTCGCCCGGCGCCCTGCCCATCAGCCTCAGGCCGACATTGGCGATCACCTCGTTGGCGTTCATGTTGGTCGAGGTGCCGGCCCCGCCCTGGATCGCGTCGACCACGAAGGACTCGGCGTAAGTCGGATCGGTCGCGACGAGGGTGCAGGCCTCCTCGATGATCTTCGCCTTCCCCTTCGGCAGGTAGCCGAGCCGGTGGTTGGACCGGGCCGCGGCCTGTTTCACCAGGGCGAGCGCCCGCACCAGCTCCGGATAATGGCCCACCGACACGCCGGTGATCGGGAAGTTCGCCACCGCCCGCTTGGTGTGGATGCCCCACAGCGCATCGGCCGGCACCTCGCCGTCCCCGAGCAGGTCGTGTTCCGAGCGGGTCTTCGCCCCTTCCATCGCCACCTTGCGCACGGTGGCGACGGCGAGATCCTCCTCCTGGGGCGGATTCTCCGCGGTGGTCCTTGCCGCCGTCCCGAGCGCGTCCGGGCGGGCGGCCTTCTCGGCCGCCGCGATGGCCGCAGCCTTCATCTCGGCCTTGGCCGCCTTCTTTCCCGAGCCGCCTTTGCCGCCCGTGCCCTTGGCCTTCCCGGCCGCCGCCTTGGACTTCTTGACCTCACCCTGGCCTCCGGCCGCATTCTTCGCGGCGTGCTTGGCCTTGGTGTCGGATGCCGTCTTCGCCACGGAAGTCTCCCCCGATGCGTCGGACGATCCGGCCGAATCCACGATGTCAGCGGCCGGTGACCGTCGGGTCGGTGTTCAGGTCTTCGCGTGCCGGGCTGTCAACCGTTCGCTGTCTGGTTGACGTGTCAGCATCCCCGCATCGTCAGTTTATGCGCTGACGCAGCGAGGCCGGCAGAGGATCAGAAGAACAGCGTCGTGTTGAGATAACCATAGAAGGTGTCGCCGGTATCGGGTGCGTTGGGGGCGTTGCGCAGGAAGTCGCCCTTGGCGAGATAGGCGAGGCCGGTATCGAGGATCATCTCGTTGGGGATGATCCAGTAGCGCAGGCGGCCCTCGATCTGGTGGCCGGCGAAGGTACCGGAGCGGCCGGTGCGGTCGCGGATCAGGGTCGCGGCGAAGGTGTCGGTGGCGCTTTCCAGCCAGAGCGGGCGGTAGGCGATGAAGGCGTCCCAGACCGGGCTCGGGGTGATCTCGGCGCGGATCGAGGGCGAGATCAGGTTGGCGCGCTGCACCGGGCCGTAGAGACCGGTCGGGCCGTACTCGAAGCGCCGGGCGCCGAACAGGGTGTCGAAGCGGCTGAACTTGCCGTCATTGGCCCGGTCGCCGCTGGCGTGGTCGTAGTGCAGCGACAGCCTCGGTTTCCACTCATGATCGAGGGTGTAGCCGACCTCGGCATGGACGAAATAGGCCGAGACGGTGAGGTCGCGCTGGTCGGCGGCCGCGGCGGTCTCGCGGGCGAGACCGGTCTGGTAGATCCCCTCGAAATCGTAGTCGAACTCGCCGACCCGCGGCGCGCGGGCGAGCCGCAGGCCGGGGGTGAACAGGCGCCGGTCACGGGTCTGGACCGAGCGCAGGCCGGTGCCCGAATCCTGCTCGTAGAGGCCGTAGCCGTAGAGCTCGAACGTGCCGCCGAAGATGTTGGCGAAGGTGTAGGAGGCGCCGAAGAGCTGCAGGTTCAGGCTCTCGCGGTCGAGCTCGATGCCGTT
Source organism: Methylorubrum sp. SL192 (assembly GCF_026672325.1). Classification (NCBI taxonomy): domain Bacteria; kingdom Pseudomonadati; phylum Pseudomonadota; class Alphaproteobacteria; order Hyphomicrobiales; family Methylobacteriaceae; genus Methylorubrum; species Methylorubrum sp. SL192. Next base: position 3,246,714 of record NZ_JAPPQV010000003.1, read on the forward strand.
GTCGAGGATGCCGTTGACGTCGTCCGGCAGCCGCGTGTGCGGCATCACCCACAGCGCCGTGAACTTGTCCTTGCCCACGCCCTGCCAGTCGAAGGTCACGCCGGTATAGGCGTTGATGGTGTTGCGGAACTGCTGGCGCGAGACGAGGCGGCGCGAGCCGATGTTCTTGGTGAAGCGGCCCACCGTGAGGCTGCTCTTCGAGCCGTTGTCACCGAGATCGCCGGTGTCGAAGTTGAGATAGGCCTGGCCCGGTTCGAGGGCATTGATCTCCGTGGTGAAGGCGGAGGAGTTGCGCTGCTGGAAGTAGCCGCGGCTGTCGAACAGCTCGACGCCGACGCGCACCGGTCCCTTGATCCCGTACTCCACATGCAGGGTGGTGAGGTACGAGTTCAGGATGTCGTTGGCCGCGAAGGTCGGCACCGGGCGGAACTGGTTGGCGATGCCCTCCACCCGCGGCCGGAACGAGCCGCTGATGCGCCAGTTCTCCGGCTCGCCGAACCCCTTGTAGAGGAAGTTCGGCGGCTTGGACGGCTGGGCCGCGAAGTAGGGGCCATCCTGCTTCTTGCGGGACGCGGCGATCCCCGCCTGCATCGTGGCGGTCGCGGCCTCCGTGGCCGTGACGGGCCGTGTTTCCAGGGGGCCGGCAAAGGGGCCGCTCTGGGCCAGCACCGGACCGATGAAGAGGGGAATGGAGGCGCCGGCAAGTAACGACGCGCAGAGAACCGACCGCTTCACCACACCGCTCCTGTTCTTTCGCAGAGTTCGCTCGGGGCCGGCTAGAGATCGCCTAGACTGGTATACCAGTGCAAGGACCCCCGCTTTGATCGATGCATTTTGTCGGCGGAGCCGTGAATCCGCCGCTCTTGCGTCGACGGGTTTTCCACATGGCGGCACGGGGCCAAAACGGAGCGAAATCAGGGAGTTGAACTGCGTATTTCAGTCGCTGAAATGCCTTCTCCCTTTGTCCCCCGCCTGCAACGGCCCGGACGAAACCTCGTGATGACCTGATTTTTTCGGGATTAAATCAAATCTTCTTCTTCGCCTGTCCGGCGAGGCAGGCCTCTCAACTCATCCGTGCAGGGGCGTGTCTCGGCTGAGCCCGCGCGATCCGGCTCCCTGCGCCGGGCTGTCCCGTCGCCACGATCGGATCATCCGTTTCATCCCGACCGGCCGCGTCGAAGGGACGGGGTGCGGCTGAAAAGTCACAGGCAGGCGCCGATCTGCGGCAACGTGCGATTGTGCGTGACGGGTCAACTACAGGGTTCTAGTATTTCAGTATTGATTCCTGCTTATACAAGCTTCCATGAAGATGGGCCATGTCTGCGCAGTCTGCACAAACGTTATGCAAGTCGTGCCCTCGACCGTCGTCATGTCTCCTCAGGGAGCGGCATGGCGGGCGACTCGGCGCCGTGAGGGGGCGGGGCTGATGGCGGAGGTCCGGTGGATGGGGCGGGTTGCAACCACAGGTCTGGCGGGAGCCGCGATCGCGGTCACGGCCGTGATGGCCGTCGACGCCGCCGGGGCGGCTGACCTGCCCGTCAGGAAGGCGGTCCCGATCGAGTTCGTCCGGGTCTGCAGCGCGAGCGGTGCAGGCTTCTTCTATATCCCCGGTACCGACACCTGCCTGCGCGTTTCGGGCCGCGCCCGCTTCGAGGCCGGGTACATCCCGGTCCAGAACCGCACCAACAGTGCGGGCGACCTGTCGCAGTACCGTGGGCTGATGCGCATGAACGTCGATGCGCGCACCCAGACCGGCTACGGGACCCTGCGCGCTTTCCTGCGCGTGGAGGCCGCGAGCCGTACCGGCGTGACCATGGCGTCGGGCACGCAGCAACGCATCGGCAACGCCTTTCCGGCGACCGGCCAGGACGCGCTCGGCCGGGTCCAGAACTATGTCGTGGCCGACAAGGCCTTCGTTCAATTCGCCGGGCTGACAGCGGGCCGCGCCTCCTCGTTCTTCGACTTCTACGCCCACGATTACGAGCTGATCGGCTCGACGGCGGGGTCGGACATGCCCTCCACCAACCTCCTGGCCTATACGTCCAAGATGGGGGAGGGCTGGTCGGCGACGCTGTCGATGGAGGATCCGAACCTCCGCAAGAACCCGTTCTACGCCGCCTCGGCCGCCCCCACCGGGACCATCCCCGGCCAGAGCGGCGTGAACAACGTCTTCGTCACCGCTCCGAGCCCCGTCATCCTCGGCACCAATGCCAACGGTACCGCCAGCACGGCCGTCTTCGTCGACGCGGTGCAGCGCTCGCGCATGCCGGACTTCGTCGGGGCGCTGCGCTACGATGCGGGCTGGGGCTCGATCCAACTCTCGGCCGCCGTCAAGGACGTCAATATCGGCGGCTTCATCGCCAATTCCGGCATCTCCACCCTGACCGCCGCGCCGGGTTCCGCGACGGGGCCGGTGGGCGCCGGCACCGCCGCAGCCCTGCTCGCCACCCGCGGCATCACATCGGGATCACAGACCGATCACGGTTGGGCGGTGCAGGGCGGCCTCAAGCTCAACCTGCCCTGGATCGCCGCGGGTGACGGGCTCTACCTGCAGGGCGCCTACGGCGAGGGCGCGCTGATTTATACCGGCTTCTCGTTCTTCACCGGCAACTATAGCAGCCAGCTCACCCCGGTGCAGGGCGGCCCCTTCGTACAGGCCCTGGCCGACGCGGTGATCAACCCGCTGACCGGCCGGATCGACCTGTCGAAGAGCTTCACGGCGACCGCCTCCCTCCTGCATTACTGGGCGCCCGAATGGCGCTCCGCCGTCTTCGGGAGCTATGGCGAGGTCGGGTTTCGGCGCGGCACCCGCGAGGCGTTCAGTCTCGTCAACAATCTCGTCGGCTCCTCCGCGCCGCCGACCGGCGCGGCCTTCGCATCCAACCCGATCCTGCGCGACAACTACCAGATCATCGCCGGCGCGAGCCTGATCTGGTCGCCGGTCAAGGATCTCGATATCGGCATCGAGGGAACCTATATCGGCACCGGCCTGCTCGGCGGGCGCGACGCCGACGCGACCCGCCCCGTCACCGTGAACGGCCTGCCGGCCTATACCGAGAAGCACTACGACACGACGCAGATCCGCATCCGTGTCCAGCGCGACTTCTGATGGTCCGCCCCGGATGCACCCGCCGGTAGGCCCTGGGGCGTGGCGCTTCGCACCGATGGTATGGGCTTTGCCTCAGCGAGCTTGTCCGGATCGGATGACAAGCGCTTCTCTCAGCATCACTATGCGTTTCAAATCGCGTGCCCGTCCCGCGGTTCGTCCCGGCTGCAACGAGGCGGTCGTCGTCAGAAAAAGGTCCGCCGTATGCACCTGAGTCATGCGCTTTTCCTCGCCGCCCTCGCGATTTCGGCGGCCACGGCACCGGTCGGCGCGCAGGAGTTGAGCGGAACCCTCAAGAAGGTGAAGGACACGGGCGCCATCACCATCGGCTATCGCGACGCCTCGGTGCCGTTCTCCTATCTCGACGGCAATCAGAAGCCGGTGGGCTACGCCTTCGAGATCTGTCTCAAGGTCGCCGACGCGGTCAAAGCGCATCTGAAGCTCGACACGCTGGAGGTGCGGCTCAACCCCGTCACCTCCGCCACCCGCATCCCGCTGATCGCCAACGGGACGATCGACCTCGAATGCGGCTCGACCACCAACAACGCCGACCGGCAGCGGCAGGCGGCCTTCACCAACACCCACTTCCTCACCGCGACGCGCTTCGTCGCCAAGCGGGACAAGGGGCTCGACAAGACCGACGACCTCAAGGGCCGCACCGTGGTCTCGACCTCGGGCACCACCAACATCCGCCAGATCAACGAGATCAACACCGCCCGGGGCCTCGGCATGCGGATCCTGCCGGCCAAGGACCACGCCGAGGCTTTCCTGATGGTCGAGACCGGCCGCGCCGACGCCTTCGTGACGGACGACGTGCTGCTCGCCGCCCTCGTCGCCGGATCGAAGACGCCCGACGCCTACGCGATCTCCTCGGAGGCGCAGTCGCGCCCCGAGCCCTACGGCATCATGCTGCGCAAGGACGACCCGGCCTTCAAGGCCGTGGTCGATGCCGCCACCGCCGCCCTCTACAAGAGCCCGGAGGGGACGGCGCTCTACGAGAAGTGGTTCACGCAAGCCATCCCGCCGCGGGGCATCAACCTGAAGCTCCCGATGAGCGAGGCGATGCGGAAGGCCTTGGCCAACCCCAGCGACAGCCCTGACCCGGCGGCCTACTGACCGGGCCGGCGCGGATGCGGTTGGGCGAACTGCGATGAACTACACCTGGAACTGGGGCATCTTCCTGGAGCCGTCCCCCGAGGGCGCCGGCACCTATGCCGACATGCTGCTCTCCGGGCTGGCCTGGACGGTGGTCACCGCCCTCTGCTCGTGGGCCATCGCCTTCACCCTCGGCTCGGTGGTCGGCGTGATGCGCACGCTGCCCTCGCGGACCGCCAACGCCATCGGCGCGGCCTATGTCGAGGGATTCCGCAACGTGCCGCTGCTGGTGCAGATGTTCCTCTGGTACTTCGTGCTGCCGGAACTCCTGCCCGCGCGTCTCGGCTCGGCCGTCAAGCAGATGCCGGATGCGCCGTTCTACACGGCGGTTCTGTGTCTGGGCTTCTTCACCGCCGCGCGGGTGGCCGAGCAGGTGCGGGCGGGCATCCGCGCCCTGCCGCGGGGGCAGGCGCAGGCGGGCCTCGCGCTGGGCCTCACCTGGGCGCAGACCTACCGCGCCGTGCTTCTGCCCAACGCCTACCGGATCATCCTGCCGCCGCTCACCTCGGAATTCCTGAACAACCTCAAGAACACCTCCGTCGCGCTGACCATCGGCCTGCTCGAACTCACGGCGCGGGCGCGCTCGATGCAGGAATTCTCGTTCCAGGTGTTCGAGGCCTTCACCGCGGCGACTCTGCTCTACGTCGCCCTCAACCTCGTGGTGATCGCGGGCGCGACCCTGCTGGAACGGCGCGTGGCCGTGCCGGGAGGGCGCTGATGTTCGGGCATTTCGACCTTTCCGTCGTCGCCAATTCGCTGCCCTACCTGTTCGGCGAGGGGATGGTGTTCACGCTGACGCTGACCGCGCTCGCGGCGAGCGGCGGCATCGTGCTCGGCACCGGGCTGGCGCTGCTGCGGCTCTCGGGCGTGCCGGGTCTGACGCATGCGGCCAAGTTTTATGTCGAGCTGATGCGGTCCCTGCCGCTCGTGCTGGTGATCTTCTGGTTCTACTTCCTCGTGCCCTATCTCGGCGCCTGGGCGATCGGCGCGGACACGCCGATCCAGGTCGGGGCGTTTGCCAGCGCGCTCGTCACCTTCACCCTGTTCGAGGCGGCCTACTTCTCCGAGATCGTGCGGGCCGGCATCCAGTCGATCCCGAAGGGCCAGAGCGCGGCGGCTCGGGCGCTCGGCATGAGCTACGCGCAGGTCATGCGGCTCGTGGTGCTGCCGCAGGCGTTCCGCAACATGGTGCCGCTGCTGCTGACGCAGACGATCGTGCTCTTTCAGGACACCTCGCTCGTCTACGTGCTGTCGCTGACCGACTTCCTCGGCGCCGCCTCCAAGGTGGCGCAGCGCGACGGGCGGCTCGTGGAGATGTACCTGTTCGCCGCGCTGGTCTACTTCGCCGTGTGCTTCGCAGCCTCGCTGCTGGTGCGCCGGCTCCAGGCCCGCACGGCGATCGCCCGGTGACGGATAATCAGGATGAGGGTGGGCCGATGACCGCGCCGCTGACATCGCCGCAGCCGCCCGCCGCGGGCGGGACGATGATCGCCATCGAGGCGGTGTCGAAGTGGTACGGCGAGGTCCGGGTCCTGTCCGGCTGCTCCACCGCGGTGACGCGCGGCGAGGTGGTGGTGGTGTGCGGCCCCTCGGGCTCGGGCAAGTCGACGCTGCTGAAATGCGTCAACGCCCTGGAGCCGTTCCAGGAGGGGCAGATCACCGTCGATGGCACGCGGGTGCGGGACAAGGCCACCAACCTGCCGCGGCTGCGCGCGCGGGTCGGCATGGTGTTCCAGCATTTCGAGCTGTTCCCGCATCTCAGCGTCCTCGACAACCTCACGCTCGCTCCGCGCAAGGTGCTCGGGCGTTCGAAGGCAGAGGCGGCCCAGCGCGGCCTCGACCTGCTCGCCCGCGTCGGCCTCTCGGCGCATGCACATAAACATCCGGGCCAGCTCTCGGGCGGGCAGCAGCAGCGGGTGGCGATCGCCCGGGCACTCGCCATGGACCCGGTGGTGATGCTGTTCGACGAACCGACCTCGGCGCTCGATCCCGAGATGGTCGGCGAGGTGCTCGACGTCATGGTGGAACTGGCCCGCGACGGTATGACGATGATGGTCGTGACCCACGAGATGGGGTTCGCCCGCAAGGTGGCCGACCGGGTGGTGTTCATGGATCGCGGCGAGATCGTCGAGGACGTGGCGAAGGACGCCTTCTTCGACCGGCCCCGCAGCGAGCGCGCCCAGCAGTTTCTGTCGAGGATCCTCGCGCATTGACGCCCACCGGCCGCCCCCGGCTCTGCCCGTGAGGCGTTCCGGGCTCGGTCGCGGCTGTCAGAACAGCGAGATGAGGACGATGCCGACCACCATCAGGGCGGCCCCGCCCAGCCGCGAGGCGCCGGCCCGCACCCGCTTCATGCCGACCCAGCCGAAATGGTCCAGCGCCACCGAGGTCAGCAGGTTGGCGGTGATCAGGAGGCCGTTGAAGGCGCCCGCGCCGACCTTGTCGACGAAGAGCAGGCCGGCGAACACGGCCACGGCGCCGGTGAGGCCGGCCAGCGGCATCCACCAGCGCACCCCCTCGATATCGGCTCGCTGCGGCAGCGGCTTCGGCCGCAGCAGGAAGACCAGCACGAAGACGAACACCACCGGCAGGAACGAGACCAGGGCCGCGAGCCACGGGTTGATCAGGGCTCCGCGCAACTGCGCGTTCCAGACCACGCCGATCGCCTGCAGGGCGCCCGCGACGACGATGAAGGGATAGAGCAGCCGCGGGTTGAGGCCGTGGCCGGCATCCTTGGTCTCGTCTTGCCCGGCGCCTTGCCCGGCGCCTTTGCCGGGCGTGACGCGGGCGATGAAGGTCACGCCGATCGCCATGAGCAGGCCGCCGAGCCAGGGCATCGGCTTGAACCCACCGCCTTGCAGCCCGAACAGGCCCAGCGAATCCATCGCCAGCGAGGTCAGGATGTTGGCCGTCAGCGTCAGGCCGTTGAAGGGGCCGGCGCCGACCTTGTCGACGAAGGCGAGGCCGCCGAACACCGCCACGGCACCAGCCACGCCGCCGAGCGGCGCGTACCACGGCATCGCCGCCAGCGAGTCGAGGCTGGGCAGCGGCGTCGGCATCACGAGGAACAGCGTCGCGAAGACGAAGACGATCGGCAGGAAGGAGACCGCGGCGGCGAGGAACGGGTTGACGAGGTGCCCGCGCAACTGCGCGTTCATGGAGTTGCCGAGCGCCTGGAGCGCGCCCGCCACGATGATGAAGGGATAGAGCAGGGCGGCACTCACGCGGGTCGGCCTCCGGATCGGCAGCGGGCTGGGATGGGAGTGGATCAGGCGAGGATCAGAGCCGCGAGGGCCAGCGCCAGCGCCGGGGGCATGACCAGGGCGCCGAGCTTCAGGAACGCCCAGGCGGAGACGTTTTGGCCCTCGCGGCGGATCGCGGTGAGCCAGAGGATCGTGGCGAGCGAGCCCGTGACCGAGAGGTTCGGCCCGAGATCGACGCCGATCAGGATCGCCCCCGCCACCGTCTCCGGCACATGGGCAGCCTGCACCGCGGCGCCCGCCAGGAGGCCCGCCGGCAGGTTGTTCACGAGGTTCGATCCGAACGCGACGAGCGCGCCGCCGGCCCAGGCCGTCGCGGCGGGATCACCCTGCGCGGCGCGGCCCAGGAGGTCGGCGAGCCTTGCGAGCAGGCCGGTCTTCTCCAGGGACTCGACGAGGACGAAGAGCCCGGCGACCAGAGGCAGCACGCCCCAGGAGACGTCCCGAACGACCGCGACCAGCCCGCCCCGGTTGATCGCGAGCACGACGAGGGTGGTGGCGAGCCCGGCGATGAAGGTCGGAAGACCGAGTTCGATCCCGGCGGCAGAGGCGCCGATCAGGGCCGCGCCGGTGGCGACGATGCCCCCGGCCGCGATCGTGCCGCCGAGCCCGAGCCTCGGGATCGCGACGTCGGTCGCGACCGTCTCGGCCTTCAGCCGCGCGTTCTGGGTCAGGCGCAGGACGAGATAAGTCGCGACGATGGCGAGGAGGGAGGGCAGGGTGAAGGTCGCCAGCCAGCGGCCGAGCGGCGGCATGTGCTCGGCGAAGACGACGAGGTTGGCCGGGTTCGAGATCGGCAGCACGAAGCTCGCCGCGTTGGCGATGAAGGCGCAGACGAACAGGTAGGGCAGGGGCTGCTTCACCCCGGCGGCCCGCGTCGCGGCGAAGACGGCGGGCGTCAGCACCACCGCGCAGGCATCGTTCGAGAGGAAGATCGTGACCACCGTGCCGACGACGTAGACGAGCGAGAACAGCCGCGTCGGCGACCCCTTCGCGGCCCGCACCGCGTGGGCGGCGAGCCAATCGAACAGGCCCTGCTTCCGGGCGATCTCGGAGAGCAGCATCATCCCCACGAGGAAGAGGTAGACGTCGGTGCCCTTGGCCGCGCCCTCCAGGGCGGTCTGCCAGGGGATCAGGCCGAGGAGGACGAGGAGCACCGCGCCGAGCACCGCCCAGATCGCCTCCGGCCAGGAGAACGGGCGCAGGATCACGCCGAGCGTCGCCAGCGCGGCGATACCCCAGGTCGCCGCGTTCGGGTTCGGGATGAGCGCGCCCATCGGCGTCGGGCTTCCTTCTGTCGGGGAGGATCACGGGATTCGGAGCGGCAGGGCACTGCTGCGGTTCGCTCCGGCTTGGAGCAGGATCGCGCATGACCTCTGCGAGACCAAGCCCCGACGGTCTGTGCATCGCCGCCGATCCGCCGCTCAAGATTTCTCGCGCGCCGCCGTTCCTGTTTCATCCATCACAAGGGCGCGATCTTCGCGGGAGCTGAGTATGTGGGGCGGGATGCGTGCTCCGGACGGCCTCGGAGGCGCGTGATCCCGAGCCCTGATCGAGCGATGCGCCGCGATGCGATGGTGCGAAGCGGGCAGGGCGGAACAGCGTCCCGGAGCGCCGGTTCTCCCAGGGCCCATCACCTCAACAAACAGGGAGATCCGCCATGAAGGCTCTGACCTTCGCCCTCGCCAGCACCCTCCTGCTCGCGCCCGCGGCCTTCGCCGCCGAAGGCACGGGGGCTTCCGGCACAAGCCGCTCCGGCACGGCCGACAGCACGGGGCCGAACGATGCCGGTTCGGGGGCGTCCCCCGGAGCGGCCGGAAGCGGCCCGACTTCGGGTGACAAGAGCCGCTCCGGCACGGCCAACAGCACGGGCGCCAACGATGCCGGCTCCGGTTCCTCGCCCGGCGCCAGCGGCAAAGGCCACGAGGCCCGTTAGAGCGCATCCCGACGAAGCGGTTACCGGCTTTCGGGACGGCGCTCCAAAACAGGAAGGCAGCGTCGTATCCCGGACGCCGAAGGGGTCGGCTTGGCCGGTCATGTGCGGCTAAGGCGCGACGGCGCCATCTGGCGCACCGCCTATGAAATCATTCGCCGGCACCCGTTCCCGGATGCCGGCGGTCATGAGTGTCGGGACGCTCCACCGGAGTGGCCATCCGCGTCCTGCCCCTCCCGAGGCGGCGCGTCGGCGGCGGGCCGTCCGGGTTCCGCGCGGTTCCCGGACGCTCTTGCGCGATCGCCGCTCGACAGCCTCTCCTCGGGAGGAGGGGGCTAAAGCGGGATCAGTCGTTCTTCACCGTGCCGTCCGGGCTGACCTTGACCTCCTGCTCGCGGTCGGTGAGCGCCAGCTTGATCTCGTACTCGACCGCATTGCCCTCGCGTTCGACCTCGGCCTCGTAGGCCTTGCTGCCGGGGCTCTTCTGCTCGGCGAGCTTGATCGCGTCCTTCAGCGAGACCTTGGCGTTCTGGAAGTCGCTCGCCTTCAGCCGGGTGAAGTAGCGCTCGAACGGCTGGTTCTCGCTCTTGTAGAGATCGCCCGTGTCGGCGTTGACGCCGTGCTCGACGAGCTTGCCGCTCGGGTACACGACCTTGATCGAGTAGTGCGCCGGGTTCTTGCTGTCGGCCTTCTCGAAGTCGGCGTCGATCGCCTTGCCGCCCTTCTCTTCGCCTTCGGCCTTGCCCTCGGCGGTAGCGATGGCCTGCGCGAGGCCGACCTTGGCCGACTTGGCGATCTGCCACTCCTTGAGGTCGCTGTTGGACTTGGTCGCTTCCGTGGCGCTCGGGGCGCGGCCGGTGTTCTCCGGATTCTTGGTCAGGTCGGGGTTCTGGGCCGCGGCGAGGCCGGTCATCAGGGCCAGCAGGCCGGTGGCGGCGGTGAGGCGCAGGAAATTCGTCTTCATGTGGCGGGCTTTCCGTTTCTTGTGTCGGCGCCTGAGGCGCTCGAGCTTGTTGCGGACCCACAGAACGGTCCGAGCCGCCGCTTGGTTGCAGCGCGTCACCGCGTTCGAGGCATGCTGGTGCGCGCCATCGACGATCGAAAGGGCCAGAAATCGACAGGGCCCGAGATCGACAGGGCCGGCACTGGCGCGCCCGAATTCACGCGCCCCATTGACATATATTCGATGCGCGAATAACTAATTTGCCAGTCGAATATAAGCTGGATCGGGCGTGATCCCATGAGCCAAGCCGAGTCCGAGGCCGCCTTCCTGGCGCGCTACGATCCCGCCGATTACGCCCGGCCCGCCGTGGCCGTCGATCTGGTGCTGCTGGGCCTTTCCGGCGGTCGCCCGACCCTCCTGCTGCTGAAGCGTGACCGGCACCCGCATGCGGGGCGCCATGCGCTGCCCGGCGGCTTCGTTGGGATCGACGAGGCGTTGGATGACGCCGCCGCACGCGTCCTGCGCGAGAAGGCGGGCGGGGCGCGGGCGCATCTGGAGCAGCTCTACACCTTCGGTGCCGTGGAGCGTGATCCGCGCATGCGCATCATCACGGTCGCCTATCTCGCGCTCCTGACCGAGGCGGCCTTCGCCGAGGCACGGGCGCGGGCCCCGGCCCTGATTCCCGGCGCGGTCGCGGCGTCGCCCGCGGCGGAGGGATCCGTGACGGTCCATGCGGCCGACGGCGCGGCTTTGCCGCTCGCCTTCGACCACGCCGAGATCGTCGCGCTGGCGATCCGGCGTCTGCGGGGCAAGCTCGACTATTCGGAGGTCGGCTTCGCCCTGCTGCCGGAGCTGTTCACTCTGCGCCAGCTTCAGGACGTGCACGAGGCGATCCTCGGCACAGGCCTTAACAAGCCCGCCTTCCGCCGCCGCATGCTCGACCGCGGCTGGCTCGACCCCACCGGCCGCTTCGAGACGGGCACGTCCTACCGCCCCGCCGAGCTGTACCGCCTTCGCCGAACCCCTTCCCAAACCTCTTGGCAAACCCCCGCTCAAGGAGACTGACATGGCCACGATCCGCCGCTTCGGCGTCCTCTCCCAGTTGCGCAGCGAGGCGAGCCACTACGTCATCCGTTACCGCAACGGCCGCCCGCGCCAGAGCGGGCGCGGCCTCGTCTTCTGGTTCCGGCCGGAGACGGCGAGCATCAGCGAGTTGCCGATGGACGACCGCGAGATGACGCTGTTCGTCCGCGGCCGCAGCGCGGATTTCCAGGCGGTTGCGGTGCAGGGCAGCATCGGCTGGCACGTCGCCGATCCCGAGCGGCTCGCCGCCCGCGTCGATTTCTCCCTCGACCTGCGCACCGGCCGGCTCCAGGGCGAGCCGGTGGAGCGGATCGAGGCGCGCATCGCCGGGCTGGCCAACCAGAGTGTGCTGCAATTCCTCGGGACCGCGCCGGTGCGCGCCCTGCTCGATGCCGGGCCGGAGGCCCTGCGCGGGCAGGTGCAGGCGACGCTCGCCAACGATCCGTCGCTGGCCGAGATCGGCGTCGCGGTGGTCTCGGTGCGGCTCACCAACCTCGCCCCGTCGAGCGAGCTGGAGCGCGCGCTCCAGACGCCGACCTACGAGGCGCTGCAACAGAAGGCGGACGAGGCCACCTTCGCCCGCCGGGCTGTCGCCGTGGAGAAGGAGCGCGCCATCGCCGAGAACGAACTCGCCACCAAGACCGAGCTGGCCCGGCGCGAGAGCCTGCTGATCGCCGAGGAAGCGCAGAACGCCCGCAACCGGGCGCAGGCGCGGGCGGAGGCGGAAGGAATCGAGGCCGGCGCCGAGGCCGAGCGCATCCGCATGGTCGAGGGCGCGCGGGCCGAGGCCGAGCGGGCCCGCGTCGCGATCTACCGCGACGTGGCGCCGGGCACCCTGCTCGGGCTGGCCGCCCAGGCGCTGGCGGGCAAGCTCGACACGATCGAGCACGTGAACGTCACGCCGGACCTCCTCGCCACCCTGCTCGGCGAGGTCCGCCGGCCGGCCAGCCTTCCGGTCCGCTGAGGGAGGGGCTCATGGCCGCGCTCACCCCCCGGGCGGTCTTCGTCACCCGCGAGACCGATTACGAGTTGCTGATCGCCCGGCACGCCACGCGGGGACAGGCCCGCTTCTTCCTCGAGAGCCGCGGCCAGGGGCTCGCCGCGGTCGAGGCGCGCCACGAGCGCTTCCACGCGGTGCTGGCACAGGCGCGGGCCGCGGTGCCGGGCGAGTGGCGCCAGGCCCTGGTGCGGCGGGCCGACCTCGACCGCTTCCTGTTCGCCGGGGACGACGTGGTCGTCGCCGTCGGGCAGGACGGGCTGATCGCCAACGTCGCCAAGTATCTGGGCGAACAGCCGGTGATCGGGGTGAACCCAGCACCCGACCTCTATGACGGCGTGCTGGCGCGCAACCCCGTCGAGCGGCTGGCCCGGCTGCTGCCGGCGAGCGTCGCCGGCGCCGCCGCGATCGAGCGGCGCACCATGGTCCAGGCGGTAATCGACGGCACCGAGCGCCTGTTCGCCCTCAACGAGATTTTTGTCGGCCACCGCAGCCACCAATCCGCGCGCTACCGGATCGAGGCCGGAAGCGAGGCGGAGGAGCATTCCTCCAGCGGCCTCATCGTCGCCTCCGGCACCGGGGCGACCGGCTGGGCCCGCTCGATCAGTGAGGCGACCCGGCTCGACCTGTCGCTCGGACCCGACGAGCGGGCGGTGGGCTACTGGGTGCGCGAGCCGTTCCCCAGCGTCGCCACCGCGACGCGGCTGCGCGCCGGCAAGCTCACCGATGCGCCGCTGGTCGTCACCTCGCGGATGAACGAGGGCGGCGTGATCTTCGCCGACGGCATCGAGCAGGACTTTCTGGGCTTCGGCTGGGGCCGGCAGGTGCGGATCGCGCCGGCCGACCGGGCCCTGCACCTCGTCACCGGCTGAGCCGGGCGGCATCGCAGGTCCGGGCTGTTCGGGAAGACCGGTTTCCTGGCCGCCCATCCCGTATATGGAACGCGTGCGGGACATCCGGGCGGGTCTCTCGACCACAATCATCCGTATGGCGCGATCCTGTCGCAAAACCGCCAAGGGTGCCGAGCATGGGGCGCGGGATCGCGCGCCGCCAGCGTCGGCGCGGGATTCGACCGATCCGGGAATGGGCAGCACGTGGAATCGGCAGCAGAGCATCGGATGAGCAGTCTCGCCGAGGTGGGACGGCACGACGAAGGACCGGGCGAGCGCCTCGGCGGCCGCGCCGTTCTGCGGGGGGCCGCGCGGCCCGACCTGATCCGCCGGGAGACCCTGGCCGACCTGTTCCGGGCGAGCGCCGCCGCGCGCGCCGACGCGCCCTGCCTGATCGACGCCGCCGAGCCCGGCTCCGGCGGGCGCCGTCCGGTCCTGACCTATGCGGAGGTCGATGCCCGCTCCGACGCTATCGCCGCCGGGCTGTCCACCCGCGGCATCGGCCCCGGCGACGTCGTGGGGCTGTGGATGGCCCGCGGCACCGAACTGCTGATCGCGCAGATCGGTATCACGAAATCCGGCGCCGCCTGGCTCCCCTTCGACGCCGAGGCGCCCGCCGACCGGGTCGCGGTCTGCCTGAACGATGCCGAGGCCAAGGCGCTCCTCGTCTCGGAGGCCCTGCGGCCGCAGGCGCCGGAAGGCACGCCCGCGCTCACGACGGCCGAGGTTCTGGCAGCGGGGCAGGGGGCATCATCGCCCGATCTCGACGCCGCCGGCCTCGGGCCGGAGCACCCGGCCTACCTGATCTACACCTCGGGCTCGACCGGCGTGCCGAAGGGCATCGTCATCAGCCACGCCAACATCTGCCACTTCCTGCGCTCGGGCAACGCGGTCTACGGCCTCTGCGCCGACGACGTGGTGTTCCAAGGCGCCTCCGTCGCCTTCGATCTCTCGATGGAGGAGATCTGGGTTCCCTATCTCGTCGGCGCCTGCCTGTTCGTGGCGAGTCCGGCGATGATGGGCGACGTCGAATCCCTGCCCGCGATCATCGCGGAGGCCCGGATCACCGTGCTCGACACGGTGCCGACCCTGCTCGCCATGATCCCCGGCGACCTGCCGAGCGTCCGCCTCGTGCTGCTCGGCGGCGAGGCTCTGCCCGAGCCGCTGGTGGCGCGCTGGGCGACCGATCGGCGGCGCCTGTTCAACACCTACGGCCCGACCGAAGCCACCGTGGTGGCGACCGCCGCCGAGATGCGGCCGGGCCGGCCCGTCACCATCGGCGGTCCGATCCCGAATTATTCGGTCTACGTCGCCGACGAGGCGCTGAACCTCCTCGCGCCGGGCGAACAAGGCGAGCTGCTGATCGGCGGCCCCGGCGTTGCGGCGGGCTACCTCAAGCGGCCCGAACTGACGGCGGAAAAGTTCGTCGCCAACCCCTACCCGTCCGACGGAACCGATCCGGTGCTCTACCGCTCGGGCGATGCGGTCTCGATGACGCCGGAGGGCGACATCGTCTTCCACGGCCGCATCGACGATCAGGTCAAGATCCGCGGGTTCCGCGTGGAGCTCGGCGAGATCGAGGCGCGCATCCGGGCGCAGGACGGGATCAATCAGGCGGCGGTGGTGCTGCGGCGCGACGACGAGGTCGATCGCCTCGTCGCCTTCCTCGTGCCTGAGCGAAATGCCGCCCTCGACCGCGCGGCGCTGCGAAAGAATCTCGCGGCGCAGATGCCGCCCTACATGGTGCCCGGCCATTTCGAGGCGGTCGAGACCCTGCCGCGGCTCACCTCCGGCAAGGTCGATCGCAAGGCGCTGCGGATCGCGTCGCTGACCGTGACGGTCGCCGACGGCGAGCAGGAGGCCCCCGACAACGAGACCGAGGCCGCTTTGCTGGCGGCGGCGAAAAAGGTGTTCGGCGACGGTCCGATCGGGCTCGAGGCCGACTTCTTCTCCGAGCTCGGCGGCCACTCGCTGCTCGCCGCCCGCTTCGTCGGTGCGGTGCGCGAGGCCCCGGCGCTCGCCGGAATCACCCTGCAGGACGTCTATAACGGCCGCACCCTGCGGGTGATGGCCGCGAGTCTGATCGAGCGCACGGGCGGGGCCGGCGCCCAGACCGCGATCCGCGACCTGAGCTTTGCCCCGCCCCCGCTGCTGCGCCGGGCGCTGTGCGGGCTGGCGCAGGCGATCACGCTGCCCTTCGTCATCGCGCTCGCCACCGCGCAATGGCTCGGCATCTTCGTCACCTACCTGCTGCTCACCGGCGGCGGGCTCGGCTTCTGGGGCGAACTCGGCGTTCTCCTTCTGGTCTATATCGGCATCAACGCGGTCACCGCGACGATCGCGATCGCCGCCAAATGGCTGATCCTCGGGCGAACGAAGCCGGGGCGCTATCCGCTCTGGGGCGTCTATTATTACCGCTGGTGGCTGGCGCAGCGCCTGACGCCGCTGGTGCACATCAAGTGGCTCCAGGGCTCCCCCGTCATCGTCACCTATCTGCGCCTGCTCGGCGCGCGGATCGGCGATGACGTGCTGATCTCCGACCTCGATGTCGGCGCACCCGATCTGCTCACCATCGGCCGCGGCGCGTCGCTCGGCGGGCGGCTGGTGATCGCCAACGCGGAGGTCGTCGGCAACGAACTCGTCATCGGCTCCGTCGAGATCGGCGAGGATGTCGCCATCGGCACCTCCTGCGTGATCGGCCCCGGCACGGTGATCGGCGACCATGCCGAGATCGCCGACCTCACCACCGTGCCGGCCGGCACCGAAGTCGGGCCGGCCGAGGCCTGGGACGGCTCGCCCGGCCGCCGGGTCGGCACTGTCGATTTTTCCGCGCTGCCGGAACCGGCCACCGCCTCGCCCGCCCGCCGGGCGGCCTTCGGTGCGGTCTACGCCTTCCTGCTCGCGGCGGTGCCGGCGGTCGGCCTGCTGCCGATCTTCCCGGCCTTCTACCTCTTCGACCAGATCTCGGATAACCTCTCGGAGCTCACCGACGTCGATTACCACGTCTACCTGCCGCTGCTGACCTGGCCCACCGCCATGCTGATGACGGCGGGCACGGTGCTGCTCATCGCCGCCATCCGCTGGGCGGTGCTGCCGCGGGTCACGCACGGCACCTTCTCGATCTGGTCGGGCTTCTACCTGCGCAAATGGCTGGTGGCGCTCGCCTCCGAAGTGACGCTGGAGACGCTCTCCTCGCTGTTCGCCACCGTCTACATGCGGGCGTGGTACCGGCTGATGGGCGCGCGGATGGGAAGGGGCGCCGAGATCTCGACCAATCTCGGCTCGCGCCACGACCTCGTCGCGGTCGGCGCCAACAACTTCATCGCCGACGAGGTGGTGGTCGGCGAGGAGGAGATCCGCCGCGGCTGGATGCATCTCCACACGGTCGAGACCGGCGCCCGCGTCTTCGTCGGCAATGACGGCGTGCTGCCGCCGGGCGCACACATCCCCGACGACGTGCTGATCGGCATCAAGTCGAAGCCGCCGGCCAACGACAAGATGGGGCCGGGCGAGACGTGGTTCGGCTCGCCGCCGATCCGCCTGCCGGTCCGCCAGAAGGTCGATCTCGGCTCCAACGCCCAGACCTTCGAGCCGAGCGTGTGGGCCAAGCTCCGGCGCGGCCTGTTCGAGGCCTTCGCCACCTCGTTCTCGCCGATGCTCTACATCTCGCTCGCTATCTGCGCGATCGACTGGGTGTTCTACCCGGCCATCCTCGCCGAGGATTGGGGCGGGCTGGCGCTCGCCTTCGTACTCGTGAGCCTCGCCATCGCGCTGATCCAGACGAGCAGCGTCATCGCCCTCAAATGGCTCCTGATGGGACGCTACCGCCCCGGCATGCGGCCGATGTGGTCGTGGTGGGCGATGCGGACCGAGGCGATCGCCGTCGCCTATTGGGGGCTCGCCGGCAAGGTGCTGCTGGAGCACCTGATGGGCACGCCGTTCCTGCCCTGGATGCTGCGGCTCTTCGGCGTGAAGGTGGGCAAGGGCGCCTGCCTGCTGATGACCGATATCACCGAGTTCGACTGCGTCGAGATCGGCGACTTCGCGGCGATCAACCGCTCGGCCGCGCTCCAGACCCATCTCTACGAGGACCGCATCATGAAGGTCGGCCGCGTCGTGGTCGGGCGCGGCGTCACGGTGGGCGCCTTCTCCACCGTGCTCTACGACAGCCATGTCGGCGACTACGCGCGGCTGCGCCCGCTCACCATCGTCATGAAGGGCGAGTCGATCCCGGCGCATTCGGAATGGGAGGGCGCGCCCGCCGTGCCCGTGGTGCACGCGGCGGGCGAGGCTGTGGCGCGGGCGGCCTGAGGCCGGAGCCTCTCGCCGCCGCAGGCCTTTTCATGCAATGTTGCCGGTGTTGGACGTGCGGCTCCCGAGGACACTTCCATGCTCGATGCGAAGCCTGCGGCTCTCCAAGAACCCCGTAGCCTGATCGGCTCATGGCGGCGCTTCGGCTCGGCTGGGCCTGTCTATGAAATCGTCGGCGTGACGGAGCCGAAGGCCGCGGATCACCCGCAGATGAGGATTCGCGTCTTGGAGACGGGTGAGGAGCTCGACTACCCGCTCACAGACCTTCTCGAAGACCCTGCGGAAGGCTGATGTTCGCAATCGCCTTCGATCTGGTCGTCGTCGAGACGCAGGCCCATCATCCGAAGGGCATCGCACAAGCCTACAGTGACATCCGCGCGGTGCTCGCCCGGCAAGGATTCAACTGGGTTCAGGGGAGCCTTTACGTCAGCCGCGACGAGGATCTGGCGAAGCTGTTCGCAGCCATCACGGCACTGAAAGCCTTGCCGTGGTTCCCGGCCTCGGTGCGCGACCTGCGCGCCTTCCGCGTCGAACAATGGTCCGACTTCACGGCGACCGTCAAAGGCTGACGGCCGCCGCGCTCTTCCGCCTCACGCTGCCTCGGTCTTCGCCCCGAGACGCTTGTCGAGATAGGTGTCGACGGTCTGGGTCAGTTCGTCGACCCGGCCGTCGAAGAAGTGGTTGGCGCCCTCGACCATCTGGTGCTCGATGATGACGCCCTTCTGGGTCTTCACCTTCTCGATCACCGGGATCACCTCGCGGGCCGGCGCCACCCGATCCTCCGAGCCGTGCACGAACAGGCCGGAGGAGGGGCAGGGCGCCAGGAAGGTGAAGTCGTAGCGGTTGGCCATGGCGGCGATCGAGATGAAGCCCTCGATCTCCGGGCGGCGCATTAGGAGCTGCATCCCGATCCACGAGCCGAACGAGACGCCCGCGATCCAGCAGGACTTCGCCTCCGGGTTGACCGACTGCACCCAATCGAGGGCGGCCGCGGCGTCGGAGAGTTCACCCGAACCGTGATCGAAGGCGCCCTGGCTGCGCCCGACCCCGCGGAAATTGAAGCGCAGGGCTGCGAAGCCGCGATTGGCGAAGGTGTAGAAAAGATTGTACACGATTTGATTGTTCATCGTGCCCCCGAACTGGGGGTGCGGATGAAGCACGATCGCGATCGGCGCGCCCTTCTTCTTGGGGGCTTGGTAGCGGCCTTCCAGGCGGCCGGCGGGGCCGGAAAAGATGACTTCGGGCATGGTGTCCTCGAGATGATCCGACCCTCACCCCTGATGCCCCCGCGAAGGCAGGGAGGCTGAGCCGGTCACGGCTTGACTCGTTGCGCGCGCCACCTACAAGCGCTCTTAGAATAATTCTAGGTCATTAGAATCATTCTAAACAGTTCGTCGGGCCTCGACCTGCGAAGCACGCGGCGCGTTTCGCGCGGCTTAGCACGGGGGAGGGGGGCGAAATCAAGAAAATCAGGATCTGGCAGGACGATACGGAGCGAAACGGCAGGATGACGTCCGGCGCGCGCAGCTATCTCGATCACAATGCGACTTCTCCGGTGCGTCCGGAAGTCGCGTCTGCGGTCGCGCGCGCGCTCGCACTGCCCGGCAATCCCTCCTCGATCCATCAGGAGGGCCGCGCCGCGCGCCATGCGCTGCAGACGGCGCGGGCGGCGCTCGCCGCCCTGCTCGGCGCGGCGCTTGAGCGCATCACCTTCACCAGCGGCGGCACGGAAGCCGCCAACGCTGTGCTCTCCGGCGCGCTTCGGAAGGCGGGCCTCCCCGCCCCCACCCGGCTGATGATCTCGGCCACCGAGCATCCGTGCGTCGCCGCGGGCCATCGCTTCGCGCCGGACGCGGTCGCGGTGCTGCCGGTGGATGGGGCCGGCCTGCTGCGGCTCGACGTGCTCGCGGCCCGGCTCGAAGCCTGCCGGGGCGAGGCCGTGCTGCTCTCGGTCCATGCGGCCAACAACGAGACCGGGGTGGTGCAGCCGCTGGCCGAGATCGTGCGGCTCGCCCGCGCCCACGGACAGGCTCTGGTCCACAGCGACGCGGTCCAGGCGGTCGGAAAGATCCCGCTCGATTTCGCGGCCCTCGGCCTCGACGCCCTGACCCTGTCGGGCCACAAATTCGCCGCGCCGAAGGGCGTCGGCGCGATGGTGCTGGCTGACGGCGTGAGCCTGGAGGCGCCCTTCCTGCGCGGGGGCGGCCAAGAGGCGCGCCTGCGCGGCGGCACCGAGAATCTTTCGGGCATTGTCGGCATGGGCCAGGCGGCGGCGATCGCCCGATCCAGCCTGGAAGCCGAGGTGGTGCGGCTCGCGGGTTTGCGCGATGGCCTCGAAGCACGCCTGCGGGCGCTCGCGCCGGACATGGTGATGTTCGGGGAGGGTGCGCCGCGCCTGCCCAACACGCTGAGCTTCGCCGTGCCGGGCCTCGCGGCCTCCACGGCGCTGATCGCCCTCGATCTCGCCGGCCTGTCCGTGTCGTCGGGCTCGGCCTGCGCCTCGGGCAAGGTGGCCCGTTCCCCCGTGCTCGCGGCGATGGGCGTGAGCCCTGCGCTCGCCGCGGGGGCGTTGCGCGTGAGTTTCGGCTGGAATTCGCGCTCGGAAGACCTTGAACGCTTCGCGGCGGGGTTCGAACGGGTCGTGTCGTCCCTATATCAGAGGCGAGGGCAGGCAGCCTGAGCGCCGCCCGCCCAAGCCATTCTTTCGGCGGCAAACCCGCCGTGTCGTTGGAAACCCCCGGTCCTTGACGCCGGAGTCGGTAGGAGACGCTGAATGCCTGCAGTGCAGGAGACCATTGATCGGGTCCGCTCGATCGACCTCGACCAGTACAAGTACGGTTTCGAGACCGTGATCGAGATGGAGAAGTCCGAAAAGGGCCTCTCCGAGGACGTCGTTCGCTTCATCTCGGCCAAGAAGAACGAGCCGGAATGGATGCTCGAATGGCGCCTCGACGCCTACAAGCGCTGGCTCACGATGAAGGAGCCGGAATGGGCCCGGGTCGAGTACGACCGGGTCGATTACAACAACATCTACTACTACGCCGCGCCGAAGCGTAAGGGCCCGGAATCGCTCGACGAGATCGATCCCGAGATCCTGAAGACCTACGAGAAGCTCGGTATCCCGCTGCGTGAAGTCGAGGTGCTGGAAGGCATCGCGCCCGAGCGCCGCGTTGCGGTCGATGCGGTGTTCGACTCGGTCTCGGTGGCGACCACCTTCCGCAAGGAACTCGAGAAGGCCGGCGTGATCTTCATGCCGATCTCCGAGGCCATCCGCGAGTACCCGGACCTCGTGAAGAAGTACCTTGGCTCGGTCGTGCCGGTGACCGACAACTTCTTCGCCACGCTCAACTCGGCCGTCTTCTCCGACGGCTCGTTCGTCTACATCCCGCCGGGCGTGCGCTGCCCGATGGAGCTGTCGACCTACTTTCGGATTAACGAGCGCGATACGGGGCAGTTCGAGCGCACGCTGATCATCGCCGATAAGGGGTCTTACGTCTCTTACCTCGAAGGCTGCACAGCGCCGAAGCGCGACGACAACCAGCTTCACGCCGCGGTGGTCGAGCTGGTCGCCCTGGAGGATGCCGAGATCAAGTACTCGACCGTCCAGAACTGGTACCCCGGCGACAACGAGGGCAAGGGCGGCATTTACAACTTCGTGACCAAGCGCGGCGATTGCCGCGGCGCCCGCTCGAAGATCTCGTGGACGCAGGTCGAGACCGGCTCGGCGATCACCTGGAAGTATCCGTCCTGCATCCTGCGCGGTGACGATTCCCGTGGCGAGTTCTACTCGATCGCGGTGTCGAACGGCATGCAGCAGGTCGATTCCGGCACCAAGATGATCCATCTCGGCAAAAACACGACCAGCCGGATCATCTCGAAGGGCATTTCGGCGGGCCGTTCGCAGAACACCTACCGGGGGCTCGTCTCGGCCCACAAGAAGGCCAAGGGCGCGCGCAACTTCACCAACTGCGACAGCTTGCTGATCGGCGACCAGTGCGGGGCGCACACCGTGCCCTACATCGAGTCGAAGAACGCGTCGGCCGTCTTCGAGCATGAGGCCACCACCTCGAAGATCTCCGAGGACCAGAAGTTCTACTGCCTGCAGCGCGGCCTCTCCGAGGAGGAGGCGACCGCGCTCATCGTCAACGGCTTCGTCCGCGACGTGCTGCAGCAGCTGCCGATGGAGTTCGCGGTGGAAGCCCAGAAGCTGATCTCGATCAGCCTCGAAGGCTCGGTGGGCTGACGCGCTTCGACACGGACAGAACGAATGTCCCTCCCCCACGGATATCGGGCTTGCCCGATATCCGCATTCCTGAATGCTCAAGTCGGGCAAGCCCGACTTGAGAAGCGGGGGAGGGTGCCTGCCAAGCAGGCGGGAGAGGGGCGGCGCGACGCGGCCGGATGGGGCGCCCGGAAGCGACTTCTCCGGAACCGGCGCACCCCTCTCCCGACCCTCGCCGACGCGAGGGCCACCCTCCCCCGCCGGGGGAGGGAAGGTCATCGGAATTGAATTAGGACTATCGAACGATGCTTGAGATCAAAAACCTCGTCGTGCAGATCGAGGACAACCGCATCCTCAACGGCCTGAACCTGACCGTGAACGACGGCGAGGTCGCCGCGATCATGGGCCCGAACGGGTCGGGCAAGTCGACGCTCTCCTACGTCATCGCCGGCAAGGAGGACTACGAGGTCCTCGACGGCGAGATCCTGCTCGACGGGCAGAACGTGCTGGAGATGGCCGCCGACGAGCGCGCCGCCGCCGGCATCTTCCTCGCCTTCCAGTACCCGCTGGAGATCCCGGGCGTGGGGACGATGACCTTCCTCAAGGCCTGCCTCAACGCGCAGCGCAAGGCGCGCGGCGAGGCCGAGCTCTCGACCCCCGACTTCATCCGCGCGGTGAACGCGGCCGCGGACAAGCTCGAGATCAACAAGGAGATGCTCAAGCGCGCCCTCAATGTCGGCTTCTCCGGCGGCGAGAAGAAGCGCATGGAGATCCTCCAGATGGCGCTGCTGCAGCCGAAGTTCTGCGTGCTCGACGAGACCGATTCTGGCCTCGACATCGACGCGCTGCGCATCGTCTCCGAGGGTGTGAACGCGCTGCGCGCGCAGGGGCGCTCGTTCCTCGTCATCACCCACTACCAGCGGCTCCTCAACCACATTGTGCCCGACACCGTGCACGTCATGTCGAAGGGCCAGATCGTGAAGACCGGCGGCAAGGAGCTGGCGCTGGAACTCGAGGCCTCCGGCTACGCCGAGTACCGCACGAGCGAGGCTGCGTGATGGCCGACGTCACCAATCTCCGCTCCCCCGCCGAGGCCGGCCTCTCCAAGCTGTTCGAGTCCGCGCGCAAAGGCTTCGCCAGCGAGCAGGCGATCAGCCGCGAGGAGGCGTTCCGCTTCTTCGAGGCGACCGGCCTGCCGAGCCGCCGGGTCGAGGCGTTCAAGTATACCGACCTGCGCGCCGCCATCACCGAGGCCGCCCCGCCCGCCGAGGCGCCGAGCGAGGACGCGGCCCGGGCCGCCGTCGCCGGGACCTCGGGCTTCAACGAGGTCGAGGCCGTCCGCCTCACCTTCGTCAACGGCCATCTCGTCGCGTCCCTGTCGGATCTCGACCGGGTGCCCGAGGGCGTGACGGTCACGCCGCTCAACGAGGCGATGGGCAAGGGCGACGCCCGCCTGAAGCTCCTCGCCCCCGTCGAGCAGGTGCGCGAGAACCCGATCTATCAGCTCAACACCGCCTTCCTGGCGGATGGCGCGCTGATCTCGGTCGCCCCCGGCGCCAAGCCGGCGACGCCGATCCACCTGCGCTTCGTCGGCACGGGTGAGGCCGCCTTCTCGACCGCGACCCGCGTTCTGGTCGATGTCGGCGCTGAGGCGGAATTCTTCCTGCTGGAGAGCCACGAGGGGCCGGCCGGGCTGACCTACCAGCCCAACGACGCGCTCGACGTGCATATCGGCGCCGAGGCTGCCTTCCGCCACACCCGGCTCAACCGGGAAGGGGATGCGGCCGTCGCCCTCTCGACGCTCTCGGTGCGCCTCGACGCGCGGGCGCAGCTCGAGACCGTCAACCTCGTCACCGGCGCCAAGCTCTCGCGTCACCAGATCTACCTGCACGTCGCGGGCGAGGACGCCAACGCCGTGGTCAACGGCGCGACGCTGCTCGGCCACGGCCAGCTCGCGGATTCGACCCTGCTCGCCGACCATGCGGCGACCGGGGGCGTCGGCCGCGAGATGTTCAAGACGGTGATCGACGGCGATTCCACCGGCGTGTTCCAGGGCAAGATTATCGTCCGCCAAGTCGCGCAGCAGACCGACGGCAAGATGAAGTCCGACTGCCTACTCCTGACCGACGACGGTCAGATGATGAACAAGCCGGAGCTGGAAATCTTCGCCGACGACGTCGCTTGCGGCCATGGCGCCACCTGCGGCGCGCCGGACGAGGATCTGCTGTTCTACCTCATGGCCCGCGGCCTGCCGCGCGCCACCGCCGAGAGCCTGCTGGTCCAGGCCTTCGTCGGCGAGGCAGTGGAGACGGTCACGCATGAGGGCGCCCGCGCGGTGCTGATCGGCGGGATCGAGGCGTGGCTGGCGTCGAGAGGGTAGGGCGCCGCCCACAACCCGACCCGCGGATCGCCGGCCTGCCGGGGATCCGCGGGTCCCTGCCCAGGTCGGGCACCCCCACCCTGAGCCTCATCCCGAAGGGGCCGCGTCAGCGGGCCCCGAAGGAGGTCTCAGGGGATGCCGACGAAATCGGGAGGTCTCCTTCGAGGCCTCCGCTTCGCTCCAGCACCTCAGGATGAGGGGAGTGAAGGGAAAGACGGCTCTATGACGGGCCGCGCTGCTTCGAGGTCGAGACGATGAACGCACCCGTCCGTACCACTGCCCAGGACTCGTCTTACGACGTCGAAGCGATCCGGAAGGAATTCCCGATCCTGTCGGAAAAGGTCTACGGCAAACCGCTCGTCTATCTCGACAACGCCGCCTCGACGCAGAAGCCGCGGGCCGTGATCGACGCGATGGTCTCCTGCATGGAGACCGGCTACGCCAACGTGCACCGTGGCCTGCACTACATGGCCAATGCCGCGACCGAGGGGTTCGAGGGCGCGCGCGAGACCACGCGTCAGTTCCTCAACGCGGCCTCGACCGACGAGATCATCTTCACCCGCAACGCGACCGAGGCCTACAACCTCGTGGCCTCCTCCATGGGCTGGGCCGGGCTGATCGGGGAGGGGGACGAGATCATCCTCTCGATCATGGAGCACCACTCCAACATCGTGCCCTGGCATTTCCTGCGCGAGCGGCGCGGCGCCGTCATCAAGTGGGCGCCGGTCGATGACGACGGCAACTTCCTGGTCGAGGAATACGAGAAGCTCTTCACGCCGCGCACCAAGATGGTGGCGATCACCCACATGTCGAACGTGCTCGGCACGGTCACGCCGGCCGAAGAGATCGTGCGCATCGCCCATGCCCACGGCGTGCCGGTGCTGCTCGACGGGGCGCAGAGCGCGGTGCACCGCCCGGTCGATGTGCGCGCGCTCGATTGCGACTTCTTCGTCTTCACCGGCCACAAGGTCTACGGGCCGACCGGCATCGGCGTGCTCTACGGCAAGAAGGAGTGGCTCGACCGGCTTCCGCCCTACCAGGGCGGCGGCGAGATGATCCGCACGGTGAGCCAGGACGCGATCACCTACAACGATCCGCCCCACCGCTTCGAGGCGGGCACGCCGGCGATCATCGAGGCGGTCGGCCTCGGCGCGGCGCTGGAATTCATGATGAAGCTCGGCCGCGACAAGATCGCTGCGCACGAGGCGATGCTGACCGCCTACGCCCAGGAACGGCTCGGCGCGATGAATTCGATCCGCCAGATCGGCAATTCCCGCGACAAGGGCGGCGTCATCGCCTTCGAGGTGAAGGGCGCGCACGCCCACGACATCGCCACCGTGATCGACCACCAGGGCGTCGCGGTGCGGGCCGGCACCCACTGCGCGATGCCGCTGCTGACGCGCTTCGGTGTCACCTCGACCTGTCGCGCCTCGTTCGGTCTGTATAATACGACGCAGGAAATCGATGTCCTGGCCGCGGCTCTGGCCAAGGCCGAGATGCTGTTCGCCTGATACTTTTGGGAATTTCGGCCGTCGCCCGCGGCGGCCGAGGGAGAGACCCGATGAGCACCGACGCCACCATCACCGGCGGCACCAACACCCCCGCCCTCGCGGCCGCCTCCGCGATCCCGGCCGAGGAAATCGATCGCCTGACCGACGACATCGTCGTGGCGCTCAAGAGCGTCTACGATCCGGAGATCCCCGCCGACATCTACGAACTCGGCCTGATCTACCGGGTGCAGATCGAGGACGACCGGCGCGTGCTGATCGACATGACGCTGACCGCCCCCGGCTGCCCGGTGGCCGGCGAGATGCCGGGCTGGGTCGAGAACGCGGTCTCGGCGGTTCAGGGCGTCCAATCCTGCTCCGTCACGATGGTGTTCGATCCGCCGTGGGACCAGAGCCGGATGTCCGACGAGGCCCGCGTCGCGCTGGACATGTGGTAGCAGCGCCTCAGCGGACCGACCGGCCCGGCTCGAAGGCCACGTCCTCGTAAATGTCGGCGAGCGCGAGCCGCGCTCCGATGGCGGGCAGGCCGATCACGGCGTCGAGCGTCTCGAAGCTCTCCCACCGATTCAGCATAGCACGGCTGCAATCGTCCGGTGTGCCGGGTCTCCTGGTGGACCGGCGCCGGGGGAGTGCTTATCTTTGCAGGTGTACGAAAACCCCTCACCCGCCCGGGCCTTGAACCCGGCCGCAGGAGAGAGACCCCAATGTCCAGTTTCAAGGTGATCACGCTGACCGACCGCGCCGCGGACCGGCTCAAGGCGATCATGGCCGATGCGGAGACGCCGATCGCCGGTTTGCGCGTCGGCGTGAAGAACGGCGGCTGCGCCGGCATGTCCTACACGATGGAATATGCCGAGGAGCGGAAAGCCGGCGAGGACGTGATCGAGGACCGGGGCGTAACCGTGTTCATCGATCCCAAGGCGGTGCTGTTCCTGCTCGGCACCGAGATGGATTTCCAGACGACCAAGCTGTCGTCCCAGTTCGTGTTCAACAACCCGAACCAGACGTCGGCCTGCGGCTGCGGCGAATCCGTGGCGATCACGCCGGTCAATCCCGAGCGGCTCACGGCCGGCGCTACGGCCTGATCGGCGCTGCCTCGTCTCGCAGACCGGACGAGGCTTGAGCGCATGGCTCTCGCCTCGTCCCGGAGGCCGCCTTTCGGGACGAGGCTCTCTTCCGTCTCAGGCGACGTCGCGCAGGTTCTCGACTTCGCTCTCGTCGAGGGTGCGGTTGCGGCCGGCGCGCTTGGCGGCGAACAGGCAGGCGTCGGCTCGTTCCAGCAGGGAGACCGCGTTGTCGTCCTCGCGCTGGGTCGCGACGCCGAGCGAGACCGTGACCTTGCCGAGCGATTCGCCGGTGGAGCGCTTCACCAGTTCGCGGCCGGTGACGCCGATGCGCACCCGCTCGGCGATGGCGCGCGCCTCGACCCGGTCGGTTTCCGGCAGGACGATGCCGAATTCCTCGCCGCCGAACCGGGCGAGCGTCGCGTTTCTCTGACCGATATGCTCGCGCATCACGATGGCGACGAGGCGCAGCACCTGATCCCCGGTCAGGTGGCCGTAGAGGTCGTTGAAGCGCTTGAACGAATCGATGTCGATCACGATCAGGCTCGCCGGCTTGCCCTGCTGCGCCGAGGCAGACTGCAGATCGATGCTCTTGCGGAGCGACTCCTCGAAACTCTTGCGGTTGCCCAGCCCCGTCAGGGCATCGGTCAGGCTCTCCAGACGGGCCGCCTCCAGCGTCTCGCGCAAGGCCTCGATCTCGCTGCGGCTCTCGCGCATCCGCGCTTCGAGGGTGCGGTTGTTGGCGGTCACGTCGCGGGTGTTGGCGATGATCGTCGTCACGACCTCGCGCAGACGCGCCCGGCTC
This sequence comes from Methylorubrum sp. SL192, assembly GCF_026672325.1. Lineage (NCBI taxonomy): Bacteria > Pseudomonadati > Pseudomonadota > Alphaproteobacteria > Hyphomicrobiales > Methylobacteriaceae > Methylorubrum > Methylorubrum sp. SL192. Next base: position 3,274,371 of record NZ_JAPPQV010000003.1, read on the forward strand.
GTGGCCGTGTTGGCGATGTCGTGGGACAGGGCCTGAAGCGACTCGCCGTACTGGGCGGTGGAGCGGATCGACACCTCGATCATTTCCATGATGCCCTCGACCTCGGCGATGAGGCTCGAGTTCATCCGATCCACCTCCACGGCCATGCGGCGGCCGTCGATGTAGGTGTCGTGGAGCCCCTCGATGTCGGCGCTGGTCAGCGTGCCGTTCTGCGTCGTGAGCCGCTTGACCGCATCGTTCATCAGCGGCTGCGTGCCGGAGACGTAGAGATACCACACGGCGTAGGCCCGCGGCGTCGCGCAGGCACAGTAGTCGCGCATCAGCTCGAAGCTGCGCTGCGCGAGCACGAAACTGCGATCACGATCGGGATCGAGGCTCATCCGGTGACGTAGGCTCCTGCGGACGGGGCACGCCGCCCACATCGTCCGCTCCGCCGAAGTGTCGTCTCAGAATCTCGCCAGGACGTTAAGAGCGTCTCACAAAGCGCCCGAGCGCGGGCCGTTCGCCGCGCGGGCGTTTTGATCGAAGCAGGGACCGGATCACCCCACCCGCGCGGCGCTCGAGGAAGGCACCCATCGCGCTAGCGCGATGGGATCCGCGGGATTGGGTCGAGGAGCTACTTGCTCTTCCCGAACCCGGTCGGCTTCAGCAGGAAGGCCGGGACGTGCGAGCCGAGGCCGACCGGCGTCTCGCCGTCCTCGTCGCGACGCGGGGGACGACGCTCGCCGCGCGCGCGTTCGGGGGCGCTCCGGACGGGCTCGCGGGCCAACTCGCGGGGAGGGGCAGGGGGAGCGGAAGGGGCAACCGCAACCGGTTCCGGCTCACGCACCGGGTCTCGCCGGGGCGCGTCGGCGCGGCTGCGCTCGGCGGCCGGACGGCGACCTCCGCGGGAGCGGTTCTCGCTGCGGGGGCTTTCGCTCGCCGGGGCGGCACTCCGCTCGGTGCTGCGCCCGCCGCTCTTGGTTTCCTCGCCCCCCTTGGTTTCCTTGGCCCGGCGGCTGCCGCGGCGGCGGCGCGGCTCGTCGCCCTCCACCTCGTCGGAGACGCTGGCAAGATCGCCGTCGAGCCAAGCGATCGGCTGACCGATCAGGCTTTCGATCGCCGAGAGCGAGCGCTCGTCGCTTCGGCTCGCGAGGGTGAAGGCCTGGCCCGAGCGGCCGGCACGGCCGGTGCGTCCGATCCGGTGGACGTAATCCTCCGGGTGGTGCGGCACGTCGAAGTTGAAGACGTGGCTGACGGCGGGGATATCGAGGCCGCGCGCGGCGACGTCCGAGGCCACCAGCAGCGGAACCTCGCCGCTGCGGAAGCCGTCGAGGGCGGCCATGCGGGCGCGCTGGTCCATGTCGCCGTGGAGTGCTGCCGCGTTGAAGCCGTGGCTGGTCAGCGAGCGCTGAAGCTGGGCGACGTCGCGCTTGCGGTTGCAGAAGATGATGCCGTTCTGCAGCTCGCTCGCCGAGCGGATGAGGTGGCGCAGCACCTTGCGCTTCTCATGGCCCTCCGCGCCCGTCGCCACGAGGCGCTGCTCGATGGTCGTGGCGGTGGAGGCGGGACGCGCCACCTCGACCCGCTGCGGGTTGTGCAGGAACATGTCGGCCAGCCGCTCGATCTCCGGCGGCATGGTCGCGGAGAAGAACAGCGTCTGGCGCGTGAAGGGCACCATCTTCACGATGCGCTCGATGTCGGGAATGAACCCCATGTCGAGCATCCGGTCGGCCTCGTCGATGACGAGAAGCTCGACGCCGGTCAGCAGCAGCTTGCCGCGCTCGAAATGGTCGAGCAGGCGCCCCGGCGTCGCGATCAGCACGTCGGTGCCGCGGGTGAGCTTGGCATCCTGGTCGGCGAAGGAGACGCCGCCGATGATGAGCGCCACGTTGAGCTTGTGGTTGGTGCCGTAGCGCTCGAAATTCTCCTCGACCTGCGCCGCGAGTTCGCGGGTCGGCTCCAGGATGAGCGTGCGCGGCATGCGAGCCCGGGCGCGGCCGGTCTCCAGCATGGTCAGCATCGGCAGGGTGAAGGCGGCGGTCTTGCCGGTGCCGGTCTGGGCGATGCCGAGCACGTCGCGCCGGGCGAGCACATGCGGGATCGCCTGGGCCTGGATCGGCGTCGGCTCGGTGTAGCCGGCCGTGGTGACGGCTTGGAGTACCTTGTCGCTCAGTCCAAGATCGGCGAAAGACATCGGGTAGGGAAAACCATTGTGCGCGTGAAGTGGGCCGATCAGGGGCTCGAAAGCTCGCGCCGGCGGCGGATCGCGAGAGCCGTGCGCGGTACGCCATCACGCGTCCGAACGCGCGCGACACTTAGACCCCTGTGCCTGCTTGTCAATCGACCGAGACAGCACAGCCTCCTCCCGCGCGGGCGGGGTACGGTTGCGTCGACGGCATCCCGAGACCGTCTCAAACCCGTGCTCGCGTAAGGCCGACGTCTCCGGCCTCGGCTTGCCGGCCTCGCCTGGGCGGTCGTCTCGAGTCCCGCCGCGAAGGTCAGTCGCGCGCGCTCGTGCCGAGGGCGCCGCGGAGCGCGCAGGGGTCGAGCCGCAGCGACTGCGCCTTGAGGCCGATCGAGCCCGTCACCTCCGGGTCGCTGCCCCGGTGAACCGGCTTGCCGACCGGCTGGGCGATGTGGTGGGCAAGGGCGGTGGCGCCGAGGCCGACGAACAGCGCGGTCTTGATCGACCATGCGAGGGGGCCGCGCGGTCTGGGCGAGCCGGAATCGAAGGACATGGGCAGCGCAATCCATCGGGCCGGCCGGATCCGGGATCGGGCGCCGGCGCGGGGGAATGATCGCCCGAGCGTGGTTAACGCGGCCTTGCACGGCGGGAGACACCGACCGTTAACCGTATTGTCTTCAGCTTGTGCTGAATGGTTTGACTGTTGCTGGTTTTCGACAAGACGAGGCAACGATGTGCGCAAAGACACGTCGGGCCTGATCGAGCGCTTACGGCTGGGTAAGCTTCACCTTTCGTTGACGGATTCAGGTGCATTGATCGCTTCATCGCTGGAGGGCGACGGATACCGGGGAGCTCCCCGGGCCACTTCACACCAACACCGGCTCCCGCCAAATCAGGACACGACACGATGAAAATCCTGCTTCTTGCTTCGAGCGCGCTCGTTGCCGCCACCGTCGCCGCCTCGGCCGCCGACCTCCCGCGCCGCGCGGCTCCGCCGCCGGTGTTCCAGCCGGTGCCGGTGTTCACCTGGACGGGCTTCTACGCCGGTTTCAACGCCGGTTACGGCTTCGGCACCCAGGATGACCGCGTCCCGACCGTGATCGGCGTCGGCCCGGCCTCCCTGCTCGTGCCCCCGGGCACCACCGCCGTGGTCGCCTTCAGCAACCGTGAGTCCAACGAAGGCTTCGTCGGCGGCGGTCAGATCGGCTACAACTACCAGTTCACCCCGGGCTCCGGTGTCGTGATCGGTGTCGAGGCCGACGCCCAGTACGCCGATTTCGGCCGTGACCGGAACCGCTTCCTCTCGACCAGCCCGCTGGCCGCCCAGCAGGTGTTCAACCCGGGTGGTCTGTCCGGCCTCGACTTCTTCGGCACCGTCCGCGGTCGCCTCGGCTACGCCTTCGACCGCACCCTCGTGTACGGCACCGGCGGCTTCGCCTACGGCTCCGGCGGCGGTCGTGAGTTCGGCACCGGCGTGTCGAGCAACGACTTCCAGACCGGCTGGGCCGCCGGCGGTGGTATCGAGTACGCTCTCCCGACCGACTCGTTCCTGAACTTCTTCAAGTCTTCGGCCGTGACGCTGAAGGTCGAAGGTCTGTACGTGAACCTCGATCGCGGCACCGGCGGCCGTGGCGCCTTCGCGACGGACAACCAGGGCCGTACGGTCTCCATCGGCAGCCCGGGCACCGTGCTCGTCAGCGGTGGCCAGCAGGTCCGCGACACCGAGTTCGCCGTCGTCCGCGCCGGCCTGAACTACAAGTTCGGCTCGTACTAGGACCCGGATCTCCGGCGGTCCCTCACCGGACCGCCGGACCTCCCCCAGAAGAGCCCGGCCTCGCGCCGGGCTTTTTCGCGTGGGGTGGCTCGCCTCGCATGGATGCCGCGGTTAAGGTCTTGTTGACCATCCCGGCCGATCCTGTTCGGCCCGGAAGCCCGCGAAGCGGGAACCGGCGCCCGCAACCGCCATGGCGAGACCCGCGCATCCGCATGACAACCGGCATGACATCGGGCTGCACGGCACGAGGCGCCGCGCGGCGCACGGCATCGGCACGTCCGGGCCGGCTCGCGCTCCTCGGCGCGGCCGTGTACGGGATGGCCCTGTGTGGGTTCCCGTGCGGTCCGATCTCCGCTGTCCGAGCGGAGGAGCCGCTCTATCTGCGGATCCGCGCGAACCCGGACGCCCGGCTCGCCGGGACTTCGACCTCTGGAACTGCGGCCTCCGGGCCGGCCGCCGCGGCGACGGCGCGCGAATCCGTCTGGGAGCGCAGCGACCGGCGCGCCCGGATCGCGATCGCCTCGGTTTGCACCGGATGCCTTCCCGCGCGTTCCGACCCGATTGCAGTCAGGCCGTCCCCCGTGGCGGAGGCTGCGACCGCCGACATGCCTTCGCCGCTTTCGTCACCCTCTCCATCGCCCTTTGCACCGACAGCAGGTGATCCATGACCCAGGCCCATCCGACCACCGGCGCGACCGTCGATCCGGAATGCCCGGTCTCCCTCGAACGACTCGGTGAGGTCTACCGCGCCGACGACTACGATCTGCCCTACATCCTCGAGGAGATTCCGGCGCTGACCCGCGCCAAGCTCGCCGCCTATCTCTACGGCAAGAGCCACATGCACCAGCTCGGCCTTAAGGTGGCCCGCGCCTGCGAGCGCGACGACCTGGTCCAGGCGGTGGGCGAAATCGGCTCGGTGATCTACGGCCAGTCCCGGTTGAAGCCCGCTCAGGCGGCGCCGGAGGTCGAGGTGCCGGCCGGGCGCGGCAAGGGGGGGCAGGCCGCCCCGCCGAAGAAGGTCAAGATCAGCCTGGGCGGTTCGGCCGCCAAGGGGCGCAGCTTCGATTGAGCCGCGATGCCGTTCCCGACCGCCCAACCACCGGAGGCGGCCGGGAATGGCGCTCGAACCTGTGTCTCAGCGCCCCGTTCCCGAGCCCGGCCCTGCGCCGTTGCGGGGCGTCGTGACCTGATCAGATCGATGCCGTGTGACGACGAGAGGGCAGGTTCGATGTATGCGACGTGGTGGAAGCTCGGCCTCGACACGACCCTGCTCGCCTTCGAGGCGCAGTCGGTGATCGCCCTGCGGATGGCCAAACTCGCGGCCGGGGGCAGCGGTGCGCAGGTGGAGGCGCAGCGCATGGTGAGCGAGAAGCTGCTCGCGGCCGGCGAGGCGGCGATGCAGCTCGCGACGGGCGCCTCGCACGGCGCGGTCGTGGCCGGCTACCGCCGCAAGGTGCGCGCGAACCACCGCCGTCTTTCCCGCGCTGCGGAACGCGGTTAACCGCCCCTTAACCATGCGCTTCCATCGTTCGAACTCACGTCGGACGATTTCGGGAGAGCGTTATGGTGCTGTGCGAGAAAAGCGTGCGCGAGCGCGCCTACTACATCTGGGAAGGTGAAGGCCGGGTTTTCGGCCGGGCCGAGGCCCACTGGCTTCAGGCCGAATCCGAACTGCTTCAGGCCCCGGCTGCGGCGCTGATCGAAGCCGAGGCGTCCGCTGCGCCGGCCAAGGTCGCCAAGCCCCGCACCGCCCGCGCCAAGGCGGCGGTGCAGGCCCCCGCCGAGGCTCTGGCGAGCGTCGCCAAGGCTGCCAAGGCCAAGGCACCGGCCAAGACGCCTGCTAAGACGCCTGCCAAGACCTCCGCGAAGGCCGCCGAGAAGCCCGCCGCCAAGGCGGTGAAGGCGGCACCCCGGTCCAAGTCGGCCGCCAGCCGCGCCGGAGCCGAGGCGGTCGTCCTCCACTGAGCCGCCACTGAACGAGACGCGGTTCGAGAGCCCGCCGCCCCCTGGGGCCGGCGGGCTTCGCTTTTTAGGGCCCATCCGGGGAAAGTCGGGGCAAAAGTCGGGGCGAGCGAGCCCGAGGCCCCGGAACGCGGACCAGGCTCGGCCGTTTCCCTTCGCGCTCTGCGGGCGGAGCGCGGCCACGATCGGGGGATGACAAGCGATGCGCACGTTGATCGGACGAGGTGCTGCCGCCGTCTTCCTCGGCACGATGCTGGCGGCCAGCGCCGCGGCAGCGGGACCCATGCGGCCAGGCGACTCGTTCTACACCGGCCCCGCCGTGCCGGCGGTGAGCGGCCGGGCGCCCTGGAACGCGCCCTGGGAATACGATTCCGGCAGCGGCAACGACCGTCGCCCCGAGCTGCCCTACTACCAGCAGGGCCGCGGCCAGCAGACCGGCGGGCCCGCCCGCAATCTCCTCCCCGATGACGGCCTCCAGCTGTTTCCGCGCTGAGAGGGCCTGATTCGATGTCCGCTCGCATCAAAGCCGTCGTCTTCGACATCGACGGCACGCTGCTCGACAGCGTCGATCTGCACGCCCGCGCCTGGGTCGAGGCCTTTGCGCATTTCGGGATCGAGACGAAGGAGGCCGAGGTCCGCCGCCAGATCGGGAAGGGCGGCGACCAGCTCCTGCCCGTCTTCGTGGACGCGGACCGGCTCGCCCGCGAGGGCGAAGCGATCGAGGCCTACCGCTCCGATCTGTTCAAGCGATCCTATCTCGCGCAAGCGAAGCCGTTTCCCGCCGTGAAGGCCCTGCTCAGCCATGTGCGGAATGCAGACCAGACCGTCGCGCTCGCGTCCTCCGGCAAGGCGGACGAGGTGGAAAACTACCAGAAAATCCTGGGCATCACCGATCTCGTCGACGTGGTCACGACCTCCGACGACGCCGACCGATCCAAGCCGCATCCGGACATCTTCGAGGCGGTGCTGAAGAAGCTTCACGGCCTCCCCAAAGACGCGGTGATGGTGATCGGGGATACTCCCTACGATGCGCAAGCTGCTGCCGGGGCTGGGCTTTCGACGATCGGCGTCCTCTGCGGCGGCTTCCCGGAGGCCGAGCTGTCGGCGGCGGGATGCATCGCGATCTACCGCGATCCACAGGATCTGCTCGACGGCTACGCGCGCTCGCCGCTCGCCTGACAACGCGCCGGCTTCACAAAGCTGTGAGGTGCGGCGCGGGCGCTCGAAGGAACCGCTAACTGCAAGCCGGCAAACCTATGGCCTTGCGATTTGGAACCGTTTAAGAGCCCGCCCCGCGGGGGGCGAGCCCGTTTCCGGATGCGACTCATGCAGACCACGGCCGAGACGTTCATGGCGACCTCGAAATCGATCCAGCAGCAGGTTGCCGAGGCCATTGAGGACCGGGCTCTGCCGATCAGCCGGCTCCTGCGCCTGATGTGGGCCCTCGACGCCGACCGTAGCGCGGCCAACCAGAACCTGCGGGCTCAGCTCCGCGCCCGGATCGGCGCCCCGCTGAGCGCCTGATCTTTCTGTTTGCCGCGTCGCCTGACGCGACGCGCGAGCAGACGGCTTCAACACCCGACACGAGCTTGCCTTTCGGCGCCCGACCGGCACCGGAAGGCATCGTTTTTCAGGCCCTGTGTTTGTTCGGGCCTCGTGTTCGTTCAGGCCTCTTGTTCGTTCAGGCCTCTTGCGCCTCGGCCGGCGCTTCGATCCGGCCGGCGCGCAGGCGCACGGTGCGGTCGCACAGCCGGGCGAGGCCGGGATCGTGCGTTACCAGCACCAGGGTCGCGCCGCGGTCGCGCTTGAGCCCGAACAATAGGTCCACGATCTGCCGTCCCGTCGCCTCGTCGAGGTTTCCCGTCGGCTCGTCGGCGACCAGGATCGCCGGATCGGGCGCGAGCGCACGGGCGATCGCCACCCGCTGCTGCTCGCCGCCGGAGAGCTGCGCCGGGTAGTGCCGCAGCCGGTGGCCGAGCCCCACTGCCTCGAGTTCCGCGGCCGCCCGTCCGTGCGGATCGGATGCGTTGGCGAGTTCGAGCGGCAGCGCCACGTTCTCCAGCGCGGTCATGGTCGGCACGAGGTGGAAGGCCTGGAACACGATGCCGATGTTGCGGCCGCGGAAACGCGCGAGCCCGTCCTCATCGAGCCCACCGAGATCCGTGCCGGCGATGGTGACGCGGCCGGTATCAGGCCGCTCCAGCCCGGCCATGACGGTGAGCAGGGTCGATTTTCCCGAACCCGACGGGCCGACGAGTCCGACCGCCTCGCCGCGCTCGACATCGAGCGAGATGCCGCGCAGGACATGCACCCGCGCGGGGCCGCGGCCGAGGCTCAGCTCGATCTGCGACAGGGAGACGGCCTTGTTCGACATCAGGCACCGACCGATCTTGGCAGGGAAGTTGGCGAGCAGCTTGGCAACCACCCGGACATGTCCGAGCGAAAGGATACGGTCTTGCACCACGCGAACGAAGCGGACGCCGGACCCGGCAGGCTTGTGTCATGCTTGGGCGCCCGGCGCGAGGCGGACGCACCCGATGTGGGGCCGCGCCGCCTCCGGCGCAGGGCCGCGCTGATGCTCCTCTTCGCCGCAGCCACGCTCGTCGGTGCCGCGGGCCTGCTGCCCGGCTCGGCCCGTGCCGAGCCGGCGCCGCTCAAGCTCGTGGCCTTCGGCGACAGCCTCACCGCGGGCTACCGCCTGCCGGCCGACGCCGCCTTTCCCGCGGTGCTGGAGCGGGCGCTGAAGGCCAAGGGGTACCGGGTCGAGATTGCCAATGCCGGCGTGTCGGGCGACACCAGCACCGGCGGGCTCGACCGGCTCGACTGGTCGGTGCCGGACGGCACGCAAGGCGTGATCCTCGAACTCGGCGCCAACGATATGCTGCGCGGCACCGATCCGGCGGTGACCCGCAAGGCGCTCGAGACGATCATCGCGCGGCTGAAGGAGCGCAACATTCCGGTGCTGCTGGCCGGCATGCTGGCCGCGCCGAATCTCGGCACGGCGTACCGCGCCCGGTTCGACGCGATCTATCCCGACTTGGCCAAGGCGCACGGCCTCGTGCTCTACCCGTTCTTTCTTGACGGCGTGACGGGCCAACGCGCCAACACCATGGATGACGGGCTGCACCCCACCGCCAAGGGCGTCGAGCGGATCGTCGAGGGCATCCTGCCGAGCGTCGAGACCTTCCTGGGCCGCCTGGGCCAGAATCCGGAGAAGAAGGGGTAGCGAACCATGCCGCGCCTGTTCACCGGCATCGAGATTCCGCCGGACATCGCCGAGCGGCTGTCGTTCTTCCGCGGCGGCCTGCCCGGCGCGCGCTGGATCGAGCCGAGCGACTACCACGTCACCCTGCGCTTCCTCGGCGAGATCGACGACATGATCGCTGCCGATGTCGATGCCGGCCTGCGGGAGGCGCGGGTGCGCGCGCCGCTCACCGTGACGCTGGACGGGCTCGCGAGCTTCGGCGGCGACCGGCCTCGGGCGCTCTACGCCTCGGTCGTCCCCACGCCGGAACTCATCGATTTGCAGGAAGAGCACGAGCGCATCGCCCGCCGCGCCGGTGCCGCGCCGGAGCGGCGCAAGTTCACGCCGCACGTGACGCTGGCCCGCCTCAACCGCGAGGCCTCCCCGGAGGCCGTGGCGCGAAGGCTGACGGAAGCGGGGGTGTTTCCCCGCCTGACCTTCACGGCGCGCCGCGCCGCCCTGTTCTCCGCCCGCACCTCGCGCGGCGGCGGGCCCTACCTCGTCGAGGCGGCCTATCCCTTCGCGGACGCGGATTTCGAGCTGGACGACGAATAGCGATTGCTCTGTTTTTCGCTGGGCCTCAAGTGCCGGCGGCCGCCTCCGCGGCCTCAGGCTTTCGCTCCGCTTTTGTGTTCGAGCGACCGTTCCGGTCCTCGAACTCGCTCCGCGGGGCGCTCTTCGCGCCCGCAAGGCGGCAGATCATCCTTCGGGCGATGACTCTGCTTGCTGACGTCCTGCCCTTGCTTTGGGCCGCAGGTTGCGGCATGACGCGAGCCGCGCCGCGCGCGCCGTAGGAGTGTAGCTCAACTGGTCAGAGCACCGGTCTCCAAAACCGGGGGTTGGGGGTTCGAGTCCCTCCACTCCTGCCACGGCGCCCACCGAGCCCGACGCCGAGACCGACTTGGCATCCGACCGGCGGCACCCCGTCCCGAACCCATCGACAAGCCGGATCACTTGCGCTAGAGCGGGCGCATTCCGAGATCCTCAGATGCTGTCGGTGTGGGACGCGATTGTCCCCGCACCGCGATCGGTGGTTCCCGGAGCCCTGTCCGGTTTCAGTTGCGCCATGGCATCGAACGAAGCGACCAAGAAAGCCGACGCGGCCCGCGGACCCAAACGCGGCACGGCCCCCGTCGCGCCCCAGCGCCCGACCCCGCCCGCGCGCCCCGCGCCGAAGCGGGTGGGCCCGGTGGAGTTCCTGGGCGAGGTGCGCGACGAGGGCCGCAAGGTCACGTGGCCGACCCGCAAGGAAACCACCGTGACCACCATCATGGTGTTCATCATGGTCGTCGTCGCGAGCCTGTTCTTCGTCGCCGTCGATCAGGTGATGCGCTTCGCCGTCAGCCTGGTCCTCGGGATCGGCGCCTGAGTCATCGCAGGCGTCTTACGGACGCCGAGGAGTTGAGAGACCCGTGTCGAAGCGCTGGTACATCGTCCACGCCTACTCGAACTTCGAGAATAAGGTCGCCCAGTCCATCAAGGATCAGGCGGCCCAGCGTGGGCTGACCGAACTGTTCGACGAGGTCATGGTGCCGACCGAGAAGGTCACCGAGGTGCGCCGCGGCCGCAAGGTCGATGCCGAGCGCAAGTTCTTCCCGGGCTACGTGCTCGTGAAGTGCGACCTGACCGACGAGGTCTACCACCTCATCAAGAACACCCCGAAGGTGACCGGCTTCCTGGGCGCCGACAAGGCCAAGCCCGTGCCGATCCCGGACGCCGAGGCCGAGCGCATCAAGGGGCAGGTGCAGGAGGGCGTGGATCGCCCGAAGCACACCGTCTCCTTCGAGATCGGCGAGACCGTGCGCGTCTCCGACGGCCCCTTCGCCTCCTTCAACGGCACCGTCGAGGAAATCGACGACGCCCGCTCGCGCCTCAAGGTGGCGGTGTCGATCTTCGGACGCGCCACCCCGGTCGAGCTGGAATACGGTCAGGTCGAGAAGGTCTGATTTCTACGCAATTCGCGATCAGTCGGCACTGACTGATCTCCGATTTTCCCGGCTGGCGGCTCTGCCGCGGCCCGGAAACGGCGATGCTTTCATGAGAGCACCGCCACAACCCCGCGGGAGATCTGCCCGGCTTCGCCTCCGGGATCCACGGATCGCACCGCGACCTGCAACCGCCCGTCCGTCCGTGCCTCGGCAGCCCGGCGACGCGCAATTCTTGGGAGCAGTCCCATGGCGAAGAAGATCACGGGCTACGTGAAGCTTCAAGTCCCGGCCGGCGCCGCCAACCCGTCGCCGCCGATCGGTCCCGCGCTCGGTCAGCGCGGCCTCAACATCATGGAATTCTGCAAGGCCTTCAACGCGAAGACCGCGCAGATGGAGAAGGGCACCCCGATCCCGGTGATCATCACCGCGTATCAGGACCGCTCCTTCACCTTCGAGATGAAGCAGCCCCCGGTCACCTTCTTCCTGAAGAAGGCGGTTGGCCTGAAGATCGGCAAGAAGCCGGCCTCCGGCTCCAAGACCCCGGGCAAGGGCCCGACCGTCGGCAAGATCACCGAAGCCCAGCTTCGCGAGATCGCCGAGAAGAAGATGCCCGACCTGAACTGCGACTCCGTCGATGCGGCGGTCGCGATGATCCGTGGCTCCGCGCGAGCCATGGGCCTCGAAGTCGTCGCGTAAGGGAGGGCGATATGGCACGCGAAGGAAAGCGCATCCGCGCCGCCCGCGAGGGTCTGGAGCCGATGAAGCTCTACGCCATCGACGAGGCGATCAAGCTGGTGAAGTCGAAGGCTTCGGCCAAGTTCGACGAAACCGTCGAGATCTCGATGAATCTCGGCGTCGATCCGCGCCACGCCGACCAGATGGTCCGCGGCGTCTGCAACCTGCCGAACGGCTCCGGCCGGACGGTTCGCGTGGCGGTCTTCGCCCGTGGCGCCAAGGCGGACGACGCCCGCGCAGCGGGTGCCGACATCGTCGGCGCCGAGGATCTCCTTGAGATCGTCCAGGGCGGCAAGATCGAGTTCGATCGCTGCATCGCGACCCCGGACCTGATGCCGCTCGTCGGCCGTCTCGGTAAGGTGCTGGGCCCGCGCGGCCTGATGCCGAACCCGAAGGTCGGCACCGTCACCATGGACGTGAAGGGTGCCGTTGCCGCCGCCAAGGGCGGCGCGGTCGAGTTCCGCGTCGAGAAGGCCGGCATCATCCACGCCGGCGTCGGCAAGGTGTCCTTCGACGAGCAGAAGCTCGTCGAGAACATCAAGGCCTTCGCCGACGCGGTCGCCAAGGCGAAGCCCACGGGCGCCAAGGGCACCTACATCCAGCGCATCGCCGTCACCTCGACGATGGGCCCGGGCGTGAAGGTCGAGCCGTCCACGGTTCTGACCGCGTAAGCGATCGTCCGAACGGATGTTTTTGGAGGAGCGCCCGGCCGAAAGGTCGGGCGCTTTTCTTTTGGCTGTTGCCTTCTTCGATGATGCGGCACGTCACGTGCACATCCCCCTCTCCCCGCGCGGGGAGAGGGCTTTGCCGACCTCGTCGTCGGCAAAGCGAGGCGGCAGCCAAGGGTGAGGGGGCTTGGCCGAAGGAGTTTCTCTCGGATGCGCCCCCTCACCGTCGCCCTTCGGGCTCACCGCGCCGACGACAGGGTCGTCGCGGTCCTCTCCCCGCGCGCGGGGAGAGGGGATCCCAGCGGCACTCGGGTAGAGGATTAATCCTCTACCACACCCTCCAGCGCCAGCCTCAGGTGCCGCGGCCCCCGCAGCGAGGCGCCGGGCCGGTAGGGCGGCGGGTCCTCCATCAGGGACACGCCCTTCAGCCGCCGCACGAGGCTGACCAGGGCCACCTCCGCCTCGATTCGCGCGAGCGGGGCGCCGACGCAGTAATGCAGCCCGCCGCCGAAGCCGAGATGGCGGTTGTCGGGCCGGTCGGGATCGAAGCGGTCTGGGTCGGGAAAGCGCGCCGGATCGCGGTTGGCGGCGGCGAGCAGGAAAATCACCGGCGCATCCTTCGGGATGGTGATCCCTGCCACCGGGATGTCGGTGAGCGCTACGCGCGTGCGGTAATGGACCGGCGGCTCGTAGCGCAGCAATTCCTCGATCAGGCGCGGGGCGAGGTCCGGCTCGGCGCGCAGGCGCTCCCCATGCTCGGGGAAGCGCACCAGCGTCAGCATCCCGTTGGTGATCAGGTTCACCGTGGTCTCGTGGCCCGCCACCAGCAGCAGCACCGCGGTGGCGATCAGGTCGAAATCGTTCATCCCCTCCTTATCGGTCGCAAGGTCGGAGAGGATGTCCTGCTGCGGGTCCTTGCGCTTCTCCTTGATCAGCCCCTGGAGGTAGTCGGCGATTTCGGTGAAGCAGACCTCGTTCTTGGCTTGCGTCTCCTCGTCGCCACGCTGGTTTGGCTCCAGCGCGGTCGCGAGCTGCGTCGCCCAGCCGTGGAACTGCGCCTCGTCCTCCGGCGGCACGCCGAGCAGCTCGCAGATCACGGTGACGGGGAGCGGGTAGGAGAACTCGTCGACGAGATCGATCTGGGTCTTGCCCCGCATCTTGCCGATCAGGTCGTCGGTGATCTCCTGCGTCTTCGCACGCATGCCGCGCACCCGCTCGGGCGTGAAGCAGCGCATCACCTGCCCCCGCAGGCGGTCGTGATCGGGGGGATCGCGGAAGATAAAGGGGCGGTGCCGCTTGCGGATCTCGGCCCGCACCGGCCGCACCAGCAGATCGGTGACGGGGTTGCCGGTCCAGCGGAATTTCTGCGGGTCGGGCAGATCGTCCGAGCTGATCCGCGGATCGGAGATCAGCCGCGCCAGCTCGGCATGGCCGCTGACGACGTAGGTGCCGTCCTCCTGCCGCGCGACGGGGGTTTTGCGCAGCTCGGCGTAGAGCGGGTAGGGGTTCGCCCGGTTGGCGGGATCGAGGATCTGGTCGAACAGCGTGCTTCCGCTCACGGGACTAGGGCTCCTGCACACGGATGCGGGGCTGATCGACGGCGTCCTCGATCGGCGGGAACGGGGCGCGCTCGCGGATCGCGGCCTTGTAGGCGGGCAGCCAGCGGGCGCTGTCGATGGCGGCGGCGGCGACGGTGCGGCCCGCCTTGCCGAAGGCGGCCACGAGGCGCCGCTCCTCGAGCGAGCCGTGCACCACCGCGAGGGCGTCGGCGCCCTCGGTCAGGCCGACGAGCTTGATCGTCAGGCCGAATTGCTGCGACCAGAAATCGGGCAGGTGGTCGTGGCGGCGCATCGCCGAGGCATCGCCCGCCAGCATGTTGGCGGCGGCAGTCTCGGCTTGCGCCCGAGCGTTGCCCCAATGCTCGACCGCCACGAGGGCGTCGTCGTCGTGCGGGTTCGGCCAGCGCGCCACGTCGCCCGCGCAAAAAACGCCCTCGGCGACGTGGCCGTCCGCGCGGAGCGCACGGCAGAAGGCATCGCAGCGCAGGCCCCCCGCATCGGCCTCAAGCCCCGAGCCGTCGAGCCATTCGACGTTGCGCAACGTGCCGATCGCCGCGACGAGGCAGTCGGTCTCGATCCGCGTGCCGTCCTTCAGGATCACGGCGGCGAGGTTCCCGCCGGCCCCCTCCATCCGCTCGATCTCGGATTCGAGGCGCAGATCGACGCCCTTCTCGCGGGCGACCTCGCCGATCAAGCCACCGAGGCGGGGGCCGAGCGCCGCGGCCAGCGGCACGGCATCGCGCACCAGCAGGGTGACGGGCATGTCGAGATCGCGGCAGGTCGAGGCGACCTCGAAGCCGATGAAGCCGCCGCCGACGAGGACGACGCGGTGCGGCTTGGTCCGCAGATGCGCGCCGAGCCGCTCGGCGTCATCGCGGTCGCGCAGGGTGAAGACACCGGCGAGGGCGGCCTCCTCCGGGTTGGGCCAGGGCCGCGCCCGGGTGCCGGTGGCGATCAGCAGGCGGTCGTAGGGCAGGCGGCTGCCGTCTTCGCATTCGACGACGCGCCCGGTCAGGTCGAGCCGGGTCGCCGGCTGCCCGAGGCGGAACTCCGCGCGCAGATCGGGATGGCAGGGTAGGGTGGTGTCGGCGGAGTAGAGCCCGCGCAGTACCTGCTTGGAGAGCGGCGGCCGGTCGTAGGGTCGGTGGGGCTCGGCGCCGACTAGGGTCAGGCGGCCGGCATAGCCTCGTTCACGCAGGGCATGGGCGGCGGCAAGGCCCGCCAGCGAGGCGCCGACGACGACGATGCGTTCAGGGTGTGTCGTCACCGCGCCTCTCCGGCCGCCGCGTCGGCGGCATCGGGGTAGGCGGTGATCGCCCGCACCGGGCAGGCATGGATGGCCCGCTCGATCTCGCCCCGTGCGGTCTCGTCCGGGGAGGGGTCGTAGACCAGCGCTTCCCGGCCGTGCAGGGCGAAATGCCCCGGCGCCGCGTAGATGCACTGCGCGTAGGCTTGGCAGCGGTTGAGATCCACGACGACCTTCATGGTGGGCAGTGATCCGGGCTTCCGGGAGAGGAATGGGCCGGGGATACGGACCCGGCACCGTAGCTAGGGCGGGCAGGGCGCCCCACCACGGCGGCGCGTCGACACGCCCTGCGGGTCTCAAACGCACGGGCGGTGCGAGAGGATCAAATTCGCTTCAGGGGCCCGCGGGTTCGATCGTCCCCAGCGTGCGCCGCCCGAGGGCCCGCGCCTTGAGGCGCAGGGCCGGCTTCTCGACTGCATACCAGGACGCGGCGGCGACGAGCCCAGCGAGCAGGAGGGCCGGCACCAGCAGGGCCAGGGCGGAGGCCGTGGGCCAGAGCGCGTGCAGGCTCTGCTGGATCGGCCAGCCGTAGAGATAGACCCCGTAGGAGAGGTCGGCGGGCGGATCGAGGGCAGGGCGGGCCAGTGCCGGCAGGAGGCCAAGCCAGATCGCCGCGTAGCTCTCGCCGAGGAAGAGCAGCGTCCGGGCGGGCGCGTGGCCCTGCAGCAGGAGGCCCGCGGCCAGGACGAGCAGCGGCCACGGCGTGAGGCGGATGGAATCGCGCCACAGGTAGAGGCAGGCCCCGGCGGCGAAGATCAGCGGCAGGCGCAGGGCCGTCTCGGTGCCCTTGGACATCTCGGGCCGGACCGCTTCGAGAAGGCCCAGGCTCAGGGCCAGGGCGGCGGTGAGCGCCGGCACGGCCCAGCGCCGCCGCAGGAGCCCGAGAAGCCCGATGGCGAGAACGCCGGCGTAGCAGATCGTCTCGTATTTCAGGGTCCAGACCGTGCCGAGCGGGCTTCGGAACGGGTTGGTCTCGAACAGGCCGGGCAGGCTGGCATTGCTCTTGAAGGAGAGGAGCGTGCCGCGCGCGAAGCGCCACAGCTCGGGCGAGGCGTAGTACTCGGCGAGCGGCAGCCGGGTGAGGGCGCCGCCGAGCAGCAGCGAGACCGCCAGGGTCGCAGCGACGAGGCCCGGTCCGATGCGCAAGCTCCGGGCGATGACGTAGTCGCGCCAGCCGCGCCGGTCGTAGCTCATGGTGACGAGGAAGCCCGAGACGGCGAAGAAGCCGTTCACCGCGTGCTCGCCCAGCGAGAAGCCGGTGGTGCGGGCCAGCGGCTCGTCGAGCGCGTGGCCGGAGACGACGCTGAAGGCGTGGGAGACCACCACCATCAGGGCGAGCGCCAGCCGTAAGGAGGAGAAGGCGTTGTGCGGGCGCGCCAGCGCCTCCGCGATCGTCGGTCCCGAGAGCAGGCTCACGGTGCCAGCCCCTCGCGGGCCAGCGCGCTCTGCCCGCGCAGGGCGGCGAGTGCGCCGGCCGCCGAGCCGCCGTAGCGCTCCAGCCCCGAGCGGCGGAAGGCGAGGGCGGCGAGCGCCGCCTTCGGGGCGTTGGTGGCGAGCATTCCCGGGCTCGGATCGGGCAGGCCGTATTTCCGCGAGACGTAGGCCCGCGACCACGCCTGATGCCAGCGCGTCCGAAACACCCGGCCCGGCGACGGGGCCGAGGAGCGCCCTCGCCCGTGCAGGGCCACCGCGCCGTGGACGTGGACCAGCGCGCGCCCCGCATCGGCCACCCGGCGGCAGAGGTCGTCGTCCTCGTAGAACAAGAAGATATTCTCGTCGAAGCCGCCGAGGTCGAGGAAGAGGGCGCGCTCGATCATCAGGCAGGCGCCCGACAGGAACGGCGCGCAGGCGTCGCCCTCGGGGAGATCACGCCGGCCCTTCGGGTTGGTGAGGTAGGGCGCGAGCAGCGAGCGCGGCTGGTAGAAGAAGCGCCCGTCCGGCTCGTGGATGCGCGGCGCCAGGAGGCCGGCGTCAGACCAGGCCCGCGCCGCGGCCAGCAGCGCGGCGGCGGCGCCCGGTTGCAGCACGAGATCGGGATTGAGGATGAGGACGTGCCGGGCCCCCTCGGCGGCGCGCACGCCGATATTGTTGGCCCGGCCATAGCCCTCGTTGCGGGGATGGGCGATCACCCGCGCGCCGTGGGCTTCCGCCACCGCCACCGAGCCGTCGCGGCTGGCGTTGTCGACCACGATCGCCGGAACGCCTTCGCGGGCCAGCGCCGCGAGGCAGGCGGGCAGGGCGTCTGCGCTGTCGTGGCTGACGACGATGGCGGTGAGGGGAGCGGGATGGGGCGGCATCAGGTCCTGCGCGGCTTCCCTCCCCTTCGGTGGCGGGTGGCCTTGAAGGGGGCGGGCGAGGGGAGCGCCGTTTCCGACAAAGCGGAACCGGCCCCTCACCCGCCTGCTCCGCAGGCACCCTCCCCCGCGGCGGGAGAGGGTTTAGGCGCTACGCCTTCTTCTCGGGCAGGTTGAGCCGGATGTGCAGCTCGCGCAGCTGCTTCGGGGTCGCCTCGGCGGGCGCGCCCATCATCAGATCCTCGGCGCGCTGGTTCATCGGGAACAGCACGACCTCACGGATGTTCGGCTCCTCGCACAGCAGCATGACGATGCGGTCGACACCCGGCGCGATGCCGCCGTGCGGCGGGGCGCCGAGGCGCAGGGCGTTCAGCATGCCGCCGAACTTCTCCTCCAGCACGTCTCGGCCGTAGCCGGCAATGGCAAACGCCTTCTCCATCACGTCGGGACGGTGGTTCCGGATCGCGCCCGAGGACAGTTCGATGCCGTTGCAGACGATGTCGTACTGGAACGCCTTGATCCCAAGGATCTTTTCGGAATCCGCCTCGCCCAGAGCGAGGAACTCGTCCCGATCGAAGTTCGGCATCGAGAACGGGTTGTGGGAGAAGTCGATCTTCTTGTCTTCTTCGTTCCACTCGTACATCGGGAAATCGACGACCCAGCAGAAGGCGAACTGGTCCGTGTCGGAGAGCTTCAGCTCGTCGCCGATGCGGATGCGCGCCTTGCCCGCGAGCCCGGCTGCCTTCGCCTCGGTGCCGGCGGCGAAGAACACCGCGTCGCCCGCCTTGGCGCCGGCCTTCTCGGCAATCCGCGCCTGGATCGCGGCGGGGATGAACTTGGCGATCGGCCCCTTGCCGGTGAGCGCCCCGCCCTCTTCCTCGAACACGATGTAGCCGAGCCCCGGCGCGCCTTCCGAGCGGGCCCAGTCGTTGAGCTTGTCGAAGAACGAGCGCGGCTGGCCGGCGGCGCCGGTGGCGGGGATGGCGCGCACCACGCCGCCCGACTTGATGACGCCCTTGAACGCCTTGAACTCCACCGCGTCGTCGGCGAACTCGTCGGTGACGTCGGCGATGATCAGTGGGTTGCGCAGGTCCGGCTTGTCGACGCCGTATTTCAGCATCGCGTCGGCGTAGGTGATGCGCGGGAACTCCTTCGTCACGCGCTTGCCGCCGGCGAATTCCTCGAACACGCCGCGCAGCACCGGCTCCACCGCCTGGAACACGTCCTCCTGCGTGACGAAGCTCATCTCGATATCGAGCTGGTAGAACTCGCCCGGTGAGCGGTCGGCGCGGGCATCCTCATCGCGGAAGCAGGGCGCGATCTGGAAGTAGCGATCGAAGCCCGCGATCATCGTGAGCTGCTTGAACTGCTGCGGCGCCTGCGGCAGCGCGTAGAACTTGCCCGGATGCACGCGGGACGGCACGAGGTAGTCGCGCGCGCCCTCCGGCGAGGAGGCGGTCAGAATCGGCGTCTGGAACTCGAAGAACCCGCCCTCGCGCATGCGGCGGCGGAGCGAATCCACGATCGCGCCGCGCTTCATGATGTTGGCGTGCAGCTTCTCCCGGCGCAGATCGAGGAAGCGGTACTTGAGCCGGGTCTCTTCCGGGTATTCCTGGTCGCCGAAGACGGGCAGCGGCAGCTCGCCCGCGGGCCCGAGCACTTCGAGGTCGTCGATATAGACCTCGACGCTACCGGTCGGCAGCTCCGCGTTCTCGGTGCCGGCGGGCCGCGTGCGCACGCGGCCATCGATGCGGATCACCCACTCGGAGCGGGCGGTCTCGGCCGCCTTGAAGGCCTTCGAGTCGGAATCGATCACGCACTGCGTCAGGCCGTAATGGTCGCGCAGGTCGATGAAGAGCACGCCGCCATGGTCGCGGATGCGGTGGCACCAGCCGGACAGGCGGACGGTCTGCCCGACATCGGACGGGCGGATCGCCCCGCAGGTATGGGTACGGTAACGGTGCATGGCGGGCTCTTGAGAATGAGCCGGCACCATTCACGGGAGGCGTTTCAAGTCAAGGTGAGGGCCGGCTTGCCGTGCCCCTTACCGTGCCCCTTGCCGTGCCCCTACTCCGCGGCGGCCAGCGTCACCTCGGGCACCGGCACGCCGATGTCGCGCAGCAGCTCGGCGTCGGCATCCGCCTCGTTGTTGGCGGTGGTGAGCAGGCGCTCGCCGTAGAAGATCGAGTTGGCACCGGCCAGGAAGCACAGGATCTGCGCCTCGCGGGTCAGGCTCTTGCGGCCGGCGCTGAGGCGCACGCGGGCCTTGGGCATGACGATGCGGGCGGTGGCGCACATCCGCACGAGGTCGAGCGGATCGATCGGCGGGCGGTCTTCCAGCGGCGTGCCCTCGACGGCCACCAGCGCGTTGATCGGCACGCTCTCCGGGTGAGGGGCGTGGTTGGCGAGCACGAGCAGCATCTCGGCCCGGTCGCGCACCCGCTCGCCCATGCCGACGATGCCGCCGCAGCAGACGCCGATGCCGGCTTGGCGCACATGCTCCAGCGTCTGGAGCCGGTCGTCGTAGGTGCGGGTCGAGATGATGTCGCCGTAGAATTCCGGGCCGGTGTCGAGGTTGTGGTTGTAGGAGGTCAGCCCCGCTTCCGCGAGGCGCTGCGCCTGGCTCTGGGTCAGCATGCCGAGCGTGACGCAGGCTTCCATGCCCAGCCCGCGCACGCCGCGCACCATCTCCAGCACCGCGTCGAAATCCGGCCCATCCTTGGGCTTGCGCCACGCCGCGCCCATGCAGAAGCGGTGCGCGCCGTTGGCCTTGGCAGCGGCGGCCTCCTTCAGCACGGCGTCCACCGGCATCAGCCGCTCGCGGGGCAGGTTGGCGCCCTTGTGGTGGGCCGATTGCGGGCAATAGGCGCAATCCTCGGGGCAGCCGCCGGTCTTGATCGACAGCAGGGCCGCCCGCTGGATGTCGGCGGGGTCGTTATGCGCCCGGTGCACGACGCCCGCCCGATGCACGAGATCGAGCAGCGGCATGTCGTGGATCGCCTGGATCTCGGCCAGGGTCCAATCATGCCGGATGGCGGCAGAGGAGGCGGTGAGGGAGACTACGGTGTCGCTCATGCGCTTCTTTGAGGGCGAAGGCGCGGAAAAAATCAAGCCTTGCCGCGGGAGAGCCCGGTCGCGAAGCGCCCGGCACGCGTGTCGCTCCGCCCTGATTCAGCAGGCATGCGCGTCGATCACCGCGTAAGCTTGACCGTCATTGCATCCACAGGCAGCATGATCGGAGAAATGCAGATTTTAGGCGAGTCTTCTGATGTTCGCGGCCGATCGTCTGATCCTCGCAACGGCCGTCGCGCTGCTCTGTCCGTGGGCGGCGCAGGCTGAGTCGCTCTGCGAGCGCACCGTGCTGCCGTTCCGTGCCATGGTGGCAGCCCTCAAAGCAGAGCCAGGGGCCCAGGTGCTGCGGGACAACGGCTCGGTCATCGAGATTGAGGACCCGAAACGCTTTATCATCTGGACGCTCGTCCGTCCCGGCGGCACCGCACCAGGCGCCCATATCTGCCGGAGGGTCGTGCAGGAGAATGGCGAGATCTTCATCCAGCTGAAGGCCTACTGTGCCGGAAAGAAGTCGGATTGCGACGGCGTGATTCAGGGGGTCCTGAAGGCGCAGAACCAAGCCGTGGAACGATTTCGGCAGTAACGAGGCCAAGCCCCACTTAGCTAAGCCTCTTAGCCAAGCCGCTTGGCCCCGCAGCATCAGCCTGGATAGACGGGCAGCGGGCTTGAACCCTTCCCGCTTCAGAACGGCACCCCGGCCCGCGGCATCGCCCGTACGGCGCAACGGGCCCGCGGCGTGGCGACGGGCAGGCGGGGCCGCCGAGGACGACGACCGGGCCGGTTCTGCGGGGGGCCAAAGCCTCGTCGGCTCCGTTAGAGAAGCCTGTGCCGTGCGTCAGTTCGTCGGTTCGCCGGCGGCGACCTTGGCGGTCCAGTCGTCGAAGGCCACGACGCGCTGGCGCTGCTCGCCGAGGCCGTCGATGCGCAGCACCATCTCGTCGTCGCTTCTGAGGTAGCGCGGCGGCTTCATGCCGAGGCCGACGCCCGGCGGGGTGCCGGTGGTGATGACGTCGCCGGGCTCCAGCATCATGAAATGCGAGACGTAGGCGACGATCTGCGCCACGTCGAAGATCATCGTCGCGGTCGAGCCCGTCTGCATCCGCCGGCCGTTGAGATCGAGGCTCATCGAGAGGTTCTTCAGGTCCGGAATCTCGTCGAGGGTGACGAGCCAGGGGCCGAGCGGGCCGAAGGTCGGGCAGCCCTTGCCCTTGGTCCAGGTGCCGCCGCGCTCCATCTGGAATTCGCGCTCGGACAGGTCGTTGCAGATGCACACGCCCGCCACGTAGCGCAGTGCCTCGTTGGCATGGACGTAGGAGGCGCGGGCGCCGATCACCACGGCGAGTTCCACCTCCCAGTCGGTCTTGGCCGAGGCTTTGGGCAGGATCACCGTGTCGTTGGGGCCGACGATGCAGGAGGGCGCCTTGTTGAAGATGATCGGCTCGGCCGGGATCGCGGCCCCGGTCTCGGCGGCGTGGTCGGCGTAGTTCAGGCCGATCGCCACGAAGTTGCGGGTGCCGCCGACGCAGGGGCCGAGGCGGGTGCCGGGCGGCAGCAGCGGCAGGCTTTCGGGGTCGATCCGCGCGAGCCGGTCGAGCGATTCCCGTGAGAGGCCCGGTCCGGCGATATCACGCAGGGTTCCCGACAGGTCGCGCAAGCCGCCCTTCGCGTCCACGAGGCCCGGCTTCTCGTCACCGCTCGCTCCGTGCCGGATCAACTTCATCGTCGGCGTCTCCGTCCTGCTCGAGGCTCAACTAGAGGTGCGCGAGCATGGCCGCGACCGATCCGGGGTGCAAGCGGCACCGCGCGATCACATTCACCGCACGGACAAGGGGAGGACCCTGGTTCCGTGACATAAATTCCTCAATTGATATATAATTCAGTTTTGGGTTTTCTTCCCCTAGACCGAATGCGCGTGATCCTCTTCCATCCCGGATGGGACTTGGGTCGCTAAGAAAACGCTTCGGAGAAAACGAATGACTGGGGGGACGATCCGCGCGCTCGGGCTCGCGGGGGCTGTCGCGGCCGTTTCGATGGCGGGCGCGAGCGGGGCGCAGGCCGGTGCCTTCGGCCTGCGCGAGCAGAGTGCACAGGGGTTGGGCGTCGCCTTCGCGGGTGCGGCGTCGGGCGGGGCAGGCGTCTCGTCGATCTTCTGGAACCCGGCGACGGTGACGATGCGGCCGGGCTTTGCCAGCGAGCAGAGCCTGAGCTTCATCAACCTGTCAGGGGAGATCACGCCGACGGTGGGGACCGCGCCGGGCCTGCTGCCCTTCGGCGCCTCCGGCGAGGTCGGGCAGGGTGCCGTGGTGCCGTCGGGCGCCACCTCCTACCAGCTCACCGACCGTCTCTGGGTCGGCATCCAGACCGGCGCGCCCTACGGCCTCGTGACCAAGCCGCGCCAGGATTGGGCGGGCGCGGTCTATGCCCGCTCCTCGCGGATCTTCTCGCTGGCCTTCAACCCGGTGGTCGGCTTCAAGGTCAACGACTGGCTGTCCGTCGCCGCCGGCCCGAGCATCGAGTATTTCCGCCTGACCCTGCGCGCGGCCGTGCCGGTCTCCGGCACCTTCCCGGGCCTCTACCCGTCGGGCTTCATCAAGGGCGAGTCCTGGGGCGTGGGCTTCACCGCCGGTGTCCTGGTCACCCCCGCCGCCGGCACGGCGATCGGCGTCGGCTACCGCTCCTCGGTCCACCACGACATCGCGGGCTCGATCGGCTTCCCCGACCCGCGGCAGGCCATCGCCCTGGGGCAGGTGCGGGCCAACCTCAACACGCCCGAGAAGGTCAGCGTCGGCCTGACCCAGGCGATCAACCCGGTCACCCGGATCAATCTCGGCTTCGAGTGGGACAACTGGTCGAGGCTCGGCGATGTCGGCATCGTCTCGCGGGCGCTCGGCGTGACGGTCAACCACCTGCCGCTCAACTTCAAGGACTCGTTCTTCTACTCGATCGGTGCCGAGTACGACTGGTCGCCGAACCTGACCCTGCGGGCCGGCTTCGGCTACGACAACGTGCCGATCGACTTCTCGAACCGCTCGGCGCGCCTGCCCGACAGCGACCGCTACGTCGTCTCGATCGGCGGCAGCTATCGCTGGAGCGAGAAGGTGCTGCTGACGGCCAGCTACGCCCACGCCTTCTTCGACCGCGGCCTTCTCCTGGCGGGCCCCGGGCGCGACTACAACATCGGCAACATCCCGCTCGCGGCCTCCACCGACGTCAGCGCCGACGTCGTCTCGGTCGGGTTCCGCTACCAGTGGGACGCCCCCGCCGCCGTCGCCCCGGCCCCGCTGGTGCGCAAGTTCTGATCGCCTGATCGGACGCGACACGCCCCGCGCCAGCCCGGCGCGGGGCGTTTTGATTCTCGAGTATCGTCCCGAAAGGTGGTTGCCGGCTTTCGGAAAAAGATGATGCAAAATTAGTAGCTTAGAGCATCGTCCTGGATCAGGTATCCAGGACGATGCTCTAAGAGGCGAGGCGGACCGGCGCGGCGGGAACCGCCTCCCCGGCCAGCTCGGCATCGAGTTGCCCGGCAAGCGCGAAGAAGCGCTGCCGCACCTGCGCCGCGTGCGGGTTCGCGCGCTCGATGGCGTGGAACACGTCCGGCGCATCGTCCCGCACCATGCCGACCGCCTGCATCAGCAGATCGAAGCTGCGCGTCGTCATCCGGGTCGGCAGCGGCTCCATCGCCACCAGCACCTTGGCGATGAGGTGGGTCAGCCCCTGGACCGAAGCCATCGCCCGGTCATGCGCCTCCGGGGTGGTCGAGATCACATCGAGCCCGAGCCCGCGCCGCAGGAAGGCCGCCGCCCTGAAGGCGCCCCGTCCGCGGATCGGGCAGACCGCGATCTTCAGGCCGCGGATGCCGTCGCCCGCGCTCTGTGGCCCGAACAGCGGATGGGTCGCGAGGATCTCGACATCGGCGGGCAATCCCGCCGCCAGGATCGCGGCGGGCTCCGTCTTCACCGAGCCGACATCGACCACCAGCGTGCCCGGCCGCAGATGCGGGGCGAGGGCGCGCACCGCCTCGCCGAGGCGCGCCACGGGCGTCGCGAGGATCACCACGGGGCAGGCTGCCACATGCCGCAGGTCGGCTGCGACCGCCTCCGGCCCCGCCTGCGCCGCGATCATCCCGGCCGGCAGGTACGGGTCGTGGATCGTCAGGCGGGCATGCGGCGCGAGATGGCGGGCGATCAGGCGGCCGAAGGCACCGAAGCCGACGAGACCGACCGACGGGGCAGGGGAGGAGGAATGCAGGGCAGACACTTTGTGACCTCGGACGAAGGGCGAGGTCGGCGGTCCGTTGCGGGATGTTCCATGATCCTCAAGCCGCCGACGACGCAGCGGCTGAAGACATGACGAGTCCGATGCCGCTTAAGGGAGCGGCGCGCGATACGACTCGGAGAGGAAAAAGCCCGTCATGATGGCGCGGCTCTAGGGCAGGCGCGAGTCCGCCGTCAAGCGGCGTGCGTCCGGACGGTGGCGTCATGATGCTGTGAGAAAAAGGAATCTTCGGTTTCGCAGCGTGGAGGCAGCGCCAGTATATAACCCAAGTTGCGATGAGCATTTTCAATGTAAGAACGATAAAATTGAGCGGAATACCAACAGCATCACCTTAATCGGCGCAGCCTAAGCCGGCCTTTGGTTATCAGGCTTGCCGGTCTTCATGCTCAAAATCGTCGCCTGTGTCGCGAGCCAGCACGATTTCGGCCTTGTTGCCGTTTCGGCTGGGATCTGTCTGCTCGGCTGCTTCTCCACCGTCACCCTGATGGCCGAGGCCGCCAGGGCCGAGCGCCGGTCCGTTTCCCCCTGGCTGATCGCGGCCGCTTTCGTGTTCGGCTGCAGCGTCTGGTCACTGCACTTCGTGGCGATGCTGGCGTTTCAGCCGGGTGCGCAGGCGGCCTACGGTCTTCTTCCCACCGCAGCCTCGATCGGGATTGCGGTCGCCGGGGCGCTGATCGCTTTCCTGATCTGGTGTCGGGCGGACCACGACCCGCTCAAGGTGGCGGCGGCCGGCTTGGTGCTGGCGGCGGCGATTTCGGGCATGCACTACGTGGGTGTGAGCGCGATGGCGGCCAACAGCCTGCTCGCCTTCGAGGAGGCCCTTGTCCACGCTTCGCTCGGGCTCTGCGCGACCCTGGCGGTGATCGCCCTCGCCCGGGCCGGCGATCTCGCCGGGCTCGGCCGCCGCATTGAGGTCAGCCTGTGGCTGGCGCTCGCGATCTGCGGCCTGCACTTCACCGGCATGACGGCGCTCACCGTCGCGCCCGCCGCCCCGGTGGCGGGGGGCGGGGCCGTCCTCGGTTCGACGCAGCTCGGCCTCGCGGTGGGGCTCGTCAGCCTCGCCGTCCTCGCCGCCGGGCTCACGGCGCTGCTGATGCAGCAGCATCTCATGCGCCGCCGCATGGACGAGCTGAGCCGCATGCGCCTGCTCGGCAACCTCGCCCACGAGGTGCTGTTCATCCACCGCGAGGGCCGGGTGGTCGAGATCAATCAGGCGGGCCTGCGCCTGTTCGGGGCCCCGGCCTCCGAGATCATCGGCCGGCCGCTGCTCGACCTGTTCGCGGAGGCCGACGCGCCGGTTCTGCTGCGGCGCAGCCGATGCCACCCGGAGGATCTGTTCCCGGAGGAGTTCGAGGTCCGCACTGCCGCCGGCATCGCCGTGCCGGTGGAACTCACCTGCCGCGCCATCGAGTATCTCGGCCGGCCCGCCACGGCGGTGGCCCTGCGCGACCTCAGCCGGCGCCGCCGCGACGAGGCGCGCATCCGCCACCTCGCCCTGCACGACGCCCTGACCGACCTGCCCAACCGCACCCTGCTGGAGGAGCGCCTGGGGCTTGCCCTGGAGAATGCGGCCGAGAACGGGACGAGCGTGGCCCTGGCCTATCTCGACCTCGACCGGTTCAAGCCCGTCAACGACTTCCACGGCCACGCCGCGGGTGACGCCCTGCTGGTCCAGGCGGCCAAGCGCATGCTGGCCGAGCTGCGCCCGACCGACACCCTCGCCCGGATCGGCGGCGACGAGTTCGTCATCGTGCTGGCTCATACCCGCACCCTCGCGCAGGTCGCCGAGACCGCCGAGCGTCTGGTCGCGGCGCTCGGCCGCCCGTTCCAGATCGAGGGCCAGATCGGGGGTCCGGTCGAGGGCTTGCGCGTCGAGATCGGCGCCTCGGTGGGCATCGCTCTCTATCCCAGCGACGGCAGCACCGCCGAGAGCTTGAAGCGCGCCGCCGACACCGCCCTGTACCGGGTCAAGGACGAGGGCCGCGGCGCGGTGCGCTTCTTCGAGGCCGCGATGGACGAGCAGCTCCAGGCGCGCCGCCGGATCGAGCACGAGCTGAGCGGGGCGATCGCGCGGGGCGAATTGGCCCTCGACTACCAGCCGATCGTCAACGGCCGCACCGGCGAGATCGAGATCTTCGAGGCGCTGATCCGCTGGCACCACCCGGAGCGCGGCTGCGTGTTCCCCGCGGACTTCATCCCGCTCGCCGAACAGACGGACCAGATCGGGCGGATCGGCGCCTGGGTGCTCGACACCGCCTGCGCCGCCGCCGCAGCCTGGCCCCATCCCTGGCGGGTCTCGGTCAACGTTTCGCCGAAGCAGTTCCGCCAGCCGGGCTTCGCCGCGGGCGTGGCGGCGGTCCTCGGCCGCCACGGGCTCTCACCGGGGCGGCTGGTTCTAGAGATCACCGAGAGCGTGTTCATCCACGACGCGGCGACAGCGCTGACGGTGCTCACGGCGCTCCGCACCCTCGGCGTGCGCCTCGCGCTGGACGATTTCGGCACGGGTTATTCGAGCCTGAGCTACCTGCAGCGGTTCCAGTTCGACAAGATCAAGGTCGATCGGTCCTTCGTGCGCGGCCTCGGGCAGCACGCGGACGCCCTGACGATCGTGCGCGCGATCACCCATCTCGGGCACAATCTCGGCCTCACGGTCACGGTCGAGGGGGTGGAGACGCAAGAGCAGCTCACGGTTCTGCGTGAACTCGGCTGCGACCAGATGCAGGGCTACCTGTTCGCCCGGCCCGCTCCGATGACGAACCTGTCGGAGACCGGCCCCTCGGATCGGGCGCGGCTAAGGGCCTTGTTCTCGAACGAGGCCGCCCGGGCCTACGCGTGAGGGATGGGCGGACGCGAGGGTCCGCCCAAGTTCAATTGGGGCCTTTTCGATCGGGGCTTTGCCGCAGGGCGCGCGATGACGAGCCCCCTGCCGGAAACGCTCAGGCCGCTTCCCGCTCCGGCGCGATGCGGCGGCGGGCGTTCTCCCACCAGCTCCGCTCACGCTGCGCCTCCGCTTCCGCCGCCTTGGCGGCGTAGAAGGACGCGTTGTGCTCGCCGCGCAGGGCCTCGCGGGTGAAGCGGATCAGGTGGTGGGCGACGAAGCCCATGTTGAACACCGCCTCGATCTGCCCGCGCTTCAGCGCATGGCCCGCCGCCCGCCAGAACGGCCGGCGGTAATCGGAAAACAACCCCACCCGCGTGATGATGTTGAAGCCGAGGATCAGGCCGCGGCGCAGGTTGGTCTTGGTGAGCTTGCCCTTGGTCGGCGTGACGATGCGGTTGCCGTAGGTCACGTCGCACTGGTGCTTGAAGCGCTCGAACAGGTGCTCGGGGGTGTAGGCGTGGGCGATGGCCCGGCGCCAGGAACTCACCACCGTGTCGTGCGGGCGCTTGAACAGCACGTTCGATTCCAAGCTCGCATCGTGCAGGAGCCGGCCCTCGCGCTGTAGCCGGTCCCAGAGCGGCGTCTTGGGCAGCGCCTGGAGCAGGTTGATCGTCAGCACCGGGATCGCGGACTTGTCGATGAAGTCGATCAGGTTCTGCTCGGACTTGTCGGAATCCGAGTCGAGGCCGAGGATGATGCCCGAGGTCACTTCCAGCCCGTAGCTGTTGAGCGTCTCGATCGCCTCGTACATCGGCACGGCGGCGTTGTGGGTCTTGTCGATGCCCTTGAGCGCGTCGGCTTCCGGCGTCTCGATGCCGACGAACACCGTCATGAAGTTGGCCTGCCGCATCAGCTCGAGGATCTCGGGCTGCTTGGCCATGTTCAGCGTCGCCTCGCAGGCGAACTGGAGTGGGTAGTTGTTCTTCTTCTGCCATTCCACGAGATGCGGCAGCATCTCGCGGGTCGCCTTGCGGTTGGCGATGAAGTTGTCGTCGACGAAGTAGACCACCGCCGGGTGGCCCGGCTGGCTGA
Organism: Methylorubrum sp. SL192; assembly: GCF_026672325.1. Classification (NCBI taxonomy): domain Bacteria; kingdom Pseudomonadati; phylum Pseudomonadota; class Alphaproteobacteria; order Hyphomicrobiales; family Methylobacteriaceae; genus Methylorubrum; species Methylorubrum sp. SL192. Next base: position 3,303,268 of record NZ_JAPPQV010000003.1, read on the forward strand.
TGATCGCGTCGAGTTCGGCGCACATCTGCTCCGGGCTCTTCAGCCGCGGCTGGCGGCCGTAGAGCTGCGGGATGTCGCAGAACTCGCAGCGATACGGGCAGCCCGAGGAGAACTGGAGCGAGCCGATCAGGTAGCGCTTGAGCGGCGCGGCCTCGTAGGCCGGGGCCGGGAAGTCGGACAGCGCCAGCCGCTCCTTGGTGTCGAGCACGACCTGCGCCGCCGGCCGCGACAGGTCGCGGTCGAGGATCTCGATGAGGCGGTCGGTGGCGTCGCCGATCTCGCCGACATGCAGGTAGTCGAAATCCGGGTACTTTTCCGGCGCGCCCGACACCGAGGGGCCGCCGAGCGCCGCGACCTTGCCGGCGGCGTGCGCCCGCCGGCCGATGTCGTGGATCTGGCCCTCCTGGATATGCATGCCCGAGACGAACACGGCATCGGCCCAGGCGAAGTCCTTGGCCGAGGCGGGCCGGATGTTCTCGTCAACGAAGCGGCATTCCCAGGTCTCGGGCATGTAGGCCGCGATCAGCAGGAGCCCCTGGGGCGGCATGAACGCCTTCACGCCGCCCATCAGTGGGTAGGCGTGGGAGAACGTCCCGAAGGACGGCGTGTAGGCGGGAAAGACGCACAGGATGCGCCGGCGGGACGAGACGGAAAGGGAGCATCGCATGGTCTCCTATCTAGCACAGCCCAGCCCGTTGGCGTCCCCTCTTTCCGCATCGAAGCGCGTTCAAGACCCCGTGCGATGCAACGTCGCCGGGTCCGCGCGGAGCGACTGCGAACCCTCCCGCGTATCGGGGCCGCCGACCTCTCCGCGGGCCCGCAATGCGTGTTGCGCGAAGGGCACAGTGAGGATCTCGGGGAACACTGGAAACGCCGCCATGCGGTGAGCGCATCGGGCGACGGTTCCGGCCGGGGGGACGGCGCCGCGCCGGAGGCCGGCGCGAGGATTCTGCGCCCTTCCTCGCCGTTCCCTGAGGGAAGGCAAGGCCTTGCCACCGGACGGAGAGGGGGTGGCGCAGGCGGCCCTGGCCGGACCGATGGCTTCAGAATAATCGACTATATAAAACACAAACGCACGTCACTTTTATGACGAAAAAATAGTGAAAAATATCGGATTAAGTCAGTCTAGCAGCCGTAATATAAGTAATGAGTCCGGCAATCCCTCGGGTTTTATTCAAGATAACTTTTAATCCTTCCAGCGGGGTGCTATCGGCCAAGCATGGCTGTGGGGCAGGCCGCCGGGATCGCTAAGCGATTGAGCCGACTAACGACTTCGCCGGGCGCCGCAGATGCTGCGGGCCGGTCGGCGCGGGTGGTTCGATCGGACGTCCGGGGTTCGCGCTGCGCCAGAAGATCCGCAACCGAGGACTGGGCGCGTTCCAACACAACACGGCGAGCGTCATCACGCCGGCCCGGAACGCGGCAAAGGGGGTTCGAGAGATGAAACGACGTCTTCTGACCGCGCTGCTCTTATCGAGCGCTCTGGTGCTGCCATGCGCTCAGGCGCAGGCTCAGACGGTCGCTGAGCTTCAGCGGCAGATCAACGAACTCAAGGCGCTGATCAAGGCGCAGTCGGAGGCGCAGGGCAGAGGTGGGCGGGGGCCGCTACGGCAGGCGAACGCCCGCAACACCGATGCCGGCACCTTCCCGGCAGCCGGGCGCCCGAAGGAATCCGCGATCGGGCAGCCGGCCGCGCCCGGCCCGGTCCCGCACCGCTTCGCCATCGACGAGCCGGAGACGTGGTACGATGCGCTGGTGCCGCCCGCGCCGCAGCTGCTGGCCGACGGGCCGAACCACAGCGCCCGGCCCAAGACCTGGTTCGAGCGCCTCTCGCTGCGCGGCTACACCCAGCTGCGCGGCAACGAGTTCCTGTCCGGTGACGATACGGCGCCCGCCGGCGTCTCGCGCCTGCGCTCGGTCCACGACAGCGGCATCACCGACCGCAACAACTTCACCTTCCGCCGGGTGCGCTTGGTCCTGCAGGGCGACATCCACGAGCGGGTGTTCCTGTACATCCAGCCCGACTTCGCGGTCGGCGTGGGCGACCGCCAGCACTTCACGCAGCTGCGCGACGCCTATGCCGACGTGTTCCTCGACGACGAGCGCCGCACCAAACTGCGCTTCGGCCAGCAGAAGGTGCCCTACGGCTGGGAAAACCTGCAATCCTCACAGAACCGCCTGACACTCGACCGTTCCGACGCGATCAACAGCGGCGTGCCCGGCGAGCGCGATATCGGTATCACGTTCTACTACACCCCTGCGCACGTGCAGCGCATCTGGGATCGTCTGGCCAAGGGCGGCCAGAAGCTGTTCGGCAATTACGGTGCCCTGGGCGTCGGCATCTACAACGGCCAGACCATCAACCGGGTCGAGGGCAACAACGACCTGATGACGGTCATGATGGCGACCTGGCCGTTCGAACTCGACGGGCTCGGCGAGGCGTTCAAGGGGCAGGTGGTGGAAGTCGGCGGCTCGGCCTACCGCAACCGCTTCCGGCCCGAAGCGACCTTCGGGTCCACCACCACCCTGGGCAACGCCTTCGACGATGAGCGCGTCGGCGTGCACGCGATCCTGTACCCGCAGCCCTTCGGCCTTCAGGCGGAGTGGAACTGGGGACGCGGTCCCGAATTCGATCCCGTGGCCCGGGCGATCCTGACCAAGCCGCTCCAGGGCGGCTACGTCCAGGCGATGTACAAGGTCGATCATTCGCCGGTCGGCCCGTTCATGCCCTACATCCGCTGGCAGACCTATGATGGCGGCTGGAAGGTCGGGACGAACGCGCCGCGCCTCGACACCGACGAAGTGGAGCTCGGCGTCGAGTTCCAGCCGATCAAGTCGGTGGAGCTGACGCTCGCCTACGCCAACATGAAGCGCCGCGAGGCCAGCAGCAGCCGCTTCGGCCGGGCCGAGGGCGACCTGTTCCGCGGACAGCTCCAGATCAACTATTGATCCCAGAGCGGGGCCCGCGCGAGCCGCCCCGGGCGGTCCGAGGCTCAGGCCTCGGACCGCTTCGACAGCAGCGCGGCGCGGCCTGCGCCCTTCCCGCCCTCGCTGTCCGGATTGCGCAGCTCGCGCATTCCCGGCAGGTGGCCGTCCACGAGGAACACGAACACCACCAGCGCCAACAACACCTTCGAGGCCATCGCCCGCGAGATCCCCTGCTTTTGTGCGCTGCGGTGTAAGGCCGCCGCCCGTGGTCGGGGATGCGCTGGCGCACACGGGCTCCGCGCCGCGGCGGACGCGGCGCGGGCAGAGTCAAGGATCGGTTAAGGCGAGGGCATGCCTCCGGCCGTGGCCCATCCCTGCCCGCACGCGCTCGGGCCCTCGTCTGCTTCCTTGCCTGCGACGGAAAAGTCGCATTGCGGGACTTGGCAGGCGGCTTGCACGCCGCTATAGACCGCGCTCCACGATTTCAACCATTGAAAGGGATCGGCCAATCGGTCGGTTTCCATTCGAGATGCCGTTCGGGCAACCGGACGGTGATGGCCGGGATGGTCTTGGAGCTTCTGCTCCGAGCGCCGTTTCCGGCTATGTCCTGTCCGAGACTGCAGGCGCCGGGCGACCGGCTTAATCGGCGACAGCCTGCACAGACGGGGAAGACCGAATTTTTCTACGTCTTCCTCCGGGGCCGTCAGGCACCGGCGGGAGACCTCGGTTTGAACCAATCTCACCCGCGAGGGGCCCCAGCGGCGCTTCAAAGGGACAGGGCCGTGAGACGTCGTCCGCGACGGTTCCGGCTTCTACGCCGAGATCCGTTCCGGGCGGCAAGTGCAACCGGCGGGCCTGTCTCAGGTTCCGCCAACCGGAGAGAGCACAGTGGACCGGACAGCTAAAGCTGATCTCGTCTCGACGCTCAACGGCGTGTTCAATGCGAACGCCGTGGTCGTCGTGGCCCACTACAAAGGCCTCACGGTCGCCGACATGCAGAAGCTGCGCTCGCAGATGAAGCAGGCCGGCGCCACCGTGAAGGTCGCCAAGAACCGGCTCGCCAGCATCGCTCTCGATGGCACGGACGTCGCCTCCATCAAGCCCCTCCTGAAGGGCCCGACCCTGCTCGCTTACTCGAGCGATCCGGTCGCGGCCGCCAAGGTTGCGGTGGACTTCGCCAAGACGAACGACAAGCTCGTGATTCTCGGCGGCGCCATGGGAACGACTGCCCTGAACCCGGACGGCGTGAAGGCGCTCGCCTCGCTCCCGTCCCTCGACGAACTGCGCGCCAAGCTCGTGGGCCTCATCCAGGCTCCCGCGACCAAGGTCGCCCAGGTCGTCAACGCGCCGGCGGCCAAGCTCGCCCGCGTGTTCGGGGCCTATGCCAAGAAGGACGAGGCGGCCTGAGCCGTTTCTCCCCCACAAACCGACCCGTTCAAACCGATACACCAAAGGAACACGCACATGGCTGATCTCGCCAAGATCGTCGAGGACCTCTCCTCGCTGACCGTTCTCGAGGCCGCCGAGCTCGCCAAGCTCCTCGAAGAGAAGTGGGGCGTCTCGGCTGCTGCCGCCGTCGCCGTCGCCGCTGGCCCGGCCGCCGGTGCTGGCGCCGCTGCCGTCGAAGAGCAGACCGAGTTCACGGTCGTGCTCGCTTCGGCCGGCGACAAGAAGATCGAGGTCATCAAGGAGGTCCGCGCGATCACCGGCCTCGGCCTCAAGGAAGCCAAGGACCTCGTCGAGGGCGCGCCCAAGCCCGTCAAGGAAGGCGCGACCAAGGACGAGGCCGAGAAGCTCAAGGCCCAGCTCGAGAAGGCCGGCGCCAAGGTCGAGCTCAAGTAATCCGTCGATGGGCCGAGACCGGCCCATCGCATCCGGCGCGCTCTCCTCGAGGGCGCGCCGGCCAGACGCCCGCGGGCTCCGGCTCGCGGGCTAACGCTGCTTCGGGCGGCCGTCGTTCCTGAAGGCAGGAATGGGCGGCGAACGGAGACAAATTCGGTTCGGGTGGGCTGATCGTCCGGCGGGACGGCCCTTCGGGTCCGGTGATGGGAGGCGGTCCGCCTTCCCCGGGCACCCTACGCTGAGGTGGTGGAGCGAGGTCTCATGGCCAATACGCTGGTCGGTCGCAAGCGCATTCGCAAGTTCTTCGGTAAGATCCGGGAAGTCGCCGAGATGCCGAACCTCATCGAGGTTCAAAAGGCGTCCTACGACCAGTTCCTGATGGTGGACGAGCCCGAGGGCGGGCGTGCCGACGAGGGCCTGCAGAGCGTCTTCAAGTCGGTCTTCCCGATCTCCGACTTCGCCTCGACGGCGCTGCTCGAGTTCGTGCGGTACACCTTCGAACAGCCGAAATACGACGTCGACGAGTGCCGCCAGCGCGGCATTACCTTCGCGGCCCCGCTCAAGGTGACGCTGCGGCTCATCGTGTTCGATGTGGACCCCGATACCGGCGCCAAGTCGGTCAAGGACATCAAGGAGCAGGATGTCTACATGGGCGACATGCCGCTCATGACGGACAACGGCACCTTCATCGTCAACGGCACCGAGCGCGTCATCGTCTCGCAGATGCACCGCTCCCCGGGCGTGTTCTTCGACCACGACAAGGGCAAGACCCACTCGTCCGGCAAGCTGCTGTTCGCCGCCCGCATCATCCCCTACCGGGGCTCCTGGCTCGACGTCGAGTTCGACGCCAAGGACATCGTGCACGTGCGTATCGACCGCAAGCGCAAGCTGCCGGTCACCTCGCTGCTGTTCGCGCTCGGCCTCGACGGCGAAGAGATCCTCTCGACCTTCTACAACCGCGTCGCCTACCAGCGTGACGGGGCGGATTGGCGCGTGCCGTTCGACGCCGAGCGCCTCAAGGGCTTCAAGGCCTCGGTCGATCTCATCGACGCCGATTCCGGCGAGGTCGTGCTGGAGGCGGGCAAGAAGCTCAACGCCCGCAACGCGCGTCTGATCGGCGAGAAGGGCACCAAGTTCCTGCGCGCCGCGGACGAGGATCTGATCGGCCAGTACATCGCCGAAGACCTCGTCAACATGAAGACGGGCGAGATCTGGGCCGAGGCCGGCGACGAGATCTCCGAGAAGCTCCTCAAGAGCCTCGACGATGTCGGCGTCACCGAGCTGCCCGTGCTCGACATCGACCACGTCAATGTCGGCCCCTACATCCGCAACACGCTGGCGGTGGACAAGAACTCGGCCCGCGAGGGTGCGCTGTTCGACATCTACCGCGTGATGCGTCCCGGCGAGCCGCCGACGCTCGACACCGCCGAGGCGATGTTCCACTCGCTGTTCTTCGATTCCGAGCGCTACGACCTCTCGGCGGTCGGCCGCGTGAAGATGAACATGCGCCTCGACCTCGACGCCGCCGACACCGTGCGGACGCTGCGCCGCGAGGACATGCTCGCGGTCGTCAAGGCGCTGGTCGACCTACGCGACGGCAAGGGTGAGATCGACGATATCGACCACCTCGGCAACCGCCGCGTCCGCTCGGTCGGCGAGCTGATGGAGAACCAGTACCGTCTGGGCCTCCTGCGGATGGAGCGCGCCATCAAGGAGCGCATGTCCTCGGTCGATATCGACACGGTGATGCCGCAGGATCTCATCAACGCGAAGCCCGCCGCGGCGGCGGTGCGCGAGTTCTTCGGCTCGTCGCAGCTCTCGCAGTTCATGGACCAGACCAACCCGCTGTCGGAAGTGACGCACAAGCGCCGCCTCTCGGCGCTTGGCCCAGGCGGTCTGACCCGCGAGCGCGCCGGCTTCGAGGTGCGCGACGTGCACCCGACCCATTACGGCCGCATCTGCCCGATCGAGACCCCGGAAGGCCCGAATATCGGCCTGATCAACTCGCTGGCGACCTTCGCCCGCGTGAACAAGTACGGCTTCATCGAGACGCCGTTCCGCCGGGTGAAGGACGGCGTGGTGACCGACGAGGTCGCCTACCTCTCCGCCATGGAAGAGGCGAAGTACTACGTCGCCCAGGCCAATGCCGGCATGGACGAGGGCCGCAAGCTGACGGACGACCTCGTGGTCTGCCGCCGCGCGGGTGAGGTTATCGTGGTCGCCCCCGACCGCGTCGATCTCATGGACGTGTCGCCGAAGCAGCTCGTCTCGGTCGCCGCGGCGCTGATCCCGTTCCTCGAGAACGACGACGCCAACCGCGCGCTGATGGGCTCGAACATGCAGCGCCAGGCGGTGCCGCTGGTTCGCGCCGACGCGCCCTTCGTCGGCACCGGCATGGAGGCCGTGGTCGCCCGCGACTCGGGTGCCGCCATCGCTGCTCGCCGCTCCGGCATCGTCGATCAGGTGGACGCCACCCGTATCGTCATCCGCGCCTCGGAAGAGACCGACCCGACCAAGCCCGGCGTCGACATCTACCGCCTGCAGAAGTTCCAGCGCTCCAACCAGTCGACCTGCATCACGCAGAAGCCGCTGGTGCGCGTCGGCGAGCCGGTGAAGAAGGGCGAGATCATCGCCGACGGTCCCTCGACCGAGTTCGGCGAACTCGCGCTCGGCCGCAACGTGCTCGTCGCGTTCATGCCGTGGAACGGCTACAACTTCGAGGACTCGATCCTGCTCTCCGAGCGGATTGTGAAGGATGATGTGTTCACCTCGATCCACATCGAAGAATTCGAGGTGATGGCCCGCGACACCAAGCTGGGTCCGGAGGAGATCACCCGCGACATCCCGAACGTCTCGGAAGAGGCGCTTAAGAACCTCGACGAGGCCGGCATCGTCTATATCGGCGCCGAGGTGCATGCCGGCGACATCCTCGTCGGCAAGATCACGCCGAAGGGCGAGAGCCCGATGACGCCGGAGGAGAAGCTCCTGCGCGCCATCTTCGGCGAGAAGGCCTCGGACGTGCGCGACACCTCGCTCCGGGTTCCCCCGGGCGTGACCGGCACGATCGTCGAGGTGCGGGTGTTCAACCGCCACGGCGTCGACAAGGACGAGCGCGCCCAGGCGATCGAGCGCGAGGAGATCGAGCGTCTCGCCAAGGACCGCGACGACGAGCAGACCATCCTCGACCGCAACACCTACGCCCGCTTGGCCGAGGTGCTGATCGGTCAGTCGCCGATCGCCGGCCCGAAGGGCTTCCGCAAGGACACCACGCTGACCCGCGAGATCATCAGCGAGTATCCCCGCTCGCAATGGTGGCAGTTCGCCGTCGTCGACGACCGTATGATGACGGAAATCGAGGCGATGCAGAAGCAGTACGACGAGTCGAAGAAGCGCCTCGAGCAGCGCTTCCTCGACAAGGTCGAGAAGCTGCAGCGCGGCGACGAGCTTCCGCCCGGCGTCATGAAGATGGTCAAGGTCTTCGTGGCGGTGAAGCGCAAGATCCAGCCCGGCGACAAGATGGCTGGCCGCCACGGCAACAAGGGTGTCGTGTCGCGCATCGTGCCGATCGAGGACATGCCGTTCCTTGAAGACGGCACGCATGCCGACATCGTGCTCAACCCGCTCGGCGTGCCTTCGCGCATGAATGTCGGCCAGATCCTGGAAACCCATCTGGGCTGGGCGGCTGCGGGCTTGGGTCGCAAGGTCTCCAAGGCGGTCGATGCCTATCTGAAGAACCAGGACATCGCGCCGCTGCGGGCTGAGATGGAAGCGATCTACTCGCCGTCCGAACTCGAGGGGCTGTCCGACGAGGCTTTGGCCGAGGCGGGCAACAACGTGCGCCGCGGCGTGCCGATGGCCACCCCGGTGTTCAACGGCGCCAAGGAAGCCGACATCGAGACGATGCTGGAGATGGCCGGGCTCGATCGCTCGGCGCAGTCGACGCTCTACGACGGGCGGACCGGCGAGCCCTTCGACCGCAAGGTCACCATGGGCTACATCTACATGCTGAAGCTGCACCACCTCGTGGACGACAAGATCCACGCGCGCTCGATCGGCCCGTACTCGCTCGTCACCCAGCAGCCGTTGGGCGGTAAGGCGCAGTTCGGCGGTCAGCGCTTCGGTGAGATGGAGGTCTGGGCGCTGGAGGCCTATGGCGCGGCCTACACGCTGCAGGAGATGCTCACGGTGAAGTCGGACGACGTGGCCGGCCGCACCAAGGTCTACGAGGCGATCGTCCGCGGCGACGACACGTTCGAGGCCGGCATCCCCGAATCCTTCAACGTGCTCGTCAAGGAGATGCGTTCGCTCGGCCTCAACGTCGAGCTCACCTCCTCCAAGCAGCAGCAGGCGGCCAACGACCAGATCGAGCCGCCGGCCGACGCCGCCGAGTAACGACAGCCATCACCTCCCGCGGCGGTGCCTTTCCCGAGGCCCCGCCGCGGTCGAGCAGGAAGGGGCGGGGCCTTCCCAAGCACGACGACGGCCAGCGGCGCTCCGGACGAGCGCGGCGCCATGAGGATCAAGCCGTGACTGCCCAGGCGCGGGGCAGCCGGCGAGCAAGGAGCGGATCATGAACCAAGAGGTCATGAACCTTTTCAATCAGCAGGCCCAGCCGCAGAGCTTCGACCAGATCAAGATCTCGATCTCGTCGCCCGAGAAAATTCTGTCTTGGTCCTACGGCGAGATCAAGAAGCCCGAGACGATCAACTACCGTACCTTCAAGCCCGAGCGCGACGGCCTGTTCTGTGCGCGCATCTTCGGGCCGATCAAGGATTACGAGTGCTTGTGCGGCAAGTACAAGCGCATGAAGTACAAGGGCGTCATCTGCGAGAAGTGCGGCGTCGAGGTCACCCTCGCGCGCGTCCGTCGCGACCGCATGGGCCATATCGAGCTGGCCGCCCCCGTCGCCCATATTTGGTTCCTGAAGTCGCTGCCGAGCCGCATCGGCCTGCTGCTCGACATGGCGCTCAAGGACCTTGAGCGGATCCTGTACTTCGAGTCCTACGTCGTCATCGAGCCGGGCCTCACCCCCCTGAAGGAGCGTCAGCTCCTCTCGGAGGAAGAGTACCTGCGCGCGCAGGAGGAGTACGGCGAGGATTCGTTCACGGCGATGATCGGCGCCGAGGCGATCCGGCGCATCCTGATGGAACTCGACCTCGAGGGCATCGCGACGTCGCTCAAGGAGGAGATCGCGACGACGACCTCCGAGCTGAAGCCCAAGAAGCTGATGAAGCGCCTCAAGATCATCGAGGCGTTCCAGCTCTCGGGCAACAAGCCCGAGTGGATGATCCTGACGGTCGTGCCCGTCATCCCGCCGGACCTGCGCCCGTTGGTCCCGCTGGACGGCGGCCGCTTCGCCACGTCCGACCTCAACGACCTCTATCGCCGCGTCATCAACCGCAACAACCGCCTCAAGCGGCTGATCGAGCTGCGCGCGCCGGACATCATCATCCGCAACGAGAAGCGCATGCTTCAGGAAGCGGTCGATGCGCTGTTCGACAACGGCCGCCGCGGCCGCGTCATCACGGGTGCCAACAAGCGTCCGCTGAAGTCGCTCGCCGACATGCTGAAGGGCAAGCAGGGCCGCTTCCGCCAGAACCTGCTCGGCAAGCGCGTCGATTACTCCGGCCGTTCGGTCATCGTGGTCGGTCCCGAGCTGAAGCTGCACCAGTGCGGCCTTCCGAAGAAGATGGCGCTCGAGCTGTTCAAGCCGTTCATCTACGCGCGCCTCGACGCCAAGGGATTCTCCGCCACCGTCAAGCAGGCGAAGAAGCTCGTCGAGAAGGAGAAGCCCGAGGTTTGGGATATCCTGGATGAGGTCATCCGCGAGCATCCCGTCATGCTCAACCGCGCGCCGACGCTTCACCGCCTCGGCATTCAGGCGTTCGAGCCGAAGCTGATCGAGGGCAAGGCGATCCAGCTTCACCCGCTGGTCTGCGCCGCGTTCAACGCCGACTTCGACGGCGACCAGATGGCCGTGCACGTTCCCCTGAGCCTCGAGGCTCAGTTGGAGGCGCGCGTCCTGATGATGTCGACCAACAACATCCTGCACCCGGCCAATGGTCAGCCGATCATCGTGCCGTCGCAGGACATCGTGCTGGGCCTCTACTACCTCTCGATCGTCGCCGACGGCTCGGTCGGCGAGCACAAGGCCGACGACAAGAACAACCCGATGCAGGGTGTGTTCGGCGATATCGGTCAGCTCGAGCACGCGCTCGCAGCCAAGTCCGTCTCGCTGCACTCGAAGATCAAGTGGCGCTGGCGCGGCCTCGGTCCCGATGGCGAGCCGGTCTCCCGGATCTACGACACCACGCCGGGCCGCGTGATCCTGTCCGGCGTGCTGCCGATGCACCCGAAGGTGCCCTTCGACGTCGTCAACAAGCTGATGACCAAGAAGGAAATTTCGGCGATGATCGACACCGTCTACCGCCACTGCGGTCAGAAGGAGTCGGTGATCTTCTGCGACCGCATCATGGCGCTCGGCTTCAGCCACGCGTTCAAGGCCGGCATCTCGTTCGGCAAGGACGACATGGTCGTGCCGGAGAACAAGTGGTCGATCGTCGAGGACACCCGCACGCTCGTGAAGGATTACGAGCAGCAGTACAACGACGGCCTGATCACCCAGGGCGAGAAGTACAACAAGGTCGTCGATGCCTGGGCCAAGTGCTCGGACAAGCTCGCCGCCGAGATGATGGGCCGGATCTCCGCCGTCCAGAAGGACGAGAACGGGGCCGACAAGCAGGTCAACTCGATCTACATGATGAGCCACTCGGGCGCCCGTGGTTCGCCCGCGCAGATGAAGCAGCTCGCGGCGATGCGCGGCCTCATGGCCAAGCCGTCGGGTGAGATCATCGAGACGCCGATCATCTCGAACTTCAAGGAAGGCCTCGACGTTCTCGAGTACTTCAACTCCACCCACGGCGCCCGTAAGGGTCTCGCGGACACGGCGTTGAAGACCGCGAACTCGGGCTACCTGACGCGTCGTCTGGTCGACGTGGCGCAGGACGCGGTCATCCGCGAGGTCGATTGCGGCACGACCAACGGCATCAAGATGCGCGCCATCATCGATGCCGGCCAGGTCGTCGCCCCGCTCTCCATCCGTATCCTGGGCCGCGCCACGGCCGAGGATCTGGTGGCGCAGGACGGCACCGTTATCGTCAAGACGAACGAGACGATCGAGGAGCGTCACCTGCCGGCGATCAACGCCGCCGGCATCCAGGAGGTGAAGATCCGCTCGGTGCTGGTCTGCCAGACCAAGAGCGGCGTCTGCGCCACCTGCTACGGGCGCGATCTGGCCCGCGGCACGCCCGTCAACATGGGCGAGGCGGTCGGCGTCATCGCGGCGCAGTCGATCGGCGAGCCGGGCACCCAGCTCACCATGCGTACCTTCCACATCGGCGGTGCGGCGCAGATCGCGGATTCGTCCTTCGTCGAGTCGAGCTTCGAGGGCACGATCAAGATCCGCAACCGCTCGCTGGCCAAGAACTCGGATGGCGACCTCATCGCCACCGGCCGTTCAGTCGCGGTGGTGATCGTCGGGCCGGACGGGACCGAGCGGGCGGTTCACCGCCTGCAATATGGTGCCCGTGTGCGCGTCGACGAGGGCGACACGATCAAGCGCGGCCAGCGGATCGCGGAGTGGGACCCCTACACCCGTCCGATCGTCGCCGAGGTGGACGGTATCGTCGGCTACGAGGATCTCTATGATGGCCAGTCCATCACCGAGACCACCGACGAGTCGACCGGCATCGCCAAGCGCGTCGTCATCGACTGGCGCGGTTCGTCCCGCACCTCCGACCTGAAGCCGGCCATGCTCGTGCTGGATCAGGACGGCAAGCCGGTGAAGCTGGCCCGCGGTTCGGACGCCCGCTACTACCTGCCGGTCGATGCCATCATCGGTCTCGATCCGGGTGCGAAGGTGCGGGCCGGCGACGTGCTCGCCCGTGTCTCGACGGACTCGGCCAAGACCCGCGACATCACCGGCGGTCTGCCGCGGGTGGCGGAGCTGTTCGAGGCGCGTCGTCCGAAGGATGCGGCGATCATCGCCGAGAAGTCGGGCTCGATCGCCTTCGGCCGCGACTACAAGAACAAGCGTCGTCTGACGCTGACGCCGCATGACGGCTCCGATGCCGTCGAGTACCTGATCCCGAAGGGCAAGCACATCCACTTGCAGGACGGGGACGTGGTGGAACTCGGCGACTACATCGTCGACGGCAACCCGGCGCCGCACGACATCCTGGCGATCAAGGGCGTGGAGGAGCTTGCCGCCTACCTCGTCAACGAGATCCAGGAGGTCTACCGGCTCCAGGGCGTGTCGATCAACGACAAGCACATCGAGGTCATCGTCCGGCAGATGCTGCAGAAGGTGGAAATCACCGACGGCGGCGACTCCGACATCCTCACGGGCGATCAGATCGACCGCACCGAACTGGCCGACTTCAACGAGAAGCTCCTCGCCGAGGGCAAGAAGCCGATCCAGGGCGTGCCCGTCCTGCTCGGCATCACCAAGGCGTCGCTGCAGACCAAGTCGTTCATCTCGGCGGCCTCGTTCCAGGAGACCACCCGCGTCCTCACGGAGGCGGCGGTCAACGGCAAGGTCGATACCTTGGACGGCCTGAAGGAGAACGTCATCGTCGGTTCGCTCATCCCGGCCGGCACCGGCTCGCTCGCGGCGGACATCCGCTCCATCGCGCGCCGCCGTGACAACCTGATCCTTCAGCAGCGCTCCGCCGAGAACGCGGCCAACGCCGCCGAACTCAGCGAGCTGCCCCCGGCGGCGGCCGAGTAATCGGCCGCTCCTTTCCGGACCCACGACATGAGAAAGGCCCCGGCTCGGAAGAGCCGGGGCCTTTCTCGTTCGGCCGGGGCGCTGCCTCGGCACCCCCGCCGAGGGGAGGGTCGGGCTCCGCGAAAGGGCGCTTAGAGCATCGTCCTGGATATCAGATCCAGGACGATGCTCTAAGCTTTTGTTTTTGCATCATCTTTTTCCGAAAGCCGGCAACCACCTTTCCGGATGATGCTCTAGATGATGCTCTAGCGGCCGGTGCGCACCCGCGTCCAGGCTCGCGTGACGAAGCGCTGGGTCGAGTCGTTCCAGGCGGTGTTGACCGAGAGCCGCTGCATCGTCGTCTCGTCCGGGTAGATGCCGGGATTGTTGAGAAGCTCCGGCTTCACGAGCTTGCGCGCGGCGAGGTTGCCGTTGGCGAAGGAGACGAAGTTGGTGTTGGCCGCCGCCACTTCGGTGCGCATCATGTAGTCGATGAAGGCGTGCGCCTCGGCCGGGTGGGCGGCATCCTTCGGGATCGCGAAGGCGTCGAACCACATCAGCGCACCTTCCTTCGGGATGAAGTAGGCGATCTCGATGCCGTTCTTCGATTCCTCGGCGCGCTTCTTCGCCTGCATCACGTCGCCGGAATAGCCGACCGCGAGGCAGACATCGCCGTTGGCAAGCCCGTTGACATATTCCGAGGAGTGGAATTTCCGCACCGCGCCGCGGACCTTGTAGAGCGCGTCGGTCACCGCGGTGATGTCATCCCAACGCTTCGAATCCGACTTGAAGCCGTAGAAGGGCAGGATCGAGGGAATCAGGTCCTCGGGGGAGTCGAGGAGCATGACTCCGCAATCCTTCAGCTTCGCGATCGAGCCGGGATTGAGCACGAGGCTCCAGCTATTGAGGGGGGCGTTGGCGCCCAGCCGCTCGCGCACGGCCGAGACGTTCACACCGATGCCGGTGGTGCCCCACATGTAATCGACGGCGAACGTGTTGCCCGGATCATAGGCTTGAAGCCGGGTGCTGATCTCGGGCCAAGCGTGTTTGAGGTTCGGGATCTTCGCCTTGTCGAGCGGCAGGAACACGCCCGCCTTGATCAGGCGCTGAAGGAAGGGGCCGGAGGGCACGACGATGTCGTAGCCGGACTTGCCGGCCAAGAGCTTCGTCTCGAGGATCTCGTTGTTGTCGTAGGTGTCGTAGACGACCTTGATCCCCGTCTCCTTGGTGAAGTCGTCGAGCACCTTCGGGTCGATGTAGTCCGACCAGTTGTAGATGTTGACGACCCGCTCCTCGGCCCGCACCCCGCCGGTCGCGCAGAGGAGGAGGGGGAGGGCGGCGAGCCCTCCCAGCAGAAGCCGCCGGATCACGATTTGCCCCGGACGGCCGTGACCACGATCTCGACGAGGTATTCCGGCCCGGCGAGCCGCGCCTCGACGGTGGCGCGGGCGGGCGGGTTCCCCTTGTCGACCCAGGCGTCCCAGGCGGCGTTCATCTCGGCAAAGCTCCCGATATCGGCGAGATAGACGGTCGCCGAGAGGATGCGGGCCTTGTCGCTGCCCGTCGCCATCAGCAGCCGGTCGATCTGTTCCAGGATCTGCTGCGTCTGTGCGGTGACGCCGGTGCCGACCACGTCGGCGGCCACCTGACCTGCCAGGAACACGAGGTCGCCGTGGGCGACCGCCTGGGACATGCGCGGGCCGGTCTCGTAGCGTTCGATGGTCATCGTAGGGTCGCCGGTCTCGATTCGTGAAGGAAGCGAACCCTTCTGCCGCCCGGAGCGGTACCCCGTAAAGGGGTTCGAGCGGCGCGCCGGAATGCCGGAGGCGGGGCCGGTCGCGCAGGCCCGGATTTTTTGGACGGTCCCGCATTTCCCAAGGCAACCGGCGTCGTCGCTCGCGCGTTTGTCATCCGAATACGGCCAAGTCTTCCGGGTCTTCCGGCCGGAGCTTCAGATCGACGACGACTTTCGGGGTTGGGACGACATGGAAATTCTCTGGACCATCATCATCGGCTTCGTGGCCGGCATCATCGCCAAGTTCATCATGCCCGGTGACAAGGAGCCGTCCGGCTTCATCCTGACGACGATCCTCGGCATCGTCGGCGCCTTCGTCGCGACCTTCATCGGTCAGGCGGTCGGCTGGTACGGGCCCAACGAGGGCGCGCGCTTCATCGGCTCCATCGTCGGCGCCTGCGTGGTGCTGGCGATCTACGGCTTCATCGCCGGCCGGACTAGCAGCCGCTCGCTCTGACAGGCGGCAGCCCGCTTTGAAGAAAAAGGAGGCGCTCCTCGCGGGGCGCCTCTTTTTTTCGTTGGGCCCGGAAGCCGAAGCCGAAGCCGCGGCCACCGGCGCGCCGAAAGCGTCAGCCTTGGGCCGCCATCCCGCTGATCGTTCCGGCGATTGTGGTGCGATACGGGGTCGTCGGTCGGCCGATCAGCCCGCTCAACTGGCGGTTCGTATCGTTGAGTCCGCCCTGGGCCGCTGCCATGTCCGAATCGGCGAGCAGCGCCGCGAAGTCCTCCGGCAGGCCGGCGGCGACCAGGGCTGCCTTGAACTCAGCCTCCGTCAGGTTCCGGTAGACGGCCGTCTGGCCGGACAGCACGCTCACCGCTGCCGCGAACTCGTCCAGGGTGTAGGCGTCATCCCCCGCCAGTTCGTAGACGCGTCCGTCATGGCCATCTGTCGTCAGTACGACGGCGGCGGCCTCGGCGAAGTCCGCCCGCGCGGCGGAGGCGATCCGGCCCTCGCCCGCACTGCCCAGAAGGACCCCATGGGCCAGGGCCGGCGCGATCGAGGCCGCGTAGTTCTCGGTGTACCAGCCATTGCGCAGCACGGCGAAGGACAGGCCGGAAGCCTTCAGTGCGTCTTCCGTCCGCCGATGCTCGTCCGCTAGTGCGAGTGGCGAGGTGTCGGCGCGAAGCAGGCTGGTATAGGCGATCAGGTTCACGCCGGATTGCCGGGCGGCTTGGATGACGTTCTGGTGCTGGGCAACGCGCTGGCCGATCTCACTGGATGAGATGAGCAGCAGGCGGTCGATGCCGCGAAAGGCTTCCGCCAATGTCTCGGGACGCGCGTAGTCGGCCACGCGGAGCGTGACGCCTTGCGCGCGCAGGTCCTCAGCCGCAGCACTCTTCAGCGAGCGGACACCCGCCACGATGGTGTCGGCCGGCACCCGCTTCAGCAAGGCTTCGATCACCAGCCGGCCGAGCTGGCCGGTGGCACCGGTCACGAAAAGACGCGGTTCGGATGTGCTCATCATGGTGGTCCCACTCGGTTCCCATGCGGTACAAGGTACCTAATTGAGACCGTGTGAGCCGTGAAGGAGGCACTTCTTTGGGACAAGGTGACAGCGACGGAACCGCCCTCCGGCCGGGTCAAAGCGAGCTGGCACGGAAATTTGCCGTTTGGCAGTCCAGTTTTACGGAGATCGCGTCATGTCCGGTCCGCGATGTGCTGGATCGGGTCGGCGACAAGTGGTCGATGCTGATCTTGATCGCATTGGCCGCAGGGCCGGGCCGGTTTAGCGCGGTTGCCCGCATGATCCCCGACATCTCCAAGCGGATGCTGACGCAGACGTTTCGCGACCTCGAACGGGACGGCCTCATTTCACGGACGGTGTTCCCGACGAAGCCGCCGAGTGTCGAGTACCGGTTGACGCCGTTGGGAAGCGCGCTCCTTGATCCGCTCGCTCACCTCGTCGGCTGGGCCGAGCAGAACCATGCGGCCATTCAAGAGGCGCGGCAGCGTTTCGAGGCCGGCTCCGTTCCAGACGGGAAACCGGACGCGTTCGCGCCCCGGTCTTCGGCCGACGTCTCGGCCGATTGAGGCTGCGCCTGATCGCGTCGCGACCACACGCAGCTTCGATCGCGGAACGCGCGAGATCAGCCGGTCAGGTCGCGCCCGCCCGCGGTGACCGCCTTGACCGCGCAATGGCCGGTGGCACCGCGCACGGCAAGCCCGACGCCAACCACAAGGGCGGCGAGGCTCAGGAGCTTGTTCGGCCGGGGCTGAGCCGCCGCGGCGGCGATGCCGAGCCCCAGCGCAACGGAGACCGCCCGCTCGGTCATGCTCAGGTTCGGTTCGCCCGAAAAAATGTCCTCGATCATCTCGTTCACGGTCAACGCACTCCTTCTCGACGCTCGTGCGACTTCGCGGGGCGAACGCGGGGCGGGCGGGGCCGTTCCGTCGGTCGGTGACTATGACGCCGCCTGCGCCTCGGCGAGCAAAGCGTCATCGATCGCCCGCGCCCGCGCGGCTGCCTCGCGAGCGAGGTGGCGCCCGGCATAGGCCTCGAAGGCCGGGCGCTTCGGGATCGTACCGAACTGCATGCCCCAGCCGAGATGCGCGGCGACGTAGAGGTCGGCGGCGCTGAACCGGTCGCCCGCCACGAACTCCACCCCGGAGACGGCGGTTTCGAGCGTGTCGAGGGCCGTTTCCAGGCTGCCATAGCCGACCATGCCCTGCATGCGCGGGTCGTCGGGGACGCTCACTTTGAGCACGCCGTTCGTGACCGCCGCCTCGAGGGGGCCGGCGCAGAAGAATAGCCAGCGGTAATAGGGGCCGCGGTCGTGGTGGCTAGGCTCAGGGGCGAGCCCGGCCTGCGGGAAGGCGTCGGCGAGATAGGCGAGGATTGCGGGGCATTCGGTCACCACCGTCTCGCCGTGGCGCAGCGCCGGCACCTTCCCCATCGGGTTGATCGCCCGGTAGGCCGGCGCCTTCATGGAGCTGCCGTAGCCGAGGATCTCGGTGCGGTAGGGCGCGCCGACCTCCTCCAGCATCCAGCGGACGATCCGGCCGCGGGACATCGGGTTGGTGTAGAAGACGAGATCGTCGGACATGAGGGCTCCGGGGCGAGGCACCCGCGCGGCGGGCGTCACCCCGGTGTTAGGGGAGGGCGCGCGGGCGCGGAAGCCTCGGGCGCCCTCGCAGGTCAGAACCGCGCGATGAGCTGGAAGCGCACGGTCCGAGGCGCGCCGGGCAGGATGTTGTTGTTGTTGTGCGCGGAGATGACGTAGCGCCGGTCGAACAGATTCTCGATGTTGACCTGAGCGCGCATGGTCTCGCTGAACGCGTAGAACACGCCGGCATCGAAGCGCGAGAAGCTCGGCAGGCGCACCGCGTTGTCCGACGATGCGAAGCTGGCATCCTGGTAGAGGTAGCCGACGCCGACGGAGAATCGCTCGCCGATGTCGAATTTGTTCCACAGGCTGAAGGTGTTGAGCGGAACGCCGCCGACAAGGTTGCCGGCCTGGATCACGTCGCCGTCGTCATCAATGTCGGCGACGATGCGCGGCTCGGTATAGGCGTAGCCGCCGGAGATCTGCCACCAATCGGTCGCGTAGCCGGCAATGCCGATCTCGGCCCCCCTTGTGTTCGTCTTGCCTGGGCCGGCGGAGAAACCCGCTTCGGTGGATGAGGGGATCGGCTGGTTGTCGCGATCGAGGTTGAACAGCGCAGCGGTGAGGATCAGGGCCGGCGTGATCTCGTATTTCACGCCGATTTCCGCGTTCTCGAACCGCTCGGGTGCGGACAAGGCGGTTGTCGGGTCCAGCACGCGGAACTGATCGCCGGCGCTCGGCAGGAAGGACACCGAATAGCTGCCGTAGAAGGCGAGATTCGGCAGCGGCTTCACCACGACGCCGACCCGCGGCGAGACGAGATTGTCGATGCGGCTGTTCGGTTGGGCAGGGAGGCCGGTCGCGGCGTCGGGACGACGGTCGCGCGATTGGAAATCGAAGCGGTCGAAGCGTGCGCCGACGATGAACTGCAGATGCTCGTCGATCTCGATCTGGTCCTGGGCGAAGGCGGAGAACACGCCGAGCCGATAGGTGTTGTTGCGGCCCGACGCGAGATTCCGCAGCGTTGCCCCCTCGGTCGTGGTCGGCGCGAAGGGATTGACGGGGAGGTTGCGGGTGCCGGTCGAATTCCAGATGAAGTCGCGCCGGAAGTCGATCCCCTCCTGAAAGCCGAGTTCCAGGCCGGCCACCACGGTGTGGGCGAGGGGGCCGGTGTTGAATTTGTAGGTGAAGTCGGTCTGGTTGAAGGTGTTCGTGCGGTCGGTCTGGCTGCCGTAGCCGCGCATCACGAACGCGGTCTCGTCGGCACTGACCGGACTGTTGGGGTAGGCGTTCTGATGGTACTTCGCGTAGTCGGCGATCCGCGTCTGGCTGCGCATCACGACGCCGCTCTCGAAGACGTGGTCCAACTGCGCGTTGCCGATATGGGCATCGACGAAGCCGTTCGAGATCAAGGGCGCGCCGAACAGCGTGCTGGTGTTCTCGCGATAGCGCCAGGGGCGCCCGAACTGCGAGGGGATGCCGCGGTCGGCGATGCGGTTGTCGGAGAAGAGCTCGTAGGACAGGCGCAGCGTCGTCTGCGGCCCGAGCAGGAAGGTCATCGTCGGGTTCACGCCGTAGCGGCGGATGTCGATGAAGTCGCGATAGGTGCCGGTATCCTCGAACACGCCGTTGAGGCGGAAGAAGGCGCTGTCGGAGACGCGGTCGCCGAGATCCACCGCCATGCGCTTGTTCCCGAACTGGCCGCCCTGCACCAGCACCTCGCGGATCGGCACCCCGTCGGCCTCCTTGAGCACGCGGTTGACCACGCCGCCGCCGCCGCCGCGGCCGAAGATCATCGCATTGGGGCCCTTCAACACCTCGATGCGCTGGGTGTTGTAGAGGTCGCGGAAGTAGCGCGCGTCGTCGCGGATGCCGTTGACGAAGAAGTCGGCCGTCGTGCGCTGGCCGCGGATCAGGATCTCGTCGCGGTGGCCCTCGCCCTGGGCGATGGCGACGCCGGGGACGTAGCGCAGCGCCTCGCCGATGCTCTGCACGTTCTGGTCGCGGATCTGCGCCTCCGTCACCACCGAGATCGCCTGCGGCGTGTCGATCAGCGGCGTATCGGTCTTGGTCGAGGAGCGCAGGCGCCGGGCGAGGTAGCCGACCTGCGAACCGGAGCTGTCGACGACGAGGCCGCGCCCGGCCCCGGACCCGGCGACGCTGATCATATCGAGGGTGACGCCGCCGACCGAGGGAGACGCGGCGAGCGGATGGACCGCCTGAGCGGTCGGCAGGCCGGTATTGATGTCTGTGACTTGCGCCCGCGCCGGGTGGATGAAAGCCGCAGCGATGCTTGTACAGGCAACGGAGCCAAGCAGCATCGGCCGCAGCATAGCGCGGCACTGGCGAGCGTTTCTCATAAGCTTCCCCTTATTTTATTAGAATAGACGGGGAAGTCTTGGTCCTAATCCGGCTCAGCTTGGCGAAGGTTGAATTATTCCGTATTTACCGATTTGATATGGAAAATAGGCAATCGATACTTTGCCATTGAGCAAAATGGCCGAGGGCCACAAGCAAAGAGCGCGGCCCCCGGAGGGACCGCGCTCTTCAAACGTCCGGTATGGCGTGCGGGACGGGGCTTATTCGCCCGACGATTCCCGGCGGCGCTCGCCGCGGTCGCGGCGGGGGCCGCGGTCACCACGATCACCGCGGTCGCTGCGCTCCTCGCGCTCCGGCTCGCCGCGCTCAGCCCGCTCGGCCTTCAGCTTCTCGGTGAGGTCCTCGCCGGTCTCCTGATCGACGACCTTCATCGAGAGGCGGATCTTGCCGCGCTCGTCGGCACCGAGGAACTTCACCTTGACCTTCTGGCCCTCCTTCACGACGTCGCCGACCTTGGCGACGCGCTGGGCGGCCAGCTCCGAGATGTGGACGAGGCCGTCCTTCGCGCCGAAGAAGTTCACGAAGGCGCCGAACTCCATGATCTTGACGATCGTGCCGTCGTAGATCGTGCCGGCCTCGGGCTCGGCGACGATGGAGCGGATCCAGTTATAGGCCGCCTTGATCGCCTTGCCGTCGGAGGAGGCGATCTTGACGATGCCGGTATCCTCGATGTTGATTTTGGCGCCGGTCTTCTCGACGATCTCGCGGATGATCTTGCCGCCGGTGCCGATCACGTCACGGATCTTGTCGGTGGGGATCTGCATCGTCTCGATGCGCGGCGCGTATTCGCCGAGCTCCGGACGGGCCGCGGTCAGGGCCTTGGACATCTCGCCCAGGATGTGGGCGCGGCCGTCCTTGGCCTGGGCGAGGGCGATCTTCATGATCTCCTCGGTGATGCCGGCGATCTTGATGTCCATCTGGAGGGAGGTGATGCCCTCCTCCGAGCCGGCCACCTTGAAGTCCATGTCGCCGAGGTGATCCTCGTCGCCGAGGATGTCGGACAGCACCGCGAAGCGCTCACCTTCGAGGATGAGGCCCATGGCGATGCCGGCAACCGGACGGCGCAGGGGCACGCCCGCATCCATCAGCGACAGCGAGCCGCCGCAGACCGAGGCCATCGAGGACGAGCCGTTCGACTCGGTGATCTCGGAGACCACGCGGATCGTGTACGGGAACTCGTGAGCCGGCGGCAGAACGGGCCGGATCGCGCGCCAGGCGAGCTTGCCGTGGCCGATCTCGCGGCGGCCGGGCGAACCCATGCGGCCGGTCTCGCCGACGGAGTAGGGAGGGAAGTTGTAGTGGAGCAGGAAGCGCTCCTTGTAGGTCCCCTCCAGCGCGTCGATGAACTGCTCGTCCTCGCCGGTGCCGAGCGTGGCCACGACCAGCGCCTGGGTCTCGCCGCGGGTGAACAGCGACGAACCGTGGGCGCGGGGCAGCACGCCGACCTCGGAGACGATCGAGCGGACCGTTTTTACGTCACGGCCGTCGATGCGCGAGCCGGTGTCGAGGATGTTCCAGCGGACCACCTTCGACTGCGCTTCCTTGAAGGCCGCCTTGACCTTCTCAGGGCTGAACTTCTGCTCGCCCTCGGCCGGGCAGAGTGCGGCCACGACCTTCGCCTTCACGGCGTCGACGGCGGCGTAGCGCTCCTGCTTGACCGTCTTCTTGTAGGCCTCGCGCAGCTCGGTCTCGGCGACCGCGAGAACGGCGGCTTCGACGTCGGCGTTCTCCGGCGGGGTGAAATCGCGCGGCTCCTTGGCGGCCTTCTCGGCCAGACGGATGATCGCCTCGATCACCGGCTGGAAGTGCTTGTGGCCGAACATCACGGCCCCGAGCATCACGTCCTCGGAGAGCTCCTTGGCCTCGGACTCGACCATCAGCACCGCGTCCTGGGTGCCGGCGACGACGAGGTCGAGGGTCGATTCGGCGATTTCCGTCACGAGCGGGTTCAGCTTGTAGCCGCCGTTGAGGTAGCCGACGCGGGCCGCGCCGATCGGGCCCATGAAGGGCACGCCCGAGAGGGTGAGGGCGGCGGAGGCCGCGACCATCGCGACGATGTCGGGATCGTTCTCGAGATCGTGGGAGAGGACGGTGACGACGACCTGGGTGTCGTTGCGCCAGCCCTCGACGAAGAGCGGACGGATCGGGCGGTCGATCAGGCGGGAGACCAGCGTCTCCTTCTCGGAGGGACGGCCTTCGCGCTTGAAGTAGCCGCCGGGGATGCGGCCGGCGGCGTAGGCGCGCTCCTGGTAGTTCACGGTGAGCGGCAGGAAGTCGATGCCGGCCTTGGGCTCCTTGCCCGCGACCACGGTGGCGAGCACGGTGGTCTCGCCGTAGGTGGCGACCACGGAGCCGTCCGCCTGGCGGGCGGTCTTGCCGGTCTCGAGGACGAGCTTGCGGTCGCCCCAGATCAGCTCTTCACGTTGTACGTCGAACATATGTCTCTCGCCTTCAAACATGCGGTGGGCTGAGCCCGGCGCCGCCAGAGGCAAGACGGCGAGACGCTTCGTCTCAAGGAAGCGTCTCGCGATCCTGCCCTGGCGCCCTGCGCCTTCAAGCCGCCCGGATCGGACCGGCCGGGCCCCATGCCCGAGCGATCCTTCTTGGTCTGCCGCGCTCTTCGACGCCGAACCGGCGTCCACTTCGTGCGAAGCGCGGCTTGTGAAAACGCGGCCCCGTGGGGGACCGCGCGAAGGTTCGGCAGGCCTTAGCGGCGGATGCCGAGGCGCTCGATGAGGGTGCGGTAGCGCGCCTCTTCCTTGCGCTTCAGGTAGTCGAGCAGCGAGCGGCGCTGCGAGACCAGCTTCAGGAGGCCGCGGCGGGAGTGGTTGTCCTTGCCGTGGGTCTTGAAGTGGGCGGTCAGGTTGGTGATCCGCTCGGTGAGGATGGCGATCTGGACCTCCGGCGAGCCGGTGTCCTTGTTGCCCTTGGCGTAGTCCTTGATGAGCGCGGTCTTGCGCTCTGCCGTGATCGACATCGCAGGCCTTTCAGATGGAGGTTTGGTCGGAGGCGCCGCCCATGGGAGGGAAGGGCACCTTTGAAAAACTCGCGGTCGGGCCGGTGCCGGGATGTCGTCCAGCACGGTCAGCCGCAAGCGGCACAAGCCCCGCCCGGTAACCGGGTCGAGGCGGCGCGGACCATACACGAAATCGCGGGATGTGCCAGTGGCGCCGCCCGTCGAGGCGAAATCCGCCCCATACTGCTTCCCGATCCCGCCCTGCATCCGGCCCGGCTTTCGCTTCGCCGGATGCAGTCCGGTCAGGCACGTGAGACCCTATGCCCCGTTCCGCCCTCGGCGCCCGAAAGCCCATCGCCGCCCTCGTCGCGGACGCCGCCGATTCGGACGGTCCGGCGCTCGCCCGAAACCTCTCCGCCTTCAGCCTCGTCTGCATCGGCGTCGGCGCAACCGTCGGGGCGGGCATCTTCGTGCTCACCGGCACGGCGGCGGCGAATTATGCCGGGCCGGGGCTGATGCTCTCCTTCGTGCTCGGCGCGGTCGCGAGCGGGCTGGTGGCCCTGTGCTACGCGGAACTCGCCGCGATGATCCCCGTGGCCGGCTCGACCTATTCCTACACCTACGTCACGCTCGGCGCCCTGCCGGCCTGGATCATTGGCTGGGATCTGGTTCTCGAATTCGCCATGGCGGCGGCGACCATCGCCGTCGGCTGGTCGGGCTATGCGCAGAGCCTGCTCGCCGATGCGGGCCTGCGGCTGCCGGCATGGCTGGCCGCGGGGCCGGGGGAGGGCGGGATCGTGAACCTTCCGGCGGCGCTCGTCGTGCTGGCGCTCACCGCCCTGCTGATGCGCGACAACCGGGAGGCGGCCCGCACCAATGCCGTGCTGGTGGCGCTGAAGGTCGCGATCATCCTCGCTTTCCTCGGCCTCGGCGTGGGGCATCTGCGGCCCGAACTGTGGCAGCCGCTGGTGCCTGCGAACGAGGGCACGTTCGGCGCCTTCGGCTGGAGCGGGATCTTTCGCGGGGCGGGGGTCGTGTTCTTCGCCTATGTCGGCTTCGAGACCATCTCGACCGCCGCCGGCGAGACCCGCAATCCGCAGCGGGACGCGCCGGTGGGCTTGATCGGTTCGCTCCTCGTCACCGCGGCGCTCTACGTGGCGGTGGCCGCCGTGCTCACCGGCCTCGTGCCCTATCGCGACCTCGACGTGGCCGACCCGATCGCGCGGGCCATGGCGGTGACGGGGCTGACCGGCTTCTCCGCGGCGATCAAGGCGGGCGCGTTGATCGGGCTCACCACCGCGGCGCTCACCGCGCTCTATGGCCAAGCGCGGATCTGCTACGCCATGGCCCGCGACCGCATGCTGCCGGATCTGTTCGCACGGATCGGGGCGCGGAGCCGGACGCCGTTCGTCGCGCAAGGGGTGATCGGTCTCGCCACGGCCGTGGTGGCGGCTTTGGTGCCGATCGACATCCTCGGCGAACTCGTCAGCATCGGGACGCTGTTCGCGTTCATCCTCGTCTGTGCCAGCGTGCTGATTCTTCGACGGACGGAGCCGGAGCGGGCACGGCCCTTCCGCGTGCCGGGCGGTGCCGTGGTGCCGGTGCTCGGCATCCTCGCCTGCCTCGCCCTGATGGTGAGCCTGCCCGGCGATACGTGGCTGCGCCTGCTGGCTTGGCTCGGCCTCGGGCTGGCGATCTGGTTCGGCTACAGCCGCCGGCGCGTCGGCCGGAATCCGGGTTTCGAAAGGACAGGTCCTTTCGCGGGTCCAGGGCAGAGCCCTGGTTGAAGGGAGGCCGGGGCTCTGCCCCGGCACCCCGCCAAAGGGATGATCCCTTTGGAAGCCCGCACTCAGTACGAGCGATGAGAGCCTGCGGCGCGACCGCCGCCGAAGCGGCGACGCAGGTAGCCGATGGCCTTGGGCAGCAGGAAGACGACGACGATCTGGCGCAGGATCGAGCGCATGCGGTGGGACTCCATTGCGAAAGCTCAGATTGGAGACCCAATGCCTGGACGGGCTTCCGCGTTCCCGGCTCAGAGCTCCAACGTCAACGTCACCGGGACGTGATCGGACGGCTTCTCCCAGCCGCGCGCCTCGCGGAACACGGCGACCCGGCGCACGGTGCCGGCGAGATCGGGCGAGACCCAGGTATGGTCGAGGCGCCGGCCCTTGTTGGCGAGTTCCCAGTTCGGCGAGCGGTAGCTCCACCACGTGTAGATCTTCTCCGGCTCCGGGGTGAGGAGCCGCGCCGCGTCGATCCAGCCGGCCTCGCCCCGCAGTGTCTCGAGCGCTTCGGTCTCGACGGGGGTGTGGCTCACCACATCGAGGAGCTGCTTGTGCGACCAGACGTCGTGCTCCAGCGGCGCAACGTTGAGGTCGCCCACCAGGATCGCCGGCCCGGAGACCCGCCGTCCGCCCCAGACCCGCAATTCGGACAGGAAGTCGAGCTTGTGCGCGAATTTCGGGTTGAGGTCGCGGTGGGGCATGTCGCCGCCCGCGGGCACGTAGAAATCGTGCAGCACGATCCCCGCTGCCGGTCCCGCCTCGGGCCCGAGCACTGCTGAGATGTGGCGCGCATCGGGCCGCTCGCAGAAGCTCATCACGTCGCGGGTCAGCAGCGGAAACCGCGAGATGATCGCGACGCCGTTATAGCCCTTCTGCCCGGCGAAGACGATGTTCTCGTAGCCCGATCCCTTGAACGCCTTGAGCGGGAACTGGTCGTCGGGGCACTTGGTCTCCTGCAGGCACAGCACGTCCGGCTGCGCTTCGCGGAGGAAGCGCAGCACGGACTCGATGCGCAGACGCACCGAGTTGATGTTCCAGGTCGTGACGGTGAGGCGCACGGGGATTGCCTGAGAAGCGTGGCGTGGAGAGCCGCTCCGATAGCGGAACCTGCGCGCCTCGCAAACCGTCAGGCCTCGGCCGCCTCCTCCTCTAGGGCGAGCCCGTGCAGCATGGCGCAGAGCCGGTCTCCGGTCATCCGCGAGAGGTCGAAGCCGCTCTCGCCGGCCACGTCGCCGTAGCGGGCCGCGTCGTCCGGCGAGGCCCCGACATAGGCCATCGACCAATCGGTGAAGAGGCGCGTCTCCACCGCCTCGAAGGCGAGCAGCGAGACCTCGCCGTGGCGCTCGTCCTGCTGGATGCGCTCGAAGGTGGCCTCGACCGCGTCTTCCGGCCCCTCCAGCACCTGCGCGAAGCAGCCGGCGTTGAACATCAGCGCCCCGGTGACGTCGATGCGGGCGTTGTTGGTGCGGCTCGCGGCCAGGATGCCGCGGATCGTCTCGTCCATTGCCGCGGGGGCGCCGGCGACCCGGTTGCGGCTGTAGTAGACGAGGCGGCGCAGGTCTTTCGGCTTCATTCGGCGGGCTCCTGGATCAGGCGGGCAAGGTCGAGGGCGAGGGAGCGGGCGAGGCCGACAACAGGGCGGCGGCCTGGGCGGCCGGCATCGGGCGTCCGGTCAGGTAGCCCTGGACCTCGGTACAGCCCTCGGCGCGGATGGCGTCGAGCTGCGTCGCCGTCTCGACCCCTTCGGCGGTGGTGCGCATGCCGAGGCTGGCGCCGAGCCGGGCGATGGCCCGCACGATCGCCCCGCACTCGGCATTGCCCTCCATGCCGCGGACGAAGGACTGGTCGATCTTGATCTTGTCGAAGGGGAATTTCTGCAGGTAGCTCAGGGACGAGTAGCCGGTGCCGAAATCGTCCATCGAGATCTTCACGCCGAGCGCGCGCAGGCCGTTCAGCACGTCGAGCACGCTGTCGGTGTTCTCGAGGAGCGCGCCTTCGGTGATCTCCAGTTCCAGCCGGGCCGGGTCGAGGCCGGTCTGGGCCAGCACGTTCGTCACCGTCTCGACCAGCCGGCCGCCGCGGAACTGCACAGGCGAGAGGTTCACGGCGATCGATGCGGGGTGCGGCCAGCGCGCCGCCTCGCGGCAGGCGGTGCGCAACACCCACTCGCCGATGCCGACGATGACGCCGATCTCCTCGGCCAACGGAATGAACAGGGCCGGCGAGACCGGTCCGCGCTCGGGGTGGTTCCAGCGCAGCAGCGCCTCGAAGCCCGTGACGTCCCCGCTCTCCAGCTGGATCTGCGGCTGGAAGGCGAGATCGAACTGCTTGAGGGCCATTGCCCGGCGCAGGTCGATCTCCAGGCCGCGGCGCGCTTGCATCTGCGCGTTCATCGCCGGCTCGAAGAAGCGGTAGGTGCCCCGGCCCGCGGCCTTGGCACGGTAGAGCGCGAGGTCGGCGTGTTTCAGCAGGTCGTCGGCGTTCTGGCCGTCGGCGGGGGCGATGGCGACGCCGACGCTGACGCCGACATTGAGCATGTGGCCATCGACGACGTAGGTGCGCCCGACGAGATCGACGAGGCGGCGTGCCAGCGCCTCGGCCGCGTGCGGCTGCTCGACGCCAGCATGGGGTCCAACTTGGGGATCGACTTGAAGGATGGCGAACTCGTCGCCGCCGAGCCGCGCGACCAGATCCCCGCTGCGGGTGGCCCGGCGCAGGCGCTCGGCGACCTTGCGCAGGAGCGCATCGCCGACCGGATGCCCGAGGGTGTCGTTGACCGTCTTGAACCGATCGAGGTCGAGCATCAGCACCGCGAGCGGTGCCCCCGTCCGGGCCGCCTCGGTCAGCGCCGCGTCGAGGCGGTCGTGCAGGCCGACGCGGTTGCACAGGCCGGTGAGCGGCTCCTGCCGGGCCAGGGCCGCGCCGCGGAGTTGCTCGGTCACGTCCTCGAAGGTGAGGGCGAAGCCGCCGACCGAGAGTGGCGCCAGCGCCGCCTCGACGCGGCGGTCGCCGCCGAGGGTGAGCCGCACCCGGATGGGGCGGGCGGCGCGCACAGCTTCCAGGATGGGCTCGGCCTCCGGCTCCGCGGCGCCAAAGGGTACCAGCAGGGCGGGGAGGGGAAGGCCGACCGGTTCGGTGCAGGCGAGCAAGGCCGCCGCGTGGGCATTGGCGAAGACGACGCTGCCGCCCACATCGAGCAGGAGCAGGGGCGCGGCCATCTCGGCCAGCGCCGCCTCGAACGGCAGGGCGATCGACAGCGACGGAGCGGCGAGGGCGGACATGCGGCCGGACAGCGTCCTATGGAGGCCGCCCCACCTGGGCGGCCCACCTATAGGCCTGCTTTCCTCTCAACGGATGCTTAAAGCCGGGATGCGCCGGAGCGTATCCAGGGAATTATTCAAAGAATTTGAGAGCACTCAACACGGGGCGAGACAACACATTTTGGTGATGCGGAGGGGGGAAGCAATTCATGTTGTTGCCGTCCCTCATCGCGCTCAGATCAGGGGTTTCGTCCCTCGATCTGCTGCTGCATCGCCTTGTCCTCGGACCGGCCGTAATTGATGAAGAACAGCGACCCATCGACCGCCTTGCCCTTCTGCAGGTTCGAGAGCTGCACGGTGGTGAGATAGCCCTGCGGGTCGGTGATCCGCCATTGCGACAGGGTCTTCATCTCGGCGTCGAAGAAGAGCTGGATCTTCGAGGTGCCGCCCAGCGTCGAGCGGTCCTCCAGCCCGATGCGCACGCCGCCCGGATCGTTGGTCACCTCGCTCACCGTCAGGTCGCGGGCGAGGTCGATCTTCTCCCGCAGCAGGAATTTCAGCGGCGTCTGCGAGATGAAGTAGAGATCCTGGGTGCCGAGCTTGCGGTCACGCACCGCGACCGAGGTGCCGTCGGCCACCACTTCGAGCGGGGAGGGCTGGTCGTACTCGAAGCGCAGGCGCCCGGGCTTGGCGAGCGTGAGCTTGCCGCCGATGCGCCGCCCGTCGGCGCCGATCTGGATGAAGCCGCCGGTCAGGGTCTGGAAGCCGTTGAAATAGCTGTTGGCCGCCGCCACGACGGTGGCCGGGTCGGCATCCTGCAGCGAGGCGCCGAGGGTCGGCGCTCCGACCGCCGCAACCCGCGTGCCGGACGGGGCTGCCGGGGCCGCCGAAGCGGGCGCGCCGGGCTTGGCCGCCGCCTTGATGCTGCCGGTCTTCTCAGCGGGTTTCTCTGAGCTCTTCTCGGCCGCCTTGTCTGGTCCTTTGCCGGGCTTGGCTGCCGCCTTCTTGGCCGGGGCCGGGGCGGCCTCCGGCTCGGGCGCCCGGGCCGGAGGGGCCGGCGGCTCCTCCTTGCGGCCGAACAGGCCGTCGAGGAAGGAGGAGACCTGCGCCTCCACGGGCTGCGGCTGGAGCGCCAGCGCGGCGACGAGCAGCGGACCGGCAGCGAGGGAGAGGCGTCGGCCAGTCATCGTGTGGGCATCTCCGAAAGCTTGCGGGTGCGCGGGGCACTTGCCGTCCCGGTGGGGCTCCTGCCGTCCCGGTGGGGCACTTACCGTCCCGGTGCGGACGCGCGCGATGGCGGCGCGTCCGGATGTCGTGTTCGCGGGTAGACCCGGCCCCTGTGGCGAATATGCGACGGGGGCCGGATTGGCGCGGTCGTGAGAGGCCTCAGTCGTCGTCGTAGCCGCTGGACGGTGCGCTCGCGAGGCCCTCGACCAGGATCTCGCGCTTGCCTGCATGGTTGGCCGGCCCGACGATCCCCTCGATCTCCATCCGCTCCATGATCGAGGCGGCGCGGTTGTAGCCGATCTGGAGACGGCGCTGGATGTAGCTCGTCGAGGCCTTGCGGTCGCGCAGCACCACGGCGATGGCCTGCTCGTAGAGTTCGCCGCCCTCGGCGCCCGCGGTGGCCGCGAAGGCACCGATGTCGAAGACCGGAGCGTCGGACTCTTCGGTTTCGGCAAAATCGTCCTTCTCGGCCTTGGCCGCGGCCCGCCCGCCCTTGGCCGGCTTCTCCGGCTGCTCGGAGGAGCCGTCGTCCGCCGTGACGGCTTCGAGGTAGGATGGCCGGCCCTGGCGCTTGAGGTGGGCGACCACGGTCTCGACTTCCGAATCCGAGCAGAACGGCCCGTGCACGCGCGTCGTGCGCCCGCCGCCGGCCATGAACAGCATGTCGCCCTGTCCCAGCAATTGCTCGGCGCCCATCTCGCCCAGGATCGTGCGGCTATCGATCTTGCTCGTCACCTGGAAGGAGATGCGGGTCGGGAAGTTCGCCTTGATCGTGCCGGTGATGACGTCGACCGAGGGACGCTGCGTCGCCATGATCAGGTGGATGCCGGCCGCACGCGCCATCTGCGCCAGCCGCTGGATCGCGCCCTCGATGTCCTTGCCCGCCACCATCATCAGGTCGGCCATCTCGTCGACCACGATCACGATGTAGGGCAGGGCCGAGAGGTCCATCTCCTGCTCTTCGAACACCGCCTCGCCGGTGGTGCGGTCGAAGCCGGTCTGGATCGTGCGGGTGATGATCTCGCCCCGCTCGCGCGCCTCCTTCATCCGGGCATTGTACCCGTCGATGTTGCGCACGCTGATCTTGGACATCTTCTTGTAGCGCTCCTCCATCTCGCGCACGGCCCATTTGAGGGCGATGACCGCCTTCTTCGGGTCGATGACGACGGGGGAGAGCAGGTGCGGGATGCCGTCATAGACCGACAGTTCCAGCATCTTGGGATCGACCATGATGAGGCGGCACTCCTCCGGCTTCAGCCGGTAGAGCAAGCTGAGGATCATGGTGTTGATGGCGACCGACTTGCCCGAGCCGGTGGTACCGGCCACCAGCAGGTGCGGCATGCGGGCGAGGTCGGCGATGATCGGCTCGCCGCCGATGTTCTTGCCGAGGCACAAAGCGAGCTTGTGCTTGGTCTCGACGAAATCGACCGAGGCCAGCAGTTCGCGCAGGTACACGGTCTCGCGCACCGGGTTCGGCAGCTCGATTCCGATCACGTTGCGGCCGGGGACGACGGCGACACGGGCGGAGATGGCGGACATCGAGCGGGCGATGTCGTCCGACAGGCCGATGACGCGGCTCGACTTGGTGCCGGGCGCCGGCTCCAGTTCGTAGAGGGTGACGACGGGGCCGGGGCGCACGGCGAGGATGTCACCGCGCACGCCGAAATCCTGCACGGTTTGCTGGAGGTTGAGCGCGTTCTGCTCCAACTCGTCCGCGTCGACCTCCTCGCCGTCGTTCAGCGGCGGCTCGGCGAGCAGTTCCAGGTCGGGCAGTTCGTAGTCGGCATTGCCGACGAACGACGCCTCCAGGTGGCGGCCGGCGGGGATCAGCATCGGACGCTCGGGCAGGATCGCCCGCGGACGGTTTTCGGGTTCGGGCTCGGTGGTCGCCACGGGCTCGGCGGCTTCCACCTCGAACGCGTCGGCGGTGTCGAGGGCAGCCTCCTGCATCATCTCGGCAGCCGGCTCTTCGACAAGATTCCGGGCGAAATCCTGGGCAAGATCCTCGGCCAGATCTTCGCTCGGCTCGACCTCGGCACCGGGCTTGGTGCGCAGCAGGACCGGCCGGGCCGGGATGGTCAGCGGCGCCGTCGTCATCCCCTGGGGGGCAGGGGAGGGGGCCTGCGGGGCAGGCTGGACCGGGGCAGGGGCCGGAGCCGGATAAGCTGTGAAAGGCCGCGTGGCGACGGGCGCCGCCGCCATGGCGGAGACCGGGGCCGGGGCGGGCGCCACGGCTTGCGGTGCGACGGCTTGCGGGGCGGCCTCAAAAGCGGGCTGCAGCGCGGCCTCGGCGAACGCCGAACGGGCCGGGCGGATCGCAGCGCGGGCGGCCATGGCGTTCAGCACCGGGCGGGGCGCGGCGGGCGCGACAGGCTCGGCGGCCTCGACCACCGACTCGGCCGGGCCGAACCAGCCGTGCAGGGCCGACCAGTCCGGCACATCCGACCAGTCGGACGGCTCGGCCGGGACCGGCGGGATGAAGGGCGCGTAGAATGCCGCGAAGAGGGCGGCCTCCGGCGTTTCCGCCGGGGCGGGGAGCGGCGCGACCGGCATGGACTCGGCGGCGACGGCCTCGAAGCGCATCGCGTCGAACCGGATCTCCTCGATCGCCAGCGCGGACTGCGATGCGATCTCGGCCTGCGGCAAGACCTCAGCCTGCGGCACGACCTCCGCCTGTTGCGCAGTCTCAGCCTGCGGCGCTTGGACGACGGACTTCTGCCGGCGGTCGGGGGTGCGGAAGAAGCTCACGCCGGGCGGCGGCACGAACGGGCGGCGCCAGCTCGGCACCTCGGAAGCGGCCTGCTCGGCGCGCAGCCGGGCGGCCTCGTCGCTCTCGGCACTGCGTTGCGCCGCGCGCTCGGCGGCTTCACGTTCCGCCGCCTCGCGGGCCCGCTGCGCTTCCAGCGCCGCGGCCTCGGCGGCGGCCTGGGCGTCGAGCAGGGCCTGGGCCCGGAGCTGCGCCTCGCGCTCGGCCTCCAGGGCCTGGCGGCGGCGTTCCATCAGAACGGTGTCGGGGGTTCGGGTGAAGCGCACCGCCTCGGGCAGCGCAGGCTGCGGCACGCCGTAAGACCCATCCTGTGAGGCGGGCAGGGCGTGGGCCGCCGGGATCACGCCGGCCTCGGGCGCGATCGCGGCCGGGCGCCGCGGCGTGCGCACCAGGACGCCGGGACCGGAGGCGCGGGGATCGATGCGGCTCTCGAACGGCATCTCCGGCTGAGCGCCGTAGGGCAGGGCGGGCGCGGGCATCTCGAACAGCCCCTCCTCCGGTTCGGGTGCCCAAGCTTCCGAACCCCAGCCCTCCGGAGCGGCCGGCGCGCG
Source organism: Methylorubrum sp. SL192 (assembly GCF_026672325.1). Classification (NCBI taxonomy): domain Bacteria; kingdom Pseudomonadati; phylum Pseudomonadota; class Alphaproteobacteria; order Hyphomicrobiales; family Methylobacteriaceae; genus Methylorubrum; species Methylorubrum sp. SL192. The sequence continues at coordinate 3,336,569 of NZ_JAPPQV010000003.1, forward strand.
GCCGAGCATCGCCCCCGGCGGCACCAGCCAGCTCGGCACGTTGCCGGCGTCGAACCCGTCCGTGCCGGGCTGCGGCAGCGCCGGATGCGGCAACGCGTGCGGGAGCGCCCGCGGCGAGGCCGGCGGCGCCCCGGCGATCCGCCGGGCGAGGTTGGAGCGCAGGCTCATCAGCCGATGGGCGATACCGCCGATCGACCGGTCCAGGCGGTCGCCGCCGCGGCTCGGCCGCGATGGATCACGATGGGAATGGGGAGGCCGTCCCGATGCGCGCATGATCTGTGAGATGACTCGAAACAAGGTCCGGCTCCTGCGGAGCGGTTCGAGCCCCAAGGTAGGCGGATCGTCGTTAACGAACGCTTGCCTCGACCTTGGCCCACGCTCATCCCGCAGGCGCCCTCCCCTCTTCCGGGGCGCCCCGGACCCGCCGGTGCAAGCGTGACGCGAACCGGATATCATCGAGCGCAGTTGGCTCTTGGCGGTGATGTTTCGAGGCCCGGTGACGGAGGGCGGCCCGGTCGCGGGCATCCCCTAAATCAGGCTTGAAATCGTGCTCTGAGAGGCGCTTGGCAGGGTTTCCTGCCGTATCAGGTGAGCTGCGAGATCCGGTGACGAATCCGAGCCAAGAGACCTTGAGTCCGAAAAACTTCCGCTCCCTCTACCGGCACGGCTTTGCCCGCGTCGCCGCCTGCACCGGCCGCAGCCATCCGGGCGACCCGGCGGCCAATGTCGCCGACATCTCAGGCCTCGCGCGGCAGGCGCATGGGGCCGGGGCGGCGCTCGCGGTCTTTCCCGAACTCTGCGTCTCCTCCTACGCCATCGAGGATCTGCTGTTGCAGGCGACCCTCCTCGACGCGGTCGAGACGGGCGTGGCGCGGCTGGTCGAAGAGAGCGCCGGGCTCACGCCGCTGCTCGTCGTCGGCGCGCCCCTGCGCTGGCGCAACCGGCTCTACAATTGCGCCGTGGCGATCCGGGGCGGGCGGCTGCTCGGCGTGGTGCCGAAGAGCTACCTGCCGAACTACCGGGAGTTCTACGAGAAGCGCCACTTCGCCTCAGGCGCCGGCATCACGGGCGAGACGATCCGCCTCGGCGGGCTCGAGGCGCCGTTCGGCACCGACCTGATCTTCGCCGCCGACGACCTGCCGGGCTTCCGCCTCGCGATCGAGGTCTGCGAAGATCTCTGGGTGCCGCAGACGCCGGGCATGGACGCGGTGCTCGCCGGCGCCACCGTGATCGCCAACCCGTCGGGCAGCCCGATCACCGTGGGCCGGGCCGATTCCCGCGCCCTGCTGACCCGCGCCGCCTCGATGCGCGGCCTGTGCGCCTACGTCTACGCGGCGGCCGGGACGGGGGAATCCACCACCGACCTGTCCTGGGACGGGCAGACCAGCATCGACGAGAACGGCGTGCGGCTGGCGGAAGGGCAGCGCTTCCCTCAAGCGCCGGTCGTGACGCTCGCCGATATCGACCTCGACCTCATCGCCCAGGAGCGGCTTCAGGCCGGCAGCCTCGACGACAACGCCCGACGGCACGGCACCCCGCCCTGGCGGACGATTCCCTTCCGGCTCGATCCGCCGGAGAGCGATCTCGGGCTCGAGCGCCGGGTCGAGCGCTTCCCCTTCGTGCCGGCCGACCCCGCACGCCTCGCGCAGGATTGCTACGAGGCCTACAACATTCAGGTCGCCGGCCTCGCCCAGCGGCTGGCGGCCACCGGCACGAAGCGGGCGGTGATCGGCGTCTCCGGCGGCCTCGACTCGACCCATGCGCTGATCGTCGTCGCGAAGGCCTTCGATCGGCTCGGGCTGCCGCGCAAGGACATCCTGGCCTACACCCTGCCGGGCTTTGCCACCTCCGACGAGACCAAGACCAACGCCCACGCCCTGATGCGGGCGCTCGGCACCACCTCGGAGGAGATCGACATCCGGCCGGCCGCCCGGCAGATGTTGGCCGATATGGGCCACCCGTTCGGGCGCGGGGAGGCGGTCTACGACGTCACCTTCGAGAACGTGCAGGCGGGCCTGCGCACCGATTACCTGTTCCGGCTGGCCAACCAGCACGGCGGCATCGTCATCGGCACCGGGGATCTCTCGGAGTTGGCGCTCGGCTGGAGCACCTACGGCGTCGGTGACCAGATGAGCCATTACGGCGTCAATGCCGGCGTGCCCAAGACCCTGATTCAGCACCTGATCCGCTGGGTGATCGCGTCCGGGCAGTTCGGCGAGGCGGAGAACCGCACCCTCCGGGCGGTGCTCGACACCGAGATTTCGCCTGAACTGGTGCCGGCCTCGGAAGGCGAGGGGCCGCAGAGCACGGAGGCCAAGATCGGCCCCTACGCCCTGCAGGACTTCAATCTCTGGTTCACCCTGCGCCACGGCTTCCGGCCGTCGAAGATCGCCTTCCTCGCGCTCCATGCCTGGGGCGATGCGGCGGCCGGCGACTGGCCGCCGGATTTCCCGCAAGCCAAGCGCGTCGCCTACGACCTGCCGGAGATCCGGCGCTGGCTCGGCGTCTTCCTCGATCGCTTCTTCCGCTTCAGCCAGTTCAAGCGCTCGGCGCTCCCCAACGGCCCGAAGGTCTCGGCCGGCGGCTCGCTCTCGCCCCGCGGCGACTGGCGCGCGCCGTCGGATGCCAGCGCCCGGGCGTGGCTCGACGAGCTGGAGCGGAACGTGCCGAAGGGGTGAGGGCGGCGGCGCCCGTCTCTTACGGCACTCCGCCGGTCCAATCCCCGCCGCCTGCGGCCGGAGCGAGGTGGAAGCCGTCGAGGGTCTCGGCGGAGGGCGGGTGGCCGGCACGGCGCTGGGCGACGTAGTCGAGGGCGCCCGCCACGGCGCGCTCGGAATAGGGCTTCGCGATCACCCCGAGTGCGCCCGCGAAATCCGGCGGGATGCGCTTGGCGTTGGCGGTCATGAACACCACGGTGACCCGCGGGTCGCGGCTCAACTGGCGCGCCACCTCCACCCCGGTCGGCCCGTCGATGAGGTGGATGTCCACCAGCGCCACGTCCGGCAGGGCGGTGCGGCCCAGCGCGATGGCGTCCGCCGAGGAGCCCGCGACGCCGACGCTGACATGACCGAGGTCTTCCAGCAGGCATTCCAGTTCGAGGGCGATCAGCACCTCGTCCTCGACAACGAGAACGCGCAGGGGCCCCTCCCTCACCTCGGGCATCGCGGTTCTCCCGGCGTCGTTTGTCCCCCCGCCCCGAATCGATCCGCCGGATTGGCGGCGAAGGGAGCGGGCCCGGCCCGTCGCGGGACCGGTTTCCGGTGGAAACGGCCCGGAGTGAAGAAACGCATGTCCGTCACAATGCGTCGGTCCCGACCAGCGGGATCGTGATCGTGATCCGGGTGCCGGGCCCGGCATCCGACCATTCGAGGGTGCCGCGCAACTGGCGCACCACCATCTCGACCAGGGTGCGGCCGAAGCCTGCGGGGTTGGACGGCACCGCGGCCATGCCGATGCCGTCGTCCTGAATGACGAGGCGCATCCCCGCCTCGAAACGGTGTGCCTCGATCGCTACCCGGCCGCGGCGCGCCTCCGGGAAGGCGTGGTGCAGGGCGTTCGTCGTCAATTCGTGGATCAGCAGCGCCAGCGGGGCGGCCATGGCGGCGGAAAGCGCCAGCGCCTCGATCTCCGTCTCGATCCGGGTGCGGTCCCCGTCGAGGCCGGCGGCGAGGTCTGCGATCAGGTCGGCGGTGAACTCCCGGAAGTCGAAGCGGGTGACGTCGCCCTCCGAGTACAGCATCCGGTGGGCCGTGGAGAGGGCGCCGATCCGGTCGGCCATGGCCTGGAGCGCGTTGCGGGCGTCGCCCTCCGGCGTGCGGCGGGCCTTCAGCAGCATCAGCGAGGAGATGACCTGGAGATTGTTCTTGACCCGATGATCGACCTCGTGGAGCAGCGCGGTCTTCTGTTCCAGGGCCGAGCGCAGGTCGGCGGTGCGCTCGCTCACCTCGCGCTCCAGCGCGTCGTTGGCGTCGCGCATCGCCAATTCCAGGCGGTGCTTGTCGGTCATGTCGGCCTGGGCCGAGAAGAAGAACAGGACCTTGCCCGCCTCGTCGCAGACGGGGTTGATCGTCATGCCGTTCCAGAACGATGTGCCGTCCTTGCGGTAATTGAGCAGCTCGCCCTCGAACGGACGGCCTGTGGCGAGCGCCGACCGCATCGTCTGAAGCACCGCCGCATCGGTGAGGGGACCTTGCAGCATGCGGCAATTCTGGCCGTAGAGTTCCTCGCGGGCATAGCCCGTGAGCCCGAGAAAGGCGCCGTTGGCCCAGACGACCGGGTTGTCGCCCCGCCGCGGATCGGTGACCACCATCGGCGTCGGGCTGGCCTCGAAGGCTGCCGCGAAGACCTCCACCGTGACGCCCGAGGGCAGGCTCGCTCCTTTGGGAAAACCCGTCATCTCTACGCCAACACAGGCATGCCGCTCTCGATCGCAGCACGCGAACCGGAGTCACCCGACGCATTCCGTAGCGTCCGGCCCCGCGACTCCAACGAGCCGGCCCCTCCCCCGTTCCGTGCGGTGAAGCACGGAGCACCCTGCGGACCTGTCATCGTGCGGGAGCCTGCAATTACGGTTCTATCAACCATGTTGGCTCTATACGGAGCCCAGGATTCCGACTTTGCGCGGGACTCGCAAGGGACATGACGGGGGCTGCGGGCCGCAAGTCCGTCATGTTTTCTGCGGAGATCGGGATCAAAGATGCGCGAGTGTCCGGGCGCCCGGCTCCGCGCGGCGTCCCAGATCCATGCAACCCAGCCCGACGGGCGGGGGCTCCAGGGAGTTTTACGCGATGGCGGATGCGGCGAACTCCAAGACGCTTCCTAAGGACACGGCCCTGAAAGCGCAGCCGCGCAAGCTGCGCCTGCGCGACATCACCGAGGACAAGCGCGTCGCGCAGATGCTGGCGCTCGGCTTCTCCTCCGGCCTGCCGCTCCTGCTCGTGCTCGGCACCTTCACCCTGCGGCTCGCCGATTCCGGCATCGACATCAAGACGATCGGCCTGTTCAGCTACGTCGCGCTGCCCTACTCGCTGAAGTTCCTCTGGGCGCCCTCGATCGACCGCGTCGACGTCCCGTTCCTGGCCCCGCGCCTCGGCCGCAAGCGCGCCTGGATGATCGTGACGCAGATCGCCACCGCCCTGGCGCTGGTCCTGATGGCCTTCGCCGACCCGAAGGAGCATCTCGCGCTCATCGGCCTCGGCGCCTTCCTCGTCGCCTTCTGCGCCGCCACCCAGGACGTGGTGATCGACGGCTGGCGCATCGAGGCGGCGGGCACCGACCTGCAGGGCATCATGGCCGCCACCTCGAACCTCGGCTACCGGTTCGGGCTGATCCTGGCGGGGGCCGGCGCGCTCTACGTCGCGGCCTATGGCGGCTGGACGCTCGCCTATCTCTGCATGGCCGCGCTGATGGGCGTCGGCCTGATCGCGGCCCTGCTCGCCACGCCCTATGACCGGCCGCGCGAGGCGGCGACGGGCAAGCGCGACCTGCCCGCCGCCGTGCGCCGCGCCGTGCTGGAGCCGCTGACGGAACTCTACGCCCGGATGGGCAAGGCCCTGTTCGCGGTGCTGGCGCTCGTCGCGCTCTACCGGATGCCGGACTTCGTCTCCGGCGTGATGGCCAACCCGCTCTACATCACGCTCGGCTACGGCAAGGCGGAGATCGCCACCATCGTCAAGCTGTTCGGCATCTGGGTCGGGATCGCCGGGGGCTTTGCGGGCGGCTGGTCGATCGCCCGGCTCGGCATGTTCCCGACCCTGGTGATCGGCGCCTTCATCGCCGCCGCCTCGCACCTGTCGCTGGCGTGGCTGGCGCTGGGCGAGCCGGAGCAATGGCGGCTCGCCATCGCGGTCTCGATCGAGAGCCTGTGCGGCTCCTTCGCCGGCATCGCGCTGATCGCCTACATGTCGAGCCTGACCACGCCGGGCTTTGCGGCCACGCAATACGCCCTGTTCTCCTCGCTCTACGCCCTGCCGGGCAAGCTGGTCGCCGGCACCTCCGGCTTCGTGGTGGCGGCTTACGGCTTCCCGGCCTTCTTCGCGATGACCGCGGCGGTCGGCATCCCCGTCGTCGCCCTGTGCTTTGCCGTGGGACGCACCCCGCAGCGCACGGCGCCCGCGGAAAGCCCGGCCGAGGCCACGCCCGAGGCCGTGCAGGGGAACCCAACCGGCCCCGTCGGTCTTGCCTCAGCCGAAGCGGGCCCCAAGATCCCGTCCAAAGTCGCGAGGGCGCAGACGTGAACGACCTTGCCGTTGTCGGAGAAACCCTGCCGGTTCCGATCGACCCGCCGGCCGGAAAGCCCCTGTCGGAGGAGGACCGCGCCGTCCTGCGGCGCGCGGTGACCGTATTGGAGAAGCCGGGGCTCGCCTCCCGCCTCTCGGCGGCCGCGGGCGCACCCCTCGACATGATCGGCCGCGCACTGCCGGCGCCCATTACCGAGACGGTGGCCAGCGCCACGGAAGGCGCGATGCGCACGGCCCTTCGGGTCGCGCTGGCGACCCTGCCGGACAAGGACGTGAAGCCGGCCGGCACGGCGCTGGAGCGCATCGAAACCGAGGCCGGCGGGCGCCTGAGCCGCCTGCTCGGGTCGAGCGAAACCCGTCACAAGGCGCTCGCCGCGGTGACCGGCGCGGTCGGCGGCGTGCTCGGCCTCGCGACGCTGGCGGTCGAGCTGCCGGTCTCCACGACGCTCATGCTGCGCTCCATCGCCGAGATCGCCCGGGAAGAGGGCGAAGACCTCAGCGACCCCGAGAGCGCGCTCGCCTGCGTGCAGGTCTTCGCGCTCGGCGGACGGGCCGGCGCCGAGACGACGGTCGCCGATAGCGGCTACTTCGCGGTGCGCGCCGCACTCGCCAAGACCATGTCGGAGGCGGCCCGTTATGCGGCCCACCGCTCGCTGCTCGATGCCGGCGCGCCGCCGCTGGTGCGGCTCACCGCGCAGATCGCCGCCCGGTTCGGCCTCGTCGTCTCGCAGAAGGTCGCGGCCCAGGCCGTGCCGGTGATCGGGGCACTCGGGGGCGCTGCCGTCAACGCCGCCTTCATGGACCACTTCCAGTCCATGGCCCGCGCCCACTTCACCGTGCGCCGGCTCGAGCGGGCCTACGGCAAGGACGCGGTGCACGCGGCCTATCTCGAGGAGAAGGCGGCGCTCGGCTTCGGCTGAGGGGTGACACGCGGCTGACAGCTTTTATCCCACTCGCATCCTCATCCTGAGGTGGCGGCGCGAAGCGTCGCCCTCGAAGGAGCCTCCCGTTCTCGCGCGGCATCTGGACGATCCTTCGAGGCCCGCTGACGCGGGCGCCTCAGGATGAGGCGGAGGATGGGAGAGGCGGTTGCCTCGTAAGCCTCACGGCCAGACCTTGATCGATACCGGCCGCCGCACGAGGTCGCGGTCGGAGGTGATGGTGCAGCCCTCGAGGCGCAGGGTCGCGAAGGTGAGGAGCGCGCCTTCGCCGACATCGTCGAAGTTGCGGCCCTTGGCACCCGGATCGAGCAGGGACGGGTAGGCGATCAGCCTGCCCTTGGCCCTGCAGGGATCGTCGTAGAGCGTGGCTCCGGCCAACAGCAGCCGCGGCACGTCCCAGGTCAGCAGGTCGCGCGACGTGCTCCAGTAGAAGCCCGATTCCGGAAACACGCCGCCCTTGGCCGCCATGAACACCGCGATCCAGGCCCCTGTGCCGCGGTGGCGCACCACCGCGCCGACGGGGGCGGGAAACGGCCCGACCGGCCGGCAGGTGTCGGCGATCTTGGCCGTCTTGCGGTAGGGGTCGGGGAAGGCGGCGGTGAAACCGGTGCCGGTCCAGGCGCGCCAGCTTGTGGGATCCTCCGGCCGCTCCGTGCGGAACAGGCAGACGCCCGCCGCCTGATCGCTGCCGGGCCGGTCCCAGCCCGTGGTCGAGGCGAGGAAGTAGCGGGTTCGCCCCTCACTGACGATGTTCGAGGGGTTGAAGAAGCCCCTGTGCCGGCCCTGGCCCTCCTCCTGCCGGAACGGCGCGCCCGCCACCACCGCGGGCGGCGCCGCGCGGGTGAAGCTCAAGCCCCCGTCGCGGGAAAAGGCCGCCGTGACCGTGTTGTACCAGCACTCCATGTACACCTTGGAGCGGCAGCGGCCCTCATGCTCGTTGGCCTGATACTCGTGGTGGAGGAGGGCGGCGATGGTCGTGCCGTCCTCGGTCCAGGTGGCGGTGATCCACGAGCGGTCGTCGTAGAGCGCCGGGTCGGGTTTCTCGCCGGAATCGAGCACCACGCGGCAATCGATTTTGAGGCGCTCGAAGTCGGGGCCGCGCAGGGCCCGGTTGCGGTAGTGCAGGCCGAAGATGGCGATCTGACCCGACGCGTCGCGGAAGGCGCGGGCGGGCGCATCGGGCACGTCGGCGCCGTCGCAGGCGTCGCGGGTGGCGGAGAACAGCGTCCGCTCCGGTCCCGTCAGGGTCAGCGCCGAGAGCGGCGGCTCCGCTGCGGCGCGGGCCGGCGGCACGGCGCCGCAGGAGAGCGCGAGCGCTGCGACGAGGAGGCGAGTCAGTCTGGACATCGCGAAAAGATTGCGTTTTGAACCGTTACAGGGAGCTTGTCCGCATCCGCCGGAGCGAGCGCCGTCCACAGGCTGCCCCCATGCTGGTTATGATCCTCGGCCTCGTGCTGTTTCTCGGCACGCACGCCTTCTCCATGGCCCGGGCCAAGCGCGGGGAGGTGATCGGCCGGATCGGCGAGGGCCGGTTCAAGCTCGGTTACACCCTGCTCTCGGTGCTCGGCCTGATCCTGACCGTCTACGGCTACGGCCTCTACCGGCAGGAGGGCATGATCCCGGTCTGGTCGCCGCCGCTCTGGACCCGGCATCTCGCGGTGCTGTTGACCTTGTTCGCCTTCATCAGCCTCGCCGCGACCTACCTGCCCGGCCATCTCCGCGCCCGGCTCAAGCACCCGATGCTGCTGGCCGTGAAGATCTGGGCGACCGCCCACCTCCTGGCCAACGGCGATCTCGGCTCGATCCTGCTGTTCGGCTCCTTCCTTGCCTGGGCGGTGGTCGCCCGCATCAGCGCCAAGCGCCGCGCGCTCACGGCGGGCCAAGTGGCGCAGCAGCATGGCGGGCAGGCCGCGCCGGCCGGCTGGCGCAACGACGCCATCGCCGTGGTCGTCGGCGTCGTGGCGTGGTTCGTGTTCGGCAAGTACCTGCACCCGCTGCTCATCGGCGTCGCCGCCTGGCCGGGGCAGGCCTGACAGGGCGATCGCTCGAAGCGATCGCCCTAGAGCGCATTCCGACGAAGTGGGAACCGGTTCGTCGATAGAATGCGCGTCAAAACAAGGACCTAGAGACGCCGGCCTGATACAATCAGGTCGGATACGGCTCTAGTTTGACTCCGGCCTCAAGCGTCGGCGGTCGCCTCCGCGACCTCAGGCTGTCGCTCCGCTCGATGCTTTCCGAGGCTAAAGCCCCGAAAAGCCCGCTCCGCGCGGCACTCTTCGCGCCGCGAAACCGCTCAAGCGGCTTCGCGCGATGGCCCTGACAGACTTGAGCCCCCTATTCGCCAAAGCGGGGGCGCTGTGCTAGGCGCCCTCGATACGACGACGAGCGAGGCGAGCGCGCTCCGCGAGGAGCGCCCGGATTTGTCATGGCCGAGAACAACGAGTTCATCCGCGAGGTCGACGAGGATTACCGCCGCGACCAGATCGCCAACATCTGGAAGCGCTACAACGCGCTGATCATCACCCTGGCGGTCCTCCTCGTGGCCGGCGTCGGCGGCTACAATTACTGGCGCCATGCCGAGCGCACCCGCGCCGAGGCGGCCTCCGTGCGTTTCGACAAGGCCAACCGCCTCGCCAAGGACGGCAAGGCGGAGGAGGCGGACCGCGACTTCGCCGCGATCCAAGCCGACGGGCCGGGGGGCTACGCCCTGCTCGCCCGCTTCCGCCTCGCCGCCGAGGCGACCAAGCGCGATGCCGCCGCCGGGGCCGACGCCTACGACAAGCTCGCCGCCGATACCGGCATCGGCGATGCCCTGCGCGACCTCGCCCGCCTGCGCGCGGCGCTGCTGCGCCTCGACGGCACCGATCCGAACGCGGCGCTGACCAGCCTCCAGGGGCTTGCCGCCCCGACCAACGCCTTCCGCCACACCGCCCGCGAGATGCTCGGCCTGACGGCGCTCAAGCGCGGCGACATCGAGGGCGCCGGACGCTGGTTCGACCAGATCAGCACCGACGGCGAGACGCCCCAGGGCCTGCGTCAGCGGGTCGAGATCTACCAAGCGCTTGTGGCCGGTGGCGCCGTCACCGTGACGGAAGCCAAGCCCGAGAATGCCGCGCCGCCGCCGATCACCCGCTGACGGCGCGGCCGGAACCGCCTATCTTCGAACTGGATGTTGCGCGTCGGGCTCCCTTGCCCGCGCGCCTGACGAGACTGTTATTTCCCATGGATCTGCCGACCGTCGCGATCGTCGGACGCCCGAATGTCGGCAAGTCGACCCTGTTCAATCGGCTGGTCGGGCGCAAGCTCGCCCTGGTGGATGACCGCCCTGGCGTGACCCGCGACCGCCGCGAGGGCGAGGGCTTCATCGGCGACGTCGCCTTCCGCGTCATCGACACCGCGGGCCTCGAAGAGGCGGACGCCGATTCGCTGCTCGGCCGCATGCGCGCCCAGACCGAGGCCGCCATTCTCGAAGCCGACGCGGTGCTGTTCGTCATCGACGCCCGCGCCGGCGTCCTGCCGTCCGACCGGCCCTTCGCCGAACTGGTGCGCCGCTCCGGTTGCCCCGTCATCCTCATCGCCAACAAGGCCGAGGGCGGCGCCGGCATGGCCGGCGCCTACGACGCGTTCTCGCTGGGGCTCGGCGATCCGATCCCGTTCTCGGCCGAGCACGGCGAGGGCCTGGGCTCGCTGCAGGATGCCCTGCGCGAGGTTCTGCCCGAACCCGACGAGGAGGACGAGGACGGGGAGGGCGGCAAGGGCCTGCGCGTCGCCATCGTCGGGCGCCCGAATGCCGGCAAGTCCACCCTGATCAACCGGATGATCGGCGAGGATCGCCTGCTGGTTGGCCCCGAGGCCGGCATCACCCGCGATTCGATCTCCCTCGATTGGGAGTGGCGCGGGCGCCGGATCAAGCTGCACGACACCGCCGGCATGCGCCGCCGGGCGCGCATCGACGACAAGCTCGAAAAGCTCGCGGTCTCGGACGGCTTGCGCGCCGTGCGCTTCGCCGAGGTCGTGGTCGTGCTCCTCGACGCGACGATCCCGTTCGAGAAGCAGGATCTCACCATCGTCGATCTCGTCGAGAGCGAGGGCCGCGCGGTGGTGATCGGCCTCAACAAGTGGGATCTCGTGGCCGACCAGCCGGGCCTGCTCAAGACCCTCCGGGAAGACTGCACCCGCCTGCTGCCGCAGGTGCGCGGCGTCTCGGTGGTGTCGCTCTCGGGGCTCGCCGGCGACGGCATCGACAAGCTGATGCAGGCCGTGGTCGATGCCTCCGAGGTGTGGAGCCGGCGCGTCTCGACGGCGCGGATCAATGCGTGGCTCACCGACGCGCTCCAGCGCAACCCGCCGCCCGCGGTCTCCGGCCGGCGCATCAAGATCCGCTACGCGACCCAGGTGAAGAGCCGCCCGCCGCACTTCGCCCTGTTCGGCAACCAGCTCGACGCCCTGCCGAAATCCTACACCCGCTACCTCGTCAACGGCCTGCGCGAAGCCTTCGATCTGCCCGGCACGCCGATCCGGCTGTCCCTGCGCACCACGAAGAACCCGTTCGAGAAGGGCTGAGACGGCCGCTCCGTCAGGGAAAGCGCGATCCTCGCGGGAAGGACATTCCCCCCCGCAGGGGAGCGAGGGAGAGCTTCGGCCTTGGCGCGCGTTGAACTTGGGAACTCCGCTCCCTTGCTCGCGCCGCCCGAGTCCTTAGCCTGTCGGCTCCCTCTCGCATGGATCGTTTCCCGATGGCCGGATCGTCCTCCGCCGCCGCGCGGCCGACGAAGCGCGTCGAGCCGCGCACGCTGGCCCTGATCGGGCTCGCGGGCCTCGCCGTCGCCGCCGCTGCGGCCCTGTTCGCGACATTGGCCGATGCCGGCACCGTCCAGGCGGTCCGGGACGGCCTCAGCAGTCGCGGCTTCTGGACCGCGGCGGCGGTCGGCCTCGCGGCGCAGACCGTCGATGGCGCGCTCGGCATGGCCTACGGCATCACCTCGACCACGTTCCTGCTGTCCACCGGGGTGCCGCCGGCGGCGGCCTCAGCCTCCGTGCATGTGGCCGAGATCTTCACCACCGCCTTCTCCGGCCTCTCGCATTGGCGGCTCGGTAATGTCGACGGGCCGCTGTTCCGGCGCTTGCTGATCCCCGGCGTGATCGGCGCGGTCGCGGGCGCGACCCTTCTCACCTCGGTCGATGGCGAGACCATCAAGCCGTTCGTCTCGGTCTACCTGCTCGGGATGGGGCTCTACGTCCTGTCGAAGGCGTTCCGCACCCTGAAGGCCAACCGCGCGCCGCCGCGGGCCGTGGTGCCGCTGGCGCTCGGCGGCGGCTTCGTCGATGCGGTCGGTGGCGGCGGGTGGGGGCCGGTGGTGACAGCCACGCTGGTCGGCGGCGGTCAGGATCCGCGCACCTCGATCGGCTCGGTCAACGCCGCGGAGTTCTTCGTCGCGGTGGCGAGCGGGTTGTCCTTCACCCTGCTCGGCGGGCTGACCCACTGGACCACCATCGCCGGCCTCGTCGTCGGCGGGTTGTTCGCGGCACCCATCGCCGCCCTGCTGGTGCGGGTGATCCCGGCGCGGGTGTTGATGGTCGTGGTGGGCCTCCTGATCGCGAGCCTCAGCCTCGTGAGCCTCGCGGAGCTGTTCGGTTAGCCGTCACCCGTCACGCGTGGTCTCGGCGAGCCAGTCCACCACCGCGTCGAGGGCTTGGCGGTTGCTGGTGTCGCCGCCGCGGGTGCCCTCGAAGGCGGCGATCTGCCGGTCGGCGCTGGTGCCCTCGCGAAGGATGCGGCGGGCGTCGGCCACCTCTTCGGTGCAGCCCAGCGCCTCGGCATCCTCCGCGATCAGCGAGAGCAGCGTGTCGAGGGCGGCGTCGAAGGGGAAGGCCTGCTCGGACGCCTCGTCGATCAGCTCGGCCTCGATCCCGCTGCGCTGGGCCCGCCACAGGTTCTCCGCCGCGATCGCCCGCGAGACGCCGGTGAGCCCCGCATTGATGTCGGGCCGGCGCTCGATCAGCCGCACGAGGCAGCGGAACAGGGCCGCGACCACGATGGCGTCGGCGAGCCGGGTACAGGAATCGGCGATGCGCAGTTCGAGCGTCGGGAACTTGATCGAGGGGCGCAGGGACCACCACAGGAAGCTCGCATCCTGGATCGAGCCGGCATTGGTCATGATCCGCACGTAGCGTTCGTAGGCCGCCGCATCGCCCATCAGGTCGGGCAGGCCGGTGCGCGGCAGCTCGCCGAACGCGCTGAGGCGATAGGCGGCCAGCCCCGTCGGCTTGCCCTGCCAGAACGGCGAGGAGACGGAGAGGGCCAACAGCAGCGGCTGGAACGGCAGCAGCCGGTCCATCAGCGCGACGCGCCGGTCGGGGTCGGCGACCTCGACATGGACGTGCATGCCGCAGATCAGGCTGCGCCGCCCGGCGAGGCCGACATCGCGCAGGATGCCGCGGTAGCGGTCGCCCTTGGTCGGCAATTGCCGCGCCCAGTCGGCGATGGGGTGGGTGCCGGCGGCAAAGACCAGAAGCCCGTGCTCGCGGCCCAGCTCCGCCAGCGCCTGCCGCTGCTCCCGCAGCGCGGCGTGGGCGGCCGGGAACGCCGTGGAGGGCGGGGTGCAGACCTCGACCTGGCATTGCAGCAGCTCGCGCCCGATCTCGGGCAGCCGCTCCCCGGCCGCCTGATGGAACGGCTTGACCGAGCGGCGCGGGGTGCCGCGGGTCTCGGCATCGGCAAGGAAATACTCTTCCTCGATCCCGAACCGGTAGGGGTGGGCGCTCATGCCGTGCTGACTCCGACGACCGGCTGACGCGCTCTCATCGGAGGGGAGGCCGCTCCAGCCAGAGAGGCGCACCGAAAGGACCTTGGCCGGGAGCAAGCCGTGAGCCCCGATATCGGTTCCCGGGGAGGCCCGGCGGCAAGCGCGACACCGTGGCCGCCCGGCACGGGCCGGCGGGGCTCGCGCCGGAGCCGGGGAGGGCGCTACAGCTCTCTTTCCCGCCGCCGCTTGTCTCCCACGACCATGCCCGAACTGCCCGAAGTCGAGACCGTGCGCCGGGGGCTCGCCCCCGCGATGGTCGGGGCGCGCGTCGCCCGCGTCACCCTGCGCCGGCCGAACCTGCGCTTCCCCTTCCCCGAGCGCTTCGCCGAGCGGCTGGAGGGCACCACGGTGCTGGAGCTGGCGCGCCGGGCCAAATACCTCACGGCGCATCTCGATTCCGGCGAGAGCCTGATCCTGCATCTCGGCATGAGCGGGCGCTTCGACGTGCGGCTGCCCGACGGCTCGAACCTCTCGCCGGGCGACTTCTACCTTGAAGGGGCGCTCGGCACGCCCAAGCACGACCACGTGGTGATGGCGTTCGCCAACGGTGCCACCGTCACCTACAACGACGCCCGCCGCTTCGGCTTCATGGATCTCGTGGCCACGCGCGATCTCGAGACCTGCCGCCACTTCGCCAGCATGGGCGTCGAGCCGCTCTCCGACGCCCTCGACGCACCCCGGCTCGCGCGCCTGTTCGCCCGGAAGATCACGCCGTTGAAGGCGGCACTGCTCGACCAGCGCCTGATCGCGGGCCTGGGCAACATCTATGTCTGCGAGGCGCTGCACCGCTCGGGCCTCCACCCGGCCCTGCCGGCGGGCGCGCTCGCCAAGCCCGACGGTTCGCCGGCGCCCAAGGCGAAGACACTCGTCAAGGAGATCAAGGCGGTGCTGACGGAGGCAGTGGCGGCCGGCGGCTCCACCTTGCGCGACTACGCCCGGCCGGACGGGGAGCGCGGCGCCTTCCAGCACGGCTTCCGCGTCTACGACCGGGTGGGCCATGCCTGCCCGACCAAGGGCTGTACCGGCCGGGTCGGCCGGATCGTGCAGGGTGGACGCTCGACCTTCTTCTGCGAAACCTGCCAGGTGTTGCCGGTCCGGTAAGGTCTGAACGGCGGGGCCGCCGGTTTCATCCCGCTTATGTCTCCCTGAAATTCGGCGCTCATCCCCCGTTCTTCGGCTCACCGCCCACGCGAATGTTGAACGGTTCAGGGCCGCAACGCGTTCTCAGCTTTGCCACAGCACGGCAAAGACCGTTTCCGCTCTTCCGATGCGCCGGCCGTTCGCGGCAGCGCCTCAAGAGCTCAACGACACGGAGGAACACATGCGCGCCATCAAGCTGATCCCGGTTCTCGGCCTGCTCGCCCTCGGCCTCGCAGCCTGCAAGGACGAGAAGAAGGACACCACGGGCACGACCACGCCTCCGGCCAACACCACGACCACCGCCCCCGCGACGCCGCCCGCCGCCGGCCAGACCACGGCGCCGACCACCCCGCCGGCGACCAACAAGCCCGCTGGCCAGCCGTAGTTTTAGCGGATTTGCGACGTCGCCCGGTCGGTGACCGGGCGGCATGAAAGGAGGAAGGCTCGCCGGGAGGCGGGCCTTCTTGCGTTCGGGGGCCTGCCACCCGACGCGCTTGACAGCCGCCGTCTCATGAAACATGTAAAGTTACATGAGACGAGACAGCAAGCTTTCGGGCGTCCTCCACGTGCTCCTGCACATGGCCGAGATCGAGGGGCCGGTGACCTCCGAGTTCCTGGCCGGCGTGATGCAGACCAATCCCGTCGTGGTCCGGCGCATCATGGCGGGCCTGCGCGACCGGGGTTACGTCCGCTCGGAGAAGGGGCATGGCGGCGGCTGGCGAATCGCCTGCGATTTCGGGGCCGTCACCCTGCGCGACATCTACGACGCGCTCGGCGCGCCCGAAATCTTCGCCATGGGCAACCGCAGCGAGGCGCCCGGCTGCCTCGTCGAGCAGGCGGTCAATGCCGCGATGGACGAGAGTTTTCGCGAGGCGGAGGCGCTTCTGATGGAGCAACTCGGCCGGATTACCCTCGCCGCGCTCAGCGCCGACTTCCATGCCCGCCTCGCGGCGCGCGGCGGCGATTTCAATCTGGAGACGGCCCATGCGGTATGATGCGATCATCGTCGGCGGCAGCTTCGCCGGCCTCTCCGCAGCGCTCTACATCGCCCGAGGGCGCCGGAAGGTCTGCGTCATCGATGCCGGCGCGCCCCGCAACCGGTTTGCCGCCGCCTCGCACGGCTTCTTCGCGCAGGACGGCGAGAATCCGCTGGCGATGATCGCGACAGCCCGCGCGCAGCTTGCCGACTACCCGAACGCCACCTTCGTGACGGGGGAGGCGGTGTCGGCGCGAGCCGCAGGCGACGGCTTTGCCGTCTCGCTGGCCGGAGGGCAACGCCTCGCGGCGTCCAAGCTCGTCCTCGCCTTCGGCATCAGCGATATCCTGCCCGATCTTCCCGGGCTGGCGGAGCGCTGGGGCGCGAGCGTGCTGCACTGCCCCTACTGCCACGGCTTCGAGTTTTCCGGGCGCGTCCTCGGCGTGCTGTCGGCCGGCGCCCTATCGGTCCATCAGGCCGAACTGGTCGCGGAATGGGGCCCGACCACGCTCTTCCTGAACGGACACCCGGCGCCCGACGCGGAGGCCTGCGCCCGGCTCGCCGCCCGCAACATCGGAATCGAACCCGGCCCGATCCGGGCGCTTGCGGGCGAGGGGCGGGCCCTCTCGGCACTCGTTATGGCGGACGGTCGGACGCTCCCGCTGGAGGCCCTCTTCGCCGGCCCCCGCTACCGCCTGAACAGCCCGCTCGCCGAACAACTCGGCTGCGCCGTGGATGAGGGCATGCTCGGGCCGGTGATCCGCACCGACGCGATGAAGGAGACGACGGTTCCCGGCGTCTACGCGGCCGGGGACGCGGCACGGTCTCCCCACAGCGTGGCCTGGGCCTCGGCGGACGGCGTGACCGCCGGCGTGGCGCTGCATCAGACGCTGGTGTTTCCGCGCCTGGCGGCGTGAGGGGAGCCGATCGAACGAGCGTCGGGACCGGCGGCTACGGTGCCCCTCCCGACCCTCGTCAGGGGCATGCGGCAAGCCGTTGTTGCTTTTCTCCGAGGCGGACCCGTCTCGACGCGGCTTCGCCGTGCAGGCCGGCACCGAAAACGAGACAGCCCAAATCCAGTTCGATCCCCCTTCAATCGGAGCGACTGATATCGGCTTGTCAGCGATTGTCGCCGCGATCAGTTTGGAGGCGGCCTTGGCGCGATTCTCTATGCCCGAGCCGTCCTTGATGGGATCGACGATCAGATGCAGCGGCTTCGATCCCATCCGCGCGTCGCGCAGTTCTGTCTCACGCTCGGCGTCATCTCGGGCTGTTCCGGCAGCGCGTTCGGCCAAGCCGTCACCCGTGCGCAGGTCGAGGCGCGTTTGCCGGCCCTCGAAGCGCTGGCGCAGCAGGCCATCGATGCGGGCAACGTGCCGGGTCTCGCGATCGCAATCGTCTACGGCGACGAGACCCTCTTCCTGAAAGGCTTCGGCCGCAGGGCGATCGGAAAGCCCGACTTGGTCGGGCCGGAGACGGTGTTTCAGATCGCCTCCCTGTCCAAGCCCGTGACCTCGACCGTGGTGGCCGCCCTCGTGAGCGAGGGTGTCGTCGGCTGGGATTCGCGCGTCGCCGATCTCGACCCCGGCTTCCGGCTTCACGAGCCCTATCCGGCCTCGCAGGTCACGGTGCGCGATTTTCTCAATCACCGCAGCGGGTTGCCGGGCAGCGCCGGGGACGACCTTGAAGGGATCGGATACGGCCGCGACGACATCCTCCGCAGGTTGCGCCTCGTGCCGCCGTCCTCCAGCTTCCGTGCGGGCTACGCCTACAGCAATTTCGGGTTCACCGAGGGGGCCGTGGCCGCCGCGAGGCCGACCGGCAAGCTGTGGGATGTCGTGGCTCAAGAAAAGCTGTTCGGCCCGCTGGGGATGACCTCCACGAGCACGCGGCATGACGACTTCCTGACGCGGGCCGACCGGGCCGCACTCCATGTCAGGCGCGACGGCGTCTGGACGGCCGGGACCGAACGCGATCCCGACGCGCAGGCGCCGGCCGGCGGCGTCAGCTCGAATGTCCGCGACCTCGCCCGCTGGGTGCGGCTCGAAATCGGAAACGGCCTGTTCGAGGGCACGCAACGGGTTGCCGGCGCGGCCCTCGCTCAGACGCGTGGGCCGCTTACCGCACGCGGCACCAATCCCGTGACCGGAGGCGCCTCCTTCTACGGCCTGGGCTGGAACATCGAGTACGGCCGCCACGGCCTCGTCTGGGGCCATGCCGGCGCCTTCAGCATCGGCGCGCAGACCCTCGTCTCGATCCATCCGGAGGCCAAGCTCGGCATCGTCCTGCTCACGAACGCCTTCCCGTCCGGCGTCCCGGAGGGATTGGCCGACAGCTTCGCGGATCTCGTCTTCGACGGGCGGATCCGCAAGGATTGGCTGAAAGATTGGGGCGAAGCCTACACGAGCCTGTTCGGGCCGGGCGCGGCGGCGAACCGCGCCGTCTACGGCCAGCCTCCGGCGAACGCCTCGGCGTCGCTCCCCCTGTCGGCCTATACGGGGCGTTACGCCAACGCGTATGTCGGCAATGCCGAGGTGGCGGAGATCGACGGTCGCCTGACCCTTACGGTCGGGCCTGGCGGGGCGCGGACCTATCCGCTGCGCCACTTCGATCGCGACCTTTTCCTCTGCTTTCCCGATGCGGAGGCGCCGGACAATCCGTCGGCCATCCGTTTCGCCGTCGGAAGCGGGGGCAAGGCCGATGCGGTGACGCTCGACGCGCTGAACGCGAACGGTCTCGGCACGCTCGATCGGGCGAGCGAGTGAGCGCCGAGGCGCGAGGCTGCGCCAGCGGCCGGGCGCGGTCCGCTTCGAAAGGCTCTCTCGGGATGGATGGCCGCGCGTCCGGCTTTGGCCGTCAGCGCGAGGCCGTCTCCCGCCTCCCCCGCCGCCCCGCCATCTCCTTCAGCACTCGCCCCAGCTCCTGCGCCGAGTAGGGCTTCCTCAGCAGCTCGAACCCGTGCGCGTCGTCCTGCGCCAGGACGTGGCTGTAGCCGGAGGTGAGGACCACCGGCAGATCGGGGTAGCGCTCGCGCAGGATGCGGGCGAGGGCGATGCCGCCCATGCCGGGCATCACGACGTCGGAAAACACCGCCTCGAACGGCGTCTCGGTGCGTTCCAGCTCGACCAGAGCCGCCTCGGCGTTCTCGGCCCAGACCGGCTGGTGGCCGAGTTCTTCCAGGATCTGGGTGCAGAAGCGGCCCACTTCGAGGTTGTCCTCGACCACGAGGATCCGCAGATGCGCCTCGGCATCCGCATCTGGCCTCGGCCGGGCGGGGGCGGGGGCTTCGAGGGGGGCGGCGACTTCGGGTAGGTAGAGGGTGAAGGTAGTGCCCTCGCCCGCGCGGCTCCACACGTCCACGTCTCCGCCCGATTGCTTGGCAAAGCCGATCACCTGGGAGAGGCCGAGCCCCGTGCCCCTTCCGACCTCCTTGGTGGTGAAGAACGGCTCGAAGATGCGGCCGAGGTCGGCGCTGGCGATCCCGGTGCCGGTGTCGACGACCGAAACCGCGACGAAGGGCCCGGCCGCGCCGGCATGGCCGCGGATCGGCGGCATCGGAACGGCGCCGTCGAGGCGCAGGGTCAGGCGGCCCTCGCCGTCCATGGCGTCGCGGGCGTTGACCGCCATGTTGACCAGGGCCGTCTCGAACTGGCTCGCATCGGCGCGCACGAAGCAGGGGGCGCCGGGCAGGTCGGTCACCACGCGGATGCGCGCGCCGGTCACCGAATCGAGCATCTCCGAGATGCTGCGCAGCCGCTCGCCGACATCGAAGGTCTCGGGCTTGAGCGCCTGCCGCCGGGCGAAGGCGAGGAGTTGACCCGTCAGCTTCGCCGCCCGGTCCACCGTGTCGGAGACCGCGTCGAGGTAGCGGCGCTTGCGCTCGGGCGCGAGGTCGGGCCGGCGCAGGAACTCGACCGAGGAGCGGATGATGGTGAGCAGGTTGTTGAAGTCGTGGGCCACGCCCCCCGTGAGCTGGCCCACCGCCTCCAGCTTCTGCGATTGGCGCAGGGCCTCCTCCGCGTGGCGCTGCTCGGTGATGTCGCGGCCGAAACCGTAGAGCAGGCCGTCGGCCGGCACGATGGTCCAGAGCACCCGGCAGGTGCCGCCGTCCTTGGTCAGGCAGGTCAGTTCGAGATCGGTCGAGGCGCCGGCCGCGAGCCGTTCCAGCGCCGCTTCGGCGGCCGCGCGCTCCTCGGGTGCGAAGAAGTCGGGCACGTAGCGGCCCACCGTTTCGGCCGGCGACCAGCCCAGCGTCCGGCCCCAGGAGGGGTTCACCGCCTCGATCCGCCCGTCGGGGGTGGCCACGACCTTGAGGACCGGCGAGAGCGTCCAGACGCGGTCGCGGTCGCGCCGTTGCGCCACCACCTCCGCCTCCAGGTCGGCAGCCTTGGAATGGAGCAGGTGCTCCACGCGCCGCCGGGCCGTGATGTCCTGGAACAGCACCGCGACCTGCCGCCGCGACGGCGGCTCGATGCGGAAGGCGGCGAGTTCGAGGTAGCGCCCGGTAGCGACCAGCTCGCGCTGGAAGCGGATCGGCCGGCCGGTGCGCAGGACGTCGCCGTAGAGCGCGAGCCAGCCCTCGGCCTCCTCGCCGACGATCTCGCGCAGGCGCTTGCCGGCCACGTTCTCGATGCCGGCATGCTGGGCGTAGGCGCGGTTGGCGGTGACGTGGACGTAGTCGCTCAAGGGGCCGTGCGGGCCATCGATGAACTCGATGACGGAGTAGCCCTCGTCCATCTGCTCGAACAGCGTGCGGTAGTGCTGCTCACTCTCGGCCAGCGCCGTGCCCTGGGCCCGCTGCTCGGTCACGTCCCGCACCACGCCCGCGAGCCGCAGGGCCGCGCCGTCCGCATCGCGCTCGATCTCGAGGGTGCGGGCAATCCAGCGCGACGCCCCGGTCCGGGAATCGCGCACGCGGTAGACCGCCTCCTCGGAGGACGTACCCGAGGGGATCGCCGTATCCTCCGCCGGGAAGCGCTCGGCGAGGGCGGCGAGGGCGTATCGCTCGCGCACCTCCAGGCCGTGCAGGCGGCAGAAGGCGGGGCTCGGATGCAGCACGCCCTCGCGCAGGTCGAGGGTGAAGACACCGATCCCGGCGGCATCCTGCACGCGGGCGAGCTGTTCCTGCGCCGCCCGCAACGGCTCCAGGATCCGAAAGCGCGCCGATTCGGCGTCGGATGGCACGGGAGAGGGAAGACTTTCGGGCATGTTCACAAGAGCACATGTAGCACGCCGCCAGCGGGCACAAGCGCGACGGTTTGGACAAAACGGCCTTCGTCGCTCCGCCCCGGTGCCGTGACCGGCACCGGCAGGTTAGCGGGCATCGAGTTCCGGATAATGCCGGAAGATGCCCTCTTCATTGAAGGGGAGGCAGCGCTCGCTGGCCCGGTAGGCGGCGATGCGCGGCAGCCGCCCGATCCGCTCCGCGTGGGCGACGACATGCGGCGTCTGCGCCAGCGCCCGGGCCGCGGCCCGGGGAAAGGCGTAGCGCAGACCTTCCACGAGCTGGAACAGCGAGGTGTCGGCGTAGCTCACCGCGCCGCCCACCAGATGCTCCGGCCCTGCCGGGTTGCGGGCGAGCACGCGCTCGAACCAGTCCAGGAATTTCGGGATGCGGTTCTTGCAGAAATCCTCGGCGCGGCGGCGCGCCTCCGGCCGCTGGTCCTCGTAGTACAGGCCGACGCCGACCGGGTGATGGGTGTCGTGCGCCTCCGCCACCATGTCGGCGATCGTGAGCTGGATCTGGTGCGTCCAGATCCGGTCGGCCTCATCCGCCCCGACCAGGCCGAGGCGCGGCCCGAGATAGAGCAGGATCGCCGCGGTCTGACCGATCACGCGGTCGCCGTCCTTGAGGAAAGGCGGAGCGAAGGGCGGGCGGATCGGCTCGTCCTCCAGCCGGTCCATCATCGCCGCGATGCCGCCGCCCGCCTCCTCGGGCTGGCGGGCAACATCGACGTAATCCGCCCCGGCCTGTTCGAGGGCGAGCCGCACGAACTCGCCGCGGCCGGGGATCATCGGCCAGTAGTGCAGCTCGTAGGCCATGGCAGAAGCCTTTCTCGGACTACCAGCCGCCGCGCTCCTCGCGGCTCGGCGCCCGGCCTTGGGGCGTCAGCGCATCGATCACGCCGGGCAGGGCCTGCGCCAGTTGCGCGAGCAGATCCTCGCGCGGCAGGCCGGTCTCGCGGCTCAAGCTGTCGAGGGTGCCCGGGCCCAGAGCCTCGGCGAGACGGTTCGGCGCGATCTCGCGGTTGGGGCCGTGGCCGATCCACGAGCCGATCACGTCGCCGAGACCGCTCCGCTCGAAGCTCTGTATCAAGCCGTCGAGCCCGTGGGAGGCCGCGCCGCTTCCGTCATCCGGCTCACGGTCGAGCCCGGCATAGGGACCTCCGGCGGGCGAACGGCTGCCAGAGGCACCCCCGCCGGGACCGTCGAGCATGCCGGCAAGGTCGCCGAAATCGCCGCCGAGGTCGTTGCCGGCCTCACTTGCCTGAGACGGCGGCCCGCTGCGGCGGCCCTGGTTGAACCCGCCGAGATCGCCGTCGTCTTCGCCCGGGCCGGGGAAAGATCGGCCGCCGGATTCCGGTGATCCGCGGCCGAGGATGTCGCCGAGGCCGCCGCCGCCCTTGGCGAGCAGCAGCATGAGGAGCGCTTTCACCACCGGCGAGGCCAGCGCCCCGCCGCGTCCGCCCCCCAAAACCTGTCCGACGACTCCGCCGATGACCTGATCGAGCAGCCCCATGCGTTTCCTCCCGCCGGTTCACGCCGCCCTTCACGCCCCGTGTGGCGGCCGTGCCGGTGCAACGGCGAATGCGGGGGTGGGGTTGCGGATCAGTTTTCGTGGTTCGAGCGGAACGGCTTCGAGAGGTGATCGGACGGGTTGGTGCGCACGGTCTTTCCGCTCTTGCCTTCCGGCACCACCGCGGTCGAGGAGCGGATCGCGCTCGGGGGCGAGACCTCGCCGGTCGGCCGCTCGGCGGAGCGGTCGTTGCCGCGCACCGTATCGGTGCCGGAGGGCAGGGTGCCGGCGGTGGGCTGGTCGTTGGGGTTGGCCGCGCTCTGGGCCAGGGCCGGCGCGGACAGGAGCAGGCTGCCGAGGAGGGCGCCCAGGGCGGCCCGGCTGAGGGGGGAGGGGGATCGCATCGGTCGACTCCATCACGCTTGGCGCCGCCGGCCGGGCTCACGGCGGAGCGGACCGACGGTTGCAGGATCTGAAGAGCCAATCGCAGGCGACGGCCGAGGTTCCGCCGTCGCGCGCCCTCACCCTCGCTTGCGTCCGCCGCCCCCCTTGTAGCGGGGCTTCTGGCCGCCGAGTCCTTGCGTCGAGCGCGCCTTGGGCCGCTCCTGCCAGGGCACGGCGTCGGCCGGGAGTTCGCGGTCGGTGCCGGGGCCCATATTGTCGAGGGTGGGCTTCGAGATGCGGCTGCCCTTCTGCCCGTAGCGGCCGGCCTCGCGCTCGATGTCGCCCTGCCGGGCCATGGGATCGTCGGAGACCATGAGTTCGGTCGCCTGGAGGCGCTTGAGCTCGTCGCGAAGCCGTGCGGCCTCCTCGAAGTCGAGATCGGCGGCGGCGGCGCGCATGCGCTTTTCGAGGTCGGCCATGACCGCCTTGAGGTTGTGGCCGACGGTGATCGCGTCCTTGGCCAGCCCCGTATCGACGCGGACGTGGTCGCGCTCGTACACGCTCTCGAGGATGTCGCTGATGCCGCGCTTGACCGATTGCGGCGTGATGCCGTGTTCCTCGTTGTAGGCGAGCTGCTTCTGGCGGCGCCGCTCGGTCTCGGCCATCGCCCGCTCCATCGAGCCGGTGATGTTGTCCGCGTAGAGGATGCAGCGGGCATCCGCGTTGCGGGCCGCGCGGCCGATGGTCTGGATCAGCGAGGTCTCGGAGCGCAGAAAGCCTTCCTTGTCGGCGTCGAGAATGGCGACCAGCGCGCATTCGGGGATGTCGAGACCCTCGCGCAGGAGGTTGATGCCGATCAGCACGTCGAAGGCGCCGAGGCGCAGGTCGCGAATAATCTCGATGCGCTCCAGGGTGTCGATGTCGGAGTGCATGTAGCGCACCCGCACCGAGTTCTCGTGCAGGTACTCGGTGAGATCCTCGGCCATGCGCTTGGTCAGCGTGGTCACCAGGGTGCGGTAGCCGGCCTGGGCGACTTCGCGGACTTCGCCCAGCAGGTCGTCGACCTGGGAGCGGGCCGGGCGGATCTCGATCACCGGATCGACGAGGCCGGTGGGGCGGATGACCTGCTCGGCGAAGACGCCGGCCGTGCGCTCCATCTCCCACTTGGCCGGGGTCGCCGAGACGTGGACCGATTGCGGGCGCATCGCGTCCCATTCCTCGAACCGCAGCGGGCGGTTGTCGAGGCAGGAGGGCAGGCGGAAGCCGTACTCGGCCAGCGTCGCCTTGCGGCGGAAGTCGCCCTTGTACATGCCGCCGATCTGCGGAACCGTGACGTGGCTCTCATCGGTGAAGACGAGGGCGTTGTCGGGCAGGTACTCGAACAGGGTCGGCGGCGGCTCGCCGGGCTTGCGGCCGGTGAGGTAGCGCGAATAATTCTCGATGCCGTTGCAGGCGCCGGTGGCCTCGATCATCTCGATGTCGAAGGTGCAGCGCTGTTCCAGCCGCTGCGCCTCGATCAGCCGGCCCATCCGGGTCAGCTCCTCGACGCGCTGTTTCAGCTCCGTCTTGATGCCCTTGATCGCCTGCTGCAGCGTCGGGCGCGGCGTGACGTAGTGCGAGTTCGCGTAGACTTTGACGAACTTCAGCTCGTTGAGCTTCTTGCCGGTCAGCGGATCGAACTCGACGATGGATTCGATCTCGTCGCCGAACAGGCCGATGCGCCAGCCGCGATCCTCCAAGTGGGCCGGCCACAGCTCGATCACGTCGCCGCGCACCCGGAAGGTGCCGCGGGCGAAGTCCGACTGGATGCGCTTGTACTGAAGGGCCACGAGGTCGGCGATGAGTTGGCGCTGCTCGATCCGCTCGCCGAGCGACACCGTGAACGACATCGCCGTGTAGGTCTCGACCGAGCCGATACCGTAGATGCACGAGACCGAGGCGACGATGATGACGTCGTCCCGCTCCAGCAGGGCACGGGTGGCCGAGTGGCGCATCCGGTCGATCTGCTCGTTGATCGAGCTTTCCTTCTCGATGAAGGTGTCGGACCGGGGCACGTAGGCCTCGGGCTGGTAATAGTCGTAATACGAGACGAAGTACTCGACCGCGTTGTCCGGGAAAAAGCTCTTGAACTCGCCGTAGAGCTGCGCGGCAAGAGTCTTGTTCGGCGCCAGGATCAGGGCCGGGCGCTGCGTCTCCTCGATGACCTTGGCCATCGTGAAGGTTTTTCCCGAGCCGGTGACGCCGAGCAGCACCTGATCGCGCTCGGCGGTCCGGACGCCCTCGACCAGGGCGGCGATGGCGGTGGGCTGGTCACCGGCGGGCGTGAACTCGGATTTCAGCGTGAACTTCACGCCGCCCTCGGACTTCGCCGGCCGCTCGGGCCTGTGCGGCACCCAGGCCTCGCCGTTCTTGAACAGCGGGTTGCCCTCGACGAGCAGCCGCTCCAGCGCCTCGACCGTGGCCGACACGCCCTCCGTCGCAAGCGAGGGCGTGTCGGCATCGGGCGCGGTTTCCGGTGCCGGGCCGTCGTCGGGCGGGACGAGGCCGAGCGCCTGGGCCAGCCGCGGATCGACGTCGGCCGCGTCACCGATGGCGAAGCCCGCCTGCGGCGCCTCGGCGAAGCCGTCCTGCGCGATTTTCTTGTAGGCCTTCGCCTCGCCCTTTTGCCCGCGTCCCTTTCGGGGCGGCTCCGGCTCGGGCTCGACCGCCTTCAGGCGGTTGCGGTTAAGGGCCGGGTTGAGCAGCGCGGCAAGATGCTCGTCGAGCGGCATCAGCTCGGGCCGGTCGGCCTTCGCCGTCGTCTTCGAGGTCGCTTTGGCAGGCGCTTTGGCCGGACTCACGCGCGGTGTCTTGGGTGCGGGCATGGCGGCAATATGGGCCCGTCGGGCGGTCTCCGGAAGAGTCCGAACGGCCCAAGATTGTCCCGGCTTGCGGCCGTTTTGGGCCCGGACTAGCTTTAGCGCGTTTTCACATCAGGGAGACCGTCATGAAAACGGTCAGCCTCCGCGAGGCCGAGGCGGATCTGTCGCGGCTGATCGAGGCGGCGTCGCGCGGCGAGCCGTTCGTGATCGCCGAAAACGGCCGACCTTTGGTCCGCGTCGTGCCCGCGGAAGCCGAGCCGCCGCGGAAGCGACGCCTCGGTTTCCTCGCCGGGCAGATCTCGGTGCCGGACGATTTCGACACGATGTTTCAGGACGAGATCATCCGGTTGTTCGAGGGCGAAGAGGACAAGTGAGGCTCCTCCTCGACACCCACTTGCTGATCTGGGTTGCGGAGGGATCCCCTCGGTTGCCGGCCTCGGTCCGCACCTCGATCGAGGATCCAGATCTTACGCCCGTCTTCAGCATCGCCAGCCTTTGGGAAATCGCGATCAAGCGCAGTCTCGGCCGGCCGGATTTCAGGATCGACAGCTGCATCCTGTATCGCGGCCTGATTGAGAACGGGTACGAAGAGCTACCCGTTCTCGGAAAGCATGCCGTTGCGGTGGAGGGACTTCCCCTCATCCACAAGGACCCGTTCGACCGGCTCCTCGTCGCTCAGGCGACCGTGGAAGGCATCACGCTCCTGACCTCCGACGCTCTCGTCGCCCGCTATCCCGGCCCGATTCGGCGTGTCTGATCGCCCTCACCGCCGCAAAGCCTCCGGCAGATCCCGCTCCCAGGCCGGCTCGCCCGCGAACCGCTGCACCAGAAACTCCACGAAGGCGCACGTCTTGGCCGGGCGCCGGCCCGGCGGCATCAGGGCGTGGATCGGCAGAACCGGGGAGGGGGTGCCGAAATCGAGGGGGACGAGCGTTCCCGCCCGCAGGGCCTGCGCCACCAGAAAGGTCGGCTGGTAGATCAGCCCGAGGCCGGCCATGGCCGCAGCCGTCAGGGCGGCGCCGTTCGGCGCCCGCAGGTTGCCCGAGACCGGGTAGGCCTGCTCGCCGAAGTGCCAGCCGCTGGAATCCGACAGGGTGTAGCCCAGGCAATTGTGGTTCTTCAGCTCCTCGGGCCGGCGCGGCGTGCCGTGCCGCTCGAAATAGGCGGGCGCGCCGCAGGCCACGAGGCGGCTGGATGTGAGACGCCGGGCGATCAGCCCCGAATCGGCGAGGGTCCCGATCCGCACGGCGAGATCCCACCCCTCCTCGATCAGGTCGACCCGCCGGTCGTTGAGGCCGAGTTCGATCGTCAGCGCCGGATGCGCGGCGGAGAACGCCGCGAGCGCCGGGGCGATCTCCCGCACGCCGAAGGAGAGCGGCACGTTGAGCCGCAGGGTGCCGTGGGCCTCGACCCCTTCGGCACCGACCGCCGCCTCCGCGTCGTCGATCTCGGCGAGAATACGCTCGCAGGCCTCGAGATAGGTCCGGCCGGTTTCGGTGAGCGTCAGGCGGCGGGTCGTCCGGTGCAGGAGCCGCGTTCCGAGCCGCGCCTCCAGGGCCGCGACATGCTTGGTCACCCCGGTCTGCGAGAGGCCGAGCGCCCGCCCGGCGGCCGAGAAGCTGCCGAGTGCGGCGACGCGGCAGAAGACCTGCATTCCCGTCACGCGGTCGAGCACGACAGCCTCACTCTCTCAGAGTGAGGTGAATGGCAGCGAACGCGAATTATCGCAATCGCCTGAGAAAGGCATGGTCCGGTCACCGCAAAGACCGCGACCGCGCCACACCTTCGAGATGATCATGACCGACGCCCGCACCGCCCCCTACGCCGCCCTGCTGCTGCGGCTCACCCTCGGCGGCCTGTTCCTGGCCCATGCCGGGCTGAAGCTGTTCGTGTTCACGCCCGCGGGCACCGCCGCCTTCTTCGGCTCGCTCGGCCTGCCGCCCGCGTTCGGCTATGGGGTGATCGCCGCGGAAGCCGTCGGCGGCCTCGCCCTGATCCTCGGCCTCTACGCCCGCTTCGTCGCCCTGGCCCTCGTCCCGATCCTGATCGGCGCCATCGTCACCGTGCACGGCGCCAACGGCTTCTTCGCGCAGAATCCGGGCGGCGGCTGGGAGTTCGCCGGCTTCTGGGCGGTGATGCTGCTGGTCCAGGCCGGGCTCGGCGACGGCGCCTACGCCCTGCGGCGGGCGTGAGACGGAACCCATCGGGAGAGGGACCATGGGGAGAGGAACCATGAGCGAACCGATCCATCCCGGCACCCGCATCGGCCACGTTCACCTCAAGGTGGCCGATCTCGAACGGGCACTGGGCTTCTATTGCGGCGTGCTCGGCTTCGCCCTCATGCAGCGCTTCGGTGCCCGAGCCGCCTTCGTCTCGGCCGGCGGCTATCACCACCATATCGGCCTCAACACTTGGGAGAGCGCGGGCGGCCCTCCGCCGCCCGGCACGACTGGGCTCTACCACCTCGCGGTCCTCTACCCGAGCCGGGCGGCCCTGGCCGACGCCCTGCGCCGGGTCGAGGCGGCCGGCCTCTCCCTCGACGGGGCCAGCGACCACGGCGTGTCCGAGGCGCTCTACCTGCGCGATCCCGACGGGAACGGGGTCGAACTGTACCGCGACCGCCCGGAGGCCGAGTGGCCGCGGGACGGGACGGGCGATCTCACCATGGTCACCCGCCGGCTCGACCTCGCGGGCCTGCGGGCGGAAGCCTGACGCTTCTCCGCTTGACGGCTCTGCACCCGCGTGTACTTTGCAATGCAAAGCACGCTTCGACGCGGGAAGCTGAACCCCATGCGTGAGACCCACGGCGACCTCGACAGGGCCCTGGCCGACATCGTCGCGATCCGGATGCAGATCGCGCGGGACACAGCGTTCCGCGGGCTCGGCTCTGCCACGCTCGCGGCCACCGGCGCCCTCGCCCTCGTCGTCGCGGGGGCCCAGGCCCTGCTGCTCGACGACCCGACGGCGCGGCCGGTCGTCTTCTTCGGCCTGTGGATCGCCGCCGCCGTCACCGCCTGCCTCCTGATCGGGTTCGAGGCGGTTCGCCGCTCGCGCCGGGTCCATTCGGGGCTGGCCGACGCGATGGTGTTCAACGCCATCGAAGGTTTTTTGCCCGCGGGCGGGGCGGGCCTCTGTCTGGGGCTCGTCTTCGCCCGCTTCGCGCCGGACCAGCTCTGGATGCTGCCGGGCCTGTGGCAGGTTCTGGTCGGGCTCGGCCTGTTCGCCTCCGCCCGCATCCTGCCCCGCTCCGTGCCGCTGGCGGGCGCGTGGTACCTGCTCGCCGGACTCACGGTGCTGGCCCTCGCCAGCGAGACGCGCCACCTCTCGCCCTGGCTGATGGGCGTGCCCTTCGCGGTGGGGCAGGGGCTCGTCGCCATCATCATCCACCGCCATTCGGGCCCAGGTGACGGATCGACTGACGGATCTGCCGACGGAGACGCCGATGCCGACCTCTGATCGCAGCGACGCCCGCTTCTCCTACGAGGGGCTCGACCGGATCATCCACGAGCGGGCGCGGCTCTCGGTGCTGACCTCCCTGGTCTCGCATCCCCGCGGCCTCGCCTTCCCCGACCTCAAGCGCCTGTGCGGGCTCACCGACGGCAATCTCAGCCGCCACCTCGCCGTGCTGCAGGAGGCCGACCTCGTCAGCCTGGAGAAGGGCTACGACCAGAACCGGCCGCAGACCCTCTGCCGCCTGACGCCCTCCGGGCGCACCCGCTTCCTCGATTATCTCGGGGTGCTGGAGCAGGTGGTGCGCGACGCCGCACAAGCCGCCGGCAGGCCACAGAACGCCGCCGGCAGGCCGCAGAACGCTGCCGGCCGGTCCCAGGCCGCCGACGACCGGCCCGCCGGCCACGACCGTTCCGGCCTCGCCAAACCGGTCTGACGACCGCACTCCGACATCCCACCGAACGCCGCATCCCCCCGCCTGTCCCGCACCTCGCCCGGAGACTTTACGATGCAAAGCCCTCTCGATCGCAGATCAGGCCTCCACGCGGCGATCATCATGGACGGCAACGGCCGCTGGGCGAGCGCCCGCGGCCTGCCGCGGGGGGCGGGCCACCGGGCGGGCGTCAAGACGATCCAGCGGGTGGCGGAGGCCGCCCTCGCTCTCGGCATCGGCACGCTGACGCTCTACGCCTTCTCCAGCGACAACTGGCGCCGCCCGGCCGAGGAGGTCGGCGGACTGATGCGCCTGTTGCGGGCCTATCTGCGCGGCGAGACCGATCGGCTCGCTCGCAGCGGCACCCGCCTCACGGTGATCGGCCGCCGCGACCGCCTGCCGCCCGGTATCCCGGAGGCGATCGAGCGGGCCGAAGCCGCGACCGCGTCGGGCGACCGGCTGCACCTGCGCATCGCCGTCGATTACTCCTCGCGCGACGCGATCCTCGCCGCCGCCGCCCGGCTCGGGCCGGAGGGGCTCAGCCGCGAGGGCCTGAGCGAGGCCCTGGGGGCGGACGGGGATGTCGATCTCCTGATCCGAACGGGGGGCGAGAAGCGGCTCTCCGACTTCCTCCTCTGGGAGGCGGCCTACGCGGAGCTGCACTTCACAGACCGGATGTGGCCCGATTTCGGCGCGACCGACCTCGCCGCGGCGGTCGCCGACTTCACCGCCCGCGACCGGCGGTTCGGCGGACTGAACCCACCCGCGGTGCCGCAAGCCGCCTGACACGCTCCAACCACGGCCCAGCTGCCCGGGTGGTCTCGACGCAGGATTCGTCCGGTTCTGCGAACCCTCGCTCATGTCCGGTGCACACGATGAAGATCCTGCTCGTCAACGTGCCCCATCCGGCGATCGGCAGCCGGATCCCCGACGACCATCTGCCTCCGCTGGGTCTTCTCGCCATCGGCGGCCCGTTGATCGATGACGGGCATGCCGTCTCGCTCATCGACGCCGAGTTCGGACCCGTGCCGCTGCCGGACCTCGTCCGGGAGATCGTGGCGCAGGCACCCGAGGCGGTCCTGTTCGGTCATTCCGGCTCGACCTCGGGGCACCCGGTCATCGCGGAGGTGTCGTCGAGGGTGGCCGCGGCGATGCCGGGCGTGACGATCGTCTACGGTGGCGTCTTTCCAACCTATCACGCGCGCGAGATTCTCGAGGCCGAGCCCCACGTCGCCGCGATCGTGCGCGGGGAGGGCGAGGAGACCGCCCGGCGGCTCATGGCGGCCCTCGCGGCGGGACGGTCGCTCGGCACCGTGCCCGGCCTCGCCTACCGCGACGGCGACGCGATCCGCGAGACGGCGCCGGCCCCGCTGATCCGCGATCTCGACGCCTACCGGATCGGCTGGGAGCTGATCGACCATGCCCGTTACAGCTACTGGGGCGGTCTGCGTGCGGTCGTCGTCCAGTTCTCCCGCGGCTGCCCGCATCCCTGCACCTATTGCGGCCAGCGCGGCTTCTGGACCCGCTGGCGCCACCGCGATCCCGTCCGCTTCGCCGCCGAACTCGCCCGGCTTCACCGCGAGCACGGCGTGCGGGTGATCAACTTCGCCGACGAGAATCCGACCGTCTCGAAAAAGGTCTGGCGCACCTTCCTGGAAGCGCTGATTGCGGAGAACGTCGATCTCATCCTGGTCGGCTCGACGCGGGCGGACGACATCGTGCGCGATGCCGACATCCTGCCGCTCTACAAGCGGGCGGGGTGGGAGCGCTTCCTGCTCGGTCTCGAGAGCACCGATACGGCCACCCTCGACCTGATCCGCAAGGGCGCCACCACGACGACCGACCGCGAGGCGATCCGCCTCCTGCGGGCGAACGGCATCCTCTCCATGGCGACCTGGGTGGTGGGCTTCGAGGAGGAGCGCGACCGCGACTACTGGCGCGGCCTGCGGCAGCTCCTCGCCTACGACCCCGACCAGATCCAGATGCTCTACGTCACGCCGCATCGCTGGACGCCCTATTTCCGGCTTGCCGAGGAGCGCCGCGTGATCCAGCTCGACCGGCGGCGGTGGGACTACAAGCATCAGGTGCTCGCCACCCGCCACATGCCGCCCTGGCGGGTGCTGCTCTGGTTCAAGCTGATCGAGGTGATCCTTCAGGCCCGCCCGAAGGCGCTGGCGCGCATCTACCTGAACCGCGATCCTCGCCTGCGCCACGCCATGCGCTGGTACACGCGGATGGGCCGGCGAGTCTGGTCCCACGAGATCCTGGCTTGGCTGCGCGATCCGCTGACACGGACGGGCCCGACGGTCGTGGCGTTCTGGGGCAGGGGGCAAGAGCGGGAGGAGGCGATGGCCGTGCGCGCCGCGGCCCGATCCCGTCCGGCTGGTCGCGAGGCCGCCTGACTGGACGAAGCCCCCGCAAACGCCACATGCACGGGACCAATCCCGTCACGAAGCTTCCAAAAAGATTCCGATGCAGGCCGATCCGAACGCTGCGCCTCCCGCCCTCGACGACGAGACCCTCGCCTTCGCGGCGCGCCTCTTCCAGTACGCCCGGATGGGCCATGCGGAGGAATTGGCCGAGCTGTTCGGCCAGGGGCTGCCGGCGAACCTGCGCAACGACAAGGGCGACAGCCTGCTGATGCTCGCCGCCTATAACGGCCAGGCGGCGACGGCCCGGGTGATTCTGGAGGCCGGGGGTGATCCCGAACTCGCCAACGACCGCGGCCAGACCCCGCTCGCCGGCGCCGCGTTCAAGGGCGATGCGGACATCGTCCGGCTGCTGCTGGAGCACGGCGCGCAGGTCGATGGAGCCGGCGACGGCACCCGCACCGCGCTGATGGTGGCGGCGATGTTCGACCGCACCGAGATCGTCGATCTGCTGCTCGCCCAAGGCGCAGACCCGTCCAGGCGCGACGCTTCGGGGATGAGCGCCGCCGACATGGCCCGGCAGATGGGGGCGCAGAACACGCCGGCCCAGTTGGAACGGGCGCAAGGGGACTGACAAGCGGGCTGACCGGTTCCGGCGCGCCCGGCCTCGTGTAGGATCGGGCGCGAGCCGGGCGAAAAATCCCGGAGGCGAGACACGCCGGGAGGGACGCCATGCCGGATGCGGTCGGGGCGATCGACCAGGGCACCACGAGCACGCGCTTCATCGTGTTCGACCGCCGGGGCACGATCCTGGCGCAGGCCCAGCGCGAGCACGAGCAGATCTTTCCCCGTCCCGGCTGGGTCGAGCACGACCCGCGGGAGATCTGGCGCAACACCCATGCGGTGATGCGCGAGGGGCTGGCCCGCGCCGGGCTGGCGCCGGGGGATCTGGCCGCCATCGGCATCACCAACCAGCGCGAGACCGCCGTGCTCTGGGACCGGCGGACCGGCGAGCCGCTGCACGATGCCATCGTCTGGCAGGACACCCGCACCGACCGGTCCGTCGCCGCGCTCGCCCGCGACGGCGGTCGCGACCGCTTCCGCGCCGTCACCGGCCTGCCGCTCGCGAGCTACTTCTCCGCCTCCAAGCTCGCTTGGCTGCTCGACCACGTGGCGGGCGCGCGGGCGAAGGCCGAGGACGGCACCGCCCTGTTCGGGACGATCGATTCCTGGCTCGTCTGGAATCTCACCGGTGGCCCGGATGGCGGGCTCCACGTCACCGACGTGACCAATGCCAGCCGCACGCAGCTCATGTCGCTCGCGACCCTCGATTGGGACGAGGCGATGCTCGGCGTGTTCCGCATCCCGCGGGCGGTGCTGCCGACGATCGTCTCCTCCAGCGCCGTGCTGGGCGAGGCCCGTGACCCGTTTCCCGGCGTGCCGCTCGGCGGCATTCTGGGCGACCAGCAGGCGGCCCTGTTCGGGCAGACCTGCTTTTCGGCGGGCGAGGCCAAGAACACCTACGGCACCGGCTGCTTCGCGCTGATGAACACCGGCCCCGCGCCCGTCGCGTCGAGTGCCGGCCTCATCACCACCGTGGCCTACCGGCTCGACGGGCGCCCGCCGGCCTACGCGCTGGAGGGCTCCATCGCCATCACCGGCGCCCTGGTGCAGTGGCTGCGCGACAATCTCGGACTGATCGCTGCGTCGAGCGAGATCGAGGGGCTGGCCCGCAGCGTCGAGGACAATGGCGGCGTCTACGTGGTGCCGGCGTTTTCCGGCCTCTACGC
This sequence comes from Methylorubrum sp. SL192, assembly GCF_026672325.1. NCBI lineage: Bacteria > Pseudomonadati > Pseudomonadota > Alphaproteobacteria > Hyphomicrobiales > Methylobacteriaceae > Methylorubrum > Methylorubrum sp. SL192. Next base: position 3,370,694 of record NZ_JAPPQV010000003.1, read on the forward strand.
GCCGCATTGGCGCGACGACGCCCGCGGCCTCATCATCGGCCTGACCCGCTACGCCAATCGCGGCCACATCGCCCGCGCCTGCCTGGAGGCCACGGCCTACCAGACCCGCGAAGTGCTGGAGGCGATGGAGCGCGATTCCGGTTGTCCGATCGCCGAGTTGCGCTGCGACGGCGGCATGACCGTTAACGACCTGCTGATGCAGTTCCAGGCCGACATCCTCGACCGGCCGACCCTGCGCCCGAAGGTCTCGGAGACGACGGCCCTGGGCGCGGCCTATGCCGCCGGCCTCGCCACAGGGTTTTGGAAGACACTCGAAGATCTTCGCGACAACTGGGCCGTGGACAAGCGCTGGCATCCGCATATCCAGGCAGAAGAACGTCGGGCACTGTTCGCCGGCTGGAGCCGGGCCGTAGAACGCTCGTTCGGATGGGTCGAGGAGAACGCTTGATGGGTGCTCGGATACGCTCGCTTCGGACCGCTCTACTGGTTTCGGCCTTGGCGCTGACCCCGCTCGCCGCCGGCCTTGCTCCGATCGCGGCCATCGCCGCGCCGGCCGCCGCCTATCCCGGCCAGCAGGAGGGCGACCACGTCGTCGAGAACTTCAAACTCGCGAGCGGCGAGAGCCTGGATCGGGTCAAGCTGCACTACACCACCCTCGGCACGCCGCATCGCGGCGCCGACGGTGAGATCGACAACGCGGTGCTCGTCCTGCACGGCACCACCGGCACGGGCAAGAGCTTCCTGATCCCGACGCTCGGGCCGGAGCTGTTCGGTGAGGGCGCGCCGCTCGACGCGCGGCGCTGGTACGTGATCCTGCCCGACGGGCTCGGCCGCGGCGGCTCCTCGAAACCCTCCGACGGGCTCAAGGCGCATTTCCCCCGCTACGGCTATGGCGACGTCGTGGAGGGCCAGCATCGGGTCGTCACCGAGGCGCTCGGCGTCAAGCATCTGCGCCTCGTGCTCGGCACCTCCATGGGCGGGATGCAGGCCTGGATGTGGGGCGAGCGCTATCCCGGCGAGATGGACCTGCTGATGGCGGTGGCGAGCCAGCCGATCCCGGTGAGCGGGCGCAACGCCCTGTGGCGGCGCCTCCTGATCGAGGGCATCCGCACCGATCCCGACTGGAAGGGCGGCGAGTACACCGCGCAGCCGCGCAGCTTCGGCCGCATCCTGCCGATTTTCAACATCATGACCGAGAGCGTGCTCGGCCTTCAAAAGCAGGCCCCGACCCGCGCGGCGGCCGACACGGCCTACGACAAGATGATCGCCGGCTACGAGAACAAGGCCGACGCCAACGATTGGCTGTACTGGTTCGATTCCTCCTACGATTACGACCCCTCGCCGGACCTCGAAAAGATCACCGCGAAGGTGCTCGCGGTGAACTTCGCCGACGACGAGCTGAACCCGCCCCAGCTCGACGTGATGAACGCAGCGCTGGCGCGGGTGAAGGACGGCCGCTTCGTGCTGGTCCCGACCTCGCCCGAGACGCACGGCCATCAATCCCTGCGCTTCGCGGGCCTGTGGAAGGGCTACCTCGCCGAATTCGTGAGACAGCCCGAGGCGACGACGGAGAAGGAGAGCTCGTCGGAGCGGCCGGAGGGCAGCCGGTAGACGGGCTGGGCCGCTGGCGGAGCGGAGGCGGCGCCGAAAGCCATCCGTCGGAGCCTGCCACAGGCCGTCGTGACACGGCGGCCAGCCTATCCGAGCCGGTGGCGCCGGCTGCCGCATGCACTTTCTTGCAGAAATCGAGAGAACCTTAAGTATTGCGTTGCAGGGTGGGGCATCTCAAGAGGCCAACCACACCCCCGGATCCATAATGCGCGTTTCCCTCAAGGCTGCCCTGGCGGGCTCGTTCAGCCTTCTGGCCGTGGTTGCTGCGGCCCAAGGCGGGATGAGCGTCATCAAGCTCTCGAACATCGATCACGAAGTCCGCGACATCGCCGACAATTGGCTGCCCTCGGTGGGATTGCTCGGCGACATCAGCACCGCGACGCGGGACGAGCGGGTGAAGACCTACCGCTACGTCGCCGCCTCGCCGACGGACCAGCTGCTCGCCGAGAACGAGAAGAGCGTGCGGGCGAGCCAGGCGGCCCTCGAAGCCCTGCGGCGCGCCTACGAGCCGCTGATCGCCTCGCCCGAGGAGCGGGCGCTGTACGAGCGCTTCGCCTCGACCTGGACGACCTATACGGGTCGGGTCGAGGCGATCGTCGCCCTGATGCGAGAGGGACGGCGGGCCGAGGCGCTGGCCCTGCTCACCGGGCCCGAGGCCCTGGGCCTCGCGCAATCCGCGACCAAGGCGCTTCAGGAAAATCTCGCCCTCAACAAGCGGGGCGCCAAGCAGAGCGTCGAGGGCGCCGTCGGCAGCGCGGCCTCCGCCACCGCCTCCGCCTGGATCGCCATGGCCGTGACCCTGCTCTCGGCGCTCGCCGCCGCCCTGTTCGGCTGGTTCGGGATCTCGCGGCCGATCACGCGGATGACCGGGGCGATGGGCGCGCTCGCGGCGGGCGACGCGGCGGTTGCCGTACCGGGACGGGGGCGCGGCGACGAGATCGGCGCCATGGCCGCGGCGGTGCAGGTGTTCAAGGACAACCTGCTCCGCACCCGCGCCCTGGAAGAGGAGACGCAGGCCGCCCGCGCCGGCGCCGAGGCGCAGCGGCGGGCCGCCGCGCGCGCCCTGGCCGACGACTTCCAGCGCGCTGTCGGCGGCATCATTGCGGGCGTGACCGCCGCCGCGACCGAGCTTCAGGCCACCGCCCAGCAATTGACCGCCAATGCCAGCCAGACCGCCGGGCAATCCGGCACGGTGGCGGCCTCCGCCGAGGAGGCCGCCTCCAATGTCGGCACCGTCGCCGCCGCGGCCGAGGAGCTCGGCGCCTCGGTGCAGGAGATCGGCCGGCAGGTCGACGGCTCGGCCTCCCTGGCGCAGGCCGCGGTGGCCGAGGCCGGGCAGACGGCGATCCTCGTGCGCGACCTCTCCGAGGCCGCCGCGCGGATCGGCGACGTGGTGGCGATGATCTCGACCATCGCCGGCCAGACCAACCTGCTCGCACTCAACGCCACGATCGAGGCGGCGCGGGCCGGCGAGGCGGGCCGCGGCTTCGCCGTGGTCGCGGCGGAGGTCAAGGAACTCGCCAACCAGACGGCGCGGGCCACGGACGAGATCACCGGGCAGATCGGGCGCATCCAGGGCGCGACGGGTCAGGCGGTCGCGGCCATCGACAGCATCAGCGGGCGCATCCGCGAGATCAGCGGCGTCGCCACCGGCATCGCCGCTGCGGTCGAGGAGCAGGGCGCGGCGACCCAGGAGATCGTGCGCAACGTCGCCCAGGCCGCGGGCGGCACGGAATCCGTCACCCGCACCATCGCGAGCGTGGCGGGTGCCGCCGAGGAGACCGGGGCGGCCGCCGCCCAGGTGCTGGCCTCCGCGACCGAGCTGTCGCGCCAGTCCGAGCATCTCGGTGCGGAGGTGTCCCGGTTCCTCGATACGGTTCGCGCGGCCTGAGGCGGGAGCCGCTTTTCCAGGGCTCTGCCCTGGACCCGCCGAAGGGCTTGCCCTTCGGGAACCCGTTACGGGCGAAAACCCTCGAAGATCATCTGGTCCGCGTGCTCGCGGGCCAGCGCCCGCTGCGCCTCGGTGCGCACGGTCCAGGTCATCACCGGCATGTTCCCGAGCCGGCGGCAGAGATAGGGCACCGGTCCCGGCAGGTCGCCGACACGCCAGGACAGGAAATGCGGCCGGCTCACATGGAGGTGGAGCAGGCCCGACAATTCGGCCCGCGCTGACGGCGCCAGCAGGGCGTAGTGCGGATCGTCCTGGCTCGCCTCGGCGACGATGCCGCGGGGCAGGCCCGGCACGATCTCGGCCAGCGTCGCGACGATGCCCGGATCGAACGACTTCAGCGCCACCGGGGCGTCGAGCCCGGCGACGATCTCGGCGGCGCGACGGGTGAGCCGCCGGTCGCCGTCGAAGCGCGACTTGATCTCGACGATGACGGGGACGCGGCCCGCGACCCGCGCCAGGAAGTCCGGCAGCGTCGGGATGCGCTCCCCCGTGCCGGCCACGGTCAGCATGCCGAGTTCGGCCGCCGTCCGCGATTCCACCGGCTCGGACGCCTCGGTGAGGCACCCGAGCGCCTCGTCGTGGAACACCATCGCCTCGCCGTCGGCGCTGAGCTGCACGTCGCACTCGATGGCGTAGCCGCCCGCCACCGCCGCCTCGGCCGCGGCCAGGGTGTTCTCCGGGATGCCGGCGGCGCGGTCGTGCAGGCCGCGATGGGCGATCGGACGTGCGATGAGCCAGTCCGGCGCCCGGTCCAGGGTCGCGCTCACGCGACCTCGAACATCGCCTCGACCTCGACCGCCGCGTCGAGGGGCAGTTCGGCGACACCCACCGTCGAGCGGGCATGGCGACCACGATCGCCGAGGATCGCGACCATCAGGTCGGAGGCGCCATTCATGATCGGGGCGAGACCGGCAAAGCTCGGCACCGCGTTGATGAAGCCGCCGAGCCGCACGCATTGCACGACGCCGTGGTCGAGGTCGCCCACCGCCGCCTGGACCTGGGCCAGCACGTTGAGCGCGCAGAGCCGGGCCGCCGCGATGCCCTGCTCGGCCGAGACCTCGGCGCCGAGCTTGCCCTTATGCGCCGGGTCGAGGGTGCCGTCCGGCCCGAAGCAGATCTGGCCGGAGATGACGACGAGGTTGCCGGTGCGGATATAGGGCACGTAGTTCGCGACCGGGGCGGCTGCCTTCGGCAGCTTCAGGCCGAGCGCTTCCAGACGTTCCTTGACCGAGTTCATCGCCGTCTCCCGCATGATGCTGCGGGGGTCTGAGCATGGGGGAGGGGCGACTCGCAAGGGGGGAAGGGCGAAGCGCCCTCTCAACCGGCGGTCTCCGTCGCCTGAGGCTCGACCCGCGGTGCCTCCGCGGAAAAATCGTAGCGCAGGTCGGCATGGGCCACGGTCGCCGGACGGTGGGCGACGATGACCCGCGTCATCTTCAGGTCGCGCAGCGCGGCGGCGATGACCGCCTCGGTCGGCTCGTCGAGCGCGCTCGTCGCCTCGTCCAGAAACAGAATCTCCGGCCGCCGGTAGAGGGCGCGGGCGAGGATCACCCGCTGGCGCTGGCCGCCCGAGAGGGTCGAGCCCATGTCGCCGACCAGGGTCTCGAAGCCCATCGGCGTGCGGGCGATGTCGTCGAGGATCGCCGCGCGGGCGGCGCATTCGCGGATCCAGCCGGGATCGGGCCGCTCGTCGAAACAGGCGATGTTCTCGGCGATCGAGCCGGCGAACAACCCGTCATCCTGCATCACCCCGGCGATGCGGGCGCGGTAGGCCGCCAACCCTCCGGAGCGGATGTCGCGGCCATCGACCAGCACCGCGCCTTCGGAGGGCGGCAGCAGACCCATCAGGATCTTCATCACCGAACTCTTGCCGCAGCCCGAAGGGCCGGTGATGGCCAGGCTTTCGCCCGGCGACACCGCCAGGCCGAGATTGCGGAACACCCAGGGCTCGTCGTCGCCGTAGCGCAGGGACAGGCCGACGGCGCGTAAGCCCGCGCCGCGCACCGGCGGGCGCTCGCCGGCGAGGAGGGCGGGGGCCGCGACCGGCGCCGCCGCGGGCATGGGGGCTGCGGCCTCCTCCGGCTCGGTCATGACGATGTCCGAGAGCCGGTCGGTTTGCACGTTGAGCATCCGCAGCTGGAAGCCCGACTGGATCAGGTTGCCGATGCGGGTCGAGAACTGGTCGCGATAGGCGAGGAAGGCGACCAGCATGCCGAGCGTCATCGACTGGTCGATCACCGCACGCGCGCCGAGCACCAGCAGGATCAGCCGGTCGGCACCGAACAGGAACTCGTTGCCGCGCCCGAACACGAGGTCGAGCCGCTGCAGCCGCAGCCGGGCGTTCAGCGCCTGGACGAACTGGTTCATCCAGGTGCCGCGGCGGCGCTCGCGCAGGTTCAGGAGCTTGACGCTCGCCATGCCGCGCACGGTCTCGATGAAGTGGCTCTGCTGGCGCGCCTCCGCGACGATCGCCTCTTCGGTGCCCTCGCGATAGGCCTTGTAGGCGGCGATCCGTAAGCCGGCGTTGAGCGCGGTGGCGGCGATGGCCACCAGGGCGAGCCAGCCGCCGTAGAGGAACAGCATGATCAGCATGCCGACCGACATCAGCCCGTCGAGCAGGGCCTGGACGAGGTCGGTGGTGATGCCCTTCTGGATCGTGGCCAGCGTGCCGAAGCGCGAGATCACGTCGCCGACATGCCGCTTCTGGAAATAGTCGAGCGGCAGCCGCGAGAGGTGGTCGAACAGCGAGCCCGACCACTGGTAGTTCAGCTTCGTGCCCGTGAGCATGATCGCCCAGCTTCGGGCGACGCCGAGGCCGAGTTGCAGCACGAGCAGCAAGGCGAGGCCGAGCGCCACGACGAGCAGCAGATCGAGATCGCCGTTCACGATCACCTCGTCGATGACGATCTGCGAGGCGATCGGCATCAGGATCGCCACGAGTTCGATCCCGAGCGACAGGGCCAGGATCTGCATCATCGCCGCGCGGATGCCGGCCATGCCCCGGAACAGGTCGGAGAGCGCGAGGCCGCGGGCCGCCCGCTCGCGCACGAAGCTCTGGTTCGGCGTCACCTCCAGGGCGACGCCGGTGAATTCGCGCGAGGCTTCGGTGAGGCTCAACGTACGGCGCCCGCGGGCGGGATCGTGGATCACGATCTCCCGGCGCCCGACCCGCGCCAGCACGACGAAGTGGTTGAGCCCCCAATGCAGGATGCAGGGCAGGCGCAGGCGGCCGAGATCGGGCAGTTCCACCCGCAGCGCCCGCGTCGAGAGCCCCAGGGTGCCGGAGAGGTCCATGAGGTTTCGCAGCGTCATGCCCTTCAGCGAGAGGGCGTGGCGCGCGCGCAGTGTGCCGAGATCGACCCGGCGGCCGTGGTAGCCCAGCACCATGGCGAGGCAGGCCATGCCGCACTCGGCGGCCTCCGCCTGGAGCACGACCGGCAGGCGCCGCCGGAAGCCGAACTGAAGATCCGACAGCAGGCTCAACGTGTCCCTCCTTCGGTGACGAGATCGACGCTGCGCTTGACGTGGTAGAGGGGGTCGAGGAGCCAGCGGTAGAGCGGGCGCTTCTCGAGCGCGATGTCGGCCTCGACCCGCATCCCGGCCTCCAGCCGGCGTTGCTCGCCATAGGCCGTCACGCTGTCGGCATCCGGCCGCACGATGATGCGGTAGACGCCCCCGTTCCCCGCATTTTTGGCCGTGTCCCGCGCTGCCACGGGCCGGGCATCGCCTTCCAAAGGCGCGCGGGTCACCTCCGTCACCGTGCCCCGGTGCAGGCCGAAGCGCTGGAACGGGAAGGCGGCGTAGCGCAGCATCACGCTGGCGCCGGGCTCGATGAAGCCGATCGCCGAGGAATCGACGAACAGGTTGGCCTGCAGCCGGCCTTCGCTCGGCAGCAGGGTGAGCAGGTTTGCCCCCGCCGCCACGGTCTGCCCGGCTTGCGCCCGGATCGAGGTGAGGATGCCGCGCTCCGGCGCGCGCACCTCGATGGCGCGGCGCGCCTCGCTCTCGGCCCGCTGCTGTTCGAGCTGCGCGGCGGTGCGGTCGAGTTCGGCGAGATCCCGCGCCAGGGTCTCGTCGAAGGTGGCGAGCTTGGCGCGCAGATCGCCGAGCTTGCCCTCGACCTGAAGCCCGCCCTGGCGGAACTGCGCGAGCTGCGAACTGGCCTGGAGATAGAGGTAGTTCTGGCTCTGGAAGTCGGCCGCGCGGGCAAAACCGCGGGTCACGAGGTCGGCGAGTTCGTCGGCGCGGGATTTGAGCGGCGGCACCAGCTTTTCCTGGAGCGCGAGCTGCTCCTCGATCCTGGCGCGCTGCGCCTCCAGGTTGGCGACCTGCTCCCTCAAGCTCTCCTTCTCCGCGGTGGCCATGGCCGCGCGGGCGGCGCGCTGGCGCTCCACGCTCTCGCGCTGACGGCCGAGCTGGGCGATCACCCGCTCCTGGGTCGGGCCGCTCGCCGAGACCGCGTCGAGGTCGATGGTGAAGAGGAGCTGGCCGCGCTCGACCCGGTCCCCCTCCTTGGCGCCCGAGGCGCTGACCCGCCCCGCGAGCGGGCTCGCCACGGTGATGAGGCCGATATCGGGCGCGAGCAGGCCGTCGGCATGGACCCGGCGGGTGTAGCTGCCGAGCCAGGCGTAGACGCCGACGAGGACGGCGAAGGCGAGGCACAGACCGACCACGACGCGGATCGCCAGGGGCTGGATTACCTGGGCCTCGCCGAGCCAGGCGCTTCGCCGTGCCTCCACGACCTCGCGACGGAACAGGGGCGCGTTCACCGGGAAGCCTCCTCCGGGGTAGGGACCGAACGATCAGGTGCGTTGTTCTGACGCATGCAGGGCGTAATCCGCAACAGCATCAAATTCTTAGCCACTCCGGCGGCGCGGACGGCCGGCTCCCCGGCCGGCACGTCAATTTTTGTCCCCCGCGCCGGCGGCGGCCCGTCCCGCCACACCCGCCCCGCGAGGGTCGATCGCGCGGGTCGGCCGAAGGGAAGGGGAGCGGCGCACGTGTAGGGCCGGGGGCGGCGCGCGGAGTCCGGATACGACCGCTGGTCGTGCTGTGAGAGAGCAAGATCTGTCCATCCGAGAGGTCCTGAGCCGATCACCCCGGACCGTATAACGCAGCCCGGGTTGCCTGCCGGAATAATATCCGTACCTTATCCAGCAGAGCGACGCACACCGGCGCTCTTATTCCACGGGAAGACAGAAATACAGAACGTTCTTCCAGTACCATTCGGACAAAGGAGAAAACCATGCAGCAGAACATTGATACGGTCCGCGAGCTGAACGCTGCGGAGCTGGATCAGGTCGGCGGCGGTCTGTCTCTCGGCCTCGATCTCGATCTCAGCAGCGAACTCGGAGCCGTGTCCGGTGTCGTCGATCAAGTGGGCGGCCTCGTCGGCGGCACGCTCGACACCGTGCTCGGCGCGGTGGGCGGCCTTCTCGGCGGCTTGCTCGGGAAGTAATCCGATTTCCTGACACGTCCTCCCACGGAAGCGGCCGCCCCCACCGCTTCCGTGGGCCTCGTGCGGGACGCGACGACCGGATGCGCCCTCGACGGGCGCTTCCGCCGCCGGCACGATCGACCCCGCGGGCCGAGGGAACAGCAGAGGGAACGACCGCGTAGGCGGGTCGTTCTCATCCGTTCGGATCGAAGCGTCGCCGTGACCGCGCCGTTCTCTCGGTTCCGGGCGCAGGGCGGCCAAAGGGCGGCGAAGACCGCCAAGGCAAAGAGAATTCGAAGCGCGCCCCGGAGGCGCGCCAGCGAGAGGGAGAACGACGCGGCCGATGAGCGTTCCGTTCGTCAACGCCTCGGTGCAGGGCGATCTCAGCGCCCCGCCGGACCGAATTTTCGGCCAGATCCCCGCCAGCGGCCTCGACGGCATCGCCTTCCTCGATTTCGCCTACGAGACGGCAGGTTTCAGCACGCACTGGGTCGGTGGCCTTCTCGTCGGCACGTGGCACGGCGGCTGGTACGGCCTGAGCCGGACCACGCTCACCTTCAGCGACGGCCCGACCGGCAGTGAGCCCTGCGACGAGCGCACCGGCGAGGCCTTCGTCCTGCGCGGGCCCGGCTATGCCGGCCGCACGCTCTGGAGCGGGCCATGCCGCGGGCGCTATCTCGCCTTCATGCCCGCCGCGGTGGAGCGGATGATCGAGGCGCCGCTCTCGCATCTCCTGATCGATTCGATCACCTGCGATCTCACCGAGCGGATGACCGTCTCCCATCTCCTGGCCGCCCTGGGGCAGGCGGCCAGCGGCCACGACAGCGCCGCGGACGCGCTTCTGGTCGACAGCGTGGCGCTCGCGGTGCTGCGCGCCTCCGGCGCCCTTTCGAGCCCGCCCGCCCGCAAGAGCGCGGCGCTCACCGCCCGGCAGGCGCGGCGGGTGCGCGACCTCGTCGCCGAGCGGATCGATGCGCCCCTGTCGCTCGGGGAGATGGCGGCGGTGGCAGGCCTCAGCGAGGGCTATTTCGTGCGGGCCTTCAAGGGCACCTTCGGCGTGACGCCCTATCAATATGTGTTGCGCGAACGCGTGACGCTGGCCCAGTCGCTGATCCGCTCCGGCACGGTCTCCTTGAGCGAGGCGGCCCTGCGCGCGGGCTTTCCCGATGCGCGGCGGATGGGGCGGACCTTCCGCAAGATGATCGGGCGCTCGCCGACGGAAGCGACCCGGCTGCAGCGGGCCTGAGCCTCAAAAGCGGGTGCCGGACGGCACCGCGGCGCGTCGATTTCGGGCGGATCGCGGTGGCGCGGGCCGCCCCGGCGCCGTCCTGCGATTGACAGAAGCGCCTCGTTTCTTAGTAATCGCGCCCGTGCCGCCCGTCCCCCGAGGCGGCACTTTCTTTTGGCGACTTCGGGAGCCATTGCGTTCCCTGGATCGAGCCCGAGGAGACGGACCCGCGTGACCTCCGCCCTGCTGCCGACCTATGCCCGCGCCCCGATCGCTTTCGAGCGAGGCGAGGGCGCATGGCTGGTCGCCGAGGACGGCGACCGCTACCTCGATTTCGGTGCCGGCATCGCCGTCAACGCGCTCGGCCACGCTCATCCGCACTTGGTCGAGGCGCTGACCACCCAGGCGCAAAAGCTCTGGCACACCTCGAATCTGTTCCAGATCCCGGAAGGGGAGCGGCTGGGCCAACGGCTCGTGGACGCGACCTTCGCCGATGTGGCCTTCTTCGCCAATTCCGGTGCCGAGGCCAACGAGGCCGCCATCAAGATGGCGCGCAAGTATCATGCGGCGGGCGGCCATCCCGAGCGCTACCGCATCATCACCTTCGAGGGCGCCTTCCACGGCCGCACGCTCGCGACCATCGCGGCGGGCGGCCAGCAGAAGTACATCGAGGGCTTCGGTCCGAAGGTCGAGGGCTTCGATCAGGTGCCGGTCGGCGATTTCGCTGCGCTGGAGGCCGTGATCGGCCCGGAGACCGCCGCTCTGATGATCGAGCCGATCCAGGGCGAGGGCGGCCTGCGGGTGATCCCCGGCGAGACCCTGCGGCGCCTGCGCGCGCTCTGCGAGGCGCACGGCCTGCTCCTCATCATGGACGAGGTGCAGACCGGCGTCGGCCGCACTGGCAAGTTCTTCGCGCATGAGTGGTCGGGCGTCACGCCGGACATCATGAGCGCGGCCAAGGGCATCGGCGGCGGCTTCCCGCTCGGCGTCTGCCTCGCCACGGCCGAGGCCGCCCGCGGCATGACGGCCGGCACCCACGGCACCACCTTCGGCGGCAACCCGCTCGCCATGGCGGTCGGCAACGCCGTGCTCGACGTGGTGCTGGGTGACGGCTTCCTGGCCCATGTCGAGCGCATGGACCTGCTGCTGACGCAGAAGCTCGCGGGCCTGATCGACCGGCACCCCCACGTCTTCGCCGAGTTGCGCGGGCAGGGGCTGATGCGGGGCCTGAAGCTCAACCTGCCGAACACCACGTTCACGGCGGCCGCCCGCGCGCGGCACCTGCTGGTGATCCCGGCCGGCGACAACGTGGTCCGCCTCCTGCCGCCGCTGATCGTCGGCGAGACGGAGGTGGACGAGGCCGTGGCCCGTCTGGAGGCCGCGGCGACCGATTTGGAGGCGCAGATGCGTGGGGCCGCCTGAGGGCGGCACCGCGAGCGTAGATCTTGAGATGACCACGACCCTGAACGGCAGCGGCCCGCATGTCCGCCACTTCCTCGACCTGAAGGATCTCTCCGCCGAGACCCTGCGCGGTGTCCTCGACACCTCCGCCGCGATGAAGCGCGTGCGGGTGAAGGGCCAGCGCGCGGCCGAGCGACCGCTCACCGGCAAGATGCTGGCGATGGTGTTCGACCGGCCCTCGACCCGCACCCGCGTCTCCTTCGACGTGGCGATGCGCGAACTCGGCGGCGACACCCTGATGCTCACGGGCAAGGAGATGCAGCTCGGTCGCGGCGAGACGGTGTCCGACACCGCCCGCGTGCTGTCGCGCTTCGTCGATGCGATCGTGATCCGGACCCTCGACCATGGCCTGGTGATGGAGCTGGCCGAGCATGCCGAGGTGCCGGTCATCAACGCGCTGACCAAGGCCTCGCATCCCTGTCAGATCATGGCCGACCTGCTGACCTTCGAGGAGCATCGCGGGCCGATCCAGGGCCGCACAGTCGCGTGGTCGGGCGACGCCAACAACGTGCTGGCGAGCTGGGTCCACGCCGCCGCCCGCTTCGATTTCACCCTCAACGTCGCCGCGCCGCGGGAACTGGCGATGCCGCCTGCCCTCGTCGATTGGGCCAAGCGCGAGGGCGCGCGGGTCAACGCCACCACCGACGCCTACGCGGCGGTCGAGGGGGCCGATCTCGTGGTCACCGATTGCTGGGTCTCGATGGGCGACGACGACGAGCATTTCCGCCACAACCTGCTCTCGCCCTACCGGGTGGATGCGGCGCTGATGAAGGCCGCGTCCAAGGACGCACTGTTCATGCACTGCCTGCCCGCGCATCGCGGCGAGGAGGTCACCGCCGAGGTGATCGACGGTCCGCAATCGGTGGTGTTCGACGAGGCCGAGAACCGCCTGCACGCGCAGAAAGGCATCCTGGCGTGGTGCCTGGGCGAAGCGGCCTGAGGCGAGCCATCGATCGATCGTAAGCCGCCGCCCGGCCGTGCCGGGCGGCGGCGCTGCGTCAACGCTGATGGATCCGCCGCGCGCGGCTGCGCTTCTTGTGCTCGCCCCGCACATGCCCATGGTCATGCACGTGCGAGTGCCCGTGCCCGCGGTAGTGGCGGTGACGCTCCGGGTGATGTGCGTGGAAATGATGATCGTGGTGGCGGGTGTTCGGATGCCAATCCACGGCTCCGACCGGACTGCCGGCCAGGACACCGCCGAACACCACGCCGGCTGCTAGCATGAGGACAAAACGCATCGGTCGCTTCCCGCTGTCGCACGGAGGTCGTGCACAGGCTCAAACGCGCGCCCGGATGTCATATTCCGCGCCGATTTCGGTTTGCGGCGCGTGCCCCCTTCAACCCTGGGTTCGGGGGCGGCCGGCCATCACTGTCCGCTGCGTCCTCAGAGGTCGCGGACCAGCTCGGTCAACTGGTCGGCGCAGATGCCCCAGCCCTGTTCGAACCCCATCGCCTCGTGCGCTTGGCGGTCCTCCAGCGTCCAGTGGCGGGCGCGCGCCGTGTAGCGGGTGCCGCCGGCCTCGTCGGCGAAGGTGAGGATCACCGTCAGGAACGGTTTTTCGGACGGCACCCAGGCCGAACTGTAGGCGTCGGTGACGACGAGGCGGGTATCCGGCACAACCTCCAGATAGACGCCCCGGTTGGGCAGATCCTGCCCGTCGGGACTGCGCATCACGATGAGATTCGACCCACCCGGCCGCAGGTCGAGTTCGACGACCGGCGTCGTGTAGGGTTTCGGGGCGAACCAGCGCTTCACTAGCTCCGGCTCGGTCCAGGCGCGCCACAGCGCCCGGCGGGGTGCCGGGATCAGGCGGGTGAGGACGAGGTCGCGGGGATCGTCGGCGTCGCTCATGCTGTGTCTCTCCGATCTCTCAGGCCGGGCGCTTGGCTTGGTTCATCGCCCAGATCACGCCGAACGGGTCGCGGAGCTGCCCGTAGACGTCGCCCCAGAACATCTCCTGGTAGGGCATCACGACCTCGGCGCCGGCCGCGACCGCCCGGTTCCACCACGCGGCGATGTCCTCGACCGGCAAGAGCAGGCTGAAGGATTGCGGCGCCTGGAGCGGGTGGCCGTATTCGGGAAAGGCATCGGACAGCATCACCGAAGTCCCGTTGACGACGAGGTGGACGTGCATGGTCCGCCCCTTCTCGTCCGCGGGCACGGAGGCGACGATCTCGGCGCCGAAGGCGTTCCGGTAGAATTCGGCCGCCCGCAGGGCACCGTCGAGGGTGAGATAGGCGACCACGCCGCCCTTCGGGGGCACGGCCGGTGACGTCGCGTCGGTCTCGCTCATCGCTGCTCTCCCTGTGCGCATCTCGGACCTCGGGGTGCGGAGGGTGCCGTGCGTCGCCGAGTCGCGCAAAGACTTTTTGAAGAGCCGCTTTCCAGGGCCGCCGCGTCGTCGGGTGCGGCCCAATCCTCAATGTCGTCCCCTCCGCGCGAGCGGTCGGATCGCCGCAGTCCGGGGCCCGGCTGGAACGATCCCCGACGCCCTCCGTTGGCCCGCGGTTTTAGCAAATGGTCGCCGCGCCGAGGTCGCACGGTCGAACCGGACGCCGCCAAGGAAGAGGATCGATTCATGGATCTCGGCATCAGCGGTCGCGTCGCGGTCATCACCGGTGGCGATTCCGGTATGGGCTACGCGAGCGCGGAATATCTGCTGCGCGAAGGCGTCAAAGTCGTCCTCTCCGACCTGAAGGAGAAGGAACTGGGGGAGGCGGCCGCGCGGCTCGCGGCGCTCGGCCCGGTCAAGTTCTGCCAGGCCGACCTCTCGTCGGATGCGGGGGCACGCAAGCTGCGCGACTTCGCCGACCAAGCCTTCGGCGAGACACCCACCATCCTCGTCAACGCCGCCGGCGTCACCGGCGCCACCGGCGACTTCCTGGAGATCGACGACGAGGGCTGGATGTCGACGATCCAGGCCGACCTGATGGCAGCGGTGCGGATGGCGCGCGCCTTCATCCCCGGGATGCGGACCCAGAAATGGGGGCGGATCGTGTTCTTCACCTCCGAGGACGCGGTGCAGCCCTATGTCGAGGAGTTGCCCTACTGCGCCGCCAAAGCCGGCCTGATGAACCTGACCAAGGGTCTCTCCAAAGCCTACGGGCCGGACGGGGTGCTGGTGAACTCGGTGGCGCCCGCCTTCGTCGCCTCGCCCATGACCGATGCGATGATGGAGAAGCGCGCCGGGGAACTCGGCGTCTCCTTCGACGAGGCGATCGAGAGCTTCCTCGAAGAGAAGCGCCCCGGCATCGTCGTCAAGCGCCGCGGCCGGGTCGAGGAGGTCGCGTCGGCGGTGGCCTTCCTGTGTTCGGAGCAGGCGAGCTTCATCACCGGCGAGAACCTGCGCGTCGATGGCGGCGCCGTCCTCACCATGGCGTCCTGAGCGATGCGGGACCTCTCCTGCGACGTCGCGGTGATCGGGGCCGGCACCGCCGGCATCGCCGCCCACCGCGCCGCCCTCGATGCGGGCGTCCGCTCCGTGCTGATCGAGCAGGGCCCCGGCGGCACCACCTGCGCCCGCGTCGGCTGCATGCCCTCGAAGCTGCTGATCACCGCGGCCGAGGCGGCGCAGGAGGCCCGCGCGGCGCACCGGCTCGGCATCCGCGTCGGCGAGGTGCGGGTCGATGGCCCGGCGGTGCTGGCCCGGATGCGGCGCCTGCGCGACCGCTTCGTGGAATCCGTTTTCGAGGGGATCGACGCCTTCCCCGACGAGACGCGCCTCACGGGGCGGGCCTTGTTCGAGGGGCCGGATGCCTTGCGCATCGACGACCACACCCGCCTGCGCTTCAAGGCGGCGGTGCTGGCGACCGGCTCCAGCCCGAGCGTGCCCGAGCCGCTCAAGGGGCTGGGCGACCGGGTTCTCACCACCGACACCGTGTTCGAGATCGAGGATCTGCCGGCCTCGCTCGCCGTGCTCGGCGCCGGCCCGGTCGGGCTGGAACTCGCCCAGGCCATGGCCCGGCTCGGTGTGACGACCAGCGTGTTCGATCCCGGCGACAGTCTCGGCGGCTTGCGCGATCCCGATCTGAAGCGGGCCGCCCGCGCGATCTTTTCGGAGGCCTTCGATCTGCATCTCGGCGCGAAGGTCGAGAACGGTGAAACCGCGGGCGAGGGCGCGCGCCTCGGCTGGGACGGAGCCGGCGGCAAGGGAGACAAGACGTTCGATCGGGTGCTCGCCGCCGCGGGCCGTCCGCCGAACGTTTCGGCAATTGGCCTGGAGCACACCGGTGCGACCCTCAACGACAAGGGCGGCCCGGTCCACGATCCCCGCTCGCTGCTCTGCGAGGGCGCGCCGATCCTGATCGCGGGCGACGCCAATGCCGACCGCCCGGTGCTGCACGAGGCGAGCCGTCAGGGCCGCATCGCCGGGCGCAACGCCGCGCGGCTCGCCCGCGGCGAGGGGGCCGAGCGGCCGGAACGCTGGGTCGCGCTCACCATGGTGTTCAGCGATCCGCAGATCGCCGTGATCGGCGGCGGCTTCGACCCGCAAGCGGATCACCGCGTCGGTCGCGCCGATTTCTGCGACCAGGGCCGGGCTCGGGTGATGGACCGGGCGCAGGGCGGTATCCGCCTCTACGCGGAGGCCGATGGGCGCCTTGCCGCCGCCGAGCTGATCGGCCCGGAGGTGGAGCATCTCGGTCATCTCCTGGCCTATGCGGTGCAGGACGGGCTGGACGTGCGGCGTTTGCGCGACCGCCCGTTCTATCATCCGACTCTGGAAGAGGGCCTCGACACGGCGCTCTCGGATCTCGGCGATCACCTGAAGTAACCATCCCGCGCCGGGGCTGCCATCTTGCCTTCGTCGAGACGCGGGGTCGTCGCTTTGCCGCCGCTACGTCCGGCTACTCACTGTGTCGCGGAGGACTGTATGTTATCAGACAAAGCTCGGTCTTCTCAGGCACTTGGTCCGACTTTCGGGGTGACCGAATTGCGTGGCGAAGGCAGACCCGGCATTGCTTAACCGGGGCGTGGCAGGCATACCGGCTGCCGTAATGGTCGATCCGTCGCAGATGCATGCCGTGGGGCCGAACGGTGGTCCGGTCGACCTTCCGGTCGATCTCGATGCCTTGACCGCCGAGCAGCGGGATGAATTCGGCGTGGGCATTCTTGCCCTCGACGCCGCCGGAATCGTGCTCGCCTGCAATCGGGCCGCGGGCGCGCTGTGCGGCCTGCCGCCCAATACGATGATCGGGCGGAGTTTCTTCCGCGAACTCGTGCCGAGTGCCAACGTGCCGAGCTTCTACGGCCGCTTTCTCAGCGGCCAGCGCCGGAGCGTGGCCGATCAGGCCTTCGAGTTCGTGTTCGGCCGCATCCCGGCCCCCCTGCGGGCGCGAATCGGCCTGCGGTCCGGGGCGAACGGGCACATCTGGCTGACGATCACCCCCCTGGAGCAGATCGCCGCCGGCCCCTCGCGCGAGGCCGTCCTCGCGGCGATCGCCCAGCGCAGCCGGGCCGAGCCGGTCGATCCGAGCCTGTGCGAGCGTGAGCCGATCCACATTCCCGGCTCGATCCAGCCGAACGCGGTGATGCTCGCCGCCGACGCCGCGAGCCTCGAGATCTTGGCCTTCAGCGCCAACGCCGCCGACGTGCTGGCGCCCGATCTCTTCCCGCCCAACGGCCTCAACCTGGAGGCGGTGCTGCCGGGCGCGATCGTCTCCGCGATCCGCGACGGGCTCGCCGCCCACACCCTGACCGACGGTCGGCTCCTGCGCCGCTCGCTCACGCTTCCGCCGCGGGGAGAGCGCTTCCACCTCGTGGCCCATGCCCATCTCGGCCGGGTGATCGTCGAGCTGGAACTGGCGCCGGAGCGCCCCGAGGACTTCCTCGCCGCGAGCCCGCTCGACGCCGAACTCGCCATGATGCGGCTGCGCGCCGCCGAGTCCCTGACCGAGGCGGCGCAGATCGCCGCCCTCGAAATCCGCGCCATGACCGGTTTCGAATCGGTGCTGGTCTACCGTTTCGACACGGATTGGAACGGCGAGGCCATCGCCGAGGACATGGTGCCGGACTGGCAGCGCCCGCTGATCGGCCTGCGCTTTCCCGCCTCCGACATCCCGGCCCAGGCCCGCGCCCTCTACACCAAGGCCAAGAGCCGCTTCGTGATCGACCGCGACTGCGTGCCCGTGCCGCTGGTGGCCGACCGCGCCGCGGGCAACGCGCCGATCGACCTCACCTTCGCGCAGAACCGCACGCTCTCGCCGATCCACCTCGAATACCAGCGCAATCTCGGCGTCGACGGTTCGATGTCGATCTCGATCATGGTCGAGAACCGGCTCTGGGGCCTGATGATCGGCCATCACCGCCGGCCGCACTACGTCGCGCCGGAGACCCGCGCCGCGGCGACCGTGCTCACCGACGCCTTCGCCATGCGGGTGCAGGAGATCGAGGGCAAGGCGCTCTGGGGCGAGCGGCAGCGCCATCTCGACGTGCAGGGCCGGCTGGTGCGCGGGCTCACCCGTTCCGACGATTTCGTCACCTCCCTGACCCAGGGCGATCCGACCCTGCTCGACCTGTTCGGCGCCACGGGCGCGGGCATCGTCTCGGACGAGGCCGTCTGCCTCGTCGGCGTCACGCCCGAAGCGGCGAAGGTGCGGGCGCTCGCCGACTGGCTGCGGGAGAGCCTGCCGCCCGACGAGACCACCTTCGTCACCGACACGCTGGTGCTGCATCACGCGCCGGCCGCGGACTTCACGGAGATCGCCAGCGGGCTGCTGGCGGCCTTCGTCGGCACCTCGCGCCAGCATCTGCTGTTCTGGGTCAAGCCGGAGGTGCCGAGCACGGTGACCTGGGGCGGCGATCCGCGCAAACCCGTCCTGCCCGGCAGCGGCCCGGTGGCGGTGCTGCCGCGGCGCTCGTTCGAGCGCTGGATCGAGGAGCGCCGTGGCCATTCCACCCCCTGGGCGACGTGGAAGGTGGCGCTCGCCGCGCAGCTCGCCGACGCCGTGGACGGCGTGGTGCTGCGCCAGCGCCGCAAGATCGACGAGCTGACGGGGCTGCTCGCCGACAAGGAGCGCCTGCTGGAGCAGAAGGATCTGCTCACCCGCGAGATCGACCACCGGGTGAAGAACTCGCTGCAGATCGTGACGGCCTTCCTGCACATGCAGCGCCGGCAGATCGCCGACCCGGAGGCGCGCCAAGCCTTCTCCGAGACCTCGGCCCGCGTCATGAGCGTCGCGCGGGTGCATGACAGCCTGTACCAGGGCGAGAGCATGGAGCAGGTCGATCTCGGCCAGACCATCCAGACCCTGTGCAGCGACCTCGCCGGCATGGCCGGCGACGAGCACAGCGTCGAGTTGACCGCCGAGCCCGGCCTGATGGTGCCCTATCGGCACGCGGTGGCGCTCTCGCTGATCACCACCGAACTCGTCACCAACGCATTCAAATATGCCGGCAAGCCCGAGAAGGGGGCGCGGATCAGCGTCTCCGTAGCCGGCGGCGAAGGGGCGGCCGTCCGCCTCAGGATCTGCGATGACGGCGAAGGCATGCCGACGGGCTGGGAGAACGCCAAGGCGCGGGGCACCGGGCTCGGCATGAAGCTGATCCGCGCCATGCTCGACCAGATCGGCGCCCGCCTCGACGTCGAGAACGCCGACGGCGCCTGCTTCACCGTTCACGCCTGAGCCCCACTTGATCGACAGCCTGCACGCCCGCCTGCGGGGCGCCACGCAAGCGGCGCATGAGGCGCTGGAGCGGGACCTCGATTGGGAGGCGCGCGTGGCGACGCTGCCCGGCTATCGGGCTCTGCTGGTCCGCCTGCGCGGCTTCCACGCCGCCTACGAGCCGGCAATCGCGGCCGCGCTCGCGGACGCAGCCTTCTTCGATCCGCGCCGACGGCTCCCGGCCCTCGATGCGGATCTGCACGCCTTCGATCGCGCGGCACCCGACACCGTGCCGGCACCCGCCGCGCCCCGCCTCAACGGGGCGGGCGCGGCTTTGGGTGCGCTCTACGTTCTGGAGGGCTCGACGCTGGGTGGCGCCGTCATCGGCCGCCACGTCGCCCGCCTGCACGGGGAGGGCGTGCCGCTGGCCTATTATGCCGGCCGCGGCCGCGCGACCGGGCCGCTTTGGCGGGAATTCCGCGAGCGGCTGGACGGGCTGCCGGAAGCGGAGGCCGCCGCCGCCTTCGCCGCCGGCGTCGCGACGTTCGAGGCGATGCGTGGGTGGCTCGTCTCGGGCGAGGGCTGAATCGCCCGCTTCCAGGGCTCTGCCCTGGACCCTATGACAAGGACTCGTCCTTTCGAAACCCGAAACTCAGCGTGGCGGCAGCACCTGCGCCCGCTTGGCTTCCAGGGTCTGCCAGACGATCAGCGAGGGCAGGCCCAGCGCCACGTCGGGCACGCGCTTGGCGAGCGACAGGGCGATGGCGGTGCCCGCATCGAGCCCGAACAGGGCACCCACCACCACGAAGCCGCCCTCCTGCACGCCGAGCCCGCTCGGGACGGCGAAGGCCGCCGACTTGATCGCCTGCGAGAGCGATTCCAGCACCAGCACCTCGGTCAGGCTCACCTCGACCCCGATACAGGCGAGCACGATCCAGATCTCGGCCGCGCCGAGCCCCCAGGCCACGGCGTGCAGGGCGACCGATTGAGCGATCGGCCCGCGGCGGTCGCGGGCCCAGACCACATCGAGGGCCTCCTGCACGGAGAGGATGCCCGCCGCGCTTGCCTCCGGTTTTGCCCCCTCCGGGGCCGCCGAGCGCAGGAAACGGCGCCCGAGGGCGGCGAGGCGCCGCTCCAGCCCCCGCGCCGCGCCGAGCGTCTGCAAGGCGAAGAAGGCGGCGACCGCCGCCACCGCCACCACGGCGGCCTGCGTCGTCCACCATGCGAGCACGGCGGCGGCCTCCCCCGGCAGCCGCCAGAGCAGGCCGGCGCCGAGCCCGGTGAAGGCTACCTGCGTCGCGACCTGGATCAGCATGTCGGCCAGCAGCGAGGCGGCCGCTAGGCTGCCCGCGACGCCCCAGAAGGTCAGCAGGCGCCCGCCCACCACCTCGCCGCCCACCGAGGCGACCGGCAGGAGCACGTTCACGCCCTCCCGCACGAAGCGCAGGATCACGAAGGCGCCGGGCTCGACCGGGGGCTCGGCGGCGGCCTTCGCGGGATGGGCGTGACGTCCCGACGGCGGGATGCCACGCAGCACCCGCGCCCAGGCGAGCCCGCACAGCAGCACGATGACGGCCCGCACCCCGACGATGGCGGCCAGCCCCGCCGGACCGATCCGCCCGAAGGCCGCACCGATCGCCGCAAGGTCGTTGGTGGCGACGAGCCAGACGCCCAGCCCCAGCCCGACCAGGGTGCCGACGAGGGGCAGCCGGCGCAGTAGCCCGCGCAGGAGACGCCCCGGTCGCGGCCGTTCGGCGGGCAAATCCGAGGAGGGATCTGCGCGCTGATCCCCACGGCGAGCGGGTGCCTCAACCATTGCCGGCTCCATCGGCCGGGCTCGCCTCGGACGTTGTGAACACCACGACGGGTGCGGCCGGCGGCGGCACCACGGCGGCGAGGGTGAGGGCCGCGGGGCCGATGGCATCGAGCGCCGGATCGACGAGGATGACGCGGCGGCGCGCCAGGGATTCCGGTGTGGCCAGCGTCAGCATCCGCTTGGGGCAGGGCCCGAGACAGCCCGTCTCCAGCACCCGGACCTTGCCGGCGCCCTTGCCGGCGGCGGCGTCGCGCGCGCCCTGCCGGAACGCCCGCTTGACGGCACGGCCGAGCTGCTTGCGGTCCACGCCCTGGCGCTTGGCGCATTTGCGGCAGACCAGCACGAGGTCCGTGAAGCCCGCCTTGGCCGTTCTCACCTTCGTCGTCTCGACCCGGGCCGATTCAATCCGGTCCGATTCGACCTGGTCCTCTCGGGCCGCCCCGCCCGAATCCTGCCGCCGTCCCACATGTCCCCCCGTCCGGCCCTTCGATTCGGGCCGCACTCCGTTTCGGGGGCGGTATCGCAGTCCCCCGGCCCGGGGCGCAATCCCGGCGGATCGCCGCGCCTTAAAAAGGGCCGAAAAGAACGTGACCTGAACCACCAGACAGGATGCCGCCCCGAGCTTGCCGAAGCGTCTGGTCCGAGCGTATCGCGCGTGGCCAGGCGCGAGGCCCCTCGTGCGGGCGTGCTCCGGCCGCGGATCCGTGAGGACCCCCATTCGATGAGTTCCGACGACGAGGTCAAGCAGGCAACGCGGGTCCGGCCGAGCCCGAGCGTTCAATCGCTCATGGATCTTGCCCGGCGCTCCGTGCCGGACCTGCGGCGCAACGCCGAGACGATCGAGCCGGTCTCCCCGGGCAAGGGCCGCTTCCCCGGTCGGGCGCTGGTCGAGCGGGCACGCCGCGGCCTCGAATGGACCCGGCTGCCCGGCCTGCGGCCGCGGCAGGCGCGTCCGCCCGAGCGGATGGCCAAGCGACTGTTCCGCAGCTACTGCCTGTTCGCGCTGGCGCCGACCGCGGTGGTCGGCCTCTACGTCTTCGCGATCGCCAGTCCGCAATACATCGTCGTTTCGCAGTTCGCCGTGCGCGGCAACGTCGAGCCGATGGCCAGCGCCGAACTCGGCCTGCACAGCGACCTGATCCAGAAGCACAACAGCCAGGACAGCTTCATCCTGCGCGACTACATCGGCAGCCGGCCGATGGTGGAGGCCGTCGATGCCAAGCTCGGCCTCGAACGGATGTTCTCGCAGGACGGGATCGATTTCTGGGCCGGCTACGGCGCGGGTCAGCCGATCGAGAAGCTAGTGCGCTACTGGCGCCGGCAGGTGATCCCGCACATCGATGCGATTTCCGGCGTGATCCACCTGAAGGTGCGCGCGTTCAAGCCCGAGGACGCGGTTGCGATCTCGGAGGAGGTGATCGCCCGCTCCGAGACCTTGATCAACAGCATCTCGCGCCGCGCCCAGAGCGACATGATCGCCAACGCGAAGAAGGAGGTCGAGCAGTCGTTCGAGCGGCTCAAGCAGGCGCGGGTCGCGATGCAGGAGTTCCGCAACCGCTGGGGCATCATCGATCCGGTGAAATCGGCCGAGGCGGCCGTGACCACGATCGAGCTCCTGCGCAAGGACAAGATCAAGGCGGAGAACGACCTGCGCGTGCTGCGCGACTCCAAGCTCGATGAGAAGAGCCGCGGCATCCAGGTGCTCGTGGCCACCCTCGGCGCGCTGGACGGGCAGATCAAGGATCTGCAGGGCCGCCTCACCACCGACGGCATCGTCTCGAATTCCGAGCACAACCTCACCCAGGCCCTGCTCGAATACGAGGGCCTGATGGTCGAGCAGACGGTGGCGGAGAAGCTCAACGCCTCGATGCAGATGATCCTCGACCGCGCCCGGGTCGCGGCGGCCAAGCAGCAGATCTATCTGGCCACCTTCGTGCCGCCCCTGCTGCCGACCTATTCGGAATACCCGGCCCCCTTCTACGCCCTGTTCGCGGCCCTGTTCTGCTTCACCGTCCTGTGGAGTTCGGTCTCGCTCGTGACCGCAGCGGTCAACGACAACCGGCTCTAGGGCCGTATCCGACCCCATTGCATCAGGCCGGCGTCTCCAGGCCTTTGATTGAACCCGCATTCTTTCGACGGACCGGCTTCCCCTCCGTCGGAATGCACTCTAAGCGGCGCCAGACAAACGACTTTCAGCGAACGGCTTTCATCGAACGGTTTCCATGGCGGATTTCACCGATCTCATCGCGCGCGCCGTCAGTCCGTCCATGAGTCGGGAGGAGCGCGATCAGGTCTACACCGTGGTCCGTCAAGCGGTGCAGCGGCTCCAGGACCGCGAGGGCCTGGCCGGTGACGATCCCCGCATCCTGCTCCAGCGCCACCTGATCGAGGAGACGATCCGCGACGTCGAGTTCGACATCGTCCGCTTCCTCACCCTGCGCAAGATCGAGCAGGCGCGCGCGGCGCAGAACGCCGAGTACGAGGCGCAGTTCGCCGAGAAGCCGTGAGGGGGACGGTTGCTCGCCGGCAGTCGCGCGCAAGACAGCAAGCCACCTCTCCCGCGTGGCGCACACGGACACGGCGAAGCGGCCATCCCGATGAGGGGCGGCCTTCGGAAACGCCATAAACGGGCAGGTTGTCTTCATTTGATGGAAACAGCTCATGCGGGAAGCTTCAGCTTCCTGCGAGCGAGCGTTCCATGCCTTTCCTGCGCACCTTTCCGACCAGGGCGGCGGATGCCGCCGGCCCGTCACCATCGACCTACGGCCTGCTGCTCCTGTCGGTTGCGGCTGCCATGTGCGTTCAGAGTCTGACGGACGTCTGGCTTCACACCTCCGTTGTGCAGTGGCTTGCTCCGCTCTCGATGCTTGCTGGTGCTGTCTACTTCAACACCCGCCCGATCTCTCGCCGTCGCTTCGGCGCAGGACTCGCCCTGCTGGCCGTCTTGATCATACAGCTGCCCACGACCAGCGCTCTCGCCTACGGCGTTCAAGCCTTCGGCCTGCCGCTGCGCGACGACTGGTTCATCGGAATTGATCGCGCCTTCGGCTTCGATTGGCTGACGTTCCAGACCTCCATGGTCGAGCGACGGGGTTTGATGGAGATCCTGAGTCGAGCCTACGAGACATTCTTCCTGCAACTCGGCCTTACGCCCGTCCTTCTCGCGGCTCTGGGCGAAGTGCGTCGCTCCGATCGTTTCGTAGCGTCCTTCATCCTCTGCGTGTCGATGACGACCATCATCAGCGCCGTGTTGCCGGCAGAGGGCGCGGCAGGCCTCCTCGGGCCGGACGAGGCGCATCTGCTCTTCCAGGGCGCGACGCCGCTCGTGGATCTGCATGCGTTGCGGGACGGCACGATGCGCGCCCTGCCTCTGAACGAAGTCGGGCCGCTGATCTCCTTTCCGTCACTTCACTGCGCTGTGGCCTACCTTGTGACGGCTGCGATCTGGCCGTTGCAGCGCTTGCGCTGGGCCGTGCTCCTCCTGAACGCCGTGATGACGGTTTCGGCCGTGACACATGGTGCTCACTATGCCTGCGACTGCGTCGCGGGCTTGCTCGTCGCTGCGGTGTCGTTCCACCTCGCCGGGCAACTGGGGCCTTGGAGCGAGAGAATGGTCGCGCGGATGCGCGGTGTGGCGGTGCTGCCTGCCGCCACCGCTTCGACCGCGCTGACTCCGTAGAATCGGCTCGACGTCTTTCGACGCCGCCGAGCTCAGCCATAGGCCGCCATGGCCCGCACGCCGCCGGGCTCGGCCACCTTCACGCCCGCCTCGACATACTCGTTGAGCTTGTTGCGCAGCGTCCGGATCGAGATGCCGAGGATGCGCGCCGCGTGGGTGCGATTGCCGAGGCAATGGTCGAGAGTGTCGAGGATCAGGTCGCGCTCGACATCCGCCACGGTGCGCCCGACTAGGCCGCGGGTCGCCGCCTCCGCCGCGCTCGCCGCCCGCTCGACCGGGCCGGAGGCCGCCGTCGGCGCCGCGAGCGATTCGCCCTCCGGGCTCAGGATCGCCTCCGGACCGATCTCGGCCCCCTGCGCCAGGAGCACCGCGCGGTGGATCGTGTTCTCCAACTCGCGCACGTTGCCGGGCCAGGGGTTGCGGGCGACCAGAGCCTGCGCCTCGCGGGCCAGCGGACGCAGCGGCAGCCCGTTCAGCTCCGCGTATTTGCGGGCGAAATGGGCGGTGAGTTCGAGGATGTCGGCCAGCCGCTCGCGCAAGGCGGGCAGGCGCAGATGCACGACGTTGAGGCGGTAGTACAGATCCTCGCGGAACGTGCCCTTCTTCACCTCGTCGGCGAGGTTGCGGTTGGAGGTGGCAAGCACGCGGATATCCACCTTGACGGGGGCGGCTCCGCCGACCCGGTCGATCACCCGCTCCTGCAGCGCGCGCAGCAGCTTGGATTGCAGCCGCACGTCCATCTCGGAGATTTCGTCGAGGAGCAGCGTGCCGCCATTGGCCTCCTCGAACCGGCCGATGCGCCGGGCGACCGCGCCGGTGAAGGCGCCCTTCTCGTGGCCGAACAGCTCGGATTCGAGCAGGGCCTCGGGGATCGCCGCGCAGTTGACCGAGACGAATGGGCGGCCCGCCCGGTTCGACTTGGCGTGGACGTGGCGGGCCAGCACCTCCTTGCCGGTGCCGCTCTCGCCGGTGATGAGCACGGAGGCTTCCGAGCGGGCGACCTGCTCGGCGAGCCGCACCACGCGCTCCATGGACGGATCGCGCCAGATGAAGCTGCGGGCGTCCGCCGCCACGGCCTCCAGGACCGCCGCGATCAGTTCGGGGTCGGGGGGAGGGGGATGTACTCCTTGGCGCCCGCCTGGATCGCCGCCACCGCGGCGCGGGCGTCGGAGGCGATGCCGCAGGCCACCACCGGCGTGCGGATGCGCTCGTCGGACAGGGCCTGCACCAGCCGGCGGATGTCGAGCCCGACATCGACCATGACGAGGTCGCCGCCCTTGGCGCGCAGGGTCGCGAGCCCCTGGTCGATCCCGTCGGCGTGGGTGACCGAGGCGCCCCGGTTCATGGCGATCTTCGAGGCGGTGACGAGTTCGCTCGAGAGCCGTCCGACGATGAGCAGCCGCATGGCGTGGTGTCTCCGAAAATTCATCCGATTCGGATGGCCGTCCCGGCCCGCGATGATCTCTCATCGCAGGCCGGCCCCCGCGAAGGCGGGGCGGCGGCCGTCCGCCGGACGTGTCGATCCCGACCCGCAGGCCGGGATCGACACACCAAAGGGTCAGTGATCGTTCTTGATGATCTCGGTCATGGTGACGCCGAGGCGCTCCTCGACCAGCACGACCTCGCCGCGGGCGACGAGGCGGTTGTTGACGAAGATGTCGATGGCCTCGCCGACCTTGCGGTCGAGTTCGAGCACGGCGCCGGGGCCGAGCCGCAGGAGGTCGCCGATCGGCATGCGCGAGGAGCCCAGCACCGCCGAGACCACCACCGGCACGTCGAAGACCTGTTCGAGGTCCGCCGCATTCTTCGGGCTCGTCGGCGCGTCGCGGACGGAACCGGGGCCGCCCTCGTCGTAGGGCAGGTCGCCCTCGTTGAGCTGGGGCAGGCTGAAATCGTCGCTCGACATCGGGCTCAGGCCTCTGCGCTGGCGAAATTGGGGGAAAGGGCGGCGTCGACCGCGGCCTCGATGCGGGCGCGCTCGCGCACGACGCCGCCGTCGGCCCATTCGAGCCGGGCATCGCCCGGCGCCATGTCGGGTTCGCCCAGCACCACGAGGCGGCCCTCGAAGCCGTTCTCGCGCGACAGGCGCCGCATCAGCGTCTCCGCGTCATCGACGAGCGCCTCGTTCACCCGCAGCACGAGGTGGGGCACGCCGCGCAGGTGCCGGAGCGCGGAGCGGGCCGCCTCCTCCACCGTCGCCAGCGGCCGCGCATCGAGGGCCTCGCCCGCGATGCGGCGGGCGAGTGCGGCCGCGAAGGCCAGCGCCTGCGCCTCGCGCTCGCCGTCACGCGCATCGGACTGGTTGAGGAGGCCGGCCGCGGCGAGCCCGACCTGGGTCAGCGCGTCGGCGAGCCGGGCCTGTTCCTGGAGCGCGGCCTCGGCCCGGCCGTCCTGCAGGCCGTGGGCATAGGCGGCCGCCTCGATGGCGGCCCGTTCGGCCTCCGCGCGGGCCGAGGCCTCCGCATCGGCGGCGGAGGGCCCGCGCGGGCGGCCGAAATCGGTGTCGAACAGGAAGGGGCGGGAGGCGCGCGTGCTCAATAGACCAACTCCTCCTCGCCGCCGTTCTTGGCGATCATGATCTCGCCCTTCTCGGCCAGCTCCTTGGCCAGTTCCGTCATCTTGGCCTGCGCCTCATCGACCTCCTTGAGGCGGATCGGGCCCATCGAGCCCATCTCGTCGGTGAGGTTCTTGGCCGCGCGGGTCGACATCTGGCGCATGAAGAAGGCGCGCACCCGCTCGTCGGCGCCCTTGAGCGCGCGGCAAAGGGTGTCGTTGTCGACCTTGCGCATCAGGGTCTGGACCGAGCCCGGATCGAGCTTCAGGAGATCCTCGAAGGTGAACATGAGCTGGCGGATCTTCTTGGCCGAGCCGCGATTGGCCTGGTCGATCGCCGCGAGGAAGCGGGTCTCGGTCTGCCGGTCGAAGGCGTTGAAGACCTCGGCCATGAGTTCGTGCGCGTCGCGCCGCGTGGTCTGGGCGATGGTCGAGACGAACTCGGTGCGCAGCGTCTCCTCGATGTGGCGCAGGGCCTCCTTCTGGACGGTCTCCATGCGCAGCATCCGGTTGAGCACGTCGATGGCGAACTCCTCCGGCAGGATGGTGAGCACCTTGGCGGCGTAGTCGGCCCGCACCTTCGACAGTACGACGGCGACCGTCTGCGGGTACTCGTTGCGCAGGAAGTTCGCGAGAATCTCGGGGTCGATCTGGGTCAGGCTCGCCCAGACGCGCTTTCCGGAGGCACCCTTGATCTCCGCCATGATCGACGAGACCTGCTCGGGCGGGAAGATCTTGAGCAGCAGCGACTCGGTGCGCTCGAAGTTCGAGGTGATGCCGCCGCCCGAGGACAGCCGCGAGACGAAATCGACGATCAGCCGCTCGACGGTGGCGGCTTCCAGCGAGCCGAGCTGCACCATGGCGTGGCTGACGAGCTTGATCTCGTCCTCGTCGAGGCGCTGCCAGATCGGCGCGCCCTCCTCCTCGCCGAGCAGCAGCAGGAGGGCGGCGGCGCGCTGCGGGCCCGGCATCTCGGCGAACGCCTTCGACGCATCGAGGCTCTCCATGGCAGCGTTGAAGTTTACGCCCGCGGACACGAATTCCCTCCTCTCTTCCGGTTCTGCGTGGTGTCAGCGTCCATCAGGAATCGTGGATCCAGTTGCGCAGCACCTCGACCGTCTCGGTCGGGCTCGCCCGCACCATGTCGACCACGCGCTCGACCGTCTCGGCCTGGATCTGGCCGTTGATCTTGGCCGACTCGAGGAACTTGTTGGTGCTGTTCTCGCGCACCGCGATCTCGACCGGCGCCTCGCCGCCCCCCGCCCCGGCCAGCGCGAGCGCTCCGGCTGGGCCGGCGAGGGCCATCGGCGCATCGGATTCGAGCACGCGGCGCAGGAGCGGACGCACCACCGCCATCAGCACGACCAGCGTGAGCAGGCTCAGCACCGTGAGCTCGACGAGGCGCATCACCTCCTCCTTGGTCGGGCTCAGGAAGGACTGGATCAGGCCGGGCTCGGAAAATTCCGCGGCGGTGGGGGTCTCGGCAAAACGCAGGTTGACCACTTCGACCTGATCGCCGCGGACCTTGTCGTAGCCGACCGCGGTACGCACCAGCGCCGTGATCCGCGCGATCTCGGCATCGGAGCGCGGCTGGTAGGCGGGCTTGCCGTCGGCGCCGGGGGCGTAGACGCCATCGACCAGCACCGCCACCGACAGCCGCTTGAGACGGCCGCCCTCAAGGGTCTCGACCTTGGTGACGCGGGAGATCTCGTAATTCGTCGTCTCCTCGTTCTTCTGCGAGGAATCCTTCTGCTGCGGCGCGGGCTGGTTCTGGTTGGCGCCCGGCAATTCGTTGCCGACGGTGACCTGCCCCTCCGCCCCGCCGGTGAGCGAGTTCTCGGAGCGCGTCTGGGTCGAGCGGACGACGCGGCTCTCGGGGTCGAAGCTCTCCGAGCGGCTCTCGACCCGGTTGAGGTCGAGTTCGGCGGTGACCTGCACCCGGGCGCGGCCCTGGCCGACGATGCCGGCCACGATCTCCTCGATCTGCGAGCGCATCCGCCGCTCGATGCCGGCCTGCCGCTCCTCCAGGGCGCCCGCCCCGTCGGCCTCCGCGCCGCGGGCGCCGTCGGCGAGCAGCCGGCCGCGCTCGTCGACGATCGAGACGCGCTCCGGCTTCAGGCCCTCGACCGCGGAGGCGGCGAGATGCCGGATCGCGCGCACCTGGCTCGCATCGAGGTCGCCCATCAGCTTGACGACGATGGCGGCCGAGGGCGCCTCGCGGTCGCGCTCGAACAGGCGGCGCTCGGGGATGACGAGGTGGACGCGCGCCGCCTGGACCCGGCCGATGGCGCGGATCGAGCGGGCGAGTTCGCCCTCCATCGCCCGCAGGTGGTTCACGTTCTGGACGAAGCTCGTGGAGGAGAAGGCGTCGCCCTTGTCGAAGATCTCGTAGCCGATGCCCCCTTGGGACGGCAGGCCCTTGCCGGCGAAGTCCATGCGCAGCTTGGCGAGGTCGGCGCGGGGAGCGAGCACGGTCTGGCCCATCTCACCCTTGGTCTCGTAGGTGATGCCGCGCGCGTCGAGTTCGCGGATCACGGACGAGGAATCCTGCAGCGAAAGGTCGGAGAACAGCACGCCCATATCGGGCCGCGAGACCCGCAGGATCACAAAGGCGAAGAAGCCGACCAGCGTCAGCGTCACGGCCGCCATCGCGGCGATGCGCGCGGGCCCGAGCTTCGTCACCAGATCGAGGATGGGTTTCACGGACGGGCACGCCTGCGCACAGCGGTGCGGCCGCGAGGGATGCGCGGTCGCCCGGCAAGAATTGCCCGGTGCGTGGTTAGCGAGGCGTTAACGCCGGAGCAGTGTCCTTCACCAACGCCGCCGCGGAGAGCGCCGAGGCGAGGGGACCGGACGCTGCGCGAGGCCCGAAAACGACGAGAGCCGCCCCGGTGCTCCGGAGGCGGCTCCTCATGCGTTGCGCGAACAGGTCATGCGCAACGTACGGGTCGAACTGGCTGATTTCAGTGACGGTAGTGCTGGATGCGCGTGGTGCGCAGGCCGGCGAGTCCGTGCTGGTCGATGGAGTACTGCCAGCTCAAAAATTCTTCCGTGGTCAGGGTGTAGCGTTGGCAGGCCTCCTCCAGGCTGAGCAGGCCGCCGCGCACCGCGGCCACGACCTCGGCCTTTCGGCGGATGACCCAGCGACGGGTGGTGATGGGGGGAAGATCGGCGATCGTCAGGGGGCTGCCGTCGGGCCCAATCACATACTTCACGCGGGGCCGGGGTGTTTCGGTCATGATACGCTCTACACTCGACTGACCTGTCGAGAGAGAAGCTACTTGCACCCGCTTAAAAGTTCTTGAAGTCGGCCGCTCGAATGCGATTCGATTGTTGTGCGCAGATGTGGACAATTCCGGATCCATCGATGCTGCAGCGCATCAAGAGGTTGGCGCAGAAAGGGTTTTCACGCTCGAGGCCGGCACCCGGGCCGTGCCGATCGTCAGCACGGGTTCGGAGCCGCTGAGGTCGACGCCGTCCACGACGCCCGAAACCTTGGTGTCGACGGCCACCTTCGTCCCCGTCGTGTCGAGGGCATCCACGGTGATCGTGTAGCGCCCGTCCCTGGCCGAGAGGCCCGAGGTCCCGGTGCCGTCCCATTCGAAGGGTTGCGCGCCGGCCTTGAGCGTCGTGGTCTTGGTGGCCACCACGGTGCCGTCGCTGGCCTTGAGGGTGATGACGGCCCTGGCGGCGGCCCGGTCCGGGGTCAGCGTCCAGGTCGCCTTGCCGTTCGTCAGATCGGTGGTGGCGCCGTCCGCGGTGATCGTCCGGCCGATCAGGCCGGAGGCGGACGAGGCCGATGCCGCCTTGGAGTTGGTCAGGATCGTATCGAGCGAGGAATTGGTCTTGAGCTGCTGCTCGACGCCCGCGAATTGCACGAGCTGCTGAGTGAACTGGTTGGTGTCGAGCGGATCGAGCGGATTCTGATTCTTGAGCTGCGTGGTCAGCAGCGTCAGGAACTGCGTGAAGTTGCCCGCGATCGACTTCGTGTCGGTGGTCGAGGCGGCACTCGTCCCGGTGATGCTGGTGCTGCTCGTATTGCTCGTGATGCCGGCGGCCATGGCGTCGTCCTAAATCCGGATGTCGAGATTGCCGACGGCACGGAGCTGCCGCAGGGGAATGGCGTCGAGCGGGGAGGGGCGGGCGTCCCGTCCGCCCGGCCCGCCGTCGGAGCGGTCGCGGGACGCTGATTCGCCGTCCCGCCCGCTCTGGGATCCGGTCTCGCCGCGCAGGGACAGATCGATCCCGCCCCCGCCCGCCTCGGCGCCGACGTCGAAGCCCGCCTGCGCGAGCGCCTGCTGCAGGGAGCCCGCATCGCGCTGGAGCAGGGCCAGGGTCTCGGGACGGTCCACCACGAGATGCGCCCGCGCCTTGCCGCCCGCCTTGTCGAGGTCGAGCGACACGTCGATGCGGCCAAGTTCGACCGGGTCGAGGCGGATCGCGAAGCGGTTCATGCCCGAGAGCGAGCGCAGCCCGATCGTCATCGGCACGGCGCCCAGCGGGATCGGCGGCGTTGCCGGCTGGGGCGCCGCCGCGGCGTCCGCGGCCTGGGCTGCCTGCGGGCCCTGCGCGGCGCCGACGCCGCCGGGCGGGGTGAGCGCGGTTGTAGGGCCGGCGGGAGCCGGAATGGGTGAGGCGGTCGGCGCCACCGCTTCGGTGAGCGCCGCCTCGAAGCCGGCCGTGCCCGCGGCGGCGGAGACGGGGGCATCCCCCGTGCCGGCCTTCGCGACGTGACCGGTTGCCGTCGCCTCGCCGGGCAGGCCCGTCACGGGCTGATTCGCGTCGAGCCCGCCCTCGCCCGCGGACACACCCGCCGCATTCGTCGGCGTTGGCGCCGGAACGGGGGGCGGGGCGAGGAGGGGGGTGGGAGCGGCGGCCTCCGGCGATGCGGGATCGGTCTCGTCCCGCTCTCCTGTCTGGTCCTCGGACACCTCCGCGGCACCGGCTTCTTTGGCGGCGGCCTCTTCCGCTGCGGCTTCCTGCGCCGGTTCCGCGCCGTCGGCGGCCGGGCGTTCCGGCCGCTGCGCGGTGGAATTCGCGGTCTTCGCGGCGGCCGGATTTCGGGCGGAGGCGGCCTCCGCGCCGTCGCGTCCCGTCCTGGCCGCGAGCGGCTTGCTGCGGGCCGAGGCAGCCTGGGCGCGGCTTTCCTGCAAAGCCCCGGACGGCCCGCTCTCGGCCTTGTCACTTTTCGCCCTGTCGCCTTTGGCCGCCCCCGTTCTGGCAGCCCCGATCTTGGCGTTCTCTGTTCTCGCCGCGTCCATCCTATCCGCCCTGATGGCATCGCTGCGGGCGGAGGCGGTGTCGTCGCGGCGGGATGCGGGCCGGGCCGGTGCCGCCGGCCGCTGCTCCGTGGCTTCCAGGCTGAACCGCGCCGTGCCCTCGGCCCCCCGCGCCGCGGACGAGGCGGGCCGCAGGGTCTGCCTGAAAAACGCCTCCGCCAGATCTGCGCGCGAAACCACGATGCCGTCCCTCTCCTTCGTCGCCGAAGCCGGAGGAGACCAGAGCAAGCCGCGCACCATCTGCCGATGACGGGCAAGTTGCTGATAAAGAACAAGAAACGTTTTGGCGGTGAAGGCCGCCTCGCGTCGACCCGGCGGGATCTGCCGGCCTCCCGGCAGGATTTGCCGGCCGCTCGGGGCCACGATCCGGGCTTTGAACCGGCTCTCGTCGTCCCCATCCCTGGAAAGTCGGGGCCGGGATCGCTATAGACACCGGACATGCGCCCGGACCCCACAGTCCGGTGCGCGCCCGAAGGCTCCGCCAACGGCCGGCACCCGGCCCCATCACCGGCCATGAACTCGCTGGATCTCCCGAAGCCCCCGCACGAGACGCGCGTCGTCGTTGCCATGTCGGGCGGCGTCGATTCGTCGGTCGTGGCCGGCCTGCTGAAGCGCGAGGGCTACGACGTCGTCGGCGTCACGCTCCAGCTCTACGATCACGGCGCGGCGACCCATCGCAAGGGGGCCTGCTGCGCCGGCCGCGATATCCATGATGCGCGGGCGGTGGCCGAGACGCTCGGCATTCCGCATTACGTACTCGACTACGAGGACCGCTTCCGGGAATCGGTGATCGACCGCTTCGCCGAGAGCTACCTCTCGGGCGAGACGCCGATCCCCTGCGTCGAGTGCAACCGCTCGGTGAAGTTCCGCGACCTGCTCGGCCTCGCCCGCGAGCTCGGGGCGGAGGCTTTGGCGACCGGCCATTACGTGGCGAGCCGGGCGCGGCCGGAGGGCGGACGCGCACTCTACCGCGCCCTCGATCCGGCCCGCGACCAGAGCTACTTCCTCTACGCCACGACGCCCGAACAGCTCGCCTATCTGCGCTTTCCCCTGGGCGAGCGACCCAAGGACGAGACCCGTGCCTTGGCACGGGAGCTGGGCCTCGCCGTCGCCGACAAGGCCGACAGCCAGGACATCTGCTTCGTGCCCCAGGGCGGCTATGCCGACGTGATCGCCAAGCTCCGGCCGGAGGCGACCCGCCCCGGCGAGATCGTCGATCTCGACGGCCGGCGCCTCGGCGACCACGAGGGCATCATCCATTACACGGTGGGCCAGCGCCGCGGCCTCAAGCTCTCGGCCGGCGAACCGCTCTACGTGGTGCGGCTGGAGCCCGAGACCGCCCGCGTCGTGGTCGGCCCCCGCGCCGCGCTCGCCACCCGCCGCATTCGGCTCACTGATCTCAACTGGCTCGGCGACGGCGCGCCAGAGGACATCGCGGAGCGGCCCGTGGCCGTGCGCGTGCGCTCGACCCGCGAGCCGCGGCCCGCGCGTCTGTCGTGGAACGTGGCCGAGTCCTGCGCCGAGGTCGAACTGCTCGTTCCCGAGGACGGGGTCTCGCCGGGTCAGGCCTGCGTGATCTACGCCGATGACGGCCCGCGCGCGCAGGTGCTCGGCGGCGGCACCATCCGGCGCATCGGCGCGTTGCAGGCAGGCGCCGCCGAGGCCGCCTGATGGGGTTGCTTCGCGCCGGGCGGATTTCGGTTTTCCCAGATCCCGCGATCGCTTTTCGAGCGAACGCACCCCTCGGCAGGCGCGAAGAGCGCCCACGAAGCGGCCTCGGCTATGCCGAAGGGGCTCAAGCATCGTCCCGAAAGGTGGTTGCCGGCTTTCGGGAAGGGACGATGCGGAACGAAATAGCGAGAGCCAAAGCCGCGCAGGCGGCTGCCGGCGCTTGAGGCCGGACATGGCGCTTGAGGCCGGACATAATGAAGAGGGTGACAGTGAGATGCTGAGCGAGCGGGCGCCCGAGGCCGGGCCCACCACCGAGCTAATGCGCAAGGCCTATGCCCGCTGGGCGCCGGTCTACGATGTCGTCTACGACAAGCTCACCGAGCCGGCCGCCCGCGCCGCCGTCGAGGCGGCCGTCGCCCACGGGCCGCGGGTTCTGGAGGCCGGCGTCGGCACCGGCCTGTCGCTCGGCTACTATCCCCGCGACAGCTTCGTCTGCGGCGTCGATCTCTCCGAGGACATGCTCAAGCGCGCCCGCGGCAAGGTCCGCCGCAAGGGGCTGACCCATGTGAAGGGCCTCCAGGTCATGGACGTGTGCCGCCTCGGCTACGCCGATGCGAGCTTCGACGCCGTGGTGGCGCAGTTCCTCATCACCCTGGTGCCGAACCCGGAAGCCGCGCTCTCCGAGTTCCTGCGCGTGGTGCGCCCCGGCGGCGGCATCGTGCTCGCCAACCATTTCGGCCAGTCGAACGGGCCGGTGGCGCGGGTCGAGGAGATCGTCGCGCCGCTCTGCACCAAGATCGGCTGGTCCTCGGACTTCAAGGCGACCCGGATCGAGGCCTGGGCCCAGCGCAACGGCGTCGAGGTCGTCGGCCTCGCGCCGACCTTCCCCGGCGGCTTCTTCAAGATCCTGCGCATGCGCAAGCGCGGCTGAGGACGGACACGCGACATCCGTCCGGCGGAGGCAGGCCGATGACGCCAGGGGGCGGGGAGGGCGATCGTCCGAAGGACCGACGCGACGACGCGGCGATCCGGCCGGATCCCGCGGCCGGGCCGCCGGGGCCGCGCCGGCCCTGGCTGCGCTGGCTCCCGCTCCTGGTGCTGGCCCTGCTCTCCGTCGGCATCCTCGCCTCGGGCGGGGCCCGCTTCCTCGATCTCGACCGGCTCTCCGAGTCGCGGGTCTGGCTTCAGGGGCTCATCGCCGAGGACCGGGTGCGGGCGATCGCGCTGGCCTGCCTCGCCTATGTCGGCTCGGTGGTGGTCTCGCTGCCGGCGACGCTGGTGCTGACCGTGCTGGCCGGGCTGCTGTTCGGCCCCGTGACGGGGGCCCTGATCGCCATCGCCTCGTCCACGACGGGGGCGGCGATCGTGTTCTCGGTCGGGCGCTACGCCGCCGGCGACCTGATCCGGCGCAAGGCCGGGCCGCGGGTCGGCCGCTTCGCCGACGGGTTTCGCCGCGACGGCTTCGGCTACATCCTGATCCTGCGGCTCCTGCCGATCTTTCCCTACTGGATCACCAACCTCGCCCCGGCGGCCTTCGGCGTGCCGCTGCGCACCTTCGCGCTCGCCACCCTGCTCGGCCTGACCCCAGGGGCCTTCATCTATGCCGGTCTCGGGGCCGGCCTCGAAGACCTGCTGGCCACCCGCGACGAAGTGAAGGCGGCCTGTCTCGCGGCCGGAGGGGCGGATTGCTCGAAGGGCATCGACCTCCGCGCGCTGGTCACGCCCGGCATGGTGGCCGCGCTGGCGGCCTTGGCTGGATTTGCTCTTTTGACAGTTTATCTCCGTCGATGGCTTGAGCGGCGGACGCTTCGCGCATAAGACTTGCGCACAAGCGAATGGCGCGTCGCCGGATCGTCGTGCAACTTGTGCGACACAGGAGAAGCCAATGGCAGAGGCGCGCCCTTCGAACCGCAATGGGACGATACAACGAAGGGTGATGCTTGAGACGGCCCCGCCTTCCGTTTCCCGGCCGGCAGCCCGAGTCGGCGGACATGGCGCAGAATGATCTGGCGGCGATCGCCGCCCTGCCATGGCACAGCGAGGCAACGGCTACGACCGCGCGGTCGCCCGGCCGGCTCGGCCTGTCCGGCCGCCTGTTCCTGCTGACGGTCGCCTTCGTCGTCCTGGCCGAGATCCTGATCTACGTCCCGGCGGTAGCGACCTACCGGATGTCGCGGCTTTCCGACCGCGTCGCGGCGGCGCGGGTCGCCGCCCTCGTGCTGAACGCCGCCCCCGAGGGGCAGGTCCCCGACGAGACCGCCCGGCGCCTGCTTATGGGAGTCGGCGCCCGCGCCATCGCCGTGCGGGTCGGCGAGACGTGGCGCTACCTCACCGATGGACCGGTGCCGTCGGTGGTCGCCGAGACGGTCGATCTGCGCGAGCGACGCCTGACGGGCTCGGTCGGCGGCACCTTCCGGACGCTGTTCCTTTCCACCGAAGCGCCGATCCGGGCGATCGGACCCGGACAGGACGGCTTCGACGCCGTCGAGGTTCTGCTCGACGAGGGGCCCCTGCGGGCGGCCCTGGCGGATTTCTCGCTCCGGCTGCTCGTCGCCTGCCTCATCATCGCGGCCCTGGCCGCCGGGCTCGTGTTCTTCGTGCTCCAGCGGGCGATCGTGCGGCCGGTGGTCCGGCTCGCCCGCGATATCGCCGCCTTCGCCGACGACCCCGAGCGGACCGACCGGGTCGCGCGGCGCACGGCGCGCACCGACGAGATCGGGCAGGCGGAGAACGCGCTCGCCCGGATGCAGGTGGCGCTCGGCGGCGAGCTGCGCCAGCGGCGGCGGCTGGCCGAGCTCGGCCTCTCGGTGAGCAAGATCAACCACGAACTGCGCAACCTGCTGACCACCGCCCAGCTTCTCGGCGACCGTCTGGAAAGCGTCTCCGATCCCCTGGTGCAGCGCGTCGCGCCGCGCCTCGTCGAGACCCTCGACCGGGCGATCCGCTTCTGCGAGGCGACGCTCGCCTATGGCCGCGCCACGGAGCCGAACCCGCAGCGGCGCATGGTGGCGCTCAGCCCCCTGCTCGAAGAGTTGACCGACCTCGCCGACCTGATGCCGGCCGCCCGCATCCGCGTGGAGGTGCGCGCGACGCCGGATCTCGAGATCGACGTCGATCCCGAACAGCTCCTGCGAGCGCTCACTAACCTCGTGCGCAACGCGGTCCAGGCCCATGCGGCGGCTCGGACCGCGGAGGGCAGCGTGCTGATCGAGGGCGTCCGCAGCGGGGCGCCCGGGGCAGGTTCGGTCACGATCCTCGTGAGCGACAACGGCCCCGGCGTGCCCGAGCGGGCCAAGGCCAACCTGTTCGCGGCCTTCCAGGGCTCGACCCGGGCCGGCGGCACCGGGCTGGGCCTCGCCATCGCCTCGGAGCTGGTGCGCCTCAACGGCGGCACCCTCTGCCTCGACGAGACCGCGGGCGGTGCCCGCTTCCGCATCGTCATCCCGGATCGCGCCGCGCGTGTGAAGGCGGCCTAGAGACGATCGTCTTCATACCCGCGGTGCGGGCCGCCGCTCCGGGATGCCGGGTGCGGACGGCGTCTCAGATATCTTCCATCCACTCGACCTGACCGTCGGAGAGGCCGTAGCGGGAACCCACGACCTTCACCTTGCCCTGCTTGAGCGCGTCCTGAATCACCAAGCTCTGCGTCGTGAGCCGTTTGGCGACGCGGCGCGCGTTGCTCCGCACGGACGCTTCGAGGAGGTCGCCGCCCTGGCTCCTGGCCTCCAGCACCGCCGGCACGATGGGCTGTACCATCTCCCCGATGACGCCGGGGAAGGTTGCGTTCTTCTCGACGACATCGACGGCGGCCGCGACGGCGCCACAGGACTGATGGCCGAGCACGACGACGAGGGGCACCCCGAGGACCCCGACGGCATACTCGATGCTGCCCAAAGCCGCCGTATCGACCGTGTTGCCGGCGTTCCGGACGATGAACAGCTCGCCGAGCCCGCGGCCGAACAGGATCTCCGGCGAGACCCTGCTGTCGGAGCAGCCCACCAGAACGCAGAAGGGGGCTTGGCCGCGGGCGAGTTCGAGCCGGCGTTCGCGCCCGTTGGCGGCTAGGGAGGGCGCCTCGTTCCTGAAGTTCTCGTTGCCTTCCTTCATCAGCCGGAGCGCGTCGGCCGGAGACAGCGACGTCTTCGCCATGGGCGTCGCAGCCCGCACGACACCATTCGGCAGAGCGGTCGCAGCGAGAAGGCCCGCTGCCCCGAACAGGAGACGTCGGCGGCCGGCATGCGGCGGACGTGTCTCGGCGCAGCAATCGCAAGTGGCGTGCATGAAGGCGGATCCCCTCGCTCCGAAAGAGCTTCGCCGTCCGCGGCCCGCTTCGACGGCGTTTCGGACGGCCAATGCACCTCATCTATTCTTCGGGCGTGGCGCGGCAATCAGCAGGCGCGAGCGATTGAGAACGATTGTCGATGAAACAATCGGCCGGAACGTCCCGGATCGCTTCGCCGAACTCTTTTCTCCTGCGGCCGAAAACGTTTCAGTCCGTGGAGCGGCCACAGACGCGCCTTTCGACGCCATTCCGAATACCCTCCTTCGCACGGCGAACCCGTCCGGGCGCGCCGTCCCGAAGAAATCCCTCAATGCCCCGCGCCGGCCGGCGCCGCCGCGCGCGGACGCCGGATCAGCGGCGTGCCGCAGGCCATGGCCAGAAACAGCACGGTGAGGACGAGGAACACGTCCTCGAAGCTCATCACCAAGCCCTGAATCCGCACGGTGTTGTTGAGCGCCTTCAGCGCCATGCCGTTGGCGTCGCCCCCGAACACCTCGAACTGGCGCCGCATCGCATCGAGCCGTTCCAGCGCGGCGCTGTTGGCCCAGGTGAAGCGCTCGTGCAGCCGCGCGAGGTGGAGATCCCAGCGCGCGTTGAGCACCGTGTTGATGAGGGCGAGGCCGACCGCGCCGCCGAGGTTGCGCGTGAGGTTGAACAGGCCCGAGGCGTTCTTCATCCGCTCCGGCGGCAGGGTGCCGAGCGCGATGTTGTTGATCGGGATCATGCACAGCATCAGGGAGCAGCCGCGCAGCACCTGCGGCCAGAGCAGCTCCCAGAAGTCCCAGTCCTTGGTCAGCCCGGTGACGATCCAGGTGCCGACGGCAAAGCCGGAGAAGCCCATCGCCATCATGATGCGCGGATCGAGCTTGGCGGAGAGCTTTCCCGCGATCGGCGCGGTGGC
Source organism: Methylorubrum sp. SL192 (assembly GCF_026672325.1). Lineage (NCBI taxonomy): Bacteria > Pseudomonadati > Pseudomonadota > Alphaproteobacteria > Hyphomicrobiales > Methylobacteriaceae > Methylorubrum > Methylorubrum sp. SL192. Next base: position 3,410,165 of record NZ_JAPPQV010000003.1, read on the forward strand.
GAACATGCACAGGCCTGAGACGAACATCGTCTCGCCGATCTGCAGCGCCGAGTAGCCGCGCACGCGGGCGAGGTAGACCGGGTAGAGGTAGGTCAGGCCGTAGAGGCCGATGCCCATCACGAAGCTGAAGACGCAGCCGGCGGCGAAGTTGCGGTCCGAGAAGGCGCGCAGGTCGACGATCGGCTGGCGCGCGGTGAAGACGCGGGCGAAGAAGGCCAAGCCCGACACGACGCAAACGAGGGCGCAGACGAACACCGCCTCGTCCTGCAGCCAGTCGTGGTTCGGGCCCTCCTCCAGCACGTATTCGAGGCAGCCGAGGAAGCCCGCCATGAAGGCGAGCCCGGCCCAATCGAAGGACTTGAGCAGGTCGAAGTTCGGCCGGTCGAAATCGATCAGGAGGAAGGTCGAGATCGTGACGAAGATGCCCGGCACGATGTTGATGAGGAACAGCCAGTGCCAGGAGAACAGGTCGGTGAGGTAGCCGCCGATGGTCGGGCCGATGGTGGGGGCGAGCGTCGCCACGAGGCCGATCATCGGCGAGACGATCGAGCGCTTGGAGGGCGGGAAGATCGTGAAGGCCGCAGCGAACACGGTCGGGATCATGCCGCCGCCGATGAAGCCCTGGAGCGCGCGCCAGACGATCATCTCGCCGATCGACGAGGAGGTGGCGCACATCAGGCTCATCAGCGTGAAGCCGGCGGCCGAGATCGAGAACATCCAGCGCGTCGAGAGCACCCGCGACAGGGTGCCCGAGAGCGGGATCGAGATGACCTCGGCGATGAGGTAGCTCGTCTGCACCCAGGGAATCTCGTCGCCGGAGGCCGAGAGGCCGGCCTGGATCTCGTTGAGCGAGGCCGAGACGATCTGGATGTCGAGGATCGCCATGAACATCCCGAACACCATGCACAGGAACGCCACCATGCGGCGGCGGTCGAGGGGCGGGTCGGCGGCAGGGCTTGCGGCGAGGGTCGCGCTGGCGGCCATGGGGCGCCTCGGTGACGGTTCGAGGGTGAGTTCCACCCGGCGACCTCATCCTGAGGTGCCCGCGAAGCGGGCCTCGAAGGAGGGCTCCAGGGACCGCAGCGCGATCTGAAGGGCTCCTTCGAGGCCTCCGCTTTCGCTCCGGCACCTCAGGATGAGGGCGTGGGTGGGGCGAGCGGTTGCGCCGGCCGGCTCTTGCTGACCGGCCCGAGTCTCAGGGCCGGGCGGCGAGCCGCTGGACCGGTGCGTCGGCGCCCTCGCGGGTATCGACCTTCACCACCACGGACAGGCCGGGCCGCAGCAGGCCCTCGCGGGCGACATCCTCGGGCACGTGGACGCGCACGGGCAGGCGCTGCACGATCTTGGTGAAGTTGCCGGTGGCGTTGTCCGGCGGCAGCAGGCTGAAGACCGAGCCGGAGGCGGGCGAGAGCGATTCGACCGTGCCGACGATGTCGCGGTCGGGATAGGCGTCCACGTGGATATGGACCTCCTGGCCGGGCCGGACGCGGGCGAGCTGCGTCTCCTTGAAGTTCGCATCGACCCGCACGCTCTGCAGCGGCACTAGGGCGGCGATGCGCGAGCCCGGCGAGACATAGGCCCCGGCCTCCACCGCCTTGTTGCCGACGACGCCGTCGAAGGGCGCGCGGATCACCGCGAAATCGAGGTCGCGCCGCGCGCGGTCGGCGGCGGTGCGCAGCTCCGCGGCGAGGTTCTGGGCCTCGCGTGTCTGCGCCTTCAGCACTTCGACATTGGCCCGCGCGGCGACGAGGGCGGCCTCGGCCGACTTCACCGCCGCCTCGGTGCGGTCGCGATCGGCCTTGGCCTGATCAAGCCGGGATTTCGCGACGAAATCGGCCTGCATCCCCGTGGCGCGGGCGTAGTCGGCGCCAGCCCGCACGGCGTCGGCCTTCGCGGCATCGATCTGCGCTGCGCTCTGCAGCACCTGCGCCTGCGCCGCCTCGGCCTGCCGGCCGACGCGGGCGATGGTGCTCTCCTGCGTGGCGAGCTTGTCCGCGGCGGCCTTCAGGGCGAGGCGGTAATCGCCGTCGTCGAGCCGGGCGATCACGTCGCCCCGCTTCACCGCCTGCCCGTTCACCACGGGCACCGCCGCCAGATAGCCCGACACCTTGGCGGCGAGCACCGAGATATCCGCCTGCACGTAGGCGTCGTCGGTGCTGACGAAGAAGCGCCCGAGCGTCCACCAGTCCCAGCCGGCATAGGCGCCGCCGCCGAGAGCCGCGCAGAGCACGAGGCCCAGCACCGCGCGCCGCAGCGGCCGGCGCGGCTTGGCGGGGGAGGGCAGCACCGGCTCGGCGATCGGGGCAGGGCGCATGGCCGGCGCTCGGCCGGCCTCGGACCGCGCCTCCGCGGCCGTCTCAGGGGCGGCCTCCGACCGGCCGGAATCCTCACGCAGCGACATCGCTGACATCCCAGACATGCATTGACCGAACCGTTCGGTCATTCGACGGGCCGAGTTGACGCCGCCCTCATTCGAAGGCTAGCTAGCACTGACTGAACGGTTCGGTCAATGCGAGTGAGTTGGGGTAAGCGGGTCAAGCCATGGCGGGTGCGGCGACACAGGAGCGGGGGCCGGCGGCCCCGCAAGCAACCCTATCGGGCGAGAGCGACAAGCGCCGTCAGATCCTGGAGGGCGCGCGTCAGGTGTTCATGGCGTCGGGCTTCGACGGGGCCAGCATGGGCGAGATCGCCAAGACCGCGAACGTCTCGAAGGGCACGCTCTACGTCTATTTCGACAGCAAGGAAGCCCTGTTCGAGGCCCTGACCATCGAAGCGAAGGCGGGTTTGGCCGAGAACCTGTTCCGGCTCGACGAGGACGACCCGGATGTCCGCGCCGTGCTGACCCGGCTCGGGACCAGCTACCTCACGATGATGGCGCGGCCGGAGCACGTCTCGATCATCCGCATGGTGATGGGCGCCTGCGAGAAATTCCCCCGGTTCGGGCAGGCCTTCTACGAGGCCGGACCGGCCTGCGGGGTCGGACGGCTGAAAGCCTATATCGACGCCCAGGTCGCCGCCGGGCGCCTGCGCGCCGACGACACCGATCTTGCCGCCAAGCACTTCCTCCAACTCTGCCAAGCGGGAATGCTGACGCGTCTGTTGTTCAATGTCGGGCAGGCACCCAACGAGGATGAGATCCGGCACCGGGTTGCGGAGGCGGTGCGGGTGTTTTTCGCGGGGTATGGCCCCGGCGCGGAGCGCTGAGCGGGTTCACCCCGCAAGCGCGAAGGCGGGATCGTCGGCGAAGTCGCCGCCCGCGAGAATCGACTGCTCCAGGCCACCGGCCGCCGGCAGCAGGTTCTCGGCGAAGAAGCGGGCGAGCGCGATGCGCGCGGCGTGGGCCGGATCGGTCTCGCCGGCCTTCACGGCCGCGCTCGAAGCCAATCCCGCCGTCGCGAGGCAGGCCGCGCCCTGAACGAGGCCGAACAGGCGCAGATACGGCGTCGCACCGGGCAAAGCCTCCTGCGGGCGGTTCGAGGCGAGCGCCTTGAGCAGGAAACTCGTCGCCCGGTCGAGGCTGCCGATGCCCTCGCGCAAGCGCGCCGCCGCGTGGCCGAAGCCGGGGGTGCCATCCTTCAAGAGCCCCTCCGCGACCCGCCGCATCGAAGCGATCTGCGCGCCGACCGTGGCGCCGCCGTTCAGCGGCAGCTTGCGGGTGACGAGGTCGATCGCCTGGATGCCGTTGGTGCCCTCGTAGATACCGAGGATGCGGGCATCGCGCATGAGCTGGGCCGCCCCCGTCTCCTCGACGAAGCCCATGCCGCCATGGACCTGAACGCCGAGCGAGGTCACCTCGTTGGCGATATCGGTGGAGAAGGCTTTGGCCACCGGCGTCAGCAGCGAGGCGCGGTCATGCGCTGCCTTCCCCTCGGGTCCATCAGCGGCGTCGAGGCCTTGCGCGGTGAGGTAGCAGAGGCCGCGGGACGCCGCCGTGTAGGCCTTCATCGTCAGCAGCGTGCGCTGGATGTCAGCATGCGCCACGATGGCGCTGACCGGCTCGGGCGAGCCCGGCGCCCGGCCCTGGCGGCGCTCGCGGGCGTAATCGAGGGCCTTCTGATACGCGGCTTCCGCCACGCCCACGCCCTGCAGCCCGACATTGAGCCGGGCCGAGTTCATCATCGTGAACATGCAGGCTAGCCCCCGGTTCTCCTCGCCGATCAGCCAGCCGGTCGCGCCGCCCGCGTCACCGAAGGCCATGGAGCAGGTCGGCGAGGCGTGGATGCCGAGCTTGTGCTCGATACCCGAACACCGCAGGTCGTTGCGGCTCCCGTCCGGCAGCACCTTCGGCACGAGGAACAGCGAGATGCCGCGGGTACCGGCCGGCGCGTCCTTGAGGCGGGCGAGCACGAGATGGCAGATGTTGTCGGCAAGGTCGTGCTCGCCATAGGTGATGTAGATCTTGGCGCCGGTGATCCGGTAGCTGCCGTCGCCCTGGGCCTCGGCGCGGGTGCGCAGAGCCGAAAGGTCCGAGCCCGCCTGCGGCTCGGTCAGGTTCATCGTTGCGGTCCACTCGCCCGAGACGAGCTTTTCGAGGTAGCGGCCCTTCAGCTCGTCGGAGCCGTGGGCGGCCAGCGCCTCGACGCCGCCGGCGGTCAGCAGCGGGCACAGGCCGAAGGCGAGGTTGGCCCCGTTCCACATCTCGGTGCAGGCGGCAGCGATCAGGTGCGGCAGGCCCTGCCCCCCGTAATCGGGCGCGGCGAGCACGCCGTTCCAGCCGCCCTCGACGAAGGCGCGGTAGGCTGACGCCCAGCCCGGTGCGGTGGTGACGCGCCCGTCCGAGAACGGCGTGCCGTGGCGGTCGCCGATCCGGTTGAGCGGGGCGATGACGTTGCCGGCGAGCCGGCCCGCCTCTTCGAGGATGGCGACCGCATCGTCCGGGCCGATCTCGGCCCCGCTCTGCGCCAGCACGGCGTCGAGCCCCGCGACGTGGCGGAGGGTGAAGGCCATCTCCTCGACGGGCGCGCGATAGCTCATGACCGGTACACCGCTCCTCCCGCCGCGCGTCGAGGGGGCGGCGATCCCGTTTGACGGCTTGCGGCTGAAGGGTCTACGGCCGGCCGTTCTTCCTCGCATCCACTCCGATATGGACGCCGCACCGTCAACCATCCCCACGCTGCGCCTGGCGGCCGACGCGGACGGCCTCGCGCGGGCGGCCGCCCTGCTCCGGGCGGGGCGCCTCGTCGCCCTGCCGACGGAGACGGTCTACGGGCTCGGGGCCGACGCCACCGACCCGGAGGCGGTGGCCGCGATCTACGCGGCCAAGGGGCGTCCGCGCTTCAACCCGCTGATCGCCCATGTCGCGACGCCCGAGGCTGCGTTGGCCGAGGGCGTGTTCGACGAAGCCGCCCTCCGCCTCGCGAAAAAATTCTGGCCGGGGCCGCTGACCCTGGTGGTGCCGGCGGCGCCCGGCGGCTCGGTCTGCGATCTCGCCCGGGCCGGGCTCGACTCCGTGGCGCTCCGCGTGCCGGCCCACGACATCGCCCGCGCGCTGCTGGAACAGGTCGGGCGACCGGTGGCGGCGCCCTCGGCCAACCGTTCCGGACGGGTGAGCCCGACCAGCGCCGACCATGTGCTGACCGATCTCGACGGGCGTATCGCGGCGGTGCTCGACGGGGGCGAATGCCCGGTCGGTGTCGAATCCACCGTGGTCGCCTGCCTCGGTGGCCCGCCCCGGCTGCTGCGCCCCGGCGGGGTGACGCGGGAGGCCCTCGCCGCCGTGCTGGGCTTTGCCCCCGAAACGGCCGGTGATCCGGGCTCGCGGCCTGTGGGTCCCGGTCTGCTTGCCTCGCACTACGCCCCGCGGGCCGGGGTGCGGCTCGAGGCCAGGACCGTCGAGCCGCGTGAGGCGGTTCTGCTGTTCGGCGCTTTCCGCCCCGCTGGGCTGGACCGTGCGGCCGCAGTCGAATCCTTAAGCGAGCGCGGCGATCCGGCGGAAGCCGCCGCCCGGCTGTTCGGGGCCCTGCGCCGGCTCGACGCCTCGGGCGCACCGACCATCGCCGTCGTCCCGGTGCCGGAAGAGGGGCTGGGCGAGGCGATCAACGACCGCCTGCGCCGGGCTGCGGCGCCGCGCTAAAGTCCGCGGCCGTTCATTACAGCAGGGCTCCGCCTTTCAGAGATCATCCGAAGTAGGTGAGAATCAAAAGCCGCAGGCGTGGGATGATCAAGATCTCGCTTTCACGTCCTGTTGTGAAAAACGCGCCCGGCTGACGAGCCGCTTCGGTGACGACATCGGTATCGAACTGGCGGGCGCTCTGTTTCAAACATCCAAGCGCCCCGGCCCATTTGCCATCGCCGATCCAAGTGCTCGGCACGGGCGTCTCCTGCCAGGGCTGATAGGTAAAGTAATGTTCCTCGGGGCTATTCTCGTAGCCGCGTCCGATGCGGGCCGATCCGAGATGCGCCAAACCTTGTGCTGCAATCTGTTCAGCCGCCGAGTCGGAGAGTCGAAAGGCGACCCCACCGCAGGCTTCGCGGGTGATAGGCAGGAACAGACTCGACAGACTCGCATCCGAACCTTCGGCAACCATGGTCGTGATGCCGATCTCCGCCGGAATCGCTCGCCGATAGTGGGACGCGGATTGCTCCGCGAACGGATCGGCAAAAGGAATACGGTGCAGCAATGCCCATGCGCCCAGCAGCATCGCCCCGTTCAACGTCAGGAGAAAGCCAAGGCCACCCAACGTCCGCAGCGTCCAGCGTGTTGCCTTGTTCATCCTGCGGCCCCGACTCGGAACGACCTGCCGCAGCCTACAACCAATCCCCTTCCAAAGGGCTTTGGGAGCCATCGCGCTTCGGCCGTTCCGAAGCGGAAAATCGGCCTCCGAACTTCCTGCATTTTTTTGCGGAACCAGACGGCCTCCGGCGCATTGTCCGATCACGAAGGCCAGTTCAGCCCCCAATGGCCTTTTCCCTTCAAGGCTCGGAGCAATCCGAGCCTTTTTTCTTGCCCGCCGCGCAAGCCGCCGCGGGCGAAGGGAAAATCACCGCGCCCGCGCGGCGCGCCGCTGGATCGCCCGGCGCAGGATGCGCGAGAGATCCTCCACCGAGTAGGGCTTGTGCAGCAGCGGGAAGCCGTGGTGCCCGTCCTCGGCCAGCACGTGGCTGTAGCCGGAGGAGAGCACGATCGGCATGCCCGGTGTCCGCCCCAGGATCGTGCGGGCGAGTTCGACCCCGTTCATGCCGGGCATCACCACGTCGGTGAACACCACGTCGAAGCGCTCCGGCGTCCGGTCGAGCTCGGCCAGCGCCTGCTCCGCGTCCATCGCCCAGACGGTGCCGTAGCCGAGTTCGGCCAGCGCTTGCGTCGCGAAGGCGCCGACCTCGCGGTTGTCCTCGACGAGGAGCACGCAGGTGCCGTGGCCGGGGGCTAGCGGCTCGGGCTCGTCGGCGGACTCGACCATCGTTGGGGCGACCTTGGCCCGCGGCAGGAACAGGGTGAAGGTCGTGCCCTGTCCCAGCACGCTCTCCACCGCGATGTCGCCGCCCGATTGCTTGGCGAAGCCGAACACCTGGGACAGCCCGAGCCCAGTGCCCTGGCCGACGCCCTTCGTCGTGAAGAACGGCTCGAAGATCCGCGACAGGTCGGCGGGCGCGATGCCCGTCCCCGTGTCGGAGATCGCCACCGCCACGAAGTCACCGGGCACGGCCGGATGGGTGCGCAGGGCCGGAATCTGCCCGGCATGGCCGACGCGGATGGTGAGCGTGCCCTCGCCGTCCATGGCGTCGCGGGCGTTGACGACCATGTTGACGAGCGCCGTGTCGAACTGGCTCGGATCGGCCTCCACGAGGCAGGCGAAGGGCTCGCCCGCGGCGTCGAAACAGGGCTCGATCAGGGTCTTCACCTGGATGCGCGCGCCGGTGAGCGTGCCGACCATGTCGGCCACCGACGCGACGCCGCGGCCGGCATCGAACACCTCGGGCTTCAAGGCTTGGCGCCGGGCGAAGGCGAGGAGCTGGCCGGTCAGCTTGGCCGCCCGTGCCACCGTGTCGGAGATGGCGTCGACATAGCGGCGGCGGCGCTCCTCGGCGAGATCGGGGCGCTTGAGCAGGTCAGTCGAGGACTTGATGACGGTGAGCAGGTTGTTGAAATCGTGCGCGACGCCGCCGGTGAGCTGGCCCACCGCCTCCATCTTCTGGCTCTGGCGCAGCGCCTCCTCGATCCGCTCGCGCTCGGCCACCTCGGCACGCAGGCGCTCGTTGGCCTCGGCGAGTTCGTGCAGGCGCAGCCGCTCCGCCGTGAGGTCGGTGATCACGCCGCAAAGGAGCAGGGTGTCGCCGTCGCCGTCGAGGCGGTTCAGCGACAGGTAGGCCGGGCGCTCGACCCCCGCCTCGTCGCACAGGGCGATCTCGCCGCGGGCCGGCATCCGCGCCGCCTGCGTGATCAGGGCGGCGAGCGCCGCGTCCTGGCCCCCGGCGGCGAAGCGCGCGAAGGGCTGGCCGATCAGGCGCTCCTGCGGGGTGCCCAGGGTCTCGGCGAGCCGGCGGTTGCAGTAGAGCAGCGTTCCGTCCGGCCCGAGGGTGAAGGCGCCCTCCTGGATCTGCTCGATCAGCACCCGGTAGGGCCGGTCGGCATTCTCCAGGGTGTAGACCAGCCGCTCGCCGCTAGGACCCTCGACCACGATCGCATCGAAATCGCCCCGGCGGATCGCCGCCAGGGTGTCCTCGACCTCCTCCAGCCGCGTTTCCAGCGCGCGGATGCGCGCCTGCGCTTCGTCCAAAGCCGTGGCGTCGGGCTCAGTGCTCATCGGCGGCCCCGCCGAGTCCAAGCGCGCCGAGTCCAAGCCCGTCGAGGACATGCCGCTCGTCGCTCAGATCGCCGGTGATGCGCCGGGCGGGGAGGGGAGAGAGCCGCACCAGGGTCGGCGCCGCGACCACGCCGTCTTCGCCCGCGAGCGCCGATTGCTGGTAGATGTCGACCACTTCGAGGTCGCATGCGCCCCCGAGCCGATGCTCGCACAGGCGGCGCACGCTCTCGATGCTGCGGGTCGAGCGCGGCGAGGTGCCGGCGACGTAGAGGCGCAGCCGGGTGTGCCCGGCCTCCCCGTGGCCCGTGATGTCCCCGCCGCTCAAATGCCGTCCACCTTCGCTGCGGGATTCTTCTCGGCGAGGCTCTGGGGCCGGATATCGAGGCCGACCAGCACCTTCTCGGTGTTGGACAGGTCGCCGATGATGCGCTTGAGCGGCGCAGGCAGGCGGCGCACCAGGGTCGGGATCGCCAGGATCTGGTCACCGGCCGCGAGCTGCGGATTCTTCATCAGGTCGATGACCTCAATGTCGTAATGGCCGGCGAGGTGCTCCTCGCAGAAGCGCTTGAGGTTGGCCATCGCCGTCAGCGACTTGGCGGTCTGCCCGGCGACGTAGAGGCGCAGGTGGTAATGGCCTTCGTCCACCGTACCCTCGTCCACCGTACCCTCGTTCACTTGGCCGGAGGCTTCGGCGTCGAGCCCGTCCTCGGTTGGTTCGGAGCCGCTCATCGCGTGCCTCCCCGGCGGGTGGAGAGGATGCGCCGCTCGCTCGTCAGCATCGCCTCGCGCATCTCATCCTCGCTCAACAGCACCGCCTCTTCCTCTGCCGCGGCTTCCAGGGTGGCGCGCAGTTCGTCGATCTGGCGCTCCAGCGACTGGCGCCGCCGCTCCGCCTCGCGCCGACGGCGGCGGCTCTCCTGCTCACGGCGCAGAACGGCGGCGGCTTCCTCCGCCTCCTGCACGACGCGGGCGGTGCCCGTCAGCACGCCCGCCGGGCCGATATAGGCCTCGACGAGGGCGATGCCGTCGCCCGACATGCTGAACTCGCGCACTTGGTTCGAGTGGCGCATGCCGCGGGCCTTGATGACGTAGAGCGTGCGCGAGCGCTCGCCGTTGGCCTCGATGTTGAGGAGCTTGATCCAGGCATCCATCAGCGAGGAGACGCCGATATTGCTGTCGTGGTCGAGGCTGCCGTCCTCGCGCAGGCTGGTGAACACCGCGGTGATGCCGCGGCTCTTCAGCATGTCGACCATGCGCAGCATCGTCGCCTGAAGCTCGGCCGGCGGGCCGCGTAGCGCGGAGAGCGGATCGACCACCACCACGGTGGGCGCGAAGCGGTCGATGTCCCGGTGCATGCGCGCCAAGTGCATTTCCAGGCCGTAGAGGCTCGGACGCGCCGCCTCGAAGCGCAGCAGGCCCGCCTCGACATGGCGGGCGAGGTCGAGGCCGATCGAGCGGGCGTTGCGGATGATCTGGTCACCGCTCTCCTCGAACACGAAGGACATGCAGCGCTCGCCGCGCGCGCAGGCCGCGGCGATCATGCTCGACGTGATCATGGTCTTGCCGGTGCCGGACTCGCCCGACACGAGGATGCTCGTGCCGCGGTGGAAGCCGCCGGGTTCGAGCATCGCATCGAGGCCGGGGATGCCGGTCGAGGCCACGCCCTCGGCGATGGTGTAGTCGAGGTCGGCCGCCGTGACCGGCAGGACGCTGATGCCCTCGGCATCGATCAGGAACGGGTACTCGTTGGTGCCGTGGGCCGAGCCGCGATACTTCACCACGCGCAGGCGCCGCGTCGTGATCTGGTCCTCGACGCGGTTGTCGAGCAGCACCACGCAGTCGGAGACGTATTCCTCCATCCCCTGGCGGGTGAGCTGGCCGTCGCCGCGCTCGCCGGTGATGATCGCGGTCAGGCCCCGGTCCTTGATCCAGCCGAACAGGCGGCGGAGTTCGGCCCGCAGCACCGTCTCGTCGGAAAAGCCCGCGAACAGGGTCTCGATCGTGTCGAGCACGATGCGCTTGGCGCCGATCGAATCCACCGCGAAGCCGAGGCGGATGAACAGGCCTTCGAGGTCGTACTCGCCGGTCTCCTCGATCTCGCTGCGCTCCACGCGGACGTGGTCGATGGCGAGCTTGCCCTGCGCCACCAGCCCGTCGAGGTCGTAGCCGAGGGAGGCGACGTTGGCGACGAGATCCTCGGCGCGCTCCTCGAAGCTCATGAACACGCCGGGCTCGCCGAAGCGGGTCGCGCCGTTGACGAGGAAGGTGGTGGCGAACAGCGTCTTGCCGCAGCCGGCCGCGCCGCAGACCAGCGAGGGCCGCCCCTTCGGCAGGCCGCCGAAGGTAATGGTATCGAAGCCGTCGATGCCGGTGGCGACCTTCGCGAGCGCGGGAGCGCTCTTCGAAGCGTCCTTGGGGGTGCCCTTGGGAGTGTCTTGGGGCGGGCTCGCGGATTCAGACGCCAAGGCAGGTCTCCAGGACGATTTCTTCCCCGGCCGTCATCGGGGGCAACCCGTCCGGTCCGCTGTCCAGGCGCAGGATCGTCATGGGGGAGCGCTGCGGCCGGGACACGAGGATGGGGGCGGGCGCCGGCAGCGGCGCCGGTCGCAGGCGCCGACGGGAAGGGGCGGAGGCGTCGTGAGGCAAGGGCGTCGTCATGAAGGTGTCATGGCGGGCCTCGAGCACCCGATTCCCGGCTCCCGTAATGCAAAGGCCAGGGGGTGGCAATACACGGCCCGGCGAGCGCCCGGCCGGCCCGCCGGGCCGTGATTTATGTTCGATATTTCTTCGAATCTTCTGCGGCTCCGCTGAAACCAATCGCCGCGCGGACACTTTGAGGAAAGCCGCTTCTCATCAACCCGCTACAGCTCGCTTGACCCCCATGTCCTGTCTGTCCGAGCCGACCGATTCGTCCTCCGCCCCCCGCATCCTCGTCGTCGAGGACGAGTGTTTCGTGCGCATGGTGGCCGTCGACATGCTGGAGGATGCCGGCCTGCCGGTGGCCGAGGCGCCGGATGCCGACGCAGCCCTGCAACTCCTGGAGGGGAAGGCCCAGGCCTTCGGCGCCCTGTTCACCGACATCGACATGCCGGGCTCGATGGACGGGCTGACGCTGGCGGCGCGGGTGCGGGCGCGCTGGCCGCATATTCGCCTCGTCGTCACCTCGGGCCGGGTCCGGCCGCGCGCCGACGACCTGCCCGATGCGGGCTTCCTGCCGAAGCCTTATGGCCGCTCCGACCTGCTCGGCGCCCTCGGCCGGGCCGCCTGACGGCATCGCTCCGGCGCCGGCTTCAGACCGCCGGAACCGGCCAGCGCATCTCCACTCGCAGGCCACCGAGTTCGGAGCGGCTGAGGCGCATCCGCGCGCCGACAGCCTCCGCGAGGTCGCGGGCGATGGCGATGCCGAAGCCGGTGCCGGGCCGGCTCTCGTCCCAGCGCCGGCCGCGGGCGATGCCGGCGATCGCCGCCTCGCTCATGCCGGGGCCGTCATCCTCCAACACCAGACGGTGTTCGCCGCCCTCCGCGCCTCCCGAGACGCGGATGCGGCGGTGGGCCCATTTGCGGGCGTTGTCGAGGAGGTTGCCCAGGATCTCGGTGAGGTCGCCCTCGTCGCCGGGAAAGGCGAGGTTTTCCGGGACTGCGATCTCCCAGCGTAGGGATTCCCCCTCGGGGAGCCGTTTCAGTGCACCGACAATCCGCGCAATGGCCGGTCCGACCGGGCAGGCGCGCCGCCGCAGGCCGCCCGAGGCCGCCCGCGCCCGGGCGAGCGTGCGCTCGACCTGCCGGCCCATGGCGTGCGCCTGCTCGGCGATCTCGGCCGCGAGCGCAGGGTCGGCGGCTTCCGTGCGGCGGGCCAGCGCGTCGAGCACCGCGAGCGGGGTCTTGAGACCGTGAGCCATGTCCCCGGCGCCCGTGCGCGCCCGCTCCAGGTCGCGCTCCTGCGCGTCGAGCAGGCGGTTGAGGTCGGCCACCAGCGGGCGCACCTCCTCTGGAAAGGTGTCGGGCAGTCGCGCCTGCGTCCCGGCATGGATCGCGGCGAGATCCGCCCGCAGGGTCCGGAAGGGCGCCAGCGCCCGGCGCACGAACAGCGACATGGCGAGCGTCAGTGCCGCGAACAGCGCGCCGAGCGAGGGCACAAGCAGGCGCAGGAAGGTGGCGCGGCTCTGGGCGAGGTCGCGGCGGTCCTCGGCCACCGTGACGGTGAGCGCCACCGTGCCGCCGTTGCCCGGAATCGAGACCCGCCGGGTCACGGCGATGAGCCGGCCGCCATCCGGTCCGGCGAGGTCGCCGACCGCCGGCTCCTCGGACGTGTCGGGCAGCGTGCCGAGGCTCCGGTCCCAGAGCGAGCGCGAGCGCAGGGCGGTGCCGCCGGCGCGCTCCACTTGCCAGTAGAGGCCGCCATAGGGCGTCGAGAAACGTGAATCCGGCGGCTCGCGCGGCAAGGTCGGAGCCCCGTCCGGCGCCAGGGCGACCTGCCCGGCGATGAGCTTGGCGGTGCGGTCGAGGCCGTCGGCGGTACGGGCGTCGAGCACCCGGTCGAAGATCAGCGTCAGCCCGATCCCGGCCAGCACCAGCGCCAGGGCAATCAGCCCGGCGGCGGCGAGCCCGAGCCGCAGGCGCAGCGAGCCGCTGTTCACGGCGGATCGGACGGCACGAGGTAGCCGTGGCCGCGGCGGGTCTCGATGATGCCGGGGCCGAGCTTGCGCCGCAGCCGAGTCAGCAGGGCCTCCAGCGCGTTGGCCTCGCGGTCGCTGTCGCTGCCGTGGAGATGGTCGAGCAACTCGCCCGCCGCCACGACCTGCCCCTGGCGGTGGAGCAGGAAGGCGAGCAGGCGGTATTCGAGCGCGGTGAGATCCGTCTCACGGCCCGACACCGAGACGGCGCGGGTGCGGGTGTCGAGTTCGACCGCGCCGGCCCGCAGGACGGGGGAGGCGTGGCCGGCGGTGCGGCGCAGGATGGCGCGCAGCCGCGCCACCAGCTCCTCCATCCGGAACGGCTTGACGAGGTAGTCGTCGGCGCCCGCATCGATCCCCTCGACCCGCTCGCGCCAGCCGTCGCGGGCGGTGAGGATCAGCACCGGCAGGGCGACGTCGGCCCCGCGCAGGCGGCGCAGCACGCCCAGCCCGTCGAGGCGGGGCAGGCCGAGGTCGAGCACCATGGCGTCGTAGGTCTCGGTCTCGGCCCGGAACCACGCCGCCTCGCCGTCGCCGACGATCTCGGCGACGTAGCCGGCCCGCTCCAGACCCTCGCTGATATCGGCCGCGATGCGCGGCTCGTCTTCTACGACGAGGATGCGCATGTCGTCCCCGGAAGCGCGCGGGCCTCAATCATCGTCGTCCACGTCGAGGAGCTTGAGGGAGCTGGCATCGATCTTCACGTCGCGGCGACGCCCGTCGGTGCCGAGGATGCGCAGCTTGTAGAGCCAGCGCCCGTCGTCGCGCTTGAGGTCGAGCGCCACCACGTCCCCCGGCACGGCGGCGCGGGCGGCGGCGAGCACGGCGTCGAGGGGGCGGATCTCGCCCCGCTCCAACGCCCGCCGCGCCCGCTCGCCGTCGTCGTCGGCCCGCGCCGGCACGGCGCCGAGAGGCACGGCACTCAGAGCCGGGATCAGCGCGACGAGCGCGAGGAGGAGCGGGCGAAGCGGGAAAGGGGACATCGGGGCACGAACCATGGCGCGACGCGAAAGAGCCGGAGTCCGGCTGACGCGAGGCTGACAGGCGGCGTCAGGCTCGCGCGAAGGGGGGCCTGCGAGAAGGCGGCATCGACGGCGCAGCGGCTCTGAGCGGCGCGCCGACCACCCTCTTCCCGCGAGACCCCTTCCGATGTCGCTCACCACCACCATTCTGCTGATCTACGCTGCCTGCCTCGCCGGTACCATCGCCAGCCCGGCTCGATCCCACAATGATCGCACCCACGACGATCGCGCCTCGGAAGGACCGGGCACCCGGCGCCTGCTGGCCGCGCTCCTCGTTCCCGCGCTGGCGCTGCTCGCCGGATTGCAGGCCCCGCCGGCCCGGGCGGGCGAGGCCACGCCCCGGATCGTGAGCGGCCCCGCCACGGTGATCGACGGCGCGACCCTCGACCTCGGCGGCCGGCGCCTGCGGCTCTACGGCATGGATGCGCCCGATCTCGACCAGACCTGTTCCGACGGGCACGAGCGCGACTATTCCTGCGGCCGCGCCGCCGCCGCGGCCTTGACGGCGCGGATCGGCGGGGGAAACGTCACCTGCGAGCTGCGCGAGGCGGATGGCAGCGCGACCGCCCTTTGCCGTCGCGACGGCGAGGACCTCGCCGCCTGGATGGTCGCCAACGGCTATGCCATCGCCGACCGCAGCGCGCCGGCCGCCTACGAGGCCCAGGACCGGCGCGCCTGGGGCCGCCGTGTCGGGTTGTGGTCGGGCGTGTTCGAGATCCCCGCCGACCGGCGCCGGATGCGCCGCGCCAGCGCCTCGCTCTGAGGCGTGATCGCGGCGTCAGCCGCGCCGGGCGAGCCCGCCCGCGTAGTCGCGCAGGACCGCCGCGACCAGGGCGGCGACCTGCGCCTCGGTCTTGGGCGCGCGGATCACGAGGCTCGCCATTACCTCCGGATGGATCCGTCGCTGCTTGGGCGTGCGGGCATGGTTCGACAGGCGCAGGCGCTCCGGCCCCTCGCCGCGGGCGAGGTAGCGGCTGTCGCCGCGGTCGTTCCGGGCGGTCTCGTGGAAGCCCTGCGCTTCGAGCAGGCGGCTCGCATGGGCGAGCGCCTCGAGCGGCGGGAGCGGGCGCATCAGGCCGCGACGGCGAGGACCGCCAGCGGCAGGGCCGAAGCGGCAAGGGCAGCGAGCGCAGCGGGGGCGACGTAGCGCGGCCGGTAGGACAGGAGCAGCACCAGCGCGAGCGCCGCCCCGGTCAGTGCGCCGATCCACTGGACGGGACCGAAGGCCCAGCCCTCCCACAGCCCGGCGACGAAGAAGGAGAGAGCGATCGCCCCCCAACCGAACAGGCGCAGGCGCAAGACCGCCGCCCGCTCCGCCTTGCGGTCGAAGACCTCCGCATGGTGCCGGTTGAGACTCAGGCAGAGGGCAGCGAGCGCGGCAAAGCTCAGGGACAGATTCACGGCGAGGACGAGAGGCGTCATGCGTGGGTCGGCTCAGGGCGCCGCGCGGGCTGGCGGGTGGGAGAGGCGGGAACCGGGACCGGCTTCGCAGCCCGTTTCGGTGCCTCGTAGCGCAGGATCTTGCGGGCGGCGACGGCGAACAGGGCTGCGAGCAGCAGCATCGCCCCGTCGAACCACACGAAGAGCGGGTCGCCGCCGCCCAGCCGCAGGGGATGGTCGGGGATCGTCAGGATGTCGGCCGCGACCACCGCGACGCAGAGCACCGACACGGCGGCCAGACCCTCGCACCACGCCCGGCGCTGCGGACGGAGGAGCGGCACCAGGGCGGCGACGATCCAGGCGCCGAAGAAGACGCGGATCTCCCAATCCTCGCGCCCGGCGAGACCGACGGGCAGCAGCCGGTTGGCGATGAAGAAGCAGGCGATGGCCGCCGGCAGGCCGGCGATGCTGCCGACATTCAGCGCCTGGACCAGCCGCAGGCCGAAGAAGGGCCGCTCCCCCGGCTTCGGCAGGCGGGCCAGCGACCACAGCACGACGCCGGTCGCGACCATGGCGCAGCCCATGACCCCGCACAGGAAGAACACCAGCCGCAGCAGGGTGCCGGCGAAGTGCGCCTCGTGCAGGCCGGTCATCACCGTGAAGGTCTTGGCCGCGGGCTTGAGACCACCGTCGCGGACCTCGATGATTTCGCCGCTCACCCCGTCGAAGGCGATTTGCGGATGCTCGTGCGAGAGGCCGTGCGGCTCCTCGAACACCGCGACCACGGTGGCGTTGGCGTCGCCCGGATTGACGATCGTGAGCCGCTCCAGCGGCTCCGGCCGGGCCGCGACCGCCCGCTCCACGATCGGCCCGAGCGGGGCCAGCGCGGCGGCCTGTTTCGCGGGCGGGCGCGGCGTCGTGATCCAGTTGGCCTCGGTGAAGAAGGTCTGGGCGTTGCCCTTGTAGGCGGTGTTCACGCCCCAGGGCATGTAGAACGTCGCGAGGGTGACGATCCCGGTATAGGTGATCATCACGTGGAACGGCAGCGCCAGCACGCCGGTGACGTTGTGGGCGTCGAGCCAACTGCGCCGGGGCGCCTTGTCACGGCGGAAGGTGAAGAAGTCGGCAAAGATCCGCTTGTGGGTGACGATGCCGGAGATCAGCGCCACCAGCATGATCATCGCGCAGAGGCCGACGACCCAGCGCCCCCAGAGCGGCGGCATGTGCAGCTCGAAATGGAAGCGGTAGAGGAAGTCGCCTCCTTGCGTGTCGCGCACGGTGGACTCGGTCCCGGTCCGCGGATCGAGCAGGACGTGGCCCGGACGCTCGCCCGGCCGGGTGCGCCAGAACAGGTCGAGCACCGGCTTGTCCGGCTGCGGCAAGCCGATGAACCAAGTCCGCGCCTTGGCCGCGTGCTGGCCGAGATAGGCCACCGCATGCTCGGTCGCCGCTCCGAGGGCGGCCGCCTCCACCGGCTCGACGCGCGTGAATTCGGGGCGCATCCAGCGGGAGATGTCCGGCCGGTAGTAGCTCGCGGTGCCGGTGACGAAGATCGCGAACAGCACCCAGCCGACGATCAGGCCGGACCATGTGTGCAGCCACGCCATCGACTGGCGGAAGCTTCCCTTCATGGCGCGGATCCTCCCATCGCCAGCCAGAGGAGGGCGCCGAGCACCAGGGCCGTGCCGGCCACGGTGAGCAGCGCCCGCAGCAGCGTGCGCGTCGCGAAGACGAGCACAACGATCCCCGCCATCACGGCGAAGCTGAGCAGGGTCGCCGTCGCCACCGCCTCGGAGCGCGCCATCGGCAGGGTCAGCGACAGCAGCGCGGTGGCGAGCGCGGCGATCCCGTATCCGCCGCCCGCCGCCAGGACGACCCGGCCGGCCACGGAGGCCCGCTCGAGCGCCGTCGTTCTGCCTTGCGCGCTGCCTTGCGAAGCCATGCCGGCCTCCTACCAGCGATAGCGCAGGGTTGCATAGACGGTCTGCGGCAGGCCGTAATAGCAACTGGTGTAGCCGTTGCAGCCGCTGACGTAGCGCTCGTCGAGGAGGTTGTTGGCGTTCAGCTGCATCGAGAAGCCCTGGAGCGTCGCGTCGAGGTACTTCAGGTCGTAGTTGAGCGTGGCGTCGACGAGCACGCTGGCCGGCACCTTGAAGGTGTTGGCTGCATCGCCCCAGGACGGCCCGAGGTAGCGCACGCCGCCGCCGACTTCGAGGCCGAGGAGCGGCCCCTCGCTGAAGCGGTAGGTCGCCAGCAGCGAGGCGGTGGAATCCGGCACCAGAACCGGGCTGCGGCCCTGGAGCGGCACCGTCTGACCGGGGGTCAGGTCGTTGGCGGTTCGGCCGTCGTCGCGGACGTTGCGGATGTCGAGGAGCGAGAAGCCGCCGACCAGGGTGACGCCCTCGGTCAGGTTCACCCGCGCCTCGAACTCCATGCCCTGCACCCCGACCTGTCCGGTCTGGACGACGAAGGCGCTGCCGTTCACCGGGTCCGCGGTCGTACGGTTCGACTGGCGGATGTCGAAGAAGGCGGCGGTGAGCAGGATGTCGGTGCCGGGCGGCTGGTACTTGATGCCGGCCTCGTACTGGTCGCTCGATTGCGGATCGGGCACGCGCCCGACGGTGCCGAAGGCCGGGTCGAACACGCGGCCCGCGACGATCGGCTCGAAGGCCTGGCTGTAGGACACGTACGGCGCCACGCCCGAATCGAACAGGTAGAGCAGGCTCGCCCGACCGGTGAAGGCGTCGGCCGGTGCGTTCTGGAGCGTCAGGGTGCTCGGTCTGCCGGCGGCGAAGGAGCGGGTCGGCCCGGTCTGGCGCGCGACGTCGTAGCGCCCGCCCAGCGTCAGCACGAGACGGTCGAACTTCGCCTGATCCTGGAAGTACACGCCGGTCTGCTGCGCATCGACCCGCGAGACCGTGTTGAAGGCCGGGACCGCGATGTTCATGTTGTAGTTCGGCGCCAGCACGTTCAGGTCCGGCGCGTCCGGGAACGGGGAGCCGCTCGTCCGGGTGCTGAAGGTGCGGTGATCGACGCCGAGCAGCGCGGTGTGGGCGATGAAGCCGGTGTCGAAATTGGCGACGAAGTTGCTGTCCATCGTGTAGGCTTCCGCCGCCACGTTGGTGCCGATGACCGCGCGCGGGATCAACGGGCCGCTGGCGAAGGGGCCGTTGCGGGGATTGAAGGCGCTGTAGACGCTGCGGTAGTCGCCCTGCGTGCGCAGGTAGCGCCCGGCCGAGTGGAAGCGCAGGTTCTCGCTGAAGCGGTGATCGAACAAGTACTCGATCGAGGCCTGGGTCCGGTCCGAGCGCTCGATGCCGCGGTCGCCGTCGTAGAAGTTCACCGGCAGGCGGCCGATGATGCCGTTGCCGAAATTGCGCGGGAACACCGTGCCCACCGCCGGGAAGCCGCCGTAGAAGCCCGAGAACGGATCGCGCTGGTAGTTGCCGATGATCGTGAGCTGGGTGTCGGCGGAAGGGCGCCACGACAGGCTCGGGTTGATCAGCGCGCGCTCGACCCGGGTCGTGTCCACGGGGCCGTCGCCGTTCCAGCCGAAGCCGACGATGCGGTAGGCGAACTGGTCGGCGAGCCAGGGCACGTCCGATTGGATCGGGCCGCCGACATCGACGCCGCCGCGCACCTCGCTGAAGCCGCCGCCCTGGACGAAGACTTCGCCGTGGCGGACGAATTGCGGCACCTTCGACACGAGGTTGACGATGCCGCCTGGGCCCGACTGCCCGTAGAGCACCGAGGCCGGACCCTTGATGACGTCGATGCGTTCCAGCCGGTAGGGCTCGATCGTGGCGTTGGCGTCGCGCCCGCCGATCAGCGCCATGCCGTCGAGGAAGACCGGCGCGTTGAAGCCGCGGATCAGGAACTGCTCCAGCCGGGTCGAGCCGGCGCCGCCGCGCTGCTCGGTGGTGACGCTCGGGGTGTAGCGCAGCGCTTGGTTGATGCTGAGCGCGTTCTGGTCCTCGATCTGCTTGCGGCCGATGACGGAGATCGACTGGGCCGTCTCCAGGATCGGCGTGTCGGTCTTGGTCGCGACGGTGCTGCGGCTGGCGACGTAGCCCGGCACGGCGCCCTGGGCGCCGCCGGGGCCGTACAGCGCGCCGCCGAGCGTGGCGCCGCGGCCCTCGCCGGTCACGCTCAACTCGGACAGCTCGACGGCGCCGGCCGCCTCCTGTGCGAGGCCCGGTACGGCGAGGCCGAACAGGGCCGTTCCCGACAGGAAGGTCGAGGCGAGCAGGCGCGCGATTTGGCCCGCACGCGGAGCCGGCCGAGCAGAAACGGCGCGATCTTCGAACATCTTTTCCGGTACGCTTTTAACTTAGGTTATAAAAACCTAAGAGGACACAACGAATTGTGCCTGCGTATGACAAACACCGAATGATGCATGCAAGATCTATGTTTTATAACTGTTATAAATACAAATACTTGAACGCTCGATCCTGTTTGCGCGCAACCATTTTTACTATCTGATATTTTCCTGTGCTGTTGCGGTTCTGCATCGGTCACATCGGTTCGGATAACCGTCTCGGAACGACGCGCTACAGACCGGTTCGGTCCGCTTCGCCCAAGAGCTGCCGGCGATGGACCGGATCCCAGATCCCTTCGAAGACCGGAGCCGGGCCTTTCAGCGCCTCGGGGGCCGGCATCACCGCGGCCGGAGCGATCGGCTGCTCCAGAATGGGAGCAAGGGACAGCGCGGCCGCAAGGGTGCCGATCACGCACAGGGCCGTGATCGCCCAGCGCGGCGCATTCCAGCTATGAAGAAGCACGGATCCGGCCGCGAGGAGCGCGGCGGTTCCGACGAGTTTGGGAAACATCGACGGCTCATTCGATACGACTCGGCCTCCCGGTGCGAGCGGGATGCCAGCGTGCTCTGTGCCAAATCGGGACATAGGCCGGATTTCGCGCGCTGTTCCAGCTGAAGGTCTTTGGCCCGATGAGAGCCGTATCCGGCCTGATGGCATCAGGCTTTCGTCTCTAAGCCATTGTTTAAAAGCGACTTTTGTCCGAACCGGCGCCAGTTTCATCGGAAAGCGCTCTAGGGCGCTCGATCACTGCCGAGACGCGATGTCGCGACGGAGCGACGGGCATGGCCCGCAAGGCGGCGCACGATCTGGCGCAATAGTGATCGGTCTTACCGGTGCCTTGAACCATATTTCATGTTAGGGGCGCGCAACGGTTCCACGATCCCAGGTGATCGGGAGGCGAACCCATTCGGCGAGGGAGGCCGACCCTAATGACGAGCATGCTGACCGTGATGGCTCTTCTTCTTGCCCCCGTGGGGGCTCTTGCGTTCGGCGCCTGGGCGTTCGGGCGTCTTCGTTCCGCGTCCTGACGCAGGGCATCGCCGCCCGCTCGAGCGGGCGGCGGCGCTCCGAGGCGACGTCCTGCCGATTTCTGACACAAAACGGCATCACCGATGGGGCATCGTGGCACGCGTGCCGGCGAAGGGAGATCCTGCGCATGACGATTCTGCTTCGGTTCGCGCGTGGCCTTGCATCCGCAGCGCGCCATGTTGCCCGCCTTTCGCCTAAGGTGATTCCGCTCGCGCTCGTCTCGGTGATCGGCCTTTCGGCCGACCGGCCGGCGAATGCCGACCGCGACGGCGATGGCGACGAGACGACCCGCTCCATCGTCTACCGCCACTACATCTGAACCCATCCCGGCCGCCGGCCACGCGAAAAAGCGGCCCGCCCACCTTGGGTGCGAGGCTCGGCCGGCGCTCGGCGATCCCGGCTCGCGCAATCCTCTGCCGGTGACGCCTCGGTCCCCCCGACGAAAGCCGCGTCGCGTGCCACGGATCGAGCGGGCCGGAACCAAGCGGAATGTCGACAGGGACGACGCGGGCGGCCCCCCGGCAGACGCCGTGAATCCGAGGCTGCACCCGAGAACCCGCACGCATCGTCCGGAGCCCGTTCGGCGAGACGATGCCCAAATGCTCCGCGCCCGGCATGGTGCAATCGAGAACGCCTCTTACTCCTTGTTCCGAGGCCTGCTCTTTCGCTGAACTGGTATCCACTTCGGTGGAGAGCGCCCTAGCCCGGAAGAGCGCCGCGGAATACCGCTGCGCGCATGAAGCCCGGATCCGGCGCGGATACGGTCGGCCCCAAGTCTGATGTTGAGTCTGATGTTGAGCCTGATCTCAAGTCTGGCGCGAGGGGGATGACCATGGCCGACGTCACGTTTTCTCAGTCAACACTTGCCGGTTACTCGGGGCTGGCCTCGGCTCTGCAATGGGGCCCGGACGGACGGCTCTACGTCGCCGAGCGGTTCGGCAGCATCAAGGCCCTGACCGTCGCGCAGCAGGGCAACGGCTACGTCGTCACCAACACGGAAACGATCGACCTCATCCTCAACCTGCCCAACCACAACGACGACGGCACGTTGAATGCGACCCTGAAGGAGCGGCAGGTCACCGGCATCCTCGTCACCGGCACGGCCGACAACCCCGTCCTCTACGTCACCTCGAGCGACCCGCGCATCGGCGCCGGCAATGGCGGCGAGGACACCAATCTCGACACCAATTCCTCGATCATCTCGCGCCTCACCTTCGATTCCGCGACCGACACGTGGAAGAAGGTCGATCTCGTGCGCGGCCTGCCCCGCTCGGAGGAGAACCACTCCGCCAACGGCATGGCGATCTCGCCCGACGGCAAGACGCTCTACGTGGCGGTGGGCGGCAACACCAATGCCGGCGCGCCCTCCAACAATTTCGCCGGCCTGCCGGAATTCGCCTACGCGGCGGCCGTGCTCAAGGTCGATCTCACGGCGCTCGACGCCATGACGCTGAAGAATCCGAACGGGCTCAACCCCTACCTCTACGACCTGCCGACCCTCGACGATCCCTACCGCCCCAATAACGGGACGGCCGGCAACGAGAACCCGGACGGCTCGGATGTCAGCGGCCCGTTCGGCGGGCGCGACGGGTTCAACATGGCCAAGATCACCGCCGACAGCCCGGTGCAGATCTACTCGCCCGGCTACCGCAACGCCTACGACGTGCTGCTGACCTCCGACGGCAAGATGTTCACCTACGACAACGGCGCCAACAATGGCTGGGGCGGGCGCCCGTCGGATGCCGCCGGCAACGTCGTGACCAACCAGAACCAGATCCCGCTCAACACGGCCGACCAGGACGGCGGCACCAAGCGGCTCAACTACGACCAACTCCACGAGATCACGGGGGAGGGCTATTACGGTGGCCATCCCAACCTCGTGCGGGCGGTGGGCGGCCAAGCCGGCTGGCTGCTAACGCCGGGGGCGGGCGTGACAGGGGCGACCTTCCTGCCCCACGGCAGCGCCGGCCTGCCCGCCGATTTCGACTCGGTGATCCCGGCGGGCACCGCCGACCCGCGCGAGAGCGTGTTCTTCGAGGGCGGCATCAGCGACGGGGCGCTCGATACCGGCCAGGGCTCGCTCAACGGGCTGGCCGAATACACCGCCTCGACCACCTGGGCGACCGCCGACGGCGGCACCACGAGCATCAAGGGCGCCATCCTCGTCACGGATCTGGCGGGCTATCTCCACATCATCCCGCGCAACGCCTCGGGCGGGGTCGACACCGCTGTCGGCGCCGCGGGCCAGATCGTGGCGGCGGACAAGCAGGTCGTGCCGATGGGCGGCGGCGCCCCGCTCGGCATCGACGCGGTCGGCGACGGCAAGCCGTTCGCCGGCACCGTCTGGGTCACGACCCTGGCCGACGGCAACATCAAGGTGCTGACCCCGGGCCCCACCAACCCGCAGAACCTCGACCTCGACGGCGACGGGATCAACAACACGCTCGACCCCTTCGCCCTCGACCCCGACAACGGCACCGCGGGCACCGACGTGATCTCCGGCGGCGAAACGGTCGTGTTCAACTTCGAATCCGGCTCGCTTCCCGGCACCTTCGGCGGCAGCGGGCTCACCGGCGCGATGATCAACGGGCTCGACCCGTTCCTCGACGGCGGCCTCTACACCTCGGCCAACATCATCGCGGGCGGCGCGGGCGGCGTCATCCAGTTGAAGAACGTGCAGGAAGGCGACTTCACGGAAGGCAACAACACCCTCAAGGACGCGTTGCAGGCCGGCGTCACCTTCGATGACAGCGTGGCGACCGCCAATGTCACCATGACGATGGCGAACTGGATTCCGAACGCCACGAGCAACGGCGGCTTCCCCTCGGCGGGCCTGCAGATCGGCACGGGAGACCAGGACAACTTCATCAAGCTGGTGCTCGGCGGGCGCGGCGAGAGTGCGGGGGGCAAGTATACCAGCGCGATCTTCGAGACCTCGATGGAGAATCTCGGCGTCGCCCAGACCAGCGCCGTCACCAACAACGCGCTCCTGAGCGCGACGAGCGCGAGCTGGGTGCAGCTGCGCCTCGCGGTCAATCTCGAGACCAACACGGTGACGCCGTACTGGCGCTTCGGCACCGGCGCGGTCTCCTCCGCCACCGACGCGAACGCCGCCTTCACCGCCGGTACCAGCCTGAGCGTGCCGAGCGGCAGCGCGCTGCTGAAGGCGATCCAGGGCGACTACACCGTCGGCGGCAAGGCGAGCGGGATGGCGGTGGGCCTGCTCGCCACCTCCAACGACGGCGAGGCCTTCACCGCCGATTTCGATGGGGTCACCATCACCACCACCGCCAAATCGGGCACCACGAACCCGGTCGTCGCGGCGATCAACACCGGCGGCGGGGCGCTGACGCAGGACGGGATCGGCTTCTCGGCCGACCAGTACTTCACCGGCGGCGCCACCTTCATCGACAGCACCGGCGGCAACGGCCTGCAATCGGCCTTCACCAACACCGTCTACCAGACCGAGCGCTACGGCAATTTCAGCTACGCGATCCCCGTGGCCAGCACGAGCCAGGCCTACACGGTCGAGCTGCGCTTCGGCGAGCTGTGGTGGAGCAATCCCGGCCAGCGCGTCTTCGACGTCACGCTCGAAGGCCAGACCATCCTCAACGATCTCGACATCCTGGCCCAGACCGGCAGCTTCAACACGCCCTACACCTACGTCTCCGGCCCGATCACGGCGGGTGCCAACGGCACGCTCGACCTGCAATTCGCCAACGGCATCGACAACGCCAAGCTCAGCGGCATCGTCGTACGCCAAGTGAGCGGGGGCGGCGGCACCGACATGACCAAGCCGACGGTCGGGCCCTTCACGGTCCAGGCGCCCGTGGCGGGTGATGCGAGTGCCAGCGTCACGGTTGTCTATAACGACGCCTCGGGGATCAACCTCGCCAGCATCACCGCGGCCGACATCGCGGTGACGGGCCCCGGCGCGACCGGGGCGATCACGCTGCAATCCAAGACGAGCACCAGCGCGACCTCGGCCACCGCCACCTACATCGTCGCCGCCCCCACCGGGGGCTGGACCAACGGCCAGTACACCGCCACCGTCAAGACCGGCGAGGTGTCCGATGCGAGCCCGGCGGCCAACACCAACCTCGCGGCCTCCCAGCTCTTCTCGGTCCAGACCAGCAGCGCGGGCGGGATCGTCGCGGCGATCAATGCCGGCGGCGCGGCGCTGATCCAAGACGGAATCAGCTTCTCGGCCGACCAGTACTTCACCGGCGGCGCCACCTTCATCGACAGCACCGGCGGCAATGGCCTGCAATCGGTCTTCACCAACACCGTCTACCAGACCGAACGCTATGGCAATTTCAGCTACGCGATCCCCGTGGCCAGCGCGAGCCAGGCCTACACGGTCGAGCTGCGCTTCGGCGAACTCTGGTGGAGCAACCCGGGCCAGCGCGTCTTCGACGTGTCGCTGGAGGGGCAGACCGTCCTCAACGACCTCGATATCCTGGCCCAGACCGGCAGCTTCAATACGCCCTACAGCTACGTCTCCGGCCCGATCACGGCGGGTGCCAACGGCACGCTCGACCTGCAATTTGCCAACGGCATCGACAACGCCAAGCTCAGCGGCATCATCGTGCGGCAGGCGAACGGCGGCGGGAACGTCGACACGACGGGACCGTCGGTGGCCGGCCCCTTCGTGATCCAGGGGCCATCGACCCCGACCGCGAGTGCCAGCGTCACGGTGATCTACAACGACGCCTCGGGGATCAATCTCGACAGTATCGGAGCGAGCGACATCACGATGACGGGTGCCGGTCCGATCGGGGCGATCACGCTTCAATCGAAGGCGGCCACGAGTGCCACCTCGGCCACCGCCACTTATCTGGTCGCCGCGCCGGCCGGCGGTTGGATCAATGGGGAGTACATCACCACCGTGAAGGCTGGGGAAATCGCCGATGCGAGTCCCGCCGGGAACACCAACGCCGCCTCCGGCCAAGGCTCGTCGTTCCAGCCGAGTGTTCCGGTCGGGATCGTCGCGGCGATCAACGCGGGCGGAGGCGCGGTGAGTCAGGACGGGATCAGCTTCTCGGCGGACCAGTACTTCACCGGCGGCGCCACCTTCGCTGACAGCACGGGTGGCAATGGCCTGCAGACGGCCTTCGGCGGCACCGTTTACCAGACCGAGCGCTACGGCAATTTCAGCTACGCCATCCCCGTGGCCAGCGCGACGCAGTCCTACACGGTCGAGCTGCGCTTCGCCGAACTCTGGTGGAGCAATCCCGGCCAGCGGGTGTTCGACGTCACGTTCGAAGGCCAGACCATCCTCAACGACCTCGACATCGTGGCCCAGACCGGCAACTTCAACACGCCCTATACCTTCGTCTCGGGCCCGGTCATCGCGGGCGCCAACGGCACCCTCGACCTGCAGTTCATCAACGGCCTGGACAACGCCAAGCTCAGCGGCATCGTCGTGCGGCAGGTGACCGGCGGCGCCGACGCGACGGCGCCGACCATCGGCTCCTTCGATGTCGCAGCGCCCGTCTCCGCCGGGGGCCAAGCGAGCGTGACGGTGGTCTACAACGACACCTCGGGAATCGATCTCGCCAGCATCGGGGCGAGTGACCTTGCGGTGACGGGAGCAGGCGCGGTCGGGGCGATCAGCCTACAGTCGAAGGCGACGTTGAGCGCCACCTCGGCCACCGCCACCTACCTCGTCGCTGCGCCGGCGGGCGGCTGGGCCGACGGGTCGTACACCGCCACGGTGAAAGCCGGGGAGGTCGCCGACGCGAGCCCCTCCCTCAACACCAACGCCGCCACCTCGCACGCCTTCACCATCGACGTGACGCCCGGTGCCGACACCCTCGTCATGGCCATCAATTCCGGCGGGGCGGCCCATACCCGTGCGGACGGAACGGTGTTCGAGGCCGACACGGCGGCCGCCCCCCACCGCTTCTACGTTGCCGGCCAGGACGGGAACGCGACCTATTCCGACGGCGATCCGATCGCCGGCACCACCGACGACGCGCTCTACCAGAACCAGCGCTTCGGCTGGGCCAGCGCCTCGACCACGGATGCCGATGACGGACGCTTCGGCTACGCGATCAAGAACGCGGATGGCAGCGCGCTGGCCTCCGGCTCCTACGAGGTGATCCTGCACTTTGCCGAGATCTACAACCAGCCCGACGATCCGGGCGGCCTCAGCGGGGCGGGTCAGCGCCAGTTCAACCTCGGCATCGAGGGCACCACGGTCGCCAACTACGACATCTGGGCGGCGGCAACGGCGGGGGCGACCGCGGCGACCCTGACGCGGACGGTCTCGGTTACCGACGGGACGCTCGACCTCGCCTTCTGGCAGGGGGCGGCCGAGAATCCGACCGTGGCGGCGATCGAGGTGTGGAAGGTCAATCCCGCCTCGGTTCAGGACGGCCTCTTGGTCTAAACTCTCAACCGATTTCCAGCTTCTCTTCCGGCGGCGTGCGGCCTCTCGTGCGCCGCCGCCCTCGCGAAAGGTCTGTCATGTCCTTCGATCCCTCCAAGGCCTTTCCCACGCCCGTTCCGAAGCTCGAGCCGAACACCTTCGCCTTCGAGCAGTTGCCGATGGTCAAGCCCACCGGCTTTCGCGAGTACGACGCCCGCTGGCTGTTCCCGCAGGAGATCAACCTGATGGGCGTCCAGGCGCTCGGCCTCGGCCTCGGCACGCTGATCCATGAGCGCGGCGTGCGCCCCGACATCGTCACCGGCCACGACTTTCGCGCCTACTCCGCCTCGATCAAGCTCGCGCTGATCGCCGGGATGCAGGCGGCGGGGCTGCGGGTGAAGGATATCGGGCTCGCGCTCTCGCCGATGGCCTATTTCGGCCAGTTCGCCCTCGATTGCCCCTGCGTGGCCATGGTCACCGCCTCGCATAACGACAACGGCTGGACCGGCGTGAAGATGGGCGCCGAGCGCCCCATGACTTTCGGCCCCGACGAGATGGGCCGCCTCAAGGAGATCGTCACCACGGGCGCGTTCCAGTACCGCGACGGCGGCGCCTACGAATTCGTCTCCGAATTCGCTCAGATCTATCTAGACGACCTCGTCGCGCGCGCCAAACCCGTCTCGCGAAAGCTGAAGGTCGTGGCCGCCTGCGGCAACGGCACGGCCGGCGCCTTCGCCCCCGCGCTGCTGGAGCGACTCGGCGTCGAGGTGATCCCGCTCGATGTCGAGCCGGATCACAGCTTCCCGCGCTACAACCCCAACCCCGAGGACATGGCGATGCTGCACGCCATCGCCGACAAGGTGCGCGAGACCGGCGCCGATGTCGGCCTCGGCTTCGACGGCGACGGCGACCGCTGCGGCGTGGTCGATGACGAGGGCGAGGAGATCTTCGCCGACAAGATCGGCGTCATGCTGGC
Source organism: Methylorubrum sp. SL192 (assembly GCF_026672325.1). NCBI lineage: Bacteria > Pseudomonadati > Pseudomonadota > Alphaproteobacteria > Hyphomicrobiales > Methylobacteriaceae > Methylorubrum > Methylorubrum sp. SL192. The sequence goes on from NZ_JAPPQV010000003.1 coordinate 3,438,681, forward strand.
CCGTGACCTGTCGAAGCTTCACCCGAACGCGACCTTCGTGGTCGACGTGAAATCGACCGGCCTCTACGCCGCCGATCCCGAGTTGCAGGCCCGCGGCGTGCGCACCGATTACTGGAAGACGGGGCATTCCTACATCAAGCGGCGGGTCAACGAGCTCTCGGCGCTGGCCGGCTTCGAGAAGTCGGGCCACTTCTTCTTCAACGCGCCGGTCGGCCGCGGCTACGACGACGGCCTGCTCACGGCGATCGCGGTGATCGAGATGCTCGACCGCAATCCGGGGCAGACCATGGCCGACCTCTACCGGGCGCTGCCGAAGACCTGGGGCTCGCCGACCATGTCGCCGCATTGCGCCGACGAGGTGAAGTACGGCGTGGTCGATGCGGTGACCGAGCGGTTCCGGGCGCTCGAGGCGTCGGGCGAACCGGTGGGCGGCCATCCGATCACCAGTCTCGTGACGGTCAACGGCGTGCGCGTGACCACCGCCGATGGCACCTGGGGGCTGGTGCGGGCCTCCTCGAACAAGCCGGAACTCGTGGTGGTGGTGGAGAGCCCGGTCTCCGAAGCGCGGCTTCGCGAGATGTTCGCGGCGGTGGATGGGGTGCTGCGCCAGCACCCGGAGGTGGGCGCCTACAACCAGACGATCTGACCACACCTCTGCCCGAAGAGGCGCGTGATAACGGCTCCGGCTGATCACCTCGGTGATGGGTGCGTGTCCCCTCGCCCCGCGTGCGGGGAGAGGGAGCGCCGGCTCGCCGAACCCATCAACCGAAGACCGTAAGAAGGCATGATTCGGGGAAAAGGACCTTCGGCAGCCGGCCTGGCGATACCCAGGCCGGGCGATCAAGCGTGGCCGTTCGGCAACAAGCCGTTGTCTGTCAGAAAATTTCTGACAAAGACCCGCGAGAAAACAGCATTAAGCTGAACCGTTTTCGCGGCTCCATACCTCGTGGGGAGTAGTCCTCACGGGGTACGTTGCAGATTTACGCAATCGATCTGCTCGCTAACATTCTTTAGTTCCCCGCTCCGTTGCGATCATCGCATCTCAAGGAGCAATCATGCCTGCGGGCCAAACCTATAGCACCACCCCCATCCGCACGACGTACGACGGACAGGTTATCGAAAATCTGGATCTCTGGGTCTCCGACGGCGACGCCATCCGCGTCGATCACGACAACGTCGTCATCCGCAACGTCACCATTCACCACGCCGACGGCAACGGCATCGTCGTCGAGGACGTCAGCGGCGTCACCGTCCAGAACAGCCTCATCGTCAATTCCGATCCGCCCACGGGCAACGGGGGCGAGACCGATGCGGAGACCACCGGCATCCGGGTCGTCAACGCGTCCGGCTTCACCGCGTCGCACGTGACGCTGCAGGACAGCGGCACCGGCATCTATCTCGGCCAGTCCCCGAACGCGAAGCTCTCCTACATCGAGGGCCACAACTTCCACGGGCCGTTCCCCGGCGGTCAGCTCGTTCAGTTCTACCAGTCGCCGAACGGCAGCCTCTCGGATTTCGCTGTCACCAACGATGCGAGCCACTCGCATGTCGAGGACAACGTTTCGATCATCGACAGCCAGAACGTCTCGATCGCCAACGGCGTGATCGACGGCAACAACTCGCCGAGCGGTGCCGGCGTGATGTTCGAGGGCAACTCGCAGGGTGGTCACGTCCAGAACGTCGACGTGATCCACATGAGCAATGGCGGCTTCTCGTCCTACTCGGACGACGTGTCCTTCGTCGACACCCGCTCCTTCGACAACGATGCCGGTGACCAGGGCCGCGGCGCGTCGCTGTCGAACGGGCTGATCTGGAACGCGACCGGCCACAACGTCACGATCGAGGACTCGACCTACACGGACCCAGGGGTCGCCAACAACATCGTCTGGGGAACCTCCTCGGCCGGCGCGGACGTGTCGGCAGCGCCCTCGGCCACGCCGATGACGCCGATCCACAACGTGTTCGACGGGACGGCGACCGACAGCACGCCGGTTGCGGCCCCGGTGCCGACGCCTGCTCCGACCCCGGCCCCGACTCCGGCGCCGTCCCCGACGGCCCCGACGGCCACGGCCCCGGCCGGCACGGGCATCGACCGGGATGGCACGGCGGCCTCCGAGACGATGACCGGCTCGCGCTTCGCCGACGACCTCGACGGGCGGGGCGGCAACGACACGCTCAACGGGCTGGCCGGCGACGACCGCCTCTACGGCGGGGCCGGCAACGACCGGCTCGACGGCGGCAGCGGCACCGACCACCTCTGGGGCGGCACCGGCGCGGACCACTTCGTGTTCAAGGCCGGCAACGGCACCGACTGGGTCGAGGACTTCCAGCTCAGCGGCACCGCGCAGGACGTCGTCGAAGTGAGCAAGGCGATGTTCGGTTCGTTCAATGCCCTGCTCTCCGCGGCCCATGATGTCGGCTCCGATGTCGCCATCACCTCGGGCGCCGACACGCTGTGGCTCGCCGACGTTCACAAGGCGCAGCTCACGGCCGGCGACTTCCTGTTCGTCTGAGCATTTCCCGCGAAGCGTCCGGTGCACCGTCCGTCCGAAGGGACGCGGGCGGGTCGCCGGATGCTGCGCGGGGCAGGCTCGAAGCGCCTTTCGGTCGTGGCCGCGGGATCCTCCGCGGCCCCGGCCGGCGGCGGCGCGCCACCGAATCTCTTACCGCCCGATCAAGCGTGGCCACATGGCCACATCGGTTGTGCGCTGCGAAAAATATCGGGCCGCGGTGCCTTGGCTAAAAGCTTTACGGTTAATGACTTCCCAGGCCGAATAGGCCGCATGGCCTAGCGCAGATTAATTACGTTGCAGATTTGCTAGGTCGATCCACTGATTCTATTCATATAGTTATTGATTTTGTTGTAATATTAACAAATGGAGCAAATATGCCCACGGGTTTGACCACAAGCACCACGCCCATCCGTACGACGCATGACGGACAGGTCATCGAAAATCTGGATCTCTGGGTCTCCGACGGCAACGCCATCCGCGTCGAGCACGACAATGTCGTCATCCGCAACGTCACCATTCACCATGCCGACGGCAACGGCATCGTCGTCGAGGATTCCAGCGGCGTCACCGTCGAGAACAGCCTGATCGTCCATTCCGATCCGCCCAACGGCAACCAGGGCCAGTCCGGCGAGGCCACGGGCATCCGGGTCGTCAATGCGCCCGATTTCACCGCCTCGCACGTGACCTTGCAGGACAGCGGCACCGGCATCTATCTCGGCCAGTCGCCCGGCGCGACGCTCTCCCACATCGAGGGCCACGACTTCCACGGGCTCTATCCGTCGGGCCAGTTCGTCCAGTTCTACCAGTCGCCGAACGGCAGCCTCTCGGATTTCGCTGTCACCAACGATCCGAACGGGTCGCATGTCGAGGACAACGTCTCGATCATCGACAGCCAGAACGTCTCGATTACCAACGGCGTGATCGACGGCAACAACTCGCCGAGCGGCGTTGGCGTGATGTTCGAGGGCAATTCGCAGGGTGGCCAGGTCCAGAACGTCGACGTGATCCACATGGGCAATGGCGGCTTCTCGTCCTATTCGGACGACGTGTCCTTCATCGACACCCGCTCCTTCGACAACATCGCCGCCGACCAGGGCCGGGGTGATCCCCTGTCCAACGCCGTCATCTGGAACGCGACCGGCGACGGCGTGTCGATCGTCGACTCGACCTACACGGACCCGGCGGTGGCCAACAACATCGCCTGGGGGCCGTCCTCGGCCGGCGCGGACGTGTCGTCGGCCCCCTCGGCCACGCCGATGACGCCGATCCACAACGTGTTCGACTGGGTGGCGGGTACGGTCGGAACCGTCGTCGGGGTCGTCACGGGCAACAACCCGGCACCGCCCCCGGTCGCCGCCTCACCCTCCGGTACCAGCCTCAACCGCGACGGCACCGCCGGGGCCGAGACGATGACCGGATCGAACGCCGCCGACGACCTCGACGGGATGGATGGCAACGACACGCTCAACGGGCTGGCCGGCGACGATGCGCTCTATGGCGGGGCCGGCAACGACCGGCTCGACGGCGGCAGCGGCACCGACCATCTCTGGGGCGGGGCCGGGGCCGACCGGTTCGCGTTCAAGGCCGGCAACGGCACCGATTGGGTCGAGGATTTCGAGACCGGCGGTTCCGCGCCCGACGCGATCGAGATCAGCCGGTCGATGTTCGGCTCGTTCGATGCCGTCCTGGCCGCGGCGCAGGATGTCGGCACCGATGTCGCGATCCGTTCAGGATCGGACACGCTCTGGCTCGCCGACACCCAGAAGGCCGAGTTGAGCGCGGGTCATATCCTGTTCGTCTGACCGCGATGTCCGCGCGGTGAGGCGGAAAACCCATCCCTCCGCCTCAGCCTGAGGGGGCCGCGCCCGCGGCCCTCGAAGGATCGTCCAGACTCGAAGGATTGTCCGGGGACCGCACGGGATCCGGAGGATCCTTCGAGGCTGCTTCGCAGCACCTCAGGACGAGGTCGTGGGTGGAAAAGCCTCGACGCCCTGGCCGTGCCCGTGGCGGTGAGTGGCCAGCACCCGCTCGATCCCGGCCCGGAAGGCGGCGAGGGTGCCCAAAGGCCGGGCGCAGCCGCCGCAGGCGATGGCCGCCTCGGCGGTCGGGTCCGCCGGCCAGGTGACGGCGGGGGAGCCGCAGGCCGCGCAGGCGAAGGTCCCCGCGCTCACGAGGATCGCCACCCCCGGGCTCGCTGCGGATTGCGCGCCCATCACGCGCTGTTCCGGTAGTAGTGCGAGAAGTCGCGGTAGAGCGTGCCGCGGTCCGCGGCACGGCCCTCGTGGCGCTTCAGATCGACCTTGTTCAGGACGAGCCCGGCGACGGTCAGCCCGAGCCGGCGCATATAGGCGAGGCTCGCGGTGACGGCGGCCTTCTGCGTGCCGTGCCACGCCACGACGTGGACCACGGCGTCGGCGTGCTGGCGCAGGAGCGCGACGTCGCCCAGCAACAGCACCGGGGGCACCTCGACAAGGATGATGTCGTAGCGCTCGCGCGCCTCCCGCACGAGCATGCCGAAGGTCGGCTCGGCATAGATGTCGTGCCCGTCCTTGAGGCCGGAGACGCGGCGGATGGTCGAGATGCGGCCCTCCGCCTCCTCGTCGTCGGCCGGCGTCTCGTGTCCGAGATTGCCGTGGCGGCCGTCCTCGATCGCCGCGCGGCGGGGCGAGCCGTCGAGGATCAGCACCCGGCGTCCCATCGCCGCGAGCGAGCGCGCCACCGAGCGGGCGACGACGGACTTGCCCTCGCCGGGCATCGCCGAGGTGACGAGGACGACCTTGAGCGGCTCGCGCACCGCCACGAGTTCGGCCACGGCCGCCCGCACGGCCTCGCGGAAGAGGAGATCCTGTTCCAGGCGCTCGCCCGATTGCGCACCCGCCGGCCGGTTCGGCAGCAGCGCGAGGCAGGGCAGGCCGGTCTCGGCCTCCATCTCGCCCTGGCTGCGGTAGCCCCGGTCGCGGCGGTCGAGCCCGAGCGCCAGCACCGAGCCGGCACCGGCCCCGGCGAACAGGCCGAGGCCGAGCACGAGGCCGAGGCCGGGCCCGGTGGGCAGGGTCGGCACCTTGGCCGGCGCCAGCATCTGCGCCATCACCGGCTTGAGTTCGCTCAGCGCATTGGCGGTCTGGTAGCCCTCGTCGAGGACGCGCAGGCGGTCGCGGGCAGCCGTCGCGTCGGCCTGGAGTGCGCGGAGCTTCGATTCGAGCGCCTTGCTCTCGATGAGCGAGCGGCGCACGGTCGCGACCCGCGCCTCGGCCGAGGCTTCGAGCCCGCGGGCGGCGCCGAGATCGACCTCGACCAGTTTCAGCACCTCGGCCATGCGGAGCTGAAGCCGCTGCTGGAGCGCGGCGATCGAGGCCTTGAGCCGCAGCACGCTGGGGTGGTTGTCGCCGGAGACGGCGGTGAGCTGCTCCAGTTCCTGGCGCAGCTTGCTGTCATCGGCCAGCATCTGCTGGATCACCGGCGAGATCGTCGTGTCGGAGGCGTTCGGCACGCCGCCGAAGCGCATCACGTCCCCGGCGCGCTGCAGCCGGGCCTCCTCCGCCAGCCGCTTGGCCGAGGCGCTGGAGAGTTCGGTGAGGGCGTCGCGCAACTGCTGCTCGCGCAGGTCCACGCCCTCGCGCACCGACTCGACGAAGCCCGTGCGCTTGCGGAAGGCGTCGATCTCGCTGTCCAGCCGGGCGAGTTCGCCGCGCGAGACCTGGATCTGCTCGGCGTACCAGCGGCTCGCCCGCTCGGTGGCGAGCGAAGCCGCCTGCATCTTGCGGGCGAGATACTCGGTGGCGAAGGTGTTGGCGGTCTCCGCCGCCCGCTTCGGATCGCGGTCGCGGTAGCCGATGGTGATCAGATAGGCCTTGGCATCGTTGCCGACGGTGAGCCCGCGCAGGAGCCGCTGGGCCTGGGCGTCCCGCTCGGTCTCCTGCTGCGCGGTTTCTTCCGGACGGGTGCCGGGAAGGGCGGGCAGCGCGGCCTGAACCCGGTTCTCGAGAGCCTGCCTCAGGGAGCCGACCCATCCCGTGGATGCCTCCTTGGCGGCAGGCCCCGCCTGGGCCGCCTGCTTGGCTTGCCCGGCGTCCTCGAGCCGGCCCGCCACGGATTGCGCGATGGCAAACGAGCGGATGATGCGCGCCTCGCTCTCGACGACCGAGGCCGGTTCGAGGGCGATCTGCGGGCCGGACTTGCCCGTCCCGCGCACGTCCTGGGTCTGGCCGAAATCGAACTGGAGCAGCACCTCGGCGGTGTAGCTCGGCGGCAGGGCGAGCGTGGCCGCCCCCGCTGCCAGCGCCGACAGCACGGCGATCGAGGCGATCATGATCCGGCGCCGCCAGAGCACCGCGAGGGCGTGTCCGGTGACCGCCTCGTAATGGGAGGTCAGCGATCGCCCGCCGCCGGGCGGGTCGGCTTCGTGGAACGGATCCATGGGTCACGCCTGCGTCGGGATCGAAAAAGGGGAGCGCGTCGAGGGGAGGAGGGGCCGCCGGGGCCCCTCCTCAGCGGGCGCCCTTGGCGGTGAGCACCGCCGGCACCGTCTCGAGGAGGATGTACAGGTCGGTCCAGATCGACCAGTTGCGGATGTAGAAGCTGTCCTGCTGCTCCTGCACCGCGAGGTCGCCGTCGCTGCGGGCCGAGATCTGCCACAGCCCGGTCAGGCCCGGCGGCACGCTCGCCCGCAGCGCCTGGAAGGCCGGGCCGAACCGCTCGGTGTGATAGGCGGGGAAGGGGCGGGGCCCGACCACGCTCATGTCGCCGCGCAGCACGTTGAGGAGCTGGGGTAGCTCGTCGAGGCTGGTACGCCGGATGAAGCCGCCGATGCCGGGCAGGACGCGCGGATCGTTGCGCAGCTTGCAGAACCGGTCCCATTCGCGCCGGGCGGCCTCGTCGGCGGCCAGATGCTCGGCGAGCCGCGCCTCCGCGTCGCGGAACATGCTGCGCAGCTTGTACACGCGGATGGTGCGGCCATCGCGCCCGACGCGGGGCTGGACGTAGAAGGCCGGGCCCGGATCGGCGATCTTCACCGCGAGCGCCAGCACACCGATCAGCGGTCCGCAGACGAGAAGGCCCGGCACCGTCACGGCAAGGTCGAGCGCCCGCTTGAGGCGCAGGTTGTGCGGCAGGAAGATCGCCCGGCGCACCACGAGCCCGACCACGGGACCGAGGCAGCGGGTCTTGAGGCGCACGGTCTCCACCTCCGGCGCATGGTGCGCCACGAGCACCTGCCGGAACGGGTGCCGGGTGAGCCAGGCGAAGCGGGTGGGCTCGCGTTCGCCGGGCGTGCAGATGGCGACCTCGGCCGCCTCCAGCAGGCTCGCCATGCGCTCGGCCGCCCGCTCGGTGTCCTCTCCTGGCCCCGGCGACACGACGGTGCGGAAGGGTTCGACCACTTGATCGGCCGCGCGGACGATGCCGATCGGTCTGAGCCCGAGCTCCGGCCGCGCGGCGAGGCTGCGGGCCAGCTCGGTGGCCCCCTCGCCGTAGACGATAGTCGCCGCCCCCCACACGCCCCGCCGGACGAGACGCGCACGCACGAACCCCTCCGCGTAATGCCCGAGCGGGATGGAGAGAAGGGCGGCGATCCCGGTGGCGGCCCAGGACCACGGCCAGGACCAGGGCCCGCCGCCGACCAGGATGGCGGCGGCGAACGCGAGGGCGGCGGCCAGACCGCGGCGGCGGAGCCGCTCGATCGGCTCCGCCTCGATCGGTTCGTAGAGGCCGCACAGGGCCAGTGCGCAGATCTGCAGGGCGCACCAGCCGGTCAGCATGGCCGGCGCGAGGCCGGCGGCCGCTCCGGCCGCCGCCATCACGAGCAGGCTTCCCCCGCAGGCGGCCAGCACGGCGACGGTGTCGCCCGCGAGCAGGGCACCGGTGACGATCCGGCGCCGTGCCTCGGCGATCGTCTCGGCGCGCCCGGACCGGACGGGTCCGAGACGCTCCTTGAGACGCTCTCGAAGTCGTCCCTGCCAGCCGGTTCCGCCGGCCGGCAGGAGACTGGTATTTGCGACATCGACGTCCGGCATGGGCTCGCTCGTGCTGCGTGACGGGCGGGAGGGCGGGCGGAAAGCGCGGGATCGCCGCGCTTACTCGGCGGCCTGCCGGGGGGCGGCGTCCGCCTGGGCCGCCTGTGCCTGCTGGATCTGTTCGTTGATCCAGCGGTAGGTCGGCTGCAGCCCCTCGCGCAGGTGGATGAGGGGCTCCCAGCCCAGAACCTCGCGCAGGCGGGTGTTGTCGCTGTTGCGCCCGCGCACGCCCTGCGGCTTGCTCAGGTCGAACGCCTTGTGGATCGTCTTGCCGGAGACTTCGGCCACGAGATCGACGAGGCCGCTGATGCTGACGAGTTCGTCCGTGCCGAGGTTGAGCGGCCCGTGATGGTCCGACTGCATGATGCGGTAGATGCCCTCGACGCAGTCATCGACGTACATGAACGAGCGGGTCTGCTGGCCGTCGCCCCAGATGTCGATCGTGCCGCCGTCGGGCGTGCGGGCGATCTTGCGGCAGATCGCGGCGGGCGCCTTTTCCTTGCCGCCGTCATAGGTGCCGAGCGGCCCGTAGACGTTGTGGAAGCGGACGGAGCGGGTCGGGAAGCCGTAATCCTCGGTGAAGTACTGGCAGAGCTTCTCCGTGTAGAGCTTCTCCAGGCCGTAGCCTTCCTCGGGCGCGGCCGGGAAGGCATCCTCTTCCTTCAGCGGGATCACGCTCGGCACGTCCTGCAGGTGCTGCGGGTAGACGCAGGCCGAGGAGGAGAACAGGAACCGCTCGACCCGCGCGTCGAAGGCGGCCTTCAGCATCTGCGCGCTGATCATCGTGTTGTTGAACGTGATCGAGGCGTGCGCGCCGGAGATGTAGCCGATCCCGCCCATGTCGGCGGCGAGATTGTAGACTTCGTCAACGCCCTTCACCGCCTCGCGGCATTCCTCGAAGGACCGAAGGTCGGCGAGCATGAACTCGTCCGCGTCACTGTTCCCGAAATCGGGATATTTAATATCGACGCCGCGGACGTGATAGCCGTGGCGACGCAGGTACGTCACCAGATGTCCACCAATGAAACCGCCGGCCCCGGTAACAACTGCGCTCTTCGACATGGGTGTGACGCCTTTTCTGCTTTGGCGCTTCCATTCTTATTTCGAGGGCCGACTGAGCATATCTTCTCGATGGGCGATCATACTTTCGCGCTACCGTAATCCTTTGGGGCGCTGCGCGGCCAAGAGGGGCCCGGCCCGTCGAAAGAGAGCATGACGGAGCGCGTGCCGGGTGCCCCGCAAGAGCCCCGGCCCCGCGCGATTTCGGCGTCGGGACAGCCTCTGGGCTGAACACGACGGAAGACGTGGCCCGATCGCGTCGGATCGGGCCACGTCTCCAGATCAGGGCCCAAGGCACCCGACGCGGGCAGGTCTCCCCGCCCAAGCCAAGTGCCAAGTTATTGATGCGAAATGTTTTTCCGAGAGGCCTGGGGATGGCCTCTAGAAGGATCGGCGCGGTCGCGACGGCGCGTTCAGGAGCTGGAACGCGGCGCGCAGCATGAATTCGGGCACAATCCGCCCGTAGCGGCGCGCCAGCCGTCGCGGCTCGGTGCCGAGGCGGAAGGCCCATTCGAGCCCGCGCCGCTGCATCCAGGCCGGCGCCTGCCGCTTGGTGCCGGCGAGGAAGTCGAAGGCCGCGCCGACGCCGACCATGACCGGCACCTCGAGCCGGTCGCGGTGGCGCGCCATCCAGTATTCCTGCTTCGGGGTGCTGAGACCCACCCACAGGATGTCGGGCGCCGCCGCGTTGATGCGCGCGACGATCGCCTCGTCCTCCTCCGGCGTGGTCGGGCGGAAGGGGGGCGAGAAGGTGCCGGCGACGGGCAGATCGGGGAACTGCTCCGTCAGCCGCGCGGCCAGCCGCTCGGGCAGGCCGGAGCCGCCTCCGAAGTAGTATTGCCGGTAGCCCTTGCGGGCGGACAGGGCCGTCAGCGCGCGCATGAGGTCGGGTCCGTAGACCCGCTGCGTGCGCGGGAAGCCGAGCCGCCGCGCCATGAAGACCAGCGGCATCCCGTCCGGCGTGACGAGGCCGGCGCGCTCGTGGATCGCGCGCAAGCTCCCATCGGTCTGGCACTCGATGACGCCGTGGGCGCCGGTGATGCAGACGTAGTGGCGCTGGCGGGCGAGGATCCAGTCCTCGACCGCCATCACCGCCTCGTCCAGCGTGATCGCGCTGACCGGCACCCCCAGGATCGGAACGCGGGGGAGGGGTGCGCTCATGAGCCGGTCTTCGCGAGTTCGGGCAGCGCCGGCTCGAACGGCGTCACGCTCGAGCCGGAGGCCGAGAGCAGCGCCTCGAAATAGGCGATCGTCCGCGTCAGCCCCTCGTCGAGCCCGACCTTCGGGGTCCAGTGAAGCATCGCCTTCGCCCGGGTGATGTCGGGGCAGCGCTGGCGCGGGTCATCCTGCGGCAGCGGGCGGTAGACGATCTCCGAGCGCGAGCCGGTGAGCGCGATGATCCGATGGGCGATCTCGGCGATGGTCACCTCGGTCGGGTTGCCGAGATTGACCGCGCCATCGAGGGTACCCTCGACGTTCATCAGGCGCATCAGCCCCTCGACGAGGTCGTCGACGAAGCAGAAGGCGCGGGTCTGGCGGCCGTCGCCGTAGAGGGTGATCGGCTCGCCCCGCAGCGCCTGCACCACGAAGTTCGAGACGACCCGGCCGTCGTCGCGGTTCATCCGCGGCCCGTAGGTGTTGAAGATGCGCGCCACGCGGATCGGCACGTGGTGCCGGCGCTGGTAGTCGAAGAACAGGGTCTCGGCGCAGCGCTTGCCCTCGTCGTAGCAGGCGCGCGGGCCGCTGACGCTGACGAGGCCGCGATAATCCTCCGGCTGCGGGTGCACATCCGGATCGCCGTAGATCTCGCTGGTGGAGGCCTGGAGGATCGGGATGCCGAGCCGCTTGGCGAGCCCGAGCATGTTGATGGCCCCGATCACGCTCGTCTTCGTGGTCTGCACCGGGTCGCGCTGATAGTGGATCGGGGAGGCGGGGCAGGCGAGATTGTAGATCTCGTCCACCTCGACATAGAGCGGGAAGGTCACGTCGTGGCGCATGACCTCGAAGCGCGGATTGCTCAGGTGCTGGGCGAGGTTCGACCGGTCGCCCGTGTAGAAATTATCGACCGCGAGCACGTCGTGTCCCTGCGCCACCAGTCGATCGCACAGATGGCTGCCGACAAAACCGGCCCCACCCGTCACGAGGATACGCTTCTTCATCGCTCGACGTCTCCCATTGTCGGTCGATCCCAGCTTAGGAGACCTTGATCGGGTTCGGCATTGCTGTTTCGAGGAAGACGCGACGTCCTGCGTGCGAAGGCGGTTTACCACGATCGGGAGGTGCGAGCCCTTTCTTGCCGTGGGCCAAGCGGCGCGCGCGGAATCGGTTCCCAACCGCGCCTTCGAGCCGCAACCGGCACCGTCGGACTAACCCGGTCGCGAACCCCGAGGTGACCGAATAGCCAGAGCCAACGGGGAGGGGCTCTGGCATTCAAACAGGGCGTCACGGCAGCCCGGCCGCCTCCCGGTTCTCCCCGGTGCTCCCTCGAGCACGGAGGGCTTCGGGCCGGCATCTCCGGGGTACCGGCCGAGCGGGCAGAGCTCCCGAATGGAGCAGTCTCCCGAGCGGCCGCGTCGCCGGCCGGCGCCCGGCAAGCGGCCTGAGAGGCGAAGGCATGCTCGATTTCAGGACATTTCGGTTTTGGAGCGGCGAGGGGCGCCGCGGTGCCACGCTCGGCGCGATGCTCGGCTCGGGACTTGTGCTCCTTCTCGCGAGCACCCCCCTCGCCGCCGAGGCGCAGGCTCCGGAGGCCTTGCCGGAGCCCTCGGCCGAGACCGCGCTGCTGCTGTCGAGCGGCGACAAGGTGACGATGGTCGTCTTCGGCCAGACGGACCTGACCGGCGAGTACGTGGTCGATGCGGTGGGCGACCTGAACCTGCCGATGGTCGGCCGTGTCCGGGTCGCCGGGCTGTCGCCCGAGCAGGCCGAGACCCTGGTGCGCACCCGCCTCAACGACGGCTACCTGCGCTCGGCCACCGTCAGCCTGCGGCTTTCCGAGATGAAGCCGGTCTATGTTCTGGGCGAGGTGCGCTCGCCCGGCAGCTACACCTACCGCTACGGTCTCACCGTGCTCGGCGCGGTGGCGCTGGCCGGCGGCGGGCGGGTCGGCGACCGCTCGATCACCGAACTCAAGGGCGAGATGCTGACCGCGCGCGAGCGTCTGCGGAGCCTGGAACTCGCCCGGCTCGCCCAGCGCGCCCGGCAACTTCGGCTGGAGGCCCAGCGCGACGGACGGACGAGCTTCGTCTCGGACGAACTGATCGGCCCGGAGGCGACGGCGCTGATGCGCGGCGAGCAGGAGATCTTCTCGCTCCAGCGCGAGACGGAGCGCAGCGAAGTCGGCCTGCTGCGCCAGCAGGTCGAACGGCTGGAGACCGAGCGGACGTCGCTGACCCAGCAGCGGAATCTCATCGAGGAACAGGTCAAGCTGACCGAGGCCCAGGTCCGCAACTACGCGCGGCTGACCGATAACGGCCACGGCCTGCAGACGATCATGGTGGACCGGCAGAGGGAGAACGCCCGGGTCCGGGCGGAACTCGCCCGGATCGACGCGGAACTCGCCCGCAACGGCACGGCCACCGGCGAACTGACCCTGCGCCAGCGCGACACCGAGAACGGCCATCGCCGCCGGGTCGTGGCCGACCTTCAGGCCACCCGCCAGCAATTGCTGGAGACGGAGGCGAGCCTCCCCATCGCCCGCGACCTGCTGGAGAGCCGTGCCCGGCGGCTCGCCGCCTCCGACGGCGGCACCGAGTCCACCGGCTGGAACGTCGAGGTGACGCGGACCCAGCGCGACCGGGCGGTGACGTTCCGGGCCAGCCTGACCTCCGTGCTGCTGCCGGGCGACGTCGTGCAGGTCTCACCCGCCAAGGCCGGCACCGGCGAGGCGCCGGCCCCGGCTCCCACACGTGGCGGGGCGGCCGCTCCCGGCCCCGTCTCGCAGGCGGCACCCGCCCTGCGCAGCTCGATCGAAACCCGCTGACCTTTCTTCCAAGTTCCATCTTCCAAGTCCCAGCACAAAAGGACGCCCGTCGATGCCTGCACGGATCCAGCCCGTCATCCTTTGCGGCGGCTCGGGAACGCGGCTCTGGCCCACCTCCCGCACCTCATTGCCGAAGCAGTTCGTGCCTTTGCTCGGGCCGCACTCGACCTTCCAGCAGACCCTGCTGCGGCTCCAGGGCCCGCTCTTCGCCCGGCCGATCGTGGTCGCCAATCGCGATCACCGCTGCCTCGTCGAGAAGCAGGCCGCCGCGATCGATGCGGGCGTCACCCTCCTGCTGGAGCCGGAGCGCCGCGATTCCGGCCCGGCGATCCTGGCCGCCTGCACCCTGGTGGCGCGGGAGGATCCCGAGGCGGTGGTGCTCGTGCTCCCCTCCGACCACATCGTCACCGAACCGCGCGCCTTCCGGCGGGCCGTCGCCTCCGCCCTGCCGGCGGCGCGGGCCGGGCGGCTCGTCACCTTCGGCATCGAGGCCGATCATGCCAGCACCGAATACGGCTGGATCCGGCCCGGCACCCGCGTCGAGGCGCGCTGCCACGCCGTGCACACCTTCGCCGAGAAGCCGGACGCGGCGCGGGCCGCCACCTACCTCTCGGACCGCTGGCTGTGGAACTCCGGCAACTTCCTGATGCGGGCGGACACCCTGTGCGCCGAATACGCCGCGTTCGATCCCGACACGGCCGCCGCCGCCGCCCTGGCGGTCGAGGCCGCCGCCGACGAGGGCGGGGCGCTCGCCCTCGACGCCGAGGGGTTTGCCGGCACCCACAAGACCTCCCTCGACTTCGCGGTGATGGAGAAGACGAGCCGCGCCGCGGTCGCGCGGATGCGCTGCGGCTGGTCGGATGTCGGCAACTGGAACGCGCTCTGGGCGATCAGCGAGCGGGACGACCTCGGCAATGTCAGCCGCGGCGCGGCCGAGCTGTTCGACACCGAGGGCTGCTTCGTCTCCTCGGACGGGATGGTGACCTCGCTCGTCGGCGTGCGGGATCTCGTCGTGGTGGCCGAGAAGGACGCGATCCTGGTGGCCGACCGCAGCCGCTGCGGCGACGTGCGCAAGATGGTCGAGATCCTGCGCAGCAAGGGCCGGCCCCAGGCCGAGTGGCACGCCTCCTCGCACCGCCCCTGGGGCAGCTACCGGGTGCTGGAGGCCTCCGACGGCTTCCAGGTCAAGCGGATCACCGTGGCGCCCGGCGGCCGGCTCTCACTGCAGAAGCACCGCCACCGGGCCGAGCACTGGGTCGTGGTGCGCGGCTGCGCCCGGGTCACCGTGGACGACACGGTCGCCGATTACCGCGAGAGCGAGCACATCTTCATCCCGCTCGGCGCCATCCACCGCCTCGAGAATCCCGGCAACGACGATGTCGAACTGATCGAGGTGCAACTCGGCAGCTACCTCGGCGAGGACGACATCGTCCGCCTCGAGGATGCCTACCACCGCGCCTGACCAGCCGTCATGACAGCCCCCGAGGAGCGGATAACGGAGACCGGACCGGACGCCGCGGCGTCCGAGCCGGCGGAGCACGGCGCCCTGACCCGGCACTGGGACAGCCTGGACGGGGAGGCCGCCGCGCTGCTCGGCGCGGTCGAGCGAAATCTCGACCGCAACGCGGACCGGGATCGCGGGCCGGAGGAGGGCCGGCGTCCGACCCCGCTCGGCGGGGAGGTGCACCGGCCCCGCCTCAACGGTCCGAGCCGTGCCGCGAGCCTGCCCGACCGGCCGAAGCGCTGGATCACCGCCGTGATCGCGGCGGCGGCGCTGACGCTGCCCTTCGCCACGCCCGCGGGCGATGCCAGCCCGCGGGCTCCCTTCGGCGGATCGGCGCCGGAGCGGGGCGCCAAGTGACGGCCGCGTGACAATCATCCAACCCGCCCCCTCATCCTGAGGTGCCGGCGCGCAGCGTCGGCCTCGAAGGATCTTCCAGGGATCGCGCGCTTCCTGGAGGATCCTTCGAAGCCCGCTGTCGCGGGCACCTCAGGAGGAGGGTGAGGATGGGATGGGTTTGAGCCTGCGGACGCTTTCGAACCGGCTCACAGCAGCGCGTTGCGCCGGTTGACCGCGATCTGGACCAGCCCGGCGCGCGACTCGACGCCGAGCTTCTTGCGCATGCTGGAACTGGCATTGATGATCGTGCGGTAGCTCACCGCCATGGCGCTGGCGATGGCGTCGTAGGATTTGCCCTGGCTCAGCAGCGACAGGATCTGCAATTCGCGTGCGCTCAAGGTGGCGAGCGGGGCGGGGCGGGCGCTGCGGTTCAGCATCGCCACGTCGGTGGCAAGCGCGTGCGGCAGGTAGCCCCGCCCGGCATGGACGGCGTCGAGCGCCTCCAGGAAGGCATCCGATCCGGCATCCTTGAGCGCGAAGCCGAGCGCGCCGCTTTCCAGGGCGCGGGAGACCAGCACCGGGTCGGCATGCATGCTGAAGACGAGGATGCGCGCGGCCGGATCGAGCGCCCGGATGCGGCGGATCAGCGACAGGCCGGACAGGCCGTCGTCGCGAAAGCTCAGATCGGCCACGACGAGGGCCGGCCGGTGCCGGTGGAACAGGCGGTAGCCCGAGACGATGTCGGCGGCCTCGTAGACTTTGGCCACGCCCGCGGCTTCCGCTAGCCGGCGCACCCCCTGCATCACGATCGGGTGGTCGTCGATGACGAGCATCGTCTCCGGCCGCGCCGGCAGGGGCCGGGCGGCGGCGCGTCCGTCGCTCACGGCTGCCCTCCCGGCTGTTTTTCCGATTCCTGGGGCGGATCGGGCGGCATCTCCGGCGCGGCGATGTCCGGCCGCTCGCGGGCTTCGAGGCGGGTGAGCGCGGTGGCGTGGTCGGCGCCCTGGGCGCGGGTGTTGTAATAGTGCTGGCACATCTCGCCGTAGAGACTCTTGTTGCGCCCCCGCACCGACGCGATCCCGCCGAGGCCGTCGATCAGGCCGCGATAGGATTCCGTCTTGCCGATCTCGGACAGCATCTGTCCGAGCTGCACCGTGCGGTTGGCGATCATGCGCTTGTCTTCCACGAAGGCGCTGCGCGCCCGGTCGAGGGATTCGCGCAGTTCCCTGACCGCCGCGGCGTCGCCGGGCAAGGGGTGTCCCGCCTCGCGGCCCGCGAGCCAGCGCGCCGGGTCGGTTCCATCGGTGGGCGAAAGCCAGTCGGGCAGGTGGTCTTCCGAGGTCGAGGCGACGATGGCCCCGTCATCGCCGCGGTCGGGCGCCGGGTTCGACGCCTCGCCGGAGGTCTCGTTGCGGTCGCAGGCGGAGAGGATCAGCAGGGCGGCGAGACCGGCCATGAGCGGTCTCATCGCAGGGCGTCCTTCGCCGGCGCGGCGATCGCGAGGCTGCGCGGGCCCTCGGCGACCGGCAGTTGGGTGATCTCCTTCAGCGTGGCGAGATCGATGACGGACACGGTGTCGGAGAACCAGTTCGCCACATAGGCCTTCCCCCCTTCGATCACGATGCCCTCCGGGTAGCGGCCGACGCCGATCGTCGCCGCGGTTGCGAGCGTGCCCGCATCGAGCACGGTGACCGTGCCGGCATGCTGGTTGGTGACGAAGACCCGCGCCCCGTCCGGGCTCACACTGATGCCGTAGGGCATGGCGCCGGCCGGCACGGTGGCGATGGCTTTGAGCGCCCCCGTATCGATCACGGTGAGGTCGTTGCTGCGCACGTTGCCGACATAGAGGCGGCGCTCGTCCGGGCTGAGCGCCAGGGCGAAGGGCGCGGTGCCGACGGGGATCGTCGCGAGCCGGGTCATCCGCGCCCCGTCGAACACGCTGACGTGATGGCTCTCCCGGTCGGCGACGTAGAGCCGGCCGGCGCGGTCGAGGGCAATGTGCGCCGGGTCGCGGCCGGTCGCGGCGGAGGCCTCGACCGTTCCGTCCGCGGCCGAGAGCCGGTCGATGCGGTTGCCCGACCAGTCGGCGACGAATAGGGTCCGGCCGTCCGCCGAGGCGGCGAGGCCGAAGCCCTGGCCCTTGTAGGGGAGGCGGCGCAGCACCGCGCCCGTGGCGGCGTCGGCCACGGTGATCGTGTGTCCGTCCGGGTGGCTGAGGAACACGGACCCGCCGCCCGTCGCGACCGTGGCGGGCGCTCCCGCTACGGACGTTCCGCCCACGACCGCGCCTGCCTCGACCCGCGCGAGCTGAGCCCCCTGCTGGCTCGCGACGTAGACCGTCGCGGCCCGCACCGGCAGGCCGGCGAGCGCGGGGGCAAGGATCAGCGCGGCGAGGGCGGGGCGGATCATGTCGCGTGCCTTAGTGGGACCGGCTCATTTGCCCTTGCCGCCCTCCACGGCCGCCTTCAGGCCCTTCAGCCCTTCCGAGAAATACGTGTTCATCGCCGCCTTGCCGGCCTCGTCGCTGAGGTTCTCCGGCGGCTCGTTGCCGGTATCGCCGCGATAGAAGCGGCCCATCCACTCGACCTTGGAGCCGTCGCCCTCCGGGCTCACGGTGAAGGTCGCCGAGTAGGACGAGACCGGCAGCGCCGTCAGGTTCGGCTCGCCCATCCGGTAGGAATAGGTGCGACCCTCCGCCTTGTACTCGTCGAGGCTCTCTTCGAGTTTTCCGCCGTTCTTGAAGGTCAGCGTGCGGGTGCCGCCATCCTTCGAGCCGCTGCCCTCCGCCTTCCCGATCGCCGGGTGCCACGTTCCGATCCCGGCGAAGTCGCCCGCCACCTTCCACACCGCGTCCGGGCTCGCCTTGATCGTGATCGACTGGGAGACCTTTTGCGGGGTCGGGCCGTGGGCGAGGGCAGCGGTGGCAGCGAGCGCGAGCGGAAGAACGAGAAGGGACAGACGCATTATGACATCCTGCTGGGGGTGAAGGGTGTGAAGCGGGCGCGGAGCGCACCCGCGAGGAAGACGGCGAGCACGAGGGCCAGAGCCGCCGCGCCGAGGAAGGGGCGGGGGTCGAGCCGGCTCGGAAGGGGGCGCGGCGTGGCGGCCGCGAGAAGGGGCGCGCGCAGGTCCGGCCCGTCGAGATGGGCGTAGGCGAGGCCGGTCTGGGCGGCGAGCGCCTTCAGATGCGGCTCGCGCACGGAGGAGAGATGCTCCTCGCCGCGCGCTGCGGCGCCGCCGAAGGGCGCGTTGCGCGGATTGTAGCCCTCGCGCGATTCCGCGTCGGCCGGGGGCGGGCCGAAGCGGTTCTCCTGCTGCACGTCGGTCTCGGCGTAGAAGCCGGTCTCGCGG
Source organism: Methylorubrum sp. SL192 (assembly GCF_026672325.1). Classification (NCBI taxonomy): domain Bacteria; kingdom Pseudomonadati; phylum Pseudomonadota; class Alphaproteobacteria; order Hyphomicrobiales; family Methylobacteriaceae; genus Methylorubrum; species Methylorubrum sp. SL192. The sequence continues at coordinate 3,457,437 of NZ_JAPPQV010000003.1, forward strand.
CCGCGATCGTTGAATTTCGGGATCGGCGCGAGCGCATAGCCCCCTGCCCCGACGATCAGGCCGCGCACCGCGCCCGCCTTGCCCTCGAAGGGCGGGATGCCGTTGGCGGGGAGCGGCGGCGTCTCCTGGCCGTCGGTGATGAACAGGAGGTCGGTGTCGAGTTCGCCGGCCATGGTGAGGGCGCGGTGGAGGCCCGAAACGATGCGGCTGTCGCCCTCCCAGGCCATGCGCCAATCGAGCGCCGCGATCGCTCCGTCGAGCGGCGCGAAATCGGCGCAGACCTCGATCGGCGCGAACAGCAGGAACGGGCGCCGCTCGGTGAACAGGGCGAGCGCGAGGCGCGAGCCGCAGGGCAGTTCGGGGATGAGGTTGCGCAGGGCCGCCTTGGCGATGTCGAGCCGGCTCGCCGGGCGCCCGTCACTCGTATAGTCGCGCACGTTCATACTGCCGGTGATGTCCACCACCGCCAGCACCGAGACGCCCGAGCGGGTCAGCGGCAGCGGCGGCACGACGATCGCCAGACCTGCGAGCAGAAGCGCGGCGGCGAGCGCCTGGAAGCGGCGATCGCGCAGGTTTCTCGCGAAGGGAAGCGCGGCCCACACCCTCATGGCCCGCCTCTTGGCTGGCCGGGAATGTCGGTCCAGATCTGCTTAGGCTCGGCCTTCAGCTCGTCGCCGAACTTGCGGTCGAATTCCGGAAAGTCGCGGATCAGGCGCGAGGCAACATCGAAATTGAACTTCGCGTCCCAGAAGTCGGGCCGGGCCTGGAGCGCCCGGCGGTAATCCTGGCGCGCCAGCGTGACCTGTGGGCCCGCCTTGTCGAGTTCGCTGCGCTCGATCAGCCGGAAGGCTTCGCGGATGCGGGCATTGGCGACGATGTAGCGGGCGCGGGCCGCGGCGTCGGCGGACCGCCGATGGTCGAGGGTTTCCAGCAGCGGCTCGGCCTCGCCGAAGCGATCGCGAAACGCCAGGAACTTCGTCCGCGCGACGAGGAGCGCGTCGGGGGCGTCCGGCGGGACGGCGATGTCGCGCCCCGCCTCCAGTTCGGCGATGGCCGCATTGGTGCGCGCGTCCCGCCAAGCCGAGAGCGCAAGGGCGGCGGCGGTTCCGAGCAGCAGGATCGGCAGCAGCACGAGCAGGGTGGGGCGGAGGCTGCGCCAGCCCTGGCCTAAGCCCGCGCCGAGCCGGGTGCGCAGGGACGGGGCGGACGCGTGGGTGAGGGCGGAGGGCATCAGGCGGCGGCCCTTCTCGGCGCGGCGGGCGCGGGGCCGGCCGCTGCGGCACTCCGCTCACGGACGGGCGCGCGCAAAAAGTCGGTCTCGGCCAGCTTGGCGAGGACGAGGAGGAGCAGGCCGAACGCGGCGAGCGCGTAGGCCCAGCCGGTGAGGTCGCGGCGGGGGCGCTCCTCGGTATAGGGGATCGGATCGCGCTCCAGCGCCTCGATCTGGCGCACGGCGTTGGCCACGGCCTCGGCGCCCTCCGCCTCGAAGGCGCGGTAGGGCACGCCGAGGCTTTTGAAGAACTGGTCGAGATGGCGCTCGGGCGCGGCCTGCGGCGTGTCCTCGCCCGCGGGCTTGTCGGTGATCGAGGGCGAGCCCTTGGTGCGCAGGAACAGCCAGTAGAGGTTCGGCTGCACCTTGGTGAACTCGGCGCGCAACTGCGCCTGGATGCGCGGATCGATCACCGCCGCCCCGTCTGAGACCAGCAGCAGTGCCCGCGACACCCCCGGCGCGCCCGCCCCGAACTGCGACAGCGCCATGCCGAGGCCGCGGGCGACGTTGGTGTAGTCGAGGCCGGGCCGGTCGATGGCGGCGATGGCCGCGCGTACGGCGTCGTGCCGGTCGGTCATCGGCACGACCAGCATCGGCGCGGTGGAGAAGGCCGTCACTGCGAACTGATCGTGGGCGCGCTCGCCGACAAAGTCGCGCAAGATGCGCCGGGAGGCGGCGGCCTTCGATTCCTCCGCCCCCGAGGGCTGCCGGCCGGCAAAGGTCTCGTTCATGCTGCCCGAACGGTCGATCAGCATCGAAATCTGGGCGCCGATGCCGGTGCGGGTCACCCGCTCGCCGGCGCGGTAGGGGCCGGCCAGCGCCAGGACGAGGCCGCCGATGGCCAGCATGCCGGCGGCCGTCAGGACGATCTGGAGACCCGCGGAGAGCGGATCCTCGGGTGCGGCGGCGACCGAGGAGACCGCGCTGCGCCGAGTGACGGACAGGAGCAGCGGCAGAAGCGCTAGGGGCAGGAGCCAGAGCAGCCAGGGCGTGGCCAGGCCGAGGGAGGGGAGGAAAGCCGTCACCGGGTCACGCGCTCCGCTCAACCGCGCCGAGCCGGCGCAGCAGGGCCTCGGCCTCGGGCAGGGGCAGCGTCGTCCCGGCCCCGGCGGTGTCCCGGCCGAAGAAGGCCAGCCGCGAGGCAGAAAAGAATTTTTGGAGGCCCCCCGCCTGTCCCCGGAAGGCGGGATGGCGGCCGAGGAAGTCGGGCAGGTCGTCAGCGAGCACCCGGCGTCCGTCGGTGGCGTCGAGGCCGCGATGCAGGGCGAGCAGCGCCTCGCGGTACAGGGCTTCGCCCTGCGAGCGCCGCTTCGCCCGGTAGAGGGCCTTTTGAGCGAGCGCGAAGGGCCGACCGCGGCGACGTCCAAAGATCCACCACGCCCGGTCGTAGGCGAGCAGCAGCAGCGCCAGAACGGCGAGCGCGAGGAAGCCGGCGGCCGAGGCGAGCGCCGGCTGCGGATCGAGGCGCGGGGCGCGCCCGTCGGGCCGCAGGTACTCGGCCGGGTCGTCGCGCCGCTCGGGCTGCACCTCGCGTAAGGGAGAGACGCCGATCTTCCAGGCGGGCAGCTGCGCCACCGCCGTGGTCGAGCCGTTCGTGCCGGCATTCTCGACGGTGACGGGAAAGCCCGGCACTTCGAGGGTCCGGGCATCGAGCGCGACGTAGAAGTCCTGATAGGTCAGGCGCAGCCGGATCACATGGGCGCCGTCCGCGCCACGGCTCTCCTCCGTGCGCACGTCGCGCAGGTCGAGCCAGTAGGTGACCGGGCCGGGCTTCGGCAGGGAGGATCGCTGCAGGGTGAAGCCGGGATCGGTGCGGATCTCGGCCTGGACCTGCACGAGGTCGCCCTGGAAATAGCCGAAGGCGCGGGGCGTGCGCAGCTCGACGCCGCGCACCTGGGCGGCGGCCGGCAGCGACACCAGCGCGAGGAGGAGGGCGAGGGGCAGCGCGCGCATCGCTCTCACGTCGTCATCAGGTGGCGGCTCAGCGCCTCGGCATCGAAGCGGTCGGCGAGCCGGAAGGGCGGACGGGCGAAGGGGGCGCAGATCCGGCGCAAGGCTTCGACGCGCTCCGCCTCGCGGGCGATCCAGCGGCGGCGCAAGGATGGGCGCAGGAAGACGAGGCGGCGCCCGGCGCCCTCCAGGTCATCGAGTTCCACGAGGCCCCAGGCCGGCAGGTCTTCGGCCTCGGCGGAATCGGCGAGCAGCACCGGGGTCACGTCGTGCAGCGCCAGCGCCGAGAAGACCGCCTCGATCAGCGCCTCCGGCCAGCGGAAATCGGAGACGAGGAAGATCAGCTTCGGGCGCCCGGCAAGGCGGCGCGCCGCCTCCAGCAATCCCCCGGCGCTGCGTCCGTCGCAGGCCGCCTCGCCGAGGCGCGCGGCGGCGGCTTGGGCGGCGGCCCGGTGGCGGGTCGCGGGGAGGGTGAGGTCGTCGCGCAGGGTGTCGTCGCAGGCGATCACGCCGAAGCCGTCGCCGATCCGCGTCGCGGAGCGGGCGAGCGCGGTGCAGAACCCGGCCGCCAGTTCGCGCCGGTCGGCCCGGCCGCGGAAGCGCATGGACGCGGAGAGATCGACCAGCGCGTAGGTCTCGACCGGACTGCGCGCCTCGAAGCGGCGCACGAACACGCCCTCGAACGGGTCGCGTAAGGACGCGCGCACATCGATGCGCCGCGCATCCGGCAGGCGCAGGAAGCTGACCTGATCGCGGAACGTGCCGAGGCCGCCGGCATCGCGCCCGCGATGGGCGCCGACCCTGTGCCCGCCCGGCCGCCAGCGCGGGAGGTAGATGATGTCGGCCCCGTCGTTGACCCCGTCCTCCGGACCGCTCACGGGGCGGGCACCGTCTCGAACACCGCGCGGATCAGGTCGGGCACGATCTGCGTGCGCCGCATCTCGTAGACGGGTTCGAGGAAGACGCGGTGGGCCATCACCTCGGGGAAGACGGCGCGGATATCCTCCGGCACCAGCCAATCCCGGCCTTCCAGCCAAGCGCGGACGCGGGCGGCGCGCACGAGGAAGGCGACGCCGCGGGGCGAGGCGCCGCCCTGGACGAGGCGGTCCATGTCGATGCCGGGCAGCCGGATGCCGGCGGGGCCGGGGCTCACCAGCGCCTCCCACAGGCCGACGACGTAGGCCTCGATCGCCGGCTCGGCCGAGATCGCGTGCTGGATCGCGCTGGCGATGGTGCCGATGCGCTCGAAGTCGAGCACGCCGGCCTCGACCTCCTCGGTGAGCCGGTCGGTGTCGTGGAAGCGGGGATCGAATACGAGGTCGCGGCGGGCCCGCGCGTCGCGCGGCGCCTCCATGCCGATCTCCATGAGGAAGCGGTCGCGGGCGGCGGCCGGCAACTCGAAGGTCTCCTCGCGCTCGACCCGGTTGCGGTCGGCGAAGACCTGGAGGTTGGGGAAGCGGTACTCGCGGTTGAAGGCGCTGACGCTGCGCTCGGCCATGATGCGCAGGAGCAGCGCGTGGACTTGGGGCCGGGCGCGGTTGATTTCGTTGAAGAAGAACACCGAGAGGTCTTCGGCCCGCCGCAGCACCGGGCCGGGCTCGACCCGCGGGCGGCCGTCCTCGCCGAGATAGGTGTGGTAGATCAGGTCGGTGGGCATCATGTCGACGGTGCCCTCGACGCGCTCGTAGGCGCCGCCGAGGCCGCGGGCGACCGCGCGCAGAAGCGTGGTCTTGCCGACGCCGACATCGCCTTCGAGCATGACGTGGCCGCGGGCGAAGATCGCGATCGTCAGCAGGCGGATCGCCCGGTCCTGACCGACGACGGCCTTGGCGATCTCGCGCTCGAAACGCGCGGCCGCGTCCCGCCAGTCGGTGAGCATGGCGTCGCCGGGGCGCAAGGTGTTCATTCGGCGGTTGGCCTTTTTCTTGTCGTTGGGAGCGCCCTCAAGCGGTGTCCGCCCCTCCCGCTCCGGGTCGGGCCTGCCCGATCCGGCAGGTCAGGACGGATCTCGGACAGGTCCGAGATCCGAAGGGGAGAGGCGGACCCTCAGCGGATCAGTTCGCCGAGATCTTGGCGACGTCGTATTCGAACTTGCCGGTCTTCTTGAAGTTCTCGACGCGCTTCTTGTTGCGCTCTTCCATCTGCTTGATGGAATCGGCCTGCTTGTTCAGCTCCTTGGGGTCGTGCTTGGGATCGTACTTGGAGCCGGCGATCTTCTCGGGGAAGCCGGGCTTCGGCTCCCAGCAATTGCCCGCGGCCTTGCACTTGGTGCCGTCATAGGCGAGCGCCGGGGCGGCGATGCCGGACAGGGCGACGATGGCGGCGGCGATGAGAGTGGTCTTCATGGTTTCCTCCACTTTATGGGACTTGCTCTTCTTGGGACTTGTCGCGAGCGGCGATCCCGCCCCCTCGATCGCGCCGGTTCGAGCCCGGCCCGAAACCCCGAAGGATCACTCGTCCAGCGGCTTGCACTGGCCCTTGGCGTCCTTCGGGATGACTTCGCCCTGCTTGTAGGGCGTGTAGGCCTTCTTCTGCTCGTCGTTGAGCCAGACGGCGTCCTGCTTCGGCCCCGTATAGAGGTGGCGAATCCAGGCGATGGTCTGAAGCATCTCGTCGGGCGTCAGATTCTCGTTGTGCGGGCCCATCATGCCGTTGGCGCCGCCGAAGATCGTGGCGAACAGGCCCACATCCGTCGTGTTGGACGGGTAGGTCCAGTAATTGTCGTTCAGACCCGGCCCGAGCTTGCCCTCGGCGAGGTGGCCGTGGCAGCCCGAGCAGGACGTCGCGAACAGACTCTCGCCATTCCGCAGGCAGGACTTGTCGTCGATGTAGAGGTTCTCGCCGGTCTCGAGGAACTTCTTCACGGCGGGCGTGTCGCGGCCGCCCTCCTTGCCTTGCGACACGTCGAGCGCCTCGCCGGTCACGGTGTTGCGGAACACGACGCCGGTCTGCGGCCCGGATTGCGGCTGGGCGAGCGCGGGCAGGGCAATGCCGGCGAGCGCGAGGCCGAGAAGGGCGGTTCCGATCTTTACGCGGTTCATCATCGTCTTGTTCTTGGTCCTCAGCACACGTTTAGGACGCTTTCCGACGAAGTGGACGCCGGTTCCGCGAAAGAAAGCGTGTTAAAACAAAGATTTAGAGGCGCCGGCCTGATGCCATCAGGTCGGATACGGCTCTCGGGCGGGATCAGTTGGAGACGGGCAGCACGGGCACGCCCTCCTCCTTCAGGATCGCCTCGATCTTCGGCTTGGTCTTCTCCAGGGCGGCGTCGATCTCCGCCTTGAGGGCGGTGTCGTCCTTGCGCACGCCCATCGCCTGGTCGAAGCTCTGCGGCATCTTCCGGCCGTCGCTGGCCTGCGTGTCGTCGGGCACGGGGGTCATGCGCAGCTTGGTCGAGGAATCGCGCACGTAGCGGGCGACGTCGGGCCCGAAGGCCACGCCGACCTCGGCCTTGCCGGTGGCGACTTCGCTCACCATCCGGGCCGGATCGATCTGGGTGTATTGATTCCGCGGCGCGCGAAAGTTCACCAGCGAGTAGAGGTAGGCCATGTCCTCCTCGTAGCGGCCGATATCCTTGAGCATCGCCTCGCCGGGCGTGCCGAAGCCGACCACCATGTGGCTGACGTCCTTCAAGCGCGGATCGGACCAGGACTTGATGTCGAGATCCTTGTCGGCGCGGGTGAGGAAGACGTAGCCCGAGCGGTAATAGGGCTTGCTGGTGAGCACCCGGGGATCGTCGGCATCGAGCCCGATCACCACGTCGCAGGTCTTCTTCTCCAGCCCGTCGCGCACGAGGTAGATCGCGGGCTTTCCGAGCCATACGAACTGGACCTTGCGGCCCATGGCCTCGGCCACCGTCGTCGCGATGCGGTTCTCGAGTCCCGAGCCGTCCTTCATCGAGAGCGGCGGCTGCTCGGCGGCGCAGACGCGCAAGGTCCCGGCATCGGGTTTCGCGGCCTCGGCGGCTTTCGAGGTGGCTTTCGTGTCCTGCGCCTGGGCGGGTGCGCACAGGGCGGCGAAGGCGGTCAGGGCAGCGGTCAGAGCGACGACCGATGCGGCTGTACGGCGCCGTCCGTTCACGAGCGACATAGGTTCGTTTCCTCTGGCTTATTCTTATGAAATCTTGGCGCCGGGCTTTTTCGGCTGAGACCTGCCCTTGGCGCATCTCCCCGTGCGGACGATCGCCTGCGCGACGTCGGCGGCGCGCGGGACGAGGGTCTGTGGAGAGGGACATGAGGTGGCGCGGACCGTCACGGGCCGTTCGTGCCCGCGCCATCTCGGCCCCGTCCCTCCCCCGGGTGAGCGGGGGAGGGACGGTTCGCATCTGCCGTCAGGCAGTTCCGGCTTCAGACCCTACTTGGCGGCTGACTTCCACTCGCCGACGTTCGGATCCTCGTAGGGGCCCTTGCCGTCGAGCGAGAACACCACCACGCCGCCACCCATCTGGGTGTAGTTGGCGAGCTTCTTGAAGGCGCCCACTGCGCCGAGACCGGCGGTCGGGTCGGCGAGGTCGAACACGAGGCCGACACCCGGCCAGCCGCCGACGCCGTAGTAGATGGCGACGTACTGCGTGCCCTTGTGGGTGTAGGTCATCGGGTATCCGATGGCGCCGGACGGGATCTTGAACTTCCAGAGAAGGTCACCCGTGTCGGAGTCGCGCGCCTTCAGGTAGCCGTCGAGCGTGCCGTAGAAGACGAGGTCGCCCGCGGTGGCCATGGTGCCGCCCCACACGGCGAAGCGCTCCATCTTCTCCCACTTATAGTCGCCGGTGATCGCGTTGTACGCCTTGATCTGGCCGAGACCTTCGTAGTTCTGACGGTCGCCCTTCGGGCCCGGATACATGTTCAGCGTCGCACCGACGAAGAACTGACCCGCACGATAGGGAAGCATGAAGGGCTCCCAATCCATGCAGATGTGGTTGATGCCCATGAAGAACAGTTCACGCTTCGGATCGTACGAGTCGTGACCCTGGTTGTGGTAACCCATCGCCGAGGGGCAGATGTCCTTGGCGAGGTGGTCCATCCGGGTGCCGTATTCGGGATCGCGCACCGGCTGGCCGGTCTTCAGATCCACCGACTTGAACACGTTGACCGTGTCGTCGAGCTTGTTCGCCGAGACGAGCGCGCCGTCGGTCCGGTCGAGCGTGTAGACGATGCCGTTGCGGTCCGGGTGGGTCAGCAGCTTGCGGGCCTTGCCGTCCTTGTCCTTCTGCTCGGAGAGCATCATGACGTTGACGCCGGCGTAGTCCCACTCGTCGTGCGGGGTCTTCTGGTAGCCGAACTTGGCTTCACCCGTGTCGGCATCGCGGCCGAAGATCGTCATCGTCCACTTGTTGTCGCCCGGACGCATGGTCTCGTTCCACGGCGCCGGGTTGCCGGTGCCGAAGTAGATCAGGTTCGTGCCCGGATCGTAGGCGTACCAGCCCCAGTTGGTGCCGCCGCCGATCTTCCAGGCATCGCCCTCCCAGGTGCCGGTGCCGAGGCCCTTCTGGCCGTAATGGGGGTTCTTGATGTTGAAGTCGGAGGCCAGCAGCAGGTCCTTGTCCGGACCCGTGGCGTAGGCGCGCCACACCTGCTCGCCGGTCTTCACGTCGTAGGCGGTCAGGTAGCCGCGCACGCCGAGTTCGGCGCCCGAGGAGCCGATGATGACCTTGTCCTTGACGACATAGGGGGCGATCGTGAGCGTCGAGCCGACCTTGATGTCGGAGTTCTCGACCTTCCACACCGTCTCGCCAGTCTCGGCGTTGAGGGCGGCCACGTTGCCGTCGAGCTGGGTCTTGAGGATCAGCGCGGGGGTCTTGCCGTCGCCGGGCCAGTAGGCGAGGCCGCGGTTGACGAGGTCACAGCAGGCGACGGCGCGGGCGGCCGGGTTCTGCTTCGGCTTGTCCTGCCACAGGATCGTGCCCGGATCGTCGAGGCCGAGAGCGAAGGTGTTGTTCGGGAACGAGGTGTGGATGTACATCTTGCCGTCGACGACGAGCGGCGCACCCTCGTGGCCGTTCAGCAGGCCGGTCGAGAACGTCCAAGCCGGCCGAAGCTGCTTCACGTTGCCCTTGTTGATCTGCTTCAGGTCGCTGAAGTTGTTCGAATCGTAGTTCTTGCCGGGCATCACCCAGTTGTCGTCGCTCTTCGACAGCTCGACCAGCTTATCGTTGGCGTAGGCCCCGCTCGACAGCGCGGCCGGCGCGAGCGCCAGCATCGCCAAGGCCGAGACTGATGTCACAAACCTGCTCATCCTGCGTCTCCTCGCTGAACCGCCTCGCCTTTCGGCCTCGCGGTATCTCTCAGACGTTTTTCTGAGGTTCCAGGCTCGCTCGGAAGTCATCCGAAGTGCCGCATCATGAATCTAAGGATATTCTTAGATTTGCGCGGTCTTATGAAAGACTTATTAGCGTCCCTTCGCCTATATTTTCTAGGCTTTGATTGGACGCGATGTCTTTAGCTGGTCGGACATTTCTTATCAGGACGATAAGGCAATTCTAAAAGTGCCAAGGCGTAGTGTCGCAACGTATTGGCATCGTCTTGACCGGGGCCGGGACCCATCGCACCGTTGTCGTCAACGGGCCCTCGCGAAGCGGCCCGACCGAGCGGGAGGCTTGTCGGCCATGGCGCAGGGGCAGCGCGCGCAGGGGAGGCTGGCGGTGTGCGGGCTCCTCGCCGTCGTGGTTTGGGCCGGGGGCGGCACCGCACTCGGGGACGATGCGCCGCACCCGCCGCCCGATGCCGCCGCGCCGGCCCGAGAGCGCGCGCGGGACATCGCCAAGGACATCACCGAAACGGCGGCGCTCTATCCCCAGGACGGGCGCCGCGACCTGACGAGCAGCGATCGCGCCCGCTATCCCGGCGCGGGCGTCCTCTGGTGCCGCCGTTCGGATGGCGTGCCGCAGAAGGCGGCCGCCGCGTGGCTGATCGGGACGCCGTCGCTCGTGATGCTGAACGCGCACAACTTCCGCAACCGGCAGCTCGAAACGACGCGGGCCGTCGGCGACTGCTACTTCCAGATCGGCGGCCGCAACTACGATTTCGTCGCCGAGAGCCTGCATCTCGGCGTCGCCGCGGACGCGACGCGCCTCCACATTACCGACGATTGGGCGCTGCTGCGCCTCGCGCGACCGGCCGAGGCGCCGCGCCAGCCGGTGCCCGATGGGGCCCCCGACCTTTCCACCGGCGACCTGTCGCTCGCCGTGTCCCTGGTCGCCCCCGGCGGTCACCAGAACTACCGGGGCGACAGCAGCCTGGAGACCTGCACGATCCGCCGGATCGATCCGCCGACGGAAGGCGGCATCCGGCGGGCCCGCCACGATTGCAACGACGGCTACGGTGGCTCCGGCTCGGGCCTGTTCGACGAGGCGGGGCGGCTCGTCGCGATGCAGAGCGCCTCGCTCTCCATGAACTCCCGGCACGCCTTCGACATCGAGTTCCATTACGGCTCCGCCCTGCTCATCGAGGGCGCGTTGCTCGACGCCCTGCGCCGGGCGCAGCGGGAGGACACGACGCCGCAGGCGCCGTGAGCCGCGACCCGCACGAGCGCTCGAGAACGAAGGATTCCCGTGGACAAGCCCGGTTTCGCTTACGCGGGTGAGACAGGATGCGCCTGGAACACCCTCCGAGAACCCCCGTTGCCCGGACTCAAACCGAGACACCGGGAGACGACGTTCGCATGTCGAAGCATCTGAAGACGGATACGCCGAGCGATGCCGACCTGAAGGGCAATCCGGGCATCGGGCAGTCGAAGGGGCTGACCGGAACCGACCCGGAGGCGATCGAGGGAGATTCCACCTTCGAGGGTGATGTCGAGAACGAGACCACGCCGGAGGGCGGGGTCGATCCCAATCACCGCGGGCGCACGAACGCCTGAGCGATCGGCAGAAAAGCGCTCGACTAGCCTTAGTCGAGCAACCAGCGGAGGGAGCGGCGCAGTTCGGCTGTGCCGTTCCGGTCGAACCAGGCGCCGTGGCTGAACACCACCCGCTCCGGCGACAGGGCGACGAGTTGCGCTGCGGCACGGGCGGCGTCGCGCTTGCGCAGGCGCACCGCCAGCCTGAGATAGATCGGCGCCCGTCCATCGGGCGCGGTCGCACCGGCGATCCGCAGGAGCGGGCGCATCAGGGGCGGGAGCTTCTCCGGTTCCAGGTTCAGCACGAGGTCGGTCAGGATCAGCGTCGCCGAGGCAGCGTGGAAGAAGGCGACTTCGCGAAAGCCGAAGCCGCCGGGCACCACGACTTGCGACAGGTCGTCGGCCCATTCGGGCGGAGCCGCGTCGCCGAGATCCCGGTCGAGCCGCACGCCCGCCTGACGAACCTGCCGGCGCTCGCGCAGGTTCGGGGCGGCCCAGGTCAGGGCCTGCGGGCAATGCCGCTGCCATTCCTTCAGATAGGTCCAGTGCCCGACATTGGGCGCGACGAGGTGGCGGATCGGCCCAAGCGCCTCGATCTCGCGGTGCAGGCGCGCATCGTAGCGGGTCGGCGAGTGCAGCCATACGCCGCCGTCGGCAAGCCGCACCACGGTCATGCGCACGGGCAGCGGCAGACCGGCGGCGTGGATCGGGCCGCTGTCCACGATCCAGAGGCCGAAGGCCACGGGCTTGAGCCTGTCGAGGGGCGGATAGGTGGGATCACTCACGGCAGCGGGTCCGGAATCGAGGGTTTTGCGGAAGGCCGATCATGAAGCCGCCGCTCGGCAGCCGCGTGACAGAAGCATCGAGACGGCGGCACGGGACAGCAACGGCACGGTGACGGACCCTGAGATCGCAAATGCCGGGTCGCCCTGGCGACCGATAGACTTCCAACCGGAGCGCGCGCGCTCGGTTTCCGAATGAATGTCCCTCGGCCGTCGTTTCTGTCCTGTCGCGGGGCGGGAACAAAGCTTTCGCGCCAGCCTTCCCGTGACAGCCCGTCCCGCAGGCCGGAACGCTCGCCGGCTCCCGTCTTAACCTCGCACAGGAGAAGGCCATGGCGCAGCAGATCCCGATCAGCCGCGAGGCCCGCGCCGACGATCCGCGGGCCGATGCCGAGCGCGACGACGGCACCCACGAGATCGCGCCCGATCTCGCCTATCGCCGCCTCGTTCTGGCCAATGTCGTGTTCGTCGGCTCCCCCGGCGCGGGTGACCGCAACTGGGTCCTCGTCGATGCCGGCATTCCCGGCTCGAAGGCCGCGATCCGCAGCGCTGCCGTCGCCCGCTTCGGCGAGGGTGCGCGCCCGGCGGCCATCGTGCTGACCCACGGCCATTTCGACCATGTCGGCGTGCTGGAGGATCTGGCGGAAGAGTGGGACGCGCCGGTCTACGCGCATGGGCTCGAACGCCCCTATCTCGACGGCAGCGCCGCCTACCCGACGCCGGATCCGAGCGTCGGAGGCGGCCTGATGGCGCGCATCGCGCCGCTCTACCCCACCAAGCCCGTGAACGTGTCGTCGCGCCTGCAAACGCTGCCCGCCGACGGCAGCGTGCCGCCGATGCCGGGCTGGCGCTGGCTCCATACGCCGGGTCACGCGCCGGGCCACGTTTCATTCTGGCGCGAGGCCGATGGCAGCCTGATCGTGGGTGACGCCTTCGTCACCACCGCCCAGGAATCAGCCTATGCCGTGGCCACCCAGGAGCCGGAGGTGCACGGCCCGCCGATGTATCTGACCATCGAGTGGCCGGCCGCGGGCAGCTCGGTGCGCAGCCTCGCGGCGCTCAAGCCCGAACGGGCGGTGACGGGCCACGGACGCGCCCTCCATGGGCCGGAACTGCGCCGCGGCCTCGATGCGCTGGCGCAAGACTTCGAGCGCGTCGCCGTGCCGGATCAGGGCCGCTACGTCGAGACGACGGCGCGGGCCGAGGACGGCTCCGCCTACCGTTCGCCGTGAGGCCGGCGGTGATGCGTGATCAAGCGAGCGCTCCCGCGCCGACGGAGGGGGCCGACTTCCCGGTCGCGGCGGGCGTGCTCTTCGGGCTCGGCCTCGGCGGCTTCTTCGACGGCATCGTGCTGCATCAGGTGCTGCAATGGCACCACATGCTGAGTTCCTGGTACCCGATCACCTCGATCGAAAACCTCGAACTCAACACGCTGTGGGACGGCATTTTCCACAGCGCCACCTACGTCTTCGTCGTGGTCGGGCTGTTCATCCTGTGGCGCCGGGCGCGGGGGCGGCATCTCAGCTGGTCGAACCGGGCGCTCGCCGGCAGCCTTCTCGTCGGCTGGGGGCTGTTCAACCTCGTCGAAGGGCTGATCGACCACCAGTGGCTCGGCGTGCACCACGTCAACGAGCAGGTGGACCGGGCACACTGGCTGGCCTGGGATCTCGGCTTCCTCGCCTGGGGCCTCGCCATGCTGCTGGGCGGCCTCTGGCTGCTGCGGACGCGGCGCCGACAGGCTGGGGCGGCTCCCGCCGCGCTGCGGCGATGAGGCGGGCGGGAGAGGGCGGCCTGCGGCGGGACACGAAGACCCTACGGCGGGCTTGGCCCTGGCTCGTCCTCGCCGCCGGCCTCGGCCTCGCGACGATGCCGGCTTGGCGCGTTCTGGCGTTCGGTATCCGGGTGAGCGCCGAGGATCTGCTTCAGATCCGCTGCCTGCCGTGGTGAGGCTCCCTCAGGTGCGGACTCATCCTCGCGCCGCTTGCCCCGCTGTACCGGCGCCATTCCGTGTGCTCTTCGCGCCTGCCGTCCGATCGGCTAAACGGGCCCTCGATTCAGTGTCTTTCACTGCGCTTCTGCTTGCCCCGTCGCGGCTAGCAGGGGAGGGCGATCGGGTGACCGCTCGTTTCGTGAAGCACTCCCAAACGGCAGGAAGCGGATTTCGATGACGGCAGGCGCGAACCACGGGGCGGAGAGCGGCTTCACCGCGATCGTGCTGGCGGCCGGTAAGGGCACGCGAATGCGCTCCGACCGGCCCAAGGTGCTTCACGCGCTGGCCAACCGCTCGATGCTCGGCCATGTGCTTGCCGCGGTGCAGGAGGCGGGTGCGGCCCGCCTCGCTGTGGTGGTCGAGCCGGGCCGCGAGGACGTCGTCCGCGAGATCGAGCGGCTGGCACCCGGCGCCAGCGTCCATCCGCAGGCCGAGCGCCTCGGCACCGCCCACGCGGTGCTCGCCGCCCGCGCATCCCTGGAGGGCGGGCAGGACGTGATCGTGGCCTTCGGCGATACGCCCCTCGTCACGGCCGAAACCTATGCCCGCCTGCGCGCGCCCTTGCGCGAGGGCGCGGCGGTTGCGGTGCTGGCCTTCGAGGCCGCCGACCCCACCGGTTACGGGCGCGTGCTGACGGAAGGGGGCCGTGTCCTGGCAATCCGCGAGGAGAAGGACGCCTCGCAGGAGGAGCGGGCGGTGCGCCTGTCCAATGCCGGGCTGATGGCGCTGTCGGGCGCGCACGCCCTGTCGCTGCTGGAGCGGATCGGCAACGACAACGCCAACCGCGAATACTACCTCACCGACGCGGTGGCACTCGCCGCCGGCGACGGCCTCTCCGTCGCCGTGGTGCCCGTGGACGAGGCGGAGGCGCAGGGCGTCAACGACCGTGTGCAGCTCAGCCAGGCCGAGGCCACGATCCAGGCGCGCCTGCGCCGGGCGGCCCAGCTCGGCGGGGCGACGCTGATCGCGCCCGAGACGGTGTTCTTCAGCGTCGACACGATCCTTGGACGCGACGTCGTCGTCGAGCCGCACTGCGTGTTCGGCCCCGGCGTCGTCATCGGCGACGGCTGCACCATCCGCGCCTTCTCGCACCTGCACGACGCCCGGCTGATGGAGGGCGCCGATATCGGCCCGCATGTGCGCCTGCGCGGCGGTGCGGTACTGGAGGCGGGCGTCCATCTCGGCAACTTCGTCGAGATCAAGAACGCGACCCTGCATGCGGGCGCCAAGGCCTCGCACCTGACCTATCTCGGTGACGCCGAGATCGGAGCGGGCGCCAATATCGGCGCGGGCACCATCACCTGCAATTACGACGGCGTGTCGAAGCAACGCACGCTCATCGGCGAGGGCGCCTTCATCGGCTCGAATTCGGCGCTGGTGGCGCCGGTCAGCGTCGGCGCGGGCGCGCTGGTCGGGGCCGGCTCGGTTATCACCCGCGACGTGCCGGCGGATGCGCTGGCCGTGGCGCGGGGGCGGCAGATCACCCGCGAGGGGGCGGCCAAGACCCTGCGCCAGACCCTGAAGGCCGCCAAGGCAGCCCGCGAGGCCAAGAAGAGCTGAGCGGCCGAGCCGAACGGCTTCCAGCGGCGGGTGCTGGCCTTCCCGCGCTGCGATCCGTACAAGCCTTTCCATCCGCGCCAAGCTCAAGGTCTGGCTTCCTCTGCACCGCAGGAAGCCTCGCCTCGGGCGGACATCCCATCACGGGATGTGACGGCGCCTCTGATCAACGGCTTCAGGATCGGCCATGTGCGGAATCGTCGGCATCGTCGGGCGTGAGTCGGTCGCGGACGCGTTGGTCGAGGCGCTGCGGCGGCTCGAGTATCGCGGCTACGATTCGGCCGGCATCGCCACCTTGGATCACGGCCGGCTCGACCGCCGCCGGGCCGAGGGCAAGCTCTCGAACCTGCAGCTCAAGCTGGCCCAGGCGCCGCTTCCGGGCGCGATCGGCATCGGCCATACCCGCTGGGCCACGCACGGACGCCCCAACGAGACCAATGCCCACCCGCACGCCACCGAGCGGCTGGCGGTGGTCCATAACGGCATCATTGAGAACTTCCGCGAGTTGAAGAGCGAACTCGAAGCGGCGGGCGCGCGCTTCGAGAGCGAGACCGATACCGAGGTCGTGGCGCAGCTCGTCAGCCACCTGATGGAGCAGGGGCTCGGGCCTGTGGCTGCCGTCGAGGCGGCGCTGCCGCGCCTGCACGGCGCCTTCGCCCTGGCCTTCCTGTTCGCGGGCGAGGACGATTTCCTGATCGGCGCCCGCCACGGCGCGCCGCTGGCCATCGGCTTCGGGCAGGGCGAGACTTATCTCGGCTCGGATGCGCTCGCGCTCGCGCCCTTCACCGATCAGATCACCTATCTCGAAGAGGGTGATTGGGCGATCCTGACCCGCGACGGCGCCGAGATCCGCGACATCACCGGTGCCGTGGTGCGCCGGCCGCGCCAAAGAATCGCGACACAGGCCTTCCTCGTCGACAAGGGCAATCACCGCCACTTCATGGCGAAGGAAATCCACGAGCAGCCCGAGGTCGTCGGGCGCACGCTGGCCAACTACGTCGACATGGCGCGCGGTCAGGTCGTCCTACGGGAGGAACTGCCCTTCGATTTCGCTCGGCTCTCGCGCCTCTCGATCACGGCCTGCGGCACTGCCTACTATGCCGGCCTCGTCGCCAAATACTGGTTCGAGACCCTGGCGCGGCTGCCGGTCGAGATCGACGTCGCCTCCGAGACCCGCTACCGCGAGCCGCCGCTGGAGCGGGACGGGTTGACGCTCGTGATCTCGCAATCGGGCGAGACCGCCGACACGCTCGCCTCGCTGCGCTACGCCAAGGCACAGGGCCAGCACACGCTGGCGGTCGTCAACGTGCCGACCTCGACCATTGCCCGGGAGTCGTCGGCGGTGATGCCGACCTTCGCCGGGCCCGAGATCGGGGTCGCCTCGACCAAAGCCTTCTCCTGCCAGCTTACAGTGCTGCTCTGCCTCGCGCTGGCTGCCGGGCGCGCCCGCGGCACGCTGAGCGTGGAGCGCGAGCGCGCCGTCGTCGATGCGCTCATCACCGCTCCCGGCCTGATGGCGGAGGCCGTGAAGATGGAGGCCGAGGTCGAGGGGCTCGCCCGCGAGATCGCGAAGGCCCGCGACGTGCTCTATCTCGGCCGCGGCACGAGCTACCCGATGGCGCTCGAAGGCGCGCTGAAGCTGAAGGAAATCAGCTACATCCACGCGGAAGGCTACGCGGCGGGCGAACTCAAGCACGGGCCGATCGCCCTGATCGACGAGAGTGTGCCGGTGATCGTGATCGCGCCGCACGACGCCATCTTCGAGAAGACTGTCTCGAACATGCAGGAGGTTGCCGCCCGCGGCGGTAAGATCATCCTCGTCGGCGACGCGAAGGGCGCGGCGGCCGCCGGGCTCGACACGCTGGCGACGCTGACCATGCCGGATGTGGACCCGGTGATCGCGCCGATCGTCTACGCGGTGCCGATCCAGCTCATCGCCTACCACACCGCCGTCTTCATGGGGAAAGACGTCGATCAGCCGCGCAACCTGGCCAAGTCCGTCACGGTGGAGTGAGCGGCGGGAATACCGCCGGCGCATCGATCCAGCCTTCGGATCGATGCGCCGGCCAACGAATCAGGTGCGCCAGGGGTGGTCGGGCAGCTCGGTGTCGCCGATCGCGCTGGCGCCTGCGAGCGCTACCGCGTCATCGTTCTCCACCGACGAGCCGCTGACGCCGATCGCGCCCGACATTTCGCCATCCGCATCGACGATCGGGATGCCGCCGGGGAAGGTGATGAGGCCCTGGTTCGAGTGCTCGATGCCGTAGAGCGAGCCGCCGGGCTGCGACAGGGCGCCGATTTGGCCGGTCTTCATGCCGAAGAAGACGGCGGTCTTGGCCTTCTTCTGCGCGATGTCGATCGAGCCGACCCAGGCGCCGTCCATGCGGTGGAAGGCCTTGAGGTTGCCGCCCGAATCGACAATCGCGATGCACATCTGGGTGCCGAGTTCGACCGCCTTGGCGCGGGCCGCTTGAATCGCCTTTTCCGCCTGTTCGATGGTGACGTGCATCGGGTCTTCTCCCTGAAACTTATCGCTGAACCTTGGCCACAGCGGGCTGTTCCGAGGTAAGATTTCTCGGGCCCCGATCAAGTTGCCTCGCGCACCACTCAATCCGCCCTCCGGCACCGGTTGCTCTTGAGCCGCCCGTGCGCAGCCGCTACGTCTCTGCCCCGGAGAGCCGGAGGCCGGGATGGATCCGTCCGTCCGCTCGTCCGTCTCTCGAGGTGCATACGTGGCGCCGACCCTCTCGCCGATTCCGGATGCTCCGGAACCCGCCTCGTCCAAGACGCGCGTCAGCGCCCGGGGCCGGCTGCGGACCTACTTCCTTACCGGCGTGATCGTCGCGGGCCCGCTCGCAATCACGATCTACATCACGTGGTGGTTCATCGCCCTCATCGACGGATGGGTGAAGCCGCTAGTGCCGGTCAGCTACCTGCCGGACCACTACCTGCCCTTCTCGATCCCCGGAATCGGCCTCGTCATCGCCTTCGTCGCGGTGACGCTGCTGGGCTTTCTCACCGCCAACCTGGTTGGGCGCTCGGTGGTCGAGTTCGGCGAGGTGCTGCTGGCCCGCACGCCCGTCATCTCCGGGCTCTACCGCGGCCTGCGCCAGATCTTCGAGACTTTGTTCTCGGCCAACGGCACCTCGTTCCGCACCGTCGGACTCGTGGAGTTTCCGGTGAAGGGGACGTGGTCGGTGGTGTTCCTCTCCGCACCCGCGGCCAACGAAGTGCAGGGCGCGCTCCATGCGAAGGAGGGGGGCGAGTCGAAAGATTACGTCGGCGTGTTCCTGCCCTGCGCGCCGAACCCGACCACGGGGTTCTTCTTCTACCTGCCGCGCTCGGACATCGTCGAGGTCGGCATCAGCGTGGACGACGCGGCCAAGCTCGTAATGTCGGCGGGCGTGATCCAGCCGGAGGATCCGCGGGCGGGCCTACAGGCCATGGCCGCGTCCTTGCGGCAGGCGCAGATGCAGGAAGGCGAGGCCGCAGAAACGGAAAAGGCGCGCCGGGAACCGGCGCGCCAGGATCTGTAGAGCGTTCCGAGGCCTGACGGCCTCAGTGCTGGAGCGATGCCTTCTCGACCGGCAGCGTCGGGGGGGTCGCGTCGGCGACCTGATGGGTAGCCGCAGGGCGGGCGACCGGCGAGGACCAATCGCTGGCGATCTGAACCGTCACCAGCAGGGCGAGGCCCGCACACAGCGCGTTGGCCGCGATCCAGAGCCGGCGCGAGGATTGCCGTACGGCGTTCACCAGAGCGTCCGTCGACGTCTCGTCGCGCGTCTCGCGGTCCGAGATCGGCATGAGCCAGGGTTCGATGGAAAGCGTATCGGCTCCCCAATTCTCGGAGGAACCCGGCAGGCGTTGGAACGGTGCGATCGACATAGCGATCCTCCTTTTTTCCAGTGGCACCCCGGTCTACGAGGCCGTTTGTTCATCTCCAGTTAAGCGGCAATTGGGGCAGATACAAGGTAATTCCGCTTTTTCTGCCCTGCCCGACGCTCGTTCCGAGTGCGAGCGATGCTGCGCAAAGGCCTGATCGGAAAGGAAAAACGCCCGTTTCCCGCGCAGCGTTGCCGCAGCCGGGAATGTCCGAAGCGGCGGCTTCGGCTTCCTGAACGACCCGTTCAGGATCGTTCGTTTCTGAACGGGTTTCTGAACGGGCGATCATATTCGGCGTCCGAGGCGCTGCCTCCGGTGGCAGAACCGGGCTTTGCCCGGCCGCCGCGCGAACGCTCCGTCAGCCCGCCCCGATCAGCCGGATCGCCGCTTCGCGTTCGAACAGGTAGAGCAGCACCCTGAGCGCTCGGCCGCGCTCGCTCTGAAGGCGCGGGTCGCGCTCCACGATCAGCCGGGCGTCGTCGCGGGCAGCCTCCAGCAGGTCGCCGTCGGTCTCGAGCCGGGCGAGGCGGAAGGCGGCGGCGCCGGATTGGCGGGTGCCGAGCACCTCGCCCTCGCCGCGCAGGCGCAGGTCTTCCTCGGCGATGCGAAAACCATCCTCGCTGCCTCGCATCATCTCCAGGCGCGCCTTGGCGACCTGGCCGAGGGGCCCGCGATAGAGCAGCAGGCAGGAGGAGGCCTTCGAGCCACGCCCGACCCGGCCGCGGAGCTGGTGAAGCTGGGCCAGCCCGAAGCGCTCGGCATGCTCGATCACCATGATGGTGGCCTCCGGCACATCGACGCCGACCTCCACGACGGTGGTCGAGACCAGCACGCGGGTTCGGCCAGCGGCGAAGGCCTCCATCGCCGCGTCCTTCTCCGGCCCCGGCATCTTGCCGTGGATCAGCCCGACCGCGTCGCCGAAATGCTTCTGCAGATCCTCGAACCGCTCGGCGGCGGCGGCGAGATCGACATATTCCGATTCGGCGACCAGCGGGCAGATCCAGTAGACCCGGTCGCCCGCGGCCAGGGCCCGGTGCAGGCCGCCCACCACCTCGTCGATGCGCTCCACCGGCACGGTAATGGTCTTGATCGGCTGGCGCCCGGCCGGCTTCTCGTCGAGCACCGAGACGTCCATGTCGCCGAAGAAGGTGAGTGCCAGCGTGCGTGGGATCGGAGTGGCGGTCATCACGAGGATGTCCACCGCCTCGCCCTTGGCGCCGAGCGCGAGGCGCTGGTGCACGCCGAAGCGGTGCTGCTCGTCCACCACTGCGAGGCCGAGATCGCGGAACGCGACCGACTCCTGGAACAGGGCGTGGGTGCCGACCACGATGTCGATCTCGCCCGCCGCGAGATCCGCCAGCGTCGCCCGCCGCTCGGCGGCCCGGTCGCGGCCGGTCAGCAGCCGCAGGCGCATGGCGCCGGCCAGCGGCACCAAGCGCTCGTAATGTTGGCGCGCCAGAATCTCGGTCGGCGCCATCAGCGCCGCTTGCCGCCCGGCCTCCACCGCCGAGGCCATGGCGAGCAACGCCACCGCCGTCTTGCCGGAGCCGACATCGCCCTGGAGCAGGCGCAGCATCCGCCGCTCGGCGGCCATGTCGGCGCGGATTTCTTCGACCGCCCGCGCCTGCGCGCCGGTCAGCGCGAAGGGCAGGGCGGCCTCGACGCGCTCTTTCAGATGCCCGTCGCCGGCATTGACCCGTCCGGGCTTCCGCCGCTGCCGGGCGCGCACCAGGGCGAGCGCGAGCTGCGAGGCGAGCAACTCGTCGTAGGCGAGGCGCTTGCGCGCGGGGCTCGCGGGCGGCGCCTGCCCCTCGACCGGGGGCGGGGGCGCTTCCTCGGGCCGGTGCTCGATGCGCAGCGCCTCGGCGAAGGGGGGAAAACGGTTGCGGGCGAGATAGGATGCGTCCTGCCATTCGGGCAGGACGGGAAGCCGGTCGAGCGCGCCGTGGACGATCCGGCTGATGACCCGTGAGGTCAGCCCCTCGGTCGCGCCGTAGATCGGCTCGACGGCGGGCAGGCTGGCCAACCCCTCCTGGTCGAGGATGCGCGAGGGATGCACCATCTGCCGCGTGCCGTCCCACAGGTCGATCCTCCCTGAGACGTAGCGATGGCTGCCGAGCGGCAGCATCTTCTCGATGCGGCCCCGCGGCATGCCGAAGAAGACGAGGCTGATGTCGCCGGTCCCGTCCTCGACCAGCACCCGGAAGGCCCGCTTGCCGAGCATCGGCGGCCGATGGGCCACCACAGTGACGCCCAGCGTGACGGGCTCGCCCGTCGGCGCATCGCGAATCGAGCCGCAGAGCGGCCGGGCGACCCCGCTCTGGGGCAGGTGGAACAGCAGGTCGGCGACGCGGGCCGGCCGCTCCTCGGAGCCAAGCAGCTTTTCGATGAGCGGCGCGATCTTCGGCCCGACGCCGGGCAGACCGCGGGCGGGGGCAAAGAGCGGGTCGAGGAGGCTGGGGCGAAGGCCGGGGGCGTCGTCCCCGCCGGAGCGGGGAGGGGACGCATCAGCAGGGTGCCCGAGGGTCTGGCTGGTATCCGAGGTCATGTGACCGGAGGCTTGGGCCTTTGAAACGTGGGCGATGCTCGGGCTCCGTATACCCTGCTTCCTGCCTCCATCGCATCTGGGCATATGACATCATGCGCGTGCGTCCCGTCGGATCCTTACGCCGGACGCGCCGTTTGCCCGGAGCTGCACGCCCCTCTACATGCGGGGTCAGGATTACCAGGGGACAGCCCATGTCCGGCACCACCCGAACCAGCGCCGACCTCGACCCGCGCCGCCGCCGCACCTTGTTCCGGGCGTGGCACCGCGGCATCCGCGAGATGGACCTGATCATGGGCCGCTTCGCCGATTCCGAGATCGGCGCGCTGTCCGAGGAGGAGCTGACGCAGTTCGAGGCGCTGATCGAGGTGCCCGACCGCGACCTGTTCCGCTGGCTTACGGGCGAGGACGCGACCCCGGAGAACTACGACACCGCCGTCTACCGCCGGCTCAAGGCGTTTCATCGGCACGACGCGCCGATCCATAGCTGAAACGAGGATCGGCGCTCCCTATCTTCCACTTGCCCCCTCATCCTGAGGTGCCCGCGTCAGCGGGCCTCGAAGGAGGGCTCCGGAGACCGTGTGATCCCTGGAGCCCTCCTTCGAGGCTTATCTTCGCTTTGCACCTCAGGATGAGGGGAATGGTTTGGATCGCGGGTGATCCACGCCCCATCCCGATCCGTTTCCCCTGATACAGCACGCTCGATGGCCAAGCCCCAACCCAAGCCACCCGTTCCGAAGCCGCAGACCGCGCGCTTCGCCCTGCCGAAATCGGCGCCGCTCACCAAGGCGCTCGATGCGATCAAGCGCGGCGACAGCCCGACGCTGGCGAGCGTCCCCGACGGCTTCGATGCGCTGGTGGCCGCCGACCTCGCCCGCGCGCTGTCCGGTTCGTTCGAGGGGCCGGCGGTGCTGGTCCACGTCGCCCGCGATTCCGGCCGCTCCAATGCCTTCCAGAACGCGCTGAAGTTCGTCGCCCCCGAGATCGAGGCGATGAGCGTTCCGGCCTGGGATTGCCAGCCCTACGACCGGGTCTCGCCGAACGGGGCCATCGCCGCCCAGCGCATGACCGCGCTGTCGCGGCTGACCCGTTCGCGCTCGTCGGAGGAGAAGCCGCGCATTCTCTGCACCACTGTCAACGCTCTGGTGCAGCGGGTGCCGCCGCGGTCGCGCGTGGCCGTCGAGACCTTCTCGGCGGCGATCGGCAACGTGGTGCCGATGGACAAGGTCGTGGCCTGGGTGGAAGCGAACGGCTTCCTGCGCACGGGAACGGTGCGCGATACGGGCGAATACGCCGTGCGCGGCGGCATCCTCGACCTGTCGCCCCCCGGCCTGCCGAACCCGATCCGCCTCGACTTCTTCGGCGACACGCTCGAATCGATCCGCGCCTTCGATCCCGAGACGCAGCGCACGGTGGGGTCCCTACGCTCCCTCGACCTCGTGCCGATGAGCGAGGTGCAGCTCACCACCGAGACGATCCGGCGCTTCCGGCAGGGCTACCTGTCGAGCTTCGGCGCGGCGACCCGCGATGATCGGCTCTACGAGACGGTGAGCGAGGGCCGGCGCTATGCCGGCCTCGAGCACTGGATGCCGCTGTTCTACGACGGCCTCGACACCCTGTTCGACTATCTCGGCGACGTGCCGATGCTGTTCGACCCGCAGGTGGAGGAGGCGGCCACCGAGCGGCTCGCCCTGATCCAGGACTATTTCCAGGCCCGCGAAGCGGCGCTGAAGAACCCGCAGAGCGGCGTCGCGCCCTACAAGCCGCTGCCGCCGCGCGCGCTCTACCTCACGCCCAACGAGTGGAAGAGCAAGGTCGAGTCCGGCACGGTGGTCCGGCTCACCCCCTTCGCGGTGCCGGATTCCGACGAGCGCGCGGTCATCGATTGCGGCGCCAAAGCCGGGCGAAGCTTCGCGCCCGAGCGGGCCGACGACGCGGCCAGCGTGTTCGACGCGGCCGTCGCGCATATCCGGGATCTCCAGGCATCCGGGCATCACGTGATCCTTGGATCCTGGTCCGAGGGCTCGCGCGACCGGCTCTGCGGCGTGCTGACCGATCACGGGCTCAAGAAGCCGACGGTGATCAACACCTTCGCCGCGGTCAACGCGCTCAAGCGCGGCACCGATGTGGCGGTCGCGGTCTGGGGTCTGGAATCCGGCTTCACCCTCGATCGGCTCGCGGTGGTGGCCGAGGGCGACATCCTGGGCGACCGGCTGGTGCGCCAGAAGCGCAAGTCCAAGCGCCCGCAGGACATCATCCTGGAGGTGCAGGCGCTCCAGCCCGGCGATCTCGTGGTCCATGCCGACCACGGCATCGGCCGCTTCGTCACGCTCAAGACCGTCACCGCGGCGGGCGCGCCGCACGATTGCCTCGAACTGCAATATGCCGGCGGCCTGCTGCTGCTGCCGGTCGAGAACATCGAGCTCCTGACCCGCTACGGCTCCGAGGATTCGGAGGTCGCGCTCGACCGCCTGGGCGGTGGCGCCTGGCAGGCCCGCAAGGCCAAGATGAAGCGCCGCATCCTCGAGATGGCCGGCGACCTCATCAAGATCGCCGCCGCGCGGTTCGTGAAGTCCGCCCCCAGCCTCAAGGCGCCGGAGGGGCTCTACGAGGAATTCGCCGCCCGCTTCGCCTTCCAGGAGACCGAGGATCAGGCCAACGCCATCGACGCGGTGCTCGACGACCTCAATGCGGGGCGTCCGATGGATCGCCTCGTCTGCGGCGATGTCGGCTTCGGCAAGACCGAGGTGGCCCTGCGCGCCGCCTTCGCCGCAGCGATCTCCGGCAAGCAGGTGGCGGTGGTGGTGCCCACCACGCTACTCGCCCGCCAGCATTTTCGCACGTTTGCCGAACGGTTTAAGGGCCTGCCGATCAACGTCGCGCAGCTCTCGCGCTTCGTCTCGGCGGGCGAGCAGCGCCAGAACCGGGCCGGGCTCGCCGACGGGACGGTCGATATCGTGGTCGGCACCCATGCCCTGCTCGCCAAGAACGTCGCGTTCAAGGATCTCGGCCTCATCATCGTCGACGAGGAGCAGCATTTCGGCGTCGCCCACAAGGAGCGGCTCAAGGCGCTCCAGGCCGACGTGCATGTGCTGACGCTCTCGGCCACCCCGATTCCGCGCACGCTGCAGCTCGCCATGACGGGTGTGCGCGAACTCTCGATCATCGCCACCCCCCCGATGGACCGGCTGGCGGTGCGCACCTTCGTGACACCGTTCGATCCGCTGCTGGTCCGCGAGGCGCTGCTGCGCGAACGCTATCGCGGCGGCCAGTCGTTCTACGTCGCCCCGCGCATCGAGGATCTGGCCGAGGTCAAACGCTTCCTCGACACCGAGATGCCCGAGACCACCGTCGCGGTCGCCCACGGCCAGATGGCGGCGGGCCAGCTCGAGGACGTGATGACGGCGTTCTATGAGGGCAAGTACGACGTGCTGCTCTCGACCACGATCGTCGAATCCGGCCTCGACATCCCGACCGCCAACACGCTGATCGTGCACCGGGCCGACATGTTCGGTCTGGCCGCGCTCTACCAGTTGCGCGGGCGTGTCGGTCGCTCGAAGGCGCGGGCCTACGCCCTGTTCACGACGCCGGCCAACCGCCAGCTCACGACCCAGGCCGAACAGCGCCTGAAGGTGCTCCAGAGCCTCGACACGCTGGGCGCCGGCTTCCAGCTCGCGAGCCACGATCTCGACATCCGCGGCGCCGGCAACCTCCTGGGCGATGCCCAGTCTGGCCACATCAAGGAAGTCGGCTACGAGCTCTACCAGCAGATGCTGGAGGATGCGGTCACCGCCCTCAAGGCCGGCATCGAGGAGCCGGTGGAGGAGGCGTGGTCGCCGACCATCGCGCTCGGCGCTCCGGTCACGATCCCCGAGGACTAC
This sequence comes from Methylorubrum sp. SL192, assembly GCF_026672325.1. Lineage (NCBI taxonomy): Bacteria > Pseudomonadati > Pseudomonadota > Alphaproteobacteria > Hyphomicrobiales > Methylobacteriaceae > Methylorubrum > Methylorubrum sp. SL192. The sequence goes on from NZ_JAPPQV010000003.1 coordinate 3,483,130, forward strand.
GTCGAGGACCTGACCGTCCGGCTCGGCCTCTACCGGCGCCTCTCGACCCTTGAGAACGATGCCGAGATGGAGAGCTTCGGTGCCGAGCTGATCGACCGCTTCGGCCCGCTGCCGCCGGAGGTGGAACAGCTCCTGAAGATCGTGACCATCAAGATCCTGTGCCGCGACGCCAATGTCGAGAAGGTCGAGGCCGGGCCGAAGGGCGTGGTGGTCCACTTCCGCGACAAGTCCTTCGCCAACCCGCAGGGGCTCGCCGCCATGGTCGTGGAGCAGGGCTCCTTCGCCAAGGTGCGGCCCGATATGAGCGTCGTGTTCATCCGCGAACTCGACGGCATCCCGCGGCGGCTGAAGGAGACGACGCAGATCCTGCGCGGGCTCGTCACGATCGCCAAGCGCGCCAAGAAGGCCGCCTGACCGGGCCTGCGCGAGACCGCCGGCCCTTCGCCGTTGGAGCGGGAGGGCGGAGCGGGCGTGTCACGCGCGACATAAGCGAGAGATCGCGGTGTGGGAGATCCTTCTCAACTCACGCTGCGCGTTGATGAATCGCTTGAAGCGGCAGGTCATTTCGAATGACCTGCCAACAATTCTTGCATCTCGAAAAATAAAACGAGCCTTGATAAAGCTTCATTCGAGTCGCATATAGATCTTATCGATGCGAGGCCGGATTTTCTGGGCCGTGACGCCTCCGCAGGGCGGTTCTCATTTTCCTTCGTTATCGGTCGAACGACATAGCCTGGCGCTGCATGGCGCAAGGCTCTCTACCTGAATCCTGCGGAGACAAGGACATTCTATGAGCATCGGCACCGTCAAGTGGTTCAACGAGCAGAAGGGCTTCGGCTTCATCCAGCCTGAGGACGGCTCGAAGGACGTTTTCGTCCACATCTCCGCCGTCGAGCGCGCCGGCCTGCGTGGCCTTACCGAAGGCCAGAAGGTTTCCTACGAGATGGAAACCGACCGTCGCTCCGGCAAGCAGTCGGCGGGTCAGCTCCAAGTCGCGTAATTCGCGCCTGAACCCGATATGTCGAAGCCGCTCCGGACTGGAGCGGCTTTGCGCTTTTAAGGCTGTGGTTCATCCCGGACCCGGTACGATCAAGGACACTCTGTGAGCTTCACCAAACAAAACTCCTTCGACGACCGTCGCCAGGATTCGGCTTCCTCCCGGGAGGCCATGCTCGCCCGCTTCCGCGCCCGCCCCTCCAATGATGATCCGGCTGTGCAGGCCCGCCAGGCCGAGCGCCGTGCGATCGCCGTTGCGCGCGACGAGCGGGTCAAGGAGCGCGAGACGCAGCGCCGCCTCGATGCCGAGCGGCTGGCTGCCATCGCCGCCGCCGAGCGCGAGGCCGAAGTGGCGCGCAAGGCTGCCGAGATCGAGGCCGCCGCCGAGCGTGCCCGCGAGGCCCAGGCCAAGCAGAAGGAAGAGCGGGACGCCCGCTACGCCGCCCGCAAAGCCAAGATCAAGCTGCGCCGCTGAGCGCGCTATCGCTTTCCCGTGAGTCGGATCCCCGGCTCGTGGGCTTGCCCCGGCACGGAGCTGGGGCCGCTTTCGGTCGGACGTGCGATCGAGACCAGCTCTGACCCGTTGTCTTGAAGGGGCTCTCCTCCGCCGAAGCGGCTTCCCGCTTCGACGGAATGCGTTCGAGGAGACATCGATGTTTCATAAGTTCAAGATCGGTCAGCGGGTTCGCCGCGCTCAATCGTCCCCCACCGACGAGCGGCTGGGCTTCGGCACGATCAGCGAAGTCGTCCGCCTGATGCCCGACGATCCGACCGGTGAGCCCTCTTACCGGATCCGCTCCGGCTCGGCCGAACGCGCCGTCCGCGAGAGCGAGATCATCGCAGCGGCGTAATCGCCCGCTCGCGCATGAAAAAGGCGGGCCCGCGGCCCGCCGTCATTGTCCCGTTACGGGAAAGACCTAAAGCTCGGGCTCAGCGAGCACGTAGGGACCGATCCGGCTCTTGAGATCAACGGGTGCGCCGGGGCGGGGTCCCGCGTCGTCCATCTCGATGACCGGAATGCCGCCGGCCCGCATCCGGGCGCGCAGCCGATCGGCGAGCGCGGCGAGATGCGGATTCGTGCTCGACGAGAGCTGAAGGAGGATCGCCGCAGGACGGGCGATCACGGCGAGGACATCGTCCGCCGCTTCGATGGAAGCGGTGACGCTTGCATAACCGAGCCCGGCGAGGTCGGCGGCAAGAGAGCGATCGACGGCGCGGCGGCCATCATCGACGACAAGCACTTGTTGCAGCGCACCCATAGGCTTAAGCGTTACCCCATGTCGCGCCCTGTGTGAAGGGGCACCCCGGATAACCCGCATGGCCTCGATTGGTTCGCCGGCCATGGAGCTGGGTGAACATGGAATCGCCTTGCTGAAGGCTGGATGAACTGCGCCGCACAAGTCGGGGACGTGAATCCCTGGCTGCCCCGGTTCTCGCCTAAGTCATTTCCTCCAATCGATTTTTTTATCTGTCTGCTTGAGGGGACGGCACCGCGGAACGCACCGTTGGCAGGCCCGATTACGCAGGCGCAAAAATTTTTGGGGAGCCGGCGGAATCGGACGGCTCCACGACCTCGATCGCGGTGGCGAAGCCCGCGAACAGCACCGGCGCGTAAGGCGTCTCCTGCCACATCCCGCTCGGGATCGCCTGCCGATTTCCGCGCTGCAACGGCGTCACCGTGCAGGCTTGGCCGCGGAAGGCGAGGCGATCGTCCGCGCCGCGCCTCATGGACAGCAGGGCGGCGGGAAGGGCGAGCCGCTCCGGCTTGCCGAGCACCAGCGAGAGGTCGCCCGTCGTCCCGCGCCGGCCGGAGAGGATTGCCGTCTCGTCGAAGGCGACGGTGTCGATCACCGTATCGAGGCGCAGGCCCTGCGGCCGGTCCACGGCGCGGCTGCGGCTGGGGAAGCGGACCGGCGCCCGGTGCACCAGGGCGACGGAGCGCAGATCCGTCGGCAGGTCGCGGCCGGCGAGGTTCTTTTCGAGGAAGGCGGGGGCGACGAGATGCGTCGGACCCGAGCGGCGCAGGGCCGTCGCGAAGGCGGCCCCGTCGAACAGTGGCAGCGTCTCCAGCGTGGCCCCCGCGACCAGGGCGGCCGCGAGCCCGGTGGCAAGGCCGCGCAGGTCGTGCGGGCCGATCAGGCTGAGGATGCGCTCGGCGGGCGCGACCCGCATCGCCACGAGATGGGCCGCCGCCGCCGCCACCACCGATTCGCCGCTGCGGTAGACTGGTTGCTCAGGGTCGCCGCCGATGAAGCTGACGATGCCGGCTGCGGCGGGGGCCGGTCCGGCCGGCTCTCCGGCAGGGCCGTCGAGGACGAACCGGTCGAGATTGATCACCCCATCTGGCACGTCGGGGCCGAAGGCGGCGAGGTAGCGCAGGCCGAAATAGCGCGCGGCGACGGCGCAAAGGCGCTCGGCGGGCGCGGCGGAGCCAAGGCGCGCCTGGGTCAGCACCGCGCTCAGCGCGACGTTCTGCGCCGCGGCAAGCAGGCGATCTTCATCCCAAGAGACCGGGAGCAGGCAGGCGACGTGGCCGGCGGCCTCGACGGCGAGGATCGCCAGCGCGCTCTCGGCCGAGCCCGGCAGGCACAGGCCGATGCGGCTTCCCGGCGGCAGGCGCCAGCTCCGCAGGCCGCGGGCGAGGCGCTCCACGATCTCGGCGGCCGCGGCGTAGGTCCAGGTGATGGCGGGCCGATCGCTCCAATCCGGCTTGTCGGCGGGGTCGACCACCGCAATCCGGTCGGGATAGCGCCGCGCCGTGGCGGACAGCAGGCTGCCGAGGCTGATGCGCCGCAGGGGCGCGTCGGCCGGCGTCTCATGCAAGGCCGCGTCGGGGGTTCCCTGCGAGGCGCCTTTCAAGGCTCCCTGCACGGCCCGTTGCGAAGCCTCAACCTGCGTGATTGCCCGTTGCGCCGACACTCGCGCCCGCCCTCGAAAGCCACCCCCGGTGATGAGCGAATAGGGTTAAGTAAGACTTAATGTTTGGTCGGCGCCGGTGTCTCGCGTAGAGATTTGGGGTGAGGGCAGGCCGCATTCGCCGGCGCGCCCGATCGTTCATGTCTCGGGCCTCGTCCTGGAAATCGAACCCGGAACGATGCCGCGGATTTTTGTTCGAGCATCGTCGCGAAAGCCTGGGGCCATCTTTCGGGACGATGCTGTCGCATGGGCCTGCGCAGCCTTCGGGATCGTGCGCGGCGGAGCGGGGGACCGGGGTTGATGCTCGAACTTCTGCGGCGGCTGTGGGAGGTCGAAAACCTTTCGCCCCACGGCATCTGTCTGCTGTGGCGTCCGGAGCTGATCTGGACGCATGTCGTCTCCGACAGCTTGATCGCCTTCGCCTATTTCTCGATCCCCGTCGGTCTGGCCTATTTCGTGTCCCGCCGCCGCGACGTGGTGTTCGGCTGGATGTTCTGGTCCTTCGCGGTGTTCATCACCGCCTGCGGCGCGACCCATCTCATGGCGATCTGGACGCTCTGGGTGCCGGATTACGGACTGGAAGCCGCGGTCAAGCTCATCACCGGCATGGCCTCTATCGGCACGGCGGTGGCACTCTGGGTCCTGATCCCAAAGGCGCTGACCTTGCCGTCTCCGACCCAGCTCCGGCAGGCCAACGAGGCGCTGCAGGCCCGTATCGCTGAGCGCGACGCGGCGCTCGCTGCCCTGGAAGCCGCCAATGCCGAGCGCGCGCGGGCCGAGGAGGCCCTGCGCCAGAGCCAGAAGATGGAGGCGATCGGGCAGCTCACCGGCGGCGTGGCCCACGACTTCAACAACCTGCTCAACGTGGTGCTGCTCAACCTCGACCGGGTCGAGCGCGGCCTGCCCGAGGCGAGCCCCCTGCGCACGCGCCTGCGCGATGCGGTGAAGGGCGCTGAGCGGGCGGCGACGATGACGCACAAGCTGCTGGCCTTCGCCCGCCGCCAACCGCTCTCCCCGGTCAGCACCGACGTGAACGCGCAGATCGCCTCCTTTGCCGAGTTCCTGCGCGGCACGATCGGCCCGCGCATCCGGCTGGAGACCGATCTTGCCCCGAACCTGCCGCGGGTGAGGATCGATCCGAACCAGTTCGAGAGCGCGATCCTCAACCTCGCGGTCAACGCCCGCGATGCGATGCCGGAGGGCGGCACGCTCACCCTCGCCACCCGGCCGCTGCCCGAAGGCGACGGGTTCGCCGTCGAAGTGTCCGACACCGGAGCCGGCATGGCGCCGGAGGTCGAGGCGCGGGCCTTCGAGCCGTTCTTCACCACGAAGCCGTTGGGGCAGGGGACCGGTCTGGGGCTGAGCCAAGTGTTCGGCTTCGCGCAGCAATCGGGCGGCAGCGCCGCTTTCGTGCGCGACGGCAGGCCCGGCACGACGGTGCGCCTGTCGTTCCCGGCGCAGGCGCCCGCCATGAGCCGTCCGGCGGCGCGGCCGGCTCCGGTTGCCGAACCGGGCTTTGCGCCGCTGCTGCCGCCGGTGGCGGTCGCGGGCTAAAGCATCATCCCGAAAGGTGGTCGCCGGCTTTCGGAAAAAGATGATGCAAGAACGAAAGTGAAGAGCGTCATCCCGAAAGGTGGCCGCCGGCTTTCGGAAAAAGATGATGCGGGTGGGTCCGCACTCGAAAGGCGTTGCGGCTTTTGCGCCTTCCGGATGCGGGCCTGTCGAATAAAAAGAAGACGTGGGAGGGGGACGTATGGCCGACAAGCGGACGGTGCTCGTCGTCGAGGACGAAGAGATGCTGCTCAGCGCGGTGACCATGGAGTTCGAGGATGCCGGCTTCGCCGTGCTCAGCGCCGGCACCGCGGAGGAGGCCTACGGCCTGCTCCAGGGGGCCGGGCGCGTCGATCTCCTGTTCACCGATATCCGCCTGCCGGGCCAGCTCGACGGCTGGGACCTCGCCGAGCGCGCGCGCGTGCTGCACCCGGCCCTGCCGGTGATCTACGTGACCGGCTACAGCGCCGAGCAGCCCCGGCAGGTGAGCGAGAGCGTGCTGGTGATGAAGCCCTACCGCATGACCGCGATCATGAGCGCCGCGCAGCAATTGGGCGTGGAGTGAAGCGCTCGGCCCATACCTCGTCCGGCCGATCCTTTCAGGATGGCGTATTGGGACTTCACTCCTCCCGCGCCTTCTCCCGCAACACGAACTTCTGCACCTTGCCCGTCGAGGTTTTCGGCAGCTCGCCGAACACCACGTGGCGCGGCAGCTTGTAGGGGGCGAGCCGCTCGCGGCACCATGCGACCAGTTCCTCCGAGGTCGCCTCCCGCCCCTCCTTAAGCTCGATGAAGGCGCAGGGCGTCTCGCCCCATTTCGCGTCGGGCTTGGCGACGACGGCGGCGGCCGCGACCGCCGGGTGCTTGAACAGCGCGTCCTCCACCTCGATCGAGGAGATGTTCTCGCCGCCCGAGATGATGATGTCCTTCGAACGGTCTTTCAGTTGGATGTAGCCGTCGGGATGCTTCACCCCGAGATCGCCGGAGCGGAACCAGCCGCCCTTGAAGGCGGCCTCGGTCGAGGCCGGGTTCTTCAGGTAGCCGCGCATCACCACGTTGCCGCGGAACATCACCTCGCCGAGGCTCGTGCCGTCGGCGGGCAGGGATTCCATCGTCTCGGGGTCGCGCACGTCGAGCCCTTCCAGAACGGGGTAGCGCACGCCCTGGCGGGCCTTCTTCCTGGCCTGCTCGTCGCGGGACAGCGCATCCCAATCCTCGTGCCACGCATTCACGACCGCCGGGCCGTAGGTCTCGGTCAGACCGTAGAGATGGGTGACGTCGAAGCCGGCCTCGCCCATGGCGGCGAGCACCGCCTCGGGCGGCGGCGCGGCGGCGGTGAGGAAGTGGACTCGGCGGGGGAGGGGGCGCTTCTGCGCCTCGGGGGCGTTCAGCAGCGTCGACATCACGATCGGCGCGCCCGACAGGTGGGTGACGCCGTGCTCGGCCAGAGCGGCGTACATCGCGGGCGCCCGCACCTGCCGCAGGCAGACATGGGTGCCGGCGACGATCGAGAGCGTCCAGGGGAAGCACCAGCCGTTGCAGTGAAACATCGGCAGGGTCCAGAGATAGATCGCGTGCTGCGGCAGCCCGGCGGTGATGACGTTGCCGAGCGACAGCAGGGCCGCGCCGCGGTGGTGATAGACCACGCCTTTCGGATCGCCGGTGGTGCCGGAGGTGTAGTTCAGCGAGATCGCGTCCCACTCGTCGCCCGGCATCGCCCAGTCGAAATCGGGATCGCCGGCGGCGAGGAAATCTTCGTAGTCGGTCTCGCCGACGGGCGCGCTGTCTCCGGTGAATTCAGGGTCGTCGTAATCGATGACGAGGGGCGAGACCCCGGCTTTGTCGAATGCCTCGCGCCCGATCCGCGCGAACTCGCGATCGACGATGAAGACCTTGGCTTCGCCGTGGTCGAGGCAGAAGGCCAGAGCCCCCGCGTCGAGGCGGGTGTTGAGGGTGTTGAGCACCGCCCCCGTCATCGGCACGCCGTAGTGGCACTCGATCATCGCGGGCGTGTTGGCGAGCAGCACCGCCACCGTGTCGCCGCGGCCGATGCCGCGGGCGGCCAAAGCCGCGGCGAGGCGGCGGCAGCGGGCGTAGAGGTCGGCGTAGGAGCGGCGCAGGGCCCCGTGGATCACTGCGACCTGGTCCGGGAAGGTGCGGGCGGCGCGATCGAGATAGGTCAGCGGCGTGAGCGGCTGGAAGTTCGCGGGATTCGGGTCGAGATCGCGGTCGTAGATCGTCGTGCGCGTCATGGTCTCGCCTCCCGTTTCAGGGGGAGATTATCCGAGCCCCGCGGGCGATCAACGGCATAGAAAAGGCCCCGCGGGCGCGAGCCCGGGAGCCTTGTCAGGTCTGAGGGATTTGAGGCGTAAGTCGGCCGAAAAGGCCGATCAACGCTCCCGGCCGCTGAGGAGCTTTTCCAGGGCGGCGAGCCCGCTGCGCTCTGCGGCCTCTTCCGTGGTCTGCACGCGATCCGCGCGCTGGAAGAGTTTGCCGTTCCGGCGGATGGCCCAGGTGAAGTGCCCGGCAGGGCGCTCGCAGGCTTCGATTTCGAGGGTGTAGGGATTTGCGCTGTTGTTTGCCATGAGAGGAATATAGGGTCGCCCTTCCGGTCCGGCTACCCACCCAGTGCATGGTCGCGTTGCTTTTTGCTGGTGGCCCCGCACCCGGTGGCGCTGCGGATCTCCGCATTTGACAATCGTAAGCGGATCATTGACACGGCGCCCGGCCGGGGCGCGGGCCGTCCGCCGGCCTTTTTCATCCGCGCCCGAGCCGCCGATGCCCGTTCCTCCCCGCCAGAGCCGGACCGCACCCATCGGGGGCGGGTCCCGCCGATGACGCGCCTTGGCGTCGCGCCGGCCGCGCTGTCACGGGCGGAGGGTGGCTGGCCGCTCGACGGCGCGCTGCGCCTTGGCGATCGGGTGCTGTCCTTCGGGGCCGCGAGCCATCTCCGCGCCTGCCTCCTGCTCCTGCTGATCGGTCTCGCCAGCTTCCTGCCGGGCCTTGCCTCGCTCCAACCGATGGACCGGGACGAGCCGCGCTTTGCCCAAGCCTCCAAGCAGATGCTGGAGACGGGCGACCTCGTCGATATCCGCTTCCAGGCCGAGGCCCGCCACAAGAAGCCGGTCGGGATCTACTGGGCCCAGGCCGCCGCCGTCGCGGCCGGCGAGGCGCTCGGTGTGCCGCAGGCGCGCACGCAGATCGGGCTCTACCGGATTCCCTCGCTCCTCGGCGCGCTGGCGGCGATCCTGCTGACCTACTGGGCGGGCCTCGCCCTGCTCGACCGGCGCCGGGCGCTGCTGGCCGCCGCCCTGTTTTCCGCCTGCATCATGCTCTCGGCGGAAGCGCGCCTTGCCAAGACCGACGCGCTGCTCACCGCCTGTGCGGTCGCCGCGTTCGGCGCGCTCGCCCGCGCCTGGCTCGGCCGCGCCCGGTTGGAGCGGCGCCGCGGCCCGGCCTCGCTCGGGACGGCCTTGGTCTTCTGGCTCGGGATCGCCCTCGGCATCCTCGTGAAGGGGCCGATGGTGCCACTCTTTGCCGGGCTCGCCGCCTTCGTGCTGTGTCTGCGCGAGGGCTCGGCCCGCTGGCTGCTCGACCTGCGCCCGCGCTTAGGCCTCCTCATCACGCTCGCGGTCGTGGCGCCCTGGTTCCTGGCGATCGCCTGGAAGAGCGGCGGCGCCTTCTTCGGCGAGGCGGTGGGGCGCGACATGCTCGGCAAGGTCGGCACCGGCGCCGAGAAGCATTGGGGCCCGCCCGGCGCCTACGCGCTCGCCTTCTTCGCCACCTTCTGGCCGGGCGCCGCCTTCGCCGCCCTCAGCCTTCCCTTCGCCTGGGCGCGGCGGGGCGAGGAGGCGGTGGCGCTGCTGCTCACCTGGATCGTGCCGATGTGGCTGATCTTCGAGGCGGTGCCGACCAAGCTGCCGCATTACGTCCTCCCCCTGATGCCGGCGGTGGCGATCCTCACCGTGCTGGCGCTGTCGCGCGATGGGCTCGATCCGCGACGTCCGGGCGCGCGCTGGGTGGCGGGGCTCGTCGTGCTGATTCCGGTCGGGCTGACGCTGGGCCTCAGCCTCGCCGCGTGGCGTCTCGACCAAGTGCTGCCCCTGGCCGCCCTGCCGCTGCTGCTCGCCACTTGCCTCCTCGCTGGCCTCGCCTGGGCCGCCTTTGCGCGCGGGGCGAGCGAAGGGGCGGGGCAAGGGGCGGGGCAAGGGACACGGCAAGAGGCAGGGGAGGGCGCTCTGGTCCTCGCCGTCGCCGCTTCGGTGCTGCTGTCGGGCGCCGTGTTCGGCCTGACCCAGCCGGTGCTGCAAAGCCTCAAGGTCTCGCCACGGCTCGCCGCGATCCGCGACGCCCTGCCCTGCGAGGCGCCGCGTGTGGCAAGCCTCGGCCTTCGCGAGCCGAGCCTCGTCTTCACCGTCGGCACGGATCTGGCCATGCTGAATTCCGGCGCGGAGGCCATCGCCTTCCTACGAGAGGGCGGCTGCCGCGTCGTGCTGGTCGAGGACCGGTTCGCCGCCGAATTCACGGCGGCCGAAGGCGGGCAACCGCTTAGCCCCGTCGGCCGGGTCACCGGCTTCAACATCAACGGCGGCAAGCCGGTCGGGGTCTCCGCCTACGCCGCGCTGCCGGGTTCCACGCCATGAGCACGACGACCCAGTCCGTAGATCCTGTCTTTCGGCCGCCGCGCCTCAGCGTGGTGGTGCCGGTGAAGAACGAGGCCGGCAACATCGAGGCTCTGGTGGCCGAGATCGGCCATGCCTGCCAGACCCTGGCGCCGTTCGAGGTCATCTACGTCGATGACGGCTCGACCGACGCGACGCTGGCCACCCTCCGCGGCCTGCAGGCCAAGCATCCGTGGCTCAGGGTGGTGCGCCACGACCGCGGCGGCGGCCAGAGCGGGGCGGTGCGCAGCGGCGTACTGCGCGCCCGCGCGCCCGTTATCGCCACGCTCGACGGCGACGGCCAGAACGATCCGTCCTTCATCCCCGTGCTCTATGCCGCCCTCGAGCAGGCCGGCCCGACGGTCGGGCTCGCACAGGGGCAGCGGATCGGCCGGAAGGGGGCGTGGAAGCAGTTCCAGTCGCGGATCGCCAACGGCGTGCGCGGAAAGATCCTGAAGGACGCCACCCGCGATACCGGCTGCGGGCTCAAGGTGTTTCGCCGCGAGGTCTACCTTACGCTGCCCTATTTCGACGCGCTTCACCGCTTCATGCCCGCGCTCGTCACCCGCGAGGGGTTCGGCGTGGTTCACCGCGACGTGGTGGACCGGCCGCGCTTCACCGGGCACTCGAATTACGGGATGTTCGACCGGCTCTGGGTCGGCATCCTCGATCTGGCCGGGGTGTGGTGGCTGATCCGGCGGCGGCGCCCCGCCCCCCGGGCCGAGGAAATCCCGCATAGCGAGAGCCGGTAAATCCATGCTGATCCAGCTCGCCGAGGACCTGCCGGCTTATTTCTACGACGTGTTCGTCACCCGCTTCGATTTCTGGCTGGTGTTCGGCATCGGGGCGCAGCTCGTATTCGGCTCCCGCTTCATCCTGCAATGGATCGCCAGCGAGCGGGCGGGAAAGAGCGTGATGCCGCTCTCGTTCTGGTTCCTGTCGATCATCGGCGGGCTGATGACCCTGGTCTACGGCTTCGTGCGCCGGGAGCCGGTGATCATCATCGGGCAGGGGCTGTCCACCTTCATCTACCTGCGCAACCTCGCCCTCATCTTCCGCGAGCGGCGCCGCGCCCGCCGGGCCTGAGACGAACCCGACGGCATGTTCCAGACCGCGACGGGCGATCCCGAGAGCATCGCCCACATCATCCAGGTAGCGCTCGCCCCCGCCTTCCTGCTCTCGGCGCTGGCGACCCTGCTCAACGTGTTCTCGACCCGCCTCGGCCGCGTCGCCGACAAGGTCGATGCGCTCTCGGCCAGCCTGCCCGGTGCGGACGAGGCGGCGCGGGCGACGCTGGCCCACCGCCTCGCCTACCTGCGCCGGCGCTCGCTTCTGCTCGATCTCGCCGTGGTGCTGGCGAGCCTCGGCGGCGTGATGACGGGCGCGGCCGTGCTGACCCTGTTCGTCGGCGCCCTCAGGGACGCCTCCGCGGCCTCCGTGCTGTTCGCCTGCTTCGGCCTTGCGCTCGGCTGCACCATCCTGGCGATCCTGGCCTTCCTCGCCGAAATCCTCCTGGCCGGCCGGGGCATACGCCTGGAGGTCGAGCGCAAGCAGGACCGGCCGAGATAATCAGGGTTTCGAAAGGACAAGCCCTTTCGCGGGTCCAGGGCGGAGCCCTGAGGAACCGACGACGTCGTAATCCTCCGCCCGCATCCGCTCGGTGCCGCGCACGTAATCCCCCACTGTCCCGGGCCAGAGGGTGCGGTTGCGCCCCGCGCGGTCGAGATACCAGCTCCCGCAGCCGCCCTGCGTCCAGATGCTGTCCCGCATCCGCGCATCGACCTCTTCGCGGAAGTGCGCCTGAGCCTCGGGGCGCACCTCCAGCACGCCGCCAGGCTGGTCGCGCAGCCGCTTCAGCGCGCCGAGCACGTGGGCGACCTGCGCCTCGACCATCAGCAGCACCGAGTTGTGGCCGAGCCCGGTATTGGGGCCGAGCAGCAGGAAGAAGTTCGGGAAGCCCGCCACCGAGACGCCGCGGAAGGCGTCCGCTCCCTGCTTCCATGCTTGCAGCAAACTTAACCCGTCGCGCCCGATCACCTCCGTACGCACAACGCTGCCGCCGGGTGCGAAGCCGGTGGCGAAGATCAGCACGTCGAGCGGGTGCTCGGCGCCGTCGGCCGTGACGATGCCGTGGGGCAGAACCTCGCGGATCGGCGCGGTGACGAGGCTCGCGTTGGGCCGGGCTAGCGCCGGGTAATAGTCGTCCGAGAGCAGCACCCGCTTGCAGCCGAGCCGGTAGTCAGGCGTGAGCTGTCGTCTCAGCGCCGGATCGGCGATCGAAGCCGCGAGGTGCCGGCGCGACCACGCTTCGGCCAAAGCGGTCACGCGCGAGACGCGGGTGAAGCCCGCGAGCGCCGTGACCTCGCGGCGCCAGAACAGCGAGGCGCGGTGGAGCCGGCGCAAGGGGGCAATCCGCATCAGCCGCCGAAATCCGCGCCCGGTCGGGCGGTCGCCGCGGGGCAGGATCCAGGGGGCCGAGCGCTGGAACTGGGTGAGATGGGCGACGCGGCCGACGATCTCCGGCACGAACTGCACCGCGCTCGCCCCCGTGCCGATCACGCCGACGCGCTGAGCCGTCAGGTCGCAGGAATGATCCCAGGCCGCCGAGTGGAAGGCCTTTCCCGAGAACTGCTCCAGGCCGGGAAGGCGGGGCAGGGCAGGGTGGTGCAGGGCGCCCATGGCACCGACGAGCACGCGGGCGGAGAGGACGCCCTTGTCGGTCTCGACCCGCCACAGGCCCGCCTCCGCATCGAAGACGGCGCGCGTCACGCAGGTCTCCAGGCGCAGGAACGGCGCGAGGCCGTGCGCGGCCACGAGCCCTTCGAGATAGGCCTCGATCTCGGGCTGGGGCGCGAAGAGGCGCGACCAGTCGGATTTCGGCGCGAAGGAGAGGGAGTAGAGCTGCGAGGGCACGTCGCAGGCGGCCCCCGGATAGGTGTTCTCCCGCCACGTGCCGCCGACGCCTGCGGCCTTCTCCAGCACGAGGAGGCGGTCGAACCCGGCCTGCCGCGCGCGGATCGCCATGGCGAGACCGGAAAAGCCGGCGCCGACGATGACGAGATCGAGGGGCGCTTCGCTCACGCGGCGACCTCCGCCTCAGGATGGGGGGGCGCTTTCAGGGCGCGGTGCAGGAAGGTCGCGGCCTCGTCGAGGGAGCGGCGTGCCTCGGGCAGAAAGCTCTCGGCGAGCTGCCAAGCATGCGCCACCACGGGAAACACCGTGAGTTCGACCGGCACACCCGTGGCCTTCGCCTTCTCGGCGAGGCGCAGGGAATCGTCGCGCAGGATCTCGCGGAGGCCGACATGGATCAGGAGCGGCGGAAACCCGGAAAAATCCGCCTCGATCGGCGAGGCGCGCGGGTTGGCAGGGTCGGCCCCGGCGAGGTAGGCCGGAACCAGCCGCATCAGCGCCTCGGGGCGGAACATCGCGTCGCGCCGCCCATTCGTGCGGAACGAGGCGCTGCGGCCGATCAGGTCGGTGGCCGGCGAGAACAGGGCCGCCGCCACGGGCGGGGTCAGGCCGAGGCGGCGCGCCTCGATGATCGTGGTGAGCGCCAGGCTGCCGCCCGCGGAATCCCCAGCGACGACCGCCGGGCCCGCTTCCGCGAGCGTGGCCCAGACGCCCGTGCAATCCTCGACCGCCGCGGGGAAGGGGTGCTCCGGCGCCAACCGGTAATCCGGCGTGAACACCCGGAACCCGGCTCGAGCGAAGCGGCCGGTGACTGGGCGGTACAATTGCGCCGAGCAGGCAATGAAGCCGCCGCCGTGGCAATAGAGCAGGGTGGGGCGCTCGCCATCCGCGCGGGTCCCTTCCGTCTTCGCCCCTGCGGCCTCCGCCCACTCGCCGGGCACGCCGCCGACCTCGCCAGGGGTGAAGGCGACGCCGGCCGGCGTTGGGAACCGGGCGCCCTCGAAGGCGCGGCGGATCGCGTAGACATCGTGGGTGCCGCCGAGCCGCCCCTTCACCGCGAGGCGGATGGTGAGATCGTAGAGATGGGCGCGCAGGCTGGCCATGGTTAAGTGTCTCGAACGGCGCGGCGGATCAGCGACCAGTAGCGCACCGGCATCAGGCGCTGGATCAGCAGGGCACGGCGGGCGTCGGCGCCGATCACCACGCGGGGCGCCCGCGTTTCGATTCCGCGCAGGATCGCCGCGGCGGCTTTCGCCGGGCTCATCGTCAGGAGGCGCTCGAAGGCGAGATGGGCTTGGGCGGCTTCGTGCGGATCCATGGTGCGAGGTCGGCGGGCGTTGCGGGCAATCGCGGTGGCGACCCCGCCCGGATGCACCAGCGTGACGCCGAGCCCGGTGCCCTCGACTTCATGGCGCAGGGCCTCGGTGAAGCCGCGCACCGCGAACTTGCTCGCCGCGTAGGCTGCCTGCCCCGCGGGCGCGATGATGCCGAACACGCTCGACAGGTTGACGATCTGGGCCTGTGCTTGAGCCCGCAACAACGGCAGGCAGGCATGGGTCAGCCGCATCACCGCGTGCAGGTTCACGTCCATGAGCCAGTCGATATCGGCCGGGTCCGTGTCCTCGAACCGGCCGCCGAGCGCCACGCCGGCATTGTTGACGAGGAGGTGCAGCCCGCCGTGACGGGTACGGACCGCCTCCGGCAATGCGAGAAGCGCCTCCCGGTCGGCGAGGTCGAGCACGTGTTCGCTGACCGTGACGCCGGCAGCGCGGGCGGCCCGCGCCGTCTCGGCGAGGCCCGGCGCGTCGCGGTCGGCCAGCGCCAGGGCGCAACCGCGCCCCGCCAGCGCGAGGCTCAGCGCCGCGCCGATGCCGCTCGCGGCCCCCGTAACGAGGGCGGTCCGCCCCTGCAGAACGAAACGCTGAGCCATCTCCGCCTCAGGCCCCCGGGGGGAGCGCTTGCGTGCCGTAGGCCCCGGCCATGGTCTCGATCTCGGCGAGCTTGGCGTGGAGCGCCGACCAGTCGTCGGCCTCGGCGATCGGCGCCCAGAGCGCCTCGACCTCGTCGATCAGCATCGTGCAGGGCTTTTCGCGGGCAAAGTAAGGGTGGTCGAGGTTGGCCTTGGCGGCAGGGCGCATCGCCTGGAGCGCGGTGTGGACCGGGCGGAAGGCGTCGCTGGCGTAGTGCTCGCCCGCCGGGCTCCGGGCCGCGCGGGGCTCACTCGCCAGCCCGCCGCGCCAGTCGAAGAAGACCTGCTCGAACGGCGCGCGGCTGGTCTCGAGGAAGGCCCAGAATGCGCCGACCAGCCGGTGGACCGCGCCCTCGCCCTCCCCCTGCGCGGGCGTAACCCCGAGCCGGAACAGGATCGCTTCGGCGAACGCGTCCTGAAGCGCCGGGCCGAAGCCTTTCAGCCCCGCCTCCAGCCGCTCCTTCGGCACGAGGCCGAGCAGGCAATCGGCCAGCCGGCTCAGGTTCCAGAACAGGGCCTCGGGCTGGCGGCCGAAGCTGTAGAGGCCCCACTCGTCGAAATAGGCGGCGGTGAAGGCCGGATCATGGGTGGGAGCGAAGCGCCAGGGGCCGTAATCGAAGCTCTCGCCGGTGACGTTGATATTGTCGGTGTTGAGCACGCCGTGGACGAAGCCCGCGGCCATCCACTGCGCGCCCATCCGCGCCACTCGCGCCAGCATCGCCTCGAAGAACAGGGCCGCGCGCTCAGTCCCGTCCGCCTCTTGGATGCCGGGATAGTAGGTTTCGACCACGTAATCGACGAGGCGGGCGATCGCCTCGGGCTGTTCGAGGAACTGGAAGCGCTGGAAGGTGCCGATGCGCAGGTGCGCGTGCGACAGCCGCACCAGCACCGCCGAGCGGGTGGGGGAGGGCTCGTCCCCCCGTTCCAGCGCCTCGCCGGTCTCGATCAGGCTGAATGACTTCGAGGTCTCGACGCCGAGCGCCTCCAGCATGGCGGTGGCCAGCACCTCGCGTACGCCGCCCTTCAGGGTGAGCCGCCCGTCCGCGCCGCGCGACCAGGGTGTCGTGCCGCTGCCCTTGGTGCCGAAATCGAGCAGGCGCCCGTCGCGCCGGTCGTGGACTTGCGCGAACAGGAAGCCGCGCCCGTCGCCGAGATCCGCGTTGTAGGAGCGGAACTGATGGCCGTGGTAGCGCAGCGCCAGCGGCCGCTCGAACGAGCCGGGCAGGGGCGTGAAGCGCGCGAAATGCGCGATCCAAGCCTCGTCCGACAGATCGTCGAGCCCGACGCGCCGCGCCCACGCCTGGTTGCGGTAGCGCAGGATCGCCGAGGGGAAGTCGGCCGGGGCCACGACGTCGTAGAAGTCGGGCCCGAGATCGGCGTGGCGGCGCGAGGGTTTGAAAGCGGGCAGGGGTTCGGCTCCGTCCGGTGTGGCGGGAGGAGTCGGGCAGGCGCGGGGGAACGTCAAGCCGACGAAAGGCTGAACCCGGCGGCGGGGAGGGGCGATCCCTGGTGCCGTCCCCGGTTCGCGGCTATCTCTTCCAACGGGAACGATGACGAACAAGGCATCGAGCGATGCGAGAGACCGCGACGCGACTCCGTCTCGACGAACTGGTGACCTCCGATCCCGCTGTCATGGGAGGTCGGCGCGTCTTTCGGGGAACGCGCGTGCCTGTGGAGGTGCTGTTCGAGAACCTTGCCGACGGCCTCTCGCTCGATGAGATCCTGGACGAGTACGAGAGCCTCGACAGAGGTGATGTCGTGGCAGTGCTCGAACTCACCGCCCGTTCGCTCGCCGCGCCACGGGCGGCATGACGTCGTATGAAGGTGGTGATCGACGAGGGCGTGCCCCGGCACCTGGCGAGCGCCCTGATCGAACAAGGGATCGATGCTTCCCGGTTCCCGCGTAAGTGGATATCGCTGAGCAACGGCGTCCTCATCCGCGCGTGCGAGGCCGAGGGGTACGATGTGCTCGTCACCAACGACAAGAACATCGCGGATCAACAGAGCTTGCAGGGGAAGCGCCTCGCCGTCGTGGCTCTGCCGCACAATCGGCGCCGCGCCATCATCGAAAGGATCGAGGATATTGCGGACACCCTGCGACGCGCCAATCCCGGCGAGCACATCGTGATCGAAATCGACGGTACCCGGACGATCCGGAGGATCGTCGATGGGTCTGTTGTCGAGGAGCGGCTTCCCGCCGTGGCGACCTTTCGGTTCTGAGAGCGATCCTGCCAGCGTGACCCAAGGCACCACCGGCGCCCGCGCCTCCGCGGCGGCTTACCCGATCCTGACGCTGACCACCCTCCTCTGGGCAGGCAACACGGTGGCCGGCAAGTGGGCGGTCGGGGAGGTCTCGCCGCAGGTGCTGACCACCCTGCGCTGGGCCTTCGCCTTCGCGGTGCTGCTCGTGGTGGCCCGCCGCCAGGTTCTGGCGGACCGGGACCGGCTGGTACAGCGCTGGCCCTACCTGTTCCTGATGGGCGCGTGCGGCTTCACCATCTTTGCCAGCCTGTTCTACGCCGCCGGCACCTATACCAGCGCGGTCAACGTCGCCCTGATCCAGGGGGCGGTTCCCGTCTTCGTCATGGCGCTGAACCGCGCCGTGCGCCGCGTGCCGGTGAGGGCAGGGCAGGTGATCGGCGCCGCCGTGACCCTGGTGGGTGTCGCGGTGGCGACCACCCACGGCGATCTCGCGGTGCTGGCGCATCTCGGCCTCAACCGCGGCGACGGCCTGATGCTCGCTGCGAGCCTCGTCTATGCCGGCTACACCGTGGCGCTCGCCGGGCGCCCCGCCGTGTCGGGGCTCGCCTTCTTCACCGCGCTGGCGCTGGCCGCCTTCCTCACCTCGCTGCCGCCGCTCGCCGCCGAATGGGCGCTCGGCCACGCGATCTGGCCCACCACCGCGACGGCCTGGGCCATCGTCGCCTTCGTCGCGCTCGGTCCGTCGCTGCTGGCACAGCTGTCCTTCATCCGCGGCGTCGAGCTGATCGGCCCGAACCGGGCCGGACTGTTCGTGAACCTCGTGCCGGTCTTCGGCGCGGGACTCGCCGTGCTGCTGGCGGGCGAACCCTTCGGCGGGGCCGAAATGCTGGCGCTGCTCCTCGTGCTCGGCGGCATCCTCATTGCCGAGATCGCCGGGCGGCGGGCGGCACGATCCCCGAGCCGTTAAACCGGGGCAGGGAAGGGCAGCGGCAAGTACAGCGGGAGGCGAGGGGGGGCGCTGCTCCGGTCGCAGCCCATCCCGAAATAGATCGCCCTGCACCGAAATGGATGCCTGCCGGGCGTGCAAAAGCGCGGAAGTCGAAGAACTTAGAACCGTGTGCGATTGCAGCGTGATCGAGCCTGGCTTTGAGGGTTGTGCCTCATCTCATCCGCCCCGGCCCGAACGACGGGCGGAAAAACCTGCACCGCGGTGGGCGGGACACAGATCGGGCCTGAAAACCGGATAATGTTCTTTCGAATCACATTGCGGACCCTCCCCCTCCAGATGCCGTCCTTCCTCGCCCTTGCCGCCGGACGGCTGCCCGCGCCGCCGTGGTTCGGCGACGTCGCTGCCCTGGGCGCGACGGGGATCGCCATCGCCCTGCGCCACGCGCTCGACGACGTGCTGCCGCCGGGCTTCCCGTTCCTGACTTTCTTTCCGGCGGTGATCCTGACGACGTTCTTCTTCGGCCTGCGGCCGGGGATCGTCTGCGCCGTGCTCTCGGGGCTCGCCGCGTGGTACTTCTTCATCGGCGAGGCGAACGTCTTTCTGTTCGATGCGCAGACCGCGCTGGCACTCGGCTTCTACGCCTTCATCGTCACGGTCGACATCACGCTCATCCACCTGATGCGCGTCGCGGGGGAACGGCTGAATGCGGAGCGGGCGGTGAGCGCCCAACTCTACGAGCAGCAGCGCACCATGTTTCAGGAGCTGCAGCACCGCGTCGCCAACAACATGCAGTTCGTGGCGGCCCTCCTCGCCCTTCAGAAGCGCAAGGTCATCGACAATCCGCAGGAGGCGGCCGACGTCTTCGACGAGGCGCAGGCCCGGCTGCAGACGATCGCGCGCATCCATCGCCGCCTCTACGACCCGGCGCGGGCCGACCAGCCCGTGGGCCAGTACCTGCAGGAGCTCTGCTCCGACCTGCTCGACGCGACGGGCGCGCGCAACATCGTCTGTCTTGTCGATGCGCCGCCGGTGCGCCTCGATCTCGCCCGCCTGACCACCCTGTCGCTCCTCGTGGTCGAGGTGGTGACGAACGCCCTCAAGCACGCCTTCCATGGGACCGAGCGCGGCACCATCACCATCCGGTTCGAAACCCTCGGAGCGGGGCAGGCGTCGCTCAGCATCGCCGATAACGGGCCAGGCATCCCCGCGACCTTCGATCCGGACACGAGCCGCAGTCTCGGCTTCCGGATCGTTCAGGGGCTCGCGGGCCAGCTCGACGGCACGCTCACCTACGCCAACGAGGGCGGCACGGTGGTGCGCCTCGTCTTCGTCACCGGTCCAACGGACGCCTGACGAAGCGTCCGCGAGCCGTCACGGTCGGCCGGGGCAGGGCGCCTTCGCGTAAGGCGCAAAGCCGATGCAGCCTCATGCATCCGACAGAGTGCCTGCGCGCCGTTTCGGGCCGTGGATCCTTTGCCCGTTCACGCCTTTCGCAGCCCATCAAAGCCGTTCGCATAAGATATATTATGGAACATGAGAGCGGGTGCAGATGCCCTTGCAGGTATTTGTTAACCATAAATCCCCGGCAATTTCCTGGTTTTCGTCCCTCCGATGCCGATCCGGCCTATCGAATCGAACCCTCGCAATCGTCACAATCATCGGGCAACAGTCGGAGACATCGGGAAACAGAATCGGCTGCTAGACGTTTCGCCATGTTCCACCGCCCGCTCTCTGGTCTCATCCTCGCCACCGCCCTCGCCGGCCCGCTCGGCCTGTCCGGTGCCCGCGCGCAGCCCGATGCGCCGCCGGTCGTGGCACCGCAGATGCCGGCGTCCGTCGAGCGCCTGCCGACGAAGCTGGCACGGCTCGCCTCACAGCTCGGGCGCGACGGCGATGTGCGGATCGTGGCTTTCGGCTCCTCCTCGACGGAAGGGGCGGGCGCCTCGTCCCCGGCCATGGCCTACCCTGCCCTGCTCGAGCGCGACTTGGAGGAGCGCCTCCAGATCGGCGCGTCGAGCCGACGTTCGATCACCGTGATCAACCGCGGCAAGGGCGGCGACACCGCCGAGGCGATGGCGCGGCGCTTGGAGCGCGATGTGCTGGCCGAGCGCCCGGATCTCGTGGTCTGGCAGACCGGCAGCAACGATCCGCTCGCCGGGGTGCCGCTGGAGCGTTTCGTCGAACTGACCCGCGCGGGCATCCTGGCGATCCGCGCCACCGGAGCCGACGTGGTGCTGATGGACCAGCAATGGTGCAGCAAGCTCTCGGGCATGGAGGGCGCCGAGCGCTACGGCGAGGCTCTGCACGCGCTCGCCACCGAACTGCGCGTGCCGGTGATCCGCCGCCGCGCCCTGATGCAGTCCTGGGTCTCGCACGGACTGATGACCCCGGCCCAGATGATCGGCCCCGACGGCCTGCACATGACCGATGCCGGCTACCACCAGCTCGCCAAGGCGGCCGCTGCCCAGATCCTCGTCGGCGCCGGCCTGATCCAGCCCTCGATCGCCCGGAACTGACCGGGGCAGGGGCGGCTTTCGCAAGCATGAAGCCCCCTCCCCGCGCTGTTACAGCCCGCGCTGTCGCATGAAGCAGGCCGAACTCACCGAAGCGGCTCTGGCCGCCTTCCTCGACGCCTTCTACGCCCGGGTGCGCCGCGATCCGCTGATCGGCCCCGTCTTCGCGGCCAAGATTCCGGACGAGGCGTGGCCGCGCCATCTCGCCACGATCCACGATTTCTGGTCCTCGGTGCTGCTCAAGACCGGCCGCTACAAGGGCAACCCGTTCGGCCGCCACCTCGGGATCGAGGGGATCAACCCTGCGCATTTCGCGCGCTGGCTCGGCCTGTTCGAGGAGACCGCCAGGGAAGTCTTCGTGCCTGAGATCGCGGGGATCCTCGTCGAGCGGGCGCATCGCATCGGCGACAGCCTGAAATCCGGGCTGTTCTTCCGGCCGGAGATGCGGACCGTAAGGCCCTGATCTTCTTGAGAGCATCGTCCTGGATATCGGATCTAGGACGATGCTCTAACCTTTTGTTCTTGCATCATCTTTTTCCGAAAGCCGGCAACCACCTTTCGGGATGATGCTCTAGAGATCGACGGTCGCCGTCAGCCCGTCATAGGCCGGCACCACGTGTCCCGGCAGCTTCTTGGCCAGCGTCGCGTAGTCGAGATCGGTGTGGAGGTTCGTCAGGATGGCGCGGCGCGGCGCGACCTCCTCGATCAGGGCGAGCGCGTCCGAGACCGAGTAATGCGACGGGTGAGGGGTCTCGCGCAGGGCATCGATGATGAGCAGGTCGAGGCCGTGCAGGCGGGCCTTGGCCGCCTCGGGCATCAGGCTCACGTCCGGCGCGTAGGCGGCGGGGCCGAAGCGGAAGCCGTGGGCGATCTCGTTGCCGTGCTCCATGCGGAAGGCGTCCGCCACGATCGGCCCGCCCGCGCCCGCGATGGTCAGCGGTTCATCCGCTCGCATCTCGTGCAGGTCGAGGATCGGCGGGTAGAGGCTGCCTGGCGGCGTCTCAAAGGCGTAGCCGAAGCGCTTCATGAGGTGCGCGTGGGTGAGGGGGTCGGCATGGACCGGGATGCGCCGGTGCATGTGGATGACGAGCGGGCGCACGTCGTCGATGCCGTGGGTGTGGTCGGCATGCGCGTGGGTGTAGAGCAGGGCGTCGAGGCGGGTGACGCCGGCGTCGATGAGCTGCTCGCGCAGATCCGGCGAGGTATCGACCAGCACCGTCGTGGCGCCCCCTCCCCCGTTTCCGTCCCCGTTTCCGTCCCCTTGGCGCCGCTCCACCAGCAGCGAGCAGCGGCGGCGGCGGTTGCGCGGCTCGGCCGGGTCGCAGGCGCCCCAGCCGTAACCGACCCGCGGCACGCCGCCGGACGAGCCGCAGCCGAGGATGCGCAGGCTCAAGCTCGGCATGCGCCCTCCCCCATCCTCATGCGGCGATTCCCTCGATCGCGGCGGCCTTCGAGAACAACCGGTAGAAGTTCGCCGTCGTGCGCGCGGAAAACTCCTCGAAGGGCAGGCCGAGCGCCTTGGCCAGCACGCGGGCGGTGTCGGCGGTGTAGGCCGGTTCGCAGCGTCGCCCCCGGTGCGGCTCGGGCGCGAGGAACGGCGCGTCGGTCTCGACCAGGATGCGGTCGAGGGGCACGCTGCGGGCGATGTCGCGCAAAGCGTCCGAGCGGCGGAAGGTGACGATGCCGGAGAACGAGACCGACAGGCCGAGCTCGACCCCGACTTCAGCGAGCCGCGCACCGGATGAGAAGCAGTGCAGCACCGCCTTGAACGGCCGCCTTGCCATCTCGCCGGTGAGCACCGCTTCCATATGCGCGTCGGCGTCGCGGGAATGGATCACCAGCGGCAGGCCGGAGAGGCGGGCGGCCTCGATATGGGCGCGCAGCACCCGCTCCTGCACCGCCTCCGGCGCGGCGTCCTCGTAATGGTAGTCGAGCCCCGCCTCGCCGATGCCGACGCAGCGCGGGGCATCGGCCAGCGCGGCGATGGTCTCGGCCGGCACGTCCGGCTCCTCGGCGGCGCCGTGCGGGTGGGTGCCCACCGTGTACCAGACCGCCGCGTTCGCCTCGGCGAGCGCGCGGTAGCTGTCGGCCTTGGCGACCCGCGTCGAGATGGTGAGGAGGCGCGTCACGCCGGCGTCGGCCGCGCGGGCGATCACACCCGGAATGTCCTGCGCGAAGTCCGGGAAATCGAGGTGGCAGTGGCTGTCGACCAGCATGGTCTCTTTGGCGGATTCTTTGGGGAAGGAGCGATGCGGGGAGGCGGCGTCAGGCCGTCGCCTCCGGCTTCTCGAAGCGGGGGAAGATCGGGGCTGGGGCGGGCAGCGCCGTGCCGCCCTGCAGGCGGTGCTCGGCGCCGGTAAAAGCGAAGCTGCGTGCGTTCACCGGCACGGCGAGCAGGTCGAGCAAAGCGGCGCCCGCCGTCGGCACGAAGGGCTGCACCATCAGGCCGACCCGGCGCAGGGTCTCGACCGTGACGTAGAGCACCGTGTTCATGCGCGCCGGATCGGACTTGCGCAGTTTCCACGGCTCTTCGGAGGCGAAGTAGCGGTTGGCCTCGCCGACCACGGCCCAGATCTCGGCCAGGATCGCGTGCAGGGCGAGATTTTGCATCAGCCCCCGTGCCTTCTCTGGCAGGGCGCCGGCGGCGGCGAGCAGGCGTTCGTCGGCCTCGGTGAAGGCACCCGGCTCCGGCACCGCGCCCTCACAGTTCTTCGTGATCATCGAGAGCGAGCGCTGGGCGAGGTTGCCGAGGTCGTTGGCGAGGTCCGCGTTGATGCGGTTGATGATCGCCTCGTGGTCGTAATTGCCGTCGCTGCCGAATGGCGCCTCGCGCAGGAGGAAGTAGCGCACCGGATCGACGCCGTAGGTGCCGACGAGATCGAGCGGATCGACCACGTTGCCGAGCGACTTCGACATCTTCTCGCCACGGCTGAGAAAGAAGCCGTGGCCGAACACGCGCTTGGGCAGCGGCAGCCCGGCCGACATCAGGAAGGCCGGCCAGTAGACCGCGTGGAAGCGGACGATGTCCTTGCCGATGATATGCAGGCTCGCTGGCCAGAACCGGGCGTTCGGCGCCTGCGCATCGGGAAAGCCCGTCACCGTCAGGTAGTTGGTCAGGGCATCGACCCAGACATACATGACGTGGCCCGGCCTGTCCGGCACCGGCACGCCCCAGTCGAAGGTGGTGCGGCTGATCGAGAGATCCTTGAGGCCGGAGCGCACGAAGCTCGCGACCTCGTTCATCCGCGTCTCAGGGCCGAGGAAGTCCGGCTGCTCCGCGTAGAGCTTGAGCAGGGGTTCCTGGTACTTTGAGAGACGGAAGAGGTAGTTTTCCTCCTCCATCCACTCGACGGGCGTGTCCGTCTTGATCGAGCGGCGGTTGCCGTCGGGGCCGAGCGCGGTCTCGGCCTCGTCGTAATAGGCCTCGTCGCGCACCGAGTACCAGCCGGCATATTTGGCGAGGTAGATGTCGCCGTTGGCCTCCATCCGCCGCCACAGCTCCTGGGCCGCGGCGTAGTGGTCGGCTTCCGTGGTGCGGATGAAGCGGTCGTAGCTGCAGTCGAGCCGGTCGGCCACGGCCTCGAAGCGCCCGGCCATGTCATCGACGAAGGCGCGCGGCGTGACGCCGGCGCGGGACGCCGTCTGCTGGATCTTGAGGCCGTGCTCGTCGGTGCCAGTGGTAAACAGCACGTCGCGCCCGTCGAGGCGGTGGAAGCGGGCGATGGCGTCGGTGGCGATCACCTCGTAGGCGTGGCCGATATGCGGCGCGCCGTTCGGGTAAGAGATCGCCGTGGTGATGAGGAAGGGCTCGTTCGCCTTCTCGCTCGCGCTCACGTCAGAAGATGTCCCGGATGCGAAGGTCGGACTGTCATGCCTTGTGGCGCGCAACGTCCCGCGACGCAACCGGCCTGCCGGGCGCCGGAGGCCGGCGCGCGAAGGAGGGCGCCGCGCCGCCCGCATCCGGCCCGAAGCGGCGCTCCTTATGAAGACGCAAAAGAGCCCTGCCGGGACCCGGCAGGGCTCTTTGAACGTGCAGCACTCGTGTAGGGTCGAGGGCGCTTAGGCGGCGCGCTGGGCGCCGACGGGCAGGACGTTCTCGTTGCCGATCTTGACGGCGGCGCGCTTCGCGGAAGCAGGCGCAGCCCCGCCGACGGCCGCGAACTCGCCGGCAGCAGCGGTATCGGCCTTCGGACCGAGACGGTTGGCCACCAGGGTGACCAGAGCGATGTTGGCGACGCCGGCAGTGAGGGCGGCGAGCAGAGCCAGGGAGATCATGGTGGGCATCCCGTGCGGTTTGTTGCGTTGCAGCGTATGTGCCACCAACGGGGCCGTTCTGGTATACCAAGCACCAAATGCCAGATATTCGCTGGATGCATGTATCGAGCGTTCCGAGGCCTGAGCCCCGAGCATTTTGCATTATGGTGCTATAATACCCAGCATCCTGTTCTATTTTGCATGGACACGGCGGGGATCATCGGGTTAATCCTCGGCGGCGCTGCGACCGGCCGACAAGGTTCCAGCGTGGTCAAAAGCGTTGGCCCACCCTCGCCGACGACTTCGAGGACAGTTTTCATGTCAATCGCCAAGGTTCGCCAGCCTGAAGAGCAGTGGATCGAGCTCCCGGAGCCGAATCTTGACCGTTACATGCTGCACTCCTGCAGCCGCGCTGCGAACGACAACCGCCGGCCGGCCGGCGAAATCTTTCGCGTCGTGCAAATCGGCGCCTGCGTGGTCCTGATCGGTGCAACCACCCTGATCAGTGCTTTGATCTGACAGGCGCCGTGCGGTCGCACGGCTTGCGGGCGCGAGCCGGGAAAAAGTCCGGCCTTGCCCATTGACGGGTCGCGCTCGATCCGTCCGGTGCTGTTCTCAGCCTATCAAGACGTTAACGGAATCCGCGTCGCCGCCGCCAATTCACGAAAGGCCGCGAGCACCAGCGGCCGGCGGTCGAGATTGTAGATCGCGGCCTCGCGGGCCGAGGACGCGATGCGCTCGGCGGCCTCCACCAGCGCCAGCAGCCGGGCCGGCCCCTCCCCTTGCCGCCGATCGATCTCGGTGGCGACGTGGCGCTGGATCGCGTCGAGAACGGTGGCAAGCAGAGGTTCGGCGTCGCGGCCCGCAAGCGTTTCGGCCAGCTTGAGCACGCGCCGCCCGTCCGGCTCGGGCAGGCCGGCGAGAAGGGCCGAGACTTCCGCCTCGACCGCGGCGGTGGCGGGGTCGAGAAGCGCCACCGCGCGGGCGACCGAGCCCTCGCAGAGCGAGACGGCCCGCGCCAGAGCCGCCGCGTCGGGCCGGGCGAAGGGCGCCGGAAATTCTTCGATGATCGCGCGCACGTCCGCCTCCGGCAGCGCACGCAGCGTCAGGGCCCGGCAGCGCGAGCGAATCGTCGGCAGCAGGCGGCCCGGCGCGTGGGAGACGATGAGGAAGATGGCGCGGGGCGGCGGCTCCTCGATCATCTTCAGGAGGGCGTTGGCGCTGTTGGCGTTCAGATCCTCGGCGCTGTCGACGATGCAGACGCGCCAGCCGCCCTCCCCGCCCGCGGTAGCTCCGAAGAGGGCAAGCGCCTCGCGGGCAGCATCGACCGAGATGCGGGTCGGCAGCGTCTTGGCGCCCGGCGCCTGGACCCGGCGCAGCGCGACCAGATTCGGGTGCGACAGGGCCGTCACCTGCCGCGCGGCCGGGTGATCCTCCGGTACGTCGAGGGAATCGGGGAAGGGGAGCGTGCGCGGGTCGGCCACGAGCCGGCGCGCGACCCGGTAGGCCAGCGTCGCCTTGCCGATGCCGGCGGGACCGCCGATCAGCCACGCATGATGGAGCCGGCCCGCGGCCAGCGCCCCCGCGAAGGCGGCTTCCGCGTGCCCGTGCCCGAAAAGGCGGGTCTGTTCGCGCGGGCGCGGGACGTGGGCGAGGTCGCCCGCCTCGGCCTCGGTGCGGGCATCGCGGGCGGTCCGGGCGGAATCAGGCCGCATGACCGTGTCCTTCCCGCGCCTTATCCTCTTGTCCCTGCCCTTCTCCCAGGGCTGGCAGCAGATCCGGCCACCGGGCGGCGATGGCGTTGGCGATGTCGGTCTCGACCGCATCGGGGCCGAGATCTGCGTCGATGACGCGGCAGCGCTCCGGCTCGGCCTCGGCGATGCTGCGGAAGGCCGTCCGCAGCCGCTCGTGGAAACGCATGCCCTCGGCTTCGAAGCGGTCGGCGGGTTCGCCCGCCCCGCGCCGCCGCGCCCGGGCGAGGCCGGCCTCGGGCGGCAGATCGAGGATCAGGGTGAGGTCGGGGCGCAGATCCTCGAGCGTTACCCGCTCCAGGCTGTCGATCAGCGCCGGATCCAGGCCCCCCGCCGCGCCCTGATAGGCGCGGGTCGAGTCGGAGAAACGGTCGCACAGCACGATCGCGCCGCGGTCCAGGGCCGGGCGGATCAAGTTCCCGATGTGGTCGATGCGGGCGGCGGCGAACATCAGCGCCTCGGCGAAGGGCCCGTAGGGCTTGGCCACGCCCCGCAGCAAAGCCGCACGCAGGGCTTCCGCCCGTTCCGTCCCGCCGGGCTCGCGGGTGGTCACGACCTCGCGCCCGCTCACCCTGCGCAAGGTCTCGGCAAGGCGCGCGATCTGGGTGGACTTGCCCGCCCCCTCCCCGCCCTCGAAGGTGATGAAGGCGCCCCGCGGCGCATCGCTCGACATGGATTGCGGGCTAGCACAGTAGGCGACGGGGCGCGACCTCATCAGCCGCGCGCCCTAGTCGGCCATGGCGCCCTTCCGCCCCGTAAGCCAGGAGGCGCCCAGCACCACGAGGCCGACGGCGGCGATCAGCAGGGTCGAGGCGGCGTTGATCTCCGGGTTCACCCCGAGGCGGACCTGGCTGTAGATCCGCATCGGCAGGGTGGTGGCGCCGGGCCCCGAGACGAAGCTCGCGATCACGAGATCGTCCAGCGACAGGGTGAAGGCGAGGAGGAACCCGGCCGCGACCGAAGGCGCGATCAGCGGCAGGGTGATGCCGAAGAAGACGCGGGCCGGCCCCGCGCCGAGATCGGCGGCGGCCTCCTCCAGCGAGCGGTCGAGGCCCTTCAGGCGCGCCCCCACCACCACCGCGACGAAGCCGGTGGCGAAGGTCGCGTGTGCGATGACGAGGGTCGCGATGCCCCGGTCGAGGCCGATGCCGACGAAGAGCAGCAGCAGCGACAGGCCGGTGATGACTTCCGGCATTACCATCGGCGCATAGAGCAGACCGGTATAGGCGCCGCGCCCCCAAAAACGCCCGTGCCGGTCGAGCGCCAGCGCGGCGCAGGTGCCGAGCACCCCGGCGATTGCCGCCGACAGGACGGCAACCTTCAGCGAGACGAGGGCCGAGGCGATCAGCGGCCCGTCCCGGAACAGCACCCCGTACCAGCGGGTCGAGAACCCGCCCCAGACGGTCACGAGCTTCGAATCGTTGAAGGAATAGGCGACCAGCACGAGGATCGGCGCGTAGAGGAAGGCCAGCGCGAGAGTCAGCGCCGTGCGGGCGAAGAGGCTCATCGCTGGGCCCCCTCATGAGCCCCTTCCACCGCTTCCTCGCGGCGCAACTCGGCCTCGCGGAACAGCACCACGGGCCCGACCACGAGGATCAGCAGCAGCACCGCTACTGCCGAGGCCAGCGGCCAGTCGCGGTTGGAGAAGAACTCGCTCCACAGCACGCGCCCGAGCATCAGCGTGTCGGAGCCGCCGAGCAGATCGGGGATGATGAACTCGCCGACCATCGGGATGAAGCAGAGCAGCGCCCCGGCGGCGAGGCCGGGCAGGCTGAGCGGCAGGGTGACGGTGAAGAAGGCCCGCGCCCGCGACGCGCCGAGATCGGCGGCGGCCTCGGTAAGCGCCGGATCGAGCCGGCTCATCACCGCGTAGAGCGGCAGCACCATGAAGGGCAGGTAGGCGTAGGTGAGCCCGATCAGCACGCCATAGGGGCTGTCGAGGATCGACAGCGGCGCGGCGATCAGGCCGAGTTTCAGAAGGGCCGCGTTGAGCAGCCCCTCGGGCTTGAGGATCGCGATCCAGGCATAGACCCGGATCAGAAAACTCGTCCAGAACGGCACGATGACGAGCGCCACGAGGATCGGCTGCCAGCGCGCCGAGGCGCGGGCCATGGCGTAGGCCGTCGGCGTGCCGATCCCGACGAGGATCGCGGTGGCGAGCGCGGCATAGCCCAGCGAGGAGAGGGCGGCGTCGCGGTAGAGCGCGTCGGCCGCGATCATCTGGTAGTTCTGGAAGTCGAGTGCCTCGAAGAACTCGCGCCATCCCTCCAGGCCGCCATCCCATTCGAGCAAGGGCAGGTAGGGCGGCTGCGCGGTGGCCGGCGAGGAGAAGCTGATCTTCAGCGTCACCGCGAAGGGCACGAGGAAGAACAGCGCCAGCCACAGCAGCGGCAGGCCCCGGACGAGACCGCGGCCCAGGCGCTGAGACAGCCGCCCCACAGGTGCGGGGGCAACCGGCGACGAGCCGTCATCGCCGGTCGGTCGCGACAGCCCGCTCATGCCGGCAGAATCCAGGCGGATTGCGCGGGCACCCCGAGGGTGACGGTCTCGCCGACGGCCGGGATCGGGCCGGGCGCCGGCAGGGCGGCGGAGGCACGTAAGGTCGTGCAATTCGCCATCTCGACCCGGTAGCGGATGCGGTCGCCGAGGAAGGTCGCCTCGGTCAGAAGGCCGGACAGCCCAGGGGTTCCCCCCTCCCCGCCCACGATCAGACGCTCGGGGCGAACCGCGATCACGACCGCGTTGCCCGCCTCGCCCTGGCCGCTCGCGCGCAGGAGGCCGAATGCCGTCTCGACGCTGCGGATGCCACCCGGCTCCGCCCGCCCGAGGCGGCCGTCGATCAGGTTCACGTCGCCGAGCAGGCCCGCGACGTAGCGGCTCGCCGGCCGCTCATAGAGCGCGCGCGCCGGCCCCACCTGCACGAGGCGCCCGCTTTCCATCACCCCGATCCGGTCGGCGAGCGCCATCGCTTCCTCGGCATCGTGGGTGACGACGATAAAGCTGGTGCCGAGCCGCCGCTGGATCGCCCGCAACTCGCCTTGCGTCTCCTCGCGCAGGGCGCGGTCGAGCGCGCCGAGCGGCTCGTCGAGGAGAAGGAGGCGCGGTTCGCGGGCCAAGGCGCGCGCCAGGGCCACGCGCTGGCGCTGGCCACCCGAGAGCTTGTCGGGGCGGCGCGCCTCGAAGCCGTCGAGCCGCACCAGCCGGAGCAGGTCCTTCACCCGCCCGGCGATCTGCGCCCGGCTCAGGCCCAGACCTTTCAGGCCATAGGCGAGGTTGGCCGCCACGCTCATATGCGGGAACAGCGCGTAGGACTGGAACATCATGTTGACCGGCCGCCGGTGCGGCGGCAGCGCCGTCAGGTCGGTCTCGCCGAGACGGATCGTGCCGGAATCCGGCGTCTCGAACCCCGCCACCATTCGCAGCAGGGTGCTCTTACCGCAGCCGGACGGCCCGAGCAGGCAGAAGAATTCCCCTTCCGCGAGCTCGAGGGAGACCGCATCGACGGCCGTATGCGCGGAAAAGCGCTTGGTGACCCGCTCCAGGCGGAGCCTCTGGTCCGGAAGGGGAGTGCTGGCGTGCAAGATGGATCTTCGGACCAGTGCCGCGACGGATCTTGGCGACGTAGCGTGGGAAATGGGCCCTGAGAAGCGCTCGCATCGGGAGCGTTTTCTAGGCGTCCTCCCGCAGAGCCTCCTGCACCCGAGCCTCCAACAGGTCGGGACGGCGGATGATGAGGGCGCCGCGGGTGCGGTCGATCAGGCCTTCGCCCGCCATCACCGTGAACTCGCGGGTCACCTGCTCCCGGCGGCAGCCGATGCGGGCGGCCAGCACGTGGTGGTAGGGCGGCGGCGTCACCACCCGCTCGCCCACGGAATCGCTCCCCTGCCCGGCCCGCGGCACGGAGAGGCGCAGCAATTCGGCGTAGAGACGGTGGCGCAGGTCGAGCAGCGCGTGCTCCATCAGCCGGGTGTTCAACTCGCGCACGCGCTTGGCGAGCAGGCGGAACAGCCGGTCGGCGATGACCTCGGAAGCGAACACGATCTGGCGGAAGACGGGGGCGGGTACGACACAGACCTCACCCCGGGTCAGCGCCGTGACGTTGGCCGAGCGGCCGATGCCGTCCAGTGCCGCCAGCTCGCCGAAGAAGGCGCCCACGCGCATCTCGCCGAGGATGACCTCCTTGCCGGATTGCGACCGGTTGAGGATCCGCACTTCCCCCATGGCGAGGAAGTACACGTCGGTGGAGATGTCGTCGTAATCGACGAGCGTCTCGTTCTCGTCGAAGCGCCGCCAATGGCAGCGCGTCTCGAATGGGGAAAGATCGACACCCGGTTCCTTGAAGAACGGGATGCTCGCCAACCGGGCTGTCGCCACGCCTCTTGTACCTTAGTCTACGCGCGTAGACTGAATGGTGAGGCTCCGGCCGGGGCGGGTCAAGTCGCCGGGCGCGGCGGCGGGACGATTGACGTGGACGGCGCGGGCCTCCGGCCGGCACCGGTTCCGCCGGAGGCAGGCCCGACGCCCCGAGTACGACTCACCGGGGACGCTTCGCGAGGCCGTCAGGGCACCAAAAGATCTGAAAGAGAGGCACTTAGCCGAAGAACGAATAAGGACTCTCTCGTCGGCTTCCATGAACTTGCCCGTCGCGCAACAAGTTTTTTGTACTTCAAGTAATCATTTTCCGCGTGATTTTAGGGGTCATTAACCGTAAAGTTTGGGCACCCATCAGAAGCAATCGCGGAGTTAACCGATGTTGGCTGGTTACCGTGACTTATTTCTGCAGGACGCTTTCAAGGTAGGACTGATTTCATCTTCGGGGATCCGCAATGATATCGGATGCCTCATTTGGGACGAGACACCCGATGGTGTCGATGTCGAAGTTGGCCCAGATGTCGTCGTTCCTGATTCTGTGCGCTTGTTCATCGGCTGCATGAAGATCGATTGTCGTTGCGCCGTCGTCGAACGCGAGGGTTGCCGTCTTCATCTCGCCTTTGTCCGCTGAGGCGGCGCCGCGATGACGTCCGCTGCGAACGCCTGAACCGCCAAGCATTTGCAAGACCGCGCGATCTGTAGGAGTCGTGACGCCACGATTTCACGAGCGTGTGAGCACCCGCACCCGTAAGGGCCGGACACGAGGCTAGCTTCGCCGCTCCCGAAGCGGACGCTCGGCCTATGGACGATAGTTTTTTCCTGAGCGCGGCACTGATCGTGCTGGCGCTTGCGCTGTCCGGTCCGGCGGGCCTGCTGCTGGCGCTGCGGCAGCGCCACCATATCCGGGTGCTCGAACGGCGCCTCGCTCTGGTGGAGGCGCGTCCGGTCGCCGGCTCCGGGCCGATCACGGCCCCGATAACGACCCCGATGACGACTCCGATTCCTGCACCGGAGCCGGTGCCTGCTGCGGTGCCGCCCGTTCCCTCCCCTGCCCTTCCGCCTGCGCCGCCGCCGCGCGGTGCGGTTCCGGCCGTGGCACCGGAGCGGCCGATCTCGGCCCCCGCCCCGTCCATCGAGGAGCGCTTCGGCACCCGCTGGACCGTATGGGTCGGCGGCCTCGCCCTCGCCTTCGGCGCGGTGCTGCTCGTCCGCTACTCGGCCGAGCGCGGCCTGTTCGGGCCGGGCGTGCGCATCGCGGGCGCTTTTGCCCTCGCGCTCAGTCTCGTCGGGCTCGGAGAGTTCCTGCGGCGGCGCCTGCGCGGGTCGGAGCCCGTGCCTCCGATCTGGCCCGACGTACCGGCCATGGTCACCGCGGCGGGCACGGTCGGCCTGTTCGGCGCGGTCTACGCCGCGCACGCCCTCTACGGCTTCATCGGGCCGGGTCTGGCCTTCGCCGGCCTCGCGGCAACGGGCCTCGCCGCCATGGTCGCCGCCCTGCTGCACGGGCCGGCTTTGGCCGGCATCGGCCTCGTCGGGGCCCTCGCCACGCCGCTCCTCGTCGGGGGCGGGGGGACGAGCCTGTGGCCGCTCGCTCTCTACCTGCCGGTGGTGGCGGGCAGCGCCTATGCCTTCGCCTGGCTGAAGGGCTGGCGCGCGCTTGCGGTAGCGGGCGCCCTCGGCGCGGCGGCCTGGGCCCTGTTCCTCACCCTTCTGCCCGGTGAGAATGTCGCCGTGCAGGTCCACCTCGTGCTGCAGCAGGCGCTGGCGATCCTCGTCTTCGCCGTCCTGCCGGGGCGCGGCGTGCCGGACGCGGAGGCGCGCCTCGATCGCTTCGCCGCGCTCGCCCTCGCCGCGGCGGCGGGCGTGGCGCTGGCGGTGCTCGGCCTGACGGCCCATGCCGGCAGCGGCCTGGCTTGGGCGGCCGCCGCCCTGGCGGCGATCGTGCTGCCTGCGCTCGCGGGTTTCGTCACCGCGCCCGCCGCCGCGGGTGGCGCCGTCGCGGCCCTGACGCTCGCCGGCGCCCTCGTGCTCTGGCCGGAGGCGGCCGAGCCCGCGAGCGCCCCCTTCTTCTTCCTCTGGTACGGCACGGACCATCCCGGTCTGCTGCTGGCGCTGGCGGCGGCCGGATCGCTCGCGGTCGCGGGTCTCGGCACGCTGCGGCTCCTGGGCGGCAGCCGCCTGCCCTATGCCACCGCGCTGGCCTTCGCGGCGGGCGCGGCGGTGGCGCCCCTCGCGGCACTCGCCCTGGCCTATCTGCGAATCACGGGCGGCGCGGTGGCGCCGGACTTTGCCGCCGCCGCAGGGGGGCTGGCCGCCGGATTCTGCGGTCTTGCCGTCCTGTGCCGGCGGCAGGGCGACGCCACCCCCTCCCCGGCCCTCACGCTCGGGCTCGGCGCCTTCGCCGCGGCTTCGGTGGCGAGCCTGTGCCTCGGCCTCGTCTTCGCCCTCGCGGGCGGCTCGCTGACGCCGGCCCTAGCCGGGGCAGCGCTCGCCACCGGCCTGATCGCCCGGCGCCTCGACATCCCGGCCCTGCGCTGGTGCGTGGCCGGTCTGGCCGTCATCGTCGCCGCGCGGCTCGCCTGGGACCCGGCCCTGATCCGGGGCGGCCTGTCGGACCGGATCATCCTCAACGGGCTCGTGACCACCTACGGCCTGCCGGCCCTGTGCTTCGGCCTCGCCGCCTGGGCGATCCGCAGACCGGATCGCAGACCAGGCCACTCTGCCGACATCCCGGAGCAGGTGGCTCAAGCTTTGAGCCTTCTGCTTTCGGGCCTGTTCGTCTTCCTGGAGATCCGTCACGCGCTCCACGGCGGCACCCTGGCCGATCCGGGCACGAGCGTCCTGGAACAGGGTCTGACGACGCTGACCTCCCTCGGCTTCTCCCTGGTGCTGGTGCGGTTCTCCGGCTCCTCGGCCTCGCCGGTGATCCGCTTTGCTGGCCTCGCCTTCGCCTGCCTCGCCTTGTTCCAGGGCGCGCTCGGCCTCGGGCTCGCCGCCAACCCGCTCCTGACCGACGAGCCGGTCACGGGCGGGCTCATCCTGAACGACGCCGTGCTCGCCTACGCCCTACCGGCGGCGGCGGCCTTCGCCCTGGCGCGGGCGGCACGCGGCGTGCGGCCCGTCTGGTTCGTGCGCATGGCCGGCGGTCTGGGGCTGGCCCTGAGCTTCCTCGCCCTGTGCCTCGCCGTGCGCCACGGCTTCCAGGGCGAGCGGCTCGGTCTCGACCGCGAGACGGGACAGGCGGAGTGGTACGCCTACTCGGCGGTGTGGCTCGGCCTGGGCCTGATCGCCCTGGGCTACGGCATCCTGCGCGGGTCGGCGACCGCGCGGCTGGCCTCCGCCGTGCTGGTGGGGCTGGCGACGCTCAAGGTGTTCCTGTTCGATCTCTCGGGCCTGGAAGGGCCGCTGCGGGCGCTCTCCTTCCTCGGGCTCGGCGGCTGCCTGATCGGCATCGGTCTCGTCTACCAGCGCCTCGTCTTCGCGCCCGCCCCCCGGCCGGCCGCGCCGGATGCGTGAGACGGTCCCGTTCCGGCACGTCGCCGGTTTCCGGCATTGACCGTCGGCTAACCGGTCGCGGTCATTCTAAGGGGGAGCCACGTTGCGTATCGGCTCGGTCGTGCGAACGACAACCCCCCGCCGTCCCGCGTGGACGGCGGGGACGCTCGCACCGGCTCGACGGAGCGGTTGCGACGCCGCAGAACGCCCTCCCCCACCGACACCACTACGGCGCTGAACGGGGTGAGCCCGGCCAACCCGCCGGTGACGATCCGTCGCTTCGAGGGCGGCCGCGTGCCGCGCGCCGACGGTCACGCGCTTCCGGCCCGTCTCGGGGCTTGGCAGGTCCCATGCCTGATCCTTTAAAAAGGGGGACCGGTCCCTTGTCCCTTCGTCTCGGCAGGGCCATGGGTTCGGAACCGAGCAGACGGGACAGAAAGCGCATGGCGAAGCCGGCGGACGAAGACGAGCAGGCCATCGACCGCCTGACCCTGTACATGCTCAAGGAGACGTACTGCGCCGCCGCGGGCGCCTTGATGCGGATGAGCCCGCAGGCGGCCGGGGTCCTGTTCGAAGCCTTCGAGCGGCAGATCGCCGACGCGCTCCAGCGCATGCACGCCCATCGCTCGGAGGGGCCGGATTCGACCGCGATCGCCCTGGCGGTCGGCGACCGGATCGCCGACATTCTCGATCAGGCTCATCGCCGCCAGTTCGAGCCGGTGACCGCGCCGGGACTCGAGGACCGCAGCCTCAAGGCGGTGCGGGAGACGGGCATCTCGAACGAGGCGGTCGAGATGCTGGCGGACCTCCAGCGCCGCTTTCCCCTACCCTGAACCGTCGCCGCGGGGCGAGCGCGGCGACGGGACGGATCTACTCCGCCGGCACCACCCGCGGTGTCAGGGGCGCCGGTTCATCCTCGAACGGGCGCTCGGGGTGCATGGTGAAGGCGAGGCCCGCGCCCAGAAGCAGCAGGCCGACCGACCCGGCGAACGGCAGGATCCAGTTGCCGGTGAGATCCACGATCAGGCCGAAGGTGAGCGGCGAGACGATCGCGGCAAACGCCGAGCCGAAATTCATCAGCCCGCTCGCGGTGCCGGCATATTGCGGGGCGATGTCCATCGGCACCGACCAGATCGGCCCGATCACCAGCTCGAGGAAGAAGAACCCGCCGCTCAGCAGCAGGGCCACCAGGGTAAGGTCCTTGGTGAAGAACACGCCGGCAAGGCAAGCGGCGGCGCCCAGCATGCCGAGGCAGATCACGTTGCGGCGCGCCTTCTGCAGGTCGCCGGTCTTCTTCAGGATGCGGTCGGAGACCACGCCGCCGAGCGTGTCGCCGACCACGCCCGCGAAGAACACGCCCGAGGCGAACAGGGCCGAGTTCTTGATGTCGAGGCCGTAGCCGTCCTTGAAGAAGGAGGGCAGCCAGTTGAGGTAGAGCCACAGCGACCAGCCGTAGCAGAAATAGGTCAGCGTCACGGGGGCCATGCGCGGGATCAGCCGGCGCCACGGCACCGGCGGTTTGGCGGCCGGCTTGGCCGTCCGGTCGCGGATCGCCAGCCGCTCCAGATCCTCGTTCGTGACGCTCTTATGCTCGCGTGGGTCGTCCCGGTAGTAGAACACCCAGACCAGCACCCAGGCGAAGCTGACGATGCCGAGTACGACGAAGGCGCCGCGCCAGCCGACATAGGCCATCATCAACACGACCAGCGGCGGCGTGATCGCGTTGCCGAAGCGGGCGAACGAGTGGGTGATGCCCTGCGCGAAGCCGCGCTGGTCCTTGGCGACCCAGGACTGCATCGCCCGCGTGGCGGTGGGGAAGGTGGCGCCCTCGCCGAAGCCGAGAGCGAAGCGGGCCAGGAACAGCGAGACCACGCCGCCGACGAAGCCGGTCGCCACCGTCGCCGCCGCCCAGATCAGGCCGCAGATGAACAGGGTGCGCCGCGCGCCCCACTTGTCGGCCATCGCGCCGCCGATGATCTGGAACACCGCGTAGGGGTAGGCGAAGGCCGAGAAGATGAGGCCGAGTTCGGTGTTGCTGAGGCCGAGTTCACCCTTGATCGCCGGGCCGGCGGTGCCGACGTTGACCCGGTCGACATAGGTGATGAAGTACATCAGGCAGAGCAGGAACAGCACCATGCCCGGCGCCGTCACGCGGCGTGGGATCGTGATCATCGGGGCTTCCTCCAGTTTTTATGAGCAATCGCCCCGGGCTCCGCATCTGACGCGCGGCTTGGCCCGAGGCGTGGGCGTTCGGGAAAAAGATCAGCCGTCGAGGCCGGAGCGCAGGCTCGCCATGGCGGCGAGCACGCCACCCGGCCGGTGCGGCACGCCGGCCGCTGCCAAGCCCATCTCGACGCCGGAGAGGGCACCCATCAGGGTCAGGTCGTTGGTCTCGCCGAGATGGCCGATGCGGAAGATCTTGTCGGCGAGCTTCGACAGCCCGGCGCCGAGCGACATGTCGAATTTCTCGAGCACCAGAGCGCGGAAGGCGTCCGCCCCCTTGCCGTCCGGCATCATCACCGCGGTGAGCACCGGCGAGTGCTCGTCCGGGTTCTGGCACAGCACTTCGAGCCCCCAGGCATCGACCGCAGCGCGCGTCGCGGCGGCCAGCCGCTGGTGGCGGGCGAAGACGTTGTCGAGCCCTTCTTCGAGCAGGATCGCGACCGCCTCGCGCAGGCCGTAGAGCAGGTTGGTGGCCGGCGTGTAGGGGAAGTAGCCGTTGGCGTTGGGCTTCAGCATCTCCTCCCAGTCCCAGTAGGAGCGGGGGAGGTTGTTGGACTTTCCGGCGGCCCGGGCCTTGTCCGAGATCGCGGTGAAGCCGAGGCCCGGCGGCAGCATCAGGCCCTTCTGCGAGCCGCTGACGGTGACGTCGACGCCCCACTCGTCGTGGCGGACATCGACCGAACCGAGCGAGGAGATCGTATCGACCAGCAGCAGCGCCGGGTGGCCGGCGGCGTCGATCGCCTTGCGGATGGCGGGGATGCGGCTCGTGACGCCGGTGGAGGTCTCGTTGTGGACCACCATCACGGCTTTGAAGGAATGGCTGCGATCTTCGGCGAGCTTCGCCTCGACCAGGGCCGGATCGACGCCGTGGCGCCAATCGCCGGGCACGAACTCGACCTCGATGCCCCACCGCGCCGCCATCTGCCGCCACAGGGTGGCGAAGTGGCCGGTCTCGAACATCAGCACCCGGTCGCCCGACGAGAGCGTGTTGACGATCGCCGCTTCCCAGGCCCCCGTGCCGGAGCCGGGATAAATCACGACCGGTCCCTTTGTGCGGAAGATCGTGCGGCACCCCTCCAGCACCTCGCGGCCGAGCACGCCGAAGTCCGGCCCGCGATGGTCGATCACCTGCCGGTCCATGGCGCGCAGCACCCGCTCCGGCACCGGGCTCGGGCCCGGAATGTGCAGGAAGTGTCGTCCGGTGCGGTGCGTCATGGTCCCTCCCGTTGGGCCGGATGCCGAGCGCTTCACGTCGAGCCCGGTCGTTTCATCCCGTAGGTTTGCATTCATTTTTGGCCGAGACAAGAAGTATCATGCCTACATTCGTCCCATCGACGGCGGTTGAGCCCGCTGCTACCAATCGGGCATGACTTCCGCCATGACACTCGCCGAACGCGAATCGGAGGGCGCGGACGGCCCGATCCCCCTCCCCGCCCGGCTCCCGGCCGAACTGCCGGCCAAGCCGCGGGAAAACCTCGTGCATTCCCTCCACGACGAGGTGCTGGCGCGGCTGCGCGAATTCATCGTCGAGGGCAATCTCGCGCCGGGCGCCCGTGTCCCCGAACGGCTCCTGTGCGAACGCTTCGGCATCTCGCGCACCCCCCTGCGGGAGGCGCTGAAGGTGCTGGCCTCAGAGGGGCTGATCGACCTGCTGCCGAACCGCGGGGCGCGGGTGCGGCGGATCGGCGAACAGGAAATCGTCGAGCTGTTCGACGTGATGGGCGGGTTGGAGGCCCTGGCCGGTCGCCTCGCCTGCGAACGCATCACGGACGAGGCCTTTGCCGAGATCGAGCGGCTCCACCATGAGATGTACGGCCACTATCTGCGGCGCGACCTGCACGGCTACTTCGCGTGCAATCAGGCGATCCACGACCGGATCGTGGCGGCCGCCGGCAACGGGCCGTTGAGCGCCACCTATGCCGGCTTCGCCGGGCGCCTGCGGCGGGCGCGCTACTCGGCCAATCTCGATGCCAACCGCGACCGCTGGGGTGAGGCGATGCGCGAGCACGAGGAAATCCTCGACGCCCTGCGCCGCCGGGCCGGTGCGGAACTCAGCGACATCCTGTTCCGCCACCTGCGCAACAAGCGGAAGGCCGCCGCCGACCGGGAGGCCGCGCAGCCCATCTCCGGCGGGCCGGCCCCAGCCGACATTGAGTGATGTCGGTACAACCCATCATTTTTGAATGCATTTTGCGTGACCAGACGGCCCGGATATGCCCCGCTTCGCTGCTAATCTGAGCCTGCTGTTCACCGAACGGCCGCTGCTCGACCGGTTCGCCGCGGCGCGCGCCGCCGGATTCGCGGCGGTGGAGATGCAGTTTCCCTATGCCGAGACGAAAGAGGCGTTGGCGCGCAGTCTCGCGGAGACGGGCCTGCCGCTCGTGCTGCACAACCTGCCGCCCGGCGACTGGGCGGCGGGCGAGCGCGGCATCGCCATCCTGCCCGACCGGGTGTCCGAATTTCGCGAGGGCGTCGCGCGCGCGATCGACTATGCCGGAGCGCTCGGATGTCGGCAGATCAACTGTCTTGCCGGGCTCATACCGGCCGGCATCGAGCGGGCGCGCCTTCTCGCGACGCTGACCGAAAACCTTGCCTACGCCGCCGACGCGCTGGAACGAGCGGGCCTTCGCCTGCTGATCGAGCCGATCAACGACCGCGACATGCCGGGCTTCTTCCTGAACCGCCTCGCCGATGCTGCGGCTGTGATCGAGGCGGTCGGCTCCGAAAACCTCTTCATCCAGGCCGACCTCTACCACATGGCGATGATGGGCGAGGATCTGGCAGGCAGTCTCACAGCCCACCGCGACCGCATCGCCCACGTCCAGATCGCCGACGCCCCCGGCCGCCACGAGCCCGGCACCGGCCGCATCGATATCCCCGCCGCGTTCGCGACCCTCGACCGCCTCGGCTACGACGGCTTCATCGGCTGCGAATACCTGCCCGCTTCCGGCACCGAAGCCGGCCTCGGCTGGATGTCCGCCTACAGATAGGCCCGCGATCCCAAAGGGATCATCCCTTTGGCGGGGCGCCGGGGCAGAGCCCCGGCATTCTTCCAGGGCTCTGCCCTGGACCCGCAAAAGGACCTGTCCTTTCGAAACCTCGACTTCAGAAGATCGGCATGCCGCCTGCGACGGTGATGAGGGCGCCGGAGGTGTAGCTGCTGTCTTCGGCCGCCAGCATGACGTAGGCCGAGGCGAGTTCCGCCGGCTGGCCGGGGCGGTTGAACGGCACTTGGCTGCCGAAGGTCTTCACCGCATCCTCGCTCATCCCGGCGGGGATGAACGGAGTCCAGATCGGGCCGGGCAGCACGCCGTTCACGCGGATGCCCTTTTCGGCGAGCAACTGCGCGAGGCCGAGCACCATGTTGCTGAGCGCGCCCTTGGTGGCGCTGTAGGCGAACAGGGTCGGCACCGGGTGCTTGGAATTGACCGAGGAGGTGAAGATCACCGAGGCGCCGGGCTTGAGATGCGCCAGCGCGGCCTTGGTGGCGTAGAACGGGCCGAAGATGTTGGTCTGGAAGTGTTTTTCGAACAACGCGTCGTCGATGTCCGTGACGCCCTGGTTCGGCTGCTGAAAGGCGGCGTTGTTCACCAGGATATCGAGCCGGCCGAATTCCTTGGCCGTGCGCTCGACGATCTCGCGGGCATAGGCCGCGTCCTTGATATCGCCGGGAAGCAGCAGGGCGCGCCGGCCCGCCTTCTCGATCCAGTTGCCGACGGCCTCCGCATCCTTCTGCTCGTCGGGCAGGTAGGAGATCGCCACGTCGGCGCCCTCGCGGGCATAGGCGATCGCCACCGCCCGGCCGATGCCGCTGTCGCCGCCCGTCACCAAAGCGGCTTTTCCGCTGAGCTTGCCGGAGCCCTTGTAGCTCTCCTCGCCGTGATCCGGCTCGGGCGCCATCTTGGCTGTCTTGCCGGGGAAACTCTGGGGCGGCGTCTCGAAGGGCGGGCGCGGATATTTGGTCAGCGGATCGGTCATCACGGCTCCTTTTGAGGGATTGCCGCGTCAACGGGGGCAGCCGGCGGGTGTTCCACCCGCCGTTGCAGGGCCGCGCTCAGCGCCCCGGCGTCAGGGCCGCGTCGAGCACGCGGGCGACGTGGATCGCGTCGCGGCCGAGACCGTCATGGATCTGGTGGCGGCAGCTCGTGCCGTCGGCGACCACGAGGTCGTCGGCGGACGCTTTCCGGAGCGCCGGGAACAGCGACAGCTCGGCCATGGCGAAGGAGACGTCGATCGTATCCTTGCCGTAGCCGAAGGCGCCGGCCATGCCGCAGCAGCTGGATTCGATGACGCGCACATCGAGCCCCGGCACGGTGCGCAGCACCGTCTCCACCGACCCCATCACTCCGAACGACTTCTGGTGGCAATGGCCGTGCAGGTGGGCGACCCGGCCGCCCTGGTCGGCGAGCGGGAGGCTGATGCGGCCGGCGGCGAGATCGGTGGCGAGCAGTTCCTCGAACAGCAGGGCGCTCTGGGCCAACTCGCTCGCCTCCGCCCGCGGCAGCAGGGACAAAAACTCGTCGCGGAAGGTGAGGAGGCAGGAGGGCTCCAGGCCGACCACGCGGGCGCCGGCCCGCACGAAGGGCAGGAGCGTGTCGAGCGTGCGCCGAGCCTCCTCCCGCGCCCGGTCGGTCTGGCCGGAGGCGAGATAGGTGCGGCCGCAGCAGAGCGGGCGGCGGCCCTCATGGGCGACGACGCGGTGCAGGCGGTAGCCGGCGGCGCGCAGCACCCGCTCGGCGGCTTCCAGGTTCTCACGCTCGAAGGCGCGGTTGAAGGTGTCGCCGAACAGGACGAGGTCGCGGTGGTCACCCGCCACGTCTTGCGGGTGGGCAACCTCGCCGCTCTCCCGCCAGGGCCGGCGCCATTGCGGCAGCGAGCGACGGGCGGAGAAGCCGGTCCATGCCTCGCCGAACTGGGCGAGCGCCGGGTAGCGGTTGCGCAGGTTGAGCAGCGGCGCGAGGGCTGCGGCGACGCCGGCGTAGCGCGGCATCTCGGCGACCAGCCGCTCCTTCAGCGGCAGGCCGTGCCGGGCGTGGTAATGGTGCAGGAACTCGACCTTCATCTTGGCCATGTCGACGCCGGTCGGGCATTCCCGGCGGCAGGCCTTGCACGACACGCACAGATCCATCGTGCGCTTCATCTCGGGCGACAGGAACGCGTCCGGCCCAAGCTGGCCCGAGATCGCGAGGCGCAGCGAGTTGGCGCGTCCGCGGGTCAGGTGCTGCTCGTCGCGGGTGGCGCGGTAGGAGGGGCACATCGCGCCGCCGGCGAGCTTCCGGCAGGTGCCGTTGTTGTTGCACATCTCGACCGCCGGGCCGAACCCACCCCAATCCGACCAGTCCAGCGCCGTCTTCTGCGGCTCGCTCACCGCGTAGTCGGGGCCGAAGCGCATCAGGGTGCGGTCGTCCATCTTAAGCGGGCGGACGATCTTGTTGGGGTTCAGGCGGTTGTCAGGGTCGAAGCCGTCCTTCACCGTCTCGAAGGCGCGGGTGAGCTTTTGGCCGAACAAAGGCTCCACGAACTCTGAGCGTGAGATGCCGTCGCCGTGCTCGCCCGAATAGGAGCCCTTGTGACGGCGCACCAGCTCCGCCGTCTCCTCGGCGATGGCGCGCATCTTCCGGACGTCGCCGCCCTGCTTCATGTCGAGGATCGGGCGCACATGCAGGCAACCGACGGAGGCGTGGGCGTACCACGTGCCGCGG
This sequence comes from Methylorubrum sp. SL192, assembly GCF_026672325.1. Classification (NCBI taxonomy): domain Bacteria; kingdom Pseudomonadati; phylum Pseudomonadota; class Alphaproteobacteria; order Hyphomicrobiales; family Methylobacteriaceae; genus Methylorubrum; species Methylorubrum sp. SL192. The sequence continues at coordinate 3,525,593 of NZ_JAPPQV010000003.1, forward strand.
GTGCCGTGCCGCGTGAACACCTCGGTGACCGCGTCGGTGTAGTCGGCCAGATGCTCCAGGGGGACGGCGCAATCCTCGATGAAGGAGACAGGTTTGGCGTCGCCCTTCATCGACATCATGATGTTGAGGCAGGCCTCGCGCACCTCCCAGACCGCCTTCTGGCGGTTCGGCTCCACCACCTCGACGACCGCGTCGGGAAAGCCGTGATCGGCCATGCATTGGTCGAGACGCTTGAGGTCGCGCTTCAGCGCAGCAAGGTCGTCGCCCGCGAACTCGGCCAGCAGCAGGCAGTTCGGCTGGCCCCGCGTGATGTCGGCCAGGGTCGTGCGGAACAGCGGGATGTCGGCGCCGAGCACGAGCACGTTGTTGTCGACGAGTTCGACCGCGACGGGGTCGAGGGCGACGATCGCCTTCGTCGTCTCCATCGCCGCGCGGAACGAGGGGAAGTGGCACACGCCCATGGCCCGGTGGGCCGGCAGGCGGGAGAGCTTGAGCGTCACCGCGGTGGTGGCGGCGAGCGTCCCCTCCGAGCCGACAAGGAGGTGGGCGAGGTTCGGGCGCGGTTCGATCAGGGAATCGAGATTGTAGCCGCCGACCCGCCGCTGCACCTTCGGGTATTTTTCCGCAATCTCGTCACGGTGCGCGTCGGCGAGTGCAAGCATCCGCCGCGCCAGATCCTCCGCCCGCGCGCCGCCGGTCACGGCGCTCGCCGCGTTGCCGGTGAGCCCGAAGCCGAAGGCGGTGCCGTCGTGGAACAGCGCCTCAATGCTGAGCACGTTATCGCTCATCTTGCCGTAGCGCAGCGAGCGGGCGCCGCAGGAATTGTTGCCGGCCATGCCGCCGATGGTGCAGCGGGTCGCGGTCGAGGGCTCGACAGGGAAGAACCAACCGTCGGCTTTCAGCCGTGCGTTGAGGCGCTCCAGCACGTGGCCGGGCTCGACAGTGACCGTGCCTGCTTCCGCGTCGTAGGCGAGCACGCCGTTGAAGTGGCGCGAGCAATCGACCACGAGGCCGGAGCCGATCGGCTGGCCGTTCTGCGAGGTGCCACCGCCGCGCAGGATCACGGGGACGTCGTAGTCGGCCGCGACCTTCAGCGTCGCGGCGATGTCGGCGGCACTTTTGGGGAAGACCACGCCCGCCGGCATGATCTGGTAGATCGAGGCGTCGGTCGCGTAGCGTCCGCGGGTGAAGGCGTCGAAGCGAGCCTCGCCCTGCAGCACCTCCGCGAGCTTGCGCGGCAATCCGGCCGCGTTGCGGGCCTTCGCCCGCGCGCTGGAGGCCGGTGCCTCGAACGCTGCCTCGCCCGGTTTCGCGCTCGCGCCCAAGTGGAACCTCCCTCCCCGCGCCGCAGCCTGTACGGGCGCATGGCTTTTTGAATTCATAATTCCACCGCGGGAACGGGTCAAACGCGGTGGGGTCGCAGCGTCCCTTCCACGGCAAAGCGGCCGCCGAGGGGATCGGCGGCCGCTTCGACGGGTGGATGGCGGAGAACGGTCGGGAGTGGCGGTTACAGGGCGATCCGCTGCGGAATCGCTCCCGGTCGATCGACCAGAGGCTGGGGCCACACGATGGCGCGGGCGGGCGTGGCGCGCGGAGGCTGCATGATGGGGCCGTGGCGCAGGAGGATCGGGTGCGACTCCAGTGCCGGCACCACCGGGGCCGGGCGCGGCGCAGCCGGCTGCAAACTGCGTTCCATGAAGCTGCAGACCAACGGCACGATGTCCTGGCGGAAGCGCGAGCCGTTGAAGATGCCGTAATGCCCGGCGCCCGGCTGCATGTGGTAGGTCTTGGCTGCCTCGGGCAGGTTCACCGCGAGGTCGAGCGCGGCCTTGGTCTGGCCGAGGCCGGTGATGTCGTCCTTCTCGCCCTCCACCGCCATCAGGTGGCAGCGGCGGATCGCGCCGAGATCGACCCGTTCGCCGCGATGGCGCAGGGTACCGCGGGGCAAGTCGTGGCTGATGAAGACCCGCTCAATCGTCTCGAGGTAGAACTCAGCGGTCAGGTCCATGACTGCGAGGTACTCGTCGTAGAAGGCGCGATGGCGGGCGGCCGAGTCGCCATCGCCGCGCACGAGATGGTCGAACATCGCGTGGTGGGCGTCCCGGTGGCGCTCGAGGTTCATCCCCATGAAGCCAGCGAGCTGAAGGAAGCCTGGATAGACCGCGCGGCCGGCTCCCGGATATCCGCCCGGCACCCTGTGGATGCAGTGCCGCTCGAACCACGCGAAGCCCTTCTCCTCGGCCATGCGGTTGACGGCAGTCGGCGAGCGGCGGGTATCGATGGGACCGCCCATCAGCACGGCCGAGCGCGGCACGAGCGGATGATCCTCCGCTTCCATGCGAGCGATGGCGGCAAGCACCGGCACCGAGGGCTGACAGACCGCCGCGACGTGAAGGTCCGGCCCGAGCGCCGCGAACAGGGCGATGCAGGTATCGATGTAATCGTCGAGGCCAAACCGGCCGGCGCTCGCCGGCACCTGACGCGCGTCGGACCAATCGGTGATGAAGACCTGATGGCTCGGGAGGAACGCCTCGACCGTACCGCGCAGCAGCGTGGCGTAGTGGCCCGACATCGGCGCGACGATCAGCAGCTTCGGCTTGGCCTCGAGTTCCGCGGAGGGCTCGCCGAAGGCGACGACGCGGCAGAAGGGGCGCTCCCAGACCACCCGCTCCGGCACGCCGAGCCCGAAGGCCGGCTTGGCGTAGACGCGCGTGGCACGCTCGAACATCTCGCAGCCCGCAGCCATGGTGCGGCTCTGCGGGGCGTAGGCGAAGGGATTGAACGGGTTTTCGCAGGCAAGCTTGGTGGCCTCCGCCGCCAAGCGCATCGGTGCGAGCATAAGATGGCCGGCCTCGTAAAGAGGATACAGCATGCGAGCGCTTCCCTGGGAGCAGCTCGCTTGAATCAAGCTGTCCTTTTCTTGAGTTCGTGAGGGTTAAAACTCCGAACCCCAAGGAAAGTTTCGTTTGCTCTAGTTGGGTTGTGGATCAGAGCAGTCCCACCCGCTCGTAAAGGGCGCCGCATCGGCTCGGCGGAGGCCGCCTGTCTCTGAGAACGCCCGCTGCGCTGCCTCGCCGGGAGGAAAGACAGTGGTAACCGGGCGTTCTTTGAGACACGCTCAACCGGTGACGTGGCGGTCGGGGTGGCGAGCGAGGGCGCCACCCCGAGCCGGTCAGGCGTTGGCCTGCGTCACGAATTTCGTCGTCAGATAGGCCTCGATCGCCTCGGAGCCGCCCTCGCTGCCGTAGCCGGAATCCTTCACGCCGCCGAAGGGCGTTTCGGGCAGCGCGATGCCGTGGTGGTTGATCGAGATCATGCCGGCCTCGATCCCCGCCCCGATCCGGTTCGCCCGGGTGCCGGAGCGGGTATAGGCGTAGGCCGCGAGCCCGTAGGGCAGACGGTTGGCCTCGGTGAGCGCCTCCGCGTCGTCGGAAAAGCGTCGGATCGCCGCGATCGGCCCGAACGGCTCCTCGTTCATGATCCGGGCCTCCAACGGCACGTCGGCGAAGACGGTGGGCTCGAAGAAGTGGCCGCGATTGCCGATGCGGCTGCCGCCGGTGAGGAGGCGCGCGCCCTTGGCCTCGGCATCGGCCACGAAGGCCTCCATCGCCTCGACCCGGCGGCCGTGGACGAGCGGGCCCATCTGCGTTTCGGGATCGAGGCCGTCGCCGACCTTGAGCGCCTTCGAGGCGGCCACGAAGCCGTCGATGAAGCGGTCGTACACGCCCTCCTGCACGAGGAAGCGGGTCGGGGCGACGCAGACCTGTCCGGCATTGCGGTACTTGTTGGCGGACAGCACCCGCACGGCGGTGTCGATGTCGGCATCGTCGAACACGATCGCCGGGGCATGGCCGCCGAGTTCCATCGTCGCCCGCTTCATGTGCTGGCCCGCGAGCGCCGCGAGCTGCTTTCCGACCGCGGTCGAGCCGGTGAAGGTGATCTTGCGGATCACCGGATGCGGGATGAGGTAGCCGGAAATCTCGGCCGGATCGCCGTAGACCAGAGCGAGCGCATCGCCTGGCACGCCCGCATCGAGGAAGGCGCGCACCAGTTCGGCGCAGGAGGCCGGCGTGTCCTCGGGGCCCTTCAGAATGACGGGGCAGCCGGTGCAGAGCGCCGCCGAGAGCTTTCGCACCGCCTGATTGATCGGGAAGTTCCAAGGCGTGAAGGCCGCCACCGGCCCGACCGGCTCGCGGGTGACGATCTGCAACACGCCCTCGGCGCGGGCGGGGATGACCCGGCCGTAGGCGCGCCGGCCCTCTTCGGCGAACCACTCGATGATGTCGGCCGCCACCCCGGTCTCGACCCGTGATTCGGCGAGCGGCTTGCCCTGCTCGACGGTCATGGTGCGGGCGATGTCCTCCGCGCGCTCGCGCATCAGCGCGGCGGCCCGGCGCAGCACCTTGGACCGGTCGAAGGCGGAGACCCGCCGCCACGCGGCAAAGCCCCGCTCGGCCGCCTCCAGCGCCTCGTCGAGATCGGCCCGCGTCGCCACCGCGACCCGGCCGATCGCCTCGCCCGTGGCGGGGTTGAGAACGGCCAGGGTCTCGCCGCCGCCACCGGGGCGCCAGCGGCCGGCGATGTGAAGCGAAACGTCGAGGTCCATGAGCCATCTCCGCGGAAGGGGACGGCCTTTCATATAGGCGCCGCGGCGCCAGGGCATCCGCCCTGGACCGCATCCGGCCTGCTCGGTGGCCGCGGGCAGGCCCAACGCCACGCGCCCCTGCCGGAGTTCGGCAGAGGCGCGCGGTCGGTTACGAGAAGGGCCGTGTTACGCGGCATGCCACACCGGTGCGTCGGCCCAGGCGCTGTGCCCATCGAGCTCCGCGGCGAAGACGCCGTCGAGCCGCTGCCGCTCACCGTCCACGAGGGCGCCGTCCACCGCCACGGGGCGGCAACGGCCGTGCTCGCCGGCCGGCACGAAGTCCGGATCGGTCAGCATGCCGTCCTCACCGGCGAACCAAACGCGGCTGCCCATGTCGTAGCCGGATGTTTCCGGTTGCGGCCGCCCAACGGTGCGTCGCCCCTCTGCCAGCCGCTCGAGCGCGACCTCCGTCGGTTCGACACCGAGCCATGACATCCGTCCTCCGAACACCCAGCGCGGCGGAGCCACCCTCGCATCGAGAATCGGCTGCCGGGGAACACGACCCACGGACGCACGCTCTCAATGCCGCAACACGGTTCGCAGTCCCGGTTCGGGATGGGCGCCGGCGGGCAGGGTGGACGGCTTCCTGCCCTTTCGGGCCCCCTCCCCTTGGGACCGAGGCCGGATCGTCGCCGGTTGTCCCTGAATGGAGCAATGAAACCGGCAGCTGCATTGCATCACGAGGGAGGTAATCGCTGGATGTTGCGATCGAGTCGCACAGCCGGTGGTACGCTGATGCCGCTGGGGGGCCGATGCCGGCTTGACGACATGACGACCTACACAGCCACGCGCGGAGCCATTCCGCTCTCCTCCTTCGATCGGCCTGCCGCACCCGCCGGGCAGTCCCCTTCCATTACGCCGGCGCAGCTCCTGGCGATGCTCAGGCACCGCCGTCGGCTCATCGCCCTCTCGATGATCCTCGGCACGCTGGGCGGCGTACTCGTCGTCGCGCGGACGGAACCGAACTACGTCGCCACCGCCCAGGTCATCATCGATCCGCGCGCCTTGCGCGTGGTCGAACGGGAGGTGACGCCGAGCATCGACAACGCCGACGCGCAGATCGCATCGGTCGAGAACGAGATGCGCGTCCTGCGGTCGAGCACGGTGCTCAACGCCCTGATCACCCGCGACCGGCTCGACGAGGATCCCGAATTCACCGGCGAGCCGCCCGGCCTGCTGCGCCGGGCGAAGGCCGCGATCCTCGACCGCGTCGGCCTGTCGCCGCCCCGCTCGCCCGATCCGCGCCGCGCGGCGCTCCAGACCCTGGAGCGCAAGATCGCCGTCCGCCGGGCCGAGCGCAGCTTCGTCGTCGAGGTGCATGTCGCAACCCGTGATCCCGACAAGTCGGCCCGGATCGCGAACGAACTCGTGACGCTCTACACCGAGCAGGCGAACCGGACCCGGTCCGAGCTCGCGCGCCGCTCCGGCGCCTCCCTCGACGATCGCCTCGCCGAATTGCGCGCCGCCGTGCGCGCCGCGGAGAACCGGGTCGCGACCTTCAGGAGCGAGCACGACCTCGTCAGCGCCGACGGCGCCCTCACCAGAGACCGGCGCCTGCGCGACCTCAACACGCAGCTCGCCGCCGCCCGGGCCCGGTCCACCGAGGCCCTCGTCCGGATGGAGCAGGCGAACGCCCTGCGCGGCCGGCTCGACGGCCTGTCGGAGGCCGTCCAGTCCCAGGCCATGATCCAGTTGCGCTACCAGATCACCGAGGCCCGTCGCCGCCGGGCCAACCTCGCCAACGTGCTGGGACCGCGCCATCCCGAGCTGAACTCGATCAGCCGCGAGATCGATGCCCTTCAGGATCAGCTCGGCCAGGAGCTGCAGCGGATCGGCGACGCGGCACGGAACGATTATCGCCGAGCCAAGCAGACCGAGGAGGAGCTGCGCAGGACGGTGGAGACGATGTCGACCGCCTCGCTCGCCGACGACCGCGCGCTCGCTGAGCTGCGGGCGCGGGAGGCGGAGGCAGAGGCCCAGCGCAAGCTGTTCGCCCAGTATCTCGTGCGCTCTCGCGAACTCATCGAGCAGACGCAGGTCGACGTGAACAACATCCGCGTGATCGGCGCGGCGATCCCGCCCGAACTGCCGACAAACCTGAGCAAGGCCATCGTCCTCGTGCTCGGAACGCTGATCGGCCTGGCGCTCGGCATCCTGGCGGCGATCGCCCTCGGCGTCCTGCGCGGCGAGGCGGCGCCCCTGCCGCGCTACCCGGTCGGGTCGGGCGAAGCGGTGATCGCCTGACACCCCGTGCACCCCTGCGGCCGGAGACCCTCCGCCATCGGCGGCCGCAGGGGCCCCAAACGCCTTTCCCGAGCCTCGCGCCATGACTGCCACCAGCCTGACCGACACGAGCCTTCCGCCAAACGCCGTCCGGGCCGCGCCGCCGTCGATCGGGTTGTCCGGCGCGCGGTGGCGCGCGGCCTTTGTCGTCTTCGCGGTGCTGATGTGCGCGAACGCCTTCTACGTGCTCTTCCTCGGCAGCAACAACGAGGTCGGCAACACCAAGACGCTGATGCCGTCGAACCGGAACAACCTGCTCTATGTCGGGCTCTGGCTCTGCCTCTACGTCCTGTCCCTCGGCGTGGTGCTGCGGGACATGCGGCGCAACGGGATCGACCTCTGCCTGGTCGCCGTCCTTCCGTTCGCCGGCTACATCCTGCTCTCCACCTGCTGGGCGACCGATAGCTGGGCGTCGCTGGTTCCCGCGGGGATGCTCGTCCTGAACATCGCCATCGCCGCGGCGCTGGCCTGCCTCGTCCATCCGGCGGTGTTCCTCAGCCTGTACGCCTGGACCAACGTCTTCCTGGTGGCGTCCTCCCTGGTGATGGTGGTGGTGATGCCCGATGCGGTGCGCACCGACATCACCCGGCCGGGCCTGCTGATGTCGGGCGAACTGTTCGGCGCCTATGGCAGCAAGACCCTGCACGGCATGTCGGCCGCGAGCGCGATGCTGATCCTGCTGTTCCTGCCCAGCGCGAGCCCGCGGGGCCTGCGCGGGCCGGCGCTCGCCATCCTCGCGCTCGGGCTGATCCTGGCCAACTCGATGTCCTCCGTGAGCGGCATCGCGGTGGCGGGCCTGACGCTCCTGACCGCCCGGATGCTGCCCGGCTGCGGCCGGGCCATCTTCGCGGCGGTGACCGGGTTCGCGATCCTGCTCTCGCTCTTCCTGCCCTTCATCGGGGTCGGCGACATCGCCGTCGCGCTCGGCCGCAGTCCCGATTTCACCGGGCGCAGCAACTTCTGGCCCTACGCCCTCGAAGTTTTTCACGATCGACCGGTGTTCGGCTACGGCTATCTGAGTTTCTTCAACACCGACCCGTTCTCGAAAGCATGGAATGTGTGGGAGCGGGAGATGTTCTTCTTCACACCCGACTTCCACAACACCTTCCTCGACACTCTGGTCGGCTTGGGCCTCGTCGGCGGCGCGTTCTATCTCGTCCTGCTCCTGGCCTCGTCCTGCATCTTCGCGCATCCGAGCCTTGAGCGGCGCCCCGCCTTCCTGCTCTCGGCCCTCCTGATCGCCTTCATCCTCAACAGCGCGACCGGCTACCTTTTCCTCGCACACAACCGGATGTCGACGATCTTCCAGTTCTACTGCCTGTTCGTTCTCTGCCGCCGGTATCGGCCGCGCTTCCCACAACCGGCCGTCGTCTGAGCGTCACGCCGTCAGCCCTGTCTCGGGTGAAGCGGCGTTCGAAGGTGTTCCCGAAGCCGGCGTCTTCCGAACCATGCCGCTCACGGCCATGATCGGTCGATCCGCCGGGATGATCACCTCGGACGGGACGAACAGGACGAAGGCTTCGATCGTGAGGGAGTTCGGCGCACCATCGGTGCCGGGCCGATGCCATGCGCCTCGAGCCAGTCGAGCGATCACGAAACATCGCCGCCCCGGACGGACAGACCCGCGCCGGGGGATGCTTCCATCAACGCGCCGCATCGGGAAGTCGTGTGTAAGACCGCTGTGTGAGCGCGGTCATTTTCGCTTTTTGATTTTCGCCCCAACTCCTTCCGATCACTCAGGAAAGAGTTTGGTGCGGCCAAGAGGACTCGAACCTCCACCCCTCGCGGGACTAGCACCTCAAGCTAGCGCGTCTACCAATTCCGCCATGGCCGCCCTTGCCGCCGTGCCGCTTGTGGCGGCCGGTGTCTTGTGTGGGCGGCGCAGCGGATAACAGATGCCCGGGACGTGCACAAGCGCCGGATTCGTTTCTTCGCGTTTTGCCGCCTCGAAAACCGCTCAGGGCATCGTGCCCACGTCGTCGAGGATCGGCACGGCGCCCTCGCCGATGGTCACGCCGGGGGTGCGCACCACCTCGGCCTTGCGGATCAGCTCGGTCACCTCCACGGAGATGCGGTTGCCGGTCACCACGATCTGCCCGCGGGCGATCGGGTGATCGTTGGCGAGGATCTCGACCATGTCGGTCTCGGTGGCCTCCAGCTCGATCACCGCGCCGCGGCCCATGCGCAGCAGCATGTGCAGCGGCATGTGGCTGCGCCCCAGCACGACCTTGAGATCGACCTGCAATTCGTCCAGGACCGCCACGCGCGGATGCTCCGTTTGTTAAAAACCCGGAAAACCTTCCGCACGCGATGGTGAAGTCTTGGTAAACAATTCCTTCACGGCACCCGCTTCCCGGCTTTCAATCGCACCCGCGACATTCCTGCCGCGGGCGGACGCGCCGCCGGTGGTCTGGCGCGTGACCGACACCCTCGTCGATTACCAAGAGGCGGAGGCCGAGATGGAAGCCCGCGCCACGGCCATTGCCCGCGGCGAGGCGGATGAACTCGTCTGGCTCTTGGAGCATCCGCCGCTCTATACGGCGGGCACTTCGGCCAAGACCGCCGACCTCGTCGAGCCGGAGCGCTTCCCCGTCCACCGCACGGGCCGTGGCGGACAATACACCTATCACGGGCCGGGCCAGCGCATCGCCTACGTGATGCTGGACCTCAACCGGCGCCGGCCCGATCTGCGGGCCTACGTGGCGAGCCTGGAGGCGTGGCTGATCGCGACGCTCGACGCCTACAACGTCCGGGCCGAGCGCCGCGAGGACCGGGTCGGGGTCTGGGTGCGCCGGCCGGACAAGGGGCCGACTGTCGAGGACAAGATCGCGGCGATCGGCATCCGCGTGCGGCGCTGGGTGAGCCTGCACGGGATCAGCCTCAACGTCGAACCGGACCTCGCCCACTTCTCCGGCATCGTGCCCTGCGGCGTGCGCGAGCACGGGGTTACGAGCTTGGCCGATCTCGGCCGCCTCGTCAGCCTGCCCGAGGTGGACATGGCGCTGCGCGCCGCCTTCGAGCCGATCTTCGGCCCGACGCGCGACGAGGCTCCCTGATCAAGATCAGGGGTTTCGAAAGGGCAAGCCCTTTCGCGGGTCCAGGGCGGAGCCCTGGTGGTGGGTGAGCCGGGGCGCTGCCCCGGCGCCCCGCCAAAGGGGTGACCCCTTTGGGATCCCGGACATTACGCGTCGGCGGTGGCCGTTGGGGCGACCGGGCGTGCGGACGGCGTTGCCCGGCGCAGGCGGAGACCCGCGCGCAGCAGCGGCAGCACGAGGCGGGCGAGCCGGATCTGGCCGGGGAGCTGTCGCGGCATCAGCGGGCGGTAGGCGAGGCGCGGGCTGGCGCGATCGACCGCCGCGACGATCTCGCCGACCCGCGGCAGGGCGGCGATGCGGCGGGCTTCCGCCTCGGTGATGCCGAGCCGGCGCGCCCAGCCGAGATCGCGGGTGAGCCGGCCCTCGTCGTAGAGGCGGCGTAGCCGCGCCCGCCAGACGTAGCGGTGGAGCGCACGGGGCACCGCCTCCATGCGGGCGTCGCACAGAGCGTCGGGCTCCTCGCAGCGGGAGCGGATCGTGTCGGCAACGCCGCCGGCCGCGCGGCCGGTGAGCCGGGCCGAGATCAGCACCAGCACCGCCCGGTCATGGCGCACGCGAAAGCCCCGCTGGAGCAGCGCGCCCATGAAGGCGCCGTCCTCGCCGAGCGGGATTTCCGGCATGCCGCCGACGTCGCGGTAGGCGGAAAGCCGCACGGCGAGCGAGGCGCCGATGGTGGTGCGGTGGCAGGGCCAGGGATCGTGCGGATCAGGATCGATGCGCGCCTCCATCTCAGTGATGAGCGCGTCGTAGGTGTCCTCCAGCCGGCCGCGGGCGGGCAGCGAGGGCGGCAGCAGGGCCGCCTCCTCCGGGATCAGTTCGACCCGGCCGGCGACCGCGTCGGCGCCCGCCTCCAGGGCGGCGAGGTTGGCCGCGACCCAATCCGGCGGGACGATGCTGTCGGCATCGGTGGTCAGGAGCGTCGCCGTCGCGGAGGCCGTCCCCTCCGCTTCGAGCCACGCGACCGCCGCGTCCATCGCCGCGCGGCGCGCCCAGCCCGCATGCGCCCCGGCATGAACGCGCTCGATCACCCGGACGGGAATCGAGAGCGCTGGCACGAGACGGGCGACGATCTCCGCCGTGTCGTCGGTGCAGTTGTTGAGGAACAGCACGAGCCCGAGCCGCCCCGGCGCGAGGCCGGTCTGCCGGTCGATCGCCGTCAGGCAGCGGGCGATCCGCTCGGCCTCGTTGCGCACGGGGATGGCGATGAGGGTGTCGAGGCGCGACGGCGTGGGGGAAACGGGCGGCACGGACAGGCTCCGGGAAAGCCGATGGGAGGCGCCGGAATGCGGGCTCCGCGCGGCGCGTGCGCCTCCATAGGCTGCGCTTGATGAACCGCGGCTGATGGTCTCGCGCCACGGAACGGCGCGGGCGGGTCCCGGTTTCCCGCGCACCCCCGTCAGCAGGCAGCCTTCAACGGAGGCTTCGAAGAATCGTCCAGGGATCGCGCGGGATCCGGACCCCTCATCGCGGCGCGCCGCAGGAACCCGAAACGATGATCGTCCTCTACGGCATTGCCCTGCTCGCCGGCATCGCCACGGCCGTGCAGCCCGGCCAAAGCACGCAGCTCGCCAAATCCTTCGGCGAGCAGCCCTTCGCGGCCGGGCTCGTCTCGATGCTGGTCGGCACCGTCACCATGCTCGGCATCGGCCTCGCGACCGGGCGGCTGCACCTGCCGAGCCTTCAGCAAGCCGGTCAGACGCCGATCTGGGCCTGGTTCGGTGGTGCGCTCGGCGCCGGCGTCATCCTGGCCCAGCTCTTCGTCGCGCAGCGGATCGGCGCGGCGGCCTTCCTCGGCCTTCTCGTGACCGCGGGCGTCGTCACCTCGATCACGCTCGACCATTTCGGGCTCGAAGGCTTCGCCGTCCACCCCGCGAGCGTCACGCGCCTTCTCGGCGGGGCGCTGATGATCGCGGGCGTCGCCCTGGTGGCCCTGTCCTGACGGGGCGCCCGACCGACCCTACTCCGCCGCCTGCCGAAGCCGGGGCGAGGCCGGAGCGGCTGTCCCGGCCCGCGCCCGCGCCAGTGCGGCGTCGAGGGCGTCGCTCAGCGAAGTCACGAGCAGGTCGGCGGAGATCGCCCGGCGCAGGCGGCCGAGGGAGGCCGGGTCGCGCTCGCGCCAGAAGCCGACGAGGATCGTCACCCCCGGCGCGGCCTTGCGGGCGCGGCGGATGGTCAGGCGGATCTGCGACAGGCTGATCGGGTCGAGATAGGAAAAGCAGATCATCGCTGGGCGCTCGCCCTCGGGCAGACCGTTCCGCAACGCGTCGCCCGGCGCCACCCGCGCTCCGAGCCCGTGGCGGGAGAGCGTCTGAGCGAGCATCAGCGTCGCGGCCTCGTCGAAGGCGCCTCCGCTCGGCACGCACAGGACCGGCGCCTCGCCGCGCCAGGCCGATGCGAGATCGTCCGGGCCGAGCACGATGCCGGCGGTGTGCCGGTCCGGCCCCACCGCGGCGAAGGCGGCCTCGGCCTCGGCACCGATGGGCTTGCGCGAGCGCCGCGGCATGCCGCGCTTGCGCGCCAGTCCCAGCGCCTCGACCACCGTGCGGAAGCCGGCGCCGACCTCGCCCTGCCGCTCCCGGTCGAGCATGCCGCGCGCCGCATCCTCCTGGGCCATGCGCAGGCCCGGAAGCACGACCTCGTCGTAGTAGGTGACGAGCGCCCGCTCCTTCAGGAACAGCCGCCCCTGATCGACGGCCTCGGCCGGATCGCCCGCCAGCATGCGCTGGTAGAAGATCTCCTGGGGGCCGAGCGCCGGGCGGTCGCCGAGGATCACGTCGAGGAACCAGAGCCGCTCGACATGGCGGCCGAGCACCACGAGGCAGACGGTCAGTGGGGTGGCGAGCAGGAGCCCGATCGGCCCCCACAGGAAGGTCCAGATCGTCGCCGCGAGGATCACCGCAATCGGCGAGATGCCGGTCGAATGCCCGTAGAGCAGCGGCTCGACCACGTGGCCGGCGATCGGCTCGATCACGACGAACAGGATCGCGACTTGGATCGCCATCGACCAGCCGGGATCGACCGCCACGGCGATGGCGAGCGGCAGCGCCGCCGAGAGCACCGCGCCGACATAGGGCACGAAGCGCGAGATGCCGGCGATGACCCCGAACAGGATCGGGCTCGGCACGCCGATGAACCACAGGCCCACGCCGATCACGAGGCCGAAGGCGACGTTGAGGATGAGCTGCGCCACGAAGAACCGGCTGAGCCGGCTCGTGGCGTCGTCGATCGCCGCGGTGGTGCGGCGCAGGTCGCTCGATCCCGCGAGCCGGATCGCGCGGTTTCGCAGATCCTCGCGCTGGAGCAGGATGAAGATCGTGAACAGCAGGATCAGGCCGAGCGTCGCCAGCGGGTGCAGCACCCCGCCCGCCACGCTGCCGAGCGTCGTCAGCAGCCCGGTGCGGGGAGCGTGGATCTCGACCTGCATCGGCCGCTCCGCCGTGCCGAGCGGCGCGTTGGTCTCGGACTCGGTCTTGGCGGCGGGTGGCTGCAACTCCTTGCCGATCTCCTCGGCCATGTCGAAGAAGCCGGAAAAGGTGTCCGACAGGCTGCCGCGCTCGGCGGTGGCGGCGCGCAGGGCCGTGATCTTATCGCGCAGGGTCAGCGAGTAGCGCGGCAGATCGGTCGCGAGCTGCGCCGCCTCGCGGGCGATCAGGCTGCCGATCGCGCCGAGCAGGCCGAAGGCGAGCACCACCACCAGCAGCACCGCCGCCACCCGCGGCACGCGGATGCGCCGCAAGGCCCGGACGGCGGGCACGAGGACGAAGCTCAGCAGGATGGCGAGCGCCACCGGCACGAGGATGTCGCGGCCGAAATACAGCGCGCCGGCGAGCGTCACGACCAGCAGCATCGAGGCGAGCGTCGTCACCACCGGCAGCGCCTGCCGCAGGAGCCGCGTGGTGACCGGATCGGTGGTCATGGAAGCCTCATGATGGCGGACTCGTCAGGCGTCGAGAGAAGAAAGCGGCCTGTCCCCGGCAGCCAACAGGTGGTTCCCTTCATCCCCCCTCATCCTGAGGTGCCGCGCAGCGGCCTCGAACGATCTTCCAGCCAGCCACGCGATCTCTGGACGATCCTTCGAGGCCCGCTGCCGCGGGCACCTCAGGATGAGGATGAGGGTGGGATCAGCGATGGATAGTCCGCTCCCTCAATCCCCCGCCCCGATCGCCGTGCCGATCTGGGTGAGCAGTTTGGGGAAGTCGATTGGCTTGGGGTGATAGTCGTCGCAGCCGGCCTGGATCGCCTTGTCGCGGTCGCCCGACATGGCGTGGGCGGTCAGGGCGATGATCGGGATGGCGCGGGTATCGGTCGCGGCCTTCAGAGCGCGGGCGGTCGACCAGCCGTCGAGGATCGGCAGGTTCATGTCGAGCAGGATCACGTCGGGCTGGGCGGCGCGGGCCTGCTGCACGCCCGCCTCGCCGTCATGGGCGAGCACGACCTCGTAGCCGCGGCGCTTGAGCCGGCGGGACAGGAAATCCCAGATCTCCTCGTGATCTTCCACCAGCAGGATTTTGCCCGACACGCCTGAACCCCTTCTCGCGCCGCACGCGCTGTGGCCACACAACGCACGGAAAGCCGTTGCGGTAGCATAGGATCATTTGCAAAACCGCGTCCCTCCCACGGTCCCTCGCCTTGTGTCGCTCGGGCCGGGCCGGCTATGGGGCTTGGCGGCGGGATCATGCGAGGCGTTTGCGGTGCGACAGGGCGATGCGGAGGGCGATGATCCGCGCGTCGCAGCACTGCTCGCGCGTCTCTCGGACGACGAGGCGCCGTTCTCGATCGCCGGGCGCGACGACCTGGCCGGACTGACCTTGTCGCGCGCCGCGCTGAACGGTCACATCGATCCGACGGCGCCGCCGCGCTGGTGGACGGAGGGCGTGGGCGGGCTCGACCTCGCCGGCGCCGACCTCGCCGACGCCCGGCTGGAGATGACCGATTTTTCCGACGCCAACCTGCGTCGCGCCTCGCTCGCCGGAGCCCTCGCGCGCTCGGCCGGCTTCGCGAATGCCTGCCTGGAGGAAGCGGACTTTGCCGGTGCCGACCTCAGCGGCGCGCGCTTTACCGGAATTGCCGGCGGGCAGGCCTCCTTCCGCGAGGCGATGCTGGAGGATGCCGACTTCTCCGACGCCACCATGCGCTTTGCCCGGCTCGACAAGGCTTTGCTCGATGGCGCCCGCTTCGAGGGCGCCGACCTCTGGGGCACCGACTTCACCGGGGCGGATGCCGACGATTCCGTGTTCCGAAAGGCCCGGCTCGACGAGGCCAACCTCTCCGACTGCAACCTGACCGGCGCGGATTTCGAGGGGGCGAGCCTGAAGAAGGCGCGGCTCGTCGGCTCGCGGCTGCGCGGCGCTAACTTCTCCGGGGCCCACCTCGACGGGGCGGACCTGTCGGGGGCCGACTTCTCCCGCACCAGCCTCGTGCGGCTCGACCTCACGACGTGCAAGCTGCACCGCGCGCGCTTTGCCGGCGCATGGCTGGAAGGCGTGCGGCTCACCGTCGAGCAGATCGGCGGGATGGTCGGCGAAGAGGCGGCGGGCGAATACGAGGCGGCGCAGGCGAGCTATCTCGCGCTTGAGCGCAACCTTCAGAGCATCGGCAGCCCCGAGGGCGCGAGCTGGGCCTACAAGCGCGGGCGCCGCATGGGCCGCCGCCATGCCGGCGTGCGGGCCCGCGAGGCCTTTTTCGCCCGCGATGTGCGGGGAACGCTGAGCTCCGGTTACCGCTGGATCGCCGACCGCTTCGTCGAGTGGCTGTGCGACTACGGCGAGAGCCTGTCGCGGATCGCCCGCGCCTTCCTCGTCGGGATCTTCCTGTTCGCCGGGGCCTATGGGGCGACGGGCGGGCTCTTCCACGAGGGCGAGAACGCGCCGACCTACAACCCGCTCGATCTCGTGAGCTACAGCGCGCTCAACATGATGACCGCCAACCCGCCCGAGATCGGGGTGAAGCCGCTGGGCCGCGTCACCAACCTGCTGGTCGGGTTGCAGGGGGCAGCGGGGATCGTGCTGATGGGGTTGTTCGGCTTCGTCCTCGGCAACCGCCTGCGCCGCTGACTTTTGATTTCGCATCCGCGCGAAAGCCGGCCACACCGGGCGGACGCAAACCGTGACGACGCGGCTGCGACGCCGACGAAGCCATGATGCCGACGAAGCTGACGGGAGACATCACCGTGACCGTACAGGACGGGAAGGTGCCGGAAACCGGGCCGACCATGGCCGATTTCCGCAATCTCGCCGACGCCTTGCCGCAACTCGCCTGGATCGCCGAGGCCGACGGCACCCTCGTCTGGTACAATCGCCGCTGGTACGACTACACCGGAACGACGCCCGCCGAGATGGCCGACCATGGCTGGCGCAAGCTGCACCACCCGGACCATCTCGAACGCGCCGCGGAGCGCTTCGCCAGCTGCATCGCGGCGGGCGAGTCGTGGCAGGACACCTTCCCCCTGCGCGGCAAGGACGGCCGCTACCGCTGGTTCCTGTCGATGGCCGAGCCGGTCCGCAATGCGGAGGGCACCGTCCTGCGCTGGTACGGCACCAACACCGACGTCACCGAGACGCGTCTCGCGCAGGACGCGCTGGGCCATTCCGAGCAGCGCTTCCGCGCGCTGGTGGATGCCTCCGCCGCCGTCATCTGGAGCACGACCGCGCAAGGGGAGCTGATGCCGCCCCAGCCGAGCTGGGCCGCCTATACCGGCCAGAGCGACGAGGCCTATCAGGGCTGGGGCTGGATCGACGCGATCCATCCCGACGACCGGGCGCGCGTCGCCGAAGTCTGGGCCGAATGCGTCGAACGGGTGACCGTGTTCGAGGTCGAGTACCGCCTGCGCCGCCACGACGAGGTCTGGCGCGACATGGAGGTGCGCGGCGTGCCGGTGCTCGCCGAGGACGGCTCCATCCGTGAATGGGTCGGCCTCAACATCGACATCACCGCCCGGAAGGAGGCCGAGGCCGCGATCGAGCATGCCCGCGCCGCGGCGGAGGCCGCCAACCTCGCCAAGAGCCAGTTCCTGGCCAATATGAGCCACGAGTTGCGCACGCCGCTCTCGGCGGTGATCGGCTATTCCGAGATGCTCGGCGAGGAGCTGGAGGATCTGGGCCAGGCCGAGCTGCTGCCGGATCTGCGCAAGATCGAGTCGTCGGCCCGCCACCTGCTCGGCCTCATCAACGACGTGCTCGACATCTCCAAGATCGAGGCCGGTCGCCTGACCCTGGCCGCGGAGACCTTCGATGTCGTATCCCTGATCGAGGATGTCACGGCCGCCACGCAGAGCCTGATCACGAAGAAGCGCAACCGCTTCCGCCTCGATTTCGAGGGGGATCTGGGCGCCATGCATCAGGACCAGCTGAAGCTGCGCCAGTCGCTGATCAACCTGATCGGCAACGCGGCGAAGTTCTCGGAGGATGGCGAGATCATCCTCGGTGTGCGGCGCCTGCGGGAGGACGGGGCCGACTGGCTGAGCTTTTCCGTCTCGGATACCGGCATCGGCCTGACGCAAGAGCAGATCGGCCGGCTGTTCGAGCGCTTCTCTCAAGCCGACGAATCGACCACGCGCCAGTTCGGCGGCACCGGCCTCGGGCTCGCCATCACCCGCGCCTTCGTCGAGCGGATGGGCGGCACGATCGGTGTCGAGAGCACCTTCGGCGCGGGCGCGACCTTCACGATCCGCCTGCCGGCCGAACTCGCCGCCCACGAGGAAGAGGTCGAGGCGGAAAGCGTCGCCGCCCGCGTTCAGGAGATCACCGAGGGCGAGGCGCATCTGCATGACGTGGTGCTGCTCGTCGATGACGACCCGGCCGCCCGCGACCTGCTCCAGCGCTTCCTCGAACGCGAGGGGTTCCGCGTGCGCACCGCCAATGACGGGCGGGCCGGGCTGACCTTGGCCCGGGCGTTGAAGCCGCGGGCGATCCTGCTCGACATCGAGATGCCGCGCATGGACGGCTGGGCGGTGCTGCACGCGATCCGCACCGATCCCGAGATCGCCGAGACGCCGGTCATCATCACCAGCGTGGTCAACGAGTTCAGCCTCGCCCACGTGCTCGGCGCCACCGACTACATGGTCAAGCCGATCGATTGGGGTGCGCTCAAGGATGCGATGGAGCGCTACCGCCCCGTCGACCGCGAGGGCAGCGTGCTCGTGGTCGATGACGACGCCGATGCCCGCGAGCGGGTGCGCCGCACGCTCCAGCGCGACGGCTGGCAGGTGCGCGAGGCCGAGAACGGCGCCGCCGCCCTCGAGAGCCTGGATCAGGTCCGCCCGAGCCTGATCCTGCTCGACCTGATGATGCCGGTGATGGACGGCTTCGCCTTCCTGCGGGCGCTGCGCGGCCGCCCCGATGGCGACAGCATCCCCGTGGTGGTGCTCACCGCCAAGGAGATCACGAGCGAAGAGAAGGAGAGCCTCGGCCGGCAGGCCGACCGGCTCATCGTCAAGGGTACGATGAGCCTCTCCGAGATCGGCCGGCAATTGCGCGACCTCTACAGCCACCAGGACGGCACGCCGCTGCCGGGCAAGATCCAGAGCTTGATCGACAAGCTGTCGCCGTAGGTCATCCCAGTCAGCGCCCTCGCCCTGAGGTGCCGGAGCCAAGCGCAGGCCTCGAACGG
Source organism: Methylorubrum sp. SL192 (assembly GCF_026672325.1). Taxonomy (NCBI): domain Bacteria; kingdom Pseudomonadati; phylum Pseudomonadota; class Alphaproteobacteria; order Hyphomicrobiales; family Methylobacteriaceae; genus Methylorubrum; species Methylorubrum sp. SL192. The sequence goes on from NZ_JAPPQV010000003.1 coordinate 3,544,223, forward strand.
GCTTCCAGGGATCGCGCGGGGTACTGGAAGACCGTCCGAGGCCGCTTTGCGGCAGCTCAGGGTGAGGATGCGGGTGAGATCTTCGCTGCCTCCATCGCCCGCGCCAGCCCGTCATAGACCCGCGGATCGGTCATCTGCGCCACGTTGAAGCGCATGAAGCTGCCGGCCGTCTGCGAGACGCTGAAGACGTTGCCGGGGGCCAGCACCAGACCCTCCGCCAAACCGGCGCGGGCGAGGGCCGCCGCGTCCTGCCCGTCGGGCAGGCGGCACCACAGGGTGAAGCCGCCGCGCGGCACGATCCAGGGCGTGATGCCGAGCGAACCGAGCCGGGCGGTGGCCTCCCGGCGCGCCCGCGACAGGCGGCGGCGCAAGGCTTCCAGATGCTTGCGGTAGCTGCCGTCGGCGAGCGTACCGGCGATCAGCTCGGCGGCGACCGGGCTCGGGCCGCCGAAGCTCGTCGCCACCTGGAGATCGACCAGGGCCTCGATCCAGTCGGGGCGCGCGGCGATGAAGCCGCAGCGGATCGAGGCCGAGAGCGTCTTCGAGAAGCTGCCGATGCGGATCACGCGGTTCAGGCCGTCGAGGGCGGCGAGCCGGGGCGACGGCTCGGGCTCCAAGTCGGCGAAGATGTCGTCCTCGACGATGGTGAGGTCGTGCGCTGCCGCAAGCGTCAGGAGCCGGTGGGCATTCTGCGGCGAGAGCGTCGCGCCGGTCGGATTGTGGAGCGCCGAATTAGTGACGTAGAGGCGCGGGCGATGCTCAGCGAGCGCCGCGGCGAAGGCTGCGAGATCGGGCCCCGTCGGCGTGTAGGGCACCCCGATGATCCGGACCGCGTGGACGCGCAGCAAGGCCTGGAAGTTGAAGTAGCAGGGATCGTCCACGATCACCGTGTCGCCGGGCCGCAGGAGGAAGCGGCCGATCAGGTCGATGGCCTGCGTGCCCGAGGCGGTGAGCAGCAGCTGATCCGCGCCGAGTTCGATCCCCTCCCCCGCCATCCGGCGCACGAGGTGACGGCGCAGGGACAGCGCGCCGCGGGTGACGCCGTAATCCGTCAGTACCGGGTCCCCGGCCTGCGCGAGGCCGCGCACGGCCCGGCGGATCGCCGCGTTCGGCATCCACTCCGCCGGAAGCCAGCCGCAGCCCGGCTTGAGCATCTCCGGACCGGCATCGAGCGATTGGCGCGAGACCCAGAGCGGATCGATCGCCCGCTCGCGCCGCGGCTCCGCCTCGGTGAGCGCCAGCGGCGAGACCGCCCCCGAGACGAAGAAGCCCGCGCCCGGCCGCGCCCGGATCAGCCCCTCCGCCGCGAGCCGGTCATAGGCTTCGACCACGGTCGAGGGCGAGACGCCCATGGTCGTGGCGAAGCGGCGGATCGAGGGCAGCTTCTCGCCCGGGCTCAGCGCCCGGGCGGCGAGCTTGGTGCGGATCGCCGTCATCACCGCCGCCGTACGGCCCACGGTTTCATCCGTCATGTCGCGGTCGCTCAAGCATATGGGCGTAAAGGGCCATACAGTTCGGTTTGAACTGTAGGGTACTGTTTCTGTCACCGCCAGAGTTCAAGCTCTAACCTCGCATCGCCCTTCGAGACGAACGATGCCCGAACATCACACGAACAGTCCGGTTGGAAAGACCTGGCGCGGGTGGGGCCACGGCTTCCTCGGCGTGCTCATCTTCAGCGGCTCGCTGCCGGCGACGCGGGTGGCGGTCGGCGGTTTCACGCCGCTCTTCCTCACCGCCTCGCGCGCGGTGATCGCCGCGGGGCTCGGAGGCGCGCTCCTGGCCGTGCTGCGGCAGAAGCGGCCGGCGCGGGGCGATCTCGCGCCGCTCGGCGTGGTGGCTCTCGGCGTGGTGGTCGGCTTTCCCCTGCTCACGGCGCTGGCGCTCCGGCACATCACCTCGGCCCGCTCCATCGTCTTCATCGGCCTGCTGCCGCTCGCCACCGCCCTGTTCGGTTTGCTGGGGGCCGATGACAGGCCGAAACCCGCCTTCTGGCTGTTCTCGGGCGTGGGCAGCGTACTGGTGGCGGGCTTCGCCCTGGCGCGCAGCGACGGCGCTGACCTGACCGGCGACGGGCTGATGCTGGGGGCGATCCTGCTATGCGGTCTCGGCTACGCTGAGGGCGCGCGCCTGTCGCGCCGGCTCGGCGGCTGGCAGGTCATCTCCTGGGCGCTCGTTCTGGCCGCGCCCGCCATGGCCGTTCTGGCGCTCGCCACCCTGCCGGATTCTTGGGCCGGGATCGGCCTGCCGGCCTGGGCCGGGCTCGGCTACGTCTCGGTCTTCAGCATGCTGGTCGGCTTCGTGTTCTGGTATCGCGGGCTGGCGCTCGGCGGCATCGCCGGGGTTGGGCAACTGCAACTGCTCCAGCCCTTCTTCGGGCTCGCGCTCGCCGGCCTTCTGCTGGGCGAGCCGGTCGAGGGGGCGATGGTCGCGGTCGCCGCCGGGGTGGTGCTGTGCGTCGTCGCGGCGAAACGGTTCGCCTGAAGGCGATCCCCCTCAGAACCCCCCGCCCGCCTGATCGAAATCGACATAAGCCGTCTCGATCACGATCTGCGTGCGGCTGATGACTTCGAGCTTGCGCAGGATCTCGGAGACGTGGGCCTTCACCGTCGAGTCGCCGACCTGCAGCTCGTAGGCGATCTGCTTGTTGAGCTTGCCCTGGCGGATCATGCCGAGCACCCGCATCTGCTGCGGGGTCAGGCGGGCGACCCGCTCGGCGATCGGCGCCTTGTCGCCGCCCCGCACCGGGGCCGGCGCGGCGGCGAGATCGGGCGGCATGAACAGGGCGCCGCCGAGGACCTCGGAGATCGCCCGGGTCAGGGTCGCCTTGTCGACGGCCTTCGGCACGAAGCCGGCCGCGCCGTGCCGAACGGCCTCGTGCATGATGCGCGGATCGGTGACGCCGGAGACGATCAGGATCGGCACGCGGGGAAAGCGCGTGCGGATCGCGGTGAGCCCCTCGAACCCGGTCACGCCCTGCATCGAGAGATCGAGCAGCGTCAGGTCGATGGCGGGGTTCCGGCCCAGGATCTCGCAGGCCGTGCCGATGCCGTCCGCCTCGTGCAAAACGGCCTCGGGGAAGGCGAGCGCAATGGCGCTCGCCAGCGCCTCGCGGAACAGGGGGTGATCGTCGACGATCAGGAGGCGCAGGGCCTGTCCGCCTGCCAGGGGAGCCGCCTCGTCGGAGTGGCCGCCGATATCCGATTGTGCGCTGGCCGTCATCGCGATCATGTCTTCCGGCGCGCCGGCACTGGCCGGCGAGGGCCCATTCGCCGATCTTAAGCCGATTCGAGATCCGCCGCTTCCCGGTCTTTGGTCCATCCCGCCCGTCCGGCCCGTCGGCACCGCCTGCGGCGTCAGACCCCTTCGAGGACGAGCTGGCGGCGGCCGGGGCGGTGTCCCTCCGAGCCGGTCTCGCGAAAGCCGATCTTGTGCAGCAGGCCCCAGGAGGCGACGTTGCCGGGCCGGCATTCGGCCACGATCGCCCGGCGGGGAAAGCGGCGGCGCAGCAGGCCGACGATGGCGGAGACCGCCTCCGTCCCGAAGCCGCGGCCGCGGGCGGCGCCGCCGATCCAGTAGCCGATCTCGACCGCGCCCTCCCCCCGCAGATGGGTGCCGACGACGCCGACGAGCGGGGCGGCCGCCTCGCGGCTCCAGACGCCGAGGAAGCGGTCGCGCCCATGCCGGCCCGAGGCGATCAGCGCCTCGGCGTCCGCCAGGGTGAAGGGGGTGGCGAGAAAATCGACAGCGCCGGTGATCGCCGGATCGTCGGTGAGTGCGTGCACGGCCCGCGCGTCTCCGGCACTGAGCGGCGCGATCGTCAGCCGCCCGGTCTCGAGACCGGGCAGGTCGCTCAGGCTGTCGCGGTGGATCCGGCGGAGGAACATGTTTGCGGCATGCTGTGGCGCGCGTGAGACCATTAACGCTCTGTCGCCGCCATTTAATCCAGGGTCGTTGGAAAAATCTCGGCTCGAAAAAATCCATCCGGTCCCGCATGGGTGGCCTGCGGGGCGCTGGCGAACCATCGCAGCGGGCTTTGGTTGCCTCGCCAGGAGACCGTGATGACCGACACCCGTGACGTGATTCCGACCGAGACCCGGTACGAGCCCCAGGCGCCGCTCTCCGTGGCGGCGCGCAGCGCCTGCCCGCGCTGCGGCCGGGGCCACCTGTTCAAGGGGTTTCTGAGCATCGCCCCGCGCTGCGACGCCTGCGGCCTCGACTTCTCCTTTGCCGATCCCGCCGACGGACCCGCCTTCTTCGTGATGATGACCACGGCGATCCCCGCCGTCGCCTTCGGCCTGTGGCTGGAGCTGACCTACGACCCGCCGGTTTGGCTCCACTTCGCCCTGACCCTGCCCGTGGTGCTGATCGCCTGCACCCTCCCCTTGCGCTTCTTCAAGGGCTGGCTGGTGGCGAGCCAATACGTCCACCGCGCCGAGGAGGGCCGGCTCGCCCGGCCGGCGCCGGTCGAGGTTGCAAAGCCGGACGCGCCCGGCCCACGCTAATTTCCGATCCACGAAAAAGCCCGCCCCGATCGTTCGGGGCGGGCTTCGTTTACGTGCCGTTGATCCGATCGGTCAGTGCGCGGCGGGTGCCGTCGCGGCCGGATGGATCACCATCTCGGTGAACGGGTAGACGTAGGCCTGGAGCATCACGAGGCCGCCGACGAGGCAGGCCAGCACGATCGAGTGCCAGAACACGAAGCGAAGGATCTTGCTCTCCTGGCCGAAATAGCCCGTCGCCGTCGAGGCCACGACGATCGACTGGGCGTCGATCATCTTGCCCATCACGCCGCCGGACGAATTCGCCGAGGCCATGAGGATGCCCGACAGTCCGAGCTGCTCGGACGTGATCCGCTGCAGGCCGCCGAAAAGCACGTTCGAGGCCGTGTCCGAACCCGTGAGCGCGACGCCGAGCCAGCCCAGCAGCGTGCCGAAGAACGGGTAGAGGATGCCCGTGCCGGCGAAGGCGAGGCCGAGCGTGGCGTCGACGCCAGCGTAGCGGGTGAGCACGCCGAGGGCGAGCATCGCGGCGATGGTGATGAGCGAGTAGCGCAGCACCCAGATCGTTTCGAAATACGCCGTGACGAGGCGGACCGGCGAGAACCGCATGATGATGCCGGAGATGATCGCGGCGAACAGCACGCCCGTGCCGGTGTAGGACATGTAGGTGAAGTTGAAGATCGCGGCCTCGGCCTTCGGCGCGGCCTCCACCGGGGGCACCTTCATGATCATGTTGTGCAGGCCCGGCACCTCGTACTTCCACGAGAAGATCGGGTTGACGATGCCCTTGAACCAGCCGGTGCCCCAGATCGCCACGATGATCGAGAGGATGATCCACGGCACCCAGGCCATGAAGATCTCGCTCGACGAGGCGGTGCGGCCGCCGACATGCACCTTGGGCAGATCGCCGGGGACGCCCGCGCCGAGGGAGGCCGGACGCGGCTCACCGTAGCCGACCGACGGGTCGTGGCCGCGCAGGGCGGGCGAGGTCCACAGCTGGGCCGGACGCCACACCTTCAGGAAGGCGACGAGGGCGGCCATCGAGACCAGCGAGGCGCCGATATCGACGATCCAGGGGTTGATGTAGTTCGAGATCAGGAACTGCGCCGCGGCAAACGAGATGCCGCAAACGGCGATCGGCGGCCAGATCGCGATCATGCCGCGGAAGCCCGCAAACACCCAGATCAGCCAGAACGGCACGATCACGGAGAAGAACGGCAGCTGACGGCCGATCATCGCGCCGAGGATGTAGGGGTCGTAGCCCGTCACCGAGGCCAGACCCTGCACCGGCGCGCCGAGTGCGCCGTAGGCGACGGGGGCGGTGTTGGCGATGAGCGAGAGGCCGGAGGCGGCCAGCGGCGAGAAGCCGAGCCCGATCAGGATGGCGCCGGTGACGGCCACCGGGGTGCCGAAGCCGCCCGCGCCCTCGAAGAAGGCGCCGAAGGCGAAGGCGACCAGCAGGAGCTGGATGCGCCGGTCCTCGGTGATGCCGGCCACCGATTGCTGGAGAATTGCGAACCAGCCCTTCTCCACCGTCAGCCGGTAGAGGAAGATGACGTTGAGGATGATCCAGCCGATCGGGAACATGCCCGTGACGACGCCGAGGAGGGTCGCCCGGACCGCGAGGTCGGTTGGCATGCCGAAGGCCACCACCGCCACGAGGAAGGCGACGACGAGGGCGAGGATGGCGGCGATGTGCACCTTGATCTTGCCGCTCGCGATCATGCCGAGCAGGGCGATCACCGGCAGCGACGCCATGAAGGTCGAGAGCCATTGGCTCCCGAATGGATCGTAGACCTGATTCCAGGGTGTCACGGGCCTTGCTCCTCCCAGGCCCCGATCTTCCGCCGGGACCTTCTGGCACAGGGTGCTAGCAGAGCCGCTGGGCCCGCTCAACGCAAGGCATCATGTATTCAATCCCACGATCGACAGATGTTTTCTTGGTGACGCTTTTGCGCACCGCGACGCCGCCGCGCATGGCAGGTCCGGGGGCAGGAGCGGCCCGGCGTTAAACCTGCAACCGATGCGTGGGGCCGGGAACAGAGCCCTTCATCGCGCGGTTCCAACACCACACCCAGTGCCCGACTGAACCTCCGACCATCGGGCCGATCCTGGCTGTGATGATGCTCGGGGCTTTCTGCGGCGCACGTTCCGGTGGTGACCGGCAGCAGCGAGAGGCCTCCTCCCATGTTCATGCGCGTCGACAAGCTACAAGCCGAGCTTCCCGCACCGAAACGGAAGGACCCCAACGCGGCTGCCGCGCTGCAGGAGTTGCTGGGCGGCAAATACGGCGAGATGTCCACGCTCGGGAACTACATGTTCCAGAGCTTCAATTTCCGCAGCAAGGACAAGCTCAAGCCGTTCTACAGCCTCGTCTCCAGCATCACGGCGGAGGAACTCGGCCACGTGGAGCTCGTGAGCAACGGCGTGGCCATGCTCAACAACGGGCCCGACAACGACGGCGACGAGACGGACGGGGGCGACATTTCGGGCGCGCCGTTCGAGGACATGAAGGACATCCGGCTTGCCGCGGCCTTCCTGTCGAACGGGGGTGGCTCGGCGCCAATCAACAGCAACGGCGCTTCGTGGAACAACGACTTCATCACCTCGACGGGCAATGTCGTCGTCGATCTCCTGCACAACTTCCACCTCGAATGCGGCGCCCGCCTGCACAAGCTGCGGGTCTACGAGACCCTGTCCGACCCGACCGGTCGTGAGGTCTGCGGCTACCTGCTGGTGCGCGGCTCGGTCCACGCCCACGCCTACGCCCTGGCGCTGAAGCAGATCACCGGCGTCGACCTCGACAAGTTCCTGCCGACCCCGAACATCAACCTCGACAAGATCCCCGAGTGCCAGAAGTACCTGCAGGAGGGGTCGCATCGCCGGCTCTACACCTGGAGCCCGAACGATTACCGCGACATCGCCGGGATCTGGAACAGCAGCGAGCACGCCCTGCCGGGCGATCCCCCGGGCGAGCTGGAGATCGTGGAGGGCATGCCCGACGGCGGCAAGATCCACCAGCTCACCGGCATCCCCTCGGCCTTCGCGCCCGATTATGCGCCGGAGGAGATGTTCGAGATCGCCCAGAAGCTGACGAAGAAGGCGCGCTGACGCCCCGCCCCATCGAGCTCCTCCCCTTCGCGGGGAGGAGCTTCCATAAGTGTGTGAAACGTCTCTATCGCCCGGTGCGTGCCGCGCGCCACAGCCGCCACAGGCGGCGCCAGCGGGGGATCTCGATCACGCTGTTGAGCGGATCGTAGCCGGCCCGCTCCATCGCCGCGAGATAGGGCTCGACCAGCGCGGTCGGCAGGAAGGCGGGACGGGCTGCCGGAGCGATGGTGCCGCGGGCCGCCTCGTAGGCGGCGAGGTGGCGCCGTGCCAAAGCCCGCAATTCGGCGCAGGTGCGCACGAGGCCCGGCCCGCCCCGGCCCGAGACGATGTCCTCACGCGTGACCCCGTTCTGGCGCAGCAGGTCACCGGGCAGGTAGACCTGTCCCTGACGCGCGTGCCACGGCAGCGCCCGCAACAGGCCGGTGATCCCGTAGGCGACGCCCGCATGGCCGGCCGCCGCCGCGCCACCGGGCTCGGCCCCATCGGCGAGCACCAGCCCGGAAAGGCGGATCAGCGCCGAGGCGGTCTCGCCGCAATAGCCCTCCAGATCGTTCACCCGCGGCATCGGATCGTCGTAGAGGTCGAAGACGCGGGCATCGATCAGATCGACGAAGGGTTGGCGTCCGAGGCGGCGCGTGACGATCGCATCGTCCAAGGCTGCGGCGACGGGATTGGCCCGGACGTCACCCCGCGCCTCACCCTGGAGCGCATCGCGCCACCATTGCAGGCGGATCTCCCCCGCCATCGGGTTCGAGGCCGCCTCGCGGACGCGGGCGATGGTCAGGCTGAAAGCGGAGAGCGCGAAGAGGTGCGGCCGGAAGGCGGCGGGCGCGAACAGGGCCGCGAAGTAGCGATCCGGGTCGCTCTCGCGCACCAGTTCCTCGCAATGCCGGAAGGCGAAGGCGAGTCCGCCGTTGCCGGCCTCCGGGCTCGTCTCGGTTCGGGTCTCGGGGCGCGTCATGGAGCGGGGCTCACGCGGCGTTCGGAACTTAAAGCGCTCTCCGACGAAGTGGATGCCGGTTCGTCGAAAGAAAGCGCGACAAAACAAGGACCTAGAGCCATGCCCGGCCTGATGCAATCAGCCGGGCATGGCTCTAGACGGCAATCAGCGCGGCCGCGACCTTGCGGTTCTCGGCCATCAGGATGTTGTAGGTCCGTGCGGCTGCCCCCGTCTGCATCGTGTCCAGGCCCATGCCTGCGGCCTTGAGGCGCTGGCGCAAGGTTTCGGGCAGGAACACGATCTCGGCGCCGGTGCCGATCAGGAGCAGCTCGATCCCCTCGGCCTCGGCGAGCACCGGGCCGAGGCTCGTCCCGTCGATGCCGGTGGGCTCGTTCACCTCCCAGGCGCGCACGCCGGAGGGCAGCAGCAGGATCGAGCCCCGGTGGGACATCTGCCCGAAGCGGAAGCCGCCATTGCCGTAGGCGTCGATGCCGTGGCGGCCGGGCAGAAAGCCGTCGTGGATCTGCCCGGGGATTCGTCCCTCGCTCACGCCATGCCTCCGCTCGCCCGCATTCCGTACCGGAGCATGTCGGAAGCGCGGGCGTCCCTCTCAACCGCCGGGGCGGAGAAAGACGTCCCGGATCGGTCTCGCGCCTCCCGCCGCACGCCGCGCCCTACTCGGCCGCCTGCGGCAGGCCCGACTCGCGCTGCGACGCCTTCGCGCCGGACAGGCGCAGGCCGATATAGATCAGCGACGGGGTCGAGACGAAGATCGCGGAGTAGGTGCAGATCACCACGCCGCAGAGCATCACCACGGCAAAGCCCTTGATCGCCTCACCGCCGAACAGCACCAGCGCCACCAGCGACAGGGTGGTAGAGAGCGAAGTCATCACCGTGCGCGACATGGTGGAGTTGATCGAGAGGTTGAGGAGTTCCACCACCGGAATCGTCTTGTAGCGGCGCATCAGCTCGCGGGTCCGGTCGAACACCACCACGGTCTCGTTGAGCGAGTAGCCGACGATGGTGAGGATCGCCGCGATCGAGGTCATGTTGAACTCGATGCGGGTGATGATGAACACGCCGACCGTCAGCACGATGTCGTGCAGGGTGCCGACGATGGCGCCGAGCGCCAGCTCCCGCTCGAAGCGGAACCACAGGTAGAGCAGCACCGCCAGCACCGAGAGCACGACGCCGATCGTGCCGGACTGCACGAGTTCGCCCGAGACACGCGGCCCCACGGTCTCCGTGCGGCGGAAATCGTAGCTCGCGTCGAAGGCGGCGTGCGCCTTCTGCATCACCGCGGTCTGGCCCTGCTCGCCGGCCTGGAGCGGGAAGCGCACCAGCACCTGACCCTCGCCGCCGAGTTCCTGCACCTCGGTCTCGCCGAAGCCGAACCCGTTGGCGGTATGGCGGATCTCGGCGACGTCCGCTTTCTGCCCGGCCTTGGCCTGAAGCTCGACCAGGGTGCCGCCCTTGAAGTCGATGCCGTAATTGAGCCCGACGGTGATGAACAGCACCAGGGTCACGACCGACATCACCGCCGAAAGCGGGAAGGTGACGCGCCGGAACCGCATGAAGTCGAAATGCGATTCGTCGGGCCAGAGGCGAAGCAGGCGCATGGTCGGTCTCGAAGCGAAGGGGGCGCTCCGAGCGCATCCCCTGAGATTTCAGCTTTCGCGCGGCGAGTGGGCCGCGCCGGGAACGAGGCGGCGGCGCCCCTAGAACGGCAGGGCCTTGGGCCGGAACCAGTTGTACCACAGCGCGATCATCATGCGCGTCAGCGTCACGGCGGTGATGACGGTGGTGAGGATGCCGAGGATGAACACCACGGCGAAGCCCTTCACCGGGCCCGAGCCCATGAAGAACAGGAGCAGGGCGGCGATCGCCATGGTCGAGTTCGAGTCGATGATGGTGGCGAACGCCCGGTCGAAGCCGGCCTGAAGCGCCGAGACCAGGGAGCGTCCGCCGCGGGCTTCCTCGCGCATGCGCTCGTAGATCAGCACGTTCGAATCGACCGCCGTGCCGATGGTGAGCACGATGCCGGCGATGCCCGGCAGCGTCATCGTCGCTTCCAGCACCGACATCAGACCGAGGATCAGGCCGACGTGCACGATGAGGGCGATGTTGGCGATGAAGCCGAAGGTGCCGTAGGTTGCGAACATGAAAGCGATGACGAGGCCGCCCGCGACCAGGGTCGCCATCTTGCCGGCCTCGATCGAGTCGCGGCCGAGGCCGGGGCCGACGACGCGGCGCTCGACCACGGTGAGCTTGGCCGGCAGGGCACCGGCCCGTAGCAGCACCGAGAGGTCGTTGGCGTCCTTGACGGTGAAGTTGCCTGTGATCTGGCCGGTACCGCCGGTGATCGCCGAGCGGATCACCGGGGCCGACTGGATCACGTTGTCGAGCACGATCGCCATGCGCCGGCCGACATTCTCCGAGGTCGCCTGACCGAAGCGCTGGGCGCCACGCAGGTTGAACTTGAAGCTCACCATCGGCTCGTGGGTCTGCGGGTCGAAGGCGGGCTGGGCGTCGGTGAGATCGCTGCCATCGGCCATGACCCGGCGCTCGACCGGCACCTTGGCGCCGCCTTCATCCTTCGAGGCGAGCATGTCGACGTCGCCGGAGGGCGAATCGGCCAGCATCCGGAATTCGAGCTTGGCGGTCTTGCCGAGCTGGTCCTCCAGCTCCTGCGGGTTCTGCAGGCCCGGCACCTGGACGAGGATGCGGCTGGCGCCCTGCTGCTGGATCGACGGCTCCTTGGTGCCGCCGAAATCGATGCGCTTGCGCACGACCTCGATCGCCTGGCTGACCGCACGGCGGGTGCGGTCGTTGATGCCGGCCTCGGTGAGGACGAGCTGGATCGTGCCGTTCTCGGCCTCGTTGACCGTGAGGGTCTGGCCGCCGGCGGCGAGCGGGTTGTTGATGGGGGCTGCGAGTTCGCGCAGCTTCGGCATCACCTTCGCGCGGGCCGCCGCATCGGGGATGCGCAGCTCGACGCCGCGGTTGATGACGCGGATGCCGCCGTCCGGCGAGACCGCGGCCTCGCGCAGGATGCGGCGCACGTCGTCGCGCAAGCCGGTGACCATCGAGCGGACGAGATCGGGCTGGTCGATTTCCAGCAGGATCTGCGAGCCGCCCTGGAGGTCGAGGCCGAGCACGATCGCCCGGGTCGGCACCATCCATTGGATCGATTTCGGCAGCGCGTTGACGAAGGCCTCGCGCTGCTCCTTCGAGAAGAAGCTCGGCACTGCGAGGCTCAGACCGATCAGGATGATGGCCAGGGTCGCGAAAATCTTGGTTCTCGAGAAGCGCAACATCCGCCCGGTTCCGACTGGGTTTACCGAAAGGTGCCGGGCCTGTGCGCCGGCACCCTCATGTGACCTCTCAGGAGGCCTTGACCGGGGCGCCCTTGACGCGAACCTCGGAGATCATCGACCGGACCACCTTCACGCGCACGTTCGGGGCGATCTCGACCTCGATCTCGGTGGCGTCGTCCGCGACCTTCGTGACGCGGCCGACGAGGCCGCCCGTGGTCACGATGGTGTCCTCGCGGCGCACGTTCTTCACCATGTTCTGGTGATCCTTGAGCCGGCGCTGCTGCGGGCGCAGGATCAGGAAATACATGATCACGAAGATCAGGACGAAGGGCACGAACTGCAACGCGACATCCGCGCCGCTTCCGGCACCGACTCCTTGCGCGAAGGCGGGGGTGATCAACGCGAGAAACTCCTGATCGAGGGCAGACGGCCCGTGAGGCCCGGCGGGACCGGTGCCTTGCGACGACGGGCTTGTCAAAACCGGCTTGCCGAAAGCGACTTGCCAAAAAGAGACATGCCAGGACCGGCGGGCCAGATCTGACCTGCCGGAAAGCGCGCGGACTATAGCGACGGGCGATTCGAAAGCAACGGCGGGTGATGCATCCCGCAGGGCAATCGCTTCGAAGCCGCTCGGGCGGCTTCGCAGCGCGAAGAGCGCCGCGCGGAGCGGGCTTTTCGGGGCGTGAGCCCGGGACAGCATCGAGCGGAGCGACAGCCTGAGGCCGCGGAGGCGGCCGCCGGCGCTTGAAGCCGTAGTAAAACCAGGGCGAAGCCCTGGGATGCATCCGGGCCGCCGCCGCCACGGTTCCCCTTTCTTTCGACCTTCGCCTACAAGGCGCCACCTCAGCGAGGGCGGCCGCCCTCCCCCGCAACCGGATCCGAGATCATGGCTTCAGAGCCGACACCTGCCGACCCCATTCCGAATCTCCTGCCGCTTCTGGAGCGGATCGCCGCAGCCCTGGAGCGCGCCGCCCCGCCCACCGTCCCGAAGGTGGATACGAGCGCCGCCGACGCCTTCCTGTGGGGGCCCGAGCGGCGGCTGATCCCGGTGCCGCGGGTCAACCGCGTCGAAATCGGCCTCCTCACCGGCATCGACCGGGCCCGCGACACCCTGGTGGAGAACACCGAGCGCTTCGCCCGTGGATTGCCGGCCAACAACGCCCTGCTCTGGGGCGCGCGCGGCATGGGCAAGTCCTCGCTGGTCAAGGCGGCCCATGCCGAGATCAACGCCCGCCGGCCGGAGGGCGCGCGGCCGATGAAGCTCGTGGAGATCCACCGCGAGGACATCGAGGCTTTGCCCGAGCTGATGAGCCTGCTCCGGAACGACCCGCACCCCTGGCTGGTGTTCTGCGACGATCTCTCGTTCGATGCCGACGACACCTCCTACAAGTCGCTCAAGACCGCGCTCGACGGCGGCATCGAGGGGCGGCCGGGCAACGTGCTGTTCTACGCCACCTCGAACCGGCGCCACCTGCTGGCCCGCGAGATGGTCGAGAACGAGCGCTCCACCGCGATCAATCCCGGTGAGGCGGTGGAGGAGAAGGTCTCGCTCTCCGACCGCTTCGGCCTCTGGCTCGGATTCCACAAATGCAGCCAGGACGAATATCTGGCGATGATCCGCGCCTATGTGGAGCGCTACGCGCTCGATGTGGAGCCGGACCGGGTGCGGGCCGAGGCGCTCGAATGGGCCACGACCCGCGGCTCACGCTCCGGGCGCACCGCGTTCCAGTTCATCCAGGATCTCGCCGGGCGGTTGGGTCAGCGGCTCGACGGGTAGTCTTTCCGCATGCCCCTCTCCCCGCACGCGGGGAGAGGGGCATGCCGGCCGCGCTGACGAGACCCAAAACGAAAAAGGGCGGCTCCGTGAGGAGCCGCCCTTCGTCTGTGGGGATCGGAAACAATCAGCCGCCGAGATGGGGCATCGGATCGACCGGGGTCGCGCCCTTGCGCAGCTCGAAGTGGAGCTGGGGCGAGGTGACGTTGCCGGTGGCGCCCGACTTGGCGATGGTCTGGCCGCGCTTCACCTTCTCGCCGGGGCGCACGTCCAGCTCGCCGTTATGGGCGTAGGCCGAGACGTAGCCGTTGTTGTGCCGCACCAGCACCAGCTTGCCGTAGCCCTTCACGTCGGAGCCGGCATAAGCCACGGTGCCGTCCTCGGCAGCCTTGACCGGCGTACCCTCGGGCACGGCGATGTTGATGCCCTCGTTGCCGGACGAGCCGTAGGCATTGATGATGCGGCCCTTGGCCGGCCAGCGGAACGACTCGGCCGCGGCCTGCGGGGCGGCAGCCGGGATCGGGGCGGAGGCGTCGGCGCTGGCGACCTTCACGGGGGCAGCCGGTGCCGCTTCCTTCGCGGACGCCTTGGCGGCCTCCTTGCTCTCCTTGGCGGCGGCCTTCGCGGCCGTTTCCGCGGCGCGAGCCTCGGCAAGCTTCTTGGCGGCGTCCGCCTTGGCCTGCTTGGCGTCGGCTTCGGCCTTGCGGGCGGCCTCAGCCTTCGCCGCCTCCTTGGCCGCATCCTTCGGATCGACCTTCGGCTCGGCCTTGGCGACCTTCTCGGCACCCTTCTGGCCCGGACGCGGATGCTTGGCCGCCTCCGCCGCCTTCTTCGCCTCAGCCGCCTTGGCGTCGGCGAGCTTCTTCGACTGCGCCGCCTTTTCCGCGGCCTTGGCTTCGGCCGCCTTGGCCTCGGCGACCTTGGCGGCGGCAACCTGCCGCTCGGCGTCGCGGCGGGCCTCGGCCGCCTTCGCAGCAGCGGCTTCGGCGGCGCGCTTCTCCGCGGCCTTCTCAGCCGCCTTGTCGACGGGCTTGCCGAACTGGAGCTTGGGTTGCGGCGCCGGGGCGGAGGCACGCGGCGTCATCGCGCGGCCCGCATCGGGGTTCAGGCCGGCCACGTTGCTCGCCATGCCGCCGGAGATCGGCTCGGCCGTCGCGACGCGGGTCACGGTCCGGGGCGCGGCCGGGGCGGCGCTGACCGCGCCGGGGCGCGGCGACAGGGCCGGGCCGGGAGCGGGCAGCGCCTGGGACTGGATGCGCGGCGTGCGGAGCGCAGGCGCCGGCGCCATCTCACCCTCGACGCCGTCGTTCGGCAGGCTGCCGGTGGCCGAGGGCTCACCCGTCAGCGAAGCGAACGGGTTGGTGAAGGGATCGCCGAGACGCGAGGCGTCCGACGAACAAGCAGCGGTGCCACCGCCGATCATACCGATGAGGGCGAAGCGCGACAGCGTCCTCAAGCCCAGTATTTTCCCCCGAACCCGCATCGACGCACCCGCTTAAACACTGACGCAACGTGATGAGCTATTCAAACGGGATTCAGGTTAAGCAACCGTTCCCGAGATCGTCGCGGGGATCGGATTCACGCGGGTTCCGTAAAGGTTGAGGGAGTCTGGCAACGCGGCCGATCGCATGTCCGAGTGGGCGAGACCGCCCCTCGACGCGGATGCGCCAAACCGTTGCCGAGCCGCTACGGCGCCAGCGCACGCCCCGGCGTCAGGGGTCCGAGGCGCAGCGCCGCCCCTTCCGTCCGGGCGTAGGCGGCCGCGCTGTCGCGGGTCAGCGTCACGAGCCGACTCCCCCGCCCGGTCCAATGACCGACCACCAGCCGGCCGCCGGATTTGAGCGCGGCGGGGAGGTGCGGCGGCAGCGCGGCGAGACTGCCGTTGACGAGGATGCGGTCGTAGCTTCCGCCCCGCACGACTTCGGGCGCGAGCCCGTCATTGGTCTCGACGGTGACGTCGGAAAGGTCGCGCCCCAGATGCGCCCGCGCCGCGCGGGCGAGCCCCTCGTAGCGCTCCAGGCTGCGCACATGGGCGGCCCCGAGCCGCACCAGCAGGGCGGTGACGTAGCCCGTGCCGGTGCCGACCTCCAGCACGCGCTGGCCGGGGGCGAGGTCGAGGGCGCCGAGCATCTGCGCGACGACGCTCGGCGCGGTCATGGTCTGGCCGCAGGCGAGCGGCAGGGCGATGTCGCGCCGCGCATGCGGGCGCAGGGCCGGCGGCGCGAAGCGCTCGCGCGGGACCTGTTCCATCGCCCGCAGCACGGCGGTGTCGCGCACGCCCCGCTCGCGCAGGGCCAGCACGAAGGCGGCGTTGCCGGTCGCCTCCGCCAGCCCCGCGGACAGCCGATCGGCCCGTTCGTCGGGCTCTCCGGCCTCAGGCGGCATGAGGGCCCGGACGGCCGCCCCCGCTCACGCCCGGAACGCCGCGGCGAAGCGGGTCAGTTCCGGCTCGTCGGTGAGGTCGAGCCGCAGCGGCGTCACCGAGATGCGGTTCTCGGCGATCGCCTTGAGATCGGTGCCGTTGCCGGGCTCGAACCGCGCCTTGGCGAAGGCGAGCCAGAAATAGGGGTTGCCGCGCCCGTCGTGGCGGGCATCGATCTGCAGGAGCGCCTGATTGCGCTGGCCCTGCGCCGAGACCGCCACGCCCTGCACGTCTTCCGGCTCGCAATCGGGGAAGTTGACGTTGACGAGGATGCCGGGCTCGATGCCGATCTCCAGGATCTTCTCGATCACCCGCGGCCCGTGCGTGGCGGCGCAGGCCCATTTCAGGTTGGCCCGCCCGCCCGCGCCGTAGGCCTGGCTCAGCGCGATCGAGCGGATACCGAGGATCGTGCCCTCCATCGCCCCGGCGATGGTGCCGGAATAGGTAACGTCCTCGGCCACGTTCTGGCCGCGGTTGACCCCCGAGAGCACGAGGTCGGGTTTGTGGTCCTTGAGGATGTGGGCCACCCCCATGATGATGCAGTCCGAGGGCGTGCCCTTCACCGCAAAGCGCTTTTCCCCGATCTGGCGCAGGCGCAGCGGATCGTTGAGCGAGAGCGAGTGCGACACGCCCGATTGATCGGTCTCGGGCGCGACCACCCAGACATCGTCGCTGAGCGCACGGGCGATGCCTTCCAGCGTCTCCAGGCCCGGCGCGTGGATGCCGTCGTCGTTGGTGACCAGGATGCGCATCAGTTCTTCGGTCCCTCGATCCGGGTGAGGCCGCCCATGTAGGGCTGGAGCGCCGACGGGATCGTGACGCTGCCGTCGGGGTTCTGGTAGTTCTCCATCACGGCGATCAGCGCGCGGCCGACCGCGACGCCCGAGCCGTTCAGGGTGTGGACGAAGCCGACCCCCCTGCCCTCCTTGGCCCGGTAGCGCGCATTCATCCGCCGCGCCTGGAACTCGCCGCAGACCGAGCAGGACGAAATCTCGCGGTATGTCTGCTGGCCCGGCACCCAGACCTCGATGTCGTAGGTTTTCTGGGAGGCAAAGCCCATGTCACCGGTACACAGCGTCATGACCCGATAGGTCAGGTCGAGTTTCTTCAAGACCGCTTCCGCGCAGGCGAGCATCCGCTCGTGCTCCTCGGCCGATTTTTCCGGAGCGGTGATCGAGACCAGCTCGACCTTGTTGAACTGGTGCTGGCGCAGCATGCCGCGGGTGTCGCGCCCCGCCGCCCCGGCCTCCGCGCGGAAGCAGGGGGTGAGCGCGGTGAAGCGCAGGGGCAGTTCGTCCTCCGCGAGGATGCTTTCGCGCACGAGGTTGGTGAGCGGAACTTCCGCAGTGGGGATCAGCCAGAAATTCTCGCCCGCCGCGAACTGATCATCGCGGAACTTCGGCAATTGCGCCGTGCCGAACATCGCTTCCTCACGCACGAGGACCGGCGGCACCACCTCGGTGTAGCCGTGCTCGCCGGTGTGCAGGTCGAGCATGAACTGGCCGAGCGCCCGCTCCAGCCGGGCGAGCTGGCCCTTCAGCACGACGAAGCGCGAGCCGGAGAGTTTCGCGGCCGCCTCGAAATCCATCAGCCCGGTGGCCTCGCCGAGCTCGAAATGCTGGCGGCCCTGCGCCAGGCGCTCACGGGAGGAATCGAAGCGGCGGTACTCGACATTGCCGTGCTCGTCGGCGCCGGGGGGCACGTCGTCCTTCGGACGGTTCGGGATCGCGGCGAGACGCTCGTCGAGGGCCTTGGCTGCCTCTCCCTGCGCGGCTTCGAGGCCCGGTGCCTCTTCCTTCAGGCGGGCGACCTCGGCCATCAGCTCGGTCGCACGGGCCTCGTCCTTGGCCTTCTTGGCGGCGCCGATCTCCTTGGACAGCGCGTTGCGCCGCTCCTGGGCCGCCTGTGCCGCCGAGACCGCAGCCTTGCGCGCGTCGTCGAGGGCGATCAGCTCGGCGCTGAGGGGCGCGAGGCCACGCCGCTCCAGATCGCGGTCGAAGGCCTCCGGGTTCTCGCGGATGGCGCGGATGTCGTGCATTTCGGGGCTCTTGAGGTCTTGTGCGCGCGAGGGCCCCGCTTTGCCGCATCGCCCCCGGCATCACAAGTGCGGGTGCGTCGGCAGGCGCTCGGGCCGAGGCTGGCCTTTCGCGCCCCGGCCCCTGCCCGGAGCGTCGGACTTCCGATAAATTTGATCGGGAGAAACCGGCAAAAACGCGTGCGCACCGTTCGGCTGGCTGCGCTTGTGGATCGCGGCGATCGGCACCATATCCCTGAAAGACCAGCACTTTTCCGCGCATTCGGCAGAAAGATGCCGCTCTTGGGCGTCAGCTTGGGCGCTTCTGAGAGCAATCTATGAGAAATATAAGTGTAGGGTCCGCTTGAATTGCGCCCAACGGATTGTCTATATCAAGGGCGTCGAACACGAGGGACCCGGTGAACGAGCGGCCCACCTCAGTTCGAGGTCGAGCCGGTCGAAAGACCGATCTTCGTATTCAAAACTTTACCAGGAGACACGCCATGAAGTGGTCTGCCCCCATCGTTGCCGAGATCTGCGTCGGCATGGAAGTCACCTCCTACGAGTCCGCCGAGATCGACACCTTCAACTAAGAAGGCGTCACCAGCCCCAGGCTGGTTCGGTTTCACCAATTTTGTCTATCAGGAGAAACGTCATGAAGTGGTCCGCTCCCGTCGTTGCCGAGATCTGTGTCGGCATGGAAGTCACCTCCTACGAGTCCGCTGAGATCGACACCTTCAACTAAGAAGGAGTCGCCGGACTCGATCCGGTGAGAACGGGGGCGCGGCCTGAGAGGGCGGCGCCCTTTTCGTTTGCTTCTGACGCGACGAAAAGCAGGAAGGCCGGAGGGTTCGCCACAGAACCCTCCGGCCTTCCTGCTTTCGATGTCCCGGCGCCTCGCTCAGAGACGGTAGCGGATCTGGTCGGTCCAGAAGCGCTCCAGGCGGGACAGCGCTTGGTTGAGGCGGCCGAAATCGTCCTCGGAGATGCCGCCGATCGGCTGGATCGTGCGGGCATGCTTGTCGTAGAGGCCCTGGATCAGGTCGTGGATCTCGCGGCCCTTCGGCGTCAGGCTGATGCGCACCGAGCGCCGGTCGGTCTTGGAGCGGGCGTGGTGCAGGAAGCCGGCCTCGACGAGCTTCTTGACGTTGTAGGACACGTTCGAGCCGAGATAGTAGCCCTTCGAGCGCAGCTCGCTCGCGGTCAGTTCCTTGTCGCCGATGTTGTAGAGCAGCAGCGCCTGGACGCTGTTGACGTCCTCGCGGCCGCGCCGGTCGAACTCGTCCTTGATGACGTCGAGGAGGCGGCGGTGCAGCCGCTCCACGAGGTGCAGCGCCTCGAGATAGGAGCCGGCGGCACCCTGAAGCTCCGGGGCGGCGTCGGTGGTCTTGAGGGCGGTGTTGGCGGCCTTCGTGCTCATCGTGGTGCCTTCCTGTCGGTTCGGTCCGGCTCTTGCTGGCCGGCATCGCTTATGAGGTGAACCTAAGCCGCACCGATGAAAGCCGATTTAAGCGACAGGATGAACTCGCGATTTACTTCTGTCGGTAAATGCAAAATGAAACGATGATGTTGACCTCTTGTTCAGCCTACATCGCGCGCCGCCAGCCAGGATAACACGAAGTAAATGGCGACAATGCTTGCCTGCACTGCGATCACCGGCACCGGCATCGGCAGGAGCTGCGGCGTCAGCAGCGCCAGCGTCAGGGCCGAGGTCGCGGCGAGCAGCCAGACCACGCCGCCCCAGGCGCTCGTCAGCCACAGGCCGACCGCGGCCACGAAATCGATCACCGCGAAGTAGACGATCGCCGATTGCCGTCCCATCGGCAGTTCGGCGAACGGCGTCCGGCCGGGGATCAGGTCGAGGATCTCGCCCCAGGTCGCGAGTCCCTTGACCAGCCAGACCAGCGCGGTGATGCGCATGAACCAGACCAGCACCACGTCCCAGCGGGTCTGCGCCCGCGGCGCGGTGCCCTCGATGCGGTCGCCGGCTCCGGCGCTCGGGCGTCCGCGCCCGTCGAGGGTCGAGCCGACCTTGGCGAGCGCCCTCACGGTCGGGCCTCCGCGGCGTGCACCGCTTCAGGCGGGCCCTGGCTGCCGTCGAAGAGCGGCTCGGGGCCGTCGAGCGGGCCGAAGGCGGCCTCGATCGCCCCGGCATCGACCGCATCCAGGGTCGCGGGCTGCCAGGCCGGCCGGTTGTCCTTGTCGATGATCACCGCCCGCACACCCTCGTAGAAATCGTGCCCGCGCATCACCCGCTCGCACAGCCGGTACTCGGCGAGCATCGCTTCGGCAAAGCTCAAGTCGGCCCCGCGGCGCATCTGCGCCAGGGCGATGGTCAGGCTGGTGGGCGAGCGGGTGCGGATCGTCGCCGCGGTCGCGCCGGCAAAAGCGGAGCCGTCCCGCGCTGCCGCGTCGAGCCGGGCGAGCACCTCCGTGACGGTGTCGGCGGAGAAGCAGGTGTCGATCAGCGTTCCCTCGGCGACGAGGGGGCCGGTCTCCGTCCCCGGCGCATCGAGGCCGTCGAAGGCGCGGGCGATCGCCCCTCCCCCCGCCAGCCGCTCGATGATGGTCTCGAAATCGTCCGCCCGCGCCGCGTGGGTCGCAAGGCCGACGGCGAGCGCGTCGCCCGCACCGATCCGTGCGCCCGTCAGCGCGAGGTAGCGCCCGGTGTAGCCGGGCAGGCGCGGCAGGGCGTAGGTCGCGCCGACATCGGGGAAGAAGCCGATGCCGGTCTCGGGCATGGCGAAGCTGTAGTTCTCGGCCGCGACCCGCACGTCGCCGTGCAGCGAGATGCCGACGCCGCCGCCCATCACGATCCCTTCGATCAGGGCGATGTAGGGCTTCGGGTAGGACTTCACGGCGGCGTCGAGCCAGTATTCCCCGCGCCAGAACGCCATCACGTCGGCATGGCGCCCGGCCTTGCCGAGGGCCTGGATCTGGCGGATGTCGCCACCCGCGCAGAAGGCGCGCCCGCCCGAGCCGCGCACCACGACCCGGCTGACCCGCGCATCCCCCGCCCAGGCCCGGAGCTGCCGGTGCATCGCCTCCACCATCGGCAGGGTGAGGGCATTGAGCGCCTTCGGCCGTGTCAGGGTGATCAGCCCGGCCTCGCCGCGGGTCTCGAACACGATCTCGGGCTCGGCCGACGGCTCACGCACGTCCCGTTGCGCGACCCCTTGCTGCAAGGCCTGTTGCCCACCCGACATTCCGCGCTCCACCGCCGCGCTCTCCTCCGCCGTATCGTCACCCGAGCGGATGCCCGTCGTTTCGAAGCCGGGCCCTATGCCCGGAGGCTTTGCACCCGGGGCATTGCGCGGCCCTCTTAGACGAAGTCCCGGGTGGGGCGTCAACGCGGGGCGTGCCGACGGCGCCGAACCGTATCGACCGCCTCACGAGGCTCCTCGGGAAACGGGCCCTTCGACAGGATCTGCACGCGCGGGGGCTTCTCTCTTGGCGCCGTTCGGGCGCGCTCCGTCGTCCGGCAGGTGGCCTCGGGACGGAGCCGGTCGCATTCGGCGGCCTGCGGCAACGGCACCTTTCGAGCCTGAATTCGGATGTGCTAGGGCACGGCCCGAAACGGTGGAAACCGGCCTGTCCGAGTGGACGATGCAAGGGCAAGAGGCTTGAGCATCGTCGATGGCCGCGCGTTCTAGGGCGCTTTCCTCACCCCTTCGTCTCGGGGCAACCTCCGATCGCGGGAGGGTTGCCGGGGGATGCGAATCCGGAATGCCCGCCCCGAGCCATCGCCGCCGGGCTTGCGGTCGGGCTTGGCTTTGACGTCTTTGTCGTGATGCGCTCCGCCGCACCGAACCGGTCTCCCCTTCGGTTCGAGAGCGTCCTGGAGCAACCGGAGTCCTGAGGCTCATGTCTGACGCCACCCCGCGCCCGCTCGCCATCGAGACCGCGCGCGAAGCCGCCCCCGGTGCGGGGCCGCTGAGCCTGACCCAGCGCCCGCGCCGCAACCGCAAGGCGGATTGGTCGCGCCGCCTCGTGCGCGAGCATAGCCTCACCGTCGATGACCTGATCTGGCCGCTCTTCGTGATCGAGGGCGAGAAGCGCCGCGAGCCGATCGCCTCCATGCCCGGCGTCGAGCGCCTGAGCGTGGACGAGATCGTGCGCGAGGCCGAGCGCGCCGCGCGGCTCGGCATCCCGGCGATCTCGTTCTTCCCCTACACCGAGCCGTCCCTGCGCGATCCGACCGGCTCCGAGGCGCTGAACCGCGAAAACCTCGTCTGCCGGGCGGTGCGGGCGGTGAAGCGGGCCGTCCCCGAAATCGGCGTGATGACCGATGTCGCGCTCGACCCCTATACCAGCCACGGCCATGACGGCTTGATCGAAGCCGGCGCCATCCTCAACGACGAGACCGTGGCGGTGCTGGTCGAGCAGAGCCTGATCCAGGCCGAGGCCGGCACCGATATCATCGCCCCCTCCGACATGATGGACGGGCGCGTCGGCGCGATCCGCACCGGTCTCGACCGGGCCGGCTTTCGCGACGTGCAGATCATGGCCTACGCCGCGAAATACGCCAGCGCGTTCTACGGGCCGTTCCGCGACGCCATCGGCACCAGCGCGGCGCTGGTCGGCGACAAGCGCACCTACCAGATGGATCCCGGCAACGCGGCCGAGGCCCTGCGCGAGGTGGCCCTCGACCTTGCCGAGGGCGCCGACTCGGTGATGGTCAAGCCCGGCCTGCCCTATCTCGACATCATCACCCGCGTGAAGACGGAGTTCGGCGTGCCGACCTTCGCCTATCAGGTGTCGGGCGAGTACGCGATGATTGAGGCCGCCGCCCGCAACGGCTGGCTCGACGGCGACCGCGCCATGACGGAGAGCCTGCTCGCCTTCAAGCGCGCGGGCGCCGACGGGGTGCTGACCTACTACGCCCCCCGCGTCGCCGAGCGCCTGCGCGCGGGCGCCTGACGGGCCGACCCCAGACGCGACGATTTCGGGCGCGACGACCTTGGTCCGCATCGAGCGGGCGGCGCTGGCGGGCGCCGTCATCCTCTGGCTCGCGGCCGGATTCGGCTGCGACACGGCGCTCGACGCGCGCCGGGCGACGCTCTGCCGCCGGGCGGTGCCGGCACTCGCCCCGCCCGGCGCCGAGATCGACCTGTTGCGGGTGGGATCGGGCGCGAGCCGCGGCAGCGTGCGCGTCGATTACCGCCTCGTGGGCGGCCCCGGCGCGATTCCGAGGGCCGAGGCGACCCGGCCCCGCTTCCTCGTCTGCCATTTCGATGCCGGCGACGACCTCAGCGCGGTGACGACCGAGCAAGGGCCGGTGAACGGCGCCTCGCTCTACCTGCTCAGGCGCTACTACCTGACGACGCCCGAGGCCGAGGCTGCCGATCCGGGGGCCCGGTGAGGCGAGGCCGGACATCGAGGCGTCGCTGGGCCTCGCGGCCCGGCTCTTGGCAGCGCCCCGCCGTCTCCCCACTTGTTCGAACGTGCACGCAACGGTCGAGGAAGCGGCGGCCATGACGGATTTTCAGCCCGGTTATCACCCCGGCTACACCAACCCGACGGGCATGCCGGGCCAGGGTGGGTTCCCCGTTCCGTATGTGCGGGCGAGTCTCGGCGGGCGTACGGTCGCCTACCTGCTCGATCTCGCCTTCATCTTCGTGTTCACGGCCGTGCTCGCCACGGCGATCGCGATCCTCGGCGTGCTGACCTTCGGCTTCGCCTGGATGCTGTTCCCGATCCTCGGCGTCAGCGGCATCCTCTACAGCGCGATCACGGTGGGCGGTCCCAAGCAGAGCACGCTCGGGATGCGCATGCTCGGCCTGCGCGTGGTGGCGCCCGAGAGCGGGCGTCCGGTGGATTTCCTGACCGCGGGCATCCACGCGCTGCTGTTCTACGTGGCGATCTCGACCTTCCTGCTCTGGTGCATCGACGTGGTGTTCGGCCTCGTCCGCTCCGACCGGCGTCTCGGCCACGACCTGCTGCTCGGTCTGGCCGTCGTGCGCGACTGATCCCCCGTTCGGGTGAGGGGATGGCGGCGGAAAGCCGGCGTCATACCCATCAATCCGGTTGAGCCCCGCGTCGATCCCGTTACATTGGCTGCGGGGCCAGCGTTCGATGTCGTGGCCCCGAGGGCGAGCCTACCTAGCGTGACGAGCCATCCGCGCGACACACCGCAGTTCTACCTGACGGCGCCCTCCCCTTGCCCCTACCTGCCGGGCCAGGAGGAGCGGAAGGTGTTCACCCACCTCGTGGGGCGGCGGGCCCGGGACCTCAACGAGATCCTGACCCAGGGCGGCTTCCGCCGCTCGCAGACCATCGCCTACCGCCCGGCCTGCGAGACTTGCCGCGCTTGCGTTTCGGTGCGGGTGGTGGTGGAGGATTTCGCCATCACCGGGAGCCAGCGGCGCATCCTCCAGCGCAATGCCGAACTCATCGGCACGCCGGAGCCCAACCGTCCGGCCTCCGAGCAATACGCCCTGTTCCGCCGCTATCTCGATGCCCGACACGGCGATGGCGGCATGGTCGACATGACGGTGCTCGATTACGCGATGATGATCGAGGACAGCCACGTCGATACGCATCTCGTGGTCTACCGCGAGCGCGGCCCCGACAGCGCGATCCACGGCCGCGGCGTCGGCGCGCCCGTCGCGGTCTGCCTCACCGACGTTCTCGCCGACGGCCTGTCGATGGTCTACTCGTTCTACGATCCCGACGAGGCGAGCCGCAGCCTCGGCACCTACATGATCCTCGACCACATCCGCCGGGCCCGCGCCCTCGGCCTGCCGTATCTGTATCTCGGCTACTGGGTCGATGGCTCCCGCAAGATGGACTACAAGGCCAAGTTCAAGCCGCAGGAGCGGCTGATGCCTCAGGGCTGGGTGCGGGTGGAGTAGCGCGCCGACACTCCAGGATTGGCATGCGCACGGCGTTTCCGGGCCCTGGATTGTCTTGAATGGTAACTTTTAAGGTACTATTCTGGATGGAGATTCAGGAGTTTCTGGACGGGAGCGGCCGCAGTCCCTTCGCCTCTTGGTTCGACGACCTTGATCCCCAGGCGGCGGCCAAGGTGACCGTTGCGCTGGCGCGCATGGAAGCGGGCAACCTGTCGAATGTGAAGTCGGTCGGCGATGGTGTGCAGGAGTATCGGATTGCCTGGGGGCCCGGTTACCGACTGTATTTCGGGCGCGATGGGGATCTGCTGATCATCCTGCTCTGCGGCGGCACCAAGCGCCGGCAACAGGACGACATCGCCGAGGCACGGGCCCATTGGGCGGACTACAGGAGCCGGAAAAAGGAGACGGGCTGATGGCCCTGACGCGCAGCTTCAAGGACACCGTGAAGGCGAGGGCCGAGCGCGACCCGGCATTTCGTGACGCCCTGCTCACCGAGGCGGTGGACCAACTCCTCGCGGGCGACATCGAGACCGGCAAGGCCGTTCTGCGCGATTACATCAACGCGACGATCGGATTCGAGCGACTGTCACAAGAGACCGGCACATCGTCGAAGAGTCTGATGCGGATGCTCGGTCCGACCGGCAATCCAACAGCGACCAACTTGTTCGGTGTACTTCGGACGGTGCAAAAGGCCTCGGGCGTGCAACTCACCGTCGCTATCGGCCGCTGAGCAAGGCCAGCTGGCCGCCAGCCGGTTGCCTCGCTCACTCCTTCGTCCACTTCACGACCTTTGCCGGGTTTCCCGCCACGACGGCGTAGGGCGCCACGTCGCGGGTCACCACCGCGCCCGCGCCGATCACCGCCCCGTCGCCGACGGTGATGCCGGGCAGCACGATCGCGCCGCCGCCGATCCAAACGTCGTCGCCGATGGTGATGGGCCGGGCCGATTCCCAGAACGCGGCCCGCGCGGCGCGGTCGAGGGGGTGCTCAGCGGTGTAGAGCTGCACCATCGGGGCGATCTGCGCGCGGTGGCCTATGGTGATCGGGGCGCAGTCGAGGAAGACGCAGTTGAAGTTGCAGAAGAAGTCGTCGCCGACCGTGATGTTGCCGCCGTAGTCGCAGGCGAAGCCGGGGCAGATCGTCGGGTTGCGTCCCGCCGATCCGAGAAGCTCGCGGATCACCGCCTCGCGGCCGGCCGCATCCTCGGGCTCCATGGCGTTGAGCCGCAGGAGCCGCCGCTTGGCGGCGTTGCGAAGCGCGATCAGTTCCGGATCGTCGCCGCGATAGGGCTTTCCGGCGAGCATCAGCTCGCGCGCGGTCTCGGCCATATCCGCCTTCCCAAGTTCCAAAAAGATCAGCCGCGGCTGGCGCGGAAGGTGTCGCAGGACTTGGTCTGCCCGCTCTTGTAGCCGGTCATGAACCAGCGCATCCGCTGCTCGGAGGAGCCGTGGGTGAAGGAATCCGGCACGGCGTAGCCTTGCGACTTTTCCTGCAGCTTGTCGTCGCCGATGGCGCTGGCGGCGTTGAGCGCCTCCTTGATGTCGTTCTGGTCGAGGGCGTTCCAGCGGTCGTTCGAGTTCTTGGCCCAGACGCCGGCGAGGCAGTCGGCCATCAGCTCGACGCGCACGGAGAGCTGGTTCGCTTCCGTCTTGCTGCTCGCGTTCTGCTGGCGGCTCTGCACCTTGCCGAGGATGCCGAGCACGTCCTGCACGTGGTGGCCGACCTCGTGGGCGATGACGTAGGCGTAGGCGAAATCGCCCTTCACGCCGAACTTGGTCTGCATCTCCTTGAAGAAGCCGAGGTCGATATAGACCTTCTTGTCGAGCGGGCAGTAGAACGGCCCCATCGCGGCCTGAGCCATGCCGCAGCCCGAACGGGTGCCGCCCTGATAGAGCACCATCGTCGTCGGCTTGTATGGCCGCCCGGTCTGGTTCGGCAGGATCTCGTTCCACACATCCTCGGTGTTGCCGAGGATCTTCGAGGCGAACTGGCCGGCGCGATCGGTCGGCGCCTCACCGCGCCGGGCCTGCGTCTCGGGATCGACCCGCTGCTCGCGCTGCTGCCCGCCGCCGGTCATCTGCTGCGCGCCGCCGAGCAGGATCGCCGGGTTGATGCCGGTGACCCAGGAGATCAGCAGCACGACGACGATCGTGCCGATGCCGAGGCCGCCCATGCCGCCGCCGGGGAAGCCGCCCCCGCCGCCGCCCTCGCCGCGCCGGTCTTCGACGTTCTCAGAGGCGCGAAAATCGTCCCAGCGCATAAAGTCTCCCGCCGCCCCGCGTCTCGCCCGGCCTCATCGGGATTCCGGACCTGATTTCTAGAATGGCGAGGCGGAGGATACGGTTCCGCTTGAGCCGCCCCCCGCCTACTTGCCCGCGGCGCTCCCGTCGAGGGCACTCTTCAGCATCCGGAAGTCGCGCCAGGCGAGGCGCTTCTGCACCGGCTGGCGCAGCAGGTAGGCCGGATGGAGGGTGGCGAGCGCCCGGATCTCGCGGCCGTCGCCAAGGCGATACGGGTAGAAGCGTCCGCGCGCCTTGAGGATGCCGTCCTTGGTGCCGGTTAGCGTCTGCGTCGCGGGCGCGCCGAGACAGACGAGGATGTCGGGGTTGGCGAGTTCGATCTGGCGCTCGACGAAGGGGCGGCAGATCGAGATCTCCTGCGGGGTCGGGTTGCGGTTGCCCGGCGGGCGCCAGGGCACGACATTGGAGATGTAGACGCTCGTCCGGTCGAGGCCGATCGCCGCCATCATCCGGTCGAGAAGCTGGCCGGAGCGTCCCATGAACGGCTTGCCGATCCGGTCCTCGTCGGCCCCCGGCGCCTCGCCGACGAACATCACCCGCGCTTGCGGATTGCCATCGGCGAAGACGAGGTTCTTGGCGGTGAAGCGCAGGCCGCAGCCCTCGAAGCCGCGCAGCAGCTCTTCCAGCTCCTCAAGAGTCTTCATCTGCGCGGCCCGTGCCCGCGCATCGTCCGCCGCCTCGCCGGGCTTGGCGCCGGCCGCGTTGCCATAGGTGCGGGGCGGCTCGCGCGCGGGCGCGTCGCGGCTCGGCAGCTCACGCCGGAACGCCAGGGGCGGCTCTTCCGCGGAGGGAGCGTCACGCTGCGGTGGCTCGCTGCGCGGTGGAAGAGGCTCGCGGCGCGCTTCGAGCGGCTCGCGGCGTTGTTCAAGGGGCTCGCGGCGCGGTTCAAGGGGCTCGCGGCGCGTGGCCGGCTCGGCCTGCGAGGCGGCGTCAGCTCGAACGGACTCGGCCTCGGCGAAGCGGTCGTGGGGCTGCTCGTCGAGGACCGCGTCGACGCCTGCCGCGACATGGAAGTCGAGGAAGGAGATCAGGTCGCCCCTGGCGTCGGTATCCGCGTGGTTTGCCGTCATCGTTTCCATGTGGCGTGGGAGCGACCTGTGGACAACGCCCGGATGCGTCCTGCGGATCGTCGCACACGCGCCCTCCGCATGCCCCTGGCATCCCCCTGCGCCTGCCTGCCGCTACCCGAACGGCCTTGCCTTCTTACCTTGGAATCGCTTGAGAGACATCTTGACAATGAATCGAGCCGGAGCGGCGCCCGATGCCCGAACGGCCGCAGGAGGAATGAGGATGGCGCTGCCCGAACGCGAAGGCATGGATTTCGACGTGGTGATCGTCGGCGCGGGACCCGCCGGCCTCGCCGCCGCGATCCGCCTCAAGCAGCTCTCCGCGGAGAAGGGTGAGGAACTCTCGGTCGTCGTCGTCGAGAAGGGCGGCGAGGTCGGCGCGCACATCCTCTCCGGCGCCGTAGTCGATCCGCTCGGCCTCGACACGCTGCTGCCCGAATGGCGCGACGATCCCGACCGGCCGCTCAAGACGGCGGTGGAGCGCGACGAGTTCCTGTTCCTCACGAAGAACAGCGGCGTCACCATGCCGAACGTGTTCTTCCCCAAGCTGCTGTCGAACCACGGCAATTTCGTCGGTTCGCTCTCGAACACCGTGAAGTGGCTCGGTGCTAAGGCGGAAGGTCTCGGCGTCGAGATCTATCCCGGCTTCCCGGCTTCCGAAGTCCTCTACGACGAGCGCGGCATCGTCACCGGCATCGCCACGGGTGATCTCGGCATCTCCCGCACCGGCGAGGCGCGCGACGACTTCACCCGCGGTATGGAGCTGCGCGCCAAGTACACGGTGTTCGGCGAGGGCGCGCGCGGCTCGCTCACCAAGACGCTGATCGAGCGGTTCGGGCTCAACCGCAACAGCGACCACCAGAAATACGGCCTGGGCGTCAAGGAGCTGTGGCAGCTCGCGCCGAACAAGTTCGAGCCGGGGTTGGTGCAGCACACGATGGGCTGGCCGCTGCCGAACAAGGCGGGCGGCGGCTCGTGGCTCTACCATTTCGACGATCATCTGCTCTCGGTCGGCTTCGTGACGCACCTGAACTACGAGAACCCGACCCTGTCACCGTTCGAGGAGTTCCAGCGCTTCAAGACCCACCCGATGATCGCCGAGACGTTCGAGGGGGCCAAGCGCATCGGCTACGGCGCCCGCGCGATCATGGAGGGTGGCTGGCAATCGGTGCCGAAGCTCGTCTTCCCCGGCGGCTGCCTCGTCGGCGATTCCGCCGGCTTCGTGAACGTGCCGCGCATCAAGGGCTCGCACAACGCGATCCTGTCCGGCATCCAGGCGGCGGACGCGATCTTCGACGCGCTCGTCGCCGGCCGCCAGGGCGACGAGCTGACCGCCTACGAGGAGGGCTGGCGCGACAGCCCGATCGGGCGCGACCTCAAGCCGGTGCGCAACGTCAAGCCGCTCTGGTCGAAGTACGGCACGCTCGTCGGCGTGGGGCTCGGTGGGCTCGACATGTGGATGAACACGATCGCCAACGCCTCGCTGTTCGGGACGCTGGGCCACGGCAAGCCAGACCATGCCTGCCTCAAGCCCCTCTCGGAGGTGACGCCGATCACCTACCCGAAGCCCGACGGCAAGCTCACCTTCGACCGGCTCTCCTCGGTGTATCTCTCGAACACCAACCACGAGGAGGATCAGCCGCCCCACCTCAAGGTCAGGGATATGGAGCTGCAGAAGCGGTCCGAGCACGATGTCTACGGCGGCCCGTCGAGCCGCTACTGCCCGGCCGGCGTCTACGAGTGGGTGGAGGACAAGTCCGCAAGCGACGGCGTGCGCTTCCAGATCAACGCGCAGAACTGCGTCCACTGCAAGACGTGCGATATCAAAGACCCGAACCAGAACATCAACTGGGTCACCCCGGAGGGTCCGGGCGGGCCGAACTACACCAACCTATAATCCGGGTTTCGAAAGGACGGGGCCTTCTCATGGGGCCCTGATGAAGGGAAGGCGGGGCCCTGCCCCGCCTCCCCGCCAAAGGGACGATCCCTTTGGGAACCCGAATGGTTAAAGCTCCTGCCAAGCCGGCAGGTCGAGACAGGGCAATCGCGTCGCCGCATGGACGCCGATGGCGACGGCCCGCGCCAGCGTCTCGGCGGCTGCTGCGCCGAGACGGGCGAGATCGGCCACTTGATCGCCGAGCGGCACCGCGCCGGTGGCAACCGCGAACACCACGTCGCCGTCGAGCGGCGTGTGGGCCGGGTGGATCGCCCGTGCAAGCCCGTCCTGCGCGGCGATGGCGAGGCGCTTGGCCTGTGCCTTGGTGAGCGCCGCATCGGTGGCGACGACCGCCAGCGTGGTGTTGGCGCCGGGCAAGGGCTCGCGCGGCCAGGAGAGGGCGTCGTCGGGCACAAGCGGCGGCAGGCCGAGGCCACCGAACTCGCCGTCGCGCTCGAACGGTGCGGCCCAGAAATGCGCCCCCTGCCCCATCGTCACCCGGCCGAAGGCGTTGACCGCCACCAGGGCGCCGACCTGCGCCGACAACCCCGGCACCGCGCTCGAAGCCGAGCCGAGGCCGCCCTTGAGGTTGGCGGTGCGGGCCCCGAGCCCCGCTCCGACCGAGCCGAGGGCAAAGGCGCCGTCCTGCGCGGCGAGCGCCGCCGCATAGCCGAGCTCGCGATAGGGCGGGAAGCGGCCCCACGCCTTGTCACCGCCGTTGAGCAGGTCGAACAGGATCGCGCCGGGCACGATCGGCACGCGCACATCGCCGACCGCGAAGCCGCGCCCCGCCTCCCTGAGATGGGCGACGACGCCGGCCGCCGCATCGAGCCCGAAGGCCGAGCCGCCCGCCAGCACGAGGGCATCGACCGCCTGCACCGTAGCGGCGGGATCGAGCAGGTCGGTCTCGCGGGTGCCGGGGCCGCCGCCGCGCACGTCCACCGCGCAGGTGAAGGGCTGCTCGAATACGAGCGCGGTGACGCCGCTCGCGATTCTTTCGTCTTCCGCGTGGCCGACGCGGATTCCCGAGATGTCGGTGATGCGGTTGAGCCGGATCATCGCCTCTCTCCTGCCGGTCCTGTCGTCAACGCGGCGCGGCGCCTGCGCTCGTGGCGGATCGCATCGTAGGCGTAGAGCATCAGCGCCAGCCAGATCAGCCCGAACAGCACGAGGCGGTCCGGCGTCAGGGTCTCGCCGTAGACCAGCGTGCTGAGCCCCATCAGGCAGGAGGGCGCGATGTACTGCATCAGCCCGAGGGTCGCGAGCGTCAGCCGGGTCGCCGCGGCGGCGAACCAGATCAGCGGCAGCGCCGTGGTCACGCCCGTGAGCGCCAGCAGCGCCCAAGTGCGGGCGTCGTCGGGCACCGGGGGCGCGACGAAGGCGAGATAGGCCAGAGCCGCGGGCAGGAGCAGGAAGGTCTCGGCGCAGAAGCCGACGGTGCCATCGACGGCGACGAGTTTGCGCACCAGCCCGTAGAGCGCGAAGGTGACCGCGAGCCCGAGCGACAGCAGCGGCAGGCGCCCCGCCATCGCCACCGCGATCACCACGCCGAGCACGACGATGGCTACGGCCACCACCTGGACCGGGCGCAGGCGCTCGCCGAGGACGAGGGCGCCGAGTGCCACCGAGACCAGCGGGTTGATGAAGTAGCCCAGGCTCGCATCGAGCATGTGCCCGCTCGACACCGCCACGAGGTAGAGCATCCAGTTGATCGCGATCAGACCCGCCGAGACGACGAGCAGGCCATGGCGCGGCCGCAGCGGGAACGGGTTGGCGAGCCGCTTGCGCAGCAGCGCGATCAGGCCGACCACCAGCAGCGCCGACCATGCGATGCGCTGCGCCAGGATCGTGCCCGGCGGGATACCGTCGAGGAGCCGGAAATGCACCGGGACGACGAGGCCCCAGCTCAGATAGGCGGCGAGCGCGTAGATCAGGCCCAAGATTGCACGAGCGGCGGCGTGGCGGAGCGCCGCTTGTAGCCCGGACTGGGCGCGCGGTCAGCGCTTGCGGGCGGGGGCTGCGGGCGTCTCGCCGCGCATCAGGGCGTTGAGGCGCTCCGTGTCGAAGCCGGTGAGCATGCGCTCCTTCTTCGTCTCGGCCGCCGGCCCCTGCGTCACCGTGCCGGTCGTGACGGGATCGGGCAGGATCGGGGCGGCCCGCGCGATCGTCGGGGCCGGCACGGCGGCGACCGCCTGATGCATGAGCCGGTCCGCACTCACGAGGACGACCGAGAGCGTGCCGAGGCCGGTGATGGTGCCGAAGGTGATGACGCGCAGGATGCTCACGATGGGGAACTCGATACGCAGGGTACGCGGGACCGTGAACGGCGGCCCCGGAAACAGGATGCGCGCGGTGTCGTTAATGAACCGGACGGCCGGGCCCGCTGCGGACCGGCCCTAATCAGGACATCCGGAACAGGATCTGGCCATGAACGAGCAGGCGACGGCGAGCGACAGCCCCTTCATCCAGGGGCGCAACGCGCGGCTCTACGGCAAGAGCATCGATGAATGCCCCTATGCGGAGGGCTCCGAGGATCGCGCGGCCTGGATCCAGGCCTACGAGGAGGCCGCGGCCGACGATCCGGCAGCGTAAGGACCGCCCGAGGCGAACCGAGACCGCCTTGACGCGTCCGGTCCCGGGAGGCTGAAAGGGCTTCAACGCGAAGCCCCTCTCATCCTCCCGAGGCCGATGTCCAAATCTCCCCCCGCGACCGCGGCCGCTTCGGCGCCGACACCCGCCTTGTGCTCGCCGGGCGCGACCCGTCGGCCCAGCACGGCTTCGTCAACACGCCGATCTACCGCGGCTCGACGGTCCTCTACCCCACCTACGACGACATCAAGCATCGGCGCGGGCGCTACAATTACGGCACCTCCGGCACGCCGACGATGGACGCCCTGTGCGAGGCGTGGAGCGAGATCGCCGGGGCGGCGGGTACGGTGCTGGCGCCGTCCGGCCTCTCGGCCCTGACGTTGGCGCTGATGACCTGCGTCAGCGCGGGCGACCACCTCCTCGTCACCGACTCCGCCTACCGCCCGACCCGCATCTTCTGCGACGGTGTGCTGAAGCGCTACGGGGTCGAGGTCGAGTACTACGATCCGCTCATCGGCGCCGGCATTGCCGGGTTGATGCGCGACAACACGCGGGCGGTGCTGGTGGAGGCGCCGGGCTCGCAGACCTTCGAGATGCAGGACGTGCCGGCCATCGCCAAGGCGATGCATGCCCGCGGCGGCGCGGTGGTGATGGACAACACCTGGGCGACGCCGCTGCTGTTCCCGCCGCACGAGCGCGGCGTCGATCTCGCGGTGGAGGCCGGAACCAAGTATCTCAGCGGCGGCTCCGACCTGCTGCTCGGCCTCGTCTCGGCCAACGCCGCGTACTACCCGGCGCTCAAGCGCACCTACGAGCACTTCGCCAATTGCCCCGGCCCCGAGGACATCTTTTTGGGACTGCGCGGCCTGCGCACCATGGGTCTGCGCCTGCGCGAGCATGGCGCCCGCGGGCTGGCCATGGCCGAGTGGTTCCAGGCCCGACCGGAGGTGCTGCGGGTGCTGCATCCGGGCCTGCCGGACGATCCCGGCCACGCGATCTGGAAGCGCGACTTCTCCGGCGCCTCGGGCCTGTTCGGCGTGATCCTCAAGCCGGTCTCGGAGGAGGCGCTCGCCGCCTTCCTCGACGGGCTCGAACTGTTCGGGATGGGCTTTTCCTGGGGCGGCTTCGAGAGCCTCGTCATCCCCTTCGACCCGACCGTCTACCGCACCGCCACCCGCTGGCCGCCGGACGGCTCGGCACTCCGCTTCCATATCGGCCTGGAGGACCCGGAGGATCTGAAGGCGGATCTGGAAGCCGGGTTCGCGCGGATGGCGGCTGTGGGCTGAGGGCGAAACTTAATGGCTTGGCTGCCTGAAGGACTGGTCGGGGTGGAAAGCCGACTTAGAGGAGTTGTTTGCCTCCCTGGTAGAGACGATACCAAGCCGACGCCTCACGAACAAAAATCTCCCGATACGTCCTTACCTTACCGTCAAGTTTCTCGGGTTTGTCCGCGAAATAGAATGTGATCCAGACCATATTTTTCGAAGACGCCTCGGCCTCGCCTTGTACTCGTGAATGGAAGAATTGGTTCGCGAACATCGCCAAGCCAGCTAAATCCGACTGCTCCGGCACTCGTATCTTGGCATGGATCATTGGATGCGAGATGCGCTCGCCACTAATCTTCGTCTCAATGAATGCCGTAGGGGCGACGCCTATTACGTGAGGCTGTCCGGCCGTCACAGGTTGCGGGGGCCTCACCCACGATGTGCCGATCGCAAGAGCGACCATGGCACCAGTGAGTATAATAATTTTCTTTGCAGCACTATTCACGCGTATCTCCTGATGCGCATCTTGGGCCAAAGATCACGACATGGAGTTAAATTGCGCGCTCAAATCCGATATGTGCGTAGTTCATCTCGATTGCGAAAGCGGCGAAGCCAATCGGCGGTCCTAGGAGGAGAAATACGAGGAACATGGTAGCGGGCATGCGGCTGAACGGGCCTCGCGGGCGATAGCCGCCACATATCGATTGTAGAGGGCGAGAGCAGCGGGGCAAGTCACTGTGGTAATCAGCGCTGACCACGGTGAGCGTAAAGATACTTGTGGTCGCGCAAATGCGCGCGCAACTGTTTGACGGCCCGCCCCTTCTCGACCATAGGCTTGAAATTACAGTTTTCTCGCAAGTGGATCAACGAGCCATCATCAAGGCGCGCAAAACGGTCTTGCACAACAACAGCGCTTGGAGCCGGTCGCCGCGCAAGACGTAAGTGAAATGCTAAACCTTCAACTTCAGCATTCAGACCCCTGCGTTCAGGTAACAAGGAGAAGCCCGCCTCACACTCTGCGCGACCAACGATTGCTTCGGAAATACAGACATTCTCATCGTCATATACGACGATCGGCTGGCAAGGCCTATAACCAATCCCACTTCTAGAAGGAACGATGCCGAGATAAAGATATGAGAACACGATCACGGCTAATATCAGCGCCCAGCCAAGGAGCACCTTGAGGAATTCGCTTTCAGAAAGCTCCGCCATGATGGCCTAAGTGCGCCCTCGATCCTAATATTCAGTGTGTTTGCATCAGAGAATTGTAGAGGGGGCGAACACATGTTCCGCTTCGGGTCGAAAGCGGCCCCCGCGGGAGCAATCTGACGGGGTTGGGCTCCTAAGGCGCCACCCACGTCCCCATCCAGCCCTCGCCCTCCCGGCAAAAAACCGCCCGCCGGTGACCGCGCCGGTCGAGGTAGAGCAGGTCCAGGCGCTCGGCCGTGAACACCACCGCGCAAAAATTCTCGCGGCCGAGGCGCGCGTCCGGGTCCTCGTCGGGCATGGCGTAGGCGTCGCCCCTGGCGAGCGCGGTGCCGGGGGCGGGTTCGACCCCGTAGCAGACCCGGCTCATGGTTAGCGCGGCGGCCCAGGCGGCGTCGGCGAGCGCGTCGTCAAGGTGCAGGCGTGCCCGCCCCTCGACGCGGAGCTGGAGCTTGGCTCGGCCGTCGTAGACGTGGAGGGCGGCCAGCCCGTTCTCGGCGATCTCCCGCGCCTTGTCCGAGCGCTGGTCGCAGTGGAAGCGCAAGGCGCCCGCCCCGGCCTCCGCCGCGCGCAGGACCACGGTGCGCAGCCGCGGACGGCCCGCCGCATCGACGGTCGCGAGAGACGGTGTGTGGAACGGGCTGTGCCGGTGTCCCACGCCGTCGGCGAGGCGGCGCCAGCCCTCGGCGCGGAAGCCGTCGAGGTCGTCGTAGAAGGAGGGCAGCGCGTCCACGAAAGGCTTTCCTTAGGCGTCATGCCAGGTTGCAGGAAGCCTGCTCGGGCGGCTCTTGCCTGCCCCGGATGCTGACGCGGCCGGTGTGCCCGCGCAAGGTGCTTGCAACCGCGCATGCGTCCTCAAAGCCGTCGCAGCGAACCGACGCGAGCAACGGGTCGATCGAACTTCTCGGCCGGCTGCCTTGGCATCGCCACCGGTTCGCGCCATGGCATGGGTCCGGGAGGTTCTCGTTTCAGCTTCCTGCACCCAGCGATGGCACGGCTGGCTGGTTCCCGCGTTGAACGCTGTCGAACATACGGTCCCGCTTTTCCCTTGCCCTATTCCTTGCCCCATTCCTTGCCCCTGCACGCCCGCCCGAGATCTCTCCCTTCGCCCGTCCTCCGATCCCTTCCGCGTTCCGGCGGACGGCATCCGTCGTGCCGGAGGCGCACCGCGTGAGGGACAGGCCCTTCTTCCTCGACGGCGGCGGCGAGGCCGGCGCGCTGATCCGCGGGATCGATTGGGCGGCGACGCCGCTCGGGAGCCCGGAGACGTGGCCGGCGGCGCTCAAGACCCTGGTCGGCGTGATGCTCGGCTCGCAACAGCCCATGCTGATCGTCTGGGGCGAGGCGCACGTCACCCTCTACAATGACGGCTACGCACCGATGTGCGGCGCCCGCCATCCGCGCGCGCTGGGACAGGCGTTCGACGAGGTGTGGCACGATATCTGGGACCAGGTGGGGCCGATCCTGTCGCGGGCCTATGCGGGCGAGGGCACCCATATGGATGACATCGCCCTCACGATGCATCGCAACGGCTACCCGGAGGAGACCCACTTCGCCTTCGGTTATACGCCGGTGCGGATCGAGGACGGCACGGTGGCGGGCATGTTCTGCGCCTGCTCGGAGACCACCGCCTCGGTGCGGGCCGGCCGGCAGATGCATGCCGAGCGCGAGCGCTTCGCGCGGCTGTTCGAGCAATCGCCGAGCTTCGTCGCGGTGCTCGACGGGCCCGACCACGCCTTCGCCTTCGCCAACGCCGCCTATCGCCAACTCATCGCCCACCGCGACGTTCTCGGTCGGCCCGTGCGGGAAGCTCTGCCGGAGGTCGAGGGCCAGGGCTTCTTCGAGCTGCTCGACGAGGTGTTCTCCACCGGCCGCACCCATACGGCGCACGGCGCACCGGTGACGATCCTGCGCGTGCCCGGCGGCGTGCCGGAGCGGCGCTTCCTCGATTTCGTCTACCAGCCCATGCGGGACGCGGCCGGGACGATCACCGGCGTGTTCGTCGACGGTTCGGACGTGACCGAGCGGATCACCGGCAACGCGGCTTTGGCCGAGAGCGAAGCGCGCTTCCGCACCATGGCGGACGACGCGCCGGTGATGATGTGGGTGACCGGCCCGGACGGCGCCTGCCAGTATCTCAACCGGCGCTGGTACGACTTCACCGGCCAGAACGAGGCGCAGGCCCTCGGCCTCGGCTGGCTCGAGGCGGTGCATCCGGACGATCGCGGCTGGTCGGGCGAGACCTTCCTGCGGGCGAATGCCCGGCACGAGGGCTTCAGCCTCGAATACCGCCTGCGCCGCCGCGACGGCGTCTACCGGTGGGCGATCGACACCGCGAGCCCGCGCTTTGCCGCCGACGGGAGCTTCCTCGGCTATATCGGCTCGGTGGTCGACATTGAGGAGCGCCGCGCCGCCGAGCTCGCGCTCGCCGAGAGCGAGGAGCGCCTGCGGCTCGCCGTCGAGAGCGGCGAGATCGGCCTGTGGGATTTCGATCCACGGGCCGGCACCCTGTTCTGGCCGCCGCGGATCAAGGCGATGTTCGGGCTGGCGCCCGATGCGGACGTGACCCTCGACGACTTCGCCGACGGCCTCCACCCGGACGACCGGGCGCGGGTCACCGCCGCCTTCGCCGCCGCGCTCGATCCCGTGGCCCGTGCCTTCTACGACGAGGAGTTCCGCGCGATCGGCCGCGCCGACGGCACGGTCCGCTGGGTCGCGGCCAAGGGGCGCGGCGTGTTCGACGCGGAGGGCCGCTGCCTGCGCGGCGTCGGCAGCGCCATCGACATCACCGCGCGGAAGGCGACCGAGGAGCGCCTCGTCGAGGCCACCCGCCGCCTCGACGCGGTGCTCGACAACGCGACGCAGGCGATCTTCATGATGGATGAGCGCCAGCACTGCGCCTACATGAACCGCGCTGCCGAGCGGCTGACCGGCTACAGCCTCGACGAGACGCACGGCAAGGCGCTGCACGACGTCGTCCACCATACCCGGCCGGATGGCAGCCCCTACCCGCTCCACGAATGCCCGATCGATCAGGCCTTTCCCGAGAACAACCAGGAGCAGGGCCAGGAGATCTTCGTCCACCGCGACGGCTCGTTCTACCCCGTCGCCTTCACCGCGAGCCCGATCCGCGACGAGGCCGGCATGCCGATCGGCACGGTGATCGAGGCGCGCAACATCGAGGGTGAGCTGCGCGCCAAGGCGCAGTTGGAGGCGTTCAACGCGAGCCTGGAGCAGCAGGTCTTGGCCCGCACCGCCGAGCTGATGCGAACCGAGGAGGCCCTGCGCCAGAGCCAGAAGATGGAGGCGGTGGGGCAGCTCACCGGCGGCCTCGCCCACGACTTCAACAACCTGCTCACCGGCATCACCGGCTCGCTCGAACTGCTCCAGACCCGCCTCGCGCAGGGGCGGATCACCGAGATCGACCGCTACGTCAACGCCGCGCAGGGTGCTGCCAAGCGCGCGGCGGCGCTGACCCACCGCCTGCTCGCCTTCTCGCGGCGCCAGACCCTGGACCCGAAGCCCACCGACGTGAACCGGCTGGTGATGGGCATGGAGGATCTGCACCGCCGCACCATCGGCCCGTCGATCACCCTCGAAGTGGTGGCCGCGGGTGGGCTGTGGTCGGTGCTGGTCGATCCGAGCCAGCTCGAGAACGCGCTGCTGAACCTCTGCATCAACGCCCGCGACGCGATGCCGGATGGCGGGCGCATCACCATCGAGACCGCCAACAAGTGGCTCGACGACCGCGGCGCCAAGGAGCGCGACCTCGATCCCGGCCAGTACCTCTCGCTCTGCGTGACCGATACCGGCACCGGCATGAGCCCGGATGTCATCGCCAAGGCGTTCGACCCGTTCTTCACGACGAAGCCGATCGGCCAGGGCACGGGCCTCGGCCTGTCGATGATCTACGGCTTCGTGCGCCAGTCGGGCGGGCAGGTGCGGATCTACTCGGAGGTCGGCCAGGGCACGACGATGTGCCTCTACCTGCCGCGCCATTACGGGGCGGCGGAAGAGCCGGAGGCGGCCCCGGATCTGGCCGCCGCGCCCCGCGCCGAGCAGGGCGAGACGGTGCTGATCGTCGATGACGAGCCGACGGTGCGGATGCTGGTGACGGAAGTGCTGGAGGATCTCGGCTACACCGCGATCGAGGCCGCCGACGGCCCGGCCGGCCTCAAGGTGCTGCAATCGGACGTGCGCCTCGACCTTCTGGTCACCGATGTCGGGCTTCCCGGCGGCATGAACGGGCGCCAGGTCGCCGATGCGGGCCGTGTCCTGCGGCCGGACCTGAAGGTGCTGTTCATCACCGGCTACGCCGAGAACGCGGCGGTGGGCAACGGCCACCTCGAGCCCGGCATGCAGGTCATCACCAAGCCCTTCGTGATGGAGGTGCTGGCCGCGCGCATCAAGGAGATGATCAACTCGCGGTGAGGGGGGGCATCCCTCCAATCGGTCGCAAGGTCAGAACCGCGCCGGATCGAGTTCGAAGGTCGGCGGCAGCGCCTCGAACCACTCACTGTAATAGGGGTCGCGCGGGATTGCCTCCGCCCAGCGCGCGCGGAAGCGGGCCTGCTCGTCCGCCGCGACGGTGCGGGCCCGGTTGCGGCTCTCGTAGTGGTAGAGCTCGACCTCCGCGCAGTAGACGCTGCGCAGGCCCCGCTCCCACAGCCGCAGGCAGAGATCGACATCGTTGTAGTTGACGGCGAATCCCTCGTCGAAGCCCTGGATCGCCTCGAACTCGGCCCGCCGGACCATCACGCAGGCCCCCGTCACCGCGAGGTAGTTGCGGTTGCCCGCGGTCGAGAAGAAGTGGCCGGGGTCTTCCCGCGGGTAGGAGCGGCGGGGATGGTCCGGCGTCGCGTCGATCACCGTGACGCCGACATGCTGCAACTCGCCGGTCTCGAACAGGAGTTTGGGGCCGACCGCGCCGACGCCGGGGATCTGCAGAAGCGCCAGCATCGCCTCGATCCAGTCGGGGCTGATGATCTCGATGTCGTCGTTGAGGAAGATCAGCACCTCGCCGGTGGCCGCACGCGCGCCGAGATTCATCTTGGCGGCGACGTTGAAGACCGGCTGGTCCCAGGTGACGGAGCGGGCATCGTAGCGCTCCAGCGCTTCTTTCGTCGCCGGCCGCAGGTCGCCATTATCGACCGCCACGATCTCGATCGCCTCGTAGGTGGTCCGCTCGCGGATGCTGGCGAGGCAGGCGGCCAGGAGATCGACGGTGCGGCCGCGAACCTCGCTGTCGCGCCCGGCGGTGGGGATCACGATCGAGACCAGGGGCCGCTCCTTGAGCGGCCGGCGCAGGTGGAAGCTGCCGGCAAAGGCGGTGGGGCGCACGGAATCGAGCCCGCCGGTGCGCCGCGCCCGGTCTTCGAGCGCCCGGACCGCGGCGGCGACCACGTAGCCCTTGTTGTCCATGGCCTGGGCGGTCGAGCCGGGGATCGCGCGCCAGTGGTAGAGCACCTCGGGCACGTGGTGCACGCAGGCTGCGTGCTCGGTGTAGCGCAGGACGAAATCGTAATCCTGCGCGCCCTCGCATTCCGCCCGGAAGGCGCCGATGCGGGCAACGATATCCATCCGGTAGAGCGCCAGATGGGCCGTGTACATGCAGGCTTCCAGCGTCTCGGGCGACCAGTCCGGCTTGAAGAACGGCTCGTAGCGCTCGCCGACCACCGTGATCTTGTCCTCGTCCGAGTAGAGGAAATCGATCTGCGGATCCGCGTTCAGGGCGGCAATGAGCGCGTAGAACGCGTGCGGCGGGATCGCGTCGTCGTGGTCGATCAGGGTGAGCCAGTCGCCGGTGGCCAAGGCGAGCGCATCGTTGCTCGCCGCGACGATGCCGCCGTTCTTCGATCGCCGATGCAGCCGCACCCGCGGCTCCTCCGCCGCCAGCGCGTCCAGCATCGGCGCGATATGAGGCGCGCTCGATGCGTCGTCGCAGAGGCACAATTCCCAATCGGGATAGGCCTGCGCCCGGATGCTGGCGAGCGCCGCCTCCAGATAGGGTTTGGGCGTGTTGTAGACCGGCATGACGATGGAGATGCGCGGCCGCACCCGGAAGCCCGCGATCGCCGACCGCATCGCCTCCGGACGCGGCAGGGCGGGGCGCTCGATCGTCTCGATCCAGGCGGCGTAGGAGGCCGCCGCCGGGCGCGGCCGGGCGCTGTCCCAGAACGCCTGCCACAGCGCGGCGGGCGGGCGACTGACGGCGAGACGCGCGAGGCGCCCGAGCAGCGCCCCGCCCCTCCTCTCCTCTTCCGGCAGCCGCGCCCGCAACCGGCGGGCGACGGCGAGCGCCGCGGCGGGGCCGTGCAGCGGTTCGAGGGTCGCCCGCGAGAGCCGGAACCGCCCGCTCGCGGCGAGCGGATCGAGCCGCAGGCCCCGCACCCGGCGCGGCAGGAGGACGAGGTCGTCGATCCCCCCGTCCTCCCGTACTTCCAGGCGGACCGCCTCGTCCTCGCGAAAGCCCGAGCCGTCATCGACGTAGAGGAGCGGCACCGGCTTCGTATGGCCCAGCCCTTCGAGGTCGGCGCGGATGCGCACCCAGCCCCCCGCGAGCCGGAACGGAAACAGCCGTCCGCCGCGGGGATGGGTCAGCCGGAATTGCGGATCGGAGCCGGTGGAGCGCCAGACGCCCTCCCCCTCCGGCTCGATCTGTCCCTTCGGTTCGATGCGGCACGCGATCATGGGGCAACGCGTTAGAGTGCATTCCGACGCAGTGGCAACCGGTTCGTTGGAATGCGTGTCGAAACAAAGATCGAGAGTCACCGGCCCGATGCAGTCAGGGTGGTGGCTTCAGCGCGGCGGGCAGTGAACCGCGAGCCAGATCGTCGGATTCTGGGTGCGTTCGACGCGATGCCGGCGATGCGCCGGGATCAGCAGGTGATCGCCCGCCGACAACAGACGTGGTGCGGGCTCGTCGGCGAAGCGAAGTTCGGCGCTGCCCTGAAGCACCGCGACCCACTCGTCCTCGTCCTGATCGTACCAGAAGCCCGGCGGGCTCGCTTGGCCCGTCGAGACGATGCGCTCGACTCGCAGGCCGGGACGCGTGAGCAGGGTCTCGAAGCGTTCTTCATCCGCGTGCGGCGGCAAGCCGGCGAACAGGTTGGGACAGGGGCTCATGTCGATGTCGCTCTCCCGGCCGATGAGGCGCCGCCGGACCCGGTCGGACACCGCGCGGCGTTCTTGCGCGTTGAAGCAGGGAAGGCCGCGCGTCCCGCGCCGCCGCAGCTTGCGACGGATCGATGCCCGAGACCAAACCCGCCCCGCTCCCCCCGGCCACCGAGGATGCCGGCCTGCCGACGCCGCCGAGCCCCGGCCGCCTGCCGCCGCCGAACCTGCCGCCCTCGCCCTTCACGGATGACGGCGCGTCCGATGCCGGGACGGACGGCGCCGACACGGAGTGAGACGGTGCCGGACCACGCCGAGGCTCGAACCCGGATGGTCGAGACGCAACTGGTCGCCCGCGGCATCCGTGACGCGGGCGTCCTCGATGCGATGCGGGCCGTGCCGCGGGAGGCGTTCGTGCCGGACGCTCTGGCGGGGGAGGCCTACGACGACGGGCCGCTGCCGATCGGCGCGGGGCAGACGATCTCCCAGCCCTACATCGTCGCCCTGATGATCGAGGCGCTGGCCCTGCGGCCCGGCGACCGGGTGCTGGAGGTCGGCGCCGGCTGCGGCTATGCGGCGGCGGTCCTGGCGCGGATGGGCGCGCAGGTCTTCGCCATCGAGCGCCACGCGGCGTTGGGCGAGGCCGCCCGCGCGCGCCTCGCCGCACTCGGGCTCACGGTGTCTCTGCGCGTCGGCGACGGCCATGCGGGCTGGCCGGAGGCTGCGCCCTTCGACGCGATCCTCGTCTCTGCGGCGGGCTCCACGATCCCCGAGGCGTTGAAGGCTCAGCTCAAGCCTCGTGGCCGCCTCGTCATCCCGGTCGGCCCGCCCGGCGGGCAGACGTTGCTGCGGCTGACCCGGCGCGGGCGGGACCGGTTCGAGAGCCGCGATTTCGGCCCGGTCTCCTTCGTGCCACTGCTGCGGGGCGTGGGAACGGCGGACCCCGTGTGACGCGTAGGGTCTCCCGTCCGGTCCGCACCGCGCCGGGGCGAACGGAGTCTCCCTTCGAGCCCGCGCGTCGCGCGCCGACCGAAAACCACGAAAAAATTTCGGAAAAATGGGAACCGGGATCAGTTAACCGCGTTACGCGCGTGCGAGGCCCAAATCGGGCTCGCTTATGGGGCGCCGGATGCAGGTGTCCGGCGGCCCTCGTCATCACGTTGCTCCAAGGAGGATGTGGTCATGAGGACCTTCGACTTTTCTCCCCTCTACCGGTCCACCGTCGGCTTCGACCGGTTGTTCTCCCTGCTCGACCAAGCCGAGACCTCGGCCGCGTGGCCGCCCTACGATATCGAGAAGGTGTCCGAGGACGCCTACCGCATCACCATGGCGGTCGCGGGCTTCGCGCAGGACGAGATCGAACTCACCCAGCACGACACGACCCTCCTCGTCACGGGCCAGAAGAAGGCCCAGGAGGGCGAGCGCCAGTATCTGCACCGGGGCATCGCCGGCCGGACGTTCCGCCAGAGCTTCAACCTGGCCCAGCATGTGCGGGTCACGGGCGCCAGCCTGGATAACGGCCTGCTCACGGTGGAGCTGAAGCGTGAGGTGCCGGAGGCGTTCAAGCCGCGCCGGATCGCCATCGGCGGCACAGGGGCCGCGATCGGGCAGGACAACGGGTCGACGGAGAAGACGCCGGCCCAGAAGGCGCCGGCTCAGGTCGAGGACCTGTCCAAGGCCGCCTGACCCTCGGCGCACGCCACACACGAGCCAGCATCCCCGGAGGCTGCGCGCCTTCGGGGACCGCTTCCTTTTCGCACGAAAACCCCGTGCTTTCAGGGAGATGACCCGTGACGACGATGGACACGCATTCCGCCCATTCCGGCCCCATGAACCCGGCCGGCAACCCGGCCGGCACTCCGGCCGCCTCGTTCGAGGCATGGCAGGCGCTCGTCGCCCCCGGCGACGTGTTCCGCCATCCGCGCGAGGTGCTGGCCCATCCGCTCCTGTCGCGCGCGGATAAGCGCGCGATCCTGGCCTCCTGGGCGTCCGATGCCTGCGCCCTCGAGAACGCGCCCGCTTTGCGCTGCCTTGCCGGCTGCAGGGCCGAGCCGGTGCCGGTCGATACCGTCCTCGCCGCGCTCGGCACGCTCGACCGGGGGCCTCCCTCGGCGAGCACGGCCTCTTCCGGCAGTCCGGCGTGGCCCCGGCGCCCGCGGCGCGCATCGAACCGGCACCGGTTTTTTCGCCCCGGTCGCCGGGACGATGATGACGATCCGCCGCCCTGCCCGGCGGCGGTGATGCCGCGCCCGCGCACCCCCCCGAGCGCGGCGGCCCTGGCCGTCGCCATCCCGGCCTGACCGCAGGGCGGCGTCCTGCCGGCTTTGAGCCCGAGCCCGGCGTCTTCCTCAGGAGGACGCCGTCACCGCCGCCCGAACAGCCGCTCGATATCGGCGAGTCCGAGGCTCACGAAGGTCGGGCGGCCGTGGTT
The DNA here is from genome assembly GCF_026672325.1 of Methylorubrum sp. SL192. NCBI lineage: Bacteria > Pseudomonadati > Pseudomonadota > Alphaproteobacteria > Hyphomicrobiales > Methylobacteriaceae > Methylorubrum > Methylorubrum sp. SL192. Next base: position 3,589,061 of record NZ_JAPPQV010000003.1, read on the forward strand.
GCACGAGCCGGAGAGCGGCGTCGCCTCCATCTCGCGCAGCAGGGCGTTCATCTCCTCGGGCTTGAGGCGGCGGCCGGCGCGGATCGAGCCGTGGCAGCTCATGCGCGAGAGGATCGCGTCGAGGCGCCGGCTCACCGGATCGGGATCGCCCGCGCCGGCCGGGCCACCCTCCTCGACGCCGCTGGCCGCCAGCGCGTCGAGCACGTCGAGCACGAGCCCCTTCACCGGGCCGCCCGCCAGCGCCGACGGCACCGAGCGCACCAGCACGGCGCCGGGGCCGAACGCCTCCAGGGTGAGGCCGAGCCGCTCCAGCTCGGGCGCGGCCTCGACGAGGCGGTCGGCCTCCTCGGGCGCCATCTCGACCACGTCGGGGATCAGGAGCCCCTGGGCGAGCACGCCGCCGCCGGCCCGCTCGCGCTTCAGCCGCTCGTAGACGAGCCGCTCGTGGGCGGCGTGCTGATCGACCAGCACGATGCCGTCGCGGGTCTGGGCGACGATGTAGGTCTCGTGGATCTGCGCGCGGGCGGCACCCAGCGGATGGGTTTCGGGATGGGCCTCGGCCTCCGAAAGCATCTCCGGCTCGGGCCGCAGGTCGGCGCCGGGCGGGGCGAGGTCGGCGGAGAACAAAGCCTGCGGCGTCTCGGCAAAGCCCGGATGGTCCTCGGTGAAGGCCGGGCGCGGCGCCGGGCGGTAGCCCGCGGGCGCGGCCACCGAGGGGCCGGAGAACAGGCGGCTCGCCGGGCGGGGGTTCAGGGCGCTGGCAGTGGAGGCGCCCGAATGCACGGCGAACCGGCCCACCCCCGCCGCCATCGGCGGGGCGCTCCCCAGGCCGGCGCCGGCCCGCAGCGCGTCGAGGGCGGCCTGGGTGCCCGTGCTGGAAGACCGCGCCCCGGCCCGGCGCAACGCCTCGTGAATCGCGCTGACGATCAGCGCCCGCACCAGACCCGGCTCGCGGAAGCGCAGCTCGGTCTTGGCCGGATGCACGTTCACATCGACGAGGGCGGGATCGCAGGTGAGATGGAGCGCGAGCACCGGATGGCGGTCGGAGCTCATGGTGTCGGCATAAGCCCCGCGCACGGCCCCGAGCAGGAGCCGGTCGCGCACCGGGCGCCCGTTGACGACGAAGTGGATGTGGCTCGCCGCCCCGCGGTGGAAGGTCGGCAGGCCGACATGGCCGGCAAGCGCGAAGCCCTCGCGCGCCATGTCGACGGGCACGGCATTGCCGGGGAAATCGGGGCCGAGCACGGCCCCGAGCCGGCGCAGCAAGGCTGCCGGGCCCGGCTCGCTCTCGGCGGGAAACACCGTCGGGCTGCCGCTCTCGGTCCGCAGGGTGAAGCGGATTTGCGGCTGCGCCACCGCGAGCCGGCGCAGGATTTCGGAGACGGCGGCCGTCTCGGCCCGGTCGGTCTTCAGGAATTTCAGCCGGGCCGGGGTCGCGGCGAACAGCTCGGTGACCTCGATGCGGGTGCCGCGCGAGGCGGGCGCCGGGCGCACCGGGCCTTTGACGCCCGAATCGAGGGTGAGGCTCACCCCCTCGCCGTCGGCGGTGCGCGAGGTGATCGTGAGCCGCGAGACCGCGCCGATCGAGGGCAGCGCCTCGCCGCGAAAGCCGAGCGAGCCGATCCGGGTCAGGTCGCCGTCGGGCAGCTTCGAGGTGGCGTGGCGCTCGACCGCGAGCGCGAGGTCGTCGGCCCCCATGCCGATGCCGTCGTCGACGACGCGGATCAGGCGGCGCCCGCCGCCCTCGATCGCCACCTCGATGCTGCGCGCGCCGGCATCGATCGCGTTCTCGACCAGTTCCTTGACCGCCGAGGCCGGCCGCTCGACCACCTCGCCCGCGGCGATGCGATCGACCAGGATCGGATCGAGGCGGCGCACATGCGCGGGCGGCGGATCGCGAAGGTCGGGGGCGGCGGACATGGCCCGCGAAATATAGGCGGCCTGCCGCCCGCCCGATAGGCGAAGGCGGACGTTTGCGAACAGCCTCTCCCTCACTCCCGGCTCGACCTCACCCTGAGGTGCCCGCGTCAGCGGGCCTCGAAGGGTGTTCCAGGGATCGCGATGGCCGCTGGAGGACCCTTCGAGGCTGCGCTTCGCTCCGCACCTCAGGGTGAGGCGGTGGTTGGGAAGAAAGGGCTATCCCCGCGGCAGCATCCGGTCGCTGATGATACGGCGCTGGATCTCGCTGGTGCCCTCGAAGATCGTGGTGAGGCGCGCATCGCGCCAGTAGCGCTCGACCCGCCGCTCGGTGGTGTAGCCGTTGCCGCCGTGGAGCTGCATCGCTTGGTTCGTCACCCGCACCGCCATCTCGGTGGCCAGCAGCTTCACCTGAGCCGATTCGCTCTCGGCGGGCAGGCCCTCGTCGAGGAGGTGGGCGACCTGTTGCCAGTAGGCGCGGGCCTGGGCCACTTCCGCCGCCATGTCGGCGAGCGCGAAGCGCAGGGCCTGGAACTGGCCGATCGGCTGGCCGAACTGCTCGCGCTCCTGAAGGTAGGCGGTGCAATCCTCCACCGCGGCCCGCGCCACGCCGACCGCGCGGGCGGCGGTGTGGACGCGGGCGATGTTGAGGCCGCGCTGCACCGAGGCGAAGCCGCCGGAATCGGCATCCGCCCCCTCGTCGCCGTAGAGGCCGGTGAGCCGGTCACGCTCGGGCACCCGCACCCCGTCGAGCTTGAGTTCGAAGGTGAGGAAGCCGTGATAGCCGATCTTGTCGATGACGGTGCCGGTCATGCCCTTCGGGAAGGTGCCGGGCTCCTTGACCACGAGGAAGGGCTCGAGGCCGGCCGAGCGCGGCTCGCCGGGCTCGGGGTCGCGCACGCGCGCCAGCACCTCGATGAAGTCGGCGCCTTGAGCGAAGCCGGCCCATCGCTTGGTGCCGGTGAGCACCCATTCGTCGCCCTCGCGCACGGCGCGGGTCTGCACGCCGGCCAGATCCGAGCCGGCGGTGGGTTCGGACAGCGCGATCGAGCCGATCCACTGCCCCTTGGCGGATTTGGCCAGCAGCGCCCGGCGGCTTTCATCATCGAGCGTCTGGGTGCCGAGACCCTGGCCGCGGGCCAGGATCGAGCCGGTGGAAAGCCACGCGCGGGCGAGTTCTTCCGAGATCAGGCAGTACTCGAACACGCCGAGCCCCATCCCGCCATACTCGGCGGGGATGGTGATGCCGAACCAGCCCTTCTGCGCCATCGCGTCGATGAGCGAGCGGGGCATCTCGCCCTTCTGCGGGTCGAGTTCGTCGGCCAGCGGCAGGATCACGTCGCGGGCAAACGCCCGGGCCTCCTGTTGGAGCGCGGCGCGCCGGCCGGTGCGCCAGGGCGAGAGCAGCTCCGGCGGGCGCGGCGCCTTGAAGTCTGGCTTGGCCATGGTTCCTCCGCGTCTTTTTTGCTGTTGTTCGTCTGAGCCGAACGCTCAAGCTGGCAAAACGTTCGCGCGGGCGCCGCGGAAGGCCTGCGCGGGGCCGCTGCTCTTGCGCTGAAGCTCGCCCGCCCCCAGAACGCCGCTCATGCTGCGCGTCAACGATCTCACCTACCGCATCGGCGAGCGGGTCATCCTCGATTCGGCGACCTTCGCGATTCCCGACCGGGCGCGGGTCGGCCTCGTCGGCCGCAACGGGGCGGGCAAGACCACCCTGTTCCGGGCGATCCTCGGCGAGTTGCCGACCGATGCCGGCGCGGTCTCGCTGCCCAAGGGCATGCGCATCGGCGCGGTGGCGCAGGAAGCGCCCGCCGGTCCCGAGACCCTGCACGAGGTCGTGCTCGCCGCCGACACCGAGCGCTCTCGGTTGATGCAGGAGGCGGAGCACGCCGACGGGCTGCGCCGGGCCGAGATCGAGACGCGGCTCGTGGATATCGGCGCCCATTCGGCCCCGGCCCGCGCCGCGGCGATCCTGCACGGCCTCGGCTTCGACGCGGCGGCGCAGGGCCGTCCCTGCTCGGACTTCTCCGGCGGCTGGCGGATGCGGGTGGCGCTCGCCGCGGTGCTGTTCTCCGAGCCCGACCTGCTGCTTCTCGACGAGCCGACCAACTACCTCGATATCGAGGGCACGCTCTGGCTCTACGACTACCTCGAGAAGTACCCCCGCACGGCCGTCATCATCAGCCACGACCGGGAATTGCTCGACACATCCGTCGATCACATCCTGCACCTCGATCGGGGCAAGCTCACGATCTACCGCGGCGGCTATACCAGCTTTGCCCGCCAGCTCTCCGAGAAGCGGGTGCTCCAGGCCAAGGCGAAGGCCAAGCAGGAGGTCGAGCGGGCGCATCTGCAGAGCTTCATCGACCGCTTCAAGGCCAAGGCGACCAAGGCGCGCCAGGCCCAGTCGCGGATGAAGCGGCTCGCCAAGATGGAGCCCATCGCCGCGCTCTTGGAAGACGACGTGCCGGTGATCCACCTGCCGAGCCCGGAAAAGCCGCTCTCGCCGCCGATCGTGGCGATGGAGCGCGTCCAGGCCGGCTACGGTGAGCGCATCGTGCTCTCGGGGCTCAACCTCAGCCTCGCCCCCGACGACCGGGTGGCGCTCTTGGGCGCCAACGGCAACGGCAAGTCGACCTTCTGCAAGCTGATCGGCGGGCGGCTGCCCCCGCTCGCGGGTGAGATGCGGCGCTCCTCCAAGATGGAGGTCGCCTATTTCGCGCAGCACCAGCTCGACGAGCTGCGCCCGTCCGAGAGCGCGGTGGCGCATGTGCGCGACCGCATGCCCGACGCGCCCGAGGCGAAGGTGCGCTCGGCCGCCGCCCGGCTGGGCTTCCCGGCGTCAAAGGCCGACACGCCGGTGGAAAAACTCTCCGGCGGCGAGAAGGCGCGGCTCCTGATGGGGCTCGCCGCCTTCGACGGGCCGCACTTGCTGATTCTCGACGAGCCGACCAACCACCTCGATATCGAGAGCCGTCAGGCTCTGGTGGAGGCGATCAACGACTACGAGGGGGCGGTGATCCTCGTCTCCCACGACCGCTTCCTGATCGAGGCCTGCGCCGACCGGCTCTGGATCGTCGGCGACGGCTCGGTGAAGTCCTTCGACGGCGACATGGACGATTACCGCCGGCTCGTGCTCGCCGGCCCGGAGCGGGTGGACACGTCCGGCGAGGGCACCGGGGGGCAGAAGGCCGAGGCGCGCCGCTCGGCTGTGGAGCGCCGCGCGGCTCTGGCGCCGCTGCGCAAACGCCTCGACGGCATCGAGGCGCGCATGGCCAAGCTCTCGGCGGCGATCGAGAAGATCGACGCGGCGCTCGCCGACGGAACCGCCTTCCTCAAGGACGCGGCCAAGGCCGGCGACATCGCCCGCATGCGCGCCGAGGCCGCCGAGGCCCTGGCCAAGGCCGAGGAGGAGTGGCTGGAGGTGAGCGGCGAGATCGAGGCGGCGGCCTGAGGCTAGGCCGCGAACCTGTCCCAAGCCCGCCATTCGAGCGCGGCTTATGGGCAGGGCCAGCGCTCCTCATGCTGAGATGCCGAGCCATCGCTCGGCCTCGAAGCCCCCGGAACGGTCGATCCCCAGCACGGCTCGATCGGGCAAGCGTCGCGGCGTGCTTCGAGGCTGCTCGCGCAGCATGAGGAGCATCCAGATTGCCGGACCAAGCCGGGTAAACTGTCTCTCAGACGGGCTCGCGCGCGGCGCCTTGCGAACCGGCAACCGGTTCCTGCCCCTTCGCTCGGCTGCACGCTTAACGGGAGGCCGCCGCGGCGTGAGCCGGGGGGCCGGTAATCGGGGCAACGCCGACCCCCGCCCCGCGTTGTCCGACGCGAGAGCGGAACGGAGAAATCATGCGCGGCACGAGCCATCCCGTGACACGAAAGAGCGGAAAGGCCCTCGCGCTGCTGCCGCTGGCGGCGGCCGGCGCCTGGATCGCCTGGAGCCATCTCGGGCTGAACCGGGCCGGCCCCCTGCCTCCGGCCCTGCCGGGGCGGCGCAGCACCCTGCGCACGCGGGCGGGCCGGGTGAACCTCTACGCCGCGGATGCGCAGGGCGGACGGCCGCTGCTCCTGATCCACTCGGTCAACGCGGCGGCCAACGCCTACGAGGTCAAGCCGCTCTACGAGCATTACCGGGACCACCGCCCGGTCTACGCGCTGGAACTGCCGGGCTTCGGACACTCCGAGCGGACGGACCGGATCTACACGCCCCGGCTGATGACCGACGCGATCCTCGACGCGGCTTCCGAGATCGCCGGCCGCCACGGCGGCGTGGCGCTCGACGCGATCGCGCTCTCGCTGCCTTGCGCCTATCTCGCCCGCGCCGCCTTCGAGCGGCCGGACCTGTTTTCGACGCTCGGCCTCATCAGTCCGACCGGCTTCGACGCCCGCCTCTCCGGGTACGGGCCGGCGGACACCAACCGCGGCAAGCCGCTGGCCCGAGGGCTCGCCGCCTTCCCGCTCTGGGGCCGCCCGCTCTTCGACGCGCTGGTGAGCCGGCCGAGCATGCGCTTTTTCCTGGAAAAGACCTGGGGCAGCCGCGACATCGACGAGGGCCTGCTCGCCTACGACCAGCTCTCGGCCCGCCAGCCAGGCGCCGAGCACGCGCCGTTCTCGTTCCTCTCCGGCTACCTGTTCCCCGACGACACGACGCGGGTCTACGAGGCTTTGCGCCTGCCAGTCTTCATGGTGCACGGGGCGCGGGGCGACTTCGTCGATTACCGCTATGTCGGCGAGGTGGCGGGCCGCCCGAACTGGACGATCCTGCGGCTGCCGACCGGTGCCTTCCCGCATTTCGAGAACCGGGCGGCGGTGACGAACGCCTACGACGCCTTCCTCGCCGCCCGTCCTCAGCAGGGTCATACCAAATCCGGTTGATCCCTTCGGGATGGCGGATTTGGACGCCGCTCAGGCGCCGCGCGGGCTTGCTGATACGGTCTTCGCTTTGATCAAGCGAAACCGTATCAGCCGATCGCTTCGATCCGGTAGCGCAGCCAGACGGTGCCGTCGTCGAACGGCTCGCAGGCGGTGCGGGTGAGGCGGCGGCGCGAGCCCATGGAATCACCCTCCTCGCCCTCGAAGTCGAACAGGGCCGGCGTGCCGAGCACGCCGTCGACGGCGGGTGCGAGCAGCAGGCTGAGTTCGTCCACGAGCCCGGCCTTCAGCATCGAGCCGTTGATGCGCCCGCCGCCCTCGACCAGCAGGCGCTCGATGCCGAACAGGCGCTTCAGCTTGGCCAGCGCCAGGGCGAAATCGACCTCGCGCTCGCCGGCGATGATGTAGGACTGGCCGCCGGCCTTCAGGCGGCGCAGGCGGTCGTCCGAGGCCTGTCCCGTGGTCAGCACGATGACGTGATCGCCCTCGATGTCGTTGCGTGCGCCCCAATCCATCGCGCCGCGGGCATCAAGCGCCACCGCGTAGCCGGACGCATCGGTGCGAGCGACGTGATCCTCGCGGGAGACGGGCTCCTCGGGCGGAACGGAGGCGAGCGGCTTGGCGCTGTCGGCATAGCCCTGCATGGTGATGCGCCCGCACATCCAGGCGTCGCCCTGCAGCTGCTTGTGGACCTCCTCGTAGTGCGAATCCGCGTCGATGGTGGTCCAGCGCCGGACCTTGATGCGCCCATCGACCGAGGTGGTCATGTGGCACAGGACGTAGGGGCGCTCCGCTATATCGGCCATGGCGTCAGGGTTCCTGCTCTCGATTGTGGAGGCGGAACTAGACCGGCCGCCCAACCGGGCCAGGGCGCGCCGCCGCGGCGACGCGCCGCCGGCTTGGCCGCGGGCGCCCGCGCCGGATAGGCTGGTGCCGACGGATCGGGAGGCAAGGATGGCGACCTACACCGCGGATGTCCGCTGGGCGCTGGCGGCGGGCGAGGACTTTTCCGCCGGGCGCTACAGCCGCGGCCACACCGTGCGCTTCGATGGCGGCGTCGAACTCGCGGGCTCGGCCTCGCCGCACGTCGTCGGCAAGTGGGCGGTGGCGGCGGCGGTCGATCCCGAGGAGATGCTGGTGGCGTCCCTCTCGACCTGCCACATGCTGAGCTTCCTCCACGTCGCGAGGCTCGCCGGTTTTTCCGCGACCGCCTACCGCGATCATGCCGAGGGCAGCATGGAAGAAATCGCGCCCGGCCGGCAGGCGGTGACGCGGGTGGTGCTGCATCCGCGCATCGAGTGGGCCGGCGAAGCCCCGGATGCGGAGCGGCTCGCCGCGCTCCACCATGAGGCGCACGAGACCTGCTTCATCGCCAATTCGGTGCGGACCGAGGTGACGGTCGCCTGAAGGCGCGCTTGGCGAAACCGGCCCCGCCGGTGCATGTCCTCGACAACGCGATCCTTCGAGGACATCCGGATGACCGACCTGACGCTCGCCGCCGCCCAGACTCTTGTGGCGACCGCCCTGAAGACCGCCCGCGAACGGAATCTCAAGCCGCTGGCGGTGGTGGTCTATGACGCCCGCGGCGCCCTCAAATGTCTTGCGGCCGAGGACGGCACCTCCCTGCGCCGCGCGGAAGTGGCCCGCGGCAAGGCCAACGGCGCGCTGGCGCTCGGCCTCGGCTCACGGGCGATCGCCAAGCGCGCCGAGGAGCAGCCGCATTTCGTGGCCGCGGTGAGCCACCTCGTCGGCCCGGACGCCCTGGTGCCGGTGCCCGGCGGCGTGCTGATCCGCGATGCCGACGGCCGCCTGCTCGGCGCGGTCGGCATCTCCGGCGACACCTCCGACAACGACGAGATCTGCGCGCTGGCCGGCATCGAGGCGGCGGGGCTGAAGGGGGAGACGGGGGCGTGAGCGCCTGACGGCCGTGGTTGAAGGCACGTACCGCTTGTCCCCTCTCCCCGACCAAAGCCGGGCTTGCCCGACTTTGGCTACTGCTGATCTGATCCCGGGCAAGCCCGGGATCAGGCGGGGAGAGGCCGCCCTGCACCTTGTCGTGCAGGGCGGAAGCGAAGGCGAAGCCGGAGCGAGGGTGAGGGGGTATCCCCGGATGATACGCATCCAGCACCGCCCCCTCACCTTCGGCTGCCGCCTCGTCGCGCCGACGACAGGGTCGTCGCGACCCTCTCCCCGCAAGCGGGGCGAGGGGATGCGTCGGGAGAGGGCTCGCCTGTCCGTGAGCCGCTTGGCGCCGTGGCACCGCCGGAGCGTTGCCTGAGCCCATGAGCCTCCCCCGCCGCACCCTCCTGCAGACCGGCGCGGTGCTGGCCGCCGGGCTCGCCCTCCCCGCTCCCGCGCGGGCGGCCTCCCCTGTCTACCGCCGCGGCAACGACGCCGACCCGGAGACGCTCGATCCGCACAAGACCTCGACGGTGGCCGAGGCGCATCTCCTGCGCGACCTGTTCGAGGGGCTGCTGACCTACGACAACCGCGGCACAATCATCCCCGGCATGGCCGAGCGTTGGACCGTCTCCGACGACCGCCTGACCTACCGCTTCCACCTCCGCCCCGACGGGCGCTGGTCGAACGGCGACGCCGTGACGGCGGACGACTTCCTGTTCTCGCTGCGCCGCATCCTCGATCCGAGGACGGCGGCGAAATACGCCGAGGTGCTGTTCCCGATCCGGGGAGCGGCCGCCGTCAATGCGGGTGAGCAGCCGCCGGAGACGCTGGGGGTGACGGCCCCCGATCCCCGGACGCTTGAGATCGCGCTCGCCGAGCCGGTGCCCTACCTCCTCGAACTCCTGACACACCAGACCTCGCTGCCGGTCCACCGCCCCTCGCTGGAGCGCTGGGGCGATGCCTTCGCGCGGCCCGGCAACCTCGTCTCGAACGGCCCCTACGCCCTGGTCGATTGGGTGCCGAACGACCGCATCACCCTGACGAAAAACCCGCATTACCGCGACGCTGCCGCGATCCCGATCGAGCGGGTGGACGTCATCCCGACCCCCGATCTCGCCGCGGCGGTGCGGCGCTATGCGGCCGGCGAGATCGATACCCTCTCCGACCTGCCCGCAGACCAGATCGCCTCGCTCAAGAGCCGCTTCGACCGCCAAGTGCAGCTCGGACCGGGTCTCGGCCTGCTCGCCATCGCCTTCAACCTGCGAAAGAAACCCTTCGACGACGCGCGGGTGCGCCGGGCCCTGTCGCTGGCCATCGACCGGGAGTTTCTGGCCGAGATCGTCTGGGGGCAGACCATGGCCCCGGCCTATTCCTTCTGCCCGCCGGGCCTCGACAACGCCCTGCCACCCCCGCTCCTGCCGGGGCGCGAGGACGGGCCGATCGATCGCGAGGAGGAGGCGTTGCGGCTACTGGCGGAGGCCGGCTACGGGCCGGGCAACCCGCTGACGGTCGAGTATCGCTTCAACGTCACCGACAACAACCGCAACACCGCGATCGCGCTCGCGGATGCGTGGCGCGGCATCGGCGTCGTGACCCGCTTCGTCTCCACCGACGCCAAGACCCACTTCGCGTATCTCCGCGACGGCGGCAGCTTCGACCTCGCCCGGATGTCCTGGGTCGCCGACTATTCCGACCCGCAGAACTTCCTGTTTCTGCTCCGCACCGGCAATGACGGGTTCAATGCCGGGCGCTGGTCGAACGCGCGCTTTGACGAACTGCTGACGCGGGCGGCGCAGGAGCGCGACGTTCAGGCCCGCGCGCGGATGCTGTTCGACGCCGAAACCCTCGTGCTCGACGAACTGCCCTGGGTGCCGCTGCTGCATTACCGCTCGAAGGCGCTTGTCTCGCCGCGGCTGCACGGGATGCACCCGAACATCCGCAACGTCGCCCCCACCCGCTATCTCCGGCTCGATCCATGATCCCGCTGATCCTGCGCCGGATCGCCCAGAGCCTGCCGACCCTGTTCCTCGTGGTGGCGGGCAGCTTCTTCCTGATCCGGCTGGCGCCCGGCGGCCCGTTCGATCTGGAGCGGCCGCTGCCGCCGGCGGCGATGGAGAACCTGCGCCGGGTCTACGGCCTCGATCAGCCGCTGATCGTGCAGTTCGGGCGCTATCTCGTGAGCCTGCTGCGGGGCGATCTCGGGCCCTCCTTCACCTTTCGCGATCTCACCGTCACCGACCTGTTCGCGCGGGGGCTGCCCGTCTCCGTGACGCTCGGCGGCCTCGCGCTTGTCCTCGCGCTGGGCCTCGGCCTGGCGCTCGGGAGCCTCGCCGCCTTCAACCGCAATGGGACCGCCGACCGGCTGGTGGGACTCGCCGCCTCGCTCGGGCTTGCGGTGCCGAATTTCGTCACCGCGCCCCTGCTCCAGATCGTGTTCGGCCTCGGCCTCGCTTGGCTCCCCGTCGGCGGATGGGCGGACGGCGCGCCGCAAAACCTCGTCCTGCCGGTGCTCACTCTCGCTTTGCCCCACGCCGCCGGCATCGCCCGTCTCACCCGCGCCTCGCTCGGCGAGGTGCTGATCCAGCCGCATATCCGCACGCAGCGCGCCATGGGGCTCTCGCGTGCCCGCATCGCCCGGCACGCCCTGCGCGGGGCGCTGCTTCCCGTGGTCGCGACCCTCGGGCCGCTGGCGGCGGGGCTGATGACCGGCTCGGTGGTGGTCGAGACCATCTTCGGCCTGCCCGGTATCGGCCGCTACTTCGTCGAGGGCGCGCTCAACCGCGACTACACCCTGGTGATGGGCACGGTGATTCTCGTCGCGGTGATGGTGATCGTCTTCAACCTGATCGCCGACCTCATCGCCGCCGCCCTCGACCCGCGCGTGAGGCTGTCGGCATGAGCCTGGCGCTCGTTCGCCGTCTCGCCCGCGACCGCCCGGCGCTTGTGGCACTGGCGAGCCTCGTGCTGATCGCCCTGGCCTGCTTCGTCGGCCCGCAACTCACCGGGCACCCGCCCGAGCGGATCTATCCGGATTTCGTCCGGGTCGCCCCCAGCCTTGCCGCCCACCCGCGGCCCGACGCGGTGCGGCCGGCCCTCACGCGGCTTGCCTTCCGGATGCGGCTGACGCTGGAGGACGTGGCGCAGGACGGCGACCGGGTTCGCATGACGCTGACGGCGCCAAAACCCATCGACGCGCGCTCCCTCCGTCTGCTGCCCCGCTCCGGCCTGTTCGGCGAGGCTCGGGTGCTGGAGCGATCCGCGGATGGACGCCGGCTCGTGGTCGAGGCGCCGGTCCGACGGCTGACTTTCCTCCTCGGCACCGATGCGCTCGGGCGCGACCTCCTCAGCCGCTGCCTCGCCGCGGGGCAGGTCTCCCTGCTGATCGGGCTGACCGCGGCGCTCGCCGCGCTCCTCATCGGCGTCGCCTACGGCGCGATCTCGGGCATGGCCGGGGGCACGGTCGACGCGCTGATGATGCGCCTCCTCGATATCCTCTACGCCCTGCCCTTCGTCTTCTTCGTCATCATGCTGCTGGTGTTCTTCCGCGCCGGTCTGTGGCTGGTGCTGGTGGCAGTCGCTGCGGTCGAGTGGCTCGACATGGCCCGCATCGTCCGCACCCAGACCCTGAGCCTGAAGGACCGCGATTTCGTCCGCGCGGCCTCGGCGCTCGGGGCGGGCACGGGTAGGATTCTCGTCCGCCACATCGTGCCGAATACGCTCGGATCGATCATCGCGGCGGCGACCCTGCTGGTGCCGCGGGTGATCCTCCTGGAAAGCTTCCTGTCGTTCCTCGGTCTCGGCGTGCAGGAGCCCGACACCTCCTGGGGCGTGCTGATCGCGGAAGGCGCCCGCGCGCTCGAATCCGCGCCGTGGATGCTGGCCGCGCCCGCTTGCTTCCTCGTCGTCACCCTGGTGGCCCTGAACCGGCTCGGCGACGGCCTCGGCGAGGCGCTCGACCCGCGGCTGCCCGCCGCCGAGGCTCGCTGAACCCGCCTCAGCGAGCCTCAGCCGGCAGATATCCCTGGTAAACGATGCGCACCGTGCGCCGCTCGCCGGGCATCTCGGAGACGGGAATGGCCTTCGATCCGCGCAAGGTAGGGGCGGGCTCGATCGGGCCGGGCTCTGCCGCAGCCGGGGCGGGCGGCGCCTTGGGGCGTAGCGCCCAGCGCTCGGCTCCGCCGGCGCTCGCCAGCGTGGAGACCGCGAGGACGGCCCCCATGGAGGCCAGCCCGGCGGCGAGCGGCGGAAGCAAGGATTTGACGGAAAGCTGCGCGAAAAAATTCATAGCGGGTGGCCCGGCGAACGGGGACATTCCGCAACCTGAAGCGTTTCCGAACGCCAATATGCCCTGCCCTCGGTCCGCCGCCGGGTGGGACTTGCGAACAATTTTGCCGAGTCAGGGTAAACGGAGGGTCCATGACGAGCCGAGTGGAAGGTCAGGCCGGGGCCGCAGCCCCCGAGCGCGTCGCCACCGGCACGGTCGTCGACACTGATATCGCCGCCCGGCTCGACCGCCTGCCCTTCGGCCGCTTCCACACCCTCGTCATCGTCGCGCTCGGCATCACCTGGGTGCTCGACGGGCTCGAAGTCACCTTGGCCGGCGCCCTCGTCGGCGCGCTGCGCAAGGCGCCGATGTCCTTCACCGAGTTCGATGTCGGCTTGGCGGCGAGTTCCTACCTCGTCGGCGCGGTCGTCGGCGCCGTCGGCTTCGGCTGGCTGACCGACCGGATCGGGCGCAAGAAGCTGTTCTTCATCACGCTGTTTCTCTACCTCATCGCCACCGCGGCCACGGGCCTGTCGTGGAATATCTGGAGCTTCTGCCTGTTCCGCTTCCTCACGGGAGCCGGCATCGGCGGCGAGTACACCGCGATCAACTCGACCATTCAGGAGCTGATCCCGGCCCGGGTGCGCGGCTGGACCGACCTCGTCATCAACGGCTCGTTCTGGATCGGCGCCGCGCTCGGCTCGTTCCTGTCGATCGCGCTCCTGCGCCCCGAATGGATCGATCCGTCCTATGGCTGGCGCATCGCCTTCTTCGTCGGCGGCGGCATCGGCCTCGTCATCCTGCTCCTGCGCACCTGGATCCCCGAGAGCCCGCGCTGGCTCGTCACCCATGGCTACGCCGCGGAGGCGGACCGGGTGGTGACGGGTATCGAGAAGCGCTTCACGGATGACGGCATCACCCTGCCCCCGCCCGACCCGTCGCGCCGCCTCAAGCTCAAGGTCCGCAGCCACACCCCGCTCGCGGAGGTCGCCAACGCCCTGTTCGTGACGAACCGGCGCCAGACCATGGTCGGCCTCGCGCTGATGATCGCCCAGGCCTTCTTCTACAATGCGCTGTTCTTCACCTACGCGCTGGTGCTGGAGCGCTTCTACAACGTGCCCGGCGGCGATGTCGGCTGGTATCTCCTGCCCTTCGCGCTCGGCTCCTTCCTCGGCCCGCTGCTGCTCGGCCGGCTGTTCGACACCGTGGGCCGGCGCCCGATGATCGCCTTCACCTACGGCATTTCGGCGGTGCTGCTCGTCGTGGTCGGCCTCGTCTTCCGCGCCGACATGCTCGGTCCCTGGGGCCAGACCGCGGCCTGGATGGCCGTGTTCTTCTTCGCCTCCGCCGCGGCGAGTTCCGCCTACCTCACGGTGGCCGAGACCTTCCCGCTGGAGATTCGCGCACTGGCGATCGCCGCCTTCTACGCCCTTGGCACCGGCATCGGCGGCGTCTCGGGGCCGCTCCTGTTCGGCGCGCTGGTGGAGACGGGCTCGCGCGACCTCGTGCTGGTCGGCTACTTCATCGGCGCGGCCCTGATGGCGGTGGCCGCCATCGTCGGCTGGATCTGGGGCACGGCGGCCGAGGGCAAGTCGCTGGAGGACGTGTCGAAGCCGCTGGCCGCGGCGTGAGGGATGTTGCTGGTCAATCCCGCTCACTTCGCGTCCCCTCGCCCCGCTCGCGGGGAGAGGGCTTTACCGACCTCGTTGTCGGTCAAGCGAGGCGGCAGCCGAAGGTGAGGGGCGGTACCGGAAGGTGCTCCTATCTGAGCTGCCCCCTCACCGTCGCTCCGGCTTCGCCTCCGCTGCCTGTCCGCACGAGAGGGTGCAGACAGGCCTCTCCCCGCTTGCGGGGAGAGGGGGGAGCGCGGCGGGCTACGAGCCGATCGACCCCTTAAGTCTCAAGTCGGCCCGGAGCGCGGTGTCGAACCCTTCCGCCGCAGCCAGATCGCCGAGGCCACCGCCAGGGCGTCGAGCGGGAGGGTCACGGCGCCCTGGCGCTTGCCCCACAATTCCAGCCCGCCGAAGCCGACGCGGCGGATCTCGAGCCACGCACCGAACGGGAACACCGTCTGGTTGCCCTCGCCGGGGCCGAAGCACTCCTCGAAGGCCAGCGGATCGACCATGATCGCGTCGTACTTGGCGAGGTGGCTGGCGATCGCGACCTTCGAGCGGAACGGGCCCCGGTCGCGGCGGAACGAGGCGAAGCAGGGCTCGAACTCGGTGAGCGTCACCCACAGCTTGCCGCCGATGCGCAAGTAGGGCGGGTTCGGACCCTCAACGCCAAAGTTCTCCGGCCCCCAGCCCGCTTCGCTCATCAGGGATTCGGCGAGCGTCACCGGCTCGGCCGTTGGGGCCGCGGGCGGCCGCTCGTCCAAGCCCCCCGAGGGGTCGGCGGGCAGGCCGGTTTCAGTCAGGCCGGCCTCGACCAAGCCGCCAGGGTTCGAGCCACTCTCGGTCACGCCACCGTGGATCATGCCACGTCCTCGCGCCTGCCGCCGCTCCGTGGGAGCGACCGGCCAGCATTATTCCGCATCTAGTGCAGGTGAGCGAGAAATTTTTTTCACAAACAGCACTACGCGCGTGACGCAGGCGCCCGACCGACGAGCGAGACGATCACACCTCGTCGTCGTCCTCGTCGATGCGGCTCATGCCCTTGAGCTTGGCGAAGACCGCATCGGCGTTGAGATCTTCTTCCTCTTCCTCCCGCTCCGCGGCGGCCGGGGCGGTCGAGACCTCGGTCGGCAGGAGCTTGGCGCCGCCATCGGTCGGCAGCACGGCCGGGCGGTCCTTGGCGGCGCGCTGGACCTCGAAATCGAGGTCGATCTGCGAGCACAGGCCGAGCGTCACCGGGTCCATCGGCTGGAGCGAGGCCGAATTCCAGTGGGTCCGCTCGCGGATCTGCTGGATCGTCGCCTTGGTGGTGCCCACGAGCCGGATGACCTGCGCGTCCTTCAGCTCCGGATGGTTGCGGATCAGCCAGAGGATCGCGTTCGGCCGGTCCTGACGACGGGACAGCGGGGTGTAGCGCGGGCCCTTAGTGGTGCGCTTGACCTCGGGCAGCTTCACCTTCGAGACCGCGACCTTGAGCCGGTAATGCGGCACCTTCTGCGCCTTCTCGATCTCGTCGCGGGTGAGCTGGCCGGTGGTGATCGGGTCGAGGCCCTTGATGCCGGCGGCGACTTCACCGTCGGCGATGCCCTTCACCTCGAGCGGGTGCAGCTTGCAGAAATCGGCGATCTGCTCGAAGGCGAGCGAGGTGTTCTCGACGAGCCACACGGCGGTCGCCTTGGGCATCAGCGGACCTTGGGACATCGGACAAAGCTCCAGACGGTCAGAGTGCGCGGCAGGGAAACGGGCGGGATGCCGGAATGGCTTCCCCGCGGCCTCCGGCCCGGTCAGGCCCGAAGGATCCCATGTCGCGATGAATGAGGGGATCGCCTCTTATACAGGCGGGACCGGCCGTTGCGCAATTGCGTTGAGCGCCCTCGCGCGACGGCGCGTCAGGTCTCCGCGATGCGAACGGCACCGCGCCGGGCGAGCGTTTCAGGACGGCGTTACGGGCAAAGCCTCGAGCTGGGTGGTCACCCTGCTGTTTGGATCGTCCCCTTGGCGCCCTTCCAGGACTGGGCGCAACGGCGCGACCTCGGCGGCGACATGGTCCATGAAGGCGCGCACCCGCGCCGCGTGGCGCAGGTCCGGGTGGGTCAGGAGCCAGAGTGAACCGGCCAACTCCGGCTCCGGCCCTGAAAGGCGTCTCAGCGATGCGAGCCGGTCGCCGCGGTAGCAGGGCAGCGGCCCGATGCCGACGCCCTCCACGATCGCCTCGCACAGCCCCTGCACGCTGTTGAGGCGCAGCGCGACCCGCTCCGGCCCGGCGCGGGCGGCGACGAAGCGCGCGAAGAGGCCGCCGGCCACCGCCTCGCTCGGGCTGACCCAATCGGCGTCGCCGCCGTCCGTCTCGCCGTCTGCGTCCTCGCGCGCCGGCCCGTAGACCGCCCAGGCGATGGTGCCGAGCCGGCGCCCGACGAGGTTCGGCGGCGGGTCGTGGGTGGCCCGCAACGCCACGTCCGCATCGCGGCGGGACAGGTTCAGCGCCTCCTCGGAGGTCACGAGTTCGATCTGGACTTATCGGTAGCGCGCCCGGAATCGGCCGAGGATCGGCATCAGGAAATCGGTGACCAGCGTCGCCGCGGCGGTGACGCGCAGAAGGCCCGAGGGCGTCTGCGCCCGGTCGGCGACCTCCCGGTCGAAGCGGGCGACCTCCTCCTCCATCCGCGCGGCCGCAGCGGCCATCGCCTCGCCCGCCGGCGTCGGCACGTAGCCGGAGCGGTGGCGCTCGAACAGGCGCGCACCGAGTTCCGCCTCGACCGCCGCGAGGCGGCGGAAGGCGGTGGAGGGGTTGACTCCGAGATGCGCTGCGGCCGGACCCAGCGCGCCCCGGTCGGCGATAGCCTGCACGAGGCGGAATTCGTCCCAGGCCATCGGCACCGCGCCCTCCCCCGTCTCTCGCTTGCAGATCTGCAAGAATGATCTTGCACGGCAGGGCATTTCTGCAAACAGCGCGAACCTTCATAGGAGTCGCGCATTCGACGCTCGGGCCGATTTGAGCGCGTCGCCTCCGCCCGAGGGCGGAAAGCCCATTCCGGGGCGATGCGCCGGGCCCGCGAACAGGAGAGACGACGATGGCGAAGGTTCTGGTGCTCTACTACTCGTCGTGGGGCCATGTGGAGCAGATGGCCAAGGCCGTGGCCGAGGGCGCCCGCGAGACTGGGGCCGAGGTCGCGCTCAAGCGCGTGCCGGAACTGGTGCCGGACGAGGTGGCCAAGCAGTTCCACTACAAGCTCGACCAGGAGGCGCCGATCGCCACCGTCGAGGAGCTGGCCGATTACGATGCGATCATCTTCGGCACGCCGACCCGCTACGGCAACATGGCGTCGCAGATGAAGCAGTTCATCGACCAGACCGGCGGCCTGTGGGCCAAGGGCGCCCTGGTCGGCAAGGTCGGCTCGGCCTTCACTTCGACCGCCTCGCAGCACGGTGGTCAGGAGACCACGCTGACGAGCTTCCACACGGTGCTGTTCCACCACGGCATGGTGGTGGTGGGCCTGCCCTACAGCTTCGCGGGGCAGAACGGCGTCGAGCAGGTGAAGGGCAACTCCCCCTACGGCGCCACCACGATCGCCGACGGCGACGGCTCGCGCCAGCCTTCCGAAGTCGAACTCGACGGCGCCCGCTTCCAGGGCCGCCACGTGGCCGGCATCGCGGCCAAGCTCGCGGGCTGAGGCGCGGATTTTCCCCTCTCCCCGCGTGCAGGGAGAGGGGATGAACGGGACTGCTCGTGTGCCCTACTGCGCCGCCGCGACGTCCTTCTGCCCGATGGCCGCGAGCACGATCCCCTCGGTGAGGATCTGCGGCAGCACCTGCGCCTCGCCCTGGCCGCGATAGACGAGGTAGAGCGGCACGCCGCTGCGGCCGTGGCGCTCCAACAGGCGGGTGATCTCCGGGTTCTGGTTGGTCCAGTCGCCCTTCAGGTACACCACTTGGCCCGCCCGGAACGCTGCCTGCACCCCCTCGCGGGCCAGCACCGTGCGCTCGTTGACCTGGCAGGTGATGCACCACGCCGCCGTCATGTCCACGAACACCGTGCGCCCCTCCGCCCTCAGCGCATCGAGACGGGCCTGCGTGAAGGCCTCCTCGCCCTGCGCCAAAGCGGTGCGCGCCGTGGCGCGGTCGCCATCGAGGACGGCGACGAGGCCGAGCGCCGCCGTGAGCGCCGCGACGGCCGCCACCCGGCCGAAGCCGGTGCCGAGCCGTCCCGCCCCGCGCGCCCGTTCCCAGGCCCAGGCGGCGAGCGCCACGAGGACGAGACCGGTGAGCCCTGCGAGCAGCCCGTTGGGTCCGACCTGCTGCGCCAGCACCCAGACGAGCCACGCCACCGTGGCGTAGACGGGAAAGGCGAGCGCACCCTTCAGCACGTCCATCCAGGCGCCGGGCCGCGGCAGCAGGCGCAGCGCCTGCGGGACCAGCGTCAGGCCTAGGAATGGCAGGGCGAGCCCGAGGCCGAGGCTTGCGAACACGGTGAGCGCGGCGAGCGGCGACTGCGTCAGCGCAAAGCCCACCGCGGCGCCCATGAACGGCGCGGTGCAGGGCGTCGCGACGAGCGTCGCCAGCACGCCGGTGAAGAACGAGCCCTGGTAGCCCGCCCGCCGGGTCAGCCCGTCGCCGAGCCCGACGATGCCGCCGCCGAGATGCACCGCGCCCGACAGGCTCAGGCCCATGGCGAACAGCCCGTAGGCCAGGAGCGCCACCACCACCGGCGACTGGAGTTGGAAGCCCCAGCCGATCCCGGCGCCGCCCGCCTTCAGCGCGATCAGGAGCCCGGCCAGCCCGAGGAAGCTCGCGAGCACGCCCGCCGTGTAGGCGAGCCCGTGCAGCCGCACGCGGGTGGCGGATTCGCCCGCCTGCCGTACGAGGCTCAGAACCTTGATCGAGAGAACCGGGAAGACGCAGGGCATCAGGTTGAGCAGGAGCCCGCCGATGAGCGCCAGCCCCGCGGCGCTCCACAGCGTCAGGCTCTCCTCTTCCGCCGGGGCGGGCGGCGCCTCGGGCGCGGCGGGAACGGTCGCGGCCGCCGTCGGTGCGGGGGCGGGTTCCGGGCCCAGCGCGTAGGCCTTGCGCGTGCCGTCCTCGGTGAGGGCGAGCACGCCGGCGAGCGCTTCGGGCGGCTGCCCCGCATCGCCCGGCGTCAGGGTGAGGCGCAGGCCGGCGGCATCGACGGCGAGATCCTGCGGCGCGGCGTTGTCGAGCGCGCCCTCGGCATAGGGGAAGAAGGCGGCTCCGGTCACGCCCGCGAGGCCCGGCCGGTCGAGATGCAGCACGAGCCGGTCGCCCGCGCGGGTCGTGCGGACGGAGCCGGGCGCGGCTTCGGGAAGAGCTTCGGCAAGGGCTTCAGGAAGCGCGGCGCGGGCGCGGGCGAACAGGGCGGCCTGCCCCGAATCCGGCTCCGCGGAGGCCGCCACCGGCAGGTCGAGGCTCAGCTCTGCCGAGCCCGGAATGCAGATCTCCTCGCAGACGAGGTAGGAGAGCGTGCCGGAGAGCTGCACCGTCTCGCCGGCTCGGGCGCTCTCGGGCACGGCAAGCGGCACCAGCAGGGTGACGGCGCCTTCGTAGCCGAAATTCATCAGGGTCTGGACCGGAATGCGCTCCGGGACCGGCCACTGCACCGGGCCGACCGTGAAGCCCTCGGGCAGGCGCCACGCCATCTCCGGCGGCAGCCCGGAATCGCCGGGATTGCGCCAGTAGACGTGCCAGCCCGGCTTCATCGCCATGTGCAGGCCGAGCGTCACCGTGCGGCCGGGCACCAGCGCTTCGCTCTCGGCGACGAGGCGCGCGCGCACGAGATCCTTGGCCTTCACCGCCGTCATCGCTCCCTGCGCGCCGGCAAGGCCGGGGGCGGCAAGGCCGGCGGCAAGCGTCAGGAGGAGGGCGAGGAGGAGACGAAGCATCGATCTGTTTTCCGAGCGGCCCAACGCCCCTCCCCGCAAGGACGTCCGGCCCCGGGCAAGCCCGCGACCGCGAAGGGGAGAGGCCGGTTGGGCCGGAGCGGGCCGGCTGGCATCAGCGCGGCTTTATAGCAGATCGTCTCCGCCCCGTGAGCCGCGCGGGCCCGCGGCCTCGAACCGCGCCCGCGCTGCCCTCACCCCGCGGCCCGCTCCTTCTTCAGCCGGTAGAGCGCGTCGAGGGCCTCGCGCGGCGTCAGCGCATCGGGATCGAGGCGGTCGATCAACTGGCCGAGCCGGTCGTCCGGCTCGGGTTTCACCGGCTCCGGCGGCGGGGGCGGTGCGGCGGCGAGGCTGGCGAAGAGCGGCAGGTCGTCGATCTTACGGCGGGCGGGGCGCTCGCGCTCGGAGCTTTCCAGCCCTTTCAGGATCGCCCCGGCCCGCGCCACGACGCTCGGCGGCAGGCCGGCGAGGCGGGCGACCTGGAGGCCGTAGGAGCGCTCGGCCACGCCCGGCACCACCTCATGTAGGAACACCACGTCGCCGCGGTCCTCGGCCACCTTCAGGGTCGCGTTGTCGAGGCGCGGCAGGCGCTGGCTCAGCGCCGTCAGCTCGTGGAAGTGGGTCGCGAACAGAGCCCGGCAGCCGTTCTTCTCGTGCAGGTGCTCCAGGCAGGCCCAAGCGATGGAGAGGCCGTCGAAGGTCGCGGTGCCGCGGCCGATCTCGTCGAGCACCACGAGCGACCGGCGCGTCGCCTGATTGAGGATCGCGGCGGTCTCGACCATCTCGACCATGAAGGTCGAGTGGCCGCGCGCGAGGTCGTCGGCCGCGCCGACGCGGGAGAACAGGCGATCGACCACCCCGAGCCGGGCGGCGGCCGCCGGCACGAAGGCGCCCATCTGCGCCAGCACGGCGATCAGCGCGTTCTGGCGCAGGAAGGTCGATTTGCCGCCCATGTTCGGGCCGGTGACGAGGCGGATGCGCCCGGCCTCGTCGCCGGACAGGTCGCAGGCATTGGCGATGAACGCCTCGCCGGCCTTCGTCAGCGCGGCTTCCACCACCGGATGGCGCCCGCCCTCAATCGCGAAGGCGAGGCTGTCGTCGATGACCGGCCGGGTCCAGGCGAGTTCGACCGCGAGCTCGGCGTGGCTCGCCGCCACGTCGAGGCCCGACAGCGCCTCGGCGATGTCGGCGATCGCCTCCGCCCCGTCGCTCACCCGCGCGCTCAAGGCATCGAACACCGCGGATTCGAGCGCCAGCACCCGGTCGGAGGCGCCCGCGATCTTCGATTCCAGCTCGCCGAGTTCGACGCTGGTGAAGCGCATCGCATCGACCATGGTCTGGCGATGCACGAAGTCCTGCATCAGGCCCTTGAGGCAGGCCTCGCCCACCGCCTGCGGCACCTCGATGTAGTAGCCGAGCACGTTGTTGTGCTTGATCCGGAGCGTCCGGCAGCCGCTGGCCTCGGCATAGCGCGCCTGGAGCGCGGCGATGACCTTGCGCGAGTCCTGGCCGAGCAGCCGGGCCTCGTCGATCTCGGCGTGGTAGCCGGCGCGCACGAAATTGCCGTCGCGCCGGTTGAGCGGCAGGTCGTCGGCGAGCGCCCGAGCCAGTTCCTCGGCCAGCGCCCGGTCGGCCTTTTCGAGGCGGCGGGCGAGGCGGGTCAGCCCGTCCGGCAAATTTTCTTCCGCGCGAAGCTGCTCAGCGATCGTCGCGGCGGCGTCGAGCCCGTCGCGCAGGGCGGCGAGGTCGCGCGGGCCGGCCCGGTTCAGGCCGATGCGGGAGAGCGCGCGGGCAATGTCGGGGGCGGCGTGCAGCGCGTCGCGCAGATGCGCCCGCAGCGCGCCGTCCTCGGCCAGGAACGCGACGGCGTCGTGCCGCCGTCCGATCTTGGTCAGGTCCGTCAGGGGCCCGGCCAGATGCTCGGCGAGCAGCCGGGCGCCGCCGGCCGAGACCGTGCGGTCGATGGCGTCGAGCAGGCTGCCCTTGCGCTCCCCCGAGAGGGTGCGGGTGAGTTCGAGGTTGGCGCGGGTGGCCGCGTCGATGGCGAGCGTCGCTCCCGTCGCCTCGCGGCTCGGCGCGGAGAGCGGCACCCGCGTGCCGAGCTGGGTGCGCTCGAGATAGAGCAAAGCCGCCCCGGCCGCGGCGATCTCCGCCCGGCTGAAATTCCCGAACCCGTCGAGGGTCTTGACGCCGAACTGCTCGCGGATGCGCCGCTCGGCCGAAGCCGGCTCCAGCTCGCCTTGGGCCAGCGGCACAACCGCCGCCTTGGTCTCGCGCCACAGCTTGGCTAGGCCTGGATCGGCGTGGATGACCTCCGAGAGCACGATCTCCCGCGGTTCATGCCGGGCGATCGCGGCGGCGAGTTCCGAGCTCTCCACCTCGCTCAGCGAGAACCGGCCGGTGGAGATGTCGAGGGCGGCGAGCCCGTAGGCCTCGCTCGTGTCGGAGACCTTGCGCCGGCCGATGGCGAGCAGCAGGTTGGCCCGCGTCGGGTCGAGCAGGCGGTCCTCGGTCAGCGTGCCCGGCGTGACGAGGCGGATCACCTCGCGCCGCACCACCGATTTCGGGCCCCGCTTCTTGGCTTCCGCGGCGTCCTCGGTCTGCTGGCAGACGGCGACGCGGTGGCCCAGCGCGATCAACCGGTGCAGGTAGTCGTCCGCCCGCTCCAGGGGCACGCCGCACATCGGGATGTCGGCGCCGCCGTGCTTGCCGCGCTTGGTCAGGACGATCCCGAGCGCGCGCGAGGCGATCTCCGCATCCTCGAAGAACAGCTCGTAGAAGTCCCCCATCCGGTAGAACAGCAGGCAGTCCGGATTGGCGGCCTTGATCTCGATGTACTGCGCCATCATCGGCGTGGCGCCGGGGATGTCGAGGGGCGAAGAAGTCACCGTATCCGCCGCCTGGGCACGCCGTTCGAGGGGTTGGGAACGCTGGGGTCTGGACATGAAGCGGAGGCTAGCAGCCCCGCTTGCGCCGGGCACCGCCGGGCAACCGTGAAGTCCGTGGACAAGTGGGCGCTCTCCCCAGCCGTCGCAAGCGACGGTGGTGCCGGGGTCGGCGGGCGAACGAAAAAGGCCCGCCCGGCATCGCGCCGGACGGGCCCCTTCTCATGGCGTGTCGAGGCCGAAGCGCTCAGTAGCGCGGGCCGCCCGTGGTGGTGCCGAGCTGCTGCTGGTAGCCGGGCCGCTCCGGGTTGCGGGCGTTCGGGTCGCCGTGATGGTGGGTGTTCAGGCGGCGGCGATGGCGCTCGGCCTTGGTCGAGTGGTGGTGGCCGAGCACGCTGTGGTGGGGGCGGTGCCAGTGGTCATGGTGCTGGTCGCGCACGGTCTCGGCCGTCTGGCCGGCGATCAGGCTGGGGGCCGGCATGGCGGGGGCGGCGGAGGCCGACACCACTCCCAGACCGAGGCTGCCGAGCAGCGCGCCGGCTGCGAGTGTCAGGGCTATGCGCATCGTCGTCTCTCCGTTGCGTGCATGGACCGCACGCTGAGCCCACAAGTCGCATCTTGCCCGCTCGTTCCGGAGAAATCGCAAGATATGTTAACAAATTTTCGTGGGCGCCGCGGACAGCGATGAGCAATCGGGGCGGCGGTGATGGTTGCGCCCCGGCCCGAACCGCGGCACCTCGCGAACCATGTCCTCCCCTGTCCCCGCACTCCCGATCGAGGCCGCCCTTCCCGCCCTGCGCGCGGCCCTGTCCGGGCGATCCTCCGCCGTGCTCGTGGCCCCGCCCGGCGCCGGCAAGACCACGCGCGTGCCGCTGGCCCTGCTCGACGAAGCTTGGCTCGGCACCCAAAAAATCATCCTGCTGGAGCCCCGGCGGCTCGCCGCGCGCGGTGCGGCCGAGCGCATGGCCGCCACCCTCGGCGAGCGGGTCGGCGACACGGTGGGTCTGCGCGTGCGGCTCGGCTCCAAGATCTCGGCCCGCACCCGGATCGAGGTCGTCACCGAGGGCGTGTTCACCCGGATGATCCTCGACGATCCGGAACTGACCGGCATCGGCGCGGTGCTGTTCGACGAGTTCCACGAGCGCTCCCTCGATGCCGATCTCGGGCTGGCCTTCGCCCTCGATGCGCAGGGCGCGCTGCGGGAGGATCTGCGCATCCTCGTCATGTCGGCCACCCTCGACGGCGCCCGCGTGGCGGGGCTTCTCGGCGACGCGCCCGTGGTGGAATCGGAAGGACGCGCCTACCCGGTCGAGACGCGCCATCTCGACCGCGACCCGAACCAGCGCATCGAGGACGCGATGGCCGCCGCGATCCTGCGGGCGCTGCGGGCCGATCCCGGCTCGGTGCTCGCCTTCCTGCCGGGGCAGGCGGAGATCCGGCGCACCGCCGAGCGGCTGGAGGGGCGGCTGCCGGACGACACCGACCTCGCGCCCCTCTACGGCGCCCTCACCCAGGGCGAGCAGGATCGGGCGGTGGCCCCCGCGCCCCCGGGGCGGCGCAAAGTGGTGCTGGCGACCTCGATTGCCGAGACCTCGCTGACGATCCAGGGCGTGCGCATCGTCGTCGATTCCGGGCTGGCCCGCGTGCCGCTCTACGAGCCCGGCAACGGCATGACCCGGCTCGTCACCGCGCGGGCCTCGCGTGCCTCGGTCGATCAGCGCCGCGGCCGCGCCGGCCGCACCGAGCCGGGTGTCTGCTGGCGGCTCTGGCCCGAGGCGGCGACCGCGGCGCTCGAACCCTTCGCCCGGCCCGAGATCCTCTCGGCGGATCTGGCCGGGCTGACCCTCGACTGCGCCGCCTGGGGCGTCACCGACCCCACCGCCCTGTCCTTCCTCGATCCGCCGCCGGCGCCGGCCCTGGCCGAGGCGCGGGCGATGCTGGCCGATCTCGGCGCCCTCGATGCCGACGGGCGGCTCACGGAGACCGGCAACACCCTGCGCAGCCTGCCGCTGCCGCCCCGGCTCGCCCGGATGGTCGCCCGCGCCGCTGAATCCGGTCAGGCCCGCATGGCGGCCGATCTCGCCGCCGTGCTGGTCGAGCGCGGCCTCGGCGGCGACGCCGTGGATCTCGCCGAGCGCCTCGACCGCTTCCGCCGCGACCGCGGGGGCCGGGCCGCCGACATGCGCCGCCTCGCGGACGGCTGGGCGCGGCAGGCGGCCAAAGCGGCCGACACCGTCGAGCCCGATCCCCTGATGGCCGAGCCCGGCGCCCTGCTGGCACTGGCCTATCCCGACCGGGTGGCGCGGGCGCGAGGCCGGGACGGCGCCTTCCTGATGGCGAACGGCCGCGCCGGCCTCGTCGATCCGGTGAGCCCGCTCGCCCGCGAGCCCTTCATCGTCGTCGCCGACCTCACGGGCGCGGCGGCCTCCGCGCGGATCCTGTCCGCCGTGGCCATCGCGTCCGAGGCCATCGACGCCTTGTTCGCCGACCGGATCGGCACGGTGCGCAGCGTCAGCTTCGACAAGGAGGCGCGGGCCCTGCGCGCCCGCGAGGGCCGCCGGCTCGGCGCCGTGACGCTCGACGAGCGCACCCTCCCCGTCCCCGCCGATGGGGAGGCGGCGCGGGTGCTGGCTCGCGGCATCGCCGGGCTCGGCCTCGACCGCCTGCCCTGGACGCCCGCCCTGGCGCAGTGGCGCACCCGTGTCCGTTTCCTCCACGGAGCCCAGGGAGAGGCGGAGGGCGGCGAATGGCCCGACCTCTCCGACGAGGCCCTGGCGGCGAGTGTCGAGGAATGGCTCGCTCCGGCCATCGTCGGACGGACCTCGCTCGCAGCGATTACCGCCGACGATCTCGGCCAGGCCCTGCAGGGTCTGCTGCCCTGGACGCTGCGCGCCCGCCTCGAGACCGAGGCGCCGAGCCATGTCGAGGTGCCGACGGGCTCGCGCATCCCGGTCGATTACGAATCGGGCCCCGAACCGGTGCTCGCGGTGCGGGTGCAGGAGCTGTTCGGCCTCGACCGGCATCCCGCGCTCGGCGGGGGGCGGGTGCCGCTGGTGCTCCACCTGCTCTCGCCGGCCCACCGCCCAATCCAGATCACCCGCGACCTGCCGGGTTTCTGGCGCGGCTCGTGGGGCGCGGTCCGCTCCGAGATGCGGGGCCGCTATCCCCGCCACCCCTGGCCGGAAGACCCGCTCAGCGAGGCCCCGACCCGGCGGGTGAAGCCGAAGGGGACGTGACTGCGGACGCCACGGGCGATGTGACGGGCAACGTGGCGGATGCTTGGGGCATCAGCCAGATCAGGAGCCGGTGGGTCGGCCAGGAGATCAGGAGCGGGATGGCGACGACGAGGCCCGTGAACCACGCCCAGGCCGGCAGGAAGGTCTGCGCGGCGGTGTCGCTCATGCCCCAGACATAGTTGATGTTGACCGGCGTCAGCCCCGGATCGGGCCGCGGCGGCGGCATCAGGAAGTAGCAGACGAACAGGAGGATGACCGCCAGCGCCGACCACGCGCCCCAGGCGCGCCGGTCGTAGCCGAGCCGCCAGACGAGGAACACGAGCAGGAACGGCAGCCAGCCGTGGAACAGCGACAGGCCGCGCAGGAACGGCGACGTCTCCGCGTTGAACATGTAGGCGGTCATGCCGGTGAGCGGAGTGCCCGCGGCCTGCGCCAGGAAATCCACGGCCCAGAGCAGTTGCGGCGCGAGGATGCCGGCGGCGCAGATCGAGACGAGAAGCGCGCTCTCCGCCCAGATGCCGACGAGGGTCAGGATCAGGGCGATGTCGCAGAAGTACAGGAAGTTCGTCGGCCCGTAATGGGTGAGATAGACCGGGAGCAGCACCGCCATGAAGGCCGAATAGGCGAGCTTGAGGCTCAAGGGGATGCGCGATGGGATCGGGCCGCGGCCTCGCCCGATCATGCTGGTATCCGTCGCCGCGGCGCTGCCGGCAGAACCTCCGGAAAGACCCATTGTCGCCCCCTGTCGTTTCCGGCTTGACCGTGGACGAGATCCGCTCCCGAGAGCGTGAGGGAACGCACGCGACCTGTCGCGTCCGGCGCGATCGCCGAATCGGGCAGGATGCGGTGCTATTCTGAAGAGCCGTGAGGGAGAACGATTCGATGCGCTCAGGGGCCGCTTCCGTCTTCTTCCCCCTGTTCGGGCTCGTGCTCACGGTCGGCGCGGTCCATGCGCAGACGCCGCCCGAGCCGGGCGCTGCCCGGCCGCTGGTGATCCCCCAGGTCGAGGGCGAGCGCCAGGGGAAGGTTCTGGGCCGGGCGCTCGCCTGCGGCGCGGAGCGCGAGCGGGTCGATCGGGTGTTGAGAGCCGGCCGCGAGCGCATGATGGCGGCGGTCGGCCGGGCGCTCACGGAGGAGCGCTATGCCCTGGCGCTCGACGACGCGATGCGCCTGGAGACGAGCCTGCCGGCACCCTCTGCAAGTGCGTGCGAGAAGGCGCTGGCCGGGCTCGAGCGCCTGGAGAAGGCGCCGTAGACTCCCCAAAGATCAGGCGAAGCGGCCGCCCTTCTGGATCACCTCGATCTTGTAGCCGTCCGGGTCGGTGGCGAAAAAGAAGGTCGCGAGCGCGGTGTCGCCGTGCTTGAGGGTTTTGACCGGCGTGGCCGGAAGACCCTCGCGCTCGAAGCGGGCATGCTCGGCCTCGGCATCCTCCACCACGAAGGCGAGGTGGCCATAGCCGTCGCCGAGATTGTAGGGCTCGGCGCGGTCCTTGTTGACCGTCAGTTCGAGTTCGAACGGCGAGGACGGGTCGCGCAGGTAGAGCAGCGTGAAGTCCGGAAAGTCGAACCGGTCGGCCGGCTCCAGGCCGAAAGCGCGAGCATAGTAGTCGCGCGAGCGCGCCTCGTCGCGGACGCGGATCATGGTGTGGACGGGCTTGGCCATCGGCCCTCTCTCCCCGGTACGGATGTTGTGTGGATGAGCGCCCATCTGGCGCAGTCCGGCCGGGCGGAAAGGGTTTTTGCCGTTTACCCTTCGTCAACCTTACCGGGTGCTTGCTGCCGGCAATGATGCGCACCGCGTCCCTCACCGCCGTCGATCCCGAAGCCCTGCTGCCGCCGGGCGACGCCACCCTGCGCGCGGCGATGCGGGGCTGGCGCGAGGCGCTGGCGCGGGAGCGGCGCATGGCCGCCAACACGGTCGAGGCCTACGAGCGCGACCTGCGCCAGTTTCTGATCCATCGCGCCGCCCGCTCCGGCACGCCCACCATCGCCGGGCTGATCGCCCTGAAACCCCGCGACCTGCGCGCCTTCATGGCCGCGCGCCGGGCCGAGGGGATCGGCGGGCGCTCCCTGATGCGGATGCTGGCGGGTCTGCGCTCCTTCGCCCGCTTCCTCGAACGCGAGGGGCACGGCAGCGTCGCGGCGCTCGGCGCGGTGCGCTCCCCCAAGGTCGAGCGCCGCCTGCCGCGCCCGCTTCCCATCTCCGCCGCGCTGGCGATGACCGCGCCCGAGACCCGTCCCGACGACGACCGCGCCCCGTGGGTGCTCGCCCGCGACGCGGCGGTGATCGCCCTCCTCTACGGATCGGGCCTGCGCATCTCGGAGGCGCTGGGGCTCACTGCCCGCGACGCGCCGATACCGGGCATCGACGAGGTGCGGGTGACGGGCAAGGGCGACAAGGTCCGCGCCGTGCCGGTGCTGCCGGCGGTCGCCGAGGCGGTGGCCGCCTACCTGTCGCTGTGCCCGCACCCCCTCGATCCGGAGGGACCGCTCTTCGTCGGCGTGAAGGGCGGGCCGCTCTCGCCACGGGTGGTCCAGTACGCGGTCTCCGCGCTCCGCGGCGCGCTCGGCCTGCCCGAGAGCGCGACCCCGCACGCCCTGCGACACTCCTTCGCAACCCATCTGCTCGCCCGCCGGGGCGAGCTGCGGGCGATCCAGGAATTGCTCGGCCACGCCTCGCTCTCGACCACGCAGATCTACACCAAGGTCGATGCCGCCCGCCTGATGAGCGCCTTCGAGGACGCCCATCCCCGCGCCCGGCGGCTGCCGCCCTCGGAACCGCCGTCACCGCGTTCCGAAACCGTTGATGCAGAGCAAGGCACGAGCGCCCGATCCGGCTATGCTGTCCGGCAGGACAGGCCGGTGGAGCGTAGAAATGCGTGAGTTTGCTCCGTTCACCTTGGTCTTGCCGCGATTGAGTGGCGGATTGTCATCAACCAAGCGGTCGCAAGCCGCCGTTTCAGCAGCCTCAAGGAGTGTCCGATGCGCGTGAGCGGAATCTGTCTCGCGATCCTGCCGGTCCTCGCCGTTCTGGCCGTCACGGCCACGGTGAAGACGCTCCTCCTCCCCGTCACCGCCGTGCGCCTGCTCGCCCGCGGCCGCGCCGCGCGGGCCTGACCGGGCTCGGACGGACCCGTTCAGGGGAAAAGCTCGACGGGCCCGCACGGCCCCTCGAGCGCTGTCCCCCGAAAGTAATTCCCTCAAGCCCAGCGCCAGCCGCCGGGTTCGATGACGAGAATGCTGCCCTGGCGGATGCCGAGCCGTGGGGCGGCGTAGATGTCGAGATGGCCGGCGACGACCAGCAGCGCCCGGGCGACGCCGCCATGGGCGACCATCACGGTCGGGCGGCGTAGCTCCGCCACCACTTCCTCCACCCGCGCCTCGACCATCGCGTAGCTCTCCGCCCCCTCCCCGCGCGGCTGGTAGCCCCAGCGGTCGCGGTCGCGCGCGGCGGCGCCTGCGGGATCGCGCCGCCGGATCTCGGCCCAGGTCCGGCCCTCCCAGGCACCGAAGCCGATCTCCCGCAGCCGCATATCGGCCCGGTAGCCCCCTGCGGGCAGGCCGATGCCGGTGCGCAGGATCTCCATCGTCCGGCGGGTGCGGATGAGCGGGCTCGCCACGTAGTCGGCGGTGGGCAGTTCCGCTCCGGCGATCCGGCGCAGGCGCGCGGCCGCCTCCGCCGCGTGGGCGAGCCCGTTGGCGTTGAGATCGGTATCGCGGTGGCCCTGAAGGCGCCCCTCCGCATTCCAGTCGGTCTGGCCATGGCGCACGAACCAGATCGTCGGCACCCCGCTCATGCGGCGGCTCCGACGCGACCGGCGCCTCCCCTGGAAGACCTTGCCCTTGAAGACCCCGACGCGCCGGATCGGGAACGGCGAAGGCGGCGCATCTGTTGGGGCTCCAAGCTTATCCCTTCCTTGCGGGTCCGCGACGGCGGCCTCGCAATCGGCTCGTGAGCAGGTAATCTTCGGCATGGCGCGCAAGAACGGCAAGGACGGCAAGAGCGCCGGGAGTGAAAAAAGCCTCGAGAGCGACAAAACGACGGAAGCACAACCGCAGGCGGCCTGGCCCGACCATCCGCCTTCCTTCGCCGGCTGGGCCCGCGCGGCGATCGCGGGCACCGGCACCGCGCCGAGCCTGTCCCCGCATCTCCACCCGGTCCTGCCGCCGGCCGCGCCCGGCATCGTCACGGTCGAACCCGGCCAGAGCGTCAACCTCGCCGCGATCGATCCCGACGCCACCGGCGGTCTCGAGAAGGCGGCGGCCAAGGCCGAACTCGACGCGCAGCGCGTGCGCATCCGGGCGCTGCAGGAGAAGCTCTACGCCGAGCACCGCCGCTCCCTGCTCGTGGTGTTCCAGGCGATCGATACCGGCGGCAAGGACGGCACCATCCGCAACGTGCTGGAGGGGGTGAACCCGCAGGGCTGCCGGGTCTGGTCGTTCAAGGTGCCGAGCACGGAGGAACTCGATCAGGATTTCCTCTGGCGCTACCACCTGCGCACGCCCGGCCGCGGCCTGATCGGCGTGTTCAACCGCAGCCATTACGAGGACGTGCTCGTGGTGCGGGTGAAGGGCCTCGTGCCGGAGGAGACGTGGCGCGAGCGCTACGGGATCATCAACGATTTCGAGCGGCTGCTGACGCTCTCGGGCACGGTGATCCTCAAGTTCTTCCTGCACATCTCCAAGGACGAGCAGAAGGAGCGCCTGGAGGCCCGCCTCGCCGATCCGGAGAAGCACTGGAAGTTCGACCCGGCCGACCTCGTGGAGCGCAAGAGCTGGGACGCCTACCAGACCGCCTTCAACGACGCGCTCGCCCGCTGCTCGACGCCCTACGCCCCCTGGCACGTGGTGCCGGCCAACCGCAAATGGGCCCGCAACGTCATGGTCGCCCGCACCATCGCCGACACGCTGGAAGCGATGGACCCGCGCTTCCCTGAGCCGCGCAAGGGGCTGAACGGTATCAAGGTGCCGGATTGAGCCTGCACAACCTGGGGAGGCGGGGTTTCCGAATCGGTCTCAGAACGGTCTAGATCTGCGCCCTTCGAGGCTCACGGGGGGCACACCGATGCCGGCGGTTCGCGAGATCGAGGCGGCCGGGTACCGGTCGCTGAAGACCATTCGCTTTCCGGTCGGGCCTCTCTCGGTCTTCGTTGGCGGCAACGGCACCGGCAAGACCAACCTCTACCGCGCCCTCGGCCTGCTTCAGACGGCCGCCTCAGGGCGGCTGACGCGGGCGCTCGCCGCCGAGGGCGGGATGGAATCCGTGCTCTGGGCCGGCACCCGCCGCAAGGGCGAGCCGGCGCGGGTGCGATTGTCCGCCGAACTGGCCGACGAGACCACCGGCCACGCCTACACCTACGCGGTCGAGGTCGGCCTCGTGTCGCAGGTGGGCGGCGCGATCTACGGGGCGGCCTTCGCCCTGGAGCCGCAGGTGAAGAGCGAGCGGCTCACCGTGCAGGCCGGCGCGCGGCCGGTGACGGTGCTCGACCGCGACGGGCCGGCGGGCTTCGTGCGGGACGAGGAGGGGCGCAAGCGCTCCTTCGGCACCGACCTGCTGCCGACCGAGACGGCGCTCGCTGCGCTTCAGGACGGGGTGCGCTTTCCCGAACTGCAGATCGTCCGGCAAGCCATGGAAGCATGGCGCTTCTATCACGACGTGCGCACCGATGCGGGTTCGCCCCTGCGCCGCCCCTGCCTCGCGGTGACGACGCCGACTTTGGCCTCCGACGGTGCCGACCTCGCCGCGGTCTTCGCGACTTTGGCCCATATCCGCGGCGACACCGTCGATCTCGACGCGGCCTTCGCCGACGCCTTTCCCGGTGCCCGCCTCGTGGTGCCGCAACCGGATCGGGAGGCGCGGTTCGGCGTGATCTTCGCCGAGTACCCGAAGCGGATCTTCGAGCCGTCCGAACTCTCGGACGGCACGCTGCGCTACCTCGCGCTCGCCGGCGCGCTGCTCGCCTACCGGCTGCCGCCCTTCCTCGCGCTCAACGAGCCCGAAACCAGCCTGCACCCGGATCTGATGGAGCCGCTGGCGCGGATGATCTCACAGGCCTCGAAACGTACGCAGGTCTGGCTGGTGACGCATTCTGAGCGCCTCGCGGCGGCGGTCGCCGAGGCCGGCGGCGTGCGTCCGCGCCTCGTGCTCAAGCGCGACGGGGCGACCTGGATCGACGGTTTGCGGCTCGCCGGCAATTTTTCGCAGGACGAGGAGGACGCGTGAGATGCGGGTCGCGCTTCAGGCCGTGCTGACCGGGCGCGTCGCGCCGCTGGGGGAGAAGGGCGCGGCGAGCGCCATCGCCAAGACCCCCGTGCTGGAGCCGGTCGCGGTGGGGCCGCTCGGTCTCGTGGGCGACGAGCAGGCCGACCGGCGCGTCCATGGCGGCCCGGAAAAGGCCGTGCACCACTACGCCCTCGACCATGCCGCCGCGTGGCGCGGCGATCTGCCCGGCCTGCCCAATCAGTTGGAGCAGCCCGGCGCCTTCGGCGAGAATTTCTCGACCCACGGCCTCACCGAGCACGATGTCTGCGTCGGCGACCTGTGGCGGGTGGGGAGTGCCCTGCTTCAGGTCTCGCAGGCGCGCCAGCCCTGCTTCAAGCTGAACCTGCGCTTTGGTGTGCCGGACATGGCCCGGCGGGTGCAGGCGAGCGGGCGCACCGGCTGGTACTACCGGGTGATCGAGACAGGCGTCGTGGCGGCCGGCGACGGGCTCGAACTCGTCGAGCGCCCGCATCCGGACTGGCCGCTGTCGCGGCTCCTGCACCACTTTTACGTGGATCGCCTCGACGCGGCGGCCTTGCGGGCGATTGCCGGCCTCGCGCCCCTCACCGAATCCTGGCGGGCGCTCGCCGCCCGCCGGCTCGCGAGCGGCGCCGTGGAGGATTGGCGCCGACGGCTCGGGGAAGAGGGATGAACCCTATTCCCGCTCGCGGGTGATGTCCGGCGCGTCGGGGTTCTTCATGCCGACGACGTGGTAGCCGGCATCGACGTGGAGGATCTCGCCGGTCATGCCGCGGGACATGTCGGAGAACAGGTAGGCTGCCGTCTCGCCGACCTCCTCGATGGTCACGGTCCGGCGCATCGGCGCGTTGTACTCGTTCCACTTGAGGATGTAGCGGAAGTCGCCGATGCCCGACGCCGCCAGCGTCTTGATCGGCCCGGCCGAGATCGCGTTGACGCGGATCTGCTTCGGCCCGAGATCGGCAGCGAGGTAGCGTACGGAGGCTTCCAGCGCGGCCTTGGCGACACCCATCACGTTGTAGTGGGGCATCCACTTCTCGGCGCCGTAATAGGTCAGGGTCAGCATCGACCCGCCGTTGCGCATGATCTTTTCCGCGCGCTGCGCCACCGCCGTGAACGAGTAGCACGAGATCAGCAGCGACTTGGTGAAGTTCGCCTCCGAGGTCTCGAGATAGCGCCCCGTCAGCTCGTCCTTGTCGGAGAAGGCGATGCAGTGGACGACGAAATCGATCCCGTCCGGGAACACCTCGGCGGTCGCGGCGAAGGCGGAATCGATCGAGGCGGGATCGGTGACGTCGCAATGGCCGACGACATGCGCGTTCAATTCGCGCGCCAGCGGCTCGACGCGCTTCTTCAGCGCCTCGCCCTGGTAGGTGAACGCCAATTCCGCCCCGTGCGCGGCAGCGCTACGGGCGATACCCCAGGCGATCGAGCGGTTGTTGGCCACTCCCAACACCAGCCCGCGCTTGCCCGCGAGCAGCCCGCCCGGCTTCTGTTCCGACATGCGTCACCTTCGCTTCGGCCGCGCGGGCGCCTCTTGAGGGACGGCCCTGCGCCGGGGGCTTCCTTAGCCGAGGGTTGCCGGAGGGGGAAGCCTCAAGGCGCGCGGGATCACCTCAGGGCGATCCCGGTGTCCTCGTTCGGGCTCTCGAGGACCCTCCGCCCATCCGCGAACAGTGTGAACCCTTAGGATTCGCTCCGCTCGACGCCTCGGCAGACGCCGAGGTCTACCCTATGGGGCGGCGTCCTTTACGCCGTCCCGGCCTTGGCCTCGCGGCGGCGGCGGGCATATTCGGTCAGGGCCGCGTCGTCGCTGGCCGGCAGGACGATGGCGGTGGTCGCGAACAGGTCGCCGCGGCTGCCGTCCTTCTTCGGTAGGCCCTTTCCGCGCAGGCGGAAGGTGCGGCCGGAGCTTGTCATCGCCGGCACCTTCATCTCGACGGCGCCGGTCAGGGTCGGCACACGCAAGGCGCCGCCGAGCACCGCGTCCTCCAGCGGCAGATCGACGGTGGCGCGCAGGTCCGCGCCGTCCACCTTGAACACCGGGTGGGGCTGGATGCGGATGGTCAGCAGCGCGTCGCCGGGTTCGCCGCGGGGACCGCCCGCGCCGCCGAGGCCCCGCAGGCGGATGGTCTGGCCATCGACGACGCCCTTGGGGATCATCACGTCGACATCGCGCCCGCTCGGCAGGCCGATGCGCATCTTGTCCTCGCCCGCGACCTGTTCGAGGGTCACGCTGAGTTCGGCCGCGACATCTTCGCCGCGGATCGGGCCCCCGCGCCCACCCGGCCCGGCGCCGCCCGCGCGGAACGCCTCACCGAAGATGTGGCTAATGAAGTCCTCTCCGACGCCGCCAGGCCCGGCCCCGCCAGCGCCGCCGCGGCGCTGCGTGAAGCCTTCGAAGTCGAAGCCGCCGCCACCGCCGCCGCGTCCGCCGCCGAACCCAGAAAAGCCCTCGAAGCCGGTCGCGCGCGGCTTGCCTTCGGCGTCGATCTCGCCGCGGTCGAACTGCGCGCGCTTCTCCTTGTCGCCGAGGATCTCGTAGGCGGTGTTCGCCTCCGAGAAGCGCTCGGCGGCCTTCGGCTCTTTGTTGCTGTCGGGGTGGTACGCCTTGGCGAGCTTGCGGAAGGCCTTCTTAATTTCGGCCTCGCTCGCGCCCTTGGGGACACCCAGAACGTCGTAGGGGTTTCGCATCGGCATTCTTTTGAGGGGGTCGCAACCGAATAGGGATACGGCCTCTGCCGCACGGGTTCAACGTGGGAAGGGCGTTGCGGCTCTGCAACAGCCGATGAGGCCACGTTCACCGATCCGCGATCACTTTATTGTCCGGCCGTCCGCGAAAGCCTCAGGAGCGGGCCTGGGGGTTGGAGGCGCGCAGCCGCTTCAGCTCCCACTCGCCGCCGGATGGCTTGCAGCCGGTGCCGCGCACGAAGCGGTTGTTGGCGCCGCCCACCACCGTCGCGAGGAAGTCGCGGCAGATCTCGTCGCCGGCGACATAGGGCAGGCCGGTCGGGTTGATGGTGCCGCGCATCGCGGTCTCCGGGTTGTCCCACTTCACCGGGCGCCCGTTACCCTGCGGATCGAGGGCGACGGAGAGCGCGGCGTGGGCGCGGCGCCAATCCTCGCCGTCGAGGTCGCGCCCGAAGCTCGCGGGCCGCTTCGGAATGCTGCCGGTGACGAGCGGCTCGGGCGCGGCCGGCGCCTCCTCCGCCTTGAAGGACAGGATCGGCCCGCTGCACCCGCCGCACGAGAGGGCGGCGAGGCCGAGGGTCAGCAGGCCCGCAAACCGGGCTGCGAGGCCGCGTCGCGGCGCCTGTCCACGTGTCGAACCGGCCCTCCCTTCGGCGGAGAGCACGCTGACGAGGCCTTTACACGGACGCAGACGCATTACACCTGAACTCGAGACAGACGGGGGTCCGACGGCGTTGCTGCCCAACGTCGGTGCCCCCCGACCCGGCTGCCACAGGGAAGAAAATGGCCATCGATCGGTTAAGAGAGGGTGATGCGGACGCGCCTTCGGTCCATCCGGAGGACTTCACCTTGTCGTGCGACCCCTGGGCGCTGTTCGCCGCGTGGATGGCGGAGGCGGAGGCTTCCGAGCCCGTCGATGCCAACGCGATGGCGCTCGCCACCGCCGATCCGGACGGCCTGCCCGACGTGCGGGTGGTGCTGCTGAAGGGGTTCGATCCGCGCGGGCTCGTCTTCTACACCAACGCCGAGTCGGCCAAGGGCGGGCAGCTTCTCGCCAACCCGCAGGCGGCGACGGTGCTGTACTGGAAGTCTCTCGGCCGGCAGATCCGCAGCCGCGGCCCCGTCTCCCCCGTGACGCGCGAGGAGGCCGACGCCTATTTCGCGAGCCGCCACCGCGACAGCCGCATCGGCGCCATCGCCAGCCAGCAATCGCGCCCGCTCACCGACCGCCCGACCCTGATGGCCGAGGTCGCCGCCCTGTCGGAGAAATACGAGAACGGCCCGGTGCCGCGCCCCGAGCACTGGCTCGGCTTCCGCATCGCCCCGGTGCAGTTGGAGTTCTGGCAGAACGGCGCCTACCGCCTGCACGACCGGGTGCGCTTCACCCGCGACGGCGACGGCTGGACCCGCGCGCGGCTCTATCCCTGATTTTGATGCCCTGATCGCGATGCCCGGATCGCGGAGGATCGGGGTCGCTCAGGGCATCACCGAGCGGATCGCCGCGACCAGGCACTCCTCCGTGTAGGGCTTGCGGATGAACAGGCCGTCGGTCGGTATGTCGCCGGGCGAGGGCCGCACCTTGCCGGAGGTGATGACGATGCCGATGCGCGGCCAGCGCCGGTCGATGCAGGCGGCGAGCTTGATGCCGTCGATGCCCAGCGGCATGTCGATGTCGGTCACGACGACGCACACCGTCCCGCCCGCCTCCTGCTCTTGGTCGAGCATGCGGATCGCCTCGTTGCCGTTGGTGGCCTCGCGCACGGTGAAACCGGCTTCCACGATCAACTCGACCGCGGCGCACCGGATCACGGCATCGTCCTCCACGACAAGGACGGTCGGCCTCGCGTTCGCCCCGCTCACGGCTGTCGCATCCCTCGTCCGATCATGCGTCTGATCCCCCGGCACGATCCCTCGAATCCGCGACCCCTCCCCGGGGTTGCATGAAGGCCGGCGCGGAACAAGCGCGCAAGACGGGCGGGGCCGTACGGCACCGGCCCTTCCGAAGGCGCGGGGCCGCGTCTCCGGCACCTTTCGCAATGCAGCGCGGCCCTGGATTTCCGGCGGGGCGCGGCTTATCCCTTGGCGAAGACCCAGCTTGGCCCGCTCACCCGCGGTGCGCGGGGCGGGCAGCGAGGAACCGGCTTTGGCCTCATCCAACGATCGTCGACGGGTGCTGCTGCTCACCGGCGCCAGCCGGGGCATCGGCCACGCCACCGTCAAACGCTTCTCCGCCGCGGGCTGGCGGGTCATCACCTGTTCGCGCCACCCCTTCCCCGAGAACTGTCCCTGGGAGATGGGTCCGGAGGACCACCTTCAGGTCGATCTCTCCAACGCGGCGGACACGGTGCGCGGGGTGCGCGAAGTCGCCGAGCGGCTCGCCGCCGAGGGCGGCCTGCTGCACGCGCTCGTCAACAATGCCGGCATCTCGCCGAAGGGCCCGGAGGGCGAGCGGCTCGGCGCGCTCACCACGGAATACGAGGACTGGGCCCGCGTCTTCCAGGTCAACTTCTTCGCGCCGATCCTGCTGGCGCGGGGCCTGTGCGACGAACTGACCCGCGCGCGCGGGTCGATCGTCAATGTCACCTCGATCGCCGGTTCGCGGGTCCACCCCTTCGCGGGCGCCGCCTATGGCACTTCGAAGGCGGCGCTCGCCGGCCTCACCCGCGAGATGGCCGCGGATTTCGGGCCGCTCGGCGTGCGCGTCAACGCGATCTCGCCGGGCGAGATCGACACCTCGATCCTCTCGCCCGGCACCGACAAGCTGGTGGAGCAGATTCCGCAGCGCCGGCTCGGCACCCCGGACGAGGTCGCCAAGGCGATCTACTTCCTCTGCATCGAGGCGTCGTCCTACGTGAACGGTGCCGAGCTTCACATCAACGGCGGCCAGCATGTCTGACCGCCGGGCGGTTCTCGCCGCCCTGCTGTCGCTGACCGCCCTCCCCGCCCTCGCGGCGGAGGATGGAAGCCGGGTCGAACCGGTCGCGCTGCCGTTTGCCGTCAAGGCGATGCGCGGTCCCGGCAGCGACGTGGCCCTTTCCGTGGCGACCTCCGGATTGCTGCCGGTCGCCCGCGCGCCCGCAGGCGCCAGCGCCGACCCGAAGGCCACGGGCAACACCGCTCCGCCATCCGTCGTCGTGGTCTGGGGCGAGGGCGGCGGCGCCGTTCTCAGCCTCGAAGGCGACCGCTTGCGCACCACGCTGATCGGCGCCGAAGCGATCGAAGGGTTTGCCGCCGCCGAGACGCCGCGCGGGGCCGTGCCGGGCTCGCGCCGTGCCCTCGACGGGCCGCTCAGCGCCTATCTCACCGGCCCGACCCGCGCGCTCGGCGGCGCGCCGGGCCAGGGGACTGTGCTGACCGTGCGTGAGCGCCAGCCGGTCGGCGTTACCGCCGAGCCGAAGGCCGTGCCGGTGACGACCCAGACCCTGGCGCCGGGGGACGGCCGGGTTTTTGCCGGCCGCACGCCCCACATCACCCGTCTCGACGGCCGCCCGGCGGTGGCCGCCGTGACCGCGCAGGGGCCGGCCGTCTCCGGCCTTGCCGTCGCGGCAAAGGGCATGGACGGCGTCTGGACGCTCCGGGCGCAGACGCCGCCGCAGGCCGGCAAGGGTCCGGAAGGCGCGCCGCTGGCGCTTGCCGCCGTCAGTGATTTCACCGGCACCGGCCAGCCGCAGATCGCCGCGATCCGCGCGCCCGACGGTGAGGGCGTGCTTCAGCTCTGGCGCATCGCCGACGGGACCTTGAGCCTCGCGGGCGAAGCGCCGGGCTATGCCGGCCCGGTGGCGGGCGAGGCGGCGGATCTCGCCGCTCCCGTTCCCCGCGGCGGTGGCGCCCCGCCCGATCTCGCCCTGCCGGTGGCGGGCCGCAGCGCCGTCGCGGTGGTGTCGCTGAAGGGCGGCAGCCCCGTCGAGCGGGCACGCCTGCCCCTGCCCGCCCCGGCCGCCCACGGCGTCGCCGTGCTCGACGCAGGCGGAACCGCCAAAACGATCCTCGTCGGCCTCGCCGACGGGCGCCTCGTCGCGGTCTCCGCGCCGTGAGCGATCCGGGACAGGAGGACGGGCGGCTGTTTCCGGCGCGCCCGCTGATCGGCGTTTCGGTCGCGGTGATCCGCGACGGCCGCGTGCTGCTCGCCGCCCGCGCCAACGAGCCGATGCGCGGCGTCTGGACCCTGCCAGGCGGCCTCGTGGAATTGGGCGAATCCCTCGCCGCGGGGGCGTTGCGCGAATTGCAGGAGGAGGTCGGGTCGCTCGCCGAGGTGGTCGGCCCGAGCCTGACGCCGACCGAGATCATCCTGCGGGACGAGATCGGCCGCATCCGCCACCATTACGTGATCCATCCCCACGCCGCCCTGTGGCGCGCTGTCGAGCCGGCACCCGGGCCGGAAGCGCTTGCCGTGCGCTGGGCCAGCCTCGACGAGGTCGCGGGCCTGACCACCACGCCGGGGCTGATCGAGACCCTGCGCGAGGCGTTCTCCCGCATCCGGTCGGCGGCAGACGGTTCGGCAGAAGGCTTGGCAGAAGGCTTGGTATGAGAACGGGACTTGCCCGCCTGATCCTGGCCGCCCTGCTAGCTCTGACCCCGGCGGCGGAGGCGTTCGCGCAGCAGCGCTCCGGCACGGCTCGATCCGCGCCGAAGCCGCCGGAGAAGGAGAAGGAGAAGGAGCCGCCTCCCCCGGCGGAGCCGCCGCCTGCGCCCTACGACCGCGACCTGATGCGGCTCTCCGAGATCGTCGGGGCGCTCGCCTTCCTGCGCACGCTATGCGGCGCGCCGGATGCCGCCGAATGGCCGGCGCGGATGAAGGCGATCCTCGACAGCGAGGGGATCACGCAGAGCCGCCGCGACCGCCTCGCCGGCGCCTATAATCGCGGTTTCCGCGGCTACAGCCTGACCTATCGGGTCTGCACCCCCGCTGCGAATGAGGCCGCCCGCCGTTTCGTCGCCGAGGGCGAGCGGCTTTCGCACGCCATCGCCGGGCGGTTCGGCGGTTAAGAAAGTAACCGGCCCGATCGCATCGGGTCGGCGACTGCAGGGCCTCTTCAATCGTCTGAAAGCCGCTAGCCGCTTTTCGGGGCGATGCTCTAGCTCCCTGTTTTGACAGGCATTCTTCTGCCGGGCCGATTTCCGCTTCATCAGAATCCGCTCCGGATTCGGCCGTGCGATCGCGTTTGTGGCGGGCGCGCCACACTCCGGAGGCCTTGCGAAATTCCTTCGCAATTGCGCCTCCGCGTTAACCTCTTCGCAATTCCCTGCTTCCCGGCCCGTGAAGGCTGCCGTATCGTGCCGATGTCTTGCCGGCACTGTTCCGGCCGAGAAACGAAGCCGCCCGCCATGATCCACGATGCCGACACCGCAACCTTCGATGCCGACGCGGAGAGCAAGCGCCTTGCGCTCGGCCTCGTGACGGAAGCATTCGCGGAGGGCTGCCTCGACGGGATCGACGGCGACTGCATGGCCCAGGCGGCCCTGTTCGCGGCGTTCCAGGAACTGGTCGCCACCTATGGCGAGGACGCCACCGCCCGCTATGCCGAGACCCTGCCCGAGCGTATCCGCGGCGGCGGGTTCACCACGACGCTGCAGCACTGATCGGTGGCCTGAGGCGGAGGCGTCAGCCGAATTCCTTGAACCGCAACGCGAGCGGTCCCTACGGATCGTGCTGGCGCTCCGGATCGCTTCGGCTTCGCCTCGCGGTGACGACGAGGCGGGCCTTGTACCGGCAAAGCTCCGTTCGATGTGCAACGTCCCGAAGGCCTGAAACCGGCCTTCGGGACGTTTTCTTTTCGTCTACTTCAATTGATCCCGGCAGGGCTTGAGAGCCTCCAGCGCCTTGTCCGGCGCGGTGATGTCGAACGTGACGGCGTCCTCGCCGTCTCTCTCGACGCTGAGTTTCGACGTCGTTTTGACGAGCTTCAGGATATCGTCCGGATCGTTGGATCGGAGCAGGAGGGATCTGGGATCGAGGACGATCCAGTTCAGGCCGGAATACAGGTAAAATTCCCCCGTCCGGAGCGTGGCCTTGACCTCTTGGTCCTTGGTCCAGTTCCAGCCGGAAAATTTGAGTTCCAGGGTTGTGAGCTTCAGGTTCCTGTCGGGGATCGAGACGAAGGCGACGATCGTGGCGAATCTCTTGCCGTCGGCGCGCGGGGGCTTGTTCTCGTAGTGGATGGCGCAGGAGACGCCGTCCGGTGGGGCAAG
This sequence comes from Methylorubrum sp. SL192, assembly GCF_026672325.1. Taxonomy (NCBI): domain Bacteria; kingdom Pseudomonadati; phylum Pseudomonadota; class Alphaproteobacteria; order Hyphomicrobiales; family Methylobacteriaceae; genus Methylorubrum; species Methylorubrum sp. SL192. The sequence continues at coordinate 3,630,755 of NZ_JAPPQV010000003.1, forward strand.
CTGGACCGTCCACCCGTCCACGACGGTGGTTTGCACCGAAGCGGGGGGCGTCGCAGGAGCCGCCGGAGCCGGGCTTGGGGCGGCCGGGCTTGCGCCGGCGGCCTTGTCGGTGGCGGCCGGGGCAATCGTGAAGGGCTGCGGCACGTCGAGCGTGCGCCCGCTCAGCTTATCGCGCAGGGTATAGACCAGCACGTAATTGCCCGGCGGAAAGCCGTCGAGGTCGAGGCTGAGGTTGAGGAAGAAGTTCGGCTCGCCCTCCGCGCGTTTCACGGTCACGTCGCGGTCGATCATGTTCTTCTGGGTCGCGAGGGCCTTGCCCTCCGGCGTGCGGACCTCGAAATCGACGATCACGCCGAAGCCGATCTGATCGCTTCCGATCGGCTGCGTGGCCTCGCCCACCGGCTCGATATAGGTCAGGAGCGGCTCGCCGGGCTTGAAGACGTTCGAGGGCCGGGCCTCGACATCGCCGAAATCGGCGGCCTTGCGGGCGACGTACAGCGCACGCCGGGTGGCGTAGGGCCTCAAGGGCGCGGGCTGGGCGGCCGCCACCGAGGGCGACAAGCCGGCCGCCGCGGGCTCGGACTTCGTCTCGACTTTCGGTTCCGGCTTCGTCTCGGGTTTGGCGGCCGTCTTGCCGCCTGACCAGAAGTTGCTGCTCCCGCCGGTCTCGGCCGGAACCCGGACGCTCTTCATGATGGTGTCCAGCGCCGCTTCGTTGGCTTGGCGCTGATCCTCGGATCCCCAGATCGTCATGAGGAGCGCGCGGTCCCGGCTCGCATCGAGGGTCACGAGATCGACGATCGTCTTCCCGTACTTGTCGGTGGTGCGGTAGCGCTGAACCCGGGCCGGCGTGCCGCCGAAGTCCATCGCCTGCTCGACCGGCTTGATCGAGAGATTGACCTTCTGCTTGCGCAGGAAGCTCACCTTGTCCTTGACGAGGCTGTCGCGGTCCGCCCGCGTTTCGAAGCCCACCTCGAACGAGACGTCGCCATCGGGCGAGGTCGAGACGACCTCGGTGTCGCGCACCTCGGTCTTCCAGTCGTCGGGGATCGTCAAGGTGACGGCCGGATTCTTCTCCGGCAGCACGATCTCCTTCGCCCAGGCCGTGCCCGCGCCCGTCAAGGCGAGCAGGCTCCCCAGCGCGACGCCTCGCATCGCCCATGCCGCATGGCTGTGCCATGACCGCATGGCAACGGCCGACACTTCACCTTTTCCGGACATCCGTCCCCGCAACCCTTGAAAGAAACGCAAGGCATCTTCGCGGCAGCCAGTCACGGATGACTTCGAAGTGATCTTCGTCTGCTCGGTGCGCCTCTTTCAACTATGGTGTCGGCTCGCTCTCCGGCACAATGACTGAGCGTCCCAAACGGTGCAGGGCAACCGTCCGTAGTGAACGGCTTACAGGCGGGAGGCTCGCGAAAAGCCTGCCGCCGGATGGGATATCCCGGCGCGGCGCTACCCCGTCGGCAGCGCTTCCTCGAACACCACCGCCTCGCCGCGTGCGGGGTTGGCCAACTCGCCCTGCCACATCACCGGCGTGCCCCGCACCACCGTTCCCACCGGCCAGCCGGTGACGGTGAGCCCATCATAGGGCGTCCAGCCGCATTTCGAGGCGATCCACTCGTTGCGGATCGTCTCGCGGCGCTTGAGGTCCACGACGGTCACGTCGGCATCGTAGCCCACGGCGAGCCGCCCCTTGCGGGCGATGCCGAACAGGCGCTTCGGGCCGGCGCTGGTCAGATCGACGAACCGGGCGAGCGAGAGCCGGCCGGCATTCACATGGTCGAGCATGATCGGCACCAGTGTCTGCACGCCGGTCATGCCGGAGGGCGAGTCCGGATAGGGCTTGGCCTTCTCCTCCAGCGTGTGCGGCGCGTGGTCGGAGCCGAGCACATCGACCACGCCCTGGCTCAGACCGCGCCAGATCCCGTCGCGATGGACGGCGTCGCGCACCGGCGGGTTCATCTGCACCAGCGTCCCGAGCCGGGCATAGGCTTCCGTCCCGTCGATCGTCAGGTGGTGCGGCGTCACCTCGACGCTGGCGACATCCTTCGCCTCGGCCAGAATCGGCATCTCGTCCGCGGTCGAGATGTGCAGGATGTGGATGCGCGCACCCGTCTCCCACGCGAGCGCGATCAGCCGCTGCGTGGCCTTCACCGCCACCTCCGGCGAGCGCCAGACCGGGTGCGAAGCGGCATCGCCCGGCACGCGAAGGCCCTTGCGCTCGCGCAGCATCGGCTCGTCTTCCGAGTGGAAGGCGGCGCGGCGACGGATCTGCTTCAGGATCTCGCGCACGCCGGCATCGTCCTCGACCAGCAGCGAGCCGGTGGAGGAGCCGATGAACACCTTGATTCCGGCAGCAGCAGGCAGCCGCTCCAACGCGGCGACCTCGCCGGCATTCTCATGGGTGCCGCCGACCCAGAAGGCGAAGTCGCAATGCATCCGGTGGTGGGCGCGGGCCACCTTGTCGGCGAGTGCTGCGGCGCTCGTGGTCTGCGGGTTGGTGTTGGGCATCTCGAACACCGCCGTGACGCCGCCCATCACCGCCGCGCGCGAGCCCGTTTCCAGGTCTTCCTTGTGGTCGAGGCCGGGCTCGCGGAAATGCACCTGGCTGTCGATCACGCCGGGCAGAAGATGCAGGCCGCGGCAATCGCGCCGCTCCTGCGTTGCCGCACCCGAGAGGTCGCCGATGGCCGCCACCCGTCCGCCGCGGATGCCGAGATCGGCACGATGCTCGCCGTCGTGGTTCACCAGCGTGCCGCCGGACAGGACGAGGTCGAAAGGCGCTTCCATCGGGCTCTCCCGGTTCGCATCGTGCGATTGAGACGAGGATAGCGGCGGCTTATGTCAGGCGTCCCACACGCGCAACGCCGCCGTCCTTTCAAGGAGATGCCATGCCGATCGCCCTGCTGCCGGACCGCACCGTCGTTGCCGTCTCGGGTCCGGACGCGCTCCCCTTCCTGCAAGGCATCCTCACCTGCAACGTCGAGACGCTGCCCGAGGGCGAGGCGCGGCTCGGCGCGCTGCTGACGCCGCAGGGCAAGATCCAGTTCGATTTCCTGGTATCCCGCTCGGACGATGGCTTCCGTCTCGACGTTGCCGCCGAGCGCGTCGCCGACCTCGTCAAGCGGCTCGGGCTCTACCGCCTGCGCGCCAAGGTGACGGTGGCCGCCGACCCGACGCTCGGCGTGGCGGCTGCCTGGGATGGGGCCGAGACCGCGGCCGAAACGGTGCGGGTGCGCGACGGACGTCTCCCCGCGCTCGGCGAGCGGCTGTATTTCGCCGAGGGCGCGTTCTCGGCCGATGCCCCGGAAGACGCGTATCACGCCCACCGCATCGGCCTCGGCGTACCTGAGGGCGGGCGCGACTTCGCCTTCGGTGACGCGTTCCCGCATGAGGCGCTGATGGACCAGCTTGGCGGCGTGGACTTCAAGAAGGGCTGCTATGTCGGGCAGGAGGTGGTCTCGCGGATGCAGCACCGCGGCACCGCCCGCACCCGCATCCTGCCCATCGTCTACCGCGACGGCCCGGCGCCGGAGCCCGGTACGGAGGTGATTGCGGGCGCGCGCAGTCTCGGCGTCACGGGTAGCGCCGCCGGTGACCGGGGACTCGCTACGATCCGCCTCGACCGCCTCGGCGACGCGCTCGCCATCGGTGAGCCGGTGCGGGCGGGCGGCACGATCGCGGCCGTGGCCAAGCCCGAATTCGCCCGCTTCGCCTTCCCCACCGACACGGCCGTGGCCGGATGAGCGCGGATTCGAGCGGGCTGATCACCACCCATCCCGATGGCTGTCCGCGCTGCTGGTGGCCGGGGACCGATCCGCTTTACGTCGCCTATCACGACACCGAGTGGGGCGTGCCGGAAACCAATTCCCGCGCGCTCTACGAAAAGCTGATCCTCGACGGGTTCCAGGCGGGCCTGTCATGGATCACCATCCTGCGCCGCCGCGACGGCTTCCGCCGGGCCTTCGAGGGCTTCGAGCCGGAGCGGGTCGCCCGCTTCACGGACGACGATGTCGAGCGGCTGATGGGTGATACCGGCATCATCCGCAACCGCGCCAAGATCCGCGGCGCGATCAGCGGCGCGCGGGCGTGGCTCGCGATCGAGGAGGCCGGGCCGGGCTTCTCACCCTTCCTCTGGGACTTTTGCGACGGCCGGCCGATCCAGACCAACGCGGCCACCCGCGCCGCGATCGCCACCGAAACCGATGTGTCACGAAAGATGGGCAAGGCCCTGAAAGCGAAGGGCTTCACCTTCTGCGGCCCCACCATCGTCCACGCCTTCATGCAGGCGGTCGGCATGGTCAACGACCATCTCACCGGCTGCCATCGTCACGCGCCCTGTGCCGCCCTCGGCGGGGGCCGCCGCCCGTGAGCGTGGCCCCGAGCACGACCAAAAAACCGGTGCGGGCGTGGCAGCGGATGCTGTCGGGCCGGCGCCTCGACTTGCTCGACCCCTCGCCGCTCGATGTCGAGATCACCGACATCGCCCATGGGCTGGCCCGCGTCGCCCGCTGGAACGGGCAGACGGCGGGCCCGCACGTCTTCTCCGTGGCGCAGCACTCGCTGCTGGTGGAGGCGATCGGCGGCGCCCTCGATCCGCGGATCGGCGCCCCGGAGCGGCTCGAATTGCTGCTCCACGACGCGCCGGAATACGTCATCGGCGACATCATCTCGCCGCTCAAGAACGCGATCGGCGACGCCTATCGCAGCGTCGAGCGTCGCCTGCTCGCGGCGATCCGCCAGCGCTTCGGGCTCGCCGCGCCCTCCCCGGCGCTCGCCCGTCTCGTCAAGCGCGCCGACCGCATCGCCGCGGCGATCGAGGCGACCCGGCTCGCCGGCTTCTCGAGCGCGGAGGCCGACGGGATTTTTGGGCGCCCCCCGGTTCTGCCCGATCCCATGAGCGCTGAAATCGAGCGGCTGGTCGCCGGATGGCCGACGGCGGAGGCGGAGGCGTGCTATCTCGCCCGCTTCGCGGCGCTTCAGCGCGGGGCGTGAGACCGAAAAAGAGAATGCCCGTCATCCACGTCTGCCCCCTCTCGCGCCTGCCGGAGACTGTCGCGGCAAGCGGCGCGAGCCATCTCGTCACGCTGGCGACGCTCGGCAGTGCGGTGGAACGTCCGGCCGCGATCCGTGCCGAGCAGCACCTGCGCGTCGGCTTCAGCGACATCGTCGCGCCGATGGAGGGGCACCTGCCGCCGGGCGAGGCGCATGTGCGCGCCGTCCTCGATTTCGTGGCGGCGTGGCCGCGCGAAAAGCCGATGGTGATCCACTGCTATGCCGGGATCAGCCGCTCCACCGCGGCGGCCTATGTCGCGGCCTGCGCCCTGCGGCCGGATTGGAACGAGGCGGAACTCGCGCAAGACGTGCGGCGGCTCGCGCCGAGCGCCACGCCGAATCGCCTGTTCGTCGAGATCGCCGACCGCCTGCTCGGACGCGAGGGGCGGATGAGCGCCGCCGTCGCCGGAATCGGCCGCGGCGCCGAGGCCTTCGAGGGCACGCCGTTCCACCTCACCTTGGCGTGACGGGCACGCCGCGCAGGGCGGAGATCGGTCGCACGCAATCGACCCGGGCTTGTGCGACTGCACGTCGCCCGTCATAACCCGCCCCAAAAGGAATCCGGGATGAACGATCTTACACCCGACGCGGCGGCGGCGCCGGACGATCTTCCGTTCGAGCGGGCGCTGGAGCAGCTCGAGGAGATCGTGCGTCGGCTGGAGCGCGGTGACGTGCCCCTCGACGAATCGGTGGCGATCTACGAGCGCGGCGAGGCGCTCAAGCGTCACTGCGAGACCCTGCTGAAGCGGGCCGAGGCACGCATCCAGAAGATCGCCATCGGACCGGACGGTCGGGCTGCCGGCACCGCGCCGCTCGACGTCGAGTAGGTGACGCCGGTGCGGTTTCAATCACGACAAAATTCATCGTGCGCAAAGGTTTGCGCGCTGTTCCTTACTTCGGGTATGAGGCTGGTCCGGTGGCACTAGCGGACACGACGATCCTTGAGGGTCTTGAGACGCCGGATCGTCTCCGGCTTCTGCCGGAGAGCGAGCTGCGGCGAGTCGCCGACGCGGTGCGCGCCGAGATGATCGACGCCGTGTCGATCACCGGCGGCCATCTCGGCTCGGGCCTGGGCGTGGTCGAACTCACGGTGGCGCTCCACCACGTCTTCGACACCCCCGACGACCGCATCGTCTGGGACGTCGGACACCAGTGCTACCCGCACAAGATCCTCACAGGCCGCCGCGACCGCATCCGCACGCTGCGCCAGGGCGGCGGGCTGTCCGGCTTCACCAAGCGCTCGGAGAGCGAGTACGACCCCTTCGGCGCGGCCCACTCCTCTACCTCGATCTCCGCCGCGCTCGGCATGGCCGTGGCGCGCGACCTCGAGGAGGCGGACGCCAAGGCCAAGGGCGGCCCGGCGCCCAAGCGCCGCAACATGATCGCAGTGATCGGCGACGGCTCGATGTCGGCCGGCATGGCCTACGAGGCGATGAACAATGCCGGCGCCCTGCACTCGCGCCTGATCGTCATCCTCAACGACAACGACATGTCGATCGCGCCCCCCGTCGGCGCGATGTCGGCCTACCTCGCCCGGCTCGCTTCCGGCGGCACTTACCGTTCGCTCCGCGAGACCGCCAAGCAGCTCGGCAAGCTGCTGCCGAAGGCGCTCTACCAGCGCGCGGCGGCGGCCGAAGAGTATGCCCGCTCGCTGATCGTCGGCGGCGGCACGATGTTCGAGGAGATGGGCTTCCACTATGTGGGACCGGTCGATGGGCACAATCTCGACCACCTGCTCCCCGTTCTGAAGAACGTGCGCGATTCGGATCAGGGCCCGATCCTGCTCCATGTCGTCACGCAGAAGGGCAAGGGCTACGCGCCCGCTGAGGCATCCGCCGACCGCTACCACGGCGTGGTCAAGTTCGACGTGGTCTCGGGCGTGCAGGCCAAGGCCAAGGCGAACGCCCCAGCCTATACCCGCGTGTTCGGCGAGAGCCTGATCAAGGCGGCCGATGCCGATCCGAAGGTGGTGGCGATCACCGCGGCGATGCCCGGCGGCACCGGAATCGACCTGTTCGGCAAGGCGCATCCCGACCGGACCTTCGACGTCGGCATCGCCGAGCAGCACGCGGTGACCTTCGCCGGCGGCTTGGCCACCGAGGGCTACAAGCCGTTCGTGGCGATCTACTCGACCTTCCTGCAGCGGGCCTACGATCAGGTCGTGCACGATGTCGCGCTGCAGAACTTAGCCGTGCGGTTCTGCCTCGACCGGGCGGGGCTCGTCGGTGCGGACGGCGCCACGCATGCGGGCGCGTTCGATCTGGCCTATCTCTGCTGCCTGCCGAACATGACGGTGATGGCGGCGGCCGACGAGGCCGAGCTGGTGCACATGGTGGCGACCTGCCACGCGCACGATTCGGGCCCGATCGCGCTGCGCTACCCGCGCGGCGAGGGGGTCGGCATCGAGCTGCCGGAGACGGGCGTGCCGCTGGCGATCGGCCGCGGCCGCGTGGTGCGGCGTCCGGAGGGTGCGCGGGTGGCGCTGCTCTCGCTCGGCACGCGCCTGTCGGAGGCGCTGAAGGCGGCCGATGCGCTGGAGGCGGAGGGTGTGGCAGCGACGGTGGCGGATGCGCGCTTTGCCAAGCCGCTCGATGCCGAGCTGATCGTCGATCTGGCGATGAGCCACGAGGTTCTGGTGACGGTGGAGGAGGGCTCGGTCGGCGGCTTCGGGGCGATGGTGCTGCACCTGCTGGCCGAGCGCGGCGTGCTCGACACCGGCCGGGTCCGGGTCCGCACGCTGACGCTGCCGGACAGCTACCAGGACCACGACAAGCCGGAGAAGATGTACGCCGAGGCCGGGCTCGATGCCGAGGGCATCCTCAAGGTCGTCCGCGCCGCACTGCCGGAGAAGGCGGCGCAGCGCGAAGGCAGCGTGGTGAGCCTGAAGCGGTAGCCTCTGCCAACGCCCTCCCCCCGTAGGGGGAGGGCAAGAGGCGTGTTACTTGATGACCGCGCAGCCGATGCGCGCGCCCGCGCCGCCGATGGGCTGGCTCGTGTGGTCATCCTCGTTGGCGTGGATGATCAGCGCCGAGCCGTCGCCGTCGCGCAGGCCGCCCTCGCCGGTCAGCGGGGTCTCGCTCGACACTTCCGCGTTCACCGAGCCGTCGGCGTTGGCGTAGACGTTGGGCAGGTCGCCCTCGTCCGGGCCGTCGGGGTTGAGCAGGCCGTGCTTGCTCTGGTCGTGGTTCACGTGGGCCTTCGACTTCTCGAACTTCTCCGTGTCCGAGCAGTCGCCGACGGCGTGGAAATGGATGCCGTGCCAGCCCGGAGGCAGGCCGCCGGCCTGAATCGACAGCCGCATGACGAGGGAATTCGCCCCGTCGCGGATCATGATCTTGCCGATGCTGTCACCCTTGCCGTTGGTGATCGCGCTCTCGTAGGTCTGCGGCGCGCCGGCGCTCTCCGTCTTGGCGGGGGCCGGCTCCTTCGGAGTCTCCTTGGCATCTTGCGCGAAGGCGGACCCGGCAAGGCCCGCGAGCAGGGCCGCGGCCAGAGGGATGGCGACCGGTATACGGCGGATGGCAGGCGTCGTGGCCCCTCGCATGATGGCACCTCTCATGAACTGACTCACTCCGTTGCTGCGGCCCGGCGGTTCCACCCGGGATTCCGCCACCGCTTGAGGCGGTGCGCAATCCGGGCTACCCGGCAAAAGCGGATTTCGCATCGCCCTTTTCGGACGAGCCGGCACGCGCCGTCTCAGGCGATGCTGTAGGTAACGCGAAGCGGCGCGTTCCGACAGGGGACGGGCCGATCCGTCTCGATCACGTGAGCATCGTCCCGAAAGGCGGCCACCGGCTTTTGGAAAGGTACGATGCGACATCAAAATCAGAGATCCTCGTCCCGGATCGGATATGCGGGGCGAGGGCCTCGGGCGCGGCGGAGCAATTTTCGGAAGGGAGACCGATGACGGGCGAGCGGCTCCGCGCCGACCGGTTCCTGGTCGAGCGCGGGCATTTCCGCAGCCGGGCGCAGGCGCGGGCGGCGATCGAAGCCGGCCTCGTCAGCGCCGACGGCCGCCTCGTCACGCGCCCCTCGGATTTGGTCGAGCCCGGCGCCCGGATCGAGGCCTCGGCCCCCCACCCCTACGTCTCCCGCGGCGGCCTCAAGCTCGCTGCGGCGCTCGATGCCTTCGGCCTCGACCCCGCGGGCCTGCCTTGCCTCGATGTCGGCGCCTCGACCGGCGGCTTCACCGACGTGCTGTTGCGGCGCGGCGCCGCCCATATCCACGCGGTCGATGTCGGCCGCGACCAGCTCGACGCCGCCCTGCGCGCCGACCCACGGGTGACCAGCTTGGAGGGCACCGATATCCGCGCCCTCTCTCCGGGGGCGATTCAGCCCGCGCCGCAGCTGGCCACCATCGATGTGAGCTTCATCGGCCTGCGGCTGGTTCTGCCGGCTGTGGCGGCGCAGCTCGCCGACGAGGCCGCCATCGCCGCGCTGATCAAGCCGCAATTCGAGGCCGGCCGCGAGCGGGTCGGGCGCGGCGGCATCGTGCGCGACGCCGAGGTTCATGCCGAGGTCTGCGAGGGCGTGCGCGCCGTGCTCGTCGGCCTCGGATTCACTGTGTCGGGGCCGATCCCCTCCCCCATCGAGGGTGGTGACGGCAACCGCGAGTTCCTGGTCGCCGCGAGGCGTTCCTCTGATGATTGCCTCTGATGATTGATCCCATGTCCGACGTGATCGAAGAGACTCTGACCATCGCCCGGCTCGGCGCCCGCGGCGATGGCCTCACCGAGGGCGGGCTGGCGGTGCCCGGTGCCCTGCCCGGCGAGCGCGTGCGGGTGCAGCGCGGCGACCGCATCGGCACGCTGATCGCCGTGGAGGAGGCGTCGCCGGATCGGATCGCGCCGTTCTGCCCGTATTTCTCGGCCTGCGGCGGCTGCGCCGTGCAGCACCTCGCCCCCGCCCCTTACGCGGAGTGGAAGCGCGGCATCGTCGCCGGGGCGCTGGGGCAGGCGCGCATCGAGACCACGCTGATGCCGCTCCTCGACGCGCAGGGCGAGGGCCGGCGGCGGATCACCCTGCATGTGCGCGAGATCGAGGGCCGGGCGCGGGCCGGGCTGATGGCCGCGCGCAGCCACGCGCTGGTGCCGATCGACCATTGCCCGATCACCGTGCCGAGCCTGCACAGGGCGCCGGCCGTCGCGGAGGCGCTCGCCGCCCCGCTCGGGCACGGCCGCAAGCCGCTCGACATCGCCGCCACCGCCACCGTAACCGGCCTCGACATCGACATCCGCGGCCACGGGCAGGTGAGCGACGGCGTCCGCGGCGTCCTTACTCGGCTCGCCGGAGAACTCGACCTCGCCCGTTTGTCGATCCACGGCGACGTCGTGGTCGAGCGCCGCCCGCCCGCGGTCGGCGAGGGGCCGGCCCGGCGCGTGCCCTCGCCCGGCAGCTTCCTCCAGGCGACGCAGGCCGGCGAGGCGACCCTGACCGCGCTGGTGCTGGAGGCCATGGACGAGGGCAAGGCCAAGGTGCGGCGCGTCGGCGACCTGTTCTGCGGCAGCGGTCCCTTCGCCCTGACGCTCGCTGCGGGGGCCCGCGAGGTCCACGCCGCCGACGGCGAGGCCGCGGCGATCACCGCGCTGACCCGCGCCTACCGGGCCGGAGCCGGCTACGCCCGGATCACGGCGGAGGCACGCGACCTGTTCCGCCGCCCGCTGCTCGGGCCGGAACTCGACGCGCTCGATGCGGTGGTGTTCGACCCGCCGCGCGCCGGGGCCGAGGCGCAGGTGCGCCGGATCGCGGAATCGAAGGTGCCCCTCGTCGTCGGCGTCGCCTGCGATCCCGGCACCTTCGCCCGCGACGCCGCGACCCTGATCGCCGGTGGCTATCGGCTGGAGCGGGTCACGCCGGTCGACCAATTCGCGTGGTCGGCCCATGTCGAGCTGGTCGGCGTGTTCCGCAAGCAGGTGAAGGTCACCGGCCGAACGCTGCGTCGCCCCCGCTGAAACCTAGTGGAGGGAGATCGGGGCGCTGCCCCGAGACCCCGCCAAAGGGGTGACCCCTTTGGGATCCCAGGATCTCAACGCAGACCGGCAGCCGCGAGGGCCTCTTGCAGGGGCTCGGGGTCGATCGCGAAATCCCGAAGATATTCGGGCGCGTCCGATGGAATCCGGGGGCCGAACACCGCCGCATAATCCTGGCCGCAGGCGGTGGCGATCTCGCCGTAGAACCGGTCCTCCCAGCCCTCCGGCACGAGGTGGATGACCGGCGTGCCGGGCCGGCAGAAGACCGTGTTGGTCATCCCCGCCCCGGCGATGCCGACCACGATCTCGGCGGCCGAGAACCGCACCACCTGCTGCCGCACGCTGGTGAGTTCGGGATCGAACGCCTCGAAGCCGAGGCCGCGCAGCAGGCCGAGCACGGCGTCGCGGTTGGCGAGCCCCCGGCCCCGCCCCGGATGCCGGTCCACGAACAGGCGTCGGCCCCGCCCGGTGAGCGTCCGTAACGCGAACAGCGCGCGCGGCAGGCGCGTCCGCGCCCGCATCTGCCCGGTGAGATAGCGCAGCGCGTGCGGCGACTTGCCCGTGCTCGGCAGGCTGCACGGCGTGGCGTGGTGCAGGCGCGCGAAGCGGTAGGTCTTGTCCCGGTCGAGGAAGCGGATCGAGACCCGATCGCGCAGCAGGAGCTGGATCGAGCGGCGCCGCGCCGCGTCGATATGCGGGAAGTAGGACACCAGCGCGACGGTGATCGGTACCTGCGGATGACGTTTGCGCAGCAGCGCGAGCGCGTGCAGCCGGGGCAGGTCGTCGATCAGCCAATGGCCGTAATTGAACGAGCCCGCCGAGTTGAGCAGGAAGACCAGGCCCGCCTCGGCGATGGCCTCGTCCACGTGCAGGAAGCCGGGGCCGGGGCCGGGCACCACGTGCCGCTCCTGGGGCCGGTAGGTCTCGAACAGCACCTGCGGCCGGCCGTCCGCGACATGGAACAGGGCGTTGCCCGCAAGCCGGACGTCGCGGGTCTCGCACAGCAGCGTCGGCGGCCCCGGCGGGCGCGGCGCGGCGAGCGCGGCCCCCTGCTTCTCGCGGAAGGTGGCAGAACCGCCGAACAGGCGCGGGGGCTCGGGGTCGTGCGCGGGAAAGCCGGGGAACACCGTGCCGACCACCTCGGTGAGCGGGCTCACCCGCTCCCTCAGCCGTTCGAGCAGGGCGGCATCGCCCGCGAACCCGCCGTCGCGGTACAGGCGCCCGGCCTCGCAGGTGAGGACGAGGTTGTCCTCGATCAGCCGGGCATGCGCTGCAGCCTCATCCGCTTGCGTGTCGTTCAAGCCTGCTCCTCGCGGGTCCCGCCGTGAAGTTCGTCCATTCAAGGATTCCGCAACACCGCTCGGGCATCGTCATCGTCCCGGAAGCCGGAGGCCACCTTTCGGGACGATGCCCTAGACCCTTGTCTTTGCATCGTCCTTTTCCGAAAGCCGGAGGCCAGCTTTCGGGTTGATGCTCTAGCATATCGCTACGGGCGAAGTCCGAGCCATGTCTTGCGCTCCCGGCCGCATTTGCCTCGGAGCGGCCGGCGCCTGTAGAGCCACGGCCCGCCCGCGCGTTCGGCATCGGCGAAGACGGTTGAGGAAGGGCGGGACTTCGTGTCGGACACGGCCACCGATCACATTCATGTCGGCAAGGACGGCTGGCTGTTCGTCGTCGCCGGCAGCAACAACGTCATCGCGCAGTTCAACGAGTCGGGCTTCATGGCCCACCAGACCGAGCTGTGGCGCCAACGCATCGCCGGCCGTGCGGCGCGGGCGCGTGAACTCGGCACCGCCTACCACCACGTCGTCGTCCCGGAAAAGCTCAGCGTCTACGACGGCTTCCTCGACGGGATCGCGGTCGATCACCGCCTCTCCCCCGCCCGCCGCCTGATCCGCGGCCTGCCCCGGCGGCGGTGGTTCTCCCGGTTGAGGGGGCATCTCCGGGAATGGCCGGTCACACGCGTCCTGCGGCGGACCTGCATCGACCTCGTCGCGCCGATGCGGGCGGCCCGCGCGGGTGAAGACCTGTTCTTCCGCACCGACAGTCACTGGACCTTCGCCGGCTGCCACCTCGCCTATCGCGAGATCTGCCGCGCGCTGGGGGCCACGCCCTGCCCGGACCTCGCCGAACGCGGATTCCGCGAGACCGAGATTTCCGGCGATCTCGGGGGCCGGTTCGATCCCCCGCGCACCGAACGGACGCGCATCCACGACCTGCAGCGCGATGCCGTGCGCCGCTACGCCAGCCCGATCGTCGAGGCACGGGAGGCGGCCGGCCGCGCCGATACGCTCCATGTCGGCTCGCACGTGATCTACGCCAACGCCGCCGCCCGCGACCCGCGCCGCCTCGTCCTGTTCGGCGACTCGTACTCGCACTTCGCGCCGCTGATGCTGACGATCATGCTCGCCGAGACCTTCGCCGAGGTGCACTTCGTCTGGAGCACCTCGGTCGATTGGTCCTACGTCGAGCGGGTCCGGCCCGACATCCTGCTCACCGAGATCGCCGAGCGGTTCATGTTCCGCGTGCCCGACGACGCGTTCAACCTCGACGACTATGCCGCCGAGCGGTTCGGGGAAGAGGTGGGCGGGGAAAGCGGCGCGGCCGCCTGAGCGGAGGGCGGCGCCTCAGAAAAGCTCGCCCTGCACGATCGCGGCCTTCGCCGGAGCCCTGCGGCTTGCGTGCGGGGCCACCGGTTCGGGCAGCCCGGCATCGTCGTTGCGCGCGTTGTTGACCCGCTCGCTCACCAGATCGAGCCGCAGCCATTCGTCCGGGCAGGGCCGGCAGAGGCGGGCGGCTTCGGGCGCGTCTACCGCCGCATCGAGCCACGCGCCGACCGCTTCCGGGGCCAGGATCGCCGGCATCCGCTCGTGGATCGCGCTCAGGGTGCCGTTGGCCGAGCAGGTGATGATCGCCGCCGTATCGACTTCCGAGCCGTCCGCGCCCATCCACGGCTCCCACAGGCCGGCGAACGCCATCGGCGCCCCGTCGGTGCGGCGCACCGCGAACGGCATCTTCGTCGCGGCCTTGCCGGTCCCCTCGCGGCGCCATTCGTAGAAGCCGTCGGCCAGGAACACGCAGCGGCGGTGGCGCAGCGCCCCGCGGAAGGCCGGCTTCTCGGCCGCCGTCTCGATGCGGGCGTTGAACAGGGTCGGAAAGTCCGACGGATCCTTGAGCCAGGTCGGCCAGAGGCCCCAGCGCATCAGCCGGAAATGCCGCTCGCCGCTCTCGCTGACCACGACGGGCACCGGCTGGGTCGGCGCCACGTTGAAGCGGCCGGGGAAATTCGGCTGCTCGGAATAGCCGTAGAAGGCGCGGTAGACCTCCGGCGGCTGGCCGATGAAGAAGCGTCCGCACATGGACGCGATATGGGCTCTGGGCGAGGGCGGGATCAAGCGCAGCGGGGGCCCGAGTCACAGCGATGATGCAGATCCGACCCTCCGCCGCATCCTGAGGTGCCCGCGCCAGCGGGCCTCGAAGGGCTCCAGGGATCACGGGGCTGGCTGGACAATCCTTCGAGGCTCCGCTGCGCTTCGCACCTCAGGATGAGGGCGAGGCGTCGACCGGCCTCCGTTTTGTCGCGCCACGCATTCGCCGAACCGGTATCCACATCCGGGCCCAGGCGCTCTAACTTGGGGCCATGACCACCCCCGCGACGGCGAACGCTCCCGAGCCCGTCCTACAGGTGCGCGCCGTGCCGGGCATGGCCCGGTTCGACGCCGCCGAATGGGACGCCTGCGCCACCTCCCCCGAGACCCTCGGGGCGGGCGACGAGACCTTCAACCCGTTCACCTGCCACGCCTTCCTCTCGGCGCTGGAGGAGGCGGGCTGCGTCTCCCGCCGCACCGGCTGGCTGCCGCTGCATGTCCGCGTCGAGCGCGAGGGCCGGCTCGTCGGCGCCGCGCCCTGCTATCTGAAGTCCCACAGCCAGGGCGAATACGTGTTCGACCACGGCTGGGCCGACGCCTACGAGCGGGCCGGCGGCAGCTATTATCCCAAACTCCAGGTGAGCGTGCCGTTCACGCCCGTTACGGGGCCGCGCTTCCTCATCGCGCCGGGGGAGGATCCCGACACCGCCGCCGCCGCCCTCGTCGCGGGGCTGCGCGCCCTGCGGGCCGAGACCGAGGCCTCCTCGATCCATGTCACCTTCGCCCGCGCGCGCGAGGCCGAGCAGGCCGAAGCCCTCGGGATGCTGCCCCGCATCGACCAGCAGTTCCACTGGGAGAACGAGGGCTATGCCGGCTTCGACGATTTTCTCGGGGCGCTGGCCTCGCGCAAGCGCAAGGCGATCAAGCGCGAGCGGCGGGAGGCTCTGAGCCAGGGCATCACGGTCGAGCACAAGACCGGCGCCGACATCACGGAAGCCGATTGGGACGCCTTCTACGAGTTCTATCAGGACACCAGCGCCCGCAAATGGGGCCGGCCCTACCTCAACCGCACCTTCTTCTCGCTGATCGGCGCGCGGATGCCCGAGCGCATCCTGCTCGTCATCGCCAAGAATGCGGGCCGGCCGATCGCCGGCGCCATCAACTTCATCGGCGACACGGCGCTCTACGGCCGCAACTGGGGCTGCATCGAGGATCACCCCTTCCTGCATTTCGAGGTCTGCTACTATCAGGCCATCGACTTCGCGATCGCCCGTGGGCTGAAGCGGGTCGAGGCCGGTGCGCAGGGCGAGCACAAGCTCGCCCGCGGCTACCGGCCGGTGCCGATGCATTCGGCCCACGACATCGCCGACCCGGCGCTGGCCCGCGCCGTCGCCGACTATCTGAAGCGGGAGCGCAGCCACGTGAACGCGGCGATTGCCGAATACGCGGCGGTGTCGCCCTTCCGCCGAACCTGCGAGGACGCCAGCGAATGAACACGATCGACCGCATCCGCAGCTACGCCGACGAACTGACCGCCCTGCGGCGGGATCTCCACGCCCATCCCGAGATCGGCTTCGAGGAGGTCCGCACTTCCGGCATCGTCGCCGAGCATCTCGAAAAGTTCGGCATCGAGGTCCATCGGGGGCTGGGCAAGACCGGCGTGGTCGGCGTGTTGCGGGGCCGGCCGGGTGCGCGCCGGATCGGCCTGCGCGCCGACATGGACGCGCTGCCGATCACCGAGGAGACCAACCTCCCCTACCGCTCCACCGTGCCCGGAAAGATGCATGCCTGCGGGCATGACGGGCACACCACCATGCTGGTCGGTGCCGCCCGCTACCTCGCCGAGACCCGCGATTTCGACGGCACGGCCGTGTTCGTGTTCCAGCCGGCGGAGGAAGGTTTGGGCGGGGCCCGCGCGATGATCGCCGACGGCCTGTTCGAGAAATTCCCGGTCGATGAGATCTACGCGATCCACAACGCGCCCCACGGGCCGCACGGCGTGCTGCAGGTCCGACCCGGCCCGATCATGGCGGCGGCCGATTTCTTCGACATCCGCATCACCGGCCGCGGCGCGCACGCGGCCATGCCACACCAGGGCATCGATCCGATCGTGATCGCGACGGGGCTGGTCCAGGCGATGCAGTCGATCGTCAGCCGCAACAGCAACCCGCTGAAATCCGCCGTGGTCTCGGTCACGCAGATCCATGCGGGCGCGGCCTACAACGTCATTCCCGAGGGGGCGCATCTCACCGGCACCGTGCGCACCTTCGATGCCGATCTGCGCAAGCTGATCGCCACCCGCATCCGCGAACTGGCGGCGGGCTTCGCCGCGGCCTACGGCGCCACCATCGAGGTGGATCTGCGCGACGTGTTCTCGGTGCTCGACAATCACCCCGAGCAGGCGGCGGCCGCCGCCGAGATCGCCGCCGAGCTGTTCGGCTCCGACAAGGTCGAGGCCAACACCGTTCCGCGCATGGGCAGCGAGGACTTCGCCGACATGGTCGCGGCGGTGCCCGGCGCCTATGCCTGGCTCGGCGCCACGCCGGGTCCGGGCCTGCACAATGCGAGCTTCGATTTCGACGACAGCCTGATCCCGCTCGGCGCGGCCTACCTGGCGCGGATGGTCGAGCGGCGCACGGCGGCATAAGCCATCCGCATTCTTCCGACCCTCTCCCTCATCCTGAGGTGCTGGAGCGAAGCGGAAGCCTCGAAGGATGCTCCAGATCCCGCGCGTTTCCTGGAGCATCCTTCGAGGCCGCTGCGCGGCACCTCAGGATGAGGTGCGGGCCGGAGATCGGCAGCGAGCGAGCTCGAATAACGATTTGACCGCAAGGGACGGGATGCGCGCCCCATGCGGATCCGTCAGGGTCGCCGCATCCCTTCTCCCGGAGGAGCCGATGCTCGCCGAACCTGAAATCGCCCCACCCGACGAGGCGCCCCTCACCGAGGCCGAGATGCGCGCCGCCGTCGCCGCGCGCGATGGCGACTTCGATGGGCGTTTCGTCTATGCGGTGCGCTCCACCGGGGTCTATTGCCGGCCGAGCTGTCCCTCGCGGGCGGCGCGTCCCGAAAACCTCTCCTTCCATGCCGGATCGGCGGAGGCGGAGGCCGCGGGCTTCCGGCCCTGCCGCCGCTGCCGGCCCGACGAACCCGCTCTGTCCGAGCAGCAAGCCGAAAAAATCACCCGCGCCTGCCGGCTGATCGAGGCGGCGGAGACGCCGCCCTCCCTCGACGCGCTCGCCCGCGCGGCGTCTTTGAGCCCGTTCCACTTCCACCGGATCTTCAAGGCGGTCACCGGCGTGACGCCGCGGGCCTACGCCCAGGCCCACCGCGCGGCTCGCGCCGCCGACAGCCTCGCCGAGGGCCGAACCGTGACCGAGAGCGTCTACGCGGCGGGCTACGGCGCGCCGAGCCGGTTCTATGCGGGCGGCGCGGAGCGGCTCGGCATGAGCCCGTCGGCCTACCGCAAGGGCGGCGCGGGCGAGCGGATCTTTTTCGCGACCGACGCCTGTGCCCTCGGGCTCGTGCTGGTGGCAGCGACCGTTCGAGGAGTCTGCGCGATCCTGCTCGGCGACGATGCCGACGCGCTCCGGCACGACCTGACGGCGCGTTTCCCCAAAGCGTCGATCGTGGCCGGCGACGCGGAATTCGCGGCGACGGTGGCCGCGGTCGTGCGCCTCGTCGCGGCGCCGGGGGGCACCTTCGACCTGCCCCTCGACATCGGCGGCACCGCCTTCCAGCAGCGGGTGTGGCAGGCGCTGCGCCGCATCCCGGTCGGCACCACCGCGACCTATGCCGAGATCGCCCGCGCCATCGGCGAGCCGGCGGCGGTGCGGGCGGTGGCCATGGCCTGCGGCGCCAACGCGCTGGCCGTCGCGATCCCCTGCCACCGGGTGGTGCGCTCGGACGGGGCGCTGTCGGGCTACCGCTGGGGCACGGCGCGCAAGACGGCCCTGCTCGCCCGCGAGGGGGTGAAGCGGTAAGCCCTCACGCCGGAACGGCCGAGCCGGGCGGAGCCGCGTCGTGGCCCGTGGGCGCAGGGGTGGGCTTATCGGTCGGCGCATGCCCGGCGGCATGCGCATTCCGCGACTGGATCTCGATGAAGACGCGGGTGACGTTGCGGCTCTTCGCCTTGATCCGCTGCTCCAGCCGCGCCACCGTCCGCTCGACCTCGCCCGCGGGCACCTCGTCGGCAAAGTCGAGGCTGAGGTTCACGAGGATGTCCGAGGGGCCGAGATGCTGGGTCAGCACCGCGTTGACGTGCTGGACGGCGCTCTCCTCGGCCACCGCCGCCTGGATCGTGCGCACCACCGCCGGGTCGGCGGCCTCGCCGATCAGCAGGCCGTGGGTCTCGATCATCAGGAAGATCGACATGCCGATCAGCACGAGGCCGATGCCGATCGAGGCCCAGCCGTCGAGCGCCGGCTTGTCGAGGACATGCGCGAGCACCACGCCGCCGATGGCGATGACGAGGCCGATCAGCGCGGCGACGTCCTCTACGAGGATCGTGTAGAGCGCCGGGTCCTTGCTGCGCTGGATCGCGGTGATGGCGCTGCGCTCGCCCTTCTCCGCCCAGAACGCCTTCACGGCCACGAAGCAGGAATAGCCCTCCGCCAGGATCGCGAAGCCGAGGATCGAGACGTTCACCCAGAAGCCGGAAAGCTGAACGCCGAACAGGGTCGCGTCGGCGGAGGGTTCGGGGTGCTCGATCTTGTGGGCCCCCTCGTAGATCGCGAAGATGCCGCCGCCGAGGAAGATGAACAGGGCGACGATGAAGGCGTAGAAATACACCTCGCGCCCGTAGCCGAAGGGATGCTTGGCGTCCGCCGGCTTCTTCGCCCGCTTCAGGCCGACCAGCAGCAGGAGCTGGTTGGCGGTGTCGACGAGCGAGTGCGCGCCTTCGGCCAGCATCGCGGTCGAGCCGGTGAGGAAGGCGCCGACGAACTTCGCCGCCGCGATGGCGAGGTTGGCCCCCGCCGCCGTGTAGATCGCACCCGTGCTTTCGGCCATGTCCCGCTCCTGAGCGGCGCGCGCCGCCGTCACGGGCTCGTCAACGCCGCCGGAGTGGTCAAGGTTGCTGCGATGAGGCCGCCCGTGCAACGTGCCGCCCGTTTCTGCGAGGAACCGTGCGATGACGCCCTACGATCCGGACAACATCTTCGGAAAGATCCTGCGCGGGGAGATCCCCGCGCATAAGGTCTACGAGGACGAGCACAGCCTCGCCTTCATGGATGTGATGCCCCAGGGCGAGGGCCATACCCTCGTCATCCCGAAGGCGCCCTCGCGCGGGCTGCTCGATGCCGAGCCGCAGACGCTCGCGGCCGTGATCGGCACGGTGCAGCGAGTCGGCCGTGCGGTGAAGGCGGCCTTCAAGGCCGATGGGCTGACGCTGTTCCAGTACAATGAGCCGGCCGGCGGGCAGACGGTGTTCCACCTGCACTTCCACCTCGTGCCGCGCCACGACGGCGTGCCGCTGAAGCGCCATGAGGGCGGCATGGCCGACCCTGCGGTGCTCGCCGAGCATGCCGCGCGCATCCGGGCGGCTTTGGACGAGGGCTGAGCCGGCTCCGCGACATCCGTTCGCCCCCCCGCTCGGGGGCGCGGATGTCGCCTCCGCTCAGGCGTGCCGTGCTCCGTTCGTCGATCCCGCGCCCATGCCCACTCCCGTGCCGGCTCCCATGCTGCTTCCCATCGACGCGATCAGCGCGCGCAGGCCGGCATTCTCGGCCTCCAACTCGGCGATCCGGCGCAGCAGGACGGCCAGCGACGGGTCCGTCAACGGTGCCGGGGACGGCTCGGGGGCAGCCTTCTGCACCTCCGCGAAGGCGACGCCGACTGCGTCGCCGCGGCGCCAGCGCAGATTCGACCGGAGGGTGATCTCCTTCTGCGGGATGTAGAGGTCGAACGTTTCCGGCAGGGTATTGGTCTCGCTCAACTCCAGCCGTGCGCCCATCTCCGAGAAATCCCGGACGAGGCAGTCCATGCTGGACGCACCCTTGTTGAAGTGGATCCGTCCCTTGAGAAAGGTTCGCTTGCGAGGCTCCTGGCGCTTCTCGCTGATCATGATCGGTCTCCGGCCCGCCTGACTGCACGCCTGTCTCGCATGCCGGCCGTTAAGGAATGCTCGACATGATTGCGCACCCGCTTACGGTCCGTCGGCCGCTCGCTTCGTCCCCCCCTCGTCGAGGCACTGGAACAGGTAGAAGCCGTTGAAGCGCACGGCGGTCACCGCGGCGCGGTCGTCGAAGCCGGGGGGCGGGCTCGCGCTTTCATCGATTCGCCCGCCGAAGGTCCAGCGTCGGCCGCCGACGAAGCGCGGCACGGCACAGCTCTCCGGAACTGCGCAGAAAAGCGCTTCCCTGCCCCGGCGGCGGAACAGGTTGTAGCTTCGCATCGGATCTCCTCCGCATCGCCGCACCCTCGGAATCAAGGTAGCCCGACAATCGGTCCGGTTTGTGTCGGTCAGGGCCATCGCTTGAAGGCGATAGCTCTGGTTTTTTGCTGGCCTCAATCGCCAGCGCCCGCTTCCGCGGGCTGCATCGGTTCCTCGGACGTCCGCTCCGCTCGATGCTGTCCGGGGCTCACGTCCCAAAAAGCACGCGCCGTGAAGCCGCTCACTCGGCTTCGCGCGATCGCCTGGTTTTGTTGGTATAGGCCGATCAGGCTGGGACGGCGTCGGCCTCTGCCCGGCAATCCGGCTCCTCGGTCGGCGTCTCGCGGTCGGCCGCGGCGAGGCGGACGGCGTGGTTGATCACCGCCATATGGGTGAAGCCCTGCGGTACGTTTCCGCGCTGCTCGCCCGTTTCCGCATCGATCTCCTCGGCGAACAGGCCGAGATCGTTGCCTCGCGCCAGCAGCCGCTCGAACAGGGCGGTGGCCTCATCGTTGCGGCCGGCCAGCGCCAGACAGCCGACCCGCCAGAAGGAGCAGGCGGTGAAGGTCGCTTCTTCGCCCTCCAACCCGTCGTCGATCCGGTAGCGGTAGATGAGGTCGCCCGCGCCGAGTTCCTCGCCGACCCGCTCCAGGGTTTTCGCGACGCGCGGATCGTGCGGATCGAAGGCGCCGAACAGCACGGTGCGCAGTACTGCCGCATCGAGATCGTCCGATTCGTAGGCCATGGTGTAGGCGCCGCGCCCCGCGTTCCAGCCCCGCGCATGGTATTCCGCTCGGATCTCGGCCGCCGCCCGCTCCCACCCGGCGATCGTGTCCGGACTGGCGAGACGGTGCTTCGGGTCGGCGCGGGCGATCTGCACGGCGCGGTCGAGACCGACCCAGAGCATCGCCTTGGTGTGCACGCTTTGGCGCTTCTCCGTGCGCATCTCCCACAGGCCGTGGTCGGCCGCGTGACGGGCCCGCAGGATGTGGTCGGTGAGATGGCGAAGCGCCTCGGGCAGGTGGTCGTTGACCTTGACCGGCGGGTCGTATTCCACCGCTTCGAGGTAGCCGTGGAGGGCCACCAGGAACTCGCCGTAGATGTCGTACTGCTCCTGATCCGCCGCCGCGTTGCCGATCCCCACCGGGCCGATGCCGCGCCAGCCGCGCAGGTGGTCGAGGAATTCTTCCTCCGGCACCGCACCGTCGAGGGCGTACATCAGGTGAAGGTCGCGCCCCCGGCTCGTATCGGCCTCGCGCAGGAAGCGCAGGAACTCGGCGGCCTCGCGCTGGTAGCCGAGATTGACGAAGGCGGTGACGGTGAAGCTCGCATCCCGCATCCAGACGTAGCGGTAATCGTAGTTGCGGTTGCCCGGCACCGCCTCAGGCAGCCCCGCCGTCGCGGCGGCGACGATGCCGCCGGAAGGGCCGTGCGTCAGAAGCTTCAGCGTCAGCGCGCTGCGCAGGACCGTCTCGCGGTAGGGCCCCTCGTAGGTGCAGCGGCCCGACCATTCCTCCCAATAGGCCCGTGTGTCGGCAAGCGAGGCATCCACCGCGCCGGGTAGCCCTTCTTCGTCCACGCCGTGCTTTTCGCCGTGGGCGATCACGAGGTCGGCGCGTTCGCCGGCCCCGAGCGCGAAGGCGCCCTCGGCCTCCTCGTCGCGGAGGGCGAGCGGCACGGCGCAGACGGCGCGGATGGTGTCCCCGCCGCCGCGGAAGCGGATACAGGTCTCGCTCTCCGTCGTCGCCTCGGTCGGGGCGCGGGCGTAGTCGAAGCTCGGGCGCAGCCGCCAGCGGCCGGAGACGCGGCCGGACCGGCAGGCGAGGCGTCGGACCACCTGAGCTTGCGCTTGGCCGTCCGGTCCCTCCTCCGGTACCGATTCATGACGGTGAAGCGGCATGAAGTCGGTGAGCACCGCACGGCCGGTGGCGGTGACGAAGGTGGTCTCGAGGATGTTGGTGCCGGGCAGATACCGACGGGTGATCTCGGTCAGGCCGTCGAGGACGAGGCGGCAGGCACCGCCCCGCTCGCTGTCGAGCAAGGCCAGGAAGACGGCCGGCCCGTCATGGCGGGGCCAGCATAGCCAATCGAGGGAACCGTCTCGGGCGATCAGGGCCGTGGTGCAGGTATCGCCGATCACGGCGTAGTCGGCGATAGCTTTGTCGGTCACGGCCGTTCCCGGTTAAGTTGCGCCGCGCCAACGTCTCCCGGCTCACAAGGTTCGCCCCTGCGACATCAGGCAACGCGACGCGGCGCACCGCTCAGAACCGGGGCGCGCGGCTCCGCATGGACCGCCGCGAATGGCTCCTGGTCGGGCGGTAGGCCCGCCGCGTGCTGTAGCCCCGCCGCGTGCCGTAGCCGCCGGGCCGGCGGTAGTTGCCGTTGTTAACGCCGGCGCTGCGGTCGTTGCCGGTGGCGCTCGCCGATGGCGAGAGCCCACTGCCCGCATTGCCGCTGCTGCCCTGCGCGGCCACCGGGCCGGCGGCGAGAGTGAGCGTTGCGGCCAGGATGAAGAGGCCGCGTCGAAGCGGAAGTTTCATGGTTCTCGACCCTTTTGGAAAATGCGGCCCCGGACGGGCTCCGTGAGGGAGCGAACCGTGGCTCAGACGGCTTGTTCCCCGCCGATCCACGTGCCGAGCACCGCCCTGTCGGCGGAAAGCGCGACGAGATCGGCCGCAAAGCCAGGGGCGATCCGGCCGAGCCGGGTGTCGAGCCCGAGGAAGCGGGCCGGGGTCAGCGAGGCCATGGCCAGGGCCTCCGCGAGAGAGGCGCCGCCGCGCGTGCTCATGTGGCGGACGGCCTCCGCCATGGTGATCGCCGCGCCCGCCAGGGTGCCGTCCTCGCCGGTGAGCCGGTCGCCGGTCCGGACGATCCGGCGTCCGAACAGGGTGAAGGACGCGTCCGCGCGGGTATCGCCGACCGGTGGCATGGCATCGCTCACCAGCATCAGCCGCTCGCTTCCCTTGAGGCGCAGGGCCAGACGAAGCTGGTCGTCGCCGACATGGTGGCCGTCGGCGATGATCCCGGCAAAAGTCCCGGCCTCCGAGAGGGCGACGCCGACCGCGCCGGTCTCGCGCGGGCCGATCTGCGACATGGCGTTGAACAGGTGGGTGAAGCCGGTGAGCCCTTCCGCCATCGCCGCCCGGATCGCGGAACCCGCATCTGCCGTATGCCCGGCGCAGACGCGGGCGCCGCGGGCGACGAGGTCGGCCACCGCGCCGGCCGGCACCCACTCGGGCGCCAGCGTCACCAGGGTGAGGCCGTGCTCGCCCAGGCTGGTCAGGAGTTCGGCGTCGCCGGGGCCGAATTCGGCGAGTCGGGACGGGTCATGGATGCCGATCCGCTGCGGGCTCAGGAACGGGCCTTCGAGGTGGATGCCGAGGATGCCGGGGACGCCCGCCTGGATCGCCGCCGCAATGCCCGCGATGGCCGCCCGGATCGCGGGCCGCGTGTCGGTGATGAGGGTCGGCAGCAGGGCGGTGGTGCCGCCGCGCCGGTGCGCCGCCGCGATCCGGGCGATGCCGGCCACGCTGGGATCGTCGTTGAGGAGCACCCCTCCGCCGCCATTGACCTGACAATCGATGAAGCCCGGCGCCAGCACAGCGCCTGCCGGCAGCCGGACGAGGGGAACATCCGGGGGCGGCTCGGCGGTGACGTCGACGATGTGCCCGCCGCGCAGCACGACGGTGCGGTCGCCGAGCATCCGCTCGCCATCGAAGATGCGGTCCGCACAGATCGCTTGATCATAAGGGGTTCCCAAAGGGATCATCCCTTTGGCGGGGTGTCGGGGCGGAGCCCCGATATCGTCCCAGGGCTCTGCCCCGGACCCGCGAAACGGCTCGCCCTTTCGAAACCCGGACTCGTCATCACAGCGTCTCCGTCACCTTGGTGAGACCGGCCGGCTTGTCCGGGTCGAGGCCGCGGCGGCGGGCCTCGGCCTCGATGGCGCGGTAGGCCGGCACCAGCATGGCGATGGGGTCGCAGGCCGGATGGCCGTCGCCGAGCCAGGGCAGGGTGCCGAGGGGACCGCCGCAGGCATGGACCCGCATTCCGTCGCGGCTGAGGTCGCGCACGAGCGCGTCCACGCCCTCGGCCAGCGGATCGGCCTGGCGCAGGGCCAGGACCGGCGTTGCGGCCGAGACGGAGGCGCGGGGGCCGTGGCGCAACTCCGCCGCCGAATAGCCGAGCGCGGGTAGGCGCAGGGTCTCGGCGAGCTTGAGGGCGATCTCCCGCAGCGGCCCGAGACCGTGGCCGCGCCCGGTGACGAAGGCCGCAGGCGCGCCCGCGAGGTCGGCGCTCCAGGCCGACCAGTCGAGGGCGAGTGCCTGTCTCAGCCGCTCCGGAAGGGCGGCGAGGCCCCGTTCCAGCTCGCCGTCGCCGGCCCAGGCCGAAACCAGCGCCGCCCCCGCGATGGCTGAATTCGTCACCGTCTTGGTGGCGGCGACCGCATGCTCCGGCCCGGCGAGGATCGGCAGGACGAGGTCGCTCGCCCGCGCGGCCGGGGAATCGGGATCGTTGACGAGGGCGAGCGTCAGGGCGCCGCCGGCCCGCGCCGCTTCCGTCGCCGCGACGAGATCGGGCGAGCGGCCCGATTGCGAGACCACGATGAAGAGCGCGCCCGCCACGTTCGGCGGACGGTCATAGCCCGTCACCACCGAGGGCGCGGCGGCCGAAACCGGCAGGCTGAGCCGCGTCTCGATCAGGTAGCGCAGATGCACGCCGGCATGGCCCGAACTGCCCCGTCCGCACACGACCACGAAGGGGAAGCTCCTGGCCCGCAGCGTCGCGCCGATCCGGGCTGCTTCGCCGGCTACCAGCAGAGAGGCGGCGTCGGGGATCTCGGCGATCTCCCGCGCCATGAAGGTCGTCGCGCTCATGATCGGCCCACCTCGCGAAGCGCCCGGCGCAGGTTGCCGTCGTGGCGCAGGAGCAGGTCGTCAGCCCGCATGGCGCTCATCCCCCCCGCGAGCAGCACCGCACGCTTGATGTCGCCCTCGGCCCGGGTCAGGGCGTCGGCGGCAACGTCTGCCGGGCAGCCGGCGAGCTCGGAGACCATGGCGACGCCGCGGGCGCGCAGCTTCCGGTTGGTCGCGCGCATCGCCACCATCCGCCCGCGATAGACCCGGCCGAGCCGGATCATCACCAGGGTCGAGAACAGGTTGAGGATCACCTTCTGGGCCGTGCCTGCCTTCATGCGGGTGGAGCCCGCCAGCACCTCGGCCCCCGTGGCGGCGAGGATGCCGTGGGCGGCCTCGCGCAGGATCGGCGCCTCGGGGTTGTTGCTGACGCCGACGGTGACGGCGCCGCGGCTGCGGGCGGCCTTCAGCGCCTCGACGGTGAACGGCGTCGAGCCGCTGGCGGCCAGCCCCACCACCACGTCGCGCGGGCCGATCTCGGCGCTTGCGATCCAGGCGGCGCCGTCGGCGGCGGAATCCTCCGCATCCTCCACGGCGCGCAGCAAGGCGCCCTCCCCGCCGGCGATGGCGAAACCGAGCTGCGCCTCCGGCCAGTCGAAGGTCGGCGGCAGCTCCGCCCCGTCCTGCACGCCGATCCGCGCGGAGGTGCCGGCTCCGACATAGACCAGCCGTCCGCCCTCGCGCAGGCCCGGCTCGGCGGCCCGCGCCGCCGCATCGATCGCCGGCAGGGCCGGCCCCACCGCCGCCACTGCCGCGAGCTGGCCCTCCCAGAGCGCCTGGAGGATGTCGAGCCCGCCCCAGGCGTCGAGATCGACGTAGCGGGCGCTGGCGTCCTCGGTTCTCATACCTTGCGTGCCCTGCTCGTCCGCATCGCGTTTACCTGATTCCGTCTTCGGCACTGCATCACGCGCCTCGCCTGTTCGAAAGAGGTCATCTCCGGTGCGGTTCCGCCGGACGCGGAAAACGGCCGTCGGCGCGGTTTGGCTGCATGCGATCCGACGCGATCAGGGATCGGTTGGCCCGTCCCGGCGTTCGGTTGGCGCGCGCCGCTCCGGCTCCTTGCAGGCGGCGCGCTGCAATCCGGCCGGGGGAGAGGGCGTGCAACAGGAGCAGATCGAGGCGCATGCCGAGGAACGATCGGAACTCGCGTCGGATGAGCCGGCATCGGCGGCGTCGCGGCGCTTGCGCCTGCTCACCTACAACGTCCGCCATTGCCGCGGCACCGACGGGCGGGTCGCGCCGGAGCGGGTTGCACGGGTGATCGCCGACTTGGCGCCCGACATCGTCGCGCTCCAAGAGGTCGATGTCGGGCGCCCGCGCACCGACGGTCTGGATCAGGCGGAGGAGATCGCCCGGCTGGTCGGAATGTTCTCGCATTTCCACCCGGCCCTGCACATCGAGGAGGAGCGCTACGGCGACGCCCTGCTCACCCACCTGCCGTCGCGGCTCAAGCGCGCCGGCCCCCTGCCCGGGCTGCTGCGGCGCCCCGGCCTGGAGCCAAGGGGGGCGCTGTGGGTCGAGGTGACGGCGGGCGCCAGCAAGCTTCAGGTGATCACCACCCATTTCGGATTGCTCGGGGCGGAGCGCGTCGCCCAGGCCAAGGCGCTGCTCGGGCCCGACTGGCTCGGCGATCCCGCCTGCCACGCGCCGACGGTGCTGCTCGGCGACTTCAACGCCATGGGCTGGTCGCGCGCCTACCGCCGGCTGAGCGGACGCCTCACCGATGCGCGTCGGCTCACGGGGGAACGGCGCTGGCGGCGCGGCGGCGCCACCTTCCCGAGCCGCTTTCCCCTGCTGCGCGTCGACCATGTCTTCGTCAGCGAACGCGTCGCCGTCGAGCGCATCGCGGTCGTGGACACGCCGCTGGCGCGGAAGGCCTCCGACCATCTGCCGGTTCTGGCGGAGATCCGGATCGAGCCGGGTTGAGGGTCTTTCCGCGCGCGAGCATGGTCGTCCGCGGGCCGGCCCGACGACCGGCCGTGGACGGGAGAGGATGCGCGCACGATGACGAAGACGACAGGACCCCTGACTGCTCTCGGTCTCGCCGCCCTGACCGCGTTGTCCGCCGGGCCGGCTCGGGCCGAGCCGCCGCGGATCGCCGTAGTCGCGACCGGCGGCACCATCGCGATGAAGCTCGATCCCACGACCCACGCGCCGGTCCCGGCCCTCTCGGGCGAGGATCTCGTCGCGGCGGTGCCCAAGCTGAAGGACATCGCCACCATCGAGGTGACCGAGTTCAGCAACGTGCCGAGCGACTATATGGGCCCGGACCGCTGGCCGGCGCTGACCGCTAAGCTCGACGCGCTGCTCGCCGATCCCGGCATTCGCGGGGCGATCGTCCTGCACGGGACCGACACCCTCGATCAGACGGCCTACTTCCTCGACCTGACGCTAAAGAGCGACAAGCCGGTGGTGCTGGTGGGCGCCCAGCGCAACGCCTCCGACGCGGATGCCGACGGCCCGCGCAACCTCCTCAACGCCGCCCGTCAGATCCTGGCCGAGGGCGCGGTGGGCCAGGGCGTGACGGTGACGCTCAACCACCGCATCAACGCGGCGCGCGAGGTCCGCAAGACCCACACCAGCAACGTCGAGACCTTCAATTCGGGGGAGGCCGGCATCCTCGGATACGTGGACGAGGACCGCGTCGTGTTCAGCCGCCGCTCCCTGCGCCGCCAGACCCTGCCGCTGCCGGAGCGGATGCCGCGGGTCGATCTCGTGGCGATGTATGCCGGCGCCGACGGTTCGCAGGTGCGGCACGCGGCTGAAAGCGGGGCCGAGGCGATCGTGGTCGAGGCCTATGGCTGGGGCAACGTCAACGCCGAGATGCACGACGCCATCGCCGAAGTCATCGCCAAGGGTGTGCCGGTGATCGTGGCGACCAGGGTCCATGACGGCCGCGCCCTACCGGTCTACGGCTTCAAGGGCGGCGGCAACACCCTGCGCAAGGCCGGCGCGGTGTTCGCGGGCGACCTCACGCCGGACAAGGCGCGCATCCTCACCCTGATCGCCCTGCCCGCGGGCAAGGAGGCACGGAAGGATCAGGCCGCTTTGCAGGCGGTGTTCGACAAGTAGCCGCGCGCCTCTGCTCTCTGGGACCGCCTCGACTTCGCGCGCATCCCCTCTCCCCGCGTACGGGGAGAGGGGGAGCCAGTTAAAATCCAACCGTCCAACCGTCACGGTGGGGGGTCATGAGGCGCCCAGTGCCGCCTTCTCCGGTTGTGAGGCGGTGTCCTCCTCCAAGAAACTTGATCCGCCAACCCGGCGCAGCGCCTTGCGGCGGCGCCAGGGGCGCCACGCGTCGGCGGGGCTCACCGGGTCGCCGAGATGGAAAGCCTCGACGAGGCGGGCCACCGGGCCGCGGCGGGAGGGGACGAGGGGGCAGACCCGCGAGCACGGCATCAAGCGGGGATCGTCGAGCACCGCGCGCAGGGAGCCGCGCGCCGCGAAGGCTTGCCCGAACACGTCGGGCGGGCAGCCGCCGTGATGGGAGAGCAGCCGGACGAGCAGCCGCTGCAAAGCCGCGCGGGCCTCGGCGTCGTCGGCCGGCACTTCCACGGCGAGGTCGCACTCGGTGTCGTAGCCGAGGGAGCGGTTGTTGAGGTTGGTCGAGCCGATCCGTAGCAGGCGCTCGTCGATGATCGCGACCTTGGCGTGGACCAGGATCGGCCGGCCCTTCTCCGTGTGCGGCGCCACGATCCGCAGCCGGTCGAACCGGTCCGCGCGGCGCAAAGCCCGGATCAGGCCACGGCGGGCGCTGTCCATGGTCAGGCGGTCGAAGCCGCTCGGGCTGCGCTCGGACAGCACGATCACGATCTCCGGCCCGTCGGGTTCGGCGAGGCGCTCGGCCAGCGCCTCCGCGACGACCGGCGAGGTGAGATACTGGTTCTCCAGATAGATGAAGCGCTCCGCCGCGCGGATCGAGGCGCGATAGAGCGCGGCGCTCTCCGTCACCGCCGGGCGCCCAGCCAGCGGGGGATCGGTGCGGGCGAGCCCCACCGTCACGTCGGTCAGGTGCGGCGCGAGGGTTTCGGGCCAAGGATCCAAGTCCGAGTCCCCGTCCGGATCACCGTCAGCGGACGGAAGGCTCTCGCCGGTGGCGCGGCGCCAGCGCTCGCGGGCCAGATCCGCCAGCGCCCGCGCGGCGTCACGATCGACCAGCATCATCACGTCGTGACGCGGCGGGTAGTCCTCGCCGGAGGGCAGGCGGCGGCGGGGGTCGCGATCGCGGTGGGCGGGGGTGTCCCAGCGGTTCACCTCGAAGTCGCTGCCGCCGCTGAACGCGATCGCATCGTCGATCACGAGGATCTTCTGATGCTGGCAGGCGCCGAGGGGCAGCGTGCCGTCGATGCGGAAGTCGATCTCGGGCCCGAGGCTCTCCCGCACGCTGTCGGGGGTGTGGTCGTTGCCCGCTGAGATCGGCCAGGGCATGTCCCAGATCAGGATGCGGATGGCGAGTTCCGGCCGCGCGGCCTTCAGGCGCCGCAGCAGTTCCGCCAGGGTCTCGCCCGCATCGGGGGAATCCCCCGGCAGCAGGCGCGCGCGCGGATCGAAGCTCCAGCCGATCAGGGTGATGGATGTGCGCGCCTTCAGCAGCGCCGCATGGGCGGCGGCGAAATAGGCCGCGCCGTCATGCAGCACCGCGACGCGCCCCGCTCGCTCCTGTCGCCAGCAGGTGAGCCCGGGCCGCAGCCAGCTCTCGGACGATCCTTGACCCACCCCGCGTTCCATCCTCATGCGCGCACCGAGCCGCCGCGCCGCGACGGCAGGCTCATCCCCTGTTCGAGCGGAACGCTCATCCTGCCCCGGCCTTTCCCAGCTTGAGTTTGCCGGCTTCAAGCTTGGCCCGCACCCGGCGCCGGGTGAGTTCCACCGCGGCGACGGTGGCGAGGAGGCCGAGGCCGAGGGTGATCCAGTGGGTCGGCTCGTCGCTGCCGGCATGGCGGCCGATGACGCCGAGATAGACGCACACCACCGTGCCCGGCAGCATGCCGATCACCGTGGAGACCAGATAGGCGGAGGTGCGGACATCCGTGACCCCGAAGACGTAGTTCTGGGCGTTGAACGGCACGAAGGGGCTGAGCCGCATCAGGGTCATGAGCCGCCAGCCGCCGTCGCCGACCGCCTCTACGGTGGCGTTCAGCGCCGGCCGGCGCTCGATCAGTCCCCGCACCCGCTCGCGGAACAGGTGGCGGGCGGCCACGAAGGCGAGCCAGGAGCCGAGCGTTGCCGAGAACAGCACCACCGGCATCACCGCCCAGCCGAAGGCGACGGCCCCGGCGATGGTGAGTGGGGTGCCCGGTACGACGAGAAGGGTCGCCAGGAAGAACAGCACGCCGAAGGCGAGGAGGCCGTAGGGACCGAGGCCGTTCGCCCAGTCCGAAAAGGCGCGCAGCCAGTCCTCGACGGGCAGGAGGTACCATGCTCCGACCGCCAGCGCGGCGGCGCCGGCCGTGGCTGCCCAGGTCTGGGCCGAGCGGCTGGGTTTATCCATTCGGTGGCTCGAAAGGGGGGAACGGTGCGCCTGTCGCACGCGTCCCCAAACCGTTGGCCGGCGCAACTGTTCCGCCAAGCTCGGCCGTTATCGCGCGCGGTTCGATGGGCGCCTACGCGGCGCGGCGTCGGTCCCGACCGCTTTGCCGTCACCAGTCGCGGTCGAGCCGCACCGCGATCCGGCTCGGGCGCGCGCCGGCGAGCGTCCGTTCGAGGGAGGTGAGCGCTTGGCGGGCCTTGTTCAGGCGGGGGCTCCGCCAGCGGCGCTCGTAGCCTCGCGGCGCGATCACCGCCTCGCCGAGGCGGTCACCCGCGAAGACCAGACGGTCCACCGCCCGCCGGATCGTCGGCGTCTCCTGGGTCAGGACGCAGAGGTCGGAGAGATAGTTGCGCAGGGCGTGCAACTCGTTGCGGCCCCCGCCCTCCCCTGCCAGCGCGACGAGCGTCCGCTCCATGGCAACGATGAGATCCGCCAGCGGCTCGGGTACGCCACGGGAGACTCCGTCGCCATCCCGGCGATCACGTCCGTCCCGCTCAGGCCCGTGCAGGGCGACTCCCATCCTGGCTCCCAGCTTCATCCGGCGCGGCAAGGGCTGCCGCGAATCGCGATGGTGATTGGTGTACGAAGGGTTAACAACCTCAACTGTTAAATCGATACAGGTCCAGGAAAAAATGTGAAAAATAGTTTCAACGGTTCCGGGCGCGTCGCCTCACCCGGCGTCATGGCCGGATGCCGCGCGTCATCACCCCGTCAGACCGACAAAGGGCGGTCCGTCAGCGACGCGGCATCCTGCGAGACCCCCTGAGGGCGTAGATGAGGGCCGCGGCGGTCATCAGCGCGAGGGCGTACCATGTCAGCGCGTAGACGAGATGGTTGTTGTGGAAAGCCACCACCGTGAGGCCGCCGACCGGCAGGCCGCCGGGATTGGGCGCGGCGTCGGCATCCACGAAATAGGGCGCGACCTGATTTGGCGTGCCGTCGATCCCGCGGGCGGCGGCGATGGCCGCGACGTCGCGGGAGTACCAGCGGTCGGCCGCCGGATCGTTGTGGCGCAGGAAGGCGCCGCCGGGCTCGGTCAGGCGCAGCAGGCCCGTGACCGTCACGTCCCCGTCCGGCTCACCCGCAGCACGGGCCGTGCGCTCGCGGGCCTCCGTCGGCACGAAGCCGCGGTTGACGAGGACGGTGAAACCGCGGTGGGTCACGAGCGGCACCAGCACCCAGAAACCAGCGCCGCGGGCGGTCACCGCCTGGACCAGCGTGGCGCGATCATAGGCGAAGCGGCCGGTGAGTTGGACCCGCCGGTACTCGGCGGAGGCGGCCGTGAGACCGGCCCATTCCTCCGGGCCCGGTGCGAGCGCGGGCTCGGCGCGGATGCGGGCCTCGACTCGGTCGATCAGGTCGAGCTTCCAGACCCGGCGCTCGACTTGCCACGTGCCGAGGCCGAGGAAGACGCCCGTCACCACAAGGCCCGCCAGGATCAGCGCGAGCCGGACGAGCAATGGGCGCCGCCGACCCGTTGCCGGGGCGGCGGGCGCCGGAGCGTCGGGTTTGCGGGACGCGTCAGGGAGCGTGACGCATCTCCTCGGGCGAGATCGGCATCATGTTGGTGTTGAGGTGGTGCATGACCCAGATCGACCCGCACAGGGTGATGACCACGAGAGTGATCGTGAAAATCAGCGCCATGAAGGTCCAGCCGCCCTCCGACTTCGTGTTCATGTGCAGGAAGTAGATCATGTGAACCACGATCTGCACCGCGCCCAGACCGAGGATGACGACGCCGGTGATGAGCTTGTCGCCCAGCACGTCGCCCATCACCAGCCAGAACGGGATCGCCGTCAGGATGACGGAGAGCACGAAGCCCGTGACGTAGTCTTTGAAAGAGCCGTGGCCGTGGGCATCCTGCCCATGGCCGTGATCGTCGGCGTGCGCTGCCCCGCTCATTGCAGGACTCCCATCAGGTACACGAAGGTGAAGACGCCGATCCAGATGACGTCGAGGAAGTGCCAGAACATCGACAGGCACATCAGCCGGCGCTTGTTCTCCACAACGAGGCCCTTGAGCCGGGTCTGGATCATCAGCGTGACGAGCCAGATCAGGCCGAAGGTGACGTGCAGGCCGTGGGTTCCGACCAGGGTGAAGAACGCGGACAGGAAGCCGCTGCGCTGGGGCGTGGCGCCTTCGTGGATCAGGTGAGCGAACTCGTAGAGTTCGAGCCCGACGAAGGCCGCGCCGAACAGGCCGGTGATCGCAAGCCAGAGCTGGGTCTTGGCGAGGTCGTCCTTCTCCATCGCCAGCATGGCGAAGCCGTAGGTGATGGAGGAGAACAGCAGCATCGACGTGTTCACCGCCACGATCGGCAGGTCGAACAGGTCCTTGGGCGAGGGCCCGGCCGCGTAGCTGCGGCCGAGCACGGCGTAGGTGGCGAACAGGACTGCGAAGATGAGGCAGTCGCTCATCAGGTAGATCCAGAAGCCGAGCATCGTGCCCCCTTCCGGGTGATGCTCGCCCTCGAGATCGAGGAAGTCCGGCACGTCGGCGCCGGACATCCGGTCGCCGACGAGGGTGTGGGTCGCGTGCGTTGCCATGATGCTGCTCAGACCCGCGCCGCGAGCGCTTCGGTCCGCTGCTGCTCGGTCCGGCGGACCGTCTCAGCGGGGATGTAGAAGTCGCGGTTGTAGTTGAAGGTATGGGCGATCGTGATCGCCAGCATCGCCACGAAGGTGAGCGCTGCGAGCCACCAGATGTACCAGATCATCGCGAACGAGAAGACGATGCTGACCACGCCCAGGATCACGCCGGTGGCGGTGTTCTTGGGCATGTGGATCGGCTTGTAGCCCGAGAGCGGACGCTGGAAGCCGCGGGCCTTCATGTCCCACCACGCGTCGAGGCTGTGCACCACGGGCGTGAAGGCGAAGTTGTAGTCCGGCGGCGGCGAGGAGGTCGCCCATTCGAGGGTCCGGCCTTCCCACGGATCGCCGGTCACGTCGCGCAGCGCCTCGCGGTTTTTGATCGAGACCGCGAACTGGACGATCATCGCACCGATGCCCAGCGCGATCAGACCCGCGCCGATGGCGGCGATCACGAACCAGATCTGCAGCGACGGGTCGTCGAAATGCTGGGCACGGCGGGTCACGCCCATGAGCCCCAGCACGTAGAGCGGCATGAAGGCGACGTAGAAGCCGATGGTCCAGAACCAGAAGCTGACCTTGCCCCAGAACTCGTCGAGCCGGAAGCCGAAGGCCTTCGGGAACCAGTAGTTCACGCCGGCGAACATGCCGAACAGCACGCCGCCGATGATCACGTTGTGGAAGTGCGCGATCAGGAACAGCGAGTTGTGCAGCACGAAGTCGGCCGGAGGCACGGCGAGCAGCACGCCGGTCATGCCACCGATGGTGAAGGTGACCATGAAGCTGACGGTCCACAGCATCGGCACATCGAAGCGGATGCGGCCGCGGTACATCGTGAACAGCCAGTTGAAGATCTTCGCGCCCGTCGGGATCGAGATGATCATCGTCGTCAGGCCGAAGAACGAGTTCACGCTCGCGCCCGAACCCATCGTGAAGAAGTGGTGCAGCCACACGAGGTAGGACAGGATCGTGATGACGACGGTCGCGTAGACCATCGAGGTGTAGCCGAACAGGCGCTTGCCGCTGAAGGCCGAGGTGACCTCCGAGAACACGCCGAAGGCCGGCAGGATGAGGATGTAGACCTCCGGATGACCCCAGATCCAGATGAGGTTGAAGTACATCATCGGGTTGCCGCCGAGGTCGTTCGTGAAGAAGTGCGTGCCGACGTAGCGGTCGAGGCTCAGCAGCGCGAGAACGGCGGCGAGGATCGGGAAGGCAGCCACGATGAGCACGTTCGTGCACAGCGAGGTCCAGGTGAAGATCGGCAGCTTCATCATCGACATGCCGGGCGCGCGCATCTTCACGATGGTCGCGACCAGGTTGATGCCGGACAGCGTCGTGCCGATGCCCGCGATCTGCAGGCCCCAGATGTAGTAATCGACGCCGACCCCCGGACTCATGTCCGCGCCCGAGAGCGGCGGGTAGGCGAGCCAGCCGGTGCGGGCGAACTCACCGACGAACAGCGAGATCATGATCGTGGCCGCGCCGGACACCGTCATCCAGAACGAGAAGTTGTTCAGGAACGGGAAGGCGACGTCGCGTGCGCCGATCTGCAGCGGCACGACGTAGTTCATCAGGCCGGTGACGAACGGCATCGCCACGAAGAAGATCATGATCACGCCGTGGGCGGTGAAGATCTGGTCGTAGTGGTGCGGCGGCAGGAAGCCCTCGTTGGAGCCAAACGCGATCGCCTGCTGCGAGCGCATCAGCAACGCGTCGGCAAAGCCGCGCAGCAGCATCACGAGCGCCAGGACGACGTACATGATGCCGATCTTCTTGTGGTCGACCGAGGTCAACCAGTCGCGCCAGAGCGGACCCCAGAAGCGGAAATAGGTGATGGCGGCGATCACCGCGATCCCGGCCACGGCGACGCCTGCGAAGGTCACTTGCAGGATCGGTTCGTGGAACGGGATGTCCTCCAAGGAGAGGCGCCCGAACAGCAGGTGCTGCAGGTCCGTGTTTGCGAACATGGGTTGAAACTCGTCCGTAAATCCTGAGGCGGCGACGGATCAGTTGTTGGTCTGGTCGGGAGCGGAGTGGCCTTGGCCGCTCCCCTCGTGGTTCTTATCGCCGTCGGGCGACTCGCTCTTGGGCGCGCGGTGCGAGGCCGGGGTCGTCGCCCCCGGGGCTTCGTCGCCGCGCTGCACATGGCGGTTGTCGTACTGGAGCCGCTCGGCGTTCTCTTGGCTTTCCTTGCCGGCGCCGCCCTTGGCGTCGATGGTCATCATCTCGTGCATGCACATCTTGCCGGGCACGGCGCACATGCCGAGGATTTTGCTGAAGAGTCCGTCGGCGAACGAGGCGTAGTAGGTGACGGGAACGCGCTCGCTCGGGCGCTCGAGTTCGAGATAGGCATCACGGCTCAATTCCGAACCCTGCTGCTTCACTTTGGCAATCCACTGGTCGAAGCCGTCGCCGTCGAGCCCGTGGAACTTGAACGTCATGCGCGAGAAGCCGGTGCCGCTGTAGTGCGACGACAGCCCGTCATAGGCGCCCGGCTTGTTGATCACGGCGTGAAGCTGCGTCTGCATGCCGGGCATCGCGTAGATCATGCCGGCGAGCGCGGGGATGTAGAAGGCGTTCATCACCGAGGAGGCGGTGATCTTGAAGGTGATCGGCCGGTTCACCGGCGCAGCCAGCTCGTTGACCGTCGCGACGTTGTATTCGGGGTAGAAGAACAGCCACTTCCAATCGAGGGCGACGACCTCCACCTCCAGCGGCTTCACCTCCGCCGCGACCGGCTTGCCGGGCTCGATGCGCGAGAGCGGCCGGAACGGGTCGAGGGTGTGGGTGCTGATCCAGGTCAGCGCGCCGAGCGCGATGATGATCATCAGCGGCGCGGTCCAGATCACCACTTCGAGCCCGGTCGAGTGGTCCCAGTCGGGGTCGTGGCGGGCCGCCGTGTTCGACGCGCGGTAGCGCCACGCGAACAGCAGGGTCAGCACGATCACCGGGATGATGATGAGCAGCATCAGCCCCGTCGAGGCGAGGACGAGGTTGCGCTGCTGCATGGCGATGTCGCCGGAGGGCTGCATCACCACGAGGTTGCAGCCGGCGAGCAGGCCGAACAGCGGCAGGAGGACGAGACCCCGCAGGATCCGGCCCGCGGAGCCGGCCCCGGCACGGGCTCTCATTGAACGGTCGGCGGTCATGGCCACGAATCTTCGTTCCATCGCAAGGGCCGCGCGGGTGACTTCCCGCGTGGCGGCGGTTCGTTTCTCTCCGGAGAGGCCGAGCCGACGGTGTCGGCTCGGCCTCTCCGGGACCTTGTTGTGACACGCTTTCTGGCGCCGGACCGGCATCCAGGGTTCGGCGGAAAGCGCTCCCGGTCCCGCGGCGAGATGAGTCTCCGCCCGCGGGGCAAAACTCACATCTGGCGCATCTCGGACCGGTCGAGGGAGAGCGCGAGCAGCGTCGCCAGCGCGCCTGACAGCAGGTAGACGCCGACCATCGCGAGCCCGTACTCGGTGGAGAGGTACAGCACCACGAGGGGAGCGAAGCCCGCGCCGAACAGCCAGGCGAGGTCGGAGGTGAGCGCCGCGCCGGTGTAGCGGTAGCGCCCGCCCAGCCGCGAGGTCACGGCACCGGCGGTCTGGCCGTAGGACAGGCCGAGCAGCATGAAGCCGATATTGACGTAGATCGTCTGGCCGATGGCGTTCTCGCCGAAGATCAGCGGCGCCAGGATGCTGCCGCAGGCGAACACGGCGATCAGCCCGGCGCTGATGAGCAGCACGTTGCGCCGCCCGATCTGGTCGGCGATCAGGCCCGAGGCGGCGATCGCGCCGGCGCAAACCATGGCGCCGGAGAACTGCACCATCAGGAAGTCGCCGGCGGAGCGCTCGCTCGACAGGGCGAGCCACGCGATCGGGAAGATCGTGACGAGGTGGAACAGGGCGAAGCTCGCCAGCGGCACGAAGGCGCCGATCCACACGTCGAGGGCGTGGTGGCGGGCGAGATCGACGACGCTGACGGGCTCGAGCCGACCCTTGTCGAGAAGCCGGGTGAATTCGGGGGTGGCCACGAGCCGGAGCCGCGCGAACAGGGCCACGACGTTGATGGTGAAGGCGCAGAAGAACGGGAAGCGCCAGCCCCAGTCGGTGAAATCCTCAGGGGTCAGGTTGACGGAGAAGAACGCGAACAGCGCGCTCGCCACCATGAAGCCGAACGGTGCGCCGAGCTGCGGGATCATCGCGTACCAGCCGCGGCGCTCCCGCGGCGCGTTGAGGGCGAGCAGCGAGGCCATGCCGTCCCAGGCGCCGCCGAGCGCGAAGCCCTGCGCGACCCGCAGCACCGCGAGCAGCTCGATGGCGACGATGCCGATCGAGTTGTAGCTCGGCAGGAAGCTGATCGCCGCGGTCGAGCCGCCGAGCAGGAACAGGGCGAGGGTGAGCTTCACCCCGCGTCCGTGCCGCTTGTGGACCCACATGAAGAAGACCGACCCGAGCGGGCGGGCGATGAAGGCCAGCGCGAAGATGGCGAACGAGTAGAGCGTGCCCGTGAGGGGGGCGGCGAAGGGGAAGAACACCTTCGGGAACACCAGCACCGAGGCGATGCCGAACACGAAGAAGTCGAAATATTCCGACGCCCGCCCGATCACCACGCCGAGCGCGATGTCGTTGGGGCTGACGTCGTGGTGGCTCATGGCCACTTGCGCGTCGCGCTCGAGCGGGTGGGAATTGGCCGTGGCGTGGTCGGTGGTCATCGCGGGCAGCCGGCTCGCCTGAAGGTGATCGGAGCCGCCGCCTTGGCGCGGCGTTCGGGACGTGCCTAGCGGATGGCTTGACATCCGCAAAGGGGTTTTGGCGACGCGTGTTGCCGCACAGGACGGCTATGCAGCGAAAGCAGAGGTCATGCGCTCAAGCGCAAAAATCTCAGCTCGAAACGCGTGAGATGCATAATACAACTGGTTTCATCTGTGCGTGATCGTCTCGAATCCGCCGGCTGCCGCGGGATGCCACTGGCACCGGGCGAGGATCGCCCGCGCCGGCCCGGCCTCAATGGCTGGGCGCTGCCGCGTCGCGCGAGGGCGGCCTGATCCTGTACCAGCCGACATAGAGTGCGGGCAGGAACAGCAGCGTCAGGGCGGTCGCGGCCAGGATGCCGCCGATCATCGCGTAGGCCATCGGGCCCCAGAACACCTCGCGGGCGATCGGGACCAGGCCGAGGCTCGCCGCCGCCGCCGTGAGCAGGATCGGCCGCATGCGGTGGCGGGTCGCCTCGACCACCGCGTCCCAGGGCGCCATCCCCTCGGCCTCGCATTCCTCGATCTGGCTGACCAGGATCACGGCGTTGCGCACGATGATACCGATCAACGCCAGAATGCCGAGGATGGCGACGAAGCCCATCGGCTTGTCGAACAGCAGCAGCGCCGGGACCACGCCGATCAAGCCGAGCGGCGCGACGGAAAAGACCAGGAAGAGCTTCTGGAAGCTCTGGAGCTGGATCATCAGGAACACCGCCATGGCCAGCAGCATCACCGGCACGACGGCGGCGATCGGGCCCTGGCCCTTGCCCGCCTCCTCGACCGCGCCGCCGACCGCCAGCGTGTAGCCCTCCGGCAGCGCCTTCATGTAGGCGTCGATGGCCGGCTGGAGCGCGGCGACGACGGTGGGGGGCTGGGTCGCGTCGTTGATGGTGGCGCGCACGGTGAGCGTCGGCACCCGGTCGCGGCGCCAGACGATCGGCTGCTCCAGGTCGTAATCGATCTTGGCGAAGGCCAGGATCGGCACGACCGAGCCGTTGGAGAGCGCGACCTGAAGGCTCTGGAGCGTGTCGAGCGAGGTGCGCTCCACGGTGCGCGCCCGGCCGACCACGTTCACGAGGTAGATCGAATCGCGCACCTGCGTGATCGCTTGGCCGCCGACGACGGCGTTGAGAATACCGGCGATGTCCTGGCTGGTGACGCCGAGCTGGCGCGCCTTGTCCTGCAGGATCTCGACGCGCAGCACCTTGCCGGGCTCGTTCCAATCGAAGGTCGGCACGGCGAGCCGCTTGTCGGTCGCCACCACGTCGGCGAGCTTGAGCCCGAGCCGGCGCACCTCCTGCACGTCGGGGCCGGAGAGACGGTACTGGATCGGGCGCCCCACCGGCGGGCCGAGGCTGAGGGGCTGCACCAGGACGTCGGTGCCGACGAAGTCGTGCCGGCCGAATTTCTGCAGCCGCTCCATGACCGTGTCGCGCACCTCCAGCGACTTCGTGACGATCACGATCTGCCCGAAGAAGGCGTTGGCGAGCTGCTGGTCCAGCGGCAGGTAGAAGCGCACCGCGCCCTGGCCGACATAGGAGCTCCAGCGCTCGATGTCGGGATCGGCCTTCAGCCGGGCTTCGAAGCGGTCCATCTGCGCTCGCGTCTCGGCGATGGTGGCGTTCTGCGGCAGGGTCAGGTCGACGAGAAGCTCGGAGCGGTCGGAGGACGGGAAGAACTGCTGCTGCACGTGGCCCATCCCGACCACCGCCAGCCCCATCAGGGCGACGCAGGCGATCACGGTGATCCAGCGCAGCCGCATCGCGACCCGAAGCACCGCCATGAAGATGCGGGTGAACAGGCCCTGCCGCTCGGCATGGTGCTTCATGGTCTTGGGCAGGATGGTCACGCCGAGCAGCGGCGCGAACAGCACCGCGACCACCCAGGAGACCAGCAGCGAGGCGGCGATCACCACGAACAGCGAGTAGGTGTACTCGCCCGCCGAGGAGCCGTTGAAGCCGATCGGCAGGAAGCCCGCCACCGTCACCAGCGTGCCGGTGAGCATCGGAAAGGCGGTGGAGGTGTAGGCGAAGGTCGCCGCCTTCTTCAGGTTGTCGCCGAGTTCGAGGCGGGCCACCATCATCTCGACCGTGATCATCGCGTCGTCCACGAGCAGGCCGAGCGCGATGATGAGGGCCCCCAGCGAGATGCGCTGGAGCGTGACGCCCATGATCTGCATGACGACGAAAACGATGGCGAGCACGAGCGGGATCGAGATCGCGACCACGAGCCCGGCGCGCAGGCCCAGGCTGACGAAGCTTACGACCAGCACGATGACGACGGCCTCGACCAGCGCCTTGGTGAAGCCGCCGACCGCCTCCTCGACGATCTTGGGCTGGTCGGAGACGAGGTGGATGCCGACGCCGATGGGCAGCTTGCCCTCGACGTGGTGCATGCGCTCCTTCAGATCCTCGCCGAACTTGAGCAGGTTGGCGTTGGGGCGCATGGCGATGGCCAGCCCGATCGCCGGCTTGCCGTCGACGCGGAACAGGGCGGCCGGCGGGTCCTCGTAGCCGCGGGAGATCTCGGCCACGTCCGCGAGGCGGAAGAAGCGGTCGTTGAAGCGCAGGTTGACGTTGCGCAGCGACTCCTCGGAGGAGAACTGGCCGCTCACCCGCAGACTCACCCGCTCCGGCCCCGCCTGGACCACGCCGGAGGCGGCCACCGCGTTCTGCGATTGCAGCGCCTTGATCAAGGCCTGGAGATCGATGCCGTAGCCCGCGAGCTTGCGGGTCGAGAAGTCGAGATAGATCGTCTCGCCCTGCACCCCCATGAGCAGGGTCTTGCCGATATTGGGCACCTTGAGGATCTCGGTGCGCACGCCCTCGACGTAGTCGCGCAGCTGCCGGTGGGTCAGGCCGTCGGCGGTGAAGGCGTAGACGTTGCCGTAGACGTCGCCGAACTCGTCGTTGAACGACGGGCCCTGCACGCCCTGCGGGAAGGTGTGCTGGATGTCGCCCAGGCGCTTGCGCACCTGATAGAAGGCGGGCTGGATCTCCTCCTTCTTCGTCGTGTCGCGGAACTGCACGAACACCGTCGCCTGCCCCGGCGTGGTGTAGCTGCGCACGTAATCCAGCGCGTTGATCTGCTGGAGTTCCTTTTCGATCCGGTCGGTGACCTGATCGAGCGTGTCCTTGATCGTGGCGCCGGGCCAGCTCGCCTGCACCACCATGGTCTTGATGGCGAAGGGCGGGTCCTCCTCCCGGCCGAGGCGCGAATAGGCCATCACGCCCGCCACGAGGCAGACGAGCATCAGGAACCAGACCAGCGAACGGTGGCCGAGCGCCCAATCGGAAAGGTTGAAGTCCTTCACGCGCGGAAACCTTTGCAGAATGTCTTGCCGGATGTCTTGCCGGGCCGAATCCCTTGCCGGGTTCCGGCTCAGTTCCGGTCGTCGGCCAGCCGGACGGTCTGGCCGTCGCGCAGGGAATGGGCGCCCGCGACCACGACCCGCTCGCCGGGTTTCAGCCCCGTGCGCACGGCGATGCGCCCGTTTCCGTCCGGCCCGTCCCCGTCGAGGGTCACGTCGCGGCGCTCGACGTGCCGGTCGCCCGGCTCATCCCCCTGCGCGGCCTCTTGCCCACCCGCATTCTCGTCTCCGCGCTTGTCGGCCGCCGGCACGATCCAGACCGAGCGGCGGCCCTCGGCGTCGAGGAGCGCGGTGGCCGGCAGGACGAAGCGGCGCTCGATGCGGCGCTCCAGCGCGACGGTAATGGTGGCGCCGAGCCGGAAGGCGGGGCCGGGCTCTTCCAGGGTCAGGCGGACGCGGCGGGTGCGGGTGCCGGCTTCGGCGAAGGGGGCGACCTCGCGCACCCGGCCGCGGGCGGTGATCTCCGGCGCGCTCTGGAGCACCACCGTGAACAGCCCGTCCTTGGGCATGGCGCCGGCCGGCGTCTCGGGGATGTCGACCACGGCCTCGCGGGTCTCGGGCCGGGCCAGCGTCACGATCCCCTGCCCCGGGCTCACGACCTGCCCGATCTCGGCGAGCCGCTGGGTGACGACGCCGTCGAAATCGGCACGCAGCTCGGTGTAACCGATCTGGTCGCGGGCCTTCTGCAGGCTGGCCCCGGCCTGGGCGAGGCGGGCCTGGGCGGTGTCGCGCCGGGCCACCGCCGCGTCGAGCTGGGCCTGGGTGACGTTGCCGCCCTCCATCAGGCGCCGCGTGCGCGCCTCGGTCGCCGTCGCGTTCTCGGCCTGGGCCTTGGCATCGGACAGTTCCGCCTCGGCGCGGCTGAGGTCGAACCGCGAGACGATCGGGTCGAGGGCTGCGAGGCGCTGGCCCTTCTTCACGACGTCGCCGACGGTGACGTCGCGGGCCACCACCCGTCCGCCGATCTGGAAACCGAGCTGCGACTGGTAGCGCGGCTCGACCGTGCCGGCGAAGGGGCCGAAGATCACGCTGTCGGTGGGCTGTGCCAGGGTGGTCAGAACCGGCCGCACGGGCGGCGGTGCGGGCGCCTCCTGCGACGGCTGGCAGGCGGTGAGCGGAGCGGCGCCGGCAACCACGGCGCAGACAAGGAGCGCGTGCCTCATCGTCCGCCCTCCCCCGCGGCGGATTTCGTCGGTTCCGGCGCGGCGTTCTGTGCCGCCAGCGCGACGTGCTGGCCGGGGCGGAGGAACTGGATGCCGGCGACCACGACCGTTTCTCCGGACCTGACGCCGCCCTTCAGGACGATGTTGTCGAAGCCGTAGCGGTCGATCTCGACGCCGCGGATCGAGACCGTGCCCGCGGCGGAATCGTAGATCCACACCGCCGGCCGGTTGTCGAAGCGGTAGAGCGCCGACCAGGGCAGCACCACGGCCTCGCGCGAGGCGAAGTGGCCCCGGCCGATCACCACGGCGCCGAGCGACATCGCGGGCGGGGTCGCTTCCAAGCCGACCTTGACGCGGACCGTGCCGCTCGCCGCGTCCACGGTCGGCGAGATTTCGCGCACGTGACCCGTCGCCGCCGCCGCGGGATCGGACTGGAGCGTGACATGGATCGTCTTGTCGCCGGGCGGGTGGGCCGTCAGCGCCTCGTAGACGTTGAACACCGCGTCGCGCGGGCCGTCCTGGGCCAGCACCATCACGGCTTGGCCCGCCTGCACAACCTGCCCGACCTCGAAGGTGCGACTCAGGACGATGCCGGATACGCCCGCGCGCAGCTCGGTATAAGAGAGCTGTTCCTCGGCGGTGCCGAGCGCCGCCTTGGCCGAATCGACCGCGGCTTGGGAGGTGCGCAGCTGCTGCTCGGCGTTGTCGTAGGACGGGCGCGTGGTGTAGCCGCCGTTGATGAGCTGCTTCTGGCGCTCGAAGGTCACCTTGGCCTGGGTCAGCTGCGCCTCCGCCGAGACCAGGGCGGCGCGGGCGTTGTCGAGATTCGCCCGCTGCGTCAGCGGCTCCAGCACCGCGAGCACCTGATCGGCGGTGACGTGATCGCCGACCTCGACACGGCGTTCGGCGACCTTGCCGTTGGTGCGGAAGGCGACGTTGGTCTGGGCCTGGGCCTGGATGTCGCCGGTGAGCACCACATCCGAGGTGACGGGGCCCTCCGTCGCCGTCACGACCCGCACCAGCGCGACGGACGGGTCTTCCGCCTCCGGGAGGGCGGAAGTCGCCGGCGCATCCGCAGGAAAGGCCGCCGTCACGAGGAGGGCCGACAGGGCGGCCGTGAGGGCGGTGGCGGTGAGAAGGGGGCGGAGCCGTGGGGACATCGGCCGAGTTTCCGGACGGCGGGGACGGGGCATACGGCCGATTCGTGAGAGGACGGCTTTCGCGGCGCAGGCTTATCGCCTATCTTACCGACCGTCCAGACGGTTTTTAAGCGAGCTGGCTTGGGGGACGCCCCTGGTTTCTCCCGAAACATCAGCGACAACAGTGATTTAGTGTGGCACGCTGAATGGCGCGTGCAGGGGCGGGGATCGGGGGCGATCATGTCGCAGAAGACGCGCAGCCGGCGCGACGACCGTGCCGAAGTGATTCTCGACGCGGCGGGCGCGGTCCTGCGCCGGGGCGGCGCGCGTGCGCTGACC
Source organism: Methylorubrum sp. SL192 (assembly GCF_026672325.1). Classification (NCBI taxonomy): domain Bacteria; kingdom Pseudomonadati; phylum Pseudomonadota; class Alphaproteobacteria; order Hyphomicrobiales; family Methylobacteriaceae; genus Methylorubrum; species Methylorubrum sp. SL192. The sequence goes on from NZ_JAPPQV010000003.1 coordinate 3,675,312, forward strand.
ATCGACGCCGTGGCGACGGAGGCGGGCCTGAGCAAGGGCGGCGTGCTGCACCATTACGCCTCGAAGGACGCGCTGATCCTCGCCCTCGTCGGCCGCAAGCTGGAGGAGCTGCGCACCGGCATCGCCGCCTGCGAGGCCGAGCGGGGCCCGGGGGCGACGGGGCTCGCGCTCGGCATGATCGAGCATCTGCGCCGCAGCTATTGCGAGGAGGACGAGTTCAGCCGCGCCCTTCTGCTCGCCTCCGCCGAGAATCCGGATGCCCTCGCCGGCTACCGGGTGTTCGTGGCCGAGCGGCTCGCCCGGTTCGAGGCTGCGGAGGGGCCGGCCGGTGTCGGGGCCGCCCTGTTCTTCGCGCTGCTCGGCGTCGTGATGGGCCGCACCCTCGGCTTCCACGATCTGAGCGCCGCGCAGATCGAACCGCTTCTGGGCGCGCTGGAACGCGCGGCGCAGGAACTGGGCTGAGCAGGCTCGGTGAGAAGGGGCCGGGCTTGTCGCGGGCCGTTCGGCTGCCGAGGCGGTGCAACGCTTGCAATGAAACGGGCAGCTTTGGCCGGTCGGCCCTGCTACGAGAAAAAGCTCTGACAATATGCAAGAGAGCGCCCGCCCCGGTCATGCGGAGCGGTAGAATCTCGACGATCAATGATCCGTCGGGTGCCTTCCGTCGATGGCCGGATGTCGGTTGTCCGCGTCGTGCCGCATGAAACGCACGAGGTGATCGGGTGCGCCGCTCATGGGATGGTTTCAACTCCTACGCAAACGAAACGCCGGTTTTCGATAAGACTCACATCAGTGATGGTGGCCGCTCCGACGACAAGCGCCTGTTCTCGGTCTCGAGCCAGCCTTGCCCGAGCGCGAAGCGGACGATGCTGGCGCGGGACCGGAGGCCGAGCTTCTTGCAGCCGCGGATCTTGTAGGTGTCGACCGAGGCCGCCGAGATCGACATGGCGAGACTGACCTCTTTCATGGTCATGCCGAGGGCGATGAGCCGGAGCACCTCGCGCTCCCGTGCGGTGAGGCCGCCCTCCTGGCCGGGATGCGGAGCGGGCGGGCCGGCTTCCGTACGGTCGGGCGGCGCTGGCGGCGCCCGCATTTCGGCATCGACGTACTGGCCGCCCAAGACGACCGCTTCGATGGCCTCCAGCAGGCTGGTGCCGGCGGAACGCTTCAGGACATAGCCCTGGGCCCCCGCGGTCAGCGCCTCGTCGACGAAGGCGAGGTCTTCGTTGACCGTCAGGAAGACGATGTGCACCGCGGAGCCCACTTCCCGGAGCGCACGCGCCACCGCGAGGCCGCTCATGCCGGTCATGGTGATATCCATGATGACGACGTCGGGCTTGGTCCTGAGGACCAGATCCAGGGCGTGCCGGCCGTCGCTCGCCTCTCCGACGACCTCGATGCCGGCCGTCTCGCCGAGCAGGCCGCGGACCCCGCTTCTGAAGATTGGGTGATCGTCGATCAGGGCGACCCTGACCCGTTCTTTCGCCATTCGCATCTCATCCCCCTGTCAGCGGCAATCGCGCCAGAATCGTCGTCCCGCCGCCGGGAGGCGATTCGATCATGAGCGTTCCTCCGAGCAGGGTCAGCCGCTCGCGCATGCCCGCGAGCCCGAAGCCGCCGCCCGCCCGCCGCGCCTCGTGCGCCTGCTCGCAGGCGAGTCCGGGCCCGTCGTCCTCGATCGCCAGGGTGACGCCCGTACTGGCGTATTGCAGGGTCACGGAGACGTGGCGCGCCCCCGGCGCGTGCTTGACGACGTTGGTGAGGGCTTCCTGCACCAGCCGAAAGATCGTCACCTCGATCTCCGGCGTGAGGCGGACCGTGGTTCCCGAAAGCTGGAAGTCGATGGGGATCGCGCTTTGGTCGGACCATTCGCGCACGAGGCCGCCCAGGGCGAGGATGAGGCCGAGTTCGGTCAGGGTGACCGGGCGCAGCTCGCGAACGACCTGCCGCAGGCTGGCCGAGATCGCATCGACCTGCTTCAACATCGCCTCGACTTGCGTCGGCGAGGGCGCGCGCCGCAGGCGCTCGAGCTGAAGCTTCAGCCATGCGAGCTGCTGGCCGGCCTCGTCGTGGAGTTCCCGGGCCAGACGCTCCCGCTCGGCTTGATGCGCCCGGTAGAGTTGGGCGAGGACCGCGTCCCGGTCGCGTTCGGCGCGCAGACGCGCCTGCGCGCTGCTGCGCAAATCGGCCAGTAGGAGGTCACGCTCGCGCAGCAGCGCCTGCTGGCTGCGCTGATGGCGCTCGCGCGCGGCGAGTTCGCGCCGCAGCATCGCCGCCTCGGTCGCCTGAAGATTGAACCGCATCTCCGGCGTCGGCAGGAGCCGCAGGAGAACCAGGGGGTCGATCCCCTCCCGGTTCAGGCGGAAGCCGTGGCAGCGGTAACGGCGTATCCCGCTTCCCCGCTTGATCGCGATCACGCCGGGAAGCGGCGTCCGCGTCGCTCTGGCTCGGGCCAGAAACACCGTCGAGATTTTGCCTGTGAGCGCGTGTTTGTCGGCCGGCGAGGTCTCGCTGTTGCGTGAGGTATGACCGCTCAGATGGCTCCGGGAGGGATCCTCCCGCATCAGCAGCAGGCGGGCGGGATCGTTGGCGTAGGCGATGCTGCCCGAGCGGGCGACGACCAGGACGGGGGCATCGACCGCATCGAGGACGCGCGCCGCGTCCGCGGTCAGCGGGCCTGAGCCGGCCGCCGTCGCCACGCTCTGATCCATCGACGAGGCCCCCCCGGACACGTCACCGCCTCCGTGCGGCCACGCGTGTTGTTCCGTGGAGCCGGCGAGGGCGCGATAAGCGTGTCGAGAACGTTCGGCATCGACGCTCGTACATCAGCCGCGTGATCGAGCCGCCATCACCCGCCACGATTACTGACATCGACGGAGTCCCCCCACTACCCACCGTTGCCATGGTGGCATGATCCATCCGGGTTATGATCGAAACACCGGATTAGTTCTGCCCAGGCGACCGTAAGGTTGTACGATATGACTCTGCTGCGGCGCGGTATATAACAAAAGTGTTTTGCTGATACCTCATTGTTGATAGCCCGAAAGGCGTATTCAGTTCATAATTGATAGCGCGTCGCGGATTTTCTGGAATGAGCTCCTGATCGAATCGACGATTCAAAATAATATTTGCCAATATCGGGTAGTCTCTTGAGAGAAACTTGCCGATTGCGGTTCGCATGTTAAGCATTGGGCGAGGCAGAGCTCTTCTGCGAGGCAGGAAAGTCTGTCAATTTGTCTATAATTCGGGATTTCGTTTTAATTTGACGTTTTCCTGAGTGCGGTGCGATCGAAAGCTGTGATTTTCAGAGCATAAAAACAGATCGGCGCGCTCGAAGTGAATTTATAGCAGATATATTCATTTTACTCGCGATGACCGGCAATCTAAGGAGTTAACGCTCAGTTATGTTGCGGATCATCATCGCAGATGACCAAAGAAATTTCCGCATCGTCTTGCGGCGAACTCTGGAATTGAATCTGAGTGGAATCGTCGTCGTCGATGTTTCGAATTCATCAGAATTGATTAACAGTCTCCGGTCACCGCTGAAGACGGACCTCGTGATCGTCGGATCGCGCCTCCTTCCGGCTGGGGATCCGACCTATCTCGGAGCCCTGAAGCGCGCGGCCGGCACCGCACGCCTCCTGCTCGTCGTCCCCCATGCCTCGGCCGACCTGTTCCAGGATGCCCTGAGCCTCGGCTTCCACGGATTGATCGTTCGGCGCCAGCGCCACGAGGAAATGCTCGAGGCGGTCCGAACCACGCTCGATGGCCGGCTCTACGCACCCACCACCATCCTGGCCGTGAAGCCGCCGGATGCCGGGTCGGGGCTGCGGCAACCGGAGCGCAGCGTGCGAACGTTCGGGTTGACCCTGCGCCAACGTGAAGTTCTGGCGCTGATCGGCAAGGGGTTATCCAATCGAGAGATCGCGATCGCACTGAGTATCGCCGAGGCGACCGTGAAAATTCACGTTTCAGCCGTGATCCGAATGCTCGGCGTCAGAAATCGAACCGAGGCTGCGCTGCTCGCGCCGACCATTCTCAAGGGAAAAGCCTAGTACGAACTGGATACGCCTTGTTGAGATGTCCAAGTTTTTTCTGACATGACAGGACACCTCCCATTCGGTCTAGTTAATTTGTGCCTAACCATTCTGCGACGCACAATATGTGCGTTTGAACGGCCTGAACAGAATCTGGCGGTCAGAGTGATCCGGCGCGGGAGGTTTTCAGGAGATCAGGGGAGTAGCTCCGATGGAACACATCGATACGCTCATCGTCAGTGACAACCGCATGGTCCGGGAAAGCCTGATCGCGCTTCTTTCCGGCACCCGCTTCATGGTGCGGCAGGTCGCGGCCAGCCCGGCGCTTCACCTGTCCGACCTCAAGGCGGCGCATTTGGCGCTCGTCGTCATCGATGAGGAGGCCGCGGGCATCGTCGGGCAGGTCGCCGAGGCGCTGCCCGAGGTCAAGATCGTGGCGCTCGCGCTGCGCGATACCGAAGGGCTGATGCTGCGCAGCCTTCAACTCGGCGCTTCGGCCTATCTGACCGAGGATGTCTCTCCGGCCGACCTGCTCAAGACTCTCGAGGTGGTGATCGCCGATTGCGCGGTGCTGCCGGTGAGCTTCCTCGGGCGTTTGTGCCTGGCCTTCGACCCGGTGCGCGCACCCGGTCCGGTCGCCGCCCTGACCGGGCTGCAGCGGGCGGATGGCACCTCGCTCTCCAGCCTGTCGAGCCGCGAGGTCAACATCCTCGAAGGGTTGGCTTTGGGGGAGTCCAACAAGGTCATCGCCCGCAACCTCGATATCGCGGAGGCGACCGTCAAGGTTCACGTCAAGGCGATCCTGCGCAAGGTCCGAGTGAAGAATCGGACGCAGGCGGCGGTCTGGGCGATGAACAAGGGCATCGTCACCAACGGCTGTGCCCCCGCCGAGCGGTTCGGCGGCCTCGTAGCGCCCCTCCCCCTCGTCGCCGGCCGTGACAGCTTCTCCAGCGCGCTCGCGGCTGTGGCCTGACGATCATGCGGCGCCGTGAGGGCCCGGCGCCGCCCCTGCCCGAACGCGCGTGGTCCCGCACGCGATCGCAAGCCGAAAGACGAGGAAGCCGGCCATGAAGGTGTCCGTGGTCACCCCGACGCTGAACGGCGTCGAATACTTACGCGAATGTATTGAATCCTCGCGGGCCAGCGCCCGCAACGGCATCGAGGTCGAGCACGTGATCGTCGATGCGGGCAGCACCGATGGTACCGTCGAACTGGCGCAAAGCCTCGGCGCCACGGTGCTGCAGGGCAAGGATCGCGGCATCTTCGACGCGATCAACAAGGGCTCCTTCGCTGCGTCGGGCGAACTGCTCGGCTTCCTGGGCGCCGACGACGTGCTGCTCGAAGGCGGCCTGGAGGCCGTGGTCGAGGCCTACAAGGGCAGCCATCGGCGCTGGGTCGTCGGCGGGATCCGCTGGATCGACGGGCGCGGCCGGGGTCTGGGCGGGTTGGCCGCCCCGCCCAACTGGATGACGCCGCGCATGCTCGTGTGCCTCGGCTGGAACCCGGTCATGCACATGGCGACCTACATCGGGCGGGATTTCTACGCCGAGCTCGGCGGGTTCAACTACGCGTTCAGGGATTGCGGCGACTACGAGATGTTCTGCCGTGCCCTGGCGCAGGAGCCCTATGCCCGCGTCGCTAGGCCGGTCGCCTGCTTCCGCCGCACCGGGCAGAACAACAGCGCCAACCTCGCCCACAAGGCCCGGGCGCTGGGCGAAGTCGCCCAGGTGAAGGGGGTGCACGGGCCGTCTTCCCGCGCGGAAGAGCTATTCTGGCGCTACGCGCTGAAGGGTTACTTCAACGCCCGCAATCCGGACTGGCTCGTCAGCAAACAGCTCGATCTCGGCCGCAGCCGGCTGAAGCTTCAGCCCCATGCCCACTTCTGATGTCCGAGGCGAAGCCCTCGCGATCCCGTCGCGATGACGGAGGGTGCCGGCTCGGACATCGCGCCGGCGTCATGAGGCGGAGGCCGCTCCGTTCGAGCGGATCCGGTGGCACGGTCCCGGCGCGGGGCGGGCGCCGCTATGCCGACCCCGAAACCGCCAGGGAGTCGCCATGGAGACGCTGATCGACCGCGCCCGCCACGTGGCGTCGGATGGACTCCCGGGCCCTCCGCGGATTCTCGAATTCGGGCTGATGCCGCTCGTGACGGCCGCCTTCCCCGAGCGCACGACCTTCCTCGACACGCGGCTGCGCTGGGCCGACGTGCGGACCCGCGCGCCGCGTTCCGGCAGCTTGCCGCTGCGGCTGCTGAAGCTGGCGCGGCGGGTGGCCGGGATCGGCCGGGCCTGCCTCGCCCAGGACTACGACATCGTCGTCGCCCGGTGTGTCGGTCCGGTCAACAGCGCCGGGCACGCCTACCCCGTCCATGCGGCCCTGAGCCTGATCGGGCTCGCCTTCCGCGGCCTCGTCCTGTTCGCCGCCCGCGGCCCCCGCGTCAGGCTCGCGGTCCTCGACGTGACCGACCATCTCACGATCCACCCGCGCGACCGCGCCTTCCTCCGGCGGTGCGACCTGTTCTTCAAGCGCGAGTTGGCCGCCAATCCGTGGAACACCCTCGAAACGGTGCTGCCCCGCGGCGCCTGCGCCGGCCATGCGCGCCAGGATCCCGCCTGCCTGGCGCTCCGGGCCAAGCTGCGCCCCTTCGCCCTCGGGATCGAGGCGACGGCGCTGAAAACCCCGATCCCGGCCTCCGCGCGCAGCTACGATCTGTTCTACGCCGGCTCGGCGCAGGGCATCGCCTTCCGCGAGACCGTCAGCGGCGTCCTGCCGCGATTGGCAGCCCGCGGCTGGCGTATCCACGCGCCGACGCATCGCCTGAGCCCGGAAGCCTTCGCCGAGGCGATCACCCGGAGCCGGTTCTGCCTGTCACCGGGCGGCGTCGGCTGGGATTGCTACCGGCACTACGAGGTCGCGTCGCTGGGCAGCGTGCCGATTTTCGATACCCGCCCGCTGACCGGCATCGAACCCTTCCTGCACGGCCGCGAGGGGTTCTATCTCGACCCGCAGGAGGATCTGGAACGCGCCCTCGACCAGCTGCTGCGCACGGACGACGCGGGGGTCGACCGGATGACGTCGGCCGCTCAGGCTCTGGTCGAACGGGTCTACACCTTCGACGCGCTGGCCCGCTACGTGATCGCCGAGACACTGGCGCTAGGCCCGTCCCCTCGAACGGCGTCGCCGCCGAGCGAGGCGCTCGTCGCGGCGAAGGCCGGTCACCGGCAGCCCTCCCTGAACTGAACGGGTGGCTTCCGAGCGCGCGGACACCGCCACCCGCCCCGCCCGAGACCCGGCAGCCTCCAGCACCGTGGCTGCTGAGCCTCACTCACACGATCACGCGTGCAGCCATGTTGACGCGACGCCCATCACAGCCTATCTGACGCCAGCACCGAGCGCGGGATGGCGGCCAACGCGATCCCACCTGCTTCCGGCCTCCCTCGACGGGGCCGGTGACGGCTTCGGTGGGGGATAGTTTAACGGTAGAACCGCGGACTCTGACTCCGCTAGTCCTGGTTCGAATCCAGGTCCCCCAGCCACTTAAACTCCTAAGCCATTCAGTTCGTTGAGCTTCTCGCGCAGCCGCCCTGCGGAGTGAGCCGGTTGCTACAATCCGCTGCTACAAAGTCCGTTCGAGGAACGGCGAAGGAGCGGAGTGTCGGCACGATCCAATTTCGTCCTGCGAGGGACGGTCTTTCACTTCCGGCGCGGCATCCCCGACGATCTGCGTAAGCGCATCGGACGGCGCGAGCTGGTGCGCAGCCTCGCGACTTCCGATGTCCGCACTGCCAAGCTAAGAGCGTGTCAGTTATACGTTGCCTCGGAGAGCCTTTTCTCGGCCCTCCGTGCGATGCCGATGCTGACCGACGCCCAACTCGCCCGCCTCGTACAGGATTTTTACGGTCTCATCCTCGACGGTGAGAGCCGAGGACGCCTCGCGCACGGTGCCATCCCGAACGAGGTGCGCGAGCGCCGGGTCTTGCAGTACGAGACAATGGCAGTACGCAACCGCGACGCGCTCGCCTGTAACAGACTGGAGGAAGCCGGCTTCGTCACCGAGCAGATGCTACGCAAGCAAGGCATCGCGGTCATTGACCTCAGCCCGACGGACCTCGCCCAGGCGCGACAGGCCATGCTGCGGGCGGGCATCGACGTCGCTGAGGCCATCCGAGCGCAATATCAGGGCGACTTCAACTTCGAGCCCCGCGACCGCCTGCTGAAAATACAGCTGGAGGCGCTGGCCTCAGGGTCGTCCGTCCCGCCGACGGCCCCTCCTGCTGCGGTCGAGCCCGAACCTCAAACAGCCCAGCATGGCGTCGATCCCCTGTCGATCGTGGGAACGGCCTTTCGCGCCACGCAGGTTGCTACAGGTGCCTGGGACCGACAGACAGCATCCCAGGCTAGCGCGACCTTTCGGCTATTCGTGGACGTCTGCGGGGACCGGCCACTCTCCGCCTACTCTCGCAAGGATGCCGGCCGCTTCCGAGATCGCATCGAACGGCTGCCAAACGATTACGGGAAGCACCCGCGCTACCGCGCCCTCACCGTCGAGGAGATTCTAGCCGCATCCAACGCGTTGCCGGCCGTGAGCCGCGCGCCACTCATCACGCAGAAAACGGTCAAGCGGCACTTCTCGGCGCTGTCCGCACTCTGGACCGCAGCCGTGGCGAAGGACGAGGCGGCCGCCAATATTTTCGCCGGTTTCCGCTTTGCCAACAGCCGCAAGACCAGTGAGCAGCGCGACATGTGGGAGCGGGCCGAGCTTGCCCGCCTGTTCGCGACCCCAATCTGGACGGGCTGCGCCTCAGCGGCTCGACGCACCACGCCCGGCTCCCTAATCCTGCGCGACGAGAAGTTCTGGCTGCCGCTGATCGCCGTGTTCTCCGGCATGCGTCAGGAAGAAATCTGCCAGTTGCACGTAGAGGACATCCGACAGGACGAGGACGTCTGGTTCATCGACATCAATGATCGGCCACCACGCAAGGTGAAGAATGCGACCGCGGTGCGCCGCGTGCCGATTCATTCGGAGCTGATCCGCCTCGGCTTCCTCGTGCACGTCGAGAAGCACCGGCGCATCAAGCAACAACGGCTCTTCCCCGGCCTCGAACCGGGCGGAGCGGATGCAAGGCTCGGCCACGCCTTCACCAAATGGTTCACCCGCTACCGCCGCGACGTCGGGGTTTACCGGGTCGGCCTCGACTTTCACTCGTTTCGGCACACGGCGACGACGCTGATGCACCAAGCGGGCGTGGTGCCGGCGGTGATCGACCACGTCACGGGCCACGCGACGGCAGGCGAAACGGCACGATACACCAAGCGCTCGACCCTGCCGCAATTACAGACCGCCATCGAAACGATTGCGATCGGAGTGGATCTCTCGCGCCTCCACCCCAATGTGTCGAGTTAAGCCACCGAGCGAAAGACCCCCAGCAACCGGGGTTCGATCAGGCCATCAGCGCCGTCGCCCGCCTCTGAGTGGCGCAGGTGGTGCCTCACCCTCGGCCGGCGCCACGAACAACTCCCCCAGCGGGACGGCCAGCGCCTCGGCGACTTTGTCGAGCAAATCGACCGTCGGGTTCTCTGCCTGCCGTTCCAGGCCACCGAGATACGCACGGTCCACGCCCGCGTCCGCCGCCAGCCGCTCCTGGCTCAAATTCTGCGCCACGCGCACCCGGCGCAGGTTCCACGCGACCAATGCCCGACCCTTCAAGGATGAGGATCAGCGGTCAGCAGGGGCTATCTAACCACTGGCTATAGCCACAGGGTAAGGCTAAGCTTGCCCTGCGGCAGGGAGACCGTACGGGCACAGGGTCACGATGCGGGTGCGCATCCACCGCGGCACGCGCGAGATCGGCGGCACCTGTGTCGAGCTGGAGCACGATGGTGCCCGCCTGCTGCTCGACCTCGGCCTGCCACTGGACGGGGCCCCCGACGACACGAGCCACCACCCGGCGATCAACGGACTGACCGGCGGTGGTGATCTCCTCGCGCTCGTTCTCAGCCACGGCCACCGCGACCACGTCGGACTGAGCCACCTCGCCGGGCCGGACCTACCCGTGGCGATGGGCGCCGCGACCCTGCGTATCCTCCGGGTCGCCGCTGCCTTCGTCCCGGACAGCTATGTCCCGACAAACACTATCACCTTCACCGACGGGCAGGCGCTCCGCTTCGGCCCGTTCACCGTCACGCCGATCCTCGTCGACCACTCGGCCTACGACGCCTACGCCCTGCTGGTGGAGGCAGGTCAGCAACGGCTGCTGTACTCCGGCGACCTGCGCGCGCACGGGCGCAAGGGCGCGCTGTTCGAGCGCCTCGTGCGCGACCCGCCGCGCGGCATCGACACCCTGCTGCTGGAGGGATCGAGCCTCGGTCGGCTCGACGACGACCACGCCTTCCCAACCGAGGCGGACATCGAGGACCGCTTCGTCAGTCTGTTTGCCGACACCGAAGGCATGGCGCTGGTGGCGGCCTCGGCCCAGAACATCGACCGCGTCGTCTCCCTCTTCCGCGCATGCAAGTGCACCCGCCGCACGCTGGTGCTCGACCTCTACGCCGCCGAGGTGCTGGCCGCGACCGGCAACCCGCGCATCCCGCAATCCGACTGGCCGGGCGTCAATGTCTTCGTACCGCAACACCAGCGCGTGCGGGTCAAGCGCACCAGCCGCTTCGACCTGATCGAGCGGCACGGAGCGAATCGCATCTTCGGCGAACAACTCGCAGCACTTGCCCCCCGCGCCGCCTTACTGTTCCGCCACTCGCTGCTGCCCGACCTCGACCGAGCCGACTGTCTCACCGGCGCACGGGCAATCTGGTCGCAGTGGGCCGGCTACCTCGGCCAGCCTCGTGGCCAAGCCCTCGTCATCGATCTGGCTGCGCGCGCCATTCCGCTCAGCCATGCCCACACCTCGGGCCACGCCAGCATCCCGGACCTCAAGCGCCTGGCAGAGGCGATTGCGCCGCGCCAGCTCGTTCCGATCCACACCTTCGAACCCGAGCGTTTCCCGGCGCTGTTCGGGTCACGCGTCACGATCAGAGAGGACGGACAATGGTGGGAGACGGCGGCATGAGTAGCGTGGAGAACGCCCCCGGAAGCAGTACGGCTGCCGTTCCGTATCGACGCCTGGGCGAGCCGTTCCTCGCCGCCCTCGAAGCGCTGTTGGACGCGCCGAATGGAGCATGGTGGGCCGATGTGCTCGCCGACCCGGACCTGCTGCTGGCGGTCCGGAACCGGTCGCTCAACGTCTACTACCGCGGCGCCTCACTCTTCCGGATCACCCCAGCGAGCGAGGGCGTCGCGGCTGAGACGCACGTGAAGTACCTTGTGCGCCAGCGTCAGGCCATGACCCGCCTCGCCGCGGATGGCGGCTTCGGTCTCGATCCGGCCGCAGCGGTCTGGACCCGCTATGAAGGACCGGTGACGCTGGCAGAAATGAAGCGGGCCGCAACGCCGCTCGCCGGTCTGGAGAAGACGGGTGTGCACGCGCTGGTACAGGCCAGCCCGAACGTCGTCGATGTCGAGGTCTCACTCACCGGGGCCCCCCTCGACATCGCGGCCGAGCCCGACGGAGCGCAAGCGGAGGTGGACGCCGTACTCCAGTCCCCTGACGCGGACGCGGGTGTGGCCTTAACGCGGCAGGATCGGCTCGACGTAGCGAGCTTGGAGGAGCGGGGCGTGGCCGATGAGGCGTGGCTCGTCTTCCATGAGGCCAAGCTCGCGACAAACCCTGCCCTGCGCTCAAGATCGACCCCAGCCATCGTGGGGCAGGTCGAACGTTACCGTGCCACGCTGAAGCACGAGGCCGATCGCCTCGCTACGAGTTACCCCGCCTTGTGCCGCGACCTCGTCCGCCTCGACACGCTGCGCCGCACGGTGCGGCTGGCCCGCGGCCTCGACGTGGCGGCGCTGCCGCAGCGCGATCCGCTCGTAGACGAGGTGGCCTCCGGCGCACGCCGGCTGCGGGTCGACTCCGAGCCGCGCCTCGTCCTGTTCGGCTTCGACGCGGACCAAAGGGGTGGCACGGTCGGGATGATCACCGAGAGCCTGAAAAGCCAGCACGGTCTGCGGGTCTACGCGGTCGGCCGGCCAGGCAAAGGCACGGCTGCCTTTCGCCGTCCGAAGGATCTGTCATCCGAGGCAGTCTGACCCAGGGTGCGACCGCCGGCCGCAGCAGGAATATGCAGCCGGCGGTAAAATCGCGGGGTGGGGAACGGGAATACCTATCCTCGGCTCCGCCGGAGCTTCCGCGAGACCCTTCGTCATGTCCCTCTCGGCCCGTCAACCCACCTCGATCGGCCGCAGGCCACGCGTTCGCCGGCACATGCATGCCGCCACGACTGCCCTGCGTTTCGGCGTACTGGTCGCGCTCGCCGTCACCGCGATGCCGGCTCATGCCGACTCGCCCTTTGAAGGGCATTACCAAGGCCGCGGCGAGGGACGGCTCGATCTGCAGGTGTTTGAGCTGGGTGACGGCAGCGGCACTCACTTCGTCGTTGCCGAGACGGCGATTCCGAATGAATGCACCGGCGAGTTGCGCGGTCTTGCCAAGCCCGGTGGCGCCGGGGTGCTGACATTAAACCGCAAGGGGAGCGGCTCGGAGGAGATCTGCGCTCTAACACTGCGCTTCGGCTCTGACCGTAAGCGCGTGCGGATGGAGGAGCAGGGCTGCGGCGACTTCCACGGGACGTCTTGCGCCTTCGCTGGCGCGCTGACCCGCCGCTGACCTTTCCGCACCGGTTGGGCGCCTCCGCGCCTGGGCCGTCCGGCTTCCCCCTCCTCTCTTTTCGACGGATCACCCTCATGATGCGCGCGACGCTGCCGCTCGGCCTGCTGCTGCTGGCCGCCCACCCGGCCCAGGCGAACCCGCCGGTCGATGAAATCAAGTCCGGCGGCTGCCTCGAACTCAAGCTCGACGGAAAGCCCGCCTCCTGCAACCACGACTTCCGCCTCGTCGATGACGGCAAAGGCGAGGTCAACTTCGTCACCGGCTATCGTGCGGCTCAGACCAAGCCGGAGATGGTGATCAACTTCGCGACTGCCCAGACACCCGACATGGAGAACGCCTACGGCTACGCGCTCCGCCTGACGCACGTGACGCTGATGTCCGTTGGCGCTCCCAACCAGCAGCGGCATTGGCCAGCCACAGGCCTGTGCTTCATGGTCAAGCCGAATCCCTTGCGTGCGGGCGCCACGCCGATCAAGCAGGACATCGTCGTGATGTGCTCGGCGGCTCTGGCCGACGCAGGTGCCCCCATGCGGCGGATCGACTGGAAGTTCGTGTTCTGAGCTGGCCCTACCGGTCCCCCTGCACTGTGATCGGAGCACCCCCATGCACAGACTGACAATTCGAGAGCTTGCGGCGCTCCTTGCCTGCCTGACCTTGATGCCGGCTACGACAAGAGCGGCCGAGTTGATCCCCGGGCGCTGCCATATGGGCTCATGCAGCTGGTTCAGTCTTGAGGAGAAGGATCTCGTCGGCACCGCGAAAGCGGGAGCCTTGTTCAAGATCGTGCTCAAGGGCTGGCAGTCGCACCATCCGGACGGCAACTACGGCCGCAAGGCGCCGCGGCAGGGTGGGCAAGCGCGCACCAGCTACGTCTTCTGCTCAAAGACAAAGCCAGCACTAATCAATCGCGATGTGCAGGGACGCTGGGCGGCGGAGTACCTACCAATCAACGCCACTTTCGGGCCGCCGGGCGTGCAGGAGACGGCGACGACGATCTACTTCGCCGCCTGCCACGCAATCGGCGCCGGCAACCGGGAGGACACGACCGACCTTGCTCGCCGCTTCGGCTATCCCGAGCAGGAGACCGAAAGACCCGAGGAGAAGCCAATCACACAGCCCGAGGACATCCTGAAGCCATGAGCAAGGCCCTCCCGTCGGAAAGACTTCATATGGACCACACTGCAGGACACGGGCCGGCGTGCGCTGAACGCGAGACGGTGACCAAGCCGTCGGTCGGCATCTTCTGGGGCGTGCCGGATAACGGGCGCACGGTGTTGGTCACGGACCGCACGACCCTGGCGCAGGCGGAATCTTACGGCGACTGCCTCACCCACCCGCGCGGGCACCACGAGGTTTGGGAAGCTTGGCGCAGCCTCGGCGCGACGGCTCTGCGCCGCGGTGGTCTGCCGCCAGCCATTGCGGGGCACGAATACGAGGCGTTCCCACGCGGGCGGGTGGTCTACATGCGTGGGCCGGCGCTGTTCACCCTCTACGCCGACCGGCGCCTGCAGCGGCCGGAGACGATCGCCGAACTCGTCTGCTTGTTCGGCCTCACAAGGGAGCATCACACGGTGCGATCGGACGCACACTATCGAACGCTCGCCTGACCCGGAGGACACGCAGCATGGGCGGCAGCTCGGCCGACATCGAAGCGCTGCTGGTCGACGTCACCTACCCGGACAACCCAACGCCGGGGATGCTGCCGGCGATCTTTCGCGACATCGTCGGGCGGCTCAACGCGGCCGGGTTCTCCTACGCCGTGGTCGGCCGCATCGCCTTGACCCTGCACGAGCAAGCCCGCTTCGTCGGCGACATCGAGATCGTCGCCGACTTCGACCCGGACGGGGGCGAGCACGCCGCGAAGCTCGTACGGGCGACGCGGTCTCGGTTCGCAGCACACATGGACCCGCACCAGTGCCGACGCCCCATCGTCCTGACACTGCGCCCCTGCACCGGTACGACCGAGGCGGGGCTGCTAGATGAGGCAGTCACCCTCCCGTGGTTCGGCGTGCCGGCGCAACTGGCGAGCGCGGAGCACCTGCTTTGGCTGTGGTGCCACACCGAGGCCACCGACCATGCCATGAACGCCAGTGCGTTGATCGCGGGCGGTACGGTCGACCTCCACCGGGTGCAGGGCCTGCTGCGTGAGACGGACGATGTCGAGGAGAGCGGCCAGCGGCGGCTGCGGCTGTCGATCGGTGACGCGGTCCTGTCGACCACGTCCTCGTTCAGCCGGTTCATGGCAGAACGGCGTGCCCGGCTCGACCCGAACCAAGTGCCGGTCTGGCAGCTACAACGGGCGGAGGCCGTGGACAACGGGGAGCGCTAAGGGCGCGGCCGTCCAACACGACAGCTCCGCATCGCTGCGTAGGGCGACCGCGTCCAGGGCTGTTTCGCGCCGGTCGCAACGACTACATCACAGCGAAAATCACCCCAGCCGGCGGCAGACGAGCTGGACCAGCAGCCCCCCTGCCGCCTACGGCGCCCCCCGCTGGTGGGCGCCGGCGTACCACCGGCTGGCGGATGAGTGCCCCCTCGGCTAGGGCAACTCTGCCGCCATGCCCCTACGGCTTGGCGCTCTTGAGCTCTCCGCCCGGCTGACCTCAGCACCGAGACCACCCGACCCGGACCATCGCAGGGTTTCCGCGAATCTCGACCGCGCCAAGGGTTTGAAACTTGGCACCTCTCGACGGGTCGGTTCTGCCGACACGCGGCCTCGATAGTGGCCAACGACCTCCAGCTCGGCCCGACGGATCGATGCCTTGGTGAGCCCACCCCAATCCCAAATCTGCTCCGCCACCGTCGGCGAGCCACGCGAGCAGTTCAGCCGCTCACGGCCTCGCCCTGCCGCCGTGCGGCGCCGCGAGAACCCTTCCACTCCGGCGCCTGCTGATCCTGACTGACGCGCAGCCGTCGCCACTTGAGACCCGCGAACGCGGAATCGAACGAAGCGTCCGCCCCGATCGGTAACGCTGCCCGTGCCTCCGCCCAGAACCGCTCCACCAGACCTGGGTCAGCGTCCCATGCCGCACACCACCATGTCAGGATTGGCGCCCGCGCGAGCACCAGCGCTGACGGCAGCCGATCGCGCTTCACATGCTGGTGCACCCGGCGCGAGGACGGAACCAGATTCCAAAGGTCACCGCACGGCCACGCGGGCCATGGCGGCGCGTGATCGATGTGTAGAGTTCGTTTGAACGATAGTTCGAGCCGGCAATGGGCAAGAAGCTGCGATTACCAGCTAGGATCGCGCCGCTTTCGCCCTCTCTCAAGCCCATAGAGAGGCATCGATCCTATCAGCTGGTCTGGCGCTGCCGCGGCTTTGTTGCGCTCCTCAACGCCGATAGCGAGCGCCAATTGAATCAATGCTGACCTCGCAATCTTCATCACCCGTAGTGCTTTGGCTTCGAGCAAATCGCTGTTGATCGATTGGCCCAATCCGTTGGTCGCCGGCGAGATGAGCATCAGATCCCATGCCCATCCCTCATGGACCTGCAGATATTTATGCTCGAGCGCGTTGCGGATGTCGTACAACTCGCGGGCGTCCGCCCCGGTAGTACGCTTGAGTTCGTTGTCGAACAACTCCTTCGATAACCAGTAAAGGCCGCGCAACGGCCAGTTTGGATAAATTTTGAACTGATCCAGTAGGCGCGGCTTGCCCTCGGCCATCCAGACATTTTTGAAGTTAATGCGGTCGGCGACTTTGCCGAGCTTCCAGAAATGGTCAACGAGGTACGCCACCTTGTCTAGCAATGAGTAAGCGATGCGGTAGGCGGAGCGGACGCGCTCGGTCGCTAACGAATGTGCCGGGTAGTCGAGCGTATCGAACAACCGCACGCCGCGGTCCGAGAAATGGAGCTTGGTGCTGTTTAAACCCTCGTACAGCATAAAGCGCGCTGAGGCATATTCCTGCTTCATCTGATTGAAGAAGCCGATGACCGGCGGCGGCGAAAAGGCGCCGGGCCGGTCATCAAAAGACTCTGTGATCGCCGGCAGCACGAGATCGTCGATTGCCGCCGCCGTGAAAGGACCGAGATCGTTCAGCGGGCTGAGGAAGAGCCTACGGTCCAGACACCAGCGCCGATATGCTTGCTCGGCCTTGCTGCGCCCGAGAGCCGTGCCATCGAGATCCTGTAAAGCGCGTACACGATTTAGATCGACCGCCGCGGCATATGCGGAGGCGGTCGCGGCGAACTGCTGCCGCAGGTCATCCTGATTATCGCCTTCATAAATAGCATCCGGCGCGACTGCTGCCGCCAATCCGTCATGCGCGTGCAGCAGGAGGATCGCCCGTTCACGATCATCCTCCAGCAGCCCGCCATAATGTTTGAGGCCCAAGCCGCGGTTCGCTAGCACCATCGCAAAATTGGGGATGATCCGCAGTGCCGTGTCCCAGCCCTCGATCGCGTCGACGAAGCGTCCCATGGTGTGGAGCTGGTTGGCGCGATTGGTTAGGATCTGGCAGCGGCGGACGACGTGGAGCTCGGCAAAGCCGGGGTGTGCGGCGGCGCGGGATAGAGCCAAGACCTGCTGTTCCCGCTCGGCATGCTCCCAGTCCCGGGAACCGCGCTCACCCGCCAGCTCTTCCTTGGCGCTCCAAGCATTCGCGCGGAAGTACTCGATGAGAGCACCTTGCTTGAGCGTCAGCTCGCACTTCGCCAGCTCGTTGAGCAGATAAAGGGCGCGGTCGGCACCGGGCCGGAACTGTGCGTCAAGGGACGAGTCGATTAAGGTCGCGATATGATTGAGTGCGGCGTCGGCATCGAGCTTTGCGATCGAACGCTCACGCAACTTTTCCATCTCCGACAAAGTCGGCATACATCGTCCCTTTGTCGGCGGTCCGTGTCCGGTGTGATGACTTGGCATCAGTCGATCACGCAGCGCTACGAGCACACGCATCGAAATTCGGGAGATCGGCTTAACGTTAGCGAAGCAGGTCGGGAAGTTCGTAGAGAAGTTTCAGCGCGTCTGACCATCCAACGTCTGAAAACAGGCGCAGGGTCTCAACGAGCGCGGCGCGGCGCGTGTCGTCTTCGAAGATCGAGCGGTGGTCGGCAATATAGCGGGTGATCATCTGTACGATGACTGGCGCGGCGAGGCTTTCGTGATGATAGCCCTCGCGCGCGGCTGGGCCTGTCAGCAGCGCGTAGAGCGCGTTGAACACGCCGGCCGGATCACCGGGGATCAGAAACTCGTAGAGTTGCACGAGATGATGGTGTGTCGAAGGTTCGTGTGAGGCCGCCAGTAGAGCGAGCATCGGGCGATAATCGACAAGGAACCGGTGCATGGTGTCGGCTGACATGAGTCCGACCGCCGCCTCGCGACTGTCGGCATGCGCGCCCGAGCCGAAATAGAGCTGGTTCATGAGGTGGCCGATCACCGATTCCGCCGCCCTGTAGTTGGCAATGGCGGTATCGCGCTCGGCGCCCTCGACAGTCCCGCCTGTCACCGCGGCATGGCTGGTTTCCGCAGCCGCCGAGCACGCCTCCAGGATGACCATCGCCGCTTGCTGCGCGCGATCGGCAAGCCCTGCATCGCGCTGCTCACCGCTCGCATAGCGGGCGTAGAACGCGCCGCGCAGCATCGACAGAAAAGAGGTAAGAAACTCGCGGTGCGCGGCGGGACTGCGGGCTCCGGTCTTGAGCCATTCGAGCGCGAGCGCCTCTTCCTGCCAGCACCAGAGCTGCGCGGTCAGGCCACCGAGCTGTTCGGCTACCTTGTCGCGGCTGGGCTTGTCATCGTGCTCGACCGCCTCGCAGCGAGCCCGCACGATCTCGATGATCGCCTTGCACTTCTCGACATCGTGCCAGGTTAAGCGCCAGATGACATAGTGCAGGAAGGCGCTCAGTACCTCGATGTGCGGCTCGTCGCGCGCGACGTGCTCGGCCAGCGCCCACATCTTCCCGAGTGCGATGCGACTCAGCACCTGCAGGCTTTGCGACGCCTGGAGACGGACCTGCGGCGCCGGGTCGGCGAGGATCGCGTCGATCATGTCAACGATCTCAACATGATCTTTGCCGAACCGGTCAGAAAGCGAGACATAGGCTTTGGCAGCAAAGACGCGGACCTCCCAATTGCCCCAGCTCAGGCTGGAGTTTTCGTCCTTTTCCCTGGCCTCCGGAAAGCGGCTCGCCCAAAGCCGCCGCAACACTTCGAGCAGTTCCTCGATCGGCGGCATGCCATCGACCCCGGGCGCATAGGCCTTCGCACTGGCGATGCGTTCAACAGCATTGCTGACATGCCCCCAGACCGGCTGCTCGACCTTTTCATGCAGCGCATCGGCTTGAGCGTCATAGAACGCAATCGTCGCCGACACTTTCGCCCAGAGCTCGGCGAGCGCCGTGCAGCCACTGCTTACGGACATGGCCTCCGTTTTCTCGTTGAGCTCCTCGGACTGGGACAACATCTGCGCGTCCACGCCTTCCTCGACATCGACGCCTTCGTCAGCGAGCAGGCCGCGCGCGACCCCGCGCGAGGATCCCCAGCGCAGCGACATCGAACGCGTCGGCGGATTGCCGGTCAGTTCGTCCGCCGCCACTAGTTCCTCGCGCAGCGCACGCATAGGATCGGTCGCGATCGCGTCCGCATCGACCAGCGACAGGAAGCGGCTCAGCGTACGGCGCCACCAGCGCTGCTCGGTTTCATCCGCAAATAGACCGACCCGGAGCGCTTCGTTCTCGAATGCCGCCCGCCTGGAAAGCAAACCCGACGGGTAGACCGCGGCTAAGAAGCGAACGGCATCGCGTACGATGTCGCCATGCGCCAGGATCGTGATGTTGCATGCGAACGGCCACAGTAGGTCGGCGACCTCGCCGACTCGCTCGGCGCCGACGCCGAGGATCCGAGTCCACACCGCCGGCCCGGCATAGCCGGTTGCGGCCGCATCGACCGTGTCGGCGAAGGCGGCAGGCGAGCAGCTGCGCAGATGCGCGACGAGCTGTGCGAGCACATCGTCGTCCTGTGTGCCGCGGCGATCCTCAATGTCATCCCAGGCCTTATACTCATGACCGTGGCCGAGCAGGTCGAACGGCGCCCGGCCCTGCATGACGACCTGTTTGCGGGAGTCGCCTAAGGGCATCGCGCGATCGGTGTTACGGAGCGATGCCTCTACGATCGCGCGCGTGCCGAGTAGCACCGAAAACTCAAGCAGGCGTGTGACTCGCCGACCCAGATTGTAGCGGCAGTGACGGTAGTCCTGGCTGCGGTTTGACGAGAGTGGCATGATCCGGCTCGCCTGCCCGCCCATGAACGAGGTGCTGCCGTCGGTGATGTCGCGCGAGTAAAGCACGCTGTAGATCTCGATCGCGAAATTGGCGTCGGCTCTCGCGATCGGCATGATCTGCTCGGAAAGCCAGATCGCTTCCTTGTCGGCATGGGTCGAGAAATGCGGATCGCGGAGCATCCGGTCGAGCAGCGCCCGCGACGCGGCGGGATTAGACGCGAAGCTCTTGCCGACGAAGCGGATCGCATTTGCCGCCGTCTGCTGCATCGGCGGATCGGCGGCCCAAGCAAAGGCGAGCAGCGCACGCGCGGCGCGGCCAAAAACTTCGAGCAGTGCGGGTTCGACAATGTCGCTCTTGTCGAACAAGGTGTAGAGCAGGAAGCGTGTCGCGTCGGAAAGGTCGCGCGAGCCTGTCCTGATCGCGGCGTCGGCGACCGTCGCCCAGGCGAGCGCTTCGTCCGGCACGATGCTGCCGGCAGCATCACCCGCCAGGCCGACGAAGCGGGCGAGCCGCGAGAGCATCGTTGCCAGCGCCTCGTCATTGGGACGAGCCGCGATCAGCTCGACCAGCCCTGCGATATTGGTCAGCGTTGCCACGCGCTCGATAGCGGTGCGCAGCGCGACATTGGCGAGCACCGGATCGACCGCCGGATTGGCGTAGATGTCGGCGACCAAGCGCCAGACCTGCGCCTTGCCCTCAGCGTCCTGGCGCCACAGCCGCTCAATCGCGAAGCGCAGCGCGGGCGCGAGCATGAGCGCGATCGAGCTGTCGCCGCCGAGCTGCGGAATGAGCCGCGCGGGATCGTCCCACTCGAGGAAGAAGCGGCCGGCGACATGGTCGAACAGCACATGATGAGAGAAGCTGACGAGATCGCTAGCCTCGGCGAGCACGCCGGTCTGAATGACTGCATCGAGCTGATCGTGCCCGACGACGACCTTGCGCACTGCGAGCCGGCGCCGCACAACCATCGCGCCGACCGTCGCGGCCGCGGCCTGATGCGCCGGTGTGCCGACGAGCCGGTGATCCTCATAGGCGTCGATCAGGTCGGACTGGGTGGCAACGGTTCGGATGCTGTCGGGGCTGGCGCCATCGGCGAGCAGTTGCGCGGTAAGCGAGAGATTGAAGACATTGCGCAGCAGGTCGCGCAGCTGGCCGGGCGCGGCGGCAAGCAATGCGCCCAGATCGGCGGAGGCGACGCCGGCGGCGTCAAGATCTTCGTCCACAAGCCGCGGCACTTGGAAATGCCGCACGGTTGCAAGACCCGACTCCGCATAGGCCGAATCCGGCGGCGAACCGGGCATGGCGTCGCGGAACCGCCGACCGTTGCGCAGGTCGAACGTGCGGATCGAAGCGATGACGGTCCAGTTCGGCGCTGAGGCTCCCAGCATCTCAATCAGCTGGGCGAAGACGCCTTCCGCCGGACCGCCACGCGCGGCATCGAGCGCATCAATGATGAGCAGCTTGCGCCCAGCGCCGGGCGCCGCGGCGAGCACCTCGGTCAGCGGATGCGCCAACCCCAGCTCAGACTGGAGATTGGCGGCGATGGCGACGCCTGGAAAGCGGTCGACCGAGAGAAACACCACCGTATCGCCCGTCGCGCGGTACGCCTGAGCCAGCGCGACCAGCCCACCGGTCTTACCGGCGCCCGGCTCGCCAATGACGATCAGCGAGCCTGTATCGACCGCGGCGCCAAGCGGTCCGTCGCTGGCCCGCGCGATCGGGATGCCGCCGGCGATCGGCAGGCACGTGTGTCCGGCGAGACGCGCAAGCTCGGCCTCGGTCGCGGTCGATAGGCACTCCAGATCGGCGGTGTAGTCGGCGGCGCCGATGTCATTGTGGCCGAGCCTGCGAAGCTCTTGCAGCAGGCCAGCGCGATCCGCAGGCGCGCCGCTGCCGATCATGCCGCGGATGATGCCTTTCAACCCGCGCAAAGGCGCGTCGCCAGCGGCTTCGGCACCGTAGAGCCGTGCACCGAGCAGGCGCGAAGCTTCGCGCCAATTGTCTTCGCCCTCGTTCATCGAGAAGCGGACGATGCGGAACACCCGCGCCATCATCGCCAGTTCGACGTCGGTCGGCGGCGTGGCTGAATGCGTCGCCCATGCAGTCTGCGCATGCGTCTGGAATAGATTAAGCGCGTCGCGCTCTGCTGAAGACCGTCCGGCCTTCGTCGTCGTCCAGCTGCCACCGAGATCGAACGCACGGCATCCCCGCTCCAGCGTGTCGAGCGTGCGCGGCGCATTTGCGGCAACCGCGAGAACGGCTCGCGCTTTCGCCGGATCGAAGGCGATTCCGGCGGCGCGGGCGTTGATCATGAAGGCAACGAGCTGGCTAATCGTCTTGCCGAGTGGGCTCGTGGGACTCGTATCTAGCCCGGCGTTGGTTTTGCTCTGCAGGTCGATGCGGCTTGCATCGTCCTGATCCAGACGAATGTCGTCGAGCCCGTCTCCGGTCTCAAGCTGGATGGATATTGGCAAGGCGGTGTTGCCGAGGCCGAAGCGCCCGCCGACTGGCATCCGTGCCAGCAAATGGGCGGCAAGCCAGGTGCCGACCTCAGCCTGAAAATCCATGCCAGCTTCGGTCGCGCGGCCACCGGCGCGCATTTTAGATGTCGGTGAAGCTTTGCTAGCCAAGTGCGCTCCGTAAAAATACTGCCCTCACTGGGCATGCCACCGACATCACAAGCTGATGCGGCATTAAGCGATCGACCTCGCGCCATTCTTCCGTACTACGGCGAGCAATCTCAACCTCAGGTCGCCCGGCGGCCATCTTAAAGCCCAGGCCGGCTGGCCATGCCGCGGCGCGAGCCGAGCCCGCCCCGCCCTGCACGAGGCGCCTCGCACCAGGCGGTAACAGCTTCCGGACCGGGATCGGTGCAGATGATACAACGCCAAGACACATCAGGAGGCCGTTGGCATTGACGCGTAGCACTCATGACACCAGAGCAGCCGCAGCTAAGATAGCTTGATACTATGGGTTGCTTAGGAATTCTGTGAGTTGCCCGCGGCTCGCGTGACGACGCTCAAAATTGAGCGCGCCGCGGACCGAGTGACCGTCGAATCGGTAGATACCCCAGTAGTTCAGCTCCCCGCCCCAGCCGCTGCCATGAGGCCTTCCTCCGTGGGCACTCTTCTCGCCGGTGAAAGTCCACACAATTTCTGAAGTCCCCGCTTCAAGGAAAGCCCGCATCGCATCACGATCAACGACGGCCGCGCTAAAACCGGGTTCGTCGACTGAAGGATCTTTGAAGACGATGCGACCAGCGGCATCTGAGTAGGCCAAAGAACGGCCCTCCACCAACTGAAGGCCAAGCCCTCGTATCAGCGCGGGTGCCGGAACCGTGAAATTCAAGCTTTCCTCGATTGAGTAGTTATGACCCGAACGCTCTATGTACCAATCGGCAACAGTTGCCTCAACAGGCACAGTATCCCCGTCGCCAAGATGGTAGAGGCCGTCGATGTTAGCGAAGGCCGGGTGCCATGGATATTCGCCGAGATAGCCGCCACTAGGTATCTCGACTTCGGTCGGCTCCCTACGGTCCCGATCCGATCGAGCGAGCCACGCTTCCAAACGATTTGCGTCGCCACGAGAGACGAGCATCGACTTGACCTTATGCCAGGTCATGCGGTGGATCACGCGCTCACCATCGACCATACACCATTGATTGCGGCTGACAGTCGTATCGAGTACCAGCCAGCGTCGGCCGCCTGCGTCGGCAACGTCAATCTGCGACACAGGGTCGGGTAGATCTCGCGTCTCGTCTTCCATCCAAGCGATGCGTGCCTCTGGTGGATCGTCGCGCCAGCGCGAGACGTGCGGCGACCACCAAGTCGCCGATTGCCGATTTGAGACGGACTCCTTCGTGCGGGTGACGAGGACGGTTGGGTCCATCTCGCGCGCGCTGATTTGCCAAGGCCCGCGATAAGGCACGGGTTCATCTCGGAAACTGCCGGCGACGAGAGCAATATCTGACAGCCGTCCGGCTAACTCGTGAAGGGCGATCCACTGATACTTTTTACCAATTCGCTCGATTCGATGTTCCATGCGTCCGCCGCTCGGGACCCGGCGGTCGAAATCTGAGAATCGCTCTGGATTCCAGCCGAGTTCGTGCGCGCGCCAGGCGACCCAACGGCGAGCCGACATGCCAGCGTAGGTTGGGTGCCAAGCCGCTGCCTGCTCGTCCCACATGCGACCTCGTAGGAAGCCGGCCGCGCGGATCTCGAATTCCAGCAACTCCTCTTTTGTTAAAAGGGCTTCAAGCTTGGCAATCGCGGCGTCGCGTTGATCCTCTAAAGCGCGGCGCGCATCAAATTCCCCATCCGCGCCAGAGCTGAAAGTCCATAGATCAAATCTAGTGGGCATACTATTCAATCGCCCAGCTACTTCGATTACGCGGTCGAGTGCAGCTTGGCGCTTGGGAAAGGGCACGATGGCCTTCGTGTGCCATTCCTCGTATATTTCGCGCATCGAACGGCCATGTTCCTCACGAGAAAGTAACAAGAAGCGGCCGGCCAGCGAGTCGATCTCGTAGCGAGCGAAGTCGCCGTCTTCGACCGCAGAACTACAGATCTGATCGCGGAAGCGGTTCTTACCATAGTCCTCAAGATAGCCATCGATCGTCTCCTCTCCGACCTCCTCGAGCGGCTCTCCGCGAAGGTAGGGTGGGCGGACGCGGTCAAGTGGGACGTCGTCCGGCAGGACACCTCGATAGGCGGCAAGTTCGATGATGCCGCACGCGTGGTCGCGAACCAGTGCGTGAACCGGTAGCGGATCGCGCGCGAACACGGCCGCGAAGGCGTTTCGAGCGAGTTCGGCAAGGCCATCGCTGCCCGTGCGGCGGGTCGCTGCGCCGTAGGAGGCAGCGAGTACGCGGTCCACGACGTAGGGATCACCAACGTCAGCGAACGAACGGACCAGTGAGGCGGCAAGATCGCGACGATCGACGAGCAACGTGGCGAGCGCCTTGGTCGCCATGTCGCGTACCCACCGATGGCTCAAACTGGTCAGCCAGGCGAGTGTGATCCCGGCCAACTGCGCACGTTCCGGTTCGATCTCCTCCAATCCGTTTACAAGGACCCATTCGATCAACGTCTGGATTGCACCCTCACCCTCTTCAGCTAGGTTCGCGGCCCGGGTTGACCACTGGAGGTCACGCTCGGGCAGCGACAACGACTGGAGCCGACTGTGAAGGTCGCTGGCATTAAAGCGGTTTCTAGGTTCAGTGGCGACGGAGAGTATGGTCTCAAGAACCGCGTCGCCCCCAATTGCGTCAGCCCAAATCTTGACCAACTCCATGGTACGTTCGGTGAAGACGTCCTGGCGACGCCAAAGGAGACTCAGCTGGAAGCCGTGCACAAGTTCCCACTGCGCACCTCTATTCTTGACGACGTCGATCAACTCGACTCCGTATCGCTCCGGCAGCTGGACGGCCAAAGCCTCGGCCACCCCAGCGAAACGGTAGGCATCTGAGCCGACCACGTATGGAGCGAGTGGCCCACCGGACCCGAAGGCGTCTTCGGGATCGTCCCGCCCGACATGAGTTTCGAGCAGGCGCTGGGCGATGCGATGGTCGCTTAATCGCTCGAAGGTGAATCGCACCATCTCGACGATGATACCGTTCTCCCCCATCGGCTCGACCGCCAGCACCCCTTCTGTCTCGAACTGAGACCACAGGCTCTGCTCGGCGCGTCCGGCGGACGGGTGGATTGTCTCGAGGATAGATATAGCCGTGTCGAGAGGGAGGTAGCCGATAGCCGCCGCGACCATCGCCTCCGTTATCGCATCGAGCGCACGCTCGGCGCGCTTGAGCCGAGGCTCCAGGCCCATGCGCCGGTTGAGGGTATCGATCACTGCCCTGAAGTAGAAGTCGAAGATGCTGGAAACGCCGGCGATGCCACGCGGCAGCTCGCGCTCGCCGCGTCGCTCCAGCATGTCGCAGCAAGTGCGTAGGAAAAGTGGGTTCTCGAACTCGGGGGCGAGATGCGGGGCGGCCATCCGTACGATCCCGCGTTGGTCTAGGTAACGTCGGGCAGCTTCAGTCGCCTTTCCTGCGAAGCCAGGATGCGCGAGCCGCGGCAACGCGGCCTCGTCGAGGTCCCGTACTATGTATGGGACGAAGGTCGTCCGACACGAGGCCAGCACCGCGACGTGCGCGAAGCGGTCAGCGGTGGCGAGAAACGCGGCAATGCGTTCGGACCAGACCGCGACGCCGTTGCGCTCGTTAAGCGCGTCCACCATCACAAGCGCCCGCGCCCCGGCCGCCTCGGCGGCGGCGTCGAGTGCGCCGAGAATCGCGTCCGGCGGCATGCCGATGAGGCCCAGCTGATCGGACATCTGCCGCCAGGGATCGGCGTCCCCGAACGCCGCGCCAAGCGCGAGCACCGCGGGAAAGCCACGCCCGATATGATGCTCCGCCACGTCGGCGAGCAGATGCGACTTCCCGACTCCGGCCTCGCCGGTCAGCAGCAAGCGCCGCGTGTTGGCCAATCTAATCCCATCCGCCGCGGTCACCTCGACCACGCGGTCGAGCACTTCGCGGAGTCGTTCGGCGAAGTGGATGCCGCTGCGAGCAGCCTCACCTTCGCCGCCGGGCTTGCGGCGAGTGTCCCACATCACTGTCGAGCAGCGGTTGAGCGTCGCGATCGCGGCAGAGGCCAAAGCTCGCCAAGTGGCAAGCGGTATAGGGTCGGTCGGGCCGAGCGGGGCTTTTCGGATGGATGAAGAGACAGCGGCCGCCTCTTCACGGAGCGATACCAGCAGGTCGTCATAGGGCGTTCCGAGGACGTCGCGAATGCGGTCGACCGCGCGGTGCCGTGACTCGTCGACATCGTCAGCTAGATCAAGAAGCGTGCGGACGAAATCGGGATCGCGCGCGAACGCCACCAGACTCTGGCGGATGGGTAGCTCGACGTTGAGTTCAGGCGAGTATCGTCGGCCGAGCGCCGCGCGCGTGATCGCAAAGCGATCCCGCATCCATTCGATGCTGAAGTGTGGGATGTCGAACCAGTAGGTACGACGTCCCACATGGAGTGGATCGTTACGCGACAACCGCTCCGTG
Source organism: Methylorubrum sp. SL192 (assembly GCF_026672325.1). Taxonomy (NCBI): domain Bacteria; kingdom Pseudomonadati; phylum Pseudomonadota; class Alphaproteobacteria; order Hyphomicrobiales; family Methylobacteriaceae; genus Methylorubrum; species Methylorubrum sp. SL192. The sequence goes on from NZ_JAPPQV010000003.1 coordinate 3,702,343, forward strand.
AGCTGGAAGCTGCCCCAGAGTTCGATCTCGACGACACGTGGGGCGATTGACACCTTTCGCGCCGCTTTCCAGTCGTCCCAGCGATCGCGCTCCGATTTCCGCTTGCCCACGCGTCCGTCGGAAAAGTCGAACGGAAGGCAGACGACGAAGCGCGCGAGCGTAGGATGCTTATCGACGGCATTGTTGAAGGACTCTGTAAGCTGCCCCGCCTCTCCGCTTCCAAACTCGAAGAAGTACTTCGCTTGCCAGCCCGTCTCCGAGCCGTCACGCTCGACGCGGTAACATTCTAGGCCTGCATCCGCGCCGATCCCCTTCCGATGGAAGGGCATGCCGGCCAGTGTGTCTAGCGCTGCTAGCTGGCAGACGACTTCCTCGAAACCATTGTGCCGACTGCCGTGGTGCGGACGGATGGCTCGGAAATCGATCTCGGGAGACGACATTGGCACGCTGAAACACTCGACGTTAGGGTATAGCGGGAGGACTGCTCGTCCGAAATTACCAATTTCTCGTTCCAGCTGGACATCCTGGCACGGTTCGCCGCGTTGTGGGCGCCGATTCCAGAGATCGCCATCAAGTTCTGCGGCCGACTGGCGCAGAGGCGCGCTCACTACTGGACAGGACGGCGCCCGAGTTGTTTGCGGTCCACCACCCGACGACGGGTCAACTTCCGCTCATGGAGCATCTCAGAACGAGCGACGGCGCTTTGACGCAGCGCAGCGAGTGCGCCCCGGCTGTCCGACCCGCTATCTTCGCGAAAACATCAGCCAGACCAGGGACGAGGCTCACGCAGCCAGCCGGGTGGCGGCGGTGGTGCGCTACCTGCGCCTACCACCCCTACGCCGACACCCGCCAGCGTGCCTGCCGTACCACCGCCGACGTGGACGACGATGGCTGCGACCGCCTCCTGGTGGACCGGCACCTCGACCGGCGACCACGCCGAAGTATCAGACGGATTACGGTCATGCGCACTGCTGGTGTGGTCGGGAGCCACGCCGCGTCGTCCCCTTCGTCGTTCATCCCGCTGCCTCCTCCGGGAACCCAGTCCAGCCGCACCACCGCGGCCGTGACCCAGGACCCGCACGATGGATATCACCGCCCCCCTGCCGCCCGCCGCGGACGAGCCCGCCCCCCTTGCAACCGCCGGCCACACGATCCTCGACCCCAGCGACCTCGGCCTGATCGACCGCGTGCCCCTCATCCCCGAGACCGCCCGTCGCCGACACTGCGTCTTCGTTCCCGCCGACCACCGCTTCAAGGCCGCCGCCCGCTTCATGCAGGCGCTCTGGCGCGAGGACCGCGGCCTGGCGATCGGCACCCACTTCGACCGCCGCGAACCGCACCGTCCACGCCGTCTCGGCTCACGTATCTCGACCGCGGCCGGGGCACTCGGCAGCAACTTCCTTCATCCGGACATCGTCCCGGTGGTCACCCGCGCCCTGGCGTATCGCGAGCCGGGCGCTGCCTACGACGTCGACCGGCTGAAGACCAACCTGCTGTCCTCACAGCCGTTGGCCTTCAACCTGTTCGGCCCACTCGCCTGCGACCTCGCACTCGCCACCCGGTTCGTCGCCGAACTGCTCCCCGGGACTCTGACCGAGGTCACCGACATCCTGTTCGAGCACTCGCCGGGGCGAGGCGCCCCCCGCTTCACCGCCGACCGCACCGCCTTCGACATCGTCCTGCGCGGTCGGGACGCGACCGGCGCCCGCGCCATCGTCGCCATGGAGGTCAAATATAGCGAGGTGGGCCACGAGCACGCGCCGCCACCCCACCCGCGACATGCGCAGATCGCCCGCACCACCCCCGACCTGTTCGTGGATCCGGACGACCCGACCCTCACCGGCCCCGCCTGCCAGCAGCTCTTCCGCCAGCACTGCCTCGCGAGCGCCATGCTCACGGCCGGTCTCGCGGACAAAGCGACGCTGGCCTTCATCGCCCCGACCCACAACCAACTCGCGCATGCGGCGGCGGCAACTTACACGCGCCAGCTCGCCGACCCACAGGCTGGCCCGATCCCATTCGTGCCCACAACCTTGGAGCATGCGTTCGTGGCGATAGCGACAGCCGGCCTCCCGGACCATGCTCGCGCGCTGCACCGCCGGTACACGGACTGGTGGCTCGTCGACGGTGAACTCGAACTCGCGGCCATGCCCACGACCGGACCGGTTCCCGCCGCCGCACCGACCGCGAGGACCACCACCGACATACCGGCGGGTTCGAAGCTGCTGACGCGGCGAAGCCGACCGCACGCAACCAGTCCATTCTCCAAGCAGGTTGCCCGCCCCGCCTGACACGGCCCCCTCCACTTCGGTTCGCCCGCCCCGCTCTACACTGGCGATCGCACACCACCGCTTCGTCCCCGGCGCAGCCGAACACCGCGCCGGGCCTTCATGTTGGGCCGCGCCACCGCCGCCGAAGATGCGCAAAGCCGACACACGAACTACCGGCCGCGGCCAGACCGCTTCGTCGTACAGCGAGGCCAGCGCACACACTGGGAGATCCTGCTATCCAGCGTGAAGCCTTGATGGCTCTATACGACTCATGTGGAGGTATAATCTATCAAAGCAGGCGCCTGTAGTTTAGATAAAGCAGCTTCGATCGACGGCGCCGTGCCGGAGCTCTGCCGCGAACACGACTTACCTCGTCTGTACTTATGCGCTTGCTAGCAGCAGGTGCTACTAAATTCTGCGCCCTTACCAGAACCGCTGCAGCAGCACCCGGTGCGGCGTCCCTCCCACGGGGCGCCCCTTCATGCATTTCGACCACGACGATCACAGCCGCTTCATCACCACGCTCACGACAAGCCGCCGCGTTGATGCCGCCCCGCACTATCTCGCGTGGATCCTGCGTCACCCAAGCTTGTTCACTGCGTCGGCAGCAGAACAGCGCCGACGCCATTCAATCGCGATCAACCTCGATCCGGCCCCCAACGGTCGCGGCGCGGTAACGCTCAGCTGTCCACAGAGCGGCACTACCGAGCGCCGCCGCCTCCAAACGCGATATCTCTCGACATTGCGCCTCACGGCCGAGACTGGTGATGATGAGGCCGTCCTTGACGTTCGCGGGGCGCACACCTTCGTGCTGACCGCTGATCTGAGCCCGCTTCTCCAGCCGGGACCGGCGATCGCCACCCGCGTGATCCTCTCCTTCCACTTCGTGCCCGAACCCTGGTGGCCGCGTGACTTAACGGACGCCCTGAGCGAACTCGCGGACCTCTGGCTCTGGTGCCTGGAGAAGCAGGCGCATGCGACGGCGCAGCACCATCGACCACACCGTACCTGACGGCACCACCCGCGTAGGCGCATCGCCTTTCTCGCAGCGATCCGCGCGCCGCCAAGTGTCCGAAACTTGGCGCGTCTGACCACGGACGTTCTGCCGATATGCCGCCTCAGGCGAACCCTGCGAGCTGCAGCTCGCCCCGCCTTTCCGAGGCCCGAGAGGCGCGAAAACTCAGAACGATGCGAAGGACGACTGAAAATCACCCAGCGTCCGCATGCTCGCGCGAACAGCTGCCGAATATATCGGGCGAGCAGGCAGCAGAGACTGCGCAGAAAATAAGTCAGTGTTCCTGCGGCTCTCTCTCTTGCGGCAACTTTAGACCTGAAACCCAGGGGTAAGCTGTGAACGACACACCACCACCACTGCCGCCGTTCAACGACGATGGGTACAAGGCTACGGAGCCCGCCATCACGTTCACGATCGAGCAATTCGTGCTCGCACGCAGGAACGAGATCTATCGGGCCTGGACCGACCCGGAGCTGTTCCAGCGCTGGATCGTGCCCCCTGACCAGGAACTGGTTTCCCTCTCCGCCGAACCGAAAGGCGAGACCATCTGGAAGACAAAGGGCAGCACGGACGAAGAGCCCATCACGTACGTCCTGGCCCCCCAGACGCTATGTGCTTACAACTTCATGGAGATTCAGTTTTACACATCTGCCGTACCAGGTATGATGGACGAGCACCCGGTCTATCTGCATCTGGACCTCGACAAGCGTCAGTGGGAGGGCAAGACGACCTCCACAGGCTTCAAGCTTCGGATCGGCTATCACAGCGCGATGCTGTGGCGGTACACGAGCCGGGTCGACCTGCACACCTTCTGGCTCGAGGCCACGGAGCGCCTCATTCGCCTCGTCGAGCAGAGCAGCATCCTGCGCGAGTCGGCGGACTAACAGCAGCCGCCCCACAATAGAGCATTCAGGCATCCCGGGGACGCTCACCGTCCCTGGGATGCTCGCCGCACGCAGGAGCCAGTTCGGCGTAGCCTCGAACTGCAGCGTCGACGTTTCACTACGGGATCTTGCCTCTCCCCACGGCCTGACGGAAGCCCTGAGCGACCTCGCCGACAACTGACTCCGGCGCCTGAAGGAGCGGGCGCACGCGACCGCTCCGCATAACCGACCGCGCCGTGCATGCAGGCACCACCCGACCCGGACCATCTCCATTCTCACGCCGATCCACCGCCCGCCAAGTGTCTGAAACTCGACGCCCCTGACCTCGGGCACTCTGCCGACATGCGGCCTCGACGGCAGCCAACGAGCTGCAGCTCGCCCCGCCGGACGACAAGCCCTTCGTCGCGCCCGCGCACGGCTCACCCTGACCGCGTACGGCCCCGATGCCGATATACCGGCGACGATGTCAGGCGCCGCGCCCCGTGCAGCACCGCGATCCGGCCAGCCCGTCGAGGCGCTCGCCAGCACGATCGAGCGCGTCACCTTCCACAGCCCCAAGACCGGCTTCTGCGTGCTGAAGGTCCAGGCGCGGGGCAAGCGCGACCTCGTCCCCGTCATCGGCCACCGGCGCGGGTGAGTGGATCACCGCCACCGGCACGTGTCACACCGACCGCCAGCACGGACTTCAGTTCAAGGCCGATACCCTCAAGGTCACGCCTCCCACCGGCGTGGAGGGCATCGAGAAGTACCTCGCCTCGGGCCACATGTGCGGCATCGGTCCGGCTATGGCCAAACGCATCGTCGCAGCCTTCGGCGAGGCCACCTTCGAGATCATCTAGGCCGAGCCCGCCCGCCTGATCGAGGTCGGCGGCATCGGCCCGAAGCGTGCCGCCCGCATCGTCCCGGCTTGGCCGAGCAGAAGGCCGTGCGCGAGATCATGCTGTTCCTGCACGCCCACGGCGTCGGCACGGCACGTGCGGTGCGCATCTTCAAGGCCTACGGCCACGACGCCATCGCGGTGATGACCGAGGATCCCTACCAGCTAGCAAAAGACATCCGCGGCATCGGCTTCTCGGCCTTCGTCCCCCTCACGCCCGTCCAGGGTCGCCAGATGCCGACGAAGGCGAACAGAGGCTGGTCCTCGTCGAGGGCGAACCACACCGGCCTCTTGCGCGGCTTGGTGTCGGCGTACTCGCTGAAGGCCGTCACCGGCACGAGGCAGCGGTGGGCCGGCCCAAGACGGCGTGTAGGATCAACGGGGACGGGCAAGATCGGAGGTGGTCGCCGTCCCGAACCCAGGCCAGCAACCCGAAGCCATGGCCCCGCCGGCGGGGGGCGGATGATCGTCCCCCGCCGGGTCGATCCCCGACGGGACGGACACGGCAAGCCACGCGTAAGACCAAACCCACGAAAAATCCGCGTATAGTCACAAACCTCTGCCCCGCCCCTTAGCAAGCAATTGACAAATATGGGCGATTTCGGATCGTTGCGGCAACCATCTGCCTCGTCAGGGATGGGGCAGATGTCGCACGCGCTTGCGGGTCAGCCTCCTCCGCCACGGGGCCATACTGAGGCAGCGTTCGACGTGACGACGTCCGTCGCCACCACCAACGCGGGGCAGGCCCAGAAACGAGAAGGGGGCGCTCGCATCGGCGAGCGCCCCCCTCATTTACAGTCCCACCGGACAGCTACAAACTACATCAGTGCGCCAGGCGCCAGGTGTCCGGACCCGAGCGGGCACGGCCGTTGAGCCCGGCGATGCCTCAGATCAGCTCCATCTCCAATCGGAACTCCTCGGGCGGTGGGGGCCGCCGCGACGGCTCAGGCAGGTAGGACAACTTCGTTACCCGCGTGTTGAACTCCCGCGGGTACAACCAACGAACATCACGCCACCCATCATCGTACCGCGATATGAACGGAGGACGCGGAGCCTGGGGCAGCCGAAGGCTCTGCAGCTGTTCCTCAAGACACATCTCCCGCGGCACCACCGGCCGCTTCGGCCGCGGCGGGTTGCGAAGCTCGTCACAGTCCTTCGGGATGCCGATCTCGCGGCGCGCTGGGCCCAGGTTCAAGCATGAGCCGAGACGCGGCATCATCGTTACCATGCCCGGATCCTGCCAGGGCCACGCGATCAAGTCGCCCAACATCACGTCGGTTCCGGACGGCGAGTTGTAGGCCTGCCGCACGACCGCCCGAGGGTCGTAGCCTTTCACCTGGTAGTGGAAGCGGTGCCAGTGCAGCCAGGGAGTCCGCTTCGCCGGGCCGGTGACACGGATGGCCCGCGGACAGGATCCATACCCGTTCCGCTCCGGCCACTTCATCACCCACCGCCGGAACTCATCGCGCTGCGCCGAACGCGTACATGGCTGCAGGCCCAGGTAAACGGCTAGATGGGTATGCAAGCCGACCCGCGTGCAATTCTCGTGACTGAAGAAGTACACGGTAGGTAAGTGCCTTTCATGCAGCCAAGCGTTCAAGTGCTTTAGGAAGTCGGAGAAGAACTCCTGTGCGCTTGGCCCGTCTGAAGCGCCGAGCGCACCCCACAAAATGGTCACTGCCGTCTCACAGTACAGCCGGTGCCAAGCAGCGAACGCCGCTGCGGCGTAGTGCCCGGCGAACTCCTTCTCGCTGATGAAGGTGGAAGTCGAACGGCGGGAGGAGCTAGCGCCGCGGTGCACGTCTGGTCCAGAAACGGGACGACAATTTACGCACGAACGTATCAGGGCGCTTTGCCTGATTTGTTTGTATGTAGTCGTAGTTACTTAGCGAATTTGGGGGCTCATCCCACATCATCCGCAGTTGATTGCCATAGTACCCTGTGACCAGACCAAGATGGAAATCGACACCGGGCATGGCGCCTCCGTGGTACAACGCCTCTGACCACGAATCGCTGTCGCCGTACTGGCTGCGGCAGAACTCGGGGCGGGGATTCAACGCCATGGAGGAACTCACGAATCGGTCACGGCGCGCAGCGGTTTGTGCCCCAACGAGGTCATCGGGGGCATTACCGCACGGGCAAAAGCCCACGCCGGACAAAAGGGAGGGAGACTGCGCTTTATAGTCAGGCGCGGTCGACTAAGTCAGATAATTCAGCTGCACCAAAACTCTAATCTTAGACTGCTTCGATTGCTGGTGCTGGAAGACGTCAGTTGTTCGCGCTTGCCTTAGTTGACGCTTACGCGCGCACTTCTCATTAGTTCATCAGAGACGGTGCGCGCATGCTAGTGCCTCAACAATCTCGCGCTTGATTTGCTGCTGCTTCGTCTCACGACGACGCGAATTTTTCGCACTGTTGTTAGGGGCGTTCGTCAGCCTAGAGCTAACCACAATGCCGATCGGTCCGGCCTCCGCCACTGAAGCAAGCGCGGCGCGATGCACTTCGCAGATCGGTTGCAGATTAGAAACGTACATGAGCCAAGCCCGCTCCTTCAAGTCCGGCTCTTTCATAATCTGAGATAAAGTGATGTCTTCTGGATTAACGCAATTATTGGTCGCTGCCGGAGGATGAGGAGCGTCAGTCGAGACCACAGACATCTGAAGCGGATTAGTGGAATGATCAAGGAGTGCCATAAAGCTCTTCCGGTTTTCAATTCAAAGCACGATTGATGAGTATCGCGCCCATTCCGGAAATAGTCGTCATTCTGATCCCAATATCAACCCTGCGCTATGAACAAAAAATGCCTTTGTTTCGATGAAGAACAAAGCAGGGCCACCTAGCGACCGCCGTATATAACGAGATTTACAGAATAAATTCCTAAATCTCGGTTGGAGGGCGCATATGCCGCATGCCTGAATTAGAAAACTTATCAGGCGACGAAGTTCTGGTACGCCGTCTCAACCTTGAGGTGGAAATTCTGAGATATTACAATTTACAAGGAAATGTGCGACAAAGTAACTCAGTCGCATAAAAGGGGGATGCGATGCGGCGGTTGACCCATCAAGGTTCGCTAGATTCAAGGTGACTGCGAGTCCGGATTGGTGTTCGGCGCGCGTGCACGTCGCTGAGGAACGCCGGAACGAACGTCCCCGAACCTTGAAGTAGCCGATCGAGATTGGGTGTTGCGGACCTCTTGCGCCGCTAATTGCAAGCTCACAAGGTCAGGGGCATCCGCGAGCGGGTCGAGGCGGCCGGCGCCCAGCTGCTCTACCTTCCGCCCTACAGCCCCGAGTTCAACCCGATCGAACAGATCCTCGCCAAGCTGAAAGCCCTGCTGCGGAGCGCAGCCGCCCGCACCGTGCCAGACCTCTGGGACGCCATCCGGCACGCCTTCACCCGCTTCACCCCAAACGAGTGCCGCAACAGACTCGCCTCCGCCGGCTACGACAACGACTTGGCTGTCGCTACGTAAGCGGGAACGGCTCTAGAACGATGGCGGGATCACCGAGTAGATCAGCACACCATACATCGCCCACCCCCGTCTGACCTTAAAACCGGGCAGATTAGAAAAGCAGCTTGTTGGGGCGGAGATCCGATTACGTATTGTATCAGGGGCAAGGACGACCTTTTCCAGTCCCGAGCCGTCATTCTGAGAATGGCTTGCCCCGTCCCGGGAGCGGGTCCTTGGGAGCAAAACGATGAACGCGGCCGTTCGCGTTCAACTGCTCCAGCCGGCCCGCGGCCTCGGACGCGGTCAGCTTAAAGCGGTGGCGCAGGACGCTCCCGATCGCCGCGTACTCGTTGCGAAGGTTCGTCGCGAAGATCCCGGGGTCGTCGCTCCCGACGCACACGGTGGGGCGGTTCGTGATCGTCGGCTCGCACAGCCCGAGCCAACGGTAGAGGTGATGCTCGGCCATGCCGTCGTAGAAGCTGATCCGCAGGTTGCTTGTCGGAAGCGTCTCCAGAGCCACCCCGCGCCCGTTGACAAGGCCGAGGACGTGGTCCTGCAAAGCCGCGAAAGCCTCCTTCGAGATCTGCGCCGCCTCGACGTCGACGCGCTCGTTCGCCCGCTTCGGATCAAGCGCGTGCCGCCGGCTGAAAACCTCGTAGGCCGCCCCCGAGTGGGCGACTAGGTCCGCAATCAGGCTAAGCTCGGCGGAGCGATGCGCGTCCACGGCGGTCTCAGACAGGAACCGCGCTTGCCCGGCGACGGCCTCGCCCGTGAGCGCCTGGCCGTCTCTCAAGAGGCTCCGCTCCACCGCCCGCACCTCGAGTGCATCGAGGCGGCGCAGCTCCCAGGCCCGCTGGAGCAGGTCCGGGCTTCGCTCCGTCCCGTAGAGGATCTCGGAGTGCTCGGCGATCAGGCGCTCAAGATGGAACATGTCCTGCGCGTACCCCCCTATCATCGCCAGAGCGCGAAAGGCGAAGACCGCGTCGTCGAGGACGTCTATCCGGCTTAGCACCGCCCTCGGGGCCGTCCTAGACAACCAGAGTGCCGGGTCGATGCCGAGCGCCGTCGCGTGGCCGATTCGGTCGCCCGAGCGGAGGTCTAGGAATTCGAGCACCTCAGCTACGGACCGGATCCCGGACAGCAGGTGCCGGAAGTCCTCGCCGACGTGGAAGGTGGCGCGGGGAATGTCCGCGCGGCGTGCAAGGCGGAAGGCCGGTGCGAAGGGCTCGGGCGGGGCGTGCAGCTCATTCGCGGCCCCATCGACTCCCTGGATCAGGGCTCGCCCAGTCGCGCTGCCGTTCCGGAGCGTCTCCAGGACGCGGGCCTGCTCGTTGAGCCCGATCCGCAGGTCGCTGTCGCGGCAGCGCCGGCTGCGATCGTTAAGGTCGGACGTAGGCCGCTTGATGAAGTGGGCGACGAGCGTGAGCTCCGCGTTCGCCCGCCCCGAAGCGCAGCAGGATTCCTCCGCGCACTGGCGGCCGAGGAGGCAGGGCGGTGGGGCACCCCGGAGGTCCCGCTCCCGCTTTTCGGAACGGCAGCCCCGGAATTCAAGGTAGCCGTCCACGATGTCTGCGATAAGGGCCCAGGTCTTGGCGACTGTGGGCTTGGGCGCGAAGCGGCCCTCAAGGTGCCGGAGCATGTCGAAGGGCTCGCGACCGTTCAGCTGGCGAAAGCGGCTGAGGTAGCGCCGCTCGATCCGCTCCCGAGTGCCGAGCAAGGTGTACTTCTGAAACTGGTCGAAACCGCTCTCGTCGACCTGCTGGACCGCAAGGCGCGCCAGCTGAGTGAGCATCAGGAGATCGAAGTAGAGCCCAGCGCCGATCGCCCGATGCCCCGGGTCGCGCCGGAGGGCGGCAAGGCAGGCGTAGAGCAGAGCCGCCTCGTCGACGATCGGCCGGTGCGGCGGTCCGCCGAACAGGACGTGGGCGGGATGCAGGCTCAGGGGCATGCCCAGCGGGTGGGGCCAGTCGCTGTCCGAAAGGGAGAACTCCGCCGCCCGTAAGAGGGCTTCGATCCCCGTCACCGACGGGTCTTCCTCCGCTCGAGCCCCGAGCTCCGCGACGAGGTGCCGGCGCACGCGCCGGGCCGCGCGAAGCCGCTGGTAGACGCCATAGGGCCGCAGCCCTGGCTCGAGCTGCTCGTAGAGCTCCAGGGACGGCTCCGGGCTCTTGTTCTGAGCCTCCTTAAGCTCGGCGTAGAACGCGACCGGCGCTTTGCACGCGTCCGGCCACAACACGTCGAGCTCCGTCGAGCCGTTGAGGTGCATGTGCAGCTCATTGAGCCCCTCGCGGGCGACGAGGTCGTCGAGGCCGGGATCCGCGGCCCCGACGAGCGCCGTCTCGCCGATCTCCCGCGCCAGGAACGTTCGCGGATCCACGCCGGGGGCCGGCCCGCGCCCTTCCTGCACAAGGAAAGCGACGATGACGGCGAGCGGCGAGAGGAACGGTAGCAGCTCGTGCCACTCCCCGAACAGTTCGTAGCGCACGGCCACCCGACCGTCCCGCCGCTCCAGGTAGCGCTCGGCGAGGCTACCGAGCACGATCCAGGGAAGGTCACCGACGTGCTCAGCGTTCCCGAGCCGATGCTCCAGGTACCCCTTGTAGAAGTGGTCCGGGCGCCCGACGTCTGACCGCCGCTCAGCGATGAAGATCCGCCGCCGCGTCTCCTCGATTGAAGGGACCTCCCCCCGGCCCAGCATGGCGAGGCCGTAGGTGTCGCTGAAGGCGCGGCGGTAGATGAGAGCGGCCATGGGTAGTATCGAACTTTACAAAGAAAACTAAGTAAAAAAATATCTAATTACTCGAATTTGTAATGCTCATTCCAATGCCTAATTCCCGCGCAAGATACATTATTTTGTCTCCGAGGCCGGAAATTTTTCGGGTTGTGGACCGGGATCCGCTGGATGAATTTTGAATGTATACTGAATTTAAGATTGAGAATAGCCCGTCTGAAATGATTGTCGAGTCGTGATGTTTGAAGTAAAATACATATGAGGGCGACCTTTTGGAAGCTAATTTGACGGCATTTTCATAGCGCCGAAAAATCATTGCCGCAGCATCTAAACGAATCGCCTTGTTGCTTATATGCGCCTCAGAACGCGCTAGATAGTAACCCCAAAGAGGGCAAGAAAACATTGCGTTAAAAAACATAATATTAGGATCGTCCTTAAGTGATTTAGCCTTATTGATTTGTGTAAGAACACTCAATAGAGGTGTGCTGTTTCTAAGCGGATTTCCAGCTGCCCGTCCTGCCGCTTCATGACCTGCAGCTCTCAAGGCTTCGACTCCAACTGCATGCAAGAATGCCGTTATGGAGCGATGCATCAAGACGCCTAAATAGCGAGTTTCACCAGGCTTGAGTTCGGCCACAATAGAATCGAACGAGTACGCGAATCTCGTCCACATCCGGGAAAGAGTTGCAGGAGCAACCGTCAGAGAGCCATTTTCAAGATCAAGACTGCGAAGCCAAGCCGCTAGTAGATCCGCGAGAAGCGGCGAGTTGCCATTTTTTTCCGAATCAGGAAATTCTTCGAACTCTATATCTGGAGCATCATATTCGGTGCCTCCCTCATCGTCTGCGATCGTACTTTGTAAATTCATCGCAGTGGGATAACTTCTAAGGATCGCGAGCGTGTTCATGATGTTCTGCGTGTAAGAACGAGAGACTTCCGGCTGCGCCGCCCCGAGCATCTCGGCTACGAAGGCGATAGGACGTAGAACGGAGTAGGCCCCGTTTTCAGAGCCTCGTCCGCTGACGATCCGGAGAGCAGGGAGCATCGCAGCGAAGCGCGCGTCTCCAGCTAGCCCATTCTCAAGTGAGTCTAGGTTATTTGCAAATATGCCTTTTGATCCATTTTCAAATAAGGAGCCCATCTGATATTCTTTGTTATGATTTTCAAATAATTCAAAGTATACGCGCAGGGGAGGAGGAAGTATACCAAGAAGGCGATCTTTGCTGGCTTCTGAGTTGCCGATCATTGTGTTTTTCAAGATCTCATTCACAATTTCTGCGCTGGCGACTCCATAAAGTTGGAGAGCTGCGGCATCTCCTAAACTTGAGTGTTTCGCCGGAACGTTTGTGCTACTCAGGCGTATGCCGCGCAGTAACTGACGTCCTCGGTTCGCATCCCGGCTCGCATCCCAAGCCGCCAATCGGCTGACGAACTGGGTCGGGCGTTCCGCCGTCCCCGCATTGACGTGCTCCAACAGGCCATGCAAGTCTCGCGCGTTGTCTTCTGTCGACCGATCCGAAGCCTTTCGATTGGTCGAGACGACCTCACCGCGGTCCAGCTTCTCGCGGATTGTGCAGATTCGAAGCCAGTAGTCGATCATAGCGTTGGGCTGGCGGCGGAAAAGCTCGACGAGTTGAGCCGCGATCCGAATGCTGACGAGATCGGCCTTCTCATCGACGCCACCGGGATGGAAACGCGACATCGCCAGCCAGAGATCGGCCTTTGAGGCCAGCCACTCACTAAGCGCTCCCAGGACCCGGCCCGAGTTCGGGTCCGTGAGACCGTACTCGTCCAGATCGAGACTCATGAGGGACGCGGACGCGACCTGCCTTAGTGCGTTCAGTGCTTCGGCTCTGTCCTCGGATACTTTATTGCCGTGAGGCGGCTTGTCCTCAGCAGTCAGGGCCCATGCACCTGACATGACTTGGAGAGCGCTCCGCATCGGAAGCCGAAGCACGGTCGAGCGGATCAGCTCGAGATCGGTGCGTGCCTGAATGCAGAGGAGTCTCTGCGCGAAGCGTTCGCTGACGTCTCTCTCGCTCCGCCGTTCCTCTGAAGCCGACCTCGAGGCGTGAAACTTGAATTCGTTGCTCTGGTTGGCTAGCTGCAGTAGTGGTGGCAGCTCGATCCGGTTCTCCGGTCGAACGATCTTGACGAGGTATTGATCCTGGAGAACGTCCACCATCTTGACAAGCTGGTCGGCGTAGGAACCCGATCCGCCCATCTCTCGCTCGATACTGAAGATTTTCTGCTCGACGTCCAGGAACTCCTTCGTGATCTGCTTCCACTGCTGCTGACGCACGAGCAGGTTGTAGAGCCTGAGGTCGCCGGCGAGGATCACCTTCAAGCGGGATGTCGCTAAGTACTTCCTGAGCGCCTCGAGAACCGGCCAGCCTTTGTCGAAGGAGGTGTCTACGTCGTCGATGGCGAGGACGAAGGCGTCCGCGTCGATGAATGAGCAAGCCGCCCTGACGTAGTGGTGGAAGGCCCGCTCGAACCCGCCGGCGCTGCGGGCCTTCTCGAGACCACGATCGAGCACGTAGTCGGCGTCCGCCCAGTCCTTGCCGTAGAGCGTACTGTCGCCGATGCCGTCGAGGAGAGTGAGTCCCGCGGCCAGCTCGCGCAGAGCCCTCTTGAAATCCTCGTACGCACCCTTTTTCGCGGATTCGTTGCGCCGGTACGCCTGATCGACCGCAACCTTAATCTTTTCGATGACGATGACGACGATGTTCTGTTTCGACTCAATGAGGGTCGGGTCGACAATCCCAAGGCTGTAGAGGGCCGCTACCTTATCGTCGGCCTTCCTCTTGAGCACGTACGGCCGGTAGGCCGATGTGCCCTCTTGGATAAGACGCAGGACGTCGGTGAGAAAGGTCGTCTTGCCGTCCCCGCGCCGTGCGCTCACTAGGATCGCCTCGTGGCGGCGGTAGGGCATCACGTCGAGCGCCCGCGGTCGGGACCTGAAGCGGTCGTCCTGCTCGGGCTCCTCCGGCCCCGGCGTCGCCGCGAGCTTGCTCAGGACCTGCCGCATGGCGTCCTGGCGTATGCTGGTCTCACCGGTGCCGCCGCCCGGCTTGCTCTCGCCGGGACCCACCCAATCCAAATCGATCTCGATCTTAGCCACCCGCCCCTCTCACGTCTGAGCTCTTCGTTCAGGACGGTAGGCCGCCGTTAGGGGAGATGTCGACCATCAAGGGTGCTCCACAACGTGACGGCTTGCGCCAGACTGCAAGCTTGGGTCTATCGACTAGAACGTCCGCTCTCTCCGCATTGACGCTGAAAGCTGCCGGGCCGAGTTCGGCCAGGACTAGTTACGAAGCGGGACCAGAATGCGGGCAAGCGAACGTACTGAGCTTCCGACAAGGGTCGAAAGCTGCCCCAAGCGCTCACGCCAAACTCTACTCCAACTGCCGACAGGAGGTTGCCGGCTGACACACGATCCTGCTACAAATCCCCTGGCGGCTGAGAAGCTAACCAACTGATGAAACTGTGGAAAATTCCGGGCTGGCGTGAAGGACAGGATCCAGGTCCCCCAGCCATCGGTTTTCGCCCGCCCGGTCCGTGACCCGGCGGGTTTTTTGTTTCTGGCGTCCCATCCGTGGGCCTGCTCGTCCTGCAACGCGCTTCGTGCTTCGAGGGTACACGGCGCCCGGTATGGGTGATCCGCATGACCGGCGCGGAGCGTGGTTCCGAGGCAGTTCGGTGTCGGTCCTGATCCAGAGCCCGGCATGCAGGATCAACCGCATGGTCGGATCGCAGCGCGCGAGATGAGGTCGCATGGACGTCACGATCTTCAGCACCAAGGCCTATGATCGGCGGTTCTTGGACGAGGCCAACGCGGCGGCGGGCGAACCGCACCGGCTGCGCTATCTCGAAGCCCGGTTGACGCATGAGAGCGCGCCGCTGACGCAGGGAGCGCAGGCCGTGTGCGCTTTCGTCAACGACGTGCTCGACCGGCCCGTTCTAGAGGTGCTGGCCGCCTCCGGCACGCGGATGGTGGCCCTGCGCAGCGCCGGCTTCAACAATGTCGATCTTCCCGCCGCCGCGGAACTCGGCATCGCGGTCGGCCGCGTCCCGGCCTACTCGCCGGACGCGGTCGCCGAGCATACGGTGGCCCTGATCCTCGCGCTCAATCGCAAGACCCACCGGGCCTATGCCCGCGTCCGCGAGGGAAATTTCGCACTCGAAGGGCTGCTGGGGTTCGATCTAAAGGGACGCACAGTCGGCATCGTCGGGACCGGCAAGATCGGTCGTGCGGTCGCGCGCATCCTCGCCGGCTTCGGCTGCCGCGTGCTGGCCTATGATCCCATGCCCTCGGCCGAACTCGCCGGCTTCGGCGCGGAGGCGGTGGGCCTCGACCGGCTTCTGGCCGAGGCGGACATCGTCTCCCTGCACTGCCCGCTGACGCCCGACACGCATCACATGATCGACCGTGCCGCGCTGGCGCGGATGAAGCGCGGCGTGATGCTGATCAATACGGGGCGCGGTGCGCTCGTCGATACCGCGGCGCTGATCGAGGGTTTGAAATCAGGGGTGATCGGCGATCTCGGCCTCGACGTCTACGAGGAGGAAGGCGGCCTCTTCTTCGAGGATCTGTCGAACCAGATCATCCGGGACGACGTCTTCTCGCGCCTGCTGACCTTCCCGAACGTGATCGTGACGGGGCATCAGGCCTTCTTCACCGCCGAGGCGCTGGCGGCGATTGCGGCGACCACTATCGAGAACCTGTCCTGCTTTGAGAAGCAGGGCGTTCCGCGGCATCCCGTATCGGTCGAGCGCCTCGCCTGATCGCGACTGGTGACGTCGATCACGGATGTCAGCCAGGGCTCTGCCCTGGACCCGCGAAAGGACCTGTCCTTTCGAAACCCGGACTCTCAGCTGCGCCGAGATGCGCCAGCAAGTGCTCGGCGAGTTGGCGGGCGTGCGGGGGAAGCGCTGCGAAGCTGCGGGCGCAGAGCCTGAGCTGGCGCACGGTCCAGGGTTCGTCGATCGGAATCGCGCGGATCGCCAGCGTCTCCGCCGCGCGCTGCGCCGCCGCCTCGGGCACGATCGCCACGCCGACGCCCCGCTCGACCATGCGGCAGACCGCATCGAGCCCGTTCAGGCGCACCCGCAGCTTGAACGGACGGCCGGCGCGGGCGGCGTGGGTCGCGAGATGCGCCTGCAGCGCCCGGCCGTGGCTGAGGCCGACCAGAGGCTCGTCCAGCACCTCCCGGAACGCGACGCCGCTCCGCTGCGCCAGGGCATGGCCCGCCGGCACGGCGAGCACGATCCGGTCGAGAAGGAGCGGCCGGGTTTCGAGCGCGCCGAGATCGGTCGTGTCGGCGACGATGCCGAGGTCGGCAAGCCCACCCGCCAGAGCATCGACGGTCTCGCGGCTGGTGCGCTCCTCGAGATCGATGTCGACGCTCGGATGGGACGCAAGGAAGCCGGACAGCGCATCGGGCAGGAAGGCGGCGACCGCCGCGGTGATCGACAGGAGCCTCACATGACCGCGCAGGCCCCTCGCGTACTGGCCGAGTTCGCCGCGCATCTGTTCGAGCTGGCCGAGCACGAGCCGGGCGTGATGCACCACGGCGAGGCCCGCCGGCGTCGGGCGTACCCCGCGGGCATGGCGCTCCAAGAGCGGCACGCCGCCATCCGCCTCCATGCCGCGGATGCGCTCGCTCGCAGAGGCAAGCGCCAGCCCGGCCCGCTCGGCGCCACGGGTGATGCTCTCCGCCTCGACGACGTGGAGGAACAGGCGCAGGTCGGTCAGATCGAAGCGCATGGAGCATCGTCGCGAAAGGTGGCCGTCAGCTTTCGGAAGAAGACGATGCAGGGACAAAAAGCCAGAGCCTCGTCGGCGAGGCCGCATCCCGCGGCAAAGGCTTCGGCTCAGCCGAAGGCTGATACGGGCCACTTCCGCATTGTCGCACGTCGTCGCGCTGCGAAACTCAAGCTATGCCACGCAACGCACACACAACGATCCGCTCGGGCGACGCCCGGCTCGAAACGGCGGCCCTTCTGCTCGCGGGGTTCACCGCGCTGATTGCCATCGGCCGCTCCGATCCCGGCCCGCGCGCCTGCACCGGCGCGCCGCCGGTCGCGGTCGCCCGGCCCATGTCGGAAGCCGCGCTGCTTTCTACGAAGGAGGCCGAGGCGGAAGCCGCGCGGCAGGCGATCCTGCGCGACATGCGGCTCCACGACTAACCCCTACTGACCCGTTTGCCCCTCCTCCGATCAGAACGTGCTCATGACGTTTTCCATGGACCCCCTCCCCCTCGCAGTCGCTGCGTCGGCCTTCCTGCTTGCGGGCTTCGTCAAGGGCATGGTCGGGCTCGGCCTGCCGCCTGTCGCCATGGGCTTGCTCAGTCTCGTCATGGCGCCGGTCCAGGCCGCGGCCCTGCTCGTGGTGCCCGCCTTCGTCACCAATGTCTGGCAGCTTGCCGCGGGCCCGCGCTTCGGCACGCTGCTGCGCCGGCTCTGGCCGATGCTGGCGGCGAGCGTCGTCGGCACCCTGGTCGCGGCGGGGATCCTTCACGGGAATTACGGCGCGGAAGCCACGGTCTTCCTCGGCCTCGCTTTGATCGCCTACGCCGTGATCGGCCTTGCCGCCCTGCGGCTCCATGTTCCGCCGAGCATGGAACGCTGGCTCGGGCCGCTCATCGGCGCGGCGACGGGGCTGGTGACGGCGGCCACCGCCGTCTCCTCGTTCCCCTCCGCGCCCTATCTCGGGGCGCTGGGCCTAACCAAGGACGACCTGATCCAGGCGCTGGGGCTCTCCTTCACCGTCTCCACCGTCGCGCTCGCCATCGCCCTGACCGGCGGCGGCGCCCTCTCGCTCAGCGTCGCGGGCACCTCCCTCATCGCCCTCGTGCCGGCCCTGCTCGGCATGGCGCTCGGCGGCTGGGTGCGGGGGCGCGTCAGCGAGCGCGTGTTCCGCCGCTGCTTCTTCGTCGGCCTGCTGGGCCTCGGGCTCCATCTCGTCCTGCGGCCGCTGTTCTGAAGCATCGTCCCGAACGGTAATGGCCGGCTTTCGGAAAAAGACGAGGCCGAAAGCTCAGCGCGCCGCGCCCTAGGGCTCGACCTTCCGTAGCACGAGGGGCACGCCGATCTCGGGGTCGCGGCGCCAGCGCCCCTCCCCGATCGCCACGAGGCTCACCGCGTGGCCGCGCCGCGCCTTCAGGGTCAGATGCCCGTTGGCGAAGCGCCAGCTCACCGGATCGAACACCGTGATCCCACTGTCGCGGCAATCCGGCAGCACCCGCACCGGGGCGGTGTCCTTACCAGCTTCGGGGGGCAGCGCGAATTCGAGGCGGCAGACATCCTTCTGCTCGGCGCGGTCGAGGGCGTAGAGGCCCGAAGCCGGACCCTCCGCCGGCTTCTCCGGCACGGCGGCCGAGGCGGGCGCGTCACTCTCCACCGCATTCGCCGCGGGCGTGACGGTGGCCGCACCGGGGGCGGCGGGCGGTAGCATCGCCGCGATCTGCAATGGTACGAGGTTGTAGCGCTCGCCGTTCTCAGCGGAGGCCCCGAGGCTCATCCCGTCCGGGTTCTTGGCGAAGGCCAGCACCGGCCGCAGGTTCCGGTCCACGAGGCGCAGGCCCTCCCCCGTGAACAGCCAGCCGCCGATCCCGGCCATGAGCGGCAGGGCCCGGCGGCAGCCGGCGGGAAAGCGCGCCACGCGCCCGCTCGGACCGGTCTCCATGGCGAGGGTCAGCACGCAGCGCCGCCGTCCGCCCTCCAGGGACAGATCCCAGGTGCCCGCCGCGCCTGCCAGGGTCTCGGGCAGGGTCGCGAGTCCCGCGGGCGCGCCGCCTCCGCCCTCGGCCGGCATGACCGCGGGCGCGGGCTCCGCCGCGGGTGGACTCTCCTGCGCCCGGGCCGCGCTCGGCGGCAGGGCCACCAGGGCGGCGGCCAACGCTCCGGCTAAAGCGCCTGCCCAAGCGCCTGACCGTGCCATGCGCATCATCGTCGGGCCCCTCATCGCTGGCCCGTCCAGGGCGTTTCCGGCACCGGCGTCACCGGCCCCTTGCCGTCGAACCAC
The DNA here is from genome assembly GCF_026672325.1 of Methylorubrum sp. SL192. NCBI lineage: Bacteria > Pseudomonadati > Pseudomonadota > Alphaproteobacteria > Hyphomicrobiales > Methylobacteriaceae > Methylorubrum > Methylorubrum sp. SL192. The sequence continues at coordinate 3,721,600 of NZ_JAPPQV010000003.1, forward strand.
GAAAACAGATTGTCCGTGAGCAGCCGGCCCATCGCCGCACGGGTGTGGTGCGAGCCCGAGCCGACATGCGGCAGCAGCACGGTTCGATCGAGATCGATCAGCGCCTGCGGCACCTGCGGCTCGTTCGCGAACACGTCGAGCCCCGCCCCGAGGATCGTCCCCGCTTGCAACGCGGCGATCAGCGCCGCCTCGTCGATGACGCTGCCGCGGGCGATGTTGACGACGATGCCGTCAGGCCCGAGCGCCGCAAGCACCCCGGCATCCACGATCCCGTTCGTGCCCGGTCCGCCGGGTGCGGCCACGATCAGCGTATCGACCGCCTGCGCCAGCCCGAGCAGGCTGTCGTGGTAGGTGTAGGCGACGTCGGCCTGCGGCGTGCGCCCGTGATAGGCGATCCTCACGCCGAACCCCTCGAGCCGCTGGGCGATCGCCCGCCCGATCCGGCCGAGCCCGAGGATGCCGACCCGCCGCTCCCGCAGGCTCGTGGTGAGCGGGAAGCTGCCCTCCCGCCAGCGCCCGGCGCGCAGGTAGCGGTCGGCCTGCGGGATCTGGCGGAGGGTGGCGAGCAGGAGGCCCAGCGCGAGGTCGGCCACCTCGTCGGAGAGCACGTCCGGCGTGTGGGTGACGACGATGCCGCGGCGATGCGCCTCGCCCGCATCGATCGTGTCGTAGCCGACGCCGAAGCTCGCCACGATTTCGAGCTGCGGCAGCCGGTCGAACAGCCTCGCATCGATCGGGCACATCGCGCCGACCGCGAGCCCGCGGATGCGCGGTCCCACGGCGTCGAGGAACGCCTCGCGGTTGGGCGCCTCCTCCAGGCGGTGCAGGCGGAAGCGCTCGGCGAGCCGCCCGGCCACGTCGGGGCGGGTCTGCCGGATCAGGAGGATGTCGGGCGTCTCGGCTGGTGGCACCGGCTCACGGCCTCCCAGAGGTCGGCAAGGAAGAGGTCAACAAAGGATAGGCCGGGAGTATCGCTGCGCCGCGCGCCGGTCCAGCCGGTGGGGCGAGCGGGCTGCAAAAGTGTCATGCGCGCCGCATGTGCGCGGCCGCCCTTCCGAAATCGCCCGAGGAGCATTACACAAGAGGTCTTCCGGATACTCCCCACGATCCGGCCGCATGGTTTCCCGCGGCCCGGTCGAGGCGTTTTCCGCGATGGAGCCTTCAACCCGTCAGAATAGCTGCATCATGACCGCGCCGCGCACCCTCTACGACAAGATCTGGGACGACCACGTCGTCGATGTCGAGCCGGATGGCTCCGCCCTCCTCTACATCGACCGCCACCTCGTGCACGAGGTGACGAGCCCCCAGGCGTTCGAAGGGCTTCGCGTGGCCGGCCGCACGGTGCGAGCGCCGCACAAGACGCTGGCCGTCGTCGATCACAACGTTCAGACCTCGGACCGCTCCAAGGGCATCGAGGATCCCGAGAGCCGCACCCAGCTTGAGGCGCTCGCTGAGAACGTGCGCGACTTCGGCATCGAGTTCTACGATGCCCTCGACCAGCGCCAGGGCATCGTCCACATCATCGGGCCGGAGCAGGGCTTCACCCTGCCGGGCCAGACGATCGTGTGCGGCGATTCCCACACCTCGACCCACGGCGCCTTCGGCGCGCTGGCCCACGGCATCGGCACGTCGGAGGTCGAGCACGTGCTCGCCACGCAGACGCTGATCCAGCGCAAGGCCAAGAACATGCGGGTGACGGTCGACGGCACCCTGCCGCGGGGCGTCAGCGCCAAGGACATCGTGCTCGCCATCATCGGCGAGATCGGCACCGCCGGCGGCACCGGCCACGTCATCGAGTATGCCGGCGAGGCAATCCGCGCCCTCTCGATGGAGGGCCGGATGACGATCTGCAACATGTCGATCGAGGGCGGTGCCCGCGCCGGCTTGGTCGCGCCTGACGAGACCACCTACGCCTACGTCAACGGCCGCCCGAAGGCGCCGAAGGGTGCGGCGTTCGACGCGGCCCGCCGCTACTGGGAGAGCCTGGCCACGGACGAGGGCGCGCATTTCGATCGCGAGATCCGTCTCGACGCCGCCAACCTCCCTCCGCTGGTCTCTTGGGGCACGAGCCCTGAGGACATCGTCTCGATCCTCGGCACGGTGCCCGATCCGGCCCAGATCGCGGACGAGAACAAGCGCCAGTCCAAGGAGAAGGCGCTGGCCTATATGGGCCTGACGCCGGGAACCCGGATGACCGACGTCACCCTCGACCGGGTGTTCATCGGCTCCTGCACCAATGGCCGCATCGAGGATCTGCGGATCGTCGCCAAGATGGTCGAGGGCCGCAAGGTGCATGACAGCGTCTCGGCGATGGTGGTGCCGGGCTCCGGACTGGTGAAGGCGCAGGCCGAAGCCGAGGGGATCGACCGCATCCTGAAGGATGCCGGCTTCGATTGGCGCGAGCCTGGCTGCTCGATGTGCCTCGGCATGAACCCGGACAAGCTGCGGCCGGGCGAGCGCTGCGCCTCGACCTCCAACCGCAACTTCGAGGGCCGCCAGGGCCCGCGCGGCCGCACCCACCTCGTCTCCCCGGCAATGGCGGCCGCCGCAGCGGTGGCTGGCCGCTTCGTCGACATCCGCGAGTGGCGCGGCTGAGCGTCGCTCCGGCGCGGCAGGTTTGTGTTGCCTCCGCGCCGCGAGAAAAGCCCGCTTCGGGATTTTTGACCGGCGGCGGCGAAACAGCGATTGACGCCTTCGCCGCCGCCCCCTAAACGAACCCCATCGCCGACCGGCAACGGTCCGGCGCCCAGGTGGCGGAATTGGTAGACGCGCTGGTTTCAGGTACCAGTCTTGCAAGAGGTGAAGGTTCGAGTCCTTTCCTGGGCACCAATTTTCTGAGAACAGCCATCATCTCAGAAACTTAAATCCAGACAGAGTGATACGCTAGGCCGACCGTGCTACAACGGCGTGCTACAGATGCGTTTTCAGCTCGTTCGTCCGGTGAAGCGAAGCGACTCCTCCTACCCACAATTCACTCAGCGAATCCCCGCCGATGTGCGCTCCCTCGCCATCGGTCGCACGCTTGTCGTGCCGCTTGGCTCTGAGACCGTCCGCATCGCTATCACGCCCACTATGGGCAGCATTCGGTTCTCCTTGCGGACGCTGGACCCGAGCGAGGCCAAGGCACGGCAGGGTCAGGCGGCGGCTACGCTAGAGACCTTCTGGGCCACGCTGCGGAAGTGCCGGCCTGTCACCCTCGACCACAAGCAGGCGACGGCCCTAGCGGGCGAGCTTTACCGCGCATGGACCGCCGATCGGGTGCGCACCACCAGCGTCACCCTGATGCCGGATGGCCGGTGGCAGCGCGACAGCGAGACTCCCGATGAGGAGCTTGGCGCCCTGGAGCCGATCCTCGTGCGGCTGGATGCGGCGTCCGAGAGCATCGAGCCGTCTGAGCTGGAGCATGATCTCGGGCCCGTGGTGGACCGCCTGCTCCTGCGCCGGGGCATCGCCAGCGTAGATGAAGACACCCGGCCCATTCTTCTCAAGGCCTGCGCTCAAGGGCTCCGGGATGCCTTCCTGAACCGCAAGCGGAACCTGGAGGGCGACTATAGCGCCGACCCGAAGGCAGCCCGCTTCCCCGACTACGAGCCGCCCGAACTCACGGCGCAGCCCAAGACCGCCTCCCCGCCTTCGCCCAAGACTTCGCTGACCGGCCTCGTGGTGGACTGGTGGGCGGAGCGGAAGGCAGCTGGCCTCAAGCCCAGCACCCACGAGAGCTACCGCAACACGACGGCCGCCTTTGTGGCCTACCTGAAGCACGATGATGCGGCCCGCGTGACGGCGGACGATGTGCTCGGCTTCAAGAACCTCCAAGCCGCCCTCGCCAAGATCACCGATCCCACTCTCCCCGAGCCGCCCATCAGCCTGCTCACGGCCCACCCGCACGGCCCCTTTACGGCGGTCTGGGAGGCACCCGACCCGGAGAGCGGGGAGCCGGCGGTCTTCTTCACCATCCAGAATGCCGAGCGGGGTCCCCGGTGGACCCCTCCCGAAGTTTTCCTCATGCTCGACCTCTTGCTTGCCTACGGCGGGGGGCTGTCGGTCAACGATGCGGGCAACGGCTGGGCGTACCTCCGGCCATGGGGCGGGGTCTCCCGGCATACGCTGGGCCGGCTGATCTACGATGCCAAGCTCGGGGATGTCGTGCGCCAGCGGAAGCGGGCCGACCATCACGCCCAGCTCCCGGCCAACTTCTTCAAGGCATCGGCAGGCAAGCCCCAAGCGGATCGGCCGAGCGGCACCCCGAAGCGGGACCGCGGGGACGCCATCGAGACCGCCCTCGCCAACTTCCACCGGACCCACCGCCGGTCTGAGCTTCCGGCCACCGCGGAGGAGTACCGGCAGGTTCTGCGCGATGCCTTCCGCCTCGTGGACGCCTACCACGCGGAAGAGCCGCCGGAGGCCCACGAGGCCGCCTAAGGCCCAACCTTTCCCGAGTTCCCCGCGCGGGGAGAGGGCCGGAGGACGGTCTACGTGGGGTGGCTCCTGCCTCCGGCCCGACCATCATCAGCAGCGTGACCCAGCATCAGGGTGAGCGGCTTTAGGCCCGCCCGCAGCCGGTAGACCGCAGCATCACCACCAGCATCAGCACCACCGCCCCGAGGCCCGCCGCCGCGGCAGCCACCCCATGCCCGCAAGGGAGGGGCCTCGGGCACCCGCCGCAAGGGGCGAGCCTGAAGGAGACGATGGGCCGGCTCATGGCGACCCGAGCCTATCAAAGCGCACCGGACGGCGAGCCCGGAGACCACGCGACCAAGGGGACCAAGCAGGCGATGCTTACGGGCACCGCGGCGAAGTACCGGGAGATGGGCTTGAAGCTGCTGATGCGGGACCCGAACGTGCGCCAGGCGATGTTCCAGGTGAGCGCCAAGGGCCGTGCGGCGGTGGCCGCGAGGAACGCCCCGAAGTCGGACCAGCGAGTCGGCGCGGAGGCCCTTGAGAGGATGGGCCGCGGGTTCGGGGTAGATCTGGGCGGCTTGCTGACGGCGGAGTGAGTTGAAGACAGTGGCGGGAGGGTGGTGGCTTCGAGTGCCCTTGCCCTCCCGCTGACCTCTCAGGTGCAGCACCGTTGGCATAGGCCGAAAGGCATAGGCCATCCGGCCTAGATGCTCATGCAGAAACTCAGGCTATAAATAGCGGGCTTCCGGGAAGGTGACCGATGAAAATTCACGGAGGCCCAACAATTTGGTGCAAACTTGGATGTCAATAAATGGGCTTCTTTATCTCGGCCATCGTTGCCGTGTCTCTCTGGATTGCTTACTTCGAGCATGACTGGAAGCTCGAAGACTCACGCTTTGGGTGTTTGTGCCATGCAGCGCTGGCTACGGTCTACGCCGTGATGCTCCTCGGCGCTACGATCTGAGCCATTGAAAGGCCCTTATGCTCTCCCGTCGATGAGAGGGGGTCTTGAGAGCCGCAGGCCGCGTGAGCCCGGAGGGCGAACAACACGCTACTGCGAGCGCCAGCGAGGCCACACGGGCGCAGCCCACACCAAGCGTCAGACCACCTTGACCGAACCATCTGAGCCGTGACGTGTTCACTCTTCGTTCTTGCAAGGGAATCACGCGCCATGGACCGATGGGCACCGACCGACCCGCCGGATACCGTCGAGGAAATCGCCCGGTCCTACCTCCTGACCTCGGAGGGCGACGCGGGGATGGCTCTTCGCTGCGCCATCTCGGATGCCCTGGCGGATCTCTGTGAGGCCGAGCGCCGGACGCGCCGCCAAGACCGCCTCATCTCGCGTGGGTTCGTGCGGGCTGCGCTTCATGAAGCGACCCGGCAGGAGCAGCAGCGTGCGACCGCCTAGCCGGCCTGAAGTCCCATGCCTGGCGGCGTACCCGTATGTCGTCGTCCGCGTTGCCTGCCCGCACTGTCCGAACCGCACGGGCAGTTATCGGCTTGCCCGGCTGGCCGCACGGCTGGGCCCGGAGACCCCGCTGGAGGACGTGCTTCGACGCATCGCCTTCGATTGCCCGTGGCTCGATGAGCGTCACCCCCGAGCCAAGAGCCAGTACGTACCGAAGTGCAAGGCGCACTTCCCAGATCTTGAGGCCGCCAGCCCCCAGCCGCCCGACATGCCGCCCGGAATGATGAGGCTGCGGGTGGTGCAGGGAGGAAAGGGGTAGTTGTGTCGAGGAAGTCTCCGCCGTCGGACTGCCTAACGCTTGGCTTTCGCCTTACGCCGCCGCGCTCCCCGCTTCGGCTTGCTCAGGATGCTCGGAGCCGGCTTCAGCATCTCCGCGAGCGCCGCACGTTGCTGGCTACGCACCGCGTTGGCCGTATGGCCCTGCCACCAGCCGACCGCCCCGTGAACGGAAGAGAGCCATAGGCTGAGCGCGGGGTTCTTCATGTGTGACATGCGATGGGTAGTGGGGGGTGGAGGAGCCGTTCGCTTTAGATCGCGGTACCACTCAACCGAGCACGAGCTTGCTGGCGGCATCTACCATAGACGTAAGATAGCTTAGGCCATACTCTGCAATAGTTAGGGGTGTCGCTCGAGCTATTGGTTGCCCGAGGTGGGTATCGGGCGGGCCGCATCTATCGCCAAATCTATCGTCACGCACCTCGACCAGTCGAACTATATCGCTGGCAAAATGCACATCACCTCGAATGCCTACTACAGTCCAAGTGTCGATGCCGTTGGAACGCAGCATGACGCCGGCATAGGGCGATCTCAAACTTATGCTGGTGCTTCCTCTTTCGACAATCCTCCTGACACCATGCTCCTCTGCATTGCGAGCAAAGTGCAGGTACCGCAACAGTGGATCCTTCTTTCGGCAGTTTTTTTCGCGCCCAAACCAGGATGAGCTCTTGCCTTCACCTTTGGATCCTTCTTCGAAGGTAGCGTAGATCGTGCCGAAGGCTGCAAGAAAATCCTCCCAAGCCTCTTCTGTTTGCTCGGCATCTGTTGACGAGCGCAAGGCCTCAACAGCTCTCTCGGCCCTTTTTAATTTGCGATGCGCCTTTTCAACTGCCAGGGCGTCCATTTGAACAAACTTCGATCTGCCGATAACGATCGGCTCGCGCTGCATTGGCTTGAAATATGCGGCATGCAGCTTCCGCCAGCAATGTTGACAGATCTTGAAGTTGTGTATGCAAGCCGCCTTGAGCCCCCTTCCGCCACCGTGCTACAGACCGTGCTACAAAGCCCCCGCCGCCATGCGCATCGGTTCTTTGTTTTCAACCAATTAGCGGAATCCTGGCGCAATCCTTTCCTGGGCACCATCAGCTGGCTAAGCCGCTGAGCCGCAAAAGCAATCAGGTAAAACAGACACTTAGGACTGCCCGGGTGGTACAAACGGGTGGTACAAATGTCGTTGATGACGACGCGTCCCTGGAAGCATCCCAAAACCGGCATCTACTATCTGCGGCGGGCCGTGCCAGCCGACCTTCTCGCGCTCATCTGCAAGCGCGAGGAGAAGATCAGCCTTGGCACGAAGGATCCGGTTCTCGCCAAGAGCCTCCATGCCCGTGCCCTCCTTGAACTCGACGAGCGGTGGACGAACCTCCGCGCCGGCCCAAAGCTGCTGAGCGAGCGCGAGGCACACGAGATGGTCGACCCACTCTACGCATGGTGGATCGACCAGTATTGCGACGAGCCGAGTCAGCAGGCCTTCTGGCGGATTGATCTCGGCGAGAATCTTTGGCCCCGCCGCCCGTCGGGCTGGTCGCTTCAACCGAACCTGGGTGCCACGCTCATCAAAGAGGCGGCAGATCCAGCGGTCGGTGCTCGGCGAGACATGGAGGAGTGGTGCAACGACCAAGCTGATGCCGTGCTGAAGCAGCGCGGCATTGTTGTCGGTAAGTCGGACCGTCGAAAACTCGCCCGGGCTGTCGCGGCGGTGATGCAGCGGGCAAGCCTCGCCCTCAGGGCCGCGGCGCAGGGCGAACCCCTCGACGTCGGCCAACACCTTATTGCGCCTCAAACCTTTTCGTCGTCGGCGATGGCTGCCCAGCCGTACGGCACAGCACCGACCACGTTACGGCCGGAAAAGCTGAGTGCCCTGGTCGAGGCTTGGTGGCTTGAGGCCGAACGGACCGGCAAGTCGGTTTCGACCCACGCGGCGTACGCTCACGCCTTCCACTTATTGATTGCCTTTCTCGGGCCCCGGGAAGGCGCTGAGCGAGACACGCGCGACCTCCCGTAAGGCCCCCCGATCGGCTCCGGACGACGCGAGGACGCCCATGCCCGAGGCAACCGTCGAGAGAAACCGCGCCAGTGCTGCGGGATCGGCGGTCTCGGCAAGGTCGCCGTCCTGCTGAGCCTGAACGAAACGCTCGCGCAGTTCCGTCTCGGACAGCGCGCGCCGCGATGCCAACTCGAACGGGATGTTCTCCGAGCCTTCGCCGCAGGCGAGTCCCCCCTGGACCAGCAGGCAGCCGGGTGGGTTGGCCGGATCGGTGTGGCTCTCCACGATGCTGAACAGGAAGCGCTCGGCCACGTCGCGCGCGGTGGGGCCCGCAAGCACGTAGCGCATGTGCTCGGACCGGCGCTGGGCATAGCGGTCGAGGGCCGCCTTGAGCAGACCCTCCTTGCTGCCAAAGGCCGCGTAGAGGCTCGGCGGCTTGATACCCATCGCCTTGGTCAGCATCGCGAGGCTCGCGCCGTCGTAGCCATGGCGCCAGAACACCTCCATCGCATCATCAAGGGCCTTGTCCGTGTCGAACGACCGGGGCCGCCCCATCGCCATTGTCCGCAAGCTCCAACTTTTGTATCGAGTGGTAGATAAGTCTCTTGACGCGCCGCGTCCATGCCGACATGTGTATCACACGATACAGATGTCGGAGCCGGCCGTGCACCCCCATCGCGACACGTCCCTAGGCCATTTTCTCTTCCGGCGCAGCGCCGGGGTCGGACTCGCTCTCGCCTTGCTGGCGGGTGCTTCCTATCAGTTCGTCTCGGCACCGCTCTTCAAGGGGGATGCGGCGGTCGCCGCAACGCCGCAAGCCGAGCAGGCCGCACCGGCCTCGGTCGCCACCGTCGAGCCGCGGGACGTCGTCCTCTGGGACGCGTTTTCGGGCCGGCTCGAAGCCGTCGACCGAATCGACGTGCGGGCCCGCGTCGGCGGCGCGATCCAGTCCACGCACTTCGTGGAAGGCGAGCTTGTCCAGGCCGGCGATCTCCTCGTGACCATCGATCCGGCGCCCTACGCGGCGGAGGTCCAGCGTCTGGAGGCCCAGGTGGCCGGCGCCGAGGCGCGCGTCGCCCTGACGTCGAGCGATCTGGAGCGCGGGCGCAGACTGTCCGACCAGCAGATCGTCACGGCGCGCGACCTCGACGTGCGCGCCAACGCCTTCAAGGAGGCGAAGGCGAGCCTCGACGCGGCGAAGGCGGCGCTGGAGGCGGCGCGCCTGAACCTGAGCTATACCCAGGTGCGGGCAGCGGTGGGCGGACGCGTCGGACGCCGGGAGATCACGCCGGGCAACCTCGTGGCGACGGGAGCGGGGGCCGCGGTGCTCACCACCCTCGTCTCGGTCGATCCGGTCTACGCGAGCTTTGACGCGGACGAGACCGTTGTTGTGAAGGCGCTGGCCTCGATCGCCGGCCCCGCAGGCGGGCGCGGCAGGCTCGACCGCATCCCCGTCGAGATGGTGACGGCGGACGGGGCTCGCGCTCGCGGGCATCTGCAGTTCATCGACAACAAGGTCGATGCCCGCAGCGGCACGGTCCGGGTGCGCGCCACCTTCGCCAATGGCGACGGCCACCTCATTCCCGGTCAGTTCGCGCGGATGCGGCTCGGTCAGGCCACGCCCGAGCGCTTGCTCCTCGTCAATGAACGGGCCGTCGGCACCGATCAGGACAAGAAGTTCGTGCTCGTGGTCGGAGCGGACGACCGCGCCGAGTTCCGCGCCGTCACCCTCGGCCGGGCGGTCGAGGGCCTGCGCGTCGTGACCGCGGGCCTCTCCGGCGGCGAGCGCATCGTCGTCAACGGATTGCAGCGCATCCGCCCCGGCACGCTTCTGCGCCCTGAGCCGGTGGCGATGGGCGTGCGTGCGCCCGGTGCCGCCGGAGCGCGCGAGCTCGCCAGCGCCGAGGCCCCGTAGCTTTCAGCCCCTTCGACCATTCCCGACCCGACGCGCGCGACCGCCCTCTCGGCGGCCGCCCGACGCCTTGCGCCTGATGCCCGACCCCGGAGGGCGAACATGAACCTGTCCAAGTTCTTCATCGACCGCCCGATCTTCGCGGGCGTGCTCTCGGTGCTCATCTTCATCGGCGGCCTCATCTCGCTCTTCGCGATGCCGATCTCCGAGTATCCGGACGTTGTGCCGCCCTCGGTGGTGGTGCGGGCGACCTTCCCGGGCGCCAACCCCAAGGTCATCGTCGAGACGGTGGCGACACCGATCGAGGAGCAGATCAACGGTGTCGAGGGCATGCTCTACATGTCGAGCCAAGCCACGACGGACGGCGTCATGACCCTGACCGTCACGTTCCGTCTCGGCACCGATCCGGACAAGGCGCAGCAGCTCGTTCAGAATCGTGTCTCGCAGGCCGAACCGCGCCTGCCGGCCATCGTGCGCCAGCTCGGCATCGTCACGGTGAAGTCCTCGCCCGACCTGACCATGGTCGTGCACCTCGTCTCGCCCAACGGGCGCTACGACATGACCTATCTGCGCAACTATGCCGTGCTGAACATCAAGGACCGCCTCGCCCGCATCAACGGCGTGGGACAGGTGCAGCTGTTCGGCTCCGGCGACTACGCGATGCGGATCTGGCTCGATCCTCAGAAGGTGGCCGAGCACGGCCTGTCGGCGGGCGACGTGGTGCGGGAAATTCAGGCGCAGAACGTGGAGGCGGCGGCGGGCGTCATCGGCGCTTCACCGGCCGTTCCCGGCCTCGACCTGCAACTCTCGCTCAACGCGGAAGGGCGCCTCACCAGCGAGGAGCAGTTCAGCGACATCGTCGTGAAGACCGGGGAGAACGGCGAGATCACGCGGCTTCGCGACATCGCCCGGATCGAACTCGGCGCCTCGGACTACGCGCTCCGCTCGCTCCTCGACAACAAGTCGGCGGTGGCGATTCCGATCTCTCAGTCGCCGGGATCGAATGCGATCCAGATCTCGGACGAGGTCCGCAGGACCATGACCGAGATCAAGAAGAATATGCCGGAAGGCGTCGACTACCAGATCGTCTACGATCCGACGCAGTTCGTGCGCGCCTCGATCGAGGCCGTCATTCACACGCTGCTGGAGGCGATCGCCCTCGTCGTTCTCGTGGTGATCCTGTTCCTGCAGACCTGGCGAGCCTCGATCATCCCGCTCTTGGCTGTGCCGGTCTCCATCATCGGCACCTTCGCGGTGATGCATGCCTTCGGCTTCTCGATCAACGCGCTGAGCCTGTTCGGCCTGGTGCTCGCGATCGGCATCGTCGTCGACGACGCCATCGTCGTGGTCGAGAACGTTGAGCGCAACATCGAGGCGGGGCTGTCGCCGCGGGACGCCAGCTACCAGGCGATGCGCGAGGTCTCGGGGCCGATCATCGCCATCGCGCTGGTGCTCGTCGCGGTGTTCGTGCCGCTCGCCTTCATCAGCGGCCTGACGGGCCAGTTCTACAAGCAGTTCGCCCTGACCATCGCGATCTCGACCGTCATCTCGGCGATCAACTCGCTGACCCTGTCGCCAGCCCTCTCGGCGCTCCTACTCCGAGACCATCACGCGCCGAAGGACCGACTGACCCGCGCGCTCGACACGCTGCTCGGCTGGTTCTTCCGCCGGTTCAACCGCGCCTTCGGGCGGGCCTCCGACGGCTACGGACGCGGCGTCGCCTCCGTCGTGTCGCGAAAAGGCGCGATGATGGTCCTCTACCTCGTGCTCGTCGGCGTGACCGTGGTGCTGTTCCGCCAGATCCCCGGCGGTTTCGTGCCGGGTCAGGACAAGCAGTACCTCGTCGGCTTCGCGCAGCTTCCCGACGGCGCCACCCTCGACCGGACCGAGGAGGTGATCCGCACGATGAGCGAGATCGCCTTGAAGGAGCCGGGCGTCGAGAGTGCCGTCGCCTTCCCAGGGCTCTCGATCAACGGCTTCACCAACAGCTCGAACTCGGGAATCGTATTCTCGACGCTCAAGCCCTTCGCGGAGCGCAAGGATCCCGCGCTGAGCGGGGCCGCCATCGCGCAGTCCTTGAACAGGAAGTTCGCCGCGATCCCGGAAGCTTTCATCGCGATGTTCCCGCCCCCGCCCGTCAATGGCTTGGGCACCATCGGCGGCTTCAAGCTGCAGATCGAGGATCGCGCCGGCCTCGGCTACGAGGCGCTGAACGAGGCGACCAAGGCGTTCATGGCGAAAGCCGCGCAAGCGCCCGAGCTCACCGGCCTGTTCTCCAGCTTCCAGATGAACGTGCCGCAGCTCTTCGCAGACATCGACCGGACCAAGGCGCGCCAGCTCCGCATCCCGGTCACCGACGTCTTCGACACGCTGCAGATCTATCTGGGTTCTCTCTACGTCAACGACTTCAACCGGTTCGGCCGCACCTACTCGGTGCGCGTCCAGGCCGACGCGCCGTTCCGCGCTCGTCAGGACGATGTCGGGCTGCTGAAGGTCCGCGCCGGATCGGGCGAGATGGTGCCGCTCTCGGCCTTGCTGCGTGTCCGCCAGACCGCGGGACCGGAGCGGGCCATGCGCTACAACGGCTTTCTCTCCGCCGACATCAACGCGGGGGCGGCCCCCGGCTTTTCGTCGGGCCAAGCGCAAGCGGCGGCGGCGCGCATCGCCGCCGAGACGCTGCCGCGCGGCTTCGCCTTCGAATGGACCGACCTCACCTACCAGGAATTCATCGCCGGCAATTCCGGGATCTGGGTCTTCCCGCTGGCGCTGCTGCTCGTCTTCCTCGTGCTGGCGGCGCAGTACGAGAGCCTCGCCCTGCCGCTCGCCATCCTGCTGATCGTGCCGATGGGGTTGCTGGCGGCCATGTTCGGGGTCTGGCTGTCGGCGGGCGACAACAACGTCTTCACGCAGATCGGACTGATCGTCCTGGTCGGTCTCTCGGCCAAGAACGCGATCTTGATCGTCGAATTCGCCCGCGAGCTCGAGTTCGCCGGTCGCAGCCCGATCCAGGCGGCGATCGAGGCGAGCCGCCTGCGCCTGCGCCCAATCCTGATGACCTCGATGGCCTTCATCATGGGCGTCCTGCCGCTCGTGATGGCGACCGGGGCCGGAGCGGAGATGCGCAGCGCCATGGGCGTCGCCGTGTTCTCCGGCATGATCGGCGTGACCGCTTTCGGCCTGTTCCTGACGCCGGTCTTCTACGTCCTGCTGCGCCGCCTCTCCGGAAACGCGCAACTCAAGCAGCACGCTGCAAGCGCGCCGATGACCGGCCAAGACGACATCGAGCAAGCTGCCTAGCGGCTTCGACCTCCTTGTTCGAGCGATCGAGCTCGGCGGTCGAGGCTGCTGTGAATGGCCCTTCGAGGGCATCGCTCGCACAGGTCGCATGGCGGTCGTGAGCGCGAAGCCGAAGGTCCACCTCCCGAAGCTGGTCCAAGGATCGCTACTAGCGCACCGTCGAACTATTGGCGCGCGAACTCCTGACCCCTCGCGGACATTCAAGACGCTGCCGCCGAAGGTCCGGATTGGTCGGAAACCGGACCTTCGCCTTTCGCCTGGAACCAGACGTTCCGCCTCCGATCGGATTGGGTCGAAGCAGGCGACGCGCCCGCTTCCTGAAAGCGGACACCACCCATAAGACGTTCCGCGGTGACGTCCGCAGGCTGCGAAAACTGCTCGGCGAACATTCGTGGGCCCTCCGACAAAAATGCAAAACGCCTCTAGACGACCGGTCTAATTCGATCTATCTCATCGTCATGGCACGCCTCGCTGCACAGACCGACACCCGACAGGAGATCCTCGACTCCGCCTACGGCTTGGTCGGCGCGAAGGGGTTCTCTGGCGTCGGGCTCAACGAGATCCTAACCTCGGCTGGTGTGCCAAAGGGGTCATTCTACCACTACTTCGGCTCCAAGGAGGCTTTCGGCGAGGCTCTCTTGGCGGACTACTTCGAGAGCTATCTCGCCGACCTCGACACGACACTCGCCGAGCCTGGGCTGAGCCATGCCGAGCGCCTGATGAACTACTGGCGCAAATGGCAGGCCACGCAGGGGGGCATCGACGACCAGCGCAAATGCCTTGCGGTGAAGCTTGCTGCGGAGGTCTCGGACTTGTCCGAGCCTATGCGGCTCGCCCTTAAGAGCGGCACTGCCGCGATCATAGAACGGCTGGCGCGATCCATCGCGGCGGGCGTGGCGGAGGGCTCGCTCACGGTCGAGAGCGAGCCACATACGACCGCCGAGAATCTGTATCACGTCTGGCTCGGTGCGAGCTTAATGGCCAAGATCGTCCGGACCGACGCCCCATTCGAGGCTGCCATAGGGACAACCCGGCGCATTCTCGGCCTCACGTCACACTGATCCACCGCGTTCCAACGTTGCCGAAAACCCAACTTACCACGGGCAAATTCGAGACGACCGGTCTACTGTCAATGAGAGCCAGGTTTTCTGGGTCGGCGCGAGCGTGGCCTAGGCGAACGGCTCGGAAATCAAGACTGCCCCCTCACCCAAGCGAAAGACCCGGAGAGCAATGATGAAGATCCTGATGGTGCTGACCTCGCACGACCGACTCGGCGACACCGGCCGGAAGACCGGCTTCTGGCTGGAGGAACTCGCGGCCCCCTACTACGTGTTCAAGGATGCAGGTGCGGAGGTGGTCCTGGTGTCACCGGAGGGTGGCCGCCCGCCGCTCGATCCAAAGAGTGCCGAGCCGAGCTTCCAGACTGACACGACGCGCCGCTTCGAAGCCGACGCTGCGGCTATGGCGGTGCTCGCCGAGACGGGCCGGCTCGATGCCGTCGGACAAGAGGGCTTCGATGCCGTCTTCTATCCCGGCGGGCACGGCCCCCTCTGGGATCTCGCCGAGGACCGGGCTTCGATCAGACTGATCGAGACGACGCTCGGCGCCGGCAAGCCCCTTGCCCTTGTTTGTCACGCCCCCGGCGTCCTCCGCCATGCCAAGGCTCCGGACGGGAAGCCCCTTGTCGAAGGCCGGAAGGTTACTGGCTTCACCAACACCGAGGAGGAGGCCGTGGGCCTGACCGAGGTGGTTCCCTTCCTGGTCGAGGATGAGCTGAAGCGAAACGGAGGCCTCTACGCCAAGGGTGCCGATTGGGATCCCTTCGTCGTGACGGACGGCCTGCTCATCACCGGCCAGAACCCGGCCTCCTCCGGTCCCGCCGCCGAGCGTCTCGTCGCCCACCTCGCGAACCGCTGAGGACGCGGGCGCCCCCCGGGATCGGGCCGACGTGCCAGAAGCGGCGGGGCGCCCGCGGCCAGATGCCGGTCATCGGCACACGCCTGTGGGTGGCCTTCAGTGAGACGATGCCAGTCTGTGAGGCCGGACCGCGCACAGAGATGGCGAGGTCGGTGCCGAGGCTCAGCGGCGACATGCCCGCCGCGATGGCCGCCGACTCACCGCCGCTCGATCCGCCCGGCGTGCGGGTAAGGTGCGACCGTGCCCCTCAACGTGACCGGCCTGCCGGGCCTGTCGATGCGCTTCGGGACGAGCCGCGAGGGTCTGCCGATCAACGTGCAGCTGGTGGGCCGCTGGCAGGCGGAGACCACGATCCTTCACGCGGCCTCGGTCCTGGAGGGTGTGAGCCCGGTCCGCGGCCTGCACGCGAGCCTCTGACAGGAGAGAGCCTGCCGGGGAGCGCCACCAGTGCCCGGCCATGCGCGGACGTCGAACCGCTGAAACGGCAGCGTAGCGGCCAACCTCCGCTCCCCGAGCAAACGTCCGCTTCTTGTGTTTTGCTTCCCGGGACCGGACAGGCAGGAAACCACAAATCCAAGACGCTGAGGCGAGCGCTGCGTGTTGGCCGGTGCTGGCCGATCGGAGACGGTCCGCCTGCATGGAGCGCAGCAGGAAATCGGACGCGCGCCTCATCGGTCTCAGAACGGCAGGAGCCGCCGAAAGCGGGCGATGTTCACGAGCGACACGAGGGACGAAGCGACGTAGGTGAGGGCCGCAGCGCGCAGTACGGTGCGGGCGCCAAGCATATCGTCAGCCTCGAGGAAGCGACCCGTTTCCAGGATAGGCAGAGCCCTGCGAAAGCTCGCGTCGAGCTCGACGGGCAGCGTCAAGAGGTGGAACACGAGGCGCGCACCGAGGAGCGCGATGCCGACCCCCACCTGCAGGGCGAGCAGGACAGGCGACTTGAGGATGGCGAGCATCAAGGGCGCGGTCATCGTCACCACGGCCGCGGCGAACTCGAAGCCCTGCACGACCGGGGCGAACCTCACCCGCGCCGCGAGCAGCCGGTCCCCCGCCGCGTGCTGGAGCGCGTGGGAGACCTCGTGCGCTGCGACCGCGACCGCCGTGATCGAGCGGCCGTCATGGTTCTGCGGCGACAAGCGCACGACGTTCGCGACCGGGTCGAAGTGGTCGGCCGGCGCGACCTCGACGGGAACGTGCTCGAGTCGTGCTTGGTCGAGCAGATGGCGGGCGAGCTCTCCCCCGGTCCCGGGTAAGTCCGGCCGCTCGGTGGCGTGTTGCTGCATCGCCCGGCGCACCCACCACTGAGGGCCGAACACGAGGCCGAACAGGAGGGCGGCTCCGAGCGCTACGAGGAGAGGCATGCCGGGTATGTAGGCGCGCGGCCCGATTCGGTGAAGCGGGCCAGGACTGGCACCCATGGATACGCCGCCTTGGCGATCTCCGCGCTGCGCTTGGCCATCGCGGGATCGTCGAGACTGATCCGGATCGCCCAAGCCGTCGCAGCGCCGGCTGAAACGGCAGGAGCGCGGGCCCGGTCGTCGATAGAGTCAGCGCCCCGGTCGGACGCGGCAGGGGGGCGATCTACGTCCGAACGTGCTCCCACACCTTGGAGATGACGACCGAACCCTCGCCGACCGAGGCTGCGACACGCTTGACGGAGTTGGCTCGCACGTCGCCGACCGCGAAAATTCCCGGATGCGACGTCGCATAGGGTGAACGCGCGCCGATCGCGTCCCCGGTCAGGACGAAGCCGTGGCCATCGAGTTCGACGAGCCCCGAGAGCCAGCCGGTGTTGGGGGCGGCGCCCACCATGACGAAAACGGCACAGGTCGAGATCGTACGCATCGTGCCGTCGGCGACGTTGCGGATCGTCACCGCATCGAGGTGATCGTCGCCGTGAAGGGCGATGATTTCGGCCCCGTACTCGATCGTGATCCCCGGGTCGGCCTCCAGCCGGCTCGACAGGTAGTTCGACATGGACGTCGCAAGCGATTGCCCGCGCACGAGAAGGCGAACATGTCGGGCCGAGCGGCTGAGATACATCGCCGCCTGGCCGGCTGAGTTGCCGCCGCCGATGATGATCGTCTCGGCATTCCTGCAGTAGCGTGCCTCGATCTCCGTCGCAGCGTAGTAGATGCCTGCACCCTCGAACGCCTCGAGGCGTTCGATCGGCAATCTTCGGTACTGGACGCCGGTGGCGACAACGACGGCCTGTCCCCGAACGCGCCGGCCGTTGTCGAACGTTGCACAGAACGATCCGCCCTCAAGCCGTTCCAGCTTCGCCACGCGCCGCGGCATCGCGAACCGCGTGCCGAACTTCATCGCCTGGACCTCGCCGCGCCAGACGAGGTCGGCGCCCGAGATCCCGGTCGGGAAGCCCATATAGTTCTCGATCCGGCTCGATGTGCCGGCCTGACCGCCGATCGCCACATCCTCGATGACGAGCGCGCGAAGCCCCTCCGCGCCCGCATAGACGCCCGCTGCCACCCCGGCCGGTCCGCCGCCCACGATAAGGACGTCGAAGGCCTCGTCGTCGACGAGGTTGTAGTCGAGGCCGAGCAGCTGCGCGACCTTGGCGGGTGTCGGTTCGGTCACGACGATATCCCGCCCGAAGATCACAGCCGGCCGTTCGGACGAGATTGAGCAACTCCTGGCGACGCTCGCCGCCTCCGGGCTGCCCAGCGGATAGGACCTGTAAGGAAGGCGGTTCCGGCTCGCGAACTCGGCAATCCGCCGGACGCTCCGGTCGTCGTCCTCGCCGAGGAGAACCAGCGTGCCGTCGTGCGAGTCGAGCTGCCGCCGCCGCCGTGCGGCCAGGACCGTGATGATGATGTCCGACATCTCCGGGACTTCGGACATCAGTCGCAGCATCTCCGGGCGCGGCACCTCGGTGACGATGGTATCCGCACTCGCCCGCATGGGCATCGACCAGACCCCGCCGTTCAGGAACGAGATCTCGCCCATGAACTGGGTCGGTCCGAGGGTAGACGGCAGATGGCGCTCATTTGTGAAAGGGTTGACCACCTCGATCTCGCCGGCCTCGACATAGACGAAGCGGTCGGCTGGATCACCGGCATGGACGAGAAATGTACCGGCCGGGTAGTGCTTCTCGGCTCCGATCGCCCGAAGCGCGGCGACATGCGATTCGGCCAAGGGGATGCGCTGCATCTCGCGCAGATCACGGCCGATCGTTTCCATGGGTCGCCCCCTCGCAGGTCATCCGCTTCGGCGCAGCATCAGTGGCTGAGCTTCGGTAGGCAAGTCCTGCGCGCGAGCGTATGCATGGTCGAAGCTGCAGGTCTGGGGTGGCGCTCCCAGAACGTGCAACCCGGCCTGAGCCGACCTCTGCTTCGGTGATGCTCGCGACTGTTGCCGAATGATTGAGACGGGCGCAAAGCCGAAGGGCCGCTTCTGGACCCAAGGCCACGGTCCGGTTGTGGCGCACAGCAGAACCATCGGCGTGCGAACTCCTGACCCCTTGCAGACCTTCAAGCCTACCGGCCGAAACGTCCGCTCGGCAGGAAGAAGCGGACCTTTGAGCGGCGGTCACGACATCAGCAGATCGTGGTTCATTACGCCCCTGCCGTTCCAAGCAAACGGCTCACTTTTGCAATCTCTTCTCGCTCGGCAGTGCCGGCTCGTCCCTCGGTGGATGGCCGAACATCGCCTTATAAGCACGGCTGAACGCTGCTTCGGACTCATAGCCGACCCGTCGTGCGACCTCGCCGACACGTGCCTCGCGGGCGACGAGCATGTTCCGGGCGAGCGTGAGCCGCCACTGGTTCTGGTAGCGCAGTGGCGAGCGCCCGACGAGCGCGGCGAAACGTTCGCAGAAGCTCGACCGGGACATGCCGGCCGCGTCGGCCAGGGTGTCGACGCTCCAGCGCTGCAGTGGTCGCTCGTGTATGACCTTCAACGCTCGGGCGATGCGGGCGTCGGACAACCCCCCCAGCCATCCGGTGGTGTGCCCGCGCTGCACCCAGGTCCGCAAGGTGCGGATGACGATGACGTCGATGATCCGTGAGATCATCAGGGCCGCGCCGGGCTCGTCGTCAGTCACCTCGACCATCAGGAAGGGTACGATGCCGTCAAGCCACCCGGCTCCTTCGGCGCGCCGGATGTGGATGCGCCCGGGCAGGGTCGAGATCATGCCGCGAAGGCTGTGGGGATCGAACGAGAACCGGCAGACGATCACCGATGCGTGCGAGGCGGACGCCACCAGCCTGGACCCTCCGAGCCCGCGGGGCAGAAGCACGAGATCGCCCGTGTTGATCACGACGCGCTCCCCGTCCTCGACGTCGAGCGAGCCGTCGGCGACCACCAGGACATGGGCGGCTCCGGCTTCCAGGTCCAAGACGTTCGACCACGCGACTTCGTGTGACCGGACATGGTCCCCGGTGAGCCGGATCTGCGCCAGTACGTGCGAGAGCAGGTCGCCGGAGACGCCCGGTCCGGCGTCCGGAAGAACGGTCAAGTTTTCCAGTGATCCGGTCATGGGTGCCATCGGCGTCCGATTGTAGACCTACCTTCCGAAGCGAGGCGTATCTCTCTGAAAAGACGCCGCTTTCACGAAGCCTGGCGTTTCGGTCGCCGAGGCTGCCGCGTGATTGCCCGTCGTCCCGACTCTCCGCTGCGCCGCGCACCCGAAGGGAACGTCAATGACGACCGTCCAACAACCTGGCCGTGACACTTCGGGCTGGCTGAGCTCCTATTACTTCCTCCGTGCCGGGGTGTCCGTCGGTTGGGTTGCGGCCGCCTTCACCCTCGGAAGGGCCATGCCGCCGGCCGAGGCGGCGCTCCTGGTCGCCTATCCCGCCTGGGACGCCGTCGCCAACGTTATCGACGCGCGGCGCAGTGGCGGCTTGGCCGCCAATCCCAGCCAGGTCCTCAACGCGGCTGCTAGCACCGTCGTCGCCCTCGCGGTCGCCGTCGCGCTGGGGTGGAGCCAGCACGCGGTGCTGGCGGTGTTTGGGGTCTGGGCTATCCTCTCCGGCCTGCTGCAGCTTGCGACCGGCGTGCGGCGCTGGAATGCAGGTGGTCAGTGGGCGATGGCGCTGAGCGGAGCCCAGTCGGCCCTCGCGGGCACCCACTTCATCTTCAAGGCGAATGGTGCCTCGACGCCTGGGATCACGGACATCGCTCCCTACGCCGCGTTCGGTGCCTTCTACTTCCTGGTCTCAGCCGTGTGGTTGACCGTGGCGCAGGCCCGGAAGGGAGTGTCGGAACGGACCACATGACTCTGCGCGGCGCCGGCTGAACACTCGAACCCGCGTCGTTGGCCGCCGGCGGCCTCCCACGGCCCCATTCTCGGCGAAAGGGCCTGGACACGCTCAAGACCGGTTCGCGACGAAGTGGTCGCCGTAGGTCCGTGGACGCCTTGCGGTACGACGCCCGCCGTTCGCCCGCGTGACGGCTCTCACGAAAGCAGGGCGCGCCGGAAGGCAGGACGTTTCGCCCGAAGCGCGGCCAACGCCTCGTCGGCGGCGCGCACCCCACTATCGTGGGCTCCATGGGCGGTGGTGAAGTCGAACGGGTGCGTCGCCTCGCCGGCGAAGAACAGCCGATCCTCGAACGGCTGGGCCAGCCGCGCCCTCGCGAACGACTGCCCCGGCAGGGCGCAGCTATAGGCGCCCCCGATGAACGCCATACGGCTCCACGACGTGGCCGCGAGCGGGCGAAGGGCCGATGCCACGTCGCTGCCGAACAGGGCGATCAACTCGGTGGACACATGGGCGAAGCCGGCGGCTGGGCCCTCCTCCTCCACAATGCGGGCCCCCTCGCCGCCGAGGAACGCCTCGATGACCGGCCAGCCGTTAGGCCGGATCGAGTACGCGGCCGACCTCACGTCGCGCAGGTTGCCGTAGGCGTGCGAATCCGGCTCGAAAGCGGTATCGCGCCCGATCTCTAGAAAGACCTTCTCGTTGCGCCCGAGCGGCAGGGCGGCGGCCGCTTCGCGCCAAGCTTCGGTCCCGGAGGGTAGGCGGATTGCATCGCCGGCCAGGACTGCGGTCGAGACTGTGAGGATGGCGATCCCGGCCCGGACAGTGCCGGCCCGCGTAGTAACAGCGACGCCGTCCGCCGTCAGGTCGATCCGCTCAGCAGGGGTCGCTAGGCGCAGCGCCACCGCGGACGGTAGGCTGGCAGCAACGAGCGTGCCGTATCCGAGTGGCACGTTCCAGTTCCGACCGGTCGAGGCCGTGTCGTAGGCCATGTAGTCGGCGGCGGATATTCGCTCGGGCGCTACTCCGCTCATGAAGCCGGCGATGGCCCGCACGTAGGCGTTCCACTGACCCCCGGGCTCAAGGGCATCGCTCGCGCGGTCGCTGCCCTGCGCGACGTGAGGAAGCCGCTCGTTCCAGTCCCGGAACGCCCTTTGCGCCGCCTCCTGCTCGTCCTGGACGATGCCGGGATGCGCTTTGGCCCATGGCGGTTCGCTTCGGTCGACCGAGAAGCCGGACGCTTCGGCGATGGCGACCCAGGCGTTGCGTTCACCCGAATGGAGCCACTCGCAACCGAAGTCGAGCGGATACCCACCAAGATCCTGCGTGAATGCGCGCCCCCCGAGCCGCGAGGACGCCTCAAGCACCAGCACAGTCAGCCCGTGTGCTGCCAGCCGTCGCGCGGCGCCGATGCCGGCGGCGCCTCCCCCTACGATGATGACGTCGAACGCACTTTCCATGAGAGGGAGGTGAGGTCGGGCATCGGGCGGGACAAGCGTCGTGGCCTTCTCGTCTGAGCACCGGCCGCGATGGCCGCAAGCGCGGCTACCTCCCGCGTCAACGTTGGCCGTTACGTGACAAGGGCCATTCCGTTGCCTTGGGAACGAAGGTCCGGAAATGGCGCTTTTCGGACGAAAGAACCACAACTTGAGGGCCGACAGCTGTGGCGAACCGGCGTGAGATCGGGGCGGCTGCGCTGGCCGCCGCTGCCCTCCTGGCGGCTCGACCGTCACAGGCGCTTGATGCAGCCAGGCCATCCGTGAGGGTGCCACCAGTCCGCATCGCCATGCTGCTCTATCCCGGTATGACGGCCCTCGATGTGGTTGGCCCACAAGGGCTGCTGGCGGGACTTGCGCCGGACACCCTCCACCTCGTCGCCCGGTCCGCCGGACCCGTCTTAAGCGACACCGGCCTCAGCCTGATCGCCACGACGAGCTTTGCCGACTGTCCCACCGAACTGGATGTGCTCTTCGTGCCGGGAGGCGATGGCACAGCCGCTCAAATGCGCGACGCTGCTACGCTGGCCTTTTTGCGGGATCGGGCCAGCCGGGCGCGCTGGGTGACGAGTGTCTGTACCGGATCGCTGATCCTCGGAGCAGCCGGGCTCTTGAAGGGCTATCGCGCGACCTCACACTGGTGTGCTCGCGATACTGTTCTTCCGCTCCTCGGGGCGATCCCGGTTGATGATCGGGTCGTCTTTGACGGCAACCGGGTGACCGCCGCCGGCGTCTCGGCTGGGCTCGACTTCGCCCTGGCACTCGCCGCCCGCCTGCGTGGCGAGGATTATGCACGAACGGCACAACTCGTCGCCGAATATGCGCCCAAGCCGCCGTTCGAGGCAGGAAGTCCGGCCGCGGCAGGGCCGATCATTACCCAGAGGGCGCAAGCGATTCTCGACACGCTTGTGACGGAAGCGCGAAAGGCCGCTGCCCCGATTCAACCGCCAGAACCCGGGCTCGGTGATGCGCCTTCGCCTGCTTCCCGCGAGGACTGATCGGTGCTGTTTGCTGCACTCAGCCGCTGCAGCTTTAGATCGACATTGGCGAATGACCAGCGACCCTACCGTCGAATGAATTCTGCATCGACGGTGGTACAAACGTTGCCGAGGCGCGCAGTCTAAGCTTCTGCATTTGCTAGATTTTGTTGGGAAAGTGGGCAATCCTCTCCCGGGTACCAATTGATCTCTGACCCATCGAGATCCTTGGTCTTCTAAATTTTCATCCCGTACCTTGCTGAAGGGTGCGGGATTTTTTCTTGCCTGAAGGGTTCGCTTCGCCCTGGCGGCGCGCTGGCAGATCGCGCTGTGCCGGTTTTGATCGGCTTCTGGAAAATCCGCCGGAAATCACGCCTTCGAGCGGCCTCGAAAACGAAAGTGGGTGGCGGGAGTTCTCTCCCGCCACCCACTTTCTGATGCCGGCGAGGGTGTCGACGTGACCGCTATCGGTCTTCTCAGTCCTTGAGGTCGGCCGGGACCTTGCCGCCGTTCTCTTCGAGCTTCTTGATGACCTGCTTGTGCAGCCAGATGTTCATCGAGGCCGAGTCGTTCTTGTCGCCGGTGTAGTGCAGCTCGTCGGCGAGCTGCTGGCGGGCGTGCAGGCTCGAATCCAGGTCGAGCAGCTTCATCAGATCGACGATCGAGCTGCGCCAGTTCAGCTTCTGCGAGTTCTTCGCGGCGAGGTCGTTGAGCACGGCCTCGACATCGACCTGTCCGCCCGACGACGTTCCGCCGCTGGTGGGCGTGGAGACCGGGGCGCTGCCGCCGCCGGAGGACGGCTGGGCCTGCGTCTCGGAGGGCTTGGCGGACGACTCGCTGGCCTTCGCCTCCGACGAGCCGAACGGGTTGAGGATCTTGCTGACGATGCTGCCGAGGAGGCTCATGGCGTAGGGTGTCCTGTCGTCTGTCCCGCGGCGTGGATGCCGCTTTCGGCTGGGTAAACGGCAGGAGGAACGGGGCCGTTCCGTCGCAGGCCGGCAAAGCTTCGTCGCCCGGCGTGCTGCTGCCGCGTGACGCTGGTGTGGAAGCGCGATTGGAAGATCGCGCCCGCTGTGCCATGGGGGACGCCATCCGGCACCCCTGGAACCCGTTTCGATGCGCAATCTGTTCAAGGCCTTCGGCCTGATCGCGGGGCTTCTCGCCCTTCCCGTGCCCTTCGCGGTCCCGCTCGCCGCCCAGACCGTGCCCGTGCGCATCGGCGTCATTCCGGTGATCGGCGCGGCACCCGTCTTCGTCGCCAACGGCGAGGGATGGCTCAAGGAAGCCGGGCTGGCGCCGGCCTTCACCACCTTCGAATCCGGCCCCAACATGATCCAGGCGCTGGCGTCCGGCACCATCGACGTCTACGTCGCCGGCATCGCGCCGCTCGCGGTCGCCCGCACCAAGGGCATCGACGTGCGGGTCGTGGCCGCCACCGCCATCGAGGAGATGGTGTTCGTGGCAGCCCCCAAGCTCGCGCCCTACTTCGCGTCCGCCCCGAGCAAGGCCGAGGCCTTCAAGCAGTTCAAGGCCAAGGAGGGCCGCCCCGCCCGACTCGCCACGCAGCCTCCGGGCTCGGTGCCGAACACCACCCTCCAGCACTGGCTCTGGCAGGTGGCGAAGGCCGACAAGGCCGATGTCGAGATCGTCGCCATGGGCATCGACGCGACCCAGCAGGCGCTGCTGGCCGGCGCCGTCGATGGCGCCTCGATCCGCGAGCCGGCGCTCACCATCGTCCAGGGCCGCAACCCGAAGATCGCGCTGATCGCCACCGGCGGGGAGATGTTCCCCGATCAGCCGGGCACCGTGGTGGCCGTCTACGGCAAGTTCGCCGATGCCAACCCGAAGGCGGTCGAGGGCCTCGTCTCGGCGCTGGTCAAGGCAACCGACCTCTTGAAGACCGATCCGGCGCGCGCCGCGCCGCCGGTCGAGGCGGCGCTCGGCAAGGGCATTACGGACGTCGCCACGATCCAGAAGGCGCTCTCCTCGCCGGCCGCGAAGTTCGTCGCCGACCCGCGCACGATCATCGAGGCGACGAAGAAGATGCAGGCCTATCAGGTCTCGATCGGCACCCTCGACAAGGAGGCGCCGACCGACGGCCTGTTCGACGCCAAGCCGTTCGACGCGGTCAAGAAGCCCTGATTTCCACGATCCTGACGCCATGACCTCGTTCCGCTCGGCCGCCCTGGCGGTCGTCGGGCTTGCCGCCTTCCTCGCCCTGTGGGAGGCCGCACCCCGGCTCGACCTCATCAACCCGGCCTTCCTGCCGCCGCCCTCTTCCATCCCGGCGGCCTTCGCCCGGGAGATCGCCAACGGCGCCTGGCTGACCGCGGTCGTCGAGAGCCTGAGCCACTACGTGGTCGGGCTCGGCGCGGGCGCGCTTGCGGGCGTCGCCCTCGGGCTGGCCACGGGCATGTTCGCTTGGTTCGACAGCCTGACCGCGGGGATCGTGCGGCTGCTGCGCCCCATCCCCGGCCTCGCCTGGGTGCCCTTCGCTATCATCTGGTTCGGCGTCCAGCCAACGGCCGCCGTGTTCATCATCGCCATCGGCGTGTTTTGGATCGTGTTCTTTGCCACCCAAGGCGCCGTGCGCCACGTCGATCGCGACCTGATCGAGGTGGCCCAGGCCTTCGGTTTCCGCGGGCCCCTTGCGCGGCTCACCAAGATCCTCCTGCCCGCCGCCACGCCGGGCATCCTCGTCGGCCTGCGGACGGCACTGGGACAGGCCTGGATGGCGGTGGTCGCCGCCGAGATCTTCGGCGTGCCCGGCATCGGCGCGCGGATGATGCAGGCCTCCTCGCTCCTCTCCACCGACATCGTCGTGGTCTACATGCTCACCATGGCCGGGCTGTACGGCCTGTTCGATACCGGCTTCGTCGCCCTGCAGGGCTGGCTGCTGCGGTGGCGCGCATGAGTGGTCCCATCATCGACATCCGGGGCTTGAGCCTCGCCTACGAGCGCAACGGACGGCGCACCGAGATCCTATCCGCCCTCGATCTCGCGGTGCCGCGGGGGCAGTTCCTCGTCATCGTCGGCGAATCGGGCGTCGGCAAATCGACGCTCCTGCGCGTGCTGATCGATCTGGCCAAACCCAGCGGAGGCACGGTCCATCTCGGCACCGATCCCCAGAAAACCCGCACGCCGATGGCGCTGGTGTTCCAGGACGCGCGGCTGCTCCCCTGGCGGCGGGTGATCGACAACGTCGCCTTCGGCCTGGAGCGGCACGGCCTGTCGAAGCCCGAGCGCCGCGAGCGGGCGGCGGCGATGCTCAAGCTCGTCGGGCTGTCCGATCTCGCCGGCCGTTGGCCGCACCAGCTCTCCGGCGGCCAGCGCCAGCGCGTCGCCATCGCCCGCGCCCTCGCGGTCGAGCCCGAGGTGCTGCTGATGGACGAGCCGTTCTCGGCGCTCGACAGCTTCACCCGCGAGGGCCTGCAGGACGAGATCCAGCGCATCAAGGCGCAGACGGGCAAGACGGTGCTGTTCGTGACCCACGACATCGACGAGGCGGTCTACCTCGCCG
Organism: Methylorubrum sp. SL192; assembly: GCF_026672325.1. Taxonomy (NCBI): domain Bacteria; kingdom Pseudomonadati; phylum Pseudomonadota; class Alphaproteobacteria; order Hyphomicrobiales; family Methylobacteriaceae; genus Methylorubrum; species Methylorubrum sp. SL192. Next base: position 3,748,076 of record NZ_JAPPQV010000003.1, read on the forward strand.
ACCGGGTCGTGGTGCTGGCGGGCAGCCCCGGCCGGATCGCGGCGGATGTCACCCTCGCGCCGCCCCGCCCGCGCCAGCGCCGGGACGCGGCCCTGGTCGAGGCGGCGCGCCACCTGCGGGCGGAACTATCGCGGCGCTCGGCGGAACTGTGAGGGATCCGTCAAGCTTGCCATCTTGACGGTTCTCTGCCTGCGTTGGAACCATCGGGGCTAGGGTGGTGCGCTTGGGTCCGGGCGCCTGGGGGGATTGCAAGATGGGGTTTTTTCAGGACGCCCTTGTCCGTTTCAACCGGGTGGTGATGTCCTACGCCGGCGATTCCGTTTTCATGCAGGCGGCGGTCTCCGCCGCGGCCAACGTGATCGTCGCCGACGGCGACACCGATGACGAGGAGATCGAGGCGGCTCTCGTCAGCATGCGGGCCAACCCGATCCTTCAGAAATCCTACGACACGCTCACCCTGGAACAGGCGCTGTTCGAAGCACTTGCCCGTGCGGAGCTGCGCGCCGGGCGCCTGGAGAACAGCCAGCACGTCGCGGCCATCGCCGACCGTCCCCTGGAGCAGCGCCAACACGTCTTCCTGATCGCGGCGGACGTGGCCGACAAGGGCGGCATCACCGAGAGCGAGCACGCAGTGCTCGACGAGCTGGCCCGGGCGCTCGACGTGGACAAGGCGGCGCTGCTCGTCTGAGGCGCTGCGCGGGAGCGCCCTGCTCTCAACATTGTCCCGAAAGATGGTCACCGGCTTTCGGAAAAGACGATGCTCGGACCAACCCCTTCTCTCGAACGGCACCGAGCCTATACTTCACGGCTCGGACAGGAGCGCGGCCATGTACAAGGTAACCGGCACGGATCCCGCCGGCCGCACGCTGGCCTTCGCCTGCGGCACGGACGAGCAGGCTCTCGAGAAGACCTGGGAGCTGGCCGGACGCGGCTTTCGCAACATCTCCGTCGCCGACCCGAAGGGACGCGAGATGAGCGCCATCGCCTTCGAGCGTTCGCTGGATTTCGACTACGACTGAGCTGGCTCGAAGGGCCGATCGAGCTTCAGCATCGAGCGCTTCTATCCGACGGATTGCTCAACCCACTCCCGCATCCCGAAGTGTCGCCCTCGATAAGAGGGCTCCAGGGATCGCGCGACGTCCGGAGCCCTCCTTCGAGGCCGCTCCGCGGCATCTCAGGATGGGGAAAGAGCGGGATGGCGGGGTCGGGAGACGCCGCTTACGCCGCCCGCTTCTGGTAATCCTTCACATCCGTGAACCGGATCTTCTCCCAGCGCTCCTCCTCGTAGCGGAGTGAGAAGGCGGTGGTGGCCATGAAGACCGGCGCACCGTCGAGGTCGCTCGCCATGGCCGAGCCGTGGGCGTTCACGAACCGATCGATCTCGACCTCCGATTCCGCCTCGATCCAGCGGCAGACCGAGAATCGCGTCGTCTCGTAGTCGATCGGCAGGCCGTATTCCGCCTGGAGCCGCTCCTTCAGCACGTCAAGCTGCAGCGCACCGACCACGCCGACGATGGCCGGTGAGCCGTCCTGCGGGATGAAGACCTGCACGACGCCCTCCTCGCCCATCTGCTGGAGCGCTTCCCGCAGCTTCTTGGCCTTCATCGCGTCGGTGAGCTTGATCCGCCGCATGATCTCGGGGGCGAAGCTCGGCACGCCGCGGAAGACAATCTCCTCGCCCTCGGTCAGCGTGTCGCCGATGCGAAGCGTCCCGTGGTTGGGAATGCCGACCACATCGCCGGCATAGGCCTCGTCGGCGATGGCGCGGTCCTGGGCGAAGAAGAATTGTGGCGCCGAGAGCGACATCGGCTTGCCCGTGCGCACCAGCTTGGCCTTCATCCCGCGCCGGAGCTGGCCCGAACAGACCCGCATAAAGGCGATGCGGTCGCGGTGGTTCGGATCCATGTTCGCCTGGATCTTGAACACGAAGCCGGTCATCTTCGGCTCGGACGGCTGCACGGCGCGCTTGTCCGCCTCCTGGCCGCGCGGGGGCGGCGCGAAGCGGGCGAGCCCGTCGATGAGGTCGCGCACGCCGAAATTGCGCAAGGCCGAACCGAAGAAAACCGGGGTCAGGTGTCCCTCGCGAAAAGCTTCGAGATCGAAGGTCTTGAGACCGCCCTCGGCGAGCTCCACCTCCTCGCGCCACGCATCGGCCGCGCCGTTCTCCGTCAGCAGCGTGTCGAAGAGCGGGTCGCCAAAGCCCGAGACCGGGATCGTGCCGGCATCGTCCGCCGCGTCGAGCCGGCGCACGCGGTTGCCGCCGAGTTCGTAGGTGCCGGCGAAGTTGCGCCCGAGCCCGATCGGCCAAGTCACGGGCGCCACGTCGAGGGCGAGCGTCTTCTCGATTTCGTCGAGCGTCTCGAACGGGTCGCGCGCCTCTCGGTCGAGCTTGTTCACGAAGGTGACGATCGGGATGTCCCGCAGCCGGCACACCTCGAACAGCTTTCGCGTTCTGGCCTCGATGCCCTTGGCGGCGTCGATGACCATCACGGCCGAGTCGACGGCCGTCAGGGTGCGGTAGGTGTCCTCCGAGAAGTCCTCGTGGCCCGGCGTGTCGAGCAGGTTGAAGACGCAGTCGCCGTATTCGAAGGTCATCACCGAGGTGACGACCGAGATGCCGCGCTCCTTCTCGATGCCCATCCAGTCGGACCGGGTGGAGACGCGGTTGCGCTTGGCCTTGACCTCGCCCGCGAGCTGGATCGCGCCGCCGAACAGCAGCAGCTTTTCCGTGAGCGTGGTTTTGCCCGCATCCGGGTGCGAGATGATGGCGAAGGTGCGCCGCCGCGCAACCGGATCGGTCTTCGCGTCAGCGGATTTGGCGTCTGTTTGCATCAGCATGGCGGGCACCGGCCGCCGCGGGGCGGTCGGCCGCTCGTCTCGAAGGGGGACCGGGCGGTGTTCCGCTCTCTACGCGTTCCGCGCCGCCTACGCAAAGCCGACTCCCCTACCCTCGCCCGACGAAGGGCATGTTCGTCGCCATCACGGTCATGAACAGCACGTTGGCCGAGAGCGGCAGCCCGGCCATGTAGACGACGGCCTCCGCGACATGGGCCGCCTCCATGTAGGGCTCGGGCCGGATCGAGCCGTCGGCCTGCCGCGCGCCCTTCCCGAAGCTTTGCGTCATCTCGGTCTCGGCATTGCCGACATCGATCTGCCCGCAGGCGATGTCGAAGGGGCGCCCGTCCAGCGCGGTGGCGCGGGTGAGGCCGGTGATGGCGTGTTTGGTGGCGCTGTAGGGCGCCGACATCGGCCGTGGCGCGTAGGCCGCGATCGAGCCGTTGTTGATGATGCGCCCTCCCCTGGGGTCCTGCTTGCGCATCATCCCGAAGGCGGCGCGGGTGCAGAGGAAGGTGCCCGTGAGGTTGACGTTGACGCTGGCGAGCCAATCCTCGACCGCGATCTCGTCCACCGTCGCGGCGGGGGTGAAGATCCCGGCATTGTTGAACAGCAGGTCGAGCCGCCCGAAGCGCTCGCTCACCGCGGCGAACAGGGCCTCGACGGCACGCGGACCGGACACGTCGGTCGGCACGCATAACGACGGGCCCGGCAGTTCTGCCGCGACCCGCTCCAGCGCCTCGCCCCGCCGCCCGGCCAGCACCAGCCGCCACCCGGCCTGCGCCAACCCCAGCGCCACCGCCCGCCCGATGCCGGAGCCTGCCCCGGTCACGACCGCCACCCGATCCCTCATCGCCATTCCTCTGCCGTCCTGCTCCTGCCATCCGGCCCCAGAATAAGCGGTTGCATCGATCCGGTGCAGGGGCGCCGTGCACCCTCGGCCAATCGCAGGAGCCCAAGTGATCCCCTCACAAACGCGCGTCGGTGCGAGGCACAAGCCTCCAACCCAGTTGCCAGTCCCGCCCGGCCCGTCTAGAGATCCGGCGGCTTGAAGCCGATGGGGCGTCGCCAAGTGGTAAGGCAGCGGTTTTTGGTACCGCCATTCCCAGGTTCGAATCCTGGCGCCCCAGCCAATCTCCGCGCAAGTCGTTGATTTTGCTCTATATTCGCCTTGCGGATTTGGAGCCGGCACACATCTCTGTCGCACATGCCTGTAGCACAGGATGTGCCCCATGCCCGCCATCGCCCATGCCTATCGCCGCGGCGCGACCTATACCTGGCGCCGCCGAATCCCGCAGCCGCTGTGCCGATTTTGTAAGGGCGAAGCGCTTATCGTCAGCCTCGGCACGCGCGACCCGCGTCGGGCCCGCTTCCTCGCCGGCCAACTCACGGCCCATTCCGACGATATGTTCCAGCGCGCCATGGCCAACGCCGATCCCGACATCGTCATGACCCGCCGCCAGCTCGACGGCGTATTCCGCGAGAGCCTGCTCGCTCATCTCGACAAGCTCGATCGCGTCGCCGCCGCCGAGCGCGCCGACCCGAACTTCGATCCCGACGACAGCCGACGTTGCGACCACCGCATGGGGTGGGTTTTTCGCCTGCTGGCCGGTCGAGGTGCTGCCGCCTTCGTCGACGACGGCACGGCCGCGAAGATGGCCGAGCAGGGACTGAGCCGAGAGGATGTCGCCGAGGTCAGCGCCACGCTTGCCGCGATGATCGCGCAAGGCGCGCATCGGATGCCCCAGCAGCGTCTCGAAGCACTTCTAATCAACCAGGAGGCCCCGGCAACGTCAGTGAACCTGTCGCTAGCGCAAGAGGTGACGTTTCGCGCGATGGCGACCGCCGCCTTCGCGACCGAGCGTCGCTACGACGGCGCGCGAATCGAAGACGAGGCGAAGCTGGACGCCATCGTCCTCGGCGAAGTCACCGCGATCACACACCCTTTCGCTCCGCTCACCGATGCCGCGGCTTCTCAATCACCGACAACGGCCTCCAAACCTGTGCCGCAGCGGGCGAAGGAGGCCGCGGATCGGGCGTCAGACAGGCCTTCGTCGCCTCGACAGCCCAGCCCCCGGGTGGTGTCTCTCGAAAATCACCCCGTCATCGAGTTCGGCGAGGCGATGATCGCGGCACGCGCCAGGGATGAGGACTGGGATACTAAGACGCAGGTCCAGGCCCGCCAGATCTTCACCCTCTTTGCCAAGCTCTTGTTCGAAAATAATCTGGTGGACGTCGCTGACCTGCGCCAGAGCCACTTCGCCGATCTCGTCGGCCTTCTGCGTGCCGTATCGCCGAGCTATGGTAAGAGCCCGAAGGATCAGAACCGTACCACGGCCGAACTCAGGGCTGTCGGCGCCAAGCTTGCGCCGGAGGCGCGCGGGATCTCGGGTGCCACCCTCAATCGCCACCTAACCTTCCTTGGCCAATTGCTGACCTATCTGAAGGCGCAGGGACTGCCGCTCGACCCCGGCATCAGTGTCGCCCTCCTGCGGGCCAAGACCAAGAACCGGGCTCGCAACAAGCGCGCGGCGCTGACCAACGAGGATGTCGGGGCGATCTTCCGACTGACTTGCTTCACTGGCTGCAAATCCTGGCGGCAACCGTTCGAGCCCGGCCCCGACACGATCCATCGAGCGCTGTATTTTGCGATCATCCTGCTTTACTACACCGGCGCAAGACGGGAGAAAATTTGCGGTCTCCATGTCGATGATGTGGGTGAACTCGATGGCGTTGCATACATCGATATCAGGCGGAATCAGACGCGGCGCGTCAAGAACGATCAGTCGGTTCGGTACATCGCGTTGCACCCCGAGATTTTACGCCTCGGATTTTTAGATTACGTTCAAGCTATCAAAAATCTCGGGTACTCCCTTGTGTTTCCGGATTTGAAATCCCCGAGCTCAAGAGCTCCCCTTGGAGATCGGCTCTATGACGAGTTCTTAGAGGGCATGAAGATCGCGATTCCTGATGCCGCCGTCAGGAAGAAAGTGATCCACTCCTTCCGGCATGCCCTGGGCAACAACTTGAAACAGGCGCGGGTCCATACGGAGATCCGCGCGGACATCCTCGGGCATGGCGGCAAGGGTGAGACCGACGAGCGGTACTGTGATCCGATCGCACTGCGCTCCATGCTCGCCGATCTCATCAAGCTACCGGCCGTGACGGCGCATCTCGATGCGCAACCGATTCGGCTGCTCGGTTGGGTTTCCGACAAAAAGCCCGCTCCTTTCGCTCGTCAGTCGAAGCGTGCCGCGAAAGGAGCCTCGCCGCGCTAAGCCTCTGAAGTAGATCAAAGGGCTGCCTATTTCGCCTCTAACCGCTCCGAAATTATTCATTCGAGGTGGAGCATTGGTGTCTCCGGCAGGACTCGAATTCATGCCAATTAACTAGGGAAAAATCCAACACTTAGCTGTCTGCCATCAAGCCGATATTATGCGCTCTTGACCACACGTACAAGCGACTTCAGACGCGCGATGCGTGCATGTGTGGGCAGCCATCATCAGTGCAGCTACACTCAGCTCACTGAGCATGTGATCACGCATGGACCGGCCGACGATCTTGCGCGTGGTCAGATCGAGGACGGCAGCCAAGTAGAGCAAGCCCTCGCCCGTTGGCAAATAAGTGATATTGGCTAGCCAGACCGTGTTCGGCCGAGTGGCCTAGAAGCCCTGCGTCAGAAGGTTCGGGGCGATCGGGAGATCGTGGCGGCTATAAGTCGTGCAGGGCCGGAACCGACTCACCGACAGGGCACAGATGCCGTAGCGGCGCATTAGTCGCTCCACTCGCCCGCGGCTGGCTGAACGGCCCTCGGCCAGCAGGGCGGCATGCACCCGTGGGGCATCAGAGCGTCGGTGATGGGCGACACGGAACCGCCGGACATCCTCCAGGAGTTGACGGTTGGAGGCCGAGCGGGCACTCTCAGGACTTGACCGCCAGCCATAAAACCCGCTGAGGGACACTTTGAGCGCGCGGCACATGAGACGCACCGGCCACTTGCGTGCATGTTGCTCAATGACGGCGTAGGTCACTTGGGCATTTCCGCGAAGATGCCTGTGACTTTCCTAGGACGTCGCGTTCCATGCGCGTGCGGGCGAGTTCACCTCGCAGGCGCGCGATCTCGGCGGCCTGGTCGGACGGCGCCGCGACCAAGCCTGGAAGTGAGATCCCGATCGATCCAGCCAGCCGCGGTCGGAGCGGGCCCCCGTTTCAGCGCGGCCCGCAACCGCCGTAACGTCGAGGGCTGGATCCCAAGCTCGGCCCCGATCTGCATCTGCGGCTGGCCGCTGCTCTCCAGCAGGGCAACCGCTTCCCGTTTGAACTCGGGCGTCAACTCGCGCTTAGTCTTAATCGTCGGACACCTTCTCGGCCCATGACGAGCTTATCAAAGTTGTCAGTAAAACCGAGGGAGGATCGCCCGCAACTGAGCCCCTAATCCCGACCAAAGCCTGAGCGCTGAGTACGCTTGCAACCGTCCTTTTATCGTAGGAGATTAGTGTGCGTGGACGCGGTTTGGGAAACAACGCATGTCGATGATGAGCAACGGACCTTCTGAGCGGGAACAAAAAAAGCGCGTTTTCATCAGTTACAGCTGGGCAGATGCACATCAAGTAGATCAACTTAAAGAAGCTGTTCGGTCCGCTGGGCTCGATGTTTGGATAGATCGAGATAACATTCTGCTCGGCGACCGACCAGCAGATAAGATTAAAGATGGCATTGCGGGATCTGACTATTTTTTGCTATATATCACGGACAAATCTTCGAAGTCAGAGTGGGTCAAACGTGAAATTTCCTATGCTTTCGAGCTTTCACGGGAGAAGAAGACCACGATCGTACCTGCTCTAACGGACAACGCTGAGCTACCAATTGAATTTAGCGGCTATTTATATATCGATTTTCGTGAATCCTTCGCGAAGGGCCTCGCTCAACTCAGGAGATTTTTTAAGTCACAATCGGAAACGTCAGAGGCGTTGTCCTTTGGATTTCGACAATCCTCTCCAATCAAACATCATGGCGGCCCGAATCCCTGCGTAGACACCTTGGGTCGCGCCAAGCTAGGCAGTCTAAGATACGCGATGTCGGACCGGCTAACGATTGATCAGATCGGCGTCATTTGGTTCGACATATTCGAGCGGCGAATGGATGATGACGTCAATAGACCGAATGTAGCCATGGCATGTGTCGAACTTATAGATAGAGCTCGTCGTGAAAGTTCCTTACCGCAACTTCTGAAAACCATCTGCCGAAATGTGCCGTCTATTGCGAACCACCCTAATCTTATGGACTAAATAAAGTTCTAGAATTAAATTTAATTGTTAATTCAAAGGCCCGAAGCCTACGACACCGATCACCTTAGGATGCATTTGTCATAGTCTTCAGCTTTGGGCGACGCTGGAAACCTGGCATCCCTTATCGTGCCCGCTTGGTACTTCAAGACGCAGGCAATAAGGCTGGCTCGAGGCTTCATTGAACTTTGCTGGCCATGTCTGCTGAACGCTGGTCGATTAGAAGCATCCGCAGTCGGCACCATGCAAGCACCAACGATCTAAACAAGCCGGCATATTCGAGCTCACCATTGCTTAGTCCGCACTGAAAATAAAACAATAAGGCCCATGAGCTTTAGTACGAAGATGGGAACAGACGCCGTGCCGCACGTAAGTTGGTTCGATAAATTAAAATCCTACGCCGGCGAAGAGCATCCTTTATTTGACGAGGTGTTTCTACAGCGCTGGGGCGGGCAGATCTGGAATCCCCAGGAGGCAGACAAGAAAGCTGCAAGTATACTCCACACGCAAATTAGCTCGCGCGTTGCGACCCAAGCTATTGGATATCAAGACGGCGACGAGGTCTCTGCACTCGAGAGTGTTTCGCTCCTTTTCGATCGGGCCCGCGACGCAGCAGATAATAATTTTGGTGCCCGTCATTTTGACGTGGTTGTATGGCATGTCCTCAACACTCACGTTCGGCCATTCACGTCTCGCTGGCATCGCGAGGCGAAACTTGGAGCACTTAAGGCACTGGATTCGACAGACGAGTTTCGCGCAGATTTGAAGAAGCTGCAAACCCTGCTCCAGTGCTTTGACATTCTACTGGTTGACCTACGCGATGATGCGCCGCCGCCGGCGGCCGAACCCGGCCAGAAGGATGACAGCGTACAGCGAGAGGTGCGAACACAGCTCCCATTTGGTATTGATGTCACTTTTGGAAAAATTCACCCGGAAGACGCGGAGGCTATCAACCTAGCTGAGGTTGCCGCCATCAAGGCACGTCGTAAGAATTACGGATTAGATATGGACGCGGTTTGCGCATCCGGACTCGCAATTTCAGGCGGCGGGATTCGGTCCGCAACATTTGCACTTGGAATTCTAGTTTCACTCGGCCGCCGGAATCTTCTTCCCCAATTTGACTACCTATCAACCGTATCGGGAGGAGGTTATCTAGGCTCATTTCTCACAACTTTCCTCGCTACTAAGCAGCTGAAAGTAAAAGAGAAGAAAATCGGGTTAAAGTCGTCACAGCAGCCGTTTATCTTGGATAAAGGTGAAGCCCCCGCGTTACGCTACATACGCCACCGAAGCAAATATCTGCAAACTTCTCTATGGGAAAGAATAAAGATTGCTTTTGCTCAAGCGTACGGCATGGCATCGAATATACTGGCTTTATTGGTTGTTCCGAGTACCATCGGATGGATCGAGGCTGGAGTTCGACCAGTCAACGGAAACCCCAGCCCAGATAGTTCAAAATTCTTTTATCTTGCGGTCGCAGCAGCCGTATTTGCGCTGATAATCCCTTCGATAGTACGCTTTATTCCGTATCTCAGAAGATACGCGGACGGCTTGATTGCGCTCGTAAGCAGCATTGCTGTTCTGCTTCTAGCCTGGAATGTACTTGGTTACATTCATAACGGCGTCGCTTCGCTCGGAGAGCGAGCTGGTGGCTGGCTCCTATTCACTTCGGCTGCAATTCCCCTTACAGCATCGGCATTACTCAGCCTATTAAACCAACGGCACTTTCGCACAAAATTGGTTCTTACAATTCTGGCGGCCCTTGCCGCTCCTGTGCTGTTTTTGGGGATAGAGTTGTATGTATATTTGTGGCTCACTGGGACGGCGTATGGGCCTGCGGATCTCAGTAATCGCTATAGCGTGCTTGGAACTTTACTGCTCGGATTGTGGATTTTTGGGATCTTGCTTGATATAAACTTTACATCGCCACACAGACACTATCGAAGGAAGCTCGCAGAAACTTTTCTTATCCAACCCAAAGATGACATCCCAGATAACATATCATTCAATGCTGACGTATCAACAAAACTTTCCGATTTGCTAATTTCATCGTGCGGCTCTTATCCCCTAATGAACTGCGCTCTCAATGTGCCTGGATCTTCAAATACTACTATACAAGGACGACTTACAGATTTTTTCCTGTTTAGTCCAGCATATTGCGGTAGTCCGCTGACGCGATATCAGTGTACAAAGACATGGGAGCGCTCAAATCCGAACTTAAACGTTGGAACAGCTATGGCCATCTCGGGCGCAGCCGTTTCCCCTGTTATGGGGGTGAATTCGGATAATCGAGCTAGATTTTGGCTTACATTACTGAACGCACGTCTTGGATACTGGTTGAGAAAGCCAAACAAGTTACGTCTACTTCCGCCGAATATTTTCTACCTTCTCAAAGAATTACGCGGATCAATGAATGAAAAATCGGGGTTTATCAATGTCACGGATGGCGGGCATATCGAGAATCTAGGGGTTTATGAACTTCTGCGCCGCCGATGCCAATTCATAGTCGCGATCGACGGAGAGCAGGATCCCGAGATGACCTTTCATGGTCTCGCAAACCTGCAGAGATTGGCAGCAATAGACTTTGGGATCCGAGTCGAAATCGACCTAGACGATCTTAGATTACGAGAGACGGGATTGAGTCGGTCGCATTTTCGACTCTGCCGTATCATCTATCCGGGAACCGGAATTCCTTGCGGATATTTGCTTTATGTTAAATTGTCTCTCACTGGTAATGAGGGAGAGTTTCTGCGAAGGCACCGTCTCGATGAGCCGGTCTTTCCGCATCATCCGACCGCCCACCAGAATTTCAGCGAGGTTCAATTCGAAGCTTACAGAGCTTTGGGTGAGCACGTGGGGGAAAAACTGTTCCTAGACGCATTGGTCGGCGACATAAATAAGGAACAAAATGTGGTTCTACAAGACTGGTTCGCAGCTTTAAGCAGGAATTTGCTCAGACCCATTATTTAGCTTAGGTATGTTTTCGCAAAACACCTATAAGCTTTGTTCTATCATGCCAGGGCGCATGTTTCTCCTCCGGATGTACCAAACGAGATTTTGCTTCGGCTCAGTATGCAACCTTAGATGATCTCGATCGATTTGGAAGGCAGATCATTGCCGAAGATCGGCAGTGTATGGTTCGAAAGGCATAAAAGGCCTCTCCGGCAGGGTCTATCTTCCTTTCACATTTTCTTAGATGAACAATATTTTTTGGGCGCAATAAAAGCTGTATAGAACGATGTCGGCCGCGTATGCGTTGATAAGAAAGTCGCGGCATTGACACCTCTTACTTCGAGTCACACCGCGAGGATATTGGAAGGCAGCGCCGTTGCGCTCACGAGTGTCTGTCGTCCTCTCGCAGGAATGCCAGTGCGGATCACGGTTTTGTCCCAGCGTCCCAGAAGCGTTGCTCGACCGCGGCTGGCTGAGCTTCTGGACTTCTGAAACGCTCCTCCCTGACCGAAACATTCAAGTGTCGATGGAACAACGCCACATAGTCAAAGTCGCTGACAAGATCATCTGAGAAGAGTCCGGCCTTTGCGGCGACATCGAGTGTTGCACCACCCGTTGATATAACTGGGACGACAGTAGCGTCAGGTTGCAGGCGCCGAAACATCTCATACTCATTCACTATCCCGCCCATGCCGCCAATAAACACGGCGGCTTTGAATCGATGATCTGAAAACATCCGCTCGCGCATTGCCAGGAGGCTCTTCTCACGATCTGATCCGACTTCATCAGTAAACGTTACATTCTTGAAACGCTCGTTGTCCTGCGGAAACTCATCCTCGAAATGCCGCGACTGGTAGAGTCGGACCCAGCTTCCGTAATCGACGCCAATGTCCTGTGCGATCACCCAGATCATCGGCGTGATCGCCGGATGGCCGCCCCAGACGAGCAGCCGACGACCGAGCGTTACATGGACGAGCGCCGACACCGCCGCAGTAATCGCTACGGTGTCGGCGGTAGCAGCGTATTGCGGTCCGCGTCGTGGATCGGGGATACCTGCTGAGAGGAATACGGCTTCGGTCAAGCTCAGCCCTCCCAGCCGGCTAGTGCCCAACCGGCCTCGGAGACCTTGATGGCACGGACGACACGGATGTTTTCTTGGAGCCATTGCAGGTGCGCGCTCCAGGCTTCGCGGATTCCGATGTGATCGTAGACCAGCACCGGGACCTCGCCTTGATCCGCGCGCCGCGCCTTTTCGGCGACATCGTTAAGGATTTCGGCGGTCGGCACGCCGACGATCGGGTAAGCCCAGATCTTTCGGTCATCGAGCAGCCGCACTGCGATCGCTCGATGAGCGCCTACGCCGTCCACTGATGCGCCGATCTTTTCGACATCGGCCCGCAACTTACCGGTAATGGACATGTATCGGGCAGCGATCGCACGGCTGCGCAGTCGCTCCAAACGAAGTACGATTGCTTCGGCAGCAGTCTGAGCGATGGGCCCATCAGGTCCCGCAAGTTCGGCGGGCTCAAGGTAGACCGTCTCGGCCATGTCCGTCAGCTTGTTGGGCGTATGCGCAGGCCAGATTACCCGGAGCACCTGAATGTCCTTCGCGCGGGCGCGCCCAATCTCCTGGCGTGTCCAGCGGCTGTCGAAGTAGGTCGGCGTGTCGAGCATAACCATAACGTCCGCGTCGACCAGGCGGTGCCAGATGACGTCTTGGAACGGGTCTCCTGGCCGAATATCGTGCGTATCGAGAAAGACATCAAACCCGCGCTCGGTGAGCAGGTCGTGGAATTGTAATGCGGCTGCGCGTGACTCTGTTCGACGGTAGCTGACAAATACCCGTCGCTGCCTTCGTAGCAGTCCCACGCATTCGAGCAACGCGGAAGCGAGTTCAGACATCGCTGGATCATCGTTGCGCCGCCTCAATCCGTTAGTAGATTGGAGGAAATTGGGAACCTGACATCCGAAGTCGCTGTCGGCAGCGACAGTTGAAATGACCGGTGCGCTCGAGCGGACCACCTCCCGCGTGGCCTCAACGTCCAAGGGATTTTCGCTGGCGAAATAGACGGCGGCAAACGCCGCACGCTTGTCCCGCGCAGCCACGTTCGTTCCATCGAGAATGCGCACGTCCTCGTCAATGGCAAGACCGAAGTCCTCAATCATCCCGCACAGCGTCGCGGTAAGGATTGCCTTCTCGTCTTGCGTTACGTGACCCAGGATCGCGAGCTCATATAAACTCATCGGTGCACCTCAACGCCTTGCCGCTGTCGCTGCGGCCTCAATCCACGAAGACATGTTGGTGTAGCCGTCGCCTTGGACCCAATCGTATGTCTTATAGAGGCTGCTAAAGGGTACCTTCTGGCCGTTTTGTTCGACTGACCAGTAGGATAGAGGATTTTTGCCCTGCACGTCTGCGCCAAGCTGCGGGTCCTTCACCTTGTGTATGTCGATAGCGAGCAGTCCCTTTCCGAGTTCGTAGCTGCGCTTGATCTCGTGCCGTACCCACTCACGCTCGTAGGTCTGCGCGCCGAACAGTACTACGGTCACCGACGTGCCCCTGAGTTGTTCCTCAATCCACTTCTCGATGCCGCCAGCGCGCTTCTTCGCCTCCTCAAACGCGGCGGCATCGTAGAAGGGCTGCGCTTCGCCTTTCGCCCGAACGACCCAAGAATTGCGGACCTGGACGATACGTCGGACATCCCGAGCGTAATGGAAGCTGAAAAAGACCCGTCTCGCCATAGATAACCTCGTCCCATGCCCAATGGTTCGGTCGAGCTTGTCGCTGAGGATGCCTCGATGGCAAACCCTCCAGCTTCCCTCTTATGGCATCAGGCAATCGTTCAGGCGAGCGCGACGGCATTCGGCGTCTCGCAACAGTAATTACCCACGCCCTTGCGCGGGATGGGTTTCGCTGATTCTCTCGTGAGATGGGCCGCAGCGAACTGGAACGGCTGAGCCGCGAAGAGCTGATCGAGCTGGTGTTGCGTCTGCAGCGGCCAGAGAAGACGTCGCGCACCTCGTCCAAACCGCCCGAGACCGATCGCAATGAGCAGCGCGCGCAGTCCAAGCCCGGCGGCGCCAAGCCCGGTCACGAGGGCCATAGCCGCGTCGTCAGCGACGATCCCGATGCTGTCGTCGAGCATCGTCCCGAGGCGTGCGCGTGCTGCGGCGCCAGCCTGCACGCCGCTCTTCCGGCAGAGGTCGCCAGCGTCGCCGAGCAGATCGAGCTGCCCGCGGTGGCGCCGATCGTGACGCAGCACCAGCGTCTCGCGGTCTGTTGCCCGCGCTGTGGGGAGCGGGTGGTCGCACCGGTGCCGGAGGCAGCGCGCGGCACCCCGTTTGGTCCGCGGCTGCATGCGGTGGCGACGTACCTGAAGATCTTTCAGGCGCTCTCATACGAACGGCTGCAGGCGGCGCTGTCCGACCTGTTCGGCCTGACCCTCAGCCAGGGCGGGCTGATGAACCTGCTCCGGCGCGCGCAGGGCCGGTTCCGTGCCGGTCGTGACGCGGCCGTCTCGGTCCTGCGCAAGGCCGAGGTCGTCGCCTGCGACGAGACCGGCGTGCGCATCGAGGGCTCGAACGCGTACCACTGGCTGTTCCACTCGGCCGACGCGGTGGTGCACACGGCCTCGCCGACGCGCGGCGCTGTCGTGGTGCGCGAGATGATGGACGGGCACCGGCCCGCAGTGTGGATCTCGGATCGCTACACGGCCCAACAAGGCCACGCGGATGAGCACCAGACCTGCCTGGCTCATCTGGCGCGCGATGTCGCCTACGCTGTCGAGGTCAGCGACGATCCCGTCCCCTGGCGCCTGCAGCTCTGGTTGCAGAGCGTGTTCGCCCTGGCCGAGCGCGTCACCGACTTGGCGGCCTCGACGCTCTCGGCCAAGCGCCGGAGCCTGGATCGGCAACTCGGTGCCATCCTGACCACGCCGAGCCGCTGTGACCTGACCCGCGAGCTGCAGGCCAAGATCAGCCGCGCCCGCGAGCAGCTCCTGGTCTTCCTCGCCTATCCCGGAAAGGTCGAGCCGACCAACAACGGCTCCGAGCGGCTGCTTCGTCCGGCTGTCGTGCAGCGGAAGGTGACCAACGGCTATCGCGTCATGTGGGCGGCCGAGGGCGAGGCCGCCATCCGCACCGTCGTCGACACCGCGCGCCTCACAGGCAGCAGCCCCTTCAGCACCGTCCTCAAAACCATCGGTGCCTGAACCCTGCCATCACAGGCGTGGGTAATTACTCGCAACAGCCGTGGTACCGAATCACTTGCACGAGAAGTCTCTTGCTGCATGTCTGCCCTGCAGCATTAGTTTGTGATCTGCCCCGGACAGCGCGCACAGGCGATTATCCAAGCGCTTGTGCATCAGAAAATTTAGAGGCTGTTACGGATCTTTGGGTGCACCAGTTTTGGGGGATGCAGTCCCGCCGCGCCTACCCATCCGATGTCAGCGATGAATAATAGGGCTTGGTCGCCCCTTACCTGACGCTGCTGCCTGAAGCGGCCGGCCAGCGTGAACACAGCCTGCGGGAGGTGTTCAATGGATTGCGCTACGTGGTGCGATACGGCGTGGCTTGGCGCGCGATGCCCCATGACTTGCCATCCTGGCACGCCGTGTACGATCAGGCGCAACGCTGGCTGGGGGCCGACTGCTTCGAGAACCTAGTCCACGACCTCCGCGCCGTGTTGCGCCTCGCCTCGGGTCGGGCCGAGGAGCCCTCGGACGTGGTGCTCGACAGCCGCACCCTGCGCTCGACGCCTGAAAGCGGCGCTCGCGAGGCCTGGGATGGACACAAGCGCAACCGCGGCTCGAAGCTGCACGTGGCGGTCGATACGCTTGGACAAGTGCTGGCGCTGCACGTCACACCGACCAACACCGACGATCGGGCTGCCGTGGCCGCGCTGGCTGATGCCGTGCAGGAGGCGACCGGCGACAGCGTAGATCTCGCCTATGTCGATCAAGGCTACACGGGCGAGCGTGCAGCGAAGGCGGCGGCAGATCACGGCATTGCCCTGGAGGTCGTGAAACTGCCCGAGGCCAAGCGCGGCTTCGTTCTGTTGCCGCGACGGTGGGTGGTCGAGTGCGCCTTCGCCTGGATGGCGCGCTTCCGCCGCCACGCTCGTGACTATGAACGCCTGCCCACCACCCTGGCAGGACTTCACCTGGTCGCCGTCAGTGTACTGCTACTCCGCAGGGCGGCCGACCTCGCAGAAGCCCCTAACAGCCTCTAGGTTCGGCTCGGCGACGGCCTGAGGACGCGTTCCACCAACAGCGTGGTACCCGCGCGAATGAGATTGCGAGGGCCATGTGAGTTGATGGCGAACCGGACAGACCGGGGACGAGAACAACCCGCCGTAAGGTCTTGGGCGTTGAAGCCTCGTAAGACCCCGTTTCATAATGGGCAGAACAGCTTAGCTATTGAGTGAGCGGCGAGCATCGCAGGCGTTGGGAGAGTTTCTGACGCTCACCCAGGAACCCCGATGTGGACGCCCGCCGCCCGCGCCGAGCTTGCGCGCGAGAGCCTGCCTTACGCAACCAATCTCAGCGATGCCGAGTGGGCGGTGCTTGCGCCGCTTCTGCCTGCGCCGTCCAGCACAGGCCGCCCATGGCGCCGGCCCCTGCGCGCGGTCTTCGACGGCATCCTGTACGTCCTGCGGACAGGATGCGCGTGGCGGCATCTGCCGCTGGACTTCCCGCCGTGGAGCACGGTGCATCGCTGGTTCTTGCGTCTCTCGCAGACAGGCGTGTTCGAGCGCCTCGCTCATGCCCTCACGATGGCCGACCGTGAGCGCGTCGGACGTGAGGCCTGCCCGACCGGCTGTGTCGTCGATGCGCAAGCTGCCCGCTCGGGTGGCGTGGGGGTGGCCGGCGAACGCGGTTACGATCCGGCCCGGCGGGTCGTCGGGCGCAAACGCCACGCACTGACGGATACAGACGGGCGCCTGCTCGTGGCTGCGGTCTCACCCGCTGACCTGCACGACAGCCACGGCGCGATTGCCCTGCTTCGAGCCTCGCGCGGACTGTTTCCCTTCCTGGCCCACTGCTTTGCCGACCGTGCCTATCGAGGCGAGCGTGTTGGCGCGGCCACGACCATCACGGTCGAGATCGTCGAACCCAAGGAGGGCCAGAAGGGCTTTGCGGTGCAGCCCAGGCGGTGGGTCATCGAGCGGAGCTTCGGCTGGATCGCCCGCTGCCGCAGGTTGGCTCGCGACCACGAGGCTACCCCGTCCTCTGCGCTCGCCTTCTTCGTCCTCGCCGCAGCCATGATCCTCGTCAGACGGATCGCCCGAGCTTTATGAAACAGGGTCTAAGCAGAATGGGGTAGCGCCAACTCGCAGCACCTCCTGCGCACAGTCGGTCGACCCGAAACCCCGCACGCAAGCTCAAACGCGGGCTGATGGTGACTTCTCCTTGATCCGGGGCGGGATCTTTAACTACTATCTCGGTGCACGATTGCGGTACTGGTGGCGTGCCGACAACGACCGCATCGTTCGGAGTCTCGTATGTCGCTGAAGTGCCTGTAGCGATCTTAAGTGACGTCAGATACGCGCTAGGTATCACAGACTTCCTAATTTCAGAGGGGGACCCGATGATGATCGTACGATGCGCAAGCTTAGCAATTACCCTCGTAGGACTTCTATACGGTGTATCCGTGGCGAATGCTGCAGATATTACCGTTCGACTCACCTCATCAGATAGTGAGACTGCTTCTGTATTTCTTAACGGAGGAACTGAGAAATGGTCGGGGACCAATGGCGGGGCGGGTGATATTATTAAATCTCGAAGCGGTAAGTACAAATCTGGTACGAACGTGGTTCCCGGCTTCGCCGTAAAGGGGACGGGACTGCTCGTCGGCGAGAGCGGCGCTAACGTTGAGGCTTTCTTCTACAATCTTATTCCGGGTGAAGCCCAACCTGGCAACTCCGGAGTTGCTCATTTTCTAGGAACGGGGAAAGTCGGCAAGTGGGAGGTCAAGTAGGGGATGCAGTGCGGGTGGATGAACTGCACCCCGTTTTCACCGAGCAAGCAACGTAGCTCGCATAGGCATTCGCCTAGGAGCAAGATTATGTCATCGGATCCGAGGTTTGCTCCGCCCGGTCGTGTGGAGGTCATCTCCTTCGTTCAGCGTCGTCGTCGCTGATCCACGGCCGAGAAGGTGCGGCTGGTCGAGGAGACGATGCAGCCCGGCATGTCGGTCTCGTTCGTGACGAGGTGGGCCGGGATCGGGGCGTCTCAGCTCTTCGCCTGGACGCGACGCATACTGGAGGGCAATCACCAAGCCGTGCAGGCGGACGAAGACATTTCGGCACCAGCCGTGTCCGATTTTTCCCGGCACGGGACGGTAATCTCTTCTGATTACTTGCTCGTGATAATCACGTAATCAATGTTATGCCCAGAGTGATGCGCCGCACTCGCATGATCAGCCGCTCGCTCCGGCCCTCACCGCGCTCGTAGAGCCGCACGTCAAATGCGAACAGGCCTCGCGTCGGAGCCCGCGTGCCTCGCCACGCAGCGACGGCGTCCACGAAGGGCTGAATCCACGCCGCGCGCTTGGTCGACAGGTCGAGCCGGCTCAACCCTGCAACGTGCAGCCCGTCGGCCGTCACGTCGAGCCCGGGAGCGAGTTCGGGCTCAAATGTTAGCACGAGATCGAGCGCTAGTTCCTGTAGGGCCTCCGCGGCTGGGCCACCATCCGGCCCGATGAAGGCGTCAAGCAGTTGTGCGAGATGCGTCTCGAAAGGGGCCGGCGCGGTCGCGAGCGGAGCCTCCGCGACGTCGATGACCGGCAGGACCGGCGCGCCCGAAACCACGGTCGGCACACGGTACACGAAGGGCTCGTCGACCGTCTTCGGACCGATCATCGCGTTGCGGCTCAGCGTGAGCTCCGTCTGGACGGCACGCAGCAGGAGGATGTCGGCACCCTCTGCGCCGAGCTGCCGGATCTGCAGCGACCCAGGCGTGCTGGGCGCGTTCGCCCAGTCGCCGTCCGCAACTGCGTACGAGCCCGCCACCGCGGTGTCGCTCTTCATAACGTCCAGCGTGAGCCTGGTTCCTGCAACCCGGGGGTCTGCGTTTCGGCGCAGCTTGATCCGGCGAGAACCGCCGGTGGACGGCTCTTCCTCAAGCCTGAGCCGATCGAAGATGTCGGGATCCGAGGAGGCGGGTGTCGCGAGCGGCGTCCGCAGGGTGACCCAGAGCGACTGGCAGGCGTCGCGCAGGAATGCCGCAAGCTCGACGTCGGCGGCGGATGGCCCGGTCTTGCGCGCCGTCTCCAGCGCTGGGCCGACCGTCTCGGCGAAGCGTAGGAAGGCGGTCGCCCAGGCGAACTCCGTGGCGCTCGCCGCCGACGAGACCACGTCGCTTCGACCAGGGCTGGGATTGTAGCGCAGCCCGAGGTCCATACGGTCGGGGCCAATGGCCTCCGCCTTCCAGGTCCGGGACGATGACCAGTCGCGAAGGCTGGCGTCGATCGGCATCGCCGGCGGCCAGGACGTTTCCGTCGCGGTCTCGCGCAGGAGGGCCGGCACGACCGGATAGCGGCGGCGCAACACGGGGACGTCTTTCAGCTCGATCTCGTATTCCGGGAGCCAGGCGGGAATAGGGGCAGGCGACAATCCCGGTTGCTTCTTCTCGACGGGGGGGGGCACTAGGGCGAGCCACGCGGTCGGCCGGTAGCGGCCGGGCCGCCCCGCCTCCACGTTGTCTGGCCGGTCCAGGCGCTGCACGTGCGTGACGCGATAGCGACCCACGACCTGGATGAAAGCTTCGGCAAAGTCCGGCGGCACGTCCACCGCCATCGCGAGGTCGCGTCGGACCCTCTGCGTGCCGACGCTCATCACGAAGGGACGCACGGACGCGATCGCGGCACCCTCCGGCTCGAAGCGCCCGTAGGCTTGCGGGCCGGCCTCGAGCTTCTTACCCGCTACGGGTCGGGTCGTCGGATCAGGGTCACCCAGGACCACGATCGTGTCGATCGTGTCGGCGCGGGTCAGCACGCCCCGCACCAGATCGGTCAGCACCCGATGGGTGAGTGCTAGGCTTTGCGGAGCGGGCGCGCTGCCGACGAAGACGGGTGCGGCCCGCGTCGCGAGAAGCTGCGCGATGCCCAATTTCTCGCTCTCTTCTTCAGTCACGTCCTCGGAGAAACCGGCCTTGGCTGTAACGATTTCTTGCAGGGCCGCCCTGCCTACCGATGATCGCATCAGTCGATCAACGATCTCGGGCTTCAGGATCTGCTCATAGGCGGCGAGTGCCCGCGCCGCCTCGACATCCGCATCGACGGCCCGGAAGGTGGCCGAGCGCGGCATCCCGCCGAAGGTCGGCAAGAGACCAGTCTTCTCCGTAAATTCCACCGTATGAAGGTGCGTCGACACGGGCGGCAGCGCGAAATCGTGCCGCGCCCCCCTTTTGAGATGGTCGGGTGGCGGCAGGACCTCGCGGCGGATCAGCCAGGCCGCGCGGTCGCCGATCCCCGGCTGGGCCGACAGGCCCGTGCCGACGAGGTGGTGCGGCGCGAAGCCGCTCCACACTGCCTGCTGCAGCTCGACCAGCGTGCCGCCGAACGGGTCGTCCGGCGGGATCGAGTCCAGCTCGCGCAGTCGCAGCCGGACCGGCATGGAGAACGACTTCATGTCCGACGTCGCGTCGGTGCTGAAGAAGATCTGGTCGCCTGCGTCATTCGTCTCCCGCCGGGCAACCTTGAGGGTGAGCGCCAGCTCGAAGAAGTCCGCGTTCGACTCTCCGATAGTTGGAATGGGTGCCGTCGCAGACACGGACCGAGACAGCCCGGCAATAGCGTTCTTAATGTCGTCGCGGATCGCCGTCGCCGATCGCGCGAGATCGAGCTCTACCAGCTTTCCGAGGGCATCAGCTGCAAGCTTCATGAAGGTCTGGAGCGCAGTCCCTAGCTCCGGCGCCACCGTCGCCTCGCTCCAGCTCGCCGTCAGGGTCGCATCCGCGAGAGGATCAGCGATCTGCTCGGCCGCGCAGGCATAGACGGCGCGTGTCCGTTCGAGACGGCCCGCGAGCTCGGCCTGGGCGGCCGCGGTCAGCTTGTCATCGGGTTGGGACTGAGTCGGAGGCGGTGACGGGACTAGGCTGTTGGGCCAGCGCCTTTCGATCTGGAGCTTGACCTGAAGGATGCCAGGCGTCGCGGTCGGCCACCAGCCGATGCCGAGCCCGGGCAGGTCGGTGAACGG
The DNA here is from genome assembly GCF_026672325.1 of Methylorubrum sp. SL192. NCBI lineage: Bacteria > Pseudomonadati > Pseudomonadota > Alphaproteobacteria > Hyphomicrobiales > Methylobacteriaceae > Methylorubrum > Methylorubrum sp. SL192. The sequence goes on from NZ_JAPPQV010000003.1 coordinate 3,769,346, forward strand.
GGTCAGCCGATCGACATATTGGACTCGCGCGTCGGGCTTTACGAAGGCCGGGACCGGCCATTCATTGCCGTAGACGTCGCGCCACAGGCCGCGCAGCATCAGCGTCTGGCCCACCCGACGATACGGCGAGGCGTCGCGGAACAGCTTGGCGACGGGGATCGGCAAGGAGAACATAAGTGCGCCCGTCGTGGCGTCCTTCGTCGGGCCGACCGAGAGCGCTTTCGCGGCCTCTACTAGAACAGTGCCGTCCTGGCTCGAGATGCCGACCGCCAGCATCGAGAACCGGTCTATTAGCGCTTTCCAGGCGCCGGCATCCGCGCCCTCCGGCGGCGGCAGCGGCTTGCGCACGACCATAGCCGGCATGGTGCCGGCCTGCGCGACCGGCTCGCCGACGCTCGCGACCGCATCCGTGCCCGCGTCGCCGGCGAGGACGGCCTCAAGCCGATCTGCCCCGGCCGCGTCCGCCGGCGCGATCAGCATCGCGTTGGCTTGGCCGACGGCATCAGCCCGCAGGGTCAGCACCATCAAGGCCTCGACGGTCGAGCCGGCGCCGAACGTTCCCTTACCGCCATCCCAGCCCAAGACGGTGCCGCCACGATTGACGATGCCGGTACGCCGGACGATGTCAACGAAGGCGCCGATCTCGTCCAGCCTCGCGACGTAGGTCGCCTGGACCGGCGCCGGCTGCACCTTGGCGCCGTCGGCATCCGGCTTCGGCTCGGCCGAGACGTCGACCTGGACGACCGTGGCGTCGGGTGGCGCCCCGACGTCGTTCAGCAGCGTGTCGCCAAGCCTGTAGAACGCGATGCCGACGATCTCGCCGGGGTTCTGCCCGTCCTCGTAGCGGTCGAGCCGCACACGGTTCGCCTCGCTCATGCCGAGGATTTCGAACACGTCGAGATCACTCGTGCCGCCTTCGGCGCGGCGCGACGCGAGGCGGATGCGGACCGCGATCGCGGGCTTTGCCTTCAACGTGTCCTTGTCGTGCTCGATATCGGCCGGAAGCGCGGGCAGCTCCTTGTCGCTGTCCGGGAGCTTCCGCAGGAACAGCTTGAGGCTAGCGTCCGCGAGGGCGCGCTCGGCCAGCTGGCTCAGGAGTAGCGGGTCGAGCATCACCAGCCGGCCGCCGTCGTTGCGCGGATGCGAAAGGCCGGCGTGGAAGCGTCGGCGCTCGGTGCGGACGAGTTGCGACGGGTGCCAGGCACCGCCGAGCGCCGGCTTGGTCGTGCCGAGCGCCGCGAAGGTGTCGAGGTTCGCCCCGATGACGTCGTCGACGCTCAGCGTGGCTTTCGCGCCGAAGCCGGGATCGATCTCGACCTCGATCCTCCTCGTGTCCGCTCCGGCGCCCCCCGTATTCGCTGCGGCGCCCAGCGGGACCTGCAGCCAGCCGAGGCGGAACAGGCTGTGATGCGCAGTCGGGTCCATCGCGTCAGGCGGCACGAGCGACAGGTCGCCCTTCGCCAGCTCCGGGAACGGCAGGCGCGGTGCGTGCATGAAGATCCGCGATGCCGACCGCAGAATGTCGCGCGCCGGGCCAGGGACGTCCGGCATGCCGGTCCCGCCCGGCGAGGCGGTCAGCCGGTCGAGCAGAGGACCGAGCCGGACGCGATCGGGGCGGTCCTTGTCCGCTAGGATCGACTCGTGTGCGAGGCTCGCGAGCCGTACCAGCGCGGCGCGCATTAGCAGGATCGCGTATTCGGTGAAGGCCGCGTCCGCGATCGAGATCGGCGGCGGCGCGGCCTGGGCCCTAACCGTCCCCGGCCCATCCTCCCGGTTGAGGACCGCCATCTGCTCGCGGAACGCGAGGTCGACCGTGTCGCGGTAGTGGTCATCGACCACACGCTTTTCGGACGGCGTGACGTCGTCGAAGATGGCGTCGTCCGCGAACCCGTGGCGGCGGATCCGCGTCCGGGGCGGTATCGGCCAGAATACCGCCGGCACCGGTGGCGGCGGTGGGTCGTCGTGTACCAAGTGCTCCTCGAACGTGGCCGCGATGTTGTCGGCGAAAAGCGACAGGATCGCGCTCACGTCCGGGAGATGGGCGAGGCGGGCGGGCGGTGCGGTCGGCGCCGGAGCGCCCGGTATCGGCGGCGGACCCTCGGCGACCGCGCGCGCCAGCGCGTCGAGCTCGTCGAAGCTAACGGTCTTGTCCCGAATCGAGCCCGGTTCGTAAGCGGCCCTGAATGCCCAGGCGGCCAGCATCGCCGGTACTCCGTCAATGTCGGTCGGCGTCTTGTCCGGCACCTCCGAGGTCAGGATCATGACGGCCTCGGGCCGCATCTGGTTCGCATGGTTGGCGAGAGTCACGTCGGGCGAGAAGCGAAGCGCGAACGCGAGCTTCGCGGCCGCCTCGCGCCACTCGGCTGGCGCGAGTGACCGTGTCCAGTCGAACGCGGCAATCGGGCCGTACTCCGCGACCGCCGTCCGGGCTCGCGGGATCGAGGCGACTCCGACACCCGCGCCCACTTCGTAATATTCGGCGTTGCGGTCACTGCCAAGATAGGTAGAGTATTCCACCGTCGTGTCGAAGCTGAAAGAGATCGAGATCGAGATGCGCCGGCCGAAGATCTTGAAGCTCGCGATCTCCACCTCGACCGCGACGCTGACGCCGACCTGCATGAAGAGCCGTGTGCGGTGGTCGGTTTTGAAGTCGAGACTGAGCGCGACCCACAGCCTGATCGCGACGCCGGCCTTGACGATACCGAAATCGACGTAGCCGTAGACCTCGCCCATCACGCCCACGGTGCCCCCAACGGCGATGAAGGTCGTGGCCGCCCCAGTCGCGAAACCGTTCTGCGCGAAGGCGTCGCTCTTCTTGAGGTAACCGAAGCCGCCCTCAAGCGTGGCGAATACGGTGAGCGATAGCCCGGCCCTAAAGATGCCCTTGTCGATCTCCTTGCCGAGCCCGACCCGGAACGCGATGCCGGCCTCCACCACTTGGTAGGACAGGACCGTCTCGTCCCGCGGCTGCAGCACGCCGCCCTTCTTGAACCTGGGGTGCGGAATGAGGTTCGCGCCCGGCCCCGAGACCTGGCGGTAGTAGAGCCCGCCGGAGCCGATGAAGGGCAGGACCTGCACGCTGAAGGCGCGCGCATAGTCCATGTTGTGTGGATAGCCGAGATCGATCGTGAAGCCGCCGTCGGTGAAGATCTCGATGCCGATCGCCGGCAGGTCAACGACCACCCAGCCGAAATCGATCTGGCGCAACTGCTCCGGCGGCACGATTTCGATCGAGTAGACGCCGAGACGCTCCGATAGCTTGCGGTAGAGCACGTCGACCGCGAAGAGCGGATCGGGACTGCTGCGCGACTTGCGGAGGTCGACACGCAGGCCGTATATGTCGGCGTCGCGCACCGCCAGGCCGATCTGCACCCGGTCGGCGATCCAGGCGCTAAAGCCGAGCGACCAGTTGCGGTCGGGCGCGAACCCGATGCTGGTCTCGATCGCCTTGATGATTTTCTCGGCGATCTTTTTGGGGTCGGCTTCTTCGCTGCCGAGGTCATCCGCGAAAAGATTGCCGAGCTGGGCAACGAAGTCCTTCGTCGTCCTGACTTCGACGCCCTTCATGGGGTCGACGCGCTGACCGAGCGCAATCAGTTCGAGGTCGATGACATTGCCAATCCTGCCCGTGTCGGAAGCGAACTTGCGCGCAGCCAGCCAGCCGATGGAACCGAGACCGTTTTTCTTGATCAGCTCAGGGGCGGCCAGCACCGCGAAGGTGATGCCCGGATCGGCCGGAAAGTCCTGGCCGAGCACCTCCAGCTGGGTGCCGACGCTGTAAATCGCCTTTGCTTTCTTGCCGTTAGAATAGGCGGTATTGAGTATGCCGTACTTCTTCGCTTTGAGCTTCAGGAAGCCCTGCAGGCCGATATCGAGCGAGCCGTCGCCTTCGGGAAAGCGGAAGCCGAACGTGACGTTACCGGCCGACGACCCGCCGTCCACGAAGGCGAACAGGAGGCCGAGCCGCAGGCCCTTGAAGGACGACAGGCCGCCGAGAGTGCCGAGGTCGAGATCAAAGTCGAAACCGAACCGAAATGCGAGCGCGGCGTCGAATTCGGCGAAGCTGACATAGCCGAGCGACGGCAGGTTGACCGGCCCGTCGAACATCCAGAATTTCCGGAATTTCAGCGGGAAGGCCGACCACAGGCCTCCGCCGTCCTTGCGGACGCTCGCGTTGGGAAAGTCGAAGCCGAGCGCGCCGACCCGGAACGACATCTTCTTGACGCCGTCGATGACGCCTTTGACGAGATCGAGCAGGAAGTCGCACGAGATGCGCAGGTCGGAGAACGCGACCTTCTCGATGTTGAACAGGTCCGACAGCCCGGGGATCTTCACGTTCCCGAACTCGATGTCGCCGTTGATCCGGAACGCGGCTCCCACCTTTGACTTGCCGTCCTTGGACTCGGCCGACAGGGTCTCGTAGGCGACGCGGTCGAGCGTCGCGCGCCGGATGATGGCAGCCGGGTCTCCCTCCGGATCCGTGCCGCTGACGTAGCGATAGGAGCCGGAGGTCTCGAAGACGTAGCTCTCCAGCACCGTGTCGCCCTCGCGCCGCTTCTCGTAGCGGCCGTCGAGCTCGATGGTCGTGGCGCTTTCCCAGCCTCCGTTCTTCTTCTGCTGGATGTTGCCAACCGCGCGGAACAGCTTGGTCGCGACGAGGCGCACCCTGGCCTCGAAGCCCAACACCTCGCCGCGGGCGAACTCTACGACGAGCCGGGGCACGTCGAAGCCGTAAGGGCCCTCCTCGTCGTCCTTCTGACCCTCCTCCGGACTGACATCGGGCTTAGCTTTCGGCGGGCCCCGGTAGTCGACGAGGCCCTGGAGTCGCGATTGCGGCACCCCGCCGCTCGGCAGCGGCTTCAGCGGGACCGCGATGTACTCCGCCTTTAGCCTCTCTAGATCGATGCCGCCGAGCAGCCCCTTCAGTTGCACGGGTAAGCCTGCCAGGTCGAAGCTCGCGCCGACCACGAGGACGCCCTGCCAAGACGCGTCGTTCAGGATGGCGTTGTACAGGCGCCCGTACCGCGCGGGGTCGGCAGGCGTGGGTTCGTCCCCTCCAGTCGGGATCTTGCCCTCCGAGATCGCGCGGGCGCGCGCGATGAAGGCGTCGAGCGCCTTCTGGACCTCCCCAACGGCCTGCTTCGGATCGGCGCCGGCCTTCGTGTTCGCACGCGGGTTGGTCAGGAACAGCCCGCGCCCCGACCATGACGAGGGATCACCCACCAGCTCGGCGATCGATCGGTCGGCGACATTTTTGACGATTACGAAGGTGTCGAAGCGCGGCGACGTCTCACCAATCGGCACCATCGAGTCCGGCGCGTCCAGCCGCACGTCGAAGGAGTAGCCGCCGATGTTGATGCTACTCTCGAAGTCGAGACCCGGCACCTCCACCGCGCTCGGCATGCGGTTTGCGACCAGGAACAGCTTGTTGCGGACCAGCGCGTCGAGGATCGGTGACGGGATCGGCGCTCCGGCCTTGCCTCGAAGCGCAAAGACGGCCTCCCCGGTCTCGAGCTTGACTCGGGCGAAGACAAGGCGGGTCGGCGATCCGTCCGCGTTCGTCTCGACCTCGAAGCCGAGGGGCGTCGTCACGGGCGACGCTGCGCCCGCCACCATCGGTACCTGACCCCGCTTCGCGCCGCGGGGTGCCTGCGAGACGCGCCGACGCTCGCGCGCCAGTAGGCCGCGGTCGAAAGCCTTCGCGAGGTCGAGGTCGTCGGCGAGGACGCCGCGTGGCGGCAGAACCGGCAGGAAGCCGGCATGTTTGTCCGTCCCCCCTGTCCCGACCTGGCGGAGCAGCGGCGCATGGTTGAGGACGGTCGTGCCAGCGCTCGCCACGGCGTCGAGCGTGCGCCCGCTCGGCGGCTCGGCAAGCAGGTCCATCTCGCCCCCGCGATGCAGCTTCATCCACGACGTGCGGTCGCGGTGCGGTTTGTTTCCGGCCGTGAGCGCGAGGGCGTACTCCTCCTCGATCACAGGCGGTCCGTCGACGGTCTTCTCCTTCGGGTCGAAGGCCGGTCCGAGCACGAAGCTGACGGTGAGAGGCTTCGCCGCCTGCGTCCTGAGCCCACCGGCCTCGGCCATCGGCTGCATCGCCTCGCTGGCCGCGAAACCCGGCACGAGGCCGAGATCGGAGACGTCCAGCGCCGCCCGAATACCGCCCGAAGAGACGGCCAGCGGTTCGACGAGGTATTCGCCGACGAGCGTCAGCAGGTCTTCGCGCTGATCCTCCAGGCTTTTCCCATCACCGATCTGATTGGTGAACACGAATCGGGGCGCATTCCCGCGCTCCCAGTCTCCGCCGCTGGGCCTGACGCGGACCGGCTGTCCGGGCGTGGCGGGCAGCGACAAGGTCAGGGCGTCGCCTCCTTTCTCCGGCAGCAGCCGCAAGAATGAGCGCTCCCCGTCGTAGAGCTCGTGCGGGTCGAAGGAGGCCGCGAAGGACGCCACCGTGTCAAATCCGTCGCCCGCATGCAGCAGCGCAGCACGTGTCGCGCGGTACTTCAAGGTGTCGCCGAATGGACCGGATGTCTTGATCAGCTCGACGAAGCTGCTGACGAGGCCTAAATCGTGATAGGTCGTGAGATCGGACGTGACCTTGCCGTTCTCGTGCGGCCCAGCGCGCCCGCGCGCCATCACGAGCCCGAGCATGTCTCCGTCGAGCGCCAGCGTGACGGCGTCGGTGGCCAGGTGATCGGCGCTCGACGGGGCCTGCCGCCAGCGAACCAGGCGGTGCGGCGACTCGGACGGCTCGACGGAAAGCGATGTCCCGTCGAAGCGCAACTCGGCTTCCGACAGGAGCAACCCGAACTGATCGCCGAGATCGACGCCGTTGGCGCGGGACTGGCCGCCGTCGTTCAGGACAGCCGGGATCTCGCCCCGGCGGCTCCCGACGATCACCGCGACGACGTTCATCAACCGATCGAGGAATACCACCCGTCGAGTCGGCGCGTCCGGTGCCGCTTGACGCTGAGCCTCGGCCTCATTTTCGAGCCAAGTACAGACTTCGGCTGCGTCTGACAGCCGATGCGGGAACGCCACGATGGCCTCCCGGATAGTGTCCTCCGTCGGAATGAAGTCGTCGCCCGGCACCTCGCCGCGCGGGCGGACTATGACGCGCGCCTCTCCGGAGACTTTCGAGAAGCATTTGGTGCCGGGCAGGCGTGTCAGCGTGACCATCTCAGACGGCTCCCGTGCGTGAGGATGAGGCCGAGCAGCCTGCAGTCGCGGCGATCCGCGACGAGCTCGGACGCCAAAACGAGCGGAGCTCCGCCCGGCCCTGCAAGCTCGACGTCCAGCGGCATAGCCAGTTGCGCACCACGCGGCCAACCACGCGCGGCGGGTGGAAGCCGCTCGAAGCAGGCCGCACTGTCTTCGGTCGGCAGCAGGTGGGCGACCCCGGAGCCAAGGCTCGCCAACTCGTCGCGGCCGTTCAGCTTCACCTTGATCGCCGGAGACAGCGACAGCCCGCCGCCCAGGTAGCCGCACTCGACGGGACCGACGCAGGGGAGGAGTGCCTTAGGCTTCGGAAGAGCGTCGTTCCGAGCCGAGCGCCAGTCATCGAGGGGTGCACCCCAAGGCGTTCGCGCCAGGATCGTGACGTGATTCGCATTTGGATTGTTGGATGCGTCGAGGCCGAATATCCAGGCTTTGGTATCGCACAGCTTGCTTCCGCTGCGCGGGCACGTGACGACGCGTGGTGCTTTCGCGTCGTAGCTCTTGGGCTCCCCGTCCCCGAGCGGCGCGAAAACCCGAACGTGCGTGCCCGCCACGTACTGCCCGATGTCGCCCGGGCTGGTGAGCGGACGATATTGCTTGGTGCAATTCTCGTCGCCGGTACCGCTCGCCCCATCCACTCGGCATTCGGGGGTAGACAGGGAGTCGCCGGGATAGGGCGTGCCGGTGCAGACCGCGCCGAAGGAAAGGCCGGTGAACAGTGTTGCGAAGGGGTCGCCGGTCACAACCCGCCTCGGATCGATCGACCCGCCCGCCGTCGTTCGCGGAACCGGGACGCGTGCGCACGGGTCGACGGGGTCGGACCTGAGCAGGATCGGCGTCGGGTCGGCGGGCCGCGTCCAGAGCGCCAGCAGATCGTAATCCGTCGGCCGCGGCCGCAGCACCATGCCGGGCGCGAGGTCGTAGAAGCGGAAGCGGCGGTCGAGCCGGTGAACGTGCAGCAGGATCCCGTCTATGTCCTTCGGCAGCTGCGCGAGGACGGCGTCGCGCAGCGCGCGCAGCCAGGCGGCCCGCTTGTCGGCGTCTGCCGGCATGATCCCGAGCGCGTCGAGGCACGCTTTCACCGGATTGGCCGCGGCACCCTCCGGCGGATCGGTAGCCGCCTTGATGACGAGAGCCTCGAAGCGCTGGTGTACGGCCCAGTAGGTCGGCATGCCGATCCCCCGGTCATAGGAATACGGCCGCCGTTCCGGAGGCAGTTTGGGGTTCGGGTCCGGCTGCGTGTCCGGGTCGTGATTGAAGTCGGGCAGGGCCGCCAACGCCACCGACACGCGCCACGCCTTGAGTGTCCGCGCCCCCTCGCGCTTCCAGACCTCGTCGACATCGAGCCGCAGCGCGAGCGTGTCGCGCCCGTCGAGCCGGCTGGTCGGGAGCTCCCTGTTGTCGGCCCCTAATTGACGGACCCAGCCAGACGACGGCGAGCGCAGCAGCTTGAGCGACCCGGTGCCCGGCCGCGGCGCGCAGGGATGGTCTCGGCCCGGTAGGCGCGGCCCAAAGGGCAACCAGGAGATCTCGTGCGCGAACAGCCGCGCCGGCATCGTTCTGCCCGGGAACAGCCGCAGACGGACGTCGTTGGAGGCGTCGTCGGCCTCCGGCACCTTAGTCAGCCGGTGGCCGACATGGGTCAGGACAGGCGTGACGATCTCGAACTCAACGCGCCGCTGCGACGCGACGTATCGCAGCGAGCCGGGCCCCTCCGGGGGCGCCGGCGTGGTCGCCTGGATGGCGGCTGCGCCGGCCGGCCCCGACTCGAAGGTCGCGCAACTGTCGTCGTTCCGGTCGTGCTCGAGCGTGCCCTCGCCATCGGCGGGATCGGTCGGGCGGGGGCGGTAATGTCCCCGTCCCTCTACCTCGAACGTGAAGCCGGGGCCGAGCCGTCGACGCAGCGCCTCGCGGACGGCCTCGGCGCGCTCCAGCGACGTCTCGAAATTGGTACCGTCCCGCCCCGGCAGGCTGGCCTGCGGCGGATTGGTGGTCGGGTCGGAATAGCCGATCAGGCGCAGCGTGATCGTGGGCGATGCTCGCCCGAAGGTGCTGGCGGCGCGCGCCCGCTGCAACTCGGAGGCGAGCGCGCCAAGAGCTCGTTCGACGGACTTAAAGAGTGCCGGCGCCTTGCGCCTGAAAGTCCCGTCGAGCCGCGTGACCCCGAGCGGAAAGCAGACCACCGGCTTGCCGGCCACGTAAGGCGGCGCTGCGCCCCCCCCAGTCGTCAGCATGTCACCGGCGCGAGGATACGGGTCCGGGTCGGCGAGCGGCAGCGGCTCGCCGTTCAGCCGGGCCAAGAGGCGGTAGAGGCCGGTGACCTCGCTTCCGCCATAAGAGGGGTCGCGTTCCGGGAGCGTCGCTCCACTCGCGGGGGCCTGCACTGGGGGCAGAAGAAGGGCAAGGCCTATCAGGACCAACAATCGCGTGATCATGCGAAGCTCCGCCACCAAGTTCGGAGCTGCCGCTTCATCTGCTGCCAGCTCACTTCCGACCAATCGTTTCAGAATGATCTATTGGTCCAGTGTGAGCCCGGACACCACCAATGATTGCCCGGCAGCTCATGTCTGACAAGAAGTGACGACAACCTATTGACTTCAATCCCAGCCGGATCTGTGCGTCACTCGTGCTCTAGAATAATCAAATTGCGATGCGTGTCAAAGAGGGAAATGAATATTATTTACATGCCCAGGCTGTCACCTTGCGCTGTATGCGATGCAACTCTCGGGCGCAAAATAAATGGCAGATAACAATGTTGGGCTAATTATCTATATTTAATCGTACCGCTGCAGCATATACGGCGAATGGTACATCTGATGTATCTAGAATTGCCGTAAGATACCTATCGACGACGAGTATGGATTACTATTAACTGATTTTGACATCTTGGGGCATTAGGACAGACTGGTTTGTGCAACTATCGGGATTTACGTCAAGCTTTTCTCCAATATCCAACTAGAGGCTGTTAGGGGCTTCTGCGAGGTCGGCCGCCCTGCGGAGTAGCAGTACACTGACGGCGACCAGGTGAAGTCCTGCCAGGGTGGTGGGCAGGCGTTCATAGTCACGAGCGTGGCGGCGGAAGCGCGCCATCCAGGCGAAGGCGCACTCGACCACCCACCGTCGCGGCAACAGAACGAAGCCGCGCTTGGCCTCGGGCAGTTTCACGACCTCCAGGGCAATGCCGTGATCTGCCGCCGCCTTCGCTGCACGCTCGCCCGTGTAGCCTTGATCGACATAGGCGAGATCTACGCTGTCGCCGGTCGCCTCCTGCACGGCATCAGCCAGCGCGGCCACGGCAGCCCGATCGTCGGTGTTGGTCGGTGTGACGTGCAGCGCCAGCACTTGTCCAAGCGTATCGACCGCCACGTGCAGCTTCGAGCCGCGGTTGCGCTTGTGTCCATCCCAGGCCTCGCGAGCGCCGCTTTCAGGCGTCGAGCGCAGGGTGCGGCTGTCGAGCACCACGTCCGAGGGCTCCTCGACCCGACCCGAGGCGAGGCGCAACACGGCGCGGAGGTCGTGGACTAGGTTCTCGAAGCAGTCGGCCCCCAGCCAGCGTTGCGCCTGATCGTACACGGCGTGCCAGGATGGCAAGTCATGGGGCATCGCGCGCCAAGCCACGCCGTATCGCACCACGTAGCGCAATCCATTGAACACCTCCCGCAGGCTGTGTTCACGCTGGCCGGCCGCTTCAGGCAGCAGCGTCAGGTAAGGGGCGACCAAGCCCTATTATTCATCGCTGACATCGGATGGGTAGGCGCGGCGGGACTGCATCCCCCAAAACTGGTGCACCCAAAGATCCGTAAGACCCCGTTTCATAATGGGCAGAACAGCTTAGCTATTGAGTGAGCGGCGAGCATCGCAGGCGTTGGGAGAGTTTCTGACGCTCACCCAGGAACCCCGATGTGGACGCCCGCCGCCCGCGCCGAGCTTGCGCGCGAGAGCCTGCCTTACGCAACCAATCTCAGCGATGCCGAGTGGGCGGTGCTTGCGCCGCTTCTGCCTGCGCCGTCCAGCACAGGCCGCCCATGGCGCCGGCCCCTGCGCGCGGTCTTCGACGGCATCCTGTACGTCCTGCGGACAGGATGCGCGTGGCGGCATCTGCCGCTGGACTTCCCGCCGTGGAGCACGGTGCATCGCTGGTTCTTGCGTCTCTCGCAGACAGGCGTGTTCGAGCGCCTCGCTCATGCCCTCACGATGGCCGACCGTGAGCGCGTCGGACGTGAGGCCTGCCCGACCGGCTGTGTCGTCGATGCGCAAGCTGCCCGCTCGGGTGGCGTGGGGGTGGCCGGCGAACGCGGTTACGATCCGGCCCGGCGGGTCGTCGGGCGCAAACGCCACGCACTGACGGATACAGACGGGCGCCTGCTCGTGGCTGCGGTCTCACCCGCTGACCTGCACGACAGCCACGGCGCGATTGCCCTGCTTCGAGCCTCGCGCGGACTGTTTCCCTTCCTGGCCCACTGCTTTGCCGACCGTGCCTATCGAGGCGAGCGTGTTGGCGCGGCCACGACCATCACGGTCGAGATCGTCGAACCCAAGGAGGGCCAGAAGGGCTTTGCGGTGCAGCCCAGGCGGTGGGTCATCGAGCGGAGCTTCGGCTGGATCGCCCGCTGCCGCAGGTTGGCTCGCGACCACGAGGCTACCCCGTCCTCTGCGCTCGCCTTCTTCGTCCTCGCCGCAGCCATGATCCTCGTCAGACGGATCGCCCGAGCTTTATGAAACAGGGTCTAACAGCCTCTAGCCTCGAAACTCCTACTGCGGCAACGACTGACAGATGATGTTTAGCTTTGACTTAATCTGCCGGAGAACGGATGACCTCGACTATTTCGGCGGCGATTTCTTCAACCGTATGGGTCGAAGTGCTACGTGCCAGCTTGTCGGCCAACGACGGAGAGTAGCCGATAACTTCCTTTTTGCTGACGTCATGCCAGACAGGGAGGATAATCTGCTCGCCTGAATTGGATCGTGTGACCAAGCCATCCAGCTCATATTCCGGCCAGCCACGCCCGAAGAAAGCCTTGGAAAGAATAACAACACCGAAACGACTGCTAGCTAGCCCTTTGTCGATCTTGCGCCGGAGACTATCGCCAATGCGTAGCTCGAACTCGTCATACCAGACACTGAGGCCAGCCTGCTTCAAAGCGTTAGCGAGCGGGCGGACAACGTCACTTTTGTCTTCTGACGCGTGTGAAATAAACACGTCGAAGGTGCGTCCATCCGGTCCATCCACAGCTGGAACAAGTTCCTCTTCTGCATCTCGAACCAATGACCGGATACTGCTAAGAGGTGCCTCATTGAAGGTTGGCAGTGGTCGCATCGCCGCGGCAGGAATAACACGTGCAGACGACCGAGTCGTACCCTGCAGCCCTTGCATATCGATGGTCAAATACCAATGCCCGGAGTTTGGTACTACTAATCTAACTGGTGACTGTTTTGCCAGACCACCCGTATAACGGTGCTGACGACCTGATTTATAGTTGCTGAAGTTTGAGCTATCCATTAACCTAACATTGGCTGCACTGCCCTGTAGTGTAACTTCGACAACGTCACCACGGTCCAGGTGGCCAAAGTCATATTTCGTGAATTTCATAGGGCCACCCCAAAAGGCCAAAATATTATAACGTGTGCCAAGCTAGCTTGTTCCCGGTTTGTGCCCGCAAATTGCATTGATGCATATGTGCGAAAAACGACTGTTTCGTCGACGTTCATTTTTACTCAACGATCCCACACTCGCCCCCCCCTAAGGCCGAAATGTCGAAATAGCCTGACTAGTTTTCTGTCGTCGGATACATAATCTTTCAAAACCCGACATGTGTCTTAATGCGAGACCTCCTTGGCGGCGGCTACGACTTTGAGCGCCTTCGGCAGTGGGGGCACAGGACGAGGCTGGCGATCAGCCTGATCTTGAGCCCCCTTTATGGATGGCCCGCCGCTTCTATCGGTCGAATTCCGGCGCCGACCGTTTTGGGTTTTTCGGTGGGTCAGAAACCGGGCTCCCATTGGATCCTCGTGACGGGTCAGGAAGGTCTTGCCGGCGACGTGAGACGCTGCGCTCAGCTGCGCGCAGCAGTTTCTTAAGAGACCTTCCAGTCATGCGCGGCACCGCGGCAATCTCCTGAAGAACCGCTCGCAGCAATCGCCCGGCCTGAAAGCCACGCGCGACGTCGAGCCGGACGTCTGTCCGTGCTGGCGGGATCGCACCGGACCGGACGAAGGCAGCGCGATCCTCAACATGGTCGACGACGTTCGCTTTCTCGGCGTAGCGCCGCGCTTCGACAAACAGCCGCTCGTAAAGTTCGGCTCGGCTCGGCACCATCCGCGGATCCGACCCGCGGCTGCGCACGGCCGCCTCCAACCGGTCTCGCTCGACCACGAGCCAAGTGTCGTGCCGATGTCGCGTCAGGCCCACATACAGCTCGCGGGCATCGCTCGAAGTCGCGTTGTAGTAAACGCATGCCGATGCGGTCCGACCCTGTACGGAGTAGGCGGTCCCGGCAATTGCCAGGCTGATCCGAGGCAGCGGCGTCGGTGAGTCCCGCCCTAGCTTCGAATCGCGTACGAGCGCCGCATAGGCATCCTCGATCCTGCGGCCATCCTCCAGGCGCACCGCGATCTGCAGCTCACCCTGCTCGTCCGTGCCGATCGCCTGGATCTCGCCGCGGGTGCCGTTGACGATGCCGTGGCGTCGGATCCCCTCGCCGAACCGGATCCTGTCGCCGTTTGCAAGGCTCAGCGTCGACGGCTTGTTCTCCCGGTCTCGCGCACGAACCTCGACGTCGGGTCCCGTGATACGCCCCTCTGCACGCAGGACGGCACGGGCGGCCGTGTTCAGGGCGGCCGCGTCGCGGTTGCGGCGGGTGACGATCAAAACTTCGCTGTTGCCGTAGCGTTCGCGGGCCGCGGTCCAGAGTGCGATCACCTGTTCTTGCGCCGCACTCGAACCGCTGACGAGTTCGATCCGCTCATGCTGAGCATAGGCACGGAGCGCTGCCTCAACGTCGCCGCGCGCCATCAGGATGGAAGCGGCTCGCTGCCAATGCAGCACCTGGCGTCGCACCTCGGTCAGCGTCGCGTGCCGGCCGAGGACGTCGACGACGGCACGCAACGCAGATCCGCCCGGCACGGCAGCGAGTTGGCGCCTATCGCCGAGCAGGATCGCGCGGGCGCCTCCATTCGGAGCGGATGCCACGCTGTCGAGCACGAAGGCCATGTCCCTCGTACCGACCATTCCGGCCTCGTCGCATAGGACAAGGGTGTTGGCATCGAGCGGGGGGATCCACCCGTGTTTGAGATCGTGGCGCCACTTGGCGATGGCAAATGTCTCGATTCCCGTCGAGGCGGCGAGCTCTTTGGCCGCCGCCCAGCTCGGTGCCAGGCCGATCACGGTGAGACCGGACGCTTGAGCCGCCTGCACGACCACGCGGGCAGTCGTCGTTTTTCCTGTCCCTGCACCCGCCTCCAGCACACTGACGCCACTGGCGTCCGGCCCCGCGACGTGGATGACCGCTTCGCGCTGTTCGGCTGAGAGCTCCGGAGCCGCCTCGATCGCCGCCCTCAGCGCCTCTTGTCGGAACCGTGATCCCGCATCCGGTCGGTCGGCGGCGCGCAGAAGGGCAGCTTCCGCAGCGGCGATGCCAGGAGTTGTCCAGCAGGCTTGCCCATCGAACGGGCTGAGCCGGATGAGATCGCCCTGTCGCTCCCGCGCGATGATCTCGGCCCGCACCGCAGCGATACCGATGCCCTGCAGTGAGGCTTCGTTCAGCGCTTGCTCGATCAGGCTCTCGCGGTCGACGACGTTGCGATGCCGGAATAGTGCGGACGCCGCCCGCGCCACCGGCGTGTCGCCGGCAAGCTCCGGCGGATCGAAGTCGAGCTCGCGCGCGACATCCTGCTTAGGCTCAAGATCTCTTTCCAGAGCGGCAGCCGGACTCCGGCTCGCCTCACGCACCGCAGCCCATGGGTCGAAACCGAGGCTGGCAAATTCCTGGCGCCAGCGCTTCTCCAGTTCGGCACCCGTCGGCAGGTCGGCCTTGGCAGCGCGGGTGGAGAGCGCCGCCACCTCTTTCCGCGACCCGGAGACCGATGTGCGATCGCCGCCGATGACCGCTTCGATCGCCGCCGATCGCTTGGAGAAGGCGGCGATCACCGCGTCGGGAATGCCACGGATCTCGAACTGGCCCTGACCGGCCGAACGTAAGGCGAAACCGAACTCGCGCGACAATCCTTCCGCAAGGGCGACCCTAAACGCTGATCCCACGACTTTTTGCCAGTCGAACAACTTGGTTGGCTCCAGTGTTCGATATTTTCTATCAGTACACTCCGCCACGTTAATCACTACACAGTGTGTATGGCAGTTGGGGTCACCGTCTCTCGTCGTATAGTGGTCGAAGCGACCGACCATCAGATCGGTCGGCTGCTCGCGTAGATACCCGCCAGCTCCAAGCCGAACCTCGACGAGCCCCTCCACGCGCAGGAACTCCAGCGCGTGGGTCACCGCCGCGGCATGGATTGCTTCAAGCTGCGCCCGCTGGTTGGCGCCACCATCGGCCCACAGGATCGAGAAGGTCTTGGGCGCGGTCAGGCACACGTCCCATCCAGCCCTGTGCCCTTCACCGGCCCCGCGCACCAGCGATTGGCCGGTACGCGGATCGCGCCCAGCGCACAGATCCTGGAAGCTCGCGAGATCGATTGCTGCTCCGTCTCGGACGATGCTGCCGGCGCTCGTCCACCACCGGCCGCCGCCATCCTTGGCGTAGTACTCGTCGCGGTTCTGCGTCTCGCGGTAGGGATCCTGGGTGTAGTAGGCGCCAGCGCTCGCCCCCGCGCCGAGGGTGTGGAGGCTTGCCGTCACGGGCCAGCCGACGAGGGCGCAGGCTTGTAACGGCAAATTGCGGCGACCTCGCCTGAGGTCGGTTCGGCCAGTGCCTGGCCGACGAGACCGGTCAAGGCGGCAAGGCCATCCTTGACGAGGTTGACCTCGTCGGTGATGCGGGCATACGCCATGACGCCGTCGAGATCGTTGCGTACCGCCCGCAGCACGAGGTCGGCCGGCGAGAGGCCGCTGCGCTCGGCAGCCTCGGCAAGACGAAGGCCGAGTTCGGCATCGAAGCTGACGGTCAGGATACTTACAGGCTGCATGGCGAGGGGATCGACACTAGTTGGAGCAATGAGCGGGTATTCGTACAGGGCAAGACCGTGCTCTCGCATCACCCTGATCGGCAAGCCCGAAACCTGCGTCCCGGGACCCTAAAGGCTACTTGGTTAACGCCGCGGCAACTTTAGTGCGTGTGGTGTGATACCCCTCATGTTGCTGCGCTTGCTACCGTACCGATACCGTGCACTGCTGCGCTCCTACCGTGCCTTGCTGCGCCCTGTCGTATGCTAACACTTCCTTGCCGCGTTCGCCTGCATCGGCGCCTTCATCCACACAGGCCGACAACGGGGTACGTGCTATCCCCGCCCCATGCCGAAACCGACGCGCCTCGATCTCCGCCGCCTCGAACGCGACGTATCCGACGCCCCCCTGCGGTCCGGCGGACACGCGCCCGGCGGTCGGCCGGCCACCGGGCTCATGGCGGTCGTGCGCGACAACCTCGAAGCCCTCGTGGCGATGCAGGCCGGTGGCGTCACCTGGAAAGCCATCGCGGCCGGCCTGACCAAGCAGGGCTACACGACAGGCGACGGCCGCCCCCTGACCGGAGCGCAGATCAGCGGCCTCGTGTCGAGCGTGCGCCGCCAGGCCAAGCGCCGCGCGGCCAAGATGGGAGCCCGGCAGACGCGATCTGATCTGCCGGTGGACCCGTCGCCCCGCCGCACGGAGCGCCGGCTCGCCTTGTCCGCCGATCTAGCCTCGCTGGCCAGCCCGCTCGATCGGACGACCTCGGATGCGGGCCGGACCGAAGACGCCATCCGGCGCGAGAATCTCGACAAGCTCCGGGACATTCTGAAGAAGGACTGACAGCCATGGCCCGCATCCTACTCGTCGTCCAAGACAAGGGCGGCGTCGGCAAGTCGATCGTCGCGCGCGCACTCGCCGAGGCCGTGCCCGAGGCTCCTCTCATCGAGGTCGACGCCTCGAAGCGGTTGATCGAGCTGGAAGACCGCGTGCAATTCTTCCCCATGCGCGCCGAGCGCGCCGCGATCGAGCGCACCGGCGGGCGGGCGGCGCGGGCCGAGTTCGATCCGGTCATCACCGCGATGACGGCGGCGAGCCTGCCGACCATCGCCGATGTCGGCGCCAACACGTCGGCAAGTTTGCTCACCCTGCTCGCCGATCTCGCCCCGGACCTATCGGACGCAGGCATCGCGGTCGGCGTGCTCGTCGTGGTCACCGCCGAGCCGGGGGCCCTGGCCGAGGCGCCGCGCCTGCTCAAGCTCGCCCAGCCGTTTGCCGCAGCGCGCTTTCTCGTCGAGAACCGGCTGCGCGGCGAGGTCGATGCCAAGACGCTGGCCAAGATCGGCGCCGGCGCGACGGCAACCGCGCTGGCCGAGCAGGTCATGGAAGACAAGGCCGTCGAGATCCTCCAGGCCGGCGGGCTCGCCTCGATCCCGCAACTCGACGCCGCGAAGCTCAACGAACGTCACGGTCTCGCGCTCGGATCCAGGATCCGGCGTGACCTGACCCGCTTCCGCGCCGAGGCGATGGCCGCCGTCAAGCCCGCCGCCGAGTGGCTGGTCGGATGAGACCGCCGGAGCCGGCACGGCACCCTTCACGCGCTGATCCCGATCGGGCGCTACGACAAGCCAGGGCGGAGGCCGCCGCGGCCGAGCGCGCCGTTGCGGCCGCGAGCGCGCAGCGTCTGCAGGAATGCCTCGGGCTGGCTCCGGCCGAACGGATGCGCCACCTCAACCATCCCGACCTCATCCTGGCCGACCGGATCGCCCTGCGCCGCTCGCTGGAGGCAAGCCTGGTGCCGGGTCGGCGCCGGTTACAGCATCTCCAGCCGCGCGGCCGATGGAGTCATATCACGAAGTCCGTCCTGATCCGGGTCGGTCTCTCGCCGCTCATGATCGGCTCAATCGTCGTCGGTGCTCCATGGCTGTACGTGTCGTGGCAGAGCACGCGACCGTTGGCGTCGCTGACCGAGAAGGGCCTCGTGGCCTTCACATGCCCGGACGGCCGGCAGGAGTACCTCGCTCTGCCAAAGGGGACGACGGTCGCCGTGTTCGACCGATCGGCGGCCGATCCCGTGATCGGGCTGTGGTGCCCGCGCCTCGACTACGCGCTCGCCTCGGTGCCGCGGGCATCCCTGCGGATGTGGCGCTGACCGCTCATGATCGGGTCGGCCCGACGGGCGGCGCACCATCGAGCAAGCCGGTCAACCGGGGGTCGTCGTACTGGGTCTTGCGTAGCTTCAGCGGGTCGGTCGTGTACCGGCCCGAGTTCAGGAACACGATCGAGTCGCGCTGTGTCGCGGCTGCCAGCTCCGTCGGCGGCACCAGCGCCACTGCGGTGGGGACGTCGTGGATGTCCGGTCCGCCATTGCGGCCCGGCCGCGGATCGACGCCGGTATAGGTCCCGATCGTGTCCGACCAGTGCCGGCTCTCGTCGCCCTCCGCCCGCGACAGGTTGAACAGTATCAGCGCTTCGGCCGTGCCGAGGATCGTGTCGGCGCCGGTGCGCTCGTAGAGTTCGATGACCTGCGAACGAGTTTGCCAGAACGTCCACAACGACATGCCATAGCCGGGCAGTTCACCGACGCCGCGCAAGATCGCGTCGAAGGGGCCGAGCACCGCCGCCTCGTCGATGATCGCCACGATGCGCTCGGACGGGCGCGTCCGGCGAACGGCGGCGAACAGGTCGGCTAGCAGCCACCGGACGAACGGAGCCAGGATCAGGCGGCGGTTGTCGGCGGGCAGCACGATGTAGAGGTCGGTGTCGCCTGCGCAGAGATCGCCGAGCTCGAAGGTGTGGTCGGTGATCACCTGTTGCATGCGCTCGTCGAGCGCCCAGCTGAACACCTGTGCGGCCGTCGACAGGATGGCCCCGCGCGAGCGATCGTCGGGGGATTCGAGGATCCCAATCGCGTCGCGAGAGGCGGCGTCGGTACGGCCATCGAGGGCGCCCCGCAGCCGAGCGGGATCGCGGATGAGGTTGGCGGCTTCAACGACGTCGTTCCGGCCGTCGCGGATTGATACGCTCAGCGCCGCGACGACGACCGAGACGGCGCGGTCCTTGAAGAACTCGCCGCCGTCCGACGAGTGCACGCGGTCCGGCAGAAGCGCGCGGGCCATGCTCTGCAGGTATAGGACGTCGCCGGCCTCACGCCCGAGCAGCGGGTTCCACCGATCACCGCCCTGGGCGATCCCGACGGGATCGATGCATCGGACCCTGCGCCCGAGCGCTTCGCGGCGACGGCGCACGGCCCGCACGACGTCGCCCTTCGGGTCGACGACCACCACCGGTCCGGCCCAGGCATCGGGCTCGGGCAGGACGAGGTTGGGCAAGATTAAACCGGAGGTCTTGCCGGACCTGGGCGGCGCGATGGTGACCAAATTGCCCTCGACCTGGATGCGGGCCGTCCGGCCCGTGACGGGATCGAGGCCGAGTTCCAGCCCCTCGCGCATGCGCGCGAGATCCTTGGGGCCGGCCCATTTGGCGTCGCCGTAGCGCTTCGACCGGTGACGCGAGGGCACGAGCGTGCCGCTCGTCAGCACGATGACGATGGCCGCCGCTGCCGCACCGACGATCCAGGCAAGCGCGACGCGGCCACCGCCGGGCAGGCCGTCGGATCGGCCCAGCGCCATGTTGGCATAGGTTCTGCCGATCCGCTGTACGAGGAACGACGCCTTGTCGCTGAGGGCCGCCCCCTGCGGCGAGAACCATACCTGCGGCGTCCCCGGGACCGACGGCCAGCCCCCCGGATCGAGCCCATGCGTCGCGAGGAACGCCGCCGGATAACCGAGGACGAGAACCCCGATAACGATCAAAATAATGGACGTGACACGCCAAGCGAGGCCAGGACGATGCATGTCCATCAATGTCCGATGCGATAGTACTGCAAGACGTGTATGTTTCTATAAATTCGGCGACGGCAAGATGATGTTGCGCATATCAACCGATGTTAAAAAGTCATTGGCGCCGACCTGCGCGATAATCGCCGGCCCGCGTTTGTTCGCACAACCGCGCACAACGCGCTGAGCAATTTTCATATCGGCGGGAGTCCTCTGAGTTGCAAGCAAGCTCTCGGTATTTTCGTTCATCAATTCACATAGAATAACTGTATAATGCTTATCTTTTAACTGCTCTATGGCGTATTCAAGCAAAGCGAGCGGGGTGTATGGATCATTGTTCGGGGGAACAAAAACAGGATGCCCCTGCCTGAACGTATGCATCAAATCTTCGTCGGCATCTTGGATGAGGGATCTTAGCTGATCATCGGTAACGTAGATATACACGCAGGCTGGACTGTAAAGATTCGAGCCCCTAAGCAGGGCGATATACGCCTCTGGCGGATGTAGATCCCTTTTGATGAACGCATATTCTCGGTCGGTCAAAGACATGAGGAAGGTGATGATGCGATAACCCTCTTGGAGAGCTTCGCGTTCATTCCAGTGTTGGCTCAGCATGATTTGTGCATTGAGATCTGGCATATTATCCGCCGTGCTCGTTTCCCGTGATCCTGACATACATTCCGACCGTTGAAATTTTAGAGAGATATAGGATAAAGTTTTATTGAAATTTAGATTAATTATCACGGTCGTTACTTGGCATCGTCCTGACCAAGCGGATAGCGACGAGCTAGGCGGATGCATCGCGCCCGAATTTGAGCTTCGTGACAGGCATCACATCGGCCAGAATCAGCATCGGCTGCGATGATCGGTTCGTTGGGAACTGACCATCCACCATCCACCGTTGCATGATCCGTCTGGATGACGGTTGGGTCGCACTGCGTGCCCGGCCGCGGTCGCCAATGGCTTTCGGTTCCTCATCCTACCGTTCGACGTGGGAACATGGTCTCGCCTGACGCCGCCGAGGCCGTCATGGGCATGATTGCCCGGACGCTGCTTCTCGCATGGGCCGGCGAGAGCTTCAGGCTGTCGAGCGAGCTGATCTGGGTCCGCCCGGTCGCGATCGCCGCATTGCTCGACCTCCCTCTCATTGCCGCGGAGTAGCCCAGCCATGGCCGAGCGCAGCAACGCGGACAAACCGACCGCCAGCCGTGCGGCTCAGCTTTCAAGGGCGGCGCGGCCGGATGCAGAGCAGCCATACGACCGACGCGAAGGTCGCACCATCTGCTGCAGACGCGACGAGAAGGCTCAGATCCATCCTCGACATAGTCCCGAACGCGACCGCGCGAGCGTGCTGACGACGTTGACGGCGACTCACTGCGTCCTGTTCGCGGACAACGCCCGGGGTCACGGCTGGCTGCTGCGCGCGGTAATGCTGCCTTTGGAGGTGGAGGATCTGACGGCGGGCCAGAGCCGCGGGCCAAGACTGACGGCTAATGGACGAACACAGCCGCAAACCCATGTGGGCGCCGAGATCCTGATGGGCCGATGGCGGGACATCGGTCCCATCCGGCCGAACGCCGTGAAGGCACGCGGGATTTCGACGCGCTCCGAGCCGTGGGTGCTAGCAGCCCTGTGAACGAGGGCGCGGCAGCCGACTTGGATCAGGTCGGTTCGGGCGAGGCCTCGATCGCCGATACCCGCGCAAGCTCCTCGGCCGACAGGTCAAAATCGCGCCGGAGGCGCACCGCGCCGGCCATGACCTCTTCTTTGCAGCCGGGGTGGTTGGTCAGGATTTCGAGCCGCAGCAGTTCGTAGGATGCGGATCCGGGCTGGCGCTGCGTCAACCGCGTCGCCACGGTCAGCGCCCGCTCGATGTCCCCTGCCAGCCAGAGGCAGCAAGCCAGATGCCGTCCGGCCAGATCGTGACGTGCCGGGACGATCGTCCCGTCCTGCACGAGCCCGAGCAGTTCGCGCACGTCCGGTCCGGGCGAAGGCTCGGTGAGCAGCAGCACGACGCCGACCATGTCGAGGTGGGCGATGAGCTTGAGCGCGGCATCGCTGCGCTCCGGGCGGCCTTGACGCCCCAACTCGTCGCGGACGAGCGCGTGCAGGTCGTCGTGGAGCGCCCGGAGCTCGGTCTCGAACGCGCGCACGAAGATGTCCATGCCGTACGCGCAGAAAGCGCTCACCATCGCGAGCCGTAACTCCAGACGCTGATGGGGCGTCGTAGAGGCGAGGAGTGGCTCGATATCCCGCGTTAAGTCCAGCGTCGGGCCGCCGCTGTTCACCCGCAGGACGCCCTCGAACCGGACGAAGCAGCCGAACTGGCCGAGGATGGCCGCGCGGCGCAGGTCCCAGGGTTCGTCGGGCCTGGCTGCGGCGCGCAGGGGTCCGAGGTGCGACGGGGCATCCCAAGCGGCGACCTCGCCGAGCGCCCGGCAGAAGCCTGGCCACTGCCATTGCGCACCGGGCTCCGCGGCGAAGCGGACCAGAACCTCGGCGGCTCGGACGGGGTGATTGCGGCTGGCCCGCAGGAGCAGTTCCAGCAGCCGCCCGACCTCCTCTGGGGTGCGGGCGTTCGACAGTTCGTCGAGGAGGACACGATGGCCACGCGTGAACGTATGGTGTTCCCACCTTTGGCCGCTGCCGATAGCGTGTTCGAGCACGAACGCCTCGCCGGCATTGCCGGAGCAGACGGCCCGGAACATCTCCGCCGCGACCTCTGCGCGGTCCGCGTCCGGGCCGAGCCAGTCGCTTAGGGCCGCGCGAAGATCGCCTTCCGACCGGTCGCCGGGCCGCGCGAGTCGAGGCCACGCCGCGGCGGGCGCCGTCGGGTCGTAAGCCGTCACGGTATCGCTCGGCCGCGGCACCGCGCCGCGGATCTCCTCGCCGTCCGCGAGATAGCTGATCAGGTAGACGCGTTCGTGGCAGGCGGCGCGAAAGGCTGTCCGCAGGGTCTCGGCGACGGCGGGCACGTCCGACCAATCCAGCGCGTCGAAGAGGGCGAGCACGTCCGACAGTCCCATCGTCGGATCGTCGTCGAGATGCGCCCCGAACTTGTTGCGCGCCGGCCGCAGGCGATCGACCGCCTGTTCGAAACGATACGTGCGTAGGAAGGCCGTCAGAGGCTCCGAGGGGCCTCCCTCAGCCGCAAGCAGGTCGTCGAGACCCGTCAACGCCTGCAGCGCCCCCGCGGCGACCGGCCGGGTCACGAGGCAGTCGGCGAAGCTGACGACGTCCGTGACGAGCCGCGCCTGAAGGATTCTGCGCACCCGAGGGAACGCCGAGAACCGATCGAGCACCGCCTGATCCCAGGCAATCCAGCGCGCGATCAGGGCGAGCTGGGATGCCCGCTCGTGGAGCGGCGTCGTTCCCATGCCGCTGAGCGTCCCCGGCCGCGTCATCCCGAGCGGGTCGGCGGCGAACTCCGCGCGCGGGGCAGCGGCGGACGCGCGAAAATCTATGAGCGCGGCCGCGAAGGCGGCGTCGCCGATCTCGGCCGGAGCCGCGGGCAGCGGCGCGTAGCCCGGCAGCCCGAGGCCTGCCAACGCCTCGTAGATTTGCGCGGCGCCGTCGACGAAGACACCAATCTTGCCGGCCTCCACGTCGTTCCACAGCTCGATGCGACGCCCGAAGTCGAGATCCTGGACGTGAGCGCTGAGCTTATGCCGGGTCGTCTTGAAGTACTCGTCGAACCAAGTGGCGTAGGTCTCCTTGGCGTCGTTAAAGGCCTGGATCGATCCGAACGGCTGGACGAGCCGGCGCAGCCCGCGGCTGTGGGCGACGACGTCGTAGGCGCGCACCAGGACGTGCCGCGCGATCAGTCGGCCGGACCAGGCATCAGGCGCGGCGCCGGACAGCGCGGACGTTAGCCGCAGGTCGTCGACGAGAAAGCGCAGCTTCTCGAGGCGGATTGAGATGTTGGAACTGGCCATCCTGCGCAGATAGGTGCGGGCGTGCCCGATCTGAAGTCCGCCGGGACATCCGTAGGATTCAGCAATGGTTCGTGACACGTGATACGTGCCCATGGACAGGCAATATCAGCAGCGGCGGATCGGGCCTTGATCGGCGTCACACATTTCTGTACGACATGTTCAGATGCGACCCGGATTCCGCCGAGGAATCAGTGGTTTGCGCGGAGTTGGCCGCTGGGTCAGAATCCTGGCGCCCCAGCCAAGCCTCAGCTAAGTCGTTCGATGGCAACGACTTATATGCCGGACATCTCTTCCCGCACTCAGGCGTGACCGTCAGCACTCTGCCATGGCCGGACAAGGTGCGGCCCCAGAAAAGGCGCGCTGGATGTTCGGTCCCAACCTGGAGTGTGCCGGATCGAGCCTGAGCCGGTCTGGCCGTTTCCCCCAGGTCTGGCAGATGAATTCGTAGAGCCTCCGGTCGCACAGGGACTTGAGCCGGCGCCCGTATCTGTAGGCCTCCACGAACATCGCCGGTGATGGCGCATGCGCCGTGGCTGGCGTCGGGGTGCGCGAGCCATCCTGCGCCCGTGAATCAGACCGTCTCGGGTTCAGATGGAACGACGGTGCGACGGTCGAACCCGATGCTGGCGTTCCGCGGAGGCGACCAGAGCCGCGGCGAGGCCGGCGGCCACCAGATCCTCGGCGAGCCCCCGCGCGAGGCCGAAGGGTGCGCCCGTGCCGGGGCCCCGCGCTGCACGACCGAGCAGCGTACCGGCGACGGCGCCCGCGACGCCGGCCAGTGCCCCGGCCTCGAGCGAGGCGCGGCGCCCGGCGAACATCCAGCCACCGACTGCGCCGATCGCGAGCCGGACCGCGAACGAGGGGGAATGCGCCGGTCGGGCGCGAACGGCATCTTGTCCCCGGCCATCTCGGCAAACGCCGCCGTCGTGGCGACAGTCCGTGCAACGGGACCGGCGGGGATCGCAGCGCTCCGGGTCCGCCCGTGTGCGGCAGCCCAACTCAGTGCGGCGCAGGCCGACATAGTGCGCAACCCGGCCAAGAACCCGATCCCGGCCGAGGTCCCATAGTCCTGCATCGTGCCTGCCCTCCGTCGGATGGAATGCCCATACCGAACGGGCAAGACGGCAGCGCCGGCCGGTGTTCCAACGGACATCACCGGATCGGCGCGGGGGCGCGCGCGGCCTTGTCGGAGACGTTGCGAAAGGCCGCAGGTGGCGTCGGGAGCCCTCAGTTCGGGCGAGCGTTGACCGGGACTATCATGAATCGCGGTGGTCGAGCCCCCCGGCTCCCAGCCGCGAGCGCGCCGGCCGCTGCGTTCGCCCCGTTCGCCTGCGGCCGGCGCGTCCCCTCTTCACGGGCGCAGCTCATCTCGACCGACTGCGGGATCGGTCCGAGGATTGTGGCGCGCCGGAATCGGTTCCTGGGATTGAACGGGCGCTTCACGTGGCCCGGCACGGTGCGGTTCGTGAAGGGCGAATGCTTCTGCTTCATCGCGTCCGTTCCGTACGAAACGTTCGACGCGATCTGCCCGCGCATCAGAAGCTTCGACGACGCCCCCGAGCTGAAGGCCACCTAAGACGAATGGCGCGGTCGCCACTCGACCTCCCAAGCGCGCATCGCAGCGGGCGAACCGGACGCGGTCCGAGCGGGATGGCAGCACGATTACATCGCCGGGCGCGATCCGGCTGTCCGCGAGGGACCGACATTCCACCGCACCAAGCGGATTTTGGCCCAAGCCCGTCCGGTCGGCGCCGATGTCGCGCTATGGAACATCGCAGTTTTCGTCGCGCCGCGGCGCCTGAAAGCGGGCCCTCGCACCGCCGCCGCGTTCGTCGCGCACATGCCCGGAACATGAGCATCGAGCGCGCGTTCTCTGCGCACTTCCTGAATAATCGCTCGCCAACAAGGCAACTCGATGCGCGACGTCAACATGTCGAACGGCACGGCTATGCTTGCGACGTGGAAGCGTAGCGGTAGAACCGCCCCTGCGATGAGCAACGCTGGACTGGCAAAGTCGGCACCCATCACCACGACAAGTCACGCCCCCCACGGTCAGCAAGGCTCGCCGGCCAACCGCGTTTCTCGCACAAGCGATTTCGAGGGCTTCGGATCCTTCTCGAGCTGAGGGCCCGGATACGGGATGTCTGGGTTCGGCTGGTCCCTCCCAGAGGCCCAAGGCGGGGCCGCCGACACCGAAAGGTGCGATGCGCGGGTCGCGATGGCACTGAAGCGCTTCTTGCGGATCACCCTGCTGTTTCGCCTGTGCGATCGGACTCTCCCGGCAGAAGGCCCGTTCCGGTGGTCGCCGCGACGCTCGAATGACCCGTGCCGCCGATCAATAGGCCTCTAAGGGCGCCGTGGCCATCGCCGGCGGCCCGAAGCCCATGGCATGCACGAAAAAAGGGCCGGCGCGCAGCGCCGGCCCTCTTTATTTCGTCCGATCGATGCGGGCGCACGAGTGAGACCCGTGCGCCCGATTCCGAAAAGAAATCAGTCGTTGATGGCGGCGACGACGCCGGCACCGACGGTGCGGCCGCCCTCGCGGATGGCGAAGCGCAGCTTCTCTTCCATGGCCACCGGCACGATCAGCACCACGTCCATGGTCACGTTGTCGCCCGGCATCACCATCTCGGTGCCCTCGGGCAGCGTGCACACGCCGGTCACGTCCGTCGTGCGGAAGTAGAACTGCGGGCGGTAGTTGGTGAAGAACGGCGTGTGGCGGCCGCCCTCTTCCTTCGTCAGGATGTAGGCCTCGGCCTTGAACTTCGAGTGCGGCTTGACCGAACCCGGCTTGCACACGACCTGGCCGCGCTCCACGTCCTCGCGCTTCGTGCCGCGCAGCAGCACGCCGACGTTGTCGCCGGCCTGACCCTGGTCGAGCAGCTTGCGGAACATCTCGACGCCGGTCACCGTCGTCGTCGTCGTCGGACGGATGCCGACGATCTCCACCGACTCACCGACCTTGACGATGCCGCGCTCGACGCGACCCGTCACCACCGTGCCGCGGCCCGAGATCGAGAACACGTCCTCGATCGGCATCAGGAACGGCATGTCGATCGGACGCTCCGGCTGCGGGATGTACTCGTCGACCGTCGCCATCAGCGCCAGGACGGCTTCCTTGCCGATCTTGGGCTCCTTGTCCTCGAGCGCCATCAGGGCCGAGCCCTTGGTGATCGGGATGTCGTCGCCGGGGAAGTCGTACTTGGAGAGGAGCTCGCGCACCTCCAGCTCAACCAGCTCCAGGAGCTCCTCGTCATCGACCATGTCGACCTTGTTGAGGAACACCACCAGCGCCGGCACGCCGACCTGGCGGGCGAGCAGGATGTGCTCGCGGGTCTGCGGCATCGGGCCGTCGGCGGCGGACACGACCAGGATCGCGCCGTCCATCTGGGCGGCACCGGTGATCATATTCTTCACGTAGTCGGCGTGGCCGGGGCAGTCGACGTGCGCGTAGTGGCGGTTGGTCGTCTCGTACTCGACGTGGGCGGTCGAGATCGTGATGCCGCGCGCCTTCTCTTCCGGCGCCTTGTCGATCTGGTCGTAGGCCGTGAAGGTCGCCCCGCCCGACTCCGCCAGAACCTTCGTGATCGCCGCCGTCAGCGACGTCTTGCCGTGATCCACGTGCCCGATCGTGCCGATGTTGCAGTGCGGCTTGGTACGGGAGAACTTTTCCTTGGCCATCGTGCAATCCTACCGCGGGACCGGCCATAAGCCGGGCGTAAAGGCGCGGACCGATTAGAGGCTTGTGCGACGATGATCAAGCGGCAGGTTTGCCGGCAGGGCGGATCGCGCCGAATGAGACGTCAGGAGCTGGCCTCGCCGACCGGCTCGTAGAGCCGCTGCGCCTCCGGGGCGCCGCCGCGGCGCTCGCCGAGATCGAGCACCCGCACCAGCATCGTGCCGTGGGGGGCGGCGACGGTGAGCACGTCACCGCAATGGATGGCCTTGGCCGGCGCGTCGGCACGGGTGCCGTTCACGCGGACATGCCCGTCGCTCACCAGCCGGGCCGCCATCGAGCGGGTCCGCGCGAAACGCGCGAACCACAGCCATTTGTCGAGGCGCTGGCGCCCCGCGCTCATCCGGCGATCACGATTGCCGGAGCCGTCACGGCGCCCGCTCTCTGAAAAGCCGGCAACCGCTTGTCGCGCGGACGCGTCAGCGCTTGCCCCCGTCCGATTCGAGCTTCGCCTTCAGCGCGGCGAGCGCCGCGAAGGGCGAATCGGGATCGGGCTGGCGCTCGCGGCGCGGCGGGCGCTGCTCGGGGTTCGGGCGGCGGTTCTCGTCGCGGCGGTCGGGGCGGTTGCGGCCGCCCTGATGCTCGCGGCGAGGGCCGCCCTCGCCCTGGCCTTCCCGGCGGCTGTCGGGCCTGCCGTCGGCACGGGCCGGACGTCCGCCTTCCGGACGGTCCTCGCGAGGACGGCGCGGGCCGTCGTTACGCCGACCATCTTGGCGACCATCCTGGCGGCCGTCCTGTCTGCCCTCTTGCCTTCCGTCCTGGCGCCCCTCCGGCCGTCCCTGGCCGCGGCCGGGCCGCGGACCGGTGTGACGTTGCGGACGGTGCAGATGCCAGACCTCGACGGTCTCGGGCGCGGCCGGTTCGGCGGCGGCATCCGCCTCCGTGGAGGGCTCATCGGCCGGAATCGCCGAATCGGCAGCGTCCACCGCCTCGACCTCTCCGGTCGCCGCAGCCGCCTGCGCGGCGTCGGCGGTCTCGGCCGGCATCGGCGCGGCGGCTTCGGGAGCGGCGTCCGCCGTCTCAGCCTCGCCCGGTGCCGTTTCCTCGATCGGGGCAACGGCTTCGACCGGTGCGGCGGCCGTCTCTTCCGCAGCGGGCTCGGCTTCGGCGGCGACCGTCTCGGCTTCGCCCCCGGTCTCGGACGTCGCCTCGGCAGGCGCCGCCTCGTCGCTCGGCTCGGCCGTGGCATCGACCTCGGGCGCGTCCTGCGATCGCGCCTGAGCCGTCTCCTCGGCTGGCGTCTCTTCGACCGATGTCGCCTCGGTCGCCGTCGCCTCATCGGCGGTCTCTTCGCCCGCCGTCTCCTGCGGTGCGGCCTCGGCGGTGCGCGCGGCGGGGACGGTCGGTGCCGCCGCGACCAGGGGCACCGTGATGGCCGGGCCGGGACGGTTCTGCGCGACGTAGCCCAGCGACTTCAGGATCGAGGCGAAATCCTCGCCCGAGCAGCCGACGAGGGAAGTCATGTTCACGGTCGCCACAAAGCCGTCGCCGTCCGCGGTGCCGGCCGGCGGCTCGCCCGGGGTCGTGCCGGGGCGATAGGCAATGGCCGGGCGGATCAGGTCGGCGAGCCGCTCCAGGATATCGACGCGCACCGCCCGTTCGCCGCAGACCCGGAAGCCGGCGGCGCGGTAGAGGCCCTTGGCAATGTTCTGATCGACCTTGATCGAGGTGCGGCCGGAACTGGCCAGATGCGCGATCTCGTCGAGGCCGGGCTGGTCGAGACCGCCGTTCTTCAGCGCCCAGAGCTGGGCGGCGAGCGTGCGCGGGGCTGGCTTCAGCAGCGCGGGCAGGAAGATGTGGTAAGCGCCGAAGCGCACGCCGTGACGGCGCAGATTCGCCCGCCCGTCCTGATCGAGGGTGCGCATCTCATGCGCCACCTTGGCCCGCTCCAGCACGCCGAGCGCCTCGACCACCTGGTAGCCGATGCCGCGGGCGAGCCCGGTGAGGTCGGCCGCCGTCTCGATCTCCATCAGCGGCCCGAGCAGGCGCACGACGTGCGCGCGCAGCCATGCGGCCAGCCGCGTCTCGACCTTCTCGCGCGCGGCGCCGGACAGGCTGTCGTCGGCGATGAGGCGGATGCCGGGCTCGAACAGCTTGTCGCCCGGCGTCAGCTTGGCGACGGGATCGCCGGTCCAGCGGATGATGCCGTCATGCGAGAGCACCAGCGAGGCATCGGCGGCCGAGGCGAAGCGGTCGGCCCGCGCCTCGATCTCGCCGGCCAGCGCCTTGTCGGCGGCAGAGCGCAGGGTCTTGGCTTCGTGGCCCTCGGCTTGCGGGTCGGGCACGAATTGGAAGCCGTGAAGACGGCCCACATGTTGACCCTCGACGGTGACGTCACCGCCGGAGGTGATTTCGGCTTCCAGCATCGTCTTCTCTCTCAAGCGCCGCATCAGGACGCTGGTGCGCCTATCGACGAAGCGGCTCGCGAGGCGCTCGTGCAGGGCGTCGGACAATCTGTCCTCTACCCGACGCGTCTCGCCCTGCCAATGCAGAGGATCGAGCAACCAGTCAGGCCTGTTTGCCACGAAGGTCCAGGTCCGCCCTTGCGCGATGCGCTGGGACAGGGCGTCGATGTCGCCGTCGGTGCGGTCGATCATCGCCACGTGGCGGGCGAACCAGTCGTTGGGGATGCGCCCCGCCATGCCGCGCATCAGGAAGCGGTAGAGCTGGGCCACGAGGTCGGCATGGGTCTGCGGGTGGACCTTGCGATAGTCCGGCACGCCGCAGGTGTCCCAGAGGCGGCGCACCGCCGCGGGGCCCTTGGCCATGTCGCGAATGTCGTCCTCGCGCATCAGGATCTCAAGCGCCTGCTGGTCCTCGCCCATCGGCGCGCGGGTGAGGCCCTGCTCGTGCGGATGCTCGTCGAGGCTCGCCTGGAGCCGTTCCAGCGAGGCGAATTCGAGGTCCGGGTTGCGCCATTGCAGCATGCGCACGGGTTCGAAGTCGTGCGTCTCCAGCGCCTCGACCATCTCCGGCTCGAAGGGCGGGCAGCGCCCCGTCGAACCGAACGTGCCGTCGGCGATATGGCGGCCGGCGCGGCCTGCGATCTGGCCCATCTCGGCCGGGGACAGCTTGCGGAAGCGGGTACCGTCGTATTTCCAATTCGCGGCGAAGGCGACGTGATCGACGTCGAGGTTGAGCCCCATGCCGACCGCGTCGGTGGCGACGAGGTAATCGACGTCGCCCGATTGATAGAGTTCGACCTGGGCGTTGCGGGTGCGGGGCGAGAGCGCACCGAGCACCACCGCCGCGCCGCCGCGCTGGCGCCGGATCAACTCGGCGATGGCGTAGACCTCTTCGGCCGAGAAGGCGACGATCGCCGTGCGGTGCGGCAGCCGCGAGATCTTCTTTTCGCCCGCGAAGGTCAGGCTCGAGAGACGCGGGCGCGTCGTCGTCTGCACGCCGGGGATCAGCGCCTGCACCAGCGGCAGCATGGTCGAGGAGCCGATCAGCAGCGTCTCCTCGCGGCCCCGCCGGTAGAGCAGGCGATCGGTGAAGACGTGGCCGCGATCCATGTCGGCGGCGAGCTGGATCTCGTCGATCGCGACGAAGGCGACGTCGAGATCGCGCGGCATCGCCTCGATGGTGCAGATCCAGTAGCGCGGCCGGTCCGGCTTGATCTTCTCTTCGCCGGTGATGAGGGCGACGTTCTCGGACCCGACCTTGGCGACCACGCGCAGGTAGACCTCGCGCGCCAGGAGCCTGAGGGGCAGGCCGATCATGCCGGTCGGATGCAGAAGCATCCGCTCGATGGCCATGTGCGTCTTGCCCGTGTTGGTCGGGCCGAGCACCGCCGTGACCCCGCGCGCGCGGGCCTCGCGGTGAAGGGTGCGGAGCGTCATGCGGGGGCGGCGATCCCTACGGCGCTGAGGGCCGTCGGCGGAGCGGAGGGCAGCCGGGCGCTGGGCCCTGCATCGGAAGTCGGCCGCTCGAGCACTATCTCGGATACCTGATCCGGGACGGTGCTCGAGGCTCTTGCTTTTGCATCATCTTTTTTCCGAAAGCCGGCAACCACCTTTCGGGACGACGCTCTAGCGGTACGGGGCGAGCCGCGGCGACTGTCCCTCATATGGGATGCCGGGGCCCTGCCCGCCAGCCGGGGCGCCGACGCTCGGATAGGCGTAGATGTCGATCCGGGGTTGCGGCTGCTGCGGCGTGAGGTCCGTGCAGAGGGTGTCGGGCATCGCCGTGAGCGGCCCGCGGCGCGGTGGGCGGTGCTCGATCACCTGGGCGCTGGAGAACGCGTCGGGGCCGCAATCCGGCCCAGTCGTGAGGGGGCCGTCGGCCTGAGCGGCGCCGGAGACGAGGAGCGGTAGGGCGAGGCAGACGCTCCGCAAAGCGCTCCTGGGGGTCGAAGCGTTTGCGAACCGACGCATGGTTGAGCCTCCTAACCGCATCGGAGCTTCTTCGATCTTCGCTCGGTTCCGCCCGGCCCCCTCATCCTGAGGTGCCGACGCGTCGCGGCGGCCTCGAAGGATCTTCCAGGGACCGCGCGAGATCTGGAGGATCCTTCGAGGCCCGCTGACGCGGGCACCTCAGGATGAGGGCGCGTCGCGGATGACCGGGTCGCGCCGGATTGCGATCCGCAAAACCTACTGCTGCGACAGGCTCGCATCGGCGACGGCGCCCGGCTGGGCTTCGCCGCCGCTGGCGGTCGCGGTGCCCGTCCGCGTCCAGCGGGTCGCCTCGATGATGTTGGTGCCGAGCGTGGTGCGCACGGCGATCCGCAGCGGCACCAGCACCCGCGTTCCCTCGACGGGCGCGAGCCAGACCGACATGTCGCGGTTGTCTTCCATGAACTTCACCCCCGGCCGGTCGGGCCGGTGGCCGGCGATGGCGACGTAGCGGGCGTTGCAGACCAGAACCGGCCCGCTATAGCCGGGCTTTTCCACCTGCCGGGTCTCGCCGTAGCTCAGAACCACGTTGAAGCGGGTGGCACCGTCGAAGACGGGAAGCGTGCGGTTGCAGTTCTCGGGGTCGGTGAGGTCGGCGCGGGCGCGGGCCGGCATCATCAGCGCGCTCGCGGGATCGATCACGCCGCGCTTGGCCGCAGCGGTGACCGGCACCCGGTCGCCGGTATCGAGCAGCGGCGGGGTCACCTCGGCCTGGGTGACGTTGCCGTTGGCCAGCGCCATGCGCACGGCGATACCCGAACTGCTGGTGCGGGTGGCGATCGAGAAGGCGCTCGGCAGCGGCGCCGCGGCGATGCTGCCGGAGGAGCGGGCCGAGCCCTGGCCACCGGTGACGGCGCCGACGAGACCCGTCAGCACCGCCGAGACATCCATGCGGTAGCGCGCGCCCTCGAAGGCGCCGGTGAGCTGGGCGTTGCCGATCGGGATACCGGCGAGGTTGACGCTGTAATCGACGGCGACGCCCGCGGGGGCCGCCTTGGCCCTGTGGGCCCGCGGCGCGGCCTGCGTCCCGGCCGGAAGGGCGAGCGCCCCGGCGAGAAGCAGGAGGTGGGCGCGAAGGATAGGCTTGGCGCGCATGGTCTGGACTCTGGGCGGCTCCACGCTCCCGCGCCGCTCGGGACGAGACGGCTGGGACGAGGAAGCTTAGCGCCTGCCATGGTTAACAGACCGTTCGGGCGAAGCCAGGGGGCTTTCGGGCAACGCTGCTACCGGGCGCGCCGACGCACGCCCTACGAGCGCCATGACACCAGCCTGACAGCAACCGGCCTTTGTATAAAATTTAATGCAATCGTAATGCCTGTGGGCGAGCGTCTTATCATAGATCAGGCGCGGTAGGTTCGTATGAAAGGCGTCGTTTTTACGGAGTTCCTGGACTTCGTGTCCGGGGCGCTCGGTTCCGACGTCGCCGACGACATCATTGATGACGCGGACGTCCCGAACGGCGGGGCTTACACGGCGGTCGGAACCTATCCGTATACCGAGATGCAGGCCCTGGTGACCGCCCTGTCGCGCCGCACGGGCAAGCCCGTGCCCGACCTGCTGACGCTGTTCGGCCGCCATCTCTGCCGACGGTTCGCGGTGCGCTATCCCGAGTTCTTCACGGTGCAGACATCGCTGTTCGATTTCCTGGAAAGCGTCGACGCCTACATCCACCGCGAGGTCCACAAGCTTTACCCCGACGCCGAACTGCCGGTGTTCCGCCTCACCCGCTACGGCTCGGATGCGATCGATCTCGATTACGAGAGCTGCCGGCCCCTCGAAGCGCTGGCCGAGGGCATGATCCACGGCGCGGCCGACCACTTCCGCCAGCCCGTCGCCATCGCCAAGCTGAGGGTCGAGCACCCGGCCGGCCCCTTCGTGCGCTTCTCCATCAAGCACGCGGCCTGACGCCGTGATGCCGGAACCGGACGAAGGCCCGACGGTCACGGCAAGCCCGGAACGCGACGAGCGCATCCGGCGCCTGGAGCGGCGCGTCGCCCGCGAGCGGAGCGCCCGCGCCGAGGCCGAGTCCCTCCTCGAAGCCAAGTCCCGCGAACTCTACGCCCTCAACCAGCAACTCTCCCGCTTCGCCGCGGACCTGGAACTGCGGGTCGATGAACGCACGCGCGAACTGGCCCTGGCGCGCGAGCGCGCCGTGGCGCTGGCCGAGCGCGACCAGCTCACCGGCCTAGCCAACCGCACCCGCTTCGCCCGCGTCCTCGGCGCCGCCGTCGGCCGGGCGGGCCGCGGGACGGGCAGCGAGCGCTTCGCCCTGCTCCTGCTCGACCTCGATCGTTTCAAGGAGATCAACGACAGCCTGGGCCATGAGGCCGGAGACGTGTTCCTCCAGCATGTCGCCCGCCGCCTGAGCGGGACCGTCGGCCAAGGGGCGGTGACGGCGCGCCTGGGCGGCGACGAGTTCGCGGCCATCGTTCCGCTCGGCCCTCGCAGCGATCTCGCCCGTCTCGGCGAGGCCGTGGTGGCGGAGATCCGCCGGCCGGTCGCCTATCGCGGGCGGATGCTGGAGGCGTCCGCCTCGCTCGGCATCGCCGTCTTCCCCGACGATGCCGCGACGGGCAGCGACCTTCAGCGCTTCGCCGACATCGCCCTCTACCGCTCGAAGGCGACCCGCGCCGCTTGGACCCGGTTCGACCCGCGGATGGGCCGGGAGATCGAGGAGCGGCAGGCCCTGGGGGCCGATCTCGGCGCGGCAATCCGCTCCGGCGCGATCGAGCCATGGTTCCAGCCGATCGTCGACGGGGTCACCCGCCATCCCGTCGGGGCCGAGGCGCTGGCGCGATGGGTTCATCCGCAGCTCGGCTTCCTCGCTCCGGCTGCCTTCCTCGGTCTCGCCGAAGAGCGCGGGCTGATGCGCGACCTGTTCGCAGGGATGATGCGCCGCGCCTGCCCGCCGGCGCGGGACTGGGTCCGGGCGGGGGCGATCCGCACCCTGTCGGTGAACCTCTCGCCGAGCCAGTTCAAGCTCGGCTCGGTCGCCGACGACGTCATCGCGCTTCTCGCCGAACTCGACTTCCCGCCCGAGGCGCTGACCGTCGAGATCACCGAGGAGGTGCTGCTGAACGATCTCGATCGCGCACGGGTGCAGCTGGAGCGGCTCGCCGCCCACGGCGTGCGGATCGCGCTCGACGATTTCGGGGTCGGCTACTCCAATATCGGCTATCTTCGCCGGCTGCCGATCCAGACGCTGAAGCTCGACCGGCTGCTCACCGTGGACGTGGCGCAGGAGCACGAGGCCCGCTGCATCCTCGGCGCGATCGTCCAGATCGCCCGCGCCCTCGACCTGCGATTGGTGGCGGAGGGGGTGGAAGATCCCGGCCAGGCCCTCTGGCTCAGCCATCTCGGCTGCCGCCACCTCCAGGGCTACCTGTTCGGCCGGCCGATGCCGGCGGAGGCTTTCGCCGGCTATCTCGGCTTTGACGGGGCGCGGCGCATCGCCTGAGGTCCTGCCGCGCCTTACGTCTGCGGCGTCCAGGCATGCCCGTGATAGACGAAGCGCTCGCTCTCGCTCGCCAGGGCCGCGAGGCCGCTGAAGGCGGGGTCCTTCACAGTGATGACGCTGGTGGGGATGATGCGCATCTGCTCGGCGAAGGGCGCCTTGCGCTCGAAGGCCTCGCGGAACGCGCCCTCCCGCAGGACGGAGACGATCCGCGGGGCGATGCCGCCGCCGATATAGACCCCGCCGGTGGCAAGGAAGGTCAGCGCCAGATCCCCGCATACCCGGCCCAGCAGCTTGCTGAACAGCGCGAGCGCGGCGTGTGCATGCGGATCCTCGCCCGAGAGGCCGCTGCTCGTGATCTCGGCCGGGTCGCACAAGGAACCGTCGCCGCCCGCCCGCACCGCGCGGATCGCCGCGCAGATCCGGGCGAGACCGGGACCGGAGAGCAGTGTCTCCACCGTGACCCGCCCCTCGACACGCTCGACCGCCGGCCAGATCTCGAACTCCTCCGCATCGGTCGGCCCGAGATCGGTGTGGCCGGCCTCCGTCGAGACGATGGCGAGGCGGTCCTCGTAGGGGATCAGGGCGGCGGCGCCGAAGCCGGTGCCCGGCCCGAGCACGAGGCGCGGCCCGCTTGCGTCACCGCGACTTGGGCCGATCGGCGTGAGGTCGTCGGGCGCGATGCCGGCTGCGCCCGCGGCGACCGGCACGTAATCGTTGACGAGGGCGACCCGCGCGAGCCCGAAATCGCGGGCGATCGCGGCGGCGTCCACCAGCCAGTCCGCGTTGGTGAGCTGGACCGCCGGCGCATCGACCCGGCCCGCGATCGCCAGGATCGCCGAGCGCGGCGCGGGCCCGCCGCCCTGCGCCAGGGAGGCCCGGATCGCCGCGCTCGGATCGGGATGGCCGTGCGTCGCCTCGCGCGAGAGGAGACGGGGCGGCGCCCCCCGCGTTTCGATCAGGCCGAAGCGGGCATTGGTCCCGCCGATATCGCCGATCAGCACCGGGAATTCGAACATCCGCCTCTGGCCTCTCGTGGTGCTTTGCCGCGACCTTAACAGAGGGTGCGTCGGCCGTTCGGCAAGCCGTGAACGAAGCGGTGAACGATGTCAGGCGGCGGGCAGCGTGTCCGGGTCGATCGGTGCGCCCTCGGCCCAGGCGCTGATCAGCGCGCGCACATCCGCGGGTGTGGCGATGCGGCGGCCGGCCACGGTCTCTCCGTCGCCGATGCGCACGCTGATGCCGCCATCCTCGTTGACGGAGGCGAAGGCGATCTCGTCGGTGCGGTCGTCGCCGAGGAAGATCGCGCGCCGGCCGGCATAGGGGGGCGCTTCCAGGAAGGCGCGGATCGCGTGGCCCTTGGTGGCGTCGGCCGGCACGATCTCGCCGACCGCCTTGCCGAGTTGGAGCCGGTAGGCGGAGCCGAGATCGGCCGCCACCGCTTTCACGATGGTTTCGGCTGCCTGCGCGTCACCCGGCGTGGCGAGCCGCCAATGCACGGCGACCGAGGCGCCCTTGTCCTCGATCAGTACGGATTCGTAGCGGGCCGTCTCCGCGTGCAGCCGCTCGACGCCCGCGCGCAGGTCCGGATGATCCTCCGGCCGTCCGCCGCTCAAGGTGCCGTCCACCCGGCGTTCGACGCCGTGCAGCCCGGCCACGTCGAACCGGGCGGGCCTCAGGAAGTCGTCGATCACCGCAACCGGCCGTCCGGTGACAATGGCGAGCGCGCCGCCGAGCCGTTCGCGCAACCGCTCCAGCGCGGGCACGAGGGTGGGATCGACCTGCACCGCGTCGGGGCGCGGGGCGATCTCGACCAGGGTGCCGTCGAAATCGAGGAACAGGGCGTAGTCTGCGGTCTCGCTCACGGCGTCGTCCTTCTCTCGGGCTGCCCATGCGCTAGCATGAGGGGCGGTTGCGACAAACCGCTGATGCGACACCAACGGAGGCGCCCGTGCGGCCCATCCCCGTCCGCCCCGGCCCAGGGCAGGAAAGCGTCTGGGACTATCCCCGCCCGCCCCGGCTGGAGCCGGTGCCGGAGCGGCTGACCGTCATCCTCGGCGGCCGGACCATCGCCGCGACCACGGCCGGCTTCCGGGTGCTGGAGACGAGCCACCCGCCGACCTACTACGTCCCGCCCCAGGATATCGCGGAGGGGGTGCTCGGACCTCCGCGCCGGGCCGGAATCTGCGAGTGGAAAGGCAGGGCCGTGCTGTTCGACGTGACGGGCGGCGGAGAACGGGCACCGGGGGCGGCCTGGGCCTATCCCGACCCGACGCCGGGCTTCCGGCCCATCGCCGGCTACGTCGCCTTCTATGCCGGGCCGATGGATGCCTGCCTCGTCGGCGACGTGCGAGCCGAGCCGCAGCCCGGCGGCTTCTATGGCGGCTGGATCACGCCGGGGCTCGTCGGCCCGTTCAAGGGCGGGCCCGGCACGATGGGCTGGTGACGGTTTTCGGGCTAGCGCCCCTCCGTGCGAGGCCGCTACACGGGCCTCTGACACGAACGCGAGGAGCCGCGCATGCAGGTTGAGACCGATCCCCGAGACGTCGGCCTCTGTCCCGACCGCCTCGAACGGATCGATGCCTGGATGCGGAGCTACGTCGAGAGCGGGCGCCTGGCCGGCCTCTCGGTGAGCGTGCTGCGGGGTGGCCAGACCGCCTTCTTCCGCGCCCACGGCCATGCCGACCTCGCGCGGGACAGGCCGTTTGCCGCCGACACCATCACCCGCATCTACTCGATGACGAAGCCGCTGACCTCGCTCGCGGTGCTGATGCTCTACGAGGAGGGCCGCTTCCAGCTCGACGATCCGGTCTCGCGCTTCCTGCCCGAATTCGCGGACATGCGAGTAATGACCGGCGGCAACCGGGCGAAGCTCGAGACCGAGCCGGCGCTCCGCGCCATCACGATCCGCGACCTCCTCACGCATACCAGCGGGCTGACCTACGGCTTCATGGAGGCGACGCTCGTCGACGCGCTCTACCGCCAGAACGAGATCGACTTCCAGACCTCGACCCTTCCGCTCGGCGACCTCGTGGCCAAGCTCGCGGCGCAACCGCTGCTGGCCCAGCCGGGGGCGGAGTGGAACTACTCGGTCGCCACCGACGTGCTCGGCCATCTCGTGGCGGTGGTGTCGGGGACCGACTTCGCCGAGTTCATGCGCACGCGCATCCTGCACCCGCTCGGCATGGACGACACCGACTTCTTCGTGCCGGAAGAGAAGCAGGCGCGCTTTGCGGCGAACTACGCCTTCGACCGCGCGGGCAAGCTGCGCCTCTACGACGACAGCGTCGGCAGCCGCTTCCTGGCGCCGCCGCCGCTGGCCTCGGGCGGGGGCGGGCTCGTCTCCACGGCCGCCGACTACCTGCGCTTCTGCCGGATGATCCTGAATCTCGGCGAACTCGACGGCGTGCGGCTTGTCGGGCGCAAGACCGTCGAGCTCATGCTGATGAACCACCTGCCCGGCGATCTCGCCGCCATGGGCCAGCCGCGCTTCGCCGAATCGTCCTATGCCGGCATCGGCTTCGGTCTCGGGGTTTCGGTGATGCTCGATCCGGCCCGCGCCCAGATCCTGGGCACGCCGGGGGAGGTGTCCTGGGGTGGGGTGGCGAGCACGTCGTTCTGGATCGATCCGGACGAGGACATGGCGGTGCTGCTGCTTACCCAGCTCGTCCCCTCCTCCGCCCTGCCCCTGCGCCGCGAATTGCGGGTGCTGACCTACGCCGCCATCGAGAGCTGAGGGTCTTCACCGTTCCGGACGGGCCTCGGGAACGGAAGCGCGGCCATTAACATATGTCGATGAGCCTTTCTCGGCATCGGGGCGGACCGCCTTCGCGCCGATGCCGTGAGCCTGTCTGCATCCGCCGCGACCGGATCGTTCGAAGACACCAAGGGAAGCCCGAGCGGACATGAACGATCTCAACGACCGGCGCCCTCTCGGTCGACGCGGCCCGAGGATGCAGGTCAATCCGCCGGTCTTCTTCACCTCGGCCGGGCTGACGCTCGCCTTCGCCGGTCTCAGCGCGCTGTTTCCCGCACAGGCCAAGTCGATCTTCGACAGCCTACAAGCCGCGATCGTGCACGAATTCGGCTGGTTCTACATCGCCGTCGTCGCCGGCTTTCTCGGCTTCGCGATCTTCCTGATGCTGAGCCGCTACGGCGACGTGAAGCTGGGGCCGGACGACAGCGAGCCCGACTACAGCTACCTGTCGTGGTTCGCGATGCTGTTCAGCGCCGGCATGGGCATCGGCCTGATCTTCTTCGGTGTGGCCGAGCCGCTTCAGCACTATGCCACGCCCCCCGTCGGCGAGGGCAAGACCATCGAGGCTGCGCAGCGGGCGATGGTGCTGACCTTCTTCCACTGGGGGGTGCATGCCTGGGCGATTTACATCGTCGTGGGGCTGGCGCTGGCCTATTTCGCATTCCGCCGCGGGCTGCCGCTGACGGTGCGCTCGGCCCTCCACCCTCTCATCGGTGACCGGATCAACGGTCCGATCGGGCACGCGATCGACATCTTCGCGGTGCTCGGCACGATCTTTGGCGTCGCGACCTCGCTCGGGCTCGGCGTGCTTCAGGTCAATGCCGGTTTCACCCACCTGTTCGGCGTACCGAACAACACCTTCGTACAGATCATCCTGATCGCCGCCATCACCGGCTGCGCCACGCTCTCGGTCGCCTCGGGGCTCGACAAGGGCGTGAAGGTCCTGTCCGAACTGAACATCATCCTGGCCGTCGTGCTGCTCGCCTTCGTGCTGATCACCGGCTCGACGGTGTTCCTGCTCCAGGCCTTCGTTCAGAATCTCGGCGCCTATCTCGGGGCGGTGGTCGAGCGCACGCTCCAGACCTACGCCTACAAGCCCAATGAATGGCTCGGCAGTTGGACGCTGTTCTACTGGGGCTGGTGGATCGCGTGGTCGCCCTTCGTCGGCATGTTCATCGCCCGGATCTCGCGCGGGCGCACCATCCGCGAATTCGTCACCGGCGTGCTGCTGGTGCCGGTGCTGTTCACGTTCTTCTGGATGACCGTGTTCGGCAACACCGCCATCGAGATGGATCGCGCCGGCGCGGTGCCGCTCGCGCAGATCGTCAAGGACAACATGCCGGTCGCCCTATTCGAGATGCTCGGGCACCTGCCGTTCGGCATGATCGCCTCGGGGCTGGCGACGCTGCTGGTGATCTTCTTCTTCGTTACCTCGGCGGATTCCGGGGCGCTGGTGATCGACATGATCACCTCGGGCGCGGCCGACAACCCGCCGCTCTGGCAGCGGGTGTTCTGGGCGGTCAGCAGCGGCGCCATCGCCGCCGTGCTACTCGTGGCGGGCGGCCTGGAGGCGCTCCAGACGGCGGCCATCGCCAGCGCCCTGCCCTTCTCCATCGTGATGATCTTCATCTGCTACGGCCTGCTCCGGGCCCTCCAACTGGAGGGGCGTGCCGGCGGCCTCGACCTGTCCTCGCCCGCCGCCGGGCCGACGGGCGGCCTGTCCTGGCAGGAGCGGCTGGCGGCGATCACCCACTCCTACCGCAGGGAAGACCTCAAGACCTTCCTCGACGAGACGGTCGCGCCCGCCCTCGAAGCGGTGGCCGGGCAGATGCGCGAGAGCGGCTTGTCGCCCGAGGTCGTGCGGTCGGCCGAGCGCATCGATCTGATCGTTCCCTACGGGGACCGTGGCGCCTTCCGCTACGGCATCCGCGTGCGCGGATTGCGGAATCCGAGCTTCGCCTGGGCCGAGAATCCGTCGAAGTCGTCGGATGAGCGCCATTATCGCGCCCTCGTTCAGACCTCCGAGGGCGACCGCCCGCACGACGTCACCGGCTACGGCCGGGATCGAGTCATCGACGATCTCCTGAAGCGCTATGCACAGTTCCGGGCGGTCCGGGGCGCTGCCTGAACCGATTGCGTCGGACGGGCCGAGGTCGGGTCTGCCGGTCTCGGCCGGCATCGCTGCGGGGCGCTTCAAGCGCATAAGGGGA
Source organism: Methylorubrum sp. SL192 (assembly GCF_026672325.1). NCBI lineage: Bacteria > Pseudomonadati > Pseudomonadota > Alphaproteobacteria > Hyphomicrobiales > Methylobacteriaceae > Methylorubrum > Methylorubrum sp. SL192. The sequence continues at coordinate 3,811,004 of NZ_JAPPQV010000003.1, forward strand.
CCGCCCCGGCTTCCGTCCGCAAACCCTGCCGCGCCGTCATCGCAGGCGGCGCTACAGGCCTTGGCGATCGTCGCCGCGTGCTGCCGAGGCGATGGACACCTCATCGACCCACAGACTTGGAGCGCGTCTCCGAGACGGCAGCGAGGGTCCGAAGCATCCCTCATCTCACGTCCGCGACGATCGCGGAAATACCGCTTTACGTTGTTCCGAGCGCCTCTAGCCCGATGGCCTCGAAGAAAATTTTTCGCCGTTTCAAAAAAAGTTTGAATCGCCGTTGAGCGGATGATGCACTGCAACTGAGTCGTTTTGATCGAAGATTTTTGTCAAACCACGAGACTGCTTGATTGAACTTTAGTGCCGGCCCTGGTTGGATCCGGCCTTAGAACAAAACCAAGTTGGGCAGGAAACGATGGTCAGTCCCGAGCCTTGGAACGCGACCCGCGCGGCTGCAATCGTCGCCGGGCTGCAATCCCTGGAGGGTGCGACTCTCCCTATATTGCATGCTCTGCAGGAGGCGTTCGGCTACGTCGACGCGCAGGCGGTGCCGATGATCGCCGACGCGCTGAACCTATCGCGCGCCGAAGTGCATGGCTGCCTGACCTTCTACCACGACTTCCGGCGCGAGCCGCCGGCCGGGCGCCACCATGTCAAGTTGTGCCGGGCCGAGGCCTGCCAGGCGATGGGCTCCGACCGGCTGCACGGCGAGATCCTCTCGCGGATGGGCTGCGATTGGCACGGTACCAGCGCCGACGGCGTGACCGTCGAGCCGGTCTACTGCCTCGGCCTCTGCGCCAACGCGCCCGCCGCCCTGGTCGATGACGAGCCGCTCGCTCGCCTCTCCGCCGAATCCCTCGACGCCGCCCTCAAGGAGGCCCGCGCGTGAGCATCACCCTCTACGTCCCGCAGGACGCCGTCGCCCTCGGGCTCGGTGCCAACCGCGTCGCCCGGGCGATCTTCGCCGGCGCGGAAGCCCGCGGTCTCGACGTGCGCATCGTCCGCACCGGCACCCGCGGCCTGCTCTGGCTCGAGCCGATGGTCGAAGTCGCGACCCCTGAGGGCCGCATCGCCTACGGTCCGGTAACCCCGGCCGATGTCGAGGGCCTGCTCGATGCCGGGCTCACCGAAGGTGGGGAGCACGCGCTCCGCCTCGGCAAGCCGGAAGAGATTCCGTTCCTGGCCAAGCAGCACCGGCTCACCTTCCACCGCTGCGGCGTGGTCGATCCGGTCTCGGTCGAGGATTACCGGGCCCATGGCGGTTACCGCGGTTTGGAGGCCGCGCTGAAGCTCGGCGCCGAGGGCATCGTCGCCCAGGTGCGCGATTCGGGACTGCGCGGGCGCGGCGGCGCCGGCTTCCCGGCGGGCATCAAGTGGAACACGGTGATGCTGGCCCAATCGGACCAGAAATACGTGGTCTGCAACGCCGACGAGGGCGATTCCGGCACCTTCGCCGACCGGATCATGATGGAGGGCGATCCCTTCAACCTGATCGAGGGCATGACCATTGCCGCCGTCGCGACCGGCGCCACCCGCGGCTACATCTACTGCCGCTCGGAGTACCCGCAGAGCTTCAAGACCCTGCGCGATGCCATCGCCAACGGCGTGCGGGCGGGCGTCCTCGGCGACAACATTCTGGGTAGCGGCAAGAGCTTCCACCTGGAAGTCCGGCTGGGCGCCGGCGCCTATATCTGCGGCGAGGAAACCTCGCTGCTGGAGAGCCTTGAGGGCAAGCGCGGCATCGTCCGGGCCAAGCCGCCGATCCCGGCGCTGAAGGGCTTTCTCGGCAAGCCGACGCTGGTCAACAACGTCATGACCTTCACGGCCGTGCCGTACATCCTGGAGCACGGCGCCAAGTCTTACGCCGAATACGGCATGGGCCGCTCGCTCGGCACCCTGCCGATTCAGCTCGCCGGCAACATCCGGCAGGGCGGCCTGATCGAGTACGCCTTCGGCATCACCATCCGTCAGGTGATCGAGGATTTCGGCGGCGGCACGGCCTCGGGCCGGCCGGTCCGCGCGGTGCAGGTCGGCGGTCCGCTCGGAGCCTACTTCCCCGACGATCTGCTCGACACGCCGCTCGATTACGAGGCGATGGCGGCCAAGAAGGGCCTCGTCGGCCATGGCGGCATCGTCGTGTTCGACGACACCGTGGACATGGCCAAGCAGGCCCGCTTCGCCTTCGAGTTCTGCGCCACCGAATCCTGCGGCAAGTGCACCCCGTGCCGGGTCGGCGCCACCCGCGGCGTCGAGACCATGGACAAGGTCATCTCCGGCATCCGACCGGAGGCCAATCTCAAGCTCGTCGAAGATCTCTGCGAGATCATGACCGACGGCTCGCTCTGCGCCATGGGCGGCCTGACGCCCATGCCCGTGATGAGCGCGATCACCAACTTCCCCGAGGATTTTCGGCGCGCGGGCGATCTGCCCGTCGCGGCCGAGTGAGGAGGCCGTCGCATGACCCTCATCAAGGAAATCGACTACGGCACGCCGATCCGGCTCAATGAGCAGACGGTGACGCTGACCATCGACGGCGAGAGCGTGACCGTGCCCGCGGGCACCTCGGTCATGGCCGCCGCGATGCATATGGGCACCAAGATCCCGAAGCTCTGCGCCACGGATTCGCTGGAGCCGTTCGGCTCCTGCCGGATGTGCCTCGTGGAGATCGACGGCCGCCGCGGCACGCCCGCCTCCTGCACCACCCCGGCCGAGAACGGCATGGTCGTGCACACGCAGACCGACAAGCTGCATCGGCTGCGCAAGGGCGTGATGGAGCTCTACATCTCCGACCACCCGCTCGACTGCCTGACCTGCGCCGCCAACGGCGATTGCGAGCTGCAAGATACTGCAGGTCAGGTCGGCCTGCGCGAGGTGCGCTACGGCTATGACGGCGACAACCACGTCAAGCCGGCCTCCGACCGCTACCTGCCCAAGGACGAGTCGAACCCCTACTTCACCTACGATCCGTCGAAGTGCATCGTCTGCAACCGCTGCGTCCGTGCCTGCGAGGAGACGCAGGGCACCTTCGCACTGACCATCGAGGGCCGCGGCTTCGACAGCCGCGTGGCGGCGGGCCCGACCAACTTTATGCAGTCCGAATGCGTGTCCTGCGGCGCCTGCGTCCAGGCCTGCCCGACCGCGACGCTGCAAGAGAAGACGATCCACCAATACGGCCAGCCGGACCATTCCGAGGTCACGACCTGCGCCTATTGCGGTGTCGGCTGCGCCTTCAAGGCGGAGATGCAGGGCGACAAGGTCGTCCGCATGGTGCCCTACAAGGGCGGCAAGGCCAACGAGGGCCATAGCTGCGTCAAGGGCCGCTTCGCCTACGGCTACGCCACCCACAAGGACCGCATCACCAAGCCGATGATCCGCGAGAAGATCACGGATCCGTGGCGCGAGGTGTCGTGGGAGGAGGCGATCAATCACGCCGCCTCCGAGTTCAAGCGCATCCAGGCGACGTACGGCCGCGACTCGGTCGGCGGCATCACCTCGTCGCGCTGTACCAACGAGGAGGCCTACCTCGTCCAGAAGCTGGTGCGCGCCGCCTTCGGCAACAACAACGTCGATACCTGCGCCCGCGTCTGCCACTCGCCGACCGGCTACGGCCTGATGTCCACGCTCGGCACCTCCGCCGGCACGCAGGACTTCAAGTCGGTCGAGGAATCCGACGTGATCCTCGTCATCGGCGCCAACCCGACCGACGGTCACCCCGTCTTCGGCTCGCGGATGAAGAAGCGCCTGCGTGAGGGCGCCCGCCTCATCGTCGCCGACCCGCGCAAGATCGACCTCGTGAAGTCGCCCCACATCCGGGCCGACCATCACCTGCCGCTCAAGCCTGGCTCCAACGTCGCCTTCATCAACGCCTTCGCCCACGTCATCGTCACGGAAGGGCTGATCGCCGAGGACTACGTCCGCGAGCGCTGCGATCTGGCCGAGTTCGAGTCCTGGGCCCGGTTCATCGCCGAGGAGCGCAACTCGCCGGAGGCCGCGCAGGCCATCACCGGCGTCGATCCGCAGGAGATCCGCGCCGCGGCCCGGCTCTACGCCACCGGCGGCAAGGCGGCGATCTATTACGGGCTGGGCGTAACCGAGCACAGCCAGGGCTCGACCATGGTGATGGGCATGGCCAACATCGCCATGGCCACCGGCAATATCGGCATGGTGGGTGCGGGCGTGAACCCGCTGCGCGGCCAGAACAACGTGCAGGGCTCCTGCGACATGGGCTCGTTCCCGCACGAGCTGCCGGGCTACCGCCACGTCTCGGACGACGCCACCCGCGAGAGCTTCGAGGCGATCTGGGGGGCCAAGCTCGACAACGCGCCGGGTCTGCGCATCACCAACATGCTGGACGAGGCCGTCGGCGGCAGCTTCAAGGGCATGTACATCCAGGGCGAGGACATCGCGCAGTCCGACCCCGACACCCATCACGTCACCTCCGGCCTCAAGGCCATGGAGTGCATCGTGATCCAGGACCTGTTCCTGAACGAGACCGCCAAATACGCCCACGTCTTCCTGCCGGGCGCCTCGTTCCTGGAGAAGGACGGCACCTTCACCAATGCCGAGCGCCGCATCTCCCGCGTGCGTAAGGTGATGGCTCCGATGGGCGGCTACGGCGACTGGGAGGGCACGGTGCTGCTCGCCAACGCGCTGGGCTACAAGATGGAGTACACCCACCCGTCCGAGATCATGGACGAGATCGCGGCGCTCACCCCGAGCTTCGCCGGCGTCTCCTACGACAAGCTGGAGGAGTTGGGCTCGATCCAGTGGCCGTGCAACGAGAAGGCGCCGCTCGGCACGCCGATGATGCACGTGGACCGGTTCGTGCGCGGCAAGGGCCGCTTCATGATCACGGAATACGTGCCCACCGACGAGCGGACCACGGGCAAGTTCCCGCTGATCCTCACCACGGGCCGCATCCTCTCGCAGTACAATGTCGGCGCGCAGACGCGGCGGACCGAGAACTCCCGCTGGCACGAGGAAGACGTGCTGGAGATCCACCCCTTCGACGCGGAGATGCGCGGCATCGTCGATGGCGACCTCGTCGCCCTGGAGAGCCGCTCGGGCGACATCGCGCTGAAGGCCAAGGTCACCGAGCGGATGCAGCCGGGGATCGTCTACACGACCTTCCACCACGCCAAGACCGGCGCCAACGTCATCACCACCGACTATTCGGACTGGGCGACCAACTGCCCCGAATACAAGGTGACGGCGGTGCAGGTGCGGCGCACGAACCGGCCCTCCGACTGGCAGGCGAAGTTCTACGAGGAGGACTTCTCGCTCACCCGCATCGCCGAGGCGGCGGAATAGTCTTCCAACGGGGCGGGTTTCGGCCCGCCCCCAGACGTCCGATCCTGTCCCTCAGGATGAGGGAGCGGGAGGGCGCGCTTTCCAATCAGACACAGCCGAGTGCGGGCATGAGCGCAACGACCATCAACGACCGACTGGTGCGGATGGCCAACCAGATCGCCCTGTTCTTCCGGTCCTACCCGGAGGAGGAAGCGGTCTCGGGCATCCACAAGCACATCGTGGCGTTCTGGACGCCGAAGATGCGCCGCGACCTCGAAGGCTACGCCGAGGAGGCCGGCGAGCGGCTCGACGCGCTCGTTCACCGGGCGCTTCACGAGGACCCGGCGGTCGAGAGCCCGGTGCGTCCGGCCACCCGCAATCCGCAGCTCGTGGGCGAGGGGGCCAGCGACGCGGGGTAAATGCCGGCGGCGGCCTGCGGCTTGAGAAGCCGGCCGCAATCGGCCTACCACGGCGGGAGCCCGCCCTCTCAGCGGGCGCCGGGGCGGCGCATCCGTGATCGATAAGCTCGAATTCCTCCTGGCGCTCGCCCGCGAACAGCATTTCGGGCGTGCGGCGGAGACCTGCGGCGTGACCCAGCAGACCCTCTCGGCGGGGGTGAAGAGCCTGGAGGACCGTTTCGGCGTGCGCTTGGTTCAGCGCGGCTCACGCTTCCAGGGGTTTACGCCCGAGGGGGACCGGGTGCTGGCCTGGGGCCGCCGCATCGTCGGCGACGCCCGCGCCATGCAGGACGACGTGGCTGCGCTCCGCAAGGGGCTGACGGGGCACCTGCGGATCGCTGCGGTGCCGACGGCACTGCCGATGGTGGCCGCGCTGACCACGCCCTACCGCGCCCGCTACCCGAACGTGCGCTTCAGCGTCCTGTCCACGACCTCGGAAGAGATCTTTTCGCTGATCGACAACCTCGAGGCGGATGCGGGGCTGACCTATCTCGACAACGAGCCGCTCGGGCGCGTGATCGCCGTGCCGCTCTATACCGAGCACTACCAGCTCCTGACCGCGGCCGGCGGCCCCTACGACGACCGGGCCAGCGTCACCTGGGCGGAGTTGGCGAAGATCCCGCTCTGCCTGCTGACCCCCAACATGCAGAACCGCCGCATCATCGATCAGCAGATACGGGCCGCGGGCGGCGAGGCGGCGCCGACGCTCGAATCCAATTCCATGGTCGTGCTGATGACCCATGTGCGCACCCTGCAATGGGCGAGCGTGATGCCGGCCATCCTTGCCGACGCGCTGGGGCCGACCGAGGGGCTGCGGGCGATCCCGATCGTGGAGCCGGATCTGCGCCACGCCATCGGCCTCGTCGCCCCGCGCCGCGACCCGGCGACACCCATGGTGACCGCTCTCGTCAACGTCGCCCGCGCCGTAGCCCGGACCCTGGACGGCGAGGATCAGGTCTCGCCCGTGCCGCACGGTCCCGGATCAAGCTGAGATCCTGAGATCCCAAAGGGATCATCCCTTTGGCGGGGCGCGGGGCAGCGCCCCGTTTCCACCCCTGACCGGTCAGGCGCCAGGGCGCTGGATCACGGCGCAGAGGGTGAGCGGACCCTGCTCCTTGCGCATGAAGGCGCAGGTGACGCGGGCGCCGTCCACCTCGACCGTGCTGTGGCGCTTGTCCTGCGCGCTCGCGCGGGCCTGCCGGGTAGCGTCCCGCAGCCGATCCGGTGCGATCCCCGTGATGGCATGGCCCGCCTGTACGAACAGCGTGTCGTAGGCCTCAGGCGGGGTCTCGCCCTTGTACTGCGCGCCGACGGAGGACGCGTTGGCGCCAGCGCACGAGAGCGTCAGCGATGTCTGCGGCCCGGCCTCGAACCGGGCGAAGTCGGCGCTCCGCTCGGCGACCGTCGCGCTCGTGGCCCGTTGCACCCGGTCGATCAGATCGGTGCAGGAATCCTCCGCCATGGCGGGGGAGGCGGCGAGGGCGAGGAGGAGGGCGAGGGTGCTGCGCATGCATCCGATGTAGGGCAAACCGGCAAATCCCGTCGCCGGTCTGGACTGAGGCGTAGCGCCGCTGCGCTCACGGTTGCCAGGGCTCGGCGGGTTGCGCCTCCGCTTCCTCTGCGCCCTGCGTATCGAGCTGGGCCTGGATCGCGCGCAAAGCCTCCTGGACGCCCTGCCCCGAGGCCGCCGAGAGCACCAGCGGCTTGCCGCCCGCTGCCCGCTTCAGCCGGGCGAGCTGCTGCTTGAGGGTGTCGGCATCGAGCGCGTCCGCCTTCGAGAGGGCAACGATCTCGGGCTTGTCGGACAAGCCCTCGCCGTAGGCCTCCAACTCGCGCCGCACTAGCTTGTAGGCCTTGCCGGCATGCTCGCTCGTGCCCTCCACGAGGTGGAGCAGAACCCGGCAGCGCTCGACATGGGCGAGGAAGCGGTCACCGAGGCCGACGCCCTCATGCGCGCCCTCGATCAGGCCGGGGATGTCGGCGAGCACGAACTCGCGCTCGTCCGAGCGCACCACGCCGAGACCCGGATGGAGGGTGGTGAAGGGATAGTCGGCGATCTTCGGCTTGGCGGCGGTGACGGTCGCCAGGAAGGTCGATTTGCCCGCATTCGGCAAGCCGACGAGGCCGGCATCGGCGATGAGCTTGAGGCGCAGGATCAGCCACATCTCCTGGCCTTCCAGGCCGGGATTGGCGTGGCGCGGCGCCCGGTTCGTGGAGGTGGTGAAGTAGGCATTGCCGAAGCCGCCATTGCCGCCCTTGGCGAGCCGCACCCGCTGGCCGACCTCGGTCATGTCGGCAATCAGCGTCTCGCCGTCCTCGGAGAAGACCTGCGTGCCCGCCGGCACCTGAAGCACCGCGTCGTCGCCCTTGGCGCCGTGGCAGTTCGAGCCCATGCCGTGCTCGCCCTTCTTCGCCTTGAAGTGCTGCCGGTAGCGGTAGTCGATCAGGGTGTTGAGGCCCTGCACGCACTCGATCCAGACATCACCGCCCCGTCCGCCGTCGCCGCCGTTCGGCCCGCCGAACTCGATGAACTTTTCCCGCCGGAACGAGACGCAGCCGGGACCGCCGTCGCCGGAGCGGACGTAGACCTTGGCTTCATCGAGGAATTTCACGGTGCTTCGCCTTGGATTCTGGACCGGGAGGGCCGGTCAGCTTTCTGTGCGACGGCACTGGCCGTCGAGATTGAGGTATTGGATGCTGCGCAGGCCCGCCTCGAACCAGCCGCCGGCATCCGGCTGGCGGCCGTTGGCGCCGCCATCGCCGTAGAGGTTGATCTGGATCGCGCCGTCGGGCGAGCGCAGGGTCGGCGCCTCCCCGTCGCGAGCATAGGTCCAGGTCGGCCGTTCGTCGAACAGGGTCTGAGACCCGTCCGCCTCCCGCTGGAACAGTTGCCCGTACGCGGTTCCGCCACCCGCAGGGCTGGCGAAGTAGAACCCGACCTTCGGAGTGCGGCCGGCGAAATTATAGAACTCGCAGTAGAGCCGGGTTTCGCCCCGAGGTCTCGGGGCCGGCGCCGCCGCGGCTTCGATCGGCGGCGGCGGCACCTCGCGGGTGATCGCGAAGATCAGGCTGCCGAGGGCGATCGCGGTGAGGCCGGCCCCGAGGCCGGCAACCATCCGTGTCCTCATGCCAGGCGGCCTCCCACGGCCGTCCCGCGCCGGTCGAGCCACTCGGCCCGATCGAGCCGGAAGTTGTAGCTCGGCACGACACCGCCCCGCGCCTCGAAGACCGGTGCGGATTCGCCGGTGAGGCGGAATCCGCACTTCTCCAGCACACGGCGCGAGCCAGGATTGCCGATCATCGCCGACGAGGCGAGCGCTCGCTCCCCGGCATAGGCGAAGGTGGCGTCCACCAGCGCCTCGGCCGCCTCGGTCATCAGCCCCTCGCCCCAGAACGGGCGCCCGAGCCAGTAGCCGAGATGCGGTTCGACCGCGTCGGGCCGGTTCTCGACCGAGACGACACCGATCAGGTTCGCGGGCGCCGCCCGCCGGCACAGGGCCATGATCAGCCCCTCCCCGGCCGTGTTCATCGCCCGCGCCTGGATCACGAAGCTTTCGGCCTCGGGCAGCGGAAGCGGGCTCGAAATCCGCGCGGTCATCTCGGCCACGGCCGGATCGCCGGCGAATCGCGAGACGGCCTCGGCGTCGCGGGCCGTGGGCCAGCGCAGCCAGAGCCGGCGCGTCTCGATGCGGAAAACGTCGTCGCGGGTGAGATCGGGGAACATCGTGAGCCGGTCATGCGATGGCGCGCGAAGGCGCCGTCCGGGACGACGAAGGGGGAGGATGGTGCCCCATCCTCCCCCGTGTTCCGATCCGCTCGAAGCTTCGCGTGAAGCCTTCAGCGATCGTCCGCCGGTTCGGTGTGGGACACCGGCGGGACGCTCGCTTCGTCGTCAGCGACAAGCGTCCGCCGTTACTCCGCGGCCTGAGCCAGCGGCACTACGGTTACGAAATCGCGGCCGCGCCGGGTCTCGAACTGCACCTTGCCCGGGACGAGGGCGAACAGGGTGTGGTCCTTGCCCATGCCGACGTTCGTGCCGGGGTGCCACTTCGTGCCGCGCTGGCGCACGATGATGTTGCCCGGAATCACGGCCTCGGAGCCGAACTTCTTGACGCCGAGGCGCCGGCCGGCGGAGTCGCGGCCGTTGCGGGACGAGCCGCCTGCTTTTTTGTGTGCCATGGGATTGCTCCGGAATTCTGCTGGATCTGCGTTCGGACGGGCGGCTGATTACTCAGCGGCGGCCGGGGCGGACTCGGCGGCCGGCTCGGCCTTCCGGGTCTTGCGCGGCTCGGCCTTCGAGGTCTTGCCGCCGGCGCTGATCTCGGTGATGCGCACGACCGTGAAGTCCTGACGGTGACCGCGGCGGCGGCGCGAGTTCTGGCGACGGCGCTTCTTGAAGGCGATGACCTTCCGCGTGCGGCCGTGCTGGACGATCTCGCCCGTGACGCCGATGCCCGACAGGAGCGGGGTGCCGACCTGGGTGGCATCGCCATCGGTGAACAGCAGCACGTCGCCGAAGGTGACGGCGGCGCCGGCCTCACCCTCGAGGGTGGCCACGGTGATGACGTCGTTGGCGGCAACGCGATATTGCTTGCCGCCTGTCTTGATGACTGCGAACATCGTTGTCTCTCGTGTTCTGTGCCGGCCTCCGGCGCCGTGAGGGCCTGGGCCGTCTTCTTGTTCAGGTCATCCGCGCAGGTCAGGCTGGGCCGTGAGCGCACGAACGCGAAACGCGCGGACTTCGTCGAGGAAGCCGCGCGGTGCCGGCCGGATAGTCGGGAGCGGGGCTTCTGTCAAGGCAAGACGAAGACCCGCCTACCGCTTCGTCAGTCCGCCCAGCACATTCCGCAGGATCGCGTCGCCCACCTCCGTGCCGACCTTGCGCGCCATGGAGCGCGCGGCGTTGCCGATGACCTGCTCAGCCAGACTCGGCGGCGGGCGGCGGGTGCGGCCGGTTCCCTTGCCGGCCCCTTTGCCTTTCGGCGCCTCTTCGCCACCGCCGAAGATCCCGCCGAGCCAGCCGCCCAGCATGCCCGAAAGGCCGCCTTCGCTCTGGCCCGCGGCTTCCGCCGGGGCGGAATCGAGGTGCTTGCGCTGGGCCAGCATCTCGTAGGCGCTCTCGTTGTCGATCGCCTCGTCGTATTTTCCGCGCAGGGGACTCTGCCCGATGATCGCGGCGCGTTCGGCCGGCGTCAGCGGCCCCACCCGCCCCTGCGGCGGGGCGATCAGCGCCCGCTCCACGACCGAGGGCGTGCCCTTGGCTTCCAGAAAACTCACCAGCGCCTCGCCGACGGCGAGTTCGGTGATCGCCTTACCGACATCGAAGCCGGGGTTCTGGCGGAAGGTCTCGGCGGCGGCGCGCACGGCGCGCTGGTCACGGGGCGTGAAGGCGCGCAGCGCGTGCTGCACCCGGTTGCCGAGTTGGCCGAGCACCGTTTCCGGCACGTCGAGCGGGTTCTGCGTCACGAAGTAGACGCCGACGCCCTTCGAGCGGATCAGGCGCACCACCTGCTCCACCGCGTCGAGAAGGGCCTTTGGCGCGTCGTTGAACAGCAGGTGCGCCTCGTCGAAGAAGAACACGAGCTTGGGCTTGTCGAGGTCGCCGACCTCGGGAAGCTGCTCGAACAGCTCGGAGAGCATCCACAGCAGGAACGAGGCGTAGAGGCGCGGCCGCTGCATCAGCTTGTCGGCGGCCAGGATGTTGACGAAGCCTCGGCCCTCCCGGTCGGTGCGCATGAAGTCTTCGAGGTTGAGCGCCGGCTCGCCAAGGAATTGGTCGGCGCCCTGATTCTCCAGCACGAGCAGCGCCCGCTGGATCGCGCCGATCGAGGCGCCCGAGACGTTGCCGTAGGTGGCCGACAGCTCCTTGGCGTTCTCCGACAGGAAGGTGAGGAGCGCGCGCAGATCCTTCAGGTCGATCAGCGGCCATTGGTTCTCGTCGGCGACGCGGAAGGCGATGTTGAGCACGCCCTCTTGGATGTCGTTGAGTTCGAGCAGGCGGGCGAGCAGGAGCGGGCCCATCTCGGTGACGGTGCAGCGGATCGGGTGGCCCTGCTCGCCGAACACGTCCCAGAACACCGTCGGGAAGCGGTCGGGCTCGTAAGCGATCCCGAGTTCTTCCGCCCGCTTGACGAAATGCGGCTTGGCCTCGCCCGCGGCCGCCAATCCGGAAAGATCGCCCTTGATGTCGGCGGCGAAGACCGGGACGCCCGCGTTGGAAAAGCCCTCCGCCAGCACCTGCAGCGTCACGGTCTTGCCGGTGCCGGTGGCGCCCGCCACGAGGCCGTGGCGGTTGGCCAGCCGCAGGCTCAGCACCTCGGGCTTCGGTCGCGGCCCCGTGCTCCGGCCGACCAGAATCGTCCCCTCGCCCGCTGTCATGCCGTCCTCGTCCGATCCGTCGCCGTTGTGCAGGTGTTGTGACCGACAGGGTATGGCGCCCCGCCCGCCCGATCCAGGGCCGGGACATCGGCAACCCTTGATTTCGCCGTCGCCGCATCGGACAGACACGCATCTGCTAAGGAGGAAGCGTTTCATGGAAGAATTGATTGCCCGTGTGACCAACCGGACCGGGCTCGACGCGGGGACCGCCAAGACCGCGATCGGACACATCCTCGCTTTCCTGCAGAAGGAAGGGCCGGCCACCGAAGTGGGCCAGTTGATGGCCGCGCTTCCGGGTTCCGAGACCGCGATCGCCGAGGCCAATGCCGGCGAGGGCGGCGGCGGGCTGATGGGCATGCTCGGCGGCATGATGGGCGGCGGCGTGATGGCGCTCGGCCAGAAGCTGATCTCGGCCGGCGTGCCGATGAACCAGATGCAGCCGCTCGGCCAGGAACTCTTCGCCTACGGCCGCGAGAAGGCCGGTGAGGACGTCATGGGTCCGATCGTCGGCTCGATCCCGGGCCTGAACCAGTTCGTCTGAGACGGTAGGATCTTGCCCTAAACCCCTGTGATCGTTAGCCGGTTTTCATTCGCCGGCTACCATGGGCACTTCGCGCGAAGCCTGGCAAGGGCTTCGCGCAAGTCTCTGTCAAGGCACGAAGATCTCCGTCATAAAAGCGTGCGGCCTTCGTGATGTTGTCGCCGCGCAAGAGGACGCATCGCGCGGCCTCCCGCGACGGGATCGTGTCGATCATGCTGCCGAATTTTTCCCCGCGCGAGGCCACGGCCGCGTGGAAGGCCGGCTGGGAGACCAAGGTTCAGGCGCCCTTCGCCCGCTTCCGCCAGACCTTCGAGGGCGGCGACCTCGCCCTGCCCGGCGGTGCGCCGATCCTGCTGAAGAACCGGGCCAAGCGCCTTCTGCTCGAACCGGGGCTCGACCCCAGCCTCGGCCGGATCGGGGCGCTCGAAGTGCGGCTCGCCACCACCAAGTCCGAGATCCGCCGGGCGCAGCGCCTGCGCTACCGCGTGTTCTATGAGGAGATGTCGGCAGTGCCGACCGGCATGGCCGCGCTCAAGCGCCGCGATGTCGATGCCTACGACGCGATCTGCGACCACCTCCTCGTCATCGACCACGCGGCGACCGAGGCGAAGCCCTTCCGCAAGGCCCGGCCGAAGGTGGTCGGCACCTACCGGCTGCTGCGCCAGGACCGGGCGGAGGCGCATTTCGGCTTCTACTCCTCGGGCGAGTACGACCTCGCGCCGCTGCTGGAGCGCCATCCGGGCAAGCGCTTCCTCGAACTCGGCCGCTCCTGCGTGCTGAAGCCCTACCGCACCAAGCGCACCGTCGAACTCCTGTGGCATGGCATCTGGGCCTATGTGCAGCACCACCGCATCGACGCGATGCTCGGCTGCGCCAGCCTGGAGGGCACCGATCCCGAGCGTCTGGCGCTGCCCTTGAGCTTCCTCCACCACCATGCCCGCGCCCCTGAGGCGTGGCGAGCCCGCGCCCTGCCGGAGCGCTACGTCGCGATGGACCGGCTGGCGAAGGAGGCGGTCGATCCGAAGGCCGCGCTGATGGCGCTGCCGCCGCTGGTGAAGGGCTATCTCCGGGTCGGAGCGACCTTCGGCGACGGCGCGGTGGTGGACCGCCAGTTCGGCACCACCGACGTGCTCGTGGTGCTGCCGGTCTCAGGCATCGCCGCGCGCTACATCGGCCATTTCGGCGCGGGTGCGGATCGGCACGCCGCCTGACCGCGCCGGGTTGCGGGGCGGGGTGATGCCGGTTCAGGCCGAGCGCCCCGCAACCCTCGCGCGTCGTTCGAAGGTCATGCCCGCCGTCTCCGCTCATCCCTCCGATCGCGACCGCCTCGGTGCGATGACGGCCGCGATCACCTGCGTGGCGGTGGTGGGCACGGGGCTCGGCCTGTCGATCCCGCTCTTGTCGCTGGAAATGGAGCGGATGGGCGCGTCGAGCGTCGTCATCGGCCTCAACACGGCGGTGGCGGGGTTCGCGGCGATTCTCACCGTGCCGTTCGTGCCGCGGCTCGCCGCGCGGGTCGGGGTGGTGCGCCTGCTGATCCTGGCGATCGTGCTCGGCGGGCTGTGCCTCTCGGCCTTCAAGCTCTTCCCGAACCTCATCCTGTGGTTTCCCCTCCGCTTCGTCTTCTCGACGACGATGGGCGTGCTGTTCGTGCTCTCCGAGTACTGGATCAACGACGCGGCGCCGCCCGAGCGGCGCGGGCTGGTGATGGGGATCTACGCCACGGTCCTGGCCATCGGCTTCGCCATCGGGCCGACCCTGCTGACGCTGCTCGGCACCGACGGATTCGCGCCGTATCTCGCCGGCTCGGCCCTGTTCTTCCTCGGCCTCACCCCGCTGGTGCTAGCCCGAAACCTCTCGCCAGATCTCGGGCACGACGAGGGGGCCGGCATCCTGACCTACCTGCGCCTCGCGCCGCTCGCCGTGCTGGCCGCCGCCCTCTACGGCGCGGTGGAGGCGGGCGCCTTCGCCATCCTGCCCCTCTACGGCCTCCGCATCGGCCTCGACGCGACGATCTCCGCCGCTCTGGTCAGTGCGGTGGCGCTCGGCAACGTGCTGTTCCAGATCCCCGTCGGCCTCCTCGCCGACCGGGTGGACCGGCGCCTCGTCCTCCTCGGCGCGAGCCTCGCCGGGGCGCTCGGGGCGGCCCTGATCCCGGCGGCCTCCGCCTCGTTGCCGCTGCTCTCCGCCCTGCTCTTCGTCTGGGGCGGGATCGTCGGCACGCTCTACACGGTGGGGCTCGCCCATCTCGGAGCCACCTTGCGCGGGCCGGATCTGGCCGGCGCCAACGCCGCCTTCGTGATGCTCTACAATGCCGGGCTGATGCTCGGACCCCCGCTCATCGGCGGCGGCATGGACCTCCAGCCGCCGCAGGGCTTCGCCGTGGCCCTCAGCCTGCTCTTCGCGCTCTACGCCGTGCCGGTGGTCCGGGGTCTCGTTCGCGGACGCGGGGGCTGACGATCGGTTGCGACGGGGCACGGAACGCCGCCGCCGCGGTGCTCGTTATCTCGTCGAAGCTGCACCGTTGCCCGTCCTCGCGACGTGAAGGAACCCGACCCATGAGCCTCATCGGACGCCTCGTCACCAAGCTCCTCGGCACCGACGACCGCGTCGTCGCCCGCGACGACCGCAACGCCGGATCGAGCTCCCCGATCGGCCGTCTCGTCACCAAGCTCCTGCGCAAGTAGAGCGATTTCCGACGCAATGGACGCCGGTTCGGCGAAAGAAAGCGCGTTGAAACAAAGACCTAGAGACGCCGGCCTGATGAAATGGGGTCGGATACGGCTCTAGGTCTCGCTGCCAGGGCGCGAGCCAAGGGCCGGCGGCTCGAAAGGGCCGCGCGGCCCTTTTTCATGCCGATTTCTCGCCGGTTGTCGGGATCGCCGCATGGGATTGCAACCCTGGGGACCGGCCTGTGGGGTGGCCAATGCGGGATGGGGTCTTTATGCCCCTGGCGTTTCTTGGTCTCGAATCCTCACAGGTAAAGGCTCGGGTTCCCGCCCCGGTTCACGTCACCGGACCGCGCGACTCGATCTGCAATCATGTCCATATTGTACGAAGGTGCCCCGGCCGCCCCATCCCCGGCGGTCGACGTCGAAGCGAGCCGCGGCTTGCCGACCTACATCGTCGGCCAGGATGGTCAGGGCCATTGGGTCGCCCTGGAAAGCCAAGGCCTCGGCGGCGGCTATTTCCGCAGCCGCGAGGCAGCGTTCCAGTACGCGGTCGGCGAGACCGGACGCCGTGCGGGCGCGGTGCGCCTCAGCGCCGAGCCGCTGCGCATCGCCCTGTGACGCTGGCGGCTGGCGGCGTTCAGCGCGCCGCCACCGCCTCCCGCACCACGTTCTTGACCAGCGGCGCCGCCGGCACGCTCGGCTGCCAGAACTGACCCGTGCGCCCGGCCTCGTAGCCGAACTGGTAGAGGCTGCGCATGTAGGCGGTGTCGAAGCCGCGCGCCGTCGTGGTCTGCGGCGCGCGCTCGTCGATATAGGTCAGATTGAAGCCCATCCCGTTGCGGCGGGCGAACACGTCGGTGGCCACCAGCGTCGCCCGCGAGCGGGCGCGACTGGCGGTGGTGAAGGACTTCTCGACGATCGACAGGGTGTTGTTCTTGGTCACCTCGAATTCCGGTTCGAGGCGGCCGTTGATGACCACGTAGATGTCGGCCTTGCCCGCGCTGCGGAAGCGCCCGTCGCGCACCAGGAAGGATTGCGGGAGGGTGAAGACCGGCGTCACCACCGAGCCATCCACATGCATTTCCTGGAAGGCGCGGCCCTCCGCCTGCACATCGAGAAGCTGGGGCGGGAACACCGCCGGGATGCTCGCCGAGGCGGTGAGCACGTCGGTGAACAAGGACACCGCGTTGGGCGCGCCGCTCGCGGCGATGGCGCCCATGTTCCAGATCACGGCGCGCTGCGTGTCGAGATTCGTCGTCACCACGAGCAGGCGGCGGCCCTTGGCGTGCTCCTCCGCCACGGCCTGCAGCAGCTCGGGCGTGACGTAGCGGGCGATCAGGTTGCGCAGCCGCCCGTCGCCGAACAGGCCGGAGCCGAACAGCACGTTGGCGATGCTCGGGCTCTGCACCAGCGAGTCGGCGATGCCGCTGGTGTAGATATCGGTGAGGTAGGGGTCGTAGGCGGGCCCGAGGAAGGCGAAGGGCGCGATCAGAGCACCGGTCGAGACGCCAGAGACGATGGTGAATTCCGGCCGCTTGCCCGAGGCGGTCCAGCCGTTGAGCACGCCCGCGCCGTAGGCGCCGTCACCCCCGCCGCCCGAGAGCGCGAGATAGGTGAAGGCCTGACGCTTCTTCTGCGGGCCGGCGGCCATCGCCACGAAATCGGCGGCGCCGGCATCGGCATAGGCCCGCACCCCGACCATCCCCGGCACGGTCGCGGCTTCCGCCTCGCTCTCCGTGTAGTTCGTCCGCGGCAAGGAAGAGCAGGCCGCTGCCTGCCCGGCAACCGCCGCGGCAAGGAGAAGGCGCGACCAGCGGAAACCTTTTGGCATCGACATGACCCGAACAAGCCCGATGGAACAGGGCAAGCTTACACGAAACGAGCTTGGCCGTATTGCGTTCCCGCACACGCGTGTTGCGCTCAAACGCCGGCTGATGCCGTGTTGCCACAACGTGAGCGAGCGTAGTCGCGCAGGTTCGCCTCTCGAGGTCCCCTGTTGCACGGGTTCGCTTGCGCCGGACTGTTGTGGCGGGCCGGCTTGGTCTGCCACAGGGCGGCGTGCCTCAGAGCCGCATTCGACCCCATTGCATCCGTTCGGCCTCTCTCGATCTTTGCTTTGACGCGCTTTCTTTCGCCGAACCGGCGTCCATTGCGTCGGAAAGCGCTCTCATCTCTCGAATTTGTCATATGTTCGCGCCGTGCCAGCACGTTAGGATCCCACCAATGTCCGGAGCCGAGCACGACACCCCGACTGCCTCCTGCGCCCACGTTGCGGGCGGGCGGCGCCCATGCTGAGCGGGTCGGCGATCCTCAGGGTTCTCCTCCTGATCCTGGCGGCAGCGGGCTTGGCCTGGATCATCCAGTCGGTCTGGCTGCACGGCCCGGATTCGGAGGCCGCCGCGACGGTGACGCCCGGACGGCCATCGGGCGCTGCATCCGCGCCTCCGCCCGTGCCGGTGCGCGTGGTGAAGCCGGCCGAGCCGTCACCGGAGCCGCCCCGACCGGTCGCCGAGGCGCCGCCTCCCGCCCTACCTGCATCGCCGCCGGCCGATCCCGCGCCGTCACCCGCCCCCGTCGCGCGGACGGCGCCGCCCGAGTCCGATCCGGCGGCCGAGGCGGAGGAGAACGCCCCACCGGCCGTGGTCTCCTTGATCGACCTCAACACCGCCTCTCTCGCCGAGCTGAACAGCCTGAAGGGCGGCGGTGCGATCGGCCGGACGATCGTCCAGCACCGTCCCTACGCCTCCGTCGATCAGCTTCTCAGCAAACGCGTCCTCAACCGCGCCACCTACCAGCGCATCAAGGATCAGGTCTCGGTGCGGTGACCGGGTTGCCGTGAGGTCGCCGCCGAAGGGCGCATGCGGTTCGTGAAAAAACCGCCGACCGAGAGACAACCAAGCGACAAGTGCGCTTTGAAGAAACCGGCGGATCGCTTTTCCGACCACTGGACCCTGCATCCAACCCTGGCACAGCGCGCGCCGAGGCCCTAAACAGGGCAGACGATCCCGAAAAAAGGCCGAGGCGGCTCCATGCAAACGACATCCGGCGCACCGATCCTCCGCCAGGATCTGGGCGTCGAGGAGACGGCGGAATCCGATAACATCGTCCGTTGGGACGGTGAGCGGCTCTACGTCGAGCAGGATATCTACCACAACGGCCAGCTCGTGCATCGCAAGTACCGGCGCACCATCACCGAGCCGGTCGCTCGCGCTCTGCAAACGATCCTCAAGCGCTCGCAGCAATGAGGGCGGCGGCGCTCGGCCTGCTCGCGGTGCTGGCCGCCGCGCTGTCCATGCCCCTCGCCGTCTCGCCCGCGGCGGCGCAGGTGCGGGTGACCTTCGTCGCACCCGAGCGCTACACCGATGCCCAGAACCGCTTCGGTTCGGGCCTGTCGCCGCGGGTCGTGCTGGCCGAGATGCGCCGCCTGTTCGAGACGCTCGGCAATCAAGTTCTGGCGCCGGGCCAGACCTTGGACATCGCGGTGCTCGACATCGACCTCGCCGGGCTCGATCAGCCGAGCTTCGGCGCGGCCCAGGGCGTGCGGGTGGTGACCGACATCACCCCGCCCCGTTTCCGCCTGCGCTACGCCCTGAAGGAGCGTGGCCGCAGGCTGCTGGCGGCGGAGGAAGTCGTCAGCGACATCAACTTCCTGCTGCGCGCCAACCGCCTCTCGTCCGGGCAGACCTTCTTCTACGAGCGCGAGGTGCTGCGGGACTGGTTCCAGGCGCGCTTCGTGCAACGCCGCCCGCCGCCGGGCTGATCCCGCTTTCGTCACACGCCCGACGCCCGAGCCTGTCATCCCCGCGCCGTCGGGATGCGGGGGAACGCCGGGAGACATGCGGATCGTCCTCGTCGCCAACGCCGCGTCGGGCGCCTTCGCCGAGGGCCTGACGCCGGATGCGATTCGCGCGCGGCTGAGGACGGCGGGCCTCGACCTCCTCCCTGAGTCGGACGACAGCCTGCCCCTGCCCGAGCGCCTGCGGGCGGCCCTGCGCATCGAAGGCGTCACGGCCGTGGCGGTGGCGGGCGGGGACGGCACGCTCAACTGCGCGGCCGGCATGCTGGCGGGCAGCGGCGTGGCGCTCGGCATCCTGCCTCTCGGCACCATGAACCTGCTAGCCAAGGATCTCGGCATTCCGCTCGACCTCGACGGGGCCATCGCGGTGCTCGCGGCAGGGCAGACCCGCGCCGTCGATGTCGGCCGCGTCAACGGACACGTCTTCCTCATCAACTCGGTGCTCGGCATGCCCGCCCGCATGGTCCGCCACCGCGAGGCCTTTCGCGGGCGGCGTCTCGGCATCCCGGCGCTGCTACGGCTCTCGGCAGCGGTGCTGCGCCATCTCGGACCCTATCCGCGCCTCTCGGCGGTGCTCTCGGCCGGCGGGCGGCGGACACGGTTGCGCGTGCGCCTGCTCGCGGTGGTCAACAACGATTACGCGGAGGGGCCGGGAAAGATTCTGGAACGGAGCCAGGTCGATGGCGGTGAGTTGACGCTTTACATCGCCCGCCGGCTTTCGCCGTGGCGCCTCGCGCGGTTGGCGCTCGGGTTCGGGCTCGGTCGCTGGCGCGATGAGCCGGGCCTGGAGCGCCGTGCCGCGGCCCGCTTCGTCGTCTCCGCCCGGAGGCGCGCGTTACGGGTGATGAATGATGGAGAGGTTCGCTTGATCGCCCCGCCCCTGCGCTACCGCCTGATGCCCCGTGCCCTCACCGTGATCGTGCCGGAGCCGGTCCGGTGAGACGGGTCGCCCACATTTCCGACCTGCATTTCGGACGCACCGATCCGGCGGTGGTCGAGGCGCTCGTGGCCGAGCTGAACCGCGATCCGCCGGATCTGATCGTGGCATCCGGCGACTTCACCATGCGGGCGCGGCGCAAGGAATACGTCGCGGCGCGCGCCTTCCTCGACCGGCTGACCGCGCCCTGGATCGCGGTCCCGGGCAACCACGACATCGCCTATTTCAAGCTCCTGACCCGCTTCTTCCATCCGTTCGGTCGCTACCGCCGCTTCATCGCGAAGGACACCGAACCGACCTTTCTCGACGACGAGATCGCGGTGGTCTGCCTCAACACGGTGCGGACCTGGGCGCCGGAGACGGATTGGTCTCAAGGGAAGATCACCCGGGCGCAGATCGCCCGCACCGAGGAGCGGCTGGCGGCGCTGCCGGATCACGTCTTCCGGATCGTGGTCGGCCACCATCCGTTCATGCCGCCGCCCTGGGACGCGGAGGCCCGCCTCGTCGGGCGCGCCGACGAGGCGCTCGACGCCTTCCGCCGCCACAATGTCGGGCTGACGCTCGCCGGCCATCTCCACCGCCACTATTCCCGCTTCGCCGAGGCGCCGGAGACCGGCACCGAACCCGACTTGGTGAGCGTGGATCGGGGCATGGCGCGGGCGGGCGGTGCGCGGCTGCTCGCCGTGCAGGCGGGCTCGGCCACTTCGACGCGGCTGCGCGGCAACGAGCCCAACGCCTACAATCGCATCGTTATCGAGGACGGGCGGGCCACCGTCACCGTGCGGGTCTGGACCGGGTCGGCCTTCGAGGACGTGCGGGAGGACGGGTCCGTGCCCGCTCCGACGGAGGCGCAGGCGGGCGAGGCGGAGCCGGCCGGGCGCTGAGCGCCCGGCCTCCCCGCCCCCAGGGTTCAGGACAAAGCCGTCTGCCGCGTGCGCTTGCCCGCAAGGCTGACGGCGAAGGCCACCGCGAGGTTGAGGGCAAGTGCCACCACGCCGATGTTGAGATCCTGTACCGGCCCCGGCAGGCCGGGGAAGAGCTTGGCCAGCGTGTAGCCGCCGAGCACGGTCACCGCCACCGCGGCCACTCCCGCCAGGATGCCGGCCATCGCCCCCGCCCGCGTGAGCGGGTTGTGGGTCCACAGGCTGAAGAAGAAGGCCGGGAAGAGCTGCGTGACGACCGCGTAGCCGATCAGCAGGAGCTGCACGATGGTCTCACCGCCGTAAAGGGTGAAGCCGACGCAGGCGATCGCCAGCAGCGGCGCGATCCCCTTGGCGAGCTTACCCGTGGTGGCGTCGGTCGCGTTGCGCGCCAGCGGCCGGTAGAGGTTCTGCGCGATGAGCGTCGAACCCGCGATCAGGATCATCGAACCCGGCACCAGGGCGGTCAGCACGCCTGTGGCGCCGATGACGCCGACGAACCAGGGCGGGAAGGTCTGGAGCGCGATCCTGAACAGCGAGAGATCGACGTCCGGCCCGGTCAGCCCCGGCACCTGCAGCACGGCCGCGAACCCGGCGAAGAACACGAACAGCAGCATGAGCTGGTAGAGCGGCAGGAACACCGCGTTGCGCCGGAACGTGCGTGCATCGCTCGCGGTGTAGATCGAGGCGAAGATGTGCGGGAACATCCAGCCGCCGAGCGCCGTGAGCAGCGTGGTCGAGGCGAACCACGTCGCGCTCTGGCCCCGGTCCGGCAGCGCGAGGAAGCCGGGCTTGGCCGTATCGATGGCCTCGAACATCGGGCCGATGCCGCCGTAGTAGTGATACGGCAAGTAGATCCCCAAAAAGATCACCACGAACAGGATCATGAAATCCTTGAGCACGGCAGTCCAGGCCGAGCCGCGCACGCCGGAGACCATCACGTAGACGGTCAGCACCGCCGCGCCGATCCAGATCGCCAGCGTCTGCGAGATCGCGCCGTAGGAGGCGGTGGCGACGATGATGCCGAGCCCCTTGAGCTGGAGCACCATGTAGGGGACGAGCGCCACGATCCCGACCAGCGCGACCAGGATGCCGAGGCTGCGGCTGTCGTAGCGCGCGGCGAAATAATCGGGCTGCGAGAACAGGTTGCGCTCCTTGGCGAAGCGCCAGGCCGGCGGCAGGATCCAGTAGGAGATGACATAGATCAGCGTCAGGTAGCAGAGGATGTAGTAGGTCGGCCCGCCCTTGCCGTAGGCCCAGCCCGAGCCGCCGAGGAAGGTGAAGGTGGTGTAGATCTCGCCTGCCATCAGCAGGAAGACGAGCAGCGTGCCGAAGCCGCGCTTGCCCACGCTCCACTGCTCCATGTCCATGTCGTGGCCCGACCGCGCCCGCAGGCCGAGGCCGAGCGCCACCACGACGGCGAGCGCGATGATCGCAAGGGCGGCGTTCATGGCCCCTCCTCCGGTTCCCGGTTGGCGGGATCGGTGAGGTAGATAAGCCCCATGATCGCCGAGGTCGCCACGGTGCAGCCGACGAGCCACGCCAGCAGCAGCGGCATGCCGAGCACCATGGGCTCGACCCGGTTGAGGAAGAACGGCCCGGCCAGCATCCCCAGGGCGGGCAAGGCCGCAAGCCATCGAAGCTGCTTCATCGCCGGGCCCTCCCCGGTGATAGCTTGCGGAAATCTCGTCTCGCTCGGGTCATGCGCTCCCCATCCTTGGCCTCGGGAGCATGAGGCAGAATTCGCACCAGCGCGAGAGCTGCCGCGCGGGTCGGCGCCGACTTTCCCCCCTCAAGCGGACCGCAGACCGCCGCTCAAGCGGCCTCCTGTCAAGCTGCCTCCTCCTGGCGGCGGTCAAGCAGAGCCGGCAGGGCGCGCAGGTTCAGCGGCTTGGGCAGGAAGCCGTCGAAGCCGGCCGCGGAGGCCGCGTCGACATCCTCGCGGCCGGTATTGGCGGTGAGTGCCACGAGGTGGAGCGGGGTCGCGCCGGTCTCGGCCTCGCGGGCGCGGATGCGGCGGGCGGTCTCCAGGCCGTCGAGGCCGGGCATGCGGATGTCGATCAGCGCGAGGTCGAACGGCCCATGCCCTTCCGCCGCCGCCAGAGCCTCGAGCCCGTCGCGGGCGTGGATCACCTGTGCGCCGAGCCGCTCCAGCGCCTTGGTGGCGAGCAGCGCGTTGATCGGGTTGTCCTCTGCCAGCAGCACCCGGCGCCCCGGCGCGGCGGTCTTGGTGGGTGCGGTCTTGCCCGATGCAGTCTTGCCCAATGCAGTCTTGGCCGGACCGGGCTGGGCCGTCGCGTCGGCCGGGCTGCGGGCCGGAGCGGGCCGCGGCTCCAGCAAGCGGTCGAACAGCGAGCGGGCGCGCACCGGCTTGATCAGGTAGCTGTCGAAGCCCGCCGCGTTCGGGGCTCCGAACTCCCGCCGGTCGAAGGGCGAGAGCAGGATCAGGCTGCAGCGCACGCCGCTCCGGGCGGCCTCGGCCGCGAGCCGCCGCACGGCGGCGTCGCCGAGGCTGCGGTCGGCGATGAGCGCGTCGAAGGCCACGCCCGATAGCGCATCGAGGCCGGCTTCCGCGCTGTTCACGACCACCGCCGCCGCCCCGGAGCGGCTGAGCCGCCGGGCCAGGAACGGCGCCTGATACGGCGAGGCCGCCACGATCAGCACCTTTCGCGGCGCGAGGCTCGGTGTCTCGGAGCTCGGTGTCTCGGGGCTCATGGCGCCCTCCGCCGCCGGCAGCGGCAGCATGACCCGGAAGGTCGAGCCGCGCCCCACCGTCGAGCGCGCCTCGATCGTGCCGTTCATGCGCTCCACGAGGCGGCGGGTGATGGCCAGACCGAGGCCGGTGCCCTCGTGGCTCGCGCTGTCGTCGCCCTGCTCGAACTCCTCGAACAGGATCGGGATGCGCTCCTCCGGAATGCCCGGCCCGGTATCCTCGACCGTGAGGACGAGCCCTTCCCCCTGCCCCTCCCCCGACCGTGCGAGGCTGACGCCGACGCCGCCCGTCTGCGTGAACTTGATGGCATTGCCGGCCAGATTCACGAGGATCTGCCGCACCCGGTCGGCATCGCCCACGCGCAGGGCGGCGAGGTCGTCGGCGATGTCGAGGGCGATTTCCAAGCCCTTGTCCTGCGCACGTGGCGCCAGCAGCTCGACCACGCCCTCGACCAGGGCGGCGACGTCGAAGGGCTCGGCGGCCAGATCGAGGCGGCCGGCCTCGATCCGGGAGAAGTCGAGGATGCCGTCGACAAGGCCGAGCAGCGCCTTGCCGCTGGTGCGGAACGCCTCGACATAGGTGCGCTGTTCGGGGTCGAGCCGGGTGTCGAGCAGCAGGTCGGCCATGCCGAGAATGCCGTTCAACGGCGTGCGCAGCTCGTGGCTGACGGTGGCGAGGAAGCGGGATTTGGCGACGTTGGCGGCCTCCGCCCGGCTCTTCGCCTCGTCGAGGACACGCGCCGCCTCGACGCGCGCGGTGACGTCCTGGCCGGCCCGCAGCCAGTTCGGACCGTCAACGCTGCCGGAGACCGGCATCTCGATGAAGGAGAACCAGCGCGGCAGGCCGTCCACCGGCACCAGACGCTCCTCGACCACCCGCACGCCGTCGGCGCGCTGCTCGCTCGCGCCGCGCTCGATCACCTGCGGGCTCAGAGTCGAGCCGATCAGCTCCAGCGGCTTCATGCCGAGCAGCGCGGCAAACCCCGCGCTGGCGAAGGTGATCCGTCCCTGCCCGTCCCGTTGAACCACGGCCTCGGTCGTGGCCTCGACCAGCACCCGGTAGCGCTCCTCGCTCTCGGCGATCTGCCAGAGCCGGTCCTGGAGCGCCTCCGTCATGTCGGATTCCGGCACGACCGGCTCGCGGCGGCGGAGCGACACCAGGATCAGCGCCAGCATCGCGGCGGCGATGCTCAGGCCCATCACGCTCACCGCAAGGGTCATCGGTTCCACGTCGGTCCCCCAAAGTCCGGCCGAGGCCGGAAGCCGGCTCGTCAGGGGAGCGACAGTGCCAGCCGCGCGTGAAGCGGCGCTTGAGAAAGAAGCTTAAGGGGGGATGAGCGGGACCGGTGATTTTTCGGCGATCCAGTGCCGCAGGGATTCCCCCTCTCCCCGCGTACGGGGAGAGGGGATGCTCGGACCCCGCCTCACACCTCCGGAAACCGCCTCAGCAGCGCGTCGCCGTTGAGCCGGAGGGCGGCGCCGACCTCGGCCAGGGCCGCGTGCTCCTCGCGGCCGATGCCCTCGTGATCGGCCACATCGGCGGCGATGAGGAAGACGTTGCGGCGCTGCTCCTCCGGCCGCTCGGCGATCGCGCCGATCCGCACGAGGTTCTCCGCGCGGCCGGCCCGGGTGCGGGCGCGGCCGAGCCCCTCGTAGAGCGCGTGTTCGAGCGTCAGGCTGTCGTAGCCCTTCTCGATGATCGGGTTCGCCCGGATGCCGGCGAGCGCCGTCTCGAATTCCTCGGTCATCAGCTCGCCGTCGGCGACCGCGACGTTGGCGCAGGCCGAGACCGCCGCCTGCATCAGCGTCTCGTCGCCGGCATAGGCCTTGAGGGTGGTGCGGAAGCGCTCGACCGCGTCGTGAAGAAGGCCCATGGCGTGAACGAAACCCTGCCCGATAAACCCTGTCTCAGAGCCCCGACAACGGGGATGCCGGTCAAACGATCCGCGCGCTGTCCCGCACCCGCGCCTCGGCGGCCTCGATCGCCTCCGGCGTGCCGACATGCAGCCATTGCCCGTCGAGGCGCAGGCCCTGGAGCCGGTTGCGTTTGATCGCCCGGTCGAACAGCAGGGTCAGGGAGAACGGCCCCTCCGGCGTGTCGGCGAACAGCTCCGGCTTCAGGATCGCCACGCCGGCATAGATGAAGGGCGCGACCTCGCGCTCGCCGCGCCAGCTGAGCCGGCCGTCGGAGTCCATGTAGAAGTCGCCCGCCCCGTCGTAACCGAGGCTCGTCGCGGTCGGGGCGACCAGGAGCAGGATGTCCGTCGTGTCGGGATCCCAGGCTTCGATCAGCCGGCCGAGATTGGGCCGCGGCCCCTCCAGCCAGAACGAATCCGAGTTGAACACCACGAAGGGCTCACCCTCGAAGTGGTCGAGCGCCTTCTTCACGCCGCCGCCGGTCTCCAACAGCGCGTCCCGCTCGTCGGAGACGACGATGGCCGGCGCGCCGGTGCGGTGGGAGAGATGGCCCTCCATCAGGTCGGCGAGCCAGTGGACGTTGACCACCGCCGTCTCGATGCCGCCCGCCGCCGCCCGGTCCAGGGCGTGGTCGATCAGCGCCTTGCCGGCGACCTCGACGAGGGGCTTCGGCACCGTCGCGGTGATCGGGCGCATACGCTTGCCCAGGCCCGCCGCGAGCACGAAGGCGCGGGTGACGTTTTTGGGGGTGGGTTCAGCGCTCATGCCGCCTCGGCCGGTCCGTTTGAAAAGAAGCGTTCAGGACGCGGCGGGATCGGCGTCCGGCCGCGGGGCGACGAGGCTCGGCAGGTGAGTCTCGTGCCACGCCCGCACCGCGGCCAGCGCCGGATGGGCGAGGTTGCGCGCGAGATAGCCCTCGATCCGCGGCAGGTGGGCGAGATAGCCCGGCTTGCCGTCGCGCTTGTCGAGCCGGGCGAAGATGCCGAGGATCTTGGTGGCGCGCTGGGCCGCCAGCACCGCGTAGGCGCGGGCGAAGGCCTGCATGTCGAAGCCGATATCCCGGCCGCGGCGCTCCCGGATGTAGAGGCCGAGGAGCCGCAGCTCGAAATCGGCGCTGGCATCGACCCGCGCGTCCTGGAGCAGCGAGGCGACGTCGTAGGCCGGATGCCCCATCACCGCGTCCTGGAAGTCGATGACTCCGACCCGCTCCAGCCCGGTCCGCTCGGGGAGCCAGATCAGGTTGGGCGAGTGGTAGTCGCGCAGGGTCCAGGTGGCGGGCTCGGCGATCAGATCTTTCAGCGCATCGGTCCACAGGTCGCGGAAGGTGCTGCGCGCCTCCGGCGACAGGGTCGTGCCGCGGATCGCGGGGGCGTACCACTCGGGCAGCAGCTCTGCCTCGAACAGCAGGGCTTCGAGGTCGTAGGGCGGAATGACGTGGTCGATCCCCTCGCTCACCGGCACGGCGCTGGGCAGATCCGTGGCGTGGAGCTTGGCCAGCAGCCGGACGGCTTCCGCGTAGCGCTCGGGGCGCGGCGTGCCGTTCTCGGTCACCGGCTCGGCGCCGAGATCCTCCAGGATCAGCAGGCCGGCCTCGAGGTTCTCGCCCAGGATCTTCGGCGCGGAGAAGCCGATCGCGCGCAGCGCCCGGTCCATGCCGACGAAGGCGTGGACGCTCTCGGCGAGCTTGACCACGGCGCTGTAGGGCTTACCGTCCTTCACCGGCGGCCCGTCCGGGCGGGGCGGCGAGATCATCAGCACGGCGGTCTCGCCACTCGGCTTCACCAGCCGCTCGTAGGCGCGCGACGAGGCATCGCCCTGCATCAGCACCCGGTCGGCCTCGTCCCATCCGCTGCGGGCGAGCAGGGCCCGGACGGCGCGGGCGCGTGCCACCCGCTCGCGCATCTCGGGCGTGCCGTCGATCCGCACGAGGCGGGCCTCCTCGCCGAACTCGGCCCGCAGTGACAGCTCGACGGTGAGCGTCGGGTTGTCGCGCGCGCCCAGGCGCTCGGGCCACTCGACCAGGGTGATCGCGGTCTCCGACAGTTCGTCGAAGCCGAGTTCCACGAGCTCGTCCGGGCCGCGCAGGCGGTAGAGGTCGGCGTGGATCACCGCGCCGCCGGAGCGGGTCTCGTAGGGCTGGATCAGGGTGAAGGTCGGGCTCGGCACTTCGAGCCGCGGGTCGCCGGCCAACTCGCGGATCATCGCGCGGGCGAGCGTGGTCTTGCCCGCGCCGAGCCCGCCGGACAGGGCGACAAGGTCGCCGGGCCGGAGGATGCCGGCGAGGAAGGCGGCCATGTCCTCGGTTGCGCCCTCCTCGGGCAGCAACACCTCCCAGGCCGCGCGACGCGGCGCCGCTGGTGTTTGGACCTCGCCCTGCGACGGGCCGGGCTGCGGGCTTCCCGCCATGCCGTCCGGATCCTCGCTCACCGCCCCAATCCTCCGCAACACCGCGAACGGCCACCCCGATCAGGGTGAAGCCTTCGCCCTTCTAGAGCCGTATCCGACCGGATTGCATCCGGCCGGCGTCTCTAGCCCCTTGTCTCGACGCGCCTTCTTTCGACGAACCGGTGGTCACGTCGTCGGAAGGCGCTCTAGCAGGGGATGTTTAACCGTTTTTGGCGGCCTCGGTGAGCCCTGCCCCCCGGCGGCGGCCAACCGCATCCCGATCCCGTGAGCGCCCGGTCCTACTCGGCGGCCTCGGCGAGCCCGCCATTGCCCGGCGGCGGCTCGACCGGGAACAGGCAGGTGACGCGGGTGCCCGTGCCGGCTGCCGAGTGGATCTCGACCCGTCCGCCGTGCAGCTCGACGAAGGAGCGCACGATCGAGAGGCCGAGGCCGACACCGCGATGCTTGGTGCCCAGCGTGTTGCTCTCGAACCGGTCGAACACCCGGTCGATGACCTCGGGCGCGATGCCGCGGCCGCGATCGGTCACCGTCAGCCGCAGCTCCCGCCCCTCGCGCCGCGCCTCGACGCGGACCTGCTGGCCGGGCGCGGAGAAGCCGACCGCGTTGGAGAGCAGGTTGAACAGGATCTGACGCACCCGCTTGCCGTCGGCGAACACGCTGCCGACACCCTCCGGCACGTCGAGGTCGAGGCCGATATCGGATTCCGCCAGCCGGTCCTCGATGCCGCGGACGGCGGCTTCCACGGTGGCGCGCACGTCGATCGTCTCGCGCTGGAGTTCGAGCGAGCCGGCATCGATCGAGGCGAGGTCGAGGATGTCGTTGATGATGACGAGCAGCGCGGCCGACGAGCGCATGATGTGCTCGGAATATTCGCGCTGGCGCTCGTTCAGGGCGCCGACGGTCTCGTCGCCGAGAAGCTGGGTGAAGCCGATGATGTTGGTCAGCGGCGAGCGCAGCTCGTAGGAGACGTGGTGGACGAAGGTGTCGCGCAGTTGTGAGGCGCGCTCCAGGGCGTCGTTCTTCTCGGTCAGCGCCCGCTCCACATTGGCGCTCGCGGTGACGTCGATGAAGGTCAGCAGCGTCGCGCCGAGCGGCAGCGGCTGCGAGGAGCAATCGAGCACCGTGCCGTCGTTGATGTCGAGGCGGCAGCCATGGCCGCTGCGAGTCTCGGACAGGCCGGTGACCGATTGGCGGATGCCGGCCCAGGGGCTCTGGTCCGGCGTCAGCGCCCGGCAGGCGGCGATCACCGCATCGACATGCGGCTTGCCCGCCAGCGTCGCCGGGTCGAGGCGCCAGGTCGCGGCGAAGGCGCGGTTGGCCACCGTGAGGCGCCCGTCGGCGCCGAACACCGCCACCGGCTCCTTGAGGGCTTCCAGGGTCTCGGCCTGCTCCTTCATCAGCGCGTCGTAGCGCGAGGCGAGCTTCATGCTCTCCGAGACGTCGTGGTAGAGATAGGTCAGGCCGCCCTGCGGGTTGGGGTCGGCGACGACGCGCAGCGTCCGCCCGTCGGGCAGGTACCAGGGCGTGTCGGTGGGCTCGACCGCGCGGTAGGCGGCCAGGACATCGGTCTTCCACGAACGGAAATCGGCCTGCTCGGGCAGTTTGCGCGCGGCGCGCAGGCGGTCGAGGATTTCGCCGTCGAGCGGGCGGCCTTCGAGGAAGGCCGGGTCGAGATCCCACAGGCGCTGGTAGGCGGCGTTGTGGAAGATCAGGCGCTGGCGCGCGTCGAACATCGCGACCGCGGTCGGCAATTGGTCGAGGGTGCGGACGTTGGCATCCATCTGCCGCTGCAGGTCGGCCCGCACGCTCTCCAGCTCCGAGACATCGACGGCGATGCCGACCCGGCCGGCTTCCAGCGTGCTCTCGCTGACATCGAGGGTGCGGCGCGCACCCGCCACCACCGCCGAGAGGCGCAAGGCCTGCGCGGGGAGGCCCGGCCGACGCGCCTGCCGGACGATCTGTTCGCGGGCGCTCCGGTCGAGCAGTTCGAGGCCGTGGCTCAGGGCGGCCTCGCGGCTCGGGGCCTCCACGGCGGCGGCGTAGGCCGCGTTGACGAAGGCGAGCGCCCCGTCCGGGCTCCGGTGCCAGATCGGCTGCGGCAGCGCGTCGAGCAGGCCCGCCAGCGCGGACAGGCCGCGCTTGGCCTCCTCCAGCGTGTGGCGCAGCTCGATCAGCTCACGGCGCTCGTCGGTGGTCTCGCGCAGGCGCAGCAGCGCCCGCCCGCCGACCGCCTGGCCCTGTGCCTCGATGTAGCGCCCGGCGAGACTGCGCAGGTTCATCCGGAAGCCGGTGCCGCGCTCGCGCAGCGTCGCGACGGCGGAGTCGAGCAACTGCGCGTCCTGCGGCGCGAGCCACGTGCCGAAGGCGAGCAGATGCCGGGAGCCGCCCTGAAGCCCGCGCGAATCCTGGCCGCGGAGATCCTGATTTCGAAGATCCTGATTTCGAAGATCCTGGGCAAAGCCCGCATCGCCGACGATCGACGGCTCGCCGCGCCCGGCCCAGGCGACGAGAACCTGACGCTCGGAATGGAGCAGCATCTCCGCCCGGTCGTGCGCGCCGCGCAGATGAGCGAGTTCGTCTTGAAGCGCGCGCTCCTTGCGCGTCCAGCCGACGCGCTCGCGCAGGTAGACCAGCGACAGGATGGTCGCGAACAGGATCAGGCCGAGGACGACGGCGAGGCCGGCAACGTTGTGCGTCTGCATCGCTCCCAGCATCGGCCTCGCTTCGATGGACGGAGCGCCCTCGGCGAGTGCCGCGACCGGTGCCGCGACGACGAGGACGCCGACGCGCGACAGGGCGCGCGCCGCCCGTTCCAGACCCATGTCCCGCCCCCACCCCAAACCCGGCACACTCCGCAGGCCGTTGGGCCCACGCCTGGAAAGCTCCCGGACCGCACCGGGCAAACACCCGCTGCCGCGACCGGCTTGCCGCCGCCGCGCGGGCACCTGCTTCCGAAGATTCGCGCCACTGTAACGCGGGGTCGATTCCGCCTGGAAGCGCCATTATGGCCCGGAACCCGTCGGCCCTGCATTCCGGCGCCACACAGCACCCAAAAGCCACACCACCGAAATCGGGACTTGACGAATTTCTAAGACTTTCAGGGCGCCGGGCCGCGGCCGGAATCTGACTTCGCGCGGCCGCGGCGACCGCCAAAACAGGTTCGCGGCGACACCTGTCGTCCGCCGCCCCAGCGGCAGATGTCGCTCAAACGCAGAGAAGCCCGGCCATGGGCCGGGCTTCCTCGCGAATCTTGAGCTCAGCGGCACCGGGCCTCCGACTTCCTGCGCGGAAGCCGGGGGCCCGAAGACCGATTAGTAGCGGTAATGCTCGGGCTTGAACGGGCCGGTCTGCGACACGCCGATATAGGCGGCCTGATCGGGGCGGAGCTTGGAGAGCTTCACGCCGATCTTCTCGAGGTGGAGCGCCGCGACCTTCTCATCGAGGGCCTTGGGCAGGGTGTAGACCTGACGCTCGTACTTGCCGGGGTTCGTCCAGAGCTCGATCTGGGCGAGCGTCTGGTTGGTGAAGGACGCCGACATCACGAAGGACGGGTGGCCCGTCGCGTTGCCGAGGTTCACCAGGCGGCCCTCCGAGAGGAGGATGATGCGGTGGCCGTCAGCGAACTCGATCTCGTCGACCTGCGGCTTGATGTTCTGCCACTTGAGGTTCTTCAGGCCGGCGACCTGAATCTCGTTGTCGAAGTGGCCGATGTTGCAGACGATCGCACGGTCCTTCATGGCCCGCATGTGTTCGATCGTGATGATGTCCTTGTTGCCCGTGGCGGTCACGAAGATGTCGGCGCGGGGCGCCGCGTCTTCCATCGTGACGACCTCGTAGCCTTCCATCGCCGCCTGCAGGGCGCAGATCGGATCGATCTCGGAGACGAGCACGCGGCAGCCGGCGTTGCGCAGCGAAGCGGCCGAGCCCTTGCCCACGTCGCCGAAGCCGGCGACCATCGCGACCTTGCCGGCCATCATGACGTCGGTGCCGCGACGGATGCCGTCGACCAGCGATTCCTTGCAGCCGTAGAGGTTGTCGAACTTCGACTTGGTGACCGAGTCGTTCACGTTGATCGCCGGGAAGAGCAGCTTGCCCTCCTTGGCGAGGTTGTAGAGGCGGTGCACGCCCGTGGTGGTCTCCTCGGAGACGCCCTTGATCGAGTCGGCCAGACCGGCGAACCAGCCCTTCGGCTTCTCGGCGAGCTTCTTCTTCAGGAGCGCGAAGAAGACCTCCTCCTCCTCGGATTCCGGCTTGTCGAGGAAGGCGGTGTCGCCGTTCTCGGCGCGCAGGCCGAGGTGGACGAACATGGTGGCGTCGCCGCCGTCGTCGAGGATCATGTTCGGCATGCCGCCGTCATGCCAGTCGAACAGCTTCGAGGTGTAGTCCCAGTACTCGGTCAGGGTCTCGCCCTTCACGGCGAAGACCGGGATGCCGGCGGCGGCGATCGCGGCGGCGGCGTGGTCCTGGGTCGAGTAGATGTTGCAGGACACCCAGCGGATGTCGGCGCCGAGCGCCTTCAGGGTCTCGATCAGCACCGCCGTCTGGATCGTCATGTGCAGCGAGCCGGCGATCTTGGCGCCCTTGAGCGGCTGCGACGCGCCGTACTCGGCGCGGGTCGACATCAGGCCGGGCATCTCGGTCTCGGCGATCGAGATTTCCTTGCGGCCGTAATCGGCCAGCCCGATGTCCTTGACGATGTAATCGTTGGCAACTGCCATCTCGGTATCCCTTTTCAGTCGTGGCCGGCGCGAAACGGCCAATCGTTCCGGCGCATCGGCCGGTTCACCCGGCCGGGTCGGCCATCCCTGTAGCAGGGCTCTCGCTAGGGAGCAATCAAGACATAAAGATGTCTTTATGCGTTTAATTCGAGGCTAGAGCCCGGGTGCCAGCGCGGCCTTTGCGGCGCTCGCGCTGAAACCGGTCGCGTCGAGCTGGATCGGGCATGAGTGTCTATTGCCAGCCGGAGCTTCCTCGTTGGGACAGGGTTGGTTCCGGCAGGGAAAATGCCTGCGCGCTCGCGATATTTAGTGTGCTGCCAGATTGCCTGAGTGCCCCCACTCGAGCCGTGGCAGACCGAAAGAGCCGTTCAAAGACAATCAGATGTCGATCAGTTGCGCTCTCGCGATATGATTTTGCTGGATTGTCTGCATATTTGATTCGTAAAAAAAGCGATTTTGTCGCACTTTTAGTTTCATATCGAGGATTTGCCTTTTAATTTCTCAATAAATCATCTATATTAATACATATTTTTATAATATACGATGCTAAAAGAATAGTCATTGTGATAATAGCAAATTTGTCAAAAGCGTCGATCTCGAGAGCGATCACGCGGCGAACTGTGTCAAATACGGGCAATGCTACGATTAGCAAAATTACAGAAGTTCGTGGGTCATTGTATTTTTTCAGTACATTACGAAATTTGCTGATTTTAGACGGCGAAGTGCCTTCTGTGGCGCCAATTTTATCGGCTTGTTCTTTCGACCTGATGCTGAAAAGAATTAAAAGAAGTGCTATGCTTGAAGCAATAAAGTATGCGTCCGGGATAAATCTGCTTAATATAAACAGAAATATAGCAATAAGAGCACTCAAATCCGCGGTAAAACTGAGTAGTATTTTTCGTCTGCAATTAATCATGAGGCTCGCGTGTCCCTGCCTGAGTTCGTTGGCGGTGTGCTAAATTGCTACCTAAATAAGCCGTAGGGCAATTTCGTAAACTACCGGTTGAAGATTGATTGATAATCCTGCCTAAGACGGCCAGGGCCTAAGGTGCATCCCGGTATGTCTTAGTATGCTTCAAGTTGACCGAGCTCGAATTTAGGCCGGCTCGTCCCGCAACTGCCGCCGGATGATCTTGCCGCTCGTCGTCATCGGTAGGGTGTCGCGAAACGCGAGCGCGCGCGGCACCTCGTGGGCGGAGAGCCGGGCCTTGGCGAAGGCGAGGATTTCGGCGGCCAGCGCGTCGGAGGGCGAGAAGCCCGCGCGCAGGGTGACGAAGGCCTTCACGGTCTCGGTGCGCAGCCGATCGGGCACGCCGACCGCGGCGGCGAGGGCCACCGCCGGATGGGCGCAGAGGCAGGCCTCGATCTCGGCCGGTCCGATCCGGTAGGCGGCGGAGGTGATGAGATCGTCCTCGCGGCCGACGAAGCGGATGTAGCCGTCGGCCTCGCGTCGCGCTTGGTCGCCAGTCATCCACCAGCCGTCGCGGAATTTCTTGGCAGTCGCCTCGGGCTGGCGCCAGTAGCCGAGGAACAGCACCGGATCGGGGGCGCGCACGGCGATCTCGCCGGTCTCGTCCGCATCCGCCTCGGTCCCGTCCTCGCGCAGGACCGCGACGCGGTGGCCGGGCACCGGCTTGCCGGTCGCGCCGGCCCGCGCCACGCCGATCCGAGCGCTGGAGGCGAGAACGAGGTTGCACTCGGTCTGGCCATAGGCCTCGCCGATGGTGAGGCCGAGGGCGTCACGCGCCCAATCGAAGGTCTCGGCCCCGAGCGCCTCGCCGGCGGAGGCGATGTTGCGCAGGGCTGAGAGGTCGAATCTTTGGCGCGGATCGGCCACCCCGCGCAGCATGCGCAAAGCCGTCGGCGGCAGGAAGGCGTGGGTGACGCCGAGATCCGCCATCAGCCGGAACACCGCCTCCGGCTCGAACCGGCCCGAGGCCTTCGCGACCACCGGCATGCCGAGGCGCAGGGACGGCATCAGCACGTTGAGCAGGCCCCCGGCCCAGGCCCAGTCGGAGGGGGTCCACATCAGCCCGGTTCCCTCGGGCGGGAAGCCGTGCATCAGGCTCCAGCCCGGCAGGTGGCCGAGCAGGACCCGGTGGCCGTGCAGCGCCCCCTTGGCGAGCCCGGTCGTGCCGGAGGTGTAGATCATCAGGGCCGGATCGTCCGGCCCGGTCGCCCGCGTTGCGAACCCGTCCGGGGCGTTCTCCAGAGCCGCGAAGAAATCCTCCGCGGCCTCCCCTGCCCCATCGACCGAGAGGATCGTGGCGAGATCCGGCAGGTCGGCGCGCAGCTGTTCCAGCTTGGCCAGCCCGGGCGCGTCGGTGACGACGGCGCAGGCGCCGGAATCGGCGAGGCGATGGCGCAGGGCCGCCTCACCGAACAGGCCGGCAAGCGGAAGTGCGATCGCCCCGAGCCGGTAGGCGGCGAAATGGGTCACCACCACCGCCACCGATTGCGGCAGCAGCACCGCCACCCGGTCGCCCGGCCCGACGCCGCGCGCGGCCAGCGCCGCCGCGAGCCGCAGCGAATCGGAGCGCAGGCGGCCGTAGCTCACCGGCTCGGGCCGGTCGTCGGGGCCGAGCACGAGGAGCGCGGTGCGGTCGGGCTCGCTCAGTGTCCAGCGGTCGCAGACATCGGCCGCGATGTTGTAGCGCTCCGGGATCTTCCAGCGGAAATCCCTGACGAGCGACGCGTAGCGATCGGCCCGCTCCGGCACGGCAACTTCCTCGAACTTGCGGCGGCGCTCGGCCGGTGCCGCCTCTTCCTCCCGGGCGCGCTGCATCCGAGCGCGTCCAGGTGTCTCTCATCGGTCCCCGTGCAAGCCGGGACAATCCGTGTTCTGCACGCGGTCGCGGGCGCTCAGTCCTGACGCTGCGGGAAGCCGCCGCGGAAGGCGAAATCGGTGATCGGGCGGCGGCCGTTCGGGCGCTCCTTGGCCCTCTGCTCCTCGCTCAGCTCCGCCCAGGGCGTGGCGCGTCCGATCCCGTAGGCCGCCTCGACCCGGTGATGCTCGGGGACGTTCAGCACGGCGGGCGCCCGCTCCCAGTCGAAGCCGCCCATGCCGTGGACGTGCCAGCCCTGACGGTTGGCCTGGAGCGCGAAGGCGAGCGAGGCGGCGCCCGCATCGAGCGAGTGGCTGGCGGACGGCTTGAGCTCGTCGCCGACCTTCATCCGCTCGCTGGAGACGAGGAAGACGAGGGCGCCGGTGCCCTCGGCCCATTTCTGGTTGCCGGGCACGAGGAGGTCGAAGAACGTCTGCCATTCGGGGGTGCCGCGCAGCGCGTAGAGGAAGCGCCAGGGCTGCGAATTGTAGGATGAGGGCGACCAGCGCGCCGCCTCGAACATCCGCAGCAACTCGGCCTCCGGCACCGCCTCCCCGGTGAAGACGCGCGGCGACCAGCGCTCGGCGAAGATCGGCTCGATGGCGTGGTCGGGCTCGCGGGTGGTGGGGCGGGTGGTCTCGTCGGTCACCGGGGGCGGTCTCCAGGCTGGCAGGGCTTTGGTGCGGCGCACGGTATGGCACCGCACAAGAGCGGGCTAGAGCGCATTCCGACGAAGTGGGAACCGGTTCGTCGAAAGAATGTGCGTCACAACAAGGACTGAGAGACGCCGGCCTGATGCGAAGGGGTCGGATACGGCTCTCGGGGGCGGCATTGCCGCGCTTGTCATGGCGCGCGAAAACAAGGTGGACCACATCGGCCGTGAACGACATCGGCGCGACGAGGATGCTCATGGGCGAAGCCGGCACGAACCCTCTCCTGCTGCGCGAGGACCGCGACGGCGTCGCCACCCTGACGCTCAACCGGCCGGGTGCCCGCAATGCGCTCTCCTTTGCCCTGCTCGAAGCGCTGCGCGCGACCTTCGCCGACCTTGCGGGGGACGACACGGTGCGGGCCGTGGTGCTGGCGGCGGCGGGCCCCGCCTTCTGCGCCGGCCACGATCTCAAGGAGATGACCGGCTACCGCAGCGACCCCGACCGCGGCGCGAAACGGTTCGAAACGCTGTTCGCGCTGTGCTCAGACGTGATGATGGCGATTCCTGCCCTACCCCAGCCGGTGACCGCGGCGGTGGAGGGCGTCGCGACCGCGGCCGGTTGCCAGCTCGTCGCCTCCTGCGATCTGGCCGTGGCGGGGGCGCAAGCGCGCTTCGCCACGCCGGGCGTGCAGATCGGCCTGTTCTGCTCGACGCCGATGGTGGCGCTCTCGCGCAACCTCTCGCGCAAGGCGGCGATGCGGATGTTGCTGACCGCCGACATGGCGGATGCGGCGGAGGCCCGGCGCCTCGGTCTTGTCAACGACGTGGTGGAGGCGGGCGGCGCTCTGGCGGCCGCGCAGGCGCTCGTGGCAGGGATCGCCGCGCGCAACCCCGACACGGTGCAGGTCGGCAAGCGGGCCTTCTACGAGCAACTGGAGATGCCGCTGACGCAAGCCTACGCCCATGCCGGCCGGGTGATGACGGAGAACATGCTGGCGCAGGCGGCGGAAGACGGCATCGAGGCTTTCCTCGACCGCAAGAGTCACGGGCGGAATCACGGGCAGAATTAGCGGAAGGACCTCGGCAAGGCGCAGTGAGGCGCGAACCGATCCGCGCTCCGCGCATTGCCTCCCCGCCGCCCTGAAGCCGTCACGTGACCCAGGCAAACGGACTGCCATGCTCCTCAGACGTCCCCCTCCGATCACCGCTGAGCCCGGTCCGAACACGAAAAAAATCGTGAGCTGGAACCTGCTGCGCCGCACCGGCGCGGCGGTGGATTGCCTCGTGGCGCTGATCGAGCAGGAGCGGCCGGACTTCCTGCTGATGCAGGAGGCGACGAAGGAGATCGCAGCGCTGACCAAGCGCGTCGGCGGGGTCTATGCCTGGGCGCAATTGCCCGGCCGCATCCACGGCCCGGCGATGTGGAGCCCGACGCCGTGGCCCAACCCGCCGGAGATCGTCACCCTGCCGCCGGGGGTGCTGATCGACCGGGTCTGCCAAGTGCTCGATACCGGTGAGTTCGGCGTCGCCAACGTGCATCTCTCGCATGGGCAGGTGCTGAACCGGCGTCAGTTGCGGCGGATCGAGAGCCACCTGCCGCCGCGCGCGGCGGTGCTCGGCGACTACAACATCGTCGGCCCGGCCCTGCTGCCGGGTTTTCGCGATGTCGGCCCCCGGCGGCCGACCCATGCCATGGTCGATGTGCTGCCGCTGCGGCTCGACCGCTGCCTCGTGCGCGGGCTCGTCTGCCATGAGCGCATGGTCCTGCCCCGCGGGCTCTCCGACCACCACCCGATCGTGGTGCACCTCTCGCCCGCGCCGGAGGGGGTCCCTTCGGTCGGCCGGCTCAGAGGTATGGCAGAAGCAGTCGGACGGCTGCGTCGCGCAGGCGCACGGGGAGCGAGCGGGCGTCGAGGTCGGCTAGGCGCAAAGGGGTCTGAAACTTCGTCGCAATGAAGGCTTCGAGCGCCCGGGCCAGCGCCACGTCGTAGACCTCCACGTTGAGCTCGAAGTTCAGGCGGAAGCTGCGCGAATCCCAGTTCGCGCTGCCGATGAAGCACCATTGCCCATCGACGGTCATCGCCTTCGAGTGATCGAAGGGCGGCTCGTCGATCCAGACCCGCACGCCGCTCTTCAGGAGCGGATCGATATGGCCGTGGGTGGCCCAATCGACGAAGCGGTGGTCGCTCTTGCGCGGGATGGCGATATCGACCGCGATCCCCCGCGCCGCCGCGAGGCTCAGCGCGTTCAGCACGAGTTCGTTGGGTAGGAAATAGGGGGTCGTCAGCCGGATCGACGCCTTCGCGCAGGCGATCGCCTGGAGCACCACGGTCGCGATCTTCTCGATGTCGGCGTCCGGGCCGGAGGTGACGACGCGGGCGGTGACCGTGCCAACCGGCGCCAGCCGCGGCAGCCACGCCTCGCCCTCCAGCTCCTCGTCGCTGACGAACAGCCAATCGGCGATGAAGGCCTGGGTCAGGTGCTCGACCACCGGGCCCTCGATCCGGAAATGCGTATCGCGGATCGGAAAGTCCGGCTTCTCCGAGACCCGGTTGCCGTCGGCGATATTGACCCCGCCGGTGAAGGCGACCCTTCCGTCGACGATCAGCAGCTTCTTGTGCGTGCGCAGGTTCAGGAACGGCATCCGCCAGGGCAGGACGGAGTGCATGAACAGGCCGGCCGGCACCCCGAGCCGGCGTAGATGCCGCCACGCGGCCGGGAAGAAATAGCCGCTGCCGATGCCGTCGAGGATCACGCGCACCTCGGCGCCGCGATCCTGCGCCGCCTTCAACGCCGCGCAGAACGCCCGGCCGGTGTCGTCGTCGCGAAAGATGTAGCTCGACAGGGCGACGCTGCGGCGGGCCTCGCCGATCGCCGCCAGCATCGCCGGATAGGCCTCGTCGCCGTTGCGGAGGAGCTCGAACCGATTGCCCGCCACCGTCGGCAGGCCGGTCACCGCCTGCACCGCCAAGTCGAGGGCGTGGTAGGCCTCGGGCACGTGGGCGGAGGGCTGCGGCGTCTCGTCAATGGTCTGCGAGGGGCGCCGCTTCAGCCGGCGGGCGCGCCGCTCCACCCGGTTGATGCCGAAGGTGAGGTAGAGCAGCGTGCCGAAGACCGGCGCCAGCCACGCCAGCCCGATCCAGCCGATCGCCGCGCCCACCACCCGCTTGCGCAGCAGCACGTGGACGCTGACGCCGAATGTGAGCACCAGGCCGATGGCCGCGACGATCTCGGTGCGGAGCGAGGCCGTCGTGCCGAGCCATCGAGTGAGGACTTCTTCCACCGGTCCGCCTGCTGCGCTGCCCTGTCCGGGAACGGCGGAGGAGATAAGCCAAGCCTGGTGTGACGAACAGGCAGCCCTCCACAAATCGCCGTTGCATGCTAGAACAAAGATCGAACGGTGGGCGGAGCGGCCAGGGCCGGCCCCTGCCTCTTTTCGAAAGCCTTCACCATCTTGCCCTCAGGTGGTCGGTCACGACCGCAGAGCGTCAGGTTCAAACCGTCGAGCATGTCCGCCAGCGCCGCCCCCCGCGTCTTCACGATTCCCCCCGGCGCGCCGTTCCTGCCGACGCTGGCGGACGCCCTCGTGTCGGGCCGCCTCGTCGGCGCGGTCGGCGGCGATCCCTTCGCGCTCGCCTCGGTGACGCTCTACCTGCCGACGCAGCGCGCGGTGCGCGCGCTCTCGACCGTGCTGGCGCAACGCCTCGGCGGAGCGGCCCTGCTGCCGCGGATGATCCCGCTGGGCGAGGCCGACGAGGCGGAGCTCGACCTCTCGTCCAACACGCTGCTGGAGACGCCGGAAGACCTGCTCTACCCCTCGATCCCCGCGCTGGAGCGCCGGCTGATCCTGGCCCGGCTCGTCCAGAAATGGGCGGAGACGGTGGACCGCGAACTCCTGCCCATCGATGACGAGGTGCCCTTCCTCGTCCCGTCCTCCCCTGCCGACGCGGTGGCGCTCGCCGCCGACCTCGAAGGGCTGATGGACGCGCTCACCGTGGAGGGCCTGCCCTGGAGCGAGATCGCCGCCGCGGTGGAGGCCGAGCATTCGCGCTATTTCCGCCTCACCCTCGATTTCCTGAAGATCGCCGCCGAGCACTGGCCCGACATCCTCGCCGCCCGTTCGCTCGCCGACCCCACCGCCCGCGCCCGCCGCCTCGTGTTGGCCGAGGCCGACCGGCTGTTCCGCGAGCGGCCGGGCGATCCGGTGATCGTGGCCGGCTCCACCGGCTCGGTGCCGGCCACCGCCCGGCTGATCGCGGCAGTGGCCCGCCTGCCCCGCGGCGCGGTGGTGCTGCCGGGGCTCGACCTGCACCTCGACGCGGAGGGCTGGGAGGCGATCGACGGCGCCGGCGGCAAGCACGAGGAGATCGCCCACGGCCATCCGCAGGCGATCCTTCGGGCGCTCACCGGACCGCGGGGCTTTGCCGTCGAGCGCCGGGATGTCGAGACGCTCGGAGATCTCTCGCCCGAGGCGGTGGCGCGGGAAAAGCTGCTGTCGCAGGCGCTGCGCCCGGCCGAGACCACCGA
Source organism: Methylorubrum sp. SL192 (assembly GCF_026672325.1). Lineage (NCBI taxonomy): Bacteria > Pseudomonadati > Pseudomonadota > Alphaproteobacteria > Hyphomicrobiales > Methylobacteriaceae > Methylorubrum > Methylorubrum sp. SL192. The sequence continues at coordinate 3,851,746 of NZ_JAPPQV010000003.1, forward strand.
TGCCTGGGCCGGCCTCGACGCGGCCGAGCGGATGACCCTCGCGCGGGAGGGCATGGCGGGCCTCGCCGTGGTTGAGGCGGCGGACGAGCGCGAGGAGGCGCTGGTCGCCGCGCTCGCCCTGCGCGAGACGCTGGAGACGCCCGGCGCCACCGCGGCCCTCGTCACGCCCGACCGCGGACTGGCGCTACGCGTCTCGGCCGAACTCGCCCGCTGGGGCATCGCGGCCGAGGATTCGGCGGGCTTGAGCCTGGCGCGCTCGCAGGCCGGGCGCTTCGCCCGGCTCGTCGCCGAACTCGCCGCCGAGGTGGCGCCGGCCCGCGTTATCGCGCTCCTCGCCCATCCCTTCGTCCGGCTGGGGCTCACCCGCAGCGAGGTCGTGCGCGCGGCCGCCGCCCTCGAGATCGGCGGCCTGCGCGGCCCCGCCCCGATCCCGAAGAACAGTTTCGACGGAATGCGCGCCGCGGTGGCTCTGCAACGCAATGCCACCGAGCGGGTGCCGCGCGCCAAGAAGCGGCTGAAGCCGGTCGATTGGGATCTCGCCGAAGACATCCTGGACCGGCTGGAGATCGCGCTCGATGCGTTCCGCACCGACCTGCAGCCCGAGATCGGCAACCTCGTGGCGCTCGCCGCCGGGCACCGCGAGGCCTGCGAGCGGATGATGGGCGGGGCCGAAGAGGGTGACGCGGACGAGACCGACGATCCCTCCCTCGACACGCTCGACGGCCTGTTCGACGATCTCGAATCCGCCGAGCAGGAAGAGCTGCCGGGCCGGTTCTCCGACTACGCCGCCTTCTTCACCGCGCTTGCCCGCGACCGCACCGTCGCCTGCGCGCAGCGAAGCGCGCATCCGCGCCTGCGCATCCTCGGGCCGCTCGAAGCGCGCCTGCTCTCCGTCGATCGCATCGTGCTGGGCGGGCTCGATGAGACGGTCTGGCCGGTGCGCCAGACCACCGACGCCTTCCTCAACCGGCCGATGCGCGGAGATGTGGGCCTGAGCCCGCCCGAGCGGCGGATCGGACAGGCCGCCCACGACTTCGTGCAGGGCTTGGGCACTCATGACGCCGTGGTCACCCGCGCGGCCAAGCGCGAGGGCTCGCCGACCGTGCCGTCGCGCTTCCTCCAGCGCCTGCGCGCCTTCGGCGGCGATGCGGTCTGGGCCGACGCTATCGCCCGCGGCCAGCGCCTACGCGGGCTCGCCGCGCGGCTCGATCGCGGCCAGGAGGCCCCGCCCCCGCGCCTCAAGCGCCCCGCGCCGAAGCCCGACCCGGCTCTGTTCCCGGAGCGTCTCAGCGTCACCGAGATCGAGACGCTGGTGCGCGATCCCTACTCGATCTACGCCCGGCACATCCTGGGCTTGGAGGCGCTGGAGCCGATCGCCGTGGTGCCGGGCGCGGCCGAGCGCGGCAGCCTGATCCACAAGGTCCTCGGCGATTTCTCGCAAGCTCATCCCGGCGCGCTGCCGGCGGACGCAGAAACCCTGCTCTACGCGATCGCCTTCGACGCCTTCGGCCCGCTTCAGGACCAGTACCCGGAACTCTACGCCGAGTGGTTTCCCCGCTACGAGCGCATGGCGGTCGCTTTCCTCGAATGGGAAGCGAGCCAGCGCCAGGGCTTGCACACGATCCACGCCGAGCGCTCGGGCAAGGTGACGATCCCCTTGGGCGAGCGAACCTTCACGCTCTCGGCCCGTGCCGACCGGATCGAGGCCCGCGCCGACGGCAGCTACTGCATTGTCGATTTCAAGACAGGCACGCCGCCGAGCAACCGCACCGTCTTTGCCGGTTTCTCGCCCCAGCTCACCCTGGAGGCGGCGATGCTGATGCATGGCGCCTTCGAGGGGCTGAAGGCCGCCTCCCCGCCGGACCTCCTCTACGTCTACGCCTCGGGTGGGCGCGAGCCATTCCGGCCGATCCCGGTCAAGCCGCCGCCCGGCGATGCGCGGGCGGTGGAGGCCGTCGTCGAGGAGCATTGGCAGCGCCTGCGCGGATTGATCGCCCGCTACATGACCGGCGAAGCCGCCTACCTGTCGCGCCCCTATCCGCAATACGAGCGCGCCTACAACGAGTACGATCACCTCGCCCGCGTGCTCGAATGGTCGCTGGCCGGGCAAGGAGAAGCCGCGTGAACGCCCCGCTGACCGGCTTCACCGTCGATGACCTGACCAAGGCGGCCCAGCGCCGGGCCGCCGACCCGCGCCTCTCGGCCTGGGTCTCGGCCAATGCCGGCGCGGGCAAGACCAAGGTGCTCACCGACCGGGTGCTGCGCCTGCTCCTCGACGGCGCGCCGCCCGGCCGCATCCTCTGCCTCACCTTCACCAAGGCGGCGGCTGCCAACATGTCGATCCGCGTGTTCCAGCGCCTCGGCCGCTGGGTGACGCTGGACGACGCGGCGCTGACCGCGGAACTCACCGAACTCACCGGCGAGCGGCCGGCCCGCGACACCTTGCGGCTGGCCCGCCGCCTGTTCGCCCGCGCCGTCGAGACGCCGGGGGGCCTCAAGATCGAGACGCTGCACGCTTTGTGCGAGCGGCTGCTGCACATGTTCCCGTTCGAGGCCAATGTGCCGGCCCGCTTCGTCGTGCTCGACGACAACCAGTCGCGCGAGGCGTTCGAGATCGAGACCGACAACGTGCTCGCCGACGCGATCCTCGGCGGCAACCAAGCGCTCTCCGACGCGCTCGCCGTGGTCGGCGCGGAAGCCTCCGGCGATACCCTGCGCGACGCGATCCGCTCGGCCATGCGGACGCGGGCGCTGTTCTCCGACCACCGCGCCCTGGAGCCGGCGCTCGCCCGCCTGCCGCGCGCCCTGGCGCTGCCGGATGGCGCCAGCGTCGAGACCATCGAGGCGGAGATCCTGGAGGGGAGCAGCCTCGGCGATTGGCGCGAGATCGCGGGCCGGCTGCGCACCGGCAAGGCGACGGACGAAAAGCTCGCCGACGGGCTCGTGGAGGCGCACGCCGCCCTCGGCGCGGGCAAGGCGCTGGCGCCCTACCGCTCGGTCTTCTTCACCGACAAGGACGAGCCGCGCGCGGCCAAATCCTTCGGCACCAAGGCGGTACCGGAGGACATCAAACAGGCGCTGCTCGACGAGCAGGCCCGGCTGATCCCGCTCTTCGACGCACTACGCGCCGCCCGCGCGCTCGCTCGGACACTTGGCCTGTTTCGGCTCGCCGCCGAGATCCACCGCCGGGTCGAGGCGCAGAAGACGCGTCTCGGCGCCCTCGATTTCGATGACCTGATCCACAAGACCCTCGACTTGCTCTCGCGGGTCGGCGCCTCCTGGGTCCTGTACAAGCTCGACCGCGGCGTCGATCACGTCCTCGTCGACGAGGCGCAGGACACCAACCCGCAACAATGGGAGATCCTGCGCACGCTCACCGCCGAGTTCGCGGCCGGCGAAGGCGCGCGCGGCCTCACCCGCACCCGCTTCGCCGTGGGTGATCCGAAGCAGTCGATCTACAGCTTCCAGGGCGCCGACCCGCGGGAATTCGAGCTGACCCGCCGCGCCTGGGGCCGGGCGGCGGAGGGCGCCGGGCACGATTTCGCCGATGTCAGCCTGCGGCTCTCGTTTCGCACCGCGAGCCATGTGCTCGCGGCGGTCGATGCCGTGTTCGGCGTGCCGGATCATTTCGCCGGCCTCTCCTTCGATGCGGGCGCGCCGGGTACGGTCCACGCCTCCGCCCGCGCCGGGGTGCCCGGCGCGGTCGAGCTGTGGGGGATCGAGGAGCCGGCGGAAGCCGAGGAGCCCGATGCCTGGGCCGCCCCGGTCGATGCGCCGGAGCCCAACGCGCCGGCCATCGTCGTCGCCCGCCGCATCGCCCGCGCGGTGAAGACCTGGACGACGAAGGGCGATGCCTGCGGCCGGATCTGGCGGCCCGGCGACGTGCTGATCCTCGTGCGCAAGCGCTCGGCGGCGTTCGAGGAGGTGATCCGGGCGATGAAGGGCCTCGGCGTGCCGGTGGCGGGCCAGGACCGGCTCGAGGTCGCGGGCCACATCGCCGTGCTCGATCTCGTCGCGGTCGGCCGCGCCGGCCTGCTGCCCGCCGACGACCTGACGCTCGCCACCGCCCTCAAGACCCCGCTCGTCGGCCTCACCGACGACGACCTCACCCGCATCTGCGCCCGCCGCCCCTTCGCCGAGACGCTGGAAGACGCGCTGACCCGCCACGCGCAGGCCGGCGACGGGGCGGCGATCCGCGGCCTTACGGCCCTGCGGCTCTGGATCCAACTCGCGGCGGAGAACGGCCCGTTCGGCTTCTACGCCGCCCTGCTCGGCCCCCATGGCGGGCGCAGCCGGCTGGTGGCGCGGCTCGGCGGCGAGGCGGGTGATGCCATCGACGTGTTCCTGGCCCAGGCCGCCGACGCCGAGAACGGGGGCGACGCCCCCTGCCTCGATGCCTTCCTCGCCGATTACATCGTCCGGCCCGGCCGCGGTCGAAGCGGCCTCTCGGTCAAGCGCGATCTGGAATCGGGCCGCAACGAGGTGCGGGTGATGACGGTTCACGGCGCCAAGGGCCTGGAGGCGCCGGTCGTCGTCGTCATCGATGGCTGCGAGCCGCTCGGCCGCAACGACCCGCCGCTGCTCGGCCTCGACTCCACCGCCGACGGGCCGCTGCCGCCGGTCTGGACCGGCGGGCGCACGCAGGATTGCGCGGCGACGCTGGCCGCCCGCTCCGCCCTCCAGGCGCGGGCGCGGGAAGAGCACAACCGCCTGCTCTACGTCGCCATGACCCGGGCCGCCGACCACCTCGTCATCGCGCCCTATCGCGGCGCGACCCGGGAGACGCCGGCCTCGTGGTGCGAGATGGTCCGCATCGGCCTGGAGCGGGGGCTGGGGGACGGCGAAGCGGTCGAGACCGAGCACGGGCCGATCACGATCTGGCGCGACGGCTCGGCCGCCTCGCTCGCCGCCGCCGCAGCGGACACGGCCCCGCCGGAGCCGGAGGTGGTGCCGGACTGGCTGTTCTCGGCCGCCGCACCCGAGGCCGAGGCCGCGCCGCCGCTGAGTCCCTCGGGCGCGCTCGGCGCGGCGGACGGGCAGCGCCAGCCCCGTCGGCGCCTCGGCGATGCCGAGGCCCGCCGCCGCGGCGCCCTGGTCCACTCGCTTCTCGAACACTTGCCGCGGATCGAGCCGGCCCGGCGGGCCGAAGCCGCCGACCGCTTCGCCCGTGCCCGCGCGCCCACTCTGGAGGAGGCCAAGCGCAAGGATCTCGTCCGCGCGGTTCTACGGCTGATCGAGGCGCCGGACCTCACGCCGCTGTTCTCAGACCAAGCCCGTGCCGAGGTGGCGCTCTCGGGCCGGATCGTCGTCGAGGGGATCGAGCGCGACGTCACCGGCCGGATCGACCGGCTCGTCGTCGAGGACGGCCGAGTGATCCTCTGCGACTTCAAGACCGGCCGCCCGCCCGCGGACGACGCGCCGCTGCCGGAGCGCGAGGCGGCTCAGGTCAGCCTCTACGCGCGGCTCGCCGCCGCGATCTGGCCCGAACACGCGATCGTGGCGCTGCTGGTCTGGACCTCGGGCCCGGTGGTGCGGCGGGTGGAGGGGGCGCTGCTCGGACAATGAGCCTTGCCCGATGATCGAGCACCATGAGACGCACAGTCCCTCCCCCGCAGAGCGGGGAGAGGGGGGAGCCTCGGCGAGACCTGCTCCGTCTTCCTCAGCTGCCCTTCTTCGGCGTCAGCTTGACGATCTGGCCGTCATCCTCGGTGACCGCGTAGACGGCGCCGTCGGGGCCGACCCGCACGTCGCGGACGCGGTGTTCAAGTGGGATGCGCTCCTCGGTGACGACCTTGTCGCCATCGAGCTTGAGCGCGACGATCCCGGTGCTGACGAGGCCGCCGATGAGGAACTGGTTCTTCCAGGCCGGGAACGCGTCCTTGTCGTAGAGCGCCATGCCCGAGGGGCCGATCACCGGATCCCAGTAATAGACCGGCTGCACCGTGCCGCCGGCCTGAGTCTGGCCATCGCCGATCTTCTCGCCGGAATACTCGATGCCGTAGGTGACCACCGGCCAGCCGTAGTTGAGGCCGGGGCGCGGGCGGTTCAGCTCGTCGCCGCCGCGCGGCCCATGCTCCACGGTCCAGAGCCGGCCCTGGTTGTCCAGGGCGGCGGCCTGGACGTTGCGGTGGCCGTAGGACCAGATCTCGGGCTTGGCCTTCTCGCCGCCGGTGAAGGGGTTGTCCTTCGGGGCGTTGCCGTCGGTGTCGATGCGGAAGACCTTGCCAAGCCCGCTCGTCAGATCCTGCGCCTGCCCGCGGGTCTGCTTGTCGGAGCGCTCGCCCACGGTGACGAACAGCTTGCCGTCCGGCGCGAAGACGAGGCGCGAGCCGAAATGCTTGTCGCCGTCATAGGTCGGCATCTGGCGGAAGATGACCTTGACGTCGTCGAGCTTGGCCTTGCCGTCGCTCTCGACCAGCTTGGCCTTGGCGACCGTGGTGCCGTTGCCCTTGTCGCGCGGCTCGCTGTAGCTGAAGTAGATCGTGCGATCCGCGGCGAAGCTCGGGCTCAGCGCGACGTCGAGAAGACCGCCCTGCCCCTTCGAATCGACCTTCGGCACGCCCGCCACCGGCTGGCCCACCGTGCCGTCCTTGGCGATCAGGCGGATCTTGCCGGCCTTCTCGGTCACGATCATGCGGCCGTCGGGCAGGAACTCCATCGCCCAGGGGCTTTCCAGGCCCTTGGCCACGACGGCGGTCTCGAACTCGGTCTTCTGCGCGGGCTCCGGCGCACGGGTCTGGTTGGGCAGGAGCGGCTTGTACTCGGTGTTCGGCGCCTCCTTCTCGGCGATCGACGTGCCGGCACTCGGCGCGGCCGGCGCCTGGAACGATTCACCCTCGATGCGGGGCGAGCGCGATTCCTGTCCGGCCGGCTGCTGAGCGAAGGCTGGGGCATCGAGGCCGAGGGCCGCAACGGTGGCGAGCAAGAGGGAAAGGGTGCGCGTCACGTCGATTGATCCTTGTGCGGGTCGCCGATCTTGCTCGCCAAATGGGGCGCAGGTGGCCCACGGCGAGGGTTGGGCCGCGCGAGGAGACGGACTCGCCACGTGGTTCGTCAGGGGCAAGGCGCTGGGCAATGCTCTTGGCAAGGTGCTGGGCAAGGCCGCCGGCAAGCCGCTTGTGGGGGGATTGCGGGGACGAAGGCAGGCTTATCCATGTGGGTTCGGCGTGCCAGACCCGCGGCCGGGGCGGGATGCCTTGACCGGGCGGTCGGGCGTCGCCAATTCTCGCCTCACCGTGAGGCGCCGAACCCGCTCTCGGTGCCCTCTGCGCAGGGGCCCTCCATGCACCCGCGTGGGACCCGCGTGTCGAAAGGACCTACGATGGCGACCGTGAAAGTGACCGATGCGAGCTTCGAGCAGGACGTTCTGCAGTCCGCCGAGCCCGTCGTAGTGGATTTCTGGGCGGAGTGGTGCGGCCCCTGCCGGCAGATCGGCCCGGCGCTGGAAGAGATCTCCGCCGATCTCCAGGGCAAGGTGAAGATCGTCAAGGTCAATGTCGATGAGAACCCCGGCATCGCCTCGACCTACGGCATCCGCTCGATCCCGACCCTGATGATCTTCAAGGACGGCAAGCTTGCCAGCCAGAAGGTCGGCGCCGCCCCCAAGGGCGATCTCTCCCGCTGGATCCAGGCGAGCGCCTGACCCGTCCCGAATTCGGGCCGAACGAACCGAGACAGCCCGGCCGCGAGGCCGGGCTTTTTTCATGCCTTGCTTCGCTCGCGACGGGCCCCAAAACGCAAGAAGCCCGGCCTTGCGGCCGGGCTCCCTGGTTTCGAGACCCTGTTATTGAAGGTTCGGCTTAGTAGCTGCCGAACTTGTAGTTCAGGCCGGCGCGGACGACAGCGAACTCGGTGTCGTTGCGGCGCGAGGGGCCGGAAACGACGATCACGCCCGGGCTGGTCGTGCCGATGACGGCGCCGGCATTGTTCACCGCGAAGGCGCCGTTGAGGGCACCGCCGCCGCGATCGAGGTTCACGTACAGACCTTCGACCTTCAGCGTGACGGCCGAAGAGCGGAAGAAGTTCAGGAACGAGTCGGTCGGGAGAGCGTACTCGACACCACCGCCAGCAGCGTAGCCGGTGCGGAAGTCGTCGGAGGAGCTGTTCGGCAGGCCGAACTGACGGCCGCCGCCGGCGCCGTAGGCGAAGCCGCCGGTGCCGTAGAACAGGACGCGGTCGAAGGCGTAGCCGAGGCGACCGCGGACGGTGCCGAAGAAGTCGAGGCTGGACAGGCCGTTCGGGTTGAACACCTGCTGAGCGGCGACGCCCGGGAAGGCCGGGTTGCTGTTCGCGACCGCGAACTGGTTCCGGTCACGGCCGAAATCGACGTACTGAGCGTCGGCCTCGATACCGATCACGACGCCGGAGCCCGGGGTGAACTGGTAGTTGTAGCCGATCTGACCACCGCCGACGAAGCCGTCGCTGCGGCTGTTGCCGCCGAAGGCGATGACGGCGGTTTGGCCGGGACGCACGAGGCCGGTCAGGCTGTTCACGCCGACGACCGGAGCCGCACCGTTGTCATCGACGCCGAAGCCGTAGCCAGCGTTGAAACCGGCGTAGAAACCGGTCCAGGTGAACACCGGGATGGGCGTGAAGACCGGCGGCGGAGCAGCGCGGCGCGGCAGGTCGGCGGCGGAGGCCGCCGCGGTCAGCGCCGTGAAGGCGGCGAGAGAGGTGAGAAGCTTTTTCACTTGTTGATCCCCAGCAGAAACCCGATCGCCCACAAGCTAGACCATTTCCCTGGCCTGAGATGTAGCGAACAGGCCACACCCGGGGGGCCACAATCGACCCGCCGAGCGGTTACATCCGGTGCGCGGGGAGGCCGAAACCAGTTTTGCGTAAATCAGGCGGTCAGGATGCGCCGATCGACGGGACGGCGCGCAGACACCATCGCGTCGTTTGCATGATTCGACAGGTCACGGGCCGGATGACGGAAGGTCGATGAAGGTCTTTAGCCGCCCGGCGTGACGCGCGAATCGCTTCCGGCTCATGTGGTCTGCCCAGCGATGGCCTTGCGGCGCGAATCTCCGGCCCTCGCGCCGCGCCCGTCGCAAGTCCGCTTCGATCCGGCGGACGCCGTCAGACCGGGATCGTGCCGTTGGCTTCGAGCACGGCGCCCGCGAGATAAAGCGAACCGCAGATGAGGACCCGCGGCGGGCGCTCGAAGACCGTGTCCGACAGGGCCGCCAACGCCGCCTCGACGCTCGGAGCGACCTCGGCCGAGAGGCCGACCTCACGGGCGATTTCCGCCACTTCCTCGGCGGGCCGCGCCGCCATCTGGCCGGTGATCGGCACCGCCACAAGTGAGCGGGCAAGGCCGACGAAGTTCTTCAGGAAGCCTTCGGCATCCTTGGTGCCGAGCAGCCCGACGATCAGGACCAGCGGCACGTCGCTGCGCTCGCCCAGATCGGCCATGGCGGCGGCGAGGATGCGCCCGCCATCGGCGTTGTGGCCGCCGTCGAGCCATAGCTCGGCGTCCTTGGGCATCCGCTCGGCGAGCGCCCCGCGCACGAGGCGCTGGAGCCGGCCCGGCCAATCGACGTTGCGCAGGCCGGCTTCGAGGGCGACCGTGCCGATATCGCCGAAGCCCGCCGCGCGCAGGGCCGCGATGGCGGTGCCGGCATTGGTGAGCTGGTGGCGCCCAGCGAGGCGGGGCCGGGGCAGATCGAACAGGTCGACCTCGTCCTGGTAGACGAAGCGCCCGCTCTCCTCGTGCACGGAGAAATCCTGGTTGCCGATCCGCACTGGCACCGCGCCGATCCGCTCGGCCTGGCGGCAGAGGACGGCATCGGCCCCGGCATAATCCTGGGCGGCGATCACCGCCGGGCAGCCGCGCTTGAAGATGCCGGCCTTCTCCATCGCAACCGCCTCGACGGTGTCGCCGAGATACTCGGCATGGTCGCGCCCGATCGGAGTGACCACGGCGCAGGCCGGGTGGTCGATGACGTTGGTGGCGTCGACGCGACCGCCGAGGCCGACTTCCAGCAGCAGCACGTCGGCGGGGCATTCGGAAAACAGCAGCAGGGCGGCCGCCGTGGTGATCTCGAACACGGTGATCGGATCGCCCTTGTTGGCCGCCTCGCAGCGGGCAAAGGCGTCGGCGAGCCGGTCTTCGGCGACGTAGTGACCGCCGCCGATGCCGCCTAAGCGGATGCGCTCATGGAAGCGCACGAGGTGGGGCGAGGTATAGACGTGGGCGGCCAAGCCCCCCGCCTCTAGGATTGCCCGCATGAAGGCGATGGTCGAGCCCTTGCCGTTGGTGCCGGCGACGTGAATCACCGGCGGCAGCCGCCGCTCGGGATGATTCAGGGCCGCGAGCAGGCGCTGGATGCGCCCGAGCGACAGGTCGATCGTGCGCGGATGCAGGGCGAGGAAGCGCGCCATCAACGCGTCGGAGGATTCCATCTCGCGCGGAGACCTTCTGTCGCGGATTGAGTTCAGGCCGCGTTCGGCAGGGGTTCGGGTGTGGTCGGCTCGGGGGCGGTGCCGGGCTCGGGCGTCCGGCGCACGTCCATCAGCAAGCCGCAGAGCCGGCTGATCGTCTCTTTGAGCTGATGCCGGTGGACGACCTGATCGACCATGCCGTGCTCGCGCAGATACTCCGCCCGTTGGAAGCCGTCGGGCAGCTTCTCGCGGATCGTCTGCTCGATGACGCGGGGGCCGGCAAAGCAGATCAGCGCGCCGGGCTCGGACAGATGCACGTCGCCGAGCATGGCGTAGGAGGCGGTGACGCCGCCGGTGGTCGGGTTCGTCAGCACCACGATGTAGGGCAGCCGCGCGGCCCGGAGCCGGCGCACGGCGACCGTGGTGCGGGGCATCTGCATAAGCGAGAGGATCCCCTCCTGCATCCGCGCGCCGCCGGAGGCCGCGAACAGCACGTAGGGGGTGCGCTTCTCGAGCGCGGTCTCGGCGCCGCGGACGAAGGCCTCGCCGCCGGCCATGCCGAGGGAGCCGGCCATGAAGCCGAATTCCTGAGCCGCGATCGTCATCGGCAGGCTGCCGACGCGACCGAAGCCGATCTTGAACGCGTCGGGCATCCCGGTCTTGGCCCGCGCCTCCTTGAGACGGTCGACGTAGCGCTTCTCGTCGCGGAACTTGAGCGGGTCGGCCGGCACCTCGGGCAGCGGCACGTCGATCCAGGTACCCTCGTCGAACATCATCTTGAGACGCGCCGTGGCCGACATCTTGAGATGGTGTTCGGAGCCGGGAATGACCCAGTGGTTCTGCTCGACTTCCTTATGGAAGACCATCTGGCCCGTGTCGGGGCACTTGACCCAGAGGTTCTCCGGCGTCTCGCGCTTGAACAGCGTCTTGATCCGGGGCCGTACGACCTCCGAGATCCAGTTCATCGGCTCGACCATGGCGTCAGACTCCCTGTCCCAGCGCGTTCACTTGCCGCGTTCCCTTGCCACATCGATATCGGATCGCCGCCGCCTCGATCCCAGGGGATCTCCCTGCTGAGCGGCTGCGGTCAGGCCCCGGCCGGCGCCTTGGCGGTGCTGCGGACCCCCTGCGCCAGCTCGCGCACCAGGGAGGTGACCGCCTCGACCGTACCGCTCCCGGCCCGGTCGCCGGGCTCGAGGCTGCGGGCCAGGGCATCGACGAGGGCCGAGCCCACCACGACGCCGTCGGCGCCGCGGGCGATCTCGGCGGCGTGCGCGCCGGTCTTCACGCCGAAGCCGACGACGACGGGCAGATTCGTATGCGCCGTGATCCGGCTGACCGCCTGCGACACCCGGCCGAAATCGGGGGTCGCCGTGCCGGTCACGCCGGTGATCGACACGTAGTAGACGAAGCCCGCGGTGTTCGCGAGAACCGCCGGCAGGCGGGCCTCGTCCGTGGTCGGGGTCGCCAGGCGGATGAAGGCGAGCCCCTTTTCGAGCGCCGGCAGGCAGAGCTCCTCGTCCTCCTCCGGCGGCAGATCGACGACGATCAGACCGTCGATGCCGGCCGCCTGCGCATCCTCCAGGAAGTGAGGCACGCCGTAGGTATGGATCGGGTTGTAGTAGCCCATCAGAACCACGGGCGTCCGGTCGTCGCCCTCGCGGAAGCGGCGGACGAGGGCGAGGGTGCCGCGCAGATCCTGGCCCGCCTTCAGCGCCCGCAGACCCGCCGCCTGGATCGCCGGCCCGTCGGCCATGGGATCGGTGAAGGGCAGGCCGAACTCGACGATGTCGGCCCCCGCCTTTGGCAGGGCTTCGAGCACCTTGAGCGAGGTCTCCGGATCGGGATCGCCGGCCATCACGTAGGTGACGAGGGCGGCACGTCCTTCCGCGCGGCAGCGGGCGAAGGCGGCATCGATGCGGGCGGTCATGGTTCTCGCTCCCGGCGGTAGGTCCGGCCTTGAGGCCCGGGGCACGGTTCCCCCGGAACCGGGCCGCCGCGCAGGGCCCGACTTCCCCGGCCAATTCCTCGGCCGGTTTCCCGGCCAAGTGGGGGCGCCTACACCATCCGCTCGCGTCCGTGAAGCGCGAGCGCGCTCGCCTTACGCCGTCGAGCCCGGCGCAGGACCAATGACACCGTCCAGCCAGTCGCGCAGCAGCAGGTGGGCGATGGCGGTAGCCGGCGGCACGGTCAGGCCCTCGGGGTGGTTGCCCTGGATCATCCGTGCAACGTCCGGGCGCGAGAACCAGCGCGCATCCTCCAGTTCGTCGGGATCGGTGCGGATAGCCTCCGACAGTGCCTCGGCCACGCAGCCGATCATCAGCGAGGCCGGGAACGGCCAGGGCTGCGAGGCGTGATAGGCGACGGCGCCGACCGCGACGCCGGTCTCCTCCCGGGTCTCGCGGCGCACGGCGTTCTCGACCGTCTCGCCGGGCTCGATGAAGCCGGCGAGGCAGGAATACATTCCCGGCTTGAAATGCGGGCCACGCCCCAGCAGGCAGGTCTCGCCCCGCCGCACGAGCATGATCGCCACGGGATCGGTGCGCGGGAAGTGGTGCAGCCCGCAAGCCTCGCATTCCCGGCGGAAGCCGCCGGCGGCGATGCTGGTCGGACTGCCGCAATTGGCGCAGAAGCGGTGCCGCGCGTGCCAGGCCAGCACCGATTTGGCGGTGGCGATGAGTCCCTGCTCCTCGCGGGCCACCGCGCCCTCGGTCGCGAGCGCCCGCAGGTCGAGGGCGCGGTGGCCGGGCTCGGGGAAGAGCAGGGCCGCCTCCCCCGGGACGGCGCCGGCGAAGACCGGCCGCCCCTCGACCCGACCGAGGTAGATTTCGACGGCGCGTTCGCCGGCCCGGCCGGCCTCGTCCGGCGTAAGCAGGGCCGTTCCGGTCTCCGCCAGGGCGGCGCGCAGGATCACCGTCTCGCCCGCCATCAGCACGAGGCGGGCATCCGCTCCGGCATCCGTCAGGGCGGGGGCCGGGCCGAATTCGGCGGAGTGTCGCACGAGGCGGCTCGCGGCATAGGCGAGCGCATCCCGGCCGGGCGTGGTGGGCGAGCCGGTCATCCGGGGCGCCTCACGCGGCCATGAACAGGGCGGCGGCCCGTTCGAGCAGGGCGGCGCGGGCATGCGGCGGGTAGGGCTTGCGCTCGCCGACGCCCCAGACCGGCCCCGGCCATGCCGGGTCCGAGCGGAACCGTGCCACGACGTGGATGTGAAGCTGCGCCACCACGTTGCCGAGGCTGGCGACGTTGACCTTATCCGGCTGGGCGAGCGCCTGCATCACCCTGACCGCGATCCGCGTCTCCTCGAAGGCGAGGCTCGCATCCTCCGGCGTGAGGTCGGTGAGTTCACTCAAGCCCGGCCGCCGCGGCACCAGAATCAGCCACGGGAAGCGTGCATCGTCCATCAGCAGGACGGAGCAGAGGGCGAGATCGCCCACGGCATGAGTGTCGGCGGCGAGCCGCGGATCGAGGGGGAAGGCGTCGGTCATGCCGGGAATCTAGCGCGCCGGCCCGAAAAGTGGGGCCCGGTCGGCGCGGCCGCGCGAAGGTTGGTCACGCTGTGTCAAATTTTGGTTAACCATATTCTGGCACGCAGGGGGCGGTGATCGGGAGTCGGCGGGCGGAGGGCCGTGCCGGGATCGCCGTGGATGACGCGATGACGGGCGGCGCGCAAGGAAGCGGGGAGCGAAGCCGTGACGCGGTGGTCGCCATCGTGGCGGCGCGGACCCCAGCTCCCCTCGTCCTCGCTTTGCGCGGGCAGCCCTGCAGCGCCCGCATCCTCGCGGTCTCGGGCCATGTCATCGACGACCTGATCGCCGAAGCCCCTGAGGTGATCGTGCTGGAGGCCGAGCCCGAGCGGTTCGACGCCCCGGCCCTGATCCGCGCCCTGCGGGAGCAGGAGAGCCTCGTCCGCACGCCGGTCCTGCTCGTGGCCGGCGGCGACGCCCGGACCTTGCGCCGGATCGGCCGCGAGGCCGGCGCCACCGACACGCTGCCCAAGCCCTTCGACGCGCTGGAATTTCAGGACCGGGTCGGCGTCCTGATCGAACTCGCCCTGGCGCGCCGGGAGAGCGACGATCGCGCGCGCGCCATGCGGCGCGACGCGGCACGGGCGGTGGCCGACGCTTCGGCGCGTGAGCGCGAGCTGATCCGCCGCCTGATGCTGGCCGCCGAGTTCCGCGATGACCGGGCGGGCGACCATCTCACCCGCGTGGCCGGCTGCGTCATCGCGGTGGCCGAGGGACTCGGCCTGTCGTCGGCGGAGGCCGACGACGTGGCTTTGGCCTCGACCATGCACGACATCGGCAAAATCGCGGTCCCCGACCACATCCTGATGAAGGCCGGCCCCCTCACCCCCGACGAGTGGGAGGAGATGCGCCAGCACGCCCTGCGCGGCTACCACATGCTGCATGACAGCCCCTCGCGCCTGCTCCAGATCGCCGCCGAGATCGCGCTGACCCACCATGAGCGCTGGGACGGCAGCGGCTATCCCCGCGGTCTCAAGGGCGAGGAGATTCCCCGCTCCGGCCGGATCGTCGCGGTGGCCGACGTGTTCGACGCGCTGATCTCCGTGCGCAGCTACAAGCCCGCCTGGTCCCTGGAACGGGCGCGCGCCCATGTCGAGGCGGAGGCAGGCCGGCATTTCGATCCGGACTGCGTCACCGCCTTCCTCTCGCGCTGGGACGACATCGTCGCCCTGGTGGAGGAGCGGGCGGCGTAGGACGCGCTCGGCCGATCCGCCGTCGTTGGGCGCGGCGATGCCGTCGAGAAGCGCCCGCCCCTGGAGCGACTGGGACTGGTATCGGCGACGACCGGCTCCGGTGCGGGCACAGGGCGGGATATCGCCACGAACCGTCAACGTGAGGCGATCTTCTCGAAAAGGCCGGGGCATCCGCGCCAGTTCGCCCGCGTAATCCGCACCGTGCAACGCCGCTGCGCGGTGCAGGTAGTGGTCTCCGCGCCCGGTTGGCGTTAGAAACGGCATCCGAATTCCGATCCGGCCGTCTGCCGGTTCGCGTGTACCGGTGCGAATGCGCCGGTTCTTAAGGCGCATCTCCCTTGCCATTTCCGTCTCTGCCCTCCCCCCTGGCGCGGGCGCTCACCGAGCGCAACTATGCCGAGCCGACACCCGTTCAGCAGGCGGTGCTCGATGCCGTCCCAGAGCGCGACCTGCTCGTTTCGGCTCAGACCGGATCGGGCAAGACCGTTGCCTTCGGTCTCGCCATCGCCGGTACGCTGCTCGGCGAAGACGAGGCGCTGCCGCCGCCCGGCGCGCCGCTGGCGCTCGTCATCGCTCCGACCCGTGAGCTGGCACTCCAGGTGCAGCGGGAGCTGACCTGGCTCTACGCGCAGACCGGCGCGCGCATCGTCCCTTGCGTCGGCGGCATGGATCCGCGCCGCGAGGCCCGCGCGCTGGAGGCCGGCGTCCATATCGTCGTCGGCACGCCGGGGCGCCTGCGCGACCACATGGAGCGCGGCCGGCTCGTCACGGAAGGTCTTCGCGCCGTCATCCTCGACGAGGCCGACGAAATGCTCGACATGGGCTTTCGCGAGGATCTCGAATTCATCCTGGCATCGACCCCGAAGGACCGGCGCACCCTGCTGTTCTCGGCGACCCTGCCGAAGGCCATCGTCGCACTCGCCGAGAGCTACCAGCGCGACGCCCTGCGCCTCGCGGTCGCCGGCGAGACCCGCGGCCATGCCGACATCGTCTACCGCGCGGTGCGCGTGATGCCGCGCGAGGTCGAGCACGCCGTCGTCAACATTCTGCGCTACGTCGATGCGCCGGTGGCGATCGTGTTCTGCAACACCCGTGACGGCGTGCGCCATCTCCAGGCCTCGCTGACCGAGCGCGGCTTCTCCGCCGTGGCGCTCTCGGGCGAACTCGGCCAGGGCGAGCGCAACGCCGCGCTCCAGGCCCTGCGCGACGGCCGTGCCCGCGTCTGCGTCGCCACCGACGTCGCCGCCCGTGGCATCGACCTGCCGGGGCTCGACCTCGTCATCCACGCCGACCTGCCGCACGATGCGGAGGTGATGCAGCACCGCTCCGGCCGCACCGGCCGCGCCGGCCGCAAGGGGACGAGCGTCGTGCTCGTGCCGGCGGCCAAGCGGCGGCGGGCCGAGCAGATGTTCGCCATCGCCAAGGTCAGTCCCGATTGGAGCGGCCCGCCGAACGCGGACGAAATCCGCATCCTCGACCGCGAGCGGATGATGTCCGATCCGCTGCTCGCCGAGCCCGAGACGGAAGAGGACCGCGAGTGGGAGCGGGAATGGGCCGAGGCGCTGATGGAGCGCTGCCCGCCCGAGCGTCTGGCCGCGGCCTTCGCCCGGCTCTACCGCTCGCGCATCCCCGTGCCGGAGGAGGTGAGCGATCCGGCCTACGAGACCAGCCGGCGTCCGGATTCCCGCAGCAGTGTGCCGGTTGGCGCGTCGCGGGTCGGTGACGACGAGCCGGCGGCGTGGTTCCGGCTCAATCTCGGCCGCCGCGACCGGGCCGAGCCACGCCGCCTTCTGCCGATGCTGACCCGCCGCGGGCAGATCGGGCGGGGCGATATCGGCTCCATCCGGATCTTCGACAACGAGACGACCTTCGAGGTCCGTGCCAGCGCGGCGGATGACTTCGCCGCGTCCTTCGCCCGGCGTGGGCCCGCCGATGTCCGCGTCGAGCGGATGCAGGGGGATGGACCGGCCGCCGCCAAGGCACCGAAGAGCCCCCGCGCCCAGCGCCATCGCCGCGAGGCGACCAAAACCGGCCGGGGCGGCTGAGCCGCCTCGCGACGGCGCCGGGGCAAGAAAGCCGCCCCGGCGACGATTTCGGGGGTGCAAACGTAATGGCGGCGTCCGGCTCGTTTGAGCTTGGCCTTACTCGCCGCCGGGCTTATTCGCCGCCGGACTTGCCGCCGAGCAGGCCGCTCACGGCGGCATCCCAGCCGTCGCGGATCTGACGGCCGCCGGGAATCTTGACGCCGAGCAGTTCCGGCTCTTCCGCCGCGTCCTGTGCCGGTCGCGCGGCGGGTGCTTGCGCCGAGGCGGTCTGCGTCGGCCGCGCTTCCGTGGCGCGGTTGCGGACGGCGGGCGCGGGCTTCCGGCTGGGATCGGCCTTCGCCGGCTCAACCTTGGCGGTTTCAGCCTTGGCTGTCTCGGTCTTGGTTCTGGCCTCGACCTTGGCCTCGACCTTGGCGATCTCGGGTTTCGTCTTCGCGGGCAGCGAAACGAAACGCGCCGGCTGTTCCGTCTTCGCCTGCACCATCTCGCTCCGGCTCGGAGGCAGCGGCACAGTGACTTTGGCGGGGGCGAGCGCGGCCGCCGTGCGGGCCGCGGCCGGAACCGTGGGTGCCGGCTCGATCGGCAGGTTCGCCCGGACCGGTGGGGCGATCTCCGGCGTTGCAGCCGCCACCGGCGCGGGCGGTGGCGCTGCGGCCGGTGCGACGGGTTCCGCGGCCGGCAGGCTGGCCCGGCGCGCTTCCGGCAACCCGACGGAGGCCGGCGCCAGCGCCGGAACGCCGTCCTTCAGGTCTGGCCATTGCGAGGCGACGGGTGCGATCCGCGCCGGCCGGCTCCTGGGATCGGCGAGATCGGAGAAGAACGCGAAAGCCCCCACGGCGAAGACGAGGAGGGCAGCGCTCCCGCCCGCGGCGCCGAGGATGACGGGCAGCCGGCGACGGGCCGGAGCCCTGCTCTCGGCCGGCCGGGTTTGAGATGGGTGAATCGTCACCGACATGCGGTCGGCCTCTTGCACGTTGTAGCCCTGCAACAAGACGGCCTCGGCAATGCGGCGGCAAGATGTCCGGCGTCGCCTGTTGAGAATTCAGGCGCCGTCCACCCACACGAATCTGGCGGAAACTCCAGGGCGGCCGGACCTGATCGGGACAGGCGCGCGCCGGGCAAGTCTCATCGCGATGAGTTCTCGCAATCGACCTTAGCCGAGCCGGTTTAACGGAGCGTGTAACCGGATCGATGCGGTGCGCGGTTGGTCGTGCGGGATCATAAGAAAAACATCAGTGTGCCGCGCGACCCTGCGGCGCGGCCCCGGCATGGACAATCATCCGGCGATCGGCCACGGTGCCGCCGTGCCGAAAGAGTAGAAATCTGAGCCTTTTAACCGATGGCGGTTTGCCGAATGGTCCCGGATCCGGCCTGCTCGTGTCGGCGTATGGCGGACTGATCGACCGCGAGGGCCCGTGCCGATTCCCGCCGCGACGCAAACTTCCCCGACGCCCCTGATGGCGCAAAGCGTGGCCGATCCCAACCTCGACAAGGCGCAGGATCGGGCCGACGGCACGGGGCTGCCGTTCTGGGCCGGCTGGCCGACGCGCACGCGGCTCATCCTGGTCGTGCTCGCCATCGACATCGTCGCCGCCCTCGCCTCCTGCGGCGTGATCGTGCTGACCGCGCGCAGCGCCGTGCAGGTCGAGACCGCGGCCGGTCTCGCCACCGTCGAGCCCCTGGTCGCCGATACCATCCGCTCCCTGCGCAGCCCAAGCCCCGAGAGCGTGCTCCACACCCTCGACCTGCGCTTTCAGGCCCTGCGCCATGTCCGCGTGACCATCCTCGATGCGGAGGGCAAGCGTGTCGGCTTTGGTCCCTCCGAGCAGGCGCGCGAGCAGCGGACGGCGCCGCGCTGGTTCGTCCGGCTGATCGCCCCCGAGCCGCGCCAGCACGATCTGCCCATCGTCGTGAAGGGCGAGCGGATCGGCACCGCCGCGATCACGACCCAGCCCCTGGACGAGATCGAGGAAGTCTGGGGCTATGCCCGCTCGCTGGCGCTCGCCAGCCTGATCCTGAACCTCGCGGTGCTGGCTGCCCTCACCCTGGCGCTCGGGCGCATCCTGCGGCCGCTCGGACGCCTGGCTGACGGGCTGAACCGGCTGGAGCGGCACGATTACACCGCCCATCTCGACCCGCCCGCCTCCCGCGAACTCGCGGTGATCGCCGAGCGCTTCAACCGCGTGGCCGGGGCGCTCTTCGACGCGCGGGCCGCCAACGGCCGCCTCAACCGCCAACTCTTGACGGCCCAGGATGACGAGCGCGCCCGCATCGCCCTCGAACTCCACGACGAGTTCGGCCCGTGCCTGTTTGCGCTTGAGGCGAACGCGGCCTCCGTCGCGCGGCTCGCCGCCAGCCCCGGCGAGATCGACCGCGGCCGGCTCGCGGCGCGGGCCGGCGACATCGGCAGCATCGTCGGCCAGGTTCAGGTCCTCAACCGTGACCTTCTCAACCGCCTGCGCCCGCACGGGCTCGGCGAGGTGCCGCTGACCGATTGCCTCAACCTGCTGCTCCGCGACTTCCGACGGCGCCATCCCGAGACCGCCTTCGATGGCGCGTTCGAGGGCTTGGCCCGCGGCTACGGCGACATCGTCGATCTCACCGTGTTCCGCTGCATCCAGGAGAGCAGCACCAACGCCGTACGCCACGGCGCTGCCCGCCACGTCCGGGCCCGCGCGACGGAGGAGACCGACGCCGCCGGCCTGACGGTCCTGCGGGTGAGCGTCGAGGATGACGGCACCGGGATCACGCCCGGCCACCGTGTCGGCCTCGGCCTGTCGGGGATGCGCGAGCGGGTCGAGGCGCTGGGCGGTCATTTCAGTCTCGATACGGCGTCTCTTGACAACAACGCCTCCGGAACCGTTGTCCGGATCACCCTCCCGATCGATCCCGAGCGCGACGGCAGCGAGGTTCCGCCTCCGCCCGTCGCGCCGCAACCCAAGTGATGCGTGTACGATGAACGCGCCGGTCAGCAGCCCCATGATGAGAGCAGCGTCGAGCAAGGGTGCCGCCACCCCCGTCCTGGTCATCGACGATCACCCGATCGTCCTCCAGGGCTGTCGCCGTGTGCTGGAGGATGCCGGAATCGAGACCGTGGTCGAGGCGACCGGCGTCGTCTCCGGCTACCGCGCCTTCCACCGCCTGCGCCCGCCGGTGGTGATCTGCGATCTTACCTTCCAGGGCAGCGGCCTCGCCGGCCTCGCCCTGATCCGGCGCATGCGCGCCATCGAGCCCGAGACCCGCGTGCTCGTGTTTTCGATGCACAACGATCCCGTCATCGTCTCGCGGGCGCTGGAGGCCGGGGCGCTCGGCTACGTGCTGAAGGATCACGCTTCGAACGAGCTGTTCCAGGCCTTCGAGCGGGTGCGCGCGGGCGAGGTCTATCTCGACCGGCGGCTCGCCACCGAGGTCGCGATGCTGCGCGCCGACCCGCGCCGCACCCCGGAGACGCAGCTCACGCCGCGCGAGCAGCAGATCCTGGCGCGCCTCGCCCAGGGCAAGTCCTACGGAGCCATCGCCGCCGACCTCTCGGTCAGCTACAAGACCGTCACCAATGCCTGCTCGCAGATGCGCCAGAAGCTCAGGGTGCGCACGCTGGCCGAACTGATCCACGTCGCGGTGACTCAGGCGCAGCGGCAGGGTTGAGCCTTTTCACAAGACGGAGCGCCGCCCTTGGCCGAAGACCTCTCAGCCGGGCGCTTCTCGCAGGAAGCCTGGGCCCGCAATCTCGCGGCCTTTGAAACGATCCGCACGATGCCGTTCAACGCGGAACTGGCGGACGGCTCCCTGAGTCGCGAGCGGTTCCGCCGCTACATCGTGCAGGACGCGCATTACCTGATCGGCTTCGGCCGGGCGCTGGCGCTCGCCGCTGCCAAGGCGCCGCATCCCGACCGGATCGTGCAGTTCGCCCGCGGCGCCGAGACCGCCATCGTGGTCGAGCGCGCGCTGCATGGCGGCTTCTTCCAAGAATACGGCATCGATGCCGGGACGTTTGCCGCAACGCCCCTCTCGCCGGCTTGCGACCACTACGTCGCGTGGCTGATCGCGACGGCCTATGCCGAGCCCTACGAAGTCGTACTCGGCGCGCTTCTGCCCTGTTTCTGGATCTACGCCGAGGTCGGCCGCGACATCTTCGCCCGCGCCAAGCCCGACAATCCCTACCGCGCCTGGATCGACACCTATGCCGGCGAGGAGTTCGGCGAGGCGGTGGCCGCGATGATCGCCGCGACCGACGAGGCGGCCGCCGACGCCTCCCCGGCCCTGCGCGCGCGGATGCACGCGGCCTACACCCACGCGACCCGCCTCGAATTCGGCTTCTGGGACAGCGCCTACCGGGATCTCACCTGGGCGCTGTGAGCTGGGATCGCCGCCACGGACCTCGGCGCGGCCGCTTCGCGTGACAGCTTGGCCGGGTCCTTGCACTGCAATGTCGCCTGAGGCCGTTGCGCCCGCGTCGGTTTCACGATTCATCTGTGTGAGAATTCGGCCGCTCCGTCAGAGGAGTTCGGCCGGTACGAGGGGGTTGGGGCAGATATGGCGTCAGGCTTGGCGAGTGACCTTTTCCGGATCAAGACGCTCGAACGGCTCAACGCCGACGCCGAATCCGGCGAGAACAAGCTGGAACGCCATCTCGGTCCCTGGAGCCTGATCGGCCTCGGCATCGGCGCGGTGATCGGGGCGGGCCTGTTCTCGCTCACCGGCATCGCCGCGGCGGAGCATGCCGGGCCGGCGGTGACGCTCTCCTTCGCCATCGCGGCGATCGGCTGCGCGCTTGCGGGCATGTGCTACAGCGAGCTCGCCGGCATGATCCCGGTGGCGGGCTCGGCCTATACCTACACCTACGCCACGATGGGCGAGTTCATCGCCTGGATCATCGGCTGGGATCTCGTGCTCGAATACGCGGTCGGGGCGGCCACCGTCTCGGTGAGCTGGTCGCGCTACGTCGCCCGCTTCATGCGTGACACCTTGGGCATCAACCTGCCGGGCTCGCTCGTGCACTCGCCCTTCGAGACCTACCAGCTCGCCGACGGCACACTGGCGCATGGCATCGTCAACGTGCCGGCGATCCTGATCGTGGTGGCGGCCTCGACCCTGCTGATGATCGGCATCCGCGAATCCGCCCGCGTCAACGGCGCGGTGGTGCTGCTCAAGCTCGCGGTGGTGGCGATCGTGATCGGGGTCGGCCTGTTCTACGTGAAGGCGCAGAACTACGACCCCTTCCTGCCGGCCAACACCGGCACCTTCGGCGAGTATGGCTGGAGCGGCGTGATGCGCGCGGCCGGCGTGGTGTTCTTCGCCTATGTCGGTTTCGACGCGGTCTCGACTGCGGCGCAGGAGGCCAAGAACCCCCAGCGCAACATGATGATCGGCATCCTCGGCTCGCTGGCGATCTGCACGGTGCTCTACATCGCGTTTGCGGGCGTGCTGACCGGCCTCGTCCACTACGAAGCCATGCGCGGCGATGCCGCCCCGGTGAACACCGCGATCGCCGCGACGCCCTTTCCGTGGCTGAAGAGCCTCGTCACCTTCGGCGTGATCTGCGGCTTCTCGACCGTGATCCTCGTGCTGCTGCTCGGCCAGAGCCGGGTGTTCTACTCCATGTCGAAGGACCGGCTGCTGCCGGGCTTCTTCTCGGCGATCCATCCGAAGTGGAAGACGCCCTACCGTTCGAACCTGTTCTTCATGGTGTTCACGAGCGCGCTCGGCGGCTTCCTGCCGATCTCGCAACTCGGCCACATGACGAGCATCGGCACGCTGCTCGCCTTCATCCTCGTCTGCGCCGGCGTCGTCATCCTGCGCCGCACCCAGCCCGACGCACCGCGCGCCTACCGCACCCCGCTGGTGCCGTTCGTGCCGATCCTCGGCGCCCTGTTCTGCCTCGGTATGATGGTCTCGCTCGACGGCGATACGTGGCTGCGCCTCATCATCTGGCTGGCGATCGGCCTCGTGATCTACTTCGCCTGGAGCCGCAAGCACAGCCGCATCGGCCGCGAGGAAGGGGCGAACGCGACCTCGGCTCTGTAAGGATACCGATTGCGGCCGCTCTCCCGCCTGGGAGAGGGGCCGCGCCTGCCGGGTAATGATGCTTCCTTCGGCATGGTGATCCGTCCCCGGAGGTGACAGGGCCGGCGCCGAGATCACGGGCTGTCGGGCCGCCTCAGGCCCGGCGTGCCAGCGCCACCACCGGCGGTTCGGCGAGGCCGACGAGCGGCCGGCCCACCTCGATCGACTGCCGCTCGCGGGCGATGAAGGCGGTGGGCATCTCGGCCTGCATTTCGGCCTCGACCGAGCGCAACTGCACGTCCGAATGGCAGGGATGGAGGTGGATGATGGCGAGCGCCTTGGCGCCCGCGCCCTTGGCCAGTTCCACGCCCTTCTGCCAGGTCGAGTGGCCCCAGCCCTTGCAGCAGGGATACTCGCCCTCCGTGAACATGCCGTCATAGACGAGGAGGTCGGCCCCCTCGACGAAGCGGCACAGGTCCGGATCGGGCCAGTTCACGCCGTGCTCGATGTCGCTGATGATGCAGAGCCGCTTGCCACCATGGTCGAAGCGGTAGCCGGTCGATCCCTGCGGGTGGTCGAGCAGAATCGTATCGACCCGGATGCCGTCGGCAAAGGTGAGCGGCTCGCCCGCGCGGAAGCCGTGATGCGCGAAGGAACAGGGCAGCACGTCGAGCGTGACGGGAAAGAGCGGCGGCGAGAACAGCCGGCCGAGGGCGTCCTCGGCGCTGGCCCCATCGAGATTGCCGCAATAGGTGTGGATCGTGCGGGCGCCGTCCAGAACCGCCGGTTTGAAGAACGGCAGACCCGCCGTGTGATCGAGATGCAGGTGGCTGAACAGCAGGTCGATATCCTGCGGCAGGCTCTCGCAGCAGTTGCGCCCGAAGGCACCGAGGCCCGAGCCGGCATCGATCACGAACAGACGTTCCCCGCAACGGATCTCCAGGCACGGCGTATTGCCGCCGAACTCGGCGTTCTCCGGGCCGCTGACCGGCGTAGAGCCGCGGACGCCCCAGAAACGCAGGACGAGGGAATCGTCCTTGGCTGGATATGGCAGGGTCATGGATCGGTACCAATGCTCGGCCTCGGGCCGGGCTTTCTCTGGTGGTAGTGGTGCCGCCGCACGCATCCGCGCTATGGATCCGCGGCTGTTCTTCGGCCCCTCTTCAGGCTCCGAGTGTACAGTGCGGAGATGGGGGGCCGCCATTCGGGTTTGTGTGCGTGCTCGCACACGCCGTTTTGAGCGGCTCCAAGTCAGCGCTGGGCAAGTTTCTCAATCGGGGGTTGCGAAGGGGCGAGGTCTGGCGGCGGCAGCGTACGCTCGATCGCCGCGCGGGCGAAGCTCGGCCAGGTCTGCGCATAGCGCGTGACCGGTGCCGTGATGCGGGCGGTCGCGGCGGCGTAGGGCGGCACGACACCTGCGGTCCGCACGGTGAGCGACGGGCTGGCCGTGCCGATCCAGGCCGTCCATACGGCGTCCGGTACGGGCGGCGGTGGCGGCGCCCTGCGGCGGGCGGGGATCAGCACGACTTCCTGGCCGGCATAGGCCAGCGCCTCCGGCCGGCTGATGTCGCCCACCGGATGCCCCTGAAGGATCCGCGCTGCCCAGAAGGCGTGCTGGCCGCCATCGGAATAGGTCGTGCGCACGGCCGCCGCGCCCTCCTCCACCAGGGCGGCGATGCGGTCAGTCTCGTCCTTGTGCAGGGCGCTGAAGGCCGCTTCCTTGGCCGGATCGCGCGAGGGCGCGAAGGTGTAGCGGCCGCTCGTGACGCTCACGGCCGGCTCCTCGCCGGTCGCCTCGAAGCGGTCCGAACCCTCCTTCAACTGGCGCCAGAAGGCGATGTTCGGGTCGGTCCGGTGCCGGGCCATGTTCGCGGCCGTCATCCGGAACGGGAAGGACTGGAACTGAAACGCGCCCTGCCCCCCGGCGAACGCCTCGCGGGCGATCGCGAACAGTTCGCCCGCCACCGCATCCGTCATGGCAAAGCAGCCCATCGACGAGCAGACGCCGTGCACCATCACCGCCGAGCCGGTGGAGCCGTGTGCCCGGTCGTAGGCGTTGGGGTAGCCGACGTCGAAGGAGAGGTAGTAGCGCGAGTTCGGGTTCATCTGGCTCTTCGCCACCGTGTAGAACCCCTCCGGCGTCTGCCGGTCGCCGCTCTTGGTCTTCGGCCCGAGCTGCCCGGACCAGCGGCAGATCGGATAGGTCTTGATCGGCACGTAGCGCCCGCTGGCGTTGCGCTTCCAGACCTCGATCTCGGATTCCTTCTTGTAGGCCCGCAGCACGATCGGCGAGGCGGCGTTGGTGCCGCGTGCAGCCATCAGCGCAAGCGTCGCGGCCGGGATCGGCGCATTCGCCTTGTCGGCCCGGGCGAGCGTGTCCGACGCGGTGAGGATCGCCAACCCGACCAGCCCCGGAATCAAGGTTCTGAGGAAGGATCTCACAGAGCCTCGAGAGCAGTTCGGGGGAAGCATGCACCGTCTCGATCGAGGCCGACCGGCGGCGCCCGCGGGCGACGGAACCGGATCGTGCACAAGCTTTGGGGCGGTTTTGCGGGAAAGGGAAGCGCTCAGACGGTCACCGCCTCGGTTTCCTGCGGATCGCCGCTCACCACCGTGTTGCGCTCCACCCGCAGCACCGCGTCGAACGGCGCCTGCCGGTTCAGGGTGTCCTCATCGGGCAGGCAGACGATCAGCGCCGCCCCGGCGCGCAGCGCCCGCAGGCGCTCGATCCGGGCGGTGATCTCGTCGGGCTTGCGGTCGTCGAGGGAGAGGCCGACCACGAGGATGTCCGGGCGGCGCACGAGGCAGCGCACGAACTCGATCGCCACCCGCTCGCGCGGGCCGATGGCGCCCTCCCCCAGGATCGCGCGCTGGCCTTGGCCCGCCACCGCCACGCCCGCCTCGATCCGCGCCGCGAGGCCGAGCCGGTAGACGGTGGGCTCCAGCCCCTGCTCGGCGAGCACCCGGCGCACCAGAGCGCGCACCCGCCCCTCGGCGCCCGCTTCGCCTTGGGTGATGCGCCCGAACAGCAGGTTCTCCTCCAGGCTCGCGGCGGCGGTGAGCCGGGAGGGATCGTAGAACTCGACCTTCTCGCGGTAGCGCGGTGGCAGCATCGCCGCGAAGGAGTGGCGGGCGGCGACCAGACGCTGTTCCAGCGCCTCGTCGATCAGGCCGAAGCGGTGGCGGGTCTCGCTGTAACGCAAAGCGAGCCCGATCAGCCGCTCGCGGTCGCGGTGCCCGGCCGGGCCGCGCCGAAAACCGCGGGCCTCGGGCTGGCGCGCGACCAGATCCTCAAAATAGCCCCGCTCGGCCGCCGGAAACAGCGAGAAGGTCTCGAATAGCGGGTGGTCGTCGGGCAGGTCGGCAAAGATCTCGACGGTGGAGCGCGCCACTTGGAGCCCGACATCGACCAGGGTTCGCGTGAGATCCTCGGCCTCCAGCACGGCGCGCAGGTAGGGGTGGGCCGCGAGCCGCGCTTGCGAGAAGGCCGGGCTCACCGCCTCGCCGAACAGGATGTTCTCGCCGATATCGGCCTGATGGTTGTAGCGGGCCGGGTCGAACGGCTCGACGAGCCGGGCCATGCCCTCGCTCGCCAGCGCCTCGCGCACGGCCCAGCGGGCGGCGACGACCGCCGCGGCGGTGGCGGGATCGTCCTCGGGATCGACCGAGGCTTCCAAGCCCCGCTCGTAGACGAAGGCGTCGAGTCCGGTGAGCTTGAGGATGGCGATGCGCTCGGCGAGCCCCGAGGCCTCGCGGTCGCCGCTGCGGGCGCCGTAGAGCAGGTTCTGGCGCAGCGTCCCCTCGATCAGGATCGCCTCCGAGCCGGCCAGCGCGATCCGCCGGGCGCGCTCGGCGGAGTCGAAGGCGCGCAGGTCGGTGCCGCCATAGGTGACGGCGCCGGCGGTGGGCTCAATCTGCCCGGCGAGCAGGGCGGCGAGCGCCCGCGATCCGCTGCCGCGGTGACCCACGATCGCCACATGCGCCGGCATCGGCAGAGCGAGATCAACGCCCGTCAGCCGCTCGCCGCTGCCGGGATCGTAGGCGCCGACGCCCTTCGCGACGAGGGCGCCCGCCGCCGGGAATGGGACCGCCTTGCGCGACCGGTTCCCCGGCAGGCGGGGGCTCAGGGCGTCGAGCGTCTCGGCAATGGTGCGGAACAACGGGGCGGCCGCGCGATACTGGCTCCACAGGCGCAGGCTGATCGCGACGAGGGTTGCCGCCAGGGCGAAGGCGCCGGCCGCCGCGACCAGCGCTCCGGGCAGGACGTTGTCGGCCTCCGTGGCGGCCTCGCCCTGCCACAGGGCGGTGGCCACGAGGAGGGCGGGCAGGATCACGACAAGCGCGAGCGCCGGGGCCCGCGCATAGGCGAGCCGAGCCTCGGCCCGCACCAGCGCGCTGCGCGCTGCCCGTGCGCGCAGCCCCAGGCGGCGTCGCTCGAACGCCGCCGCCCCGTGGGCGCGCACCGCCGGCATCCGCCGGATCAGGTCGCGCAGGCCCGCCTCCGTCGCGGCGGTGTCGGCGAGGCGCAGGCTGCGCCGGGCGGCGGTGCGGCTGGCGAGCAGGACCCGCGCCAGCCCGACGGCGGCGAGCAACAGCGCGATCACCGGCACGAGGCGCGGGGCCGCGAGTTCCGCCATGACGAGGGCCAGCAGGATCGCGGCGAGCGTCAGGCCGGGCACGACGATGCCGACCGCCGCGAGCGGGCCCATCCGCGCCAGCGCTTGGCCGACGAGGCCGGGCAGCGCCCGGAGATCCTCGCGGGCACCGGGCGGCGAAGCGAGGATCGCCTCGGTGGCCCGCGCCCGCAGCCGCGCCGTGGCCCGGGCCTGGACGGAGAAGCAGAGATACGCAACCGCAGCCCCGAGGGCGGCCAGCAGCAGGGCTGCGGCGGCGAGCGAGGTCAGCGCGATCAGCGGCAATTCCGTCGGCGGCAGGCTCCAGCCCGGGAACAGGATCGGCGCTTCGTGTCCGTGATGGCCCGGCAGCGGCAGGGCGATCCGCAGGAAGGGCAGGAAGTCCGGGCTGCTGCGGGTCAGCACCGCGATGAGGTCGCGCAGGCACAGCAGCACGAACAGCGCCAGCGGTCCGCCGAGGCCCACCGCCAGCGCGAGCGCCGCCGCGTGCCGACGCGGCGACGAGGCCCAGGCGAACAGGACGGGATCACGCTCCATCGGCATTCCGGGCGCCCGGCCAAGCCGTGGCCGACGAATTCGCGGCGGTGGGGTGCGGCATCGGAGAACGGTTTCGGCGCTGTGAAGGACGATCCGGCGGGCCGGCGCGTGAGGAGGCCGTCACGGATCGTCCTCTTCGCCAGATCGTCCTCTTCGCACGGAAACGCCGCGGCGCAAGCCCGCGCGGCTGGCGCGTCGCATTGCATTCCCGCCGCGGCATTGCTCTTTGGTGCGGGAGAGCACATGGCGGTCAGCCTGCGTTCGACTCCGCGGGCGGAGGGCCTGCCTTTCCCGCATTTCCCAGCCATCCCGTTCGGCAGCGCCCTTCCCTACCCTCCCTTCGGACGAGACCGGATGGCCGTGCGAGACACACCATCGCCCGCCTTTGTCCTTCAGGATCGAAGCCGCGCGCAGCCCGCGGCCGACCGTTGAGCCGATGACCGAACGCGCGTTTCCACCTGCCGCCGAGACCGTTCCCCTCTACGGCGCGCCGGTGATCGGGCCCGACGAGACGGTCGCGTCGATCGCCGCTGCGCTCGCGGGGAGCGTGCTCGCGCCGGCCGGCCGCCTTTGGTGGCTTGCCGTTGCCGGAACGCTCGTCCCGATCCTCGTCTGGGCCGGCCTGCGCTCGGCTGCGCCCGCCGTATTCGGTCCGGCCGCTGCCGCGTGGTGGATCGGGCTCGCCGCGGGGTGCCTGCTGATCTCGGGGCTGCTGCTGCTCGCGGGCGTGGCGTGGCGCTGCGGCATCGGCCGCCTGACACAGACCGCTGCCCTGCTCTGCGCGGGTCTCGCTGCGCTCTACCCTGTGCCGGTCCATCCGGTGAGCCTCGGGGCCTTGCTCCTGGCGAGCCTCGGCCTGTGGGCGGCGGCGCTCTTGCCGGATCTGACGGTGTTGCGCGACGCCGCGGGACCGGATCGCCGACGCGCCCGCCTCTACCGAGCGCTGTCCGCCGGCTGGTGCGGCTCGGCGCTGCAATGGCTCGCCTGGGAGCGGGCCTGCCGGGGGTTCGGCCTGCTCGGCATTCTCGCGGCGGTGGCGGTGCTGATCGACCTTGCACTCGCGGCCGCCCTTCGCACTGACCGGCACGACACCCTGCTTCCGGTCGCCCTGCTGGTCGAGGCGGTGCTCTCGGGCGCCGGGCTGATCGCGGCACTCGCCATGACCCTGCGCCGAGGCCGCGGGCTCGACGGCCTCATCACCGGCCGGCACCTCGATATCCTGGGCCGGCTGCTGCTCGCCTTCGGCCTGGCCGCCCTCTATTGCCACGTCACCGAGATCGTCACCGCCCTTCTCTACGGCGACGCGGCCGAGCGGGCGCGCCTGACGCGCCGGCTCCTCGGCGACGAGGCGCCCGCCTTCTGGATACTCATGCTCGCCGGGCTTCTCCCCACGCAATTGTTCTGGATCCCCGACATCCGCCGCAGCGCCCTCGCCCTCGGTCTGATCGGCGGACTCGTCGCCATCGGCCTCGGCGCGGATCACGTGCTCGCGACGCGGATCGGGGCGACGGGGGCGGCCCTGGCGGATCTCCTCACCGCGGGGGTCGCGACCCTCGGTTCCGCCGGGCTGTTCGTCCTCGGCCTGTTGCTTCTCTTCCGCCTCGTGCCGCCGGTCGGAATCGCCGAGACACGCCAACTCGCCCTCGCCCAGAACGCGCACGCGGCGCCGCGGGTGCCGGAGACCGCGCCGGACGCCCGGCCGGGCCCGTTCGCCGTGCAGACCCTTGCCCAACCGCCTGGCCAGCCCCCTGGCCTCATCGCAATCTTCGCCTCGGACGCCGGGCTGGCCGAGGCGGCGCGTGGGCTCTCGGGGCCGCGCGCGCCGCGCCTCGACGCCTTCGGTCCGGTGCCGATGCCGGAGGCCGCCGCTGCCCTGCATCGGGAGGAGCGGAGCCTGAACCGCCTCGCGCTGTTTGGTGCCTTTCTCGGATTTGCGGCCTTCCTCGCCATCCGCATCGCGGGCCTTGCCGGGGACATGCCGGACGGGCCGGCGAGCGTGGCGGCGCTCCTCGCCCGGCCGCTCTCTTGGCCGAATTCCTGGCCGCCTGCTTGGCCGACCGCTTGGACAACGCCTTGGCCGGCCGCGTGGCCGTTATCCTGGGCCATGGCGGCGGTGCCGGCTCTTTCCGCTGCGGCGGCGGGCGGCGTGCTCGGCCTTGCGGTCGCGCTCCTCTCCGTCGTGAGAGCCGGGCGGGCCGGCCGCCTCCCTCCCGCTGCCCTCGCCGGACATTTCGTCCTGACGATCGAGCCCTCCGGCGCGCCGTTCATTCCGGCGGCCCTCGCCCGGCGCCTCAACGCCCTGCCGGCGGATGCGGGACGTCCCCTCGCACTGTACGGCCTTGCCGCCGGGGAGCCGCTGCGGTGAGCGCGGAGGAGAAGGGCGCCGCCGCCCGCAAGGCGACGGGGGCGAAATCCGCCGGCGCCTATTTCCGCGATCCGGCCCGCCGCCCGGCGGCGGCCTTCGCGGCCGGGCTGGCCTGCCTGCTGCTGGCGTTCCACCATGCCGGGCTGCCCCGGCTCGCGCCGTCCTATCTCGCTGCCTGGACCTGCCTCCTCGCGCTGCCGGCAGGCGCGCTGCCCGTCGTCATCATGATCGAGCGGGCCGATGCGTGGCGCCCGCAGCCCGAGACCGCGTTGCTGGAGACCCTGCGCGGCCTGCTCGTGCTGATGCCGGTGGCCGCGATCCTCGCTCTGCCGATCCCGGTGGCCGCCGTCCTGCTCTACCCGGCGCCGGAAAGCGCCGGGCCGGATGGGCCGCTCGCCCTGTTCGGGGTCGCACCGCCGCTGCTCGCCGCCCGCCTCGCCCTCTACTTCGCGCTCTGGACCGGGCTCGCCCTGCTCTTCGCCCGTCGCGGCGGCGAGCCCTGGGCCAAGGCCGGTCGGATCGACGACGGGCGGGCCGTGCTCGGCCTCGGCCTCCACACCGTGGTCGGCACGTTGGCCGCGGACGACCTCGTCATGTCGGTCGGAACCGATCCCGGCCTGCGCTTCCATGCCAGCGCCTTCGGCCTGCTAGTGCTGGCGGCGTGGTCGAGTCTGGCGCTCGCCGCCGCGATCCTCGTCGCGCCGCCCGATGCCGGGCCCGCCCGGCGCCGCCACGATCGCCTCACGCCGCTCGCCGTGCTGCTGCTCGTCTGGGCCGGCCTGCACGTCGTGCAGTTCCTGATGCTCGGCGCCGCCGCCGATCCGGGGGCCGCCGCGTGGTACCGGCTCCGCGCGGGCTTTTCCGGCCGCGCCCTGGCGCTGTCCGCGGGCGCCGTCGTGGGGCTGGCCGCCATCCTGACCCTGCGTCCCGGTGAGAACCGCACGCGGCTGGTGGCGGCGCTCGCCGTCGCGGTCCATCTCGCCGAACTGTTCTGGTTCGTCACGCCCGCCTTCCGCGGCCACTTCCGCGTCGGCTTCACCGACCTGTTGGCGCTCGCCGGAATGATCGGGCTCGCCCTGGGACTGGCGCCCGCGGTCCGCCGCCTGATTCCGGGTCTCGCCGTCACCCCCGTCTGGCCGGGCCGCGAGCGCGCGCGCGGGCGACCGGGCGCGGCGGCGGGGGACATGCACCGCAAATCGGTTGTTCCGCCCCCCGAAGCTTCCTAGTTTCCCCTCCCCGCCTCTCTCGATCCTACCGCGCGCGACGCAGAAGACCCCGGCCACCATGTGCGAACTGCTCGGAATGAGCGCGAATGTGCCGACCGATATCCGCTTCTCCTTCGCGGCTTTGGCCCGGCGCGGCGGCGAGACCGGCCCGCATGCCGACGGCTGGGGCATCACCTTCTACGAGGGGCGCGGCTGCCGCTCCTTTCACGACCCCGAGCCCAGCGCCCGCTCCGAACTCGCCAAGCTCCTGCGCCGCTATCCGATCAAGAGCCGCATCGTCGTCGCGCATGTCCGCAAGGCCAATCGCGGGCGCGTCAGCCTGGAGAACACCCACCCCTTCTCCCGCGAGCTGTGGGGCCGGCGCTGGACCTTCGCCCATAACGGCCAGCTCAAGGGCGTGAAGCGGCTGCCGCTCGGCCGGTTCGAGCCGGTCGGCACCACCGACAGCGAACACGCCTTCTGCTGGATGCTGTCGCAGCTTCAGGAGCGCTTCCCCAAGCCGCCCCGCGCCGCGACCCTGGAGGCGGCGATTGCGGGTTACGCCCTCATCCTTTCGGAGCGCGGCGTCTTCAACATGCTGCTGTCCGACAGCCGCGTGCTCTACGCCCATTGCGGTAAGCGGCTCTGCTACCTCACCCGCCGGGCGCCGTTCGGCACGGCGACGCTGATCGACGAGGATTGGCGGGTCGATTTCGCTCAGGAGACCACCGAGACCGATATCGTCACCATGATCGCCACGCGGGCGCTGACCCGGGACGAGACCTGGACCGAGCTGGAGCGCGGCGACACCCTCGTTCTCACCGACGGGGTGGTGCGGGTGCGGAAGGGCGCGACGCGGCGGCGCGCGCGTCCGATGCCGGAGATCCACGGCGCAGCCTGAGGGCGATCGATCGGGAAAGGCGGAGGGGCCTGCCGATTTGCCGCATTCAAGCGACAGGATCGGCGAATCATCTCACTCTTCGGGCGACAGACTACCGTCTGGTGTGCAAGCGTGGCAGTATTTCGCGTGGCGCGGGTGTGCGTGATCGGGCCGATGCGCTACAACTATGTTAAGGGCCGTGCCGGGGCCTGCCCCGTGTGCGGCACTGCGCCGGCATTGCCGAAAAGTCCCGATCGCGAAGAGCCCGATGCGTAACGATACCGAAGCGACCCTGGATCGTCCCGCGATGACAGACGGCCGTCCCAAACTTTCCGACTCGATCCGCAGCCATCTCGGCGATCATCTGCGCAGCGTGTACGACACGCTCGGCGCGGGGGAGGACACACCGTCCCGCTTCTCCGAGCTGATCGGCAAGCTCGAAGCGGCCCTCAAGGCGCAGGGCGAGCGGATCGATCCCGAATTCCGCAACGGCCTGCTCTCCGCGGTGCCGTCCTTGCGCGCCTTCGCCCTGTCGCTGACCTCGAATCCGGCGCGCTCCGACGACCTCGTGCAGGACACCCTGCTCAAGGGTTGGCAGCACCGCGCCCGCTTCCAGCCGGGCACGAACCTCAACGCATGGCTCTTCACGATCCTGCGCAACATCTTCTACTCGGATCACCGCAAGCGCGTGCGCGAGGTCGAGGATCAGGACGGCTCCTACGCCGCCCGCCTCGCCACTGCGCCGCATCAGGGCGACCGGCTCGATGTCGAGGATCTGCAGACGGCGCTCGCCAAGCTGCCGCCGGACCAGCGCGAGGCCCTCGTGCTGGTGGGCGCCGAGGGGGTCTCCTACGAGGAGGCCGCGACCATCATGGGCTGCAAGGTCGGCACGGTGAAGAGCCGCGTCAGCCGCGCCCGCGGCCGTCTCGCCGAACTCCTCGGGTATGACGAGGAGGACCTGTCCTCCGACCGTCTCATCCAGTCGGCGATGCCCGACGCCTGATTGTTGGCTCGAAGGACGCCGGAACCGTCTCGCCATCGAAACGGTGGCGACGGATGCGGTAAAGGCCGAGCGGTTTGCCCGATGATGGGGCCGGGTCCGACGACGGGACTTGGTGATCGGCCCGCTTTCCGGTGTCGAACCCGTATCTGCTTCCGTGCAGCGGGTTCCGGTCACGACCGTAGTTGGGGACTTGGATCTCGCAGCGTCCATTGCTGAAAGCCGTCGGCCCTCGTGCCGGACGATGCTCTGAATGACGCTTCGGAGGCAGCCCGATCGTATCCGTAAGGCTCGACGCACCGACTCTTGATCATGTTGGGGGCGTTGCGCGAACGCGAACCTCTGACCGGCCTTGGCGGGGAGCTGGAAACCACGCGGGCGTCCCGTCGCGAAAATCGGACATTGGACGAAGCCAGCCAAGCTGAATGCGACCGGCTCGCGGGTCCTGTCTCTGAGGGAGGCCGTCTTCGCGCGATGGCGCCGGCCGCATCGGGATGCGGCGCTTTGTGAGTGCGTCTGCGGTGAGCAGAGGGCTCACACGCCGTCAGCGAATAAAGCGCGAGCGGCGAAGCGCTGGCGCTACAAGCCACTATGCAGGGCATCGAGAGCGGTCGGCCGGCTCGGCGGCATTGCGATTGGCCCGGGCTTCGACTGCGCAGCCCCTATCGACCTGCCGTATCGGAGCCGGCCAGCGGAGTCCGATGACTCCGCCAACGCGGCATCGATCCTCAGGCGGCCTTGCGGCGCCCGCCGGTCTTGCGGCCTTCGCCGGCAGCGGCCTTGCGGCGCGGCTCAGGGGCCGCTTCCGCCACCACCTCATCGACCGGCTCCGCGGCCTTCGCCGAGGATTTGCGGCGCTGCTGGCCGAGGCCGAGATCCTTGGCGAGCGCCGAGCGCGCGGCCGAATAGTTGGACGAGACCGTCGGATAGTCGGCCGGCAGGCCGTAGCGGCGGCGGTAGCCGTCGATGTCGAGGCCGTGCGTGGTCAGGTGCCGCTTGAGCGTCTTGTAAGGCTTGCCGTCGATGAAGGAGATCAGGGCATCCGGCGTGATCGACTTCTTGATCTGGGCCGGTGTCGCCCGCTCGACTTCTTCTTCCTTGGGCGCCTGCGGTGCCGACAGGGCGACCAGGGCCGCATGAACCTGAACAATCAAGCCCGCGAGTTCAGGCGACGGCAGAGAGTTGTTGGAGACATAAGCCGAGACGAGATCGGCTGCGAGTTCGATACGGTCGTGTTGCGTGACCTGATTGGTTTCCGACATTGTACGTGATCCTATTTGCCCCTCGTTCTTGTGAGCTAAAAGGATCTGAAAAAGATTCAAGTCCGGTTCTAGCCATTTTCCTGGAAAACGACTGCAAAATCGAGAAAAAACCACGATCTGGCTGCTATTGCGAACGATCAGTCGGGATCAGACACCAGGTTGCGGTCGCTCCAGGTGGTGCACACAAGCTGAGGTTCGATCAAGCGCACGATGAAGGGCGCTTGATTCGTCCGTTCAACAAACTGTGAGAGGTCAGTCCGAGCTGAGCGCGGCTCTCGGCAGGTCGAACCGGCCGGCTTTCATGGATCACGGCAGGTCCGGGATGGTTCGCCCCGCCATGACGGCGCAACTGTATCGGTCGGAGCCTGCCGTTAGAGGCCCGGCAGCATGGCCTCATCGTCGTCGCGCTGGCTGGCGGGACGGCGTTGCCCGCTCGGCGGCGGCAGAGTGCAGCGATAGACCACCGCGTCGGGCGGTCCGAGGGTGGCGTTGAGCGGAACCGTGACGGTATCGCCGGAGAAGCGCCAGTGTCGGGTGCCGCGATCCCAGTAGAGCCACACGGTGGTTTCGTGGCCCTTCACGTCGAACACGGCGGCTTTCTTCGAGAGCGCCCGGAGGGTTCGCGGCTCGTAGAGGCCCTTGCGGCGATAGGCAGCGCGGGACTCGGCGTCCTGGCGATCGACGAAGGTGTTCTGAACGATTTGCAGGGTCGCTCCGGGTTTGCGGAGGAATTTCTTGAAATCGCTCAGGGATCGCAAGACCACGGGCATGGTGTCCTTCCAATCGTCAAGTCACGGACGCATCCTGCATTGTGCGACGGCACCTTAGTTCCGCCGAGATGACAGTTATCCCTCACGCACAAAGGTGGCGTCGGGCGATATCCACGGGAAAACGGCGCTGTCCACAGGAGTCGAAGACTCTCAAGCTCGGCGGTTCTGCGCCTGCGGCTTGGCCCGAGCCCGGCCTCGGCTTGACCTGCGGGCCGGGCTCGGGCGTTTAGGCCTCATGCTGCTCCAATTCTTCACGGGCCTGCGCGAGGCCCGCGTGCCGGTGTCCCTGCGCGAATACCTCACGCTGCTCCAGGCGATGGAGAGCAATCTCGCGGACAAGCGCGTGGAGGAATTCTACTTCCTCGCCCGTACCGTGCTGGTGAAGGACGAGTCGAACCTCGACCGGTTCGACCGGGTGTTCGCCTCGGTCTTCAAGGGGCTGGAAACGCTGGGCGAGGCGGTCGAACCCGCCGCCATTCCCGAGGAATGGCTGCGCAAGCTCGCCGAGAAGTATCTGACCGAGGATGAGAAGGCCGAGTTGAAGGCGCTTGGCTGGGACAAGCTGTTCGAGACGCTGAAACAGCGCCTCGCCGAACAGAAGGAGCGTCATCAGGGCGGTTCGAAATGGATCGGAACCGGGGGCACCTCGCCTTTCGGCGCCTACGGCTACAATCCGGAGGGAATCCGCATCGGCCAGGACGGCAACCGCAACTTCCGTGCGGTCAAGGTCTGGGACCGGCGCGAGTTCAAGGATCTCGACGATTCACGCGAACTCGGCACCCGCTCCATGCGGGTGGCGCTCCGCCGCCTGCGCCGCTTCGCCCGCACGGGGGCGGCCGACGAACTCGACCTTGACGGCACCATCCGCGAGAGCGCCCGCAAGGGCTTCATCGATGTGCGGCTGCGCCCGGAGCGGCGCAACGCCGTGAAGGTGCTGCTCTTCCTCGATGTCGGCGGTTCGATGGATTGGCATGTGGAGCTGGCCGAGGAGCTGTTCTCGGCGGCGCGCTCGGAGTTCAAGCACTTCGCGCATTTCTACTTCCACAACTGCCCCTATGAGGCGGTGTGGACGGAAAATCATCGCCGCCACGACGAGCGTATCCCGCTCCTCGACGTGATCCGCACCTATCCCTCCGACTACCGCGTGGTGTTCGTGGGCGACGCCTCCATGAGCCCCTACGAGATCGCCCATCCCGGCGGTTCGGTGGAGCACTGGAACGAGGAGGCGGGCGAGGTCTGGCTCGGCCGCGTGCTCGATCATTTCCCGAAGGCGGTCTGGCTCAACCCGATTCCGGGCGAGCACTGGGGCCACACCCACTCGATCGGCATGGTCCGCCGGATCTTCGCGGACCGGATGTTCCCGCTGACGCTCGAAGGGCTGGACGGGGCGATGCGGGCGCTGCTGCGCTAGAGCGCTTTCCGACGACAGGGTCGTGACGAGGACGGCCAGCGGCGGGAGCCCGTAGAGGCTGCGGACCAAGACAGGCTCCGGTTGGAACCGTGCCTCGGTCTGCTCGGCGCCGCAGGGCGAGAGGCCGAGCCGCAGCGTATCCTGTACCGGGCGGCGTTCATCGGCAGGACGAGCACGGCGAGTCCGCCCGGAGCGGAGGCACGCCCCCGCGCGGCGTCGCCTCAGCCCTGGCGGGCCGGGGTCGTCACGATGAGGCCGTCGAGTTCCGGCGTCACGCGGATCTGGCAGCACAGGCGCGAGGTCGCGCGCACATCCGAGGCGAAATCGAGCATGTCCTGCTCCATCGGCTCGGCCGGCCCGACCTTGTCGGCCCATTCCCCGTCCACGTAGACGTGGCAGGTGGCGCAGGCGCAGGCTCCGCCGCACTCGGCATCGATCCCCGGAACGTTGTTGCGGATCGCCGTCTCCATGACGGTCGAGCCAACCTCGCCGTCGATCGTGCGGGCCGTGCCGGCGTGATCGACGAAGGTGATCTTGGGCATACCTTGCTCCGGGACGTGTCGGCGTCCGCCTGCGATCCTTCAGGGGGGCGGCGTGGCGCCTGCTTGCGGGCGGCCGAGTGAGAAAGCAAGCGCCAAGCCGGCGCTTTTCCGTCGCGCCGCCGGTGCGGATGCCGCGTGTCCGTTCGCCGAGAGGTCGGGCCGGCACGGCGGCGGTCTTACGTCGCGGGCATCGAGCGAACCTGACAGGCGGCCGCTCACATCTCCCGGCCGGGGGCGGCGAGCGCCGCCAGCGTCTCGGCGACGGCGCTCCGCAACGCTTCGAGATCGGCCTCGCCAACGGTGCGAAACCCGGTTTCGACGGTCGTGCTCGCCTCGGCCACCTGCATCGCTCCGACGCCGAGCGCCGCACCCTTGAGCGTATGGGCGAGATCGGCCCGTTCCTCCGCCGGACGGCTCGCCTCCGCCATCGCGGGCAGGAGCCGGCGGCACTGATCCTCGAACAGGCTCAGCACCTCCCGGGCGAGGTCGGCATCGCCGAAGGTCTGCGCATCGAGGTGGGCGTGATCCAGCAGAGGGGCGAGCTTGTTCTCGAGGTCCACGTCCGTCCTTATCGTCTGCTTGATCATCGTTGTTCGGAATGAAACGGCCGCTCCATCCGCCCGGTTCTGGGTAAAAGCGCTCGCCGCGGCGACCTGCCTGTGGGTGGCGCCAGCTATCCACAGCGCAGGGCGCGCCGGGGCGTACCCGTTTAAGGCTGCAAGCGTCAGAACTTGGGGCGAATGCCGGATCACGGGACCCGGCTTGGTAACCATTCCGTTAAGGTTTCTTGGGTGCGCCGGGCCGATCGGGTATCGGGGGCATCATCCGAGGGACTAAGATCCCGTGAGACGTCGGGTAAATCCGTCTCCATTGCGGAGGGCGCGAGCTCTGCAATGGACGGCGATGCGTACGAGGGTTGCATGGCCACCGAGAAGAAGCTGAAGGATCCGGCAGAGGCGGCCCTCTCCGCGATCGAGCAGGCTTTGAATCTGGACATTCCGGCACCGGGCGACACCGCCCGCGTCGAGCCGCGGCTGCCCGATGTCGGCGACAGCGATCCGCTGGCCGATCCGTTCTCCGAGGCCGGGGGACGCCGCACCCCGACCCTCGACATCGATCCCGCCGCCTCCGATCTGCCGCTGCCCGAGCGGGGGCGCTCGCGCCGCGAGGGCGGGCTTCTGCCGCCCGACCGCTCGCTGGTCGCCAACGACGATCGCCAGAATATCGGCATCCTGCAGCAGACGCTCCGGGTGCGGCCCTCGCGCAAGCCGTACCTCGTCGCGGCCATCGCCTCGTTCCTGTGGCTCAACGGCCTCGTGGCGCTCGCCTGGAACCAGTCCGGCGGCGATCTGAAGACGTTCATCACCGGGCTCACCGCGCTTCAGGCGGCGGTGGTGGCCACCGCCATCGCCGGGCCGATCGTGCTGTTCCTGATCACGGCGATGCTGGCCGTGCGCGCCCACGAGATGCGTCTCGTCGCCCGCGCCGTCGGCGAGGTGGCGATCCGGCTGGCCGAGCCCGAGAGCTTCTCGACCGACGCGGTGCTGACCATGTCGCAGACGGTGCGCCGCGAAGTCGCCGCCGTCGGCGACGGCGTGGAGCGGGCGCTCGCCCGCGCCGGCGAACTCGAAACGCTGGTGCGCGGCGAAATCTCGACCCTGGAGCGCGCCTATTCCGATAACGAGATCCGCATCCGCAGCCTCGTCGATGAGCTGATCGCCCAGCGTGAGTCCATCGTCGGCAGCGCCGATCGGGTGCGCGGGGCGATCGCCGGATCGCACGAGAACCTGTCGAGCGAGCTGGAGGGCGCGGCCGAGCGCATCGTCGCCGCCATCAACGGCGCGGGCGAGCGCGTGACCGGGGCGCTCGATGCCCGCGGCACCGCGATCACCGAGGCGCTTGGCGAGGTCGGCGAACGGGTGGTCGGCAACGTCTCGACCCGCGGCGACGACCTCGTCCGCCAGCTCACCGCCACCAGC
Organism: Methylorubrum sp. SL192; assembly: GCF_026672325.1. Classification (NCBI taxonomy): domain Bacteria; kingdom Pseudomonadati; phylum Pseudomonadota; class Alphaproteobacteria; order Hyphomicrobiales; family Methylobacteriaceae; genus Methylorubrum; species Methylorubrum sp. SL192. Next base: position 3,891,482 of record NZ_JAPPQV010000003.1, read on the forward strand.
GAAGGCGTGCGCGGCGGCCTGGAAGAGATCGGCACCACCCTCACCAGCGCGCTGCAGCAGCGCGCCGACGAGGTGACGCAGGCGTTCGAGCGCACCGGCGGGGCGCTCACCCGCACGCTGGCCGACAACGCGGGCGCCGTCGCCCAATCCCTGTCCGAGACCGGCACCGGCCTGATCGAGGCGCTGGACCGGCAGGGCGGCGCCGTGCGCGAGACCTTCGAGCGCTCGTCGAGGGGCCTGGAAGAGGCCTTCCTGTCGCGCGGAACCGAGCTCACCGAGCGCTTCGCTCAGACCGGCGGCGCGATCACCGCCCGCTTCGCCGAGACCGGCGAGGGCTTGAGCCGCAACTTCGCCGCCACCGGCGCGGCGATCTCCGAGGACATCGCCGTTCGCGGCGCCTCGCTGCGCACCGAGATCGAGGCCGCCGGCACCGGCGTCTCCGAACTGATCGAGGGCCGCGGGCGCGATGCGCAGGCCGCCCTGGCGCTTGCCGCCGGCAGCGTCGCCGACGACTTCTCCACCCGTATCGACCGGGTTCGCGACGCGTTCCTGGCGTCCGCCACCCGCGCGGCCGAGACCATGGACGGTCGCGGGCTCGAACTCGCCGCCCGCATCGAGGCGGCGGCGTCCCGCGTCGATGATGTCATCGCCGTCCAGGGCGGGGTGCTCGCCTCGAACCTCGACACGGCGGGCGAACGGGTCGTCGGCCTGATGACCGAGCGGGCGGCGCAGGCCGCCGCCACCGTCGAGCAGGCTCTGGCCGGGCTCGGCGCCTCCTTCGCCGCGAATGCGAACGGCACCGCCGAGAGCCTGGGCGAGACCGTGGCCCGTCTGGGCCAGGATCTCGATGCCCGCACCGGCGCCGCCCAGGACGGCATCCGCCGCAACGCGGAGACCGCGACCGCGTCCGTCGGCGCGAGCGTCGAAGCGCTGGAGCGCCGTCTGCGCGAGGCCGCCGAAGCCATGAGCGGCCTGCTCGCCGAGCGCACCGTGGAATCGACCGCGCGGATGCTGCACGTCGCCGAGGAGACCTCGGGGGCCGCGCAGGCGCAGAGCGCCGCCGTCACCACCCGCTTCGCCGAAGCCGCCGAGGCGCTGCGCCGCGCGGCCGACGAGGCCGCCGCCGCCGTCGAGAGCCGTTCGGACGACGTGGTGGGCCGGTTCCAGGCCGCTGCCGACCGCGTCGGGGGCGAGCTGGGCAGCCGCAGCGAGAGCGCGTCGCAGGCCCTTCACGCCGCGATCCAGCGGATGGCCGACGAGCTGTCGGCCCGCAGCGCCGAAGCGACCGGCGCCCTGGCGCTCGCCGCCGCCCATGCCGGTGGCGAGATCGACAACCGCACCAACCAGTCGATGCACGCGCTTCAGGATCTCCTGCGGCAGGTGGCCGACGAGATCTCCGTGCGCGGCTCGGAGGCCAGCGTCGCCCTGTCGCTGGCGGCGGCTCAGGCCGGCGGCGAGATCGGCAGCCGTGCCGACCAGTCGGCGCAGGGTCTTCGCGACCTGCTGCGGCAGGTGCAGAACGAGATCGACGGCCGCAGCGCCGAGGTGACGGACGCGCTGGCGCGGACCGCCGAGCGGGTCGGCGGCGAAGTCGGTGCGCGCACCGAGGAATCGCTGCGGAGCCTGCGTGAGACGCTGGGCCGGATCGGCGAGGAGCTGTCCGCCCGCGGCGCCGAGACCAGTGCGGCCCTGGCCCGCGCGGCCGAGCAGGCCGGCGGCGAGGTCAACAGCCGCACCGAGGCGTCGCTGCGCAGCCTGCGCGACGCGCTGGCCCAAATGGGCGACGAGCTGTCGGCCCGCAGCGCCGAGGCCACCGCTTCCCTCGCCCGTGCGGCCGAACAGGCCGGCGGCGAGGTTGGCGGCCGCACCGAGAGCGCCCTGGAGGCCCTGCGCGAGACGCTGCGCCGGCTCGGCGACGAGGTTGCCGCCCGCGGCGAGGCCACGACGCAGGCGCTGTCGCGCACCGCAGAGGACGTCGGCACCGAGCTGGAGACCCGTCTGGGAACCCTGGAGGACAGCTTCGGCCGCCACGGCCGCGGCGCCGCCGCGCTCATCGCCAGCCAGTCAGACGAGGCCCAGGCCCGCCTCGAAGGCGCCAGCCGCGAGGTCGTGCTCGCCATTGCCGGCCACGTGTCGCAGGTCGGCGACACCCTGCACCGGAGCCACGCCGCCTTCGTCGAGACCGCCGACAGCCGCACCCGCGCGGTGGAGGAGGCCCTCGGCAACCGGCTCGCCGCCCTCCAGGAAACCATCGCCCGCGGCGACATCCTCGCCGACCGGATCGCCGGCAACGCGCAGACGCTCGGCGACACCCTGGATTCGCGCCTCACCGAGATCGACCGGATCATCGCCGTGCAGGGCAATGCGCTCGCCGACTCCCTGGCCGAGCGTGCGCGCCTTGCCAGCGAGACCGTCGAGGCCCGCATCGGCGAGATGGAATCCGTCTCGGCTCGTCGCGCCGCCGAGATCGGCGAGAGCTTCGCGGCCCTCGTCGGCCATGTCGACACGCGGCTGGGTGCCCGCGCCAACGCCCTCAACGAGGCGCTGGTGCTGCGCAGCTCCGAGATCGCCCGCACGCTGGATGAGGGCAACCGCATCCTCACTGACGCCCTCGACCGGCGCATCGAAGGCTCCGCGCAGGACATCGCCGACCGTGGCCGTTCCGTGGGCGACGTTCTCGCCGCCCGCGCGGCCGAGATCGCCGAGCGGCTCGAGCGCACGACCCAGGATCTCGCCCGCCGCCTCGACGAGGGCGCCGAGCGCCTCGATACCGGCGTGGTCGCGCGCCTCGATGCCCTCAGCGGCACGCTGGAGGAGCGCACCCGCCACCTCGACGAATCCTTCGGCATCCAGGCGCTCGAAGCGGTGCGCCTGATCGAGAGCCGCACCCGCACCATCGACGGCGAGCTGACCGGCCGCATCCGCGACCTCGTCGCCCTGCTGGAGCGCCGCAGCGGTCTCGCCGTCGAGGCGCTGGGTGGCCATGTCGAGGCCATCGCTCGCCTGTTCGACGAGCGGGCCGAGAGCCTCAACCACCTGTTCGACGAGCGCGGCGGCGCGCTCGCGGCCGACCTCGACCAGCGCGGCCGCGTGGCCGTCGAGGGGCTGGAGGGACGCCTCTCCGACATCACCCAGGCCCTGGAACAGGGTGGCGCTTCGCTCGGTGCCCTGCTCGACCGCCGCGGCACCGCCTTGCTCGCGACCCTGCGCGACCTCATGGGACAGGTCGACGGCCTGCTCGGCGAGGGCACCGGCCGCCTTGGCCACGCCTTCGAGACCCAGGCGAGCGAGATCCGCACCCTGCTCGACAGCCGCGCGGACGATCTGCGCGGCCTGATGGAAGGCAGTGCCGGCCGCGTGCGCGGCGAACTCGAAGCCGGCCTCGGCAGCTTCGAGACGGTGCTGGACGAGCGCCTGCGCACGGTGCGCGACCTGCTCGACGCCCGCAGCGCCGAGATTCGCGACACCTTCGATCACCGCACCGACGACCTGCGCGGCCTGATGGAGGGCGGTGCCGGACGGGTGCGCAACGAGTTCGAGGCGAGCCTCGGGGCCCTCGACACGACGCTGGCGGAGCGCGTCCGCACGGTGCGCGACCTGCTCGACGCCCGCAGCGCTGAGATCCGCGACACCTTCGATCACCGCACCGACGATCTGCGCGGCCTGATGGAAGACGTCTCCGGCCGGGTGGGCGGCGCATTCGAGGCGAGCCTCGGCAGCCTCGATACGACGCTGGAAGAGCGCATCCGCATGGTGCGCGAGTTGCTCGATGCCCGCAGCGCCGAGATCCGCAACACCCTCGACAGCCGTACCGGCGAGCTGCGCGGCCTCGTGGACGGCAGCGCCGGCCATGTCCGCGGCGAGTTCGAGACCGGGCTCGGCGCCCTGCGCGCCGCCCTGGAGGAGCCAGCCCGCACGGTGCAGGACCTGCTCGACAGCCGCGCGGGCGAGATCCGCGCCATGCTCGATGCCCGCAGCGATGATCTGCGCACGACCCTGGAGGAGCGGTCCCGCGCGGTTCAGGACATCCTCGACCACCGCACGGCCGAGATCCGCGGGCTGCTCGACGGTCATGCCGGCCGCCTCGACGAGGGCTTCCAGGGCCGCATCCTGCCGCTTCAGGCGGCGCTGACCGACGGCGCGCGCCTGTTCGTCGAGACGCTGGAAGGCGGCATCGGCCGCGCGGCCGGCGAGGTCGATGCCCGCACGCGGGGTCTCGCCCACCTGTTCGACGAGCGCCTCGGCGTTCTCGGCGACATCGTGGACGGGCGCGGCCAGCAGGTCGCGCAGACCGTCGAGAGGCGGTCGCAGGAGCTGCGCGCCCTGTTCGACGAAATCCACGCCACCCTCGGTGCCCTGGTCGATGAGCGCTCGACGGCGCTGACCGGACGTCTCGAGAACCAGACCCAGGCGCTGGCGACGGTGTTCGACGAGCGGATGCGGAGTCTCGACGGGCTCGTCGAGAGCCGCGGCGGTGAGTTCGCGCGGCTCGTGGAGAACCAGGCGGCCACCCTGTCGCAGACCGTCGAGGCCCGCAGCGAGGACTTCACCGCCCGCATCGACGCCCGCCTGCGCGCCTTCGCCACCGTGGTGGCGAACCGCGCCAACGCGCTGGCCGACGCCTTCGACGAGCGTCAGGACGCCTACACGGCGCAGATCGATGGGGGCACGGCCCGCATGGTCGCGACGCTCGATGAGCGCGCACGCCAGCACGCGGCCCAGTTCGAGACGGTCGAGGAGCGCCAGAAGGCCGTCGCCGCCTTGATCGAAGAGGGCACCGCCCGGATCGCGGCGACGCTGGACGAGCGCGCCCGGCAGCAGGCCGCGTTCGCCGAGGCCTTCGACGCCCAGCGGGAATCCTATGCGAGCGTGATCGAGCAGGGCACCGCCCGGATGGTCGCCGCGCTCGAAGAGCGGGCGCGCCGCCACGCCGCGCAGGCGGAGACGGTGGAGGAGCGTCAGCGGGCCGTCGCGGTGCTGATCGAGGAGGGCACGAGCCGGATGGTTGCGGCTCTCGATGAGCGTGCCCAGCGGCAGGCCGCCTTCGCCGAGACCCTCGACGGGCAGCGGGATGCCTATGCGAGCGTGATCGAGGAGGGCACCGCCCGGATGGTCGCGGCTCTCGACGAGCGTGCCCAGCGGCAGGCCGCCCTCACCGAGGCCTTCGACGGGCAGCGGGACGCCTATGCCAGCCTGATCGAGCAGGGCACCGCCCGCATGGTCGCCGCACTGGAAGAACGGGCCCGCCGCCACGCGGTGTTGGCCGAGGCGTTCGACCGCCAGAAGGAGGCCTACGCAGCGCTCATTGATGGCGGCACCGCCCGGATGGTCGCGGCCCTGGACGAGCGTGCCGAGCGGCAGGCCGCCCTGGCGGAGACCTTCGACGAGCGTCAGAACGCCTACGCGGCACTCGTGGACGACGGCATCGCCCAGATGGGCCGGATGCTGGAGGAGCGCGCCCGCCGTCACGCGGCCGAGGTCCAGGCCCGCGCCGACGCGCTGGCCGAGACGATGGATCAGCGCAACGGCGCGCTGGCCCGCATGATCGATGGACCGGCCGCGGCCCTGGCCGACGCCCTGGCCGAGCGGGAGCAGGCCCTCGACCGGCTCATCGCCGACAAGGGTGCACCGCTGGTCGAGGCCCTGCGCGAGCGCACCGATGCCATCGTCGTCCGCACCGTCGAGTCGGCCAAGGCCCTGCGCGTCGCGCTGGACGAGGGCGCGGCGGCCTCCGCCGACACCGTCGCCCAGGCGCATGAGCGGGTCCGCCGCGACGTCGCCGGCTTCCTCACCCGGATCGAGAACGCCAATGACGGGCTGAAGGACCTCGTCGGCGGCGCCTCGGAGAACCTCGGTGCCATCGAGCAAGGGCTCGCAGCCCGCGTCGAGCAGATCCAGTCGGCCCTCGACCGGGTCGCCGCCGACACGGCGCAGGCCTCCGACCGGGTCTCGAGCCAGGTCGTGGCGCTCCGCGAAGCCTCGCAGGGAGCACTCGCCCAGGCGTCGAGCCTCGCCGAGACCCTGGATGCCCGCGGCAAGGCGCTGGTGGAGCGCACCGGCACCCATGTCGGCGCGCTCGAAGCGGCCGCCGGCAATCTGGAAGCGGTCGAAGGCCGTCTCGCCGAGAGCCTGTCGAGCCGGCAGGCCGTGGTCGAGGCGGTGCTGTCCCGCCTCGAAGAGCGCAGCCAGGCCATCGAGGCCCAGACCGGCCGCTTCGGCAGCGTGATCGAGGAGACGCTGCGTGCGGCCGAGACCCGCGCCCGTGAACTCAGCGAGAGCGTCGCCCGCGTGGCCCGCGAGGCCGGGACCGCCGTGGCGGGCGACTTCGAGCGCCTGCGCAGCGGTGCGGACGCCGAGAGCGCCCGCACGGCGGAAGCGGTGCGCAGCGCCATCGAGGAGGCGTCCGCCAAGATGATGCAGAGCTTCGCCGCCGCCTCCGGCCAGTTCGGCGACTCGGTCACGCGGATGAATGCGATGGCCGCCGAGATCCGCCGCGAACTCGACGCCACCCGCGCCGACCTGCAGCGCGGCGTTCTCGACCTGCCCCGCGAGACGCAGGATGCCACGAGTGAGATGCGTCGCGTCGTGGCTGAACAGATCGACGCGCTGAACGAGCTCTCCGCCCTGGTGGCCCGCTCGAACCGCTCGGTCGATGTCGCCCAGCCGGCGGCGCAGGCCCGCGGGGCCGAGCAGCGCCGCACGGCCGAGGCCGGCCGCGCCGTGTCGGCGGCCGCACCCGCACCGGTCTCCGCGCCGGCGCCGGTCCGCAATACATCCCCGACGGCGGCCCCGGCAGCGGGCCGGTCTCAGCCGGCATCGGCCCCCGTGCGTCCGGCGAGCCCGGCCGCTGTCCCCGGCCCGGTCCAGGGGCGGCCCGGTACCCGCGATAACCGCGGCTGGCTGTCCGATCTTCTGACCCGCGCGTCGCTCGACGATGACGGCGCCGAGGCGGTCCCCGCCCCGGCTCCGGCCGCCGCGCCCGAGGCGAAAGGTCCGGTGGAACGGATCTCGCTCGATGCGATCTCGACCGACATCGCCCGGATGGTGGATCATCAGGCCTCGGTCGAGTTCTGGCAGCGCTACCGCCAGGGCGACACCAACCTGTTCGACGGCCGCCTCTACACGGTCCAGGGGCGCCAGACCTTCGAGCAGATCCAGCGCCGCTACCGGGCGGATGCCGAGTTCCGCCGCACGGTCGATCGCTATGTCGGCGAGTTCGAGCGGCTGCTCGGCGAGGTGACGAAGAACGACCGCGACACCAAGCGCGCGGACGCCTACCTCACCTCGGAAACGGGCAAGGTCTACACCATGCTCGCCCATGCCAGCGGCCGGTTCGACGAGGCCTGAGGCTTACGTCGGAGGAGGCGGGATCGGTGTCACCGAGCCCGCCTCAAGGCCTGATCGACCAGGGTGCCCCATGAAAAAGGCCCCCGTCGCTGGCGAGCGACGGGGGCCTTTTTCATGCGATGTCGCTGCCCCGGGGGAGCCGGCTGGCGCCGGATCACTCCATCACGGCGGCCTTCATGATGACGACCATGGTCGCGCGGCCGGGCGCGTCGCCGAGGCAGCGGATGCTGTGGGGGCGGTCGCAGCGGTAGCGCAGGGTCTCGCCGGCATTCGCCCGCTGCACCTCGCCGGCCACATCCACCTCGAAGCTGCCCTCCAGCACCGACAGCGACTCGACCGAGCCGCGCTGGTGCGCGTCGGATTCGAGCACCCCGCCGGCATCGGCGGTGACGTCGTACCATTGCAGCCACTCGACGGTCTTGATCCAGCCGATGATGGCCAGCCGCACCTTGCCGTCGTCGGAGACGAGCCGCGGAGTGTCGGCGCGCGAGAAGCGCTCGATGAAGGGTTCTTCGTCGGAGGTGGCGAGAACCCGCTCGATCGATACGTCGAGCGCCTGGCTCAACCGCCAGATCGTTGCCAGCGTCGGATTGGTTTCGTTGCGCTCGATCTGGCTGATGATCGACTTCGCCACGCCCGATTGCTCGGCGAGTTCGGAGAGGGAGAGGTTGTAGGCCTTGCGCAGACGCTGGATCGTCTTGCCGAGCTGGCCCGAAAGCACCTGGGCGCCGCTGACGAGATCCTTCGGCCGTCCACGCTCGAGGCTTGCCGCTATGTCCTGCATCACGTCGGTCCGCTGAAAGTGCCCGACAAAATCTTCGCGCGCCGGAAACACCCTCGCGGGCGGATCGGATCACGAAATCGTGTGCGGGACACCGAAAGGCGTTCCGTTATCCGAACGAGCGTTTGATCTGTCAAACGCAAAAGGCGGAAAGGGGCTGATTTCGCGGAGCCCGGCGCCTATCGCCAGAGCGCGAAAAAGTGGTGGAGCGGGCCGTGGCCATGGCCGACCGGCACCGTGTCCGCCGCGCGGATCGCCCCCGTTACGTAGGTCTTGGCGGCCCCCACCGCCTCGGTGAGGCCCTGGCTGCGGGCGAGCCCCGCCGCCACCGCTGCCGAGAGGGTGCAGCCGGTGCCGTGGCTGTTGCGGGTCTCGATGCGCGGGGCCGCGAACCGGCGCAGGGTTCCGTCCGCGGCGATCAGGTGATCGGCGCTCTCGCTGCCCTCGCCGTGGCCACCCTTGATCAGCACCGCCCGCGCGCCGCGCGCCAGCAGCCGCCGCCCCTGCGCCACCGCCTCGTTCTCGTGTCCCGCTTCCCCCTCGTCGAGCAGGGTCGCGGCTTCGGGCAGGTTGGGGGTGATGATGGTGGCGAGCGGCATCAACTCGCTGCGCAGGATCTCGACGGCTTCCTGCGAGATCAGCCGGTCGCCGCTGGTAGCCACCATCACCGGGTCGAGCACCACCGGGATACCGGGCGCGTGCCGCCGCAGACCCTCGGCCACCGCCCGGATGGTCTCGGGCCGCGAGAGCATGCCGATCTTCACCGCCCCCACCGCGAGATCGGAGAACACCGAGTCGATCTGCGCGGCCACGAAATCGGCGGGCACATCGTGGATCGCCTGCACCCCGCGGGTGTTCTGGGCCGTAAGCGCCGTGATGACGCTGGCGCCGTAGACGCGCAGGGCGGCGAAGGTCTTGAGGTCGGCCTGGATGCCGGCGCCCCCGCTCGAATCCGAGCCGGCGATGGTCAGGGCGATGGCGGTCATGGGCGTCTTCCCTCGTTTATTTTTTGATGGTCCGCTTCTTCCGGCCTTAGCGCGTGCCCGTGCTCCCGCGCTTGCCCAGCGCCTCATCGACCCGTGCAAGCAGATCCCGCGCCTTGGCCTCGGTGGCACCGCCCTTGAACAGGGCGCCGATCAGCGCCACCCCGTCGGCACCGGCCCGGATGACGGAGGCGGTGTTGCTGGCGTCGATCCCGGCGATCGCGCCCAGCGGCAGGGACTGGCCGCGGGCGAGCCGGGCGCGGAACACGATCCGCTGCAACCCGTCGAGCCCGACCGGCGGGTCGGGGTTGTCCTTGCTGGTGGTGGCGAACACGCCGCCGATGCAGGCGTAGTCGATCGGAAGCCGGTAGAGTTCGTCGGCCTGCGCCCCGGTCTTTACCGTGAGCCCGATGATGGCGCGCGGGCCGAGCAGGCGGCGCGCGTCTTCGGGGTGCAGATCCGACTGGCCGAGATGCACGCCCTCGACGCCGGCAGCCAGCGCGAGATCGACCCGGTCGTTGACGAGGAGCGGCGCGCGGCCGGCGAGGGCCGCATGGATCGCCCGGATCCGTGCGAGGGCCGCGCGGGCGTCGGTCAGATCCTTGTCGCGGTACTGGAGCAGGGTGGCGCCCCCGGCCACCGCCTCCGCTGCCAGGGTGGCAAGCGCGGTGGCATCGCCCCCCAACACGCCGACATCGAGGATGCCGTAGAGGCGCAGGTCCACGGCGACGCCCGCCGACGGCCGGGACAAACCGAGCCCTGTTCCGCTGCCCATACCCGCTCCCTTCGATGAATTCGCCTTTTGATCTAGCAGGATCGGCCTGCCGCGGCGACTGAGGCCAACAAAGAACAAGGGCAATCGCGTTCGGGCGATTGCCCTGGATGAGGCCGGAGGCTCCGTTGACGGTGCCGGGGCCAATCCGGCAAGACCGGAATGCGGGCCGGAACCGCTTCCACCGCCGAGGGGATGCCCACGAAGAGGGGCTGAAGGCCGACGAACGCATGAGCACGGCCGAACTGGGTGTGACCGCCGCCGCGGCGGACAAGGGGACGCGCGCCGCCAGCGCTTCGTCGGTGGGGCTCGTTGCCGTCATCGTCGCGGCGACGGATGGCGAGCCGCGCGCGCTCACCGTGCAGGTCGAGGGACAAGCCGAGGGTCGCGAGAGCGCCCTGCCCGCCGGGCCGTTGGTGCCGGAGCACGCCACCCTGGAGCGGGGCCTTCGCGCCTGGGTCGAGCAGCAGACGCATCAGCGCCTTGGTTATGTCGAGCAGCTCTACACCTTCGGCGACCGCGACCGCGAGGGCGGCCAGCACGACGTGCACCTGCTCTCGGTGGCCTATCTCGCCCTGGTGCGCGAGCTGCGCCCGGCGGGCCTTGCGGAAGCCGCATGGCGCAACTGGTACCGCTACCTGCCGTGGGAGGATTTCCGCGAGGGCCGGCCTCCGGCGCTCGCCGAGATCGAGCCGCGCCTGATGGCCTGGGTCGCCGCCGCCTCCGATCCGAAGCTCCGGCGCATGCGCGAGGACCGGGTCGGGCTGAGTTTCGGGATCGGCGGCGCCTGGAACGAGGAGCGGGTTCTGGAGCGCTACGAATTGCTGTTCGAAGCCGGGTTGATCCCGGAGGCCAACGGCCAGAACGGCGCCGCGGTGCCCGACGACCTCGCAATTACCGGCCAGCCGATGGCCCATGACCATCGCCGGGTGCTCGCCACGGCGATCGGCCGCCTGCGCGGCAAGATCAAGTATCGCCCGGTGGTGTTCGAGTTGATGCCGCCGGCCTTCACCCTGCTTCAGCTTCAACGCACGGTCGAGGCGCTCTCGGGCATCCGGCTGCACAAGCAGAACTTCCGCCGCCTCGTGGCGCAACAGGGCCTCGTCGAGGAGACCGAGACGCTCACCAGTGGCAATGCCGGGCGCCCGGCCCGGCTGGTGCGCTTCCGCCGGGAGGTTCTGCTGGAGCGCCCCGCCCCCGGCGTTCGGCTCACCCCGACGCGTCGTACGGTGTGACGCTCAGGACACCGGACCCCCTCCTCCCGGAATGAAGGCCGGAATTCATCGGGCGGGCGGATGGGCTATCCCTGGAAGATGCGACCGAATTGTTCGGGGCAGCCGGCAACGAGGGTCGGTGCCAGGGGCAGGTCTGCCCGGGTGCACAGGCTGAACCCGTAATAAGACGTCAGCATCTCGATCTCCGGGACGCAGACCCAGAGACGAACCATCGACCCGTCCTCGACCACGCTGATGAGAAGCATCTGCCGCGTATGGTCGAAGGAGACGGCCTGTTCGAGAAACAGGAGTTCGACCGAACGGATCTTATCAGTCGTGATCCGTGTGTGTGCCCAAATCATCGGCAAATGCCCTCCAATTGAGCGTTTGCCGGCTCAGCAGCAGTCGATCAAGCGATCTGAACGCAGGGCAGTCGCCGGGGCTGCCTGCGGATTAAGCGTTTAGCGAGATCGTTCGACGGACCTGCGGTCTCTTCAAACCCGCTCAGTGCTGGTTCTGAACGCGCAGGCGCGGTTCTGACGGAGCCAAGCGCCAGCGCGCGCGCTCTGAGATCGGCAAGCCGTCGAGGCGCTGGGCGATCGAACGGCACGCGGGCCCGGCACCGCCGAGCCCGCGTTGACCAAGTGGATCTGCGCTCAAGCGAAGCTGCGCTTGGGCTCAAGCGTCCTTCTTGCGGCGCGGAGCGCGGCGCTTCTTCTCCGCAGCGGGTTCCGGCTCGGCGGCCACCGGCTCGGGCGCCGCCTCGACTTCCGCTTCCGGCTCGGCGATCCGGCGGCGCTGCTGACCCAGGCCCAGCGCACGCGCCAGTTCGGAGCGCTGCTCCGAGTAGCTCGCCGAGGTCATGGGGTAATCGTTAGGGAGGCCCCATTTCGCCCGATACTGTTCCGGCGAGAGGCCGCGCAGGGTGAGATGGCGGCGCAGCGTCTTGTAGGGCTTGCCGTCCTCGAAGCTGACCAGAAAGTCGTGGCTGATCGACTTGCGGATATCCTGCGGCGTCGCCTTGGGCGGCCCGGTTTCGGCGGTGGGACGGCCGCTCAAGCTGACCGAGCGAATCGCCTCATGCACTTCCCCGAGAAGCTTCGGCAACTCGGCGCTCTGTACGTGATTGTTGCTGACATAAGCAGACACGACATCGGCCGTGAGGGTAACGAGGCGGGCTGTCTCCGCGTCCTGTTCACTGGTGTCCATGGCGCAATCTTCTATGAGGGGGCTTTAGCTGGAATACGGTAAGCTCAGGACCGTGCTAGAGCAAGACATCGCGTATAAATTCGAGCGCAGTCAGGTCGAAGAGAACTGAGCGTAGCGTGTGTTTCTATCCAAATCGAATGGAAAAAACGCCGATCGCGGCCTTCGGAAAAAAAGGATTAGGCCCACCTTAAGGGTGACGCTGACGATCTCAACGAAATATTTCAAATGATAGAACGCTCTTGAACACACGTCGGAAACTGTCGACGTTTCAAGGAGTTGTGATCCCAGATGGTTGCCGGATTTCCCCGTCGGCATGCCAAAGTTGCCGGCTTGACGTGATCGCGCCGGTCGCGGAGCGGAAGACACGCCCTGGTTGCGACGTCCTGCCGCAGAATTACGTATTTTCTGTGGATTGCCGGGTGTTGAATCGGTCCGCCCCGAAATATCCGGCGCGCGAGAGCGTCTTGCGCCAGTTCTCGACCGACGCGGCGCCGCCTTCACTGTCCAGTCCCGGAGGGCCGATTGTCAAAAGACGGATGACAGCCGAAGGCCCGCCCTGTGGATTGGCGGATGATGTGCGCTCGATTCGGCGGGCGCGTGGCTCTACGCCCACCTGACAATATTTGCGAGGTGACGTGTCTGGCTCATCGCGGATGACGGGCGCGAGACCCTGTCGATCCATTTGGAGAGCGGCTGTCTTCTCATGTGCGGCACGGTCGCGTTGCTCGTTCCGGCCAAGCTCTTACGCGATGAACCACGCGGGTGATGGATGTCGTCCCGGCTCCGAGGGGCGGCAGCCGGTTTTCGCGGGGCGTTCGTCGGCCATCCGGTCGGGGATCGCCTTACAGGCGCCGTCCCGGCACGCGCGGACGGCGCGTGCCGGGTTTACATCGAGCAGATGTCGAGAGCGTATCTAGGCCGAAGCGGCTCTGTCGTCAGTCGAGCCCGAGCATGAGCCCGAGATTCTGCACCGCCGCGCCCGATGCGCCCTTGCCGAGGTTGTCGAGACGGCCGACCAGCACGGCTTGGCCGTGGCTGTCGGAGCCGAACACCCGCAATTCGAGCCGGTCGGTGTCGTTGAGGGCCTCCGGTTCGAGACGTTCGCGGTGGGCGCCCTCCTCCGCACCGCGCACGACCGTCACCAGCGGGGTGCCCGCGTACCAATCGGCCAGCGCATCCTCGAGGTCGCCCGGCTTCGGGCTGCCGGGCAGGGCGCCGAGATGCAGCGGGATACTGACCAGCATGCCCTGCCGGAAGTTTCCGACGGAGGGGATGAAGATCGGCCGCCGGGTGAGCCGGCTATAGGCTTCGATTTCCGGCAGGTGTTTGTGACCGAAGCCGAGCCCGTAGAGCTGGAACGGTGCGCCCTCCCCGCGCTCGTAGCTCTCGATCATGCTGCGGCCGCCGCCGCTATAGCCGCTCACCGCATTGATGCTGACGGGATGATCCGACGGGATCAGGCCGCGCTCCACCAGCGGGCGCAGCAGCGCGATCGCCCCGGTCGGGTAGCAGCCGGGATTGGCGACCCGGCGCGCGGCGCGGATCACCTCGGCCTGATCCGGCGTCATCTCGGCAAATCCGTAGGCCCAGCCCGGCGCGATACGGTGGGCGGTGCTGGCATCGAGCAGCTTCGGGCCGCCTCCGGGCAAGCTGTCGGCGAGCGCCGCGGTCTCGCGGGAGGCGTCGTCGGGCAGGCAGAGCACGGCGAGGTCGACCTCTTGGAGGATCGCCCGCTTCACCCCCGCATCCTTGCGGCTCTCCAGCGGAATACTGACGAGGCGCACCCGGCCCTCGCGCTCCAGGCGCTCGCGGATGCCGAGGCCGGTGGTGCCGACCTCTCCGTCGATGAACACCTTCGGGGCGCTGAGGCCGTCGGACATCGCAGATTCCTTAAGCTCGGCCCCGATCCGGGCCGGTCTGACACAGGGTGTACCGAGCCTTCCCGGTCGCGTCGGGCACGCTCGATCAGATGCGTCTTCGGTGGCGCGGAGGTGGAAGCTTCGTCTTCCCCTGTCAACGCCCCTCGGTCGCCGCGCGCGGCCGCGCCCATCCTCCCGTGGATGGGAACGGTGCGGCCGGAACTCACGATGACGCCTCCTGTTGACAGCCAAATGTCGCTCAGGAGGCGAAACCGATGTCAGGCACGGCGAAGAAGACCGATCCGGAGCTTTGGGAGAAGGTGAAAGAGGAGATCACCGAATCCTCCAAGGGCGGCAAGCCCGGCCAATGGTCCGCCCGCAAGGCGCAGATGGCAACCAGCGAATACAAGAAGGAGGGCGGTGGCTACGCCGGCAAGAAGTCCGACGACAACCACCTGAAGCAATGGACCGACGAGGAGTGGGACACCAAGTCGGGAAAGGAAAGCGGCAAGACCGGCGAGCGCTACCTGCCCAAGAAGGCGCGGGAAAAACTGTCCGATAAGGAATACAGCCGCTCGACCGCGAAGAAGCGGGCCGATTCCGCCAAGGGCAAGCGGCACTCGAAGCAGCCCGCGGATGTGGCGGAGAAGGCGGCCTCGGCCCGCAAGACCGGCGGCAAGGCCGGCAAGACCTCGGACAAGGGCGGCACCGCCGGCGCGACGAAGTCCGAACTCATGCAGCGGGCGCGCAAGCAGGAGATTCCCGGCCGCTCGAAGATGACCAAGGGCGAGCTGGAGCGCGCCCTGACCCCTTGATCGTCCCAGAACGGTGATGGGCGCGGGAGGGGCGAGATCCTCCCCGCCCTGTTCAGGAGCGCTTCTCGGCGCCGACCACGACGAAGCCCTGACGCTCGAAAAGCGGGCGCGCCGCCGGGCTGCGCAAAAAGCCGAGGAAGGACGCTGCTCGATCCGCGCGGACCGAATCCTTGGTCAGCGCGGCCGGGTAGACGATCGGCGGGTGGCTGTCGGCGGGGAAGGTCGCCACGACCTCGACGCCCGGATCGCTCGCCGCATCCGTCGCGTAGACGATGCCGAGGGGGGCCTCGCCGCGGGAGACGAGCAGCAAGGCCGCTCGCACGTTCTCTG
This sequence comes from Methylorubrum sp. SL192, assembly GCF_026672325.1. Classification (NCBI taxonomy): domain Bacteria; kingdom Pseudomonadati; phylum Pseudomonadota; class Alphaproteobacteria; order Hyphomicrobiales; family Methylobacteriaceae; genus Methylorubrum; species Methylorubrum sp. SL192. The sequence continues at coordinate 3,906,792 of NZ_JAPPQV010000003.1, forward strand.
TCTGCGCGAGCTGGCCCTTCACCCGGTCCCAGGCGCCGAGCTTTTCGAGGGCGGCCCTGCCGTACTTGCCCGCGGGCACCGCCTCGACATTGCCTAGGGCGAGCCGTCCACCGGCCAGCGGGGCGGAAAGATCGGTGCCGGGCTCGAGCGTGACCCGCAGGCCCGACCCCTTGGCCGCCACGAGGACGATGGCATTGCGCAGGAGGTTGACGCGGCTGTCCGCGCGGATCGTGCCGTTCGTCTCGGCATAGTCCATCCAGGCAAGGTCGGCGGAGATGAAGAGGTCGGCCGGCGCGCCGGCCTCGATCTGCTTGGCCAGCGCATTGGAGCCGGCATAGGAGATCCGCGTCGTGCCGCCGGTCTCCTTCGTCCAGGCGGCGGCGGCTTCGTCCAGCGCGTTCTTGAGGCTGGCGGCGGCAAACACCACGACAGGTTCGTCCGCAGCGCGCGCGGCGAGGGGGGCGGCGGTGAATGCGAGCAGCAGGCCGGCCATCACGGCGCGGCGGGTCCGGACGAGACGGGACGATATCATGACGGCTCCCAAGGTCGTGCCGAGCCGCCATCGATGCGGCGGGCCCGGCGCCGGCTCGGTCGAGCCGTCACGGTGCCGGACGAGCGCCCGGCACGCACACCATCCGCGTTTAACGCGTCGGGAATACCCCTGTCATCGGCCGGGGATCGCGGAGGTCCCCTCTCCCGATTCAGTCGTCGGACGGACCGGCCGCCGAGGGCTCGGGCTCGTCGGCGGTGAAGCCTTCGAGCCAATCCAGGCTCTCCTGCGAGCCCGCCTCGTAGGGGTTGGCCGAATCGGGCCTACCCATCGCTTTGGCGGCTTTGCCCTCTTCGAAGATCTTGCTCGATACCACGGCCATCGACCGATCCTTTCTCGATGTGGGCCCGGACGGGTTCGGGCCGGGAGATGCGGGACAGGAAGTGGTCGGGCCCGGCCGGAGTTCCCCTCGCCTCAGGCGGTGGGCTCGGTCCCCTGCGCCGGCTTGGTCTCGGCGCGATGGAGCCGGCTCAGCAGCACGAGCAGCGAGCCCGGCAGCGGGGAGTCGAGCGTGTCCGATGCGAGGATGTCGGCGTTCGTGGCGCGGCGGCGGTCGGGGCGCGGCTCGCGCCTGACGACGACGGGGGAGCGAAAGCGGACGGATCTGGGTGTCATGACGCGATGAGAACTCGACAAGCGCCTGATGAACGAGACGGAAAAACGCCTCGCGCAACGCCCGGCCACCGGGCATGGCCCCGCCGGCCATCGGGGCCGACAAGGCGCATGCGCGAGACGCTTCGGACGGTGAGAACGCCGCCTCGCCGATCCGGTTCCGGCGCTTTCGGCTAAGAATTAAACATCATGCCTGTGGATTAAGCATCTTTTGTCTTGCTTGTGCTGTTGTGGGTACGTGGTCCCGCTCGATTGCTCATGAACAGCGCGTCGAAGGGGTCGTGAAGCCCGTGGCCCTTGGCGCGCGCGGATGGTAGAGGGCGCCCCATGCTCGAAGGTCTGCCGCCGCACCGACCCACGCACGTCCTGCGCCTGATCACGGACGAGCCCTCCGCTCGCGCCATGACCGAACTGCTGGGCGAGATGTTCGACCCCATGGAGACGGCGGTGGCCGCCTTCGAGGTCGAAGAGACCGGCGCGTGGCGGTTGGAAGCCTATTTCTCCGAGGAGCCCGACGCGGAGATGATCCGCGACCTGATCCGCCCGATGGTCGGCGAGCAGGCCGACGCGGCGGTTTTCGAGACCATCGACCAGCAGGATTGGGTACGCGCCTCGCTCGAGGGGCTGAAGCCGGTGCGGGCGGGCCGCTTCCTCGTCCATGGCGGCCATGACCGTCATCAGGTGCGGGGGAACGACCTCGCCATCGAGATCGAGGCGGCGCTTGCCTTCGGCACCGGCCATCACGGCACCACGCTCGGCTGCCTGCGGGCTTTGGTGGACGAACTGAAGCGGCGGCGCCCGGCCCATGTCCTCGATGTCGGCACCGGCACCGGCATCCTGGGCTTTGCCGCCGCCAAGGTGCTGCGCACGCCGGTGGTGGCCGGCGACCTCGACCCGGAAGCGGTGTCGACCGCTCGCGGGAATGCCCGCCTCAACGGCCTCGGGCCATTCATGCGCTTCTACCATGCGCCGGGCGTGCGCCACGCCCTGGCGAACCGTCCGCGCGGCTTCGACGTGGTGTTCGCCAACATCCTCGCCCGCCCGCTCAAGCGGCTCGCGCCCTCGCTGACCGCCGTGGTCGCCGATGACGGCGTGCTGATCCTCTCCGGCCTGATCGAGCGCGACGTGCCGGGCGTGCTCTCGACCTACCGCCACCGCGGCTTCCATCTCGCCCGCTCCGGCGTGATCGAGGGCTGGGCAACGCTGGTGCTGCGCCGCGGCGGGGCGGCGGCGCGCCCACGCTAAGGCGGGTGCAGGGCCATCGCTTCGAAGCCGCGTGAGCGGCTTGCCGGCGCGAAGAGCGCCGCGCGGAGCGAGAGCCCAAGGAACCGAGACTGCCCGCGGAGGCGGTCGCCGGCGATTGAGGCCGGCAAAGAACCAGGGCGATCGCTTTCGAGGATGGCCCTGGAGGGTGTCGCGCGGGCATCCGACGCGGTAGGTTTCCGCCATGACGACGCCCCTGCCCCGCTTCCAGACCTTCGACGATCCGAGCCACGCCAAGGGGCCTGAGCGGATCGAAGCCCTGCGCGCGGCGCTCCGCGAGATCCGCGCCGATGGGTTCGTTGTACCCCGGGCCGACGAGCATCAGTCGGAATACGTGCCGGCCAACGCCGAGCGGCTCGCTTGGCTCACCGGCTTCACCGGGTCGGCCGGTCTCGCGGTGATCCTGGCCGACGAGGCGGCCCTGTTCGTCGATGGCCGCTACACCCTCCAGGCGCCGGAGCAGGTCGATACCGGGATCATCGCCGTCGTGCCCCTTGCCGAGACGACGCCGGAGGCTTGGCTCGGCGCCCACCTGAAGCCCGGCCAAACCCTCGCCTACGATCCCTGGCTTCATACGCCCGACGGCGTGGCCCGCCTGGAGCGCGCCGCCATCAAGGCGGGGGCATCCCTGCGCGCCGTGACCGACAATCTCGTGGACGCGGTCTGGGCCGGGCGGCCCCGGCCGCCGGCGGGCCGTGTCGCCGCCCATCCCGATGATCTTGCGGGCGAGACGCGCAGCGAGAAGCTCGGTCGCATCCACGCCGCGCTGGCGGAAGGCGGGATCGACACCCTGGTGATCTCCGATCCCCACAACCTCGCCTGGACCTTCAACCTGCGTGGGTCCGACATCGCGCACACGCCCCTGGCGCTCGGCTATGCGCTGGTGCCCCGCGAGGGGCGGGCCGCGCTCTACCTCACCTCGCCGCAGATCGACGCCGACCTGCGCGCCGCCCTCGAACCGCTGGCCGACCTTCGCCCGCGCAGCGCCTTCGACGCGGATCTCGCCGGCCTGTGCACCGGCGCCGCCCGCGTGCGGATCGATGCGGCGACGGCGGCGGCGGCCCTCAAGGATCGCATCGAGGCCGCCGGCGGCGTCGCGGATGTCGGCGCCGATCCGGTCACCGCGATGAAGGCGGTCAAGAACCCGGCCGAGATCGCCGGCACCCGCGCCGCCCACCACCGCGACGGGCTTGCCGTGACGCGCTTCCTCGCCTGGCTCGACCGGACCGCGCCCGAGGGGGTGAGCGAGATCGCCGCCGTCGAGGCACTGGAGGATTTCCGCAGAGAAGGCGGCCTGCTGCGCGACGTTTCCTTCCCGACCATTTCCGGCTCGGGCCCGAACGGTGCCATCGTCCATTACCGCGTCACCCGCGCCACCGACCGCACGGCGCAGCCCGGCGAACTCTTCCTGATCGATTCCGGCGCGCAATACGCCGACGGCACCACCGACATCACCCGCACCGTCGCCATCGGCACGCCCACGGACGCGATGCGCGACCGCTTCACCCGCGTGTTGAAGGGCCACATCGCCATCGCCCGCGCGGTATTTCCCGAGGGGACGACAGGCGCGCAGATCGATGCCTTCGCCCGGATGAGCCTGTGGGAAGCCGGGCTCGATTACGACCACGGCACCGGCCACGGCGTCGGCGCCTTCCTCTCGGTCCACGAGGGTCCGCAGCGCATCGCCAAGACCGGCACGGTGGCGTTGAAGCCCGGCATGATCCTCTCGAACGAGCCGGGCTATTATCGGAGCCATGCCTACGGCATCCGCATCGAGAACCTGATCCTTGTCGAGGCGCGGACGATCCCCGGCGGCGACCGGAGGATGCTCGGCTTCGAAACCCTGACGCTGGCCCCGATCGACCGGCGGCTGATCGATCCGGCCGTGCTCGGTGCGCACGACGCGGCCTGGCTCGACGCCTACCACGCGCGAGTGCGTGAGGCTCTGTCGCCGGATCTCGACGGGCCGACGCGGGACTGGCTGGAGGCGGCGACGCGGCCGCTTGGAGAGGCTACGGCGTGACCGCGCCTTCCCACCCCGCAATCCTGTTCGTGTGCCTGGGCAACATCTGCCGTTCGCCGCTGGCCGAGGCCGCCTTCCGGCAGGAGGCTGAACGGATCGGGCTCGACGTCACGGTCGATTCCGCCGGGACCGGCGATTGGCACGTCGGCGAACCGCCGGACCCTCGCGCGATCGCGGTGGCCCGGGCGAACGGCGTCGATATCGCGGGCTATCGCGGACGTCAGGTCGCGCCGGCCGATTTCGAGCGCTTCGATCACGTCGTCGCCCTGGATCTCGCCAACCTCGCGCGGCTGCGGGCCTTGCGGCCGGAGGGGTCGCGGGCCGCGCTGAGCCTGCTCCTTGATCACGTGCCGGGCCGGGCGGGAGAGCCCGTGGCCGACCCCTATTACGGCGCGCAGGAGGGCTTCGACACGACTTGGGCCGATGTGACCGCAGGCGCCCGAGCCCTCGCCCGCCGGATCGCGGAAGCGGAATGAACGGCCTCGCCCGGCACGCGGCGGACCTGCTCGGTGTCCCCCTTGCCGAAGCCCGGCCGATGGCGGGCGGCGACCTGTCCCAATGCGTCCGCCTGAGGCTGGGGGATGGGCGCGAGGCCGTGGCGAAGACCGGGCCGGCGCCGCGGGAAGAGGCTCGGATGCTCGCAGCCATCGCCGCGACCGGCGCCCCGGCGCCCGCCGTGCTGGCCGCGGACGAGACGGTGCTCGTCCTCGAATGCCTACCCGATACCGGTTCGGGGCCGGGCACCGACGCCGATCTCGGCCGGGTCGTCGCCTGCCTGCACGCCGCCGAGGGCGAGCGCTACGGCTGGCACGCCGATTACGCGTTCGGCGCCGTCGCCATCGAGAATGCCTGGGACGACGATTGGTCGGCCTTCTGGGGCAGGCGCCGCCTGCTTTGCCATGCCGAGCACCTTCCTATCCCGCTCGTCCGGCGGATCGAGCGGCTGGCGGACGACCTTGGCAACCGCCTTCCGAAGCGGCCCCGCCCGGCCCTGCTCCACGGCGACCTTTGGAGCGGCAACGTACTCTCTGCGGGCGACCGGGTGTCGGGGCTGATCGATCCGGCCTGCTATCACGGCCATGCCGAGGTCGATCTGGCGATGCTGAGCCTGTTCGGCCGCCCCGGTCCCGGCTTCCGTGCGGCCTACGGAGCCCCCGAGCCCGGCGCGGCGGAGCGCGCGCCGATCTACAAGCTCTGGCCGGCCCTGGTGCATTGGCGCCTGTTCGGCGCCGGCTACCGGGGCATGGTCGAAGGTTTTTTGGAGGCGGCCGGGGTCTGACGCATCTTTCGCCCGGCGGCTGCTGACGGCGCATGGCCAAGCCTCCACTGCCGAAAGATCGCTCCTGCCCTCAACGCATCATCGCGCGCGGCACGGCCGTAATCAGGCGCCATGCCGTTCCGTCGTCCTCTCGCTGCCAAACGCTGCGGACCTGCGGGTTGCGGTCATCAGGCGACATCAGCGGCCCCTCGATCACCATGCGCTCAAGGGCGCCCTGTGTCGCCGGCACCAGGGTTCCCGGATTCAGGATGAAGTGGCCGAGCAGCGCATCGGCCATGATGCCGGGGCGATCGGGGTCGAACCCGAAACTGAGAAAGAAGCGTGCCATGGGGCCGCCTTTCGGGTGATCCACGTTCAGAAGGTATTTGACGATCTTGTCGCTCGGCACCCGCAGCGGGCCGTACCCGCCGAAGGCGCTCAAGGAACGGGTCGTCCAGCAAAGGCCACGTTGCTCGCCCCGACCGTCGCGAGAGCCCCCATCGGCTCGGGAAACTCGACCTCGTAGGCCTCGCCGCCGCGCCAGACCGCGACCACGGTGCCTTCGGTCCCGGCCGGGATGGTATCTCCGTCCATCGTCACCACGTCGGTCAAGACGCGGACATCATCGAGCTCCCGGAGCGCGGCCCCGGGGCAATCTTCAGACCACTGATAAACAACCTCGACGGACATGAGCGGAAGATTGGGACGCCTGCGAGCATCCGTCAACGGAGACGGGTCGTATGCGTCCCAGTCGAGCCCGACGAAGCCCGCCCCTACTCCGCCGGAGCCGGCATCGCCGATAGACGCGGCTCGAAGCGGCCACCCTCCGTCGGCTTCATCTCGACGCGGCGATCGTGGTGCTTGTGCAGGGTCGAGCGGTGGCCGATCGAGACGATGGTCGTGCCGGGCATCGTCGCGCGCAGCGTCCGGTAGATCGCGGCCTCGGTTTCCTCGTCGAGGGCGGCGGTCGATTCGTCGAGGAACAGCCAGTCGGGCTTGGCCAGGATTGCCCGCGCGATGGCGAGGCGCTGCTGCTCGCCGCCCGACAGGCGCCGGTCCCAGCTATCGACCTCGTCGAGCTTGTCCGCGAGTTGGGGAAGCTGGGCGGCCTTGAGTGCGTCGCGCATCTCTTCGTCGGAGAACCGGTCGATCGGGTTCGGATAGGCCACCGCGCCGCGTAAGGAGCCGAGCGGGAGATAGGGCCGCTGCGGCAGAACCAGCGCCGACTGTCCGGCCGGCACGTCGACCCGGCCCTTGCCGAACGGCCAGATCCCGGCGATCGCCCGGAACAGGGTCGACTTGCCCGAGCCCGAGGGGCCGGTGACCAGGGTCGCTCCGCCCTTCGGCAGTTCGAGCGCGCCCGCATGCACGATCTCGCGGCCATCGGGCAGCGCCAGCGTCAGGTCGCGGGCGGTCACGCCGCCGGCGGTTTCGTTGCCGTTGGCGAGGCCGTAGCCGGCGCCGGCCAGAGCCTCAGCCTGGGTCATCGCCCGCTTGAACGAGCCAAGACGGATGGTGTTCGCCTTGTAGGCGGCGAGGATGGTGTAGGAATTGATGAAGAAGTTCAGCGAGTTCTGGACGTTGCTGAACGCGTTCGAGGTCTGCTGCAGGGCGCCGAGGGTGATCTTCTTGGCAAAGAAGGACGGCGCGGCGATGACGAGCGGGAAGATCGCGCTCATCTGGCGGTAGCTGAAGGTGAAGGCGATCAACTTGATGCGCCGGAAGATGATGCCGACGTAGTTGTCGACGATGGCGTGGAACAGGGTGGCGAGGCGGGACGCCTCGGCCCGCTCGCCGCGCAGCAGGGCGATCTGCTCGGAATAGATACGGTTGCGCGCCAGGGCGAAGCGGAAATCCGCCTCGACCTGTTCCTGCCGGTAGTCGAGGCCGATGAGCGGCTTACCGATGAGATGCGTGAGCCAGGTGCCGACCACGGCGTAGGCGATCACCAGCCACACGAGGAAGCCCGGGATCACGGCGTCGGTGAACGGCAGCACGAAGTCGCGCGAGAGCGTCCACAGGATGACGATGAAGGAGACGAGCTGCGCCGCCTGCGAGAGCAGCCGGGTCGAGAGGGTCGTGGTCTGGGCGATGAAGTTGTTGACGTCCGACTGGATGCGCTGGTCCGGGTTGTCGGCGTGCTCGTCGACGAAGGGGATGCGGTAATGCGTGCCCTCCCCGAGCCAGCGCTCGTAGAGATTGTGGGTGAGCCAGGTGCGCCAGCGGAGCTGCAATCCGGCATCGACGTAGATGTCGAACATGCCGATCACGACGTTGAGGATCGCCAGCGGCACGAAGATCCAGCCGAGCTGATACCAGAAGCTCGGCGCGTCGAACTCCTGCAGCGCGTTGTACATGTCGCGGTAGAAGAAGTTGAACCGCAGAGTCAGCGCCACGTCCGCGAAGCTGACGAAGATCGACAGCGCCACGAGGTTGCGGCCGATCTGGCCCTCGGTGCGGCCGAACCGGCGGAACATGCCGATCTCCCGGCTCGGGGCGTCGTGGCTGGCGAAATAGGGATCGGCGATCAGGGTGATGTCGCGGATCGGCTTCCAGTGCGAGACGGCGAGCACGATCGCGGCGAACACCACGGAGCCGGTTGCGGCGAAATCCGGCGGCAGCAGCGCCGCGACGACGCCCGGCAGGGCGCCCATCGCCGCCAGGGTCTTGGCGCCCGCCAGCAGCAGGTAGCCGACGCCGTAGACCGAGATGAAAATCTTCAGGTAGGCCGAGAGGCTGTTCGAGGCGATGAGGATGCCCGCCATCGCGAAGCCCGCGAGCGAGACGTAGAGCGGTGGGCTCGGAATCCCCGGCATGGCCAGCAGCAGGAGGGCGACGAGCGCCGTCAGCACGGCCTGGATGCCGAGCCTGCTCTTCAATGCGGCCACGCGGGTCGTTCCTTCTCGCTGCACCGGCCCTGTCCACCCTTGGATCGGATGGCGCGCCGACGGACGGGTTCAATCGCCGAATGCGGCGGCCCTGGCTATCCGTCGTGGCGAGAACGTGGCGCGCAGCCACGCCTGTCACGTGAAATTTCGGTCATGTCGCGGGATGGGGCTGCCGGCCGCCAGCGCCGGACGCCGCCGGGTGCGACACCGTAGACAAGTTTTTCGACGACTTTTGAGACGTTTGCCGGGACTGCGCCCCGCACCTCTCGGCCCTCAATTCGCGTCCCAGTTCCAATCGCCGTAATCCGGCTCGCGGCAGCGATAGCCGATCGGGCATTGCGGGTTGTCGCGGGTCGGGACGAAGCGCAACTCGGCGATTTCCGTGAGTTCGCAGAAGCTGCGGTCGCGCACGAAGCGCTCGGGCGGGCGCCCGCCGAAGCTGAGCGTCGCCGCGCCTTCCGCCTTCACCAGCGCCATCGCTTCCACGCAGGTCGGGCGCGCCGCCGTCTGCGTGCGCAGCTGGGCCATGGCGGGAGCGAGGGCAAAGGGCGACGAGAGAAGAGGCGCCAGTGCCGAGCCGAGAACGGCGAGGGTGACAGGTTTCATTACACGGGTACGGTCGACGGCCGTCGCGGCCGCCAAGCTTGACCATGGCAGGTTCCGCTTGCTGCGGGAAGGGGTTGCCGTGCCTCTGCCGCATTCCCGGCGTCTATCGCGGAATGTGGGCCACGATGGCCTTGAGTCGTTTTAGGAAAAGCGCCCTGTGTTGCGGGCGGCCCAGGTCGAAGACGCGGCCGGCCGCATGGCGCCGTTCTCTGAAACATCGTCTCGGACGCGAGAATGCTGATATCGGGAGCACAGGCCGAAGAGGCGGTGAGAGGGGCGGCGGCAGAGCCGATGACGGCTGACGGCGCGCAGGAGGCCGGCGGGACCGGTGAGGGGGCACGGGAGGTGACGTCCGCGGTTCTATCGCGGCGTCTCGCGATCCCGGTGATCCTGGCCGCGGGCTGGGGCGCCCTGTTCGCTTACACCCTGATCGTGCTCACCGATGACGGGTCCGTGGCGGCGCCCGCCGGTCAGACTCGATTCGCGTCGACCGACAGCATCGACGTCCCGGAGGTGCGGTTGCCCGAGCCGGAGCGGCCGGCGACGCCCGCCGCCAACCCGCCGCGGGTGCTTACGGTCGCCGCGCCCGCACCGCCGCTGGAGACGGTGGTCCCCCCCGCCGAGCCGCGGCCCGCCGCGCCGCTGGTGGAGCGTGCCGCCTTCGTCGGCATCTGGGGGCCGACTCCGGTGGCTTGCGGCCAGCGCCAGCGCCGCCGCGGTTTCCTGCCCGCGACGATCACCGAGGACGGGGCCAAGGCCGGGCGCACCACCTGCCGCTTCCGCAACAACCGCCGCGAGGGCAGCGCCTGGACCATGGCCGCCGATTGCAGCGAGCGCGGCCGCCGCTGGACCTCACAGGTCCGCCTCCTCGTCGAGCATGACCGGCTCACCTGGACGAGCGGCAAAGGCCAGGCGAGCTACATCCGCTGCGGGCGGAAATCCGACTGAGGCTTCGCTACGCCGCCCTGTGCTCGACGAAGCGCAGCCCCAGCGCGCGAGGCCGGAACACGACCCGCTCCGGCACGAACCGCCACAGGCGCTCGGCGCCGTCGATCCGTTCGTCCTCGTTCGGATCGAGCACGATTTCGGTGCGTCCGCTCATCTGCAGCAGAGCGCCGGTCGCGAAATCCGGAAAGACGAGCCCAGCGCGCGGATTCGCCAGCAGATTGCCCAGCGTGTTGAAGAAGCGGTTGCCGGAATAGTCGGGCACCGTGAGGCTGCCATCGGCGCCGACCCGCACGAAGCCGGGCCGCCCTCCCCGGTGCGAGACATCGACCTGCCGCCGGCCCCCCGCATCCTCGACGAAGCTCGCCACGAAGAAGGTGTCGGCCGCCGCGACGAGCCTCCGCGCCGCCGGATCGAGCCCGTCCGACAGGACGGGGCGGGGCCGGGTCGCCGGCTCTCCGGCGCGGGGGCCTTCATGCCGGCTATGGATGTATTGCGGGCAATTCCCGAAACTCTGCTCGACGCGGATCGCGAAGCCCTCCGGTCCCGCGCGCTCGACGGTTCCGTTCAGGCGGTTGCGGCGGCGCGTGGCGAGTTCGATGCCGAGCAGGGCCAAGCCGTCGCCGTCCTCCAGTCCCGCCTCGGCGGGATCGTCCGGCTCGCGGCGCCCGTCCACCCGGAGCCGAAACGGGTCCGGCGTGTGCAGGAACCCCGGTTCGCCCTCCCGCAAGGTCGCCCAGGGGCGGCCCTCCCCATCCACGCTTCCGAGGACGCCGAAGGGCAGGAGCGGAAAGAACGCCCGGTGCTGCTCGGTCAGGTGATCGCGGATCACCCGCGGGCCGAGTTCGGCCATCCGGCCGGCCATGCCGACACTCTCTTGGATCGCCACCTCGCCCCGGTGCCAGGGGGAGGCTGCGGCTTGCTCGTTCATGCGGAGGCTCCCGTCGCGTTCAGGCCGACCGGCGAGGCCGGGAGTGACACGAAGCCGGGCAGCGCCTCGATGCGGGCGAGCCAGGCGCGGACGTTTTCGTAAGCCGCGAGATCGACGTTCCCCTCAGGCGCGGCGGCGATGTAGCTGTAGAGCGCCACGTCGGCGATGGTCGGACGGTCGGCGGCGAGCCAGTCGCGGGACGACAGTTCCCCATCGATCAACGCCAGAATCCTGTGGGCGCGGGCGATCACCTCCCCCGCATCGAAGCTGGCGCCGAACAGCGTGACGAGGCGGGCGGCGCAGGGGCCGAAGGCGATCGGCCCGGCCGCGACGGAGAGCCAACGCTGCACCCGCGCGGCTCCGGCCGCATCCTCGGGCAGCCAATCGCTGCGTCCGAGCTTCTTCGCGAGGTAGACGAGGATGGCGTTGGAATCCGGCACGATCGTCCCGTCATCGTCGAGGACGGGAACCTGCCCGAACGGGTTGATCGCGAGGAAATCCGGCGAGCGGTTCTGCCCCCCGGCGAAATCGACCTCGACGGTTTCATAGGGCTGGCCGAGCAGCGACAGGAACAGGCGTGCCCGGTGGGCATGGCCCGAGAGCGTCAGGCTGTAGAGCTTCACGGCGTCGTCTCCTCCCGGCCGCGGGATCGGCCGTGGGGCGGATCACACTCTTTCTTCGCCGCGAGGTGAACCGGCATTGTCGGCAAGCGACTGTTGCGCGGAACGGAATAATCGCCACTCTGCCCCAGACAGGGAGGGCGCGCGATGGACCGGCTGCAAGGAATGCGGGTGTTCGTGCGGGTTGCCGAGAGCGGCGGTTTTGCCGGGGCGGCCCGCGCGCTGTCCATGAGTCCGGCCGCGGTCACGCGCGCCGTGGCGGCCCTCGAAGCGGTCATTGGGGCGCGGCTGTTCATCCGCACCACGCGCTCGGTGAAGCTCACCGAGGCCGGCGGGCGCTATCTGGAGGATTGCCGCCGGCTTCTCGCTGAGATCGCGGAAGCGGAGGCCACCGCCGCAGGCTCGACCGCGACGCCGACCGGTGTCCTGACGCTGACGGCCCCGGTGCAGTTCGGGCGGCTCTACGTGCTGCCGGTGGTGACCGACTATCTCGCGTGCCACCCGGCGGTGGCGGTCCGCGCGCTGTTCCTCGACCGGATCGTCAACCTGATCGAGGAGGGCATCGATGTCGGCGTGCGGATCGGGCATCTGGCCGATTCCGGGCTCACGGCGACCCGCGTCGGCAGCGTGCGCCGGGTCGTCTGCGCTGCACCGAGCTATCTGGAGCGGCACGGCGTGCCCGAAACACCGCGCGACCTGCGCGATCACGCGGTGATCGGCGCGTCAAACCCCGGTACCCTGCCGGAATGGCGGTTCGGACCCGAGGGGCGCACCACGGTGAGCGTCCATGCCCGGCTCGTCTGCAACACGGTCGATGCGGCGCTGGCGGCGGCCCTCGATGGATGGGGGATCGCGCGTCTGCTGTCCTATCAGGTCGCGTCGGCGGTGGCGGAAGGGCGCCTGCGCATCCTGCTCACGGATGACGAGGAGGCGCCGGTTCCGATCCACGTCGTCAGCCCCGAGGGACGGCGGGCGCCGGCCAAGACCCGCGCCTTCGTCGATCTCGCCGCGGCGCGGCTGCGCGCCGATCCGCGGGTCAACCCGGCGGCCTGAGGCGGTGGGAGGGGGAAAACCCCCTCCCCCTCAGTACACGTCGGCCTGATAGCGCCCGCTCTTCTTCAGGGCGGCGAGGTAGGCCACGGCCTCATCGGGGTTCTTGCCGCCGAACTGGGCGGCGACGTCGATGATCGCCCGCTCCACGTCCTTGGCCATGCGCTTGGCATCGCCGCAGACGTAGAAATGAGCGCCGCCCTCCAGCCATTTCCACAGCTCGGCGCCATTCTCGCGCATCCGGTCCTGCACGTAGGTCTTTTCCGTGCCGTCGCGCGACCAAGCCAGCGAGAGGCGGGTCAGCACCTTGTCTTCCTTCAGGCCGTTCAGCTCGTCCTTGTAGAAGAAGTCGGTCGCCTGCCGCTGGTGGCCGTAGAACAGCCAGTTGCGGCCGGGGGCCTTCGTCGCCGCGCGCTCACGCAGGAAGGAGCGGAACGGGGCGACGCCGGTGCCGGGGCCGCACATGATCACGTCCTTGGCCGCATCCGCCGGCAGGCCGAAGCCGTGCGCCTTCTGCAGGTAGATCCTGACCTTCGTCTGTTCCGGAAGGCGCTCGCCCAGATGCGTGGAGGCGACGCCGAGGCGCAGGCGCGAGCGGTGGTTGTAGCGCACCGCATCGACGGTGAGCGAAACCCGGCCCTCATCCATCTTCGGCGAGGAGGAGATCGAGTAGAGCCGCGGCTGCAACTCGTCGAGCGCCTCGAGGAAGACCTCGGCGTCGGGGCGCGCACCGGGGAATTTGTGGAGCGCGCCGAGCACGTCGAGATGCTGCGCATCGCCGTCCGGATCCTCGCCGGCCGCCAGCGCCTGCGCCTTCTTCCGGGCGGCACCCGAGGTCAGGAGCGAGAGGAGCTGGTAGAGGTTGTCCGGTGCGGCACCCAGGGAATACTCGGTCAGCAGCCGGTCGCGCAGGGTCTTGCCCGCGATCATCCGCTCGGGCCGCGTGCCGAGTTCGGCGATCACTGCATCCACCAGCGCCGGGGCGTTGGCGGGGAACAGGCCGAGGGAATCGCCCGCCTCGTAGGTGATCGGCGTGTCCCGCAGGTCGATCTCGATATGCCAGGTCTCCTTCTCGCCGCCCGGCGCGTTGAGGCGCGTGCGGGAGAGGAAGGTCGCCTCCACCGGGTTCTCCCGGCAATAGCCCAGCGGCCCGAGTTCCGGCTCCTTCTTCGGAGCGTCGCCCGCCTCCGCCTTCGGTGCGGCCGTGCCCCCCGCGGCGCCGAACTCCTCGTCCAGCTTCTTGAGCATCCGGAGCGTTTCTTTGCCGCCGGGCTGGCAAAGGTTCAGCCGCTCCTCGCTCTTGAGGAAGATCGCGTTGGCGTAGTCGGCGCAGTTATAGCCGCACTGTCCGCAATCCTGCTGGGCCATGGCGGCCATCAGCTTCTGCGGCTCGGAGCGGTCCTTGGCGATCGCCATGCGGTCGTTGATCGGCATCGACGGGTCGTGCCAGGGCGCGTCGTCGTTGTCGGCCAGCTTCGGGCCCGTGGACGGCGCCTCGCCGGGGGCGAGCGCGGTGGCACCTTCCACGGCGGGTCCGAGGAGCGCAGCGAAGTAGCCGGACAGCCAGGAGCGCTGGTCGGCGTTGAAGGGGGCGCTCTCGGGGATGAGAACGAGCGGGGGCGCGACGTGCTGGGTCATGCGGCGGCCTTGAGGGCAGGTTGTTCTTCGGCGGCGTCGCGCAGGGCTTCGGGGCCGGTGCGCGCGGTGAAGGCCTGGAAGCTCTCCTCCGGGCCCTGGCGGCGGGCGAGATAGGCGTTGAGCAGGGCCTCGACGCGCGAGGGCGCGTCCTCGGCCTTCACCGCCTTCCAGATCTCGGTGCCGATCTTCGGATTCTCGGCAAAGCCGCCGCCGACCACGACATCGTAGCCCTCGACGGTGTCGCCCTCCTCCGAAACGACGACCTTGGCGCCGATCAGGCCGATATCGCCGATGTAGTGCTGGGCGCAGGAATGGTGGCAGCCGGTGAGGTGTACGTTCACCGGCACGTCGAGGTTCGGCACGGTCCGCTCGACATGGTCGGCGATGATCATCGCGTGGCCCTTGGTGTCGGAGGCGGCGAACTTGCAGCCGCGCGAGCCGGTGCAGGCGACGAGGCCCGAGCGGATGCCGGCGGCCTTCACCGTGAGCCCGAGCGCGAGCACCCGTTCCTCGACCTCGGCCACCTTCGCGTCCGGCACGCCGGAGAAGATGAAGTTCTGCCAGACCGTCATGCGGATCTGGCCGTCGCCGCATTCCGCGGCGATCTTCGCCAGCCCGCGCATCTGGTCGGTGGTCATCTTGCCGACGGGGAGCACCACGCCGACCCAGTTCAGTCCGGGCTGGACCTGGGCATGGACGCCGACATGGCTGAAGCGGTCGGTCGGCCGGCGCGGGGCGACATGGGCGGCGTCGACCCGGTCGAGCTTGCGCCCGAGCTTCTCCTCGACGGCGGCGATGTACTTGTCGAAGCCCCAGGCATCGAGGACGTACTTCATCCGGGCCTTGTTGCGGTTGGTCCGGTCGCCGTTCTCGATGAAGACCCGGATGATCGCGTCGGCCACGAGGTTGCAGTCCTCGGGCCGGAGGACGATTCCGGTGTCGCGGGCCAGATCCTTGTGGCCCGAGATGCCGCCGAGCACGAGGCGCATCCAGACGCCCGGCGCGACCGGGGCGCCCTCCAGCACCTGGATCGCCTGGAAGCCGATGTCATTCGTCTCTTCGAGCGCCGGCATCACGCCGCCGCCGTCGAAGGAGACGTTGAACTTGCGCGGCAGGCCGTAGAGCGAGCGGTCGTTCAGGATCCAGTTGTGCCAGGACTTGGTGAGCGGGCGGGTGTCCAGCAGTTCCTGCGCGTCGATGCCGGCGGCGGGCGAGCCGGTGACGTTGCGGATGTTGTCGGCGCCCGCGCCCTGCGCAGTCAGGCCGAGATCGATCAGCCCGTCGAGGAAGGGCTGGGCGTGCTCGGGCGCGATCTCGCGCACCTGCAGGCCCGCCCGGGTGGTGACGTGGCTGTAGGCGCCGCCATGGGCATCCGCGAGGTCGGCGAGGCCGGCGAACTGCCAGTGGTGCAGGATGCCGTTCGGAACCCGGATCCGGCACATGTAGGAGGTCTGGGTCGGCGCGACCCAGAACATGCCGTGGTAGCGCCAGCGGAAATTGTCCTCGGGCTTCGGAGCCTTGCCCGTGGCGGCCTCCGCCTTCAGCCGGTTATGGCCGTCGAACGGGTTCTCGGCGCGCTTCCACTTCTCCTGGTCGCAGAGCTTGCCGCCCTCCTTCACGGTGCGGATCTGCGCCTTGATGTGGATCGCGTCCGGGCCCGTGGGCTCGGCCGGCGCGCTCGCCGGGGCTTGGCCCGCGGCGAGGCCGCCGGTCATGCGGGCCGCGGCGATGCCGGAGGCGAAGCCCTCCAGGTAGCGCTTCTGCTCGGCGTTGAATTCGTCTGCCATCGCTGCCTCACTCACGCTGCGAGGGTTTTCGGGGCCGGGCCGAACATCAAGTCGTCCCGGTCGTCAGGGGAGAGCGGCGCGCCGGAGCGGATCAGCTCCTTGCAGCGCGCCTGCTCCGCGATATCGCCGACGAAGACCGCCCCCGCGAGGCGGTTTTCGGCGATGATCAGCTTGCGGTAGAGGCCGGCGGCGGCATCGTGCATCACGACCGCCTCGGCACCCTCGGGCGTATCGACCAATCCGGCCGAGAAGACCGGCAGGCCCGACACCTTGAGGCTGGTGGCAAGGGACGTGCCGGGATAGGCCGCCGCCTCGCCGAGAAGCGCCCGCGACAGCACCTCGGCCTGCTCGTAGGCGGGCTCGACGAGGCCGTAAACGACGCCCCTGTGCTCGGCGCATTCGCCGAGCGCATGGATCGCCGGATCGGAGGTGGTCATCCGGTCGTCCACCGTGATGCCGCGCCCGCAGGCGAGCCCGCAGGACTGTGCCAGGGCGGTCGAGGCGCGGATGCCGACCGACATCACCACGAGATCGGCCGGGATCACGCTGCCGTCCTTCATCCGCAGGCGCTCGACGCGTCCGTCGCCCTCGATCGCGGCGGTGTCGGCGGACAGCATCACCTTGACGCCGCGCGCTTCCATCGCCGTGCGCACGAGGCGGGCGGCCGCGTGGTCGAGCTGGCGCTCCATCACCCGGTCCATGACGTGGATCAGCGTGGTGTCGACCCCGAGCCGGGCGAGCCCGACCGCGGCCTCCAGGCCCAGAAGCCCGCCGCCGATCACCACCGCCTTGGCATGCTCGACGGCGGCTTTCCGGATCGCCGCCACATCGGCGAAATCGCGGAAGGTGAGGACGCCGGGCAGGTCGATGCCGGGCAGCGGCAGCCGGATCGGCAGCGAGCCCACCGCCAGCACCAGCTTGTCGTAGGGCAGCACATGGGCGGAGCCGACGAGCGCGATGCGGTTCGCCCGGTCGATCTCCGTCACCGGTGCGCCGGTGACGAGGCGGATGCCGTGCTCCTCGTACCAGGAGAGCGGACGGAAGCCGCAGGCCGCCTCGTCCACCTCGCCGCCGAGCAGCGAGGAGAGCAGCACCCGGTTATAGGCCGCCACCGGCTCGGCGCCGACCACCGTCACGTCGTAGCGGCCCGGCGCGCGCTCCGTCAGCCGCTCGAGGAAGCGGAGCGAGGCCATGCCGTTGCCGACGACGACGAGTCTGTCCTTCACGCTCATGAACCCGTGATTCCCCTTCACGAACTCAGGCAGCGAGAGCAGGCTTGGCGTGGCGGGCGTAGAGGAATTCCAGCACCGCGGCGCGGGCGTGGACGTAGGTCGCGTCCTCCACGAGGTCGAGCCGGCGGCGGGGCCGCGCCAGCGGCACGGGCAGGATCTCGCCGATGGTCGCCGACGGCCCGTTCGTCATCATCACGATGCGGTCGGAGAGCAGCACCGCCTCGTCCACGTCGTGGGTGATCATGATGACGGTGTTCTTCAGCCGCTGCTGGATCTCCATGGTCTGGTCCTGAAGGTGGGCACGGGTCAGCGCGTCGAGCGCGCCAAACGGCTCGTCCATGAGCAGCACCGTCGGCTCCATCGCGAGCGCGCGGGCGATGCCGACGCGCTGCTTCATGCCGCCCGAGATCTCGTTCGGGCGCTTGTCGGCGGCGTGCACCATGTTCACGAGCGCGAGGTTGTGCTCGATCCACTGGGTGCGCTCGGCGCGGGTCTTCTTGCCCTTCGAGACCTTGTCGACGGCGAGCGCCACGTTCTCGCGCACGGTGAGCCAGGGCAGCAGCGAGTGGTTCTGGAACACCACCGCGCGGTCGGGGCCGGGGGCGTTCACCTCGCGCCCGTCGAGCAGCACGCCGCCGGTCGAGGCCTTGAGCAGGCCGGCGACGATGTTGAGCACCGTCGACTTGCCGCAGCCGGAATGCCCGATGATCGAGACGAACTCGCCCTTGGCGATGTCGAGGTTCACGTCGCGCAGCACTTCCGAAGCCTTGCCGCCACGATGAAACGTGATGCCGACCTGGGAGAGGGAGAGATGTGCCATGTTCTTAATCCCTCACGCTGCGCTGGTGCCGCGGGTCACGAGCACGCCGAGCCCGGCGACCATCCGGTCGAGGACGAAGCCGATGAGCCCGACATAGACGAGGGCGACGATGATCTCGGAGATGTGCGACGAGTTCCACGCATCCCAGATGAAGAAGCCGATCCCGACGCCGCCGATCAGCATTTCGGCCGCAACGATGGCGAGCCAGGACAGGCCAACGCCGATGCGAAGACCGGTGAAGATGTAGGGGGCCGCCGAGGGCAGCATGATCTTCACGAAGAACTCGATCGGGTTCAGCCGGATGACCGCGGCGACGTTCCGGTAGTCTTGCGGAATGTTGCGGATGCCGACCGCGGTGTTGATGATGATCGGCCAGATCGAGGTGATGAAGATCACGAAGATCGCGCTCGGTTGGCCGTCGCGGAAGGCGGCCAGCGAGAGCGGGAGCCAGGCCAGCGGCGGGATCGTGCGCAGGATCTGGAAGATCGGGTCGAGCCCGCGCATCGCCCAGTCGGACTGGCCGACCAGCGTGCCGAGCATCACGCCCGCCACCACCGCCAGCGAGAAGCCCAGCGCCACGCGCTTCAGGCTCGCGGCGATATGCCAGAACAGGCCCTTGTCGGTGCCGCCGTTGTCGTAGAACGGATCGATGATGATGTCCCAGGCTTCCGTCACCACCCGCGAGGGCGGCGGCAGGCCGGCGGTGGGGGAGGAGCACAGCACCTCCCACAGGAGCAGGAAGCCCGCCAGGACGACGAGCGGCGGCAGGACGCGGGCGGCGACGCCGCGCAGGCCGGCCAGGGTGATGAAGGGCGTGCGGGCCTTGGCGGCGCGCTCGCGGGTTGCGGTGAGCGTTGCTCCGGTAGCCATCACGCGACCTTCTTGATGCCGAGGCTGTTGAGGTAGGCGGCAGGGTTTTCCGGATCGAAGACCTTGCCGTCGAACAGCGTCTCGACGCCGCGCGAGGTGGAGGTCGGGATCGCCGCGACGCCGAGCGCCTTGGCGGCCTCGCGCCAGAGATCCTCACGGTTGACCTTGGCGATCAGCGCCTTGGTGTCGGTTTGGGCGTCGAACTTGCCCCAGCGGATGTCCTCGGTGAGGAACCAGAGGTCGTGCGACTGGTACGGATACGAGGCGTTGTCGCCCCAGAACTTCATGATGTGCGGGCTGTTCTCGACGACCCGGCCGGTGCCGTAGTCGAACTTGCCCTTCATGCGGTCGACGACGTCGGCGACCGGCACGTTGATCCACTGGCGCTTGGCCACGATCGCCGCCATCTCGTCGCGGTTCTCGGGCTTGTCGCACCATTGCTGGGCCTCCATCACCGCCATCAGCAGGGCCTTGGCGGCGTTGGGGTACTTGTCGACCCAGGCCGCGCGCATGGCGAAGGCCTTCTCCGGGTGGTCCTTCCAGAGTTCGCCCGTGGTGATGGCGGTGTAGCCGATGCCCTGGTGGATGAGCTGCTCGTTCCACGGCTCGCAGACGCAGAAGCAGTCCATCGTGCCGACCTTCATGTTCGCCACCATCTGGGGCGGCGGCACGACGATGGTCTCGATGTCCTTGTCGGGGTCGATGCCGCCGGCGGCGAGCCAGTAGCGGATCCAGAGGTCGTGGGTGCCGCCGGGGAAGGTCATGGCGGCCTTCACCGCCTTGCCCGACGCCTTCTTGGCTTCCAGCGCGGCTTTGAACGGCTTGGTGTCGAGCCCGATCTTGTGGTCGATATGCTCCTTGGCGATCGAGATGCACTGACCGTTCAGGTTGAGCCGGGCCATGATGTACATCGGCACCGGCACGTTGTTCTGCGTCACCCGGCCGGCGGAGATCAGGTAGGGCATCGGGCTAAGGATGTGGGCGCCGTCGATGCCGTTGCCCTCGGAGCCGAGCACGAGGTTGTCGCGGGTCGTGCCCCAGCTTGCCTGTTTCAGCACCTCGGTCTCGGGCAGGCCGTACTTGGCGAAGATGCCCTTCTCTTTGGCGACAAAGAGCGGCGCCGCATCGGTGAGCGCGATGAAGCCGAGCTTGGCGCCCTTCACCTCCGGCCCCGCGCCCTGCGCGAAGGCACCGGCCGGCAAGGCGGCACGAGCCGCACCCGCGAGGGCGAGGGCAGCCGCCGCCCCCTTGAGGACGCCGCGGCGGGTCGTGTTGCCGTGATCGATGCTCATCCGCTCTTCGCTCCGGTGCGCTGTCTGCACATGGAAAAGGCCGCCGTCCGGGATCGCCTGCGCGATCGACCTTCGTCGCGTGCGGGCAGTCCGGATCAGCGGCCTTGCTGACGTTTGGGGCGCGTCGTCGTTGACGAGCCCGTGCGAACATCTCTGCAGGAGCCGTGCCAATTGCGCGGAAGAGCGTGCCGCCCCTCTCGGAGCGCCGGCATCACGGGTTTGCTGCGCTGCCCGCGCTCAGCGGCCCAATGATTTCATGCGGTGCACAAAAAATGGGCTGCTGCTGCTGCGCTTTGCAGCCCGAGCCCGTCCAACGCGGCTGAAAAAGTGATCAGCCGCCGATGGCCGCGGCGAAGAGGTCGGGCCGGTAGAGCGCCGCCGCCCGGTCCGCCGAGGCGTCGGCGGACGCCACCTGCCCGCAGGCGGCCATCTGCGCCACCAGCCACCGCGCATGCTCCGGGTCCGGCCGGTGGGTCGCCGCGTCGAGGCGCAGATAGGCCGGGTTCGCTCGCTCGGTTCCGTCCCGATCCACGATCAGCGCGCCACTGAGCGTGCGCGCGAGAAGCGCGGCATCCGCGTCGAGTTCTGCCCGTTCGGCGAGCAGACGGCTCAGGGCCTCGTGGTTCTCGGGGGCGGCGCACCAAAGTCCGGCGCGGTGAACGGCCCTGACCAAAGGTGCCGTGAAGTCGGCCCCCTCCGCGGGCAGCGCCAGCACCTTCTCCGGGCAGTCGGGCGCGATCTCGCAGCCGAGTGCCGCGATCCGGCCGAGGCCGGCGGCGACCGCGACGCTGTTCCAGGGGGCGCCGACGCAGAAGCCGTCGATGCGCCCGCGCCGAAGTGCATCCACCGTCTCCGGCGGCGGCACCACGACCAGACGCACCGTCGCGTCGAGGTCGAGCCCGCTCAAGCCGGCGAACAGGCGGAGCTGGTAGGAATGGCTGGAGAAGGGATGCACGGTGCCGATGACGAGCGGACGCCCCTCCCCGGCTCGCGCGCGGGCGACCGCCGAGAAAGCCGCGGCCACGTCACCGAGCCCGTCGCTCTCCGGGGCCATCGCCGCCCAGAGCGCGTTCGAGACGGTCACGGCGTTGCCGTTGAGGCCGAGCGCCATCGGCACGCTCAGACGGGCCTCCGGCCCCGAGAGCCCGAGCGCGCTGGCGATGGCGAGCGGCCCGAGCATGTGCGCGGCGTCGAGATGGCCGAGCGCCAGCCGGTCGCGCAGGGTCGCCCAGGAGGGCTCGCGCGCGAGCTCGATCTCGAGCCCCTCGGCGCGGGCGAAGCCCAGTTCCGCCGCCGCAATCACGGGGGCGGCGTCGGTGAGGGGGACGTATCCGAGTCTGATCCTCATCCGAGCAGATCCGCCGCGGTGACGATGGCGCGGGCGATGTCGACGATCTTGCGCTTCTCGTTCATCGCCTGCCGCCGCAGGAGCTTGTAGGCCTCGTCCTCGCTCATGCCCTTGCGCGTCATCAGGATGCCCTTGGCGCGCTCGATCAGTTTGCGGTCGGCAAGTTCCGAGCGGGCCTCGTCGAGTTCGCGCTGGAGCCGGGCGAAGGCATTGAAACGCAGGATCGCGATGTCGAGGATCGGCCGGATCCGTTCCGAGCGCAGCCCGTCCACCACATAGGCCGAGATGCCCGCATCGACCGCCGCCTGCATCATGGTCTGGTCCGAGCGGTCCACGAACATCGCCACCGGCCGCTCGGCCTGCCGGGACAAGCCCGACATCTGCTCCAGCACGTCCCGGCTTGGGCTCTCCAGATGGACCACGATCACGTCGGGCTTCAGGCTCGCCACCCGCGCCTGGAGGTCCGGCCCGTCCGCAAGCACGACGACGTTGCCGACGCCGGAGGCGCGAAGGCCCTCCTCCAGGATCGCGGCGCGGGCGCGGCTCGGATCGATCACGGCGACGGTGAGGCTGGTCTCGGTCATCGAGGGCCGGAGTGGTTCGATCCGTTCGAGGAAGGCATAGGCGAGGAAGGCACGGGGTAAAGAAGGCGGTCCGTCTACATGGAGGCACGTGCGCAAGCACCTGCCTCGTGAGGGGCGGACGCATCGCAGGCAAGCCGTATGCCCGCCTGGTCCATAACGACAGTTACAAACCGACATCGGCCGGCCCCGCTTCTGCCGCAAACCGGGGCGCACACTCAAGCCGCTCGCGAATCTATCAGGAGGGGCCGGTTCATGCGCGTCGTCGATCCGCTGCGAAAGCCGGACGTGTCCGCGACCCCTCGCGCCGTGCTTCCCCCCCTGCTGCCGACCCTCGGCCTCGCCGTGGCCGCCGCCCTGCTGTCGCTCGTCTGCCGCGAGCCGGCCAAGGGGCCGACGATGCCGCCGGTCGAATCGGCGCGGCCCGTGCCGGCCATGGCTGCGGCGCCCGGCTTCACGGTGTTCGATCCGGGCAAGGCCCTGCTCGCCGATGTCGAGGCGGGTCCGGCCAGCGAGGCCTTCGCCCGCCTCGTGCCCCTCGTCGCCGCAAACGAGGCCGCGCCGCCTCAGGCCCGCCCCCCGCGCCTCGCCACCCGAACCGAGCGCCGCCGCGCCACCGCGAGCCGGATGGCGACGACGCAGCCCGCGAGCCCGGCGAAAGCCGCGTCCGAGCCGGTCATTCCTGCGCCGGCCGCCATGGCGCGTGTGGAGGACGAGAGCGATCGCGTCCTGCCCGCAGGCGCCCTCCCCTTCGCCGCCGTCGACGCGGTCTGGGATGCGGCCCGTACGGCCGGCTCCGGCGCGGCGGCCAAGGTCACGACCAGCGTCTCGAACCTGAGCAGCTCGGTCGTCAGCCTCGTCTCGGATCTGCGCTGAGACGGAGCGCGCCGCGCCGCCAAGCGCGCGGTCTTCACAATCGTTAGCCCCGAAACCTTGCGAAGCGCGGCCGCTGCGCCACTTCGCGCGGAGCAGAACCGCGATCACGTCCACCGCGTCGCCGACGCGGCGGCTTTTTCGCGCGTGATGCTCTGTGAGTAAGGCCGAAGTCCGCGTTTCCCCCGCGTCGTTCGGCTCAGGGTACGGCGACGGAGACCGGGATGGCGGGACGGATCGAGGATTACGCCCTGATCGGCGACGGGCGCACCGCGGCCCTGGTCGGCCGCGACGGCAGCATCGACTGGCTGTGCATGCCGCGCTTCGATGCCTCGGCCCTGTTCGCGAGCCTTCTCGGAACGGAGGAGCACGGCTTCTGGATGCTCGCTCCGGCTGCGGAGGGGGCACAGCATTCCTGGCGCTACCGCGGCGGCTCGCTGGTGCTGGAGACCACGCACAAGACCCATGAGGGCGAGGTCCGCGTCACCGACTTCATGCCCGTCGGCGACGGCAGCCACGTGATCCGCCTCGTCGAGGGCGTGCGCGGCCGGATGGCGATGCGGATGGAGCTGGCCGTGCGCTTCGATTACGGCTCGGCAGTCCCGTGGGTGTCGCGCAGCGAACTCGGGGATCTGCGCGCCATCTCCGGGCCGCACAAGGTGGTCCTGCGCACCAACGCGCCGATGCGCGGCTCCGCCCACCAGACCACGGTCTCGGAATTCACGGTCTACAAGGGCGACGCGGTCCGCTTCGTGCTGAGCTACGGCGCCTCGCACGAGGACGATCCTGCACCGATCGAGCCGCGCCGCTGGCTCGACGACACCAACCGCTTCTGGCGCGAATGGTCGAGCCGCTGCACGCTCCAGACACCTTGGGACGCCATCCTGCGCCGCTCGCTGCTGACGCTGAAGGCGCTGATCTATCAACCGACCGGGGGTATCGTCGCCGCGCCCACCACGTCGCTGCCGGAAGAACTCGGCGGGGTGCGCAACTGGGACTACCGCTTCTGCTGGCTGCGCGACTCCACCTTCACGCTGCTGGCGCTGATGGATTCAGGCTACATCGAGGAGGCCCGCGCCTGGCGCGACTGGCTGACCCGGGCGGTGGCCGGCAACCCGGAGCAGGCGCACATCCTCTACGGCATCGCCGGCGAGCGGCTGCTGCCGGAGATCGAACTCGACTGGCTGCCCGGCTACGAGGGTTCGCGGCCCGTGCGCGTCGGCAACGCGGCGATCGCCCAGTTCCAGCTCGACGTCTACGGGGAGTTGTTCGACGCCCTGTTCCAGGCCCGTGCCCGCGGCATGGGGCAGAACAAGGACGGCCTGCGCGTCGGCCAAGCGATCATCAAGCACCTCGAGACGGCGTGGCGCCAGCCCGATGAGGGCATCTGGGAGGTGCGCGGCGGGCGGCGCCACTTCGTCCATTCCAAGGTGATGGCCTGGGTGGCCTTCGACCGGGCGATCCGCAGCGTCGAGCTGATGGGCGACGACGATCCGCACACCGTCGAAGCGCCGGTCGCGCACTGGAAGGCGATCCGCGACGAGATCCACGCCGAGGTCTGTGCCAAGGGGTTCGACCCGGAGCTGAACAGCTTCGTCCAATCCTACGGAAGCAAGGCGCTCGATGCGAGCCTCTTGCTGATCGCGCATATGGGCTTCCTGCCCCAGGACGATCCCCGCGTCATCGGCACGGTGGCGGCGGTCGAATCGCATCTGATGCGTGAGGGGTTCATCCTGCGCTACGAGACCGAAGGCCAGACCACCGACGGCCTGCCCGGCAACGAGGGTGCCTTCCTGCCCTGCAGCTTCTGGTACGCCGACAATCTGATCGGCCTCGGCCGCTGCGACGAGGCCCGCGAGCTGATCGAGCGCCTGATCGGTGTCTGCACCGACCTCGGATTGGTCTCCGAAGAGTACGACGTGCACGCGAAACGGCTGGTGGGGAACTTCCCTCAGGCGTTCACGCATGTTGCGCTCGTCAACACGATCCTCAATTACAGCCGCGCGACCGGTCCTGCGAAGGAACGGGGCAGCGGCGCGGACGTATCCGAGTCGAGGGTAGGCGAATCCATCGCAGCGCAGTAGTCGCACTCCGTCAGACGGCGGGCGATGGAAGCGAGAAAGACGGTATCTCCATGAGCGGTGCAGACACGAGCCCGAAGGCGGCCCTGAGCCAGGGCGACAAGCTCGCGATCGACACGATCCGGACGCTCGCGATCGACGCGGTGCAGAAGGCCAATTCCGGACATGCCGGCGCGCCGATGGCGCTGGCGCCGGTCGCCTACACCCTGTGGAACCGGTATCTGCGCTACGATCCGGCCCATCCGCATTGGCCGAACCGCGACCGCTTCGTGCTCTCGGCGGGTCACGCCTCGATGCTGCTCTACGGGCTGCTGCACTTGGCCCGCGTGGCCGAGAAGGACGGCGGCAATTCCCCCGCCATCTCGCTGGACGACATCAAGAAATTCCGGCAGCTCGACAGCCGCACGCCGGGCCACCCGGAATACCATTTCACCACCGGCGTCGAGACCACCACCGGGCCGCTGGGCCAGGGCGTGGCGAATTCCGTCGGCATGGCGATGGGCGGCCGCTTCAAGGGCGAGCGCCTGAACCGGCCCGACCTGCCGCTGTTCGACTACAACGTCTACGCCATCTGCTCGGACGGCGACCTGATGGAGGGCGTCAGCCAGGAGGCCGCCTCGATCGCCGGGCACCTGCGCCTGTCGAACCTCTGCTGGATCTACGACAACAACACCATCACCATCGAGGGCCACACCGAGCTGGCCTTCTCGGAAGAGGTCGCCGCGCGCTTCCTCGCCTATGGCTGGCAGGTGCTGCGAGTGGCCGATGCCAACGACACCCACGCCATCGCCTCGGCGCTCGAGACCTTCCTGCAATCGAGCGACCGCCCGACCCTGATCATCGTCAACTCGATCATCGGCTACGGCGCGCCGACCAAGCAGAATACGTCGAAGGCCCATTCCGACGCGCTCGGCCCCGACGAGGTGAAGGGCGCCAAGCGCGCCTATGGCTGGCCAGAGGATTCCGAGTTCCTGGTGCCCGATGGCGTCTACGACACCTTCGCCGACGGCATCGGCAAGCGCGGTGCCGCGCTCTACAGTCAGTGGCAGGGCTTCTTCGAGGCCGCCAAGGCGGCGGATGCGGAGCATGCCGAGGAACTGTCGGCCTTCCTCGAAGGCCGTCTGCCGGAGGGCTGGGACCGCGACATCCCGGTCTTCGAGGCTGACGCCAAGGGGCTCGCGACGCGCGAATCCTCGGGCAAGGTGCTCAACGCCATCGCCCAGCACGTACCGTTCCTGCTCGGCGGCTCGGCCGATCTGGCGCCCTCCAACAAGTCGAACCTCACTTTCGAGGGCGCGGGCTCGCTGACCCCGTTCGAGCCGGGCGGGCGCAACATCCATTTCGGCGTGCGCGAGCACGCCATGGGCTCGATCGTGAACGGGCTCGGGCTCGTGGGCCTGCGCGCCTACGGCGCGACCTTCCTCGTCTTCGCCGACTACATGCGCCCGCCGATCCGGCTCGCCTCGCTGATGGAGCTGCCGGTCTTCCATATCTTCACCCACGACTCGATCGGCGTGGGCGAGGACGGGCCGACCCACCAGCCGGTGGAGCAGATCCTCTCGCTGCGCTGCATCCCCGGCCTCCTGACCCTGCGCCCGGCCGACGCCAACGAGGTGGCCGAGGCCTACCGGGTGATCTTCTCGCTGAAAAATCAGCCGGCGGTGCTGGCCCTGTCGCGCCAGCCGCTGCCGACCTTCGACCGCTCGAAATACGCCCCCGCCTCGGGCACCGCGAAGGGCGCCTACGTGCTCGCCGATAGCGAGGGCACGCCGGACGTGATCCTGATCGGCACGGGCTCCGAGGTGCAGCTCTGCGTCGGTGCCTACGAGACCCTGAAGGGCGAGGGCGTGAAGGCGCGCGTCGTCTCGATGCCGTCCTGGGAGCTGTTCGAGCGCCAGGACGAGGCCTACCGCAACAGCGTCCTGCCGCCGGAGGTTCTGGCGCGCGTGGCGGTGGAGCAGGGCAGCGTGATCGGCTGGGACCGCTACGCCGGCTCCTCGGGCTCGATCGTCGGCATGCATACCTTCGGCGCCTCGGCTCCGATCAAGGATCTGCTCGGCAAGTTCGGCTTCACCGCCGAGAAGGTGATCGAAGCGGCTCGCGCGCAGGCGGCCAAGCACAAGAAGTAGGGCGCGCAGACGTTGAACCCTTGCCCCTGAAGCGGGTCGGGTGAGGGGAGCGCCGGCTCCGGAAAGATCTGAGCCGGCCCCTCTCCCGCCCTGCATCCGCAGGGCACCCTCCCCCGCAGAGGGGGGAGGGTTAAGGCGCCCGCGACCGCCCTATCTACTGGGCACGGGGACGCACAAGAATTACGCGAGGACGCTAGAGATGAACGCGCTGAACGCCCTCTTCGCCGAGCACGAGCAGGCGGTCTGGCTCGATTTCGTGGCCCGCGGCTTCATCGCCAAGGGCGAACTCCAAGCGCTGGTGGAGAAGGACGACCTGCGCGGCGTCACCTCCAACCCGGCCATTTTCGAGAAGGCGATCGGCCACTCGGCCGAGTACGACGACAGCCTCAAGGCCGTGCTGAGCCAGGGCGATGCCCGCGTCATCGATCTCTACGAGGGGCTCGCCATTGCAGACATCCAGGCGGCGGCCGACGTCCTGCGCTGGGTCTACGACACCAGCGACGGCGCCGACGGCTATGTCAGCCTCGAAGTTTCCCCCTACCTCGCCCTCGACACCGAGGAGACCCTGAACGAGGCCCGCCGCCTGCACGCGGCGGTCGGGCGCGACAACCTCATGGTCAAGGTGCCGGCCACCCCCGCCGGCCTGCCGGCGATCCGCCAGCTCACGGCGGAGGGCATCTCGGTCAACATCACGCTGCTGTTCTCGCAGAGCGTTTACGAGGAGGTCGCCAACGCCTTCATCGACGGGCTGACCGAGTTCGGTGCCAAGGGCGGCGACGTCTCGAAGGTCGCGAGCGTGGCGAGCTTCTTCATCAGCCGCATCGACAGCCTCGTTGACAAGAAGCTGGATGAGGTCGGCGGCTACGAGGATCTCAAGGGCAAGGTGGCGATCGCCAACGCCAAGCTCGCCTACCAGCGCTACAAGCGCATCTTCGCCGGGCCGAAATGGGCGGCGCTGGAGGCTAAGGGGGCGAAGGCGCAGCGCCTGCTCTGGGCCTCCACGGGCACCAAGAACAAGGCCTATTCCGACGTGCTCTACGTCGAGGAGCTGATCGGCAAGAACACCGTCAACACCATGCCGCCGGCCACCATGGACGCGTTCCGCGACCACGGCCGGGTGCGCGCGACGCTGGAGGAGAATATCGGCGAGGCCGAGACCGTGATGGCACGGTTGGCCGAGGCCGGCATCGACATCGAGGCGGTGGCGCGCCAGCTCGTCGAGGAGGGCGTGCAGCTCTTCGTCGATGCCGCCGACGCTCTGCTCGGCGCGGTCGCGGGCAAGCGGGCGGCGTTGCTCGACCACCGGCTCGACGCGCAGACCTTCAAGTTCGACGAGCCGCTCCAGGCGGCGACCGACAAGGCGGTCGAGTCCTGGCGCGCGAGCGGCGCGATCCGCCGGCTCTGGGCGCACGATGCCACGGTCTGGACCGGCCGCGACGAGAGCAAGTGGCTCGGCTGGCTGCGCATCGTCGAGGACGAGCTGGAGCGGGTCGATCTCTACGAGAGCTTTGCCGAAGAGGTCCGTGCCGAGGGCTTCACCGACGCGGTGGTGCTCGGCATGGGCGGCTCCAGCCTCGGCCCGGAGGTGATCTCCGCCACCTACGGCCATCGCGAGGGCTTCCCGAAGCTGCGCATCCTCGACTCGACCGACCCGGACGAGGTCCGCGCCGTCGAGGCCGCGGTTAACCTGGAGACGACCCTCTTCATCGTCGCCTCGAAGTCCGGCTCGACCCTCGAGCCCAACGTGTTCCGCGACTACTTCCTCGGCCGGATGAAGGAGGTCGTCGGCACCGACAAGGCCGGCCGGCATTTCGTCGCCGTGACCGATCCCGGCTCGGCGATGGAGAGGGCGGCCAAGGACGACAACTTCCGCAAGATCTTTCTGGGCGTGCCGCAGATCGGCGGGCGCTACTCCGTGCTCTCGGCATTCGGCCTCGTTCCCGCGGCGGCGGCCGGTGTCGAGATCCGCGAATTCCTCGACAGCGCCCGGATGATGGTCCGCTCCTGCGGGCCGGCGGTGCCGCCCGCTGTGAATCCCGGCGTGCGCCTCGGTGCGGCGATGGGTGTCGCGGCCAAGGATTTCGGGCGCGACAAGATCACGATCATCGCCTCCCCCGGCATCGGCACCTTCGGCACCTGGGCCGAGCAGCTCATCGCCGAGTCGACCGGCAAGGAAGGCGTCGGCATCATCCCCGTTGAGGGCGAGCCGGTCGGCGTACCGGCCGTCTACGGCGAGGACCGCCTGTTCGTGTATCTGCGCCTGACTAGCCAGGCCGATGCGCGCCAGGACGAGGCGGTGAAAATCCTGGAGAGCGAGGCGCAGCCGGTGGTGCGCATCGATCTCGACAAGGTGGAACAGCTCCCGCAGGAATTCTTCCGCTTCGAGATCGCCACCGCCGTGGCCGGGGCGGTGCTCGGCATCAACCCGTTCGACCAGCCTGACGTCGAGGCGAGCAAGATCGAGACGAAGAAGCTGTTCGCCAGCGCCGAGGAAACCGGCGCCCTGCCGGCCGAGACGCCGATCTTCGAGGACGAGACGGTCGCGCTCTACGCCGATGCGGCCAATGCGGAGGCCCTGCGCCCCGGCGAGGGCTTCGAGGCGATGGTGGCCGCGCATCTGGCGCGGGTGAAGCCGTGCGACTACGTCGCCGTGCTCGCCTATGTGGAGCGCAACGAGGCGCATCACGCGGCGTTGCAGGAGGCCCGGCTGACGGTGCGCGACGCCCGGCAGGTCGCGACCTGCCTGGAATTCGGCCCGCGCTTCCTCCACTCGACCGGGCAGGCCTACAAGGGCGGTCCCGCTTCCGGCGTGTTCCTCCAGATCACGGCGGACCCCTCGGCCGATCTGCAGATCCCCGGGCGCAAGCTCGGGTTCAAGACGGTGATCGCGGCGCAGGCGCGGGGCGATTTCGCCGTGCTGTCCGAGCGCAAGCGCCGGGCGCTGAGAATCCACCTCAAGGGCGGTGATGTCTTCGGCGGCGTGAAGCGCGTCGCCGCGGCGATCAAGGCAGCGGTCGCCGGATAAGGCTTCCCCCTCTCCCCGCACGCGGGGAGAGGCCCGCAGGCGCTCTGTCGTGCCTGCGGGAAGCGGAGGCTTAGCCGAAGCGATGGTGAGGGGCGGTTCAGGACGGAGCATGTCCGTCCATGCCTCCTCACCTTCGGCTGCCGCCTCGCTTCGGCGACGACCCAAGTCGGGCCTGCCCAACTTCAGCACCTTGGATCAGGACTCGGGAACACCCGAGTTCTGTGGTCGCCGAAGCCCTCTCCCCGCGTGCGGGGCGAGGGGCTCGCATCGATTGCCGTCGTGGTCTGTCTTCGAAAAAGATCAGTGCGTCAGCGGGCCGGGGATCGCGGCTTCCGCCTTCAGCAGCAGCCGCTCCTCGTGGCGCTTCATGAACAGCCAGAGCGCCAGTCCACCGAAGACCACGAAGGCCAGCAGCGCGAGGCCGACGGGGCCGACGATGTGCTCGATCGAGCGGCCGCAGGCATAGGCGCCGAAGCCCATGATCCCGGCCCAGGCGACGCCGCCGAGGCCGTTGAACAGCATGAAGCGGCGCGCATCGAGCCGGTTCACACCGGCCAGCACCGCCGCGTAGGCGCGCAGCATCGCGGTGAAGCGGCCGAAAAACACGATCTTCCCGCCATGCTCCCGGAACAGGTACTGCCCGAGCTTCAGCCGGCCGTGGTCGAGGGCGATGAGGTGGCCGTAGCGCAGCAGCAGCGGCATGCCCCAGCGGCGCCCGACCCAGTAGCCGACATTGTCGCCGAGGATCGCGGCCGCGGCCGCCGCGGCGACGATGAGGACGACGTTGAGGCTGCCGGTGCTGCCGGCATAGACGGCGGACGAGATCAGGATGGTCTCGCCCGGCATCGGCACGCCCGCGCTCTCCAGCGCGACGACGACGAAGACGGCGAGGTAGCCGTAATGGGCGATGAGGTCGGCGATCGGAAGTCCCTGAAGGAAGGACATGAAAGAGGGCGTCTCCGCGGATCGTTGCGCGGCGCAGTCTGGCCAGGAACGTGGCCGCAGCAGGGCGGTCCTTCTCCCCCCTTGCCCCTCCGCTTCAGCCCGCCGGGTCCGCCTCCGCCGAGGGCTCGACCGAGGCGAGCGTGAGGACGGCGCCCTCCCCGCCCGTGCCGGTCTGGCAAAGGGCGGCGAAGTCGTCGTCCGGCAACGGCAGCAGCCGTGCGAGCCCCTCCGACACGCCGAACAGGACGGGATCCGTCGAAAGGCCGAAGCCGGGCGGGAGGAGGCGTGTGCTGTCGATCATGACGGGCTCGGACCGCCGAAGGGCGGAAGTGGTGATAAGCCCTTCGGCGGCGGCCGGTTGCATGGCACGACCGATTGTCGTGACATGCGGCACATCGGCCTCGCGTGGTTCTTCCCGTCCGCGGCCGAGCCTCAGCTTGCCTTGAGGAACTTCTCGACGCTGGCGCCCAGACCGGCGGAATGCGTCGCGAGATCCTCGGCGATGGTGCGGACCGAGTCGACATGGCTGCCGGTGGCGTCCGCCGCCGAGGACACGCCGACGATGTTGCCGGACATCTCGTGCGTCGAGGCCGCCTGCTCCTCGACCGCGCTTGCCATGGCGAGGGTGAGCCCCGACAGGTCCGTCACCGCCGCGGTGATCGTACCGATGGCTTCGACCGCCTCGCCGGTGGCGCTCTGGATCGCGGCGATCTGTCCGGAAATCTCGCCGGTCGCCTTCGCCGTCTGCTCGGCCAGCGCCTTCACTTCGGCGGCGACCACGGCGAAGCCGCGGCCGGCCGCGCCTGCGCGGGCCGCTTCGATGGTGGCGTTGAGGGCGAGCAGGTTGGTCTGATCGGCGATCGAGCGGATCATCGCCACCACCGCGTCGACCTTGCGCGCGTTCTCGGCGAGCTGGCGCACCGTCAGATCGGTCGTCTCGGCCTGAGCCGCGATCCGCTGGGCGCGCTCGGACACGCTGCCGACCTGCCCCGAAATCTCCTGGATCGAGGCCGTCATCTGCGCCGAGCCCGCCGCCACCGAGGCCGCGCGCTGCCGGGCATCCTCGGCCGAGCGCGACAGTTCCTCCGCCGAGGACCCCATCCGCTCCACCGCCGACCGCACCGCCTCGACCACCCGCGAGACGTCCGCCGACATCTGAACCTGGGCTGTGATCACCGACCACGTCACCATCGGGCCGACATACTCGCCCTCAGGCCCGTGGATCGCCGAGACGCGCAGATCGAGGGTCTCGGGGCCGACCCGGATCTTGGCCCGGTGCGGCAGGCGGCTGCTGTCGGCCAGCATCGTCCGCTGATGCTGCGGGTGCTTGTGGAAGACGTCGAAGGAGCGACCCATCATCTCCGAGACCTTGATCGGCAGATGCTCCTCGATGGTGGAGAGCGTCGTCACCGAGGTCTTGTTCAGATAGTTGATCTTGAACTGGTCCTTCGGGTCCACCGTCATGACGGCGACGGGCATGCCGTCGATCATCGTCAGCAGCCGGCTCGTCTCGTTCTTCTTGGCGGTGATGTCGGTCGCGAACTTCATCACCCGCTCCGGCTTACCGTCCGCCCCGAGCACCGGGTTGTAGGTGGCTTCCAGCCAGATCTTGCGTCCGGACTTGCCGAGACGGGGGAACTCGCCCGAGGCGTACTTGCCGCCGCGCAGCGTCTCCCAGAAGGCGCGATAATCGGCGCTCTCGGCATAGGCGGCCTCGACGAAGATGCGGTGATGCCGGCCCTTGATCTCCTCGAGCTCGTACCCGATCGCGTCGAGAAAGTTCCGGTTCGCGTCGAGAACCGTCCCATCCATCGCGAACTCAATGGTCGCGAGCGATCGATCGAGTGCATCGAGCTTCGCTTGGGCGTCACTTTGCTTGGGCTTACGGAACATCACAGAACCCCCGTGACGCAATCTTTCTCCGGCAGCCACGTCGCCAGAGCGATGTCGTCATTGATCGAGGGCGGATCTCGGCGATTTCGCTCGATGTCTTTCATCCGCCCCTTATGACGAATGTTCATTTTCTGGGTAAATTATGGATTAAAATCTCTGGTGTAGAGCGTTGCAATCGTCTGTAGGCTGCAATCTTGTTTCGACATGCGTCGCACAGACCGCAACTATGCTAGTAACATATGATATAAACTTGCCATTGCGCTGGCAGTGTCTCCTCGCCCGTCCGCCTGGGTTCGACGATCGGTCGGCTTCGCTGCCTCTTCGCAGATAGCCGGAAGGGAGCGGCCTTCAGACCGCTCGCCCTCCCCTGCGAACCGGATGGGACGCGTGTCTTCCGTCCGGCCCGGCCTGCGAGTGGTGTCGTGAGCGGCGCTCAGGTGCTGCGGCGGAGATGGTCCAGGGGCACCGGTGCGGCGTGGGGCCGGCTGCCGAGCATCGCATCGATCAGCGCCACGACCTCGGCCCGGCCGACATTGGCGGCGGGCTCGAACGGGGTCCAGGTCTGGATGAAATCGAGGCGTTCGAACACGTCGCGGTAGCGGCGCAGCTCGTTCACCGTGAGCGGCACGCCGCGCACGAAGGCCTTGTGGGCCGAGATCGTCAGCGCCTTGCGGAAGTCGTTCGGGTCGAGCTCGAACTTGAGCGCGTCGCCGCAGAAACAGATCTTGCGCTTGCGGTCGAACAGCACGGCGTGGCCGTCGAAATGGCCGGCGGTGCGGTGCAGTTCCAATCCGGGAAGGGGTTCGAGGAAGTCGTCGTAGGGCCAGGAGACCTGAAGTGCGGCGCTCCAGGTGAAGTCGGCCGCCGGCAGACACAGTTCCGGGTCGAAGCGGTCCTGAAGCTGCACCAGCGCCCCGTAGGAATGCGGGTGCGAGGCCGAGAGCACCTGCATCCCGCCGAGCCGCTCGATCTGGTCGAGCGCCGCCTCGCTGAAGACGGGGCAGGCCTCGAAGCCCATATTCCCGTTCTCGGTCCGGATCAGGTAGGCGCTCGGGCCGATGCCGGAAACCGGGTCGTTCCAGAAGCGCCAGATTCCGGGCTCCAGCTCTTCCCAGTGGCAGGGAAAGGCGTCTTGCGCCTCGCGCGTGGTGCGGAAGCGCCAGCCGTCCTGCGGCACGACGTGGCGGGCGTCGAGACACATCGGGCAATGCGGCGGCGCCTCGAAGTGGCGCTGCCAGAACCCGCAATTGTCGCAGGTATAGGCGGGCAGCTTCAGGGCGCCGGCGAAGGGCAGGTAACCGGGCACGGGCAAGTCCTCATGGGTGCCCGCGGGCGGGCCGGAGATCGGACGGTCCTATCCGTCCGCTGCGGGTGAAGAAAGGGCTAGGGCCGTATCCGACCTGACTGCATCAGGCCGGCGCCCTAGGCCTTTGTTTTGACGTGCATTCTCTCGACGAACCGGTGACCCCTTCGTCGGATGCGCTTTCGCTCAGAGCCGCCCGAGCAGACGCAGCGGCCGGCGCAGAGCGCGCGCCGCCAGGGCGGTTCCGAGCAGGGCGGCGCCCATGGCACCGAGCACGAGGGCATCGCGCTCCCGGCTGGTCCAGAACTCGGAGCGGGTCGTCTTGGCCCGCTCGCTCATGGCGCCGTCGATGCGCGCCGCGCCCGGCGCCGGTGCGTCGAGGTTGCCGCGCCGATCCGGGACCGCCTCGTCTTCCACCATGTCGTCCCAACTCTGCGCCGCCTTGCGGTCGGCGTAGGACGGCAGGAGGGCCTGGGCCGCCGCCATCAGCACCGAGGTCCGTCCGACCCAGACCTCGCGGGTCGGTCGCTCGGCCGCGTGGTGGATCGCCTCGGCGCACAAGCGCGGATCGAAGACGGGATCGGGCGCGCGCTGCCCGTGGCCGGTCCGGGTGCGGGTCCAGCCGAATTGCGGTGTGTTGACCGCCGGCAGATAGACCACGCTGAGCGCAATCTTGCTGTTCTCGTGGATCAGTTCGGCGCGCAGCGAATCGGTGAAGCCGCTGATCGCGAACTTCGCCGCGCAATAGGGTGCCTGGAGCGGAGCCGCACGGATCGCCAGCCCGGAGGAGACCTGCACGATCACGCCGCGGTCGCGCGGCTTCATGCGACGTAGGGCCGACAGCGTGCCGTGGACGGTGCCGAGATAGGTCGCCCCGGTGACGGTGCGGTACTCCTCCGGCGTGACCTGGTCGGCCGGGCTGACGATCGTCGTCATGGCGTTGTTGATCCAGGCCCGGATCGGCCCGAGCTCCTGCTCGATCCGGTCGGCCGCCGCCTCGACAGCCGCGGCGTCGGCCACATCGGCCGGGATCGCCAGCACGCGCCCACCCTCGCGGGCGAGCAGCGCCTCGGCCTCGGCGAGACGCTCGGCACCGCGTGCCAGGATCGCCACCGACCAGCCGCGTTGCGCGAAAAGCTGGGCCGTGGCGAGGCCGATCCCGGCGCTTCCGCCCGTCACCACGGCAACCCGCGCAGCACCTGTTCGTCCCTGCCCTGCCAAACCGCATCCTCCTGCGCTCATCCTGCCCGTCAATGCGCGCTGTGCGGGCGGAGTTGCGGCGCAGGCGACGCTGCGACGATGCGAGCCTGGACCTTTAGATACGAGAAGGCCCGCCGATCCGGAGATGGGCGGGCCTTCACGATGTTCGGCGCTTGCGCGGGGAGGCTCAGCCGTGGGCCGGGGCTCCGTGCGGCGCGCCATGCCCGTCGCCGCCATGCGTGTCCTTGCCGCGCTTCCTTCCGATCCAGATCACCGCCTTGCGGATCACCACGTAGAAGACCGGGGTGAGGAACAGGCCGAAGAAGGTCGCGCCGATCATCCCGAAGAACACCGCCGTGCCGAGCGCCTGGCGCATCTCGGCGCCGGGGCCCGTGGCGATCACCAGCGGAAGCACGCCGAGGATGAAGGCGAAGGCCGTCATCAGGATCGGGCGCAGGCGCAGGCGGCAGGCCTGGACTGCGGCATCCACCGGGCCCTTGTTCTCGCTGTTCTCGATGTCGTGGGCGAATTCCACGATCAGGATCGCGTTCTTGGCGGCCAGACCGATGAGCACGATCAGTCCGATCTGGGTCAGAATATTGTTGTCCTGCCCTCGCAACTGCACCCCGAACAGGGCGGCGAGCACGCCTGTCGGCACCACCAGCAGGATCGCCAGCGGCAGCGCCCAGGATTCGTACTGCGCCGCGAGCACGAGGAAGACCAGGAGCACGCCCAGCGCGAAGACGTAGATCGCCGTGTCGCCCGCCGCCTTCTGCTGGAAGGCGATCTCGGTCCAGTCGTAGGAATAGCCCTCGGGCAGGGCCCGCTTGGCGATCTCCTCCATGGTGTCGAGCGCCTGGCCGGTCGAGACGCCGGGCTGCGCCACGCCCTGCAGCGGCACCGAGTAGTACAGGTTGAACCGCTGCACGATCTGCGGGCCGGCGATGTCGCGGATGGAGGCGAGCGTGCCCATCGGCACCAGCGCACCGGTCGAGGAGCGCACCTTGAGCTGCTCGATGTCGCGGCGCGACATGCGGTAGACCGCGTCACCCTGCACGCGCACCTGATAGATGCGGCCCAAGGTGTTGAAGTCGTTGACGTAAGCGCCGCCCAAAGCCGTCTGCACGGTCGAGAAGACGTTGGCGAGCGGCACGTTGAGCATGCGCGCGATGGTGCGGTCGATGTCGAGGTAGAGCTGCGGCGTGTCGTTGCCGAAGGTCGTGAAGACCCGCGTCACATCCTTGCTCTGGTTGGCCTGCCCGATCACCTCGCCGGCGGCCGCGAGCAGCGGGCCGATCTCGGAGGATTGGCGGCTCTCGATCTGCATCTTGAAGCCGCCGCCCTGGCCGAGGCCGCGCACCGGCGGCGGCGGGATGACGATGATGCGCGCTTCCTGGATGCCCGCCGTCGCCTTCAGCACGTCACCGGTGATGACGGCCGCGCTCCGGCCCTGCGCGGCCCGTTCCTTGGCACCCTTGAGGGTGAGGAACATCACCGCCGCGTTGGTGGTGTTGGTGAAGGTCGCGCCGTCGAAGCCCGCGATGATGACGGTGTTGGTGATGCCGTCGACGCCGCGGGCGATCTTGGCGGCCCGGTTCACCGCATCGGTGGTGCGGTCGAGCGAGGAGCCCGCGGGCAACTGCACGACGCCGATGAGGTAGCCCTGATCCTGGTCCGGGATGAAGCCCGTGGGCGTCGTCCGGGCGAGGTGCAGCGTGCCCGCGATCACGCCGGCATAGAGGATCAGCATGGCGATCACGCCGATGCCCGTCCCCGTCAGGAAGCGGATCGAGTGGGCGTAGCCGTTCGACAGTGCGTCGAAGCCGCGGTTGAACAGGTGCGCCAGCCAGTTGAGGAAGCGGGTGAGGAAGAATTTCGGCGGCTTGTGCTCGTGGTGCGGCTTCAGCAGCAGCTTGCAGAGCGCCGGCGACAGGGTGAGCGAGTTGAAGGCCGAGATGATGGTCGAGGCCGCGATGGTGAGCGCGAACTGCTTGTAGAACTGGCCCGAGATGCCGGGGATGAAGGCGGTCGGGATGAACACCGCCGCGAGCACGAGGGCGATGGCGATGACCGCCCCGCCCACCTCGTCCATGGTCTTGTGGGCCGCCTCGCCGGCCGAGAGCCCCTCGGCCATGTTGCGCTCGACGTTCTCCACCACGACGATCGCGTCGTCGACCACGATGCCGATGGCGAGCACGAGACCGAACAGGGTGAGGTTGTTGAGCGAGAAGCCCAGCGCCGACATCACCGCGAAGGTGCCGACCAGCGACACCGGAATCGCGATCACCGGGATCAGCGCCGTGCGCCAGCTCTGGAGGAAGACGAGCACGACGATGACGACGAGGAGGACCGCCTCGAACAGGGTCTTGTAGACCTCGTGGATCGATTCCTCGATGAACTCCGTCGGGTTGTAGGCGATGCGGTACTCGACGTCCGGCGGGAAGTTCTTCTTCAACTGCTCCATCGTCGCCTTGACCGATTCCGCGGCCTCGAGCGCGTTGGTGCCCGGCCGCTGGAAGGCGCCGATGCCGACCGCGGGGGTGTCGTTGAGGAAGGAGTTCGTCGTGTAGTCCTTCTGGCCCATCTCGACGCGGGCGATGTCGCGCACGCGCACGAGGCGCCCGTCATTCGCCTTGACGATGACGTCGGCGAACTGCTCCGGCGACTGGAAGCGCCCTTGCGACTGCACCACGAGCTGGAAGGCGGCGCCCGGCGCGGCGGGCGGGCCGTTGAGCTGGCCGGCCGCGACCTGCACGTTCTGCTCCTGCAGCGCGCTCGTCACGTCGGTGGTGGTCAGGCCGTAGGCGGCCATCTTCTGCGGATCGATCCAGACCCGCTCGGCATACTCGTTGCCGCCGAAGATCGAGATGTCGCCGACGCCGTCGAGGCGCAGCAGCTCGTCGCGGATGTTGAGGTAGATGTAGTTGGCCAGATAGTTCTGGTCGTAGGTGCGCTTGGGCGAGAGCAGGTGCACGACCAGCATCAGGTCGGGCGAGGCCTTGCGCACGGTGACGCCGAGGTTGCGCACGTCCGGCGGCAGGCGCGGCTGCGCCACCGAGAGCCGGTTCTGGACGAGCACGTTGGCGATATCGAGGTTGGTGCCGACCTTGAAGGTCACGGTCAGCAGCATCGCGCCGTCGTTGGTCGACAACGACGTCATGTAGAGCATGTTGTCGACGCCGTTGATCTCCTGCTCCAGCGGCGTCGCGATCGTGGCGGCCACCGTCTCGGCGTTGGCGCCGGGGAAGCTCGCGCGCACGGTCACGGTCGGCGGCACGATCTCGGGATATTGCGAGACCGGCAGCTTCTCGTAGGCGACGAAGCCGACGATCAGGAAGATGATCGACGTGACCGAGGCGAAGATCGGCCGGTCGACGAAGAAATGGGCGAAACGCATCGTTCAAACCTCTCGCCGGCCGGTGCGCGCTGGCGCGACCCGTGCGGCTTGCCGTCTGCGTCCAGGCCGGCATCCCCGGTCGGTCCGGGAGCGTCGGCGCTCGAAAATCTTTACTGTCCGCGTCCCGCCTCGCCCCCGCGACGGTGCCGCATCACCGCGACGTCACTTCTTCGACGGCGGCAGCTCGACCGTCTCGGGCTTCACCTGCGCGCCCGGGCGGACCTTGGCGACGCCGTTGACCACCACGAGTTCGTCGCCCTTCAGGCCGTCGCGGACCACGCGGTAGCCGTCGACGATCGGCCCGAGCTTCACGGTCCTGGCCGAGACCTTGTCGCCATCGCCGAGCACGTAGACGATGCGCTTGTCCTGGTTGGCGGAGACCGCCTCGTCGGGGATCAGGATGCCCTGGAACGGCTTGGTCGCGGGCATCGCGACGATGCCGAACAGGCCCGGCTTGATGAAGTTGTCCGGGTTCTCGACGGTGGCGCGCAGGAGCATCGTGCCGGTCTGGTTGTCGACACGGTTGTCGACGAAGTCGAGCGTGCCCTTGCGGGTCGGCTTCTCCTCGCCGGACAGGGCGATCTGCACCGGGGCGCCCTTGCCGCGCTGCATCTGGCCCATGCCGATGCCGAGCGAGCCCTGGTATTTCAGGAACGAACGCTCATCGACGGTGAAGCCGAAATAGACCGGATCGAGCGAGACGATCCGAGCCAGGATCGTCTGGTCGGTGCTGACGATGTTGCCCTCGGTGACGAGACGCTGGCTGATCCGCCCGTTGATCGGCGATTTCACTTCCGTGAAGTCGTAGTTGAGCTGCGCGTTGCGAAGCGCCGCTTCCGCGCTGTCCACGTCGGCCTGGGCGGTCTGCGAGGCCTGGCGGCGCTGGTCGGTGACCTGCTCGGAGATGTTGCCGCCGCGCGACAGCACCTGGGCACGCTCCAGATCCGTCTGGGTGAAGGAGAGCCGCGCCTTGGCCGAGGTGAGCGCGGCCTGGGCCTGCTCCAGAGCCGCCTTGTAGGGGCGGCGGTCGATGATGAAGAGCACTTCGCCCTTCTTCACGTTCGCGCCGTCCTGGAACATGATCTTGTCGAGGTAGCCGGTCACGCGGGCGCGCACCTCGACGAATTCGATCGGGTCGAACCGGCCGGTATACTGGTCCTGCTCGACGATCTCCCGCACCACCGGCTTGGCGACGGTCACGCCGGGCGGCGGCGCGCCCGGCATCTGCGCGCCGGCCGGCCCGGCACCCAGCAGCGCGGAGGCGATCAGCGGTGTGGCGAGAAGAAGAGGCCTGAGGCTACGCATCATTCGGTTCCCTGCATGGCGCGGCCTAGTCCCCGCAACCTCGAGTGGGGCGTGCGCTCCCGCACATGACGGTCCGTCACGCAAGGAACGGTTCGACGCTTTGCAACGCAGGCGTGCCGAATCTAGGATTCAACCGGTTCTCCGGCGGCGTACCAATCCTTGAAGGCCCCCGCGTAATGCTCGCTCACATCGAGGCCGGATTGCTGCGCCGCGGCGATTGCATGGACTGAGCGCACGCCCGAGGCGCAGGAGAAGACCGGCCGGCGCCCGTCCGCCGCGATCAGCGCCTTCAAGGCTTCAGGGTCGAAGCTCGAGAGCGGATGCGAGACGGAGCCGGGAATGCGCCCGCGGACGAATTCATGATCCTCGCGCACATCGATGAGCAGCAGCGAGCCGTCCGCCAAGCCCTGCTTGACCGTCTCGCGGTCGAGGTCGACCACCTTCATCGCAACCGATCTTTCCAAGGGGAGGGAGCCGCCGCGGAAGGGGGCGGGTCACATCGAGCGGGGATTTCTTAAGTCTTCTCGCCCGTGCGGCGCAACAGCGGCGGGCAGGCCGGCGAGTGCGGCATCGACCCGCTCGAAATGCGCGGTCCAGCTCGGCGGTTCGTAGGCCGCGAGCCGCCCCGCCAGCTCCGTCCGCAACCGGGAGCCCGGTTCGCTCAAGGCCCGCACCGCCGCCGTCCAGCCCGGTCCGTCGAGCGGATCGAGGAAATGGGCGAAACCGCCGCCAATCTCCCGGTGGACGGGGATGTCGGAGGCGACGACCGGAAGGCCGCTGGCGGCGGCCTCGACCACCGGCAGGCCGTAGCCTTCGATGAAGGAGGGCATCAGCAGGGCGGTGGCGCCCCGCATCAACCGCGCGAGGCCGTGGGTGGACAGGCCGACCACCTCGCTCACATGCGGGCGGATGGCCTCGCAGCGGTCGAGCATGTCGGCGACGTTCTCGATCTCCCAGCCGCGCCGGCCGATCAGGACGAGCCGCGGGATCGCCGCACCGGTCTCGGCGCCGCTGCGCTCGGCGAGATCGCGCCAGAGGTTGAGCAGCAGCAGGTGGTTCTTGCGCGGCTCGATGGTGCCGCAAACGAGGAAGGTCGGCCGCGCGAGCCCCGGCAGCCCCGCCTCGCCGGCCCCGCTCGAGAAGACGGGCTCGACGCCGAGGGGGACCACGGTGACCGGCTTCGGCCCCAGGCCCCGCTGCCGCGCGTAATCCGTGAAGCGGGCGCCGACATCGCCCGAATTGACGAGCACATGCGCGGCGTGGCGCGCCACGGTCTCCATCCGGATCGCGTGGCGCTCGGCCTCGCCCGGCCGGCCGTATTCGGGGTGGGAGATCGGGATCAGGTCGTGGACGAAGAAGACCGGCCGCACGTCGCGCCGCGTGTAGAGCCAGTCGAAGCGTTCGGGCCGGTCGAGCCGCAGGTGCGAGGTGTGCAGATAGATCGTTCCCTCGGGCAGGCGCTCGATGCCGCCCGAGCGCAACACCCGCAATCCGGTTTCGGCCTGAAGGCGACGTCGATCGAGCCCGCCCTCCGCCCGGCGCCGCGCTGCCTTCGGCAACGGGTGGGCGTCGCCGGCAAGCGAGGCCGCGAGCGCCTGAAACACCGGATCGGCCTCGGCGACCACGTCCTCGACCCAGCCCGCGGCGACCGCCTCGACGATGCCGCGCGCGGTCGCGCGGTCGAGGACGCGCGGGCCGTACGCCGTCGAGACGAGCCCGAAGCGCGTGCCCTCCGCGCCCTGGGACAGGATGTGCCGGGCATAGGCGAGATCGACCCGGTCGATGCCGGTGGGGCTGGCATGACGGAGCCGGGTGATGAGACGGGTCAGGTCGATGGCGAGACAGGCTTGCATGGCCGGCTGCATAAACCGGATTCCGTGATCCTGGCGACCGTCACCGGGTCATCGCTGCAGGTCTTTGGTCGCAGGCCTAGCGCCGCGGGTCTAATGCTGTTGCCGATCCACCTCGCTGCTGCGGCTCGCGATCTCCCGGGCGATCTCGAGCAGGAGGACATCGACGAGTTGGCGCAGCCGGGGCTTGCCGCTGGCATCGATCGCACGGCGCGCCGCGATGATGAGTTCGGCAGCCTCGTCGATGGCATCGGCCGCAGCGGCGTGTTCCAGTTCCCGCAGGGTCCGTGCCTGCACGCCGGGATCGGCGGTGTCGATCAGCGTCCCCTCCCCGCGCACGGGTTGCTGCCGCGCGTCCCGGTGAATCCGGCCGCGGCACAGAAGCCGGCGCTTGGGCCCGGAGAGTGAGGGAATCCAGAGATCGACCGCGACGTCGTCCTCCTGCTCGGCGGCGTGGCGGACGTCGCCGAGGAAGCGGGCGGCCACCGCCGCATCGAGGCCCGCGGTCGCCCGCTCGCTGCGCAGGGGGTGTCCGGCAAGGCCGGCATCCCCCGCCATCAACTCGGCGGCTCCCTCGTCGAGGATGAAGCATCCGGTCGCCGGATCCCACTCCCAGGTTCCGACGATTCCAGGCGTCGTCATGGTTCCGGCGAGTCCCGGAGCCGTTGCGTACCGGGCGTCACTGCGTCTGCGTTTCAAGGTACTACTCCCCGCGCACAAAGCGTCAGGCTTGTGATGGCTGCGTCCTGCCAGGGCGGCCGGATCGCGGTGCCGATGTCCGGCGACGGATGCTGCGCACCCGTCGCCGCGTCCGTCAGGAGGCGAGCCGGGCGAAGCTGACCCGCGGCGGGGCCAGCACCGAGCGGATGTCGCCGCGCTTGTTCTGGAGCTGGCGCAGCGAGCGGCCGTCGAAGGCCGCCTCGACCGCGACGATCTCCTCGCCCTCGATTTCGTGGGGCAGGCCGAGGGGCATCGCGCGCAGGTGCAGTTGCAGCAGGCGCAGGATCCAGCTCGTCGGCATTTCGGAGATGAAGCTGGTGATCCCCCGCGGCAGCCCCCACTCGACGATGGCCGTCATCAGGGCCAGGGCCGTCGGGTTGAGCCGCCGGCCCGAGGTCCGGGCGCATTCCGCGACGCAGATGCGGCCCCATTCGACGATATGCGCGCCCGACGGCGCCGCCCCTTCGCAAAGCTGCGGCAACACCATCGGCAGCAGGTAGGGCCGGGTCGTCGGCAACAGGCGCGAGTAACCGATGACGGACTCGGTTTCGTCGAGGGCGAGGAGGTGGATGGCGTGCTCGTCGTCGAACTCGTCGATTTCGCGCCGGTCCGGGCGGGCGAGGTTGGACCAGCCCAGTTCTTCGACGAACACGCGGTGTCTCAGGCGGAAGGCCTGATCGAGCGCACCGGCATAGTCCTGCATGTTTTCAGCGGTGACGACATGGATCATCGGAACACCTCTTCAGAAACCTGAAGTGTTCGTCCCAAATCCAGGCGTGCCGCGGCACTACGAGAACCCGTAGGGTTTCGTTCGGTCGGCCTTTTGCCGTTCGGGAATTAAGCCGGTCCGCGAGCGCTTATTCCGCCACTCTCGCAAATCGCGCGGCCCACGTCTCTATCTTGGATTGAATGTGTAAAACAATACAGAACTTGCCGACAGCCGGCGGAGGGGTGGCTCACATTCTCGTGGTCATGAGCGGTGCGGCGCGATCCTCCACCGCGCCCGCGCGGCTCCGAGCGCCGGCGGACGACGTCGCCCCGTGCAGCGATCCGGATATCGCGCCGGGCGCGATGCGCCGGACATGCAATCTTGCATTGCCTGTTTTCGAAAGCTCGCCACGCGCGGTGCTTCGGTCGCGCCGCGGCTCACCCTTCCGGCGGCTCTTCGACCTGAGTCGGGCGGTCGATGGCGGCGCG
The DNA here is from genome assembly GCF_026672325.1 of Methylorubrum sp. SL192. Taxonomy (NCBI): domain Bacteria; kingdom Pseudomonadati; phylum Pseudomonadota; class Alphaproteobacteria; order Hyphomicrobiales; family Methylobacteriaceae; genus Methylorubrum; species Methylorubrum sp. SL192. The sequence goes on from NZ_JAPPQV010000003.1 coordinate 3,951,024, forward strand.
GTCTGGTCCGCTCAGATGATCAGGCCGCGCCTGAACCCTTCGGCCACCGCTTGCGTACGGGACACGCAGCCGAGTTTCACCCGGGCTGAGCGCAGGTGGAAATCGACGCCGTGCCGCGAGATGCCCATCAGCTCACCGATTTCCCAATCGGTCTTGCCCTCGGCGACCCATTGCAGGCTCTCGCGCTCGCGCGGGGTCAGTCCCATCCGGCGTTCGCTGGGGCCGTTGTCGATCAGCAGCGTCTGCCCGACCACGTAGGAGGCGAGCAGGGTGAGCATCCCGCGCTGTCCTGGGCTGATATCGAGCTGCGGACCCGCGAAGGTGAGGCCGCCGCGCTCCTCCTCCAGCGTGGCGAGCGGCACCGTAAAGCCGTCGCCGAGGCCGAACTCGCCGGCCTCGTTCATCACCTGCCGCGAGCGGGGATCGAGCACGCCCGCCGGTTCGATCTCCGACCAGCGGAAGCCGGTCGTGCTGGACAGGGTCGCCTGCACGACCGGGTCCGTATACATATAGCCTTTCGAAAAGTAGAGCCGGTTCCACTCGTCGGAAGTATTCTCTAAAATAAGATAATTCTTCTGTGTTCGCGCGGGCAGGCGTTTCAGAGGAATCATCGCCGAAATGACGTATTCGATGCCCAGCGTGTTGAGCCGCGGCATGATGGCCCGCAGGATATCCTCACGCGAATGCGCTCGATCGAGCGACTTCAGAATTTCCAACGTCAGGTCAAGTGATTTTCTAGACATGGCCCGGCAAAATCATCGCACTCTCATCACGATAAGTCGTTGCTACGCCTTTGAGAAGGGCGCTCGTAAATTTCGTTGAAGTTGCTTCGCTGTTGCCCGCGCGGAATCAAGGACAAAGGGAGCCGGCGCGCGCCCTGTCTGCCGTCCTGCGCGACGCCGTACGGCCGAGCAATGCGCTGAATCAAATTTCGAGGGCCAGCGCGTGCTCGTGCACAGGTCTCATCCGCAGGGCGCGGGACCGCGCCGCGCGGTTCGGCGATCGCGGAAGGGCTTGCGCTGTCCGAAGCGGACCGCTATGAGCCGCGGGCCGTAAGGGCGTCGGAGTGTAGCGCAGCCCGGTAGCGCACCTGTCTGGGGGACAGGGGGTCGTCGGTTCAAGTCCGGCCACTCCGACCATTCATTGCCGAGACCGCATTCCCGCCGGGGAACGATGCCGTCTCGCACTTTCCCTCTCTGCCACCGTGATGCTCGTGACCGCCTTCAAGCCGTTGATATAGCGATGACGCTGATCCACGGCTGATGCGGGAAGCCCACGGCGCTTGAGCGACGCCGACATCCGCCATCCCGAAGGGATCAATCGGATGTCGTGTGAGAGCCGTCCGTCGGCGGCCGGGGATCGGATTTGCGAAGCTTTATGATGGTCTCCCGCAGCCAGCGCTGACTGGGAATGGCGTCGTTGGACGTGTGCCAGATCATCGAGATGGAGACGTCCGGCAGCGCGATCGGGGCCGGGCTGACGGTCAGGCCCATGCTATCGGCGAAGAAGCGCGCGAGCCGGGCATGCATCGTGGCGATGACGGGGGCCTGCCGCACCACGAAGGGCATCACCGAGAACCGCGGCGAGGTCAGCGCGATGACGCGCTTGCGGCCGATCTTGGCGAGCGCGTCGTCCACCACGCCGTGGGCGCTCTCGACCAAGCTCGTGAGCAGGTGCGGGAGCCGCACGTAGTCGTCGAGCGAGATCGGCGCCGTCACCCCGACCAACTCGGCGTTGAAGATGCAGAGGTAGCTTTCCTTGTTGAGGATGCGTCGCTTGTGGTGCGTCTGGCCCTGCTCGAAGACGCCGATGCCGAGATCGACCCGCCCCGTATCGAGATCGTCGAGGATGCGGTGCCGATCGACCGTGTGCAGCAGGAGCTTCACCCCCGGTGCCACCGCCTGCAGATGCGCGATGAGGGTCGGCATCAGGAGCACCTCGGTCGAGTCCGGGATGCCGAGGGTGAAAGTGAGGTCGGCCGTGGCCGGATCGAAGGCGTCCGGCGGCGTCGTGATCTCCTGAATCTGGGACAGTGCCGCCTGCACCGGCCCGATAAGCGCCAGCGCGCGCGGCGTCGGCCGCATGCCGTCGGGCCCGCGCGTCAGCAGCTCATCCGAGAAGGCGGTGCGCAGTCGCGCCAGGGCATGGCTCATCGCCGACTGGCTGATGCCGATCCGTCCGGCTGCGCGGGTCACGCTCCGCTCCGTCAGCAGCGCGTCGAGGGCAACGAGCAGGTTAAGATCGAGCCGGGAAAGATGCACGTGATCGATGCGCATTATGAAATCGATCCATTTGATTCATGGGCCATGACCGAGCACATACAGTCTCACGAAGCGACGGGGAGCCCGCCGCAAGAAAAGAGGCTGATCTCGATGTCCAAGACCTTTCTCTCGCTCGCCACCGCCGCGTTGGCCTTCACCGCGCTCGCCACGGTGCCCGCCCGCGCCGCGGAAATCGGCGGCGCCCACAACGTCAAGACGGTCGGCGCGCTGACCCTGGAAACTCAGGGTGTGGCCACCAGCGATCTCTCGGTCCACCGCCAGGGCGGCTTCGCCCTCCCCGGTTCGGTCCAGTGGATCGACACCCCCGCCGATCAGGTGAGGACCCGGCAGGCCGCCTTCTGAGCCGGCGTCGTGAGACGGATAGACGGAACAGATGACCCTCCGGCGCCATACGGCGCCGGAGACGTTTTTGACGGGTACGGGACGGGCCCGCGGGTCAGCGCCGCGTCACGATAGGAAGCGGCATCTCGCATCCGTCTGACGGTCACAGCGCGCCTTCCGCGGGCTTGAACCGGGCGAAGCGCAGGGCCAGCATCGGCAGTACGGCGAGGTTGAGCAAAGTCGAGGTTGCAAGGCCGCCGAGGATGACCAGGGCCATCGGGCCCTCGATCTCGCGGCCGGGTTCACCCGCACCGAGCGCCAGCGGCAGCAGCCCGAGGCCGGTGACGAGGGACGTCATCAGGATCGGCACGAGACGGTCGGCCGCGCCCTCGATAGCGGCCGCGAGGTTCCAGGGCCGCCCTTCCACCAGCACCAGATGCTCGTAATGCGCGACCATCATGATGGTGTTGCGCAGCGAGATGCCGAACAGGGTCACGAAGCCGACGATCGAGCCCAGCGAGATCACCGCGCCGCTCAAGGCCACCGCCAGCACGCCGCCGACGAAGGCGAAGGGCAGGTTGACGAGGACGAGGGCGAGATTGGTCAGCGAGCCGGTCACGACGAGGAGCAGGAGCACGATCCCGAGACCGGCGAGCCCTGCATAGAGCGCAAGTTCGCGCCGCGCCTTGGCCTGCGTCTCGGCCGCCCCCCCGAATCCGATATCGATGCCCGAGGGCTGCGCGACCTCGCGGGCGATCTTCCGTTTCGCGGCCTCGGTGAAGGAGGCGACGTCGCGCCCCTCCACGTTCGCGGTCACGACCCGCACCCGCTGCGCGCCGATATGGCCGACGGCGTAGCGGCCGGCGGTCTCGTAGATGTCGGCGACTTGGGCGAGCCGGATATAGCTGCCGCTCGGCGTGCGCAGCGGCAGGTTGCCGAGCGTCGAGAGGCGCGTGCGCACGATGGGTTCGAGCACCACGACGACGTTGAACACGGCGTTGCCCTCGTAGGCTTGGCCGACGATGTCGCCCTGATAGGCCGTGCGCACGATTTCCAGGACTTCGATCGCGTCGAGGCCCCAGTGGCGCAGGTCGGTCGGGCGCAGGCTCACATTGACCTGGGGCAGGCCCGGCGGTGACTTGAGCTGGACGTCGGCCGCACCGCGCACCTCGGCGAGTTCGCGCGCCACGTCGCGGGCGGTGGCCTCGATCCGGTCGAGATTCGTGCCGGTGACGCTGATCACGACCGGCGCGGTGAACCCTGAGACGACCTCCTCGATGCGCTCGGTCAGGAAGGTCTTGAGTGAGAAGCTCGCGCCGGGCGTCGCCACCATCAGCGCGCGGATGCCGGCCTCCGCCCGCTCCTGCCCCGCGCCGTCGAGGCCCGGTTCGAGGTCGATATGGATCTCGCTGTCATGCGTGCCGCCGAGATCGTAGCCCGCTTCGGCGCGTCCGACCTGCTGGGCCACCGCACGCACGCCGGGCACCGCCTTCAGCCCCGCCGTAAGGCGCTCGCCGAGCCGCAGCGTCTCTTGGATAGAGGTGCCGGGGGCCGAGGCCATGTGCAGGATGAGGTGCCCCTCCTTGAGGTCCGGCAGGAAAACGCCGCCGAAGAACGGCACCGGCAGGGCTGCTACGAGCGTCAGGGCGAGGCTGGTGCCGAAGACGAGACGCGGGTGACGGTTGAGCCGCGCGAGCCCGCTGATATAGACGCCCCGCACGCGGCGGCTCACCGGCGGCTCGCGGCTCGGCAGGTTGGTGCGCCCCGCGAGCAGCAGGCGGGCCAGTGCGGGCGTGACCGTCAGCGCCACGGCGAGCGAGGTCAGCACGGCGAGGATGTAGGCCAGGGCCAACGGGCCGAACAGCCGGCCGGGCACGCCGGTCAGCGCCAGGACCGGCAGGAATACGAGCAGCACCGCGAAGGTGGCGTAGGCAACCGAGACGCGCACTTCCAGGATCGCGTCGAGCACCACCCGCGCGCCGGGTAAGGGCGCGGCGGCGCGGCGGTTCTCGCGCAGGCGGCGCATGACGTTCTCGACGCCGATCACCGCGTCGTCCACGACCTCGCCGATGGCGATGGCGAGGCCGCCCAGCGTCATGGTGTTGAGGCTCTGGCCGAACAGGCCGAGCATCAGCACCGCGCCGATCAGGGAGAGCGGGATCGCCGTGGCGCTGATCAGCGCCGTGCGCCAGTCGGCCAGGAAGACGAACAGCACGACGACGACGAGGATGCCGCCGAGTGCCAGCGCCTGGACCACGTTGTCGGTGGCCTGCGTGACGAAGCTCGCCGGGCGGAACAGGTCGGTGCGCAGGGTGGTGCCGTCGCGCTCCAGCCCGGGGCGCATCTCGGCGAGCGCCGCCTCGACCCCGGCCGTCACGTCGAGGGTGTTGGCGCCGTATTGCGCGCCGACCATCAGCAGCACGCCCGGTTTGCCATCGACGAGGGCCGCGCTGATCGCCGGCTCCGGCGCCACCGCCACGTCGGCGACGTCGCCGAGCACCACGCTCGCCCCGCCCTCGTTGATGAGCACGGTGCGCGCCACCGCCTCCGGGGTCAGGGATTGCCCCTCGGTCTGCAGGGTGATGCGCTGGTTGACGGTATCGACGAAGCCCGCCCCGCGCACGCCCGTCGCCTTGCGGCCGGCCGAGAGCACGTCGTTCAGGCCGATGCGGAAGCGCACCAGATCCTGCGGCCGGACCTGGATGCGGATCGAGCGGAGATCGCCGCCATAGACCAGCACCTCGCCGACGCCGGGGGCGGCGAGCAGGCGCAGGCGCAGGCGCCAATCCGCCACCGTGCGCAGGTCCATCAGCGACTGCGTCGGGGAGGTCAAGCCGATGAGGAGGACCGAACTCGTCGAGGAGGTCAGCGCCGTCATGGTGGGGGGCAGCACGCCCTGCGGCAATCGCGCGGTGATGGAAGCCAGACGCTCGTTCACGAGCTGGCGCGCCCGGTAGATGTCGCTGCCGGAGGCGAAGGTGGCAGTGATGACCGAGAGGCCCTGGATCGAGTTCGAGCGCATCGTTGCCAGTCCTGGCAGGCCGCCGATCGCGACCTCCAGCGTCTGCGTCACCAGGGTCTCGACCTGTTCGGGGTTGAGGCCGGGCGCCTCGGTCTGCACCGTCACCGTGGGCGGAGCGAATTCCGGGAAGACGTCGTATTTGGCCGAACCCAAGGCGACGATGCCGTAGACGGCGAGCGCCAAGACCAGCGCCAGGACGATACCGGGCCGGCGCACCGCGAAGGCGACCAGGGCGGCCTGAGGGCCCAAGGCCACGGGCGCAGGGGAGAGGGCCGCCGGAGGCGGGCCCGGCGGATCGTCGCGCGCCGGTCCGCGTGCGGGCCGTTGGTCGAGCATGCTCAATCGTCGTCCGCATCCGAGGACTGGATCTGCCCCTTCAGCTCCTCGGAGAGCACCGCCTGCGGCCCGGTCACGACGATCTCCGCCTCCGCGCCGAGATCGTCCACGACGTAGGCGTCGGCCGAGATCGGTGCGTCGGCCCGGAGGGGATGGCGCGCAAAGGCGTCGTCGCCGACGCTCCGGTAGATCCAGGCGCCGCCCTGCCAGTGCACCACGGCGCTTTCCGGCACGGCGATGCCCGTCGTCTCGCGCTCCGAGGTCAGGAAGGCGAGCGTGCTCATGCCCGGCAGGAGCCCGCTGTTGCCGGCCACGGTGTAGAAGTAGCTGACGCCCTGGATGCGCTGGTCGGTCCGGGTCGCGGGCGAGACGTAGCGCAGGGCGACGCGCTCGCTCTGCGGCGGCACCTCGGCATGGGCCGTGCCAGGCGGCGCCCTCAGGGTCTCGCCGGGCGGCAGCGTCACCTGCACCAGGAAGTCGGTGCGCTCGATCAGCCGGGTGATGGCGGGCGAGCGCTCGATGATGGCCCGCCCGATCACCGTGCCCCATTCCTGCTGCGCGGTGGCCGCGAGGGTCCGGACCTGCGACTGCGCCGCGGCGAGCGCCGCCTCGTCGGTGCGGAAGGTGCCCTCGGCCGTCTCCAGCTGCACCTGCGTCGCGTACTGGCCGAGGCTGCGCGCCCGGGTATAGGCGGCGCGCGAGACTTCCGCCTTGGCTTCGGCGGTCTGCAACTGCGCCCTGGCGCTGGCGTAGCTGTTGGTGAGTTCCGTGACCCGCGCGAGATCGAGGACCGAGCCGAAGGCCTGGACCTCGATGCGGTGGGGCATCCGCTTGTGGCGCGCCGTTGCGACGCCGATCCGCGCCTGCTCCGCATCGGTCAGCCGCACGACGGCCTGACCGCCTTCCACCGCGACTCGCGAGGGCGGGGGGCTCGGTGCGGTCGGCGTCTGATGCGCCGCGGGCGTCGCCACCCCGGAAAATCGATCATGCAGGTCCGAGAGGATGGGGCCGGCCTTCACGCGCAGGCCGATGCCGGCTTCTGTCAGCGTGAGCGCACCGAGCGCACCCGCGCCGAGCGCCAGCCCCACGGGCAGGACGACCCGCCGCATCACCACGCCTCCACAGCCCTCGCGTTCTCTGCGCGATTTGCCACTTTTGCCCGGTTTGTTCAGCGTGGTCTACCGGGTTCTTGTGGCTTGGTCCGCTTGGAACGGGACAGCGCCGTGGCATCGGCTAAAGGCGCGCCCTGCCGGCGCGTCGAACGGTTCTGCGCGCCCGATGTCACCCGCCGGTACTGGACAGGCCGGCGCAATCCGCCGATGACAGCTGACCTGTCCAAGAGAGTCGTTGAGAGCCGTGCGCGCGGTAAAGAAGTTCCTGAAGAAGCCGAGTCTGTCGGCCCTGACAACGCGGCGAGCGCCGTCCTCGATCGTTCGCACCCCGCTGCCGGGCTTCGATCCGATCTATTACCTGTACTGGTATCCGGATGTGCGCGCGTTTCCGCAGGGGCCGCTGGTCCACTACATCCATTACGGTTGGCGCGAGGGACGTGACCCGAGCGCCGGCTTCAGCGGCGAGGGCTACCTGAAGGCCAATCCGGACGTGCGCGAGAGCGGCTGCAATCCGCTCGTGCATTTCGTCGAGTGCGGCCTCGCCGAGGGCCGGAAGGGCTGGCAGAAGAATCCGGACGCGCCGCCGCCGAAGCCGCATCCGATGGGTTACCAGTCGGGCAAGCTCCTGCCGCCGCCGGCCCGCACTGCCGGCAGCTGAGGCCCACACCGGAAGCGGTCTGCGAACCCGGTCCTGTTGACGAGCGGGGCCGGCTGTGGCTGTAGGCCTCATTGCGTCCCGTTTGGTTGAGAATCCGTCATGTCCGAAGGCGATACGCTGGCCAAGGCCCTGGCCGATGTCCGGCAGCGGATGACCGATCTCCAGGCTGAGTACGACCGCGTCTCCGGGGAGCTGACCAAGCTCCGGGCCGCGGAGAAGTCCCTCGCTTCTATCGTCGAGGGTGGCCCCTTGGAGGCGGTCGCGAGCGGACGCGGCGCGGTGGCACCGGCGTTTCCCGGTGAGGCGCGTCCGACCCGCGGCGGCGGACGGGGTAGCCGCGGCCCGCGGGCCAACTCGGCCAAGGGGCGGCTGAAGGCTCTCCTGGAGGAGGCCGGGCCGCAGGGTCTGTCGCATGCCGAGATCGCGCGGCGCCTGCCCGATGTCGCGCCCAACACGCTCAACACCTATCTCAGCGTCATGGCCAATAGCGGCGAGGCGGTGCGCCGCGGCGACTTCTACGCCGCCGGAACACCCCGCCCCGCCTCGGACGAGACGCGGGAGGACGAGTCTGACGCGCACGAGCCGGATGACGGGGACGAGGAGCCCGACGCGGCGGAGTAAGGCGCGGGCCCGCTACTCGGGCAGCGCGAACACCACGAGCGCGTCGCCCGTGCCGAACCCCGACCCCTTGGTGAAAGAAGCGCCGCCCGCAGCGACCGCCACGTATTGGCGGCCCTCGACGGTGTAGGTGACCGGCGGTCCGCCGATCCCCGCCCCGCACTGGAAGCGCCAGAGGATCTCGCCGGTCTTCGCGTCGTGCGCGTCGAGATGGCCGTCCTCCTCGCCCGAGAAGACGAGGCCGCCCGCGGTAGCGAGAGTGCCGCCTGACAGCCGGCTGCCCGCCTTACGCGACCACGCCACCGCCCCGCCCTGCGCGAGATCGACCGCGGTCAGCGTCGAGAAGGTCGGCTCGCCCTTCGCCTCCCCCGTCTCGGTGTAGCGGATCTCGCCGCGCCCGCCCGCGGCCGGCGCGGTCTTCACCGTGTAGGTCGCCGCGCCGTGCCGCACCTGGGCGAAGGCGAGGCCGCTGCCCGCATCGTAGGCCACCGGATGCCAGGAGACCGCTCCGAGGGGGCCGGGGCTGACCACCGTGCCCTCCGGGCTCGGGGGCACGAACAGGTTCTTGTGGGTGATGAGCGGGGCGGATTTGGCGATGAGCCGCCCGTCGGCGCGGTCGTGGACATAGATCCAGCCGAGCTTGCTCGCCTGCGCCACCGCCTTCACCGGGCCCTTCTCGGTCGGGTAGTCGAGAAGGAAGGGGGGCTCGCCACGTCGTAGCCCCACTGCTCGTGCGGCACCTGCTGGAAGTGCCAGCGCAAGCTGCCGGTCATCACGTCGAGCGCCACGAGGCTCATCGTGTAGAGGTTGTCGCCGGGGCGCGTCAGGCCGAAATTCTGCGGCGCCGGATTGCCGGTGCCGAGATAGATCAGGCCGAGATCGGCATCGTAGGCCGGCGTCATCCAGAGCGAGCCGCCGCCGACCTTCCAGGCTTCCCGGTGCTCGGGGGCTGCGGCCTTCTCCGCGGCGATGTCGCGGTGGAGCGGGAGGCCGTCCGCGGTCTTCTCGACGAAGCCGCCCTCCCAGCCATCGGCCTTGGTGACGTACCAGCGCCAGCGCTCCTCACCGGTCTTCGCGTCGTAGGCGGCAAGCCAGCCGCGCCGGCCATAGCCGCCCTCGATGCCGACCACTGCGCCGCCGTCGAGCCCGCCCTTTTCGTCCTCGACATGGAGGCCGTAGCCCGCCCCGGTCACGCCGACGATGACGAGGCCGTCGGCCACCAGCGGCGGCATCTTGAAGCCGAGGCGGCTCGAACCCTGGACCGGCTTGTCGCCCAGGCTCGCCGCGAGCGCCGAGGCGGTCTCGGACTCGCCCTCCTCCGGCCGCACCGCCTCGCGGTCCCAGACCAGCCGGCCGGTCTTCGCGTCCAGCGCGATGACGCGCCCGTCCATGGTCGCCTCGAAGACGAGGCCGCCCGCGACCGCCACGCCCCGGTTCGAGGGCGGGCCGAAGATCTTCTCCGTGCGCGCCTTGTGGGTATAGGTCCACAGCGTCTTGCCGGATTTCGCCTCTAGCGCCGCGACGTGGTTGCCCGTGGTCGAGACGTACATCACGCCCTCGATCACCACCGGCTCGGCCTGGAAGGTGCCGGTGATGCCGGTCTGGAAGATCCAGGCCGGGCGCAGGCGGCCGACATTGCCGCGGTCGATCTGCGCCAGCGGCGAATGATGGGTGTTGCTGGCATCGCGCCCGAAGGCGGGCCAGTCACCGGACGGTCGGACGGTTTCCTGCGCGGAGGCCGGCACCGTCGGCAGAAGGTTCGCCGCAACGAACAGCAGGGCGGCGAGGCGGGCGCGTCCCGGATTCGGATGCGTGCTCCGGCGCTCGGCAAGCGTCTTCGTGCGGCGTGTCACTCTGCTTCTCCCGTGCTTCGCTTCCTGGTTACGGCGGGGCGGCGATCCTGTCGAACGGCGAAAGCGCTTTGGCCGCACGACTTTCTCGGACCCAACATCCGTTTGCGTGGTTCTTCCATCACAGACCGACCGCCGGCCTGCTCGACGGGCACCCGAACGGCGGTCCAATCACTCGATACGTGAGGACTTGATGCGAACTCTGATCCTGGCCGCGACGCTTGCGGCCTTCGCCGGCCCGGCCTTCGCCCAGACCACGGCACCGACGGCGCCTCAGTCCGGTGCCCCCGTGTCGGGTGGCCAGAACAACACGGGCGCCGATACGAACGTCACCATCCCGCGCGGCAGCACCGGGGCGGACACGGTGCAGACCAATTCGGCGGCCGGCGGCAATGCTAACCAGCCCTCGCGTGCGGTGCCTCAGGGCAGCGGCGGCGGCGGTAGCGGCAGCGCCGGGGGCAACTGATCCTCGAAGCGTGAGCCGGGGCCGGTGTTCTTACCGGTCCCGGCTCACCCGCGCGGCGCCATCCGCAGCTCGAACTGGGCGCCCTTGCCCGGCCTCAGCGTCAGTGTGCCGTCGAGTTGTCGGGACAGATTGCCGACGACGCGCATCCCGAGGCTCGCGCGGGTTTTCAGCGGATCGAAGCCCGGTGGCAGACCGATGCCGTCGTCGCAAACCGAGACGGTAAGCCCGCCATCCTCGCGCATGACGGCTTCGACGCGAATCTCGCCGTGCCCGTTGGGATAGGCGTATTTGATCGCGTTGGTGACGAGTTCGTTCACGAACAGACCGAGCGGAATCGCGAGATCGGCCGGCATGGTCACGGCCGCGGCGCGGCAGACCAAAGCATGAGCGCCCGCGGTTTCCGTGAGCTTCTCGCACAAGGCTTCGAGGAAGCCGGCGACGTCGATGCGCGTGAGGTCCGGCTGACGCCAGAGCTGGTCGTGGACCTGGGCCACCGCCTCGACGCGGGCGCGTGCGTCGGCCAGAGCGCTTTTCACATCCTCGTTGTCGGTGCCGCGCGCCTGGAGCGCGAGAAGCCCCGCGACCACGGCGAGGCTATTCTTGACCCGGTGGCTCATCTCACGGCTCAGCAGGTCCTGCCGCTCCAGGGCGACCTTGAGCTGCGCCTCCGAGCGCTGACGCTCAATCGCGCTGCCGAGCAGGTTGGCAAAGCCCTGCATGAAGGCGATGTCGGCGGGGCCGAACATGCCCTCGCGGGTGTCGTCCACCTCCAGGACGCCGTAATGCCCCTCGCGGTTGGTGATGAGCACGTTCACCGCCCGGCGAATGCCGTGGCTCGCCATCAGTTCCGGCGTGCGAAAGCGGGTCTCGTTCTCCAAGTGATTGGAGATGACGGGGCGGCCGGTCTTCAGGGCGTAGCCCGCGGGCGAGGCGAGGTCGGCGCCGACGACGGCCCGCCCGATGCAATCCGGCTCCCAGCCAATGCCGGCGCAGACGAGAAGCATGTCCTGCGTCGGCTGATATTCGAGTGCCTTGCAGAACTGCGCGTTCATGCCCTCGGCGCAGAGTTCGGTCGCCCGCTGCAGCAGCGGCAGCAGTTCGGTTGCGCGCAGGGCCTCGACGCCGAAATCGGACAGGATCGCCTGCTGGCGCAACCGGAGGTCCAGAACCTCCGGTGAGATCTCGGTCATGCGGTCGTCTCTGGGTTCCCGAAATGGGGGCTCACGCGCGAACAATGCGCGGTTGCAGACGACGGTGTCAGCAATGTGAGAAGGTTGGGTGCGCGGAGGAAAAGGGAAGGACACATGGGGGCGGAAAGGCGCGATTGGTCCGCGCCCTCCCTCCGTAAACCCGGTCGAACCTTCTAAACGCGACGCGTTCCGCTCTTCGAGTTCATCCTGGATATCGGATCCAGGATGAACTCGAGCGTCCTGTTTTCGCATCATTTTTTTCGAAAAGCCGGCCACCACCTTTCGGAGTGATGCGCTGGCTCAGGGCTTGGCGTTAAGGAGCTTTTCCGCGCGGGCGATGGCGGCCTCGCAAGCCGCAGCGTCGCCCTTGCCGTCGGCCGTGCGAGCCTCTTCCAGGGCCACCCGGGCCTGCTGGGCCTGATCGCCGCCCTTTCCGGCTTCCGCCGACTTTTCCGGGGGCGCCTCGCGCGTGTCGGTCTGGCCGCCGGTACCGGTCTGGCCTTCGCCCTCACGGTGAGCCGCGATGGTCTTGCTGCCGGTCGAGGCGGCGATCGAATCCGAGGCCTCGGACTTCGCCCGGCCGTCGAGTTTGGCGATCTTGTCGGAGCAGGGCGAGGCGAGCACCGGGCCGGCCAGCAGGATTCCGGCCAGCGACAGGCCGATGGTGAGGCGGGCGGTGGATGTCATGAAGCGTGGGTCCTCGTGCAACACAGATGCCTGTGAAAGTCGCGGAGGGGTCCGAGAGTTGCCGGCTCCGCCGATCCCCCTCCCCTCGACCTTCGGACGGCGCCCTCCCCGGCGAAGGGGAAGGGCGCCGTCCGGCGACCTCAGGTGCTGAGCTGGTCGCGCAGCGGCAGCTCGCGCACCCGGCGTCCGGTGGCGGCGAAGACCGCGTTGGCGATGGCCGGCGCGACCGGGGGAACACCCGGCTCGCCGACGCCGCCGAGCGGGCTGTCGTAGTTGTTGGACGGCACGAGATGGACCCGCACTACCTTCGGGGCGGCGTCGATGCGCAGAACCTCGTAGCCGTCGTAGTTCGACTGCTCGGCCCGGCCATTCTTGAAGGTGATCTTCGAGGTGAGCGCGAGGCCCATCCCCATGACCACCGCGCCCTCCATCTGCGAGCGGACGCGCTCCGGGTTCACCTGCGGCCCGCAATCGACGGCGATGTCGATGGCGTGGACCTTCACCTGGCCCTTGTCATCGACCTCCACCTCGGCCGCGACCGCGGTGTAGGTCACGAAGCTGTAGTGGCCGGCGATGCCGAGGCCCCGGCCCTTCTCCAGCTTGCGGCCCCACTTGGCGCCGTCGGCCACCGTCTCGATGACACGGCGCAGGCGGCCGGTATCGACGGGGTAGCGCTTCGGATCCTCGCCGTAGTTCCAGACGTCGCCGATCTCGGTCGGGTCGATCTTCCGGGCGGGGCCGATCAGCTCCAGCAGGTAGTCCTTCGGATCGCGGCCCGCGGCGTGCGCGAGTTCGGCCACGAAGGACTGGATCGCGAAGGCGTGCGGGATGTTCGAGACCGAGCGGAACCAGCCGATCCGGGTATGGGCGGAGGCTTCCGGGTTCTCGAAACGCAGGTTCTTCAGCGCCAGCGGGTTGTTGACGAGGCCCATGCCGAGCTCGAACGGCAGCTCGTGCTTCGGGTCGGGCGCGAAGATCGAGCCGATCGTCGGCGCCACCGAGCGGTGGAGCCACGCCACCGGCATGCCCTTCTCGTCGACGCCCGCCTCGATCCGCTCGACCGAGATGGTGTGGTAGTAGCTGTGCTGGATGTCGTCCTCGCGGGTCCAGACCAGCTTGACCGGCTGGCCGTCCACGGCCTGCGAGCAGAGGGCGGCCTCGACCACGTAGTCGGGCTTCGACTTGCGGCCGAACCCGCCGCCGAGCAGCGTCACGTTCACCCGCACCTTGTCGGCCGGCAGGTTGAGGCGCTTCACCACCCGGTCATGGGCGGCCTGCGGCCCCTGCGTGCAGGCCCAGATCTCGCAGGCGCCGTCCTTGATGCGGGCGACCGCGGCCGGCGGCTCCATCGGTGCCTGGGCGAGGTGGGGCACGAAGTACTCCGCCTCGAACTTCGCCTTGGCGGTCTTCATCGCGCCATCGACGTCGCCGGCGACGCGCACGACCTTGCCCGGTGCGCGGGCGGCCTTCTCCAGCTCCTTGCGGAAGGCGGTGGTGTCGTAGGACGCGTTCGGGCCGTCATCCCAGGTGATCTTCAGGGCCTCGCGGCCCTTCATCGCCGCCCAGGTGTTCTTGGCGATCACCGCGATGCCGCCGAGCGGCATGAACTCGGACGGGATCTCGCCGCCCTCGATCTTGATGATCTTGACGACGCCCGGGACCTTCTTGGCCTCGGTGTCGTCGAACGAGACGACCTTGCCGCCGTAGACGGCCGGACGCGCGACGAGGGCGTAGAGCATGCCGTCGAGCTTCACGTCGAGGGCGTAGATCGCCTTGCCGGTGGTGATGTCGTGGTTGTCGATCAGGCCGATCTTGCCCTTGCCGATGTAGCGGAAGGCTTCCGGCTTCTTGAGCTGAACGCTCTCGCGGGCCGGCACCGGCAGGGCGGCGGCCGCCTCGGCGACGTCGCCGTAGCCGAGCGTGCGGCCGGACTTGGTGTGGGTCAGGACGTGGTTCTCGGCCTTCACCTCACCCGCGGGCACACCCCATTGCTTGGCGGCGGCCTGGATCAGCATCAGCCGCGCGGCCGCACCTGCATGGCGGAAATGCTGGAAGAAGTGGCGGAGCGAGCGCGAGCCGTCGGTGTCCTGGTTGCCGAAATGAGTCTCCTCACCCCAGGCCTGGACCACCTTCACCTTCGACCAATCGGCCTCCAGCTCGTCGGCGACGGTGAAGGCGATCGAGGTGCGAACGCCCTGGCCCATCTCGGAGCGGTGGTTGGTGACGGTGACGGTGCCGTCCTTGGCAATCGCGACGAAGACCTTCGGATCGTCGCGCCAACCGTTCGGCATGCCGTCGGCACCGAACTTCTTCGCCTTCTGCTCCTCGGTCTGGCCCTCGTCGGCCTTGGCACGGTCCGAGAGCGAGAGGGCGAGCACTAGGGCGCCCATGCCGCCGAGGATGCCGCGGCGGCTGACATTGTCGATCCGGACCGGGCCGGCGGCGTTCTGCGAGGCGGCGAGTTCGGCCATCAGCTTGGCTTCGTGAATCACAGGCGATCTCCCTTGGTGGCGGGCGCCTGACCGGCAGCCTGATGGATCGCGGCGCGGATGCGCGGATAGGTGCCGCAGCGGCAGATGTTGCCGCTCATGTTCTCGTCGATCTGCTGGTCGGTCGGCTTCGGGCTGTCCTTGAGGAGGGACGCCGCCTGCATGATCTGGCCGGTCTGGCAGTAGCCGCACTGGGCGACGTTGAGGTCGCGCCACGCTACCTGAACCGGGTGGTTGCCGTCGGGCGAGAGCCCTTCGATCGTCGTGATCTCCTGGCCTTCCGCCGCGGAGACGGGGGTGATGCAGGCCCGCGCGGCGGTTCCGCCGAGATGGACCGTGCAGGCGCCGCACTGGGCGATGCCGCAGCCGAACTTGGTGCCGGTGAGTCCGAGTTCGTCGCGCAGGTACCAGAGCAACGGCATTTCGGGATCGCCGTCGAAGCTGCGTTCGGCTCCGTTGACCGTGAGTTTTATCATCGCTGTCATCTGCCGTTTCAGGATGGAGGGCGCGCGAGCGGAGGGAATGCCCGCCCGGCGGCCAGATCGATCTGCCGTCCCCAGGGATGCCGTACCGGGACCGGCCCGAAGCCCGACAGGCGGGTGGGGCGGTGCCGTGGCGACCGGTTTCACGGGCAAAGCCGTCCGGCTCTTGGTGTGCCTGCCGTCGGCCACAGCGTTTTCGCTGCGCCAGGACGATGCGGAGGCCGCAGGACGGCCTCAACTGCATTTCTTATCTGGAATTAATCAGAACTAGGATGCTCTGGCAATCGCGCGACTCGGTTGTGTCCGTCACATCGGGGTCACGGGGCGGGTATCTGCCGCGGTCCGGGCGATCGCCTGAAACCGTCTGTGCGGTCGCGCACACGAGCTCTGTAGCAAATGCTGGTTCGGTCGGCCCGATACTCAGCGACGCTCGTGCTCGGCTCTCAAGGCTGCGGGCAAGGCCGTGTACCACGCGGCATAGGGCGTGTTGGCGATCATGCGCCGGTTGAGGTCGGGTGCGCCGTCCGTCCACCAGACCGGACCGCGCTCGCCGAGCCCATGCTTGGCCGCATCTACGGCCGCGCGGGCGCGCACGAGGGCCGCCTCGTCGCTGGAGCGCTTGGCAGCGCGCACGGCGCGGCGGGCATCCATCAGGTCGCGGACCAAGCGGTCGCGCTGCGTCGGTTCGAGATCGGGCCGATGGCGCCGCCACAGCCGGCCATGCACGACGATGTAGCGCCCATCCGGCGTTTCCAGCACCCGCATCGCCGCTCCTTCGCCCTGATTGGTGGCGTGCATTCTCAAGCGCATTCCGACGAAGTGGTCACGGTTCGTCGAAGGAATGCGCGTCAAATAAGGACTGAGAGTCGTATCCGCCCAGATGCAGGCAGGCCCGATACGACTCTGAGACACCCTGTCGCCGATCCCGAATTCTGCGACCGCGACGGTCTCGCCGAGGTATCATGCAAGGGATCGAGACGGGGACGCGTGGCCTCGGGTGAAGGTTCCGGGTCGGCGCCTCAGGCAAAGTCGCCGATCTTGTCGGCGACGATGTCGGGCGCGGTCACCGAGGCGTGGCCTGCCTGCCAGAGACGATGATCGTCCGAGCCCGACATGTGCGGATTGCTCTCCGCCTCCTCGCGCCGCTCGCCGGCCCGGCGGCCATCGCGATAGGCGGGCTCCTTGGTCTCGTCCCAGTCGATGCCGATACCGTCCATGGTGCCCCCTCCTCTCGCGATCAGCAGCCCTCGCGCCGGCAAAATGTATCGCTGCCCGCACTGATGGCGAGGGGCGCGCCGGAACAACCGCGCCGCGCTGCCCGCCAAGCGCGGTTTGCGTTCGGACGGGGTTCACTTAAGCCGCGCTTGGTGTCTCTCACAGAACGCCCGGCGCGCCGTCATCCCCGATGAGGTAACGGTCGGTGACCGAGAGTTTCGTGAGACACGCTGAAGGCTGCCTCCCGCCGGAGACGGGACGGGGTGGCGCGCGTTTCATCCGTGAATCCGCACGGCCGGCCCGGCCGGCAGGATCACCCAACACCGAGTACGGCCCCGAGGACGCCCGATGAGTCGCCTGGACGAACTGAAGAACGACCCCGCCTTCCGCCAAGCCGTCCTCGCGGTGCGCGGCGCGGCCAGCACCCTGAGCGGGCGGGCGATGACCCATGAGGAGGCCGAGCTGCTGGTGAGCTTCGCGCTCGCCACCTACGCCAATGCCGGCGGCCTCGCCGAGCCGAGCCTGAGCCGGCTCGCGCGCTTCGCCGGCAAGGTCGAGCCCCATGAGAGCTTCGAGAGCATGATGAAGCACTGAGGCCAATAAGAGGTAACGGGGGGCGACGAGCCCCCCTTGCCTCTCGCCCTCAGCCGAACGCGCCGACCTCGTGCTGGATGATCCCCGAGATCTCCCGCACCCGCTCGAACATCCGGCGGATCGGTCCGAACAGGGTGTTGTGCTCGGTCTCGTAGGTGCCGACGTCGCGCGGGCCAGGCGGCTCACCGAAATTCAGGCCGAGCGTCGGGTCGGGCGTCACGGGGTAGATCTCGTCGAGCAGCTTCAGGCAGCCGTCGATGTCGAGGCGCAGGAAGCGTTCCAGCAGCGCTTCGCGGGTCAGCCCGGCCTGCGGGCGAAAGCTCGGAATGTGGGCGGCCAGGAACCAGATCCGGTGGATCAGCGCGAGGCGGATCGCGTGGAGCAGGGCGAGCCGGGTCGACATGGTCGCGAGATCCGGCGCCGCCGCCTGGAGCGAGAGCCCGTCGCAGGTCAGCCGTCCGAATAGGCGGCGTAGGTCGGGCGAGAGGTTCAGCCGCTCCAGCGCGGCGGCGATGGTGACGAGTTCGTCGCGCCGGACGTCGCGCCGGGTGCGGCGGGCCCGCTCCAGCCACACCGCCGGATCGAGCGTGTCGATATAGGCGCGCATCACGTCGAGGTCGCCGACGCTGGCGGCGTGCTGCACGAGGCGGAAGGCGCGCGAGAAGCGCACAGAGTTCGTCCGCATATGCCGGAACAGTTCCGGCGCCCGGTGCGCGGCGCGGCCGACGCCGTGCAGCGAGTTCGCGAGATAGCCGAGCTGCTGCAGGATCGCGTTGTTGGGGATCGCCCGCATCTGCCGCGGATGGGTGATCGCCGCCGGCCCGCCGCCATCCGATTGGCGCGCGACGGGGCGCGAGCCGGTGCGGTCGATCAGGCTCGGGCCGAAGGTGCCGAGAAGTGCCGCGTAGCCGCGATCATCGACCAGGGTTTCCATGTCCTGGCGGACGACGCGGAAGAACTCGGCGGCAAAATCCGCCTCCTCGTAGATCGGGTCCGTGGTGGGGGCCGCGGCCCGGTCGTTGAGCGCGTAATCGGCGAAGGCGTCGTCTTCGGTCAGCGCGTCGGCGAAGACGTGCTCGGCGATGCGCGCCACCGTGGCGCCCGCCAGTTCGGGCGAACCGAACATCAGGTAGCCGTCCGAGCCCTGGAAGCTCGATTCGAGCCGCTCGCGGATGCCCGCCTTCGCGTTGCGATGGCGCGCATCCTCCGGCGCGAGATAGGCGAGGCGGTCGCGGAGGCTCGTCGGGTGGGCGCCCCGGCCGATCGATTCGCCGTGGGTATCGAAGATGACGAGTTCGATGTCCGACAGGCCGTTCTGCGTCATCAGCTCGGTGATGCGCAGGCGCAGACGCTCGATCCAGAAGGTGGCTGCCAACTGGCCGACATAGCGCCCGGAATCCGAGTAGCCGAACTGGACCGAGAGCCGGCCGAGCCGCTTGAGGTGGGCCCGCCAATGCGGGTTGCGCAGGGCGTCGTCGAGGACGCGGATGCCCTGTTCGAGCGCGCTCGCGGTCTCGAACAGCGGCGTGATCTCGAGCTTGTCCGAGATGCCGTAATGGCGCGCCAGCCAGAGCGCGGCGAGCAGGGTGTAGCCGGTCTCGGTCTCGGCGATGAGGAAGCGCACCGGGTGGGTGCCGTCGACATGCTTGAGGATCTGCGTGATCGTCATCATCAGCCGCGCGGCCGAAGCCCGCTCGGCGGCGAGCGCCCCGAAATCGACGGGCACGGGGCGCACGTCGTTGAGCAGCGTGTTGATCGCCGAGAGGTGCGAGCGCCTCTGCGCCGCGTCGGTCGGCTCGCCCTCCAGATCGATGACCCGGCGCACCGCGTTGTGGATCTGGCTGGCGTTGAGCCGGAAATGCGGCAGGGCGTTCGAGAGGCCGTGGGCGGCAATGCCGGAGCGCAGCACGGCGATGGTGCGGCAGTCCGCATCGGTCTCGGCGGCACCGATCGCGGCGGCCAGCCCGGCCAGGATCGGCCCGGCATCGGTCTGCGCCCGCTCGCGCTCGATGATGAGGGCCAGCGCGAAGCGGTGGACCGCCTCCAGCGAGGGCTTGGTGCCGAGCAGCGGCGCGCCCGCGAGCTGACGCTCGACGGCGTCCCGCGCGCCCGCGGTCAGCTCGCGCACCACGCGGGTGGCAGGGATGTTGGGCAGCTCGCGCATCAGCCGGTCGAACTGCATGCGCTTCGAGATCAGCCGGTAGCGCATCGTGTCCCACCAGCCGATATCGGTGCGACCGTCGGTGTCGCAGCCGACCCAGCTCGCGATGGCCAGCGGCTTGGGCACCAACTCGGTCCAGCGATCCGGCCAGCGGGCGCGGGCGGCATCGAGGATCGCGCCGTTGAAGGCGTCGATCGCCGCGCGGCCGTGGTTGGCGGCGACGCAGGCCTGCTCGAACTCGTCGTCGAGGGTGATCTGCGGATCGGGCCGGGTCGAGCGGGCGGCGGCCTCGCCGATGATCGGCGCGCGCCGGTCGGCGTCGGCGAGCGAGGCGGCCCGCGCGATCAACGCGGCCACGGCCCGCGGCATGCCGAAGGTCGGATGCGCCGTGAACACCGCCGCAAAAGCGGTGCGGCCGACGCGCTCGCGGAACGTCTCGAAATCGCCCGAGCCCCGCGCCACCGCCGCCACGAGTCGGTTCGCGACCTCGACCGCGGGCGCCGCCTCCCCCGTGGCGGCGTCGGCGTCAAGGCCGACATAGGCGCGCAGTCGCTCGGCCCGGTCTGTCAGCGCCCGCCGCCGCAGGGTGGCGAGCAGGGCGTCGAGATCCGGTTCGCCGATCTCGTCCCGGTCGAGTTGGCGGGTGATGGCCAGCGTCACGGCGAGAACGGGGTTGCGGAACGGGTCCTCGCTCGCCTGCTCGCGGGTGCGGGCGACGAGGTCGAGAAGCTCGGCTTCCAAATCGCGATCCACGGGCCGTGCGGGCGCGGCCGTCGGGTGCCCGGATGCGTGGGTCGAGGGCTGCGGCGGGCCGGAGCGGGGGTCTTCGAGGGGCATCGAGCGTTCCTGGACGTGAGCGGCCGGTGACCGTCGGACGGCGGCGATTACGCGGTTCTCACCCTTCGGCCCGAGACGCAAGGACCGTTCCGGCAAGGGGGGTAGACCGGGTTGTGGAGGGGCGAGATGCCGGCGGGATCGCGCGGCCTCGATCGCGAAACGGGCCTCCGACCCTCGCCCTCTCCCCCCGCGCCGGCTCGGCAAGGCCGAAGCCTGCTGCGCGTGCAACGGCACGCGATCCGGTCTAAGGTCGGGCCGATCATGGAAACCCTGGTGATCCTTGCCGCGGCGGCGGCGACCCTGCTCGCCTGCGTCTTCGTGGTAACGCTCTCCAAGGGGCCGCGCCGGCCGCCCCTGCGCCTTCCCCGCGAGGAGGAATGGGACGACGATGCGGATGCCGTCGTGAAGGCGCTGACCCCGTCCCAGCCCAGCCCGATCGACCGCGGGGCGCAAGTGCTCGACGCCCGATTACTCGATGCCCAAGTGATCGATGGCGATATTATTGACGGTCACGTCATCGACGGCGAAACGGTCGATCCGCCCAAGGGCGGAGAGCCCCGAAAGTTCCAAGCGGAAGAACTCGATAGCCGGATGCTCGATCAACTTCTCGACCAGCAGAATCAAGTGCTGAAGCAGGCGCTCGAGCCGGACGCGCTGCGGCCGTCCGAGGCGAAGGACCGGGCAGCCCGATGAGGCGGGCCGGCCTGCTCGCCGCTGTCGCGGCGGCCTGGATGTCACTCGTTCCCGGCCTGGTTTCCCCGGTCGTGGCACAGGACGAGGCAGCCTCGGACCCGGCCCCCGCCGAGGCGGTTCCGGAGGCACCCAAGCGCAAGATACGGCCCAAGCCCCGCCCGAAGCCGCAGGCCAAACCCGCGCCGGCCGAGACCGCGCCCGCGAAAGCCGCCGACACGCCGCCCGCCGAGCCGGCCGCGAGCCCGATTCCCTCCGCCGTCCCCTCGCCCACGGGGATGAACTTTGCCGCGCCGCCGGTCGCCTGCGATCCGGGCCAGGCCGTTCACTATCAGGGCGACAAGAACCTCGAGCTGTGGGTGACCCGCAGCGGCCGCATCACCATCGACAACCCCCTGCGTCCACTGACGCCCGACGTGACCCGCGTGCTGCAGGTCGTGGTCGCCGGCAAGGTCGCCACCGCCTACGGGCCGGACCTGCTGTCCCTGCGCCGGGGTGCGTCGCCGGCTACGCTGGAGGGAACCATCGGCGGCCGGATCCAGTGGGATGCCTCCATCGTGGCCCTCCCCGATAGCCTGCCGATCAACGCGGAGACGGGCAAGCCCCTGGCCGAGCTGCGCTTCCTCGAATGCGGCACCGCGCCCTCGGGCAAGCTCCTGCCGCCGCCGAAGGCCCGCCGCATGGCGCCGACCCCCGAAGCTGTCGCGGCGGAGGCGGAGAAGGCGGAAAAGGCTGCCAAGGCCGCTGCGCAGGCGGCCGCGAAAGCCGCGAGCGTGGGCCGGGCGGTGCATCCCCCGGCCGGCGGCGCCCCGCAAAATCTCACGCCGCCGCGGATGCCGGGCTCGGCCTTGCCGCAGGGGGCGATTCCCTGAACGGAGCCGTGATCCTCGTGGTGGGCGGGGCCGGCGCCTTCGGGTCGCGGCTCGTCGCCGGGCTCGCCGCGACCACCGATCTCCGCGTGATCGTTGCCGGCCGCGATGTCGCTAAGGCGGAGGCCGTGGCCCGCACTGTGCCGGACGGACGCGGGCGGGCGGTACGCCTCGATGCGACGGAGGTGGATGCAGCGCAGTTGCGGGCACTCGGCGCGACAATCGTGGTGGACGCGGCAGGGCCGTTCCAGGGCGGGGCCCCGGTGCTCGCCCGCGCGGCGATCGAGGCCGGCCTGCCCTATCTCGACCTTGCCGACGGCCGCGACTTCGTGGCGGCCTTCCCCGCCCTCGACGCGGCAGCGCGGGCCAACGGCGTCGTTGCGCTGACCGGTGCCAGCTCGACCCCGGCCCTGTCGAATGCGGCGCTCGACGCGCTCACCGCGGGCTGGCGCACGGTCGAGACGGTGCGGGTCGCCATCGTGCCGGGTAACCGGGCGCCGCGCGGCCTCTCGGTGATGCGGGCGATCCTCTCCTATGCCGGGCAGCCGGTGCGGGTGCTGCGGGCCGGAACGTGGCAGAACCGGCCCGGCTGGGGCCTGCTCAGCCGGATCGCGGTGCCGGGCCTCGGCCGGCGCTTCGCCAGCCTGTGCGAGACGCCCGACCTCGACATCCTTCCCGCCCGTTTCCCCGCTTTGCGCACGGCCCTGTTCCGCGCCGGGCTCGAACTGCCCCTGCTGCATCTGGGCCTGAGCCTCGCGAGCCTGCCGGTGCGCTGGCGGCTGCTGCCCTCGCTCGTGCCCCTCGCCCGCCCGTTCCTGGCGATCGCCGGCTGGCTCGACCGCTTCGGCAGCGACCGCGGCGGCATGAGCGTCGAGGCTTTGGGAACGGACGCGACCGGGAGGCCGGTCCGCGCGGTGTGGAGCCTCGTCGCGGAGGCCGGCGACGGGCCGTACGTTCCGACTCTGCCCGCGCTCGCCGCGATCCGCCGGCTCACCGATCCGTCCGCCGCGCCAATTCCACCCGGCGCCCGCCCCTGCGTCGGCGTTCTGCCGCTCGAAGCGATCGAGGCGGAGATGGCACGCCTCGCCATCCACACCCGTCGCGACACCGATCACCCCGTGCCGCTGTTCGAGCGGGTGCTCGGGGACGGCTTCGCGCGGATGCCCGAAGCGTTGCGCGCCGTGCACGGTGCGGTGGGCGATGGCGCCTTTCGCGGCCGGGCCGCGGTGATGCGCGGGCGCGGCCCTCTGGTCGCGCTCGTCGCCGCGCTGTTCCGGTTGCCGCCCGCCCTGGAGGATGGGCCGATCCGCGTGACGATGGAACCCGACCTCGACGCTCGCTCGGAACGCTGGACGCGCGGTTTTCCGGATCGCCGCTTCGCCAGCCGGATGCAGCGCGCCGGCCCCGACGGGAGCGGGCGGGTGCGCGAGCATTTCGGCCCGTTCGCGATGGATCTCGCGGTGAGGGCCCATGCCGACGGGCTCGACATGGCAGTGACGGGCTGGCGGTTCGGCCCGCTGCCCTTGCCGCGGCTCTTGCGGCCGACGACGCAGGCCAGCGAGCGGGTCGATGCGCAGGGCCGCTTCCGCTTCGACGTGGCCCTGTTCCTGCCGTTCCTGGGGCTGCTGGTGCATTATCGCGGTTGGCTGGTCCGCTGCGACGAGAGGGAAGAAGAAACGCCATGAGCGACACGCAGACGGCCGCGCAGGTGATCGATGCCCTTGGGTTGAAGCCCCACCCGGAGGGTGGGCATTACCGCGAGACGTTTCGCGACCCCCGCACGGTCGAGGGGCGCTCGGTCGGTACCGCGATCTACTATCTGCTCGGCCTCGGCGAGACTTCGGCTTGGCACCGGGTGGATGCGGCCGAGATCTGGCACTGGCATGCGGGTGCGCCGATGGTGATCACGATGAGCCCCAACGGCCACGACGCCTCGGCCCACCATCTCGGGCCCGACCTCCTCCGCGGCCAGCGTCCGCAACTCGTGGTGCCCGCAGGCCATTGGCAGACGGCGACCAGCCTCGGCGCCTGGACGCTCGTTGGCTGCACGGTCTCGCCGGGCTTCGAGTTCTCCGGTTTCGAGATGGCGCCCGAGGATTGGCGCCCGACCCCGCGGAGTTGACGGGCAACCGGAGGTCCGCCCGGCGCGCTGTTCTACCTTGAGTTGATGACATCATGCCGCAGCACGGAAGGCGCGAGTTGGGCGTTGCCGGTTAAGGCCGCGACGCCTTCGACCCTTTGCCAGGGAGACCTCCGTTTGCGCATTCCCTCTCACTCCCGCCGGCTGTTCCTGGCCGGAGGAGCCGCCGGCCTCGGCGCCGCCATCGCCGGCAGCCGCGCCGCCGCGCAGGGCGGCGGGAACGGCATCCCGACCGGGCCGGTCGGGCGGCCCGAGCCGAAGCTGGAGGCGGAGCCGCCCCTGCCGCTCGACCGCCAAGTCGGCTGGGCGGTGGTCGGCCTCGGTGACTATGCGCAGGGCTATGTCCTGCCCGCCCTCGCCCGTGCCCGCCGCTCGCGGGCGGCCGCCCTCGTATCGGGCAGCGCCGAGAAGGCGAAGGGCGTGGCCGCGCGCTACGGCGTGAAGGAGAGTGCGCTCTACGGCTACGACACCATGGGCCGGCTCGCCGAGAATGACGCGGTCGGTGTCGTCTACATCGTCACGGCCAATTCCACCCATGCCGAGCTGGCGGTGAAGGCGTTCGAGGCGGGAAAGCACGTCTTCTGCGAGAAGCCGATGGCGAATTCGCCGGCCGAGTGCCAGCGGATGATCGACGCCGCCAAGGCCGCCGGCCGCAAGCTGATGATCGCCTACCGGGCGCATTGGGAGCCGCACAACCTCCGCGCCAAGGAGATGCTCGACGCGGGCGAACTGGGACAGGTCTGGTTCGCGACGTCCGACCATCACCGGCCCCTCGACCCCGCGCTTCCCCGCGACCAGTGGCGGATGAAACGGTCGGTGGCCGGCGGCGGCTCGCTGGTCGATATCGGGATCTACAGTCTCAACGGGCTGCAATGGTTCTTCGGCGAGAGCCCGAACGCCGTCGCGGCGTCGATGCAGGCACCGCCCGACGATTCCCGCTTCGCGGAGGTCGAGAACGTGTTCACCGCCGAACTCGCCTTCCCCTCGGGCCGGCGGGCGACGATCTCCTCGGGCTACATGGCCAACAAGAAGCGGATCGACCTCTGGGGCGACCGGCTCGTCGCCACCCTCGATCCGGCCACCGCTTATCAGGACAACCGCCTCGTCGTCTCGAACGCGAAGAGGGCAGAGGAAATCCTGACGAAGGAGACGAGTGCTGCCCAGTTCACCGGCGAGATCGACCATTTCTCGCAAGCCGTGACGGAGGGCACGGAGATCAGCACGCCCGGCGAGATGGGCCTGCGCGACGTGCGCCTGATCGAGGCACTCTACCGGGCCGCCCGCGAACGCCGCTGGCTTGATCTCAACCCGGACATGACCGTGCGCGGCGCCTGATCGTCTCTCACGAAACGCCCGCTGCGCCGCCGTACCCGGACGGGACGCGATCGTTGATCGGGCGTTTTTCGAGGCTTTCCGACACCCAGTGGAGCCGAACGATGCCGTTTCTCATCGCCGCCGCGGCCGCCATCGCGGGTATCCTCAACACGGTGCAGTCGGGCGCCAACGCCTCCCTGAACAAGGCGCTCGATCAGCCGATCCTCGCGGCCCTCGTCGTCACCGCGGCCAATGTCGCGGTCTATCTCGCGGCCGCGCCCTTCATCGGGATCGGCTGGCCGGGGAGCCAGCGAATCGCGAGCGTGCCGTGGTGGGCGTGGCTCGGTGGAGCGATGGGCGCGACCTACGTACTCGCCACGATCTTCATCGCCGAGCGGCTGGGTGCGGCCGTGTTCACCGGCATCACGGTGACGGCCGCCATCGTCACCTCGGTCCTGCTCGACCATTTCGGCTGGGTCGGGTTCGCCCAGCACACTGCCGACCCCTGGCGCATCCTCGGCTGCGCGCTGATGATCGGCGGCCTCGTTCTCGTCTGCCTGCGCTGACGCGGCGGCCCTTCGCCGCCAGGAAGCACCTTGCCGGATCGCGTGACGCCGAGATCGGCCAGAAGCCGCTCGTCGAGACCGCACAGGTCTTCCGCGATCGGCTCACCCCGCCGGTCGCGCGAGGCCGTCGGCCAGTCTCGATGCCATCCGGCCACGAGACCGGCGATCCCCCGCTGGAGGGTCCGTCCAATCCATCCGATCATGTCTGCCTCCGCTGTTGCAGCGGACAGGATGGGGCGTGGCACGCGATGAATCGAACGAATTGATTTTGCGGAAACGGTGAGGAATGCTCATCGCAGAGGCTGGGCCGTGGCAGCAGGATCATCGTCGCCGTGAATGCGCTCAATCCGTCGAACCTCGATCTCGATCTCATCCGTACCTTCGTGACGATCTGCGAGACCGGCACCTTCGCCCGCGCGGCCGAGCGGGTCGGGCGCACGCCCTCGGCGATCAGCCTTCAGGTCAAGCGCCTGGAGGAGCGTCTGGGCCGGGCGCTGTTCCTGCGGCAGCCGCGCGCCGTCGTGCCGACGGCGGACGGCGAGGCGCTGCTCGGCCTCGGCCGGCGCCTGCTCGCCTTGAACGACGAGGTGGTGACCTTCTTCGATGCGCCGCCGATGGAGGGGCGGGTGCGCTTCGGCGCGCCCCACGATTCCGGCCTGTTCGCCCTGCCGGCGATGCTGCGCCGCTTCGCTGCCACCCATCCGCAGGTCGAGGTCGATGTCCGGCTCGATGCGAGCCGCCTTCTGGTAGAGGCCATCGCCGACGGCGCGCTCGATCTCGTGCTCTTTGCCGGCCATCTCCCGTCGGACCGAGCGGCGCAGGTGGTGCATTCGGAGGATCTGGTCTGGGTCGGCCTGCGCGGCGGCCTCGCCGAGGCGCGCCGGCCCCTGCCGCTCGCGCTCTGCCAGAGCGGCTGCACGTGGCGGGCGGCGGCGCTCGACGCGCTCGATCAGGCGGGCATCGCCTACCGGGTCGCCTATACGAGCGAGCATTGCCAGGGACAGATCGCGGCGGTGGAGGCGGACCTCGCGGTGGCGCCGCTCCCGTTGAGCGTCGCGCGACCGCCCTTCCAGCGGATCGCGGCCCTGCCGCCGCTCGGCAGCTACGACGTGCTGATGCGCCTGCGCGACGGTGCCGGGCCGGCGGCGCGGGCGCTCGCAGGCCATGTGGCGGACAGTTTTCGCGATCTTCCCGGCCTCGGCAGCCGCCTCTTCGCCTGAACGCGTCAGAGCGTCACGAGAATTTTTCCGAACACCTTTCGCGATTCCAGGCGCTCCAGGCCGCTGGCGAAATCGGCGAGCGGCAGCACCGTGTCGATGACCGGGGTCAGGCCGGCGGCCATCTTGTCGAGGCTCTGGCTCATATTGGCGATGCGGCAGCCGAACGAGCCGGTGATGCGGTATTGCTGCTGGAACAACTGCATCAGGTTCATCTGCACCGAGACGCCCGAGGTCGAGCCGCAGGTGACGAGCCGCCCGCCGCGCTTCAGGCAGAGCAGCGAGCCGTTCCACGTCTCGGCGCCGACATGCTCGAACACCACGTCCACGCCCTTGCGCTTGGTCAGCCGCCGCACCTCACCCTCGAAGCGCTCCTCGCGGTAATTGACGACGTGGTCGGCGCCGAGCGCCTTCGCCTTCTCGCCCTTCGCGTCGTCGCCCACCGTCGTGTAGACGGTGCAGCCGATCGCCTTGGCCATCTTGATCGCCGCCGTGCCGATGCCCGAGCCGCCGGCATGGATGAGGATCGACTCGCCCGGCTCCAGCCGCGCGTTGTCGAACAGCATGTGCTGCACCGTGCCGAAGGCGATGCCGGCGCAGGCGGCCTGGACGTGATCGACGCCCCCCGGCACCCGCACCACGAGGCGGGCCGGCAGGTTCACCCGCTCGCGGGCGAAGCCGTCGAGATGGAAGCCCATCACGCCCGAGACGTCCTCGCACAGGTTGTCGCGCCCCTCCTGGCAGGCGCGGCACCGGCCGCAGGTCAGCGCGCCGTAGGGCACGACCGCATCGCCGACGGAGAGCCCCTCGACGCCCTCGCCGACCGCCGCGATCTCACCCGCCGCCTCCGCGCCGACCGTGAGCGGCAGCTTGCGCTTGGCGAAGGCCATGCCGCGAAAGCCCCACACGTCGATGAAGTTGAGGCCGACCGCCCGGACTCGGATCTGCACTTCGCCCGGTCCCGGCGCGGGCGGCGGCTCGACCTCGGTGAGGCGCAGATCTCGGTCGCCGAAGAGCTGGAGGGCTTGCATCAGGATCGAACTCGTCTGGCGTTGAGGAGGTGGGCGCGGCGTACGAACCGGGCCCGGCCGGGGTCGCCCGACGCCGTACCGCGAAACAGCGGGCGCCGGGAGCCCCCTCCCGCCGCAGCGCATCAACGATGCGCCGACCGGTTCGACGGACGGCTCTTCTCGATTCCGCGAGACACCGTTGCGCGATTGACGCGGGGCGCCAGGTGACTTTTGGATCAGAGCATGTCTTTCACATAAGGATGTGTCGAGTAGGCAGCGAGTGGCCAACCGGTGCGGGAATGTCCGCGCGTATTCGTGCCTACGATTGGGCACGGACACCTCTTGGCGCCATTGCTGATTGGCCGCAGAGTTTGAGGACGATGGTCGAGTTGATGCTCGGCTCTCCTTTGCCGGCGGCGATCGCCTGGGGTCCTGAACTTACGGTAATCTATAACGACGGTTTCAGCGCGATCGACAACTTCAGCGATCCGCCGCCCCTTGGCCGACCGTTCACGAAAGTCTGGCCAAAGCCGGAAAGCGACGGAATCGTCGACTCGATACGACAGGGGCAGGCCCGTCAGATCATTGATCGCTACTGGGATCTTCCCGCGCGGACGGAGCGACCTTTCGGCTGGTTCACGTCCCAGTGGACGCCGTTGCGGGACGAAGCGGGAGGCTTCGCCGGGTTCTATCTCGCGGCCTTCGAGACGACCGATCGCGTCCTCGTCGAGCGGGCCTTGCTCGAGCGCGAGGAGCAGCAGGCCTTCGTGCTCGGCCTCAGCGACGCGCTGCGCCCCCTGGCCGATCCGCTCGAAGTCCAGGCCGTGGCCTGCCGCTTGCTCGGGGAGCACCTTCAGGCGGACTACACGTACTACCTCAACCTGTACGAGGCGGAGGGTTTCGCGATCATCGCACAGGATTTCGCGCGCGCGGGTCTCCCCTCGCGAGCCGGGAAATATCCTCTCAGCCTCGTCGGTTGGGCGATGCCCCATCAGGGCCAGGGCCAGCCGATCGCGATCACGGACGTGCAGACATCCCCCCTGGTCCCGGACGACTGCCGGGAGAGGGTGCTGGCCGATCGTGTCGTGAGCCTGCTCGGCATTCCGCTGGCGAAGCAGGGCCGCCTCGTCGGCGCACTTGCGCTCTCCATGACGACGCCGCGGGAATGGACCCCTGCGGAGATCGCGCTGGCCACCGAGATCGGCGAGCGCACCTGGGCGGCGATGGAGCGGGCCCGCGCGGAGAAGACGGCGCGCGAGGCCGACATTCGCCTGCGCACCCTGGCCGATGCCGCACCCGTCCTGATCTGGGACGCGGATTCGAGCGGCACGATCCTCGTCAACGACCACTATCTCGACTTCTTCGGTGTCGGCTTCGAGGCCGTGGCGGGGTATGGCTGGCAGAAGTTCCTGCATCCCGAGGATGCCGAGCGACACCTTTCTCTCTTCCAAGAGGCGTTCGCGCAGCGCCATTGCTTCACCGACGAGGCCCGGCTCCGCCGTGCCGACGGGCAGTACCGCTGGCTCAGCACGTCGGGCCGGCCGCTGGAGGACGGGCGCTTCGTTGGCGTCTCGATCGACGTCACCGAGCGGCGCCTTGCCGAGCAGCGCGTCAGGCGCAACAACGCCGTCCTCCAGGCGATCAACCTCGTCTTCAGCGAGACGCTCGGCGCCTCCTCGGAGGAGGAATTGGCGCGCATCTCCCTCGAAGTCGCCGAAGAGCTGACCGGCAGCGCCATCGGCTTCATCGGTGAGATCAATGAGACCACCGGGCGCCTCGACGGCCTGTTCTTCAGCGACCGGAGCCGGGCCCGCTACGCCGCGCACGCATCGGAGGGGGATGACGGCTTCCCGATGGGCAAGTCGGCGCTGGGGCTTGCGATTCACGGCATCTACGGGCGGGTGTTGCAGGATGGCACGGGCGTCATCGTCAACGATCCCGCCTCCCACCCCGACCGCGTCGGCACGCCGGCCGGCCACCTGCCGCTGACGGCCTTCCTCGGCGTGCCGCTGAAGCAGGGTGACCGGACGCGGGGTCTGATCGGGCTCGGCAACCGCCCGGGCGGCTACCGGCCGGAGGACCTTGAGGCGGCGGAGGCGCTGGCGCCCGCGATCTGGCACGCCCTGCGCAGCAAGCGGGCGGAGCTGCGCCTGCGCGAGAGCGAGGAGCGTTTCCGGCAATTCGCCGAGGCCTCCTCCGACGTCCTCTGGATCCGCGATGCGGAGACGTTCGAGATGGAGTTCGTCAGCCCGGCGCTGCGGACGGTCTACGGCATCGAACCCAACGTGCTCGGCCCTGAGATCCGGCGGTGGGCCGGCCACATGCTGCCGGAGGATCGCGAGAACGCCCTGCAAAACCTGCAGCGGGCGGCGACCGGCCAATCGCTGCTGAACGAGTTCCGCATCAAGCGGCCGAGCGACGGCGCCTTCCGTTGGATCCGCAGTACGCTGTTCCCCCTGCGCGACGAGCAGGGCCGGGTGCGGCGCATCGGCGGTCTGTCCTCCGACATGACCGAGGCCAAGCTGCTGATCGGGCATCAGGCCGTGCTGCTCGCCGAATTGCAGCACAGGGTGCGCAACATCATGGCGGTGACCCGCTCGATCGTCGCCCGCACGGGCGAGCGGGCGGAGACCGTGTCCGATTACGCGTCCCTGGTGGGAGGGCGCCTCCTGACGCTGGCCCGCGTCCAGGCCCTGCTGACCCGCTCTCCCAATGCCGGCGTGCCGGTCGCCACCATCGTCCGCGACGAGATCGATGCCCAGGATCTGCGCGCGGACCAGTACGATCTGTCCGGACCCAAAATCGAACTCTCGCCTAAGGCGGCGGAGATCCTGACGCTCGCCGTTCACGAACTGGCGACCAATGCCCTGAAATATGGAGCCTTATCGGTGCCGGATGGGCGCGTGCGGGTGAATTGGTCCTCGTTCGAGAAGAGGGGCGAGCCCTGGCTCGGCTTCGATTGGGCGGAGGATGGCGTGCCGGAAGCGAAGATTGCGGACGAGCGTGAGGCGAATCGTCGCACCGGTGCGCGCCGTGGTTTCGGCCGCGAACTGATCGAGGGGCGCCTGCCTTACGAACTCGGGGGGCGCGGTCGCCTGGAGATCGGTCCGGAGGGGGCGCGGTGCCGCCTCGAATTTCCGCTCCGTGACGGCGCCAGCATCCTTGAAACCGATGCCCCGCAACGAGCGACCGTGTTCGGAGGAGCGCTCGACATGACCGGCGAACCAGATTTGAGCGGCTATCGCATCCTCGTGGTGGAGGACGATTACTATCTCGCCACCGATACGGCACGCGCGCTCCAGGGAGCGGGCGCGGAGGTGGTCGGCCCCTGCCCCAGCGAAGAGGCGGCGCGCGAGGCGCTCGATGAAGGGGCGCTGGCGGCGGCGCTGGTGGATATCAATCTCGGCTCAGGGCCGTCCTTCACCCTGGCGGCCCTGCTTCGGGAGCGCGGCGTGCCGTTCGTGTTCATCACCGGCTACGACGAGGGGGTGATTCCGCCGGATTTCGCCGATGTGGAGCGCCTCCAGAAGCCGGTCGAGCTGAAACGCGTCGTCAATTTCCTCGCCGACACGCTGCAAGCGGCGCAGTGAGACCGTCACGCCTCGCAGTTCGGGGACGCCGCGTCGGTCTTCGTGGTCCGGGACGTCGGCGCAGGGCTCAATCCGGCGTCAAGTAGCGCCGCCGCGCCCAGCCGAGGGTGCGGTCGAACTTCACCCGGCACCATGTCAGCCCGCTCGGCGTCTCGTTGGTGCAGCCGAAGCCGAGCACCCGGCGCCCGACCGGGATCTGTCCGAGGGCCGGCGCACCCGCATCCGGCGTCTCGCGGATCGTCAGGCTGTCGTCCCGCGGCAGGCCCTCGACACGGAAAGGCTCGGCGCCCCAGGCTGAACCACCGCCTGCGAGCAGCAGGGCAAAGGCGAGGCGGGGCAGGGAGCGAGACATCGGGGGCCGGTTCAGGTGCGGTGGATGCCCATCATCGCGGTCAACCCGCCATCGACGGGCAGCACCGCGCCGGTGATGTAGGCCCCGCCCTCTCCGATCAGGAAGGCGGCCATCGCCGCGACCTCTTCCGGCTTGGCGAAACGTCCGAGCGGGATCTGGCGCTCGATCCCCTCGCGGTGGCTGGCATAGGCCGCCAGCATCTCGGTATCGATGAAGCCGGGCGCGATGACGTTGACGGTGACGCCGCGCTTGGCCGACTCGATCGCCAGCGTGCGGCAATAGGCGATGAGGGCGCCCTTGGTCGCCGCGTAGGCGGCATTGCCGGCATTGGCCTGAAGCGCGGCCACCGATCCGATGGCGACGATGCGGCCGGCGCGCGCTCGGATCATCCCACGCACCAGCGCCTTGGCGATCCGGGTCATCGACCAGAAGTTCACCTGCATCGCCGCCTCGGCCCGCTCACGGTCGAGCATGGCCGCCAGGGCGTCCGCCGACTGGCCGGCGTTGTGGACGTAGCCGTAGAAGCCCTGGCCCTCGGCCCACTCGCAGAACGCCTCCACCGCGTCGCGGTCCGACAGGTCGAGGGCGCGGGCGGTGACGCTACCTTCGCCATGCATCGGCACGAGCTCGTCGGCGAGCGCCTGCGCCCGCTCCGGCGAGGATCGATAGGTGAAGGTGACGGTGTGGCCGGCGGCCGCCAGGGCGCGGACGGTGGCCGCACCAAGGCCGGAGGCGCCGCCGACGACGAGGACGGATTTTCTTTCGTCGCTCATGTCCGCACTCATGCCGGCTCGTCTCCCAGGACGAGGCAGGTGTTCTGCCCGCCGAAGCCGAAGGAATTCGAGAGGATCCGCGAGACGCGGGTGTCGCGGGCGGTCCCGACCACGTCGAGGAGCAGCGCCGGATCGGGCACCGCGTAGTTGATGGTCGGCGGGATGCGCCCCTTCTGGATCGTCAGCAGCGACACCACCGCCTCGATCGCACCGGCCGCGGTGAGCGTGTGGCCGATCATCGACTTGTTGGAGGAGATCGGCAGGCGGGCCACGCGCTCGCCGAACACCGCCGAGCAGCCGAGCGCCTCCATCTTGTCGTTCTCCGGCGTCGAGGTGCCGTGGGCGTTGACGTGATCGATGGCCTCGGGCGTGACGCCGGCGTCGTCGAGGGCCGCGCGCATCGCCGCGATCACCGGCGCGCCGTCGGGGCTGGAGCGGGTCCGGTGGAAGCCATCGCCCTTCTCGCCGCAGCCGAGGACGTACCCGAGGATTTTTGCCCCGCGCGCTCGCGCCGACTCGGCACTCTCCAGCACCAGGGCGGCGGCGCCCTCGCCCATGACGAAGCCGTCGCGGTTCTTCGAGAACGGCTTCGAGGCGCCCTCCGGCGGATCGTTCTGCGTCGAGAGCGCCGAGAGCAGCGAGAAGCGGATCAGCGATTCGGGATTCACCGAGCCGTCGGTGCCGATGCAGAGCGCGGCGTCCATCTCGCCCCGGCGGATGGCCTCGACGCCGAGCTGGATCGCGGTGGCGCCCGACGAGCAGGCCGTCGACAGCGAGATCGGCGAACCGCGGGTGCCGAACCGGTCGGCGAGCCGGTCGGCCACCGTGCCGAAGATGAACAGGTCGTGCCACGCGTCAAAACGGCGGGACGCGGCGGCGCGCTGGAGGCCGGCATAGGTCACAGCATCCGGTTCGCCCGCGGCCTCCGCCAGAGCCTGCCGCTGCGGCCATTCCATCTCGACCGGCGGCACCGCCACGAACAGCCCGCCCGGAAAGCCCGCGCCGATGCCGGACTGCGTCACCGCCTCCTCGGCCGCCACCATGGCGAAGCGCTCGGACAGGAGCGGGGCCACTAGGGGGTCGGTGTCGAGGAAATCGACGGTGCCGGCGATGCGGGTGCGCAGGCCCTCGGTGGGGAAGCGGCTGATGGCGCGGATGCCGGAGCGTCCGGTCGTCAGCGCGTCCCAGTTCTCGGTGGCGCCGCGGCCGAGCGAGGTGACGATGCCGAGGCCCGTCACCGCGACGAGCGGGCGTCCCAGGGCATCGTGGGTGGAGGAGGAGCGCGGTTCTGGCATCGGGGCCTCAGACCATGGTTTCGGTCGGCACGCATCCGGACCGCCGCGACGGCGGTCTCCGAAGCGGCGGACACTCGTTCTCGCATCGCCATCGTCCCGAAAGCCGGCAGCCCTCGGGATGATGCGCTAGAGCCGTATCCGGCCTGATTGCATCAGGCCGGCGCCTCTAGGTCCTTGTTTTGACGCGCATTCTTTCGACGAACCGGTGACCACTTCGTCGGAATGCGCTCTAGATCCTCACGACGCGGATCACGCCCTCGCCGCGGCGGTGGCCGACCGAGGTGACCGCGACCTCCGCGGCCGATCCTGCCGCGCAGAGTGCGGCGGCCAGGGCCGCCCCGAACGGAGCCGCGACCTCCATCGGATGGCCGATCATATCGCCCGTGGCGCGGATGCGCGCGCCCGGCAGCGCCGCGTCGAGGCCGGCAAGTTCCTCCGCCGCGAGGTCGGCGAGGCCGGTGGCGCCCGAGAGCACCACGTCCGGCCGCTCGATCCCAGCCTCGCCGATGAGGCGGGTCAGGCTCGCGGACACGCTGCCCGGCGCGCGGGCGACCCGGTCGTTGGCCACCGGCATCAGCCGGGCCAGGGCTTTTGCGCCACGGGCGGCGGCATGTTCGGCCGCTTCCAGCACGAGGAAGGCGGCGGCGCTGCCGAGCACGAAGCCGCCCGTGCCCTCGGCTCCCCGCTCGAAGACCGGCCGGTAGGCGGTCTTGAGAAGGTAGCCGCCCATCTCGTGGACGACCATCACGTCCGGCCGCTCGGCGTTGTAGGAGCCGCCCACCATCATGGTCTCGACCTGACCCGAGGCGATGCGGGCATGGCCGATGCGCAGGGCATCGACGCCGCTCGACTCCTCGCCCATGAAGGTGCGCGAGGCGCCGGTGACGCCGTGGACGATGCTGATATTGCCCGCGAGCAGGTTCGAGAGCTGCGCCAGGAACAGGGTCGGCCGCAGGTCGTTGAGGAGCCGCTCGTTGAGGAAGGCACCGGGATCGTTGGTGCCGCGCAGGCCGGTGAGGATCGCGCCGTCGACCGCGTAGTCGCGTTCGCCTCCGCCGGCCGCCACCACGAGCGGCAGCGCCGACTTGAAGCCCGCATCCTCCTTCACCCCGGCCGAATCGAGCGCGAGGCCGGCGGCGTAGACGCCGAGCCGCTGCCACGCCTCCATCTGCCGCTGATCCGACTTCTTCGGGATCTGCGCGTCGAGGCTCACCGGTGCCACCGGGTGCACCGGATAGGGCGCGAACGTCTCCGCATCCGTGCGCGGCGGCGCGTTCGAGGCGAAGGCATTCAGGTGCGTCTCGATCCCCTCGCCCGCGCAGGAGACGAGGCCGATCCCGGTGACGACGACATCGCGGGCCTGCGGACGGCTCACGGCTGGGCTCCATCCAGAAGGCCGATCTTCCGGGCGCGTTCGCGCATCGGCGCGTCGAGACCCGCAGGAAACGGCATGGTGCGGAACCGCAGCTCCGCATCGCACAACGCCTTGCCCTCGTGGCGGATCGCAGCCTTCGTCACCGCATAGCCCGAGCCGTCGTGCTCCAGGGTCGCCGTGATCTCAAGGGCGGCCCCCGGACCGACGAAGGAGCGGAAGCGCGCCTTGTCCACGGCCATGAGGAAGGGCATCTGCGCGAAGTCGAGATGGGCCAGCACGAGGTAGCCAGAGGCCTGTGCCATGGTCTCGGTGAGCAGGACGCCCGGTACCAGCGGATGGCCGGGGAAATGTCCCTCGAAGACCGGGCTCGCCTCGGGCACGAGCGCCCGCGCCTCGATGCGGCCGGCGGCGCGGTCGAGCCGCACCACGGAGTCGATCATCTCGAAATATTCGAGCCGCATCGTGCGTGAATCCCTGAAGCCCGACGGATCAGGCCTTGGCGGCCTTCTCGGCGACCAGAGCGTCGATGCGTGCGCAGAGGTTTTTCAGCACGAAGTACTGCTCGGCCGGAACCTTGCCCTCGTTGACTTCCTGGGTCCAGCGCTCCAGCGGCAGCTTGATGCCGAAGGCCTTGTCGACCGCGAAGGCGATGTCGAGGAAGGCGAGCGAATCGATGCCGAGATCGTCGATGGCGTGGCTCTCGGGCGTGATCTTGTCACGCGGGATGTCCGCCGTCTCGGCAATGATGTCCGCGA
Source organism: Methylorubrum sp. SL192 (assembly GCF_026672325.1). Taxonomy (NCBI): domain Bacteria; kingdom Pseudomonadati; phylum Pseudomonadota; class Alphaproteobacteria; order Hyphomicrobiales; family Methylobacteriaceae; genus Methylorubrum; species Methylorubrum sp. SL192. The sequence goes on from NZ_JAPPQV010000003.1 coordinate 3,987,290, forward strand.
CGCGGTCGAAGGTGGCGGTCTCGTTCGACATTAGGGCTGGCCGCTTTCTTGATTCTTCATATCCGGCGTCGCCAACCCCTCGCGCGGCACGCCCCCATGGCGCCCGAGCCGGTCTGCGGCCCCGCTTCGCCGCCGGTTCCCGATGGCGCTTATGAAAAGATCGCGACCCCTTACACGAAGCGATGGAGCACGGGCAACCTCGGGCGTTGCGGCCGGCCCGCTCCTGCCTTGGCTCTCAGCCGGCCGAGCGGCTGAGGTCGAGCGCCGGCGCGCGGGTGTCCGCACCCTGCCGCGGACGCTCGCGACCGGTGCGGCGGCCCTCCGACGGCGCCGTCCGCTTGCGCTCCGCCGTGCGCGGACGCACCAATTCGCCGAGCGCCACGAACTGGTCGTTGTGCCGCTGCCCCGCATCCTGGCTGCCGAACCCGAGGGCGAAGGAGCGGGCGAGATCCGCGTCGGCCGCCACACCGTAGCGATCGAGGGCGGCCAGGAAGACCCGCCGGAAGCCCAGCGGCGCACACCACGCCTTTTCCGCGAGCTGCATCGGCCAGGTCCACAGCCCGTCGCCTCGGCGGCTGGCGATCTCCTCACGGGCAATGAAATAGCCGCTTGCCGGGTGTTCGAGGCCTTCCTCGAGGATGCGCCAGTCGCGGTCCGAGGACGGCTGCCGCGCCGCAGGCGCCGGCCGGTCGAGCCCGTCGTCGTCGAAGCCGATCTCGATCATGGAAGCCTCCTGCCTTGCGCGCTGCGCCGGGGCAGCGAATCGGTCCGGAACGTTCCATGAACAGTGCGTCCGGGCGGCGAACAGGTCAAGCCTTTGTTCGTAGTTCGTTCCAATTCTCGCTGGGCTCTTTGCCGGCTTGCGTGCGCGTCGGACAAGACGAGAAAACCAGTCTCGGTGAGCGCAGAAAAGAAGCCGCCTGGCATCGTGAACCTGGGCTCGGACGCCTGCCTCGACCAGCTTGGCAGCGACGAGTTCGTTCTGCTCGTGATAGACCGAAGCCCGGCCGAGGCGTGCTGGCTCGCCGACGAAATCCGCCACGCGGGCCCGTGTGAACGACCTCCCGGCCTGGACCATCAGCCTCGGCGTCAGTGCGGTCGAGGCGGGCGAGACGGATGTTTCCGCCTCCATTGAGCGGCCCGACCGCTCCCTCTATCGCGCCAAGGCCTGGGGCGTGACCGCGCCGCGGCCTGAAGCCGCCTCTGGATTGCCGCTGTGCCCGCCATAGGTCGCTCGCGCCGACACAGCGGCGGAACGGAGTGAGGCGGCGATGGGCGGCACGGATCGGACGGAACCTGAGCTCGCCCGCAGCCAGAGGGTGCTGCGCGCCCTCCTCGTCGCGGCGCTGCTGGCGCTGGGCCTTTACATCCTGTCCGGCTTCCTGCGGGCGCTGGTGTGGGCGGTCGTGCTCGCCATCGCCCTCTGGCCGCTCTTCGTCCGCGCGCACCGCCGCTTCCCGCCGGGACGGCACAACATCCTGTGGCCGGCCGTCTTCACCGGCCTCGTGGCTCTGGTTCTGCTGCTGCCCATCGCCGTGCTGGCGGTCGAGGCGGGCCGCGAGGCGCACGACCTCCTGGCCTATGCCCGCGAGGCCGAGCGCAACGGCATTCCGGTGCCGGATTTCGTCGCCCGCCTGCCCTATGGGGCTGCTGCCGTCACCGAGTGGTGGGACGCCCACCTCGCCCATGCCGGGCTGGCGCATGAGTTGAGCGAGCGGCTCAACACGACCTCGAACCGCGACCTCACCCGCAGCCTCGGGGCCGGTTTGGTGCATCGGGTGGTGCTGTTCGGGTTCTGCCTGTTGGCGCTGTTCTTCCTGTTTCGCGAGGGCGATACGGTGATCGCCCAGTCGCTGCGGGCAAGCCATCGCCTGTTCGGGCCGCGCGGCGAGCGGGTGGCGCGCCAGATGGTGGCCTCTGTCCATGGCACGGTGGACGGGCTCGTTCTCGTCGGGATCGGCGAGGGGTTCCTGCTCGGGATCGTCTACGCCTTTGCCGGCGTGCCGCACCCAGTGCTGTTCGGGGCGCTCACCGCGGTGGCGGCGATGATCCCCTTCGGCGCGCCATTGGCCTTCGGTCTCGCCGCCGTGCTGCTGCTGGCGGGCGGGGCGGTCGTCCCCGCCGCGATCGTGGTGGCGGCGGGCTTCGTCGTCACCTTCGTCGCCGACCATTTCGTGCGCCCGGCGCTGATCGGCGGCACCACCCGCCTGCCCTTCTTGTGGGTGCTGCTCGGCATCCTCGGCGGCGTCGAGACCTTCGGCCTGCTCGGGCTGTTCGTCGGCCCGGCGGTGATGGCCGCGCTGATCCTGCTGTGGCGCGAATTTACGGAAGGGTCCGAGGAGCCCGTGTGACCCCTCAATGCTTCAGCGGTCGTCCGAGCTTTTTCGCCAGGATCCGCTGCGGGCTCTTCTCCGGGTCGGCCTGGTCGGCGACCGCGAGATAGGCGGTCTGCTCCAGCATGTAGCGCCCGCCCATGGCGCCGTGCATCACGAGGTCGGAGAAGGTCACCCAGGTTTCGCCCGGCTGGAAGCGCACATCCGCCTGGGGCGCGTTCGCCTGATAGTCCAGGTCGCGCTTCAGGGCATCGTGGAGGTGCAGCATCAGGTGATCGTATTCCGAGCGCTTGGCCTTGGTGATCTTGAGCGCGGCCAGCACGCTCGCCGAGAGGCCGGAATAGCCCGGGAGCTTGGGCAGGAATTTCTCCGCCATCGAGCCGAAATCCTCGCCGACCCGCCACAGCCGCGGCTGCCCCTCGGCGTTGATGTTGCGGAAGATGCGCAGGATGCGCCGCTCGCCGATCGGGTTGGACGGGAAGGCATCGACATGCATGCGCGTGTCGTCGCGCCGCCAGCTCAGCTTGCGCTTGTCGACGTCGAACGGCCGGTAGGAGGTGCCCGCGAGCGAGACCTTTTCGCGGTAGGCCGGGAGGTAGGTGTCGATCAGGTTTTCCGCGAAGCGGCGGTAGCGCACCAGGAGGTCGCGCAGGCGCGCCTGCTCCTCCGCGCTGCCGGCCCCGCCTCGCAGTTCGGCGGTCTCGTTGCGGATCGCGACGTTCTTGGCCTTGCCGTCGGCGAAGGGGCGTTCGACGAAGCGCTGCTCGAAGGCGTCGAAGGGGAAGTCGAGGTCGCGGAAGACGAGGACCGAGCCGCTTTCCAGCGCCTCGACAAGGCCGGGCGCGCCCGGCACCGCCTCGGCGCGGGAGACGGGAAGAACGGGGCTGATCATGGCTGGCATTTCCCGCACGATTGGATGGTGCGCGGTGTAACCGACCGGCTCACGCTCTGCCAACATGCCGGCCCGGTGCGGCATCGGGTCGGACCTGACGTTTTGCGGTGGACGAGAGTCTCCGTCCGCTTGCCCCGCTGCTCATGCGCACGTCTCCTGATCCGCAACCTGGGGCATGGGCGGAGCGTTCTCTCAGCGAGAACGTCCGTTCCCGGACGAGGAGCCGGCCATGGCGACGCTGAAGGAATTCGAGGAGGCTCTGCGCGAGCACGGCATGCACATGGCGCTCGCTCTGCTGGAGCGCCTGCGCGAGCGTGACCGCCAGACCCGCACCATCCGCCCGGCCCGGCGCCTCACCGGCCAGAAGATGACGCCCGATCTCGCCCGCGCGATCCTGGAACTGCACGCCTCCACCGGCATGACGCAGCAGGAGATCGCCTTCAAGGTCGGGGTGAACCAGGGCCGGGTCAACGAGGTGATCAAGCGCGGCAAGTGGCTCGACGACGATCCCCACGCCCCCGAGGCCGTGGCCCGCGACAAGGCGAAGGCACGGATGCGCGCCGACCCCAAACCGCGTCCGAAGCCCTCGGTTCGCAAGGAGACGCCGCGCGCGGCGAAGCGGCCGGCCGCCCCCCAGGGGCAGTTCGCGTTCGGGGACATGTAGCGCCATGACCGGCACGGGCGCGGCGCTCTGCCGGGTGGTGCGGCCCGGCAAGGCCTTCATCGGCAAGCAGGGATTGTCCTACGCGCCCGGCATCTCGGCGGAAACGGCGGGTGCGACGGGCCTTCACCTGCAAATGGTGACGATCCCGCCCGGAGCGCGGGCCAAGGCGCACAAGCACGAGGGCCACGAGACCGCGATCTACGCGCTCGCCGGCACCTCCTGCACGTGGTGGGGCGAGCGGCTGGAGCACCACACCGAGCTGCGGCCCGGCGAGTACTTCTACATTCCGGCCGGCGTGCCGCACCTGCCCTACAATCCGAGCCCGACCGAGCCGTGCACGGCGCTCATCGCCCGCACCGATCCGAACGAGCAGGAAAGCGTGGTGCTGCTGCCGGAGCTCGACGGGATACATCCGTGACGGGCACGGTTGAGGAATCGGATTTCCTCTCGCCGGACCCCCTTCATGCGATGCGCCCTGGTTTGCGTTGCACTACTCGCCGGCACTGGGCCTACGCTGGCGCAGCGCGCCTCCACCACGAACCTCACCTGCGCCCAGGCCCGCGCCGTGGTCACGCGGCAGGGCGCGGCGGTGCTCGGCACCGGCGGGCCGACCTTCGACCGCTTCGTGCGCGACCGCTCGTTCTGCGAGGCCACCGAAATCGGTCGGCGTGCCTTCGTGCCGACCCGCGACAATCCGGGCTGCTTCGTCGGGTACACTTGCTACGAGCCCGGTCCCGGCGACCGGTTCGGGGATTTCTGACCCTGACATGTGAAAACGCCCCGGCCTCGACGGCCGGGGCGCTCGCCCGCGGGGTCAGCCTTGCGGCTGAGCGATTAGGCGGCCTGCTGGACCGAGCCCTCGATCACCGGCTGGCTCGACGGCCGGCTGGCGATCTCGATGCGGCGCGGCTTCTTCGCCTCCGGGACCTCGCGGACGAGATCGACATGGAGGAGGCCGTTCTCGAGTACGGCGCCGGTCACCTGAACGTGGTCGGCGAGCTGGAAGCGGCGCTCGAAGGCGCGGGCGGCGATGCCCTGATAGAGAACCTCGGCGGACTTGCCCTCGGCAGGCTTGCGCTCACCCTTGATGGTGAGGGCGTTCTCCTTCACCTCGATCGACAGGTCGGCCTCGGTAAAGCCGGCGACCGCGACGGTGACGCGGTAGACGTTCTCACCGGTGCGCTCGATGTTGTAGGGCGGGTAGGTCGGAGCGGCCTCGGTGCTCACGAAACCGTCGAGGGCCGAGAACAGGCGGTCGAAACCGACGGTGGAACGGTACAGGGGGGCAAGATCGAACTGACGCATCACATATCCTCCAGAAGAAGCAACATGCTCGATGTATTCGGGTCCGCCCGTGGGCCGGACCGTCGCGCCGCCGTCTCGGCCGGCGCAACGATGATATTGGTGGGCTCCAAAAACCGTGCAAGGGTCTGTTTGCGGGGATTTCGCGTGAGCTTGAGCAAAATTTTTTTCGAGGCGCGCCCATCGTGCTGACCCTGCGTCCCACCCCCGGTAATCCGGTGCCGCCCGGCGCCCGCCTCGTGCCGGTCGAGACCGCCGACGGCGTCTCCTTGCGGGCCGCGACGTGGCAGCCGACGATGCGGGGCGTGAAGGGCACGGTCTGCCTGCTTCAGGGCCGGGCCGAGTTCATCGAGAAGTATTTCGAGACGATCAGCGACCTGCGTGCCCGCGGCTTCTGCGTGGTCGCCTTCGACTGGCGCGGCCAGGGCGATTCCGGCCGTCAGGTCCGCGACGCCCACAAGGGCCATGTCCGCCACTTCGATGATTACCGCCTCGACCTGAAGGCGATCACCGAAACCGTGCTCGTGCCGATGATGCCCGAGCCGCATTTCGGGCTCGCCCATTCCATGGGCGGGGCGGTGGCGCTGACACTCGCGGCGGAGGGCCGGCTGCCGTTCCGGCGGCTCGTCACCGTCGCCCCGATGCTGGCGATCCGCATGGTGCGCTGGCCGGCGGGCGCCTCGCTGCTGGCGCGGGGCCTGCAGCGGCTCGGGCTCGGGCGCTGCTACATCCCCTTCGGCACGGCCGTCTCGATCGCCACGAAGCCGTTCGCCGGCAATCGCCTCTCGACCGATCCGGTGCGCTACGCCCGCAACGCCGAGGCGGCCCGCGCGGTCGGGGCCGGGGCGGTCGGCGATCCCACCATCGCCTGGCTCGCCGCCGCCTTCCGGGCGATGCGGCGTCTGGCGGACCCGGCACTGATCCGGCGGATCCGCACGCCCTGCCTGATCGTCGCGGCGGGCGCCGACCCGGTCTGCAGCACGCCGGCGGTCGAGCGCTTCGCCGCCCGGCTCAAGACCGGGCACCTGATCGTGCTGCCGGGCGCCCGCCACGAGATCCTGACCGAGTGCGACGCGGTCCGCGCCGATTTCTGGGCGGCCTTCGACGCGTTCATCCCCGGCCATCTCGTCCATTCGACCGCCGGCGAAGCCGCTCCTCACGCCACCGTCGCCGGCTAAAGCGGATCGGACTTCGCGGGCATCGTCCGCCCGCGACGTTGGCAGCCGGCCACGTCCGACAGCGCGGTTGCAACCTGCGCGGATGCAGGCTGGTTCGCATTTCGCTGGCGTTAAACGTGTTTTCTCGGAGCACCGTGCGGGCTTGTGGATCGGTTTCCGCTTCGATCCAGCGGAAACCGGATCACCCGACAGGGCCGCCGGTTGCGCCGCGCGGGTGGAAACCTCGTCATCCGGTTCGCCGGGACGCGATCCGGTCACGGCGGATTCGCAGGTCTGAAGCGTTCTCGATCGGAATCTGCCGCCCACCCTCTCGACGCGTTCGATGTCCGGACTGCGTCGGCCCTGCAGCCCATAGTAATGCCCGACGGCTGGTTCGATTTCGGATTTTCTGTTTCGCTCCTCGCCTGTCCCAGGTCCGCGGCCTGTCGAAGCGAAACCTGGCCCATATTTCCGGAATAATATCAATTTTGTCTCAGAGTAGTTTGAGATCTATATGGCTTCTTATGTGAGGATAAGCAATTAATTCAGTTAAAATCCGAATTTGTAGGTCAATCGCTTGGGAGCATCTTCATACTAGATTGCGATTCATCCAGCCTCTTGTTGGTCAACCTCAGAGCGGGCCTGTCACAAGCCGACTTAGAGTTGCCCGACGGCGGCGGAACAGCGAAGCGATCCGGCAGCAGCGCGGATGGCTCGGAGGATGAAAATATGGCGAAAATCTCGGTCACCTGGGCCAATGAATACTCGATGGGATTGGCCGGGTGGCAGGCTGGTCTGATCCTCGCGACGGCACAGGCGGCTGCCGACGCTTGGGGCAAGTACATCCAAGTCGAGAGCACGTTCGATATCGCGATCGGGATCGGCAATGTCGGCGGCGCCCTCGCCAACGGCGGCCCGCAATGGACCTGGAACGGGAGATGGTGGGAAAACACCCCCATCCTGAAGGCGCGCGAGGGGTATGACCCGAACGGCGGCGTGCAGGACGCCAACCTCACGCTCGGCGAGCATACGTTCCGCGATTGGTTCTACGATCCGACCGGTGTTGCGGCCGCGCCCGGCAACAGGTTCGACGCCTTCACCATTTTCCAGCACGAGATCGGCCACGGGCTGGGCTTCCTTGAATTCCCGGCCACGGTCGGAGCCAACGGGCTGCTCCTCTTCAATGGTGAGAACACGCGGACGGTTCTCGGCGGCCCGGTCGTGCTCGATGGGGCCCGGGCGCACGTGTGGGGATCCGAGGATCTCATGGACCCCTATCTCGGCTGGGGCCAGCGGTCCTACATCTCGGACCTCGACCTGGCGATGCTTCAGGACAAGGGGATGCCGATCTCGACCGAGCGGGCCGACAAGATGTGGCTCGGCAACCGGGCCGACACCTTCTTCGCCTATGGCGGTGACGACTGGATCGACGGCGGCTGGGGCGACGACAAGCTCTTCGGCGGCGTGGGCAACGACACGCTGATCGGCGGGGACGGGAACGACGCGCTGGATGGGGGCGCGGGCGACGACACGCTCATCGGCGGAAACGGGGGCGACACGCTGGAGGGGGGCGAGGGCATCGACAGGGCCGTGTTGACGGGCCGGAGCCAGGACTACGTCGCGCTCTACGGCGCCACCGGTTCACTCGCCATCAAGCACCTCGCCTCCGGCAGCATCGACACGCTGACCTCGATCGAGACGCTGAACTTCGACGACACCGTGCTCGGCATGTCGGGCCTCCTCGCCCATCTGCAGCAGCGCTTCGGGCCCGTACAGGCCGGCAAGGCGCCCTACGAGATGGCCCTGAATGCCACCGCGGACGAGGCCTACCGCCCCGACATCCCCGAGATCGACGGCGCGTTCAGCGTCACCGCGCGGGTGCGGTTCGACGACCTCGCCGGCGGCCATTTCCAGCGCGTCTTCGATACCGGCAACGGTCCGGACAGCGACAACATCTGGCTCGGTCAGGTCGGCAACGGCCGGGACATGGCCTTCGAGATCCTCGACGGCGCGATCAAGCATACCATCACCGCCAGGGACGGCATCACTCAGGGCGTCGAGGCGCGCTGGACCGCCGGTGTCGACGAGCGCGGATGGATGTCGCTGTACAAGGACGGTGTGCTCGTCGCCGAGGGTCAGGGGGTGGTGCCCCGCGACCTGACGCGCGCGAAGGATCTCGTGGGCCAATCCAACTGGGCGCAGGACGCGGCGCTGAAGGGCAGCATCTACGACCTGACCTTCAAGGACGACCTGCCCGACATCCACGGCGCCTTCACCGCCAGTGCGACGGTCCGGTTCGATGATCTCGATGCCGGTGCGTGGCAGCGCGTCTACGACATCGGCAACGGTGCCGGTGCCGAGAACGTCTTTCTCGGCCAGATCGGCACCTCCGGCGACATGCAGTTCATGGTCCTGAACGGCACCAACTCCGCCAACATCGTGGCCAAGGGCGCGATCGTCGAAGGCCAGGAAGCGACCTGGACGACCAGTGTCAACGAGACCGGTTGGATGCGCCTGTTCAAGGACGGCGTGCTCCTGTCCGAGGGACAGGGCATCGTCCCGAAGGATGTCGTGCGGACCAACGAGTTCGTCGGCAAGTCCAACTGGACGTGGGACAAACCGCTCGTCGGCGAGGTGAGCGACCTGACGATCACGCCGTTCAAGGGCATCCCGGAGATCGACGGCGCCTTCAAGATGTTCGCCGAAGTCCGCTTCGACGATCTCGCCCACGGAAACTATCAGCGCGTGTTCGATACCGGTAACGGGCGGGACAGCAACAACATCTGGCTCGGTCAGGTCGGCAACGGTGACGACATGGCCTTCGAGATCCTCACGGGCGCCACGAAACACCGGATCACGGCGGCGGACACCATCGTCGAGGGTGAGATGGCAAAGTGGCAGGCCAGCGTGGACGAGGCCGGCTACATGCGCCTGATCAAGAACGACAAGCTCGTGGCCGAGGGCCAGGGCGCGGTTCCGCTGGATGTGCTGCGCACCAGCGATCTGGTCGGCCAGTCCAACTGGTCGTGGGATACCGCGCTGGCCGGACAGGTGAAGGATCTGATCTTCGCCTGAGCCGGTCGCCCATCGCCGGGGCGGATCCACGTCCCCGGCGGTGGGCGGGCATGACAAGGATCAGCGCGAGAACCCATGCGAGCCGCCCTGTTCGCCGTTGCGATCGGGGCGGCTCGTCCGCGTCGTGCGATCACCCGGCGCCCTTCCCTCCGGGGCGGGGCCCTACGGGTTGAGCACCTTCAGCGCCGCCTCGTGCAGCCGGCGGTCTCCGGCGGCCACGATTCGGCCGCCGCCGGTGGCCGGGCCGCCATCCCAGCTCGTGACGACGCCGCCCGCGCCCTCGACGATGGGGATCAGCGCGACGATGTCGTAGGGCTTTAGCCCCGCCTCGACCACGAGGTCGATCTGGCCAGCGGCGAGCATGCAATAGGCGTAGCAGTCGGTGCCGTAGCGGGACATCTTCACCTGCCCCTCGATCTTCCGGAAGCGCTCGGCTTCCTCCCCTTGCGCGAACAGGCGCGGGTCGGTGGTGGCGAGGATGGCGTTGCCGAGCGCCTCGTTGCGGCGGGTGTGGAGGGGGCGTTCGCCCTTCGCGGAGCGCACGCTCGCGGTCTTGCCGTCGCCGAGGAAGCGCTCGCCGAGATAGGGCTGGTGCATCAGGCCGCGCACCGCCGCGCCGTGATGGGTCAGCCCGATCAGCGTGCCCCAGGTCGGCAGGCCGCTGATGAAGGCGCGGGTGCCGTCGATCGGGTCGAGCACCCAGACGCATTCCGCATCCGCCCGCTCGGAGCCGAATTCCTCGCCGAGGATGCCGTGGTTCGGCAGCCGGTCGTTGATCATCCGCCGCATCACCGCTTCCGCCGCGCGGTCCGCCTCGGTGACCGGGTCGAAGGCGTGGCCCGTGCCGTGGGACTTGTCGTCCAGGCCGAAATGCGCCCGGAAGAACGGCAGGATCGCCGCTCCGGACTGGGTGGCGAGGTCTTCCATGAACTGGGCGAGATCGACGACGCTCATCGAGGGGCAGCCTCCCATTGACGGGCTGAGACGAAGCCGCCCTCAAGCCGTCTCGTCAAGCCGGCTCGGGCAGGGCCTGCCGCGGGGGCGTGGCCGCATCGCTCCGCTCGGACCGGTCCGGGCCGCCCTCGTTGCGGGCGAGGGCGAGGATCGTCTCGATCAGGTCGCGCAAGGAGGTGACGTGGTCGTCCGCGCCGAGCTTGGCCCGCACCGCGTCGTCGGCGAGCATCGGCTCGTCGAGGCGCCACAGCCCGGCGACGATCGGCACGGTGTCGATCTTCTGGCGCAGCCGCGAGACGAGGCGGCGCAGATGGGTCGGCTCGCCGGACAGCGCCAGCGAGATCACGCAGACCGCTTGAGCCGGACCCGGCTGCCACTCGGCGATGCGCACCCGGGCGACCTCGGCGAAGGGCACCTGCCGGGTGCCGAAGCCGCGCTTGCGCAGGAGCTGGTCGGCGATGGCGGTCGCCGCCCCGTCGAGGAAGCCGCGCCCGGAGACGAGAAGCACCGCACCGTCGGCCTGCCACGCGGCGGGCAACTCGTCAGGGTCCGGGATCGGCTCGTTCTTGCAGGTGCTCTCCCCGTCGCCAGCGGCGCCTGCCCCGTCGAAGAGGCGGGTGGGTTTGGAGGCCGGATCGGGCACGGCATCCTCGCGATCCTCCAGATCCTCCACCAAAGCCGTGATCGAGGCGCGGATCTCGTCCTTCTGGCTCGGCGTCAGCACGCCGCGGGCGGCATCGCGAGAGGCGAGTTCGAGGCCCTTCAGCACGACGTCGTCGTAATAGGCCGAGAGCGAGCATTCGCGCAGGATCAGGTCGGCATGTTCTTGCGCCTCCTCCGGGTCGTCGGCGAGCATGCGCTGGTAGAAGTTCTCGATCGGCGTCAGCGCCGGGCGGTTGCTGAACAGCACGTCCAGGAATTCGAGTCGATCGACGTGGCGCCCGAGCACGACGAGGCAGACGGTGAGCGGGGTCGAGAGCAGGAGGCCCACCGGTCCCCACAGCCAGGTCCAGAACAGGGCCGAGACCAGCACCGAGAACGGCGAGACGCCCGTCGAGTGGCCGTAGACCAGAGGCTCGATGATCTGCCCGACGATGGGCTCGACGAGGGCGAAGAGCAGGAAGGTCGACAGCACCATGCTCCAGCCCGGATCGACCGCCGCCGCAAGCGCGATCGGCAGGACCGCCGAGAGGAAGGCGCCGATATAGGGCACGAAGCGCATGACGAGGGCGAAGATGCCCCACAGCACGGGGCTCGGCACGCCAATGATCCAGAGCCCGACGCCAATGACGACGCCGAAGGCGGAGTTGAGGGCGAGCTGGCCCAGGAAGTAGCGCGAGAGCCGCCGGGCCGCGTCGTCCATCGCCACGGTCGTGCGGTGGAGGTCGCTCGAACCGGCGAGCCGGATCAAGCGGTCGCGCAGATCCTCCCGCTGCATCAGGATGAATAGGAGGACGACGAAGACGATGCCGGCGGTGGCGAGCGGCTGCGCCACCGGCGCCAGCACGGTGGTGGCGAGTTCGAGCGGGCCCGGGCGGCGCTCCTCCACCTGGACCAGGAGCGGCTTCGGCGGCTCCGGCTCGGCCTTGCGGTTACTGTCGCGGGCGGCCTGCTGCTTGGCCTTCTCGGCCGATTCCTTGCTCTCCTCGCCGCTCTGGTGGATCGCCCGGTTGATGTTGGCGATGTAGTCCATCGTCTGGCCGAGCGTGCCGGCCCGCAGCCCCTCGATCTTGCGCTCGACGGTGCGCTGGTAGCGCGGCACGTCCTGCGCGAGTTCGGCGACCTGCACGCCGATGACGGTGGTCACCGCAGCGATGATCCCGGCGGCGAGCAGCACCGAGACCAGCACCGCGAAGGCCCGCCCCAGCTTCAGCCGGCGCAGGAAGTTCACCAGCGGGCCGAGCACGAAAGATAGCAGCACCGCGATCGCGATGGGGATCAGCACCTCGCGCGCGAAGAAGAGGCCCGCCACGATGATGGCAAACACGACGAGGGAGGAGGCGAGCGGACCTTTCGGCGTCTCGGCCGCGGAAACACGCGCCGGGCGCGGCGGCACGATGAAGCCCTCACCGGTGGATATACGCTTCATGTCAGGCCGGGCTTCCTCTCACACCACGCTTCATCCGAAGGCCCGACGGATCGCGTCGCGATGCGGGCCTCGGTCTCGCTCACAAAGGTCCGCGCGCGCTCCGCACGACGATCCGGGCGATCGTCGACACGGGCCAGCGCACGGGCCAGCGCCCGGAGGCACCTGAGCTCAAGAAACCGTGAGCGGCCTGAATTCGATCCCTGAAACGTCGCCGTAACGGATTCGTCCCTCAGGACGTCGCAGAGGGTTCGGCGAAGGGGCGCAGGCTAAAGCCCGCCCGCTCAAGCTCGGCCCGCACCGCGCGTGCCATGGCGAGCGCCTCCGGGTTGTCGCCGTGGACGCAGACCGTGTCGATCGCGACCGGAACGCGCCGCCCGCCGAGTGTGAACACGGCGCCCTCCCCGACCATGCGGGCGACGCGCGCGGCGGCCTCGCCCGCATCGTGGATCACCGCACCGGGCGAGGCGCGGGGGGCGAGCGTGCCGTCCTCGGCATAGGCGCGGTCGGCGTAGATTTCCCGCACGAGGCGCAGGCCGAAGCGCTCGCCGGCCCGCTCGGCGGGAAGCCCCGGCATCACGACCAGGGCGAGATCGGGATCGACACCGGCCACGGCACGGGCCAGCGCTTCGGCAATCGCCGCATCCTCGTTCGAGAGGTTGGCGAGCGCCCCGTGCGCCTTGACGTGGGTGACGCGGGCGCCGGCCAGGGCGGCGCAGGCCTGGAGCGCACCGATCTGATAGGCAATGTCGCGCTCGATTTTTGTGGGACTCTCCTGGATCCGGTTTCGGCCGAAGCCGCGCAGATCGTGGAAGCCGGGATGGGCGCCGATCGCCACGCCCCTCGCCTTTGCTGCAATCACCGTCTCGACCATGATGTCGGGGTCGCCCGCATGGAACCCGCAGGCGATGTTGGCCGAGGTGACGATGTCGAGGAGCGCGGCGTCGTCGCCCATGCGCCAGGGCCCGAAACCCTCGCCGAGATCGGCGTTGAGATCGAGGCGGGCGACGCTCATGCTTCTGCTCTCACACCGCCACCGCCATCGCGGCCTGCTCCTCGACTCCGAACACCCGCTTGTAGCGCTCCACCTCGGCTGCCGGCCCCTGTGCCTTGCTCGGATTGTCGGAGATCTTCACCGTCGGGCGGCCCTCGGCCTCCGTCACCTTGCAGACCACCGAGATCGGATCGAGCCGCCCTTCCGGCACGAGGCCGCGGAAATCGTTGGTCAGCCGCGTGCCCCAGCCGTAGCCGATGCGCATGCGGCCGTGGAAATGGGCGTGGATCGCCTCGATGTCGTCGACGTCGAGTCCGTCGGAGAAGATCGCCAGCTTTTCACGCGGATCGCAGCCTCGCGACTCCCAGAAGGCGAGCGCCTCCTCGCCGCCCGCGATCGGCTCCTTCGAATCGATGCGGATGCCGGTCCAGGCCGTGAGCCAGTCGGGCGCCTTCGCGAGAAAGCCGGTGGTGCCGTAGGTGTCGGGCAAAGCCACCAGCAGGTTGCCGGCATAGTCCTGCTGCCAGTCGGCCAACACCGCGTAGGGCGCGGCCGCCAGCGCCTCATCGTCGTCTCCGGCGAGCGCGGCGTAGACCATCGGCAGTTCGTGGGCGTTGGTGCCCACCGCCTCGACCTCGCGGCGCATGGCGATCAGGCAGTTCGAGGTGCCGAGGAAGGCCCGCTCGCCCAGGCCCTCGCTCATCGCCTGCACGCACCAATCCTGCCACAGGAAGCCGTGGCGGCGGCGCGTGCCGAAATCGGCGATGGAGAGGTCGGGCAGACGCTTCAGGCGCTCGATCTTCTCCCAGACACGGGTCATGGCGCGGGCGTAGAGCACCTGAAGCTCGAACTTGCCGAGGCCCCGCAGCACCGCGCGGGAGCGCATCTCGTTGAGGATCGCGAGAGCCGGCACCTCCCACATCGTGGTCTCGACCCAGGGGCCATGGAAGGTCAGTGCCACCTGTCCGTCGCGCACCTCCAGCTCGTATTCCGGAAGGCGAAACGCTTCGAGCCAGGCCATGAACTCGGAGGAGAGGATCTGACGCTTGCCATAGAAGGTGTTGCCGCGAAGCCAGGTCGATTCACCCCGGCTCAGGCGGATCGTGCGGGCGTGGTCGAGCTGCGCCCGCAATTCCCCGAGGTCGATCTCGTCGGCGACCCGCACGCTCCGGGTGCGGTTCTGGATTCCGAAGCTGACGCGCAGGTCGCGGTGACGGCGGAAGATCATCTGCGCCATCAGGAGCTTGTAGAAATCCGTATCGAGCAGCGAGCGCACGATCGGGTCGATGCGGAAGTTGTGGTCGTAGACCCGCTTCGCGAGGTCGATCATGGGCCGTCCGTGTTCGGGGAGTGTCGCCCGAGCTTGGGGCGGAACGCCCCGGCGATCAACGCCGGTGGGCGCGGGGCGTCATGACAAAAAAGGCGCCCCCACCGGAGGCAGGGACGCCGAACGTGACCGGAAAGGGCGCGAGCCCGTTCCCAAAAAATCAGGCGAGGTTGACCTTCTTGGTCTCGGTCTTCGGGCTCTCGCCAGTGAGCGAGGCCTTCACGTAGCCGTAGAGGTGGACCATCGTGGAGGACGGGCTGTCCCAGTACTCGCCCTGCTCGGGATGGATGCGGATCAGGCCGACCTCGGGGTCGTTCTTCCCGTTGGGGAACCAGGTCTTGAGGCTCTCCTGCCACTTCTCGTCGATCAGCTTCTGGTCGCGGATCACCTCGGCCTTGCCGGCGATCGAGACGTAGGTCTGGCTCGACGGGTCGGAGTAGGAGAGGTTCACCTGATTGTCGCGGCCGATCTCGGCGGTCTTCGGGCTGTGCAGCTTGGTGAAGAACCAAACGTCGCCGTTCTCGTCGATCTCGTTGTTCCACATCGGGCGGCTGTTGAGCGTCCCGTCCTGGTCGGCGGTGGTCAGCATTGCGACCTTGACGTCCTTGACCAGCTCGAAGAGCTTCTTCGCGCCCTCGTGGTCGCGATGGTTGCCCTGGTGCATGAGATCCGTACTCCGTCTGTCGTCAATGGCGTGAGCCGGGCAGGCTGAAGACCCTTGTCGATGGTCCGCTGCCCGGCGATTGCCTCGACAACGAGCGAGGTCGATCTTGGTTCAGGGGTCGGTCGAAGCTTTGCCGGAGAGTGACGGGTGAAGGGCAGGTGAAGGGGATGAGGGGTGCGCTGCTGGCCATGCTGCTCGCTGCCGCCGCGGTGCCGGCCTCCGCGGAGGTGCGCTTCGGCCCCGGCGTGCGCATCGGCGGCCACGACTTTTCGAACCGGCGCTCCCGCAGCGTCCATATCGAGCGGGTGAAGCGGCTGCGCGGCCCCGTCGGCTGCCGGCACCTGCGCCGCGGCGTCTATCGGCGCGGCGACGGCTCGGTCGTGCGCGGGCCGATGGAAGAATGCAACCTGATCGCCATTCCGCCGGGACGGCGGCGCTGAGAACACGGCTTGAAGGCTGGCGTTTGGCGCAAGGGTGGTTAGATGGTCGGAAGCGGGATGGCCCGCCCCGGCGCCCGATGGAGCTTGAGTTTTGGCGATCACGCGCGACGACGTGCTGAAGGCGCTCTCGACTGTCACGGTCGATCGCGGCGGCACCACCCTGCCCGATTCCGGCCGCCTCTCGCAGGTGGTGATCGACCCGGGCAACCGGGTGATGTTCTCGATCCGGATCGATCCGAGCGAGGCCGAGCGGTTCGAGCCGGTGCGGCGCGAGGCGGAAGGCCGCGTGCTGGCGCTGTCCGGCGTGTCGAGCGTACTCGCGAGCCTGACCTCGGAGCGGGCCCCCAACCCGCCGGCTCCGGGCGCGGCCCCGCGTCAACCGGCCGGCGGTCCCGGCGCCCCGCCGCGCCAGGGCAACGCGCTGCCGGGCGTGCGCCACATCGTGGCGGTGGCCTCCGGCAAGGGCGGCGTTGGCAAGTCGACCACCGCCTGCAACCTCGCCCTTGGGCTGAGCGCGCAGGGTCTGCGCGTCGGCCTGCTCGATGCCGACATCTACGGTCCCTCCGTGCCCAAGCTGCTTGGCCTGTCCGGCAAGCCGCGGGTGATCGAGGGCAAGACCCTGGAGCCGCTCCAGGCCTATGGTCTGAAGGCCATGTCGATCGGCCTGCTGATCGAGCCGGAATCGGCGATGATCTGGCGCGGGCCGATGGTGCAGTCGGCCATCACCCAGATGCTGCGCGACGTGGCCTGGGGCGAACTCGATGTGCTCATCGTGGACATGCCCCCCGGCACGGGCGACGCGCAGCTCACCATGGCCCAGGCCACGCCCCTGTCGGGCGCCGTCATCGTCTCGACGCCGCAGGATCTGGCGCTGATCGATGCGCGTCGCGGCGTGACGATGTTCCGCAAGGTCTCTGTGCCGATTCTCGGCGTGATCGAGAACATGGCAACCTTCATCTGCCCGAATTGCGGGGCGGCCTCGGCGATCTTCGGCCATGGCGGCGCCCGCCACGAGGCGGAGCGCCTGGAGGTGCCCTTCCTCGGCGAGATCCCGCTCACCATGGCGATCCGCGAGACCTCGGATGCCGGCCGCCCCGTGGTCGCCACCGATCCGGACGGGCCGCAGGCCAAGATCTACCGCGAGATCGCCGGGAAACTCTGGGCCAATCTCAGCGGCGCGCCGGCCGGCCGTGCGGCGCCAAAAATCGTCATCGAGTGAGTCCCGCTCCGGTCTCCGGGTCGGGTGTCGGGCCGGGTATCGGATCAGGTGTCTTGGGCCTGATCCTGGCCGGCGGCCTGTCGCGGCGGATGGGCGGGGGCGACAAGCCCCTGCGCATGCTTGCCGGACGCACCCTCTTGGAGCGGGTCGCCGAGCGGCTCGGCCCGCAATGCGCCGGCGGGCTCGCACTCAGCGCCAACGGCGATCCGGCCCGCTTCCGCTCGGCGTTTTCCGGCCCCGTCCTGCCTGACACCGTGCCGGATTATCCGGGGCCGCTCGCCGGCATCCTCGCCGGACTGGAAGCCGCCGGTGAAGCGGGCCTCACCCACATCGTCAGCGTGCCGGGCGACGCGCCCTTCCTGCCCGAGGACTTCGTCGCGCGGCTCGTCGCGGTCGCGGCGGCGGAGGGCCGGCCGATCGCGCTCGCGGCCTCGGGCGAGCGGCGCCACTTCACCAGCGCGCTCTGGCCGGTGGCCCTGCGTGAGGATCTGCGCGGCTGGCTCGGTGCGGGCGAGCGGCGCGTCGGCGGCTTCATCGAGCGGCACGGGGCGGCGGTTGCCTCCTGGCCGGTCGAGCCGGTCGATCCCTTCCTCAACCTCAACGCGCCGGAAGATCTGGCCGCCGCCGAGGCGCTTCTGGCGCGGGTTCTCTGACGAGCCGGCAATGCACCGCCGACAGGCTCGCGGATGTTGTGCAAGCCCCTCGGAATTCATATTTAAGTAACTGAGACGACGGCCTTTGGCAGGCAGCGGGTCATCCCACTTCTCCCCCCTCATCCTGAGGTGCTGAAGCGAAGCGGAAGCCTCGAAGGATCCTCCAGAACACGCGCGGGATCGGGAGGATCCTTCGAGGCCGCTTCGCGGCACCTCAGGATGAGGGGAGCGGTCGGGATTAGCGGCCCTTTGACCTGTCCTTGCTAGTCTTCGTCCGTTGGCGTTCCGCCATGGGCGACCGAACGAGAACCCGAGAGAGCGACGTTGGCAGACGACAACGACCAACCCGGCGCCGGCACGCCCCCGCCCGCGACCGACATCAAGCCCGTCTCCATCACCGACGAGATGCGCCGGTCCTACCTCGATTACGCCATGAGCGTGATCGTGAGCCGCGCGCTGCCCGATGCGCGCGACGGCCTCAAGCCGGTGCACCGGCGCATCCTGTTCGCGGCGCATGAGAGCGGGCACCTGCCCGAGCGCCGCTACGTCAAGTCGGCCCGCATCGTCGGCGACGTGATCGGTAAGTACCATCCGCACGGCGACCAATCGATCTACGACGCCTTGGTCCGCATGGCCCAGGACTTCTCGATGCGCCTGATGCTCATCGACGGGCAGGGCAATTTCGGCTCGGTCGACGGTGATCCGGCCGCGGCCATGCGCTACACCGAATCGCGTCTGGCCAAGCCCGCCAGCGCGCTCCTCTCGGACATCGACAAGAACACCGTCGATTTCCAGGCGAACTACGACGGGGAGCACGAGGAGCCGACCGTCCTGCCGGCCCGCTTCCCGAACCTGTTGGTCAACGGCGCGGGCGGCATCGCGGTGGGCATGGCCACCAACATCCCGCCGCACAATCTCGGCGAGCTGATCGACGCCTGCATCGCCCTCATCGACGATCCGAGCCTGACGATCGAGGCGCTCAACGAGATCGTGCCCGGTCCCGACTTCCCGACCGGCGGCCTGATCCTCGGCCGCGCCGGCACTCGGCAGGCCTACGCCACGGGCCGCGGCTCGATCATCATGCGGGCGAAGTCCCATATCGAGGAGCTGCGCAAGGAGCGCGAGGCGCTGATCTTCACCGAGATCCCGTATCAGGTGAACAAGGCGACGTTGGTCGAGAAGATCGCCGAGCTGGTCAAGGAGAAGCGCGTCGAGGGCATCTCGGACCTGCGCGACGAATCCGACCGCGACGGCATGCGCATCGTCGTCGAGATCAAGCGCGACGCCATGGCCGAGGTCGTGCTGAACCAGCTCTACCGCTACACGCCGCTGCAATCCTCGTTCGGCTGCAACATGGTGGCGCTGAACGGCGGCCGCCCCGAGCTGATGAACCTGAAGGACCTGCTGCTGGCCTTCAACGACTTCCGCGAGGAGGTCGTTTCTCGGCGCACCAAGTTCCTGCTCAACAAGGCGCGCGAACGGGCCCACGTCTTGTGCGGTCTGGCCATCGCGGTCGCCAATATCGACGAGGTGATCCGCCTGATCCGCACCTCGCCGGACCCGAACACCGCCCGCGAGGCGTTGATGGCCCGCGACTGGCCGGCCCACGACATCGCCCCGCTGATCGCGCTGGTGGACGATCCGCGCTACCGCGTGGCCGAGGACGGCACCTACCGGCTCTCGGAGATCCAGGCCCGCGCGATCCTCGACCTGCGCCTGCAGCGCCTCACCGCTCTCGGCCGTGACGAGGTCGGCGACGAGTTGAAGAAGCTCGCCGACGAGATCGCCGACTATCTCGACATCCTGCGCTCGCGCGTCCGTATCCAGGCGATCGTGAAGACGGAACTGGCCGAGGTGCGCGCGCTCTTCGCCACCCCGCGCAAGACCGAGATCATCGATTCCGATTTCAGCGTCGAGGACGAGGATCTGATCGCCCGCGAGGACATGGTCGTGACCGTGTCCCATGCCGGCTACGTCAAGCGCGTGCCGCTCTCGACCTACCGGGCCCAGCGCCGCGGCGGCAAGGGCCGCTCCGGCATGGCGACCCGCGACGAGGATTTCGTCACCCGTCTGTTCGTGGCCAGCACCCACACGCCGGTGCTGTTCTTCTCCGACCAGGGCCAGGCCTACAAGGAGAAGGTCTGGCGCCTGCCGATGGCCGCGCCGAACGCCCGGGGCAAGGCGCTCGTCAACATCCTGCACCTTCAGAACGAGGGCGAGCGCATCTCGACCATCATGCCGTTGCCCGAGGACGAGACGTCCTGGGACACGCTCGACGTGATGTTCGCCACCGCCTCCGGCAATGTCCGCCGCAACAAGCTGTCGGACTTCACCACGGTGAACCGCAACGGCAAGATCGCGATGAAGCTCGATCCGGGCGACCACATCGTCCATGTCGAGATCTGCCGGCCCGAGCAGAACGTGCTGCTCACCACCGCGCTCGGCCAGTGCATCCGCTTCCCCGTGGAGGATGTGCGCGTCTTCAAGGGGCGCGACTCGACCGGCGTGCGCGGGATCAACCTCGCCCAGGACGACAAAGTCATCTCGATGGCGATCCTCAACGCCTTCGACGCCTCCCCCGAGGAGCGGGCCGGCTATCTCAAGATGCGCCGGGCGGTGATCGGCGACGCGGGCGAGGCGGAGGCCGAGCCGGCCGAGGCCGAGGAGGCTTCGGAAGCCTCGGCGATCTCGCTGGAGCGCTACAACGAGATGGGGGCCGCGGAGCAGTTCGTGCTGACCCTGTCCGATCGCGGCTTCGGCAAGCGCTCGTCGTCTTACGAGTACCGCACCTCGGGTCGCGGCGGCAAAGGCATCACGGCGATGCGGGTCAATGCCCGCAACGGCAACCTCGTCGCCTCCTTCCCCGTGGAGGCTTCGGACCAGATCATGCTGGTCACCAATGCCGGCCAGCTCATCCGCGTGCCGGTGGACGACATCCGCATCGTCGGCCGCGCCTCGCAGGGCGTGACGGTGTTCAACACCGACAAGGCCGAGCGTGTCGTCTCGGTGGAGCATATCGAGGGCGAGGACGAGAACGAGAACGGCGAAGAGGCCGTCTGATCGAAGGGGCTGCGGAGGGGGCGAAACGGGCCCCTTCCGCAGCTCGGCCAAAGGATCGATCAAAGTTTTGTGATCGAGGATTATTTTTGGAATTACAGTATTAAACCGAAGTAATGGCGTTATATCGCTGCCGTAACATTGGTGTTGCCGTTATATCATAGTTTCCAGGCCCGACCGTCGGTAGAGAAAGTGCGGCTTTCCTCACACCTTCGGTTCGTGCCTTGCGCAATTCCCTGATCCTCTCCGGCCTCGCGGGTATCCTTCTCTCTGGGACTGCGCTGGCCGCCGACCTGCCGCGCCGTGCCGAGGCACCGGTCTTCACGCCGATCCCCGTTTTCGCCTGGACGGGCGCCTATTTCGGCCCCAACGGCGGCTACGCCTACACTGAGAGCGACACGCTGCGGACTACCGGCATCGGTGCGCTCCAGGCCAACGTGACCAACGACCTGCGCCGCGCGAACGTCGCTCTGCCGAAGGACGGGTTCAGCTTCGGTGGTCAGGCCGGCTACAACTTCCAGCTCACGCCGGGCACCGGCTTCGTCTTCGGCTTCGAGACCGACGCGCAGTACCTCGATCTGGCGCGCAGCCGCACCGAGACGATCTTCCGCCCCGCCATCAACCCGAACGTCCTGCGCAACGTCTACGCCGCCGACCTCGACTTCCTCGGCACCGTGCGCGGCCGTGTCGGCTACGCCTTCGATCGCGTCCTGGTCTATGGCACCGGCGGCTTCGCCTACGGCACCACCACGCTGGCCGCGGTCTTCCGCACGGGGACGCCGGTGACCTATGCCGGTGCCCGTTCCGGGCTCGAGACCGGCTACGCCTATGGCGGCGGCATCGAGTACGCGATCCCGGCCAATTCCTTCCTGGATCTCACGGGGTCCCTGCAGATGACGGTCAAGGCCGAGTACCTGCGCTACGACCTCGGCAGCCGCACGGTGCTGATCCGCAGCACGGGCGGCCCCGGCGTCGGCTACAACATCGAATCCCGCACCGAGGGCGCTCTGGCTCGCGTCGGCCTGAACTTCGGGTTCGGCACGTACTGAAGGCCGGGGAGGCCGGCGGAGCGTTCCGTTTCCGCCGGGGCCTTCGATCCCGACCCCATCGCGTTCGCGCGGGCGCCCTCCGGGGCGCCCGTTTCTGTTGGCGGCGGTTCCGTTTGCGGGGAAAATGCTCTAGGCCCGTTCCCGTGACGACCCGTACAGCGCTCTACGCCGGTTCCTTCGATCCGGTCACCAACGGCCATCTCGACGTGGTGCGACAGGCCTGCCGCCTCGTGCCGCGGCTGGTGCTGGCCATCGGCGTGCATCCGGGCAAGGCGCCGCTGTTCACGGCCGAGGAGCGCGCCGCCCTGCTGCGCGAGACCTGCGAACCGCTCGCCGCGGCCGAGGGCGCGAGCCTCGACGTCGTCACTTTCGACGACCTCGCCGTGACGGCCGCCCGGCGCTGCGGGGCGCGCCTGTTCATCCGGGGGCTGCGTGACGGCACCGACCTCGATTACGAGATGCAGCTCGCTGGCATGAACGGCGCGATGGCACCCGAGGTCCAGACCGTGTTCCTGCCCGCTTCCACCGGCGTGCGCCCGATCACCGCGACCCTGGTGCGCCAGATCGCGGCCATGGGCGGCGACGTCTCTCCCTTCGTGCCGTCGGTCGTCGCCGCGCGGCTTGCCGCCCGCTTCGCTAAATCCTGATTCCACCCGATCCTGATCCCCACCACGGAGCTTTAGACCGCATGAATCGCCGCCACGCCGTCCTCGGACTCGCCCTCTCCGCCATGCTCCTCGCCGCCCCGGCGCGGGCCGGCGAGAACACCGTGCTTCTCGAGACCAAGGACGGGCGGGTCACGATCGAGCTGCGCCCGGAAATCGCGCCCAAGCACGTCAAGCAGCTCAAGACGCTGATCGGCCAGGGCTTCTACGACGGCCTGAAGTTCCACCGCGTCATCGACGGCTTCATGGCCCAGACCGGCGATCCCAAGGGCAACGGCACCGGCGGCTCCACCCTGCCCAACATTCCCGCCGAGTTCTCCTCCGCGCCGTTCAAGCGCGGCACGGTCGGCATGGCCCGCTCGGGCAGCCCGAACTCGGCCAACTCGCAGTTCTTCATCTGCCTCGGCGACGCGGACTTCCTGAACAACAACTACACCGTCGTCGGCGTCGTCACCTCGGGCATGGACGTGGTCGACAAGATCAAGAAGGGCTCCAAGGCCGATAACGGCTCCGTGCAGAACCCCGACAAGATCGTGAAGATGACGCTCGCCGGAGGCGGCCAATAGCGGCCCGCCGGCCATCGCGCCGCGGGGTCTGCATCCTCGCGGCCTGCCTCGCCCCGATCATGGCGGGCGGGGCCGATGCGTTCGACGGCATTGAACCCTGGCGCACCCTGCCCCAAACCTTGCGGGGTACGCAGCATGTGCCGCTGCCCGCCGGTGACACGGCGGCGGCCCCGGCCGATACCCTGAAGGCGCTCTACCCGGCGCTTGCCGCCTGCTGGAAGGCGCCCGAAGGGCTCAGCCGGTTCGAGCGCGTGGAGATCACGGCGCGTCTCTCCCTGCGCCGGGACGGCTCGGTGATCGGCATGCCGCAGATCACCTTCGCCAAGACGCCGTTTGCGAACACGCCGGGCGATACGAGGGCCCGAGACATCCTGATTCGGGCGACGCGCGACGCGATCGCCCGCTGCACGCCGGTCCGGGTCACTCCGGCTCTCGGCGGAGCCATCGCGGGGCGCCCCCTGGCGCTGCGCTTCATCTACGACGGACCCAGAGGACAGGGAATTTAACTCATGGCAGAGACGAACGAGACCATCGTCCTGGAGACCACCAAGGGCCGCGTCGTCATCGCGCTGCGCGCCGACCTCGCCCCCAACCACGTCGAGCGGATCAAGACGCTGACGACCCAGGGCTTCTACGACGGCGTGCCGTTCCACCGCGTCATCGACGGCTTCATGGCCCAGACCGGCGACCCGACCGGCACCGGCTCGGGCGGCTCGGAGCTGCCCGACCTCAACGCCGAGTTCAACGCCGAGCCGCATGTGCGCGGCACCTGCTCGATGGCGCGCACCAACTTCCCGCATTCGGCGAATTCGCAGTTCTTCATCTGCTTTTCCGACGCACGCTTCCTCGACCGCCAGTACACGGTGTGGGGCAAGGTGATCGAGGGCATGGAAGTGGTCGACACGATCAAGCGCGGCGAGCCCGTGCGCGATCCGGACCGGATCGTGAAGGCGACCGTCGCGGCGGCGTAAGGCTGTTTTTCCCCTCTCCTCGCCTGCGGGGAGAGGGGGCTTCTGATGTCGCGATGAAGCCGGCCGAGGCTCAGCCTTCCGGCGGCTCCCTGAGCCCCGCGGCCTCTTCGAGCCAGGTCAGGATTTCCGGGGCCCGCCAGGGCTTGGGCATGAAGGTCGCGGTGACGCGTAGGTCGCTCGGCTGGTCGCCCGCGTCGCCCGAGGTCAGCAGCAGGCGGATGCGCGGCCACGTCACGCCGATGATCCGCGCGAGTTCGAAGCCGCCGATCGTGCCCGGCGTGCGCACGTCCGAGAACACGACGTCGATCCCGTCGCCCCGCTGGTGCAGGATGTCAAGCGCACGCTCGGCCGTCTCGGCCTCGATGACCTCGAAGCCCTTCTCCTCCAGCAACTCGGCCGCGAGGTAGCGCTCATCGGGTTCATCCTCGACGACGAGAATGACGGGCCGGCGGCCTGTGGGTCGTGCGTCACTCATGACTGGTCACTCATGACCCTGATTAATCTAGAGGGCTCGCGGGAAAAACGCAGATTGCGCATCCCATACGATAACCTCCGGCAAAGTCCCCGGCAGACAATACGATAGAACGGTGGGGGCAAACGTCTGTCGTTCATGGGCAACAGCGCCTGGATTTGTTGCGCTCAAGTCGGGTCGGCATGCGCTTTTGCGTGAGATAAGCCGTCGCACCCGCTTTGCGTGCAGGGCTTGATGCGTCGCCGCCTCCCCTGGTCCAGGGTCAAGTGTGCGGTCGGAATAAAATCCGCATTTTCAACAGGGATGGCAACGCGAGGGCGGTTGACGGGTTACGGCTCAGGTGCGTTCACTGTTTGTTCTGAGCGACACCCTCCCGAGCCCCTGAACCCGCACCCATGCCCCCTCCCCGATCCCCCGACGTGCCGACGCTGGATGCGCTTCGCCGCCTGACGGACCGTACCGGGGCCGGCAGCGAACCGGCGGATTCGCGCGCCCTGCCCTTCGGGGTGACGGGGCTCGACGCGGCTCTGCCCGGTGGCGGTCTGGCCCTCGGGGCGCTCCACCAGATCCATGAGGGCGGCCCGCGCGGGCGCTACGCCGCTACCGCCGTGCTGTTTGCCGGCGGCATCCTCGCTCGGCTCGACGGTCCGGTGCTGTGGTGCCTGCACAGCCGCGATCTGTTCGCCCCCGCGCTCGCCCGGGTCGGGCTGCATCCCGACCGGGTGGTCTATTGCGAGACGTGGCGGGATGCCGAGGTGCTGCCCGCCATGGAGGAGGGTCTGCGCCATCGGGGGCTGGCCGGCGTCGTCGGCGAACTGACCCGCATGACGCTCACCCCCTCCCGCCGGCTCCAGCTCGCGGCGGAGGGCTCGGGCGTCACCGCGCTCGTCGTGCACCGCCTCTGCGCGGGGGAGGCCGTCGAGCCGGAGCCCAGCGCCGCGCGAACCCGCTGGCGGGTGGCGCCCGCCCCTTCGGAAGGAACGAACCGTCGAATGGGCCGGCCGCGCTGGCGGCTCGACTTGCAGCGCTGCCGCGGTGGGGCGCCGGGGGCTTGGATCGTGGAGGCTTGCGATGCGCAGGGTCGTCTCGCTGTACCTGCCGTCCTGGCCGACCGACCGGCTGCGCCGGAGCGGGTCCAGCACCGCGCCGCCGGATGAGCCCCTTGCCACCGTGGCGCAGGACGGTGCCCGGCGCCTTCTGGCCGGCGTCGACGCCGCCGCCCGCCGCCTCGGCCTGCGACCGGGCATGAGCGCGGCCCATGCCGGGGCGCTGGTGCCGGGCCTGCACCTCGTGCCCGCCGATCCCGAGGCGGATGCGGCGGCCCTGGCGCGGCTCGGCCTGTGGTGCCAGCGCTACGCGCCGATCGTCGCCCTCGACCCGCCCGACGGGCTGGTGATCGACATCACCGGCGCCGCCCATCTCCATGGCGGCGAGGCGCCCCTGCTCGCCGATCTCTCCGCCCGCCTGGAGCGGACGGGCATCACGGCGCGGCTCGCGCTCGCCGACACGCCGGGCTGCGCCTGGGGGCTGGCCCGCTTCGGCGAAGGGGGCATCGTGCCGCCGGGCGACGCGGCGCCGGTGCTGGCCCCCCTCCCGGTGGCGGCGTTGCGGCTCGGCGCCGAGGCCGTGCGGGCGCTGCAGGATGTCGGCCTCGCCCGCATCGGCCAACTCAGCGACAAGCCGCGGGCGGCCTTGCGGCTGCGCTTCGGTGCCGAGATCCTGTTCCGGCTCGACCGGGCGCTTGGGCACGCGCCGGAGCCGCTGACGGCGCTCGCCGCACCCGAGACCCCGCGCGTGGCCCTGCGCTTCGCCGAGCCGGTCGGCGCGCGCGAGAGCCTGGAACGGGTCGTCGCCGACCTCTGCGCCCAGCTCGTGCCGGAACTGGAGCGGCGCGGCCTCGGGGCGCGCCGGCTCGACCTCGTCTTCGTCCGCGTCGATCGCCTCGATCAGGCGATCCGAATCGGCACGGCGGGGCCGAGCCGCGACGCCACCCACCTCGCCCGGTTGCTCACTGAGCGCCTCTCTCTGATCGATCCCGGCTTCGGCATCGAGGAAGCGGTGCTCTCCGCCTCGCGGGTCGAGCCCCTGGCCGAGCGCCAGAATTCCCATCTCGCCGCCGGCCCGCAGGCGCCGGATCTCGCCGCCCTGGTCGATACCCTGCTGGTGCGCCTCGGCGCCGCCCGCGTCTACCGGCTGGCACCCGTGGAGAGCGACCTGCCCGAGCGGGCGGTGCGCCGCGTGTCGGCGCTGGCCGCCCCCCTCGGCGCGCTGTGGCCCACGGACCTGCCGCGCCCGGCTCGCCTTCTGGCGCCGCCGGAGCCGGTCATGGCGATGGCCGAGATCCCCGATGCGCCGCCGCTGTTCTTCGTCTGGCGCAACACCCGCCACCTGATCGCCCGGGCCGACGGGCCGGAGCGGATCCTCGGCGAATGGTGGGTGGCGGACACGGAAGCGGAACTCACCCGCGACTATTACCGGGTCGAGACGGAAGCGGGCGAGCGCTTCTGGCTGTTCCGCGACGGCCCGATGCAGGCGAACGGGCGCTGGTGGCTGCACGGGCTCGGCGAGGCGTGACACCGACCCGCGATGATCCATTGCGGGTCGCCACCGCGACTGCGGGGCGGCGGGCGTCCGCCGGACGCATCGCGTCTGACCTTGGTCGGAAGCGATGCAACTCAGCATGAGCACGCCGGAGCTTCAGGTCACAACGCATTTCTCTTTCCTGCGCGGCGCCTCGAGCCCGGAGGAGCTTTTTTCCGCAGCGAGCTTGCTCGGCATCCCGGCGCTCGGCGTCACCGATCACGGCTCGCTGGCCGGAATGGTCCGCGCGCATCAGGCGGCGAAGGTCACGGGCGTGCGCCTCGTCGTCGGCTGCCGGCTCGACCTCGACGATCTGTCTTCGCCGCTGCTCGTCTACCCCACCGACCGGGCCGCCTACGGCCGGCTCTGCCGCCTGCTCAGCCTGGGCAAGGCCAGGGGCGGCAAGGGCCGCTGCCGCCTGACTTGGCGCGATCTCGAAGAGTGGCAGGAGGGGTTTTTTGCAATTTTGCTCGCCGAGCAGCCGGGATCGGCGCTTCCGAACGACCTCGCGCGCTTCAAGGGCCTGTTCGGCGCCCGCGCGTCCTGCGCGCTGACGCGCCGCTTCCGCCCCGACGACGCCGACCGGCTCGACGCTTTGGCCGCCGCCGCCCGCGCCGCGCGGGTGCCCACCGTCGCCACCGGCGACATCCTCTACCATGTCGCGGGCCGGCGCCGCCTGCAGGACGTGGTGACCTGCATCCGGCTCGGGCTCACCATCGACCGGGCCGGCTTTGCCAAGGAGCGCCACGCCGACCGCTTCCTCAAACCCCCGGCCGAGACCGCGCGCCTGTTCGCGCGCTTCCCCGAGGCGCTGGTGCGGGCGGGCGAGGTCGCGGCGGCCTGCCGCTTCTCGCTGGACGACCTCGCCTACACCTACCCGACGGAAAGCCGCGAGGACGGGCTCTCGCCGCAGGAGCGCCTGGACGTCCTGACTTGGGCCGGCGCGGCACGGCGCTATCCGACCGGCGTGCCGGAGGCGGTGACGCGCCAGTTGCGCCACGAACTCGACCTGATCGGGCGGCTGGCCTACGCCCCCTACTTCCTCACGGTCGAATCGATCGTCGCCTTCGCCAATCGCGAAAAAATCCTGTGCCAGGGGCGCGGCTCGGCGGCCAATTCCGCGGTCTGCTTCTGTCTCGGCATCACCTCGATCGATCCGACGCGGCAGAACCTGCTGTTCGAGCGCTTCGTCTCGGAGGCGCGCCGCGAGCCGCCCGACATCGACGTCGATTTCGAGCACGAGCGCCGCGAGGAGGTGATCCAGTGGATCTTTCAGACCTACGGCCGCCACCGCTCCGCGCTCACCGCCATCGTCAGCCGCTTCCGCTCGCGGGGCGCCCTGCGCGAGGTCGGCAAGGTGATGGGCCTGCCCGAGGACGTGACCGGCGCCCTCAACCGCATGACCTGGTCCTGGAGCAGTGAGGGCGTCGGCGAGCGCGAATTGCGCGAACTCAACCTCAACCCCGACGACCGGCGCCTGCGCCTGACGCTGGCGATCGCCCGCGAGCTGATCGGCACGCCGCGCCACCTCTCCCAGCATCCCGGCGGCTTCGTCCTGACCCTCGACCGGCTCGACGAACTGGTGCCGGTCGAGCCGGCGGCGATGGCCGACCGTCAGGTCATCGAGTGGGACAAGGACGACATCGACGCCCTCAAGTTCATGAAGGTCGATGTGCTCGGGCTCGGCATGCTCGGCTGCCTGCGCCGCGCCTTCGATTTGCTGGCCGAGGTCAAGAACGACCCGCACGACCTCGCCTCGATCCCCTCAAAGGATGAGCCGACCTTCGCGATGATCCGGCGCGCCGACACCCTCGGCGTCTTCCAGATCGAGAGCCGCGCGCAGATGGCGATGCTGCCGCGGATGAAGCCGAAAGAGTTCTACGACCTCGTCATCGAGGTCGCGATCGTGCGCCCCGGGCCGATTCAGGGCGACATGGTCCACCCCTATCTGCGCCGTCGCGAGGGCCTCGAAGAGGTGACCTACCCGACGCCCGAGCTGAAGGCGGTGCTGGAGAAGACGCTCGGCGTGCCGCTGTTCCAGGAGCAGGCGATGCAGGTGGCGATGGTCGGCGCCGGCTTCTCGGCGACGGAGGCCGACGAACTGCGCCGCTCCATGGCGACCTTCAAGTTCACGGGCGGCGTCCACCGCTTCCAGAGCCGCCTCGTCGAGGGCATGGTTGCCAACGGCTACGCCCGCGATTTTGCCGAGCGCACCTTCAAGCAGCTCGAGGGCTTCGGGTCCTACGGCTTCCCCGAGAGCCACGCCGCCTCCTTCGCGCTCCTGGCCTATGCCTCGTCGTGGATGAAGTGCCACCATCCGGATGTGTTCTGCGCCGCGCTGCTGAACGCGCAGCCGATGGGCTTCTACGCCCCCGCCCAGATCGTGCGCGACGCCCGCGCCCACGGCGTCGAGATCCGCCCGCTCGACGTGAATTTCTCGCTTTGGGACTGCACCCTGGAGACGCTCGGTGCGGGCCGAAAACTGTTCGCGGTGCGCCTGGGGCTACGCCTCGCGAGCGGCTTGGCCGAACGGGATGGACAGCGCCTCGTGGCGGCACGCGGCGGGCGCCCCTTCGCCTCCCTGCCCGAACTGGCGGACCGGGCCGGCATCCCGGCAGCCAGCCTGACCTGCCTCGTGCGGGCCGACGCGTTCCGCTCGCTGGGCCTCAACCGGCGCGAGGCCGCCTGGGCGGTCAAGGCCCTGCGGCCCGATCCCCTCCCCCTCTTCGCCGCCCTGTCCGCACCGATACAGGCCGAGCCGGCGCAGACGGCGGAGCCCGCCGTATCGCTGCCGGCGATGAGCGCGGGCGGGGAGGTCGTCGCCGATTACTGCGCCAACGGCCTCAGCCTGCGCGCCCACCCCCTCGCCTTCCTGCGCGAGACCCTTACCACTCTGGGGGCCCGGCCCTGCGCGGCGCTGGAGCGGGTGGGCAACGGGGGGGCGATCGTCGTCGCCGGGATCGTGCTGATGCGCCAGCGGCCGGGCTCGGCCAAGGGCACGATGTTCATGACCCTGGAGGACGAGACCGGCATCGCCAACCTGATCGTCCGGCCCGAGCTGTTCGACCGGCAGCGCCGGGTCGTGCTCGGCGCCCGGCTGATGGCCTGCCGCGGACGGGTGCAGCGGGTCGGCGACGTGATCCACCTCGTGGCCGTGGAGTTGTTCGACCGCTCCGGCCTGCTGCGGCGGATCGGCGAGGAGCCGATCGCCCTGCGCACCGGCCGCGGCGACGAGACCGGCCAGAGCCTCCGACCGGATCCGCGTGAGGCCGCGCTGCCGGTGCGGGCACGGAATTTCCGGTAGCGCAACACCCGGTCGGCCTGACCCCCGCGAGGAGTCGCAATCGAGCCCGAGCTGGCGTTGACGCGCAATCCGTATCACTCTGTAGATGGCTCTGCGGTGCGGGCCGTCTGTGACCGAACCGCACTCACTCTGCATCGCCCGGAGCCTCTCGACGTGTCTGCTGAACCGATCAAGGGACCGGCCTCATACTTTCCCTCCATCGAGAAGACGTACGGGCGTCCCATCGGCGAGTGGCAGGAGATCGTGCGGAAGAGGCTTCCGGCCAAGCACATGGACTTGGTCGCGATGCTGAAGGCCGACCATGGAATAGGTCACGGACACGCCAACGCGATCGTGGCCCACGTCCTCGCGGCGGAACGGAAGTGACCCCTCTTCGGTCGCTGTTCGCCCTCAACACGCCTGCGCGCATTCAGGCCGGCTGGCCGTTCATCCGAGGCGCCGCTCCTCGCCAACCGCGAGGGCTTACCGGTCGCTGATCGAACAGGATGGCCGGCCGCCGGGTTAGTCCGAGCGCGAGGGGGGCCACGATGATCCTGCGAACGGGCGCGGTCTGGCTCGGTCCACCGCGAAGAAAAAAGGTCCGTTCCGTCGATGCAGACAGTCTCCCAACCGCGCGACACCGCCATTGTGTTCGGCGGCGGCAACGCGCTCGGTGCCTATCACGCGGGCGCCTTCGAGGTTTTGCAGGCCCGCGGAATCCGGCCGGACCGATTGGTGGGCGCCTCGATGGGGGCCGTCACCGGTGCGATCATCGCCGGCAACGCGCCGGAGGATCGGATTGAGCGGCTTCACCGGTTCTGGAACGAGGCGACCCTGCATACCGGCCTCTCCGGAACCGATTTCCTGAAGCCGCGACAGTACTACAATGCCCTCCACTCGCTCCTGACGCTGGCCTGGGGGCGGCCCAGCATCTTCACGCACCGCTATCCCGGCCTGTGGTCGGCCCTGCCCTGGGTGCCCAACGACGTGGCCCTGTTCGACCACAGGCCCCTGCGCGCCACGCTCGAGCGTCTGGTCGATTTCGAGCGCCTGAATCGGGCCGAGATCCGGCTCACCATCGCCTGCATCGATGTGGCGACCGGCGAGGAGGTGTTCTTCGACAACACCCGCCAGACGATCCAGCCCGAGCACATCCTGGCCAGCGCCGCCCTGCTGCCGGCGTTCCCGCCGGTCGAGATCGATGGCCGGATGCTGTGCGATGCCGGCTACACCAACAACCTCCCCCTCGATCCGCTGTTCGAGCCCGAGCCGACCCGCGACCTGCTCTGCATCGCCCTCGACCTGTTCTCGCTGCGGGCCGATCGGCCGCGCTCGCTCGACGCGGTGCTGGAACGGGCCAACGATCTCATCTTCGCCAGCGCCGCCCGGCGCGCAGTGACGGGACTGGCGCGCAGCTACGCCCTGCGCGAGCGGCTCGATCCGGACGGCCCCGCCGCGACGCTCTTGCACATCGTCCATCAGGCCGGCGCGGACCAGCTCGCGTCGAAGAGCTTCGACTTCTCCCCCTCCTCGATCCGCGACCGCTGGGAGGCGGGTGCCCGCGACATGGAGCGGGGTCTCGACCGCCTGGCGGAACTGCCGACTTCCGGCGGGCGCTTCCACTACGAGTGCCCGTGAGGGCCGGGTGCCGACAAGGCGTTGCCCCGAACGGTAAAAGCTGGTTCTCGAAATGATCCTTCAGGCTTGCAACGCGTCGGCTTAACCGTGCGCGGGGCCGCTGCCGGCCCCTTGCGGATCACCCATCATCCCCGCATTCCGCGCGTTTGCAGGCGGCCTGGAGCTCAGTCATCGCCCTCGTCAGGGATCTTCATCAGGTTGCCGCAGGCCTTGCAGTGCACGGCGTCGGGCTCGTGGCGTTGCAGCCCGCAGGCGTCGCAAGGGAAGCGCACTTTGTAGGGACGGAACACCACCTGAGCGAGACGGAAGAACAGCGTCACCCCGCAGATCATCACGAAGACCGAGAGCAGCCGCCCGGTGGGGCCCGGTAAGGTAATATCGCCGTAGCCCGTCGTCGTCAGCGATGTCACCGTGAAGTACAGCGCATCGATCGGCGTCTGGATGGCCGGGTTGGTGTTGTGCTGCGTCGCGTAGACAATGCCCGTCATCGTGAAGACGAACACCACCAAGTTGGTAGCGGCCAGAATGACATCTTCGTTGCGGCGGAACAGCTTGCTGTCCTTCCGCAGTCGCTCCAGCAGATGGTAGGTGCGCAGCAGGCGCAGCGTGCGCAGAACGCGCAGGAACCCGATGCCTTCGACCACCACCGGGGCGAGGAACGAGGCGATCGCGATCACGTCGGTCCAGGTGCTCAGGTGCAGGAACTCGCGCGCGGGGGCGCGGCTGATGCTGAGGCGGGCGGCAAAGTCGAGCAGCACGCAGACGCCCAGCACCAGGTCGCAGGCGATGATCCAGGGCATCAGCGGCAGGAACGAGGTGACCATGACGAAGGCGATCGTCGCCACGTCGAAGACGAGCAGGGCGTAGCGGAAGCGGTGCGCCCGTCTGGTCTCGCCCTCGTACAGATCGTGTATCGTCGCGGTCAGAGTTGCCATGGATCGCCGGCCTGAAGGGAACTGAGCCTATGAGCTCTGTGTCGGCAGGTATCCGGCCACGAAGCCTTTTGCGTCGCCTGTCCGCCGGGACAACCGCAGCAGGCTGATCGCCGCCGGCAGCGGCACGCCCGAGGCCGCCCGAACCCGTTCCGACAGCCGGGTTTCCATGGCGCCTGAACGGCACTTGGGCAACTGACGGCGCAAGATGGTCCCAGCCCTGTTGCCAGAGACATCAGCGAGCGGGGAGATGCGGCGGTGAAGTCGGATCGTCAGGCTGGGCTTGCGGCAGAGGTTTCGCCGTTGTCGTCAACCCCTGTCTTGCCGCCTGGATGCGATGGGACCGGGCCTCGAGGCGGCGTGAAACGCTGGTGGGGTATGCTCCACATGCAGTTTAATATAATGACAATCTGACGTAATCCCTGCATTATATCGCCTGATTTCAGACCGGGCCCCCTACAACTCAGGCGAGCGAATATGCAAAGCCTCTCCTATTCCACCCCTGTGCAGGCATGATCATGGATGTCAGCCGCCTCGCGGCCGCCGTTACGGATGCTTATGCCGCGCAAGCTAAGCCGCCGCTTACGCAGGAATTGATCGCCCAGGTTCGAGATGTCCTGGTGAAGGCTTTCGAAGCCGAAGGCGGCGGATCGTCGGGCGCCGATCGTCTGGAACGACTGAACGCCGCGCTCGACGCGTTCGAGACGGAACTCGACGCCGTCGTCGGTCCCCGTATCGCTTCGCTGGACGAGGCATCGGGAGCGGTCGCCATGCGGACGCGCTCCGAGGCGGGGCAACCGCTGCGCGCCTTCGGCGGCCAGTAGCCGCTCCACTCCCCGGCACTTTTCCGTCCCTCCGTCCCCATTAGTTGGAACACAGGTCGCGTCATGAGTGAGGCAAGTGGGACTGTCCGGAGCTTCGCGCATCCGGGCCGTGGCCGTAACGTCGCCCGCGCCGTGCCGAAGGGGCGTCAGGTCGATCCCCACGCCAAGGTCGAGATCGAGGAGCTGCTCGGCACCCGTTCGCGCCAGCGCGACCTGCTGATCGAGCACCTGCACCTGATCCAAGACACCTACGGCCAGATCAGCGCCGACCATCTCGCGGCGCTGGCCGACGAGATGAGCCTCGCCTTCGCCGAGGTGTTCGAGACCGCGACCTTCTACGCGCATTTCGATGTGGTGAAGGAGGGTGAGGCCGACATCCCGCGCCTGACGATCCGGGTCTGCGACAGCATCACCTGCGCGATGTTCGGCGCCGACGAGCTGCTGGAGACGCTGCAGCGCGAACTGGCCTCGGATGCGGTCCGCGTCGTGCGCGCGCCTTGTGTCGGCCTATGCGACCACGCCCCGGCGGTCGAGGTCGGGCACAACTTCCTGCACCGGGCCGACCTCGCCTCCGTGCGCGCGGCGGTCGAGGCCGAGGACACCCACGCCCACATTCCCACTTACGTCGATTACGACGCCTACCGGGCCGGTGGCGGCTACGCGACCCTGGAGCGGCTGCGCAGCGGCGAACTGCCGGTCGATGACGTGCTGAAGGTGCTCGACGACGGCGGCCTGCGCGGCCTCGGCGGCGCCGGCTTCCCCACCGGCCGCAAGTGGCGCTCCGTGCGCGGCGAGCCCGGGCCCCGGCTGATGGCGGTCAACGGCGACGAGGGCGAGCCCGGCACCTTCAAGGACCAGCTCTACCTCAACACCGACCCGCACCGCTTTCTGGAAGGCATGCTGATCGGTGCCCACGTCGTCGAGGCCGCCGAGGTCTACATCTACCTGCGCGACGAGTATCCGATCTCCCGCGAGATCCTAGCCCGCGAGATCGCGAAGCTCCCCGAGGGCGGCACCCGCATCCACCTGCGCCGGGGCGCGGGCGCCTATATCTGCGGCGAGGAATCTTCGCTGATCGAGTCGCTGGAGGGCAAGCGCGGCCTGCCGCGGCACAAGCCGCCCTTCCCGTTCCAGGTCGGCCTGTTCAACCGCCCGACGCTGATCAACAACATCGAGACGCTGTTCTGGGTGCGCGACCTGATCGAGCGCGGCGCCGAATGGTGGAAGAGCCATGGCCGCAACGGCCGCGTCGGCCTGCGCTCCTACTCGGTTTCGGGCCGGGTCAAGGAACCGGGCGTCAAGCTCGCGCCCGCCGGCCTGACCATCCAGGAACTCATCGACGAGTATTGCGGCGGCATCTCTGACGGCCACAGCTTCGCGGCCTACCTGCCGGGCGGAGCCTCGGGCGGCATCCTGCCGGCCTCGATGAACGACATCCCGCTCGATTTCGGCACGCTGGAAAAATACGGCTGCTTCATCGGTTCGGCCGCGGTCGTGATCCTGTCCGATCAGGACGATGTGCGCGGTGCTGCGTTGAACCTGATGAAGTTCTTCGAGGACGAGTCCTGCGGGCAGTGCACGCCCTGCCGCTCGGGCACGCAGAAGGCCCGCATGCTGATGGAGAACGGCGTGTGGGACACCGATCTCCTCGGCGAGCTGGCGCAGTGCATGCGCGACGCCTCGATCTGCGGTCTCGGTCAGGCGGCCTCGAACCCCGTCAGCACCGTGATCAAGTACTTCCCCGACCTCTTCCCGGAGCCGCGGGCCGTGGCGGCCGAGTGACGCCCAGCCCGACGATGTCTCCTCACACGATGCCAGAGCCTGGAGCGGACGCATGAGCAACGGCCCCGAACCGCACGGCAACAAGATCGAACAGCCCGAGATCCGCGCCGACGAACGTCAGGATGCCGGCGGGCCGGCAAATGGCGCGCCATCGACCTCCGGCGGTGCCTACTCGCAGGGCGCCAAGTCGGGTGGCCAGGCCGCGCCCGACCCTTCGGGCACCTACGGCATCAAGGACGCCCCGGTCGCGCCCGCGACCATCGCCTTCGAGTTCGACGGCCAACAGGTCGAGGCCCAGCCCGGCGAGACGATCTGGGCGGTCGCCAAGCGCCTCGGCACGCATATCCCGCATCTCTGCCACAAGCCCGATCCGGGCTACCGGCCGGACGGCAATTGCCGCGCCTGCATGGTCGAGATCGAGGGCGAGCGCGTGCTCGCCGCCTCGTGCAAGCGCACGCCCGCCATCGGCATGAAGGTGAAGTCGGCCACCGAGCGTGCCACCAAGGCCCGCGCCATGGTTCTCGAACTGCTCGTGGCCGATCAGCCCGAGCGCGCGACCTCGCATGACCCGTCGTCGCATTTCTGGGTGCAGGCCGACGTCCTCGATGTGACCGAGAGCCGCTTCCCGGCGGCCGAGCGCTGGACCAGCGACATCAGCCACCCGGCGATGAGCGTCAATCTCGACGCCTGCATCCAGTGCAATCTCTGTGTGCGCGCCTGCCGCGAGGTTCAGGTCAACGACGTGATCGGCATGGCCTACCGCGCCGCGGGCTCCAAGGTCGTGTTCGACTTCGACGATCCGATGGGTGGCTCCACCTGCGTCGCCTGCGGCGAGTGCGTCCAGGCCTGCCCCACCGGCGCGCTGATGCCGGCCGCCTATCTCGACGCCAACCAGACCCGGACGGTCTATCCCGACCGCGAGGTGAAGTCGCTCTGCCCCTATTGCGGCGTCGGCTGCCAAGTCTCCTACAAGGTCAAGGACGAGCGCATCGTCTACGCCGAGGGCGTGAACGGACCGGCCAACCAGAACCGGCTCTGCGTGAAGGGCCGCTTCGGCTTCGACTACGTCCACCACCCCCACCGCCTGACGGTGCCGCTGATCCGCCTGGAGAACGTGCCCAAGGACGCCAACGATCAGGTCGATCCGGCCAACCCCTGGACGCATTTCCGCGAGGCGACCTGGGAAGAGGCGCTCGACCGTGCGGCGGGCGGCCTGAAGGCGATCCGTGACACCAACGGGCGCAAGGCGCTGGCGGGCTTCGGCTCGGCCAAGGGTTCGAACGAGGAGGCCTACCTCTTCCAGAAGCTCGTCCGCCTCGGCTTCGGCACCAACAACGTCGATCACTGCACGCGCCTGTGCCACGCCTCGTCGGTGGCGGCGCTGATGGAGGGCCTGAATTCCGGCGCCGTCACCGCTCCCTTCTCGGCAGCGCTCGACGCCGAGGTCATCGTCGTCATCGGCGCCAACCCGACGGTGAACCATCCGGTCGCGGCGACCTTCCTCAAGAACGCGGTGAAGCAGCGCGGCGCCAAGCTGATCATCATGGACCCGCGGCGCCAGACGCTCTCGCGCCACGCCTATCGGCACCTCGCCTTCCGCCCCGGCTCCGACGTGGCGATGCTCAACGCGATGCTCAACGTGATCGTCACGGAGGGCCTCTACGACGAGCAGTACATCGCCGGCTACACCGAGAACTTCGAGGCTCTGCGCGAGAAGATCGTCGACTTCACGCCGGAGAAGATGGCTTCGGTCTGCGGCATCGATGCCGAGACCCTGCGCGAGGTCGCCCGGCTCTATGCCCGGGCCAAGTCGTCGCTCATCTTCTGGGGCATGGGCGTCAGCCAGCACGTCCACGGCACCGACAACTCCCGCTGCCTGATCGCGCTCGCCCTCATCACCGGCCAGATCGGCCGGCCCGGCACCGGCCTGCACCCGTTGCGCGGCCAGAACAACGTCCAGGGCGCGTCCGATGCCGGCCTGATCCCGATGGTCTACCCGGACTATCAGTCGGTCGAGAAGGATGCGGTGCGCGAGCTGTTCGAGGAGTTCTGGGGTCAGTCCCTCGATCCGCAGAAGGGCCTCACCGTGGTCGAGATCATGCGCGCGATCCACGCGGGCGAGATCCGGGGCATGTTCGTCGAGGGCGAGAACCCGGCGATGTCCGACCCCGACCTCAACCACGCCCGCCACGCGCTGGCGATGCTCGACCACCTCGTGGTGCAGGACCTGTTCCTGACCGAGACCGCCTTCCACGCCGACGTGGTGCTGCCGGCCTCGGCCTTTGCCGAGAAGGCCGGCACCTTCACCAACACCGACCGGCGTGTGCAGATCGCCCAGCCCGTCGTCGCCCCTCCGGGCGATGCGCGCCAGGATTGGTGGATCATCCAGGAACTGGCCCGACGCCTCGACCTCGACTGGAACTACGGCGGCCCGGCCGACATCTTCGCCGAGATGGCGCAGGTGATGCCGTCCTTGAACAACATCACCTGGGAGCGGCTGGAGCGCGAGGGGGCGGTGACCTATCCGGTCGATGCCCCGGACCAGCCCGGCAACGAGATCATCTTCTATGCCGGCTTCCCGACCGAGAGCGGGCGCGCCAAGATCGTGCCCGCGGCGATCGTGCCGCCGGACGAGGTGCCGGACGACGAGTTCCCGATGGTGCTCTCGACCGGCCGCGTGCTCGAACACTGGCACACGGGCTCGATGACCCGGCGCGCGGGCGTGCTCGACGCGCTGGAGCCGGAGGCGGTGGCGTTCATGGCACCCAAGGAGCTCTACCGGCTCGGTCTCCGGCCCGGCGGGTCGATGCGGTTGGAAACACGGCGCGGCGCCGTCGTGTTGAAGGTGCGCTCCGACCGGGACGTGCCGATCGGCATGATCTTCATGCCCTTCTGCTACGCGGAGGCCGCTGCCAACCTTCTGACCAACCCCGCCCTCGACCCCCTCGGAAAGATTCCCGAGTTCAAATTCTGCGCAGCCCGCGTCGTCCCCGCGGAGGCTGCGCCGATGGCCGCCGAGTAAAGCGTGTGACGGGCGGCGCGTTCAGGCGCGCCGCCCGGTCTGCCGTGCTTCCCGCACGGCAACGAAGAATCAGGTCGCGCGATCGATCGCGTGCAAACCCGGTCGCTTGAGCCCGTCGAGCTGGATTGCCCAAAGGCAGGCATTCCAGCGGCCCGCATTGTGTCGAAGGCCGGACGTCCGGCCGCGGCCGTCGCGTGAAACCGTCCCCCCGCTTCAAACCGTGCTTCGCACCGTCAAGCCGGCTGCGTTTCGCCCCAATCTCCGGCGGTGTTCAGGTCTGCGCCGACTTGGCCGGCCTGAGCGAGCGCCGCCACCGGCCCGGCATCGGCCAGGCCGAGGCCGGGCGCGATTGCCGCCGTGCGGCCAGCACGAGGTAGATGAGGGAGGCGAGGTGCCCCGCCCCCACAGCCGCCGCGGCACCGCTGACGCCGCCGGCCTGCATCAGCGGGACCACCACGGCGAGCGACACGACCATGCTCACGCAGAGCGAGGCGAACAGCACCCGGGTGTTCTGCTTGGCGCGGAAGTAGTTCGCGGTGAGGTCGCGGGCCAGCACGACCACGACGCTGACCGAGAGGATGTGCAGGCAGTTGGCATAGGCCGCATATTCCGCCCCGAAGATCAGGCGCAGCCACATCGCACCCGGAATGGCGAGGATCGCGAGGATCGCGATGATCGGCACCCCGAGCTTGATGCCCGTGCGCATGAGGTAGCGGCGCAGGGCCGCCTCCCCGCCCTCGGAATGCGCGCGCGCGGCGGCCACCGGCAGGACGTTCTCCGTGGCGGCGAGCAGCAGCAGCACGGTCCCGACGAGGTACTGCGCCGCCCGCAGCCCGCCGAGTTCCTCGAGGCCCAGCGTCGCGCCCGCCACCAGCCAGATGAGCTGTTCCTGGACGAAGGTGACGAAGACGATCGGCAGGAGCCAGCGGGCGAGCGGGATGTGGCGCCGAAAGACCGCGCCGGTCTGCACGCAGCCGGGCCGGCGCAGGATCGGCCGGCCGAACGCGACGATGAAGGGCAGGCAGGTCGCGAACGAGGTCGCGGCGAGCAGCCAGACGAAGCCGTTGCTGCCGATGACGTCGTGCTCAAGCCAGATCACCAGGGCGATGAAGGGGAAGCTCGCGGCGCGGGCGAAATCCATGAGCAGGGCCTGCACGCCCCGACCTTTCGCAAACAGGAGGCGGCGCAGGGTGAACTGGAGGTTCTGCGCCAGCATCAGGGCGCAGGCCGCCACAAGCGTCTCCCCCGACATCCCGCCGATGAGGAGGGCGATCACCACGAAGACCGCGCCGGGCACGCAGAGCAGGAAGGCGCCGGTGAGGATGGTTGCGGCATAGGCCGTCGAGACGCCGCTGCGGGCACCGACCAGCGTCATCATCGGCGCGGTGATGAGGGCGTTGTGCAGGGCCTGCGCGAAGGTGAGCACGATCAGGATCATCGCGAAATGCCCGAACTCGGCGATGCCGAGCAGACGGGCGGCGACGATGCCGCTGAGGAAGCCGAAGCCGCTGACGACGCCCTGGTCGGCCAGGGCGGCGAGCGCGGCCGGCGGGCGCCGGAGGAGACCGGCGGCGCGCCGGAGCAGGCCTGCCGGCGGGAAGGGCGCGGTGTGGGCTTCGGGCATCGCGGATGTCCTGCTCAGCGCGTGGCCAGGATGGCCGTCGCGGCGCGGCGCATCGCCCGGCTCCGGCTGAACAGCCAGAGCGGGTTGGACGCCACGACGTTGCGGCTGGCGCCGCGCTTGAATTCGGTGACGCCCGGGTTGCCGGCGGGGTCGATGCCGCCGAGATCGAGCACCGAAGCCCCCTCGCGCTTGGCCCGCTCGATCAGGCGCCAGAGGGCGAGGCGGCCGGCTCCGGTCGCCTTGGCCCGCTCGTTCGAGGCGACGTAGAAGTCCGTCCAGCGGTTCGCCGTCCGGTGGATGATCCGCACCAGAACGGGTTCGTCCCGCTCGCGCATTTCGAGGAACAGGAGGTTCGGGTCGTTCGCCGCCAGATCGCGGAAGGCCGCCGTGTCGAGGCTGTTGCGGAAGCCCTTGCGCCGCTTCAGGGCATCGTAGAGGCGGCCGAAGGTCTCGAAGGCCGCCAGCCGCTCGGCCGGACCGGTCGGGAATGTGGTCGTGAGATCCAGGTTTCGCTCGGCGGTCTTGAGCACGTCGCGCCAGCGGCCCTCCATGGCGGAGCGGATCTGGTCCGTCTCCGCGGTCAGATCGAGTTCCAGCGTGTGCGTCCGGGCGGTGACGACCGGCGCGAAGCCGTGGCCGAGCAGGGCCAGCACCGCTGCCGGCGTCTGGAACTGCTGGTAGTTCACGCCGAGCAGATCGAGGCGGCCGAGTTCGAGATGCCCGAGAAAGGCGCGGAACACCGCCTCCGCCCGCTTCTCGCCCAGCCGTGTCAGGACCGGGCAGCCCTGCGCCAGGACGACGTGGCCGAGCCAGCGGCGGCGGCGCTGAACCTGGGCGTAGGAGAGCGCCTGTCCGTCACCCGCGCGGATAGCGAGCCGCCGCACGTCCCAGCCGATGCAGCTTTTGTACTCGCCCCAGCGGCGCGACGCGTAGAGATTGGCGCCCGGCTGCTGCCAGACCGCCGCGTCCCAATCGGGATCGTCCGTGACGTCGACGACCGTCAGTTGCCCCACCTTCGAACATCCTCTCCGTGCCGGCCGTTCCGGCGCGGGACAGGCCATCGCCTGCCTAACGCTAATGAGCAAGGGACGAGCCACCGCGCCGTCATCAATATTGAAACCAATATGTCAGATTAACCACGGTCGCTCGGGATGATTTGTGCAGATGCCATCAGCTTATCTGTGTGATAGATGCAGGCATCGGAGGGTGAGACGCGGATGAAGCACTGGGTCAAAACGACGTTGCGCCGCGCGCCGGCCCTGCGCGCGCTCGCCCTGCGCGGGAGCGCCCTGTTCAAGTCGTTGGCCTGCGCCGAGCCCGGTCTCTACACCCTGTGCTACCATCAGGTGCCCGAAGCCCAGCAGGATCGTTTCGCCGCGCAATTGCGCCATCTTGGCCGGTACGGCGATTTCATCGATGCCGACGGGGCCGCCGAGCGCCTCGCCGCAGGCTGGCCGGCCCGCGACCGCGCCTTCCTCGTCACCTTCGACGACGGCTATGCCGACACCTTCGAGGTGGCGCGTCCCGTCCTGCGGGCCCTGGGCATTCCGGGCATCGTCTTCCTTATCAGCGACTGGATCGACGCGCCGCCGAGCACGCCGCCCGGCCTCGACCGGGCGACGTCCCTGTCCCCGAGCGGGCGCCTCTACATGAGACGGGCCGAGATCGCGGCCTGGTGCGCCGACGGTCTCGACATCGGATCCCACACCGCCACCCACCAGCGCCTGAGCCGGCTCGACCGCACGCGGGTCGCCGACGAGATCGCCCGCTCCCGGCACGACCTTGCTGCCCTCACCGGCCGGGAGATCCGCCATTTCGCCTGCCCCTGGGGCGTCGCCGGCCACGATTTCGATCCGGAGCATGACCCGGCGCTGGCCCTGGAGAGCGGCTACCGGACCTTCTTCACCACGCGGCGCGGCCGGGCGCTGAGCGAAGCGGACCTGCCGGCGATGCCTCGCCACGTGGTCGAACCGCATTGGCCGGTCTCCGATTTCGAGGCGCTGATGGGCGGCCGCCGGACGGGGTGGCGGGCGCGGGGAACGGCTTGAGACGAATTCCGGTCTCGACACCTGTTGACCGCATCGTCCCGAAAGCCGGTGGTCACCTTTCGGGACAATACTCTATCCCTGCCGATCGGCGCCGGGCCGGTTCGGGTCCGCGGCGCCTGACCTGAGGTCGCCCATCCATGGCAACCGGTGCGATGCGCCCGATCGTCGTCGTGACCGGGGCGCTCGCGCCCTACACGCATGTTCTCTACGAGCATCTGGCGGAACGGCTCGCCGGCCGAGACGGCCGGGCCCTGCACGTCCTGTCCTGCACGCCGCGCGAGAGCGCGCGGCAATGGGTGATGCCGCCGCCGCGCCTCTACCGGCATGCCGTGCTGCCGGGCCTGCGCTGGCACCGCTCCTCGATCCGCAACCTCTACATCAACCCGGCGGTGGTGCCGCGGCTCGCCGCCCTCCATCCGGCGGCGGTGGTGCTCAACGACTTCTCGCCGACCATGCTGTTGGCGGCCGGCGCCGCGCGCCTGCAGCGCATCCCCACCCTGATCCGCACCGACGGGGTGCCCGAAACCGATCCCGGCGAGCGCTCGGCCCCGCATCGCTGGCTGCGCCGTGCCATCGTCGCGGGGGCCTCCGCCGGGATCGGACCGAGCGAGGGCAGCGGCGCCGTGCTCGTCCGCTACGGCTTGCCGGCTCGAAACTTCGTCCTGAGCCCGCTCTTTCCGGCCTGGACGCCGCCCGCCCCGCCCCCGCCCGACTCCGAACGGCCCTACGACCTCCTGTTCTGCGGCATGCTGAACGAGGAGGTGAAGGGCGCACGCTTCTTCACCGACGTGGTGCTCGGCTGCAGTGCCCGCGGCCGGCGCCTGTCGGTCCGGGTCGCGGGGGACGGCCCGCTGCGGGGGGAGATGGAGGCGCGGTTCGCGCAGGCGGGAATCTCCGCCCGCTTCGATGGCTTCCTGGGCCAGGAGGCGCTGCCCGAGGTCTACGCCTCGGCCCGACTCTTCCTGTTTCCGAGCCGCGGCGACGTGTGGGGAATCGTCGTGCAGGAGGCGCTCCAGAGCGGGACGCCGGTGCTCGCCTCACCCCATTCCGGCGCGGCCCGTGGTCTCCTCGAAACCTATGGCTGTGGCGAGGTGCGGCCGATGGCGGTGGCGGATTGGGTCGATGCGACCCTGCGGCTCCTCGACGATGAGGGCCGCCGCCGGGATCTGCGCCG
The DNA here is from genome assembly GCF_026672325.1 of Methylorubrum sp. SL192. Taxonomy (NCBI): domain Bacteria; kingdom Pseudomonadati; phylum Pseudomonadota; class Alphaproteobacteria; order Hyphomicrobiales; family Methylobacteriaceae; genus Methylorubrum; species Methylorubrum sp. SL192. Next base: position 4,030,737 of record NZ_JAPPQV010000003.1, read on the forward strand.
TGCGGCCGAGCGCGCGCTCCCGCATTTCACGGTGGAGGCGGCCGTCGCGGGATATCTCGACGCCCTCGAGCCCCTTCTGGCGGAGCGCACCTGACCGTGCCCTCCGGCCCGGATCACGCAATGCGAAGTTGTATTCAGACTTGCTCGCGGCGCAGGACGGAAGGGGGCGTTCTGCAGCCGCTCCGAGCGGAGGCTACATTCGACCGCGGAAGCGCAGATACTCGATGTATCCGGCCGGATCAGGGTCAAGCCTTGGTCGATAGTCCGAAAAGGCTAGGACTCACCTCTATCGAACTGCCGAGCGTCTCGCAGCGAAGCGATTAACATTTTATAGCAAATCGAGAATACATCGGTCCTATTAGTGATATTTTTACAACATCTTAATGGAAGACAAACTCGGCAATATCGTCCTTAAAAATTTGACTTGCTTCGGCTGTTTATTTCGAACGATTGTGGTTTTGCGGATCATTCATCGCCCGCTTGTGTCCGCCTGGCATCCATGTCTCGCTGGAAGCGTTTCATAATGGACATAATTAAGAAAATGCGCTGGGAGCGTCCACTTGATCTTGATCACGCTGAGTCTCAAGAGATGACTGTCGCTTCTCACGATGCTCCGAAGCAGGCCGATAGCCTGACGAGTATTCTGCGTCTCGTCCAATCGGATGCCGATGCGAACGCCTCCGTGGTGGTGGCGTCGCCCTCCTCGTCTCAGGATTGGGCGAACCTGATCGACCGCGTGCGGGCCGCCGCCCAGCGGACGCGCGAAGTCGAGGCGCAGGCTCAGGAGCAGGAGCAGCGCGTTCACGAACTGCTGGAGCGCGTTCGTGACGACGTGAAGCTCGCCAGCGAGCGGGTCCGGGCCGCGGAGACCAAGGCGGCCAACGTGCAGGCTCAGGCCGAGCAGCGCATCCGCGCGGCGGAAGAGCGGGCCGAGGCTGCCGAGGAGCGTGCGCGGATCGCCGAGGATTGGCTGAAGCAGGTGCATGAGGCCATCGTCAGCGAGTTCTCGACCCTCACCGAGGTGCCGTCCAAGGCGGCGTGAGACCTCCGCGGTCATAATCCCGATCGGCGATGATTTGGCTCGTCGCCGATTGCCCCCTAACGGCTATGTGCACGGGAAAGGCAGTCGCGGGTCGGCCTCGGTGCTGCTTAGTCAGCGCCGCGCGTCCGTGAACGGCGAGGCCGGTAACCCATCCCGCCGCATCTTCGACGGGTCGAGGCGAAGCGTGATGCCGCGCTCGGCGGTGAAGCGGGCCAGCGCCTCGAGGTCGCCCGGATTCGGGACCGCGCCGTCAAGGCGGGTGTTGAACAGAATGATCTGCCGGCCCGCCTCCGCCTTGTCGGTGAGCGCGAGGTCGTCGCTGCCGATGCTCACGTTGTCGACGATCTGGTTGTTGCGCGCCACGCCCGGCTCGTCGGTCAGCGCCTCCGCAAGCTTCGGATAGCGCATCCGCCAGAGCGCGGAGTCGAGCGGCATCGCGGCGAAGGCGGCTCGGAACTCCGAATCCGCTTCGTTCAGCGATGGCTTCATCCATGTCAGACCCCGCGCATCGAGGGCGACCATCGGGCTCGACGCGACGAAGACGTTGCGGGTGATCGTGTTGTCGTTGCCGCCGCCGATGAAGACCGGTTGCTGCACATCGACGAACAGGTTGCGGCGGATGGTGAAGCCGCTCGCCATGTCGTCGAGATAGACGCCCTTCACCTCCATTCCCGGCACGGTGCGGATGTCGTGGACGTAGTTGTCCTCGATGACCGAGCCGCGGGCGGTGAAGTCGCGCCCGGCATAGATCGCGCCGGTATCGCTCAGGCCGTGGATGAGGCGGGCGACCTCGTTGCCGCGAAACACGTGATCGTTGCCGCGCAGGTAGATGGCGTAGCCGATCGCGTCGGTGATGAGGTTTCCGCTCGCCTCCGCGCCGACGCCGTCGAGTTCGATCGCGGAACTCTGGGTCTGGCTCAGACGCGAGAAGCGGGTGAAGCGGGTGTCGCGCACGAACAGCCCGCCCCGCCGGAGCGTGGCGCGGTCGCCGCCGACGAGGCGGACCGCGCTCGCGCCGATATCATGGATCGCGCTGCCGGAGACGCCGCCCCCGGTCACCCCCTCGAACACCGCCGCACGGCCCGCCGCCCAAGCCAGTTCGCTCGCGCGGATCTCGATATCCTCACCCCCCCGCACGACGATCAGGTCTCCGCGTGTGCGCTCCAGCCGAAGCCGCTCGATGCGTAGATGCCGCGCGCCATCGGCCCGGATCAGCGTCTCGGCGAGGCTGACTTCGAGGTCGGCCGCGCCGGGAGACGGCCAGGCCAGCAGCAGGCCGCTCTCGCCGTCGCGCCACCATTCGCCGGGTTCATCGAGGGCACCGAGCGCATGGACCAGCCGCAACCGGGCGCCGTCACGGATGCCCTCGTAGGGCGGCTGGTCCAGTTCGAGCCGGCGGCGGCGCTGATCGGCCTGCGCCACGTGAAGCGTTTCCAGCAGCCAGTCCCAGCGCCAGAAGCCCTCCACCCACAGGTCGCGCTCCAGGGACAGATCGGGCAGGCCCGCCGCGTCCTTGAGGGTGAAGGCCATGCCGCCCGCTTCGGCCGCGGCGACCGTCGTCCAGCCGGAGTTCGTTCCGGGGTTCGGCCCAGGGTTCGGCCCAGGATTTGGCCACTGGGCCGGGCGCAACGCACCGCCCGCATCGAAGATCTCGGTGACGCGCGGGTGCGTCTCGCGTAGGCGCCGCGGCGCGCGGTAGGCGAGCTCCCCGCGCAACGCCTCGGGCAATTGGTAGGCATGCACCGCGCCGCGGGCCGAGGCCGGCAACCGCGCGCGCAGGCGCGGCGGCAGCGATGCGGGCGCCAGGGGCACGCTGCCGACGAGCCGGCTCGATCCGTCGGCCGCCCCGCGCAGGATCAGGGGCGCCCCGGCAGTGCCGGCATGGTCGGGGCCGATCCGAACGGGCGCCGAGATCCGGTGCGTTCCGGGTTCCAGCTCGACGACGATCGCCCGCCCCTCCCCCTGACGGCGCAGCGCGGCGACATATGCAAGCGCCCGCGGCAGATCCGCGAAGCGGTTGTCGCGACGGGGGGCTCTGTCTCCGGTGGGCGCAACCCACAGGACCAGCGGCGCGCTCGCCTCGCCGCCCCGAACCTCCGTGGTCAAGCCGAAGAGCGGCGACCCGAGGAGGACGGCGGCGAGGAGCGCCGCCGCGCTCCGCAGCGGGCCGAGGCTCACCCCTCGGCCTCGGCGTCGGTCATGACGAGCTGCACCCGCGGGTCGCGGCCGAGGGCGTCGAGCGCCCGCCGCAGCCGGGCGGTGCCGCTGCGGGCGGCGCTGGCCGTCAGCAGCAGGGCCGGGAAGCGCTGGTCCTGGGCGAGGCGCTCGGCGGCGATGTCGGTGCCGATCAGCCCGATATCGACGAAGACCGTGTCGAAGGCAGAAGCCGCCGTCAGGATCGCCCCGGTATAGGCCGCGGTGCCGAGGCGCAGGGCCGCGTCGTCGAAGGGCAGGATCTTGACCCCGGTCGGCCCCTCGACCAGCGCGTCACCGAGCCCCGAATGCGTCCGCAGCACCTCGGCGGCGCCGCGCTTGGCCTGGCTCCGGAGATCGCGCGAGATCATCGCCTCCGGGTCGGCATCGACGAGCAGCACCCGCTGGCCGTCGAGCGCGGCCGAGGCGGCGAGGCTGCGCGCCAGCTCCGACTTGCCGCTCCGGTCGTCCGCCGAGGTGACGAGGACCACCGTCGGCCGCGTGGCGCCGAAATCGCGCTGCAGACGGCTGCCGAGACGGGCCACGGCCACATCGTAGGCGGTGTCGGCGCGCAGGGATTCGCTGCCTGCCTTGCTTCGCGTCCGGGTCGGCACCTTGGCCGGCAGGGCGGCGACCACGGGGAGCCCCGCGAGCTGCTGAAACCGGCGGCGCGAACCGATCCGCCCCGCGGCCGGCACGGCGAGGAGGGCGAGCGCGGTGCCGAGGCCGAGCCCGGCCGCCAGCGCCGCGGCGAAGATGGCCGGGATCGGCGGCCCGAGCCGGCGCTCCGGCAGCGAGGCGGGCGAGATGACGCGCGAGGTCGAGGTGTCGAGGCGCTGCTGCTCCTGAAGCTCGCGGGCGCGGACGAGGAAGGCCTCGTAGACCGCGCGGCTCGCTTCGACCTGCCGCTCCAGTTCGCGCAGGCGCACGAAGCTCTTGTCGACGGACAGAGCCTCTTTCTTGCGGCTCTCCAGGGTGGCGGCGAGCGAGGCCTCGTTGGACAAGGCCGACCGGTAATCGTTGCGGGTGGCCGCGGCGATGCGGCGGATCTCGGCGTTGATGTCGTTGCGCAGGGTCTGCACCTGCAGCTCGCCGGTGCGCAGGGTGGGGTGACGGGGGCCGAGGTTGGACAGGGTGTCGGCCCGGGCCGCCTCGATCTGGGCGAGCTGGGCGCGCAATTGCGCGACCGTCGTGGACTGGACGATTTCGGTCACCGAGTTGAGGTCGGCCCGCCCGTTGGCGACCGCCTCGATCTGGGCGAGCCGCCCGCGCAGCTCGCCGGCCCGGGCGCGCGCCGCGCCGAGCTGCTGGTTGAGCTGGGTCAGCGCCTGCTCGCTGACGAGTTGGCCGCGGGTGCCGACGAGGTTGTTGGCGGCGCGGAACTTCTGCGCCTTGTCCTCGGCCTGCCGGAGGTCGTCCTGCAACTCGCCGAGCCGGCTCGACACCGCCTCGCCGGCCTTGCGGGTGACCTGCGCCTGCGCCTGCGAGACGGTGGTGAGGTAGGTTTCGGCGATGGCCTGGGCGAGCTCCGCGGATTTCCGACGTTCCTCGCTGGAGACGGCGAGCTCGACCACAAAGCTGCGCTCCAGGCGGCGCGCGGTCGTGCGATCGCGCAGCGTGCGCAGGGCGGTGAGCGTGTCGTCGGCGGGGCCGCCGGCGGTGACGATCAGCGCGGAGAGGCGGCTCTTGAGCGTCTCGAGCAGCGAGGCGGGACGAACGAAGTCCGGGTCTTGATCGAGCTTGAACCGAGTCACGACCTGCCGCAGCACTTCGTCGGAGATGAGGACCCGGATCTGGCTGTCGACGAGGAACAGGCTCGCATCGCTCGCCTGATCCGAGGGCGTCACGCCGTCCTTGACCACTTGGATGCCGCGCGGGTCGATCAGGATCTGCGTCACGGCGGCGTAGAGCGGTGGCACCAGCGCGAGCCACGCCACCGCCGCCACCAAGAGGAGCACAGCCGGGGCCAGCACGAGCGCCCAGCGCGCGCGCAGGGCCCGTCCGATCTCACGCGGGTTGAGGAACCAGGGTTCAGGCGTCACGTCCGGCTTGCCCGGCTCGGCGCCGACGAAGAACCGCGAAGGCATCCGCTCGATCATCGTCATCGCGAAACTCTCGAACAATACGCGCCTGCGGGCCTCGTCAGCCCGCAGCAACCGATCCGGTCCGCCATTCCCGTCCCCGAGTGGGTCGTCCGGGGACGATCCTTCCCGTTTCGGGACAGCGGCCGCGGGCCGAAGGTAGTTTGGGTCTCACACTTCAAGATGTGCGCCAGGATGCGCATCACGCGGACGCCGCAATTGGGAGACCGAAGGCGGCGGCTGCCGGAACGGGCGTGGCCGCGCCCACGGGCTCGCGACGCAGGGCGCCGATGCGGGCATAGGCCAGCAGACCCACGAAGGTGAGGACGTTGATGTTCCAGTCCTGAAAGATGCCCGGCGTCGTCATGCCGTTGAGGATCAGGAAGAACACGCAGGTGGCGATGAGGCGGCGTCCGGGACGGTCGAGCTTCATCCCCCAGCGCAGGGCGGTCCCCAGCACCATCGCGCAGAGGCCGAGCCCGATCAGGCCGGTGCCGGCCCAGGCGCTGAGCACCATGTTGTGCGAGCTGGAGATGAACACGGCGTCGCGTGCCAGCGTCTCCGCCAAAGCCGTGGTGGGAATGAGGAGCTGGATGAAGCGGTCTCCCGCGGCGTAGCCGGCGCCGACGAAGCGGTCCTTGGTCGCCTCGATGAAGACCGGCCAGAAGGTGCCGCGCCCGGTGGCGTCGGCCAGCTCCTCCGGGGGCTTCTGCAGCACGACCGAGACCACGTCGAGCAGGGCGGGGAAGGCCGACAGGCCGACCATCAGCACCACGAACACGATCAGGTAGACGGTGAAGGCCGTGTAGCCGAGGAGGCGCAGCCGGCGGTGGCGCGACGCCACCATCAGGCCGGGGGCTGCCGCGATGAGCGAGGCGGTGCTCGCGGCCGAGCCCGCGATGACGAAGCCGACGAAGGCAAGCAGGAGATGGGCGCGCCGGTACGGGATGCGGTCGTCGAAGATAACGAGGAAGGCGTGCGCGGCGCAGAGATAAGGCATCAGGTTGTGCTTGGCCGACGAGAACACGACCCCATGCGCGAAGTTGTCGAGGATGATTGGCGTCGTGGCGACCAGCCACGCGACGGTGAACAGCGCGAACAGGTTGGCCAGCCGCCGCTCGATATCGCTGCGGTCGAAGATCAGGATCGAGGTGAGCGTGAAGATCGCCAACTCCACGGTCCGATAGACGGTGTAGCTCGGCACGATCGACCACGCGGTGCTGAGGCCGTTCACGAGGATCATCAGCGTGAACGGCAGGTACGGCATCGAGAACGCCACCAGCAGGACGCGCCGGTCCACCGCGATCCGGGCGATGAGATAGAGCCCGGTCAGCCCGGTCATGACAATGAGCGCGAGGTTGGAGGCCGTCAGCCCCTGCTCCAGTACGGCGTTGCCGTCATCCCGCGGGACGTTGAAGACCAGCGGCAGCAGCGCGAAGATCGTCGTCAGGGCGAACGGGACCGCCAGCGGACCGTTCAGCGGCCCCATCCGGGTCTCGAGTCGGTGGCGCGCCAGCGGGTAGAGCAGCACGAACCAGACCGCCACCGCGACGACCAAGAGGAAGTTCAGCATTCCGGCACTTCCATGGAACGTCGTCTCGGTCTGGTCCGGGTGTCGGGAAAGTCGAACTCGTGCCCCGCCGATCCCGTGCGGGCCAACACTCTGTGGAGTCTTGGTTTATGGCGTCTTTCAGGCTGTGAGGCGTGCGCGCGACTTCGTGACCACTCGGAACAGCGCCCGATCGATCTCGCAGCGGCTTCATCGGAGCGTCGGCTTACGCTGAGCGCTAGAAGCTGCTGCTGTAGGCGGATCGCCGCGTGGAGGCGCGCGACGACATCGGCGGGAAACCGCGTCGGTCCTTGTTTCGACGGGTTCCCCGGTCCGGCACGGCACCGCTTCGACGGAAAGAGCCCTCAGGCACCGAACAGGACGACCTCGGTATAGGTGAGGTCTCCGGTGGCCGGCGGGTTCGGGCCACGGGCGTATTTCGGGGCGCGGCCCTCGAAGAAGTGTCCGGCAAAGCCCGGCAGCTTGCCGACGGCATCGAGCACGAACCACGGCATGGCGTGGTGCAGCATGAGATGCCGGCCGATCGCGCCGAGGAAGGCGGACAGGTCGAGCGCGGTCGAGCGGTAGACGAGCTGAAGGCAGGGCAGGCGCGGCCACCGGGTTTCCCCTGGCCGCATCTTGATGGCGCGCCGCTGGAACAGGACGGCCCACGCCTTCTCCCCATCGGAACAGACGAGGCCGATGCAGCCAAAGGCGAGGTGGTCGGCCACCAGCCGGGCCTCCGGCTCCGGCAGCAGGCGCAGGGTCTCCGGCGTGGCCACGCGGACCCGGCGCCCCCGGCCGAGGCCGGCGAGCAGCGGCATCACGAGCATCTGGCCCGAGCAGACCGGCTTGAAGCCGCGCGCCTTGTGCATCTGCCACGTCTGCGGAGCGGGCGAGACGTTGGTGTAGGTCACCCGCCGGTCGCGCATGGCGAAGCCGTCGAGCAGGGTGCCCAGCGCGCGGAATTCCGGCAGAACGTACCAGCTCGAGAGGTTGCAGCGCAGATGCGTGCCGGCCTCGTCCGTCACCATGCGGTAGAGAGCGAGCAGGACGCCGACGATGGCCCCGTCCCGTTCCAACACATAGCCGTAGCGCGGCACGTCGTCGGGCAGCGGCTGGGTGCGGTGCCGGTCGAGCCCGGTCCGCCAATAGGCTTCGGAGCGATCGGGGAAGCCGGCCTGTAACAGCCGTACCACGGAGGCGAGGTCATCCTCCTCGATGGTGCGGCAGCGGACCTTGACCCGCGCGCTGCGGACGCCCTCCCCCGCGGGTGGGACGTCTTCCACGGTCTCGCTCACCCCAATCATCGGCGGCCCCCTCCGGCTCGTCGCGCTGTCCGGCACCCATTTCGTCCAACGGCTCCGCGCGATCGAACCGTGAGCAAGGCGCGCTCTCGTCCCACTCGGAGACGCGCTCGAAACAAAGCGAAATCAATGCCAGCCAGCCGATGCCGTTTCGGGACTGCCAGTCTTGTTGGCTGGATTGGTATAGGCGTCGATTTGTCGCCCAAGCCATCCAAAATATATTGATTTAGCGGAGATTTTCGTCGAGTGAAGCCTCGGTTCAAGGTCACTGGCCGGCTTCAGGCGGTGCTGCCGGCGTCGATGGTGAGCACCGTGCCGGTGACGTTGCGGGCGCGGTCCGACATCAGGTAGGCGACGGCGTCGGCCACGTCCTGCGGCTCGGCCAGCCGCTTGAGGGCGCTGCGGTTGGCCACGCGCCCGCGCTCCCCCTCGTCCATCTCGCCGGTCATCGCCGTCTCGATGAAGCCCGGCGCCACCGCGTTCACCGTCACCCCGAGCCGCCCGACCTCGCGGGCGAGCGACTTGGTGAAGCCGATCATCGAGGCCTTGGTCGCCGCGTAGACCGACAGGGCGTTGTAGCCGGTGAAGGCGATGATCGAGCTGACATTGACGATGCGGCCGGCGCCGGCCGTCATCATCCCGCGGGCGAGGTACTTGGTCAGCACCATCGGCGCGAGGGTGTTGAGGTGGACGAGTTCGGCGATCTTCGAAGCCGGCATCGTCGTCAGCAGACCGGGCGTGCCGAGCGCGGCGTTGTTGACGAGGCCGTAGACCTGCCCGTGCTCGGCGCGAATTCTTTGGGCGAGAGCCTGGAGCGCATCGATCTCGCCGAGATCCGCGGCCGTGAAGGCGATCCGGCCCGGGCCGGCGGCCTCCTGCGCCGCCTCCAGCGCCTCGCTCGGGCGCCGGGCGAGCGCCACCACGCGAAACCCGTCGGCGGCGAGCGTTTCGGCCATGGCGAGGCCGAGCCCCCGGCTCGCGCCCGTGACGACGACGAGGCGTCCGGTCTTGAGATCGTCGCTCACGCGCCCCTCCGCACCAGCTTGCCGCCCGACGTGATCGGCAGCGCATCCACGAATTTCACGCTCGCCGGCACCTTGTGTCCGGCCAGGCGCGGGCGGCAGTGGGCGATGATCGCCTTCTTCAGCGCGGCCTGATCCGTGCCCGCATCGGCACGCAGGACCACCTCCGCCTCGACCACCGCGCCGAGGATCGGGTTGGGTCGCGCCCGCACCCGGGACATCGAGATGCCGGGGAAGACGTTGATGACGGTCTCGACCTCCTCCGGCTGCACCTTGGCGCCGCCGACATTGATCACGCCGCTGCGCCGGCCGAGGAAGTGGTAGCGCTCGCCCCGTCGCTCCACGAGGTCGCCGGTGTCGATGAAGCCGTCCCCGGCGATCAGCGCCTCGGGCGCCGCGCCGAGATAGCGCCGCCCGGTTCGGCCGGAGCGCACGAACAGGCTGTCCTCGCGCACGGTGATCTCGATCCCGGCGCGGGTGCCGATCAGCGCGGCCGGGAAACCCTCCTGCCCGTCCTCGACGGTGAAGCCGACCCCGCCCTCGGTCGAGGCGTAGGCGTGGGCGATGCGCGCCTCAGGGAAGGCGTCGCGCAGGGCGTCGAGGATGTTCTGGTCGGCGATCTCGCCCGAGAGCCGCACGTAGCGGGGGCTCAGTCGGTCGAGCGCCGCGCTCATCAGGGCGAGGCGCCAGTGCGAGGGCGTGCCGAGGATGTGGGTGACGCCCGCCGCGCCGACGCGGACGAGATAGTCGCGCACCGGCTCGCCCGCGTCGGAGAGCACGAGCGAGGACGGCCCGAGCATCGCCCGCAGGAACACTTGGAGGCCGCCGTAGCGGCGGATGTCGTAGAAGGTGCTCCACACCGTGCCGGGCTCCGGCGCCGCAGCCGTGTTGATGCCGCCGGCGAGGCCTTCGAGGGTGTGGGCGACGAGCTTCGGCGCGCCGGTGGTGCCGGAGGTGGCCAGTGCCCACTCCGTCTCCCGCGATGTCTCGGAGCCCGCGCGGAACGCGTCGGCCGCGTCGATTCGGGGCAGGCCCGGCAGCGCGTCGGGAGGCAGCCCCTCGGCATCGGCGACGCAGATCTCCGCCTCGGAATCGCGAGCGATCCGGGCGATGTGCTCCGGCGCGAGCTTCGGCGGGACGAGGGCGAGCCGGGCCGCGAGGCCGTCGAGCGCGATCATGGCGCGGGCCGCCGCCATCTGCCCGCCGACGGCGAGCAGCACCCGGCGGCCCGCGAGCGCCGCGGTCACGGCGGCGTCACGCTCGCCGGAAACGATCCCGGCGAGATCTTTTTTGCTGCGGTGGTCGGACAGGAACAGGCCCTCGAGTCCGCCCGCCGCCAGAAGTCTCTCGCGCAGGATCATCGGGGTCAGGCCGCCTGCCGGGCGGCGGCGCGGTTGTAGAGGGCGACGAGGTCGCCGACCGTCACCGGGAGGTCGGAAGCATCCATCTCGCCGAACGGGTCGGCGCCGGTGAGATCCTCCATCCGCGCGACGAGGAGCGCGAAGCAGAGCGAGTCGAACTCGGTGTCGAGCATCACGAGGTCGTCGGTGATCGGCGGCATCGCCTTTTCCTGCTCGGCGGCGATGGCGGCGATCTCGGCGAAGACGGTCTCACGCAGGGACATGGTGGCTCTCCTCAAGGCAGGGGTAGGCAAGGGGTGGGCAAAGGGTGGGGTTAGGAGGCGCCGCGGAGGCAGGCGCCGAACTCGCGGGCGATCTCGGACAGGATCGGCCGGCCGCGCGGCACCAGCCGCCCGAGGCCGTAGAAGAAGTGGATCATGCCGGCGTGAACGGTGTGGGCGGTCTCGACGCCCGCCCGCTCCAGACGCGCGGCATAGGCGGCCCCCTCGTCGCGGACGGGGTCGTATTCCGCCGTGTGGATGCGGGCCGGCGGCAGGCCGGTCAGATCGGCCTCGCGCAGGGGCGAGAGGCGGGGCGACGGGCCGGCGGCTTCGGGGCCGCAGGCCGCAAGGTCGCGCCGGATCGTCGTCTCGTCGAGGAAGTATCCTTGAGCGAAATCGCGGCGCGAGGGGTGGCTGCCGTGCACGTCGAGCACGGGGCAGATCAGGAGCTGCGCCCGGATCGCGCCGCCGCGCCGCTCCTGGCAGACCCGCGCCGCGAGCCCGGCCCCGGCGGAATCGCCGCCGATCCCGAGCCGGGCCGGATCGATCCCGAGCGCGTCCGCCTGCGCGGCGACCCCGTCTATTGCCGCCAGCGCGTCGTCGAGGGCGGCCGGGAACGGGTGTTCGGGCGCGAGCCGGTAATCGACCGAGACGACGCGCAGGGCGCCGGCCTCGGCCAGCACCCGGCAGAGTCCGTCATGGGTGTCGAGACACCCGGTCACGAGGCCGCCGCCGTGCAGGTAGACGAGGCCGGGGCCACTCGCGCTGCCCTCTAGCGCGTAGAGCCGCGCGGAAATCGGCCCGGCCGGACCCGGCAGGACGAGATCGCGGGTCGCGACGCCCTCGGCGGTCAGCCCGGCGAGGCGCGCGAGCCCGCGCATCCCCTCCCGGCGGGCGTCGAGGGTGATGCCGTCCGAGCTTCCGAGCGCCATCATGTCGAGGAAGCGGCTGACATGCGGATCGAGCGGCATCGAACGGCGCCCTGACGTCAGAGCTTCAGCGCCGCGCGGACCGGGGCCGGCCACGCGTCGATGCGCTCGCCGTGGGTGGCGAACAGGGCCACCGCGAGGCGGTCCATGCCGAAGGCGACGCAGCCGGTATGGGCGGGTTCGCCGTCCTCCAGGTTGAGGCCCCAGGTCGTGCCGAAATGCTCGCGGTGATAGTTGAAGCTCATGCAGGCGGTGCCGGCGGCCTCCCCCCGGAGCGGGATCAGCAACTCGAACTTCAAGGCCTGTTCGAGCTGGCTGAAGGCCATGATCTGGCCGAGCCGGCCGAAGAACGGGTCGCTCGCGGTCTCGACCGTGTAGGGCAGCCCGAGTTCGTCGGCCATTGCGGTGGCGGTGGCGATCCAGCTCTCGCGGAAGGCGACGATCTGCTCCGGCGTGCCGATGCGGACGTATTCGCGCATCCGGAAGGATTGCAGCCGGTCGAGATGGCGCGAGGGTTCGCGGCGGAAACAGTCGCAGGCGACATCGAAGCGGTAGCCGGTGGCCGGCACCGCGCCGCGAGCGGCGGCGATCGGATAGACCGGGTAGCAGGCGGCCGGGGTCAGAACGAGGTCGGCGGTCTCGAGGTCGGCGGTCCAGTCGCCGCCCTCCAGATGCTTGTCGGCCGAAGCGCGGATCTCCGTCTCGGTCCCTTCCAGGCAGGAGACGCAGCCGAGGAGGTTCGGAAAGCTCTTGAGGTAGCCGTGCCGCTCCAGATGCGCCCGGCTCATCACCGGCGGGAAGCGGAACACCTCCGTCTCGGCCTCGCGCCGCGCCGAGATGAAGGCGGCCAGCGCCTCGACCACCGACTCGTAGGCGCCGGTGCGGGCGTAGACGCCCTGCGCGTTCATCGGCTTGAACATCGCATCGAACAGGGCGTCGAGCGGGTCGGTCGCGGGCGGCGAGGCCGGCGCGTTCATCACGGACATGTTCATGGCGGGCAGTCCTTCGGCAAAGGGGGCAGTGGAGCCTTTGCTCCGCCTGTCGGGCGCGAAGAGCGCCCCGCGGAGCGAGAGCCAAGGTCGCCGAGGCGACCGCCGGCGTTCGAGGCGGGAACGAACCTCGCTGTGCGCCTTCAGGCGCTGAGCGAGGCGGCGACCGGCGACATCAGCGTCGCGGTGGCGAGGTTGGCCAGGATCCGGTCGTTGTGGATCATGATCGGCGCCGAGAGGATGTCGCGCAGCGCTCGGCCGATGCTGAACGCGCCGTCCTGGCGGTAGCCGGCGAGCCCGTTGGCGCGCAGCGCGCTCGACACGGTGGCGACGGCGAGTTCGGAGACTTCGACCTTGAGCATCGTCAGCGCGGTCTGCACGTCGAGGCCGGCCAAAGCCGCCGGGTCGCCCTCGGCCGCCTCGAAGGTGTCGAGCGCCTGCGTGACGAGGGCGCGGGCCTGCTTCAGGCTGGAGACGGCGCGCGCATAGTGCAGCGCGCCGGGCGGGGCGACGCCGCCCGCGCCGCGCATCGCCGTGCGGGTGAAGGCCTGGGCGCGATCGACCGCGGAGGCGGCGATGCCGGTCCAGGCGCTCGACCAGAGGATGTGCGAGACCGGCGTCATGGTCCGGTTGTGGATGTCGCTGTAGCGGGCGGCGAGCACCTGCTCGGGGCGACCGCGGGCGACGAGGCGGAAGCCGCTGCTGCAGGTGCCGCGCATGCCGAGCGTTTCCCAGCCGCTCAGGCGTTCGAGGGTGTAGTCCTCACGCAGGAAGACGCAGAGCACCTGGTCGGAGGGGCCGGCCTCGGCCGAGCGGCGGGCGACGGTGACGACGCCGTCGGCCTGCGCGCCGTAGGAGATCACGGTCGCAGCCCGCTCGAGGGTGATCGCATCGCCGTCGGCTTCGATCGCGGCGGAGGAGGAGCGGACATTGCCTCCGCCCTGGCCCTCGGTCGTCGAGGACGCCATCAGGAGCTGTTCGCCGGCGATGCGGCGCAGGAGGCCGTCCTGCCAGGGCTCGCCGCGGCCATGCCGGATCAGGCAGGCCACCTTGGTCTGGTGCATGGCGAAGATCATCGCCGATGAGGCGCAGGCGCGGCCCAGCACGTAACAAACTTCGGCCAGCATCCGGACTGAGGCGCCCTCCCCGCCGAGTTCGATCGGCACGGCCGCACCGAGCAGGCGCTGCGAGCGGAAGGCGGCGACGGCTTCCTCGGGGAAGCGCCCGTCGCGGTCCACCGCGTCCGCATGGGTGGCGGCGATCGCGGCGGCGGCCGCCGCGCGGGTCAGAAGGTCGGCGGCATCGCCGACGCGGCCATCCGGCCGGGTCGTGGGCTGCATCGTCATGGCTGGGCTCCGTTGGACTGAAGCCGGCCGGGCCGGCGGCACGTCAGGGATGTTCGTGAGGGACGGCGGCGTCTGGGCGATCCGGACTTGGCCGCTCAGGCGTTCAGGCCGCGCACGCTCTCGACCATCCGGGCGATGGTCTCGATCGAGTAGAAGTTCTTCGGCGTCAGGCTCGCGGGCGGGATCATGATGTCGAACTCCGCCTCGACCGCGACCATCAGGTTGACGAGATCGAGCGACGAGAGCCCGACATCGACCAGGGCGTCCGCTTGATCGAATTTCGGCTTGATCGCGTGGCGCGCGGCGATCGCGTAGGCGAGGCCCATGGTGCGATCCGCGACGCTGGCTGCCACCGCTTGCGACATTGTCCTTTTTCCCTTTGGTCTGTGCCGACTGGATTGGTCTGTGAACGCTTCGATTTCAATACATCCTGATTTTTATCAATACTCCCGCTGATTGTGCAGAAAGAGCATTTATCGATGCTAAGTGTGATGCTGGTTAATCTGTCTTGTTGTCAGCGGTGCTGTGAACGCGACCGATGCCGGGTGCCGCCTCATCCGGTGAGATCCCGATGAAGCGCCCGCCGCCATAGGCCAGGGAGGGCCGCTCCATCCGATTCAGCCGCACCGCGCGCACCGCTCCGAGGAGGATGGCGTGGCTGTGCCGCTCGATGACCTCTTCCAGCGCGCAATCGATGATGGCCTGCGCCTCGGTGAGGCCGGAGGCGCCCGATTCCATGATCGTCCAATCCGCGCCGCGATAGCGGGCGGCGCCCCGCAGCCCGCCGATGCCGGCGAAGCGCTCGGCGGTCGCCTGCTGCCCGGCCCCGAGGATGCTGACGCAGAAATGCCGCCGCCGGGCGATGACCGGCCAGGTCGCGGAGGCGCGGTTGACGCAGACCAGCATGGTCGGCGGATCGACGGAGAGGGAGACCGCCGAGGTCGCGGTGAGCCCGACCCGGTCCTCGCCGGTTCCGGCGGTGATCACGACGACCCCGCCGACGAGGCGGCGCATCGCCTGTTTGAGGAGCTCCCCGTCGATGGCGAGCTCCGGCGCCAGCGCGGCGGCGGCCATCACGCCCCCCATCCGCCGAACGAGCCGGCCGAGGTGCCCGGTGTCGATGATCTCCGGTGCGCAAGCATGGTTCGCAATCCGTTCGTCGATGTGAAATGGGACCTTGTGAAACCTGCCCGTTCCGCACCGGTCGAAACCGGACGTTATCGGTTCATCTCTATGACGTTGCCTGTCCTTGCGGCTCGTCTGTGCAAGTCCAGGGCCCGGCTGGACGGGCCGGAAACTGTTCAGTTCCGGTACGAACCGCAGGATGTGCCAAAGGGATGGTCCCGAACCGGGACGCGTCCTGCCGTCTAGCGAGATCGAAGCGATGTCTCAGAGCCCAGACGCCGCCCTCCCCGCCCGAAGCCGCGGGCGGAACGCCGCCCAGGCGCTCGTGGACCAGCTCGCGGCCAACGGCGTCACCCATGTCTTCGCGGTGCCGGGCGAGAGCTACCTGCCGGTGCTCGATGCGCTCTACGAATCGGGCATCGCCCTCACCGTCTGCCGCCAGGAGGGCGGCGCGGCGATGATGGCGGAGGCCCACGGCAAGGCGACGGGGCAGCCCGGCATCTGCTTCGTCACCCGCGGTCCCGGCGCCACCAACGCCTCGGCCGGCATCCACATCGCCCAGCAGGATTCGACGCCGATGATCCTGTTCGTCGGCCAGATCGAGCGGGGTCTGCGCGACCGCGAGGCGTGGCAGGAGGTCGATTACCGCGCCGCCTTCGGGCCGATCGCGAAATGGGCGACCGAGATCGAAACCGGCGCGCGGATGCCGGAATACGTCTCGCGCGCCTTCCACACCGCCACCGGCGGCCGGCCGGGCCCGGTGGTGGTGGCGCTGCCGAAGGACATGCTGAAGGACGCCGCGGAAGGGCCGCTGGCCCCGCCCTTCGCCGCCGTCGAGGCCGCGCCCGGCGCAGAGGATCTCGCGTCCCTCGCCGCCCTGCTGGCGGAGGCCAAAAGCCCCTTCCTGGTGCTCGGCGGCAGCCGCTGGACCGAGCAGGCCTATGCCGATATCCGCCGCTTCACTGAGGCCTTCGATCTGCCGGTGGCCACGAGCTACCGCCGCCTGCCGCTGTTCGATCCGCTGCATCCGAACTACGCGGGCGATCTCGGGCTTGCCGCCAACCCGAAGCTGGTGGCGCGGGCCAAGGCCGCCGACCTGATGATCGTGCTCGGCGGCCGCCTCGGCGAGGTCGCGAGCCAGACCTATTCGCTCCTCGACATCCCGGCCCCCCGCACCCGGCTCGTCCACATCCATCCCGGAGCGGAGGAACTCGGCCGGGTCTACGTTCCGCATCTCGGCATCACCGCCGCGCCGGCCCGGATGGCGGCGGCTCTGGCGCGGCTCGATGCGCCGGCCTCCGTTCCGTGGGCGGCCGAGACCCGTGCGGCTCATGACGAATATCTGGCGTGGTCGCAGACCCCGACGCCGCAGCCCGGCCCGGTCAATCTCGGGCAGGTGATGGTGCATTTGCGCGAGGCGCTGCCGGAGGACGCGATCCTGTGCAACGGCGCGGGCAACTACGCCGCCTGGATCCACCGCTTCTACCGCTTCCGCCGGCTTGCCACCCACATGGCGCCGACCTCCGGCTCGATGGGCTACGGCGTGCCGGCGGCTGTGGCGATGAAGCGGATCTTTCCCGACCGCACCGTGATCGCGATCAACGGTGACGGCGACTTCCTGATGAACGGCCAGGAATTCGCGACCGCGGTGCAGTACGGCCTGAACATCGTCTGCATCGTCGCCGACAATGCGAGCTACGGCACGATCCGTATGCATCAGGAGCGCGATTTTCCGGGCCGCGTCCTTGCCACCGACCTCGTGAACCCGGACTTTGCCGCCTATGCCCGCGCCTTCGGCGGCGTCGGCTTCACCGTGGAGCGGACCGAGGATTTTCCGGCGGCGTTGGAGGAGGCCCTGGCGGCGCAGCGCCCGGCCATCATCCACGTGAAGTTCTCGGTCGATGCGATCACGCCGGGCCTGAGCCTCACGGCGATCCGCGAGAAGGCGCTGGCGGGCGATTGAAACATCGAAGCCACCCCAAGACCGTTCGGGCGAAGCATGCGAGACACAAGCATGGCCGTTCGGCCCCCACTGCGAACCAAAATTCGTTTCGTCGCGTTCCTAGCGGCTGATGAGGAGACCACCCGATATGAAGGCGATTTATGCAGTGGCGGCCGTAGGCCTGGGCTTGATGGGATCCATCGCCTCAGTCTCGGCCCAGCCCTACGGCAGCCGTGACTATGGCTACGAAGAACGCGGCCGTGGCTATGGTGGCCGCGATTACGACGACGAGGACCGCGGCCGTGGCTATGGTGGTCGTGGCTATGGCCGGCGCGATTACGGCTTCGATGAGCGCGAGTATCTGCGCTGCAATCCGGACGTGCTCCGCGCGGTCCGACGGGGCCAGATGGAATCCGGAGCTGCGCACTACCAGACCTTCGGTCGCCGTGAGCGCCGCCGTCTGAGTTGCTGACCGAGATGTGTCTGTGGCGGCTGCAAAGCTTGAGCTTTGTGCCGCTACGACAGCCGCCCGTGCGCGAAATCCCAGTAAAGCTGGCGTGCGAGGCGAAACACCGGCCCTGGCTCGAAGCGTACGTCATCGAGCCCGGTGACCGGGGCGACCTTGGCGAAGTTGCCGGCGGTGAAGACCTCGTCGGCGCTGAGGAAGTCCTCGTAGCTTAGCGTCTTCTCCACCACCGTGACGCCGGCCCCGCGCAACAGCGCGAGGACGCGGCCGCGGGTGATACCGGCGAGGAACGTCCCGTTCGGGACCGGAGTGTAGACCACCCCGTCCCGCGCGAAGAACGCATTGGCGTTGGCGAATTCGGCGACGTTGCCGAGCCCGTCGAGCATCAGGCAATTGCCGAAGCCGCGCGACAAAGCCTCGGTGAGCGCCCGCGCCCCGTTGGGGTAGAGGCAGCCGGCCTTGGCATCGACGGGGGCGACCTCGATCGACGGGCGGCGGAAGGGCGAGAGCGTCGCCTTGACGCCCGACGGCAACGGCATCGGCGCCGTGTAGAGCGACAGGCACCAGTTGGTGGAGGCGGGATCGAAGCGCACGCCGCCGGCGAACCCGCTCTCGGCCCAGTACATCGGCCTGATGTAGAGTTCGGCGTCGGGCGCAAAGCGCGTCAGCCCCTCGGCGACGAGCCGGGCCCATTCCTCGATCCCGACCTTCGGCGTGAGCCCGAGGGCGGTGGCCGAGCGGTTGACCCGGGCGAGGTGCAGGTCGAGGTCGGGCGTGACGCCCTCGAAGGCGCGGGCGCCGTCGAACACCGTCGAGCCGAGCCACGCACCGTGGGTGCGCGGCCCCATGATCCGGACATTGCCGGGGTGCCACGCGCCCTCGAAGAAGGTCCAGGTGTCGGGGGGCGAGGTGTCGTGATCGGGAGTCGTCATCGCGGCCGAGCCTCCGGGATGTGCTGAACCGGCCATCGCTCGAAGAGCGGTGGCACCGCCAGCCGGGCGCGAAGAGCGCCCCGTGGAGCGGGTTCGGGAGGACGACCCGTCCTTCCGAAGACAGAGCGGAACGAAAGCCAAGGCCGCGGAGGCGACCGCCGGCGTCTGAGGCTCCAGCCTCGATGCATTCAGGCGGCTTCGAGCGCGCTGCCGGCGCCGGAGCGGCGGCTCAGCATCCGCTTGGCCTTGCCGGCCGCGCGCAGGGCGAGCGCCACGACCTTCGGCTGCGTCTTCCGGCAGAAGGCGACCTTCCGCACGTAGCTCTCGACATGCCAGTGGCAGACCGCGCCGCGGGGAATGAACAACACATCGCCGGCCCGGAAGGTCTTGGGCGGGGAGAGGCCGTCGCTGATCGTGGCCGAGCCCTCGATGAAGTGGATCGTCTCGTCGATGTCGTAGTGCCACTCGAACCGCCCGGCGGTGCAGTCCCAGACCAGGGTCCAGGCCATGCCGTCGGCGCTGCGCGAGAGCATGGTGTTGCGGGCCACGGGCCGTCCCTCGTGGATCCAGCTCGGTTCGATCGGGGCGGCGCGCAGCTCGCCCGAGGTCACGGACGGAATCATCGCTGTGGTCGACACGGCATCCTCGCTGTAGCGCTCTCCGCCGAAACGGGGCGCCGGTTCGGCGCTCGAGAACGCGTTGATGACAAAGGGAGCGGGCGTTCGGGACCATTCCGGAAGCGCCGAGCTTATCGGAAATCACGG
This sequence comes from Methylorubrum sp. SL192, assembly GCF_026672325.1. NCBI lineage: Bacteria > Pseudomonadati > Pseudomonadota > Alphaproteobacteria > Hyphomicrobiales > Methylobacteriaceae > Methylorubrum > Methylorubrum sp. SL192. The sequence continues at coordinate 4,050,045 of NZ_JAPPQV010000003.1, forward strand.
CTCCGATCGCATGACAAGTCGATTGTGCGGTTATGACTAACGCGAGGGCCGGCGAAGACTGTCGAATCTCAGCCGATCTTCCGCCGTATCAAGACTAGAGCCGATTTGGCACGCCTGCCCCGTTTCGAGACAGGGGCCGGGCAACAGAGATTAGGCCGGAAAGACGGAGCCGTGCGGCCGGAGCCGACGTCTGCCGGGCGATTTCCCCCTCATCGAAGTCATCGATCAAGACTTGTCGAAGTTTCGCCTTCACTAAGTCTCGCAAGCTGTCATCCCGTTCCGGTACGGTCAAGTCTGGTCCAAGCCTTGCGCTCAGGGTCTCAACTCCGCGGTTTCGGGACAGCTTCAAGACATGCGCAGCGAAACGATCGCCCTTCATGCCGGCTTCGACCACGATCCGGCCACGCACGCGGTCGCTGTGCCGATCTATCAGAGCGTCGCCTACGCCTTCGACAGCGCCGACCACGGCGCCGCCCTTTTCAACCTGGAGGAAGAGGGTTTTCGCTACAGCCGGATCGCTAACCCGACGGTCGCCGTGCTGGAGCGGCGCGTGGCGGAACTGGAGGGCGGCCATTCGGCGCTCGCCGTCGCGTCGGGGCAGGCCGCACTCCACTACGCCATCGCCACCCTGGCGGATCATGGCGGCAACATCGTCGCGGTGCCCCAGCTCTACGGCACGACGCATACGCTGCTGGCCCACGTCCTGCCGCGCCAGGGCATCACCTGCCGCTTCGCCGCGAGCGATCGGGCCGCGGATATCGCGGCGCTGATCGATGGCGACACCCGCGCCGTCTACTGCGAATCGATCGGCAATCCGGCCGGCAACATCTGCGATATCGAGGCCCTGGCGGCCGTGGCCCACGCCCACGGCGTACCGCTCGCGGTCGACAACACCGTGCCGACCCCGATCCTGATGCGGCCGATCGATTACGGGGCCGACATCGTCATCGCCTCGCTCACCAAGTTCATGGGCGGCCACGGCACCACGCTCGGCGGCATCATCGTCGATTCCGGGCGCTTCGACTGGACGGCGCAGGCTGAGCGCTTCCCGATGTTCACGCGGCCGGACGTCTCCTATCACGGCCTCGTCTACGCCGACCATTTCGGCCGCGGTGCCTTCGCCGCGCGGGCGCGCAGCGTCTACCAGCGCACCACCGGCGCCGTATTGCCGGCGATGTCGGCCTTCCTGCTGCTTCAGGGCATCGAGACGGTCGCGCTGCGGGTCGAGCGCCATGTCGCGAACGCGCGCAAGGTCGCCGAGCACCTGCGGGCGCACCCCCAGATCGCCTGGGTGAACTATGCCGGGTTCGAAGACAGCCCGAACCACCCGATGGCGCGCAAGTACCTGAAGGGCGAAGGCTCCTCGCTCCTCACCTTCGGCGTTGCGGGCGGGTTCGCGGGCGGCAAGACGTTCTACGACGCGCTGAAGCTGGTGAAGCGCCTCGTCAATATCGGCGACGCCAAGTCGCTCGCCTGCCATCCGGCCTCGACCACGCACCGGCAGATGACCCCCGACGAGCAGCGGGTCGCGGGCGTGCTGCCGGAGACGATCCGGCTCAGCGTCGGCATCGAGCATATCGACGACATCCTCGAAGACCTCGACCAAGCGCTCGCCGCCGTGGCCCCCGCCGCACTCGCGGCCTGAACCCTTCCCCATCGCGTCCGGAGGAGACCCGCCATGCTGGATTACGGCACCCCGATCCAACCCGTGAGCCTGCCCGCGGCGGAGCTGGATCTCGGCGCAGTCGGCGGCATCGCGTGGCACGAGCCGGCGCAGCCAAAGCTTCGCGTCGGCCTCCTCAACAACATGCCCGACAGCGCCCTGGTGCAGACGGAACGCCAGTTCCGGCGTCTGATCGGCTCAAGCGTCGAGCTGCGCCTGTTCAGCCTCGATACGGTCCCGCGCGGCCCCCTCGCCCGTGCCCATCTCGAACGCTTCTACGAGGCGCAGGATGCGTTGGCCGGAGCCGGGCTCGATGCCCTCGTCGTCACCGGCGCCGAGCCGAAGGCCAAGCGTCTTGCCGACGAGCCGTTCTTCCCGGCGCTCGCAGCGGTGGTGGATTGGGTGGATGCGAGCGGCGTCCCGACCCTGTTCTCGTGTCTGGCCGCGCATGCGGCCGTGCTGCACCTCGATGGCATCGAGCGCCGGCCGCTGCCGACCAAGCATTCCGGCATCTATGCCTGCACGGCGGTCGCCCACCATCCGTTGCTCGCGGGAATGCCAGCGAGCGTGCCGGTGCCGCATTCGCGCTGGAACGATCTGCCCGAACAGGCGCTGACCGCCCGCGGCTACCGCGTCCTGCGGCGCTCCGAACAGGTCGGGGTCGATCTGTTCGTCCGCGAGCGCGGTGCCTCGATGGTCTTCCTCCAGGGCCATCCGGAATATGACGGCGATACGCTCGCCCGCGAGTACCGCCGGGATATCGGTCGCTTCCTCGATGGCGAGCGGGACACCCCGCCCGCGCTGCCCGAGAATTACTACATCGACGAGGCTGTCCTGCGTCTCGACGCCTTCGCCGCGGTGGCACGGGCCTATCGCTCGCCCGCCCTGCACGCCGACTTCCCGACGATGGCCGAGACCCTGCCCCGTCCGGCCGCTTGGCAGGAAGCCGCCGCCGGGCTGTTTCACAACTGGCTCGCGCTGGTCTCGGACCGCGTCGCGCTCGCCGCGTGAGAGCGCCCGCGATGGACCAGACTTTCGCCGCAGCGCCCTCCCCCGATCCGCTCGAGGGGCGCCCGGAACCGGACAGCGCGGCCCCGCCGCCCCGGCCCTCCTCCACCGCCGGCTGGCTCGGGGCCCTGGCCCGCACGGCGCGGATCGACGCGAGCCCGGAGCGCATCTTCCCCCTCGTGCTGGACGCCGTCGCGGCCGAGCGCCCGCACGCGCCGGCCCTGATCGGCCGGGACGAGACCCTGAGCCATCGGGAGCTCGCCGCCCGCCGCAACCGCTACGCTCGCTGGGCGCTGGGGCGCGGGCTCGCCAAGGGCGACACCGTCGCCCTCCTGATGCGGAACTGCCCGGATTATCTCGCGGTCTGGCTCGGGCTCACCCGCGTCGGCGTCTGCGTGGCTCTGCTCAACACCCACCTGCGCGGCGCCGGCCTCGCCCATTGCCTTACGGTCGCCGCCCCTCGCCTCGTCATCGCCGCCGCCGACCTCGCCGAGGTGCTAGAGGGAGCTCTGCCCCATCTCGCCGAGCCGCCGGAGATCGTGTGGCAGGGGACGGACGCGAACGACACGTTCGCCGCGGCGTCGGCGGGGTTTCGCGAGGCTCCGCTCGGGCCCGACGAGGCGCCCTCCGTCACGCTGCGCGATCCCGCGCTGCTGATCTACACCTCCGGCACCACCGGCCTGCCGAAGGCGGCGCGGGTGAGCCACCACCGAGTGATGATGTGGACCCATTGGTTCGCCGGCCTGATCGACCCGACGCCCGACGACCGCATGTACGATTGCCTGCCGCTCTATCACAGCGTCGGCGGCGTGGTGGCGCCGGGCTCGGTGCTGCTCGGCGGCGGCTCGGTGGTGATCCGCGAGAAATTTTCCGCCAGCCGGTTCTGGGCCGACGTGGCCGAGAGCGGGGCGACCCTGTTCCAGTATATCGGCGAGCTGTGCCGCTATCTCACGCTCGCCGCCCCCGACCCCGCCGAGGGTCGGCACCGCCTGCGGCTCTGCACCGGCAACGGGATGCGCGCGGACGTCTGGGAGGCGTTCCAGGCGCGCTTCGCGATCCCCCGCATCCTCGAATTCTACGCCGCGACCGAGGGCACCCTCTCGCTCTACAACGTCGAGGGCCGGGTCGGCGCGGTGGGGCGCGTGCCCTCCTTCATGGCCCGGCGCTCGCCGGCCCTGATCGTCCGCCACGACGTCACCACGGGCCTGCCGGCGCGCGACGCGCGGGGGCGCTGCATCCCGGCCGAGTTCGGCGAGGCCGGCGAATTGCTCGGCCGGCTCTCGGAGCGGGCGGAATACACGTTCGAGGGCTATACCAGCGCCGCCGAAAGTGCGCGCAAGGTGCTGCGCGACGTGATCGAACCCAATGATGCCTGGATGCGCACCGGCGACCTGATGCGCCGAGATGCGCAGGGCTTCTTCACGTTCGTCGATCGGATCGGCGACACGTTCCGCTGGAAGGGGGAGAACGTCGCCACCACCGAGGTCGCCGAGGCGCTCCACCGCGTCGCGGGCGTGCGCGAGGCCAACGTCTACGGCGTGTCCGTGCCGGGGGCGGAAGGCCGGGCCGGCATGGCGGCGCTCGCGGTCGGGCCGGATTTCGACCTCGCGCAGCTGCACGCCGAGATGAAAACCCGGCTTCCGGCCTATGCCCGGCCGCTGTTCCTGCGCCTGAGCGACGAACTCGGCCACACCGAGACCTTCAAGCAGAAGAAGGTCGCGCTGGCCGAGGACGGCTTCGACCCCGCCCGGACCGACGACCCGCTCTACATCGACCGCGACGGCGCCTACCGCCGGATCGACTCGGCGATGCACGCGGAGATCGCCGGGGGCACACTGCGGCTGTGACTCGGTGCTGCGCCGCCTGAATCCGGGTTTCGAAAGGACAAGTCCTTTCGCGGGTCCAGGGCAGAGCCCTGGTGAAGGGAAGCCGGGGCGCTGCCCCGGCGCCCCGCCAAAGGGATGATCCCTTTGGGATCGCACATTTCAGGCCGGCTGAAGGCTGCCGAGTGTGCCTGACGGGGCCCGCAGAACGCGCCGTAGCAAGCCGGCGAGGACGAGGCACACCAGAACTTCGCTCGTGATCGCCACGCCGAGCAGGCCCTCGATGCCGAACCCGCGCACCGCCGGGTAGACCAGGGCCAGGTTGAGGGCCGCCGCCGCGGCCGTCGCGGCGAAGACCGCACCGGTCCGCTCCAGCGCGCGAAACGCGCAGATCTGCGCGAAGGACACGAGCGAGACCGGAAACAGCAGCGAGTACCACGCCACCACCCAGGCATAGGCCGCCATGTCCGGCCCGAACGCCGCCGCGAGCAGGCTCTTGCCGGTGAGCGCCAGAAGCGCCGTGAAGCTCAGGCCTCCGGCAAAGCCGATGGCGGCGGTGACGCCGATGACCGGCCGCAGACCGTGGAGGCCGCCTTGCGCCAGCGCCCGGCCGGCGATCGGCGGGACGATGTTCTCAAGGGCGTCGCGGATCAGGTTGAGAACCCCGAGGATGCTCTGCGCCGCGCGCAGCACGCCGATCAGCGTCACGCCGAGCAGGGCTCCGGCGACGAGCAGGCCGCCATAGCCGCTCAGCCACTGCATCAATCCCGTGAGCACCAGCCAGCGGCCGGAATGCCATTGCCGCCGGCTCGCTGCGCCGAACTCGCCCGCCCGCCACGCCAGCGCACCCCGGAACGGGATCGCGCAGAGGCAGGACAGGGCGGCCGAGGCCGCGACGACCTCCAGGGCGCGGGTCGGCGAGAGCATCCCTGCCCGGCTGAGCAGGATCAGGCCCGCGACCTTGATCCCCTGGTTGAGCGCATCGATCCCCAGAACGACCGGGGGCCGCCCGCGGGCGAACAGGTAGCGGCGGCAAAAATCCTGGGCGAGGTGGGCGGCGCAGGCCACGCCCGCCGCGAGCCCCAAAGCCCGGTCGCCGAACGCCAAGGCGAGCCCGATCGCGACAGCCCCGCCGGCGAGCGTCAGGAAGGCGGCTTCGTGGACGAGGACGATCGCGTAGTAGGCCGGCCGCGCCTCGTCGCCCAGGCCCGGCCCGATGCTGATCATCGGGCAGACGACGAGGCCGAGCTGCAGGCTGACGGTAAGCAGTACCGCGATCCAGGCCGTCGAGAACAGGCCGAAAGCCTCAAGGCCGAGCGCGTGCGCCAGCACGATGGTGGTGGCGAAGTTGCAGGCGCTCACCAGCGCCTGATCGGCCACCGACAGCGCCGGGCCGGCCGCCCCCCGCGCAAGAACCCTTCGTCCGAGAACAGCGCGGCGGGCGCCGGCCAGGGCACGGAGGTCGCGCGGGAGGGCGGGCATGCTGTGTCCGGGTGAGGGCGAGGCGATGGAAAAGGCGGCCGGAAGGAGGCCTGAGCGACCCTAGACGAGGCGGGCGCAGGCACCACGCGGACATCGGGAGAGGCGGCGACGATTCCTCGATCGTTCGGGGTACGTCGGAAGTACGGGCCGGCGCGCTCCCGATGCGCCGCCGGCCTCGATTGTCAGGAGGTGCGCCGCCCGCAAGACTTCTCCCCGATCTGAACCGGTGGCGATTGTCGATGGGCGGGTGTTGATGGCAGCGACGACGACCGTCCCGGCCCTGTCGCGGGAAAGCCGCCTTGCGGAGTTGTTTCTGGCGGCGCTCGGCATCGCGTTTGCCGGGTACATGATCTTCGGCAAGAGCTTCGCTTATCTCGGCCTGCCGCCGCTCTATGCCGGCGAATTGCTGTTCCTGCTGGGGCTGCTCGCCGCGCTGCGGGCGCGATCGGGCATCAACCTCGTGGCTGGGCTCGCCACCGCACCCGCACTCTGTCTGGCCGCGCTGATGGGCTGGGTGCTGCTGCGGACGCTGACCGGCCTGCGCGAATACCGGGTCGATGCCCTGCGCGACGGCGCGGTCGCGCTCTATGGCGGCTACGCCTTCGTCATGATCGCCCTCCTGCTCGACGATCCGCGCCGGCTCGGGACCCTGCTGCGGATGTTCCGCTGGCTCGCGCGCATCGCGATCCCAATGGCGATCATCGCCTTCATCCTCGGCGACGTGCCGTTCTTCGCGGCGCGGGCGGGTGAACTCTCGGCCCATCTGACCGGTGCCTGCGTTCTGGCGCTGGTCGGCCTCGTCCGGGTCGGGCCGGGTTGGGTCGCCTTCGTCGGCCTCGGCGCGGTGCTCGCCGCCGCACAGAACCGCGGCTCGATGCTGGCGATCGCGGTGCCGGTCTGCCTCGCCCTTCTGGCGGTCGGGCAATGGAAGCGGATGGCCGCGACGCTGATCCTCGGCGCCGGTCTTCTGGGCGCTGCCGCCGCCCTCGATGTCGAGGTGGAACTGCCCAACAGCGACCGGCCGGTCAGCGCCGCGGCGGTGGTGAACAACATCGTCAGCATCGTCGCCCCGAGCAGCGGCGGCAACCTCGACGACACCAAGCAGTGGCGGCTGCGCTGGTGGAACACCATCGTCGGCTACACCGTGAACGGGCCGTATTTCTGGACCGGCAAGGGCTTCGGGCCGAATCTGGCCGAGACCGACGGCTACGTGGTCGGGCTGGAGAATGGCGGGCCGACCCTGCGCAGCCCGCACAGCATCCACATGACCTACCTCGCCCGCAGCGGCGTGCCCGGCCTCGCCCTGTGGCTCCTCACCTGCGCCGTCTGGATGGCGGCCATGCTCGCCGCCTTCTGGCGAGCGCGCCGGATGGGCGAGCGGAAATGGGAGAGCTTCTTCCTGTTCATCGCCTGCTACGTCGCCTCGATCGTCATCGATGCGAGCTTCGACGTCGCCCTGGAAGGGCCAATGCTGGCGATTCCGTTCTGGACGCTGATCGGCATCGGCATCGGCGCCGCGATGATCTTCCGGGCGCAGGTTGCCGCCCTCCCGCCCGACACGCCGTTCCGGCCCGGACGGGTGCGGGGCATGTCCCTGGGCGCACTCGCCGGTCTCGCGCTCCTCGCGCCCTGGCCCGCTGCGCCCGCCCGTGCCGAAGAGAGCCGCCGTACCGTCAGCGACCCGTCCGGACCCTGCCTCGTGCTGCGCGACGTCTCCGACCGGACGATCGAGAACCTCGACCTCGGGCCGTGCGGCGGCGAGGGGGTGCGCATCGAGCGTTCGCGCAACGTGACGATCCGCAATCTCACGATCCGCGACACCGGGGATGTCGGCATCTATGTCGAGGGGAGCGACGGCGTCACCATTGAGGAGAACCGGATCGACAACACCCTCTCGGGCATCCGCGCGCTCTCCTCCACCGGGGTCGAGGTCCGCTGCAACAGCGTGCGCAACGTCCGCGGGCCGATCCCCGCCGGCCAGTTCGTGCAGTTCGACAAGGTGAAGGGGCCCGGCAACGGCATCTCGTGCAACATCGGCGAGAACGAGCCCGGCCGCGGCGTGCCGGAGGACGCGATCAGCCTGTTCCAATCGCGCGGCGAGCCGGGCCGGCCGATCCTGGTCAGCCGCAACCGCCTCGTCGGCGGCGGTCCGAGCCAATCCGGCGGCGGGATCATGCTCGGCGACGGCGGCGGCGCCTATCTGGAAGCCCGCGACAACCTGCTGATCGATCCGGGCCAGTACGGGATCGCCGTGGCCAGCGGCAGCCACATGACCATCGCCGACAACGTGGTGATCGCCCGGCCGCAGCTCTTCACCAATGTCGGCATCTCGGTCTGGAACCAGTACGCCGAGCCCTGCCACACCGTGACGGTGAGCGGGAACAGCGTCGATTGGCGCGCCCGCACCGGCCGGCCCAACCCGTGGTGGGATGCCAAGAACTGCGCCGGCACACTCTGGTCGCTCAACCGGACGCTTACCCTCGATCCGCAGCGCGAGATCGCGGCTCAAGCCCCCTGCGCCTGCCGGACGGCCGGGCGTACCGCCCAATCCCCTGCCCTCCCCAAGACCCCGAAGGAAGCCGCGCGATGAGCGACCCGGTGCAAGGGCCCGTGCAAGACTCCTTGCAAGACCCCGTCGATGCGGAGCGCCCCGACATCGTGGTGCTGGCCCTGGCGCGCAATTGTGCGGCCACCCTCCCCGCCTTCCTGCGCTTCCTGTCCTCCCTGAGGGATGCGGGGCTCGATTGCCGCGCCCTCGTCGGCGAAAACGACTCCCGTGACGGCACCGGGGCACAGCTCTGGGCGGCGCAGGCGCGGGGCGAACTCAGCCATGTCCCCACCGCCTTCATGTCCGACATCCGCGGCCGGCTGGCGCGGATGGCCCGGGGCCGCGAACATCTCAAGCGCGTGCTCGACGGTCAGGGGCCGGCGCCCGCCTATGTCTGTGTCGCCGACATCGACAACGTCATGGCGCGCCCGCCCGAGGCGGGGGCGGTTCTCGCGGCGCTGGCCAAGCTGGAGCGTCCGGGCCTGTTCGCCGTCTCGGCGGCGTCGCAGCCGCACTATTACGATCTGCTCGCCTACGAGGACGAGGCGGTGAGCTACGAGTACCTTCTCGACGACATCGCCCGCCACCGCCGCGGCGCGCTCGGCTATTACCGCTTCTTCTCCGACACGATCTACCCAGCGCAAAGCGCGCTGACGCGGGAGCGCGAGGCCACCTGCCTCTCGGCCTTCAACGGGCTGACGCTCTACCGCGGCGCGGATTACCGGCTCGGCTCCTATCTCGACGACGATTACACGCGCTGCGAGCACCTCACCCTCAACCGCCGCATCGCCGCCGCCACGGGCCGGCGGATGCTTGTCGATCCGGGCCTCGTCCTGCGCACCCCCGGCGACCACGCCCAGCGCGGGTTTCTTTCGTTCTACGCGAGCCGGGTGCGGAAGATGGCGGTGGCGCGGCTGCGGGGGTGAGGCCGTCCGGGCTTGTGCCGAGACATATCGGCGTGATGGCCCTCCACCGCATTCCGGTATCCGGAGGCTGAGGACCAGCGTTTTGGATCGAGTTGCAATCCTTTCCCGTCGTGGGGAGTGGCCGTCAGGGTCTAACCGGGAAGCTGACGTCCCGCCTGCAAATCAAGACAGATGTCCGTCGGACGATCGCTGACCGCTGCACCGAATTGTCGGTTGTATGTTCAGCGCGATCGCTCGTTGAAGTCGGCCGGTCTCCCGCTCGCACTCGCAGCCTATCGCGCGCTGAGCAGTCGCTACCTGGATTCCAGGCAGTCGATACCGGTCAAATGAAGCAGATAAATTGCCATTTCATCCTGCATACTTTGCCGAACTTCCTTTTTTCGTACGTTTTTCCCAGGAAATATGTTGCAGATGCAGCACAGCGACATCCGAACGTTGGAAGTCGATAAGTTTCCAGACGCACTATAGGATTGGAGGGATTGCTGGCGATGAGCGTTCCCGTCATGCTTCTTATGAAGGCGAAGGGTTGATCACATCCGCGGCATCGCCTGATAAATAATCAACAAGAATGAGTCGCAGTTTTCCGACTTTTAAATTGGCTTAGTTCAATCAAAGTCGGAAATTTAGATTCTTCTACAAAGGGGAGAGGACGCAATGGCGCTGCCGATCAATTTTAATAATACGGTCTATGCTCCTGGATTCCTTGGAACCGATGACGGCGGGGCATCTGGTAATTTCCAAGTCGATGCTGCCTCCACCTACTCTGTCAGCGTCACGGGGACGGTCAACGGACCGGGTAGCACGGTCAGCTTGACTTACGGGGCCGACGCGCCAGCCGCATTTGCCGGAAAATCGGTGCAGCTCACTGCAACCCAATTCGACAATTCGAATATGATATTGTTTACCAGCAATGCCATTCCTCCCGGAGAGACGGACCAGGGGAATTATCGATACATTCTGTCGAATACTCAGTTGTACGGATCAAATCCTCCGGCCGGGACAACGCGGACGCGCTTTACAGCGGACACCAATAATGCCCTCGGTGATTACGCAGTAGCGGCGACGGGCGGCACCGGAGCCACCGGCGGCACCGGAGCCACGGGCGGCACCGGAGCAACGGGCGGCACGGGAGCAACGGGCGGCACCGGAGCAACGGGCGGCACCGGAGCAACGGGCGGCACGGGAGCAACGGGCGGCACGGGAGCCACGGGCGGAACCGGAGCGACCGGTGGCACAGGAGCCACGGGCAGCACCGGAGCGACCGGTGGCACAGGAGCCACCGGCGGCACCGGGGCCACCGGCGGTACCGGTCCCGTCATCTGCTTCACGCCCGGCACCCGCATCGCGACGCCGGATGGCGAGCGCGCGATCGAGCACCTGCAGCCCGGCGATGTCGTGAGCCTCGCCGACGGCGCCGTCGCCACCGTACGCTGGATCGGCCGTCGCTTCCTCGATCTGCGGACGCATCCGCAGCCCACCACCGCTCACCCCGTGCGGATCGCCGCCGGCGCCTTCGGTCAGGGCCTGCCAGTGCGGGACCTCATCGTCTCGCCCGGCCACGGCCTCTACTGCGACGGCGTTCTCATCCCCGCGATCTGCCTCGTCAACGACCGCACGATCACACGGGTTGAGGTCACGTCGGTCGAATACCTGCACGTCGAGTTGGAGCGGCATGCGCTCCTACTGGCCGAGGGGCTGCCGACGGAAAGCTATCTCGACGTGGACAACCGCGGCTTCTTCGAGAACGGCGGAGCGCCGCTGATCCTGCACCCGACCTTCGCGGCGATGGCGCATGAGGGGGGCTGTGCGCCCTACGTGATTGCCGGGGCCAAGCTGCGAACGGTGCGGGCGCAACTGGAGCGTCAGGCCGACATCTGGGAGGCGCAGCGGCAGCCGGGTACCGGCTGGCGGGCACGTCTCGGCCTCAGCCGCACCGCGTGACGATCGCTTCGGCGCTGAGACCTTTCTCAGCGCCGAACGCCCCGCGATGCGGAGGCGGTTCTGGCCCCGGCCCCGATGAACCCTGCTCCGAAATCGGTCGGGGCGCAGCGGCCTGCCCTGCGGACCGATCGGCCGGCCGGGCCGGTTTCCTCGCCGCGCAGAAGCCCGTGCGGACTCAGCCGAGACAGATGTGATGGCCAATCGGCTTCGTCGATGGAGGGCGGCTGCCCGTTCCTGGTCCGTTCAGGCCCGGTTGCTCAGGGAGCGGCGCCTGATCGCCGGCTCCGGGCTGTTCGACGAGTCGCTCTACCTGTTCGAAGCCCCCGACGTGATGCGTGAGGAGGCGGAGCCGATCGAGCATTTCTGCCGTTTCGGTTGGCGCGAGGGCCGGCGGCCGAACCTCTACTTCGATCCGCTCTGGTATCGCGACCGGTATCTCGAGGGAGCCGACCGGGACCCTCTCGTGCATTACCTCACGATCGGCGAGAGTGCCGGTTGCCGCCCGGTCTGCTATTTCGATCCACACTGGTACGCGCGAACCTACCGGCTGCCGAGCCGGGCCAACGCGCTGGCCCATTTCCTCGCCCACCGGCGCAGTCAGCGTTTCGCGCCCAACCCGGACTTCGATCTCGCCTTCTATCTCGACCGCTATGGTGTCGAGATCGGCCCGAACCGCGATCCCTTCGCGCACCACCTGCGCTTCGGGGCCGCCCGAGATATCGACCCGTCGCCGCATTTCGACGCGGGGCATTACCGAAAATCGACGATGACCGATCTGACACCCGAGACGCGCACGCCGTGGGCTGCGGCCGATCTGCGCGTGCCCCTCGTTCATTATCTGGACACGCAGTATCGCCGTTCCTAAACCCGCCAGCGAAGCAGTATCCTCAAATGCAGTTTGCAGACTGAATAATTCAGCCGGGTATCTGCTTTGTGCCAGATTACTTGTGTGTATGGCGCATCTTTTTCTGTCGAATTTCGCCAATATACATCACGCTGATGCTGCATCGAATGCTTGAGATACGACGCTGCGCGCATCTCGCTTTGGGAAAGGCAGGCAGCACGCATTCGATAGCATGAGGGCACCGTGTTCCGGCGGCTTCACCCTCTTCGACGTATGAGGCCTCTTCCCGTGACGCCGACTGGCCAGACCGTCTGCCTGTGCATGATCGTGAAGAACGAGGCGCACGTCATCCAGCGCTGCCTCGCCTCAGTCCGGCCGATCATCGATCGCTGGGTCATCGTCGATACTGGCTCAACGGACGGGACGCAGGCGATCATCGGCGATGCACTGCGCGATCTGCCCGGCACCCTGCACCAGCGGCCCTGGCAGGATTTCGCGCACAACCGCAGCGAGGCCCTCGCCCTTGCGCGCGAGCACGGGACATTCACGCTGATCATCGACGCCGACGACACGCTCCGCATTCCGCCCGGCTTCGTTTTGCCGGATCTAGAGGGCGATGCCTACATCCTCGATATCGCGGATGACGGGATCGTCTACCAGCGCACGCAAATCGTCCGCTCCGCGCTGCCCTGGCGCTACCGAGGTGTGCTGCACGAGTTCCTGACCTGCGGAGACGTGGCCTCCACCGCCGGCGCGCTGCCGGTGACGATGGTGCGCAACCACGACGGCGCCCGCCGCCGCGACCCGCAGACCTACCACCGGGACGCGCAGGTCCTCGAAAGCGCGCTCGCGACCGAGACGGACCCTTTCCTCGTGGCGCGCTACACCTTCTATCTCGCGCAGAGCTACCGCGATTGCGGCCAGCCCGCCGAGGCGCTCGAGGCCTATCTGCGCCGGACCGAGCTCGGCTTCTGGATCGAGGAGGTCTATGTCAGTCTGCTCCAGGCCGGACGGATGATGGAGCGGCTGGGCCGCGATCCCGACCTCATCCTCGCGACCTATGCCCGGGCCAGCGCGGCCGTGCCCGGACGGGCCGAGGCCGCCCACGCCGCCAGCCGCCTCTGCCGCCTTCTGTGCCGCTATGCGCAGGGTCGAGCCGTGGCCGAGCCGTCGCTCGGTCTGCCGGCTCCGGCGGACGCCCTGTTCGTCGAAACCTGGATCTACGCCTACGGCCTCTACGACGAGTTCGCGGTCAACGCCTACTGGTGCGACAGCAACCTTGAATGCCTCGATGCGTGCCTGCGTGCCCTTGAGAGCGGACAGATGCCGGATGCGGAGCGTCCGCGCTTCCTGGCTAACATGCGCTTCGCCCTCGACAGGCTACGCCAGTCCCCCTGACGCCGGTCTCTTGTGAGAGCAAGGCCGTGGGGAGGATCGAGCTGCACGGCCAGCCTCCACCTGTTGCATGCGCCGATTAGACCTGACGCAAGGGGCACAGCTCTGGCTCCGATCTCGCCGTCGCGGATCGTGTGAGGGTCGGGAGTCGAAGTGCAGCGACGGGTCGAGGTCTCGGGCCATCCTGAAGCGTGATCGGACGTCACGAAAGCCTATTGCAAGAAGTCGAAGAGGGCACTTTGAGCCCTTTACCTGAGTCGTGCCGAGCCTCCTCTCCTCCCAAGCCTTGAAGCTGACGGTGACGATCGGGCCAAGCTCGGTCATCCAAGGTGGCTCAGACTGCTGGCAAGCCGACGTTCCGGGGGCTTCGGTAGAACGGGAAAACAGGCCGCGACGACCTCCGCCACGGGCCGGCGGATGCTGGTCGATCCGGGCCTCGTCCTGCGCACCCCCGGCGACCACGCCCAGCGCGGGTTTCTCTCGTTCTACGCGAGCCGGGTGCGGAAGATGGCGGTGGCGCGGCTGCGGGGGTGACGGGTGCCGCCGGTGGAGGCTCGGCAAGAGGCGCTTCCGGCCAAGCCCCCTCATCTTCGGCTGCCGCCTCGCCACGCTCCCCGACGCAGGGCAAGACGTGGCCCTCTCCCCGCGCGCGGGGAGAGCGGAATCAACGGTTCCCGAAAACGATCATCCGGAAACCGTATCAGGCGCGTGAGGCCGTCACTTCCTGAACGGGACGCCCTTCGTGGTGAAACGCTGCCCGCCACCCGCGGCGCGTATGGGGCGCGGCTGGCCTCGTCCCTTGCCCACGCCTGAGCCCGTTCCCGGCGGCTGCGAGAACGGCACGAGCTGGTCCGGCCTCGGCCCGATGAGATCCGCACGGCCCATCTCGCGCAGCGCCTCGCGAAGCAGGGGCCAGTTCTCGGGGTCGTGGTAGCGCAGGAACGCCTTGTGCAGCCGCCGCTGCCGCAGGCCCTTGATCGCATCGACCGGCTCGCTTCCGCCGCGCCGCACGCCCTGCAGCGGGTTGATCTCGGTATGGTACATGGTCGTGGCCGTCGCCATGGGCGAGGGCAGGAAGGTCTGGACCTGATCGGCGCGGTAGTCGTTCTTCTTGAGCCAGAGCGCGAGGTTCAGCATGTCCTCGTCGGTCGTGCCCGGATGCGCCGCGATGAAATACGGGATCAGGTAGTACTTCTTGCCGGCCTTCTTGGCGGCGGCGTCGAACATCTCCTTGAAGCGGTCGTAGGTGCCGATGCCCGGCTTCATCATCAGGTCGAGGGGACCGCGCTCGGTGTGCTCGGGCGCGATCTTCAGACGGCCGCCGACATGGTGGGTCACAAGCTCCTCGACGTATTCGGGGCTTCGGACCGCGAGGTCGTAGCGCACGCCGGAGGCGACCATCACCTTCTTGACGCCCTTCACCTCGCGGACCTTGCGATAGAGCCGGATCAGGTCGTCGTGCGAGGTGTTGAGGTTGGGGCAGATGTCCGGGAAGACGCAGGACGGCAGCCGGCACGCCGCCTCGATCTTCGGGTCCTTGCAGGCCATCCGGTACATGTTCGCGGTCGGCCCGCCGACATCCGAGATCACGCCGGTGAAGCCCGGCGTCTTGTCGCGGATCCGCTCGATCTCGCGCAGGATCGAGCCCTCCGAGCGGTTCTGGATGACGCGGCCCTCGTGCTCGGTGATGGAGCAGAAGGTGCAGCCGCCGAAGCAGCCGCGCATGATCGTCACCGAGAACTTGATCATATCCCAGGCGGGGATCTTCGCGTCGCCGTAGGACGGGTGGGGCGCGCGGGCGTAGGGCAGGTCGTAGACCGCATCCATCTCGTCGCTGGTCAGCGGGATCGGCGGCGGGTTCAGCCACAGGTCGCGGTCGCCGTGGCGCTGGACGAGCGGGCGCGCGTTGCCGGGATTGGCCTCGCGGTGCAGCACGCGCGAGGCGCGGGCATAGGCCTCCTTGTCGTCCTTGACCTCGTCGTAGGCGGGGAGCCGGATCACGGTGTCGCCGGGCCGACGGGCGGCGGCCTCGTCCGTCGAGTCGAGATCGTCGGCGGGCAACTCGGTGTAATGCTCGGGCACGCGGCGGAACAGGGCCACACCCCGGACCGACTCGAGTTCGTGCGGCGCTTCGCCGGCCGCGAGGCGGTTCGCCACCTCGACCACGGCGCGCTCGGCATTGCCGTAGAGGAGCAGATCGGCTTTCGCGTCCGCCAGGATCGAGCGGCGCACCTTGTCGGACCAGTAATCGTAGTGGGCGATCCGGCGCAGTGAGGCCTCGATGCCGCCGAGCACGATCGGCACGTCCTTGTAGGCTTCGCGGCAGCGCTGCGTGTAGACGATTGTTGAGCGGTCCGGCCGCCGGCCGCCTTCCCCGCCGGCGGTGTAGGCGTCGTCATGGCGTAAGCGACGGTCCGCCGTGTAGCGGTTGACCATCGAATCGAGGTTGCCGCCGGTGACGCCGAAGAACAGGCGCGGCTTGCCCAGCGCCTTGAACGGCTCCGCCGACTGCCAGTCGGGCTGCGCGATGATGCCGACCCGGAACCCCTGCGCTTCGAGCAGCCGGCCGATGATCGCCATGCCGAAGCTGGGGTGATCCACGTAGGCGTCACCGGTCACCAGCACGATGTCGCAGGCGTCCCACCCGAGCGTCGTCATCTCGGCGCGGCTCATCGGCAGGAACGGCGCAGCCGTTCCAGGGGGCGGTTTGCAGGCCAAGGGCGCCACGGGAGCCAAGGGGGCTACGGGAGCCAAGGATCGCTCAGTTGAAGCTCGGAGTTCCATGGGGGCTATCCATAGGCTGCCAAGGCCGCGAGCTCAACGAAGAGCAAGCGGGCCATCCGTCGCCCCTCGATCCCGACCCGCTGCGACGCGCGGGCCCGGCGCTGGCGCTCAACCGAAAAACATCACGGCTCGGGTGGGGCCTTCGGGTTCTTCTCGGTGCGGTCGCGGTGGGCGGCGGCGCGGGCCAGCAGCAGCATCGTCACCGGTGTGGTGATGGTGATGAACAGGCCGATCAGCACGTCGCGCAGGACGATGTGGCCCTCGATCAGCGACAGCAGCAGCATCGAGCCGGCTAGGATCAGGAAGGCGCCGAGCGTGGCCCCGAGCGTCGGGGCGTGGACGCGCTCGTAGAAGGTCTTCAGGCGGATGAGCCCGAGCGCGCCCGTCAGCGAGAAGCCGGCGCCACCGAGCGCCAGCGCCACAACGATCCAGGCCGCCCAGGCGGGCAGGTCGGCGCCGGTCACTGGATCACCTCGCCCTGCATCAGGAACTTGGCGAGCGCCACGGTGGCGGTGAAGCCGATCATGCCAAGGATCAGCGCGCCCTCGAAATAGAGGCCGCTGCCGGTGCGCATGCCGTGGACGACGATCGCCAGCATGCCGTTGAGGTAGAGCGTGTCGAGGCCAAGGATGCGGTCCTGAGCGCGGGGGCCGCGCAGCATCCGCCACGCGGCCAGCGCCATCGCCAGCACCAGCATGCCTTGGGCGAGGCCGAGGCCCCAATCGAGGACGGTAGCGGCGCTCACGCGAAGATCTCCATCAGGGGGCGCTCGTAGCGGTCCTTGACGCGGCGGACCCAGCCCTCGCTGTCGGTGTCGTCGAGAAGGTGCATCAGCAGGCGCCCGGTATGGGAATCGTACTGGACCCAGAGGGTGCCGGGCGTGGCGGTCAGGATGATCGACAGCACCGACAAGCCGAACGGCGTCGTCATGTCGAGGGGGACCGAGACGAAGCCGGTGCGCCGCTCGCCGCGATGCAGGCCGAGGATGATCTTGGCCACATCGATGTTGGAGCGCAGCATGTCGTAGAGGACGGTGAACAGCAGCCGCACGGCGAGACCGGGGCGGCGGACCCGCACCGGTCTGGGGCGCAGCGCCCGCATCACCGCCGGCACGGTCAGCCCGACGAGGAGCGCGAGCAGAACGTTGCCGGGCGTCGGCGGCGCGTTCAGCAGCAGCCACATCAGGACGAGGCCGGCGGAGAGGAAGGGGTGGGGCAGAAGCGCGTTCATGGCCTTGCTCCCGCTGCACCGTTGCCTACGCTGCTCTTGCCTGCGCTGCTTTTGCCCGCTTCACCTCTGCCCGAATCGAGGACGGCGCGGACGTAGTCCTGCGGCTGCGACAGCCAGCGCACGGTGGCCTCGCTATAGGCGAGCGCCGGCCCGCCCCACAGCGCGAGCGCAATGCAGGCCGCGAGCAGGACGCTGAGGCTTGCGAGTTCCGGCGTCCGCATCGTCGGCGGCGGGTCGTCATGGGGCACCCACAGGCTGAAGATGCCGAGCCGCACCAGGGGAATCAGGGTGCCGAGGCTGGAGAGCGTGAGCGCGGCGATCAGCCACCAAGCCGAGGCGGTCATGGTGGTGGAGGCGAGCCCCGAGAACATCGCCAGCTTGCCGACGAAGCCCGAGAGCGGCGGGATGCCGGCGAGCATCAGCGTGCAGAGCAGGAAGCCGCTGCTGAGAATCGCCACTGCCGCGGGGATCGCCCGGCCGACCTCGACGGCGTCGGCATCGTCGAAGGGATCGCGGTACTCGTCGGCGAAGACGGGTTGGGCTGCATCCGCCGGGTCGCGGGCACGCTGCAGGATCTCGGCCAGCAGGAACAGGGCGCCGGCCGCGCAGGTCGAGCCGACGAGATAGTAGAGCGCGCCGGAGAGCGCCGCCGCGCTGCCGGTGCCGAGTGCTGCCAGCACCGTGCCCGACGAGATCATCACCGCGTAGCCCGCCGCCCGCGTCAGATGGCGCGCGGCCAGGATGCCGAACGTGCCGAAGGCGATGGTCGCGAGGCCGGTGACGAGGATCCAGCTCTGGCCGAACCCTGCCGAGCTGCCGTCCCCGAACAGGAGAAGGCTGAGGCGGATCACGACGTAGACGCCGACCTTGCTCAGGATCGCCAGGATCGCCGCCGCGGGGGCGGTGGCGGCGGAATAGGTGGTCGGCAGCCAGAAGCCGAGGGGCCAGGCGCTGCACTTGATGAGGAAGGCGATGCCAAGCACGGCGCAGCCGACCTCGAACAAAGCGGCTTCGGCCGGAGGGCTCGCGAGCCGCCGGGCGAGGTCGGCCATGTTGAGCGTGCCCATCGTGCCGTAGATCAGGCTGACACCGATGAGGAAGAACAGCGAGGCGACGAGGTTGACGGCGATGTAGCCGAGGCCCGCCCGGATGCGGGTCTCGCCCGAGCCGTGCAGGACGAGGCCGTAGGAGGCCGCCAGCATCACCTCGAAGAACACGAACAGGTTGAACACGTCGCCAGTGAGGAAGGCGCCGTTCACCCCCATCAGCAGCAGCAGGAACAGGCCGTGGAAGCGCGGGCCGGCCCGGCCCCAGCGGGCGAAGGAGAAGACCAGGGCGGCAAGCCCCAGCACGCTCGCCAGCGTCAGCATCACCGCCGAGAGCCGGTCGGCCACCAGCACGATGCCGTAGGGCGCCGCCCAGTTGCCGAGTCGGTAGACCTCTGGCGCCTCGGCCGCCCGGCCGACGAGGGCGAGGGCGATGCCGAGCAGCACCAGCACGGTGGCGAGACTGATCGCCGACTTCAGGCGGTGGCGCCGCTCGTCCATCAGAAACATGACACCGGCCGCGGCGATCGGCAGCACGATCGGCAGGACGACGAGATGATCGGACCACAGGACCGCGCCGGGGCCGCTCAGGAGGGGCGCGTTCATGGATGCGGGTTCTCCGGCGTGGGTTCGGCGTGATGCGGCTCCCGGCCGTCGACGTGATCGCTGCCGGTGATGCCGCGGGCCGCGAGCAGCACCACGAGGAAGAGGGCGGTGAGCGCGAAGCTGATCACCAGGGCGGTAAGCACGAGCGCCTGCGGCACCGGATCATCGACCGAGACGGTCTCAGGCCCGGCCCCGAGCACCGGCGGCGCGCCGACGGTGAGCCGGCCCATGGCGAAGATGAACAGGTTGACGGCGTAGCTCAGCAGGGAGAGCCCGAGCGCCACCTGGAAGGTGCGCGGGCGCAGCATCAGCCACACGCCGGAGGCGGCGAAGACGCCGATTCCGGCCGACAGCACGATCTCCATTACGCCGTCTCCTCGCCGGCTTGTTCGGCATCCAGTTCGGCCTCCGCCTCCGCGCTGCGGGTGCGGCGCAGGGATTGGTGGGCGAGCGCCACCAGCATCAGCGCGCTCGCGCCCACCACCAGCACCATGATCCCGAGATCGAACACCAGGGCGCTCGCCGCCGGGACCTTGCCGAGCAGCGGCAGCTCCCAATAGGCGAAATAGGCGGTGAGGAAGGGCCGCCCGAACGCCCACGAGGCCGCCCCGGCGCCCACCGCGATGAGCAGGCCGAGACCGATCCACGAGATCGGCTGGATGCGCAGGCGCTCCTCCACCCACCGCGCGCCGCAGGCCATGTATTGCAGGATGAAGGCGATGGTGAGCGCGATGCCCGCCGCGAAGCCGCCGCCGGGCAGGTCGTGGCCGCGCAGGAACAGGTGCAGCGACAGCAGCACGATGAACGGGAACAGCCACGTCATCACCACCCGCGGCACCATCAGGGCGTCGGCGGTGGTGTCGCCGGGTTTGCGGCCCTCGCGGGCGCGGTCGTAGGCGTCGTGATGGTGCTGCTGCTTGGGGCGCTCCAGGCTGTCGGGCGCCGGGCGGAAGCGGCGCAGCAACGCGAACACGGTCAATCCGACGATGCCGAGCACCGAGATCTCGCCCAGCGTGTCGAAGGCGCGGAAATCGACCAGCAGCACGTTGACGACATTGCGCCCGCCCGCCTGCGGATAGGCCTCCTCGATGAACCAGCGCGCGATGCCGTCGCCGGCCGGGCGGGTCATCACGGCGTAGGCGAGGCCGGCGAGACCCAGCCCGGCAAAGCTGGCGATGCAGAGATCGACGAGGCGGCGGCGGCGGGCCCGCGCCTTCTCGGCGGCGGGCGCGGGAATCGCCCGGTCGCGCTTGGGCAGCCAGCGCAGGCCCAGCAGCAGCATGACGGTGGTGACGATCTCAACGAGGATCTGCGTCACCGCTAGATCCGGCGCCGAGAGCCAGAGGAAGGTCAGGCTGCTGACGAGCCCGGCCCCGCCGACGAAGATCGTGGCCGAGAGGCGATGATACTTCGCCCGCTCCGCCGCACCGATCGCGCAGGCGCCGCCGACGAGCCACATCAGCGCGAAGGCGGGATCGAACGGCGTGAGCCGGCCAAGCGCGAAGAGGTCGAGCTCGCGGGCGACGCCGGTCGCCAGCGCAGCGAGCAGGGCGGCGAGGAACAGGATGCGCAATTGCGGCTGGAGCCGCTCGGCGCCGAAGGCCCGTTCCAGCAGGCGGGCGCCCTTCGTCAGCCCGGTCATCACGCGCTCGAACACCCAGCCGCCGTCGAGGCGGTCCATCAGCCAGGGGCCGCCGCGGGGGTTGGTGTTGATGCGCTTTCCGAACAGGACGTAGAGCAGCACGCCGCCGACGAGGGCGATCATGCTGAGCGCCAGCGGTGCGTTGAAGCCGTGCCAGATCGCGAGGCTGTAGGTCGGGGTCTCCGCGCCGAACACTGCACTCACCGCCCGCTCCAGGGCCGGGCCGATGGTGAGGTTCGGGACGAGGCCGATGGCGATGCAGGCGAGCACCAGCATCTCGATCGGGATGCGCATCCACCGCACCGGCTCGTGCGGCGTCTTCGGCAGGTCGTGCGGGGGCGGGCCGAAGAAGGTCTGGCGGATGAAGCGCAGCGAGTAGAGCATGGTGAAGGCGCTCGCCAGCGTCGCCAGCACCGGCAGGGCGATATGAATCGGGTGGTCGCCCATGTTGTCGACCGCCTCGGAGAGGAACATCTCCTTCGAGAGGAAGCCGTTGAGCAGCGGCACGCCGGCCATTGCCGCGGCGGCGACCATGGCGAGCGTGCCGGTATAGGGCATCGCCCGCCACAGGCCGGAGAGGCGGCGCATGTCGCGCGTGCCGGTCTCGTGGTCGATGATGCCCACCGCCATGAACAGCGAGGCCTTGAAGGTCGCGTGGTTCACCGTGTGGAAGATCGCGGCGACCACTGCGAGCGGCGAGTTGAGGCCGAGCAGCAGCGTGATCAGCCCGAGATGGCTGATGGTCGAGTAGGCGAGCAGACCCTTCAGGTCGTGCTGGAAGATCGCGCTCCACGAGCCGATCAGCAGGGTCGCCATGCCGGCGCTGCCGACGATCCAGTACCACGCGTCGGTGCCCGCGAGCACCGGCCACAGGCGGATCATCAGGAAGATGCCGGCCTTCACCATGGTGGCCGAGTGCAGGTAGGCGCTGATCGGCGTCGGCGCCGCCATCGCCCGCGGCAGCCAGATGTGGAACGGGAACTGCGCCGACTTGGTGAGCGCGCCCATGAGCACCAGCACCAGGGCCGGCAGGTAGAGCGGGCTGTTGCGGATCGTGTCGCCCGAGGCCAGCACGGTGGCCAGATCGTAGCTGCCGACGATGCGTCCGATCAGCACCGTCCCGACGAGCAGACACAGGCCGCCCGCCGCGGTGATGGTGAGCGACATCCGCGCGCCGTCACGGGCCGCGGCGTTGTCGTACCAGTAGCCGATCAGCAGGAACGAGACGATGCTCGTCAATTCCCAGAACAGGACGAGCTGGATCAGGTTGCCGGAGAGAACGATGCCGAGCATCGCGCCGACGAAGGCGAGAAAATAAGAGAACAGCCGCGGCACCGGGTCGGCGGCGGCCATGTAGTAGCGCGCGTAGAGCACCACCAGCGCGCCGATGGCGAGCACCAGCACCGCGAACAGCCAGGCGAGCCCGTCGAGCCGCAGGACGAGGTTGACGCCGAGGCTCGGCAGCCACTCGACCGCGTGGACGACGGTGCCGCCCTCGGCCAGTTGCGGCGTGAGCGCGAGGATGCAGCCGAGGCTGGCCAGGGTCACGAACCCGGCGAGCACGGCCGCGGCGGTGCGCGCATGACTCGGCAGGGCGCCCGTGAGCACGGAGCCCGCGAAGGGGAGGATCGCGGCGGCGGCGAGAAAAGCGTTGGACGACATCAACCCTGGCGAGATGCAGGCGCGGGAGCGGCCTGAAGGACGAAAGGGGACCGCGCGTGAGAGTGATACGGTTTCCGCTCGATTCGAAGCGGGAAGCGTATCGCCCAGCCTGCGCAGCGCTCGAGCGAAGCCCCAATCCGCTATCCCTATGGGATCGTCGGAATTTGGGTTGAGACCACTCGCCCTGGTGGGCGTGGCACTCGCTGATGCACTTAAGGCATGTCCGGCGGTTCGACCGCAAGGGAATGGCGAGGAAAAGGCGAAATCGGCCCGATGGTTGCGCGGCGTGAGAATCCACACCTTGTCCCCGAACGCACCTTGATGCGGAGGTGACGCCGGTGGGCAACCGCGGCGCCATCCTCACGGTCTCTCACAAAACGCGCTGCTTTGACCGACCCGAGGCCGTCCGGCGGCCGGGCGTTTGCTGAGCCCTCCTCAGAGCGGGAAGGCCGACAGCGCCTGTTCGAGCGCGCGCCGTGCCATCTGCCGCGCGGCGGCCTCCGTCTGCGTTTCGGATTCGATGGCGGGCACCCGGACCGTCGCCGAGACCTCGACGATGTCGCGTCCCGCGTCCGGCCGGCCGAACAGAACCCGCACCACCACCTGCCGCCGGCCGTCGATCACGTCCTGCGTTTCCTGGGTCATCCGAACCGGCATCCGCGTCTCCCTCCAAGCCGGCGGCGCCCGATGCGCCCCACCGTCTCCGGCAGGACGAACGAAGCGCGGCGTGAAGCGTTGCTTGGGCGGCGCCGGGGCGGGCTGAGGCTATGGGCCGCGCGGGCGCAGTGGGATTGAAACGGCGCGGCGGGTGAACGGATCGCGATCCCCGCCCCGGCCGACCCGACAAAGATCAGATGCTCCGCCCGCCGGACTCCGTCCGTTGACCGTCGAAAGTCCCGAAATCTTCGCGCGACGAACTCTAAGTGTCCGCTGACGGGCCGTTGATCCCGTTTTGATACGATTTTCCGCAGGCACAGGCTTTGCTGAACTGGTCACAGTTCAATCCCGACGGTTTCGGCCGTCCCGGGGTGGAGCGGTGACGGGCGAGCGCTTGCGCCGTGCCGGATTCCCAATCGGGTCAGAGATTCCGACGATCGATCACAGACGGGACCAAGTTATGGACGCCAGAAAAGCTCCCAACGTCGTCATCATCGGTCTCGGTTATGTCGGCCTGACCCTGTCCGTCGCCCTGGCCCGCCGCGGTGTTCAGGTCTACGGCATCGAGAAGCGGGCCGACGTCGTCGAAAAGACCAATGCCGGCGTGCCGCATTTCGCCGAAGTGGGGCTTCAGGCCGCCCTCGCCGACGTCGTGAAGAAGGGCCGCTTCGTCGCGAGCACCACGACGCACGATGTGCCGCGGGCCGAGTACTACATCATCACGGTGGGCACCCCGCTCTATCCCGGCTCGCACGAGCCGCGCCTCGATATGATCGAGGAGGCGACCCGCGAGGTGGCCGAGCACTTCACCGAGGGTGCCACGGTGATCCTGCGCTCGACCGTGCGGATCGGCACGACGACGGGCGTGGTCAAGCCGATCCTCGACCGCACCGGCACGCCCTACCACCTCGCGATGTGCCCCGAGCGGACGCTCGAAGGCGACGCGATGCGCGAACTCATCAACCTGCCGCAGATCGTCGGCGGTGAGACGCCGGACGCGTCCGATGCGGCCGCCGCCCTGTTCAGCCGCCTGACCCACACCATCGTCCGGGTCGCGAGCCCGGAGACGGCGGAGATGATCAAGCTCGTCGACAACACCTCGCGCGACGTCCACTTCGCCTTCGCCAACGAGGTTGCGCGGGCCTGCGACGCGCTTGGCATCAACGCCAACGACGTGATCCGCTACGGCAAGCTCGGCTACACCCGCACCAATGTCGCCGCGCCGGGCCTCGTCGGCGGTCCCTGCCTGGAGAAGGATCCGCACATCCTGCTCTCCTCGGTCTCGAGCCAGGGCGTGAACCTCGAGATCACCGCGGCCTCCCGCCTCGTCAACGAGCGCCAGCCGGCGGAGACGGTGGGCAGCCTCGTCGAGCGGCTGCGGGCGCGCCGCGCCGGACCGTTCAAGGCGGTGGTCGCCGGCCTCGCCTTCAAGGGTCGCCCGGAGACCGACGACTTGCGCGGGTCGATGTCGCTCCACGTCATCCGCGAGATGATGGCGACCGAGCAGTTTTCGGAAATCCGCGTCTATGACGGCGTGGTGCCGATGGACCACATCCGGGCGATCTCGTCGGGGCTGACGCCCTACGACAGCCTCGCCGCCGCCTGCGAGGGCGCCGACGTCCTCGTGATCGCCAACAACCATCCGGAATATTCGAAGATCGATCTGGAAACGATCATCGGTACGATGTCGGACGACGCCTTCGTCTACGATTACTGGAACAACCTCAGCGAGATGCCGGCGGAGGTTCTGGAAAATCGCTACGTCACCGTGGGCAACCTCGTGGGTAAGTTTCAATGAGCAGACTGGCTGTCACCGGGGCGGGCGGATTCATCGGCGCCCACCTCACCCGCGCGCTCCTGGCCGAGGGGCACGAGGTCGTCGCGATCGACAACTACATCCGCGGACAGGCCTCGCGGCTCGCCAACGCCCAGGGCGCGATCGAGCGCGTGACGCTCGACGTGCGCGACAAGGATGCGCTGGTCGAGGCGCTCCGGGGCGTCGAATGCGTGTTTCATCTGGCCGCCGTCAACGGCACGGAGAACTTCTACACGCAGCCGCAACTCGTGCTCGATGTCGGCGTGCGCGGCGCGCTTGCCGTCTCCGAAGCCTGCATCGAGGCCGGTGTGCCCGATCTCGTCGTCGCCTCCTCGGCGGAGGTTTACCAGACCCCGCGCGTGGTGCCGACGGACGAGACCATCGAGATGGTGATCCCCGACTCGCTCAACCCGCGCTACTCCTACGGCGGGTCGAAGCTGATCTCGGAACTGATCGCCTTCAACTATTGCCGCGACAAGTTGCGCAAGGTCCAGGTCTTCCGCCCGCACAACATCTACGGGCCGGATATGGGCTGGAAGCACGTCGTGCCGCAGCTCATCGAGAAGATCGTCGCGGCCGGTGACGGCGGATCGATCACGCTCCAGGGCGACGGCAGCGAGACCCGCGCCTTCTGCTACGTCAGCGACGTCGTCGACGGCATCGTCCGGATGTGGCGCGACGGCGAGAGCATGAACGTCTACCATATCGGCTCGATGGAGGAGGTCGCGATCCGCGATCTCGCCCGGATCACCGCAGAGGCGC
Organism: Methylorubrum sp. SL192; assembly: GCF_026672325.1. Lineage (NCBI taxonomy): Bacteria > Pseudomonadati > Pseudomonadota > Alphaproteobacteria > Hyphomicrobiales > Methylobacteriaceae > Methylorubrum > Methylorubrum sp. SL192. The sequence continues at coordinate 4,075,880 of NZ_JAPPQV010000003.1, forward strand.
TCGGCACCCGCGTCGAGCTGATCGCCGGAGCGGCCGCAGCCGGGGCGACGCCGCGCCGCTGCCCCGACATCGGCAAGATGCAGGCGATCGGCTACGCGCCGAGCGTCTCCCTGGTCCAGGGCATCGAGCGCACGGTCGCGTGGTACCGCGAGAACCCGGCGCCGACCGATTCCAACCCGCTTCTGTAGGGGCCGACCGATGCACAGCTTGGCGGGCAAGACCGTCTTCGTCGCCGGACATCGCGGCCTCGTCGGCAGCGCCTTGGTACGGCGTTTGAAGGGTGAGGATTGCGAGGTCCTCACCGCGACGCGGGCGGAACTCGACCTGTGCGATCAGGCCGCCGTGCGGGCCTGGATGCGGGAGCGGCGGCCGGACGCGGTGTTCCTGGCCGCGGCCAAGGTCGGCGGGATCCTGGCCAACGCGACCTATCCGGCCGACTTCCTCTACGAGAACCTGATGATCGAGGCCAACGTCATCGAGGCGGCGTTCCGCGAAGATGTCGGCAAGCTGCTGTTCCTCGGATCGAGCTGCATCTACCCGAAATTCGCCGAACAGCCGATCGTCGAGTCGAGCCTGCTCACGGGATCGCTGGAACCGACCAACGAGTGGTACGCGGTCGCCAAGATCGCCGGGATCAAGCTGGCCCAGGCCTATCGCCAGCAGCACGGCCGCGACTTCATCTCGGCCATGCCGACCAATCTGTACGGGCCGGGCGACAATTTCGACCTCAATTCCAGCCACGTCCTGCCGGCCCTGATCCGCAAGGCGCACGAGGCCAAGCGCTCCGGCGCCAAGGAGATGGTGATCTGGGGCACCGGTTCGCCGCGCCGTGAGTTCCTGCACGTCGATGACTGCGCCGACGCCTGCGTGCACCTGATGAGGACCTATTCGGAGGCCGAGCACGTCAATGTCGGCTCGGGCGAGGACATCCCGATCTACGACCTGACCCGCCTCGTCTGCGAGGTCGTCGGGTTCGAGGGCGAGATCGTCCGCGATCCGAGCAAGCCCGACGGCACCCCGCGCAAGCTGATGTCGGCGGACAAGCTGCGTTGCCGCGGCTGGGCGCCGAAGGTGCCGCTGCGGGACGGTATCGCCGCGACCTATGCGTGGTTCCAGGAGCATGTCGCCCATGGCTGAGATCGAGGGAAGCCTGTCCATGAGCGACGCCGTGGCCATCCCGGCCTCCGGGCCCTACGCACTCCGGATCAACCGGAACGACCCCTACCTCGTCCAGGCGGACGGGCCGGCGGCGCATCGTCTCCCGGCGACCCGCATCCTCGGCGTGCCGGTGAGCGTCATCGACATGCCGTTCGCTGTCCGCACCCTCATCGGCTGGGCGCGGGCGCGGCGCACCAGCATGATCTGCGTGCGCGACGTGCACGGCATCATGTGCGCTCAGGACCAGCCCGATCTGAGGGCCGCGCACGAGCGGGCCAGCATGATCACCCCGGACGGCGCGCCGCTCACGATCATCAGCCGGTTCTTCCGGGCGCACGGCACCGGCCGCGTGCCGGGCCCCTCGCTGATGGAGGAGATGTTCGCGGCCACCCAGAACACCGGCATCCGCCACTATCTCTACGGCGGCAAGGAGGGCGTGGCCGAGCAGGTCGCGTCGAATTTCGCCCGCAAGTATCCCGGCACCGAAGTCTGCGGCCTCGCTTGCCCGCCCTTCGGCGCCGTCGCGCCCGATCTCGACGCGCGGCTCACCGATGCAATCAAGGCGGCCGAGCCGCACATCGTCTGGGTCGGCATGTCGACGCCCAAGCAGGACATCTGGATGAACGATCACCTCGATCGTTTGCCGGGCATGGTGCTGATCGGGGTCGGTGCCGCCTTCGATTTCCATTCCGGAGCGGTCAAGCGTGCGCCGAAACTCATGCAGGTGCTCGCCCTCGAATGGCTGCACCGGCTCCTGAGCGAGCCCCGGCGGCTGTGGCGGCGCTATCTCGTCATGGCGCCCGTCTTCCTGTGGAAGATCGCGCGCCAACCCGAGCCGCGCCGGTCGTAAGGAGCCCTCTGTTGCGCGTCCTCATCGTCCACAACCACTACCAGATCCGGGGCGGCGAGGACGCGGTGGTGGAGCACGAGGCCGCGGCCCTGGCCGCGGCCGGCTGCACGGTCGAGACCCTGGCCTTCCACAACGACGAGATCCGCACGCCGCTGGACCGCCTGCGCACAGCGTTCGAGGCGCCGCACGCGCCCCGCGGCATCGCCCGCGTGGTCGCGGCGGTGGAGCGCTTCCGGCCGGACGTAGTCCACGCCCACAACACCTTCCCCCTGGTCTCGCCCGCCATGCACGGGGTGGTGCGGGCGCTCGGCCCGGTGACCGTGCAGACACTGCACAATTTCCGCCTCGCCTGCGCCGGGGCGATGCTGATGCGCGACGGCGCGCCCTGCGAGATCTGCCTCACCGGCTCCTCCTACGCGGCGGTGCGCCACGGCTGCTACCGCGGCTCGCGGCTCGGCACGTTCGCCGTGGCGCGGATGATCGACCGGCACCGCCGCACCGGCACCTGGACGCGGGACGTCGATGCCTTCGTCGCGCTGACCGAGTTCGCCCGCGGTCGCTTCATCGCGGCGGGTTTGCCGGCGCAGCGTATCTTCGTGAAGCCCAACGGCCTGCCCGATCCGGGGCCGCCGAAGGAGGGCCCGCGCGAGGGCATCCTCTTCGCCGGCCGCCTCAGCCCCGAGAAGGGCGTCGAGATCCTGAAGGGAGCCGGCGCGCTCCTTACCGCGCCGGTCGATGTCGCGGGCGAAGGGCCGCTGCGGGAGATGCTGGAGGGGGCACCGGGCCTCAACCTGCTCGGCGCCCTGCCCCGCGCAGAGATGCGGGCGCGGATGGGCCGGGCCGTCGCCCTCGTCGTGCCCTCGCTCTGGTACGAGGGTCTGCCGATGGTCGTGGCCGAGGCTTACGCCGCAGGCACGCCGGTCATCGCCTCGCGGATCGGTGCGCTCGCCGGTCTCGTCGAGGACGGCGTGACGGGTCTGCTGGTGACGCCGGGCGACCCGGCCGACCTCGCCCAGGCCATCGAGCGGTTGCGCGCCCGGCCGGAGGAAGCCCGACAGATGGGTGTGGCCGCCCGTGCCGCCTATTTGCGCGACTGGACCGAGACGGCGACGACCGCCACGCTGCTGACGGTCTATCGCTCGGCGCTCGCGGCACGGATGCGGGACGGGCGCGCCATCGCCTGAGGACGCGCGGCTTATCGGGGTACGAGCAAGTCCGCGGATGGGGCCCGACCTCATCCCTGATCCGGTCGATCCCTTCGGCATGACGGATCCGGGTTTCGCTCGAGCGGCGCGCCGGCCGAGCGTGACACTTCCCGCTTGGATCGAACGGACACCGTATCGCGTCGCTAATCGAACGACCGGTAGCGCAACCTCTGCTTTTCGAGTTCGGGCACCACCTGCTCGGGTTCGAGGCCGTCGTCGTAGGGAGCGTTCTTGAGCTCATGCAGAAGGAACAGCATTGCGAGAAGTCCGACGCCGATCGCTCCACAGATCACCAACGACAGGCCCGTCATCGCTCCCCCATGCACCGCCCGCTGCTTATTAACCTAAATTACTATCGGCCGAAAAAGGATTGCAAGAGGATCGAGGCTCGCCCAATGCGTGTGCGGCGAAGTGCGGCAGATCGGATCACCGGCACGCCATCAGGCTGATCTTGGCCGCCATCACCCGGCAGCCGGCGGGAGAAAACGCGCCCTCGTGGCCGAAGCCCGGAACACTCACGCTTTCGCAGTTCTCGGCATAGGCCCGCCAGCCGAGCATCGGGTCGAGCGCGGGGCCGACCGGAACACTCTCACTGCGGACGATCAGCACCGACCCGGGATGGGGGCGCGGCTTGTAGGCCAGGGCGAGCGCGTCGAGTTCGTCGGTCACCTGCCAGAACGCGTCCTCCGGGCTCGGGGCGGCGAGCCCCACCCGGTTCAGGGCGCGCCGCAACCCGCGCCAGGCGCGATGCGAGCGGAACCAGAGATGGGCCCGCGAGCCGAGGTAGCCGATGCCGTCGCGGCGGACGTGGCGGATGAGCGCGGCGAGCCGGCCGCGCCGGTAGGCCGCCATCACCCGCATGCGCGCGAGCGGCTTGAAGCGCCTGATATAGCCGGGCTCCCAGCAATCGATCAGGACGACGAGGGCGACGTCCCGGCCGCCCTGCGCGAACTGCCGGGCGATCTCGAAGGCGAGGACGCCCGAGCGGCAGAACCCGACGAGGCGGATCGGCCCTTGCGGCTGCGCGGCGTCGATCGCGTCGCGATAGGCGCCGGCCAGCCGCTCCAGGGTTTCCTCGTGGGGCGGAACCCGGCTTTCCAGTTGCAGCGTCGCGAAGGGATGGTCCGCCCCCAGGGCCTCGGACAGGGGCCGGTAGAGTTCCTGATCCGCCGCGGCGTGGTGGATCGCGGTGAAGCCGGGCCGCGCCTGCGCCGTCGGCTCCTGAAGCGCGCGGTGCCGCACGCCCGCCGCCGCCTCGCCGCCGAGGAAGGCGCAGAGCCGCGCGACTGTGCCCGCCTCGAAGAACGACCAGAGCGGAACGGTTCGGCCCGTCGCCGCCTCGATCCGGGCGACGACGCGGGCGGCCAGCAGCGAGTGCCCGCCCGCCGCGAAGAAATCCTCGTCGTCGGACAGGTCGGGGCGGCCGAGCATCTCCTGCCAGATCGTGCGTATCGTCGGCAGAAGGTCGCCCGCCGCCTCGCCCGCCGAGGGGGGCGCCGTCTCGGGCGCAGGTGCCGCATCCGGCGTCGCCCGCGCGGCCGTCTCCTCCACCTCCGGCTGTCCCGCTTCCCGGGATGCCTGTTCACGCTCGTCCGCGACCCCTCCCCCGCCTCTTCCCAGGGGGGCCGGATCGGGCAGCCGCGCCCCGACCGCCGCGCGGGCGGCCTGCTCGAAATCCGCGAGCAGGCCGGCGACGGTCTCCGCCGCGTAGAGGCCGGCATCGTACTCGCAGATCAGGCGCCAGCCGGCCTCGCCCGGCGCGAGTTCGAGATCGAGGTCGAAGAAGCTGCCGGTGGCGGCGTAGTCGAGATCGACGAGGCGGATCGGGGCCGGCTCCCCAACTGACGACCCGCCGGACGGCGTCGCCTGGGGCGTCGGCCGCATCCGGACGTTGACCGAGACCAGCGGCGGCCGCAGCCCGTCGCGGCAGGGCGCCAGCGCCTGCACCACCCGGTCGAAGGGAGCGAGCGCGTGATCGCAGGCGTCGAGGATCGTCCGGCGCGTCGCCGCCAGCCGCTCGGCGAAGCTCTGCTCCGCCTCGACATGAGTCCGGAGCACGAGCGTGTTCACGAAGGTGCCGACGACCCCTTCCAGCTCGATCTCGTCGCGCCCCAGCACCTGCGTGCCGATGGCGATGTCGCCGCGCCCGGTGCGTGCGCTCAGGAGCCCGAACAGGATCGTGCAGGCAAGGACGAAGGGGGTCGCGCCCTGCGCCCGCGCGTACACTTCCATGCGCGCACCGAGATCGGCGGAGAGCGGGCGGGTCTCGGCGGCGAAACGGCGCTCCCGGCCGGGGCGGCGGGGATGGTCCGGCGGCAGCTCGAACGGGGTGAGATCGCGCAACGACTGCGCCCAGAAGGCGAGGTCGCGTTCCGCCGCCTCGGCGAGGGCCGGGGAGATCTCCCATTCCGCGAAGTCGGCATAGTGCAGGGCCGCAGGCGCCAGAGCCGGTGTCTGTCCCCGGATAAGGGCGCCGTAGATCGCGACGAATTCGCGGGCCAGCACCACCATCGACCAGCCGTCGCAGATGCTGTGATGGGCGGTGACGAGCAGCAGGGAATCGCCGCGCCCGAGCCGCAGCAGCGTCACCCGCACGAGCGGCGCGCGGGCCAGATCGAAGGGCTTCCCGGCCTCCGACTCGGCGATCGCGCGCGCCTCGCCGAGGCGGTCGCCGGGCAGGCCGGAGAGGTCGATTTCGGAGAAGGCCAGCGGCACCGTTCCGGCGATCCGCTGCACCGGCCGCCCGCCCTCCCCGACGATCGACGTGCGCAAAGCCTCGTGCCGGTCGAGCAGGAGGCGGAAGGCGCGTGTGAGGATCTCGGCATCGAGCCGTCCGGCGATGCGCCAGCGGGCGGCGACGTGCAGGCTCGGATCGCCCGGCCTCAACTGGTCGAGCAGCCAGAACCGCGTCTGGCTGTGGGAGCAGCGGGCCGTGAAGGCGTCGCCGCCGTGAACCTCGCCGGTCATGGCCGGCGATTCCTGCGTGAAATGCCGCATCCCGTCCGCCCTCACGCCTGACCGACCGCGGCGCGGTCGGCGTCGGCGGGCCTCGGGCGCCGGATCGACGGGATCGGCGCGCGTACGGCGGCCGGTGTTTCGCCACCCTCCCCGAGGCGCCCGTGCAGCAGGGCCGCGACCCGGGCGATGGTGCGTTCCTGAAACAGGTCGCCGGCCCCGAGCAGCAGGTTCTCACGCCGCGCCCGCGCGACGATGCGGAACACGCTGAGCGAATCCGCCCCGAGTGCGATCAGGTCGTCGTCCCGCTCCACACTGGCGAGCCCCAGCACCTCCCGCCAGATCGCCGCGAGGGTGCTCTCGAGGCCGTCGTCGGATGTCGGGACCGGAGCAGGCTTGAGGGGAAGCTTGATCGCGGCGGCCGGCTCGGCCGGACCGGTGGGCCCGGCCTCGGGAGCGGGCAGCGCCCGGCGATCGACCTTGCCGCTCGCCGTCAGCGGCAGGGCCGACAGCCGAACCCATTCCGAGGGGATCATGTAATCAGGGAGTTCGCGGGCGAGCGCGGCGCGCAGATTGCGCAAGGTGGGCGCTGCCTCGCCCTCGGGGCGCACGAAGTAGCAGACGAGGCGATCCTCGCCCGCCGCGTCGGGGCGCAGCACCACGACGGCGTGCAGCCCGGTCTGGCGCAGCAGCACCGCCTCGATCTCACCGGGCTCGATCCGGTAGCCGCGCAGCTTGATCTGGTGGTCGGCTCGTCCCCGGATCTCGACGCGTCCGTCCGGCCGGTAGCGGGCCCGGTCGCCGGTCCGGTAGAGCCGCGCCCCGGCGCATTCCGGCAGCGCACTCGCGATGAAGCTGCGCTGCGTCAGGTCCGGCCGTCCGAGATAGCCGCGGGCGAGCCCGAGCCCGCCGATCAGCAATTCACCCGTGACCCCGACCGGCACCGGCTCGCCCTGCGTGTCGAGGATGAACAGGCTGGTGTTGTCGATCGGGCGCCCGACCGTGACCGTCTCCTCCCCCGGATCGACCCGCGCGGCCGAGGACCAGATCGTCGTCTCCGTCGGCCCGTAGAGGTTCCAGAGTTCGCCCCCGCCCTCGGTGAGGCGCTGGGCCAGATCGAGCGGAAGCGCTTCGCCGCCGCACAGCATCTTGAAGCCGGGGCGGGAGCGGAAGCCCGCCTCCAGCAGGAGCCGCCACGTCATCGGCGTCGCCTGGAGCATGGTGGCCTCGCCCCATTGCAAGCGGGCGAGGAGGGCGTGGCCGTCGCGCGCTTCCTCGGCCGAGGCGAGCACGATCTGGGCGCCGCGGATCAGCGGCAGCAGCAATTCGAGCCCAGCGATGTCGAAGGTGACCGTCGTCACCGCCAGCAGCCGGTCGTCACGAGCGATTCCCGGTGCCTGGGCCATCGAGAACAGCAGGTTCGAAAGGCCGCGATGCAGCACCTCGACGCCCTTCGGCGCCCCGGTCGTGCTCGACGTGTAGATCAGGTAGGCGGCCCGCTCCGCCGGCACGCGCGGGAAGCGGCTCGGCGCTGGCCCGTCGAGACGATCGACCTCGATGACCCGGGGGCCTTCCGGCAGGAGCGCGCGGTCGGCCGCGAGCGTGATCATCGCGCCGATCCCGGCATCGGCGACGATTCCCGCGCGGCGGGCGGGCGGCATCGCCGGGTCGAGCGGGACGTAAGGGATGCCGGCGCGCAAAGCGCCGAGCATCGCCGCGACGAGGCCGGGCGAGCGGCGCATGAGCAGGCCGACGCGGGCCCCCACGGGCAGAGCGCTTCCCTGCAAGGCCGCGGCGACGCGATCGGCCCAAAGGTCGAGGGCGCCGTAGGAGACGGTCTCTTCGCCGAAACGGATCGCGATCCGGTCCGGGTCGCGCCGGGCGTGGAGCTTGAAGGCCCGCATCGCCCCGACCTTGAGTGGATGGGCTGTCTCGGTCGCGTTCCAGTCCACCAGCATGGTCTGCCGCTCGGCCGCATCGAGCAGCGGAACGCGCCCGACCGGCTGCGCGGGATCGCGGGTGAGATGCCCGAGCAGGGTGAGGTAGTGCCCGATCCAGCGCTCGATCGTGGCCGGCTCGAACAGGGCGCGGTTGTAGGTGGCGTCAACGGTCAGCCCGTCGGACGTTTCGGTGAGACTGACGGTGAGTTCGAACGTCGAGAAGCGCTTCGGCGCGGGTGCAAGGGTGCCGCGCAGGCCCGCCTCGAAATCGATGGCGTCGGCGAAACGCTGGAGGTTGAACTGCACCTGCGCCAGCGGCGGGCGCGCCGGATCGTGCGGCCGGTCGAGATGGCGCAGCAGCCGCCCCAGGGTGCAGTCCGCGTGAGCGGCGGCTTCGGCCAGGGCCGCGCCGGTGCGGGCGAGGTGGGCAGCAAAGGGCTCGTCCGGGTCGAACCGGGCCCGCAGCGGCAGGAAATCGGCGTGGTGCCCGACGAGGCCCGGCTCGCCGCGGCGCGGCTGGCCCGCCATCGGCACGCCGACGACGAGGTCGTCCTGCCCCGAGAGCCGGGCGAGGAGCACCTGAAAGGCCGCGAGCAGCGTGGCGTTCAGCGTCTGCCCCTGGCGCGCCGCCAGCGCTTTCAACGCGGCGACGAGCGGCGGCGGCAGGGTGGCGCTTCGGGTGTCGCCGGCAAAGCCGCGCAGCTTCGGCCGTGGATGGTCGGCCGGCAGGTCGAGCGGTTCGGGCAAACTCGCATAGAGCTCGGCCCAGTAATCCAGCGCCCGGCTCGCCTCCGCCTCCGACGGAGCACAGCCCGTGGTCTGCGGGGCCGGTGCCAGCTCCTCCGGCGCGGCGCGGTAGGCGCTCGCGATCGCGTCGGCCAGGACCGCGAAGGACCAGCCGTCGCAGGCGATGTGGTGGGCCGAGAGGACGAGGACGTGGCGCCGCTCGCCGAGGCGAACGAGGTCGGCCCGCGCCACCGGGCCGGCGATGGGATCGAACGAGAGGCCCGCTTGCGCGTGAAGATGTGCCGCCAAAGCGGCCTCCGGATCGGAGTCGCCCGCGAGATCGACCCATCGCACCGGCACGAGGCCCGCGGGATCGATCCGCACGGTCTCGCCGCTCGGCGAGAAGCGGCTGCGCAGGGCGTCGTAGCGGCCGAGCACCGCTCTCACGACGGAGAGAAGCCGCTCGGCGTCGAGCGGCCCGTCGAGCCGCAGGGTGACGATCTCGGTCATCGCGGCATTGGCGTCGGCGCCGAACTGCGCGGCGAGCCAGATCTCGGCCTCCCCGTCGGTCAGCGGCCGCTCTGCCCCGCGATCCGCCATCGGCAGAGCCGGCGATGAGTGCGGTTCCGGCAGGCTCACCCGCGCGGCTGTGAAGGTCAGCGCGAGCGTGCGAAGCTGCTCCTCCACCACGCGGCACACGGCATCGAGCTGATGCCGGAAGACCTCCTGCAGTTCCTCCGGCGTCGGCGTGGCGAGGGGGACGACCGGCCGCCCCTCCCCGCCCGAACCGGGCGCGGCGTAACGGGCTGGGATCGACTGGAAAACAGCCTCGCCGTCGATGCAGGACATCCCGATCCTCGTCTGGCCGTGCGGCTCATCGGCGGAGGCCGGGCATCCCGCACCGGACGCCAGCCGCGCCGCCGGGTTGGAACCGGGCGCTCTCGGCGATCGGGCGTCCGATGAGGCACACCTGCCTTCGCGTGACGAGCAGGAGGGTCATCGCGTCGCCGGGAGTGTGAGGACCGGTGTCACAACCGGTTTTCCGCAAGCTCCCGAGAGACATTATTACGACCATACCAGCGGGACGGCGGCGATCATCTGCCTCCTTGGGAGTAGTGCTTCTCCACTCTGCGCGCTTCGTTGCGCGGGCCGGTCGGTGCTCTTCGAGGCGTAGTCCTACAGGGCGGAATTCGACCGTGCTTCCGACGAGGCGGTTCCGGAGAGGCGCGCCTCCAGCCGCTCGATCGCTGCGCTCACCAGCGCCTTCGAGGCGTGCAGCGTACCGAGTTCGACCGAGGACATCGCCAGCAGCACCGGCAGGAGGTTGTCGCTCGGCCGGCCGTCGTCGCGGAACAGGCGCAGATCGTCGTCGGGCTTGAGGCCGACGCTGCCGGCGATCCGCGCGGCGTAGTTGCGGATACGCGTCTCGTCATTGGCGCAGACAGGGGCCGGGAGGCTGAGATCGAGCAGGCTGCCCTTCGGCAGCGAGGCGGCGATCGAGGGCAGGGCTGCCGCCTCCGCCGTGAGCCGGTCGGGCGCCAGCAGGGCGGCGGGATTGGCCGCTCCGGAGGCGACAAGCGTGCGGGTCGGGTTGACCGCCGGCGGAGACTTGGCCGCGATTTTCGGTGCCTCGGCCAGGCCCGTTGCGATATCCGCGGCGGGCCTCGGCACGGAGACGGCCGATCCTGCCACGGCGCGGGGCGCTCGCCCGGGATGGCCCGCCAGCCGAGCACGGGCCGACCAGGGCTGCACCCGCAGCCCCGCGGCGGCGCTCGGCGCGGCCCTCGCGACGCCGCCCCGCCCATGCCGCGCGAGGAAGCGGGCGCGCAACGTTCCGCCGATGCCCCGCGGTGCGGTCGTCGTCGACACGGCGGGCCCGGTGGCCTGTCGAGCCGGCGGCCTCGGCTTTCCACCGACGGGCGCGGCCGCCACGGGGCGGGCTACGCCGCACTCGGCGGGCGCCCAGCGGCGCACGATGGCGAGTGCCGAGCGGCGTCCGTAATCACGCTGGTAGCGGCGCAGGAGCTGCACCGCCGCATCCGCTCCGTCGGCGGCAGTGGCGAAGCCGGTATGGCCCTCCGCGTCGCCGCCGAGTTCGCCGCTCCACCGCGCCTGCTTGATGCACCAGTAATTGTTGAGCCGCACGCAGCGGGCGACGAAGCCGGGCTCGGTCGCCGCGTGCCGGACGACGAAGGCGAGCGAGCCCGGCGCGAGGTTCTCGCCCGCCTGTTCCCGCCAGTTCGAGACGGCCCGCGCCACGAGGCTAAAGCTCGGCGCAGGCGCCGGGGCCGCCTCGGCCGCGCGGGGGAGAGGCGGCAGGCGCGTCCGCGCCGTGTCGAGCGCGGGCTCGATCCGCGGCAGCAGCATCGTCACGGCGAGGAGCGTTTCGAGGAGCACGCCGGTCTTCCCTACGCGGTGTCAGCTCGGCTGTTCTCGTTGAGGAACGGCGCAAGAGGGCGAAGGGTTCGGTGCCCGAGCATCATCCCGAACGGTGCTTGCCGGCTTTCGGGACGATGCTCTCGCTGGCAAAGCCCCTCAATCGTCGTCCATCAATCGTCATCCATGTCCGCCGCGAGCTGGCGCGGGCGTACGAACCGCAGGAGACGCCCGCCGCCCGCGGCGATGTCCTCCCAGCCCTCCGCGTCGAACGCGAACACGGCGAGCGCCGCGGTCGGAAACTTTTCGCGCAGTTCCTTCTGCAAGTCCTTCGGACCTTCCCCGACGAGTCGCAGGGCGAGATCACCAAGGCCGGGATTGTGGCCGATGACGAGCAGGGTCGCCGCCTCCGCCGGGGCGGAGCGGATCGCGTCGAGAATGCGCGCGGCGGGCGCCTCGTAGATCGAGGGCACCGTCTCCATCGGCGTCTCAGGCAGCTCGGCCCGCAAAGCCGCCCAGGTCTCCTGCGTGCGCCGGGCCGGCGAGACCATGACATGGTCCGGCGTCAGCCCCTCGCGGGCGATGTAGGCGCCCATCAGCGGTGCGGCCTCCCGCCCGCGCCCGTTAAGCGGGCGGTCGATATCGGCCACGCCCTGCGGGTAGGCGGATTTGGCGTGGCGCAGGAGGAGCAGGCGGCGCATCATTGGAACCCGACCACGGCGTGCGGAACGTAAGGGGCTTCGAGCCGGGCGATCTCGTCCGGCATCAATTCGAGGTCGAGGGCCGCCGCCGCGTCGTCGAGGTGCCCCGGCTTCGAGGCGCCGATGATCGGGGCGGCCACGCCCCGCTTCTGGATCACCCAGGCGAGCGCCACCTGCGCCCGGGGCACGCCGCGGTCGCGCGCCACGTCGGCCACCGCCTCGACCACCTGCCGGTCGGCCTCGACCGTGGCGTCGTAGAGGTTCTTGCCCACGAGATCGCTCTCCTGCCGGGCGCTGCCCGCGTCGAAGTCGCGGGTGAGCCGGCCGCGGGCGAGCGGGCTCCAGGGCAGGAGCGGGATGCCCTGGTCGGCGCAGAGCGGGATCATCTCGCGCTCCTCCTCGCGGTGCAGCAGGTTGAGGTGGTTCTGCATCGTCGCGAACCGCGTCCAGCCGTTCAGGTCAGAGGTGTAGAGCGCCTTGGCGAACTGCCACGCGAACATCGACGAGGCACCGATGTAGCGGGCCTTGCCGGCCTTCACGACGTCGTGCAGCGCCTCGAGCGTCACCTCGATCGGCGTGGCGTAGTCCCAGCGATGGATCTGGTAGAGATCGACGTAATCGGTGCCGAGCCGTTTGAGCGAGGCGTCGATCGCGGAAAAGATCGCCTTGCGCGAGAGGCCGCCGGCATTGGGCTGGTTCTTCTGCGGGTAGTAGACCTTGGTGGCCAGTACGATGCTGTCGCGGTCGGCGTAGTCCTTGAGGGCGCGGCCGACGATCTCCTCGGAGGTGCCGTCCGAATAGTAGTTCGCGGTGTCGAAGAAGTTGATCCCGAGATCGAGCGCCCGCTTGATCAGCGGCCGGCTCTCCTCCTCCCGCAGGGTCCACGGATGCGGTCCCCGCTCCGGCACGCCGTAGGTCATGCAGCCGAGGCAGAGGGGCGAGATGTCGAGGCCGGTGCGGCCGAGTTTTTTTGTCTGCATGGGATCGGTCACGCGGTGGTGCGGAGGAGTTCTCTACCTGGGGCGTCGAGGCGAATCGTCACCGATCCGCGGAATTTTCTCCGGCGTGCAAGACAACGTTCAAATCACTCCGTCCGTCGAGAACGCGGACGATCTCAACCTCGCGCACGGGCGCGTCGTCGGTGTCGGGTATCGTCTCGTACAAGATGAGGAACGGGGTCTCGACCAGGATACGCGTGCTCGGCCGGATTTCCGGGCGCCGCGGACCCATGCGAGGCTGCAAGGCGAGTTGCCGTGCCCGTTCTTCGATCCTGTCGTAGAGCCGCTCTGCGGCGGCAGGGTCGTGGCTTCCGATGCTCACGTAGATATCGAGGAGGTCCGCCCTCGCGAGTCGGGACCAGACGACCTCAGCCGCCACGACCGTCCTCATCGTCCGGCCCAATGAGGCGGGAACGGGCTTCGCGGCGCAGCGCATCAAAATCCAGCACGCCGTGCCGGCCGGAGGCTTTGCCGGCGTCCCAGGCCCGCTGAAGCCGCTCGATCTCCATGTCCCGGAACTTGCGGCGGTCGGACCACAGCCGCACGGCATCCCGCACGGCTTCGCTGGTCGACGCATATTCGCCGGCTTCGACGGCCGCACGGATCTGCGTCGCCATAGGCTCGGGAAAGACGACCGTCATACGCTCGACTGCGGCCAACGCCCCCTCCTCCGCACCGGACATGATGAGCAAATCACACCCTAGCACACTCGGCCGGACATGACCTTTACCCGCCCCGCCCCTCGCGGCGCATCATGAAGGCGAGCTTCTCGAACAGGCTCACGTCCTGCTCGTTCTTCAGGAGCGCGCCGTGTAGCGGCGGAATCAGCTTGCGGCCGTCGCGCTCGCGCAGGGTCTCCGGCTGGACGTCCTCGGAGACGAGGAGCTTGAGCCAGTCGAGCAATTCGGAGGTCGAAGGCTTCTTCTTGAGGCCCGGCACCTCGCGGGTTTCCAGGAACACCCGCAGCGCCTCTTCGACGAGGCGGTGCTTGATGCCGGGATAGTGCACCTCGACGATGGCCTTCAGCGTCTCGGCATCGGGGAACTTGATGTAGTGGAAGAAGCAGCGGCGCAGGAAGGCGTCCGGCAGCTCCTTCTCGTTGTTCGAGGTGATGATGACGATGGGGCGGATGTCGGCGCGGATCGTCTCGCCGGTCTCGTAGACGTGGAACTCCATCCGATCGAGTTCGGTCAGCAGGTCGTTGGGGAACTCGATGTCGGCCTTGTCGATCTCGTCGATGAGCAGCACCGGCCGCTGCGGCGCGGTGAACGCCTCCCACAGCTTGCCGCGACGGATGTAGTTGGCGATGTCCGACACCCGCGGATCGCCGAGCTGCGAGTCGCGCAGCCGCGAGACGGCGTCGTACTCGTAGAGGCCCTGCTGCGCCTTGGTCGTGGACTTGATGTTCCAGGTCAGCAGCGGCGCGCCGAGGCCCCGGGCGATTTCTTCCGCCAGCACCGTCTTGCCGGTGCCGGGCTCGCCCTTCACCAGGAGCGGGCGCTCCAGCACGATCGCCGCGTTGACCGCCGTGGTGAGATCGGGCGGCGCGACGTAGGACTCGGTTCCGGTGAAGCGCATAAAGCCTCGCGTCGGGAGGGGAATCGAAGCGGACTAACCCGAGGCGAAGCGGGTCGGCAACCGCTCACGCGGCGGTCGATGCCCGGGGCGTTCCCTCACAACGTCTTCCCGTCGTGCCACACGCAGTTCGAGGCCAGAATCCCCAGATTCACGTCCGACTTCTGGGGCTGGGGCAGGGTCTTGCCGTCCATGGCGAGGTCGATCTTGATCTCGACCTGCCCCTTCGTCTCGTTCGAGCGACGGGAGAAGTAGCAATATTGCTGGAACGGCCGCTCCTCGTTGGCCTTGAAGTTCCAACCCGTCACGATCTGCCCGTCGAGATAGGGCACCTGCTTGAACACGGTGAAGGTCGTGTTCACCGGCGCCTGCGAGGCCGGGGCGGCGTCCGTGCCGAGCTGGGCCTTGGTCGGCGTCGGCACCGCGTTGGCCTTCTGCGCCGGCAGACCTTCGAGCTTCAGGGTGTTGTCGGTGAGGGTGACCTCGCCCTTGGTCTTCAGCGTCACGTCGGAGAGCGCGGCCTGCATCGCGCTGGCGATCTTCTCCGCCGCCGAGTCGAACTGGTTCATATACGCGTAGCCGTAGCAGGCCGCGCCGATGCCGATGCCGGCCAGCGCCGAAAAGGCGCCGGCGCCGATCGCCCGCAGCAGGAAGGCGCGGGCGAAATGCATCCGCGCTTCCGCCCGCAGGCGGCCGTTGACGTGTTGCGCGAGCACAATGTTCTCGTGCGTGCCGTCGGTGTGGATACTCATGGCCGGGCACTCGCCTCAGGAGCGCTCTCCGTCGAAGGGGCCGCCGGTTCGGCGCGGGAGAGCGCGTTTGAACAAGGATTTCGCAAGGAATTCGAGCCGCTCCCGATCGCGGGCGGCTCGAAGGATTTACGCGGTGGCGCCGGTGGTGGCGTTGCCGGAGGTGTTGGCGGGCGGCGGCGGCGGCGGCACCACCGGGGCCGTGCGCCGCTCCAGTGGGATCACCGAGGCCTCCCGCGTCATCGGTCTCGGCTGGGCCAGCGCCATCTCCTGGCGCACGCCCTCGGCGATCGAGGCGAGCAGGTAGGGCGTGGCCTCCGGGTTCACCGCGGCGCCGAGGTCGTCCTCGTCCATGAAGGTCTTGCGCACCGAGACCGCCGAGAGGGCCAGAATCGTAGAGGCGAAGGCGGCGCAGAGCGCGGGCACGAACACGAAGATGCGCAGGAAGGCGTGGACCTGCGCATCGTTCACGTCGATCGGATCGACGCCGTAGACCATGGCGGTGAAGGAGTGGAGCTGCGAGCGGTTGACCGAGTTGCGGTAGGCCTGCTCGGCATCGGCCACCTTGCGGTCGGCCGCGCCGCGGTCGAGGGCGGCGCGGGCCTTGCGGGCCTCCTCCAGCTCCTTGACGATGGCGCCCCGGTCACTGCCCGCCTTGGCGACCGCGGCGTTGAGGGTCGCGGTACGCGGGTCGGTGACGCATTTCAGGTTCGAGTAGCGCATGCCGCGGCTGTTGGTGCCGTAGACGCGCTCGCAGCGCTGCGCCGGAAGCCCGGCGAGCTGCGAGGCGTTCTCGGCCGAGCGCCGCTCGATCTGTTCCAGTTCGTTGGTGTACTGCTCGACCCGCGCATTGGCGGCGGCGATGCGCGTGTCGATGCTGTTGCGGTCGGCCTGCGCGTCCTTGAGGGCAGTCTTGGCCTTGGCCGCGTCCATCAGGCGGGGATGGAACATCATCTCGCCGAGCTGCGACACCGACTTGGTGGTGACGCCCGCGGCAAAGATGATGCCGACGATGGCGAGCGCCTTCACGAACCACGAGCGCTGGGTGCGTGCCAGGATGCCGAGCGGCACGCGGCACAGCTCCACCGCGGCGTAGACCAGCGGCGCCAGCAGCATGAAGTAGAACGCCCGGTCGTCACCGTCGCTGTAGGTGCCCGCGAACAGCCACGCCCCCCAGAGCGAGGCGCCGATCACCATGAACTCGACGAGATAGGCGATGGCGACGTAGCCCCACTTGATGCGGTAGCCACGCTCGATGTCGCGTTGGTGCTTCCAGCGCTGCTGGTCGAGCATCCATTCGCGCCGCTCGCGCTGCACGTCCCGGCTCGGAGGCGTGTCGGACAAGAATTTCATGGGCCAGAACTTCATGGGCCTTAGATCGCTACGGGCCTCCGGCTGAGCGGCGGACCTGCCATCCCCTAACATCGCGTTACCCGAGCGTAAGGGCGTATTGTGCCGAAGTTGTGCCGGCCCGATCGATGAGCAGTGGATGGCGGCCCGCCGCAATCGCTGCGGGTGAAGCGGGCGCGAAAACGGCTGCTCGCCCCGGAAAACGGTTGCTCCGCCACCGGCTCGCCGCCCATGATGCGGCTGGTCCCTCCCGCGGCATCGAAGATGCAAGGAGCCGGGCCGCCCCTCTGCTCCCCTCCAGGCGTCAGCATATCAGCCCGATGACCGACCCCGTGCAGGCCGGAACCCAGATCGCCGCGGAAGCCGGCGCGCATGCGGGCGGCTACCGGGAGGCGATCCTTTTCCTCGTCACCGCCGGCATCGTCGTGCCGCTTTTCCACCGCCTGCGAATCAGCCCGGTACTCGGCTTCATCGGCGCGGGCGCGCTGCTCGGGCCGTTCGGCCTCGGGCGCTTCGCCGACGCGCATCCCTGGCTCGCGCCCTTCACCATCGGCAACCGCGCGGAGATCGCGCATCTGGCCGAGTTCGGCGTCATCTTCCTGATGTTCATGATCGGGATCGAGCTGTCCTGGGAGCGCCTGCGGGTGCTGCGCCGGCTCGTCTTCGGCCTCGGAGCGATCCAGGTGATCGCCTCGGCCGCGGTGATCGCTGGCATCCTCGTCGCCCTGGATCAGCCGGTGGCCGGGGCGGTGCTGGTGGGGCTGGCGCTCGCCCTCTCCTCGACCGCCGTGGTGCTGCCGGTGCTCGCCGAGCAGAAGCGGCTCGGCACGCCGGCCGGACGCACCAGCTTCGCGATCCTGCTGTTTCAGGATCTGGCGGTTGCTCCGATCCTGTTCGCCATCGCCGTGCTCGGCCGCAAGGATGGCGGCGACCTCGGGGCCGCGCTCGCCCTGGCGCTCGGACAGGCGGCGATCGCCCTCGCGGTGATCGTCGTGGCCGGCCGGGTCGCTTTGCGCCCGCTCTTCCATCTCGTCGCGCGCACCCGCTCGCCGGAGCTGTTCATGGCGGCCTGCCTGCTCGTCATCGTGGCGACTGCTCTGGTCGCGGCGGGCAGCGGCCTGTCGATGACGCTCGGCGCCTTCGTCGCCGGCCTGCTGCTCGCCGAGACCGAGTATCGCCGCGCCATCGAGGCGACCATCGATCCGTTCAAGGGGCTCCTGCTCGGGGTGTTCTTCGTTTCGGTCGGCATGAACCTCGATCCGGCCCAGCTCATCTCGGCGCCGGGCGCGATCCTCGGCCTGTCGGTCGGGCTCCTCGTCATCAAGGGCGCCGTGGTGCTCGTCGGCGCCCGCATCATGAAGCTGTCCCGTTCGGTCGCCCTGGAGGCGGCCCTGCTGATCGGCCCCGGCGGCGAGTTCGCCTTCGTGCTGATCGGCGGCGCGATGGCGACCGGGCTCGTGCCGGAGCCGGTGGGCGGCGCCGCCCTCATCGTCACCACCGTCACCATGATCGCGATTCCCGGCCTCGCGGCGCTCGGCCGCCGCATCGGCGGCCGCGCCTCGAAGCAGCAGGTCGGTCCGGCACAGGCCGAGCCGGTGCCGGAGCCGGAGCAGAACCGGGTGATCATCGCGGGCTATGGCCGGGTCGGGCGGCTCGTCGGCGAGATGCTCAAACGCCACGCAATTTCCCACATCGCCGTCGATTCGGACCCCGCCCGCGTCGCCGAACAGCGGCGGCTCGGCAGCCCGGTCTATTTCGGTGATTCGGCCAACACGGAGATGCTGCGCCGCTGCGACATCGCCACGGCCCGCGCGCTGGTGGTGACCCTCGACAATCCGCGTGCCGTCGAAGCGGTGGTGCAGGCCGCCCGCGCCGAGCGGCCGGACCTCACCATCGTCGCCCGCGCCCGCGACGCGCGCCACGCCACGCAACTCTACGAGATGGGCGTCGACGACGCGGTGCCCGAGACGATCGAGGCCTCGCTGCAGCTCTCGGAGGCCGTGCTGGTCGATGTCGGCGTGCCGATGGGCCACGTCATCGCCTCGATCCACGAGCGCCGCGACGAGTTCCGCACCATGCTCAAGCGCCGGGAAGCGGAGGCGCGGCCGGTCTTCCGCGCCCGCCGCACCGTCGGCAAGGGGCGCGAGACGCCGTCCGAGGCCAAGGCCGCCGAACCGGCCCCGAGCCCGCGGCCGGTCGGCAAGAGTGCCTGAGCGGAAGAGCGCCTGAGCGAGCCTGGGCCCGCCCTCAGGCGTCCGGCAGCGCGGCGACCAGGGTCCGAAAGCGGTCGCCGCGGACCTCGAAGTTCGGGAACTGGTCGTAGGAGGCGCAGGCCGGCGACAGCAGCACGACGGGCGCCTCGGTGCCGGATGCGCGGGCGGCCCGCGCCGCCGCCTCGGTCGCGGCCTCCAGCGTGCCGCAGCGGGTGAAGGCGACGCGTCCTTCCAGCGTCGCGGCGAAGGCCTCGCTCGACGCGCCGATCAGGTAGGCGTGGGCGACGCGGTCGAACAGCGGCGCCAACGGCTCGATGCCGCCCTCCTTCGCCTTGCCGCCGACGATCCAGTGGATGTCGCGGAAGGCCAGCAGCGCCTTCTCGGTCGAATCGGCGTTGGTCGCCTTGGAATCGTTGACGAACAGCGTCGGGCCGATCCGGCGCAGCGGCTCCATCCGGTGGGCGAGGCCGGGAAAGCTCTTCAGCCCCGCCGCGATCTCCGCGCTCGTGAGACCGAGCTGGATCGCGGCGGCGACCGCGGCGGCGGCGTTCTGGAGGTTGTGGTCGCCGAGCAGCGCCTGGATGCCGGTGACCTCGGCGATCACGGCGCCGTCAGGCCCGCGCACCGTACCGTTGGCGCCGACATAGTCGCCCGCTGCGTCGCCGTGACCCTCGACATGGAGGCGGATGCGCTCGCCCGTGCGGCGCTCGGCGATCGCTGCGCAGTAGGGGTCGTCGACGCCGATCACGGCGAGATCCGCGCCCGCCACCAGCCGCTCCTTGATCGCGGCGTAGTTCTCCATGGTGCCGTGACGGTCGAGATGGTCCGGCGTCAGGTTGAGCAGGATGCCGACGCCGGGCTTGAGCGAGGGCGTCAGGTCGATCTGGAACGAGGACAGCTCGACCACGTGGACGCGGGTTGCCGCGGGCGGCTCCAGCGACAGGATCGCGGTGCCGATATTGCCGCCCATCTGCACGTCGCGCCCGGCATGGCGCAGCAGGTGCGCGGTGAGCGCCGTGGTGGTGGATTTGCCGTTGGTGCCGGTGATGGCCACGAACGGTGCGTCGGGTGCCAGGGCCGCGCGCTCGCGGCAGAAAATCTCGATGTCGCCGATGATCGGGATGCCGGCCTGCCGCGCCAGTCCCACGGTCCAGTGCGGCTCGGGATGCGTCAGCGGCACGCCGGGTGCCAGCACCAGGGCGGAGAAGCCCGACCAGTCGGCCTCGTTGAGATCGGTGACGGTGATGCCCTGCTCGCGGGCGCGGTCGCGGCTGCCCGCGTTGTCGTCCCAGGCCAGCACGTCGGCGCCGCCGGCCAGCAGCGAGCGGACGGTGACGAGCCCGGACCCGCCGAGGCCGAACAGGGCGAGTTTCTGGCCGGCGAAGGTGGTGGCTGGCGTCATGGTTTTTATGTCTCTCGTCCCGGCTCAGCGCAGCTTCAGCGTGGCGAGCCCGACCAGCGCAAGGATGACGGCGATGATCCAGAAACGGATCACGACCTGCGGCTCCTTCCAGCCCTTCTGCTCGAAGTGGTGGTGGATCGGCGCCATGCGGAAGACGCGCTTGCCCGTGAGCTTGAACGAGACGACCTGGATGATCACCGACATGATCTCCAAGACGAACAGGCCGCCGACGATGGCGAGCACGATCTCGTGCTTGGCCGCCACGGCGATGGAGCCGAGCAGGCCGCCGAGCGCGAGCGAGCCGGTATCGCCCATGAAGATCTGCGCGGGCGGCGCGTTGAACCACAGGAAGCCGAGCCCCGCCCCGATCACCGCGCCGCAGACCACGGCGAGTTCGCCGGTGTCGCGCACGTAGTTCACCTGCAGGTAGCCGGCATAGATCACGTTGCCGACGAGGTAGGCGATGATGCCGAAGGTGGCGCAGGCGATCATGACGGGCACGATGGCAAGCCCGTCGAGCCCGTCGGTGATGTTGACCGCGTTGCCCGCCCCCACGATCACGAAGGCGGCGAACGGCACCCAGAACCAGCCGAGGTTCAGCAGCGTGTCCTTGAGGACGGGGAAGGCGAGCTGGTTCTGCAGTCCGGCGGGCGAGTAGAGCGAGATCATCAGGCAGGCCGCGCCCGCGATCGCGAATTCCAGTAGCAGGCGGAAGCGCCCCGAGAAGCCCTTGTGCGACTGCTTCGTCACCTTGAGGTAGTCGTCGTAGAAGCCGATCGCACCGAAGCCGAGGGTCACCGCGAGCGTCACCCAGACATAGTGGTTGTGCGGGTTGGTCCAGAGCAGGATCGAGACCACGGCGCCGGCCAGGATCATCAGGCCGCCCATGGTCGGCGTGCCGCGCTTGGTCAGGTGGCTGGCCGGGCCGTCCTCGCGGATCGGCTGGCCCTTGCCCTGGCGCAGGCGCAGCAGCGAGATGATCCAGGGCCCGAACCAGAACACGAAGAAGCCCGCCGTGAACAGCGCGCCGCCGGTGCGGAAGGTGATGTAACGGAATACGTTGAGGGGCGTGAGCGTGCCGCTCAGTTCCGACAGCAGATAGAGCATGCGTTCGTCCGCCCGCGGCAGGTTCTTTGTCGACACGCCCGGCACGGCGTTGCGCGCGGCCGGATGGAGCGGCCGGGCGCGAGGGCCTGGCCGATGGAGTGAAGCTTAGCGAACCGCGTTCAGCGAGGCTTCGCGCGGGTCCGGCGCGACCGCGTAGCGGGCTTTCACCGCTTCGACAATGCGGACCATGCGCATGGAGTTGGAGCCCTTCACCATCACGGCATCGCCCGGCCGCAGGGTCGCGAGGACGGCGTCGGTGACGCCCTCGGCGGTCGGCGCAGCCGTCCCCCGCACCGTCATCGGCAGCGCCTCGAACAGGTGCGCCATCAGCGGGCCGACGGCGAAGACGAGGTCGATGCCGTTCGCGGCGACCGCATCCGCCAACTCGCGATGCAGCGCTTCGCCCGCCGCGCCGAGCTCCTTCATGTCGCCGAGCACAGCGATGCGCCGGCCCTTGGCGCCGGTGTCGATGCCGGCGAGCGTCGCCAGCGCCGCGCGGATCGAGGCGGGGTTGGCGTTGTAGCTCTCGTCGACGAGGAAGGCCTCGCCGTCCCCGATCCGAAGCGCCGTGCGCTCGCCGCGTCCGACCGGCGGCTTGAGGCTCGCCAGCGACAGGGCGGCGCGGGCGAGGTCGGCGCCGAGCGCGTGGATGCAGGCCAGCACGCCGAGCGAGTTCATCGCGACGTGCCGGCCCGGCGTGCCGAGCTGGTAGGTCACGGGAATGCCCATCACGGTGGCATCGACCACCGAGACGTCGGGCCGGGTCAGGATGCGGTGGGCGCACACATCCGCCGCCGCGTGCTCGCCGAAGGTGATGACGCGCCCTGCCCGCGAGGCGTGCGCGTGTGCGAGCAGGCGCTCGTAGTTCGGGTTGTCGCGGTTGATCACCGCGACGCCGCCGGGCTTGAGCCCTGAAAAGATCTCGCCCTTCGCGTCGGCGATGGCCGAGAGCGAGCGGAAATGCTCGATATGCACCGGCTCGACCGTGGTGATCAGCGCCACGTCCGGCCGCACCATCGCGGTCAGCGGGAGGATCTCGGCGCCGTGGTTCATGCCGATCTCGAACACGCCGAAGCGGGTGTCTTCCGGCATCCGCGTCAGCGTCAGCGGCACGCCCCAATGGTTGTTGTAGGAGGCGACCGAGGCGTGCGTGGCGCCTTGCGCCGAGAGCACGTGGCGCAGGGCTTCCTTGGTACCGGTCTTGCCGACGGAGCCGGTCACCGCGACGATCGCCGCCCCGGTGCGGGCGCGCGCGGCCAGACCAAGGCGACGCATCGCGTCCAGAACCGGATCGTCGCCCTCACCCGGCACGGCGAGCACCGGGCCGACGCCCTCGAATTCCTTCGCACGCGCTTCCGCGACCACCGCCGCGCCGGCGCCCTTGTCCAGAGCAGCGCGCACGAAGTCGTGCCCGTCCCGCGCCTCGCCGCGGATGGCGAAGAACAGGTCGCCGGGTTCCAGGCTGCGGGTGTCGATCGAGGCGCCGGTGACGGCGCGCGGCGCACCAATCAGGCGCCCGCCGGTGGCCGCCTCCAGGGCGGCAGGGGTCCAGAGGGGGGCGTCGTTCATCCGTTCAACTCCGCGATCGCGGCGCGCAGGGTGTCGTGATCCGAGAACGGGAGCACGCGTGGCCCGACGATCTGGCCGGTTTCATGACCTTTGCCGGCCACCACCAGCACGTCACCGGCCCGCAGGTCCCGTACGCCCGCACGGATCGCCTCGGCCCGGTCGCCGATCTCCTCCGCGCCCGGCGCCGCGGCGAGGATCGCGGCGCGGATCGCGGCGGGCTCTTCGTTGCGGGGGTTGTCGTCGGTGACGATGACCCGATCGGCGAGGCGTTCGGCGATCGCGCCCATGATCGGCCGCTTGCCGGCGTCGCGATTGCCGCCGCAGCCGAACACGACGACGAGGCGCCCGCTGGCGAAGGGGCGGAGCGCGCTCAAGACATGCTCCAGGGCTTCCGGCTTGTGGGCGTAATCGACGAGGCAGAGTCCCCCGTTCGCTTCGCCGATCCGCTCCATGCGGCCTGGCACGCCGGTGAGCCCTTCGAGCGCGGCGAAGACGCCGACCGGATCGGCCTGACCCGCGGGTGTCGCCAGGGCGAGACCCGCCGCGACCAGGGCGTTCTCGACCTGAAAGCCACCGACCAGCGGCAGGCGCACGTGATAGTCCTTGCCTGCGTGGGAGAGCGTCAGGCTCTGCGCAAAGCCCTCCGTCCCGGCCTCGACGAGGCGGATGAAGTCGCCGCCGCGCCCCGTGGTGCGGATGACGTGGCCGGCGGCGTCGGCCACGCCGATGACGCGCTCGGCATAGGCGCCGTCCGCGTTGACGATGGCCGGACAGCCCTTCGGCAGCAGCGTCGTGAACAGGCGGAGCTTGGCGTCCAGATAGTCCTCGATGGTGGGGTGATAATCGAGGTGGTCGCGGCCGAGATTGGTGAAGGCCGCGGCCGTCAGTTCCACCCCGTCGAGGCGGCGCTGCTCGATGCCATGCGAGGAGGCCTCCATGGCCAGATCGGTGATGCCCTCGTCCGCCAGCCGCGCCAGGGTCTCGTGCAGCGTGACGGGGTCCGGGGTCGTCAGCGAGCCGTATTGCGCGCCCCGGTTGGTGACGATGCCGACGGTGCCGAGACTCGCCGAGTCCCGGCCGAGGCGTGACAGGATCTGCCGCACGAAGTCGGCGACGGAGCTTTTGCCGCTGGTGCCGGTGACCGCGACCACCGTCTCCGGCTGGCGCCCGGAGAGGCCGGCGGCGGCGAGCGCCAGCGCCCGGCGGGCATCCGCCACCTCGATCCAGGCCGTCGCCTCGGGCAGATCTGCCGGGCGCATCCCCTCACCGGCGACGGCGACCGCGCCGGCCGCTGCCGCGGCGGCGGCGAAAAGCCGGCCGTCGGCGGCGGTGCCGGGAACGGCCACGAACACGCCGCCGGGCACGACCTTACGGCTGTCGGCGGTCAGCCCGGCAACGGGGCGGCCGGCGATGGCCGCGTCCGCCTCCGGGAACAGGGCGCCGAGAGTCCGGTCGTCAGGCGTCGGCTGGCTCATCGGCAAAACAATCCTCGGAAGCGTCCATGCAGGTCAGGCCGACGGGGTACAGGCTGCCGTCACTGCCCGTCCACCATGGTCGCATGGTAGGCGCCGAGCTTCACCATCAGCGGGAACGGCTTCACCGGCGGATCGAAGCGCGGTGCCAGCCCGAGGATCGGCGCGGCCCGCTCGATGATCTTGCCCGTCACCGTGCCGGAATTGTAGGCGGCCGTGGCGTAGCCGCCGGTCTCGGGCAGGCCCTGCGGCTCGTCCATGATCGTCAGGAACAGGTATTTCGGCTTGTCCATGGGAGCGGCCGCCATGAAGGTCGTGAACAAGCGGTTCTTGGCGTAGCGCCCGTTGATGACCTTCTCGGCCGTGCCGGTCTTGCCGCCGACGTAGTAGAGCGGGATCGACGCCTTCTTGGCCGAGCCCTCGACCGCGTTGAGGCGCATGATGAAGCGCATCGCCTCGCTGGCCTCCGGCTTCATCACGTGGCTGGCCTTGCCCCGTGCCGTCGGCTCGTCGGTCTTCAGGAAGGTCGGCGTCATCAGGTCGCCGCCGTTGATGATCGCCGCCACCGCCGCCGCCGCCTGGATCGGCGCCACCGCGATGCCGTGGCCGAAGGCGATGGTGATGGTGTTGATCTCGGCCCAGCGCGGCGGAAGGATCGGCGCGGCCGATTCCGGCAGCTCGGTGCGCATGCGGTCGAGCAGGCCCATCTTCTTGAGGAAGGCGCGGTGGCCGGGTACGCCGACGCCGAGCGCCATCTTGGCCGAGCCGATGTTGGAGGAGTGGGTGAACACCTCCGGCATCGTCAGCACGCGGCCGGTGGCGTGGTAGTCGTGGATCTTCTGCCGGCCCCAGTGCAGCACGCCGCCGCGGGTGTCGAAGGTGGAGTTGACGTTGTACTTGCCGGAATCGAGGGCCATGGCGAGCGTCATCGCCTTGAAGGTCGAGCCCATCTCGTAGACGCCGACATTCATCCGGTTGATGCGGTCGTCCGAGAGCGCATCCTTCGGCTCGTTCGGGTCGAAGTCGGGGTAGGAGGCGAGCGCGACGACCTCGCCGGTGGTCACGTCGAGAATCATCGAGGCGCCGGCCTTGGCCTTGAACTTCTCCACGCCCTTCACGAGCTCGTCGCGCAGGGCGAACTGGGCGCGCAGGTCGAGGGAGAGCTGGATCGGCGAGAGGTCGGTCTGCTTGGCGACGAGGCCGAATTCGTTGAGCGCCTTGTTGCCGCGGTTGTCGATGTATTTCTCGATGCCAGCGATGCCGATATTGTCGAGGTTCGTCGCGCCGATGACGTGCGCGGCCGCGACCCCGTTCGGGTAGACGCGCTTGTGGTCGGGCAGGAAGCCGACGCCGGGGATGCCGAGGCGGTGGACTTCGAGCTGCTGCTTCGGCGTGATCTCGCGCTTGATCCAGACGAAGCCCTTCTTCGACGACAGCTTGGCGCGCAGCTCCGCCGCGTTCAGCTCGGGCAGCACCGCGGTCAGGAGCTCGACCGCCTCGTCGGTGTCGAAGGTCCGCACCATCCGCTTCGGCTCGGCGAAGACCGAGACGGTGCGGATGTCGGTGGCCAGGATCTCGCCCTTGCGGTCGATGATGTCCGGGCGGATCGCGGTGGTGGCGGCCGCCGCCACCCGGTGCTCGTCGCTGTTGCTCGCAGGCGTCGCCGCCATCACGATCAGCCGCACGCTGATGGTGACGAACACCGCCGTGAAGGCGAGGCCGACCAGCGCCACGCGGGCATGCGAGCGCTCGATCGCGAGACGGAACATGATCCGGGTGAGCCGGGTCAGCGCCGAGACCGGCGGCTCGCTCCGCACCACCCGGTCCGCACCCGGCTCCGGCACGGCGGCATCGGCCGCGAGCGCGTCCGGCTGCTCGTGCTGCAGGCCCTGCGACGGACCTTCCTGCGACGGATCTTCCTGGGAAGGATCGTGGGACACGGGGACGCTACCTCGAAACCGCGGGCGGGCGGGTGGAGACGGTGCGGGTGGTGACGGAGCCGGTGGTGCGCGGCTCGTCGCGGGTGCTTCCCGGCTTGTCCGTTGGGGTCACGGTCGGGGTCGCCGTGGAGGCGAGCAGGCGGCCGATCTCGTCGCCGCGGTCGGGCCGGTTCGGCAGGTCGGAGAGCCGGGCGAGATGCCCGTTGCCGATCGGCTCGAGGGTGAGATGCCTTTCGACCGCCGCCTGGAGCCGGTCCGGGCGGGTCAGGAGCTGCCACTCGGCGCGCAGCACCGCGATGGCCTGCCGCTCCTTGTGCAGGCCGGTCTTCAGCTTGGAGACCTGACCGGCCTGATAGAGCGTGTCGTACTTGATCGAGTAGGCGTAGACCGCCGAGCAGATCAGCCCGACGATCGCCAGCACGTTGAGAAGCCGGATCACCGCCGTGGCCCCCGTCCCTGTGGAGCCGGCAGGCTCGCCAGCGTTTCGATGGCGCTCAGCGGCGGCGGCGCGGGCGCGTCGGTCCGCTCGCCGGCGCGCAGCTTGGCCGAACGTGACCGCGGGTTCACGTCCGTCTCTGCCTCCGAGGGCAGCACCGGACCCTTGGTCACCAGCTTGAAGCTCTTGGGTGCCGGCCGCTCCACGCCCGGGACGTGCCGGGAGGCCTGCGCTGCCCGGCCGCTGCGGGCCGAGAAGAACTGCTTGACGATGCGGTCTTCCAGCGAATGGAACGTCACCACCGCGAGCCGGCCGCCGGGCTTGAGCACCCGCTCGGCGGCGTGCAGGCCGCGCACCAATTCGCCGAGTTCGTCATTCACCGCGATCCGCAGGCCCTGAAAGCTGCGCGTCGCCGGATGGATCGGGCTGCCGGGCTCGGGCCGCACCACGCCGGCCACGAGGTCGGCGAGCTGCGCCGTGGTCTCGATCGGCG
This sequence comes from Methylorubrum sp. SL192, assembly GCF_026672325.1. NCBI lineage: Bacteria > Pseudomonadati > Pseudomonadota > Alphaproteobacteria > Hyphomicrobiales > Methylobacteriaceae > Methylorubrum > Methylorubrum sp. SL192. The sequence continues at coordinate 4,103,095 of NZ_JAPPQV010000003.1, forward strand.
CGCGGCGCCGCGCCTCGACGATGGCGCGCGCCACCACCCGCGAGCGGCGCTCCTCGCCGAAATGGTAGAGGATGTCGGCGAGCGTAGTCTCTTCCTCGCCGTTCACGAGGTCGGCCGCCGAGGGGCCCTCCCCGCCCATGCGCATGTCGAGCGGCCCGTCCTGCCGGAACGAGAAGCCGCGCTGCGCCTCGTCGATCTGCATCGAGGACACGCCGATATCGAGCACGACCCAATCGGCCTGCGCCTCGTCCTGATCGGCGATGAGCGTGTCGAGATCGCCGAAGCGGCCCTGGACCAGCCGCAGGCGGCCTCCGGAGGCATTCACGAGATCCGCTCCGCCCCGGATCGCGGTGGGATCGCGATCGATGGCGATCACGCGCACCTCCGGCCCGGCCTCAAGCAGCGCGCGGGTGTAGCCGCCCGCTCCGAAGGTGCCGTCCACGGCCAGGCCCGGCCGGTCGAGGGAGAGCGCGGCGAGAACCTCGGCGAGCAGGACGGGAACGTGGCGAGCCTGCGCGCCCTTCGGCAACTCGGCTCTGGCCGTGCGCGGCGCCCGGCTCATCGGCATCGCCCCACGGTGCTCTCGCGGAATCCGTAGAGAGCTCGGGCGCCACCCGGCGGGGGATGCATCATGGGAGCCTGCTGAATGGACGGACCGCAGGGCGGCCCGAGAAGTGGCGACGCCGATCCGCGAGCGGCTCCGGCCATGCGCGCGCAGTCCCGCGAGGCAACCTGGGCGAGTGTTGGCCGATCCAGAACAGGGCGTCAACGGGATGGCGCGGGGTAACATGGGCCCTCGAAACGCGTCAACGAGCTTGACCATGCAGGCAGCTCTGATCTGACCGCATCAAGGTTAACCGAGCGTCAATGAACGGGATGTTTTCTTGAGGTTTACCAAGCGGCGCGATGGCAACTCTCGCCGCTGGCGCCGGATGCGCTGTGGCGGAATTCGCGAAACTCGGGAAGCACTTGCCCCGACGGACGCGGGGCCGCACGCGTCGGCCGGATCGGGTGGATCAGCCGGCCTGTAAGCCGGGTTCTGTAGGGCCCGTGAGATGAACTCACGGACGTGGCAGCCATTCCTCTGGGACGTCCGTTACCGGCCGCCTCGAGCAACCAACCCGGGCGACGAGCCTGGAGAGAGGGCCTGCCCCCTCCTCGCGGAGAAGGCGTGTCGCCCCTATTCGGTTTTGCTCCCGGTGGGGTTTGCCGTGCCGTCCGCGTTGCCGCGTCCGCGGTGCGCTCTTACCGCACCCTTTCACCCTGACCTTGCGAAGGACGAGCCTTCCGCAAGGCGGTCTGCTCTCTGTGGCACTGTCCCTGGGGTCGCCCCCGCCGGAGGTTATCCGGCACCGCCTCTCCATGGAGCCCGGACTTTCCTCCCCGTCTGACGAAGGGGCGGCTGCCCGGCCGGCTGATCCGGGGCACGGATTGCGCCGCGGGGGGCGCGGGGTCAAGGCTCGGGGGGTGTCTTTATCGCTGCGCCGCCCGTCGCTGAAGGGAAGCGGCGATGCGACCACGCGATGAGGGACGAGATCAAGGGCGATGCCTGCCTGCTTTCGATCGGCCTGCATGATGAGCGCGCAGTTCTGCGAACACTGCATCAGCTGGAAGGTGCCGGCTTGAATCGCTCAGCGCCTCAGTCACCTTCCGACGCAATCCTGCTTCGAGGGGTGTCTCTTCATTCCGCCGCATCTCGCAGGAGGTGATGGCGATGGGCTTGCCGGTTTGCATGGGGCGGCCGCTACATCGAGAATGGTTGGTAGAACCTACGACGAAACGAGCGGTTGCCGGGAGGCGTTTTTCACGCCTCCGCCAGCATCGCCAGCCAATCGTCCTCCGAGACCACCTTCACCCCGTGACGCTCGGCGTCCTTGAGCTTCGAGCCGGCGCCGGGGCCGGCGACCACGAGGTCGGTCTTGGCCGAGACCGAGCCGGAGACCTTGGCGCCTAGGCGCTCGGCGGTGGCCTTGGCCTCGCTGCGGGTCATCTTCTCGAGGGTGCCGGTGAACACCACCGTCTTGCCGGCAAACGCCGCCGCCGCGGTCGTGGTGGCCAGCGGCTCGGTTCCCACCTCTTCGAGCAACGCCCGCACCGCCGCGTCGTTGTGCGGCTCGGAGAAGAACTGGATCAGTGAATCCGTCGCCACGGGGCCGATCTCGCCGTCGTCGGCGAACAGACGGTAGGCGTCGCCGGGCCGTTGCGAGGCAGCCCGCTCCAGCGCCGCGTCGGCCTCTGCCTCGCTGCCGTAATGAGCCAGCACCGCCTCGCGCTGCGACGGCGTCAGCCGCCCCCGCAGGCGCGCACCGAGGCTCAGATCCTGCATCGCCTCGCCGGGCAGCGGATCGAGGGTGTCGAACAGGCGGTCGCGGGTGCCGGGCCCGATCCGCGGGAGCGCCGAGAGTTCGATCCAGTCCTGGCCCGCCTGCTCCCGCGTCGCCGCTGCGAGGGCCGCCATCAGGGCGGGCATGTCGGGGAAGCGCTTAGCCAGCGCCTTGGCCGTCGATTCGCCGATCTGCGGGATGCCGAGGGCGAACAGGAAGCGGTTGAGCGGGATCGTTCGGCGGGCGTCGAGCGAGGCGAGCAGGTTCTTGATCGCCTTGTCCTCCTCCTCACCCTTCTTCTTGGTCGGCTTCTTCGGCGCCGGCTCGCCCTCGGTGCGGCGTTGGGCGGACAGCGCTTCGCGGCGGGCGACGATCGCCGCCTTCAGCGGTTCGAACTCCAGGCGGAACAGGTCGGCGGGCTGCTTCACGAGGCCGGCCTCGAACAGCACCTCGATATAGGTCTGACCGAAGCCTTCGAGGTCGAAGCCGTTGCGCGACACGAAGTGCTTCAGCCGCTCGACCCCCTGCGCCGGGCAGATCAGCCCGCCGGTGCAGCGGCGGATCGCATCGAGTTTTTTCGTACGCGGGTTGAGTTCACGCACGGCCCGGCTGCCGCAGGCTGGGCAGGTATCCGGGAAGACGTAGGGCACCGCATCGGCCGGGCGCTTGTCGATCACCACGTCCCGCACCTTCGGGATGACGTCGCCGGCGCGCACCACGATCACGGTGTCGCCGACGCGGATGTCGCGGCCCTCGCGGATCGGCTCGCCGTCGGCGCCCACGCCCTGGACGTAGCCCTCGTTGTGCAAAGTCGCGTTCGAGACCACGACGCCGCCGACGGTGATGGGCTTGAGGCGCGCCAGCGGGTTGAGCGAGCCGGTGCGGCCGACATTGATGTCGATGGCGAGAAGTTCGGTGATCGCCTCCTGCGCCGCGAACTTGTGCGCCAGCGCCCAGCGCGGCGCACGGCTGACGAAGCCGAGCCGCCGCTGGAAGCCGAGGTCGTCCACTTTGTAGACGACGCCGTCGATGTCGTAGCCGAGACCCGCCCGCTCCGCCTCGATGGTGCGGTAATGCGCGATCATCTCTTCGGCCGAGCGGCACAGCTTGGTCCGCGGGTTCACCGGCAGGCCCCAGCCGCGGAACCGCTCCAGCACCGCCGATTGCGTGTCGGTGAAGGGCTCGGAGACCTCACCCCAGGCATAGGCGAAGAAGCGCAAGGGCCGTGAGGCGGTGATCGCCGGATCGAGCTGGCGCAGCGAGCCGGCCGCGGCGTTGCGCGGGTTGGCGAAGAGCGGCTTGCCCCCCGCCTCCTGGCGCGCGTTGATGGCCGCGAAATCCTCGTGCGACAGGTAGATCTCGCCGCGCACCTCCAGCACGTCGGGAATGCTTTCGCCTGAGAGGGTTTCCGGAATGTCGTCCACCGTCAGCGCGTTGGCGGTGACGTTCTCGCCGACCTCGCCGTCGCCCCGCGTCGCCGCGGTGACGAGCCGGCCCGCCTCGTAACGCAGCGACAGCGACAGCCCGTCGATCTTCGGCTCTGCGGTGAAGGCGACCGCCTCCTCGCCCGGCAGGTTGAGAAAGCGACGCACACGGGCCACGAACTCGTCCACGTCCTCGTCAGCGAAGGCATTGCCGAGCGAGAGCATCGGCACCGCGTGCCGGACCTTGGCGAACTTTTCCGAAGGCTTGGCGCCGACGCCCGCGCTCGCCTCGGTGGTGCCGGTCAGCGCGGGAAAGCGCGCTTCGATCGCCTCCAGCTCCTGGCGCAGGGCATCGTATTCGGCGTCGGTGAGTTCGGGCGCGTCCTCGTTGTAGTAGAGCTGGTTCGCCCGCTCGATCGCCCGCGATAGCTCGGCATGGCGCGCCTGGGCGGCATCCTCGCTGAAGTCTTCGACGGCGGCGGAAAGGGGCGTGCTCGGCATGGGCCGCCTTTATCGCATCTCGCACGCCGGTGCGATAACGCTCGCGGTTCCCAAGACCCCATTCCCGCCACAACTCGACCGTCACAACCCTGGAAACGACGGCTTGGGGACGGATCATGGCAGGACGCATCATCACGGCACTGGCGCTGGCCGGCCTCGCGGGCCCGGCGCTGGCCGCCCCCTGCACCCCGCCGACGCCCCCGCCGGCGGAGGCGCGGCCGGAAAAGCCGAAGCTTCCCGAAAAGCCCGCCTGCCTCGACAAGAAGGACGGCTGCCCCGGCTGGGAGGCCTACAGCTACAACGACGCGATCAAGGCCTACAACGCCCAGGCCCAGGCTTTCCAACCAGTCGCAGGGGCTTACGTCCAGAAGCTCAACGCCTACGTCAAGGCGAGTTCGGATTACGCGCAATGCGAGGTGAAGGCGTTGCAGCAGTGACGACTGTTACTGAGTTCATCGACTGGGCCGAAGGACGGCCTGGGCGCTACGAACTCGTAGATGGTGAGATCGTATCGAGGCCGTACCAATGCGTTCGGCATGTCGAAACGAAATTCGCTGCCCAGATCGCCTTGTCCGAAGCGCTTCGCGTGAATCCTCTCTCCTGCGAGATGCTGCCCGGCGGTCTCTGCGTTCCGATCGACACCCAGACTGCCTTCGAGCCCGATGCCCTCGTCTATTGCGGGGAACGCCTCGCTCCGGATGCGATCACCGTCCCGGAACCCGTCATCGTCATCGAAGTCATTTCCCCGAGCACGAAACAGGTCGATATCGGTGCCAAGCTGCTCGGCTACTTCCGCCTGCCGAGCCTGCAGCACTACCTCATCCTCGACACCGAGCGGCGCGCGGTGATCCACCACCGCCGCAGCACCGGCGACCTGATCGAGACGCGCATCGCCGCCTCGGGTGATCTCTCGCTCGATCCGCCCGGCCTCACCCTCTCCGTGGCGAGCCTGTTCGCGGAGCCTTGAGGCGGCCTTTGCTTGACGCTTGCCGAGCGGGGTGCGACAGGCCCGGCCCATCTGTCACGCGAGACCGGACGGCCCGATGTCCCAATCCCTCGACCTCCTCGTCCTCGGCAACGCCATCGTCGATCTCATCGCCCATGCCGAGGAGGATTTCCTCGTCAAGCAGGGCGTCACGAAGGGCGCGATGCAACTCGTCGACGAGCCGCGGGCCGAGAACCTCTTCGAGGTGATGGGTCCGGCGACCGTCGTCTCCGGCGGCTCGGGCGCCAACACAGCCGTCGGTGCGGCCTTGCTCGGGGCCAAGACCGGCTTCGTCGGGAAGGTGCACGAGGACGAACTCGGTCGGCTGTTCAGCCATGACCTGAAGGCAACGGGCGTGCGCTTCGACGTGCCGCCGGCGACCGAAGGGCCGACCACCGCCCGTTGCTTCATCCTGGTGACGCCCGACGGCGAGCGCACCATGAACACCTATCTCGGCGCCTGCCAGGGCCTCTCCCCGGACGACGTGGACGAGGCGACCGTGCGTTCGGCCCGCGTCACCTATCTCGAAGGTTATCTGTGGGATCCGCCGGCCGCCAAGGACGCGTTCCGCAAGGCGGTGAAGGTCGCCCATTCGGCCGGTAACGCCGTGGCGCTGACCCTGTCGGATGCGTTCTGCGTCGGTCGCTACCGCGAGGAATTCCTCGAGCTGATCCGCAACGGCAGCATCGACATCCTGTTCGCCAATATCGGTGAGTTGCAGAGCCTCTACCAGACCGACGATCCGGACGCCGCCGTCGCGGCCCTGCGCGAGGAGCGAGGCGGGCAGGGCACGCACCTGCTCGGCCTCGTCACCCGCTCGTCCCAGGGCGCGTTGGTGGTGCGCGGCGGCGAGGTGCGGGCGGTGGATGCCTTCCCGGTGCGCGAGGTGATCGACACCACCGGGGCCGGCGACCTGTTCGCGGCGGGCTTCCTCGCGGGCTACACCCGCGGCATCGACTACGTGTCGTCGGCTCGTCTCGGCGCGCTCGCGGCGGCCGAGGTCATCGAGCATATCGGCGCCCGGCCGCAGCGCGATCTGCTGGCGCTGGCACGCGAGCACAAGCTCATCTGAGGCTTTCGCCCACGGGATCCGGCGCCCACAGGGGCGCCGGAGAAGTTCGCGATCAGCGCGAGCCGATCAGCTCGACGTCGAAGATCAGCGTGGCGTTCGGCGGGATGACGCCGCCGGCGCCGCGGGCGCCGTAGCCGAGATCCGGCGGGATCGTCAGGATGCGACGGCCGCCGGCCTTCATCGTGGCAACGCCCTCGTCCCAGCCGCGGATCACCTGGCCCGCGCCGATGGTGAACGAGAAGGGCTGGCCGCGATCCCGCGACGAATCGAACTTCTTGCCCCGCTTGCCGCCGCCCTCGTCGAGCCAGCCGGTATAGTGGACGGTGACCTGCTGGCCGGACTTCGGCTCGGGGCCGGTGCCGACCACTTCATCGGTGTAGCTGAGGCCCGAGGGCAGCGTGACGGGCTGGGCGGCGGAAGCGGCACTGGTCATGGCGAGGGCGATGGCTCCGGCTAGGGGAAGGATCGAGCGCATGAATCTCGTCTCGGCGCGTCGTCGCTGACGACGGGGCGCGCGGGTTAGCACGCGCCCGGCCACAAGGCTAATAACGGGCCCGGATGGCCCCACGCTCCATGGCCGGGCAGGCGCCGGCCTGCGGGCCGACCACCAGATCGCCCTGGCGCGGATTGTTGAGGGCGAGCGGCCCGGTATCCTTGCGGCCGATGAAGCCGCCGCCGAGCTGCTCCTCGAAGAAGCCGTCGCCAAAGCGGATGTAGCAGCGGTCGATGATCGCCACCGTGTCGTAGCTCGCCCGGTAGGCGGCCTGCTCCGGCAGGGCGCCCGGTCCGCAGGTCAACGCCACGTCGATGCGTCCGGAGTGATGGTACTGAATCGTCTGCGAGCGGTGCGGCCGCACCGCCACCCAGGGGCCGCCGTCGCGGCTGACGAGGGCGACGTAGCCGGATTTGTTGATGATGCGGCGGGCGCAGGACGCCTCCGCCGGAGCGATGCTCGCTGCCGTCACGGCGAGGGCCGCCGCAAGTCCCAGTGCCGTGCTCAACCCGCGCATCGATCCCTCCGCTCCACAGGGCCGAAAGGGAGACATTCCGACGGCCACGCTTTCGCCGACAACCGGGAGCCGGCCCGCGCGTTCCATCGCGCGCGTCGAACACCCCCCGCTGTTTCGCTTACGCTCAGCAAATCGCATTCAAAACGGTTGCCTATCCGGCAATCGAGTCCGTAAAATCAATTCAAAATGCGAGTGATCGCTGATCCGTCACGCGGCCCCAGCGTCGCATGAGAGGGGTCGCCGGCCCTCGAAGGGAGGATGGATGTGATGGGCTCTTCGCCAGCTTTCGATTCGCGTCGTGCGTGTGCCTCGACCGGTCGGCACGGCTGAGGCGGATCGATGACGGAAGCCGCGAAGTCCGGCCCTCTGGCCGGCGTGAAGGTCATCGAACTCGCCCACATCATGGCCGGGCCGGTCTGTGGGCTGATGCTCGGCGACATGGGCGCCGAGGTCATCAAGGTCGAGAAGATCGAGGGTGGCGACGACACCCGCCGTTCGGTGCCGCCCGCGATCGAGGGCGAGAGCGCCGCCTACATGATGATGAACCGCGGCAAGCGCGGGATCGCCCTCGATCTCAAGAGCGCGGACGGCAAGGCGGTGCTGCGGCGCCTGCTTACCGACGCCGACGTGCTGATCGAGAACTACCGCGCCGGCACGATGGAGCGGCTCGGCCTCGGCTACGATGTTCTCCGAAAAAATTTCCGGGGTTGGTCTACTGCTCGCTCTCGGGCTTCGGCCGTTCGGGGCCCTATGCCGAGCGCGCGGGTTTCGACCTCGTGGCGCAGGGCATGAGCGGACTGATGAGCATCACCGGCGAGGGGCCGGGCCGGCCGCCGATGAAGTGCGGCCCGCCCGTCACCGACATCACCGCCGGCATCCTGGCGGCGATGGGCGTGCTGGCCGCCCATGTCCACAAACTGAAGACCGGCGAGGGTCAGATCGTCGATACCTCGCTGTTCGAGGCGGGCATCACCCTCACCTATTGGCAATCGGCCATCGCCATGGCGACCGGCGTCGCGCCGGGGCCGATGGGCTCGGCCCATCCGCTGAACGCGCCCTACGAGGCGTTCGAGACGGCAGACGGCTGGATCACCATCGGCGCGGCCAACCAGACCAACTGGCTGCGCCTGCTCGCGGTGCTCGGTGCCGAGGATCTCGCAGCCGATGTGCGCTTCTCGGCCAACCGCGACCGCATGGCGAACCGCGCGGCTCTGGCCCAGGCGCTGGCCCCACATTTCCGCACCGCGCCCTCCGCCGATTGGCTCGCGCGGCTGGAGGCCGGTGGCGTGCCGGCCGGACCCGTGCTCGACGTGCTCGCGATGCAGGCCGATCCCCAGACGCGTGCCCGCGAGATGGTGGTCGAGGTCGAGCACGCCCGCGCCGGGCGGATGAGCACGCTCGGTCTGCCGGTCAAATTCTCGGCGACGCCGGGGCGGGTGCACGGCCCCGCGCCGCTGCTCGGCGAACACAGCCGCGCCATCCTGGCCCAAGCCGGCTATGACGGGGCGGCGATCGACGATCTGATCGCCCGGGGCGTCGTGCGCGAGACGACGGCCTGAGACGCTTGACGAGGAACCGCCCCATGAACGCTGACGCCGAGACCGCTTCGACCGACGAACTGCTCTTCGCGGTGGATGCGGCGGGCATCGCCCGCATCACCCTCAACCGGCCGAAGGCGCGCAACGCGCTGACCTTCGCGATGTATCGCGGGCTGGTGGAGTTGTGCGAGCGGATCGAGGCGGACCACGCGATCAAGGCGGTGATCATCACCGGCGCCGGGGACAAGGCGTTCGCGGCGGGTACCGACATCGCCCAGTTCCGTAGCTTCAGCAAACCGGAAGACGCGATCGGCTACGAGCGCTTCATGGACCGGGTGCTCGGCGGCCTGGAGCGTCTGCGGGTGCCGACCATTGCGGCGGTCGCCGGAGCCTGCACCGGCGGTGGCGCGGCCATCGCTGCGGCCTGCGACATGCGCATCGCCAGCCGCGACGCCCGCTTCGGCATCCCCATCGCCCGCACGCTCGGCAATTGCCTCTCGCAGAACACCCTGAGGCGGCTGGCGAACCTCATCGGCGCGCCGCGCGTGAAGGACATTCTGTTCACCGCTCGGCTCGTGGAGGCGCAGGAGGCGCTGGCGATCGGCCTCGTCAACGAGGTGGTCGAGGATGCCGCGGCCGTCGCGGCCCGAGCGGATGCGCTGGCCACCCTGCTCGCGAGCCACGCGCCTCTCACCCTCCAGGCCACCAAGGAAGGCCTGCGTCGCATCGGCGAGGAGGGCGTGGCGGAGGCCGCCGAGGGCGAGCGGCCCGGCGACGACCTGATCGTGATGACCTATATGAGCGAGGACTTCCGGGAGGGCATGGAAGCCTTTCTGGGCAAGCGCCCGCCGAGCTTCAAAGGACGCTGAGCCTGCGGCGTCCACTTCGTCAGACAGCGCTCTAACGAGGCGACGCCTCAGTCCCCTCTTCGCCGTAGATCGCCGCGATCACCGGCTTCTTCGAGCGGATATGCCGGCGCATCAGCCCGGCGAGTTCCTCGCCCTGTCGGGCGCGGAGCAGCGGAATCATGCGCTCGTGCTCCTCGACCGCCTGGGCCCACTGCGCCTCGGTCTGGTGGGCACTGTAGCGGGAGCGCTGAATCCGGCCGGTGAGACCCAGATACAGGCTGCGCAACTTGGTGTTGCGGCTCGCGAGCATGATCGCTTCGTGGATTTCGCGATTCAGTCGGAAGTAGCTCGTCTCGTCGCGCGCCTGCCACGCCGCCATCATCGCCTGATGCTTCGCCTCGATCTCCGCCAGTTCATCGTCGGTGATCGTCCGGCAGGCGAGGTCACAGGCGGTCGCTTCAAGCCCGGCGATGACCTCGATCATCTCCTCCAGCTCGTCGGGCGAGATGCTCGCGACCCGGGCGCCGCGATTGGGCAGCAGCTCCAGCAGGCCTTCGGTCGCCAGGATCTTGATCGCCTCGCGCAGCGGCGTGCGCGAAATTCCGAACCGTTCGGTCAACTCGCTCTCGTTGACGCGCGCACGCGGCTCGAGTTCGCCTTCGTTGATCAATTCACGCATCCGGTCCGCCACCTCGTCATGAAGGTAGCGACGGCTGATCCCGATACTGGGCTCAATTCTATTCATCGAGCTCTCAAAGAATTTTAAATGCGAAACTACGCGTCGCAATTTCTAGACTTGCGGCTACCGCCTGTCGAGATACAGCGCCGTTCCCAGCTTCGTGAGCCACACGGAAAGTTCCGAGCAGAAAGTCCAAGGTTCGCGAAAGGCGACCATCGCGACGGCGCGCGGGACGGCTTGCGGGTGATTGAATTTTTCATGCATTCAGGAGCGCCGCGGGAGCCCCTTGCAGCGGAGCGTGGCGGCGGGACCAAGCGGACGGGGCCCGCAAGGAAGGATGCGCCATGATCGATCTGTTCAGCGACACCCAGACGCGTCCGACGCCGGGCATGCGCGAGGCCATGGCGCGGGCCGAGGTCGGCGACGAGCAGTCGAACTCCGATCCGACCACCAATGCCCTGTGCGAGCGCGTGGCGGAGATGCTCGGTCAGGAGGCGGCCGTGTTCATGCCGTCGGGCACGATGTGCAACCTCGCCTCGATCCTCGTCCATTGCCGGCCCGGCGACGAGATCATCGTCGATGACCAGTCCCACATCTACAACACCGAGGCCGCCGGCTCCGCCGCGATCGGCGGCGTCTCGGTGAAGGCGCTGCCGACGCGGGTCGGACTGTTCACCCTGGCTCAGGTCGAGGCGGCGATCCGGGTTCCGCAGCGCACGGCGCCGCGCTCGCGGCTGGTCTCGATCGAGCAGACGACAAGCTTTTCCGGCGGGACGGTCTGGGACATCGGCGAGATGCGCCTGATCCGCGACTACGCCCAGGCGCGCGGCCTGAAGGCGCATATCGACGGGGCGCGCCTGCTCAACGCGGTGGTCGCCACCGGCCTCTCGGCGGCGGAATATGCGGCCGGCTTCGACAGTGTCTGGATCGATCTCAGCAAGGGGCTCGGTTGCCCGGTCGGGGCGGTCCTGTCCGGCACGCGGGATTTCATCGACCAAGCGTGGCAGTGGAAGTACCGGCTCGGCGGCGCGATGCGCCAGTCGGGCGTACTGGCGGCAGCGGGGCTCTACGCCCTCGACCACCACATGACCCAGCTTGCCGAGGACAACGCCAATGCCGGCCGGCTGCACCGGGCGATCGCCGACGTGCCGGGCCTGGCCTTCGACCCGACGGCAGGGCAGTCGAACATCCTGTGCTTCACGGTGGAGGCCTTGGGCATCACCGCCTCGGCCTTCGCGAGCGCCTGTCTCGAAGATGGGGTGCGGGTGCGGGCAATCGGAACGCATCAGATTCGTGCGACTGCCAATCTCGACGTCGATCGCGCGGGCATCGACCGGGCGGCCGAGGTGATCCGCGCGAAGGCCGCGGTGTTCATGCAAAGGGTTTGATGGTCAGGGGCTGAACGCCCCTCTTCGATCTCGGCACCTCAGGATGAGGTTGTGGTCTGATAGCCCGTGCTGGAGATGCCGCCGGCTGGGCGGCACTCACCGAGGAGCGCCGCCCGAAAACGCGAAAAGACTACTTCTTGTTGTCGAGGTCCTGAGCCATCTTCAGGTGCTCGTCGAGATGCGGCTTCGTCTTGATGGCGAAGGCCTTGAGCGCCGCGTTGTCGCCGCTCTCGGCGTAGCGCTTGTAGAGGTCGGTGGCGTTCTTGTGCGCTGTCACCTGATCGTCGTGATACTGCTTCGTGAAGTCGTTGCCGCTCAGGCTCTTGAGCTTGTCGAGCTTGCTCTGGTGGGCCGAATCCAGGGCGGTCGGAAGGTTGAGCTTCATGTCGCCGGTCTGAACGACGGATTTCAGCTCGTCCGAGGTCTTCTTGTGGTCCTCGATCATTTTCTTGGCGAAGGCTTTGGTCTTCTCGTCGGCCTTCTCCAGGGCGAGCTTGCTCGTCTGATCCTCGAACATGTCGCTGATGACGGCTTGTGTTACGAAGTCCTGAGCCGTGGGGGCGACGCCCATCAGCGAGTTCACACCGGTCTTCTCGCCGACCGATTGGGCATGGGCCGGCATCCCCGCCGCGCCCAGCAGGAGCAGGCAGGCGGCGGCAGTGAGTGTCGTTCTCATGGAAGTCTCCTAGGACAGAATCGGACCTGTCGGAGCAACCGGAGCGGGCGTTCGATGTTCCTGGCGGAGCCGGAGGCGCGCCGTCACGCCTCGCAGTTCGCGGTCTCGCGGGCGAGCCAGTCGATGACGCCGGACAGCGCCTTGCGCTCGCTGCCGCCCGCGGCGAGCGAGGCCTCGTAGGCCCGGATCTGCCCGTCGGCGCTGGAGCCGCATTCGGTTATGGTAAGGGCGTGCGCGGCCTGCGCGTTGCAGCCCAACGCCGCGGCATCCTCGGCTACGAGATCGAGCAGGCGCTCGACGAGGCGGCGCACCGGCACCGCCTCCTCCGCCGCCTCATCGATCAGGGCGGCGTGAACACCGTCGCGCTGCGCCCGCCACAGGTTCTCCATGACGAAGCCACGCGAGGCGCCTGTCGGCCGGGCGTTCAGCTCCGGCCGGCGTACGCAGAGCCGCACGAGGCATCGGTAGAGCGCGGCAATGGCCAGCGTGTCCTTGAGCCGGGTGCAACTGTCGGCGACCCGCAATTCCAGGGTCGGGTAGCGGATCGATGGGCGAATGTGCCACCAGAAATAGGTCGCGTCCTCGACGGCACCGGCCCGCGTCATCACCCGCACGTAGCGCTCGAAGTCGTCGGCCCCGTCGAACAGTTCCGGCAGGCCGGTGCGCGGCAGTTCGGCATAGGCCCGCAGGCGGTAGCCGGCGAGCCCGGTGCGGTGGCGCTCGTAGAAGGGCGAGGAGGTGGAGAGCGCGAGCAGCACCGGCAGGAACGGCATCAGCCGGTTGATCAGGTCGATGCGCTGGTCCGGCTCGGGCACCTCGACATGGACGTGCAGGCCGCTGACGATGGAGCGCCGGCCCACCATCTGCAGCGTCTCGATCATCTTGCGGTAGCGGACCTTGGCGGTCTCGCGCTGGTCGGTCCAGATCGCGGTCGGGTGGGTGCCGGCGGCGAAGACCTTCAGGCCGTGCTCGCGGCCGATGCCGCACAGGCCGGTGCGGAGCTTGGCCAGGGCCTCGTGGGTCTCATCGAAGCTCGCCGAGGGCTTGGAGCAGATCTCGGCTTGGCTCTCCAGCATCTCGCGCTCGACGCCCTCCAGCCGGCTCCGCGCCGCCTTGTGGAAGGCCGAGACCGACTCGCTGGGCGCCGCCCGGGTGCGGCTGTTGGCCAGGAACAGCTCTTCCTCGATCCCGAACCGGTACGCGTGTGCCATCGCTCGTCCCACCTTCCGGGTCCGACCCGGTCCGGATGGAAGCAAGCACGGGCCCAATTGGTTCGTGCGTTAACGAACGATACGATCGAGGCGGTTGTTCACGAAGAAATACAGCTCCTTGGCGCCGGGCTCGGTGTAGAGCACCTGCACCTCGCGGCCGGAACGGCCCTCGCCGACCAGGACGTCGGTGGGCGGGCGGCCCTTGAGCCGCACGAGATCGCATTCGCCGATGCCGGTTTGGATGGCGGCGGCCGTGCCCGGCGCAGGGCCGGTGCAGGCGCCGTTGCCGTCGAGCACGGGGCCGAGCGCGGCGGCCGGCGCCGACGGGATCGCGGGCAGCACCGCGCTCGGTGGTGGCGGCGGCGGGATCGGTTCGCGGCGCTCGGCGGTGTTGCAGCCCGCCAGCAGCAGGGCGGGCAGAAGTCCCAGAAGCAGTCTCAAGGCGTCGGTCTCTTCTCCGGCATGGTCGCGCCCGACGCGCCTCCGCCCTTCGCGCTCCCGTCGGAGCGGGTCTCCAGCGCTCGGGCGAACAGGTCGGCGGCGTCGTCGTGGAAGGCGTTGCGCGAATCCGGCCGCGTGTAGAACATGTGGCCGCCGGGATAAACCGAGAGCTTGAGGCGGTCAGGCGAGCCGTAGACCGGCACCTGGTCCAGCAGCATCTTCGAGGTGAAGTAGGGCGTCACCAGGTCGGTGAAGCCGTGGGCGACGAGCACCCGCATCCGCCCGTCGAGCGCCAGCGCGTCCTTCAGGGCTCCCATCGCTTCCGGCGCCGAGCGGCCCGAGCCCCAGGTCCAGCCGCGGTTGACCGCGCCGTTGAGCAGCTCGTAGCGCATGTTCTCGACACGCCAGTTGAGGCGGCCCTGATAGAGCTGCACCATGGCGGTGGTGAGCGGCGCCTGCAATGCGTCGAGCACCGGATCCTCGAAGTTCGATTGCGGCGCGGTCGGGTCCGGGTCCCAGCCGGTCACGCCGGTGTCGTAGGCCGAGGCGACACGGCCGGCATCGCGCCCGATCTCGCGCTGGTAGCTGTGCGTGGTGAGCCGCCCGGCCTGGCGGCGCACGGTCTCCGGATCGAGGCCGGTCAACGCCGAGACCTTCTCGGCGAGCCGCGCCACCGCCGCCCGGTCGGATGGGCCTTTCAGAAGATCGGTGAGATAGGCGCCGGACGCGTAGGCCTCGGCCTCCTTCATGAGTTCGCGGCTCGGCGTCGTGCCCGCGCGCTCCAGCGCCGCGGCGGCAAACGAGGGGAGTTTGGTGACAAACCCCCACGGCGTGGTGCGGGGCGGCTGTAGCCACGCGAAGTCGAGCACGGGGGAGAGCAGCACGAGGCCCGAGAGGCCGACGCCGACATCCTGCTGAAGCTTCTGCGCGATCAGCGGCCCGCGGAAGCCGCCATAGCTCTCGCCGACGAAGAATTTCGGCGAGGCGAGGCGGTCGTTCTGGCGGAGATAGCGGGCGATGGCCGCGGCGAGCACCGAGGCATCCGCATCGACGCTCCAGTACTTCTTGCCGTCGCCGTCCGCCGCGCGGCTGTAGCCGGTGCCGACGGGATCGATGAAGACGAGATCGGTGAAATCGAGCCAGGTGGCCGGGTTCGGCTGCAGCGCGATCGTCTGCGACGGGCTGATCGAGGGGCCGTCGGTCGGCAGGCGCCAGGGGCCGATCGCACCGATATTGAGATAGGCCGAGGCCGCGCCCGGTCCGCCATTGACGCCGAAGGTGATCGGTCGGGCGGCGGCCTCCTCCGGCTTGCCCGCCTTGGTGTAGGCGATGAAGGCGATCTCGGACTGGAGCTTGCCCTCCTCGTCCACCAGCGCGAGGCTTCCGGCGGTGGCGGTGAAGGCGAGCGCGCGGCCGTTCGGCCCTTCGATGCTGTGCTCGGTGGTCGCGTCCGGCGGCAGACGGCGGCCTTCCGGCGCCTTGCGCGGCTGGCCCTGCGCCGTTCCCCTCCCCTGCGCTTGGCCGGGACCGTCGCCGGGCGCCGGGCCGTGCTGGGCGAGCACCGGCCCCAATCCCACATAGAGGGAGAGGAGGCCGGCCAGGCAGAGCCGGGCCGTTCCGGCACGGGGGGAGAGGGAGAAGGCTTGCGTCATCGGTCTCTCGCGATCCTCGGGCGATTGGTCATGCGTGTTGTCGCGCCTTCCCATCGGACGACGCATTGATCTCACGCCTTCTTGGTCCAGCGCCCGCCCTCGTCCTGCTGCCAGTAGGCGATGGCATGGCCGGCGGCCTTGGCGCCTCGCCATTGCTCGCGGGCGTGCAGCAGCGCTTCGGTGTCGGTGCCGTCGAACAGGATGCAGATCCGCTGGTAGCTCTCCGCATCCTCCGGCAGTTCCGCGCCCTCCACGAGGAAACGGATCGAGGCGCCGTTGGGATTGGTCTCGCGCAGGGTCAGCACCACGGGCTGGCTCGCCGCGTCCGTGTCACGGTCCGTGCCGTGGGGCAGGAAGCTCTCGTCGGTATAGGTCCAGAGGCCGTCGTCGAGCGCCTGAAGCCGCTCCTCGCTCACCGCCTGGATGGCCGCCTGCCAGCCGCGCTCCAGCGACTTCTCGACGAGGCTGGGCAGCACCTTTTCGAGGGGCTGGCGCTGGAGGTGGTAGAACAGGATCTCGGTCACGGCATCGCACCATATAGGGTCTGCTGCCCCTAAGGCAGTGCGGACGTGGCGTCGCGGCCGCCGGACCCACGGATCGCGCGACGGCTTAGGAAATTCGCGCTGAACCATGCCGGCGGCGGCGGGTTCGCTTTCCACACCCGATATCAGGGAAGGAAAGAACCATGCCGACCAAGATGATCGCCAAGCCGATCGCGCTTGCCGCCGCGCTGACCCTCGCCGTCTCCGGGGCGGCCTTCGCCCAGTCGAGCACCGGCAAGGGCGGCACCGGGGGCACCACGGACAGTGCCAGCCCGGTGCGGAACAACACCGGCAACAGCATGCGGCCGACGAACGGCAGCCCCGCGGGCGCAACCACCGGCTCGACCGGCACCATGGCCCCCGGCGCCACGACCGGCAACGCACCGGGCGGCACCATGGGCGGTGGCGCGGGCAGCGCCGGCGGCGGCAACAGCGCCGCGGGCCGCTAACGCGAGTTCCTGCTCACGCGAGCTGTACCGCAAGCGAGGGGGCCGGAGCCGATCCGGCCCCTTTTTCGTGAGCGGCGTCAGCCCGGCTCTATCAGGTGCGGCACGAACAGCGCGCCGTCGCCGGTGATCGGGCCGTCGGATTCGCGGATGCAGAGACCGGCCGGCGCATCTCCGATGATCCAGGCGCCGAGGAGCGGCCGGCGGCCGTCGAAGCAGGGCAGCTCGGCCAGCCCCTGCCGGATGAAGCCGTTCCCACCGTAGGGCCCATCCACTCCGGCGACGCGGGCCCCATCGGAAAAGATCTCAACATTGGCGCCCTCCCGCGAGAGCAGCGGCTTGCGCACATAGGCGTCGCCCAGGCTCGCGCAGGCGGGATCGGGCTCGAAGAAGGCCGGCAGCAGGTTCGGGTGGCCGGGCTCGCGGGCCCAGAGATGGACGAGCAGGCCCTTGTTGGAGAGCACCATCTTCCAGGGTGGCTCGAGGAACCGCGTCGGCGAGGCCGCGACCGCCGAACCGAACGCGTCCTGGAACGCCCATTCCCAGGGGTAGAGCTTGAACAGGGCGGCGAAGGACTGCTCGTCCGGCCCGCAGAAGGCGCCGTCCGCCCGCAGCCCGATCTGGGCGAGGTCGAGCAGAATCGTCGCGCAGCCGGCCTGGACCGCGCAATCCTGAAGGTAGCCGGCGGTGCCGAGGTCTTCCGGACCGCTCGTATCGGCGGCGAAGGCGATGAGGCCGGGCGGCGCGATCTCGGCGAGACGCGCAATCAGCCGTTCGTGGAGTGCGTTGAACTGGTCGCTGCCCGCAGGAAGGCGCCCTTCCTTCAACCCCTGTTCGAGCCAGAGCCACTGGAACACGGCGGTTTCGTAGAGGGCGGTCGGGGTGTCGGCGTTGTATTCGAGGAGCTTGGCTGGCCCCGTGCCGCCGTAGGAGAAATCGAGGCGTCCGTAGAGGCTCGGATCGCGCCGGTCCCAGCTCGCCCGAACCGTGTCCCAGACCGGTTCGGGAATCGCGAGCGAGGCGAGGATGCGCTCGTCCGCCACCGCCTCGGCCGCAAAATCGAGGCAGAGCGCGTGCAGCTCGGCGCTCGGTCCTTCGATGTCGTCTTCGATCTCGGCCAGCGTGAAGGCGTAGGCGTGGCTCTCGTCCCAGTAGGGTTCGCCGTCGATGGTGTGGAAGGCAAAGCCCGCGTCCCCCGCGACCTCCCGCCAGCCGGGCCGCTCTCCGCAGGCGAAGCGGCGCATCAGGTGCCGCCGAAGGACGAGAAGCTCTTGCCGCTGCTGCCGAAGCCGCCGAACTGTGTCGCTTTCGCAGCGGCGGGCTTGAGCGTCGCCGAGGAGGCGTGGCCTCCGCCTCCGGTGGAGACCTTGCCGCCCGACCCGGTGCAGTAACTTCCGTGATGACCGCCGTGACCCTGGCGGTGCTCGTAAACGGGTTCGGGTGTCACCCAATCGGAGGCGCGACGACCGAGCAGGAAGCCCGCCATGCGGGGGACGGATTGCGGCGGCGTGTTCGGATCCGGCAGGCAATGCGACGACCCGTGGTGCTCTTCGCACTCCGCCGTCGAATCATAGTGTGGCGCGGTCGACGGATAGGCCGCACGGGCGGTGGCATAGTCGCTGCGGCACTCTTCGGCCGGGCGAATGCCGTCGGCGGCGCAGGCGGCCGCGTCGACGTAGACGAGGACGTCTTTCGACGGCGCAGTCCGCTCGAGAGAGCCAAGGCCGAGTGCTGCGAGGCCCGCGCTTGCGACCAGCACAGTCGAGACGGTCTGCGAGCGTTTGCTCGCGGCCGTGTCGGGCGGTGTGACGGCCGGAGCAGGCTCAAGCGGCCTTCGGCGGCCGAAATCGGCCCGAGCCTCGCGGTCGTCCGCCACGGCGTTAGTAGCTCATGCAGGCGGCGTTCACGAGGCCGCCCGCCAGGGAGGCGGCTCCGAGCAGGACAGCGGGCGCCGTTTGGCCCTCGTCGATCCGCCGCGACAGGTTCGGCAGCAGTGGCCGCATCAGCCAGTAGATCGCGACCTGCACCACAAGGGCAACGAGCCCCCAGACGATGCAGTCGAGCAGCGAGCCGGCGTAGCGCACTGCGGCTGAGAGCGGGATGGAGTAGCCGAGAAGGCTGCCTCCGAGAGCGAGCGCGGCGGCGAGGTTGCCCTCGCGCACCAGAGCGATTTCCCGGTGCGCCGTCGCGGTGAGGTAGGTCACGAGGTAGAGGGCGGTGAGCCCGAGGGAGACGGCGAAGTAGGCGAGAAAGGCCGGAAGGCCCGAGATCGTCGTCAACCGTGGGTCCCTCTCTCGATCACACCAGGCGGCTCTGGTCGATCGCGGCGGCGATGAACCCCTTGAACAGCGGGTGCGGCTCGAAGGGGCGCGACTTCAACTCCGGGTGGAATTGCACGCCGATGAACCACGGGTGGCCCTCGTGTTCAACCGTCTCGGGCAGGAGCCCGTCCGGCGAGGTGCCGGAGAAGCGCAGGCCCTTGGCCTCCAGGCAGGCGCGATAGGCCATGTTAACCTCGTAACGATGACGGTGGCGCTCCGAGATCTCTGTGCCTCCGTACATCTGCGCGATCTTGGTGTCCGCGCCGAGCGTCGCCTTGTAGGCGCCGAGCCGCATGGTGCCGCCGAGATCGCTCTCGGCCGCGCGCCGCTCCAACTCGTTGCCGCGCATCCACTCGGTGAGGAGGCCGACCACGGGCTCCGCGGTCGCGCCGAACTCGGTGGAGTTGGCCCCCTCGATCCCGGCGAGCGAGCGCGCCGCCTCGATCACCGCCATCTGCATGCCGAAGCAGATGCCGAAATAGGGGATGTTACGCTCGCGGGCGTAGCGGGCCGCGCGGATCTTGCCCTCGGCGCCGCGCTGGCCGAAGCCGCCGGGCACGAGGATGCCGTGCAGGCCTTCCAGGAAGGGCGCCGGGTCCTCGCGCTCGAACACCTCCGCCTCGATCCATTCGAGGTTGACGCGCACGTTGTTGGCGATGCCACCGTGGGTCAGCGCCTCGGTGAGCGACTTGTAGGCGTCCTTCAGCCCCGTATACTTGCCGACGATGGCGATGGTGACCTCGCCCTCGGGGTTGCGCACCCGCTCGAGGATGTTCTGCCAGCGGTCGAGCTTCGGCTCGGTCTCCGGCTCCATCTGGAAATGCGCCAGGATCTCCCGGTCGAGTCCCGCCTCGCGGTAGGAGAGTGGCACGGCGTAGATCGTGTCGACGTCGCGCGCCTCGATGACCGCGCTTTCCCGCACGTTGCAGAACAGGCCGAGCTTGCGCCGCTCGTCCTGCGGGATCGGACGGTCGCAGCGGCAGAGCAGGATGTCGGGCTGGATGCCGATGGAGCGCAGCTCCTTCACGGAGTGCTGCGTCGGCTTGGTCTTCAATTCGCCGGCGGACGGGATGTAGGGCAGCAGCGTGAGGTGCAGGTAGCAGACGCTGCCGCGCGGGCGCTCCTGGCCGATCTGGCGGATCGCCTCGAAGAACGGCAGGCCCTCGATGTCGCCGACCGTGCCTCCGATCTCGACCAGAACGAAGTCGTAATCGTCATTGCCGTCGAGCACGAACGCCTTGATGGCGTTGGTGACGTGCGGGATCACCTGGATCGTGGCGCCGAGATAGTCGCCGCGCCGCTCCTTGGTGATGATGTCGAGGTAGATCCGCCCCGTGGTCACGTTGTCGGCGCGCGAGGCCGGCAGGCCGGTGAAGCGCTCGTAATGGCCCAGATCCAGGTCGGTCTCGGCGCCGTCGTCGGTGACGAACACCTCGCCGTGCTGGGTCGGGCTCATCGTGCCCGGATCGACGTTGAGATAGGGGTCGAGCTTGCGCAGGCGCACGCGGTATCCGCGGGCTTGGAGCAAAGCCGCGAGGGCGGCGGAGGCGAGGCCCTTGCCCAGGGAGGAAACCACGCCGCCGGTGATGAAAACGTACCGCGTCATGGGCTCTGGTCCATAAAGGGGCTCAAGCGATTCGCCAAACCGCAACGGTTGCCGCACCCCGCCGGCCACGCGGGAGGCGGCACGGGGCGATGCCCCTCATGCCGTTGTGGAATTCGTCTTTCACGTCCCCGCGGCCGATGCGCCGGCCGCAAGGCTCTTATCCGCAGATGGTGCGGCTGCGTCGCATCGCGCTCAGCGCGATTGCGGCGCGTCCGGCGTCGCCGGTGCGGCCGGCGGGGTGTTCGGAGCGGGCGCCGGGGTTGCCGGCTTGGCCGGTGCGTCGGTGGGAACCGAGGCGGGCTGGCCGCCCTGGCTCGGGCTGCCGCTGCGCAGCGTGTCGAGCAGGTTGTCCGCGTTCACCGGCTTGTCGGTCTGCTGCGTCTGGCCCTGCGGCGTTCCGGCCTCGTCGAGGATCGAGCGAGGCGCGGCGGTGCGGTGGGCCAAGATCGCCAGCGCGATGCTGGTGGTGAAGAACAGGGCGGCGAGGATCGCGGTCGCGCGAGTCAGCGCGTTCGCCTGGCCGCGGCCGGTCATGAAGCCGGAGACGCCGCCCCCGCCGCCACCGCCGAGCCCGAGCCCGCCCTCCGAGCGCTGCAGCAGCACCACGGCGATGAGCGCCAGCACGATGATGAGGTGGACGACGATGAGGACGGTCTGCATTGCGATTCCGGTGCCCACTCGCGCGGACGCTGTCGGTGTGCCGGACTAAAGGTCGCGCGCAAAAGCAGCGCGCCCGCGTATCCGCTGCACGAAGTGGGGGCTCCTACACCGTTTGCCCACCCGCGCCAACCGGCCTTTACGCAAGCGGGCGGGACAAACGCCTCGCGCGGCGAACGCGCGGTCAACACGAAGGTTGAGCCGAGGCATCGGGAAATGCCGCTCGCCCGCATGGAGACGGCGCCTGGGAAAAACGCCGCAGGAGCATGGTCATAGGGCCATGGCCCGTGCGAGGAGTCGAAAATGAGCGATTTTCAGCACGAAGCCGGGCGGTTCGCCGCCTTCATCGACCGCGCCGACCGCGAGGAGATGGAGGCCGTCCAGGGCGACCTCCTGCGGATCGCCCTGGAGCGGCCCGACCCGGCGGGGCGGGCGCAGGCGATGGATGCGCTGCAGGCCGCACTCTCGGACCGGATCCGGCCGGACGCGATGAGCCCGTTGCAGCAGGCCTTCTACGTCGCGGTGCTCTCGATGATCGAGCGCACCAAGGAGGCGGTGGCCAAGGCGCCGGCCCGGGCGGACTAACCGCGGACCTAGCGCGTTCCATGCGGCAGGCTCTCCTCATCGTCGATGTCCAGGCGAGCTTCCGCGTGCCGGACACGATCGTCGCGGGCATCACCGCGCTGAGCCGGACGCTGCACACGGTGGCGACCGTCGAGCAGCACGACGAGGCGGTGACGCCGTTCAGGGCGCAGCTCGGCTGGGCGCCGCCCGTGGATGAGGCGCCGCTCGTCCCGGCCGACCGGGTTTTCGTCAAGCACGGCTACCTGCCGCCGCCCGCGCTGATCGATCACTTCAAGGCGCTCGACGTCGAGCGCGTCCTCGTCTGCGGCGTGCAGGCGGAGACCTGCTGCCTCGCCGCCGGCTTCATGTTGTTCGATGTCGGGCTGCGCCCGACCCTGCTGCCATGGCTCAGCGTCGGATCGTCCCTCGACCGTTCGGCCTCACTGGGGGCCAAGCTCTGGCGGCATCATTTCGGCAGCGTTCTGAGCGGTCCCGAGGCGCTATAGCGGACGGGCAGGTCGGCGGCTCAGCGGATCTCGGTGCAGCGCGCCGTCGCAAGAGCCGACCATGCCGGTTCGAAATCCGGCTCGGCGCCATCGTCTCGCTGCACCGACGCTTCGAGACGGATGACACCGCCTATACGCTGGACCTCGGCGATGAGCGCCGTCTCCTCGCCGCCCGATCCCCCGGTTTCGCGTGTCATCCGGTAACGGGCGATCGTTCCACCGAGCGGCCGGCGCTCCGTCAGGGCGGTCGCGTCTCTGCCGTGTCCGGGCGTCAGCCTGATCTCGAACACGCTGCGCCGGCGCTCCTGCCCGATGGGGCGCAGGACGATGCTCTCGCCATATGGCTGGGCCGAAAAACCCTTGGGGACATCGACGGTCAGCCGACATCCGCCCGGCGCCGTGATCGCCGCGCCCCGCGCTGCCGTGGTCGTCAGGAGTACGGGGATCGTTCCGGCCGCCGATAGAAGCAGCCGGGTGCCGAGCAGCCCCGGCCCGATGATGCCGGCGGCGCGGCTCGACCGAGAAAGGCTCACCCCTCGTAAGCGCGGCAGATCCCCAGAAAGTCCTCCGCCACGAGGCTGGCGCCGCCGACCAGCGCGCCGTCGACGTTCTCCACCGCCATCAGTTCGCGGGCGTTCGAGGGCTTCACCGAGCCGCCGTAGAGGATGCGGATCTTGTGCGCCTCCTCGCCGACGAGCTTGTCGAGCATCTCGCGCAAGGAGACGTGGACCTCGGCGATCTCCGTCGCCGTCGGCGTGCGGCCCGAGCCGATCGCCCAGACCGGCTCGTAGGCGATCACGGTGTCGGCGCCGGTGGCACCCTTCGGCAGGCCGATGGCGAGCTGCGCGCGCACGATGTCGAGCGCCCGGCCCTGCTGGCGCTCCTCCATCGTCTCGCCGACGCAGATGATGCCGCGCAGGCCCGCGCGCCGGGCGCCCAGCGCCTTGGCGTGGACGCCGTCATCGGTCTCGTAATGGTAGGCGCGCCGCTCGGAATGGCCGACGATGACGTAGGTGGCGCCGAGATCGGCGAACATCTCCGCCGAGATCGAACCGGTGAAGGCACCGCTCGGCCGGGCGTGCAGGTTCTGGCCGCCGATGGCGACGACGGAGCCGTAGACCGCCGCCACGCAGGAGGAGATCAGCGTCGCGGGCGGGCAGATCAGCACGTCGATCTTGTCCGCGAGCGCCGGCGAGAGCCCGTCACGGATCGCCTCGACGGTCGGGACCGAGGAGAGCAGACCGTTCATCTTCCAGTTGCCGGCAACCAGCGGACGGCGTCCCTCGCTTGCCATGGCGTCCCGGTTCTCCGTGTCTCGTTCGAGGACTTACAACGTCTAGGGCGGACCTAGCAGAGCAAGCTTAGGCGCGCAAACCACCTTTGCGGTCGTCCCGCCCCCGTCCATGCCCCCGGACGACATGCCCTTTGCGCCGCCGTCCCGATCGTCTATCGCGGGGCTCGAATTTGTTCCCGGCCCGTGTGGGCAGGGACCGTAGAGATCTAGGCCCGGGCGTCCGATGCTCCAGTCCATTCGCAGTGCCAGCCAGCATTGGCTCGGCAAGGTCGTGCTGTCGGTGATCTTCACCTTCCTGATCGCGGGCGTCGCGATCTTCGGTGTGGAGGAGTTCTTCCGCGGCGGGTCGAGCACGGCCGTCGCCACCGTCGGCAAGACGCCGATCTCGGCCGAAGAGGTCCGCACCGCCTACCAGAACCAGCTCCAGCGCTATCAGGCGCAGCTCAAGCGGACGCTGACGCCGGATCAGGCGCGGGCGATGGGCCTGGAACGGCAGGTGCTGGCCCAGCTCATCACCGAGGCGGCGCTCGACCAGAAAACCACGGATCTCGGCCTCGCGGTCTCCGATGCGACGGTGCTTCGGGCGATCCAGGACGAGCCGAGCTTCAAGAACGCCAACGGTAGCTTCGACCGGGCGCTGTTCTTCCAGACGCTCCAGCGGGCGGGCCTGAACGAGGCGATGTTCGTGCGCGAGCAGCGCTCGGTCATCGCTCGCCTGCAACTGGCCGACGCGATCGTCGCCGAGATGCCGGTGCCCCAGGCGATCCGCGAGGCGGTGCACCGCTACTCGACCGAGCGCCGCGACGCCGCCGTACTGACGCTGGCGCCCTCCGCCGCGGGCGAGATCCCCGCCCCGACCGACGAGGCGCTCAACGTCTACTACGAGAACAACAAGGCCTCGTTCCGAGCCCCCGAATACCGCAGCCTCAACCTGCTGGTGCTCGACCCCGCCGCGCTGGCGAAGCCCGACGAGGTGTCCGACGACGAGGCCCGCAAGGTCTACGACGCCAATCCCGGCCGGTTCGGCAAGGCGGAGCGGCGCACGATCCAGCAGATCAGCTTCCCCGACGAGGCGGCTGCAGCGGAGGCGCGGACCAAGATCGAGAGCGGCGAGACGCCGTTCGAGACGGTGGCCGCCGACCGCGGCCTCAACCCGAAACAGCTCGATCTCGGCACGATGACGAAGGCCGAGCTGTTCGATCCGGCGGTGGGTAACGCCGCCTTCGCGCTGGAACAGGGCAAGGTGAGCGAGCCGGTGAAGGGCCGCTTCGGCACCGTGCTCCTGCGCGTCACGGCCGTCGAGCCGGGCACGGTCAAGCCGTTCGACGAGGTCAAGGACGAGATCCGCAAGGAAATCGCCCTGAAGCGCGTGCGCGATGGCGGCTTCGACAAGGTGCAGGACGCCATCGAGGATGCCCGCGCCTCCGCCAAGCCGCTGGCCGAGATCGCCAAGGACCAGGGCCTGACGCTGGTGAGCATTCCGGCGGTGGATGCGCAGGGCAACGACCCGTCGGGCCAGCCGGTCGCCGGCATTCCGGACAAGGAGACGACGCTGCCGGCCGCCTTCCGCGCCGATGTCGGCAACGACACCGAGGTGCTGCGCACCAAGGCCGGGGGCGCGATCTGGTACGACGTCGTCAAGATCGACCCCTCGCACGAGAAGCCGCTGGCGGAAGTCCGCGACGAGGTGGTGAAGGGCTGGACCGCAGCCGAGATCGAGAAGCGCCTCGTCGCCAAGTCGAAGGAGCTGACCGAGCGCCTCGACAAGGGCGAGGCCATCGAGACCGTGGCGCAGGAGGCGGGCGTGCCGCTGAAGACGATCACAGAGATCGGCCGTAACCAAGCGAAGGACGACCTCTCGACCGAAATCGTCGAGCGCATCTTCACCACCCCGGTCGGCAAGGCGGCCTCGGCGCCCGCCGGCGAGGGACGCGCGGTGTTCAAGGTCACGGCCGCCACGATGCCGGCTTTCGTGCCGGGCACGCCGAGCGACGGGCAGCTCGTGACCTCGCTGCGCACGGCGCTCGCCGACGACGTGCTCGGCGAGTTCATCGCCGAGGTGCAGAAGAGCGCCGGCGTCAATGTGAACCAGACCGCCCTGCGGCGGGCGTTCGGCGGCGAGTACTGAGGTCCCCCTATGACCGAGCCTGCGCACGAGGCCGTAGCGCGCGCCTATGAGACCGGACGGGCAAGCCTGCTCGGCCTCACCCTGGTGGCCGATCTGGAGACCCCGGTCGCGGCCTTCCTCAAGCTGAAGGCGGTTCATGCCGGCCCCGGCTTCCTGCTCGAATCGGTCGAGGGCGGCGCGGTGCGCGGGCGCTACTCGATGATCGGGCTCGACCCCGACCTGATCTGGCGCTGCCGCGACGGGCGCACCGAGATCGCCCGCGACGCTGGCCTCGCGGACTTCGTGGCCGACGAGCGGGCGCCGCTCGCCTCGCTGCGTGCGCTGATCGCCGAGAGCGCAGTCGGGGATGATGCCGAAAGCGCGGCGCTGCCGCCGATGGCCGCCGGCCTGTTCGGCTATCTCGGCTACGACATGGTCCGCGCCATGGAGCGGCTGCCGGAGCCGAACCCCGATCCGCTCGGCGTGCCGGACGCGATCCTGATGCGCCCGCGGGTGATGGTGGTGTTCGACGCGGTGGCCGACGCGCTCACCGTTGTCACCCCCGTGCGCCCGACCAATGGCGTAAGCGCCCGCGCCGCGCTGGAAGCCGCGCAGGCGCGGCTCGACCGGGTGGCGGAAGCCCTTGAAGGCCCGCTGCCGGTCGAGGCGCGCCTCGACGTCTCGAGCCTTCCCCTGCCCTCCCCGGTCTCGAACACCGAGCCGGACGCGTTCCTCGGCATGGTGGCCAAGGCCAAGGAGTACATCGTCGCGGGCGACATCTTCCAGGTGGTGCTGTCGCAGCGCTTCGAGGCGCCCTTCACCCTGCCGGCGCTTGCGCTCTACCGCTCCTTGCGCCGCACCAACCCGGCGCCGTTCCTGTGCTACCTCGATTTCGAGGCGTTTCAGATCGTCTGCTCAAGCCCCGAGATCCTCGTTCGGGTGCGCGAGGGCAAGGTGACGATCCGCCCGATCGCCGGCACGCGCCGCCGCGGCGCCACGCCCGCCGAGGACCGGGCGCTCGCCGACGAACTCCTGTCCGACCCGAAGGAGCGCTCCGAGCACCTGATGCTGCTGGATCTCGGCCGTAACGATGTCGGCCGCGTCTCGAAGATCGGCACCGTCACCGTCACCGACTCGTTCTTCCTCGAATACTATTCCCAGGTCATGCACATCGTCTCGAACGTCGAGGGCGACCTCGACCCGAGCCACGACGCGCTCTCGGCGCTGGCCGCCGGCTTTCCCGCGGGCACCGTCTCGGGCGCGCCGAAGGTGCGGGCGATGGAGATCATCGACGAGCTGGAGCGCGAGAAGCGCGGACCCTATGGCGGCTGCATCGGCTATTTCGGTGCGCGCGGCGAAATGGACACCTGCATCGTCCTGCGTACGGCCATCGTGAAGGACGGCCGCATGCATGTGCAGGCGGGCGCCGGCATCGTCTACGATTCCGATCCGCACTCCGAGCAGCAGGAATGCGTGAACAAGGCCAAGGCCCTGTTCCGCGCGGCGGAGGATGCGGTGCAGTTCGCGAGCCGGGCCAAGCGCGGGCAATAGGCGCTGCGACGAAACCGGGCGTGAGCCCCCGCGCTGTGGTGGGGACCGCGCCTCGGCAGCCTCAGGCCGCCTTCACGTCCGCGAGAAAGCTCGCGACCGTGCGGCCGAGCCCTTCGGAGTCGCGGGCGACCTGGCGGGCCGCGTCGAGAACCTGCGTCGCCGCCGATCCGGTCTCGCCCGCGCCTTGGCGCATGCCGGCGACGCTGCCGGTGACGTGTTCGGTGCCGCGCGCCGCCTCCTGAATGTTTCGGGCGATCTCGCGGGTCGCGGCCTCCTGCTCCTCCATGGCCGCGGCAATGCTGGAAGAGACCTGCTCCAGGCCGGCGATCTGCCCGCCAATGGCGCGGATCGCGGCGACAGCCGCCTTCGTCGCGTTTTGAATCGCGCCGATCTGGGCAGAGACCTCCTCCGTCGCCTCGCCGGTTCGCGCGGCAAGCTCCTTCACCTCCGTAGCGACGACCGCGAAGCCGCGGCCGGCCTCCCCGGCGCGGGCTGCCTCGATCGTGGCGTTGAGCGCCAGCAGGTTCGTCTGACCCGCGATCCCCGAGATCATGGCCACGACCGCGCCGACGCGCTCGGCCGTCTCGCTCAGGGCGTGGATCGTCGCGTCGGTCTCCGCGACGCGACCGACCGCTGCCTCGATTAGGGTGATGGACTGGGCGACCTGGGCCGTGATCTCCGCAATTGAGGCCGACAATTCCTCCGTGGAGGCGGCGACGGTCTGGACGTTGGCCGCGGTTTGCGTCGCGGTCGAGGACGCCGCCATCGCCTGCGTGGTCGTCTGGTCGGCGATCCCGCTCATCGAGCGGGCGGTCATCTCCATGTCGGCGGCGGCCGTGTTGAGGCCGCTGGTCATCCGGGTGGCGTCGGTCTCGAAGGCGCGGGTGACCGCGTCGAGCCGCTCGGCGCGCATCATCTTGGCCCTGGTCTCACGGGTCTGTTCGGCCTCGAGCCGCTGCCGGGCCAGAGCGCTATCCTTGAACACCGCAAGCGCCCGGTTGAGAGCACCGACTTCGTCGCGCCGCGCCACGTCATCCACCGGCGTGGCGAGGTCGCCGGCCGCGAGCCGCTCAGTCGCCTGAACCGCCCGGCGGATCGGGCGCGCGATCCCGAAGACGGTGATCAGGCCCGCCAGCGAGGCCAGCACACCGACACCGACGACGGCGACGACGATGAGGCGCGTCATGGTCGCGCGCCCTTCCTGCTTCACCGACCGGATCGTGGTCTCGGTGCTGGCCGCATTGACGCTCAGGTGGGACGAGAGGCGCTCCTCGAGGCGTCGGCGTGCGGCCCGCCCCTCACTGATGGAGATGGCAATCGCCCCCTTCTGATCGCCCTGCAGGGCGCGTTCGATGCTCTTGTCGACCACGCTGAGATAGGTGTTCACCACGCTGCGGGTCTCCGCATAGCGCTTGTGCAACTCGCTCGTCTCGGCCGCCGCGAGGATGTTGTCGATCTGTCGAAAGATCTCCGCGCGGCTCGCGTCGAACAGCGCCTTCGACGTCTTCATCTCGGCGAGGTCGGTCTCGATGATGATGTTCTTCTCGTGAATCGTCGCTTCCTTGACCGCGCGATCGAAGTCGCTGACCGCGATGCGGCGGCGAACGGTGTAGTCCGTGAGGTGCGCCACCCGTTCCAGCGTCCCCTCGATGCCGGATTTGGCCGTGAGCACGAGGCCGACGCTCAGACAGATCAGGAGGCCTATCGGGATCGCAAGCTTCAGGGGCAACTTGAGATCATTGAGTTTGCGCATCATCGGTTTCCGAGCACGGCTTGAGATAATTTGTCATTCAAACAAATGATAAGTTGAGGATTTTAATAGGCGGTTTCACGCTCGGGTTTTTTCGCTTTTTGGTTGAGTGGGCTCTTGCTCCGCCCTAGGGCAACGACCGGCTGCGGCCACGGTCATGCCCACAGCCGCGTCGGTTCCACCGAGCGTGTGTGGGGGATGTGGTGCGCCCCGGGCACCCGTTGACCCCGGCCCGATCAACCGTCACATCGACGGGGAAACTCCGCAAAGCCGGCGGCCATGTCCAACGTCCTCGTCATCGACAACTACGATTCCTTCACTTGGAATCTCGTCCACCTGATCGGCCCGCTCTGCGGACGGATCGACGTGGTGCGCAACGATCAAATCGATGTCGCCGGCATCCGCGCGCGGGCGCCGGACGCGCTCGTGCTCTCGCCGGGGCCCTGCACCCCGAACGAGGCCGGCATCTGCCTCGACGTGGTGCGGGAGCTGGGCTCCGAGATCCCGATCTTCGGCGTGTGTCTCGGGCTCCAGACCATCGGGCAGGCCTATGGCGGCGACGTGGTGCGTGCGCCCTCCCCCATGCACGGCAAGGTCTCCACCATCCGCCACGAGGCGAAGGGTGTGTTCCGCGGCATCAACGAGGGCTTTGCCGCCACGCGCTACCATTCGCTGGTGGTGGACCGCGCGAGCTGCCCGCAGGATCTGGCGGTGACAGCGGAGGCCGACGGGCTCATCATGGGCTTGCAGCACCGCGAACTGCCGGTGCACGGCGTGCAGTTCCACCCCGAGAGCATCCTCTCGAACCACGGCACGCAGATCCTGCGTAACTTCCTCGACATTGCCGCCGCTTGGCGGAAGGACGCCGCGCCGCGCGCGTGACAAGCCCGGCCGCGGCGTGCATTGACGGCTCCATACCCCCTCCCCCTCCTGACCATGGGTGGAGGGCCCGAACAGAGCCACGACCCCGATGGACGCCTTCAAAACTCATCTCGCGATCGTCGCGTCCGGCGCCCCGCTGAGCCGCGAGCAGGCCCGCGCCGCCTTCGACGACCTGCTCTCGGGCGAGGTCACGCCGATCCAGGCCGGTGCCTTCCTCACCGCCCTCTCGGTGCGTGGCGAGAGCGAGGACGAGATCGTCGGCGCGGTCTCGGCGATGCGCGCGCGGATGTTGCCGGTCGCAGCACCCGAGGGCGCCATCGACATCGTCGGCACCGGAGGCGACCATTCGGGCAGCTACAACGTCTCGACGCTGGCTGCGATCCTCACCGCCGCCTGCGGCGTGCCCGTGGCCAAGCACGGCAACCGCGCCGCGACCTCGCGCTCCGGCGCCGCCGACGTGCTGGCCGCGCTCGGCGTGAAGATCGGGCTCCCGCCCGAGGCCCTGGCGCGCTGCCTTTCGGAGGCGGGGCTCTGCTTCATGTTCGCGCAGACGCATCACGGCGCCATGCGCCATGTCGCGCCGGTGCGCACCGAACTGCCGTTCCGCACCATCTTCAACATGCTCGGGCCGCTCTCGAACCCGGCCGGGGTCACCGCACAGGTGTTCGGCGTCTCGCGCCCGGCCTGGGCCGAGCCGCTGACGCGGGTGCTGGCCACGCTCGGCAGCCGCCGTGTCTGGACTGTGCACGGCTCCGACGGGCTCGACGAGATCACCACCACCGGCCCGACCGCGGTGGTCGCGCTGGAGAACGGCGCGTTCCGGCACTTCACCCTCGATCCGCGCGAGGTCGGCCTGCCGCTCGCGACCCTGGACGACCTGCGCGGGGGCGACCCCGAGCACAACGCCGCCGCTTTGGGCGCCGTGCTGGAGGGCACCCGCAACGCCTATCGCGATATCGCCGTGTTGAACGCGGGCGCCGGCCTCGTCGTGGCAGGCGCCGCCGGGTCGCTCGCCGAGGGCGTCGCGCGGGCGCAAGAGGTGATCGATTCCGGCGCGGCGCGGGGCACGCTCGCGCGCCTCGTCGCCGTTTCCAATGCGTGATAGACGGCTTTGAGCGGTTCTAAGGAATAACCGATGGACGACATCGTGGCCGACGTGACCGTCGGGCCTGCCACCTCGACCCCGGAGCGGGCGAGCGTGCTGGCCCGGATCGAGGCCTATAAGCGCCGCGAGATCGCCGAGGCGAAGCTGCGCCTGCCGCTGGCCAAGCTCGAAAAGCAGGTCGCCAAGGCCGACCCGCCCCGTGGCTTCGCCGACGCCATCGCCCGGCATATCGGAGAAGGCCGTCCGGCCCTGATCGCCGAGATCAAGAAGGCCTCGCCCTCCAAGGGGCTGATCCGCGCCGATTTCGATCCGAAGACGCTGGCCAAGGCCTACGCAAAGGGCGGCGCTACCTGTCTCTCGGTGCTGACCGACACGCCTTCCTTCCAGGGCGCACCGGATTTCCTCGTCGAGGCGCGCGCGGCCTGCGACCTGCCGGTCCTGCGAAAAGACTTCATGTTCGAGCCGTATCAGGTCTACGAGGCCCGCGCCTGGGGCGCCGATTGCATCCTCGTCATCATGGCCTGCCTCGACGATGCGGAGGCCGCCGCCATCACCGAGACCGCGCACGATCTCGGCATGGATGTGCTGGTCGAGGTCCACGACGCGCAGGAGCTGGAGCGGGCCCTGCCGCTCGGCACGCGTCTGGTCGGCGTCAACAACCGCAACCTCAAGACCTTCGAGGTCTCCTTCGAGACCGCGATCACGTTGAAGCCCGGCATCCCCGCCGACCGGATCGCGGTGGCCGAGAGCGGCATCGGTGGACATGCCGACGTGCTGCGGTTGAAGCAGCACGGGCTCAACACCGTCCTCGTCGGCGAGAGCCTGATGCGGCAGGACGACGTGACCGCGGCGACGCGGGCCCTGCTGTTCGGGGAGAAGGGCCGGTGAGCGGCGCCACCCTCACCCATATCGACCGGACCGGCGCGGCCAACATGGTCGATGTCTCGGACAAGGCCGCGACGTCGCGCACCGCCGTGGCCGAGGGCGTGGTGGTGATGCAGCCCGAGACCCTGGCTCTAATCCGCGAGGGCGACGCCAAGAAGGGCGACGTCATCGGCACCGCCCGGCTCGCCGGCATCATGGCTGCCAAGCGCACGCACGAGCTGATCCCGCTCTGCCACCCGCTGCTGATCACCAAGGTGCGGCTGACCTGCGAGCCCGACGATTCCCTTCCCGGCCTGCGCCTGACCGCGGAGGTGAAGGTGCAGGGCCAGACCGGCGTCGAAATGGAGGCGTTGACCGCCGTCTCGGTGGCCTGCCTGACGGTCTACGATATGGTCAAGGCCGCCGACCGCGGCATGCGCATCGAGGGCATCCGCCTCCTGTCGAAGGAGGGCGGCAAGTCCGGCGCGTGGAACGCCGGCTCATGAGCCTGCTCCCGGTCGCCGAAGCGCTTGCAAAGATCCTCGCCGCCATCCCCGGCCCGGTCGCGGTGGAAGAAATCCCCATCGCGCAGGGCGCAGGCCGTACCCTGGCCGCCGACCTCACGGCCCGGCGGACCCAGCCGCCCTTCCCGGCTTCCGCCATGGACGGCTACGCCGTACGCGCCGCCGACGTGGCGACGGTGCCGGCCCGCCTGCACCTGATCGGCACCAGCGCGGCGGGTCACGGATTTTCCGGAACATTGGCCGAGGGCGAGGCGGTGCGCATCTTCACCGGCGCACCGGTCCCCGAAGGCGCCGATGCAATCCTGATCCAGGAGAACGCCGAGGCCGAGGGCGAGACCGTCACCGCCCGCGAGCCGGCGGCGGCGGGTCGCTTCCTGCGCCGCGCCGGCCTCGATTTCCGCGAGGGCGAGACGCTGGTGCGGGCCGGCGAGACCCTCGATGCGCGCCGCCTCGCGCTCGCGGCCAGCGCCGGCCATGCCGTGCTGCCGGTGCGGCGCAAGCCGCGAGTCGCCGTCCTCGCGACCGGTGACGAGTTGGTGCGGCCGGGCGAGCCGGCGGCGTGGGACCAGATCGTCGCCTCGAACGGCCTCGCCCTCGGCGCGCTGAGCCTGGAGGCCGGCGCGGAGGTCATCGATCTCGGCATCGTCACCGACGATCTCGGCGCCTTGCGCGAGGCGGTCGGTCGCGCGCGGGCGGCCGAGGCCGACCTGCTCGTCACGCTCGGCGGCGCCTCGGTCGGCGATCACGACCTCGTCCAGGCGGCGCTCGGGGCCGAGGGGCTGGAACTCGGCTTCTGGCGGGTGGCGCTCCGGCCCGGCAAGCCGCTGATGCACGGGCGGCTCGGACCCATGGCGGTGATCGGCCTGCCGGGCAATCCCGTCTCCTCAATCGTCTGCGGCCTGCTCTTCGTGGTGCCGGCGATCCGCGCGCTCCTCGGCGACCCGCGCGCGGGCGAGGACCGCAGCGAGCCGGCGCTTCTCGGCCGCGATATGCCGGAGAACGACGCCCGCCAGGACTACCTGCGCGCGCGCCTCGACACGGCGCCGGACCGGCTGCCGGTCGTCCATCCCGAGTCGCGCCAGGATTCCTCGATGCTCTCGGTGCTCGGCACCAGCGAGGCCCTGCTGATCCGTACGCCTCATGCGAGTCCCGCCAAGGCGGGCGACCCGTGCCGCATCATCCGGCTGGATCGGCGCATCGTCTGAGCCGCCATCGCGGCTGATGCCGCTGGTTGTGGCCCCGACGGCGCAAAAGTCTTGCATCCGCCTGATTTTCTGCCGAAGAGGGCGGCCTTCACCGGCAAAAAGCACGGGACCGTGCGGCGGACGCCGCCGGGAAAGCATGGGCGGGGAGCGTTGGGACCGATGAGTGAGACGCGGGAGCTGGGTTCGGCCGATATCCAGAAGGTGCTGGAACTGCTGCCCCACCGCTATCCCTTCCTGATGATCGACCGCATCATCGAGATCGACCGGGACGAGAGCTGCATCGGCATCAAGAACGTCACGGCGAACGAGCCGCAATTCACCGGGCACTTCCCCGGCCTGCCGGTCTTCCCCGGTGTGCTGCTGATCGAGGGCATGGCGCAGACCGCGGGCGCGATCTGCTGCCGCCACATCATGAATGACGACTTGAAGACCAAGCAGGTCTTCTTCATGACCATCGACAAGTGCAAGTTCCGCAAGCCCGTCGTGCCCGGCGACCAAGTGCGCTTCCACATGACGAAGATGAACCAGCGCAAGACCATGTGGTGGTTCCGCGGCGAGGCCCGCGTCGACGGCGCGCTCGTGGCCCAGGCCGAGATCGGTGCCATGCTGGTGACGGAGTGAACGCAGTGCGGGACGGGATCCATCCGAGCAGCGTCGTCGAGGACGGCGCCCGGCTCGGGGACGGCGTGCGGATCGGTCCGTTCTGCCATATCGGGCCCGACGTCGTGCTGGGGGACGGCTGCGAACTCGTCAGCCACGTCGTGGTCGCCGGCCGGACGACGGTGGGCGCGCGCACCCGGATCTATCCCTTCGCGTCGATCGGCCACCCGCCGCAGGATCTGAAGTTCCGCGGCGAGCCCTCGACGCTCACGGTCGGCTCCGACTGCCTGATCCGCGAAGGCGTGACCATGAATCCCGGCACCTCCGGCGGCGGACTGGAGACGGTGGTCGGCAACGGCTGCGCGTTCCTGGCCAACAGCCATGTCGGCCATGATTGCCGCGTCGGCGACCACGTCATCTTCTCCAACAACGTCATGCTCGCCGGCCATTGCACGGTCGGCAACTATGCCATCCTCGGCGGCGGTGCGGCGGTGATCCAGTTCGCCCGCGTCGGCGATCACGCCTTCGTCGGCGGCCTCTCGGGGCTGGAGAACGACTGCATCCCCTACGGCATGGTGCTCGGCAACCGCGCCTACCTCTCCGGGCTCAACATCATCGGCCTGCAACGCCGGGGTTTCTCGCGCGAGGACATCCACGCCCTGCGCCGGGCCTATCGGCTGCTCTTCGCCCAGGAGGGCACGCTGATGGAGCGCGTCGAGGACGTGGCCGCCGAGTTCGATACCCATCCGGCGATCCACGAGATCCTCGCCTTCATCCGGGCGGGCGGCAAGCGCTCGATCTGCACGCCCCGCCCCGTCTCCGCGGCGGCCTGAGGCGGCCCGCCGTGATCGATCCCGCCCGGCCCCTCGCCCTGGTGGCTGGCGCGGGCCACCTGCCGGAACTCGTCGCAGCCTCCCTCGATCGCGCGCGGCGGCCGTTCCGCGTGCTGGCCGTGCGCGGCTTCACCGAGCGGGCGATGCGGCGGCGCGCGGATGCGGTCGTCGATCTCCTCGACATCCCCGGCACCCTGCGCATCCTGAAGGAATGGGCCCCCGCCGCCGTGGTGCCGGCCGGCGGCGTCACCCGCCCGAGCCCGGCCGCCCTGCTCAACGCGGCGCATGCGGTGCGCAACCGCGATATCCTGAAGAGCTTGGCTGGCGGTGACGATCGCCTGCTGCGGG
Source organism: Methylorubrum sp. SL192 (assembly GCF_026672325.1). Lineage (NCBI taxonomy): Bacteria > Pseudomonadati > Pseudomonadota > Alphaproteobacteria > Hyphomicrobiales > Methylobacteriaceae > Methylorubrum > Methylorubrum sp. SL192. Next base: position 4,138,549 of record NZ_JAPPQV010000003.1, read on the forward strand.
CGGTGCTCTCGCTGCTCGAAGAGAACGGGCACCGGGTGCTCGGCGTCCACGAGGTTGCGCCCGACCTGCTCGGCCGCCTCGGCAGGCTCGGCCGGGTGGAACCGGATTCCGACGCGACCCTCTCGATCGCCACGGGCCGGGCCATGCTCGGCGCCCTGAGCCCGTTCGATGTGGGTCAGGCGGCCGTGGTAGCGGGCGAGCGCGTCATCGCCGTCGAGGGACCCGAGGGCACGGACCGCATGCTCGCCCGCGCCCGTGCGCTCAACCGCAAGCCGTTCGGCCGCGGCACGCCCGCGAAGGGGACCGTGCTCGTCAAGCTGCCGAAGCTCGGCCAGGATCTGCGGATCGATCTGCCGGCCATCGGCCCGCGCACCGTGCGCCGCGCCGCGGAGGCCGGCTGTGCCGGCATCGCCATCGGCGCCGGCCATACCCTGGTGATTGATCGCGAGGCGACGGTGGCGGCCGCGGATGCGGCGGGCCTGTTCCTGATCGGCGTGGAGGTCGCCCCGTGACGCATCGGCGGATCTGGCTCGTGGCGGGCGAGGATTCCGGCGACCAGCTCGGCGCCAAGCTGATCCGGGCCCTGCGCGCACTCTCGCCCGAGCCCCTGACGCTCGGCGGCGTCGGCGGCGAGGCGATGGAGGCGGAGGGCTTCCGCTCGCTCTTCCCGATCGATGACGTGGCGGTGATGGGCTACCTGCCCGTGCTCGCCCGCGCCCGTACCCTGCTGCGGCGCATCCGCGAGACGGTCGACGACGTCGTGGCAGGCCGGCCCGACGTGCTCGTCATTATCGACAGCCCCGGTTTCACCCACGCCGTCGCGACCCGCGTGCGCAAACGCCTGCCGGATCTGCCGATCATCGATTACGTCTCGCCGAGCGTGTGGGCGTGGCGGCCGTGGCGGGCCAAGGGCATGGTGCCCTTCATCGACCACGTGCTCGCCCTCCTCCCCTTCGAACCGGACGCGCATCGCCGCCTCGGCGGGCCGCCCTGCTCGTATGTCGGCCACCCGCTGATCGAGCGTCTAGCCGAGCTGCGCCCCTCCTCCGACGAAGCCGCGATCCGCGAGGGGCGCCCCCCGGTCCTCGCCGTGCTGCCGGGCTCGCGCCGCTCGGAGATCGAGCGGCTGATGCCGGTCTTCGGGCAGGCGACCGCCGACCTCGCCCGACGGGTCGGCCCCTTCGAGATCGAGCTGCCGGCGGTGAGCCGTCACCGCGCCCTGATCGAACGACTCGCCGCCGCGTGGGAGCGGCATCCGCGGATCGTCCATGGGGAGGCCGACAAATACGCGACCTTCCGCCGGGCGCGGGCCGCGCTCGCGGCCTCCGGCACCGTGACGCTCGAACTCGCGCTCGCCGGCGTGCCGATGGTGGTGGCCTACAAGGTGTCGCGGGTCGAGGAGGTCATCGCCCGGCGGCTCATCCAAGTGCCGACGATCGTGCTGCCGAACCTGATCCTGTCCGAGAACGCCATGCCGGAATTCGTGCAGGCCGATTGCACGCCGGAGCGGCTCGCCGAAACGTTGGCGCCGCTTCTCGCGGGCGGCCCCGCCCGCCGGACGCAACTCGACGCGCTGGCCCGTATCGACGGCCGGATGCGGCTGCCCGGCGACGAGGAACCGAGCCGGGCGGCGGCCCGGATCGTCTTGGAGGCACGGCGGGCGGCATGAGCGAGGAAATAACGCCGACGATCGCGATCTACGTCGATGCCGACGCCTGCCCGGTGAAGGACGAGGTGTACCGCGTCGCCGGGCGCTACGGCCTGCACGTTTTCGTCGTCTCGAACAGCTTCCTGAACCTGCCGCGCGAGCCCTGGATCGAGCGGGTCGTCGTCGGAGACAAGTTCGATGCGGCCGACGACTGGATCGCCGAGCGGGCGAGCCGTGGCGCCGTCGTGATCACGGCGGACGTGCCGCTCGCGAGCCGATGCGTGAAGGCCGGCGCGGTCGCGCTGGCGCCGAACGGAAAGGCCTTCACGGAATCCTCGGTCGGTCTCGCGCTCGCGACCCGCAAGCTGATGCAGGATCTGCGGGAGGCCGGCGCGATCACCGGCGGTCCGAGGCCGTTCTCGCCGAAGGACCGCTCGGCCTTTCTCGGTGCTCTGGATCGCGTGGTCATGCGCCTGAAGCGCGATCTCAAGCTCTGACATCGTGCGCCTCCGGACCGCGCGGTCCGGAGGCGCCCTTTTGAGCATCGTCCTGGATATCGGATCCAAGACGATGCTCTAGGCTTTTGTTTTGCATCATCTTTTTCCGAAAGCCGGAGGCCACCTTTCGGGATGATGCTCCAGCTCAGCTCCGCTGGCCGATCGGCGTGTAGTCGCGGCGGTCCGGGCCGATATAGAGCTGGCGCGGGCGGCCGATCTTCTGGGACGGGTCCTCGATCATCTCGGCCCACTGCGCGATCCAGCCGACGGTCCGGGCAAGCGCGAACAGCACCGTGAACATCGAGGTCGGGAAGCCGAGCGCCTTGAGGGTGATGCCCGAGTAGAAGTCGATGTTCGGGTAGAGCTTCTTCTCGATGAAGTACTCGTCCTCGAGGGCGATCTTCTCGAGCTGGACGGCGACTTCCAAGAGATCGTCCTTGATCCCGAGTTCGTTCAGAACCTCGTGGGTCGTCTTCTGCATGATACGCGCACGCGGGTCGTAGTTCTTGTAGACCCGGTGGCCGAAGCCCATCAGGCGGAAGGGATCGTTCTTGTCCTTCGCCTTGGCGACGTATTTCTGCACGTTCTCGGGATGCCCGATCTCCATGAGCATCTTGAGCGCCGCCTCGTTGGCGCCGCCATGGGCCGGGCCCCACAGGCAGGCGATGCCGGCGGCGATGCAGGCGAACGGGTTGGCGCCCGAGGATCCGGCCAGACGCACCGTCGAGGTCGAGGCGTTCTGCTCGTGGTCGGCGTGCAGGATGAAGATCTTGTCCAGCGCGCGGGCGTAGATTGGGTTGACGACGTATTCCTCGCACGGAACCGCGAAGCACATCCGCAGGAAGTTCGAGGTGTAGTCGAGGTCGTTCTTCGGATACACGAAGGGCTGGCCGATCGTGTACTTGTAGGCCATCGCCGCCAGCGTCGGCATCTTCGCGATCATGCGCAGCGAGGCGATCATCCGCTGCGACTCGTCCGAGATGTCGGTCGAGTCATGATAGAAGGCCGAGAGCGCGCCGACGCAGGCCACCATCACCGCCATCGGGTGGGCGTCGCGGCGGAAACCCTGGAAGAAGCGGTTCATCTGGTCGTGCACCATGGTGTGGCGCGTGACCCGGTAGTCGAAATCCGCCTTCTGGGCCGAGCTGGGCAGCTCGCCGAACAGCATCAGGTAGGCGGTCTCAAGGAAGTCGCCGTTCTCGGCGAGCTGCTCGATCGGGTAGCCGCGATAGAGCAGCACGCCCTCGTCGCCGTCGATATAAGTGATCTTCGACTCGCAGGAGGCGGTCGAGGTGAAGCCCGGATCGAAGGTGAACTTGCCGGTCTGGGCGTAGAGCTTGCCGATATCGACCACGTCGGGGCCGATCGTTCCAGTCTTGATGGGCAATTCGACGTTTTTGTCGCCCACGATGATGGTGCTGGCGGAAGCGCTCATGGGATCGCGGACCCTCTCTTGCGACGGGAACAGCACTGGACCGGAAGGCAACGCCTCCCGCCCCGTTGTGGCGCCGCAGCAGAGCACTGCGCCCGCTCACTGAAGCACCGGGTTAGCGGATCGGTCGGCGCCCAGCAACGGTGGGCTGCTCCCGGCCTCTTCGCATATGCGAAAAACAGGCTGGATCTGTCACTCCGCGAACGGGATGAAATCGGATCCGGCCCGTTCGCTCATCCAGCTCTCGACGATTTCGAACGCTCTGCAAGAGCGCAGATGACGCTGAAACACGCGTTCAGGCAAGACTTTCCCGCCCTCGACCGGACGATGGGTCGCCGTCGCAAGGTCAGGCTGTCATTCGCGCTGGATTGTCATTCGAGGCGCCGCGAAACCCATGAGTGTGCGAACACGGCACGCGGTGCACCGGCTTAGCCGATGCACCCGGATCTTCTCTGCGGGGATCCGTCGCGTGGCCAGCTTAGGCCGGCAGGCGATCCCGGAGGCGGGCAAGCGCCTCGTCGCGGCCGAGCACGGCCAGGACGTCGAAGACCGGCGGCGAGGTGGCGCGCCCCGTGAGCGCCGCCCGGAGGGGCTGGGCGACCTGGCCGAGCTTGACCCCCTGACTGTCGGCGAATTGGCGTACCGCAGCCTCCGTCGTCGCCGCGTTCCATTCCGGGAGGGCTTCGAGCGCCGGCAGGAGCGCGCGCAGCCGCTCGGGCGCATCCCCCGCGAGCAGGGCCTCGGCCTTGGCGTCGAGGGCGAGCGGACGCGCGGCGTAGAGGTAGTAGGCGCTGTCGAGGAGTTCGACGAGCGTCTTGGCGCGCTCTTTCAGGCCGGGCATCGCCGATACGAGCTTCTCGCGCAGATCCGGCGTCAGCGCGGTCGGCAGGCCGCGCTCGGGGCCGCGGGCCGGCAGGATCGCGTCGATCGCATCCACCAGCACGGAATCGGCGCTGCCGCGGATGTAGAGCCCGTTGAGGCTTTCCAGCTTCGTGAAGTCGAACCGCGCCGCCGAGCGACCGATCGCCTTCAGGTCGAAGGCGGCGATCATCTCCTCGGTGGAGAAGACTTCCTGATCGCCGTGGCTCCAGCCGAGCCGCACGAGGTAGTTGCGCAGGGCCGCCGGGAGGTAGCCGCGGTCGCGATATTCCTCGACGCCGAGCGCGCCGTGGCGCTTCGACAGCTTGGCGCCGTCCGCCCCGTGGATGAGCGGGATATGCGCCATCGCCGGCACGTCCCAGCCGAGCGCCCGGTAGATCTGGCTCTGGCGCGCGGCGTTGGTGAGGTGGTCGTCGCCGCGGATCACCTGCGTGACGCCCATGTCGTGGTCGTCCACCACGACGGCGAGCATGTAGGTCGGCGTGCCGTCGGAGCGCAGCAGCACGAGGTCGTCGAGATCGCGGTTGGCCCAGGTGACGCGGCCTTGCACGGCGTCCTCGACTACCGTCTCGCCCTCGCTCGGCGCGCGCAGGCGGATCACCGGCTTCACGCCCGCGGGTGCCTCGGACGGGTCGCGGTCGCGCCAGCGGCCGTCGTAGCGCGGGGCGCGGCCCTCGGCGCGGGCGGTCTCGCGCATCTGCGTCAGCTCTTCCGCACTGGCATAGCAGTGATAGGCGTTGCCCGAGGCGAGCAGGCTCTCGGCGACCTCGCGGTGCCGCTCGGCGCGGGCGAACTGGTAGATCACCTCCCCGTCCCAATCGAGGCCGAGCCAGCGCATCCCGTCGAGGATCGCGTCGATCGCCCCTTGCGTCGAGCGCTCCCGGTCGGTGTCCTCGATGCGCAGCAGCATCCGCCCGCCGAAGCGGCGGGCGTAGAGCCAATTGAACAGAGCCGTGCGCGCTCCCCCGATATGCAGGAAGCCCGTGGGTGAAGGCGCAAAGCGCGTGACGACCGGTGACGACATCGGCGGCTGGGAGGCTTCTTCAAAAAGTGCGGGATGGCGCGCGTGCGGCTGCGGCCGGTCTCGGCGGGCGTGTAGCACGAGCGAGCCGATGCGTTAAGAATTCGTCACGGTTGCCCATCGCGCGGGCATCGCAGGTCTCCGAGCGCGGCGGGGTAGAGGCAGGGCACATGGCAGGGGGCGGCGGCAGGGCGATGCGCGGGGCCGTTCCGGCCCTCATCGCCGGTCGCCTCCCCGCCCCCGCACAGCTCTGGCAGGCCGCGCGCGACGGCTTGCGCGGCAGCGTCGCTCGCGAAGCTGAGCAGCGGCGGCTGTTCCCCTGGCTCGCCGTCGCCTTCGGGGCCGGCATTCTCGTCTTCTTCACGGCGACCGATGGAGAGCCTTCCCTCGCCGCGCCGCTGATCGCGGCGGGGCTCTGCCTTTCGGTGATGCCGCTGCTGCGGGCGCGCCCGGTGGCGCTCGCGCTGATGCTCGGCCTCGCCGCCGTCTTCCTCGGCTTCGCGGCGGGCGTCTGGCGGGTCGCCTCCGTCGCGGGACCGGTGCTGACCCGCGTGACCATCGCGCCGCTTGTCGGCCTCGTCGAAGGGCTCGATGAGCGCGAGGGCGGCGCGCGGCTGATCGTGCGCGTCGAGCGGTTCGGCGATCTCGATGCGGAAAGCCGCCCGCGCCGGGTGCGGGTCTCGTACCGCGCTGCGCAGGCCGTGCGGCCGGGTGACGCCATCCGCGCCACCGCCCGCCTGTTGCCGCCGCCGGAGGCGGTGCGGCCGGGCGGCTACGACTTTGCGCGCGACGCCTACTTTCGCGGGATCGGCGCCGTGGGCTCGCTGGTCGGCAAGGTCGAGGTCGGGCCGCCGGCCGAGCCGCTGGCCCTGTCGCTGCGGTTGACCGCCGCCATCGACGCGGCGCGCAATGCCTTCACCCGCCGCATCACCGACGCGATCGGCGGACAGGCCGGCGCGGTGGCGGCGGCCCTCGTCACCGGAAAGCGCGGACTGATCTCCAACGAGACCAACGACGTGCTGCGCGCGGCGGGAATTTATCACGTCGTCTCGATCTCCGGGCTCCACATGGTGCTCGCGGCGGGCGTCGTATTCTGGCTGGTGCGGGCCGGGCTCGCCCTGGTTCCGGTGCTAGCCCTCGCCTGGCCCATCAAGAAGATCGCGGCGGGGACGGCGATGCTGGGCGTGACCGCCTATTGCGCCTTCTCCGGCTGGGACGTCGCCGCCGAGCGCGCGCTGATCATGACGCTGGTGATGCTCGGCGCGATCCTTGTCGATCGCCCGGCGCTCAGCCTCCGCAACCTCGCCCTCGCAGCGATCCTGGCGCTCGCCCGCGAGCCGGAGGCGCTGCTGGGTCCGAGTTTCCAGATGTCGTTCGGTGCGGTTGCCGGCCTCATCGCCTGTGCGCCGCTCATCGACGGGCGGGTTTTCCGAACCGACAGTTCGTCCCGGATTGCGCGGTCCGCGTTCTGGGTGGCGAAGGCGGTGGTCGGAACGCTGGCCACGACGCTGGTGGCGCAACTCGCCACCGCGCCATTCGCGACCTACCACTTTCAGACCGTGCAGCCCTTCGGCCTTGTCGGCAACGCGCTGACCCTGCCGCTCGTGTCGCTCGCGGTGATGCCCGCGGCGGTGCTCGGGATGCTGGCCTACCCCTTTGCCCTCGACCGACCGGTCTGGTGGCTGATGGGGCTTGCGGTGCGCGGCATGCTCGACATCTCCGCCTGGATCGCCGGGTTCGGGCAAGCCAACGTCGTGCTGCCCGCGTTCGGAACGGGCGCCCTGATGCTGCTCGCCGCCGCCCTGCTGCTGGCGACACTTCCTGTGTCGCGGCTGCGTCTCCTCGCCCTCGTGCCGGCGGGGCTCGGTGTTGCCCTCGCCGCGAGCCCAATCCGCTACGACATCTACATCGATCGGGACGGGGCCGGCGCCGCGGTTCGCGGCAAGGACGGGCGCCTCGTGGTGCTCGGGCGCCCGCCCGGCTTCGTGCTCGAACAATGGTTGAAGGCCGATGGCGACGGCCGCCGTCCGGAAGCCGCGACCGGTGCCGCCGGGCCGCGCTGCGACCGGATCGGCTGCACCCTCACGGCCGTGGACGGGCGCGCCGTCGCTCTCGTCATGGACAAACGCGCTTTCGCGGAGGATTGCGCGCGGGCCGACATTCTCATCACCCGACTGCGTGCTCCGCCGGGCTGCGCCGCGCCGCTGATCGCCGACCGGACGTTCCTAGCGGTGCGGGGCGCCACGGCGATCCGCCTCGGAACGGCAGGACCTGAAATCACCACTGCCCGCGGGGCCGGTCAGCCGAAGCCCTGGCAGCCCCGGCCTGCCAGCGCGGCGACACCGGCAACCGAGGCGGGCCCCCAATCTCCCAACGATCCAAGTGCGGCGGATCCATCAGACCCGCCGCTCCCCGAAAATCCTCAGTAACGGCGCACGAGGCTGACGAGCTTGCCCTGGATGCGCACCCGATCGGGCCCGAGCACGCGGGTCTCGTAGGCCGGGTTGGCGGCTTCCAGCGCGATCGACGAGCCGCGGCGGCGCAGGCGCTTGAGGGTCGCCTCCTCGTCGTCGATCAGCGCGACGATGATGTCGCCATTGTTGGCGGTCTCCTGTTTGTGGATCACCACGAGGTCGCCATCGAGAATGCCGGCCTCGATCATCGAATCGCCGCGCACTTCCAGCGCGTAATGCTCTCCGCCCGACAGGAAGTCGGGGGACATCGAAATCGAGTGGCTCTGGCTCTCGATCGCCGAGATCGGCACACCGGCAGCGATCCGGCCCATCACCGGCACCATCACCGATTGGCCCTTGCCGTCATGGGCCTGAAGCATGGGAGGCTTCGGCGCGGCGGGCTTGGCCGAAAGACCGCCCTCGACCACGCTCGGCGTGAAGCGCCGCGGCTCGGACGATGCGGGCTTGGCCGCCGGCATGTCGGGCATGCGCAGGATCTCGATCGCCCGCGCCCGGTTCGGCAGACGGCGGAGAAACCCGCGCTCTTCCAGCGCCATGATCAGGCGGTGGATGCCGGATTTGGATTTCAGGTCGAGCGCGTCCTTCATTTCGTCGAAGGACGGCGGCACACCGCTCTCCTGCATCCTCTGCTGGATGAACTGGAGCAGTTCGAGTTGCTTGCGGGTCAGCATGCGGCACCTGCTGTCGACCGCGGGCCGGGGGCGCCGCAGAATCGTTGAAAACAAAGCACGAACAGCCTAGACGTTCCTCTCCTGTTCCGCAAGCATCCCTCCGGAAGCGACAGTGGTGGGCGCGTTTTCGAAAATCGGCGGCGGCCCATAATCGATAATCAGCGGGTAGTTTTGGAGAAACGCATTACTAACAACGACTTAAATGCCTTTTGAGGGGTGTCCAATCGCAACGACTGTTCGCGCCTGCCGCTCGCCGCCGATTATCGATAACGCATTGCCGCTGATGCGTTTTTTGCGGACCCACTTTCCAGCCTGCGTGTGATTGCGGACCCTATTGCGGACCCCGCGGGGTAAGAGTGCGCGAGATTTCCGAAGGCCCAATCGTCGACGAGGACGCAAGTGGAGCAATCAGTAGGCGCGCAGCGTCTCAATCCAGACCGGAATGTCGGCATCGGCAATTTCTGTCCGTACCTCATTATAGATGGCGAAAAGTTTATCGGGATCACTTTCCAGGCCAAAGCGTCGCTTCAAATATGCATGTAAACCTCCGAGCCTAAATCCGAAATATATTGCTTCGTAATTCGGCGCGCCGTAACCGGCGTCGGGGTATTCAAGAACTACGAGCCTTATGAGCGCGAATATATAAGCCTCACGCAGGCCTATTAATCCGGATGTCGGCAAATCGCGTCCTGCGCTTCGGGCAGCCTTGCTGAACACTCGCAGTTTGTATCGTTCGGGCACGGCGCCGCGACGTCGCCAGCCAGCGATGGTTGATGGATCTATCCCAAGCTGATCCGCCAACTCCCGGTCCAACTCCACCCCTGCTTCTCGCTTGAGGCTGTCGATTTCGTCGCCAACGCCATCTGCCATGTTGCATCACATTTCACAAGATGTCATACGTCATGTAATGACATGTTGTGCGAGCTTAACATGAACGTTGTCCTTCACGACAGCCTCGCCGCCTATGAGCGGGAGTACAATCTTGTGCGTGGCGCCCTCACCTCGAAAGGGACGTCGCTGAACGCTTGGTTGTCGGAACAGGGAATAAATCGGCAGCTCGCCTATCGGGCGCTCAAGGGGCAATCACTCGGCCGCAAGGCCGTCGCTGTCCGCGCGCAGATCCTGAGAGACGTTCTTGGCTCGGCCGCCTGACATGTTGGATTGGCTGTCGAGCGTCGATCTGGCAGCTACGGCTGGCATTTCGGAGCGTAAGGCGCGAGCCCCGCTCGCGCGTTCTCTTCGTGATCCGGAATATCGGTGGCGCGGCAAGCAGCTTGTCGTCGTCGCTCGGCATGGTCGCGGCGGACTTAGTGGCGAGCAATTCCGCGTGCGCGCCGACAGCCTCCCTCTCGACCTTCAACAGCGCTGGCGCGAGCTTTCAGGCCCTGTTGAAGCGCCCTTGAAACTAGATGACGCCACCCTGGCCGTGTGCCAGTGGCGCTACGCTCTGATCCAGCCCGCCTTGGCCGCCCCGAAGCGCTCGGCCGAGCGCACGCAGATCGTGCGGGACATCGCCGGCCGGGAACATGTCTCCCCGAAGGGCCGCCGCGAGCGCGTTGGTGAGCGCACCTTGCAGGAGTGGATCACCCGCTTCGAGGAGCGCGGCGGCTTCGCCGGCTTGGTTCGGCAGAAGCGCAAGGGCCATGGCGAAGCGGCTGTCATCGTCACCCGCAAATGGGACCGCGCTGTAGCCCTGGACGAGGCCGCCAAGCACCGCATCGGGCACGAGCTGCGCCAGTACGTTCGAGGGCTCCGCAAGGCGAACGAGAGCCTATCCTTCATCGAGCCGTTGGCTGCGCTCAAGCTCCGCGAGCTGACCCGCGCCGCCGGCTTCGAGGCCGACGACGCGACGCTCACCGCGATCTGCGCCGTCCCCTACAACCTCATCCAGGCCGAACGCGACTTCAAGGGGGTGGGCACCTTCAAGAACGATCGCTCGACTTACGAGCACGCCAAGCCGCGCATCCAGCGCAGCCGCGCCGGCCTTGCCCCCAACGACATTTGGGTCGGCGACGTGCACCCGGTCGATATCCTCTACCAGCGCGCGGATGGCAGCACCGCAACCCTGCGCGGCATCGCTTGGCTCGACCTCGCCACCAACGGGCTTCACGTCACCTGGATCGCCTTGGAGAAGGGTCAGGGTGGCGTTCGCAACACCCACGTCATCCGCAGCTTCGCGGCGGCTGTCGCCGCCTGGGGCGCGCCGAGGGCGCTCTATCTGGACAATGGCTCGGAGTACAACTGGGCCGAGTTCATCAACGACGCCTTGAAGCTTCTCGATGCGCAGGGCCGGCGGATCGTCGGCGACCTCGCGCCCTGGGCAGAGCGACGGTCCAACATCGTCAAGGCGATGCCGTACAACGCGCAGGCCAAGCCGATCGAGAACATCTTCGGCGTGCTGGAGCGCAAGCATTTCTCCGCCATCCCCGGCTGGATCGGCGGCGACCGGATGCGCAAGCGGACCCAGAACCACGGCAGGGAGCCCGATCCGTTCCCCGGCACCGTCGCACAGCTCGTCGCGCTGCTCGATGCCCAGGTGGCGATGTACAATGCCATGCCGCAGGTCGGCCGCGCGCTCGCCGGCATCTCGCCGAACGACGCGCTTCGGACCGCCATCGAGGGCGGCTGGCGCGGAACCGCCGTCAACCCCGATGCACTCCGCGTCGCCTTCTCCACAGAGGAGGTTCGGCAGGTCACGCAAGGGTGCGTGCGCCACAAGGGGCTTTGGACCTCGCGGGAGCTGCAAGAGTACCAGGGTGATACCGTTACCCTGCTCGTCCCGAAATACGAGGATTGGGTGCGCCTGCCAGTCCGCGACGAAGCCGGCCGCATCTTCACCTACGTGGAGCGTGACACCGCCTACGGCATCCTCGACCCGGCCGGCGCTCGCGAGGCGGACGCCCGCTCGCGGGCTCATGGACGCGGCGTCGCCGCCCTCGACCGAAGCGCGCCGGATATCGACCGGCTGACCGAGCGGCAGAAGCTCGCTCGTCAGCTGCTGCCCGCGCCGGCCCAGCCCGCGCCGATCGCGCGGCTGACCGGCTCAGCCGAGGCCGAGGACATCGCGCTCAACGCCGGCTTCTCGCCGGATGCCGAGACCGATCGCGCCCGCAAGCAACGCCTCGTCCAAGAGCGCGAAGAAGCTGCTGCGACCGCCCGCCGTGAGAAGCGCCGGGCGACGCTCGCCAAGATCCAGGCCAACAGCGCCGCAACCGGAGGTGCCTCATGAACGACTTCCTGACGAACCGGAAGCGCCGCTTCATCGCGACTTCGATCCACGAACAGGTCCAGGAGGCGGTGCAGTTTTCGGTCGAGCGGAACGCGGTCTCCCTCGTCGTCGGCCGCCCCGGCAACGGCAAGTCCACGTCGATCCGCCACATCGCCGAGGCTGACCCGCGCGCGATCCTGCTCGACTTCAAGCCGCGCTTCCGCACCACGAAGGGAATGCACCGCGCCTTCATGGAAGAGTGCGGCTGGTGGCACAGCCACAAGAACGGGCATGACCTCGAAGTAGCGGCAGAAGCCTGCGCACGTGAGCGGGCGGAGACCGGCAACTATCTGCTCGTTGACGAGTATCAGAACTTCGACCTGGAGGCGGTGCGCGCGCTCCTGCGTTTCAATGACGATTACGGCCTGCCGATCATTCTCGTTGGCAACTTCTCGCGTTTTCGGCGGACCAAGACGGACGCTCATACCTATGAGCAAATCACCAGCCGTATCTGGAAGTCGATCAAGCTCGACAATCCGATACGCCAGGACTTCATTGAGATCGGCGTAGAATACAACCTCGAAGGCCAGCCCGCTTACGAAGAGCTTGTGGTTCTCGGTCACAACACCTGCATCCGCGAAGCCGTTCAGGTGCTTGAGACCGCCCGCGCCCTGCGCGGCGAGCACGGCAGTCTCGGCGTCGAGCATCTTCGCGAGGCGGTCAATTTCCTCACCGAAGGCGCGACCAAGAACCTGACGCTCGCCACTCCCGGCCTGCGCACGGTCCGCTGAACCCCGTTTTGTTGCGTACCCGAGGCGGGGGGATAACCCGCCCAACTCAATCCTACAGGGATGACGAAGAATGGGACGTGCCACTCCTCCGGCCGGACGGCCTAGCTATGAGCAGCTTGAGCAAATCATTGCGCATAAAGACAACGCCGTAAGGCATGCATACTGGAACTCTACCACTATCCAATCCTTAGCATGGCTCGCGTATCAGGCCCACGATAGCGGAAACACGGATTACAACGCCGAAAAATACGGTGAGGCAGCTATGTGGACGCTCAAGCTTATCGCCGAGCATGCCCACCTGTCATACGAGGAACTGGATGCGGCGCATGCCGGTGCGCATAACGCCGTCCTCAGTCAGGCCGACGCTGCGACGGGGCAGCGATGATCCGGCCGGCGCAGATCAAGCTCTTGGAGCGCGCCCGTGCGGCTTCGACGCCGGACCCGGCCGTCTTCGCGGAGGTGCTGCGCCGCTGTGGCGGCGTGGATGCCGTCGAGACCCTGACGGCGCAGGGCTACGGCCGGCTGATGAACCATTTACCGTTGTCGGCTTCAAGTGCCGGCAGTGGCCAATCCTCTCGGCCTCGACCCGCAAGCTGGTCGAGGAAGCTGGGCGGCAGCTCGGTCTCACGTCCCATACCTACGCGGCCGATCTGCGCGGGTACGGCGGGGCGGCCGATCTGCGCGATTTCACCGGCCGGGGGCTGATAGACCTCCTCAGCCGGTGGGAATTGCGCGGCCTGGACGTAGCCCGCTTCGTCGCCTGCCGCCGTAGCGTCACGCCCGCGCAGGTACGTCTCATCCAGCTTGCCAGGAAGCAAACCGACGTTCCCAACTGGCGATACTACGGCATGTTGCAAGATTTCGGCGGGGCGGTTTCAGCTAACGACCTGGACGGGCGCGGCTTCGATCTGGCGATGGCTTACTTGGAAGCGCTCGGTTTCGAGCGGGCGCCGGTGAACCGCTCGGCACGCGGCTTCGGCCGCAGGCCGGGCTTCGCCTCCCCGGAGCAGGTCGAGCTGATCCGCACGCTGTGGCGGGAGTGGATCGGTCCCACCGCCGACGCTGAAGACGCCGTTGAAGCAGGCTTGAGCGCGTGGTTGGAGCGCTATCACCACGTCTCATCTCTACGCTTCCTGACTGCCTCCGGTGGGAGCAAGGTGATCACTGCCCTGCGAGCCATGAAGTTGCGCAGCTCAAAGGCTTTGGCGAAGTGTGATGTCAATCCAGTTGGACAAGTTGCTTGCGATTAGACCCTTTGTCCGACCGGGAACCGCCGAGCAATAGCCGTATCTCTCCGTAAAGCAACCAAACAAATTTAGGAGGTAAGCATGGTTGAGCCCGATCAGCTGTCGCAGGAGCAGCTGAAATTCTTGCTCAAAGAGGTGTGGGACTCGCTTTCCCTCATCGTGCGGATCAACAATGCCTTCATCGATCAAATGAATGGGGGCAGCGAGCTCTCCCATACCGACGAGCGCCGATTTTCCGAGTGGCGGCGTGCCATTGCAAAAGCTCAGGAACCTGTGCTGCGTGTCGCCGAGGGGTGGCAGGGTGGAAGGTCCCACTGAAAGCAGCAGGACCCACACGCGGCGGGTGGACAGCCCAGCTCACACACTTGACTTTTTCTGGAGAAAAGGCCATCTCGCTTGAGTGACAGGTCTGACCCCAGGGGGCTTTGTGTCCGCGCCGCCCAACCCAACCGACCATATCGTTCGCGCCGATCTCGATCCTGAGTTCCTAGAGACAGCGCTCACTCAGCTCGCATGGGCATATAGCGATCTCTATTGGGAAATCGAAGCTACGGCTGGGCTCGATAATTTTCAAAAGCAAGAAGAGTACCAGCGTAGGCGCGGGCTGTGCGCTGTAAAAACGCTGCTATTCGCGTGTGAGCGGCATAAAGTCCCTTTTGATAGGTTGCGTCTCGATTGCAATGGGCAAGTAAAGTTGCTCGTGCGAATGGGACGGGTCATTATCATGCAGGAGACGATCGATGCATTCGGTGATCCGCCGAAGGCGGCTGACTACAAGCTGAAATTTGCGAGCACTAGCAGTGCTGTCCAGCAGTTGGAATTCGATTTCGGAGATGGCCGCTTCCGAAGTCGGGAATGGTCAGGTTGTATATTGGCTGTCCTGTTGCACAAGCCGGCGGGTCCAAACTTCACTGAAGCGCACAAAAAGCTGGGTGGGGTTTCTTTGGCCATCCCGGATGCGGCCTACTCGCATTGGACCCGTCGTTTCGATCTTCATGAGCTTGCGATGTATGGGCGTAATGGCGCCCGCTGGCTCGAAGAAGAGCGAGACACAGCGCCGGCCGATCAGGCCGACAAGGTTACCGTTGGCATCAAACGAAAGAATTCGATCAGAGATACGGAAAGATGAGCGTCGGAGTTCAGGCATTTCAGGGTAGCAGGTTGAGGGAGGCTCGGCTTGCACGCGGCCTCTATAAAAATGCGCTCGGAGATATGGTCGGAGTGACCGGTACCGCTATCACGAACTACGAAGAGGGTCGTGATAAGCCGCAGCATGATAAGCTTTGCGCGCTCGCAAACCAGCTCGGATTTTCTTATGAATTCTTTCTTCGGCCAAGCTGGCCGGAAGATGTTGGGGTGGTCTTCTGGAGATCGCGGGCGGCAGAAACCAAAACTGCTCGGGAGATGACCGAGCAAAGAATGCGTTGGCTCTGCGAGACATTCGCGTTCCTTGAGGCCGATCTTACGTTTCCGAGCTATGCTCTGCCGCGTCTCGATATACCGGCTGACTTCCGGCTTATCACTGCCGAGGTGATCGAGGCTGCCGCGGAGGCGTTGCGTACGCACTGGAAACTCGGCGTGCGTCCCATTCCAGATGTAACGCTAGCGCTGGAAAATGCTGGCATTCCAGTAGCAAACCTGGATATTCCTTCTGAGAAGCAAGATGGATTTTGCTTCTGGTCATCTTATCTGCACAGGCCCTTCGTCGGCATTAACTCCTATAGTCTCAGCTGCTCGCGCGCGCGATACGACTGCGCTCATGAGCTTGGTCATATTGTTCTGCATGCGGGCGTGACTCCGCAGCAAGAGCGTGACTCTGCCCTTCATAAAATGATAGAAGACCAAGCGCATCGTTTTGCTGGTGCATTTCTATTCCCAAGAGAAGCTTTCTTCGAGGAAGTAAGAGTTCCATCTCTAGATTACTTCTGCTCGCTTAAAAAGCGTTGGGGCATGTCTATCGCGGCAATGATTTTCCGAGCATCGAACCTTGGGCTTATCGATGATGTCGAGAAGGCTGCACTTTACCGGAATATGACGCGACGCGGCTGGCGTGGCTCATTGCGCGAGCCTTTCGATAGTCGCAGCGAGATGCCTATGGAAAAGCCGCGCATGTTAAAGCGTGGCGTCGAAGCGCTTCTGAGTGAGGGCTTCTATACTCGGTCTGGGCTGCAATCGTCGTTGACCCTCCCGGATCGGGAGATCGAGCAATTGGCCGGCTTGGAAGAGGGCTACTTCCGTACGGCCGAGCTTGTTCAGCTGGCGGTACCAAAGCAGACGCGGCACCTCAGCTCGCGCGACTTGGAAAGCGGTGAGATCGTCGAGTTCACGAGACGGTTCCGGAAATAGGCATCTGCGCTTTTTCGCACAGACGATCGCCAGGGGCCTTCTGGGTGTCCGGGCTCTTCCCCATTGCCCAGAAATCTTTGAAGCCGAAATTGAAGCACCTGAGGCCATTCTAGGCCCATCGGAGGAAGCGGGTCTTGGCCAGAGATGATTTCAGCAGGCCGACCATCGATCGGCTGGCCAAGCGAGCCGGCATGAAGTGCTCAAATCCTGACTGCCGTTTGCCTACTGCGGGGCCAGACGCAGACGGGGGAGTGACGAACACCGGCGTCGCTGCGCACATCTGCGCGGCGTCTCCAGGTGGGCCGCGCTACGACCCCGACGTGACCCCAGAGCAGCGCAGTGGAATGCAGAACGCAATCTGGCTCTGCCAGAACCACGCCAAGCTCATAGATGACGATGAGCTTAGCTACCCGCCATCTAAGCTTCATCAATGGAAAGAGGTTGCTGAGAAAATCGCCTCGGTGGAAGCTCTCGGTTTTTCGGTACGTAAGGCGAGGCCATTCGCGGACCTTGAACGAAAAGCTCCGGCGCTCATTGCTGAGATGCGTGCCGATCTATCAGAGCACCCGATTGTTAGGCAAATAATAGTTTTGCCGAAACGGGTTTCCTATAATTACGGACCGACACCGTGTTTTACATACCATTACGAGGATCATCCTGAAATTCTAGCAATCATGACGATCATGATGCATTTCAAGGCTATCTATGACGTTCGATTTAATGACGTGCCGCGCTACAACATGACAGAAGAATTTGTGAGCTACTTGATCGGCGAGGGCTGAGCGCTTTGCCAGGCTCGATGTATGCCCGCGTCCCGATCGATGGATCGAGGCATCCCGCGATCTCTAACGTGTGGCGCGTCCGCCCGTGACCTCGTGCAAAGCGTTAGGCGCTGCCAGAAAAATCCCGGAAATTCCATACCGGACCGGTGTCCCAAGCACCGGAGGTTGGCATGTCGTGCGGCGAGTACGTCCCTGTTTGGAAACTCCGCCAAATCATCGGGGATGAGGCGGCCGAGATCTTGATCGAAGCCTTTGGGGGCGAACGGTCTACGCTGCCCCGAACCCAACAGGCGACAGTGAGCTTGTCCGTGTGGTCGGCCTCACAGCTGCCGAAGCTCTTGGTCAGGCATTCGCGTCATTCCCAGCACGGGGCCTTGGCAGGGGATGCCAGCTGGAAATTCCGCTCGGTGAAGGTAGCTCGCTTCGATCGATACAGCGCCGCTTGATCACCATGATCGAGGAAAACCGGACGACCGCCGAGATCAGTCGCCAACTAGGAGTACACGAGCGAACCATCCGGCGCTGGCGGCGACGGATCAACGACAGCTTGCCCGAGCCGGCCGCCCGCTTGGCGTCGAGGAAAATCGCCGCAGAGTAGCGGCACCGGACTGGTGTCCGGGGCACGCGCCTTACGGAAATCTGGTGAGGCTTTGCGCGAAAGCCGAAACATCACAGCCTCCTTGCCTCGCGCACTCCCAAAGCGAAGAACCTCCAAACCAGACGCGGCCGAGCGCTTCGTCCGCGCCATCGGCGAGGGAGCTGCCGTCAAGCTGTTCCTCGGGTTCGGCGGCAGCACGATCTACTTGTCGGCCCGCCCATATGCGAACTCGCAGCTGGTGGCCGAACTCGGCGAGGAAGCCCGAAACGGTCTGTTGCGCGAATTTGGGGCCGGAACCGTCAACATCCCGCTCGCCAACGCGTGGACTGCCCGTCAGCTCAACAAATCGGGCCTGCCTCGCGCTGCAATCGCCCGCGCTCTTCGTATCACCCGTGAGAGCGTCAGAGGCTTCCTCAACGAGGCGCCAGCGGAGGGTCATCTGTGATGCACGCTCTCCCATCGCATCGGCTCTTACAAATCCGGGCGACTCGCCTCCGCGAAAAGTAGTGCAACCATCGGTCATATTGATCCCTAAGAGGCCTGAAGCGAATGATCCTCACCCCTCCCAACCTAAGAACCCTCTACACCGGCTACTCCAGTGCGTTTCAATCCGGCTTCAAGGGCGTGGAGCCGCAGTACAAGCGTGCGGCGATGATCGTTCCGTCCGCGACCCGCTCGACCGAGTACGGCTGGCTCGGCGAGTTTCCGCGCATCCGCGAATGGATCGGGGACCGCATCGTCCAAAACCTTTCGGTCGAGGGTTACACGATCAAGAACCGCTCGTTCGAGAGTACGATCGGGGTCAAGCGCGACGATATCGAGGACGATCAGTACGGCGTGTACACGCCCATGTTCTCGGAGCTTGGTCGCCTGTCCGCGAGTTTCCCCGACGAGTTGACTTGGGATCTGTTCAAAGCAGGCTTCAACACCCCCTGCTTCGACGGCCAGTACTTCTTCGACACGGATCATCCCGTCGAAGATGAGGACGGCGAGCCCTACTCGGTATCGAACTTCGGTGGCAGCACCGGCACGCCATGGTTCCTCATCGACGACAGCCGCGCCGTCAAGCCGATCATCTTCCAGGAGCGCAGGCCGTTCCAGCTGACCCGGATGGACGCGCCGACCGACGAGGTAGTGTTCAATCGGGCGGAGTATCGCTACGGCACCGAAGGTCGCTGCAACGTCGGCTTTGGGTTCTGGCAGCTCGCCTACGGCTCCAAGCAGCCGCTCGACGCGGCGAGCTACGAGGCGGCTCGCGTCTCCCTCGGCAGCATGCGCGGCGATCGAGGCCGGCCCCTCGGCATCTCCGGTAAGCTGCTGATTGTGCCGCCCGCGCTCGAAGGTACCGCCCGCAAGCTCCTCAAGAGCGAGTATGCGGCCGGGGGTGAAACAAACCAGTGGAAGGACAGTGCCGATCTCCTGATCGTGCCCTGGCTCAGCTGAGTAACGGAGGGCTGACAGCTCTCCCCGAGACACGTCGCAGGGTTCCTGCTCCCTGACGACGTGTAGCCTCGCCCGATGGTGGAGGGGCGAGGCAAGGCGGCCGGCTCGCATCTAGGAGATTGGGTGCTTGAGCCGGCCGCTGTATTTAGGACCATCGAGAACTTGATGCTTGACGTGAGGATACTGCTTTGACGCTCACCCTTGCAGTCAAGATCACGGGCGACGCCTCCGGCCTCAAGCAAGAGGCCAACGAGGCGCGGACAGCAACCGCTGGGCTAGGCTCCGCGCTCGATACGGTCGGCGCCAAGGCGACAGGAGCGGCCGGCCGGCTCGATGCCGCCGCCGCCGCCGCCGGCCGGCTCGGCGCGGCCGAGCGAGGGGCGGCAGGCGCGGCTTCTGGTGCGGCACCGGGCTCTCGCCCGTCGCCCGCTTCGCCATCGTCTCCCGCGCCGCGTCCAGCCCCGATGCCCGGCGCGCGGCCGACGCTCCGGGCCGACCAGTGGACCAACCTCGGCTACCAGGGCAACGACATCGCGACGACTCTCGCCATGGGCATGTCGCCGCTTCAGGTTCTGGCGCAGCAGGGTCCGCAGGTCGCCCAGATCCTGGCCGATGCGCCGGGCGGCATCGCGGGCGGCTTCCGGGCCATCGCGGATCGCGCGGCGTCGGTCCTCACGCCCGTGCGGCTGTTGACCGGCGGCATTACCGGCCTTGGCGGTGCCATGGCCTATCTCGGCTACCAGTGGGCCGGCTCGCAGCGGGATATCGAAAAGGGCCTGACCGGCATCGGTGGTATGTCCCGCGCCACGGCCGGGGACATCAACTGCATCGCGGAGCGGGCCGCGTCGGGGAACCTCATCTCGACCGGCCAAGCTCGCGGCGTTGCTACGGCGATTGCCTCGACCGGCAAGATTGACGTGTCCAACATCGGCGGCATTGCGGAGTTGGCCCCCGGCTACGCGCAGATGTTCGGCAAGAGCGTTGAAGAGGCCGGGGTCGATCTCGCCCGCATCTTCTCCGACCCGGTCAAGGGCGCCGAGGAACTGAACGCGCGCATCGGCGGGCTCGATGCCAGCACGCAGCGCTACATCCGCTCGCTGGTCGAGCAGGGCCGACAACAGCAGGCCGTCACGGCTCTGATGAGCCAGTTCGGGCCAGAGATGCGGAAGGCCGCCGAGGATATGGGGTTCTGGGGCCGGACTTGGAACGCCATCGCTGGCAAGCTCGACACGGCCGGGGAGTTCGTCGCCGGGGTCACGGGGAATGGCGCATCGCTCCAGGACCAAGCGAAGGAAGCGCGCACCCGCTACATGCGCGCCAGATCGCAGTATGGGATCGGTCTCGGCGCCGAGGAAGGGCCTGAGGTCAAGGCGCTGCGGGCGGCTTACGAGAAGGCGCAGCAGCGGGTCTACGACAAGGAAGGCGAGCCCGAGATCAAGCTGTCGGCCGCGCGTTCCATCACGGCCGAAGGCAGCGTCCGCTCCACGTTGCCGGACCTCGACCAGCTCGACCAGCTGCGCAACCGGTTTGAACAGCTCCGCTCCACACAGAGCGATCTGGGCGCCCTG
The DNA here is from genome assembly GCF_026672325.1 of Methylorubrum sp. SL192. Taxonomy (NCBI): domain Bacteria; kingdom Pseudomonadati; phylum Pseudomonadota; class Alphaproteobacteria; order Hyphomicrobiales; family Methylobacteriaceae; genus Methylorubrum; species Methylorubrum sp. SL192. The sequence goes on from NZ_JAPPQV010000003.1 coordinate 4,159,154, forward strand.
GCCGGCATGTCGGCCGAGGGGCGGCGGGGGATCGTTACGGCGATCGAGGCGACACAGGGCGCGGTCGATACCTTCATCTCCACACAGGAGCGGGCGCGCGCCTCGGAAAGCCTCACCATCCGGTCGATCGAGGCGCGCACCGAGGCCGAGAAGGCGGCGGTGGCGGCCGAGCGCGAGCGCCTGGCGCTCGCCGGTCAGGCGATCTCAGAGGGCGACCGCCGGCAGCGGATCGAGGCGGCGCGGGCGACGTCGTTCGCGCAAGGGTCACGCGAGGCGCAGGACCGGCTCACCGATGCCCGCGATCGCGCGGCCGGCGCTGGCCTGCCGAGCTACCAGCGCCAGCTCGCCGAGCTGGAGGCGCGCACCCGCAAGGCCCTGCGCGGGTTCGAGGGCAACCTCCCGGCCTACGCCGTCACGCAACAGACGGCGGCAGCCGAGCGCGCGGCGATCGACGCGGAGGCGATCGGCGGCCCCCTCCGCGACGCCAACCGCTCGGTGACCGAACAGGCCGCCAACCTGCGGGTCCAGCAACAGGCCTTCGGCGCCTCGACCGAGGCGGCCTCGCGCATGGCGGCGGCGCAGCAGCTCGTGAACCAGTACACCGCTGCCGGCGTACCGATCACGGCGGAACTCCAGCGCGGTATCGACGCCTACGCCGCGTCGGCCGGCAAGGTCGCCGCGGCCCAGGACGATCTTGTCCGGAAGCAGCGCGAGGTGGTGGGCGGCCTCGACGACGTGCGGTTCGGCCTGCGCGGCGGGATCACCGGCACGTTCTCGGATCTGGCCGCGGGCAAGAGCCCGCTCGCTGGCATCCTCAACTCCGTCAACCGCACGGCCAGTTCGAACTTCGACCGGATGGTTTCCGGCCCGCTGACCGCTGCGCTGTTTGGCCAGGAGGGCAAGGCCGGCGGCGGCCTGTTCGGCGATGCGTTCGGCGGGGTGCTCGGCAAGGCGGCCAGGTTGCCGACGGCCGACATCACGGCCGGCGTCGTCAACCTTTCCGGGCCGATCTCCGGCATCCCCGGCCTGACGGCCGCCAACGGCAACGTCCCGAGCGCGGCGAGCGTTGCGGCCGGGCTCGGCGGCAAGGGCTCGGCCGACGCGGCCAAGGGCATCCTCTCGGGCCTGTCCGGCTCGCGCGCCGAGGTGGCCGACTACGTGAAGCAAGCCGCGATCGAGCGCGGCATCGACCCGAACACCGCGCTCCGCGTAATCAATCAGGAAAGCGGCTTCAACGTCGCTGCAAAGAACCTGACGGCGCGGGAGCAATCCTACGGCGTCATGCAGCTCAACACGATGGGCGGCCTCGGCGTCGATGCCATGAAGGCCGGCATCGACGTGCGCGATCCCTCGACGTGGCGCCGTCAAGTGGATTTCGGGCTCGACACGGTCATGCGCGACGGCTGGCGCCAGTGGTACGGCGCTCGCGATATCGGCATCTCGCGCTGGGAAGGCATCGGCCAGGGTGGCTCGGCGACTTCGGCGACCAACTCGGCGCTGCCGAACCTCGACGCTTCTCTTCGCTCGATCGAGGGAACGGCCACCCGCGCCACCGAAGGCGTGACCGGCCTGACCGCCAACCTGTCGGGCCTGCCCGCGCCACTCGCCCAGACCAGTCAGGGCCTGACCCAGGTCGGCCAGTCTCTCGGCTCCGGCGGTGGGGGCGGTGGCTTGCTCGGCGCGATCGCCAGCCTGTTCACGGGTGGCGCCAGTGCGGCGCCGGCCTCGGTGGCCGCCGCGACCGGCGGCCTCATCCACGGCCCGGGCACCGGCACCTCGGACAGCATCCACGCGCGTGTGTCCAACGGCGAGTTCATCGTGAACGCCCGGGCGACGGCCGCCAATCTCTCGACGCTGCGCGCCATCAACGAGAACCGCCTCCCGGCCTTTGCAGAGGGTGGCTACGTCGGGGCCGTCCCACCCGCCGCTCGCTGGGACGCTCCGGCCCGAGCCGCTACGGCGAACGGGAATGAGGCGGCCGGCTCTAGCCGCGGCATTAACGTTCAGATCATCAACAACGCCGGAGCCAAGATCGAGGCGCGAGAGGTGGCGGATGGAAATGGCGGGCGCCGGCTTGAGGTCCAGGTAGACGAGATGGTGGCTCAGTCTGTGGGGCGTGCCGGTTCAGCATCTCGTACTGCGCTTGGTGTACCCAGCCGAGTAGCATCGCGGTGAAGCTACACAATGCCTGAAATCGCTGGTCAAGCACTGTCATGTGAACCTGCGCGTCACACGTGGGGAGGCAGGCAGCCATGTCTAACCCGTCCAGCCATGTTTCCGTCGCCGTGATCGCGCGCGAAGGGACGATAACACTCCCGCACGCTTACTGTGCCAAGCTATCCGACTGAGGCTGGATGATTGAGGCAATCGCGAGCGATTGAAGCGGAGTTGTAGGACGTATTAATGACCGTCGAACGTTTGACCACCGCCACCGGTGATATGCCGACGCTAACCTTCGAGCCCGGCCACGCCTTGCCCATCTTCGCACTCCGGGAGGGCGTACCTGTGGTGGTCATCTCGGCCGCTGAGTACCGTGACCTCCGAGCCCTTCGCGCGCAGCAGGCCCGGGGCGATATCAGCGCGGCTTTGCGAGCCGTCAGGGCGGCGCCGCCGGGCCTGTCCACGGTAGAGGAGGACGCCGAGGTAGCCGACTTCCTCCGCAACCGCTTCCGGAGGCGGATGTCGCTGCAAGCTCTCCGCGCGGCATGCGTCGAGCGGTTCGGAGTGGAGCGGGCTCCTTCTGTCGGCCGCATCCAGACCTTCCGTTCGCGCTGGCGGTCCTACTGATGAGCGAAACCGAACCCGTCGAGTCAGCGCATCGGACCGTCGCCGGCGTCGAGCTGGTGACGATCCCGCTCAACCACTACGCCGAGCTGCTGGATTGCCAGCGGAGGCTTGTTGAAGTCTCTGCAAGCGCGCCAGTCCCGCCAAGGCGACCGCTCACGGTCGATACTCGGAGCCGTCTGTTTGATGATCCCGAGGTGGCTGCGTTTCTGATCGAGATTGCAGGAACCATGCGTCTCACAGACGCGCGCAGCGCCTGCGTTGACCGGTTCGGGGCGGAGCGCGCCCCGAGCCGGTCAACGATCAATCGCTTTTGGCAGCAGCACCGGAACCGCAGATGAGCGGCGCTCCGCTGCGCGGGTCGCCCTGATCCGCCGTGACCCGACCCGGAACCAACCGGACCCACCCGGCCATTCCCGCTGATATTCTACGGTACCCGCTGGTTATCGATTACACACACAGCGGCGGAGCTGTCGCCCCGCCGCCTCTCACGTCGTGCCGTGCCTCCGGATCAGGCCGGGATCACGTCCACGATCTCGTAGGTGTCGGGGTCGATGATGACGATGTCGTCCCCGACGAGAATGAACTGCAGGCCGCGATAGGCCGGCACGACCGAGAGGATCGCCGGAGGCAGCGGGTGCAGCGAGACCGAGCGCGGAATCGCGGTGCCGACGCGGACGGCGAAGTTGACGTTCGTGACGGCGCGAACGCTGGAACGGGAGATCGACTGACGGAACTCGGTGCGCTGCGTCGAGCTCAGGTTCCTCGAGGCGCCCCGTGCCTCGGTGGCCGTGCCACGACCACCGCGCTCACCGCGTTCACCCGTCGCATCTCGGCCGCCGCGCTCGCCCGGCCCGTCACGGCCATCCCGTCCACCGCGTTCGCCTGCGCCGCCGCGGTCGGGCTGCCCGGACTCGCGGTTGCCGCGCTCGCTCGGCTGATCGGCGCGGGTCGGGCCGCCCTCGCGCCCGCCACGGGCGCCCGGCTCTCCCCCCTCGCCGCCGCGTGCCGCGCCACCGGGTGCCCCGCCGCTCTCGCCGCCGCGGGTACCACCGCCGACATCGGCGCCGCCACGGGCACCGCCAGCGCCGCCGGCCTCGCCCGCGCCGCCCCGTGCTCCGCCGGCCGCACCGCCGCCCACGCCGCCAGCGCCTCCGCCGGCACCACCAGCACCGCCTGCGCCCATCCCGGCACCTCCAGCGCCAGCACCTCCAGCGCCGGCACCTCCAGCGCCGGGGCCCCCGCCGCCGCCGCCAGCACCGCCGCCGCCGCCTTGAGCGAGTGCGGTCGCCGCGCCCAACATCAGGATCGCGGCCGTCGCCGTACTGCGAAAGAGTTTCGTCATGTTCCGTCCCTGTCTTTTCTCAGCGACCGACCTGGTGCCGAAGCTAGGGACGCAACGGCAGCCCTCGGAAAACCGTTCCCGGCGGATGCCATCCGGTTGTTTGTTCAGAGCAATCGCGGCGATGCACGAACGGATACGGTGACGGCTGCCCGCAATCCGGAACGTAACCGTTGATGTGCTTGGCAAAACTCGGACGGCAGTATCGCTCTTGAGCCGCTGCGCTTGCTGTGCTGGGCCCGCTCCTTCGCGGGCGGAAGGCCATGATACGGTGGCCGGTATGATATGCCGGCTGCCGTCCCGGAGCGCGGCGCCGATGGGCTCGGTGAGTCCAAGGCTCCGAACGTGGGAGCGCAACGTTCTCCAACATCTGTCATGGAATGGCCGCCGACCGCGTCGGCGCGGGGCCGGTGTCGGTGAGATACCGGCCTCTGATAAGGGCTCACGGCCGCTCGCGGGCCGGACAATCAGGGGAAACGCATGCTGGACACCAGCGCCGCCGCGCCGCCGCTCGACGAGGCCGCCGACCGCCGCCGCCGCATCATGGCCATCGTCGGTTCCTCGTCGGGCAATCTCGTCGAGTGGTACGACTTCTACTGCTACGCCTTCTTCGCTCTCTACTTCGCCCCCGTCTTCTTCCCGGAGGGTGACGACACGGGCCAGCTCCTGAAGTCGGCCGCGGTCTTCGCGGTGGGCTTCTTCATGCGGCCGATCGGCGGCTGGCTGTTCGGGCGCATCGCCGACCGTCTCGGGCGCAAGACCTCGCTGATGATCTCGGTGCTGATGATGTGCGGCGGCTCGCTCGCCATCGCCCTGCTGCCGACCTACGCGACCGTCGGCCATCTCGCGCCGGTTCTTCTCGTGATCGCGCGCATGGTGCAGGGCCTCTCGGTCGGCGGCGAGTACGGCACCAGCGCGACCTACATGAGCGAGGTCGCGACCAAGGGGCAGCGCGGGTTCTTCGCCTCGTTCCAGTACGTCACGCTGATCGGCGGCCAGTTGCTCGCCTCACTGGTGCTCGTCGTGCTCCAGAGCGTGCTGACGGCCGAGCAACTCACGGCCTGGGGCTGGCGCATCCCCTTCGTCATCGGTGCGCTGGCCGCGGTGGTCGCCCTGTTCCTGCGTCGCTCGCTCTCCGAGACGATGAGCGCGGAGAACAAGGATTCGAAGGAAGCCGGAACCCTCTCCGGTCTGCTCAAGCACTGGCGGGCCTTCGCCGTGGTGCTGGCCTATACGGCCGGCGGGTCGCTGTCGTTCTACACGCTCACGACCTACATGCCGAAATACCTCTTCAACACCGCCCATATAGACAAGGTGACTGCGTCGCAGATCACGACCGTGGCGCTGTTCGCCTACATGGCGATCCAGCCCTTCTTCGGCTGGCTCTCCGACCGGATCGGCCGGAAGACGAACATGCTGCTGTTCAGCGGCCTCGGCATGGTGATGATCGTGCCGTTGATGACGGCCATCGGCACCACCACCGACCCCGTTCTGTCCTTCGGCCTCATCATGACCGGGCTCGTGGTGATCAGCTTCTACACCGGCATCAGCGGCATCGTGAAAGCGGAGCTGTTCCCGACCCAGGTGCGGGCGCTGGGCGTCGGTTTGTCCTACGCGGTGGCTAACTCACTGTTCGGCGGCACGGCTGAGGCGGTCGCGCTCTGGCTCAAGCATGTCGGCGCAGAGACCAGCTTCTTCTGGTACGTCGCCGTGATGCTGGCGATCTCGTTCATCGCTTCGCTGGTGATGCCGAACCCGAAGCGCCACGGCTATCTCGACGGGGACGGCACCGTGGAGGAGGCTTTGGGACGCAAGACGAGCCCGGTTCTGGCCTGATCGGCGCGAGCGTGTCGTTCTGGACATCGATCCGGAACGACACGCTCGCCTTGTGTTGGCGCATCGTCTCTTTCCGCAACGCCGAGAGCCACCGCTCGGGGCCGTGCCTTGAGCTCAGCTAAGGCGCAGGATTGCCCGCGCCTCGGCCGGCGTCGCCGGGCGGGCGCCGTGCTCGGCACAGATCCGGGCGGCCAGACGGACAAGGTCGGCATTGCCGTCGGCGAGCCGCTCCTTGGAGAGACGCACGTTGTCCTCCAGGCCCGTGCGCACGCCCTGCGCCCCCCGCGACACGGCCCAGCCCATCACCGGGCTCTGGAAGCGGCCGATGCCGAAGGCGCCCCAGGTCGCGCCCGGCAGCAGGCGCCGGGTCTCCGCCAGCAGGATGTCGAGCAGGTGCGGGTCGGGCGGCAGCGCGTTGCGGATGCCCATGACGAACTGCAGATGGGGTTCGGCGCCGATCACGCCCTCGTCCACGAGACGGCGCGCGTTGTGGATGTGAGTGAGGTCGAACACCTCGATCTCCGGGCGTACGCCCTCTTCCCGCATCCGCCGGCCGAGCGCCGTGAACGAGGCCGCCGGGTTCTCGTACACGCCCTCGCCGAAATTGACCGAGCCGGTGGTCAGCGAGGCCATGTCCGGCCGATGGATCAGGCAGGCGCCCCGCTCCACCGGATCTGGTCCCGACCCGCTCGTCGAGAACTGCACGATCATGTCCCGGCAATGCCGGCGGATGCCCTCCTGCACCCGCCCGAAGCGCTCGGGATCGAGCGACGGCCACTCGTCGTCTTCCCGGACGTGGATGTGGGCGAGCGCCGCGCCGGCCTCGTAGGCGGCGTGGGTCGATTCGATCTGTTCGGCGGGCGTGATCGGCACGGTCGGGTTGTCGGCCTTGCGGGCGACCGAGCCGGTGATCGCGACGGTGACGACGACGGGTCTCATCGCGGCCGGCCCCTCAGCCCAGCGCCTGTTCGACCGCGCGGCCGCAGGCCTGCGTGTCGGCGGTGCCGCCGAGGTCGCGCGTGCGCAAGGTCCGCTCCGAAAGCACCCGCTCGATGGCGGCAACGATCTCGGCGGCGGCCTCCCGCTCGCCGAGATGCTCCAGCATCATCGCCCCCGACCAGATCTGGCCGATCGGGTTGGCGATCCCCTGTCCGGCGATGTCGGGGGCCGAGCCGTGCACCGGTTCGAACACGGACGGGTAAAGCCGCTCCGGATTGATGTTGCCCGAGGGCGCGATGCCGATGGTGCCGGTGCAGGCGGGCCCAAGATCGGAGAGAATGTCGCCGAAGAGGTTCGAGGCGACCACCACGTCGAACCGGTCCGGGTTCAGCACGAAATGCGCGGTCAGGATGTCGATATGGTACTGGTCCCAACGGATCTCAGGGTAGCCCTCGGCCACGGCCCGCACCCGCTCGTCCCAGAACGGCATGGTGATCGAGATGCCGTTCGATTTGGTCGCTGAGGTCAGGTGACGCTTGGGCCGGCTCTGCGCCAAGTCGAAGGCGAACTTCAGCACGCGATCGACGCCGTGGCGGGTGAACACCGATTCCTGAACCGCGAACTCGCGCTCGGTGCCGGCGAACATCCGCCCGCCCGCGTTGGAATACTCACCCTCGGTGTTCTCGCGGACGACCCAGAAGTCGATGTCGCCGGGCTTGCGGCCGGCCAGCGGTGAGGGCACGCCCGGCATCAGGCGCACCGGGCGCAGGTTGACGTATTGGTCGAACTCGCGCCGAAACTGGATCAGCGAGCCCCAGAGCGAGATGTGGTCGGGCACGCGCTCGGGCATACCGACGGCGCCGAAATAGATCGCATCGTGGGAGCCGATCTGCGCCTTCCAGTCCTCGGGCATCATCCGCCCGTGCGCCTCGTAGTAGTCGCAACTCGCGAAATCGAACCAGTCCTGCACGATCTCGAAGCCGTGGCGGGCGGCGGCCCGCTCCAGAACCCGAACGCCCTCCGGCATGACTTCCTTGCCGATGCCGTCGCCGGGGATCACCGCGATCCGGTAGCTGCGCTTCGTCCCGCCCATGGTGGTCGCCTTCGTGTCCGCCCCCGGCGTCTCACTTGCGCCAGCGTCTCGCGGCGTCAATGGCGGGAAGAGACAAGCGGGGTCTCCGCTGCCGGGCGAGGGGCGCTCGGATTGCGACGTTGGGGTTTGCGGCCGGGGCTCAGTTGATCGAGCCGGTGGTCTCGCCGGGGCATGTCTCCTGAGCGCGGGCGCGCAGGACGCGCTTCAGGCGTAACGGCTGCGCGCCGTCGGCGCCGTGCAGCGTGCCGACCAACGCGTCGGATCCGGCCGTGCCGCGGAAGCTGACGAGACCGGCGCTCGTCTCGACATGGAAGGCAACATCTTTCGTGCTGTCGTCGATCGACACCGCGGTCTCGATCGGGGCAGGCAGGCCCGCCCCCTCGTAGACGAGGTTGTCGCCCTTGGGCCAGCGCTTGAGCGTGATGCGCCGGCCGGCCTGCGCGCCGTCCGCGGGCATCGTGCAGAGGTCGGCGTACACGTAGGTGCCGGAGACCCAGCTCGTGCGCGCCTCCGCCGGCAGGGCGGCGAGACCGGCGATCGTCAACCCAGCGACCAAGCCACCAAGGAGACCGGAGCGTGCGCGGTGGCCGGCTGACGACATGTCGATCCTTCCTGTCCGGCACCGTGTCGGCGCCCGGAACGGAAAGGCTCAGCCCCTGCTCGGTTCCGTGGCCACCTCGGTGCAAGGTGCGCGCCAGCACCTGTCGGATGTCATGCGCCGGCGCCCTGCCATGCCTCGTGTCCCGCCCGGTCGAGGACGGCGAAATCCTCGTCGCTCAGGGTGAGGGTTGCGCCCGCGGCATTCTCGGCGAGGTGGCCGGGATCGCCGGTGCCGGGGATCGGCAGCATCACCGGCGAGCGCTTCAACAGCCATGCGAGGGCGACCGCGCTGCCGCTCGCGCCGAGACGCCCGGCGATCGATTCTAGGGCCGAACCGGGGCCGGCCAGCGACCCCTTGTCGAGGGGCGCCCAGGGGATGAAGCCGATGCCGTGCCGCTCGCAATGCGCCAGCACCGCCTCGCTGGTGCGATCGACGAGGTTGTAGCGGTTCTGCACGCTCGCCACGGGGAAGAATTTTTGGGCGGCCTCGATGTCCTCGACCGAGACCTCGGACAGGCCGACATGGCGGATCAACCCCTCCTCCTGCATCCGGGCGATGGCCTCAAACTGCACCTCGCGGGGGCAGTCCGGGCCGATCCGATGGAGCTGCCACAGGTCGATCCGCTCGAGACCGAGCCGCCGCAGGCTCATCAGGACGCATTGGCGCAGGTAATCGGGATTGCCGACGGGCTGCCAGATATCGGGCCCGTGCCGCGTCAGGCCGCCCTTGGTGGCGACGACGAGCCCCTCGTAGGGGTAGAGCGTCTCGCGAATCAGATCCTCGCTGACGAAGGGGCCGTAGCTGTCGGCGGTGTCGATCAGGTCGATCCCGAGGCCGGGCACCGCCCGCAGTGTCGCCTTCGCCTTGTCCCGGTCGGGCGGATCGCCCCAGATGCCGGTCCCGGTGATGCGCATGGCGCCGAACCCGAGTCGGTGAACAGTGAGATCCCCGCCGATCGCGAAGGTGCCCGATGCTTCGACGCTCGCCATGCCCATGTTCCTCTCGCAGCCTTCCCGTGACGGGAGAACCCGAAAGGCCGCTGCCGGGTCCGTTGGCGGCGCAGGGCTCTTCAGAACTCGCGGATCAGCCGCAGAGCCGCGACGAGCCCGGCGTTACGGTTCGTGCGGAACTCGACACCGAGGCCAGCCTGGAGGCTCGTCAGTTCCGAGAGGCGGCGGTGGATCTGGGGAATGACGAGGGTGCGGGTGCGATCATCCCCGGCGATGTCCTGCCTCAGATTGATTTCGAGCCCCAGCACCGTCTCCGGATCGAGGTCGTAGAAGACGGAATGGTTGAGGAGCAGCGCGGTCGGTCCGAGCCGGCGCAGGCCGACCTGTCGCAGTCCGGCCATGCTCAGCATGCTCCAGCGCGCGTCGAAGCGGTATCCGGAGATGTAGAGCAGGGAATTGCGGACCGTCGCGCTGCCGCGCTCGATCTGGCCGAGATACTGCCAGCCGTGGATCCAGCGCCCGCCCGCCCCCGTGCCGAAGGTGCCCTGGAGGGCGAACTTGACCTGCGTCAGGCGTCCGTCCTCGAAGGGAAGCTCCAACTCGAACGACTGGCCGTCGGCGTAGGCGTATTCGAGTTCGGGAGCCCAGTCCGTCGGTCCCCGGTCCAGCGGCCGGACCGCCAGGACGTTGACCTCGCGCTCGCCGGCCCGTGCCCCGAGCGGACGCAGCAGGTCGAACACCATCGGTTCGGGGATGCGCGGGTTCTCCGCCGCAAGCGGATCGGCACGGGCGATGGCCGGTAGGGCGGCGCAGGCGGTCAGGGCCAGCGCGACGCCGCGGATCATCGCCCCCCTCCGGCCGAGCCCCGACGCAGCTCGGCCCGCCGCGAGGGCGAGCCGAGCGAAAAAGCCGTGACGGGAGCGGGCGGCACCGGTCTCAGGGTCCGTGCGTCTCATTTGGCAACGTTCGGCCCCGTGGCGGAGCCGGCCGTTGGTAGACGCTGACGGGTGGACCGCTAATCCGTCCACTCGGCAGGGCCGTCAGGCGGCCCGGATTGCGGCAAGGAAGTCCTCGACCTCGCGCCGCACGTTTTCGGACTGGGTCGAGAGCTCGGACGAGGCCATCATCACCTGCTGCGCGGCCGATCCGGTCTCGCTCGACAGCGCCTGTACCTGTGCGACGCTCATCGATACGTCCTGGGTGCCGCGGGCTGCTTCGGAGGCGTTGCGGGCAATCTCGTTGGTCGCGGCGGTCTGCTGTACGACGGTTGCCGCGATCGAGGCGGTGATGTCGTTGACCGAGACGATGGTCCGGCCAATCTGCTGGATCGCACCGAGTGCCTGGGTCGAGGCGGTCTGGATCGCGCTGACCTGATCGGAGATCGCCTCCGTGGTGCGGGCGGTTTGCGCCGCGAGTTCCTTGACCTCGGTGGCGACGACCGCGAAGCCGCGGCCCGCCTCGCCGGCCCGCGCCGCCTCGATGGTGGCGTTGAGGGCGAGCAGGTTCGTCTGGCTCGCGAGCCCGGAGATCATCGTCACCGCCTCGCCGATCTTCTCGGCCGCGCGGCTGAGATGGCTCATCGAGTCGGTGGTCGTCCGGGCCTCGTGGCTGGCATGACTCGCCACGTCGTTGGATTGCTGGACGCGCCGCTCGATCTCGCTGAGCGAGGCGACCATCTCTTCGGCCGCTGCGGCGACCGTCTGCACGTTGACGGTGGCTTCCTCGGCCGCGGCGCTGGAGGCGACCGCCTGCCCGTTGGTGTTGTCGGCGACCTGCGTCATCGATCGGGCGGTGCTGTCCAGTTCGGTCGCCGCCGAGGTCACGATGGCGATGGAGGCGGCGATCTTTTCCTCGAAACCGCGCACCAGCCCATCGACACGATCGGCCCGGCGCTGGCGAGCGGATTGTTGGGCCACCCGCTCCGCTTCGAGTTCGATGCGGGCCACGGCGTTCTGCCGGAACACCTCGACCGCCTCGGCCATCCGGCCCATCTCGTCCACCGCGTCCCGAGACGGCACCTCGATGGCCGTCTCGCCCGCGGCGAGGCGGCTCATCGCGGCGGTCATCCCCGAAATCGGGCGGATCAGGCTGCGGGCGATCAGGAAGGCCAGGGCGGCACCCGTGGCCAGGATCAGGCCGAGCAGGATGAGCTGGACGGTCTTCGCCCGCGTCATCAGGGCGTTGCTCTGCTCGACCCCGTCCTGAAGCGCCGCCTCGAGCTTGCTGCGCACCGACAGGCCCGTCGCGTTGATGCCGTCCACCCTCGGCTTCAGCGTCTCCTCGAAGAACGCCTCGCTCTCGACGATGGCCTGGGAGGCGGCGACGATGCTCTTGTTGAGCCGGTTCAGGGTCTCGCCGACGAGCTTTGCCGTCTCTTGGTCGGCGGCGGCGAGATCGAGACCCTTCAGTTTCGCCAAGGCCGCCTCGGCGTTGCCGAAGGCGTTGGCCGAGAGGGCACGGCCCTTTGGATCCTTGGTGGCGAGGAAGCGCCAGTTCATGATGCGGAACAGAAGCAGCGTGCGCTCGACCTCCACGGCCTGAGCGATCACCGCATCCTGGCCCGTGGCCCGCAACTGGGCGACGAGGACACCGGAAGCCTTGGTTAGGTCGTCGCCGTTGGCGTAGACGCCGGCCCGGTTCTCGCGGATCTGCGCGCCGAGTTCGACCAGCTTCGGCAACGCCTTGCCGAGATCGGTGGACTGATCCCGAAGCCGTTCATAGGCCGCGCGCCGCTCCGCGCTCGGTGTGCTCGCAATGAGCTTCTCGGAGCCCTGCCGGATCGAGTCCAACGACGCGAACATTCCGGTCGTGTAGTCGGCGGCCTGGGTCAGCCTGTACTGGGCAGCCTGACCGATCAACCGGTCGGACAGACCATTGATGGTGTAGAGCGTTCGGGCTGCGGATTCGAGCTGAGCCCGCGCACGGAACATCTCGTCGAGACTGTCGAGCTGCGTGTAGGAGAACGCTCCCATACCGCAGGACAAGGCGACTAATGCTGAAAATCCACCGTAGAGACGCGTGCGAATACCGGTTTTCATCAGACTGCCGTCGAGCGAACAAATGTTGTCTCGTTGTGCCGAATGACGCCTTTCCGGGATCTTAACTTACGATGGGCGGAGCCTCAAAAATCGGCAGTTGTGTATAAAAACCAGACAGTTGACCTGAGGATGTTCAAGTAACCTGAGAGAGCGTTCCGGCGGATCGTGCAGCCTCTTTCGAATTCGAACGACGCTTGTAGCAAAACCGGGTGCGGCGGGCCGCGCCGTTGCGGCCCCTTGGCGAGGCGCCGTCTGCGGGTCGCATAGCGTCGAGACCGAACGAAAAAACGCCCGCTCTAGGAGCGGGCGCGAAGTCGGGATGAGATGCAAGGCGGTCGGCGGGGCCGGAGGCGGCCCCGCCGTGATCTGCGAGGGGATCAGCCCTCCTTCTTGCCGAGGGCCACGGCGACGAAGCGGGTCTGGCCCTTGGCGCTCTTCACCCGCATCAGCACCGCCTTGCGGCCGTTCGATTCTGCGGCGCGAATCTGCGCCTGGACGTCGGAGGGCTTCGAGACGCTGGTGCCGGCGACATCCAGGATCACGTCGCCCTGCGCGATGCCCTTGGCCGCGGCCGGGCCGTCGGGATCGACATCCATCACCGCCACGCCCTCGTCGCCGAGGCCGATTTCGCTGGCAGGGGCCAGGCTGAGGCCGAGGCGCGCTTGGCCACCGGACGTGCTGTCACTGCGGCTCGCGACCTTTGCGTCGGTTGGCTGCGTGCCGAGTTCGACCGTCGCGACGTCGCTCTTGCCGCCCCGCAGATAGGCGAGTTTCACCTCGGTGCCGGGCTTGAGGCCGGCGATGCGGCGCGAGAGGTCGCGGGCATCGTTGACCGGGGCGCCGTTGACCGACTCGATCACGTCACCCGATTTCAGACCCGCCTTGGCCGCGGGCGTGCCGTTCTCGGCGTGATCGACCAGCGCGCCCTTGGCCTTGTCGAGGCCGAGCCCGTCGGCGATGTCCTTGGTCACCGGCTGGACCTGCACCCCGAGATAGCCGCGCACCACCTTGCCGTCGGTGCGGAGCTGATCGACCACCGTCTGCACGGTCTCGGCGGGGATCGCGAAGGCGAGGCCGACCGAGCCGCCGGACGGCGAGGCGATCGCCGTGTTCACGCCCACGACCTCACCGTTGACGTTGAAGGTCGGGCCGCCGGAATTGCCCTTGTTGATCGGCGCGTCGATCTGCAGGAAGTCGTCGTAAGGACCGGCGCCGATGTCGCGGCCGCGGGCCGAGACGATGCCCGCCGTCACCGTGCCGCCGAGGCCGAACGGGTTGCCGATGGCGACGACCCAATCGCCGACGCGCGGGGCACTCTTGCCGAACTGGACGTAGGGGTAGCTGCCGCTCTCGGTGATCTTGAGGAGCGCGATGTCGGTCTTCGGATCCTTGCCGATCACCTTGGCGTCGAGGGTGCGGTTGTCGTCGAGCGTGACCTGCACGGTCTTGGCCTTGTCGACGACGTGGTTGTTGGTGACGACGTAGCCGTCCGCCGAGATGATGAAGCCCGAGCCGACCGCGCCGCGCTCGCCGCGCTGCGGCATGCCGCGCCCGCCCTGACCACCCGGACCGCCCTGGCCGAAGCGCTTGAAGAACTCCCGCAGCTGCGGCGGCACCTGCTGCAGGTTGGGGCCGCCCGCGCTGTCGTCGTCATCGTCGGCGCTGTTGTCGAGCTTCACCTTCACGGCAACGACGCCCGGCTTCACCTTGTCGACGACGTTGGCGAACGAGCCCGGCGGGTGCTCGGGCGCTTCGATCGGGGTCTTCGGCAGGGCCTGGGCATAGGCCTGGGTCATGGGCTCGGTCAGGCCGAACCCGGCCGCGCCGCCCGCGACGAGGGCGGCTGCGGCGACGGAGGCGAAGGCGCGGCGGCGGACAGTCATGGTCATGGAGGTCTCCGACGGGAAATGGGCCGGTCGGCTGCCCTTCCGTTGAACGTCGGGGCGGCGATCCGTGAGGAGACTCCTAGAGGCCCGAGCCTGACCGCCGGATGGCGCGAAGATTACGGTTTGGACAGGTCCGGCTCCGCCTCCTCGGGCGCCGAGGCCGTCAGGCCCGAGCGCCAGCGCAGGTCGGCAAGCAGGCCCGACGGATGCGTGTCGAGCACCGGCGTGATCGGCAAACCCGCTGCGTTGAGGAGATCCGCCGCCCAGTGGTTGCAGACGTTGCTGTACGAGAAACGCCCATGCGCTTCGTAGAACAGGCTCGGGCCGTAGAGCCCCGGGCCGAGTGCGGCCGGCTGGCCATCGGTGAGCCGGAAGCTCGCCTCCAACCGTGCGAGGAGCCGGGCCAAGCCTTTGCGCGAGAGCGGGACCGGGACGATTTCGGCCTGCGGGAAGCTCGCGCGGGCGGGGCGTGCGAGGCCGACAACCTGGATCACGCCGTCGCTTCCACCGGGTGTGAACAGCGCCGAGAGGGCCAGCCGCCAGTCGAAGGCGGCGAGCGTCGGCGTCGCCCGGTAGAAGCGCGCCTCGCCCCAGCCGAATTCCAGGGCGTCGTAGGCGCGAAAGCGCGTGGCGAGATTGCGTAGGGCGGTGCCCGCCCCCTCCCCCGTTAGGCTGTCGCGCGGCAGGACGAGACCGGAATGCCAGCCGTGGCTGACGAGGAGCACCGTCTGCGTATCTGGCTCGGCCGGCGGGTAGAGGCTCGGGTCACCGGGACGGGCCGTCCAGAGCGTCAGCGCGAGAAGCGCGGCGGCCAGCCCGGCCAAAGCCAGTCCGGCAAAGGCCAGACTGAGCCGCCGCAGTTTTCTCATGCCTCGCTGAGCCGGACCAACGCTTCCTCGATCTTGACGAGCCGGGCCGCCTCCGCGTCGCGGCGCTCGCGCTGCTCGTCCACCACCTCTTCCGGCGCGCGGGCGAGGAAGTCGGCGTTGCCGAGCTTGCCGTCGATCTTGCCGATCTCGGCCCGCGCCTTGCCCGCCTCCTTCTTCAGCCGCGCGACCTCGGCCGCGAGATCGACGATGCCTTCGAGCGGAAGTGCGGCCACGCTGCCGCGCACGAGGAGCTGGACGGCGTTCTTCGGCGCGGCGTCGGCGAAACCGATCTCGGAGAGACGGGCGAGGCGGGTCAGCGTCTCGCTCCAGCGCTCGACCCGAGCACGGACGCCCTCATCGGCGCCCACCAGCACCAGCGGCACCTGGGCGCCGGCGGGCACGTTGGTCTCGGAGCGGGCCGAGCGGACCTCGGAGATCAGATCGACCAGCCAGCCGATCTCTTCCTCGGCCTCACTGTTCGTATAGGCCGAGAGCTCGGGCCAGGATTCGAGCGCGAGCAGGCCGCGCGGTGTCGGCAGCACCTGCCCCTTGATCGCCCATAGCTCCTCCGTGAGGAAGGGCATGAACGGGTGCAGCAGCTTGGCGATCTGGTCGATCAGGAAGGCGACCGTCGCCTGCGTCTCGGTGCGTGCCGCCGGATCGACGCCCTCGCCCTGAAGCACGGGTTTGGCGAGTTCGAGATACCAGTCGCAGAACACGTTCCAGACGAAGCGGTAGGCCGCGGCCGCCGCATCGTTGAAGCGGTAGACCGTGATGCCCTGCGCCACCTCCGCCACCGCCTTGGCGGCCTCGGTGAGCGCCCAGGCGTTGAGCGTCTCGCGCACGGCCTCGGGCCGGAAATCGGCCTCGAGTTCGCAGCCGTTCATCTCGGCAAAGCGCGCCGCGTTCCAGAGCTTGGTTGCGAAGTTGCGGTAGCCCTCGACCCGCTGGGGCCCGAGCTTGATGTCGCGGCCGGGGGCGGCGAGCGCGGCGAGCGTGAAGCGCAGCGCGTCGGCACCGAAACGGTCGATGAGATCGACCGGATC
Organism: Methylorubrum sp. SL192; assembly: GCF_026672325.1. Lineage (NCBI taxonomy): Bacteria > Pseudomonadati > Pseudomonadota > Alphaproteobacteria > Hyphomicrobiales > Methylobacteriaceae > Methylorubrum > Methylorubrum sp. SL192. Next base: position 4,175,538 of record NZ_JAPPQV010000003.1, read on the forward strand.
GACCACGTTGCCCTTCGACTTCGACATCTTCGCACCCTTCTCGTCGCGGACGAGGGTGTGCAGGTAGACGGTCTCGAACGGCGCCTGATCGGTGAGGTGCAGGCCCATCATCATCATCCGGGCGACCCAGAAGAAGATGATGTCCTTGCCCGTGACCAGGGTGTTGGTGGGGTAGAAGCGGGCCAGTTCCGGCGTCTTGTCCGGCCAGCCGAGGGTCGAGAACGGCCAGAGTGCGGAGGAGAACCACGTGTCGAGCACGTCGGGATCGCGGGTCAGCGCGACCTCACGGCCGTGCTTGGCTTTCGCCTGCGCGACCGCGTCCGCCTCGCTCTCGGCGACGAAGATGCCGCCCTCGGCATCGTACCAGACCGGGATCTGGTGGCCCCACCAGAGCTGGCGCGAGACGCACCACGGCTCGATATTCTCCAGCCACTGGAAGAAGATCTTTTCGTAGTTGTCCGGGACGAAGCGAGTCTGCCCGTCGCGCACCGCCTGGAGGGCGCGCTCGGCCAGCGGCTTGACGTTCACGTACCACTGGTCGGTCAGGTAAGGCTCGATCACCACGCCCGAACGGTCGCCATGCGGCACCGCGTGGGTGTTGGGCTCGACCAGGCGCAGCAGGCCGCGCTCCTCCATCTGGGCGACGACCGCTTTCCGCGCCTCGAACCGGTCGAGGCCGTCGAGCGCCAGCGCGGCGTCCTCCGGCTCGGCGCCGTCGAGGAAATCGGCGTTGCCGGCGATCTGGATCCGCGCCTCGGCATCGAGGACGTTGATCGGGCGGCAACCGTTGCGGCGTCCGACCTCGAAATCGTTGAAGTCGTGGGCCGGGGTGATCTTGACCGCGCCGGTCCCCTTCTCCGGATCGGAATAGGCGTCGGCGACGATCGGGATCAGCCGGTTGACCAGCGGAAGGCGGACGCGTTTTCCGACAAGGTCGCGGTAGCGCTCGTCGTCCGGATGGACAGCGACCGCCGTGTCGCCGAGCATCGTTTCGGGGCGCGTCGTCGCCACGGTGATGATCGCGCCGGTCGGCGTGCCGGCCTCGTCCACGACGGGGTAGTCGAAGTGCCAGAGATGGCCCTTCACCTCGATCTGCTGCACTTCGAGGTCCGAGATCGCGGTCTGGAATTTCGGGTCCCAGTTCACGAGGCGCTTGTCGCGGTAGATCAGCCCCTGCGCGTGCAGATCGACGAAGGTCTTGAGCACGGCGCGGCTCAGGCCCTCATCCATGGTGAAGCGCTCCCGCGACCAGTCGCAGGAGGCACCGAGCCGCTTGAGCTGGCCGATGATCGTGCCGCCGGATTCCTCCTTCCAGGCCCAGACCCGGCGCAGGAATTCCTCGCGTCCCAACTCGCGGCGGCCCGGCTGTTGCGTCTCCATTAGCTTGCGCTCGACCACCATCTGCGTGGCGATGCCGGCGTGGTCCGTGCCCGGCTGCCACAGCACGTCCTTGCCCCGCATCCGCTCGAAGCGGACGAGGATGTCCTGGATCGTGTTGTTGAGCGCGTGGCCCATATGCAGCGAGCCCGTCACGTTCGGCGGCGGGATCACGATGCTGAAGGGCTCGGCGCCGGCCCGCTCGGGGCGGCCGGCGCGGAAGGCTTGGCCCTCTTCCCAGGCCGCGGAGACGCGCGCCTCGACGGCGGCGGGGTCGAAGGTCTTGTCCATCATGGGCGGGGCGGGCTTTTCGAGGCGGCGTTCTAAAAGATGTCGCCGCCGCTATCGGCCCGCCGCGGGGCCGTCGTCAACCGTCGGCCCGTCGGTGCCGCGGGCAATCGCTTGAAGCGATCACCCTGGTTTTCTTCTAGCCTCAAGCGCCGGCGGCCGCCTCCGCGGCCTCAGGCTACCGCTCTGCTCGATGCTTTCCGGGGCTCATGCCCCGAAAAGCCCGCTCCGCGCGGCGCTCTTCGCGCCGCGAAGCCGCTTCGATCCACGGCTCTGCAAGTGCCGTGGTGCAATCACCCCGTGATCGAGGGCCGAACGGCTCACCGCCCGCGGGCGACCCGCTCGATCTCGATGCGCACCAGCCGCTCGACCATGTGCGGAAGGTTCTCGTCGAGCCAGCTCTTCAGCATCGGCCGCAGCATGTCCTTAACGAGATCCTCTAGCGTGCGGGCGTTCTGCGACAGCACAGTGTGGGCAAGGAGCTGGAAGTTCTGACCGACACTTTCGCCGGTGCTGGACGAGACGAGCCGTTCCGTCACCTCCTCCTCGACCGCCGCGCGGACCCGATCGGTCACTCTCGGGGCGCGAGGCGGCTCAGGGGCAAAGTCGAAGGGGTCCGGCTTGGCTGCCGGGGGCTCGAAATCGGGCTCCGGTTCCGGGTCGAAATCCGGCATGCGGAAATCGATTTCGGGGATGTCGAAGGCAACCGGCTCGGGCTTGCGCACCGGCTCTGCCACTTCGGCGAGATCGAGCACGTCGTCGTCCGGCGGCAGCACGGGGGCCGGCGCGGGCGGCGCTTCGGCCTCGACGGTCTTGGGAGCTTGGTCGTCGGCAATGATGCGGCGGATCGAAGCCAGGATCTCCTCCATGGAGGGCTCCTGCGTCTTGTCCTGAACCTTAGGGCTCGCTGCGCTCATCGGGACGATACTCGGTGACGATTGACAAGACGATGACTTGGTTAACGAACTATTGCATCGCCTTGCCCGGCATCAACCATGGTCCGCCGCCGGCCAACAGGAAAACGTCGTCCCCGACGAGGCCGTCAGCGCCCGTCGGGGGTGCGCAGGCCGAACCAGAGATCGCGCACCTGATCGAGATGTTCGCGGGCGCTGTACGGGGTGACCGGCAGGCTGGTGAAGCGGACGGTGAGCCGGCCGACGGCCTGGACGACATCGTAGGAGTTCACCACGCGGTCGCGCTGGGCGCGGATCAGGGCGACGCGCGCGGAAAGCAGTTCCTGCTGCGCGTTCAGCACGTCGAGGGTGGTGCGCTGGCCGACGCGAGCCTCCTCACGCACGCCGTTCAGCGCCACCTCGTTGGCCTGAACCTGCGCCTGCGAGGCGATCACCTGCGCCTTCGAGGCTTCGAGATTGCCCCAGGTCCGCACGATCGAGGCGCGGATGGTGTCGCGGTCCTGGTCGGCGACGAGGCGGGCCCGCCCGACATTCTCTTTCGCCTGCCGGATCGCGGCGTATTCGGCGCCACCCTGATAGAGCGGAATGTTGACCCGTCCGACGATGGAGGCGGTGACGCCGTTGTCGCCGGGGAACTGCTGATCGTACCGCTGCTGCACCGCTCCGGTGATCTGCGCCTGCGGATAGAGCGCGCCCTCGTTCACCTTCACCTGCAGCTCCGCCACGTCCACGGCGTGCAGCGAGGCGAGGATCTGCGGATGCTCCTTCAGGCCGATGAGAATCGCCTGATCGAGCGAGGCCGGCACGTAGCGGTCGAGCGGGCGCCCGGGGGCGAGCTGGCGCGGTTCGACGCCGACGATCTGGCGGAAGATACCGATCGAGGCACGCAGGGCCGCCTCCGCCGCGCTCACCTGTGAGCGGGCGCCGGCGAGGCGCGCTTCGGCCTGGGCGACGTCGGTGCGGGTCACCTCGCCGACATTGAAGCGGTCGCGAGTCTGACGAAGCTGCTCTTCGAGCACCTCGACGTTGTTGCGCTGAAGCTCCAACGTCGCCGTGTCGCTCAGGACGTTCATGTAGGCCTGAGCGGCGTTGAACAGCGTGTTCATCTCGGTCTGGCGCAGGCCTTCCCGCGTGCTGAGCACGGTCGATTCGGCCGCGCGCACCCGGTTGTCGGTCTGAAAGCCGTCGAAGACGTTCTGGTTGATGGTCAGGCCGGCGCCGCCCGGGCGGGTCGTGAGATTGATCGGCCCGCTGGCACCGACGCCGCCGATCTTACCCTGGAATTGCTGGATGCCGATGTCAGCCGAAAGCGCGGCGTTCGGTCGGTAGCCGGCCTGGAAGCGATTCACATCCTCGTCGGTCGCGCGCAGGTTCGCCCGCGCCGCGTTCAGCGCCGGGTTGGCCTGATAGGCGCGGGACAACGCGCTCTCGAGGGTCTCGGCAGCCGCCGGACTTGCGACAGCCAGTGCCGAGACGACGGCGCCAGCCAGCCGAAGCGCGGACCGCGCCGCAGGGTTCCGTTCTTTCACGTCGATCAGCCCTTGCGGTTTCTCGATATGCCGTCCCGCCGCACTGCCGTGTCCGCTCCGGTGCGTCGCCTCAGCAAATGCCCCGGAGGACATCTGCAGGACGACCCGCACCGTGAGGGTCGCGACAGGGATGCCGCATGCACATCCATGCGATGGAATGGCTAGCCCGCCTCGTGCCCGAGAGTAGCCGAGCTTGCGTTACCGACGACAGGGCTTACCGCACCGCGTCGTCGGATTGCGGGCGGGTGCCTCAAAAAAGCGACACCCCAGCGGACTAATCCCTCATGGCCGTGTGCCGGCGCGCACGCGTGCTTTCGCGCAGTTTTCGGCGGTCACCGTACCCGGCGCGGCAGTCGGCCTGAGATGGGATGGATTCGGTGCATCGGCCGGGCGCGCGGCGCCCGGATTGCGAGGGCGACAGGGGCCTGGCGACAGCCCCGGCGGAGGCTCCGTGTCGCTCACAAAACGCTCGCCGTGCCGCCGTGTCCGGAGGGAAGACGGGGGCGGTCGGGAGCGCTTTGAAACAAAGACCGAGAGACGCCGACCTGATGCAATCAGGTCGGATACGGCTCTATGAGCGCGCTTAGAACGCGAAGCCGGGTTCGGTCGCGAAGCTCTTCAGGGCCGGCAGCGAGGCATCGAAGAGTGGGCGGGCCCCGAAGGCATCGCCCGCCCGCACGAACAGGGTCGCCTTGGCGTTGCGGTGCGGACCGAGCACGCAGACCAAGCGCCCGTCATCGCGCAATTGATCGAGCAGGGCCTGCGGCCGGACCTCGACCCGTCCCTCGACGAGGATGGCGTCGAAAGGCCCGCCCTTGGCCGGAGCGGTCAAGGCACCCTGGACGAGGTCGACGGTGTCGCCGAGGCGCTCGCGGGCGGCGCCGATGAGATCCGTGTCGGATTCCAGGGCGACGACCTCGGCGCCGAGCTGCCGAAGCATGGCCGCGCCGTAGCCGTAGCCGGTGCCGACATCGAGGGCGCGGGTGCCCGGACGAATCTTGAGCGCCTGAATCAAGCGCGCCAGCAGCATCGGGGCGGGCATCGCGCGAATCCCGTCCGCGCCGGTATCGAAGGTCAGCGTCTGGTCGATATAGGCGAAATCCTCGCGGCCCGGCGGGACGAAGCGCTCGCGGGGTACGGTGTCGAAGGCATCGAGCACCGCGACGTCGTTCACATCGAAGGTCCGGAGCTGACAATCGACCATGAGGCGCCGCGCCTGAGCATAATCGAGCATGAGCCGTGCATCCCTCGCCGCCGCGCCAGACCGTTTCCCCGCCCGCCCGTCGAGCGGCGCCGGCCCGAGCGGGTCGGGTTGTCGTGGATCGTTCCTAGAATTGCAAGGCTCGCACGAGCGCCTTGCATGGCCAGAAACGAGCAGATTGTCAGGGGTATCGGAAAGTTTGGAGGCCTCGCCCGGAATCGAACCGGGGTGCAAGGATTTGCAGTCCTCTGCGTAACCACTCCGCCACGAGGCCTCGTCGCGAATGCGCGACACTCCGGGCCGAGCGGCCGGTCCGGAGCGAGGCGTCTCTAGCAGAGGCTTGACCCGCTCGGCAACGGTCTTGTCGCTCGATCGACACAAACGCCGCCGCCGCCCCGCGACCCGGTGGAAAAAGTGCGTCGTCGGCTCAGAAGGCGCAAAAAGCGGCGTTAGGACCCTTGCGTCCGAAACCGGCGAAGGCTAATGACCCGCCACCGCCGCTGAGGCGGCCCGGTGATCCCCGATAGCTCAGTTGGTAGAGCAAGCGACTGTTAATCGCTTTGTCGCAGGTTCGAGTCCTGCTCGGGGAGCCAAATCTTTCAAGCACATAGCGGATCTACGGCAGAGGCGCGATGCCGCCTTTGTTCCTCGGCCGTTTTTAGCCGCCGAGCTTCGCCGTTCGTAGCGCGGTCCGACTGAACCACTGATCCGCGGTTTTAGAGCATCGTTGTCGATATCGGCGTGGGCGTCGCGGTGCGCATCACGTTGTCCGGCACCGCCCTGGCCTCGCAAGCCTCACTCATCGCCCCTGCCCTGCCGTCCATGTTCCAGATGCCGTCTGGCTTGCCGGAGGCACGCGCGGGTTCGCGGAACGTGCGGCCGAGGTGCGGAGCACCGCCACAGGAGGCCGGAGCGTTCGTCGATGACCAGGGACCAGCGCCGGGCGGCTGCTTCTCGGCGAGCCGTTCGGGGGCGTGGCTGAGATCGTACTCGGCGACCGCGTTGCCGGTCGATCCCGACATCGGCCGGGCCACCATGGATGCGTGATCCTCGAACACCAGGGCCGGCGGTCGCCCGCGGGCGCGTTCGAATCGGGGTGTCCCAGCCCATGATCGACAAACCAAGCCGTCGTCTTGTCCTTCACCTCGTCGGATCGGCCGGACCAAATCTCGACGTCGGCGCAAGTGTTGTGGAGCGCCAGCAGAGTGCGAACGATCAGGTGCAGGGCCCGTCCCGGTCGCAAGCCGCGTAATATCCGCGCCAGTCCTTCTCCTTGCCGGGACGATTCGGGACCTGCGCCCGGTGCTCGGTGAGGGCCAAGGTGCCGTCCAAGTCGAACACGACGAACACGGGCTTTCTCGCCCGCGTGAGGCTCTGATCGCGTGCAGGGATCGCTGGTCGCGCGCTCTCGTCGGCAGGACGTGCAGTCGTGAGCGCTCGACGGGTTCGAACGAATCGGGGGCCAGTTCGATAAACGCGTAGCAGAGAATGCCGAGGATGTTTTGAAATCTGGTCGGATCAAGTTATGTGAATTAATTTCTGGGTCTTCTATTGAATATTCGCTTGGGAAACTACTTGCTTTGATTTTGTATTTGCCCAATTTATCTGAGGTGCGTCATCGCACGGACGGATCTGTGTTGATTTTGTAGATTGATACATCCTGAAATCATATTTAACGGCGCCTGCGGCCTTCCATAACTCTTCGTGACCCGCGATGACGACGGTTGTGCCTCGCAGAAATGCGTCGCCAGCCGTGGAATTATGGATCTCAAAAAAGCAACAGAGACACTGATCGTTTTCGCCGATTTGGACCTTCTCGTTGAACGGGTGCTTGCGCTGGTGAGGGCGCATAATGCGCTGAGGCAGGACGGTTTTCACCTAATATCCGATGACGATTTGGTCGAGATCTATCGATTGCTCACCGAGCTTCATGAGGTGGCGATCGATGGCGTTGATCCAGAGTTAGTCGCGCCGACCATTCTTCAGCTACGCCTGAAGCTCAGCGTCTTGGAAGTGACGATCAGTGCCCATCTCAACGCGCCAAGCCCCCAATATTTGCATTGAGGTCATGCTGAGGCAGATCGGATAACCGCCTTTGGCTTACGAATTTCGGTTGGGAGCCGAGGGGCGCCCTCCGGTACGCGGTCTGTGAAGTTATTCACCAACACAGGGTGCATGCGTCCCTAGCCCCATCAAGCGCGGCCGGCAGGGGTCGAGGTGTCTGATTCGCGATGTGGTGATACGGTTGACCGCCATGCTGCGAGGGATGCGCATTGGGCGCGGTTCTCCACGACAGCGTCGCGACGACTAAGGCGGTCCGTCGCGCATTACAGCGACGTCAAGCGAGCGTGAGAGCGGCGGCTAAGCGCGACGGCGTCATATCCCGCGATCATGCAGAAGTGGCACGATCGGGAGACGACGGCTGATGCCATGCGGCCGAAGGAGCCCCGCTCGACCGTGCTGACACCGGAGGGGAGGCGGTCAACGTCGCTATATTCAGCGGCACACGGTGCTGCCGCTGGGTGACGGCCTCTACGGCCTGCAGCCCACCATCCCGCACCTGATCCGCTCGTCGCTGAGCGGCCGCCTGAGCTGCCTGCCGGAGATGGATAGCGGCAAGCCGGAGAAGAAGCGCTTCTCCGAGTACTCCATCGGCTACCTGCGCGTCGACATTGCCGAAGTCAGGACAGAGGAAGGCAAGCTCTAGCTCTTCGTCGCCATCGATCGAAACTCGAAGCAGGCCTTTGCAGAGCGAGAGGCAAAAGCCAATCGCTACACTGCATCGGACTTCTTACATGCGCTGGTGCGTTCGCCCCGTATAAGATCTACGCGGCGAGCCTAGGCGACGAAGTTCGATATGCTTGCGCCGGACTGCAAGCCGCAGGTGGACGAGCCGCCGGTCGCGCATTGCTGCCCTCAACTGCCAGTCGTGCCAGCGCCTTCAAGACGAAGTGTGTGGCTTGGAGACTGGTGATCCCGCGCAGAGGGGCCGCCGGCGTCAGCTCCGCCAGACAGCCCCCTCTGACAAGACTCAGCGAACGGACGCTGCCGTGGCGTCGGCCACGATCTTGCGGCTAGCGGGCGCAGCAACCGTGATGTGAGGCGTGGTCGTAAGCTCGGACGCCGGACGGACCGACGCCGTGGCGCGCGCCTGTTCGCGGAACAGCGGCGGGGTTAGATGAATGCTCTCATCAGCCATGGCGGAGTTTGCCACAGCGACAGACGCGAGAGCGACGAGGGAAAGAAGCTGCATCGTACGCATGGATCATCTCCGGTGTGGTCAGCCTTTCACGGCGACCGATGGAGGATTGAACCATGGAATTTGTGCAGTGCGATAATCGCTGTGTGCATCGCACCATAATGCGCTGTCAGGTGTTTCTTCTCGATATTATGCAGAACCTCTAGGCATGTTGCGTTGTCTCTGGTCCGTGAGCCATGCGCTCAGCGGATATCAAGAAAATCTTGAAATGCTCAAAAGGATTTATTCTGACGCTTTATATTTCGCTTAGGCGTCTCAGCGACTGTTTGAGTGCATAGGCCTGCGTAAAGAGCATTGCCGCTACGCAATGAAACCAACCCTCGCTCAGCCGGGTATCGCAACTCAAAAGCTGGATACTGGTGCGTTGCTGTCGATGCTTGGCGTGGACAGACCGAGGACCTGCCGATCATGCACGCCTGAGTTGATCGGCCCGTCTGGCCTACCATGCTGGGAAAGCTGCCCTGATGATGAAGACCGGGAGCCAAACGGGGATCGCCGGAATGCCAGTCGGGGCGCTGAGCGTGTCCTAATAGCCGGTCACGTTGCCGAACCGGATCTTTTGCAGATCGGTGCCGACCGCCTTATGCGCTTCTTGATCATCACCCCGCATCAATCCACGCGCAACGACCTATACTCAGGATGGACGCCGTAGTTCAGCGGCATGATCCAGCCTAAGCCCACGGCCTCAGCGCCGAAGCGCTCGATGAAGTCGATGCAGGCCTTGTAGATGTTCGCGCAGGCCGTGGTGCCGAGATACCGGCAAAGCGGTGAAGTCGGTTGGAGTGCGCCGAAGACTCTGCGCCCTTGATCCGCTTCGGAGGGGAGCGGACCGGGCGCGGGTTCAGGACGGGGCATCGGTGCTGTCCACCGACATAGAAACCGTCAGTTACCTCAGCCTCGCCGGTCGGAGGCAAAAAGAGCTGCACAAGCCCTGGACGCGCAGAGGACGGTACGTGCCGGCGCCGAACGTTTCAGGGGCTCCATTCACCAACAGAGAGTGGCGTCACTCCTCCCGTCGAATGCGAAGCCGATCGACCGTAAGCTCGCCGATCTCTAAGCGGCCGATCCGGGCCCGCCCGATCGACAGCCGCCCGATCGCGAAAGCTCCTACGGCAAGCGCACCAACGGCCAACGCTCCAACGGCGAGTGCCCCAACGGCGCCCCGCCTGACCGCGGCCTCTCGGACCGCTACGGACGTCAGCGGATCGGCAGGTAGGTTGCGGGTCATCGTGGCAGACCTTTCGCTCGACGGAGGGCTTGGCGGAGTGCGAGGCGTTGGAGTTCAACCTTGCCGCCAGCCTATCCCGGCGATCGCGCGCAATCGAGACAGGATGTCACCGCAGGGTGAATCTCGCCTCAGCGAATCATCCTCTCCGTGTTGCCGTCTCTCAAAAAAGTCAGCCACTCCACCTGACTGTTCATCGCTTTGTCGCAGGTTCAAGGCCGGCTCGGTGAGCCAAACTCTTCCAAGCTCTCGGAGAGCCTGCGGTTTCCGCACTTTACGGTGCGCTGGAATGACCGCGAGCGCGACGGCTGCGCAGGGCTGATCGTGTGTGATCCGTTCGACCAGCTTTGCTGAGTTGCCCCCTGCATCGCGCTTGCGCTCGCTTGAAGGGGGGTATGCGCACCGGCCCTGCGCCGCCTCTACTATAAGAGCGAGAGCCGCCCGGTCTTCCGAGGCGGCTCCCTTTCACGATGTGCTCGGCCGTTGATCGCGACGCGAGTCGTCGTCGGCGACCGCTCTCACGTGACCGCCGCGTCAGCGCTTCTCGTCAACGACGGGGGCAAGAATGCGCGGGGTCTGCTGGTGTTGGACCACCCGCCATTCCTCATGCGACAGCCGGCGGTAGGTCGAGGTGCAATGGGCCTCGTAGGTCTCTTCGCCCCGTGAGGCTTTCACGGAGTAGGCGATGACGATCAGGCCTTCCTGGGGACGCGCGATCCGGCCATCGTCGAATTCGACGCCGGACCAACGGGGTGTGTTCGCGACCGCTTCGATCGCTTGAGCGCCGCCGAAGACGTAGGGCGGCTGCGGCAAGGCCATCAGGCACTCGTCGTCGACGAGTTCGCGGTAATGATCCGGGTCACCGGTCCAAAGGCTCTTTTCGAACGACCAAACACGATCATCGTCCACGGGGTCCTCCTCAGGCTGTCGAAGTGCCGGGACAAGACCTGCGCGCGGTGATCGTTCCTGGAGTGCACCCGCCCTGATGGTCGCGTGCGTCGCCCTGCCGGCGTCGGACCGGTCGAAACTCTCATCCTCACCAAGAAGCCGGCGAGCTTCACGTCGGCCTGTTCCGCCAGCGCCCTCAGGCGCTGGCGACCTCGAACTCCATGCCGCGTCCCGGTCCCTGGTCGGCATAATCCACGAGCGTCAGCCCGCGCTCGATCAGCGTCTCTTCGAGGATGTCGCGGTGCTTACGCACCATCTGCCCGATCGCCAGCGGCGTCAGGCGCGGGCTCGAGCGACGCAGCGCATCCACGCCGACATGGGCCGGCATGCCCTCGTTCTCGGCGATCCGTGCGAGCGCCAAACCCAGGTCGCGCGCTTTCGTCTCCGCGGCCGATTTCGGCTTGAAAGCCATGTGATGCCTCTTCTCTCGATACTTTCGTCAGGCGGCCTGCAGCGTCTCGGCGAAGTCTTCCGGCACCTCGCCGAACCGGCCGAGAATCGTCGCGCTTTCCAACTCCCCCGTTTCGTCGTCAGCCACGATCTGGATCGCGGCGGTGCCCGGCAGCCGTGTGGCCATCGCCTCGGCCCGCTTCAGTGCACCGTTCACCGTCGGTGATACCTGCTGGTCGCCGGGGCACAGACGTTTGCGCTTCAGAATGAAGGTCTGCACGAGGTAGGTCGTCCGCATCGTCACCGTCGGTTCTCCCGCACCAGGGCCGAGCCGGCCGCCATTCACGCGTCGGGCAGGCCGACGCGGTCACGGAAGCCCGAGCCGGAAATCGGCCGCCCGCTTGTTCTATTTTCGTTCTAGCACGAAAGATGGCGCTGCGTGAGCTTGTTTTGCAGCGCCGACACGCTTGGCGGGCGGCTGTTTGCAGCGTTCGCGATCAGCCACCACCGATGCCGGAGATCACTTTGCCGGTGCCGTTGCAGTCCGGACAAGTCTTGGCTTCGATCTGGCCGCTTCCGCTACAGCGGGGACACAGGTTCTCACCCGTTCCGGGTGTACCGGGCGGTGCTTCATCGCCGGGTTTCGCGGGCTCCGATTGCGTCATAATTACGCTCCCTCGTCTGAGGTCAGGGAGAACCCGCGCCGTTTTAGCCATGTTCCCGGCGCCGACGTTTACGACGAGTGGCCCGCATCGACGTCACGCAGGATGGCGGGTACCTCGTCGATGATCTCGCGTGCCAGGAAGCCGACTGGTCCGACGCGCTCAGCGAGCCGCCGCCCGGCTTGCCCGTGCAGATAGACCCCCCATGCCGCCGCTGTCGTCGCCTCCGTGCCGCGTGCGAGCAGCCCCGCGACGATGCCCGCCAAGACATCACCGGAGCCGGAGGTCGCCAGCCCGACACCGCCGCCGCTGTAGAGCCACGGCTCACCGGAGGGGGGCACGATCCAGCTCTGCGCGCCCTTCATGATCACGACGCATCCGAGCTTTTCGGCAGCCCTTTGAGCTGCCGCCAGAGGATTGGCTTCGACCTCGCTTCTGTCGATGTCCAGGAGCCGAGCCATCTCGCCGGCATGCGGCGTGATCACCGCGCGGCTACCGCAGGACCGGACCGCGCCGGCCTGCGCGCCGAGCCCGGCTATGACGCCGGCATCGAGCACGAGTGCCGAGGAGGCTCCAGCCGGAAGAAGCGAGTGGACCAGTGCGTCGGCCGTAGCTCCGGCGCTCAGCCCCGGGCCGATCAGGATCGCGTTGCAGCGCTCCGCCAAGGCCGGCAGGCGTGCCGCGGCCGAGGCCGGGTCGATCCCACCCTCCTCCGTCTCGACGAAGCCGATGACCCGCGCCTCGGGCACCGCGAGAGCCATCGCCGACGCGGCGCTCTCCACGGTCGCGATTCGGAGGCGACCGGCTCCGGCCCGGAGCGTGGCGACGCCTGCCAGAAAGGCGGCGCCCGGAACTTCGGCGGATCCACCGACCACGAGGACCGTGCCGCGCTCCTCCTTGCTGCCCTCCTCGGGGATCGGCAGGGGCAACTCCCGAAGGCGATCGAGTGTGAGGTGGTTTACCTTCATCGAGCGGCTGCGTGTGCGTCCGGATCGGTCCAACGTCGCGGCGCCATCCTTCGCAGGTCCGAGGATGGTGCCGGACGGTAAAGCGTCGGACGGCGCGTCCGTATCCCTTCAGCGTACGAGCAACTCGATTCGATTTAGCCGCTTCGAACGTGTCACTAGCTCCAATTGGCGATTGGATACAAAATCGCGGCCTCGGGTTCCCCGATGGACAGATCATCGGGAACCGCCATGAAAAACCTTCTCATTCTCGCAAGCGCGGCCGGCCTCATGGCTGCGAGTCTCGTCCCTCTGACTGCGACATCGGCCGATGCCCGCTCCCGTCACAAGAGCCGTGGGATCGTCACGAGCGACGGCAGCGTGACCGGCGGACGCGGCCGGGGCCAAACGATCTCCCGCGGCGCCACGGGAGCCAGCACCATCAGCCGCAATTCCGCGGCGGGCGGCAATGCCAATCAGCCCGAGCGTGCGGTCCCGCAGGGGAGCGGTGGTGGCGGAAGCGGTGGCGCCGGCGCGCAGTGACGCCCACTCGGCGTCGGTGAACGGCGCGGGCGGCGATCACGACGACAATCGATGCGAAGAAAGTGTGTGATCGATGGCACTCCGTTCCGAGACCCCGCCCCCTCCGGCCGACCATGTGCCGGACGCACCCGCTCCGTCGGAGCGTCCGACCAGCGCGCAGCTGAAGGCCGAAATCGATTCCGGCCGCACCGGCGATAAGATCCCCGCTCACGATCCCGGCTTGTCGCCCCTCGGGACCGATGACGAAGCGGCCGGGACGCCCGCGGATGCGTCCCGCGTCGCGCTGGCACGCCAAGAGGAGACCCGGCCGCGCCGCCAGAGGGCCAGCCGAATGCAGACCGGGCACGGCGCCAACCGCTGGGTCATGCCGGCCTATTACGGGGCCATCGTGGTGGCGGCCCTGGCGGTCGGGCTCGTCGTGTGGCTGTTGCGCTGACCTAACGGATCGCTGCGATCGGGCGATCCCAGCCATTGCCCCGGCGGCGTGATCCGGTCGGCCCGCTTCGGACGCCCTGCCGACGTGTGTCGATGCACGATTGTTCCAACTTTACGCGATGGTGCAACGGCATCTTATCGGGCGCCTGCCACGCTTCGGTGCTCACGCGGGGACATCGATGTCCAATCATGCAGGATTTCCGGTCGACGCCCCTCCGACGCCCGGTGAACCTGGGTTGATCGCGGTCGATGAGCACACCTCGATTGGGTGCTGGGTCCACGACATCTCCGCGCAGGACGTCGAGATCGTCGTTCCCGACGCCTCCCTCGTCCCGGACGTGTTCCTGCTGACATCGTCGGCCCAGGAGTCCATCAAGGTGTGCCGCACCCTGTGGCGAACCGACGAGATGATCGGCGCACGGCATCTTTAGGGTGTCGTCCAGACAATGGTCGCCGGCCTTCGACACAGCGGTACAGCGGTACGATAATGGCGGCTTCGAGCATTGCTTCGGAAAGCGCATCGATGCGTGTGCAACGAACCGCGCAGGCCGTTGCCGGGTTGATCGAGCCGGAGGTTCCTCATGGCCGAGACCAAACAGACGGACAAAGTCGAAGCCCCGGATCGACCGCGCCTGACGCCTCAGGGCCATAGCAGCGGCACAGCTTCCGGGGAGGACAGCACCGACCCCCAAGGCGGCGCGAAGCAGGGTCAAAGCGACAAGGCGGAAGGCGAGCGGCGCGAGCCGTAAGCGCTGAAGCGCTGGTCGCCTGAAACGCGATGATGCGCGTGTTGCCTTGAGGTCAACGCGTGACGGGCCGGCTTCTCAGGAGAAGACCGACCCGCCTGTCGCCTGCGTACCGCATTGGGGGGCTGGCAGCCCAACGACAGTGATTCAAACGGACCCAGTGCAGCGGATCATCCCGAACCGTAACGACCGGGAAAACTTCGGTAAGGCCGCCAAATCATTGTCACAGCGGTCTTTTTTCCGCGAAATCGCTGCGGCACGGGAGAATTTTATCCCATCATGTGCGCTAGCGCACGAAATTTGCTCTCCATGACGGGGGTTGCGGAAGAAGGCGTTTCCCCGAAACGGCACGGAGGCGCTCGGATATTCCGGCTTTATATCGATGCGTTCGACCGGAGCGTGGACAACTTTTGTCCCGCCACGGTTCACGTCCGGCACCTCGAATTATTGCCGACGAAGTTCCGGCCGCGTCGTCAACGGTAAGTTCTTATTAACCATCTCGATGCAATCCTCGTGACCATCGCTCCCCCTTGCCGGTTGCGACACAGTTCCTTCAGATTCGGCCTGGTCGATTCATGGTACATCTCGCGACGGACTGCCCCAGCGGATTGATCGTCGAAGCCGCCATGCCCGCTCTAAATGGCGAGAGTCGCGATCGGATCGGACAGGGCCTGCGTGACGCCTATGTCGAGCGCTGCGACGCGCAGCCGATCACCGACGCGCAAGTCGAATTGCTGCTGCAACTCCGGCAGAAAGAGCGCGATCGCCGCCGCAGCGCCTGAGGATCGGGTCTCCCCGTCTCAAGAGGCCATGGCTTGACGATTACTGCCAGCGCCGGGCCTTCGGCTGCTGGCGCCGGACCTCGGCGGCCCGGATCATGGTCAGTACCCGATCGAGATCCTTGAGCAAAGACGACTCGGTCGCGCGTGCCGAGGCGATCTCCTGGTCATCGCTGCCGAAGCGCTGACGCTGCTGCTGCAGCGTCAGCTCGTCCTCAAGCGCCGCCCGCTCCGCGTGGAGCGCGAGGTAGGCCGCGTCCTGAGGATCGGCCGGATCGAGGAGGGGCTCTTCCTCGCGGGGTAAATGTGGCTCCGTCACGATGACGGTCTCCTCGGACGTTTCAAGCGCAGACCCGGTCCCACTCAGGATCTCAAGAGCGAGATCTCGTGAAGATCACTGCCGTGGAACGACTGAGCGTGCCTCACGAAACTTCCGGGCGCTGACCATCGTTGCATCGGCCGCGATGCTGCGGCGGACATATTGTCAGAGAAACTGACCCGCGCACCTGTTCCGGTAACGCTCCCGGGGGACGAGTGGTCCCGTCGCGGTCCCATCCTCCGTGAAATTTCGTCTTCCCCCAGGGCTTTCCGGGAGCTTTCCAGGGGCTGTCATGTCACCGTCATGTCGCCGTCATAGAGGCGGCGCGTCGGTGCACTAGATGGCAGCAGCGTCGCAGCGAGACCGGTTTCAAATCAGGACCGGCCCCGACAATGCGCCCGACACCCTACGGAGATGCTCGTGAAACCCTTCACTTACGCTCTGGCCGTCGGCCTCGCGGCCGCCCAGCTCGCGACCTCAGCCCTGGCCGCCGACATCACCGGCGCCGGTGCCACCTTCCCCTTCCCCGTCTATTCGAAATGGGCCGAAGCCTACCGCAAGGATACCGGCACGGGCCTGAACTACCAGTCGATCGGCTCGGGCGGTGGCATCAAGCAGATCCAGGCCAAGACCGTTGATTTCGGTGCCACCGACGCGCCGCTGAAGCCCGCCCAGCTCGAGAAGGACGGCCTCGTCCAGTTCCCGACCGTCATGGGGGGCGTCGTCCCGGTGATCAACGTCCCGGGCATCGAGGCCGGCAAGGTCAAGCTGACCGGTGAACTCCTGGCCGACATCTATGCCGGCAAGATCCTGAAGTGGTCCGATCCGAAGATCGTCAAGCTCAACGACGGCGTGAAGCTGCCCGACGCGAACATCACCCCGGTCTACCGCTCGGACGCCTCCGGCACGACCAACATCTTCACCACCTACCTCTCCTCGATCTCCGAGCCGTGGAAGAAGGAATTCGGTGCCGCCACCACGGTGAGCTGGCCGGTCGGCCAGGGCGGCAAGGGCAACGAGGGTGTGACCGCCACCGTGAAGCAGGTTCCGAACTCGATCGGCTACGTCGAGTCGGCCTATGCCAAGCAGAACAAGCTCGCCTACACGCTGATCCAGAACAAGGCCGGCAAGTATCCGCAGCCCGATGACAAGGCGTTCCAGGCCGCCGCCGCCAGCGCCGACTGGAAGTCGACTCCGGGCTTCGGCATCACGCTGACCAACCAGGCCGGCGAGGAAGCGTGGCCGATCACCGCCGCCACCTTCATCCTGGTCCACAAGGAGGCCGCGGACGCCGCCAAGGCCGGCGACGTGCTGAAGTTCTTCGACTGGGCCTACAAGAACGGCGACAAGCTCGCGACCGAACTCGACTACGTGCCGCTGCCGGACAACGTCGTCGGGCTGATCCACGAGGAGTGGAAGGGCATCAAGGGCAAGGACGGCAAACCCGTCTTCGGCATGTAAGCAACCGTCTCAGGCCCTCTCCCGCACCCGGGAGAGGGTCTTTCTCCGAGTGTCCGGCTCGCCTCACGGGCCACGGCGCGCTAAACGCCCTCCATTCGAAGAGCCCTTCCGCGGATGACCGCCTTGACCCAGTCCATCGCCCTGGCCAGCGAGAGCGGCGTGCCCCGCACCGCCCCGAGCAAGACCGCCGACCGCCTGTTCAAGGGCGGGGCCTACGGCTCGGCTCTGCTCGTGCTGCTGGTGCTCGCGGGCATCCTCGGATCGATCATCTACGGGGCGCTGCCCGCGTTCAGGGAGTTCGGCTTCGGCTTCCTCACTTCCAGCGCCTGGAACATCGGCACCGAGCAGTTCGGCGCGCTGCCCGCCGTGATCGGCACTGTCGCCGCCGCCCTGCTGGCGCTCGTCATCGGCGTGCCGGTTTCGCTCGGCATCGCGATCTACCTGACGCAGCTCTGCCCCGGCTGGGCGCGCAAGCCCGTCGCCATGACCATCGAGCTGCTCGCATCGGTGCCGAGCATCATCTACGGCATGTGGGGCCTGTTCGTGTTCGCGCCGCTGTTCGCCCGCTTCGTGCAGGTGCCGGTCTCGAACCTCGTCGAGGGGCTCCCGATCGTCGGCACGATCCTCTACGCGCGCATCCCCTCCGGCGTCGGCGTGCTCACCGCCGGCATCATCCTCGCGATCATGATCGTGCCGTTCGTCGCCTCGATCACCCGCGACATGCTCGACCAGATCCCGACCGTGCTGCGCGAGAGCGCCTACGGCATCGGCTGCACCACCTGGGAGGTCGTGCGCCACGTCCTCGTGCCGCAGGCCTCGGTCTCGATCATCGGCGCGATCATGCTCGGCCTCGGCCGCGCGCTCGGCGAGACCATGGCGGTCACCTTCGTGATCGGCAACGCCAACCGCCTCTCCGCCTCGATCTTCGATCCGGGTTCGACCATCGCCTCGCGCATCGCCAACGAGTTCAACGAGGCCGACGGGCTCCAGCTCTCCTCGCTGATGGCGCTCGGCTGCCTGCTCTTCATTATCACCTTCGTCGTGCTGATCATCGCGCGCCTGCTGGTGCGGCGCACCAAGGTCGCCTGAACCGAAACGTCCGCAACGCCGCCAGCCTCGGAAAACGACGCGCCATGGATGCCAGCACTCCCCTCGCAACGGCCGAACGCCCCCGGAGGGCGAGCCGTGTGCGCTCCGGCCGCCGGATCGCCGACCGCGTCCTGATCCTGGCGAGCACCTTCGCCACGCTGCTCGGCATCGTCGTGCTCGGCTCGATCCTGCTGATGCTGATCGTCGAGGGCGTGAAGGGCTTCACCCCCGCCCTGCTCACGGAGCCGACGCCGGGGCCGGGCTCCGTGGGCGGCGGCATCGCCAACGCCATCCTCGGCAGCCTCGTGATGACGTTCATCGGCATCGTCATCGCCACGCCGATCGGGCTGATGGCCGGCACCTTCCTCGCGGAATACGGCCGCACCTCGAAGATCGCGGACATCATCCGCTTCCTCAACGACGTGCTGCTCTCCGCCCCCTCGATCCTGATCGGCCTGTTCGTCTACACGCTGATGGTGCGGCCGATGGGGACCTATTCCGGCTGGGCCGGCGCGGTGGCGCTGGCCATCATCGCCACCCCCGTGATCGTGCGCACCACCGAGGACATGCTGCGCCTCGTCCCGAGCCAGATGCGCGAGGCCGGCGCCGCGCTCGGCGCGCCCCGCTCCCTCGTCATCCGCGCGATCACCTGGCGGGCGGCGAGTGCGGGTGTCGTCACCGGCATCATTCTGGCGCTCGCCCGCATCGCCGGCGAGACCGCGCCGCTGCTGTTCACGGCGCTCAACAACAACAGCTGGTTCAACGCGAACCTTCTCGGCGGCGTGCCCAACCTGCCGGTGATGATCTACCAGTTCGCGCTGTCGCCCTATCCGAACTGGCAGAGCCTGGCCTGGGCGGGCGCCCTTCTCATCACCGTCACCATCCTGGCCCTGTCGGTGGTGGCCCGCCTTGTGATCAAGGACCAGCGGGCGCGCTGAGGCCGCCCCCCGGACAGACCTCCTACCTGCGAGACAATCCGATGAGCGCCTCCCCCGCGATCCGCAGCCAGTTCGAAGGTCGAAGCCCGGCCGACGTCAAGGCTCCGGTGCGCATCGCCTGCAAGGATCTCAACTTCTACTATGGCAGCTTCCATGGCCTGAAGGACATCAACCTCGATTTCCGCGACAGGCAGGTGACCGCGCTGATCGGGCCTTCGGGCTGCGGAAAGTCGACGCTGCTGCGCACCTTCAACCGCATCTACAGCCTCTATCCGGAGCAGCGCGCGGAAGGTGAGATCCTGCTCGACGGGCAGAACGTTCTGGACCCGAAGATCGACCTGAACGAACTGCGCTCGCGCGTCGGCATGGTGTTCCAGAAGCCGACCCCCTTCCCGATGTCGATCTACGACAACGTCGCCTTCGGCCTGCGCCTCTACGAGAAGCTTCCGAAAGCCGAGCTCGACGTGCGCGTGGAGGAATCCCTGCGCAAGGCGGCGTTGTGGGACGAGGTGAAGGACAAGCTCAAGCAGTCCGGCACCGGCCTCTCCGGCGGCCAGCAGCAGCGCCTGTGCATCGCCCGTACCGTGGCACAGCGCCCCGAGGTCATCCTGTTCGACGAGCCGACCTCGGCCCTCGACCCGATCTCCACCGGCCGCATCGAGGAGCTGATCGAGCAGTTGCGGACCGAGTTCACGATCGTCATCGTGACCCACAACATGCAGCAGGCCGCGCGCATCTCGCAGTTCACGGCGTTCATGTATCTCGGCGAGCTGATCGAGTTCGACGCGACCACAAAGATCTTCATGAACCCGGCCAAGCGGCAGACCCAGGACTACATCACCGGCCGCTTCGGCTGAGATCGGCCGCGACTGCACGACAGTCGCAGCCCCCTTGCGCCCTCGTTGAGACGCGCCCTCTTCCGCCGGACCCGTGTCCATCGCAGCTTGAGAGCGCCCTCGTCCGACCGCCTGATCGGGAAATTCGCGACATGGCCGACCATATCGTCTCCTCCTACGACACCGACCTCGAGAACCTGCGCCGCTCCATCGCCGAGATGGGCGGCGTGGCCGAGAAGATGATGACGGATGCCACCGACGCGCTGGTGCGCCGGGATACCACCCTCGCTCAGGCGGTAATCGTCGCCGACAAGCGCCTCGACCTGCTGCAGCGGGAGATCGAGGAGCGTTCGGTTCTCCTCATCGCCCGCCGTCAGCCGCTGGCCATCGATCTGCGCGAGACGATCTCCGGCATCCGCGTCTCGGGCGACCTGGAACGGATCGGCGATCTCGCCAAGAACATCGCCAAGCGCGTCGTCGCGATCAGCGATCAGGCCCAGCCGCAGAAGATCGTGCTCGGCGTCCAGCACATGAGCGACCTCGTGCAGGAACAGCTCAAGGACGTGCTCGATGCCTATGCGAGCCGCGACGTGACCGCCGCCCGCGAGGTCTGGGAGCGGGACAGCGCCATCGACGCGCTCTACAATTCACTATTCCGGGAACTCCTGACCTACATGATGGAGGATCCGCGCAACATCTCGTTCTGTACGCACCTGCTGTTCTGCGCCAAGAACGTCGAGCGGATCGGCGATCACACCACCAACGTCGCCGAAACCATCGAATACCTCGTCACCGGCGAGACGCCGACGGCCGAGCGGCCGAAGAACGACGCTTCGAACTACGCGACGATTACGCCGAGCACCTAAGGTTTCGGGGCAGGCGCGGCGATCAAGAGACGCCCCCGGCTCCTCTCTTGAGGGCCGGGCGTGACGGATGGAAAGACGGGCGATGACGAGTGCGCACATCCTGATCGTCGAGGACGAGGAATCGCTGACGACCCTGCTGCGCTACAATCTGGAAGCGGAGGGTTTCCAAGTCGATGTCGCGGTTCGCGGCGACGAGGCCGACCTTCGCCTGCACGAGACCACGCCCGACCTCGTACTCCTCGACTGGATGGTGCCGGGCCTCTCGGGGATCGAGCTGTGCCGGCGCATCCGTGCCCGCCGTGAGACCGAACGCCTGCCGGTCATCATGCTGACCGCCCGGGGCGAAGAGACCGACCGTGTGCGCGGCCTCTCGACCGGCGCCGACGACTACGTCGTCAAGCCGTTCTCCGTGCCGGAGTTGCTCGCTCGCGTCCGAGCGCTCCTGCGCCGCGCCAAGCCCACCCACGTTTCCGACATGCTCGTCGCCGGCGATATCGAGCTCGACCGCGTCAGCCATCGCATCCGCCGGCAGGGCCGCGAGATCCATCTCGGGCCGACCGAGTTCAAGCTGCTCGAATACCTGATGCAGAGCCCTGGCCGGGTCTTCTCCCGGGAGCAGCTGCTCGACGGTGTGTGGGGCCACGACGTCTACATCGACGAGCGCACGGTCGATGTTCATGTCGGCCGCCTGCGCAAGGCGATCAACCGCCCGCGCCAGAGCGACCCGATCCGCACCGTGCGCGGCTCCGGCTACTCGTTCGACGAGATGTTCGCCGGAGCGGAGTGATACGGTCTCCGCCTGATCGAAGGGGGAACTGTCTCGCTCAGCCCGCGCGGCGCTTGAGCCAAGTCCAAATCCGCCATCCGAACGGATCGACCGGATTTGGCCCGAGGGGCGGTCCTGCGAGTCGGGCAAAGCCCGTCCCTGCTCGGTGCACGCGGGCATCCGCCCGTCGTCTCGGGCGTGCCCGGCCGTCCTCTCCCAGAGTCGTTAGCGGAAACCGGCGACGCGGCGGTCGCGCTTGCGCTCGGCGGCCGGCTGATAGGCGATCTGCGCGTGCTGGGTGCAGTACGGAAGGCCCGTGATCGCGCGGCCGCCGCAGAAGCGGAAGTCCGGCGAGGTCGGGTCGCCCATCGGCCAGCGGCACATCGATTCGCGCAGATCCATGATGGTGACCCGCTCGGAAACCGCGAGGGCCACCGGCTCCGGGGCAGGCTTCTGCGGCAGCGGGAAGTCCGGTGCGGGTCTGTGCGCGACGATCGCGGGCGGCTCCGGCAGCGTCGGCTCCTCGACGACCACGACCTCCATCTCGACCTCGGCGGCCAAGCCCTCCCGGCGACGTCCCTGCGACGCCGCACCCATCGACTTGACGCGGCCGGAGAGCCCGAGGCGATGCACCTTGCCGATGACGGCATTGCGCGAGACGCCACCGATCTGCAGGGCGATCTGGCTGGCGCTCAGGCCGTCGTCCCACAGGCGACGAAGCAGCTCGACGCGCTCATCCGTCCAGCTCGGGACCGCTTCCGTCATTGTCCCCTCCACGTCGAAACATCCTTGAACGCGAGACCGGCCGGCAGCGCGGCGCTGCTGGCGCGCATGGCGACAGCAGGCATGGCCAGGGCCCGCGATCCGGCCCTGCACATGTCGGTTAACAGACGCCAAAGATGCCGTTGGCGACGCTGTGGAGACTACAGGACAGCTCGGCCGCGGAGCAAGGGTCCGCGCGTCTCACGGTCCGGTTTCCCCCGGCAATCGGACCCGTCGGACGGTGAGACGGGTCGGTTTCCGTGGTGGAGCAAGCGAATCCTCCGCCATCCGTTAACGCGTTGCGTAAACTTGATCTTTTCCGAGCATGCGGACCGGGCGAGGGCCGGCTGGCCGGAGTGCCGGGCGGTTGCGCCTATCGCCGAGATGTCCGTGGTCGCGTCGGAAGCGCGATCGAAAAAGATTGTCCGGGCGGACGGGATGACTATGTGACGGACGTCGTCCGCCGGCCTGCCGCCTGTGGACAACCCACTTCAAGCGGACTTTGGGAGATCGCATGCGACTGCGCCTCGCGCCGGCCCTTTTCCTCCTTGCCGCGATGCCGGGAAGCGCGATGGCCGCGGGGCCGGCCGCACCGGTTCCGAACGACGCCGCGATCCGGCTGGCCAACCACCGCGCGGTCTACGACCTGTCGCTGGCGCGCTCCGAAGGGACGCGTGCGGTCGAGGGCGTGCGCGGGCGCATCGTCATCGATTTCTCGGGCGACGCCTGCCGCGGCTACACCATGCAGACGCGTCAGGTGACGATGCTCAATTCCGGCGAGTCCGGCGACCGCACCTCGGATCTGCGCAGCACCACCTTCGAGAACGGCGACGGCAAGAGCTTCCGCTTCCGCACCACGACCGTTCTCAACAACGCGCCCTCCCCGGCCGTCGATGGGACGGCCGAGGCAGCCGACGCGCTCAAGGTGAAGCTCAAGGAGCCCAAGCGCGACCAGTTCCAGGCCGAGGGCGCGGTCCTGTTTCCGATCCACCACATGATCCGCCTGATCGAGGCGGCCAAGGCGGGTGAGACGACGGTCTCGGCCAAGGTGTTCGACGGCTCGGATGACGGGCGCAAGGTCTACGACACGCTGGCCATCATCGGCCGCCCGAACGCGGCGCCCGCCGCCGACACCGAGCGCGACAAGCCGCTGCGCGAGGGCGACCACGGCGGCATGCGCCGGTGGCCGGTGACGCTGAGCTACTTCACCGCCGGAGCGGGTGAGCGCACGCCGATTTACACCCTCACCTTCGACCTCTACGAGGACGGCGTCAGCGGGCGGCTGCACCTCGATTACGGGGATTTCGCCATCGACGGGAATCTGACGCGGCTCGACCTCGCCAAAGCCGACCCGAAGGCCGATCCCACCTGCAAGAAGTAGTCGCCGCGCGTCAGGTCCGCCGCCGCTCCGGCTCGCCGGTGAAGACGAGCCCACGCTGAATCGCGGCGCTTCCGAACTTTTCCCGCAGCCGGTCGAGCGCCGCCTCGCGGCGGGCGACGCGCTCGATACCCTGATCGGCGAGATCGCCGCGGTCGGCATGGATCGCGCCGCAGAGATCGCCGCCGCCGATGCCGATCAGCCGGAAGGCCGTGCCGTCGCAGGCCGCCCGCAGCATGGGCTCGCCCTCGCGGAAGAGGCGGTCGGCGAGCTGGGTGGGTTTCAGGCCGCCGCGGGTGCGGGTCCGCAGCCGAAAGCGGGCATCCTTCAGCTTCAGCGTGACGCTGCCAGCGGCGAGTTCCGCCCGCTTGAGCCGTGCCGACACCTTTTCGCAGAGCTGCCAAAGGATCGGCCGCAGATCCTCGAACCGGGTGAGATCGGTCGAGAAGGTCGTCTCGGACGAGACGCTCTTGGTCTCCCGCGTCGGGCGCACCGGCCGCCGGTCCCGGCCGGCGGCGAGATCGATGAGACGCAGCGCATCCCGCCCGAGGGATGCCTGGAGGCGCGTCGGATCGGCCCGCGGGATGTCGCCGACGCGGTGGATGTTGAGGGAAGCGAGGCGGTTTCGTGCACTTTCGCCGATGCCGGGCAGGATGCCGACCGGCTTGTCGGCGAGGAAGGTCGCGGCATCCTCGCCCGCGATGATCGAGAAGCCGCGCGGCTTGTCGAGGTCCGAGGCGATCTTGGCCAGGAACTTGTTGTCGGACAGTCCCACCGACACGGTAATGCCGACCTCCGCCTCGACCCGTGCGGCGAAGCGGGCGAGCGTGAGCGCCGGGCTCGTCCCGTGCAGGCGCTCGGTGCCGGAGAGGTCGAGGAACGCCTCGTCGATGGAGACCGGCTCAACCAAAGGCGTCAGCGCCAGCATCATCGCCCGCACCTCGCGCCCGACGCGGGCGTATTTCTCCATATCCGGCCGCAGTACTGTGGCGTCGGGGCAGCGCTTCAACGCTTCGAACATCGGCATCGCCGAGCGCACCCCGGAGATCCGGGCGAGATAGCACGCGGTGGAGACGACGCCGCGCTTGCCCCCGCCGATGATGAGCGGCTTGTCGCGCAAGGACGGGTCGTCGCGCTTCTCGATCGCCGCGTAGAAGGCGTCGCAATCGACGTGGGCGATGCTCAAGGCGTCGCGGGCCGGGTGCGTGAGCAGGCGCGGCGAGCCGCATCCGCGGCAGCGCAGGGCGCCCTCAGCTTGCATCGTCAGGCAATCGCGGCAGAAGGGTCTCACGTCGAAAACCTCGCCCGGCCTTTGCCGGGCTGATGCGGGCGAGACAGGTTGTACGAATGTCCGGAGCCGCCGACCAGGGTTCTCCCGCGCGCCATCCCACGCCGAATGCCGATGCAACGCCCCTGCGCATCCTCGTCCTCGGCGGGACCACCGAGGCCAGCGCGCTCGTCGCCCTTCTGGTGCGGGAGCCGGATGTCGCGGTGACGCTGTCGCTGGCCGGCCGCACCGCCGCGCCGCGGCCCGAGCCGGTGCCGACCCGCATCGGCGGGTTCGGCGGTGCGCAGGGGCTGGCGCGGTGGCTTTCGGAGAACAGCATCGAGGCGGTGATCGATGCGACCCACCCGTTCGCCGCGCGGATTTCGGCCAATGCGGCCGAAGCGTGCAAGGCTGTCGCGGTGCCGCTCCTCGCGGTGCGCCGCCCGGCCTGGGAGCGCGAGCCCGGCGACGACTGGATCGCGGCGGCGAACGTGCCGGCCTGTCTCGACGCGCTCGGGGCCGCACCGAGAACGGTGTTCCTCACCATCGGCCGGCAGGAACTGGCCGCCTTCGTCCACGCGCCGCAGCACGCTTACGTCGTGCGCACGATCGAGCCGGTCGGCGATGCGTTACCGGTGCCGAACCTCGTCACCGTCAGCGCCCGCGGTCCCTTCACGCTCGCGGACGAGATCCGTTTCATGGGCGAGGCGCGAATCGAGGTGCTGGTGACGAAGAATTCCGGCGGCGCGGCGACCTATCCGAAGATCGAGGCGGCGCGTCGGCTCGGGCTCCCCGTGGTGATCGTCGACCGCCCTGCCCTGCCGGATGTGCCCGCCATCCCCGATGCCGCGGGCGCGCTTTCCTGGCTGATGGCACGGCGCAGTGAGCGCAGAGCGCCGTAAATCGGCTCGACGCCGCCCGGCCCCGATGCCATGGCAGCGTGATGCCCGCGCCTCGACCAAAGAACCGCCGATGACCCGCGCCCTGATGATCCAGGGGACCGGATCCGATGTCGGCAAGTCGCTGCTCGTGGCCGGCCTCGCCCGTGCCTTCACCCGGCGCGGCCTGACGGTGCGTCCGTTCAAGCCGCAGAACATGTCGAATAATGCCGCCGTCACCGCCGATGGCGGGGAGATCGGCCGGGCCCAGGCGCTCCAGGCCCGCGCCGCGCGGGTCGCGCCTTCGGTTCACATGAACCCGGTGCTCCTGAAGCCGCAGAGCGAGGTCGGCGCGCAGGTGGTGGTGCAGGGGCGGATGATCGGCACGGCGCGGGCGCGGGAGTACCAGGCCTGGAAGCCGCGCCTGATGGCCTCCGTGCTCGACAGCTTCGAGCGGCTGCGCGGCGAGGCGGACATCGTGCTCGTGGAGGGTGCGGGCTCGCCGGCCGAGGTGAACCTGCGGCAGGGCGACATCGCCAATATGGGCTTTGCCCGGGCGACCGGAACGCCGGTGGTGCTCGTCGGCGACATCGACCGGGGTGGCGTCATCGCCAGCCTCGTCGGCACGCAGGCGGTGCTGGAGCCCGACGATGCGGCGATGATCCGCGGTTTCATCGTCAACCGCTTTCGCGGCGACCCGACGCTGTTTGCCGACGGCATGACCCTGATCGCCGCGCGCACCGGCTGGTCGCCGTTCGGCCTCGTGCCGTTCTTTCCCGATGCCGGCCGCCTGCCGCCGGAGGACGCGGTGGCGCTCGATGCCCCGCAAGCGCGCCGTGACGGCGCCGTGCCGCTGATCGCGGTGCTGCGCTTTCCGCACATCGCCAATTTCGACGACCTCGACCCGCTGCGGCAGGAGCCCGGCGTCGCCGTGACCTTCTTGGCCCCCGGCGAGCCCGTCCCGGCGGAAGCCGATCTCATCATCCTGCCGGGTTCGAAGACCACGATCGACGATCTCGAATGTCTGCGCGCGGAAGGATGGGACATCGATATCCGCGCGCATCTGCGCCGCGGCCGTCGCGTGCTCGGGCTGTGCGGCGGCTACCAGATGCTCGGGCGCTCCATTGCCGATCCGCAGGGGATCGAGGGCGCGCCGCGTGACCGGCCGGGTCTCGGCCTCCTCGACGTCGAGACGGTGATGACGGGCGAGAAGCGCCTCGTCGCGGCCACCGGCACGACGCTCGCGGATGGCGCGCCGTTCTCCGGCTACGAGATGCATATCGGCGACACGACCGGGCCGGACACTGCCCGACCGCTGCTGCGCTTCGCCGACGGTCGGGTCGACGGCGCCGTCTCGGGCGACGGGCTCGTGACCGGCACCTATGTCCACGGCCTGTTCGCCGACGATCGCCAACGCGCGGCCTGGCTCGCCCGGCTCGGCGCCGGGCCGGGCCTCACCCGCTACGAGGCCGGCATCGAAGAGGTGCTCGACCGCTTTGCCGACCATCTCGAAGCGCATCTCGACTGCGACGGGCTGCTGCGCCTGCGTTGAGTGACGCTCGAGCATCATTCCGAAAGCTGGTTGCCGACTTTCGGAAAAAGATGATGCAAAGACAAGAACCTTAGCGGCCGAAGGTGAGCCAGAGTCCGGTCCCGGCCGCGACCAGCGTGAATTGCAGCGCGCAGGCCGTCCGGTAGAGCTTCAGCGCGCGCACGATGTCGTCGGGGTTGGCCTCGGCCCGCCCGTCGCCCATCCAGGCATCCTCGACGCGGGTGTCGCCGTAGATGCGCGGACCGGCGAGCCGTAAGCCCAGTGCGCCGGCCATGGCCGCCTCGGGCCAGCCGGCATTGGGCGAGCGGTGGCGGCCCGCGTCGCGGCGGATCGCCCGCCACGCGCCCGCCGCGGAGACATCCCGGCTCAGGGCCGCCGCGGCGATCAGCAGAAGGGCGGTGAGCCGCGAGGCCGGCAGGTTCACGAGGTCGTCAAGACGGGCCGAGGCCCAGCCGAACGCCTCGTAGCGGGGAGTCCGGTGGCCGATCATGCTGTCGGCGGTGTTGATCGCCTTGTAGAGCGCACCGCCGGTGAGCCCGCCCGCGCCGATCCAGAAGGCCGGCGCGACGATGCCATCGGAAAAGTTCTCGGCGAGGCTCTCGATCGCGGCCCGGCACACGGCCGCCTCGTCGAGGCTTTCAGGGTTTCGGCCGACGATCATCGAGACGGCGGTGCGACCCCCGGCCAGCCCCTCCGTTCGCAGGGCGGCGGAGACGCGCCGGACATGGACGAACAGGCTGCGCTGCGCCGGCAGGCTCGCGGCGAGAATCGCCAGGACGACCAGCCCGAACCCGTGGCCCGTGAGCCCGGCGAGCGCCGTCAGCCCCAGGGTGACGGCGGCCACCGTGGCGAGCAGGCCGGTGAGCGCCAGGATGCCGCCGAGCCGGCGCGTTCGCGGCGCGCCCCGGTTGAGCCTGCGTTCGAGCGCGGCGATCAGTCGGCCGATCCAGGTGACAGGATGGCCGAGCGCCCTGTAGAGGCGGTCCGGATAACCCGCCATGGCCTCGATCAGCAGGGCAAGGGCCAGGATGCCGAGGGTGTCGGGCGGATGGGTCAGGGCGATCCAGGACATCGTTGGTGGGGTCGGTGCGGGGCGGGATGGGCGGACGCGAGGTGCTGACGGACGATTCGCGCGACGGGATCGCGCATGGCGGCGATCTCGACGCGGCCCGCCGGCTGTTTCCGGGCGCACCCGAGCCGTGGATCGACCTTTCGACCGGCATCAACCCGGTGCCCTATCCGCTGCCGCCCCTCATAGCCAGTGCCCTTTACCGCCTGCCCTCCCCCGCCGACCTTGCCCGGCTCAAATCCGCGGCGGCGGAGGCCTACGGCGCGCCGGGGCCGGATCACGTCGTCGCCGCGCCCGGTACGCAGATCCTGATCGAAACCCTGCCGCGGCTGAGGCCGCCGTCCCGCGTCGCGGTGGTCGGCCCGACCTATGCCGAGCACGCCGCCGCCTGGACCCGCTCCGGCCATACGGTGCGGATGGTGACCGATCCGCGTGAGGCCGAGGGCGCCGAAATCGTGGTGGCGGTCAGCCCCAACAATCCCGACGGGCGCGTGTTCTCGGCCGAGGCGCTGGCGCGCGTCGCCGGGGGCGGTCTCGTCGTGCTCGATCAGGCCTTCGCCGACCTTGAACCCGTGGAGGCGGCGCGGCCGGGGCCCGGCCTCGTAATCCTGCGCTCGTTCGGCAAGACCTACGGGCTCGCGGGCCTTCGGCTCGGCTTCGCGCTTGCGGAGCCGGCACTGGCGCGACGTCTCGAATCCGCCCTCGGACCCTGGGCGGTCTCGGGACCCGCCATCGCCGCAGGCTGCGCGGCGCTGCCGGATGCCGCGTGGCGCCGTGAGGCCGCCGCCGCTCGGGCGAAGGATGCGGGCCGCCTTGACCGGATGATCGGGCGCGTCGGTGGACGGGTCATTGGCGGGACGGCCCTGTTCCGCACGGCGGATTTCCCGGACGGGCCCGGCCTGTTCCGGGCACTCGGCGAGGCCGGGATTTACGTGCGGCGCTTTGTCGAGGCGCCGGAGCGGCTGCGCTTCGGCCTGCCTCCGGATAAGGCGGCGTGGTGCCGCCTCTCGCGGGTGCTCAAGTAGGCTGGGTTCTGCCGCCGAGCCAGGACACGGCCAGCGCGGCAAGCGCAAAGGCGCCGCCGACGGCGCAGACACCGGGCCAGCCCGCGAGGAGGAAGGCGCGCGAGCCGAGGAAGGCGCCGGCCGCCCCGCCGATGAAGACCGCGGTGAACAGCACGGTGTTGATGCGCCCGCGAGCGCCCGGCGCGAGGGCGTAGGCGCGGGTTTGGTTGGCGATCAGCGCGCCGTTGATGCCGATGTCGAGGAGCAGCACGCCTGCCGCGATGGCGAGGAGCGACACCTCACCGGCCAGTGCCAGCACCGCGAAGGCCGCCGCGACCAGGACGCTGCCGACGATCACCACCGGCCGGGCGCCGCGCCGGTCGCTGTAGCGTCCGGAATACGGGGCGATCAGCGCGCCGGCCACGCCGATGACGCCGAACAGGCCCGCGCCCGCCGCGGTGAGGTCGAAGGGCGGCGCTTCGACGAGGAGGGCCAGCGTCGCCCAGAACGCGTTGAAGCTGGCAAATAGCAGGGCCTGGGACAGGCTGGCGTTGCGCAGGATCGGCTGGCTGCGCACGAGATGCAGCAGCGAGATCATCAGCGCGCGATAGCGCAGGCGCTGCTTCGGAGCGCTGCGCGGCAGCGTGCGCCACGCGACCCCCGCCATGGCGACGGCGAGGCCGGCCGCGGCGAAGAACACCGCACGCCAGCCGAACTGCGCGCCGACGAAGCCGCTCGCGGTGCGGGCGAGCAGGATGCCGGAGAGGAGGCCGGTCATCACCCCGCCGACGATTCGCCCCCGGCTCGCATCGGGCGCAAGCTCGGCGGCGAAGGGCACCGCCTGCTGCGCGGCGCAGGCGAGCACGCCGATCACGAGGCTCGCCGCCGCGAGCACGGCGAGATTTGGGCTGAGCGCCGCGACGACCAGGGCGACGGCCATCCCCAGCAATTGCCACACGATCAGGTCGCGCCGCGGCAGGGCATCGCCCAGGGGCACAAGGAACAGGATGCCCAGGCCGTAGCCGACGAGGCTGGCCGTGGGCACGAGCAGGGCCGCCCGCTCGCCGAACTCGGCGACGAGGACCGCGAGCAGAGGCTGATTGTAGTAGATGTTGGCGACGGCCCCGCCCGCGATCAGGGTGAGCCCGATGCGCGTCGTCGGAGAAAGGGTGCGGTCGCCCCCCGCATCACGGCTCATCGCTGCGCCGCCCGCATCTCGCAGGGTTGGGACGGAGGGGCATTGAGGGGCGTGGAAAACGGCATGCACCGCCCCATACGGCAGGCCGCCGCCGGACCGCCAGCCCCGGCGACACGGTGAGGCGCAGCCTTCGCGCGGCAGAATGTCCGATTTTGCTCGGACGGCCCGACGAAACGCCCGGTCAAAGACCGTGTCCTCGCCAAGGGCGAATGGGGAGCGCACGTCGCACCGGCGACACCCGGACGCGCGGTGGTAGCATCCCTCAAAAGAGCGCCTATATGATCAATTGTAAGAAAAACGCACAGCCTTCGCAGCAGCTTGGCCGGGTAACCATTTACAGATGGGCGCGTGATGGCGCACATTTTTTCCAGGTGGCCGGCCGCCGCTTCAAGATGAGGAGTCGTGTATGTCGAATTACCGCGTCCACTTCGCGAAGCAGATCCTCGGGGTGCCCTTCACGGTCGGCTTCGTCGAGATTTCGCGCGCCCGCGATCCGGAGCGCGCCCTGAAGGCCGCAGAGATCCGCTTTGCCCGCTCACGCGGTGTGAACGATTGGCGCGAACGCGCCGACACGGTGGATCTCGCGCCGCATGCGGAGGCCGAGTTCTGAGGGCCGCCGACGGCTCGGCCTCGGCCGACCATCGCCTGCCGCGACAGGGTGATTCGCGCAGCGGAATGGTGTTGCCGGAGGCGCCCGGCGGGGTTCCCGCATACCTCCCATATCTGGCGCCGAGGCGGCGTAGGCTTTAGGTTCCGGTAACGGCCGAGCCTTGTCTGCGTCGGCTCGGCGGATCCAAGGGCTTGTTCGGTCATGGCGGCGATCTCGTTCCTCGGCGATCTCATCCAGACCATCAGCGACCGGGGCCGGGACCTCATCGGCTTGGCCCGTTCCGATCTGGCGCGGACGGCGAGCGCGGCCGACCTCGCCCGGTTCTGCGAAGACCTGATTTCCCGGCGCGGCGAAGCCTCGGGCGTCGCGCTCGCGCGCTTGATCCTCGATCGCTATGCCGCCTTTCCCCTTGAGGACCGGCTCGCCTTCCTCGAACTCGTCGCCACCGAATTCGGTGCCGACCATGACGCGGTCGATGCTGCGATCGCCGCTTACCGTGCCGATCCGACGCGGGCCCGACTCGGTCTGTTGCACGTGGCGGCCGAGCCGCGCTCGCAGGAGCTGATTCGGCGGCTCAACCTCGCCCGCGGCGGCACCCTGGCGCTGGTGCGGATGCGCGAGGATCTGTTCACGCTTCGCAAGCGCCTGAAGGATCGGGAAGCCGCCCCGGAGACGATCGACGCAGCGGTGAGCCTCGACAGCGATTTCGAGCACCTGTTCGCCTCTTGGTTCAACCGGGGCTTCCTCGTTTTGCGCCCGATCGACTGGTCGACGCCGGCCGACATCCTCGAAAAGATCATCCGCTATGAGGCGGTCCACGAGATCGCCGATTGGGACGAGTTGCGCCGCCGCATCCAGCCGACGGACCGGCGCTGCTTCGCCTTCTTCCACCCGGCCCTGCTCGACGAGCCGCTGATCTTCGTCGAGGTGGCGCTCACCAACGCCATTGCTCCGGCGATCCAGCCGATCCTGGCCGACGGGCGCGAACCGGTGCCCGCGCGCAGCGCCACGACCGCGATCTTCTACTCGATCTCGAACTGCCAGAAGGGCTTGGCCGGCGTCACCTTCGGCAACTTCCTCATCAAGCAGGTGGTCGAGGATCTCGCCCGCGAGATTCCCTCGCTGAAGACCTTCGTCACCCTCTCGCCGGTGCCCGGCTTCCGCACCTGGCTCGACCGGGAGCGTGGCGCCGACGCGCCGCAGGGCCTGACGCGGGAGGATGTGGAGGCGCTGCGCCTGCTCGATACCGAGGATTGGCGCAGCGACAAGACGAAGTGCGAGGCGGTGCGGCGCGCCATGCTGCCCGCGGCGGCGGCCTATTTCCTGCGCGCCAAGAACGAGAAGGGCCGCCCGCTCGATCCGGTGGCCCGCTTCCATCTCGGCAACGGCGCCCGGCTGGAGCGGATGAACTTCCTCGGCGACACTTCGAAGAAGGGTCTGAAGCAGTCCTACGGGCTGATGGTGAACTACCTCTACGACCTCTCGGCGATCGAGAAGAACCACGAGACCTACGTCAATCTCGGTACCGTCGCGACCTCCTCGGCGGTCAGCCGCGAACTGCGCTCCAACCTCCCGCCGCCGCGGGCGGTGGTGCTGGCCGAGGCGGGCTGATCCGCGTCTTCAGCGGGACGGCGGACGCCGCTTTTTCGCGGCGGCGCGGGACCGAATCCCTCCTCGCACGTTCTCCTGTCCGACGCCCGCCCGAAACTCTCAAGGTGGCGGGCCTAACAAAAACAGGAGTTCCGCCATGGTGGATTCGGATCGCATCGTCGGCACCGCAAAGGATCTCGGCGGCCGGGCGCAGGGCGTGGTGGGCGATGCGCTCGGCTCGGACCGGGATTCGCTGGAGGGCCGCTACCGGGAAGCCGAGGGCCGCGCGCAGCGCATCTACGGGCAGGCCAAGGACACCGTGCGCGACATCGCCGACGATGTCGGCGGCTATGCGGAGGATGCCTATGACCGCGTCAGCCGCAACGGCGGCACGTATCTGCGCGACGGGCGCGAGCGGGTCGAGACGCAGGTCGGGGAGAACCCGTTCCTTGCTCTCATGATCGCCGGCGCTGTCGGCTACGGCCTCGCCCTGCTGCTGCATTCGCGCCGCTGAGCGAAGCCATCGGAGCGCGGCTCTCGATCATCGTCCTGGATTCCAAACCCAGGACGATGACTTAGACTCCTGCTTTTGCAGCATTTTTTCCGAAAGCCGGCTACCGACTTTCGGGACGATGCCTTAGCGCTGCGCTCCACAGTTCGGCGGTGCTACTGCGCCGTCCAGCCGCCATCCATGGCGATGTTGGCGCCGGTGATCTGGCTGGCGCTGTCCGTGCACAGGAACAGGGCGAGCGCGGCCACCTGATCGATCGTCACGAATTCCTTGGTCGGCTGCGCCTTGAGCAGCACCTCCTCGATCACCTGTTCCTTGGTGAGGCCGCGCGCCTTCATCGTGTCCGGGATCTGGCTCTCCACCAGCGGCGTCCAGACATAACCCGGTGAGATGCAGTTCACGGTGATGCCGTGGGTGGCGAGTTCGAGCGCCGCCGTCTTGGTGAGGCCGACGACGCCGTGCTTGGCCGCGACGTAGGCCGACTTGTAGGGCGAGGCGACCATCGAGTGCGCCGAAGCCGTGTTGATGACCCGGCCCCAGCCCTTCGCCTTCATGTGCGGCACGGCCGCACGCAGGGTGTGGAAGGCCGAGCAGAGATTGAGGGCGATGATCTGGTCCCACTTCTCGACCGGAAAGTCCTCGATCGGCGAGACGTATTGGATGCCCGCATTGTTCACGAGGATGTCGATGCTGCCGAACGTCTCGACCGAGAGTGCGATCAGCCCGCCGATCTCGTCCGGCTTGGTGAGGTCGGCGGGCGAATAGACCGCCTTGACCCCGAACTCGCTCTCGATGCCGCTGCGGGTCCGCTCGATGTCCTCGGGGTTGCCGAATCCATTGAGGACCACGTTGGCGCCGTCTTTCGCGAAGCTCTTGGCGATGGCGAGGCCGATGCCGCTCGTCGAGCCGGTGACCACGGCGGCTTTCCCTTGCAGGCTCATGATTTCCCTCCGGTTCGCGGGCCGCGCGGACCCTCTCACCCCACGACTTGCCCCAATGGTTCGGCGAAGTCGATCTTGCTGCGCCGCACGCGCTGACGCTAAGCGGCGGTTGACACCCATGCCCGCTTCCCCGAACACCTCGCGCCGGTCGCAGGGCGCCAGGCGGGTGCACGGCTGCCGAGCAAGAAGTTGGACCGACGATCGATGGCGGTGATGCGCTCCTATCTCGACTTCGAGAAGCCCGTGGCGGAACTCGAGGCGAAGCTCGAGGAACTCAAGGCCCTGGGCCAGCGCGACGGCGCGGTCTCGATTAGCGAGGAGGTCGGACGCCTGGAGGGCAAGGCGGCCCAGGCGCTCGCCGAGATCTACGCCGCCCTCACCCCCTGGCAAAAGACGCAGGTCGCGCGCCATCCGCAGCGACCGCATTTCGTCGATTACTGCGCCGGGCTGATCGAGGAGTTCACGCCGCTGGCCGGCGACCGCACCTTCGGCGAGGACGAGGCCATCATCGGCGGCTTCGGGCGCTTTCGCGGCCGCCCGGTTTGCGTCCTCGGCCAGGAGAAGGGCGCGACCACCGAGGCGCGGCTGCGGCACAATTTCGGGATGGCCCGGCCGGAGGGCTACCGCAAGGCCGTGCGCCTGATGGAGACCGCCGACCGCTTCGGCCTGCCGGTCCTCGCCTTCGTCGACACCGCCGGAGCCTTCCCCGGCATCGAGGCCGAGGAACGCGGCCAGGCCGAGGCCATCGCCCGTTCCACGGAAGCCTGTCTCGCGCTTGGCGTGCCGAACGTCGCCGTCGTCATCGGCGAAGGCGGCTCGGGCGGGGCCATCGCCATCGCCACCGCCAACACGGTGATGATGCTGGAACATGCCATCTACAGCGTGATCTCGCCGGAGGGCGCCGCCTCGATCCTCTGGCGCGACCAGGGCCGGGCGCACGACGCCGCCACCGCCATGAAGATCACCGCGCAGGATCTGCTGCGCCTCGGCATCATCGATTCCATCGTCCCCGAAGCCACCGGCGGCGCGCACCGCGACCGTCAGGCGGCGCTCAACGCCACCGGTGACGCTATCGCCCGCGCGCTGACCGAGTTCGAAGGTTTGAGCCCGGACGAGGTCCGCGACCGGCGCGCTCAGAAGTTTCTCGAGATCGGCCGCAAGCTGTGAAACGGGGGCTCGGCGCGGGCCTGCTGAACGGTCTGCGCCGCCTCGGCCGGCGCGACCTCCGCGAGCCCGGCGCCGTCAACCACATCTCGCTCGGCAGCCACTGCCATACCGCGCAGATCCTGAAGGGGCTCGACCTGCGCACATGGTCGGCGCCCTTCGACTGGATCTTCTCGTCGCCGGGAATGGTCCGCGATTGCCTGGCCGACGACTTTTCCGATCTGCTCGACCGGCGCCACTACGAGAGCACGCCCCTGCATGAGCGGCAGGCACCGAACGAGACGCGGTGCCGCCATCTCCTCTACCGGGATCGGCACGCGATTCCGTTCGTGTTCAACCACCACGACCCGGCGGCCAGCGACGAGGATTACCGTTTCCTGCAAGCCGGCGTGCGGCGGCTGCGTGCGGCCCTGGACCGGCCCGGCGCCCGCAACCGCTTCTACCTGATGACCGCCCTCCCCACCGAGGCCGCGACGGTTCGGGCGATCTGTGATGCGCTGACGGCGCGGGGTGCGGACAATCACCTCCTGATGCTTCAGCTGCACCAGGGGGAGAGCCGGACGCTGAGCGTGCTCGCGCAGGAGCCGCATCTCGACTGGCTCCGGATCGAGGTTCGTTCGCCATCGGTCGGTGTTCGCTTCGCCGATTCCGCCGATGACGCCTTCGTGAAGGCTGTTCTGCGGGAGCGCAGCCCATTTCCCGCGGAACCGTGATGGATTTGCAACGGCTGTCCACAATGTGGATCGCCGTCTTGCGGTAAGCTCTGGGTAAGCTTAGCGAGCCTATAGGGTTCGGGGAGTGACGTCCGCAAAAGGGCAGGAATTGCCCTGCGGGCGAGGACACGTAAGGACGGGTTCCCCATGGCTGTGCGTCCGTTTGTGGCGGCTGCTGCCGTCGCTCTGGCGATGACCCTCGGTGCCTGCCAGGACAGCGCCATGCTTGGCGGCGCTTCGACCCGCAGCCTGACGCCGATTCCCCCGCAGACGCTCGCGCTCATGCAGACCAAAGGCATGAGCCAATCCGACCCGATCCTGATCCGCGCCTTCAAGAAGGAAGCGGAGATGGAGGTGTGGAAGCGCGGCGCCAATGGCCAGTACGCGCTGCTGAAGACCTTCCCGATCTGCCGCTGGTCGGGCCAGCTCGGCCCCAAGCTGAAGCAGGGCGACCGGCAGGCGCCGGAAGGGTTCTACGCGATCACGCCGGGTCAGATGAACCCGAATTCGAGCTACTACCTCTCCTTCGATGTCGGCTACCCCAACGCCATCGACCGGGCCAAGGGCGGCACCGGCAACTACATCATGGTGCACGGCACCTGCTCGTCGTCGGGCTGTTTCGCGATGACCGACGCCTCGATGTCGGAGATCTACGCCATCGCCCGCGAGGCCTTCAACGGCGGCCAGCGCGCGTTCCAGTTCCAGTCCTACCCGTTCCGGATGACGGCCTCGAACATCGCCAAGTTCCGTAACGACCCCAACGCGCCGTTCTGGAAGAACCTCAAGGAAGGCTCGGACTATTTCGAGACCCTCAAGGAGGAGCCGCGGGTCGCGGCCTGCGGCACCAAATACGTGTTCGGCGGTGCCGATGTGGCGGCGGGCAATTGCACGCCGCGGGTCGATCCGCTGGTCGCCGAGAAGCGCGACCGCGACAGCCACGAGGTTGCCGAGCTGATCGCCAAGGGCACGCCTGCGACCCGCGTCGTCTATGACGACGGCGGTCAGAACCCGGTCTTCCGCCCCCAGAAGCCGGAGGGGCCGACCTTCGCAGCCCTGATCGAGAACGAGAAGGAAAAGGAGAAGGAGCTCGCCTATACGGCCAAGGAATACGGCCGCTATCACCTCGGTGACGTCAGCCGGCCGGAGAGCCTCGCGCTCGGGCCGAACGAGTTCGAGGTCGATGCCAAGGGCAAGCCCGTCCTGATCGCCGCCGCTCCCGCCGACGCGCCCGGCCCGACCAAGGCCGCCGCCGCCCGTAAGGAGCAGGTGAAGCCGACGACGGTGGTCGCCGTGCAGGAGCCGGCCAAGGCGGCTGACAGCAAGGCGGGTCACACCAAGCCCGGCTCAGCCAAGCCGGCCCGTGTCACCGTGGCCGACGCGGACGGCGATGTAAGCGCGTTCAGCAAGGTCCTGGGCAAGAAGCCCGGCAAGGACGAAAAGGCCGCCGAGGCCCACAAGCCCGAGACCCACAAATCCGAGGCCCCCAAGGCGAAGCCGCAGGCCGCGGTCACGACCACCGGTTCCCTGCGGAACTGATCGCCCCTGACGGATCGTCGGCGTTCGGGAGCATGATCGTATCGTGACGCTCCCGCTCGGGTGATTGCCGGAGCGGGGCGCTCACCCCATCGACAAAGCGGCGGGCATCCTGTACAGCCCCGCCCAACTCACAACAGGATGCCGAAATCCTGACGCCCGGACTTTACCGGACGGGCGCTAACGGCCGGAGCTTTTTCAATGAACATCATCGAGCAGCTTGAGCGGGAAGAAGTTGCCCGCCTCGCCAAGACCATTCCGGATTTCGAGCCGGGCGACACGGTCATCGTCAACGTTCGCGTCAAGGAAGGCGAGCGTACCCGCGTCCAGGCCTATGAGGGCGTCTGCATCGCCCGGAACGGCGGCGGGCTCAACGAGAGCTTCACCGTCCGCAAGATCTCCTACGGCGAGGGCGTGGAGCGCGTCTTCCCCGTGCACTCCCCGATGATCGATTCGATCAAGGTGGTCCGCCGCGGTAAGGTGCGTCGCGCCAAGCTCTACTACCTGCGCGACCGCCGCGGTAAGTCGGCCCGTATCGTCGAGCGTTCGGACCGCTCCGATAAGGCCAAGGCCCAGAAGGCCGCCGCCGCGACTGCCGCTGAGTAAGTCCTATCTGAGAGTGGCCCTGCGGGGCCGCTCTTGCCGATGCGCCCGTCCCGAGATGATCGGGGCGGGTTTTTTGTTTTTCGGCGACGTTCGGGAGGTTCCGTTCGATCGCCTCGCGTTGACGGGGTGGGGTGAAACCCCAGCGACCGACCGAAAAGCGTGTGAGGAGAATCTGCGGCTCCTCTAGCCCTTGTGCCGTGCTAGATGAGTTGGAGACTACCGAGGATTGGACAACCACTGTGATGAGGACGATCAGCGCACCTGGCGGATCGGTCGATCGCAAGATCTTGGATGTCGCCAAGGTGTTTCTGGAGCGGCTCGAAGGCCGCTATCCCGTTCGGGGCGGCGTCTTGTTCGGGAGCCGCGCGCGTGCCAGCCATCAAGCGGACAGCGATGCGGATTTGGCCGTCGTGCTCGCGGGCTCTTCGGGCGATCGACGTTCCGCGTCGCGAGAGATGGCCGGAATCGCATTCGACGTTCTGATGGAAACGGGTGTGCTCGTTGATCCGCTTCCGCTTTGGGAGGACGAACTCGAACGCCGGGTCGCGTTCAGCAACCCGGCGCTCATCGATGCGATTTGGCGCGACGGGGTGCGCGTGTGAGCGAGACGCCCGACAGTCCCGCGTCCTTCATGCGGAAGGCTGAGCGAGCCTTGGCGAGCGCGCGGGTGCTTCTCCATGACGGTGATCCCGAGGGGGCCTGCAATCGCGCGTATTACGCGATGTTCGACGCGGCTCGTGCCGCGTTGATGACGCTTCCCGAAGACGTTGGCCCGCTGGCGACCATCAAGACGCACCGCGGTTTGATTGCGGCGTTCGGTCAGCGTCTCGTCGCAACGGGCCGGATCGATCCGGCTTTCGGACGCTCTCTGAATCAGGTCGAGAAGCTTCGGCTTTCCTCCGACTATTTCGGTGACGTGCTGGCGGCGGACGACGGCCGTTGGGCCGTCGAGCAGGCGGATGCCTTCGTCAACGAGGTCAAAGCCCGTTTTCCGGGGCTCTGAGCGCGGACGAGAGTGGCGCGCCGGGTTGCCGCTACCCCCGCCGCAGCGCCTCCAGCACCTTGCCGCCCGGCCGCCCGGTGGCGGGCATGCCGAGTTGGCGCTCGATCTCCTTGATCGCTTCGCGGGTCTTGGAGCCGACCTTGCCGTCCGGCTCGCCGACATCGTAGCCGCGAGCGGTCAGGCGGGTCTGGAGGTCGCGGCGCTCGGCACGCGAGAGCGGCGGATCGTCGGTCGGCCAGTCGGCCTGGACGCCGGGGCGGCCCCGCAGGCGGTCCGAGAGGACGGCAATGGCCAGCCCGTAGGACTCAGCGGCGTTGTAGGAATAGATCGCGTCGAAGTTCTTCGTCACGAGGAAGGCCGGGCCGTTGATGCCGGCGGGCGCGATGATGCCGGCAGGCCCCTCCCCCGTCAGCGCCTTGCCATCGACCCGGGTGACGCCGAGCGAGGCCCAGTGGCCGACGGCGTGCTTGTTCTTGCGGCCCGCGGTGGCGACGTTGAAGCCGCGCGGCAGCCGCACCTCGTAGCCCCAGGGCTGGCCGTTCGACCATTTGGCGACGCGCAGGAAGTTGGCGGTGGAGGCGACCGCGTCGGCCACCGAATCGACCACGTCGCGCCGCCCGTCGCCGTCGCCGTCCACGGCCAGACGCTGGTAGGTGGTCGGCATGAACTGCGTTTGGCCGAAGGCGCCGGCCCAGGAGCCGGTCAGCCGCGAGGCCTCAATGTCGCCGCGCTCGATGATCTTCAGCGTCGCGATCAGTTCGGTGCGGAAGAAGTCGCGACGGCGGTTGCTTGAGCAGGCGAGCGTGGCAAGCGACTGCACCAGCGGCATCTTGCCGAGGTTCTTGCCGAAATTGGACTCGACGCCCCACACCGCGGCGATGGTGTGACGATCGACGCCGTAGCGTGCCTCTGCGTTCGCCAAGGCCTGGGCATGCTGGCGCATGGCCGCGCGCCCGTCCTCGACCCGCTCCTCGTCGACCAGCGCCGACATGTAGTCCCAGATCGGCGTCTTGAATTCCGGCTGCGCCTGGGACAGCTCGATCACCTTGTCGTCGTAGGCGATGTTGGCCGTCGCGGCGCGGAAGGTCTGGGCCGAGACGCCGGCCCCGGCGGCCTGCGCCTGGATGCCGGCAAGGCAGGATTGGAAGTCGGCTCGCGCAGGGCCGGCGAGAAGGCCGCTGGCAAGGGCAAGCCCGATCAGGCTGGCGCGGGTGGCTGGCGTCGGCATGGGTCGGCGCTCCGTCAGAGTTCGGGGATTCTCTCGCGCGATTCAGGCGATACGAGGGTTAACGAAAGGTGAGGATAGGGGCAGGGCCATCGCTCGAAGCCGCCTGAGCGGCTTCGCGGCGCGAAGAGCGCCGCGCGGAGCGGGCTTTTCGGGGCGTGAGCCCCGGAAAGCACCGAGCGGAGCGAAAGCCTGAGGCCGCGGAGGCGGCCGCCGGCGTTTGAGGCCGAATGAGAAAGTCCTGGAGGATCGCTACGAGCGATCCTCCAGGGCGCGGCATTGACCGTGTCGGCGTTCTCGTCTAGGCACCCGCTGGTGTACGGGGCTCCGGTTTGGGGCCCCGTCGCATTTCATGCGCACCCGTGGGCGGTAACAGCCGCCCTGTCGCCCTCGCCGCTTCGGCGAAGAGGGAGAGGAGGGCGCGTTCCTCAAAATTTTGTTCCAGAGGAACAGCGATGTCAAAACGCGTCCAGGCGAAGCACAAGCTCGATCGCCGCATGGGCCAGAACATCTGGGGCCGCCCGAAGAGCCCCGTGAACCGCCGCGAATACGGCCCCGGCCAGCACGGCCAGCGCCGCAAGGGCAAGATGAGCGACTTCGGCACGCAGCTGCGCGCCAAGCAGAAGCTCAAGGGCTACTACGGCAACATCACCGAGAAGCAGTTCCGCC
Organism: Methylorubrum sp. SL192; assembly: GCF_026672325.1. Taxonomy (NCBI): domain Bacteria; kingdom Pseudomonadati; phylum Pseudomonadota; class Alphaproteobacteria; order Hyphomicrobiales; family Methylobacteriaceae; genus Methylorubrum; species Methylorubrum sp. SL192. The sequence continues at coordinate 4,216,726 of NZ_JAPPQV010000003.1, forward strand.
GTTACTACGCCGAGGCGATCCGCCTGCGCGGTGACTCCGGTGAGAACCTGATCGGTCTGCTCGAGCGCCGCCTCGACGCCGTGGTGTACCGTTCGAAGTTCGTGGCGACCCCGTTCGCGGCGCGCCAGTTCGTCAACCACGGGCACATCAAGGTCAACGGCCGCCGGGTCAACATCCCGAGCTACCAGGTCAAGGCCGGCGACGTGATCGAGGTGAAGGAAGCGTCCCGCCAGCTCGAGATCGTGGTCGTGGCTTCGCAGCTCGCCGAGCGCGACGTGCCGGACTACATCGAGGTCGATCATCACAAGATGACCGCCCGCGTCACCCGGATCCCGGGCCTCACCGAGGTGCCCTACCCGGTGCAGATGGAACCGAACCTCGTCATCGAGTTCTACTCGCGCTAATTTTTCGAGATCGTCTCGGAATCTGGAAGGGCCGCCCCTCGGGGCGGCCCTTTCTCGTTTCGGCCTATCGTGGACTCCCGCTCACCAGCAGGTGGGTCAGTTCCGCCGCCGGCCGCTCCCGCGAGAGGCCGACCGCCTGCCCGGACCAGAGCGGCGAGAAATCGCCTGAGCCCACCGCCTCCGCGGCCGTGCGCAGGGGCTGGAGCCGCCACCGCCGCGCCGGGAAAGGCCGGAGCGAGCGGGCTGATGGGTCCGAGCTCGCGCACCGCACGGGTGAGCAGGCCGCGGGCCGGGCGCCCGGTCAGCACGTTGGTGAGCGCCGTGTCCTCGTCGCGGGCCGCCGCCAGCGCCGCACGATAGGGCGCGGAAATGCCGGCCTCGGGGCAGCGCAGATAAGCGGTGCCGACCTGCACGGCGCTGGCACCCAGCGCGAAGGCCGCCGCGACGCCGCGGGGATCGCCGATGCCGCCCGCCGCGATCACCGGCACATCCACGGCGTCCACGATCTGCGGCACGAGGGCGATGGTGCCGACCTGCGAGGCGGTCGCGTCGGTGAGGAACATACCGCGGTGACCGCCGGCCTCCGCCCCTTGCGCGATCACCGCATCGACGCCGCGCTCGGCGAGCCAGCGCGCCTCGCGCACGGTGGTGGCCGAGGACAGGATCAGGCAGCCCACGTCCCGCACCCGCTGCAGCAGCGGCTCTGCCGGCAGGCCGAAATGGAAGCTGACGACCGCCGGGCGCAGCTCTTCCACCACCTCGGCCATCGCGGCGTCGAAGGGCGTACGGTTGGCCATCGCCACCGGCGCCGTCGGGTCGAGCCCGAACGCCGCGTAGTAGGGTGCGAGGGCGGCCCGCCACGCGGCCTCGCGCGCCGGGTCGGGTGCGGGCGTCTCGTGGCAGAAGAAGTTCAGGTTGAATGGCGCCTCCGTCACGGCCCGGATCGCGGCCGTCTCGGCGCGGATCTGATCGGGCGTGAGCGCGGCGCAGGCGAGCGAGCCGAGGCCGCCGGCGCCGCTAACGGCAGCGGCGAGCGGCGCCTTCGGGCCGACCATGGGAGCCTGGATGATCGGATGTACGATCCCGATCCGCCGGACGAAATCCGTCTCACCTGTCACGGCTGTCTCCTCACTCGCCCCAATACGGGTGACGGGACGGAGGCCGGACGGGGCGCGGGGCCAGATCCCGGTCGGCGGAGGGATCGTCGCGGGGGCGGAGCGCTAGGCCCCCGGCGACGCCGGATGCTCCGCCGTCGCGGAGGCGGTCGTGCGCGCCGCCTCCTGCTTCAGGCGCTTGCGGTACTGCGCGGCGCCGAAGGGAAGGCCCGCGAGATAGGCCAGGCTCACCGCCGCCATCGCCTCGAACGGGAAGCTGATCACGAGGCCGAAGCCCACCACCACGACGAGGAAGATCGGAACCACGAGGTCGCGCGGCACGCGCTTGCCCCAGGTCTTGCCCGAGAAGGTCGGCACGGTGGAGACGACGAGGAGCGCGATGGCGAGCACGTAGACGAGGATCACCGGCCGACCCCAGGCACTGAAGTCGAGGCCGAGGAAATGCAGATAGAGCGGCAGCATGCCGGTGATGGCGCCGGCTGGCGCCGGCATGCCGACGAAGTAGTCCTTCTTCCATTCGGGGCGGTTGGGATCGTCGAGCATCGCGTTGAAGCGCGCGAGCCGCAGGCACATGGCGATGGCGAAGACCAGGGCGACGATCCAGCCGACGGATTTCAGGTTGTGCAGGGTGAAGCTGTAGAGGATCAGCGCCGGGGCACAGCCGAAATTGACGAAGTCGGAGAGCGAGTCGAGTTCGGCGCCGAAGCGCGACGTGCCCTTGAGCAGGCGCGCCACGCGGCCGTCGATCCCGTCGAGGACGGCGGCGACGATCACCGCGATCACCGCCGGCTCGAACCGGCCCTCGAAGGCCAGCCGAATCGCGGTCAGCCCGAGGCAGAGCGCGAGCAGGGTGATCATATTCGGCGCGATCATCCGGAACGGCACCGGCCGGAACCGGCGCGGCCGATCGTTCGGGTCCGGCGCGAAGGGCGGGAACAGATCGTCCATGTCGTCGCTCGACTCGTCTCTCGACGTGTCTTTCGGCTCGTCGCTTCTCGGCATGTCGCTCTTCTGCAAAGAGATCAGATGCGGCGGAAGGCCCGCTCCGAGCCGCCACCGAGGTCGGCCAATACGGTCTCGCCGGCCACCGCCTTCTGGCCGAGGCCAACGAGCACGCGGGTGCCGAGCGGCAGGTAGACATCGACCCGCGAGCCGAAGCGGATGAGGCCGAAGCGCTCGCCGACTTGGCGGGACTCGCCGGCCGAGACGAAGCCGACGATGCGCCGGGCCACGAGGCCGGCGATCTGCACCACGCCGATGCGCACCGGCTGGCCGCGATGCGTCGTCTCCATGACGAGGCCGTTGCGCTCGTTGTCCTCGCTCGCCTTGTCGAGCTCGGCGTTGAGGAACAGGCCCGGCGTGTAGTGGATCTGCCCGATCTTGCCGGAGACCGGCACGCGATTCACGTGGCAGTCGAACACGTTCATGAACACCGAGATCCGCAGCATCGGCTCGTGCGAGAGGTCGAGTTCGGCCGGCGGCAGCACGGTCGAGATCAGGTTCACGCGCCCGTCCGCGGGGGAGACGATGAGGCCGTCGCCGACCGGCACCACCCGCTCGGGATCGCGGAAGAAGTAGCAGACCCAGAGCGTCAGGATCAGGAAGATCCAGCCGAAGAACTGCGAGAAGTAGCCGAGCACCACGGTGAGCACGATGCCGATCAGGATGAAGGGGTAGCCCTCCTTGTGGATCGGCACGAGCGTCCGGCGGATCGTCTCGATGAGGTCGGTCATGGGCTCCCGTTGGACTCCGGCGGGGCGAATCTTCCCCGCCGGATGGCAGGGGGGCGCGGTTCCGTCAACCGCGGGTTAGTGCACGGCTTCCGGCTCCGAGCGCCGCGCCTCTTCCAGCAGCAGGCGCTCGTCCTCGGCCCGCTTGAGCGCCTCGCGGGCGGCATCCGCCTCGCGCTGGCGGTTCCAGAGCGCGGCGTAGACGCCCCCGCGGGCGAGCAATTCGGCGTGATTGCCCCGCTCGACCACGCGGCCCTGGTCGAGCACGAGGATCTCGTCGGCGTTGATGACCGTCGAGAGGCGGTGCGCGATGACCAACGTGGTGCGGCCCTGGCTGACCCGGTCGAGGGCCGTCTGGATGTCGCGTTCGGTGAACGAGTCGAGCGCCGAGGTGGCCTCGTCGAGCACGAGGATCGGCGGCCCTTTCAGGATGGTGCGAGCGATCGCCACGCGCTGCTTCTCGCCGCCCGAGAGCTTGAGCCCCCGCTCGCCCACCGGCGTGTCGTAGCCCTCCGGCAGGCTCTCGATGAAGCGGTCGATCTGGGCCAGGCGAGCGGCCTCCCGCACCTCGGCCTCGGTCGCGTCCCAGCGGCCGTAGCGGATGTTGTAGCCGATCGTGTCGTTGAACAGCACCGTGTCCTGCGGGACCATGCCGATCGCCGCGCGCAGCGAATCCTGACGGACGGCGGTGATGTCCTGGCCGTCGATGGTGATGCGGCCGGCCCCCGGCTCGTAGAAGCGGAAGAGGAGGCGCGACAGCGTGGATTTGCCCGCCCCCGAGGGGCCGACGATGGCCACAGTCTTCCCGGCCGGCACTTCGAACGAGACGCCGCGCAGGATCGGCCGCTCCGGGATGTAGGCAAAGCGCACATCCTCGAAGCGCACCGTCCCGGCCTCGACCTTGAGCGGGGGCGCGCCCGCGCGGTCGGCGATCTCCGGGTTGCGGTGGAGGATCAGGAACATGTCGTCGATGTCGATCAGCGCCTGTTTGATCTCACGGTAGATCATGCCCATGAAGTTCAGGGGCATCGAGAGCTGAATCAGCATCGTGTTGACGAGCACGAAGCCGCCGATGGTGGTGTTACCAGCCATGATATCGCGGGCGGCCAGGAGCATCACCGCCGTCATGCCGACGGTGAAGATTACGGCTTGGCCGGCATTGAGCACGGCGAGCGAGACGTAGGTCTGGGTCGAGGCCTTCTCGTAGCGTTCCATCGACGCGTCGTAGCGGGCGGTCTCGCGCCGTTCGGCACCGAAATACTTCACCGTTTCGAAGTTGAGCAGCGAATCGACCGCCTTGGAGTTGGCCTCGGTGTCCGAGTTGTTCATCCGGCGGCGGATGCCGATGCGCCAGTCGGTCGCCTTCCAGGTGAAGCCGAGATAACTGGCGATCATCGCCGCCACGACGACAGAGTAGAGCCAGTCGAACTCGTAGGCGAGGATGCCGAGCACGAGGACCAGCTCGACGATGGTCGGCACCAGCGTCAGCACCATCAGGCGCGACAATTCCTCGATGCCGGAGCGGCCGCGCTCCAGCACGCGGGTGAGGCCGCCGGTCTTGCGCTCGAGGTGGAAGCGCAGGGACAGACGATGCATGTGCTCGAAGGTCTGGAGCGCGAGCTTGCGCACGGCATGCATCGCGACCTTGGCGAACAGCCCGTCGCGAACCTGCGTGAGCCCGGCCATGGCAATACGCGACAGGCCGTAGAGCGCGATCAGCAGGAAGGGCGCCGAGAGGAGCCCGGCCGGCACTGCAGCGGCGGCCTCGCCGGCGCCGTCCTTGGAGCCGATGGCCGCGACCAGCGCGTCGGTGGCCCATTTGAAGGTGAAGGGCATCACCATCGTCGCGGCCTTGGCGACGAACAGGAGGCCGAAGGCGAGGAAGACCCGGCGCTGAAGATCGACGCGGCCGTGTGGCCAGAGATAGGGCCAGAGCCGGCGATAGGTCGTCAGAAGGCCAGGGCGTTCGAGGGGCGGAGACGCGCCCTCCCCCGCCGGCACGGGTGCATTTGCCATGATGAGGTTCGAAGAGATCTTTCGGCGCCAGGCGGCCGTCGCGAGGCGCATATAGGCGCTCGCACCGGATCGCACATCCTCTTCGCGCCTCGGGCCTCCGCCCGTTCCGTCAGGTCCGGCGGTCTGGGCCGCTTTTGGCGGACGGCACGCTCGGCTTGGATTCGTTGTTCGGCAGCACGAACATCTGGCCGGGATAGATCCGGTTCGGGTCGCGGATCTGCTCTTGGTTGGCGTCGTAGATCACGGTGTAGCGGTTGCCGCGGCCATAGGTGCGCCGGCTGATCTGCCACAGGCTGTCGCCGCGCGTGATCCGGGCGGTGGCGACCTCCGGCACGAACACGGCGCCCCCCTCGATGCCGTCCGGACGGCGCGGCGAGAGCGCGGCGGCTCTGCCATCCGCGCCCGGCGCCGGTGCCGCTGCGGCCAAAGACCCGGTGCCGGACGCAGCCGGACGCTCCGGTTCGGTCCCTGCCGCGCCACCTGCCCTGGTCGGGGGAGCTGCGGGGCTCGGTGCGGCCCCCACCTCGCCGGATTTGAGCTTCGCCGCAGCCGGTGCCGTCGCGGAAGGCTTGCCCGTCGCCGCGGGTGCTGTTGTCTCGGCCGGGCTGTTGTCGGCGTAGCGCGTCGGCGGCACGCTGTCGGGATAGGCGAAGGCGACCTCGGCGCGAGCCTTCACCTTGCTGCCCCCCGAATCGACGGAATCGACACGGATGCGGTAGGCGCCCGGCTTCACCCCGCGCCCGATCGTGAACGCCACCCGCCCGTCGGCTCCGGATTGTCCCGAGGCGACCATAGTGTCGTTGAGGTAGAGGCGCAGGCTGCTCCACGCCGTCGTCTGGCCGGTGACGTGCAGGCGCCCGCCCTCCTGCGCGTCCACGCTGACGATGCGAAGGGCGCCCGCCCCCGATGCCGCCTTGCCGGCTCCCCGCGATCCCTCGGCGACTTTCGGCTCGGGCCCGGCCCGGCCGGGCGTTTCGGCGGCAACCGTGGCCGGCGGCTTGCCGGAGGCGTCCGGCGCGCCGGGTTGGGACAGAACCCGCGTCGGCGCGTCCGGGGCCGTCAGGGCGATCAGCGGCTTGGTGTTGCGTGCCTCGGCGACCACGACGGTCACGCTCTCACGCCCCGGCAGCGGCTTTCCGTCGGCGCCGGTGGCGCGCAAGGCGATTTCGCTCGAGCCCGGCGGCAGGTCCGGCGGCGTCAGGGCGAACTGGCCGGCGGCGTCGGCCTGAGCGCTGGCGAAGGGTTTTCCGTCGCGCAGCAGCTCGATGCGGCTGTTCGGCGCCGCGCGCCCGGCGATCACGCTCGCTCCGTCGGGCTCGACACGCACGATGTCGAAGGTCGGCGTGCCGTCATCCGCACGCGGCCTCGCATCGGCTGCGCTCGGTTCTCCCGGCCCGATCCCCTCTTGCGAGAGGGCTCCGAGGGCGGCATGAGGGGAGTCCGTCGAGGGCGCCTTACCCGCGCGGTCGCCGGTCTGCGTCCCGGCCGAAGGCTTGTCCGGCGTGGCCGGTGTTTCGGCAGAAGGATTGACCGCCGCGTTGCGCTTGAGAAGCTCTCCGGTCCCGAACAACGCGACCACCATGGCGAAGCCGCCGAGCAGGCCCGCAATCGCGAGGACGATGCTTCGCCGTACCTCAGCCGTCATGGCCGCCTACTCCCGTACGCCACGGGCCGCCGCGGGCGCGCACGATCTGCCGCCGCGTGTCGAAAACCCGTCTAAATCCGGTGACATATTAACGAACATGAGAAGAACACCAAAGCTCGAACACGGCTGCGCCGTCGTTTCCTCGGCAAACTCAGCAATCTGTCGCTCGGATAAAGGCCCGGCCGTGTCCCGCCGTCGCGGTCGGGGAGGCCTGTGATGGTGCCGCTCACTTCCGTCTGCGTCTATTGCGGGTCCGGCTTCGGCGGTGATCCGGCCTTTGCCGACGCCGCCCAACGGCTCGGCACGGCGCTGGCCTGTCAGAGGATCAAGCTCGTCTATGGCGGCGGCAATGTCGGCCTGATGGGCACCGTCGCGAGTGCGACGCTCGAGGCGGGCGGCTACGTCACCGGCATCATCCCGGATTTCCTGAAGTCGCGCGAGCGCATGCTCGATGCGGTGCAGGAGACGATCGTCGTCTCCGACATGCACACCCGCAAGCGGCTGATGTTCGACCGCGCCGACGCCTTCGTCGCCCTGCCCGGCGGCATCGGCACGCTGGAGGAACTGGTCGAGCAGCTCACCTGGGCCCAGCTTGGCCAGCACCGCAAGCCGATCCTGCTGCTCTCGGTAAACGGCTTCTGGGACCCGCTGATCACCCTGATCGACCACATGCGCGCCCACGGCTTCATCCGCGAGGGGCTCGATCTGAACTACCTCGTCGGCGAGGATCCCGACCTTGTCGTGGAAACGCTGCGCGAGGTTCTGGGCCGGGTCGAGCCGGCGCCGCTGGCGGATGAACTGATCGAGAAGCGCTTCTGATGGCCGCCACGATCGAGCCCGGCCAGACCATCGCCGGCGAGCACCAGGGCGAGTATTACGGGACGGTGCTGGCCCGCCTCTCGCGCAATGCCGCCGTCCAGCGCTACCTGGAAATCGGCGTTGCCTTCGGCGACATCTTCTCGGGCATCGCCTGCCGTCACGGCGTCGCCGTCGATCCGGAGTTCCAGCTCAAGACCAACGTCGCGGCCAACAAGGTCAGGGTCTCGCTGTTCCAGACGATGAGCGACGTGTTTTTCGCGAACCTGAACCTGCGCCGCCATGTCGGCGGCCGGATCGATCTCGCCTTCCTCGACGGGATGCACCTGTTCGAATTCCTGCTGCGGGATTTCTTCAACACGGAAGCGATCTGCCGGCGGGATTCGATCATCGTGATGCACGACTGCCTGCCGGTGGCCGCGCCGATGGCCGACCGCGACCCGATGCAGGCCGGCATCCGCGGGCGCGGCACCCCGTTCGAGAACTGGTGGACCGGTGACGTCTGGAAGATCGTGCCGATCCTGAAGCGCTACCGGCCGGATCTCGACGTGATGCTCGTGGACGCCGCCCCCACGGGCCTCGTGATCGTCACCGGCCTCGATCCGTCCTCGCGCACGCTCAAGACGAACTACGAGGCGATCCTCGAGGAATTCTCGCGGCTGCCCAACACGGCCGCCGAGATCGCGCAGGTCTATGCCGAGTACCCGATCGTGCCGACGACCGAGGCTTTGCGCCGCCTCGGCGGGCGCTCCTACGCCCATCGTGGCGGCTGGTTGCAGCGGCTGAAGGGCTGATCGCTTCGGCGCTGCGCACCTCGCCCAGCCATCCCCTAGGGTTCGGGCAGCCCTTCAGCCCGCCACCGTCCAGGTGGTGGTGCCGTCCTTGTTGTCCTTCACGCTCACGCCCATTGCGGTGAGCGCGTCGCGCACCCGGTCGGAGGCCGCCCAGTCCTTCGCGGCGCGGGCCGCCTTGCGCTCGGCGATCAGCGCCTCGACCCGCGCCACGTCGATGCCGGCCGCGCCGACCCGCTCCGCTTCGCGCTGCGCCTGCGTGACGGCCAGGAAACCCATCAGGCCCGCGCCGGCCTTGAGTGCGGAGGGGCTGGTGCCGGCAAGGCGATGCAATTCGCCGAGGGCCGCGGGCGTGTTCAGGTCGTCGCAGAGCGCCTCGACCACGCCTTCGGGCATCTCCGCGTCGGGCGCCGCTTCGCCGGCGGCCTCGTACCAGCGGTCCAGCATCCGGCTCGATTCCTCGAGGCCGCGCAGGGTCCAGTCGATCGGCTGGCGGTAGTGGGTCTTGAGCATGTTGAGGCGCACGACCTCGCCCGGCCAGTCGTCCAGCACCTGGCGGATGGTGATGAAGTTGCCGAGCGACTTCGACATCTTCTCCCCCTCGACCTGCAGGAAGCCGTTGTGGAGCCAGACATGGGCCATCACGTCGGTGCCGAAGCAGCAGCGCGATTGGGCTACCTCGTTCTCGTGGTGGGGGAAGATCAGATCGAGGCCGCCGGCATGAATGTCGAAGGTTTCGCCGAGATGCTTCCACGACATCGCCGAGCACTCGATGTGCCAGCCGGGCCGGCCGGGCAGGTCGATCCCGCAGGGTGAGGGCCAGGACGGTTCGCCCGCTTTTGACGGCTTCCACAGCACGAAATCGAGCGGCGAGCGCTTGTAGGGCGCGACCTCGACCCGTGCGCCCGATTCCATCTCGTCGAGCGGGCGCTTCGAGAGCGCGCCGTAATCGGGCATGGAGGGCACGTCGAACAGAACGTGCCCTTCCGCCACGTAGGCGTGGCCGGCGGCAACCAGCCCCTCGATCAGCCGGTGCATCTCGGCGATGTGGTCGGTCGCCCGCGGCTCGATGAAGCGCGCCGGCTCGCCCGCGCGGTTCACGTCGTCGGCCATCAGCACGCCGAGGTCACGGATGTCCCGGTGGAACTGTGCCAGCGTGCCGTCGGTCAGTTCGCGGATGGTGATGCCGCGTTCGAGCGCGCGGGCGTTGATCTTGTCGTCCACGTCCGTGACGTTGCGGGCATAGGTGACGTGCGCCGCGCCGTAGAGGTGGCGCAGCAGCCGGAACAGCAGGTCGAAGACGATGATCGGCCGCGCGTTGCCGATATGCGCCGCGTCGTAGACCGTCGGCCCGCAGGCATACATCCGCACATTCGTCGGATCGATCGGAACGAAGGCCGCCTTCTCGCGGGTCAGCGTGTTGTAGAGGCGCAACATCGGCGTCATCGACTGCGTTCCTGCCGGGCTTGCCCGGCCTCCCCTGCGGCCTGTGCCGCCCTCGTCGTTTGTCGTTGCGGCCCAGCAGCTTCCGCCGGCCGTCCCACGGCGCCTAACGGCACCGCTGCCACAGTGTCGCCGGAGCCGCCGGCCGCCGCTGTTGCGCTGCCGCGACGGTCGCCGCGCCAGGGTTGGGCTACCGCAAAACGGTGATGAATTCGAGCGGGGCGGCGGATGCGCCCTCCCTCAACCGACCGAAGGCGGACCGGCAAGGATTTGTTTACCGCGCCGTCCGAACACTCCGCACTCGAACGAACCCGTTCACAAGGTTTTCACCATGCGCCGCACGGTCGCCGCCCTCTTCGTCCTCGCCACCGCCGCCCTCCCGGCCATCGCCGGTAGTGAGCCCGCGCCTGCGCCCAAGCATGTCGAGAAGACGTTCCTGATTCCGGCCGAAGACGGCTACGGCGTCGGCGAGTGCCTCAGCGGCGGCCCGAGCGAGTGCGGACAGGTCGTCGCCAACGCGTGGTGCGAGTCGCAGGGCTTTGCCAGCGCCGCCAATTATGGCGTCGCTGCCCAGGACGAGTATACCGGCGCCATCGGCGACGCCGCTCCGGTGAAGAGCGCGCCGCGCCCGCTGCGCATCACCTGCCAGGATTGATTCGGCGGACGCGCTACTTCACGAAATCCGCGCATTTCGGCGGCGGCTCGGTCCCCCACGGCGCGAGCGGCACGGCGGAGGTAGAGTTCTTGGGCGAGCCCTGAACCACCTTGTCCGAATAGACCATGTAGATCAGCGCATTGCGCTTGACGTCGCAGCCACGCACGATCTGCATCGATTTGAAGATCAGCGAGCGGCGCTCGCTGAACACCACCTCGCCCTGTTTGACCTTGTCCTTGAACTGGACCGGGCCGACCTGCCGGCAGGCGAGCGAGATGTCCGAGACATCCTCGGCAAGACCGAACGTCCCCTTGATGCCGCCCTTCTCGGGTTGGGTGTACCAGCAGGCGATGCCGGCCACGGCCGGATCGTCGATGCCGTAGACCACGAGCTTATCGTTGGGTGTCAGCGGGCGCCAGACCGTCGACTTGTCGAAGATCCGGTCGGGCTCCTGGGCCCGGGCCGGGGCGGACGCGGCGAGACAAGAGACGACGAGGGCGGCGACGCCCGCGACGAGGCCGGTCGCGACCGAGCGGCCGCTCCCATTGGTGCCCGTGAGCCACATCATCGACGCAATCCCCTCAAAGCTTGGCCGCAGAGACATGGTGTCTCTGTCCCGAAAGGGCGAGGGGCTTTAACACATGTCGGTGATCGCTTGTGCCGCTTCGTGCGGCTCGGCATCCTCACGCGTCCTTTCCCGCGACCCCCTGCTCGAGATCCCCAGCATCCGCACCATGCCGATGATCGGACCGCAGTTTCGCCGCGTAATCGGCGCCGCGCTCGCCGCGCTTGTCCTCGCTGGAGCGTGGCCGGCTGCGGCTGCGCCGGATGTCTGGGCATGCCAGCGCTACCGCACGGAACTCGCCAACCTCAACGCCAGCGCCTCGACCGCGTCGGCGCTCCAGAGCGAGGTCGCGCGTCTCGAGTCTTACTATCGCAGCCTCAACTGCGAGGGCGGCAAGTTCCTGTTCTTCGATACGCGGCCGCCGCAATGCGGCGCCGTCGAAGCGCGGATCCGTTCACTCAACGCCACCTATGGCGGTGGGGATGGCGAGGTCGTCGCCGCCCGCCGTCGGCAACTCGTCTCCGCCGTGTCGAACGCCTGCACCGGCCTGATCCCCGGCGAGGGACAAGAGGGCGTTTCAGGCGGCCAGACCGCCCGGGGCGGCCCGAAGGTCATCTGCGTGAAGACCTGCGACGGGTCGTATTTCCCGATGGGCAACCTGCCGGACGGGCGCGGCGGGGCCGATGAGATGTGCCAGGCGCTCTGCCCCGGCACGGAAGCGGTCGCCTACTCGATGCCGCATGGCGACGACGCCCTGAAATACGCCGCCACCCTCAAAGGCAGCCGCGCCTACACGGCGCTGCCCACCGCCTTCAAGTTCCGCAAGAGCTTCACCGCCGACTGCTCGTGCAAGCAGGAGGGCCAGACCTGGGCCCAGTCGCTCGTGAAGGCCGAGAGCATGCTGGTGCGGCACAAGGGCGACATCTTCGTCACCCCGATGACGGCCGAGAAGCTCTCCCGCGCGCCCAAGGTGCGCCTGACCCTGGTCGGTCGAGCCGACCGGACCGCGGCGGGGCTTGCGGCGGACGCCGCCAGCCGCGACGGCGCCGTGGCCCCGGCCTCGAAGGACGCCGCCGAGCAGGCCGAACAGACAGGCTCGACCGGCGAGAGAAGCAGCGCCATTCGCGTCATCGTGCCGAGCCTGCTTCCGCCCCCGGCCCTGACACCCATCCCCTGAGACCGGCGCCGCCGGGCGCAAAGCCCGGTTTCATCGTTTGATGAGCCGCAGACGAAGCACCTGCCTCGACCGGTCGCCGTCGGATCTCGACGTGGAGCGATCGGGAACCAATCCGGCCAGCCCGTGTTCGGAACCGCCGATTGTGTTTTACGAGGCCGACTTCATGCGGATGACCCGCTCGCTGCTCCTTGCCGGCACCATGCTGCCCGCGCTCGTCCTGTCCGATCTGTCCGCAGCGCGGTCTCTCAGTGACGGCGGGCGGATCGAACTGGCCCAGCGCGAGGATGCCGGCGAGGGACCGCGCGGTGGCGGACGCGGACCGGGTGGTCCCGGCGGACCCGATGGTGCCGGCCCGGCGGAGCGTGGCGGCGTCGAGCGCGGTGGCCCGCCGGCAAGGGAGAGGCCGGAAAGATCCGAGCGTCCGGAGCGGCCCGAGCCGCGCCAAGCGCCTGCCGCCCGTGAGAGGCCCGAGCCCGCCGAGCGGCCGGCTCGTCCCGAACGTCCGGCGGCGCAGGAGCGGCAAGAGCGGCCCGAGCGCCAGGAGCGTCCCGACCGCCAGGAACGTCAAGAGCGTCCTGATCGTCAGGAGCGTCCGGACCGTCCCGAACGTGCGGCACCGCCCCAGCGGCCCGATCGCTCCGAAGAACGGCCGGCGGCGCCTGCGTCCCGCGAGCGCACGCCGGACCGCGACGCACCCGCTCGGCGCGAAGCGCCCGAGCGCGAGGCGCCGGCCCGACGCGAGAGCCCGGACCGGCCCGACCGTGATGGTCAGGACCGTCCGGGCCGTCCCGCCGGCCGCGAGGCCGATCGTCCCGACAGCGCCCCGAACCAGCGCCGTGCTCCGAACGCGCCGACGCCGCCCAATGCGGAACGCCCGGAGCAGCCGACGACGCCGTCGGCCCCGAATCCGGCTCAGCCGAACACCCCGCCGAACCAGCGGCCCGGTGTTCCCGGCCGTCCGGCGACGCCGAATGTGCAGCAGCCCACCCGACCGGACCAGCCGGCCGCACCCTCCGCGGCGCAGCCCGACGGCACGCGGGAGGCGCCCGGCGGTCGCACGCCGCCGAATCAGCAGCCCGGCGTTCCCGGCCGTCCGGTGGCGCCGAACCAGCAACCCGGTGTTCCCGGCCGTCCGGTTCAACCGCCTGATGGTGCGGCCCCGACCCAGCCCGGTGCCGTCCCGCTGGGCCAGCCGGCGCCGGCTCCTGGCACACAGCCGGATTCGCGCAGCCTCGATGATCGTCGCGACGGCGACCGCCGCGATGACCGGCGCGGCGACCCCAATGACCGCCGTGACGGTGATCGCCGCGACGAAAACCGGTTCGATGACCGCCGTGGCGACCGTCGCGACCGCTTAAACGTGCCGGGCACACCGGCCTACGTCCCCGGCGGCTTCCGCGACGACGATTATCGCGGCCGCGACTACGATACGATCCGGCGCGACCGCCGCGAGTACGATGTCGATGGCCGGACCTATTACCGGGAGCCCGGCCGCATCATCGTGCGCGACCGCGACACCACCTTCATCCGCCACGACGAGAACGAGCGCTTCCGCACCATCTATGGCGACCGCGGCTATCGCAGCGAGCGGCGCGGCGGTGAGATCTACAGCTACGTCGACAGCCCGGCGGGCGGCCAGATCATCACCGTCGTGGACGATGACGGCCGGCTCCTGCGCCGCTCCCGCCGCTACCGCGACGGCCGCGAGGTGGTGATCATCAACAACGCCTATGGCGGCGCACCCCGGCCGATCTACGAGGACGTGGTGGAACTGCCCCCGCCGGACATCCGCATCCCCCGCGACCGTTACGTGGTCGATTACGAGCAGGCGGACGAGCGCGCCGTCTACGAGGCGCTGTCAGCCCCGCCGGTGCAGAAGCTCGATCGGCGCTACACGCTCGATCAGGTGCGCTACAGCCCGCAGCTCCGTGCGCGGATGCCGTCGGTGGACATCAACACGATCACCTTCGACACCGGCTCCTTCACCGTCACGCCCGATCAGGCCAAGCGCCTCTCGACCATCGCCGAGGCGATCAACCGGACGATCAAGGACAATCCGCAGGAGGTGTTCCTGATCGAGGGCTACACCGATGCGGTCGGCTCGGACATCGACAACCTCTCGCTCTCCGACCGCCGGGCGCAGTCGGTCGCCTCGGTGCTGACGCAGAACTTCCAGGTGCCGCCGGAGAACCTCACCACGCAGGGCTACGGCGAACAGTACCTGAAGGTGAATACGCAGGACGCCAACCGCGAGAACCGCCGCGTCACCGTCCGCCGCATCACCCCGCTGCTCCAGCAGCAGGCGGAGGGGCAACAACCCCCGGCGCCGCGTTAATCAACATCTTGACCCTCCCCCACCTGCGGCGCAGGTGGGGGAGGGTTAAGCGTGAGCAACACGGGACGGCGATGGCGGACGACAGCGACCGGTTCATCGAGGCCGGGACGCCGACCTTTCGCCGGGCGACGCTCGCCCTGTTCGCGGCGGGGTTTTCCACCTTCGCGGTGCTCTACGGCGTCCAGCCGCTGCTGCCGATCTTTCACGACACCTTCGCGGTCTCCCCGGCCGAGAGCAGCCTCGCGCTGTCGCTGCCCTGCGCCACACTCGCCATCGCGCTGCTGATCGTCAGCCCGCTCTCCGAGGTGTGGGGGCGCAAGCGGGTGATGGCGGTCTCGCTGTTCGCCTCGGCCCTGCTCACCATCGGCGCCGTCCTGATGCCGAGCTGGCACGGATTCCTGGTGCTGCGGGCGCTGACCGGCATCGCCGCGAGCGGCCTGCCCGCCGTCGCCATGGCCTATCTCAGCGAGGAGATGCATGGCCGCGCCATCGGCCTGTCGATGGGGCTGCTGATCGGCGGCAACGCGCTCGGCGGCATGGTCGGGCGGCTGCTGGCGGGGGTGATCGCCGATCACGCCTCCTGGCGCTGGGGCCTCGGCATCATCGGCGTGCTGGCGCTGTTCGCGGCTCTGGCCTTCCAGTTCGCCCTACCGCCCTCGCGGCACTTTCTCGCCCACCGGATGCGCTGGCGCGAGGTGCCGGGCACCTTCACCCACCATTTCCGGGATGCGGGCCTGCCCTGGCTGTTCTTCGAACCGTTCCTGCTGATGGGCGGCTTCGTCTGTGTCTACAACTACATCGGCTTCCGCCTGCTCGATCCGCCGTTCTCGTTGAGCCAGACGGTGATCGGCCTGATCTTCATCGTCTACCTCGCGGGCACCGCGAGTTCGGCCATCACCGGCCACATCGCCGGGGTGCTGGGGCGGCGCAAGGTGCTGTGGCTGGCGATCCTGCTCGGAATCGGCGGCATCGCCCTGACGCTGGCGGACAACCTCGTTCTCATCATCGGTGGCATCGTCGTCGTCACGGTCAGCTTCTTCGGCGCGCATTCGGTGGCGTCGAGCTGGGTCGGGCGCCGGGCCTTGAGCGACCGGGCACAGGCCTCCGCGATCTATCTATGCATGTACTATCTCGGCTCGTCCCTGCTCGGCACGGCAGGCGGCTGGTTCTTCCTGCATTACGGCTGGCCCGGCGTCGCGGGCTTCTTCGGCAGCCTCTACGTGGCGGCTTTGCTGATCGCGCTGCGCTTGACGCGGCTCGCGCCACTCCCGCCCACGGGCGGCTGATACGGCGCGGCGTTGAGACGGTCGGGCGACCCGATTGAGTTTCGGGCCGTGCGCTCGTTATCCTGTCGGGGGAGAGGGAGAGCGCGACATGACCAGCGTCAGCACCTGCCTGTGGTTCGACAAGGACGCGGAGGCGGCCGTCCGCCTCTACGTCTCGCTCGTCCCCGATTCGCGGATCGATCACATCCAACGCGCACCCGGCCCCTGGCCCGGCGGCGAGACCGGCGAGCCGATCCTAATCGTCTTCACTCTGGGCGGGCAGAGCTTCCAGGCTCTGAACGGCGGCATGTCCGTCGATTACGGGACCGCCGCCTCCATCTCGGTCTCGTGCCGGGATCAGGCAGAGGTCGACCGCCTGTGGTCGGCGCTCACCGCGGAAGGCGGCGCGGAGATCGCCTGCGGCTGGCTGCGCGACCGCTGGGGCGTGCCGTGGCAGATCGTGCCGGAGCGGCTGCCGCGCCTCCTCGCCGATCACGATCCGAATGTGGCCGCCCGCGTTTTCACCGCCATGCAGGGCATGGTGAAGCTCGACGTCGCGGCTCTCGAACGCGCCGCTTCCGGAGGAGAGCCGACGCCATGAGCCAGCCGCTGAGCCACGACGCCAACACCGCGCGCCAGTTCGGCAGCCGCGCCGCCGATTACGTCGCGAGCGCCGTCCATGCCGCCGGCGAGGATCTCGCGGCTTTGGCCCGCTTTGCCGCCCTCCCCCATGCGGCCGTGCTCGATCTCGGCTGCGGCGGCGGCCACGTCACCTACGCGGTGGCGCCGGATGTACGCTCCGTCACCGCTCTCGACCTGTCGCAGTCCATGCTCGACGCGGTGGCGGCGGAAGCGCAGCGGCGCGGCTTGCCGAACGTCGCCACGCGCCAGGCCAGCGTCGAGGCGCTGCCCTTCGCCGATGCGAGCTTCGATGGCGTGGTGTCGCGCTACAGCGCCCACCATTGGGGCGACGTACCCGCGGCCCTGAGAGAGGCGCACCGCGTGCTGGCGCCCAGGGGGCGCTTCGGCCTGGTCGATGTCGTGCATCCCGGGCCGCCCCTGCTCGATACCCATCTCCAGGCCTGGGAGCTGCTGCGCGACCCCTCGCATGTCCGCGATTACGGCGAGGCGGAGTGGCGCCGGATGCTGGCGGAAGCCGGCTTCGTGCCCGGCGCCGTCCGGCGCTGGCGCGTGCGCATGGAGTTCTCGTCGTGGGTCGCCCGGATGGGTACGCCGGAGGCGAGCATCGCCGCCATCCGCGCGCTTCAGACCGGCGCGCCGGAGCCGGTGCGATCCCACTTCGGCCTGGAGGAGGACGGCAGCTTCACCCTCGACGTCATGATGATCGAGGCCGAACCCGATGGGGTTTCGGATTAGGCGGTTTCGCCCGCGAGCCGCCGCACGGCACGCTCGCGCCCGATCAGCGGCAGCAGCGCTGCGAGGTCCGGCCCGTGGTCGAGGCCGGTCAGCGCGAGGCGCAGCGGCATGAACAGGGCGCGGCCCTTGGCGCCGGTCTCGGCCTTCACCGCGTCGGTCCAGGCCTTCCACGTACCGGGGCCGAACGGCGCCTCCGGCAGCAGGTCGGCGGCCCTCGCGATGAAGTCGGGCTCGGCGATCACGGGCGTCACCGGCCCGTTCACCACCTGCCACCATGCGGCGGCGTCCGAGACGCGCCCGAGATTGGCCCGCACCGCCAGCCAGAACGGCTCGGCCGCCTCCGCTGGGACACCGAGGGCGGCGAGGCGTTCGCGCACGTCTTCGAGCGGCATCTCGTGGACGAGGCGCGCGTTCATCCCGTCGAGTTCGGCCGGGTCGAACCGAGCCGGGGCGCGGGAGAGGTGGGCGAGATCGACGAGACCAGCCAGTTCGTCGAGCGAGGCGATCGGGCGCACGGCCTCGGCCGAGCCGGTCAGCACCGCGAGCGAGCGCACGGCCGCGGGCTCGTAGCCGGCCTCGCGCAGCGAGCGCAGTGAGAGGTGGCCGAGGCGCTTCGACAGTCCCTCCCCGTCCGCCGTCGTCAGCAGGTTGTGGTGGCCGAAGGCGGGCACGGCGGCGGCCAGCGCCTCGAAGAGCTGCACCTGCACGCCGGTATTCGTGACGTGGTCCTCGCCGCGGATCACGTGGGTCACGCCGACCTCCGCGTCGTCCACCACCGAGGGCAGCGTGTAGAGGTAGCTCCCGTCGGCGCGCACCAGCACGGGGTCGGAGAGCGAGGCGCAATCGACATGGCTCTCGCCCCGCACGAGGTCGTTCCAGGCGACGACGCGGTGGTCGAGCTTGAACCGCCAATGCGGCTGCCGGCCCTCGGCCTCGAACGCGGCGCGCTCGGCCTCGGTCAGCGAAAGCGCCGCGCGGTCGTAGATCGGAGGCAGGCCGCGGCCGAGCTGGCGCTTGCGGCGGCGATCCAGCTCCTCCGGTGTCTCGTAGCAGGGATAGAGCCGTCCGGCCGCCTTCAGCCGCTCGGCCGCCGTGTCGTAGAGGGCGGTGCGATCACTCTGGCGGAAGAACAGGTCCGGCTCGATCCCGAGCCAGCCGAGATCCTCGGCCACGGCAGTGGCGAACTCTTCGGTCGAGCGCTCGCGGTCGGTGTCGTCGAGGCGCAGCAGGAAGCGCCCGCCCTCGCGGCGCGTGAACAGCGCGTTCAGCAGCGCGGGCCGGGCATTGCCGATATGCAGGAAGCCGGTCGGCGAGGGAGCGAAGCGGACGAGGGGGGAAGCGGCCATGAAGCCGCCTTACCCAATTTTCTTGGGCGCCGCACCGTTAGCATCGGGTCGCCGTGTCAGTTCTTTCGCTCCGTGCCGGGATCCGTCCGGTCGGAATTGCGAAAAATCCAGTCGCGTGCCGCCTTGACCCAGGCCGGCTGGCCCTCGCGGCCGTCGCCGACCACCACCGTCGCGGTCATGCCCGCCACCAGAGTCACCTCCGGCGGCACATGGTCGATGCGGATGCGCACCGGCACCCGCTGGGCGAGCCTCACCCAGGTATAGACCGGATCGACGTTCGGCAGGCCTTGCGTGCTCGTCGCGGCATTGGCGGTCGAGATGCCGAGCGTCAGGCTCTCCACCGTGCCCTTCAGCGAGGCGCCGTAGCCCATCAGCGCCATCTCGGTGGGGGCGCCGACGTGGATATGCGCCATCTTGGTCTCTTCGAAATAGCCGTCGACCCAGAAGGAATCGGTGTCGATCACCCGCGCGTTGGCGGTGCCGGTCTGCGCGTAGTCGCCGACCCGCAGCAGCAGGTTGGTGACACGGCCGTTCACCGTCGAGCGTACTTGCGTACGTTCGAGGTTCTTCTTCGCCTGCGAAAGCTGCGACCGGGCGGTCTCCAGCGCCGCCTCGGCGATCTTGGCGGTGCCCGCGAATTGCTGCTTCTCCTCGACCGAGGTCGAGACCGTCGAGAGCGCGGCGCGCCGGGCCGACTGCGCCTCCTTCACCGAGAGGTCAGCCTCGCGGTTCTTGATCGCGGCCTCGGCCGAGACCACCGCCTCCTGATAGTCGAATGGGTCGATGACGTAGAGAACGTCGCCCTTCTTCACCTCCTGGTTGTCGGTGACTCGCAGCTCGACGATGGTGCCGGCGACCTGCGGGGCGATGTTGACCACCTGCACGCGGACCCGCCCGTCACGTGTCCAGGGCGCCGTCACGTAGAACTGCCAGACGATGGTGGCCGCCACTGCCGCGAAGGCGAGCACGAGGCCGGTCGCGGCCAGCCGCAGCAGGCGGCCCCCTCGCCGACGCCGTCCGATCGGAATCGCCTTGGCCGGGCCTTGCGCCTTGGGCGGCTCGTCGGAATGCGCCGCGTCGGCCGGGATGTGTTCCTGTTGCCGGCTTTCGGCCGGCCCTTCGTCGTCGCGTTTCACAGGAGCACCACCACGAGCGCGAGAAGGCAGACGTAGATCCCCGCTTCCGCCAGAGGCGGGTTGGCGACGAAGCGCCCGAACCGGATCCAGCGGAACACGACCCGGAGGGCCACCAGCAGCGCGAAGGCGATCAGCGCGTAGGCGATGAAGGGCGAGACCAGAATTCCGCCGATGGCGAGGTCGTGCTGCATGGGAGACGTCAGGAGTTGGGAAGGGAGAGGCGCCGGAAGAAGCGCCCATGCCGCCGGATAACGCGCGAGGCGGTCGCGAGGTCTGTCGCGGCACGCGCGAGCTGCATGCGCACCGTGCGGTCCTGCACGCGCGCCTCGCCGATCAGTGCGCGCGCCGCCCGGTCAAGCTCATCCGAGCCGGCGGCGGCAAGCGCCCCGCGCGCCTGACCGATCAGCGGGGCGAGGCCGCGGACCTCGCTTAACGGGCGCAGTTGCGCGTGGGCTCGCGCGGCGGCGGCCTCCAACTGCGCCACGGCGAAAGCGTGGTGCAGGCTCGCCCGGCGCACCGCGCCGCTGCCGGAATTCCACGCCGAGAACTGGAACAGTCGGTCTGCATTGAGGCTAGTGCGCGAGGTGGCGTCGCCGCCCTCCCCCGCGAGCGCTTCGGCGAGGTCCTCACGGGCCTCTTCGAGGGCGAAGGCACGGTGCTGCGAGGCGGAGATCGGCAGGACGAGGCGGATCGTCAGGAACAGAATCACCGCTGCGAAGACAACCAGCAGCGCATTCACGAGGAAGGTCTGCGGATCGTAGGATTGCGGGTTCTCCGGTGCCAGCAGCACCGGCGTGAACACGAGGGTAATGAAGCCGATGGTGAAGCTCGGCGGGTGGAGCGACACGAGGCAGCCGAAGAAGACCGGCGGGGCCATGGCGATGGCGAGCAGGGGAAAGCCCTGGTTGCCGTTGAGCACCACGAACAGGATGAACCCGGCGCAGAGGGCGGCGAGCGGCATCCCGATCAGGACGCCTTGCGCGAACTTGCGCGGATCGGGCGTGACCGAGGACAGCGAGCAGGTCGCCGCGACCTGAACCAGGGCGAAGGAGGATTGCGGCAGCCCGAGCAGGATGAACAGGCCGGCGGCGAGGCCGAACGCGATCATCACGCGCAACGCCGCCCGCAGGGCGACCTGAAAGTCGCGATGGGTCGGCAGGGCGATGTGGCGCAGGGGCTCATGGCCGTCCGACAAGGCGCGGACGCCGTCCTCGGCGAAGGTCGCGGCGTTGACGACGTCCAGGGCGCGCTGGAGCGCCACGATCTCGTCGAGGGTGGCGCCGGCATCGCACATCCCGGCATCCACGAGGTCGCGCAGCCGCTCGCCGTCGCGGGCAAGCGCCTCGGCGCATGATTCGTCCCCCTCCGAGACCGCGCGCAGGGCGAGCGCCTGTGCTTCACGGACCCGCTGGCCGGGTTCGGGGATGCGGCTCATCGCGGCCGTGAGCGCCCGGCTCGCCGCGGCCAGGACGTAGAGCGCGGCGATGGCACTGCGGGCGCCGGCGGCGCGATGCACGCCGTCGTCGAGTTCGCCCGCGATGGCGCTGGCATCGCCCCGCATCGGCGCGATCTGCCGGATCAACGCGGCGGTGCGCTCGGGGCCGGGATCGCCCTGTGTCAGGCTCTCGCGGGCAAAGGCCTTGGCCGCCGCATGGGCCGCGGCGAGGCGCGGGAGCAGGGCTTTCCATGTGCTCGGCGAGGCGAGCGCATCGTTGATGAAGGTGATTGCGACGATGCCGACGGCCATCGCCGCGACGCGGCCGATGGCGGCATCGAACACCGTCTGCGGCGCATCGATATGCGCAACCGCGATGATCGCCACGGTGTAGCCGGAGAGCATCGCCCCGTAGGCGCGGGTATCCTGCAGGAATTGCGCGACGAAGACGCAGAGGCCGAGCCAGCAGGCGAAGCTGACGAGCAGGAGCACCCGGTCCTGCCCGAACAGGGCGATCAGCACGATGCCGACGATGCCGCCGACGACCGTGCCGAGGAATCGGTAGCCCGCCTTCGACAGGGCTTGGCCGCGCTTGGGCTGGGCGAGGATGGCGACGCAGACCGCGGCCGACGACGCGCTGTCGAGCTGGAGCCAGAACGCTGCGTAGAGCGCCAGCATCATGGCGAGCCAGATCCGGATCGCAAAGGCCCAGGCGGCGGGTTGGGGCACCCAACGGTCGAGGGTGTCGACCAGGCGCTCGCCGAACCCGGCGCCGCCGGTCGGCTGCGCCGCCCCGCTCACCGCACCGTCTCGAGGGCGGGCGCCAACTCTTGCCGCTGATCCCGCGCCTGGCGCGCGACCCGCATCTGCCACAGGCACAGCAGCGGCGTGACGACGAGTTCGAGGGCGAGCGCCGCGAGCATGGTCAGCGACGGCACGCCGGTGAGCGAAAGCCCGAGCAGACGCGCCAGCCCGCCGAGGACGACGACGAGGGTGAGGAAGCGGAACAGCCGCGACTTGTCCTCGATGCCGGGCACGCAGGTGAAGAACAGGATGCCGATGCCGGTCAGCAAGCCCGACAGGTAGCGGAAATGGCTATCGGCCGAGACGTTGACCGGCGTGCCGCCGCCGATGCCGTCGATGCCGAACAGCACGCCGTAGAGCCCCGCCAGGACGGGGACGATGGCGACGACCGCCACCGTGCGCTGCAGGAAGCGGCGTTCACGCTCCATATCGGTAAGGCTTTCGTCTTCGCTTTCATGCGCTCCCGCGCGGAGCCGGCATCCGCTTCGGCTCGGGAGCCCGTCAGAACAGGTCGGCGGGGCAACACGCTTGCCGCCGTTCGGTTCACCCGGTGCCGGTTCGATCGTCGGTCAAGGCGATTCCCGGCCGCGTCAGGCCTTCTGTTCCTTCAGGCGCTTGACGCACTTGCTGTAATATTGCGGCCATTTCGGCCCTTGAGCCGTCTTCTCGGTGGCGGAGAGCGCGCGCCACTCGGCGCCGCACTTCTTCTGCCGCTCGCGCGCGGCGGATTGGGCCACGCTGGGCTCCTTCGCCGTCTGCTCCTTGACCGTCTCCTTGGCGCTCGGCGCGTTCCAGGCTTCCTTGGCCGTTGCGGCCTGGGCGAGGAGGAGCGGCGCGGCCAGCAGGGCGGCGGCGAGGAGACGAGAGAACATCGGGCGACTCCAGTGGGTTGGATTCGGCGGCTTGGCCGTCCACCTCGCATCACAGCCGCATCGGGGGCCAAAGAGCAAGCGCTCTCCACAACTTGCGCACGATCGCCCTGGTGATGCTTGGGCCTCAATCGCCGGCGCCCGCCTCCGCGGGCTCAGGCTTCCGCTCCGCTCGACGGACTTCCAGAACTGAAGTTCTGGAAGTCCCCGCTGCGCGCGGCGCTCTTCGCGCCGCAAAGCCGCCATGCGGCTTCGAGCAGCGGCCCTGCCTGGAGCTTGGCCTTCGGCTTGAGCCGCCGGGCCGTTCCGCGCTACCTCGTGAAGTGAGGATGGGCGCGGGCCCGCTTTTCCGGGATGCCAGCATGGCGGTCACGACGGCGCAGCCGATCGAACTCTACACCTGGAGCACGCCGAACGGGTGGAAGATCCCGATCATGCTCGAAGAGTGCGGTCTGCCCTACCGGGTCGTGCCGGTGAACATCGGCAAGGGCGAGCAGATGGCGCCCGACTTTCTCAGCATCTCCCCCAACAACAAGATCCCGGCCATCGTCGATCCGGACGGGCCGGGCGGCACGCCGATCTCGGTGTTCGAGTCGGGTGCGATCCTGCAATATCTCGGGCGCAAGACCGGCTGCCTCTATCCGAGCGACGAGCGCGCCCGCACCGCGGTGGACGAGTGGCTGTTCTGGCAGGTCGGTGGACTCGGGCCCATGCTGGGGCAGGCCCACCATTTCCGCATCTACGCGCAGGAGAAGATCCCCTACGCCATCGATCGGTTCACGGAGGAAGCCAAACGCCTCTACGGCGTCCTCGACCGGCGGCTTGCCGACCACGAATATCTCGCCGACGCATACTCGATCGCCGATATCGCCGCGCTGACCTGGGCGAAGTTCCACGGCAAGCAGGGCATCGCGATCGAGGATCTGCCGAACGTCCGCCGCTGGCTCGACGCGCTGCTCGCCCGGCCGGCGGTGCAGCGCGGCCTCACTGCGATCTGACGCGGGGTATCCGGCGGGTCCGAGACTGGACGTCCAAGAGGTGTTTGTCCGCGGGCCGGCCCACCTGCCGGGGAGCTTCAGGCCGGCCCGCGGGCCCGTCCAGGCGCCGGATTAGCGGCGAGGACAGGCTCTCCAATCTCGCCGACGATTGATGCTGCTTTGTGTCCGCCGGCGGCAGCGATCTCCCATGACGGGGGCGTCTGCCGTCGCGTGCGGTGTCCTCGTCGGTGCGCTGAGGTGTCTTCCCCGCGGGGACGTGCAGCGTCGGGAGCCGCGCTCGGAGGGCCGCAGCTTTCGCTCGCGTCGTATCCGGCACTGATGTTCCGCCCGATGCGGACCGCCCTTTCGCATCGCCGGTCGTAAGCCGTTGCCGACGAACGATTTTACTCAACAAGCATTCGTCGGAACGAAAATCAGAAGGCTTGGCGGTAAATTCCCGCTTGACGGCCTGCCAATACGGACGCAGTCTACATTCGTGCTTCGCGATCGCAAGCACATCGGCCAGTAACCGCGTGGTCTTTGCGTGGTTTGTTGGTGAAAGCTGGAGGAGACAGGGATGACTCCACCGCAGCATGAAGCCGCAACGATAGTCTGAGAACCCGTTCGGTCTCGGACTGAGTGGCCCGCCACGAACACCGGACGGAAGCGGATCCTTAGGGGCGCAGAAGCGGCCGACACGGCACGACTTCGAACACGCATCAGCCCCACCTGCGGACCGCTTCCGCCGCGGTTTTTATGATCAGTGCGAAGGTTTTCACCGTTCCAGCCGCCGAGGCTCGCGCGGATTTCAGCGCGGGCCGTGCCGTCGAAGCGAAGCCGTTCGGCTCGCAACGACGGTGCGGGTTGACCGCTCCGTCATCGCGCGATTTCGGCCGTGCTCCGTGCGCTTCCGGCCGGCTTACTTGCCCGACAACAGCGGCGACCAGGTCGGGTCCGAGGCGAAGGACGGGGTCGGCACCGGCTGCTCCACCTTGCCGGTGATGTCGACCATGTAGAGCTTGCCGCCGCCCTGGCCGCCGGGATCGCGGAAGAACATCACGTACTGGCCGTTCGGCGCGAAGGTCGGGCTCTCGTTGTGGAAGCCCTCGGTCAGCACCCGCTCGCCCGAGCCGTCGGGCTTCATCACGCAGATGGCAAAACCGCCCTTGCGCTGCCGGGTGAAGGCGATGAGGTCGCCGCGGGGCGACCAAGCCGGCTGCGAGGCCGAGCCTTCGCCGAAGGAGAGCCGGCGCGGGTTCGAGCCGTCGGCGCCCATCACATAGATTTGCTGCGAGCCGCCGCGGTCGGATTCGAACACGATCTGGCTGCCGTCCGGCGCGTAGCTCGGTGAGGTGTCGATCGCGAGACCTTGCGTGACCGGCGTCTGCGCCTTCGAGGCGATATCGACGGTGACGATGTCGGCGTTGCCGCCCTGCTGCACGCTCATCACGAGGCGGCGCCCGTCCGGCGAGAAGCGCGGGCTGGCGCTCATCGAAGCGAAATTGCCGACCGTCTGACGCTTGCCGGTCTCCAGATCGATCATCTGGACCTTGGGCTGCTGCCCCGGCGCCTGGGTCATGAAGGCGATGTCCTGCCCCGCCGGCGAGTAGCGCGGCGCCACCACCGAGACGTCGCCGCCCCCGGTCAGCGCGCGGACATTGGCGCCGTCCTGATCCATCACCATCAGGCGCTTGCGGCGGTTCTCCTTCGGGCCGGACTCATCGACAAAAGCGACGCGGCTGTCGAACCACGGCCCGAGGCCGGTGACCTTGGTGTAGACCGCATCCGACACGAGATGCCCGGTGCGGCGCGCATTGGCGACGTCGGTGCCGTATTGCTGACCCGTGATCTGCTGGCCTGAGGCCACGTCCCACAGGCGGAAGGCGACGGTGAGCCGGCCCGAGGCGTCGCGCCCGACCCGGCCTGTCACCAGCGCCTGGACGCCCGCGCCCTTCCACGCCTCGAAGTTGGGCGCGGCGTCGAAGCTCGGGTTCTCGGGGAAGCGCCCCTTCTCCAGCGGCGTGAAGTAGCCGGAGCGGCGCAGGTTGTTCGTGATGACGCTGGCCACCAGCGTGCCGAGGCTGGCGTCACCGGCGAAGTCGGCGACGGCGATCGGCATCGGCTGGAAGGCGCCGCTGCCGATGCGGAGCTGCAGCTGCGCCCGCGCCGGAGTCGCGGCGGGCAGCGCCAGGGCGAGGACGCCGAGCGCGGCCGTGAGCGCCGGCAGGAGGGTGCGCCGGGTGAAGGCTGTTCCAGGCATGGGACAAGTCCAGGTCGTTCGGGGAATGCGAGACAGAAAGGCCGATGACGCGGTGGATCGGCGGGTCGAGCCGGCGGATCACACGGGCGAGAACTCGAACTCGGCGTTGATGGCCTTCCAGTCGTTGTAATACGGCGCGTACTGGGCCGGAATCTTGAAGGGTGCGCAGCGCCGCACAGCCCGGAGCGCCGCCTGGGCGATCGACTGATCGACCGAGTTGTTGCCCGCGCGCATGACCCGCGGCTCGGTGGTGAGCGATCCGTCCGGG
This sequence comes from Methylorubrum sp. SL192, assembly GCF_026672325.1. Taxonomy (NCBI): domain Bacteria; kingdom Pseudomonadati; phylum Pseudomonadota; class Alphaproteobacteria; order Hyphomicrobiales; family Methylobacteriaceae; genus Methylorubrum; species Methylorubrum sp. SL192. The sequence continues at coordinate 4,243,155 of NZ_JAPPQV010000003.1, forward strand.
TTGAGGCGGATGTCGAGCATCGGCAGCACGACGCCCTGCGTCGCGCCGGGCGGCGCCGAGTAGCAGCGCTCGATCTGCTGTTGCAGCATGCCCACGAGAGCGCCGCGCAACGACGGCGAGAGGCGCTGAGCGGTACCGGAGGCCGTGCCGAGCGAGGCCGTGCGCTGCACTTCGCGGCCGGTCGAGCCGGTCGATTGCGAGGCGGCGCGGGTTTGCGTCTCGCGGCTGTCGCCCGGGCTGGTCCTGTTGGCGAGTTCCGCCTGCTGGCGCGCCTTGGCCTCGGCATCGGCCTTCGCCCTGGCGTCGGCCATCGCTTTGGCCTTGGCTTTCGCGGCGGCTTCGGCTTTGGCCTTCGCATCGGTCTCCGCCTTGGCTTTGGCTTCGGCGACCTGCTTGCGGTGCTCGGCCTCCGCTTCGGCTTTGGCGGCCGCTTCGGCCTTGGCCTTCGCTTCGGCTTCCGCCTTCGCTTCTGCTTTCGCCTTGGCTTCCGCCTCGGCCTTGGCCTCTGCTTTTGCCTTAGCGTCGGCCTTCGCCTTGGCCTCGGCGCGCGCCTTGGCCTTCGCCTCGGCGGCCTTGGCCGCGGCTTCGGCCTCCGCCTGTTCGTGCTCGACCAGCTTCTGCAATTCTTCGCGCTTCTCGGCCTCCGCCTTTGCGGCGGCCGCCTTCGCTTCGGCCGCCTTCGCAGCCTCAGCCTTCGCCGCTTCGGCCTTGGCGGCGGCATCCGCCTTCGCTTTGACCTCGGCCTTGGCCTTCGCCTCGGCGGCCTTGGCTGCGGCCGCCTTCTCGGCTTCGGCCTTGGCGGCTTCCGCCTTGGCCGCGGCGGCCTCCGCCTCTTCCTTCACCGGGTCGGCGGTGTCGGCCCGCAGCGGCATCGCATCGACGGCGGCGAGCCGGGTATCGGCGGTGCGGGTGGGCGCGGCCGGCGCGTCGGTCTTGGCGTTCTCGGGCTCGCGCTGCTCCTGCTTCTCCGCCACGCGATCGGCGCGGTTCGGCTTGTTCTCGGGCTTTTCCGCGTTGAGCTCGCCACGGGTCAATTCGGAGAATTGCTGCTCGGTCAGCACCTCGACCGGCACGCCCTCCTCCCCTTCCGGCAGGACCGGTGCGGCGACGACGAACAGGGCGGCGCCCAGCACGACGGCATGGACCGCGGCCGAGATCCAGACGCCGGGTTCGCGATTTCGAAAAGACTCGGTGAGGGAAGTGGGCCAGCGCAGAGCCACGGTGCCTTGCTCCGCTAATTCGCTTCCGGCTCGGTGACGAGGGCGACCTTCTTGAAGCCGCCGCCGGTCACGATCGCCATCACCTGGGCCACGCGCCCGTAATCGACGCGCTTGTCGCCGCGCACGAACACCCGCTCCTCGGTGCCGGTCTTGGAGGTCTGCATGAGCTGGGGCACGATGTCGTCGTCCTTCAGCTCGACCTCACCGAGATAGACCTCGCCCGTGCGGCGGATCGAGATCGTGATCGGTTTGACGTCGGAATTGAGTGGGCTCGCCTTCGATTGCGGAAGGTCGAGGGGCACGCCGACCGTCATCATCGGGGCCGCGACCATGAAGACGATCAGCAGCACGAGCACGACGTCGATGAACGGCGTCATGTTGATTTCGTTGATGGCGCCGTGTCCGCGCCGTCCGCGGCGGCGGCGCTTGCCGTCGCCCTGTGCCGCGCCGTGCGTCATGCCCATCGCGTCTTGCCCATCGATTCAGCTCCCGCTCTCGATCTGCTTCAGGCGCTCAGGCGGCGACCGAGAGGCGCTCGTCGATCTGCCGCGACAGGATCGCCGAGAACTCGTCGGCGAAGCCTTCGAGCCGCGATTGCGACTTCGCCACAGTGGCCTGAAGCTTGTTGTAGGCGAGCACCGCGGGAATCGCCGCGAACAGGCCGATGGCGGTGGCGAACAGGGCCTCGGCAATGCCGGGCGCCACGACGGCGAGCGAGGTATTCTTCGAGGCCGCGATCGAGGTGAAGGCAGTCATGATGCCCCAGACCGTGCCGAACAGGCCGATATAGGGGCCGGCCGAGCCGATCGAGGCGAGGAACAGGAGGCGGGAATCGAGCCGTTCGACCTCGCGCTGGATCGTGACGTCGAGCACCTTGTCGATGCGCTGCGACAGCGAGTGGATCTGCCGGCCCGAACCTTCGAAGGAGCGCTTCCACTCCCGCATGGCGGCGACGAACAGCGCGCCGAGGCCGGTGGGCTGGCGGTCGTTGAAGGAGCGGTACAGCTCCTCCAGCGAGCGGCCGGACCAGAACGCCTCCTCGAAGGCGTCCATCTCGGCTTCCGTGCGGCGGAACAGCAGCGTCTTGTCGACAATGATCGACCAGCACCAGATCGAGGCGCCGAGCAGGCCCACCATCACGAGCTTCACGACGAAGTGGGCCTGCCAGAACAGGCCGAACAGGCTCATGTCTGCGACGGGCGCGGCCTGCATGGCATCGGCTGGAGTCATCGAACGATCCTCGCGTCGTCAGGGCCGCGCCGAGGCGCACCGGACTGCCGACTGATCCTTTGAGCGATAGGGTTTGAGATCACTCGGGAATCTGTCGAAAGTAAGGGTCGGGGTCAGTCAGGCTCCACCCGTTCCGCGGTGCCATGCGAGCCGTCCCACGCCTGATTCTAAGCCCGTGGCATGGTTAAGAAATCGTTGTCGCAGCCGCGCCGCGCGGGCTTCGAGAAACGCTCGGTGAAGACTGTCGAAGCCTGTGAGCGCATCTGAGATCGGCAAAAAACTTGAAATAGACCTGCGCAGCATTTTTCTACTTGGCCGCCCTATGGCAACGAATGTTTACTTCTGTAGTGTCCTTCACCGTTCTTAAACCAACATATGTAAGGCTATCTCTCGTCGAAACGGGCCGCTTCGGCCCTCAAGCGAGCAGGTGTTTTTTCCCATGATCCTCCGGCGACGGGCATCCCAAGCGGCCGCGCTACAGCCGCGGGAGCATGCAAACACGCTTGCCGTTGATTACGCGGCCGTTCTGAACGCGCTCCCGGTCAACGTTCTCGTCCTCCACCCGACGGAGGCGACCATCACCTTCGCGAACCAGCGCAGCATCGAAACACTGCGCAGCCTGCGCGAGCATCTGCCGACCTCCGTCAATCCGGACGCGATGGTGGGCCTCACCATGGACGTGTTCCATAAGAACCCGGCGCACCAGCGCAGCATCGTCGCTGATCCCGCCCGCCTGCCCTGGCGCACCAAGATCCGGCTCGGACCGAAGACGCTCGACCTTCACGTCTCGCCGGTCCGCGACACGGCCGGCCGCTACATTGCCGCCGTGTTGTCCTGGGCCGACGTGACGCCGTTCACCGAATCCATCGCCAGCTTCGACGCCGCCGTCCGAACCGCTCTCGGTGAGGCCACCGCGGCCACGGGCGCGATGCGCGGGGCGGCCGAGCGCGTTCTCTCCGCGACCGACGCGACCTCCCGCGCGGCGGACAGCGCTGCCACCGGCGCGACCGACACGACGGTGAACGTCCAATCCGTCGCCGCCGCCGTCGAGGAACTGACCGCCTCGAACGGCGAGATCACTCGGCAGGTCAACCGCTCCAGCGCGGCGACCGGACAGGCCGTGACCGAGGCCGGCGCGGCCATGGAGAGCGTCAAGGCGCTTTCCGAGACGTCGCAGCGCATCGGCGAGGTCGTCGGTCTAATCAGCTCGATCGCCAGTCAGACCAACCTGCTCGCGCTCAACGCCACCATCGAGGCGGCCCGGGCCGGCGAGGCCGGACGGGGCTTCGCCGTGGTGGCGACCGAGGTCAAGGTGCTCGCCGGCCAGACCGCGCGGGCCACCGGCGAGATCGCTCAGCATATCGGGCTGATCCAGGCGGCGACCGCCCAGACGGTAGCGGCCATCGAGCGGATTTCCGGGGTGATCCGCGGCCTCGACGACGGCGCCACCACCATCGCCGCCGCGGTCGAGGAGCAATCGGCCACGGCCGGCGAGATCAGCCGGAGCGCCCGCGAGGCGGCCGATCGCACCGGGCTCGTCGGGGGCAGCATCGCCCAGGTCGCCACCACGGCCGAGACCTCGGCCGGCTCGGCCCGCTCGGTCCTCTCCGCGACGACGATCCTCGACCAGCAGATGGAACAGGTGACGCGGGCGGTTCAGGAATTCCTGGTCGAGGTCAGGCGGATCTGAGACCGGCCGGCGTCAGGGCGCGGCGCAGTCCTTCGGGCAAGCGGATCGCGCGTCCGTCCCTGACGCAGGCGACCACGACATCGGCGCGCACCAGCACCTCGTCGCCGCGGCGCACCTCCTGGGCGAGGTGCATCGAGGCGCCGCGCAACTCGCTCGACCGGGTGTGAACCTCGATCCAATCGTCCATGCGGGCGGGCTTGAGGAAGTCGAGCGTCATCTTCCGTACGACGAAGACGAGCCCCGTGCCCTCCGCGTGCATCTCGGACTGGTCGCCCGCGAGCGTGCGCAGGAGTTCGGTGCGGCCCCGCTCCATGAAGCGCAGGTAGCTCGCGTGATAGACGAAGCCCGAGAAATCGGTGTCCTCGTAGTAGATGCGCAGCGGAAGGCGGTGCGCATCGGCGCCTGTGGTCGGATCCATGGACGTCCGGGTTCGTGGGGATCCCGTCATTTAGCGGGTCTCGTCATGAGTGGCGAGAGGTTGGGCGGCGCCCTTTCCGGCGGGCCGGTTCGACAACGGCAAAGGTGCCTCGAACGGCAAGGGCCGCCCCTTTCGAGGGCGGCCCTGCACGGCAGTCGAGTTCGGGTCGATCAGCCGCCGATGCGGTTGGCGAGGGTGGCCGAGTGGGCGTGCTCGTCGGCGATGTAGGGCAGCGCCTCGTTGGCGAAGGTGCGGCCGGCGGCGCTGTCGCCGTTGCGGGCATAGGTGCCGTAGAGCGCCAGCGTGCGGGCATCTGAGCGGGCCTGACCACTGACATAGGCCCGATCGAAGTCGCGGGCCGAGCGGGCCGAACGCAGGCGCTCGAGGCGCTGCTGGCCGTTCGGGCCGAGGGCGACGCGACGGCCGGGTTCGCCCGGGCTGTTGTCGATCAGGCCGACGCCGCCGAGCACGCCGCCGACGATGCCGGTGCCGATGTTGGCGGCCAGCGTCACCGGGGCCAGCACCACGCCGATCGGGTTGTCGAGGCGGGTGGGGATACCCTGCTGGTCGGAGACGACGCGCCCGCTGGCGGTCAGCGACGTACCCTCCGGCAGCAAGGCGCGCGTGGTGGCCTGACGCTCGACCAGAATCCGGTTGGCGTAGTTGCGCACGTGCGGATTGCGGGAGCGCTCCAGGGCGATCCGGCTGGCTTCGATGCTGGTGGCATCCGAGCGCAGGGCCTCGGCGCGGAAGTCGCGGGTATCGGTTCCGGCGCGCCCGATCGGTGCATCGCCGCCGATGCGCAGCGGCAGGGCGTCCTGAGCCAGGGCGGGCGTGGCGAGGGCAGCGACGGACAGGCCGAGGGCGGCCAGGACGGTCGTCTTCATGGCGGAGGGTTCCTTGAAGGTCGTGCTGGAATCGTTCGTTGGGCCGGCGCTCCCGAAGAGCGTGGTCGGGCCCTCAACTTGTGCGATGCACGCCTGTTCCGCATACCGCCGGTCACGCCACCGAGAACCACGGATGCGCCGGATTGCTGCTGGAAAGACCGACAGATCTCAGATAAATTGTTTTAGAGCAATGGTTTGTTGTCAATGAGCGTCGCGCTGACGGTCGCCGATACAGTCTAAAATGACTGAAATACGCCGACGTCTTCGTCGATTATGACGCAGATGATATGTGCTCGATGCATGCCTCAGCGCTTCGCGTTCTATGCTCCAAGCTCGACCACGACGATCTCCTGCGGCACGCCGAAGCGCACCGGGGCGATGCTCGTGCCGAGCCCGATCAGCACCGTTCGTCGCGTGACGGAAACGGGGCTTCGGCCCTCACGCATCCGGGTCGTCGCTGCCGCCGAACAGGCCGAACTGCGAGCCGGGATCGCGCCGCGGTTCGGCAAAGCCCATGTGCCGGAAGGCGTGCGGTGTCAGCACCCGCCCGCGCGGGGTGCGCTGCACGAAGCCCTTCTGGATCAGGTAGGGCTCGATGATGTCCTCGATCGCGTCGCGCGGCTCGGAGAGGGCCGCGGCGATCGTCTCGATCCCGACCGGGCCGCCGCCGAACGAGGCCGCGATCAGGGTGAGATACTTGCGGTCCATCACGTCGAGGCCGACGGGATCGACGTCGAGCATCTGCAGCGCCCGGTCGGCGATGGCGCGGCTCACCGTCGTCGCGTCCTCGACGATGGCGAAGTCGCGCACCCGGCGCAGCAGGCGCCCGGCGATGCGCGGGGTGCCGCGGGCCCGCTTGGCGATCTCGTTGGCGCCCTCCTCCGACATCCCGAGGCCGAGCACCCGCGCGCCGCGGCGGACGATGAGTTCCAGTTCGTCGATCTCGTAGAATTCGAGGCGGATCGGGATGCCGAAGCGGTCGCGCAGCGGCGTGGTGAGCAGACCCGCGCGGGTGGTGGCGCCGACGAGGGTGAATTTCGGCAGCTCGATCTTTACCGAGCGGGCGGCCGGGCCTTCGCCGATGATGAGGTCGAGTTGGTAATCCTCCATCGCGGGATAGAGGATCTCTTCCACCGCCGGGTTGAGGCGGTGGATCTCGTCGATGAACAGGACGTCGCGCTCCTCCAGATTGGTGAGCTGCGCCGCCAGATCGCCGGCCTTGGCGATCACCGGTCCGGAGGTCGAGCGGAAATTGACGCCGAGTTCGCGGGCGACGATCTGCGCCAGCGTCGTCTTGCCGAGGCCCGGCGGGCCGACGAACAGGACGTGATCGAGGGCCTGGCCGGTCTTCTTGGCGGACTCGATGAAGATCTGCATGTTGGCGCGCGCCGCCCGCTGCCCGATGAACTCGGAGAGGCTCAAGGGGCGGATCGACTGGTCGGCGTCGTCCGGCCGGCGCTCGGGGTTCAGCAGGGTCTTGCCGGGCTTGGAGGGTCTGTCTTCGCTCACGGGGGTCTCGCGGGGCGTCGGCCGAATGGCTCTCGCAAAACGCCCGCTGCGCCGTCGCCCCGAGGGGAAACGGCCGGCGACGGGGCGTCTCGTGAGGGATTCCAACCTCGCGTTTTGCACATCCTGCACGCCTGCACCACCGCGGCAGAACAGTCGGCTCCAGGGCAATCGCTCGAACGCGATCACCCTGGTTTCTGGCGGGCCTCAGTCGCCGGCGCCCGCCTCCGCGGGCTTATGCTTCGCTCCGCTCGGAGCTTTCCGGGGCTGACGCCCCGAAAACCCCGCTCCGCGCGGCACTCTTCGCGCCGCGAAGCCGCTCACGCGGCTTCGAGCGATCGCCATGCGGTCTGATCTGGCGTGGCTTGCGTGCTTCGGCACACGCCGTGGGCGAGGCGGTGAGCGAGTTGGTAACCAACCCCGCCGATGATCGGGCCGTGCACCCGATGAGATCCGCGATGCCGAATGTTATCCCCGCCCTGCGCAGGCCCCGCCGCGCCCGGCTCATCGGCGGCACCGGAGCCGCCCTCGCCCTATTGCTCGCCGGCCCACTCCGGGCCGAGCCCGTCCCCGAGCCGCAGCCCGATTCGCGGATCAACCTGCGGATCGAGCCGAAGGCCGAGGCCGCGCCGGAGCCGAAACGCGAGCTGAGGGCCGATCCCAAACCGGAGCCCAAGGTCGATCCGAAGCCCGACACGAAGCCCGACACTAAGTCTGCGCCGAAACTGGAGCGCCCGACCGCCGACACGGTGGCGGTTCCCGCCGACGCGCCCCCGGCCAAGAAGGTGTCGCGCGAATTGCCGCCGGTCGTCTATGCCCGCGTGTCGGAGGATCCGCTGCCGAGCTACACCGCGCAGACCTTCGTCGACACGATGCGCGCCGCCGAGCGCTATCAGGTCTATGCCGAAGCCGGCGGCTGGAAGACGCTGCCCGCCGACTTCGCCCCGAAGCCCGGCGACAGCCACACCGCCATCCCCTCGCTGCGCCATCACCTTACCCTGACCGGCGACCTTCCCGCCGACGCGCCGCCCTCCGACCGCTTCGATCCGCCGCTGGTGGCGGCCGTGAAGTCGTTCCAGGCCCGCCACGGCCTGCCGGATGCCGGCATCTTCGGCCGCCTGACGCTGAACGCCCTCAACGTGCCGGCCGACGTGCGGCAGCGGCAGTTGCGCGCCTCGGCGCAGCGGCTGATGGGGTCGAGCTTCGGCTTCGGCGAGCGCTACGTGACCGTGAACATCCCCTCCGCCACGGTGGAGGCGGTGGAGAACGGTGCGGTGACCCGCCGCTACGTCGCCGTGGTCGGTTCGCCCGACAAGCAGACCCCCGCGGTCGAGACCCGCATCACCGACGTGAACCTCAATCCGACCTGGACCGTGCCCGTCTCGGTGATCAAGAACGAGATCATCCCGACGATGCGCAAGAATCCGGGCTATCTCGCCAAGAACCGCATCCGCATCCTCGGCCCCGGCGGCGTCGAGGTCGATCCGAATGCGATCGACTGGAACACGCAGAAGGCGACCAACTACACGCTGCGCCAGGATTCCGGCCTCGACAATTCGCTGGGCCAAGTGCGCATCGACATGCCGAACCGCCACGCGATCTACATGCACGACACCCCGTCGAAGTCGCTGTTCGCCGGCTCGGTGCGCTTCCACTCGCATGGCTGCGTGCGCGTCGGTCAGGTGAAGGAGTTCGCCGCTTGGCTGCTTCAGGGCACCGAGGGACCGAACGGGTCGGGCTCCGCTTGGGGGCCGATCGAGATCGAAACCGCCATCGCCGTCGGCGAGCGGCGCGACGTGAAGCTCGTGAAGCCGACGCCGGTCGCCTTCGTGTACATGACCGGCTACGCGACCTCGGACGGCCGGGTGCATTTCCGCGACGACATCTACGGCCTCGACACACCACCCGCGCCGGCCGCGGCGACGCCGCCCGCCCCCGATGTGACGACCACCGGTGCCATCACGCCCCGCACGGCGCCGGCACCCCGCCCGGCCGCACTGGGCCTCGCGCCGCGTCCCCTGCCGCCCACGGCGCAGGCTGCGCCCGTCAAGCCCACGCCGGCCAAGCCGGCACCGGTCGGAGTCGCGCCCGTTCCGGCGCCCGCAACCGCCCTGCCCGCTCCGCCGAAGCCGCAGGCCCGCAAAGCCGCGCCGCCCGCCCGTGGGCCGGAGAGCGAGCCGGTGCCGCTACCGCCCGGCCTCGTCGGAGGCCGGGGCTGAGGCGCCCCGGCGGCGCCGCGTCCCATCTAAAGCAGCGCTGCCATGCGGAGCGGAACAAAGCTTCCTGCTTCCTCATTCTGCCGATCGAGTACCGGCGCGGTTGTCGCCCGTCTGAATTCGATTGCAGAGTGTTAAGGATACCCCCCATGGCGAAAGCGAAGCTGCGCGTCCCCAGTGACCGGCTCAACACCCCGACCGATCTCGACCCGAACGACGTCAAGAAGATCTCCGAGGGCTTGACCGTTCTCCTGTCGGATCTCTTCGCGCTCTATATCAAGACCAAGAATTTCCACTGGCATGTCAGTGGGCCGAATTTCCGCGACTATCACCTGCTGCTCGATGAGCAGTCGGAGCAGATCTTCGCGATCATCGACGCCGTGGGCGAACGCGCCCGCAAGATCGGCGGCACGACCCTTCGCTCCCTCGGACAGGCCGAGCAGCTCAAGCGCGTTCCCGACAACAACGCGGATTATGTGAGCCCGCTGGAGATGCTCAAGGAACTGCGCGACGACAACAAGGCGCTGACCGCCAACATGCGCGAGCTGCACAGCGTCACCGACGAGGCCAACGACGTCTCGACCACGAGCCTCTTGGAAGAGTGGATCGATCAGTCCGAGGAGCGCACGTGGTTCCTCTACGAGTCGACCCGCGAGGCCACCGACAGCGGCCACTGAGCCTTTTCTCGCTACCGAGGAACCGCCGATCCGAAAGGGTCGGCGGTTTTTCTTTGTCTGCGGAGCGTCGCGCGAAAAGGCCGGTCGCGATCGGGGCCGTAGGCGGTGATTATTCCCCGACGGTCAGCGTCGCCTTCACAAGGCTCGGGTCGTCCGGAACCGCTTTCTCCACGAAGCCGAGGTGGCGGCAGACCGCTCGCATCGGCCGGTTCTCTGCGAGCACGCTGCCCTCGACCACGGCGATGCCCTCGGCCCTGGCCCAGTCGATCATCATGCGCATGAGGGCGGCGCCGAGGCCCGTGCCCTTGATGTCGGAGCGCACGAGGATCGCGAACTCGCCCGTGTCGTGGTTGGCGTTGGCGTGCAGACGGACGGCGCCGAGCATGCGCCGGTCCTCCTCCGCCGCGTCGTCTAGGGCAACGAAGGCGATGGCGCGGGAGTAGTCGAGCTGGGTCAGCCGGGCGAGGAAGGCATGGCTGAAGTCCCGCACCGGCGCGAAGAAGCGCAGGCGCACATCCTCGGGGTCCACCTGCGCGAAGAAGGCGCGGAACATGTCCTCGTCGTCGGGCCGGACCGGCCGGACATGTACGCACCGCTCGCCGACCTCGATCCGCCGCTCCCAATCGGACGGATAGGGCCGGATCGCGAAGCGCGGGTGCCAGTTGCCACGGCGACGCTCCGGCGGGCTCGGCTCCGGCGCGATGCGTACCCGCGCGTCGAGGGCGACCGCGCCGTCGGCGTCCGCCAGTAGAGGGTTGATGTCGAGTTCGCGTACCGCCGGCAGGTCGGCGGCGAGTTGGGCGAGTTTCACCAGCAGCAGGGCGATGGCCGGCAAATCCGCCGCCGGCACGTCGCGATAGGCTTCGAGACGGCGGGCCACGCGGGTGCGGCCGATCAATTCGCTCGCCAGGGCCAGATCGAGCGGCGGCAGGGCCAGGGCCCGGTCGTCGATGACTTCGACCGCCGTGCCGCCACGCCCGAACACGACCACGGGCCCAAAGACCGGATCTTCGGCGAGGCCCGCAATCAGCTCCCGCCCCTGCGGCCGGCGCAGCATCGGCTGCACGGCAAAGCCCGCCACCCGCGCGTCGGGGCGGAGTTCCCGAACGCGCGCGATCATGGCGTGGGCCGCCTCGCGCACGTCGGCTTCCGAGGTGAGGCCGAGGCGCACCCCGCCGACCTCGGATTTGTGCACCACGTCCGGTGAGACGAGCTTGAGCACCACCGTGCCGCCGCCCGCGATCAGCGGCCACGCCGCCGCCGCAGCCCCGTCGGGATCGGGCGCCAGCGTGACGGGCACCGAGACGATCCGATAGGCGGTCAACAGCTCGGTCACCGCGTAGGGGTCGAGCCAGGTGCGCCCTTCGGCCAGCGCCTCGTCTACGATGCGGCGCGCGGCGGCGACGTCCGGCGTGAACTCGCGCGGCAGGGCGTCCGGCGTGCGCATCAGGTCGTTCTGCGCCTCGCGGTAGCGCACGAGGTGCAGGAAGCCCTCCACCGCGTCGGCATCGGTGGCAAAGAGCGGGATCTTGGCGTCGGCATAGATCGCGCGGATCGCCTCGTCCTCGCCGATCGAGACCGCGAAGACCGGCTTGCGGCGTCCCGCCGAACGCGCCTTGGCGACGGCGCCGGCCACGGTCTCGGCGACCTCACGGCTGCCCGCCCGCGCGGTCGGCACATGGATCGAGACGATCGCGTCGCTGTCGCGTCCGGCGAGCAGCGGTTCCAGAGCACCGACGTAATCGCCCGGCACCGCGTCGATGCCGAGATCGAGCGGGTTGGCCTGCCGGCCGTGCCGCACGGGGGCTAGGCAATCCTGCGTTGCCGGTGCGGGCTCCGCCAGCGTGCCGCCGAGATCGGCCAGCCGGTCGGCGGCGAGCGCGCCGATGCCGCGCCCGTTGGAGACGATCATCAGCCGGTTGCCGGGGAAGGGCCGCTGGCGCCCCAGGGTCTCGACGGCGGAGAACATGGCATCGAGCCCGTCCACCGCGAGCAGGCCGGCGCGTCGGAAGGCGGCCTCGTAGACGGCGCCGGGCCGGGCGAGCGCGCCGGTATGCGTCTCCGGTCGGCGGCCGGGCGCGTCGTGGCGCCCGGTGCGCAGCACCACGACCGGCTTGGCGCGCGCCGCCGCCCGGGCTGCGGTGAGGAATTTCCGCGCATCCGTGATGTGGTGCAGCGACAGGATGATCGCGCGGGTGTGGAAATCCTCGGCGAAGTGGTCGAGGCAGTCGGCGATGTCGATGTCGGCGGAGCGGCCGAGCGTCATCACTGCGGAGAAGCCGACCCCGTGCCGCCATCCCCATTCGGCGATGGCCGAGGCGACGGTGCCGGATTGCGAGATGAGGGCGAGATCGCCGGGCTTCGGCGGACGGGCGAGCAGGCTCGCGTTGAGGCCGCGTGCCGGGACGCTCAGGCCGACGCTGTCGGGCCCGATCAGCCGTAATCCGTGCCGCCGTGCCGCCGCGTGGGCGGCGCCGGCCGGGGCCGCCTCGCCGACGCCGAGATGGGCGGACAGGATCACCGCCGCGGCGGCGCCGATCTGCCCCGCCTCCTCGACGATACCCGGCACCGCCGCCGGGGGCGTGGCGATCATCACGAGGTCGGGCGCCTGGGGGATGTCGGCAAGGCGCGGGCTGCACGCCAATCCATCGACGCTGGTCTCGCGCGGATGAACCGGAACGATGTCGCCGGTGAATCCGCCTGCGCGCAGGCCGTCGATGATCGCCCGGCCGACGGAGCCGGGTCGGTCGCCCGCTCCGACCACGGCGATGCGGCGCGGGGCGAGCAGAGCCTCGAATCGATAGGTGCTCATGGGCCGCCTATATCATTTCAAGGCTCGAGGCCGAGCGTCAAACCGCCGTCTGATGGAGCAGATCGACCACAATCGGCGCGACGGAGCCGCAAGTGAAGCGCGTAGAGCGAGTACACCTCTGTCCAATACGCGTGTTCGGCGAGCGTTCCTGCCGCCTCAGGCGGCAGGCATCCTCAGCCGGCGGTCCCGGTCCGGCTCCCCCTGCCCCGGTTTCACCCGGCCGCTCCTGCGGATAGTGTCACGGATCCGTTCCGGCGATTGCCGGTGCAATCGCGCCCGACAAAGTCTGTTCGCTCCGCGTGCCCTGCATCGCAGGATCGATCCGCCCTCAGAGGAGTTGCCCGTGCCGACTTTCGCGACCCGTCAAGCGATGGTCGAGGCGATGCGCCGGATGCTCGATCTCGGCCTCAGCCAGGGAACCTCGGGCAACCTCTCCGTCCGAACCGGAAGCGGCTTCCTCGTGACGCCCTCCGGGCTTCCGGCGGAGCAGCTCAGCCCCGATGACCTCGTCCCCATGGATTTCGACGGGCATTGGGACCATCCGCTGGCCCCCTCCTCCGAGTGGCGCTTCCATCGCGACATCTTGGCGGCCCGGCCCGAGATCGGCGCCGTCGTCCACGCCCATCCCCCCTACGCGACCGGTTTCGCGATCTGCGGGCGGGAGATCCCGGCGGTGCATTACATGATCGCGATGGCCGGCGGCCCGACCATCCGTTGCGCCCCCTACGCGCCCTACGGCACGCAGCGCCTCTCGGATTTCGCCCTCGACGCCCTCGAAGGCCGCAGCGCCTGCCTGCTTGCTAACCACGGCATGATCGCCACGGGCCCGAACCTGTCGAAGGCGATGTGGCTCGCCGTCGAAGTCGAGGCCCTGTGCCGCCAATATGCGATCGCGTTGCAGGTCGGCGCACCGGTGGTGCTGTCCGATGCCGAAGTCGCCGAGACGGTCGAGCGATTCAAGTCCTATGGCCCCCGCGAAAAATCCGGGCATTGAGTTTTTGCATACAGCGATTTCGATTGGCCTCGATGCAGAATGGTTTGAATTTTGTTTGATGAAATGAGTTTTGATTATAATTATGGTATCAAAATAGCCTCCGGTAATACATAATAACTTTCTATCTGAGATATATTAACTGAAATTTCTACCGAGAAGCGTGGAAATAGAGTATTTTCTAGATTTTCAAACTCGTATTTTCCTTCAAGTTCTCAGATATATATTTCAAATATCGGTGGTTTGAGCGTTTTTGAGCTTGGCTTTTTGCAATCGCCGCCGAATCTGGCGCGACGCTCCCGAACGGTACTCTCCCACCGGTCTGCGTAATGATCCCGTCTTGCATTTCGGAATTATACCGTATGTCGGGGTTTTCATGGAGTTCGCAATACGACTTTTATCGCAATAGCCGTGTCAAACGGGCGAAAGTTCAATTGATTTTTGGAAGACGCTCAAATTCCATCTTGCAGCCGGACCCATCAAAGGTTAAGTCCTGGATCATTCAGCGCAGTCGCACCGTGCTCGGCAATGATGGCGTCTTCGTTATGGCGCTCGTTGCAGTTCGTCGTTTGCAGATATCGGAAGGGATATTGAGGATGTCGCTTGAGGATGGCTCCGCTGGCGATCACGTGGCCTTGGTTGTCGATATCGTGTCGGCCTATGTCGGGAATAACTCCCTGGCGGTCGGGGAACTGCCCGGGCTGATCACGTCGGTTCATGGTGCGCTGGCACACTTATCGAATAAGCCGAGTGAGCCTGAAGAACCGGCCCCGACGCCGGCTGTCTCGATCCGGCGTTCGATCCAGCAGGATTTCCTCATTTGCCTCGAAGACGGCAAAAAGTTCAAATCGCTCAAGCGGCATCTGCGGACGCGCTACAATCTCTCGCCTGACGAGTACCGCGCGCGCTGGAACCTGCCGGACGACTATCCCATGGTCGCACCGAGCTACGCCGCGACCCGCTCGGAACTGGCCCGGACCATGGGCCTCGGCCAGCAGCGCCGGAAATGGCCCTCCAAGACGGCGCCGGAGACAATCGCCGAACCGGCCGCCGAACCCGCTAATGAGACCAGCGCCTCGGCGCCGCGTCGCCGTGGCCGGGCTCGTTCCGCGGACGCGGTCTGAGCGCATCGCGCTGACCGACAGTATAGAAGGCCGGGCCGCCAGCGATCGCCCGGCCTCCGAGCGGCGGGTTTGCGCCGGAACCGCTTATCCACACGCGATGCGGCTACACTCCGTCGGCGAGAGCAGGATCAAGCCTCGGCGTTAGAAGTCGGGCAACCGCTCGGCGGGAACAGTTCCTGTGTAGTCCGGGCATCGTCCCGGTCTCTCGCGGGAGACATGATGTCCGGCCGGTCGACCATTGCCACGCGCCTGTTCTGGACCGTCGTCCTCGGCGGTGGCGCTGCCATCCGTTATGGAGCACCGGCTCTCGCCGCCACGGGAGCGGTCTGCCTCGCGATCCTCCTCCATCGCCTCGACCGGCCGCGCCGCTTCCGCGCGCTCGTGCGTCGCATCGCCCGGCGCCACGCCGCGACGCTCGCCCTGCGACGGCGGCAAGAGCGTTTCCTCGACGCCTACGGCAACACGATCGAGGATGGCTGGCTGCGCGAGCGCGAGTATTTCGTCGAGCGCACCGTCCTGCCGCTCGTCGAAGAGCGCGGCTTTTCCGATTACGCCGAGCCGCGCTTCGAAGAGATGGTGGAGATCGTCGAGCGGGTGGCCTGTGCGCACGAACTGCCTGACGAAATGGAGACGCCGGAAGACGGGATCGCCTACGAGCGATACTGCGCCGAACTTCTGGGCGAGGCGGGCTGGGATGCCCGGCCCACGGGGGCGAGCGGCGACCAGGGCTGCGACGTGATCGCCGAGAAGGCGGGCCTGCGCCTGATCGTACAGTGCAAGCGCTACGGCCGCCCGGTCGGCAACGCGGCGGTGCAGGAGGTTGCGGCCGCCGCCCTCCACTGGTCGGGCGACATGGCGGCCGTGGTCTCGAATGCCGGCTTCACGCCCGCCGCCCGCAAGCTCGCCGGCACCACCGGCGTCCTGCTCCTCCACCACGACGATCTCGCGACACTGGCGCCGACCCGCCGGGCCGGCCGCCGTGTGCTGGCGGCCGGGCGCTGAACCTACTCCGCCGGCACGGGCCGGCTGACGGGCCGGGCAGGCAGCGCGACGGCCTTGCGCCGAACCGACAGACGCGCCGCGCGCTTGCGCCACCAGATCACCACGCCGGTGACCGACAGCATCGCGACGACGAGCCCCATGAACGAGATCAGGATGCGGCCGGGCAGGCCGAGGATGCGGCCCGAATGCACCGGGAACTGCGCCTGCACGAAGATGTCGGCGGCGGTGCCGACCCAGGGCTGGCGGTCGCCGATCACCCGGCCGTCCCCACCGTCGAAATAGATCGCCGCCGGTCCGACGCCCGCGGCGCCGTGGTCGTCGCCGGGCTCGAAGAAGCGGGCGGTGTAGAAGCCCTGCATCGGCGCGTAGGCGAGCGCGCCGATCGGTTCCTTCCAGCCCCGGCGCTGCCCCTCCGCCTGTGCCGCCTCCAGGATGCGGGCATAATCCACCCCCGGCTCGATCGGCTTGAGCGGCGAGACGAAGGGGCGGGTGTTCGACGGGTCGGGCGTCACCTGCGAGACGCTCGACATCAGCGGCAGGAACACCTCGCGGTAGAGGTTGAGCGAGAACGCCGTGAAGGCGAGCACGAACAGCAGCGCGAAGGTCCAGAGGCTGAAGGCGCGGTGCAGATCGAAGGTCACGCGGTAGGGGCTACCCGCGGTCTTCACCTTCCAGGCCGGCTTCCAGCGCGACCACCAGCCCCGGCCGAGCTGCCGCTCGACCGCCGCCGGGCGCTCCGGGTTGGCGGGTTTGCGCACCGGCAGCGTCAGGTAGAAGCCGACGAAGGAATCGAGCATCCAGACGACGGCGACGATCCCGAGCAGCCAGATGCCCCAGCGCTCCTCGCCCCACATCTCCGGCAGGTGCAGGGAGTAGTGCAGCTTGTACAGGAACGAGATCAGCGTCTCGCGGGTGATCGGCCAGACCTGACCCCATTCCCGCCGGCCGAGTTCGGCCCCGGTGACGGGATCGAGGAAGACCTGATTGTAGCCGAGCTTGTGCAGGCCGCCGGTCGCCGCATCGACCCGCGGCATCACGAACAGGGACAGCGACTCGCCGGCCTCAGCTGCGAGCGGGAGATAGGCGACGCGGGCGCGTGGATCCCGGGCCTCGAAGTGTCGCGCGAGGTCGAGGGCGGGGATCGCCGCACCGCGGCTCTCGACCGTGTGCAGATGCGGGTTCAGCCAATCGTCGAGTTCGTGGTCCCAGGAGATCACCGCGCCGGTGAGCCCCGCCACGAGCAGGAAGGCGGCGATCGTCAGACCGGCCCAGCGGTGGAGAAGGACGAAAACGGAGCGCGCCATCAACCCTCGAGCCTCTTTCCGCGACGGAGCGACCGTCGTCGGAGAAGGAAAGGCGATCCGGCCCTCGGACGAACGAGCCCCGGTCCGGTCAGTGCCTTGTGCGGGCCCTCATGCCTGCGCGGTGAGGGCGAACCCGTCGATAACGGTTGCCACCTCGATGCGCCACCCCTTGGGCGCCCCTTGAATCGTGCGTGACACGATCACGCGTGAAGATCCGGTAAAGGCCGGTCGGGCGTGCTTCGGCTGGTTTAACAACCCTTAAACCCGCCGCATTTACTGTCTCTGACGCAAGGGGCGACCCGCCGTGCCGCAGGGCCAGCCGGCGCGTCCGAGGGGATCGATCCGGCGGAATACCGACGCGCGGATCCCGAGCAGGGGAGCACGGTCGCGGGAGGCAAGATCCTTCGAGGACAAGACTCCTTCGAGGATCGGCAGCCCCGGACGCATGGAACGCATGGCGCAGTCTCGCGGACGCAAACCACGCAGCGAACCCACCTTCGACATCCCGGAGGGGAGCGAGCCGGGCCGCCTCGACGTGCGCCTGTCGCGCAACGACCGGTCGGCGGGTGGGCAGCGGGCTTCGGCCGGCCGCCCCGCCTCGGCGCCGAAAGCGCGTGCGCGCAAGGCCTCCGGCGGCGGCAGCGGCCGGCGCCCGCCGCGGCGGCGCTCCTGGCTCGGCCGTCTGGTCTATGCCGGTGTCGTCCTCGGCATCTGGGTGGCGATCGGGCTGGCCGGCCTCATCGCCTATCACGCCTCGCAGTTGCCGCCGATCGACCAGCTCGCGGTTCCGAAGCGCCCGCCCAACATCGCGATTCTCGCCAGCGACGGCAGCCTGCTCGCCAACCGCGGTGAGACTGGCGGCCGCGTCGTCTCGATCAAGGAATTGCCGCCCTACCTGCCGCGCGCCTTCGTCGCGATCGAGGACCGGCGGTTCTACGACCATTTCGGCATCGATCCCGTGGGCATTGCCCGCGCGATCACCCAGAACCTGACCCGGCGCGGGGTGGCGCAGGGCGGCTCGACGCTGACCCAGCAGCTCGCCAAGAACCTGTTCCTCACCCCGGAACGGTCGGCATCGCGAAAAATCCAGGAAGCGATCCTGGCGCTGTGGCTGGAGCACAAATACTCGAAGGACGAGATCCTCGAACTCTACCTCAACCGGGTCTATTTCGGTGCCGGCGCCTATGGCGTCGAAGCCGCGGCGCAGCGCTATTTCGGCAAGCCTGCCAAGAACGTGACCCTGGCGGAGGCCGCCATGCTCGGCGGCCTCGTGCAGGCGCCCTCGCGGCTTGCCCCCAACCGCAACCTGAAGGCGGCGCAGGCTCGCGCGGCCCAGGTGCTCGCGGCGATGGAAGAGCTGGGCTTTGCCAAGAGCGCCGACGCGAAGGTCGCGCTGGCCCAGCCGGCCCGGCCCGCCTCGACCCGCGGCGGCGGCTCGCCGAACTACGTCGCCGACCTCGTGATGGACGTGCTCGACGACTTCCTGCCCAAGTTCGACGACGACATCGTCGTCGCCACCACCGTCGATGCGAGCATGCAGACGGCCGGCGAGAAGGCGCTCACCGACGAACTCAACGCCAAGGGTGGCCGCTACAACGTCGGCCAGGGCGCCCTCGTCTCGATGCGGCCGGACGGGGCGATCCGTGCGCTCGTCGGCGGGCGCGACTACGCGCAGAGCCAGTTCAACCGCGCCACAACCGCCAAGCGCCAGCCGGGCTCGGCCTTCAAGCCCTTCGTCTACCTCGCCGCGGTCGAGCGCGGCCTGACCCCCGACACGATGCGCGAGGACGCGCCCGTGCGGATCGGCAACTGGGCGCCGGAGAACTACTCGCACAATTATCGCGGCGCGGTTTCCTTGCGCGAGGCGCTGGCGCTCTCGCTCAACACGGTGGCGGTGAAGCTCGGCCAGGAGGTCGGCCCGAAGGCGGTGGTGCAGACCGCCCAGCGGCTTGGCATCTCGTCCTCGCTCCAGGCCAACGGCTCGATCGCGCTCGGCACCTCGGAGGTGACGCCGCTCGAACTCGTGGGCGCCTACTGCGCCTTCGCCAATGGCGGCACCGGCGTGATTCCCTACGTCATCGCCAGCATCAAGAGCGCCACCGGCAAGGTACTCTACAAGCGCGGCGAGGGCGGGCTCGGCCGCGTCATCGACCCCAACGCCGTCGGCATGATGAACGCCATGATGCACGACGTCTTCACCATGGGCACGGCGAAGAAGGCCGAGATCCCCGGCTGGGAGTTGGCCGGCAAGACCGGCACCAGCCAGGAGTTCCGCGATGCGTGGTTCGTCGGCTACTCCGCGACGCTGGTGACCGGGGTCTGGCTCGGCAACGACGACGGCGAGCCGACCAAGCGCGCCTCGGGCGGCAGCCTGCCGGTGGAGATCTGGAAGGCTTACATGACCACGGCGCTCAAGGGCGAGAAGCCGGTGGGCCTGCCGGGCATGAACCGCTGGCGGGCGCCGCGGCCCGAGGCGCAGCCTGAGCGGGATTCCGGCCCCGGCGGCCTGATCGGCGCGCTGCTCGGCGAGCCGGAGCAGACGGCCTCCGCCCTCCCCCCGCGCTCGGTTCCGAGGGGGCGCGGTCCGAGCCGGGACGATCGCAACTTCCTCGAGAAGCTGTTCGGGGTCGGCGAGTAGCCGCTGCCTGATTCACCCGACGGGAATGGGTAATCCCTCCCGTCGGGCGGCGACCGATAAAAAATCGGGCGCGGCCGGAACCGAGCATGCGGCCGTGCGCCACATTCGCGCCACGTTGCAGGCATGACCCTCCGACAGTCGGGAGAGGACCGCGGCCTTCGCCCGCATCTCCTGATTGCCGACGGAAGGAGCCTCCGTGTCGACCCGCCTGCCCGACCGTTGCCCGCATGGCCCTGTGGCCTCCGCGAACGGGCCGGGCGCATCCTTCTCCGCCGGCCGCCGGAGCCCGATCTGATGCTGCCGCACCATCGCTGGTTCTGGCTTCTCATCCTGCTCGCCGCGGGCGGCGCCGGGCTGCTCTACAACGTCATTTTCGCCGGTGGTGCGAGCCCGGCGGCCGGCTTTACCTACGGCCTGTGTGTCGGTGTCTCGGCCCTGGCCTTCGACCGGGGCGTGCTGCTGGCGGGCGTCCAGTCGCGCATCCGGCGCCTGCCCGCCGGGCTCTACGTCGTCGCGGCGGAACTCTCCTACGTGGCGATGATCGTCGTCGGCAACGCGCTCGGCGGCTTCGTCGTCTGGCTGCTCGGCCTGACCGGCGACAGCCTGGAGGAGGCCGTGCGCACCACGCCGCGGGTGCTCGCCTACGCGCTGGCCGTCTCGGCCCTGCTCGTCTTCGTGATTCGCATGCGCGACCTGATCGGCGGCGAGGTCTTCATCAACTTCCTCGTCGGGCGCTATCATCGCCCGGTGGAGGAGGAGCGCATCTTTCTGTTCCTCGACGTGGTCGGATCGACCGCCTTCGCCGAGACCCACGGCGACCTGCGGGCGCAGGAATATCTCAGCGCCGTCTTCGCGACCCTCGCCGAGCCGGTGCGCCGGTTCTACGGCTCGACCGACGACTATATCGGCGATCTGGCCATGATCACTTGGCCGATGGAGCGCGGCCTGAAGGATGCGCGCTGCGTCGAGTGCCTGTTCGCGGTGCGCGAGCGCATCGAGGCGGAGGCGGAGGGCTGGGAAGCGCGCTTCGGCACCGTGCCGCGCCTGCGGGCGGGCCTGCATGGCGGCCCGGTGGTGACGGCCGAAGTCGGGGTCGACCGGCACAAGATCGCTTATTTCGGCGACGCCGTGAATGTCGTCGCCCGGGTCGAGGCTTTGTGCCGCCCGCTCGGCGTCGATACTTTGATCTCCGAGGATCTGCTGAAGCGGCTGCCGCGGCTGCCCGAGGGTGTCGTGGTGAGACCGCTGGGCACCCACGCCCTGCGCGGGCGCGGTCAGCCCCTGTCCGTCGCGACCCTCGAACGCAACGGAACCGCCGCATTGGCCGAGGCCACGGCGCCGCGGATCGCCGCCGCGCCGTAGGACGGGCGAACCCGCCGGTCAGCCGACCTGCAGCAGCAGCAGGATCGACGCGATCGTCATGACCGCGAACGTCGCGAGAATGCCGCCGCCCCGGCAGGCGAACTGGCGCGGCGAGTTCGTGGGGGCGAACATCCCGATCGGATGCAGGATGCGCGCGATCACCAGCACGATCAGCAGGCCCTGAACCCAGCCATGGGAGCCGCCGCCCGCCTCGTAGAGCGCGATCAGCAGCAGGGTCAGCGGCACGTATTCCTGGAAATTGCCGTGCGAGCGGATGCGCCGCTGGAGCGCGTCCTGCCCGCCATCGCCGAACAGGACGTTGCCGGTGACCCGGCCGCCGATCACCCATCCGGTCAGTCCGGCATAGATCAGGCCCAGAATCGCGGCGTAGAAGGCCGTGGTGGTCGGAAAAATCACAGGGAAAAACCTCGGATCGGAGGGCGACCCGCCATCGGGCGGATGTCGTTGGCGCTTCGCAAGATAGGATTATCAGCGCCGTGTTCCGCCCATACGGGCGATCACGAAGGCGTATTCCCGGCGCGGCACTCGCCGACGGGCCCTGCACGCCGCTCGGCGCGGCGGGCGATGGGATGACATTAAGCATTCTACCGAAAGGTGTCGTCGGCTTTCTGCGAGAGGTGATGCACTAGGGTAGCGCCAGGCGACTCGGCCGGTCTGCGGAGCGTGGCCGTGCGAAAGGGCCGTTCAGGAGGATGTCGGTGGGCGGCAAGCTGATCGCGGTGGCGAACATGAAGGGCGGGGTCGGCAAGACCACCACCGTGGTCATGCTCGCCGAGGCGCTGGCCGCCGATGGGGCGCGGGTGCTCGTGGTCGATCTCGACCCGCAGGCGAGCGTGTCGGTCTGCCTCGCGGGCGATGCGTTGCTCGGCGAGATGATCGTCCGCGGGCGCACGCTGGAGGCCTATCTCGCCCTCAAGCTCATCACCCGCCACAAGCCCGATCTCTCCGCCCGCATCCAGCCCGGCGTGAGCCTGACCACCCACAAGAATGCGCCGCTCGCGCTCTCGCTGCTGCCGTCCGGCCCGCATCTGCGACTGGTGGAGCGGGAGATCCTCTACGAGCTGACCGAGCGAAAATTCTCGATGCACGCCATCGACGAGAAGCTGTGGAAGGTCTTTCACGACGACTTCGTGCCGCTGGCGCGGCATTACGACTACGTCTTCTTTGATTGCGCGCCGGGGATCTCGCCGATCACCGAGGTGGCGGTGCGCGCCGCCGACCTCGTTCTCGTCACCTCGATCCCCGACTTTCTCTCGACCTACGGGCTCAACGCCTTCGTCGAGACGATCTGGCGGCGCTCCAGCCGGCAGGCGAGCCATATTGCGCCGAAGAGCGCACCCTACGTCCTCGTCACCCGCTTTCAGTCCCAGGTGCGCCAGCATCAGCGAACCCTGGCGCGGCTCCAGGCGGAGGCGCGGGCCGAGGATGCCGGCTTCCATTTGCTCGAAACCCGCATTCCTCAGGCGGCGGCGCTCGCCGACGCGCTTGTCCCGGCCGACGGGGCGCCCCCGACCTTCTCCGCCAAGTACGGCGCCCATGTCCCCAACGTGCTGATCCCGTTGGTCGCGGAAGTGAAGGAAATCCTCCATGGCCCTTGATGTCGATGGCTATGCCGTGTTGCAGGCGATGGCCTCCGCGCCGGAAGCGTTTCCCGACATCCGCACCGAGATTCCCAAAGCCGCCCGTGCCCTCGTCGTGAAGCAGCTCAAGGCCCGGGCCTTGCGCGTGGCGTCGCTGCGTCTGATCCGCGAGGTGCTGGGCGGCGAGAGCTTCGCCCTGATCGCCGACGGGATGTCCGAGGCCGAGGTGAAGGGAGTGGTGACTCGCCTCGACCCGCACCACCCCTCGCTGAAGACCGCGACGCCGGGGTGGCACCGCCACCGCTTCAGCGCTCTGGCGGCCGGCGACGCGCCGTTCCGCAAGGGCGAGACCCGCGCCGAAGACAGTCCGGCGAAGCTGCGTTCAGGTGAGGCGCCGCCGGAGCGCGCCCTTGCCAGCCGTCCCTTCTCCGCAGTCTGGGACGGCAAGGACCACGACGCGCCGCCCACGAAGGACAGCCGGGAGAAGAAGGATAAGGAGAAGTATCGGAAGGGCAAGAAGAAGAAGGGCTGAAGCCCTTCCGCTCAAAACGGCTGCCTATATCTCCGGAAACAGCACCGCGTACCGCGCTTCGACGGCGGCGAGCCGGCCCTGCCCTTCCAGGACTGCGACCCGGTGCTGCCGCGTGACGTCGAGCAGCCCGTCGGCCATCTCGGCCTCGCCGCAGAGCCGGGCGCGCTCGGAGATCTGAGAAAGCTGATCGGCCATCAGGCTATCGATCCGTATTCCCTCGGTCAGCGCCTGCATCAGACTCAGCATCGTCTCGCGGGCATGGAGGTCAGAGGGCGATGGGGCGGGTATACGGTCCGTCACGGTACTCGCAAACGTCAGGCCGACAACGCGCCGACGCTGCCCGAGGCTCGGCGCCTCCGGCCACTGCATAGGATAAACCCTGGGCGCTTTTCACGTGGAAGCATCCGCGCACGTCCGCTCATCGTCGGGGAACCGCGGTGCCAGCGACGAAAAAGGGGCCGCCTTTCGGCGACCCCTCTTCCGTTCTTCGACCGGGTGCGTGGACTTAGAAGTCCATGCCGCCCATGCCGCCGCCGCCCGGCATCGCCGGGGCGCCGCTGTCCTTCTTCGGCGCGTCGGCGACCATGGCTTCCGTGGTCACCAGCAGGCCGGCGACCGAGGCCGCGTCCTGAAGGGCGGTGCGCACGACCTTAGCCGGGTCGACGATGCCGGCCTGGATCATGTCGACATACTCTTCGGTCTGCGCGTTGAAGCCGAAGGTCTCGCCGCCGTTGTCGGTGATCTTGCCGACGACGATGGAGCCCTCGACACCCGCGTTGCTGGCGATCTGACGGATCGGGGCTTCGAGCGCCTTGAGGACGATTTTGATGCCGGCCTGGACGTCCGGGATGTCGGACTTCAGCTCGGCGACCGCCTTCTTGGCCAGGAGCAGCGCGACGCCGCCGCCGGGGACGATGCCCTCTTCCACCGCAGCGCGGGTGGCGTTGAGCGCGTCGTCCACGCGATCCTTCTTCTCCTTGACCTCGACCTCGGTCGCGCCGCCGACGCGGATCACCGCGACGCCGCCCGCGAGCTTGGCCAGACGCTCCTGGAGCTTCTCACGATCGTAGTCCGAGGTGGTCTCCTCGATCTGCGCCTTGATCTGACCGACGCGGGCCTCGATGTCGGCCTTCTCGCCGAGACCGTCGATGATCGTGGTGGTCTCCTTCTCGATGCGGACGCGCTTGGCGCGGCCGAGCATCGGCAGGGCGACGTTCTCGAGCTTGATGCCGAGATCCTCGGAGATGGTCTGGCCCTTGGTGAGGATCGCGATGTCCTCGAGCATCGCCTTGCGGCGATCACCGAAGCCCGGAGCCTTCACGGCCGCGACCTTGAGGCCGCCGCGCAGCTTGTTCACGACGAGCGTGGCGAGCGCCTCACCCTCGATGTCCTCGGCGATGATGACGAGCGGCTTGCCGGTCTGCACCACGGCCTCGAGCACCGGCAGCATCGGCTGCAGCGAGGAGAGCTTCTTCTCGTGGATGAGGATGTAGGGATCCTCGAGCTCTGCGACCATCTTCTCGGCGTTGGTCACGAAGTACGGCGAGAGGTAGCCGCGGTCGAACTGCATGCCCTCGACGACGTCGAGTTCGGTCTCGGCGGTCTTGGCCTCCTCGACGGTGATGACGCCCTCGTTGCCCACCTTCTGCATGGCGTGGGCGATCATCTCGCCGATCTCCTTGTCGCCATTGGCGGAGATCGTGCCGACCTGGGCGACCTCTTCGGAGGAGGCGACCTTCTTGGCGCGGGCGGTGATGTCCTTCACCGCGGCGGCCGTGGCGAGGTCGATGCCGCGCTTCAGGTCCATCGGGTTGATGCCGGCGGCGACGTACTTGGCGCCTTCGCGGACGATCGCCTGGGCCAGTACGGTCGCGGTGGTGGTGCCGTCACCGGCGATGTCGTTGGTCTTCGAGGCCACTTCGCGCACCATCTGTGCGCCCATGTTCTCGAAGCGGTCGGCGAGCTCGATCTCCTTGGCGACGGTGACGCCGTCCTTGGTGATGCGCGGGGCGCCGAAGCTCTTCTCGATCACGACGTTGCGGCCCTTGGGGCCGAGCGTCACCTTGACGGCATCCGCGAGGATGTCGACGCCGCGCAGCATCTTGTCGCGAGCATCGGCGGAGAAACGTACGTCTTTCGCTGCCATGTGAGTTTACCTCGAATGATGGAAGGGGCCCTGAAGCCGGCCGAGGGCAAAAGCCCTGGCGGCCTCGAAGGGCGGTGGAGGGGTTGCGCGCCTTAGAGGGCGACGACGCCCATGATGTCGGATTCCTTCATGATGAGGAGATCCTGGCCGTCGATCTTGACCTCGGTGCCGGACCACTTGCCGAACAGCACGCGGTCACCGACCTTCACGTCGAGGGCGTTGACGCGGCCCTGCTCGTCGCGAGCGCCGGGGCCGACGGCGACGATCTCGCCCTCTTGCGGCTTCTCCTTGGCGGTATCCGGGATGATGATGCCGCCTTTCGTCTTCTCTTCGCTCTCGATGCGACGGACGACGACGCGGTCGTGCAGCGGACGGAACTTCATGAGCTGCCCTCTTGCTTCGGAATGGCGGTTGGTCTTCATGCGGCCGGGACGACCGCGCTCCACCTGATTGTTAGCACTCCAAGCAAGTGAGTGCTAACGACGCTGGCGAGATAGGCGCGTGGCGTTTTTGAGTCAAGGCGCAGCTTCTTCCCGGCTGCGGCGGTTTCACGCGAATTTCTCGCGCGCCTGGGACGGACGGGGACACATTCTCCCGATGATGAGCCTTCATGGGGCCAACGGCGCGGTCGAGCACGGCGGCGCGGGAGGCGGCGCGAGCCTGCCCGATCACGCGGTCTGGATCGATCTGAACGATCCGACCGCCGAGGAGGCCGCGCAGGTCGAACGCAAGACGGGCATCCGCGTGCCCTCGCGCGCGGCGCTGAGCGAGGTCGAGTCGTCGAGCCGCCTGCGCCGCAACCGCGACGGCCTCTCCCTCTCGACGCCGATGGTGACCTTCGACCGCTCCGATTTCAGCCTGAAGCCGCTGGGCTTCCTGCTCAACGCGGACCATCTCGTCACCGTGCGCTTCCACGACATGCGCGCCATCGCGGCGGTCCGGAAGCGTGTGGACGAGCGCGACGGCGACGGCAGCACCAGCACGGGCATGTTCCTGCTCGTGGTCGAGGAACTGGTCGACAACCTCGCCGACCTGCTGGAGGAGATGTCGGGCGATCTCGATGCGCTCTCCACCCGCATCTTCGATTTCGATTCCGGCGCCCGGCCCGGCGCCCGCAAAGGTGACACCACCGCGCCGAAGCGGCGCGACCTTGCCCTGCGCCGCCTGCTCCGTTCGGTGGGGCGCCACGGCAAGTCGCTGTCGAAGGTCCGCGCCAGCCTGCTCGGGCTCGGGCGCATCATCGCTTTCGCCAAGAGCGAGTGCGGGCAGACTCTCAAGGAGGGCGACGCGCCGCGCTTCGACACGCTGGCGCAGGACATCGCTTCGCTGGACGAGTTCGAGACGCGACTCTCCGAGACCGTCCAGTTCCTGCTCGACGCGACGCTCGGGCTCATCAACATCGAGCAGAACAACGCCTTCCGGGTTCTCACCGTCGTGTCCGTGGTCGGCGTGCCGCCGACCCTGGTGGCCTCGCTCTACGGCATGAACTTCAAGCACATGCCCGAACTCGACTGGGCCTACGGCTACCCCTACGGCCTCGCCCTGATCGCGATCTCGGCGATCGTGCCGCTGCTCTATTTCAAGGCGAAGGGCTGGCTGTAACGCGGCGTCGAGAAGCGCCGCCGTCTGGAGCGCTCTCTGCGGCTCAATGGCTGAGGCCGGGGAACAGGTTGCGCAGGCTCGTCACGATCATCTCCATCGCAACCGCGGCCAGGATCATGCCCATCAGGCGGCGCGTGATTGCGGTGGCCGTGGCGGAGAGGTGGTGGCCGAGCCAGGGGGCCGAGAGCAGCGCGACAGTCAGAAGCGTGAGAAAGGCGCCGACACCGAGCGCGAGTTCCGGCCATTTGGCCTGCGCCTTGGCGGTTTGGCCGAACACGATGAGCGTCGCGATCGTCCCCGGACCGACGAGCAGGGGGATGGTCAGCGGGTAGATGGCGACGCTGTCCGCATCGATCTGGTCTTCCTTCTCCTTGGGGCTGCGGCCATGCGTCTGGCTCGACGAGCCCTGAAGCATGGAGAGCGCGATCGTCAGGACGATGAGCCCGCCCGCCAGACGGAAGTCGTCGACGCTGAGTCCGAAGGCATCCAGGATGGCCTGCCCGGCCACGATCGAGACGAGGCAACCGATCGTGGTCCCGACAGCGGCCTTGACCGCAACGTGCCGCCGCACGGCGTCGGAGGCGCCATCGGTGAGGGAGAGGAACACCGGCACATTCGCGATCGGGTTCATGATGGCGAACAAAGCGGCGAAGACCTTCGTGACGAAGGACAGATCGACAGACATCGCGAATCCCGGTTTCGAACCTCAGACCCATAGCACGGCTCCGACTTCGGCCCGGCGCCCCACAATTCAGGCTTTGTTGGCGGCTAGCTGCGAGTCTCGTCCTCAGGCTCCAGGCTGAGCGAGCAGCGCACCCCGTCCCATGGCCGTCATCGCCGCCTTCGTCCTCAATGCCGGGCTGAACTTCATCCTCGGCATCGCCATCGCCCGAATGCTGGGGCCGGCCGATTTCGGCCGGTTCGCCCTGGCGACGGCCGGCGCGGTCGTGCTCAACACGATCCTCTTCGAGTGGCTGCGGCTCTCGGCGACGCGGTTCTATTCGGCGCGGGTACGCGAGGCCGAGCCCTGGATCCGCCAGGGTCTCGACCGGGCTTACTGGGTCATCGCGCTGGCGCTATTTGCCACCGCCGCCCTCTGCGCCGGACTTGGGATCGCGGTCAATCCGACCCCCGAGGGACGTCTGGTCATGACCGCCGGCACCATGGTCGCGGCGATCGGGATCGGGCTGTTCGACTATCACGCGGCGCTCGCCCGCGCCCGCTTCATCGGCAGCGCCTATCTCCGGCTCGTGGTGTGGAAGAACGTCCTGGCCTTCGTGCTGATGGCCGGCACGGCATGGCTGTTTCCGCAGCCGGTCTGGGTTTTGATCGCAGGGGGCTTGAGCCAGTTCCTGGCGGTGCTGCCGATGCGCAAGATCCTGGGCGACGGGCTTTTGGGGCACGCGCCCGCCCTGCCCCATGGCCGAGCTCGTGAAACTCTGCACCTGTTCGCGGCCTACGGCCTGCCCTTGATCGCGGCCAACGCCGTCTATCAGATCATGCCCTTCCTCAACCGCGCCGCCATCGCCGGCACCGCCGGCTTTGCCGAGGCCGGCTATTTCGCGCTCGCCGCCGATCTCGGTTCGCGGGCCTTCTCGACGCTCGGGGCCGCACTCGACCTGCTGCTGTTCCAGATCGCCGTGCAGGCCGAGGAGCATCACGGCCGCGAGGCCGCCGAGACGCAGGTCGCGCGCAACATTGCCATCGTGGTGGCGCTGCTCCTGCCCTGCGCCGCCGGCTATTGGGCCGTGACGCCGGCCCTCCAGGCGCTGATCGTGCCGGAGGAGTTTCGCGGACCGTTCGCGGACTACACCGACCTGCTGATCCCGGGCCTGTTCTGCCTCTCGATCATGAACTTCGCCCTCAATCCCATCTTCCAGATCCGACGCCGGACGAGTCCGGTGGTCGCGGCTGCGCTCATCGGGCTGGCCGTCAACGCCGTCGGCCTCGTCCTGTTGCCGCGGATGCTGGGACCGCAGGGCGTTGCCGTCGCGCAGACCCTCGGCCTCGTCGCGGCGGTCGCCGTGCTCGGCCTGCGGGCGCTCACGGGGATCGAGCGCTTGCGCCTGCCGGGCCGCGACCTCGCCCTCACCGCCGCCGCCTGCCTCGCCATGGTTCTGGCCGTGCTGCCGTTCCGCGGCCTGGAGCCGGCGCTCGCTCTGCCCGCCTGCATCGCGGCCGGAATGCTCGTCTACGGGGCCCTCGTCTGGTTCCTCGACATCGCCGGCCTGCGCAGCGCTGTGCGCCAGCGCTTCCCGAAGCGGCTGCCGGCCGCCGCGCGGTAGGCGCGGGCTTGGCCCAAGGTCGGCTTGGCCCAAAGTCGGCTTAGCGCAGTCTCGGCTTGCCACCTCCGGCCAAACGGGGTTTGAGTCCGGGAGCTTCTCAAAGCTCCAGAAAAATCCCACGGGACGGAAACGATGACCTCATACGCGCCGGCGAGCGAGCAGGAGGCGGCTACCATCGTGGCGCAGGCCGCCGGCCGATCGGAACCGCTGCGTCTCGTCGGCGGCGGCACCAAGGCGGCGCTCGGCCGCCCACCGCAGGATGAGGCGACGCTCGCCGCCACGGGGCTCACCGGCATCACCCTCTACGAGCCGGCCGAGATGGTGGTCGCCGCGCGGGCCGGCACGCCGCTCGCCGAAGTCGAGGCGCTGCTGGCCGGCCGCGGGCAGATGCTGCCGTTCGAGCCGATGGATCACCGCCCGCTCCTCGGCTCCACCGGCGAGCCGACCTTCGGCGCGGTGGCGGCGGCCAACAATTCCGGCCCCCGCCGCATCAATGCGGGCGCGGCCCGCGACAGCCTGATCGGCGTGCGCTTCGTCAACGGACGCGGCCAGCCGATCAAGTCCGGCGGGCGGGTGATGAAGAACGTCACCGGCCTCGACCTCGTGAAGCTGATGGCCGGCTCCTGGGGCACGCTCGGCCTGCTGACGGAGGTCACCTTCAAGGTGCTGCCGGTGCAGGAGCAGGTCGCGACCCTCGTGCTGCCGGGCCTTTCCGACGCCGCTGCGGTCGAGGCGCTCGCCACCGCCCTCGGCTCGCCGTTCGAGCTGACGGGCGCCGCCCACTGGCCTGCCGGTATCGGCGGCGCGGAGCCGCGTACGCTGATGCGCGTCGAAGGTTTCGCCAAATCGGTCGATTACCGCCTCGGCGAGCTGCGCCGCCTGCTGCGCCGCTACGGCGCGGCGCAGGTCGTCGAGGGTGAGGAGAGCGCCGCGCTCTGGCGTGCCGTGCGCGACGCGACCCTGCTGGCCGAACCGCGCGCGGCCGCGATCTGGCGTATCTCCACCGCTCCGACCCGCGGGCCGGCGGTCACCGCGGCGATCGCGGCCGAGCGTGCCGCGCGCTGGTTCTACGATTGGGGCGGCGGCCTGATCTGGCTCGCCACCGATGCCTCCGACGATGCCGGCGCCGCGGTGATCCGCGCTGCGGTGAAGGCCGCCGGCAGCGGGCACGCGACCCTGGTGCGCGCGCCCGAGACTCTGCGCGCCGCCGTCCCCGTTTTCGAGCCGCTGCCCGAGCCGCTGATGCGCATCACCGCCGGCATCAAGGCCGCGCATGATCCGGCCGGGATCTTCAACCCCGGCCGGATGTACGCAGGCGTTTGATCCTCGGTTCGCCTCAGAACACGAACCGCAGGCCGCCATAGAGCAGCCCGGCCAGGGTGATCGCCGCTGGCAGGGTCAGCAGCCACGCGGCGGCGAGGTTGCGCACGGTGGCCCATTGCAGGCCCGAGCCGTTGGCGGCCATGGTGCCGGCAACGCCGCTCGACAGGATGTGGGTGGTCGAGACTGGCAGGCCGTAGGCCTCCGCGAGGCCGATCGTGCCCGCGGCCGTGATCTCGGCCGACGCCCCTTGCGCGTAGGTCAGGTGCTTCTTGCCGATGCGGCTGCCGACGGTGACGACGATGCGCTTCCAGCCCACCATCGTGCCGAGGCCGAGCGCCAGGGCGACCGAGACCTTCACCCAGGTCGGGATGTAGCGGGTGCCGTCGTTCAGGCTCGTCTCGTAGGCCTTCAGCGTTTCGGCCTCCTCGCCGACGAAGAGCCCCTCGTGCTTCTTCAGGCTGTGGATCGCGTCCGAGGCGAGGTACATGTCGTTGCGCAGGTTCGGCGTCGCCTCCGCCGGAACGTGGCGGATCGCGCCGTACTCCTTCACCTTCGTGGCGATGTCGTCCGAGAGGGCGGCCAGGGCCGCATAGGTCTCCGGCCGGTCGAGGTCCTTCTTCCCCAGCGCCTCGGTGATCTGCACGCGCCCCTCGGCCGGGCTCGGCATCGGGGCTTGGTCCGCCCGGTTCTGGAACACCGTCCGGGCGCGCTCCGAGACTTGAACGAAATGCGGCGTTGCCGATTCCGACATGGTCCGGTTGAGCGCGTAGGCGGTGGGCGCGGCGCCGATTTGGATCAGCATGATCAGGCCCATGCCCTTCTGCCCGTCATTGCCGCCATGGGCGAAGGAGACGCCGCCGCAGGTGAGGATCAGTAGGGCGCGGATCCAGAGCGGGGGCGGCGTGTCACCCTGCGGCTCCTGGTAGAGGGTGCGGTTGCGGATCACGAACCGCATCGTCAGCAGCAGCAGGGCCGCCATAACGAAGCCGACGAGGGGGCTGAACAGCAGGGCCCGCAGCACGCTCCACGCCTGATTCCACTGAACGCCGGAGGTGCCCGAGCCTTCGGCGGCAAGGAGCTGGTTGGCGAGGCCCACGCCGAGAACCGATCCGATCAGCGCGTGCGAGGACGAGTTCGGCAGGCCGAGCGCCCATGTCCCCAGGTTCCAGATGATCGCGGCGATGAGCAGCGCGAAGATCATCGCGTAACCGGCGGACGAACCGGACTTCAGCACCAGTTCCACGGGCAGCAAGGTGACGACGCTGTAGGCGACGGCACCGGTCGAGACGAGGACGCCGAGAAAGTTGAAGACGCCGGAATAGACCACGGCGACGACCGGTGGCAGGCTGTGGGTATAGATCACCGTCGCGACGGCGTTGGCGGTGTCGTGGAAGCCGTTCACGAACTCGAAGCCGAGAGCGATGAGCAGCGCGAGGCCGAGCAGCGCGAAGGCGCCGATCGCCAGCGGCGGCTGGCCGGCGGCCTGCATATCCGTGATCAGGTTGAAGAGCGCGTAGCCAAGCCCTCCCACCAGGACGAGCAAGAAAAGGCCGATTCCAGCCGGATGCATCCGGCCGTCGAGATTGGGGCCCCGTGGCGAGCGGGCTTCGGTCGGTGCCGAACCCCTGTCCTGCAGGCTGAGCGCGTCTGACATTGAACCTCGAAGGAATCGACTGCGGACTTCGCTGATGCCGGGCGCGGGGCCATACGGTCTCGGACCCTGCCGCGGCCGGTCGCGCAGCGGCGTCCACCCATCGATCGACCCAACGCCAGGCTTACAAGCTCTGCTCAGTGGAGAGGTTCAGTGAAGTTTCGATGACATGAGGGAAAAGCAGATTTGGTCCGCATCTCGTTCGGTCATCCACGTCTCTGCACTTTGATGGTCGGGTCTGGACTGTTGACAGGCGCTACACATGGCGACTCTCCCGGTCGCATCAAGCCATGGGACGCCGGGGTTCGGATCGTCGTAGAAGGACGCTCATGCTGACGCTCGCGCTCTCGCTCGCCCTCCTCGTCGTGGTGATCCTCATCATCGTCCGGCGGCGCCACCTCACCCTTCTCATGGGGCTGGGCAGCCTGATCGCGGCCCTGCTCGCCATGCTCTGGCTTCAGGATCTCGGGCTCCTGCCCGGCTCACAGGGGCCGTTGACTCACACCCGGCCTCTGACGCTGGATGACAGCCATCGATGACGGCGCTGCCGAGGGCGGCCAGGGAACTCTCCCGGCCTTCGCGCGTCTGCCGCGATGAACCGGCCTCCGCTCCGAGGTCCGTCGGATTGGAGACGTCCCTTGCGCAACCTTCTCCTGCTTCTGATCGTGCTCGCAGGCGGCTTCGTGCTGACGGCCATGTATGTCGCGCCGAACCAGCCCGAATTGCGGGGCTGGTACCAGACCAATGCCTGCCCGCATCTCGACCGGATCAGCCCGAAGATCTGCGAGCCGATCCGGGCCGCTCGAGGCACGAGCGCGATCTGAGGCCCCGCTTGCGCCGGGTCTTCGACTGGTTCTTCCGCGACCGGCGCAGCGGCGCCGTCGTGATCGGCCAATGGCCAAACCTACCGCTCTGGATCTTCGCCGCGGCCTCGGCCTTGGAATGGCTGCTTGAGGCGGCGACGCCCGGCCTGCCGGCTCCGGTCTTCGCGGGCCTTCGCATCGTCGCACTCCTGAGCCTCACCGTCTGGGCGCTCGATGAGATCGTCCGCGGGGTCAATCCGTGGCGGCGCTGCCTCGGGGGCTTCGTGCTGATCGGCATCGTCGTCAGTGTCAGCGGACTGGTCCGCCTGTGAGCGACCCGTTCGACCTCCTCGTCATCGGCGGCGGCATCAATGGCGCCGGGATCGCCCGTGATGCGGCGGGCCGGGGCTTGCGCGTCCTGTTGTGCGAGCGGGGCGATCTGGCCGAACACACCTCGTCGGCCTCGACCAAACTGATCCATGGCGGCCTGCGCTACCTCGAACAGTACGAGTTCCGGCTCGTGCGCGAGGCGCTCGCCGAGCGTGAGCGGCTGATGCGGCTCGCACCCCACATCGTCTGGCCCCTGCGCTTCGTCCTGCCGTACGATGCGGGGCTACGGCCGGCCTGGATGCTGCGGCTCGGGCTGTTCCTCTACGATCACCTCACGCGCCTCAAGACGCTGCCGGGTTCGACATCGCTGCGCCTCGATCGCGACGCGGCCGGCGCGCCGCTTCAGAAGCGGCTGACGCGGGGCTTCGGCTATTCCGATTGCTGGGTCGAGGACAGCCGCCTCGTCGTGCTGAACGCGCTCGACGCCGCCGAGCGCGGCGCGCAGATCCGCACCCGGACCGCCGTCGAATCCGCCCGTCGCGACGAAGGTGCCTGGACCGTCACCCTCTACGATTCCGACAAACGGCGGCGGGAGAGCGTACGGGCACGGGTCGTCGTCAACGCCGCCGGACCGTGGGTCGGCGAGACCCTGCTGCGAACGCTCGCCGTCGAGGCCCGGCCGAAGGTGCGCCTCGTCAAGGGGAGCCACATCGTCGTCCGGCGACTCTATGAGGGCGATCAGGCCTACATCCTGCAGCAGCCCGACCGGCGCATCGTCTTCGCCATCCCCTACGAGCGCGATTTCACCCTGATCGGCACCACGGACGTGGCGCATGAGGGCGGCCCTGGCCCCGTCGTCATCTCGGCCCAGGAGACACGCTATCTCTGCGCCTGCATCAACCGCTCGTTCGAGCGGCAGATCGGCCCGGACGACGTGGTCTGGAGCTTTTCGGGCCTGAGACCCCTCTACGATGACGACGCGGCGGCGAACGCCTCGGCGGTCACCCGCGATTACGTGCTCGAACTCGACACCGACGGTCCCCCGGTCCTTTCCGTGTTCGGGGGCAAGATCACGACCTATCGCCGGCTCGCTGAGCACGCCCTCGACCGGCTGGGACCGCACCTGCCCGGCCTGAAGCCGCCCTGGACCGGAACCGCCCCCCTGCCCGGCGGCGACATGGACGGCGCGGATTTCGAGAGGTTCCTGGCGAGGCTCGTGGCGGAGCGTCCCTTCCTCCCGGCGGCGACCGCCCGTCGGCTCGCCCGCGCCTACGGCACTCGCTTGGAGCATCTGCTCGGCGATGCGCGGGCGCTGTCCGATCTCGGCGAGACCTTCGGCGGCGATCTCAGCGCGCGCGAGGTCGATTACCTCGTGCGGCACGAATGGGCGCGCACGCCCGACGATATTCTGTGGCGGCGCTCGAAGCTCGGGCTCAGGAGCGGCCGGGCGGATGTCGCGCGGCTCGGGCGCGCCCTCGCCAACCCATCGGCCGATTCCGGCGCTCAGCGCCCGTAGACGTCCTCGACCCGGATGATGTCGTCCTCGCCGGTATAGGAGCCGACCTGCACCTCGATCAGTTCGAGCGGGATCTTTCCGGGATTGGTCAGCCGGTGCATCGAGCCGATCGGCAGGTAGACCGCCTCGTTCTCGTGCACGAGCACGATTGAATCGTTCAGCGTCACCTCGGCCGTCCCCTTCACCACCACCCAGTGTTCGGCCCGGTGGAAATGCTTCTGCAGCGAGAGCCGCCCGCCCGGCGTCACCATGATCCGCTTCACCTGGAAGCGCTCGCCGATATCGATGCGCTGATACCAGCCCCAGGGGCGGTACATCCGGCGGTGGGCATCCGCCTCCGGATGCGCCTTCTCGCGCAGCACGGTCACGAGATCCTTGACCTTGCCCGACTTCGCCTTGGAGGCGACCAGCACCGCGTCGGGGGTCGCGACCACCACGACGTCGTCGAGGCCGACCACCGTGGTGAGCCCATCGCCCTCGCTATGGACGAGGCTGCCCGTGGTCTCCACGAGTTCGACGCGGCCGCGCACGGCGTTGCCCTGGGCGTCGCGTTCCAGCACCTGCCACACCGCGTCCCAGGTACCGACATCCGACCACGCGAAGGAGACGGCGAGCACCCCGGCCCGTGTCGTCCGCTCCATCACCGCGTAATCGATCGAGGTTTTCGGCGCCCGCGCGAAGGACTCGGCCTGAAGTCGGACGAAGTCGAGATCGGTGGCGGCGTTCGCGAGCGCGCCGCGGGCGGCTTCGAGCACGTCGGGTGCGTGCGCTTCCAGCTCGGCGATCATCACGTCGGCGCGGAACAGGAAGTAGCCCGAGTTCCACAGGGCGCCCTCCCCGATCAGGCTCTCGGCGCCGGCCGCGTCCGGCTTCTCGACGAAGCGCTCGACCCGGCGCAGGCCCGGCGCGTCGGGGAGTGCGCCGCCGGTGCGGATATAGCCGTACTCGGTCGCCGGCCGGGTCGGGGTGATGCCCAGCGTCATGATCTGGCCGAGCCGGGCGCCCAAGGCCGCCTCCTGCGCGGCGCTGGCAAAAGCAGCGGCGTCCTCGATCACGTGGTCGGCGGCCATCACCAGCACCACCGTCTCCGGCCCGCGCCGCGCGCCGTGAAGTGCGGCCACCGCGACGGCGGCCGCGGAGTCGCGCCGCTCGGGTTCGAGTAGGATGTCGGCAGCGATGCCCGCTTGCGCGAGCTGCTCGGCGACGATGAAGCGGGACTCGGCCGAGGCGATGACCGTCGGCCTCGCGAACACGGCCTCGTCGGCGACGCGGCGGACGGTGGCTTGGAAGGTCGAGGTCGCCGGATCGACCAGCGGCGTGAACTGCTTCGGCATGCTCTCGCGCGAAGCCGGCCACAGCCGCGTGCCCGAGCCGCCGCACAGGATCACGGGCAGGATCTTTTCGTGGTCTGCCTCGGCCATTGCCCAGTCCGTCGCGTATCGGGAGGCGCCAGCCGGTTGGGCACGGATGCGGGAGCGGCGGGCGCGAAAAATGACCCTGCCGTCTTAGCCGATCCGATGAGGCGGCACCACGCGAGGCATGGTGCCGCCTGGAATCCCGGTAAATTCAAATGAAAGGCGGGGGCATGACCCCCGCCGAGACTGGAAAAGCGGACTACTCGGCCGCCTGCCGCTCGCCGTAGCCCAGGCGCGTGTTGAGTTCGCCCAGTAGCTTCACGGCCGCTTCCGCGATCACGGTGCCCGGCGGGAAGATCGCCGAGGCGCCCGCGGCGTAGAGCGCATCGTAGTCGCCCGGCGGGATCACGCCGCCGACCACGATCATCACGTCGTCGCGGCCCTGCTGCTTCAGCGCGGCCTTGAGTTCCGGCACCAGCGTCAGGTGGCCCGCCGCCAGAGAGGAGACGCCGACGATGTGCACGTCGTTCTCTACCGCTTGACGTGCCGCCTCGTCGGGTGTGGCGAAGAGCGGCCCAATATCAACGTCGAAGCCGAGATCGGCAAACGCCGAGGCGATCACCTTCTGGCCGCGGTCGTGCCCGTCCTGGCCCATCTTGGCGACCAGGATGCGCGGGCGGCGCCCGTCATTCTCCTCGAAGGCCTCGACGAGGCCGCGGACTTTCTCCACCACCGGCGACATGCCGCCCACCTCCCGCTTGTAGACGCCCGAGATCGAGCGAATCTCGGCGCGGTGACGGCCCCAGGCCTTCTCCAGCGCTTCCGAGATCTCGCCGACCGTGGCCTTGGCCCGCGCCGCGTTCACCGCCAGTTCGAGCAGGTTGCCCTCGCCATCCGCAGCCTTCGTCAGGGCGGCCAGAGCCGCATCGACGTCGGCCTGGTTGCGCTCGGCGCGCAGGCGCTTGAGCTTGTCGATCTGCTTGGCACGCACGTCGGCGTTGTCGACGCGCAGCAGGTCGATCTTCATCTCGTCGTCGGGCTTGTACTTGTTGATGCCGACGATGGTCTGGCGCCCGGAATCGATCCGCGCCTGGGCACGGGCGGCGGCCTCCTCGATGCGCAGCTTCGGGATGCCGGCCTCGATGGCCTTCGCCATGCCGCCGAGCGCCTCGACCTCGCGGATATGCTCCCAAGCGCGCGCGGCGATGTCCCGGGTCAGCCGCTCGACATAGTAGGAGCCGCCCCACGGATCGATGATCCGCGTGGTGCCGCTCTCCTGCTGCAGGAAGAGCTGGGTGTTGCGGGCGATGCGGGCCGAGAAGTCGGTCGGCAGCGCCAAAGCCTCGTCGAGCGCGTTGGTGTGGAGCGACTGGGTGCCGCCCTGCGTTGCCGCCATCGCCTCGATGCAGGTGCGGGTGACGTTGTTGAACACGTCCTGCGCCGTCAGCGACCAGCCGCTCGTCTGCGAGTGGGTGCGCAGCGGCAGCGACTTATCGGATTTCGGCTCGAACTCCTTGACGAGCTTGGCCCAGATCAGGCGCGCGGCCCGCATCTTGGCGATCTCCATGAAGAAGTTCATCCCGATCGCCCAGAAGAACGACAGGCGCGGGGCGAACTGATCGATGGTGAGGCCCGCCGCGAGGCCGGCCTTGATGTACTCGACGCCGTCGGCGAGGGTGTAGGCGAGCTCCAGATCCTGCGTCGCCCCGGCCTCCTGCATGTGGTAGCCGGAGATCGAGATCGAGTTGAATTTCGGCATGTTCTTCGAGGTGTAGCCGAAGATGTCCGAGATGATCCGCATCGATCCTTTGGGAGGATAGATGTAGGTGTTGCGGACCATGAACTCCTTGAGGATGTCGTTCTGGATCGTGCCGGCGAGCTTTTCGGGCGGCACGCCCTGCTCTTCGGCCGCGACGATGTAGAGCGCGAGCACCGGCAGCACCGCGCCGTTCATCGTCATCGACACCGTCATCTCGTCCAGCGGAATGCCGGAGAACAGCGTGCGCATGTCGTAGATCGAGTCGATCGCGACACCCGCCATGCCGACATCACCCGAGACGCGGGGGTGGTCCGAATCGTAGCCGCGGTGGGTGGCGAGATCGAAGGCGACCGAGAGGCCTTTCTGGCCGGCGGCGAGGTTGCGCCGGTAGAAGGCGTTCGAATCCTCGGCCGTCGAGAAGCCGGCATATTGCCGGATCGTCCAGGGCTGGGTGACGTACATCGCCGGATAGGGGCCGCGCAGGTAGGGCGGCAGGCCGGGGAACGAGTCGATCCCCTCGCAGCCCTCGCGGTCCTCGGGGCCGTAGAAGCCCTTCACCGGAATGCCCTCGGGCGTCATCCACGGCTCCCCGGCCGGCGGGGGCGGCGCCTTGAAGCCGTCGGCCGCGTAGGCGACGGAGGCGAAATCGGGGATGCGGGAGCTCATCGTGCGTCTGTTCCTGGCGTCAGTCTCGGCATCGGCGGAGACGATGAATTTTTTGAGCATTATAGGCAAGCCACCAAACGCGGCTACTGTCCATAAGGCCGGACTCACCGGCCGCGCTTGCGCTGGCTGCCTGCCAGATGACGGCGCCCGCGCGCATCCCAGCGCACGCTCGGCGCCGGCCCCGACGGCGCGGCTAGCCATCTTCTGCGCTGGGCGATCAGCGCCTTGAGCCGTTCGGCCCGCTTCTCCTTGCCTGCGCAGTCGCAGCTGCAACCGACGTCGAAGCCGTGGGGGCCGCCTTCGCCGGAAAACAGGCTGACCACCGCCAACACGATCCCGACGACGCCGATCACGCCGATCACCAGCGCCGGCCACGCGAAGCCGAGGCCGACGAGGACGGCGATGGCGGCCTTGCCGGCCAACGTTCCGACCACCTTCACTTTCAGGAGAGCGCCGAAGGTTGCCGCGGCGCCAGCCGATCCGCGCAGCGCCCGCAGGCTCCGCCTGCGGAAACGCTTGCGCGCGACCAGCGCTTCGAGCCGGTGCAATTCGCGCTCCGTCCGCCGCCGGGCGTGAGCCCGATCCTCCACCGCGTTCGCCCGCACGCCCCCTCCCCGCTGCGCTTGCCGCGCCGAATGTGCGGCGAGGCGAGCGTGACCGTCAAACCGCCGCTTTCCGCGGCTCGGGTCGCTGGGAGCGCGCGCGGAAGGTTGGACGGAATGGCGGCACAGCGGAGGGAGCCAAGTGCGGCGCGGAACTGGCCGTTCCTAGCAGGCTTCGTCGCGGCCGAGCGCCGGCTCGGCAAGCGCGCCGAGGCCGCGGGCCGGCTGCCGGCCTTCGCCTACGAGTTTCTGAGGTTCGGGGTGAAGCAGGGCTGGGCCTGCCTGTTCGGCGGCCTCATCTGCGCGCTGCTCATCGGCACGCACCTGTTCTACCCGGCCGACGCGTCGCTCTCGCGCTACGATTTTCTGACGCTCGCCGCGATCCTGATCCAGGTCGGGCTGCTGGCTTTGGGCATGGAGACCTGGGAGGAGGCCAAGGTCATCGCGCTTTATCACGTCGTCGGGACGGCGATGGAGATCTTCAAGACCGGCGTCGGCTCGTGGATCTATCCGGAGGCGAGCCTGCTGCGGATCATGGGCGTGCCGCTGTTCACCGGCTTCATGTATGCCAGCATCGGCTCCTACATCGCCCGTGTCTGGCGCCTGTTCGACTTCCGCTTCACCCGGCATCCGCCGCTGATGTTCACGCTGCCGCTGGCGGGGGCGATCTACCTCAACTTCTTCAGCCACCATTACGTGGCCGACATGCGGGCGATGCTGTTCATCGCGACCGGCGTGCTGTTCGGCGGCACGGTCGTGCACTTCAAGGTCTGGCACGTGTACCGGCAGATGCCGCTGCTGCTCGGCTTCGTCCTCGTTGCCGGGTTCATCTGGCTGGCCGAGAACATCGGCACGGCGAGCCGGGTCTGGCTCTACCCGAACCAGGCGGCCGGCTGGTCGCCGGTCTCGGCGGCCAAGCTCGGCTCGTGGTTCCTGCTGATGATCGTGTCCTACGTGCTCGTCACGCTGGTGAGCCGGCCGGAGCCATGCCCCGAGGCGGCACCCGCACGGCCTGCCGATCCGGGCGCTGAGGCCGCGATCAGTTGACGTAGGTGCGGATCCAGTTCGGGGAGAGGATTTCGCCCTCCTCGGTGATGATCCAGGGCTGCTTCGAGGGGTCGCCGAGGGCGCCCTTGGCGGCAAGCAGCGCCTCGCGCAGGGTGTCGTAGCGCTCCGGCTGGGCCAGGGGAGACGAGGCCGGCAGGGTGCGCCAGATCGTCAGGTCGGCAGGACGTTCGAGAGCTTCGGTTTCCATCTCATGCGCTTCCTGTTCGAACCGGGCCCGTTCGCGAAAGGATCGCGGCGACGACTGACGTCGCTGGGCCGGTATGTACAAAGTTCTAGGGCGATCGAAGCATCTCTGGGGCGGCTTTGCGATCAATTCGAGTGCTCGATAGCCGTTCGATCACCGTTTCGTCGCAGTTCCTCGTCTGAACCTTGCCTTGGTTTCGCCAAGAATTGGTCCGGACCCACCCACCGATGCCTTTTCATCTGTAGGACGACACTGCGTATGAAACAGTATGCAATTGGTTACTCTTCGTAGGGGCATCCCTCGGTGCGGTGCCGCACCCAGCTTCCCTGTGTAGGAAAGCGGGGATTTGTTGACTGGACGCCACACCCGACACAGCTAAGTCTCAATTGCCGGACGCGCGCTTTTCGGCGCGACGGACCTGACTCTCAGGAGTTTGGTGGAGAGAACCTGAACGTAGCCCGTACCGCCGACGCGGCGCGGGTCGCGCGGTTCATGGCTGAGCAGGGCTGAGGTTGTCGGTGCCGGATCGCTTCGTGCGCGTCGCCTTGGGCGTGACGCTGGGCCTGCTGATCGCCTTCGTGGCGCAGCCCTACATCCTCGCCTTCTTCTACTCGGCGAACGCGCCCCGCTCGGTCGCGGCGCGCGGCGATCTCTCGGCGGCGGAGAAGACCACCGTCGATCTGTTCGCCAGCGCCTCGCCCTCCGTCGTCCACGTCTTCGCCCAGGCGGCGGCGCAAGGGCGCGCGCTGATGGAGCCGGACGACGAGTTCGGCCAAGGGGAACAGCAGCAGGGCTCCGGCACGCAGACCGGCACCGGTTTCGTCTGGGACGCGGCGGGCCACGTCGTCACCAACAACCACGTCGTCGAGGCCGCGACGAAGGGTGGCGGCTCGATCTCCGTGCGGCTCGCCTCGGGCGAAGTGATCGGCGCGCGGGTCGTCGGCACGGCGCCGAGCTACGATCTCGCCGTGCTCCAGCTCGGCCGCGTGGCCAAGATGCCCCCTCCCCTGGCTGTAGGGACCTCGGCCGACCTCAAGGTCGGGCAGTCGGCCTTCGCCATCGGCAACCCGTTCGGCCTCGATCACACGCTGACGACCGGGGTCATCAGCGCACTCCAGCGGCGGCTGCCGACGCAGGAGGGCCGGGAGCTGTCGGGCGTCATCCAGACCGATGCGGCGATCAAC
The DNA here is from genome assembly GCF_026672325.1 of Methylorubrum sp. SL192. Taxonomy (NCBI): domain Bacteria; kingdom Pseudomonadati; phylum Pseudomonadota; class Alphaproteobacteria; order Hyphomicrobiales; family Methylobacteriaceae; genus Methylorubrum; species Methylorubrum sp. SL192. The sequence goes on from NZ_JAPPQV010000003.1 coordinate 4,284,839, forward strand.
CCAGGCAATTCCGGCGGGCCCTTGCTCGATTCCGCCGGGCGCCTGATCGGCGTCAACACCGCCATCTTCTCGCCCTCGGGCGCCAGCGCCGGCATCGGCTTTGCGGTGCCGGTCGATGTCGTGAACCGGGTGGTGCCGGACCTCATCAAGAACGGGCGCGTGCGCAATCCCGGCATCGGCATCATCGCCGGCCAGGAGGCGACCGCCGCCCGGCTCGGCATCGACGGCGTCGTGGTGCTGCGGGTGCTGCCCGGTTCGCCGGCGGCGCAGGCCGGCTTGCGCGGCGTCGATCCCCGCACCGGCACGATCGGCGACGTCATCGTCGGCGCCAACGGCCGCCCGGTTCACCGCCTGTCGGATCTGACCGCCGCGGTCGAGGAAGCCGGGCTCGACCGCCCGGTGAGCTTGCTGGTGGAGCGCGATGGCCGGGTGCGGACGGTGCGGGTGAATACCGCCGACGTGGCGCAGACGCGGTTGTAATCCCGCTCCCCGTGGGCGTGCACCGGATGAGCGCTTTACGCGCGCACCGAACCAGCCGATGACCGCGGGATGCTCATCGCCCTCGGCCTTCTGGCGCTCATCGGATTCTGGTGGCTCGGCCGCCGCAACGGGCGCCTGCCCTTCGGCCTGACGCCGCGCCTGCTCGCCGGCTACGTCCTGCTGGCAACGGCCTTCGTGCTGTCGCTGCGCGGCAGCTTCCTCCTGGCCCTTCTGCTCGGTGCAGGAGGCGTCTGGCTCTCGGAGGGCGAGGCGGGCGTGATCCGGCGGGTCCGCGCATGGCGCGGATACCGGGAGCCCCGGCAAGTGCGGACGGCCGCCCTCGAATTCGACCTCGGCACCGACGGGGAGCCGATGGACGGGACCGTGCTCGTCGGACCCTTCGCCGGCCGCCGCCTCTCGGCGGTGCCGTCAGAGGCGCTCATCGAGTTGGCCGCTCTGCTGAGCGCCAACGATCCCGAGGGCGCCCGCGGGCTAGAGGCGTATCTCGACCGCCGGCACCCCGGCTGGCGTGTAGACGCTGATGTCGACGGAGACCCGCGGACGGGCGGACCGACGAAGCCAGGGTCGATGACGGAGCAGGAGGCCTATCAGGTCCTGGGGCTTGAGCGCGGGGCGTCCCTGGAGGACGTCCGCGCGGCTCATCGGACGCTGATGAAGCGGCTGCATCCCGACCAGGGCGGCAGCGTCGAGGGAGCGGCGCGCGTGAACGCGGCGCGTGACAGACTGGTGAACCGACATCGCTAGAACTCCACGCGCGTTGTCAGGGTCGATATGTCGAAGGTCGTCGAAGCCGCTTGATACGGCTCCTGTCATCGGGCGGTCGCCGGCCGAACGCGCCGGCAGCCGCACCGAGGAGGGCTGTTGGAGGCGATCAGCTCCGGGTCGCGAAGCAGTTGAAGCCGTTCTTCTTCAGCGCGGCGCAGGCATCCTGCGCGGTGCTCTGTTCGGCAAATCCCGAGAAGCGGGCGCGGAACAGCGTGGTGCCGCCATGGGTCACGCGCACCGTGTAGGGCGCGGCCTTGGAGAGCATGCCGGTGCGGCTGCGTGCGTCGGCGAGGATCGACTTGGCCTTATCCTCGTCGTCCATGGCACCGAGCTGGATCACCCAGGGGCTCGGCGTGACCGGCTTGGCGCTGTCGCCGCGGGCATCCTTCGGCGGGCCCTCGGCCCGGGAGGCGACGCCCTCGACGGCGGGCAAGCGGGCGGTGGACTTGCCGGCCGTACCCGGGAACGGCGCCTGACCCGCCGAGCCGGCATAGGCCTGGGCAGCGCCCGGCAGCGCCTGGAGGGTGGTGCGGCGCGATCCCGGCGTGGTGGTGGCAGGCCGGATGTCGAGCGGAGCGTTGCTGGTGGAGCTCGTCGTCTCGATGTCTTCGTCATCCGCCGAGGCAAGGACCGTACGGGTGCGGGAATCGGCCTCGGCGACCACCGCCGGGCGACCGCGCTCGGCCACCTCGACCACGGGCGCGGTCTGACGGCTGCCGGCAAAGGCGCGGGGCAGATTGGCGCGGACGAGGTCGGCCATGATCCGGTCGCGGCTCGCGCCCGATTTGCCGCCGAGCACGATCGCCACGATCTGCCGGTCGCCGAGCTTGGCTGCGGTCATCAGGTTGAAGCCGGAATCGCGGGTGTAGCCGGTCTTGATGCCGTCCACGCCCTCGACATTTCCGAGCAAGCGGTTGTGGTTGCCGATGGTCCGGCCGCGGAAGGCGAAGGAGCGGGTCTGGAAGTAGCGGTAGTAGCGCGGGAAGCGATCCTGGATCGCACGGGCCAGCAGGGTGAGGTCGTGGGCCGTGGTGATCTGGTCGGGGTCGGGCAGGCCCGAAGCGTTGGCGTAGTGGGTGCGGCTCATGCCGAGCGCCTTGGCCTTGCGCGTCATCATCTCGGCGAAGCGCGGCTCGGAGCCGGCGATGTTCTCGCCGATGGCGCAGGCCACGTCGTTAGCCGACTTGGTGACGAGCGCCTTGATCGCCTCTTCGACCGTGACGGTCGAGCCGGGGCGCAGCCCCAGCTTCGACGGCGCCTGGGCGGCGGCGTTGGCCGAGATCGAGAGCGGCGAGTCGAGGTCGTAGCGGCCCTTCTCCAGCTGCTCGAACAGCATGTAGAGGGTCATCACCTTGGTGATGGAGGCTGGGTGGCGCAGCGCGTCCTCGTTGACCGCGTGCAGCGTGCGGCCCGACTTCACGTCCACGACCATGGCGGCGTAGGGCGGGTTGTACCCGCTCACCGCCTTGCGGGCGTGGCCTCGGCGTTTTGCCTCGGCCGGGTCGGCCACTGCGACGAGAAAACTCGTCGCCAGGAGCAGCACGGCGACAGCGCGGGACCCCGTGGTGGGCCGGCCTTCTACGCGACGCATCTCGAAACCTTCGCCTCGACAGTCGGACGTTCAAGCCCGGCTGGCACCCTTCACGAACGCCGCCATCGGGTCCGCAATCTCTGTCGAAGACGGTAGGATGAACGCGGTTACGCGGCCGTTAATGCCGGCCGATGCGGGTGCGAGATCGTCCTTTCGCCACAGGGGTTAAGCCGGTCTTGACGAGACCCGCTCGGGAAGGCCGGCGTCGCCCGCGTCGGGTCCGCCATGCGGCGTTTCGTCATCGGATCCAAAGACGGCCGCGCCGCATTTCGCGCGTGGGCGCAGGGCTGGCCGCGCGTTCAATCAGTACGGACAGTTTCGCGCACCTCACTGGCGCAGGCGCCGATCGGCCTATAGATTGCCTGTTGAGCGCCGCGCCCCTCACCGGGACGCTGGCGCCGAAGGCTGCCAGACCAAGGTCGCTTCGATTCAGATGTCTTCCAAGCTGATTAAGGACAACGTGCAGGAGGCGGGTCGGGGACGAGTTCCGGTGCGTGCGGCCTCAACCCCGCGCAGCCCCGGCGACGACGACCGTTCGGGCACCGCGATCATCACCCGCACCAAGCCGCGGGCGAAGCGACCGAGCCTGTACCGCGTGCTGCTGCTCAACGACGATTACACGCCGATGGAATTCGTCGTGCATGTCGTGGAGCGGTTCTTCAACAAGAGCCACGACGACGCCTACCAGATCATGATGCACGTCCACCACAATGGTGTGGGGGAGTGCGGCGTGTTCACCTACGAGGTCGCGGAAACGAAAGTGACGCAGGTGATGGATTTCGCCCGCAAGCACCAACATCCGCTTCAGTGCGTTATGGAAAAGAAATAGGCATCCAGCGAAGGCCAGAGCATTGCCCAGCTTCTCACGTAGCCTCGAGCAAGCCCTCCACCGCGCCCTGGCCTTGGCCGGAGAGCGCCGCCACGAATACGCGACCCTCGAACACCTCCTGCTCGCCCTCGTCGATGATCAGGATGCTGCCGCGGTGATGCGAGCCTGTAACGTCGAGACCGACGTACTGCGCCGCAATCTCGTCGAATACGTCGACACCGAACTCTCGAATCTGACGGGCGACGGGCGCCAGGACGCCAAGCCGACCGCTGGCTTCCAGCGGGTCATCCAGCGTGCGGTGATTCACGTCCAGTCCTCGGGTCGCGAGGAGGTGACCGGGGCCAACGTGCTCGTCGCGATCTTCGCCGAGCGCGAGAGCCACGCCGCCTACTTCCTGCAAGAGCAGGACATGACCCGCTACGACGCGGTGAACTACATCAGCCACGGCATCGCCAAGCGGCCCGGCGCGTCCGAGGCCAAGCCTGTGCGCGGCGCCGAGGAGGAGGCCGCGTCCGAGCGTCCGGGCGGCGAGGAGACCGAAGCGCGACCCAAGAAGAAGGGCGATGCGCTCGATGCCTACTGCGTCAACCTCAACAAGAAGGCGCGCGACGGCAAGATCGACCCGCTGATCGGCCGCCATTCCGAGGTCGAGCGCACGATTCAGGTGCTCTGCCGCCGCCAAAAGAACAATCCGCTGCTGGTGGGCGACCCCGGCGTCGGCAAGACGGCGATCGCGGAAGGGCTCGCGCGCAAGATCATCCAGCACGAGGTGCCGGAAGTTCTGGCCGACGCGACGGTGTTCTCCCTCGACATGGGCACGCTGCTGGCCGGCACCCGCTATCGCGGCGACTTCGAGGAGCGCCTCAAGCAGGTGATGAAGGAGATCGAGGCGCATCCCAACGCCATCATGTTCATCGACGAGATCCACACCGTGATCGGTGCGGGTGCGACCTCGGGCGGTGCGATGGACGCCTCGAACCTCTTGAAGCCCGCTCTGGCCTCAGGTGCCCTGCGCTGCATCGGCTCGACCACCTACAAGGAGTACCGCCAGTACTTCGAGAAGGATCGCGCCCTGGTGCGCCGCTTCCAGAAGATCGACGTCAACGAGCCGTCGATCCCGGACACGATCGAGATCCTCAAGGGGCTGAAGCCGTATTTCGAGGAGTTCCACAAGCTCAAATACACCACCGAGGCCGTGAAGGCGGCGGTGGAGCTGTCGGCCCGCTACATCAACGACCGCAAGCTGCCCGACAAGGCGATCGACGTGATCGACGAGACCGGCGCCTCGCAGATGTTGGTCCCGGAGGCGCGCCGCAAGCGCACCATCGGCGTCAAGGAGATCGAGACCACCATCGCGACGATGGCGCGCATCCCGCCCAAGACCGTGTCGAAGGACGATGCGGTGGTTCTGAAGAACCTCACCGAGAACCTGAAGCGGGTCGTCTACGGCCAGACCAACGCCATCGAGGCGCTGACCTCGGCGATCAAGCTCGCCCGTGCTGGCCTGCGCGATCCCGACAAGCCGATCGGCTCCTACCTGTTCGCCGGCCCGACCGGCGTCGGCAAGACCGAAGCGGCCAAGCAGCTTGCCGCCAGCCTCGGCGTCGAGATGCTGCGGTTCGACATGTCGGAGTACATGGAGCGCCACACGGTCTCGCGGTTGATCGGTGCCCCGCCCGGCTATGTCGGCTTCGATCAGGGCGGACTGCTCACCGACGGGATCGACCAGCACCCGCACTGTGTGCTCCTGCTCGACGAGATCGAGAAGGCGCATCCGGACCTGTTCAACATCCTGTTGCAGGTGATGGATCACGGCAAGCTGACCGACCACAACGGCAAGCAGGTCGATTTCCGTAACGTCATCATCATCATGACGTCGAATGCTGGCGCCTCCGATCTGGCGAAGTCGGCCTACGGCTTCACGCAATCGAAGCGCACGGGCGACGACGTCGAGGCGATCAACCGGCTGTTCGCGCCGGAATTCCGCAACCGCCTCGACGCGATCATCTCGTTCGGCCACCTGCCGAAGGAGGTCGTGGCCAAGGTCGTCGACAAGTTCGTGCTCCAGCTCGAAGCACAGCTCGCCGACCGCAACGTCACGATCGAGCTGTCGGACGAGGCCCGCGAGTGGCTCGTGGAGAACGGATACGACGACGCGATGGGCGCGCGCCCCATGGCCCGTCTGATCCAGTCCACGATCAAGACGCCGCTCGCCGACGAGGTGCTGTTCGGCCGCCTCAAGGACGGCGGTGCCGTTAAGGTGGTGCTGAAGAAGCCGGAGGCCGAGGACGGCAAGGGCAAGGCGGAACTCGGTTTCGAGTTCCCCGCCGGACCGGTCACCCCGAAGCCGGAGACGGACGTTGCCAATGCGGCCAAGCGTAAGCGCTCGAAGCCGCGTTCGGTGCCGCGCAAGAGGGCGGCCAAGCGTGATGGTGGTCCGTCCGGCGGCGGATCCTCCGGTGGCGGCTCCGTCCGCACCGTGCCGAAGGTTCCGCTGAAAGTCTGACAGTGCGTGGCCGCTCATTCGCAGGAGTGAGCGGCCTTCGAGGCCGGCGCGGGTTGCGTTCCTGCGCCGGCTCCCGGATATGGGCGGCGCCGCGCTCTGCCAGAGGGGCCGGCATCGGCCAGCAATGGGGGTAGCATGACGAGCGACGCGCAGGAGGAGCCCCTCACGCCTGTCGCGCCACAGCCGGCTCCGGCGCGGCCGAAGCCGTTGACGTCCCGCGAGAGACGCCGCCGCCGCCGCAAGTCGCGCCATCGCGGCGAGGAGATTCTCGGCTGGATCCTGGTGCCGGTGATCCTGTTCGGCCTGTTCTGGGGCGTGAACGCGGTCCTCGAGGCGATGGGCACGAGCCCCGGCGTGGTGTGGGATCAGCTGATGCAGGTGAAGGCCGCGCTCGAAAAGAAGATGTAGGGCGCGGGCGCCCTACTCCGCCGCCGCCTTGCTCAGCCCGATCCGCCGCCAGATCGTGCTCAGCGCGTTCACCAAATGGTCGATGTCGGCATTCGAATGCAGCGGCGAGGGCGTGATCCGTAGGCGCTCCGTCCCGCGCGGCACGGTCGGGTAGTTGATCGGCTGCACGTAGATGCCGAACTCGTCGAGCAGGGTATCGCTAATCGCCTTGCACAGCACGGGGTCGCAAACCATCACCGGCACGATGTGGCTGCGGTTGGCCAAAGTCGGGATGCCCGCCGCATCCAGCGCCTGCCGGACCCGTGCCACCCGCTCCTGATGCCGCGCCCGCTCGACACTGCTCGCCTTGAGGTGGCGGATGCTCGCCGCCGCGCCGGCCGCGACCGCGGGCGGCAGCGAGGTAGTGAAGATGAAGCCCGAGGCGAAGCTGCGCACGAAGTCGCAGAGCTGGGTCGAGCCGGTGATGTAGCCGCCATGGACGGCGAACGCCTTGCCGAGCGTTCCCTCGATCACGTCGAGCCGGTGGGCGAGCCCCATCCGCTCCGAGATGCCGCCGCCCCGCGCGCCGTAGAGGCCGACCGCGTGCACCTCGTCGAGATAGGTGAGCGCCCCGTGCGCCTCGGCCACGTCGCAGATCTCGTCGATCGGGGCGATGTCGCCATCCATCGAATAGACCGACTCGAAGGCGACGAGCTTGGCCCGGCCCGGCTCGATCAGCCCGAGCTTGCGGTCCAGATCCTCCGGATCGTTGTGGCGGAAGATCTGGCGTTCGGCCCGGCTCGAACGGATGCCCTCGATCATCGAGGCGTGGTTGCCCTCGTCGGAGAAGACGACGCAGCCCGGCAGCTTCGAGGCGAGTGTGCCGAGCGCCGCCCAGTTCGAGACGTAGCCGGAGGAGAAGATCAGCGCCGCTTCCTTTCCGTGGAGGTCGGCGAGTTCCTGCTCCAAGAGCACGTGATAATGGTTGGTGCCGGAGATGTTGCGGGTGCCGCCCGCGCCGGCTCCACATCGATCGATCGCCTCGTGCATCGCTTGCAGCACCGACGGGTGCTGGCCCATGCCGAGATAGTCGTTGGAGCACCAGACGGTGACCTCGCGCGCGCCGCCGGGGTTGTGATGCGTCGCGTAGGGAAATCGCCCCGCCTGCCGCTCCAGATCGGTAAAGACGCGATAGCGCCCCTCCCGGTGGAGTCCGGTGATCGCATTGCCGAAGAACGCTTCGTAATCCATGCCGTCCTCCCCGAAGAAGATGATGCCGGTGGGCAGATCTTGCGTCCGCCTCGCCTCATTCGCGCTGCACTGCCCGGGTTTCGGGCATCTCGGCCGCTCTGGGTGCGGCGCGGCCGGGCAGGCTCCAGTTCCACAGCGCCGCCGAGGGCAGCGGCAGCATCAGGAACCAATGCTCAAGGGTGGCGAGTGCCGCGAGCGTCGCGAGCAGGGCAAAACCCGTCACTGTCTGCGGCGCGGCCGCATCCCCGAGCGCGCCGCGGGCGAGCAGAACCGTCGCGGCGGTGCCCAGCGTCACCGAGAGTGGAAACAGTGGGTTCATCGGCCGCCGGCTGAGGTAGCAGGCGAGATAGCCGAGATGCGGCGGCAGGAACTCGGCGTGGAGGTTGCGCACGCCGAGGAACAGGTTGAGCCGCGCCGAGGCGTTCATCAATGTGAGCAGGGCGTAGGTCCAGAGCGCGACCCGGTTCCCCTCCCCCAGGTAAGGCAGAGGATGGCGAGCCCGCCGATCAGGATCGCGAATTCGTGCCACAGGCTGGTGGCGAGCGCCGCGAAGAAGCGGTCGAACCCGCGCAGATTCGGCGGGCACGCGGCGGGCTTCGGGCCGGAGACGAAGCCCATATAGTAGCTCATCTCCTGCCAGCCCCAGACGATGACCGCGGCGGTGAAGCCGAGATAGGCGCCCGTCTCCGTGTCGTCATCCGCGACCGCGCGGATGGTCCAGAGCGCGCCGGCCAGGACGGCGCTCGCTGCAACCATGCTGCGGGCATGCGTCCGCCGCGGCAGGTGCTGGAGCACCAGCACCAGCCCGGTGGCCGACCACCACAGCAGGACGGCGTAGAGCGCCGGAACGGCGTAGACGCCCATGCTACCAGACCGGATCGAGGCGGATGTCGGCCGGCATCGCGTTCTGCTTCACCGGCAAGAGGTAGAGCCGCGCGAAGGTCGCCGCCGCGACCAGGGTCTGGGCACCGTGCTTGAGCTTGCCCGACAGGCCGCCTTCCGCCTTGGCGGCGGCGATCTTGTCGGCGCAGACCAGCAGCCGGTCGAGCCCCGCCTTGAAGCGCGGATCGTCGAGATTGAGGGTGATCGGGAAGGTCTGTTTCGAGATCTCGGAGGTGATCCGGAAGACCTTGAAATCGTAGTCGGTCGGATCGACCCCGAGCGCCTTGTGGAAGGCCGGGCGGCAATGGTCGCGGACATACATCGTCGCGAACACCGCCAGCAGGAAGAAGCGGATCCAGTAGCGGTTGACCCCGGTCGTCAGCTTCGGGTTGGCCCGCATGAGCAGCGCGAACGCCTCGCCGTGGCGGAACTCGTCGTTGCACCACTTCTCGAACCATTTGAAGATCGGGTGGATGCGCCGCTCCGGATGCCGCTCCAACTCGCGGTAGATCGTGATGTAGCGGGCGTAGCCGATCTTCTCCGAAAGGTAGGTCGCGTAGAAAATGAACTTCGGCTTGAAGAAGGTGTACTTCTTCGCCTTGGTCAGGAAGCCGAGATCGACGCCGACACCGAAGTCCTTCAGCGTGTCGTTGATGAAGCCGGCATGGCGCGCCTCGTCGCGGCTCATGAAGCCGAACAGCTCCTTGATGTCCTTGTTCTTGGCGCGCTTGCGCATTTCCGCGTAGAGCACGCAGCCCGAGAACTCGGCGGTGATCGAGGAGACGAGGAAGTCGAGGAATTCCTTGCGCAGCTCCGGGTCCATCTCGGCGAGGTCGCAGTCGAACTCCTCGTTGCGCACGAAGTGGCGCTTGTTCGGGTCCGAGCGCAGCTCCTCGATCAGGATGTCCCATTCGCGGCGCACGGGCTCGACATCGGTGCGGTCGAGCTCGTCGAAATCGGTGGTGTAGAAGCGCGGGCTCAGAAACGTCGTCTGCTGCGCGCTCTTGGTCGAGTCGTTGAGCGGCTGGCGCGGGAACGGAGCTCCCGTCGCCGGTTGGGGCTGGACGTTGGCGTTCACAGCTTCCTCCGTTCGGAAAAGCTCACCTCGTAGAGCTCGGTCAGCTCGAGATGGGCGATCAGCTTGGTCCAGGCCCGCTCCAGCCGGCCTGCGCGGGTGACGGTGGCGGTGCGGCGTACGGTGAGGCGCTCGCCGTAGGGCACCTCGGTCGGCGCGTCGTGGACCTGAACCTCGTCGCCGGGCTCGATCTCAAACCCGCCATCGAGCGTCACATGCGCGTGCAGGCTCTCTGGCGTCTGCTCGATCTCGACGGTGCAGGGCACCTCGACGACCGTCTTGCCGATCCAGGCCATGTCCGCCTCCCTTCTGTCCGCTGCAGCCATCACCGCAGCTCCGTGCCGGGCAACAGGCGGGCGAAGGCCTTCGCGTTCGAAGGGCCGAAGGCCAGCAGCGGCACGTTCCGCCCGGTGGCGCCATCCTCCAACGACAACGTGCCGTTGTCGAATCGCGCGAGGGTGAACGGAGGCTCGCGGCTCAGGCCTTCCCGCTGCCGAGCCTGGGCGAGCCCGCGCAGCGTGCCGCGGATGAAGCCGTCCTGTCCCGGCTCGATCCGGGCGACCAGCGTTCCGCTCTCCGCCGCGCGCAGGTCGATGGCGCCGTCCGGCTGGTCCTCGGCGTGGAAGGCGAGCGTCTGAACTGCGTGGGCGGCCGGTATCTGCGGCTCCGTCTCCTGGCCGCGGCCGAGGGCGACGGCGACAATCGCCACCGAGAGCAGGGCCGCGACGGCCAGAAGCGCCGGCCGCTGGGATCGCGGCTTCTGCGGCGGGCGGCGGAAGTTCAGCTCGACGGGCATCGGTCTCACTCTCCGCTATCGGGCCCCGGCGGTCGCGAGGCGGCCGGGGGCAGCGCTCGCACGCCCCGTCGCGGCGGTTTCCAAAGCGCGCGCCGGACCTTTGGCAACACTTTCGGCGGCCGCCCCGGCCGAACCTTCGGCCTGCGCCGCGAGCGCGGGGGCGAGCAGGGCCACCACGCTCCGGGCTTCGGGCACCGAGCGCAGCATCGGCTCCGGCCGGCTCACCCGCCAGGGCCGGGCATGCGGCCAGAGATGCAGGTAGGCGACCCGCTCGCCCGGCGGCAGGCGCAGGGGGATGTCGCCGGTGCCGTCGGAAAACAGGCGCAGGTCGGCCGACTCGATCCGAGTGAGCGGCAGGTTGAGGGTGATCGGCAGGGCGATGCCGACATGCAGCACCATGCGCCGGTCGGTGAGCGTGTAGACCGTGGTGCGGTGGACGAGCCAGGCGAGGAAGCTCAGCAGCCCGAGCGCCGCGAGGCCGATCAGCAAGGTCGGGCCCGCGACGGCGAGCGCCCGCGCCGGCCCCCCGCTCGCGGCGGCGCCGATCGCCAGCACCGTGGCGGTGCCGGCGAACCACACCATGACGAGCCGGGCGTGGAAGGCGCGCAGCAACACGCCGGAGAGGGTCGGGGCGCCGCGCCACAGGATGCGCTCGCCCGGCGGCAACGGGCCGGGCAGGCCCCGCAGCGTCCCTTCGGGCAGGAAGTCGGAGTCGCTCATCGGATCGCCCCTCAGAGAATGGGTTCTTGGCGGGCGGGCGAGGCGTAGAGGGTGCCGGCGCCGAAATACGCCATGATCCGCTCCTCCTCCCGCAAGGTGACGGAATCCGGATCCTTGATGCCGGGGATGTCGGCGAACTGCGCCGCCAGCAGCGCCTCGGTCTTTACCGTGCGGGAGAAGCGGCCCGTGGTGCAGAAGGTCACCGGCATCAGCACCCGGCGCCCGCCCGCACCGAGTTCGACCTCGTAGTAGCGCACGAAGGATTCGCCGCGATCGAGCCAGAGATCGACGACGGTGCCAGCGACCTGCCGGTCGGCGCCGAAGACCGGCATGCCGATCGGGTTCGGTCCGTCCTCGTGGACCACGAAGGCATCGGCGACGCGTAAGGGGACGATGCGGTACTCGTTGTCCCAGGTCCGGTCGTGCTCGTCATGGCGCGGAACCCAGGAGCCGGGCCCGACGCCGGCCTGCAGCGACGTGTCGGTGCGGAAGTAGGGCGCGCCGGGGAAGACCTCGCGGCGGGCGCTCGGCACATCGGTATCGTAGGCGATGTTGGTCTGCGGCGCATACATCGTGTGGCCGCTCGACAGGTGGAAGGCCTTCGGCGTCGGGATCAGGATCGGGTCCGGGCTCTTCAGCCGGCCGGCCGCCTCGTTCTCCAGCGGATAGCCCTCGCGGCGATCTTCCCGGCGCAGGTAGAAGACCAAGCCCGCGAAGAAGATCCAGAACGCGTAGAGCGTGACCTGCGCGACATCGATGTAACCGGTGATCTCGCCTCTGGGCATGGCAGGCCTCCCGATCAGGTGGGACGATTGACGAGGGGGTCGAACGGACCGGAACGCCGCTCATCCGGACGGATGGAACCGGCGGCGTCCGCGCGCACGAGCGGGCCGAGCGCGACCAGCGTGGCGAACAGCAGCGCGATCTCGACGTGGTAGACGATGAGGTAGCCGATGGCCGGCTCGTTCATGCCCTCGCCGAGCGCCCCCGATTGCGCCACTGCGGCGCCGAGATCGCGCAGGATGCCGCTCGCGGCGATGGCAAGGCCGGCGGCGGTGGCCTGCGCCGCGCCCCAGGCGCCCAGCGCAAGGCCGGTATCCTCGGGCCCGGCCTTGGCCATGGAGGCGGTGAGCGTGCCGTGGGCGAACAAGCCGCCGCCGATGCCGATCAGCGTGACGCCCGCCGCAAACAGCCGGGCCGAGGCGAGCGGTGCAGCGAAGATCACCGCCGAGAAGGCGGCGATGCCGATCACCGCGCCCGTCGCCGCGACCCGGTAGGGGTCGCCGCCGCGGTTGAGCCAGCGCGCCGCTGCAATCAGCCCCAGCCCGCCGCCGGCCGCAAGCATCGCGGTGAGCGCCGTGGTCTGCGCCACCGTGAGGCCGAGGATCTGGCCGCCATAGGGTTCGAGCAGGATGTCCTGCATCGAGAAGGCCGCGGTGCCGAGCGCGATCGCCGCGAGCCGCCGACGTGCGGTGCCCTCCCCGGCATAGCCGCGCCAGGATTGGGAAAAGCTCGGGCGCGGCGCCGCTCGGTCGGTGCGGTGCGGATCGCGCGGCTCCTGCTTCCACAGGGCGACGCCGTTGAGCACGATCGTGACCAGCGCCGCGCCCTGGATCACTTGGATCAGGCGGACCGCCGAGAAATTCGCCAGCGCCAGCCCGAACAGAACGGCGCTGCCCATCATGCCAGCGAGCAGCATGGCGCAGAGGAGCGCCACCACCTTCGGGCGGGCATGCGCAGGGGCGAGGTCGGTGGCCAGCGCCAGTCCGACGGTCTGCGTGGTGTGGAGCCCCGCGCCGACGAGCAGGAAGGCGAGCGCGGCCGCGACATGACCCACCCAGAGCGGACCGGTGGTGTCGCCCGACAGGATCAGCAGGGCGAACGGCATGATCGCCAGCCCGCCGAATTGCAGCAGCGTGCCGAACCAGATGTAGGGGACGCGCCGCCAGCCGAGCACCGAGCGGTGCGTGTCCGAGCGGAAGCCGACCAGCGCCCGCAGGGGCGCGAACAGGAGCGGCAGCGACAGCATCACGGCGACGATCCAGGCCGGCACCGACAGCTCGACGATCATCACCCGGTTGAGCGTGCCGATCAGCAGCACGGCGGCCATGCCGACCGTGACTTGGAACAGCGCGAGCCGCATCAGGCGCCCGAGCGGCAGCTCCTTCGTCGCCGCGTCGGCGAACGGAAGGATCGCCGGGCCAAGGCGGAGCAGCGCCTGGGTGATGGCGAGGCCGGATTTCATCGAGCGGCCCCGGTCTCGATCGCGGGCGATACCGTCTTGCGCAGCTCGATCGCGTTCGAGAGGTAGAACCCGCTGTTCACCCGCTGCGTCCGCGCGACGGCGAAACGGGCTAGTGCCCGCTCCCCGGCGATGCGCCGCCGCAGGCCGCTCTCCGTGATCGGAACGATGGCCGGAGCCCGATCAGTCTTTGGGAACAGCTTGCCGGCCGCGTGCATCAGCGTCAGCAGCGCGGTGCGCGGGGCGACGGTGAAAAGCAGGCTGCCATCGGTGCGCAGCGACAGTTCGGCCAGCGCCCGGACGATGTCCGGCGCCTGATAATGGATCAGCGAATCCATCGCGACGACATGGTCGAAGCGGCCGAGCCAGGGATCGAGCATATCGCCGACCCGGAATTCGACCGAGCCGGGGCCGTCGATGACAGGAAGCCGCTCGCGGGCGAGCCCGATCAGCGTCGGCGAGACATCAATCGCCACCACCGCCGCGCCCCGGCGTGCGGCCTCGACCGCGAGCGCCCCGGTGCCGCAGCCGGCATCCAGCAGGCGCAGGCCGGTCAGATCCGCCGGCAGCCAGCCGAGGAGGTTGGCGCGCATGGTGTCACGCCCGGCCCGCACCGTGGCGCGGATCTTAGAGACCGGCGCATCGGAGGTGAGGCGCGACCACGCCTCGACCGCGGTGCGGTCGAAGTAGGTCTCCAACTGGGAGCGGCGGGTGAGGTAGGGCGTGCTCATCAATCGAATCCGAGGAATTCGAACAGGTCGCGGTCCTTCATCGGCACCGCCTCGCAGGGGTCGGCGCCGGCCCAGAGCGTCTCGGCGAGTTGCATGTACTCGTCGGTGACGGCCTTCAGCTCCGGCGTCGGCTCCATCTCGAACAGCGTCGATTTCTTCAGGCGCGAGCGCCGCACCACGTCGAGGTCGGGGAAGTGCGCAAGGCGGCGCAGGCCCACCGCCGCGTTGAAGCGGTCGATCTCGTCGGTCCTAGCCGAGCGGTTGGCGATGACGCCGCCGAGCCGGACGCCGTAGTTCTTCGACTTGGTGTGGATCGCCGCGACGATGCGGTTCATCGCGAAGATCGAGTCGAAGTCGTTGGCGGTGACGATCAGCGCGCGGTCGGCGTGCTGGAGCGGCGAGGCGAAGCCGCCGCAGACCACGTCGCCGAGCACGTCGAACACGACGACGTCGGTATCCTCCAGAAGGTGGTGCTCCTTGAGGAGCTTCACCGTCTGCCCGACGACGTAGCCGCCGCAGCCGGTGCCGGCGGGCGGTCCGCCGGCCTCGACGCATTTCACGCCGTTATAGCCCTCGACCACGAAATCCTCGGCCCGCAGCTCCTCCGAGTGGAAGTTCACGGCCTCCAAGGCGTCGATGACGGTCGGCGCGAGGCGCTTGGTGAGGGTGAAGGTCGAGTCGTGCTTCGGATCGCAGCCGATCTGCAGGACGCGCTTGCCCAGCTTCGAGAAGGCGACCGAGAGGTTCGAGGAGGTGGTCGACTTGCCGATGCCGCCCTTGCCGTAGACGGCGAAGACCTTGGCGGTCTCGATCCGGTCGTTCGGGTCGAGCCTGACCTGAAGGCTGCCCTCCTCGCGGCGGACGGGGACCGGATTTCGGATGGCGATGTTCATGCCGCGACTCCTGCGGTGATGCCGGGTGTCACGCCCTCCAGCCGGTCCTCCAGTTCCTCCTCGGCACGGTCGAGCGCGTCGCGCATCGCCGGGTCGGGAGTCCAGAAGCCGCGGCGGTGAGCCTCGATCAGGCGGCTGGCGACCTTGGCGCAGGCCGTGGGGTTGAGCGTCGCCATCCGGTCGCGCATGGCGTCGTCGAGCACGAACGTCTCGGTGATGCGCTCGTAGATCCAGGGCTGCACCGCGCCGGCGGTGGCGGACCAGCCGACGGTGTTGGTCAGCGTCGCCTCGATCTGGCGCACGCCCTCATAGCCGTGGCCGAGCAGGCCCTCGTACCATTTCGGGTTGAGCATACGGGTGCGGGTTTCCAGCGCCACCTGCTCGTCGAGCGAGCGCACGCGCCCCTCTCCGCGGGTTTGGTCGCTGATGTAGATCGGCACCGCCCCGCCGCGGGCGCGGGCCACCGCCCGGCCCATGCCGCCGAGCCCGTCGAAGTAGTGATCGACGCTCGTGACGCCGAGTTCGACAGAATCGAGGTTTTGGTAGGCGAGATCGACCCGGGCCAGCACCGCCTTCATCAGGTCGCGCTGCGGCGCGGGGCGGCCGGTGCGGCCGTAGGCGAAGCTCTTCCGGCGCGAGAATGTCTCGCAGAGTTCGTCCTCGTCGTCCCAGCGGCCGGACTCGACGAGATGGTTGACGTTGGCGCCGTAGGCCCCCTCCGCATTGGAGAAGACTCGCAGGGCCGCCGTCTCGAAGTCGCAGCCCTGCTCGGCCTGGATCGCCAGCGCGTGCTTGCGCACGAAGTTCCGCTCGATCGGCTCTTCGGCGCTGGCAGCGAGAAAGCTCGCTTCCGCGAGCAGCTTGGTCTGCAACGGCAGAAGATCGCGAAAAATGCCGGAGAGCGTGACCACCGCATCGATGCGCGGGCGGCCGAGTTGTTCGAGCGGGATCAGCTCGGCCCCGGCGAGGCGACCGTAGCCGTCGAAGCGGGGCGCCGCACCGATCAGCGCCAGCGCCTGGGCGATGGGGCCGCCCTCGCTCTTCAGGTTGTCGGTGCCCCACAGGACGAGCGCGACGCTCTCCGGCAGGGCCCGGCCTTCCTCGAGGTAACGCTCCAGCACCCGCGCCACTTGGCGGGCTCCGTCGGCCAGCGCGAAGGCCGTGGGCAGGCGGTAGGGGTCGAAGCCGTGCAGGTTGCGCCCCGTGGGCAGGATACCGGGATTGCGCAGCAGGTCGCCGCCCGCGACCGGGGCCACGAAGCGCCCGTCGAGGGCCCGCATCAGCGCGGGCAGCTCGCTGTCGCGGGCGAGGTCGGCATCGATCCGGGCGAGGTCGGCGAAGGCGGCCCGGTGGGTCTCGTCGGCGGGCAGACCCGCGGCGGCCAGCGCCTCGTTGAGGGACGCGCCCTCGATCAGGAGTTCGATCCCGGTGCGGGCGGGCTTCAGCCCGTGCGAGGCCTCCGCCAGGGCGAGCAGCAGATCGACACGTTCCTCGCAGACCATCCCCTGGCCGATCACGTGCAGGCCGTGCGGGATCAGCGTCTGCTCGAGTTCGAACAAAGCGGCGGCGAGCGCGGTGACGTGCGGGGCGGGATTGCCCTCCCAGGCAGGCTCGGCCGGGACCAGATCGACGGCCGCGCCCTGCGCCTGGATGACTACGGCGAGCGCCGTCCGCTCGGCCGTCGCTTCCGGTTCGAGACCGCGCCAGCGCTCGACCGAGGCCTTGAGGTTGCTCAAGCCGCGATAGAGCCCGGCGGCGGCGAGGCTTGGTGTGAGGTAGCTCACGAGCGTCGCGGCGGAGCGGCGCTTGGCCAGCGTGCCCTCGGACGGGTTGTTGGCGGCGTAGAGGTAGATGTTGGGCAGCGCACCGATCAGCCGCTCGGGCCAGCAGGCTTCCGACAATCCGGCCTGCTTGCCGGGCATGAATTCGAGCGCGCCGTGGGTGCCGAAATGCAACACGGCGTCGGCCGAGAAATCCTCGCGCAGCCAGCGGTAGAAGGCGCTGAAGGCGTGGGTCGGCGCGAAGCCCTGCTCGAACAGCAGCCGCATCGGGTCGCCCTCGTAGCCGAAGGCGGGCTGCACCCCGACGAAGACGTTGCCGAACTGCGCGCCGAGCACGAGGATGTCGGCGCCGTTGCTCTGGTGGCGGCCGGGGGCCGGGCCCCACTGCGCCTCGATCTCGGCCAGGTAGGTCTCGCGGCGGACGTGATCCTCGGCCGGAATGCGGGCGTGGACGTTGGCCGGCGTGCCGTAGCGGGTGGCGTTGCCGCCGAGTATCTTTTCGCGCAACGCATCGACGCTGTCGGGCACCGCGACGTCGTAGCCCTCGGCCTTGAGGCCGCGCAGGGTGTTCAGCAGCGAGGCGTAGACCGAGAGGAAGGCGGCCGTGCCGGTGGCGCCGGCATTGGGCGGGAAGTTGAACAGGATGACGGCCAGGCGCCGCTCGCGCTTCGGACGCCGCCGCAGGGCAACAAGCCGATCGATCCGGGCGGCGAGCCGCTCGGCGCGCTCGGGATGCACGCGCATGTCGCGGGCATTGCCGAGGCCGGAGGCCGAGGAACGGCCGCCGAACACCACCGGTGCGGTGGCGCCGTCGAGTTCGGGGATCGCGACCATCATGGTCGCCTCGACCGGCGACAGGCCGCGGCTGCCCGCCTCCCATTGCTCGATCGTTTGGAATTCCAGCGCGTGGGCGGCGAGATAAGGCACGTCGAGCCGCGCCAGCGTCGCCTCGGCCGCCGCCGCGTCGTTATAGGCCGGGCCGCCGACCAGCGAGAACCCGGTGAGCGAGACCAGCGCGTCGATCGCCGGCCGGCCGTTCACCGTGAAGTAGGCGTCCACCGCGGGGCGGTTGTCGAGGCCGGCGGCGAAGGCCGGCACCACGCACAGACCCTTGGCTTCCAGGGCGGCGATGACGCCGTCGTAATGCGCCGTGTTACCGGCCAGAACGTAGGAGCGCATCAGCAGCAGGCCGACGCGGCCGCGGGCGCCCGGCACGGTCGGCAGGGCGGACAGGCTCTCGCCGACGCGGTCGGCCATGCGCGGATGGTAGAGGCCGGTCTCGGGATAGTGCTGAGGCGCGGGTGCCGCGGCGATCTCACGCCACATGGCGCGGGGCCCGGCAGCGTAGCGCTGCACGAGGAAGCGCACGAGGCTCGCCACGTTCTCGTCCGAGCCCGCGAGCCAGTATTGCAGGGTGAGGAAATAGGCGCGCACGTCCTGCGCCGAGCCGGGGATGAAGCGCAGGATCTTCGGCAGCTTGCGCACCAGCGCCATCTGCCGGGCGGCGTTGCCCTCTGCGCCCGGCTTGCCGCGCAGCCGCTTCAGGAAGTCGAGGGCCGAGCGCTTGGTCCCGCTCATGTCGAAGCGATTGAGCTTGGTCGTCCGCACGATCTCGGAGGCCGAGAGGCAGCCGATCATCGCGTCGCAGCTCGCGCGGCGTGCCTGGATCGCCGGCAGGATCGCCCGGACGTGCTCGTCGAGGAACAGCATCGCCGAGAGGACGATGTCGGCCCGCGCGATCTCCGCCTCGCAGGCCCGGAGCGCGGCCTTGTCGGTCTCCCACTCCGCGGCGGCGTGAAAGCTCAGGGCGAGCCCCGGCATCTCGGCCGCGAGCCGCAGGCGCGCCCGTTCCACCGCGCTCGCCAAGTGATTGTCGAGCGTGACGATGGCGACGCGGATGGTGGGCCTATCGGCCGAAATGCGCCTTGGCATCGTAAAGGGTCTCGAGAGTGATGAGCGGGAGCTGCCGCTCTCGGGCGAATCGCTCGGTGTTGGCGCGGGCCTTCCCGCGCACGAAGAACGGGATCTTCTTCAGCTCCTTCTCGGCATCGGGTGCCCACGGCGCGGTGCGGACCGCGTCGGCGCCCTGGATCTGGATGGGGGGTGGAACGGGCGCCGACGCGAGGGGGGAGTCTTCGGCGCCCGTTCCACGGCGTCCGCCGTCCCGCTCGGCCCGCGGCCGAGATGAGACGGGGCGGCGCCATCGTGGAATTCGGGATCTTCGCGGAACATCCCGAGGAGATGTTCCTCCAGCCCCATCATCAGGGGGTGCACGAGGGTGTCGAACAGGACGTTGGCGCCCTCGAACCCCATCTGCGGCGAGTGGCGGGCGGGAAAATCCTGGACGTGGATCGGCGCCGAGATCACCGCGCAGGGGATGCCGAGCCGCTTGGCGATGTGGCGCTCCATCTGCGTGCCGAGCACGAGTTCGGGGGCGGCCGCCTGGATCGCCGCCTCGACGTCGAGGTAGTCGTCGGTGATCGTCGCCTCGATCCCGTGGAGCGCGGCTTCCGCCCGGACCTCGCGGGCGAATTCGCGGGTGTAGGTGCCGAGCCCGACGAGCTTGAAGCCGAGTTCGTGCGCGGCGACGCGGGCGAGAGCCAGCGCGTGGGTGGCGTCTCCGAACACGAAGACGCGTTTGCCCGTGAGATAGGTCGAATCGACCGACCGGCTGTACCAGGGCAGGCGCGAGGGCGCGTCGGCGAGGACGGGGGCGGGATCGACGCCGGCCAGGGCCGCCACCGCCTCCACGAAGCGGGTCGTCGCCCCGACTCCGATCGGCACCACATCGACGAAGGGCTGCTGGTACGTCTTTTCGAGGTACTGCGCGGCGCTGCGCGCCACCTCGGGATAGAGCACGATGTTGAAATCGGCCTCGCCGAGCCGGACGAGATCGGCCGGCGTCGCGCCAAGCGGCGCGACCACGTTCACCGCGATCCCGAGGCCGTCGAGAAGGCGTCGGACCTCGATCAGGTCGTCGCGGTGGCGGAAGCCGAGGGCGGTGGGGCCGAGGATGTTGCAGGCGGGGCGCCGCCCGTCGCGGGGCGAACGCTCGGCCGGCGATCCGGCCAGGGCGCGCACCAGCCGGTAGAAGGTCTCGGAGGCGCCCCAGTTCTCCTTCTTCTGATAGGCCGGCAGCTCCAGTGGGATCACCGGGATCGGCAGAGCGAGCGCCTTGGCCAGCCCGCCCGGATCGTCCTGGATCAGCTCCGCCGTGCAGGAGGCGCCGACGATCATCGCCTGGGGCCGGAAGCGCGCGTAGGCGGCGGCGACCGCATCCTTGAAGATCGCGGCGGTGTCGCGGCCGAGATCCTGGGCCTGAAAGGTGGTGTAGGTGACCGGCGGGCGCTTGGCGCGCCGCTCGATCATCGTGAAGAGAAGGTCGGCGTAGGTGTCGCCCTGGGGAGCGTGCAGCACGTAGTGCAGCCCCTCCATCGCGGTGGCGACCCGCATGGCGCCGATATGCGGCGGTCCCTCATAGGTCCAGACGGTGAGCTGCATGGCCGCTACACCTCCAGCCGGGCGCGCCGGTCGAGCGGACGCGCAAACAATTCGGCGAGGTCGCCCGCCTGCTCGTAGCCCTGGATCGGCGTGAACAGCAGCTCGATCGACCATTTCGTGGTCAGCCCCTCGGCTTCCAGCGGGTTGGCGAGGCCGAGGCCGCACACGGTCAGATCGGGCCGGGCCGCGCGGCAGCGGTCGAGCCCGTCGTCGAGGCTCTGGCCCTCCACCACGGCGGTGCCGCTGGGCAGCCATTCGAGTTCGGCGGCGAGGTGTCCGCGATGCAGATACGGCGTGCCGACCTCGATCAGCTCGGCGCCCATCTCCCGCGACAGGAAGCGGGCGAGCGGCACTTCGAGCTGTGAATCGGGGAAGAAGAACACCCGCTTGCCGGCGAGCTTTTTGGCATACGCGGCCAGAGCCTGACGGGAGCGGCGCAGGCCCGGTGCCGTCACCGCCTCGAAGCGGGCGACATCGACGCCGAAGGCTTCGGCCGCCGCGCGAAGCCACTCGGTCGTGCCTTCCGCACCCAGCGGAAACGGGGCGGCGATGCGCTGGCCTCCACGCTCTTCCAGGGCGCGCGCGGTGTCCGCGAGGAAGGGCTGGGCCAGGAGAAAGCGCGTCCCGCGTCCGACCGCGGGCATCTGGCCCGCCCGTCGGGCCGGCAGGAAGCGGGCGGCGATCCCGAGATCGGAGAACAGCCGAGCGAACTGGTCCTCGACCACGTCGGCGAGTGCGCCGACGACAAGGAGTTCGTCCGTCGCCGCCGCCTCGGGCAGTTCCGGCACGAGCGAGGCGAGGCAGGCATCCTCGCCCTGCGTGAAGGTCGTCTCGATGCCGGAGCCCGAATAGTTCAGCACCCGCACGTCCGGGGCGAGCCGCCGCGACAGCCGCTGGGCCGCCCGCGACAGGTCGAGCTTGATCACCTCCGAGGGGCAGGAGCCGACGAGGAACAACAGCCGGATATCGGGACGCCGCTCGATCAGCCGCGTCACCACCCGGTCGAGTTCCTGGTTCATATCGGCAAGGCCAGCGAGATCGCGCTCGTCGATGATGGCGGTGGCAAAGCGCGGCTCGGCGAAGATCATCACGCCCGCTGCCGACTGGATCAGGTGGGCGCAGGTGCGGGAGCCGACGACGAGGAAGAACGCGTCCTGAATCTTGCGGTGGAGCCAGACGATTCCGGTGAGGCCGCAGAACACCGCCCGCTGGCCGTGCTCGGCGCGGACGGTGACGTCGCACTCGCTGGCGGGAAGGGGCGCGTGCGCGTTCACCGGGCCACCTCCCCGGCGAGGGTGAGGGAGGCCGGCGCTTCGAGCCGCGCCGCCCGCAGCTTCAGAAGGAACTGGCCGGCATTGATGAGGTAGGCGGCGTAGGCGGCGAGCGCGAGGACCAGCAACCCTTCCGTATCGAGCCAGCCGAGGCCGAGTGCGGCGAGATAGGCCGTGTGCAGCGCCAGCACGAGCATGCTGAACACGTCCTCCCAGTAGAAGGCCGGCGCGAACAGGTAGCGGCCGAACACGACCTTCTCCCAGATCGAGCCCGTGACCATGATCGCGTAGAGAACGAGGGTCTTGGCGACGACGGAGGCGTTGGCCGCCGCGGCCCCCTCACCCGTGGTGAGGGTGCGCAGGACGAGACCGAGACTCACCGCGAAGACGAGAAACTGCAGCGGAGCCAGAACCCCCTGCACCAGCGTCCAGCGCGACGCGTCGCGCCGCTGACGCTGAGCGCTCGTGTAGAGCGGTTGTTGCCGGCCCTGGTGCTGACGCATGGCGTCCGCCCTCGCTCGCCCTTCGGCCCCGTCTTCGGAGGCCTCGACGCCCTGAACCTAGGCCTGGCTGCCCAAAAGTGTCAACTGAAGTTGACGCTCATTGAAGATTACATTTCCGTCGGGGTCGGCGGGGCCGGGGATTGCCAATCGTGAGCGGAAGCGTATCGTTGGGATACACGCGTCCGTTGCCCTGGTGCCGATCAGCGCATTAAATTGCACGCTGCATCCACCGAGCCGCATCCTCAGGGAGACGCCCATGGGCGACTGGAGGCATTTCGGCGAGCGTCTCGAGTTTCCTGCTGTGTCACCGGAATGCGGTGTCGTGGCCGAGCCGCTTGTCCCCTCGGCGTTCGAGCAGCAGCCCGACGGACACGGGATGCGACGACAGTTGGCCAGCGTGGTCGAGGCGGAGATTCTGCCACGGCTGATGCTGGCTCACCGCGATCGGGCGGCGCCGCGGCCCCCTTCCGTTGGGCACCGGCCGACACCGGACGAAGTCCAGCGCCTCAGCGACCTGCTGCTCGCCCGCACCGACACCGATCTCGCGCCCCATCTCCTAAGCATCCTCGACGAGGGGCTGACCCTCGAAGGGATGTTGGTCGATCTGCTGGCGCCGGTGGCGCGGCATCTCGGGTGGCTCTGGGAGGAGGATGCCTGCGATTTCGTCGACGTAACCGTGGCCCTCGGGCGCCTCCAGGCCGCGACGCGCGACCTGTGCGCGCGGCTCGAGAACGATGGGGTCGATCCCGCAGGGCGCAGCATCCTCCTGCTACCCGGTCCGGGCGAGGCGCATGTTTTCTGTCTGTCGCTGGTTGCCACGATCTTCCGCGAATCGGGGTGGGACGTGACCACCACAGGCGCTCAGTCGAGCCTCGACGCGGCGGACCTCGTCCGCATGGAATGGTTCGACATCCTCGGGCTGACGCTGTCCTGCGATGTTTTCCTGCCCGCCCTCACGGATCGAATCCGTGCCCTGCGCGCCGCTTCGTGCAACACGCGCATCAAAGTCTTGGTCGGCGGCCCCTATTTCGCCCGGAATCCTGATCACGTCCGCCTTGTTGGCGCGGATGGCACAGCGGAAGATGGGCGTCTTGCACCGCTCATTGCGGAAAGCTTGCTTGAAATGCGGACGCGAGCCTGTTGATAAGGGCGCTTCCAGCGCCATCACAAAGTGTTGACCTTGAGCAGCTTGGCGAGCCCTTCTCCTCGGCGCCCCACCCCGGCGCTGCAACAGGCAGCCGGTCTCCTCGATGGAGAGGCGGCCGGGCTGCTGATTGCTGCCACCTCCGATCTCTCCCTGGTGGTCGATCATCACGGTATCATCCGCGATACCATGGCCGGCCGGGCCGATCTTGAGGGACAGGGCATCGAATCCTGGCTCGGGAAGCCCTGGATCGACACGGTCACCGTCGAGAGCCGTCCGAAGATCGATGCGCTGCTGCGCGATGCGGCGCCCGGTACGATGACCCGCTGGCGGCAGGTCAACCATCCCTCTCCTACCGGCACGGACCTACCGATTCGCTACGCCACACTCCGTCCGCAGAAGGATGGGCCGATCATCGTGGTCGGGCAGGATCTGCGGACGATCGCTGCGCTTCAGCGCCGTCTGGCCGAGACGCAGCAGGCGCTGGAGCGGGATTACGACCGCCTGCGCACCGCCGAGACCCGCTACAAGCTGCTGTTCCAACTCTCCGGTGAGCCGGTTCTGGTGGTCGATGCCGGCACGCGGCGGGTGACGGAGATCAACCCGGCGGCGATGCGGTTGCTCGGGCGGCCGCAGAAACGCGTGATCGGCCAGGATGCGGCCGACCTGTTCGACGCGGGCAGCCTGCGGGACTTGCAGAGCTTGTTTGCCGGCCTGCGCGTCACCGGGCAGGCGACGGATCTCGTCGCGCCACTGGCCGGCGGCCGGGGCGACGTCCGGGTCTCCGCCTCCCTGTTTCGTGGCGAGGGCACGACCTCGGTGCTGTTGCGCCTCGCCACGCTGGTTCCGGCGGCGCCGGAGCGCGTCGAGTTCGGACATGGCGCGCTCGACATCATCCAGCGGATGCCGGAGGGCTTCGTCGTCACCGACGCCGCGCGCCGTATCCTCACTGCCAACACCGCCTTCCTCGATCTCACCCAGCATGCCACCGAGGAACAGGTCCGCGGCCGAACCCTCGACACGTGGCTCGGCCGTGGGGAAACGGACGCACTCGCGCTGTTCGCGATGCTGCGCGATCACGGCTCGGTACGCCATTTCTCGACGGCGATGCGCGGCCAGTACGGCTCGATGGAGGAGGTGGAGGTTGCCGCCGTCTCCACCTCTCACGCCGATCAGCCCTGTTTCGGCTTTACCGTTCGCGCGACGCCGCGGCGGGCGGCCCCGGTTCATGCCGGCGGCGGGCACGACCTGCCCCGCTCGGTCGAGCAGATGACCGAACTCGTGGGGCGCGTCTCCATGAAGGCCCTGGTGCGCGAGACGACCGACCTCATCGAAAAGCTGTGCATCGAGGCGGCCCTCCGAATCACGCGCGACAACCGCGCCTCGGCGGCGGAGATGCTTGGCCTGAGCCGTCAGGGTCTCTACGCGAAGATGCGTCGCTACGGCATCGGCGACCTCGACGGCAACGACCCTGAGTTGACCTCTTAGGCCTTTTCACGGCGATCGGCGCTATAATGCATCGATCAAAAACGAGTGACATCGCGATCTTATTTGTGGTCATGTGTAAAGCTTGATTGACACATGTGGCCGGGCGCCAGTAGCTTTCGAGCATGGCAACGCCCGCGCCGAGCGCCATCGTCGAGCTTCTCAAGCCCATCACGTGGTTCGCACCGATGTGGGCGTTCGGCTGCGGGGTCGTTTCCTCCGGTCAGACGCCGTCCGGGCAGTGGCTGGTCATCGCCGCGGGCGTGCTGCTCGCCGGGCCGCTGGTCTGCGCCACGAGCCAGGCCGCCAACGACTGGTTCGATCGCCATGTCGATGCCATCAACGAGCCTGACCGGCCGATCCCCTCGGGACGCATTCCCGGTCGGTGGGGCCTTTATCTCGCGGCCGGCTGGACGGTCCTGTCGCTGGCCGTCGCCGCGATGCTCGGACCCTGGATCCTCGGTGCCGCCCTGTTCGGCCTCGTGCTTGCCTGGATCTACTCGGCGCCTCCATTTCGGCTGAAGCAGAACGGCTGGTGGGGCAATTCGGCGGTGGCGCTCTGCTACGAGGGGCTGCCCTGGTTCACCGGCGCCGCGGTGATGGCCGCCTCGATGCCCGACCGGCGGGTGCTTCTCGTCGCCCTGCTCTACTCGGTCGGTGCGCACGGCATCATGACCCTCAACGACTTCAAGTCGGTAGAGGGGGACCGGGCTATGGGACTGCGCTCGCTGCCGGTGCAGCTCGGCTCGGATCGCGCGGCGCGCTTCGCCTGCCTCGTCATGGCCTTGCCGCAGATGGTGGTGGTCGCGCTCCTCCTCCATTGGGAGCGCCCCTGGCATGCCACGCTGATCGGCGCCCTGCTCGTGGGGCAGCTCGTCCTGATGACGCATTTCCTGAAGGCGCCCCGCGCCCGCGCCGCTTGGTACAACGGCACCGGCACGACGCTTTACGTCTTCGGCATGTTGGCCTCGGCTTTTGCGCTGCGTCCGCTCGTGCAAGGGCTGGCGCCATGACCGACATGCCCGCCGCCATCGCTCGACCCTTCCCTCGATCGTTCTCGTGGCTCCAGATCGTTCGGCTCGGCCTCGTCCAGACCGCGCTCGGGGCGGTCGTGGTGTTGATGACATCGACCATCAACCGGGTGATGGTGGTGGAGCTGGCGCTGCCCGCGATCGTGCCCGGCGCCCTCGTCGCCCTGCACTACGCCACGCAGGTGCTGCGTCCGCGATGGGGCTACGGCTCCGATATCGGGGGGCGGCGGACGCCGTGGATCGTCGGCGGCATGGCCGCGCTCTGCCTCGGCGGTTTCGGCGCGGCGGCCGCGACCGCGCTCGCGGCGAGCCACCTCGCCGCCGGCCTTGGGCTCGCCGTCCTGTCCTTCCTGCTCGTCGGCATGGGCGCAGGCGCGGCGGGTACCTCGCTCCTCGTCCTGCTCGCGACCGGGGTGGAAGCCGGGCGCCGGGGCGCGGCGGCGACCATCGTCTGGGTGATGATGATCGCCGGCTTCGCCGTTACCGCGCCGCTGGCCGGCCACTTCCTTGATCCGTTCTCGGGCGCGCGGCTCGTCGCCGTGTCGGGCACCGTCTCCCTCATCGCCTTCGCCGTGGCTGTGCTGGCGGTGGCCGGCATCGAACCGCGCCGCCCCGAAGCCGCCGCCGGCCGGGCCGAGACGAAGCCGCCGTTCCGCGCGGTGCTGGCGCAGGTGCTGGCCGAGCCCGCGGCCCGGCGCTTCACCCTGTTCATCTTCGTCTCGATGCTCGCCTACAGCGCGCAGGAGCTGATTCTTGAGCCCTATGCCGGCCTCGTCTTCGCGATGACGCCGGGAGCGACGACCAAGCTCGCCGGGCTTCAGCACGGCGGCGTGCTCGCCGGCATGCTGTTCGTGGCCGGCGTCACCGTGTTCATCGGCGGACCGGTTCTGGGTTCGCTGAAGCTCTGGACGGCCATCGGCTGCGGCCTCTCCGCTTTGGCGCTCGGGACGATCGCTGCCGGCGGGCCGATCGGGCCCGACTTTCCCTTGCGCGCGGCGGTGGCCGGCCTCGGCTTCGGCAACGGCGTCTACGCCGTGGCGGCGATCGGTTCGATGATGGCGCTGGCCGGGCGCGGCGGCGAGGCCGAGCGCGGCACCCGCATGGGCGTCTGGGGCGCGGCCCAGGGCGTGGCCTTCGGTGCCGGCGGCTTCCTCGGCACACTCGCGGTTGATCTCGCCCGCCTCGTCGCCTCCGAACCCGTCTACGCCTACGCGGCGGTGTTCGCGGCGGAAGGTGTGCTGTTCCTCGTCGCCCTGCTCATCAGCCTGCGCGTCGAGCACGTCACCGTCGGCCGGCGGCACAACCTGCTGACCGAGACGGCCTCCTTCCAGCTCAATTCCGGCTTCGAGGCGCGGTAACGCCATGACACACCACGACGCTTCCGAAACCTTCGACGTCGTGGTGGTGGGGGGCGGTCCCGCGGGGGCGATCGCGGCCGCCGACCTCGCCGCCTCCGGGCGGCGGGTGCTGCTCCTCGACAAGGCGGGGCGGATCAAGCCCTGCGGCGGCGCGATCCCGCCGCGGCTGATCCGCGACTTCGCGATTCCCGACGCGCTCCTCGTCGCCCGTATCCGGTGTGCCCGGATGGTGGCGCCGAGCGCCCGCTCGGTCGACATGCCGGTCGGCGACGGCTTCGTCGGCATGGTCGATCGCGAGCATTTCGATCCGTATCTGCGCGAGCGGGCAGCGCTCGCCGGGGCGGACCTGCGCGACGGCCTGTTCGAACGCATCACCCGCGAAAGCGCGGGTCTCGCCACGGTGCATTACCGCTCCGGCAAAGGCGGCGAGGAACACTGGGTGCAGGCCCGCCTCGTCATCGGCGCCGACGGTGCGACCTCCGCGGTCGGACGCGCCGAGATTCCGGGGCATGCCCGGATGCGACAGGTCTTCGCCTATCACGAGATCGTCCGGCGCCCTGCGGAGACCGGGCACGACGGCGCGCGCTGCGACGTCTACTACCAGGGTCGCCTCTCGCCGGATTTCTACGCCTGGATCTTTCCGCATGGCGAGACCGTCAGCGTCGGCACCGGCAGCGCCCGAAAGGGCTTCTCCCTGCGATCAGCGATCCGCGATCTGCGCGCCGATACCGGCCTCGATGCCTGCGAGACGATTCGCCGGGAGGGCGCCCCGCTTCCCCTCAAGCCGTTGCGGCGCTGGGACAACGGACGCGACGTGCTGCTCGCGGGCGACGCGGCGGGCGTCGTCGCGCCGGCTTCCGGAGAGGGCATCTACTACGCGATGCTCGGCGGTCGCCTTGCTGCGGAGGCGGCGGGCGCCTTCCTCGCCACCGGCGATGCCCGCGCCCTCGCCCAGGCGCGGAAGCGGTTCATGCGGCTGCACGGACGCGTCTTCTGGATCCTCGGGATGATGCAGTGGGTCTGGTATCGCAGCGACACCCTGCGGGAGCGCTTCGTCTCGATCTGCAAGGACAAGGATGTCCAGCAGCTCACCTGGGACGCCTACATGAACAAGGAACTGGTGCGCGCCAAACCGGCCGCGCATGCACGGATCTTCTTCAAGGATCTCGCGCACCTGTTCCGCTGGGTCTCGCCGTGAGCGGCCTGCTGGCCGGCGGCTGGGGACCGCCCGTCGTCGCCGCCCTCGTGGCGCTCGCCGTCGCGGCGGCGGGCGGGGTCGCGACCCGGACGGACGCCTGGTATCGCCGCCTACGCGTCCCCGGCTGGAAGCCGCCGGACTGGGCTTTCGGGCCGATCTGGACCGTGATCTTCATCCTCACCACCGCCTCCGCGATCATCGCCTGGAACGCCGATCCGGACCCGGCCGCGCGGGGCCGGCTCGTCGCGGTCCTCGCCGTCAACGGCGTGCTCAACATCGCCTGGAGCGTGATCTTCTTCCGGCTGCGTCGGCCCGATTGGGCCTTCGCCGAGGTGCTGCTGCTGTGGCTCTCCATCCTCGCCGTGATGGTCATCGTCGGCCAAGTCTCGACGCCTGCTGCCCTGCTCAACCTTCCCTACCTCGCCTGGGTCAGCACCGCCGCCTGCCTGAACCTCACCGTCGTCCGGCTGAATCCGCGCTTCGGGCCGCGCTTCGGGAGCGCGTGATCCGTGGACGAGCTCTTCGCCCCGCTCTTCGCCTCCGGGCGGATCGTCGACGCCATCCTCGTGCTGGTGGTCCTCGAGGCGCTAGTGCTGCTCGGTATGCGCGCCCGCTGGGGCCGCGGCCCGGCACCGGGGGCGCTGCTGAGCAACCTCGCCTCCGGTGCGGCGCTGATGCTGGCCCTGCGGGCGGCGCTCACCGGCACAGCGTGGCCTGGCATCGCGGTTTGGCTGGCCGCGGCGCTCGCCACGCATCTCGCCGAGATGGTGATCCGCTTTCGTCGTGACGGAGCGGCGGCGTCGCCGGACTGTGACAAGCTGGCCGAGAACAACCAGAAGTGGCGAACGTTCGGTGCGCGTCCGCCGATGACCTAGAACGATACTTTATCGAGGCCCTCGACATCTGGAGATCGAGTTCATGACACGCCTCAATGCCCTGGGCTCCGGTTGGCTCGCCGTCGCCGCGCTCCTCTCGGTCGGCACGGCTCACGCGCAGGAGGCGGATGCAGACCTGATCAAGCGCGGCGAATATCTGGCGACGGCGGGCGATTGCACCGCCTGCCACACCAAGACTGGCGGCAAGTACATGGCCGGCAATTTCAAGCTTGATACGCCGATCGGGGCGATCAAGACCCCCAACCTCACGCCGGATGACGAGACCGGCATCGGCAAGTGGAGCTACGAGACCTTCGAAAAGGCGTTCCGTCACGGCATCGGCGACGAGGGTGAGTATCTCTACCCGGCCTTCCCCTTCTCTTGGTACACCAAGGTTTCGGACGACGACACGAAAGCGATCTTCGCCTACCTCAAGTCTCTCACGCCGGTGAAAGAGAAGCGGGAGGACAACGAGATCCCCTTCCCGTTTAATGTCCGCACTGCTCTGATCACGTGGCGCATCGCCTTCTTTACCGAAGGGCGTTTCGAGCCCGATCCGAAGGCCAGCGCGGAGGTGAACCGCGGCGGGTACTTGGTCGAAGGCCTTGGCCATTGCGGCATGTGCCACAACGAGCGGAAGCTCGTCGGCAATTCGAGCCTGGCCGGTCGGTTCGGCGGCGGCGTCATCGACGGCTGGTACGCGCCCAACATCACCCCAGACGGGCATCAGGGCATCGGCGCCTGGAGCGACGAGGAGGTCGTCAGCTACCTCAAGACCGGCACGGCCCCCGGCAACCGGCCGGGCGTGGCCGCCGGCCCGATGCGCCAGACCATCGAGGAATCGCTTTCCAAGATGACCGACGCCGACCTGAAGGCGATGGTCGCCTATCTGCGCACGATTCCCGCCAAGCAGACCTATAAGGAGAAGGATCTTCAGTCCTTCAACCAGCCGGGCGCGCCGGGCGCCGACACCTACCTCACCTATTGCTCCTCCTGTCACCGGCCGGACGGCAAGGGCGTCGAGGGTGCGATTCCGGCACTGGCCGGGAACACCTCGATCCAGTCCGGCGGCCCCGAGACCATCATCAACGTGATCGTCGGCGGTCTTGCCGCCCAGAGCGGCTACGCACCGATGCCGGCCATCGGCCAGGAGATGACCGACCAGCAGATCAAGGACGTCACCGACTACATCCGCAATTCCTGGGGCAACAAGGCTCCGGTCGTGTCGGAATCCGGGGTCGTCGCGACCGCGCGTGGGAAGATCAAGACGATGATGGCCGGCAACGCGCCCTGCTCGACCATCGAGAACGAACGGCTCAAGGCCAGCATCGAAGAGGCCACCGGCGGCGACGCGCTGAAGGGGCTGAAGCCGAACGACTTCGTTCCGGTCCTCGCTCGCATTGCACCGAAGGTGAAGGCCGCTGCGCCCGGGGCCGGCGACGACGCCGTGGTCAACGGGCTGCTCTCGTCCTTCTGCATGGCGAATCGCAGCGACCAGGATGCGGAGCCCCTGCCCTGGTCGGTGACCATCGGTACGTTCGGCAACATCGCCTACAGCCAGGTCAAGAACCCGGAGAAGCGGGCGGAAGCGAGCCCCGGCCAGCCGCCGGCCTCGGGGTCGACACCGCCTAAGCCTTGATTCCGGTTTTTACGCCCTACCATTGGCAGGTGCGGTCACCGTTCCGTAACGCGCGGACGGTGAGCCGCGAGGGATCGCACGACGGATCCTGATCGAGCATCGTCCCGAAAGGTGGTTGCCGGCTTTCGGAAAAAGATGATGCAAAAGCAAAAGCCTCGATGGGAGTGCGAGCCTATGCAACTCGGCATGATCGGCCTCGGCCGGATGGGCGGCAACATCGTCCGCCGCCTCCTGCGCGACGGCCACACGGCCGTGGTCTACGACCGCGATCCGAAAGCGGTCGAAGCCTTGGCTGCCGAGGGTGCGACACCCGCCTCCAGCCTGGAGGATCTCGCCGCCAAGCTCGAAGCGCCACGCACCGCCTGGGTGATGCTGCCAGCCGGCCATATCACCGAGGAGACGGTGACCGCGCTCGGCGGTCTCCTGAGTGCCGACGACTGCATCATCGACGGCGGCAACTCGTTCTATCAGGACGATGTCCGCCGGGCTCGTGATCTCGACGCCAAGGGTATCCATTACATCGATGTCGGCACGTCCGGCGGCGTGTGGGGCCTGGAGCGCGGCTACTGCATGATGATCGGCGGCCACAAAGAGGCTGTGGATCGGCTCGATCCGATCTTCCGCACCCTGGCGCCGGGCCTCGGCGAGATCCCGCGCACGCCCGGCCGCGAGGCGCGCGATCCGCGCGCCGAGCAGGGCTACATTCATGCCGGCCCGAGCGGGGCCGGTCACTTCGTGAAGATGATCCACAACGGCATCGAGTACGGCCTGATGCAGGCCTATGCCGAGGGCTTCGACATCCTCCGCCACGCCAACGCCCCCGATATTCCGGAGGCGCGCCGGTTCGATCTCAATCTCGGCGACATCGCCGAGGTCTGGCGGCGGGGCAGCGTGGTCTCCTCCTGGCTCCTCGATCTGACGGCCGCCGCCCTGGCGGGCGACGAGCGTCTTGAAGGCTTCTCCGGTTACGTCGAGGATTCCGGCGAGGGCCGCTGGACCATCAATGCGGCGATCGAGGAGGCCGTGCCGGCCACCGTTCTCTCCAGCGCCCTCTACCGCCGCTTCCGGTCCCGCGAGGATGAGAGCTACGCCGACAAGCTGCTCTCGGCGATGCGCCAGGGCTTCGGCGGCCACAAGGAGCCGCCGCGCCGGGGGCCCGCGCCATGATCTCGCTTCCCCCGAACACCGAGCTGATGGCGGATGCCGAGGCGACGGCCCGTGCGGCGGCCGAGCATCTGCTGGCGATGGCCGAGGGTGCGGAGGGCGAGCGCATCGCGATCTGCCTCTCTGGCGGCTCGACCCCGAAGCGGCTCTACAAGCTGTTGGCCTCCCCCGGCTTTGTCGAGCGGGTGCCGTGGGCACGCATCCACTGGTTCTTCGGCGACGACCGGGTGGTGCCGTGGGACGATGCGTTGAGCAACGTCCGCATGGTCCGGGAGGCGTTCGGCCATGCCGCGCCGGTGCCGGCGACGCATCTGTACTTCATCCCCTCCGATCATGGAGCCGAGGCCGGCGCCCGCGCCTACGAGAAGACTTTGCGCGACTACTACGGGGCTGGAGAGCTCGATCCCGAACGACCGTTGTTCGACCTCGTGCTGCTCGGCCTCGGCAGCGATGGCCATACGGCCTCGCTGTTTCCGGGCAAGCCGGCTCTTTCCGAACGCACGGCCTGGGTCGCGCCGGTTCCGGAAGCGGGATTGGAGCCGTTCGTGCCGCGCATCACCCTGACCTTTCCGGCTCTGGCCTCGTCGCGCTCGGTGCTGTTTCTCGTCAACGGTGCGAGCAAGCGCGAGCCACTGCAACGGCTCGCCGACGGCGAAGATCTGCCGGCGCGCCATGTCGAGAGTGCCGGGCGCGTGACGTGGTATGTCGATCGCGACGCGGCCGCAGCCTGACCGACTGCCGAACAGCCGCGATACGCCCTCTGCGATCGGCGCTTACGCCTCATTTCCGACGTCGGTCTTACCCGTGTATGAACGGCCGATCCTCGTTCAACCGGAGTACTCCGATGGTAGGAGCCGAAGACGCCGCCATGCGGGATTCCTGGCCGCAGCTCCGTCAGCCACGCCCCGTTCCGCGGCGTAGCCGTATCCTGCCGGGGCCGCTGAAGTCGCTCGAACGGCGCAGCCACAGGCCGGTCTGGGGCACGAGTCTCGGCGTGATCGGCCTTTCGCTCGTCGCGACCTGGGCGATCGCATCGCAGATCCATTCGAGCCCCGCCGACGCGCCTCACATCACCGCTGCGCCGGTCGCCGAGTCGCTTTCGGACGCCTCGCAGCCTGCCCGCATCGTCGGCGCCGCGCTCGCACCGCAGGTCACGCCGGCGCCCGAACTGCCGATTGCGGTCGAGACGCCGTCCCCGGCGTTGCCCGCCGTCGAGGCTTCCGAGGAACGGCCACCGGCTGCCTCTCTGGCGGCTGCACCGGCTCCGGCTCCGAAGCCCGTGGCTGCGCTTCCGGCCGAACTCGGCACCCTGCCGGTTCTGGAACTCGACGAGACGACGTTCGACGCGATGCAGGCTCCGGCTCCGGAGAACCGCTCCCGCACCTTCACGCGGACTCCCGCAAGGCCGTAAATCCAGAGTCCGAAACAATGACGCCCCCGATCGCGACGCGAGCGGGGGCGAATTTGTGTGTGGTGTCAGGCGCTTCGACCGCGCCGGATCTTTCGTTTGGGTCTGGCTTGCCTCAGGCGGCCAGCGGCATGTCGTCCTCGGCCTCGGCCGCCATGAACTGAGCCCGGGCGAGCGTGGCGAAGCGCTGGTTGAGGGCGACGAGTTCGTCGAAATTGCCGGCCTCGACGATTTTGCCGTTCTCGAACACGAGGATGCGGTCGGCGTTGCGGATCGTGGCGAGGCGGTGGGCGATCACGAAGGTCGTGCGTCCCTCCATCACCGTCTCCAGCGCCTGCTGCAGCTTGCGCTCGGTCGCCGCGTCGAGGGCGCTGGTCGCCTCGTCGAGGATCAGCATCGGCGGGTTCTTCAGCAACGCCCGCGCGATGGAGAGGCGCTGGCGCTCGCCACCGGACAGCGACCGGCCGCGCTCGCCGATGATCGTGTCGAGTCCATCGGGCTGGCGCGCCATGAACTCGCTGGCCTGTGCCCGATCGAGGGCGTCGAGCATCTCGGCATCGGTCGCGTCGGGGCGGCCGACCTGGAGGTTCTCGCGGATCGAGCGATTGAACAGCATCGGCTCCTGGAAGACGACGCCGATGTTGTGGCGCAGGCTCGACAGGCCGATGTCGCGGATGTCGATGCCGTCGATGCGGATGGCGCCGGCATCGGGATCGAAGGTCCGGTGCAGCAGGCCCAGCGTAGTGGACTTGCCCGAACCCGTGGTGCCGACGAGCGCCACCGTCTCGCCGGGGCGGGCGGCGAAGGACACGCCGTCCAGAGCGCTGCGGCGGCCGTCATAGGAGAAGGCAACCTCGTCGAAGGTCACCTCGCCCTCGAACCGGGCGACATGCTTGGCATGCGGCCGGTCGCGGACGGTCGGCACGGTGTCGAACACCTCGAAGAACTCGCGCATCTTCGGGGCCTGCATGAACACGCCGTTCACGAAGGTCACGACGTGGTCGAGCTTGGTCACGAGCATGGTGGCGAGGCTCATGAAGGCGACGATCTCGCCGACCGTGGCCGCACCCTTCTGGTGCAGGGCGATGCCGGTGATGAAGATCGCGGTCATGGTCAGCGTGCCGGAGGCGCGGGTGGCGACGTTGGCCAGCGCCCACCACGACAGGACCGGGATCTGCACGCGGAGCAGGTCCTGGATGATGGTGCGCATCGCCTCCTTCTCGGCGCGCGCACGGGTGAAGGACTGGATCACCGCGACGTTGCCGAGCGCGTCGGAGGCGTGGGCGGCCAGCCCCGACTGGAACTCCTCGACCTCGCCCTGGAGCGTCTCGGTCCGGCGCAGGACGTAGCTGGCGAGCGCCGTGAAGGCGAGAACCAGCACGACGAGGATCGCGCCGAGACGCCAGTTCACGAACAGCGTCAGCGGCAGGAGCACGCCGACCGAGAGCAGCGCGGAGAAGTGCTCGCGGAAGAAGTTGAGCCAGACCCAGGCCATGGCATTCGTGCCTTCCAGCATCGCCTTCAGGACGCGGCCGGAATGGTTGGACGAATGGAAGGCGATCGGCAGTTCGAGCACGTGCTCGAAGAAGTTCGCCATGGTCGAGAGCCGGTTGCGGTGGGCGAGTCGGTCGGAATGCAGGGCGATCGCGACGCCCGCCCCGATGGTGAACAGGCCGAACACGACCCATGCGACGATCCAGGGCGCGAGCGTGGTCGCGGGCGCGTCCTTGGAGAGATGGGTCAGGCCGTCGATGATGCGGCCCATGATCAGCGGCTCGGCAAAGGCTGCCACCGCGAGCGCGACATTGGCCGCGATCAAGCCGGCGGCCAGCCGCTTTTCCGCTCCCAGCAGGCCGAGCACCCGCGCATAGAGGCGAATCATCGACATCGTGCTTTCGCTCCCCGCCCCGTCCGGCCACAAGCCGTGGGGATCTCAACGTTGGAACCGGAACGTCCCGGCGCCGCCCCACCGAGAGCCTGCGGTTCTCCGCGCAGGGCCACTCGGTCAATCGGCACGGGGACTTATGGCTGTCCGCCCCTGAACGGCACATGACGGGGAACGGTCGCTTCCTCCAAGCCCCTTTACCGTTCCTTCAGCCTGTTTTTTTAGAAGTTGGGGACGGCCTGCACGATTGGCCGGGCTTCGGACATCGGCGTCATGGATCTCGCAACCGGTATCGGGCTTGTCGGCGGGGTCGGCGTGGTGTTCACGCTGATCATGATCGACGGCGGCAACTTCGCGGCCTACTTCGACAAACACGCCGTGATCGTCATCTTCGGCGGCGCGATCGCCGCGACGATGATCCGCTTTCCCTTCTCGACCATGCTGCACGGCCTGCCGATGGGCCTGCGCTACGCCTTCACCATGCGCTCGGTGAAGCCGCACGAGCTGATCGAAGAGATCACCAAGATTGCCGACGTCGTGCGCAAGTCCGGCCCGATCGCCCTGGAAAACATGGAGATTTCCGATCCGTTCCTGGCCCAGGGCGCGCGCTATATCGCCGACGGCTACGATCGCGACTTCATTCGCGACACGATGGAACGCGACCGCGACAACTTCCTGATGCATCTCGACGAGGGCTCGAAGATCTACCGCGCCTTCGGCGACTGCGCCCCAGCCTGGGGCATGATCGGCACCATCCTCGGCATGGTGACGATGTTCGCCAACATGTCCGATCCCTCGAAGCTCGGCCCCGCCATGGCGACCGCGCTGCTTGCGACGCTCTACGGCGCGCTGATCGCCAACATGATCACCCTGCCGATCGCCGACAAGCTGCACGTCAAGCTCGAGGAGGAGGACGTCTCGCGCTCCCTCATCATCGACGGCATCCTGCTGATCCGCGATCAGAAGAGCCCCTCGCTGGTGCGCGAGATGCTCATTGCCTACCTGCCGGCCAACCACCGCGAAGAACTCGCTGCGGAAGCGGCGTAACGGGGGTTTGAGCGGTGGCCAAGAAGAAGCGCGGCGGCGCCCATGGCGGTCACGGCTGGTTCGTGACCTTCGCCGACCTGATGGCGCTCCTGATGAGCTTCTTCGTCATGATCGCCGCCTACTCGACGCAGGACCAGAAGAAACTCCAGGTCGTCGCCGGCTCGATGCGCGACGCCTTCGGCGTGAACAAGGAATCGAAGTTCGCCGGTATCCTGGAGAGCGAAGGAATTCCGACCGCGGACAAGTTCAAGCACCTGCGCGACGTGCCCCCCGAGCGCGCCACCGATCGCACGACGCCGCCGCAGATCGATAGCGGCCTCGACGACGGCATTCCCGACCGCGGCTATCCCGACGCCTTCGGCCAGGCCGCCGCCTCCCTGCGGCAGGCGATGCAGGACATGCCGGAAGTGGCGGAATTGTCGAAGAACGTCATCATCGCGCCGAACCGGAAGGGGCTCGACGTCTCCATCGTCGATCAGGACGGCCGCTCGATGTTCCCCGAAGGATCGAGCCGCCCCAACGACCGCACCCGCCGGCTGCTCGAACGACTGGCGCCGACGCTGATGAAGCTGCCGAACCGCATCGCCGTGACCGGCTTCACCGCGACCACCCGTCCCGGCACCCGCGACACCGCTCCGCCTTGGGAACTCTCGGCCAACCGCGCGCTGAGCGTGCGCGACGTCCTGGCCGGCGCCGGCCTGCCGGACGACCGCTTCGCCTCGGTCACGGGCAAGGCTGACACCGAGCCGATGTTTCCCGACAACCCCTATCTCGCGGCCAACCGCCGGGTCACGGTCACGCTTCTCGCCGAGCCGCCGCCGACGCCGAACGGCAAAGCCGTACCCTGAGGGCGTCTGCGCCGCTCGCGGTTACTTGGCGACCAGCAAGGCCCAGTAGACCTTGTATTTGGAGCCCGGCGCGTAAGCGGTGGCGATGCCCATTCGCGTCGCCTCCGGAGACAGCATGACCGCCCGGTGCGGAGGGCTGTCGCGCCAGCCCGAGAACGCCTCTGCCAGCGTGTGGTAGCCCGCCGAGAGGTTGGCATCCGCCCCGTCATAGCCGAGCCGGGTCACAGCCGCGCGCACCGTTTGGCTCTTACTCGGACGGTCCGAAGCGGCCATGGCGGCGGCCTCGGTCTCGGCGAGCCGCTGCAATTCGGGATCGATGACGAGCGGGGCGGCGCCGTTGTTGCTGCGATAGGCCGAGATCATGTCCCGGGCCGCCGCCGTATCCACCGCGGTGCTGCCCGTGGTGAGCGGCAGATACATGCTCGGCAGCCCAGTGGTGTCGGGCGTCATCTTCCCCGCACAACCCTGAAGCAGGGCGACGAGAGCGAGGACCGCAGGCGCGGCAAGGAGGGTCTGAAGTCCGAGCACGACAACGGCTTTCCGGTGAACAGGGGAATGAGGTGGCCCCTGCGCCCGGTAAACTCAAGTGTATCGGTGCCGCCGGCCCCGATATCCTCAGGCCCGGCGGCGTTTTTCCGAAGGCCGCTCGTGCCTATCCGTGGCGCCGACGGTTCACATCCTGCGATTCGTTCGCCGGGCTGCGGGGAGCGGTTTCCTCCGGCTCCGAACTCTTCCTGGCATCGCCCGCTCCAGAGGCCGCGGGTGCGATCACCTGCGTGGCCGAGCTGCCGACCGCGTGAGCGATCTGTCCGAGCGCGTCGCGGACCGGTTCCAGACCCTGGACGGTGATGAAACTCGAAGCCGGGCCCATCGGCGGGATGAACTCGGCATCCGCCAGGGTCTTGAACACCGAGAAATTGAGGTCGCTCTGCACCTTCTGGCCGAGGTTGACGTCGACCACCATGGCGACCAGCTCGAACTCGAGGAAGGGATCGCCGATCTTCTTGAACACCACCCGCGGCGGCGGCTCCTTGAGCACGTCCGGATGGGCCTTGGCGCAGGCGACCATCATCTCGGCGGCCTGGACCGGATCCTTGCTGCGCAGGACGCTGACGGAGAGGATGACTCGCCCGGTTCGGTCGCCGCGCACGCGGTTCTTCACGATGCCGGAGATCAGGTTCGAGTTCGGCACGATCACGGCCGAGCGGTCGAAGGTCTGGATTTCGGTGGAGCGCACCGAGATCCGCTTCACGATGCCCTCGCTGTCGCCGATCAGCACCTGATCGCCGACCCGGATCGGACGCTCCCAGAGCAGCAGCAGGCCCGAGACGAAGTTGTTGACGATCGACTGAAGACCGAAACCGATACCGACCGAGAGCGCGCCGGCGACGATGGTGAGCTTCTCGAGGCTGAGGCCCAGATACGAGAAGGACAGCGCCAGGGCGACCAGGAAGCCGACATAGCCCGCGACCGTCGAGATCGAGTTGCGCAGGCCGGCATCGAGGTCGGTCGCCGGCAGGTAGGTGTTCTCCAGCCAGCGCTGCACGCCGCGGGTGATGAACACGCCGACCCCGAGGATGCCGATGCCGTAGGCGATGGAGGACAGCGAGATCGTGACGTCGCCGACCTTGAAGCCGAAGAAGGCCGTGCGGATCGAGGAGAACACGTCCGTCGAATCGAGCCCCCAGGGCGCGAGTGTCAGAAGTGCCGCGACGGCGATCAGCACGACCCGGCCGAAGCCCGTCACCAGCACCGCGATCTGGTTGAGCGAGCGCTTGCGCAGCCCGGTATTGGCCTGGAGCGTCGTGGCGAGGCGGGTCTCCTCGCACAGCGAGCCGCCGATCAGCACATCGACGCTCATGATGAGGAGCCAGAGCAGGACGAGGACGCTCGCGCTCCAGATCAACTGATCGACGAGGAAGGCCGAGAGCGCGACGTAGCCCACGAAGGGGGCCACCGCGATCACCGCGACCGCGACCCAGCCGAGCAACCGCAGCGGCCCGCCGATATTGGCCGAGGTATCGGTGCCGACATAGGGGCCGAAGCACTCTTCCTCCTTCTCCGCGGTGTCGGCGAAGCGATGGAGGCCAATGGCGAGCAACAACGCGGCCGTGACGGCCCCGATGCCGCGGGTGGCGATGGAAATCGGCAGCGCGGCGTAGATCGCCGAGTTCAGCGCCTCGGTCGATTTCGACACCGTGATGACCACGGCGATGCTGACGGCGAGCGCGTTGATTCGCCATGCCGCGGCGTCCGAGACCGGCGCCGGACGCCAAGCCGGCTTGTTGACGGCGAGCAGCGCGTCGGCGGTCGCCTCGACGAAGGCGATGAAGGCGATGCCGCCGAGAATGATGCTGGCGACCGGCAGGAACCGAGCGGGCAGCAACTCGGTGACGTCGAGGGCGTAATAGACCGCGTAGCTGCCCGCCAGCGCCGGTAGCGTGCCGAGCAGGAGCACGCGCCATGCACCCAAAAGCTTGGCACGCTTCGACGGCGTGGTGACGTTGATGTCCCGGCGGCCAAGCGCCGGAGCGATGTTGCGGCGCCCGAAATACAGGGCGAAGGACAGGCCGAAGGCAAGGCCGAGAACCAGCAGGTTCCACAGGGTGCCGTTGCGGCGGAACAGAGAGACGGTGTCGTCGACACCGCTGCGCAGCGAGCTGAGGTCCCGCGGAATGTCGGCGGCGACCCGCATCCACAGGTCGGGGCTGAGCAGCGAGGAACTGCGCTCGAACAGGCCGCGGGTGAAGGCGGCGCGACGGCGATTCGAGATCTGATCGACGATCTGGTCGCTCTGCACCAGCAGCGACTTGGCCAGGCGCTGGGTGCCGTCGATGTCGTTGACCGCCTGCTCGCGCTCGGCCCGCTCACGCGCGACCTCCTCGCCCTCCTCGCCCTCCTTCGGCTTCGGGCCGATTTGCGTCAGCCGCTCGCGCGCGGCTTCCAGCCGCGGCCCGAGCAGCTCGATCACCGACCGCAGCCGGTCGGCGAGCGGGTCGAGCCCGTCGCGCGCGCGGGTCAGGTCGCCCGCCCCGACATTCTGTCCGGAAATCGCCTTTTCCCGCGATTCGAGATCCGCCTTGATGGCGTCGAGCCGGTCGCGGAGCGTTTGCAGCGCCTCCGAGACGGGCACCTTGGGCGCGGCCGGCTTGGCAGCCGGCGCGGCCTGCCCGTCCGTTGCAGGCGGTTGACCGTTCGCCGGTGGCGCCGCCGTCTGGTGCTTCGGGGTCGGTGCCGACTGAGCGGCCGGCGCTGGCGCGCCAGGCGGAGTCCCCTGCCCCACGGCCGCATTCGGCAGCAGAGCCGCCGCGGTCAATGCCGCGATCAGGGCCTTGCTGCGCATCATGTGGCGGACACGGGTGAGAAGGGAGTGTCGTAACATCGTCGTCCTTCGCGGGGAACGGGATCGCGTCGGGTGATCGGCGCCAGGGCAGCCTGGCCGGCCAGTTCGCGGATGGTGTCGCGCGCGACCACAGCCGTCTGCGCCGCGCTCATGGGGCTCGGTATCCAGCACAGCCCTTGAGCTAGGGGCACGGCGTGACTTGCCGAGGGGCGCGCCGCCAAACTTTTTGCAACGCACAACGGCGCGTCGGCCCGGCCTGTCTGCCCGCGTAATGGGGCAAAAGCGTGCGGAACGGAGCGATCGACGCCAATTCAAAGGAAAATCATTGGCCGCGACGTCACGGACGGTCGGTTCGCCTTCACAAGCTTGTCACGCTGATATTACACTAAGCCGCGATGGACTTGGCCATATCCTCACGCAGCGAGGAGGCGGCGCTGATCGTCCGCCCCGCCACGCTTCGGTTCGAACCGGCAGGATTCGCCGGTCGGGGAAGCTGTTGGCGTCAAGATCCCTCCCAACCTTTCGATTCCCGCCAACCCGCCCGAGCGCGACGCGCTGAGGCCATGGGTTTGGCGCGAGCGCGCGCGACAGCCTGCGGACTCGCGGCCGTGTCGGGGCGTCATGCCCTCCGGCACGGTTCCGAGGCGCCCCCTGGGCTCCGGTTGTCGCGGGTACGGCATGGCCCTTCGGACCTTCGGCGTCCGAGGCCGAGGCGCCCGAGGGGCGCCGTCACGAGCAGTGAGTGGCGTCGATGATCGATCTGCAAACCCTGGTGCTCAACGCGGATTACAGGCCGCTTTCCTACAACCCGCTCTCGTTGTGGTCCTGGAAGGACGCATTCACGGCGCTGTTCCTCGATCGCGTCACTTTGGTCGCGAACTACGATGTCGAGGCGCACAGTCCCAGCCGGTCCCTCAAGGTGCCGAGCGTGGTCGCCCTCAAGAGCTACGTCGCGCTGGCCCGCAGCCCAGCCTTCACCCGCTACAACATCTACCTGCGCGACACCTTCTCCTGCCAGTATTGCGGTCTGCGTCTCCCCTCGGGCGGGCTGACCTTCGATCACGTCGTGCCCCGCTCACGCGGCGGCCTCTCCACCTGGGAGAACGTCGTGGCGGCCTGCTCACCCTGCAATCTGCGCAAGGCCAATCGCACGCCGCACGAGGCTGAGATGCCTCTGCTCAACGAGCCGCACCGGCCGACGCGGCACGAGCTGCACCGCCGCCAACCGGAGTTCGACCACCGCCAGTATCACCACACTTGGCTCGACTACCTCTACTGGGACAGCGAGCTCGACAGTTGACCGCGGGTCAACGCAACGGCTGCGGGGGCTCATTGAACATCGGCTGATTGGTCGGCCGCGGCACGTAGGCCCGGACGGCGAACCGCTCGACCGGCGGCGACGCGCGAAAGCGCGGGCGCGGATCGCGATAGGGCATTTCTGGGGGGAGTGCCGTGACGGTGGGGCGTGTCCTGAGATGCCGATTGCGGCTCTCGGCTTGCGCATGCGTCATCGCGGCAGAGAAGCCGACGAGCGTCGCGGCCGTGAGCAGAAGCAGATGGCGCATGGCGGCTCTCCGGTCTCGGTCCCGCGTCAGAACTTGATGGCGGC
This sequence comes from Methylorubrum sp. SL192, assembly GCF_026672325.1. Classification (NCBI taxonomy): domain Bacteria; kingdom Pseudomonadati; phylum Pseudomonadota; class Alphaproteobacteria; order Hyphomicrobiales; family Methylobacteriaceae; genus Methylorubrum; species Methylorubrum sp. SL192. The sequence goes on from NZ_JAPPQV010000003.1 coordinate 4,327,098, forward strand.
GCCGCCACGCACAGTGTTCAACTCGGCCTTATGGCCCTGAAAGTCGTTGAACAGGACGTATTGATACTCGCCGCGGAGCAGGAAGTTCGGCGTGATGGCGTATTCGAGGCCACCACCGACGGCGATGCCGGCTACGGTGACCTTCTTCGTGGTTCCGTGAACTGTACCGGGCGCCGGGATGCTGCCGGGCGGATTATTCTGGAAGAAGACCGAGTAGCCATCGTTGTCGATGTATGATTTCGTAGTGCCCGTCTGATTGGTGGCGTAAGTTGTATTATTGTAGCCGTAATCCTGAATTGTAACCGTGTCGCGGACAGTCGCCCGGCCGAGTGCCAAGCCGCCCGTAACGAAGGGAAGGAAATTGCCAAAGGCGTAGCCAAGTCGGCCTCTGATCGTCCCATAGTCTTGTATTTTTGTGCTGGCTTGGCCGCTTAGATTGACAGTACTAAGAAAGTTGTCCTTCGTGATCATGTAGCGGGCGATTTGATCGGAAGTGGTTCCACTCTGACCAAAGTACGTATAATCGGCCTCGAAGCCCACGACGACATCTTCGAACTGGTAGTTGACGCCGGCAAACACGCCGTAGCTCGCCCCGCCAGAATGGGTAGCGCGTGCCGCGAGAAGATGAGATGCGTTCATCTCCGCCTCCGCGACGGTATACCGGAGCGCGTTTGCCACGATCGGCTGAAAGGCGTTGCCGAAACCGAGGGCCGCTGACGAGTATCCGCCATGCCCACCGACATAGAACCCGCTCCAGTCGATGATCGGAGCCGGTGCCGGGTAATCATCGTCGTAGCCGCGCAGCACGCCGTAATCGAGATCGGCAGCGAGAGCGGGTGAAACCAGAACGGTCGTCAGTAGAGCCAGGGTCGCGATACGCATCGTCGTCGTCCTCACGCACCGGGCCGTTGCTGCGCCGGGCTGACCCTTTCGTACTAGTTCAGTAACCTTAATTTTTCGTGCCGGACCAACATTGGATGGCGTTCCGAGATCGCGGGATCATGCCCTCACCTATCGTTTTCGGCGCGAGACGCGAGCGTTCTGTGCGACGGCCCAAACGAGAACGGCGCCCGGGGGCAAGCCCGGACGCCGTGCGGTTCTGAAACCGTGTTGGTCGATTCAGTTGCCGAAGTTCCGAACCGGAGAGGCGAGCAGGCCGTCGGCGAAGCGGTAGCGAAGGCCGACCCGGAATTCGCTGGCCGTCAGATCCTTGACGCGGGTGAGGCCGCCGAACTCGTCCAGTCCGCTGCGGATCCGGCCGAGATCGATGTAGCGGTAGGCCGCGTCGACGCTGAAGCCGGCGCCGATATCGTAGGACAAGCCGGCCGTCAGAGCCCAGGCGAAGGTCATGACCGAGTGGTTGGCGCGGAAGGCGGCGTTGCGCGGTCCCGTGCCCGCAGACCCGTCGCAGCCGTCGATCAGGCAGGTGGTCTGGGTGTAGTTGCGGCTCATGCGCTTGTCGGCGAAGCCGACGCCCGCGCCGACGTAAGGCGTGAAGCCGTACCACGTTCCGATATCGGCGTAGACGTTGACGAGGCCGGTCAGCACATCGACCTTGCCGGCTTCGAGATTGTAGCCGGTCTCGAACACCGAGCGCGAGGAGTAGCCGCGGAAGGAAGAGGGGGCGCGCTGGTCGATGGTGGCATCGACGCGCAGCCACGGATTGATCTGGTAGCCGACGCCGCCGCCGTAACCGGTCTCAGAACTCAGGCGCAGCCCGACGAGCGGCGGCATGCCGGGATCGTTCGGATCGAGAATGGCGTCGTCGCGCGGGTGGTCGTACCAGCTCTGCGTGAAGTCGCCGCGCAGATACCAGCCGCTGCCGATGGTCACCGGCTCGACCTGCACGGGCGGCGGCGGGGGCGGCGGAAGCAGATCCGCCGCGGCGGCAGGGGACGCGAAGGAGCCGGTCAGCACCCCGAGGAGGGTGCCAGTCGCGAGCGTGGCCGCCAGCGCCAGACGATGCGATGCGATCATGGGAAGCCTCGTCTGAGGCAGCAGGAGATGCCCGCGCCTCGATTGACCGGCAGATTTACCGATAAAGGTTATGATCGGCTTAACCTTAACCGGCAGGGAACCAGAGATTTAGCCGCTTGAAAACAAAGACGGCGCGGAGAGTGTCCGCGCCGTCACAATACAATCGAAGGTTCGGGAAGATCAGTACTTGCGCACCAGCGGGGGCGGCGGCGCGTAATCGACCGCGGCAACGGCGACCGGAGCGCCGAACAGGTAGCGCAGACCGACCTTGACGTCGTGGGCTTCCAGTTCCTTCACGCGGTAGACGGTCTTCGGGCAGTCCGGAGCGCAGGTCACGACGCCGGTGGTGGCCTCGCCCATGTTGAGGTAGCGGTAGGCCACCTCGAACCTGATGTTCTGCGTCACGGCGTAGCCGAGACCGGCATGAAGCGCCCAGGCAAAGTTCGTCCGCTCGTTGTGGCGGCCGATGCCGTAGCCCCCCTCATACGCGCCGAAGCCCTTGTCGGTCACGCCGCCGAAGCTGTGGTGGGCGACACCGACGCCGGCACCGACGAACGGCGTCACGCCGTACCACGTACCGAGATCGACATAGCCGTTGGCAAGGCCGACGATGGAATCGAACTTCCCGCTCGTGACGTTGTAGCCGCCGGTATCGCCGAAGGTCTTGTCCTCGGCCACGAACGTCCACTTGCTGCGGAAGCGGTACTCACCGGTCGCATCGACGCGCAGCCACGGATTGATCTGATAGCCGACGCCGCCGCCGATGAAGTACTGGTTGGAGACTTTGTCCTGCACGACGGCGTAGTCGTACGGCTTGGGCGGATGCGAGACGTCCTCGGCAATGCTCTTGCGCAGGTCGAGCGATCCGTAGCCGCCATCGACGCGAAGATACCACCCGCCCGCGAACACTTCCGGCTCGGGCAGCGGCTCGGGCATGGGCGGCGGCGGCAGCAGGTCGGCGGCTTGTGCGAGGCAGGGCACCCCGACGCTCGCAAGGAGCGTGAGGGAGCGCGCCAATGCGAGAATTTTGGTGCGGCGGCGCATTACGATTTCCTTGACCCATCGAGCGCGCCGAAAATTGAAGGCCGGCCCGAGATGCGAATGCAAGGATGATCGAGGAAGGTTAAGTCGGCCTTAACGTAAAAAGTTAGCCTTGCCGATCTGTTGCCGTGATTGGCAAAGCTGCCGGAAAATCAGTACCATCGCTGCTTGTGCTTTCCGCCGGCGACGGCCCCGGCAGCGGATCGGCTCCGCCCTTCGCGTTGCCGAACCGATGCCCGGTCTGGAGCCGTTCCCGACCCCATTGCATCAGGCCGGCGTCTTCAGGCCGCTGCGCGGGTGACGGCATCCACGACTTCGTCCACGACCTCGGCGACGAGATCACGGTCGTCCCCCTCGGCCATCACCCGGATCACGGGCTCGGTGCCGGAGGGGCGGATCACCAGGCGGCCCGACTGGCCGAGCCGGTCCTTGGCATGGGCGATGGCGGTGACGACCGAATCCGCGCGCAGGGGCTCACCGGAGCGGAAGCGGACGTTCTTGAGGATCTGCGGCAGCGGCTCGAAGCAGTGGCACACCTCGCTCACGGGTAGGTTGCGGCGCTTGACGACGCTGAGGAGCTGAAGCGCGGCCACCAGCCCGTCGCCCGTGGTCGCGTAATCCGACATAATGATGTGGCCGGACTGTTCCCCGCCGAGATTGTAGCCGTGCTGGCGCATATGTTCGAGCACGTAGCGATCGCCGACGGCCGTGCGGGCGAGCGTGAGACCGATGCTGTTGATGTAGCGTTCGAGTCCGAGATTCGACATGATCGTCGCGACCAGTCCCGGCTGGGTCAGGCGCTCGTCCTCCTGCCACGAGCGGGCCACGGCCGCCATGAGCTGGTCGCCATCGACCTTCTGGCCCTTCTCGTCGACGATCAGCACACGGTCGGCGTCGCCATCGAGGGCGATCCCGACATCGGCCCGCAACTCCCGCACCTTCTGCACGAGGGTCTCGGGCGCGGTCGAGCCGACATCGTGGTTGATGTTGAACCCGTCCGGCTCGACGCCGATGGAAATCACTTCGGCGCCCAGTTCCCAAAGGGTTTCCGGCGCGACGCGGTAGGCTGCGCCGTTGGCGCAGTCGACGACGACCCGCAGACCGTCCAGGGTGACGTGGCGCGGCAGGGTACGCTTGGCGAACTCGATGTAGCGGGCATGCACGCTCTCGATCCGCTTGGCGCGACCGAGGTCGCGCGAAGCGGAGAGGCGGTTGCGCATGTCGCCGTCGATCAGGCTTTCGATCTCGAGTTCGAGATCGTCGTTGAGCTTGAAGCCATCGGGGCCGAAGAGTTTGATGCCGTTATCCTCGTATGGGTTGTGCGAGGCCGAGATCATCACGCCGATATCGGCGCGCATCGAGCGGGTCAGCATGGCGACGGCGGGGGTCGGCATCGGCCCGAGCAGCAGCACGTCCATGCCGACGGAGGTGAAGCCGGCGACGAGCGCGGTCTCGATCATGTATCCCGAGAGCCGGGTATCCTTGCCGATCACGACGCGGTGGCGGTGGTCGCCGCGTTGGAAGATCACGCCCGCGGCCTGCCCGACCTTGAGAGCAAGTTCCGGCGTGATGACGACGTTGGCCCGTCCACGGATGCCGTCGGTTCCGAAGTGTTTGCGCAACGTCGCTTCTCCGCGCTCGGCGTGGTTCGCACAGACCAGATTATCAGAATGGCACCCGACCGGCAGAACGGATCTCGGGTATCGTGAATCGGTTGCTCCGGGATAAAGGCGTTCGAAATGGGGCGGCCCAGCCGGATCGGCGAGCAGGGGGTGCTTCGTCTTTTTCCCCGAGGGCCGGAGTCTGCTCTATCGAAGAAGTTGCGGCAGGCCCGAGAGAAGCAGGGCGATGCCTGAGACGGTCAGGAGGCCGAGAACGAGCCGGCGAAACCCGGTCTCGCTCAAGCCGATATAGGCACGCGTGCCGATGATGGTCGGGATCAGCATGGCCGGCAGGACCACGAGGATCATCGGCAACATGCTTCGTGTGACGATCCCGGACGCGACGTAGATGGTCAGCGTGACGGCGAGCATGGACAGATTGAAGTTCTGGATGACGGCGCGCTGCACGTCACGCTCGTAGCCGCGGAGCGTGCACCAGAGCGTCGGCAGCGTGCCCGTGAACCCGCCGAGACCGCCAAGGATGCCGCCGCCAAGGCCGACGGCAGCGTCGGCGAGACGGCCGCCGACGGTGATGCGCGGCCAATCCTTCGACAGGAGCATCGCGGGGCACCAGAGCACGAGAATGGCGCCGAGGATCGTCTTGAACCAGTGCATGTCGAGATGCGGCAGCAGGAGCGTCCCGAGCGGGACACCGGCAAGGCCGCCGAGCACGAACGGCGCCAGTAGCCGGAGATCGAAGCCCCGGCGCATCGTGAGCGCAGCGATGATCTGCCCCGTGAGCGCACCGGTCACCGCGAGTGCCGCTGCAAGCTGCGGGTCGATCACCCAGGCCCAGACCGACATGGCGACGAGGCCGAACGCGAAGCCCGACAGCCCTTGTACGAAGCCGGCGATGGCCGCGCCGAAGGCGACGATGAGATAGACCGAGCTCGACATGCGCCGGGTTTTTTCACCCTCGTCTTGAGGCAGGGCCTGCCGGTGCGGTGGCGCGCAATGGCCACGAAAAAGGGCGCCTCACGGCGCCCCTTTTCCAACCTTGATCGGCCGTTCAGCCCTGCGGCTGCGGGCTCGGCTCCAACCCGCCGTCACTGCCGCGCGGGCGGCCACGGCCGGTCGATGGCACCGGCGAGCCGCGGGCCGGGGTCGGCGGAACGTCGCCCGAGTCGCGCACCGGCGGCTCGCCCTGGAGCAGCTTGCGGATCTCGTCGCCGGACAGGGTCTCGTATTCGAGCAGGCCCTGCGCCAGCGCCTCGAGATCGTCCTTGCGCTCCCCGAGGATGCGACGCGCCTCTTCCAGGCCGGCCTCGACGAGACGGCGCACCTCTGCGTCGATCTTCTGGGCGGTTGCCTCAGAGACCGTCTGCTGACGGCCCATCGACATGCCGAGGAAGACCTCGTCGTTGTTGTCGCCGTAGGCCACGGTGCCGAGTTCCGGCGAGAAGCCCCAGCGGGTGACCATCATCTTGGCCAGCCGCGTCGCCTGCTCGATGTCGGATTGGGCGCCCGACGTCACCTTGTCCTTGCCGAAGATCATCTCCTCGGCGATGCGGCCGCCCATCATGATCGCCAGCCGCGAGGTCATCTGCTCGAACGACATCGACAGCTTGTCGCGTTCGGGCAACTGCATGACCATGCCGAGCGCCCGGCCACGGGGAATGATCGTCGCTTTGTGGACCGGGTCGGTCGCCGGCACGTTCAACGCGACGATGGCGTGGCCGCCCTCGTGGTAGGCGGTGAGGCGCTTCTCGTCCTCGGTCATGACCAGGGTACGCCGCTCAGCGCCCATCATCACCTTGTCCTTGGCGTCCTCGAACTCGTGCATCGTGACGATGCGCTTGCCACGGCGCGCCGCCAGCAGCGCCGACTCGTTGACGAGGTTCATCAGATCCGCGCCGGAGAAGCCGGGGGTACCGCGGGCGATGGTCTTCAGATCGACATCCGGCGCCAGCGGCACCTTGCGGACGTGAACGCGCAGGATGCGCTCGCGACCGGTGACGTCCGGGTTCGGCACCATGATCTGGCGGTCGAACCGGCCGGGACGCAGCAGGGCCGGATCGAGCACGTCGGGGCGGTTGGTCGCCGCGATGATGATGACGCCCTCGTTGGCCTCGAACCCGTCCATCTCCACGAGGAGCTGGTTGAGGGTCTGCTCGCGCTCGTCGTTGCCGCCGCCGAGGCCGGCGCCGCGGTGACGGCCGACCGCGTCGATCTCGTCGATGAAGATGATGCAGGGCGCGTTCTTCTTCGCCTGCTCGAACATGTCACGCACGCGGGACGCGCCGACGCCGACGAACATTTCGACGAAGTCCGAACCGGAGATCGTGAAGAAGGGCACGTTGGCTTCACCTGCGACCGCGCGGGCGATCAGGGTCTTACCGGTGCCGGGCGGGCCGACGAGCAGCACGCCGCGCGGGATGCGGCCGCCGAGGCGCTGGAACTTCTGGGGATCGCGCAGGAACTCGACGATCTCCTGAAGGTCCTCCTTGGCCTCCTCGACGCCGGCCACGTCGTCGAACGAGACGCGCCCATGCGCTTCGTTGAGGAGCTTGGCCTTCGACTTGCCGAAGCCCATGGCGCGTCCGGCGCCGGACTGCATCTGGCGCGAGAGGAAGATCCAGGCGCCGATGAACACGAGGATCGGCAGCCAGCTCACGAGAAGCTGGATGAACCAGGGCGTGTTGTCGGAAGGCGGGCGCGCCGTGATCTGCACGCCCTTGCCCTGTAGCTTCGAGACCAGGCCCGGGTCGTTCGGTGCGTAGCTCGAGAAGTTGCCGCCGCCTACATAGGTGCCGCTCACGTCCTGGCCGGAGATCGTGACGGACTGAATCTTGCCGGCGTCGGCATCATTCAGGAGCTGGCTGTAGGCGATCTCGCTGCCGCCGCCACGGTGACCCGGGTTCTGGAACAGGGTCACGAGGGCGAGCACCAGCAGGAAGATGACGACCCACAGGGCGAAATTGCGGAAATTCGGGTTCATCGATCGGTCCTGGGAGGCGTGCGAGCGTCGTCCCGCAATGTCGCGGCATACCCCACGCACTCCAGGCCAATGTAGGCGGCGCCCCACCGGTTGCCAAGTAAATCGGCTGCCCCTGCGTCGAGGGCGACCGCGTAACGTTAGCGGCGGCGGTCCGGCGCCCTGCGCGGCGGCGCCGCGACAAGGCGGATCGTCCCCGCCCCGTCCGCCTCGATCAGGACGCCGCGGAGGGTGCGGCGCAACGCCCTCCCCTCGGCCAGAGCCGGCAGCAGCGCATCGAGAACGAGCGCTTCGAGCCGTTCCAGGCGCTTCGGAACGGGGGCTTCGTGAGTCGGCGCGACCGTGTCGAGAGCCGCATCGACGACGCGCAAGACGATGGCGCACGGTTCGCGACGCAGGCGTTGCCCGTCGAGACGCAGCCCTTCCTCATCCGTGCGCGTGATCTCCGCCAGGACGACCTCGGCACGCTGCCTCAGCGCCGCGTCGTCCCGACCGGCGCGAACAGCAAGGCGGGCCAGCCGCGCCGCATTCAGGCCTTCCTCCGCCAGGAGCGGCAGAAGGCGACGCAACCGGGCTCGGGTGAAGCGCTCATCCGTGTTGGAGGGATCGCGCAGGAACGGGAGGCGGTGCATCTCGCAATAGGCCACGAGGTCGGCCTTCGAGAGGCTCAAGAAGGGGCGTACCAGCCGGATGCCCGGTGCCAGGGGGCGCTCGTCCCGCATCCCGGCGAGCCCGGAGGGCCCGCTTCCGGCGATGAGCCGCATCAGCACGGTTTCGGCCTGATCGTCCAGCGTGTGCGCGGTGAGAATGAGGCCCGCGCCGATCCGTGCGGCATGGTCGGCCAGAAGCCTGTAGCGGGCGCCGCGCGCCGACGCCTGGATCCGGCTGCCATGTCGCGGCGCGTCCCAGGTCAGAATCGTGTGGACAAGGCCGAGTTCGACGGCAAGGCGCCCGACCCCGAGCGCCTCATCGGCCGAACCCGGCCGGAGGGCGTGATCCACCGTCGCGACGCGGAAAAGGTCCCGCCCCGCTTGGGCGGCCGCGTGCATCAGCGCCGTGGAATCGGGTCCCCCCGAGACGGCGAGCAGGGTTGGGCGAGTTGGTTCTTCGAGGAATGGTGCGAGGGCGCTGGCGAGCCGGTCGTCGAGGGACGCGGGCGCTGCGCTCAAGCGGCGCAGCGGGCGCGCTTCTGCTCGCGCTCGACGCCCTGGCGCACGATGGCGCCGGCGCTCGGAAACTTGCGCTCGACCTCGGCCAGCGTGGCGCAGGCCTGGGCCTTAGCGCCGAGCGCATGCAGAGAGGTGCCGAGCTTCAGCATCGCCTCGGGGGCGACGGGCGAATTCGCGTAGTCGGTCGATACCTTCAGGAACTGCTCGGCGGCCTCGCGCGAGCGGCTGCGCTGGAGGTAGCTCTCACCGAGCCAGTAGGTCGCCTTCGGCACCAGCCGGTCGCGCGGATGCGATTGGATGAACTGACGCAGGCTCATCTCGGCCTGCTCGTACTGGCGCTCGCGAATGAGAGCGTAAGCGGCCTCGAAATCGGCCTGCGCGTCGCCGCTGCCGGTGGCGGCGATGCTGGCGCTCCCGACGGGTGCTTCGACCGGCGCAATCGACCCGGTGCGCGAGGGCGGCGGCGAGAGATCCACCGGACCGCCGAAGCCGGGCGGCGGCAGATCGCCGTCCTCGGACGCATCGGCATCGGCCTCCACCACCGTCGGGGGAACGGAGCGGCGCAGGGGTGTCTCGGCCTCGGCGATGGCGCCGGTCGGCAAGGGCAGCGAGGGCGGCGTCGTCCCGAGTGGCTTCGGGGCGCCCGGCGCATTCGGGTTCTGCTCGGGATCGAAGGCATCGCTGCGCTTGCCGGGCCGGCCCTCACCGGGATTGGTGCCATAGGGAGCGGCCGAGGGCGGTGCCGCGGCGGGCGCCGGTGCCTTGCGGGCCGGCGCGGCGGCGCTCCCCTTCCCTTCCTGGAAGCGGAACTCGACATCCTCCTGGAACTTCCGAAGCTGTTCCTTGAGCTGCCGGTTTTCGTACTGGAGCGTCTCGATCTGTCCCGAGAGCTGCCGGGACACGTTCTCGAGGCGGTTGAGACGCACCACGAGTTCCGACGCATCCTGCGCCCGCGCGCCGCAGAGCACTGCTGGCGCGATCGCGAAACCGAGTCCGAGGGTCAGGAGGAGGCGGCGGAACATGGCGGCTGGCACCGATCGGTCTTCTGGTTCGCGGCCGACGTCGTGTCCTCCCCGAACCCTCCGCTGCGCCGTCGCGGCCGGAGCGGCGACGGTCGACGACCGGCGGTTCGATGAGGCACACTTACCCGATAGCAGATGGCCCGGTCGGCCGCAAAACCGGGCCCGCACCCGTCTCAGGAGCCGGCGCCGCCGTCCAGAACGCTGACGGAGCGCCGGTTCTGCGACCAGCAGGAGATGTCGTTGCAGACCGCCACCGGGCGCTCCTTGCCATAGGAGACCGTCCGCATCCGCGAGGCCGAGATGCCGCGGGAGGCGAGGTAATCCTGCACGGTCTGTGCACGGCGGGCGCCGAGGGAGTAATTGTATTCCCGCGTGCCGCGCTCGTCGGCATGACCCTCGATGAGGAAGCTGTAGCGCGGGTAGCGCTGGAGCCACGATGCCTGCTTGTCGAGGGTGGCGGTCGCGGTCGGGGTGAGATCGGTCGAGTCGGATTCGAAGAACACCCGGTCGCCGATATTCACCACGAAATCCTGGGCGCTGCCGGGGCGGGCCGCGCCTCCGGCGCCGCCGGCACCGAAGCCGGACGCGTCGGCAAGATCGCTGTCCTTGCTGCAGGCGCCGAGGCCGAGTGCGGCGCAAAGCGCCAGCGTCAGGGAAAGCCCACGGAAACGCGCGGGTGTCGACATCGTCTCTCTCCTCACGGCCGAGCCGTGCCGGTTGTCCTGCCGGCGCCCGCTCCGATCATCTGGCGATCGGGGCCGGCTCCGAATCTCGGTTTGAAGGCGCTCCCGATGACCGGACGCGGATCCGTGTCGGCCCTGAGCGTTTCGTCCCGAACGGTGTAGCCGCGGATGGTTAAGTGTCTCTCACGCAAGCACCCGCACCGCTGTCTGTCTGCGAGACGGGCCGGACGGCGGTTCGCGCTGCCGCGACCGTACCGACCGGCGACCGATCCAAGCTCGACCGCAGCGACGTCAGTGTTCTGTCCAAGATTGCGGCGCGCCGTGGGCGGGAGAAGAAACGGCGCCGCTTTGCCCTGCGATGTTGCGGTGCGGCAACACGCGCCGCATCACACGCCGCGCAACGTCGCGATCGCGTTCCGGGCCTGACGGGCGGCGTGAACCGCGGCGCCCAGCGGCGCCGCGATTTCCGCGCCGCTCAGGCAGGCCTGCTCCAGGGCGGCACAGGCGCCCGACAGACGGTGGAAGGAGAGCGCACCGCTCGACGAGACGAGGATGTGGGCGTCGCTGGCAAGGCGCGCCGCTTCGCTGGCGGGCGGATCGAGGCGGATTGCGATCTCGTGGTCCAGGACTCCGAGCAGCTCCATCAGGCGGGGGCGGCCGAACAGATCCGCCAACTCCGCCAGCGCGTCGGCATCGAAGGCTGGCGCCTGGACGGGACGCTGCGCGTCAGGCTCATTCATTCCATTGCTCAGCTTTGCGAAAACTTGCTATGCGGCGGTCAAGTTAATGATGCATTAACTGTTCCGCCATGTGATGGGCGCGCCGCAAACTGGACAAGGGCCATGCCTTCCGCGCCGACCGTGCTCATCGTCGAGGACAATTACCTGCTACTCGAGATGCTGACGCGGCTGTGCGAGCGTGAAGGCATGCGCGTGCTTGCCGCGTCGAGCGGCGAGGCGGCGCTGACGACGTTGCGGGACGGGGGTGAGGCCATCGATTGGCTGCTCACCGACATTCTCCTGCCTGGTCTGATCGACGGCTGGGCCGTGGCCGCCGCCTATCGCGAGCGTCACCCGAGGCGGCCGGTCGTCTACGCCTCGACCGCGGCGCAGATCGAGAGCCGCACGGTTCCCGGTAGCATCTATATCCGGAAGCCGTTCCAGGCCCGGGAGATCGTGGAACTGGCGAGCGTGATGGCTGCGTCGCACAGCCTCGGAGACGGCCGTCGTATCGCCGGCTGAGTGGGTTCCGACAAGCTCACTGCTTCGCCGTTGTGCCGAAAGCGGAAGCGGGGTGCCTCGGGCCGCCGGCTGACACCCTTGCGTGACGAAGGGGTCTACGCTGCACCGAAGAGCGCGCCGATCTCCGGATCCTTCTCCCAGGCCTCGACCCGCGCATTGGTGAGATCCTCCGATCGCTGCCGCGCGTAGAGGGCAAAGCTCTCGGCCACAAAATCCGGCAGATCGAGCAGGCGCGGTGCGGCGCGGCGGCCGTCGCTCTTGAACAAGGTCGAGCCCGGCACGCCGTAGCGCTCCGCGATTCCCGGCAGGACCGGCCAGACCGGCTCGAACGTCAGCGCATCGGGGGCGTAGGTCTCGACCGGGATGTCGAGCGGGTCGTAGCCGGTCTCGCGGGCGAGGCGCCGGGCGATGTCGCCCAAAACGTGCAGGTGCGGGTGGTTGATGACGTGCATGAACACGCCGCCGCGGCTCCACAACGCGAATTCCCGGTCCAGGCCGAACCCGACGTCGCGGGCGGTGCGCAGCAGGTAGTCCGCGCTCGCCTGCCACAGGTCGAAATAGCCGAGCCGTTCGAAGACGGCACCGGTATAGAGCCGCAGGGTCGCCTCGACGCTCAGCCCATGGCGAAAACCGTGGAGCGCGATTGCCGAGTGATACGGCCCGATCGGCGAGGCGACGAGACGGGACAGCCTCAGGCTCGCTTCGTCGCCGACATGGATGAGATCGGGATGGAAGCCGGAAAACAGGATCGTCGGAAACAGCCGCAGCCCCGGCACGCGTTCCGCGAGCCCGTGGACGTTGCCGCCCGCGACGAAGCCCGTGGGAAAGAAATGCGAGAAGACGTGGTCGGCGTCCCGGAGATGGTGTGCCAGCCGATCGAGATGCCCGAACCGTCGGCCGAGCCCGGCGACGAGGAGCGTCTCGACCGCGGCTCCCGGCAGCAACAGGCGAAGGGTCTGCGCGACGCCGCCTGCCTGGCAATTGCCGATCACCACGATCCGCGGGCGGCCAACCGGCCGCTGCCACGGTCTCGCCCAGGATCGCGGGGAGAACGGCTGCGCCGCGAAGGCCCGGACGGCCGGGGCGAGCGGTTTGAAAAGGGCGGGGAGCGGGGCCAAGCGGCGCGCGGCCTCTCGCGGGCATGCGTGCAGGATCGGATCAGGCGATGAACCCTTACCGCGATCTACCGGCCGAGCGCTTCTGGCGCAAGGCGGTGGCGGGCGTGCCGCCCTTCGCCCTCGATCCGGGTCCGCGCGAGACCTTTCGCATCGCCCGCACCGACCGCGTCGCGACCGCCGGCTCCTGCTTCGCGCAGCGCGTCTCGCAGGCGCTGGCCCGCGGCGGATTCCGCTACCACGTCACGGAAACCGCGCCCGATGGGTTGAGCGAGGCCGAGGCGACCGCGCGTCAGTTCGGCACCTTCTCGGCGCGTTACGGCAATCTCTACGGCCCGCGCCAGTTCGTGCAGCTCTTCGACCGGGCCTTCGGTGCCTTCGATCCGCAGCTCAAGACGTGGCAGCGCGAGGATGGACGCCTCGTCGATCCGTTCCGCCCGACCATCGAACCTGATGGCTTCGCCGACGAGGCTGCAGTGATCGAAGCCCGCGAAACCCATCTCGGCCGGGTGCGCGACCTTTTCGAGAGCCTCGACGTGCTGGTCGTGACGCTCGGCCTCACCGAGGGCTGGCGTTGCCGCGCTGACGGGGCGGCACTCTCCCTCGCGCCGGGGGTCGCGGGTGGGCAATTCGATCCGCAGGAGGTCGCCTTCGTCAATGCGGGCACGGCCGAGGTGATCGCCGACGTCAACGGGTTCCTCGATCGGCTCTGGAGCGTGAATGCGGCGGCACGGGTCATCCTCACCGTCTCGCCGGTGCCGCTGATCGCGACCTATCGCGACCAGCACGTGCTCGTCGCCAACGCACACTCGAAGGCGGTGCTGCGGGCCGCCGCCGGGGAGGTCTGCGAACGCAACGATCCGCGCCTCGTCTACTTCCCGTCCTACGAGATCATCACGAGCCACACCAATGGCGGGCGCTACTACGAGGAAGACCAGCGCGGCATCGCCGAGGCCGGCGTCGCCCACGTGATGCGCGCTTTCATGGCGAGCTTCGCCCCCGGTTCCGCCGAGAAACCGGAGCCGCAGCCCTCCCACGACAGCGAAGCGGAATTCGCCGGCACCGCGGGCGTCATCTGCGACGAGGAGGCGATCGAGCACAGCCTCGCCTGATCGGCGTTCCGCTCGATCCGAGCGGGAAGCGAGCGCTCAGCCCGCGCGGCGCGAGGGCGACCCAACGTGCTGACACGACGCGATCCCGCCCAGGCCCAAATCCGTGATCCCAAGGGGATCAACCGGGTTTGGAATGGTAGAAGACTACTTGAGGTGGGCGAAGTAGACGTCGCCCGCCGCCCGCTTCAGCTCGGCCCCGGCCTCGCGGCCGATCGCGTCGGCATCCGCGGCCAGTCCCTCGCGATGGACCGCCCAGTGGCGGCTGCCATCCGGCAGGAACAGCAACCCGTCGAGGCTGATGCGATCCCCCCTCACCTGCGCGAGCGCCGCGATGGGGGTGCGGCACGAGCCGTCGAGTTCGGCAAGCAGCCCGCGCTCCGCGTCGAGCGCCGTCGTCGTGGTGGCGCAGGCGACGGGCGCCAGCAGCGCTCGGATCGCGTCGTCCCCGCCCCGGCACTCGATGCCGAGTGCACCCTGCGCCACGGCCGGGAGCATCTCTTCCACCGACAGCACGCTGCGGGCGACATCGGCCATCCCGAGGCGCTGCAGGCCGGCGAGCGCCAGCAGCGTGGCGTCGCACTCCCCCGCCTCCAGCTTGCGCATCCGGGTGTTGGCATTGCCGCGCAGGGGCACGATGGTGAGATCGGGCCGGTGCATCAGCACCTGCGCCCCCCGCCTGAGCGAAGAGGTGCCGACCCGGGCACCGGGGGGCAAGTCGGCCAAGCCGTTGGCCCCGTTCGCGCTGAGGAAAGCGTCGCGCGGGTCATCGCGTTCGAGGATGCAGGCGATGGCGAGCCCGTCGGGCAGCCACGTCTCCACGTCCTTCATCGAGTGGACGGCGACATCGATCTCGTCAGCAAACAGGGCCTGTTCGAGTTCCTTGGTGAACAGGCCCTTGCCGCCGATCTCGGAGAGCGGCCGATCAAGCACGCGGTCGGCCACGGTCGAGACGACGACGATCTCCGTCTCCAATCCCGGATTGGCCGCGACGATCCGATCGCGGACCATGCCGGTCTGGGCCAGCGCCATCGGGCTGCCGCGGGTTCCGATTCTCAAGGCGCGCGAAAGGCTCATCCCCGCGCTTTAGCCGAGACGATGCCGCCCGTCACGCGCTGGCACGCCTGTGGGGCCGCACGGGATGAGCGATCCCGGCGGCACTTTGTCGGAAAACTTTTCGGAAGGGGCTGGACAGGCCGTCCGCCCGTTGCTAATCCGCCGCCACCGAACGGGATTGGTGGCCCGGCGGTCCAGCCTCCTCACCGAGGCTTCGGGCGCATAGCTCAGTTGGTAGAGCAGCTGACTCTTAATCAGCGGGTCCTAGGTTCGAACCCTAGTGCGCCCACCAAACTCCCCCAGACACTCAGCCAATCGAATGCTCACTGGACCGGTGACGGTGTAAGCGACAGCAAGATTGGTGAGCCGTTTTTCTCCTTCGACATCTTCATGCGTTTGAGCCTGGAATCATCGATTCTGGTCCTGGCATAAATCTCTGCGGTGACATGCTACGACACGTCCCGCTGCACACCATTGATTTCCCGGTGACAAGCGTGTCGTCTTCCACCCGGCACTAGTTGATCGTACTCCATCCAGCGCCATCCCAAATGTCGCCTGTACTCGTTGACGCGCCGCCGTCGACGCAACCAGCATTCTGGTCAAAGGCCGAGAGCCAAGCCATCACTGCGCGGATCGTGGGCGCCGACGAAGCGGCCGTCATCCTCGATGCGGATTGCGCCGGGATGGCCGGCCAGGGGGCTTTGGGCGGGGATGGGACTGATCTCGTGCCCTCGCGCCTTCAGCTCTTCGAACACGGCCTGACCTGCATCGAGTTCGAGCTTCAGGCTGTCGCGGCTGTCCGAGAAGGTCTTGCCCAGAAGGAACCGAGGGCGCGCGAGGGCGGTGAGCGGATCCATCCCGTAATCGATCAGGCGCGTCAGCACCGCCGACAGGGTCTGTGGTTGCCCATCCGCGCCCTGCGTGCCGTACAACAAGTTCGGACGGCCGTTCTTGAAGTACATGCCGGGATTGAGCGTGTGGAACGGACGCTTTCCGGGGCGCAGCACGTTGATGCTGTCAGCGTCTACGCTGAAGGACGCGCCGCGATTGTGCCAGAGGATGCCGGTATCGCCCGCGACGACGCCGCTGCCCCAATCGAAATAGACCGTCTGCAACAGGCTGACGCAATTGCCGTCCCGGTCGGCCGCTCCGATGAAGACGGTATCCCCCGTCTTGAAGACATGGGGCCAGGGCGCAGCTTTGCGCGGATCGATGCTCCGGGCCTGCGCGTCGAGGTGCGAGGCCGATAGCAGCCGCTCGACGGGCACATCGACGAAATCGGGATCGGCGATGAAGCGGTTGCGGTCGATGAAGGCCAGCTTCACCGCTTCGACGAGGAGGTGGTAGTAATCGGCGCTGCCCTCGGGAAGGGAAGCCACGTCGAAGCGGTCGAGAACACCCATGATCTCAAGGGTGGTGAGGCCCTGTGTCGGCGGGCGCAGGCTGATGAGCTCCCCGCCCCGGTAGGGCACGCGCAGCGCGCTCTCGTTGCGCGCCCGGCAGCGGGCGAGGTCGTCCGCCGTCAGGGGCGAGCCCGCCTGCTCCAGCCCCCGCGCGATCCGCTGGGCCAACTCGCCCTCGTAGAAGTCGCGGCCGCCATTCTCCGCGAGCGTCGTCAGTGTGCGCGCGAGGTCGGGCTGCCGAAACGTCTCCCCGGCCTCCGGGATGCGGCCTTCGGCGGTGAACACGCGCACGATATCGGGCCAGTTGCCGAGCTCCTTGGCGCGGAAGTTCGCCCAGAAGTGTTGCGAGGGCGTCAGGGGAAAGCCCTCTGCCGCATAGGTGATCGCGCGCTGGAACAGCCCCTTCCAGGATTGCCGCCCGCCCCAGGCCCGCTGGCTGTAGGTGAAGGCTTGCTCCCAGGTATCGACGGCGGCCGCGGCGGTGATCGCCGAGCCGGGTCCGCGCAGCGGGATCGGCTGGCCGTCCTGCGGCAGCTTCGACGCCGCCTGCCCGATGCCGGACAGGGTGAAGCTGGCGCCGTTGCGATCGCTGACGATCATGAACGCGTCACCGCCCAAACCGCAGAAATGCGGGTAGGTCACGCAGAGGGTGGCGTTGATGGCGATCGCCGCCTCGATCGCGTTGCCGCCCCCCCGCAGCACCTCCCGCCCGGCTTCGCTGGCGAGTTCGTGCGGGCTCGTCACCATGCCCTGGCGGGACTGGGCGAGAGCGCCGCGGGGGGCGCTCGCTTCGGCGAAGAGACGGCTCGGCATGGTCGTCGCCCCCAGGGCAGCCGCAGAGGTCAGGAGAAGCGCACGCCGCGAACCGGCCGACGCGGAATGGTGAGGGCTTTCGCTATGATCCATGACCGGGTCTCCAGGGCGTCCGCTTGGGCCGATCGAGAGACCGCCTGGGGATGCCTGAGGCCGGCCGCACGGCGCCGCTACTTCACCAACTCGGCAGCGTGTGCCGCGATCGCGCCGGCCGTGGTGAGCCAGACCGTGTCGCGATGCCCGGCGATCCGTTCGAGCGCCTGCCGCAAGGGGCGTAAGCGGTGCGGCTGGCCGACGATGTAGGGGTGGAGCGCGATGCCCATGACCAGCGGCGCGCGGCGCGACTGCTCCAGCATCTCCTCGAAGGCGTCGGTGATGGCCTCGGCGAAGGCGCGTCCCGTGTCCTTGCGGGCGACGATCGCGGGGATGTCGTTGAGTTCCTGCGGATAGGGCACGGAGAGGATGCGCCCGCCGTTCCGCGTCGCGAACCACGTTGGCTGGTCGTCGTGGCACCAGTCGAGCAGGTAGCGGTAGCCCGCCTCGGCCAGCAGGTCCGGCGTGAACGGCGATTGCGAGATCCAGGGGCCGAGCCAGCCCGCGGGCGCCCTGCCCTCCTCCCGCGTCAGCACGGCGGTGGCCTCGGCGATGAGGGCGCGCTCCTCAGATTCCGAGAGGGTGCCCTGCCGCTCGGAATTGCTGCGGCCATGCCCGACGATCTCGTCGCCGCGGGCGCGGAAGGCTTCGATCAAGCCCGGACAGTCCCGGTAGATCCGGCTGTTGACGAGGATGCTGGCCGGCATCCGCAGGTCGTCGAGCATGTCGCGGATGCGCCATGCGCCGACCCGGTTGCCCCAATCGCGCCAGGCATAATTGAGGACGTCCGGCTGCGGCCCGCCCGGCGCCAGCTCGGCGCCGAGGCCGTCACCGAACGCGAAGGTTTCGAGGTTGAGCGCGAGGTAGACCGCGAGGCGTTTTCCACCCGGCCAGTCGTAGACCGGGCGGTCCGGCAGGGCGGAATAGGCGTAGCGGCCATGGCCGGCAGGGGGCGGCGCCGATGTCGTCACGGGGATGGTCTCGATCCTGTTGATGTGGGGCGCGTGCACCGTCACGCCGCCCCGAGATAGGCCGCCTCAAGGGCCTCGTCCGCCTTGAGCTCCGCTGCTGTGCCCTCTGCAGCGACGCGCCCCTGCTCCAGGACGTAGCCGCGGTCGGCCACGGTCAGCGCCAGCGCGGCCATCTGATCAACGATGAGGATCGTCGTGCCCTGGTCGCGCAGCTCGGCCACGGTCGCGTAGAGGCTGTTGATGATCGCCGGGGCGAGCCCGAGGGAGGGCTCGTCGAGCAGGAGGATGCGCGGATGCGCCATCATCCCGCGGGCGATCGCCAGCATCTGCTGCTCCCCGCCCGAGAGCAGGCCGGCGCGGCTGCCCGCCCGTTCGCGCAGGCGCGGGAAGCGGTCGAGCAGGGCCTCGACCTCGGCCGGATCGACCCGGCCGCCGCGGCTCCAGGCGCCGAGGCGGATGTTCTCGACGACGGTGAGTTCGGGAAAGACCTGGCGCCCTTCCGGCACCAAAGCGAGGCCGAGCCGCGCGATCTTGTGCGCCGGCAGCGCCGCGACGGGCGTGTCCGCCAGCACCACCGAGCCCTCGACTGGACGTAGCAGGCCCGCGAGCGAGCGCATCACCGTCGATTTGCCGGCCCCGTTCGAGCCCAGCAAAGCCACGGTCTCGCCCGGCCGCACCGCGAGGGCGATGCCGTCGAGGACGGGCGCGGCGCCGTAGCCTGCGCGCAGGCCGTGGGCGGAGAGGACTGCGTCGGCCGGACCGCTCCAGGGCGTGGACCGCGGCCGGGCCGGGGTCTCGGCGGCGCCGAGATAGGCTCGCAGCACGGCGGGGTCACGGCGCACCTCGGCCGGCGTGCCGCGGGCGATGGGCCGGCCGGCGTCCATGACGAGGATGCGGTCGGACGCGCCCATTACCAGCGGCATGTCGTGCTCGACGAGGATCACCGCGATGCCGCAGGCCGCGATCCGACGCAGCAGCGCACCGAGGCGGTCGGTTTCGGCCCGGGCGAGGCCGGCGGCCGGCTCGTCGAGGAGCAGCACTTTCGGGGACCCCGCCAGCGCGCGGGCGATCTCCACCAGCCGCCGGTCGACATGGGGCAGTTCGGAGGCCGGACGGTCGAGGGCGCCGGCATAGCCGACGAAGGCGAGCAGGGCCGCCGCGTCTTGGCGATCCTGCGCTTGCGCCCGGCGCAGCAGGCGTCCGGGAGCACGGGCGAGGATCACGTTCTCGACGACGCTGAGCGAGCCGAACAGCCGGGTCGTCTGGTAGGTGCGGGCGACGCCGGCGCGGGCGATGGCGTGCGCTGGCCGTCCGCCTAGTTCAAGCGCTCCGAGGCGGATCGTGCCGGCGCTCGGGCGGTAAAATCCCGAGATCATGTTGAGGACGGTGGTCTTGCCGGCGCCGTTCGGGCCGATCACGCTGGTGATGGCACCGGGGCGCGCCTCGAAGGCGACGCCGTCCGCTGCCCGGATCCCGCCGAAGGCGATGCCGAGTCCCTCGACGGCGAGCGGCGCGCCGCCGGTCCGGTGCAGGAAATTCGGTGCCTCGGCTCCCGGCTCCGAGCGCTCCCCGCCACCCCGCGGTAGAAGCCGGGCAAGGCTGCCGACGATTCCCGCCGGCACGAGCCAGAGCACCACGAGGGTGGTGAGGCCGAAGAACAGCAGCCGGTACTCGGCCAGCCCCGCCAACGCCTCGGGCAGGAGCACCGTCACTAGGGCGCCGAACAGGGGCCCGAGCACGGTGCCGGCCCCGCCGACCACGACCGCGAGGACGAACAGGATCGACTGCGTGAAGGGGAACGAACTCGGCGCGATGAACAGCATCAGCGGCGGCAGTACCGCGCCCGCGAGCCCGGTCAGCGCCGCGGAGATCGCGAAGGCGGCGGTTTTCACCCGGACCGGATCGAAGCCGAGCGAGGCGGCGGCGACATCGGCGTCGCGCACGGCGCGCAAAGCCTGGCCGAGACGGGCATGGCGCAGCCGGTGAAAGCCGTAGAGGCTGAGGCCCGCGCCGATCACCGCAAGCCATGCGAGTTCGCGCTCGCCGAGGGAGACGCCGAACAGGCTCGGGCCGGTGGCGACCACGAGGCCGTTCTGCCCGCCGGTGAGTTCCCCGCCCTCGATCAGCGCGTGCTCGACGAGGAAGCCGAAGGCGATCGTTACCATGGCGAGGTAGGGCCCGCGCACCCGCATCGCCGGCACGGCGAGCGCCGCGCCGACGAGGGCGGAGAGCCCGGCCGCGGCCGGAAGCGCCAGCCAGAAGCTTACGCCCTTGAGGGTCAGGATTGCGCTCGCATAGGCGCCGAGCGCGTAGAAACCGGCATGGCCGAACGAGATCAGCCCCGCGAGCCCGAGCAGGACGTTGAGCCCGGTTCCGGCCACCACCGTGAGTGCCACGAGGGCGATGACGAATTGGCTGTAGCCGCTCGTCGCGGCGACGAGGCCGAGGCCCGCGAGCGTCAGGGCCAGGATGGCGAGGGGCATCGCGGCCGGCGCCCGGAGAAGCGAGCGCATGGTCAGACCTTGTTGACGGCGGCGCGGCCGAGCAGGCCGTTCGGGCGGAGCGCGAGCGCGAGG
The DNA here is from genome assembly GCF_026672325.1 of Methylorubrum sp. SL192. Lineage (NCBI taxonomy): Bacteria > Pseudomonadati > Pseudomonadota > Alphaproteobacteria > Hyphomicrobiales > Methylobacteriaceae > Methylorubrum > Methylorubrum sp. SL192. The sequence continues at coordinate 4,347,963 of NZ_JAPPQV010000003.1, forward strand.
ATGATGACCGAGAACACGACGATCTGGGTCGCGCCCGAGCCCAGCGTGGCGGTGACGCCGGCCTCGACGAGGCCGTAGAGAAGGCCCGCCAGCACGACCCCGGTGGCCGAGCCGATGCCGCCGAGAATCGCCACGGCGAAGGCCTTGATCCCGAACAGCGCGCCCATCTCGGCCGAGACGGAAAAGAGCGGCGCGATGAGTAGGCCGGCGGCGCCCGCGAGCACGGCCGAGAGCGCGAAGGCACAGGCCACGGTGCGGGCGACGTCGATGCCCATCAGCCGCGCGGCTTCGGAATTCTGCGCCACTGCCAGCAGCACCCGGCCGAGTTCCGTGCCGCGGAACACGGCGCGGATTGCAACGGCCGCCGCAACGCCGACCACCGGGATCAGGAGCTGGAGCGGGTAGACGCCCGCGCCCAGAACCTGCACGGGCGCCGCGACCAGCGCCGAGGGCAGGCTGCGCGGTTCCTTGCCGAAGGTGAACAGCAGGACGTTGTCGAGGATGATGCCGCCGGCCACGGTTGCCAGGAGCCATGCATCGGAGCCGCGCACCACGAAGGGGCGCACCAGCAGCCGCTCGACGGCGAGGCCGAGCCCTGCGCAGCCGGCCAGAGCCGCGGCGATCGCCAGCGGCATCGGCCAGCCGAGCTGAACCGCGAAGGTGTAGCCCAGCACCGCCCCGAGGGTGACGGCGCTGCCTTGCGCGAAGTTCACCGTGCCGGAGACCGCGAAGGTGATTTGGAAGCCGAGCGCCACCAGCCCGTACATGCTGCCGAGTCCGAGCCCGCTGACGAGGGTGCTGGTCAGCATGGTGACATCCCCTGCCCTCTTCCGGGAAGGCGGCTCCGGACGCCGTTCACTTGGACACCGCGACGATCTCGCCGTTCTTGAAGCTTGCGAAGATGTAGTCGTCCGGTTTCAGGGCGTCGTGCTGGCCCGGTGCGAAGGGGGCCTCGTAGGTCTTGATCAGGCCGGCATAGGGCGCGACCTTGTAGAAGCCGTCGCGCACCTTCGGCCCCTCGGTGGCGCCCGCCGCCTGGATCGCCAGGGCGATCAAATGCGTGGCGTCGTAGGCGTTGGCGATGCCGACGGCGGGCGTGACGTCGGCCATGGACTTGATCGCCGGGTACTTCGCCTTGAGCGCGTCGAGCACCGCCTTCGCCTTCGGGCTGTCGTTGCCCGCGAAGGTGAAGGTCTGAACGAAGTGCACCCGTGCCGCACCCGGCCCGGCGAGTTCATCGAAGCGCCCGCCCGCCGGCCCCCAATGGGAGATCACCGGCACGGTCCAGCCCATCCGATCGAGGGACTTCACCACCTGGGCCGAGGGGCCGACATTGCCGACGAGGAACAGCGCGTCGGCCCCGGCCTCCCGCAGGCGCGAAAGCTGCGGGACCATGTCGATGTCGTTGGCCTCGTACTTCTCGATGCCGGCGCTGGGGAGACCCGCGGCCTTCAGCGCCGCCACCAGTCCCTGCTGGTTCGACTCGCCCCAGGCGTTGTTGACGAGGATCGCGCCGGGCTTCTTGGCGCCGTAGGTCTTGACCGCGTAGGCGACAAGGGCCTCGTCCACGAGCGCGTCGACCGCGGAGACCCGGAAGACGTAGTTGTCGGCCGCGCCGTTGCGGGTGATGCCGGTGCCGGCCGCCCAGGGCCCGACGAAGGGCACCTTCATCTGGTTGACGATCGGCACGATCGCCATCGAGACCGGCGTGTCGAGGCCGCCGATCAGCGCGACGACACCGGCACGCTGGATCAGCTCGCGGGCGGCGAGCACGCCCTTGGACGGGTTGGCCTCGTCGTCGCGGGCGACGAGTTCCAGCGGGCGGCCGAGGACGCCGCCGTTGCGGTTGATCTCTTCGATCGCCAGCCCGATCCCGCGGGAGATCGCCTCGCCGGATTTGGCCGACTGGCCGCTAAGCGCGGTGACGAGACCGATCTTCACCGGCTCTGCGGCCCGGACGGCACCGATGCTCGTGACCCCCGCCAAAAGGGCGCCGAGGACGAAACGCCGTGCGAGGGAGCGGGCGGGCTTGAGGCGTTGGGGCATGGCGATCCGGCTCCGTATGCGGTCGACCAAGGACCGCAACGGGCGTGCCAGATGAAACGTGCTCGTTTCTTCTTGCATTTTCCCGCCCGGAGCCCGCCGCCCACCAATTGTGCACAAAGTCGCGGCAAAGTGCATACACTTTCTGCATGCACGCGTGCCCCGGCGGCAGCATGTTCAGGGCACCACGGCCGAGACCAAGGAGATTGCGGTATGGACGCGAAGGAAACGGAGAGCGCGCGCGATGCAGCGGCGGTGACGGCCTATCTGGAAGCGTCGATGGTGCCCGATCCCGAGACGGCCGCGCGCTACATGGCGCCCGGCATCGCGATCGTCTTCACCGGCGGCCGGGTGTTCCACCATCCGCGCGAGGTGACGGCGTTCAACGCCGGGCGATACGCCTGGGTGAAGAAGCGGATGGAGCGGCTCGACGTGGTGCCGGGCGAGGGCTTCACCACAGTGTACAGCCTCGGCACCCTCTACGGCGCGTGGCCGGACGGCACCGCGTTCGAGGGCAACCGCTACGTCGACCGCTTCACCGTGCGGGACGGTCTGATCGTCTCGATGGAGGTGTGGAACGACAGCGCCGAGCGCCTGCTCGAACGGCAGGGCGGATCGGCCTGACCCGTCAGCCGTCGATGTAGGGCGCGAGCAGGCGGATGAGGTCGCGCTCGCGCCTGGGCTCCTTCAGGATGCGCGCCCGCTCGGCCACCGCGTCGAGATGGTGATCCATCAGGGTGGTTGCGCGCCCGGCATCGCCTGCGACGAGCGCCGCCACGATCTCCCGGTGCTCGCTCACCGCGCAGTCCGACGAGTGCGGCCGGCTGTAGAGCGACAGGATCAGGGCGCAGCGGTAGCCCAGTTCGGCGACGTAGCGGCGCAGAACCGGACTCCCAGTCATCTCGGCGAGCAGCAGGTGAAACTCGGTGGCGAGCCGGATCGAGGCCGCCTCCGGCCCGCCGCTCGCCTGCTCCTCGCCCGCGATATGTGCCTCCAGCACGGCCCGCTGCTCGGCGCTCAGACGACCGGCAAGGCGCTGGACCACGAGGCGCTCCAGACTGATGCGCACGTCGAAGGTATCGCGCGCCTCCTCCCAGCTTGGGCTCGCGACCACGGCGATGCGGTTCCGGCGCAGTTCAACCAAGCCTTCGCCCGCGAGTTGGCCGAGCGCCTGCCGCGCGATGGTCCGGCTGACGCTGAACCGCTCGCCGAGCGCGTCCTCCGGCAGTCGGTCTCCCGGGGTCAAGGCCCGCTCCACGATCGCCCGCCGTAGGGATCGGCAGATCGTTCCGACACGGTCGGTCGGGGAGTTCGTCTCACCCTGTCTCATCGCGGACGTGCATCAACCTTTTGACAGAGGGCAAACGTTCTCGACCGCGCGTGTCCGCTTCGAGCCGCCTGAACGCCGGTTCGCAGCAGATGCACAAATGGCGCCGGAGCGCCTCAGCCCCGTTTGCCCAGCTCGATGAACGGGCGCAACGGGTGGATGAGACGGCCCTTGCGGTCGGCCCCTGCCCCTTATCGGGCGCGTCGGTGAGTTAAACGCGAAGGTCAGCACCTCCGGGTGCCGCCCAATCGAACTGCGGGTGGAGAGCGCCGTGCATTCACGGTCTTCCACATCAAATAAATCAGAGAAAGCCGCCGGAAGCACTTTTGTTTATTCGTTTCGTCCAGGATGGAAAGTTGTTCAGTTTTCGGAAATATAATATTTGATGTGCAGATCGACACAAGGCGCACCTAATACAGTCGCGATGCGCTATGCTTTGCCGCCACGTGCGTAGGGGCGGGGCGTAAAATCATGGGGGCCGTCGGGGCGGGTCGGCAATGGCTCCTCTCGATGCTTTTCTCCGGTTGCCATCGCTTGGGCACGTTGCAACTCGGCTGTCCTTTCATCGATGGCGTCACGGCAGGACGGGAGGCCGTGCGCGTCGGCCGTCGTGCCGAGCATCAAGTGGTCCTGGTCGATGGACATCCGCCACCCGCGGTCCGATCCGTCTCGTGCGGTCATGGCGGCCACGCACCGGTCGAGGAAATCGAGGCGCCTACCATCGTCCGTGGAGGCCGCTTCGAGGGCTGCACAGATCAGGTCGGTCTCTTCACGGGTGAGCCAGACCGTCGATGTTCCGAAGCCCTGGCGCTCGGCCTCGGCCATCTCTTTCGAGAGGCGGTCTGCCAGCGCCTTGCGCGATAACCCGGGAACAGAAGCGGTCATGGGCGGCCTTCCATGCATCCGTTTCGCCTTTTCTCCCCCCGGCAGACAAGATCGGCATTCCGGCCCCGTCACAATCCGATGGATGCGCGTACCGCGCCCGCTTGTCGTTGTCCGTAAACGCGATTGGCACGCCCAGGGTGGCGGATTTCGAACAATCCGCTGGCCTCCGATTTTTGAATCATCTTCCCCGCACGAGGGCGCGTCCTATCGAGATTGAGCCTGTTCGGGGGGCTTGGAACGGTCCCATGCCTCTCCCGAGTCTGGCCTGCCCTGCCCTTCGGTGAAGTGTCTGCAACGGAAACCGGCTGGGCGCAGCGCTCGGCTCCTCGCTGCTGAAAGATAATCTGGAACGGACTGATCCGGCCGCCAGGCGCCATACAGGGCGGAGCAGGGTCGAAGGCGCGATCATCGCGACGTTCGCCGCGGGCATGATACGCCCACCGTTCGAAGGCTTGCGGTCTTGGCGTTCACCGCGCGCCATTCATGGCAACTGGGTGTGACCGCAGCCGAGGGAGCTGACGACCCAAGCGTCCGGAACGGCACGCTCGTCCCGCCAGCCGCAAAAAATTTCTCGATCCGGCGGTCAATACAATGCCGAGTTACGGCAACGAAATATACACCCGTGATCGTATTCGCGCGCCATACCACAGCCAAGGCGTGAGATTGGTGGGCCGACAACGATGAAGATGCCGACCCACCAGCCGCCGGCCTGACAGTATCGGCGCAGCCAAACAATTCAAATGATACTTTCTCCTGTTGTCAAGCTTCGCCGATGGGCGCTGACTATTTCGTGATCTTGGACCGATTGCATCTGTCCGGCGGCGCCGCGGTCGTGGTTGCTGCGCGACCTGTGGACCGTCGCGCGCCCTCTGCGTGTACCCGAAGTCAATTCTTCAAATGCGACCAGTCACGTATACACCCTCGCAACCGCGGCTTCGTAGAACGCAGCCATGGGTTCACTTGCCGCCGAGCTCCGACTCCTGGGTGTGGCCGCCGCTCTCGGCGGCTTGCTGGTGATGATGTTGGCTGGTGAGCCGAACATCGCTTCGGTGGGCTGGGGCTTCGTCGGTCTCATTTTCTTCGGAGCGACCCGGCTCGTCCTGTACCGTAAGCCGGCGCCGGCGATTGCAAAGAAAGCGGTCGCCGTGGAGCCAGCGCACCCGACGGACACGACGCACGGGAGCGAAGCCAGCCTTCCCGTTGCTGCGGTGCCGGGCGATGTCCATGCCGCACTCCACCGCAAAGTTCGCCTGATACGCCCAACAAGCCCGATGCTGGCCTCCTCGGTCCTGCCCCGCTCACGGGTTGCCCGGTCGCCGTCGACGACCTGATCGCGCAGGCTGGATCGGCGTCGGGCCGGGGATCGGGGCAGCATTCCGTCTGCGCGCGAGGCGAGCGGGACGGCTCAGACTTTCCCGAGGGCGATCGTCCCGTCATCCATGAACGAGAAGACGATCCCGTGCGTCCGCAAGGCCCTCATCGCGGCCTGCAACGCGCGCCGGGAGGCACTCACGTCCTCGTCCTCGAGCCGGCGGACGGTCGAGAACGAGAGTCCGGCCGCTTCGGCGAGTTGCTGCATCGACCAGTCGAGCAGAGCGCGACCCGCCCGCAAATGGATGCCGCGGACAAGCTGCTCCAGGCTCTCGCGCATGACACCGGGCACGGCCCCGTCGAGATGGAGCGGCGCGATGTAGTTCACCCAACCCTCGTCGGCGCCGCTCGCGTTCCGCATCGGCACCATCACCATGCGATAGGGTACGATCTCGCCGCTTGCCAGAATGAGACGCGGACGCGTGTGGACGACCTGCCGCGTGAGGTAGAGTTCTCGACCGTGGTCGCGCCAACGCGCACGTTCCTCCTTCAGGACGGGCAGCGTCGGCTCCTCGAGCAGGGCCTGTCTCGGCAACCCGACCAGCTCCAGCCACTCGGGGGAAAAGTCGGTGTAGGGGTAGACGGCGGTGACGGAGGTGAACGCCCTGGTCTGCTCGAAGAGGGCTCTCTTGCGCCGACGGTCCGCGGCCTGCGCGCGCGCCAGCATCTCACGGTCGCTCACATCGATCAGCACACCCATGGCCTGAAGCGGGCGCCCGTCCGCCGCCATGACCACCTCGCCGCGGCTCATCACCGTGCGCAGCGTTCCATCCGGGCGGATGATCCGGAAGGTCTGCTGGATCATGTGGCCGGTCTGAAGCAACTCCGACGTCGAGGTGATGCTGTCCCGGTCCTCCGGATGGACGAGGGCGAAGAGCAGGCCGTATTCCGCTCGGGCTGACGTCGGTTCGAGGCCGAGAATGCGAAACAGACCCGGCGACCAGACGTGCCGATCGGTGGCGAAGGTCCACGACCACGTTCCGGTCAGGCCGAAGCCTTCGACCATGCGAAGGATTTCGTGGGGCATGATCGGGGACACGGCCGCGGGCATATCCCGGTTTCTCTAACGAGCGAATGCGTTCTTGCGACCAGATTGTGCGCTGGCGCTCCAGTTGTGACCTCGATAGCAGAGGAGCGCTGACAGCGGACCCAACATATATTGACGCATTTGCAATTCAGCTTTTCCTTCCGGGAGAAGGTGTGAAAGGACTCGCTCCAAGATGCGGCGCGATAACGATCGCCGCATTCTCATCCACCAACCGGTGTCCTGGATACGGGCCATTCTGCTGAGAGATGGCTGAGGGAAAGCTTGCCGCCCCTGATCCGGCAACGCGCTGACTTCCGTTTTTTCGGTTCGGTCCTCGGCGACAGGGTCAGCGCCGCCTGTCCGCCACCCTTTGGGGGCTCGACGCCTATCTGGCAGATCGCCGCGCGGTATCCGTCGGTATCATTGTTGATTTGGCGCCAGTCGAGGGGCTCCGTCGGGGTTTCGGGCCGGTCCGGCATCCGCGCTCGCGCCCGTATCCCGCGCGATGTCCCGGCCGAGGCGGAGAACCGCGAGCCCTGCCAGAACCAGCACGGCGGCAACCGCTGCCAACGCGTCGTCGAAGCGGCCGGTCGCATCGCGGATCCAGCCCATGAGGGCGGGTCCGGCAAATCCGCCGAGACTTCCGAGCGCGTTGATCAGAGCGATGCCGCCCGCGGCCGCGCTGCCGGTGAGGAGGCGGGTGGGCAATGTCCAGAAGGTCGGCAGAGCCGCGAAAACGCCGAGCGCCGCCGCACTGAGCGCGGCAATGGTCAGGAGCGGTGTGCCGGCCCGGCTCGCGGCGAAGAGAGCGAGGCCGGCGGCCACGGTCGGGATCGCGACATGGCGGGTGCGCTCACCCGTGCGGTCGGAATGGCGCGTCCAGACCAGCATGCCCGCAGCCGAGACGATGTAGGGCACGGCGGTCACGAACCCCGTTGCCGTCGTCGTGAAGCCGAAGCCGCTTACGATCTGCGGCAACCACAGGCCGACGGCGTAAAGTCCGGTGCTGAGCCCGAAATAGACCAGCCCGAGCCCGAGCACCCGCGGGTCGAGCAGGGCTGCACCCAGATGCGCCGTCCGGTTCGGGCTGAGCCGGCGATCCTCGGCCATCCGCGCCACGAGGCTCGCCCGCTCCTCGGCGGTCAGCCACGAGGCGCGTTCCGGCCGGTCGGTCAGCACGAACAGGGTCGCGATGCCGAGAAACAGGCTGGGTGCGGCTTCCAGCAGGTAGAGCCACTGCCAGCCCGCGAGCCCAAGCCAGCCGTCGGTCAGGCTCATGACGAGGCCCGAGAGCGGCGCACCGATCGCCGCCGAGAGCGGCACCGCCATCATGAAGGTGCCGACGATGCCGGCGCGCTGTCGGGCGGGAAACCAGTAGGTGAGATACAGGATGATGCCGGGGAAGAAGCCGGCCTCGGCGAGCCCGAGCCCGATGCGCACGAGGTAGAACGACCATTCGCCGACGACGAGCGCGGTCGAGGCCGAAACCAGCGACCACGTCACCATGATCCGCGCGATCCAGAGCCGCGCCCCGACCCGCTCCAGGATCAGGTTGCTCGGCACCTCGAAGGCGACGTAGCCGAGAAAGAACAGACCCGCCCCGAACCCGTAGGCCGTCGCCGACAGGCCGAGATCCCGGTTCATGGTGAGTGCGGCGAAGCCGACATTCACCCGGTCGAGATAGGCGAAGAAGTAGCACAGCATCAGGAAGGGCAGCAGGCGCCGCGCCACCTTGCTCGTGAGCGCATCCGCCATGCCGTCACCCCGTCCGATCGCCTTGCCGCATGCCGTGCGCGGGGATCTCGTAACGGACTTGCCGAGGGCCGGATAGACGCGTTTCAGGCCCCGCGACGGCTGTGACCGCAGGGCGAGGCAGGAATGGGAAAATAGAACTATGTTGTCCCAAACGTGAAGCGAAGCCGTTGGCGATATCAGGCCCTCTGGCCGGCATATCGGAACCGCCGCAGCGCCGTTGGGATTCCCCTGTGATGGGACGTGCTCAGGCATGGGCCCGAGACTATTACAGGAGGACGCCATGGGTCTGTTCACGAAGGACATCAAATCGCTGGACGACCTCTTCGTGCACACGTTGCAGGACGTCTATTACGCCGAGAACCAGATCTCCAAAGCTTTGCCGACGATGATCGGGAAGGCGACGAACGCGCAGCTTCGCCAAGGGTTCGAGACGCATCTGCGCGAGACGGAAGGGCAGATCAAACGCCTCGAACAGGTGTTCGAAATGCACGGCCACAAGCCGAAGGCGGTCAACTGCCCCGCCATCGACGGGATCATCAAGGAAGCCAACGAAACCGCCGGCGAGGTCGCCGATAAGGAAGTGCTGGATGCCGCCCTGCTCGCGGCGGCGCAGGCGGTCGAGCATTACGAGATCGCCCGCTACGGCACCCTCGTCGCCTGGGCCAAGCGGCTCGGCCGCGACGATTGCGCGGCGGTCCTCCAGCAGACGCTCGACGAGGAAAAGGCGACTGACCAGAAGCTCACGGCTCTGGCTGAGAGCCGGGTGAACCAGAAGGCGGCCTGACCCCCGACGAGAGGACCGCCGCAGTTCCGTCACCGGTCGGCTCTGATCGGATCGGCAACCCGACGATCCTCTCGTGCCGGACGTCGCAGTCCTCGCGCCTTCCGGCGCGGGGCCCTTGCGCTCGGCCCGGCCGTTCCATTTGCTCTGTCCGCGTCTCACACCGAGCCGCCTTCACACCGGTACCGCCGATGACCGCCCTCTTTCCGTTCGACAACAGCTACGCGCGCTTGCCCAGCCACTTCTTCGGCCGGGTCGCGCCGACGGCGGTCGAGGCGCCCCGGCTGATCCGGCTGAATCGGGCGCTCGCCGTGGATCTCGGCCTCGATCCCGATCGGCTCGAAAGCCCGGAGGGCATCGAAGTCCTGGCCGGACGGCGGGTTCCGGAGGGCGCGGAGCCGCTGGCGGCGGCCTATGCCGGGCACCAGTTCGGGCAATTCGTGCCACAACTCGGCGACGGGCGTGCGATCCTGCTGGGCGAGGTCGTCGGTCGCGACGGGCGCCGCGATATCCAACTCAAAGGTTCTGGCCCGACCCCGTTTTCCCGCCGGGGCGACGGGCGCGCCGCCCTCGGGCCGGTGCTGCGCGAGTATCTCGTCAGCGAGGCGATGCACGCCCTCGGCATTCCGACCACCCGCGCGCTCGCGGCGGTGACCACCGGCGAGCGGGTGATCCGCGAGACGGTGCTGCCGGGCGCGGTGCTGACCCGGGTCGCATCGAGCCATATCCGGGTCGGGTCGTTCCAATTCTTTGCCGCCCGCGGCGACGTCGAAGGTCTGCGCGCGCTCGCCGACCACGCCATTGCGCGCCACGATCCTGAGGCGGCGCGGGCCGACAATCCCTACCGCGCCCTGCTCGATGGCGTAATCCGCCGGCAGGCCGCGCTGGTCGCGCGTTGGCTCACCGTCGGCTTCATCCACGGCGTGATGAACACCGACAACATGTCGATTGCCGGCGAGACCATCGATTACGGTCCCTGCGCTTTTCTCGACACCTACGACCCGGCAACCGCCTTCAGCTCCATCGACCGCAATGGGCGCTACGCCTACGGCAACCAACCGCGCATCGCCCTCTGGAACCTCACCCGGCTCGCGGAGGCGCTGCTGCCCCTTCTCTCCGAGGACGAGACGCAGGCCGTTGCCGAGGCCGAGGCGGCGCTGACCGGCTTTGCCGGTCAGTTCGAGGCCGCCTATCACGGCGGATTGAACCGCAAGCTCGGTCTCGCCACGACGCGCGACGGCGATCCCGCGCTTGCGGGCGACCTGCTGAAAACCATGGCCGAGAACGAGGCCGACTTCACCCTCACCTTCCGGCGCCTCGGCGAGGCTGTGCCGGGACCCGATGGCGAACCGGATCCGGCCGCTGTCGAAGCCGTGCGGAGCCTGTTCATCGATCCGACCGCCTACGATCGCTGGGCCGAAGGCTGGCGCAGGCGGCTCAAGGACGAGGCCGGCGATGCCGCCGCCCGGCGGCAGATGATGAGGGCCGCCAATCCCGCTTTCATCCCACGCAACCACCGCGTCGAGGAGATGATCACGGCCGCGGTTGAACGGCAGGATTTTGCACCCTTCGAGACGCTGTTGACCGTCCTCGCACGCCCCTACGACGACCAGCCGGATTTCGCTGAGTATGCCGAGCCTCCGGAAGGCGGCGGGCGCGGATATCGCACCTTCTGCGGAACCTGAGAAAGAATTTTTTCAATTCAGTATGTAACTCGCAATAATCATAGAATGCAGGTGTCATGCATTCAGCTTTGAATGCTTCTGAAAAATACAATAGAGGCGAATTACTCGATATTGGTGCGCCTCTAATTGCCCTCCTCGATCTATCATCCTCTGCGATGTGGTCGAAGGGCTCATCATGGCGCAAACCGTCCGCTCACCCCGGACGGTTCGACTGACGCCCGCTGGCCGGGATGCGCTGGTCGGCATCCGAACTGTCGCGGCAATCGGAGGGTCTCCGCGCCGAGGTGACGCACTGCCCATGGGCGGTGCGGGCGGCCTGACACGGTGGAGCGGCGGGACGCGTATTGAATACAAGCTTTGTCGCCGCAAATACGGGATATGCGGATTGACGGGAGGGTGCGCATCGCTTACTCCGCGCCCCTCACCTGCAGGATGTCACGTGCAGGGCGCTCGCCGAAACTCGGCGGGTCAGCGGTGAACGGATCGACGATGCGCACGGTTCTTATCGTAGTGGAAGCGCCACAGACGGGGCGGGCTTGATCTCAAGCCTGACAGGCCCGGTCGGTGGCGCATGCAGGGTCCCTCGGGGCCCTTTTTTATTGCGCGAAATCCAGCGGGCCGGCATGCGGATCGGAAGACGAAGAACGGATTGATGGAGGAATCGATGAGCGGCGAGGTCATGACCGGGGCCCAGATGGTCATCCGGGCGTTCCAGGATCAGGGCGTGGATACCCTGTTCGGCTATCCGGGCGGCGCGGTGCTGCCGATCTACGACGCGCTCTTCAACGAGACCAAGATCCAGCACGTGCTGGTGCGCCATGAGCAGGGCGCGGTCCACGCGGCCGAGGGCTATGCCCGTTCGTCGGGCAAGGTCGGCGTCGTCCTCGTCACGTCCGGCCCCGGTGCCACCAACATCGTCACCGGCCTCACCGATGCGATGCTGGACTCGATCCCGCTCGTCGCGGTGACGGGTCAGGTTCCGACGCACCTGATCGGCTCCGACGCGTTCCAGGAATGCGACACGGTCGGCATCACCCGGCACTGCACGAAGCACAATTACCTCGTCAAATCGATCGAGGACCTGCCGCGTATCCTGCACGAGGCGTTCTACGTCGCCAGCCATGGGCGCCCCGGCCCGGTCGTGATCGACCTGCCGAAGGACATCCAGTTCGCGAGCGGCGTCTACTCCCGCCCGGCGCAGGACGGCCACAAGACCTACAACCCGCCGGTGAAGGGTGATTCCGAGAAGATCCGCGCAGCGGTCGAGCTGATGGCCGGCGCGCGGCGCCCGGTCTTCTACACCGGCGGCGGCGTCATCAATTCGGGCCCGGAAGCCTCGCGGCTGCTGCGCGAGCTGGTCGCCGAGACCGGCTTCCCGGTCACGTCCACGCTGATGGGCCTCGGTGCCTTCCCGGCTTCCGATGACAAGTTCCTCGGAATGCTGGGCATGCACGGTACCTACGAGGCCAACCTCGCGATGCATGACTGCGACGTGATGATCAACATCGGCGCGCGCTTCGATGACCGCATCACCGGCCGCCTCGACGCCTTCGCGCCGTTCTCGAAGAAGATCCACGTCGATGTCGACGCTTCCTCGATCAACAAGGTCGTGAAGGTCGATGTCGGCATCCTCGGCGATTGCGCCGCGGTGCTGGAGGAGATGCTCGCCCAGTGGCGCGCGCTGCCGAAGCAGCCCGACAAGGATCGGATGGAGGACTGGTTCAACAAGATCAGCCGCTGGAAGTCGCGCGACTGCCTCGCCTACTGGCCCTCGGGCACGATCATCAAGCCGCAATACGCGGTGCAGCGGCTCTACGAGGCGTGCAAGGATCGCAAGACCTTCGTCACGACCGAGGTCGGCCAGCACCAGATGTGGGCTGCGCAGTACTTCAAGTTCGATGAGCCGAACCGCTGGATGACCTCGGGCGGCCTCGGCACCATGGGCTACGGCCTGCCGGCGGCGATCGGCACCCAGCTCGCCAACCCGGACGGCCTCGTCATCGACATCGCGGGCGAAGCCTCGATCCTGATGAACATGCAGGAGATGTCGACGGCGGTGCAGTACCGGCTGCCGGTCAAGATCTTCATCCTGAACAACGAGTATATGGGTATGGTGCGCCAGTGGCAGGAGCTGCTGCACGGCTCGCGCTACTCGCAGAGCTACTCGGAGAGCCTGCCGGACTTCGTGAAGCTGGCCGAGGCCTACGGCGCCAAGGGTATCCGTTGCGAGAAGCCCGGTGAGCTCGACGCGGCGATCCAGGAGATGCTGGACTATGACGGTCCGGTCATCTTCGACTGCATCGTCGACAAGAAGGAAAATTGCTTCCCGATGATCCCGTCGGGCAAGGCACACAACGAGATGCTGCTGTCCGACTATCTCGGTGAGACCGGGGTGGAGATCGGCGACGTCATCTCGGCCGAGGGCAAGATGCTGGTCTGATCGGCCCCGCATCGCGCGAACGCCCGGATCGCCATGCCCAGCGTCGCCCGTTTCGATCGGTCAGGACCTCCGTCCGCGGAGGCGCCTGACCCATCGGCCCGCTGCCGCGCGGGTTCGCTTCGGCCAACCCGCGGGCGGTGGAAGGGCGTCGTGCCGGCGCGGGTCCAGCTGGGGCACTGTGGCGGCGCGCTCCGCGGCGGTGAGGTCGCTGCGCTTGCGCAGCAGCACGAAGAACTCGGTCTCGTACGGACGGGTCGGCTCCAGGGTCGCGCATTCGTACGGGAGCAGGTCGAGGGCGAGCAGTTCCGTAAGGGCGCGGGCGAAGCTGTACGGCGTGAACACTGTGCAGTGGACGTCGATGTGCACGCCGCTCGCGATGGCGGTCGCGGTGGCATCGAGAGCCGCCGGCGGGCCGCCGACGATCGGCCTGTCCGGAGCTGGCTTGCCGCGCCACGTGGCGCGCACGTCGATCTCGCTGGCCCTGGCGAAATGTTCGTAGACGGCCTCGGGCGGTGGCGTGCGCAGCCGCAGCAGATGGGCGGCGACGAGCGCGCCGACGCTGCTCGGCGTGCGGAAATGGTCGAAGGTGAAGCGCTTGTCCGGCACCATCAGGCAGAACACGCCGCCCTCGTTCAGGGCGTCGCCGCATTCCCGCAGCCAACCGATGCAGTCGGGAACGTGCTCGACGACGTGCGAGGCGACGATGTAATCGACCGGACCGCGCGAGCCGAGCGCCCGCGGAAGCCCGCCTTCTCCGAGCACGACATCGACGGGAACGATCCCCTCGATGCCGGCGGGGCCGAGGGTCGGGTGGTCGCGGTACTGGTGGCGCAGCCCCTCGGTCGAGAGGTGATCGGCATAGAGGACGTTGCCGTCGCTCTTGAGGAGGATTGGGCGAGTGAGCGGCCCAAGCTCGACGCCGGTTCGGCCCTGCGGCCGGACGAGATTCAAAACACGCTGACGCCGATCCATGGCGCGGCCGGTATCATGCCATCGGCAGGCGGGTCCAGCACTCGAGTGCCGACCTGAGGTGGCGCAGGTGAGATCGTAAGAAGATCAAGTTGAGGGACGCGACGAAATGAATGCGATGAACACCCACTACCCCGAGCCCACGCGGATCGAGAGCGTCAACCGCCATACCCTCGCGGTGGTCGTGGACAACGAGCCCGGTGCGCTGGCCCGCATCGCCGGCCTGTTCTCCGGCCGCGGCTACAACATCGAGAGCCTGACGGTCTCCGAGACGGAAGAGGCGCGCCACCTCTCACGCATCACCATCGTCACCACCGGCACCAACGCCGTGATCGACCAGATCAAGGCGCAGCTCGACCGCCTCGTGCCGGTGCACCGCGTCGTCGATCTGACGCTTCAGGGGCAGGCGCTGGAACGCGAGCTGTGCCTCGTGAAGGTGGCCGGCACCGGCGAGCACCGGAGTGAGGCTCTACGCCTCGCCTCCGCCTTCGGCGCCCGCACCCTCGACGCGACGCTGAACTCCTTCGTGTTCGAGCTGACCGGCTCGACGGAGGAAATCGACCGCTTCATCCGCCTGCTCAGCGTGATCGGCCTCGTGGAGATCTCCCGCACCGGCATCGCCGCGATGGGGCGCGGCGCGGAGCCGCTGTAACTGGGCGTTCCCGCGGACGGCGCTATCCTTCGGGAGGCGTCGTCCGCAGCGATAAGAAGCCCATGACCGCCCGCACCCTCTACTACGCCCCCGGCGCCTGCTCGCTCGCCTCCCACATCGTGCTGGAGGAGATCGGCGCGCCCTACGAGACCATTCGCCTCGACCTCGCCAAGGGCGACCAGCGGGCGCCGGAATATCTCGCAATCAACGAGCGCGGACGCGTACCGGCCCTCTACGAGGAGGGCTGGGTGCTCACCGAGAACGCCGCGATCCTTCGCCACCTCGCCCGCTCCCATCCGGAGGCCGGCTTGCTGCCGGAGGATCTGCGCGGGCAGGCGGTGGCCGACGAGTGGATGGCGTGGCTCTCGACCGGGCATCACATCGCCTACGCCCATGTCCGCCGGCCCGAACGCTACAGCACCGACGAGGCCGCCTTCCCGGAGATTCGGGCGAAGGGTGCCGACACGTTCGGCGATCTCTGCACCATGACCGAGGTGCGGCTTTCCAACGGCGGCTGGGCGCTCGGCGAGCGCTACAGCGTCGTCGATGCCTATCTCCTGGTGTTCTGGGTCTGGGCCCGCGGCCCGACGATCGGCTTTGATATGCCTGCGCTCTTCCCGGCCTGGACGGCGCATGCCCGCCGCATGGCCGAGCGCGCCGCGGTGCGCGCCGTCTTCGCCCGCGAGGGGCTGGCTCTGCCGGCCTGAGACTTCGGCACGCGGTCCGCCGTTCAACCCCGCGTTAGCGTGTAGCAGGCGAAAGCGCGGCACGTGGCGCGGGAATCGCTTGGCCGCGACACCGGAAGCGACCTCACCGTGTGGAATCGAACAAAGGTGAGGGTTTCGCGGGCGGCATGGAACGCGCCGGGCGCGACTCGGTTCTGTCGCTCAGGTTCAATGACCGAGGACGAGACGAGGGCGGCTGGCGGCGATGTGCGGGATCTGCGGAGAGATCAATTTCGGCGGGACAGCCGATCCGAACGCCGTGCGGGCGATGATGGAGGTTCTGCGCCCCCGCGGTCCTGATGCCGGCGGGCTCCATGGCCAGGGCGGCGTCCTGTTCGGCCATTGCCGTCTGAAGATCATCGACTTGTCGGAAGCCGGCCAGCAGCCGATGGTCGATGCCGAGCTCGGGCTCTCAGTCGTCTTCAACGGCTGCATCTACAACTACAAGGACCTGCGCGAGGAGCTCGTCGGCAAGGGCTACCGCTTCTTCTCGACCAGCGACACCGAGGTGGTGCTCAAGGCGTTTCACGCCTGGGGCCGGGACTGCGTGAAGCGCTTCCTCGGCATGTTCGTCTTCGCCGTCCACGAACGCGATACGGGCCGGGTCACGCTCGCCCGCGACCGGCTCGGCATCAAGCCGCTCTACTACGCCGAAACCGGCAAGCGCTTCCGCTTCGCCTCCTCGCTGCCGGCCCTGCTCGCAGCGGGCGACGTCGACACCACGATCGATAAGGTGGCGCTCCACCACTACATGAGCTGGCACGCGGGCGTGCCGGCACCGCTGACGATCCTCAAGGGCGTGCGGAAGGTCCACCCGGCCACGACGCTGACGTTCGAGCCCGATGGCTCGCGACGCGAAGAGACCTACTGGTCGCTTGTGGTCGGTCCGCGCGAGGAGGACCGCCACAGGACCGAGGCGGATTGGCGTGCAGCGGTGCTCGCCTCGCTCACCACGGCGGTCGCGCGCCGTCAGATCGCCGACGTGCCGACCGGCGTGCTGCTGTCAGGCGGGCTCGATTCGTCGGTGATCGTCGCCCTGCTGGCCAAGAGCGGTCAGAGCGGCCTCAAGACCTTTTCGGTCGGCTTCGACGCGGTGAACGGCGTCGAGGGCGACGAGTTCAAGTACTCCGACATCATCGCCGAGCGGTTCGAGACCGACCACGCCAAGCTCATCGTGGACGGCTCGCGCACGCTGGAGGCCCTGCCGGCGGCGATCCATGCCATGGCCGAGCCGCAGATGAGCCACGACGCGGTGGCCTTCCTTCTGCTTTCGCAGGAAGTCGCCAAGCACGTGAAGGTGATCCAGAGCGGTCAGGGCGCCGACGAGGTGTTCGGCGGTTACCATTGGTATCCGAAGCTGATGGGATCGACCGACCCGACGACGGATTACGCCAACGCCTATTTCGACCGCGACCACGCGGAGATGCGCGAGGCGCTCACACCCGATTTCGTGGACGAGGATTACAGCCGCGACTTCATCGCCCGCTTCTTTGCCGAGTCGCAGAGCGCGAGCGCCATCGACAAGACCCTCGACCTCGATCAGCGAATCATGCTCGTGGACGATCCGGTCAAGCGGGTCGACAACATGACCATGGCCTGGGGGCTCGAGGCACGTGTCCCCTTCCTCGATCACGAACTGGTCGAACTCGCCGCTCGCATCCCCGCCGAACTGAAGGTGCGCGACGGCGGCAAGTACATCCTCAAGGAGGCCGCCCGCGCCGTGGTCCCGGCCGAGGTGATCGACCGGCCGAAGGGCTACTTTCCGGTCCCGGCCCTGAAGCACATCCGCGGGCCGTTCATGGAGTTCGTGCGCGACGTTCTCGACCGACCGGCCGCCCGCGAGCGCGGTATCTTCAACCGGGCTTACGTCGATCGCCTGCTCGCGGATCCCGACGGGACGCTGACGCCGAAGGGCAATTCCAAGCTCTGGCAGGTCGCGCTGCTCGAAGCGTGGCTGCAATCGCACGGCATCTGATCCGCCACTCCTGCGTTGCCCGCATGAACCGCCGCGCCGAAATTCGCCGGCGCGGGCGGCATCACTCACAGTGACGTTGATCCACCACGATCTTGGATTCTCCACGATCTTGGCCGATGCGCACTGCGCTGGAACGCTGCGGGAGACCCCAAACGATGTGTCGCTGGATCGCTTATCGAGGCCGCACGATCCCGCTCGAGCATTACGTGACCGAGCCGGCGCATTCGCTGGTCTCGCAGAGCATCAAGGCGCTCGAATCGACCGCGAGCACCAACGGCGACGGTTTCGGCCTCGGCTGGTATGGCGACCACCCCGAACCCGGCCGCTTCCGCGAGGTGCAGCCGGCATGGTCCGACGAGAACCTGCGCTACATCTGCCGCCACCTGCATTCGCACCTGTTCTTCGCCCATGTGCGGGCGGCGACCGGCACGCCGATCACCCGGCCGAACTGCCACCCCTTTGCCTGCGGGCCGTGGCTGTTCATGCATAACGGCTATATCGGCGACTGGGCGCGGCTGCGCCGGCCGATCGAGGCCCTGATTCCCGACGAACTCTATCCCTCGCGCAACGGCACGACCGATTCGGAGGCGCTGTTCCTGGCGATCCTCGGCCAGGGTTTGATGGCCTCGGAGGTGAAGCGCGACCCGATCACCGCCACGACGCGGGCGCTTGCTGCGGTGACGGAACTGGTCGGCGGCATCGAGGGCGGGCACCCGTTCCGCTTCACCGCGGCGCTCGCCGATGGACGCGACCTCTACGCCTTCCGCTACGCCGCCAACGATGCGGCCAACAGCATGTATTACCGCCAATCGGCGGATGGCGTCGTCGTGGTCTCGGAGCCGTTGGACAAGGAGCACGCGACCTGGACCCCGGTGCCGGACAACAGCGTCGTGATCGCTCGTAAGGACGCGCTGGTCGAGGTCGTATCGCTGAAGGAGTTCGGCCTCGCCCGGACGTCCCGCCTGCCGCAACTGCAGATGCAGATGAGCGCGTGACCGGGCACGGCGCCGAGCCGCGCTCGGCGCCGTCGACCCTGAGGGCCTAGAGCCCTACCCGACCTGATTGACTCAGGCCGGCGCCCCTCGGTCCTTGTATTGCCGCGTATTCTTTGACGAAGCGGTAGCCGCTTCGCCGGGCCGCGCTTCAGGCCATCCAGGTCGAGCCGCTGACGGCGGACAGCGTCATGCTGTCGGAGCCGACATCGGCGGCGCTGTAACCGAGGATCTGCGCGAGCTGCTCCCGGGCACGCCAGACCCGGCTCTTCACCGTGCCGATGCGGCAGTTCATGACGGTCGCCGCCTCCTCGTAGCTGAGGTTCTCGATCGCCACGAGGATCAAAGCCTGCCGCATCGGCAGGGGAAGCTTGGCGAGCGCGGTCTGCGCGTCCATCAGATCGACATGGCCCGACTGCTCGGGTGCCGCGGCGAGGCGCTCGGCGTAATCGCCGTCGCTGTCAGCGACCTCGCGCACCTCCTTGCGGTGGCGCGAGTAGAAGGCGTTGCGCATGATCGTGAACAGCCACGCGCCGAGATTGGTGCCGACGGTGAAACGCGCACGGCTGCGCCACGCCCGCAGGAACGTATCCTGCACGAGGTCGTCGGCGGCCGACGGGTTCTTCGTCAGCGACATGGCGAAGTTGTAGAGGCGCGGCGTCATCTCGATGATGGCGGACCGGAACGATTCCTCGTCCTTCCCTTCCTGGGCGACGAGGACGGTTTCCAACCTGGCCAGCAAGGCGTCGAAGCGACCGGCTTCGACACCCGGATTCCCCGGCATCTGCGCATAGGCATCGGCGAGAAGCGCTCCGAGGCGTTGCTGGACAGCAGCAGGGAGCGTCGGCACCTCGTCATCGGGGTGCAAGGCGAGGTCGTCGAGGGTCGTCTTTGGCATCAGGTCCTGTGGCTGGTCACGGACGCGCGCGTGGGTTCGTGCCCCAACGCCGGACTTGTCTCGCGATTTGCCGTCCCCTGCGCCAACATAGATTATCAGGGCTCGAAAGAGCGTATCGGCGTACAGACGAATAGGCAGGCGGTCCAAATCCAACGGCGCTCGCGGTCGAACCCGTGTGAAAGCCAGCCTCACGTTCTTTTTTTCCAGTCGCGTCGAACGAGCGGCGGCGATCACGGTTGAAACTGCGCAGTTTCGCGACCGCGTCGTGAGGGGGATCGTGCATCGTAATGGGTCGGCCACTTCGGGTAATCGTGATTTCCGCGGCCGCCATCGGCACCGTTCTCGTCGCCGGCTCCCTGGCCCGCTTCAGTTACGCGCCGATGCCGGAGGCAGGCGACCTTCTCAATCCCGAACGCTCCCCGGTCGAGACTGCGTTCGACGTCCTCGGCCGCCGCATCGCACGGGACGAGGCGGAGCGGCTGAAAGCCACGCCGGAGGGACGTGCTGCCCTGTCGCCGGAGAGCGGCGCCGTGGCGATCGACGACGCGCTGGTGAGGCGGGGCCGCGAGGCGTTCTATCGCGAGACGTTCGGCAACGAGGTGTTTCTCTCCGACGTGATGGGCATGCTCGACGGGGGGCTGACGCCCTTTGAGGTGGCGCGCGCCATCCTCATGCTCGGCGGCGCCGGCACCACCAACCTGAAGGTCCGCATGGCCCGCGACGTCACCGTGGGCGATCGGGTCTGGAAGACGGGCGAACTCGTCCCGACGGGCCTCGACGTGCCGCGCGGCTCCCCCTTCATCCTCGGCATCCGTACCTTCTACGACCGCGGACATCTGCGCATGGGCATCACCTGCGCGCTCTGTCACACGGCCGTCGATCCGCAATCGGGCAAGGTGGTGGAGGGCGCGCCCAACACCGATCTCAATGCCGGTCTGCTGATGGCGCTCGCCAGCAACGCGACCGCCTACTTCATGCACGGCAGCGCCGACCCGTCTGCCCATCCCGGCGATGCGGCGCGCAGCGTCATCACCGAGGACGGTGCGAAGACCGCCCTCCCCGATCCCGCCCGGTTCGAGGCTGCGGCCAAGGTGGAGGTCGCGAGCTGGCCCGCTGGCAGCTTCGATTCCTCTGCCGACCGCGAGACCAATCCGACCTCGATCCCGTCGAGCTTCTCGGCCTACGGCGAGCCCTATAGCTGGAGCGGACGGGCCGGGATCGGACCATTCAAGGGGCTGTCGGCGCTGAACAACAACGTGCACGCGGCCAATTCCGACACGACCCAGCAGACGAAAGCTGCCAAGACGCTGTTCGGGCTCGATCCGCAGGTCTATCTCGGCACGGTTCTGCAGGGCGCGGCGGTCGCGGCCCTGCGCTACGATCCGGCATCGGGTAAGCGCCCGACGGATGTACTGGAGGCGGCCGACCCGACTCCGGGGGCGCCCGGCCTCAACAGCTACGCCGTGCTGCCGTCGTTCCCCGCTACCAACTACATGACTGACAACGGCCTGCTGGCCTCGGTCCCCGGGGAGCCGGCCAACTACGCCAACAACGCCATGTCGGCTTTCCAGAACCTGTTGCGCGCGCCCGAGCCTTCCCTCGATGCCGAGCGGGTGAAGAGCGGGCGGGCAGTGTTCGAGCGCGCTGGCTGCGCCGGTTGCCATACCGGGCCTGCGCTCACCAACCATCGGGTTATCCCCGTGGCGGAGATCGGCACGCAGCCGAGCCGCGCGCACTCGACCGTGCGGATGGAGGCGCGCCTCGCCCCGCCGGCGATCTTTGCCACCGACACGCCCTTTCCGCTTCCGCCCGATCCCAAACTCGTGCCGATCCCCCTAGAGGGCGACGCGCTCAAGCAGGTGCAGCTTGCCTGGGCCCATGCCGGCACCGGGGGCGGCTACAAGGTGCCGAACCTCGTCGGCCTCGCCTGGAGCGCACCTTATCTCCACGATTCCGGCGTCGCGGTCGGTGCCGACGCTGACGCGCAGCTCGGCGTTCCAGGAACGCTCGATGCGGGCATCCCGCCTGATCCGGCCAACAGCTTGCGGGCGCTGGTCGATCGCAACCTCCGCGCAAAGGTCGTTTCGGCGAACAAGGCTTCAGCAAAGGCACGCACCGCGCGCGTCACGGGCGAGGGGCACGCCTACTGGGCCGATGCCGAGGCCGGAGTTTCAGGCGAGGAGCAGGCGGATCTCGTCGCCTATCTTCTCTCGGTCAACCTCCTGACCGAACCTGTGCCGGTGCCATGACCGCGACCCTCCCTCGGTCCGGGCCGCCGCTGCGACGCATCGCCCGAATTGCGTTTCGCGGTGATCCGACACGGCTGCGGCTGGTTATCTTCGATCGATCCGGCAACCGTGGCTCTCCCACGGCGTGAGCCACCCCAGCGAATGAGCCCGAACCATGAGCGTTTTGGACGTGCTCCCGCTCCTGGCCTTCCTGGCACCGATGCCGCCGATCCGGCCGGAGCCGCCATCGCCTCCGCGGATGCCGGATTGGTTTCCCGCCTTCATCATGGGCATGACCGTGTTCATCATGGTCGCGCCGATGGTCGCCATCTGGGGCTTCCATCGTTCCGAGCGTTCGTTCCGCTCGACCTGCGAAGCGGCGGGCGGGCAGGTCGTACACGCCTCGCCGGCCGACGACGCGGTTCGTTGCCGCCGATTCTGAACAGCCGGGTTTCGCTGAAGCCGGACTCTTCGTTTCGGATCGCGAGACCCCACAAAAAAGCCCGCACCGGCCGAGCCGGGCGGGTCGAAGTCTCGGAGAAACAGGCAGGAGACCTGTTGAGCGGGTAACCGGCTTCGTCGGGCGCGGTTCATCCATTGAATCGAGAAAGTGCCCTGCAGCCTTGCGCTTTAGGCGCCGCTTCCAGGTCCATCACTCCGAGTCAGGCTTGGAACGACAAGACGGCGCGGGTTCCGCTTGAGCCGGGAACGTAGGTCAGCACCGAGCGCAGGTTGGAAGCCATGGCCCGGATGATGCGCGAACCGAGGCCGGTGCCCTTCGCCTCCCCCTCCCCTGTCCAGCCGATCCCGTCATCCTCGACGGCAAGCGAGAGCGTGTCGGGGCCCTCGCGCATCACCTGGACGCGGATCTCGCCCTGTGTCTCGGCGGGATAGGCATACTTGTAGGCGTTGGTGACGAGTTCGGTGACGACGACGCCGAGCGAGACCGCCTTGTCGGTGGCCAGCCGGATCGGCTCCGCGCGCAGCCGGATGGCATGGTCGCGCCCGGACGCCTTCATCGCGAGCTGCAGCTCCTCGACGAGCCCGGTCAAGTAGGCATCGAGCTCCACGGCTTCGACATCCTCCGACGTGTAGAGCCGGCGGTGGATGCCGGCGATGGCCGAGATGCGGGCCTGCATCTCTTCCAACGCGTCCTTGGCCGCCGGGTCCGTCACCGCGTTGGTCTGCATCCGGGCGAGGGCCGCGACGAGGGTCAGGGAATTGGCGACACGGTGGTTCACCTCGCGCAGCAGCAGCTCTGCTCGGTCGCGCGCCTCGCGGACGGCGGCTTCCGCCCGCTCCTTGTCGCGCCGCAGAGCCTCCTGGCGCAGGGCGGTATCGACCGCCTCGCCGAGCAATTCCCGGAACTGGCCCTGCACGTCCTTCCACACGTAATCGACCGCGCCCGCTTTGAGGGCGGCGACCGCAACCCGGCTATCCTCGGAGCCGGTCACGTAGATCACCGGCGGCGCGTCGGGCAGAGCCCGGAGCAGCGGCAGCAATTCGAGCCCGGTCCGGTCCGGCATGTGATGGTCGAGGGCGATGAGGTCGATCTTGCCCGCCTGCGCCCGCGCCAGCCCGTCCGTGCCGCTCGCCGCCAGTTCGACATGGTGCCCCCGTGCCTGGAGCGAGCGCTGAACGAGGCGCCCGAGGCCGGGATCGTCGTCGATATAGAGGATGCGGCAGGAGGCGGGGGGCGCGTCGCTCATGAGTTCTCGGGAACCTGAATGACCGAGAAGAACAGCCCGAGCTGACGGATGGCGTTGGAGAAGCCCTCGTAGTTCACGGGTTTGGTGATGTAGACGTTCGCCCCGAGATCGTAGCAGCGCTGGATCTCGCGGCTGTCGTCGGTGGTCGTGAGGACGACGACCGGCGAACGCTTGGTGTGCGGATTGGCCTTGATCCGCTCCAGGATGTCGATGCCGGTCATGTCGGGCAAGTTGAGATCGAGCAGGATCAGGAGGTGGCGCCGCCCGCTCACCTCGCCGGTGCCGTCGGCCCCGAACAGGAATTCGAGGGCCGAGGTCCCGTCGCGAAACGGCAGAATCTCGTTGTTGACCCCCGCGCGCCGGATGTTGCGCTCGATCAGCCGAGCATGACCCTCGTCATCCTCGATCATCACGATGCTGACGGTATGAAAAGGGGGCTGCATCGCTACTCCGCGGCCAGGCTTATCGTATCGGGAGGATCGAGTGTCGCGGCCCCGCCTCGGCCTGTAACCGGCTCGCGCGGCAGCGTCACGATAAAGGTTGTGCCGACACCGGGTTGTGACGAAACCTCGATCCGACCGCCGAGCGCGCGCACCAAAGCTTTCACGCTGGCGAGCCCGATCCCTTCCCCCGGCTGATCCTGCGTGCCGGACCGCCGGAACAGCTCGAAGATGCGGCCATGATCCTGCGGTGCGATACCTCGCCCGGTGTCGGAGACGTCAAAACGGATCCGGTTGCCGGGTGCAGGCCGGGCCATGACCTCGATCGTTCCGGGGCGGGCCGGATCGAGATATTTGAGAGCGTTGTCGATCAGGTTGCCGAAGACCTGCTCCACGGCGAGCCGGTCGGCGACGATTGAGGGAAGATCGTCGGCCACCGTCACCGTCACACCCTTGCGCCCGGCCTGATGACGCTGCGCGTCGGCGATGCCGCGGATGACGGGCGTCATCGCGAGCGGCTCCGGGCTGAACCGGCGCCGTCCCTCCCGCGAGAGCTTCAGGATGGCTGCGATTAAGCGCTCCATCTTGACGATCGCCGCCTGGATGAAGCTCAGCGCCTCGGTGATGTCCTCATCGATCCGCGCGCCCTGCGGATGGTCGCGCAGGACTGTGCGCAATTCGTGGTGCACCGCCTCCAACTCGCTCGTGAAACCCATGACGTTGACGAGCGGCGCGCGCAGATCGTGGCTGACGATGTAGGCGTAGCGCTGGATTTCCTCGTTCGACTCCCGCAATTCGGCTTCGGCCTCGCGCTGCTCCGTGATGTCGGTATGGACGCCGACCCATTCGCGGATGGCGCCGTGCGGGTCGAGCACGGGGATCGCGCGGATCGAGAAATGTCGCCACAGGCCGTCCCGGGCGCGCACCCGATGCTCGTGCAGAAAGGTGCTGCGGGCGGCGACGGTCGCATTCCATGCCTCGACGCTCGCTTGCCGGTCCTCCGGATGCACGGCGTCGGCCCAGCCGAAGCCCTCGTACTCGGCGCGGGTTTGCCCCGTGAGGGCGGTCCAGCCGGGTTGTTCGCCCGTCATCCGCCCCTGTGGGTCGTTGGTCCACAGCACGCCGCGCACGGCCTGTACGGCGGCCCGGAAACGCTCCTCGCTCGCCCGCAACTCACCCTGGATCCGCTGCTGATCGAAAGCGGAGGCGAGCATCGCGAGAAACAGGATCACGAAGGTCACGCCGGCGACGTAGAGGGCGAGATTCTGCTGATCCACGCTCGTCGCGGCGAGATGAGCGGAATGGGCGCCGGCTTCCTCGGCGGTGATCGTCGCGGCCGCCATGCCAGTATAGTGCATCCCGGCCACGGCCACGCCCATGATCAGGGCGGCGGCGAAGCGCTGCCAGACGCTCGTCGGCCGAAAGGTCAGCCACAGGGCGATGGTCGCCGCGGTGATGGCGATCCCGACCGAGAGCGCGACGACCGGCACGCTGTAGGCGAGATGGCCGGGCATCCGCATCGCGGCCATCCCGGTATAGTGCATCGCCGCCACGCCGATCCCCATCACGGGGCCAGCGACGAGGACATCCCAGCGGCCGGCCCGCCGACGGCCGACCCAGGCCAGGGCCGCGCCGGTCGTCCCGACCGCGATGAGCAGGGACAGGAGGGTGTGGCCGAGGTCGTAGGCGGCGGGCAGGCCGATCTCGAAGGCCAGCATCCCGACGAAGTGCATCGACCAGATGCCGCCCCCCATCGCCAGGGCGGCACCTAGAAGCCAAGCCCAGCCCAGTCCGGATGCGGCGGCCCGCACGCGGCCGCCGAGATCGAGCGCCGTGTAGGAAGCGAGCACGGCGATGGCGAGGGACAGCGCCACGAGAGCCGGATTGTAGCCGGTGGAAACCATCGTCGTGCCGAATCTCGTAGGCTGTCGATACGTTCTTGCGCCACGAGCGCCGTCGGGTCGGCTCTACGAACCGCGACGACGCGAGCCGGGCGCGGCACTGCTGCCCGAGACCCGCCTAAGTTATCGTGCCGGCGCGTCTGACGCTATCGCGGCCCACCACTGAGATCGTGCCCCGCCCCGCCCCGCCCCGTGCCGTGGAAAGTGATGCGAGCGTTTTAGATCGGAAAAGGCCTGCAACCCGCTTGCTTCGGTAACTACCTTAGGTAGGAAACAGATGCGGCCATGCGCGGAATGTCGTATGGGTGGCGAACTAGTCAGGCTGAGTACCAGAACCAAATGCGGCAGAAGCGATCGGATTGCCTCATGACCTCGCCGCTCGTGGCCGCATCCGGTCGAGCGCCCCGCGACGAGGTGGGGACGGTCGCGTCTCAAACCTTCGGACCTGTCTTTTCGGAGACGGTCCAGAGCGCGCGGATGGAGCAGCCGTTGCGTGATCCCTTGGCACGCAAGCTTGCGACCTATGTGGATCTGACCCCTAGCGATTTGCTGGACCTCGAAGAATGGGCTGCAAACGGCCGCCGCTTCGCCGCGCAGACACCACTCTTGCACCAGTCCGACGTCCCGGAGAGCGCCATCCTGGTGCTCGATGGCTTTGCCTGCCGCTACAAGTTCCTCACGAACGGGCGCCGGCAGATCACGGCCTACCTCCTACCGGGGGACCTGTTCGAACTCGATCTCGACTTCCGCCTGCCGCTCGACTGCGCGGTCGGAACGCTGACCGCCTGCCAGCTCGCTTTCATTCCGCGTGGCGACTACGAAGATCTCATCGGGCGACGTCCGCGGATCGCCCGCGCCCTGCAGATGGTTCGACTGACCGAAGCAGCGACCCTGCGCGAATGGATCACCAATCTCGGCTCCCGGTCCGGCCCTGAGCGGCTGGCGCACTTCCTCTGCGAGATGCTGCTGCGCCTGCGGACGGCCGGTCTCGCCCCCGGCAACCAGTACAGCTTCCCCATCACACAGGCCGATCTCGCCGACACACTCGGCATGTCGTGCGTTCACATCAATCGCGTCCTGCAGAAGCTGCGTCGCGACGGCCTGATTGAGCTTTCCGGCCGCAGGCTCACGATCCTGAAGCCCGAGGGGCTCAGGCTGCTGGCCGAATACGACGCGTCCTATCTTGAGCCGGCCGCGGTCCCGCTGAGGCCCTCCGCCATCGACAAACTCACTGCCTGACGACGTTCGGCGCCGAAGCGGCGGCTCCCCCTCGTCCCTCATTGACCTTCGGTGGGCTGCACCCCGGCCCTGGCCGCCGTCAGCACCGCCTCCGGCAGGGTGCGCGCGCCTAGCGCTTCCATCACGCGGGCTCGGTGGATCTCCACGGTGCGCGGGCTGAGGCCGAGTGCCCGGCCGATCGACTTGTTCGTGCCGCCTGCCAGCAGCCCCTCCAGCACTTCCCGTTCTCGGGGTGAAAGGGCCGCGATGCGAAGCTTGGCGTCGTCATGTGCGTGGCTGCGCTCGGTGTCGGTGCGCAGTTCGGCCAACGCGGCCGAGACGGCGGTGAGTAGCACCGCCGGCTCGCACGGCTTTTCGAGGTAATCGACGGCGTCGGCCTTCATAGCGCGCACACCGAAACCGACATCGCCCTGGCTGCGCCCGATCACGAGCACGGGCAGGGCGAGCCGGCCGGCCCTGAGCGCTTTCGCCACCGTGAGGCTCGCAGGTCCGGCGGTCTCGATGTCGAGAACGACGCAACCTGGCTGCAGGGCGCTTGCGACCTCCGCCAGCGCTGCGGCCTTCGCGAAGACCTGTACCTCGTAGCCAGCGCGTTGCAGCAGCCCGAGCAGCGCCCGTCGTGCGGGCGCATCCTCGTCCACGAGGTAGATCCGTGCGCCGGTGTGACCCGCGACATCTTCGGCGATGCCACCCAATTGGCGAACGCGGCCATCCGCCCTGGCGATCGGGAAGACTGTCTCGCGGATCCGCCTCACAGCGCCGTCCGACGGGCGCAGGATGCGGTACTCTTGGACGACGGCCTCACCATCCCAGACCCGTTCGAGCGTGCGCTCAACGCTGTCGCGGTCGTCCGAATGGATCGTTTCAAGCCAGCTTTCGAGGGAGGGCAGCCGCTCCGGCGCGACGCCCCAGACGCGCCGGAGGGCATGATTGAGGTAAGTCAGGCGGCGGCTCTCCAAGTCGGCGAACCACAAGACGTTGGTCGAATGTTCGGCAAACCGCCGGAAGCGCTCGTCGCTCGCGCGCCGGGCTCCTTCCACCTCGCGCTCTTCCTCGACGAAGAGGAGTACGGCCGGCTCCTTTCCGTTTTGGGTGCGTGCGTTGTCGGTCGTCCCCGGCAGAGGCACCCCGCTGATCCGTGTCCACCGCCCGGTTCCGTCATCCCCGCGGTGATGGAAGCGCGTGCCTAGGACGCGATCGCCACGCAAAGCCCGTGCAAACGGATGATCGCGCGGATCGAGGACGGTGCCGTCCCCCGCATAGCCGGTCCAATGCGGGGCCGCATCGAGATCGGCACCGGGCACGCGGCCCTGTGACAGAAGAGGCTGCAGGATGGCATTTGCGACGAGGGCCTGACCGTCGGACCCGAACAGCCCAGCCCCGACCGGCAGATGATCGATCAGAGCTCTCAAAGACTCGTTCCGCTCCCAAGATGCGAACTCCGCCTCCTCAAGCCGAGGGCGAGGGACTGAGGGCTGCCGCTGCGCGTCGAGGAGAAGCCCGATCAGTTCGGAAAATTGCTGGAACAGGCCCGTGATCTCTGGGCGATCCAGAGCGGCGGGCTCCTTTCCGATGGCGCAAAGTGTTCCGAAGATCTCCCCATCCGGCATCGTAATCGGAAAGGAGATGTAGCTGCGAAAGCCGAAAGATCCGGAACTCGAAAGTCCAAGCACCGCCGTATCCGGGCCAACATCGTCGATGACGACCGGCTGTCGATGCCGCCGCACTTCCCGGCAGGGCATCGCGTCCGCGCGAAGCACGGTGTCCGCCTGAAGGCCGAAACCGGCGTCATCCCTGACTCGGCAAGCCAGCCACGTCGCGTTCGTCACCTGCGCCACGGCTGCAAAGCCCAGGCCCGTGGAGCGACAGACGATCTCGAGCATGGTCGGGATCGCCGCGATCCGCTTCGCTGCAGAGACATCAGGCGATCGGCCGGATTTGGCGTCCGGACCCATCTCGGAGGAGTTCATTGGGTGAACTCCCGCCCCGTTCCCCTTACGGCATGCGACTTCGAACGAGGCATGCGTAAATAGAGGCTGCTGATGGATATCTCGGGCCTTATCCAAATAGGCCTGGCACGAAGTGAATCAGTAAGCTCATAGTGTCGACGATAGATAACTAAAACGTCTCTGTTGATAATCATGTCGCAATTTCATTCTGCTAAACATTTTGAATTGTGGTCATATTAAATGTTCGCGGGAACACCGCTGGAACGGCTTAAGCTTTGTCGGAATTGACTTGGTTCTTATTGCCGTCGACTTCCTCCATGGAAGGGGTCGTTGCAGTCCAAGTCCAGCGTGCTTGGACGAAAACGCGTCACGTGAGAAATCGTGCCAACTTATCCCACGAGGAAACGGGTATAATGCGAATCGGGTCGATTGACGGGTCGGCGCGCGTAGGAACAGCCCGGGATGGGGCTGGGTTGAACGACGCGCGTGTCGGATGCCGCAGGAATCGCCTTGGATCGAGGCTCGGCCCACACGGAATCAGAACTTGCCTCTGGACCGAAGGGAGGCGGAGATTTCTGCCCGCCGACTGCTTGGACACGGCCGCGCGGCGCAGCTTTATAAGATCAGGCCGTCCGGTCCGGACGCGGAGTATCCGCATCTTCTCGTACACGGCCGGAGTCGTGAGCGACGTTGACGGGAGGATGTTGCGTTCAATCAGGTCGTTCGAAGCTGGACTCGTTCTATGAACCGTCGTCTCGTCCATCATGGCGACACGGTTCGAGACGATCGCGAAGTCCCGACCTGGATGGTTTGCCCGGAACGCGGTGCAGAGTTTGACGACGGGTCGCTCCGAACCAGACGAGGGGCGTAACGTTGCGTCGATAATACCGGATGCGCAGATAGGTCGAGGGTGGGAAGCAGCCGGTATCAATCCGTAAGATGCGCCACGAGAAGCTGGTCAATGAGTGCGGTGAGTGCATCACGCGCGGGACTTTCTTCTTCGCGTCGCAGAAAGACCGAAACTCTTTCCTCCATTGTGTTCTGACCAGCATCTTCTCCGATCCGGTGGATGACCGGTTTGCCCTGTATGTCGAGCATCAACAACCAGTGATTGCCGTCTGCGTCTGCATTGAGGGGCTGAAACTCTTTTGAAACCTCGAACGCAGCTACTGGAACGCCAAGCGCATCCGCGAGTTCTCGCAGGCGCATCGAATCTGTCATGGAAGTCAGCTGATTACAGCGCGGGAGAGAATCTGTGCTCATGCCCTACGACTTCCCCTCGCTGCCAGAACTAACAGTATGGAAATTGACGGAGGTTTTTCCTTTAGTCGTCTACATATTTTAAGCGTCGCTTGGGTGTCACAGTATGCCGTATGATACAAAGCGATACTGGCTTGGATTTCTGCCGGATGCCTTGATTGCGTCTCAGGTCGGCATTTGGGAAACGGATTTTGCAAACGATCGCACCGTTGCTGACTCCATCACCGCTGCGTTGTTCGGTCTCGATCCAGTGCAGGCCGCAATAGGATTGCCTCTGGCGGCTTACACGAAAGCGATTCTTCCTGCCGACCAGGACGAGTTTTTTTCCAACATCGATCGCGTCTGTGAGCAAGGCGGATTGTTCGTTGTTGAGTATCGCGTGCGCTCCGTCGAACGTGGCATTCGTTGGGTCTTGGCTCGGGGGCACTACAAGCGCAATACTCAAACTGGAAAAGTTCTCGGACGAGGCATTGTCGTCGACATTACCGAAGGTAAACTGAACGGGCAGGCGGAAGATCGCGCACTCTTCGTCCTACCAAACCGGAACGAACCGCCGCTCGATCAGATCGCGACCTATGCCCTTCAAGCACGCCGTGCAGTTGATGACGTTGCAGGGCATGATGGGCCAGCTCTGCGGTCGGCCATCGACGGTCTACTTTGGGCGGTCGGGCGTGCACTTGCCAAACGTAGCCGTTTTTAAATATTTACTGACACCTCGCGGTCATCTACTAATCGAAGCGTTGGGCCACCTCCTCAGAGAGGTTCCTTTCGACGAGATCAGTCACCGCTTGCTCGCTGAGTTCGTCGCCATTCGAAGCGGGACCGGCGCGACCGAAGCCACGATCCGGCAACGCCGCGTAGTTCTAGCTCCGTGTTGATGATCGCGATTCGCTCAGAACGGGCGGACACATCGCCGGTCATCGCGTTCAATAACCGTCCCTGACGCTGAGCCGCCCTCGTACGCGCTTCCTGCGCGGGAGGATGTGACCTGACTGGTCTTTTGGACTGGGCTGATTGAGAGGCAATTTGCCGACCGCTGGCCAGACAAGGTCAGCGCAGCGGTCGTACACGCTGGTCAGACGAGATCGACGCGGCGGTCAGGCTCCATGCCCTGCATTTGCTCGGCGCTCAAGCTTTTCTCGGCACCACTGGCGAATTTTTCGATCCCAAGCCGGCCGGGCCCGCCGCGCATGCCACCATCAGGATCACCACCATGATCCGCATGCTTATGCTCGCGGCGCGGGCGCTTGCCTGGGTTACATCTCCCGCTCTCACCACCGAGGTCGCCACCGTCGCCGATAAGGCTTTCATCCTGCCCTGGGGCGACTGGCTCGACGCGCCGGCCGTGTCGCTGTGCGATCCAGTCCTGACGATCCTCCTGCCGATCATCACGGCCTCGATCGCCCGGGCCGTCCGCAAGGTCTACCCGTGGGCGGCCCTGTTCCAGTCGCAGCGTCGGGTCGAGATGAGGCTCGAGCAGGCTGTCGGCTTCAGCCGCAAAGCATTGAACGGTCCGGCTAAAGGAAAGACGCTTTCGGTCACCGTCGCGGTGCCGGTCATCGCCAAGGGCACGCAGTACGTCATCGACACCGTGCCGCCCGTGGTCATCAAGGCGGCCGGCGGTGCTGATGGCATTGCAGCCCGGATCTTCCGCAGGCTCGACCTCGACGACCGCGCCGGCGAGGCAACCGAGCTCTTCCCGGCTCAGGAGCAGGTCGGCGCGGGCACGGTGGCTGCCCACGAGCTGCGTCGCACGGACAAGATGACCCCGGCGATCAGCAGGAGGCGCGCATGCCCGGCTCGAACGGAAGAGCGCGCCGGCCGCTCATCCGTCGGCTCGATCGCCAGCGTCCGCCGTGGCTCGTGGGCGCGATGGCCTCCTGCCATGCCCGCTTCGGACGCGGCAGCGTCGTGCCGGCCCGGGCGGGTCTCGCGCCGCAGCGGCGGCCTTGGACGACGTTCGAAAAGCGCACGCCGCGCTACACGAATCAGGTGGATGAATAGCCGGTCGCGCACGGCTGGCCGTTTCGTACTTCAGCCTCGCCAGCGGCGACGAAGCTTCGGTGTTTGCTGCTCGCGCGCTATGAACCGGCCCGCAATCAAATGTTGCGGAAAATATCATGCTGATGGGCGTGTAATCTCAATATTGGCGACCATCAGAGATCAGTCCTGCGATCCGAATATCATCCTTCTAACATTTGTCGATTCGCGATTATTGTATTGACTCGACCAAAAAGTAAGGATTTTTCTATGCACGACGCCTTCGCTCTCCAGTGAACGGCGCGTCAGCCTGCCGGGAGGCATGCATGAGCAAAGCATTCACGTTCGCAGCAGCATTCGCTCTGGCCGCCGCAGCTTTCACGATCACAATGCTCACGGCGCCGCCTGTGACCGAAGCTCGGCCCGTCTCTTCCATCGACACTTACAGCCTGACAGTAAATGCAGCGCCTCAAGAGGACGCCGCATTCGACGCGAACTGAAAACCCGTCGCGTCTGATAGCGAGTTCGCTATTTAGCGGATCCTGCTTGGTGCGTCCGGAGCTGGAAGGTCGCCGGACGTGTCTCGCATTCGATTCTATTGTCCGGCCGCTTGTGTGGCGAACTTTCAAGCCGGGACGCCAACAGGTGCGCCGGGCGTGTTCCGGCATCCGCTCACATGGCCGAACAGGATCCGGTTCGGCGCGATGCCGATCGCCTGGTTCCCGCCAGTGATCTTCACCTCAGACCAGCCGACACGCAACATGCCGTGCTCGGGATGGACTCCGAAGACCTGTGGCACGGTCCACACCTACGGCCCTGGCGCCGAAGGCGTTCAATGACGTCGGTGCAGGCCTCGTGGGTGTTCGCTCAGGCAGTGTGCCGAGATATCGCCATGGCGAGGAGCTGGGGCGCAGGGCGCCGACGGCTTTGCGCCACTCGACTGCTTGGGGCGGAAGCGCGCTCGGCGTGAGTTCGGGAGGGAGTATCCTGGCTGCCGGCTGATGGCGGTGCCGACGGCATAGAGGCGCCCGGTTGCATCAGGCTTACCGACCCGTCGCGTTCATGCCACGGCGCGGTTCTCAAGCCCGCAGGCTTCCCGTGGAAGGGACAGCTCTGGCGCGGCTGCTACTGCTTCTCCATCGAACCCACGAACCGTTCTCGAGCCGCTTCCAGCCTATCCTGCTGTTGAGTTGCGCCGAGCGTAAGCATTGACCCGGAAGGATGCGTGTGCCGTGTCAGCTCCAGCATTCTTTCGACAGCCTCTGCAATCTCGACCAGCAATCGATCCCGGTTCCACTCGTGCTCTCGCTCGGCTTCAGTCATCGTTGGCTCCCGAAGATACTGGCTTGGGCGCTGAGCCCTCCTCAACGTGGAGCGGGACAAAAGCGTTCTACGCGCTGTGGAAGTGGCGAAATCTTCTCGCGCCGTGTCTACCAGCCATCGCGCGAGAACGAGGCTTGGCCGATGCTCTCTTCGCGGATCGATAGCGAGAAGTCAGGGCCGGGCTCGAAGGTGTATCGCCGGACCCTGGCGTCAGGGTCGGTCACGCCTTCTGCGCCCGTACGAGTAGGATCGCCCCGCGCGTCAAGCTTGGACTGCTCTTGGGACTGGCTATGACCGAACTCGCCCAGCCATGCCCGGCGACGGCCGCGGCGAGGTGGAGACCGTAGCCGTCGGCGTTCGAGTCAGCGGTGATGCCAGAATCGGCGAGGTACGCATCGACCGCCACGTTCACCTGCTCGTCGGCGACGGTGGGGGATTCGACATGTTGCAAACCCGTGCACGGGTTCGGGCCTGGGTGCTCAGGTTCCTGAGAACCTTAGAGCACTCCAAAAACCACAGCGATGTCATCGAGAGGAATGGTGCTGCGAGAGAGGATTGAACTCTAACGAATACCTCAAGACAACAGTGCAGAGGACAACCTAATCGACCGTATTGTGTGAGAGTGGTGTCCATCCGTCAAGCGGACCTAACGCATCGTCCTCATGATGCTGACGGCACATCGTTCGGAAGGATTGCCAAGCAACAGATCACGTCAACGGTATGTGACGTTTCGCCTCACACCATCCGCCGGCATAGGACCGCTTAGTTTGATGGAAAAGCTGATCACCCGGCCGGAGTGCTTAGAGCCGTCCTCACACAATGACTGTTGCCTTCGGAGGGACGCTAAACTGAGCTTCCTCAAAGGGTTAGGCAACCATCCCGCTTCACAATCCGTTTATGATCAGCGAGTTACAGGGCCAATCTACTTCAACAGCAAGCGCGGATCAATCGGGCAAGAAAGACCGGCCATGCTCACTCAGCGGTGATTTGTGACGCCTCGTAACTATGCGAAGGAGAGACGGAGGCTCGGCTAAGAGGAAGCGAACCATCATTATACTGCCGGTCTGAAACTAAAAGGATGACCTAACGAACCGGGCTGTGCGAGAGTTCGAAGTACCCGACAAGCGAATTTATCGCATCGTCTTTTCGAGGTTGCGCACGACGGTTTTCTGAATTGGCCGAATCTAGAGCCAATTTTGAGTAAAACGCCAACATCGCCGGTCTGAATTTGCCACCGACATGGCAGAGAATCATCAAAGGCCAAATTACTGATCAACTACGCCCGCCCGATCCCATGCTAACTATAAATGTTGGAGACCGTTTCCTCAGGTAACGTGCTGAATCAGTCCTCCGCCTAAAGCGATCGACCACTCTGATTCTCAGTGTCACACCAAAATTCGAATCATCAATGTTGATCGTTGATGAAGCAAATGATATATTTGGTTTTTATTGATATATAGTAATATGTTTGTAAATGACGCTAGCGAAAACTTAACAAGCTCGGCATCGTTGAAGCTGCCGATCCAGGCCACCGAGTGAATGAAAGCTCGATCCTACGTGTTGCATCCTTGCTCTCGACAACAACGGTTGTAAGAGAGATAAATTTCCGAAGCTGGTACATAGAGTTGAGATCATAACATATGATGCAGTTCTTTTGCTTAACACTCTGCCCAAAAAGATTCGGGCTCAGGCTTAGAGCGTCAATGCCGCCCCAACAATAGTTGTCTTAGCGAAGTAATCTTTCTCGAAAATCTCAGACACAATCATCTTATCAAGCGCAAATGAACAGCACCCATAATCCCGACCGCTTTATGGCAGATCTGCGTCAGATACTGTCGCAAGGCCGGAAACGCATTGGATTCCTTGTTGGTGCTGGAGCGCCAATGTCCATAAGGATAAACAACGATCGGAGGCTGCACGCTGAGGGTAAGCCTCTTATTCCAGGCATTGAAGAACTTACGTCCATAGCTCTCGCAGACTTGTCGCCTGAACAAAGAAAAGCTGTTGATCTATTAAAGGAAAGAATCGGCGGCAACCCGACGATCGAGAACATCCTATCCCAGCTTAGGTTAATGGAGCGCGCCCTTGGCTCCGAAAAAATGGGTGGTTTCGATGGAGCCGGCTATGCAGAGCTGGCGAAAGTAATATGCAGCAGCATAGGTCGTGTCGTTGGGCCACAATTGCCCCTGGATCGTTGCGGCTACAACGAGCTGATTGGATGGATCAGTGGAACACAGCGGGCGCATCCGATCGAGATCTTTACGACAAACTACGATTTGTTATTTGAAGACTCCTTTGAGCAAGTTCGAGCGCCATACTTCGACGGTTTCAGCGGCGGGCATACTCCTTTCTTCGATCCCGTTTCAGTAGCTTGCGATGATCTTCCGCCACGGTGGAGCCGGCTTTGGAAACTGCATGGCTCACTGGGCTGGGCCCTAGAAGGAAATGCTGTAGTTCGTGGCCGAGGGCGCACGACAACAGAACTCGTCTACCCTGATCACCTAAAATACGATCTGACGCAGAAGCAGCCATATAGCTCCCTATTTGAACGTCTCAAACAGTTTTTGTTAACACCTGACACACTTCTCATAACAACCGGTTTTTCCTACCGTGATGCTCACATCAATGCGGTATTAGACGAGGCTCTAGCAGGAAACGCGAACAGTGCCATCTTTGCTTTTCAGTTTCAATCTCTCGCTTCAGAAGAACCTGCCTGTGCTCTAGCGTACACGAGGCCTAACATTTCTGTATATGCCGCAGACGGCGCAGTTATCAACGGCATCAAGGGAAACTGGCGGTTGGGAGAACTCCCGAAGAATTGGGACGATATCCGTGCGAGTTTTTGGGGATCACGTTGGCACGGAAGTGAACCGCAATTTCTGCTAGGCGACTTTCAAAGACTCGCTAGATTTTGCGCCCTAGCGCAAGCGGGAGACGTGTTTCAGCAACCACAAACAATCGTTGTTGAGGCATCTACGGAAGGTCGCGCAGAAGTGGCGATGGAGGCGCTAGTATGAGCAATAGCGATCCAACCTTCCTAGGATGCGTGAAATCCGTCTCCGGTGCATCTGTAACCGTAAAGCTATCGGAGTCATTGGCGTCGGGATTGTCGATTATAAACGGCCATACCTACCGCGTTGGGCAGGTCGGAAGCTTCGTTCGCATACCACAAGGCTATCAGGATCTATATGGAGTTGTCTGTGAAGTTGGATCAGCGGTTGCTCCCGATGCATCAAATCTTAAGAAAGACGAGTCGGGGCGATGGATGCGTGTCGAACTTGTTGGAGAAACGGTCGGCACACACTTCGAAAGAGGATTAAGCCAGCATCCGAACATCAACGATACCGTTCATATCGTCACCGAACGCGATCTCAAGCGAATATACGGTGGAAGATCATCGGACAGCGTCGTAATAGGCTCGTTATCTAGCGCTGAAAATATCGAAGTTCGACTATCGCTTGACTCTCTAGTAACAAGGCATTCGGCGATCCTAGGGTCCACAGGGGCTGGAAAGTCAACAACAGTTGCTAGCCTGTTGCGATCGATAGTCGCCCCGTCTGCAACGGGCGACGGGGCACCTGCTGCAAGGATATTATTGCTGGATGTTCACGGGGAGTACTCCCATGCATTCGGCGAATTGGCAAGGGTATTCAGTGCGAATCCTCAGCCAACCGAGGAGCCATTATATGTTCCATTTTGGGCTCTCGAAGCAGGGGAACTTCTTGATTTGCTTGTTGGTGGCGTAAGCGAGAACCAAGAAATCGCTTTCACCGACAAAATTCAGGACATGAAGCTTGCCGCTGTGCAGGCGAATCATTTTGCCGGTATAGACCCAACGTCTCTCACGGTCGACACACCAATCCCATTCAGCTTACATCAGCTGTGGTATGACTTAATCAATTTTGAGATTACTACGTACCGAGGGCCTCAGCGTGATGTCCCGTGTGTTGAGGATCTTGGAAGCGCAGAAACTCTGACGCCGCCAAGGTATACCCCGCACGCAATGGGAGCGGCCGGACCATATATGAATACCGCTGCCCGTGGTATTCGTCGGCAACTGAACCTTATGCGGTCGCGGCTACTCGATAAGCGGTTTGATTTCATCCTACATCCCGGTCCTTGGGAACCATCATTGAACGGCGAAATCGATGTTGATTTAGATGTACTACTGCAAGGTTGGTTAGGCCATGATCGACCTATCACTATTTTTGATCTGTCCGGCGTGCCCAGCAACGTACTTGTCCGCTTGATTGGCTGTATACTTAGAACGATCTATGAGGCTTTATACTGGAGCAGAGAAAAATCAGAAGGTGGCATTTTAAGGACACTACTCGTTGTGATGGAAGAGGCGCACCGCTATTTGGGCCCAGATAGTGGAGTTGTTGCTGCCGACATCGTGAAAAGGATAGCTAAAGAGGGCAGAAAGTATGGCGTTGGAGCGATGATTGTCTCCCAACGCCCCGCTGAAGTCGATGAAACGGTTTTGTCACAATGTGGAACGCTTGTCGCGCTCCGTTTATCGAACCCTGTAGACCGCGCGCGCGTCAAAGGTACGCTTCCTGATAACTTGGCCGGATTGATGGACCTCCTGCCTGTTCTAAGAACTGGCGAGGCGATCATAACCGGCGAAGCGGCACGTCTTCCAGTCCGATGTAGAGTTACGACGCCACCTCCGGGCCGGCAACCTCGAAGCGAGGACCCAATTGTCTCGCAAACTTGGTCCCAGCGGCGAGTGTCGGAGGGATACGATCGAGTTGTTGCTTCGTGGCGTGCACAGCGCACAACTGCTGTCGCCAACCAAATAACTATTCAGCGCAGCGCTATTGATGCTGCAGGTGTTGTGGAGCAAGAAGCTAACATGCAGCGTATTGCCGTCGCTTCAACAAACTTGGTTTCGATTGGCTATGACGAAGGAGCGCAAACCCTTGAGGTTGAATTCGCCAACGGAACAATCTATCAGTACTATAATGTTGGGAGCGATCTCTATCAACAACTCATGGAGGCGCCATCTAAGGGGCAGTTTCTAAATACCTACTTGAAGAACGCATATCCTTATTCAAGAGTCGGCTGAAATTGGGCTCTGTCTTGGATCTCGAACCGCGTTCCGATTGAAAATTGGCTCGATGGCGGGCATGCCAATCTAAATCAGCTTGCGTCATATGGGTGAACCCTTACGAGTCGCCGCCCCAAGACACCCGCTGATCTGGTGCGGGTGTCTTTTTAGCATCGACATCCTCATTATGAGACGGCATGGTGTGAGGGTCTAAACCCATAAGAGACAATCACGCCATGGCGACCTATGGATATGCAAGGGTCAGTTCGGCCTCACTGTCCCTGACGATCCAACAGGAAGCCCTGAAGGCGTATGGGTGTGAGATCATCCGGTCAGAGACGCACACCGGGACCAAGGTTGAAGGGCGGACGGAGCTTGAAACGCTTCTGCAGTTCGCTAGGGCCGGTGATCGAATCGTCGTCACCCGGATCGACCGTCTCGCGCGCTCCATCATTGATCTGTGCGCCATCGTAAGGCGGATGGAGACCGCAGGGATCGTCCTCGTAGCGATCGAGCAACCTATCGAGACGTCCACGCCTGCCGGCCGCTGCTTCCTACAGATGCTCGGTGTGTTCGCGGAATTTGAAACCGAGATATGTCGGGAACGGCAGCTTTTGGGTATCGCCAAGGCGAAGGCTGAGGGAGCATACAAGGGCCGCAAACCATCCATCGACGTTGCGCGTGTGAGGGAACTGGCAGCGTCGGGTATGGGCGGAACCGCAATCGCCAAGGAACTCGGTGTCAGCCGCGCTTCGGTCTACCGGCTGCTCGGGACAGATCGAAAAACAGTTGTTGCGGCGGCCTGACTGTGCAAGGCGCCGAGCCGTTCTCGACAACTGTTGTGGGCGTCCTGATTGGTCCTTCCGTATGATTGAGGGCGACCCATGGCCGAAATGCAGGCAACATTTAGGGATGTCACGACACCCTTATTGTTCGTGACATCCCTCAGTCTTACAGAATGGGACAGTGACGTGACTGATGCCAGCGCCTAAGTCCTATTACCAATCGATCAACCTGCTTCTTCCGGTGAATCGGTGAGCGGGCGGATAGTGCTGCTTCGTACAGCCGTTCAGAGATGATCTGAGGATGCAGCTTCAAAGCACATAGGGACCGATACAGGGTGAAGATCGCATCATGACCTTCCCCCGGGAGCGCGCCGATACGGTACCATTCACTCATTGACGCATCGATACCTGATTGCTGCTCCAGGCTGATTGGCGCGTCGCTGCCCACGTCCGTTCTGTACGGGACCGGTTGGATACTGTCATCATTAGGAGCAATGCGGTTTTGAAGCCAGCTATCAACGTCAAGCGGTTCGCGAAGATCGCCTTTGTATTCCTTGAAGAAGCTGTCTGATCGCCTTTGAGCCTGACACGGTAGAGTGAAGACGGCACAAGGGTGAGGGATGGAATCAATGCCGTGATACTTACCTTGGAGCCCATCCTGACAATTGTTGTCGGACAGCTTCTCTGACCGATACCCGTTTCGTTCCAGCACATAAACAATCTCTCTATGGATCATCCTGTACTCAATGTCTCTCATTACTCTGTTCGTCGGAATGTATACACGAATGCGCGGCCTGTTTTTTTTGTGATGGAAAGTATTAAAGACAACCATGTGAAGAAGTGGGAATTGTCCAGCGAAGTCCTGATGCGTCATTGTTCCTTTCTCGATATCAATCCACATTCCCCGAACCAACTCAACGTTATCGTTGCCCCTATTGGTTTCATCTGACTTGTCGACGTCGAACAATGCACTGCTAACACATGGTATTTCGTTTTTTGCCTTGTACATGTTCTTAGAATGTTTCCTGAGATAGGTGATGAATTGGGATTCTGTTTTCGATATGACGAATGGATCAGTCGAGAAGTAGTTCTTGAAGTAGGAAGCTCTGAATCGGGCGACGAAATGACTTATATCTTTAATAGCTAATTCGTCGCCATTGAGATAATTGACTCCGTCCAGAAATGAAGAAGTCAGATTATGGGTGAGGCCCGAGGCGAGAGAAAGCTCGGCTCGTGAACGGTTCTTTGATGCATTTTTCCGCTCATTGTCACTTTTATAAGTACGCTTCCTGCCGACTTTCTGCTTCTCAGGTTGAATCAGCCCGAGTGATTCGACACGTGAGCCAGGGAAGATGCCGCTCAACCAATCGGCAGTATCTTTCGAAGCAACTATCCAAATCTTGTCATGGGCTAGTTCATTCCCACGGATAGATGTACGGCAGATCGCTTGATAGACGCTGTGATTGGTGAACGCGTTGAATTGCATGTCATCATCGAAGGCACAGTATTCCCTCAAGAACCTGCTTGCTTCGGGTGATTGGTTTGCGGCTATAATCACTACTGCGTTATGGACATCCTTGTAGCTGTTCAGGCCGTGTGAGATGCCAGGGATCAGATTGTCTCCCTTCAGCTTATTCATTGGACTAGTTAGCTTGACATCGTTATTCTCTACCCTCACATAAACACTGTTGCCGAGTTTCTTTGCGGCTGCGGCGATTATGGGCGTGTTGTCCCCACCTAAACCGTTGCGCAAGTACTTCGAATAGCGCGCCTCATACCCGTAGTAGATCGATACGCTTGGGTTGTAAGGATGAGTGTTGGAAGCATCGTCACGTGATAACTGTTGTGTCTTTCTCCACGCGACACCCAAGCGAGACCAATGATGGTAAGCGAATGTGTCCTCGAACAAGGCAGCGCATATCGTGACACTCTTGAATCCAAGCAGAAAATCCGGCCTCAAAATGGAGAACATTGAGAGGACGCCATCAGTGTTCGTCTTGGTCTTTAGAGCTTGGAACTTCGCGATGTTAACAAAAGTATCATAGTTGGGCGACAGCAACATTTTTGCTATGTCCTGCACCTGCTTGAGGACTGAGTCTTGTCCATTGTTCTGAGCGATCATGCTTAGTGTTGATCGTTTTGTAACATCAAGGCGACTATATGCACTTGCAGCGTCTGCAATCCGAATGTGATCAGTCACAAGCGAATGATTGTTCGGAAGGCGATCCTCGAACGACTCGAATGCGTTGGGGCATTCATCAAAGTATGCCGACCATCGATCCTTGCCATAGAAGAACGGCAGGTTGATGAGAGTTTTGTGTGTTATGAGTACGACCACACCACCAAGATCAGCATTGTTGAAGTACGCCATCGCCCGCGCGCTTACATTGCCAGCGTATCCGTCGTCAGAATGGAATTTGTGAGCGGTGACAGATGGGAACCGTGATTTCAGTTCGCCGAACGTCTCATCGATTAGAAGGGTGGTCGGTTGGACAATGAGGCACTTCAGTCCTCTTTCAGCGTTCTGACAAGCTGCAGTCACGATGTCATAAGTCTTCCCGCCGCCTGCCCTGCGTGCATCATAGAAGATTATAGGCCCATTCGAATCTTCGCTTCCGTCAATCGAGCGTGCCTTTTCATAATGGCTTGGCGCGTCGGAGAAATGGTCATGGTGTTCGTTGTACACTTCGTATCATCTTTCGATAGCCATGAATCAATCAGGTCATAGCTATGCATCGCGTGAGGGCTTGCCCCTACCACTGCCAGAAACGCTAGCTATTGTACCGTCCCCGACTGATCTCTTGGCTTGGAAGTTGATCAGTCAGTGCTGGCCTTATCGCGATGCGAGAGCAACTATTGAACGCTAGTCAATGGTCGGAAGGCGATGAACGTGCCGTCGTGCGCCGATGCAGGCAGCCGGCGATAAAACTTTTCGTAACTGGTCGCTAAGCGAATGGCGCGGACAGTCAGCCTTCATTCTGCGTTCGAAAAATGCCGAGAATATTTGCGAAGATAATTTGCGATTCCAGACGGCTTGAGCGCCACATAAGGCGTTGCCGTACGATCCATATTCGTCAGGCATCCGCGGCTAGAATGGTTTGATTGCGAGGCTCGGATTGACTTCGTAGTGCGGAAACTGAGCTATTGCACGGCTGAGCATCGGTAGGGATGGTGTTTCGTACCTTCGTCCCACCGATGCGACCCGATGGCCGGTAATGGCATCTCGCAACCGTTCTTCGATCCCTGCAGCAAGGGCACGCGTCTTCCATGTGTGCCGCCAGCCGTGGTTCGGGTCCACACCGGGATCGAGCTTCACCGTCAAGCGAAGCCACTGGCTGATCTTCTTTGCTTGTTGCTCAGCCGGTGATGTTTCTGAGTTGGGCCTAAAGCGAACTCGATCGTAGAATAGAGGTCCGGGTGATCTGGCGTTTACGAATTCCACAAAGCCCTGTTCTAATAGATGGGCGTGCAAGGGAACAGTACGCGGTTCACCGGTTTTTGTTATGCGCAGGTCCATCACTGAGATGCCCGCCTCTAATCGAATGTCCCGTTTTTCCAAGCTTGTCAGTTCGCCGATGCGGGCGCCTGAGTAAGCGGCGAGCCAGGGACACCAACGTCGCGCCGCTGAACGTGTTGGATGAAGCTGATCGCGCACCACCGCCGACGCTGCGTCAAGGATTCTGGCGATCTCAGCTTCCCGGAATGTCCGCTCACGCTCGACGATAAGGCGTGGCTCATCAAGGAAAATGCCTCTTGCCGGATTAGAGGATAGGAGCCTTCCGCCAGACCTGTTGCCGGCCCATCGGAAAATCGAACTGACTGCGACTAAATCGACCCTGTTTATTGACCGTGCGCTGACGCCGGCATGATCGCGTCGCCATTCTGCCCATTCGTAAAGGTCGTCGGACGACAGGCATCGAACGTCGCGCTCTTTAAAGAACGCGGTAAGGGATCGGAAGGTCGCTCGATAGCGCTTGATCGTGTTGCGAGCCCGCTTATCAGCGCTGTAGGTCGCCCATCGCTCGAACAGTTGTTGTGAGGACAGGGACGTGGGGTTGAGCCCTGTGGCGCATGAAATCGCTTCGACACGCGTGAGCGCTTCTACCGGTGGGGACGGTGTCGGCGTCTCGTTTGCCTGTGCTGAGTCGGACCTCTGAAATCCAAGGTCAGGAAGCGTCCCGAACCGCTGTTCGTGCCAGAATCGCTTTAGCGCGCCATCCGCAATCGAATGACGGTGACGAGCTTCGCGCGGTTCTTTGGTTCGCAATGATGCTTGGACGATCGGACCGACGGTGATGGACGCCCACGTATCGCCGATGGGGAGAGTGACGGACTGTCCCTGCAAGCGTCCGACAAGATCGAGAGGCGTTCGCTGCCGTAGATGGAAAACGCCCGTCCTAGGGTTTTTCCACGGTCGCGCTATTCTGAGTGACAATGTGTGAGACCGCTGTGTGAGAGTGCGGTCATCCTCAGCGTGTCGTTCGCCCTAACCTACTGATATCGTTAGGGGAAGAATGGTGCTGCGAGAGAGGATTGAACTCTCGACCTCCTCATTACCAATGAGGTGCTCTACCACTGAGCTACCGCAGCGCGGTGCCGGGGGGCGGTGCCGCCGCCGGAC
Source organism: Methylorubrum sp. SL192 (assembly GCF_026672325.1). Lineage (NCBI taxonomy): Bacteria > Pseudomonadati > Pseudomonadota > Alphaproteobacteria > Hyphomicrobiales > Methylobacteriaceae > Methylorubrum > Methylorubrum sp. SL192. The sequence continues at coordinate 4,391,976 of NZ_JAPPQV010000003.1, forward strand.
TGGAGGGGCATTAGCCGATCGAATTTCGCTTGGCAACGCTCTTCCGTCGCACAAAATGCGTGAGCGGCAAGATCGAGCGATGGCGTGACGATTTGTTGACGGACCATGGGGGTGTCGCTATAGAGCAGCCACCACGTCCGGCCGCAGCATTGCGCCCGGTCTTTTCGCCTTTGCTTATCATCAGGCTGCGCTGACCGACACCGGATGCTCCGGGCCGAGTTCTTGCCGCCACGACCAGACGAGGATGCCCCATGGCCAACACCGTGTCGGCCAAGAAGATGACCCGCAAGATCGCCAAGCGTACGGCGATCAACCGCTCGCGCCGTTCGCGGATGCGTACCTTCGTCCGCAAGGTCGAGGAGGCGATTGCGTCCGGCGATCAGGGCCAGGCCCTCACCGCCCTCCGCGCCGCCGAGCCGGAGATCATGCGCGCTGCCCAGAACGGCATCGTTCACAAGAACAATGCTTCGCGGAAGGTTTCCCGCCTGGCCGCCCGCGTGAAGGCCATCGCTGCCTAATCGGACTGCGACGGCTCCCGGCCTTCCGAATGGAAGGCTTTAGGGGGCCCCGCTCGATATGATGCTGCATTCAGCCCGGCCGCTCAGGCCGGGCTTTTTTGTGCCCGTGCGCCGCGCGAATCGTCGAGCACGGCCCCAGCCGGTTATGGCTGCGCGGCGGAATTGCCCCCTCCCCCGCACGGTGCCGCCACCATCCGTGCTTAGAAGCCCCCGATCGCCCATCGTCTCCACGCTAGGGATGGCCGTGCAGCGAAGAGGCGGTGAGAAACGCTCAGCCAAGCGGGCCTCGCCGTGCTCCGGATCAGGCGCCACGCTGAAATTCGATCGGTCGCGGTTGTGCACCGACCCGTGATGCTTCTCCACAGTTCGCGCCGGGTTATCCCGAATCGACGCTTGCACCTGCCTGTTCAGGGGCCCGTGAAGGTTTCGTTAACCATGCGGAAAGTGCTCTCCATTGCGTCGTGCTGCACCGGCCGTGTAGCTTAACAAAACGTTGCCGGTTGAGCGGCTCGACAAGTTCAGCACCGGCACCCCCAGAGTCGTCCCCAAGTTGCGGGCAGGCCTTCGACTCTTCGGTCCCGGCCTGACGACTCTGCGGGCGCGAAGATGTTTTCCCCGATCGTCCCGCTGTTAGGAGAACGATAGAGGATTGTTGATACACAGCCATCTTTAGCGATGGGCCGCGACGCCGCTCTTGACAGCGCCGCGGCCACTCTCGGTGCCGCCCCGATCGGGCGGCGCCTCCTCTCGTGTGGCGTATGCGTACGCGTCCCCTCCGGTCCGCCGGCTGAGGATGCGAGGAGACACGGTGATGCACCTCGACGGCAGCATGTCGGACGGCGATGGCGGAAACGGCAGAGGAAGCGTCGATCTTCCCGCCGCCTGGACGCGGGTGAAGCGGCGGCTGCGGGCGGAGCTTGGCGAGGACGTCTTCGCAAGCTGGTTCGCCCGCCTCGAACTGGAGACTGTGGACGGGGGGGTCGCCCGCCTCACCGTTCCGACCCGGTTTCTCAAGAGCTGGATCGAATCGCATTACATCGACCGGGTGCTGACGACCTTCCGCGCCGAAGCCGATGGCGTCAGCCGCATCGAGGTCGGCGTACGCGGCCCCTCCGGCCCGGCCCGGCCGAGTGCCGGCGTGCCGGCGAAGCCGAACGCGACGAGCGGGCCGCTGAACCGTCTCCACGCGATCGCGACGCCCGCGGCTCTCCAGGGGCCCGGCCCGATGATCGAGACCGAGATCGCCTCGCCCCGGGGCGATTCGGCCTCGGTCGATCTCAACGGCGCGCCGCTCGATGCGCGGCTCTCTTTCGCGAACTTCGTGGTGGGCCGCTCCAACGCGCTGGCCCATGCCGCGGCTGAGCGAATCGCCCGCAGCGACAGCGACGGCGCGCTCTACAACCCGCTCTACGTCCATGCCGGCGTGGGCCTCGGCAAGACGCACCTGCTTCACGCGGCCGGCCATGCCGCCCGCGAGGCCGGCCGCCGGGTGATCTATCTCACCGCCGACCGCTTCATGTACGGCTTCGTCAACGCCCTGAAGACGCAGAACGCGCTGGCCTTCAAGGAGCGCCTGCGGGCGATCGATCTGCTCATCCTCGACGACGTGCAGTTCATCCAGGGCAAGTCGATCCAGACCGAGTTCGGTCACACCCTCAACGCGCTGATCGATTCGGGGCGTCAGGTGGTGGTCGCCTCCGACCGGCCGCCGACGGAGCTGGAAGCGCTCGACGAGCGCGTGCGCTCGCGCCTCGCCGGTGGTCTGGTCGTCGAGATCGGCGGGCTCGACGAGGGGCTTCGTGCCTCGATCCTCTCCGCCCGGCTCGATGCCGTGCGCCAGAGCCACCCGAATTTCGAGGTCTCCCCGGCCGTCTCGGCCTATGTCGCCCGGGCGATCACGGCCAATGGCCGCGACCTCGAAGGGGCGGTGAACCGGCTCCTGGCCCACGCGACCCTGACCGGCGCGCCGGTCACGGTCGAGACGGCCGAGACCGCGATCCGCGACCTCGTAAAGAACCGCGAGCCCAAGCGGGTGAAGATCGAGGACATCCAGAAGCTGGTGGCCTCGCGCTACAACGTCTCGCGTTCCGACATCCTGTCCGAGCGCCGCACCGCCGCCGTGGTGAAACCGCGCCAGATCGCGATGTATCTGTCGAAGGTGCTGACCCTGCGCTCCCTGCCCGAGATCGGCCGTCGCTTCGGCGGGCGCGATCACACCACCGTGCTGCACGCGGTGCGCAAGATCGAGAAGCAGATCGGTGAGGATGCGGTGCTCGGCGATGAGGTCGAGCTGCTGAAGCGCATGCTGCAAGACTGAGAGACGGCTCTGGGCGGGGTCGGGTGCGTCCCGGTCTCGCCTTGAGGACGTTTTATCCCGGCCGCGGATCCTGTCCGGTCCGGGCGCCCTCCCGGGCCGTGCGCCGTCGCGGGGCGGGACAGTGCGAAGGCCGCCCTTGCCTTCGTGGGGGCGCTTCGCCAAGCTGCCGGCCCCGTTCCGCTTCGGAGTGCCTTGCGAAACGTCCGGTCGCCGACCGTTTCTCCGGTCGCGATGGTCGCACGGGCGTTGGGCGGGCGATATCCTTATCCGGCCTGATCGACCGCGGGCGGGCCGATTGTTCAAGAGACGACGGGTTTTCCGATGAGAGTCACAGTCGAGCGCGCGGCCCTCCTGAAATCGCTCGGCCACGTGCACCGGGTGGTGGAGCGGCGCAACACGATTCCGATCCTCTCCAACGTTCTGCTGCGCACCGGCGAGAACGGCCTTCAGCTGAAGGCGACCGACCTCGATATCGAGGTGACCGAAACCGTGGCCGCCGACGTGCTCGATGCCGGCGCCACCACGGTGCCGGCCCATGTCATCTACGATATCGTTCGCAAGCTGCCCGAGGGCGCGCAGGTCTCGCTGGAGACCTCCGGTGAGACGGGTCAGATGACGATCCGTTCCGGCCGCTCACGCTTCGCGCTGGGCGCCCTGCCGGAGGGCGATTTCCCCGATCTCGCCGCGGGTGAGCTGCCGCATTCGTTCGCCATTCCGGCGGCGGAGCTGAAGCAGCTCATCGAGAAGACGCAGTTCGCGATCTCCACCGAGGAGACGCGCTACTACCTCAACGGCATCTACTTCCACACTCTCGAAGTCGAGGGTGCCCTGAAGCTGCGCGCGGTGGCGACCGACGGGCACCGGCTCGCACGCGTCGAGACCGATGCGCCCGAGGGCAGCCGCGGGATGCCGGGCATCATCGTCCCGCGCAAAGCCGTCGCCGAGATCCAGAAGCTCGTCGACGATGGCGGCGAGAGCGTGCAGGTCGAGCTGTCCCCGGCCAAGATCCGCCTGACGTTTGCGGGCGGCGTGATCCTGATCTCGAAGCTGATCGACGGCACCTTCCCCGACTATCAGCGGGTGATTCCCACCGGCAACGACAAGCGCCTGACGGTCGAGCGCGACGCCTTCGCCAAGGCGGTGGATCGCGTCTCGACCATTTCCTCCGAGCGCGGCCGCGCCGTGAAGCTCGCTGTGAGCGAGGGGCGCCTCGCTTTGTCCGTGACCAATCCAGATGCCGGCTCGGCGACCGAGGAGCTCGATGTCGATTACGAGGCCTCCGCCCTCGATATCGGCTTCAATGCCCGCTACCTGCTCGACATCACCGCGCAGCTCCAGGGCGATACAGCCCTGTTCAAGCTCGCCGATCCTGGCTCGCCGACGCTGATCCAGGACCGCGACGGCGCCCCGGCGCTTTATGTGTTGATGCCGATGCGCGTGTGAGTCCGCTTCCGGCCGCGGCCGGATCGGATATATCGCTCACATGGACATACTGCCGGGAGGCCCCCGCCTCACCCGCCTGATCGCCCGCGACTTCCGCAACCACGTCGATCTCGATCTTGCCACCACCCGCCGCTTCGTGGCGCTGGTCGGCGAGAACGGGGCGGGCAAGACGAACATTCTCGAAGCGGTCTCGCTGTTCTGCCCCGGTCGCGGCCTGCGCCGGGCCGATCTCGCGACCATGGCGCGGGTCGGCGGACCGGGCGGATTCGCCGTGTCGGCGACGCTCGAAGCCTCGGAGGCCGAGCACCGGTTCGGGTCCGGCTACGAGCCGCCGGGCTATGACGGGCGCGGCACGCGGGTCTGCCGGATCGATGGCGCGAACGCCCCCTCCCCCGTCGCCTTCTCCGAATTCCTGCGGATCGTCTGGCTGACGCCGGACTTCGACGGGCTGTTCCGCGGCGCGGCCGGTGACCGGCGCCGCTTCCTCGACCGGCTCGTGCTCGCCGTCGATGCCGGCCACGGTGCCCGCGTCTCGGCGATGGAGCGGGCCCTGCGCTCGCGCAACCGCCTGCTCGACGAGCGGCTGGATGACGGCCGCTGGCTCGATGCGGTCGAGCGCGAGGTGGCCGAACTCGGCGTCGCCGTGGCGCTGGCCCGGCGTGAGACGGTGGAGCGCCTCGATCGGCTCATCGCCGAGACGCGGGACGATGCGGCGCCCTTCCCCTGGGCCTCGCTCCGGCTGGAGGGCGACCTCGACGATCTCGTCGCGGTCTGGCCCGCTTTGGAGGCGGAGGATCGCTTTCGCCGGGCATTGATGCAGGGCCGCCACCGCGACCGCGCCGCCGGCCGCACCCTGATTGGGCCGCAGACCACCGATCTCGTCGTGCGCCACGGCCCCAAGGACGTGCCTGCCGCCACCGCTTCGACCGGCGAGCAGAAGGCCCTGCTGATTGGCCTCGTGCTCGCCCATGCCCGCCTGGTGCGCGCGATGAGCGGGCTTGCGCCGCTCATCCTCCTCGACGAGGTCGCCGCGCATCTCGATCCGCGCCGCCGCGGCGGGCTGTTCGATGCGCTCGAAGCCTTGGAGGGACAGGTCTGGATGACGGGCGCCGACCCGGCCCTCTTCGCCGAGCTGGAAGGCCGGGCCGATCTGATTGGCGTCGCGGATGGCCGCCTTGTTCCGGCGGGGGCGTAAGGCTCAGCCCGTCGCGTTGGCGATGTCGGTCTGCGAGAAGTCGTTGCCGACGAAGAGAAGCGGAACGTTGCGCGTTCGGGCACAGGCATAGGCGAAGCAGTCGCCCATGTTCAATTGCGCCGGGTGGCCCTGGCCTTTGCCGAAACGGGCAAAAGCGGTGAGCGCTGCCTGCCCCTCTGCCTCCGCAATCGGCACGATGGTGATGCTGGCGGACCTCAGAAATTCATGAACCTGCATCTCCGATGCCTCGGCGGACTGAGCGCGCCTCCTCGTCACCGCCGCGACGGTTTCAAACACGGCCAGGGCGGAGGTGATCGGAGCGGCGGCGCCATCGAGACACTTGAGCAGCGGGCTGCGTTGCGGCTCGCCGATCAGGATCGCGACCATGGCGGAGGCGTCGACGAACATCACGGCTCTCCGTTCAACTCGTCGAAAAACGCCTTGTCAGCCGGCAGACCGGTATCGGGCACAGCATCAAGGCGGTTGAGAAGCGGGCGCAACCGCTCTTCCAGCGGGATGTGGCGCTCCTGCCGTTCCAACTCGTTGACCAGTGCGATACGCACCGCCTCGGTCTTGCTCACCCGAGCCTGCGATGCCAGCTTCTCGGCGAGGCGGTTTACCTCCTCGCTGCGGATGTTCAAGGGCATGGCAGCCTCACTGTGTAGACAGCCACACATTATCGCCTACACGCCTGCTCGGCAAGCCGAGTCGCGCTCCGTTCCTAGCCTTTGGCAAGAGACCCAATGACAGCTCGCCTCGACGAGGCCCGCGCCGCGCTGAAAAAAACCTTCGGCTACGACGATTTCCGTCCCGGCCAGGACGAGGTGATCGGCGCCGTGCTCGACGGCACGGACGTGTTCGCGGTGATGCCGACGGGCTCGGGCAAGTCGATGACCTATCAGTTGCCGGCCCTGGTCGATGCCGGGCTCACCGTCGTGGTCTCGCCGCTGATCGCGCTGATGCACGATCAGGTGCAGCAGATGCACGCCTTCGGCATCGAGGCGGCGACCCTCAACTCGACGATCGCGGAGACGGCATCACGGGAGACGTGGCGCAAGATCCGCTCCGGCGAGCTGCGGCTGCTGTTCGTCTCGCCGGAACGTCTGCTGATGGACGGCTGCATGGAGGCCCTGCGCGGGGCCGGCGTGCGGCGGCTCGCGGTGGACGAGGCGCATTGCGTCTCGCAATGGGGCCACGATTTCCGCCCCGAATACCGCGAGATCGCCCGCGCCCGCGAGGCGCTCGGCAACGTGCAGACCCTGGCGCTCACCGCCACCGCCGATGCCGCGACCCGTGCCGAGATCGCCGAGCGGCTGTTCCCGGCGGGACGGCCCCCGAGAACCTTCGTCCACTCCTTCGACCGGCCCAATATCCGGCTGACCTTCCAGCCCAAGGACAACCCGACCCGCCAGTTGGAGCGCTTCCTGCGCGACCGCCGCGCGGAGAGCGGCATCATCTACTGCTCCTCGCGCAAGCGGGTGGAGCAGCTCGCCGACACGCTCAAGGGGGACGGCTTCAACGCCCTGCCCTACCATGCCGGGCTCGATCAGGGCACGCGGGCGAGGAACCAGGACACCTTCCTGCAGGAGGACGGCGTGGTGATGACCGCCACGATCGCCTTCGGCATGGGCATCAACAAGCCGGATGTGCGCTACGTCTGCCACTCCGACATGCCGACCAACATCGAGGGCTACTATCAGGAGATCGGCCGCGCCGGCCGCGACGGGCTGCCCTCGGATACCCTGACCCTCTACGGCCTCGATGACATGGCGCTGCGACGCCGCCAGATCGACGAGAAGGAAATCTCGGAGGAGCGTCGCCGGGTCGAGCGGCGCAAGCTCGAGGCGATGATCGCCCTGTGCGAGGGCGCTGCCTGCCGCCGCCAGTCGCTGCTCGGCTATTTCGGCGAGGCGAGCGAGCGCTGCGGGCGCTGCGATCTCTGCCGCGGCGGCATCTCCCTCATCGACGGGACGGTGGCGGCCCAGAAGCTGCTCTCCGCCATCGTCCGCACCGGGCAGCGCTTCGGCGCGGCTTATGTCTGCGACGTGGTGCATGGCAAGGAGAGCGAATCCATCCGCCGTAACGGCCATGCCGCGCTCAAAACCTTCGGCGTCGGCAATGATAAGCCGGTGGCGGCGTGGCGCGCCCTGCTGCGCCAGCTCTTCGCAGCCGGAGCGGTGGCGGAGAACACCGACGGCTATGGCGGCCTCGTGATGACCGAGAAGGGCGAGGCCATCCTGTTCGGCCGCGAGACGATCGAGGTCAGGCCCGATCCTGAGCCGAAGAAGGCCGAGCCGAGGAGCCGCCGCGCCACGCCGCGCGACGACGAGGCGAATGCGCTGAGCGAGGCGGACGAGGCGCTGTTCCAGCACCTGCGGGGCCTTCGCGCCACCATCGCGCGGGCGGAAGGCATCGCCGCCTTCATGGTGTTCCCCGACCGCACCCTGATCGAGATGGCGCGCGCAAAACCCGTCGATCTCTGGGCGCTCCGAACCGTCCATGGCGTCGGCGAGCGCAAGCGCGAGGCCTATGGCGAGCGTTTCACCGACACGATCCGTGAATTCCTGGCCGACGCGAAGCGCGCCGGCTGACCGGGGGCAGCGCGATGGCGCGTTGCGCCCTTAGTTGCCCTCGTACAAGCAGGGATCAATCGTAGGTGAAGCCCTTGTCCTTCATGTAGACGTTGGACACGCCCTTGCACCAATCGAGCTTGAAATCGTCCGCGCCATAGTCACGCCATTTCACGCGGAACGGCACGACGCAGTCGCCATCGTTGCTATTCCAGTCCAGCGATGCCGACTGTCCGGGATTGATCGATCCGCCGATCCAATTCCGGCTCCAGCGTCCATTCTGGTACGTATAGAACCCGGCAATCGAATAGCCTTCCGCACGATTGTGTAGCTTGAAGGCATAGTCACTCGCCATCGCTAGGGAAGGTAAGGCAACTAGTCCGGCTAAAGCAATAGCGAAGATAGACTTAATCATTTTAGATCCAGTTTTTAGACTCGATCAAACGATAAAGTCATATTCGTATCGAGCCGTAAATTGATGAAACGACTGCGGATTGACGAAGCGTCCCAAAATTTGATTGGGCTCGGCGCAGCGGCGCTACACCTTCATTGAATGCCGTCTGATCGAATAGCATCGCGGTGTCGCGACCTCCCGCCGCAGGCCCCACGGTTTGCATCGGGAAAAGTTATCCACATATTATCCACAAAGAGAACATATCGCGAACATCCGCCGTCGCAGAGAGCGGCGTACTCCCACTCACGGGCCCTGTCCACAGTCTGGGGACGCACCATGAGAACAGCCGACAAGCAGATTGCCGACATCCTCGTGCGCTTTGGCGAGCCCTTCGCGGGCAACGTCTGGCGCGTGCAGGGCACCGCCGTGATCTACCACAAGACCCTGGAGCGGATCGCCGCTCACACGAAGATCCGCTTCGATCCGCCGACCTTGCTGCGCAGCGAGCGCGACGAGGCGGTGATCCTCGTCACCGGTCACATGCCCGGCGAGAAGGCCGGCGAGGAGCGGGTCGAGTGGTCGATCGGCGAGGCGCTGGTCAACGTGAACTATCGCGTCTCCGGCCGGCAGGCGGCCTATGTCTACGCCATGGCCGAGAAGCGGGCGAAGGACCGGGTGATCCTCAAGCTGATCGAGCTGCACGGCCTCGTCTATTCCGAGGAGGAGGCGGACGAGTTCCGCCAGAACCAGCCGATGGCGATCCGCGCGGTGGACGAGGATTTCGACGCGCCGCCGGCCTTCGACGAGGTGACCGAGCAGGAAGCCGACCTCAAGCGCCTGATCGACGAGGCTGAATCGATCAACGCGGTGACCGACCTGATGCTCGACGAGCGCACGCAGGGCATCCTCAACGCCATGCCGCATGGTACCCGCGAGGAGGTGCGCGACTACGCCAAGGCCCGCCTCCGGGCGCTCGGCTGGCCGCCGGCCAAGAAGGGCGGACGCGGCAGCCGCGCTGCGTAAGGGGATTCCGAACGGCGAGCCCTTCGGCGGGGGGCGGAGCATCCCAGGGCTCTGCCCTGGACCCGCGAAAGGACTTGTCCTTTCGGAACCATGACGGATCGAGCCGATGAACACCTCAGTCCGTCCCGGCGACCTCGATGGCGGTACGCCCCTCGACATGCTCGCCGGCTCGGTCGAGCGGGTGACGTTCCACAGCGTCGAGACCGGCTTCTGCGTCCTCAAGATCCATGCCCGCGGCCGGCGCGACCTCGTGCCGGTGGTAGGCCATGCCCCCGCCATCGCCGCGGGCGAGTGGCTGACGGCTTCCGGGCGATGGGTCACGGACCGTGAGCACGGCCTCCAGTTCCGCGCCGACACGCTCCAGGTGACACCGCCGACCGGGATCGAGGGCATCGAGCGCTACCTCGCCTCCGGGCAGATGCGCGGCATCGGCCCGATGATGGCCAAGCGCATTGTCGCCCGCTTCGGCGAGGCGGTATTCGAGATCATCGAGGCCGAGCCCGCTCGCCTCACCGAGGTCGAGGGGATCGGCCGCAAGCGCGCCGCGCGCATCGTCAAGGGCTGGGCCGAGCAGAAGGCCGTGCGGGAGATCATGATCTTCCTGCACGCCCACGGCGTCGGTACCGCGCGGGCGACCCGGATCTTCCGCACCTATGGCGGGGATTCCCTGAAGGTGATGGCCGAGGATCCCTATCGGCTCGCCCGCGACATCCGCGGCATCGGCTTCCGCACGGCGGACGCCATCGCCCTGCGCCTCGGCCTCGCCCGCGACGCGCCGCAGCGGCTCGCTGCCGGTGTCTCCTACGCCCTCCAGACGGCGATGGATGAGGGCCATTGCGGCCTGCCCGTCGAGCGGCTGGTACGCCTCGCCGCCGAGCTTCTCGACGTCGCGCCCGATCTCGTCCGGCTCGCCGCGGCACTCGTCCTGCGCGAGGGCCGCGAGGTCGTCGCGGATACGCTGCGCGGCGAGCCCTGCCTGTTCCTCAAGGGCCTGCACGGCGCCGAGCGCGTCATCGCGATGCGGCTGGCCGAGCGCGCCGCCGGCCCGCCACCCTGGGCCGCGATCGACTTCGCTCTGGCGAGGCCCTGGGTCGAGGCGAAGACCGGAAAGACGCTGTCCGCCTCGCAGGCCGAGGCGGTCGGGCTGGTGCTCCGCTCGAAGCTCTGCGTTCTCACCGGCGGGCCCGGCGTCGGCAAGACTAGCACCCTCGACGCGATCCTGCGCATCCTCACCGCCAAGGGCGTGCGCGTGCTGCTCGCCGCCCCCACCGGCCGCGCGGCCAAGCGCATGGCCGAGCAGACCGGGCTGGAAGCACGCACGCTCCATCGCGTGCTGGAGATCGACCCGCGCAACGGCGGCTTTCAGCGCAACGAGGAAAACCCGCTGGATTGCGATCTCCTCGTCATCGACGAGACTTCGATGGTCGACGTGCCGCTGATGCATGCCCTCCTCAAGGCGGTGCCGGAGCGAGCGGGCCTGATCCTCGTCGGCGATGTCGATCAGCTTCCCTCGGTCGGACCCGGACAGGTGCTGGCCGACGTGATTGCCTCCGGAACCGTGCCGGTGGCGCGCCTCACCGAGATTTTTCGCCAAGCGGCGCAGAGCCGGATCGTCGTCAACGCCCACAGCATCAACACCGGGCGGATGCCGGCCGCGCCTGCCAAGGGCGAGGACAGCGACTTCTACCTCGTCGAGATCGAGCACGCGGACGAGGGCGTGGAGACGCTGATCGAACTCGTTACCCGCCGCATCCCCCGCCGCTTCGGCCTCGATCCCATCCGCGACATCCAAGTGTTGACGCCGATGATCCGCGGCTCGCTCGGCAGCCGCAACCTCAACAACGCCCTTCAGCGCGTGTTGAATCCGTCGCCCTCGGCGGAGGTCGAACGCTTCGGCTGGCGCTTTGCGCCCGGCGACCGGGTGATGGAGACCCGCAACGACTACGACCGCGACGTGTTCAACGGCGACCTCGGTACGATCAGCGCCATCGACGCGGAGGACGAGGCGCTCGTGGTCGATTTCGACGGTCGCGCGGTGATCTACCCGTTCAACGAACTCGACACGTTGGTCCCGGCCTTCGCCACGACGATCCACAAGGCGCAAGGCTCGGAATATCCGGCTGTGGTGATCCCGGTGGTGACCCAGCATCGCACGATGCTCGCGCGCAACCTGCTCTATACCGGCGTCACCCGCGGGCGCCGCCTCGTTGTGCTGATCGGCCAGCGCCGGGCCCTTGCGATGGCGGTCCGCGAAGGGACCTCGCGGCGGCGTTGGACCAAGCTGCGGGAGTGGCTGGACGCGGCCTGAGGCCGGGCTGTCGGCGTTTTGCCCTCGCCCCGGCCCCGCCGCATCGTGTAGGCAGCGCATGAGGGGGCGCGTCGTCCGCACGCCCCGCTTTCAGTCGAGACAAACGGCGGTCCGCCATTCCTGAATCCGAAGACGCGCATCCGGTGCGGCAGGTGTTCTACCTGCCCGGCTTCGATCCCCGCGAACCCGAGACCTATTGGGGTCTGTTCCGCCGCGAGAGCCGCATCACGGCCGAACGGCGCGGCATGGCGATCGCGGTCGGCGACCCGGTGCGGGCCGCTGACGGCATCAGCCTCGATTGGGACGTGGACAGCCAGGTCGAGGGGGAAGCGACGCGGGTGCGCTACAGCCTCCTGCGCTGGGACGACATCGTCCGCGACCGGTTTCCCCGCTCCAACCTGCGCCGGCTCGTGAGCCTGCCGGGTCTGTGGTGTCGGCTGTGGCGCTCCGGTTACCTGCGGAAGTTCCAGCGCGAGGCGCGGCGCTTCTATCGGGTCATCGTCAGCGTCCACCAGTTCTATCTGGTCTTCGTTCTCGCGAGCCTCGCCCTCGCCGTTGCGGTGGTGACGCTGACACCGCTGGCCGCCCTGCCGACGCTCGCCGGCATCGCCCTCGTCCCGCTGCTCGCCTACGCGATCCTGGCCTTGGTGACTCATCTGACCCGGGGAAAGCCGCTCTACGTCACGCATCTCGTCGATGACACCGCCTTCACCCACGATCACGCCTCGGGGCGCGAAACGGCGATGCGCGAGCGCCTGAAGCCCTGGGCGGAGCGCATCCGCGCGGCGGAGGGGCGAGCCTCCGAGATCGTGGTGATCGGCCATTCCTCGTCGAGCTTCCTCGCCTTCGAGTGCCTCGACCGTATCCTGAAGGCCGATCCCGAATTCGGCCGTCGCGGCACGCCGGTGACGCTCGTGACCATCGGCAGCGTCATTCCCTGGCTCACCCTCGACCCGCTGGCCGAGGAGGCGCGGGGCTCCCTCGGCCGGATCGGTGGCGACACGGCGATCGGCTGGCTCGACATCCGAGCGAGCTGGGACTGGCTCTCGATTCACCTGCGCGACCCGGTCAGCGCCTCGGGCCTGCCCGCGCCGCCTCCCGGCCGCTTCGCGGTGATGCGGGTCGAGATCGAGGATCTGATCGAGCCGGCGCTCGTGGCGCGGCGGCGCTGGAACCTGTTTCGCATGCATTTCCAGCTCCTGATGTCGAGCCGCGAGCAGAAGGCCTTCGATTACGTCGCCTTCGTTGCCGGGCCGGAGCCCGTCCACGCGGCGGTGGAACGGTGCCGGACGCAGCGGCCTGTGACGGCCAGCGCCGAATTTACGTAGGGAAAAGGCGTAGACGGCTTGTGCGCAATCCGACCATGGCTGTGCGCGCCCTTTGCAGCCGGTCCTGATCCGCTCTAGAGCGATGCGCGAAGTCATTTTCGTCGCAGCAAGCCCGTTCGGCTTGCCATTGACCGGTTCCGGTTGAGGGATCGGATCGATCTGCGGCAACGGTTTGGGACAGGGCCTTCGGATGTTTCGCAACGATGTTCCGATCACACCCGAGCTGGTGCGCCAGCACGGCCTGACACCCGACGAGTACGAGCGCTTCCGCGCCCTCGTCGGCCGCGAGCCGACGCTGACCGAACTCGGCATCGTCTCGGCGATGTGGAACGAGCACTGCTCGTACAAGTCCTCGCGCAAGCACCTGCGCGGCCTGCCGACCTCCGGTCCGCACGTGATCCAGGGGCCGGGCGAGAATGCCGGCGTGATCGATATCGGCGATGGCCTCGCCTGCGTCTTCAAGATGGAGAGCCACAACCACCCGAGCTTCATCGAGCCCTACCAGGGCGCGGCGACCGGTGTCGGCGGCATCCTGCGCGACGTGTTCACCATGGGTGCGCGGCCGATCGCGGCGCTCAACGCGCTCCGCTTCGGCTCGCCCGACCATCCGCGCACCCGCCACCTCGTCTCGGGTGTCGTCGCGGGCGTGGGCGGCTACGGTAATTCCTTCGGCGTGCCGACGGTGGGCGGGCTCGTCGGCTTCCATCGGCGCTACGACGGCAACATCCTCGTCAACGCCATGGCGGTGGGCCTCGCCCGCACTGACGCGATCTTCTACGCGGCCGCCACGGGCGTCGGAAACCCGATCGTCTATCTCGGCTCGAAGACCGGCCGCGACGGCATCCACGGCGCCACCATGGCCTCGGCCGAGTTCGACGAGTCGAGCGAGTCGAAGCGCCCGACCGTGCAGGTCGGTGATCCCTTCGCCGAGAAGCTCCTGCTCGAAGCCTGCCTGGAACTGATGGCGTCCGGCGCCGTCATCGCGATTCAGGACATGGGCGCGGCCGGCCTCACGTGCTCGGCGGTCGAGATGGGCGCTAAGGGCGATCTCGGCGTGGAGCTGCATCTCGAAAAGGTGCCGACCCGCGAAGAGGGCATGACCCCCTACGAGATGATGCTTTCGGAGAGCCAGGAGCGGATGCTCATGGTGCTCAAGCCCGGCATGGAAGCCGAGGCGCAGGCCATCTTCGTGAAGTGGGGCCTCGACTTCGCGGTCATCGGCCACACCACCGATACGCTGCGCTTCGTGATCAAGCACAACGGCGAGACCGTCGCCGACCTGCCGATCAAGGAACTCGGCGACGAGGCGCCGCTCTACGACCGCCCGCACATCGCCAACACGCACCAGCCGGTGATCGCTGCGGCAAGCGTCGAGGCGAGCGTGCCGAATGCGGAGGCGCTCAAGCGTCTGGTCGGCTCGCCCGAACTCGCCTCGAAGCGCTGGGTCTACGAGCAGTACGACCACTTCATTCTCGGCAACACCGTGCAGAAGCCCGGCGGCGACGCCGCCATCGTCCGAGTCGAGGACGGACCGAAGGGTCTGGCGATCTCCACCGATGTGACGCCGCGCTACTGCGAAGCCGATCCGGTCGAGGGCGGACGCCAAGCGGTTGCGGAAGCGTGGCGCAACATCACGGCCGTCGGCGCGCGCCCGCTCGCGATCACCGACAACCTCAACTTCGGAAACCCGGAGAAGCCCGAGGTGATGGGCCAGCTCGTCGGCTGCCTGAAGGGCATCGGCGAAGCCTGTCTCGCCCTCGACTTCCCTGTCGTGTCCGGCAACGTCTCGCTCTACAACGAGACCAACGGAGTCGGCATCCTTCCGACCCCGACCATCGGCGGCGTCGGCGTCATCGATGATGTCGAGTGCCATGCCACGGTCGCGCTCAAGCGCGAGGGCGATGTGCTGGTGCTGATCGGGCGCACCGAGGGCTGGCTTGGCCAGTCGCTTTACCTCTCCGAGATCGCCGGCCGCGAGGAGGGCGCACCGCCGCCGGTCGATCTGGCGATCGAGCGACGCAACGGCGACTTCGTGCGCAGCCTCATCGTCTCCGGCATCGCCGACACGGTGCACGACCTCTCCGACGGCGGCCTCGCCGTGGCTCTGGCCGAGATGGCGATGGCCGGCGGGATTGGCGCGGCCCTGCCGGCGGCGCCGGAAGGCGTGCCGGTTCATGCCTACCTGTTCGGCGAGGATCAGGGCCGCTACCTGATCGCCGTGCCGGCGGAGCAGGCCGCCGACCTTCTCTACAGCGCCTCGGCGCAGGCCATCGACGCCTCGACCGTCGGCATCGTCACGGGCGACAGCTTGGTGCTGCCGGGCGAAGAGACCATATCCGTGGCCGAGCTGAAGGCCGCGCATGAAGGCTGGTTCCCCGCCTACATGGCGAGCCAGCCGGCCGCACCTGCGGCGTAACGAGACGAAAGCGAGCGGAGAGCCCCCATGCCGATGGATGCGCGCGAGATCGAGTCGATGATCCGCGAGGCGCTGCCCGACGCGCACGTCGAGATCAAGGATCTGGCGGGCGACGGCGACCACTACGCGGCGACCGTCATCTCCGCCGCCTTCAAGGGCAAGACCCGCGTCGCCCAGCATCAGATGGTCTACGGCGCGCTCCAGGGACGGATGGGGGGCGTGCTCCACGCTCTTGCGCTGACCACGGGTGTCCCGCAGGATTGAGCCGACCTTGAAATTAGACGGTCAGGTCTGATCTGACACCCGACCGAGACGAAGCGACAACGAGGACCGTGCGATGACCGACGTCAACTCCACCATCAAGAACGAGATCGATTCGCAGGACGTGGTCGTGTTCATGAAGGGCACGCCGCAATTCCCGATGTGCGGCTTCTCGGGTCAGGTCGTCCAGATCCTCAACTACCTCGGCGTCCCGTTCAAGGGCGTGAACGTCCTCGACGACATGGCGGTGCGCGAGGGCATCAAGGCCTTCTCGAACTGGCCGACGATTCCGCAGATTTACGTGAAGGGCGAATTCGTCGGCGGCTGCGATATCGCCCGCGAGATGTTCCAGTCGGGTGAGCTGCAGCAGTTCCTGTCCGAGAAGGGCGTGCCGGTGAAGAGCGCCGCCTAAGCGGCGGCACTTTCGCGAAACTCTTTCGCGATCACGAGGCTTGATCCCCGGCGGGTTCGCCGGGAGATCAGCATGCACGACGTCATCATCGTGGGCGGCGGCCCTGCCGGGCTCAACGCCGCCCTGATCCTCGGCCGGGCCCGTCGCACGGTTCTGCTCTGCGATGCGAGCCAGCCCCGCAACGCCGCGACGCCCCTCACCTGGGGGCTGTTTACCCGCGACGGCACCCCGCCCTTCGATCTGCGCGCAAAGGGCCGGGCCGACCTCGACCGCTACGAGACCGTCGAGTGCCGCGACGTCGCGGTAACGGAAGCTGCGCGTGACGCCGACGGCTTTACCATCATCCAGGCCGACGGCATCGTTGAGCGGGCGCGCCGTCTGATCCTGGCGACGGGCCTGGCGCAGGACATCCCCGAGATCGAGGGCTTCGAGACCTACTGGGGCACGGGTGTGCATTCCTGCCCCTATTGCGACGGCTTCGAGGTTCGCGACCGCCCGCTCGTCGTCTACGGCCGCGGGCATGGTGGCTGCGGGCTGGCGCTGGAACTGACCGGCTGGAGCCAGGACGTCACCCTCTGCACGAGCGGTCACGATCGCGATCTGTCCGACAAGGACCGTGATCGGCTCGCCCGCAACGGCGTGCGGGTGATCGAGGCGGAGATCGAACGGCTGGAAGGGGACGGATCGCGGCCCACTTGCCTCCGCTTCCGCGACGGAAGCCAGACCGCCTGCACGGCGCTCTTCCTGATGCCGTTCGCCTGCAGCCCCTCCCCGCTCATCACCCAACTCGGCTGCGAACTCGACGAGACCCGCAGCGTGGTTCCGACCCGCGAATACGAGAAGACCAACGTGCCCGGTCTCTACGTGGCGGGTGACGCGTCGCGCCGCGTGCAATTCGCCGTCGTGGCCGCCGCGGAGGGCGCGATGGCCGCCTTCGCCATCAATGCCGAGTTCGTCGCGGAAGCGACCCGTTAGAACCGCAGGTTTCGAGCCGGCCCCATCCGATGAGGGAAAAAGCGCGGGCGGGGCGCGTTGATCGAGGCGGGATTCGAAGATCCCGCCCTTCAGCGTGCCGGAGCCTCGATGACCCCACCCGTCCATCCCCACACGCCGCGCGTTGCGGTCGCCTGCGGCTGCACCCTCGGTGAGGAGGTCGTCTGGGATGCCCGTGACGGGTCGTTGCTATGGGTCGATATCGAGAACCCGGCGATCTGGCGGCACTGGCCTACTACGGGCGAGACCGTGCGGCTCCCGCTCGACGAGAAGATCGGTTTCGCCGTTCTGACGCCCGATCCGGACCGCGTCGTCGCGGGGTTCAAGTCCGGTGTCGCTGCCTTGCGGCTCTCGGACGGATCACGGACGCCGCTCGTTCGTCCGGACAACTATCCCGCGGGCAATCGGCTCAACAGCGGTAATGCCGGGCCCGATGGCTGGCTCTATTTCGGCAGCATGGACGACGCGGAGGAAGCGGAGACCGGTGGCTTCCACCGCTGGGACGGTTCGCGGGTCGAGACATTCGGCAGCCGTGCCGCCGTGACCAACGGTCCGGTCGTCAGCCCGGACGGACGGCGCGTCTACACGATCGATACGGCGAACGGCCTCGTGCAGGTTCACGCGCTCGAGGACGGGCGCATCGGCGAAGCGCGACCGTTGATCCGTTTCGAAGAGGGCTGGGGCAAGCCGGACGGCCTGACGCTCGATGCCGAGGATCACCTCTGGATCTGCCATTACGGCGCGGGTCGCATCACCCGTTTCGACCCGGACGGCCGCGTCGCGTACGTCGTGCCGATGCCGACACCGCTCGTCACGAAATGCGCGTTCGGCGGTGACGACCTCTCGACGCTCTACGTCACGACCTGTCTTCGCGGCCGCGATCCGACGCTCGAGCCGATGGCGGGGCACCTCTACAAAGTCGAAACGGGCTTTCGTGGCTTCCCGGCTAATCTTTTGGCGCTGCCGCAAACCTGAGTTGTACGACTATTGTCAGTCTGGTGTGCGGCTTCGCACCGCCGTAAGGTCTGCTGCGGCGCAAATATGAAGACGCAGTGAAGATTGAAGAACTGGCGGAACTTATCCCCGTTTTGTTGGTTCTTCACGCACGGTCGAGCTTTTGCTCGTAAGCCGCATGCCCTCACCGAGGGTTGGAACAGGTCATGCCAGTCTTCGACGGGAAGTATCTGACCGAGCATGGCGAAAGCGAAGCGCTTCTCGCCATGATTCTCCGCCCGACGCCGAAGGCTCGGGAGGAGGCGCTTGAGCGCGGTCGGATGCGCCTTGAGCGGGCGACCATGCTGGCCGAGTTGGCACCCGCCGTGCCGGGCACGACGCTCGCTGCCGTCAAGCGCGCCGATATCCTACCGGTGGACTGACAGAACGGTCACACTGCCGAATCGGCGCTACCACGCTTGGGGCGTGATGATGCCCTGACGGGTGACCACGACCCACTGTCGACCCCGGCGCTCGATTGCCTCGACCCGGCCGATACCCGGCACCGCGTCGCCCCGTCCGACTTCGACGAGCCGGCGGCGACGATCCTCAAGCACCGCGACGCCGTCATAGACGTCGCGCAGCGCCCAGCCTTCGAGGGTGTCGGATTTCGGCTTGTCCGGCAGACTTCCGGTCTGTGTCGGCTCCGCCGCGCGCGCCTCGGGCTTCGCCTCGGATTTTGCGGGAGCGGCGGCGGCAACCGGTTGCAGCTTCTTCTCCCATTGCGCGATCGCGCTCGTCATGCGCTCAGTCTGATCACGCTCGACGCGGGCCACCGTTTCGGACAGGTTCGCCAGTCGCTTATCCAGCGTTTGCTCGGTACGGCTGAGCCGATCCGTCAGGGTGTGGCCGAGCGCTTTGGTCTCACCGCGTGCTGCTTCGCTCGCGTCACGCAGGGCGGTCACCGTACGGGCGAGCCGGTCGATCTCCTGTGCGAACCTGGCCGCTTCCGAGCGCCCGGCCGACAATTCGGCCTGGACCTGCGCAAGCGCCGCGCCGGATCGCTCTTGAGGGGCTGCCACCAAGCCGAGGCACACGCCACCAACCAAGGCGGCCACGCTCGCTGCGGCAAGCCGACCGTTGGCTCCGAGGTGGAACGCCTTCCGCGTCGGCGCGGCTGCGGGCGGCGTCGCCTTTGCCGCGGCTTTCGGGCCACCGGCGACGGCCTGCTTCAGCATCTCGACGGGCGAGGGCTGCGCGATCGGCTGACCGGTTGCGCCTTTGCGAGGTTCGATCGTCTCCGGCATGGCATAGGCTTTCCAACGACGCGGTCGGCAGACCTCGACCGGTGATCCATAAGGACGCTGGCCCAAAACGATCGGCGTCGTCGAGACTTCGCCGCGCGCCCGGCATGCTTCCCCGAGAAGCGCACCGCTGGACACGAGACGGGGCGGAAACAATCGCCCGAACCACATCCAGTCGGCCATTCAAGAATTCTGTTAAGGATGTTTGTTTACCGAAAGGTTACCGGCGCGGATTCGCTCAAGTCTTGGAGCCTGACGCAATCCTGGATTTCCGACCTCGTTCGACTGTCGAAAACTTGAGGGCGCTGGCGGGCCCGTCCTGCTTGGCGCTGATAGGTCCGGGCGACGAACCCGGAACCGTCAGGCCCTTTCGCCGCCGAGCACGAGGCGGAGCGACCGGGCGAGTTCGTCGCGCCGGTAGGGCTTGTTGAGCACCGGAAGCTCGCCCTGGCCGATCACCTGCCCCTCATCGAGATTTGCCACATAGCCCGAGGTCAGCAGGATCTTGATGTCCGGGCGCACCCGCCGCGCCTCGACGGCGAGTTGCGAGCCATTCATGCCGCCGGGCATGACGACGTCCGAGAACAGGATGTCGATCCGCTCGACGCCGTGCAGATGCTCCAGCGCCTCGGCCGCATTGCGGGTGACGATAACTCGATAACGAAGCTCTTCCAGGCTTTCGACGGCCATGCCGAGCACCTGCTCGTCGTCCTCGACCAGCAGCACCGTCTCGCCCTCCCCGGCTCGGCGCAGCGGGATGGCGCCGACCGGTCCGGGCCCGATCTCTTCGCCGGCCGGGTCGGTCGAGCGCGGGAAGTACAGGCTGACCGTCGTGCCTTTGCCGACCTCCGATTCGATCTGTGCGAACCCCTTGGCGCTACGGGTGAAGCCGTAGACTTGGCTGAGCCCGAGGCCGGTGCCCTTGCCGACCTCCTTGGTGGTGAAGAACGGCTCGAAGACGCGCTGAAGCTTGTCGGGCGGGATGCCGCTTCCGGTATCCGTGACCGAGATGACGACGTAAGGGCCCGGCGGAACGCCCCGGTCCGCGACCGCCGCCGTACCGAGCCGGACGTTGCGGCTCGTGACCGCGATGCGGGCGTGGCCCCCCCTGCCCTCCAGGGCGTCGCGCGCATTCACGATCAGGTTCAGCACGGCCGACTCGAACTGGGCGGGATCGATGCGGATCGGGTCGAGGGCCGGGTCGAGATCGAAGGCCAGCTCGACGGCACCGGTCGCCGCGCGCTCGGCGAGCGGCCGGAAGTCCAGCAGCAGCCGGTTCGGATTGAGCGTCTGCGGCCGCAGCATCTGGCGGCGCGAGAAGGCGAGGAGCTGCTGCGTGAGCTGCTCGCCGCGCCGCGCCGCACCCATGGCCGCTTCGGCCAGCCGCTTCACGCGGTCGGGTTGGTCGGGGCGGCGCAACATCATGTCGAGGCCGCCGACGATGACGGTGAGCAGGTTGTTGAAATCGTGCGCCACACCGCCCGTGAGCTGGCCGATCGCCTCCATCTTCTGGGCTTGGCGCAGCGCCTCCTCCGTGACGTGCTGATCCGTGCGGTCCATCAAGATGCCGGCGATCCGCTCCGGCCTATCGGCCTCGCCGGATTTGACCCGCCCCCGCATCGCAATCCAGCGCACCGCTCCGTCCGCGCGCCGGATGCGGCATTCGAGATCGAGTCGGCCCGTCTTAGGGACGTTCGCGAACGCGTCCTCGGCCGTCTCGCGGTCTTCGTCGACGACATGGGCCAGGAACGTCTCACGGTCCCAGGACTGTCCTGTGCCCGCGTAGCCGAAGACGGCATCGAAGCGGGGCGAGCGGCGATGGGTTCCGGCGACGTAGTCGATGTCCCACGAACTCATGCCGGCCGCATCGAGGGCGAAGGCGAGGGTCTCGTGGGCGGTCTCGACCTCCCGCGTCCGCTCGGCGACACGCCGCTCCAACTCCTCGTTCGCCAGCCGGAGTTGCTCCTGCGCACGCTCCCGTTCCAGCAGATGTTGCCGGGCCTGGTATTGGCGGCGGCGCGCACGCAGGGACGAGACGACGGCGCTGGTCAGCGTCTCGGCGTTGATCGGGCGTTCCAGCAGAACCACGTTGCCGAGCCGCCGCAGCAGTTCCGCCGCACTCTGGGTGCGGCGGCCGGCTTGGCGCGTCGCCAGCACGATGAAGGGGAAGTCCGACCAGGGCTGTTGCGCATCGAGCCAAGCGAACACGTCCGCCGTGTCGCCGTCGGCCAGAGCTTCCTCGGTCACAAGAGCGGTTCCGGCCCCCTCGCGCAGCCCCGTCAACCACGCGGCGACGTTCGCGCAGACCGTGGCGTGAATGCCCGAGCGGTCCAGCACCCCCTCGATCACCGCGGCATCGCGCCCCCGTGGTGTCAGGATCAGGACGCGCTCCTCGGTGGACGACATCAAGCGCCGTCCCCGGTCTCACGCGGCCCCTTCAGCATCTCGACTCGCCCGCGATAGGCCGGCAGACCGGTGAGCACGCCCTCGAAATCGCTCAACGCCTCGCCGACCCGAAGCCCGTCGGTCGAGAGCCTCAACTCACGGATCGTCCGCTCGTGCGGATTGACGCGGCTCTTCACCACCGACAGCGCCGTGCGGATCTCGCCGCTCGCTTCGAAGAACCGGAACAGCAGGATGCAGTCGCTGAGGTAGCTCAGGTCGATGTCGGTCCGAACCTCGCCGATCACACCGTGCTGCCCGAGCACGAGGAGCGTGGTGACACCCTTCTGGTTCAGATAGCTCAGGAGTTCGTGCATCTGCAGGATGAGGTGCTCTTCACCCGGCATCGCGTGCAGGTAAGCGTTCAAGCTATCGACGGCGACGAAGGTGGAGCCGCGCTCCTCGACGGCCTGTCGGACGATCGCGGCGAACTCTCCCGGCGAGAGCTCCGCCGGGTCGATCTGCATGATGGTCAGCCGCCCGGTCCCGAGATGCGGCCGCAGATCCATGCCGAGCAGGGTGGCCCGGGCGATCATCGTCGCGAGCCCTTCGTCGAACAGGTAGTAGGTCGCCGTCTCGCCCCGTTCGAGCGCGGCCAGCATGCAGCGCAATCCGGTCGTGGTCTTGCCCACACCGGAGGGGCCAAGCAGGAGCGTGTTGGTGCCGGGCACGAGGCCGCCGCCCAGCAGCAGGTCCAGTTCATCCGAGCCCGTCGATTGCGCCGTCGGATCGAAGGTCGCGCGATGCTCGGCCGCAATGAGACGTGGGAAGACCTGGACGCCGCCGGTCTCCAGCACGAAGTCGTGGTAGCCGCCCCGGAACTTGATGCCGCGCATCTTCACGATCCGCAGGCGTCGGCGCTCGGAGCCGAACTCGCGCGGATTCTGGTCGAGGGAGATTACCCCGTGCGCGATACTGTGGAGCTGGAGGTCGCCCGCCTCCGAGGTGCGGTCATCGAGCATCAGCACGGTGCAGGCGCGCTTGGCGAAGAACTGCTTCAGCGCGAGGATCTGGCGCCGGTAGCGCAGCGGGTTCTGGGCCAGCAGGCGCAGTTCCGAGAGGCTGTCGAACACCACGCGTTCGGGCTTAAGACTCTCGACCCGCGCCATGACCTCCCTGACCGTCTCGCCGAGTTCGATCTCGGACGGGTGCAGGATCGATTGCTCGCTGTCGGGGTCGAGCCCCATCTCGTTGACGAGCTCGTAGAGTTCGATGCCGTCGAGCGACCAGCCGTGGCTCAGGGCCGCGGCGCGCAGCTCGTCCGCCGTTTCCGACAGCGTCACGTAGAGGCTGCGCCCCTTCCGGGCCGCGCCTTCGAGCAGGAATTGCAGTGCGAGTGTCGTCTTTCCGGTGCCGGGCGTCCCTTCCAGAAGGTAGAGCCGATCCGGCGTCAGGCCGCCGCAGAGAACCTCGTCCAAGCCCGATATGCCGGTCGAGATCCTGGTCTCGGAACCGGATCGGGTGCTTGTCGTGCTCATCGCCTCGTTCATCGGCTCGGACGCCGCTCCTGTACTGTTATGGCCCATCTCGCATGGGCGCCCACCGAGCGCCCCACAAACCTGCGTCAGCGCCGGGGATAACGCACGGGCGGCGCGTTCCGATCACTTCCTTAGCGTGTCGGGCGCTACTCTTCCAACGACCCCTGTCGCAGCCATTCAAACCCGTTTGTCCGTCGGCGTCTCCCTCTCGAATGCTATCGAAATTGCTTTTCCAGAGCTTCGACCGGTTCGCCCATGCTCGGCTCGGCGTGCTGGCACGTTTTAGGTGCGACGGTAATCCACAGCGGAGACGATGAGCCGCGCTCCGCTCACCGCCGTGAGCGCGTTGACGCTGAAAGCGGGCGCTGAGCGCCGAACGATCGAATGAAGGTGATTGATGCTCGTGAACGGAGCCTATGGTCCTGAGGAACGTGCTTTGGTGCTGGAGCGGCAACGCACCCTCAAAATGGCCCAATCGGCCCACGCGTATGTCCGGGGCAATACCCTGAAGTTCTACGAGTGGCTCGAGGGTCTCACCCGCGGCACCCTGCCGGAGGGACCGCCGGTCTGGATCTGCGGTGATTGCCATCTCGGAAATCTCGGGCCCCTGGCCGATGCCGACGGCCGCGTCGACATCCAGATCCGCGATCTCGACCAGACCGTCATCGGCAACCCGACGCATGACCTCGTGCGCCTCGGGCTGTCGCTCGCCAGCGCCGCACGCGGCTCCGACCTCCCCGGTGTGGTGACGGCGCGAATGCTGGAACAGATGCTTCTGGGCTACGCCGCGGGGCTGGGACAGAACGAGACGAACCGGGAGCCCTCCGAACCGGACGCGGTGCGCTCGGTCCGCCGCCGGGCCCTCGGGCGTCACTGGAAGCACCTCGCGCGGGAGCGCCTGAAGGGCGTGGAGCCGGCGATTCCGCTCGGGCGCAAGTTCTGGAAGCTCGACACGGAGGAGCGGAAGGCCCTCGATGGGGTCTTTCAGGAAGACGCGGTGCGCCACCTCGTGCTGGCCCTGAATGGGCGCAGCGACGAGGCCGAGATCCGCCTGATCGACGCAGCCTACTGGATGAAGGGATGCAGCTCGCTCGGCTTCCTGCGCTACGCCGCGCTCGTCGGCATCACCGAGCCTGGGAACAAGCGCCGGCTCGCGCTGGTGGACTTGAAGGAGGCGGTCGCGCCGGCCGCGCCGACCGCTCCCGGTGTGGCGATGCCCTCCGAGCCGGCGGAGCGGGTGGTGGCCGGCGCGCGGGCCCTGTCGCCGAATCTGGGCGAACGCATGCTGCCGGTTCGGCTGCTGGGCAAGTCGGCCGTGATGCGCGAACTCGCGCCGCAGGATCTGAAGCTCGACGTCGATCAGTTCGGCCGCGAGGAGGCGGTCCGCGCCGCGCATTACCTCGCCCATGTCGTCGGAAAGGCGCATGGCCGGCAGATGGACGCCGAGACCCGCGCGGCCTGGCGGACCGAGATCACGCGCGGCGGTGGCGTGGACGAGGGGGCGCCCTCCTGGCTCTGGTCCAGCGTGGTCGAACTCGCCGGACGCCACGAGGTCGGATACCTGCAGCATTGCCGCCGCTACGCCGGCCAGGAGGCGGCCTGACGCCGGGACGGGGCGTCCCGGCGCCCGATCTCAGGGTCGGCGCCGGGCGCTCTTTCCTCCCAGCACCAGCGCTGCTGTTGCCGCCAAGCCTGCAGCGAGCCCGGCTGTCGCGAGCGGGTGCAGGGTCGCACGGGTATAGGCGCTGCGGCGCATGACGTAGATCGGCGGATCGCCCCGTTCACGGCCGGCCCCCTGCGGCGCGTGCAGCGCCCCCTTCGGGTTCCTCGGCGGTTCGGTCCGCTTCTGCTGGGCGATGATGGCCGATGCGAGCTCGTCATAGGCCCCCGGCGCGAACTCCTTGCCCATGACGAAGAGCTTGCCGCCGCCGCCGACGAAGATGTCCCGCTGCGGATGGACCGCGGCGTGCAGGATCGCGTTGGCGACCTCCTTCGGGGGATAGATCGGCGGCGGCAGCGTCGGCTCGCGATCCATGTAGTTGCGGGCTCGGTTCGGCAGCGGCGTGTCGATGGAGGCGGGCTTCACCAGCGTCACCGAAACCGGCGCACCCTCGGCGATCAGCTCCATGCGGAGCGTGTCGGTGAAGCCCTTCACCGCGTGTTTCGACGTGGCGTAGAGGCCCTGGAACGGGAAGGCGAGGTCGGAGGCGATGCTACCGACATTGACGATGGCGCCGCCGCGGCCGCGCAGATGCTCGGCGGCGATCAGCGAGCCGTACACCGTCCCCCACAGGTTGGTTTGAATCAGCCGCTCGTGGTCCTCGAGGGCGATCTTGCGAAGCGGCCCGTAGACGGTGAGACCGGCCACGTTGACCCAGGTGTCGAAGCCACCGAACGTGGCGACCGCATGGTCGGCGATGGCCTGAACCTCCTCCCGCCGGCCGACATCGGCGACCACGTAAGTGGCGCGTGTCCCAAACTCCGCGGCGATGTCCGCCAGCACATCCTCGCTGCGGGCGGCGAGCACGACGCGGGCGCCGCGCCGCGCGGCCATGCGCGCCGTCGCGAGCCCGATGCCGCTGGACGCGCCGGTGATCACGATGACCTGTTCGTTCAGCGGCTTGTGACCCATTCCGATTGTCTCCCATCCTGTCGCTTCGATGCGGCAGCCATGGGGGTACGCGCGACGGGACGAACTGTTTCGGCCCGCGCGCAAACCGCGCAGGCTTAAGGCGTCGGGAAACGTCCCGGCGCTCAATCGCTCGCGTGGTCGGCCACGTAGCGGCCGAGTGCGCTCGCCGCATTGAGCATGTGGGCCCGCATCCGCCGCGCCGCGGCATCGCCGTCGCCTTCGGCAATGGCTTGAAGGATCTCGCCGTGCTCGGCGCGGGATCGCAGGATGCGCTCGCCCTGGCGCAGTTGTGTCCGGCGGAAAGCCGACAGGCGCGAGCGGATCGCGAGCGCCTGCTCGGCCATGAAGCCGTTATGGGTCCCGCGGTATAGGGCTTCGTGGAAGGCGCGGTTAAGGGCGTCGTAGGTGTCGTAGTCCTGTGCCGTCACCGGCTCGGCCGATTGCTCGTGCAGGTCCATCAGCGCGCTGAGTTCGAGCGGCGTCATCCGGTAGGTGGCGAGCCGCACGCACAGGGCCTCGAACTCGGCCGTTGTCTCGAACATCTCCATGATCCGCTCTGGCGTCATGCGGGTCACGACGACGCCGCGCCGGGGGCGCATCTCGACCAGACCGCTGGAGGCGAGCTGGCGCAGGGCTTCGCGGACGGGGGTGCGCGAGGCGCCGAAGCGGTCGGCGAGATCCTGCTCGTCCAGCGCGATGCCCGCCGCGAGGACACCGGAGGCGATCTCGTCCGTCAGGGCATTGCGGATCTGGTCGGAGAGGAGGCCGCGTCCCTCGGCCATGCCGTCCATCGCGCCACCCTCTCCCATCCGCATCACCCCACCAAAGCCCGCACGATCAGGAACAGCAGCGACGGACCGACGAGGCAGCCGATCCCGGTGTGGAAAGTCGCGGTCAACGCGCCATAGGGCACGAGCTTCGGATCGGTGGCCGCGAGCCCGTCGGCAAGGCCGCTGACCGTCCCCATCAGCCCGCCATAGGCCATCGCCGAGCGCAGGTTGTCGAGGCCGATCAGGCGCGCGACAAGGAGTGTCCCCACCATCACCCTCACCGCCTTGGTGACACCCGTGGCGATCGAGAGCGCCATGACGGTCGAGGCGGCGCCGCGGAGGCGCGCCTCGATCACGTCCACCTCGAAGGCGGTGGCGACGATGGTGAAGTCCCGCAGCATCGCCCCGCCCCTCAGGATCGGGCGCCCTCCCCCCGCGAAACCGCCGACGGTTCGACCGGCTTCGATCCCCGTATCAGGCTTCTCGCGCTCCTACGGCATGCAGCGATCACCCGGCGGTTCCTTCCTGTATTCAGGGCTATGTTTTTGTTGCCCTACCGTATGCAATTTATTGACAAGGGCGCAAGCCGGAATACAAAGAACCGCATTGCGGCGGCTCTCAATATACGGTGACGGTCGGTGCACCGGCCGGCGTATGCGCAGCCAGGCCATCACAGGGAGCGGACCGGATGAGCGGTTGGGGTCGAGAACGGGCGGCCCGCGATGCGCGGATCGAGGCGGGTCGGGCCCATGCCGCGGGCAAGGTCGTGACGGCGGCCGACGTGGTCGCTCTCCTGGAGGCGATCCTTCAGCCCGGCGACCGGGTCTGTCTGGAGGGCGACAACCAGAAGCAGGCGGATTGCCTCGCGCGGGGCTTGAGCCAGTGCGACCCCGCCCGCGTGCACGACCTGCACATGGTCCAGTCGGGGATCGTGCTGCCCGAACATCTCGATATCTTCGAGCAGGGGATCGCGAAGCGCCTCGACTATTCCTATTCCGGGCCGCAGGGCGGGCGCATCGCCCGCATGCTCTATGGCGGGCAGATCGAGCTCGGGGCGGTGCACACCTATCTCGAGCTGTTCGCCCGCTACTTCGTCGATCTCACCCCGAACGTGGCACTGATCGCCGGCGTCTCGGCCGACCGGGACGGCAACCTCTATACCGGGCCGAACACCGAGGACACGCCGACCGTGGTGGAGGCGACCGCCTTCAAGAACGGTGTCGTGGTGGCGCAGGTCAACGAGATCGTCGATCGCGTGCCCCGCGTCGACATCCCCGGCGACCGGATCGACTTCGTGGTCGAGGCCGACAGGCCGTTCTACGTCGAGCCGCTCTTCACCCGTGATCCGGCGGCGATGACGGAAACGCAGATCCTGATGGCCATGATGGCGATCAAGGGGATCTACGCGGAGTACGGCATCCGTCGGCTCAACCACGGCATCGGCTTCGGCACGGCGGCGATCGAATTGCTGCTGCCGACCTATGCCGAGCGGCTCGGCCTGAAGGGTCAGATCGCCACCCACTGGGCGCTCAACCCGCATCCGACCCTGATCCCGGCGATCGAATCGGGCTGGGTGAAGCAGGTTCACTGCTTCGGCTCCGAAGTCGGCATGGACCGCTACATCCGCGAGCGCTCCGACATCTTCTTCACCGGCGCCGACGGTTCGCTGCGCTCGAACCGGGCCTTCTGCCAGACGGCCGGACTCTATGCCTGCGACCTGTTCATCGGCTCGACCCTGCAGATCGACCTCGCCGGTCATTCCTCGACGGTGACCCAGAACCGCGTGGCGGGCTTTGGTGGTGCGCCGAACATGGGCTCGGACCCGCACGGGCGGCGCCACCCCTCCGACACCTGGATGAAAGCGGGGCGCGAGGCGCAGGTCACCGGCGATCCCGCCCTGATGCGCGGGCGCAAGCTCGTGGTGCAGATCGTCGAGACCTTCGGCGAGGGGTTGGTGCCGGCCTTCGTCGAGCAACTCGACGCGCTCGAACTGGCACGTAAGATCGGCTTGGAGCTGGCTCCGGTGATGGTCTACGCCGACGACGTCACCCACATCGTCACCGAGGAAGGCATCGCCAACCTCCTGCTGTGCCGCACCGCCGACGAGCGCGAACAGGCCATCCGCGGGGTGGCCGGCTACACCGAAATCGGCCGCGGGCGCGACCGGGCCATGGTCGAGCGTCTGCGCCAGCGCGGCATCGTGCGCCGTCCGGAAGATCTCGGCATCGAACCCCTCGACGCCGACCGCTCCCTGCTCGCGGCGCGGTCGATCAAGGATCTCGTGCACTGGTCCGGCGGGCTCTACGAGCCGCCGGCGAAGTTCCGGAACTGGTGAGGCCGCGATGGAAAAGCTGAGCTTCCGACACACGACGCAGCGGGCCCTGGCCGGCGCGAAGGCCCAGGCCATCACCGGCGTCGTCGCCTCCGGCAACCTCGAAGTGCTGCTGGAACGCGCCCTGCCTGCGACCGAGTGCACCGTCGAGATCGAGACGCCGATCCGCGGCTACGGCGAGGTCTGGGCGGCGGTGGTCGCCGACTTCGTCGCCCGCGCCCAGCCCGGCGGCCTGCGCATCACGATCAATGACGGCGGCGCGCGCCCCGACACCGTGTCCCTGCGCCTGCTCCAGGGCGCCCGGCTGATGGAGGTCTGACGATGAGCGAACGGATCATCGACCCGGCCGCCAAGGGCTGGGCGACGAGCTGGTACGAGGCGAGCGCCCGCGCACGGCTCGACGGCCTGCTGGATGCGGGCAGTTTTCGTGAGGTCATCGGCCCCGAGCAGCGCCGGATGAGCCCGCACCTGCCGCTGTTCGACCTGCCGCGCGCCTTCGATGACGGCATGATCGTCGGCTCGGGCCGCCTCGACGGCAAACCCGTCCTCGTCGCCGCGCAGGAGGGCCGCTTCATGGGCGGCGCCTTCGGCGAAGTGCACGGCGCCAAGCTGGTCGGCCTGTTGCGCGCCGCCCTGGCGCTGAAGCCGGACGCCGTGCTGATCCTGTTCGATACGGGCGGCGTGCGCCTGCAGGAGGCCAATGCCGGCGAGACCGCGATCGCCGAGGTGATGCGCGCGATCGTGCAACTGCGCGCGGCCGGCGTACCGGTGATCGGGCTGATCGGCGGCCGGGCCGGTGCCTATGGCGGCGGCGGCCTCATCGCGGGCACGTGCTCGCGGCTTGTCGTCTCTGAGGGCGGGCGAATCTCGGTCTCGGGGCCGGAGGTGATCGAGACGAATAAGGGGGCGGAGGAATTCGATTCCCGCGACCGTGCTCTCGTCTGGCGCACCATGGGCGGCAAGCACCGCCGCCTCATCGGCGGCGCCGACGCCTATGCCGACGACACCGTCGCGGCCTTCCGCCAAGCGGCCCTGGACCAGATCGGGCGCGCCCCGGCCTTCGACCTCGCCACGCTGGAGGCGGAACAGGCGCGGTTGGAACAGCGCCTCACGCGCTTCGGCGATTGCCGCGACGGGACCGAGATCTGGGCGCGGCTCGGGGTGAACGATCCGGAGGCGGTGCCGGCTCTGACCACGGCCGCATTCGACGCCCTGCTCGCCAGCCTGGGAGAGACGACCCATGACGCTCGCTGAGATCCTGACCTCGCTGTTTCCCGAGGGTCATTCCGTGACCGTCGCGGAGGGGCTCGTGAACGGCGAGGGCCCGTTCCGCGGCGGCCGGCTGGCGGTGATCGGCATCGACGGCGACACGGCGCTCGGCGTCGACGGCGCCTGCCGGCTCGCTGGCCACGTCCTCGACGTGGTGCGCCGGGGCGGCGCCACGCCGATCCTTGTGGCAATCGATTCCGACAGCCAGCGCATGAGCCGGCGCGACGAATTGCTTGGCCTCAACGAGTACCTCGCTCACCTCGCCAAGACGCTGCTGCTCGCCGACGCGCAGGGTCACCCCACCGTCGGCCTGATCTACGGCCACTCGGCGGCGGGCGCCTTCATCGCCACGGCGCTCGCCACCCGCGTCCTCGTCGGCCTGCCGGGGGCGAACCCGAGCGTGATGGACCTGCCCTCCGTCGCGCGCGTGACGAAGCTGCCCCTCGACCGGCTGGAGGCGATGGCGAAGGACACGCCCGTCTTCGCGCCGGGCCTCGACAACATGGTGCGCACCGGCGCGGTGCAGGCGGTGCTCGATCCGGGCCAGCCGCTGGCGGAGCAGATCGCCGCCGTGATCGACGCGCTGCCGGCGGACGATACCCGCGACCGCGCCGGGCGCGAACGCGGCGGACGACCAGTGGCCGAGGCGATCGCCGCGCAGGTGGTGCGGGAGGCCGCTTTTGGCTGAGGCGCACCGGCGCCATGACCTCCTCGAGGTCGAGCCAGAGGCCTGGGCCGCTGCTGTGGCCGGGCGGCTGGATCTTGCAGGGGTGCCGCACGTCGCGGCGTGGGTGGATGACGGCCGGCCGGTCATTCTGCGCCGCTCGCATCCGGGAGAGGATGCGGGCCGCGTGCCGGTCGGCCTGCCCCTGCCGCCCCGCGACGGCAAGCGCCGCATCGGCCTCGCCCTCCCGCCGGACGCGGTCCGGCCACGCGCGCCCGTGCTCCTGTCCGAGGCACGCGCTGCATGCCCGCCTTCTTGGGCGGCGACGCTCGAAGCGCTGATCGCCCTCGGCGAGCGCCATGGCCTCGCGCCGCGTCCTTTCGGAAGCCTGCTCTGGCAAAGACTGACCGGCCTCCCCTACCTCTCCGAGCGGTCGGACCTCGATCTGCTCTGGCCGGTTCCCGGCGCGGTTCCCTCTCGACTCATGGAGGGCATCGCGGCGATCGAGGCGAGGGCGCCGATGCGCCTCGATGGTGAGATCCTGCTGTCCGACGGGGGCGGCGTGAACTGGCGCGAACTGCACGGCGCTGGCCCCGGCGGAACGGTGCTGGTCAAGCACCGTGACCGCCTCGCCCTCCGCGACGCCGCCGCCCTTCTCGCGGGAGATCCCGAATGAGCCCGCTCGCTGCGCTTCGAGCGCTTTCCCCCAGGGATGATCGGTGCCCGGCGGCGGACGCGATCGCGCGGTCCGCGGCGACGGCGTTGCGGCTCGAACTCGAAACCTACCCGAAGCCGGGCCTCGTCAGCCATGTCGATCGCGGCAGCCATGCCGACATGGATGCGGACACCTTCCGGGCGAGCACGGCGGCGATCACGCCCTTCTTCCGTGCCTTTGCACTCGCCGGTGCGGCGGGTGCGCCGATGCCGGCTCTGCGCCGCATCGGCCTTGAGGCGGAGGCGGCGATGCGGGCGGCGACCGGCGGCGTGAACACGCATCGCGGTGCGATTTTCGGGCTCGGCTTGCTCTGTGCCGCGGCCGGCGCCCTGAAGCGGCCGGGGGCCGGAGCGCTCGGCGCCCTCGTCCGCGACCGCTACGGTTCGGCGATCCTCGACGGACCGGTGCTGCTCCATGCGCCCGGCGCGCGGGCACGCCGCCAGCACGGCGTCGGCGGCGCGCCGGCCGAGGCCGCCGCCGGCTTTCCGAGCCTTTACCGGGTCGCCCTGCCGGCCCTGCGCCGCGGCCGGCAATGTAATCCGGGTGATGCGGAGGCTGCGCGGGTCGAAGCCTGCCTCGCCCTGATCGCGCATGTCGAGGATACGAACCTGCTGCATCGTGGCGGGCCTGAGGGCTTTGCCTTCGCGCGTGGCGAGGCCGCGCGGTTCCTCATTGAGGGCGGTGTGGCGCAGCCCCGATGGCGCGCCCGCGCCGAGGCGATGCATCGCGCGTTCGTCACCCGCAACCTCAGCCCCGGCGGCGCCGCCGACCTGCTCGCGATGACGCTGTTCGTGGAAAGCGTCGAGGCGTCCGCGTGACGCTCGCGGTGCTCCTCTCCGGCCAGGGCGGCCAGCATCCGGGGATGTTCGACCTCACCGCGGATTGGACCCCCGCCGCGCCGGTCTTCGCGGCGGCCGAACGCGTCCTCGGGCAAGACCCGCGGGCCTTCGTCCGCGCTCCGGGGGCGGACCTGCACGGCAACCGCACCGGGCAGATCCTCTGCTGTGTCGCCGCGCTGGCGGGCTGGACCCTTGTGCAGGCGGCGCACCCCGCCCGCACGATCGTTGCCGGCTACAGCATCGGCGATCTTGCCGCCTGGGGCTGCGCCGGCCGCTTCGACGCCGAGACGATCCTGCGCCTGGCCGCGATGCGCGCCGAGGCTATGGATGCGGCCGCCGGCGACGGCGCCGGCCTCGCCGGCATTCGCGGGTTGCCGATCGCGGCGATCGAGACCTTGGCGGCGGCGCGGGGCTGCGAACTCGCCATCCGCAACGCCAGCGACAGCGCCGTCATCGGCGGCCCGAGCCCGGCGCTCGAAACGCTCTGTGTCGAGGCGCTGGCGGCCGGTGCGCTGCGCGCCGTGGTTCTGCCGGTGCGCACCCCTTCGCATACGCCGCTGCTGCGCGAGGCCAGCCAGCGCTTCGAGGCGGCTCTCGCGGGAATGCAACCAATGCGGCCCCAACCGGGCGCTCCTCGGCTGATCAGCGGTCTGGACGGCGCGCCCGTCTTTGACGTCCGAGCGGGGCTCTCGAAGCTCGCGCGCCAGATCTCGCACACCATCGATTGGGCCGCCTGCCTGGACGCCTGCCGGGAATACGGCTGCGACACCGTGCTGGAACTCGGCCCCGGCCATGCCCTCGCGACCATGGCCCGCAATGCGATCCCCGAGGCGCGGGTCCATGCCCTCGACGAATTCCGCTCGGCCTCCGGCGTCACCGAATGGATCGGGGGACGATAAGAGCGATGTGAACTGCGGGCGCGTTCCGGCTTCCGCACGCGTGATCCTTCACCGGTCGGGGGCTCTGAGGCCGTAGGCCGGGCGGTTTTAAAGCGCGTGGTCGTCCAAAGCATGGGCGGGCCGAACTCCTGACCGTATCAGTCGATCATCCGGCGCAGCACGCCGTCCGGCCCGATCGGCATGGCGGCCATCGGCAGGGGCGCCGGCACCGGGCGGATCGGCATCATCGCGCGGAACTGCTGGCGGAAATCCTCGGCGATGCGGTCGGCCTCGACGGTGCCGCGGATCACCTTCGGCCGGATGAACACGATCAACTCCGTGCGCACGCGCCCGTCGATGCGGTTGCGGAAGGCGGGGCCGACGATCGGCAAATCGCCCAGCACGGGCACGCTCTCGTTGGTGATCTGTGCCTTCTCCTGCACCATGCCGCCGATGGCGAGGCTGTGGCCGTCATTCACCGCCACGCTGGTCGCGACCCGGCGCTGGCGGATGGTCGGCGAGTTGATCTCCGAGGTCGTCGTCTTCACGACGTCGCTGACCTCTTGGTTGATGTCGAGCACCACGAGGCCGTTCTTGTTCACCCGCGGCGTCACCGACAGGATCACGCCGGTATCCTTCATCTCGATCTGGTTGAGGATCGGCGCACCCGCCGCGAACGCGCTCTGGCCGCTCTGCCGCACGATCGGCACCTGATCGCCGACCTGGAGCTTGGCGGTGCGGTTATCGAGCACGGTGATGTTGGGCGAGGAGATGACGTTGACACGCGTCACGCCCTGCAGGGCGTTGAGCACGACGTTGAAGTCGGAGGCGTTGAGCAGGTAGTTGAAGCCCGGCACGCCCCGCACGGCGGCCTTGATCAGCGCGTCCGTGCCGCTCGTGCCCTGGGCGACGCTGCGGTTGGTGTCCGCCTGGGCCAGGTTGAAGCGCGAACCACTGTTCTTGAGGAACCACTGCACGCCGAACTGAAGCTCGTTGTTGAGCGTCACCTCCGCGATCACGGTCTCGAGCAGAACCTGCGTCGGCATTGCGTCGAGCCGGCCGAGGATGCGCAGAATCTTGTCGTACTGGTTGCGGGTGGCCGAGATCACGAGGCTGTTGTTGGCCTCGTCGGCGACGACGCCGATGGCATCGCGGCGGGCGCCGTAGGCCCCGCCATACCCCCCCGCCATGCCAGTCTCCGCACCGTACCCGTTTCCGTAGCCGCCACCATAGGCGGCCGGCGCGGCGCCGTAGGCTGCGGTCAGGCCCCCGGTTCCGTCCATGCCGCCCATAGGGGACATGCCCCCCGCGGATCCTGTGCCGGACATGGACCCGGTGCTTCCGTAGGCGCCCATGCCTCCGGCACCGCCCACCGCGGCGTCAGTCCCGTAGCCGGCGCCGTAAGGGGTACCCGCACCGGACTGTCCCGCCGAGCCGCCCAAGCCGCCATATCCCGAGCCGCCGAGGCCGCCATATCCGGCTGCGAGTCCGCCCGGCATCGCGCCCGCGCCCTGGGCGAAGCCGCCGCCGAGGCCGGCCTGCGCGGCGCCGGAGCCCGACGAGACGTTCACGGGGGCGCCGGTTTCCGCCGCGACCACACCCTGGAGCACCGCCGCGAGTTCCCGGGCCGAGCGATTCTGGATGCGGTAGACGAAGAGCTGTCGCTCGCGCTCGGCCGCGAGCACCTCCATCTGCTCCAGCATCACGCGGGCGCGGTCGAGATAGACGGCGCGCGAGCTCACCACGAGGATGGCGCTCAGCGCCTCGTTGGGAATGAAGCGGATCACGTCCCCGGTGCCGGCGGCCTCGCCCCCGAACATCTGCGTCATGTCGCGGGCGAGCGTGACGGGGCTGGCGCTGCGCACCGGCAGCATCGCCGTGGACATGCCGCGCATCCAATCGACGTCGAACATCTCGATGGTCTGGCGCAGGGCGCGGATCTGGGTCGCGTCGCCGTTGAGGATCAGCAGATTGCGCGCCCGGTCGGCCCGCAGCACCACGTCGCGGGGTGCGACCGACGTCAGGATCGCCTGCATCTCGACCGCTGAGACCCAGCGCAGGGGTACGGCGACGGCGCCGGCTTCCGCGGCCGGGCCGCGCACCGCGCGCACGGCGTTCGGGTCGGTGGCGGCGGGGGCGATCTGGGCGATGCGTCCGCGGCGGCGCAGCACGAGACCGCGGCTCGCGAGTGCCGCCTCGAACATCTGCAGCAGCGCCTCGCGGGTGACCGCACCGCCGGTCTGGAGCGTGACGGTGCCGGTGGCCTGCGGATCGAGGGTGTAGCCAAGGCCCAGCGTGTCGGCGAGCACCGCCTTTGCGGCATTCGGCAGCGGGGCCTCGACGAGGTTGAGGCTGACGAGGCCGCCTGGGAGCGCCTGCGCGGCGGGAGCCTCCCCGGCGATGAACCGGTCGTTCCCGCGAAGGATGAATCCACCCGAGGGCCGCGGGCTGTAGCCGGGCCCTGACAACGGCTCGGCGGCGAAGGCTGCGCCGGATGGGCCGAGAGCCAGCCCGAACGTCAGCGCGAGGACATGTGCACGAATCGCCATGCCTCCGCTCGACCTCGATGCCGCTGGTTGCTGGTGGCCGTGACGCTACCTACTTATGGTTAACGACCGATTGATATTTGATAAGTTTGGCTCAGGGCCGGATCAGCGCGGCGGAGAGCGGCCCGCAGGCGGGGTGGGCCACGCCGCCCACCAGATCCGGCCCGTCCGGCTGCCAGGACAGGACCGGTGTGCCGGTGCCGCTCGCGGAGATGATCGCGCTGCGCAGGGCGCGTCCCCGTCCGTCCGAGACGGCGGCGCGGATCTCGACATACTGGCCGGAGGACAGGGCCGCGTGCGGGCGCAGCCGGTCGCCGGCGACGCCCTCCGCCAGGGCGCGGACCGGCGCGAGGCCGGGGTCGAGACCGCCGTCGGGATTGTAGATGGTCAGGGCCCCGCGCAGGAGCGCCGCGCGCTCCGGCGTCATCGAGGGAAGACGTTCGATCTCGTCGATGCTGGTGAAGGATGCGTTGCGCGGACCGTGGCTGAGACCCCGCGCGGCGTATTGCGGGCGCTCCGCACCGCCACCGGGCTCCGGGTCGTCGTCCGCGTCGCGGTAATCCATCACCTCGGCCGCGAGCCGCAGAGCGTCGGCATCGCCGATGCCGAGCGCGCGGAAGGCTGCTTCGAGCAGCGGGCGCGGGGCGGCGTTGAGATCGATCAGGCCTGCTTGATCCTGAAGCGCCAGCACGAGGCGCCGCCCCTCAGGCAGGCCGCAGGCGATGGCGGCCCCATTGCGCGGCAGGCCGAGCCCCGGCATCCCGCGGGTCCGCTCCAGCACGATCCCCGTGGCCGCGAGCCGGGCGGCACCGTCGGCCAGACCCTGAAGGCGCAGGCCGCGGGTCTGGCTTTCGGCCACCGCCGTGCGGGTTCGGTGACGGTCGGTGGCGATGAGCGCGGCGGCGGACACGACGATCATCACCGCGAGCACCGCGGGCAGGACGAAGCCCTGCTCGCCCGATGCCACGGATCGGCGCGGCCTCACTGGCCGACGCCGAGCGGCACGAGCAGCGGCGACCAGCGCCGCCGGTCGCCGGGGGGGAAATCGAGGCCGATCTCGATCAGGGTCGGCGGCCGGTCGCGGCGAGCCCAGGCCGGCTGCCAGCGCGGCTGCGGATCGGTATGGTCGCTGCCGAAGTAGCGCAGGCGCAGGGCCGCCGCCCGGCTCACCAGCACTTCCGGCGGGCTGGCCCCGTCCTCGCCGAGGCTGCGGGCTTCCACGAGATCGATCGTGCCGTCGCCGCGGCGCACCGCCCACACCGTCTGCCGCACGGCGCCGCCCCGCTCGGCATCGCGGCTGGCCAGCACCATGCCGGAGAAGCGCTCCGGCTCGCCCCGGAACGGCGGGCGCCGCCCGTCGGTGCCGCGCCCCACGAGGCGGCTCAGGGAGGTGCGCAGGTGGTCGCGGACGATATCGAGGTCGGTCTCGGCCGCGAGCCGTCCGCCGAACCGCGACAGCAGGCCGGCCGTGCCGATCGCCTGCAGCAGCAGCAGGGCGACGAGCGACATCAGCGCGAGCGAGACCAGCATCTCGACCAGCGAGAAGCCGGCTTCGCCGGGCCCGGCCGCCGCGCCGGCACCGGCCTCAACCACCGAGGCCCGCCGCCAGGACGGTCTCGTAGACGATCGCGCCGCGCGGGCCGTCGCGGGTCAGGCGCAGATGCCAGACCGGGGGCACGTCGCGCCAGCCGAGAACGGGGGCGACGTCGGAGACGGTGAGCACCCACGGACTGCCGTCGGAGAAACGGCCGGTCTCTTGGCCGGCCCGAAGGCTGCCGAGGGCGAAGCGCAGCCAGACGATGCCCTGGGCCTCGTCGGAGGCGCGCAGGGCCGCCTCCACCCCGGAGCCCTGCCGCGTCAGCGACGCGGAGATCTGAAGCGCCGTGACGGTGCACAGGGCGACGATCGCGAAGGCGACCAGCATCTCGACGAGGGTGAAGCCGTCCTCGGCGCCCTCGTGGAGGGGACGGTGCGGCGTCATCGCGGCGCCTCTTCCTCGGTGACCCGCTCGGTGACCCGACCGGTGAGGCTGCTGACCGACAGGAGCCGCGCGCCGGCACGTCCGTCGAGGCGGATCGCGCCGCCGGTCGAGCCGCCATCGGCGAGGAAGCGGATCTCGCCCGGTCCGGCCCGGCTCGCCTCGCTCCGCAGCACGGTGACGGCGAGATCGGCGGCGGCAATCGGCGCCGCTCCGGGGCGACTGCTGACGAAGAGGGCGCGGGCGGGGTCGTAGGTCAGGCTCGCCGGGGCGCCGGTGCGGCGCGCCTGGGCCCGCAGGTGGGTCAGTTCGCCGGCAATGGCAGTCGCCGTGCCGTCGAGCCGCCGGCCGGGCAGCAGGTTGCCGAGCGCCGGCACCGCGAGGCTCGCCACGAGGCCGAGCACTGCCAGCACGACGAGCATTTCGACGAGGCTGAAGCCCGCTGTTCCGGGGCGGGCCGGCGCACCGGTCACCGTGCGGCCTCGGGGAGCCGCGCGAGCGGGGCGAGGCGCGCGGCCAGGGCCGTGGGCTCGATGTCCGCCGAGACCCGGTCGGCGATCAGGCCGTTCTCGTCCACCACAAGCACGGCGGCGGTGTGCGCGTAGGTGTAGCGGCCCTCAGGCAGAGCGGTGCGCTCGGCGACGACGCCGAAGATCGCCACCGCCTCGTCGATGGCTGCGCGCTCGCTCCCGAGGGCAACGATGCGCGGGTCGAAGCTCTGCATGTAGGAAGCGAGCGCGGCGGGGGTGTCGCGCTCCGGGTCGAGGGTGACGAAGTAGATCCGCAGATCCGGATCGGCGATCCCGCGCAGGGCCGTGCTCAACTGCGCTAGCGTCGTCGGGCAGATGTCGGGACAATGCGTGAAGCCGAAGAACACGCCATAGGGCTTGCCCGCCAGCATGTCCGAATCGACCGTGCGGCCGGCGGGATCGACCAGCCGGAAATGCCCGGCGAGAAGGCCGGCGCCCGCGGCGGCGGGACCGGGCCGGGCCGATGGTTCGGCCCGCAGGCCCGGCGCCGCGAGCGGCAGGAGGAGGAGCGCGAGCAGGGATGCGGTGCGTGCCCGGCTCGGACGGAGGCGGCGAACGGATCGGTGGCGCGGCGGGGGCGTCATCTTCGGTGCAATCCGGAATCGGCCGCGCCCGATTCGGGCGAGCGGCGTGAGGATAGGCGCAGCGGGTTTCCCCGACCTTGCGGGCGCAGGCGCATCCGTCCCTGGTCTCAGGGGCACTCGTCCTGCGTCCAGGCGTATTCGCCCTTCGCCTCCTTGGCGATCGCGGCGCAGGCGCTCTCGGGCACGTCGCCGGTGCAGGAGCGACCGCCGAGCCGGTCCGTCACGCGGCAAGCGCCCTTCGGCAGCGCCGGGGCGGGCTGATCCTGGCGCGTCGCAGTCCCGCCCTGGGGCGCGGCGACCTGGGCGGACACCGCGAGCGGCGCCAGCAGGGGAACGACGAGGAGAGCCGCCCCGGCGAGGCCCGTGGTTTTCGTCATGATGCGGTCTCCGCTTCTTCGAGACGTCGTTGCGCCGGAGGAAACCATTCACTCGGCGCAAAAGAACTATTCGGGATAGGGGTTTGGAGGCTTTCTCGATCGCAGTCCGATCGGGAAGGCCGCTCAAGCGCTTTCCGACGAAGTGGACGCCGGTTCGACGAAAGAAAGCGCGTCAAAACAAAGAGCTAGAGACGCCGGCCTGATGCAATCAGGTCGGATACGGCTCTAGCGGATCCGCACCACCTTCGCGACGCTCGGCACGCCGGCCTCGTCCATCGCGAACAGCATCCAGGTGCCCGGAAGCAGGATGCCGGGATCGTTGGGCAGCGTCAGGCGATAGGTTGTGCCGCTGCTGCCGGCCACGGCCAGCGGCACCCGGCGCTGGTCGGTGTTGGTGGAGTGGGTGACGCTGCTGAGCCGCACCAGCGAGAAGGTCGCCACGGCCCGGTCGGTGGTGACGCTGAGCGTGCCGCCTACGGGGGCGGAGGCCGGCGCCGCGGTGATGCCCGGCCGGTTCCCCGCCCGGCCCTGGGCGTCGAGCAGGTAGGGCGGGGTCAGGATCTCGAAGTTGAGATGGTCCGCACCGCCGCATCCGCCGCACAGCCCGCCGCCGCCGAACAGCACGCGCCCGTCGAGCAGCAGCATGCCGATGCTGTGATAGTTGCGCGGCACCGCCATCGGCGCCATCCGCCGGACCTTGCCGGTCTTCGGCGACCAGATCTCCGGCGTCATCACCGGCAGATTGTCGGTGAACTGCGCCGCCACGATCTGGCCGCCTGCCGTCACCACATCGCCATCGGGCAGGACGACGCTGTTCATGTAAGTGCGGGGGAACAGCAGCGGCGCCGCCTCGGTCACGGTGACGGGACCGTTGGGGCCGGCGCTGATGTCGATCGTGTAGGCGGTGTCGAGCGAGGGCACACCGGTATAGGCGGGCGCCCCGCCGGCCTTATAGATCTTGCCGACATCGTACATGTTGGCGGTGCCGTTGACCGCGAAGCGGTCGCTGCCGCGCCGGCCTACGGAGCGGACGTTGCCGTCGCCGTTGGTGTCGATCCAGTACATCTCGCTCGTCGGGCCGGCCTGGAACACCGAGCCGTTGGCGCCGGCAAACAGCCAATAGTGGTTGTCGCCGTAGAGGATCGAGACGCTCGGGTCGGCGGTCGCATTGCCCTTGACGTTACGCAGGACGCGCCAGCGGTTCGACGCCTGCGACCAGACCTCTCCATCCTTGCCGCCCTGCCCGCCGGACCACGAGCCGCCGAGGGTGAAGGAATCGCCGTTCGAGAGCGTGGCGTTGGCGTTGTAGCCGCGGGTGATGTTCATGTTCGCCGCGCGCGTCCACGTGTTCGCCTCGGGATCGTAGATCGTCGAGGCGCCCGCCGCGATGCCGCCGGTGATCAGGATGCGGCCGTCCGGCAGCACGTTCGTGCCGGGGCAGAACATGTTGTGGCCGGTGTTGCGGATGTAGGTGTCGACCGCCCGGTCGGTGGCCGGATCGTAGAGCGTCGTCCAGGTTCCGTCGGTGGCGCCGGTCTGGAAGGCGCTGCGCTGCTCGGCCGCCCAGAACAGGAGCTTGCCGTTGGGCAGCACCGCCCCGGAGACCGGGACGATGCCGATCTCGCGCGGCGCGGTCCAGGCGGACGGCGCACGCCCCTCCGGCCCGAGGATCGTCCAGCGCTGCGGGTCGGCGCCGTCGCAGTCCCACTGCACGATGGCGCTGCCGGAATTGCGGTTGTCGTTGGCACCCGTCGGGCTGATGCAGCGGTTCGAGTGGTTGGCGACAACCTCCGTCCACTTCTCCAGCTTGCGCAGGCGGAACAGGGCGTTGGCCGCGCCCGAGCAGCCCTGCTGCACCAGCCGGGCGCCGTTGCCCATGCTGCCGTTCTCGACGGCGAGGCATTGGCCGGTGGTGCCGCTGCGGATCTGGTAGCCGCCCGCGGCCGGCACGAAGGTCCAGTTCTGGCTCGGCAGGTCGCGGCAGATCTGCTGGGTGACGCCGCCCGCGGAATCGATGCAGTTGCCGGAGCGCCGGTTGATCAGCACCAAGGTGCCGCTCGGCGCGCTCTCGCCGGGCGTGGGGCCGGCCGTGCCGGCGCCCTCGCCGCCGGCATTGCCGCCGCCGGTGCCGCCTCCGGTGTCGGCTCCGCCGCCCGTGCCGCTGCTGGTGCAGCGCAGGGTGTAGACCACGTTGCGGCCCGGAGCCCCGGAATCGCCCCAGGCATCCTGGCGACCGCCGGCGGCGCAATCGCCCGATGTCTGGAGCGCCCGCTCACCGACGGTGTCGCTGTAGTAGACGAGCGGCGTGCCGCCGCGTGACTTGTCCGGGTTGGCCCAGACCCGCATGCCGACGGCCCAGCGCGCGCCCGCCGGCACGCCGAGGGGCTGCGAGGGAACGTTCATTCCGGCCGGCATCGTGTTCCAGTTGTAGGACAGGACCGGCATCTCGGTGCCGACCGAGCCGTCCGCGTTGCGGGTGAACAGAAACAGATCCTTGGCGTACCAGCCGTCGATCAGCGTCGGCGTCAGTGTGACCGACAGGCTCGTGCCGGCGGTCGGGCCAGTCGGCTCGGTGCCGGTCGTGCCCGTCGTGCAGGTGACGGCGTAGACGATGTTCTGGCCGGGGCTGCCGGCGTCGCCCCATTGGTCGCGCCGGCTCCCCATCCGGCAATCGCCCGCGGTCTGGAGCGCGCGCTGGCCCGGCGTGTCGCCGTAATAGAGAACTGGTGTGCCGCTGCGTGACTTGTCGCCGTTGCCCCAGACACGCAGGCCGAAGCTCCAACTCGTCGCCTCGGCCGGAAGGGTGAGCGGCTGCGAGGGCGTGTTCAGCCCCGCCGTCGCGACCCCGAAATTGTAGCTCACGAGGTTCGTCTGCGAGACGATCGCGCCCCTGGCGTCGCGGGCGAACAGGAACAGCTCCTTGGCGTACCAGCCATTGGCGGCCGTCAGCGTGATCGAAACCTTCGTGGCCGCGGCAGCCGGAGGCGTGGTGCCGCCCGGCCCGGTGCCACCGCCCGTTCCGGTCCCGCCGCCCGTCCCGCCGGTGCCGTTTCCACCCGCGGTGCCTCCGCCCGCCCCCGTCTCACCGCCGGTATCCGTGCCGCCGCCCGTTCCGCCACCGGTCCCGGTGCCGCTCGTGTCGGGTCCGGTCGCCGCCGTGCAGGCCAGCGTGTACAGGACGTTGCGGCCTGCATTGCCCGCGTCGCCCCACGCATCCTGCCGCCGGCCGCCGGTGGCGCAATCGCCCGTGCTCTGAAGCGCCCGCTGGCCCGGCGTGTCGCTGTAGTACAGGATCGGCGTGCCGCGGCGCGACTTGTCGGCGTTGGCCCAGACTCGCATGCCCACGCCCCAGCTCGAGCCGGCCGGCACCGAGACCGGCGGCGAAGGCGTGTTGAGGCCGGCGGTGGTGAAGCCGGAATTGTACGAGGCGACCGTCGTCTGGCGGGTGATCGCCCCGCTGCCGTCGCGGACGAACAGGAAGATCTCCTTGGCGTACCAGCCGTTGATCTCGGTCGGCGTCAGCGTCACCGTGGTGCCGGCCACCGGAGCCGGACCGGCCGGCGATGCGACGGCGGAGAAGGCTTGGTTGGCGCCGCCCCAGCAATCCCACTGGATCAGCTTCGCGCCCGGATCGCGGGAGACGGCGAAGACGTCGAGGCATTTGCCGGAAAAGGCGGCCACGAGGCGCGTGCCGTCGCTCTGCGGTTGGGCCGACCACGTCTGCTGCGTCGCCGTCTGGCAGCGGATCTGCCAGACCGCGCTGCCGTTGTCCCGCCGTGCCTGCGAATCCAGGCAGAGGCCAGTCGCCTGATTGACGAGGTTGAACCCGTTGCCGGAAGGCTGGGCCCGCCAGGTCTGTTCGGGGGCGCCGCTACAGGGCT
Source organism: Methylorubrum sp. SL192 (assembly GCF_026672325.1). Lineage (NCBI taxonomy): Bacteria > Pseudomonadati > Pseudomonadota > Alphaproteobacteria > Hyphomicrobiales > Methylobacteriaceae > Methylorubrum > Methylorubrum sp. SL192. The sequence continues at coordinate 4,435,306 of NZ_JAPPQV010000003.1, forward strand.
GCTGCTCGATCTGGACGGTCTCGGCCGGGTTCGCGCCGGGGACGGCCAGGCACATCCCCGAATGGGAGACCCGGATCGCGCCCGAACCGGTGCGGGTGCCGAAGTCGATCTCCGCGGATGCGGGGGCCGACAGCAGCATCAGCGCGAGCGGGGCGAGCAGCCACCCACCGCGCAAGCTGCGCGCTACCCCGGTCTGGATTGTCTTGATCGGCCGCATATCCAGTCCTTGACGAGGATCGAATCGCCTTTCGAATGCATGCCTCGGGGAACGACGCCGCTGGTCTCAGCGAATGCCGTCATTCCATCTCGGAACTGTCGATGGCCGGGCGGGTTTGTCACGGTCTCGATTAAATTTCCACTAAATCTGGTTGCTTAAGTAGGCAATGCGGTGTGGGTAGACTGTCTATCGATTGTTAGACCGGTTTTAATTAAATTGCATTCACTTTGACAATTGAACTAAGAGAGTAAACGCCCTGAAGCATCGCGCTGTCGCGTCTGAAAGTCTGCGTTCCGGGGCGTGCTTGGAACACGCCGCCATGACGACGCCGAGCAGGCCCGTGGCGCATCGGCCTTCCGGAAGACGGGGGATCGCCCGTGGGAACACCGTCCGACGGCTCCGACGGACGGATCACGTCTTGCGTGGCATGAGCGGCTCTTCCGGACGGAGCAGACCATGCCGATGCGATCCCCTGGCGGCGGAGGGGTCAGTTGCTCGTGACGTCGGCCGCGTCGTCGCTTCCGCCGGGCTTGGTGTCGCTGCCCAGCGAGTAGACCTCGTACGGCTTCCCGCCGGCGCCGGGCGCGCGGTAGAGATAGGGCTGACCCCACGGATCGTTCAGGCCGCGGCTGTCGCGGACATAAGGGCCGCGCCAAGCCGGTCCGGTCGGCTGGACCAGAGCCTGAAGGCCCTGCTGGCTCGTCGGATAGGTGCCGAGGTCGAGATAGTAGAGTTCGACCGCCTGCGCGATGTTCTTCACTTGGATCCGCGCCGTCTCGCCCTTGGCACGGCCGAGATAGCCGAGCACCTGCGGCGTGACCATGGTCGCGATCATGCCGATGATGGCCAGGACGACGAGAAGTTCGACCAGCGAAAATCCGGCCTCGCCCGAACGGGCATGCGCGCGATCCCGCTTTGCCTTGACCACCATCGTCGCCGTCCGACCACCGTTGAGAAGTGGCATCGAGGATGGTGGCCGAAGCCTAATGAACCCCTGCGGGCGCTGCCGCGACGAGTGCGCCCTGAGCGGGTATCCACCTGAATTTTTGATCTTTGTTATTTTCTTCCTGGCATCGTCAGCCGGGGAAGAGGCGGCGGGCGGAGCCCGCGACGGCCACGGAGACGCCCATGCTTCGGTGTGCCGCAATCACGGCTTCCCGGCGCGCAACGCCGCTCGTCGTGGCCGCACTTGCGGTCGGTCTGGCGACCCCCGCCCTGGCGTCGGCAGGCCCAGATGCCGTCCTGAGCGTTCCGCTGCCGCCACCGCTTCCACCGGTCCGCGTGCTCACCCTTCTCGTCGGCCTGCATCTTCTCGGGCTGTGCTTCGGGCTCGGCGGGGCGACGATGCTCGATTTCTGGATCATCCGTTGGATGCGCTGGGGCGGCTTGCCGGTGGAGATCGCGCGCACCTTTCTGTTCGTCAGTAAGGTCGTGTCGGTCGGGCTCGGGCTGCTCTGGCTGTCCGGTCTCGGCTTTCTGGCGGTCTATGCCGTCGAAGCGCCCGAGAAGCTCGCCAATCCGAAGATTGCGGCCAAGCTCACGGTCGTCGCGGTGCTGACCCTCAACGGATGGCTGATCCACGCCCTCGTCCTGCCGGGCGTGCTGCGCGACGTGAGCCGGCCGATGTTCGAGGGCGTTTCGCGCGGTCGTACCGGCATCTTCCTGATCTCGGGGGCCGTCTCCGGCGTCTCGTGGTACGCCGCCTTCGCGCTCGGCATCCTGCGCGAGCTGAACGGCCGCGTCGCCGCTGGCCTGCTTCTGGCGCTGTGGTTCACGGCGGTCGTCGCGGCCGCGCTTGCGGCCTACGCCTTCTGGCAGTTCCTGTGCCGCCAGCGTGCCCGCGACGCAGCGCTTCCACTGTACCCGGTCGTCGACCTGCGCCCGCGCGACCATGACGCCGCGCTCGCTGTCCCGCCCCATCCGATGCGGGCGATTCCGCTGGGGCTGAGCTGCGCCCCGGCGAGCCGCATGGCGGGCTTCCCGGCGTGGCGATGGCCGAGACGGGCGAACGACCGTGCCGCCTGACCTGACCGATCTCGTCCTCGCGCTGCTGCCGCTGCCGCTCACCCTCGCGGCGGCCACGATCGATCTGCGCCGTCGCATCATTCCCGACCAAGTGAACCTCACCCTGCTCGTCCTCGGTGTGGGAGCAAGCGCGCTGCGCGGTCCGGCGCTGCCGCAGATCGGTGCGAGCCTCGCCTCTTCCGCCGCCGCGTTCCTGCTGGCGTGGAGCCTGCGGGCGGCCTATGCGCGGCTGCGCGGCCGGACCGGGCTCGGCCTGGGCGACGTGAAGTTCATGGGTGCCGCCGCCGCCTGGACCGGGCTCGCCGGCGTGCCGCTGATGATCCTCGTCGCCAGCCTGAGCGCGCTTGCCGCATTCGGGGTCGCCGTTTTGGCCGGGCGGCGGCTGGACGGGGCGTCCCGTCTGCCGTTCGCCCCCTTCCTGGCCCTCGGGCTGCACGTCGCGCTCCTGGCCGGACACGTCGCCTGATCCCGCGTCGTTGCAAGCCGGCCGCGACGGATCACTGCGCCAGTTGGCCGACGCTCATGATCGCGCCCATCACCGAGATGATCAGGCCGCCGATCAAGCCGCCGATGGTCACGGTCACCAGCGGCGTGAGTAGGGCGAGCAGGCGGTCGATGCGCTGGCGCGTCTGCGTCTCGTGCATCTCAGCGGCATGGAGCAGCACCGGGCCGAGGCGGTTCACCTGCTCGCCGCTGGCGATGAGGTTGAGGGTCGAGGGCGCGTGCGGCTTCAGGCTCGACAGACCGGCCGCGAGGCTCCCCCCTCGGTGAGCCGGCGGCCCGCCTCTTCGAGGGCCGCGCGAAACACCCGGTTGCCGGCGAGCGGTCGCGTGGCGGCCACCGCATCCGGGATCGGCACCTCGGCGCAGAGAAGCGTGCCGAGCACCCGGCAGATGCGGCCGAGCTCGATCCCGGTCACGATCTCCCGCACCAGCGGCAGGCGCAACGCCAGTCGCCCGCGTGCGGCGGCGAAGCCCGGTTCGCGCCAGGATCGGACCAGGCCGAGGACGATCACGGCCACCCCGCCGAGGAGCCAGGGCCAGAACGCGCCGACCCAATCGCCGAGAGCGGCAGCAACGCGGATCGTCAGCGGCGGGGCGCGACCGCTGCCCTCGAACAGCGGCGCCAGCGCCGGCACCAGCACGACGACGATCATCACCAGCGTGCCGACCGCCATCAGCACCAGCAGCGCCGGGTAGATCATGGCCGAGGTGAGGTGGCGGCGCACCGCGTCGCGGCGCTCGATCGAGCCGGTCAGCGAACCGAGCACCGCGACGAGCGTGCCGGTCGCCTCCCCGGCCCGGACGATATCGACCATGTCCGGGGGGAAGGCCTGCGGGTGGGCCGCCATCGCCCGCGACAGGGAGGCGCCGGCCACGACCCGCTCCAGGATGTCGGCGAGCACCGGCTTGAGCGCGGCGGAAGCCTGCCGCTCGACCAGACGCAACGCGCGGTCCACCGTCAGCCCGGCGCCGACCAACGTGCCGAATTCCCGCAGGAAGGCGAGCCGCGCCGCATCGTTGACCCGGTCGCGCCCGAACAGGTCGCGGCTCCAGAACGGCGCCGCGCCGCTCGCGGCGGGCTCAATGGCGAAGACCTGGAGCCCGTCGGCCCGCAACTGCGCCACCGCCCGCTGGCGGCTCTCGGCCTCGATCCGGCCCGAGCGGGCGCGCCCGTCCGCGGCGTAGGCCTGGTAGGCGTAGCGCGGCATCAGACCTGCCCCTCCAGCACGCGGCCGATCTCGTCGAGGGTGGTATCCCCGGCGATCACCCGTGCCCGGCCGGTCTCGACCAGGCTCACCATCCCGGCGGCGCGGGCCCTGGCGGCGATGGCTTGCTCGCCCGCGCCGTCGGCGATGAGGCTGCGCAGATCCGCGTCGAGCGGCATGATCTCGGACACCACCATCCGCCCGCGATAGCCGGTGCCGTTGCAGGCGGCGCAACCGCAGGCCCGCTTGAGGCGCAGCGGCGTGCCCGGAGCCACGCCGAGGCGCAGGCGCTCCCGGTCGTCAGCGGGCTCCGGCACGGCGCAGGCGGCGCAGAGCCGGCGCACGAGGCGCTGGGCGACCACGCCGTTGAGGGTCGCGGCGATGAGATAGGGCTCGACGCCCATATCCATCAGCCGCGTCACCGTGGCGGGGGCGGAGTTGGTGTGCAGGGTCGAGACGACGAGGTGGCCGGTGAGCGAGGCCTGCACCGCGATGCGCGCGGTCTCGGCGTCGCGGATCTCGCCGACCATGACCACGTCCGGGTCCTGGCGCAGGATCGAGCGCAGGGCGGCGGCGAAGTCGAGGCCGATGCCGGGATGGGCCTGCACTTGGTTGACGCCCGCCATCCGGTACTCGACCGGGTCCTCGACGGTGACGACCTTGAGATGCGGCCCGCTGATGCGCCGCAAAGCGGCGTAGAGCGTCGTCGTCTTGCCCGAGCCGGTCGGGCCGGTGACGAGGACGAGACCGTTGGGCCGGTTCGTCATCGCCTCGACCCGGGCGATGGCCGGCGCATCGAAGCCGAGCGAGGCGAAATCCTCGATCCGGCGCGAGCCGTCGAGAACGCGCAGCACCACGCTCTCGCCGTGGGCGGTCGGCAGCGTCGAGACGCGGATATCGACCTCCTGGCCGCGGTCGGGCGCGCGCATGCGCCCGTCCTGCGGCAGGCGGCGCTCGGCGATGTTGAGCCCGGCCAGGATCTTGATGCGGGTGGTGAGGGCGAGTTGCACCGATTTCGCCAGCCGCTCGGCCTCGACCAGAACGCCGTCGACGCGGTAGCGGACCCGCATATCCGCCTCTTCCGCCTCCAAGTGGATGTCGGAGGCGGAGAGTTCGAAGGCCTTGCGCACGAGGCGCGCGGCAAGCCGCACGATCGGCGCTTGGCTCGCGACGTCGGCGAGCCGGGCGAGATCGTCGTCGCCCGCCCCGGCCTCGTCGTCGGAGGCGGCGTCGCCGTAGACGGCCCGGTGCGCCCGCTCGAAGCTGCCGGGGCCGACGAGGCGGCATTCGATGGACCGGTCGGTCAGGTGTTCGAGTGCTGCCGGGATTTCGGGGTCGAAGGCATCGACCACGGCGACGACGAGGCGGCCGGGCGCCTCGGCGACGGGCAACACGCGTGCGCGGGCGCAGTAATCGGCGCCGACCAGCTCCGGCAGGACGGGCGTGGCGGGCCAGTCCTCTTCCCTCAGGATGGCAAGACCGGTCGCGTCCGAGAGAGCGGCGACGAGGGCCGCCTCATGGATGAGGCCGAGTTCGGTGAGCAGCACCGGCAGCGGCCGACGGCCGGGCCGATCGAGAGCGGCCAGCGCGCGCTCACGGCCGGCGGCGTCGAGAACCTCCGACGCGGCGAGCGTTTCGACGAAGGCCTCCGCGGCGCCGCACCCGTGCCGGTCTCGTCCGCGTCGGTCCTGCAGGATCCGCCGCGGACGGCTCTTCGATCCCCAGACGCTCAACATTGTCCGGCCTCCAAGGCAGGTCTTTCGTAATCGCCCTGTCGGCGCAGGCGGGCTGCTCCAATCCACGGCGCCGGGACCGCACCGCGTAACCAGTCGTCGGCGTCGCGGGCCGGCGCATTAAGCTGACATAAACGCCGCCACGCTTAACAACTCCTCTCCGGCGACCGCGCCGTTCAGGGAGCGCTGCCCCCGTGAGTGCCACCGAAACCGCCGCGTCCGGGCGCGCGCTTTCCTCGCTCCGAGCAAGCGCTCGGGCGGCCCTGCGCGACGGTCTCGATACGGCAGCCCATTGGCTCGGCCTGAGTGACACGCGGCGCGACCGCGCTCCTGCTGTCTTGACGATCCGCCTCGGGGCGCCCGCGGAAACCGGGCTGATCCTGATCGACCGCCGTGCCGGGGAGGCCCGCTCCCACCGGCTCGATCCGGCGGCCGACGACTTCGGTGAACGGCTGGCGGCGATCCGCGGCGGACAGGCCGGCGTGAGGGCCAAGATCCTCGTCGATCCGGCCTATTGTTTCGTGCGCACCCTGAACCTTCCGAGCGCCGTGCTGCCGCGGATGCGCGCGGTGCTGGCGCAGGAATTGGAGGCGGCGACACCGTTCCGGGCGGAGACCGTGCACAGCGATTGGTACGTCGAGGGCGAGGATGCGCAGGCGCGCACGATCCGCGTGCGCCACGTCGTGCTCAAGCGGACGCGGCTCGATCCGCTCCTCGCCGCCCTCGCGCAGGCCGGCATCGCCGCTGGTCCGGTGACGGTTGGTAGGGACGAGGCGCGAAGCCTGCCGCTCGATCTTCTCACCGGGGGACACCGGGCCCTCCAGGGTTTCACGGGCGGCGGACGTGGAGGCGACCTCGCGCTGATCGCCGGCGCGCTCCTGCTCCTGCTCGGTGCCTTCTGCGGCTTCCGCAGGCATCAAGAGGCAACGCTCGCCGCCCTGGACGCCGCCTTCGCCGAGGCGCGGCGGGCGTCCGGTTCGGCGGTCCAGGCGCCCCTCCGGGCGGGGGCCGCCGCGATCCTGGCCGGACGCGCGCCGCCGGTCGCCGAGACCTGGGATGCGGTGGCGCATGCCCTGCCCGACACAATCGCGGCGACGTCGCTGCGCCTCGACGCGGAGGGCGCCTACCTCACCCTGACGGCCCCGGACGAGGCCACTCCGCTCGCCGCGCTGGCGCATCTGCCGGGCTTCGCGGCCCCGACCTTGCGCTTGTCCCAACTCGATGCGGATGGACGGTTGCGGCTCCTCATCGAGCTGCCCCGCGCCGGCCGAGGAGCCCGGCCGTGAGAATGCCGCTCGTGGAGGGCCAAGCCTGGCCGATCCTGTTCGGCGTGCTCGCTGTCGGCCTGATCCTCGCGCTCGTCGCCGGCCCGATCGGCGAGGCGGTCGAAGCCGCCGCGCAGATCGAATCGGGCCGCGAGCGGCTCGACCGCGCGCGCGCCGCCGCGTCGCGTCCGCCGCTGCCGATCCCGCTTGCCGGTTCAAGTGAAGAGGCGCTGCTCGCGGTCTTCCGCGCGCGTCTCGAGAGCCTGGCCGGCGCACGGGCGGCGGTGGTCGAGCGCGCCGACCTCGAAGCCGATCCCGACCGACCCACCCTGCCGCGCCTGCGCGCCTCGGTCCGGGGCACGGCGGAGGGGCTGCACGGGCTGCTGCACGCGCTCGAGACGGAATCGCCGCTCGTCGCTGTCGAAGAGGCCGAACTCGGCATTGAGCGCGCGGCGGATCGCGAGACCGGCCGGCCAACGGTGATGCGGGCGACCCTGACCGCCCGCGGCGTCCTGATCCCGCCTCCGGCGCCGGGAACGGCGCCGTGATGGGCGTCCGGCGTGCCCTCCGCGCGACCCGCCCGCTGCCGCGCGCGGTCTTCGGGCTCGCCTGTGCCGCGGCGTTGGCAGCCTTCGCTTGGCCCATTGGGGTAGAGCCGGCGCCGGAGGCCCCCGCACAGCCGCTCGGCCCGCAACCCGGTGCCGCGTCGAGCGGCGCGGCGTGGCGCCGGCCCCTGTTCGATCCCGGCCGACAGGACTGGACCGCGCGGGGAAGCCGGGCCGCGATCCTCGAAGGCGAGCCGCGCCGCCCGGTACTGACGGTGCGCGGAATCGTCGTCGATGGCGGCAGAGCCCGTGTGCTGATCGACGACGGCAGCGGCGACGAGAGCTGGCTCGGCCACGGCGAAGGACGGGACAACTGGCACATCACCGCCATCGCCCCCGACAGCGTCACACTCGACCAGAACGGCCGCTCGTTCACCGCTGCGTTCATGGGCCAGCCGGTCACGCTGCGACCGCTCCCGCTCGAGCCGGCGCTTCGGAACTGAGGCGAGGTTCAGGAGAGCGGGTGATTGCGCAATCTTCACCCGGCTCAAGCACCTGAGTTCCGAAGGGCAGCCCATAGAAACAAAAAGCCCCGGACGGATGTCCAGGGCTCGGCGTCTCGGCGTTCTAGTTGAAGGTGATTTGGTAGCGAGGGAGGGATTTGAACCCCCGACACAAGGATTATGATTCCTCTGCTCTAACCAGCTGAGCTACCCCGCCACTGTCACGGACGGCGCTGACGCGGCGTCCGATGGGCGGGATATAGGGAGAAGGGCGCGAGGGTGTCAACGGTCTGTTGCGGCCCCCGCGCAGGTTCTCCCCCTCAGAGCGTCTGACCGAAGATCTGCGCCACCTGCGGGATGTCCTTGTCGCCGCGGCCGGAGAGGTTCAGCACCATCAGGTGCTCCGCCGGCTTGGTCGGCGCGAGTTCCATCACCTTCGACAGCGCGTGTGCGGGCTCCAGAGCCGGGATGATGCCCTCCAGCATCGAGCAGAGCTTGAACGCCTCCAGCGTCTCCGCATCGGTCGCCGACAGGTAGGTGACCCGGCCCATCTCGTGCAGCCATGCGTGTTCGGGGCCGATGCCGGGATAATCGAGGCCCGCCGAGATCGAGTGGGCGTCTGCGATCTGGCCGTCCTCGTTCATCAGCAGGTAGGTCCGGTTGCCGTGCAGCACGCCCGGGCGGCCGCCCGTGAGCGAGGCGGCATGGAGGCCGCTCTGCACGCCGTGTCCGGCCGCCTCGACGCCGTAAATCTCGACGTCGCGGTCATCGAGGAAGGGGTGGAACAGGCCCATGGCGTTCGAGCCGCCGCCGATGCAGGCGATGAGCGAGTCCGGCAGGCGGCCCTCCATCTCCAGCATCTGCTGCTTCGTCTCGATGCCGATCACCGATTGGAAATCGCGCACCATCGCCGGATAGGGATGGGGTCCGGCCACGGTGCCGATGCAGTAGAAGGTGTCGGAGACGTTGGTGACCCAGTCGCGCAGGGCCTCGTTCATCGCGTCCTTGAGCGTGCGCGTGCCGGATTGCACCGGGATCACCTCGGCGCCCAGCATCTTCATGCGGAACACGTTCGGGGCCTGCCGCTCGACATCGACGGCGCCCATGTAGACCACGCATTTCAGGCCGAAGCGGGCGCAGAGCGTCGCCGTCGCGACGCCGTGCTGGCCCGCGCCGGTCTCGGCGATGATCCGCGGCTTGCCCATGCGGCGGGCGAGCAGGATCTGGCCGAGGACGTTGTTCACCTTGTGCGAGCCGGTGTGATTCAGCTCCTCGCGCTTGAAGAAGATCTTCGCCCCCTGCCCCGCCGGAGCTTTCGCGCGCAGGTGCTCGGTCAGCCGCTCAGCAAAGTAGAGGGGGCTCGGCCGGCCGATGTAGTGGGTGCCGTAGGATTCCATATCCGCCTTGAACGACGGGTCGGCCTTGGCGTCGGCATAGGCCTTCTCGAGATCGAGAATCAGCGGCATCAGCGTCTCGGCCACGAAGCGGCCGCCGAAGATGCCGAAGCGACCGCGCTCATCCGGCCCGGTGCGGAAGGAATTGGGAGCGGGGTTCAGCGTCACGGGGACGGTCCTTCGCGAAGATCTGATCGTTGCCTCGCGTGCTAGACCCATGCGCGGGTCGCCGCAATGCGGCACAGCCGGACAAACGCGCTGAAGCAACCGCTGGGCACTGCCCTCGATGATCAGGCTCTGCGACGAGCGGCGGCGACGAAGGCCGCGATCCTGTCCGGATCTTTCTCGCCCGGCCGAATCTCGACACCCGACGAGACATCGACGGCGACGAGCCCCGTGCGCGCGAGCGCCGTGCCGACATTCCCGCTATCGAGGCCGCCCGACAGCATCGTGCCCGCCGGTAGCTCGGCCCCGTTCAGGATGTCCCAGTCGAAGCGGCGTCCATTCCCGCCTGGCAGATCGGCGCCGGGGGGAGGCTTGGCGTCGAGCAGAAGCCGGTCCGCGACGACGGCATAGGCCGGGAGCGTGCGAAGATCGGCGACCGCGGCGATGCCGATGGCCTTCATGACCGGCCGGCCGGTCCCGGCACGGATCTCCGCGACGCGCTGCGGCGTCTCCTGGCCGTGAAGCTGGATCAGGTCGGGATCGAGCGCCTCGATCGCGGCGGCGAGCAGCGCGTCGTCCGGATCGACCAGCAGCACCACGCGCTGCGCCCTCCCCCGCACCCGCTGTGCCAGGCCTCGGCCCTGTTCCAGGGTGACGTGGCGCGGGCTCTTGGGGAAGTGGACGAAGCCAACGAGGTCGGCGCCCGCGTCTAGGGCCGCGTCGAGCGTCGGCTCGGTGCTGAGGCCGCAGATCTTGACGCAGATGTCTACCATGGGCGGGACGACGCTCTCAGCCGTCAGCGCGCCGCTGCCGGGGCCGGCAGGGCGGTGTAGGTGCCGGCGCTGCTGTAACCCGGCTCGACACCCGGCGTACCGAAGGTCTTCAACTCGGCCGCCTCCTTGGCGAGACGGTCTGCCTCACGGCGGTGATAGCGCGCGCGCTGGCGGGTCCGGCTCTGCCCGAGCCAGCTTCCGATACCGCCGACGAGAATGCCGAGCGCCACGGAGCCGAACACCACGGCGTAGAGCGGGAGGACGAGGCTGAACACGGGCTCAGGCGAGAACGGATCGAAGGAGAGGGTCACGGCCTCGCGATTGGCGACGGCCAGCAGGACAACCACCACCGCGATCGGCAGCAGGATCAGCGCCTTCAGAAATCGAATCATGCAAGAGGTCTCCGACGGACGGCGTTAAGCCTGCGAGGGGCTCACCGGTGCCGCTAAGGGCTTTCGAGCGAGGGGCTTTTCGAGGCTCAGACCGCAGAACTAGAGCGTTTCACGCCGAAGGGGATGCTGGTTCGGCGCAAGCGGCGTCGAAATGGGCGCGGCGAAGCGAGTTGTCGAGACCGCGCCTCGTGTCACGCCCGTGACGGGGTCTCAAAGCAGATGCGTTCAGGCGCCCGGCTGCTCGTCGCCGATGCCGGCGCGGTTGAGGCGCAGGCGCATCTCCTTGCCGGTCTTGAAGACGGGGATCGCCTTCTCCGACACAGCCACGGATTCGCCGGTGCGCGGATTGCGCCCGCGGCGCGCCTCGCGGCGCTTGACCGAGAAGGCGCCGAAGCCGCGCAGCTCCACCCGGTCGCCCTGCGCCAGGGCGTCGGCGATCGTGTCGAGGATCGCGTTCACCAGGGTCTCGACGTCGCGCTGGTAGAGATGGGGGTTCTGCTCAGCAATCTTGAGCACGAGTTCCGACTTGATCATGCGGCTCTCTTCCGAATGCGGGGCTGGCGCGGCGCGAGACCTCAGGGAGCCGGCCGCCAGACGGCCAGGAGCCCGCCGCTGAGCCCGGCGGCTTCGTCCTCGACGGCACGGAGACGGCTGGCAAGTCCATCGAGGCCGAGAAGATCGGCGCCGAGCCCCAGAGTCGACCAGAGCTTGAACCCGCCGTCGGCCTTCGGCTTCCAGTCCTTGACCGGAAGCTTCTCGGGGACCTTATTCTCCTTCTCCAGCCACTCTACCGCCTGGCGCTCGCCGCCGAGCTCATCGACGAGCTTGAGGGGCAGGCTCTGGCGACCGCTGAACACGCGGCCATCGGCGACGGCGGCAATCTGGCTCTCATCCATGCCGCGGCGCTCCGCCACCAGGCCCTTGAACCAGCCATAGGTGTCGAGGACGATCGACGACAGGGCCGCGCGGGCCTCCGGCGAAGTCGGGCTGAAGCCCGAGGGCTCCGCCTTGAGCGGCGAGGATTTGACCGACTCGACCTTCACGCCGACCTTGTCGAGCAGGCCGGATACGTCCGGATACTGGAACAGCACGCCGATCGAGCCGACGAGCGCGGTCTCGCGGGCGACGATGTGGTCGGCGGCGATCGCGGTGATGTAGGCGCCCGAGGCGGCCGTGCCATCGACGAAGGCGACCATCGGCTTCTTCGCCGCCAGCGCGCGCAGGTTGCGGTAGAGCTCCTCCGAGCCGGTCGTCGTGCCGCCCGGCGACGAGATCGAGATCACCACACCCTTGACCGCGTTCGACTCGCCGACGCGCTCGATCAGTTTGCGGGTCGAGTCGCTGCCGGCGATGAAGCCGCCGATCGAGATCCGGGCGATCTGATTCTCGGTGGCCGGGAACAGCCGGCCCTCGCCGACCCGCGCGCGGTAGCCCAATGCACCGACGGCGACGATGGCAGCACCGATGCCGAGCATCCGCCACAGCGTGAGCTTGCGGCGCAGACGGCGGCGGTCGATGAGAAACTCGGCGTCTGCAGCCATCCGACGATGTACTCCTCTCCAAGCGGCGCGGTGCAGCCGTCGTTTCTTTGGGACCGTTCACGCCATGCCCCGCGGGAGCACGGCCCTGTCCGATCCGGATGCTGGCCAAACCCTTGATGGACTTGGGTTCGGTTGCTGCGACCGAGTCCGCGCACGTGTTTAGCGCCGCCCGAGGCGCGCGGGCAAGAGCCCGTTCGGACCGGGCCGGTACAACCCGCAGCGGTCGTCGTCGGACGCCATGTCCGCGGGAGGCAGCCGGTTCAGCGTCGAGCGTAGATTTCTTCGACGTAGCCGTCACGCATCCAGAACAGATGCCGGCCCAGCCTGCGGTAGCCACCGTCCCGCGCAACCAGATCGGCGACGACGGCCTGCCGGAATGCGTCGGTGTTCGGTGCCGCCGCCTCTTGGTTGATCGAGTAGAACAATGGGGCGATGGCGCGGATCCGCGCGATGTACATGGCGGCCGTCTCCGGCGGCATTTCCGGCAGCGAGTCCTGGTTGATCGCCAGATCGTAGTGTTCGTTCCGCTCGATCTCCCACCACGGACGGACCCGGATCGCGGTGTCCTGCTCGCCCGCCAGGGACACGTCGAGGCCCGCTTTCAGCAGGAACCAGCCCTGGAGCACGTTGGTGAAGGGCAGATCGAGGATCGTGTAGCGCCGGTCGGGGTGGCGCAGGAACCAAGCCAGCCCGCCGAAACCGCCGCCGATCTCGACCACCCGGTCGAAGCGGCCGAGTTGTCCGACCCGCCAAGCGGCGTAGGCGTGGGTCAAGGCGTGCTCGGGCAGGATGCCGGCGCCGTAACGCACACCGAACGGGGCGCCGACCTCGGGGAAAGCCAGGGGGAAGCCGAGCTCGGCCTCGAGATGCGCAGGCGCGACATGGTGGGCAAGGGGGCCGGGGAGCGCGGCCGCGTAATCGCCCTGCTCGGGTGAGCGGATCGGGGCGAGGCCGACCGCCTCCGAGAGCCGCAGCAGCCGGTCGCACCAGCTTGCAGCGAACGGCGTGGGCGCGTGGCGGGCCAGCGTCGCCATCGTGCGCCCCATGGCGATGCCGTGCGCGAGATGCGACTGGAACAGGTTGTTCAGCAGGCCGGCGAGCGCGCCGGCATCCCCGCCTTGCAGGGCACGGTGGAAATCGGGAAAGCCCTGGCTCCGGGCCGCCCACATGCCCTCGCTGTCGGCCTGGACCGGTGCGCGTCCGGCACCGGATTGCCAGGCGGCGATGAGGCGTCGCGCGATGGCGTCATCCTCAGGGCCGGGTCGGGGCGCGGCGAAGGCGATGGCCGGCAGTTCGGGCCAGGCGCGGTAGGGATATCGGTAGGTCCACTGTCCGGCGATTCCGCCGCCGAGCTCGGCCGTCGCCGACGGGACCTGGATCGGGCGCCCCTCGTGGCGACCGAAGACGCGGTAATGCTCTTCCGCCGAGGCAACGAGACCGGCTTCGACCGCCATCGCCACATCGGCATTGAGGTCGAGATAGCGCTCGGAGTCGAAATGGGACGGGAGCGGGTCGGAACGGCGTCCGGGGCGCTGGCCCCTCAACCATCTCAGGCTGGCGCCTAAGCTCGAGAGGCGGTTTGCCATCGCGCTCGCTTCGGGACGATTCGAAAACGGGACCAGAAAAAGTTCGGGGCCGGCAGAGCCGGCCCCGAGGAATTATCGGAAGGCAGCGAGGCTTACTCCTCGTCGCCACCCTTCTTCTTGTTGAAGGCGGCACCGAGGATGTCGCCGAGCGAGGCGCCCGAATCGGCGGAGCCGAACTGGGCCATCGCCTCCTTCTCCTCGGCGACTTCCAGAGCCTTGATCGAGACCTGCACGCGGCGGGCCTTGCGATCGAACTGGATGACGCGCGCGTCGAACTTCTCGCCGGCGGCGAAACGCTCGGGACGCTGGTCGCCACGGTCACGGGCGAGTTCGGCGCGGCGGATGAAGGTCTGCATGTCGGTGTCGACGAGCTTCACCTCCAGGCCGGAATCCTTCACCTCGACGACCTCGCAGGTGACGATCTGGCCCTTCTTGACCTCGCCGGCTTCGGCGAAGGGATCGCCGCCGAGCTGCTTCACGCCGAGCGAGATGCGCTCCTTCTCGACATCGACGTCGAGAACCTGGGCACGCACCATGTCGCCCTTCTTGAACTCCTCGATGACCTGCTCGCCGGGACGGTTCCAGTCGAGATCCGACAGGTGAACCATGCCGTCGACATCGCCTTCGAGGCCGATGAACAGGCCGAACTCGGTCTTGTTCTTGACCTCACCCTCGACCTCGGAACCGACCGGGTGCTTCTCAGCGAAGGCATCCCACGGGTTCTGCAGGGTCTGCTTGAGGCCGAGCGAGATACGACGCTTGACCGAATCGACTTCCAGGATCTGCACCTCGACCTCCTGAGAGGTGGAGACGATCTTGCCCGGATGGACGTTCTTCTTGGTCCAGCTCATCTCGGAGACGTGGATCAGGCCCTCGATCCCTGGCTCCAGCTCCACGAAGGCGCCGTAGTCGGTGATGTTGGTCACGCGGCCCTTGAGCTTGGCTTCCTCGGGGTAACGGGCGGCGATGCCCTCCCACGGATCGGCCAGGAGCTGCTTGATGCCGAGCGAGATGCGGTGCGTCTCGTGGTTGATCTTGATGATCTTGACCTTGACCGTCTGGCCGATGGTCACGACCTCGGACGGGTGGTTCACGCGGCGCCACGCCATGTCGGTGACGTGCAGCAGGCCGTCGATCCCGCCGAGATCGACGAAGGCGCCGTACTCGGTGATGTTCTTGACGACGCCGTCGATGACCTGACCTTCCTCAAGGTTGGCCACCAGCTCCGAGCGCTGCTCGGCGCGGCTCTCTTCGAGCACGGTGCGGCGCGACACGACGATGTTGCCGCGGCGGCGATCCATCTTGAGGATCTGGAACGGCTGGGGCGTGCCGAGCAGCGGGGTCACGTCGCGGACCGGGCGGATATCGACCTGGGAGCGCGGCAGGAACGCCACGGCGCCGTCGAGATCGACGGTGTAGCCGCCCTTGACCTGGTTGAAGATCGTGCCGGTGACGCGCTCGTTGGCCTCGAAGGCCTTCTCGAGCTTGACCCACGACTCCTCGCGGCGCGCCTTGTCGCGCGAGATGACGGCCTCGCCCAGCGCGTTCTCGATGCGGTCGACGTAAACCTCGACCTCGTCGCCAACCTTGAGCTCGCCCTCGCGGCCCGGGCCGGTGAATTCCTTGAGGGGGACGCGCCCCTCGGTCTTGGCACCGATATCGATGACGGCGACATCTTTCTCGATGCCGACGACGGTGCCCTTGACGACCGAACCTTCGGTGATCTCATGCTGGAGGAAGGATTCCTCGAGCAGGGCCGCGAAATCCTCGCGGGCCGAAGAGCTTACGTTCAGACCAGCTGACATTCTTTCTCCTGAATGGCCCCATTTCGTGAGGCCTGCGTCGGCGGCTCGTGTTGCAAAGGACCCCCGTCACCGCCGCCCGCCGGATGGACGATCCGGCCGGGCTCGCCTCCTTTCGGAGGGCCGACGCATGTTGAAAGCGATGGCCGAGGGCTCGATCCCCCCGGCGATGCGTCCGCCGGGCGAGAAAGCCTGGATCCTGACGGTATCGATGAGGAAATCGGTGCGAGCGATACCGGATCCGCGTGCGCGACGCAACGTCTTGCAACGTCTTGGAATGCCGGAGTCTCGGACGCGAACGCCGCCGCGAGAGTTGAGTTCAGGCGGATACGATTCGTCCGGGATCTTGTCGCGACCAGACCGGAGCGTATCGGTCTTCAGACGATACCCGGCGCCATCCGGCGCCGGGATCAGCTTTCAGGCCGCCGTCCCGGCCGAACGCGTCAGGGCGTAGAGGGTGATCGCCGCGGCGTTCGAGACGTTGAGGCTGCGGATGGCACCGGTCGCGTCGATGCGCACTAGCAGGTCGCAGCATTCGGTGGTGCGCTGGCGCAGGCCCTTGCCCTCGGCCCCGAGCACGAGCACCGCCGGTCGGCGCGGGCCGACCGCGTCGAGGGTGGTGCCGGCATCCGAATCGAGACCGATCCGGGTGAAACCGCGCTCGCCGAGCGTGATCAGCGCCTCGGCGAGGTTGCGGACGATCATCAGCGGGACGTGCTCCAGGCCGCCGGATGCGGATTTCGCCAGTACGCCGGTGGCATTCGGCGAGTGGCGCGCAGTGGTGATGATGGCGGTAACGCCGAACGCGGCCGCCGTTCGGACGATGGCGCCGACATTGTGCGGATCGGTGATTTGATCCAGCGCGAGCAGCAGCGCGTCGTCCGGCATCGCGTCGAGTGCGGGTGCGGCCAGCGGCTCGGCCTCCGCGTAGAGGCCCTGATGCACCGCGTCCGGACCGAGCAGGCGATCGATCGCGCTTGGGCGGACCATCTCCGGTTCGATCGGCAGTTCGATGCCGGCCTCTTTCAGGCGCGCCAGCGCATTCTCGGTGGCGAGCAGCCGATGAAAGTGGCGGCCCGCATTGGCCAAGGCCTGCGAGACGGGGTGCCAGCCATAGAGCACGACATGGTCCCTCCCCTCACGCGCGGCCGGTCCCGGAGGCTGGGTTCGCGGGCGGGGCCGGAAGCCGTACGGCTTGGCCGGGCGGTCGCGCGGCGGGGTCATGGGCGGGTCTTTCAGGGCAGGAAAGGGACGCGGCGTATCGGATGTCCGAGAAGCCGATGGGACCGGTCCGCGTCAAGTCGCGGAATCATGCGGCAAAGCCGTTGCCGTCGGCGGCGAACCCGACTATAGACCGGTCGCCGTCAGACAGCGCCCTTCGTCTATCGGTTAGGACGTCAGCCTTTCACGCTGAAAAGGCGGGTTCGATTCCCGCAGGGCGCGCCATTCCCCTCTGGCTCAAAAAGCACATTCCATCGCAATGCCTGAGTGCTCATGGTTTTCGGCCGTGAACCTCGAAAGTGCGGCGATATGAACTGCAGCTTGGCACCGCCGGGTTAGCGACTTTCCGTTCCCTGCCGCGGCATCACAAGGCGCACGAGGCTTCGACCCTCCTATGGGGTTGCCTCTCCGCCGTGACGCTCGCCACGCGCCACCTCCTTCATGCGCCCATCCAACATTGGACGTTGGTGACGGGCTGTTCGCCGTAAGCCTTCGGCCCTGGGATGCCCCAGCGCATCATGGTCAACTCGCGGCCCACCGTACCGTCCAAAACCACGGGGGCGATCTGGTCGAGGCAGATACCAGGCATGGGAGGGAGGTTGCCGACGACAGACTGTGCCTTGCTCGGCTTGGCCAGTCGCCGGCAGCTCCGATCTAGTAATCGCGCTCGCTGCTGCGGCTCATGCGTCTCGCGACGTAATCCCCGGAATAGGAATGCTGGCCGAACACCAACCAGCCGAGCCCGAAGCCGATAGCCCCCGCGACGAGGAAGCCCGTCATCGTGGTTGAATCCACATTGCCGACTGCTCGGCTTCCCTGACGGTAGTACCGCGAGCCGTACTCCGAGGCGCTGTCCCAGGCGTCAGAAGCTTTATCCGTCGCATCGCGCAACGCCTGTCGCGCCTGATCCGCTGCCCCGCCGCCACTCGATGAGCCGCCCCGGCCGGATGCTGGCCCGCCATCGGATCTGCCAAGCGGGTCATGTGAGCGAATGTCTGCCATAGCGGTAGCTCCCTCCTGCTCGTGAGGCCGATGGTGAGCCGCATGTTCGGGCGTCACGCCATCGGCTTGCATCAACGGAAACCCGCCTGCACCCCAGAGGTATCCGGCTGAGGTAGCCATGCGGCCAACGCGGTGCGTTGCCAGCACCGGTGCGGCGCTCATGGAGCTGTGGAAAGCCCGCTACGGACGCGCTGAGCAAGCCGAGCGGCCAACCGGGCGAGCCGGTAGCTGCCCGTGCGGTTCGGACAATGAGGACAGGCCACGCGCACGATGACGTAGGGATAGGCCGCGAGGCAGGGAACGTCGGGCCGGATGGGCGGGCGCATGACGCGGCTACCGAACGGGGGCGTGACGAGCTAAGAACGGCATTTCTGGAAACGATACGTTTCCTTAGTTTCCGTTTTCGTTCTCTCGCGCTCATTCCATAGTGCTTTCGACGACACGCCGTCACAGGGTGGCGGGCGACGCGGCGGCTGACACGCTTCTTGAGGCGTGCCGTGCTGTCGGTCTCGGCCGAAGAGGGAGAAGGGCGATGAGCTGGCACAGTGCGGATGATCCGATTCCGGGCGACCATTTCAGTTGTGACGCGATCCAGACCCTGATCGTGCCGCGCTCGCGCGATCTCGGCTCGTTTGCCGTGCGCCGCGCCCTCCCCTCGACCGAGTGCCGGATGGTCGGCCCGTTCATCTTCTTCGACCAGATGGGACCGTCCGAGTTCCTGCTCGGTCAGGGAATGGATGTCCGTCCGCACCCGCATATCGGCCTCTCGACCGTTACCTACCTGTTCGACGGCGAGATCATGCATCGCGACAGTCTCGGCACCGAGCTGCCGATCCGGCCGGGCGAACTGAATTGGATGACGGCCGGACGCGGCATCACCCATTCGGAGCGCACCGCCCCAACCCTTCGCCAGACCGGCTCCCGCCTGTTCGGAATCCAGAGCTGGGTCGCCCTGTCGGCTCGGGAGGAGGAAAGCGCGCCGGCCTTCGAGCACTATGATGCCTCGGCGCTTCCGGTCCTCTCCGGCGAGGGCAAGACCGTTCGCCTGATCGCGGGTGAAGCCTTCGGCGCGCGCTCGCCGGTGCGGACATCGAGCCCGATGGTTTATGCCGATGTGGTGCTGGAAGCGGGCGCCGTCCTGCCGCTGGACCCGACCTACGACGAGCGCGCGATCTATACGGTTGCGGGCGCCATCAAGATTGCCGGCGACGGCTTCGGTCCCGGCCAGCTCTTGGTGTTCCGGCCCGGCGACCGCATCAGCGTGCGCGCCACGGAGGCCGCGCGGTTCATGGTTCTGGGCGGCGAGCCGATGGACGGCCCTCGGCACCTCTGGTGGAACTTCGTCTCCTCGCGGCCGGAGCGGATCGCCCAGGCCAAGGAGGATTGGCGCCAGGGCCGCTTCGACACGGTGCCGAACGATGCCGAGTTCATCCCGCTGCCCGAGGATCCCCCGCCCGTCCGCTATCCGTAAGCGAAGGCGCGCAGCTCACCGAGGGCTGCGCGCCCCCTTTCCACACACTCCGCCCCGCGCCCGACCGGCGCTTTCCAACCCGTCCAGAGGTCCCACCACGCCATGGCGATCGAAGCATCCGGGGCCGCGAGCGAACTCGTTCAGGTCGTCTCCCTCCTCGCCGCGGGCGTCGTCGCCGTTCCGTTGTTCAAGCGGCTCGGTCTCGGCTCGGTCCTCGGCTACCTCGTGGCGGGGTTGGCCATCGGGCCGTTCGGCGTCGGCCTCTTCACCGATGCCCACGCCATCCTTCACGTCGCCGAACTCGGCGTCGTGATGTTCCTCTTCATCATCGGATTGGAGATGGAGCCGTCGCGGCTCTGGGGCATGCGCCGCGAAATCTTCGGTCTCGGTCTCGCCCAGGTCGGCGCCTGCATCGCCGCCCTCACGCTGGTCGGCGTCGCCATGGGGTTTCCGGTCGTCGTGGCCTTCGTGGCCGGCACCGGCTTCGTGCTCACTTCGACCGCCATCGTCATGCAGCTTCTCGAAGAACGCGGCTCGCTCTCGACGCCGAAAGGCCAGCGGATCGTTGCCATCCTGCTGCTCGAAGATCTCGCCATCGTGCCGCTTCTGGCCGCCGTCGCGCTGCTCGCGCCCGGTGGCGCCGAAACGAGTGGGACCGAGCGCGCCATCGCCGTCGCCATCGCCCTGGTTTCCATCGCCGCGCTCGTGGCCGCGGGCCGCTGGCTGCTCAACCCGCTGTTCCGCCTGCTCGCCGCGGCGAAGGCGCGGGAGGTCATGACTGCGGCGGCGCTGCTGGTCGTGCTCGGCTCGGCGCTGGCGATGCAGCTCGGCGGCCTCTCCATGGCGATGGGGGCCTTCCTTGCCGGCGTGCTACTCTCGGAATCGAGCTTCCGCCACCAGCTGGAAGCCGATGTCGAGCCGTTCCGCGGCATCCTGCTCGGCCTTTTCTTTCTCGGCGTCGGGATGTCCCTCGATCTCGCGGTGATCGCCGCGAACTGGGGTCTGATCCTCATGAGCGTGGCCGCCTACATGGCGGTGAAGAGTCTCGTCATCTACGGGGTCGCCCGCGCCCTGCGGACCAAACATGCCGAGGCGCTGGAGCGGACGGCCCTGATGGCGCAGGGCGGCGAATTCGCCTTCGTGCTCTATGCGGCGGCGGCGAGTGCGGGGATCATCGACGGCACGACCAACGCGATCCTGACGGCCACCGTCATCCTGTCGATGGCGATCACGCCGCTGACCGTCATCGCCTTCGATCGCCTCGGGCCGAAGGCCACCGCGTCCACGGACGGCGTCGAAGCGCCGGAGGATCTCGTCGGCAGCGCCTTGATCATCGGGTTCGGCCGCTTCGGGCAGATCGTCAGCCAGCCGCTGATCTCGCGCGGGTGCTCGGTCTCGATCATCGACACCAACGCCGACAACATCCGCCTCGCCGAGGGGTTCGGCTTCAAGGTCTATTACGGCGATGGGGCCCGGCTCGACATCCTGCGCGCGGCCGGCGCCGCGACGGCGCGAGCGATCCTGATCTGCATCGACGACCGCGCCATGGCCAAGCGCATCGCGGAACTGGCGAAGGCGGAGTTTCCACTGGTTCCGGTGCTGGCGCGTGCCCGTGACCGCGAGCACGCGGTGGAGCTGATCGAGGCGGGCGTCGCCTACCAGATGCGCGAGACGCTCGAATCGGCCTTTGCACTGGGGGAGCAGGCGCTGGTGACGATCGGGGCCGATCCGGACGCGGCCGGCGAGATCATGGCCGAGGTCCGTCGGCGCGACGCGGAGCGCCTCGACCTGCAGGTCGTCGGCGGCCTCTATGCCGGCCGTGAGCTGATCCGGGGGAACGCGTCCATGCCGACGCATGGGCACGGGTGAGCTGGGCACGGCGGCGAAGACAGTGGGCCGCCGGTGATGCGGCACCAAGGGAACGCGGCCGGCCGATGCGGGGCACGGCGTTCGCCTGTAGAGAAAGCCGGGAGACGAGGGCACCCGGCCGAGGCGATCCGGCCGGCGGGTGACTGGGGACGTCTCGGCGAAGGGTTTCGAGCCGCACCATGGCCAGCCATCTCGGCCTCGCCTTCCTTGCCGGCCTCCTCTCGGTGCTGTCGCCCTGCGTGCTGCCGCTGCTTCCGCTGGTGCTGGGCGCGGCGGTCGCGGAGCATCGCCTCGGGCCCGTGGCGCTCGCCGCCGGTCTGGCGCTCTCCTTCGTTGCGATCGGCCTGTTCATCGCGACGATCGGGTTCGCGCTCGGCCTCGATGGAGACCGGTTTCGCGCCATCGGGGCTTTGCTGCTGATGGTGCTCGGCATCATCCTGATCGTACCGACGGCGCAGAATCGGTTCGCCGTTGCGGCCGGGCCGTTGAGCAACTGGGCTGAGCAGCGATTCGGCGGAGTCGCGACCGCGGGGCTGGCGGGCCAGTTCGCCGTCGGCCTCCTCGTCGGCGCCGTCTGGAGCCCCTGCGTCGGCCCGACCCTCGGCGCAGCCTCCCTGCTCGCCGCCCAGGGGCGCGACCTCGGCACTGTGGCGGTCACCATGCTGGTGTTCGGCCTCGGGGCCGCCCTCCCCCTCGTCGCCCTCGGGATGCTATCGCGCGAGGTGCTGATCCGCTGGCGCGCGCGGATGATGGGCGTCGGCAAGGGGCTCAAGCTCGCGCTCGGCGTGATCCTCGTCGCCACCGGCGCCCTGATCCTGTCGGGCTATGATCGGGCGCTCGAAACCACGCTGGTCGACGCCTCGCCGGATTGGCTGACCGCGCTCACCACGCGCTTCTGATCAAGGGGCTGCGCGGCCGCTGCGGGTCAAACGCGGAGGCGGGAAGGCGGAGCGGCGGACGGTGCCAGGCGTTTCCCGGCGGTGGTCATCGTCGCCCCAGGAAGAAGATGCTCGACGCAGAGATCTACGAAAGGATGCTCGAAACGGCTGCCACGGTCGCGGAGCCGTTGCGAGCCGCGATCGCGGCAATCGGCCGGATCGAGATCGCGCCGCCCGCGCATGCGAGCCTCGCCGAGCGTCTGTTCGTCGAGGTCGTCAACCAGCAGCTCTCGACGAAGGCCGCCCTCTCGATCTGGACGCGGATCGAGGCGGCTGCCGCGGCTCAGGACGGGACGCCGCGCGATCTGTTCATTCCGGGCACCGAGGTTCTTTTGCGCAGTTGCGGCGTCTCGGCGAACAAGGTGCGGGCGCTCCACGCCATCCGCGAGGCCGAGGAGGCCGGCCTGCTCGGCCCGGAACTCGCGACGCTACCACATGCCGAGCGCTCTGCCGTTCTATGCCGTATCCGCGGGGTCGGGCCGTGGACGGCCGACATGGCCGGCATCTTCCACTTTCTCGATCCGGATATCTGGCCCGTCGGCGACGTGGCCGCGGTCGGCGTCCTGCGGCGGCTCGCAGGGATTGAGGATACAGTCGCGGTGGCCGCCCGGTTCGCGCCGTACCGCTCGATCCTCGCCCGCTACATGTGGCGCAGCCGGGACGCGGCGCCGGTCGCCGCCTGATGCGTTCAGCGGCCCGCCTCGAAGAACGGCCGGAAATTCTCGAGCCAATCGCGCAGCCAGAGTTCGGCGGCCTGTTTGGCCCCCTCCGGCTCCTGTGCATGGCCCCAGATGTCCTCGGCGAGCGGGCTCCACCACGTCCAGAGGCGGTTCGACCCGTCATACTCGACGGTGGCGACCTCGATCGCGCCGATTCGGCCGGTGAAGCGCTGCAGGGGCACCTCGGCGATGCCACCCTGCGTCCAGATGATCGTGTCGTTCGACATGGTGTCCCAACGCGAGTTGCACTGCACACGTTCGCGCAGGTCCGCCGCCGATCGCCGATGATGTCGGAACGCGACGACCGCCCACATTCACAGCGCGCAACGACGTTCGGACTTGACGGGATCGAACCGATCCTGCAAGCGCGCGTTGTCTGCTCATCGTCGCCGTGCGCGCGATGCGCGGCTCCACAGGAACTTCCGACCCCAATGCCCGACGACAGTAGTCGATCGACCACGCCGCCTTCGGCCACCCGCGTGTTCTGCGCCTGATCGTCTGATCCGGCTCACCCGCGACCGGCCTTGGCGGCTGGTCCGACAAAAAGGTGAGCCATGACTGACTCCAATGTCATTTCCCGCCGTGCGCGCTCTCGCGCGGCGAAATCCGGCGGTAACGGCAGCGTGGTGCTCGTTGTGGCGCTGATGATGGCGCTCGTCTTCGTGCCCGTACTGGCCCTCCACGCCGCAGCGCTTTCCGGCGCGGTGGCCGGCGACGAGGTCCGGCCCGACGAAGTGGCCGCCGCCGTGACCCATAAGAAGGTACCGGGCTAAGGCACCGTTCGATCGGGGTTGCCGGCGCTCAGTGACCCCCTTCGAAACCCGCTCTACGAACGAAAAAGGGGACGCCGTGAGGCGTCCCCTTTTTCAATTCGCGTGGGGCTTGGTTCAGGCCGCGCGCACCGTCGCGAGAAAGCGCGCGACTTCCGCCCGCAGATGCTCGGATTGCTGCGACAGCTCCGAGGCCGAGGCCAGAACCTGCGTGGCGGCGGCTCCGGTTTCCTCCGATGCCTGCGCCACGCCCGCGATGTTGCTGGTGACTTCGCCCGCGCCCACGGCTGCCTGGGAGACGTTACGCACGATCTCCTGGGTCGCAGCACCCTGCTCTTCCACGGCCGCGGCGATCGTCGTCGCCACCGCGTTGATCTCGCGGATGCGGCCGGTGATGCCGCCGATCGCCGTCACCGCCTGACCGGTGGCGCCCTGGATCTGCGCGATCTGCCCGGAAATCTCCTCCGTCGCCCGCGAGGTTTGCGCGGCGAGTTCCTTCACCTCGCTCGCGACCACGGCAAAGCCACGCCCCGCCTCGCCTGCCCGCGCCGCCTCGATGGTGGCGTTGAGCGCGAGCAGGTTGGTCTGGCTGGCGATGGTGGCGATGAGGTTCACCACGTCGCCGATCCGCGCCGCGGCCTGGCTCAGTTCATGAATGAGGGCGGCGCTGTGGTCCGCCTCGCCGACGGCGCGCTGCGCCATGTCCGCCGACGCGCCGACCTGCCGGCCGATCTCGTGGACCGAAGCACCGAGTTCCTCCGCGGCAGCGGCGACGGTGCCGACATTGGAGGCCGCCTCCTCCGCCGCAGCCGCGACGGTGGTCGATTGGCTGGCGGTCTCGGTCGCGGTGGCCGTCATCTGCTGGGCGGTCGCCTGCAGCTCGGTGGCGGAGGACGACACCATCCCGACGACACCGCCGACGGCACGCTCGAAGCCGTCGGCCAACTCGATCATGGTGCGGCGGCGCTCGATCGCCGCGGCTTCATCCGCCACGCGCTTCATTTCCGCCTGCTCGGCGGCCTTGCGCGCCACGAGCGCCTTGATGGCCTCGACGGCACGGGCGACGGCGCCGATCTCGTCGCCGCGGCGCGCCTCGGCGATCTCGGTCTCGATCGCGCCTTCGGCCATCCGCTGAAGCACGCGCACGAGCCGGCCGATGGGGCGCACGACCCCCACGATCACGATCACCCCGAGCAGCCCGAAGGCCAGCAGCAGGCCGACGACCGCGATGACCGTCAGCGTCAGAGCGGCGGACGAGCCGATTTCGGCGGCCTCCCGCTTGGCATCTTCGAGATCGCTGATATTGGCCGCGATGCGCTTCTGGATCGCCTCGATCGCCTTTGTCCGAACCGGGCGTACCTCATCCGCAGAGACCTTGAACGCCTGCTCCTTCTGGTTCTTCAGTCCCAAGGCGATCGAACGCTCGACCGTCGCGAAGAAGCCGGAAATCGTCGCTTTGACCTCGGTCAGCATCGCCCGGCGCGCGTCGCTGTCCGCGATGGCGATCAAGTGGTCTGCGCCGGCAAGCGCCCGCGCCCGCGATGCCTCGAACCGCTCGTGCTGCGCCGACAGGATCGAGGCGTCGGTCTCGAGGATGATGTTCTTTTCGCTGATCACGGCCTCGTCGATGGCGAGCGCGGTCTGCAAGGCGGTAATGACCCGCGCCGCGCGCACATCGACGACGTCCTGTGTCCCGCGCTGCAACTGGCCGAGCGTGTTCCGCGCCAGACCGACGATGCCGGCCGCGACCAGCGCGACCAGGGCCACCGGAATGGCGAGTTTTCCGATCAGCTTGAGATTTGTGAACCAGCGCATCTGTTCGCGTCGCGGGGACCGTCAAAGAGTATCCGCGCGCGGCCCCGGTCGCATCGGATCACAATCATGTGAGGCAGGCACGGTTAATAAGCTGCAACTCTACGGATAATTTGGCGCCGATGACCACTTACAACATATGATGTCTTTTTGAATTCGGTTCGATAGCCACTAATCGAACTCGATTTGCCTCACCGATAAAAATTCTGTCGCTTGCCCGCCTTCCTTGGTCTGTCGGGCACCGGCGACCGAAAACCTCGCGGTCGCCTGAAGCGGACCTGCCCTGAAGCCCCTCTGCTTCCGCTCGCCGCGCCCTTGGCGTAAGGCGCGAGCGCTCCCTTCCCGGCACACCGCCCCCAGACCACCAACCAGGCCTCGCGGACGCATGATTCGCCTCGACAAGATCGGCAAGCAGAACGGTCGTCAGATCGTCTTCATCGAGGCGTCCGCCGCCCTTCAAAAGGGCGAGAAGGCGGGCCTCGTCGGCCCGAACGGCGCTGGCAAGACCACGCTGTTCCGGATGATGACCGGACAGGAGCAGCCCGACGAGGGGCAGGTCTCCTCGGAGCGCGGCATCACCATCGGCTATTTCAGCCAGGATGTCGGCGAAATGGCCGGACGCACGGTTGTCGCGGAAGTCATGGACGGCGCCGGCCCGGTCAGCGTCGTCGCGGCCGAGCTGAAGGAGCTGGAGGCCGGTCTCGCGGATCCCGACCGGGCCGACGAGATGGAGGCGCTGATCGAGCGCTACGGCGAGGTGCAGGCCCGCTTCGAGGAACTCGACGGCTACGCGCTCGAAGGCCGCGCCTACGAGGTTCTGGCCGGGCTCGGCTTCTCCCAGGAGATGATGGACGGCGATGTCGGCCGGCTTTCGGGCGGCTGGAAGATGCGCGTCGCGCTCGCCCGCATCCTGCTGATGCGCCCCGACGTGATGCTGCTCGACGAGCCGAGCAACCACCTCGACCTCGAGAGCCTGATCTGGCTCGAAGCCTTCCTCAAAGGCTATGACGGCGCGCTGCTGATGACCTCACACGATCGCGAGTTCATGAACCGCATCGTCTCCAAGGTCATCGAGATCGATGGCGGCACGCTCACCACCTATTCCGGTGATTACGGCTTCTACGAGCAGCAGCGGGCGCTGAACGAGCAGCATCAGCAGGCGCAGTTCGAGCGCCAGCAGGCGATGCTCGCCAAGGAGATCAAGTTCATCGAGCGCTTCAAGGCCCGCGCCAGCCACGCCGCGCAGGTCCAGAGCCGGGTGAAGAAGCTCGACAAGATCGAGCGGGTCGAGCCGCCGCGCCGCCGGCAGACCGTCGCCTTCGAGTTCCAGCCGGCGCCGCGCTCGGGCGACGACGTCGCGATGCTCAAGGGCGTGCACAAGCGCTACGGCAGCCGCATCATCTATGAGGGCCTCGACTTCGCGATCCGCCGCAAGGAGCGCTGGTGCGTGATGGGCATCAACGGCGCCGGGAAATCGACGCTGCTGAAGCTCATCACCGGCACGGCGCAGCCCGATTCCGGCACGGTTGCCGTCGGCGGCAGCGTCAAGCTCGGCTACTTCGCCCAGCACGCCATGGATCTGCTCGATGGCGACCTGACCGTGTTCGAGGATCTGGAGAGCACCTTCCCGCAGGCCGGCCAGGGCTCGCTGCGGGCGCTGGCCGGCTGCTTCGGCTTCTCCGGCGACGACGTGGAAAAGCCCTGCCGCGTGCTGTCCGGCGGCGAGAAGGCGCGGCTGGTGATGGCCAAGATGCTCTACGACCCGCCGAACTTCCTCGTCCTCGACGAGCCGACCAACCACCTCGACATCGCCACCAAGGAAATGCTGATCAACGCGTTGGCGGGCTTCGAGGGCACGATGCTGTTCGTGAGCCACGACCGGCACTTCCTGGCCGCCCTTTCGAACCGCGTGCTCGAAGTCTCCGGGAACGGGATCCGCCAGTATGGCGGGGGCTACTCGGAATACGTGGCGAGCACCGGTCAGGAAGCGCCGGGGCTGAGAAGCTGATCCGCACTCACGGATCGAGCGCGAGACCTTCGTAGCGGGCAACGAGACCGGGCGGCGCGACGATCCGCCAAGCGGTCAGAAGCGCGCCCCGCAAGGTCTCCTCTTCGGCAAGATCGAGTTCGAGGCTCGTCCAGCCGCGCGCCCCCCAAGCGCCCGGCACAGGTTCGAACGCGTCCGGCTCGGCGTCCAGCCACAGGGCTTGCGCCTCGGGCGTCAGCCGCACGACCACCCGCGCCTCATCGGTCCAGAGCGTGGCGAAGATCCGCCCGCCGACCCGGTAATCCGGATGGCCCTGATGCGCGCCCTCGACCGTTTCCGGCAGCATCAGCGCGAGGGCGCGCACATCCTCGGCCAGGCAGGACATGGCTGCGCGCTACGCCCGGCTCGTCGGCGCCTGCCACGCGGTGCCCGGATGCTCGCGCACATCGCCGTTCTTCGTACCCGTGTCGCTGTCGCTCACCCATTCGCCGGGCTCGGCAATCTCGACAATCTCGTCCTCGGGGTAGGCTGCCTCGACGAACAGGCGCGCCTCGCCCTCCGCCGCGGCCCGCACGGTCACGAGCGGGCGCTCACCGCCAGCGTTGCGCACCCGCGCGATGAAAAGCTTCGTCATGGCTCGTATCCTCCCGCCACATCACACGAACCGATCAACGCCCGCGCGGCGGAAGGGATCATTGAGGGTCCCCCGGATTCTGGTCCGGCCGAACGGTGAGCGTCCAAATCTCATTCGGCGGCCTGCTGTTGATGATGGAAGAAGGATCACCATTCGCCAGACGCCAATCGGCTGTCACCCCGGTCGGGGCGCCGTTCGGACTCAGCTGCGGGCCTCAAGCGCCGGCCCAGGCCGCGTGGACCGGTCCGCGGACGGTGTCCGGCTTGGATTCACCGATGAAGATCACGACAGGGCCGTGAGCGGCGCGTCGGGGATCGTAGAAGTCGAGCAGGTCCGGTGCGATGTCTTGGAAGAAGCTCGGGCGTAACCCCGCCTCGCGCAGCAGATGGTCGATGACGACCTGATCGCCGTGCACGGCGTTGGGGACCGGGCCGCAGGACCCAGCCGTCATCCAGCGCTCGGGCTCGGCCGCGAAGCGCTCGTAGAGCCCGGCGAGCTCGTCCCCGGACCAGCGCAGCAGCGCGCTGGAAAGGCGGCCCTTGTGGAAGTAGTCCTCCATCGCCGCAAGGCCGGGCTCGGCCAGGGCGCCGGCCGGACCGGTGAAGACGGTGTCGAGGTCGCAGAGCAGCGTCGTGCCTTCGGTGAGGCCGGGGCAGAATGCTTCCATCTTCGCCCACCAAGCCGGCCAATCGTGGCGTAGGGGCACGCGCTCCACACCCTCGACGGCGAGCGGCAGGTCGGTGAGGCAGAGGATCCGGTCGAAGGCCGGTGCGTGGCGGCGCACGCCGCGGGCCAATCGCTCGACCCAGACCGCATTGTAGCGGCCGCCGCTCTTCAGCACCGTGATCAGCGTGGACATGATGAGCGGATCAATCTGCGAGAGGGTGCAGGCGCACGCGCCCGGCGGCCTGGGCTTCCGCGAACCACGCGCGCTCGGCGGCCCAGGGATGTCCGGGCCAGCCAGCGAACCCGAAGCCGTAGGCCTGCGCCGGAGCGGCTTCGAGAGGGCGGTCGTTCAGAAGCGCAAGCGTTACGAGGAAGCCGGTGCTCGGGTTCGGGCGCCCGGCCGTGCGGGGCGCCAGCAAGCGACGTCCGCGCTCGTGGAGATCTTCGGGCAGGATGTGGATCGGTCGGCCCGTCGGGCGCAGCAGCGCCAAGGCTTCGCGGGTCCAGCAGATCGGCTCGGGGCCGTTCTCCTCCGCCGGCAGCAATGGGAACGGCAGGATGAAGGCCTGCGCCGCCCGGACCGCCGGCCGCTCGAGAAAGGCCCGGTCCGCCAGCCATTCCCGCATCTGACCGCCGCGATTCACCAGGGCGAGATGGGTGACCCGCGAGCCGGTGCGGCCCCCAAAACCCTCCGCGTTGTTGAAGCGCACGACGCAGTCCGCTTCATCGATCTCACGCGCCGACGCGCCGATTTCCGGCGCATTGCCGACGATGGCCAGGGACGTGGCGGGGGGCAAAGCGAAGCGTTCTGCTTCGGGAAGATCGAAGTCGGCGGGCACTTGCGGCAGGGGCTCGGGGTTTGAAGCTCGCGGAACAGCGAAGGTAAGGCGCCGGCCCGGAGCAACCAGAGCTTCGCCGCGATTCGAGGATGCCGGAGTGATGACCATGCGCCGATGCTTCGTCTGCGCGGCCGACATGCTCGCGCCGAGCGAACGGCACCTGATCTACCCGGTTGGGCGTCGGCGCCTGTTTCCGTTCGCCTGTGCCTCCTGCGGCGTCCTGCTCGAAGGCGGGGCGGACGCATCCCGCTGCCGCGCGCATCTGGCCGAGGCTCTCGCGGCGCAGGTTTTCGTACCCGATCCGGACGCGCCCTACGGGCTCGACCTCTACACCCTCCGCACCGCCGCCACAGGGCTCGGACGCGGCATCCGCCCGCTCGACGCCGTGGGCCGCGCAGCCCTGCGCCATCCCCATGACGGGCACGCCGCGCGTGCCGCCCTCTACGCCCTCGATGGTTCGGACAAATGCCCCGTCTCGCTCGGCCTGCTCTGCCGTCCGTCCGAGGTCGATGCGGTCCTCGCGAGTCTGCCGGCGCAAGCAGGCTGGTCCGATGACATCACGATCCAGCTCGATTCAGACATCACCCCGCCCGGAGCGGTGTCAGTCGCCGGGTTTCCGGCGGGGGCGGTGCGCGTGGCCGCCCGGCCGTTGGAAGGCAATTTCGCCGCGCAGCGCAACGCGCTCCAGGCTCTGGCTCGCCATGCCTGGATGCTCCAGCTCGACGCCGACGAGACCCTCGATCCGGCCACCGGCAGCCTCTTGCCCGCGCTCGTAGTGCTCGCCGAGGCCGGCACCGTCCGCTCGATCGGGTTGGCGCGGTTCAACCGCGTCGATGGCGTTCTCTCGGATGTGTACCCGGACGTGCAGTACCGGTTGAACCGCAGCGATGTCCGCTATGCCGGCCGGGTGCACGAGCGGCCGCGGCTCGCGGGCGGCTGGCCCGAGAGTTTCATCAGCCTCCACGGCGGGATCGAGCACCGCCTGAGCCGTGCGCATGTCGCGGCCCGCTCGCGCCGCTACGAGGCCCTGGATCCCGGCCGTGGCCGCCCGGAAGAGGAAGATGCGCTGCTGCGGCCGTACCGCGACTGAATTTCGTCGGCACCGCCGATCACCCGCGTCGGGCCGCCGCGATCGCGGCCTCGTAGAGCGCGAGGGTTTCCCGCCCGAGGCTCGTCCTATCAAAGCGCCCGGCCGCCGCTAGAGCCCGCATGCGGTAGGCGTGGCGCAGGCCGGGATCGAGGAGGAGCGGGCGCAGGGCATCCGCGAGCGCCGGCCCAGTTGCGGTTTGCGCCAGGGGCCCCGCCCCGGACGCGCCGACGAAGGCGCGGGCGCTCGCATCCTCCGCACAGGCCACCACCGGCCGGCCATAGGCCATGGCCTCCTGGTAGACGAGGCCGAAGCTCTCGTAGCGC
The DNA here is from genome assembly GCF_026672325.1 of Methylorubrum sp. SL192. NCBI lineage: Bacteria > Pseudomonadati > Pseudomonadota > Alphaproteobacteria > Hyphomicrobiales > Methylobacteriaceae > Methylorubrum > Methylorubrum sp. SL192. The sequence goes on from NZ_JAPPQV010000003.1 coordinate 4,466,296, forward strand.
GATGGCGCAAGCACCGCGTGGGCGTCCGCATAGGCCTGTGCCAGCGCCGCCGCATCGACACGGCCGCGGGCAGAGATGCGCTGCCGCGCGGCGTCGGGCAGATCCGGCGGCAGGTCGTTGGGCGGCACTCCGACGAGATCGAGCCGGAACGGCGGCAGGGCACCGGCCTCCTGCTCCGCGGCGAGGATCGCGACGGCGTCGAGCAGCGCGTCGAACCCTTTGCGCGCCTCCGCCCGCCCGACGAAGAGCAGGCGCACAGGGGAATCCGTCTCCGGATAGGGCGCGGCGCGGGCGCTGCTCAAAATCTCCGGCGGCAGGCTGAGGCCGATCACGGCGGAGGGTTGCCGCCCGGAAAGGCGATAGGCCCGCGCGATCACCGCCCCGTGCTCGGCCGTGTTGGCGATGAGGCCGGCGCTGCCCCGTGCCTGAGCGCGCTCGAGCGCATCGGCCGTGCGTCCGTCGAGGCGGTCGCGCAGGGTGGCGCCGGGCCCACGGGTGAAGGCGGCCGGGGTCGAGCTGCGCGTCACCAGCGGCAGGTCACGACGGCGGGCAAGCAGCACGGCGGGCGCGTACCAGTTCGTTGCCTCGATGACGTCGAAGGGCGTTCGAGCATGGGCGGCCAGGACCGCCCGCCGGAACGCGAGCGGCGCGGCCAGATGCCCGGCCGAGCCCCACAGGCGCAGGCGCGCCAGGCCGCCGCCGGGCGGCAGGGCGAGCCCTTCGACCGTGACGCCGCCGACCCGTTCGCGGCCGGAGCGGTCGAGGGTGAAGACGGTCACCTCGGCGCCGGCCGCGGCGAGGCTTTCGGCAATCTCGCGCGCCGCCGTCGAGAGGCCGCTCGGCGCAGGCGGATAGTCCCAGGCCAGAAGAGCGGTGCGCATCAGGCGGCGAGTAGGCGGCGGTAGAGGGCGATGTAGTCGCGCGCCATGCGCTCGGCGGTGAACCGCTCCTCGAAGCGGCGACGCACCATTGCACGGTCGAGCTGCCCGATCCGCGCCAGCGCCGCGACCGCTTCGGCCTCCGAGGTGACGATGAAGCCCGTCACCCCGTCCTCGACGATCTCGGGCACCGAACCGCGATTCCAGGCGATCACCGGCGTGCCGCAGGCCATGGCCTCGATCATCACGAGGCCGAAGGGCTCGGGCCAATCGATCGGGAACAGCAGCGCCCGCGCGCCGCCGAGCAGATCGCCTTTCGCCCGATCATCTACGGGCCCGAGATAGGTCGCGTCGGGCCCGAGCAAGGGGCGCACGCTCCGCTCGAAATAGTCCGGATTGCCGACATCGATCGTGCCGCCGAGCCGGATCGGCAGGCCGGCGGCGCGGGCGACTCGGATCGCGGTGTCCGGGCGTTTCTGGTCGGTCATCCGGCCGACGAAGGCGACATGCGCGCCGGGCTCGGGCCGGAACGTGTAGCGGTCCCTGGCGATCCCGTGATGCACAACGCCCGCCCGGTTCGAGGCCGGGATGCCGGCCTCCTGCGCCGCCGAGATCGCCGCGACCGACAGATCGGGGAAGCCTGCGAAGAACAGCGCCCGGTCGAGTTCGTCCACCCGCCAATGCACCGTCGTCAGGCTCTGTCGCCGGCGCGGGCCCAGCAGGGCCGCGTGGGCAAACTCGCCATGACAATGCACGATGTCGAACTGGTCGAGCCGCTGGCGCAAAGCTTCCAGTTGCAACGCATCGAGGGCCGCTGGAACCCCGGGGGGGACCTGCCGGTTCCGATGTTGCAGAGCCGCAAGGCTCGGATGATCGCCGACGCGCGGCAAGTCTGTCGCACTGTCCGATGAGGCGAACAGCGTTACGTCTATACCTAAGCTTCGCAGCGCCACGGACAGATCGTGCACGATCCTCTCGGTGCCGCCATGGTGTTCGGGGGGAACGGGGAAAATGTTCGGAGCGACTTGGGCGACGCGGATCACGTGTTGCACCTTACTCAATACATCCGGCTTCGATCGTCTCGGCACGACGAACGCCTGATGTTCGTTCTGCACATTGCTCTACAAGGCTGCCTGCGCTGCCGTGACGTCGTGTATGGCCTGACCTCGGACACCGGCGGGCATATCCGATACCTGCTCGATCTGGTCGCCGCCTCGGCCCAAGACTCGCGAATCGCGCGGATCGTGATGGCGACCCGTCGGTTCGAAGGCCCGCCCGGCCCCGACTACGCCGTGCCCGAAGAGCGGATCTCCGACAAGGTCGCGCTCGTGCGGCTCGCGAGCGCGTCACCGGGCTACCGCTCGAAGGAGGCGATGCACGGCGAGGTCGAAAGCTACGCCGAGAATCTCATCGCCTGGATCGGCCGCCAGCCCCGTGCGCCCGACATCATCCACGCGCATTACGCGGATGCCGCCGCGGTCGCGGAGATCGTCGAGGACCGACTCGGCATCCCTTTCGTGTTCACGGCCCATTCGCTCGGGCGGGTGAAGGCGGCCATGGTCGGCGACGGCGCCGCGAACGACCCCGAACTGTCGCGCCGGATCGTCACCGAGGAGGCGGCCCTGGCGCGGGCGAGCCTCGTCATCGCTTCGTCGCGCGACGAGGCCGAGGTGCAATATGCCGGCTATGCCGCCTACGATCCCGGCCGCGCCCGTGTCCTGCCGCCGGGCAGCGATCTCGCCCGCTTCGCGCAGAGCCGCCCGCATCCCCGGATCGACGCGGCGATCGACCGGTTCCTCCACGATCCCGGCAAGCCGGCGGTGCTGGCGCTGGCCCGGCCGGTGGCACGCAAGAATCTGGCAGCCCTGGTTCAGGCCTATGGCGAGAGCCCGGACCTCCAGGCTTGCGCCAACCTCGTAATCGTCGCTGGCACCCGCGATGACATCGACCGGCTCGACGGCGACATGGCGGCGACCATGCGCGACCTCCTCGTGCTCATCGACCGTTACGACCTCTACGGCCGCGTCGCCTATCCGAAGACGCACCGCCCGGAGGACGTGCCGGCGATCTACGCCTATGCGCGGGAGCGCGGCGGCGTCTTCGTCAACCCGGCGCTCAACGAGCCGTTCGGCCTCACGCTTCTGGAGGCGTCCGCCGCCGGCCTGCCGCTGGTGGCCACCGACAGCGGCGGCCCCAACGACATCGTCGAGACCTGCGGCAACGGGCTGCTCGTCGATCCGCGTGCGCCCGCGACGATCGCCGCCGCCTGCCTGCACATCCTCACGGATGCCCCCTTCCGCGCCCGCTGCGTCGCCGGCGGCGCCCGCGCGGCGGCCGCCTATGATTGGGACCGGCATGCCGCCCGCTATCACGACCTGCTCGGCGCGCTGCTCGCGCGAAACCCGCCCCTGCGGACCCCGCGCCAACTGCTGATCTGCGATATCGACAACACGCTCGTGGGATGTGAATCCGCGCTGGCGACGTTCCGGCGCTGGCGCAGCCGCCAGACCGGACTGGCCTTCGGCGTCGCCACCGGCCGTTCCTTCCACAGCGCGATGGCGGTGCTGGAGCAGCAGGCGAGCCCGCGACCGCAGGTGATGATCACCTCGGTCGGCTCGGAGATCTACCATCTCGATGCCAACGGCGTGACCTATACGGCCGACGCCGCGTGGCGCGAGGCGGTCTCGGACGCCTGGGACCGGGGGGCGGTCGGCGCGGCTTTGGGCCGACTCGACGGGCTCGTCCCGCAGGGCCCCCTCGAGCAGCGCGCGCACAAGCTCAGCTTCTTCGGCGACGAGGCGACGGCCCATCGGGTGCGCGATCGCCTCGTGCAGGCGGGTCTCCCGGCGAACGTGATCCACAGCCACGGCCGCTACCTCGACGTCCTGCCCGCGACGGCTTCGAAGGGGACGGCGGTCGATCACGTCCGCGCCCTCTACGGGTTGCCCGAGCAGGCCGTGTTCGTGGCCGGTGATTCCGGGAACGACGTCGAGATGCTGCGGGCCCGGACGCAGGCGATCATCGTCGCGAACTACTCCGACGGGCTGGCCAGCAACGCCGCGCTCAAGCACTCCTACGTCGCACGCACTTCGCATGCCCGCGGCATCATCGAAGGCGTCCTGCATTTCCGCCGGGCGCTGGCCTATGCGTCGTAGCCCCCGCTTCGGCGCGTCCACGTGACCGGCAACGCGGTTCCTCGTCCAGCGCCGAGCGTGCTCACCCTGGTCCGCGGCCGGGCCGACCGCCTGCGCAACCTGATGCGTGGGCTCGCCCGCCAGACCCTGCGCCCGCGCGAACTGGTGATCGCCTGGATGCAGCTGGACCCGGCGCCCGATCTGCCTGATCCCGGCTGCCCGGTGCGCCACCTCCACGTGCCCGGCGAGCCGATGCCGCTCGCCGCCGCGCGCAACCGGGCGGCGGCCGCGGCCTGCGGAGATCTCCTCGTCTTTCTCGACGTGGATTGCATCCCGGGTCCGACCCTGGTGGCCGCCTATGCGAACGCTGACGCTGCGGAGCGGGGCCTGTTCCTCGGCGAAGTCCTCTACCTGCCGCCGGATGCCATCGCGGGCGGCCCGGCTCCCGATCCCGCCGCGCTCGACCGCCTCGGCCGCGCTCATCCGGCCCGGCCTCCCCTGCCCGAGACCGGGCTGCGGCGAGAGCCCGATGCGGGGCAGCTTTGGGGCCTGTCCTTCGCCCTACCCGCCGAGGCGTGGCACGCGGTCGGCGGCATGGATGAGCGTTACGTCGGCTATGGCGGCGAGGAGACGGATCTTGCCGCGCGCCTCGCGGGGTCCGGGCTACCGACCTTCTGGGTTGCGGGCGCGCGGGCCTATCACCAGCACCACCCGGTCCACGTGCCGCCGCTCCAGCACTTTGCGCCGATCCTCGCCAACGCGACGCGCTTCCACGCGCGGCACGGGCGCTGGTGCATGACGTACTGGCTCGAACAGTTCCGCGCGGCCGGATTGATCGCCTGGGATACCGAGGCCGCGGCGATCCGCGTTCTGCGCCAGCCGAGCGCGCCCGAGATCGCCGCCGCCCTGCGGCCCCAGGCCCTCTTCTCCTAATCGTCCCGTCGCTTTGCCCCTCGCCTTCAATTTCTCCATATCCGAGCCTCGAAACCACGCGCCATGAAGAAACCGATCGCGTTCTTTGTCCATCATCAGGGCCGGGGCCATGCTAACCGCACCATGGCGGTGGCTGCCGAGTTCGCCCGCGACCGTCCGGTCTCGGTGCTGACCGCCGGCCCGCACCTGTTCGACGGATTTTCGCGCGACATCGAGATCGTGACGCTGCCGAACATGATCGGCGCGATGGTGCCGACCCCACGCCTCTACGCGGAGCCGACGCCGCCGGTGATGCACTGCGTGCCGCTGGGGCTCGCCGAAATGCGCCGGACCATGCGCCAGATCCTCGACCATCTCGACGAGCGCGCGGTCGGACTGTTCGTGGTCGATGTGTCGGCGGAGATCGCGATGCTCGCGCGCATCGCCAGCGTCCCCGCCGTCCAGATCCGCATGCACGGCGACCGCAACGACATCGCCCATATCGGCGCCTACGAGGCCTGCGTCGGAATGCTCGCCCCCTTCGACGAGCGGCTGGAGCAGGACGACTACCCGGCCCATCTGCGCGGAAAGACGTTCTATAGCGGCGGGCTCTGCACCAGCGTCGATCGCGTGCCGGATCGCGCCGAGGCGCGGGCCCGGCTCGGCCTCGACCCGCAGCGCGAGATCGTCGTCGCGGTCACCGGCGGCGGGGGAAGCGGCACGCCCTACGCGCCGCTGACGGTCGCCGCCCGCGCCGCGCCCGACGCACTCTGGCTGACCCTGGGTCCGACCCACCGCGAGGGCCACGAGACCGACTTCGCCAACCTGCGCGAACTCGGCTGGGTGCCGTCGGTCACCGATTATCTCGCGGCGGCCGACATCGTGGTCGCCTCAGCGGGCGACAACACGGTGCACGAAGTCGCGCGCGTGGCGGGGCGCCTGATCGTCATGCCGGAATGGCGCTATTTCGGCGAGCAGACCCGCAAGGCCGAGGCTTTGATCCGCCTCGGCGCCGCCGTGCAGGCGCCCCATTGGCCCGGCGACTTTCACGGATGGCGCGATCTTCTCGACCGCGCCCGCAGCCTCGACGGGACCATCCTGCGCAGCCTCTACGCACCGGACGCGGCCACGCGCGCGGCCGGCTGGCTCGAAGGGCTGACCGACGCGCTCTGGCAGGGCGGATCGGCCGCGCAGGAGCTGGATGCCGTCCCGCTGCGCGTCGTTGCCGGCTGAGCGACCCGCCCCGATCCACAATTCCCGATTGCCGGAGCCTGTCCCCCCGCATGTCCACCGTTTCCGTCGTCACCCTGGCCAAAGGACGGCCCGCCCATCTGCGCAACGTGCTCCTCGGGCTGGAACGCCAGACGCGGCCGCCCGCCGAATTCATCATCGCCGTCATGCAGGACGCGCCCTACGACCTGCCCGAGACCGCCTTCCCGGTCCGCCAGATCCTGGTATCGGGCGCCGAACTGCCGCTCGCGGCCGCGCGCAACCGCGGCGTGGCCGCGGCGAGCGGGGAGAACATCGTCTTCCTCGACGTCGATTGCATCCCGGCGCCCGACCTCGTGGCCGACTATGCACGGGCGCTGTCCGAACTCGACGGTCTGTTGATGGGCGAGGTTCTGCACCTGCCCGAGCACGCTACCGCGGGCGACTGGCGCTACGCCGACCTCGCAGCGGTGGCGGAAAAGCATTCCGACCGCCGCGGTCCGCCGGCTGCGGGCATCGAGATCTGCAACGATTACCGCTGCTTCTGGTCGCTCAACTTCGCGATCCGGCGGGCGACGTTTCAGGCGGTCGGTGGCTTCGACGAGCGGTATACAGGCTATGGCGGCGAGGACACCGATTTCGGCAAGATCCTCGACCAGTGCGGCCTACCCATCGCTTGGATGAAGGGCGCGCTGGCCTATCACCAGTACCACCCGCACCACATGCCCCCGATCCACCACCTCGACAGCGTGGTGCGCAACGCCGAATTGTTCGAGGCCAAGTGGGGCTACCGCACCATGGGCCACTGGCTTCACGCCTTCAAGGTGATGGGCCTGATCGACGACACGCCCGAGCAGCCGATCCGCATCCTGCGCCGGCCCGACGCCGAAGATCTCGCGCTGACCGGGCAGCAGAGCCACCAGCCCTACACCAACTCCGCCTCGGTCATCCGGCATCTGGAAGCGCGCGCACGCGAACGGAACGTGCCACCGGCTTCCGTGCCGGTGACGGCGTGAGGATCGCGCTCCTCGCCCATCTGCGCCACCCGATCGCTCCGCCCTTCGCCGGTGGGCTGGAAGCCTATACTTGGCACCTCGCCGAGGGGCTGACGGCGCGCGGCCACGAGGTCGTGCTGTTCGCCGCCGGCGACAGCGACCCGCGCTTTTCGATCGACCCGGTGATCCCGGTTCATCACGAGCGGAGTTTTCCGGGGCTGGAGCACCGGGGCGATCCGGGGCTGAAGGCGCATGTCGATGCAGGCTACGCCGCCGCCTGCGACCGGATCGCGGCCGGTGGCTTCGACGTGCTGCACAACAACAGCCTCAGCCGGCTGCCGCTCGAGCGCCGCCGCACGGCCGCCGTTCCGACGGTGACCTCGCTGCACGTCCCGCCCTACGATGCCCTGCGCTGGTGCGTGCACGACAGTGTCACCCCCGGTCACCGGATCACCGTGACCTCGGAGGCGCAGGCCCAGGCTTGGTGGCCGGACGGGGCCCCGACCGAGGTCTCGGTGCTGCATAACGGGATCGATCCCGCGCTTTGGCCCTATCAAGCGCACGGCGACGGCAGCGCCGTCTGGTGCGGGCGCGTCGCGCCGATCAAGGGGACGCATCTCGCTGTTCGAGCCGCGCGGCAGGCCGGCCTGCCCCTCACCCTGTTCGGCCCGATCGAGGAGCCTGACTACTGGGAGACGCAGGTCGCCCCGCTCATTGGCGGCCCGATCCGTTACGGCGGCCATCTCGGCGGCCCGGCGCTGGCGCAGGAGGTCGGCCGCGCCTCCGTCTTCCTGTTCACGCCGTGCTGGGACGAACCGTTCGGGCTGGTGGCGGTCGAGGCGATGGCCTGCGGCCTGCCGGTGGCCGGCTTCGCCAGGGGCGCGGCTGCGGAGGTCGTCGGCGAGGCCGGCTGCCTCGTTTCACCTGACGACGAGGCCGCCCTCGCCCAGGCGATCAGCACGGCGCTGATGATCCCCCGCACGGCGCCGCATGCGCGCGTCCGCCACCTGTTCACCCGCGACTTATGGCTCGACCGCTGCGAGGCCCTCTACGCAGGGGCCCGTGCCGGCTGACTCTGCCTCCTATTGATCCCCCGCCTTTCTCCCGAGCCGAAGACATGACCCGACAGGACATCATCGCCGCTCTCTGGCACGGGCGCGATCCTTTCGCCGATCCCCCGGACACCCTGAGGCCCCTCGACCTTCAGGGCTGGCGCAGCGTTCATCCCTATCTGGAGGAGGCGGTGATCCAGCACCGCCCCGGCGTGGTCATCGAGATCGGCACCTGGAAGGGGGCGAGCGCGCTCTACCTCGCTCGCACGATGGCCGAGCACGGGATCGACGGCACCGTCGTCGCGGTCGATACCTGGCTCGGCGCCGTCGATCACTGGATGGACGAGAGCCTTTTCACCGAACTCGCCACCGAACACGGCTTTCCCAGCCTCTACCGCACCTTCCTCGCCAATGTTCTGCACGAAAGGCTTGCCGACCGGGTGGTGCCGCTGCCGCTCGACTCGGTGAATGCCGCCGAGCTGATGCGCCTGCGCGGTGTGACCGCCGACGTGATCCATCTCGATGCCGGCCACGAAGAAGCATCCGTCGCCGCCGACCTCCGGGCCTGGTGGCCGGTGCTGCGGCCCGGTGGCCTGTTCATCGCCGACGATTACGACCGTCTCGGAGGCAGCTTTCCCGGCGTTACGCGCGCCGTGGACGCCTTCTGCACCGAGTTCGGCGTGAAAGGGCCCTGGTCGTTCCAAGGCAAAGCCAAGTTCATCAAGCTTGGTTGATTGAATTTTTACGGGGCTATGAAACGATCAACTCGCTGAATCGCGCTTTCGAGTGCCAATCGAGGGCGGGAAAGCCGATCTAAGAACGGATCGCCGACCGTTACGTGGTCTTCCGTATGACCCGTTCCGGCACACCGCCCCGCCTTGAAGAGTGATGTAGTCGCCGATTGCAAGCGGATTGTTGTCGCTGCGGATGACCGCACCGAGCCCGTTGCCGACGTCGAGGCCCTGGCGCACGGCCCACCGGTCAATTCGGAGATCGAGCCCGGAGACTGGCAGCGCCTGTTTCCCGAGGTCCTGACACATGCTCTGCCCCTGACGCGTCGATGCTTGGCGCCGCTCACGTGGCCGCCATCCAGCCGGCTGCAGGCGGGGACGACGCCGGCCGGTTCAGTCTGCGTCAGTGTGCTAATTGATACAGATTTCGCGGTTTATCCTCATTTCACATGTGTAATCAAAGACAGTAATTGCGCATTACTGATAAATCATTTGTGTAATGCTCGAAAAACCGGGGTGCAACTGCCGCGAACAACGTTCGCCGGACGACCGCTAACAGGCGAATTTGGCAAAATTATTTACCATTTGATGGCTATGCGTTGGTCCGTGCGTGCCGGCCGACATGAAAACTGTGCGTGATGCTTTGCACCCCAGCTCTGCAATCGCGCGCCCCGATTAGGAGATCCGAGGATGGACGCACTGCTGGTCGATGACAGCGCGACCATGCGCTTGCGCCTACGCGGCCTTCTGGAGGCCGAGCCCGACGTGGCGGTGACGGACCATGCCGATCCGGCGGCGGGGCTGTTGGAGGCGACGATGCGCGCCTTCGACCTTGTCGTGGTCGATTATCACATGCCGGCCATGGATGGGATCGAGTTCATCCAAAGCTTGCGAAAGGTCCCTCACTACAGTCTTGTCCCGATCGTCATGGTGACGAGCGATGTCTCCGACTCGGTGCGTCTTGCCGCGCTCGATGCCGGTGCGACCGACTTCATCGACAAGTCCATGCGCGGCATCGAACTCACCGTCCGGCTGCGCAACCTCATCCGGTTGGCCCAAGCCGTCCGGAAATTGGCGGAGCAGGCCACGTGGCTCGACGGCGAGGTGGAAATGGCCCTGCGCCATTTGCGCGAGCGCGAGGAGGAAATCATCTTCCGCCTGTCGCTTGCCGTCGAGTATCGTGACAACGACACCGGTGATCACACGTGGCGCGTGGCGCGCTACAGCCAGATCGTGGCCGAGGCCCTCGACCTTGCACCGGAGGTTTGCCGGAACCTCTATCTCGCAGCACCCCTGCACGATGTCGGCAAGGTCGCGATTCCGGACGGAGTCCTGTTGAAACCGGGTCGGCTCGATCCGGAGGAGTTTTCGCTCGTCAGGACCCATGCCGCGATCGGCAAGCGTATTCTCGGCGACAGTTCCTCCGAGCTGATCAGCCTCGCTGCCGAAATCGCGGAATCGCACCACGAGAAGTGGGACGGCAGCGGCTATCCGCAGGGGCTTGCGGGGACCGATATTCCGCTCTCGGCTCGCATCGTGGCCGTGGCGGACGTGTTCGATGCCCTCACGACGCAGCGTCCCTACAAGGGCGCCATGTCGTTCGACGACGCTTTGGACTGCATTCGGGCCGAGAGCGGACGGCATTTCGATCCCGCCTGCGTCGAGGCCTTCTGCTCGCGGTGGCCGGATATCCTCATCGTCGGCGGGCAGAACGATGCGCTCGGTCGTCTGCACAACCAGCAGGCAACGGAACCGTGGGCGCGCGTGCCGATGTTGCTTCGCGAGATCGCCAAGTCCTGATGCAAGCCCGGATGCAAGCCGGGATGGATAGCTGGCCACCGGCTTTTCTCCACGCAACGCCGCCGATCACCATTCCCTCACACGGGTAGCTTCCGCGCGCTCGAACCTCTAGTCGGCGCGGGGGCGTCCGGCGCCCCCGCGTGGAGGCGCCGAGAGGGATGCCGATGGACCAAGCCAAGCCCAAGGAACGGGTCAGGATCGCCCGGGCCGGCGCGGGACGCCCAGGCTACGTCACGGTAAAGGGCGCCCGCGAGCACAACCTGCGCGACGTCGACGTCGAGGTGCCGCGCGACGCGCTCGTGGTGTTCACCGGCGTCTCGGGCTCCGGCAAGTCCTCGCTCGCCTTCGGTACGCTCTACGCGGAGGCCCAAAGGCGCTACTTCGAATCGGTCGCACCCTACGCGCGCCGGATGATCGATCAGGTCGGGGTACCCGACGTCGATTCCATCGAGGGCCTGCCCCCGGCGGTCGCCCTCCAGCAGCAGCGCGGAACGCCGAGCGCACGTTCCTCGGTCGGCAGCGTCACCACCCTGTCGAGCCTAGTGCGGATGATGTATTCGCGCGCCGGCACCTACCCGCCGGGCCAGCCGATGCTCTACGCGGAGGACTTCTCGCCCAACACGCCCCAGGGCGCCTGCCCCTCCTGCGGCGGGCTCGGACGGGTCTATCAGGCGACGGAAGCGTCGATGGTGCCCGACCCCTCGCTGACGATCCGCGAACGCGCCGTCGCGGCCTGGCCGCAAGCCTGGGGCGGGCAGAACCTGCGGGACATCCTGGTGAGCCGGGGCGTCGATGTCGACACGCCGTGGAAGGATCTGCCGAGGGCGTTGCGCGACTGGATTCTGTTCACGGACGACCAGCCGCAGGAGCCGGTCTATGCCGGGCTCTCCCCGGAGCAGACGCGGCTGGCCCGCCGGCGTCGCCTGGAGCCGAGCTACATGGGCACGTTCACGAGCGCCCGCCGCCACGTGCTCGGCACCTTCACCAACTCGCAAAGCGCCCTCATGCGCCGGCGGGCAGCGAGCTACCTCGTGAGCGAGGATTGCCCGGTCTGCCAAGGCAAGCGCCTGAAGCCCGAAGCGCTCTCGGTCACCTTCGCGGGGCTGGATATCGGCGAGCTGTCGCGCATGCCGCTCGCCGACCTGGCCGAAGCGATGCGGCCGGCCGCCGAGGACCTGCTGCCCGACGATGCCGACGGCACCGCGCCGGAGACCCTCGGCCGCGACACGGGCCGGCAGGATCGCGCCCGGCGCGCCGCGTCCGGGGCGTCGGCCCATGCGGGCGCGCCGGACGTGCGCGCGACGCCCAACCTCTCGATCGAGAAGCGGCTGGCCGCTCAGCGCCTTGCGGCCGACCTCATCGACCGCATCGGAACGCTGACGGAGCTGGGTCTGGGCTACCTGTCGCTGGACCGGGTGACCACGACCCTGTCGTCGGGCGAGCTGCAGCGGCTGCGCCTCGCCACCCAGCTCCGCTCGCAACTCTTCGGCGTGGCCTACGTGCTCGACGAGCCCACGGCCGGGCTGCACCCCGCCGACGGCGATGCCATGCACGACGCGCTGGCCGGGCTGCTCGCCTCGGGCAATTCGCTGTTCGTCGTCGAGCACGACATCGGCACGATGCGCCGCGCCGACTGGCTCGTCGATGTCGGACCGGCCGCAGGCGAGCACGGCGGCACTGTGCTCTATAGCGGGCCGCCGGAAGGCCTGCGCGACGTGGAGGCGTCGCGCACGCGCCTCCACCTGTTCGGCATGGCCGAGCCGCCGCAGCGCCCGCGACGGGAGCCGTCGGGATGGCTGCGCCTGGAGGGCATCGTCCGCAACAACCTGAGCGGGGTCTCGGCCGCGTTCCCGCTGGGTTGTCTCACCGCCGTGACGGGCATCTCTGGCTCCGGCAAATCGAGTCTCGTGAGCCAAGCCCTGCTGGAGCTCGTCGGCGACCGCCTCGGACGGCCCGTCGAGATCGACGACGAGCCGGAGGACCCGCTCGACGACGCGCCGGGCCCGACGGAGGGGCGCATCGTCGGCGGCATGGACGGGATCCGGCGTCTGGTGAAGGTCGATCAGAAGCCGATCGGGCGTACGCCCCGCTCGAATCTCGCGACCTATACCGGCCTGTTCGACGCCGTCCGCAAGCTGTTCGCCGCCACACCCGAGGCACGCAAGCGCCGCTACGACGCCGGCCGCTTCTCCTTCAACGTCGCGAAGGGCCGCTGCCCGGCCTGCGAGGGCGAAGGCTTCGTCAGCGTCGAACTCCTGTTCATGCCGAGCGTCTACGCCCCCTGCCCGACCTGCCACGGCACCCGCTACGCGCCCGAGACGCTGGAGGTCACCTGGAACGGGCTGACCATCGCGGACGTGCTCGGGCTCACCGTCGAGCGCGCCTGCGACGCCTTCGCGGACGAGCCGTCCGTGTTGCGACCCCTGGCCGTGCTGCGAGATCTCGGCCTCGGCTACCTGCGCCTCGGCCAGCCGGCGACCGAACTCTCCGGTGGCGAAGCCCAGCGCATCAAGCTCGCCACGGAGCTTCAGAGGGGCCAGCGCGGGGGCACGCTCTACGTCCTCGACGAGCCGACGACGGGGTTACACCCGACCGACGTGGACCGCCTCATGCTCCAGCTCAACGGCCTCGTCGATGCGGGCAACGCGGTCGTCATGGTCGAGCACGACATGCGCGTCGTCGCCGGGGCCGATCACGTCATCGATGTGGGGCCCGGCGCCGGAAACCTCGGCGGCACTGTCGTCGCGGCTGGCCCTCCCGAAGCGGTCGCCGGGGCACGGGCAAGCCGCACGGCACCGTATCTGCGGGACGAACTCATGGCCTATGCGGGCCAGGAGTCTTCACCACGGCTTGCCGGCTGAGCGACCGGCGGCCCGCGCCGTGTTTCGGTGCGCCGCGGGCGTCACCCGGCCGCTTCGTCGCCGCCCTCGATCAGGCGCAGGCTCCGGCGCAGGCTCTGCGGCGGGTGGCCGAAGGCGCGCAGGAAAGCGCGGCGCATGCGGTCGCGGTCGGTGAAGCCGGTATCGCGCGCGACCACATCGAGCGAGTGGCGGCCGTCCTCGAGCATGGCCTTGGCGGCCTCGAGCCGCAGCCGCTCCACGGCCTTGGCCGGGGATTGACCCGTCTCTTCGCGGAACACCCGGCTGAACTGGCGCGGGCTGACGCGCGCGGCCTCCGCCATCTCCTCGACGGTCAGAGGGCGGCGCAGGTTCTCCTTGGCGTAGACGAGGGCACGGCGGATTCGATCGGAGCGGGGCTCCAGTTCGAGCAGGGCCGAGAATTGTGACTGACCGCCGGGGCGGCGGTGGTAGACGACGAGCTTGCGGGCGATGGCGCGGGAGAGTTCCGCGCCGTGGTCGTCCTCGATCAGCGCCAGCGTCAGGTCGATCGCCGCACTCATCCCCGCCGAGGTCCAGACATTCCCGTCGGCCACGAAGATGCGGTCGTCATCGACGCGGATCAGGGGGAAGCGCGCCTGCATGTCGCGGGCATGGGCCCAATGGGTCGTTGCCACCCGGCCGTCGAGCAGCCCGGCCTCGGCCAGCGCGAACGCGCCCGTACAGAGCCCGGCGACACGCCGCGAGGTCCGGCCGGCCTCGGCGATGTAAGCGCGCAGGCCCGGCGAGAGCGGGCGCGGCTGCAACTCGCCGACGACCATCAGCGTGTCGGGGGCATCGGCCAGAGGCACGGTCTCGATGCCGATGCGCAGCGAGGAGCGGACGGTGCCGCCCCGCTCCGACATGACGCGCAGCCCATAGGCCTCGCGGCCGAGATCCGTATTGGCGAACTCGAACGCCGACAGGGCGGCGAGCCCCATCACCTGAAATCCGTCCTCAAGGATGAACCCGACCTGCCGCATCCGGCTCTCCACCCTATGTCCTATTTTGACGTTTATACGTCATTCAGGACATCGCCGTCCAGGCGTAGGGTCATGCCATCGCCAGCGCCGGGCAGTCCGGTCGCGCTTCACGACAGGACCCACGATCATGTCCCAGGGAACCGTGCTGATCACCGGCGCCTCCTCCGGCATCGGCGCCGTCTACGCCGACCGCTTCGCCGGGCGCGGCCACGACCTCATCCTCGTCGCCCGCAACAAGGCGCGGCTCGACGCCGTCGCCGAGGATCTCACCCGCCGCCACGGCGTGTCGGTTCGGACCGTCGAGGCCGATCTGACGGACCGGGCGGAGCTCGCCGCGGTCGAGGCGATCCTGAAGGACGAGGCGGACATCACGCATCTCGTCAACAATGCCGGCTTTGGCTCCGCCGCGCCGCTCGCCTCGGCCTCGGTCGATGAGATGGAGCGGATGATCGCCATCAACGTCACCGCGCCGATGCGCCTGACCTACGCGGCGGTGCCGGCTTTCACGAGCCGCGGACAGGGCACGATCATCAACATCGCCTCGATCGTCGCCATCGGCCCGGAGGTCCTGAACGGCGTCTATGGCGGCTCGAAGTCGTTCGTCCTCAGCTTCAGCCACGCCCTGCGCAAGGAGCTCGCGGGCACCGGGGTCGCGGTGCAGGTGGTGCTGCCCGGCGCGACCGGAACCGAGTTCTGGGACGTCGCCGGCCTGCCCGCGAGCAACCTGCCGAAGGAGTGGGTGATGTCGGCCGAAGATCTGGTCGATGCAGCCCTGGCCGGCCTCGACCGCGGCGAATTCGCCACCATCCCCTCGCTTCAGGACGCGGCCGAGTGGGATGCCTGGGAGGCCGCACGCGCGATCATGCTGCCGCACCTGTCGAGCGCCGTCCCGGCCGCGCGCTACCGCGCAGCTTGAGCCACGGTCGGGTTTCGGAAGGATCAAGTCCTTCTCCGGGGGCGGGGCGGAGCCCGAACGCCCCCGCGCCGACCGCGCGTCGGACGGACCTTTGCGCCTCGATGGCCGGAATTGCCGTGTTTACGGCGTTGCCAATTGCCAAGCCGCCGACGAGCATGGATATTGAAACGCGAAGACTCGAGGGAGTCGGTTGATGATAAGCCTTTCGATCAATGGCCATCAACATTCGATCGATGTAGAGCCGGACACGCCGCTTCTGTTCGTGCTGCGTGACACGATTGGCCTCACCGGCACCAAATACGGTTGCGGCATCGGCCAATGCGGTGCCTGCACCGTGCTCATCGACGGGCAGGCGATCCGATCCTGCCAGATGCCGGTCGAGAGCGTCGGTGCGCAAACGGTGACCACCATCGAGGCGATCGAGGCCGATCCGGTCGGCGCCCGCGTCGTGGCGGCCTGGGTCGGGATCGAGGTGCCGCAATGCGGCTACTGCCAGTCGGGCCAGGTCATGGCCGCGACGGGGCTCCTGAAGGAAACGCCGAAACCGTCCGAGGACGCGATCGCCGCAGCCATGACCAATCTGTGCCGTTGCGGCACCTACAACGCCATCGCCGCCGCTGTGCGGCAGGCCGCGGCCTGAGGAGGCGGGGATGAACGACCTCACGCCCCACCACCGCCTCGGCATCGCCCCCCGGCCTCAATCGGAGCCGGTGCGCAACCTCTCGCGGCGCGGCTTCCTCGGGATCGCCTCGGGCGCCCTCCTGCTCGGCATCGACCTGTCGAAGGACGCCGCGGCGCAGACTCGCGCGGAAGGTCCGGCGGCGGTGGCGGCAAAGCCCGGCACCCGCGTGGCCGCCTTCCTCGAAATCCGTCCGGATGGCGGCGTGCGCCTGCTCAGCCCCTTCGTCGAGGGCGGCCAGGGCATCAATACCGGGCTCGCCCAGACCATCGGCGAGGAACTCGACCTCGACCCCGCCCGCTTCACGGTGGAATGCGCTCCGCCCGGCCCCGACTACGCCGTCGTCAACGGCCTGCGGATGACCGGAGGCAGCTTCTCGACCCGCTCCAGCTTCGAGGCGATGCGCCGTCTCGGCGCCACCGCCCGCGAGATGCTGCTACGCGCCGCCGCCGCCCGGCTCGCCGTGCCGCAGGACAGCCTGACGACCGATGACGGGCGCGTGATTCACGCCGCCTCCGGCCGGACCCTCGGCTATGGCGAGGTGGCACAGGCTGCCCTGGCGCTCCTGCCGCGCGACGACGTTGCTCTGAAGAACCCGAGAGACTTCCGCTGGATCGGCCGGCCGGTGGCCCGGCTCGATATGCGCGACAAGGCGACGGGCCGGGCGACCTACGCCATCGACATACGCCTCGACGCGATGCTGCACGCCGCCGTGCAGCACGCGCCGCATCTCGGCACCGAGCCGCGAGCGGTCGCCAACGAGGCAGAGGTCCGCGCGATGCCCGGTGTCCACTCGGTCCATCGCCTGCCCGGCGCCGTGGCGGTGCTCGCCGATTCGTGGTGGCGCGCGCGCAAGGGTGCGGAGGCGCTTCAAGTGACCTGGAGCGAGCCCGCACCGGAGGGCATCGCCACGGTCTCGGCCACCTTCTCCTCGGCGGCGATGCTGGCGGCCCTGAAGAGCACGACCGAGCCCGGCCTCCCGGCCGAGCAGGAGGGCGACCCGGGAGCGGCCTTCGCGAATGCCGCCAAGGTGATCGAGGCGGAATACGACGCGCCCTACCTCGCCCACGCCCAGCTCGAACCGCCCTCGGCGGTCGCCCGGTTCACGGCGGATGGCAGCCTCGATCTGTGGGTGCCCAACCAGATGCCGGAGCTGTTCCAGCAGATCGCCGCGAAGACCGCGGGGCTCGACCCGGAGCAGGTGCGCATCCATTCGCCGATGCTCGGGGGCTTCTTCGGGCGCCACTTCGCCTACGGCCCGGCCAACCCCTTCCCGCAGGCGATCCTGCTCGCCAAGGCGACCGGCCGGCCCGTGCGGGTGCTGTGGTCGCGCGAGGAGGAGTTCGGCATGGACGCCGTGCGGCCCCTGAGCTTTGCCCGCTTCAGAGCCGCGCTCGGGCCCGACGGGATGCCGGTGGCGCTCCAGACCACCGCCGTGGGCGAAGGCCCGATCAGCCGCTGGTTCGGCGCATTGTTCACGTCGCCCGTCGATTCATCCGTCGTCGAGGGGCTCGACAAGAAGCCCTACGCCATCCCGAACCGGCGCCTCGACTACGTGCGGGTGGCCCATCCCGTCACGATCGCCTTCTGGCGCTCGGTCGGCCACTCGATGAACGACTACTTCTACGAGAGCTTCCTCGACGAAATCGCCGCAGCCGGGGGCCGGGACCCGTTCGACCTGCGCATGGCACTGCTGGCGAACAGCCCGCGCCACGCCACCCTGCTGCGGAAAGTGGCGGAACTCGCAGGCGGCTGGCGGCGCGGACCCTTCGTGGCCGAGGACGGCACGCGCCGGGCGCGAGGCGTCTCCATGGCCTCGCCCTTCGGCTCGGAGACGGCCACCATCGCCGAGGTCTCGCTCGAGGACGGCGAGGCGCGGGTGCACGACCTCTGGATCGCCATCGATCCGGGCAGTGTCGTCAACCCGGCGATCGTGAAGCGGCAGGTCGAGAGCGCGGCGGCGCTCGGCCTCTCCTCCACGCTTCTCGAACAGGTGGTCTACGAGAACGGGCAGCGGCAGGCGCGGAACTTCGACACCTACCCGATCCTCGACCGCACGCGGATGCCGAGGGTCCACGTGGCCATCGTCGAGAGCGGGGCGCCGATGGGCGGCATCGGCGAACCGGGCCTGCCCGGCGTGCCGCCCGCGGTGGTCAACGCGGTCGCGGTGCTCACCGGGCAGCGGGTGCGCAGCCTGCCGCTCGCCAAGACGCGCCTGTCCGGTGTCTGACGGCGGCGGTATGGCCGCTCCCCTGGCGCCGGCGGCGACGGAGGCGCCCGCCGTCCCGGTGCCGCGGTTCGATTACCTTCCGGTCGCCCTGTTCGGCTCCGTGATGGGGCTGACGGGCCTGAGCGTCGCGTGGCGCCTCGCGGCGGCGCGGTACGGCCTGCCTGCCCTCGTTGCCGATGCGATCGGCTGGGGCGCCGTCCTCACCTCCCTCGCCCTCGCGCTGGCCTACGGCGCGAAGGCGGTCACGGCCTGGCCGGCGGTGACGGCCGAGTTCCGCCATCCGATCGCCGGCAACCTGTTCGGCACCGTCCTGATCAGCCTGCTGCTCCTGCCCTTCGTGCTGCACGACCTCAGCCCGGCGCTCGCGGCCGCGGCCTGGATCGTCGGCACGGGTGGCATGGCCCTGTTCGCCGTCCTCATCGTCAGCCGCTGGATGGGCAGCCGCCAGCAGCTCGCCCACGCGACGCCTGCCTGGATGGTGCCGGTGGTCGGCCTCCTCGACATCCCCCTCGCTGCTCCCGCACTGGGCCTGCCCCACACGCAGACGCTGGCGATGGCCGCGCTGAGCATCGGCCTGTTCTTCGCCGGCCCGCTCTTCACCCTGGTCTTCGCCCGCCTCGTCTTCGAAGAGCCGCTGCCGCCGGCCCAGCGGCCGACGCTGATGATCCTGGTCGCGCCCTTCGCCGTCGGCTTTTCCAGCTACACGGCGACCTTCGGGCGGATCGACGCCTTCGCCGAGGCGCTGTTCTTGGTTGGCCTGTTCATGTTCGTGGTCCTCCTCGGCCGCCTGCGCGACCTGCCGCGCTGCTGCCCGTTCCGCGTCTCGTGGTGGGCGGTGAGCTTCCCGCTCGCTGCTATGGCGGTGGCGGCCCTGCGCTACGCCGAACACGTCCGCGCGGTCCCCGCCGACGTCCTGGCGCTGGCGCTGCTCGCCCTGGCCACGGCCGGCATCGCCGCGCTCGCAACTCGAACCCTCGTCGGCATCGCCCGCGGCGAGCTGCGCCGGCTTGCTGGCTGACACGACCTTTCTTCGCGCAACCGCCGACCGCGCGACGGAGGCAAGCGCTCTCTCGTCGCGATCCAGGACGAGGACGGGGAATCGGCGGGACGCCATGGTCCGGCCGGCTTTGCGCGAGAAACGCGTCACGATTCGCCCCAGTCGTCGCTCACACTGAGCCGCCGGCGATTGCCGCACCGCAACATTTGTGTATGTGGCGGGCGCTCAACGACGAGAGGCGCAGGCAGGACCATGCCGGGCACGGACAGCTTCACCCTTCAGGATCAGGTCAACATCGTCCTGGCCGAGAATATCGCGCCGTCGGCGGTCGAGGTCCTCGCGCGGGCGAGCCTCCACCACGTGCGGCGCCTGCCGCGCGCGATCGGCTCGGCGGATGCCGATGTGCTCGCCGGGGCGCATGTCCTCGGCATCCGCTCGCGCACGCAGGTGACGACCGGCCTGCTCGACGCCGCTCCGGCCCTCGTCGCGGTCGGCTGCTTCAGCGTCGGCACCAACCAGGTCGATCTGGAAGCGGCCCGCGCCCGCGGCATCCCGGTCTTCAACGCGCCCTTCTCCAACACCCGCAGCGTCGCCGAACTGACGATCGGCGAGATCGTGATGCTGCTGCGCCGCATCACGCCCCGCTCCGCCTCGGCGCATGAAGGCGGCTGGGACAAGTCGGCGGAGAATTCCTACGAGGTCCGCGGCAAGACGCTCGGCATCGTCGGCTACGGCAATATCGGCGCGCAGCTCTCGAACCTCGCCGAGGCGATGGGCATGCGGGTGATCTTCTTCGATCTCACCGACCGACTGCGCCACGGCAACACGGAGCCGGCCGACAGCCTCGACGCCTTGCTCGCCGCCAGCGACGTGGTGAGCCTGCACGTACCGGAGACGCCGCTCACCCACGGGCTCATGAGCGCCGAGCGCATCGGCCGGATGAAGCCCGGCGCCTACCTCATCAACAACAGCCGCGGCACCGTGGTCGATCTCGACGCTCTCGCCGACGCGCTCAAGGAGGGCCGCCTGCGCGGCGCGGCGGTCGACGTGTTCCCCGTCGAGCCGCGCTCCAACGACGAGCGCTTCGTCTCGCCGCTCCAGGGCATCCCGAACGTAATCCTCACGCCGCATATCGGCGGCTCGACCGAGGAAGCGCAGGACCGCATCGGCTCGGAGGTCGCGCGCAAGCTCGTCGATTACGTCGAGACCGGTTCGACGCTGGGTGCCGTCAACTTCCCGCAGGTGCAGATCCCGCCGCGCATCGGCGGCGTGCGCTTCCTGCACGTGCACCGGAACGTCCCCGGCGTGCTCGGCCACGTCAACCAAGCCTTCGCCCGGCGCGGCGTCAACATCGCGTCGCAGTACCTTCAGACCGAAGGCGAGTTGGGCTACGTCGTGGTGGAAGCCGACGCCGCGCCCGCCGATCGCGCCGGCATCCTCGCCGAGCTCGACGCCATCGACGGCACCGTGCGCACCCGCCTGATCCAGGCGCGGATCGCCTAAGGAATCCTTCGAGCCATGAGCGCGACCGGTCTCCCCCCCGATCTTCTCGCCCGTCTCGACGGTCTGCTGGGACCGGGCGGCCTGCTGACGGACGATGCCGATTGCGCGCCCTTCGCCATCGACTGGCGCCGCCTGTTCCCGGGCCGGCCCGCTGCCGTGGCGCGGCCAACGAGCACGGCGCAGGTCGCTTCGGTTGTCGGCCTTTGCCGCGAGGCCGGCATCGCCCTGGTGCCCCAGGGCGGCCATACCGGGCTCGCGGGCGGGGCCACCCCCGACGCCTCGGGGCGCCAACTCGTGCTCTCGCTGGCGCGGATGAACGCGGTCCGCGCCATCGATCCGGTCGGCCTCACCCTGGAGGTCGAGGCGGGCTGCGTCGTCCAGGCGGTGCAAGCGGCGGCCGAGGCCGCCGGGCGGCTGTTCCCGGTGAGCTACGGCGCGGAAGGCTCCGCCATGGTCGGCGGCATGATCGCCACCAATTCCGGCGGCATCAACGTGCTGCGCTACGGCATGACCCGCAACCTCGTGCTCGGTCTCGAAGTCGTGCTCGCCGACGGCGGCGTCGTCGACGGCCTGCGCGCCTTGCGCAAGGACAATGCGGGCTACGACTGGAAGCAGCTCTTTATCGGCAGCGAGGGGACGCTCGGCATTGTCACCGCGGCGGTGCTGCGCCTCGTTCCCCGGCCGCGCCACACCGAGACCGCCCTGCTGGCGGTGCCCGACCCGGAAGCGGCGCTCCGAGTGCTGGCCGCCGCGCAGGACGGCCTCGGCGACACCATTCAGGCCTTCGAGCTGATCTCGCGTTGCTCCTTCGACCTGCTGGAGCGCTATGCCGGCCTGCCGAGCCCGCTGCCGCCCTCCCCCTGGTGCATCCTGCTGGAGGCGGGATCGAGCCTATCGGGCCTCCGGGACGCGGTTGAAGGCACGCTGGGCGAAGTTCTGGAGCGAGGCGACGCCGTGGACGGCGTGCTCGCCGAATCGGAAGCGCAGGCTGCCGGCCTCTGGGGTTTGCGCGAGCGCATCACCGAATGCGAGGCGCACCAGGGCAAGTCGGTCAAGCACGACGTCTCGGTGCCGATCCCGGCGATCCCGGCCTTTCTTGAGGCCGCCGACCGAGCCTTGGCCGAGGGCGCGCCCGGCACCGTCCCGAACGTGTTCGGCCACATGGGCGACGGCAACCTGC
The DNA here is from genome assembly GCF_026672325.1 of Methylorubrum sp. SL192. Taxonomy (NCBI): domain Bacteria; kingdom Pseudomonadati; phylum Pseudomonadota; class Alphaproteobacteria; order Hyphomicrobiales; family Methylobacteriaceae; genus Methylorubrum; species Methylorubrum sp. SL192. The sequence goes on from NZ_JAPPQV010000003.1 coordinate 4,488,371, forward strand.
ACTACAACGTGCTGATCGGGCCCGAGCACGACAGCGCCGCGATCAACCGGCTCGTGCACGACGTGGTCGATCGGTTCGCCGGCAGCATCTCGGCCGAGCACGGCATCGGCCAGTACCGCGTCGACGAGCTGGCGCGCCGCCGCCGGCCCGAGGAGATGGCTTTGGCGCTTCGCCTGAAGCGGGCGCTCGACCCGGACGGCCTGCTCAACCCGGGTAAGGTTCTGCGGGTCTGATCCTGCGGATGCTCGAGAGGTTGTCCTCGGCGAGGCCGAGGCGTCGTCGTTCACCACGCGTTCGACCCTGAGGCCATGGCGGCGGACGAAGCGTCGCCCGTTGAAGAGGCAGACGAGGCAGCAGCTGCGCTGTTCGTCCCCATCGCTGACATTTCTTCGAGCCAATGTCCGGGGAGACCGGCTTCGCGTCCGTCGCAGGCGGCTCGACGTTCCGGTTTACCGTATGCGTACCGCTGCACCGGATCAGACGCCTTCTCGTTCACGACACGTCGATCAACCAACAAACAACTCGTCCCGTCCTTCGACGCGTCGACCATTCGGTCGAGTCCGTCGGTGACGAGGAGCGACGAAGCTCGACATTTCCGATTGATCTTTCTCCGGCATCCGAGGTTTCCCGGCCATCAAGGCGTGACCGATGCGACGGCGCCGAGCCGGGCGTGTCGCGAGGGAGGATGCACGACAGACGAGCCACCCATCCGTTCTGACCGCCGGAGAAGATCCAGCGAAGGCGAGCGCGCAAAACTCATCGCGTTTTGATCGCCACCGAGAAAGAAGAAGAGCACGCCCTGTAAGCAAGGCGTGAATAATAAGACGCGTCGGTACCGTTGTATTAGGGCGATGACAAACAATTTAGGTCGATATCTCAGCGGCTTTCTTGCGGAAAGAACGAATATCGGCCAGCCTTAATCCCCGAAGATATGAACGGTGACGGACGGAAGGCTGCCCGCGCGGGATGGTTCAGGTATTTCATCCAGGAGCGGATACGGTCGCCCGCGTCGTTCTTGCCTCGATCGGCGCTGCGCCGGTCCTGGCGGTGGGGCTCGCCTACGCGCTTTGGCGCTCGCCCTACGCCACGGCCCAGGACGTGACCCGCGAGCAGCCCGTTCCCTTCAGCCACGAGCACCATGTCGGCGGGCTCGGGATCGATTGCCGCTACTGCCACACCTCGGTCGAGAAGGCGGCCTTCGCCGGCATTCCCCCGACCGAGACCTGTATGAGCTGCCATTCGCAGGAATGGACCAACGCTCCGATGCTTGCGCCCGTGCGCCAGAGCCTCGCCGAGGAGAGACCGCTTCAGTGGAACCGCGTTCACAACCTCCCGGCCTATGTCTACTTCAATCATTCCGTGCACGTGGCTAAGGGCGTTGGTTGCTCGACGTGCCACGGCGAAGTCCAGACCATGAAGCTGATGCGGCAGGCCGCGCCGCTCACCATGGGCTGGTGCCTCGACTGCCACCGCGATCCGGCGCCGAACCTGCGTCCGCATGAGGCGGTGTTCGATATGAACTGGAAGCCGCCGGCCGATCAGGCGGCGATCGGCGCGCGCTTCATGGAAGAGCGCCACATCAAGTCAGCCGAGCGGCTGAGCGAGTGCTCGATATGCCACCGCTGACCCCGCCCTCCCGGCGCGAGGCGCTGCGACTTCTCGGAGCGGGCATCACGCTCGCCGCGGGCGGCTGTTCGAAGCCGGTCGACGAGATCGTGCCCTATGTCCGCGCGCCCGAGCAGCTTCTGCCCGGCGTACCGGTGCGCTACGCCACGACTCTGTCCCTGAGTGGCTGGGCCCGCGGCGTCCACGCCATCGCCGTCGACGGACGGCCGATCAAGATCGAGGGCAATCCGCTCCATCCCAGCAGCCTGGGGGCGACCGACGTGTTCGCCGAGGCCGCGATCCTCGACCTCTACGATCCCGACCGCTCGCGCACGGTGACCGAGCGCGTCAACGGCATCGCCTCCTGGGACATGTTCGAGCGCGCTCTGAGCGGGCCGCTTTCCACCGTGCGCGGCGCGCGCGGACGTGGCCTGCACCTCGTGACCGGCCGCGTCACCTCGCCGACGCTCGCCCGCCAGATCGAGGCCCTGCTGCAAGCCCTGCCGGAGGCGGTCTGGCATGTTCACGAGGCGATCGACGAGGCGAATGCCGAGCGGGGAGCCGAACTCGCCTTCGGCCGCCCCTTGCGGGCCCTGCCGCGGCTCGATCGGGCCGAGACGATCCTGTGCGTCGGCGCAGACCCGCTCGGGGCCGGGCCGGACCAGATCCGCCTGGCGCGCGCCTTCGCCGAGCGCCGCCGCGATCCGGCCCGGTTCGGGCGCCTCTACGTGGCCGAGTCGGCGCTGACGCTCACGGGCGTCAAGGCGGATGCGCGGCGCGCCGTGACGCCGCTCGAACAGGCCGCGATCCTGACGAGCGTCGCCAACGCGCTCGGTGCCCGCTTGGCCGCGCCCGATCTGCCCGAGGCGGCCCGCCGCTTCGCACAAGCGGCCGCCGCCGATCTGACGGCGCATCAGGGTCGCGCTCTAGTGCTCGCCGGCCCCGCCCTCCCGCCGGAATGGCACGCGCTGACCCACTGGATCAACGCGCGACTTCGCGCGCCGGTCGATGTCATCGCGCCGCCCGACCGGATCGAGGGTCGTGCTCCGGCGACGCTCGCCGATCTCGCCCAGGCGCTCGACCGCGGCAGCGTGATCTGCCTCGCCATCCTCGGTGGCGATCCGGTCGCGACGGCACCGGCCGACCTCGATCTTGCCCGGCGCATCGCCCGCGCCCGCTTCAGCGTCCATGCCGGCTTGCACGGCGACGAGACCGCGGGAGCGACCCACTGGCACCTGCCTCTGACGCACGAGTTGGAGAGCTGGTCGGATCTTCGCGCCACGGATGGCACGGTCAGCCTCGTACAGCCGCTGCTGCGCCCGCTCTACGACGGGCGCTCGCTCCACGAGATCCTCCCGCTGTTCACCGGCCGCAGCGCGACCTCGGGCTATGCGCTCGTGCGCGAGACATGGCGGGAGCGCGGCGGCGCCGATTTCGAGGGCTGGTGGCGCCGCTGCCTGCATGACGGCATCGTTGCGGACAGCGCCGCGCCCATCGTCGATCCCGGCGAGCCGCGCCTGCCGACCCTTCCCGAGACCCGCCAGGCCGAGGGGCTGACGGTCGAGCTGCGTCCCGACCCGTGCCTCTGGGACGGGCGCTTTGCCAACAATGCTTGGCTTCAGGAATGCCCGAAGCCGATCTCGAAGCAGGTCTGGGGCAACGCGCTCGCGCTCTCACGCGCGGAAGCCCGGCGGCGCGGGCTGGCGGCCGGCGACGTGGTGCGCGCGAGCGCGGGCGGGCGCTCGATCGAGGTGCCGGTCATCACCGAGTCCGGCGTCGCCGAGGGTGTCGGCGTGCTGACACTCGGCTACGGCCGCGAGCGGGCCGGCGCCATCGGCAACGGTATCGGTGCAAACGCCTACGGGCTGGTGACGCAGGCGTCGCCTTGGCTCGTGACCGGCGTCGATCTCGCGAAGTCCGACCGAACCGAAACGATCCTGCGCACGCAGAACTACGTCGAGATCGAGGGCGAAACTAAAAAGCTGTTCCGGCAGATCGATCTCGCGGCGCTGGCAAGTGCCGAGCCGAAGGGCGCCGGCGCGGATCAGCCGTCCCTGCTCGATCCGTGGAAGGGCGATGCCGACGGCCATGCCTGGGCGATGGTGATCGACACCGATGCCTGCATCGGCTGCAACGCCTGCGTCGTTGCCTGCCAGTCCGAGAACAACGTGCCCGTGGTCGGGCCGGAAGAGATCGCGCGGGGCCGGATGATGCATTGGCTGCGGGTCGATATCTACGACGAGGGCAGCCCGGAGGCGCCGCGCGCCGGGTTCCAGCCCGTGCCCTGCATGCATTGCGAGCACGCGCCCTGCGAGCCGGTGTGTCCCGTCGCGGCCTCGGTCCATGACGGCGAGGGCCTGAACCTTCAGGTCTACAATCGCTGCGTCGGCACCCGCTTCTGCGAGGCGAACTGCCCTTACAAGGTCCGCCGGTTCAACTTCTTCGGCTACGCCGACGGCCAGCCCTATGCCAATCTCGGCGCGGAATCGATGAAGGCCCAGCGCAACCCCAACGTCACCGTCCGCGCCCGCGGCGTGATGGAGAAGTGCACCTACTGCATCCAACGCATCGCCACCGAGCGGCAGGCGGCCGAGCGCGACGGGCGCGAGATGGGCGCGGTCGTCACCGCCTGCCAATCTGCTTGCCCGACGCGGGCGATCCGGTTCGGCGACCTCGCAAAGTCCGGCAACGCCATCACCGAACTGCGCAAGGACCCGCGCCACTACGCGCTGATGGAGGAGCTGAACACCCGCCCGCGCACGACCTACCTCGCGAACCTTCGCTCCCCGAACCCGGATCTGAAGGAGGATCGCGCGTGAGCGGGCATGCCCAGCCCCATCGCTGGATCGCCCGCGAGCGTCTCGGCTATGGCGAGATCTGCGCCGCGGTCGCCGATCCGATCCAGAGGCGCGGGCCGGGACGGGCCTGGGTCATCGCCTTCGTCGGCGTGCTGCCGCTGGTGCTCGCCACCGTGATCGCCATCGGCGCGGTGCTCACCGTCGGCATCGGCCTCTCGGGGGTGAACACCACGGTGGTCTGGGGCTTCTCGATCGCCAACTACGTCTGGTGGATCGGCATCGGCAATGCCGGAACGCTGATCTCCTCGATGCTGCTGCTGACGCGCCAGCATTGGCGCGCCTCGATCAACCGCTTCGCCGAGGCGATGACGCTGTTCGCGGCCGCCATCGCCGGCATCTTCCCGATCATCCATCTCGGGCGGCCGCTCTATTCGTATTGGCTCGCCCCCTACCCCAACACCATGGATCTCTGGCCGCAATGGCGCTCGGCGCTGGTCTGGGATTTCTGGGCGATCCTCAGCTACCTCCTGTTCTCCCTGATCTTCTGGTTCACTGGCCTGCTGCCCGACCTCGCGACCATGCGCGACCGGGCGCAATCGCGCCTCGGCAGGAAGATCTACGGCGCGCTGGCGCTCGGCTGGCGCGGCTCGGCCCGGCACTGGGCGGTCTACGAGACCTTCCACAAGACCATGGCGGCTTTGGCCGTCCCGCTGGTCTGCTCCGTCCATTCCATCGTCGGCCTCGACTTTGCCGCGAGCCTGATGCCCGGCTGGCAGGAATCGATCTTCCCGCCCTACTTCGTCGTCGGGGCGATGTATTCGGGCTTCGCCATGGTGGTGGTGCTGGCCATCATCATCCGCTGGGGCCTGAACCTTCAGGCGGTGATCACCCCGGCCCATTTCGACGCCATGGCGAAGGTGATGCTGTTCGCCTCGGTCGTCATGACCTTCTCCTACGCCACGGAGTGGTTCATGGGCTGGTATGGCGGCGATCACGCCGACCGCGCCGTGATTGCCTACTTCTTCACCGGCGACTATCGCTGGCTCTATTACAGCCTGTTGTTCTGCAACTGCCTCGTGCCGCAGGCGCTCTGGTTCGCCCGGGTGCGCCTCAACCTATGGGCGCTCGCGATCATCTCGATCGTGATCAATCTCGGCATGTGGCTCGAGCGCATTCTGATCGTCTGGAACACGCTCTCGCACGGCCACGCCGTGAGCCTGTGGCGGACCTATCACGTCAGCTTCTACGACGTGGTGATCCTAATCGCGCCGCTCGGGCTGTTCGCCTTCGGCTTCCTCGTGCTGGCGCGGATCTTCCCCATCGTCTCCATCCACGAGGTCAGCCAGCTCGCCCACGATGAGGGCGCGGCGCAAGGGGGACGGCATGAGCGCCCCGCTGCTCGCCGAGTTCGACAACCCCGACGCGCTGGTACGGGCGATGCGGCTGGCCGCCGCCGACGGCCACCGCGCGCTCGACGCCTTCACGCCCTTCCCGGTGCCGGATCTCACGAACGCTTTCGCGCCGCCGCGCAACCTCGTGCGGCCGGTGATGGCTTTGACAGGCTTCGGCGCGGCGGCGGCGATGTACGCCCTGCAATGGTACTCCTCCGTGATCGATTACCCATTGAACACCGGCGGGCGTCCGCTGCATTCCTGGCCGGTCTTCCTGCTGGTGCCGTTCGAATTCGGCGTGCTGATCGCGGCGATCACGGGCCTCATCGCCCTGTTCTGGACCTGCGGGTTGCCGCGCCTGCACCATCCGCTCTTCGCGATCCCGCAATTCGAGCGCGCGAGCCAGGACCGCTTCCTGCTCCTCGTCGCGTCGAAGGACACCGACGCGACGGCGCTTCGCGAGAGCCTGGAGCGGGCCGGCGCCCTCCTCGTCGCGGAGATGCACCCGTGAGGCGCGCCCTCCCCCTGCTGCTGCCGCTGCTGTTCACCCTTGGCGCCTGCGAGGACCAGTCGATGCGCCAGCAGGCGCGTTACGAGGTTTATGGCAAGGCCCCGCTCTTCCCCGATCACGCGGAGGCGCGCCGCCCGCCGGAGGGCACGGTCGCGATCGGCGCACTCGAACGCGAGACCGCCCTGCGCGAGCCGCCGCCCGTGGATGCGGCACTGCTGGAGCGCGGTCGCCAGCGCTACGACGCGATCTGCACGCCCTGCCACGGCTATACCGGCCATGGCGACGGCATGGTGGTGCAGCGCGGCTTTCCCGCCCCGCCTTCCTATCACGACGACCGCCTGCGGGCGGCGCCGGCCGCCTACTTCGTCGATGTCATCACCCGCGGCTACGGTGTGATGTACGCCTACGCCAACCGGGTCGAGCCGCGCGACCGCTGGGCGATCGCCGCCTATATCCGCGCGTTGCAGCTCTCGCAGGGCGCCCGCGTCGCCGAGGCGCCCGATCTCGCGGAGAAGCTGCCGTGAGCGATGCCCTGTCCCGCGGCTGGCTGCTGGCCTGGATCGTGTGGAGCGCGGTGCCTTTCGGTGCCCTCGTCCTCGTGATGATCCATAGGGTGACCGGCGGGCGCTGGGGCGAGGCTCTCGCTCCGGTGCTGCGGCCGGCGACCACCCTCGTGCCGCTCGCCGCCGTCACCTTCCTCGGTGTCGCCCTCGGGCTACACGCCGCCTATCCCTGGGCCGCAGGCACTGGCGCCAAGCCGGACGTCCTGCGCCTCTACCTCGATCCGACGCTGTTCCTCGTCCGTGCAGCCGTAACCCTGCTCGGCTGGTCGGCGCTTGCAGCGTTGTTCCTGTCCGGGCGCGCCGGCACGCTCGCCGCCGCCCTCGGTCTCACCTTCTATGGTCTGAGCATCAGCCTCGTCTCCGTCGACTGGATCCTCTCGGTCGAGCCCGGCTTCAACGCCTCGGCCTTTCCCGCCGACGTCGCCCTCCATCAGATCCTCGCGGCACTTGCTTTCGCCGCTCTGGTCAGCCCGCCGAGCCTCGACGCGCGCGGCGCCTCCGACCTCGCCGGCCTGATGCTCGCGACGCTCCTCGGTGTGATCTACCTCGAGCTGATGTCCTACATTGTGGCGTGGTACGGCGACCTTCCGCCCAAGGCGGCGTGGTATCTCAAGCGCGGCGCGAGCCCCTGGGGCGGCGTCCTCGTGGCGAGCCTGATCCTCGGCGGGATCCTACCCTTCCTCGCCCTGCTCTTCTCCGCCGTTCGGAACAGTCCGGCGCTGATGCGCGGCGTTGGCCTGCTCGTGCTGATCGGCGTGGCGGTTCACTTCGCCTGGCTCGTTCTCCCGGCTTACGGCGACGAGGCCGGCTCCGCCGCCGCGGCGGCCGTGGTCGCCCTCGTCGTGCTGGTACTCCTGTCCCGCTTCGCCTCTCGGCTCATCATCCGGCGTGCCGGGAGGCTCCGTCATGTCTGACGCGGCGCGCGGTCAACTCCATACGCGGGTTCACGACGATGTCGTCGGCCATGCCCCGCCCGGCACCGAGGCGCCCGATATCCGGCTCAAGCCGCTGCTGCTGACCGGCCTGTTCATCGTCGTCTTCACCGCCGTCACCATCGGCGGGCTTCGCTACTACTATAACCGCCAGGGCCTCGGCCCCCTGGTTCAGACGGCGCGGATGTTTCCGGCGCCCCGGCTTCAACAGAGCCCGGCGGCCGACCTCGCGGCAATGCTCAGGGATCAGCGGGCCAAGCTCGACGGTTACGCCTGGATCGACCGCGCGAACGGGATCGCCCGGATGCCGATCGAGGAGGCGATGCGACGCCTCGCGGAGCGCGGCAACGCGGCCTACGCGGCCCCGCTCCAGCCGGAACGTACGCCCGCGCTCGGCAGCCGCGGCGGTGCGTCGAGCCGCGTGCTCTCGCCCGGCGCCGGGCCGGGCGCGGTCAGCACGCCCGTGAGCACCGGTCCGGGGATAGGCGCGCGCTGATGCTCGATTCCCTGATCCCCGCGTTCCTGCGACCGGAATCGGCCTCCGTTCAGGCGGCGAAGGTCGATACGATCTTCGTCGGCCTCCTGCTGATCTCCTCGGCCATCGTCCTGCTCGTGGTCGGGCTCGTCCTGACCTTCGCGATCCGGTTCCGCCGCGGCTCCCCGGCCAAGCGCGGCGAGATGCCGAGCGTCGTTTCCCGCGAATTCGAGATCGGCTGGACCGCCGCGACACTGTTCATCTTCGTCTTCATCTTCTGGTGGGCGGCGTCGGTCGAGATCGTCGCCTTCTCGCCGCCGAAGGATGCGATCGAGATCCACGTCGTCGGCAAGCAATGGATGTGGAAGACGCAAGGGCCGAGCGGCACGCGCGAGATCAACGAGCTGCATGTCCCGGTCGGCGCGCCGGTGCGCCTGCTACTGACCTCGCAGGACGTGATCCACTCGTTCTACGTCCCGGCCTTCCGCCTGAAGCGCGACGCCCTGCCCTACCAGCAGACCGAGACGTGGTTTCAGGCGACCAAAACCGGCACCTATCACCTGCTCTGCACCGAGTATTGCGGCACCGACCACTCGCGCATGCTGGGCCGGGTGATCGTGATGGAGCCGCAGGACTACGCACAGTGGCTCACACGGCAGCCCGAGCGGGACGGCCTCGCCGAACTCGGCGAACGGCTCTTCTCCGCGCGCGGCTGCTCCGGCTGCCATAACGCCGGTTCGAAGGTGCACGCGCCTTCGCTCGCCGGGATCTGGGGGCAGTCGGTGCCGCTGGAAGGCGGACGCATGGCAAGCGTGGATGAAGCCTACATCCGCGACTCGATCCTCCAGCCGCAGCGCGATGTCGTCGCCGGCTACGAGCCGATCATGCCGAGCTACGAGGGCAAGCTCTCCGACGGCGAGATCCAGGCGCTCACCGCCTATATCCGCCACGGCACCGACCGGTTCGACCTGATCGGCTCGCTCAACCTTGCGACCGCGCAGAACATCTGCGCGCCCGGCCAGACCCCGCAGGACGGCGCCGCGAACCAGACCCTGCGCAGCCCCGCCATGGTGCCCGGCGCGCCCGCTTCGGGAGAGACGCCGCAATGACGCATCATCCCTCTTCCGCAGGAAGCCTCCGATGAGCGGCGCCTCTTCCGATGCCTCGACGCTGGCCAATCCGCGCGAATTGGATCTCGGCCTGCCGGTCAGCTATCTCGGCGAGGGCCATTCCGTCGCCTCCTGGCTGTTCACCACCGATCACAAGCGCATCGCGATACTCTACGTGCTGTCGATCACGTTCTTCTTCTTCATCGGCGGCGCGGCCGCCACGCTGGTGCGGCTGGAGCTGTTCACGCCGCAGGGCGACGTCGTCGGCGCCGACACCTACAACAAGCTGTTCTCGCTGCACGGCATCGTCATGGTCTGGTTCTTCCTCATCCCGTCGATCCCGACGACGATGGGGAACTTCCTGCTGCCGCTGATGATCGGCGCGCGCGACCTCGCCTTCCCCAAGCTCAACCTGATCTCGTGGTATCTCAACATGGCCGGCGGGCTGCTGACGCTCGCCGCCGTGCTGGCGGGGGGTATCGACACCGGCTGGACCTTCTACGTCCCCTACTCGACCGTATTCTCGAACACCTTCGTCACGCTCGCCGTGCTCGGCGTGTTCGTCTCGGGCTTCTCGACCATCGCCACGGGCGTCAACTTCATCGCCACGGTGCATTACCTGCGGGCGCCCGGCATGACGTGGTTCCGGCTGCCGCTCTTCGTCTGGTCGATGTACACGACGAGCCTGATCTTTGTGCTCGCCACGCCGGTGCTGGCCCTGACGCTCGTCCTCGTCATCGCCGAGCGCACCTTTAACCTGCCGATCTTCGATCCGGCGCGGGGCGGCGACCCGATCCTGTTCCAGCACCTGTTCTGGTTCTACTCGCACCCGGCCGTCTACATCATGATCCTGCCGGCGATGGGCGTGATCTCGGAAGTCATCACCTGCTACGCGCGGCGGCGCATCTTCGGTTACTCGTTCATGGTCTACGCCCTGGTGGCGATCGCGGTGATCGGCTTCTTCACCTGGGGCCACCACATGTTCACCTCGGGCATGTCGCCGTTTGCCGCCCTGGTCTTCTCGTTCCTGTCCTTCATCGTGGCGGTGCCCTCGGCGATCAAAGTGTTCAACTGGACTGCCACGCTCTACCGCGGCCAGATCGGCTTTGAATCGCCGATGCTCTACGCGCTTGGCTTCCTCGGCCTGTTCACCATGGGCGGCCTGACCGGCCTGTTCCTGGCTTCCGTGCCGATCGACGTGCACGTGCAGGACACCTACTTCGTCGTCGCGCATTTCCACTACATCATGGTCGGCGCCTCGGTCTCGGCCTACTTCGCCGGCCTGCATTTCTGGTGGCCGAAGGTGACGGGGCGGATGTATCCGGAGAGCTGGGCGCGGTTTGCCGCGCTGCTGATGTTCTTCGGCTTCAACCTGACCTTCTTCCCGCAATTCATCGCCGGCTATCTCGGCATGCCGCGGCGCTACTACGCCTATCCTCCGGAGTTCCAGGTTTGGAACGTACTGTCGTCTTCAGGCGCGGCCGTGCTCGCGGTGGCCTACCTCATGCCGCTCGGCTACCTCACCTGGTCGCTGTTCTATGGTAGTCGTGCCCTCAACGACCCGTGGAACGCCTCAGGGCTCGAATGGCGCACGACGTCTCCGCCGCCGCGCCAGAACTTCTTCGGCAACCCGGAAGTGCTCGGCCGCCCCTACGATTATCACCCCGAGAGCGCGGCGCCGGCCGAGGACGATCGCATCGCCGAGCAAGGAGCGCTGACGTGAGCCCGGGCGGTGACATCACGCCGCCAACCGCCGGCCGCCATCTGCGCGAGCCCTGGGGCGGGCTCAGGCTGCCGGAGACGGGCGCGTTCGCGTATCAGCGCGCCGGGGCCACCTTCGGGATGTGGGTCTTCCTCGCCAGCGAAGTGCTGTTCTTCGGCGCGCTGTTCCTGCTCTATACGGTGCTGCGCCTAGAGCACGCGACGGACTTCGCGACCGCGGCCCGCGAGACCAGCATCGTCTACGGCACCCTCAACACCGCGCTGCTGCTGACCAGCGGGCTGACCGCGGCCATCGCGGCGCAGGCCTCGGAGCAGGACGGATTGCGCCGCCTCACCCTGTTCTGCCTTACGACGACCGTCCTGCTCGGTCTTGCCTTCCTGGTGGTCAAAGGCCTCGAATACCGCGAGGATATCGAGAAGCATCTCGTGCCCGGCGCTGATTTCGCCCTCAAGGCGCCGGCCACGCAGCTCTTCTTCGGCTTCTACTGGCTCTCGACCTCGGTCCACGCGATCCATCTGTCGATCGGCGTCGGCCTCATCGCCCGCCTCATCTGGCGGGAGTGGCGCGCACCGGGCTTCCTGCTTGCGAGCCCGCAGGTGGAGGTGGCGACACTCTACTGGGGCTTCGTCGACATGGTCTGGATCTTCCTCTACCCGATGCTCTACCTCGATGGGCGGAGCGCATGAGCGCGCGTCTTCGGACGAGGGCCGGCACGATCTGGCTGCGCGGCCTCGTCGTCTGGCTTCTGCTGCTGGGGCTCCTGACGGCAAGCCTGCTCGCCGCCTACCACCTCAATGCTCCCTGGGCTCCAGCCGTGAATTTCGGCCTCGCCGCGACACAAGCCGGCTTGGTCGCCCTGCTGTTCATGCGCCTGAACCGCGCCGACCACCTTGTGCGTCTCGCCGCCGCGTGCGGCCTGTTCTGGCTCGCGATCCTGTTCGCCCTGACGCTGACCGACACGCTGAGCCGCCTCGCCAACACCTGACATCTTGTGTGCCAGCGCTAGCGATGATCGCTCGCATTTGAACGACGCCCGCCGCGACGTCAGCGCCGGTGCCTCGTGTGGCCCCGCTTTGTCGGTTCCTGATGATGATCATCACCTTGACCCGACCCCTTATTTTGGACCGAGTCAGTTGCGAGGCCGGTGCATGGTAGCCGCGATGGGGTGCCGAACGCCCGATCCGGGAAGGTGACCGGCGCGGGCGGCCGATCGCCGAGCGACGAGTGCAGTCGAACGCGATCCTGGTGCGATGTAATAGATCTGCGCACCAGCTTTTGCGGCCCATTTGCGCCGTGCCTTCGGGATCATCCGAAGGCCATTGTCGCGGCAAATGTGTTCCGGAATGCCATGCAGGCACAGGGCGTCGGCTACTGCCTTAATCACGCCGACGCTGTTGATGTGCCGTGCCGCCTTCAGCCGTAGGCAGGCCCGGCTGTGCTCTTCGATCGACCTCAGGATTTGCAAGAGGCGGGAACGCTTGCGCCGGTTCAGTTCGGGATCAGCTCTCGTGCGGGCCCACCCGCCTCTTGGCCCCGGCCGCGGGCATAGGGCGGCAGGGCGGGGTTGTTGGCGTTGGCGGAGTCGGTGTCGCTCTCGAAGAACTCGTCGCCCGGCATTGCACCGGCCGTCCAGGCGGAGACGATTGACGAGGTGCAGCTCCCTGAGCAGGCCTGAGCCGGCGCGACGGCCTTTGCACTTGCACCCGTGGTGACGGCGGCAAGAGCACCGACGGCGGCAAACAGGACGAGAGCGGTGTGCTTGATGTTGTACATGTCAGATTCCTCTGGTTCGCTGCCGAACACTTCGATCGGACCGGCAACGACCTGACAGACGCCATCTTCCGCGAAATATTCCGGGCTCGGTCCCAAAAAATTGCGGTTTCGTCGTCTGACATCCGCCAGGACATACGACCCAAAAAAATCAGGCTGGCTCCGGAATAAACGTCGGGGAACGGCGTCTCTGTCCCCGTACCGTCGCCGGGCGCGCTTGCCGCGGGCGGAGCGGTCGAACGAAGTCCGCGCGTGTCAGGAGGATGGCCGTGAGCGATATGATCCGCCTCATCGAGCCGCTCATTCCGGCCCTGCGCCGCTATGCCCGCGCGCTCCTGCACAACCCGACCGATGCGGACGACCTCGTTCAGGATTGTCTGGAGCGCGCCATCGGCCGGTGGCATCAGCGCCGGGCCGACGGGGACGTGCGCACTTGGCTCTACGCCATTCTTCATAATCTCGCCGTCAGCCAGATGCGCCAGCGCGCGCGCCGCGGTTCGTACATGACCGTCGAGGATGCGCCGGAGGCGACTTTGGCCGTCGCCCCGAACCAGGACGATGGCCTGCTCCAGCGCGACGTGACGGCGGCTCTCGACGCTCTGCCGGAGGAGCAGCGCGGCGTGCTGCTGCTCGTGAGCGTGGAGGGGCTCTCCTACGCCGAGGCGGCGCAGGTGCTCGCCATCCCCATCGGAACCGTGATGTCGCGCCTGTCGCGCGCGCGCGACCGGATGATCCAGCTCATCGACGGTGAGAGCGCGTCCGCTCCCGTCAAGCGTCCGCTGCTCAGGAGGGTGAAGTGACCATGCGCCCGATTACCGAGGACGACCTGCAGGCGTTCGTCGACGAGCGCTTGGAAGCGGCGCGCAAAGCCGAGGTCGAATCCTATCTCACTCGCCATCCCGATCTCAGCCGACGCGTCGAGCGCATGCGCGCACTCGGTGACGACCTGCGCGGAGCCTTCGGCCCAGTGGCCGCCGAACCCGTACCGGCCCAGCTCAACCTTGCACACCTCGTCGAGGCACGGCGGCGCCCGCGTCTGCCCTCCTGGCAGGCTGCGGCCGCCGCCGTCCTGCTCGCGCTCGGAGGTTTGGGCGGCTGGGGTCTTCGCGGAACCCTGTCTTCGCCGATGACCGGGGTCGATGCCTTGGCCCAGGAGGCGAGCGCGAACTACGCCGTCTATGCCCCCGACCGCCTGCGCCCGGTCGAACTCGCGGCGAGCGACAGTGACGAACTCGCCCGCTGGTTCTCTGCCCGGCTCGACCGCCGGGTCGGCGTGCCGGACCTGACTTCCTCCGGCTACCGGCTGATGGGCGGACGGCTGGTTGCCACGCCGCACGGTCCGGCAGGTCTGCTGATGTATGACGACCATCATGGCACGCGCCTCGTCATGCTGATGCGGCCCATGGCCCAGCCGGGCGATGCGCCCATGCGTGAGCACCGGTCCGGGTCCGCCGCCGGCTACGCCTGGGCCCAGGACGGGCTCGGCTACAGCCTCGTAGGCGCACGCGATCCGGCCGTCCTTCATCCCCTGGCCAACGAGATTCGCCGCACGACCGCGACGAACACCTGAGGCATCCATGACCCTGCTGCACCACCTCACCGGGGCTCCTCCCGGAATGACCACGCGCGCCCTGATGCTGCGCCTCGCTGGCATCGGCGCGGTGCTCGCCGGAACGGCCGGAGCCTTCACCTACGCGGGCGGCTGGTTGTCATCGGACGCACTGACCCCGGCGCGCGTCGTCGACCGCTTCGAGCAGGTGAACGGTCCGCATCCCGGCTTCCGGCGCAACCATGCCAAGGGCCTGTGCGTGGCCGGCGACTTCGCCAGCAACGGAGCAGGAGCCCGTCTCTCGAAGGCCAGCGTGTTCTCGGCGGGGCGGGTGACGCCGGTCGAGGGACGGGTCGCGCTCGCGGGCGGGCAGCCCTACGCGGCCGATACCGCAGCCACAGTGCGCAGCCTCGCCGTGCGCTTCCGGCTGCCCGAGGGCGAGGAGTGGCGCACAGGCATGAACAACATCCCGGTCTTCCCGGTGCGCACGCCGGAGGCCTTCTACGAGCAGTTGCTCGCCGCCAAGCCGGATCCGGCCACCGGCAAGCCCGACCCTGAGCGCCTGAAGGCGTTCTTCGCCATGCATCCTGAGAGTGCGAAGGCGGCAGCCTTGATCAAGGCGCGCACGATCACCGCCGGCTTTGCCGACAGCACCTTCCGGAGCCTGAACGCCTTCCGGTTCGTGGCGAGCGATGGCCGTACGACACCGGTGCGATGGGCTTTCGTGCCGGAGCGGCGACCGGAACCGGGATCCGCCGCCCAGGAGGCGCAAGCCGCCAAGAATGTCCTGTTCGACACCCTCGCGGCCGAGCTTCGGCAGGAACCGCTGCATTGGCACCTTGTCGTGACCCTGGGTCAGGCGAGTGACGCCACCGACGACGCGACTCTCCCGTAGCCCTCCGACCGCGAGAGTGTGGACGTGGGTACGCTGACCCTCACCGGCACAGCGCCGGAGGAAGCCGATACTTGCCGGGACATCAACTTCGATCCGCTCGTCCTGCCGGACGGCATCGCACCCTCCGACGATCCGCTGCTGAGCGCCCGCTCGGCGGCCTATGCCCGATCCTTCACCCGGCGCGCCGGTGAGGAAAAGGTGCCCAGCGCCGTGGCCGGCACATCACCGGATGGAGCCTCACTGTGACGGACAGCACCCGCTTCAATCTGCCGGCACGCCTGCTCCACTGGAGCATGGCGGCACTGATCCTGACCATGCTGCTGATCGGCGTCGCGATGGTGACATCGCTCGCCGACTACCACGCGCTGGTCGCGCTGCACCGTCCGCTCGGCCTCTTGATCCTGCTCCTTGCCGTCCTGCGGCTCGCGAACCGCTGGCGTCGTCCACCGCCGCCCTTGCCGCGGGATCTGCCGGTCTGGCAGCGCCGGGCCGCACATGCCTCACACATCGTCCTCTACGGGCTGATGCTGGCCATGCCGCTCGTCGGTTGGGCGATGCTGTCGGCGGCCCGCTACCCCGTAACGCTTGTCGGACCGTTCGTGCTGCCGCCGATCCTGCCGCAAAGCCCGATGGTCTACGCTTGGTTACGCGAGCTCCACACCGTGTTGGCCTACGGGCTGTTCGCCACGATCCTCGCCCATATCGGAGCGGCGCTGCTGCATGCGCTGATCCGGCGTGATGGTGTCTTCGCGAGCATGGCATTCCCGTCAGGGGTTCGCTCGCCTGCGGCGCCGCGAGCAGGGACCTGATCGCGCCTCGGTCTCAAGCTGCGCAGCCCCGCAAAGGCGGGCCGAGGGCTGCTTCATGACCTCCAGCTCGATACCGTGCTTGCGCGCGGCCGTGGCCGGCTTTTCGCCGGTGTCGCCCTGATCGACGAAGGTGAGCAGCAGCGCCGCCTGTCCCAGGGCGAGGCTTCTCGGCGCCTCGGGCGCCTGCCAGGAGCGGCAGGCCGCCTGGCGGCCAGGCACGCGCAGCAGAAGAGCGGTGAACCCGGAATCGGGCCGATCCTCATGCGATCCTTATAAGATCGCATTCCTTTCCCTCTCGAACCCTAACGCGGTTCCCGTCCACATTCCGGATAGGCCCAGGCCAGCCGCGGGGCACCCGCGGCCGGCGGACCGAACGGATACGGACAACACCATGCTCGACATCGTCTTCCTGCTCGGAGGCCTCGCTTTCTTCGGCCTGGTCGCCGGCTATGCCGCGCTCTGCGAGCGTCTCTAAGGCAAGCCGCCATGACCCTCGACCTCGCCCTTGGCGCCCTCGTAACGACCGGGCTCCTCGTCTACCTCACCTACGCCCTCGTCCGCCCCGAGCGGTTCTGAGCGGCCCCAGGACGAACCTCCATGACACTCAACGGCTGGATGCAGATCGCGCTGTACGGCGCGGTCGTGCTGGCGCTCGTGCGGCCACTCGGCGGGTACATGACCCGCGTCTTCGACGGCGAGCGCACGCTTCTCTCGCCCGCCCTCGCCCCGATCGAGCGCGGGCTCTATCGCGTCTCCGGCATCGACGCGCGCCAGGAGCAGACTTGGCTCGGCTACGCAGGGGCGATGGTCCTGTTCAATGTCGCCGGCTTTGTCCTGCTCTACGCGCTCCTGCGCCTGCAGGCGCTGTTGCCGCTCAACTCAGCCGAGCAGGCCGCGGTGGCGCCCGACCTCGCCTTCAACACCGCGACGAGCTTCGTCACTAACACCAACTGGCAGTCCTACGGCGGCGAGACCACTCTGACTTACCTTAGCCAGATGCTGGGGCTGACGCACCAGAACTTCGTCTCGGCGGCGTCGGGCATGGCGGTGGCGGTCGCGCTGATCCGCGGCTTCGCCAGGGCTTCGACAAAGACGCTGGGCTCCTTCTGGGTCGATATGACCCGCGCCACCCTCTACGTGTTGCTGCCGCTCTGCACCGTGCTGGCCCTGTTCTACGTGTCCCAGGGCATGCCGCAGACGCTCTCGCCCTACGTCGAGGCGACGACGCTGGAGGGCGCGAAGCAGACCATCGCGGTCGGGCCGGTGGCAAGCCAGGTCGCCATCAAGATGCTGGGGACCAACGGCGGCGGCTTCTTCAACGCCAACGCCGCGCACCCCTTCGAGAACCCGACCGCGCTCTCGAACTTCCTGCAGATGCTCTCGATCTTCGTGATCGGCGCCGCGCTCACCAACGTCTTCGGCCGCATGGTCGGGGACGAGCGGCAAGGCTGGGCGATCCTCACCGCGATGGGCCTGCTCTTCATCGCCGGCGTGGCCGTGACCTACTGGGCCGAGGCCAACGCCCACGGCGTCCTCGCCAACCTCAGCCTCACCGGCGGCAACATGGAAGGCAAGGAGGTCCGCTTCGGCATCGCCGCTTCGGCGCTGTTCGCGGTGATCACGACAGCCGCCTCCTGCGGTGCGGTCAACGCCATGCATGACAGCTTTACCGCGCTGGGCGGGCTGATTCCGCTACTCAACATGCAGCTCGGCGAGGTCATCATCGGCGGCGTCGGCGCGGGCCTCTACGGCATGCTGGTCTTCGTCGTGGTCGCGATCTTCGTGGCCGGCCTGATGGTCGGACGCACTCCCGAGTATCTCGGCAAGAAGATCGAGGCGCGCGAGGTGAAGATGGCGATGCTCGGCATCCTCTGCCTGCCGCTGATGATGCTGGGCTTCACGGCTTTTGCCACGGTGGTGCCGGCCGGTCTCGCCGGGCCCGCGAATGCCGGCCCGCACGGTTTCTCGGAGATCCTCTACGCCTACACCTCGGCCGCCGCCAACAACGGCTCGGCCTTCGGCGGGCTGACGGCCAACACGCTGTTCTACAACACCACGCTGGCCATCGGCATGCTCGTCGGCCGCTTCTTCGTGAAGATTCCGGTTCTGGCCATCGCCGGCTCGCTCGCCGCCAAGAAGCGGCTTCCGGCCTCCGCCGGCACGTTCCCGACCCATGGCGGGCTGTTCGTCGGCCTCCTCGTCGGCGTGGTGCTGATCATCGGCGGCCTGACCTTCTTCCCGGCGCTGGCGCTGGGCCCGGTGGTCGAGCACTTCGCCGGGTCGGCCGGCCAGACCTTCGCGACCGGGGGCTGAGATGCCGCACCCTGTCCCGAACCGGCGTATGCCGCGCCATCACCCGATGCCGCACCACCGGTCCCACGGCGCCGAGGCCAAGCCCGCGCGCACCTCGGACCTCGTGCTGGCCCTCCTCGGTGTGGCGCTGCTCGGCGGCCTCGTCCTCGCGGCGGCCTTCACCCTGGCCGCCGGCGCGACCGCCTCCTGAACCGGCAAGGCCCGGCGTCGCCCGCCGGGCCTCCTCGCCCTCTCCGGACACCCGAACCCATGTCCCGCAAGACCTCATCGCT
This sequence comes from Methylorubrum sp. SL192, assembly GCF_026672325.1. Classification (NCBI taxonomy): domain Bacteria; kingdom Pseudomonadati; phylum Pseudomonadota; class Alphaproteobacteria; order Hyphomicrobiales; family Methylobacteriaceae; genus Methylorubrum; species Methylorubrum sp. SL192. The sequence continues at coordinate 4,507,086 of NZ_JAPPQV010000003.1, forward strand.
GTTCAGCGCCGCCCTGGTCGGGCCCGCGCTCCTCGGCTCCGTCAGGAAGCTCGACCCCCGCGCCATGATCCGCAACCCGGTCATGTTCGTGGTCGAAGTCGTGGCGGCCCTAACCACGGTGCTGTTCCTCCGCGACCTCGTCACTGGAGGCAGCGACCTGTTCTTCTCCGGCCAGATCATCCTCTGGCTCTGGTTCACCCTGATCTTCGCCAACTTCGCCGAGGCGCTGGCCGAGGGCCGCGGCAAAGCCCAGGCCGACAGCCTGCGGCGTACCCGCACCGAGATGACCGCCAAGCGGCTCACCGGCCAGGGCCGGGCCTACGAGACCGTGCCCGGCACCAGCCTCAAGGTCGGCGATGTGGTGCTCGTCGAGGCCGGCGACCTCATCCCCTCGGATGGCGAGGTCATCAAGGGTGTGGCCTCGGTGAACGAAGCGGCCATCACGGGGGAGTCGGCCCCGGTCATCCGCGAGTCGGGCGGCGACCGCTCGGCGGTCACGGGGGGCACGCAGGTGCTCTCGGACGAGATCAAGGTCCGCATCACGGCCGCGGCCGGATCGACCTTCGTCGACCGCGTGATCGCCCTCGTCGAGGGCGCCGCGCGCCAGAAGACCCCAAACGAGATCGCGCTCAACATCCTGCTCGCCGGGCTGACCATCGTTTTCGTCTTCGCGGTGGCGACCATCCCGAGCTTCGCCAGCTATGCCGGCGGCTCGATCCCCGTGATCGTGCTGGTCGCGCTGTTCGTGACCCTGATCCCGACCACCATCGGCGCGCTCCTGTCCGCCATCGGCATTGCCGGCATGGATCGTCTGGTCCGCTTCAACGTGCTCGCCATGTCGGGCCGCGCCGTCGAGGCGGCCGGCGACATCGACACGCTGCTCCTCGACAAGACCGGCACGATCACGCTCGGCAACCGCCAGGCCACCGCGTTCCGCCCTGTCCGTGGTGTCACCGAGCAGGATCTGGCCGACGCGGCGCAGCTCGCCTCGCTGGCCGACGAGACGCCCGAAGGCCGCTCCATTGTCGTGCTCGCCAAGGAGACCTACGGCATTCGCGCCCGTGACATAGTCGGGCTGAACGCCGCCTTCGTGCCCTTCACCGCGCAGTCGCGGATGTCGGGTGTGGACCTTGAAGGCTCGTCGATCCGCAAGGGCGCGGTCGACGCCGTCATCGCCTCGGTCTCCGAGCCGCCGATGGCCACCCGCGGCTCCAGTGTGGCGCTCGCCTACCGCCCGGCCGCCGAGACCGAGGTGGTGGCCGAAATCCGGGCCATCGCGGAGGAGATCGCCAAGGCCGGCGGCACGCCGCTCGCGGTGGCCAAGGACGGACGCCTGCTCGGCGTCGTTGCCCTGAAGGACATCGTGAAGGGCGGGATCCGCGAGCGCTTCGCGGAGCTGCGCCGCATGGGTATCCGCACGGTGATGATCACGGGCGACAATCCCATGACCGCAGCCGCCATCGCCGCGGAGGCGGGCGTGGACGACTTTCTCGCCCAGGCGACCCCCGAGGACAAGCTGGCGCTGATCCGGCGTGAGCAGGCCGAAGGCAAGCTCGTGGCGATGTGCGGCGACGGCACCAACGACGCGCCGGCGCTGGCTCAGGCCGATGTCGGGGTCGCCATGAACACCGGCACGGTGGCGGCGCGCGAGGCCGGCAACATGGTCGACCTCGATTCCGACCCGACGAAGCTCATCGAAATCGTCGGCATCGGCAAACAGTTGCTGATGACCCGCGGTGCCCTGACGACGTTCTCCATCGCCAACGACGTGGCCAAGTATTTCGCCATCATCCCCGCGATGTTCCTGACGCTGTACCCGGAGCTTCAAGCACTCAACGTCATGGGGCTGGCCTCGCCGCAGAGCGCGATCCTCTCCGCCATCATCTTCAACGCCCTCGTCATCGTCGCGCTGATCCCGCTGGCCCTGCGCGGCGTGACCTACCGCCCGGTCGGCGCGGCCTCGCTCCTGCGGCGCAACCTGCTGATCTACGGCCTCGGCGGCATCCTCGTGCCCTTCGTGGCCATCAAGGCCATCGACCTCGCCGTCACCGCCCTCCATCTCGCCTGAACGACAGGTCCCGGAGACCTTCCATGCTGAACCAGCTTCGTCCCGCCCTCGTGCTGCTCGTCGCGCTGACGGCGGTCACGGGCCTCGCCTACCCCCTCGCCGTCACCGGCGTCGCCGGGGCGCTCTTTCCGGCCGAGGCCGCGGGAAGCCTGATCGAGCGCGACGGCAGGATCGTCGGTTCCAGCCTGATCGGCCAGAGCTTCACCGGCGAAGGCTACTTCCATGGCCGGCCCTCGGCCACCACCGCCGCCGATCCGGCGGATGCTTCCAAGACAGTGCCGGCCCCCTACAACGCGGCCAACTCCGCCGGCTCGAATCTCGGGCCCACGAGCGCGGCGCTGGCCGAGCGCGTGAAGGGTGACCTCGCCGCGCTGAAGGCCGAGAACCCGGGCCGGCCTGTGCCGATCGACCTGGTCACCACGAGCGGCTCAGGTCTCGACCCCGACGTCTCGCCTGAAGCCGCCCTGTTCCAGGTGCCGCGTATCGCCCGGGCCCGCAATCTGCCCGAGGATCGGCTCCGCGACCTCGTCGCCGGTCAGGTCCACGGCCGTACCCTCGGACTGCTCGGCGAACCGCGCGTCAACGTGCTCGCGCTGAATCTTGTCTTGGACGACCTCGCCAAGCGCTAAAGAGCAAACCATGCCTGGAACCGGCCGCGACCCGAACCGCCCCTCGCCCGACGCGCTGCTCGAAGCGGCGCGCCGGGAGGAGCGGACGCGCGGCCGTCTCAAGGTCTTCCTCGGCGCCGCCCCCGGCGTCGGCAAGACCTACGAGATGCTCACCATCGGGCGCGCCCGGCTCACCGCCGGCGCCGACGTCGTGGTCGGCGTTGTCGAGACCCATGGCCGGGCCGAGACCGAGGCTCTGCTCGACGGATTCGAGACCATTCCCCGACGGGCCGTGCCCTACCGTGGCACCGTGCTGGAGGAGATGGACCTCGACGCACTGCTGGCGCGCCGCCCGGCCCTGGCGCTGGTCGACGAGCTCGCCCACACCAACGCGCCCGGCTCGCGCCACCCGAAGCGGTACCAGGACGTCGAGGAACTGCTCGACGCCGGCATCGATGTCCTGACGACGCTGAACATCCAGCACGTCGAGAGCCTCAACGACGTCGTGGCCTCCATCACCCGCATCCGCGTGCGCGAAACCGTGCCGGACAGCATCCTCGACCGGGCCGACGACATCGAGGTGGTCGACCTCAACCCGGACGATTTGATCGAGCGCCTGAAGGCGGGCAAAGTCTACGTGCCGGCGAACGCCGAGCGGGCACTGAAGCACTACTTCTCGCGCGGCAATCTGACGGCGCTGCGGGAACTCGCCCTGCGTCGGACGGCCGACCGGGTCGATGACGAACTCCTGAGCCACATGCGGGCGAACGCGATTCCCGGCCCCTGGGCAGCGGGCGAGCGCGTGCTCGTCTGCGTGAGCGAGGATCCGCGCTCGGCAGGCCTCGTGCGCTACGCCAAGCGGCTGGCAGACCGCCTCCACGCCCCCTGGACCGCCCTGGTGGTCGAGGGACCGCGCGCCGCCTCGCTCAGCGAGGCCGCGCGTGACCGGGTGGCCGAGGCCCTGCGGCTCGCCGACCGGCTCGGGGGCGACGCCGTCACCCTGCCGGGCGGCCGGCGCATCGCCGACGACATCCTCGCCTACGCACGCTCCGCCAACGTGAACCACATCGTGGTGGGCAAGGCGACACGCTCCTGGATCTTCGAGCTGGTGAACGGCTCGGTGGTGCACGACCTCGTCCGCCGCAGCGGCAACATCAGCGTCCACGTGGTGCCGGGCGAGGTCGCGCCGGCCGAGACGGCGTCCCGGCGCGCGGTCGCCACCGCCGCTCCGCCCGCCACCTTCGATGCCCGGTCCTACGCCCTGGCGCTGCTCGTGACCGGTGCCGGGCTCGGGCTCGCCCTGCTGCTGGAGCCGTCGACGGGCGTCGAGAACGCCGACCTCATGCTGCTGACCGCCGTCGTGGCGGTGGCCGTCCGCTGGGGCCTGGGGCCCTCGCTCGCCGCGGTAGTGGCGGCCTCGCTGTCGTACAACTTCTTCTTCCTGCCGCCGGTCTACACCTTCACCATCGCCGACCCGACCAACGTCGCGGCCTTCCTGCTCTTCACGCTGGTGGCGGTGCTGGTCTCGAACCTCGCCGCCCGCGCCCGCCTGAGCGCGGTGGTCAGCCAGGGCCGCGCGAAGGCGACGGAGCGGCTGTTCGGATTCTCGCGCAAGCTCGCGGCCTGCGGGACCCTCGACGACGTGCTCTGGGCGACCTCCGCGCAGGTCGCGGCCATGCTGCGGGTGCGCGTCGTCCTTCTCCTGCCGGATGCTCAGACCGTCGCCGTCCGTGCCGGCTACCCGCCGGAGGATATGCTGGACGAGGCCGACCTGGCGGCGGCGCAGTGGGCCTTCGACAACGAGCGCCCGGCCGGGCGCGGCGCCGACACTCTGCCCGGGGCCAAGCGCCTGTTCCTGCCGATGCGCACCGGGCGCGGCACGATCGGGGTGATCGGCCTTGATGCGGACGGCACGGGACCGATCCTGACGCCGGAAGGTCGGCGCCTGCTCGACGCGCTCGCTGATATGGGCGCGCTCGCCCTCGAGCGGGTGCGCCTCGTGGAGGATCTCGACCGGGCCGAGCGTGCCGCCGAGACCGACCGCCTCGCCCGGGCGCTGCTGACCTCGATCAGCCACGATTTGCGCACACCGCTCGCCTCCGTGCTCGGCGCGGCCAGCACATTGCGGGACCTCGACAGCGCCCTCCCCCTCGAGGCCAAGGCGGAGTTGTTGACGACCATCATCGAGGAATCGGAGCGATTGAACCGCTTCATCGTGAATTTGCTCGACATGACGCGGCTGGAGGCCGGAGCCGTGGCACCGAATCTGGGGCTCCAAGATGTCGCCGAGACCATCGACACCGCCCTGCGGCGGACCCAGAAGATCCTTACCGGCCACCGGGTCGCGGTCGAGGTCGCACCCGACCTGCCGACCTTGAGGCTCGATCCGGTCCTGTTCGAGCAGGTGCTGGTCAACCTGCTCGACAACGCCGCGAAGTACGCACCCGAGGACTCGACCGTCACTTTGCGCGCTCGGCAGGACAGCCGCACCGTGCGCATCGAAGTTCTGGACGAGGGGTTCGGGCTCCCGGAGGCCGACGTCGAGCGCGTGTTCGACAAGTTCTACCGCGTCCGGAAGAGCGACCGGGTGCGGGCCGGGACCGGACTCGGCCTCGCCATCTCGCGCGGCTTCGTCGAAGCCATGGGCGGCACGGTCACCGCCGGCAACCGCCGGGACCGGTTGGGGGCCGCCTTCACCGTGACGCTCCCGGTTCCGGCGCGGACCACGCCAAGGGATATCGCCGCATGAGCCCGACCATCCTCGTCATCGACGACGAGCCGCCGATCCGCAAGCTGCTGCGCATGGGGCTGGCCACCCAGGGCTACGCCATCCTGGAAGCGCCGAACGCCGCCACCGCCCTGGAGGTGCTCGGCCGCGCCAGCCCGGACCTCGTCATCCTCGACCTGGGGCTTCCCGATATGCGCGGGCACGACCTGCTCCGCGCGATCCGGGCGAGCCATCCCGGCCTTCCAGTCGTGGTGCTGTCGAGCCGGGACGACGAGGGCGGTAAGGTCGAGGCGCTCGATCTCGGCGCCGACGACTACATCACCAAGCCCTTCGGCATGGCGGAGCTGCTCGCGCGCCTGCGCGCGGCCCTCCGGCACCAATTGGCCGCCCGCGGCGAGCGGCCGGTCTTCCGGGTCGACGGGCTCTCGGTCGACCTCGTCCGGCGCATCGTGAAGGTTGACGACGTCGAGGTGAAGCTGACGCCGCGCGAATACGCTTTCCTACGCATCATGGTGCTGCATGCCGGCAAGGTGCTCACCCACGCCCAGCTCATGCATGAGGTCTCGGTCTCGTCGGACCCACAGTATCTGCGCGTCTACATGCGCCAGCTCCGGCAGAAGCTGGAGGCCGATCCGGAGCGGCCGCGCATCCTTCTCACCGAGACCGGCGTCGGCTATCGCCTGCGGGCTCCGGACGACGAACTGAACCTCAAGCTGCGCGCGGCGAAGGACGGCAAGCCGGCCGTGACGGAGGCAGGCCCTTGATGGCGATCTCCGAACGTCATCGACCGGCACGATGTCCCTCGACGCGTTCCTCGATTCGGCAGTGGTCGCGCGCTCATTGGGGAGGACCGGAACGGCCGTGCGCCGACCGAGCAGGTGATCAGTCGATGCAGCATCCGGAGCCCAGCGGCCAGCTCGGACGGAACGGGTGGATGCTGAAAACCCCCACGGCTGATGAAGGGGGGGATTTAGATACCGGGCATGGCCGCCCCATACCATCGCCCGCAGGCTCAGATGCGCAGCTCGATGCAGGCGCCGGACAGGAGCACGGCGTCGGGCCGGTGGTCGGTCTCGTCCTCGGCGTAGTCGACAGCGTCCTTCCGGCTCCGGAACAGGCCGCCGGCGCGCCCGTGGATTTCGATCGCCACCCAGTGACCCGCGGGGTCCTGACCGACGATGAACCGGTCGGCGTCCGTGGCGGAAGCGTCAGCGTGGATGGCGGCGACTTGGAGTGTGGGCGACATCGTATGTCTGGGGTTCACGCAGTCCTCACGGGACCGCGCTCTCAAGCTGTACCAAGGTGCGTAAGGGTTCGAGCGGGTCGCGGGGCCGATCCCATAAGCGTCTCGTTAGGATTCCGCGTGGCGGGCAGGCCGATCCCCTCGAAAACCGGCGGCGCGTCGCCCACCTGGGCAGCAGGGCCGAACCAGCCCAGAGCAAGCGAGGGGCGTGCGTGCGTCGGTTGGGGTTTTCGAGTGTTCGCGAGGTATTTCTCCCCCTCGGCTTGGCGCTTCTGCTCGTACTCGGAGCCGTCGCAGCGTTCCATCTCACGCGTCCCACAACCCTGACCATCGCGGTCGCCCCCAACGGCGGCACCGAGCCGGCGCTGTTGCGGGCCTACGCCAACGAGCTCGCCCGGCGGAACCTCGGCATCCGGCTGAAGGTCGTATCCTTCGCCGGGGTGCGCGAGAGCGCAGAGGCGTTGAAGGCCGGCAAGGCCGACCTTGCGGTGGTTCGGCCGGACGTGGCGATGCCGGGCAACGGCCTGACCTTGGCGGTCCTGCGGACCCTCGCCGCCTTCGTCGCCGCGCCAGGTGCCTCCGGCACCAAGGACATCCCGGATCTGGCGGGCAAACGGCTGGGTATGCTCGCGAGCCGGACTGCCGACCGGACCCTGCTCCACGACCTCGTCGGCCACTACGGGTTCGAACTCCTGACCGATGCTCCGGCCGGGGCCGTGAACAACACCGCGGTGGTGCTGGTCCCGATTGAGGAGGCCGATGTCGCAACGGCGCTCCGCGACAGGCGCATCGATGCCATGGCTCTCGTGACGACGCCCAGTTCCCCGGCCGCGCGGCGGGTGGTCGCCCTGGTGGGCGAGGCGAGCGATGGCGGTGACGTCGCGCTGATCGGTTTGCCGGATACCGCGGCGGTGCTGGCGCGGCGGCCGCGCCTGCAGCCGGTGACGGTGCCGGCCGCCTTGTACGGCGGCAATCCCCGCCTGCCGGCCGAGGACGTCGCGACCGTAGGCTCGTCCTACCGCCTGATGGCGCGGGCCGACCTGTCGCGGAGCGTGGCCGCGGAGGTGACGCAGCACCTGTTCGAGATGCGCGCGGCCCTGGCTGAGACGGTCCCCGCCGCGGAGGACGTCAGCCACCCGGATTACGAGGACACGGCCGACGCGACCAGCGCCCGCCTGCCCATTCATCCGGGCGCCCTCGACTACTACGAGCGCGAGCAGGAGACCTTGATCGAACGCTACGAGAGCTGGATCTACCTCGTGGCCATCCTGGGGGGCGGCTTGGGCTCCACAGCAGCTTGGCTTCGGCAGCGCATCGGGCGCCAGCGCCGCGAGCGGATCGAGGTCGCCACCGCACGCCTGCTGGAACTGCGCTCCGAAGCCCGCCGCGAAACCGACCGCGAGCGTCTGGAGGCGATGGCAGGCGAGGTGGATGACCTCGCGGGCAGTATCGCACGCCACGCCCTGAACAAGCCAACCGAACCGCGGACCTTGAGTGCTGCCACCGTCGCCATCGACGCGGCACGCTCGACACTCAAGCGGGCACTCAGCGGTGCGGGTAGCCCAATCGGCTGACCGCCCGGACGACCGAGCGAGGTTCGGCGACGCCAATATGAAGCTCTGCTGATCGGTCCCCACGCGGTGGTCCGACTTCGAAGTCAGTACAGGGTCGGTCTTTGCACGACGGTTCGCTTGGCCGGCACCTTCCGGCCTTCCCGCCGCCAGATCCGCTCGACCCGCTTGTCGTTGACCCGCCAGCCGACCGCCTTCAGCCAAGCGCTGATCTTGCGATCGCCGTCGCGGCCGTAGCTCGCAGCCGACACAACGAGGTCGATTGATGGAGTCCGAAGCTACTCGATTCGGCGAAAATTTCCTTACACTAGAGAAACGGCATCTCCGGCACCGGCAAGGCCTCGACTTGGACGGGCTGGCGATCCGCGTATCGACGCACCATCGCGGCGCAAAACTCTGCGAACTCTTCTCGAACCAGCGGCGGGCTGGTGTGGTGGGCGGCGATGCCGCGATGCTCGGGCGTGAAGCAGAAGGTCACCGTCACTTTGAAGTCCTGCAGAGCCGTCATCTGCCGGTCGAACCAGTCGAGGGCGTCGGGGCGGAAGCTGTCGGCCCAGGACAGGCCGGTGCGCAGGTAGGTGACGCCAAGGCGCTTCATCCAGGCTACCGCTTCGTCCAAGCGATGATCTTGGTAGTGGAACCACTGGCACAGCCCGAAATCGGGAGTGCAGCGGACGAATTCCTCCAGCGCGAGCTTCGGCGTGCCGTCCTGGCGCAGCAAGCCCATGTGGAAGTGGCGGTAATAGGAGGAGCCCTCCGCCTCGCGGTGGCGGGTGGTGGCCTCCCATTCCCGCGGCAGGTCGTAGAGGCTGTACCAGTGGATACGTGGGGCCTGCCCCCGCAGCAGCTCCGCGGTGCGGCGGCAGCCCCAGGCCTGGACCTCCTCGGCGCCGAAACTCGACACGCCAACCTCCGAGACCCAGACCGGTAGGTGGGTCACCGCGCGGATCTCGGCGATCTTCTGGGGCCAGTCGTGGATCGGCCACAGGTTCCAGTCGAGGGGGAAGCCATGCACGGCCACCGCATTGAGCCCATCGAGCACGCCTCGGGCCTGCATGTGCTGCATGAACACTGGATCGATCGGCGAGATGCCGCCGAGCACCTGGGGCAGGTCCGGCGCCTCCGCCCGGATCGCGCGGGAGGCCTCCTTCACCATCTCGCCGAACAGAAACCAGTCGGGGTCGATCTCCGGATCCCAGTGAGACTTGTTGTTGGGCTCGTTCCAGAGCATGACCGCTTCGATCATCGGCCCTCCCTCCCGTTGATCCCGCGTGCCGGATAGACGGCTTCTGCCCCAGTCGGTGCGGGTGCCCGCCGACAGAGATAAACCTCCGCCTCCGGCCGGCTCTCGATCGTAAAGCCGGTCGCGCGCAGCATCGCCTCCATCCCCGCGCGGTTGGGGATCCACCAGTTCGTCCAGTCATGGGCATAGGAATGCTCGACGAAGTGCAGCCGCGGGTAACCGGGCCGCTCGAACTGATCCATGTCCCAGAAGTCGTAATCGTCCGCGACCGGCTCGACCTGAGACGATCCGCGCAGCATCGACTGGAACACCAGGAGATCACCGGCCACGTGCTCGTGGATTAGGTCGAGGGCCAGCAGCGGGTGGCGCAGGTGGTAGAGCACCCCCATGAAGAGAACTACGTCGAAGCGCTCGGCCAAAGCCCCGACATCGTAGACCGAGAGATTGCGGAACTCGATGTCGTGGCCAAGGTGGCTGGCCGCGAAGCGGGCCTGCGCGAGGTAGCGCTCGTCGGAATCGAGGCCGAGCACCCGGGACGCACCGCGACGTTTCATCTCGATCGAATAGAAGCCGCCGTTGCAGCCAATATCGAGCACGGACTTGCCGGCGAGGTCGGCGGGAAGCGCGGACGCGAACCGACGCCACTTCAGCCCTGGGTAATCGCCAAGGAAGTGATCGGGCGCCGTCCAGACCCCGCCGAGGTCGATGTTGTGGAACCAGGGCCCGAGGGCGTCGGCCTCCCGGCGTAATGCCTCGGAACTGGCGGCATCCGTCGCAAGACGCGTCATGGGCTCACCCGCTCGTTGATCGAGACCACCCGGCCGCCGCCGGGCCACAGCGCGAGCTCGCTCCACGAGGCCGGGGCGACGACGAGGCGGTTATAGGCGTCGAGGCTGAGCCCCAACACGCCGAGCAAGGCGGCGCGGATCGTGTCGGCGTGGCTCACGAGGATCGCGGGCGGGGCCTCCTCGCGGCCGAGGCGGTCGAGCAGGCGAAGGGCGCGCGCCTGCACCTCGCCCATGCTCTCGCCGCCCGGCGGGCGGGCGGTGGCGCGTTCCGCGTTCCAGGCGACCCAAGCGGGATCGGAGGCGAACTCGGCAAAGGCGCGAGCGGTCCAGGCGCCGAACTCGATCTCGTCGATCTCGTCGGCGGTCTCGATCGCGGCGCCGAGCTTTTGCGCGAGCGGCGCGGCGGTTTCCTGCGTGCGGGTCTGCGGGCTCGAGAAGACTCGGATGCCGCTTCGGGGCGTTCGTTCCCCATCGCTCACCGGGGCGAGACGCGTGCGCTCCCCTCCTCCCGGCGAGTCAGGGGCGGGCAGTGGGTACCGGGGCGCCTCGTCCTGAGCCACCTCCGGCTCCTCCCACCTCCCCGCGAGGGAGAGGAGAGGCGCGCGATCCTGCTCGGCTGACGATGTGTGGAGGTCGGGAGCGAGCCGTCGCACGAGCGCGGTCGCCATCGCCTCCGCTTCGGCCCGCCCCTGCGCACTCAACGAAACGTCGGGCATTCGCCCGCACAGCACCTTCCCGAGCCGGTCGTGGCTCGCATGGCGCACGAGAAAGACCCGCCTCATCGGGCGGCGGGCTCCTCCGCCTCGCCCGCGGCGAAGCGGAGCGTGCGCGCATGCGCCTCGGCGTCGGTGAACTGGACCGGCGGCGACTTCATGAACCAGCCCGAAGGCCCAAGCAGCGCGCCGCCGATACCGCGATCGAGTGCGATGCGGGCACAGCGCACGGCGTCCACGACGACACCCGCGGAATTGGGCGAGTCCCAGACCTCCAGCTTCAGTTCGATATTGAGGGGCACACCGCCGAAGCCGGTGCCCTCCAGCCGGATCTGCGCCCATTTGCGGTCTTCGAGCCAGGGCACGTGGTCGCTCGGGCCGACATGGATGTCGCCGTCTGCCAGCGGCGTGGCAAGCTGGCTCGTCACCGCACGGGTCTTGGAAAGCTTCTTCGATTCCAGCCGCTCGCGCTCCAGCATGTTGAGAAAGTCGGCATTACCGCCGAAATTGAGTTGGTAGGTACGCTCCAGTTTCACGCCGCGCTCGCGCAGAAGATTGGCCAGCATCCGGTGCACGATGGTGGCGCCGACCTGACTCTTGATGTCGTCGCCGACGATCGGCAGGCCCCGCTCCTCGAAACGCTTCCGCCAGCCGGCATCCGAGGCGATGAAGACCGGGATGCAGTTCACGAGGGCACAGCCGGCCTCCAGCGCGCAGTGGGCATAAAACTCGCCCGCCGCTTGCGAGCCGACCGGCAAGTAGGAGAGCAGCACCTGCGTGCGGCTGCGCTGCAACTCCGCCACCACGTCGGAAACCGGCTCGTCCGATTCAGCGATGATGCCCTGAAGGTAGCGGCCGATCCCGTCCAGCGTCGGCCCGCGCCGCACGGTCACGCCGGTCCGAGGCACCGCAGCGAAGCGGTGCGTGTTGTTGGGCGGAGCCAGGATCGCGTCGGCCACGTCGCGCCCGACCTTGTCCGCCGCCACGTCGAAGGCGCTCACCACTTCGATGTCGCCGATGCGGTAACCGCCCAGTTCGGGCGAGATCAGGCCCGGCACCGCCGTATCGGCGTCGGCCTCTCGGTAATAGTGCAGGCCCTGCACGAAGGAGGAGGCGCAATTGCCCACTCCGATGATGCCGACGCGGATCGGTGCTGAGGCCATCACGGGGCCTGCCGCGCAAGGGCGGCCTCGACCGGGCGAAAGTGGCGTCCGCCGATGGATCGGGGCTTCGCGACGGGTTGCTCGGGCGCGCGAATTTCGCCGGCAAACCACGCGATGGTCGCCTCAAGGCCCTGTTCGAGCGCCACCTTCGGCGACCAGCCGAGCAGCGCCTGCGCGCGGGCGATGTCCGGGCGGCGACGCTGCGGGTCGTCCACGGGCAGAGGGCGGTGCACCACGGGCGAGCGCGTGCCGGTCATCTCCGCGACCAGGCTGACGAGTTCGGCCACCGTCATCTCGCGCGGGTTACCGAGATTGACCGGGCCGCCCGGCGCGGCCTCGCACGCCATGAGCCGCATCAGCCCCTCGACGAGGTCGGTGACATAGCAGAACGAGCGGGTCTGCTCGCCGTCGCCGTAGACGGTGACGGGCGCGTCGGCGAGCGCCTGACAGATTACGTTCGAGACGACGCGCCCGTCATCGGCTCGCATCCGGGGTCCGTAGGTGTTGAAGATGCGCGCCACCCGGACTTCCAGCCCCTGGCCGCGCTCGAAATCAAAGGCCAGCGTCTCGGCGGCGCGCTTTCCCTCGTCGTAGCAGGCGCGCGGGCCGGTCGGATTGACGTTGCCCCAATAGGCCTCCGGCTGCGGATGCACGAGCGGGTCGCCGTAGACCTCGCTGGTCGAGGCCTGGAGGAAGCGCGCCCCGTCGTTGCGCGCCCGCTCCAGCAGACGCAGGGTTCCGACGACGCTCGTCAGCATCGTGTGGATCGGATCGGCCTGATAGTGTGGGGGTGAGGCCGCGCAGGCGAGATTGAACACCCGTTCGAAGCGCGGCAGCTGCGGCAGCGGCTCCGTGATGTCGGCCTCGACGAAATCGAACCGCGGCTCGTGGCTGAGATGGGCGAGGTTGTCGCGGCGGCCAGTGAGCAGGCTATCGAGGGCGACGACGCGTGCGCCCCGCGCCAGCAGAGCATCGACGAGGTGCGAGCCGATGAAGCCGGCCCCACCTGCGACGAGCACCCATTCAGCCTGTCTGTCCATCGCTGTTGTCCTCAGTTGGTGACCGTTCGAGGAGGCGTTCGGAGGAATGCCAGTCGGGCCGCTGCTTCGCGCAGGTGCGTTTCGAATTCCGCGGCGCGGTGGGCGGCGGAATGCCGGGCGAGGATCGCGGCACGGCCCGCCTCGCCGATCCGGCGGCGCTCGGGTTCAGGTCGATCGCGCAGAATCGCCAGCACGGCGTCCGGCCCCTCGGGGCACAGGATCTCGCGGCCAGGCGCGAGGATCGTGTCGAGGCCGTCCCAGCGGTCGCTCAGGATCGGGATGGCGCAGGCGGCGGCCTCGAATAGGCGCACGCTCGGGCTGTAGCCCGCCGCGGTCATGTCGGCGCGGGTGACGTTCAGGGTGTAGCGGCTCTGCCCGTAGAAGGCCGGATGGGCCTCCGGCGGAAGGTGATCGCTGCGGGTCACGTTGGCCGGCCAGTCGATCCCGTCCGGGTATTGCGGGCCGGAGACCGCGAAGCGCAGCTCGGGCGCGCGGCGCGCCGGCTCGATCAGCAATTGCTCCAGGATCGGCTGCCGGTCGGGGCTGTAGGTGCCGAGATAGCTCAGATCATAGGCTTTTTCTCCTGCAGACGGCGGATAGGCCTCCGGATCCACCGAGCAGTAGAGAGCACGCGCCGCGGGCGAGCCGTAGCGCTCCTCCAGCCGCTCCAGGGTCGGGCCGCCGGTGAAGGAGAGATAGAGGTCGTAAGCTTCGATCTGATTGGCTTCGAGATAGGCGCAGGTGCCGGCGGCGAGGTTCGCCAGCGTCACCGGCGTATCGATGTCGTAGAAGGCGCGGGTGCCCTCCGCCCAGGCGAGGACGCGGCGGCCCACCGCGATCCCATCGGGCACGTAGGAGCCGACGACGACGGCATCCGCCTGTTCGATCGCTGCGCGGTGGTCCTCGAGGTCGTCGAGGTCGGCGTAGAGGGCCAGTCTGCAGAAGTCCGGATCGGTCAGGTCGCGGTGGGCCGCATACCAGGGCACGTCGCGCTCCAAGAACAGGACTTCGTGGCCGCGGGCCGCGAAGGCCCGGAGCAGGGCGCGGTAGGTGGTGGCGTGGCCGTTGCCCCATGACGAGGACAGGCTCAGACCCAGCACCACGAGGCGCAGCGGCGTGCGCGTCATGCGACGCTCCGGCGAAGCACCCCGCAGGCCCGGCGCTCCCTCTCGTCCCGGAGAATCGCGTCGACCTGCGCACCGCGGCGCGCGTAGGTGTGCTCGGCGGCGATCCGCAGGCGGGCGGCCTCGCCGATGGCGCGGGCGCGCTCCGGTGTCAGCGCAGCGACGTGGTCGGCGACGTCGCGCCCGTCACGGGCGACGAGCACCTCCTCACCCTCCTTGAGGAACAGGCCGAGGCCTTCCCAGGCGTCGGTGATGAGGCAGGCGCCCGCGCCCGCCGCCTCGAACACGCGAGTGGCGGGCGAGAAGCCGACCGCCGCCATGCTGTCGCGGGCGATGTTGAGAACGGCGCGGGGGGTGACGTTGAAGGCGTTGTGATCGCGCGTCGAGACGTGGCCGAGATGGCGGACGTTGAGCGGAAGCCCGCGGCTTTCCCAGCCGCTGCCGCCGAGTAGAAAGCTCCGCTCCGGCAGGCGCGCGGCGGCCGCGAGGAAAAAGCGCTCGACCCGCGCCTCACGGTCCGGCAGCCGGTTGCCGAGAAAGGCGAGGTCGGCCGAGAAGCGCGGATCGGGCGGGACCGGATGGTGAGTCTCGGAATCCAGCGCGTTGTAAACCGGGATGCAGGCACGCGCTCCGAAACCTTCATAGGCCGCGATCACAGGCGGGCCGCCGCCATAGGTCAGCACGAAGTCGAGAGCGGGCATCGCCCGGTGGAGGGCGTGGTCCGGGTTGGCCCGCATCTCGGCCAGCGTCGCGGGCGCATCGACATCCCAGAAGATGCGGATGGCGTCCGGATGCGCGGCGGCGACGACGCCTTCCAGCAATTCGTCGTCGAACACGCCGACGCCGCTTGCCTTGACGACGACGTCGGCCTCTGCGGCTTGCGCGATCACCGCGCGGGCGGCCTCGAGGGTCGCGGGATAGACCTGCACCTCGGCCCAGTCCGGCGGGTCGATGTCGCGGTGGCTCTGCCGGTCGAAGGCGTCCGGCTCGTAGAAGGTGATGCGGTGCCCGCGCCTCGCGAGGTCGGCGAGCATGCCCCGGTAATAGGTCGCGGCCCCGTTCCAGTAGGACGAGAGCAGGGAGGAGCCGTAGAACGCGATTTTCACGGGGCGGCCTCCATCCGGGCAGGCACGTTCAGGGACGTGGTCAAGGAATCATGGATCGCGAGGAGTTCATCGGCGCGGTGCCGGCAGGTGTGCCGGGCTCGGATCGTGGCGAGGCCATGGGCGGCGAGAGACCGGCGCAGGCTCGCATCTTCGCGCAGCGCCAGCAGGTGGGCCTCCATCTGCTCTCCATCGCGGGCGATCAGGTAGTCCGAGCCCGGCTTGAACAGCCCTTCGGCATCGTTCCAGGGGGCGCAGGCCAGCGGCAGGCCGCAGGCGAGGGCCTCGAACACCCGGATTGTCGGGATGCCGGGTAAGGCCTCGACATAGAAGCGGCGCGGCACGTGAACCGTCGCCAGCGCATGGGCGAAGAGGGTGGGCGCGGCGGCGTTCGGGGCCCAGCCGTGATAGCGCGCGCCGTAGCGTTCAAGCGTCGCGAGCGCCTCGGCGGGGTAGCGCACGCCGTGGATGTCGAGGGAGAGGCCCGCGGCCTGGGCTGGACGGAACAGGAACGTCTCAAGTTCCTGCGTGCGCTCGCCGTCGCCCCAGTTGCCGATCCAGACGAGACCGGCCCGCGGCACCTCCGTCTCCGCCGGTGGCCGGAACAGGCGCGTATCGGCGGCCTCGTGCCAGACGTAGGCGCGCGCGCCCCAGCCCCAGCTGCGATAGACCTCGGCCAGCGTCTCGCCGAAGGCGAGGATGCCGTCGTAGCCCGAGAGGTCGAAGCGGCGCATCGCGTCAGGCGCGCTCACCGCGCGGTGATGCGTATCGTGGAACAGAAGCGTGTCGATGCGGCCGCCCTTCCGAGCCCGACCGAGCGCAGCGACCAGAGCCGGCTCGTTCCATTCGTGGACGACGACGAGGTCGGCGCCCTCGACGTATTCCACGGCCGCCTCGATCGTGGCGTAGGTCTTCGGCGACAGCTCAGGATAGGGCGCGAGCGAGGCCTCGAGTCCGGCGGGGCCATGGTCGCGAAGCAGGTTCTCCCGGCTCCAGGCGCCCTCTGGCTCGTAGGCCTCGATTGCATGGCCGAGGCTGGCCAACTCGCGCAGCACGCCGCGCAAGAAGTGCGCGTTGCCGTGATTCCAGCATGAGGCGAGAGAGTGGGTGAAGTAGACGATCCTCATGCCGCCGCCTCGTCGAGCGCCGGGTGCAGGCCACGGACGATGCGGGCCACGCCCGCAACCATGGCCTCGGTGCCATAGGCGGCGGCGCGGGTGCGGGCGGCCCGGCCGAGCGCCGCGCGGCTCGCCGGGTCGGCAAAGAGGTCTTGCACGGCGCGGGCCGCCGCCGCGTCGTCGTCGGAAGGGACGAACAGCGCCGCGCCATCCCACAACTCGCGAAAACTCTCGATGTCGGAGAGCACCAGGGCGCAGCCGGCGCCCGCCGCCTCCAGCACCGCGAGGCCGAAAGGCTCGTAGCGGGCAAGACTCACGAAGACAGGCCGGAGGCTCAGCTCCCGCGCGATCTCCTCGTCGTCGAGGCGGCCGAGGCAGTCGAGGGCGGTGAGCGCCACCCGTTGGCCCATCGGCCCGGCCACGGGGCCGGCGGCGCGAAGCGGCACCGATAGGCGCGCGGCCAGCCGATCGAGCGCGGCGGCATTCTTGGCCGGGTCCCACAGGCGCCCGGCGGTGAAGACGTGGGACGCGGGTTCCGCCTCGGACGAGACGGGGACATCCCGGCCGTTGCGCACGACGAGGGGCGCCTGCGCCAGCCCGTAGGCCGCCTGCGTCGTCCGGGCGAAGGCGTGGGTCGGGGCGATCAGCCGGTCGGCTTTGCGGCAGCCCTGCGCATTGAGGTCGCGCCGCCACGCCAGATCCGCGGGCAGCGGGCCCGACGCCACGGTGGCCCACCAGGTCGCAACGCAGGAATGGCAGACCGCCACGACCGGCGCGGTGAAGTCGCTGAGCGCCAGAGCCGGGCTATGCAGGTGGACGAGGTCGGCGCCGGTCTCGTCCGCGAGGCGGGCGAGCGCGTCCGATGCGTCTCGAACTTCGGCGGCGCTCTCGGCGGTCCAATCGAGGGGCAGGTTCGTCGTGAGAATGCGGGCGCCGCTGATCTCTTGCGCACGCGCGATCCGCTCGGGCGCAGGCGCCGGTCCCATCAGGGCGACGCTGACGGAGGCGCCCCGGCGGGTGAGTCCGGCGGCGAGGTCGAGCGTGTATTGCCAGACGCCGCCCAGCGCGTCGGCGCTCATCAGGATGTGGGGACGGGCGGCAGTCAGCGGCATCCGCAGGTCGCTTCCAACTCGGGCAGCGGGAGCGGGCGCTCCTCCTGGATGTCGCTGAAGCGGGTGAACTGGCCGAGATAATGGGCGTGCGCCCGCTCCCAGGCCGTGTCGTCCGGTTCGCCCCAGAGCCGCCGGTAATCGGGCGAGCTGGGATAGGGGTAGAGCGGCACCGGATCGTTCGCCCAGACTCCCGCGCCGCGCAGCCGGTCGCGCCAGGCGGCGACGAGGTCGGGATCGTCGCCTGCCACCGCGATCAGGTTCGCCTGGACGAATGGCACGGTGCGGCGGGCGTGGATCAGGCGCTCGGCGAGGTCGTCGGTCGAGGCGCGGCAGCGCTTGTCGAGTGCGGCGCGTCCCTCCTCGGTCAGACTCTCAATGCCCGCCTCGATCGAGACGCAGCCCGCCGCCCCAAGCAGGTCGAGCATATCGGGCTTCCACAGATCGATCCGGGTCTGCACCCCGAACTTCACTTGGCGTCCGACCAGGGCCTCCAGAAGCGGCTTCTGCGGCAGAAAGATCTCATCGACGAAGTAGAGGTAGGTGACGCCCTGGGAGATCAGCCCATCGATCTCCTCAAGGACGATCGGCAGGTCGCGGCGGCGATAGGCATCGCGAAAATCGATCTTCGCGCAGAAGCTGCAAGTATAGGGGCAGCCGCGCGAGGCCTCGATCTCGGCGCCGGGCCCGTCGGGAGCGGTGTCGAAGCGGTGGTGATGGTGATGGTGGCGGGCAATCCAGGCATCGGGCCAGGCAAGCGCCGGCAAGTCGGTGAAGCGCCCGGCATGGGGCGGCCCTGTCACGACGATACCGCCCTCTGCGTCGCGATACGCGAGGGCGGGCAGGCTGCGCAGATCGTCCGTCTCGGCCAGACGAGCCACGATCTCCTCGCACTCGCCCCGCACGACCACGTCGCAACCGAGTTTTTCCAGCGTCGGGCGTGGCGTGGCCGAGCCATGCGGGCCAACCGCGACGGTGCGCCCACCGCGGCCTTGAAGCGCGTCGAGGAAGGCGCGCGGCACCCGCATCTCAGGCGGGGCGCAGCGCCAGAACAGGTAGGTCGGCGCCGTCGTGATCACGGTCATCGCGGGCGCGAAGGCCGCGATCCGCTCGGCGCCCTCCGCGGCACTCAGGCCTTCGAGATGGCAGTCAACGAGCAGCGTCTCGTGGCCGCCCGCCTCCAGCAAAGCGGCGGCGTAGCCGAGTTCGAGCGGCAGATGGGCCTCGCGGCAGCCGAAATAGATGCTGTTGCGGTAGTCCCAGGGCGGGTTGACGAAGGCGACCCTCATAGCACCGCCTCCGGTTGACGGGCGGCCCGGCTCGTCTCGGCCTCCGCGTCGAGCCATTGCGTGAGCCACGCGGCGAGGTCGGCCACGCCCTCGCGCCAGGGTAGCGGGGGGTCGAGACCGAGCATCGATGCGGCGCGGCGCGTATCGGAGACGTAGTAGCGCTGGTCGCCGGGCCGCCACGCGCCGGTTTCGATTCCGACCTCGCGCCCGAGCAGCGTGCCGAGATAAGCGATCAGCCCGCGCAGGCTCACCGCGTTGTCCGGGCCGCCGCCGAGGTTGAACGCTCGCCCGGCCACCCGGTCGATCCGCGCCAGCGCTGCTCGGTAGGCCGCGACCGCGTCGCGGACGTGAAGGATGTCGCGTACCTGCCGCCCGTCACCGTAGAGGGTCACGGTTCGGTTCGTCAGTGCCCGGATCAGGAAATGGGCGACCCAGCCCTGGTCCTCGTTGCCCATCTGGCGGGGGCCGTAGATGCAGCTCATGCGCATCACGACTGTCGGCAAGCCGTAGCTGCGGGCGTAGTCGAGCACGTAGGCATCCGCCGCGCCCTTCGAGCAGCCGTAGGGGGTGTGAAAATCGAGCGGGCGATCCTCGCCGACACCATGGGCGCGCAAGTTTGGATCGGTCGGCCGGTAGGCGTCACCCTCGACCGCCAGCTCAACGTCGGGCAAGCCGCCATAGACCTTGTTGGTCGAGGCGAAGAGCAGGGGGACCGCACCCCGGCGGGCGCGCAGGGCCTCCAGCAGGGTCAACGTACCGCCGAGATTGACCTCCATGTCCTCCCAAGGCGCGGTCATGCTCGTCGTCACAGCGACTTGGGCGGCGAAGTGGAACACCGCGCCGGCCTCCCGCACGGCGAGGGCGAGCTCAGCACCGTCGCGGATGTCGGCGATCACCGGCACGATCCGCGCGCCGTGGCGTTCGGTGAGCCAAGCCAGGTTTGCCTCGACGCCGGGACGCGTCAGAGCATCGTAGACGAGGACGGTCTGCCCCTCGGCGGCGAGCTGATCAGCGAGGTTGGCGCCGACGAAGCCGGCACCACCGGTGACGAGGACCGGGCGCGTGGCGGTCGTGGTCGGCCCGCTCACGCGACGAGACCTCGGGCTTCGAGTTCACGCCTGGCCTCGGCCACGCGGTCGACCGCCTGCTGCTCGGCAACCCATGCCGCGAGTTCGGCCAATCCTTCGGCGAAGTCGCGCTTTGGCGCGTAGCCGAGTTCGCGGGCGATCTTGCCGATGTCGGCGATGCAGTGCCGGATGTCGCCGGCCCGCGCCTGCCCCGTAACCTGCGGAGCGATCTCCTCGCGACCCATGGCGCGGGCGAGCAGACGCGCCACCTCGTTGACGGTGCGGTCCTCGCCGGAGCCGACATTGTAGACCTGCCCGGCGGCAGCTGGATGCTCCAGCGCCAGCACGAAGGCCTGGGCCACATCCTCGACATGTACGAAATCGCGCCGCTGCTCGCCGTCCTCGAAGATCATCGGCGGCTGTCCGTGGAGGAGGCGCGCCGCGAAGATCGCCAGCACGCCGGTATACGGGTTTGAGAGCGCCTGGCCCGGCCCGTAGACGTTCCAAAGGCGGAGCGCCACGCCCTCCATGCCGTAGGCAGGGGCGAGCGTGAGCGTCAGGCGCTCCTGCATGTACTTCGTCAGCGCATAGACGGAGGCGAGCGCCGGGCGCTTCGATTCGGGGGTCGGCACGGGGCGCATCGGGCGGCCCTGCTGATCGGGCGGATCCCACAGTTCGCCGGAGCGGCGCGGCGGGCGAACGGCGTCCTCGACGGTGGCATCGGCTTCTGTCCGGTAAAGGCCCTCGCCGTATATGCTCATGGAGGAAGCGACGACGACGCGCTGGACCGGCGCCTCGATCAGCGCCTGAAACAGGGTCGCGGTCCCGCAATCATTGACCGAGACGTAGCGTTCGACCGCGTACATGCTCTGCCCGACGCCGACCTCCGCCGCCAGGTGGACGACATGGGTCGCACCCGCAATCGCCCGCGCCACCGCCTCGGCATCACGGACATCGCCCTCGACGAACTCCACGGCCGGATCGAGAGAGAGGGGCTGGCCGGTGCCGCCATGCACCTGCTCGATCAGGCTATCGAGCACGCGGACTCGGTAACCCCGCGCCAGCAGCGCACTCGCAAGATGCCGGCCTATAAAGCCCGCTCCACCGGTGATCAGAGCCAGTTTTTTCATATTTGCGCGACGACTCCTGTGCTTACAGAAAACGTGCAAATATAATCAAAAATCAAATTTCGTAACTTAAGTTATTTTATCGCACCTTCATAGATTGATGGTCGATAAGCGACCGATTTCGCCGAGGTGTATGGTCTCGTTGCGGCGAAACACTGGGATGAGGATCTTTGTTCCTGCTTTTCATCTGGCGATGACGGGAAGCCGTCCGACCAGCCCGGCATCGGAATTGGCCTACGCCTCGCTGTGGCGGCATGCGCCGCCAAGACGTGCAGTGGATGGCCTGCTCGGAAGCACAGTGGCGTTGATTGGGTTGAGGCTGATCGGTCGATCCCTGAGCGGCGTTAGTCAACGATCTCTGCGGACGGCATTGATCTCCTGAAACTACGGGACATTGATAGTTGAGAGGCTGCCCGTAGCCGCAGGCATGAGCCGTCCCCGTCCCGGATGAGGCCACGCTTGGATTGTCTGGCCGGGACCTTCAGGCCTTCGCGCCGACAGGTCCGCTCGCCCCGCTTGTCGTTGACCCGCCCGCTCGCTGCCTTCAACAGATCGCTGACCTTGCGATAGCCGTAGCGGCTATACTTCTCGGCCGAAGCCAGCCGGTCACGTCAGCGGAAGCGCGGCTTGTTCAATCAGCAGTCGTCTCCATACCCGCAGGCGACGGAGCACAAGATAAAAGTGGGTTTGCAGAATTTACTTCGTCGTTCGGGAGCGGCGCTGGGTCGTGGAGCGGACCTTCGGCTGGCTCAGTCATTGGGGCGGCCTGCATCGGGAGTGCTCTGGCGACCTCGACCGGGCGTCTCGCCTGTGTCGCCAGCCTCATAGCCGCCAATGCCCTCAACAACCCAGCCTGAAGAAGCTCAAACAGGCTCTGACGCCAACCAGCAGCCTCTGGAAAACATAGGGTAGGTCAATCCCAGCATTGCCTCGTGGCAGGTCAGCCCTCTCGAACCGTCAAAATAATTTGACGTCGCGCTGTCGCTTTCTCGATCTCGCCCGTCAGCCCCAGTGAAGCCCGTGACGGCGACCGAGAGGGGTTGGTACGCAATGCTGGGATCAAACTTCGCGCGAATGGACCGCCGGATGAAGGAGAGGGCGCGCCTCTCCGTTGTGGCTGTGCTGACGGTGCCGGTCGTGCTGCTCGCGCCACTATCGGCCTCGGCACAGGACGAGGCGCAGCCTTCGCCCGCCGCCGCCTATTCGGTCTCGCAGCCCCCCGGCGAGGTCGTGCAACCGGCCTCTCCGGCAGCGCCCACCGCAGAAGCCGCCCCGCCCGCGACGCCTGCACAGATCCCGGCCGCGAAGCCGGACAAGGCCGTCCACGACCTTTCGCCGATGGGGATGTTCCTCAACGCCGATCCGGTCGTGCAAGCCGTGATGCTGCTCCTGGCCGCCGCCTCGGTGGTCACTTGGACCATCCTGCTCGTGAAGGTCCTGAGCCTCCTCCTGGCCAAGCGCGGGATGAGAGCCAGCCTCAAGGAGATCCGGGCGTCCGCCACCCTGGCGGAGGCCGGTCAGCGGGTGCGCCGCGGGGTCGGCGCCCTTCTCCTGGTCGAGGCCGAGGAGGAGTTGACCCTTTCGCGGGGCCTGCCGAGCGAGGGCGTCAAGGAGCGGGCGGCGATCGCTCTGGGCCGGATCGAGGCCATGGTCGGCAAGCGCATGGCGTCCGGAACCGGCATCCTGGCCACCGTCGGCTCGATCGGCCCCTTCGTCGGCCTGTTCGGCACCGTCTGGGGCATCATGGGCAGCTTCATCGGCATCGCCAACTCGAACACCACCAACCTCGCCGTGGTCGCTCCCGGCATCGCCGAGGCGCTGCTCGCCACCGGGATCGGCCTCGTTGCCGCGATCCCGGCCGTCGTCATCTACAACGCGCTGACCCGCTCCATCACCGGCTACCGCGCCATGACCGGCGACGCCGTGGCGCTGATCATGCGCCACCTCTCGCGCGACCTCGACCGCCGCGAGTTTGGGACCTACGGCGCCAAGTCCGGCATCCGCGTCGCGGCGGAGTGAGCCGATGGCCGTCAATCTCGGATCGAACGACAGCGGCGATCTCGCCGAGAACGCCGACATCAACATCACGCCGTTCATCGACGTGATCCTGGTGCTGCTGATCATCTTCATGGTGGCCGCGCCACTCTCGACGGTCGACGTACCGGTCGAGCTGCCGGTCTCCGCGGCGCCACAGCAGCCGCGCCCCGACAAGCCGATCTTCGTCAGCGTCAAGGCCGATCTCGGCGTCGCGCTG
The DNA here is from genome assembly GCF_026672325.1 of Methylorubrum sp. SL192. NCBI lineage: Bacteria > Pseudomonadati > Pseudomonadota > Alphaproteobacteria > Hyphomicrobiales > Methylobacteriaceae > Methylorubrum > Methylorubrum sp. SL192. The sequence goes on from NZ_JAPPQV010000003.1 coordinate 4,530,442, forward strand.
GGCGAGGACGCGGTGGACCGGCCGGCCCTGGGGGCAGCCCTCGATGCCGCGACAAAGGGCAACAAGGACGAGCGCATCTTCCTGCGCGCCGACAAGGGCGTGCCCTACGGCGAGCTGATGGGGGTGATGAACCTGCTGCGCGGCGCCGGCTACCTCAAGGTCGGCCTCGTCGGCCTCGAAGACACGTCCGGGGGAGGTCAGCCGTGATCCATCCGCCGCCCGAAGCCTTCGTGCGGGCCGCCGAGCGGAACCGCATGCATCAGGAGAGCCGCGAATCCTCGTCGGCGGTCCCGATCCTGGGCTGGGCGGTGGCGGGCCTGCTGACGCTCGGGGTTCATGTCGGCCTCTACCTCCTCCTGACCCGTCAGGCCGAGACGCCACCCACCCCCCTCGAAATGCCCGCGGCGGTGATGATCGACATGTCGCCGGAGCCCACCGTGGCTCAGTCGGCGACGGACAACGCCAGCAACGAGCCGGAGGCACAGAACACCGAGCAGGCCGAACCGGAGCCGGCGGAGGAAGCCCCTCCGCCGCCCGATCCCGAGCCGGTCGTCGAGGCCCCGCCCCCTCCTCCCCAGGTCAAGCCCGAGGCCGTACTGCCGCCGACGCCGCCCAAAGAGGTGAAGAAGCCCGAGCCGAAGAAGCCCGAACCCAAGCCGCTCAAGAAGAAGGCGCAGAAGAAGCCCACCAAGCCTGTTGTCCAGAAGAAGGACAGGCCGAGCGCGGCCTCCCGCAACGGCGGCGGCCCGCGCTCGGACCAGCAGAACGCCGCTCGCACCGCGGCATCCGCGGCCGGTGCCGCGGTCAGCCAGGCGTCGCGGGCGTCCTGGCAGAACGAGATGCGGACGCGGATCGTGCGGGCGAAGCGGTTTCCTGCCGGGGCCGCCGGCGCGTCCGGGATAGCGGTGGTGAGCGTGACGTTTTCCGGCAACGGCAGCGTGAGCAGCGCCCAGCTGATCCGCTCGTCGGGCAACGCGGCGCTCGATGCCGAGGCGGTGGCGGTGATGCACCGCGCCGCGCCCTTCCCGCCGCCGCCCGGCGGACAGGCGATCACACAGACCATCCCGCTCAACTTCAGTCGGCGGTGACGCGGGCCCAAGCCTCGGCGTCCTGAAGGGCGCCCGGCCTCGGCCGCGGGGGAGATTGGCCCGTGGGCGGGCGCGTCCCGACCCGTGCCCCGGCACCCAAAGATCGAGCGAAGCCTGGAGCGGTCCGCGTGAAGGGCGCCGTTGCGCGCGCTCGCCCGGCGGGGTGAGCAGCGGGTGGCCTGCGAAGGCGCCATCCCAGCCCCATGCGGCTTCATCTTCACACGGTGCAGTAGTTCAAAAAAAATCTCGGGTCGCACTGACGCTTTCGTGATGTGAGCCGACAGGCTTTCTTGAGACTGCAGAAAATGCGGTTGGGGGATAAAGTGATGCCGCAAGGTAAAGACTGCGATATTGTGCATCTCAACCGACACGCGCCGACGCGTGGACGCGTGCGGGGCGTAACGACGGCACGCGCCGCGTCGGTCGCGGTCGCCGTGGAATCGGCCACCTCGCGATCACGGACGTTTCAGGCCGGCTTGCTGGCGCTTCTGATGGGAGCGAGCCCGGCGCCGCTGCTCGTCCTCTCCGCGTCGAAGAGCTGGGCCGCTGGCGAGATCGTGTTCGACATCCCGGCCGGCGATCTCGGTGGCGTATTGGCCCAGATCGGGCGGATCGGGGCGCAGCCGATCTCGTTCCCGGCGGATCTGACGCGCGGGCGCCGGGCTGGCCCGATCGTCGGACGAATGGGTGTCCAGGCAGCTCTGGCGCGTGCGCTTGCCGGCACCGGCCTCGTGATCGTGCCAGGCCCCGCCGGCGCCCTGAAAGTCAGCGCCAGCAGCGCGCCCGCGCCTGCGCCCGCCGCCGTGGCGGGCGACATCGCGGCCATCGATGTGGTCGATGCCAACACCGGCTCGCCCTACGGTGATCGCGGCTTCCAGGCCGGTGCCGCGGGCGACACCCTCCGGATCGCAGACGCGCCCCTCAAGGAAACTCCGGTCTCGGTCTCGGTGGTGACGAACGAGGTGCTCCGGTCCCAGAACGTCACCAACCCCCTGGACGCGGCGCGCAACGCCGCGGGCGTGGTCGTCACGCCCACGGCGAACGGTCAGCCGAGATTCCTCATCCGGGGCTTCGAGACCAGGGGCTTCTCGGTGAACGGCGCGCAGAGCGTCACGCTCCAGCAGCTCCCGATCGACGCCGTCGATCGCGTCGAGGTCCTGAAGGGGCCGACGGCAATCCTGACCGGGGTGAACGCCGACGGCGGCGGTCTGGTCAACCTCACGCTCAAGAAGCCGACGAGCGAGACGATCCGCGAGCTGACGGCCCGCTACGGAACCTTCAACTACAAGACCATCGCCCTCGATCTCGGCGGCGTGATGCCGGAACTCGAAGGGACGACCTATCGCTTCGTCAGCTCCCTCAACCATGCCGACCAGTCGGAATTCGGCTACCGCGATCCGAGCGAGTTTCTCGTCATGCCGAGCGTGCGGTGGCAGGGAGAGGGCCTCACCTTGACCACCGGTCTGCGCTACATCCAGACGCGCGGCGTCCCACAGGCGCGCTTCGGCTACCGCGCCCTCGATCCGATCACCGGCGAGCCCTCAATCTTCAAGATCCCCGGCAACGGCCCCGGCAATCCCAACGCACATTTCGACGGCAAGGAACTCACCTACGACACAGAACAGAGCTATCATGCCGGAACCCTGTTCGGTCTCTTCGATGTGACCTTCAACAATATCTTCCAGCATCAGTCGGCCCGCTATATCGGCCCGTCCTTCGCATTTGGGACAAGTGGCTTCGGCTACGATCAGCCTGTCGTCCAAATCGGATCGGACTCGCGCAACGAGAATATCACCGAGCGGTTGAGCATGTCGCTCCGGTATGAGGACGACCTTTTCAGAAGTACGACGAAGTTTGGCTTCGACTACCTATCGCAAGGGAGCACTACGCGGAATAGTAATTCCTCGTTCGATCCTGATTTCAATTTCCTGACCAACACACCAAGGCAGCAACTAATCAGCTCAGGGTACGAATTTTACAGCATTTCCAACAATATCTATCGCGGCGGCTATATGGTCGAGAAGCTCGATCTTTTCAACAACAAGCTCCACATCCTGGGAATGACGCGATGGGACTGGTTCAGCCAATCCGGCCGGGGCGGGCAGGATGGGTTCGGCGACGATCGGTATTCAAACAGCAAAAACCAAGCCTTAGCCTACACTTTCGGCGCCCTCCTCGATCTTCCCTACGATCTCGGTGTCTACATCAACCGCAGCGACGGGCGCATTCCGCAAGTTCCAGTCGCCGGCATCAGCATCCCACCGGTTGGGCGCACGCTCAATGAGTTCGGGCTGCGTTCCTCCATGTTCGACAACAGGTTCAATACCACGCTGAGCTTCTTCGAACTCAGGGAGTCGGATCTGACTCTCGTCATACAGAACTCACCCGGCTTCCCCAACAACATCGAAGTCGTCAACACCCAGGGCCTCGAGTCGCGCGGGATCGAGCTCGAAGGGCAAGGCGAGATACTGCCCGGCTGGAACGTGATCGCGAACGTAACCCGGCTCTGGACGCGGTCCCTCGATCCGGAAGGACGCGGTCTCGACCCGAGCGCCGGACGGCCGGCCTATCAGGGTAGCCTCTGGACGACCTATACGTGGTCGTCGGGCTGGGCCGAGGGCATCACCATCGGCGGGGGCCTTCGGGGACTGACTGGTTTCAAGGTCAACGCCTCAGAGGAAGAACCCCTGTTCAGGCTGCCCGGCTACGCGATCTTCGACGCGTCCATCGGCTACGTCTCCGGCGACTTCGCCGCCAACCTGAAGATCAACAACCTGTTCGACACGAAAGCGTTCTCAATCACGGAGGCGAGCAACTACCTGCCGCTGGAGCGCGGGCGCAACGTGATCCTGCAGGCGAGCTACCGCTTCTGATCCCGCTTCGGCGCGGCCTCCGCCCCCTGCCGACCCGCCCGGCAGGGGGCGGAATCATCTTCCGAGTTCCACCGTTGGAAGGTCTCCCGTGACGAGCGGAGACCTGCGCGCCCGCATGCGGGCGCGCGACGGTCGGACGATCGAGCCCCGTGCCCGGCCCGAGGCGGTCAGGCACCGCTCCAGCCCTTCCGGTCCGGCGGATGGAAGGGCGTTCCGACATTGTGGCGATCAGCAGATCATGCGTTCTCTGGCGTTCGCGCTTACAGGCACCGGGATGGCCGCCTTCCTCGTGGCGACACGGACGGGCGAGTGGAATCTCCACCTGCTGACGGGCTTCCTCGTCGTGGCGGCGGCTTGCGTCCTTGCCGTTCGCGACGGCTCGACCTTCCTCAAGATCCCGCTCGCTACCTTCGGGTGGGAGGCGGTCGTGCTCGGCCTCTGCACCCTTGCAAGGGCGGAGGGGGCGTGGCCGGCTTGGCTCGCCGACCTCGCCGTCCCGAGCACGGCCGTGATGACGCTCACCCTCCTCGTCATCGTGCTCGCCGCGCTCTGGTCCGTCTCCGTCGTCCGGCGCTGCCTCGTCATCGCCGACCGCTACTTCGACAGGGATGACCGTCTCGGCTGGCGGCTGCCGGGGGGGCGATGCTGCGCGTCCGCGAGCGCCATCTCGGACGGGCGGCGGTATCGCTCACCATCCTGCTGCGTCAGGTCGGCGTGATCCTGACCATCAAGACCCTCTACGTCAGCGCGCAACTCGCCGACGCGCTCCAGGCCGGCGACAGGGCGATGTTCTGGGACGCCCTGCTGGTGCAGATGCCGCTCTGGGCGATCCCCTGGATGATCCTCCATCTCGCGAGCACCTCTCTGGTGGTCGCCTTCTCGGTCCGCTGGCGGCAGGTCCTGTCGGAGGATTACGCCCGGCGCTGGTTCTCGGGCGCGGCTCACTACCGGATGACGCTCGTCAACAGCGGCATCGACAATCCCGATCAGCGCATCCACGAGGACGTTCCGAACTTCATCGGCGGAACGGAAGGCGGCACCTGGGGCGTGTACAGCATCGTCGTGATGATCACGGGCATCCTCAGCTCGTTCCTCATCTACGCGATCGTCCTCTGGAACCTGTCCGAGAGCGTCGACCTGTTCGGCAACGGGGTGCGGATTCCGGGCCTGCTGCTCTGGATCGCGATGGCCTGGGCCGTGATCTCGACCTGCCTCACGATCTGGATCGGCAAACCCATCGTCCCGCTCTCCTTCCGCCAGCAGCATGTCGAGGCGGATTACCGGTTCGGACTGGCCCGAACGCGGGAATACAGCGAGCAGATCGCGCTCTCGCACGGCGGCCGCGCCGAGGCGGCGATCATCGAGAACCGGCTGGGCGCGGTGGTGAGCAACGCCTACCGGCTGCTCGGCATGACGCTCGTCATGAGCGTCCTCGGCTCGATCCTGAACGGGTTGAAGGACAACCTGCACATCCTCCTGCTCGGTCCGCTCGTAATCGCCGGGAAGTTGACCTACGGCTCGCTCACGATTGCCACGTCGGCCTTTTCCGCCGTGAACTCGGTCTTCAGCTTCGTCGTCGACAGCTTCGTCTCCCTCGCGAAGTTCAAGGCGGTGGTCGACCGCCTCTCGACCTTCGACGCCGCACTCGACGCGGTCCACGGCCGCTCGGACGGCACCCGCGTCGAGACCGGCCCCGAGGGGGCGATCCGCCTGTCGGACGTCGCGATCGACCTGCCCGACGGCTCGCCCCTCTACGGCCGGACCAACCTGGTCCTGCGACCGGGTGAGAACGTGCTGCTCTTCGGTCGCTCCGGAACCGGCAAGTCGACGCTGTTTCGCGTCCTGGCGGGCGTCTGGCCGCACTGGCGAGGCACGATCGCGCTGCCGCCGCAGGGCAGCCTCCTCGTCCTGCCGCAAAAGGTGTACCTCCCGTCGGGCGACCTCATGACGGCGGTGAGTTATCCGCGCGTCGCCGATGCCTACCGGCCGGACGACGTGGCCCGGGCCCTGGAAGATGTCGGGCTCGGCGCCCTCGTGCCCAAGCTCCATCACGATGTGAACTGGGCGCAGAAGCTCTCGGGCGGCGAGCAGCAGCGTCTCGCGATCGCCCGCGCCATCCTGGCACGGCCGCGCTGGCTCCTTCTCGACGAAGCGACCTCGGCCCTCGACGCCGCCCTCGAACGGCAGGTCTACGAGGCGCTGCGCCGTCGCCTGCCGACGACGACGCTTCTCTCGATCGGCCATCGCGACAGCCTGCTCGCCTTCCATCCGCGGCGGCTGCGGGCCGAGTCGACGGGGGAAGGCGTCGTCCTCAAGGACATCACCCCCGCCGAGGAGATGGCGAGCCGCACGGCCGGCGCCACGATGGCGGAAGCGCCCGCCTGAGACGGCATCCCGTCCGCCCCCGTCCCCGCACTCAGTCCGCGGCTTCGGCGCCGTCGCCCGGTGCCGCCATCCGACAAGGCAAGACCATGACACGTCATACGCGACCGCTTCGGACCGACATCCCGGAGGCGGCCGGCTCCTCCGTCGCGCCGCCGGTCGTGAGCGGCCGGCTCGACAACGGGATGGAGGTGCTCGTCCTCCCGAGCTACCGGAGCCCGATCGTGACGCACACGATCTGGTACCGGAACGGTGCGATCGACGATCCGCCCGGCAAGTCCGGGACCGCCCACTTCTTGGAACACCTGATGTTCAAGGGAACGGAGCGGTATCCCACCGGCCATTTCAGCAAGGGCGTCTCGGCCGTGGGCGGCGAGGAGAACGCGTTCACGAGCTGGGCCTACACCTGCTACTTCCAGAAGATCCCGGCCGGGCACCTGCGAACCTGCATGGCCTACGAGGCCGACCGCATGCGCGGCCTGCGCTTCGACGAGGGTGAGATCGCTTCCGAGCGCGACGTCGTCCTCGCCGAGCGCGGCATGCACGACGACTCGAACCCCGCGCGCCTTCTTCAGGAAGCGCTCCACGCGGCCGCGTTCCCGGCCCACCCCTGCGGGCGGCCGATCATCGGCTGGCGCCACGAGATCGAAACCCTCGGCCGCGCCGATGTCGAGGCCTATTACCGGCGCTTCTACAGGCCCGACAACGCCATCCTCATCGTCGCGGGCGACGTCGAGCCGGTCGCTGCGTTGGATATGGCCGCGGAGATCTACGGCGTGATCCCCCGCGACGAGGGGCCGCTCGATCGGTCCCATCCGATCGATCCGCCGCGGCGGGGCCGTCATCGCCTGACCGTCGCCGAGCGATCGGTCCGCCAGCCACGGCTGCGTCGGCTCCACGTCGTGCCCTCGCCCCGCCTCGCCGCGCCCGGCGAGGCCGAGGCGCTAGAGCTCCTGGCCTATCTCCTGGCCGGGGACGAGACCTCCGTCCTCCATCGCCGGCTCGTGGTCGAGACCTCCCTCGCGACCTCCGTCGGCGCCGGCTACATGGGCGACCTCTTCCGCGACCGGACGCTGTTCGCCATGAGCGGCACGCCCAATGCCGGCATCACGCCGGAGCAGCTCGATACGGCCATCGACGGGATCGTCGCGGAACTGACCGGGACCGGCTTTTCGGAACAGGATCTCGCCCGCGCCAAGCGGCAGACGGTGGCGGGCGCGGTCTACGAGCAGGACGATCAGTCCACCCTCGCCCAGCGCTACGGCGCGTTCCTGTGCTGCGGCCTGTCCCATGAGGACATCGCGCTCTGGCGCTCCCGCGTCGAGGCCGTGACGGGCGATGACCTCCTGCGCGCGCTCCGGCACCTCGACCCGCGCAATGCGGTCTCCGGGCATCTCATCGAAGCAGCGGCCTGAACGGGCGGAGTCTCCCATGACGATCCATGTCGGCAGCATCGCTGCCTCATCCTCCCTGGCGTCCCGCGTGCAGGTGGTCCGCAGCCCCGGCGGCGTCGAGGCCCTCCTCCTCGAAGACCACGCGCTGCCACTCGTCTCGATGGCGTTCGGCTTCCGGGGCGGCGCGGCCCTCGACGAGGACGGCAAGGCCGGAACCGCGCGGATGGTGGGCGGCCTCCTCTGCGAGGGAGCCGGCCCCTACGACGACCAAGCCTTTCAGGTCGCGCTCGCGGACCGGGCGATCCAGCTTTCGTTCGGGATCGAGCGGGACCGGCTCACCGGTTCGCTCCTGACGCTCGCCTCGGATCTGGATCAGGCCTGCGGTTTGCTGGGCACGGCCCTCAGGGAGCCGCGCTTCGCCGTGCCCGAGCTGGAGCGCCGCCGCGGGGTCTACGCGGCGGAGCTGCGCCGCAGCCTGAATCAACCGGGGGCCGTCGCCGACACGATCTTCTGGGAGCGCGGCTTCCGCGGCCACGCCTATGGCAGGCCACCCGGCGGCACGCTGAGCGACCTCCCGGCGATCGATCGGGAGGCCGTCGTCGCGCTCCACGCCGCGCTCGTCACCCGCACGTCGCTGCGCATCGCCGTCGTCGGGGCCGTGAGGCCGGAGGATCTCGCAGCCGCCCTCGACGAGGCGTTCGCTGGCCTTCCGGAAGGCTCGGCCCACTCCCTGCCGGAGACGGCCCTCGGGGGTGTCGGCGAGAGCATCACCCAGTTCGTCGAGAGTCCTCAATCGAGCGTCTTCTTCGGACGCCCCGCCATCCCGATGCACGATCCGGACTTTCCCGCCGCGATGGTGATCAACCACTGCCTCGGCGGCAGCCCGTCCGCCTCCCGCCTCTTCGCCGAGCTGCGGGAGAAGCGCGGGCTCTGCTACTCCGTCTGGACGGGTTTCGACGTTTCAGAGGGGGTCGCCTCCCTCGTCGGCTCCACCTCGACGCCCAACGAGCATGTCGGCCAAAGCGTCGAGCTGATCGGGAGCGAGATCGGGCGGCTCGCGCAGGACGGCCTCGACGACGACGAGATCGACGCGGCTCGCCGCTATCTGATCGGCTCTCACGCGGTGCGTCTCGATACCTCGGCCGCGATCACCCGCCTGCTTCTGGCGATGCAGTTCGACGGGCGCTCCCTGTCCTGGCTCGACGAGCGCGGACCCCGCCTCGCGGCGGTGACGTCGCAGGACATCACACGTGCGACCGCCCGCCTCTTCGGCGACGGTGGCTTGCTTGTCGTCAGCGCCGGCGGAGCGCGCTGAGCCGGAGACCCGGACGACTGGCGCACGAAGCAGCCGCGCCTTCCGCCCCTGCCCATCCTCACACGATCCGGACCGCTCGGGCGAGCGGCCGGCGAGACAGCAAGAGAAAGCTTTTCCGATGTCGCGGCTCGAACTCCTGGTCGGTGATCCGGCCCCTGCCTTTCCCACGGCCGTGTTTCTCAAGGGCACGCCGTTCTCCGCCTTCGAGCCCGGCCACGTCTACGTCGTGGAGTGCTGGGCCACCTGGTGCGGACCGTGCCTGTCGACCATCCCCCACCTGACGCAGATGCAGAAGGATCATCCGGACGTTCGCTTCGTCGGGGTTGCGGTGTGGGAGGACGACATCAAGTCCGTCCGCGCCTTCGTTGCCGAGAAAGGCGACGAGATGGGGTACGCGGTGGCCTTCGACGTCGGGGAGCCGGCCGCGAGCGGGGGCTGGATGCCGCATCACTGGCTGCTCCCCGCCTATCAGAACGGCATTCCCACCGCCTTCATCGTCGATCGCGAGGGTCGCATCGCGTGGATCGGCCATCCGGCGGTCATGAAAGAGGTTCTGCCGTCCGTGGTTGACGGCACCTTCGATATCCGGGCGGCCACGGACCGGTATGCCGCCTGGATCCGGGAGAGCATGACTCGCGAGAAGTCGGCCCTTCAGGCGGCGGTGCAGAGCCATCTGAAGGCGGATGATAACGCTGGCGCCATCCAGGCCTACGATGCCGCCATCGCCGAATGCCCGCGCCTGGAATCCGAGGTGGGGCTGGAGAAGCTGCGGCTCCTCCTTCGGACCCCTGATTCCGCGGCCCTGGCCTACGGGAGCCGCCTGGTCACGACCTTCGGCTCCGACTTCCCCTTCCTGAAGCGGGCGACCGCATCGGAGATCGTCGGCGCGCTGGAGGACGACACCGTTCTGCACCAACGGCAGCCGCTCGCCCGGTTCGTCATCGACCTCATCCGGAATCTCGAGGCGGAGAAGAGCGAGGAGGACGCTTACGAAGCCTGCGTCCGCGCGCGCTGCCTCGCGATCGCCTTCCTGGAGGAAGGCCAGCCGGCCGAAGCCCTCCGCCAGGCCGAGGCGGCCATCGTTCACGGGCGGACGGCCGACCTTCACGAGAGAGCGCTCGACGGTCTCCAGTCCCTGGTGGACCGCTGCGCCGGCAGCGTCGCGACCCACAGCCCGAAGACGCCGACCGTGGTCTGCGACGGGGATGTCTGCCGCATCGTCTGAGCTCCGGCCTCCGTCATCCGCCGACTCGCCACCACTCGAAACGCCTCACGATTCCATGACCTTCCAGACCTGGCTCGCCTTCGCGGCGGCGTCCTGCATCGTGCTCGCGATACCGGGACCCACCGCCCTCATCATCATGCGGTACGCCGCTGGGGGCGAGCGCGACCGGGTCGCGCGTGTCATCGTAGGGGCCGTTCTCGGCGACGCCGTCGCGCTGACGATCTGCAATCTCGGTCTCGGTGCGCTGCTCGCCACCTCCACCGGGATCGTCACCATCCTGAAGGCTGCGGCGGCGGCCTACCTGATCGGACTCGGCCTCAAGGGCCTGTTCGGCCGCGGGCCCGTGACCGAACAGGCCCGGCCCCGCGGCGGGCGCCCGTTCCTTGGCGCCTTCCTAGTGACCGCCCTGAACCCGAAGGGCATCGCCTTCTTCTGCGTCCTGCTTCCCCAGTTCGTCGACGGGAGCGCGCCGATCCTGCCGCAGCTCGCCATCCTGCAGGCGACGTTCTGCGTTCTCTCCCTCATTGCCGCTTTGATCTGGGCGCTGGCCAGCATGTCGCTGCATCGCGCGGTCGTACACGGTCCCGGCGGCCGCCTGCTCCAACGCGTCAGCGGGGTGGTCCTGATCTGCACGGGGATCGCGCAGGTGTCCGGGCGAGCGGCCTGAAGCGCCCGGTAAAGCGCGCCGTCCCGGTGGCTCGCCTGAACCCGGCGGGAGGGTCCTAGAGGAAACCCTCACCGGCGAGGCGCGAACGGCAGGCTCGACCCGTTCGAACGGTACGGCCTCCCATGACCCGGCCCATTCAGGCCCCCGCGGACGAAGCGTCCCGCTATGTCGGGAGCGACATCCAATCCGGCGCCCTGGCGGCCGACCTGCACCGGGTCGTGGCCCGAGGCGTCCTCAAGCCCGCGCGGGCCTCTCCCGAACCTCTCAGTAGCTCCGGGTCGGACGGTCGAGCACCGCGCGGCCCATCAGACTCGCGGCGAGATCGACCATGACGATGGCGGTGCGGCCGCGCTCGTCCAGGAAGGGGTTGAGTTCGACGAGGTCGAGGCTGCCGACCAGGCCGGAATCGTGGAGCATCTCCATGATCAGGTGGGCTTCGCGGAACGTGGCCCCGCCCGGCACCGTGGTCCCGACGCCCGGAGCAATGGAGGGATCGAGGAAGTCGACGTCGAGGCTGACGTGCAGGCGCCCGCCCGCCTGCGCGACCCGCGCGAGGAAGGGCGCGAGGAGGGCGACGACGCCGTGCTCGTCGATCGCCCGCATGTCGTGAACCGTCAGCGCGGTCCCGGCCAGCGCCGCGCGCTCGGCCGGATCGAGACTGCGCGTTCCCATCAGGCAGACGTTGTCGGGAGAGATCGGAACGGGCGGCGGCGGCAGGAAGCCGGAGAAGCCCGGCCGGCCCGTGGCGTAGGCCAACGGCACGCCGTGCAGGTTGCCGCTCGTCGTGGTGTCGAGGCTATGGAAATCCGCGTGTGCGTCGAGCCACAGGACGAAGAGCGGCCGCCCTTCCTCGGCGGCGCGTCGGCTCATGCCCACGAGGGTGCCGGCCGAGAGGCTGTGGTCCCCCCCGAGCAGGATCGGGATGCGCTCGGCGCTCTCCGCGTAGCTGAGCGCCGCGAGCTTCGCGGTCCAGGCCGTGAAGGCTGCCAAGTCGTGTATGGCCGGGTTAGGATGGGGCCGGCCCTCTCCCGGCACCACCGAGAGATCGCCGAGGTCGCGGATGTCGAGCCCGAGGTCCCGCAAGGCCTCGTGCAGGCTCGCGGCGCGGTAAGCGCTCGGGCCCATGTCGCAGCCGCGGCGGTCGGTCCCCTCGAAGGCTCTGGCTCCGATCAGGGTGCAGCATCGCATCATGGTTATTGCTCCGACGACCGGGTCGCGGAGCTTGATCCGGTTTCACGATACGGATGCGCCGACGCCGCCGGCCCCGCTTCAGCGCACGGCGCACACCCGGTCGTCAGGAAGCGCATCATGGCATCCCGCGGGCCATCGACGTCGAGGCCCCGCGCCCGAATCCAGTCCGGGTCGAGATGGGTCCCGCGATACCGCTCGCCGGAATCGCACAGCAGCGTCACCACCGAGCCGCTCCGGCCCTGCGCGGCCATCTCGGAGATCAGCTCGGCCGCCGCCCACAGGTTCGTTCCGGTGGAGGCACCGCAGGAGCGTCCGATCACCTCCGTCAGCGCCCGCGCCGCGCCCAGACTCGCGGCATCCGGCACCGCGACCCAGCGATCGATCAGCGAGGGCAGGAACGAGGGTTCCAGCCGCGCCCGCCCGATGCCCTCGACGACCGAGGCGGTGCCGGACCGGGCGGTGACCGACGGGTCGGCGAGGTGTCGGTGGAACACCGAGGCGTCCGGGTCGGCCAGGCACAGGCGGGTGGCGTGGCCGCGGTAGCGGAGGTAGCGCCCGATCGTCGCCGATGTGCCACCGGTACCGGCCCCCACCACGATCCAGTCCGGGACCGGGTGACGCTCTCGCGCCATCTGCTCGAAGATCGACTGAGCGATGTTGTTGTTGCCCCGCCAGTCCGTTGCCCGCTCGGCGTGGGTGAACTGGTCCATGTAGAGCCCGCCGGTCTCCTCGGCGATCCGGATCGCCTCGGCATAGACAGCGCCCGGATGCTCGACGAAGTGGCAACTCCCGCCGTACCGGGCGATCTCGGCGACCTTGGCCGGCGCGGTCGAGGCCGGCATCACCGCCACGAAGGGCAGATCCAGCATCTGGGCGAAGTAAGCCTCGGACACCGCCGTCGAACCGCTCGACGCCTCCACGATCGTGGTGCGCGGCCCGATCCGGCCGTTGCACAGGCCGTAGAGGAACAGGGAACGGGCCAGCCGATGCTTCAGGCTGCCGGTCGGATGCGTCGACTCGTCCTTCACGTAGAGATCGATGCCCGCCGAACCGCCGAGCGGCACACGGAGGAGATGGGTGTCGGCGCTGCGTGCGGCCTCAGCGGCGATGGAATCGACGGCGTCGCGGAGCCAGGAGCGATCGAAGGAGGGCCTGACTCCTCCGATTTCGGGGGCGGAATGAAGCGGAACGCTCACGGCCGGGCCCCCGTCGGGTGCTTGGCGGCCCCCGATGGGTCGGGCGCCGCGGCGGACGTCAGATCGTCGGTTCCTGCCGCGGCCGAGCGCGCCGCGATGCGGCGTACGGTCAGGGAGCCGCCTGCCCCCTTGGCGATCTGCAGATCGGTACCCGCGAGGGCACGCGCCAGGGCGGCCTCGACGGTCTCGTAGCTGCGGATCGGGCCGACCATGCGTCCGCGCGCCAGGTCGGCCGGGAACACGATCGAGCGCCGGCCTTGCAGAGCGATCCGGGTCAGAACCGTGGCGAGGGGGCCGCGCGGGAAATCGAAGAACCGCACTTCCTCCGCCCGTCCGGAACCGGTCGTCAGCATCACCCCGACGGCCGCCGCCCATGCGAGATGCCTCTCCCGCGTTCGCCCCGGCCTGCTCCCCATTCCCGGCCCCATCCTCTTCCGTTCCCCTCCCTGATGTCGAGCGAGGGCGGAAAAGCGTCACCGATCCGAGGGCGAAACCTCTGCGACCGGAGCGCGCGTGTCGGATGGCAGCCGAGGGGCCGACGACGCATCAGGCGACGCGAGCATCGGCTTTTATCGGAGGTCGGCGGCCAGCTTTACCGGCGCCGATGCTGAGGCTCGATGACTTCGGTCAGGCCGCCGCGGCGCGTGGGCCGAGCGAAACCCAGTAATGTGTGAGGCGGCTGATCGACAGATCGAGGGATTCCGCCAGAGCGTCCAGGGCCGCGCTCGGATCCTTGAGCGAGAAGACTCCCGTCACGCGCAGCGCCGAGACGGAGGGGTCCACCCGGATGACTCCGGGAAAGTATGGGCGCAGCTTGTCGACGATCGCGGCGAGCGGTCGGTCCTTGGCCACAAGCAGCCCGTCCAGCCACGCCGTTGCGGCGTCCCGATCCGCAACGAGACGGTGCAGGCGACCGTCACCGAATTCGAGGAGGTCGCCCGGGGCGACCGCTTGCGGGCCCTCCGCGCCAAGGCCGGCGAGTTCGCCCGTCCCCTGCACCCCGGTGACCGTCACGACCTCGTTTCGGTCTTCGAGAACGAAGATTCCGGCCTGCGCGCGTAGGGTCAGAGGGCCGACGGTGACGTGGAAGGGGGTGGCCCGGGAGGCGATGCGCACGAGCACCTCGCCGCTCACAAGCTGGATGCCCCTCAACCCGGGCTCGTAGCGCAGGTTCATCGCCGTCCTCGGCGAGAGGACGGTCTCGCTGCCGTCCGCCAAGGGAACGCTCCGGTTCTGGGCGGTGAGGGTGACGTGATCGGCCAGGACACCGCCGAGAGGAACGAAACGGTTGAGGAGGCTCCCGCCGGCCGCCCCGGCTCCGAGCACGGCGCACAGCCCGGTCAGCAGCGTGCGGCGGGTCGGAGAACGCCCCCGCCGGCGTGCCAGTAGATCGGGCTGCAGCCGATGGCGGGAGGCGATGCCGTAGGGCATCATTCCGCCCTGAAGGCGAATCCAAGCTGCCTCGTTGAGCGGGTCGGCCTCCAGCCAGGCCTCGAAGGCCCGGATCTGATGCTCGGACATGGGGCCCGAGCCCATCTCCACCATCCAGCCGACGGCAGCCTCGGCTCGCGGGTCCTCGAGTTGGTCGACCCCCGACATGGTTCGCACTTCCGACTGTCAGCCCTGGTTGGCGGTTGCCAGATACGTGGCGCGCAACCCCTGTGCAACGTACTTGCGCACCATGCTGACGGAGACGCCCAATTCCGCGGCAATGTCCGCGTAGGGGGCACCCTCGACCTGGCTGAGCAGGAACGCCCTGCGTGCCTTGTCGGACAGGGTGGACAGCATCGCGTCGATCGCCTGCAGAGCTTGTACGACGATGAGCCGCTCTTCGGCCGAAATATCCAGGGATTCGGGCAAGGCCGCCAACTCGGCCTCATAGCTGCGCCGCACGTCGTCTCGGCGCCTCGCATCGCAGATCAGCCGGCGGGCGACCGTCGTCATCAGTGCGCGCGGCTCGCGGACGGCGCCGAGATTCGGCATCGTCAGCAGTGCAATGAAGACGTCGGAGGCGAGATCTTCTGCCGAGGACACCGTCCAGCGCTGCCGGCCCAGCCAGCGCATCAGCCAGCCGTTGTGCTTGCGGAACAACCCATCGAGCGCCGCGCGATCCTCAACAACCACGGATGTCGCCATCCTACACTCCAAGTGTCTTCAGGCGCCTGTCCTTGGTCGAAGGAACAGGCGACCACGCATATCAAGCTCGTTCCCGTTTGATGCGTGTGGAGCACATCGTGTGCCAACCACGATTTGACCACGCCGCATGCTGGAACCCTCGCGGCCAGCATATGAGCCAACGGAACGCATTCGTACTATCGCAAGCAGGTGCACAAGTTTTCTTATGCAGTCCAGATCGAAGATAGACAAAAGAATATCGTTTTCCTTATTCCTGTGCGGTTAGAATATTTGACTGATATTGTAGTAAAATCCAGTTTCGATCGTGATCCACCCCCACTGAGGCGGTCCGGCCTAAGTTATGGCTTTCGAGTCACTTGAAGTTGACCCTGTTTCTGGTCCAGGTTCTCTGCAGGTTCTTGGGATGTGACAGCGCGATCGGCGAAGGCTCGGTGCGTCAAGCCACCCAGGGCCGTAAGAGGTCGATCGTCGTTGCCGTGGCACCTCCCGCCCTCAATGCACTCACGCGCATCCGCCAGCGACAGGAACCACCAAACGTTTTGGCATTCCGCTCGTAGGCGGCCGCTGAGAAAATCGACATAGGCGATGTTGGTCGGCTTCCTCGGCGGGGAGACGTCGATCTCGACCCCGTTCAGGTCCGCGCATTGGTCGAGCCTGCGCCTGGCAAATTCCGCCCCGTTGTCGACGCGCAGGCTCTTGGGCCGACTCCGCAGCCGGACTCGATCGCAGACTCATAAAGTTCGCAGACAGACGCGCAGGGATGCGAGCTTGATACTGGTGAGGAAGTTGTCGGGATCTTTGTCGTAGCGCGTGGCAACGGGGCGGAAGCGCTCGACCAAGTTGCGGTACTCCTACAGGAGCGGGCTGAAGGCCACCATCGGCTTGCGGTTGAAGATCGGCTTCACGTTCGCCGAGGCGCCCTGCTCCGTTGCTCTCTTGCAGTTGCTGCTGGCGGCTTGAACGACGTTGATAGCGCCCGCACCGGACTGAGGCGGTACGGTTGAGCGGCATTCTCGCCCAAAGTGTGTGAGGTTGCCGTCGACGCGAGTAGGGCAGTGACGCGATCACCCAACAGACAACCTGGCAACTTTCGTCGCCAAGCGCAGATCTCTGCTTTCGCGGCAGAAGTGAGTGCCGTTCGCGATCAAACTGCGAAGGTTCAAACGTCGCCCGCAATCCTGGACCTCGATGAGCGTTTAGCGCGTGAGCTCGTTCAGGGTCTCGTGCAATCTACCATCGCGCGAGAGAGCGATGCAGTCGCGCGCCTTCAGGAGTTTCGCACGCTGCAGCTTGCCGCCATCGCGATGTCACAAGACGCCACCGTTGCGCAAACTGCCGAGCAGCTCCTCCGCGCTGCTGATTTCACAGAGAAGTGCTCGCTCCCACCCGAGTTCAAGCCGCCCGATCGACAGTTTCGGAACCGTCTGTCGCAGCCTCGAGGCAGGCCTCAACGGCCTGCCGGAGCGAGGAAACGTAGACGTCGGCTCCGACCTGCCGACCGAGGGAGGCATCCGTCAGCACCTTCTCGCCCTCGGGCCACAACCCGACCAGCAGCTTCACGGTGGGCGCCTTCTTCCGGAGCCGCTCTAGAAGGTAGCGCAGGTTAGCCGGGCTGCCGGTGATGTCGAGGTAGGAGATGCACACCATCGCCACTCCCGTCAGATCTAGGCTCCGGATCTGCTCGCGTGAGACGTCACCGTACGGAACCACGCGGGCCTCAAGTCCATGCTTGCGCAGCAGCTGGGCCAGCATGGCCGAGGAGGCCTCGTCGAGGGGGCCGCGCCCAGCAACGCACAGCACCGGTGTTTCGCCCCGCCACGACTCGGGTAGCATCTCGCGCGGCGGCGCCTGCCCAGGGACGGCCTCGCTCTTGAAGTGCGTCCGCTCGGCCAGCGTCGGCGTCTCATTCGGGTTGACCGCTTTGTCCTCGCCTGACGGCTCGACGTCGGGTCGATCCTCGAAATCCTCGACGAGCGAGCGTGCCGAAGCGCGGATGTTCTCCAGCTGCGCCGGCGTCACGACGCCGCGAGCGTAGTCGTTGGCGGCGAGCTGAAGCCCTTTCAGCGCCACCTCGTCATAGTAGGAGGACAGCGAGCGCTCTTTCAGTATGGCCTCGCCGAGGTCGCGTGCCTCGTCCGGGTCTCCGGCCAACATGCGCTGATAGAAATTCTCCACCGGCGTCAGCGGCGGCCGGTCGCCGAGAATGATGTCGAGGAACTCCAGGCTGTCGACGTGCCGCCCGAGCACCACGAGGCACACGGTGAAGGGCGTGGCCAGGATCAGGCCGATGGGCCCCCACAGGAACCCCCAGAACAGGGTCGAGACAATAACCGCGAAGGGAGAGAGGCCAGTCGAGTGCCCGTAGAGCAGCGGCTCGATCACGTGCCCGAACAGGGGCTCGACCACCAGGAACAGGATGGCCGTCGCGATGACCATGGACCAGCCTGGGTCGACGGCGGCGGCCAGGGCAAGGGGGAACAGGGCCGAGAGGAAGGCGCCGATATAGGGCACGAAGCGCATCAGCGCGGAGAACACGCCCCATAGGAGCGGATTGGGCACGCCGATGAACCAGAGACCGAGGCCGATGATGAAGCCGAAGGTCGCATTCATGCCAAGCTGGGCCAGGAAGTATGTGCCAAGCCGGCCGGCCGCGTCGTCCATGGCCATGGTCGTCCGGTGCAGGTCACCCGATCCGAACAGGCGGATCATTCGGTTGCGCAGGTCTTCTCGCTGGAGCAACAGGAACACGACCACGACGAGGACGATGCCGACCGTGGTCAACGGCTCGACGATGGGACCGAGCACCTTCTCGGCGAGGGTAAAGGGTGACGGATCAGGCTCCTGAACCTTGACGAGTTGAGCCTTCGGCGTGTCGCCTGCGGGACCTGTCGACGCTGCGGTACCGGCGGCATCCGCCTTCTGCGTGGCGTTATGGACTTGGTGGTTGAAGCGCTGGAAGATCCGGCTGGCATTGCCGAGCCAACCTGCCTGCAGCCCGGCGAACTTCTTCTGCACGGTGGCTTGGTATTGCGGCAGGTCGCCGGCGAGCCCCGCGACCTGGGTACCGATAACGGCTCCAATGCCGCCGATGACCGCGAGCGCGAGCAGTACGGCGACGATGACCGATGGCACTCGACCGAGCCTGAGTCGGCGCAGCAGATTGACGACAGGAGCCAGGACGAAGCTGAGGAGAACCGCCAGCACAAGCGGGATGAACACCTCACGCCCGAAGTAGAGGGCTGTCACGAGCACGACGCCGACGGCGAGGGTCAGGAGCCCGCGCAAACCGGGCACCAAGGGGGGCGGCACCTGGGCCGGTGGGCGCGGGGCGGCGGCTTCGTCGATCAGCATGCGGCGTAAAACCTCTCGATGCTGCGCCGATGCTCCCGGCACACTGCGTTCAACGCTGCCGAGAGGCTTTCGTCTCCCGTTTCCGCAGGGGCATCTCGCATCACAGCTCGACATCAACGCTCGCTTTGTGACCTGCGCGGGCGCGGCGGCGTTGTCCGTTCAGACGGCGGAGACGCGAGATGACGGATCGTAGCGACCGGATGCGGCAGGTCGTGGCCGGCTTGAGTGAGGGTGTCATCCTGATCGAGCCGGATCAGACCATTTCCTACGCCAACGGGGCCGCGCTCACGATGCACGGCGTGGCCGCGCTCGATGAGCTCGGCGAGACGGTCGCCGAGTACCGGCGCAACTTCGTGCTGGAGTATCGCAGCCACGCCGATATCGGCCCGCTTCAGCATCCCGTCGAGCGACTGCTGACGGGTGAGCTCTTCCGGGACACGGTCGTCGAAGTCCACCACTTCCGCGCTCCGGAGCAGCGATGGATGCACCGCATCCGCTCCCTCGTCACCACCGACAGCGAGGGCCAACTGACCGGCTTGGCGCTGGTGATGCAGGATGTCAGCGACCGATACGAGGCCGAGGCCCGTTTCGAGGACATGTTCCGGGCCAACCCGGCACCGGCCCTGGTCTGCCGCTTGGCGGACCTGCGCTACGTCAAGGTCAACCAGGGTTTTCTCGACCTGACCGGCTATGCCCGTGATCAAGTGCTCGGCCACTCCTTCTGCGAGATCGACCTGCTGACGCAGGCAGAGTGTCGGGCGCTCGCCGTCGAACGCCTGCACGCTGGCGACACCATCCCGCAGATGGAAGCCTGCCTGAATGTGCCCGCCGATAGTGAGAAGTACGTCATCGTCGCTGGCCATCCCATCCGAATGCCCGGCGGCGAGCGCTGTATGCTGTTCACCTTCGCCGATCTGGAGGATCGCCGCAAAGCCGAGATGGAGCTGAAGCTCAGCGAGGAGCGCTTCGCCAAGGCCTTCCAGCTCAGCCCGGTTCCCACCGCCCTCCTCAGCACGGACGCATTGCTGGCCTCGAACGTCAACGAGGCCTTCGCTGCCATGTTCGGAGATCCGGGCAGCCACCGGTCCGGAACGGTGGGTGGGACCGTCGCTGCGCAGGACAGCCTCTGGGTGGAGGAGGCCGAGCAGGCCCGATTCAAGCGCACGCTGAAGCAGGCGGGGCAGGTCCGAGGCTTCGAGGCGCGCCTGCGTAACCGGGAAGGTGAGATCCTCGACTGCCTGGTCTCGGCCGAGCCGGTGCGCATCAACGGCGAGACCTTCGTCCTCTGCGCGATGCAGGACATCACCGCTCGCAAGCGCACGGAGACGGAGCTGATCGCCGCCATCGAGACGGTCATGGCGGACGCGTCCTGGTTCAGCCATGGCGTCATCGAAAAGCTGGCGTTGATGCGCAACCCGCCGCCACCCGGCAAGCCGGCTGCTCTCGTCGAAAAGCTCACACGTCGCGAGCGCGATCTGTTGCTCGGCATTTGCAAGGGCGCCACCGACTCGGAGATCGCGGCCGAACTCGGCTTATCCCTGAGCACAGTGCGCAATCATCTCGCCAGCCTCTATCGCAAGATCGGGGTCAATCGCCGGAGCGCCGTCGTGGTCTGGGCTAGAGAGCGAGGCATCGGCGAGTTTGCACCGAATGGAAACACGAAGCCGGGAAAATTAGGCTAGAAACACCAACCCGATTAGTTTGAAATATTAATATGTAAATCTCCGGAACATCGGTTGTTTGGCCGGTTTATGGCTGTAGTAGCTCTGCTCGGCTCGAGCATCTCAGAAGTGATCGCAAGATCAACACGAGGTGCGGGCCATGGGCAAGGGCCGCAAGGTTCTGTCGAATGACCACGCGCGTGCCCTGATCAAGCAGGCCGTTGCCATAGTCTTCGGTGACGCACGGGCGGAGGCGGAAGCCGCGGCCGAGATCGCGACCATCGAGGCGGTGCACGTCCAGACAGCGCCGAAACCGAGACGCTTTCGCCGCCCGCCCATCTAGGCGGCGGCCCAACGCAACCGCGCCCGCTCGATCCGAGTCATCGCGCACCGTGCACCGGAGCGGTCCGGCGCGATGTCGCGCGACCATCAGGAGCCACGCCCATGTCTCTCCTCGCCTGGATCATTCTCGGCCTCGTCGCCGGCTTCGTCGCGAGCCGGATCGTCAACAACACCGGCCAGGGGCTCGTCGTCGACATCCTGCTCGGCATCGTCGGCGCCGTCGTCGGCGGCTTTCTGTTCAACCAGTTCGGTCAGCCGGGCGTCTCCGGGCTCAATCTCTACAGCCTGCTGGTGGCCGTCGTCGGCGCCGTCGTGGTGCTTTGGCTCTACCACGCCCTGATCGACCGCCGCCGGGTGCTCTGATCCTACCCCGCCGCCCTTCGCCGCCCTTTCCCACTTCAGGAGTCCGCCATGGCCACCGTCACAGACCCAGTCCGCGGACCGGGTGACCGCGACATACATGACCGCCACGTGCCGCAAACCAGTATGGTCGCCCCGGCCGAGGACCTGCGTACCGTCGCGCTCAATCAGATATCCTGGGGCGCCGTCTTCGCCGGTGCCGTTGCAGCCCTGGTCCTACAAGTGATCCTGAACATGCTCGGCCTCGGTGTCGGCCTCTCGACGGTCGACCCGGCCGGAGACGGCACGCCGGGCGCCAGTTCGCTCGGCATGGGCGCAGGGTTGTGGTGGGTGGTCTCCGGCATCCTCGCTTCCGCTGCCGGCGGCTATCTCGCTGGGCGCCTGTC
Source organism: Methylorubrum sp. SL192 (assembly GCF_026672325.1). Taxonomy (NCBI): domain Bacteria; kingdom Pseudomonadati; phylum Pseudomonadota; class Alphaproteobacteria; order Hyphomicrobiales; family Methylobacteriaceae; genus Methylorubrum; species Methylorubrum sp. SL192. Next base: position 4,552,009 of record NZ_JAPPQV010000003.1, read on the forward strand.
GGGCAAGCCTTCGAAATCCACCACCGGCTACCACGGCCTGACCTCCTGGGCGGTCACCACCTTGGTGATCTTCTACCTGCTCTCCTCGGCCGTGAGCGGCCTCGTGGGGGGCGCCTTCAACACCGCGTCCGGTGCCGTGGGCGGTCTCGGCCGAGCGGCCGGCGGCTCGATCCAGACTGTGGCGCAGACGGCAGCGCCGTCGTTGAGCAAGATCTCGGATCCCTTTTCCAGCATTGAGAACCAGCTCCGCTCCGGCGCCGGTGGCCAGGATCCGGCCGCGCTCAAGGACGCAGCCGTCAGCGCCATGCGCGCGGCGGTCACCGGGGACGATGCCCAACAGGCGCAAGCCTCGGAGAAGGCGGCGCAGGCGCTCGCCAAGGCACAGAACATCCCGGTGGAGCAGGCCCGGACCCAGGTCCAACAGTACATCCAACAGTTTAAGGAAGCGACGGCCAAGGCCAAGGAACAAGCCAAGCAGGCAGCGGACACCGCGGCCCGCACCGCTTCGCAGGCCGCGCTCTACGGGGCCCTGGCGCTGATCCTCGGCGCGCTGGCCGCCTACTTCGCCGGTCGGAGCGCGGCGGTCGATCCGACGGTCACGCGGACCGTCGGCGTCCCGGTCAGGCAGCCCCGCGCATGAGCGCGGACCCGACCAAGAACGACCCGCACGGGCTCGGGACGGCAAGCCGGCCTGCAGCCGAACTCGCGGTCGGCGAGACTGAGACAATCCCGGTTATCGAAGAGACCGCCCGCATCGACAAACGGGTGGTCGAGAAAGGCCGGGTTCGGGTGCAGACCCGCACCGAAACCACCGACGACGTGCTCCGCGAGACCCTGCGCAGCGACGTCGTCGGCGTGACCCGGATCCCGATCGACCGGGTCATCGCGGAGGGCGAGGTCGCCCCAACGATCAGGACAGAGAATGGGGTGACCATCATCCCGGTCCTGGAGGAAGTCCTCGTCGTCGAGAAGCGCCTCATCCTCAAGGAAGAGGTGCACATTCGCCAGACCACTTCGGGTGAGGCGGTCGAGGTTCCGGTGACGCTGCGCAGGCAGCACGCCGTGGTCGAACGCGTGTCCGCCGACGGGCACGTCAGCGAAATCCCCCCCAAGGAGCAGACCCCATGACCCAGACCATCACCGCCATGTATGACAACCGCGCCGAGGCCGAAGCCGCCCAGGCCAAGCTCGTGGCTGCGGGCATCCCGCAATCCTCGATCAAGCTGCTCGCGGGCACGCAGACGGCCCAGGCTGGCACGAGCCAGGGCTACGATCACACCCGCGACGAGGGTGGCTTCTGGGCCTCGCTCAAGGATGCCTTCATGCCGGAAGAGGACCGCTACACCTACAGCGAGGGCCTGAGCCGTGGTGGCACGCTCCTGACCGTCACGGCCGAGGCTTCGCATGTCGACCGGGCGATGGACATCCTGGAGGAGAACGGCTCGGTCGATCTCGACGAGCGCGAGGCAACCTGGCGCAAAGAAGGCTGGAGCGGCTACGGCGCCACGACCACCAGCGGAGCCTCGTCGGCGACCGCGGGCACGACCTCGTCTGCCAGCACGGCAACGGCTGCCGGCGCCACCTCAGCGCGCGGCACAGCGACGGGCGAGACGGACTACATCCCGGTCGTCGAGGAGCGGCTCAACGTCGGTAAGCGCGTGGCCGAGCATGGCCGAGTGCGGGTCCGATCCTACGCGGTCGAGACGCCCGTCAACGAGCAAGTGAACCTGCGCGAGGAGAACGTACAGGTCGAGCGCCGCTCCGTGGACCGCCCGGTAACGGCAGCCGACGAGGCCCTGTTCGCGGATAGGACCATCGAGGCCACGGAGCGCCGCGAGGAGGCGGTGGTGTCGAAGGACGCCCGCGTCGTCGAGGAGGTGGGCATCCGCAAGGACGCGTCCCAGCGGACCGAGACCATTACAGACAAAGTGCGGCGCACCGAGGTGGAGGTCGAGGACGAGCGCGGCAACGTCAGCCGCACCGGCGCGGACACGCGTAAACCCGTGTGAGGAAACGATCCGGGAACGGCGCCAAGCCGTTCCCACCCTCTCCTCTATCTGTCGCTGCTCTTCGGCCTTCCTATCAAACATCCTGGGTTCTGACCGTTCACGCGAGGCGCAGAGAAGGAGCTGAACTAGCACCGGGCGGGCGGCGCAGTACTTCGACGCTCCGCGGTTCTTACTGCATCAGAGCCTTCGGTAATGACGTGCAGTTCATGAAGCTCTACGGCGCCCCGCCGGGCGCCACGCAAGGCCGCTACAGCCCCGCCGAATGCACCGGCATTCGTAAGACCACCGTCGAGGGAAAGCCCGACGACGCGCACGTGTCCACGTTCTACGTGGAGCAGCAGAACCTGACGATGCGGATGCACATGCGCCGTTTCACCCGGCTCACGAACGCATCTTCGAAGAAGGCGCGGTCTTGCTCGGAGATGTGGGAGAAGTCCGTCAGGTGGTCGGTCGCCAGTTCCTCGCAGCGCAGCTTCTCCCCAAGCCGCGTCGCATGGGCAGTCACCGCCTGCTGACGTTGTCGCCGTTGCTTTCAAGTCCGCTTCTGCCTTCCGATCGGACATTCGAGCCGGCAGGGCGGAAGGTGCGCAGGGGAAAACGAGATCGCGCGCGGCACTGGTGCCCGTGCGATGGTTGCGACCGGCGCAGAGAGCGGCCCGGGCTCCTCCTCGGCGCCGTTCTCATCCACCACTGAGGTGTTCGGCACCGGCCGACGAGACGCCTAGGCAGCCGTCAGCACGACCGGCGCGGCCGGCCGATGAAGTCGATGAAGGCTCGCAGTGGCGCCGGGAGATAGCGGCGCCCGGGATAATAGAGGAAGGGCCCCGAAAACGGTTGCCACCAGGGCTCCAGCACGGGCTCCAGTGCGCCGCTGTCGAGATGCGGCTGCAGCCAATCCTCGAACAGCGTGATGATGCCAACACCTGCGACCGCCGCGTCCACCGCGAGATCGGTCGCGGCTCCGACACGCACGATCAGCGGGCCGCTCGGATTGACACGGACGACCTCGCCGTCGCGCTCGAACTCCCAAGCTATCGTCGCGCCGCTCGCGAAACGTCCTCCGATGCAAGCGTGGTCCAGAAGCTCGCTCGGGTGTTGCGGGTGGCCATGGCGGTCAAGGTAGGCCGGCGCAGCCGCAGTGGCAAAGCGCTGCTGCCGGGGGCCGATTGGGACGGCGATCATGTCCTGCTCGAGCCGCTCGTCGTACCGGATGCCAGCATCACACCCTGCAGCCAATACGTCCACGAAGCTGTCCTCGGCGACCACGTCGAGGCGGATATCGGGGTAGGCCGCGAGGAAAGGCGGAACGATCCTGGGCAGCACCAAGCGCGCCGCGCTGACCGGCACGTTGAGCCGGAGCGTGCCGGCCGGCCGGTCGCGAAAGCCGTTGACGACGTCCAGCGCCGCTTCGACCTCGCCCAAGGCGGGGGTCAAACGCTCAAGGAGACGCGCGCCGGCCTCGGTCGGCGCGACGCTGCGCGTGGTGCGGTTGAACAGCCTAACGCCGAGGCGCGTCTCCAGCCGGCGCACCGCCTCGCTCAATCCGGAGGCGCTCGTGCCGCTCGCGCGGGCGCCTTCACGAAAGCCGCCTGCCTCCGCGACGGAGACGAAGGCGGCAAGATCGCCGAGATCCATCGCCATTGTTCGCAATCTCGCACAGCCTGTGCCGATTAAACCGTATTATCGCGCAATGCGGAAGGGTCTAAATCCTTACGCGCCGCAAAGGAGAGACCTGATGAGCGACTTCAACACAGCCGGCACCTACGCGCTGGGCGATCGCACCGTGAAGCGCCTGGGGTACGGGGCGATGCAACTCGCCGGGCCCGGGGTGTTCGGCCCGCCGAAAGACCCGGCGGAAGCCATCGCCGTCCTGCGGGAGGCGATCGCGAGTGGCGTGAACCACATCGACACCAGTGACTTCTATGGACCGCACGTGACCAACCAGCTCATTCGGGAGGCGCTTCATCCCTATCCGGATGACCTGACCATCGTCACCAAGATCGGGGCGAGCCGGGGCGCGGACGCTTCCTGGAACCCCGCCTACTCCGCCGAAGATCTTACAGGCGCGGTCCACGACAACCTGCGCAACCTTGGCGTGGACGTGCTCGACGTCGTGAACCTGCGCATCATGTTCGACGTGCACGGGCCTGCCGAAGGCTCAATCGAGGCGCCGCTCACGATCTTGGCTGACCTTCAGCGTCAGGGCCTTGTGCGTCACATCGGGCTCAGCAACGTGACTGCGGCTCAGTTCGCGGAGGGACGGTCCATCACCGATATCGTCTGCGTACAGAATGCCTACAACCTCGTGCACCGGGCTGACGACGCATTAATCGAGGAACTCGCGGCGGCCGGCACGGCCTACGTGCCGTTCTTTCCTCTCGGCGGCTTCAGCCCGCTGCAGTCGACAACCCTATCCGCGGTCGCCAAGCGGCTCGGGGCAACGCCGATGCAGGTAGCGCTTGCCTGGCTGCTTCGCCGCGCGCCCAACATCCTGCTGATTCCTGGCACCTCATCGGTTGCGCACCTGCGCGAGAACCTGGCCGCTGCCGACCTGACGCTGCCGGACGACGTGATGGTCGAGCTTGCCCAGATCGCGATGGCGACCAAAGTTGGTTAGGGTATCAGCTGACCCGGCCGCCCGTCGCCCACGCAGGAGCGTGGCGGGGCGGCGCCACCTTCCTGCTATGGGGCAGGTTCGGGCCAGCTGGAAGACTTAGCTAACCCGGATCGGAGACGCACTGATTGCTGTGCGCATGAGCCAACCTTGGACCGGTAAGGGCTGAAACGCCGCTCTCAACGCTTAGCGGCCGCTGTGAACGTCCGCTCCTTGGGACGTGGTGAGACAGAGCCGGACGACGAGACTCGGTAAAATGGGCGCCTGTCTGCACCACAGTGAGGCGAGGTGTAAGCGGACGCTTCGCGTCAACGACGACGCGGTGATCGCGAATTTGGAGCTCCACGGGGATCGATGAAACCTTGAGCAACGTCACGGGTGGTTAAACCCTGTCGTCGTACAGCCATCACCGCATTCTGCCTCGGCGAGGCTAGATGGGGGTGGAGCGGCACATGTCGGACAATCAGCGCGAGGCACTTCGCCAAAATGCGTTGGCCGAGATCGCCCTCCTCGACACGCCACCCGAGCGCGAGTTCGATATACTCGCGAAGCTTGCACAACGCATGCTTGGCACCGGCATGTCTTCGATCACCCTGATTGCCCCGGAGCGCCAATGGTTCAAGGCACGCTGCGGTCCCCTGGCACCGGAGACGACGCGGGCTCAGGCGTTCTGCCCAGTCGTGGTCGAGACCGAGGCGCCGCTCACCGTAGCGGACGCTCGCTTCGACCCTCGCTTCGCCGAAAGCCCATTTGTCACAGGCTCACCGTATATCCGCTATTACGCGGGCGTCCCGTTGCGGGTCCGGCGGCCAGACAGCGGCCACGTTACGATCGGCACGCTCTGCGTCCTTGACGAGCGGCCGCGCGAGCCGACCTCAACCGACTTGGAGGTTCTAGAGGAGTTGGCCTGCGTCGCCGAAGCCTTGATCGAGGCCCGGGCCGTCGCTCTCCGTGCTGCCAAGGCCGCCGAAGAGCACCGTCGAGCCGTAGAGCGGCTGGAGCGCGAACGCCGCCAATTCAAGCAGGCGGAGCGCATGGCCGACATGGGATCGTACCGATACGACATCGAGAAGCAGTTCACCCTCTGGTCGGACGGTGTCTTCGCCATCCACGAACGGCCCGTCAGCGCCGGTGTGCCGAACGGCGAGATCATGAACTATTTCCCCGAGCCCGATCGCTCCTTATTCGTCGCCGCGGTCAGGCGCACGCTGGACACGGGCGAGCCGTTCGAGATGGACGGCGACTTCATAACCGCCAAAGGCAACGCGCGGCGCGTGCGGTACTCCTGCGAGATCGAGTTGGCCAAGGGCAAACCCGTTGCCCTCATCGGTCTGATCCAGGACATCACCGAACGGCACGGCTTGGAGCAGCGCCTGCGCCACCTCGCTTGCACCGACGACCTGACCCAGTTGGCCAACCGGGCCGAGTTTCACCGTGTTCTCGATGGACGGCTGCACGAGGCGCGCGCTGCGGACGACGACGTGGCCGTGCTTCTGATCGACCTCGACGGCTTCAAAGGCGTCAACGACGTCCTCGGCCATGCAGCAGGCGACGCGGTGTTGCGCGGTGTCGCCGATCGGTTGCGCGCTTTTTGCGATGACGGTTGTCTTCCAGCTCGGCTGGGGGGCGACGAGTTCGCGGTCGTGATGCCGGCCGGTCTCGATCGCGTAGGACTTGATCGGAAGGTGCGGCGCCTCCTGCACGAACTTGAGATCGTCATGCACGGACATGGCCACATCGCCCGTGTGACGGGAACAATCGGTATCGCGTGGTCGAGCGCGGCCGCGCAGAACCGCGACGTCCTCCTTCGTCAGGCCGATGCGGCGCTCTACGCCGCCAAGCGCACACGGAAGGGAACGGCCCAGACCTATCAAGCCGGTGCGGACCACCGGATGGCTGGCTGAGAGCGTCCGCGCCGTGACGCGTGAGCCATGCCACCAATTGATAGAAAGTCAGCCTAGCGCGCATTCCGACGAAGTGGTGCCCGGTTCGCCGAAAGAATGCGCGTTGAAACAAAGAGCGAGAGACGCCGGCCTGATGCGATCAGGTCGGATACGGCTCTAGAAGGCGCGTACACCGCCGAGATCGTGCCCGGACGACGCTTACGGATTGAGTGGCTCGAAGGGGGACCGTCCGCGCGGGCGCAGCGTCAAGACTCGTCAGCCCACCCTCTGCAGGCATCGACCCGGCGATCGAGCGGACCCGCCCCGACATCGGGGATCGGTGGCGGAGCGAGGCCGCCGGAGAGGCTGCGGATCAGCTGGCCAGTGCCGGCTCGTACCGGGCGTCCTGCTCATGCTCCCTGAGCCACGTCTCAAATGTCCCGATCTCCAGCGGGCGGGCGAAGAGATAACCCTGCGCTTCATCGCAGGCCATCGCCCTGACTTGGTCGGCTGCCTCCGCCGTCTCGATGCCCTCCGCGACCACCCGGTAGCCGAGATCATGCGAGAGGTGGATCATCGAGTGGACGAGCGATCGCTCCCGCTCGCCGTCCGCAAGCTTGCGCACGAAGCTTTGATCGATCTTCACGACGTGCGCCGGGATGTCCTGCAGGTAGGCCAGGCTGCTGTAACCCGTCCCAAAGTCGTCGATCGCCAAGCGAATGCCGGCCGCGGCCAGCAAGTCCAACTGACGTCGCGCCTGCTCCGCATTTTGCATGATCGCGCTCTCGGTCACTTCCAGTTCCAACTGCCAGGGCGCAAGGCCGTGGCGCCGAAGGCCGGCCTCGACCGACTGGCCGAAGCCGGACTCGATCAGGTTCGCGGCTGAGATGTTGACCGACATCACCAAGCTGTGCCCGGCATCCTGCCAGCAGCGCGCCTGCGCCAGCGCCCTCTCGAGAACGAAGGCCGTCATCGCCTGCGCGTGGGGCGAGAGTTCGATCACCGGCACGAACTCGCCGGGGGACACTGGCCCCAACTCTGGATGGTCCCAGCGCAGCAGCGCCTCCGCGCCGATGCATCGACCGGTGGACAGGTCGATGCGCGGCTGGAAAACGAGGCGTAGCTGGTCGTCGGCGCGGAGGGCCGACCCGAAATCCTGGAGCAGTTGGTACCGGCGCTGGTAAGCCTCGTCGGCAACGGACGAGTAGACGCTGATGAGATCGTGCAACGACCGCGCGTCCTGAACCGCGCTGTAGAGGGAGCGCAGCGCGTCTTGTGGCGCCGTCGTGCAAGGCTTGAACACGCTCACACCGATCGCGCTTGTCAGAAGCATCCCAGTGATGGAGCGCTGCCGCGCCTGCCGGTGCTCGTCCGCGAGGAGGCGGACATAGTCATCCTGCTGAGCCCCGCGTGGAGCGAGAAAGGTGAACTGCGTGGCCGCCGTGTGGTAGAGTTTGCGCCCTGGGCCGATGAGGCGCCGCAACTCCCGCGCGGCCTCCCGCACCAGATCGTCGACGCGGCCCGGACCCATGACGCGGCTATAGGCACTGACCTGCTCGGGTCGGCCGAGATCGATGAGCACAGCGATCCTGGCCTCGTTCGGATGCTCGGCGGCGAGATCGGCGAGGTCGTCCAGGAACTGGTTCCGGCTGGGCAGGCCACTCAACGGATCGACCCGGCCGAATGCGTGCTGCAACTCGATCTGCGCCATGACCATCGCGGCGAGGTCCGTGAGGGCGGCGATCTCGGCCGGAGAGACCGTGCGCGGCTCGGTTCCGAGGACACAGAGGGCACCCAGGCTGTAGCCTTCGCGCGTGACCAGCGGTGCGCCGGCATAGAAGCGGATGCCGGAGCGGCCGAGCACGCTGTCGGCGTAGAAGGCGTCTTGCGCGAAATCGGGGATCACGAGCACTTCGGCGCTTTCGGCAACCTGCCCGCACGGCGCCTTGTCCCGTGGGATGGAGCAGTGATCGACACCGATGCGCGACTTGAACCATTGCCGGTCGCGATCCGTCAACGACACCGCCGAGATCGGCAGGTTGAAGATCTGGCTGGCCATCCGTGTGATGCGGTCGAAGCTCTCGCTCGGAGGCGTATCGAGGAGGTTAAGTGCCTGGAGCGCATTCAAACGGTCTTCTTCGAGACGCTCGCGGCAATCCGTTCCAAACATCGGGTGTTTGCCATTCTCCACAAGGAGAAGCAGCCGGCAGTACGCCGATTACTCCGAGCCTCGATTCGCGAATGCATACATGCCCCGACAGACCTTACCGGTTTCTGCCCAGGCCGTGGCGATTGCATCCACGGCCCAAGGATATCGTCAGCGGGGAATGAACGGACATTATCGAGGTCCGTTGCTGTTGTCCCATCTCGGTGCTGCCCCTCCGAACGGAAGCGTCCCAGTCCGCTACCAATCCCCGATGTAAGGGCGGGTGCGCTCGATCGCGGGGCCGATGTCGGCAACCAGAGAGCCGCGCGTGATTCCTGCTGCATGCCGAAAAACGGTATCTGCATCGTACCGGGAAGGAGAAACGCGCGAACCCCATCGCTGAATAAAGCACCGATTGCTTCATGGCTCGCCCGCGGGGATGGTCCGATCCCTTTTGACTCTGGTCCGCGCCCTCCTCACACGGGCCAGCAGGATCGCCGTCTGAACCGCGGCTCGCTTCAGAATGGGATTTGTTTTCGGACGGGCCGTGATTTGGCTTGCCCAGCCGTGGCTCTCGACAGCCGCAGCAAGGTCCACCGTGTAGCCGTCCGCGATCGTATGTGCCGACGTATCGGGCTTCATCAGATACGTCTCGACAGCCGCGCTCACCTGCTCGTCGGTGACGGTCTTTGCTTTGAAAAGGTCGCCGACGGTCAGAAAAGCAGCCATTGCTCAAGCTTCCGGATCGACCCCAACGACTTCGACGAGATCTGGCAAAGTTCGACTGTTCGAAGGCGTGTTTCCTGTACTGCAAGGCGTCGTACGCGACGGCTACCCGCGCCTCGACCCGCGTCACCTCGATCGGGCGTCCGTTATGCCGCGACGCGACACGAGATTTTGGCGTATCCAGTTGTCTACGACAATTGGAGCGCCATCAATATGAATTCGACTGCCGATAGGGGGGCTGTTGTCGTCTCCGTCCGACTCGTCGGTTCGATGCAAATCGGTTCGAACGTGCTTGAGGTGTCTGACCTGATGGTGGCGCTCGAAGCGATCGAAAGAACGAAGTCGATTAGAGGGTTAAGCGAGACCCTCGGCCTGTCCTATCGCACGGCTTGGTGCCGCCTGCAGATGTACGAAATGGCTCTCGGCCAGCCACTCGTGCGCAAGACCCGGGGCCAGGGCTCTGAACTCACCGAGTTCGGCGCTGCCCTGGCCGAAGCTCTCACCTCCGCGGTCGCGGGGCTAGACGCGAACCTCGGATGCGAGACCCGCGCCATCGAGCATCGTCTGCGGCGTCTGCTCACCGGCCGATCCGAAGTGCTGACGCTCGCAGCCAGTCACGACCCGTTGCTGATCGAGGTCCTGCGCGAGCTCCCGGCCGAGCACGGCCAGATCCGATTGTCGGTGATGGGCAGCAGCACGGCGGTGAAGCTCCTCCTAGACGGCGGCGTCGATGCTGCGGGCTTCCATTGCGGGGCGCTGACCCCCGAACAGGCGGATGTTCCGTTCTCAGGCGTGCATTCGAGCGCTGGGCTCGTGCCGCGTCCGTTGTTCGAGCGCGAGCAGGGGCTGCTACTCGCCCCTGGCAATCCGCTCGGAATCCGCACCCTCGCCGACCTGACCGCCGAGGGGGTGCGCTACGTCAATCGCCAGCCGGGATCAGGCACGCGCAGTTGGTTCGACCGCATGCTGGCGAAGGCCGGTCTTTCGCCGGACGCGATCCAGGGCTACGCCGTCGAGGAGTTCACGCATCAGGCGGTCGCGGCGATGATCGCCTGCGGAGCGGCTGATGCCGGACTCGGCGTGCGCGTTGCAGCCGAACGGCTCGGCCTCGATTTCCTCCCGGTCGGCTGGGAGACATACTATCTCGCGGCGAGCCGCTCTCTCGCTTCTCCCCTGTTCGACGAGTTGGTTGCTGCGGTGCGCGTGCGCGCAGCAGAAACAACGGGCTACCGCCTCTCAAGAGAACACAAGAGCTGAGCCTGCTGGCTTTTGAGGCTCAGAAGTGGACCCTCCATCGCTTCTTGGTCACGGCTCTTTTGCCCCGTCGCTCCACACGTGGCGCCTGCACCGCGTCCTCCGGCGTTTCATGCACGACGGTGTGATCGGCCCGATGGGGATCTTGGATCGCGCATGTGGACACTCACTCCGCGCGCAGGCCACCGAATAAATCTTCCGGGGTAGTTCGGGCGGAGGAGCTCGATGTCGGCTGATGCACGGAAGAACCTCGCCGCGGCTGAGCTGGGCGGCGCCAGTTCATTGCAGAAGCCTGCTCGATTGCACCCGAAGAGCGCAACGGTGCGAACTGGCAGAAGGACGACCGCCAGCGGCCGTGAACCAGCCTCGATTCCGTTGGCATCACGAAATCTTGCGTCGGCATCGCTCGGAATACGGCTGAGTTCGCCGCAATTGCCCGCACCTGCGAGGCAAATACTAACCAAAATTAATTGACGCAAAGTAGGAAGCACTGTATCCGATGCTAACTTCTAGCGGAACGCGCCTGACAAGGATTGCATCCGATGGAAACGCATCGCACGAATATGGCCGGTTACATACCGGCAATGGTAGCGCTCGTTTCGGTAGTCTATCTTATTCTTCCGGCATCGGCGCAAGTCGCGGACGGCCAACCTCCTGCCGACGTCGCGGCACCCGGCAGCAGAAGCGATGCAGATCCCGGCCAGGGCAAGACATCTGATCTCTTCTTTGCTGCACACGATGTCTCCGGGAAGCTCGGCACCCCTCTCCCGCTGGAAATCAAGCTTGTCCGCACAGGCCGGGTCTCGATCGAATCCATCCTCCTGCTGGGCCTACCCCAAGGCGTGACGATCAGCGACTCGACCAACACTTTCTCGCCGTCAGACGAGACAAGGGACGTAGACATCAAAGCGTGGGATCTCCCGAACATCAAAATCACGCAGACCGACGAGCGCGAGAGCCGCTTCTCGCTCGCCGTCGCGGCGATCTGGACCGCGGGGTCCGGTGGGCAGGTCGATGTCGCGACGAGCCTTCTCAACGTCAGTTTCCGCCCCGACGGTCCTGATCGGGCCACTGCCGCCGGCGACGAACCACGCAGCCCCGAGAAGCCTGCGGCTGCGACTCGCGGAACCCTGTCGCCCCCTCAAGTCATCGCCAGCGCTGCCGCTCCCGATGCATCGGCCACGGCCGAGGGCGTCGTGGTGCCGTCGGCCCGTGGCACGCCTCTCACGAACACAGCGGGGATCGACCGTCCGGCCTCGCCCGCCGTCACGGAGAAAAGCCCCGCCGCTGAGGGCGAGGCTGCGCGGCTCAAACGTCCCGTAGAGACCGCACGGCCGACGCTCCAGGCGGACCCGCTGGTGGAGCGAGCCAGGGGCCTGATACGGCTCGGCGATATCAGCGGCGCCCGACTTCTGTTGGAGCGCGCACAGGCGCGCAACGCACCGAACGCGACTTTCCTCCTGGCACAGACCTGGGATGTGGACATGCTGCGCCGCTGGAACGTGCGCGGCCTGCGGGCCGATCCGGATCTCGCCAGGAGCCTGTACGCGAAGGCCGCAGCTCAGAACCAGACGGATGAGCGGCTGCTCGCCGCGACGGGCCGCTGACAGCACGCCTTGAAGAAAGTCCGACAATCACCGAGGGACACGCACATGTCGAGGCTTGGCCTGTACGCCGCCCTTCTCGGGATCGCCCTGATGGCGAACGATCCTGTCGCGGCAGCCCCAGACACCGCACCGGTCGAGGCCGCCCCCGCAACGGAAGCTGCCCTCGGCGAGCGCATGAACGCCAACACCGTCACGGTGGTGACCGGCACGCCCGGCGGAACCTACTTCCGCGTCGGCGCCGAGCTCGCCTTCGTGCTGGATGACGGCGATAAGCTGCGGATCTTGCCGATGCTCGGCAAGGGAGCGGGCGAAAACGCCTATGACATCCGGTTCCTGAAGGGTGTTGATCTGGGTTTCGTTCGCACCGATACGCTGGACCAGCTGCGGCAAGACAAGCGCCTGAGTAACATTGAGCGGCAAATCCAATACATTGCCAAGCTCTTCGACGACGAGCTGCATATCATCGCACCGAATTCGGTCCGGACCGTTAGCGATCTCGCCGGCAAGCGGGTCAGCTTCGACGTCAAGGGCAGCGGCACCGACTACAGCGGCCGGGCCATGTTTCGCGAACTTGGCGTCACTGTGGAGGGGATCAACGTCGATCAGCCCACCGCCCTCGAGATGCTACGCAACGGCGAGATTCAGGCTGTCGTGTCGGTGGCGGCTAAGCCGGTGGCTTTCATTGCGGGCTTCGAGCCGGGTGAGCGCTTCCACTTCGTAACGGCGCCCTACCCGGACACGATGAACGAAGCCTATGTCCCCGCGACCCTGACGCGGACTGATTATCCGAAGTTTGTCGGCGAACAGGCGGTGGAGACCGTCGCGGTCGGCACGGTCCTCGGGGTCTACAACAGCCCGAAGGGATCAGCGCGCTATGAGAAGCTCGTCCGCTTCGTCGACGCCTTCTTCGGCCAGTTCGACAAGTTTCTGGCTCCGCAGCGGCATCCGAAATGGCGGGAGGTCAACTTCGCGGCCTCGGTGAAGGGCTGGAGGCGCTTCCGGCCGGCGCAGGAGTGGCTCGACCGCCACAAGGAGCAGGAGGCCGCTACCCAGCCGGATCTGGACCGGTTCTTCCAGTCACAGCCCGAGCGACCGGCCGGAAAGGAGGAGATCTACCAAGCCTATCTGAAGTGGCGCCAAGCGCGGTGACCACCCAAAATCCAGCTTTCTGATCGCCAGCTTTTCCGGCCGACTAATCTAAAGTTGACAACCGTGAGTTCATCTGTTCCAGTCGTATGCCTGTCGTTGAAGCAATCGCTACTCAACGACCTTGCTGGGGCATCAGGTTTTGAGCCTGCTTGACGGCCTCACGGCAGCTCTGGTCACCCTTGGCGTTCAGGTCCACCGCTTTCTGTAGCGCCATTTTAGCCTGAGAGACCTTATCTTCGGACGAGCGTTCGGGTGAAGCTTTAGCATCGCCGCCTTTTGCCGCGTCCGCAGCAGCGGTCGGGCGGTTCTCCGACTGACGACGGACGTCCTCGGGTGAAGTCGCCACGCGACCGGCCGCAACAGCATCGGCCTGCCCTGAACCAGCGGCCGCGCCGACCGGTCCAGAAACGCCACCCACCGTGCCCGGGGAGCCGCCACTCTCACGGGAGGCGCCGCCTTGCTGTGCGCGATCCGTCTCTGGAGTTCCGACCGGCTTGGCCGTGTTAGTGGTCGCAGCGCCCGCTGTGGCGCTCCTACCTGCTGTATCATTGGGGCCTTTCTGCTGACCGTAATCCGGCTCCGAGACAGGTGCCCCCATCCCGACTTGCGTACCGAGTTCGCGTTTCAGTTTGGCGATATCATCCGTGCATGGGCCGCCTTCCTGCGCAAACGCTGCCGGGGCAAAACTGAAGGCGGCGAAAGCGACAGCGCCGCAGAGTAGATGCAGACGGGACATTGGTTTCCTCCAAGGCTTCTTGTTGGCCCCTGCTCAACCTCCTGCGTCGGCGCGGGTTCAGTTGCCGGAACCGAAACGACGAGGGACGAGTGTCGGCAACTCACGTCTCATCAATCCCACCCAGCTCAGCCATTGCAGGTTTTGATCTTCTCGGACGGTATGATTTCGCACTGAGTTTGAACAACGCTTTCGGAAGCGGATTGCCCGTTCAGTGGACTGTGGCGGTCCCTCCGAAGACTTGCCCCGCCGGCTCAGCCGCGCGGGGCATTTTCGTAGGCACGAGCCATGGGAGGAGGCGGCGCCGACCCGCCGGGACCAAGATCGCCTGTCTGCCATCCATCCGGGAAGCAACATGGATTGGAGCGCAAAGGCATGGGCCATCGTACCAGGAAAATCGGCGAAACGCGTCGTCGGAGAATTGGTCATGGCCGAGCAAGCCCAGGAAGAAGGCTGCCGCTTCATGCGCGAACTTGTTGCGTTGTTGGCGCAAGAGCAACCCAATTTTCCCCTCAGCGAGCAGGAACATCTTTTTCAGCAGCTGCTTGATCTGGAAAAGCGTGCTGAAGCTGAAGGCGCTGACGCTGTCGTGCGAGCGGCGATCGCGAGCGCGCGGAGAATGTCTGGTGTCGTCGCTGCCGCCCTCTGGCCACCGCGCGTCCGCGGGCACTGAGTTGGGTTACTGAGGGCAAGCCCTTCGCGGCCAGCCCGCTGCAATCACCGTGAGAGCACGCTCCGGCTCGCCGTTAGTGCCGCGTCGGCGCGTCCTCTGTGAAAGTCCTGATGCCGTCCTCTTGGATGCACTGCTCAAAAGCCTCGTAGGCCTCAACGTCCGTGTCGAAGGCCCCTTCCCAGACAGTCGAGCCATCCTCATGATCGACCACCTCAAGGGTCCAGCCTTCATCGGTACCGGCGAAGCGGTAGATGTAGACCAAGACCGTCACGCCTTCTTGCATCACGGGGCCGGACAGGGGGGAAAGCTCGAGATCGTGGTCTTCTGACGGCATGGCCAACTGCGAGTAGGAGCGGTAATCTTGCGCGCGGTGCGTCAGTCGCCCGGCGTCCAATCGATTTCAGGCCGCTGGGCCAGGACTCGCTCGAAGTCGGTGGCGACGGCCTGCGCACCAGCTTCATCGTGGCGCGAAGATCGTGATGTTGTTGTTGATCTGGTACGCTGCCGTCGGTGGGGTGTTGACGAGTCTCAGCCTGATGGGGCTCTCGCCGAGGATGGCTCCGAATGCGGGGGTGATCCTCATGGGAAAGCACCGAGACAGCGCCTCGAAGGCGGCATCCTCGAACCGTTTCCGCGCCTCCTGATCGCCCTTGAGCTGCCGTGACGTGACGAGCGGTGGGCCCCGCATCCCCCCTGTCTTGTTCAGGCCGAAACGGAAGGCGATCTGCGAACCTTCCGTGTCTGCTGGCACCGTCCAGCAGGATGTCAGGGCGGCTCGGAGACCAGCCCAATTGTTGATTGCGGGCGGGGAGGCCGTTTGATCCCGAGCCAAAGTCAAAGGCGCTGCCGAAGCGCCACCTAAGATCACCGCGAGCGCTATGAGGCGGGCCTGAAGCGTTTTCATTGAGCTGCTCCGGTCTTGCGCAATCTCACACCGAGCCCACCGTTATTCTACCCCCCCGGAAGATGCCGCCGTCGGCAGGCAACCGATCAAACGTCGGCCGACATATAAGGCTGCCCCGCATCGACCAGCGCACGATCGACGGCTTCGATCGCCAGCAGGATGCGCGTGAGGTCTTCGGCCATCGAGACCGGCGCCAACGCGATCGCACCCATACGCTTGGCAATTGCGTTTCGCTGCCGCACGAGCGCCAGACGCGCGGCGTTGAGATCGTCCAGCTCGGTCGCGGACATATCGACTTCGTTCCTTTTGCGGTTGCAGGTTGCGATCGTCACTGCTCCCTAGGACGCGCCGCGCTCGCCGCGTCGGAAGCCACTGAAGAAACGCGTCAGGGTGGCGACAACGCCGTCGCCTTCGGGATCTCGGTCTGTTGCTTCACCGGCAGCATCCGCTTCGCTGAAGCGCTTGCCGGCCTCATATAGCACCTGCTCGACCAGCGGCGGCAAAGGTGCGTTGTGCTCTTCGAGGATCTGAGCAGCGCTCACAAGAGCTGTGAAGAGGTCCCGAGGTAGCCGGTGGTCGGTGATTTGCGTCTCTAGGATGCGCTCGGCAGCCAAGGTCGCCAACCGCGACAGGTCGCCAATCTTCTCGGTCTGTGCGCTGGCGCCTTCCATGTCGGCGAGTTCCTGGCCTTCGGTGTTCGCTGATGGCGCGTACCCTTATGAGGTGCCGCCCGTGTCCATTCCCACCGAACCGTCGGCACGATCGAGAACGCTGACGCGTGGACCGCGAACTCCGCCGCTCTGCAGCTCCCACGCATCGAGTGCCTCATTGGCTGCATCGATGATGTCGCGCGGTATGCCGCCCGGGACTTCGGGTCGAATTGCCTCGACGAGACGAGTCAGGAGTGTCTGCTCCGTCTGAGGGTGCAACTCGCCCGATGCGTGGCGCATGTAGGCGGAGTAGACACTTTCAGCGATCGTCCGAGCCGTCCGATCAAGCGGTGGGGTATCCTGCTCCATCTCTCGCCTCCCTGCCGTACGGGCTTGCGCGAACCGCCGTTTCAGCCCGACTTGTTCTCAGCGACTCCGCCAGCACGGTGGGAGTTCCCACCGGCCACAGTGATCCCATCGCGATTTGCAGAGCACAGCTGCAACGGCGGGAAGTGCGGCGACGGTAATATCGGGCACCGGAGGCGACGAACGGCACGCTGGCGCCGTTCCCGGCAGCGCTGCACGGGGTGGCGCGCATCTGGCGCGAGCAGGGCTGCCCGCCTTGAGCTGCCCTCCTCGGCTCAGCACCGAAGCGGCCATTCCGCTTCGTACCAAACTCAACTGCGTCGGCGTCATCTTCGAAACGGAATCGATCCGCCCCCCACGCAGTGGTCTAAGTTCCAAGTTAGTGCATCGTCGATCTGGAAATGCCCCAGTTTGTGGTCCACGGTCGATACAAATTTTCGTTTTGTGACAACTTGGTTGGCGAAGGCTCGGGGCGTCAAGCCGCCTAAGCCCGTGTGGGGTCGATCTTCGTTGTAGTGGCAACTCTAGTCCTCGATGCGCTCATGGGCATCGGCTAGCGACAGGAACCACGAAACGTTTAGGCATTCCACTCGTAAGCGGCCGTTGAACGACTCGATGTAGGCATTGTCAGTCGGCCCCCCGGTCGTGAGAAGTCGATCTCGACCCCGTTCAGGTAAGCCCATTATTCGAGCATGCGCCCGGCGAACTCCGGCCCATTGTCGACCCGCAGGCTTTTGGGCCGCCCGCGCAGCCCGACCAAGGCGTCTAGAGCTGTTCCCGGTCAGGTAGCGACGGCCAAGTCGTCCTCGTAGCCGGCTGCGGCGAGGTAGTTGCGGCATTCCTGCGGGGTGAAGCGCGTGAATACTGCCGAATCGCCGCCCAGAGATCCGGGATCGTGCGCGCTGCCGCGCTGCGCAGCAGCGCCTTGAGCTTTGCGAACACTTGCTCAATCGGGTTGAGATTAGGGCTGTAGGATGGAAGGTCGAGCAGCCGGCGCCCACGGCCTCGATTGCGTCCTGCCCGCCAGCGACTTTGTGGGCTGGCGATTGTCCATGACGACGATGTCGCCCGGCTGCAGCACCGGTACCATGGTCTCGGTGACATAGCTGCGGAAGCGCGTGCCGTTCGTGGGGCCGTCCAACAGCGCGGTGGCGCACAGCCCGTTCGTGCGCAGGGCGGCGGTTATCGTGGTAGTTTTGTAACGCCCCATGGCGCTGCGATCCGGCAGCGCTCGCCGCGCGGGGCCCAACCGCAGCGCCGCACCATGTTGGTGGCAGTCGCCGTCTCGTCCAGGAACACGAGCCGGTCTGGATCGAGCTCGGGCTGTGCCGCGAACCACGCCTCGCGCGCCGCTCTTACGTCCGCGCGCTCCTGCTCAGCTGCGTACGTCGCCCCTTTTCCAGGTGATCCTGTGCCGCTGGATAAAGCGCGACAGGCCGCTCGTGCTGGTCTGCACGCCTTACTCAGCCAAGCGGTCGCGCAACTCGCGGGAAGAGACGCGGCCCCTGCTTGGAGATCCTCAGGATCAGCCCTGTGGCTGGCGGAGTTGGCCTTGGCCGGAGGATATCGTGGCTCGAACGAGTGGAGCACCGCACCGATGGCGTGCTTGCGGGACCTGTGAGCCGTAACCACTCGTGCCACCATCGGGTCGGTCAGAGGGCGTTGATCCACGACATCAGGGTCGCCCCGTATTCGAGACGCACCTGCGGCCGGTAGCCGGCGTCGACCTCGCTGGGGTTCACGCCGTACTTCCGCTTGAACGCCCGGGAGAACATCTTCTCGGTCTCGAAGCCGCAGGCATAGCCGACGCTGGAGATGCGCCGGCGGTCGCCCGCCTCAAGGCCGGCGAGGATGCGCATCGCGCGGGCGAGCCGCCGGTCGCGGATGTAGGAGGCCACGCCTCCATCGGCCTCGAACAGCGCGTAGAGCCGCGTGCGCGAGATCGCAAATCGGGCGCAGAGCTTCTCGATCCCCAGATCGAAGCTCCGCAGGTCGTCCTCGATGAAGCGGAGCATGGCGACACCTAGCACCGTGTCCCGCTCGTAGGGGCCGTCTCCGGGCTTGGTCAGGACGGCATTCACCATCGAAACCGTGGCCGCCGTGAGTGCGGTCCGCTGCCCTTCGTCGGCGGCGTCGATGCAGGCGGCGAGGCTGCGCATATGGTCGGTCATCAGCCGGGTCAGCGGGCTGGCGTCGGGACGGATCGTGCTGCCATGAAATGCGGACACGTCGCCGAGGCGCTTCTCGAACAGCCGGCGTGGCACGATCAGGTGGATGACGGGCTTAGACCCGTGCGACGTCGACCGCATCCATTGCGATAGGTCGAGCATCTGCAGGTCTCCCGCCCGCAACACGGAGGAACGTCCATCCACGTGCAGGTCGGAGGTTCCGCTAAGGAATAGCCTAAAGGAGATATGATCCAGCGACTGCCGCGAGATCTGCTCCAGCGACCGTTCCATGTACATCTCCGGAGCGATGCTTTTACCAAGGATGCAGGTCCCGAGGTTGAAGTTCCGGATGAAGACGTCGTCTCCCACTGGCACGTCACGATCGATGTCGGTGCGATAGAGTGGGGCGGCCGATTCGATCCAGGCCTCGCGGCGGAGTTTGAGATCTGGGATCTCGCCGAATGACTGCTGGTAAATCATGCGGGAACGTCGGCGAGGTTCGTGTGAACGGTTCGGTGCGGTCGCGGGTCAGAGGCGAATGTCGGCACTCACGTCCTGGGGACGCAGCGGCAGCACGAACCGGACAGCGATGCCGGCGTCCGTCTGCCTAACGACGCGGGCGCGGCGCCGTCCCACGGTCAGAACAGCATCTACGGGAGGCCTGAGGACCATTTCCAGCGCCGCCCCGGTTGCGGACAAGTCGACAATCCGCGCCTCCACGGCCATACCGTCCGAGAGCGTCACCTCGGCGGATGGGTCGAGCGGTATCACCCGCATGGCACCGCGCTGGTCCTCACGCCCGTCCAGTCGCGCGCGATGCCACGCTAGACGCGTCGCTAGGCGGGCCCTGTGCGCCGGTGAACCCTCGACCGACAGCCGAAGGCTGCCCCTGGAGACGGTGGTGACGCTCGCCTCGATGACCCCCAGCCCGTCGACGTGGCAGATGACGCGCGAGCCGACAGCCGCGCCGGCATCCCCGATCACAACGTACACTTCGTCGGCCTGAGACAGTCGGCAGAGGCAATCCCGCTCCGCGCCGCAAGGCAGCAGGATCCGGCCGGCCAGCGCGACAGGCATCGTGTCCATCACGACAGCGCCTCGGCTTGCTCTACGCCGCCGACCGGCTCGTTTGCCCATCGGGCAATGTCGCCGCTGCGAGGCTCTTCGCGGCGGGCGCCGATGGTCTGCGCCCAGGCGGCGATGCGGTCGGCGACGGTCTCCCAGCCGGGCTCCAGCATCATGTCGTGGGCCATGCCTGGGACGAACTCCAGGCCGGCCCCGTGCGCCGCTGCGACCTCTTCCATTTCCCGGCGCGTGAAGAGGGCGTCCGCGCCGGCAGCGAGCACGAGCATCGGCGACCCTCCCCACCTGGGCCGGCAGAGATCGAGACCGAGCAGGTCGAGATAGGCGAGGAAGGCTTCGCCCTGGAGACGGGCCTGATGGCGGCGAACCGCTTTCTCGGGCATCCGTGCCGAGAAGAAGAGTGCGCGCGCCGTGGCCGGGGTCGCGGCGATTGGGAGTGCGCCGAAGCTGGCATGGATGCGCACGACCGCCCCTGGTACGCGACGCATGAGCCGGCCCATGCAGGGAGCGACGCCGAAATGCGGCATCGGCGCGAGCAGCACTGCACCGGCGGCGGCAGCCGTTTCCAGGTGCTTCTGGACGACGTAGGCGCCCCTCGAATGACCGACCAAGAGGACCGGGCCACCGACCGCATCGATGACCCGCCGCAGGTCGGCGACATGATCCCGGATCCGCACCCGCCACAGACCGCGACGGCCCTCGCTGTGGCCGTGCCCCCGCAGGCTGACGGCATGCACGTCGTGCCCGTGCGCTGCGAGCCGGGCGGCAAAGCCCTCGTCCCAGCACCACGCCGCGTGCCATGCGCCGTGGACCAAGATGATGGACGGCCCGGCCCGAGTACCGACAGCCGAATGGGAGATGACCTCAAGGCCGGAGACCCGCATCCTACAGGTCCTTCATCCAGGACATCAGCGTGGCGCCCTGCTCGAAATGCGCCTGCATCCCGAAGGAGGCATCGACCTCGCTCGGGTTGACGCCGTAGCGGCGCTTGAAGGCTCGGCTGAAGCTCTTCTCGGTCTCGAACCCGCAGGCGTAGCCGATGGAGGCGATGCGCTGCCGCGGGCCGCGCTCGATGCCGGCGAGGATGCGCATGGCACGGGCGAGGCGGCGGTTCCGGATGTAGGAGGCCACGCCTCCGTCCGGCTCGAATAGGGCATAGAGGTTGGTGCGGGAGATCCCGAACCGCGCCGTCAGCTTGTCCGCGTCGAGATCGTAGGCGGTCAGGTCACCATCGATGAACTGCCGGATCGCGATGCCGAGCATCGTGTCCGGCGTGTAGGGCGTGTCGCCCCCTTCCGGCGTCAGCATGGCGTTGCAGAGGGCGACGGTCGCGATAGACAGGCTGTCCCGCTGCCATGCATCGGCGGCCTCGACGCAGGTCGCAAGGCTGCGGAGGTGATCCCCCATCAATTGCGTGAGCGGGGTCAGATCCTGCCGGAACACCCGGCCGTGAAGCGGCGACAGGTCGCCGAGCCTGCGGTCCAGGGAGCGACGCGGCATCAGGAGGTTGATGCTCGCGATCTCACCCGTGTCCGAGCGCATGACCTGGGACAGATCGAAGATGGTGAAGTCTCCCGGCTTGACGGCGCGGTCGCCACCGCCCGCATCCACGCAGGCGGTGCCGTCGAGGTAGATCCGGATGAGCAGGTGATCGACAGCTTGGAGCGAGATCTGGCTGGGCGTCCGCTCGATCCTCTGGCGGGGGGCGCGCAGGACGCCGAATAGGCATCGCTGCAAGTTGTGGTTCTTCATCAGGACATGGGGCGGAACCGTCACCGCCTCATCGACGGTCGCATGAAAGATCGGCGAAATCGCATCGATCCAAGCCCGTCTTCGCGCGCGCTCGTCTTGAATGTCGCCTGGCTGAACATCGGGACGCATGCAAACGCCGTAAAACCTAAAAGGATCACTTGGGCAATCTATCGTTGTGTTTATCCGGGCCGGCGGCGGTGTCCAGCCCAGCGGGAGCAAAAAGCCCGCTGTCGTCTGTGGAAAGATTCGAAAAATGCGCTACTGGACGAAAAGTACCCTGATCTGTATGAATAGTACCTAAGTAAGCATCAGCAACTGTTGGAATTTATATTTGAGGAAAGGTCGATCTTTGAGGATGTACGGGCCGCCAGAACGGGCGGAGGTCGGCCCAAATCGGAGCCTCGAATGTCTTCTTCGATCACCTTGTCCGCTGCCACGCGCCAGAACCTGTTGTCCCTGCAGGACACCGCCGGCTTGGCCGCCACGAACCAGGGCCGGCTCGCCACCGGCAGGAAGGTCAACTCCGCCCTCGACAACCCGGTGAACTACTTCACCGCCCAAAGCCTCTCCGACCGCTCCTCCGCCCTGTCGGGCCTGCTCGACGGTATCTCGAACGGCATCCAGACCATCCAGGCCGCCAACACCGGCGCTTCGAAGATCGCCGACCTCGTGAAGTCGCTGCAATCGACCATCGCGCAGGCTCAGTCCGATGCCGCCGCCAATCGGCCGACCGTGACCGGCTCGGCCCGCGCCACCGCCGCAGAGGCGAAGTCCGCCGGCACCAGCCTGCGTACGACGGTAATGAACATGGCACTCGGAGGGACCGCCGCGCCCCCGAGCGACACGGCGGCCGGGGCGCTCGGCATCTCCGGAGCCGCCCTCTCCGTCACCCTGACGGACGGCGAGAACACCTTCACCCGCGCCCTGACCCCGACCTCGACGGTGGGCGACCTCGTCGATGCCATCAACGCCTCGGGCCTTGCGACGGCCGCGGTCGACGACGCCGGCAAGCTCACCGTGACCGGCAACTCAGACAAGCTCAAGGTCGGCGTGGGCGGATGCGCAGCTCGGCACGGGTAACGCCGCGCTCGGGCTGACGGCGGCCGCCTACACAACCGGCCTGACCAACGACAAGACGTCGGCGGCCCGCACGGCGCTGGCCTCGCAGTTCAACGACCTGCGCACCCAGATCGACCAGATCGCCAAGGATTCCGGCTTCAACGGTACCAATCTGCTCGGCGGCGACGCGCTGAGCGTGATCTTCAACGAGAAGACCGGCTCGGACCAATCGAAGCTGACCATTGCTGGGCGCAAGCTCACCGCCGACAGCCTCGGTGTCGACAAGGCGGTGAACGGCACGGCGGCCACCGGCGAGTTCAACATCCAGACCGACAAAGGCCTGTCGGCGATGCAGGACACGCTGAAGACCGCGCTGGCCAGCCTGAAGAGCCTGCAATCGGGCTTCGGCTCGAACCTGTCGAACGTGCAGGTGCGCCAGGACTTCACCAAGCAGGTCGGAAACATCCTCGACACCGGTTCCGCCAACCTCGTCAACGCCGACATGAACGAGGAAGCGGCGAACTCGCAGGCGCTGTCGACGCGGCAGTCGCTCGGGGTCTCCGCGCTCTCGCTCGCCAACCAGGCCAACCAGGGCATCCTCCAGCTCCTGCGCTGAGCCGTCTCCCGGCGGGATCCCGGTCGTCGCGTCGCCACTTCGATCCGGCGACTGGGGTCGCGCTCTTGCCTCGGACCATCCTCGCGCGCCGCCGTTCCCGACCGCCCTGCAAGGCCGGCGGCGCGTGCGTCACGGGCGCATGTCCGCCCACTCCCACGCACCCCGCCTCTCATCGGAGCCGTCTTCCGTGATCTCGAAGCTCGCCCTTCTTCCCATGGCCGCGCTCGGCCTGACCTTGTCCGCTTGTTCCGGCGAGCCCTCGGAAGCCGAGATGCTTCAGGCCGTCTCTCGCTTTACGTCGAGCGTGTACCAGCAGCAGGCGGCCGCGTTGGCGTTCATGGTGGGGCCGTCGCGCGGCGGCGTGCCTCAAGTGCCCACCATCACGGCCTTCCGGAAGCTCGGTTGCGAGCCGGCTACAGGCGGCGCCTCCGGACACGTCTGCCAGTTCGAGATGACCATGAACAACGGCAAGGGCGAGACGCGGGATCGCGCTCGCTTCTTCAAAGCGGCCGACAGCTCCCTGGCGATGTCCATCAACTGACCGGCGCAGGGACCGACATGCTTCGCGTGGCTCTCACCGCATGCCTGCTCACCGCGGGTACCGTCCTGGCGTCGGCGAACCCGGCGCGGTTGGAGAAGGGGATCGTACCGTCCGGACCGGCGAAGGCCGTTGTCGAGCGCTGGTTCACCGCGGGCTCCGGACCGATCTGCTCCGATGCGAACGGGGCCGATGCCCCCTGCGATCTCGGACGGGCGCTCGCCTTCCGGACGTTCTACGCTGCCGGCGGGACGGACGCGCTGGTCTTCGCCCACTACTCGCCGTCCGTCGGCAATGCCGTTTCCTTGGCGGTCGCCCAGTTCCGGCGCGCCGGACAGGATTGGACCCTCGTTCGCACCGTCACGGGCGTCTACGGCGAAGGACCGGACAGCCTGTCCTTCGAAGGCGGCCGGGCGACCTTCACCATGGACGCCTTGATGCCGGGGGATGCCCGTTGCTGCCTCACCGGCAAGCAGCGTTACACGCTCGACCTCGCGACAGGAACGGTGACGGCGGGTCCGAAGACCGCGGCCAAGGCGACGCCGGCGTCCGGCAAGCGGAGCTTCGCCCCGCGTCCCGAGGGTTTCGAGGGCGCCACCTACTTCCACAACGGCAGCGAGGTCTTGGTCGACGAGCGCGTCGGCGTGATCCGCTACGACGTGCCGAAGACCTCGATCCGTGCGGCAGTGAGCAAGGGCACGGTCCTGTTCCGCGGAACCTTCGCCGCGAGCGGGGCGGTGACCGGCACCGCCTACGTGTTCAAGGCGGGATGCGAGCCGGCTCCCTACGCCGTTTCAGGTCATTCGAAGGGCTCGACCATCACTCTGAAGGGCAATGCCCCCGTCGCGATCCGAACTCCTGTGCCATCACCGGGACGACTGCGCGCGGCGCGCACACTGTCCTGACCTTCCAGGAATATGGCGACTTCTGATCTCCCCAACCCGATCCGCAGGAAGGCATCATGAC
The DNA here is from genome assembly GCF_026672325.1 of Methylorubrum sp. SL192. Lineage (NCBI taxonomy): Bacteria > Pseudomonadati > Pseudomonadota > Alphaproteobacteria > Hyphomicrobiales > Methylobacteriaceae > Methylorubrum > Methylorubrum sp. SL192. The sequence continues at coordinate 4,576,905 of NZ_JAPPQV010000003.1, forward strand.
AAGGTGGAACTTCAGGGCCCAGGTCATCGACCTGGGCGTTATCGAGTTGGGCACGCACTTTGTGACCTATAACGGCGTCAAGGTCGTCACCCCTGACGGGAAGCGAAGCTTCCTGGGCAGGGTGACGATGCACAATGAGATCAACGCCCTCTTCCGGGAGACGGAAGGGGAGTTCGTGGACCTTCATTTCGTCGGTCCCAAGGGGAATCACGTGCCGTTGCTTTACGGCTTGAAGACTGACCGAGAGAACGCGCACAGCCGGTTCACTCACATGTACGAGGCCAAGGCACAGGTTTACGGCGCTCTGATCCTATCGCTGCTCTTGTGCTTTCCCCTGATCGGCTTCGTGATGATTCCGGTCTGCCTGCTTTGCCTCGCGCATCTGGCGCGATGGAACCCGCCCTCGCGGAAGGTTTTCGAGGCCCTGACCGACCGGGGTACATCATCCCCTGGCACCGGCTCGGGACGCGTCATCGCGCAGGAGCAGCCGAGCCCCGTGACATGACGTCAAGCGATGGACTGCGGATGCCGAGGATGGCTGTCCGAGACGAGCCATGACGAGGCCGTCGACCGCGATCATCGCGGCGGTCGGGGCCACCGAGTAATTTCGGCCGCCTCGACCGCCTGCTGCGTGAGTCAAAACGCCTGCCGACTGAGTCAACAAGAGCAGACCTGTGACGAGCCTCTCGACGAACACCGCTGCCATGACCGCTCTCGGCACGCTCAAGGGCATCACGGCGCAACTCGCCACGACCGGCAACCGCCTGGCGACCGGCCAGAGGATTGCGGCCGCCTCGGACGGTGCAGCCTACTGGTCGATCGCGACGGCGGTCCGGACCGACAACGCCTCGCTACGCGCGGTGGGCGACACGCTCGGCTTGGGCGCCGCGGCGTTCGATGTGGCCTATGCCGGCCTCGACAGCGTGCTCTCCGACCTCCGGTCGCTGCGCGCGACGCTCCAGACCGCCTTGGCGCCCGGCATCGACCGGGCCAAGGTCCAGACCGAGGTCGCCGCGATCCAGAACCGGATGCGCGCGACCGCCGACACCTCCGTGTCGGCCGGCCGGAACTGGCTCTCGGTCGATTCCGCTTCCGCCACCTACCGGCCGAGGGAAGACATCGTGGCGGGGCTCTCCCGCGGCTCCTCGGGCGCAGCGACTTTCTTGACCTTTCCGGTCGAGGTCGAGGCGCTGAAGCTCTACGATGCCAGCCCCACGGTCATCCGCACCGCACCGATGCCGGCCTCGCTGTCTGGCGACATCCCCTTGGCGATAACGAGCGCCTTCGGTGGCAGAGGACGCGCCGACTTCACGACCGCCATCGAAGCCAGCTTCCGCCTATCGACGGGAAGCGGCTCGGACGTCATCAGGCTGAATGCGGTGAACCTCGCCTCCCAGGTCGGTGACCTGTCCGCAGTCACGCCAGCCGAGCTGACGGACGCTATCAATGCCGAGATTGCCCGGTCGCCGACGCTCACTGGTAACGTTACCGCGTCCCTGACGGCGGATGGGCGCCTGAGCTTCTCCACGATGGCGACAGGAGCCTCCGCGTCGCTCACCCTGCATCACCTCGTGCCGTCCCTGGGCTACACAACAGCCGACCTCGCCATCGCCTCGGTCGATAGAAGGCAGTTGTTCAGCCCGGCCGCGTTCGCGCCGGACCTCTATCGAAACGTCGATCTGTCGGGCTCGAACACGAAGTCCATCACGCTCGGCGACGGCACCGCGTCGGTCACCTACACCTTCGGCGCGAACAGCCAACCTCCGCCGGCCGACCTGACCTCCGTCACGTTCGACGAGATGTCGGCCATGTTTCTGCACGAACGGCGCCGGGTGAACGCCGACTTCTGGATGAACATCGGCGGTGGGGCGGGTGGGCACGTCTTCGTCGCGACCGGCAGGGCGGAGGGGCCATCGGCCGTCGTCACGGTGAGCGGCCCCGACGTTGCGACCTTCGGCTTCACAACAGGGCAGTCCGCCGTGGGAAGCGAGTATGTCCAGTACGGGATGCCGAAGAGCGCGTCCGGCCGCGATGGCACACAGATGGCATCGACCCGCGGGCTGCTCGACACCCCCGGCGCCTCCGGCTACGCCGTTGCCACGCTCGACGTGTCCCGCTTGAGGGGCGCTTCAGGCGACGCCACGGTCCAAGCGATGATCCGGGACGTCGAGGCGGTCATCGCCCGCGCGACCGACACCGGTGCGCAGCTCGGCGCCGGCAAGCTCTTCGTCGAGGGACAGCGGATGTTCCTCGACGCGCTCGTCAAGACCAACGAGCGTACTATCGGCACGCTGGTCGACGCGGACATCGAGGCGGAGGCGAGCCGGCTGAAGGCGCTACAGACTCAACGGGATCTCGCCGCACAGGCGCTCAACATCGCCAACGCCGCGCCGCAAGCCATCCTGACCTTATTCCGGTCGTGATGGTTGTCCGTTGGCTCGTAAGCGCACGGTGTACGTCTGAGGATGCCCTCGCAAAGATGCCGGTGTGGATGGCAACTTCGACGATTCCCGCTCACTCCCCACAGTCAACAGGAAGCCGCCTTCGAGCGGAACCCCGCGGGGTGGACTGAAGACTTTCGGCGGCACTCTGTGCGGACACCCGCATCTCGTGCGGGTGTCTTGTGCGAAAGCTACGAGACCGCAGCCTCACGGCCCGTTTGGGAGAGCGTGTAACGCGGGAATAATTCCATCTCGCTTGCCTTCACATCGATCGTGAACCCGCCATATTTCCGGCCCTCGGTATCCGGTGCATGACCCTGGATAGCGTCGAGAACCGAATCCCTCATCCCGCCCCGTCGCCCGCGTGTCTTGAAGCTGTGGCGCCAGCCGTGATTGGGATCCACGCCGACATCGGTGATCCCGAGCTTCCGGACCCAGGCCGCGAGCCGCTCCCCGACCCTCTTCGAGAGCGGGTTGGCGTCAGAACCGCCGCGTCCCCGTGCCTTGTCGAAGAACAGCTCCTTCGAACGAGTTTCGACATAATCGAGGAAGCCCATCTCGATCAGGTGCGAGTGGATAGGGACATCCCGAAAACGCTTCGTTTTCACCGTGCCGGCTTCCGGCGTGATGCGGAAGTACCGCACGCCGTCCTCGAAGCGGATGTCCTCGCGGCGAAGCTGTGTCACCTCGCCAACCCGCGCACCGGAATAGGCGCACAGCCAGGGCACCCAGCGCCGGGCCGCCGCGTGCTCGGCGCTCAGGCGACCTCGCTGGGACGCGAGCGATGCCTCAAGAATGGTCGAGATCTCCGCCTCGGTGAAGAAGCGCTCGCGCAGCACGGGCCCCTCGATCACCTTCACGCGCAGGCCGGCGCAAGGGTTCACGGCGATCTTACGCTTGCCCTGCATCCACCCGAATAGCGCCTTTGCCGAAGCAAGGTAGACGTCGCGGATGGTCTTGTCGCCGCGCCCCTCCGTGGCAAGGGCATCGACCCAGTCGGCGATGTTTTCCGGCGTGACGCGCGCCAGGTCGTCATGCCCGACGGATGCCTCCAGCGTCGCCAGGGCCGGCCGCCACCGCTTCCGGGTCGAGGCGGCGAGCTTCGAAGCCGTAGCGTACTTCGCGAACCACTCGTCCAGCGGCAGGACGACCGCCGCCGGTTTGTTGGCGGGAGCCTTGGGGAAGCGCCCAGCCATCGGATCGGGGCTGAAATCCCCAGCGAGGTACTTCTCGCTCTGCTCGACGGCCTGGAGGATTGCCTTGGCGATCGCAAACTCTAGCCCTCCTCGGTTCTCGGGGTCGACGATCAGCCCTTTTCGCGCCAAGTGGGCGTCGATCTCCCCTCCGTAGAAACGCAGAAACTCGTCGCGATTCTTTGGGCTGGTATCCTTGATGTAGCGCTCGATGATCCCGGCTGTCATTAGGTTGAAGAACGGCGAGAACTGACCTGCCTGGAACTTGGGGATGAGGGTCTCGTAGACCTCGCCTGCGATGGCGTTGATCTCAAGGATGTTCAGCCGCCGTACGCCAACGCGAAGGTTCGCCCAGCGCTGCTCGACCAGAGCGGCATGCGCCGCATGACGGCGCTTGGCCTCACCGACGTCCTTCGTCCCGAGGCTCGCCTTCTCCTCACGCTTGCCGACGAGGGTCAGCAGGTCCTTCGGGACCCGCCTTCGGAACCAGAAGACACCCGTCTTGGGATGAGGCCAGGGACGCGACATTGCCAGAACCACGCGTGTACCACCCGTGTGTACCACCGGACGGCCGCGAAGTCGCTGTTTCCCTTGGGGATCTCTGAAAACAAACGCTTTTCAGGATGAATGGCGGAGAGGGGGTCCGCCCTCCCCTAGTCCGCAGCCGTCCGAACCCGTCCGAGCCCGTTTACGAAATCCCCTTGCCCCGCCATTGCTTGCCAACCGGTTTGCGTGGATCGGTCCGAGCGGGTCCGAAGCGATCCGCCCCGATCCGGCGTCCGTTGGTGGGGTAGATGGTGGGGTAGATGGCGCGGGCGATCAATCGGCTTTCGGCGCGGACGGTGCAGACGCTGACGGAGCCGGGGCGCCATGCCGACGGTGACGGCCTCTACCTTGTCGTTGACGAGGGCGGCGGCAAGCGGTGGGTCTACCTTTTCCGCCTTGCCGGAAAGCGCCGCGAGATGGGCCTGGGGCCGCTGCGCATGGTCTCGCTGGCGCAGGCGCGCGAGATGGCCAGCAAGGCCCGGGCAATGGCGGCGCAGGGGCTCGATCCGGTCGAGGCACGCCAAGCCGCCCTCCCCTCGCCCGAGCCTGCGCCGCGCACGGCGCCGACCTTCGCCGCGATCGCCGACGCTTTCATGGACGACCGTGCCGGCGAGTGGCGCAACGCGAAGCATCGGCAGCAGTGGCGCAACACGCTGACGACCTACGCTGCGAACCTTTGGACGATGCCGGTCTCGGACATTGGCACGCCGGAGGTGTTGGCAGCCCTGCGCCCGATATGGCGGGAGAAGCCCGAGACCGCGAGCCGGGTGCGCGGACGCATTGAGCGCATCCTTGATGCGGCGAAGGTGGAAGGGCACCGCGAGGGGGAGAACCCGGCGCGCTGGCGCGGACATCTCGAGCACACGCTGCCGAAGGCGGCGAAGCTCTCCCGCGGCCATCACGCCGCCCTGCCCTATCGGGATGTGCCGGCCTTCGTTGAGGCCCTGCGCGGTCGCGTGGCCGACTCCGCCCGCGCCTTGGAGCTGATCATCTTGACGGCAGCGCGCTCCGGCGAGGTTCGCGGCATGCGCGCCTGCGAGGTCGATCTTGAGGCGGCGGTGTGGACGGTGCCGGCCGAGCGGATGAAGGGCGGGCGCCCGCACCGGGTGCCGCTATCCCGGCCGGCCCTGGCGCTTCTGGCGCCGCGGATTGCTGCCGTTGGCCCCGAGGATCTGCTGTTCACGAACACTAAGGGCGGCATGTTCTCCGACATGGTGTTCGATGCGCTGTTCAAGCGCGCCAAAGTCGAGGACGTGACGACCCACGGGTTCCGATCGAGCTTCCGCGATTGGGCCGGCGACGAGACCGATTTCCCGCGCGAGGTGATCGAGGCGGCGCTGGCGCACCTCGTCGGCGATGACGTGGAGCTCGCCTATCGTCGCGGTGACGCGCTGGAAAAGCGCCGTCATCTCATGGACCTCTGGGCGTCCTTCGTCGCGGCCGAGAACGGCGCCGCGTCGAGGAATGCTTCAAGATCCTGGTGACGGATGACGGTGCTGGCACCGATCTTCCGTGACGGGATGCGCCCGTCTTTGATGTATTCGAACAGCGTCGATCGGCTGATGCCGATGGCGGCCGCGGCGTCCTCAATCCGGTAGGCCAGCGGCACGATATGACCGCCCCTCTCCCTAGGCACGATCCGTTCTCCCCTTGTCTTCGGTGGTGGGGGTGGCTCTACGAGCGGCGAGTTTCTGTTCGGCGCCCTCGGCACGGACGCGCATCAGGGCGCATCGCTTGTCAGCATCGTCGGCACGGCGGTTAGCGGCCTTGGCTCGCTTGTCCATCTGCCGGAGGCGAGCGGACAACACGCGGGCCATCTGCTCGAAGTCCATGTCGCCCCTAGCCGTGCGATAGACGATGGCGAACTCGGCATCTTCTCGGGCCTCGCCCTCACGCATCGCCCTTCTCCTGTTCGGCGAGGGCGGCCGAGCCTTGGATCGGCACCGGGTTTTCGATGGTCTTCACGAGCCGCCGAAGGGCGCGGTCATTGCCGGCGAACGCCATGTGGGCTGCCTTCAGTATCCGTTCCTTCAGCGAAGCATAGCCCCACTCGGCAAGGTCGCGTCGGAACGCCTGCTCCTGCGCCTCTCGCTTCAGCGCCTCGGCAACGTGAGGCCGCGCCCCGTCCTCAAAGGCACGGCTCTGGAGGGCGGCGATCTCGGCGGCTTGGGCTTCCAAGAGCCTTGAGGCTTCCCGCACAGCAGCGGCGGCGGCGTCAAAATCGGCCTCTATCAGGTACTGCTCGACGCACGTCAGTGAGCAGACCGCCGCCTCGATCTCAGCCGCGAGGCTCTTGTCACTCGCCATGAGAGCCTCCGTCGCGGATGTTGATTTCCGTCCCAAGGGTCAGGGCCGCGCCTTCAAGCGGCACGGGCTCCACAACGGTGCTCACGCCGAAGCCGGCCCGCTTGTAGAAGCGCGCATCATCAATCTGCTCCTGCGCAGCGGCCTCGCTCGGGAAGATGGTCGCGTGCATCGGCGAGGCGTTCCACTGCCGGCCGGCGACCCAGAACGACGGCTCGCCCTTGCGGTACGGGCCGGGCGAGAATGAGCGGATCAGCCAGCACCGCTCGAACGGAAGCGTGATCTTCGACATGGTCATGCGCTCCCCGGCCGCGAGCCGGTGGCTCGCCAGATGCGGATTTTCAGGAGGCGGACCTGTGCCGCCTTCAGGCGGTCGCGCGCGTCCTGGCGGATGATCTCGGGACAGCGCGGCAGCAGGATCAGCCGCCGGGTCGACCGGCAGTTATCGAGAGCCGCGCGTCGAGAATGAGCGATCTGGCCGGCGAGCGTCAGGCCATCGTACCAGCGGTTATAGGCCGCCATCTCACGGTCAACGGCGGCCTCTTGCTCGGCCTCGCTGAGATCGATCCACTCGTCCCAATTGAGGGCGTCGTCGGTGGTCAGATCCACATCACGCATCACGGTCTGCCTCCTCGATCTTGAGCGCACCACTGGCGGGGGTATGGGGGTTAGGGTTGCGCGGCATCACCGATAGGTCGATGAAGCGCGGGTCGCCGAATGACTGAAAGAGCAGGGTCCACGCGAGGCGCCCGTGGGGCTTGTGGCCGGGCTCGTCGCTGACGGCCTTGAGATCGGCAGCGTCTGCAATCCGGCGCATCAGGTGCTCGGGTTCGCAGGCTGCGTCCGTCCACGGCACGGCGATCAGGTCAAGGTCGCGCGTGAATGACCCGTGCATCATGATCGCGTAGCCTTTTTGCCATGCGATGACCCGGGCCTTCGTGAACACCCGCGCGTAATCGGGGTCGATGATGCCGTAGTGCTCACCCATCGGCTTGCCCCTCCCTTGCCGTGGCCGCGCGGGCGGCGAGTGCGGTGCGGGCTCCCTGCCGGGTTACGAAGCCGATAAAGCTCTCCCTAGTCCACGCCTTGAAGCGCTCCTCCATCCGCATGAATAGCCGGCGCTTCTGCTGCTCGGTGATGTCTGCCTTTATCCGGGTCGCATTGACGACGAGGTGCGTCGCGCCGGGCCCGTGATTGAGCATGATGGAGATGGTAGCGCGATCGAACGTAGCTTTTAGGCTCTCAGACATCGACCGCCTCCCGCTCGGGCTGAGCGATCAGCCAATCGTCTTCGAGTTGATCGCATCGTGTTGGCGTCCACGGTGCTTGCCGGCCGTCGTCGTAGACGAGCGCGAGGTACGATAGGGCCGGCGCTTGCGGCGCCACGATCCGCACCGTCTTCCCGGGCTTCCAAGCCTGCCGGCGGCAGGCTGCTCCGAGCTTCATCGCAGCGAGGGCGGCAGAGTAGGACGATACACTCCCCTTCAGCGCCTCCACCTCGGCCTGTAGCTGGGCGGCGCGGGCCTCGGCGGCGCGAAGGGCGCGCGTTTCCTCGTCACGCCAGCGGCGCACGTCCTCTGCGGTGACGAGGTTCGCCGAGCCGGGCACGTCCTCGCCGCCGGCAGCGGCCAGCTTCAGGTCGTAGGACTCCTCCCGCGCAGCATCCCGCTCGGCCGTGACCCGCTGAAGGTCGGCGAGGAGCGGAGCGACGTGGGACGCCATGAAGGCGTTGGCGGCTTCGTAGTGCTTGCCGAACGAGCCGTTGGAGATCGCTCGGACAAGATCGTCGCGGAAGGCCAGCGCATCGGGGTTGGCGGGGGTCATGCGTCGGCTCCCTCAACCCACCACGTCCGCTTGCAGGCGTTGCAGCGGTAGTGGAGATCATCGTGGGCGCCGTCGCTGCTCTCCCACTCGCGATAATCAACGTCGTCCGACTTGCATTCGCGGCAGACGAAGGACGGGTTCTCAGCCTTGGTCGGCTTCCAGTCTGTGGCGTACGGCATCTTCAACCCTCCGCCTGTCCAGAGGGGGCCGGGTCGGACGGCGGGGTGGGGAGGGCGGACGGAGACTGAGGGACGCCTTCGCGCTCCACCTTTTTCAGCGCGTGGAAGAGCCGGCGCATCAGCACCTCGATCTGAGCGAGGGCGCCTTCAAGCTTGATGCTGAGCGGGGGCGTGCGGCGCTTCTCAGCCTTCACAGGAAACCTCCCGTGATCGCGAGGAGCACGCCGCAGCCGGCGAGCCCGCCGACCGCCTCCGCCGCACCGGCGAGCACCGGACGCGTGCGCATGTGCTCGGCGTCCAGTTGGAACGCGATCGAGAACAGGCCGTGCAGGATCGCCGAGTAGGCGAGCGTGTAGCCGACGGCGGCGATGAGCGGCGTCATGCGACCACCGTCACGCGCTCAGCCGCCCGGGTGACCCCGGTGTAAAGCCAGCGGCGCGCCTCATCGCGGAAGGTGGAGGACTCGTCGTAGAGAACGACATCGTCCCACTGGCTGCCTTGGCTTTTATGAACCGTCAGGCAGTAGCCGTAGGTGAACTCGTCGGTGAACTTGCGCTGTTCCCAGGAGAGCCCGTCCTCGCGCCCGGCGAAATACTCGTGGCGGACGAACACCTCGGTGGGTGTGGTCTCAGGCGTGTCGTCGGAGGTGACGAGCATCTCGACGCCTATCGGCTTGATCCGCGGGACGCTGTGCACGTCCCACAGGCCGCCGTTCAGGAGCTTCTTGTCCTTGTTGTTGCGCAGGCAGACCAGCCGATCGCCCGGTAACGGGTGAGCGCTGTCGCGGCCGTGCAGCGCGCGGATCTTGGTGTTGAGATCGCGGCGCGTCTGGTTCTTGCCAGCCAGCACAATCCCGGCGCCCAGAACCGCCTTTTGACCGATCGTCCCGTGCGGGATCACCCGGCTGTCGCCGTAGGTGCCGTACTCGAGCTTGCGGCCTTCCCGGATGTCCATGCTCATCCGGATGATCGGGTTCGGCGGCTTCCGATCAATCAGTGCACCGTCGCGCCACTGACCGGTCGACCACCACGCGGCGTAATCCTCGTGGCTGACTGGCTGCCGACAGATCCACGAGAGCGTGCCCTCGCAGAAATCCTCGATCTGACGGTCGGTCGTCAGGGCGAAAGGGGAGCCCTTGCCGACGCGGACTTCCCGGGCATCAAGACCGACAGCACCGCGTGGTGCGCGGCCTTCGTGAACGCCGTGCTCGAGCGGGCCGGACATCGCGGCTCGCGCAGCCTCGCGGCCCGCTCATTCGAGTCCTGGGGCGTCGGTCTGCCGGCGCCCATGCTTGGAGCCATCGCCACGAAGAAGCGGGGCAACTCGTCCTGGCAGGGGCACACCGGCCTCGTGGTCGGCGCCAACAAGGATCAGGTGTTCTTGCTCGGCGGCAACCAGAGCGATGCGGTCAACGTGGCGGCGTTCAAGCGCTCGGAGATCGTCTCCTATCGCTGGCCGGGTGACGTGCCGCTGCCGGCGCCGCACACGCTGCCGACGACGATCGCCGGGGCACGCTTGGGTGTGAGCGAGGCGTGAGTACAGCGGGCCGACTGCAAAGGGGCTGAGGCTTGAGCCGACCCGCTGACTGCCGGACAACGATCGGGTCCATCCGACGGCGTCGTGTCATGCCCTGCGGCCCAGCTCTGCTCAAGTTGGTTCCGCCTGTCTAACCAACATTTGATCTACCGAGCCGGCCGGGCCAGCCGCGCATCCCCACCATCAGGACCACCACCATGATCCGTGTGCTTCCGCTCGCGGCGCTGGCGCTCGCCTGTGTCGCGTCTCCCGCCTTCGCCATGGCCTACCCGCCCGGACAGGAGGGTGCCGCTGTCGGCCTCTCGCGCGGCCTGATCTTCCTGTCCGCGCTCGCGCTGGCTGTCGCCCTGGCGCTCGCCGTGGCCCGCCGCTTCGGCGTCGTCGGTATCATCGGCGCCGCCCTTGCCGCCCTGGTGCTCTCGACCGGAGGTGGGTTCGCGGCAGAACTCGGGACCATCGGCGACAAGGCCGTGATCCTGCCCTGGGGCGACTGGCTCGTTGCGCTCGCCGTGTCGCTGCGCGAACCGATCCTGACCGTGCTGCTGCCGATCATCGCGGCCTACATCATCCAGGCCATCCGCAAGGTCTACCCGTGGGCGGCCCTCTTCCTGTCGCAGCGGCGGGTCGAGATGATGCTCGAGGCGGCCGTCGGCTTCGGCCTCAACGCGGTGAACGGCGCAGCCAAGGGCAAGACGCTCTCGGTGAACGTCGCGGTTCCCGTCATCGCCAAGGGCACGCAGTACGTCATCGATACCGCGCCGCCCGCGGTCATTAAGGCGGCCGGCGGTGCTGACGGCATCGCGGCCCGGATCTTCCGCAAGCTCGACCTCGACGACTACGCCAGCGAGGCGGCTGTGCTTGTCCCGGCGCAGGAGCAGATCGCCGCCGGCACGGTGGATGCCGACGAGCTGCGCCGCATGGACGAGATGACCCGGCGCTGATCGGGGCCTGAACCATGCTCGTCACCGAGGCTCTGGCGCAGGCGCCGAACCCGCAGGCGGTCATCGACCAGACCGCCACATTCTACCTGAACCAGGGCGTTCTTGGCGCGACGTGTCTCGTCTTCATCGGCCTGTTTCTCGCGGCCTGCTGGGTCGCGCGGAGCCTCTACCAAGACCTGAAGGCGAGCTATGCCGCCGGCCTCGCAGAGCGAGAAAAGCTGGTGCTGGCGCAGCAGGCCGCGGCCGGCGCCGCCGAGAAGTGCGCGGAGGCCCTGGAAGGCCTGAAGACCGCCCTGGATACCAACAAGGACGCGAGCGAAGACCTCACCAAGCAGGTCGAACTCGCGGCACAGGAGGCGCGGCACACTGCCGCCAACATCCTGACCGGCATCGCTGCCGTGACGCAGCGGCTCGACCGGGGGCGCCCATGATCTGGAGGTGGATCATGTCGTGGTTTTCCCCGCGCCCGCCGGAGCCGCTCGACCCCAGCCAGGTCGATGCCGTGATCGCGAAGAACCTTCAGGCACAGCGCCGCTCGGCCAGCGCCGCCGAGGAGGTCGTGCAGGCTGCAGACGAAAGCCGCGAGCAGGTCGAGGCGGCCGTCGGCGCCTTCAAGTGCCGGACGGCCGAACGCCTCCGCGATCGCCGCCGCGGGCACCTATCGAGCGACGTCCGCGCGGTGGTCGAGGCCACCATCCGACAGATGGACGAACGAGCCCACAGGGCCGAGGAGCAGGCGCGGTGATCTACAACGACGGACCGAGCGGCATCCGGCAGATCCTCTGGCTGACGGCTCTCCTGCTTTTCACGGGCTACCAGGCCGTCAACGTCTTCGTCCCAAACGCCGACATGATCGTGGCCACGCGCATCCTGGCGGCAGCCTTCTACAGCGTGGTCGTCTACGCCTATGCGGGCGATGCCTGGGCGGCCGTGCGCCGGCCAGTGCCGACCAAGGCCGACTTTCTCATCGTCGGGATCTGGCTGTCGTTCCTCTCGCACCTTGCGCAGACGGTCTATGCCGCGATCTACCGTCTCGCCGACGCACCGCAGTGGCTCTTGAACGCCGAGATCGTGCCGCTCATCGTGCTGTTCTCAATGATGGCCGCCGTGCTCCACGTCGCCGCCACGGGATCGATCGACGGTGAGGTGCCGCGGCGCAGCCGGATTGCGCTCGGGATCTGCGTCGGGGCGGCGGTGCTCATGGTCGGCGCCATCGTGGCGACCCGGCCGGACATCGGCCCGGCGATTGAACGGACTCGGCCTTATATCGGGGATTGGTGGCGGACGGGGGCGCTTCCGTTCGGAGGGGCGGCGCCGAGCTGAGGCGGACTATCAGCCTGCCGGTAGCCATCTACCTCATGCCCGCCCTCCAGCGGGCCCTTCCATCTCGATACCCATACTTGCCCCGCCCGGCTCAGCCGCGGCGGGGTTTTTTGTTTCGGCAGATGTGATCGGAGCATGGCCCCCGAATGAAGTGATCTGCTACGCTCCGTTGGAAGCCTCTTCGAGCCAAAGGGCGAACGCCGATGCAATTTTCATTGCCGCAGGGACTTCAGGCGATCTTAGACGACATATCTAGATCGATGGATGCTAAACTCTATTATCCAGCAGTCCTTGTAGCACTGACCGTTCCTGAGATTTGTGCGGCTTTATCTCTGGAAAAAGACGAATACGTCAAACAGGAGCACTACGTTGATTTCCTCGATAATTACTCTAACCTGTCTGAGCTCGGACTGAATAGCACTGATTGTTATAGACTTAGAGGCGGAGTTGTTCACCGCGCGAACTTCTCAGGGCATCACAAATTAGAAGCAACGCATGTAATATTTACAATACCAGGCAGTGGCTTTGCCATCCACGGTGGGCGGCTCAAAATGCCACTAAAAACTGCCTTGATGCTTGATCTGGTCAGTTTTTGTGACGCAATGGTACTTGCGGCGCAACGCTGGTACGCCGAGAACAGAGGAAATCCGAAAGTCTCCGAAAATCTAAATGATCTTATAAGATTGTGCCCCAACGGCCTGCCGCCTTTCTTAGAAGGCGTCCCCGTTGTAGCGAGCGGAGCCTAAGCGGATGCAGCGATCATATCACTTTCCTACCGTAGCTTACGCTTCATGAGCCGCAGCGAGCATCCGCTTCCGCACCTCGGCCATGCGGGTGTCGTCGCTGGCGCCGGTTGCCATGGCTTCACGCCCGACAGCCTCGTAGATCTCCCGCACCATCGCCTCGTCCAGGCCGAGGCCGCGAGCGAAACCGAGGAGGGACCGCATCTCGGCGGCGGATTGTTCGGGCTCGTTGCTGTTCATGTCCGATCCTCGTCGACGGAGACGAACCATGCGGCCAGAAACTCCGCCCCCTTCTCCGGATCGTAAACCCGCCCCATGAGCCGCCGGCCCTGATCCTCCGTAACCCACAGGCCAGGATGATCGGCATCCGGGGTCACGTAGCCGGCCACCTCTCTGCCGACCTTCACGACGAAGCCTTCCTCGCCGTTGGGCTCCATGATGTGGTCTGGCGGGCTGTCGGGCATGCTCGCAGGTTAGCGCGAGGAGGGCGGCTCCGCGACAGGCGTCTTTGCGCTTTACGCCTTCTGCGCCCGTGCCAGCAGGATAGCGGTCCGAACCGCCGCACGCTTCAAGCCGGGGCTGCTTTCTCGGTTGGCGACGACCTGGCTCGCCCAGCCGTGCCCGGCGACCGCTGCACCGAGATCGAGGCTGTAGCCATCGGCGATCGGATGGGCGTTAGTCTCGGGATCCGCGAGGTACGCCTCGACGGCGGCGTTCACCTCATCGTCGGTGACGGCCTTGGCCTTGAAGAGTTCGCCGACGGTGGGGTTGGGGTCCGCCATCTCAGGCCTGCGAAATTACGCTGGTGGGGCAGATGGTGGGGTAGGCTACTCAGATCGCCAAATTCATTAGCAAAATCAGAGAGACCGTGGCGAACACCATAGATCGTCCGAATTGTCGATCTATCCCATTGCAATTGCTTGCGTTTATTTTCTTGCTTGACTCTTCGCACTTCGATTTAAGGTCATAATTTGGCTCTTATCTGAGCATAAAGTGCTCGCCTTTGACGTCGGCGCTTGGGGCCATCGCAAAGAAAAAGCCCCGGCTAACGCCGGGGCTTTGATTTTCATATTTGATCGAGATCCTAAAGGAGCCGGTCCCTAAAGTAGAACGTTGCGCCTACTTGATCCCTTCGTATCGCGGGCTCTACGCCACGGCGGTCAAGATCTGTCTTAAGCTTAGACGCGTTCATTTCCCACCGACCGGCGAGTTCACTCAGGGAAACGTAGGTTCGCTCGAAAGCATCGATCGTCTCCGGCAGCACGATCCAGTCTCGATGTCGGTTGACGGGATTGGGACGCATCACCTGAGGGAGATAATCGCCAGTGATGAGCGCCTCGACTACGCGCTGGCCGACCTTCATGCGAACCCGCAGTTTCTGCATGGTGTAGCCGTCATGCTCCGGTCCGCGAACCCGTTTGAGGATCTCATCGGCGTCGACCAAGATCGCATGGAAGCCGGCCCTGTCCGGATCCACACCGACCCAACGGAGCTGCCTATCTAGGATCATCCTGATGATACCCGGCGTCGGGCAGTAGGTGCGCTTGGCCGCGCGAGGAATGTCCATGAGCGGCCGTTCCGGCCGTGGATGGATGACTGTCCCCTCGACGAGCCTCTCCACGAACGCGTCGACATCGGCCTTCGCATACCGGGCCCGGATGACCTTCTCCCCGACCATGTCGCTCTGGAAGGGCTCGATGAAGCCGTTTGTCGCCAGCATTTTTGCGTAGGAGTAGGTCGTCTGGAGATGCTTCGCTATCGCATGGAGATTGAGGAGGTTGGTCGCGCGGCGCAGGATCGGCGCGGCGATGGCGGCATTGAAGATCACATCCCCATTCAGGCTAGCATCAGGGGGAATGATCCCCTCGGCGATCAGAATCTTGCGGAGGCGATTGGGATGCTGCCCCGCCTCCACGGCAGCTGTCGTCAGTGAGTGCGTACGACGGCGGACCACCGGGAGCCCGACGACGACATCTCCAGGGCCGAAGGGCGCGGCGTCGAGTGCATGCCGAAACACGATATCCCGCAGCGGCGCGTAGCCTGGATCGACGCCGGGGCGCGTCAGGAGGTGGTTGAGAATACCGTACATGGCCCCAGGCCCGTCGTTCGACCCATTGCGGGTGTAATGCTTGCCTAGAAGGTCATCGAGGAAGCGCGACACGGCCGGCTCGCCCCCGTGGGCGATTTCGAAGCCGACATCAGTTACCTCCCTCTTTTCACTCAGTGCCAAGTTGCCGAGCTTGACAGTAGGCCCGAACAACGCCGCGGCTCCCACCGCTTCGCACGCCCGTGCGGCTGCGTACCACGGCATCTGGTCGAGCAACGGCGAGGCCTCCCGCTGCTCCTCAAACCGAAACAAGAGATAAGCTTCCGCGGCCGACGGCATCACCTCGGCCGCCGCGTCAGCGTATTCTCTTATCCGGCTCAGATGCGGCCGGATCGCCCGCGAGAAGTCGTACGCCTCACTCGCGTGAACGGGAACGCCGATCTCGCGGAGGAGCACGTGGTGACGAGGGCAGGCACGGATCGGCGTCAGTTGCCAGATTGTACGGCCGTAGCTCGTCTCGATCGGGATCCGGCGCGCATGCTCACCATCTTCTGTCAGGCATCGTGGGCAAACGAACGTGCGCGTGCCGCGAGACATCGTCGTCGGGAGAAGCTCCCCGCGATGCGTGATGTGGCCTTCAGCACGAACCAGACTGCTACGTGCGATCTCGGCCGGCGGAATGCCCGTCAAATCGGCGAGATCGTCGAGCGCCGCCGCTTGCCCGAACACGATCGGCGTGAACCGCCGGCCGAGATAGCGAAGGAACGTCCGGACCGAGGTCGTTTTGTGGATCGCCGCCAGCCGAGAACAGAAGCCGGTCACGGCCTCGTCGGGCAAGAGCGGCACGAAGGGATAGAGTCGGGCCATGGCTCATCCCCCCTTCTTTGTCGAACGCGAAGAGGGGCGATCACCCTTGTCATCGGTCCGTTGCGGTCCGTTCAGGACGCGGAACGGGTCAGTCGCCTCCCAGTCATGCGCGAGAAACGGATTGTCCTGCGCCTCCACGCCTGTTTTCCGGGCATAGGCCGTGGCGAAATCGTCCAAGATCAACGGGTCAGGCGAAGGCGTAGCCGTCGAGAGGCGAGGCAGATTGCGCTTGAGCCGGACCCGGATCGCCTCGTGGATTCGCTCGATCGCGCATCCCAGCTGATATCCGCCCGCGTGAATGATGCGCGGTGCAAGGACATCGGCTTGGACCGCCGAGAATCCGAGCTTCGCGAGACCGGCCAGTTGCTGGGCGATCTTCCCGACCTTGCGCGCATCCGACGCGAAGGTCAGCCCCGCCAGCGGCACGAAGGCAAGCCGACGAGCGACCTGCCGCTCCCCTTCCAGAACTTGCCTCAGTTCCGGGATCCCCGACAGAATTAATCCAATCGGCCACTCATCATCGATCATCAAACACTTGAACGTGTTGAGGATCTTCTTGATTTGAATGGAGTTGGCCGGCTGCGTGATGTGATGAGCCTCGTCGATATGGAGGACTTTCGCCCCCATCAGACGCAGCTGATCCCGTACCATGTGCGCCATGCGCTGCTCCTGACGCGGAACGTCCTGCACCGGCATTCCCAACTTGCGCAGCGTGTCGATCGCGAATCGATCGAGCGTGCAGGCCCCCTCCGGCTTGACCGTCACGATGGGGCAGCGAGATCCAATGACGCCGTAATGCGGGAAGGCTGGGTGCTCGAGGAAAATTCGACGCAGCATTGTACTCTTGCCAGCACCGGATGCGCCGATGATGGCGATCCCCGAAGCTTCCTCGCTGCCGCACTGCACCCGTGAGTCGGTGTGCTCCAAGAGATGCTCAATGAGCTCGTCAACATGCTCGGCGACCTCGTCGTGCTTCGGATGACGGAAGTACGCCCCGCGCACCCGCTGCATGACCTCGATCCGCTGGCGCTGCTCTCTGGCCGCTACGCTCCGGAAGTGGTCGAGAGGATTGGCGATGTCGTCACGCATCGGGCGTCTCCATCGTCCAGTCACTGTCATCCTCGTCACGGTCATCTCTATCTGCGGGTGACGCAGTGGGAGGCGACCCGGATTCAGGATGCTGCCGGCGCGGTGATGCCGAGGGCTGGACCTGCTGGATCGTCGGCCCGGTGACCGGAATACCCTGCGCTAGCGGATCGCCGCCCGGTGGGGCGTTCTTCCGTACCCGTTCCTCGGGGACGTCGAACCCCCTCAGCATCTCGGCCTCCGCCCGGGAGATTGCCTCGGCGTCGTAGGTGTGGGGCGTGATGCTGAAGCGGCGCTCAGCGTTCGCGGCGATAGCCCGGATCTGTCGAAGGGCATCGGTGACGATCGGTCGGCTCGCTGCGGCCGCGATGTCGTACCGCCGGCGCTGATCCTCGACCACGCCCAACCACGCCTGGATCGAGGCTCCCTCGAAACCGGAGGTGGCACAGGGGACCGTCTTCCACACGCGCCCGATCTGGACCGAGATCCAGCCGAGGTTGTCCGGATCGAGCCGAACCGGGAGATCGATCTCGCCCCGATCCTTCAACAAGCCAGCCAGATCGACGGACTGGTAGTGAAGGCCGAGGACCCGGACGCCCCTCTTGCCGAGCTTGCGGCTGAGGTGGACACCGAAAATCGCCCGCTGCTGATGAGCCCCTGGGGTGATACGAGAGCATCCGCTCTCAATCATCAGGCGCTGCCAGCAGGCCCGAGGAGTCTCGCCATACAAGCCCTCGTGAGGCGTGTTGTGGTAGATGTCGACGTCATACAGCACGAGAGCGCGAGCTAGTTCGTCCACAAAGAGGCTGGCGCTCTTGCCCGGGTCATAATCTCCCTTGTCGCTGACGTTCGCGAACGTCTGCCCGCTGAAGTGCTGCAGGAACTGCGTCCGGGTCGTGCCGAATGAGCGCTCCACGGTGGCGCGTTTATTCGGTTGACCGACCTCGGGGGCGACGAAGACGATGCCGAGATCGGCGAGCATCTGGCGGAATCGGTCGGACCGGAACGCAGCTCCTCCGTCGGTCGCGATCGAGTGCGGGACGCAGGCGTAGTTCCAAGGCGTCTTGGCTCCCATCGCCGCGGCGAGGGGAGTCTTGTCGCTGATCATCATCCGCAGGAGGATGGCGGCGGCCTTGGTCGTCTCGGTCGGGGTGATGACCTCCGCTAGGATGCATTTCGAGGCGACGTCGATTGCTCGAAGCAGGATCCAGCGCTCCTTCGGCACCTTGTGCTTCTGCTCGGCCGTCATCTTAGCCCAGATGCCGCTCTCGACAGCCATGTGGATCAACGACACCTTGCAGCCATCGATCTCGACGCGTTCGCCGATGCGGGTGACGTCAAATTTTCGCCGGACGCCCCCATTCTTGCGAATGGCGTACTCGATGCCGTGCCGCGCGGCGTCCCGATGGAAGCGAGAGACGCGCCTCACCCTGGCGCGGTACGTCGAGGCACCGATCCTTCGCAGCGGCGGCTGCCCGTTCTCCGCGCGCTTGTCATTCTCCGCAGTGAGGTTGTCTCCGTAATCCTTGTAGCACTGCTCTAATGTCGGACGCTTCCGATCGAGGTAGGCGTAGACCGCCTCCATCATCATCGCGTACTCGTCCGCAGCAAACCGGGGTTTGACGTTGCCGCTGTTGAAGTGACACTGGCGCAAGCCCCAGGCCTCACAGCCGGCCTCCTCATAGGCCAGGGTCCAGCGCTGCAGCGTCTTCGCGCCAGGTAGTGAGCGGAGGACAACGGTGCGGCCCGCTCGAATTTTCCGACGCATGCCGGACTTGGCCAAGCTCGGACGCGACTGCGCCGCCTTCTTGGCCGCGGCCTTCTTAGCGTAATCGAGTTGCATCAGTTGCGGACTGGCGCGCCGCATCGCCTCCTCGAAGCCGGCCTTGGTCCGGTTGGCCCTCTGCTGATCCTGCGGCGGAGGATTGCGACGATCCTTGGCCTCCTCATCGTGGAAGGCAAGCACACAGGCTTCCCGCCAGCGCACGTCCGGAAGTTCCTCAGCAGGGATGTCGTCGTTGCTCTCAATGAGCGTGCGCGCGCGCGCGCGGGAGCGAGGCTCGGAGTAGTACAGGGGCGTATGACGGAAATCCGGGTGCTGGCGGGCCTCCTCGAAAGCTTCGAAGCTGACATGGTCGGTCAGGTCCATGCCGAACGGCTGCAGCAGGTAGCCAGTCTTCGTCAGGCCCTTGCACGTCAGAGTCTGGCCGCCGCCGAGGATCAGACGGTCGGCTTCGTTGATCTGATAGCGGGGTGTCATCGTGCGTCCTCCTGGTTGGCCAAACGGACGAGGGTCTGACCGCCGATCCGCGCAGTGCCTTTCATGACGATCTCCCCGGAGCCGATCAGACGGATGATCGCCCGGTAGGCATCACCGCCAAGGCCGGTGGCGTCGCGCAGGTCGGCGATGCTGACGTGGCCGACGAACTCGGCCAGCGACGCGAGCACAGCCTCATCGTTGTCATCCGGCGGATCGCGCTGGCAGTCGTGAATGAGGATCGCGTTCTGAACGGTCGCGCGGGGGAGATCGAACTCGGTCAGGGGGACGATCTCGTCGGCGATCTCCGGGGAGATCCGTTCGGCCAGGTCGGTCAGGAAGTTGATGAATCCGACCGTCTCGGCTCGGTCGCGCGGCTTATAGGCGAGCGCCCGGCGGGTGCCGTCGTCGAAGGTGACAACGAAGTCGAAGAAGTGTCGGCGGACGACTCCCTCCGCGTCGCGATAGAGCGCCTCCTGCTGCTCGCGCACCTCGACGATGTCGCGCCGGGCGAGCACACTGGTGAGCGTGCCGAATTCACCGAGACTGTCCCAGAAGATCTGGCGCGGCCGCGAATCCGTGGTGACGAGCACGCCCTGCGTGGACGCTTTCGAGCGGAACTTGGTGGGGAACCGGTCGGCCAGGCTTTCGGCCGGCGACTCCCAGTCGTCGGGGGATCGTTCGATCATATGGGGCATCGCATCCTCGTGCGTCTTTTGGCGCTTGTGGTACGCCGGAATGGACGGAGGCAGCCGGGGGCGTTCGCCCTAGCGGGGGCGTCGTTTCTCCGACAGCCATTGGCTGAGGAAGCTGAGACCGGGTGGAGACTTGCAGGCGGACTCCGCCTATGGCACCCTCCACGCTTGAAATCTTCGCGCGCCGGCGCTCGCGCCGTGTCACAGGATTTTAGACTGATCATCCCGTTTTCTTGCAAGGATGGGGGGATGATCTCTCAGCTTCGAAGGCGTTTAGGCGAAAGCTTAAGCGTCTTCGTCGTGTCTGAACTTGGCGTTGCTTGCTGTCGTGGTTAGCCTCCTGTTGGGCGACGGTCAGTTCGGAAGATGCGCGGTCACTGGAAGCGGCCGCGCATGTTTTTTTCGAGCTACATCACTAGCTTCATTTTAAGCTCTCCGACGCAGTTTGCATTGAGGCTGCAAACCTAAAGCTCTGGAGTTCGATTCTATTCAAATCGCTCGGTAAGCTTTATGCGTATCGTCGGATTGGTATCGGCGGCGCTATCTGTCTGCATGCTTTCTTGATCTCCAAAAAAACCACAGCACGTAGGCGAGGTGCTGCTTTCATGCGGGCCTTCAAGTATGCGCATCGCGTGCGCCAAAAGTCGGCGCTGAAATGCTTGGAGATTGGGATGCTGTGGGCGCATGCTGCTTGCCTCCCCTGGGTATCAGGCAGCACGCATGGCTCAGCATAATCCGCTTGCGGCTGAAGCCGGGCGTAGGCATTATGCCGCCGTGATTGCTGCGCGATTCCTCTGGAATCGTCAGTGTCGCTGATAGGCCGTCCGGTTAGCTGGCTGGCATGGCGGACGGCTTAGTGATTGGGCGCTCAGGACCTCCTGAGCGCCTTTCTCATTTGTACCATAGCTGCATTGTCCGTCCTCTGGTTCGCTTTTGCTCGAGTGCTGCTGAACGCTCGTCAAAGGCGGCGAGCTTGTATCGGCACTCCAGCGATTCGCTCATGCATTGCAGGAAGGAACGGCGAACGCAAGCCTCCCCTCAAGCAACAGATGCGATCTTCAGCCACCTCGTTAAGCAGAACTGTCAGTACGCAGCACCACCCCAAGCAGTGGCGCTAAGATTGGCTGAATACCGGTACGAATCAGAAACGACGGTACCAGGTTTATGCTGGTGAATACATATCGATCAAATCTAGTCAAGTTTTAAATCTGCAAAAATGCGCAGAATTTTCATCGAAGGAATCGGTTCTGCTCGTAGATGCGCATTTATGTACAATCAAAGGAACGGGGCTCCCCTTTTCGCCTATTCATTCCTTCGTCGCAGGAACATCGGGACTCATTTAGGAGGGCATACCATTCCTTCGAAGTTCAGAAATATTTGGATAGCGCGTCGTAAATTTGCAACGTAATCGCGCTTCTGGGTGAGGGTCTCGAACAGAGGCTATTGTAGTTAGTAGTCTTGGGTCGCTATGCGGTGAGTAGCCCTCGACCTGCTCTTTTCGAGAATCAAAGGGCACACACTTTTCGTGACAGCTCAGTGAGACAGCGCGCCGATCACGTCTGCACTTCGATCGCCAGCGCACTGGCTAGGCGATCCCGCTGTCGAGTCGATTCGCCGAAACGACGTCGTACAATGGTCTCCGGCGATAGCGCTTCCCCAGGCTCTAGGTCGGCCTGACCGGCGCAGACAAGTGCAAGGACTACTGCCGCCGGCTCGAAATCTGAGCTCCGCACGCAGTTAGCGAGTTCGCCGAGCGTCAACCCCGCTTCGGCCTCAGTCAGACGCTCCAAAATTCTGAGCCGGTCTCCGACGGGAATCACGAGCTTGCGAGCTGCCCAAACTGCCCGAGCGGTGGAGCACCGCGGTTCGGACAAAACGTAGGATCTGGTGATTAAAACGTGGTCAGGAAAGGTTCTTCTTGAGGACTTCTCAGGGCGACTGGGGGTGGCCATGATCAATCGCCGTTGGACTCCAGCAAATACAAAAAAACTGAAAATGCGCTCGTTACGGTACAGCGGATCGCCTGGTTCTATTGCTGAAATTGAACTTTCAAGAGTCGCTTGAATAAGAATGTCTCGGTGCCATCGCCGAGGATAATCAATCGGCACTGCTGTTTTAAACGATCGAAAGCCAGGTCTCACTCTCTGCCCAGGATCTTCGCTGGTCGAGGTAAACCTCATCGAATGCTGATCGGACATGGAGCCGCCACGGCCTTCGAATGTAGTGGGTGCAGCAGACCCGGAAGGCGGCGTTTCTGCTGATTACGGTCGATAGCTGTTTTCCAGCATTTTAGCCTTTGTGCGCTAAGGTCGTATTCGTGGACCTTAATAGAAAATTGGCCTCGATAGCCCGCACTTCATTGCACGAAAGCATGGGGGCAATTATTGCCTTCTGCAAGTCCAAAATGTCTTTCTGGGATTGCGGGGATATTGTTGATGGGCGAGCCAATGGGGCGTCCTATTTTGCTGAATTGTAAGATTTTTGGTGATCCGCCTGCGGCCACGGAGACTGACCCTTAACGTCCCCCCATCGCTTTGGTCCGGCGTGAGTGCGAGTTTTCCGGTTGTGTGAGCCCCTTATGGGAGGAGCGGAGCCGAGAAGAGCAGGTTCACTGAGGAGCAGATCGCCTTCGCGCTGAAGCGGGCCGAGACGGGGACACCGGTCGCGGAGGTGCTGCGCCGGATGGGTATCTCCGAACAGACGTTCTACCGCTGGAAGAAGCTCTACGGCGGCTTGGGCACAGGCGAGCTGCGGCGGCTGAAGCAGCTTGAGGACGAGAACCGCAAGCTTAAGCAGCTCGTTGCCGATCTGAGCCTCGACAAGCACATCTTGCAGGACGTGCTCGCAAAAAAGCTGTGACGCCTGCTCGGCGACGCGAGCTCGTGCACCAGGTGTCTCCTTCACGGAGACATCGAGGCCGACGTGGTGCTGCTGGTCCATGGCGGAGCTCCGAGGTTGGATCGAAGCGCCATCATGCCGCCACTTCCACCGCGCCGGGCACCCCGAATACCCCATCTAGCCCCCGAGCGACGCCGGCAGGCGGTGGACGCGATCCGGGAGAAGTACGGCCTCTCGGAACGTCACGCCTGCCGGATCGTCGGTCAGCATCGGGGCACGCAGCGCTACGTGCCCATCGTGCCAGCCGACGAGGATGCGCTGACCCGGGCCATCGTTGCCCTGGCGTCCGAGTACGGGCGCTATGGCTACCGCCGCGTCACCGCGCTGCTGCAGGCAGACGGCTGGCAGGTGGGCAAGGATCGGGTTCAGCGCATCTGGCGTCGCGAGGGGCTGAAGGTTCCTCACCCAGGGGGGCTGGAGCGTGCTGACGTTGTCGGGGCGGTCTGGTCGGACGACGGGCAGACGCCAGTGGTCCGGGTCATCCGTGGCCGGGACATAGACGGCCCCGGCCTCAGCCGGACCAACCATTCCATCCTAACGGCAGCTGTAGGGCTCCAAGCGGCCATTCCAGTGTCTTCGTTCGAAGGTCCGCTAATGGCGCACAGCCGCACGAGAGGAGCGCGAACTCCTGCCCCCAAGCGGACATTCGACATGTGCCAGCCGAAGGTCCGGATGGGGTGGGAAGCGGACGTGTTTGGCAGTGTCACGGGAGCGCCTGGTCAGGTCGCTTGGAACCGTCCCGGACGCATCGGATCCACGCCATTCCCATGACGAAACTGCAGGCCAGTATGAAGAGCGAGCTGCCGGCAAAGATCCAAGGCCATTTCTCGGACGTCCAGATCACAGGGCGAGTGCACGAGCCAGGGCGGATGCTGACGGTGATCTGCTTCCCATCGGACAACCACGAAGGTCGATAACCCATCGACACATACTGCGAGCAGTTGGGTGGACCTCCCGCGCCGGAGCTATCGTAGGTGAGGGTTGCCGAGACGCCACCTTTCGACAGCAGTTCCACGCGTGTCACGCGCGCGTCGACACGCTGCCCAGTGCGCAGCACCGTCACGTCTTCAAATTCGCGGAATGTCTTCTGGGCAAAGTGCACCGCTCCAACCAGCCACATGAGGGCCATGGCCAGCAAGAAACGAACGGTCTCTGTTTTTCGCTTGTCTCTGTCTTGTAGGCCTACCAAGCGGAGGCAGGCGTCTCCGACTACGACGTAGATCGCTCTGAGGCTCTTCCACTGCATTTCGCACTCTGGATCAGCGCTATGCTGAGCATTGGGCTCCGCTCATGCATGATCCCTCGATGCTAAAATTCTGTGTCGAGCGTCTTCTATGGGTGGTTTGCGACCCTTTCCGAACTGGCAGCAAGCCGACATTCCGGCACCGACGACCTCATCAGCAAAAATTTACATAGGAGTAGTTGACCGCTGCTTTCTCATCCCCTTCGTAGAAGGATGACAACGCCAAGCTTCCAATGGCCATGCGGCGACAGCGAGATGGCCGGGCGCATTCGCTCGTTCGATTGGGCATCAACACCGCTAGGGCCGATCGGGCGCTGGCCACATAGCCTGCGCTCCATCATCGACCTCATGCTCGATGCTCCCTGGCTGGCCGTCGTCGGCTGGGGGGCGGATTTCTGTGTCGTCTACAACGACGCGTTCGCCGCGACGCTGAAGGACGGGGCCGAGTCCGCCCTCGGCCGTCCCTTCCGCGAGGTCTGGATGGACCCGGCGCGGGACGAGATCCTAGCTGGGATCAGGGCCGGGAAAGCCCGCCGGGTCGTCGATCGTTGCGTGGAAACTCCGCACCGGGCCGAGCAGCTCCAGGGCTGGTTCACCTCAAGCTGGACACCGCTCCGAGACGAGATCGGCACGGTGGTCGGCTTCCACGTCGCTGCGATCGAGACGAGCGACCGCGTCCTGGCCGAGCGCGCTCTGCAGGAACGCAAATCGCAGCAGGCCTTCTTCCTGCGGCTGTCCGATGCCCTGCGCCCGCTGGCCGACCCAGCCGCGATCCAGGACGAGGCCTGCCGCCTGCTCGGCGAGCATCTCGGCACTGACCACGCCTTTTACGTCGCGATCCACGAGTCGGAGGGCGTCGCAGTAGTCGAGCAAGATCATGCCCGCGGCGTCCCCTCCTTTACCGGCACCCACTCCCTCGACACCCTCGACTGGGTCGTTCCGCTCTACCGGCAGGGACGATCGATCGTGGTTGCGGAGACGCGAAGCTCCGACCTCATCCCTGAGTCAACAAAGCCCCACTTCATGAAGGACGGCATTGCCGCCTGGATCGGAATCCCTCTGGTCAAGCATGGCGAACTGGTCGGCATCCTCAGTGTGGTGCACGGCAGCCCGCATGCCTGGAGCGAAACGGAAGTTGCTCTCGTTACCGAGACGAGCGAGCGCATCTGGGCCGCGATCGAGCGGGCGCGGGCGGAGCAACAGGCGCGGGATGCGGAAGCCCGACTGCGCACTATGGCCGACGCCGCGCCGGTGCTGATCTGGGACAGGGATTCGGCCGGGAACGTCTTCGTCAACGAGCATTACCTCACCTTCTTCGGCACCACCTTCGATGACTTGATGGCGAAGGGCTGGGTCCGCTTCATCCATCCCGACGACGCAGAGGCTTATACTGCGGCTTATGAAGAGGCCGATGCCCGGCGCCGGCCCTTCTTCTACGAGGTCCGTGTCTTCCGGGCCGACGGGCAATGTCGCTGGCTGATCGTTTCCGGGCGACCGCACGGCAAGGACCGGTTCGTCGGCATCTCGATCGACATCACCGAGCGCCGGGAGGCCGAGGAGCGCCTGACGCGCAACAACGCGATCCTGCGTGGGATCAACCGGATCTTCAGCGCCACCTTGAGCGCGGCGTCCGTGGAAGATCTCGCCCGCATCGCCCTCGGCGTCGCGGCCGACCTCACCGAAAGCCCCGCCGGCCTCATCGCCACCACCGAACTCGGCACGGGCCGGCTCGTCACCCTGGCCACGATCGAGGGAAGCGAGCCGAACGGGGCCGCCGCGCTCGAACGCACGTTCTGCCACCGGTATGATCCGGCGATGCGGGGCCTCGATTCCGCCGAGCGGACGCCATCCGACGCGATCCTCCGTATTCCCCTGGCCGAGGGCGCGGCGGTGGCCGGCATGATTGGCCTCGCCGGCCGGCCCGGGGGCTACCGGCCGGAGGATCGTGTGGCAGCCGAAGCACTCGCCCCAGCGATCCGCCACGCGCTCCTGAGCAAGGGCAGCGACTTGCGGCTGCGCGAGAGTGAGGCGCGCTTCCGCCAGTTCGCGCAAGCCTCCTCCGACGTGCTGTGGATCACCGACGCGCAGACCTTCGCCACCGAATTCGCGAGTCCGGCGCTGCAGCCCATCTATGGCCTGTCCGAGGCCGAGATCCTGGGCGATGCCCGGCTCTGGGCCGCCCATATCGTGCCCGAGGATCGTGCCCGGACCTTCGCCGAGATGGAACGGGTGCGCGGCGGCGAGGCCGTGGTCTACGAGTTCCGCATCCTGCGCCCCTCGGACGGGTCGTTCCGCTGGATCCGCAACCACGTCTTCCCGCTCCTCGACGAGGACGGCCGGGTGCGGCGCATCGGCGGCATCACCAGCGACGTGACCGAGATGCGTCAGGCCGAGCATCACCAGCGCGTGCTGCTGGCCGAGTTGCAGCACCGGGTGCGCAACATCATGGCGCTGACCCGCTCCATCGTGATGCGCTCGGGCGAGCGCGCGGAGAGCGTCGAGGACTACGCCGCCTTGGTCGGCGGGCGCCTGCTGACGCTCGCCCGCGTCCAGAGCCGGCTCACCCGCGCGGCCGACGCGGGAGTGGCGATCTCTGCGATCCTGCACGACGAGATCGGCGCGCAGGCCGAGCGCGACGACCAGTACGATCTGGCCGGCCCCGAGATCGAGCTGGCGCCCAAGGCCGCCGAGGTGCTGACGCTGGCGATCCACGAACTCACCACCAACGCCCGCAAGCACGGGGCGCTCTCGAACGGGCGCGGCCGAGTCTCGGCACGCTGGCGCCGCGTCGACCGCAACGGCGGCCCCTGGCTGAGCTTCCTCTGGATCGAGTGCGGCGGCCCGGCCCCGGCGGACGGCGCGGAGCGGCGGCGCGGCTTCGGCAGCGAGCTGATCGAGGGGATGATCCCGTACGAGTTGAGCGGCCACGGCCGGATCGAGCTGACGGCGGAGGGCGCCCGCTGCCATCTGGAGTTCCCACTTCAGGATGGGGCAAGCATCCTGGAGACCGGCTCTCCAGAGCGCGCGACCATGTTCGGAGGAGCGATCGACATGACGGTCGAACCGGACCTGACTGGTCGTCGCATCCTGGTGGTGGAGGACGATTACTACCTCGCGACGGACATCGCTCGGGCGCTGCGCGGTGCCGGCGCGGAGGTTCTGGGTCCCTGCGCGACGGAGGACGATGCACAGGCGGAGCTGGACGAGCAGCGTCCCGACGCCGTGGTGATCGACGTGAACCTGGGCCTGGGTCCGTCCTTCAAGCTGGCATGGAGGCTGAAAGACGGCGGGATCCCATTCGTGTTCACGACCGGCTACGACGCGGGTGTGATCTCGCCGGAGTTCGAGGCGATCGAGCGATTGGAGAAGCCGCTTCAGCTCCGGCACATCGTGGGCGCGGTCTTGAGACTGACAGCGGCCACATAGCCCGAGACCAGACCTTCCCATGGTCCGCAATGGGTCGCAAGCGGCGGTTCAGTGCGTGTCGGCACAAGGTCAGCTCATGGCGCACAGCCGAACCTCGGCATGCAAGCTTCCGACCCCAGGCGGACCCTGAAGCCGCCGCCGGCGAAGGTCCGAATGGGATTCTTTTCAGAATGTTCTAAGTGCGCCTGATACAACCTCTCGATCTGGTGCAGTGTAATCAGGCTGGCGTGAAGGAAGGTGAAGGTCTCGTAATTTTCGGCGCGACGCTCATAATGGATGAGCATTCAACGAGCGCGGTTGCGCGATATGGGCCTGACTAACGGCCTGGCTTCGTTCGATCACCTATGAGCTGGGCAGCGGCAAGAAGGCGACGCTCTACCGCTTTCCATACAAGCCTCCGGACGTTGCGGTAACTAAGCCCGACGCCCGACAGCGGGCGCTGTCTGAGCGGAGAGAAGAGCGGGGTTTTAGGCCGCCAACTCCGGATCCAGACCTGGGCGGCGAACCAACCCAGGGATGGGCGGCGGCCTAACCCAGGGGTGGGCGGTGGCCCAGGGATTCCCTGTATACCTTCCCTAGACTCTTCCCAGGACGATCCTGCGGATCATGAGCCCAAATTCATGCAGTGTTGGGATTGCCTTGAGGACACATAGAACCGGCTTCCCGAAGGGGTGGTGGAATGCCCAGCGTGCGAAGCCAAGGAAGCACTTCGGTACGATTACCTGGAAGTTATCTCCCCGCCTGAAGATGACAAATAAGCAGGAAGCCGAGTTTCATTCTCAAGACCGAGGAAGCTCCCAGGAGCGCGGGGTACTGACGCGGGGATCATAACCGCGCCAAGTCCCGCGCTCGGCAGCCGAGAAACTCCGGCACGCACGTTCCCGCACCAGTCCAGGCTTGAGTGAGCCACAAAGGGCCAGAGCTCGCCACCGATCCGCCTTGTCTGGACCGGGGTCCGCAAAAACCGGCGCAGCCGCTGGTGAGGCTGCCAGCGCCACTAGGACGGCAAGGCGAAACCCGATCAATAGAGCCTCACCCCGAACCACGACAGCCACAGGCGGTTGAGGCGCGTATTCCGCTTCGGGTCATAAGCCGCGAGATGGGCGCGGCACTGCGCAATCTCCCGATCGCGCTGCTTGCGCCGAGTTTCCCGGTCCAGCAACTCGGTCGGCGCGAGCATGTGAAGGCCCCGCACCGCCTGATCGGCGGCATCCTTCCCGTACAGCCTCACCCATTCATTGGCGTGCATCTCCAGCACACGAGTGCGGGCAGCCCAGAAACTATCCCCGCACGAAACCCGACGGTTCACGTCCTCAAGGGCCTCCATGAGGAGCGCCTGTGCGCAGTTGCGAATTGATGGATCAACGTAAATCCTGGCCATCTTTTTTCCTGCAAGGCAATATATCATCTAATCGAAAATATAAAATACATCGTCGATCGGCAAGAGCCGAATCTATTGTATCTGGCGGGATATACTGTTTTTACTTATATATGCCGAAACGCGCTTCCATGCCCCTCGGCTCACATGAGGGGGTGGGGGGCTAGCTTTAAGCGGGAGCAAAACTTGGGGGGGACCGCTTGGGACGTCTTTTCTGCGCGCGAGAGCGAAAAAAAATCGACGGTGGTCCGCTTGTTTGCGGTCTGAGCGTCAACTGGCGTTGAAAAAGGGTTCATCCGCATTTTCGGTACAGACGACTGGTCCAGGCGTTGATCCGCGTTGTGGCCCGGGGGTGATCGGCCCCCACGCGGTGGTCCAAGTTCTAAGTTAGTGCAGGGTCGGCCTTTGCTCCACGGGTCGCTTGGCCGGCGGAGCCGACCGGGTGAGCGCAGCCGGCCAAGCGGTGAAGGCCGGCACGAACACCTCCGGGGCCGGTGGTCGGTAGCCGAGCGAGGCGTGCGGACGCACGCTGTTGTAGTGTCGACGCCAACTCTCGATCACGATCTGCGCCTCCTTGAGCGTGTAGAAGATCTCACCGTTCAAAAGCTCGTCCCGTAGGTCACTTCCGTCACGCCGATGGCCCGGATCGCCTCCGCCACGCTCTGGCCCTGCGAGACCAGAACATCCACCTGCCGCAGCTTGGCGACTACGTCCTCCGGCTTATGCCGCTTCGTTCCCATCTGTCCGTCCTCATCTGGCTCGAAAGCCATACCTCAGGGCGGACCACTTCAGTGGGGGCGGATCAGGACAGGCTGCCCGACGAAAATCATGCATTCGGCTACATAGGTTCGGATGCGGTGGCCTTTCCTGCCTCCGCCATCCCGGAAGAAATGCGACCACCTGGGTGGCTCGTAGCAAACGAGGGCAAGGAGTTGATCGGAGCAGTTACGTTTTCTGCACTACCCGCGGCGGAGACATTCCAGCAGGCTTTCGCCCTTTGGACCGTTGCCCAACTCGAGGCGCTTCGGCCCGCATTAGTACATGTGTAGGGCTTGCGCTGAGATTTCGATTAGCCAATGCGCGACGTGGCGCCATCATCAGTTTTGGTAGCGGGACGAAGAGGTGCAAGTTGACATATGCGTGCTCTTGGTCCGGCTGGCTTTGGACCGGGCTGATTGACACCCTTGCCACTCAAGTCGCGAGTCGTTGGCCGTCTATTCGCTTGGTAATGACCTCGGGTCGGCAGGGCCTCACCAGCGACGATCTGCCAGACGACGGGCAATTCCTTGGGAAACCCTATCACCAGCACCAGCTAGTGAGCGCGATAGCTCACGCAGGCTGAACCCTCCTTACCCCTCAGCCGGGCCGCTCTGCCCTTCCTTGGCTCCTCCCTGAGGATCGGTGCTGTCCTCGCCAGATACAGTGCCGGAGCTGTGACCCTGCGGGGTCAGGCGCGGCCGATCAGGGGCCTCAGGCTGCTTGTCCGCGGTGCGATCGATTTCGCTGCCATCCCCGTGAGACGCTCGCGGATCGGTGGCGCCATATTGCTGGACCGCAAGGTCCTCAGTTCGGTTGGGCGTGTGGGCCATGATGCACCTCCGCCGGGCCAACCAGCGGGTGGCAGCGAGGTTCATGGAGCATGCGGGTGAAATCCGAATCGGGTGGGTGCACGGCGTGCAGGTCGCAAATTCCCCAGCATCCGCGAAACCACCTGCTGTTACCCTCCGCGTTACCCCTGCAAAGGAGGTTGCTCGGGGATTCTAGCTAAATCGTTGATTCTGTGGTGAGCGCGCTGGGACTCGAACCCAGGACCTACAGATTAAAAGTAATTTCGGCAGGGCAGAAAGCGCCGAAGAAACAACGGCGGCGGTTTCCAGTAGGGCGGTGCAGAACGGGCACTCTGGAGATGGGGGCGGTGCCGGTTTGGAAACCGCGCAGAGTGCTCTGGGGGTGCCCCCTGGCGACCACCTCGTCCACGTCGCGTACAAGCTGCTGCGCCTCTTTGAGACGGGAACTGGTCGCAACCGGCGCTGCGCCATCGGCGAGGCCCTTCCGTTCGCGCTTCCATTCCTGCGGGGCTCGCTTCGGCTTCGGCTCAGCCGCATCCCGGCCGCTATGGTGGCCGAGGCCACTCGCTTGCAGCATCGAGACATCAGCGGCGAGAGCGGCACCCATCGCGTGATGAAGGCGGCTGCTGTCCTCTGGATGAGAACCGAGGGCGCTCGCGACGCACGCGATGAGGTGTCCTGCTTCGTCGGCCGGGCAGACGCCTTCAGCGCAAGCCAACGCTAGGCGGTGGAGTGCGGGAACACGTCCATCACGAAGTTGGACAACTTCATCTGCGCTCGCCGCCATGATCCCGGCTGCCGCCTCGCGATCATCCCGTATCAGCGGAACGGCTTTGACGACGCCGTGCGCGGCCTCCTCGCCGTGGACATTGAGGTGACGCCTGAGGCCCGCCGCGATCTAGCCGCCTACAGCGTCGCGCTGGTCGATGGCTTCGTCGGTTCTGCGAACGCTGGCCGGCGACCGAAAGGCTACCGTGCCGCCCTCTCTCGCTTGAACGGGAGGGCAGGCTCATGACCCGCGTCCTCGTCTGCGGCGGTCGTATGTTTGGCCGCGTCGCCCACGACGTCCCCGATGATCGCATCCAGGCTGAGCGAGAGCGAGCCGCGCGAGAGCGGCAGCGGTTCCACGCCGAGATGGATCGCCGTCGAGCAGAAAAGGGCATCAACAAAGTCATCCAAGGTGGCGCTACGGGTGCAGATGCTCTTGCGCGGGGATGGGCGCGAGATCGCGGCATAATCTTCGACAGCTACATTGCCGACTGGGGATGGAGCCGACGTGCCGGTCCAATCCGAAACGCCCGAATGCTCGCAGATGGCAAACCGCATCTCGTGATCGCCTTTCCCGGCGGCAGGGGCACCGCTGACATGATCAGGCAAGCGGAAGCCGCTGGCGTCCCCGTCGTGCGGGTCCAGCCCGTCCCCTCCCCCGATCCAAAAGTCGTGCCGTCCTGAGGAGATGATGATGAGCGAGAGCGACACGATAATCGCCGCCTACCTCGCCGCATATGGGCAGGCGAACGGCGCGAAACCGCCCTTCCGGCTCGTCTACGAAAAGGGGTGGGTTCGGTTCTACTCCAAAAACAGTTCGTGGGTCATGGACCGCAAGCGTCTAGGCCACCTCGTCTCCATGGCCGAGACCTTGCAACGGCGCGCTGCTGACCGTCCCGCATCCTAGGAGCCCCCCATGTCCGAAGTCGAACGAGAGCACCAGTGGAACCGGGACAGGCTGTTGGCCGAGATGGCTGAGGCTCTGGAACGGGTCTTGGAGCTGACCCGGCACGCGCACCCTGCCGGGGCGATGATCTCGCTTGGATCGGCCTGGCAGCAGGGTCGGCTTGAGGCGGCTCGGGAGAGGTTTGCATCCTCTCTGGAGAAGCGGGCAATGGCTGAGGAGGTGGTGTGATGTCCGAAAGGCCGACGACCGTATGGGTGACGAAATACGCGGTGACGAGCGGGATCTACGAAGCCTTCGTGACCGGCGAGAACAACTCGTTTTTGTCTGTCCAGCACCCGGCCCGAGGTGATCAGGTGCTCGTTCCTAGCGAATGGCGCCCCACCCGCGAAGCCGCCCTCGCCCGCGCCAACGAGATGAAAGCCGCCAAGATCGCCAGCCTGAAGCGGCAGATCGCGAAGCTGGAAGCCCTGGAGTTTTGAGATAAGCGTGATCGCAGCAATCAAGGCCATCGGCGACGAGATGACCGAACGCGGATGGGACAAGAACGGCGCGGCCGGATCAGTGAAGCGAGATGCCGAGGGCAAGATCGTCGCCCAGCACGACTCGGCCGAGTGCATGCGGGACTTTGACGACGCTCGCGATGCCATTGCTGCTCGTGAGGCCCTGGCGGAATTGAAGCGTCGCGGCTCGGCCTGACCGCCCTCGCGGAGCCCCCCGCTCCGCGCTAACCTGCCAGGATGAAGCCCAAGCCGCCCGACCGCACCGTCGCCGACTGGATCGCCGAAGCGCTGACCACGATGGCCCTGCATTGCTCGTGCGGGCACAATGCGACGGCGACGCTGGCCGATCTTCCGCCGGCCCTGACGCGAACGCGCCTCGGACAGAACGCTCGTTGCGCCGAATGCGGCAAGCGGGGCGCCCAGGTCATGCGGGACATGAAGGCGCATTACGCAGGGCTTGAGGCAACCGGCTGGAGTTGCGAGCCGAAGCCATGGCCGGCTAGCTCATGACCGAGGCCACCGATCAATCCGCCGCTGAGATGCGCGGCCTTCTCCGGTTCGCGCAGGGCCTCGGCCTGGACGAGGCGACCGTGCGGGAGATCTATGAGGCCGTCGGGCGCGAGGCTGCGGACGCCGGCGTCAACGACGGCGAACGTATGGTCGAGGTGCGGACGCGGATGCTGGCGGCTATAAGTTAGGCCGTTACATCGTTCGCACATACGGTCGGGCGCCGCACCGATCACGGGCTTGTGATACATGTAAATTCGAGCGCTCGCGTCGAGTGATAACGCTCCAAAGCTATCTACTTATGGAGCTTAGCCTTGAGAGAATGTCAACAATTGTTAGACGTAAGAGTTCTCATCATTGAAGATGAGTATCTAATCATGAAAGAAGTCAAGTTTATTGTCGAGAATGCCGGCGGCATTGTGGTGGGAGCGCACGGCAGCCTTGACGACGACGTTTTCAAGCGCTCCGCGATAAGCTCAGACATCGCCGTACTCGACATCAACATCCGCGGAGAGATGAGCTACCCGCTTGCTGATGTTCTGCGCGAGCGCGGCGTTCCATTTATATTTGCCACCGGCTATGATCTCGACGTCATGCCGGATAAATTTTCGTACGTGCCGCGGCTTCAAAAACCGTTTCATGCGAAGGAGCTTGTGAGAGTCCTAGCCGATACTTGCGCGAAGGAGTCACCTATTAGATGAGCCGGGATGAGCCCTTGGCTTCTGAGGGCTTCTTCTTCGCGATCTGTTTTCAGCGCCGTGTCGAAATCCGTTTCACTCTCGCTCGCGCCAGCCCAACGCGCGGCTTCGATGAAGCGGCGGCGCTGTTTCTCGGGCGTCGGCTTCTCGGCGCCGAGGCCGTGTGCATGGGCTGGACAACGCCCCAACTCTTCGGCGCTCATCCTGCGCACTGCACGCTGCGCATAGACTGGTGCGGGGTGATGATCACCGGCGGGCACAAGGCGGTCGGCATCGAGCCGAACCGGATCCTATTCGGCAACGTGAGCGGCTACCGAGACACGCTAGGTGCGCCGACTGGTATCCCGATCTGGGAGTTCGCGGCGCGGGCGCAAAATGCGTGAGCAGTCAAGGCGCCGATTGCTTTGGCAGCCCTCGAACATATGCTAAGAAGTGCCTTAAGGGTGCACTCGCGAGACAACACGAAATGGGAACGTACCGGCTGCATCGCGGGTGGCGCGAGCACAATGGGCTTGTGACGGATCACGCCACGTCGGGTCAGACGATCACAGCACCGACTGCCTACGACGCTGTGGCCGCAGCTCTCGCCGACGGCGACTTTCTCGTTACCGAGGACACCAATCTGGCTTGGCTCACGGACGATCACGGCGCCTTGGTTTGGTCCCTTCCGCTGGACGATGAAGACCTGATCCCTGGCGACTGAACGCCTCCGCTTTTCTACCTGCTGTCCCGAAATTGAAAGAAGAGACTCGCAACGAATGCGAGCAGCCTGCGACATGCCAATGCCCCCTGTGAGCCGCTGCCTGCAAGAATTCGATCATCTCTCCCGTTTGACGGACAGCACGGTCTCGGCTCGCCTTGAAGCAGCACTCGACGAGCTGGAAACAGCCTATCTCGAGCCGCAGCAGCGCTTAGTTGCTTACGACGCGGTGTTGCGACGGTTCCGCCGACCGCGGCATTCTCAGGAAACGCCATTTAGTCATTTTGTGCGTCCGCGCATCGAGATCCGGAGAGATAAGCTCGCTGTGCAGGCAACATGACAAAATCAAGACAGCGCGCCCGAGCGTCGTGTGGCCATCGCGACACAGCGTCTGAGCCAAAGGGAGTGCTACAAAAAGTCTAGTTCCTGATCTGAGACCAGGGGACCAACTTAAGGCACTCCGATCAACACCTGAGTGCCTTTTTTCGGGTTCATATTCGGGATATAATTCTGAGATCTATCGGCTGCATGCGCCATATGTAGAATCAGGAGGCATGGTATGGTCGAGCTGATGCTGCTGATCAGTCTGGCCTTGACCGCTATGATGATTGCGCCAGATCATCCACGAGCCAGCTTCATGTGGAGTGGGCTCGCTGCTCTCGGCATCGCAATTTTTGCTCTAGGACTTGAGTAGCGCCTCATAACCCGCCGCTGTTCTGCGCCGCTCATTCGCCTTCCGCCGTAAGCGGCGCGCGAGTAATCCGAGACATGCCGATCACTATCGCCGAGTGCGGGACGAGAGCCGGTTTGACCCAAGACCGCGACAGGACCGTCCATAACCCAGTGCCGGCGGCCTTGATAGAAGCGCTGGCATGCGCACCATCATCGAGATCAACAACGACAGCGCCATGGGCATGCGCAATGGTGGGCAGGAAATGGCCGACCTTCTCGCCCGAGTCTTGATGTTGGGAAGTGATGCGGCGTGGGACCGGCTGCAGCCATTTGGGATTAATCGAATCGTCGAGCATCACCCGACCGAGCCGCCCAAGGTAGTTGTCTGCGGGCGCTAGATCGCGGTCCGGTAGGCCAAAGACGCCCCCCCACGCGTCGGGTGCCGGCGGGGCTTGGTAGGGTCGCAGATGCGAGGCGATCGGCATCGAGGCGGACCGCGGATCCTATTCGGCAACCTGATTGGCTATCGCGGCGTTCCGGGCACCCCAGTTGGCATGCCGTTCTGGAAGTTCGTCGGTCGGGCGCGGAAGGCTTGATGTTCCCCTTGGACTACACCATCGAAGAGAGCGCCAACGGCCAGTTCATCGTAAGGGTCGGCGAGGACGTGGCAGGCCACGTGTCCGAAGATGCCGAGCAACCGGGCCTCTGGGTTCTGGAGGATGCCGACGGCCACCTCGTGGGGCGGCATCACGATCGAGAGGACGGCGCTGCGTTTCTGGCTCTGCGGTTTGCGGCAGAAGGCCAGGACCAGCAATGACCAACGACGAACGCTCCGCCGCCGAGATGCGCGGCCTTCTCCGGTTCGCGCAAGGCCTGGGCCTGGACGAGGCGACCGTGTGGGGGATCTACGAGGCCGTCAGGCGGGAAGCTGCGGCGGCCGGCGTCAGCGATGATGACCGGATGGCCGAGGTTCGGAAGCAGATGCTCACGACTGTGGCGCAATCGCGCGAGCAAGCCCTACGGCCTCCACTTGCAAGAGCGCCGTCAGCGACGGCGTGCTCGTTGCAGTCGGTGACGTGGAGCGTCGCGAGCTGGTGCCGCTCGTTGTCTTCAATCTCGGCGAAACCGCGCAGCCGCGCAACTGATCTCGACTCGGAGATGATCTGCATGCACGATCGTCTTTTTCAAACATAGCCGGCTCGATTTAACGCGTGATCAAGCCGCTTCTTCCTAGAAGTCAGCCATCCTGATCGGATCGGCAGGCTTTTTATGCGCATATCTCTAGGGCTCAAGCTCACGATCGTGGTGGGGTTGCTTGGCCTTGTCGGTGCCGGCATCTCGGCCTTCGCCCTACGGCAGGCGGCCGAGGCGCAGGCGCGCACAGCGCTCACCGAGTCATTCTGGAGCGCCGGGCTGCAGGCACGGGGTCTTGCGCAGGCGATCGAGCACGCCGTCGTCCAGGCCAGCGCCGTCTACACTGCGGCCGACACGGCGGAGGCGAAAGAGCGGCTGTCGGCCTTGCAGGCGGCGCTCGTCGAAGTGGAAGCCAGCCGCGGTCCGTTTCTCGCGGCGATGGAGGGACACCTTCCGCACGAGCGCCGCCGTAGACTTGATCTCGGTGTCAGGGAGTTCATGGCCTACCAGACCGAGACGGCCGAACTCGGCCTCACCGTCTCGCCCCGCGCCGCCCTGATCCAGGCCACCGACGAGGCGACGGTGAAGAATCGAGAGCGCATGGTCGCGGAGATCGGTGCGCTCGGGCGCGACGTGCTGGCGCGCCTCGACGGGCAGCGAGAGGCTGCGGCCCAGGCGCAACGGACCGCCTCCCTGACCCTCGTCGGCGCACCGGCCGCAGCCCTGGTACTGGCGCTGCTCGCCGCTCTCTGGATCATCCGCACTCAGATCCAGCGCCCGCTGCACCGCCTGAAGGTCACGATGCAGGCGCTCGCCGACGACCGCCTCGACGCAACGGTGCCGTTCACGAATCGACGGGATGAGATCGGCGAGATGGCGAGCGCGATCGCGCATTTCCGGGTGGCGCTGATGGCTAAGCGCGAACTCGATCAGGCTGCGCAGGAACGGCTGGCCGAGGACGACTTGCGCGCCGCGCGGCTTGCAGCGGCGACCCGGGCCTTCGAGGACGAGACCGGCCGCGCAGTCGCGGATCTCACCGCTTCGGCGCAGGCCATGCGGTCGGCGGCCGATCGGCTTCGTGAGACCGCAACCGATACGACCCTGCGCGCCGAGCAGGTCTCGGGCACTTCCGACCAGTCGGCGCAGGTGGTGGACAACATCGCGGGCGCCGCCGAGGAGTTGTCGGGTTCCGCACGGGCCATCGGCGAACGCGTCCGGCGTGCGAGCCGAATCGCCGAGACCGCACTCAGTGACGCCCGTGGCTTGGAGAGCACGGTCGGGATCCTGTCCCAGGCGGCGGAGGAGGTCGGGGCCGTGGTGACGTTGATCCGCACGGTCGCGGGCCAGACCAACTTGCTGGCACTCAACGCAACGATCGAGGCCGCCCGCGCGGGGGAGGCCGGGCGCGGCTTCGCGGTGGTTGCGGGCGAGGTGAAGGCGCTCGCCGGTCAGACCGCTGCCGCGACCGACCGAATCGCGGCGCAAGTTGCGGCGATCCAGCTCGCTGCGGACGGCACGACGGGTGCCATCGGCGGAATCGGTCAGACGATCGCGCAGTTGAGCCTCATCGCTGCCGAAGTGGCGACGGCAGCCGAGCAGCAGGGTCAGGCGAGCCACGAGATCGCCCGCTCCATCGCCGGCGCGGCGGTGGATGCCCGGACGGTTTCGGAGAGCATTATAGGTGTTCGGGCTGCGGCGGTCTCGAATGAACAGCGCTCGGACGAGGTCCGCTCCGGCGCGCAGCGGGTCGGTGAGGGAAGTGCAGCGCTCAAGGCCGCGATCGGCACCTTTCTGGAACGGGTGCACGCCGCCTGAGTGCGGCGTAGGGCGGTCACCAGACCCGCCACACTCTGTTGCCCAGGTCTGCTCAGCTTGCGCGGATCATGTCGACGGCGCCGCGGCAGGACGGTGCCACCTCAGCGACGACCCGCTCAAGAGGTGTCAGGCCGAGCCAGACCCCCGCTGCAGTGGTGACGGCCCACCAATAGTCATCACCGACGCGCTGAACCAGGGTCGGTAGTGCAGAGGACATGCAGCTTTGCGCCTGAGCAACCACCTCCGGCGCCACCTTGGCTTTGCGAAGACGGTCGGCCACCTCGGCTTGGACGGGCTGTAGGATCAGGGTGCTGGCGAGGAAGTAGGCGACGCTAGTCAGCATGGGCGTAACTCTTCTCGATGCCTAGCCGACGCAATCCGATATCGCACAGGCTATCGACAGCACCTGTGTCAAGTGGGGCCGGATCGGGCTGGTCCGGTACAACTCGGGAGACAGAAAGGTCGATCCAAGCCCAAATCGACGTCCGTTGGCATTGGAATGCGACCCTGCGCCAGTTTTGATCACTGGCCTCGCGGCCCGCGCTCCACGCACGGCGCCCGCAACACCTCCTCTGGCGTCTCGCGGGCGAACGTCGTCAGCGGTCCGATGGTGATCTCCGAACGCGCGTGCGGCCGGTCACCCTTGGTTTCTACCTTCAAGCCAGCCATATCCCCAGTATGTCCTACCGCGTCGGATTCCGAAAAGACGGCGTCGTGTCCGGCGAGATCCACGACCTCGAAGACCGGGACACGGCGAAGCTCGTCGCTGT
This sequence comes from Methylorubrum sp. SL192, assembly GCF_026672325.1. NCBI lineage: Bacteria > Pseudomonadati > Pseudomonadota > Alphaproteobacteria > Hyphomicrobiales > Methylobacteriaceae > Methylorubrum > Methylorubrum sp. SL192. Next base: position 4,615,871 of record NZ_JAPPQV010000003.1, read on the forward strand.
CGAGCAGATGGCCCGGTTCGATGCTGAGATAGCCATCGTGATCGATGTAGATGGCAGCGGAGTTGAGGTCGCATCCATAAGTCGAGAGGCTATGGTCTGGGACGACGAGTAGGCGACGACACGGGATGTCACGGCTTCCGGTCGATCTGGAACCGCACCACGTTCTGCGCCCGCGTTGATCCGCCCCCACTGAAGTGGTCCGCCCTGAGGTATGGCTTTTGAGCCAGATGAGGACGGACAGATGGGAACGAAGCGGCACAAGCCGGAAGACGTGGTCGCCAAGCTGCGGCAGGTGGATGTTCTGGTCTCGCAGGGCCAGAGCGTGGCGGAGGCGATCCGGGCCATCGGCGTGACGGAAGTGACCTACTACCGCTGGCGCAAGGAGTACGGCGGCCTGAAGAGCGATCAGGTTCGACGGATGAAGGACTTGGAGGTTGAGAACCAGCGGCTGCGCAAGGCGATTGCGGATCTCACCCTCGACAAGCTGATCCTGCAGGAGGCCGCTCGGGGAAACTGACCAGCCCCGCGCGCCGACGCGCCTGCATCGCGCATGTCATGAACGTCCTAGACGTCTCCGAGCGCCGCGCCTGTCGGGCGCTCGGGCAGCATCGCTCGACGCAGCGCAAGGTGCCGCGGGGAAGAGAGGATGAGGCCGCGCTGACAGCCGACCTCGTGGAACTGGCTCGCCAGTACGGGCGCTACGGCTACCGGAAGATCGGTGCATTGCTGAAGGCGGCGGGCTGGTTCGTCAACGACAAGCGGGTCGAACGGATCTGGCGGCGCGAGGGGCTGAAGGTCCCGTCTCGGCAGCCCAAGCGCGGCCGCATCTGGGACGGGGATGGTTCCTGCCTGCGATTGCGGGCGGAGCGTCGCGATCACGTCTGGTCCTACGACTTTGTCGAAGCCCGCACGCACGAGGGCCGCAAGTTCCGGATGCTGAACGTGGTCGATGAGTTCACGCGGGAGTGCCTGGCGATCCGCGTCGCACGCAAGCTCAAGGCGGCGGACGTGATCGACGTGCTGTCCGACCTGTTCATCCTGCGCGGCGTGCCCGGCCATATCCGCTCGGACAACGGTCCGGAGTTCATCGCCAAGTCCGTGCAGGCCTGGATCACCGGTGTCGGCGCCAGAACAGCCTACATCGCACCCGGCTCGCCATGGGAGAACGGTTACGTCGAGAGCTTCAACGCACGACTACGGGACGAGCTTTTGAACGGTGAGATCTTCTACACGCTCAAGGAGGCGCAGATCGTGATCGAGAGTTGGCGTCTACACTACAACAGCGTGCGCCCGCACGCCTCGCTCGGCTACCGACCACCGGCCCCGGAGGTGTTCGTGCCGGCCTTCACCGCTTGGCCGGCTGCGCTCACCCGGTCGGCTCCGCCGGCCAAGCGACCCGTGGAGCAAAGGCCGACCCTGCACTAACTTAGAACTTGGACCACCGCGTGGGGGCCGATCAGAACAAGTTGAGCGCGAACTCCTGACCCAAAGCAGGCCCTCGCCACGTCCGCTTTCGGGCAGTCTGATAAGGGGCACGAGCGTTCGATAGTGGCCGAAAGCGGACCGGCAGCTGTCGGCGTCCAAGCATTGAAAGCGGATGCGTGATAGGCCGGCGTTCGCGCGCCGCGCCCATCCGTGACCGGGTTTGCGTCATGCCCCTTGCGTTGGCCTGGCCCGTAACCAAACCTTTTCCCGGGCGGCGCGGCGTGCTGCCGGGCTCGGGCGGCGGATCACCGTGATCATCTCCTACCAAACGAGGGAACAGCAGGTTCTCTGCTGTAAGATCGATGAGGGCGAGGCGACGTTCGGTGCCCCCGCTGCCCAAGCGCTCGTCGCAACGATAGCCGACCTCGAAGCGTTCGAGACGGCGGAAGAGATGGTAGGTTTCTGGCCAGGCGTCAAAATCTCGGGTGACAAGTCTATCGAGGTGGAGATCGGCTCCTACTTCCGTGCGACACTCGTGCCTGCCGGGGTGAGATTCGAGCGTTCCGCCGACGGCGTGCCGAACTGGTCTACGGTCCGGTATCTTAAGCTGGTCGAGCTTGTCAGTTGCCCATGATCCACGAGCAGTCCCTCCAACGCGACTGGTTCTCCAAGCCGGGCGACTCGGTGCTCTCGCTCATGGAGCGACGCAATCTGAGCGCTGTCGACGTGTCCGCTTCGCTGCACGGCGGCATCGAGACGCTGCGTGGGCTGGTCTCGGGCAGCGTCCGGATCGATGGCGAGCTCGCGGACAAGTTGGCCTCGGTCCTCGGGGGCACCCCGGGCTTCTGGCTCAGGCGTCAATCCGGGTACGAGGAAGCGTTGGAGCGGGTCGTCAGCGCCGTCGTGTCAGGCCACTTTGTCGAGTGGCTGGAGCGCGTGCCGATCCCGGGCTCGACCGGGCGGGCGAGAATGACCGAGGGCGAGAAGCGCTCCGCCGTGCGGCAACGACTGGTGTTCTTCAACGTGAACGGGCCAGACGCTTGGGCACGGCGTTACGCCTCGACCAATGAGACGCGCTTCAGGACGTCAAACTCCTTCTCGTCCAGCGAAGGCGCCACGACGACATGGCTGCGGCTTGGCGAGCTTGAGGCGTCGTTGATCCAAACGGGGTGCTGGGATCCCGACGCGCTGCGCACGCTCGTTCCCGAGATCCGGACCCTTACGAGCATCAGCCAGCCCGCCCGTTTCCTCCCGAGGCTCAGGGCCATGCTCGGCAGCGTCGGGGTGGCCCTGTCGGTCGTACGCGCGCCCGACGGGTGCAGGGCCAGCGGAGCAGCCCGGATGCTCTCGCCGACGAAGGCCATGGTCCTGATGAGCTTTCGGCATCGCTCGGACGACCATTTCTGGTTCACGCTCTTCCATGAGCTCGGTCACCTGCTCCTTCATGCAGGGGCCACGTTCGTCGATGGCGAGGGCACGACCGCCGACGAGCACGAACGCGAGGCGAACGAGTTCGCGCGTGATTGCATCATTCCCGCTAGCCGCCGTGCCGAGTTCGAGGTCCTGCGCCCGGACCGTACCGCAGTGCTGCGGTTCAGCGTATCGGTCGGGATCGCCGCGGGCATGATCGTCGGCCAGATGCAGCATAGCGGGATGATCCCCTACGACCGCCTGAACACCTTGAAGCGGCGTTGGAACTGGGACGACATCCGCGAGGCGCTGCCCTAGCCCTTGAAGTGGACGAACCTGTCGGGGCTCTTCTGCCAATTGCAGAGAGCGTCCTCCATCACCGCCATGCCCACGCCCAGGTCCCGGTCGAGAACGTCGAGCCGCGCCTGCAGCACGTGGAGCGGCGTCGCGCTCCGCGCCTGCCCGTCGAGGAGCAGGCGGGCTCCCATCGCTGGGCCGGTGGCGCCGTCGAGGTAGGCGGACCCGGCCGCTATGGGCGCGATCCGGTATCGACCGATCAGGGAAAGGTAGTCGAAGCGGGCGAGCCGACCGAAGGTCGGCATCGGGAGCTCGCGGTAGAGGACGTCGAAGATGGCGTGGGGGTCGTTGCCGGCCCGCCTGACGACATCGGCGAAAAAGCGGGCGTGACCCGCAGGTCCGATCCATCTCACGTAGCTGTCAACTACCGCGCTCATGGGACGGGAGGCGTTCGGGCGGAGGCTCTCGTACTTGCGGTGGTTGCCGAACTTGCCGCGGATCCCCTGCCAATTCGCAGCGAGCCACGCGTTGAAGGCCGCGGGGTTGCCGCTGACCGTCGCCCAGTCCCACCTTCCCTGTCCGAGCCGACCGTAGACGTCGCGCAAGCGCAGCCAACCGGTATCCACGGGACGCGCGAAGTGGGTCATCAGGAAGACCAGCCAGGCAGCCTCGTCGACGTCGCCGTTCTGCACGTGGTAGGCGACCGCGCGTTCGGCATCGAACCCGGGATCGTTCGGGTCGGCCCGACGGGGATGGATCGGCCCGCGCTGGACGACTTGGTAGTAGCTCTCGCGCCGCAGGCTGGCGATGAACTGCGTGGCGAGGCAGTCGAGCGCCGCGGGCGCCGCGATGCCCGGGAGAGGATGCTGGTGCCGGCTCAGGGAGTTCGCGATGCGCGTCTTCTCCCCGGCCCAGGACGGCCACGTCACTCCGGCTTCCTCCTCGCGTCGACGGGTTCGCGGGGCGACGGTTCCTTGAGCTTCGCTCCCCGGCGGCCCTCAAGATAGGCACGGTAAGCAGGCTCTTGAAGCTCGGCCTTCAACTCGTCGAGGCGAGCCTCGTCACCTGAGGACCAGAACACCTGCATCATCCGCAGGATGTCGGCCCAGTAAGGTTCCGGCAGGAGTTCGCCGGCGACGACCCGTTCTTTCAATCGGACCCGCCCCTCGGCGGCCACGAGAGCGTCGACATGCTCGAAGGGGTCGCCCTTCGGCATCTCAGGCATTTCGAACGTTCGCTGGTACCCTTCGTCCAGATACTCAAGGAGCGTTTCGTGGCGATCGTCGTAGAAATGCATGCTCCCGACATAGTGTAGGTACTCTCCGAGCTCGACTCCCAGGCGCCTCGCCATCATCTCCTGCAACATCGAGAAGCAGAAGACGTCGTGCGGCAATCCGAGGACGGCGTCGTTAGAGCGCATGTTGACCGACATGTGCAGCGAGCCGTCCCTGAGGTGGAACTGCAGGCTGATCGTGCACGGGGTCTCGGGGTGATGGAACGGAGTGCCGAGATCGGCAGGATAGTCGAGCGCGATGTCCTCGGCGTTGAAGAGCTGGATGACGGCGCGCTTGGACGAGGGCTTGTACCGCAGCAGGCGGATGACGCTATCGACCTGATCGATGCCGTTTCGCATGGCGAAGAGACGGGGGCCGTACCCACCAGGCACAACGCCGTCGACGGCCTCCTTCCTATAGTCGGGGATGTACGGCTCGATGAAATCGAGCCTGTTCAACTGGGTTAGGTACCAGAAGAACTCGCCGAGCGCGCTGAACGGCTTGCCTCGATTCTCGGATCGACTCAGGCGTGCCCTGGGCTTGGCGATGCGGAGCGCGACGCCCAGCATCTCGATCGTTTCGCCACGGGATCCCTTATTACGAGCGCCTTGGTCGAGCAGCCGCCGGTAGAGCTCGATCAGGATGTCGTCGAGGCCTTCGCCGCTGATTTCCACCTTCGATCACTCCGCTCCGTGCCGGCTTAGAGTCCGTCCGATAAGTCATTCTGCTCGCCCCAGCCTTCGAACGAGGATCATGACGGCAGCAGCGTAGAGGAAGGCTTGTGCGGAGGCGAGGGTCGCCTCCGGGTCCTTCCAGAGGCGTCGGTTGCGGCTGATCCATCCGAAGAAGCGTTCCACCACCCATCGGCGTGGATGCACGGCGAAGCCGACCTGATCCCTGGGTTTGCGTACGATGTCGATGGTGATGAGGGTGGCGGTCGCGGGTCTGTGGCCGGCATAGCCTGCATCGGCGAAAGCCTTGACGATGAACGGGAAGGTCCGCCGCGACAGGCGCAGCACCGGTCCGGCCCCATCGCGATCCTGGATGTCGGCAGCCTGCGGATCGAGCACGAGGGCACGCCCGTCCGTGTCGACCAGAGCCTGACGCTTGCGGCCCTTGATCTTCTTTCCAGCGTCGTAGCCGCGTGGTCCGCCGCTCTCGGTGGTCTTCACGCTCTGGCTGTCGAGCACGGCCGCCGTTGGCGAAGCCTCGCGACCGGCCCGCTCCCGGTCGGCCATGACCAGGGCGTGGTTGATCCGCCCGAACAATCCCTCGTCCCGCCAGCGGCTGAAGTAGCCGAACGTCGTGCTGCGCGGAGGGAGATCCTTTGGGATCAACCGCCAGGCGATGCCGCCGCGCAGCACGTAGAAGATCGCGTTCAGAACCTCCCGCATCGTCCAGATCGGCGGGCGACCACGCGAGGCGGGATCCGGCATCAAGGGCGCGATCACCGCCCATTCCGTATCTGTCAGGTCGGTTTCGTATCGCAGGCGCGCACGGTTATGCTGCCGGCGAGTGGTCGGGGTCCACATGGCACGTCCAGATCAGGCTTCAGCACCCTTCTGGAATCACCGCCATCCCGGCCACTCACCCCCAGCAGGACATTATCGGACGGGCTCTAACGCTGATCCGGATCTACGAAGCGCTGCGCGGGCTCGGCTAGAGCCGCCACCGTATCAAGCCATCGCGACGTCCCCCTCATCGTCCGCCTGCCGACCTACAGGCCCACAAAAGCAGGGGCCTGCCCATCATGCACGACCGAACAGCCAACATGCTAACTCCTGACCCATTGCAGACGGTCGGAATGTCCTGTGTGGATGGCTCCCGCATTGCAAGTGACGAATTGAGGTTCTGACGCGTTGGTCGGGTGCAGTCTTGTGTCCGGCCTGTTGATGCAGTCGTTCATGTTGACCGCTGGCCCTGATGGTATCCGCGAGCTGGGTCCCACTCTGCTTTGCGGGCTATGATGCCCTGGACATTCGGCGGGGTGTCCCGGCTCCCGGTCTGACCGGTTCGCCATCAACTCTCATCGTCCTCGCAATCTGGAAAAGTGCTCCGCTTCCTGCGATCAGGCAGCCGTGGCCGCGGGTGCGCGGTAGGTGCCGCCGCGGGTCATGATCGCCCAGGCGACCCGCGCCGTGCGATTAGCCGCTGCCACGGTCACGACACGCACTGGCTTGCGCTGGAGCAGCGTCGGCAGCCGTGGGTCGACCGACGTCGGCGTCGCCTTCGCACGCCGGATCAGAGAGGTCATGCCGACCACGAGCAGGCGTCGCAGATAACGGTCGCCCATGCGCGAGATCCGGCCCAGGCGCTCCTTGCCGCCGCTGCAGTTCTGCAGCGGTGTCAGGCCTAACGAGGCCGCGAACTGCCGACCGGAGCGGAAGCGCTCGGGCTCGCTTACTGAGGCTGCCAGCGCCGTCGCCGAGACGATGCCGATCCCGGGGATCGTCGCTAGGCGCTGCGACAGGTCGTTGTCCCGATGCCAGGCCAGCAACTCCTTCTCCAGCCGGGTGAGCTGGATCTGCACGGCGCCGATCTGATCGGCCAGCCCGGTCACCACGCGCTGGGCCAGGGGCGGCACCTCGGCCGCGTCTCCGGCTGAGAGCCTGGCCGCTAGTTCGAGCGCATGGCGCAGGCCTCGCGCCATCTCGATCCCGAACTCGGCGAGCAGGCCGCGGATCATGTTCACCAACTGCGTGCGTTGCTTGACCAGCAGGTCGCGCGTCCGGTGCAGCGCCAGCGCCGCCTGCTGCTCGGTCGACTTCACCGGCACGAACCGCATGCTGGGGCGCGTCACCGCCTCGCAGATGGCGGCGGCATCGTTCGCATCGGTCTTGCCGCGCTTGACGTATGGCTTCACGTAAGCCGGCGGCATCAGCCGCACGTCGTGGCCGATCCTCATCAGTTCCCGGGCCCAGTGGTGGGACGTGCCGCACGCCTCCATGCCAACCAGGCAGCGCGGCAGCTTGGCGAAGAACGGCACGACCTGCGCCCGCCGAAGCGCCTTGCGAACGACGACCTGCCCAGCTGCGTCGATGGCGTGAACCTGGAAGATGCTCTTGGCCAGATCGATGCCGACGGTGGTGATCTCCATGGGGATGGCTCCTACATCTGCGTCGCTGCTGCTTCGACAACAACCACACCTTGGCACCGAGATGCCGTCAGTTGGAGCGGGAGCCATCCACCCCATCTGCTTCCAGGCAGTTCAATGGACCCGGTTCGGCAACTTCTGGCCAGTAGTGGCCTGTCTGCTCTGGGGAGGGCTTGCCAAAAAGAGCAGACAAGGCCCTACCGAACCAACCCAGTCGTAAAGCTCGATTGGCGTCGGCCTCAAAAATGGACACCAGCACGCCGCCAGTCACCGCCGCCCGGCGGCCTCCAAGCGGGTCCGGTCAACAATCTCGACCGCGCCTCGACGAAGTTCGATCAGGCCCGCCTCGGCCCATTGTGCCAGAATGCGGCTCACCACCTCGCGCACGCTTCCGACATCGTCCGCGAGCTTTTGATGGGTCACCGCGGCGACGCCCCGCGGATCGGCTTCAGCGAGGAGGCGTTGCGCGAGGCGCTGCTTTAGCGGTGCGAACGCGACCTCGTCGATCAGCGTGAACAGGCCGGACATCAATCGCGTGTAGTCATCCATGACGAATCTGCGGAACGCCGCGCTGTCGCCGATCAGGTGCTGGAACGTGCCGACCGGCAGGGCCGCGAGTTCGGTCCGCTCCTCGGCCACGCTCTGCGCCGGAAAGGTGCCGCCGGACAGGAGACACTGAGTGGTGAGGGGGCAGGTGCCGCCCGGGCCAACCTTGTAGATCAGCACCTCGCGTCCGCCCTCCGACATCCGGAAGATCCGCGTGCGTCCCTCCAGGCACATCAGGTAGTTGGCACACTCGCCATTTAGTTCGTAGGCGATGGCGCCTGCATCCAGCACCGGGAAATGCACGGTTCCCCGAGCGATCTGAAGATGCGCCGGGCTGAGAGCTTGAAGAAGCGGAAACCGGTCGATCCACCGCTCGACCTTTTGGGCATCCGTCATGGCTGGCGTGGTCCCCCGGCCATGACGACGGGTTGATCGTCCGGCGCGCGTTGCGTTTTCCTCCCGCCGCGCCGGATTTGTGTGACCTGGGTCACCGACCGGGTGCAGCGGCCCGGCATAGCATCGCGACACAACGAACACGATAAGGGTGCCCGCCATGCGTGGCGCCCGCCGGGAGTAAACCGATGCGCCGCTTAGCCCTCAGCTTCATGCTCGCCGTCTTCGCTGCCGGCCCCGCCGCGGCCGAACAAGATCTGCTGCTCGGAGCCGACATGTCCTCGCCTGCCATGACGAAGGCCGAGATGAGCCGCGCCGACGTAGAGGCGATGATCCAGGCCGCGGACGGTAAGCCCATCGACCTGCACGACAAGGCGCTGTCGGGCCTCGATCTCTCCGGGTTGAATCTCCGGGGCGTCAACTTACGAACTGCGCGCCTGAACAAGGCCAATCTACGCGGCGCCGACCTCAGCGGCGCAAACCTCGAACAGGCATGGCTCCTGAAGGCAGACCTTTCCGGGGCCAAGCTCGCGGACGCGAAAATGTTCGGCATCACTGCGCGGGAGGCCAACCTCAGCGGGGCCGACCTCAGCCGGTCCATGCCCATCGGCGATTTCAAGGGCGCCAACATGAGCAGCGCCACGCTGGTCGATCTCAAGGGCGGAGCCAACATCAAGAATCAGTCCATGGGTCTGATGCGGGCGGTGTTCACCTCGGTGAACCTGTCGGGCGCGAACCTCAAGGGAGCCAACCTCGGCCGGTCACGCCTGGAGTATGCGAATCTCAAGGATGCCGATCTCACTGGCGTGGTGCTGATGGGCTCAGACTTGTCCGGGGCCAATTTGACCGGTGCTACGGTCACGGGCGCGGACTTCAAGAACGTCGATGTCAGCGGCGCTCGTCTCATCGACCTCCAAGGTCAGTCCGAGGCCAAGGACTGGGCGGAGAGGGTGAACATCGACCGTGCCGTCACTCAGGCATCCGATTGATCCGCCCGTTCACCAACCTGACGGCCCGCCTCTGACCTCAACGGTTTCTGTCTCAAGAAACCTAGTCAGCGGTAATCTACAACGTTCCCTGATATCAGCGAAGCCGCAAACTCGGGTTGCCCAATCGAAAAGACTGGCTTCGAGCCAAAGCACGACGTTCGTCGTCCCCAGCCAAATCATCGCATCGCGTGATCAAAATGATCGATACGTTCCGTTGGAGCGAACGAATGGATGCGGTCATGGTCGTGGCAGATCCAGTCCACGAGGTGCACGCACCATGCCCGCAGCAGCCTTTCTCCGATCACGCGCGCTTGCCCTGTCTTCCATCCTGCCCGGCCTGAGCCTTTGCCTCGCGGTGACGGGCGCCGCCCTCGGGCTGGAGATGGTCGAGAAGCATATCTTCGGCCGTGCGTGGCTGGAGGCTCTGGTCCTCGCCATCGTGCTGGGCACGGCCGTCCGCACGGCCTGGAACCCTGGTCGGCGCTTCGCTCGCGGTATCGCGTTCGGCGCCAAGACCGTCCTGGAAATCGCCGTCGTCCTGCTCGGCGCCTCGCTCAGCCTCGGGACGCTGCTCGCGGCCGGGCCGGGGCTCCTCGTCGGCATCGCGGTGGTGGTGGTCCTCGCCATTGCGGCGAGCTACGGCATCGGCCGAGTTCTCGGGTTGACCCCGCGCCTGGCCATCCTCGTCGCCTGCGGCAACTCGATCTGTGGAAACTCGGCGATCGCGGCGGCGGCCCCGGTGATCGACGCGGACGGCGAGGACGTCGCCTCGTCCATCGCTTTCACCGCCGTGCTCGGCGTTCTCGTCGTTCTCGGGTTGCCGCTGCTCGTGCCGCTGCTCGGACTCTCACCGATGCAGTACGGTGTGCTCGCGGGGCTCACGGTCTACGCCGTGCCGCAGGTTCTCGCCGCAACCGCCCCGGTGGCCGCCCTCAGCGTCCAAGTCGGCACCCTGGTCAAGCTGGTCCGCGTGCTGATGCTTGGGCCAGTGGTCCTGGCTCTCTCGCTCGGGATTAGCTGGCTGCGCGCGGGGACGGGCGTGACCGTACCGCACCGCACGGCCGGCGAGCGCCCCGCCTCGGGCCGGATGCCGCTGCACCGGCTGGTGCCGTGGTTCATCCTCGCCTTCCTGGCCTTGACGGGTCTTCGCTCCGCGGAGCTCGTTCCCGAAGCGGCTTTGCACCCCATGGCCACGACGGCGAACGCGCTGACCATCGTGTCGATGGCGGCCCTCGGCCTCGGCGTCGACGTGCGCAGCGTCGCCAAGGCGGGACCGCGCGTCACCCTGGCGGTGGTCGCTTCGCTCGCTGCCCTGACGGCGGTGAGCCTCGGGCTTATCTGGCTGCTCGGCATCGCCTGACAAAGGCCAGCCACCTGGCGTGTCCGCGCGCGTTGAACCTCGACTTCTTACGATAGAGACACCGGATGTCGAGCTTGACCGAGCGTATGGCCCGCCTGATCGTTCATGGGGAGCGCCCCTACAATGCCGAGCCACCGCTGACCCGCCTGCGGGCCCGTTACCGGACCCCTGCGGAAGACTTTTACGTCCGCTCCCACGGCGACCTGCCGGAGATCGACGCCGCCGCATGGCGCCTGTCCGTCGATGGCGCGCATGTCGGTCCCCTCGATCTGTCGCTGGCGGATCTGCGCGCGCGTTTTCCCGAGGCGACCGTCACGGCCACGATGCAGTGCGCCGGCAACCGCCGCGCCGATATGCGGGCGGTCGCCCCGGTCTCGGGCGATCCTTGGGACGGCGGCGCCATCGGGACGGCGGACTGGACCGGCGTCCGCCTCGGCGACGTCCTGCGTGCGGCGGGCGTAGCGCCAGGAGCGAACCTCCACTCGGACCTCCATGTGGCCTTCGAGAGCCAAGATGTGGTGGAGGGACGGCCCTACGGCGTCTCGATCCCGCTCGCCAAGGCGGTCGCCGGCGAGACACTGCTGGCCTTCGCGATGAACGGGGCATCGCTGTTGCCCGAGCACGGCTTCCCCGTGCGGGCCGTCGTGCCGGGCTTCGCGGGCGTGCGCAGCCCGAAATGGCTGAAGCGCATCACGGTGCAGGACCATCCCTCGACCAACCCGATGCAAGCCGACGACTACAAGCTGTTCCCGCCGGACGTGACGGCCGAGACCGCCAATCCCGCGAAAGGCCACACCATCGAAACGATGCCGCTCAACGCCGCGATCTGCGAGCCCGCGCGCGGAGCCCGGCTCAAGGCGGGCGAGACCACCATTCGCGGGTACGCCATCGCGGGAGATCGGGCGATCGTGCGCGTCGATGTCTCGGGCGATGGCGGTCGGTCCTGGCATCAAGCTACGCTGGAACACGAGGCCGGCGCTCCCTTCGCCTGGACGTTCTGGGAGATCGTGCTGGACCTTCCGTCCGGCGAGCGCGACCTCGTGGTGCGCGCCTGGGACAGCGCCGGGCAGACCCAGCCGGCGCGGCCGGACGAGACGTGGAACTTCAAGGGCTACCTCAGCGCCTCCTGGCACCGTGTGTGGGTCGAGGTCGCCTGAAGGGCCGCCCCCCGTCAGGGGGCGGCACGGATTAGGTCGAGCAAGGCGTCGGCGGCGCGACTGCGGTAGCGCTCCTTGTGGCGCAGGACCCGGAAGGTTCGCGTCGGCAGAGCGAAGGGCACGGCGACGAGCGCTCCGGTTCGCAGAGAGGGTCCGACCACCGCTTCGGATAGAACGCTCGCCCCGGCCCCCGCCACGACGGCGGCGAGGACAGCCTCGTTCGACGGCAGTTCGAGGGCAACCGTGAGTGCGTCCGGTGCGATGCCCAGCGCGACGATCGCCGCCTCGAAGGCGGAGCGCGTGCCCGATCCGGGTTCGCGCAGCACCCAGGAGACTGAAGCGAGGTCGGATCGTCCCGACCGCGCGCGTGCGGCCAACGGGTGATCAGGCGCGATGACGAGGATCAGCCGGTCCTCGGCGACCGGAGTGCTCGCGAGGCTGCCGTCCTCGATCGGGCCCTCCACGAAGGCGAGTTCCGCCGTCCCGGCTCGGACCGCCTCGGCGGCTTCGGCGGTGTTGCCGATGCCGAGCCGCAGGACGATGTCGGGATAGGCCGCCCGAAAGGCGACGAGGTGCCGGGGGAGCCAGTGGCTGGCGATGGTCTGGCTCGCCTGGATGGACAGCGTGCCGCGCCGCAAGCCGCTGAGGTCCGCGAGCACCTGTTCGGCCGCCTGGGCGCGGGCGAGCACCGCGCGAGCCTCGCTGAGAAAGACGCCGCCCGCTTCGGTCAGTTCGATGCCCCGGCCGACCCGGTGGAACAACTTGACGGCGTGCCGAGTCTCCAGTGCGCTGATGGCGGCGCTGACCGCCGACTGGACGAGGTTCAGCGCCTCGGCCGCCCGCGTGACGTGCTGGCGCTCGGCAACCGCCACGAAGATGCGCAACTGGTCGAGGGTCATGGCGTCTCGTGCTCGGCGGGGGCCTTGGCCGGCGTGGTCCGGCAGGGTTCGGATACGAGCATCACCGCGCGACTTCGCGCTTGCCCGAGACCTGCGCATCGACCGCCTCGGCGACCCGGAGCAGCCGCGCCTCGTCCGTGCGGGCCGTCACCACGTAGGACATCCCGGCATCGATCCACGAGAAGGCGGCCACGTCGTCGGCGCGGGCGTAGCGGAACACGCCGCGCCCGCCGGTCGGCCCGGCCCGGCTGTACAGGGTCAGGCGGGTGCCCCGGTCGTCGTCGTACATCAGCATCGCCGCCGGCTCGTCTCCGGCGGGGAGCAGGCGCCCGCCCATGAGCCGGAATCCCTGCGCCCGCAGGTCCGGCACGGTGACGGGCCGGCCCAGGCGCGCGCTGAGCCATCGCACGAGGTCGGTCGAGCCGTCGGCGCGGACCTCGACCGGATGGGCGGCCTCGACCACGTAGGTGCGGAAGGCGGAGACGGCCGCCTGCGTCATCGGTTCGGCGTGGGCGCCCGGGCCCGGCACGGCGCCGCGCCCGGCCCACCCGGCCGCGCCGCCGAGGGCGAGCAGGAGCGCCGCCGCCGCCGCGCTCGGCCACCGACGCGGGAGGCGCATCCGGCGCGAGCCTGCGAGGTTCGCGATGCGCAGGCGGGCGGGGATCGGCTCGTCCGCCACGGGCGCGAGGCGCGCCCGCAGGCGTTCCCGCACCTCCCGGTCGGCGGCGACCCGGGCGGCTGCCTCCGGATGCGCGGCGAGCCACGCCTCGACGCGGGCGCGGCGGCCCGGATCGAGCCGTCCGTCCACAAAGGCGTGCAGGTCGTCCTCGCCGACGGGACGCGGGTCGGACGCGGTCATTTCACCCTCCGCAGATGCCCGGTGACGATCGTGGGAGCCCGGTCGAGGAAGGCGCGCAACCGGCCGCGCGCCCGGCTGAGGCGCGACATCACCGTGCCGACGGGGATCGCGAGCACGGCGGCGACCTCGGCATAGGACATGTCCTCGACCGCGACGAGGAGCAGGACGGACCGCTGCTCCTCGGGAAGCGCGGCGATCCCGTCGAGCACGTCCCGCGCGCCCACGGCCGCCTCGGGATCGACCCCGACCTCCGCGATCTCCATCAGCGCCTCCGGGCCGACCTCGATGCCCCGGCGGCGGCGCACGCCTTCGAGGTAGCGGTTGCGCAGGATCGCGAACAGCCACGCCCGCAGATCGCCCTCGCGGCGCTGCGGCCAGGCGCGGATCGCCCGTTCCAGCGTGTCCTGGACGAGGTCGTCGGCTGCTTCGCGCTGCCGCAGCAGCGCGGTCGCGTAGCGCCGCAGGGCCGGAATCTGCGGTTCGATCAGGACGGCGAGGTCGTCCAAGGGTGGTCTCCGGATCGCGGCTACGGCGATGCCCGTGCCGCCGTTCGGAACAGAGATGCCGGAATTGCCCGAACTATTCCAAGCTTGGCCCCGGCGAGCCGATCACGCATCCGTGACCGCTTGACCGGGAGCGCCGGGGAATATCCCGGCCCGGCCGGCATCTCTCCCCGCGTGACCTCGACACTGCGGGAGAGACCATGCGCGGAGCACCGACGGCGATCCTCATCACCTTGTTCATGGCCGGGGGTGTCCTGGGCGGCGGCATGATGATGCGCGCCGGGCATGCGGAGACCGCCCCCGGCGGCTTCGATGCGATGATGGCCCAATCGATGGCGCGGATGCACGCGGACATGGCGGTGTCGCCGTCCGGCGACCCCGACCGGGATTTCGCCGCCATGATGATCCCGCACCATCAGGGCGCGATCGAGATGGCGAAGGCCGAACTCGCATACGGCCGCGACCCGGTCCTGCGTCGGCTCGCGCAGGGCATCGTCGTCGAGCAGGCGCAGGAGATCGAGGTCATGCGCCGCGCCCTCGCCGAGCGACCGGTCGCGCAGACCCCACCGACGCAGCCGCCGGCCCGCCACCACCACTGAGCGGATCGCCGTCCCCCGTCCCGACCATCAGCGCGAAGAGACCTTCATGATGCGACACCTCATTCCGGCGACCCTGCTGCTCGCCCTCCTCGGCGGGACCGCGCTTGCGGGCCAGGCGCCGGGGCCCGCCTCGGCGCCGGACGTGCCGGTCGGCCCCCGCGACCGGTTCTACACCTCGGACCAGTTCTCCAACACGGTCTCGGTGATCGACCCAGCCGCCAATACGCTCCTAGGCGTGATCCGTCTCGGCGACACGACGCCCGCGAACCTGAGCCCGCTCTATCGCGGCCAGCTCCTGGTCCACGGCATGGGCTTCTCGCCCGACCGCAAGACCCTGCTCGCCGTCTCGATCGGCTCGAACTCGGTCAGCTTCATCGACACCGCCACCAACACTGTGCGCCGCACAACCTATGTCGGCCGCTCGCCGCACGAGGCGTTCTTCACGCCGGATGGGCGCGAGGTCTGGGTCAGCGTGCGCGGCGAGGACTACGTCGCGATCCTCGACGCGGGGACCGGCAAGGAGACGGGCCGGATCACGGTGCCAAACGGGCCCGGCATGACGATCTTCTCGCCCGACGGGCGTTACGGCTACGTCTGCTCCAGCTTCAGCCCCGAGACGGTCGCCATCGACGTGAAGAGCCGCGAGATCGTCGGGCGGATCAAGCAGGAGAGCCCGTTCTGCCCCGACATCGCGGCGACGCCCGACGGCAAGCAGGTGTGGTTCACCCTCAAGGACGTCGGCCGCGTCCAGGTGTTCGAGGCCACGCCGCCGTTCAAGGCGCTCAAGACCATCGAGACCGGACCGATCACCAACCACGTCAACATCGCGCGCACGAAGGCCGGGCAGTTCGCCTACGTGACGATCGGCGGCCTGAACCAAGTGAAGGTGTTCCGCACCGACGACTTCTCGCAGGTCGCGACGATTCCCACCGGCGCGCTCCCGCACGGCCTCTGGCCCTCGGGCGATGGTTCGCGGATCTATGTCGGCCTGGAGAATGCCGACGCGGTCGCGGTGATCGACACCGGCAGCAACGCGGTGATCGCCACCATCCCGATCGGCCAGGGGCCGCAGGGGGTGGCCTACGTCCCGGACGCGGTGTCGGAGGGAGCGGGTGCGCCGAACCTCCAGCCGCTGGGCGCGGCGGGCCAGTCGAGCACGCTGACGCTGGCCGGGCCGGATGGCAAGGCGGCCACGCAGGTCACGCTGTTCGACCAGGGCGTGTTGCAGACCCTGCAGGCGGCGGTGACGGGCCTCACGCCGAAGAAGCCCTACGTGCTGGCCCTCTCGGCCGATCCGAAGGGCGCCGGGCCGCTGGAGCCGCTGGCCGCCTTCATGACGAACCCGGCGGGCGCGGCCATCGTCAACGCCGTGGGCCCGATCCGGCAGGTGACGCAGAACGCGAACGAGGCCGCGCGGCGAAGCCTCGTCATCGTCGAGGGCAAGCCCGGCGAGACCGGCGCGACGGTCCAGACGCAGGCACCGCGCTGACGGGACGAGGGGGGCGGTCGCCGGACCGCCCCCTGTTTCCAGCCGCGCCTCAGTAGGTGTCGGCGAGGTAGGCGGCGATGGCCTTGGCCTGCGCCGCGTCGATCGGCGCGTGGTAGACCTTGACCATCTTGGTCACCTCGGACTCCCAGAAGGCCGCGCCTTTGCCGGGCGGCTGCATCGCGATGTAGTCCACCGAATGGCAGACGAGGCAGTTCGCCTGGGCCGCCTCGAAGCCCTCCGCGTGCGTGCCGGCCTTCGGCGCCCGCAGCTCCGCGGTCGGCTCCGGCACCGCGTAGGATTTCGGGGCGGCGAGGGCCGCGCCGGTGGCGAGGGCAAGCGCCGCCGTCAGGGCGAGGGTGGTGCGGGTCATCGTCGTCACTCCCTCAGGCCGCGCGCACGCGGGTGGTCTCGACCACGTTGCGCAGGTACCCGGCCGGGTTCCAGCGCGGCTCCATCGGCTGGCTCGCCCCGTCGTTGGCGGTTGCCCGCACCCGGATCGCGTGCGCCCCCTGCGACAGCTCCGCGTCGAGGGTCCAGGGCCGGAAGGCGTAGGGGCCGAGATCCTGCCCGAGCCGCGCCTCCGCCCAGGTCTTGCCGTCGTCGGTCGAGACCGCCACCGACTTGATTCCCGAGCCACCATCGAAGGCGATGCCGCGCAAGGGCGTGCGCCCGGCCTTCACGTCCGCCCCGTCGGTCAGGTTGGTGAGAAAGGAGCGCACGGTGAAGCGGTTGATCGGCACGGTCTTGTCCGCCGCCTTGCCGGGTTGCGTGCAGGCGCAGTCGTTGTCGGGGATGCGATAGGCCTTCTGCATCCAGAAGCCGTCGAAGGGTTTGTCGAGCACGCTGATGCTCTCCAGGTGCTTGACCCAGTAGGTGCCGTAGAATCCTGGCACGACGAGGCGCAGGGGATAGCCGTTGAGCCAGGGCAGATCCTGCCCGTTCATGCCCCAGGCGAGCATCACCTGCCCGTCGCGGGCGTGGTCGAGCTTGAGCGACTTGGCGAAGTCCGGCGTCTCCGGGATCACCGGGCCGTCAAGGCCGGTGAAGGCGACCTCGACGGCGCCCGCCTTCACCCCGGCCTTGTCGAGCACCGCCTTCAGCGGCACGCCGGTCCATCGGGCGCAGCCCATCGCCCCGTTGGCGAGCTGCCCGCCGGCCATGCGCGGTTCGAAGAAGCCGCGAGAGTTGCCCGAGCACTGATTGACCGCGACGATCTCGGTCGTCGGCATCGCCTTCAGGTCGGCGAGCGAGAGCGAGACCTCCTTCTCGACATGGCCCTTGATCGCGACCCGGTAGGTCTCGGGGTCGATCTCGGTCGGGATGTCGGCGAGGTGGTAGCGCACGAAGAACGCGTCGTTGGGCGTGATGGCGCCCTCGTCGAACACCGAGAACGGGGTCTCCAGTTGCGGCGGGCGCGCGGTCATCTGGAGCAGCGGGCGCTTGCCCGGATAGGCCACCAGGGGCCGCTCGCCGTTGCCGAAGGGCAGCGTGGTGGTGTCGCCCGCGAGTGCCCGCAACGACGCGAAGCTGCCGCCGCCGAGGCCCGCCAGGGCGGTGAGACCCGCCCGCCTGATGAGATCGCGTCTGTCGAGCATCCGATTCCTCCCCGGTTTCGCGCGTGACTCCGGCGACCGGGCCCGCGACGTGCGGAGGAGGAGACGCACGTCGCCCCCGGTCTATTCGCGGCGGGTCGAAATAAATTCCGCGGCCCGCGCCGGTCAGCCGGTGCAGGGGCGTTCAGAGAGGCCGGTGGCCCGGTCCAGGGCGAGCCGCAGGCGGTCCGTCTTGGTCGGTTCGGTGAGGAGCACGGCCGCCTCGGCCAGCAGGGCGAAGCGCTCGGCCGGCACCGTCTCGGACAGGAGGACGTAGCGGCGCCCCTTGCTGTCCCAGCGCGCCACACGCAGGTCGCGGTCCCCTTGCGCGATCTCGAGTCCGGCCTGCCCGCGCGACGGCCTGCTCCAGACGGCGAGCCGGCAGCCGTGACGCCCCTCGTAACCGGCAAGCCGGCCAGCCGAACCGTCACCCTCGGACAGGTAGACCAAGCGGAAGCCCGCCGCCCCGAGATCGAGGGGGAAGCCGTTCAGGCCGCCCGCGGGCTGCATGGCGTTCGCGGGTGCGCCCGCCGCACTCCAGGCCATGAAGGCCGCGCGCGCGGCGTCGGCCGGCGGGCGAGACGACAGGGCCAGCCAGCCGGTGCCGACGAGGACGACCAGGGCCGCGGCGCACGCCCATCCGAGGGAGGCGCGGGCCATCGGCGCGCGCGGGGGCGGCACGACCGCAGCCTTCACCTCCCGTTTCACCCCCTGCTTCAGCCGGGTCAGGGTCGCGACCCGCGCGGCCAGGACCGGATCGCGGGCCAGCGTCTCCGCGACCGCGCGCCGGTCCTTCGCATCAAGTTCCCCATCGACGTAGGCATTGAGGGTCTCCCAGCGCATCACGGCCCCTCGCTCCCATCGGACGGCTCGGCGATCCGGTGCAGCATGATCCGCCTCGCCCTGTGCAGACGGCTCATGACCGTGCCGACGGGAATGCCGAGCCGTTTGGCGGTCTCCCGGTAGCTCAGGCCTTCGACGTCCACGCAGGTCACGACCTTTCGGCAGGGTGCATCGAGGGTGGCGAAAGCCTGGCGCACGGCGATGGCCTCAATCAGGCGGTCGTCGAACCCTTCGTCGGGCCAATCCACGAGATCGTCCTCGCGGCGGGTCCGGTTCCGGCGGAGCCGATCGATCCAGGCGTGGCGCACGATCCGGAACAGGTAGGCGCGGGCCGCCCGCGGTTCGCTCGGCGTCGTCCCCGTCGAGAGCGCCTTGAGGGCGCTCTGCTGCATCAGGTCGCGCGCGGCGTCGGGCTCCCGCGTCAGCGTCAGCGCGTAGCGGAACAGGCGCGGCCACGCTTCGACGAGGTGCTCACCGATGGACCGCATCCTGATGTGTCATCCTCCCCGCACTCCATAGCACATCGATGCATGTCCACACAGAGTCGCAACGGTCGTCGATGGTTGTGGATGTCGGGAGGCCTTACACCTCTGCAGCGCTACTCGGAGCGTTGCTGTTGCTGAACAATCGATTGCAAGCTCGTATGTCTTGTGTGGATGGCTCCCGCATTGCAAGTGACGAATTGAGGTTCTGACGCGTTGGTCGGGTGCAGTCTTGTGTCCGGCCTGTTGATGCAGTCGTTCATGTTGACCGCTGGCCCTGATGGTATCCGCGAGCTGGGTCCCACTCTGCTTTGCGGGCTATGATGCCCTGGACATTCGGCGGGGTGTCCCGGCTCCCGGTCTGACCGGTTCGCCATCAACTCTCATCGTCCTCGCAATCTGGAAAAGTGCTCCGCTTCCTGCGATCAGGCAGCCGTGGCCGCGGGTGCGCGGTAGGTGCCGCCGCGGGTCATGATCGCCCAGGCGACCCGCGCCGTGCGATTAGCCGCTGCCACGGTCACGACACGCACTGGCTTGCGCTGGAGCAGCGTCGGCAGCCGTGGGTCGACCGACGTCGGCGTCGCCTTCGCACGCCGGATCAGAGAGGTCATGCCGACCACGAGCAGGCGTCGCAGATAACGGTCGCCCATGCGCGAGATCCGGCCCAGGCGCTCCTTGCCGCCGCTGCAGTTCTGCAGCGGTGTCAGGCCTAACGAGGCCGCGAACTGCCGACCGGAGCGGAAGCGCTCGGGCTCGCTTACTGAGGCTGCCAGCGCCGTCGCCGAGACGATGCCGATCCCGGGGATCGTCGCTAGGCGCTGCGACAGGTCGTTGTCCCGATGCCAGGCCAGCAACTCCTTCTCCAGCCGGGTGAGCTGGATCTGCACGGCGCCGATCTGATCGGCCAGCCCGGTCACCACGCGCTGGGCCAGGGGCGGCACCTCGGCCGCGTCTCCGGCTGAGAGCCTGGCCGCTAGTTCGAGCGCATGGCGCAGGCCTCGCGCCATCTCGATCCCGAACTCGGCGAGCAGGCCGCGGATCATGTTCACCAACTGCGTGCGTTGCTTGACCAGCAGGTCGCGCGTCCGGTGCAGCGCCAGCGCCGCCTGCTGCTCGGTCGACTTCACCGGCACGAACCGCATGCTGGGGCGCGTCACCGCCTCGCAGATGGCGGCGGCATCGTTCGCATCGGTCTTGCCGCGCTTGACGTATGGCTTCACGTAAGCCGGCGGCATCAGCCGCACGTCGTGGCCGATCCTCATCAGTTCCCGGGCCCAGTGGTGGGACGTGCCGCACGCCTCCATGCCAACCAGGCAGCGCGGCAGCTTGGCGAAGAACGGCACGACCTGCGCCCGCCGAAGCGCCTTGCGAACGACGACCTGCCCAGCTGCGTCGATGGCGTGAACCTGGAAGATGCTCTTGGCCAGATCGATGCCGACGGTGGTGATCTCCATGGGGATGGCTCCTACATCTGCGTCGTTGCTGCTTCGACAACAACCACACCTTGGCACCGAGATGCCGTCAGTTGGAGCGGGAGCCATCCACCCCATCTGCTTTCAGGCATTGTGAGGATGCGGTTTTAAGACCGGGGTGGGCGCGAAGCTGAATGTCCGGTTCCGGGTATCGAGTTGATGTCCGCTCATGGCGCATTGCAGTCCAGGGCATGTTGTCCTCAGCCTGTGGAGAAGCTCACTTAGTCCTCGTATTTGTTCTCTATATGTTCTAAAAAATGCATACCGCCTATGAAGCAGGCGATCCCCGGAAGCCGACGCTTGCCGAGCGCTTCGACCTCGTCGAACCAGCCGCGTCGCTACGCCCATTCCAGCCCCTAAGCTGACGGCCGGCCTCTATGCCAGGCCGTGGGAGATCGCGCATGCTTGCTCTGTCACCTGCATCCAAGACCTTAGTCGCGCATTCGCCCGAGTCCGCATCCTCCGACCAACTCGCACGCGCCTTTCTGCAGCACCTCGCTCAGGACGAGCGCAAGCGACTCAAGGCCAGCCATCGGTCAAGCTCATACGGTTTCGAGGTCGAGCCGATACTCGACGACGAAGATGCCGTCGAACGCATCGTGGCGCAGGAGGAGGCGAATCGACCCGAGAGCGCCCACCTACCTGTGCCTGCGGATCTCGCCGCCGTGGCCGTCATGCTCGCCCGCGCCATCGAGATGGAGCCTGGGCTCGTTCGTCGGCTGCGCCGTGAGGCGCCCGTCGTCGCGCTAGCTACCCACGTAACCGATCTTGTCGAGCCTGTGCGGATCGTCGCAGAAAAGTGCCTTTTTGGTCCTGATACTAAAGTTGTGGATCTCGCCATTGGGAGAGCACGTGAACTGAGCCGCAGGAATGCCGCCCTATTCGTCTGCGACGGCGTCGGCCGGGAGGCGCGGCCGGAGAGAGGTAACGAGGTGATTGGCACGGCGTTGCATGTCCGGATCCCGATCGTGGGCATTGCGCCCGATCCGAAACGGCAATTGCCGCGTGACCTGATGCGGTCCGCCGAGCATCAGATCGCTTTAGCGAGTCTGGATCAGACCGGTCTAGCTCTTGTGGTTGAGGCTGTCGTGGGTGGCCTCCCCACCAGGCGGATCGATACCAATCTGCTGCGCATGATCGACATTGCCGATCTGCCCGTCGCCTTCCGCAGGACCGGCACGCCCGATGCCTGCATCGAGGCGCTGGAGCGGATCGTCTCTGCCAAGGCCGAGTACTTAGGTGTCGGCCCCGCTTTAGAAGAGCTCGATGGCTACGGTGAGGCTAAAAGATGGGGCTTGGCCGCTGCAGCCGACCTGCAGGCCTATCGCATTGGCCGGTTAAGCTGGGCCGAGTTCGACCATCGAGGTCTGCTGCTTTCAGGTCCACCTGGGGTCGGCAAGACAAGTTTTGCCCGCGCATTGGCTAAATCTGCGCGCGTACCATTGGTGGCAACCTCGGTCGCCGAGTGGAACGCCGCCGACTACCTGTCCGGCACGCTGCAGGCGATCCGGAAGGTCTTCGCACAGGCCAAGGCCCAAGCGCCCTGCATCCTGTTCATCGACGAGCTCGACGGCATCTCCGACCGCGGGCAGATCCGTGGTGAGTACGTGCAGTATTGGACTCAGATCGTGAACCTCTTCCTTGAGCTTCTCGCCGGGGTGGATGAGCGACCGGGCGTCGTGGTGATTGCGGCAACGAACTATCCGGAGAAGATCGATCCTGCGGTAAAGCGGGCAGGGCGCTTGGACAGAGAAATCGCAATCGTAAAACCTGATACTGCAGCTCTGGCGCAGATCTTCCGCCACCATCTCGGGCGCGAGATCCTCCCAGATGCGCCGATGCTGCCCCTGGCACTAGCCGCACGCGGCATGACCGGCGCGGACGTGGAAGCCTTCGTTCGGCGAGCCAAAGGAACGGCGCGCCGTAATGGCAGGGCGGTGACCTTGGAGGAGGTGCTGGCTGAAATCCGCCAGGGCCGTCACCCGCTTCCGCCTACGATCAGGCACCGTGTCGCCATTCATGAAGCTGGGCATGCAGTCGTGAGTCATGCTCTCGGCTTTGGCACGCTCGTGGACCTCTCCCTGCACGATAATGGCGGGCAGGCCTGTTTGGAATTCGCTGCCGGCGGAGCGGCGACTCTCTACGAACTGGAGGCGGCAATTGCGTCTCTTCTGGCGGGCCGGATCGCCGAGGAGGTGGAACTTGGTGCCGGATCAATCGGTGCGGGCTTCGGTGTCGGTTCCGATCTCGCGATGGCGACTGCGATCGCGCGCGACATCGAGCTAACCTACGGCCTCGGACACCTGGGCAATGTCGTCGTGGAGGCCGCCTCCACCGACATGGTCCTGATCGGGGGCCTGCTGCCAGCCATAGCCGAACGCCTGCGGCGCGCGAGCGATCGGGCACGGAACATCCTGACGGAGCAGAGGGCCTCATTGCAGGCAATCGCTCGCGAGCTCGAGGAAGCCGGCTATCTCTCCCATGAAGACATCGACCGCATGCTGACATCAACTGCAACGCAGGTGAGCGCCAAGGCTGTCGCGAGCGTCGAGGAGGTACGATGATGTTTGCGCTACATCCAGTCGCCCCAGATGTGGGTGACCTCCAGCCGCTCTCCGACGCAATTGATGCACTGTGCGACGTCCTTGACGGAGAACGTGAGGCGCTCATCGAAGGATTGGCCGAAATCGTCCGACAGCGTACCGCGTTCGAACGGCACAAGCAGGCGTTCGAAGATCGCGATCACTTCGTGTAAGAGAGTCGGTACACTGTCGACATACAGCCATCCATTCCTTCGTTGTCCCTGATCGAGAAGGTCGATGGACGGAGCCGGGTTCAAAGCAGTCCTTCGTGCTCTAGGCAAAACCCAGGTGGAGTTTGCCAGCGAAATTGGCGTGGCCCTACGCACTGTCCACTATTGGGCAAGCAAAGGCCCTCCGTCGGAGGTGGCCTATCTTCTCGATCTGATGGCTGCTCATGAGCTGCCATTCGGATTTTTGTCTGATAGTGATAGGGCTTCGATTGAACGGACTCTTGAAGCCGAATTAAATCGACTCCTCACTGCGGCTGGAGACAGTCGCCGTGAGGAGGTTATGTCAACAATCGAGAAATGGCTGAGTAAAAGCCGAAAACAGCTCGTCGGATCTGCTAAATAGAGCAGAATGTGTCATACGGTATTGCCCCTAGCACAACCTGACCTGACCGGCTGGCTTTGGACCGGGCTGATTGAGAGGATCAGCTAGGACCGAAGGAGTCGGATATGCGACGAGGTCAGAAGACGAGCGCAGAGCGGGTGGTGCTGAAGCTGCGCCAGATCGAGGTGCAGACCGCCCAGGGCAAGAGCTTGGCGCTGGCGTGCAAGGAGGCAGAGATCTCCGAGCAGAGCTGCGCGACGAGTGCCTGAGGCAGGAGATCTTCTACTCGCTCAAGGAAGCCCAGACTGTGATCGCCCTTTGGCAGAACACCTACAACCGCCTCCGGCCGCACTCGTCCTTGGGCTACCGGCCGCCCGCGCCTGTCAGCTTTCCCGATCTGGCCTTCCGCCTACCCTTGGCAGCGGCCAGGCAGTAGCCTCTCACTCGGCTCGGTCCAAAATACCGGTCAGGTCATCGGACTGAACGAGGTGCCTGGGCTGATGGGACATGCTCACCTGGACACAACGTTGCAGTATTACACCCATTCGGTTGCGAGCGTCGGGCAGCACCGCGAGCTAGTGGATCGCATGTCGCACAACCTTCTCACGGCGCCGGCCCCGCTCCCGCCCGCGCAACAACCCTGAGAGCGTGCGACATACACGCGACATTGTCTACTAAGTCATTAGAAATAGGCGTTATCTGTCCTTCCCAATGGAACAGGGGCTTGGCCTTGCGCTCCTCACGCGTCACAACGCGTTCCGCGCTATCACGGAGCCGCGCGATGGCAGACGCGAAGCGTACCTCATAAAAATCAAGGCGTTCCTCGTAGGCCTGCCCGTCGGATGCCAGCAGATCTGTGAAACGATCGAGGACGCAATTTCTCACGCGTAGGCTGTGGGCTAAAGCGGTTTTGCCGTCCACCGCCTCCGCTCGCGGCATTTGCTTCAGCAGCCGCCTGACCAGGATTTTATGGAGCTGCTCACTGAGTGTCAGCGCCCTCGCGCCATATGCGCGCCGTAAGAGATAAAGAACGCATTCAGAGCGAACATAGGCGGGATTGCTGCTAGGCAGGTTGCAGGTCCGAATGAGATCGGGATCACCGAGTTTGGTGAGTGATCCGATCCGGGATTCCACCTCCGGATCACGCTCGTAGGGTCGCCCGTCCAGACGCCGCTTGAGTAGCGTGAGACACCCGCCTCCGACTGCCATTTTCTTGCTTCGCTGGCTCGATCTGCCCTCTAGCCACAACTGCTACGTTAGGTTGGGTCACTCCGCAACAGGCTACGGCCTCACGTGTGCGCCATCTGTTGGCGCGGACTTTCTCGGCGCAGAGGCATGCGACGGATGCGAGGGGAATCCTCGAACTTCATGCCTCAGCACTGGTGCAGCTTGGTTGTTCGAGGAACGCGACGAGTTCAGGGTCGAACTCGACTTAACCGGAACGAAGCGAAACGCCGGGGCAAAAAGCCCTTATTTATCAACAGCGCTTGTGTGGCTGTGACAAATTATGCTGAGATCGAAGTCAAAAACGCACCCAAAAACGACAATCTATGGCGTGCGTCACGGAGACTTGGCGGAGAGGGGGGATTCGAACCCCCGATGGGCTTGCACCCATGCCGCATTTCGAGTGCGGTGCATTCAACCGCTCTGCCACCTCTCCGCAGAGGTGTCGTATCGACGCGGAGCGCCCTAGCACGGGGCGGGCCGGCCCACAAGCCGGCTTTGCAGCGAATGGGGGACTTCGCCGTCCGGGCCCTTGCGGAGGGATGGGCCTGCGGTGTTCATGCCACCAATGTCCGACCTGTTCGTTTCCGCTGGTCTTGAGACGGGTGCGCCCCGGCCGCTCGCGGATCGTCTGCGCCCGCGTCGCCTCGCGGAGGTCGTGGGGCAGGAGCATCTCATTGGGCCCGACGGGGCGCTGACGCGTCTGCTCGCCTCGCGCAGCCTCGGCTCGCTCGTGTTCTGGGGGCCGCCCGGCACCGGCAAGACCACCGTGGCGCGGCTGCTCGCGCACGAGACCGCCCTGCATTTCGAGCAGATCTCGGCGATCTTCTCCGGCATCGCCGATCTGCGAAAGGTGTTCGAGGCGGCACGCAAGCGGCGCGCGACGGGCCAGGGCACGCTCCTGTTCGTCGATGAGATCCATCGCTTCAACCGCGCCCAGCTTGATGCCTTCCTGCCGGTGATGGAGGACGGGACCGTCACGCTCGTCGGCGCGACAACGGAGAATCCGTCGTTCGAACTGAATGCCGCCCTGCTGTCGCGCGCTCGGGTGCTGCTATTCCGTGCGTTGGACGCCCCCGCCCTCGCTCGACTTCTGGCCCGGGCCGAAGAGATGGACGGCCAGCCGCTGCCCCTCGATGAGGAGGCGCGCGCGGCGCTGATCCGTATGGCGGACGGCGACGGACGCGCGGCGCTGACGCTGGCGGAAGAGGTGTGGCGCTCGGCTCGACCGGGCGAAATCCTCGACGCGGAGACGCTTCAGAGCCTCGTGCAGCGCCGGGCGC
Source organism: Methylorubrum sp. SL192 (assembly GCF_026672325.1). Taxonomy (NCBI): domain Bacteria; kingdom Pseudomonadati; phylum Pseudomonadota; class Alphaproteobacteria; order Hyphomicrobiales; family Methylobacteriaceae; genus Methylorubrum; species Methylorubrum sp. SL192. The sequence goes on from NZ_JAPPQV010000003.1 coordinate 4,642,195, forward strand.
CGATCTACGACAAGGCGCAGGAGGGGCACTACAACCTCATCTCCGCACTGCATAAGACGGTGCGCGGCTCGGATCCCGACGCGGCCCTGTACTATCTCTGCCGCATGCTGGATGCGGGCGAGGATCGATTGTTCATCGCCCGGCGCCTCGTGCGGATGGCGGTGGAGGATATCGGACTGGCCGACCCGCAGGCTCTCGTTGTCGCGAACGCGGCCAAGGACGCCTTCGACTTCCTCGGTTCGCCCGAGGGCGAACTCGCGCTGGCACAGGTCACTGTCTATCTCGCCTGCGCGCCGAAATCGAACGCGGTCTACAACGCCTACAAGGCGGCCACGCGGGTGGCGAAGGCCGCCGGCTCGCTCGCGCCGCCGCGGACCATCCTCAACGCCCCCACGGGGCTGATGCGGCGGATCGGCTACGGCGAAGGTTACCGCTACGACCACGACGAGCCCGATGCCTTCTCGGGCCAGGATTATTGGCCGGAAGCGCTCGGGCGCCAGCATTTCTACGAGCCGACCGACCGGGGCATGGAAACCCGCTACCGGGAGCGGCTGGCCTACTGGGAACGGCTGCGGCAGGAGCGCCGCGGCGACGATTGACCGTCAGTGACGACACCGAGGGATCTCGACCGATCATGCAGGCTTACGCGACGCTCAGCGCCACCTTCGCCCGGCTCGGCGCGCTGGAGGATGCGAGCGGCATCCTCGGCTGGGACACGCAGACCCAGATGCCGGACGGCGCCTCCGATACCCGCGGGGAGCAACTGGCCGTGCTGAGCGTGCTCGCCCACGAGATCCTCACCGACCCGCGCAACGCTGAGCGGTTCGACGCGGCGGAGGCGGAGGCCCAACTCGGCGAATGGGAGCGGGCCAACCTGCGCGAGATGCGCCGGGCCTATGCCCACGCGGCGGCGGTACCAGGCGATCTCGTCGAGGCGGCCTCGAAAGCGGCAACGCGCTGCGAGATGGTCTGGCGCGAGGCACGGCGCGATTCGGATTTCGCGCGGCTGCGTCCCCATCTCGAAGAGGTGCTGCGGCTGCAACGCCGCGTCGGCGAGGCCAAGGGGGCGGCGCTCGGCCTTGCGCCCTACGACGCGCTGCTGGACGGATACGACCCCGGCATGCGGCGGGCGCGCATCGATCCGATCTTCGCGGCGTTGCGCGCCGTCCTGCCGGATCTCGTCGTCGCGGCGCGCGAGCGGCAGGCGGCTGACGCTCCTCCCCTGCCGCTGCCGGGTCCGTTTCCGGTCGCGACCCAGCGGGAGATCGGCCTGCAGCTAATGCGGGCCGTGGGGTTCGATTTCGCGCGCGGACGACTCGATGTCAGCCTGCACCCGTTCTGCGGCGGTGCGACCGACGACGTGCGCATCACCACCCGCTACGACGAGGCGAGCGCCACCGGGGCGCTGATGGGCGTGCTGCACGAGACCGGCCACGCGCTCTACGAGCAGGGCCGCCCGGCCGCATGGCGCCACCAGCCGGTGGGGCAGGCCCGCGGCATGAGCCTGCACGAGAGCCAATCGCTGCTCGTCGAGATGCAGGCCTGCCGCTCGGCCGAGTTCTGCGCCTACCTTGCGCCGACCCTGCGCGCGGCGTTCGGCGGCGAAGGGCCGGCCTGGGAGGCGAAGAACCTGCACCGCCTCTACACCCGCGTCGAGCCGGGCTTCATTCGGGTGGATGCCGACGAGGTGACCTACCCCGCTCACATCCTGCTGCGATACCGCCTGGAGACGGCGATGATCGCGGGTGACCTCACGGTGGCCGACCTGCCGGGCGCCTTCAACGACGGCATGAAGGAATTGCTGGGGCTCACCGTGCCCGATGACCGGCACGGCTGCCTTCAGGATATCCACTGGCCGGGGGGCAGCTTCGGCTATTTTCCGACCTACACCCTCGGAGCCCTGGCCGCCGCGCAGCTCTTCAAGGCCGCCTGCGCCGCCCATCCTGGCATCCGTCCGGCCCTCGCCGAGGGCGATTTTTCGCAGTTGCGCGGCTGGCTGCGGGAGAACGTCCATGCCCGCGCGAGCCTGATGGAAACCGATGAGCTGCTGACCGCCGCGACCGGAAAGCCGCTCGGGGCGGATGATTTCCTGGCGCATCTGCGCAGCCGTTATCTTGGGACGGTGTAGGGGCAGATCGAACGAGGTCGCAGGACTCGCGCTCGAGGCCTGGGTGAAAAGGGCGATCCCGTCAGGTGTTCGCCCTGAACGAGGCCGGTCCGGGGATTGCACTCTGCGGCCGGGGGCCGTAACGGAGCCGCCCTCCCCTCAGAATCCAAGCGATCCGGTCATATGGCGGCCTGCGGCCTCGATTTCGGCACGTCCAACACCACCCTCGGAATCGGCGTGGGCGCCCGCCCAACCCTGGTGCCGCTGGAGGGGACGCACCGCACCCTGCCGAGCGCGATCTTCTTCGCGCCCGGCCAGGAGGCGCAGATCGGGCGAGGGGCGATCGAGGCCTATGTCGAGGGCACGCCCGGCCGGCTGATGCGGGCGCTCAAATCCGTGCTCGGCTCACCCTTGATCGAGGAGACCACGCCGGTCGGGCGCGAGCGCATCCGCTTCCGCGACGTCATCGCTCGCTATCTCACCCTGGTAAAGGCGCGCGGCGAGGCGGAAGCCGGCGTCGAACTCGACACCGTGGTGCATGGGCGCCCGGTCCATTTCGTCGACAACGACCCGGCCGCCGACCGCAAGGCGGAAGACACGCTGCGCCAGATCGCCGAGAGCATCGGTTTCCGCCACGTCCGCTTCCAGTACGAGCCGATCGCGGCCGCACTCGATTACGAGCGAACCGTGACGTCGGAGGAGATCGCGCTGATCGCCGATATCGGCGGCGGCACCTCCGACTTCTCCATCGTCCGGCTCTCGCCCGAGCGGCATCGGCGCGACGAGCGGGCCGAGGACATTCTGGCCAATGACGGCATTCGCATCGGCGGCACCGATTTCGACCGGAACCTGAGCCTCGGCGCGGTGATGCCGCTCCTCGGGCTCGGGAGCCCGATGAAGCGTGCGGACCTCGCCGTGCCGAACGCCTATTTTCACGACCTCGCCACATGGTCGAGCATCAACCGGCTCTACAATCCCAAAACTCTTCGCGAGATCGACGAGGTGGTGCGCGACGCCGCCCGGCCGGAACTCGTGACCCGTCTGCGCACCGTCGTCGAAGCGGAGCGCGGGCATTCCCTCGCCATGGCGGTGGAGGGCGCCAAGATCGCCGCCTCCGATGCGGGGGCCGGTACGGTCGATCTCGAATGGGTCGAATCGGGCCTTGCGGCGGATGTCGATCGGGCACGGCTGGCCGGGCATACCGATGACCTCGCGCGGCGCATGGCGCAGCGGATCGACCGCTGCCTCGATCAGGCCGGGCTGACGGCCGATCGGATCGACGCGCTGTTCCTCACCGGCGGTTCGACCGGTCTGCCGCATGTGCGCGCGGCGCTGACCGCCTGCGTGCCGGGCGCGCGGGTCGTCGATGGCGACACGTTCGGTTCGGTCGGGCTCGGCCTCACCCTGGAGGCGGCCCGGTTGGCGGCCTGAGGCGCCAGTTCGGCGCCGCGCGCCCTCCTTCTGCACCTACCTTCGAGAGAAGTTTTCGCAGGATCTGCAGACGGTCGGATCGATCCCGGCCGTTCACGGACGAGCGGAAGTTACACCAGCTGCCGAGCTCGCCGCCTCTGAGATCCGAGGGATCGTAGGCAAGGATTCTGCCGCGCAACCAGCCGCAGCGCTTTGCGCCGTCATCTCAGGGTGATAGCAGCGGCACATGAAGGGACGTCCACCACATCGCGGGTCCGGCGCAAAACGCGGACCCAGCGGGTTCGCGCCGCGTGCCGGCACGGGGCCGCGCACCTCCGCCAAAGACGCCGCGCAGCGCGCCGCCCGCAACCGCGGCGAGGACGCTGCCGAGCGCTCGCCCTGGGATGACGGCGCGGCGACTGAGAGCGCACCGCGCCCGAATCGCGTGCCCGAAGCTGCCGCACCGAAGCCGGACGCGCCGCGCGCTCGCGCCAAATCGCCTTCTGACAAGCCTCGCGCTGCCAAGCCGTCCTTCGTCAAGCCCTCTTTTGCCAAGCCCTCCTTGGCCAAGCCTGACCCGGCCAAAGCGCCGCCCGCGGAGGCTCCGGCCGGCCCGACGCGCCGCGAACAGCGGGCTGCGGCCTCGGCGACACTGGCGAGCGGCGTGCAGACGCTCACCGTCGACCCCGACGAGGCCGGGATGCGCATCGACCGCTTTCTGGGCGCGCGCTTCCCGCAGCTTCCCTTCACCCGTGTGCAGAGCATCGTCCGCAAGGGCGAGCTGCGGGTCGATGGCAAGCGCGCCAAGCCGAACGACCGCCTGGAGCCGGGTTCGAGCGTGCGGGTGCCGCCGCTCAAGCTCGACCAGCCGACCGAGAGGCCGCGCAGCGCCGCCAAGATCGATGGGGACGCCGAGTTCCTGCGTTCGCTGATCCTCTACGAGGATGCGGACATGATGATCCTCAACAAGCCGTTCGGCCTCGCGGTGCAGGGCGGATCGGGCACGGTGCGCCACGTCGACGGCCTGTTGGAGGCTTTGACCGGGCCGGACGGACAGCGCCCGCGCCTCGTCCATCGCCTCGACAAGGACACGGCGGGCTGCCTGATCGTCGCGAAGACGCGTCTGGCCGCGTCGACGCTGGCCAAGAGCTTCCGCTCCCGCGCCGCGCGCAAGATCTACTGGGCGTTGGTGGCCGGCGTGCCCCGCACCCGCCAGGGCCGGGTCTCGACCTATCTCGTCAAGGACGAGCCGACCGACGCCGATGCGCGTATGCGCGTCGCCAAACACGGCGACGACGGCGCCAGCCACGCGCTCACCTACTACGCCACGGTCGATCAGGCGGCGCAGAAGCTGGCCTGGCTCTCGCTGAAACCCGTCACCGGGCGGACGCACCAGTTGCGGGCCCACGCTGCGCATATCGGCCACCCGATCGTCGGCGACCCGAAATATTTCGACGTGGAGAACTGGGAGCTGCCCGGCGGCATCCAGAATCGCCTGCACCTGCTCGCCCGCCGCATCGTGATCCCGCATCCGCGCACCGGACAGCCGGTCGATGTCAGCGCCCCGCTGCCGCCGCACATGGCGCAGAGCTGGAACCTGCTCGGCTTCGATGCCGCCCGCTACGACCCGATCGTCGAAGCGCCGGAGGCCTGACAGAATCCGAGGCTCTTCACGAAAACGAGGAGAGCCTTGGAACACGGGCCTGTTGCCATAACTCTTGCTTCGTCAGTCGCTGCGTGGACGAGAACACCGCGAGGTGCTTCTATCGGAACCGCGTTCAGGCCCGGAAGCCCGTTGCCACAGTTCGAATCGACGGGCTGAGGCAGAGGTCGTCGGGACTGTCCAAAGCCTTTCCCTGCCACGGGCCGGTACAACGAGGTTCAAGATCGCATGAGGCCCGTCACCCTGTTGTCCGTCGCGCTGGCCGGTCTGCTCTGGGCCGCTGCGCCGGCTGGCGCGGCGCCGCCCGGCGATGGGGCGCCGGGGCAGCCCCAAGGACAATCGCAGGGGCAGTCTCAAGGACAAACCCAAGGACAGGTCCAAGGCCCGCCCCACGTTGCGGCCCCTGCCCCGCCTCAGGCGGCACCGGCGGCGCGACCGCCGGGTGCGGGCATGCGGGCCTCCGAGCGCCGACGCCGCATCTCCTACGCCGCCTGTAACCGCGAATCGCATCGCCGCAGGCTCTCCGGTGGCGCCCGCCGCCGCTTCCTCGTTCGCTGCCGCCTCGGTTACGAGCGACGCCCGGCCTCGCAGCCGGCGCCCGCTCGCAGGCCGTGAGCCGACGGGGCGCTCCGGCCGTGCTCAAGCTGATCGTCTTCGATGTCGATGGCACCCTCATCGACAGCCAGCACCTGATCGTGGAGGCGCAGCACCGCGCCTTCTCCGAGCATGGCTTAGTAGCTCCGCCGCGCAAGGAGGCGCTGTCCGTCGTCGGGCTGTCCCTGCCCGAAGCGTTCCGTCGCCTCGTCGGCGAAGCCGGCCCGATCGAGTCGCTCGCGCATAGCTATCGCAAGGCATTCCAGGCGTTGCGGGTCGATCCCGACTACGAGGAGCCGCTGTTTCCGGGCATGGCCGAGTTGGTCGAGCGGCTGCACCGCCGCGACGACATCCAGCTCGGCATCGCCACCGGCAAGTCACGCCGGGGCGTCAATCATCTCGTGGACAAGTATGGCTGGGAGCGCTGGTTCGCCACGATCCAGACCGCCGATGACGCCCCCTCCAAGCCCGATCCGGCGATGCTGCTTCAGGCCATGGCCGAGACCGGCGCCGAACCGTCGATGACGGTGATGATCGGCGACACGACCTTCGACATGATGATGGCCCGGAGCGCGAGCGTGGCCGCCATCGGCGTCGGCTGGGGCTATCACACCCCAGGCGCCCTGTTCAGCGCGGGTGCGGTCACGGTCGTCGATTCGGCGGCGACCTTGAGCGACCTATTCTCCGGCCCCCTGGACGATTCGCAGCCCGGCCCGGTGACGGAACGGCTCGCGACGCAATAGGCGCATCCGCCGCCGCGACCGAGACTCGCGCGAAGCGATGAGAAATCCTATCTGCGGACCATGAGCACTTCAGGCGACGACGTCACCCGAGATTGGCTGGGCGAACCCGGCGAGAACGGAAAGCCGGACCGCGTTCAGGCCTCTCGCGCCGGTACGGGGCCGACGCTGCCCAAACGCTTCTACGCGCAGGCCGGCCTCGCGGAGGCCGAGGGCGGCTTCCGCCTCGTCCTCGACGGGCGCGGCGCCAACACACCGGGCCGCCGGCCGCTGGTCCTGCCCGACCGGGTGCTGGGCGAAGCGCTCGCGGCGGAATGGGAGGCGCAAGCGGACGTAATCGACCCGCGCACCATGCCGCTGACCCGCCTCGTCAACACCACGATCGATGGCGTGGTCGAGCGCCGCGCCGCGGTCGCCGAGGATCTCGCCGCCTTTGCCGGCACCGATCTCGTTGCCTACCGGGCCGGCGCGCCCGAACGCCTCGTTGCCGTTCAGTCCGAGGCCTGGGACCCGCTCGTGGCTTGGGTCGCCGAGACGCTCGGCGCACGGCTGTTCCTCGCCGAGGGCGTCATGCATGTCGAGCAGCCGGAGGGTTCGGTGGCCGCGTTGCGCGCCGCGATCGAGGCGGTGGACGACCCTTTCCGCCTCGCGGCCCTGCACACACTCACGACGCTGACCGGCTCCCTCGTGATTGCGCTGGCCGTGCTGCACGGCCGCCTGAGCGCGGACGACGCCTGGGCGGCGGCACATGTGGACGAGACCTATCAGGCGAGCGTCTGGGGGCGCGACGCGGAGGCCGAGGCGCGCCTTGCCCACCGCCGGACGGAGTTCGAGACCGCGGCGATGGTGGCGCAACGACCCAATTGAACGACCGTCTGCATATGAATGATGCGAGCGTAACCACTTGTAAGGCAAGATGCCTATTCTTGGATCGATTATAATATCCTGATCAGATTGCGTCGAAGTGTCACTTCGGCGCACTATCGGGCCGGCCTGTTCCTATTCCAATTTGGCATCGTCCAACTTTTGGAGACGAACGTGCCGACCCTTCGACTCAACACCCGGCGGATCGCCCTTGCTACCCTCACGGCCGTGCTCACCCTGAGCGCCGCCGCCTGCGCGACCAAGCCCCCGCCCGCACCGGTCGAGCCGGCGCCGCTGATCAAGAAGGGCTGAAACACGGGTTCGTCCGTATCGAGTCTCTGAGAGCGCGTGGCCCCGGCCTTCGAGCCGGGGCCGCCGCCTCAACCGAGAGGCCCGCGGATTGGCCGCGGTCGAGCGTCGTCCCGAACGATGGCCACCGGCTTTCGGAGAAAAGGAGGATGCTCGCGGCGCGTCGCTGGCCGTTTCCGAGGGCGGGAACGCGTGCTAAGGGCGATCGATCGATGCAAGGTCAAGCTCTTACGCTCTGATCTGTATTCAAAAAACGATTTCGATCCCCAGGGAGTCTCGCCAGCACCATGAAGGACATTCTCGAGAAGCTTGAGGAGCGTCGCGCACAGGCCCGTCTCGGCGGCGGGGAAAAGCGGCTTGAGGCGCAGCACAAGCGCGGCAAGCTCACGGCGCGCGAGCGCATCGAACTCCTGCTCGACCACGGGTCGTTCGAGGAATTCGACATGTTCGTGCAGCACCGCTCCACCGATTTCGGTATGGAGAAGCAGAAGATCCCCGGCGACGGCGTCGTCACCGGCTGGGGCACCGTGAACGGGCGCACCGTCTTCCTGTTCTCGAAGGACTTCACGGTGTTCGGCGGCTCGCTCTCCGAGGCGCACGCGGCCAAGATCGTCAAGGTTCAGGACATGGCGCTGAAGATGCGCGCCCCGATCATCGGCATCTTCGATGCCGGCGGCGCCCGCATTCAGGAGGGCGTGGCCGCGCTCGGCGGTTACGGCGAGGTGTTCCGCCGCAACGTCGCGGCCTCCGGCGTAATCCCGCAGATCTCGGTCATCATGGGGCCGTGCGCGGGCGGCGACGTCTACTCGCCGGCTATGACCGACTTCATCTTCATGGTGCGTGACACGAGCTACATGTTCGTGACCGGCCCCGACGTGGTGAAGACCGTCACCAACGAGGTCGTGACCGCCGAGGAACTCGGCGGCGCCAAGGTCCACACCTCGAAATCCTCGATCGCCGACGGTTCGTTCGAGAACGACGTCGAGGCGATTCTCCAGATCCGCCGCCTGCTCGACTTCCTGCCCGCGAACAACATCGAGGGCGTGCCGGAGATCGAGAGCTTCGACGACGTCAACCGCCTCGACAAGTCGCTCGACACGCTGATCCCGGACAACCCGAACAAGCCCTACGACATGGGCGAGCTGATCCGCCGGGTCGTGGACGAAGGCGACTTCTTCGAGATCCAGGCGGCTTACGCCCGCAACATCATCACCGGCTTCGGCCGCGTCGAGGGCCGCACCGTCGGTTTCGTCGCCAACCAGCCGCTGGTGCTGGCCGGCGTGCTCGATTCGGACGCCTCCCGGAAGGCGGCCCGCTTCGTGCGCTTCTGCAACGCCTTCTCGATCCCGATCGTCACCTTCGTGGACGTGCCGGGCTTCCTGCCGGGCACCGCCCAGGAATATGGCGGCCTGATCAAGCACGGCGCCAAGCTGCTCTTCGCCTACAGCCAAGCCACCGTGCCGCTCGTGACCATCATCACCCGCAAGGCCTTCGGCGGCGCCTACGACGTCATGGCCTCGAAGCATGTCGGCGCCGACCTGAACTACGCGTGGCCGACGGCGCAGATCGCAGTGATGGGCGCCAAGGGCGCGGTCGAGATCATCTTCCGCGCCGAGATCGGCGATGCGGACAAGATCGCCGAGCGGACCAAGGAATACGAAGACCGCTTCCTCTCGCCCTTCGTGGCCGCGGAGCGCGGCTACATCGACGAGGTGATCATGCCCCACTCCACCCGCAAGCGGATCGCGCGGGCGCTCGGGATGCTGCGCACCAAGGAGATGGAGCAGCCCTGGAAGAAGCACGACAACATCCCGCTGTAACTATCTCGTACGCGCGATGTAAACCTCTTGATGGCGGCTCAGTCCGCCATCTTAATGCGGCCGAGAGTAATTAAATGGATACGAAGACGGATGCTGCCGTATTAATTGATCTAATCGAAGACCTAAGAGAGAAAAAACCGTCAACACATACTCTTGTTGCCTATCAGGCCCTGCAAGGTTATAATAGTTCGATCGGCAACGGTTTTGATATTATCAGGACCGTGTTCGAATCTTGCGGAAGAATGCACTCGTACGTTGAGCTTCTTCCCCGCCTAAAGCAGGGGAATAAAAGCTCATTCCATGCCGCAATAAAGAATTTTGAATCTGCGTTTTCACTCGGAAACATGGGAACGAGATGGGATGAATTTCTCAATAATTTGATGCAGCCTGTGCATATCCAAGCATTAAATTTTTTAGACCACTTAGTTTCTGCCCAGGATTTTTGGGTACATAGACGTATAGAGCCGAGCGACGCTGAGGAACTGATCGCTGATCTTGAAAGTTTTATCAAGGATAGTACTCTTCCAGACCATTGTCGCAGCATCATTTTGAACGACCTTATAAAAATGAGATTTATAATTGCAAATATCGAAAAATTTGGAGAACAGGATTATTGGGATAAGTTCGAGCGAGTCACTGGTCTGTTTGGATCAATGCATTTGAGCTTAAATGAAAAAGAGCAGAAAAAAGCACAAAGCTTGTTGGCGAGACTGATCAACAAAATAAATCAAGCTGTATCTTTTTCTTCTAATGCGACAACAATAGCACAAGGGGTTTGGCCCCTGTTGAGCAATTTAAGTGATTAGCCTTCCTTGTTTCGAGTTGTGCGCGGAAAATTATTGTCTCCACACCGTGACCGATGATTTTTAGTATTTGGCGCTTATTGAATAAATCGATTTTCTAGCCGAAGTGGCCGGCCCGGCTTGTCGCCAATTCCGGCTTGCCGGCGATCAGCCGACGCTTCAGCCGCGCCAGCGCCTCGATCTGCAGCTCGCTCGGTGCGGAATGGGCGGAGGCGACCTTGGTCAGCATCTCGACGAGCTGCATCCGCTCCTCGCCCGTCAGCTTTTCGCGTAACAGCGGCAGCAGCGGGTCGGCCACGAGCGAGAACGGGCGGCGCTCCTGCGTGTAGCGCCACGCCCGCTCGAAGGTCGCGGAGATCGTCTGGATCTCCAGCGGGTTTTCCATGAGCTCGAAGATGCGGGTCTTCTCGGACGCGGTGATCGGGCTGCCGGTCCGCACGATCTGGATCATCAGGATGACGGCGGCGAGCCGCACGTCGTTCACCCGCTGCAACGGCGTCCCGACGAAGTTCTCGAAGGCCGACTTCGCCTTGCGCTGAAGCCCCTTGGTGTCTTGATTGATCTCTTTGAGCTGCTTGACCGTGTAGTGGGCCCGCAGAAGCCAGATCAAAACGCTGACGATGACGGCGGTGAAAATGACGAGGATCGGCAACCGGCAGTCTCCGCGAACGCACCAATGATGCGAATCGCCGCGTAACCCACCACGCAGGCGCGCAAGCGTCAAATGCCTGCCGATGGCGTCATGGACGCTGTTTGTGCCGAGAACGACCGAACTGTCGTGGAGGGGCGGTGGTGGGCGCGACAGGGATCGAACCTGTGACCCTTCGCGTGTGAAGCGAATGCTCTCCCGCTGAGCTACGCACCCAAACACCCGTCGTGCCGCCGCGGGTGGGCGGCACGGGCGTCGCTGTGGCGACGGAGGGCCGTATACGCCGAGGCTGGGCGCTCGGCAAGCGGGTTCAGCAAGGCGGCGACAGAAACGTGACGGTGCACGGGATCGGACGATCTCGGTCACCCCGCTTGTCCCAGGCGGCAGGGTCGGTTAGACGAGCGTACCGTACGGTACGGTACTGTCCAGCAACCGGATCATGCAGCCGAGCCCCCTCATCAGCGACGAGCTTTCGGCCGAGACGCCCACGCCGCGCCAGCAGGCGGTGCTGGATGCCGCGTTGGCGCTGATGGTCGATGGCCGTGATCCGCTCACCATGGATGCGGTGGCGCGCCGGGCGAGCTGCTCGAAGGAGACGCTCTACCGCTGGTTCGGCGACCGTGACGGTCTGCTCACCGCGACGGTCCGCTGGCAGGCCTCGCGGGTCCATGCCGGCCGCTACGACGTGAGCGGGCTGGATGCCGTCGCCCTGCGCAAGAACCTGCTCGACTTCGCCGAGAGCTGGCTTGCGGTCATTGCCAGCCCGACCTCGGTCGCGCTCAACCGTATCGCCATCGCCGATGCGGGGTCCCGCAAGAGCAATCTCGGCGGCATCGTGCTGGCCAATGGCCGCTTCGCCATCGGCGAGCGGGTGAAGCCGGTGCTCGAAGCGGGCCGCGCGGCCGGCCTGCTCGCCTTCGATGACAGCGAGGCGGCCTTCCGGACCTTCTTTGGTCTGGTCGGCCGCGATATTCAGATCCGACTTCTTCTCGGCGACGCGCTCGATCTCGACGCCGCCGAGATCCGGAGCGACGCGGCCCGTGCCGTCGAGCAGTTCCTGGCCCTCTACGGCCGGGCGAAACCCTGAACCGAAACCACTGACACGAGAGAGGACACCACCATGCGCGTCTATTACGATCGCGATGCCGACCTGAACCTGATCAAGGGCAAGAACGTCGTCATCGTCGGCTACGGCTCCCAGGGCCATGCCCACGCGCTCAACCTGCGCGATTCGGGCGTGAAGGACATCGTCATCGCGCTGCGCGAGGGCTCCGCCACCGCCAAGAAGGCCGAGCACGAGGGCTTCAAGGTGATGAACGTCGCCGACGCCGCCAAGTGGGGCGACGTGGTGATGATGCTGACCCCGGACGAGCTGCAGGGCGACATCTACAAGGAGTCGCTGGAGCCGAACATGAAGCAGGGCGCCGCGCTCCTGTTCGCCCACGGCCTCAACGTGCACTTCAACCTGATCGAGCCCCGCAAGGACCTCGACGTGCTCATGGTCGCCCCGAAGGGCCCCGGCCACACGGTGCGCGGCGAGTACCTCAAGGGCGGCGGCGTGCCGACCCTGATCGCCATCGCCCAGGACGCCTCGGGCAACGCCCACGACCTCGGCCTCTCCTACGCCTCGGCCAATGGCGGCGGCCGCGCCGGCATCATCGAGACCACCTTCAAGGAAGAGTGCGAGACCGACCTGTTCGGTGAGCAGGCCGTGCTCTGCGGCGGCCTCGTCGAGCTGATCAAGGCCGGCTTCGAAACGCTGGTCGAGGCGGGCTACGCCCCCGAGATGGCCTATTTCGAGTGCCTGCACGAGGTGAAGCTGATCGTCGACCTCATCTACGAGGGCGGCATCGCCAACATGAACTACTCGATCTCGAACACCGCCGAGTACGGCGAGTACGTCACCGGCCCGCGCATCGTCACGCCGGAGACCAAGGCCGAGATGAAGCGCGTCCTCAACGACATCCAGTCGGGCATCTTCACCCGCAACTGGATGCTGGAGAACAAGGTCGGGCAGACCTCGTTCAAGGCCACCCGCGCCAAGCTCGCCGCCCACCCGATCGAGGAAGTCGGCGCCAAGCTCCGTGGCATGATGCCGTGGATCTCCGAGAAGGCCCTGGTCGATAAGACCAAGAACTGATCTTTTCGGACGAGGAGGCCGGGCTTCGCTCGGCCTCCGCTGTGGTGCCTGAGGCCGGTTCGCGCGAGCGTAACCGGCCTTTTTCGCGGCCCCGTTTGCGCCCTTGCGCCTTTGCCGTAAACGCTCCCTCAGGAGGCCCGAAGCAATCGGCCCCGGAGGAGACGCAAATGGCATCGCTCTACTCGGAGGCGCACCGCGCCCTCCAGGAGGAATTCGGCACGACCAAGCTCGCCGTGCGCCTCGACGAGGATTGGGTTCACGAGACGATTCAACCCGACGAGGCCGCCTTCATCGCCTCGCGCGACATGTTCTTTCTCTCCACCGTCGATCCCGACGGGATGCCGACCGTCTCCTACAAGGGCGGCCCGACCGGCTTCGTGAAGGTGGTCGACGGCTCGACGTTGGTCTTCCCCGGCTTCGACGGCAACGGGATGTTCTACTCGATGGGCAACATCGAGGGGCAGGCCAAGATCGGCCTCCTGTTCATCGACTTCGAGACGCCGCACCGCATCCGCGTCCAGGGTCACGCCTCGCTGCTGCGTGACGATCCGCTGATGGCCGAGTACACCGAGGCGAAGTATCTCGTGCGCGTCGATGTGACGAAGATCTGGATCAACTGCCCGCGCTACATCCACAAGTACAAGAAGCTCGAGCAGAACAAGTACGTCCCCCGCCCCGACCGTGAGACGCCGCTCGCGGCCTGGAAGCGGCTCGACCTTGCCGGCGACGTCATCAGCGACGAAGACAAGGCCCGCGTCGCTAGGGAAGGCCGCCTCGAAGTCCCGGAATACGAGGCGCTCGTCGCCCGCGGCGAGGCCTGAGCCCGGCCAGCGTCGCCTCTCGCATTCGTTCGATCCGGCCGGCTTTACGAGCCGCGCCGGGTCGTGCTTCGTGCCTGCGACCTCGGACAGCACGACGGGCCGCATCTCGGCATGACGTTTTTCAGACGAACGCTGCACAATCATCCGCAGATCAAGCGGGCACTCAAGTCCGTCGCCAAATCGGTGGGATTATTTCGCAGCAGCCCGGCCAACGACTTCTATCGCGATCTGGCCGAGGTGAAGACGCGGGGCGACGACGCCTTCTCGAAGCTGTTCTACGGCTATGACGGCGACCACCTGATCAACAAGTGGAACCACTTCCTGCCGATCTACAGCCGGCTGTTCGCGCCCTTTCGCGACGGCAGGCCGGACGGGCGACCGCTGCGCTTCCTCGAGATCGGCGTCTACGAGGGCGGCTCCCTCGACCTCTGGCGTCGCTTCTTCGGACCGAGCGCCATTCTCTACGGCGTCGATGTCGATCCGCGCTGCGCGGTGTTCGACGGTCGCGCCGCGCAGGTCCGTATCGGCTCGCAGGCCGATCCCGCTTTCCTTCGGTCCGTGGTCGAGGAGATGGGCGGCGTCGATGTCGTCCTCGACGACGGCAGCCACGTCGCGAGCCACCAACGCGTCACCTTCGAGACGCTGTTTCCGCTCCTGGCACCGGACGGTCTCTACGTCGCCGAAGACCTGCACACCGCGTACTGGCGGGACTACGAGGGCGGCTATCGCCGCCGGGGCACATTTCTGGAGATGACGAAGGGGTTCATCGACGACATGCACGCTTGGTATCACGACCGGGGCGCGCAGGAGATCGGCCGGAGCATCGGCGCGATCCACGTCTTCGACAGCATCGTCGCCTTCGAGAAGGGCGGCGGCGAACGGCCGTTCCACACCACGATCGGCACACCGCAGCGGGCAATCGACCGGGTGCGCTGAACGCGTCCCGGAACGAAAGAAGCCCGCGCATCCACCGGGATACGCGGGCTTCTTCGTGTCACGTGGGCTGGCTCACATCGCCTTGAGCGGACCGGCCTCGATCACGTCCTCGACCGTGCGCAGACCCGCGCGGGTGGAGTTGACGAGCACCGCCATGTTGCCCGGCGGGTGCTGGTTCTTCCACATCTTGGTGTGCGCCGCCGGGATCTTGTCCCAGGGGAACACCTCGCTCATGCAGGGATCGACGCGCCGGTCCATCACGAACTGGTTGGCGGCCGAGGCCTGCTTGAGGTGGGCGAAGTGCGAGCCCTGGATGCGCTTCTGCCGCATCCAGACGTAGCGGGCGTCGAAGGTGATGTTGAAGCCGGTGGTGCCGGCGCAGAACACGATCATGCCGCCGCGCTTGGCCACCAGCGTCGAGACCGGGAAGGTCGCCTCGCCGGGATGCTCGAACACGATGTCGACGTCGTTGCCCTTGCCGGTGATGTCCCAGATCGCCTTGCCGAACTTCCGGGCTTCCTTGAGCCAGGTGTTGTATTCGGGGCTGTTGACGGTCGGGAGCTGACCCCAGCAGTCGAAGTCCTTGCGGTTGATGACGCCCTTGGCACCGAGGCTCATCACGTAGTCGCGCTTCGACTCGTCCGAGATCACGGCGATGGCGTTGGCGCCGGAGGCCGCGCAGAGCTGGACGCCGAACACGCCGAGGCCGCCGGAGGCGCCCCAGATCAGCACGTTCTGGCCCGGACGCACGGTGTGCGGCGCGTGGCCGAACAGCATGCGGTAGGCGGTGGCGAGCGTCAGCGTGTAGCAGGCGGCCTCTTCCCAGGTCAGGTGCTTGGGGCGGGCCATGAGCTGGCGCGACTGCACCCGGCAGAACTGCGCGAACGAACCGTCGCCGGTCTCGTAACCCCAGATCCGCTGGGTCGGCGAGAACATCGGGTCGCCGCCGTTGCACTCCTCGTCGTCGCCGTCGTCCTGGTTGCAGTGGACGATGACCTCGTCGCCGACCTTCCAGCGCTTCACCTTGGCGCCGACCTTCCAGACGATGCCCGACGCGTCGGAGCCGGCGATGTGGTACTCGCCCTTGTGCACGTCGAACGGCGAGATCGGCTCGCCGAGGCCGGCCCAGACGCCGTTGTAGTTCACGCCCGCGGCCATGACGTAGACGAGCACCTCGTCGTCACCGATCTCCCAGACGGGAAGCACTTCGAGCTGGTGCGACTGCTCCGGCGGCCCGTGGCGCTCGCGGCGGATCGCCCAGGCATACATCTTGGCAGGCACGTGGCCGAGCGGGGGGATCTCGCCGAGCTCGTAAAGGTCCTTGGCTTCCGCCGTCTGCCCGGTCCAGGCCGGTGCTGCGCTTGCAGCCATCGTGGCACTCCCTGTTGGTTCTGGCACGCGCGTGACGAACCGCGCGACCTTGGCCGACGCTATAAGCACGATGTTTCCAGCCTTCCAAGTGGTCTAAAAGGCAAGGCTTTGCCTCGTCCGCACAAAAAAGAGGCACCGACCAACGTCGATGCCCCTGTATTCAAAATAATGTTGAGATGACTATTCGGCGGCCTGTGCCGCATCGATGCCGAGCCCCTGGGCTACACCGCGCCCGAAATCCTCATGCACCTTGAACCAGTGCGCGATCATCCGCTCCTGAATGTGGCGCGGGCTGTCGCCCATTGAGGTGACGATGTTCTCGACGAGCCGCTTGCGGCCGCCCTCATCGAGCACCTTGGTCCAGAACAGCTTGGGCTGACCGTAGAGATCCTCGTCGTCGCCCGGCCAGCCGTAGCGGCCGGCATCGCCCTGGATCCGCAGCGGCGGTTCGCTGAAGGACGGGTCCTGTTTCGGACCGCCGAAGGAGTTCGGCTCGTAATCGACCTGGGCGCCGTGATTGCCGTCGGTGCGCATGGCGCCGTCGCGGTGATAGGTCTGAACGTCAGCGTTCTTCGCCTGGTTCACCGGGATCTGCTGGTAGTTCACGCCGAGCCGGTAGCGGTGGGCGTCGGCATAGGACAGCACCCGGTTCTGCAGCATCTTGTCCGGCGAGAAACCGATGCCGGGCACCACGTTCGAGGGCTCGA
Organism: Methylorubrum sp. SL192; assembly: GCF_026672325.1. Classification (NCBI taxonomy): domain Bacteria; kingdom Pseudomonadati; phylum Pseudomonadota; class Alphaproteobacteria; order Hyphomicrobiales; family Methylobacteriaceae; genus Methylorubrum; species Methylorubrum sp. SL192. The sequence continues at coordinate 4,659,129 of NZ_JAPPQV010000003.1, forward strand.
AAGCAGACTGCTCGATCTCGGCGAAGTAGTTCTCGGGATTGCGGTTGAGCTCCATCTCGCCGATCTCGATCAGCGGATAGTCGCCGTGCGGCCAGACCTTGGTCAGGTCGAACGGGTTGATGCGGTAGGTGTCGGCGTCCAATTCCGGCATGAGCTGCACGGAGACCTTCCATTTTGGAAAGTCGCCCTGCTCAATGGCGGTGGAGAGGTCGGCGGAGGAGTAGTCCGGATCCTTGCCCGCCACCTCGTCGGCCTCATCGGCCGAGAAGTTCTGGATGCCCTGCTTGGTGTGGAAGTGGAACTTCACCCAGTGGCGCTCGCCCCGGTCGTTCCAGAGCGAGAAGGTATGCGAGCCGTAGCCGTTCATGAAGCGCGCCGATTTCGGCGTGCCGCGATCCGAGTACAGGAACATGACCTGATGGATCGCCTCCGGCGACAGGCTCCAGAAGTCCCAGCGGCGCCAGTGGGGTTTCAGGTGGGTGCGCGGATCGCGCTTCTGGGTGCGGATGAAGTCGGAGAACTTGATCGCGTCGCGCACGAAGAAGATCGGGGTGTTGTTGCCGACAAGATCCCAGTTGCCCTCCTCAGTGTAGAACTTGAGGGCAAAGCCGCGGGGGTCGCGGGCGGTGTCGGCCGAACCGGACTCGCCGCCGACGGTGGAGAAGCGGGCCACCATCGGCACGTCCTTGCCGATCTCGGTCAGCACCTTGGCGCGGGTGTACTCGGCCAGCGACTTGGTGAGCCGGAACGTGCCGTAGGCGCCGTAGCCCTTGGCGTGCACCACCCGCTCCGGGATCCGCTCCCGGTTGAAATGGGCCATCTTCTCGATGAGGTGGTAGTCCTGCATCAGAACCGGCCCACGCGAGCCGGCGGTGAGCGAATTCTGATTATCGGAAACCGGGTTTCCGAAGGCCGTGGTCAGGCGCGGGCCCTGGTCTGCCATCGCATGTCTCTCCGTCTCGATGCCTCTGCGGGCGGGCGTCGCAACCAGCTTTGCGCCGTGCGAACGTTGCCGCCCCAACGCGTCAGGCCGAGCTTGGAGCCATTCGTTTCTGCAACGATGCGGTGCATCTGTCGCCAGGCGGTTGAACGATCACGGGGATTTGAAAGGCGCCGGGGGCTCGCGTTGTGTCGGGAGCCGGCCGCCCAACGACAAATCCGCTTCACCGCCACATCAAGTTTTTCCAGGGCTTGAGGCACGCACCCTCGACCTTTCTCCCAGATGACGCGACGCAGCGGCTTCGCTACGGTGCCGGCCAATAGCCGCGCCTCAAGGCGCGCGATTGCATCGGACAGGGAGTCGAGTGGGATGAGCGCGCAAGCGAGCGTCGCCGAGGTCAAGCGCGACAAGCCGTGGATCATCCGCACCTATGCGGGGCATTCCACGGCGGCGGAGTCCAACAAGCTCTATCGCGGCAACCTGGCCAAGGGTCAGACCGGCCTCTCGGTCGCCTTCGATCTGCCGACGCAGACCGGCTACGACCCGGATCACGAACTCGCCCGCGGCGAGGTCGGCAAGGTCGGCGTCTCGATCGCGCATCTCGGCGACATGCGGGCCCTGTTCGACCAGATCCCGCTGGCACAGATGAACACCTCGATGACGATCAACGCCACGGCGCCGTGGCTGTTGTCGCTCTACCTCGCGGTGGCCGAGGAGCAGGGCGCGCCGCTCGCGGCACTCCAGGGCACCACGCAGAACGACATCATCAAGGAATATCTCTCGCGCGGTACCTACGTGTTTCCGCCCGCGCCCTCGCTTCGGCTCACCAAGGACGTGATCCTGTTCACGACCAAGAACGTGCCGAAGTGGAACCCGATGAACGTCTGCTCCTACCACCTGCAGGAGGCGGGGGCGACGCCGGTTCAGGAACTCTCTTACGCGCTGGCCATCGCCATCGCCGTGCTCGACACGGTGCGCGACGACCCCGATTTCGACGAGGCCAGCTTCTCCGACGTCTTCAGCCGAATCTCGTTCTTCGTGAACGCCGGCATGCGGTTCGTCACCGAGATCTGCAAGATGCGGGCGTTTGCCGAGCTGTGGGACGAGATCGCCCAGGAGCGCTACGGCATCACCGACGCCAAGAAGCGGATTTTCCGCTACGGCGTGCAGGTCAACAGCCTGGGGCTGACGGAGCAGCAGCCCGAGAACAACGTCCACCGCATCCTCATCGAGATGCTGGCGGTGACGCTGTCGAAGCGCGCCCGCGCCCGCGCGGTGCAGCTTCCGGCCTGGAACGAGGCGCTCGGCCTGCCGCGCCCGTGGGACCAGCAATGGTCGATGCGGATGCAGCAGATCCTCGCCTTCGAGACCGACCTGCTGGAATACGACGACATCTTCGACGGCTCGACGGTGATCGAGGCCCGCGTCGAGGCGCTCAAGGAGCAGACCCGGGCCGAGCTGACGCGCATCGCCGAAATCGGCGGGGCGGTCACGGCGGTCGAGGCGGGCGAACTCAAGCGGGCGCTGGTCGAGTCGAATGCCCGGCGCATCTCGGCGATCGAGAAGGGCGAGCAGATCGTCGTCGGCGTCAACAAGTGGCAGCAGGGCGAGCCCTCGCCGCTGACGGCCGGGGACGGCGCGATCTTCACCGTCTCGGAGACGGTGGAGATGGAGGCCGAGGCCCGCATCCGCGAATGGCGCTCCAAGCGCGACGACCGCGCGGTCGGACAGGCGCTCGCGGATCTGGAACAGGCCGCGCGCTCGGGCACCAACATCATGCCGCCCTCCATCGCCGCGGCGAAGGCGGGCGTGACGACGGGCGAGTGGGGCCAGCGCCTGCGTGAGGTGTTCGGCGAGTACCGCGCGCCCACGGGCGTGACGCTGCAGACCGTCACTTCCGGCGCGGCGGAGGATGCTCGCCTGCTCATCGCCGATCTCGGCGAACGGCTCGGCGAGACGCCCCGCCTGGTGGTCGGCAAGCCGGGCCTCGACGGCCATTCCAACGGCGCCGAGCAGATCGCTTTGCGCGCCCGCGATGTCGGCTTCGACGTGACCTATGACGGCATCCGCCAGACGCCGACCGAGATCGTCGCCAAGGCGAAGGAGCGCGGCGCCCACGTCATCGGCCTCTCGGTGCTGTCGGGCAGCCACGTCCCCCTTGTGCGCGAGGTGAAGGCCAAGCTGCGCGAGGCCGGGCTCGACCACGTGCCGGTCGTCGTCGGCGGCATCATCTCGACCGAGGACGAACTCGTGCTCAAGAATATGGGTGTCACCGCCGTCTACACGCCGAAGGACTACGAGCTCGACAAGATCATGGTCGGGCTTGCCAAGGTGGTGGAGCGGGCGCTCGACAAGCGCGCTGCCGACCGGGCGGATACGGAAGCCGGCGTGCCGGGCGCGCCGAAGCGGAACGAGAGCGGGGCGCAGGTCTTCTGAAGTCCGCCGCGATGGACCAGGAGTGGTGCCGAACGGATCGTCACCGCTCTTCAGAATCGATGTCCGCGATCCTCGCCGAGCCGGCGTCGGTCGCGGCGCGGGGCGCCTGTCAGTATCGAACGAAGAGATTGAGCGACAGGATGTGATCCAGCTCGATCCCGCTGGCCTGCGTCCGGGCCGTCTGGTTCAGGTACCCGATCTCGACCGTTGATTTCCCACCGATCGGCAGTTCGAGGCCGATGAAGGCCCGGACGCGGTCAAAGCCGGCCCGGGTGCCCCAATCCGTGTCGTTCAGGGCCACGAAGAGTTCTGTCCAGCCGACCGCTGAGACACCGCCCCAACCCTGCGGCAGGGGCATCGCGAAACGCAGATTCTCGCGCAGCCGAAACCCTACATCCCGCCCGGCGGATTGCCATCGCTGCTCGAAGCGGGTGCGGGATGAGACCTTCACCCCGGAGAACTCTCCGATCTTCCAGTTGATCTCCTGGAAGCTGCGATCCTCGATCCGCACATTGTCACGCATGCCGTGGTCTTCGACATAGGCGTAGCCCTGGTAGAGCACGAGCGCGTCGTTGACCTTCCAGCCCACCGCCGGACGGAGAATGAGCTGGTCGAGCTGCGAAATGCCATTGCCGATCCGCGGCTGAACTTCCGCGAAGTAGGCCACATCGCCGACGGACCCGAACAGGGTCGTGTTGATCCAGAGCTGCCCGTCTTGCACTGGCTCGGCCGAGGCCTGCGCGCCTGTCGCGATCAGGCAAAGGGAAACGAGGAGGAGGCGCGTATGTCGGATCACGATCCACTCTCTGCCCGCAGCTTCGCCCCTCGTCGGCTTGGGGTGTCAGGGCAGGAATGGGAATGTCCGTTCTCCGAGCGTAACGTCAAGCTCACCAAGGGCCGCATGCGACCTGAGCCGCAAACGGTCTGGCGTCGAGACCGTTCTCGGCACGAAGCGCCCACTGACGGGTCAGCCGCGTCCCTCAGGAAACGGTGAAACGACGCAGGCCGACGATGACGGAACAGGGCCGGCCCGCCTCCTTTGAGGTTTCCTCCTGCGCCCCTTTCGCGTGGGCGCAGGAAGAAACGCAGCGCCCTAGCGAACGCCGCCGCTGGCGTTGATCACCTCGCCGGTGACCCAGCGGGCATCGTCGGAGGCGAGGAACGCGACGACCCCGGCGATGTCGTCCGGCTGGCCGGATCGGCCGAGCGGTGTCTGTGCGACGAGGCCGGCTTCCATCTCCGAGCCGGCGATGCCGGCGGTGTGGGTGCCCTCGGTCACGACGTAGCCGGGGCTGACGACGTTGACCCGGATCTTGCGCGGGGCCAACTCGTTGGCGAGGACGCCCGAGATCGCATTCAGGGCCCCCTTGGTCCCGCTATAGACCGCACTCGTCGGCATCAGCACGTCGGTGACGACGGACGAGATGTTGATGATGCTCCCGCCCTCTCCCAGGTATTTCGATGCTGCCTGGGTCGCGAGCAAGACGCCCAGCACGTTGACGTCGAAGATGCGGCGGTAATGCTCTTCGGTCACTTCCTCAATCGCCGCGAATTCGTAGACGCCGGAATTGTTTACTAGCACGTCGAGCCGACCGAATTGCTGCACCGCGGCCTCGACCAAGCCCCGTGCCTGCGCGGCCTGCGAGACATCGGCCTGGACAGCGATGGCTCTGCCACCGGCGGCCGTGATGGCATCGACGACGGCATCCGCGCCGGCCTTGCTCGATGCGTAGTTGACGACGACGGCCGCGCCATCCTTCGCCAATGCCTTCGCGATGGCGGCGCCGATCCCCTTCGACGCACCGGTGACGACCGCGACCTTGCCCTCAAGCTTTGACATCTGTGCTAACCCTTTGACATGGGCCGGCGCCGGTACGGTCACCTCAGTCCCATAGTTCGGGATTTCGGAACTATGGAAGCGGGGTTCAAGCCCCCATATGGATAAATCATGAGGCCCCTGTTTCACCCCGCGATCGAGGACGTCCAGCCGGAGGCGATCCTCCACGCCCTGTCCGATCCGCGCCGGGCGGCCATCTTCGCCCGGATCACGAAGGCCGGCTGCGTGGAAGCGTGCTCGGCCCTCTCATCGGTAGGCGATCAGGTGATCCCGAAATCGTCGCTGTCGAGCCACTTCAAGGTGCTGCGCGAGGCGGGCTTGATCCGCTGTGAGCGTCACGGCGTCGAGATGCGCAACCACTCGCGCTGCGCCGAAGTGGAGACGCGGTTCCCCGGCCTGCTCTCCGCGATCATGAACGCCTACGCGGCGCGGGCTTCGTAATCGCCCACGGATGATGTGGCCGCGGGACGGGAGGCGCCGGAGCGCGGCCCATCCTGCTTGACCGGTCGCCGCTGCGGGTGCCAGAAACCGCCGCTTCAAGCGGGATGCGAGATCGCCTCGGCCCGGACCTTCTTTCCAGGGACCCGCGCCGATGGCCGCGTTCACCGAACTCGTGTTCTCCGGCGTCCAGCCGACCGGGAACCTGCACCTCGGCAATTATCTCGGCGCCATCAAGCGCTTCGTCGAGATGCAGGCGCGCGACGCGCAGTGCCTTTATTGCGTGGTCGATCTCCACGCCATCACGATGTGGCAGGACCCGGAGGCGCTCAAGGGCCAGATCCGCGAGGTCACCGCGGCCTTCCTTGCCGCCGGCATCGATCCGAAGCGCTCCATCGTCTTCAACCAGTCCCAGGTGCCGCAGCACGCGGAACTCGCCTGGATCTTCAACTGCGTCGCCCGCCTCGGCTGGCTCAACCGCATGACGCAGTTCAAGGACAAGGCCGGCAAGGACCGGGAGAACGCCTCCATCGGTCTCTACGATTACCCCGTGCTGATGGCCGCCGACATCCTCGCTTATCGCGCCACGCATGTGCCCGTGGGTGAGGATCAGAAGCAGCACCTCGAACTGACCCGCGACATCGCGCAGAAGTTCAACAACGACTTCGCGGGGTCGATCCTGGCGCATGGCCACGGCGAACAGTTCTTCCCGATCACCGAGCCGCTGATCGGCGGGCCGGCGGCGCGCGTGATGTCCCTACGCGACGGCACCAAGAAGATGTCGAAGTCGGACCCGTCCGAGTATTCGCGCATCGCGCTCACCGACGACGCCGACGCCATCGCCCAGAAGGTGCGCAAGGCCAAGACCGATCCAGAGCCCCTCCCCTCGGAGGTCGCGGGCCTGGCCGGCCGGCCGGAGGCCGACAACCTCGTCGGCATCTTCGCGGCGCTGCGCGGCATCACCCGCGATGAAGTGCTGGCGGATTTCGGCGGAGCGCAATTCTCCAGCTTCAAGCCGGCTCTGGTCGATCTCGCCGTCGAAACGCTGGCGCCGATCGGTGCCGAGATGAAGCGGCTCGTCGCCGATCCGGCCTATATCGATTCCGTTCTCGGAGACGGCGCGGGCCGAGCCGAGGCGATCGCGGCGCCGACGCTGGATGCGGTCAAGGACATCGTCGGCTTCGTCCGGCGCGGGCCGGCGCTCAGGGCGGTTTAAAGCGCTTTCCGACGAAGTGGACACCGGTTCGGCGAAAGAAAGCGCGGCAAAACAGGAGGTTAGAGGCGTGATCCGACCCAACGTGGTCGGGCACGGCTCTAGCGGTTTAGCGCCGTCACCGCCGGGGCTCGTCCTTGCGCAAGTGGCGTCCATAGGCCTGCTCCTTCTCCTCCCGCTCCTTGATCAGGTCGGCATAGGCTTGGCGCATCTCGGGGGAAACGCTCACGCTCTTGCCCTTGGCGGGCTTGCGCTTGGGCGCCTTCTTGAAAGTGTCTGACGTGTCGGCCATCGGTCTCGATATCCCCCTTCGCGACCCATTCTATCATAACGCAAGCGCAATGCCGGCTGAAACGGAGCGGCTACCGGTGGGGCGCTTGGACTGCTAAATACCGGCGCACAAGGCCGCAGGATTGATACCCGGCCGCCGACGACGATTTCGAGAAGACCCATGGAAAAGTTCACGACCCTGGAGGGCGTCGCCGCGCCCATGCGGATCATCAACATCGATACCGACCGCATCATCCCCAAGCAGTATCTCAAGACGATCAAGCGCACCGGGCTCGGCCAGGGCCTGTTCTCGGAGATGCGCTACAACGACGACGGCTCGGAGAATCCCGATTTCGTCCTCAACCAGCCGGCCTACCGCCACGCCAAGACCCTCGTGGTCGGCGACAATTTCGGCTGCGGCTCCTCGCGCGAGCACGCGCCCTGGGCGCTGGCCGATTTCGGCATCCGCTGCGTGATCTCCACGAGCTTCGCCGACATCTTCTTCAACAACTGCGCCAAGAACGGCATCCTCGCGATCGTCGTCTCGCCGGAGGATCTGGAAAAGCTGTTCCAGGACGCGGAACGCGGTGCCAACGCGACGCTGACGATCGATCTGGCGGCGCAGACCATCAAGGGCCCGGACGGCGGCACCCTGCATTTCGACATCGACGAGGGTCGCAAGCACAACCTGCTCAACGGCCTCGACGAGATCGGCCTGACCCTCGACCAGAAGGCTCCGGCAATCGACGCCTACGAGGCAAAGCTCGCTCAGCGCGAATGGGCCTGAAGACCTGCTAAGGCTGCGCCCTGCCCCGCAGGGCGAGCACCCGCGCCGCCTCGATCAAGGCTTCAGTCCATCGATCGAGCGCGGGCCGGCGGCCTCCGCCGGCCTTTGGACGGCGGGTGCGCGGCGGCATCGGAATGTGCACGAAAACCGCCGGGCACCCCGTCGCCAGAACCCGATAATACGAGGCGTTGCACAGGTAGCGTCCGGCATCGCGCGAGGCGGCGGCATCGAGTCCGGCGCGTTTCAGGGCGACCCGCACCTGCGCCGCCGCCCCGCTCCGCCGCTGCGCCGGGCCATCCGGCTCGAAGGCGAGGAAGCGCCCCACAGCCCCACTCGCATCGGGAAACAACCGGCTGACCCGGTTGACCGCCCGCATCTCGACGCAGACGCGGGGGCGGCGCGCGGCGACGCCGATCATCAGCACGGCATGCGGCCGCCTCGCCAGAGCCGGGGCGAGTTGCGTGTCGAGGGCGCCGTAGCGCGTCTCCAGCACGAGGCAGTCCGGCGCGTAGCCGAGGAGGCGGCGCAGATGTGGCGAGGCCGCCAGACGCCGCGCGAGGCGGGCGCTCGGATTGTCGGGCACGGTCGGGAACGGGCCGAAGCCCGTGATGAGCAGACGGCTCACAACCCGATCAGGGTCGCGATCGCGTCGGCGCCGGCAGCGGGCGAGTGCTCACCGCCCGCGACCGCCCGCTCCGCCTCGGCAGTGGCCTGCCGCACCTCGGCGCTGCCGACGAGGCGCTGGTGCAGCCGCTCATGGACGAGCGCCCACATCCACTTCACGTCCTGCTCGCGGCGCTTGCCCGCGATCTCGCCGGTCGCGGTGAGCTTAGCGCGGTGATCCTCGATCCGGCTCCAGAGGGAATCGAGCCCCTTGCCGTGCAGGCCGGAGATCGTGACCACCGGCGGCGTCCAGGTGGCGGAAGGCGGCGTCAGGATGTGGAGCGCGGCGCGGTATTCGGAGGCGGCGGCACTCGCCCGGCGCTCGCCGTCGCCATCGTCGGCCTTGTTGACCGCGATCATGTCGGCGAGTTCGAGAATGCCCTTCTTGATGCCCTGAAGCTCGTCGCCCGCCCCCGGCAGCATCAGCACGAGGAAGAAATCGGTCAGGTCGGCCACCGCCGTCTCCGACTGGCCGACGCCGACGGTCTCGACCAGGATCACGTCGAAGCCCGCCGCCTCGCACAGCAGCATGGTCTCACGGGTCTTGGCCGCGACGCCGCCGAGCGTGCCCGAGGAGGGCGAGGGCCGGATGAAGGCGTTGCGGTCGATGGCGAGCCGCGCCATCCGCGTCTTGTCGCCGAGGATCGAGCCGCCGGTGCGGGTCGAGGATGGATCGACGGCGAGCACCGCTACCTTGTGACCCGCCGCCGTCAGGAGCGAGCCGAGCGCGTCGATGGTAGTGGATTTGCCGACTCCCGGCACGCCGGTGATGCCGACGCGGATCGCCCGCCCCGTCTGCGGCAGCACCGCGTCGATGAGGTCGCGCACCGCCGCCCGGTGATCGGCCCGGCGCGACTCGGCCAGCGTGATGGCGCGGGCGAGCGCCGCTCGGTCGCCGGCCAGAAGCCGCTCGCGGAGTGTGTCCATGTCGGGAAGGGTCGCGCTCATGGCCCCTTCATGCCGGGGCGTCGCGCGGGCGTCGAGTGCCCAAAATCCCAATCGTGCCCCGCCACGGTCAAGATCGTGCGCGAAGGAGGAGCGCCCAGCGCCGGCTTGCCACCGGAGCGGGATTCCCCGGGGACTCGAAACCGCTCATGCAGCCCTCCGACGCGACCCGCCGCTCTCTCCTGCGCCTCATGGGGTTGGCTGGCGTGGCCGGACTCTCCCCTGCCCTGTCGGGTTGCGTGATGGACGGGCTCGCCACCGGCACCGTCGGGGAGACGCAGTCGGCGCTCGACGTGAGCCCGGTGCTCCTCATCGCCACCACCCGTCGCCCCGCCGCCGGCAATCCGCCCAAAGCGCCGTTCTTCGGCTCGGAGCGCGGCCGGGGCCTGAGCTTTGCCGAGGCGCGCATGACTGCGCCGGACCGCTCGCTGATCGGCAAGGTTTCGGCGGTGGTGGGCGGCGATTGGGGCGTCCGCTCCGTCGGCGACGTCACGACGGGGTCGGGCGCGGCGGCGGCCTTCGCCCAATCCGCCTTCGGCCGCGACGTGCTGATCTACGTCCACGGCTACCGCGAGAGCTTCGAATCAGCCGCAATCAGCGCCGCCCGCCTCTCCGACGGCATCCGCTTCAACGGCGCCTCGGCACTGTTCACATGGCCTTCGGCCGCGGCGACCTTCGATTACGGCTACGACCGCGAGAGCGCGCTGTGGTCCCGCGACGCGTTCGAGGACCTCTTGAAGACCGTGGCGACCACGCCGAGCGGCGGGCGCATCCACATCGTCGCCCACTCGATGGGCACACTCCTCACGCTAGAGACGCTGCGCATGCTGCGGGCCGAGGCCGGCGAGGCGGCGGTCGCCCGGATCGGCGCGGTGGTGCTCGCCGCGCCCGACATCGACATCGACCTGTTCACCAACGGCGTCGAGCGCCTGGGGCCGGACGCCAAGCGCATCACCGTCATCTCGGCGACGAACGATCGCGCACTCGAACTGTCGGGCGCCATTGCCGGCGGCGTCGTCCGCGCGGGTGCCGCCGACCGGGAGCGCCTGGAAGCTCTGGGCGTGCGCGTGGCCGATGCCTCGGATTACGGCGGCGGCCTCTTCAACCACGATCTGTTCCTGTCGAACCGCGAGGTTCAGGCCGTCGTGAAGCGGGCCGTCTCGCGAGGAAGCAGCGGCACCTGAAGTAAATTCAGGAGGGTGGATTGCCGCTTTGCGGCGATTGCCCTGAACGCGCGGCTTTCGCCCATCGACGAATCCGGCCCCGGCGTCCTACAAGCGCCGCCGAACCCGGCCAGTCCGGTGCGGGTTTCCCGCGCAGCGCCGCCCGTCGGCCCGCGGCTCTTTTCCCTCTTTCGAGGACAGTCCCGATGTTCACGCTCGAGATCGACGGCAAGGCGATCGCGGTCATCAACGGCGACGAGGCGACCGCCCGCGACCTGTTCACCTGCGACGGCTTCAAGGAAGACATCCGCACGATGACGATCGACGGCCAGCCGATCTGGAACGGCACGTCGGACCTGATCGTACGCAAGGCCAATGAGGACGAGATCGAAGAGTTCGAGGACGCGCTCGCCTCCGATGACGGCGAGGGCGATTTCGAGCCCGACGCGCAGCACGAAGCGGAAGGAGATGGCTCGGACGACGAGGACGAGGCCGACATCGTCTTCCTCGTGGACATCGACGACGAGGACGAGGATCAGGTGCTCGACGCCTGACGCAACGCGGTTCTCCGCATCAAGACAGGCCATGCCGGCGAAGGCCGCCGGCATGGCCATGGGATCGGGAGGCGCGCCTATCCCTCCCGCACCACCTGCATCGACGTCCCGGCCGATTCGTCCTCGCGGATCGGCTCGCAGCGCCCGCCGAGATGGCGCGCCAGGAACTCTTCCGCTCGCGCGAAGAAGGCCAGCCGGTTGGCCGGGCGCACGAGGCCGTGGCCCTCGTCCGGAAACAGCAGGTAGGTCACGGGAATGCCGCCGCGCTCCATGGCCGCGACCATCTGGTCCGACTCGGCCTGTTTCACCCGCGGATCGTTGGCGCCCTGTACGATCAGCAGCGGCGCCTTGATCCGGTCGGCGAAATAGACCGGGGAGCGCTCGCGGATCAGCGCCATGCCTTCCTCGGTGTCGGGATCGCCGATGGCGCGGTGGAGCTGCGCCCGCATCGCCTCCCAATAGGGCGGGATCGTCCGCACCAGGGTTTCGAGGTTGGCCGGACCGACGAGGTCGATACCGCAGGCGTAAGATCCGGGGTTGCGGGTCAGCGCCATCAGCGTGGCATAGCCGCCGTAGCTGCCGCCCATGATCGCCACGCGAGCCGGATCGGCCACACCCTGCTCCACCGCCCAGGCGACGGCGTCGCTGAGGTCGTCGTCCATCCGCCGGCCCCATTCGCGGTCGCCCGCATTGAGGAAGGCTTTCCCGAAGCCGGTCGAGGAGCGGAAGTTGACGCTGAGCGCGGCATAGCCGCGATTGGCCAGCCATTGATGGAGGCCGTCGAAGCCGAAGCTGTCGCGCGCCCATGGGCCGCCATGGACGAGCAGCACCAGCGGGCCGAGGGCCTGCGCATCGAGCGGGCGGCTGAGATACGAGACGAGGTCGAGCCCATCGCGGGAGCGGATGACCGCCGGGCTCATCGGGGCGAGCGGCGCACCCTCCAGTTCCGGCCGAGCGCTGCCGAGCGAGCGCAGCGTCTTTGCCTGCCGGTCGTAGATCGCGGCCTCGCCGACGCGGGTGTCGGCGCGGGCCACCACGATCCAGAGCGCATCGTCCTCGGTGCGGCTCGCCGGATACCAATCGCCGAGCCCCTGCGTTTCGAGGAAGGCGAAGTCGTCGGTCAAGCGCGGGTCGAGCACGTGCCAGGATTTGCGGGCATGGGTGACCGAGTAGGCCACCGGCTCGTGCGTCTCGGCATCCTGCAGCACCGCGCCGATATCCGCCTCCTCGTGCGCGGCGAGCACGCAGGTCTCACCGGTGGCGAGATCGATGCGGGTGAGCGCGGCGGTGTTGCGCCCGCGGCTGTCGCGGCAGAACAGGGCGGTGCCGGCGGCGTCGAGATTCTCCGCGCCGGAGACGCGGGCATCCTCGGGCGGGAAGGTGAGCCATGGCTTCCAGTTCGCGCCATCGGGGGCGATCAACTGGCTCGAACCGTCCGGAAGATTGCGGAAGGCGAAGCGCACGGCGTAGCGCTCGTCGATCAGGAAGCCGGCAAAGCCCGGATTCTCGATCACGAGGCTACGCTCGCCGGTGGCGAGATCGATGCTGTGCAGGTCGTGGAAGCGCGGATCGCGGTCGTTGATCGCGACGAGCACGCGGTCGCGCACGATGCGGCTGAGGCCCACGATCGCCGCGGCGATGCCGGGGATCGGCGTCAGGTCGCGTCGCTCGCCCGTGGTGAGATCGACGGCGTAGAGGTGGTGGTTCTCGTCGCCGTCCGCGTCCTGCACGTAGAGCAGGTGGCGCCCGTCATAGGCAAAGGCGTAGGCGTCAATGCCGCGGCGCCGGTCGGTGGTGACGGGCACGGCCGCATCAAGGTCGTCGATCGGCGCCGACCAGATGTTGAGCACACCCTCATGGGGCGCCACCCAACCGAGGCGGCGCCCGTCGGGGCTGATCTGATGACCGTAGCGCGTCGGGTTGCCGAAGAGATGCGCGCGCGGGATCAGATCGACCATGATGTTTCCTCGTTTCGGGTGCCCGCCGTCCGAAGGCGGGCTGACCGTGCTAGGAAACTATCGCGGGATCAGCCGAGCACCACCACCTTCGCGCCGACTTCGACGCGGTTGAACAGGTCGATGGCGTCCTGATTGATCATGCGGATGCAGCCCGAGGACACGCTCTTGCCGATGGAGTGCGGCTCCAGCGTGCCGTGGATGCGGAACAGCGTGTCCTTGTTGTTCTGCCAGAGGTACATGGCCCGGGCGCCGAGCGGGTTGCGGCTGCCGCCGGGCACGCCGAGGCCGCTCTGGAGCTTGTCGACCTCGCGGGCGAGGTCCGGCCGGCGGGCGATCATCTCCTTGGGCGGATACCAATCCGGCCAAGCCTGCTTCGAGTTGACGGTGGCGCTGCCCGACCACGAGAAGCCCTGCTTACCCACGCCGACGCCGTAGCGCCGAGCCCGGCCGTTCGGCAGGACGAGATAGAGGAAGTGCGCCTTGGGATCGACCACGATGGTGCCCGGCGCCTCGTTCGTGCGGAAATCGACCTCCTGGCGCAGGAAGACCGGGTCGAACTTCTTGTAAGGGATCGCCTGGACCGGGAACGGCTCGTTGGCGATCGCCGCGTAGGCCCGCGTGTAGTCGATCGGACCGTTATCGGGCTCCTGCGGCGGCACCGGATAACCGGCCTGCTGCTGGCGCGGCGTCTGGTTCGGCGCCTCGGCGGCGGGCGGCTCGCCATAGCGCTCGGCCCGGCGACGGGCATAGGCCTCGGCGTCGAGATCCGTCTGCGAATCCGGCACCGGCCGTCCGTTGCTCACCCGGCCATTATAGGGAACGTACTGCCCGCCCCGGCGGCGGTAGAGTTGGCCGGCGCTGTCCTGATAAAGACGGTCGTCGTCGAACCCTTCGAAACTCTGGGCGAGGACGCGCGCCGGCAGGCTCGCGAGCCCGAGGCTCGTCATGGCTCCGAGAAGAAGCTTACGGCGGTTCTGAACTGACATGGATCGCTCGATCGAAGTGGCCGGGCCGGGAAACGTCTCCGGAATACGGGGAAACGGTCACGATCATCCGGGCCGGCTGAACTGCCCCGCTTGCTCCCTAGCAAGGAAGCGGCCGGGCGTCAGGGCCGATCGCAACCGTCACGCCTCCTGCACCGGCAAGTGTGCGAACATTGTGTCCGAAAGGTTACACGCGCGGCCGCCATGCGCCGAATGAAGGGCTTTAACGATTTCGTAAAAAAGGTGCGGATTCCGGGGCGAATTGTGGCGGACGGCGATTGCATTGGCCGGGCCGGTCTCTAGATCAAGCGTAGCCGTTCGGCCCGATCCACGGACCCCTTCCCTTGCGCGCCTCCCTCCTCCGCTCTTCGCTCGGACTGCTTTGCCTCGGCCTGATGCTGCCCGGCGAAGCCCTAGCCGCCCGCAAGGCGGCCCCCCCGCGCCCGGCGCGAACGGCGGTCGCGCAGCCGGTACCGCAGCCGCTCGGGCCGCAGACCGCCTGGACCGCGGCCGAATCCCCCAACTGCAACCGCGTACGGCGCAAGCTCTGGCAGGCCGACGAGGGCTGGATCGTGAAGACGGTCACCGTCTGCCACTGAGCCGGTCGCCGACGAATCACAGGAGATCCGGGCCTGCGGCCGGGACGCTCTCGAAGCCGGCGTCCTAACCCGCTACAAACCGCTCGAGGCGGCGACGGTCGCGGCCCCGGTAGCGGTGAGTGGCGTCTCCAGTGATCCGCGTTCTCCATACGGGCGACTGGCATATCGGCCAGACGCTGCGCGGCTTCTCGCGCGAACGCGAGCACAACGCGGTGTTCGGCTGTCTCGAGAGCATCGTCGTGGAGCGCGAGGTCGATGCCCTCGTCGTGGCCGGCGACGTGTTCGACAGCCAGAACCCGTCCGGCGAGTCGCAGGCCCGCTTCTACACCTTGATGGCGCGGCTCCACGCGGCGCGGCCGGCCATGACCATCGTCATCACCGCCGGCAATCACGATGCCGCCGGGCGGCTGGAAGCACCGCGCCCGTTGCTCGAAGCCATCGGCGTCCACGTCGTCGGCAATGTCCGACGCCGCGACGGCGCGATCGACCTCGACCGGCACCTCGTGCCGGTTCGCTCGGCCAACGGGGACGTGGCCGCGCAGGTGCTCGCCGTCTCCTATCCCACCGCCGCCTGCCTGCCGCCGCTCTCGTCGCTCGGCCAGCAGCCCCGCATCGGCGAGACCTCGCCGATCGTGCGGGCGGTACGCGACCTCTACGGCCAGCTCTTCGAGGCGGCCCGGCCGCGGCTCGCCGGCCTGCCGCTCCTCGTCACCGGCCATCTCCATGTGGCGGGCGGGCTCGAATCGGAGGGCGCGGAGCGGCGCATCCTCGTCGGCGGCGAGCATGCCGTGCCGTCCGACGTGTTTCCGGAGGAAGCGCGCTACGTGGCGCTCGGCCATCTCCACCGGGCGCAGGTGCTGGGCCGGGGACAGGTGCGCTATTGCGGCTCGCTGATCCCGCTCTCGGCGGCCGAGCAGCCCTACCGCCACGGGGTCACTTTGGTGACGCTCGGTGCGGGCGCGGCAGAGATCGAGCATATCGAGATCCCCCGCCCCGTGCCATTCCTGCGCCTGCCGGCCTCGGGCGACATGCCGCTGGCCGATCTCGGTGATCATCTCACCGCCCTGGCGCTCGACCCCGATCCGCCGATGGAGGCGCGGCCCTACATCCAGGTGCGGCTCGCCCGCGAGGGATTGCTGCCCGGCTACCGCGCCGAGGTGGACCGCATCGCCGAGAGCTTCCCGGTGCGCGTGGTCGATGTGCGGGTGACGGTGCCGCCGCGGACCGCGATCGCGATCGAGGAATCCGAAGCGCCGCCGCCGCGCCTGTCCGAGCGCGATCCGGAAGAGCTGTTCCGCCTTGCCTACCGCGCCAAGTGGGACGAGGACCCCGAGCCCGCCCATCTCGACGTGTTCCACCGCGCACGAGCGGAAGCCTGAGGCTCTAACGCATGCGCATCCTCGCGATCCGCGGCGAGAACCTCGCGAGCCTCGCCGCGCCCTTCGCGGTCGATCTCGCGGCCGAGCCGCTCGGCGCCACCGGCCTGTTCGCCATCACCGGCGAGACCGGCGCGGGCAAGTCCACCATCCTCGACGCGCTCTGCCTCGCGCTCTACGGCCGCTATCCCCGCGTCGCCGTGAGCCGCCGCGAGGACGTGCCCGATCCCGGTGGCGAGGCGCTGAGCGCCAGCGACGGGCGGGCGATCCTGCGCCGGGGCGCGGGCTCCGGCTATGCCGAGGTCGATTTCATCGGGCAGGATGGCGTTGCCTACCGCGTCGGCTGGGAGGCTTTTCGGGCCCGCAACCGGGCGACCGGAAAGCTTCAGGCGGAGCGGCGGCGCCTGCACCGGCTCGACGATGGCAGCGCCGTCGCCGCGGGCAAGACGCAGGTGCTCGACCGGGTGGTCGCGCTGACCGACCTGACCTTCGACCAGTTCCGCCGCACGGTGCTGCTGGCGCAGGGCGAGTTCGACGCCTTCCTTCTTGCTGCCGAGGGCGAGCGGGCCGAGCTTCTGGAGAAGATCACCGGCACAGCGATCTATTCCGAGATCTCGAAGCGGGTGCATCTCGGCTTCGAGGAGCACCGCCGCGCGGTCGAGGCGCTGGAGCTCCGCCGCGGCGAGATCGGTCTGCTCGATGCGGAGGGTCTGTCGAGCCGCAACGCCGAGCGCGAGGCCTTGCGCACTGGGGTCGAGGCATGGCGCGGCGAGCAGGCCGCGGTCGGCCGCATCCTGGAGACGGCCCGCCGGATCGAGGCCGCGCGCACGGCGCTCGCGGAGGCCGAACGGCGCGCCGTGTCGGCGGGTGAAAGCCTGGACGCGGCCGGGCCGGAGCGGGCCCGGCTCGCCGAGCTCGACGCGGTCGAGCCGCTGCGCGGACGGGCCGAGGCCTTGGGCGAGACCGCCCGCGAGCGCGGCGAGGCGCAGGCGCGGGTCGAGGCGACCGCTGCCCGTGTCCGAGACGCCCGCGCCGCCGCCGCGGCAGCCGAGGCGAAGCGGGCTGAGGCGTATGCCGGGGACGAGGCGGCGGAAGCCGTCTTCAAGAGCTTCGGGCCGCTGTGGGACCGGGCCGCTGCGCTCGACGCGACCATTGCCATCGCCGAGCAGGAAGCCGCGGCTGCCGCGCAGGTGGCCCTCCGATCGAATGAAGCGGCGGCGGCGGCGGATGTCGCACTCACCGCGATCGAGCGCCGCCTCGACGAGGCGCGGGCGGCACGCGACGCCGCGGCCCGCCAGCTTGAGGCCGACCGCAGCCATGCGCCGCTGGCCGAACGTGGTGACGACATCGCCCGGCGCATCCGTGAACGGGCGCGGCTGCAGGAGCAGGCGGAGGCGGCCGGAAAGGAAGGCGCGGCGCAGCGGGCCGAGATTGCCGGCTGCGACGGTGAAGCGGAAGCCGGCACGGCCCGCCTCGCCGCGTTCCGCGCGCGCCGCGAGACCTTGGCCGGCGCTCGCGCGGAACGCGAGGCCGCACTCGCTGCGCTCGCCGAACCCGCCGCGCAGGCGCGTAGTGCCGCTCTCGAAGGGCTGCTCGATGCCCTGCGCGAGGCCTACGCCCTGGCCGGACGCCACGGCACGGCGCTCGCCGATCGGGCCGCCGCCACGGAGGCCGAGGCCGAGGCCGGCCTGGTCGCGACCGAGGCCGCCGCGCGTTACGGGGTGGAAGACCAAGCTTTGCACGAGGCCGGAATCCGCCGCGCCGAGATCGCGCCCCTGGCCGAACTGGCCGAGGAAAGCGTCTCGCGCGAGGCCGCCCGCCTGCGCAGCCTGCTCGTCGCAGGCGGGCCCTGCCCTGTCTGCGGCAGCTCCGACCATCCGCACGCCCACGAATCCGACGGCGCGCTCGGCCGCCTCGCCGAGGAGATGCGGGCCCGTCGCGCCGAACTCGATGTGCGGATCGGCGAGCATCAAGCCGCCCGCGACCGCGCCCGCGGTGACTTCGCGGCGGCGGAAGGCCGGCGCGACGACGCCCAGGAGCGCGCCGCCGCCGCAGCCGAGGCGGCGGCGGCCACTGCTGCGCGCTATCGCGCCACGCTGCCCGGTCTCCTGGCCTCACTCGAAGCGGCGGGCCTGACGGCCGTGCTGCCGCCGGGGCCCGATGCGCCAGCGCTGGCCGCCGCCGGGACGACCGCCCGGACTGAACGCGACGCCACCCTGCACGTGCTTGCCACGGCGCGGACGCTGCGCGGCGAGATCGATGGCCTGATCCGCGAACGCGACGCGGCGGAGGCGCGGGCCGAAGCGGAGGCCCGCGCGCTCGACGCCCTCACCCGGCGCCGGACCGAGGCCGGTCTGGCGGCCGAGCGCGCGGAGAGCACGCGGGCCGCCCTCATCCAGCGCGTGGCGGAGTTGGCAGATGAGATCGCCCCCGCCCTGAGCGCCGCCGATCTGAGCCTGGCCGATCTCGACCGGGACTCGGAGAGGTGCGCCGACTGTGTCTCAAGGCTCGGGCAGGCTTACGCAGCGTTGCGGACCCGGCTGGCCGGCCTGGAGGCGCAACTCGGCGCCCTGGCTCCCGAACGGGCCGCCGCCGCATCCTCACGGGAGGCCGAGACGCGGGCCGCCGTGAAGGCCCGCGCGGAGGCCGAGGAACGGCAGACCCGTCTGCAGCAGGCCCGTGCGGAACGCGCCGGCCTCCTCGGTGGCGAACCGACCGGCACCCACCGCACCCGGCTCAACAACGAGCGCCGT
The DNA here is from genome assembly GCF_026672325.1 of Methylorubrum sp. SL192. NCBI lineage: Bacteria > Pseudomonadati > Pseudomonadota > Alphaproteobacteria > Hyphomicrobiales > Methylobacteriaceae > Methylorubrum > Methylorubrum sp. SL192. Next base: position 4,678,044 of record NZ_JAPPQV010000003.1, read on the forward strand.
GCCGCCCGCGAAGCCCTCCAGGCCGCGCAGACCGTGTGTGCCGAAGCCGCCCGTGCGTTGACCGGCGCCGTCACCGACGAGGCCGGTGCTATCGCGGCCTCGGAGCGTGCCGCCGCACGCCACAGCTCGGCCGAGGACGCCTTCGCGCAGGCCTGCGGTGAGCGCGGGCGCGAGGCGGTGGCCGCGCTGCTCGCCGTGCCGACCGAGACCCGCGACGCGCTGCGGGCCGGCCTCGACCGGCTGGAGCGTGAGGCCGCCGAGACGCGAACCGCCCTCGCCACCCGCCGTGCGGATGTCGAAGCCCTGGACACCGAGGCCGGGATCGACGTTGCCGCCGCTGAGGCCGAGACGGCCCGGTTCGCCGAAGCCATGGCGCAGGCCCAGCAACGCCTCGGCGCCCTCGATGCGGAGTTGCGCCGGGATGAGGCCGCCCGCGCCAAGGCGGCCGACCTCGCAGGGGAGATCGAGGCGGCAACGGCTGAGCTGACAACGTGGCACCGGGTCGAGGAGGCCATCGGCTCGGCGGGCGGCGACCGCTTCCGCCGCTTCGCGCAAGGGGTGACCCTCGATCACCTCGTGCATCTCGCCAACGAACAGCTCCGGGCCCTGAGCCCCCGCTACCGCCTCGCCCGCAGCGTCGGCGCCGACCTCGCGCTGCATGTGGTGGACCGCGACATGGGCGACGAGCGCCGGGCGACCCGTAGCCTGTCGGGCGGTGAACGCTTCCTCGTCTCGCTGGCGCTGGCGCTGGCGCTGTCGGGCCTGGAAGGGCGGCAATCCTTTGTCGACACCCTGTTCATCGACGAGGGCTTCGGCTCGCTCGACGCCGAGACCCTCGATCTGGCCGTCGATGCCCTCGAAACGCTCCAGGGCCGCGGCCGTAAGGTCGGCGTCATCACGCACGTCGCCGGAATGATGGAACGCATCGCCGTGCAGATCCGGGTGGAGAAGCGCGGCAGCGGTCGCAGCGTGGTCCGGGTGGTGGATCGCGGCGCTGCCGTCGTTTGAGGCAGCGTCTCCGCTGCATCGTTCATAGGCAGCGGTGCCCGCATCGGCAGCACGCGGCGGTCACATCCGGGCGTGACTGTGGGTTTCAAGCGGGGGAGAGAGTTGGCACGCCGACTGCATTGTCGGCCTCGCAGCCCTCGGGCGGCGAGCGGGGCAACGGCGCCTCGCGCTCGGACGGCGCATGTCCGGACACACTCTTCCGCATGAGAGACCGCGCCCGGTTTAGACCAGCGGCGCGTCTTCGAGCCCAACGAGCACGCCGATGGCATCCTTCAAGACCGTGATGAAGTCGGGCCACCCCCCGACCCTGTTCGCCGCGTTCCTCTATTTCGATTTCTGCTTCGCGATCTGGGTGCTCAACGGCGCCATGGGCCCGTTCATCACCGAGACCTACGGCCTCACCCCGGCCCAGACCGGCTTCATGATCTCGCTTCCGATCCTGGCCGGCGCGATCATGCGCTTTCCGCTCGGAATCCTGGCTCAGTATATCGGTCGCAAGAACGCGGCACTGACGGAGATGGGCGTCATCGTTTTGGCGATGGCCTACGGCTTCTTCTTCGTCTCCTCCTATAACGACGTGCTCGCCATGGGCGTGCTGCTCGGCATCGCCGGCGCCTCGTTCGGCGTGGCGCTGTCGCTCGGCTCGGGCTGGTTCCCGCCGGAGCACAAGGGGCTCGCCATGGGCATCGCGGGCGCCGGCAATTCCGGCACCGTGCTCGCCGTGCTGTTCGCGCCGCCGCTGGCCCAGGCCTATGGCTGGCAGGCGGTCTACGGCTTTGCCGGCCTCGTGATGATCATCCCGATCCTCGTGATGATCTTTCTCGCCAAGGAGCCGCCGGACTGCCACGGCCAGACCTTCAAGGAGCACGTCTCCTGCCTGTTCACCAAGGACGGCTGGTCGTTCTCGCTGATCTACATCATCACCTTCGGCGGCTTCATCGGCCTGTCGAACTTCCTGCCGACCTTCTTCTACGAGCAGTTCGCGGTCACGAAGGTCGAGGCCGGGCGCCTGACGATGCTAGCCGCCCTGATGGGTTCCGGCATCCGCATCCTCGGCGGCTACTTCGCCGACCGAATGGGCGGCATCCTCGTCCTCTCCCTGGTGCTGCTGGCCGCAATCGGCTCGTTCCTGGCGCTGACCGCCACGCCCTCGCTCGCGGTGACGACGCTGCTGTTCATGCTCTGCTTCGCCGCACTCGGCGCCGGCAACGGCGCGCTGTTCCAGCTCGTGCCCCTGCGCTGGCCGACCAATACCGCGGTGGCCGGCTCGATGATCGGCGAGGTCGGGGCGCTCGGCGGCGCGATCCTGCCCAACGTCATGGGCTTCTCGAAGCAGTACACCGGCGGGTTCGCCACCGGCTTCGTGGCCTACGCCCTGTTCACCGGCCTCGTGCTCGGCTGCCTGTTCCTATGGCAGCGCAAGTGGGTCGGCGCCTGGGTCGGGCCCCGCGGCAAGGTGCTCGACCAGCCGGCCGAGGCGCAGGTTCAGGCCGGGGGCCGCATGGAACCGGCAAACGCGTAAGACGCATCGCTCCGTCCGAAATGGATCGGTTGGACGGGGGCCCTTGCGGCCCCCGTTTCCGTTCTCAGGGACGGGCGGGCCTACAACCCGTCCCACGTCACGGTCGCGAAGGTGAGGAGATCGACGCTCGCCGCACCGCCGCGCAGCAGCACCCGTGCGGCGGCGTTGCCCGTGGCACCGGTTGTGGCCACGTCGTCGATCAGCAGGAGGCGCCGGCCGGCGATCCGCGACCGCGCGTCGTCCGGCACACGAAAGGCACCCTGAAGGTTCATCGCGCGCTGATGGCGGGTCAGGCCGACCTGGGGCCGTGTCGCCTTCACACGGGCGAGCGCCCGCAGGTCGCACGGCGTTCCCGAAACCTTCGCGATCTCTCGAGCCAGCAGGGCCGACTGGTTGAAGCGCCGGCGCCAGAGGCGCAGGCCGTGCAGAGGCACGGGCAGGATCAACTCGGCCTCGTCCAGCAGCTCACGCCCGGCCGAGGCCATCATGCGGGCCATGGTCCGAGCGAGATCGAGGCGGTCGTTGTATTTGAGACGGTGAACGAGGTCGCGTGCGGTGCCCTCGTAGACGGCGGCCGCCCGGGCCCGACCGAAAGCCGGCGGTTCGGCGATCGCGCGGGGCGACAACAGGCGGCCGACACCGAGATCCAGGGCAAAGGGAGTGCCGAGCCGCTCGCAATAGGGCCGCTCGATCAGCCGCAAACCGCTCCAGCAGGCGGCGCAGAGAGCGTGCGGCTGACCCGTCGCCGCTCCGCAGGATACGCAGGTCGGCGGATAAATCAGGCCAATGAGGGTCGAAGCGATGCGCCGGATCCCACCACTCAGAGCGGGAGGGCCGGGCGCTGCCATCAAGAGCCGATCGTTGTCACACGACGCCGTTAGCGCGCGCTATTTCCCTGACCGCCCTGCTGTGCGGCCTTATCCTTCTTGTTCGCTTGATGCCGGCCGATGGCACATCCGGCCGCGGCACCCATGACGCCGTGCCCGGCCATGTGCCCGGCCACGCCACCCACCGCAGCACCCTTCAAGCAACCCTTGGCCTCCGCGGTGCTGGCCAGCGCCACGGCGGCAAGGATCAGAGCGGCGCGGATCAAAATCCGTGTCATCTTCAATCTCCTCGATCGACGAGCAAAACGGAGAGACCCGGTTTCCGTTCCAAGACCATCCCGACCAGACGATAGTGTAGAGGCATGATTCGCGAAATCGTGAAACCGCGCCTTACACTGCCGGAAGGATGCCTACGGACATAAGGTCGGGGCTGAACTTACGCCCTGGCCGTCATGCCCTCGGAGCCCCATCTCCCCGATCGATGAACGAGTCCGCCCCCCTGTTTGATCCCGCCCTTGTTCGACGACGCATCGCGCGCGCGCGGAGATCGGGTTATGCCGGTTTCCTGCTCGAGCGGGTCGCCGAGGATCTGGAGGATCGTCTGGCGGCGGTCACCCGTTCCTTTCCCCTCGGGCTCGATCTCGGCACACCGCTTCCCCTCGTATCCGAGCGCCTGCTGCAGACCGGACGCGTCGAGCGGATGATCCGCCTCGCTCCGGTCTCCGAGCCGGGCGGGTCGGTGGTCGGAGACCCTGAAGTGCTGCCGTTCGGTGGACATGCCGGGTTCGACCTCGCGGTGTCGGCCCTGGCGCTTCAGCACGTCAACGACCTGCCGGGCGCCCTGCTGCAGGTGCGCCGTGCGCTCAAGCCCGATGGCCTGTTCCTCGCCGGCCTCCTCGGAGGGGCGACGCTGACGGAGCTGCGCCAGGCCTTCCTCCAGGCCGAGAGCGAGACCGAAGGCGGCGCGAGCCCGCGTGTGGCGCCCTTTGCCGAACTGCGCGACCTCGGCGGCCTGCTTCAGAGGGCGGGCTTCGCCCTGCCGGTCGTGGACGCGGACACCATCACCGTGCGCTACGGCGACCCTTTCTCGCTGATGCGCGATCTGCGGGCGATGGGGCTGACCAATGCCCTGCACGACCGGCGCCGTGCGCCGCTGCGCCGGGCCACGCTGATGCGGGCCGCTGCGATCTATGCCGAGCGTTTCTCCGATCCGGACGGGCGGCTGCGGGCGACCTTCGAGATTTTGTGGCTGTCCGGCTGGGCACCGCATGAGAGCCAGCAGAAGCCGCTTCGGCCCGGCAGCGCCAAGGCGCGACTCGCGGATGCGCTCGGCGCCGCCGAGCACCGGTTTCCGATCCGGGAGGAGCCAGCATGAAGGAACCCGGCCCCGCCCACCCGATCACCATCACGCCCCACCCGACGCCCGTGCGGGTGCGGCTCGGCGGGCGCATCGTCGCCGAGACGCGGCGTGCGCTGAAACTCTGCGAGGCGGGCTACGACTCCGTTCTCTACCTCCCGCGCGAGGATGTCGCCGCGGACGCGCTCGCTCCCAACCCGAGGCGAACCTTCTGCCCCTACAAGGGCGAGGCCTTCTATTTCGACCTGACCGCCGGCGGCGCGACACGGGAAGCGGCGGCGTGGTCCTACGAGAATCCGTTTCCGGCGGTAGCCCGCATCCGCGGCCACGTCGCCTTCTATCCCGGCCGGGTCGATGCCATCGAGGCGTGAGTCTCGCCTCACCCTTACACCTGCGACCAGAACCCGGACTTGCGCCCATGCGCCTTGCGAAGCTGCGCCACGTATTCGGCGTGGCTCGGCGTCAGATCGCCCGGCGCCAACTCCCGTGCGAGTTCGCCGAGCCGCGTCAGATGGCGCGCGCCGTGGCCGTAGGCGGGCGAGCGGCCGCGTTCGAGGATGTCGTCGATGAGCGCGCGGTAGAGCACGCTCGCCGCGAGCGGATGGTCCGGCTCCAGTGCCTCGGCCGCCGGGGCCAGAAGCTCCCAGATGCGGCCCGACCACGCCTCGCGCCGGTCGAGCACGAGGCGGGCGGCGCGGTCCAGATTCGGCCAGCGGATCAGGAAGTAGAGGCCGCCATGCGGGTCCTTCCGGCTCGCGGCATGGGCGAAGGCGCGCTCCAGCGCCTCCTCATCCTCGAAATCCGGCAGGCGGGCGAGGTAATCGCGTAAGGCCTGCGGATCGAGGCTCTTCTCGAACCGCGACCAGCGGAGCGCCTGCGCCTCGTCCTTATGGCCGAGCGCATCGAGGATTCGGATCTCGACCGCCTCGCGCTCACGTTCCGGACCTTCGGGATCGAATCCGCCGACGATCAGATCCTCGCGCGTCACCACGGCCGTGCCGCGTTTCTGCTTGCGGCGGATCCAGTCGAGCGCTTCCTCGGCGCGGCCCGCCGCGAGCAGCCGCTCGGCGACCGCCGCGAGGTCGGGCCGCTCGGGCGACATCTCCAATTCGAGGGCGATGAACGCGTCGGCATCGCCGCGAGCGTCGGCGATGACCTGACGCAGGCGGGTGAGACTCAGGCGCTGATAGCGCCGCTCCCATTCCTGCCCGGCCCTCTCGGATGCGGCCGGGCCGGCCTTCTTCCCGGCCGAGGCCGGAAGCTTGGCGAGGGCTTCGACCAGATGTGCGTCGAGCGGTTCGAGCGCCGCCTTCGGCAGCTTCGGCAGGAGATCGACCAGCAACGCGCCGACGAGGCCGAAGCCGTCGTCGTCGAGACCGTCGAGGGCGCGGGTCGCGAAGCTCAGCGCGGCATCCGCCGAAAGCCCCGCCGCGAGGCCCGCGGCGGCTTCCGCAGCCGCCTCGTAGAGGCCGTGCACCTGCCCGCTGGAATCATCGACCCGCTCCAGCGTGGCGCTCGCGCCGCGGAGGAAACGGAGCAGCCGGTCGAGGGCCATGCCGGCATCGAGCGGCTTCAGGTCGGCGATGATGGTCGCGAGAGTGGCATCGAGGTCGGCGACAAAGGCGCGGCGCTTCTGCCAGTCGATATAGCCGCGGGCCTTTTCCAGCGCCGAAAGGCGGCGGTCGATCAGGGCCGCCACCCGGTCCGGCCCTTGGAGCGCGGCGATCGCGGCACTCACCCGCTTCTTGAAGGGCGCGCTCTGGCCGACCTCCTGGAGGATCAGGGCGATCAGCCGCTCCTGGCTGAGGGCTGCGAGGTTTTCCGCAGTCGGCGTGGTGCTCCTGGACTTTCGCAGCGTCGCCGCGGCCGGCGTCGGCGCCTCCGCCGCCTTCTCGACCGCCGCCTTTGCCCGTCGCGCCATCGCTCCCGTCCCTCTCAGGCCTCGGGCCCGGTCAGGGTCCGAGCAGATCGATCAGGAAGGGGATCAGCGGCAGATCGGCCGGCGGCATCGGCAGATCGCGCAAGCCGCCGGGCCGCACCCAGCGGAGCGCCTGCGCCTCGCGCGACTGCGGAAGCCCCTCCCAGCGCCGACAGATGTAGAGCGGCATCAGAAGGTGGAAATCCGGGTAGGCGTGACTCGCGAAGGTCAGCGGCGCGAGGCAGGGCTCCTTCACCGTGATGCCGAGTTCCTCGGCGAGCTCGCGGATCAGCGTCTCCTCCGGCCGCTCGCCGGGCTCGACCTTGCCGCCGGGAAACTCCCAGAGGCCAGCCAGCGCCTTGCCCTCGGGGCGCTGAGCCATGAGCACGCGCCCGTCGGCATCGACCAGGGCCGCCGCGACGACGAGCAGGAGCTTGAGCGGCGTGCTCATCGGCCGATCGCGAACACGGCATCGACCTCGGCCGAGGTCTCGATCGATCCTGCCACGACCGGCACGGCGGTGCGGCCACGGGGGGCCGCCGCCTTCATCGCCATGCCGTAGGGCATGGGGCGGGGCGATTCGGCCCGCGGCGGCGATTCGATCGAGACGACGGTGCCGAGTTTCACGTCGGTCGCCTCCGCGATGCGCTCGGCCTGGGCGCGCGCATCCTTGACCGCGGCGACCTGCACGGCGGCCTCCGCCGCGGCCGGGTCGCGCAGGCCGAAGCTGATCCCCTGGATCCGGTTGGCACCGGATTCGAGGGTGCGCCGCATCAGTTCGCCGAGCTTGCCCATCTCGGCCAGGCGCACCCGCACGCGGTTGCCCGCGGTGTAGCCGTCATCCCGCTCGCCCATCGTTCCGTCGGGCTGGCGGACGGTCTTGGTCCGCGGCTGGAGGGTGATCGAGGAGGTGCCGATATCGGCCTCCGCCACGCCCATCTCCTTTGCGCTCGCAACGATGCCCTTCGCCGCCTGGCTCGCGGCATCGAGGGCGGCGGCCGGCGTGGCGCCGCCGGTCTCGACGCCGATCTCGACGGAGGCGAAGTCCGGCGCGACCTCCTGGGAGGCCCGGCCGATCACCCGGATGCGGCCGGTTTCGTCGTCGGCCATGGCGGGTGCCGCCACGGTGAGGAGCAGGACGGGAACGGCCAGCGCGGAGAAGAACCTCACGAGCGATAGTCCCCGTTGATGGCGACGTAGGCCTTGGTGAGGTCGCAGGTCCAAACACGCGCCCGGCCCTGGCCGAGGCCGAGATCGACCCGCAGGGTGATCTCGGGCCGCCGCATCACGGCGCTGGCCGCCTCCTCGCTGTAATCGGGGTCGCGGGCGCCCTGCACCGCGACGCGCACATCGCCGAACCAGATTGCGAGGCGGTCGCGGTCGGCGGGCTCGCCGGCCTTGCCGACCGCCATCACCACGCGGCCCCAATTGGCGTCCTCGCCGGCCACCGCGGTCTTCACGAGGGGCGAGTTGGCGATCGACATGGCGATGCGGTGCGCGGACTGATCGCTCTCGGCGCCTTCGACCTCGACGGTCACGAGCTTGTTGGCGCCCTCCCCGTCCCGCGCAACGAGCTGAGCGAGTTCGATCAGCAGGTCGTCCAGAGCGGCCCGGAAGCCGGCGAGCCGCGGATCGTCCGCCCGCGTCACCGCCGCATTGCCGGCGGCACCGGTGGCGAAGAGCAGCAGCGTGTCGGAGGTGGAAGTGTCGCCGTCCACCGTCACGCAGTTGAACGAGGTCTTCGTGCCCGCGCTCAGCAGGTCCTGGAGCACGTCCCGCGGCAAAGCCGCGTCGGTAAAGGCGAAGGAGAGCATCGTCGCCATATCGGGGGCGATCATGCCCGCGCCCTTGGCGATGCCGTTGATCGTCACCGGCACCCCGTCGATCTCGACTCGCCGGGTGGCCAGCTTCGGGAAGGTGTCGGTCGTCATGATCGCCTGCGCCGCCTGCGCCCAGGCCTCGGCACCGCCCTCGGCGCGCCCGGCGCAGTCGGCCAGCACGCCGTCGAACTTGCGCGCGTCGAGCGGCTCGCCGATCACGCCGGTGGAGGCGATCATCACCGCCTCCGGGGCGCAAGCGGCAACACGGCCGGCGATGTCGGCGGTCAGCGCCACGGCCTCACGACCTTTGAGCCCGGTGAAGGCGTTGGCATTGCCCGAATTCACCACGAGCGCCCGCGCGCCCTTGCCCGCCTTCAGGGCGTCGCGGCACCAATCCACCGGTGCCGAGGGGCAGCGCGAGCGGGTGAAGACGCCCGCCACTTCCGTGCCCTCGGCCAGGGCGACGTAGAGCACGTCCGTGCGGTTCTTGTAGCGGATACCGGCCTGGGCCGTGGCGATGCGCACGCCCGCGATCTCCGGCAGCGACGGCGAGGTGGCGGGTGCCAGGGGGGAGATCTCGGTGGATGACATCGGTCGTCGGCTCCGTCTCGTGCCCGCTCTCGCCCATTCGGCCGCGTCGGGAGGGGCGGCCTCGCATGCGCAGGCGACACGGGCATGAAAGTCGTGGGTCGCGGGTCGCTGTCTTGCGCCCGCCGGGCCTCACGTCAACACGCCGGGTGGGGCCCGTGGCCGTGAGAAGGCGCGTTCCTGGCGCTGCCGCTCCTGTGAGGGCCGCGGACCGGATCGGTCGGGCTAGCCCGCCTTTCGGTGATGCAACTCTGCGGCGCAGAAGACAAAGGCCTCCCGAGTCCCGTTGCGAAATCTTCGACAGAAAGTGTGTCTCGAAAAATGCACCATCGCTACCGTCGGGCGTTGCCGCTTGAATGCCTTGTGTAACCTGCTTAACCTAGAATGATGCAGCGCACCCAAGATCGTGAGGAAGTGACCATCGACCTCGATCCCGTTCGCTCGGACTTACAGGTGGGCGCCGTCGCGGCGCCGCGCAGTTGCTACGGGGTCCAGGTGCTGGTCGCCGGGCGCCGCAAGCAGTGGCGCGATGAGATCAACGGGCAGATCCGGCGCGCCGGCTATAGCGCCATCTCCGTCGATTCGGCCGTCGATGCCCTTACCGTGCTGGTACTCGGCCTGCCCGTCGATGTTCTCGTGACCGATGCCGAACTGCACGGCGCGCTCGGCCTCAGCGAACTCGCCGCGGAGGCGCGTGCGTTGAGACCGAACCTCGGCATCGTCGTCGCCTGCGATTCGGCGGTCAACGACTGTGCCGACCTCGTCCCAGCGGACGCGCTGCTGATATCCTCCCTGGGCGAGGAGGAAGCCGTCGCCTCCTCGGTTCGTGAGGCGATGGCGGCCCGCGCCGGCTGATTCCGCCTCCCGATTGCCGCGCCCGCGACGATCCGGCCCGTACCCGACGGCCGGCCGGGTATGGCAGCCTCCGAGCCGGAGGACACAACGCCATGACGATTCGCCGCCGCGACTGCCTTGCGATGCTCGCCGTTCTTGGGGTGAGCCGCGCCCATGCCGCGGAAGCCGGGCCGGCGAGCGCCTTTGCCTTCGACAAGCCGGAGGGCGGCGGCCTTCCGCTCTCGGCCTATGCCGGCAAACCCATCCTCGTGGTCAACACCGCCACGGCCTGCGGCTACGCTCCGCAATTCGTCGGCCTTCAAGGTCTCTGGACCCGCTTCGGCGGGCGGGGCCTGACGGTGATCGCGGTGCCCTCGCCCGATTTCGGCAATCAGGAGCCGCTCGACGGCGCCGCCATCGCCGATGCCGCGCGAAAGAACCACGGCGTCACCTTCCCGGTCACGGATAAGACCCATGTGCGGGGGCCGGCCGCCCACCCGTTCTACCGCTGGGCGGCCGAGCAGAAGCCGGGGCAGAGCCCGCAATGGAACTTCCACAAGTATCTCGTCGGCCGTGACGGCACCCTGCGCGCGGCCTTCGCGACCCAGGTCGATCCGAGCGATCCGCGCATCGTCAGCGCCATCGTTGCGGAACTAGGGCAGGCCTGAGCAAGGCGCCGTTCGCTTACCGGCCCGGAACGTCGGCCGGCGGCAGCAGCCCGCGCCCGACCCGCCCCGGTGGCAGGGGACGCCGAGCGCGCGGGGCCTGAAGGCGCCCCTCCCGCTCGACCATGCGCGGCGGCGCCGAAGGGTAGTTCGAGGCGAAGGGGTTCGACGGCACGCCTTGGGCCCGGCATGGCAGGGCAGCGAGGCAGAGGCTCGCGGCTGCAAAGACGGTGCTCGGGCGCATCGGCAGTGAGATTTTCCGGTCGGCGGGGACTCGCGCCGGCATGGGGCGCCTCCCCACATGCCAGCCGGTCGCGTCATCATTGCGGCCGGAAAGATCGCGCCATGGAACCGCACAGCTTCGAGCAGGACGGCACCGAATACGAGGTTCGCTTCGAGCGGACGCCGGAGGGATGGATCGCGCATATCCGGCCCGAAGGCTGGACCGAGGCCCATGTCGTCGCTTTTCCCGAGGGCGTCGGCTTCGACCGGGACGACGTGCGCGGCTCCCTGATCGCCGGCTGCGAGGCCGCGGTGGCCCGCCTCCCGCGCCGGGCGCCGACACGGCATTGAGGTGGTCGAACGGAACCTCCGGCATCCCGACCGGTTCGGGCACTGGAGCATCGTCCCGAAAGGTGGCTGCCGGCTTTCGGAAAAAGATGATGCAAAAACAGGTGCCTAGAGCATCGTCCTGGATCATTTTTCCAGGACGATGCTCTAGGCACGTGAAACGAAGCACGTTGGAAACGAACGGGATTTTGCGATGACCGAGGTGACCTACCATATCGTCGAGCACGACGGCGGCTTCGCCTACAAGGTCGGAGACGTGTTCTCGGAGACCTTCCCGAGTCGGGCGGAGGCGTTGCAGGCGGCGCAGGCCGCCGCCGCCGAGCAGCAGGTTCCGGGCTCGACCGAAGGCATTCGCTATCAAGACGGGCGCGGCCAGTGGCACGACGAGACCGCGCAGGGCAGCGACCGGCCGGTGGCCCGGGTGGTGGAGGACTAAACCGCCTCAACCCTCAAGGGTGATGAGGCCGACGCTGCCGCCCGCAGCGGCGGTGTTGACGGTCAGCGTCCGCTCCGTGGCGAAGCGGGCGAGATAATGCGGACCGCCGGCCTTCGGGCCGGTGCCCGACAGGCCGGAGCCACCGAAGGGCTGGCTGCCGACGACGGCACCGATCATGTTGCGGTTCACGTAGACGTTGCCGTGCGGCAGGGCCTCGGCGATGCGCTCGGCGGTCTCCTCGATCCGCGAATGGATGCCGAGGGTGAGCCCGTAGCCGCCGGCCCGGATCGCCGCGATGACCGAGCCGAGGCCGTCCGCTGGGTAGCGGGCGACATGGAGGATGGGCCCGAACACCTCCTCCCGCAGGTCGGCGACGCCGCCGATTTCAAAGATATGAGGCGCCACGGTGAGGCCGCCCGGCGCCGCACCGGCATAGTGCAGCCGCGCCGAGGCGGTCATGGCCGCGATATGTGCGTCGAGCCGTTGCTTGGCGCCCGCGTCGATCACCGGACCGAGATCGGTGGCCAGATCGCGGGGGTCGCCGACCGCCAGCTCCCGCGCCGCGCCGGCCACGGCCGCGATCATCCGGTCGGCGACATCCTCCTGCACGAGGAGCAGGCGCAGGGCCGAGCAGCGCTGGCCAGCGGAGCGGAAAGCCGAGACCACCACATCGTCGGCCACCTGCTCGGGAAGCGCCGTGGCATCGACGATCATCGCATTAATTCCGCCGGTCTCGGCGATCAGCGGCAGGATCGCGCCGTCGCGGGCGGCGAGCGCCCGGTTGATCCGCTGCGCCGTCGCGGTCGAGCCGGTGAAGACCACGCCGGACAGGGCCGGATGCTCGATCAGTGCGGCGCCAGTCTCCGGACCGCCGGGGACGAGGTGAAGGGCGCTGCCGGGAATGCCGGCCGCATGGAGCAGGCGCACGGCGAAATCCGCCACCAACGGCGTCTGCGGCGCAGGCTTGGCGACGACGGCGTTGCCGGCCATCAGCGCCGCCGCGACCTGGCCCGTGAAGATCGCGAGCGGGAAATTCCAGGGCGAGACGGCGACGAACACGCCCCGGCCGACGAGGCGCAGGCTGTTGGCCTCGCCCGCCGGGCCGGGCAAGTCCTTCGGTTCACCGAACAGATCCCGGCCCTGCGCCGCGTAGTAGCGCAGGAAGTCGATCGCCTCGCGCCACTCCGCCACGGCGTCGTCGAGGGTCTTGCCGGCCTCGGCTTGCAGCAGGTGCAGCAGCCGGCCCTGCTCCCGCACGAAGGCGTCGGCCGCCCGTTCCAGGCAGGTGGCACGCTCGCGGGCGGGCGTCGCGGCCCAGGCGGGGAAGCCGCGCGCGGCCGCCTCCATGGCGAGTGCGGCGGTGGCGGGGGCCGCCTCAATGACGCTTCCGAGGGCCGCGCCGTCGATGGGGCTGTTCACCGGGCGGGCGCGGCCGGTCTGGACGGCGCCGTCGATGATCGGCGCGGCCGCGGCGGGGCCGGCGGCCCGCGCGACGGCATCAGTCCACCGTCGCAGCGCCGCGCCGTCGCCGAAGGCGAGCCCCGGAGAATTGCGGCGCTCAGGTCCGAACAGGTCGCGCGGCAGCGGGATCTTGGGGTGCCGGGCTTGCGAAGGCGTCTCCACCAGGGACTGAGGCCGGGCGAGCAGTTCGGCCGCCGGCACCGAGGGATCGGCGGCGCGGGCCACGAACGAGGAGTTCGCCCCGTTCTCCAGCAGCCGGCGGACGAGATAGGCGAGCAACTCGCGGTGGCCGCCGACGGGCGCGTAGACCCGCTGGCCGACGCCCGGCGCCCGTTCGGCGAGCCGCTGGTAAAGCGCCTCGCCCATGCCGTGCAGGCGCTGGAACTCGAAGCCGGCCTCCTCGTCCGCGGGACGATCGAGCAGCCCGGCCAGACCGAGCACGCTCGCCACGGTCTGCGCATTGTGCGTCGCGAATTGCGGGTAGAGGCGCGGGCGCAGCGCCAGCAGCCGCCGGGCGGCGGCCAGATAGTTCAGGTCCGTCATCGCCTTGCGGGTGAAGACGGGGTAGTCGGCCGCCCCTTGCGTCTGGGCGAGCTTCACTTCCGTGTCCCAGTAGGCGCCCTTGACGAGGCGCACCATCAGCCGCCGGTCGTGCCGCTCGGCGAGTTCTGCGACGTAATCGATCACCGGAAGGCAGCGCTTCGAATAGGCCTGGATCGCGAGGCCGAATCCGTCCCAGCCGGCCAATGCCGGATCGGCCAGCACGGCCTCGAACACGTCGAGGGAGAGTTCGAGCCGCTCCGCCTCCTCGGCGTCGAGGGTGAAGTTGAGGTCGTGCGCGCGGGCGTCGCGGGCGAGGTCGCGCACCACCGGCACCAACTCGGCCATCACCCGTGCCCCTTGCATCGGGGTATAGCGCGGATGCAGCGCCGACAGCTTGACCGAGATGCCCGGCCGGGCCGGAAGCGGCGCGTTGCCGGCTTCTCGCCCGATCCGGGCGATGGCGCGGGCATAGGCTTGGCGGTAGCTCTCGGCGTCGTCCGCCGTGCGGGCGCCCTCGCCGAGCATGTCGAAGGAGAAGCGGGAACGGCGGGCAGTGCCCGTGCCGGCCCGCTTGAGCGCCGCGCCGATCTCCTCGGCCAACACGAATTGCCCGCCCATCACCCGCATCGCCCGGTGGGCCGCCGCGCGCACGGCCGGGCGTCCGAGGCGACGGACCATGCTGCCCAGCGTTGCCTCGGGCGTGTCCTGCGGGCCGACGAGGCGGGCGCCGAGGCCGAGCGCCCAGGACGCGGCATGGGCAAGGCCGCTTTCCGAACGCACCGCGTGATGGACGAAATCGCCCTCGCGCAGCTTGTCGGCGATCAGCCGGTCGGCGGTGGCCGCATCGGGCACCCGCAGCAGCGCCTCGGCGAGGCTCATGAGGGCAAGCCCTTCGCGGGTCGTCAGCGCATATTCCCGCAGCAACGCCTCGACGGCGCCGTGGCCGGCATCCGCGCGGATCGCGCCGATCAGGTCGGATGCGAGCCGATCGACCGCCGCCTCCGTGGCCGCCGGCAGGGGCGCCTCACGCAGCAATGCCTCCGCCAAAGCGGCATCATCCGGGGCGTAGGCGGCCTGAAAGCGCGGAGCAGACATCGGGCCATCGGTCATGTGAAAGAGTAGCACTCTCTCTGTCGTCCGACAGGCCGATTCCGTCACTCACGAAATCGGTGCTCCGTGATCGCCCCGCGCCGGCTGTTACGGTCGCGCGCTCGGCGGGCTGATGTCGAGCGGCTGCGTCGCCGGGGCGGGCGCCGGCTCGGCTTCGATCCGGGCGCGGCGGGTGGCCTCCTCCGCCTCGCGCTGGCGGGCTAGCCGCGCCGCCTCCTCGGCGGCCTGCTGCGCCTTGATCCGGGCTTGCCGTGCCGCCTCCTCGGCCGCAAGGCGGGCGCGGTCCATCTCGATGCGGGCGCGGCGGCGCTGGCGCTCGCTCTGGTCGGCGTCGAACAGCTCGATCTTCTCGAGCTCGCGCTGGAGCACGAGGGCGGCGAGTCCGGTGGTCAGGGGCGCCGCATCGAGCCGCCGCTCGGGCGCGCTCAGCGGACCGCCGAACCCGAGCTGGATCGAGGGCGCCGCCCCGGTCCAACCCTTCGGCCCGGCCGCCGCCGTCAGGGCGCCGCGGGCGTCGAGCGTGCGGTTGCGCAGATCGACCTGGAGCGTGCCGTTCCAGCGCGCCGGGCCGAGATCGATGCCGAACGGCGCGGTGCGCAGGGTGCCGGCGGAGAGGGTGAAGGCGGCCGAAACCGGTCCCTTGGCCCGGAGCGGACCGGTGGATAGCTCTTCCGACACGAGCGCCTGGAGCCGACCCTCGCGCAAGGGATCGTCCTCGGCGAGCGCCTTGCCGAGCGCTCGGTCCACGGCGCCCGCGTCGGCGCCAGGGAGCGCGAGGTCGGTGAGCCGGATCTCGCCATTGCCCGAGAATTCGTTCGCCAGGGCGGTGAGGCTCACGCCCGTGGCGCCGAACCGCAGGGAGGCCGAAAGTCGGCCCGTGACCGGCCCCGCCCCGATCAGGCCGTTGAGATCGGCGCCCTCGACGCTGCCCTCGCCCGACACCGCAGCGGCGCCCGCCGGCCGGGCCAGGGTGATGCTGCCACCGAGCCGCCCTCCGGCGAGACCGGCCGAGAGGTCGCGCAGGCTCAGCGCGTCGCCCTCACGCACCAGCGTCAGGCTTGCGCTGTCGGCAACGAGTCCTCGGCCGAGATCGAGCTGGCCGATCGTCAGGCTCAGGTTGACCTGCGGCTGCGCCGGCACCGGGGCGAAGCGACCGCCGGTGTCGGTGGGCAAAATCGTCGCCGCAACCAGCGCCGGCAGGGACAGGCGGGCGAGCGTCGCGGTGCCGGTGAGCGCGCGGTCCGGGGCACGATCGAGGGCGGCGGTCAGGTCAGTCGCCGCCACCTGCCCCGTGACATCGGCGTGCAGCGCGGCGCTCCGGCGCGACAGGGCCAGGGTGAGCGACGCAGGCAACGGCCCAGCCGCGGGGGCGGCACTGCCGGCAAGGATCAGAAAGGGGGCGAGGTCTGGGGCCGCCAGCCGCAGCGTGCCACCGGCCGGAGGGCGGTCGAGGGCGTCGAACAGGATCGGGCGCGGCGTCGAGACCGTGAGGCCGGCCAGATCGCCCTCGATGCCGAGCGCGAGCGGCGGCGTGCTCTGCTGGCCGGCCTCGGCGGATGGCCGGGCGCCGGTCAGCCGCAGGCGCCCCGGTTGGCGCAGGGCGGCGATGTCGTCGCGGCCGAACCAGCGGCCGGTCTTCTGGGTCGTCAGCGTGGCATCGAGGCGGTCGATCCGGCCGGAGCGGGTGAGTAGCGCGAGGTCGAGATCGCCTTCGCCCGCCTTGCCTTTCGCGGATGCGCGCAAGGCATCCGCCTCGCCCGATTCCCGTTCCAGGGTCAGATCGAGCGCCAGCCCGCTCTGGCGCACACTCTGCGGCACGAAACGGGCCTCGGGCAGGAAGCCGCGTTCCAGCAGGGCCAGCAGCGGCGCCGCCTTGCCGGCCGTCACCCGGCCCTCGATCCGGCCCGACCCATCAGGCGCGATCCGTCCGGCGAGCTGGGCACTCGCGCCTGCGAGGTCGGCGATGTCGAGCGTATCGACGACGAGGCTGGCGCCGTCCGATTGCAGGCTCACCGCGATGGTGCCGTTGCCGGAATGGGCGCCGGCGGGTCCGTAGCGCACGTCGCGCGCCTTCAGCGTCAGGCCGAGATCGTGCCGGTGAAGGCCGGACATCAGCTCACCGAGCGGGGGCAGCTCGGCGATGTCGATGCCGGTGGCCGAGAGCTGCGCGTCGAGCCGACCGCGCCCGTTCGCATCGGCCCGCAGGTAGCGGGCATTGCCGGTGACGCGGGCTTCACCCAGGGCGAGTCGCAGGTTGCGCAGGGAGAGGTCGGTGCCGGCCGCCGAGAGGTCCGTGCCGATCTCGAAAGCGCGCCCGTCGAGAATCGCCGTGACACTCTCCTCGGCGCCGATGCGGCCGAGATAGCGCCCCAGTGCCTCCGAGTTGCGTGTCGCGACGTCGATATGCCCGGTGAAACGCGGCGAGCCCGACAGCTCGGCCTCGCCGGTCGCCGCGACGGTCGCGGCCCCCGGCGCCCTGCCCTCGAAGCGGCGCAGCACGAGCCCGCCGGTGCGATCGAAGGTTCCGCGAAACCCGACATCGGCCCAGTCGTCGAGCCCGAGCGCGACGCTCTCGGCGGACAGATCGAGATCGAGCAGCAGCGGCGGCGTCAGGGCGCCCGATGTCAGCCCCTGCGCCAGCAGCCCGCGGGCACCGCCGGAGAGCAGCAGCCCGTCGAGGTCGAGGCGGCGAGTCCGCAGCGTCAGGCCGAGCCGGGCCTCGCGCAGGTCGAGGCGGCCATTGCCCGACAGGCGGGCGGCCTTGCCGCCGGGGTCGAGTTCGAGTTCGACGGTCTTGGCCTGCACCAGGGGACCGCGCGATGCGAACTTGGCCGCCAGGGTGAGCGGTAGGACGGCGCCTGCCGGCTGCACCGGCGGCCCGACGGTGAGCCGCGCGGTGCCCTCCGCTTCCGGCACGAGGCCGCGGCGCACCCGATCGGCATCCGATGCGTCCTCGGGCTTGAGGGTGATGCGGGCGTCGAGTTCCAGACGGGGCATGGTGTCGCCGCCGCCGGTCAGCTTCAGCGAGAGGCTGCCGTCGCTGCCGGCCACGCTGGTGGCGAGGTGGAACGGGCTTCCCCTCGCCGTCCCCTCCGCAAGCCAGGGTCCGGCCAGCGCCGGCGCCCTGAGGCGAAGGTTCTCGGCCGCGAACTGCTCCTGCGGCGCCTCGCCCGTCCGCAGAGTGGCGACCGTGAGGCGCCGGATCCGCAGGTCGTCGATGACGATGTCGCGGCGCAGCGTCTGCGGTTCGCGCGGCAGCAGCAGCGCCTCGTCGGAGACCGGCAGGGTAAGCCCGGCGCGCTCGACCGAGGTCTGGACGAAGCGGACCTCGCCCTTGAGCAGGGGCGCCAGCGCGATCTCCGCATCGACCGCCTGCGCGTCGAGGGCCGGCCCGTCCGCGGCGCCGAGCCGGAGGCGCGCGAGGCGAAGATGCGGAGAGGGCAGCAGGCGCAGGTCGATGGCGCCCTCGCTGCGGGCACCGGCTCCGAGGGAGTCGCTCAACGTGCGGTCGATCAGCGCGCGATGAGCCGACCAGTCGATGAACGGCGGCACCGCAAGGGCCGCCACGAGAACCAGCACGACGGCGCCCGCGAGCGCGGTCAGGGAATCACGCACCGTTATCGCTTCCGCCTGGCCTGCGGACCGCAGGACTTCGTTCGCGTGTCACACGCGTTCGAAGGGCCGATGCCTTTTGAACGGCGCGAAACCCGCGTTCCTGCGGCCATAGCACAGGCCGCGGCCGGCCCGCACCTCACGCTCAAGCTTTCGCCGCGTGTCAGCGGCGGATGCCGAAGGACGGCCCGGCCGGCGGCGGAACGTTGAGCGGCGCACGCTGGATCTGGTTGCGGATGGCGCTGTTCTCCAAAGTCTGGCGCTGTTCGAAGTTGCGGTTCTGGTTCTGGTACTCGAACGACTGGTTCTGCCGGCTCGTGGCGCCGCGATTGCCGGGGCTCTGGGCCCAAGCGGGCGTCAGTGCCGGAGTCAGGGTGGTGAGCAGGGTAAGGAGGGCGAGAGACGGGGCGCGCATGGCCTCGCATCCTTCATCGATGAGGGGTTCGGGTTTCCCGAGTGACGCGTGAGGGGGGCCGCCGGTTCCGGATCGGGTCTCGACGGCGTTCGCCTTTTGGTCCAGGGATGCGCGCATGATGCAAGAGCCCAACGACGCGCCCGGCGCGTTCCGGCCGCGCCCGTCCGACGACGAAGCGCCGTCGGCCCCGACCTCCATCGCCGCCCGCGCCATGGCTGCCCTGCGACCCGAGGGCGCGTCCTACCTCTCCGGCCTCAACCCGGAGCAGCGCCGCGCCGTGGAGGCGACGGAGGGCCCCGTGCTCGTGCTGGCGGGCGCGGGCACCGGCAAGACGCGGGTTCTGACGACGCGCATCGCCCACCTCATCGCCACCGGCAAGGCGCGTCCCTACGACATCCTCTCGGTGACCTTCACCAACAAGGCCGCCCGCGAGATGAAGCACCGCATCGGCGGGCTGATCGGGCCGGCGGGCGAGGGCATGCCCTGGCTCGGCACCTTCCACGCCATCGGCACCAAGATCCTGCGCCGCCATGCCGAACTCGTCGGGCTGAAATCCGACTTCACGATTCTCGGCACCGACGACCAGCTCCGCCTGATGAAGCAGGTCATCAGCGACCAGAACATCGACGAGAAGCGCTGGCCGGCGCGCTCGCTGGCCCACACCATCGACGGCTGGAAGAACCGGGGCTTGAGTCCCGAACAGGTGCCGCCGGGCGAGGCGCAGTCCTTCGCCTTCGGCAAGGGCGGGCAGCTCTACGCGGCGTATCAGGCCCGGCTCGCGACGCTCAACGCGGTCGATTTCGGCGACCTCCTGCTGCTCTGCCTCAAGCTGTGGCGCGAGAATCCGGACATCCTGGCCAATTACCAGGACCGCTTCCGCTACATCCTCGTGGACGAGTACCAGGACACCAACGTCGCACAGTATCTCTGGTTGAGGCTTCTCGCCCAGGCGCGGAAAAACGTCGCCTGCGTCGGCGACGACGATCAGTCGATCTACGGCTGGCGCGGCGCCGAGGTCGACAACATCCTGCGCTTCGAGCACGACTTCCCCGGCGCCACCGTGGTGCGGCTGGAGCGCAATTACCGCTCGACCGGCCACATCCTCGCCGCGGCGTCCGGGCTCATCGCCAAGAACGAGGGACGCCTTGGTAAGACCCTGCGGACCGAGGACGAGGCGGGCGAGCCCGTCACGGTCACGGGCTCATGGGATTCCGAGGAGGAGGCGCGTCAGGTCGCCGAATCGATCGAGTCTCTCCAGCGCAGGGGGCACGCGCTCTCGGAGATCGCGGTGCTGGTGCGGATCTCGGCGCAGATGCGCGAGATCGAGGACCGGTTCGTGCAGGTCGGCCTGCCCTATCGCGTCATCGGCGGCCCGCGCTTCTACGAGCGGGCCGAGATCCGCGACGCGCTGGCCTATCTGCGCGTCACCATGAACGGTGCCGACGACCTCGCTTTCGAGCGCATCTTCAACACGCCCAAGCGCGGCCTCGGCGACGCGACTCTCCAAACCCTGCACGCCTTCGCCCGCGCCGACCGGATCCCGCTGCTCGCCGCGGCGCGCAAGCTGATCGAGACCGACGAGCTGAAGCCGCGGGCCCGCTCGATGCTGCGCGGCCTCGTCGAGGGCTTTTCGCGCTGGGTGCGGCTGGTGGAGACCAAGCCGCATCCGGAGGTGGCGCAGACCATCCTGGAGGAATCCGGTTACACCGAGATGTGGCAGAAGGACCGTTCGGCCGACGCCGCCGGGCGGCTCGAAAACCTCAAGGAATTCGTCCGCTCGATGGAGGA
Source organism: Methylorubrum sp. SL192 (assembly GCF_026672325.1). NCBI lineage: Bacteria > Pseudomonadati > Pseudomonadota > Alphaproteobacteria > Hyphomicrobiales > Methylobacteriaceae > Methylorubrum > Methylorubrum sp. SL192. The sequence continues at coordinate 4,698,518 of NZ_JAPPQV010000003.1, forward strand.
ATTCCCCGACATGGCCGCCTTCCTCGAACACGTCTCCCTCGTGATGGAAGCCTCGGAGGCGGAGGGGGCCGACCGCGTCTCGCTGATGACGCTGCACGCCGCCAAGGGGCTCGAATTCGACACCGTGTTCCTGCCGGGCTGGGAGGACGGCCTTTTCCCGAACCAGCGCGCCATCGACGAGAGCGGGCGGGCGGGCCTGGAGGAGGAGCGACGTCTCGCCCATGTCGGGCTCACCCGCGCCCGCAAGCGCGCCAAGCTGTCCTTCGCCGTCAACCGGCGCATCCACGGGCTGTGGTCCTCGACCATCCCCTCGCGCTTCATCGACGAGTTGCCGCCGCAGGCCGTGGACGTGGTCGAGGCCCCCGCGCATTTCTCGGCCGGCGCCTCACGCTTCGACCGCAACCCGACGCCGTTCGGCTCGTCCTACGGCACGCCGGGCTGGCAGCGGGCCCAGGCCAACACCGCGGGCGGGTTTGGAGGGGGACTGAACGGGGGACAGGGCCGGGGCGGCCGCGCGAGCGGTCCGCGGGAGATCGAGGGCGAGCTGGTCGCCAAATCCACGGGCGCGCCCTCCACCTTCGAGCACGGCCAACGAGTCTTCCACACCAAGTTCGGACCCGGCAACGTAGCCGGCATCGACGGCAACAAGCTCACCGTTGACTTCGACAAGGCCGGCCGGAAAATGGTGCTCGACAGCTTCCTCCAACCCGGTTGAAGCGTCCCGCCGGCGGCGATCCGCCGGCTGCGCCGCCGCCCGAGGAGGGCGACGCCCGCGATGGCCCAGGCAGGGATCGTCCCGATCCGCAGGCAGCGCCGAGAGGCGCATGTTTCATCGCTTCTTGGGTCAACGCTTCTTGGGTCATCGCTTCTTCGCAAAGCCGTCACGCCGCCGTCGCCCCCGCCTGCAACCCTTGCGGCGTGGGCGAAGCGTTGCCTGAAAGCCGCTCTCCACAGCCTTCATGTTGCGCCGTGGAACCGACTCATAGGGTTTGGCTTTGCTCTTGCGTACAGTTGAACGAAGATCGGCAATGTCTTCGCCGAATCGAAGGAGAGTCGCGGAAGTCGAGACGGGTTGAAAAAGCGAGTTTGCGAGAGTCACGCACGAGTCAAGGTGGAGTATCGATCCATGAAGAGACGACGCGCACGGCTTGAACTGGTTGAGGACCGACCGATCCGGATGCATCGCACCCGCTTCGACGAGGAACGTAACCCCGCACCGATCCAACCACTGACCGATCGACAAGGTCAGTACCTCGACGCCCTCGCGTCATCTTCGCAAGTCATCGTCTTAGGACCGGCCGGCACCGGAAAGACTTTCATCGCCGGCACCCGCGCCGCCGATCTTCTCCGCCAGCGCCGGATTTCGAAGGTCGTCATCACCCGCCCCAACGTGCCGTCCGGCCGTTCACTCGGCTTCTTCCCCGGCACGCTCGAAGAGAAGATCGCGCCCTGGGTCGCGCCGCTCACCGAAACCATGAAAGAGCGCATGGGTGCGGCCGCCTTCGACATCGCGGTGAAAGCCGGTGACATCGAAGTGGTGCCGTTCGAAGTGATGCGCGGACGCACCTTCAAGAACTGCCTCGTGATCCTCGACGAGGCGCAGAACACCACGACCGCCGAGATCAAGATGTTCCTGACCCGCATCGGCGACGATTGCCAGGTCATCATCAACGGCGACGTGTCCCAGACCGACCTGCGCGAGACATCGGGGCTTCGCACCGTCATCCACCTCGTGAAGAGCCGGATGATGACGATCCCGATCGTGGAGTTCACCCTCGACGACATCGTCCGCTCCGGCATCTGCGCGGAATGGGTCAGGGCGTTCGAGGAAGAGAAGCTCTAGTAAACACGGTGGCCTGACGGTGAATGATGACGGGGCAAGGATTGCCTCGTCATCATTGGCGAGCCGCCGTCAGATCTCGGCGCCCCTCTCGAGCACCCTCGTCTCGACCATGTCGGCGGGTTCGTAGAGCCATCGCCCGACGATGCCGGCCGCGATCGCTCCAGCGATCGGCGCAAGCCAGAACAGCCAGAGCTGCGCGATGTAGTCCGGCCCTGCAAACAGGGCCGGCCCCGTGCTGCGCGCCGGGTTGACCGAGGTGTTGGTCACGGGAATCGAGATCAGGTGGATGAGCACGAGGGCAAACCCGATGGGGATGCCGGCAAAGCCCGCCGCCGCGCCCTTCGACGTTGTGCCGACGATGATGAACAGGAAGATGAACGTCGTCAGGACTTCGGTGATCAGGCAGGCGGCGAGGCCGTACTTGCCGGGGCTGAGTTCGCCATAGCCGTTCGAGGCGAACCCGTTCGGCACCCAGCCGGCCTTGCCGGAGGCGATGGTGTAGAGGGTAAAGGCCGCGACCGTTGCACCGATGACCTGGGCGATGACGTAGGGCAAGACGTGCCGGCTCGCGCAGCGTCCGGCCGACCACAATCCGAGCGTGACCGCCGGATTGAAATGGCCGCCCGAGATGTGGCCGACGGCGTAGGCCATCGTCAGCACAGTGAAGCCGAAGGCGAAGGCGACGCCGAGGAAGCCGATCCCCAGTTCGGGAAAGGCCGCGGAGAGGACGGCCGCACCGCAGCCGCCGAAGGTCAGCCAGAACGTACCGAAGAATTCGGCGGTCGTCCGACGCATCGTATCGTGATCCATGGCGACACCTCTTGCTGAGAGGGTCGCGCGGCGCGCACTCATCGATCGTGTCGAAGGTTCAATCGGCGCACCGCGAGACCGAGGTCGTCTGCGTCGGCACCCGCCGGGACGCATCGGGCGAGGATTTCACGCGCCGATTGCGCCGACAATGATCGGCGTCATAGGTCGAGCGGCATGAAGAAGTCGTACCACCTCCGTGTCCGCCACGTCCTCACGGGCGATTCTGCGCTCTCACAGCTTCGATCAGGACCACGCCATGCGGAGGGTCGCCCGCTTCGGGAGCGGCTTTCTGACAGGCGTCCACAGCGTGCCGCCCCCGCTAGGGAAAGGAGGCACGAACGGCAGCATGATGCCGCTCAACGAGCCACGCAAAGCCGTCATTTCAGGCAGCGGCGACGCCCTTGATCCGCAGCGGTCCGACACTCTTGCCGTCGAGCAATTGGCGCAGCCGTTCGACATCGTCGAAATTGTTTGACGTCAGCTCGGTGATGTCGCCCTCGACCAGCGCATCGACATGGCGGCAGCGGCGACGGTGGGTGCCCGCCGGACAGGAGCAACGCAGATACGGCCCGTCCGTCCGCTCCTCGAATTCGAGCTGGTAGCGGTTGCCGGTGCTGCCGCGCATGGCGAAGCGCAGCGCATTGGTGGGTCGGAGATCGACGATGCCCGAGGCGCGCAGCGCCTTCGCCGAAGTCGAGCGGGTCATGTCCCGGCGCGGCGTGGTGAGGGCACGGATCGGAGTGAGTCCGAGGCCGCGAGCGAGGTCGCCGATGTCGGCCGCACCCGTCTCGCGCAGGGCCGCGAGCGCGATCTCGGCGCAGGCAAAGGCATCCTCGCCCGCATCGTGGTGCTCGAAGCGGATGCCGAGGCGGCCCGCCACCTTGGCGAGGCCGTGGCCGGCGGGATCGGGGAACACGCGCCGGGCGATCTGGAGGGTGCAGTGGCCGGCCATGTCCGGCACCGGCTCGCCCCAGGCAGCGAGCGAGGCGGCGAGCACGCCCATGTCGAAGCCGGCATTATGCGCGAGCATCAACCCGCCCGACAGGTCGGGCAGGAACTCGGCGATGACTTCGGGAAAGGTCGGCGCGTCGCGCACGTCCGCCGGCAGGATGCCGTGAACGCGGATATTGCCGGGCGAGAACCGCAACTGCGGCGGGCGGATCAGCCGGGATTCGCGCCGCACCACGCGGCCCCCCTCGATCCAGGCAAGCCCGACCGCGCAGGCGCTGTCGCGCCGCTCGTTGGCGGTCTCGAAATCGATCGCGACGACCTTCATGGGATTGAGATTAAGGGGTCACGGACTCATCCCGCAAGGCGCGGACGGCTTTAACCGTCGTTCGGCTGGCCGAGCCGGCGGTCGAAAATCGTCCGCACCGTCCGCCGTTCCTCGTCCAGCCGGGCACTAAGCGCCTTGGCATCGGGCAGGTTGGCGGCGCGGGCGAGGCGGGCGAGCGCCACGTCGGAGGCCTGCGTCGGGTCGCCCTCGACCATCAGGCGCTGCCACTGGTGCACGTCGTCGAGGAGCCGGTAGGCTTCGGCCAGTGGCTCCGCCTCGTCCGCCGCGATGATCCCGCAACCGGCGGCGCGGGAAAACACCTCGGGCGCATCGAGGCCGATCAGATCGGGATGGGTGTGGGCATGGCCGAGGACCAGGGCCTGCGCCAGAAAATCGAGGTCGAGCAGGCCGCCGGGGCTGAGCTTGAGGTCGAGGGGGCCGTGATCGCCCTTCTCGTTCTCGACCGTGGCGCGCATGCTCCGCACGGAGCGGTTCACCGTGTCGGCGTCACGCGGCTGCATCAGCGCGTCACGGATCGTCGCTTTCGCCTCCTCGGCGAGGCTTTCGTCACCGGCAATCACACGGGCGCGGGTCAGCGCCATGTGCTCCCAGAGTTCTGCCTCTTCACGCTGGTAGGCGCGGAAGCTGCGGAACTGCGCCGCCACCGCACCCTGGCCCCCGCCGGGACGCAGGCGCAAATCCACCTCGTAGAGCAGGCCGCGGCGGGTCGGGGCAGTGAGTGCTGCGACGAGTCGCTGGGTCAACCGGTTATAGGCCACCGCCGCATCGAGGGGTTTGGGGCCGGTGCTGGTGCGGTTCTCCGGGTCGAAATCGTAGAGCACCACGAGGTCGAGGTCCGACTCCGCGGTGAGTTGGTGCGAGCCGAGGCGGCCGTAGCCGAGCACGACGATGCGGCCATTCGGAATCGGGCCGTGATCGGCGAAGAATGTTTTCGAGACGGCGTCCAGCGCCGTCGCCACCGCGGCGTCGGCGATCGCCGAGAAGGCGCGGCCGGCTGCCTGCGGCGTCAGGATGCCGGAGAGAAGCCGCGCCCCGGTGAGGAAGCGGAGTTGCCGGGCCGCGTCGCGGCTGCGGTCGAGAAACACCTCGTGGCTGTCGGGCCGGCCGAGCAGGGCACTGTAATGCGCGGCGATCGCTCCGGCATCGACCGACGGGTCGCCGAAATCGGGGTCGATCACCGCGTCGAGCACGTGCGGCGAGAAGGCGACGGTGCCTGCCAAGCGCGGGGCGCTGCCGAGCAGGTCGGCAAAGAGCAGCCGCAGGCGCTCATGTTCACGCAGGATGGTCAGCAGCTCCACCGCCGCCGGCATCCGGCCAAAGGCGCGGTCGAGGTTGGCCAGGGCCGCATCCGGATCGGGCGTACCCGAGAGCGCCTTGAGCAGGGCCGGAACCAATTCGGTCAGCACCTCGCGGGCGCGGGGGCTGCGCACCGCCGCCCGCCGCCCGAAATGCCAGCCGCGCACGGTGTCGGTGACGCGCTCGGGATCGCGGAAGCCGAGGCTGCGCAGGGTGGCCAAAGTCGCCGGATCGTCGGCGGCGCCGCTGAAGACGAGGTCGCCCACCTCGGAGGAGAGATCGGGCCCGGCCTCGAACAGCAAGGCATAGTGCGCCTGCACCCGGCGGGCATGGGCGAGCAGGGCCGCCTCGAAACCGGCGAGGTCGGCAAAGCCCGCGAACCGGGCGAAATTCTCGAGTTCGGTCCGGTCGGTCGGCAGGCGTTGGGTCTGCTCGTCGCGCACCATCTGCAGGCGGTGCTCGACCGTGCGCAGGAAGGCGTAGGCCGCGCCGAGTTCATCGCGCGCCTCCGCTGAGATCCAGCCATCCTCGTGCAGCTTGGCCAGCATCGGCACGGTGGAGCGCCCGCGCAGCATCGGGCGCCGGCCGCCGAAGACGAGTTGCTGGGTCTGGACGAAAAACTCGATCTCGCGGATGCCGCCGCGTCCGAGCTTGATGTCGTGGCCGGCCACCGCCAGCGCCTCGTGCCCGCGCACGGCGTGGATCTGCCGCTTCATCGCGTGCACGTCGGCGATCGCCGCGAAGTCGAAATACTTGCGCCAGACGAAGGGCGTGAGGTCGGCCAGGAACCGCTCGCCCGCCGGGATGTCGCCGGCAATGGCGCGGGCCTTGATGAAGGCCGCCCGCTCCCAGTTCTGGCCCGTGGTCTCGTAATAGACGTAGGCCGAGGCGAGACTCATCGCGGTCGGCGTCGAACCGGGATCGGGACGCAGGCGGTAATCGACCCGATGGACGTAGCCGTCGCGGGTGCGCTCCTGCAGCAGCTTCGAGACGCCCTGCGCCAGCTTGGTGAAGAACGGCGTCGGCTCCAGCCCCGGCTTCAGCGGCGCGGCCTCCGGATCGAAGAACACGATCACGTCGATATCGCTCGAATAATTCAGCTCGCGTCCGCCGAGCTTGCCTAAGCCCAGCACGACGAGACCCGAGCCGGCCTGCGGCTCGCTCGCATCCTTCGGCAGGAAGCGGCCGGCGGCGGCCGCTTGCAGCAGCATCGCATCGACGGCCGCCGACACCGAGGCGTCGGCGAAATCGGACAACGCGGCGGTCACCCGCTCCAGCGGCCAGAGACCGCCGATATCGGCGAGCGCGACGAGGAGCGCGTGCTCGGCCCGGTTCCGCCGCAGGGTCTTGCCGACCGCATCGAGGTCGGGCGCGGCGCCCTCCCCCGCCCGGCCGGCGGCGCGCTGAGCAGCAATGATGCGGGCGTCGGTCGCTTCCGGCGCCTCTTCGAACAGGCGGACGAGGCGGGCAGGATCGCGCGAAGCGAGCGACCACAGGAAGGTCGAGTGGTCGGCAAGCGCCGCGAGGAGGTCGCGGGCCGGGCCCTCGCGCAGGGTGTCGGGAAGCGCGTCGGCGATCTCGTCGAGGCGCGCCTGCGCCGCCTCGGGGTTCGAGAGCGGCGGGGCCTGCCCCAGCCGCGCGATCAGGGGCGCCGTGCCGTCGTCGCGGGCAATCTGCCCGTCGTGTCGCCTGCCCATGCCGTCCCTTCTTCGCTTCGAAGCGTCCGCATCGCCGTCGCGCCGCGGCCCTGCCCATCAAACGCGCAAATCGGGTTCTGCCAAGGGCATTTCGGGACGGCACGACAGTTCCGCTCCGAGCGGCACGATCGCAGCCGAGACGCCGGGGGCAGCGATGGTGATCCGGTCGTTCATGCGAAGGCTCTCCGTTCCGCACGTCCAAGTTCTGGCTTGAGACGCCGCGAGCACAAGAGGGCGCGCGTCAGGGCGGCGTCGAAGGCCATCGCGCGATCGCCTCGTGCCCGGCCGGCGTCAGCGCGTAGACGCCGTGGCCGGTGCGCTCGAACCAGCCGTAGACGTTGCGGCGGAGGATGGCGGCAGCCGTCGGGACGGCGCTCGTCAGGTCGCGCGGGCGCAGCGGCCCGGGCGCCAGGGCGCGGGCGCAGAGGAGGGCCTGCTGGCGATAGGCGGTCATCACCGGCGCGCGCGAACCGCCGCCGGCCACGGGGTCGCCCTGTCGGCGGCGATGCTCGTTCAAAAGGCGCGAGCGCCGCTTGGGATCGCGCCGGGGCATCGGTGCTCCAGGGCCGAGAAGGACATGGACGCCGTCGTCGGCACCGACGCCGAGAAGGCCGAAGCCGAGGCGCCGGCACAGGTTGCGGAAGCGCGCATCGGCCTCCCGCCCCTTGCCGCGCACCGACAGGCGCGCCGCCAGCCACACCTCGTCGCAGGCGCCGGCGCGATCCACGGCCTGCAGCACGAGTTCCAGGTTGAAGCTCTGCTTCAGCTCGCACACCACCAGCACCGGCGGCTCGCCCTCGCGCACGCCCAGGAGGTCGCAGCCGCCGATCTCGCCTTTGACGGCAAAGCCGAGGGTTTCGAGGAAGCCCTTCACCGGCGCGTAGAGCGCCGTTTCCGGCGGGCGGGCGGACGCGTTCATGGCCGCGGCGACCGGCAAGCGCGGGAGGCCGGGCGGATGGGGCGGAGCGGAGGGATCATCGGGCGACACGCGCGAGGCAGATACCACCCGAAGCGCGAGACCTCCACCGCGCGACGCGTCTTCCCGCTCCCCCCGTCAGACCGGATCGCGCCGCGCCGAGCCCGGCCAGCGCCGCCTCAATGGTCAGGGCGAACCGGTCGAAGCGGTGGCCCTGCAAGCCGCTCTGACGATCGCGCGAACGAAGACAGCGTGTCGGAGCCGTCCCTCGGCCCCGGCGCCCTGCCTCAAAAGAATTCTTTCGCGGCCCGGCCGTCCTATCATGAAGGGCTTACGGGAGCAGACACACGCTTTCTTCAGTTGATCCCAGCTGGGCCGGAGCGGCATCCTCTCGCGGTACTTCCGGCGGACGACACGGCGACCAAGGGCGAAAGCGAATCGATGAGCAGCACCACCCTCGTTCCCTTCGCCGAAGCCGCCGTTTTCACGCTCGGTTGCGCCCTGATTGCGAGCCGTCGGTTCGAACCGCAGCGGGTCGGAGCGGTGCTGGGGCTCGCCACCGTCACGCTCTCGGTCCTGCTGGTGGTCCTCGCGCTCCCCGGTAGCCCGCTGGCGACGCTCGCCGACCCCGACGGCGTGCGCAATTTCCTAAACTGAATCCGCTTCAAGCCGCGCCGGCCGGCAGGCTCAGCGTGACGGCGAGCCCGGGAGCATTGTCGGCAAGCTCAAGGCGTCCGCCATGCAGCCGGGCCACGGCCGCGACGAGGCTGAGGCCCAGGCCGAAGCCGGGGCGTGTGCGGGCGGCATCGAGGCGCACGAACCGGTCGAGCACCCGCTCGCGCTCGGCTTCCGGGATGCCGGGGCCGCGATCCGCCACCCGGAGCTGGACGACGCCATCGGCGCGCCCGGCGCTGACCGTGATCTCCTGCGGGCCGGACGCAGGGGAGCAGGCACCGTACTTGATGGCGTTGTCGAGGAGGTTGGCGATCGCCTGCCCAACCAACTCGCGGTTGCCGTCGAGAATCAGGTCCGGCTCGATCTCGACGGTCAGGCTCAGGCCCCTGTCCTCGGCCAACGGCTCGTAGAGTTCAGCCACCTCCCGCGCCACTGCCCCGGCATCGAAGCGACTGACGCTCTCGGGCGCGTTGCCGGCCTCCAGGCGGGCGATGGTGAGAAGCGCGTTGAACACCCGGATCAGCCCGTCGCTATCCTCGATCACACCTTCCATCGCCGTGCGCAGGGCCTCCGGCGTCTCGGCCGTGCGCAGGGCCTCGTCGGCCCGGTTGCGCAATCGGGTCAGCGGCGTCTTGAGGTCGTGGGCGATGTTGTCTGAGACTTCCCGCATGCCGCGCATCAGTTCGCCGATGCGCTCCAGCATCAGGTTGAGGTTCTGGGCGAGGCGGTCCAGTTCGTCCCCGGTGCCGCCGACCCGCAAGCGGCCGTCGAGATCGCCCGCCATGATGGTGCGGGTGGTCTCGGTCATGTCGTCGACGCGCTTCAGCACGCGGCTCGCCACGAACCAGCCGCCGAGCACGCCGAGCAGCACGACGAGAGCGAGCGAGGAGCCGAAGGTATTGCCGATTGCCGCGCGCAGGTGGTCGCGCTCCTCGGTGTCGCGGCCGACAACGAGGCGGAAGCCCCCGGCGAGGTTGAAGACCCGCATGATCGCGCGATGCTCGCTCGGGCCCGAATCGGAGCCGCGCCCGTAATAGCTCTCGTACTGGCCGGACCGGGCGAGGATGTCGGCCGGCAGCCGGCTGACGTTGCCGACGATGTGCTCGCCCGCGGGCGTGGTCACGAGATAGAGCGAGGCGCCGGGCTCCTTGGCGCGCCGTTCCACCACGGCGATGAGGCGGCGCAGCCCGCCCGCCGTGTATTGCTCAGACAGCCCGTTGATCTCGGCATCGATGGTCGAGAGGATCTGATCGTCGAGCACCCGCCGCGCGTTCCAGGCGACGTAGCCGAGGCCGAGCGAGGCCAGCACCGCGAACAGCACGAGATAGGCGAGCGACAGCTTGAACGCGGTCGTGCGGAAGATCTTTCCGAGGCGCGCGAGGAGGCCGTCCGGCGGCGGCGATGCGGCGGTCGGGCTCACGGGGCTTGCGGCTCGTCCGCCCGGATGACGTAGCCCGCGCCGCGCACCGTGTGGATCATCGGGTGCTCGAAGCCGCGGTCGATCTTCGCGCGCAGGCGCGAGACGTGGACGTCGATGACGTTGGTCTGCGGATCGAAATGGTAGTCCCAGACATGCTCCAGCAGCATCGTCCGAGTCACGACCTGCCCGGCATGGCGCATGAGGTATTCGAGCAGACGGAACTCGCGGGGTTGGAGCACGATCTCGCGGCCCGCCCGCGTCACCCGGTGCGAGAGCCGGTCGAGTTCGAGGTCGCCGACCCGGTAGGCGGTGGCCTCGCTCTGGCCGGTCGCGGCCGTGCGGCGGCGGGCCAGCACCTCGGTGCGGGCGAGAAGCTCGGAGAAGGCGTAGGGCTTCGGGAGATAGTCGTCGCCGCCGGCCCTCAGCCCCTTCACCCGGTCATCCACCTGGCCCAGCGCCGAGAGGATGAGGACCGGCGTGGCGATCTCCTGCTCGCGCAGGGAGCGCACGAGCGAGAGCCCGTCGAGCTTCGGCAACATGCGATCGACGATCAGCACGTCGTAATCGCCCTCGCGGGCGAGCGCATAGCCATCGAGGCCGTCGCCCGCATGGTCCACCGCGTGCCCGGCTTCCCGGAACGCTTTGACCAGATAGGCGGCGGCCTCGCGGTCGTCCTCGATGATAAGCAGGCGCATGACGCCTGTCAGATACGCTTCGCCGCTCAGGAGCGCGAGGCGTTCACCGACAATTCCGGCTTGTGGTTGAGGGTCTGGAACACGACGCAGTAGCGCTCGGTCAGCTTCAGGAGCTGGTCGAGCTTCTCCTGGGGAGCGTCGGTGTCGAGGTCGAACTTCAGGCGGATCGAGCGGAAGCCCACCGGCGCCTCCTTGTCGACGCCGAGCGTGCCGCGGAAGTCGAGGTCGCCCTCGGCGCTGACCGTGCCGGCCTTGAGCGGGATTTCGAGCGCGGTCGCCACCGCCTTCACCGTCACGCCCGCGCAGGCGACCAGCGCTTCGAGCAGCATGTCGCCGGAGCAGAGTTCGGCGCCCGAACCGCCGGTGGCGGGGTGCAGGCCGGCCACGGCCAGCGCGCGGCCGGTCTCGACCTTGCAGGCGATGCTGGTGTCGTCCAGCGAGCCCTTCGCCTTGAGCGTGATGACGGCGGAATCCGGCGTCTCACGGTACTTGTTCTTGAGCGGGGCCTGGAGAGCGCGCAGAGCGTCGGCGTCCATGGATTTCCTCGGGTTTTCTTGGTGGCGCGTTTTCTTGGTGTCGAGGATTTAGCGGCTTTCGCGAGTCCGCGACACCTCAGAACGAGCTGCCGCCGGCGAGTTCCGGTGCACGGGAGGCGTCGCGCGGGCGCAGCGAATGATCGAGGGCGGCAAGGATGTTGCGGGTCGCCGCCTCGCTCGTCGGCGCCGCCGGGTCGCGCGGCCGGCGCATCGGAAGGGCCACCGTGTCGTCGAGGCGGCCGGGGCGCGGGCGCATGACGATGGCGCGGTCGGCGAGCGCCACCGCCTCGGCGACGTCGTGGGTGACGATCAGCACCGTCGGCCGCACCTCCTCCCACAGGGCGAGGAGATGGCGGTGGAGATCCTTGCGGGTGAAGGCATCGAGCGCCGAGAACGGCTCGTCGAGGAGCAGCACACGCGGGTTGGCCACGAACGCCCGTGCGATCGAGACGCGCTGCTGCTGCCCACCGGACAGTTCGCGGGGCCAGCGCCCGGCCTGTTCGGCGAGGCCGACCCGCTCCAGGGCGTGGGCGACGCGCTCCCGCCGCTCGCGCCTCGGCAGGTGATCGATGCCGAAGCCGACATTCTCGGCGACTGTCAGCCAGGGCAGCAGGCGCGGCTCTTGGAACACGAGGCCGACGCCGGGATGGGGCCCGGTGATCGGTTCACCGTCGAGGGCGATGTCGCCCGCGCTCGGCCGGTCGAGCCCGGCGATGAGGCGCAGCAGCGTGGTCTTCCCGCAGCCCGAGCCGCCGATCAGCGCGACGATCTCGGCATTGGGCATCTGAAGGTCGATGCCCTCCAGCGCGCGGGTGCCGTCGGCATAGGTCTTGGACAGGCTCTGGATGCTCAGCATGGCGGCCTCACAGCGTCTCGCGCGCCGTGTCCTGCCAGCGCACCAACGGGCTGGTCAGGGCGACGAGCCCGGCATCGGCGGCCTTGCCGACCACGGCGAAGCTGATGATCGCGGCCAGGATCTGGTCGGGCTTGCTGAATTGCTGACCGTCGAGAAGCAGGTAGCCGAGCCCCTCGGAGGCCCCCATCAGTTCGGCGGCGACCACGAACAGGAAGCCGAGGCCGAGCCCGGTGCGGAGCGCCGTCAGGGTGGCCGGCAGCACGGCCGGCAGGAGGATGCGCCGGGCGAGCGCAACCTTCGAGAGGCGGAAGATGCGGCCGACCTCCACCAGCTTGCGATCGACCGAGGCGATGGCGCCGGCCACGCCGATGTAGACGGGAAAGAACACCCCGACCGCGATCAGGGCGACCTTCGGCGTCTCGAGAATGCCGAACCACAGGATGAACAGCGGCACCCAGGCGAGCGAGGGGACGGCGCGCAGGGCCTGAAGGCTCGGATCGACCAGCCAGCGCAGGGTCGGCAGCGTCGCGGTGAGCGCGCCCGCGAGGATGCCGGCGCCGGCCCCGAAGGCGAAGCCGAGGCCGACACGGATCAGGGTCGCCTCGACATGGGTCCAGAGTTCGCCCGAGGCCGCGAGCGTCCAGAGCGCGGCCGCGACCCGGCTCGGCGGCGGAAGGAGTCGCCCGGAGGCGAGCCCGGCCGCGACGGCCGCCTCCCAGCCGAGCGCCAGGACGAGCGGCAGCAGCAGGCCGAGCGCCAGCCGCGCCCCGCCCCCCAGAAGAGCGGAGCGGCGCGCAGGAACCGCTTTCGGCTCCGTGTCGTCGGAGAGAACGGTGGTGACGCTCATGCCAGGGTGCCGCGCCGGATCTGCATCGTGTTCTCGAAAAGACTCGTCCGGGTCGGCCGTTCAGCGCCGCGCATCGGTCGCCGCGCGCAGCGCGAGCCCCGCCAGCACCGTCCCCATGAACCAGCGTTGCGCGAGGAGCCAGAGGGGCCGCCCCTTCAGGAACGCAGCGACGGACCCGGCGGACAGGACGATCACCGCGTTCACCGCGAGACTCACCGCGATCTGGAGGAGGCCGAGCGCAAGGGATTGCGTCAGCACCCCGCCCGCCGCCGGATCGATGAATTGCGGCAGCAACGACAGGTACATCACCGCGATCTTGGGGTTCAGCACGCTCGTCAGGAAGCCCATGGCGACGAGCCGCCCCGCCCCGTCGGGCGGTAGCGGGCGGGTGTCGAAGGGCGAACGTCCGCCGGGCCGAACGGCCTGCCACGCGAGGAAGAAGAGGTAGGCCGCACCGGTCCAGCGCAGGGCATCGTAGGCGAAGGGCACGGCCACGAGGAGGGCGGTGATGCCGAAGGCCGCGCAGAGCAGATAGACGACGAAGCCCGCCGCGACACCCGTCAGCGACACCAACCCGGCCGCTTGTCCCTGCACGACGGTGCGCGAGACGAGGTAGGCCATGTTCGGGCCGGGCGTGAGCACCATCCCGAGGCAGACCAGGGCAAAGGCGGCGAGGTGCGCGGCGTCCGGCATCGGCAGGCTCAGCGGGTCGGGGCCGGGTTGAACTGCGGATCGATCAGACCGTCCACCGCCGCCGCCACGTCGGTGGACGCGGGGATCACGCCCGCCTGCTGCAGGGCAAGGCCGGCGGCGCGGATGCTCTCGGCCTGGACCGAACCGACGGCGGGCTGGCTCAGGTCCGTGCGCTCGATCTGCTTGGCGATGACCGCTTCGGGCAGCTTGGTGGCCGAGACGAGCGCGCTCTTCAGGGCGTCCGGGTTGGCGAGCGCGTAGGTGCGGGCCTGTTCGTAGGCGGCGATGACCACCTTCACGAGATCGGGATGGGCCTTGGCGAAATCCTCGCGCACGTCGAGCACGCCCCAGGTGTTGGCGGCGGCATCGCGGTGGAACAGCACGTCGCCGCTCTCGATCTCGGCGGCGGCCATCATCGGATCGAGCCCGGCCCAGGCATCGACGTCGCCGCGGTCGAGCGCCGTGCGGCCGTCGGCGTGCTGGAGCAGGACGAGCTTGGCATCCTTCTCGGTGAGTCCGGCACCCTGGAGGGCGCGGATCAGGAAGATGTGGGGATCGGTGCCGCGGGTGACGGCGATGCGCTTGCCCTTGAGGTCGGCGGGTTTGCCGATCCCGGTCTCCTTGCGGGTGACGAGCGCGGTCCATTCCGGCCGGGAATAGGCGTAGACGACCTTGATCGGGTTGCCGTTGATGCGCGCCAGGAGTGCGGCCGCCCCGGCCGAAGAGCCGAAATCGATGGCGCCGCCGTTCAGGAATTCGAGCGCCTTGTTGGAGCCGAGCGACTGGACCCAGCGCACCTTGATGCCGCGGGCCTTCAGCGCCTCTTCCAGAAAGCCCTTCTCCTTCAGGACGAGGCTGACCGGATTGTAGGTCGCCCAGTCGAGCCGGATCTCGGAGACGTCGGCAGCCCGCAGGTTCGAACCGGTCGCGAGGAGGCCGAACAATCCGGCGAAGGCGGAGAGGACGGTGCGGCGTCGAATCATGCGGCTGTCTCCCATATCGGCCCGGCTTGTTGCCGGATCCACCTGATGGCTAGAACAGTCACGTTCGTTTCGTCAAACGAAAAATCCGCGGAACAGAACGGTTGAGTTGCCTGCAACCGGCCGATGCCGCCGCCGGCTTTACATGCTAACGGGACGGCCATGTTCGACCCCGTTCCCGTCCTGGAAAAGATCGTCGCCTCCCTCGATCGCGACGCCCGCGAGCCGACCAAGCTGCGGGGGCTCCTTGTGCCCGAGTTGCGCAAGGTGATCGAGACCGGTCACGCGGAGGCCGAACGGCTTCTCCTCAAGGAACGCGACGGCCTCGCCTGCGCGCAGCGCCTGAGCCGCCTCACCGATGCGGTGGTGCGGGCGATCTACGACGCCGTGGTCTGGCGCCTCTACCCCAACGACAACCCGTCCACCGGCGAGCATCTCGCGATCGTCGCCACCGGCGGCTACGGCCGGGGTACGATGGCGCCGGGCTCGGACATCGATCTGCTGTTCCTGCTGCCCTACAAGCAGACGGCATGGTCCGAGAGCGTCGTCGAGGCGATGCTCTACGTGCTGTGGGACCTCAAGCTGAAGGTCGGCCACGCCACGCGGTCCGTCGAGGAATGCCTGCGCGAGGGCCGCGCCGACATGACGATCCGCACCGCTTTGCTGGAATCCCGCTTCCTGTTCGGCTCGCGCTCGCTGTTCGAGGAGATGGTCACCCGCTTCGACACCGAATTGGTGATCGGGTCGGCCTCAGAGTTCGTGGACGCCAAGCTCCGCGAGCGCGATGCCCGCGTCGCCAAGGCAGGCGCCTCGCGCTACCTCGTCGAGCCCAACGTCAAGGACGGCAAGGGCGGCTTGCGCGATCTCAACACCCTGTTCTGGATCGCGAAATACACCTACCGCGTGCGCAATCAGGCCGAGCTGGTCCATGCCGGGCTGTTCACGCCGGACGAGTACCGCCTGTTCGAGCGCTGCGAGGAATTCCTGTGGCGGGTGCGCTGCCACATCCACTTCGTGACCGGGCGGCCGGAGGAGCGCCTGTCGTTCGGGCTGCAGCCCAAGATCGCCGAGCGGCTCGGCTTCGGCTCCCGCGGCGGCCTTTCGGGCGTCGAGCGCTTCATGAAGGCGTATTTCCTCATCGCCAAGGATGTCGGCGACCTCACCGCCATCGTCTGCGCGGAGTTGGAGGCACGCCACGCCAAGCGCACGCCGGTGCTCGACCGCTGGATCGGCCGCTTCCGTGACCGCTTCCGCGCGACCTCGATCGAGGCCGAGGATTTCTGGATCGACAACGGCCGGGTCAACATCCGCGGCGAGGACGCGTTCGAGCGCGATCCGGTCAACCTGATCCGTCTGTTCTGGCTCGCCGACCGGCACAACCTCCCGATCCATCCGGACGCGGCGCGGCTGGCCAACCGCTCGCTTAAGCTCATCACCCACGCGGTGCGCATCGATCCGGAGGCCAACCGGCTCTTCCTCGACATCCTCACCTCGAAGAACGCGCCCGAAACGATCCTGCGATCGATGAACGAGGCGGGCGTGCTCGGCCGGTTCATCCCGGAATTCGGCCGCATCGTCGCGATGATGCAGTTCAACATGTACCACCACTACACGGTGGACGAGCATCTGCTGCGCTCGCTCGGCGTGCTCGCGGCGATCGATTCGGGCCGGGTGCGCGACGAGCATCCGCTCGCCTCGCGGCTGATCGATACGATCCACAACCGCCGCGCCCTCTATGTCGCCATCCTGCTCCACGACATTGCCAAGGGCCGGCCGGAGGACCATTCGATCGCGGGTGCGGCCATCGCCCGCAAGCTCGGGCCGCGCTTCGGATTGAGCCAGGCGGAGACCGAGACGGTCTCGTGGCTGGTCGAGCACCACCTGCTGATGTCGATGACGGCGCAGAGCCGCGACCTCTCCGACCGCAGGACGATCGAGAAGTTCGCGAGCGAGGTGCAGAGCCTGGAGCGGTTGAAGCTGCTCGCGATCCTCACCGTCGCCGACATCAAGGCGGTCGGCCCCGGCGTGTGGACCGCCTGGAAGGGCACGCTGCTGCGCACTCTCTACGACGAGACCGAAGTCGTCCTGTCCGGCGGCCATTCAGAAATCGCCCGCACCGACCGGGTCCGGCTGATCCAGATGGCCCTGCGCGAGCAGCTCTCGGACTGGAACTCCGAGCTGTTCGACGGCTACGCCGCGCGCCACAACCAAGCCTACTGGCTCAAGGTGGATTCGACGCGCCATTTCAAGAACGCCCGCTTCCTGCGCACGGTGATGGAAGAGGGCCGCACCAGCGCCACGACCTACGAGACCGATCCGGTGCGCGGCGTGACCGAGTTGACGGTCTATTCCCCCGATCATCCGCGGCTGCTCGCCATCATCACCGGCGCCTGCGCGACCATGGGCGGCAACATCGTCGATGCGCAGATCTTCACGACCACCGACGGCTTCGCCCTCGATTCGATCTTCATCTCCCGCGCCTTCGAGCGGGACGAGGACGAGCTGCGCCGGGCCGGCCGCATCGCCACGGCGATCGAGCGGGCGCTGAAGGGCGAGATCAAGATCGCCGAACTCGTCGCCGACAAGCACCCGAAGCAGCCGCCCAAGACCTTCCTCGTGCCGCCGGACGTGTCGATCGACAACGCCCTGTCGAGCCGCGAGACCGTGGTGGAGATCACCGGCCTCGACCGGCCGGGCCTGCTCTACGAGCTGACGACGGGGCTCAACCGCCTGAGCCTCAACATCACCTCGGCGCATGTGGCGACCTTCGGCGAGCGGGCGGTGGACGTGTTCTACGTGACCGACCTCACCGGCACCCGCGTGGTGCAGCCCGACCGCCTCGCGATGATCCGCGCCGCGGTGATGGAGGTGTTCGCCAGCGACGTCGCCGCCCTCCGCGCGGAAGGGCTCGACGCCCTCGTCGATTCGCCACCGCCGCGGGAACTCTGACCTGTCCCTGGCACGGTGCGCTTGATTTCGGGGTTTGCCCGAATGATATCAGCCCCATCCCGGAACCCTTCGAGACCTGATCGATCGCACGATGATGGCTGACGACATGGAGAAGCACGAGCGGCACGACGGCGCGGAGGCGGAGGTTCCGCCGCAATCCGGTGCCTCGCAAGCGGGCGCGGATGCGGAAGGGCTCGCGGCCGCGATCGCCGAGCGCGACGAGTTCAAGGATCGCCTGCTGCGCACGCTGGCCGAGATGGAGAACCTGCGCCGCCGCACCGAGCGCGAGGTTGCGGATGCCCGCACCTACGCGGTGACGAACTTCGCCCGCGACATGCTCAACACCGCAGACAACATCCGCCGCGCGCTCGATAGCGTGCCGGAGGAGGCGCGCGCGGGTGCCGAGGGCCCCTTCAAGGGTCTGATCGAGGGCATCGACCTGACGGAGCGGGATCTCACCAAGACGCTCGAGCGCCACGGCGTGAAGGTGGTCGATCCCAGGGGCCAGCGCTTCGACCCGAACCGCCACCAGGCGATGTTCGAGGTGCCCAACACCGAGGTGCCCAACGGCACCGTCGTCCAAGTGGTGCAGACCGGCTACGTCATCGGCGACCGGACCCTGCGCCCGGCACTGGTCGGTGTCTCCAAGGGCGGCCCGAAGCCCGAGGCCAACAAGGACAAGTCCGCCGACGCGGCGTGAGCCGCGAGGGCAGCCGATCGCCGGTGTAGAGTGCCTCACGAAACTCCCGATCTTCGACCGTTCTCGCACTAGCGAGGACGGCGCAGCGGGAGCTTTATCAGAGACACTCAGTCGGGAAGATCGGCCGCGGCCCGGCGCAGGGCTTCGTTCATCCGAGACTGCCAGCCCGGACCGGTCGCCCTGAAACGAAGCAGGACGTCCTGATCGAGCCGCAAGCTGACGAGCTGTTTAGTCGGAGCGCTCTGGGGGCCGCGGGTGCGGCGCAGTTTCTCTGCGAGGACGGGAAAGGCCTGTTCGAAGGGCACGGCGCTTCGGAAGTCCGCTTCGGTCCATTCCGGATTGTCGGGATCGGCCGCGATGCCGGCTTGGATCCCGGCCTCCTCCGAGGTCGTGGTCGGTCTCCGATCGGGCTTGTCAGCGGGCATCGTAGAGCCTCCGTTCGCTCCGGCTGGCTCGGCGCAGGCTGATGAGCGAGATCGCTTCCCGTCCCAAGGGAGCGATGATCACTGCCACCACCGTCTGTCCGTCGAACTCGCCGATGATCTTCATTCGGGCTGAGCCAGTGGCGCTCGGTTGGGCAGCCGCGACAAGAGCGGTCTCGAAATCGAAGCCCGCCTCGAAATCCGCGAAGTCGAGACCGTGCTTTTGCAGGTTGGTCAGGCGCTTGGACTCGTCTCAGACAATCAACATCCGAAACGTAGCTCCGTTCGATCGCCGCGGCAATCAGATCGTAGATACAATCCGATTGTTCGCCGGTGAGCGCAATCAGTTGGCGGCGTCTTACTCCGCCGCCTGCCGCGTCGTCTCGCGGAACGGGTGGGCCGGATAGGTGCCGATGATGCGCAGCTCCTTCGAGAAGTAGCGCAGCTCTTCGAGGGCCCGGCGCAGGCCGTCATCCTCGGGGTGGCCATCGACCTCGGCGTAGAACTGGGTCGCGGTGAACTGGCCCTCGACCATGTAGCTCTCGAGCTTCGACATGTTGACGCCGTTGGTCGCGAACCCGCCGAGCGCTTTGTAGAGCGCCGCCGGGATGTTGCGGACCCGGAAGATGAAGCTCGTCACCGTCGAGTCGTTACCCGGCTCGCACTCGGCGGGCTCGGGCGAGAACACGACGAAGCGCGTGGTGTTGTGCGCCTCGTCCTCGACGTCGCGCTCCAGGATATCGAGGCCGTAGACCTCGGCCGCCATGGCTGGGGCGAGCGCGGCGCGGCTGGGGTCGCGCGCCTCCGCCACCTCGCGGGCGGCGCCGGCCGTATCGCCGGCCACCACCGCCTTGAGGCCGAGCCGCCGGATGATCCGGCGGCATTGGCCGAGCGCGTGGATGTGGCTGTGCACACTCGTCAGTTGCTCCGTGCCCACCCCCGGCAGGGCCATGAGCTGGAAGTGGATCGGCAGGAAGTGCTCGGCGATGATGTGCAGCCGCGACGTCGGGATCAGGTGGTGGATGTCCGCGACCCGGCCAGCGATCGAGTTCTCGATCGGGATCATCGCGAGGTTCGCCTTGCCCTCGTTCACTGCGGCGAAGGCGTCCTCGAAGGTGGCGCAGGGCAAAGCGGTCCAGCCGGGATAGGCCTGCGAGCAGATGATGTGCGAGTTGGCCCCGGGCTCGCCCTGGTAGGCAATGGTGCGGTCGGTCATCGGTGCTTCGGCAGGCTCAGTTCAGGCGGCGGATGGCGAGCAGCGTGCGGGCGCGCTCAAGGTCGGCGGGGGTGTCGACGCCGAGTGGCAGGTCCTCGACGATCATCGCGTCGATGCGCATGCCGGCCTCCAGCGCGCGCAACTGCTCCAGCTTCTCGCGTTGCTCCAGTTCGCCCTGCGGCAGGGCGACGAAGCGCGCGAGCGCCTTCCGGCGATAGGCGTAGAGGCCGATATGGTGGAACAGCGGCCCGTCGCCCCAGGGGGCACGGGCGCGGGTGAAGGCGAGCGCGCGCAGGCGGTTGGGTCCCACCGTGTGGCCGATGATTTTGACCACGTTGGGATCGTCCATCTCCTCGGGCCGGTGGATCACGGCGCAGAGGGTGGCGATGTCGACCTGCGGGTCGGCGAGCGGCATCACCGAAGCGGCGATGATCGCCGGGTCGATGGTCGGCAGGTCACCCTGGACGTTGACGACGACGTCGTGGTTGCCGTCGGGATCGACGATCTCCAGCGCCTCCGCGAGACGATCCGAGCCGGAGGGATGGTCGGGCCGGGTCATCACCGCCAGCCCGCCCTGCGCCTCGATCACCTCGGCGACCGCGTCGGTGTCGGTGGCGACCACGACGGGACCGATGCCCGCCTCCACGGCACGGCGCCAGACATGCACGATCATCGGCACGCCCGCGATGTCGGCGAGCGGCTTCGACGGCAGCCGGGTCGCGGCGAGGCGGGCCGGAATCAGGATCAGGGGATCGGACATGGCCTCGGGCGGGTCGGACGAACTTAAGCGGAAGGGGTTTTAGGCACGCGGGAGCGCTCTAGCAGCGACGGTGCGGCTTGTCATGATCGGGCGTTCCGCCCTCACAGTGCGGCAGAGCTGCAACGAAAATGCCCGCTCGCTCGAAGCGTATGACGAATAACGGTGTGCGACAGCGCGCAGCGCGCATGGCCCATTGTCAAGATCGGGCCCGACCGGGTAATCACCCTTGAAATCCTCCAAAGTCCGGCGTCTGCCCGTCGGGCCCTCATCCGCCGGGTCCTGATCCCGCGCGCCGGAGCTGTCGAGCATGGATTCCTTCGAGCTGAACAAGGTTGCGGGCGCGGTCCTGGGTGCCCTCCTGTTCGCGGTTGGGTCGGGCTTCGTGGCGGAGCTGATCTATCACCCCAAGCCCGCCGGAAACGCCGGCTATCGCCTGCCCGAGCCGGAGGCGAAGAGCGGCGGCGCGGCGGCGGAAGCCCCGAAGGCCGAGCCCATCGCCGTGCGGCTCGCCAGCGCCGATGCCGAGAAGGGCAAGGGCGGCACCAAGGCCTGCCAGGCCTGCCACAGCTTCGAGAAGGGCGGCCCGAACAAGGTCGGCCCCGATCTCTGGGAGATCGTGGAGCGCGAGAAGGCGCATGCCGCCGGCTTCGATTACTCCGCCGCGCTCAAGGAGAAGGGCGGCACCTGGACCTACGAGGATCTCGACCACTTCCTCGAAAGTCCGAAGGGCTACGTGAAGGGCACCAAGATGGCGTTTGCCGGTATCGGCTCGCCGACG
Source organism: Methylorubrum sp. SL192 (assembly GCF_026672325.1). Classification (NCBI taxonomy): domain Bacteria; kingdom Pseudomonadati; phylum Pseudomonadota; class Alphaproteobacteria; order Hyphomicrobiales; family Methylobacteriaceae; genus Methylorubrum; species Methylorubrum sp. SL192. The sequence continues at coordinate 4,719,904 of NZ_JAPPQV010000003.1, forward strand.
GACCGCGCCAACGTCATCGCCTATCTGCGCACGCTCGCCGACAGCCCGAAGCCGCTGCCGGCCGCCGAGAAGAAGGCTGAAACGGCGCCGGCGGCTGACAAGAAGGCCGAGACCGAGAAGCCAGCCGAGGGCAAGCCCGACGCCAAGAAGGCCGCCGAGGAGAAGAAGCCGGCCGGGACCAAGCCGGTGGAGAGCGCGACGGGCGACAAGAGCAAGACGCCCGAGACCAACGCGCCGCAGGGCAACACCCAATCGGGTGACGGCAAGGACACCGCCCGCCCGGTCCCGGCGCCGCAGGTCCAGCCCCAGCGCAACGAGGTCGCCCCGACGCAGGCGCCCGAGGCCAAGCCCTCGGGGGACATCCCGACCAAGGCGGATCCGGGCTCCGAGTCCACGCCGGCCACCGAGCCGTCGGCTAAGCCCGACCCCGACGCACCCAAGCCGTAAGGCGAAGCGGCGTACGAGTTTCCGAGAAGGCCGGCCCCCTGAAGCCCGGCCTTTTTCATGTCCGGGCACGTAGCTGCGCCGGCTGCGCGCTCGCGGCGGGTGGCGCCAACTCCGGGCTCGTCCTAGAACGACGCCCGACTGACCTCTCACGGGATCGGGAGACCGCGCCAACGTGACGGAAAACGCCGTAATTGCCCGCCGCAGCTTCCTCGCCGGAGCACTCGTCCTCCTGGGACTGCGAGGCCCCGTCTCCGCTCAGGAGCCCGCCGAATCCGCCTCGAAGGTCTCGGCGCAGGAGGCACCCGGCAATTGGCGCCACGCGCTGACCCTGCTCGGCGAGCCGAAATACGGCCCGGACTTCCAGCATTTCGACTATGCCGACCCGAAGGCGCCGGTCGGCGGCCTGGTGCGGCTCGGGTCGCAGGGCGGCTTCGACAACCTCAACTTTATCGTCAACGGCCTGAAGGGCGATCTCGAAGGCGGGATCACTCAGATCTACGACACGCTGATGGAGGATTCCGGCGACGAGCCGTTCTCCTCCTACGGCCTCCTCGCCGAGGCCGTGCGGATCGCCGAGGACGGCCAGTCGGTGACCTATCGCCTGCGGCCGAACGCGCGCTGGCACGACGGCAAGCCGGTCACCGTCGAGGACGTGATCTGGTCCTTCGATACGCTGAAGGCCAACAGCCCGTTCTATGCTGCCTACTACCACACCGTGGCCAAAGCCGAGCCGGGGGCCGAGCACGAGGTCGTCTTCCGCTTCAGCGAGGCCGGCAACCGCGAACTGCCCCAGGTGCTGGGCCAGATGCAGGTGCTGCCCAAGCACTGGTGGACCGGCACCGACAAGAACGGCAAGCCGCGCAGCGCCACCGAGACGACGCTCGAGATCCCGCTCGGCTCCGGCCCCTATCGGCTCACCAAGGTCGATGCCGGCCGCTCGGCCGTCTACGAGCGCGTGGCCGATTACTGGGGCAAGGATCTGCCGGTGAATCGCGGCCGCAACAACTTCGGCACGGTCCGCTTCGAGTATTTCCGCGATGGGTCGGTTCTGCTGGAGGCGCTGAAGGGCGACCTGTACGACTTCCGCACCGAGAACATCGCTCGCAACTGGGCGACCGCCTACGACGACTTCCCGGCGGTGAAGGAAGGGCGCCTCATCAAGGAGGAGTTCCCCGGCCGCGGCACCGGCATCATGCAGGCCTTCGTGTTCAACCTGCGCCGGGACAAGTTCAAGGACGAGCGCGTGCGCCGCGCCTTCAACCTCGCCCTGAACTTCGAGGAGATGAACCGGCAGCTCTTCTACGGCCTGTACAGCCGGATCGATTCCTACTTCTACGGCTCGGACCTCGCCTCGTCGGGCCTGCCCGACGGGATGGAAAAGGTGATTCTGGAGAGCGTGAAGGACAAGCTGCCGGGCAGCGTCTTCACCGAGACCTACACCAACCCCGTCAACGACACGCCCGAGGCCGCGCGGGCCAACCTGCGCAAGGCGGTCGGCCTGCTGCGGGAGGCCGGCTACGAGCTGAAGGGCGGCAAGATGGTCGCGAAGGCGACCGGCGAGCCGCTGACCGTCGAGTTCCTCGAATTCCAGAACGTGTTCGAGCGGGTGATCCTGCCCTACGCCGCGCAGCTCAAGCTCATCGGCATCGAGTCCTCGATCCGGGTGATCGATCAGGCGCAGTACCAGAACCGCCTGCGCAGCTTCGACTTCGACATCACCACCTCGAACTGGCCGGAATCGCTCTCGCCGGGCAACGAGCAGCGCGAGTTCTGGGGCTCGGCCGCCGCCGACAAGCCGGGCTCGCGCAACATCGCCGGAATCAAGGATGCGGGCATCGACGCGCTGATCGAGAAGGTGATCTTCGCGCAGGACCGCGAGACGCTGGTCGCCGCCACGCACGCCCTCGACCGGGCGCTGCTCGCCCACAACTTCGTGGTGCCGCAATGGTCCTCGGCCGCGACGCGGACGCTGCGTTGGAACCGCTTCGGCCGCCCTGCGGTGCTTCCGAAATACGGCTCGTCCGGCTTCCCGACGACGTGGTGGTACGACGAGGCGCTCGCCGCCAAGACGGGGGCCCCGCGATGAGCGCGGGCGCGACCCGCCGGAGCGTCGTCCTCGGCACGGGGGTGCTAGCGCTCGCGGGCGCCCTGCCCCGCTCGGCCTGCGCCGAGGATGTCCGCAAGGCTCACGGCCTTTCAAGTTTCGGCGAGCTGAAATACGCGCCCGACTTCCCGAATTTCGACTACGTGAACCCGATGGCGCCGCGCGGCGGGCGCTTCTCGACAACTTTGGTCCAGACCTTCGGGAATCAGGCGTTCGACACCTTCGACACGCTCAATCCCTACGTCTTCCGCGGCAACGGCGCGGCTGGGATCAACCTCACCTTCGACAGCCTGATGGTGCGCGCGCTCGACGAGCCGGACGCGCTCTACGGCCTCGTCGCCCGCTCGGTCGAGATTAGCCCCGACGGCCTGACCTATCGCTTCGCCCTGCGTCCCCAAGCGCATTTCCACGACGGCTCGCCCCTGACCGCGCGGGACGCGGCCTTCTCCCTCACCATCCTCAAGGAGAAGGGGCACCCGACGATCGCGCAGGTGATCCGCGACGTCGCCGAGGCAACGGCGGAGGGCGACGAGACCCTCGTCGTCCGCTTCGCCCCAGGCCGCAGCCGCGACCTGCCGCTGATCGTCGCCGGACTGCCGATCTTCTCGGCGAAGTTCTTCGAAGGGCGCGATTTCGAGGCGCAGACCCTCAAGCCGCTGCTCGGCTCCGGCCCGTATCAGGTCGGGCGGATCGATATCGGCCGCTTCATCGAACTGGAGCGCGTGACCGATTACTGGGCGGCGGATCTTCCGGTGATGGTCGGGCAGAACAACTTCGACCAGCTCCGCTACGAGTACTTTCGCGACCGCCAGGTCGCCTTTGAGGCGTTCAAGGGCGGCGCCTACACCTATCGCCAGGAATTTACCTCGCGGATCTGGGCGACGGGCTACGATTTTCCCGCCGCGCGCGAGGGCCGCGTCAAGCGCGAAACCCTGCCCGATACCTCGCCCGCCAACATCCAGGGCTGGTTCTTCAACACCCGCCGCGAGGTGTTCAAGGATCCGCGCGTGCGCGAGGCGATCGGCCTGTGCTTCGACTTCCCCTGGACCAACCGCACGGCGATGTTCGGCTCCTACGAGCGCACCGTCTCGTTCTTCCAGAAGACCGACCTGATGGCGACCGGCAAGCCCTCCGCGGAGGAGCTGGCCCTCCTCGAACCCTTCAGCGGGCAGGTGCCGGCCGAGGTGTTCGGCGAGGCCTGGACGCCGCCGGTTCCGGACGGTTCGGGCCAGGACCGGGCGCTGCTCGCCCGCGCGGTGGCCCTGCTCAAGGAGGCGGGCTGCACCCGCGAGGGCGGCGCCTTGAGGCTGCCGAGCGGCAAGCCGATCGAGTTCGAATTCCTCGATTCGGATTCCGTCTGGGAGCCGATCGTCCAGCCCTTCATCCGCAATCTCGGGCTGATCGGCATCAAAGCGCGCCAGCGGGCGGTCGATGCCGCACAGTATCAGGCGCGGGTGCGCGACTTCGACTTCGACATCACCGCCCGCGCGGCCTCGGGCGACGCGACACCGGGGCCGGAGCTGCGCGAGGCTTATGGCTCGCGCGCGGCGGCGATCCCCGGCTCCAACAACCTCGCCGGCATCACCGATCCGGTGATCGACGCGCTGCTCGACCGCATTGCCAACGCGGATTCGCGCGCGAGCCTCACCGTGGCCTGCCGCGCCCTCGACCGGGTGATGCGGGCCGGCCGCTACTGGATCCCGATGTGGTACTCACCCGAGTACCGCCTCGCCCTGTGGGACATGTACGGCCGCCCGGCGAAGCTGCCCACCTACGGGCTCGGCGTGCCGGGCCTGTGGTGGTACGACGAGGCCAAGGCGCGCCGGATCGGCCGGGGCTGAGGATCTTCCATGCTCGCCTACATCCTGCGCCGCATCGCGTTGATGATCCCGACGATCTTCGGGATCATGCTCATCACCTTCGCCATCATTCAGTTCGCCCCCGGCGGCCCGGTGGAGCGGGTTCTGGCCCAGCTCCAGGGCCAGCAGGAAGGCTCGCTCTCGCGTATCACCGGCGGCCAGGGCGATCTCGGCGGCGGGGCGGCCCGCGGCGGCGGTGAGGCTTCGAAGTACCGCGGCGCGCAGGGGCTTGATCCGGCCTTCATTAAGAAGCTCGAAGCCCAGTTCGGCTTCGACAAGCCCGCCTATGAGCGCTTTGGCAAGATGCTGTGGGACTACCTGCGCTTCGATTTCGGCCGCAGCTATTTTCGCGATGTCTCGGTGCTGGACCTGATCAAGGAGAAGCTCCCGGTCTCGATCTCGCTCGGCCTATGGATGACGCTGATCTCCTACGCGATTTCGATCCCCCTCGGCATCCGCAAGGCGGTGGCCGACGGCTCGCGCTTCGACGTCTGGACCTCGGCGGTCGTCATCGTCGGCTACGCGATCCCGAGCTTCCTGTTCGGCATCCTCCTCGTGATCCTGTTCGCGGGCGGCTCGTTCCTGCAGATCTTCCCGCTGCGCGGTCTCACCTCCGAGAATTTCGAGTCCCTGAGCCTCTGGGGCAAAGCCCTGGACTATGCGTGGCACCTCGTGCTGCCGCTCTCCGCCCTAGTGCTCGGCGCCTTCGCCACCTCGACGCTGCTGACCAAGAACTCGTTCCTCGACGAGATCCGCAAGCAATATGTCGTCACCGCCCGCATGAAGGGCGTGAGCGAGCGGCGCGTCCTCTACGGCCACGTCTTCCGCAATGCGATGCTGATCGTCATCGCCGGCTTTCCCGGCGCCTTCATCACCGCCTTCTTCACCGGCTCGCTGCTGATCGAGACGATCTTCTCGCTCGACGGTCTCGGGCTTCTGTCGTTCTCCTCCATCGTTGGCCGCGACTATCCGGTGGTGTTCGCCACGCTCTACATCTTCTCCCTGCTGGGTCTGGCCGTGAATCTGCTCTCCGACCTCACCTATACGTGGATCGATCCGCGCATCGATTTCTCCGCGCGCGGCGCCTGACGCGCGCCTCTGTTTGCCGACTGCGCAGCCGGCTGCTATCGGCGCGCATTCGCCGCCGGACGCCGCCCGTGACCGCCCTCCCCCTCGTCATCCGACCCGAGCACCCGGACGACGCCGCGGCGATCGAGCGGCTGCATGCCCGCGCCTTCGGCCCCGGCCGCTTCGCCCGCACCGCCTACCGCCTGCGCGAGGGCGTCGCGCCCCTGCCCGATCTCTGCCTGACGGCGCTCGTCGGCACCTATCTCGTCGGCTCGGTGCGGATCGGCCCGGCCGAGGCGCAAGGCGGATCGCTCCTCGTGCTCGGGCCGCTCACCGTCGATCCGAGCTTTTCCGATCGTGGCATCGGCACCAGCCTGATGCAGGCGAGCCTCGACGCCGCCCGCGCCGCCGGGCACGGCCTCGTCGTCCTCGTCGGCGACGCGCCCTATTACCGCCGCTTCGGCTTTGTGCCCGTGCCGGCGGGCCGGCTGACCCTGCCCGGCCCGGTCGATCCCGCGCGCTTCCTTTGGCTCGAACTCAGGGACGGGGCGAGCGCCGGCCTCTCCGGCGCAATCCAGCCGCGGCGCATATAGCCGGCAGCGTGCAGGCGCCTCCGTGCAGCGTTCCACGGTCGAGGCACCGCTTGACCGTGAGAGATCAGGATCGGACACCGGGGCAAACGCCGAGATAACGGGAAACGCCCGCCGTGCCGACCACCGACGACCGCCAGCCGCCGCCCCGCTTCAACGCGGCCCGCTATTGCCTCGCGGAGAATGCCCGGCTGCGCGGCGACAAGACAGCGCTCGTCATGGTGGGCGACGGCGGCACGGTCAGGCGCCTCACCTATGCGCAAGCCGACCGGGCGGTGCGCGGCATTGCGGCGGGGCTGCTCGGCCTCGGTCTGAAGGCCGGCGACCGGGTGATGATCCGCATGGGCAACGAGGCCGACTACGTGCTGGTCTATTTCGGTGCGCTCGCCGCCGGCCTCGTCGCCCTCCCCTCCTCGCCGCAACTGACGGCCGACGAAGCCAGCTTCCTGATGGAGAATGCCGGCGTCGCCGCCGTGGTGACCGGTGAAGGCTTTTCGAATTCCAGCGGGGCTGCCGGCTGCATCCACCTCGACCCCGAGACGATCGCGGCGATGAAGGCGGGCGAGCCGCTCGCCGACTACGCCGACACCGCCGCCGACGATCCGGCCACCCTCGTCTACACCTCCGGCACCACGAGCCGCCCGAAAGGCGTGCTCCATGCCCACCGCGCCATCTGGGGCCGCCGGCCGATGCACGCGCACTGGCTCGGCCTCACCGAATCCGACGTGATGCTGCATGCCGGCACGATGAACTGGACCTACACCCTCGGCGTCGGCATTACCGACCCCTGGGCCTGTGGCGCCACGACGGTGCTCTATAACGGCCCACGCGACCGCGGGATCTGGCCCCGCCTGATCGCCGAGCAGGGCGCGACGATCTTCGCGGCGGTGCCGAGCGTCTACCGTCAGATCCTGAAATACGCTGACCTCGCCGAGCACGATCTCTCCCGCCTGCGCCACGGCGTCACCGCGGGCGAGGCCCTGTCGGCCGACCTTCTCGACGCCTGGACGGAGGCCATGGGCAAGCCGCTCTACGAAGCGCTCGGCATGAGCGAGATCTCGACTTATGTGTCGAGCGGCCCGACCATCCCCGTTCGCCCCGGCTCGCCCGGCCGGCCGCAGCCGGGGCGCCGCGTCGCAATCCTGCCCGTCGAGCGCCCGCCCGAACCGCTGCCGCCGGGCGAGACCGGCCTCTTGGCGATCCACCGCTCCGACCCCGGCCTGATGCTCGGCTACTGGCAGCGGCCGGAAGAAGAGGCGACCGTGATGCGGGGGGAATGGTTCGCCGGCGGCGACCTCGCGAGCTTTGATGCGGACGGCTATCTCTGGTTTCACGGCCGCAACGACGACCTGATGAACGCCATGGGCTACCGCGTCTCGCCCGTCGAGGTGGAAGGCGTGCTGGCGGGCCATCCCGACATCGCCGAGGTCGGCGTGACGGAGCTTTCCGTGCGCGCGGATCTGCGGGTCATCGCCGCCTTCGTGGTTCTGCGCCCCGGCGCCGAGCCCGACGCGGAGGGATTGATGGCGTGGTGCGGCGAACGTCTGGCGGCCTACAAGGCACCGCGCGCGGTCCGCTTCGTCGAGGCGCTGCCCCGCACCGCCAACGGCAAGGTTCAACGCAAGCGCTTGGCGGAGGCCGCCGAATAGCCGCGCTTGTTCGCGCCAAATCGCGCCGGTACAGCGAAGGCCCCGCGCGCTTCGAGACCCATGGCCCCGCTCCCGATCTCCGTCTTCATCATCGTCAAGAACGAGGCCGACCGCCTCGGTGCGACCCTCGCGGCGGTGCGCGCCTTGGCCGACGACATCGTGGTGGTCGATTCCGGCTCGACCGACGGCACCCAGGCGCTCGCCGCCTCGCTCGGCGCCCGCGTGATCCACAACGATTGGCCGGGCTACGGCCGGCAGAAGCGCTTCGCGGAAGAGCAGTGCCGCCACGACTGGGTGCTCAACCTCGACGCCGACGAGGTGGTGCCGCCCGACCTCGCCGAGCAGATCCGCGCCGTCTTCGCGCAGGGCGAGCCGGCGCATGCCGCCTGGTCCATCGCCATCGCAGAGGTTTTCCCGGGCGAGACACGCCCCCACCCCTGGGCCTACGTCCTGACCCCCGTGCGGCTCTACCGGCGCGACTTGAGCACCTACTCGACCTCACCGGTCCACGACCGGGTCGTGCTCGGCCCCGGCGTCACCACGGGGCGGATCAAAGGGCGCATCCACCATTTCTCGGTACGGTCGCTGGGCGACCAGCTCGCCAAGCTCAACCGCTATTCCGACCAGCAGGCTGACGACCTCGACGCCCGCGGCGTCACGATCCCGGCCTGGCGCCTCTACGTCGAGCTGCCGGGCAATTTCCTGAAAGCATATTTCGGCCGCCGCCACTTCGTGCGCGGCGCCTACGGCTTCCTCACGGCCATGAACTACGCGATCTCGCGCCATCTGCGCGTGGCCAAGCATTATGAGCGCCGTGTCACAACCCCGCGCCGACCGGGTTGACCCGCCCCGCCGGAGCTTCTACAGCCAAGCGCAGTGGAGACGTGGCCGAGAGGCTGAAGGCACTCGTTTGCTAAATGAGCATACCCCTAATAAGGGTATCGAGGGTTCGAATCCCTCCGTCTCCGCCACCCATGCGTCGCGCCAAAAAGCGCAACGATTTCAAAGCTAAATTTTCATCTACGACACCGGTTTGAACCGCTTTGTCACCGCCGCCCAGGGCTCGTTTGTCACCGCCGGGCGGCCCCATCCACAGGTTCGATCCGCCGATCCTTGGCCTACTCGGCCGCGACCTGGGCGAACAGGCCCCCGTCGGCCTGCAGCCGCCGGGTCGCGATGCGGGCGTCCTCGGGGTTCAGCTCGCACAGGATGGCGTTGCGCTGCAGGCGCTCCGCGACGAGCGCCGTCGTCCCGGCCCCGCCGAAGGGATCCAGGACCGTGCCGCCCTCCGGGCACCCGGCGAGGATGCAGGGCTCGACGAGGGCCGGCGGGAACGTCGCGAAGTGGGCCTCCTTGAACGGGGTCGGTGCCACGGTCCAAACTGACCGCTTCTGCCGCCCCGAGGACCTGTCGTAGCTCGAACCGGTCTCGTCTCGGCCGCGGGCGACGTCGACCTCGCCGGTGCCGGCTCCTCGCCAGATGCCGGTTGAGGCGACGCTCCGCCCCTCCATTGGGACCTGGTTCGGGCTGGTTTTGTAGCCCCAGGCCGCCTCCTCGCGGATCGCGGCGTGGTCGTAGCGGTACCGGGCGCTCTTCGTCAGCAGGTAGAGCATCTCATGGGCCGGGGTGGTCCGGTCCTTCACGCTCGACGGCATCGGGCACGGCTTGTGCCAGACGATCTCGTCGCGGAGCCACCAGCCGTCGTCCTGCAGCGCGATCGCGGTACGCGCCGGGATCATCATGCGGTCCTTGGGCTTCAGGCCGCTTCGGGCGCGTCGGTGCCGGGGGACGAGGGCGATGCGCTCGCGGTCGAGGCCGCCTCGCCCGTTGTAGCCGCCGCCGCGGCCGCCCCACTTGTCGTCGTTGCAATAGCTGTCCCCGAGATTGAGCCACAGGGTCCCGTCCGGGCGCAGGACGCGCCGGACCTCGCGGAACACCTCGACCATGGCGGCGACGAATTCGGCGGGGGTGGGCTCCAGGCCGATCTGGCCGTCGACGCCGTAGTCGCGCAGCCCGAAATACGGGGGCGAGGTGACGACGCAGTGCACGGAATCGGCGGGGAGCGAACGCAGTGTGTCGCGGCAATCGCCGAGCAGGATGCGGGTCGACATGGCGGCCCCCGCTCAGAGGTTGCCGGAGCGGACGAGGGCCATCGTCTCGGTGCTGACACCGAAGGCCCGGGCTAGATCCTTGATCCTGCGGCGGCTGCGCAGGATCGCCTTGACCTCCTTCTCCGTGAGCCGGGAGGCCTCGGCGCGGCGCTCGTTGCTGCCGCGGACGTGGGCGGTGACGGAGTCGTGTTTACGGGTGTCGTCGGTGTGGCAGGCGCGCATGGGCAAGTCCTCGCTGAGGGCGAGGAGTGCCTCCACGACTTCCCTGGATGACCGGACTTACAGCGAAAGGCGCAGGCCGCAGGTGCGCCTCTCCGAAGGCGTCTAACGCGAATATGTCACCGCCCTGGCGATTCGCACAGGGCTTACCGAGCCGCCTCGCGCGCCCGGCGCTCCGGCCCGAGCTTGCGCGCCAGGTCCGCCGGCTTTGAGGCCCGCACGAAGCCGCGGCTGACGTGGCTCGACACGTCGGCGATCTCCTGCATGGCGTCGGCGAGCGCCCGACGCAGGGCGTCCCTCGCGTCGCCGCCGGAAGCCTCCAGGTAGGCGCGCTTCATCTCGTCCACGGCTCTCTCCATCGATTCGTCCATGAGAACAGAGAGAGAACAAAACACGGGCGGAGTCGATCCCCAGGCGCGTCAAATTGCGGGGAGGCTGGCGCTGAAGTCGGCCAGCTCCTCGACCGCGACGCGCCGGTCGTAGCCCCGATCGGCGTCGAGGTCCTCGGTGATCCCGATGTCCCCGAACCGGGATGCCATCGTGACGTGCACAGGGCGCCCCTCGTGCCGGGCGAACAGGACCGGGACGGGATCCCGCCACATGGGGTGCCCGAGATGCTCCTCCATGCCCTGGTTGAAGGCCTCGTCGCGCGTCGGGTACTTCAGGGCGGCGGGGAGCCGGCTGTAGTCGAGGAAGCGGCGCAGGCATTCGGGCTGCGCCGGGTCGTCGATGTAGTCGTCGCAGTGCCTGGTCATGGCGCCCTCAGCTGTAATACCGGGTGAACTTCACGGCGCGGGATTCCAGCGCGGCCGCGGCGATCGCCTGCGCGTCGGGATGGCCGGCGACGACGGCGCGCAGGACCTCCCGGTGCAGCCAGTCCTCGGCCATGTGGGCGATCTCGTCGTCGCAGTTGTCCACGAGAGGCTGCAGGCTTGCGATGCAGGCGCGTACGGCCTCGATGCAGAACGCGGGCTGCTCCTCGGTGTCGACCCAGGCCAGGACGCTGGTCGTCAGGCTGCCCCCAGCCCACCAGAACTCGCGGAATTCAGCGTCGTACCGTCCGCGGAGCAGGCCGAAATCCTCATCGTCCCTGTAGTGATAAAGGTAGGCCCAGACGTCCCGATCGGCAGGCATGCCCACGGGCCCAGCGTTCCAGGGCGCGGCATCCGGGACCGCGTTCGGGGCGGGCTCCAAGGGCAGCCTGTGTGGTTTCGCGTTCGCCATCGCATCCTCCCTCAATCGCAGGCCGACCAGCAGGCCGGCATCCCCGTGCTCGTCCAGGCTCGCCCCGCGTGCGGGACGGCCAACCCGGCCATGACGACTCGGCCGTTCTTCCGGTGCTCCACGACCTGCGGGCGCGCCGGGGGCGCGGGTCCCCGATCGGGGACCGGGCTGCCCGTGACGCGAGCGCGCCAGGCGGCGTGCCCGGGGGACTGCGGGAACCGGCGGGCGAGCCGATCGAGTAGGGCGGCCGAGGGGGCGGGGCGGGTCACTGCGCGACCTCCCAATAGTCGGCGAGGATGTCGTCCTCGTGAAGCTCGCAGGCCAGCGCGACTGCGTCCTCGCCCCCAGCCGGATCGGGCCACCGGACGGTGAGCTTCCCATCCTCGATGCTCCACGTCCTGTCCCAGCCCGGCCGCCGGACGCGCTTGCTGAGGCGCATGCCCAGCAGCGCCTGGTCGAACGGGAACGAGGTCCCCCAATTCGACGTCGGTGGGCAGCGGTCGCAGTTCGAGCACGGGTGCTGTTCGCTCCAGGTGTCCTCGCCGCAGGTCTCGCAGATTACGCGATCGGTCATCCCTTCCTCCTCATGGCCGCCTCGGCCCGCCTGCAGGAATCCCGGCACTCCGGCTCGCCGGCCGCCCGCTCTTGGCAGGCGTCCTGGCAGCGCGCGTAGGCCGCCATGCCCCGGGCGAACCGGCTCGCGTCGGGGGATGGCTCAAGCCAATAGGCGATCGGCTTCCCGGTCTCGTCGAACTCGATCCCGCTCCGGACTGCCTCGTTCGCGTCGACCTCGACGAACTCGATCTCTAAGGAGGCAGCGTCGCCGTAAATGATGCGGCGGCGGTCTGCCTCCGAAACAGCCTCCCCGAGGTGCCGAAGGACCGCCTCCCTCCCCTCTGGAGAGGCGAGGTAGCGAGCGATGTTCTCGCGCAGCGCGGCCTTCAGGGCCGCCTCGTCCATGGGCTCGCTCATGCCTCGGCCCGCTCAGGGTAAAGGAGGTTGAAGCGGGTCAGGCGGTCATGGGCGACCCCGAAGGCGTCGAGGGCCCTCGATGTCGCCTCCTTCGACTCGGGCGTGTACCGCCTCGTGCTGACATCGACCGTGGCGAACTTGCGGGCGAACTGGCGCTCGGCGATCGCCTCGTCGAGGAGCGCCTGCAGGCCCCGGCGGGCGAGCGAGATGAGGTCGAACTCGGTGGGCTCAATCGTCACCGGGAGGCCTCCAGCTGCAGCTTGTGGGCAAGTGCCCGGACGGCGCAGGCCAGGATCGCCATGCACTCGCGGTGCGGGCCGTCGCCGGGAGCGAGGTCCTCGTCCCAGGTCTCTCGGCTGCCCGCGATGTCGAGCGGCCACTCCCGGTGAAGGCGTTCGCCGTCGGGCCCGTTGTAGTCAGCGCCGAGCGAGGCATGCCCCGTCAGGGCGCACAGGCCCGAGGAGACCCAGAACCCCGGGAGCGCGCCGGAGACGAAGGACCGGGCCGCTTCGAGGGAGCGCGTGAACGGCGGGGTGGGCTGGTCGCTCGTGTGCGGTCCGGTCCCTTGGGCCTGCGCGAGGAGGCAGGCGAGCTTCCAGTCGACCCACGTCGCGGGCTCGGCCAGCGTGGTGAGGTGGACCTCCAGCACGCGCAGTTTCAGCTCCTGGGAGAGCTTCGCCACGTCGGCGTCCACTCCGGTGCAGGCGACCCGATACCAGGCGTTGACCCGGCTGAGCCTCTGCATCGACGTCCCGGAGCGGTCCGCTTCCAGGGCGGCGCGCTCGGCGCGAATGATGTCCATGCGGCTCTGGGCCATCACTCGGCTCCCGGGTGCGCCGGCTTCGGCGCGTTGTCGGTAATCAGGAGCCGGGGATCGAAGCGGCGGCCCTTCGGCAGGGCAGCCTCCTCCCCGGCGGCGGTGAGCCGGATCCGCAGCGGGCCGGCCCCGGCCACGAGGCCCAGCGTCACCAGCCGCAGCCAGGTGTCCGCCAGGAACGGCAGGCGCTCCCCGGCCGCGAGGACGCCCCCGTGCCGGTCGATCGCCCCCTCGCCGCCGGCTGCCTTCAAGGAGCGCAGGGCGTCCAGCTGGGAATCCGTGAGGGCCATGTCAGGCGGTCTTCGCCTCAGAGACGTCAACCCGCTTGATCTCCGTGCCGGCCGGAAGCTCCACGACCATCCCGGGGGTGAGCTTGATCGACCCCGCCTCGGCGTAGGCGTTCGCCGTCGCCAGGGCATCCACTGCGAGCCGCTCGCCGAGCGGTGCCGGGTGCATCGAGAACTCGGCCACGATGGCGTCCGTGCCGTCGTCGGAGCCCTCCCGCTCCATGAGACGGCAGACCACGCTGTCGCCCTCGTCCTTCCACTTGGTCAGGTAAAAACGGGTGTACTTGGCCATGGGGCACCTCCTGTGTTGAGGGTCCCACCGATCCCGGATTCGAACAGAGGCGGAACGGCAACAGAAGCAGCCATCCGAGACGACCTGCGGCCTGGGGGCTCGCCAACCCCGCCGGGGCAGCCCATGTTCGGGACGTGAACGACACCCCTGCCGGCTCTGGCAGGGATGAACCTCTGGCTGACGTGCTCGGTATCCGCGCCGTCGACCCCTGCCCTCGTCGGCAGGGATGATCCACCATCCACCGCATACGCCGCGGTTCACCGGCGCCCCTGCCGAATGAGTGCAGGGATGGATTGAGGAGGCCTCGGGAAACCGGGGCCTCTTCCCGTTTAGGCCCCATGTTACATTTGCGAGGTCTTTCGGTTGAAACACCTCGCGAATGTAACATGCGATCCCCGCCCAGGGATTCATCAACCAATACTTGAACGTCCCCTTGCCGGCGGAGTCCGCCCAGGGCATGTTGGCCTCATGACCCAGCTGTCGAAACGCAAACGCGCCTGACCTCCCCGCCGCCTTGAGCACCCGCTCGGCGGCATGCGCGTCCCCGTTTCCAGCGAGTTCTCCCCATGTCGACGACTGCCCGCCGCGCGGCCCTTGCCGCCGTTCGCAAGAACCTGACCTCCTACACGAAGCCCCGTTGGCCCCAGCCTGGAGAGAGGCCCCACGCGACGCACGAGCTCCTCTCGGGCGCCGAATTCGAGGGCGGCAGCGTCCTCCAGGACCTGGCGAATTACCTCGCCCCGATGCTGGAGCCGGCCTGGCCGCACAAGCTGCCCAAGAGGCTGATGTCGGCGATGAAGGGCCTGCGCTCCGAGCCGTCGCTTGCCCGCATGCGGATCGTCGAGGACGCGGCGCAGACCGTGCTCGACGACACCGACGCCGGGCGCGCCCCGATCCTCGCGCAGACCGTCTCGGTCGTCGAGGACATCGTGGACCGGATGCTCGTCTACGCCGCCGCGCTCGGCTGCCAGCGCGCCGCGGCCCGCTGCGCCGTCCTCTGCGCCCGGCATTGGCGGGGGCGGCCGACGGGATTCGCCGACCCGGTCACGCACGGCTTCATGCTGTCGATGCTGGACTATCTCCACGCCGCCGACCTGCACATCGCCCCGGCCGACGTCCGGGGCTACATCCAGGAATCCCGACACCTGCAGATCTGGCAAGCCGACCGCGACGCGCGCCGCCTCGTCCACCTGCTCTCCATCGTGCAGGAGGCGATCGACACACCCGAGCCCGGCGCGTCGGCGCCCGACGACCCGGAGGACCGGGCCGCGATTGCGGAGGACCGGGCCGGCATCGGGCTCCAGGCGCCCCCGGTGACGCGCCTGGAGCCCGACTTCGGCGTCGCGTGGTTCAACGACGACGGCCAAACCTACGCGGCGGAAGACCCGCCTCTCGCGCCGGGCATGGTCGTCATCGGCGACGTCTCGCACGTGAAGAAGGGCGGCAAGGGAGACAGCGACCCGGTCAAGGAGGCGGAAGCCATCATCGGCAAGCGCCTGCCGCTGGTCGTGCCCCCGGCCGACCTCGGGGCGGCGCGGGCCGAGCTCCTCGCCGAGTTCCCCCATGCCGAGCGCATCGTCGATCGGCTGCTGCGCCCGCTCGCGACGCAGGACAGTGTGCGGATCCCGCCGGTCCTCATCTGGGGACCGCCGGGCGGCGGCAAGACCCGGTTCGCCCGGCGCCTCGGCGAGGTCCTCGACCTGCAACCGGCCGTGCTGTCGATGGCAGGCGCCACCGACTCGCTGACGATCACCGGCACGGCGCGGGGCTGGTCCACCGGCGGATACTCGATCCTCGGGCGGGAGCTCCTGCGCACGAAGATCGCCAATCCGATGATCGTGGTCGACGAGGGCGACAAGATCGGGACGTCCCGCCACAACGGGAACGCGGCCGAGGCGCTGATCAACCTCCTCGGCGTCGAGACCGCCGCCCGGTACCGCGACCCCTACCTGCAAGCCGACATCGACGGGTCGCGCGTGCAATGGATCATCACCGCGAACGGGCTCGACACGATCCCGCGTCCCCTGCTCGACCGCTGCCTCGTGCTCCGGCTTGAGGAGCCGGGTCCGGCCCATCTGCGCCAGCTCGCGAACTCGATCCTGCGGGACGTCCGTGCCGATCGGGGCCTCGACGAAGCCTGGGTGCCCACGTTCGACGGCGTGGAATGGGCCGCCCTGGAGGCCCATTGGCCAGGGGGCAGCCTGCGCGCCCTGCGCCGGCTGGTCGAGACGGTCCTCGACGCCCGCGAAGCGGGGCCCCGGCAATGAGCCCGGTGGTGTGCGAGCTTCGGCTCCTGCGCGAGTCGATTGAGGAGGACCTCGACCGCAAGCGCATCGACGAGAATCTCGGCCGCGGCGTCTACGGATACGTCGGCTGCCTCATCCGCCTCGTCGAGGACGGTGATCGCGACCCGGCCCGGTCCCTGAACGAGGCCCGGAGCGCGGCCGGATACCTGCGCGCCGTCCCCCGCCTGCCCGATCCCCGCCCTCGCACTTGGAGTGCCCGCTGATGGCCCGCGTGATCACAGCCGAAGCCCTGGCCTTCCTCTCCGGTGCGCTCGACGAGGGCGGCATGGCCGGCATCCGGGTGACCGGCGTCGACCCGACCCCGGCCGGCCCCCGCGTGCGGTTCGAGATCCCTCCGATGCGCCGGCGCCGGGGAGACACGCGCCCGCTTCCAAACCGCGAGGCGATCGCGGAGCTCGTGAGCCGGATGGTGGCGCTGCGGTGGAAGGACAGCCCTGAACCTCGGGCCCTTCCGGAGTATCCCCCGATGGACCTCATCACGCATCACGGCCTCGTCATCAACGACTACACGGAGACCGACTCAGGTTGGTATTGGCTGCTCTCGGCCGCCGCCGGCTGGATCGAGGAGACCGGCATCCCCCGGGGCTTCAGGTCGACGCAGATCAAGCAGAAGTTTGGGACGCTGCGCTGGTACTGCAGCGCTGCCGAGGACGAGGACAGGCTGCAGGCGGGCAAGATCATCCGAGCGGCGGAGTGGGTCTCGGGCGCGGTCTGCGAGACCTGCGGCGCGCCGGGGAGGACGCGCACCGGCGGGTGGATCCGGACGCTGTGCGATGCCCACGCCAAGCGCGGTTGAGGTCTATAGGAACCTCACCCGCCGCGCCTGGTCGGTGCGTCGCCGGCCGCGTCGCCGGGCACGTCGCGGCGATCGCCCTGCGCGACGTGACGCTCCGGTCCTCGGACGCGGCCCGGATCCGCTGCCTCCGCCACGGCGTTCGCGACGTCCATGCCTGGGCCCGGGGGATCCCGACCGACGCGGCGCGCCCGGCCGCGGCGGTGCGCTTCCGGTACCGGCTTGCCGAGCCCGGCTTCCGCCTGGCCGACGGCACCGTCCTCCTGGCGGTGGCCGCCGCCTGGTTCGAGGCCGATGGGTCCGCATGGTGTCTTGCTTGCCTCGGTGCGAACGTACTCGGACGGAGGGATCCATGCGCCTGAGACCACTCACCCCCGCGGAAATCCGCGCCATCGAAGAGCACCGGCGGCAGGTCTGGGAGATCCTATCGCGGGAGAAGGCCGGCGGCCGATTCGTGCACACCGACCTGCGCATGGCCCCGTTCCTCGACCGCTGGGAGCTGCGCGAGTCCCCTACGGTGCCGGGGGCGATCTGCCTCTCCGGCATCGCGTACGGACACCCGGGCCGAGAGGACGGCCCGATCGTCACGCCGCCGATCCGGCACCGCGCCGACACGTGGATGGAGACGGACGACGGCGTTCTCTACCTGCTTGGGCGCATGGCCGAGCCCGAGCGCCCGCCAATCCTGGACGGCCGCCGCGGCCGGGGCCGCTCGCTCCTCTACGGCCTCCCCCCCGTGAAGCCCGATTTCGGCCCCGGCATCCCCGGCGCCGACGACGACCTCCCCCCACTGGAACCCTGAGCATGACCCGCGCACTCATCGAGGCCGCGTTCGAGGACCGGGATCGCATGGCCGCCGGCTGGGAGCCCAACGGCTACGTCTGGGCCGACGCCCCGATCCTGAACCGGTGGGCGTACGGCGTGCACCCGTTGAGCGGCACGATGGCCCTCGTGGGATTCCTGAACGGTCACCCCCGGACCTGCTCACCCGTCGTGGCGATGCTCACCGGCCCCGGCGGAATCGGCTGGTGCCGGACGCTCACCGGCTGGCTCAGGCTCGCCCTCACGAGCGACGAGCTCCACCGCGAGGGCCGCCACCTGCTGCCGGCGCACGCCCGGGAGCTGGAGCTCGCCGCGCACGATGCCGGCTACCGCGCCCCGCGGCGGTCCCTCCGCCCCGACGGCCCGATCGGCTCGGACCCCCGCTGGCATGAGGCGGCCGATCACATCGATAAGACGGCCAAAGATCCCGAGCTCGCCTTCGCGGTGTTCTATGCCCGGCAGCGCCGCGTGCCCCTGGCCGAGGCCCGCCGGGCGATGGAGGTGTTCTGGCTGAGCCGCACGATGACCTTCGACTGAGGCTGCCCGAAGCATTCCTCGTAGCCCGCAGGCTGCCTTCGGACCGACGTGCGCTCGCCGTCGGGCGCACGTGCGCCCCCTGTGCGCCCGTGAAAATGAACAGACGTTCAGAATTGGGGTGAACGAGACCAGGCCTGGACGACGATCGTCACTGCACGGCCCCCTTGATGTTGACCCGGTGGCGGCAGACCTCGCCATCCTCCCGATGGAACGTGACCGCGTTGAGCGACCGGTTTGACCGGTACCCGCCGGCAGCAGCGTAGGCGTCCCTGGCGGCCGGCGAGGTGAAGCTCTCGACCCGCACCGGGCCGACCTCCTTGGCCGTCTCGTGGTGGATGTGGCCGAAGAAGAAGTGCCGGTGGTCGGTCTCGCCCCAGTCCCTGGCCCGGTCAGTGGCGAGCATCATCGCCATGCGGTCGGGCTTCATGGTGTGGCCGTGGGTGGCGCCGAGCAGGCACCGGCCGAATCGGCGGAACCAGTGGATCCCGTCGCCGTCTGCAACCGTGATCCGGGGATGCTCCTCGAAGTGGATCTCCAGGGCAACCGCCATCGTCAGGGCCGCGTCCTCGTCGTGGTTGCCGGGAAGGAAGGCGACCTCGACGTTCTCGTGACGCTCGGCAACGGCGCGCGACAGGCCGATCGCGACCTGGGCACCGACGCGGTAGACCTTGCGCCAGCGGCCGTCGACGTCGAGGGCGTGCCCGCTGCGGGGCGTGGCGTTCTTCTGGTCGTTCTGGTGGAAGAAGTCGCCGAGGAAGAGCAGGACGGCGTGCTTGGACGGAGGCGCCATCGCCATCAGGCGGGAGACCTCACGGCGGATCATCTCCGAGGCGATGCGCAGGTCGTAGTTCTCACCGCACTCCTTGGCGTGTGCCATCATGCCGAGGTGTAGATCTGGCACGACGTAGACCGTCAGCAGGTCCTCATCCCGGTCCACCTCGGGCAGCACGATTCCCGACGGTCCTCGTGCGTCGAGCATGACCTCGCGCAGGGTCTTGGCGAGCAGGGCCGGGTCGCCGTCGGCCTCCCGGGTCTTCACCCACTCCTGGGTGACGCGCCCGCTCGAATCCCGGAGTTGCGACACCCCCTTCACGACGTGGCCGGCTGGAATTTCAGCCCGCGGCCCCGGCGCCTTGGCCTGGGTCACGTATTGGCGGACGACCTCGCCCTCCTTGCCGTTGACCGCCGTCGAGCGCTTCAGGGCATAGCCCGGCAGGACCGGCTCGGTGCCGAGGAGCCCCTTCTCGGAAGCGAAAGCCAGGTCGGTATCATTTCCTTGTACGGCCTGGCGGAGCTTGCAGATCCGCTCCCGGACAGAGGAATGGGCCATCCCGAGGGCCTTGGCGCCGGCCCGGATGGAGCCGGCGTTCTTCACCGCAGCGAGGATCTCGGCGTCGCTGGCGAGCTGCTTGGCCATCAGGCCCTCCCGATGGGATTCGTGAAAGTCGAGCTGGCGAGGCGGGCCCCGGCGCCGAAGACGGCGGCCTTGAGCTCGTCCTCACCGTAGCGGCGGGTCGGCCCCTTGATCGTCGAGGGCGTCTTCAGGAGCGCGGCGATGGCCAGCAGGGTCGAGCGGTCGGCGGCGGTCATGCTGGCAGCTCCGGGCCGTAGCCCTTGAGCTCGCGGAATCGGCGCACGAGGCGGGCGAGCTCCACCGCCTTCGTGCCGAAGATCTGCAATGCGATCGGGGCGCCTGCGCAGGCGAGCTCGCCGGAGATGAGGACGAGGGCGAGCCCGCGATCCCCGGCGACCTGCACGATGCGGTCGGCCCGGTGGGGCAGGCCTTCGGATTCGAGCCAGGCGAGCACTGTCGGGACGACCGAGGCCGAGAGCTCGCCGACGAAGGCTTGGGGCGGAAGGGGCGCCCGGATGACTTCGACGAGCTCGGGCACGGTGCGGCAGGCCGCGGCGGCCGGCGTCGCCGCCAGGGCCCCGAGGAGGAGGATGGCGGCGGCGCGGATCACGGCGTGGGCCTCCGGCGGCGAGGCAGGGGTTCGGTTCCGGACAAGGCTGCGATGATGGTCGTGGCCGTGTTGCGGACGGTGTGCTCGACGTCGTCCATCCGCTTCGAGATGCGGGCTTCCATCTCCCGCTGGGAATCCTGCCGGACGTACTCGCGATGGAGCTCGTCCCGCATCGTGGCGACGCTGCTCTCGACCCGCTTCACGCCTTCGGACGCGGACCCGGCCTTCTCGTCCACGGACCTGATCGACGCCCTGAGCTCGCTCTGGGTCGAGGCTTGGCGCCAGATGACGGTGCCGATCGCGAGCAGCGGCAGGGTCACGGAGAGGATGACGGTGAGGATCTCGCCGGAGGTCACGACTGCTTCTCCCCGGGCTTCCACTCGCACTCGGCGGCCCCGTGACGGTTGTGCGCGACGGCCGCCTTGACCTCTGCGTCGGTCATGGCGTCGACGCGCTCGGGCGACAGGCGGATCGGCCGCTCGATGTCGCACCAGGCGCCGCCGCGGCCGGGACCGCCGGTCGGGACGCTGGCGCAGCCGCCGAGCATCAGGCCGACGAGGAGCATCGGTGCCCACCGCTTGAGCTCGTCGCGCAGCGTGTCGGTCTTCGCGGTCGAGACCTTCGCCTCGATCCGCTGGTGACGGGCGACGGCCGCGGCGTTGGCCTGCGCCACGTCCTTCAGGGCGCCCGCGGTCCCGGCGCGGCGGCCGGAGCGGTAGGCAGCCGCGTAGGCCACGAGGCCGGCGTAGACGAGTAGGCCTGCGAGCGAGATCCAGCGGCCGACCCGGGTGCCGAGCAGGAAACCCGCGAGGGCGCTGCCCCACGGCGTGAGCAGGAACACCGCCAGGAAGGCGATCGGCCCGAGGGCCGCGAGGATGTCGAGGGCGCTCATCGGCGGTGCTTCCGCCGGGGGGCGGCCTTCTGCGGCTGGGGAGCCCGGATCGCCCGGATGGCGGCCTCGAAGGCGGGATCGGTCGCGGCCGGCTCCCGCCGCACGTCGCCGACGAGGGCGGCCATCACCGCCGTGTCCGCACGCGGGCAGAGCGGCGCGGGCGCGGGCTGGAGCGGCAGCGTCAGGGCGAGCGATACGGCGAAGGGCAAACCGCACATCGTCAGATGCCATTCAGGCAGAGGGCGCGCTCGTCGGCGCGGCGGTTGACGAGGCCCTTCACGACGCGGCCGCCGGCCCGGTTGAACCGGGTGATCGCCTCGCAGGCGCCGCGCTTGTCGCCGGCGTTGTAGAGGCGCACGGCGGTCGACTGGCAGAAGCCCGGCCTGGACTTGGACCCGACGCCGATGTTGTAGGCCAGGCTCAGGAATGCGACGTACGTCTCGTCGCTCATGGGCCGCTTGACGCAGCTCTCGATCCCGTCGGCGAACGTGCTTAGGGCCTCCAGGAACATGGCGTTGCACTGGGCGCGAGTGCGCGTCATGCCCATCCGGATGCCGCGGGTCTCACCGAAGCAGATCGTCGGGACGTCCCCGCGGATCGGGATGATCGCCTTCTCGGAGTAGCCTTCGTGTCCACCGATCTTCGTGACGGCAAGGCCGCCGACGCCGGTCGCCATCGTGCCGGCTAGGATGGCCGCCGCGATGCGGTTGCGAACCTTCGGCGAGGCGGCCGCGGCCGCCATCGGCGCCGGGGTCCGGACGACGGGCGCGCCGGCGACGGCAGGCCGACGGAAGACGGAGAGGAGTCGGGCCAGCATCATGCGTCTCCCTTGACGGTGGAGCCGCTGACGGCCTCCTGGGCGACGAGGCGCGCCGCCAGCGCGGCCAGCATCAGGCCGCAGTTCAGGACGGTGAGCGTGCCGGGGCTGACGAGGTCGGAGCCGGTGAAGAAGCCGCAGCCGGCCTGCGCGCCCTCCAGCAGCGTGGCGAGCACGATGAGGCGGACGCTCCAGGCCTTCAGCAGGACGGCCCGGAAGTTCTCGATGCGGCGGATCCGGAACTCCCGGATGCGAGACAGGGCGCTCACTGGAGCCTCGTGGAAACCAGAGGGGTGTAGGCCGGCCACGCCATGGCGATGCGGGCGGCCTCCTCGGGGGAGAGCCGCCAGTCGGCGGCGATGAGGGATTCGGCGACGGCGCGGCCACCGGAGAGCCGGACGGCCTCCTCGGCGGTGAGGAGCCGGCGGACCGGGGACGGGGGAGAGGAGGAGCCTGCCGGCGGTGACCGCGGAGGGAGCGGTTGCACAGGGAGGCCGCGGTCACGAGAGCGGCCAGCAGGCTGAGGGCGAGACCGGGGCGCATCAATCGCTCTCCCGGGCATGTTCGGTCGCCAGGTCGCGAAGGCGGGTTCTGGCGGCGCGGTAGAGTCTGAGGGCGGCGCGCTGATAGTCGTGCGGCAGCCAGCCCTCGTAGAATTCGGTCAGCACGGCGACGGCCGTAAAGTGCGAGAGGCGATCCCCTTCGACGATCCGGGGCACCGAGACGGTCGTGGAGAGCTCGTGCCCGCCGGGGACGGCCGTGAGCCTGGCGTCGTCGATGCGGGCGAGGTCGTAATCGAGGCGCCCGGTCATGCCGCGAGCCTCCGGGCGGCGTGGCCGGCGATCACCGCGAAGACGTCGAGATCGAGGATCTTGCAGTAGACCTGAAGGCGCTCGGGTCCGAACCGGTCGGCCCGGTGCGCGCGGAGATTGCCCACCTCGCGGCGGATCGCGGAAGCCTCGGCCTCGCCGAGCATCCGGCGGATGTCCTCGGCCGTCAGGGCCCGATCGCGGATGTCACGGGCGATCGCCTTGACCAGGCAGAGCCGCAGCTCAATCGAGGTTGCGGCACGCCGGTGCCGACCCCGCGGCGCCCGGCGGGCCAGCGGAAGCGGGGGCGAGTTAACTGCAAAGGCGGCAGCGGGTTCCATCGGATAGGATGGATCTCACTTCCCGCGGATTCGACAAGGGACCCTTCGTGAAAAAGCGACCGCCGTCGCGTCAACTCTGACGAATGCGCGGAAACTCACGGACACAGGGGGCCAAGCCGTTCGGCATCCTTGCGATTCATGTTTCGTTCGCGATGGCCGCCATCGGCCCTTGTGGCGGGCATGCGCTCGCGCTTTCATGTGTGCAGGCAGGACTGCACGCGTCGGATTCGGTTCCGGGAGCACCAACGCAGACCGCCTTCCAGCTCCTACAGTTTGCAAGAGAAGGCGACCGTGGCCGACACCCCCCTCCCCCTGAGCCTCGCCGACGATCCGGTCGCGCGCGCCGTCCTCGCCCGCTTCCCGGGCGCGCAGATCGTCACCGACACGGCGCCCCCAGCCGGCGCGCTGCCCGTCGTCGGCGGCATGCACCAGATCAACGCCCCGTGCTTCAGCGCGCTCGCACCGGAGCTCGTGACCCGCGGGTGGTCGGTCTTCCCACAGACACGCGACGGCAAGCGCGGCTCCGGCCTCGTCGACAACGCCGCCCTGAAGTGGAAGCCGTACCAGGACGTCCTGCCGACGCTCGGCGAGATCGACTGGTGGAGCCGCTTCTGCCCGTCCCACAACGTCGCCTGCATCCTCGGTGCCGCCTCGGGCGGGACGTGGGCCCTCGACGTCGACGTCTCGGACGGCGAGCTCTCGCACGCGATCGTCGCGCTCGCCGACGAGCACCTCGGCTATACGCCCTTCCGCCGCGTCGGCCGGGTGCCGCGCATCGTCCTCGTCTATCGGCAGGCCCCGGCGAGCGAGGTCGGCGCGGACGCGGTGATTCGTGTCAGCCCGCCCCGGTTCACCGCCCGCCCCGGCGAGGACAGCCCCGGGCAGATCGAGGTCCTCGGGCACGGCAAGCCGGTCACGTTCTTCGGCCTGCACCACGGCACCGGCAAGTATTTCATTTGGGTCGACGGCTCGCCGCACGTCCTCACGCCGGAGCACGCTCCCCTCGTCACCCGCCAGCAGTACGACGCCTTCCTCGACGCGGTGAACGAGATCCGCCCCTTCGCGCGTCGGGCCGTGCACGAGTCCCCGGACGCGGCCTGGACGTTCGATCCGGCCGCTGGCCTGCACCGGCCGACGGCTCTAGGCGAGCCAGACTGGCAGGTCAGCGAGGGCAAGGTCGTCGACGGGCGCAATCGCTTCCTGATCCGCCTGACCAGCAACACGGTCCGGGCGAACGAGGCGGCGGCCCGCGACGCTGGGGCCGGCCGGGCGCAGCTCTGCGCCCTCGTCGAGCAGGAGTTCCTCGCCCGGGCCGAGCTGAGCGGTACGTGGACGCCCCTCAAGGTGAAGACCGAGATCCGGTCGATGGTGACCTCCTCGTGCGAGTGGCACATCCGCGAGGAGCGGTTCACCCGAATCCGCCGCGGCGCGCCGCTTGCGGTCGATGGCGAGGGGGATGTCCAGCACGCTCCATCCCGCACGGACGACCTGGCCCCGGCCGACGACATGCCGGAGCTGGCCCACATCCGGTCCGACTTCGCGCGCTTCCTCGCCCGGTCCGGCCGCAAGGGCTACACGCTGAAGGCCGGAGCCCATCCGATCCGGGCCCTGAAGCGGGCTCTGCTCACGGACGAGCTCTTGCGCACGCAGGCCGCCCAGGCCGCCACCGCATCGGTCCGGGATCATCAGGACCGCTGGATCGACGGCCTGTACGAGCGCGCCGCCGAGCGCCGCAGCCGGGAGCTTCGCAAGGACAAGACGCCCCTCGACGCCGGCCTGATCTCGATCCTGCGCGGCGACGCCGGCGTGGGCAAGACGTCGACGTTCTGGCGGGCCCTGGCGCGGGCCGTCGACAAGCGCGGCCGCCTCGGCTTCCCCGTAGGCTTCGCCATGCCGACGCACGCCAACATCGAGGACTCCCTGGAGAGCGCGTCGAAGGCGCAGCTCGCGTGGGAGCAGAGCGTCTCCGAAGCGGTCGAGGCGGGCGAGAAGGCCGGCCTCAAGGTCGTCGTGTTCCGGGGGAAGCTGCGCACGAATTGCGGCTTCAAGGAGCAGATCCGGTCCCTGAACGCGGCCTCGATCCAGGCCGAGCGACTGTGCAAGAGCCGCGTCAACGTCAACGAGAAGATCCCCGGCGCCGAGCCCGAATGGGAGGAGCGCCTCTGCCCGATGGTCGAGGCATGCGAGTACCAGCGCACCCTCGCCGAGGTCGCCACCGCCGACGTCGTCCTGTTCGCGAGCGCCTACCTCTCGGCGAAGGCACCGGCCGCCCTGACGAAGGCCTTGCTCGCCCTCGTCGTTGATGAGCGCCCCTACAACGGCCTGCTCGGGACGAACTCGCGGAACCCCATGCCGGTGTCGGTGCTGGAGCTGCCGCGCCCGGCGCCGCGCCTCCTCGACGAAGAGATCCAACCGCTCCTGGAGCAGGCCAACCCCCGGCAGGCGATCGAGGACCGGCGCGAGGGCTACCTCGCCGACCGGCACGCCGCGGTCCAGATCGTGCTGCCCCACCTGCGCAAGCGCGACGCCGGGGCCGCCGTCGTGGCGCTGCACCGGACCCGGAATGGCAACCAGCGCACCGGCCTGGAGATCGCCCGCAGCGCCTACGCCGTCTGCTCGCGCGGCTCGAATCTCGCCAAGGACGTCGCGCCCGGCATGACCGAGGAGGCCGCGGCCGCGCTCGCCGGAGCGCCCCGCGGCGAGGGCATCTGGGACGAGCGCCGGTTCTGGAGCCTCGTGATCGAGCGCCTGGAAGCGCTGGCGCACGATGAGGAGAACCCGGGCACGCCCCGGCAGTCCAAGGGCGCGAGCGACGCCCGCCTGCAGGTCGTCTCGGGCGAGACCGGCCCGGCGATCCGCATGAGCTGGCGCGGCACCCCCGGCTTCCCCGGGATCCCGCTCCTGATGCTCGACGCCTCGGCCGCCCCGGCGATCGTCAAGAAGATCTGGGCCGACCGCGAGGTCGAGGTGCTCGACGTCCAGGCCCCGTGCCACCTGCGCACCGTGCTCGTGACCGGTTCAACGTTCTCCGACTTCTCGATGCTGCCGGGCCGGAGCAGGAGAGCCCGCACGATCCTCTCGGCCTCGAAGCGGGTCCAGATGCACCGCGAGGTCGTCACCCGGCTCGCCGGCGTCCACGGCTACGGCAAGCTCCTCGTCGGCGGCAACATGGGCCCGATGACGGTCCTGCGCGCCGGGTGGCAGCCGCCGGCCAACACCGACTTCGTCCACAACGGCGCCATGCGCGGCCTCGACCAGTTCAAGAACCACGCGGCCGCCCTGTTGCTCGGCCGCCTGGAGCTGCCGCCGCGGGCGATCGACGCCTTCGTGGCCGCCCTGACGTACGACGACGACGCCCCGGAGCAGCCGGTCGACCGCAACGGCGACGGCCTCGACGACGAGGGCAAGCCCCTGCAGCCCCTCATCGGCGAGAAGCTCATCGCCATGCGCGACGGTCGCGACATCGCCGTCGACGACGCCACGTACGAGGGCGCCTGGGCCCGCCTGATCCAGGGGCAGTTCCGCGAGGAAGAGGTTCGCCAGTTCGTCGCCCGCCTCCGCCCGGTGCACCGGCTCGGCCGCGCCCCGGTCGCTTACGTCGCCTGCACCGCGATTCCGGAAGGGCTCATCGTCGACGACGTGGTCGACATCCGCGACCTGCTCACCCCGGGCCCGGACAACGGCCAGCGCCCGTTCGAGCTCGCCCGCGCCACCGGCGGCGTCCTCGACGCGCGCTACGGCGTGCAGGACCGCGAGGATCTCGTCGGCCCGAACCGCACGGTCGAGAGCCACCTCGCAGGCGCGCGCCTGGAGCGTCCGGGCTTCCCCGAGAGCCAGGGCACGTCCCGCATCCGCTGGCGGCTCCCAGGCGGCGAGTGGACGACCTCTTCGGTGCTGACGTGGCCCGAGAACCCGGTCGCCCCCCTCGCCCGGGCGATCGCCGCCGAGCAGGGCCTCACGGTCGAGGAGGCCGAGGAAGCCCTGGAGTGGGAGATCCTTTGGGAGGGGACGCCCCGCGCCGCCTCCGGCACGAAGGCGCCCGACAAGATCGATCGGGCGAACCTTGGTTTGAAGCCGGATGCCGAGCTGACGCACGAGGACGCCCGGCGCGCCCACGCGGACCAGGAGGCGACCGAGCGCGCCGACATGATCGCGCGGGTGAAGGCCGAGCTCTCCGGCCTGCCGATCGACGCACCCGACGAGGCGATCGAGGCCGCCCTGCGCCGCAAGCGGATCGCCGCGATCGACTGGAGCAAGCTCGCCCCCTACCCCGGGGCCGACCGCAAGCTGCAGGGCGTCTCGCTCGCCGAGCTCGTGATCGCCCGGCGCTACGGCCTGGACGACGCCGAGATCGAGGAGGACGAGGACTGACGCGGCCGCCGGGGCAGCGGACGCCGCTCCGCCCCGGCGATCGTCGACACGGTGATTCGTAAGCCGGTCGGCACCTGCCGGGTGCCGTATCCGGCCGCGCCCGTGAGCCACTCGGTCTTGAGCCGGATTCCGGCTGTGGCGAGGTCCTCGTGCACCGGCCCGCCCCGCCCCCCAGGACCGAAACACTTGGCGTTCCAGTCCCCCACCATCGCGAGCGAATCGGTGCCGAGCGCCCGATGCAGGTCGCCGATCGGCACCGTCACGGTGACCCTCGGCCCCGGCTTCGTGCGGCTCCAAGCCTTCGGCGTGCCCGCGCCCGCCATCCACCCCAGGGCGCGCAGGTAGATCAGGGCGGAGAACCGCGACCGAAAGGCCGCCATCGCGCTCAGTTTGACCGCGACGGGGTGGGGATCCCCCTCGATCATGGCCTGCGACAGCATCATCCCAGAGACGACGCCCCGATCGATCGGGTCCTCCTTAGAGACCGGGGTCGCTTCCCAGCCGTGCCAGAGCCGGTGCGCGTCGGCGGGGCCGTGCAGGCCGATGGAGACCCGGGCCTCGGCCAGGCGCTCGAAGGACCGCTCCAACAGCGCGTAGCCCCTCTGTCCCGTCGCCTGCAGCAGCACCGGCCCGGCGATCCAGACCGGGGCCGCGTCGCCGCGTGCCGTGATCCAGTGATCGCGCATCGTGAGGCCGCTCTCGTCGGGCTCGTCCACGAGCGCCAGCGTGCCCGAGACGGCCGCCAGCCACAGGCAGAGGTCGAGGCTCGTCAGGGAGCCGCCGCGCAGGCACAGGCCGCCGGCGAAGTACCGTGAGAGGGGAATGACGACGGATCGGGACATGGCTGGCCTCGGGCTGTCCGACACGGTGCCACGGCCCCATGACGCCGACAAGGGAGGCGAAAAAGTCGGGAAGCGAACGGCCCCGATTTAACCCACACGTTTGTCCTTGCTTCGCAATCGCTTATGCGAAACCGCGTCGATCCAGAATTTAGCGCTTAAAAGAATAGGTCGACTCATGGGCTTCGCCCCATGGATTTCTCATGCGCGGACCCGTCGAGCTAGCGGGCTGCTGCGCAGCCCGGGCGGCCGGAAAGGCGGTGTGGAAGGGGTATGGGGGCGGACTGGGGAAAGCTCCCGAGTTCATGACTGGATGGAGGGTGATGGGCTCCATGGGCCGCACGTGCCCAGCCGTTGTGCCTTTCGTGGCCGGGGGCGAGATTGCTGCGTACGACACGCCCCGGAGACCTGCACGTGCCCCAGCCCGCCGAGACCTCGCCCGCCACCCGCAAGGCCCGCCGCAAGGCCGGGGCCCGGATTCGCGCCCAGCGCTGGCGCGACAGCCGCGCCGCCGAGCGCGCCGCCCTGCAGGCCGCCGGCGCCGAGGCCGAGGCCCTGCGCACCCGCCTCGCCGTCGACGGCGCCCTCGTCGACGCCCTCGTCGATCGCCACCGCCAGCTGCGCGACGAGACCGGGGAGCGCGCCCCGGCACTGCCGCTCGGCGACGTCATCCGTCTCGCCCGCCGTGCCCTCTCCCCCGTCCTGCCCGAGGCCGAGGCCGAGGCCGCGATCCGGGACCGGCTCGGCGCCGCCCTGCAGGCCGCCCCCGCCGCCTAGAGCGTGTTGCGGCGCGGAAATATGCTCGCGTTGCTCAGAGGACTCTTGTTCCTGGCGGCGTGGCGGGTAGAATCCCAGTGTCCGAGTAGCTCGTCTGCGAGATGCATGGGCTGGAAACTGAAGGCCGCCGTCGAGGAAACTCCGGCGGCCATTTTTCCATAGGAGGTGCGGGTGTCCGGTCTCGGGGTGCGGATCGACGTGGCCGGGGCGGTGCGCGACGCGGCCGAATTCGAGCGATTCGCGGTCGATCGGTTTCCGCGGGCAGTCCAGTTCGCCCTCACCGGCGTGGTCATCGACGCCGCCAATGCCTTCCGCCGTGACATCCTCAACATCTGGGACGCGCCCAACAGGGTCACCCGGGACGCCCTGCGCTACGTCGTCGATCGAGACCTGCTGAACCGCGTCACCACGATCGGCGAGGCCCAGGCGAGCGTCTTCGTGCAGGACCCGCCCTCGATCAGGCTCAGGTACAGCTTCGGCCACGGTCCCCAAACGCGGACCGGCGGAGACGACGGCATCGAGGCGTATTTCGGCGATCAGCAGTCCGTGAAGGTCCCGGTCTCCTCGAACCTGAAGCACACCGGGCTCGGGTCCCCCAGCGCGGCCGGCAAGGTCTCGTCCCGCGACGCCCGCAACATCGGCCGGCTCGCGGCCGCCGGCTACACCCGCAACACCGGCACGGCCGGCGCGACCCGCGGCTCCGCCAGGTGGGGCGTCTTCGAGATCAAGCCCAGCGAGGCGAGCCGGCCGGGCGGCTTACTTCATGGGCCCGGGCATCTACGCCCGGCCGCCGCGCGTCGTCGCCGCCGTCGGGCGCGCCAAGGTCGCCAAGGCCATCCGGGCCGGCAAGTGCACCGCCCCGATGACGGAGTTCACCCGGCGGAGCGGCCAGACCGTCACCGTGCCGAAGGTGGTGAACGCCGACGTTCCCCGGCCGGTGTTCCTCTCGACCCCGCAGGCCGAGTACCAGCCGAGCGCCACGCCGAGCTGGGAGCGGGCCATGGAGGCCGCCGCGGCGACCATGCCCGACCGGCTCGCGCTGGAGCTCACCGGCCGCCTGGAGCACGCCGCCCGGAAGGGGCGCCAGAGGTAGCCGATGCGGACGACACACTCACGGATTCCCGACGCGTTCGGCAAGGGCTCAACGGTCGTTGAGCACGTCTTCCTAGACGACGTCATCGAGGCCTGGGACGCCGCCATGACGCGCGCTGGGATCGACCCGACCCTGCCCGCCTCGGTCGCCGCCCTGCGCGACCTGCTGGACAAGGCGGGCGTGCTCACACTGTCCACGTGGGGCATGGTCTACAAGGCCGAGCACGCCCGGGCCGACCTCGCCAGCGCGCTGGCCGCCTTCGGCGTCGATGCCCCGGCCGAGTCCGCGATCGAGGCCCCTCCCGAGGACCGCGTCCTGCACTGAAGGGCCGCCGTGCGCCTGCCGTCGGGCCGACGTAAGGCTGACGTGCGCCCTCTGTGCGCCTTCCAGCACAAGGGAATAATAAGAACGCTTAAATTGCCGTGAATACTGGGAAAACCCGTATTTTTCGGTTTCTTTTCGTTTGCCGGAAACTCGTTGCACCGTATTTCTGATCTTCTATTGTGATCGAGGCGCTGGCCGACGCCATGTGCCTGCATGGCATCCCAGAGCACATCCGCTGCGGCAATGGCCCTGAGATGATCTCGAAGGCACTGCGCAAGTGGGTCGCCAAAGCTGGCTCACAAATCCAGTACATCGCCCCGGGCTCGCCGTGGGAGAACGGGTACTGTGAGAGCTTTAACGGCAAGCTGCGCGACGAGTGCCTGCGCCAAGAGATCTTCTACTCGCTCAAGGAAGCCCAGGCCGTAATCGCCCTATGGCAGAACACCTACAACCGCGTCCGGCCGCATTCGTCGTTGGGCTACCGGCCGCTCGCGCCTGTCAGCTTCCCCGATCTGGCCTTCCGGCTACCCATGGCAGCGGCCATGCAGTAGCCTCCCATCTGGCCCGGTCCAAAATACCGGTCAGGTCACCAACTCCCAAGCCGTCCCAACCCGCGCGGGCACGGCTCTCGCGACGAAGGACACCGAGCAGCAGCCGACGTGACATGCGGTCAGGGCTCGGCGCTCCATCCTCCGTCGAGCCCTGTACTAAGCTTACCTTCAAGCCGGTTCGGCGACCTTGCGAGACCGACCGGCGCGCTTCGGCTTAGAGGCCATCGTCGGTTCAGGTGCCGGCTCAGGCGCAGGCTCCGCTTTCTTGCGCGGATTGCCCAGGCCGAGCTGCTTGGCCAGCGCCGAGCGCGATGCCGAGTAGTTTGCAGCGACTGAGGGGTAATCGTTCGGCAGTCCGTAGCGAGCGCGATACCCTTCGATCGTGAGGCCGTGCACGCTGAGATGCCGCTTCAGGGTGCGATACGGCTTGCCATCAACGAACGAGATCAGCGCGTCCGGCGTAACCGACTTCTTGATCTGCGCTGGCGTCGGCTTCTCGATCTCGCTATCGGCTTCGGCTGCCGGTGTTGCTGACAGGCTGACAAACGCACCATGCACCTGCACCAGCAGGGTCGGCAAATCGCTTGCTGGAACGGAGTTGTTGCTGACATAGGCAGCGACGATATCCGCCGCCATCGTCAGCAAGTCGGGGGATGTGTTGTCGTCCATAGTGGTGTGCTCCTTCTCAGGCAGCACAATCACGACATTTGCCGTATCGCAACAGGTCCGCACTAAATTAGTTGTGTGGAGGTGTTCAGTTTATCCGGCAGGAGCCTCAGCGGGTAGCAGCGGCAAGGCTGCCACCCGCTGGAAGAATTAAGCTGCCTGGGCGACGGGCGCAGGAGCATCCATGGCGCGCAGGTAGACCTCCAAAAGGCTCTCCTGTTCGTCGCGCTCGTCCTTGTCCTGCTTGCGCAGCTTCAGGATCTCTTTGAGCACCTTCACGTCGAGGCCTTCGCCCTTGGCCTCGGCGAAGATCTCCTTCTTGGTCTCCATTAGATCCTTGATCTCTTCCTCGATCCGCTCGACGCGTTCGATGATGGAGCGGATCCGCTCACCTGCGATGCCTACCGTGTCCGTGGCGTCGGCCATGTCTTCCTCGTGCTTACCGGGCACGCGCAATCTCGCGGCTCAGGGTAAGCGAGGCGTTAAGGCCGAGATCGCGAACGCGGGTGCGGGCGCTGGCCCGGCCCGGTAATGACCGAGCTGATGCGGGTGCTCGATCGGCGGATCATGCGGCCTGCGCCGCCGGCCATCGCTCGACGACGCGGCCGCCCTGCAGGCTGGTGCGCTGCCGGTGCTGCGCAAGCCTTTCGCGCTCGGTGATCTGCGGACGGCCGTCGAGCGGCTCCTGGCGGGCCGACCCGGCCGCATCCTCCCGTTCCGGCGGACGGACGACGACGGGGACGGGCGCGCCGGTTGAACGGCGGGAGGCCGCCGAGACGGCTCTCCCATTCAGCGCCGCGTGGGGGAAGCCGGCTCGCTCCGAACGGCTCCGAAGAGCCGGCCTCACACCTGGGCGGCCACCCCGAACGCCTCCCACGACATGCTGATATTGTGGTCGCTGCTCACAGGTCCGCTTCCTCCTACTGAGCGGACTTCTGCACCTGCACGCTTGAAAGTCCGCAGGGGGTCAGGAGTTCGCCCCCGCCTTGTTCGGCTTCGCGCCATCAGCGGACCGTCGGCCGAAACCGCCGGAATGGCCGCTTGTAGCCCCACAGCTACCGTTGAGTTGGAATGGTCGGTCCGGCTGGAGTTCTGGGACATCGGACGCTTCGGAACGACCTCGAACGTCGGTTCAGCCGAATCAAGCTGGGTGAGGCGGTCTGTGCAAGGCCGAGGCATTGACGAAAGCCCCGAGATAATTTCCGTTCGATGTCACATCCGGCCTGAGTGCGTCGTCACCCTCGTGGACCAATCACGTGGGGAGAGTGCAATGAGCGCAGCTATTCCGGTGCTAGCCGGCCTTCTCGGCGTAGGACTAGCCGGCAACGGCATCTTCATGCTCGCCTCACCTGAGGCATGGTACTTCGCGGTGCCGGGTGTGACGACGACAGGCCCCTTCAATCAGCACTTCCTGCGCGATATCGGCCTGATCTTCGTGCTGGTCGGGTCGGGGTTTATATACGGTGCGGTGAGACCCAGTTCGCGCGTACTGCTTTGGAGCATGGGTGCAATCTGGCTCTCAGGGCATGCGCTGTTCCACTTGTGGGAGGTCGCGGTGGGCATTTGCGGGCCGGAGGTTCTGCCCCGCGACTTCCCGGCGGTGACACTTCCTGCGCTCATTGCGGTTGCCTTCAGCATCTGGTCGTTTCGCCATGCCGACCATTGATGATCCGACCTTCGTCTTCGAACAGGAGCGGGCGCGGCTCGTCCGACTCGCCTACCGCATGCTCGGTTCTCTCGGCGAGGCCGAGGATGTCGTACAGGACGCCTGGCTCCGCTGGCGGCACGTCGACCATGCTGGTGTGTCCTCATCCGGGGCCTTCCTGTCGCGTACGGTGACGCGGCTTTGCCTGGACGTCATGAAGTCCGCTCGGGTGAGGCGAGAGACCTACTTTGGAACGTGGTTGCCCGAGCCCGTTACCGTGGGTCCAGACGAAGCCCCTGAGGATGACCTGACACTCACGCTGATGCTCGCCCTGGAGAGGCTCTCGCCTCTGGAGCGGGCTGCGTTCCTCCTGCACGACGTCTTCGCGGTCCCACTCGCGGAGATCGCGGCGACACTCCGGCGTGAGCCTCCGGCTGTCCGTCAGCTCGCCGCGAGAGCCAGGAAACATGTGCAGTCCGCGCGCCCGCGCTTCCCCGTCGAGAGGGAAGAGGGGGCACGCATCGCGAAGGCCTTCTTCGAGGCATCGGCGACAGGCGACGTCGCTGCGCTCCGCAGCATGCTCGCCGATGCCGTCATCGTGCACTCCGATGGTGGCGGGAAGGTGCACGCATTCCCGCGGCCGATCATCGGGATCGACAAGGTTACGCGTATGTTCGAAGGCGCTGCGCGGAAGGCGTGGATCCAGCAGGCCCAGAAGCTGCAGGACCTTTGGATCGATGGGCTGCCGGGCTATTTCAGCCTGGAGCCGGGCGGAACACTCCAGACCGTCGCTCTGGATATCCAGGGCGGCCTGATCGTCGGCATCTACTTCACCCGCAACCCGGACAAGCTCGAACGCATGGCAAGGTTGTTTGGAGGGGCGGCGGGAGCGCCGATGCCTCACTGAGCCTCAACGCCGGGCGATTGCGAGTTCCCTGCGGCAGACCGTCGAAAACGCGCAAAGCGGGTCGAGGCCGCTGGCATGGTGGATGTCCGCGAAGTCGGAGAGGTCCTTGTTCGGGGCGAAATAAGTCTCGCCGATGCGCTGCATGACACGCTCCGCCTCTTCGAGAGTCTCCGGCTCTCCGAAGAGCCGGATCTTGTTGACGATGGCCTAGAGGTTCACCAGTTTGGCCGGGTCGTCGAGGTCATGCCGGAAGGCGTCGCCGAACAAGGTCGACGCCTCCCGGATGAACTCGCCGTAAAGCGCTTCCCGTCGCGCGCGATCCCGCACCAGCAGAGTTGCACGCTCTTGGCTGTGTTGCGTCAGCCATGTGGTCGCGAACGAGGCCATCGCGCCGATGGCGGAACCCGCAAGCGCGGAAAGCGCCGAGACGTAGGCCGCATCCATCGGCTGCGTCCCTCAGGCCCCGCGCTTCGGCTGCGCTGCCAGCCAGTCGCTGTAACGCCGCTCCGACAGCCACGCGTCACCGGTGGGTGTGAGCCAGCGGTTTTCGAGGAGCACCCCAAAGTACGGTGCTGTGTCGTCCGTGATGACTTCGCGCGTTTCGCCGATGCCATCGAAGTGGCGCTTCACCAACTCGACCATCGGTAGCCGCTCAGGGCCCGCAATCTCGATCATGGTGTTCCGTGGTGGCGCCAGGGCGGCCTCGGCGACCTTCGCGGCTACATCGGCCGAAGCGATCGGCTGGATCGACGCCGAGGTCACACGCGCGATGCCGTCGATGATTGCTGCTCCCGCAATCGTGCCGACGAACTCGAAGAACTGCGTGGCGCGGACCACCGTCCAGGGCACGCCCGCCGAGGCGATCAATTCCTCCTGGGCGAGCTTGGCGCGGAAGTAGCCACTATCCAGCAGGAACTCGGTCCCGACCACCGAGAGCGCTACGTGATGCGTGACGCCCGCAGCCTTCTCAGCCGCCGCGAGGTTCCGTCCGGCGCGGACGAAGAAGTCCATCACCGCGTCATCAGCAAAGGAGGGCGAGTTGGCGACATCGACGACGACGCCGGCGTCCTGCAACGCATCCGCGAGCCCCTCGCCCGTGACAGTGTTCACCCCCGTATTGGGCGAAGCCGCGAGCACCTCGTGGCCAGCGCTCCTCAGGTTGGCGACAACCTGCGAGCCAATCAGCCCAGTGCCGCCGATGACGACGATCTTCATATGACGCTCCATCTCACTCCAGTCCCATCGGGACCGTCGTGGACATGACGAGGAGCGCCCTTTGCAGTGTGACATCGGCGCGGAAGATCGATGTACCCAAAGTGGGCTTGGCGAGGGCTTGACCTTGTAGGGTGCTCGGGACGCCGGCGGCTGTGGAAAAAGCCGTGCCAGTTCGAGCCTGCCGGGACGGTACGCCATCTCGTGAAAGCGCATCCTCGGGACAAATCCCGAGGATGAACCATTACCGATGGGGTCACCCGTGCGTGATCCCCAGTTTCAACAGGCATGATGTCGGGCAGACTCAGGGTTACTGCAAACCACCGATGCCACGAGCAGGATCGGTGATCGGCCCCCACGCGGTGGTCCAAGTTCTAAGTTAGTGCAGGGTCGGCCTTTGCTCCACGGGTCGCTTGGCCGGCGGAGCCGACCGGGTGAGCGCAGCCGGCCAAGCGGTGAAGGCCGGCACGAACACCTCCGGGGCCGGTGGTCGGTAGCCGAGCGAGGCGTGCGGGCGCACGCTGTTGTAGTGTAGACGCCAACTCTCGATCACGATCTGCGCCTCCTTGAGCGTGTAGAAGATCTCACCGTTCAAAAGCTCGTCCCGTAGTCGTGCGTTGAAGCTCTCGACGTAACCGTTCTCCCATGGCGAGCCGGGTGCGATGTAGGCTGTTCTGGCGCCGACACCGGTGATCCAGGCCTGCACGGACTTGGCGATGAACTCCGGACCGTTGTCCGAGCGGATGTGGCCGGGCACGCCGCGCAGGATGAACAGGTCGGACAGCACGTCGATCACGTCCGCCGCCTTCAGCTTGCGTGCGACGCGGATCGCCAGGCACTCCCGCGTGAACTCATCGACCACGTTCAGCATCCGGAACTTGCGGCCCTCGTGCGTGCGGGCTTCGACAAAGTCGTAGGACCAGACGTGATCGCGACGCTCCGCCCGCAATCGCAGGCAGGAACCATCCCCGTCCCAGATGCGGCCGCGCTTGGGCTGCCGAGACGGGACCTTCAGCCCCTCGCGCCGCCAGATCCGTTCGACCCGCTTGTCGTTGACGAACCAGCCCGCCGCCTTCAGCAATGCACCGATCTTCCGGTAGCCGTAGCGCCCGTACTGGCGAGCCAGTTCCACGAGGTCGGCTGTCAGCGCGGCCTCATCCTCTCTTCCCCGCGGCACCTTGCGCTGCGTCGAGCGATGCTGCCCGAGCGCCCGACAGGCGCGGCGCTCGGAGACGTCT
Organism: Methylorubrum sp. SL192; assembly: GCF_026672325.1. Taxonomy (NCBI): domain Bacteria; kingdom Pseudomonadati; phylum Pseudomonadota; class Alphaproteobacteria; order Hyphomicrobiales; family Methylobacteriaceae; genus Methylorubrum; species Methylorubrum sp. SL192. Next base: position 4,756,447 of record NZ_JAPPQV010000003.1, read on the forward strand.
AGGACGTTCATGACATGCGCGATGCAGGCGCGTCGGCGCGCGGGGCTGGTCAGTTTCCCCGAGCGGCCTCCTGCAGGATCAGCTTGTCGAGGGTGAGATCCGCAATCGCCTTGCGCAGCCGCTGGTTCTCAACCTCCAAGTCCTTCATCCGTCGAACCTGATCGCTCTTCAGGCCGCCGTACTCCTTGCGCCAGCGATAGTAGGTCACTTCCGTCACGCCGATGGCCCGGATCGCCTCCGCCACGCTCTGGCCCTGCGAGACCAGAACATCCACCTGCCGCAGCTTGGCGACCACGTCTTCCGGCTTGTGCCGCTTCGTTCCCATCTGTCCGTCCTCATCTGGCTCAAAAGCCATACCTCAGGGCGGACCACTTCAGTGGGGGCGGATCAGGCTCGCCATTCGACTATCGGCTGCCGATCGAGGACGTACAGAGGGTGGCGTGATACACCATTTCAAATTAAGTCTACATACCCTTCTCCCTACGAGGGCTGCTTAAGATCCCATCCAGAATTTAGATCAGACACCTCGCGAGGAAAGCAACGACCTAAGGACGAGACAACGGGTGCGGATTGCTGGCAGTTATATTACTACTATTCACGACCAATATTAAACCATACGCTCTCCAGCACCATAGCGCGCCAGTCTGAATGTTGGGGATCCATATGCACAATGTAAATGTTGGCTTCATCTAAGGCATCAAGGCCGCCAACAGCGTGAATACGCTCGCCGAGCCGGAGGAGTTCTCGCCAGTAGGAATCTCCAGTTAGGTCTGCGCCAACACGGCCGAGATCCGGCCCAAGCTGTGCCCTTCCGGGTACCTGCCATGTAGTGAGTACTCCTCCGTCGCGCACGGCACTGAAGGTTAGGCCAACGCGCTCGCTCTCAACCATGCTACGCAGCAGAGCATCGGTGGCGACATCCGTGTCCGAGCCCTCATTTCTGTGCACGAACGCCTCCTCAAACTGCTCAGCAGAGGCGTTCATCGCCCGATGCCGCCTAGCCCATTGCCGCGCTTATGGCGGTACGTCCGGTCAGGCTTCGATCGCCACCGCAGCAATGTGGAATGCTTGATGTAACGCGCAAATCGCACACTTATGTCATCGGCGTGTGGAGCGGGCGGCGATGGCCCGGCTTCCGACAGATCAACCCCGAACTCTGGTGAGAGCAATTGCAAGTGATAGCTACTGATGGCCGCCAGAAATACTCATAGGAAACACGCGGCGAGCAAATTAGTCGCTCACACAGACATTTGCAGCATAGTAACCGCTTTAATAGGCCCGATACTTGCGATAATCAGAGCAGCAGCCGGCCTTGAATCACAATTTCGACCGCTGAACTGCCCTTTGGGTCAGCGAGTACTACCCCGACAGATCGGCCTTTAGACAAAAAGATTCGGGCGGCACCGGCGTCGAAAGCTCGCATCAAATGCGCGGTATCGCCCTCGATCTGCCCGTCTCCAGAATATGTATTTCGGTCAAGATAGCTATCGATCTCATAGCTGACGATGCCGAGGTTAAGCAGATCATCCCCAATCGTGAGATCCCCCCGTCCACGTATCGTACCAAGATATCTAAGCATAGACCTCTTACCAATGCTAGTCATTGCATTAAATTTCCTAATTTATAGCGATGGAAGCTATCGGAACGTTAAGCAGGATCGAGCCTGTACCAAATTATAGTCGCTCTTTTTCTGCTTGGAGTTCGTCGGCTGTTACGAAAAACAGGGATGAAAGACAACGCATCGCTTCCACACGGCGATTATTTTCTACATTCTTCCCGTCATTAGGTACCGCCAGCGCTTCCATGAACGCAGCGTCAACTGATTCGTTGTCTAGACGTTCGGCGAGTCGCCGCAACGATTGATGGCCAGTATAGCATGTTTTTGCATCTATTTTTATCGCGAGAACAACATCTGCGACAGCTGGTCCGAGTTCCATGCTTCGATGTCGTGAGTACGCCGACACAAGTGATTGACTTTTCCCAAACCAGTAATACTCAAGACCTGTCAATCTTGGGAGTGCCATGATCAGCTCCATCTTTCCGGATTTATCGGCAGTATACTAAGTGCATATTGTTATTATGGTCGCTAGCACCGCAAGTGTAATGCTAACGTTTTTACTACGATTTGGGCCGAGTTCCGCCATGATAGCCGCATCATGGTACCAGGCCGAGCCGGACAACTCAGGTTGTTTTGTTTCTGATTTAGTTATCTCCTCCGGCTTTCTCCGATCGAGGCGTGAAGCCTTCTGATTCGGGTTTGCCGGTTCAACCTTGCCGCCGAAGATCTGAGGCCTGAACACAGATATGCTCATAGATCGACTCTTTGTTTTAAAACTGGCAATTCAATCAGCTCAATATTTAGTGATCATTGGTTCGTATTCAACCCCTATAAAAAATTAATGTCAGAAATAATCGTATTTTTTTAGGCGGTCATTTGCAAAAGTTTGAGGAACGAAGGATGTCTCGAATCGTTGTTTATTAGGGACATAAGATATATGCCAAATTCTTTCCGCTCATATGGCTGGAATTTGTCATGTACTCAACGTAGGGACGGAAGTCATGGCGACAATACTACGGTTCGGACGTAAAGTGCGGCTTCCATCAACATTCGAGATAAAGCGAGAGCTCATGATGATGGTCAAAGCGGATGCTATTGCTGCTGCATTGAAGGCCCAAGAATGTAGTGCAGATGATTTTGCGGACATATTGGAAGAGTTGAATATAAAATATCACGTTTCGCGAGACAGAGTGAACATGCTTCTCTGTCGTTTCGGGCCAGGGTGGTCCGGGGCGATGGAGGCGGCAAAAAGTCTCAATGCGCGGAAGCATCAGTACGACTTTAGGAACAATGGGCCAAAGGATTTTGCCTAGCAGCCTGCTGCTTACGAAAAGTTGGATGCAGCATGTCGACAACGCTTTTCATCCAGGCGGCGGGCACCTGCGCGGTGCACTCAACTGAGTCGATTCGATTCGTGCTCTGCGTGAGCGAGGCCGGAACGAGCCAATACTGAAGGTAATGCGTCCCAACATCGCCGTGGTGAGGTATGGCAACGAACTTGCAACTTGGCAGCCCTTATCGAAGGTCCGGGAGCGACACGATCCTGCCGTTCAGCATCCACCGGCCGAACCGCCGCTTTCCACCTCAAAGCCATCCTCTGACGGTCAAGCTCCTAAAATTGCGATCGGTCCCAAGTTCGAGAATATGAATTTGAGCTGCATGACGGCTATCACGTGATTGACTTCGGATAGAGCGCCACTATTGTCTGTCCTGCACCGATCGACGTAGAATATGCGCGGGTCGGGTACGAGAACGGATGTGAGGCCGCCATAGGCCCTGCCGCTTCTCACGTTGGAAAGATGCGCCCCGAGCGGATGACCCGCTGCGGGGCTTTTTCATCCCCCGCGCATCATGAGCCGCTGCGTCATCCGACAAGCCCAGCTTGAGCCAGGTCGCCCGCATGCAAGTGGAGCGGTGACGAGGGTTGAAGCAGCCTGCTGCAGTTATTGGCGCTACCGTAGCAGGCGGGTGACGAGGCCTATCAGGCGAAGGACCCAAATCCTTCGAACGCATTCGTCGGCGGTGCAGTCGGCTTGCTGCCGTCCTTCGGCAGGGCATCTGCGCCCTCGGCAAGCTGATGGATCATTTGATTAGGTTCGCTTGGGTGGATCTGGTTCAAGACAGAGGCAAGCGGCGAGGCAGAGCGATCGAGCTGCGTGTCTGAAGTCATCCGAACTCCTTAAAAATGCGACCGCGGAAACGGCCGAGCTTCGGATATGCCATGGCGGATGATTTGCAAACCGTTGCGGGTGTGAAGTGCGAGCGGGCGCACTTAGGCAAGGGTTCGTAGAGCTCGGCCGCCTCACCACTCCCGCCCTGCGTCTCGGCACCCTGGATGCGACCTATCTCTCGTTCGCGCGTTCCTTCAGGAGACAAAAGTCTTAGGAGGAATATAAATGAGCCCACATCAATTTTTGGTGGCAGTCTCGGCAGTAATGCTCGTGTCCAAAGCTGCACATGCCGAGCCACCCAAAGCTGCCGTTTTCGACTTCCAGCTTGCGAACCTCGGCGCCCAAAGTCCAACCGGTGAGGACCAAGCCCGCCTCGGCCCCCTCACCGATCTGCTACGTCAGCAGCTACAGGAGAGCGGTCGCTATCAGATCGTGTCCACGGATCCCGTGAGGGCTGAGGTCGAGAAGAGTTCCGACCTGCGCAAGTGCGGCGGATGCGCCGAAGATTATGCTCGCAAACTCAATGCGGACGTTGCGATCACTGGCGAGATCCAGAAGGTCTCCAACTTGCTCCTCAATATCAACGTCTACGTGAAGGATCTGAAGGCCGACACGCCCGAACAAGCTTATAGTGTCGATATTCGCGGCAACAACGACACCTCGTTCGATCGCGGTGTGAAGTACCTCGTGAAGAACAACATGCCCCCCCGACTGAGGCAGTGTCACCGCAGAAGTGAGGCTGGCTGCGGGCTTGCGGCCTGTGCCGCTATACAGCTCTCAGAAGCCTATCGGCTCCCGAACCCAGTCTGATCTTTCTCAATCGCTCTCAACGCGTTCTCGAACGCCTTGGCCTCGGTGGGGAACGAACGGTCGGACCTCTCGGTCAGCTTACCGTGCTTCCTCAGCGCCCATTCGAAATGGCCTTCGGGTTTCTTCAGCGGCTCGACCGTGATGGAATAGGGGTGCGGGACTTCGTTCGTCATAGCACCGGTATGCCATGCGGGTCGTCCAGCCACTAGCGCCGCGGTGGACTGGACACCGACAGGCCGCACCCGCCTCTGCGGCCTATGATTCGGTTCGGCAATCTCCCCCCTGGGATCACAACCAAGCTCAACTCTACTTTTTCCGGGGGTAGGCGCGTTCGCTCACAGGGCGGCGGCTAGCTGGCAGAAGGTAATATCTGTCCAACACCAGATTGCCTGCGTGATTTTTTATCGCAAGGATGATCCGTCCCAACGACTTCTGTTCATTGGCGTATGTTCGCGCTTCGCGTTCGCCGCCGACGGCACTGTAATACTCGATATCGTCGGCCTAGTCGTTCAGTATCTCGACCGACCAAGCCATTGATTTTTCTCTGACGCTAGTGGAGATCATTAGATCGCAGGCACAGGCCGGCGGGGCAAGCTAGTTGAGATCTGGGCAGATTTGCATGGCGCGAAGGTAAGTAGGGCGTAGCACCGCACGGGAGGGCTAGCATGTTCGGCATCTTCGGCCGTAAGCGTCGCGAGAAAGAGTGTCGGCGCCGAGAGGAGCAGGAGAACCGCCTGCGCTGCGCGCGGCTTCTCGATGCCTCTGGCTTATCCCGGTCGGCAGCGAACGACAGCCAGATGAACCCGGCCTCGCCCTCGGGCATGGTGTTGAGCCCGCTCTCCTCAATCGCGCCGAGCTACGGCGTGTGTCGGATCACTCGTCCTTCGATAGCTGCACCACCTCGTCGTCCTACTTGGACAGTGGGTCGTCCTGCAGCGAGGGCGGATCGTCGGGCGGCGGAGACTGAGGTTGGCACTATCAGCGGCCTAATGTCTGCCGCTCAACCCGGTCGACGCAGTGACATCGGTTCCTGCAGGTTCGAAAAAGCGCTCGCCTATGAGAGCGCCGTCTGCATCGAAAAGCCCTTGCCAGCCGGAATATTCGGTCGTAACCGTCACACGAGCACGGCCTTCATCGGAGCCACTTCCGATTTCGACACGGCTGGCGACCAACCCGCGACGCTCCTGGCTCTGAAGACTGGCCGCTGTCATTCCGAGCTTACTGGCAAGGGATGCCGGATCGACAATCCATGCGCCGTCTGGGTCGCATTCAAATCGCATGGTGTGCCCTCCTTGTCGCACGACAGCTTTGGCGGGCTGAGATGCACCGTAACGCATCCCAGGGGGCGGCAGGGGAAAACCTGCTACTGCGCGATCGCTGCCCTGCAGCCCGGGGGACCCTGGCATCCCCAAAACTATACGGGTGGTCGGGGGCCCCCAGCTTTCCTAGCGCCAAGGTCGTGAAGCCCGGCAACAGGGTAACAGGTAACAGCGCCCATTGCCGAAGCGAGCGGACCAAAATTCCTCAGCCAAGCCGAGTTCGCCCGTCACCGCGGCGTGTCGCGCAAGGCTGTAACCATTTGGAAGCAGAAGGGCTTACTTGTTCTCGACGGCACCGGCCGCGTGGATGTGGAAGCCACCGAGTGGAACCTCGACCAGCGGCCAACGACCTATCGGGGCGGTGTAACCCATCGCTCGGTGAGGGCTAAGGACGGTAACAACGCCTCTCACGCCGACGCAGCCCCGAAGCCGGCACCGAAGCCCGCTCCCGAGCCGCACCCGCGCCCGGCGCCTCTCGATGGCGACGGCGGCCAGGAAGATGCCTTCGACCCCGACGACCCGAACCTGCCGACGGCCATTGCGGTCCGGCGCAAGGAAAACTGGCTCGGCCTCCACCGGAAGCAGATCGTCGAGCGGGGCGGCAGCAAGCTCGTTGATCGACCCGCAGCCGAGGCAGCGTTCTTCGAGGAAGGCCGGGCGCTCCGAGATGCCTGGCTGGCGTGGTCGGCCCGGGTCGCGATCGAGATGGCCGATGAGGTCAAGATCGAACCGAGGCAGCTAACGTCGGTCCTGACCGCCTATGTCAAAAAGCACCTCAGCGAACTCGGTGAGCCCTCCGCCGGCCACGGAGCAATGCACGTGACATGGCGAGATCATTGGACGGCAGGTCCCGGGAGCCGAGGGCGAGATGCCTTCTCCCGGCCTCTCGGGTCTGTCGGGGGAGCTAGGGTGTTGTATCGACGACGCCACCGCCGACGTGGCCTTCGCTCGTATGGAGCAATCCCCTCTCCTTGAGGTCGAGGTTTTTGGACAACAGCTTGTGCTGATCGGTGCACCAGTTCTTCAGGTGTTCAATGGCTTCCGTCATTGTGCCCTCCTGCACTTACTAGCCCCGCGCGCCGCAGCGAGCATCCGCTTCCGCACCTCCGCCATGCGGTCGTCGTAAGTGGCGCTGGCCGCTACGGCTTCCTGCCCGACAGCCTTGTAGATCTCCATCGCGGTCGCATGGTCCAGCGGGGGCCTGCATGGCAGTGCGCTAGCTGTCCGGCACCTGCTCGATGCGAGCAACCGTGCGCACAATCGCCAGAACCTCGCGGCGCAGTTGATCATCCTCAATCTCGCTGAAGGCGTGCAGGAGATCGATGGCGCCATGAGTGCGTAAAAAACCGAACACCTCGGCCCGGTCCCTACCTCCGCCCTCGTCGCCATCGTAGAAGGACGAGACTCGCACTTCGAGCACGCGAGCGATGTCGCTCAGGCGGCTGGCGCCGACTCGGTTCACGCTGTTCTCGTACTTCTGGACCTGCTGGAACGTCACGCCGATGGAGCTACCGAGCGCGGTCTGCGAAATCCCCTTGGACTTGCGCAGCACCTTGATGCGCTCTCCGACAAGACGGTCTTGCTCGGTCGCACGCTTCGGCGGGACGCTTGGGGTGTCCATGGCTTCAGGCCTGTACGGGAGAACAGTAAGGCATGCACCCAGGAAGCCTCCAGCAACTGCTGCGCGAGGATTTTGGTTGCAGCGATCCAAGCACCTGCGCGCCTCGGCTAGCCACTCATCAGCCCCGCGGCGCCCGCCAGCCGGCCGCCTTTGCCTCGTCCTCCGAGCAGAACAGGCGCTCGCCAGCGCGGTCGTTGATGCGGGTGCGCTCGTAGTCGCGCGAGCCGGGCAAGTGATAGATACGCTCTCCGCCGGCTGAAATGTTGCCCTTGATGTTGCAGCCACTCGCCTTGTTCGGTGGCGTGACAGTCTCAGGCCTCGAGCGTTCACCGCCAGCACGCTTCGCTCGTCGCCACTCGGATGGATCTTGGAACTTGCCCGCCCAGATGCCGTGCCGGAGCGCCTTCGCGGTGAGTTCAGTGTTGACGTAGTCCTCGGTGTAGCGCCGGTACGCAACGGCGTGGCCTTGTCCGACCATCCAGGCGTTCAGGTCCTCCGCGTCAGCCCGGCAAACGGCGACGACTCGGCCGTAGCGGTCGGTCTCGCGCGGATCACATGTTACGAGGCGTTTGCCGATGTGATCCGCGAGAGCCAGAGCAGCCACCTGTCCGCAGCGGTAGTCCTTGCCGGCGGCGTCCTTGCAGAGCTGGGCGCTTTCCGGCGCGTCGATGCCGTGAAGGCGGATGCGCGTTCCACGAACGTCGAGCGTGTCGCCATCGACAATCGAGGCTCGGCCGACGAACGGCTCAGCGTGGGCTGGCGTGGCGAGAAGCAGGACAAGGAGCCAGGACCGGGAGCGCATCTCGCCACTTTATCACACCGTCGCAGGTCGCCTCAGCCTGGGCGCACGGCTTTAGCGCCGAAGCGCTCGATGAAGTCCGTGCAGGCCTCATGGATGTTCGCCCAAGCGGTGGCGCCGAAATACCAGCAGGGTGAAGAGTTGGGGCGCAGGACGCCGAAGGCCTTGCGCCACTCGGCGGCCTCTGCGGGGAGCGGATCGAACGCGAGTTTGGGAAAGAGCATCTCGGCTGCCGGCTGATGGCGGGGCCGACGGCATAGGGGAGGTGGGTTGCTCCAGGCCTACCGCCCAGCCGCCATCACGCCTTCTGCGCCCGCGCCAGCAGGATCGCGGTGCGGATCGCGCCGCACTTCAGGACCGCGCTCGGCTCGGAATTGGCCATGACCGAGATGGCCCAACCATGCCCGGCGACGATCCTCGGCCTGATCGAGCGCGAGAAGGCGATCGAGAACCCGTCGCACGAGAGAGCGGCCGTGACCCCCTGCTTCGTCGCCGTCACCCTGGCCGGCCTGCTCGCGAGCGGGAAGCCGGCCAAGGACGCTCGCGCCTACCTCCACATCGGGCCGAGTACGCGCATCAGCCCGGTGGTCACGGCGCCGGCTGATCGTCCTCACGCGCGCTCAGAGATCACCATCGGGCCGCTGACGACGTTCGCCCGAGAGACGCCAGAGGAGGTGGTGCGGGCGCCCTGCGTGGAGCGAGGACCGCCGCCGCAGTGATCAAAAACTGACGCGGACGCGGAGACAGGTTTCAACCCGAGACGTCTATCAAAGCTCAACGAATCCGATTTCTATTAGGACTACAATCTGGCCAATTCATAAATAAAAAGCACGATTTCGTTACTGCCTCGTGCATATTTCTAAAGCATTCATTATATCCCGATTCAGTTCATTTCTACCATCGGTACAGGCCAGATTATGCCTTTGTCTAAAGCACTGTACGAAGACGTTCTGCAGAATCCGTGCCCATTCTGCGGAACCGTGCATGTTCGGAAAGGTGCGTGGTTTGCAACAGCTGCAAAGTATCAATGCTATCAATGTGATGCAACAATCCTCTTAACTTATCCGCAGAAGATCGAATTATTTGCCTTGCATCAAAGCAATAAGGATAAGATCGAGTCTGGCTAAAGATCTAATTAATAATAATTATTTCTCAAGTCATCTCAATTGATCTAATATCGGGTAGTTGTATAAAATCAATATCAGCAACTCGCTTGTAAAAGATCTTCGGCGATTTGAGCTGGGCTGCGGTGTCCAGCAGTCTGCGGACATCGGCCCGGCGATCGAGCGGACGCGGCCCTACATCGGGGATTGGTGGCGGACAGGGGCGCTTTCGTTCGGAGGGGCGGCACCGAGTTGAGGCGGACTATCAGCCCGCCTCTAGCCGTCTACCTCATGCCCGCCCTCCGGCCGGCTCTTCCATCTCGATACCCATACTTGCCCCGCCCGGCTCAGCCGCGGCGGGGTTTTTCGTGCGCGCTAGACGCCGGAGGAGGTGGTGCGAGCTCCGTGCGTGGAGCGCGAGCCGATGGCACGATGATCGTCGCTCTGCGAGGGCCCGCCTTCGACCCTTTGCGGCCTCTCAAAAAGGCCGCTCACCGGCGGTCTGGTAGCGGACAAGTAGTACTGGGTTGGGTGGATTTCTGCCAATCCGCTCTTGAGCGTCGGACTTCGAAAGCTGACGCTCGACGTTCGACTGGCTCCAACCGAAGGCGGTACATTTGGTTCGGGTATGGTCCGCCACAGATGCGCATGATCCTGCGACCGCCCGTGAGCCGTCGGTAGCCTGCAGCGCTGGGCGGACGGGACCTTTTGCAAGAATCGGGACTTATGTGCCGATGACCGATCCAGCCGATCCCTCAATTCCCTATGCCCTCGTCGTCGACGACGAGGGCCTCATCCGCATGGATGCGATGGACATCTTGCAGAAGGTGGGGTTCCGCACCTTCGAGGCCGGCGACGGCGACAAGGCCATAGCGCTGCTGGCCCGTGAGCACGCCCTCATCGTCCTGGTGTTCACCGACGTCCAGATGCCACCTCCCGCGATGGCTTCGCCGTGGCTCGCGAGACTGCTCAACGATGGCCACACATCGCCATCGTCGTAGCCTCAGGCCAAGCGCATCCGGGACCCGGCGACATGCCCGAAGGGGCTCGCTTCATCGGCAAGCCGTTCACTGCCGAAATGGTGCACGACCATCTCAAGGAGATCCTGCCAGACGGGCTTAAGCCGGCCCCGTTGCGCGACATGGCTTGACCGGCCAGTCGCCGCAGTTTGCCGGATACATTTGCCGGCGTTCCGCATTATTGGGGGTCGAAGGTCGAGTGTCGACCAGAATCCTCGGGACGACGCAGGGCGCATGGAGGCGAGCACGGAAGACCAGGGGCAGCCCGTCGACCTGACATCCTGCGACCGCGAGCCGATCCACATTCTCGGCGCGGTGCAGCCGTTCGGCTTCCTCCTTGGCGTCTCGTCGGACTGGATCGTGGTGCGCGCCAGCGCCAACGCCCCGGAGTGGCTCGGACGGCCGGCCGAGGACCTTCTCGGACTTCCGCTCGACATCCTAGTCGATCAGGAGGCCATCCACCTGTTACGCGGCCACCTGCAGACCCTGCGCGGTCCCGACGCCGTGGATAGGGTCTTCGGCGTCCGCCTCGTGCCAGACAAGCCCGTCTTCGACATCGCCCTGCACGTGTCCGGCGGCGCCATCGTCATGGAGGCCGAGCCGAGCGCGCCCGAGCACCTCAGCGCCGGCAACCTCGTGCGCAACATTGTCTCCCGCCTGCAGCATACGGTGGAGTTGGAACCGCTCTGCCGCGAGGCCGCAAGGCAAATGCGTGCACTCACCGGCTTCGACCGGGTCATGGTCTATCGCTTCGCCCCCGATGGCTCGGGCGAGGTCATCGCCGAGGCCGTACGCTCGGGCCTCGACCGCTACCTCGGCCTGTACTACCCGGCCTCCGACATCCCCAAACAGGCTCGCGCCCTCTACGAACGGAACTGGCTGCGCATCATCGCCGACATCGATGCCCCGGCCATCCCGGTGGTCCCGGCGCGTGACCCCATGGGCGAGCCCCTCGACCTGTCGCTCTCGACCCTGCGCACGGTGTCGCCAATCCACCTCGAATACCTACGCAACATGGGCGTCGCCGCCTCGCTGTCGGTCTCCATCCTGCGCGGGGGCCGCCTCTGGGGCCTGTTCGCTTGCCACCACACGGAGCCGCGGCACATCTCCCTGGAGCGCCGGACCGCCGCCGAGCTATTCGGGCAGATGTTCTCCTGGATCCTGGAGAGCCGCGAGCGGGAGGTCCTCGCCGCCCAGGAGGCACTCGCCCGCGAAACCCACAACCGCCTGATGAGCGCCATGGCCGCTGGCGGCACCGGTTTGGAGGGGCTGGCCGACTTCGCCGAAGAGTTGTCGGGCATCGTCGCCTGCGACGGGCTGGGCCTATGGGTCGACGGCGAGATCACCCTGCAAGGCATGACGCCGACGCGGGAGGAGTTTACCGGCCTCGTGCGCTTCCTCAACCGCACGGCGGCGAGCAGGGTCTACGCCACGGAAGAGATCGGGCGGTTCCACGAGCCTGGCCGCGACTTCACCGAGCGGGCGGCCGGGATGCTGGCCGTGCCCGTGTCACGCACGCCCCGAGACTTCTTGGTGTTCTTCCGCAAGGAGGTGGCGCGGACCGTGACGTGGGCGGGCAATCCGGAGAAGCCCGCAAGCCTCGGCCCGAACGGTGTCCGCCTGACGCCGCGCAAGAGCTTCGAGACGTGGCGCGAGGTCGTCCATGGCCGTTCGCTCCCCTGGTCGGAGGCGGAAGCCCGCACCGCCGAGGCGCTGAGGGTCACGCTCCTTGAGGTGATCCTCCGGCTCAGCGACACGGCCGAGCGCGAGCGCAAGGAGGCGCAGGAGCGGCAAGAACTCCTCATCGCCGAGTTGAACCACCGGGTGCGCAACATCCTGAACCTGATCCGGGGCGTGGTCACCCAGAGCCGGGCCAACGCCGGCGACGCGGACGACTTCACCGAAGTGGTCGGCGACCGCATCCAGGCGCTCGCCCGGGCCCACGACCAGGTCACCTCGGCCAACTGGGGACCCGGCTCGCTCGCCGAGCTCCTCACCGTCGAAGCCTCAGCCTACCTCGGCGCCAAGGCCGACCGCGTCGTCCTCGACGGCGTCGACATTCTGCTCGAACCGCAGGCCTTCACGACCATGGCGCTCGTCGTGCACGAGCTGATGACGAACTCGGCCAAGTACGGTGCACTCAGCGACAGCGGCGGTCGGGTCGATGTGCGCTGGGAGCGGGATGGCTTCGACAGCCTCTTGGTGCATTGGACCGAGACGGGCGGCCCCGTTGTCAAGGCTCCGACCCGGCGCGGGTTCGGCTCGACCATCATCGAGCGTTCCGTCCCCTATGAACTGAAGGGCGAGGCCGAGGTACGTTACGCGTTGACCGGCCTGACCGCGCGGTTCTCGATCCCGGCCGCCTTCGTCCGCGCAGCGCCGCCGCGGGCGGTCCGCGTCGTCCAGCCCGAAGCGGTCCCGTCCTTTTTGCTCAGTGGGACAGCGCTTGTGGTCGAGGACAACATGATCATCGCCTTGGAGGCGGAGGAGGCGCTCACCGCGCTGGGGGCCGATTCGGTCGACATGGCGGCCTCAGTCCGGGAGGCGCTCCGGGTGATCGACGCTTCGCCGCCGGACCGGGCGCTTCTCGATGTGAACCTCGGGTCAGAGACGAGCATCGCCGTTGCTCGGCGCTTGGCGGAACTCGGTATCCCGTTTGCGTTCGCAACCGGCTACGGCGAGAGCTTCCAGGTCCCGCCGGACCTGGGCGACGTGCCGGTGATCAAGAAGCCCTACGGAGCCGACAGCTTGCGGCAAGCATTTGGCCGCTCCCGAACCCACTGAACCCGCAATGGCGCAGGCAGAAGCCGATGCCGAAGCCGATGCTAAGGCTCGCGCGGCGGCGCTCCGAGTTGTCGAGGCGCCGAGCTGTACAAAATTGCTGTTTCGGCGCGGCGCTACGGTAGGCGAGTTGCCAATAGCCCATGCGTGATGGGTCAGCTTCCGACCCCTATCGGACCCTTGGCCTTTCCGGTTCGGGCGTCCGTTTCGGAAGCTGGAGGGGACCTGATGGCGACGTCCTTGGTATGCGTGGGAACGGACAGCTCAAAGCGCAGTGCTGCGCGTGTCCATGCCCAGCGATCTTGCCAGAAGGGCACGGGCCCGGCTCACGCGGCTCTTCACAGTGCCGACTTGGCAGCCGATGAGCTCGGCGGCGTCCTCGTAGGTCAGGCCCTGGGCGCCCACGAGAAGCAGCGCCTCGCGCATGGCCGCTGGCAGCTTAGCAAGGTGCTGCTTGACCTGCTGCAACTCGCTGTTGGCTTCCTGGGCAGCGGATGCCACCATTTGGCCGGCCATAGTCCCGTCGGCGTCCTCGACCTCGCGCTTCCGCTTGCGGATGTCAGTGTAGAAATGGTTGCGCAGGATGGTGCAGAGCCATGCCTGCAAGTTGCTGCCGGGCTCGAACCTGTCCTGGTTCTTCCACGCCTTGAGCAAGGTCTCCTGCACCAAGTCGTCGGCAACAGCATGGTTCATGGCGAGAGACAGCGCGAAGGCACGCAGGCTCGGAAGAGACGCGAGGAGCCCGTCTCGGAAGTCTGCAGCCTCCCTGTCGTACGAAGCGCCGTCGAGCCGCGCGATCAGGTCCAGCAGTGTCGATGGCTGCACCTCGGCCAACATGGAGGCGTAGTAGCTGCGCAACTCGGAGCCTAGGTGTTGGCGCGCGCCCTCGGGAATTCGGCTCTCACGCGAGCGGGACGGAGCTGTCCGGGAAGTTCCTTCGGCCATGCCTGTCCCTTTCGCCTCCCCTCATATGCCGCTTGGTCCGGGACGGATCGGCACCTAGCGAGGGAGCTTCTGGCAGGCTCATGCTGAATGCGAGCTAACGAAGTCTTCATCAGATTGTCGAAAGAGCTGGGCAGTACACGGCCGAGTTCCTTTTCGCGGGCTGCGGCTAGCCGCGACAGGCCGTGTCGAAGCCTTCAAGCTTCAAGCATTTCGGTTGACAATGCTTCGCTAGAAGCTGGTTTCGAACCCCAGGACAAGGTTCTGCTAACCCTTGAGCATAATGCCCGCTGTGCCTTGCGGAAAGACGCGACGGCTTCATTGTTCGGCAACGTGCCGGGGCCTTGCTGGCACAGTTCGTCATCGGGCCGCCATCAGAGCAGCCGGACGGGCAATGGGGGTCGAACAAGCCTGGGACAAAGCTCGATGCTCGCTCTCGTCCTCGACGATGCCGAGATGAACAACCTGGTGATGGTCGCCTCGTTGCGGCCGCTCGCCGGCTGCACGCCGCAGGCCTTCACCGTGCCGGCCGAGGCGCTCGCCTTCGCAGAGGCGCGGGCGTCCGAGATCGGGGTCGTCATCACCGATTACGAGATGCCGGGCATGAACGGCGTCGCGTTCATCCGGGCGGTGCGGCGCATTCCCGGCCTCACCAACGTTCCCACGGTCATGGTGACGAGCCACGACCAGCGGAGCCTGCGCCGCGAGGCACTGGAGGCGGGGGCGACCGACTTCCTCACCAAGCCCGCCGACGCGGTCGAGATCCGTGCCCGCGTCACGAACCTGCTCGCCCTCTCCGCGGCCCACCGGGCGCAGCGCGACCATGCCGCGCAGCTCGCCCGCGAGGTCGCGGCGGCGGTGGCCCTGGTCGAAGAGCGCGAGCGCGAGATCGTCTCGACGCTCATGCGCGCCGCCGAGCACCGCGACTCCGACACCGGCGATCACATCGCCCGCGTCTCCGCCTATGTCGGGCTGATCGCCGAGGCGATGCGGATGCCCGCATCCGACGCCCGGCAGCTCTGTCTGGCCGCGACCATGCACGACGTCGGCAAGATCGCCGTACCGGACGCAATCCTGCTCAAGCCGGGCGCTCTCACCCCCGAGGAGCGCCGGGAGATGGAGCAGCACGCCGACCGGGGACGGCGCATCCTGGGCGGCAGCGACTCGCCCGTCATGCGCCTCGCCGCCGAGATCGCGGGAAGCCATCACGAGCGCTGGGACGGGACCGGTTACCCCTATCGCCTGAAGGGCGAGGCCATCCCCCTGTCCGGCCGCATCGTCGCGGTGGCCGACGTCTTCGACGCGCTGACGACCCAGCGTCCCTACAAGCCGGCTTGGTCACCGGAGCATGCACGGGCCTTTCTGCAGGAGAACGCCGGCTCCCATTTCGACCCGGCGGTGGTCACAGCATTCTTGAGCCGGTGGGCCCAGGTTGAGGCGAACCTGCGTCTGCGAACAGCGCTGCATTCGGTGCCGGTCGCCGCCTAAACGCCGGCACCGGCACCGGCACCGGCATCAGCGACAACACATGCGTCGATTCAGGTGGAGCACGTCACGGTCCGGACGCGCGTCGGT
Source organism: Methylorubrum sp. SL192 (assembly GCF_026672325.1). Lineage (NCBI taxonomy): Bacteria > Pseudomonadati > Pseudomonadota > Alphaproteobacteria > Hyphomicrobiales > Methylobacteriaceae > Methylorubrum > Methylorubrum sp. SL192. The sequence goes on from NZ_JAPPQV010000003.1 coordinate 4,772,145, forward strand.
CTACTCCCGGAACTGTCTCGCTTGGCGCTGCGTTACGGGCTCATTCCTGATCCTGGAGACGAGTTAATGCAGCCGCAGGTCAACGTTTCGAGCCGGTCCGAAGTCACGGTGCCTTCCCTGCTGATCGCCTTTCTCGGCTTTGCCGCGTCGACCGTCGGCGTCGTCGGAATCATGACCCTGCTTGGGACCCTCGCCTGAGGAACCGATGTTCCTCATCCGTAGGTAGTCTCCGATCGAACCTGCAGCATGTGCCAAAGGCATTTGGCAAACCCTGCGGGCCTCTTTCCTAGCGGACGCTTATGTCGATCTGCGAAACTGGCCGCTAACGACAGTTCAGAATGGGAGTGAAGCGGCGGGCATGTGCCTCCCAGACTTCGCTGCGCCGAAAGCAAATCATGCACCGGATAACGGCGGTTCCGACATGCCTAACTTGGGTTATGCGCTAACGCTTGATTCATAAATGACCGAGCAGCAGAGAGTCGTAGGCACCCTGTTAACTTGGTGATGCTAGCCCGAAGCTGAATAGAAGGCACTCGGCGGGTCACCTTGGTTCACGGTTTCGGACGTTTGTGGAGCAGACTGGCGCCGACCTACCGCGTGGCCAGCACCTTCCATCAGGATCGCGACGGCACAGTCACCGTCATCGTTGCGCTCGCCGCAACGACCCTGATGGGACTCGTGGGTGGGGCGATCGACTATGCCCGGCTGGTCTCGGCCCGGAGCCAGATTCAGCAGGCCACCGACGCCGGTGTGATGGCCGGTGGCAACGCCCTCAAGCTCGTCGTCTCCAACACCGCCTCGGTCATCGGCTTGACCACCCAGACCATCCAGGACGAGATCAAGGACAGCGCCAAAAACCCCGTCACAATCCAGGTTGACGTCGCCAGCGACAAAACCAGCGTGACGGCCGTCGTCGAACAAACCGTCCACCTCTCCTTCGGGCCGTTCGTCGGCATGTCGGAGTCCAAGGTTTCGGCCAAAGCGAAGGCCAGCGTCGTCGGCAAGATGCGGCTATGCATGCTCGCGCTCGACCCCGCTGCGGCCGGTGCGTTCAACCTCGAAAAGAGTGCGCAGGTCACGGCCTACGATTGTGCGCTCTACTCCAACTCTAGCAACTCGGGTGGGATGGTCGGGCGCAACAACTCGATGGCGCGGGCGCAGACCATCTGCTCGGCCGGTGGCTTCAAGGACGACCGGGCCAATTTCACGCCCAATCCGCAGACCAACTGCCCCGTCATCGCCGATCCGCTGGCCGATCGTCCCGCGCCGCCTGTCGGCAGTTGCCTGAACTTGCCTAACCTTATGCAGACCCTCGATGCCATGACCGGCAAAAGCAAGGGGAAGAACCCGGTCCCGACGAACTACACGCTCAGCCCCGGCACCTACTGCGGCGGCCTTAAGATCACCAAGGACTCCGTGGTGACCCTGCGGCCGGGCATCTACGTGATGAAGGACGGTCCGCTGATCGTGGACAAAAAGGCCACGCTGACCGGCACCGGCGTGGCGTTCTACTTCACCGGCGACAACGCGGGGCTCCTGTTCGACAAGAGGACCACCATCAGCCTGTCGGCGCCGACCACTGGTGTCATGGCCGGGCTGCTGATGAGTGAGGAGCGGACGGTGATGGCTCCGACCGACCCGGCCGACTTGGTCGATACTCTGCTCGGTGACGTGATTACGCCAACCCCTCCGCCCTTGGCTGCGACCAAGCCGATGCGCATCTACCGCATCATCAGCGACAATGCCCGCAACGTGCTTGGCACCATCTATTTGCCGAGCGGGCGCTTGGTGATCGACGCCAGCCGCCCAGTGGCTGATATGTCGGCCTACACCGTCGTTGTGGCCCAGCAGATCAATCTCTACGAGGGGCCGAACCTCGTTCTCAACGCCAACTACGGCAACTCCAGCGTGCCGGTGCCGAAGGGGGTTGGCCCTGTCTCGGGACGGCTCCTGCTTAGCCAGTGACATGGACCGTAGCGCGCCACCATACTGGTTGTGCTCTCTCAGGCTTCTTCGGATTGTGGGAGGCAGGGCGAAATGCCGTATCGTCTGCTTCGAGCTGCAATCCAGACGTTGACCTCGCAATCAACGAATGACCGCTATCCACCCTCAGCGGACGTCCGAATGGGCATCAAGGGTCGGATTTGGACCGCTGGCAAGCGGGGAGAGCCGGCAAGGACGCTCGCGCCTATCTCTACATCGGGCCGAGCACGCGCATCAGCCCGGTCGCTGCCGATCCCGGTAGCCGGCCGCATGCCCGCTCCGAGATCACCATCGGACCACTGACGTCGCTCGCGCAGGAGACGCGGGAGGAGGTGGTGCGGGCTCCGTGCGTCGAGCGCGGGAACAGATCGGCAGAGCAGTGATCAAAAGCTGACACTCGGGTCTGCCTCCGAGCCGAAGTGGCCTCAGTCCGGCGCCTGCTCTACCCCCCTTCCTCCTGTGGCATTCCAGGAACGGTTTGCCTCCCCTTTCAGTCTCAATGGTGAAGCAGGTTGAAGACGTCCTACGGGAGGCCAGCAGTGACCAACGATCGACACATAGCAAACTTAGTGGCCGATGCGCTTCTCTTGGAGCATGTGGCGGACGCCATAGCAGCCGCCGCACTCGCCCACCGCGACAAAAACAAATTAAATGAAGAGCGCTCTCTGCGGAGGATGACGCGCTCACATCGGATCAAAGCACTTCTTTTTTTCGGGCAGGCGGCTGCACTACGTGGCTGCCTGATCGATGCTAACGATCTCTAGCGAGAGGATGCCTGATAGCAAACGTCACATTCATGAATACAAAAGGACGGTCGGGTCACGCAATTGTGAGGCAACCGTTTTAACTATCTGGGCCTTGAGGCGGCCGGAGACGCGCCCTTGACCGATGAAACGCATATTCCCCTTGCCGTTGCAGTGAAGTCCCTTACCAGTATCGAGCTAATAGATACGGGCCATACCGTTGATGTACGTTTTACCGCAGCTGATGGACAGATGATTGCAGTGCTGATCCCGCGGGGTGTTTTCGCAGAGTTGCAGGCGAGCGAGTTGGGAGCACCCGCACCGGTCGATATCCCCGAGCGGCGCTCCTGAGTATTCATTTTAACATCGGCTTTCCGTCCAGCGCGGACATCGGGCCGGCGATTGAGCGGACCCGCCCCTACATCGGCGACTGATGGCGGACAGGGGGCTTCCTTTCGGAGGGGGCGCGCCGGGGTGAGGTTATCCGCCCCTAACAATTAGTTGAACCAGAGTGGTGTTGCCAACTCAAGCTAGCGGCCGATTTGCGGCACATCCTCTGACGCGGGGATTGCAGCGTTGGCCCAAGCATCTGACCCCGGCGGAGCCGGAAACAAAACGGACCCCCTGATCGCCATCTTCAGGCTCTGCACTGAAGCCGCGCAGATCATTGATCCAGCCGAGACGCCGCGCCTCCACGAGGCGATGCAGGAGCTTTTGAAGGAGATTGGAATGGAGATGGGGCGACGCTTGAACGCTCGCCTTCACTGATCGCTGGCCATCAGAGGCCGCCTACATCAGGTCCGTTCCCAAGCAGGCGCTTCTCCAGCCCCGCCCGGCTCAGCCGCGGCGGGGTTTTTCGTTTCAGGCGTTACTCGCTCGGTCCGTCCGCCGCCTGCTCCGCCGAATCGTCGCGAATAATCCGGAGCACACTCTCAAGTTCGGCGAGCGACTCCTTCGTTCGAGCAATCGATGCGTCTGTTGTATCGACGACGCCACCGCCGACGCGGCCTTCGCTCGTATGGAGCAATCCCCTCTCCATGAGGTCGAGGTTTTTGGACAACAGTTTGTGCTGATCGGCGCACCAGTTCTTCAGGTGTTCAATGGCTTCCGTCATTGTGCCCTCCTGCACTTACTAGAGCCGTGCCCGAGCGGTTTGGGACGGCTGGAGGGTCGGGACGTTGAGGGGTGAAGGAGGATGCCGATGCCTTCACCTTTGTCCGTCGATTTACGCGAGCGTGTCGTGTCGGCCGTAGCCGCGGGCGCGTCCTGTCATCAGGCTGCAGCCCGGTTTGGGGTCAGCGTGTCCAGCGCCAGCCGCTGGTCGGATCGGTTTCGCCAGGAGGGACAGCTTGCGCCCAAGCCGTCGGGCGGCGATCACGCCTCGCACCGGATCGAGGCGCAGGCCGACCTGATCCTGACGATCTACGAGGCGCGGCCGGCGATCTTTCTGCGCGAACTGCGTGACGCTTTGGCCGAGCGCGGCCTGCAGACCAGCACGAGCAGCCTATCCCGCTTCTTCGCCCGGCGTGGCATCACTCGTAAAAAGGGGCGATCCACGCCGCCGAGCAGGCGCGCGAGGACGTAAGGGCAGCCCGCGAGGCTTGGTTCGAGAACCAGGACGCCCTCGATCCCGACAGGCTGGTCTTCCTCGACGAGACTGCCGCGGCCACCAACATGGCACGCCGCTACGGTCGGGCTCCGCGGGGCGAGCGCTGCCGGCTGGCTGTCCCGCACGGGCACTACAAGACCACCACGATCACCGCCGCCCTGCGCAGCGATGGCCTGTGCGCCACGACCCTGTTCGACGGCGCCACCAACGGCGCACGCTTCCGGGCCTACGTCACCGACACGCTCGTGCCCGTGCTCAGGCCCGGCGACACCGTCATCCTCGACAACCTGCAGGCCCACAAGGTGACGGGGGTGCGCGAGGCCATCGAAGCCGCCGGGGCGAGGCCGCTCTACCTCCCGCCCTACAGCCCGGACTTCAATCCGATCGAGCAGATCTTCGCTAAGTTGAAGGGCCTCCTCCGAACCGCGGCGGCCCGCACTGTTCCAGACCTGTGGCACGCCATCCGGCAGGCCTGCGCTCGCTTCACAGCCGATGAGTGCCGCAACTGCCTCGCCGCAGCCGGTTACGATACCGACTTGGCCGTCGCTACGTGAACGGGCACGGCTCTAGCCCCGCGCGCCGCAGCGAGCATCCGCTTCCGCACCTCCGCCATGCGGTCGTCGTAAGTGGCGCTGGCCGCTACGGCTTCCTGCCCGACAGCCTTGTAGATCTCCATCGCGGTCGCATGGTCCAGCGGGGGCCTGCATGGCAGTGCGCTAGCTGTCCGGCACCTGCTCGATGCGAGCAACCGTGCGCACAATCGCCAGAACCTCGCGGCGCAGTTGATCATCCTCAATCTCGCTGAAGGCGTGCAGGAGATCGATGGCGCCATGAGTGCGTAAAAAAACCGAACACCTCGGCCCGGTCCCTACCTCCGCCCTCGTCGCCATCGTAGAAGGACGAGACTCGCACTTCGAGCACGCGAGCGATGTCGCTCAGACGGCTAACGCCGACGCGGTTCATGCCGTTCTCGTACTTCTGGACCTGCTGGAACGTCACGCCGATGGCCCTACCGAGCGCGGTCTGCGTAAGACCCTTGGATTTGCGCAGCACCTTGATGCGTTCTCCGACAAGACGGTCCTGATCGGTTGCACGCTTTGGTGGTGCTTTTGGGGTTTCCATGGCTTTAAGCCCTGTATCGTAGAACGGCCGGGCAGGCTTGTGGCCGAGCTAGCCGAGGGGCCCTAGCAACTCCCGCGAGAAGATTTTCGTTGCGGGAGCCAAACGCGCGTCAGCACCTGCACCCGCTCTTCTAGGGCTTCCGCCGGTCATGCTCGGCGACATCTCGTATCAATCAACCGCCAGGTGCAGCCGCTTCCGGATTTCAGCCATGCGATCATCATCACCGACGTCGGCTCGACGCGTGCGCGGTTGCCTCGATTGCGAAGCTGATAATCTGGCGAGATGTCATTACGGAGCCCGTGTCGACGTACCAGCGCGGCGCCGGGGCGGCCGAAGCGGCAGTCACCACATAGCCGATCTCGTCCAGCTCAATCAGCGCCCAGGCAATGGGACTGAGCACGTAATCGTCCCCGTGTCGGATGGTGCGGTTCAGCGCTCTCACTCGCTCCCGGCCTACGCTCTAGGCGTGGCCGTAGAAGGAACCCTCGCCTGTCGTTCCGGCTCCGAACGGCCCAGGGAACGCTCGGATCAGCGTAAATTTTTCGCGACTATAATGTTCGAACAACCGGCCGTAAGGAGAGCGGCCAAAGGTATGATTGTGCACAGTTAGGTTTTGCGCCACTGAAGGCGCATGACCCACAACGCTTCCTATTTCCGCGAAAAAGCCGAGCAGTGTCGGCGCCTCGCCAATGCGATTTTGTCGAGGAACGATCCGACTCAGGCGTCTCTTCAAGCCATGGCAGCAGAGTTCGACGCTCAGGCAGCAGCTATTGAGGCGAGCGTCGCTACCGCTCACGTCATTGGGTACGGCGACGACGTGTCTGTGGCGCGAGAGGAAGCTAACGAGGCACCTGGGACCGGCGATGACCGAGTTCGGGACGCTTAGGACGCGGGGCTCTTCGCTTTCGCGATCCGCTTCATCCTCGCTCGCCTCGGCCGCCTGTGCAGCATCGATGAAGCGGCGGCGCTGTCTCCGGTGTCAGCTTCTCGGCTCCCCGCCTGGTTCGCTCGGCGGAGTTTTTCGTTTCAGGCTCCACTCGCCGACGCAATCATCCGCTTCCGCACCTCAGCCATGCGGGTGTCGTCGCTGGCGCCTGTCACCATGGCCTCACGTCCGACGGCCTCGTAGATCTCCCGCACGGTCGCCTCGTCCAGACCGAGGCCCTGCGCGAACCGGAGCAGGCCGCGCAGCTCGGCGACTTTGCGCTCATCGTCGGTCATGATCTGGCTGGCCACGGCTTCGGCTCGCAGCTCCAGCCGGTCGCCTCGAGAAAGGCGTTGTGCGCCTTCATGTCCCGCATCACCTGGGCGCCTCGCTTGCCGCATTTGGCGCAACATGCGTTCTGCCCGAGGCAGGTGCGCGTCAGCCTCGGCGGCAGATCGGCCAGCGTCACCGTTGCATAGTGCCCACAGGAGCAATGCAGGGCCATCGTGGTCAGCCCTTCGGCGATCCAGTCGGCGAAGGTGCGGTCGGGCCGCCTCACTGCAGGCTATCTTTGTCCTTGGCCTGGAGCATCCGCAGAGCCTCCCGAGTGACCTCATGCAGGTCGGAGAGCCCCTGCATCCCAATCGGCACACCTACACGCTGTCCCTCGACCGTCGTCAGCACGATGACAGCGAGCGATTCGCCCATCAGTAGACCGGGCTTCGGCGCACTGATCGGCAGGAGGAAATTGCCATCGCCTTCGATGGCGTCCTTTGCCCTGTCAGGCCGGAATGGAGGCGATTCGACCATGCGGCGAACCTACCGCGCAGGTGTCGTCCTCGCCAACAGGACCGCCGTGCGGGTGGCGCCGCGCCTCAGGCCGGGGCTCGACTCATCGTTGGCGATGACGTGGCTGGCCCATAAATGCTTAACGACCGCCGCATCGACAGCGAGAGCGCTTTAGGCGCGCTCATCGCTCGCCAACTCCCGACAGCAACTTGTCGATTTGCGCCATCCCGTTCTCTCGGGCTTTGGCCTCGGTTCGCAGGTCGCGGTCCGACCTCTGAGCAAGCTTCCCGTTCTTGCGGATGGCCCACTGGAACGAGCCCCCCTCCTTTTTCGGGTGAAGGATCTCAAGGCTGTAGGGGTGGGTTGCCGGATCGGTCATGACCTGGGCCTACATCGCCCAATCAATAGGACCAAGAGCGGGTCAGCCGTCATAGATTTCAAACTGACACAACTACGCCATTGTCGATCACTACCCAGCCCCACCCGGTTTCACCGTGGCGGGGGGGCAGGCCCGAGATGCACCTGCGGAGGTGGTGCGGGCACCGTGCGTCGAGCGTGGGCCGCCGAAGGCGCCGGACTAATCCGCTCACCGCTGGTCTGTGCCGATCACCGAGCCCGCTGCTCCGTGATCGACCCTCCCCATTCCGCCGATTCACCGTCGTGAAAATGCGACCACACGAGATAGGTAGTGAGCAGGAAAAGCGCGGCACAGAAGAAAACGGAAAAACGAGGCATGGCGGGATAGTAGCACGCCTTAACGATGATGGATCGCGCCCCGGACGTGAATCGGGGACTGGCGGCGGACGGGGGCTTCCGTTCGGCGGGGCGGCGCCGAGCTGAGGGACTATCCGCCGACCACCAGCCGTCTACATCATGCCCGCCCTCCAGCGGGCGTTCCGCATATCGACTCGCCCCGCCGGCACCCGCCGCGCGGGGCATTTTCGTTTGGCGATTATATCGTTCGCACATACGGGCGATTTAGCAGCCCCGACTGAACGGCCGGATGTCCGCCGCGTTGTCGTGCGGTAGCAGGGGGGCGGCGGTTGGCTAGGTTCCACTTCCAGGTAAGGACCCAGTCGCACGTTGCCTTCACCGAGGCGGCCGACCTTCCAGGGCTAGAGAAGGCTCGCACCGAGGCGGCGCGCCGCGTGCGCGTGTTGCTGACCGAACACGCGCAGCAAATCTGGGCGGATAAAGACTGGCAGATGGACGTGACGGACGACAGGGGGCTGATCCTGTTTACATCAATGTTTCAGCCTACGTCGCGCCAGCCGCGCAGGGCAGTGAACGCCCGTCGGGGCTGTAGAACTCAGCCCTCGGCCTTCTTCGGCTTCGCGCTCCGATTCAACGCTGCGTTGAAGTCAGCCTCGTTCTCGCTCGCGCCAGACTCACGCGCAGCTTCAATGAAGTGGCTGCGCTATTCCTAGGATGTCAGCTTCTCGGCGCCCCGCCCGGCTCAGCCGCGGCTGGGTTTTTCGTGCTGCCTCACGTCACAAATCAGACCCCGAACACCGCTACCGTACGATTTCGGGCTGAGCTGTCGACCCATGAGGCTCCTCCGCCGCACGCACTGGAGCAATCATGAAGCCCACCCAACGACGCTACGGGCGTGGCGCGCCTGTACGTCATGAGGCTTGGATTGATCGCAGATCCGCCCGAACGGCTGAGACAATAAGGTGGGCGAGGCGCAAGGGGGCCTCGGTACGTATCGACAATCATCACCCTGCGCTCAACGACAACGTCGTGCAGTCCGTGGCTATCGATCTAATCTGAGGCTCTTCCAGCCCCGCTCGAATCAGCCGCAGCGAGGCTCTTTGTTTTCCGACTACCTCAGTTTTTCAGGCAGGTAGGTCAAATCAAACTCGGCCGCATCATAGAGGCGCCTCCAGTTCTGGATCACCAACTGGCGATCGTCCAGCCTGACGAGTCCGTCCGTGCGTAGCGACTTCACCGCCCGGCTGACATGCACCGTCGTCAGTCCCGTCACGTCGGCCAACCAGTCCGGCCATGGGTGCGAAGATATCGACGCAGCCCGAAGGTAATTCTGCAATGAACTCAGCGTGTTAAATTCGAGTATAATTCCTGATTATTTTCGTCGCTTTTCAATTGTATAAAAATTGTCTCGTGGAGGGTTGAAATACTCCATAAAGGCACGACTTGGATGCAGTGCAGCAATCGCAGCCGATTGCTTCGCCAGCAGAGCGATCGGCCTAATTCGTCTGTTTGCTTTGTAGAAATATTTTCATAAATACTGAAAGGAAGCCCACATGGCCCATGAACAGAACGTCAGCACCGCCAAGCAGAACGGTCAGGACGCGCGCATCGCTGAGGCCGCAAAGGCTAATTTCAACAAGGCTGCCGATAAGACCAACGAGCAGAGCAAGCAGTTCTCCGATGCGGCTCGTGAGGGCGCTAACAAGATCGTTGACTTGCACGAGCGAGCAACCGAGACCACCAAGCAGGTGATGCAGAACAGCATCGAGACAGCCTCCCAGCACACTCGTGAGGCCGCCGATCGCTTCTCGAAGACCCTGGGCTTCTCAGGCCAAGACGGTGAGCGTCTGGCTCAGCAGTCCAAGCAGAACATCGAGGCGGTCACCCGCTGCGGCACGGTGCTGAGCCAAGCCTTCCAAGATGCCTCGCGCAGCCTGTTCGAACTTGGGCAGAAGCAATTCCAGCGCAATCTGGACGGCCTCACCAAGCTGACTCAGGCCAAGACGGTTCAGGAGTTCGCCACCATCCAGAGCGATCTGATGCGTGAGAGCCTGCAGCACATGGTCCAGGACAGCAAGGCGATCACCGAAACATCCGCCCGTGCTGTCAACGAAGCCAGCCAAACCTTCTCCAGCGTCGCTCCGGCTCGCTGAGATCGGCTGCCGCCGCCAAGCCCGGCAGTAAATTTCTTAGCGATGCCAACCTGAGGGCGGTCCTTTCGACCGCCCTTTCTCGTTCCGACACGGAGTGTTCCATGTACAATCCCTTTGCCGTCGCGATGCTGGCCTTCGAGGCACAGAGGGTGGTCGAGCTTCGCCTGGTGAAGATGTCATGGGGCGGAGCTGCGGCGCAGGCCGAGGCATCTCGGATGGTCAGCGAGAAGATTAGCGCCTCGATCGAGGCTAGCGGCAGCCTAATGATGGGCGGCTCACTGGACGCGGTCGTCGCGCGATACCGCGAGCACGTTGCCGAGAACACAAAGCGCCTGACGAGCGCTGCTTAGGGATCTCCGCGCATTTGGGAGTTCACTTGGGTCCTTCTCGTGGCTCTCGTCTGCTAGCGAGCCGGCTGCCTCCCTTTACGCCGATGTGAATGAGATAGTGGTAGGACAGCGAGGACGGGAAGGAGCATCACGGCTGGCGGCTGAAGGCGGAGCCGATGGCATAGGGGGGCCGAGTTGTCTTAAGCTTACCGGTTGATCTTCCTCACGCCTTCTGGGTCCGGGCCAGCAGGATCGCCGTGCGCGTGGCGGTGCGCCTAGCGCCGGTCGTGCTCGTCTTGTCACGTAGAACAGCGGTAGCGAAGGCGTTTGCCTTGACGGCGGCCGCCACGTCGACCGTGTCGCCCTCGCCGAGTTCCGCCCGCTCCTCCATCCGGCCGCCGAGCACAGCGTCGACCAGCGCGTTCAAATCGTCATGGGTGACGACCTTGGCCTTGAACAGTTCGCCGACGGTGGGGTTAGGATCAGCCATGCGTGGACCCTATCGCCTGGACTGGGCGCGCGCCATCGTCAGCACCCAAGTGCCACGCCGGACAGCGCCGTCGTCGTCTCGCCCGCGGCGACCCAGTGGCGACGGTGCGGTCTCTAATCCCCGGGCAAATTGTCGCGAGGAGGACGGCACTGCGAGGCCAATTAGGTGGCGAGTTGCCGAACCTCTTCAGCAAGGATGTTCATACGGGCGACGGTCTCTTTAGTCAGGGTGTCCCTGGTCAACTCCGCCCGCCAACCCGCCGGAACCGCCCTCTGCACGGCCTCCTCGGCTTGGTCACGAGGCACGGCGGCCACCCAAAGCTGCACGGTGGGTATGCCGCCGACGCCGCTGTCCATGTAGACGCGAACAATGTGGATGCCGGCGGCAACGTCGTTCAGTCTGTCCATATGGCGAGGATGGCACGATCCCGCGCCGTCACCAAGACTGGGATACGGGTGTGCTTCCGTTCGGTGTCGCTCTGGGACCTGCGGAACCTGCATGGTGAAACTGAGAGCTGGGAACGTTCGCATGTCGGTGCAGGACGCGCTGAGCGACGGTGACCGGGAGGACGGCTACATCCTCGCTTGCCAAGCCGAACCCGAGGGCGACGTGGAGCTGGAAGCCTAGGCGGTCTTGAGCCGAGGCGACCGGGGGTGTCGTCTCACCGCTCGGTCGCAAGCTCCGATACGAGGCGCTTCACCATGCTGGGGTTGACCGCCGTCGAGAACTCAGATGCCTCCAAGTCGACGAACTCAGCCTCGGTCGCCTTGATGGCCGCGTGGCCAGCGGTGACGAGGTAGCCTTCGGCGTCGTTGAAGCAGGCAGAGGCCCCTCGTCCGATAGCATGTAATGGTCCACGACATCCTAATGCCGCAACCGCCCCGGGGGGTCCGCTTCCCGCTCGGAGCAGACGCCTCGTCCGGCAAGCCGCCAGGTCTGCAAAGGGTCAGGATTTAGCATGCCGACTGGTCGGCTACGCGCCACAAACGGACCTTCGCTTGTGGGCGGTTGAAGTTCCGCTCCTGGAACGAGACCGTACCAAGCCTCGGCCGAGACCTATAATGTCGTGGCTGAGACGCTGGCGCGCATCTGACCTGCGTTTCATGTTGCAGTGCAACAGGTGGGGTCGAAGGCCGTTGTATAAGGGCTACCCTCGCATCGATTAGTGAGGGACGGCTTCGGGGCGTTCGCTCGCCGGGCGAAGCCACGGTGCTGCCACCTCATTGAAAGTCCCCTTCCGATGCGCTTCGTAGCCACCCTCACGACGCTTGCACTCGCCCTTTCGCCGCTTCCGGCGCTGGCATCCTCCTGCGCCGAGCAGATCGGGACCATCGAACGCCGCCTCGACAGTGCAGGTGCTGTGGAGATCGCGGGCCTTAAGGCGGGCCATTCGCTCCAGACCGGTTCGCCCCGGGGCGTGCAGGGTGCTCGCCTCGACGCACCGAGCGACCCCGACCTGATTTCGACGGCGAACCGTGTGGCAGTGGCCAGGACCCTCATCATCCGCGCGAGCGACGAGGACCAGCGGGGCGATCAACGCGCCTGCGAGAACACCATGACCGAGGCCAAGGGCATGATTGGCGCCCTGCCGTAGTCAATCTCGTCGCCGTCGGCCGATCCCTTCTCGAAAGCACCGCGATGACACTCCTCGCAGACGCGTCGACGACGATGTCGGGGCTGGCCATCGGCCGGCCCCGCGCGCTCGCACGCCGGTTCGGCAACGCTGCCGGGAGCCGAGCTTACGACCTCTTCGTCCCCTCCGGATACGAGGGAGCCCCCCTCCCGCTGGTGGTGATGCTGCATGGCAGCTCTCAATCATCGCGCGACTTCGCCATCGGCACGGGGATGGACCGGGTGGCGGAGGAGCAGAGCTTCCTCGTTGCCTACCCCGACCAACCGAGGTCGGCCAATCTCGGCAAGAGCTGGAACTGGTTCAGGAATGGGGACCAGAAGCGCGACGAGGGCGAGCCGTCCATTCTCGCCGGCCTGACGCGTGAGATTATGGCTAAGTTCAATGTCGATCCCGCGAGGGTCTACGTCGCTGGCCTATCCTCAGGTGGGGCTGCCGCGGCGGTCATGGCGCTGGCCTACCCGGACATCTACGCTGCCGTGGGCATACACTCTGGATTAGCGAGTGGTTCGGCAGGCTCGATGTCCGTGGCCTTCTCCACGATGCGCCGAGGCGCCTTGCTCCGTCCGCGTCAAGCAACGCATCCGCTACCGACTATCGTCTTCCACGGAGACCGCGACACGACCGTCTCACCGGTCAACGGCGATCAGGCCATCGCCCAGGCGCAGCCCGATGGGGAACTGAACATCACCACCGTCGAGGGGCGTTCCGATGGCGGAATGGCGTATACGCGAACGATCCTAATCGAACCGGATGGCAAGTGGTCGTCGGAACAGTGGGTCCTGCATGGCGGCGGTCATGCTTGGGCCGGCGGCCACCCGTCCGGCTCGCACACCGATCCGACCGGTCCCGACGCAAGCCGTGAGATGCTCCGGTTCTTCATGACACACGCGAAGGGCGACGGAGCGTACTGACACTGACTGCCCGTCCGGATGAAACAGCCCGAAATGGTTCCTTAGGAGCATCCCTTGGTTGATCTACGCATCCACCACCGGACGACCTACCGTTACAGGCAGCCTGTCGAACTTGGACCGCATCGGCTGATGTTGCGCCCGCGAGAGGCCCGGGACCTGAGGCTGCGTTCGAGCGACATCACGGTAACGCCGGATGCAGCCGTGCGCTGGGCCGACGACATCGCCGGGAACGCGGTCGCGACCGCCATCTTTGCAAAACCGTCCAGCACACTCGTCATCGATAGCGCAGCTCAGGTCGAACTTTCCGCGGCTGCCTATCCAGTCTTCGACATCGCCGCCTCTGCCATCTCGTTTCCCTTCCGGTACTCTGACGACGAGTGGACGGACCTCGGAGCACTGACGGTTCGGCAATACCCCGATGGGGATCGCCTGCAGAACTGGGCGCAGGGGTTCGTTGCGGGCTACCCCACCGATACTCTATCGCTCCTCAGGGACATCAATGCCGGAGTGAGTGTCGCGATCACCTACCGGGCTCGGGAGGACGAGGGCACACAGTCGCCGAGCCAAACCTTGTCATCAGGTCTGGGCTCATGCCGGGATCTGGCCACGCTCTTCGTCGAGGCGGTTCGTAGCCTCGGCTTCGGCACAAGGGCTGTCTCGGGCTACCTGTACGACCCCACACGTCGCCTGCTTGGGTCGGCCGATGCCGGCTCCACTCATGCCTGGGGCGAGGTGTACCTACCCGGCGCAGGCTGGGTCACCTTCGACCCGACGAACGGCAGCTTGGGCGGTGCGAACCTGATCCCGGTCGCTGTGGCACGTGACATTCGCCAGGCCATGCCGGTGACTGGCAGCTTCATCGGGCCCGCTGATGCCCTCCTGGATATGTCCGTGACCGTCGAAGTTCACGACTAACGTGCTGCTGAAGTCGCGCATGTCAGTAGGCAAGCTCTAGCTTGAGCGAGTTGAGGCAGCCAATCCCTACGGCGCCTAGCTCGCCGCCTCGCGCGGCGGCAAATCCGGGAAGGAGATTGTCACGGTCACCCCGGCATCGTTGCGGATGTCGATGTCGCCCGCGATCTGCTGCACCAGCGAGCGCACCAGCCCATAGCCGAGGGACCCCTCTCGCACGCCCGCCATGCCGACTCCGTTGTCCTGGATCACCAGTTCGATCCGACCGGGATGCGGCCTGCGGACCTGGGCGCGGATCGTGCCGGAACGCGGAGACGGAAACGCGTACTTGACCGCGTTGGTCACCAGCTCGGTCAGTGCCAAGCCCAGCGGAATAGCGCGGTCGGCGCTGACGAAGATCCCCTCTTCCACCTGGGCCTCCAGCCGGATGCGATCATCGCCTTCGGTCAATGCCTCCAAGGCAGCACAGAGGTCGGCTACGTAACTGCCGGCATTAACTTGCTGCACGTGCTCCGATCGGCTCAGTAGGTCGTGCGCCCGTGCCATGGCGTTGATCCGCTCCTGGGTCTCGGCGAACAGCGCTTTGACAGCAGGATCGGACTGGCGGCGCCCCTGCAGGTTTAAGAGCGCTCCAGCAATGGATAGGCTGTTCTTGGCCCGGTGATTGACCTCGACCAGCAACATCTCGCGCTCGGCCCCGAGCGCTTTCAGCCGTGCATTCGCCGCCTCCAACTCGTGTGTCCGATCAGCCACGCGTTGCTCCAGCTCGGCGGCCAGCGCCTGCAGCGCTGTCTCGGCCTCGACGCGACGAGTGATATCCAAGTACGACAAGAAGTGGTTGGTGACCGTGCCCTGGCCGTCATCCAGCGCGGCGGCGAACAGCATTGCCCGGAATGGCTTGCCGTCCTTGCAGTACTGCAGGATCTCCAGCGTCGCGTTGCGGCTCTCGCGGATTGCCGCCTCGTACTCCTGGACCGTCGCCGGATCGGTCTCTGGGCCGTTCATGAAGTGCGGATCCTGCCCGAGCAGCTCCTCCAGGCTGTAGCCTGACAGCTCCATAAACGCCTGATTGGCAAAGATGATCGGATTGCCCGGCAGGGTGGCGTCAGTGACGATCATCGGCATCCGGGTAAGCCGCACCGCATCCACAAAGATGCCCCCGTGCTGGCGGATCGCCTCGATATGCCGCTCGGCCAAGGTACGTTCTGGGGTCCCAGACAGGTCCCGTTGAAACTCATTCATAGCGAACCCTAGGTGATCCTGGGCGGACGGGATACTTTTCTAGCGAACTGCAGGCGGCGTGCGGCCGCATTCTGCCGGAGTGCCTTATTGCGTCTCCGGGGGAGTTCGGCCTCCCCTGAAACCTCACGCGCCTGACACGGTTCTCCTCTACGATGACCGGCTTGCGTACCCCTTCTTCCTCCCTCGTCCTTGTTGTTGAGGATGAGGACCTTGTACGCATGATGGCGACCGACATGCTGGAGGACGCTGGGTTCACCGTGCTCGAAGCAGCGAGCGCCGACGAGGCCTGGGACATCCTGGAGAGCCGTAGCGACATCGGCTTGCTGTTCACCGACATCGAGATGCCGGGATCGATGAACGGCTTCGGGCTGGCCGCTCGGGTTGCTGAGCGTTGGCCGCACATCCGCCTGGTGATCACGTCGGGGCGGTGTCGCCCCGCGCCGCGCGATGTGCCGGACCACGGTATGTTCGTGCCCAAGCCCTATCTGGTCGAACAGGTGCTCAACGCCTTTGACAAAGCCGGACCGGTTTAGCGGCCTTCCTGGTCACCGTTCAGGAGTAGGGAGATCGGCAGACTTTCTCCTGCCAGTTCCGCCCGACGGCAGGCATTACACGCCTACGTCAGCTGTGCTTAGGTCGGAACGTGAGCACTTGGCCGGACGGCCGCATGATCGTCACCAACGCGCGGGCGAGGTCAGCCTGTTCGAACGGTTTGCCCAGGCGGACGAGCCCTGTGAGCTTGTCCTCCGGCAGCTCGCTATAGCCGCTCGCGAGGATCACCGGCAGTTCCGCGTGCGCCGCGCGGATCGCCTCAATCAGCTGAACGCCGCTCATACCCGGCATGATCTGATCGGTGATCACCAGATCGATGATTTCGGCGGAACGGCGCAGAATGCGCAGGGCCTGCTGGCCTGAGGTCGCCTCCAACACCTCGTGGCCAAGGTCCTCCAGCATCGCTGATATGTTCATCAGCACCAGCGGATCGTCATCGACCACCAGCACCGTCATCGGGTTCAGGATCGGGAGGTCTGGGTGAGGCGTCTCGCCCTCCTGATGGAGGAGGTGCGCCTCAACCACAGGCAGCCATAGCTCGGCGGTTGTTCCCTGTCCCAGAATGCTCTTGAGCACCAGGCGTCCCCCGGACTGGCCTGCAAAGCCGTGGATCATCGAGAGGCCTAGTCCCGTACCCTTGCCAACACCCTTCGTGGTGAAGAAGGGCTCTGTGGCTTTGGCGAGCGTCTCTTCGCTCATGCCCATGCCCGTGTCGGTGACCGACAGGCAGACGTAGCTGCCCGCGGGAAGTCCGGCAGCCTCTCTGGTGCTAATCCGTTCTTCCCGCGCCGAGATCGTGATCGAGCCACCGTCCGGCATCGCATCGCGGGCGTTGACGGTTAGGTTGAGCAGCGCCAGCTCCAGCTGGCTCGCATCAACGAAGGCGAGCGGCAGCTGTAGCGGAAACTGCGTGCTGACTGGGATGTTCGAACTGATCGAGCGCTGCAGAAGCTCGGCCATGCCGCGCACCAGTTCGGGCACGTCGACAGGCCCTCTGGTCAGCTCCTGCCGGCGGGCGAAGGCGAGCATGCGCTTGGTCAGCGTCGCACCACGCTCGGCCGCCTGGATCGAGTTCTCGATTAGCTGCAGCAGCTTGGGGTCATTCGGCAAACGCTTACGCGCGATGCTCAGGTTGCCCAGCACGACCGCCAGCAGGTTGTTGAAGTCGTGCGCCACGCCGCCGGTAAGCTGGCCGATTGCCTCCATCTTCTGGGACTGGATGAAGCGCGCACGCGTCGCTTCGAGTTCTTGCTGGACGTTGCGCCGCTCGGTGACGTCCCGAGTGATCTTAGCGAACCCTACCAGCTCGCCGTGATCACCGCGGATGGCGTCAATCACGACGTGCGCCCAGAAGCGGGTGCCGTCCTTGCGCACCCGCCAACCCTCGGCCTCGAAGCGGCCTTCCGTGGCGACGGTCTGCAGGGCGCGAGCGGGTAAGCCCGTGGCCCGATCCTCCTCCGTGTAGAACCTCGAGAAGTGCTGGCCGATGATTTCCTCGTCGGTGTAGCCTTTGAAGCGTTGCGCGCCGCGGTTCCAGCTCGACACCGCACCCTGTGGATCGAGCATGTAGATGGCATAGTCCTGAACACCCTGGACGAGCAGGCGGAAGCGCTGTTCGCTTTGCCGCAGCGCGTCCTGCGTCGCCTTCCGCTCGCTCAGGTCACGCGTGATCTTAGCGTAGCCGAC
Source organism: Methylorubrum sp. SL192 (assembly GCF_026672325.1). NCBI lineage: Bacteria > Pseudomonadati > Pseudomonadota > Alphaproteobacteria > Hyphomicrobiales > Methylobacteriaceae > Methylorubrum > Methylorubrum sp. SL192. The sequence continues at coordinate 4,789,938 of NZ_JAPPQV010000003.1, forward strand.
AAGCTGACCGTCCGGGCTGCGAATCGGATCGATCAGCACGTGCGCCCACATCAGGGAACCGTCCTTGCGAACGCGCCACCCCTCCTGTTCGAAGCGGCCATCGGTGGCCGCAATGTGCAGAGCTCGGGCAGGCAAGTCCGTGGCCCGATCCTCTTCGGTATAGAACTGGGAGAAGTGCTGCCCGATGATCTCGTCGCTCGTATAGCCCTTGAAGCGCTGAGCGCCGGGGTTCCAGCTCGCGATATTTCCCTGAGGGTCGAGCATATAGATTGCGTAATCGACGATTGACTCAACCAACAACCGGTAGCGGTCATCACGATCAGCGGCCGTTTCGAGGACCTGAGTAGCCTTTACAACCTGGTTCTGCTGCGCATCAGGGCGAATCTGTTCGTCATTCATACGGATGACCATACCACGCCTGATCGGGTATGTTGGATCTTTTGCCAGGTGCGGGGGAAACGTGCGCTTGCCGTTATCGGTGCAAGAGATACGACTACCTCGCGCTAGGAGCTGACACTGAGCCGACAGGCCCTGAAGCGTCGCTTCCGACCCCATCCGGACATTCGGCGTGCACAGGTCGAATGTCCGCTTGGGGTCAGGAGTTCGCACGCCGATTATTCGGCTGTGCGCCACTTGCAGACCTTTGCACTCGCTCGGCGGCAGGTCCGCTGTTGATGCGTGAGCGGACTATAGATCTCCAAGCGTGCTCGCGGAATGCCCAAGCTCGCGTCCGACCGCTAGCCCGGTCGCAGAGCACGCACGACCTGGAGGAATCCGCTTGACCGTCCCACTCGACCCGCGCCCAGGCGGCGCCGCACAGGCGGACCGCCACCCCTTTCCCCGGACGCTGCAAACGGGCGAAGGACGGCTCTGTACCACTAAGTTAGCAAGCTGCGAGATCTACCCCGGCAGCGCATGGCCTACGGCGGGCAGCTCCGGTTCGGGTTCGAGGGAGCGGTCGCATTCTGCGACGTGGCCCCCGCCGTCGAGGCCCGGTTCGCTGTCTACCTCGACGCTATCGCGGACGGCGAGATCGTTTTCGCCGCCGGGTCGAAGAACGGATCGTTCTACATGTTCCCGAACGCGAAGCTGAACTGGGCGAGCGGCGCACCTTTCCGCGTCGTGTCGCCGAGCACGCGGGACGCGCAGCTGCGGGGATTGGAGTTCTCGATCCCCTACACTTACAACGTGAGCTAAGAGCACGTACGCACCCGGGGGCGTACGTGCGCCCCCGGCTAATCTTCCAGAAACGCGTTTCATTATACGGAAGTAACGGGGGTAGAGCTCTTCTCGCCTAGACTGCTCAGCCGGGCATTCGGGCGCACGATGGGCCAGGTCGACGGGATATCCACAGGAGCCTTCCGGACCGGTGCTCGGGGCTGCCGGAGGGATGGTTCGGAACACCTGAAAAACGGGTGAAACGATTTTCCCGCAAACTTTTCGAGGCTGAAAAAAGCTCGATAGCTGAGTCTGGAGAGTCACTTAAGCGTTCTTATTTTTCTCTTATGTTGGAAGGCGCACGTCGGGCGCACGTCGGCCCGCGGGGGTCCCGAGAGGCCAGGAAAGCGTTTACCGAACCGCCCGGAACACCGTTGACGCGGGACTCCCGGTCGATTCTCCTGGGCTCACACCAGACCGGGAGACACCCCATGGGCCTCGCCACCGACCTCAGCCTCGACGCCGGCTCCCGCCTCGGCATGGTCGGATCATTCGCCCACATGGGCGTCCAGCGCGCCATGGCGGATATCCGGCACGAGCAGCGCCGGGAAGCCAACGCCGTCGGTGAGGTCGTCGCTCGGCTCCGGGAAGCGCGCCTTGGGCAAGTCGCCGCCACGCGCCGGGCGGTCGCCGCCGAGGCCCGCGCCGCGCGAGCCGAGGCGGAAGTCGCCGGGGCCCAGGGCGAGTTGGATCTGCTCCGCGATGCCCTGCGGGCCGAGAAGCGCCTGACCGCCGCGCTCAAGGAAACCCGCGGCGTCGCGTAGCCGAGCGACCGCGCAATGCAAAGGGCCCGCCGGGATGACCGGCGGGCCCTTCTTGTTTCAGGAATCCGTGCCGCTCAGTGCAGCGGCCGCGGGCGGTAGCCGCGACCGTAGACAGGCGGCTGGCCGGCGTCGAAGCGCGGCTCCGGGCGGGCCCCCGGCCCCCGCTTCATCATCTCGTCGAGACCGTCCCGATCGTGAAGCCGGTTCCGCTTCATCTGGGCAGCGATCGCGGCGAACTCGTCGTCCGAGACGAGGCGCGCCGGCTTGACCGGCAGGATCGCCGGGATCAGCGGGGAGAGCTCTTCCTGCCGGGTGGCCTCGGCGTGGCGCTTCAGGACGTCCGGCGAGACCGTCAGGGCGGCGGAGAGCTCGGCGCGGGAGAGGCTACGGATCCACTCCGCGACCGGCTCCGACACCGTCTTCACGTGGCGGGCGAGACCGCGCTCGCCGTTGTCGCGGTACGCCTCGATGGCGTGCTGGATGAAGTTGCCGAAATGGACGGGGGGGCGCTGCCGCTCGAAGAAGCCGTCTTCGTCGCCCGCGGCCCCGACCAAGCGCTCGATCTCCGCGTCGCTGACGACGGCGCCCTCGGCCAGGGCCCGGCCGGTCACCGCCGGTGACGGGAGCGCGGAGGCGATGACGGAGCCGATCTCGCGGCCCACGACGCCGGGGGCCTTGAGGGCAACCTCGGCGGTGACGGCGGCCGCATCGGCGGCGGCGGAGACGCCCCGGTCGATGGCGCGTCCGGCGGCGCGCGCCCGGTTCCGCACCCACGGCAGGCGCTTCGTGACGGGCTCGACGATCTCGTCGAAGGTGTCGGAGAGGAAGGACCACGCGCCGCGCATGGCGGCGGCGATGGAGGCGAGGATTCGGGCGAGGAAGCTCATAGCTGGATGTCCCTGTGCGGGGCTCGGCACCGCGCCGTCCCCTCTGCCCACAGCCTGCCTCCGTCACATGCAAGGCACCACAGGCGCACGTACGCACCCCGAGCCGAGGGCCTCGATCTCGGCCCGGGTCGCCCGCCGCCAGAACGCCTGCCGGGCGGTGCAACGCTCTGAAAAATAATGCGAATTCCCGATCGGGTGGACCCCGTTCCGAAGGGTGTGAGCGCCGACGAATCGGGTGAGCTCACGCGGTAAGCCGGCCTTCGCGGCCCGGGCGTCGTGCTCCATTTCGGCCAGCCCCTCCTCCGCACCCGTCGGGTCCACTCGATCCCACGCCTGCGCGTACGTGAGCGGCTCCAAGCCGTCCTCGGTCACGAGGAAGAGCTGGCCCGCGGTTGGCTCGCGGACGCGGCACGTCGTGACGACTTCGCCGATCGGCAAGTCGAACCCGGCTTTCCAGCGCGTGCGCTCCGGGTTGAGGAAGTGCTGCTGGCTCGCGAACGGCCGCACCGTCACGAGCCGGGCGTGAAGGCTCGTCCGCGTCCCGGACCACACGTCGACGAGCCGGACCGTCGAGCCCGCCGGCAGGACCACCCGCACGGTCGGTTGGCAGTCCCGATCGGGACTCCCCGATTCACGTCCGCTTGACCACAACATTAGAACCCCCGCTTACATTCAGCACCGAATCGGATACCGTTATGACACTGGCTGACTAGATAGCTCGTCAGCTCAGTGGTTTGCAGGAGGGGTAGATGCCAAGGGTGTGCAGGGAGGAATTCAAGGTGCCGGCGGCGGTGCTGCGGCAGCACGTCGCCGCGGGTGAGGGCTACGCGGCGATCTCCCGGCGCTACGACGTCGGCGAGAACGCCGTCCGGTACCGCTGCCGGCGGCTCGGCCTGAGAGAACTGGTGAACGGGAAGGCGCCGGGCGAGGCCGCACTGCGGATGGCGCTCTCGCACAGCGACATCCCCCTCAAGCAAATCGCCCGAGCGTTCGGCATCGAAGCCGGCACGCTCACGAGAGCGTGCCGGGCGTACGGGATCCCCACGGACGAGCTCGGCCGCGAGCAGCTGCGGGACGCCCGCTGATGGCCCGCCGCCCTCTCCACGATGAGGACGTCGGCCGCTGCCTCGCGGCCGCTGTCGACCTCGCCGGCGGGCAGTCCGCTTGGGCCGCCCGGCACGGCATGACGCAGTCCTACGTCGCCAAGCTCCTGCTCGGCCGCCGCGAGGTTTCGCCCCGCGTCCTGTCGGCTCTCGGGCTCCGGGCACTCCCCCGCGCGTACGAGCCGACGGAGCCCCGCCCGTGAGCGACGTCGATCGCCAGGTCCACCGGACCCCGGAGCCTGAGGCTGTTGCCCGGCTCTGGGCCTCGCACGGGGCCGAAGCTGTCAGCGCGCGCTGGTGGACGCTGAACACGAGTGAGCGATCCCAGCTCAATCGGATCGGGCGCATCCGCCTTGGCTGGGAGGGACTGCCCTCACCCCGAAAGCGAGCCTCCACGGCCGCGCAGGAGTCCGCCGCGATCGAGGCCGCTTACGCGCTTGGCGAGATGAAAGCAGCCGAGGTCGCGGCCGGAATGGGCGCCAACTCCATCCGGGCCGCCTTCGCTGCCCGCGGGATCCTCGACACGCCCGGGATCTCCCCGGAGATGCGAGGCCTCGCCACGAAGGACGCTCGCCTCGCCCGCCAGGGCGACGCGGCCGCGGCGGCTCGCATCGAGGCCCGCCGCGTCCATGCCGAGGCGGTCTACGCCGTCTGCGCGGCCGCTCTCGCCCTCGTACCGGAGCAGCCCGTCTACGGCCGCCCCCGCCTGCCGGAGCCACCGGCGAAGTCGCCACCGTGCTCTCGGGATTCGAGCGCGCGGCCGTTCTCGCCGTCTTCCCAACGATGCCCGACCCCCCGGCCTCAGAGCCGCCCCCCGAGGAGCCATCCATGCCTGCGCCAGGACAGACGAATCCGAAGCGCCTGGTCCCATCGGACGACGGGATCCGGGCCGATCACGCGGCGAACCCGAGCCCTCGGGCCCCCGCCACGAAGTGGGGCACGAGCGAGTCGGCGGTTTTCACGCACCTGCGCCGCCTGAGTCTGACCCGGCCCCGCGCCAGCGTGCGGTTGCCGGCGCCGGTGGCTCCTCGGTCCTCGCCTGAGGACCGCTCGATCGGTGTCCACCCGCTGCCGGGCGAGCCCCGCCTGCTCGGCCGCCTCGGTGTCGAGGACCTCGCCATCGCGATCGAGCTCGCCCGCCGGACGGGGATCACCCCGCTCGATGCTCTCACCTGGGTCCGCGCCGACGCGGGCCTCGCCGCCTCCGACGCCGAAAGGACCGCCTGATGCTCCGCCTCCTCCTCGCCACCGCCGTCGCCAATGCCAAGGCCGACCCGGCCTGGCGCCAGTGCATCCGCCTGATCGCGGGCCTCGTCGTCCTCAGGGTGAACAGCGCGATCTTCATCGCCGCCGTCGTCTTGCAGGCCATCGGCGCGCCGGCGCTGTGGCCGCACGACGCGCCCCTGATGTGGGCGGCCGTTTGGGCCCCTGCCTACGTCGCGCTGAGCTTCCTCGCCGACGCGTTCGGCGTCGACGGCATGGGCGATCCCGACCTCGACCCCCGCTGACTCACCCCCTCACCTAGGAGAACAGACATGACCGATTTCGAACCGCCCGTCGTCGACCCCGCCCGCCGCCGCATCATGGAGTTTCACGAAGAGGCGCAGCGATGCGGCCAGGACTACGAGCCGACGGCCGAGGAGCTACGCCTCCTGATGATCGAGGCGCTCCCTGAGGCCGGCGGCATCCACTACTGGGCGCAGCGCCTCGGCTGCACGCCGGAGGATCTGCAGGCCGTGCTCGACGGGGAGATCGAGCCCGCCGGGGACATGCTCGACATCCTCAGCATGGAGCCGATCCCCTCGCGGGGCGTCTACGCCGATCCGCTGATGGACCGAGAGGCCCGCGCGATCCAACGGCAGCGCTGGTCCACGGCGCCGACCGCAGCGACGTACGTCATGGGCACTCCCCGCCGCATCGAGCGCAGCGCCGCGATCCCGGACAGCGTGCGGAACATGTTCGCGATCGGCGTCGCCGCGCCGCGGATGAAGCCCAACGAAGAAAAGTGAACGAATACGTTCACCTCCTATTGACGACGCCGGCTCAGTGAACGATATTGTTCACCAAAGGGACAGAAGGTCCCCCCTCAAGGAGCCCCCCGATGACCCAGCCCCAGACCACCGCCCCCGCCCAGGACCTCGACCTCTCCTTCGGCCTCGACCTCGCGGCCTTCTTCCCCGAGGAGCCCGCCGACCTCGGCCCCTCCCCCGAGGGGTGGGACGCGCTGATGCGGCAGATGGCCGACGCCGAGATCCACGATCTCCCGCTCCCTGAGAGCCTGCTCCCCCTCCACGACGCGCCCCTCGACCTCTCCTTCTGAGCCGACCGCCGGGGCACCCGCCCCGGCCTCTCCTCCAGCCGCCTCGGCAGAGGCGGCTCGACGATGGGCCACAGTGAACAAGCCCGCTCCCCTCCGGGCCAGCACAGGGAACAGGAACATGTCGAACTTCTTCATCGCCGTCCCCGCCAAGGCCCCCACCGCCATCTTCGGCGTCGGCACCACCGAGGCCGCCGCGATCGCCGACGCGGTGAGCTGGGGCGACCCGAGCGACAAGGACGCCGCGGAGGTCTGGCAGGCCCTGCCGGCCACCGAGACCCTCTACAACCTCGTCCTCAACGAGGGCACGCCGAAATCCTGGGGCTCGATCACCGTGGGCGCCCAGGAGCTGCGCTGCACGGTCGACGAGGAGGAGGCCGTCGAGATCGCGGCCGACATCCTGAAGGCGGTCGGCGAGAGCGTCGACGGCGGCTCGGACCTCTCGGGCTGGAACGGCGAGGAGGCGATCGACGCCTACGCCGAGGGCTCCAGCTGGGCCGACGACGTCGAGTCCCGCCCGGCGCTTCGCAAGGCCGTCGCCGCCGCGATCGACGCCGAGCTCGCGACCTGGCGCGCTCAGGCCGCCTGAGGACGACAGCCGGGGCCCAGCGCCCCGGCCCTTCTCCGGACCGCTCCACGGATTCGAGCGGTCCCGACGAGGGCCGGCACGCCCCCTCGCGAGAGGACCCACCCTGAAAGGATCGCTCACATGCTGTTCTGCACCCCGGCCCCCGGCCTGTCCCACGCCGGCATCCTCGCCTGGTGCACCCTGACCGCCCTCCGCGACGACGAGCTGCACGACCTGCTCGGCGGCCACGTGCCCGTCGAGACGACCCCCGAGCCGACCTACCTGGAGCTGACCGCCGAGGAGCAGGCCCGCGGCTGGCTCCAGCGGGCCGAGCAGCGCGTGCTGGAGATCAAGCGACGCGGCGGCACGAGCGCCGAGATCGTCTCGGCCCGGCAACAGGTCGACCTGGCCCACCTCCGCGTCACCTTCGCCAGGGCGGTCGAGGCGGTCGGACCGCTGGACGCCGACCGGACGCTGGAATTCGATTGGAACGACTACAGCCGCTACGAGGTCCGGGACGAGGACGACGGGGTGCTGTTCCACGTGCCGCGGACGTTGCGGCCTCAGGACATCCACTGGGCCCTCGCGATCCACGACCGCGCCTTCTTCCAGGGTCTCGCGAAGGGCCGGGAGCAGGTGCGGAGGCCAATCCTCACCGCCCTGGGGCTGATCGACGGCGAGTGAACGCCCTGGTTCACTCGGTAGGTTCAGTGATACGATCCGTTCACCCAGGGCCACCCGCCCCGGGGTTCGCACATAAGGAGGGGGATCCATGGGAACGCGCGAGTTCACTGACGGCGAGGAGCGCGCCCGGCGCGTCGCCCTGGTGCAGGCGGTCGGCGAGCGGGTCTACGGCGGGAGCTGGCAGACGCCGCTCGCCGACGCGCTCTCGGCCGCGACGGGGCGCTCCCTCGGGCGGGCCCGGGTCGCTCAGTGGATGCTCGCCGACGGCGCGAAGCCGGTGCCGGGCTGGGTCGTCGACGCGCTCCCGTCGATCGCCCGGGACGGGGCCGCCCGCCTGCGCCGGCACGCCGACGAGCTCGACGCCCTATTCGCCGAGGGCGGCGCCGGCGCCCCGCCGGCCGAGGACGAACCCGACGCGGCCGGGGAGCCCCCGCTCGAATCCGGGACGGAAGCCACGGCGGAGGCTGCCCCGTACGATGACGGGTCCGATTTCGACGTGGATGCCTTCGTCGAGAAGTTCGCTCACGTCCGGCCAGCCTCGCCCGAGCCGGAGCCCGCCCCCGAGCCGACCGGCTGGCGCTCCCGCTTCGCCGAGGAGAACATTGGCCGCATGCGCAGCCTCATCCACCGCTAGGCCTCGTCGTCGACCGGGCCCGCCTCGATCTTTCGCAGGCGGGCCATCCGGCGCTCCTCGGGCTCCTCCGTGACCCCGGCGAGCTTCGAGCGGATCTCGGCGATGGTGACAGGGGCGTAGGCCCACGAGTCCACGCCGACGTCGCAGCTTAGGCTGGACGGCGAAAGCAGGTCGTGCGTGTGACCGAAGAGCTGGACCGTCCGGCCGAAGCTGCCCCTCCACGCCCTCATCGGGTAGTGGCACAATACAAGCCGCATCCCGTCGATCGAGGTCTCGACGATGTGCTCGACCGGCCCTGCCCACGGCAGCGCGAGCGTGTCGGGCCCGTCGTGGTTGCCCTTGACCAGCATGAGCCTTCCGTTCAGCGCCGCGAAGATCGAGGCCGCCTCGGCCGGGGTCGCCCCCAGCGCGAAGTCGCCCAGATGCCAGACGACGTCGTCCTTGCCGACGCGGGCGTTCCAGAGCTCGACGAGGGTGCGGTTCATGTCGCGCACCGACGCGAACGGGCGCTTGCACATCCGCAGGATGCCCTCATGAGAGAAATGTGTGTCCGCGGTAAAGAAAGTATTCCTACGGGCCATTTTTACGGGTCCTCAATCTGGGACCCGGCGCGCGGCGCTGCAGGTCCCTAGGGTTGGGCGGAGGGTTGGGGATTCGAACGATGGGCCCTGGGTTTCATGACGTCCTCCGGCGGGGCATGAGGGACCGCTCCTCGATCACGGGCGAGCCGTCGAGCGGGGGCAGCTTCACGAGCGCGATCGCCTCCTGGGCCTCCAGGAACTCCGGGCCGCCCGAGTAGAGGCCGAGCGTCATGCCGGGGCGCTTGTGGCCGACGATCGCGGCGATCAGGGGCTCGCCGACGCGAGCGCGCTCCAGCTTCGTGATGAACCAGCGTCTCCACGAATGGAAGTTGATCTTGCTACGGCGGCGACCCTGTTCCTCGTCTCGCACCCCAATATCAGAGGTGTACTTGGTGTAGCGCTTCGAGAAGTAAGACGAGCGCGGCTTCACCGAAGTCGACGGCGGACCGGGCCACTCCGGGAACAGGTCGTCCTTGGGCGCCTTGCCCTCGATCCGGCGCGCGATGATCTCGTCGAGGTCGGGGTGGACCGGGACGTGGCGACTGTCCCGCTCCTTCTTCTGCGCCTTGAAGGTGAAGTAGCCGTCGAACAGGCCGCCGACCTTCAGGTCGATCACGGCGTCGAGGCGGGCGCCGGTCAGAGCGGCGATCATCATCACGTCGCGCATCCGGTCCCCTTCCATGGGGCTGCCCATGAGAAGCTTCTGGACCTCGCCATCGGTGTAGGGCCGCTCGTCGTCGGCGCGCTCCGTATCCGGCTTGTCGAGGTTGAGGTCGAGGAACGGGTTCTCCTTCGCGTATTCGCGTCGGGCAAGCCACGCCCAGTAGAACTTGATCCTCCCGAAATACTTGGCCTTGCTTGCCCATGACAGGTTCGTGTCGGCATCCATCCAGTCCATGAACCGGATTGCATTGCGGCGGTTGATGTTCTCGATGAACGGCTCGATGTCGTTGGCCTCCAGCCAGTCGAGCAGGATCGACAGGGCGCGGGGTTCGTCGAGCTTGCTCCGCGCCTTGATCTTCAGGCCGTCGACGAAGGCCTGATGATGGAACGCGATCGGGGTGTCCCCGGCGAGCACGCGCCGGAACTCGGTGACGGACTTCACCGCCTCCGGGGTCGGCCGCCGGACCGGGACGATTCCGTCAGGAGTGTGCTCGTTGACCCAGGTCGCTCCCTCATTGAGGATCTCGTCGCTCCGCTCCAGGGCGCCTTGAATCATGAAGTCGGCGAGGTTGTCGTCCGCCGTCTCCAGGAGCTTGCGGGTCTCCAGGGCCTCGGCGAGGAGGGATCCGCGCTTGCCGCCTCGGGCCTTCCAGGCGTCCTCGATCCGCTTCTTGAACTCGGGCACGACGCGGTCGCGGACCAGCTTCGCCTGCCCCTTCGACTTCGTGCCGGTGGACTTCACGAGGCGGCTGCCCAGCTGCTGGCGCAGTGCCTTCGGCACGCCCATGGAGACGCGGTACAGGCCGTCGTGTACCGTGAGATACGCCATCTCGGGGTCGGGCTTGCGGGGCACGGGCGGGGGCGTCCTTGGAGGGGGATATGATCCGGTTTTGAACCGTAATACGACCCGGAAAGCCGCGCAATTCCCTGGACTTGCTGACGCTAGAATGGGTTAACGGATCCCAGTCGTCTAATCCCTCCGTCTCCGCCACCTGCTTTGCAAACTCGTAAGCCGTTGAGATCACTGAGCTCCGGCGAGCGTTGAAGTCAGCTTCCTGACCGACTTTTGGCCTATCCAGTGGTGCAGAAGCTTCGGCTATGCGGCGCGATCCTAACCACCGCCTCGCGGATACGCGGGGTGGTGCGAAGGCATGCTCGCCTGATCTCGCAATGAACGATGATGGCCCCGCCCATCGTCGTGTCGCCCCGTCAAACCGGTGACGATGCTGCCGAGATCGGCCGTGGCCGCGGCACACGGTCAGCACACGCGAACTGCCCTCGCACGTACGCTTCGTCGCCGGTGCTGACGGCTTCACAGTCACGACGCCAGTCGTCGGACTGAGCGAGACGTCCGGTCCCCTGATATCAGCGGCATGATCCCGAATTACTAAATCCGGTCCGGAACCGCTTTGCGCGCAATTCGTTTGAGCACGGCTGTCGGCTTGGCAGCTTGGCGCGAGAGGGAGCGACGCGGGCGTGACGGCGGATGTCGACAGGCATGAGCTTCGGCAGATCATCGCCGGCCTGAGCGAGGGCGTGATCCTGGTCGAGCCCGACCAGACCATCGCCTACGCCAATGAGGCCGCGCTTGCCATGCACGGCGTCGAGACCCTCGACGGACTCGGCGCGACCGTCGATGCCTACCGCGAGCGCTTTACCCTGCGCTACCGCAACAATCGCGCGCCCGAGCATTATCCGATCGAGCGGGTGGTCGCAGGCGAGCGTTTCCATGATGTCGTCGTCGAGGTGCGGCAGCCCGACCGCCCGGACGTCTACTTCGTCCATTCGCTCCGCAGTTTGGTGGCCACCGACCGCAACAGCAAGCCGAGTTGCCTCGCCCTCATCCTCAAGGACGTGTCGGACCAGTTCGAGGCCGAGGAGCGCTTCGAGAAGACCTTCAACGCAAACCCGGCGCCCGCCATCATCACCCGGCTGTCCGACCTACGCCACGTCAAGGTGAACGCGGGCTTCCTGGAGATGACGGGCTATGTCCGTGATGCCGTCATCGGCCGCAGCGTCTACGAGGTCGATGTGCTGGCCGGCGCCCGCAACCGCGACCTCGCCGTGTCGCGCCTGAACGAGGGCGGCACCATTCCGCAGATGGAAGCCTGCCTCAACCTGCCGGATGGCGGTTCGCGTTTCGTCATCGTCGCGGGCCAGCCCATCGAGATGGGCGAAGAGCCCTGCATGCTGTTCACCTTCGCCGACCTTGAACTGCGCCGGAAGGCCGAGACCGCGCTCCGGCAGAGCGAGGAGCGCTTCGCCACGGCGTTCCGGTTGACCCCGGTGCCGACGCTGCTGGCGCGGCTGGACGGCTTCACGGTGACCAGCATCAACGACGCGTTCACCCGCGTCTTCGGCTACGGCGAAGACAGCGTGGTCGGGCGCTCGCCCTCCGAGACCGGGCTGTGGGTGGCCGATGCAACCCGCGAGCGGTTCGAGGAGGCGGTCGGCCGCACCGGCTTCGTCCCTGGGCAGGAGGTCTGCCTGCGCCACCAGGACGGGTCGGAACTCGACTGCCTCGCCTCCGCCGAGCGCGTCGAGATCGGCGAGGAAACCTTCGCTCTGCTCGTCCTGCAGGACATCACCGAGCGCAAGCGCGGCGAGCGCGAGCTGTTCGACGCCATCGAGGCGGTGATGGCCGACACCTCGTGGTTCAGCCGCGGGCTCATCGAGAAGCTGGCCAACCTGCGCCAGCCCGGCGGCCACGACGGCGTCGGAGCCAGCCCAATCCTCACCGTGCGCGAGCGCCAGATCCTGAACCTGATCTGCACCGGTCTTGATGACGACGCCATCGCCAAGCGGCTCAACCTGTCCCGCAACACCGTCCGGAATCACGGTGCCGCGCTCTACCGCAAGCTCGGCGTCCACAAACGGGCGGAGGCCGTGATCTGGGGACGCGAGAACGGATTTCCCCTCCACCCCTCCGGTACATAAAAACCGCTCTACTGGTATTTTGATACTATTGATTGGCGCGCGCGAGCGGACATCTCAAGCCAGCCGGGTTTTTCCCAGTCACTCGCGAGGTGCTGATGACCGACCGCGCGAAATCGACGTCCACCACCGAAGCCAAGGGTTCGGTGAAAGAGGCCATCGGCAAGCTGACGGGTGATGCCCGCGTCGAGGCCGAGGGCAAGGCTCAGAAACGCCAAGTGCAGCCGTCGAAGGCCGCACCGCGCAGCAAATGACCCGAAGGTCATCCGGCACATCGATGTGCCGGCCCTTCAAGAACACGAGGAGAATGACATGGTCGATACGGACAGGATCACGGGCGCCGCCAAGGAGTTCGGCGGCAAGGTTCAGGGCGCGGTCGGCGACCTGACCGGCTCGAAGAACGATTCCGTCGAGGGCCGCTTCCGCGAAGCGCAAGGCACCGCCGAGAACCTTTACGGCCAGGCCAAGGACGCCGTCCGGCACGCCGCAGACGAGGTCTCCGACTATGCCGAGGACGCCTACGACCGGAGCCGCCGCACCCTGCGCGAGGGATCCCGCGATGTCGGCGGGTACGTCTCCGAGGCGCCGGGCACCTCGCTTCTCATTGCCGCCGCGGTCGGCTTCGGCCTGGGCCTTCTCGTCAGCCGGCTCTGACACCTCCCTTCTTTTCGACTTCTCTGACCACCGGAGTAATTGCGTGACCACGACTACAAGCCTATCCCCCGTCGCTGCCGGCGACACGCGGGCCGTACTGCTCAACGAGGTGTCCTGGGGCGCCATCTTCGCCGGCGCCGTGACCGCCCTCGTAACCCAGGTCGTCCTGAACCTCGTCGGGGTGGGCGTCGGCTTGGCCTCCGTCGGCACCAACGCCGCCGACAATCCGGACGCCTCGACCTTCTCGCTCGGTGCGGGGCTGTGGTTCGTGGTCTCGGGCATCGTCGCCTCGCTGGCCGGCGGTGTCATCGCCGGTCGCCTCTCCGGCAAGCCGCTGCCCGGCGTGGCCGCCCTGCACGGCCTCGTCGCCTGGGCAGTAACCACGCTGGTGGTTCTGCACCTCATCACCTCGGCCGCGAGCGGCCTCGTCGGCGGCACGCTCGGCACGGTTTCGGGCGCGCTCGGCGGCGCCGGCAACATCGTCGGCGGGACGGTGCAGACCGCGGCCCAGGCCGCAGCCCCCTCGCTGTCGAAGATTGCCAACCCGCTCGACGGAATCGAGCGGACGGTTCGCGAGCAGTCCGCCGGCCAGGACCCGCAGGCCGCCCGTGATGCGGCCGTCGCAGCCGTCCGTGCCGTCCTGTCGGGCGACCCGGCCCAGAAGGAGCAGGCGAAGAGCCGCGCCGCCGACGCGCTCGCCAAGGCGCAGGGCATCGCGCCCGACCAGGCCAAGGCGCAGATCGACGGCTACGAGAAGCAGTACGAGCAGGCCGTCGCCACGGCCAAGCAGAAGGCCGAAGCCGCCGCCGTGGCCGCCAAGTCGGCCGCCACCCAGGGCGCGTTCTACGCGGCCCTGGCGCTGATCCTCGGCGCCCTCGCCGCCTTCTTCGGCGGACGCCTCGGCGCTCCGAAGCCCGCGACGCTCGTCGGCACCTACGACGCCCGCCGCGCCTGATCACCCTTCCCTCGGCTCCCGCCGCCCTAAGCGGGAGCCTCCACGACCGGCGCTGCCGGTGAACCTGACCACCTAAAAGGAGAGCATCCGATGAGCAGCACGACCGACAAGATCAAGGGCCTGGCCAACGAGGCGGCCGGCAACGTCAAGCAGGGCATCGGCAACGTCACCGGCAACGACAAGCTCGTGGCCGAGGGCAAGGCTCAGGAGCTGAAAGGCGAGGCCCAGAAGACGGTCGGCGACGTCAAGGACGGTGCCAAGAACCTCGCCGACAAGGTCACCGGCAAGCACTGATCCCTGCGCGGGGCCGGCCCGGCCGGCCCCGTCGCTATCCCTTTGCCCTTCCTACTCGTCATTCGGAGAGAGCCATGAACCGCGATCAATTCCGCGGCGCGTCCCGTCGCATCAAGGGCCGTGCTCAGACCGCCCTCGGCGGCGTCACGGGCGACCCGGTCCGCCAAGTGCGCGGTGCCGCGAACCAAGTGGCCGGCGGAGCGCAATACGCCTATGGCAGCGCCCGCGACCGCATCGAAGATCTCGCCCGCGACGGCGAACACCTCGCCCATTCCGCACGTGAACGGGCCGACGACCTGATTCAGGATGGGCGCCGTTATGCCGGCGAGGCCCGCCGCCGCGGCCGGGATTACGGTCGCCGCGCCGTCCGCCACGCCGATGCCAACCGCACCTCGACGCTGCTCGGCATCGCCGCGGCCGCCTTCGCGCTGGGCTGGCTCGCGCGTCCGTCGCGCTGACCGCCGCAATCTTGGAGACAACCATGATCCGCAAGCTTCTCACCGCCCTCGTCCTGCCGAGGGTCATCGCCTTCATCAGCCGCCGCCTCACCGGCCGGGCCACGACCCCGACGCGTCACAGGCGCTGAGCCGCCGGAACGGGCATCGACGACGACGCGAAACCCTAGTTGGGCCAAGCTCGTCCTCGCCGCGACCTTGGCCGCGCTTCAGGGATGCGCGGCTATCGCAGCATGAACCGGTCGGCCTTCGGTGCCTCACGGCCGGTCTCGCCGAGCGCATCGAGGATCGCCGCATCGGCTGTGTGCAACAGGGTGTCGAGGGGCAGGTCGTTGGCGTCGGTGCCGAACGGCTCTTCCAGCTCGTCGCCGAGCGCGTCGAGGCCGAAGAACGCGTAGGCGACGAGCGCGGCGATGATCGGGGTGGACCAGCCGAGCGAGCCGGCAAGCCCGAACGGCAGCAGCAGGCAGTAGAGCCAGGCCGTCCGGTAAAGCAGCAGCGTGTAGGCGAAGGGCAGCGGCGTGCCGTGAATGCGCTCGCAGGTGGCCTGGATCGCGGAGAGGCTGGCGATCTTGTGCTCCAGGCTTACGAACAGCACGTCGCTCAGCGCGCCGGCCTTCGCCGCGCCCGCGAGATCCCGCGTCAGCCCCGTCAGCGCCGCGTCGGCCCCGCTCGGCCTCTGCCCGAGGGTCAGAACTTCCTCTGAGGGCAGCCAGGGGGCGAGCGCCTCGGTCTCGTCGAGCCCGCGCAGGCGGGCATGCAGGGCATGGGCGAAGCCGGCGCCCCGGCGCAGGCAGCGGTGGCGCAGGGCCTCGTGCTCAGGTTCCGGCAGCAGTGCCGGCAGAAGCCGCGCGAGGCCGCGCAACTCGACGATCAGGCTGCCCCAGGCCCGCCGCGCCTCCCACCAGCGATCGTAGCAGGCGCCGTTGCGGAAGCTCAGGAAGATCGAGAGCGCGAGCCCGACCAGGGTGAAGGGGCCGATGCCGGCCGTGACCGGGAACCAGGCCGCGTGGCGCTGCTCGATCGCCACCACGAGGAAGGAAAGCGCGGCGATCACGATGACCTGGGGCGCAACCTTCGGCAGGATCGAGCCGCGCATGGCGAACAGGATCGTCAGCAGGCCGGGGCGGGGACGGACGATCATGGCACGTGTCTCAGCCGGCGCAGGCCGCGACCAGCCGGCGCATGAAGGCCTCGCCGCGGGCGAGTTCATCGAGGGTGACGAACTCGTCGGGCTGATGCGCCTGATCGATCGAGCCCGGCCCGCACACCACGGTCGGGATGCCGGCCCGCTGGAAGCGTCCGGCCTCGGTCGCGTACGGCACGGTGATCGTCGCGTTGCGGCCGGCGAGCCGCAGGGCCAGCCGCTCGGCCTCCGAGCCCGGATCGGGCGCGAGCCCCGGCACGGAGACCTCCTCGACCGTCGCGATATGCCCGAACTCGCCGTAGCGGTTGAGGCGTTCGCGGGTCACACGCTCGCAGGCGGCAGCGAAGAGAGCGGGGATCTCGGCCATGTCGAGGTCGGGCAGGCCGCGGAACTCCCACAGGAAGGTGCAGAGCTTCGGCAGGATGTTGCGGGCGGTGCCGCCCTCGATCACGCCGACATGGACGGTGGTGTTCGGCGGGTCGAACCGGCCGGAGGCGTCGCCGCGGGCGACCATCGCGTCGGCGATGCGGTTGAGTTCGGCGATGAGGTCGGCCGCCGCCATCACCGCGTTGGCGCCGAGACCGGGCTTGGCCGAATGCGCCGCGTGGCCGTGCACCGTGGTGTTGTAAGTCACGACGCTCTTGTGCGCGTCGGCCACCTGCATCTCCGTCGGCTCACCGACGATCACGGCGCCCGGCCGCGGCAGGTCGGCGCCGAAGCGGGCGATGGTGTCGGCGACGCCGAGGCAGGTAGTCTCCTCGTCGTAGGAAAGCAGGATGTGGATCGGCCGTGTCAGCCCGGCCTCCAGCGCCGCCGGCACCATGGCGAGCGCCAGGGCGTCGAATCCCTTCATGTCGACGGCGCCACGGCCATAGGCGCGGCCGTCGGCAACGCGCAGGCGGAAGGGATCGGAGGTCCAGGCCTGACCCGTTACCGGCACGACGTCGGTATGGCCCGAGAGCACGACGCCGCCATCCGTCACCGGCCCGAGGGTGGCGAACAGGGCAGCCTTTTCACCCTCCGCGTTCGGCACCCGGAGATGGGGCACGCCCCAGCTGTCGAGATACTCGGCCACGAAGTCGATCAGCGCGAGGTTCGACTTCGAACTCTCGGTGTCGAACGCGACGAGCCGCTCCAGAAGCTCCAGCGGCGTGAGGCGGGTGCCGCCGGCCGGCGCCGTCAATGGACGACGCGGCGCAGATGAGGCGAGTCCAGCGAGAAGGCCGGAATCTCCGCCTCGAAGCTCTCGCCGCCAATCGTGGACATCGTGTAGCTGCCCGCCATCAGGCCGTCCGGCGTGGTGAGCGGGCAGCCGCTGGTGTAGCTGAACGACTCGCCCGGCTCGAGAACCGGCTGCTTGCCGACGACGCCCGCGCCACGCACCTCCTGGCAGGCGCCGCGTCCGTCGATGATCCGCCAGTGGCGCGAGCGAAGCTGCACCTGTTCGCTGCCGTTGTTCACGATCTCGACCGTGTAGGCAAAGAAGTAGCGGCTCTCGCCCGGCGAGGACTCCTCCTCGACGAAACGGGGCTCCACCGTCACCATGATGCCGCGCGTCTCGGCCTTGTACATCGCGTGAAAGCATCTCCGTGGACGGCACGCAGGCCGCATCGCGACATTCGCGACGCGCCGTGGTACGTGGCGCCAGAAACCTCGTCAATCACGGTATCCTACGGTGAGCGGAGGCCGGAGACCACGTGCCGAACGCTTCGCACCGGGGAGAATTCGAGGGAGCCTTGATGGCTACGCGGCCCGATCGACCGCCCCTGGCGGCGGGGCCGGCTCTCGGCTCCGTCCTGATGCTCGCTGTCGCCCTCGCCTTCGCGTGGTGGGACCCGGCTCAGAACCGGTGGCCGGCGCTCGCGCTCGTGATGGCGCTCGGCCTCGATACCGCCGCGCGGATCGCGGCCCGGGCCGTCCGGCAGCGGACGGGCGTGGAGACTGAGATCCGCGGCCTGCCCTCACCGATGCTGGCGCTTGGCAAGGCGATGGGGATCGGTGCGCTTGTGGTGGCGGGCGTGTCATATCTGCGGCCCGATTTGTTTCCGCTGCTCGCGAGCGCGCTCGCCGGTCTCGTGGCGATGGGCGCCTGCGCCCGGCTCGCGCTGGCACGGATGGTCGTTGCCATCGAGGCGGCGGAGCGCGCGGAGGCCGAGGCCAAACGCAAAGGCGAGGGGACGGGACGATGAGCGGAGACGTGCCGGCAGCATCCGGTATCCTGCCGGCGCAGGCCATCACGGCGCTGACGCAAGCCGGGGCGATCCGCCCCGCGACCGCCTACGCCGCCGACCAGATCCAGCCCGCCAGCCTCGACCTGCGGCTCGGCCGCCGCGCCTACCGGGTGCGCACGAGCTTCCTGCCCGGCAGCGGGCGTTCGGTCGCGACCTGCGTCGAGGCCTTCGCGCTGCACGAGATCGACCTGACGCAGGGCGCCGTCCTGGAGACGGGCTGCGTCTACATCGCCGAATTGCAGGAAACCCTGGCGCTCCCCCCGATCTCAGCGCCAGCGCCAACCCCAAAAGCTCGACCGGTCGCATCGACGTGTTCACCCGCGTCATCACCGACCGCGCCAGCGCCTTCGACCAGATCGAGGCAGGCTATGCCGGCAAGCTCTACGCCGAGATCTCACCGCGAACCTTCCCGGTGCGGGTGCGGACCGGCTCGCGCCTGTCGCAGATCCGCTTCCGCCAGGGCGACCCGCGGCTACGGGAGACGGAGCTTGCCGCGCTCCACGCCAGCGACCCGCTGATCGATGCCGCAACCCCCTCGCTTCAGGGCGGCGTGCCGGTCTCGGTCGATCTCGCGGGCTTCGACGGGCTGATCGGCTACCGGGCCAAGCGCCATACCGGTCTGATCGACGTGGACCGGCCGCGCGGTCACCGCACCCGCGACTTCTGGGAGCCGCTGCCGGCGGACGGCAGCCGCACGCTGATCCTCGATCCCGGTCAGTTCTACATCCTGGCTTCGAAGGAGGCGGTGCGGGTGCCGGCTGACTACGCAGCCGAGATGGTGCCGTTCGATCCCCTCGTCGGCGAGTTCCGCGTCCACTATGCCGGCTTCTTCGATCCGGGGTTTGGCCTCAGCGAAGCGGGCGGCGCCGGCGCCCGCGCGGTGCTCGAAGTGCGCTCGCGCGACGTACCGTTCCTCCTGGAAGACGGCCAGATCGTCGGCCGCCTCGTCTACGAGCGCATGCTGGAGCGGCCCGCGACCCTCTACGGCGCGGGCGCCGGCTCGAACTATCAGGCGCAGGGGCTGAAGCTCTCGAAGCATTTCGCCAGCGAGCCGGAGCCGCCCGCAGCCTGATCGATCCGCCGCGGACTGGGGGCTTCAACCGGCGGCGCCCCTGCCCGCTCAGGCGCCGACGCGATTGTGATCCTCGATCTCGGGCGCCACCTGCCCGAAATTGAGCACCGACACCAACGTCACGCCGCCGACGATGTTGCCGAGCAGCGTCGGAACGAAGAACCCGGTAAGGTACTTCGAAAAATCGATCTCGCCGATGGCGACGAGGTAATAGGCATCGACTGAGCCGGCGACGATGTGGGCGAGCCCGCACATCGAGACCAGCCACGTCATCAGGATGATGATGAAGGGCGCCGCCGAGCCCGAGGCCGGCAGAATCCACACCATCAGGGCGATCAGCCAGCCTGCGAAGACCGCCTTGATCACCGTGGTCCAGAACGGGTCCTCGATGGTGTGGCGGCTGATCTCGGCAAAAGCCTCCCGCACCTCCGGTTTGAACGCATCGGTGTGGGCCAGCACCGAGGCGATGGCGATCGTTGCCAGGATGTTGGCGACAAGCACGATGCCCCAGAGCCGCACGACCCGCAGCAACGCGCCGAAGGTCCTCTCGGTGAGGAGCGGGAGGATCGGCGTGACCGTGTTCTCTGTGAAGAGTTGCTGGCGCCCGAGCACGACGATGAGGAAGCCGATCGAATAGCCCGCGCTGGTGACGAGTTCGGCCCAGGGCGCGTGCGGCAGATGCCCCTTGAGCACGCCGGGCACGATCAGCGAGAAGCCCATGGTCAACCCGGCGGCGAACCCCGAGAGCGAGAGGGCCAGCCAGGTGCGGCGCATCTCCTCCTCGCCTTCCCGCCGGATGATCTCGTGCAGGATCAGCGCGTCCGGGCGGTGGGCCTTCTCGACCTGGGCATTGTCCTTCTCGCGGGTATGGGCGCCGTGGGTCTTCGCTTCACCCTGGTCGTCCGGGTCTCCGTGCGTACGGGATTCCTGGGACATGCGGCCCTCGGCGGTCGTCTCGTCGCAGCCCAACGTATGGCAGCGCTTGCGCGCTCCCAGCCGGCAGAGATTTATTTCATGAGATCGGGGCCGGGGCTGGAAGCGGACTGCCTAAGGCTGGAGCCCGGCCAGCAAGGCCTCCACGGCCGCCCGCGCGGCCGCCACCGCGTTCGCGTCCCGGCCGCGCACGACGATGCGGTTGCGAAACCCCTCCGGCGTCATCGACGGATAGGAGCCGATCGAGACATCGCCATGCGCGGCGGCGATGTCGGAGAGGCCGCCGGCAAAGTTGCCCTCGGGGATCGCACCCGCCTCGATCGTCTCGGAGATCACCGGCGCGTTGCCCGTCAGCGTCGGGCGAATCTCATCGAGCATCGCCGCCATGATCTGCGGCACACCGGCCATGACGAAGACGTTGCCGAGCCGGAAGCCCGGGGCCTTCGACACGGGGTTGGCGATCAGGTCGGCCCCGTCGGGGATGCGGGCCATGCGCAGGCGCGCCGCGTTGAGATCCTCCGGGCGGTGCCGCTCCAGCAGCATGGCGCGAGCCCGCGGATCGACGTCGATGCCGACGCCGAAGGCCTCCGCCACGCTGTCGGCGGTGATGTCGTCGTGGGTCGGGCCGATGCCGCCGGAGGTGAAGACGTAGGTGTAGCGCGCCCGCAGCGCGTTCACCGCGGCGACGATCTCGTCTTTCACATCCGGCACGATGCGCACCTCGCGCAGGTCCACGCCGATCTCGGTCAGCACCTCGGCGATGGTGCCGATGTTCTTGTCCTTGGTGCGGCCCGAAAGGATCTCGTCGCCGATGACGAGGATGGCGGCGGTGACGTCTGAACTCTGGGGCATGCGGCCTCGGGGGCGATGATCGGGGTGGAAGCTAGGGCGCGGATGCGCGAAAGCGAAAGCCCCTCGTTCCGCCCCGGCCCGCGATGCGTTTCCCCACTCCCCTGATCGAAGGGCGCCTCGTGCGGCGCTATAAGCGCTTCCTCGCCGATGTGACGCTGGCCGACGGCACGATGGTGACGGCGCATTGCGCCAACCCAGGCGCGATGCTGGGGCTCAACGCCGAAGGGTTTCAGGTACTGCTCTCGCCCTCGACCAACCCGTCGCGAAAGCTCGGGTACTCGTGGGAGTTGGTAGAGGCGGAGCTGCCCGGCGGCCCGCAATGGGTCGGCATCAACACGGCCCGGCCCAATGCCCTCGTCGCCGAGGCGTTTCGCGAGAATAAGCTCGCGCCGCTGATCGGCTACGAGACGCTCCGGCCGGAAGTCGCCTACGGAAAGGCGAGCCGGGTCGATTTCCTGGCAAGCGGCGGCGGCCTGCCGCCCTGCCATGTCGAGGTGAAGAACTGCCACCTCATGCGCCAGGCAGGCCTCGCGGAATTTCCCGATTGCAAGGCCGCCCGCTCGGCCCGCCACATGGAGGAGTTGGCCGGCGTCGTCACTGCGGGCGGAAGGGCGATGCTGATCGTGGTGATCCAGATGCAGGCAGACGCCTTCGACGTCGCCCGCGACATCGACCCGACCTTCGACCGCGCGCTTCGCATGGCGCTGGAAGTGGGCGTTGAAGCCTACGCCTATACCTGCGCGGTCGGGCCGGAGGGCGTCGCCATCGACACGCCCGTCCCGATCCTCACGCCGGGCGCGACGGTTCAACCCGCTCGAACATCAGGTTGAGCCGCGTGCGGGCGATCTGGCGGTAGCCAAACTTGTTCAGCAGGTTCGGCAGGTCGATCTGCCATTGGTCGGCGCCGTTCTCGATAACGAGCACCGACGGGAGCAGGGAGGCCGGCGCATCGCGCAGGAACGGCTCCAGGATCAGATCCTCGGCGCCCTCGACGTCGAGCTTGATCGCGTCGATGCGCTCGATCCCTTCCGAACGGCACAGCTCCACCAGCGTCACCGCCGGCACGCGCACCGTCGCGTTCTTGTGGGTGCCGACGATCTTCACGCTCGATTCGCCACGGTTGCGCGGATCGATGAACAGGGTCAGCTCGCCCGACTTGTCGGCCACCGCGCAGGCGATGGCTTTCACCGTGCCGAACGGGTTCTGGCCGATGTTGAAGGTCAGCCGGTCGAACACGTCGGGCTGCGGCTCCACCGCGAGGATGCGCGCGCGCCGGCCGGTGAAGCCCGCCACGAACAGGGCGTAGGCGCCGATATTGGCGCCGATATCGAGGAACACGGCATCGTCACGCAGGCGCTCCTTGAGGAAGGCCCGCTCCTGCGGATCGAAGAACTGCGGGGTGAAGAGCACCTTCTTCTCGCAGTTGTTGTTGTAGGGATGCAGCCGCATCCGCGCGCCGTAGCGCTCGACGTCGAGCGGCCGGCCGCGCATCATCGAGATGGCGAGGCGGCGCAGGAACATCGCCATCCGCCGCGCACGCCAGGAATGCTCGGGGAGCTTCTGGGTGCGCTCCGCGATCCGCGCAACGAGGCCGGTGGGGGCGTAGGTGCCGTAGGGCGAGGTGTCCGTCATCGTGCCGGGGTGATGCCAGCCCGGCGCAGCCGCGGCAAGTCGGGCGCCATCGGGCGCGACGCGCCAAACGCCGCCCGTTGTCGCACGAAGCACCATCGCCGCCTTTGACAACGGCGCCGCGGCACCCGAAGACATCGGGATGCAGAGCTTCGACTCCGACGGCGTGCAGATCGCCTATATCGACGTGCCGCCCAAGGAAGGTGCCTCCGGCGGCAGCGGCGATCCGATCCTTCTGATCCACGGCTTCGCCTCGAACCACGCGGTGAACTGGGTCAATACGCTCTGGGTCCGCACGCTGACCGAGGCCGGCTACCGGGTCATCGCCCACGACAACCGCGGCCACGGGCAGAGCGAGAAGCTCTACGATCCCGCATCCTACACCTCCGACCAGATGGCCGGCGACGCGGTGCGGCTGCTCCGCCATCTCGGCATCGAGCGAGCGGACGTGATGGGCTATTCCATGGGCGCACGCATCGCCGCGCATATGGCGCTCGACTATCCGGCGGAGGTCCGCTCGCTGCTGATCGGCGGCCTCGGCTTCAACCTCGTGGACGGGCGCGGCCTGCCGCAGGGCATCGCCGAGGCACTGGAAGCGCCCGCCGGCGCGCCCGCACCGAACCCGACGGCCGCCTCCTTCCGCACCTTCGCCGAGCAGACCAAGAGCGACCTGCGGGCGCTGGCCGCCTGCATCCGCGCCTCGCGCCAGACGCTGTCGCGGGCCGAACTCGCGGCGATCGAGACCCCGACCCTGGTCTCGGTCGGCACGCTCGACACGGTGGCAGGCTCGGGCCCGGAACTGGCGAAGCTGCTGCCGAACGCCCGCGCCCTCGATCTGCCGAACCGCGACCACTCGACGGCGGTCGGCGACCGGCTGCACCGCAAGGGCGTACTGGAATTCCTGGAGCAGCGTCCGTAGCAGCGCGCCTCACGGGGCAGAGCCTGTCCCGCCGGCTCCCAAGCCAGTCCGAACGGCCTATTGGTGGTAGATCGTTTGACGGACTGCGCCCGGAGCCCGATCCGCCCCTAAGCTGCGGCCATTCTTCGGGAATGGGTCATGCCGGGTCGGACATCGCAGACAGCCACGGACGGCGTTCTTCGCTCGGTGGTAGCGGATGCGCTTGCCAGCGCGCTCATCGTCCTGGCGATCCTGCTACTGGTGTTCGGCGGCACCGCCCTGGCGCGGCCGAAACTCACCTATGAAGCGGGCAAGGTCGTCGGCTTGAGCAACCTGTCGACCGATGAAGGCTGCCTTCCGGCCAAGCTGGCGGGCCGGGTCGTGAAGCGGGCGTTCGGCCGCGACGGGCTCTATCTCGAGTCGGTCGTCCTCGAGGAGAGATCCGGCCAGCGGAGCTTCATCAACGTCGAGGACGGCTATCGCAATCTCGACGCCGCCACCAACGGTGCGGTCAAGCACTCACTCGAAACCCTGCTGAACGTGGGCAAGAGCGTTTCGCTCCGCGTCCTCGGATGCGGGGCGGCAGCCCGGACGTTGACGCTCGACGCCGTGCGCCCGCTCTGAGCGGATCGGCGCCCCTGTCCGAATTCAGCTCTTCAGCCGGTACCCCGTGCGGAAGATGTAGGTCACGAGCCCGAGGCAGAGGGCGAGGAACGCCAGCGTCGCGGCGATGCTGACCCCGACCGCCACGTCGCCCTTGCCGAAGAAGGCCCAGCGGAAGCCGCTGACGAGGTAGACGACCGGATTGAACAGGGTCACCGCGCGCCAGAACGGGGGCAGCATGTCGATGGAGTAGAAGCTGCCGCCGAGGAATGTCAGCGGCGTCACGATGAGGAGCGGCACCAGTTGCAGCTTCTCGAACCCGTCCGCCCACAGCCCGATCACGAAGCCGAACAGGCTGAAGGTCAGCGCCGTGAGCAGCAGGAAGAACACCATCCAGAACGGGTGCTCGATGTGCAGCGGCACGAACAGCGAGGCCGTGGCGAGGATGATGAGGCCGATGATGATCGACTTCGTCGCCGCCGCGCCGACATAGCCGAGCACCACCTCGAACGGCGAGATCGGCGCCGAGAGCAGTTCGTAGATCGTGCCGGCGAAGCGCGGGAAATAGATGCCGAAGGCCGCGTTCGAGACGCTCTGCGTCAGCAGCGAGAGCATGATGAGCCCCGGCACGATGAACGCGCCGTAGGGAACCCCATCGACCGTCTGCATCCGCGAGCCGATGGCGGCACCGAACACCACGAAATAGAGCGAGGTGGAGATCACCGGCGCGACGATGCTCTGCAAGGCCGTGCGCCAGAACCGGGCCATCTCAAAGCGGTAGATGGCGAGGACCGCCGGGACGTTCAGCATGGATACGCCCATCATGCGCGCTCGCGGACGAGATCGACGAAGATGTCTTCGAGCGAACTCTGGCTGGTATCGAGATCGGTGAAGGCGATGCCGGCATCCGCCAGCTCGCGGAGCAGGCCGGTGATGCCGGTGCGCTCACGCCGCGTGTCGTAGGTGTAGACGAGGCTGCGCCCGTCCTCGCCGAGGTGAAGATCGTGGCGGGCGAGGTTCTCGGGCAGGGTCGTGACCGGCGCGCGCAGATGCAGGATGAGCTGCTTCTTGCCGAGCTTGCGCATCAGCTCGACCTTGTCCTCGACAAGGATGATCTCGCCCTTGCGGATCACGCCCACCCGGTCGGCCATCTCCTCGGCCTCTTCGATGTAGTGGGTGGTGAGGATCACCGTGACGCCCTGCTCGCGCAGGCGGCGCACGAGGCGCCACATATCCTGGCGCAGCTCCACGTCGACGCCCGCCGTCGGTTCGTCGAGGAACAGCACCTGCGGCTCGTGCGCGAGCGCCTTGGCGATGAGGACCCGGCGCTTCATGCCGCCGGAGAGCTGCATGATGCGGCTCTCGCGCTTGTCGTAGAGGGAGAGGTCCTTGAGCACCCGCTCGATATGGGCGGGATTCTTAGGGAGACCGAACAGGCCGCGGCTGAAGCTCACCGTGTCCCACACCTTCTCGAAGGCGTCGGTGGTGAGTTCCTGCGGCACCAGCCCGATCATCCGGCGCGCGG
Organism: Methylorubrum sp. SL192; assembly: GCF_026672325.1. Lineage (NCBI taxonomy): Bacteria > Pseudomonadati > Pseudomonadota > Alphaproteobacteria > Hyphomicrobiales > Methylobacteriaceae > Methylorubrum > Methylorubrum sp. SL192. The sequence goes on from NZ_JAPPQV010000003.1 coordinate 4,815,539, forward strand.
CGCGGTATTCGCTGAGGATGTCGTGGCCGCCGACACGGATCTCGCCCGTGCTCGGCGTGACGATGCCGCAGACGATGTTGATGAGGGTGGATTTGCCGGCGCCGTTCGGCCCCAGCAGCGCGAAGATCTCGCCTTTGGCGATGTCGAGGTTGACGTCGCGCAGGGCGTGAAGCCCCGAGGCGTAGACCTTCGACAGGTTCGCGATCGAGACGATCGGTGGCATCGGGGCTCGGGGCTGACGAATGGGCGGCGCGCTATAGCACGGCGATCGGGGCCGCGAACCCCGCGATCGCCGGTTACATTTCCCGCCGTTTCCCCGCCCCTGACGCGCGAACCGCGGAACCAGCCAGCACTCCAGGGTTTGACCGATTGTTCTCCTGCGACAAAAGACCCCCTATCCGACCTGCCCTCGATGCGATGGCGGGTCGTTTTTTATGCTCATCCCGGCAGCCGGCCGGCGGCCTCGCGCTCGCGCAGGTAGTCCTCGGTGGTGCGCGTCTTGGCCGGCGGCACCGCGTGCGGGTCGAAACCCTGGGTCAGCGCCGCCTCGACGCGGCAATCGTCGCACATCATCAGCGAGCGGATGCGCTGCTCGCCAGCCTCCCCTGAGAACATCCAGTGCCGCTCGCGCAGCTTGCCGATCACCCGCTCGATGGTGGCGCGGGTGCCGAACGGCTTGGCACAGGTGATGCAGCAGAACGGCTCCTCCTCCTTCACGATCCGGCGGGGCTCGGCCCAAGCCTCGAAGTCGATCTGCGGCTTCAGGCTGATCACGTCCTCCGGGCAGGTGGCCGCGCATAGGCCGCACTGCACGCACAGGCTCTCTTCGAAGGCCAAGAGCGGCCGGTCGGTGCTGTCCGACAGCGCGTGGGTCGGGCAGGCGCCGACGCAGGAGAGGCAGAGCGTGCAGTCCTCCGTGCGAAACTCGAGCCCGCCGAACGGCGCCCCGGCCGCCAGCGGCACCGCGGCCACCGGCGTCGGGGCCGCGGCATGCATCTCGCGGAAGGCGAGGCGCAGCATCTCGCGCTTGCCGCCGACGGGCACGAAGCCGGCCGGCGCCGTGGTCGCCCGGCCGGGAACGTCCGAGCGGAGCACCGCGCCGAGCGCATCGGGGTCGTCGGTCTCGATCAGGGCGACGGTCGGCGCCTCCGTGCCGGTGCCGTAGCCGAGGGCATCGGCGAGCGTTCGGCCCAGCGCGACGGTGCGGTGCAGATTGTCGAGGTCATGCTTCGGGCGCTCACGCACGAGCACCCGCGCCCCGGTGGCACCGTAGGCGAACAGGGCGGCCAGAACCTCGGGACCGAACTGCGTCACCTCGTTGACCCGCACCGGCAGGACGTGGGCCGGGAGGCCCTCGCCGTAGCGGCCGAGCGCGTCGATCAGCGGCTCGCCATGGTCGCCATCGTGGAACAGCACCACCGCATCCGCACCGCCGGCCGCCCGGTAGGCGCGCATCAGGCTGCGCAGGCGACGCATCAGCGCATCGCCCGGCGGCAGGGCGTAGTTGGCCGCCCCCGTGGGGCAGACGGCGGCGCAACTACCGCAGCCGGCGCAGACATAGGGGTCGATCGCCACCGTATCGCCGGCCGGCGCGATGGCCCCGGTCGGGCAGACGTCGAGGCAGCGGGTGCAGCCGGTGATGCGCGAGCGGGAATGGGCGCAGAGTTCGCCGCGGAAATCGATGAAGCGCGTCTTGTCGAATTCGCCGACGAGGTGGGACGCCGCCATCACCGCGCGCTCGACCGCCGCCGGGTCGCGCGGGTCGGCACGCAGGTAGCCGCTGCGGAGTTCGTGCGCGGGAAAAAGCGGCGTGCCGCCGGTCAGATCGAGGATCAGGTCGCAGGTCGACACCGCCCCGTCGCGCCCCGAACCGAACACGAGATGGGTGCGCGAGGACGGCGCCGGCAGGGCGTAGTCGTCGATGCGCAGGTCGAACGCGCCGAGATGGCCCGTCGCGCCGCGCACCGTGCCGCGGATCACCGGGAACTCGTTGCGATGGAGCGGCGCGACCTCGCCCGGCCGGCTGAGCAGCACGGTGACGTCGAGATGCTCGGCCAAGCGCCGCCCGGCCTCGATGGCGATTTCGTCGCGCCCGTAGATTAGGGTAACGCCGCGGCTCTCCAGCGGCACCGTGCCGGCGACGGGGACCGCCTCCGCGGCTGCAGCCAGCAGCGCCGCCATCTTCGGACCGGCCCGTTCGGCCTGAGACGACCATCCGGCGGTCTCGCGGAGCTTGGCGAAGGTGACCCGCTCCTCCGCCTCCATCTCGGCGGCGATCTCCTCGAAGAGCGGCGCCTGGAGCGTGCAGGAGACCGTGACGGGCGAGCCCGTCGCGAGAGCCTCGCGGTAACGGTCGAGTTCCCGACCGCATAGCTGGTCGGCGGTGCGCACGCGGGTACCGCAACCCTTTTCCAGGGCCGCGACATCGAGCGGCATCGTCTTCTCGCAGGAACAGGCGAACACGAGACGATCGGACACGATTAAACCTGAGACGATTGGGAGCGCGAGGGCCTTCGCGCGGAAGCCTGCCTTCCTTATAATCGTATCATTCTAAAACGACGAACGGACATGCGGGCGCAGGTCCTCTTCCCGGGACCGTGCCCCGCCCGAGACCGCCTATGACCCTCCCCCTCGATATCGGATCGCCGGGTTTGCGCCTCGCGCCGCTCGTCCTGCCGCCGGCCTTCACCGGTCTCGTCGCGGCGGGCTCCGCGGCCGGGCTGGCCTGCCGGATGGCGGAAAGCGGCGAGGCGGATGCCGCCACCCTCCTCATGGAGGAGCGCGACGACGTCATCGCCTTCGCGGTGGTGCTGGCGCCGACAGAGCCGCTGGCCACGGCGCGGCGTGCCGTCTTTATCGGGATGCAGGCGCTCGCCGACGCGGTCGGCGCCTTCGGGCCGCCGGAAATCCCGGTGACGTTCCACTGGCCCGATACGCTGAGCTTCAACGGTGCCCGTCTCGGCGGCGGCGCGCTGCACTGGCCCGAGGGCTGCGACGAGACCGAGACGCCGGACTGGCTCGTCTTCTCGGCGATGCTGCTTGCCTCGAAGCGGGATGCGGGCGATCCCGGCCTCACACCCGACTCGACCTCCCTGGAAGAAGAGGGGTTCCCGAACGACCTGCGCGAAGCCCTGGTCGAGAGCTTCGCCCGGCATCTCACCAAGGCGTTCGAGATCTGGGACGAGGACGGCGCCGCGCGCTCGACGGGCCGCTATCTCACCCGCCTCGCGCTGCCGCCGGGGGTGCGCGCGACGATCGACCCGAGCGGCGATGCCCGGCTCGTCCACGCCGACGGCCGCAGTGAGACGCTTCCGCTGCGGCCGGCCCTGATCTCCCCCTCCTGGCGCGACCCGGTCACCGGCACGGTGCGGCTGTGAGTGCGGGCAAACTGCCGCGGACCCTGCGGCTCGATCCCTCCGACACCTTCGTCTTCGCGCGGGCCGCCGAGGCCGGCGAATGGGCGGTGACGGGCTCGTTCCTGTTCTTCGATGCCGACCTCTCGGCGCTTGCGGGCAAGGAGCGGGCGGCGTTCCGCTCCGGTTTCGTCGGCGTGCGCTCGCTCGGCTTCTCGACCCTCGTGGTCGTCAGCGAGGCGAGCGAGGCCGAGCACGAGACGGCGATCGAGGATCTCGCCCGTCACATCCACGAGCGCTTCGGCGCACCGGATCGCGAGGCGGCCCGCGCCGCTGCGCGCGAGGAGATCGAGGTCGCGGCCTCGCTGTGCAATCTGCCGGTCGGCAGCGTCGTTGCCATGCACCGAAGCACGCAGGACGGGGAAATCGCGGAGGAATTCCGCACCCTGCACCAGCGCGCACCGGGCGCGGACCCAATGCACGGACGGGCCTTCCACTTCGTCGAGACCGACGAGGACGGGCCCGACGAACAGGCCGACCTCGTGGGACTTTTGAGCGACGCCTCCGCGGGGGCCGAGAGAGCATGACCGAGTTCTGGGTATCGAGCGGCCATCACCTGACGCAGCGCACGGAAGGGGGCGGCCTCGCCGTCACCGACGAGCTGATCCTCGCCTATCTCGCGCGCCCCGAACTGGTGCCGCCGGAGGAGGCCTGCGCGGCCGAACGCGCGCTGCACGCCAGCCTTCTGAGCGATCCGCGCCGGCCGATCTCGAGCGGCGAACTCCAAAAAATCGCGGACGCTGATGCGCGGGAGAACTGGGAGGTGATGCTGGTCTTCCGCGAGCGGCTGCTCACGGCCCGCTCGGTCGAGGCGGCCTATCTCGCGCTCGTGCGCGGCGGGTTGCAGGGCGTGCCGGGGCTGTTCCTGACCCAACTCGTGCATCTCATCCTGCGCAATGCGCTCGACGGCTGCGAAGACCCGTTCGTGCTGCGTGCCGCCGAGTTGTTCTTCCGCTCCCAGCGCGCCAGCCTGCACGAGGGCGCGGTGCTGCTCGCCGATGCCGAGGTCATTGAAGCGCGGGAGGGCGGCGCGCCGCTCTCGCCGCTGGTCACGATGCTCGGCAAGGAGGCGGCAAGCGAACTCGACGTGCTCAACGAGGAGAACGCCTGGACCTATTGGAGCCGGTCGGACGCCTTCACCATGGCGCTGAACCTCGGCTCCAGCGGCCGAAGCCGGGAGGGACTGGCGCGGGCGATCGAGGCCTTCGTGCGCCACCTCCTCAACGCCGAGGTGACGGTGAAGCCCCTCGATCGGCTGGAGGATCCCGACTGGCGCTGGTTCGTCGGGCTCGACGCGGAGGGCACGCGGATCGGCAACGCGCTCTGGCGCGGCGAGGCGCTGGACGACGCCGCACGCGAGCGGGTGATCGCGGTGTTCAGCCTCACCTTCACCGATCCGGCCCGCGTCGATCCGCGGGTCGGCGAGCGGCCGGTCTATCTCCTGCTCGCCATGTCGCCGGACAAGACCGTGCAGCTCAAGCCACAGAACCTCGTCGTCGGATTGCCGCTGGCCTCCGACCGGGCCGCCGCGTGAGGTCGGACATGACGCCGGAACAGATCCCGGAAGACCGCTTCGAGGTCGGCATCATCGTGGCGCGCCGCCGCCTGAAAGGGCCGTGGGCGAGCCACGCCTGGCTGCCGATCGAGGCACTTCCGGCAGCGCCGGAGACCGCACCCTGGACCCAACTCTCCGAGACCGAGGAGGAGGCGACCTTCTACGCGGGTGCCCACGAGGTCACGCTGCACATCGGCGAGACGGCGCATTACCGCGACAACCTTGTCTCCGGCCGCCCCTCGCTCTGGGTCACGCTCCACGCCACAGCGGAGGACACCTACACGGTGGCGAGCGTGACCGCCGACCCCTACGAGGGCGAATCGATGGCCGAGGGTATCGGCGAGATCGTCGAGGCGGTGCCGATGCCGCCCGAGGTGCAGGCCAAGCTGCTCGCCTTCTTCGAGGCCTTCCACATCGAACGCAAGTTCGAGAAGCGGAAGCGCGACCGCGCCGATCCCGAGGCCCTGGCGCGCCGCGCGCCCGGTACACAGGGGAAGCCGGAATGAGCGGCAGCTTCCTCTCCCGATGGGCCCGCCGCAAGGAGGCCGTGCGCGCCACCGAGCGAACCGTTGCGCCCGCCGTCACGGATGAGATCGAGGCGAAGGCCGCTCTCGACGCGGAGGCGCATACCGGCGAGGGATCACCTCCGCCGCAGCCTGTCGCCCTGACCGGCGACGAACCGGAGGCGGGGACGGACGATCTTCTGGCGCGGCTTCCCTCGCTCGACGCCCTGACGCCGGAGACCGACCTCACCGCCTTCCTCCAGTCCGGCGTGCCCACGGCCCTGCGCAACGCGGCCCTGCGGCGGATGTGGTCGCTCGACCCGGCGATCCGCGACTTCGTCAGCGAGGCGCGGGAATACGCCTATGACTGGAACACGCCCGGCGGGGTGCCGGGCATGGGCCCGCTCCTGCCGACCGACGACGTGAAGGCGATGCTGAAGCGGATCATCGACGGTGTCCCCGTCGCGGCGGAGGAGGAACCGGACACCGAGCCGCAGGACGCTCCGACGGCGTCATTGGAGGAAGCTGCGCAGATCGCCGATGCGGCGCCCCCGGCATCCGAGACCGACCCTGAAACCGACGGCGTTCCGCTCCCGATGCCGGACCTGCACGCTCCGGTCGCGGTTGCCGCCGTCGAGTCCCCTGAGGTCGTACAATCCCCCCTCCCCCGGCCTCGCCTGCGGCGCCATGGTGGGGCGATGCCCTCGTAATTCATGCGCATTTCGATTGCGGCAAAGCCAAACGCTTTTTATTATCGATCCAAACAAGCGGTCCTCCAGGCAGGCCCGAGGGAAACGATGAGTTCGGTCGCGTCGGTGATGGCACTTCCGGGAGATGAGGTGTCTGGAGTCGTCGGCGTTCCGGACGAGATCGACCTCCTGCGCGCGCAGCAATACGATCTCTTGGCTGCGCTGCTCGGCCGGGCACCGGGTTCGTCGCTGCTCGCGGCGCTCGCCGCCGTGAAGGAGGGCGACGGGGTTCTGGGCCGGCAGGTCGCGGCCCTGCGCCGTGCGGCGGCCGAGACCGATACGGAGGCTGTCGAGCGCGAGTTCTTCGCGCTGTTCATCGGCGTCGGTCGCGGCGAGCTTCTGCCTTACGCCTCCTACTACCTCACCGGTTTTCTCAACGAGCGTCCGCTCGCCCGCGTGCGCGAGGACTTCGCTGCGCTCGGCATCGAGCGGGACGAGTCGATGAGCGAGCCGGAGGATCATCTCGCGATCCTTCTGGAGGTGATGGCCGGGCTCGCGGCGGGGCGGTTCGAGGCGGAGCCCGGCATGCAGGCGCACTTCTTCGCCCGGCACATCGAACCCTGGGCGGACCGTTTCTTCGCGGACCTGGAAAAGGCGAAGGCGGGCCGGTTCTACCGCGCGGTCGGGGGGCTCGGCCGCGCCTTTATCGAGATCGAGGCGGAAGCTTTCGCCATGGAAGGCTGAAGGGCTGCTCCGTCGTGACAAATGAAATCGAGGCGCGTTGCCCTACAGCAGGCAGCCGCCGGAGGAGACGAGGGTGATGCGACAGGATCCGAAGACGCTCGGTCGTCGCCAGTTCTTTCGGGCGCTCGGCGGCAGCACGGTGGCCGCCGCGGCCGCCGTCGCCTCGCCGATGGGGGCGACCGAGGCCCAGGCCTACGATCCGGGCAACGACGAGACCAAGGCCCGTTACCGGGAGAGCGACCACGTGAAGGCGTTCTACCGGACCAACGGCTACGAGACGTTGAAGAAGAACACTGATCCGGCTTCCACCGGTCCGAAGTGAGGCTGCCATGCTGATCAAGCGCAAGAGCGGCGACGCTGCTCGCACCAAGCACCAGGCCGTCGCCGCCGGCCTCGCCGCGGGCGTGCTCGACCGCCGCGCCTTCCTCCGCAAGTCCGGGCTGACCGCCGGCGCGCTCGCCGCGGCCGGCACGATCCAGCTCGGCTCGGTGCGCAAGGCGCAGGCCGCCGGCTCCTCCGCCGTCGGGCCGGACACGGTCATCAAGAAGAACGTCTGCACCCACTGCTCGGTGGGCTGTACGGTGACGGCCGAAGTCGTGAACGGCGTCTGGGTCGGCCAGGAGCCGTCCTATGCCAGCCCGATCAACCGCGGCACGCACTGCGCCAAGGGCGCGGCGATCCGCGAGCTCGTCTCGTCCGACCGCCGCCTCAAGTACCCGATGAAGCTCGAAGGCGGGCAGTGGAAGCGGATCTCGTGGGATCAGGCCTACGAGGAGATCGGCGACAAGCTGGTCCAGATCCGCGAGAAGAACGGCGCCGACTCGGTCTACTGGCTGGGTTCGGCCAAGTTCACCAACGAAGCCTCCTACCTCATGCGCAAGTTCGCGGCCCTCTGGGGCACGAACTCGATCGACCATCAGGCGCGCATCTGCCACTCGACCACGGTGGCGGGCGTGGCCAACACCTGGGGCTACGGCGCCCAGACGAATTCCTATAACGACATCCGCAACGCCAAGACGATGATCATCCTCGGCGGCAACCCCGCCGAGGCGCACCCGATCTCCATGCAGCACGTGCTGTCGGGCAAGGAGATCAACCGTGCGAACATGATCGTCATCGATCCGCGCTTCACCCGCACTGCGGCGCACGCCACCGAATACGTGCGCATCCGCTCCGGCACCGACATTCCGGTGGTCTGGGGCATCCTCTGGCACATCTTCCAGAATGGCTGGGAGGACAAGGAGTTCATCGCCCAGCGCGTCTACGCGATGGACGACGTGCGCAAGGAAGTCGCCAAGTGGACGCCCGACGAAGTCGAGCGCGTCTCCGGCGTGCCGGGCGAGCAGCTCAAGCGCGTGGCGGAGAAGTTCGCCAAGGAGAAGCCGGCGACGCTGATCTGGTGCATGGGCGCGACCCAGCACACGGTCGGCACCGCCAACGTGCGCGCGCTCTGCATCCTGTGCCTGGCCACCGGCAATGTCGGCAAGCCGGGCACCGGCGCCAACATCTTCCGCGGCCACACCAACGTGCAGGGCGCGACCGATCTCGGTCTCGATGTGACGTCGCTGCCGCTCTATTACGGCCTCGTCGAGGGCGGCTGGCGCCATTGGGCCCGCGTCTGGGACGTGGAGTACGACTGGCTGCAATCGCGCTTCGATGAGGTTCCGGCGAAGGGCGGCCGCAAGGCGCGTACCCGCAAGGAAAACATGGAGGCACCCGGCATCACCTCGACCCGGTGGTTCGATGCCGTGAACCTGCCGCCGGAGCAGATCGACCAGCGCAGCCCGATCAAGGCGTTCATGGTGTTCGGCCACGGCGGCAACACCGTGACCCGCATGCCCGAAGCCATCGACGGCATGAACAAGCTCGAGCTGCTGGTCGTCGCCGACCCGCACCCGACCACCTTCGCAGCGCTCGATGCCCGGCAGGACAACACCTACCTCCTGCCGATCTGCACCTCGCTGGAGATGGACGGCTCGCGCACGGCCTCGAACCGCTCGATCCAGTGGGGCGAGCAGATCGTGAAGCCGGCCTTCGAGTCGAAGAGCGACTACGAAGTCCTCTACCGCCTCGCGCAGAAGCTCGGTTTTGCCGACAAGCTCTGCAAGAACATCAAGATCGTCGACGGCGCCCCCGAAGCGGAAGACATCCTGCGGGAGATCAACCGCGGCGGCTGGTCGACCGGCTATTGCGGCCAGTCGCCGGAGCGGCTGAAGGCGCATATGCGCAACCAGCACAAGTTCGACCTTGTGACGCTGCGCGCGCCCAAGGACGATCCGGAGGTCGGCGGCGACTATTACGGCCTGCCCTGGCCGTGCTGGGGCAAGCCGGAGCTGCGCCATCCGGGCTCGGCGATCCTCTACAACACCAGCCTGCACGTGAAGGATGGCGGCGGCGGCTTCCGCGCGCGGTTCGGCACCGAGCGCAACGGCCAGACCCTGCTTGCCGAGAACTCCTTCTCGAAGGGCTCGGACCTGACCGACGGCTACCCCGAATTCACCTTCGGGGTGTTCAAGAAGCTCGGCTGGGACAAGGATCTGACGCCGGACGAACTCGCCACGATCCTCAAGATCGGCGGTGAGAAACCCGACACGGTGAGCTGGGCGACCGACCTCTCGGGCGGCATCCAGCGCGTCTGCCTCGATCACGGCGTCTCGCCCTTCGGCAACGGCAAGGCCCGGGCCAATGCCTGGAATTTGCCCGACCCGGTGCCGGTGCACCGCGAGCCGGTCTACTCGCCCCGTCCCGAACTCGTGGCGAAGTACCCGACCCGCCCCGACGAGCGGCAGTTGCGCATGCCGAATATCGGCTTCTCGGTGCAGAAGTCGGTGGTCGATCGCGGCGTCGCCAAGGACTTCCCGATCATCCTCACCTCCGGTCGCCTCGTGGAATACGAGGGCGGCGGCGAGGAGACCCGTTCGAACCCGTGGCTCGCCGAGCTGCAGCAGGACATGTTCGTCGAGATCAACACCGGCGATGCCGCTGCGCGCGGCATCAAGGACGGTCAGTGGGTCTGGGTGAGCGGCCCTGAGAACGGCGCCAAGACCAAGGTCAAGGCGCTGGTGACCGACCGCGTCGGCAAGGGCGTGGCGTTCATGCCCTTCCACTTCTCCGGTTGGTACCAGGGCAAGGACATGCGCGACTTCTACCCGAAGGGCACCGACCCGGTGGTGCTCGGCGAGAGCGTGAACACTGTGACGACCTACGGCTTCGATCCTGTGACGGGCATGCAGGAAACGAAGTGCACCCTGTGCCAGATCGCAGCGGCGTAAGAGGAGCACCCCGAACCATGGCCCGGATGAAGTTCCTCTGCGACGCGGATCGCTGCATTGAGTGCAACGCCTGCGTCACGGCCTGCAAGAACGAGCACGAGGTGCCCTGGGGCATCAATCGCCGCCGCGTCGTCACCCTCAACGACGGCAAGCCCGGCGAGCGCTCGGTCTCGATGGCCTGCATGCACTGCACCGACGCGCCCTGCGCGGCGGTGTGCCCCGTGAACTGCTTCTACACCACGGCCGATGCCGTGGTGCTGCACTCCAAGGACATCTGCATCGGCTGCGGCTACTGCTTCTACGCCTGCCCCTTCGGCGCGCCGCAGTATCCGCGGGTCGGGAACTTCGGTTCGCGCGGCAAGATGGACAAGTGCACCTACTGCTCGGGCGGCCCCGAGCCCGACTTCTCGACCGCCGAGTACGAGAAGTACGGCTCGAACCGTCTCGCGGAAGGCAAGCTGCCGCTCTGCGCCGAGATGTGCTCGACCAAGGCGCTGCTCGCAGGCGACGGCGAGATGATCGCCGAGATCTACAAGCAGCGGGTGATCAAGCGCGGCTACGGCTCGGGCGCCTGGGGCTGGAAGACGGCCTACCGCGAGACCGTCGCAATCTGATCCGGTGTCGAGCGCGGGCTTTGCGGCCCGCGCCCGCGAGCTGTGACGAGACTTCGAAAGGAACGCCGATGCGGCGGGCAACGACCTTCCTCAGCACCCTCCTCCTGGCGGTGATGCTTTTCGCGGTGCCCGGCGCCCTCAGCCCGGCGCAGGCGCAGAACCCGATCCAGGCCGACGGCCAGAACCCGATGGGCGCCCGGCCCACCGCGGATTCGGTCAACGAGGAATTCCTGTTCAAGCAGGAATCCAAGATCCGCGGCCGCGTCTCGATCCCCGACGGCAAGTCAGCCAACCTGATCCAGCCGCAGGGCCGCGAGTATCAGAACTTCCGTGAGCGTTGGCTGCCGTGGATCGGCGCGCTGACCATCCTCGGCATGCTCGCTGCGCTCGGCGCGTTCTTCCTGTTCCGCGGCCGGATCATAATGGAGCACAGCCAGGAATCGGGAAAGAAGATCCTGCGCTTCAACGCCTTCGAGCGCTTCACGCACTGGATGACGGCGGTGTGCTTCATCATCCTGTCGCTGTCGGGCCTGAACTACATCTTCGGCAAGCGGCTGCTGATGCCGCTGATCGGCCCGGAGGCGTTCGGCGCGATCGCGCAATGGGCGAAGTACAGCCACGTCTACCTCGCATGGCCGTTCATGCTCGGCGTGGCATTCATGTTCGTCCTCTGGATCCGGGACAACATCCCGAACAAGGTTGATTGGGCCTGGATCAAGGCCGGCGGCGGCTTCATCGGTAAGGGTCACCCCCATGCCGCCCGCTTCAATGCCGGCCAGAAGGGCGTGTTCTGGATGGTCGCCGGATTCGGCGCGGCCATGGGCGCCACCGGCCTGATGATGCTGTTTCCGTTCGCGCTCACCGACATCAACGGGATGCAGGTGATGCAGGTGATCCACTCGGTGATCGGCATCATCTTCATCGCCGGCATCCTCGCCCACATCTACATCGGCACGCTGGGCATGGAGGGCGCCTACGACGCCATGGGCAGCGGCAAGGTCGATCTCGCCTGGGCGCGGGCTCACCACGACCTCTGGGTCGAGCAGGAGCAGGCGCGCACCGCCAGCGGCCCGCAGCTCAAGGGCCATCCCGCCCCCGCGGAATGATGAGAGCGGGAGACCGGCGGCGCAGGCCGGTCTCCAGCCAAGGGCAAGACCACCTGCGCTGACCGAGGCCCCGGCCTCCAGGGAAGACACGACCATGAAAGCCTTCCTCGCCGCCGTGATCGCCGCCATCGCCCTCGGGGTGCTGGCGATGTTCGCGCTCACGAGCAACCAGAAGTTCGCCTATCAGGCGTTCGCGACCTCCGGGGCGCGGGTGTCGGAGCCTGGCACCAATCTCGTCGGTCCCCGCTGGAACGGCGATCCGAAGCCGGACGAGTACAACGGCGAACCCCACGGCAAGGCCGAGGGTGAAGCGTCGCACCCGAAGCGCTCCTGAACGAATTCAAGAAACCTAGAAACGAAGACGAGGGAGTGAGCCCGATGAAGCCTTCGCCGATCATCCGGCACCTCGCCGGCGGCCTTGCGGCCTGTGCGCTTCTCGCCGGCAACGCCCTGGCTCAGGATGCGAGCTCGAGCGCGCCGGCCACGCTGCAGACTTCCGGCAAGCCGGCCAATCTCTGCCAGGAACTGGTGGCGTTCGTGAAGCAGCCGGAGCCGGCCAACAAGGCCGCGGCGACGCCGCCGCAGCAGGCCACCGCCGTCTCGAATCCCTCCGGCAAGACCGAGGGCGGCAAGCCGGCGGATGGCGGCGAGCCCCAGAAGACGTCAGGCCTCAGCGGCGCTGTCAGCGAGACCGGCAACGGACCCGCGCCGGGCGCCGCGACCAATAATTCCAAGCCCGAGGCCGCGACCGGCAACCCGGCGGACAACCCGAACGCCAAGGCGAATGCCCTGGCCAAGAACCCGCCGCCCCCGGCCCCGCCCGCTCCGGCGCCGAAGCCCGATCCGGCGACCATCGAGAAGATCGAGGCGGCGGCCGGCGCCAACGACCTCGCCGCCTGCCGCGAGGCCGCTCGCTTCATGCGGGTGGCCGGCGTTGTCATGCCGCCGCCCCTGCTCGCGCTTGCGGCGCTCGATCTGAAGTTCTTCCAGCAGTAAAAAGGCAGCGGAGGAGCCGTCAGGCTCCTCCGTCCGGTTAGGCCGCGCCCTGCAGCGGTGCCACCGGGTTGGCGACAGGTACCGGTTTCTCCGCGCCGCCGCGCGCCAGTGCGATCACAAGCGCGGTGAGCGTAAGCAGATCGCAGGTCAGGCCGAAGACCGAGCCGACCAGCATGTTGTGGATCGCCCAGCACGACGACGCGCCGAGGAAGAAGCGGCGCATCGCCTGGGAATTCCCCTGAAGCCGTGCCGTCGTCGCCAGCAGCGATCCGAGCCCGGCGCAGGCCGACGGCCATCCGTTCCAGGTCGCGAGGGTGAGACCCAGCGCGACGAGGCTGCTTGCCAGGAACAACGGGGCGACCCAGGCTGCGCGCGACTCAGGACCGATCCAGCGGGCCGCCACCACGCTCTGCATCACCGAGACGAGGCACATCGCCGTGCCGGTCTGCGCGCCGAGCCGCAGGAAATGCAGCGCAAAGCAGGCCGAGCAGGCCGCCGAGGTGAAGAGGATCAAACTTCGCCGCGGCATCATTCCACCGGCAAAGCCCAGGCAGAGCCCCAGGCCTCCAAACAGGTCGAGGTGTTCACGCGCGGCATTCCACGCGAGGGGAGCGAGATCTGCGGGGGACATGATGAGGGTCTCGAACGACGCGTTCGTGATTGGCTTGTGGCGGGCGTTTTACTGAAGATCGTTCTTGGCTCTTCTTTCGCGGTCCTTGCGGTCTGCCGCGAAAGCAGTGCCGACCGCGCCAAGAGCCGCAGCGGTCTTGCCTGCTGCGCTATTCCTGCGTGGTAACCGGTTCGTTAACGCGACGATGACGGTCCCTCGGCGTGGCGCCGGCGCCTCACTTGCGGAGCGATGCACGGTCGGCCCAACAGTGAGAATGAACGTTCATTGACATGAGAATGAACGTTCACTATCAAGATCGAGGCAGCGTCGGAGTTGGGCCATGGGCATGATTGTCGGTGATCGGGCGTCCTTCCCTCACGCCGTCGGGCTCGGTGCAGATCTCACCACCGCGCAGGAGGGCTTCAGCCCGGTGCGGTTGTTCAAGGCGGTCTGCACGCCGGCGAACCTGCTCGTCTGCGCCGTCGTGGCGTTCGGCTGGTTCGCGCTGCTCGGCTGGACCGGCGCCGGGCCGGATGGTTGGCAGGCCCGCCTCTGCGCCGAGCTCGACATTCAGCCGCGCTCCTGCGCCGCCGTGCGGCTCCTCAGCGAGCCGGGCCGCACCGCCGCGACGGACACCGTAGGAACCACATCATGAGTGCAGCGGCCGGCGCCGTCATCGACGCCCGGAGCGGACAGGCGGCCCGGCGCGAGCATATCCTCGACGCAGCCGAATCCTGCTTCGTCCGCAACGGTTTCCACCGCACCACGATGCAGGATCTCGCCCGCGAGGCTTCGATGAGCCCGGGCAACATCTACCGCTACTTCGATTCCAAGGAGGCCGTCGTCCTCGGTCTGGCCGAGCGCGATCGCGAACGCGGTGCCGTCCTCGTCGAGGCGATGGAGCGAGCCGGCGACAAGCGTGCCGTGCTGATGGGCGTGCTCGCCCGCTTCTTTCTCGAAATCAGCCGCGAGGCCGCGGTGCTGCGTCTCGATCTGTGGGTGGAAGCCACCCGCAACCCCGCCATCGCCGACCTTGTTGAGCGCGGCGACGAGGAAGGCCGGGTCTGGCTGACCGAGATGTTCGACGCGCTCAAGACCTCGCCTGACTGCGATCCTGCGGCCCTGTTCGACGCAATCGCGCCACTGATGAAGGGCATGATCGTCAGCCGGGCGCTCAGTCCCGGCTACGACGCCCGTCCCGCCGTCGCTCAGCTCCAGTCGCTGATCGAGGCGGGTCTTTCGGGCGCGCTGGCCCTCCCCCCCGCCGACAAGGAAGCCGGCCGATGATCCGCGCCCGGACCCTGGCCGTTCCGGCCCTGGTGCTCACTGTCCTGGGCTTCGGTCCCGCATGGGCCGAGACCGCCCCGCCCCCGGCGAAGACCGCCCCGGCGGCCACCGTCAGCGTGGTCGAGGCCGAGCGGCGCGAGATCGTCGAGAGCGTGGTCGTGACCGGTACCCTGGTGCCGCGCGACGAGATCCTCGTGACGCCCGAGATCGACGGCTACCGTCTCGTCGAGCTTCTGACCGAGGAGGGCATGCGCGTCGAGAAGGGGCAGGTGCTGGCCCGCCTCAACCGCGACCTGATCGACCGTCAGCTCACCCAGCAGAACGCGCTGATCGACAAGGTGAGCGCCGCCGTTCTCCAGGCGCAGAGCAACATCGGGCAGGCGGAGGCCGCCGAACTCGAAGCGCGGCTGGCCCATGATCGCGCCAAGCAACTGATTCAGACCGGCATCACCACCGCGGCCGTGATGGAAAACCGCACCGCCGCTCTGCGGCAGGCAGAGGGCAAGCTCGCCTTCGCCCGCAACGGTCTGGCGATGGCGAAGGCCGAGTTGGCGCAGGCCAAGGCCGTGCGCGACGAACTCGAACTGCGCCTCGCCCGCACCGAGATCCGCGCGCCGGAAGCCGGCATCGTCAGCCGCCGCACGGCGCGGGTCGGCATGGCGACGTCGTCCTCCGCAGAACCGCTGTTCCGGCTGATCGCCCGCGGCGAGATCGAGCTGGAGGCGGAGGTCATCGAGACCAAGCTGCCGCTGCTGCGCGAGGGCGCTCCCGCCTTCATCGAGATCGGCGAGGGCGAGCGCGTCACGGGCAGCGTCCGCGCGGTCTACCCAGAGGTCGACAAGGCGAGCCGGCTCGGCAAGGTCCGCGTCCGCCTCGATCCCGATCCGCGCCTGCGCATCGGCACCTTCGCCCGCGGCGCCGTCGAACTCGCCCGCACGCGCGGCGTCACGGTGCCCCAGGCCTCCGTCCTCTACGGCGGCGGAAAACGAAGCTCCGTGCTCGTCGTCGCGGAGGACAAGGTCGAGTCCCGCGAAGTCCGCACCGGCCTGTCCGACGACGACGACATCGAGATCCGCTCCGGCCTCGCGGAAGGCGAGCGGGTCGTGGCCCGCGCCGGCAGCTTCCTGCGCGACGGCGACCGCGTCCGCCCGGTTTCGCTCGCGCGGCAGGGCCAGACACCGGCCGCGGTCTCGGCCGCCCCCTCGCCGCAGGCTACCGCCGACGCCGGCTCGCGCTGAGGCGTTTCCGCCTCGGCCCCTCGACATTCCTTCTGACGGTTTGCCCCGATGCGCCTGAACATCTCCGCCTGGGCGATCCGCAATCCGATCGCGCCCCTCGTCCTGTTCCTCGTGCTGGTGGTGCTTGGCCTCGTCAGCTTCCGGGGGCTCGCGGTCACCCGCATGCCGAACGTGGACGTGCCGATCGTCTCGGTGACAATTACGCAGGGCGGCGCCGCCCCGTCCGAGTTGCAGACCCAGGTCACGAAATGGGTCGAGGATTCGATCGCGGGCGTGCGCGGCGTCAAGCACATCACATCGGCGATCACGGAAGGGGCTTCCGTCACCACGGTCGAGTTTCGGCTGGAGGTGAACACCGACCGGGCCGTCAACGACGTGAAGGATGCGGTCTCGAAAATCCGCATCAACCTGCCGCGCACTATCGATGAGCCGGTGATCCAGCGCGTCGAGATCACCGGCCTGCCGATCCTCATCTACGGCGTGACATCACCCGCGATGACGCCGGCCGACCTGTCATGGTTCGTCGAGGATAAGGTTGCCCGCACGCTGCAGGGCGTGAAGGGCGTCGGCGGCGTCGAGCGCGTCGGCGGCGTCGCCCGTGAGATCCGCATCACTCCCCTACCCGACCGGCTGCTCGCGCTCGGCATCACCGCGGCGGACGTCAACAAGCAGGTCCGCGTCACCTCCGCCGACCTGGCCGGCGGGCGCGGCGAGGTCGGCGGACGCGAGCAGTCGATCCGGACATTGGCGGCCTCGCGCACGATCCGCGACCTGAAGGCGACCTCCATCGTCCTGCCGGGCGGGCGCAAGGTCCGCCTCGACGACCTCGCCACGGTCGAGGATTCGATCGAGGAGCCGCGCACCTTCGCCCGCTTCAACGGCGAATCCGTCGTTGCCTTCTCGGTCTCCCGTGGCTCGGGCGCGAGCGATGCCGAGGTTGCGGCGGGCGTCGAGAAGAAGATCGCGGAGTTCGCCCAGGGCTACCCCGATATCCAGTTCCAGGAGATCGATTCCTCGGTTGCGGCGACGCGGGGCAGCTACGCCTCGGCGATGCACACCCTGATGGAAGGTGCGGCGCTCGCCGTCATCGTGGTGTTCCTGTTCCTGCGGGATTGGCGCGCCACGCTGATCGCCGCCGTCGCCCTGCCGCTCTCGGTCTTGCCGACCTTCTGGGCGATGGACGCGCTGGGCTTCACCCTCAACGGCATCAGCCTGCTCGCGATCACGCTGGTTACCGGCATCCTCGTCGACGACGCCATCGTCGAGATCGAGAACGTCGTGCGCCACATGCGGATGGGCAAATCGCCCTACCGCGCCTCGATCGAGGGCGCCGACGAGATCGGGCTCGCCGTCATCGCCATTACGGCGACGCTGATCGCGGTCTTCGCCCCCGTCTCCTTCATGGGCGGCATCGCCGGGCGCTACTTCATCCAGTTCGGCCTCACCATCGCCGTCTCGGTGTTCATGTCGCTGCTGGTGGCGCGCCTGATCACGCCGCTGCTCGCGGCCTACTTCCTGCGCGATCACGGCCATGCCGAGGAGCGCGAAGGCCCGGTGATGCGCGCCTATACCCGCCTCGTCGGCTGGTCGGTGCGCCACAAGTGGATCACCCTGATGGTGGGGCTGGCGCTGTTTGCCGGCTCCATCGTCTCGACCAAGCTCCTGCCCTCAGGCTTCATCCCGAAGCAGGACAACGCCCGCACCCTGTTCATGATCGAGCTGGCGCCGGGCGCACGGCTCCCCGACACCATCGCGGTGGCCGACCGCGTGGTCGAGCGCATCCGCGCCCTGCCGGAGGTCACCTCGGTCTTCGTCGATGGCGGTCGTCAGGCCGGCGGCAAGAAGGAGACGCGGCTCGCCACGCTGATCGTGAACCTGAGCCCGAAGAGCGAGCGCGTGAAGCGCCAATGGACCATCGAGTCCGAGATCGCCGGGCTTCTGGCGCAGGAGCCCGACATCCGCTCCTGGACCCTGCGTGACAGCGGCCAGCGCGACCTCGCCCTCGTCGTCAGCGGCCCCGACGTCGATGTGGTGACGGAGGTCGCCGCGCGGCTCCAGCGCGACATGGCGGCGATCCCGCACCTCGTCTCGGTGATGTCCACGGCGCCGCTCAACCGCACCGAGGTGCGCATCCGCCCGAAGCCCGGCGCGGCGGCCGATCTCGGCGTCGCGACCGACGTGATCGCGGAAACGGTGCGCGTCGGCACCATCGGCGACATCGGCATCAACCTCGCCAAGTTCAACGCGGCGGACCGCCAAGTGCCGATCCGGGTGCAGCTGCCCGAGAGCGCCCGCGGCGCGATCGCGCGGCTCGAGAACCTGAAGGTGCCGGCCAAGAACGGCACGGCGGTGCCGCTCGCCGCCGTGGCCGACATCGAACTCGACCAGGGCCCCGGCGCGATCGAGCGCTACGACCGCGCGGTGCGCGTGGCGGTGGAGGCCAACATGGAGGGCTCGGACGCGCTCGGTTCGCTGATCGAGCAGGCGCTGGCGACCCCGACGGCGAAAAGCCTGCCGCCGGGCGTGACCATCCGCCAGACCGGTGACGCTGAGATCATGCAGGAGGTTTTCTCCGGCTTCCTCATGGCGATGGGTGCCGGCATCATGATGGTCTACGCGGTGCTGGTGCTGCTGTTCGGCTCGTTCCTCCAGCCGCTCACCATTCTGTTCTCGCTGCCGCTCTCCATCGGCGGCGCCATCCTCGGGCTGCTGATCTGCCACATGCCGATCTCCATGCCGGTGGTCATCGGCCTGCTGATGCTGATGGGGCTGGTGACGAAGAACGCGATCATGCTCGTAGATTTCGCCGTCGAGGAGATGGCCCGCGGCGTCGATCGAGTCACCGCCATCGTCGATGCCGGCCGCAAGCGCGCGCGGCCGATCGTGATGACCACCATCGCCATGGCCGCCGGCATGGTCCCCTCAGCGATGGCGCTCGGCATCGGCGGTGAGTTCCGCGCGCCGATGGCGGTCGCGGTGATCGCCGGACTCATCGTCTCGACCCTGCTTTCGCTGGTCTTCGTCCCCGCGGTGTTCCTGCTGATGGACAGCCTCGGCGGGTTGATCGGCCGCGGGCTCGGCCGCTTCGTGGGCCCGCGCGACGAGGCCGAGGATGCACCCGCCCCGGCCGCCCATCACGGCTGACCCCCTCCCCGCATCGGCCCGTTCGATGGCCGGTGCGAGAGAGGCAGGGCGGGCAGACGGCCACGCTGCGATCTCGTTTCGCGCACCCCGTCGGATGCCCCGCCACCGGCGCTGGAGCGCCTCGGGTTCGTCTCCGCCCGCTCAGATATCCCGGCCCTGATAGAATCCGGGCTCTTCAATGCGCCGCCTCCTCACGCGCCTGAGAAGCCGTCCGTCGATGGCCGCGAGACCGACCCCAATGAGGGCCATGCCGACGATGTGACGAACCTCCAGGGACTCGCCCAGCACCCCCGTGCCGAGGAGGATGGCCGTCACCGGGATCAGGAAGGTGACGAGCAGGAGATTGGTCGCCCCAGCCGTCGCCAGCAGGCGAAAGTAGAGCAGGTAGGCGAGCGCGGTGGAGAGCGCCGCGATCCCGAGCACCGCACCCCAGACCGGTGCGCCCGGCATCGGCAGCGTCCACGGCCGGTCCGTGAGCAGCGCAACGGGCAGAAGCAGGAGCGTGGACGCCGTCACCTGGCCGGTCGCCGTGGCGAGCGGCGGGACGCCCATGCGCTGGAAGCGCCGTCCGAAGACGCCGGCCAGGGCGTAGGACAGGGCAGCGCCGAGCACCGCGATCTGCGCCAGGAGAGGGTTCCCGTTGTCGGCGAACGCCGCCGTGCCGATCATGACGGCCACACCCAGGAGGCCGGTCAGCGCCCCCGCCAGCCTGTTCCCGGTCATCCGCTCGTCGGCCGTCAGCAGGTGGGCGACGACGACGGTGAAGAGCGGTGTCGTAGCGTTGAGGATGGCCGCGAGCCCCGAGGCGATCTGCGTCTGCCCCCAGACGATGAGACAGAAGGGCACGACGTTGTTGAGGAGCCCCATCCCGAAAAAGGCAACCCAGACGTTCCGGCCACGGGGGAGGCGGAGACCGGCCAGAGGCAGGGCGGCATTGAGGATCAGCGCAGCCAATCCGACACGCAGGACGACGAGCGTCAGGGGCGGCAGCGCAGATAGGGCTACACCCGCGAAGAAGAACGATCCGCCCCAGAGCACGGACAGTCCGAGCAGCATCGCCCATTCGAACGGCGACATGGTGCGGTTGACGACGGTTGGCATGAGCAGGCTCCGGCAAGTCCGAGCCCGTGCCTACGGCCCCATCCGGAGGCCGCGCATCCCGCTTCCTGCTTTCGAATCCCCCCTGCGCCAAGACTGGGGCAATACTCCGGACCGGCCGAAGCGACGCCCTACCGTGACCGGTCGAGCAACCCCGAGACCACGCGGGCGGTGTAGTCCACCATCGGCACGATGCGGGAATAGTTGAGCCGCGTCGGGCCGATCACGCCGACGACGCCGACGATCTTCTGCGCGCTGTCGCGGAAGGGGGCGGCGATCATCGAGGAACCGGAGAGCGAGAAAAGCTTGTTCTCCGAGCCGATGAAGATGCGCACGCCGTCGCCCTGCTCGGCCCGCGCCAGAAGTTCGATCACGTCCTTCTGCGTCTCGAGGTCGTTGAACAGCAGGCGGATGCGCTCCAAGTCTTCGGCCGCGCGCAAGTCGTCCAGAAGGTTGGCCTGTCCCCGCACGATGAGCTGGCGCGCCTCGGATGGGCCGACCGTGGTGGCGAGCCCGGCATCGACCAGCCGCTCGGTCAGGGCGTCGAGTTCCCGCTTCATCTCCTTGCGGCCGTTCTCGATATCGGCGCGCAGGGTATCGAGGGTTCGGCCGCGCAAGCGGGCGTTGAGGAAGTTCGAGGCCTCCTGCAGCGCCCCTGCCGGCAGGCCCGGCGGCAAATCGACAAGCCGGTTCTCCACCGTACCGTCGATCGAGACCAGGACCACAAGCGCGCGCTCGGGATCGAGCCGCACGAACTCGACATGCTTGAGTCCGGCATCGACCTTGGTGGTCAGCACCACGCCCGCCCCGCGGGAAATGCCCGAGAGCAGCGAGGACGCTTCGGCCAGGGCCGAATCGAAGGTGTGGCGCGAGGCTGCCGCCTGCATCTGCGCCTCGATGCGCGCCTTCTCGGCGAGATCGACATCACCGATCTCCATCATCGCATCGACGAAGAAGCGCAGGCCCAGCTCCGTCGGCAGGCGCCCGGACGAGGTGTGGGGCGCGAAGATCAGCCCGGAATGCTCCAGATCCGCCATCACGTTGCGGATCGAGGCCGGGGACAGGCTCATCGGCAGGATGCGCGCGAGATTGCGCGACCCCACCGGCTCGCCGGTGGTGACGTAGCTCTCAACGATCTGCCGGAAGATCTCTCGGGAGCGCTCGTTGAGGGCAGCGAGCGCTTGGGGTTGCGGATTCACGATGGGCTGAACGGCCTCGATCAAGGAGATGAGCACCTGACGAATGCAGGATCCTGACAAACGATTGTGAGCGCTTGGGCGCCGCCGATCAATCCTGTCGTGCGGTGAGGTTACAGACGATGTCCGAGCCGTGCCGACCCGGCGAACGGCACCCTGCGGGCTTCAGCCGAGGAATCATAGGGATCATTCTGCGGCCCCGAGTCGTTTGATAAGCAGGGCAGCGTTTCGAGCCGCGATCCGCCGCCCCGTAACTCGAGTAAAGATGGAGCTTCCGATAGTGCTGACTGGCGCACGAAAGACCATGGTCAAGGTCGCCGCCCTGGCGATCGCGGTCACCGGCTTGAGCCTCGCTTCGGCGCCCCGCGCTGCGCAGGCTGCCCCGCTCCCGATCCAAACCGAGGCGACCGCGCCGGCCGGTGACATGATCGAGCAGGCGCAGTACCGCGGCCATCGCCGTCACTACCGCGGCCACATGCGTCACCGTGGCCATTGGCACCGCCATCACCGCTTCGGCGGCCCGCGCCATCACCATCACCGCCGTCACTGGAACCACCGCCGCTGGTGATCGGCTAGCAGCTTATCTGAAGGGCCGCTGTCGCGAGACGGCGGCCTTTTTCGTGCCGGAGGCGGGTCTTTCGCGGAAAGCCGCACACGTTGCGGCGGTTGCCGCGGGGGCTGGCAGCGCCTAAGAGCCCGGGCTTCGATTTTCGACACGGGAGCTTACCAAGCATGCGGCCCTCGAAGCGCGCGGCGGACGCGATGCGCGACGTTACGCTGGAGCGGGCTGTCGCCCGCTACGCGGAAGGCTCCTGCCTCGTCACCTTCGGCAACACCCGCGTGCTCTGCACCGCCTCGCTGGAAGAGCGCGGCCCGCCGTGGCTGCGCGGCTCCGGCAAGGGCTGGGTCACCGCCGAATACGCGATGCTGCCCCGCGCCACCCACGAGCGCACCCGCCGCGAGGTCAATTCCGGCAAGCCGTCGGGCCGCACGCAGGAGATTCAGCGGCTGATCGGCCGCTCCCTGCGCGCCGTCACCAACCTGCCGGCCTTGGGCGAGCGCCAGATCACCGTCGATTGCGACGTGATCCAGGCCGATGGGGGCACCCGCACCGCCTCGATCACCGGGGCCTGGGTGGCCCTGCATGATTGCTTCGCCTGGATGCGCGCCCGCTCGATCATCTCCGTCGATCCCCTGAAGGACCATGTCGCGGCCGTCTCCTGCGGCATCTACAAGGGCCAGCCGGTGCTCGACCTCGACTACGCCGAGGATTCGGCGGCCGAGACGGACGCGAACTTCGTCGTCACCGGCAAGGGCGGCATCGTCGAGGTGCAAGGCACCGCCGAGATGGAGCCGTTCACGGACGAACAATTCCTCGAACTGCTGCGACTCGCCAAGGGCGGCGTGGCAGGGCTCGTCGAGCTGCAGCGGAAGGCCATCGCGTGAGCGCGCATCGCATCCTCTCGGGCAAGGTCGTCATCGCGACCCACAATGCCGGCAAGCTCGTGGAGATGCGCGAGCTGCTGGCCCCGTTCGGCGTCGAGGCGGTCTCGGCCGGCGAGCTCGGCCTGGCCGAGCCCGACGAGACCGGCACGATGTTCTCGGAGAACGCGGCGATCAAGGCGCACGCCGCCGCGAAGGCCTCCGGCCTGCCGGCTTTTGCGGACGATTCCGGCCTCTGCGTCGATGCGCTCGATGGCGCGCCGGGCCTATTTTCCGCCCGCTGGGCCGGACCGGACAAGGATTTTTCGGGGGCGATGGCCCGGATCGCTGCCGAACTCGACAAACGTGGCGCCACGGACCGGCGCGCCCACTTCGTCTCTGCCCTGGTTCTGGCATGGCCCGATGGCCATACCGAGCTGTTCGAAGGCCGCGTCTTCGGTGACTTGGTGCAGCCGCGTGGCAGCCTCGGCTTCGGCTACGATCCGATGTTCCGCCCCGAGGGCATGGACCGCACCTTCGGCGAGATCTCCTCGGAGGAGAAGCACGGCGTCGATTGGCAGAGCGGCAACGCGCTCTCGCACCGGGCGCGGGCCTTCGTTGAGCTTGCGAAGGCGTGCCTGCGTCGGCCGGGTTGAGCTTTCGCGCGGCGTTGGGCGTGCTTACATCACGCGTGAAGGATGGAAGGCGCTCCGATCGAATGCTGACATCCCATCCGCAGTCCTCATCCTGAGGTGCCCGCGTCAGCGGGCCTCGAAGGATCTTCAGTTCCCGCGCGACCCTGGAGGATCCTTCGAGGCTTCGCTTCCGCTCCGCACCTCAGGATGAGGGCGGCGGGTTGGACGAGTGCGCGGTTCAAGCGGCTCGATGACACAAGACAGGCCGATGCCCCCCGCGACACCGCCCGACCATCCGACCCGTGACGCGGGATTCGGCATCTACCTGCACTGGCCGTTCTGCGCCGCGAAGTGCCCCTATTGCGACTTCAACAGCCATGTCCGCCATGCGGGCGTGGACCAGCCGCGCTTTCTCGCCGCCTTTCGGCGAGAGATCGCCCACGCCGCAGCACTCGCACCGGGGCGGACGGTCACCAGCATCTTCCTTGGCGGCGGTACGCCCTCGCTGATGGCGCCGGACACTGTGGCGGGCCTGCTCGATGCCGTCGCCGCAGCCTGGAGCGTGGCGCCGGATGCGGAGGTGACGCTGGAGGCCAACCCCACCAGCGTCGAGGCGACCCGCTTTCGCGGCTATCGCACCGCCGGGGTCAACCGTGTTTCGCTCGGCGTGCAGGCGCTCGATGACGGCGACCTCAAGCGGCTCGGGCGTCTGCACAGCGTGGCGGAAGCGCTCGACGCCGTGCGCACCGCATCGGCGCATTTCGAGCGCTTCTCCTTCGACCTGATCTACGCCCGACCGGAGCAGACACCGGAGGCCTGGGCCGCCGAGCTGCGGCGGGCGATCGATTATGCCGCCGAGCATCTCTCGCTCTATCAGCTCACCATCGAGCCCGGCACGCCCTTCTTCGGCCTCGCCCAGGCCGGCCGCCTCGTGCCGCCCGACGACGACGCCTCACGCGCGCTCTACGACGTGACGCAGGAGATCTGCGGGCTTGCGGGCCTGCCGGCCTACGAGATCTCGAACCACGCCCGACCCGGCGCGCAGTCGCGCCATAACCTGCTCTATTGGCGCTACGGCGAATATGCCGGCATCGGCCCCGGCGCCCATGGTCGCCTCGTCCTGCCGCAGGGCCGAACCGGCACGCTCACCGAGAAGGCGCCCGAAGACTGGCTCGCCCGCGTCGAGCGCGACGGCCACGGCATCGTCGAGACGGAGACGCTGTCCGCCGAGGATCAGGGCGACGAGTTCCTGATGATGGGGCTGCGGCTGACTGAAGGCATCGACCCCGCCCGTTACGCGACCCTGAAAGGGCGCCCGCTCCATGCCGGCCGCCTCGACGCGCTGGTGAGAGACGGCCTCGTCGCGCGGCGCCCCGATGGCCGCATCGCCGCGACCGCCCGCGGCGCTCCGGTGCTCAACGCTGTGGTGGCGGAGTTGGCGGGCTGATCCGTCAAATCCCCGACGGTGCGAGCACCTTCGGGGCCGGGCTCACCAGGTTCGCCGCGTTGTTGCGGATCTCGTAGACCGCCAAGGTCCGCTCGCTGACCCCGTCAGGCAGGAAGCGGAAGGTGCCGTCGAGGCCGGAGAAGCCCGCCGGGTTGGTCAGCGTCGCGTCGGCGAAGCGCTGCGAGCCGTATTGGCGCACCAGTGCGGCTATAAGCGAGACCGCATCGTAGCCGAGCGAGGCGGTGCGCGGCGGCATCGTCCCGAAGCGGGTCTGATAGCGCTGGGCGAAACTGGCAAAGCCGGCGGCGTCGGGCGCGGCGAAGCGGCCGCCCTGGAAAGCCGCCTGCGACAGCACCCGCGGGTCGTTCCACAGGGCGAGCCCGAGAGGACGAACCCGCGCGGGCGAGAACCCGATCTTGATCAGCGCGGGCGCGACGGCCATCAGGCCTTCGGCGGTGTCGGGCACGAACAGCGCGTCGGCCTGGGCGCCGGCGCCCGCGATCACGCCGCGCAACCGGTCGACCGCCGGGCCGGGATTGCCGGCCGGGTAGCGCTCGATACCGACGAGCCGGGCGCCGCGCCGGGCCACCGCCTCACGAAACTGCGCCTCGACGGCATTGCCGTAGACCGTCTCGGGGATCAGCGCGGCGAAGGAGCGGCGACCGCCCGCGCTCGCCTCATCGACGATCCGGTCCACCTCCGATTGCGGCAGGAAGCTGATGAGATAGACGCCGCGCGCGGCCACCGCCGCGTCGGTCGAGAAGGCGATGACCGGCTTGCCCGCCCCGCGGGCGACACCCCCGGCCGCCTGCACATTGGCGGCAAAGAGCGGGCCGAGCACCATTTCGGCCCCCTCGGCGAAGGCCGCCTGCGTCGCCTCGCGTGCGCCCTCCGGCGTGCCGCGGTCGTCCTTTACGAGGATCTGGAGGTTCGGCTTCTGGAAATCGTCGTAGGCGAGTTCGGCGGCGTTGCGCAGGGCGGCGCCGACCGCCGCCCCCTGCCCGCTCAGCGGGACGATCAGCGCGACTTTCACCGTGCCCGCGCCGATGACGTTGCCGGCGGTCACGGTGGCGCTGGGCTCGCCCTCGGGCACCGCCCGGGCCGCCGGCCGCGGCGCATCCGGAACGCCGAGGCAGCCCGCGAGCCCGATCGTGAGCCCGAGGCCGAGAAGCGCGGCACCCGCGCGGGCCGTCCACCGTCCGCCGCGTCGCGCCATCGCGACCCCCTGTCCGAGCCCAATTCGCGATCACGATGCGGAGGGGCTTGCGAAAAGTAAATGTGAGGCCCTGCCTTTCCCCGGTCTTCAAAGGCGCGCGGGCGTGGCATTGTCGCGGCGATGACACAGCGACTCGACAAGCGCCCCGAAGGGCCCCCCCGCAGCCCCGCCACCTTCACGGCCTTCGGCCTCGCCGCCGAGGCCGAGTCCCTGGCGCCGGGACTCTACGTGGTGGCAACCCCGATCGGTAACCTGCGCGACGTCTCGTTCCGCGCCCTGGCGACGCTTGCCGCCGCGGATGCCGTGCTGGCCGAGGACACCCGCGTCACCCGAACCCTGCTGATGCACTACGGGATTACGACGCCGCTGCTCTCCTACCACGAGCATTCCAACGAGGCGGTGCGTGAGCGGATGGTGATGCGGTTGAAGGCCGGCGAGACCCTGGCGCTGGTCTCCGATGCCGGCACGCCGCTGGTCTCGGATCCCGGCTTCAAGCTGGTTCAGGCGGCCATTGCCGCCGGCATCCCGGTGACGCCTATTCCTGGCCCGTCCGCGGTGATGACCGCCATCGTCGCCGCCGGCCTGCCGACCGACCGGTTCTTCTTCGAAGGGTTCCTGCCGCAGAAATCGGGTGCCCGGCGCAACCGTCTGGAGGCGTTGGCCACGATCCCCGGCACGCTGGTGGTGTTCGAATCCCCCCATCGCTTGCCCGAAATGCTGGCCGATGCCGCCGCCACCCTCGGGCCGGAGCGGCCCGCGGCGGTGGCCCGCGAATTGACCAAGCTGTTTGAGACGATCCGCCGCGACAGCCTCGGTGCGCTGGCCGAAGCCTTCGCCCAGGAGGGTCCGCCGAAGGGCGAGGTCGTCGTGGTCATCGGCACGGCACCCGAGGACGCCGCCCCGCGCGAAGCCGATACCGGGCTCGACGCCCGGATCGAGGCGGCGCTCGCCCGGCACTCGATCAAGGATGCGGCGGCACTCGTCGCCGACGAGACCGGCCAGCCCAAGCGCGTCGTCTATGCCCGCGCCCTGGTGCTCGCCCGCCGGGCGGACGATGAGACCTCCGGCTGATCCGCAGGCGCGGCGCCGCGCCACCCACGGACGCGGCTTGTCGGCCGAAGGGTTGGCGCTGCTGGCGCTGATGCTGAAGGGTTATCGGCCGCTCGCCCGGCGCTTCGCGGCCGCGGGCGGGGAGATCGACCTGATCGTCCGGCGCGGGCGCACCATCGCCTTCGTCGAGGTCAAGGCCCGCGCGACGCTCGACGCCGCCGCGACCGCCATCGACGCGCGCAAGCGGGCACGCCTGTCGCGGGCCGCGCGGGCTTGGCTCGCGCGTCACCCGCTTGCCGCCGACGCGACCCTGCGGGCGGATGCCGTCTTCGTGGCGCCGCGCCGCTGGCCGCGCCATCTGCCCAACGCGTTCGAGATCGAAGGCTTATGAGCGTCCGGCCCAGAGCCGGACGGGCCGCGTCAGCCCTCGGCGGCGGCGGCGATAGCCGCGGCGAGGGTGCGCTTGAGGTCGGCTTGGCTGAACGGCTTCTGCACCACAAGCCGGTCGCGGAACGGCTCGCGGATGCCCGCGCCGCCATAACCGGTCGAGAACACGATGGGCAGGTTGCGCTCGGCGATGGCCTCGGCCACCGGGTAGATCGGCTCACCCGCCACGTTCACGTCGAGGATGGCGACCGTGAAGCTCTCGCTGCGGGCCATCTCCAGGGCGGTCGCAAGCCGGGCCGCCGGCCCGACGATCTCGCAGCCGAAATCGAGCAGCATATCCTCGAGAAGCATCGAGATGGCCGCTTCGTCCTCGACAACCAGCACCCGCGCGCCGGACAGACGATCCTCGTTCGAATCCACACTCACGCCGGGTCGTCTTCCCTATCGATTCGTTCCCGATCCGGAACGCCGTCTCGAGTCTGTCAGTCGCGCCTGGATTGTTCCGGAGGAGACCCCTCCGATACGCTTCGAGAGCGGATGAGCGACCCGGAAAACGCTGCCCGGCACCGCGAGCCGTCGCCCGTAAAGCTGGGCGTGTCAAGCGCCGCAAAGCCCCGCCCGTGCTATGCTGATCGGCCCAATGTTATTCCGCAAAACATTTCACGCTGATTGTCGCAACATGGCGACAGCCCCGGCACGAGGCGAAGCCCGCTCAACTATGAGTCGGCGGGGCCTCCTCGCCGCGGCCGCCGCCGCAATGCTTCCGATCCGCGCCCGTGCCGAACCGGGGCGTCCGATCGTGATTGGCTCGAAGAGCGATACCGAAGGCGCGCTGCTTGGAAACCTGATTTCTCTCGTCCTTGAGGATCTTGGCTTGCGCGTGGAGCGCCGCCTCGGCCTCGGGCCGACCCTGATCGTCCGCTCGGCCCTGCTCGCCGGAGAGATCGACCTGTATCCCGAATATACCGGCAACGTGGCCTTCTTCTCGGGCACCGAGACCGATCCCGCCTGGAAGACCGGCGCGGCAGCTTACGGCCTCGCCCTGCGGCTCGACGCCGCGCATGGCCTGGTCTGGCTCGGTCGGGCGCCGGCCAACAACACGTGGCTGATCGCGGTGCAGGGCCGTATCGCCCGTGAGCGGAGGCTCGCCACCATGGCGGATTTCGCCGGCGCGGTGCGGGATGGTGTGATCCGCCTCGCCGCCTCGACGGAGTTCGTGGAAAGTCCCGCCGCCCTGCCCTCCTTCGAATCCGCCTACGGTTTCTCCCTGCCGCTCTCGCGCATCGTCAGCCTGCCCGGCGGCGACACGGCGGTGACCGCCCGTGCTGCGGCGGAAGGCATCAGCGGAATCAATGCCGGTATGGTCTACGGCACCGATGGGGCGCTGGCCGCCCTCGACCTCGCTGTGATGAGCGATCCCAAGGGGGCGCAGATCGTCTACGAACCCGCCCCCGTGATCCGTGCCGCGACGCTGGAACGCCACCCGCGGATCCGCGAGGCCCTCGACCCGATCTTCGCGCGCCTCGACGCCGACACGCTGCGGCGGCTCAACGCGGCCATCACCGTGGAGGGGCGCACTGCCGAGGCGGTGGCCAAGGCATGGCTGGCTGAAGCAGCAAGCCGCCCGTGACGGCACGCCTCCTCGCCGGCCTCGCCGCGGCGGCTCTGCTCCCGGCGGTGTTCGCTGGGCTGCCCCTGCTGCACCTCGCACCGAACCGGCTGGTGACGGGCGCACCCATCGCCGCTTCGGAGGCGCTCGGTACCGGACTCTGGCCCATCGCCGCCCTGGCCGCCGGGGGACTCGGCCTGCTCGCGGCGGGCCGGGGACGGATGGCTGCCGGTTTCGCCGGGCTCGCCTGCCTCGGCGCTCTCGCTCTCCTGCTAGCGGGGCTCGGCGCCGGCGCCGCGGACCTGACCGCCGGCCAGCCGTTCGCGACGCGGGCGCGCCTCGCCACCGGCGCCTGGACCGGGGTGGTCGTGCTGGCCTGTGCCCTGGCCTTCGCCGCGCGGCGCGCCCGCCTGCCCAGCGGCGGCTTCATCGCGGCGGCCGCCGTCCTGGCGCTGATCGGGGGCCTGTGGCGTGCCGGGCGCCTCGATGCGCTCTCGCTCGTCGTCGAGGCGCGCGCCCGGTCCGATGCCCTCGGCGGCGCCATCCGCGATCACCTCGTCCTCGCCCTCGGCGCCCTGGTGCTGGCCGCAGGCGTCACGGGTGGGCTCGCACTGTGGCGTCGTGGGCGCGGAGCGGTCGACCTCACGGTCAGCGGCTTGCAGGTCGTGCCGGCGGTCGCCCTGCTCGGCGGCCTCGTCGCCGGTCTCTCCGCGTTGCTCACAGCAGCCCCGGCACTGCGCGGCTACGGGATCTCCGCGCTCGGCATCGGGCCGGCCCTGATCGGCGTCGCGGCCTACCTGCTCCTGCCGCTCTGGCGCGGCCTTCAGGCGGCACGCCGCGCCACCGGCCCCGACAACATCGCCGCGGCGCGGGCCCTCGGGCTCACGTCGGGCCAGATCCTGACGACCCTACGCCTGCCGCTCGGTGCCCCGGCCCTCATCGGCGGCCTGCGGGTCGCCACGGTCCAGGCGCTCGGTCTCGCGACCCTTGGCGCACTCGTCGGGGCGGGCGGGCTCGGTACGCTCGTCTTCGACGGGATGGCGCAGTTCGCGCCGGACCTGATCCTGCTCGGCGCCCTGCCGATCATCGCGCTCTCGCTCGCCGCCGAGGGGGCGCTCGGCAGGCTGGAAGCGGCCCTGCGCAGACGGTGGCCGCGATGAATCGCGTCTCTGAGGCCCTCGGACCGCTCGCACTCGGCTTGGCGCTGGCCGCCGCGAGCCATCCGGCCTTTGCCGGCCTGATCGGCGCAAACGGCCGGCCCCTGACCGTCCGCCACATCGCGGAACTGGCGCTGAACCACCTCACCCTGGCCGCGACCGGACTCGCTCTGGTCGCCGCACTGGGAATCGGGCTCGGCCTGATCGCCACGCGGGCGCGCTTCGCGGGGTTTCGGGGCAGCATCGACACGCTCGCCGCCTTCGCCCAGGCGGTGCCGCCGGTGGTCGTCGTGGCCCTGGCTCTGCCGGTGCTCGGCTTCGGCGGGCCGCCGACCCTGCTGGCGCTGACCGCCTACGGCATCATGCCGACGCTGCGCGGCACCGTCGGCGCGCTCGACGCCGTGACCGCCGAAGCCCGCGAATCGGCCCAGGCCATCGGCCTGGCGCCGGCCCAGATCCTCATCCACATCGAATTGCCGCTGGCCGCCGCGGGCCTCGTGGATACGTTGCGCACCGCCCTGATCCTCGCCGTCTCCGTCACCGCCGTCGGAGCGCTTGCAGGGGCCTCGACGCTGGGCACGCCGATCGTCGCCGGGCTCCAGAACCAGAACATCGCGGCGATGCTCCAGGGCGCGCTTGCGACCGCGGCGCTCGCCTTCCTCGGCGATGCGCTGCTGCTTGCGATCGGCGCCAGGCTACGTCCGCCCGAGGGACGGACGGCCGGCTGATCGAGGCTACTTGTCCAGGAACTCGACCTTCGCGCCCTTCTTCGTATGACTCGCGAGGTCGCGCGCGTCCCAGTTCGTGAGGCGGATGCAGCCGTGCGACTCGGTCTTGCCGACCTTCTCCGGCTCCGGTGTGCCGTGAATGCCGTAGGAGGGAATCGACAGGTCGATCCAGACGACGCCGACCGGGCTGTTCGGCCCCGGATGGATCGAGAACTTCTTCGTCGCCTTCACACCCTTGAACTGGTACTTCGGGTTGTAGGTGTACCAGGGGTCGAAGGCGACGGCCTTCACCTTCGCCGACCCGTCCGGCGCCGGCTTCTCCGAACTGCCGATCGAGGCCGGATAATCCGCCGTCAGCTTGCCGTCCTCCGCAAAGGCGCGCACCCGCTTCGTGCGCTTGTCGACCTCGATGCGGGTGACTTTTGGAGCGACCGGCGCACCCTCGACCTTGCCCTCGCCGAGCGGCGGCACGGCCGCGACGACCAGCGTGCCGCCGGCCTTGTCGAGGGGCACGTTCGGGTTGAGGGCGGAGAACAGGTCACGCTGCATGTGGAAGCGCTCGGCCAGCATCTCGCGGGCGTTGGTGTAGCGCATCGGCCCGACCTCGGCCTGCTCCTCCATCTTGGCCGGCATCTTCTCGACGAAGGGGCCTTTCACGTCCTCCTCCGTGATCGTGTACTGGGTCACGACCGGTTCCTTGCCGGTGGCCTGAAGCCGGTCGAAGACCTCGCGGGTGAGGCGGTCGCCCTCGGGTAGCCCTTGCGCCGCGGCGAAGGCTTTGAGCGCGCCGCGCAGATTCTCGCCGTCGCGCCCATCGATGGCGCCGGGGGAGAACCGGGCCCGATCGAGCAGCACCTGCACCTTCACCAGCAGAGGGTCGGGCTTCTTCTCCGCGTCCTTCTTCGCTTCGGCTTCCTTCTTGGCCTCAGCCTCCTTTTTGGATTTCTTTCCCGGCTTGGATGCCTTGTCGGGCTTGGCCTCTTCCGGCGACTCTCGGAACGCCGCGTTCTCGATGGCCTCGCGGGTCAAGTCGGGCGCCCCGGACTCGGCGGCCTGCGCGGCTGCCGACCATACACTGAGCGCCGCCAGCGCTCCTCGCATCCACGCCCGTTCCATAGCCCGCTCGCGCTCCTCGACTCACGACGAAGAGGAAGCTTTGGCCAAGCGCTACCGTTCCCGCGGCGAATGGCGCTTCGTCAAGCGTCCGGTCCCGGAAAGCCGCCTACTGGCAGAGGCGGTGTCCGGCATTGCGCTCGCGCAGGTCGAGATGCAGGTGGTTGCCGTGCGCGGCGTCGCTGCCCGGCCCCAGCACCGTGCGGAAAAAGGTGCAGGCGCTCGTGCGCGCCGAGGCCAGGAACGCCGCCTCCGATGTGCCGTCGGGCGCCGCCGTCACCTTGAGGCTCGCGCGCTTGCTGAAACCGTAGGCCATCACGTCGATGGCGTTGGCGAAGCTGTGCTCGCTGAGCTTGGCGTCGGTGTCGTGGTTCTGCCCGCGGCAGACATAGGTGCCGCCGAGCGCAAGGCTCTTCAGGCTCTCGCCGAACTCCTTTTGCGCCGCGACCTGCACCTCCGTCGTCCAGCGCGCCAGCGCCTCCGCGGCCCGGCAGTTCAGGGTGGCCGCCGGCTCCAGCGCGACGCCGTCGGCAAGTGCTGTGACGATGAGAGGATGCGGCGCGCTGCATTGGCCGTTGCCGAGCGGCGACGCCGCCTCGAAGCGCGCGCCGAGCCGCTCCAGCCGGCGCAGGCATGCGGTGTCGTCGGGCGCCGAAACCTTGAGGGCGAGCGCCGACTCGCCCGACAGCTCCGGCGGCCGAGCGGGCGGCAGCGGCGCCTCCGGCAGGGCAGCGGGTGCGTCCTTGGTGTCGTTCGGGTTCTTCGTCTCCTTGGGCGGCTCGTCAGGCTTGGCCACGGCGCCCTTGTCCGGGCCGGTAGCCAGTTCCGGCGGGCGCGCCGGCGGCAGCGGCGTCACCTGAGGCGCGGGCGGCACGAGGTCATCCGGGCGCGCCGGCGGCTGAGGCGGCGGCAGCGGCACCGTCGCGGGCGGCGGCTTGGCCGGATCGGACCATGCCGGGTCCGGCGGAAGGGCGAGCCCGGCGGCGAGGAGGCAAGCGAGAAGGGAAGCGAGGGTGGAAGGCTTCATGCCGTGTGTGTCCCGCTCGCCCGGCCGCGCACCGTCGCCCCCTCATCCGCCGCGCAGCCGTTCCCGGCAAGGACGCGGCGGCCACGCCCGGCGAAAACGTGAAAGAACCGGGCGCGGGCAGCTGTCGCTTTGCGCCGCTCGGCCCACAAACCTATGCTCGACGCTTCACTGTCCGACGCGCCCCGAAGGTTTTGCCCATGACCGCCGACACCGCACGCGACCTCCCCGAGGGTACGGAGCCCGGCCGTGGCGGCGTGCAAGCCAACCCGTTCGACGCACCGGACTGGGCGACGCCGTTCGGTCTGCCGGATTTCGAGGCGATCCGGCCCGAGCATTACGTGCCGGCCTTCGCGCACGCCCTGAAGGCGCATGAGGCCGAGATCGCGGCGATTGCCGGGAACGAGGCGGCGCCGACCTTTGCCAACACGGTCGCGGCGATGGAGCGCGCGGGCGCCGCGCTCGACCGCGTGGCCAACGTGTTCTTCAACCTGACCGGCAGCAACACCAGCCCCGAGCTTCAGGCGATCGAGCGGGCGGTCGCGCCGCAGCTCGCGCGGCATTCGAGCGCCATCACCCTGAATCCGGAGCTCTGGGCCCGGCTCTCGGCCATCGATGCCGATGCGGAAGAGTTGGGCGCGGAGGAGCGCCGCGTGCTCGACCGCTACCGCAGCCGGTTCCGCCGGGCCGGCGCCGGCCTCGCCCCGGAGGCCAAGACCCGCATCGCCGAGATCGCGGTCCGGCTGGCCGAACTCGGGACGCAGTTCTCTCAGAACGTGCTCGCCGACGAGCGCGACTTCGTCCTGCCGCTGAACGGCGAGGCGGATCTCGCCGGCCTGCCGCCGTTCCTGCGCGATGCCGCCGCGGAGGCGGCCAAGGAGCGCGGCGGCGGGCAGAGCCATGCCATCACCCTCTCGCGCTCGCTGATCGAGCCCTTCCTCGTCTTCTCCACCCGCCGCGATCTACGGGCGCTGGCCTACGCGGCCTGGACCCGCCGCGGCGAGAATGGCGGCGAGACCGACAACCGCGCCATCATCGCCGAGATCGTGCGCCTGCGCGCCGAACGGGCCCGGCTGCTCGGCTTCGACAGCTTCGCCCATCTCAAGCTCGACGACACTATGGCGGGTTCCCCCGACGCGGCGATGGAGCTTCTGCGCAACGTCTGGAAGCCGGCGCTCCAGCGCGCGGCGGCGGAACGCGAAGGGCTCCAGGCCCTGGTTCGGGCGGAGGGGCACGACTTCGCTCTCGAAGCGCATGACTGGCGGCACTATTCCGAAAAGCTGCGGCGGGCCGAGCACGACCTCGACGAGTCCGAGATCAAGCCGTACCTGCCGCTGGAAGGCATGATCCGGGCAGCCTTCGACACCGCGTCGAGGCTGTTCGGGCTCGCCTTCGAGGAGTTGCGCGACGTGCCGCGCTATCACCCGGACGTGCGCACCTGGCTCGTGCGCGACGCCGACGGCTCCGAGGTCGGCCTGTTCCTCGGCGACTACTTCGCCCGCCCCTCGAAGCGCTCCGGTGCCTGGATGAGCGCCTTCCGGTCTCAGGAGCGGCTGAACGGCGACATCCGTCCGATCATCGTCAACGTGATGAACTTCGCCCGCGCCCCGCGGGGCGAGCCGACGCTGCTCTCCTTCGACGACGCCCGCACGCTGTTCCACGAATTCGGCCACGCCCTGCACGGGCTTCTGTCCGACGTCACCTATCCGCTGCTATCCGGCACCGCGGTCTCGCGCGACTTCGTCGAACTGCCCTCGCAGCTTTACGAGCACTGGCTGCAGCAGCCGGAGGTGCTGCGCGCCCATGCCCGCCATGTGACCACCGGCGAGCCGATGCCGGACGCGCTGCTCGAACGCCTGCTCGCGGCGGCCAATTTCAACCAGGGCTTCGCGACGATCGAATATGCGGCCTCGGCCATCGTCGACATGACGCTGCATCTCTCCGCGGCCGGAGAGGACGGGCTCGACGTCGTCGCGTTCGAGGCGGACGCCCTGCGCCGCATCGCCATGCCGGCGGAGATCGCGGCGCGGCACCGGGCGCCGCACTTCGCGCACATCTTCTCCGGCGACGGCTATGCGGCCGGCTATTACAGTTATCTCTGGTCGGAGGTGCTTGATGCCGACGCCTTCGATGCCTTCCGCGAGACGGGCGACATCTTCCATCCGGAGACGGCGCAGCGGCTGCGCCGCATGATCTACGGCGCGGGCAACCTGCGCGACGCGCGCGAGGCCTATACGGCGTTCCGGGGCCGGCTGCCGAGCATCGAGCCGTTGCTGAAGAAGCGCGGGCTGGCGGCGTAGCGCATAAAACAAGAACCCTCCCCCGACGGACCTCGGGCCTGCCCGAGATCCGCAACGATCCGCCCAAGTCGGGCAAGCCAGACTTGGGTAGGGGGGAGGGCTGAGAGCGGCGGCTAGAACAGCCCGTCGATCTGACCGTTGGCGTCGAGGCGGATGCTGTCCGCCGCCGGCACCTTGGGCAGGCCCGGCATGGTCATGATCTCACCGCAGATCACCACGACGAAGCCGGCGCCCGCCGAGAGGCGCACGTCGCGCACCGAGACGAGGTGGCCCGAGGGCGCGCCCATCAGGGTCGGGTCGGTCGAGAACGAGTACTGCGTCTTGGCCATGCAGACCGGCAATTTGCCGTAGCCGTCCTTCTCGAAGCCGGCGAGCTTGGTGGCGGCCTTCGACTCGATCTGGATGTCGGCCGCACCGTAGAGCTTGGTCGCGATCGCCTTGATCTTGTCGGTGATCTTCGTCTCGGTCTCGTAGGCGAAAGTCAGCGGCTTCTGCTCGCCCTCGGCGAGCTTCACCACGGCCTGCGCCAGCGCCTCGGCGCCCGCGCCGCCCTCCGCCCAGTGCTTGCAGGTGATCGCCTCGACCTGAAGACGGTCGCGGCAGAGTTCCTTCAACCGGGCATGCTCGGCGTCGGTGTCCTGGAAGAAGTGGTTCACGCCCACCACCACCGGCAGGCCGAAGCTCCGCACGTTGTTCACGTGGCGCTCGAGATTGGCGAAACCCTTCTCCAGCGCGTCGAGGTTCTCAGCCTGGAGATCCTTCTTGTTGACGCCGCCATGCATTTTGAGGGCGCGGATCGTGGCGACGATCACCACCGCCGAGGGCTTGAGGCCGGTCTGGCGGCACTTGATGTCGATGAACTTCTCCGCGCCGAGATCCGCGCCGAAGCCGGCCTCGGTGACGGTGTAGTCGGCCAGCCGCAGGCCGGTGCGGGTGGCGATCACCGAGTTGCAGCCGTGGGCGATGTTGGCGAACGGGCCACCATGGATCAGGGCCGGGTTGCCCTCCAGCGTCTGCACGAGGTTCGGCTGAAGCGCGTCCTTGAGGAGAACGGTCATCGCGCCGGTCGCCTTCACGTCGGCCAGCGTCACCGGCTTGCGGTCGCGGGTCTCGGCGATGACGATGCGGCCGAGCCGCTCTTCGAGGTCGGCCAGATTCTTGGCGAGGCAGAACACCGCCATCACCTCGGAGGCGACGGTGATGTCGAACCCGTCCTCGCGCGGAAAGCCGTTGGCGACGCCGCCGAGCGACTGGTTGATCGCGCGCAGCGCCCGGTCGTTCATGTCGACCACGCGGCGCCAGTGGATGCGGCGCACGTCGATATTGAGCTCGTTGGCCCAGTAGATGTGGTTGTCGATCAGCGCCGCGGCGAGCGAGTGCGCCGAGGTGATGGCATGGAAATCGCCGGTGAAGTGCAGGTTGATCTGCTCCATCGGCACGACCTGCGCCTTGCCGCCGCCGGCCGCGCCGCCCTTCATGCCGAAGCAGGGGCCGAGCGAGGGCTCGCGCAGGCACATCACCGCCCGCTTGCCGATGCGGTTGAGCGCGTCGCCGAGCCCCACGGTCGTGGTGGTCTTGCCCTCGCCCGCGGGCGTCGGCGAGATCGCGGTGACGAGCACCAGCTTGCCCTCGGGCTTACCCTCGAGCGAGGCGATGAAGTCGTGGTCGATCTTGGCGATGTGCTTGCCGTAGTTGTGAAGCGCCTCGTCCGGGATGCCGAGCTTTTCGGCGACCTGGGCGATCGGCTTCAGGGTCGCCGCGCGGGCGATCTCGATATCTGAGGGCATTTCTCTCACCGTCGTTTCTTGTTCACGCGGGCTCGCGGCGTGCCGAGCCGTCGCCCGGTCCGTCCCTATGCTTCCGTGGTAGCGAACGGAACGGCCACGATAAACCGATCGTGGCAGTGTGAGCGAAACGACGACGAAAAGCGTCTCGGATTTTTTTTAACCCGACCGTTAAGTTTTCTCATGGGACAGGTGGTTTCGGACCGGTGATCCGCCTCCGGCCGGCGCGTGAGGCCGGATGGTTTCAACCAGTCATCGCGGTGGCGGTGTAACCGGCCTGGGTCAGCGCTTGAGCCACGTCGAGACTCTGCGCGACGGTCGTCGCGGAGACCCGGCCCAGGCCGACATCGACCGAGACATCCGCCTGCGGGTCGAGGCGACAGATCGTGCGGCGCACCGCCTCGGCGCATCCCTCGCAGGTCATTCCGTCCACGCGCATCGTCAGTTCGATCGGGCTCTGGTCCATCGCCATCGTCTCCTGGCTGCCCGCCGGCTGCCGACGCGCCCCCGCAGATGTGGCTTCGGGATCGCGCGCGGCAAGCACACGGCGCGTTCGGGCCGAATGAACGGGAGAAACCTATGATGCCGCCTTGCGGCGGCGAGCGGCGTCGGCGACATTAGGGTTACGACGATCCGGATGCGTCCTCGCACGCGATCCGGCGCGTTTCACCCACACGTTCTGCGGGCGCTCGCGTCGCAGCGTGAATGAGAAGCCCGGCCGCGGCCGCCAGACAGAAACGCGTCGATCGACGGTGAAAACGCCGAAAGCCCGAACGATCCGCCCGCGCGGCACCCCCTGGATCCTCGGCCTCATCGGCGTCCTGGTCCTCGTTCCGCTGGCGCTCATCCTCCCGCTCGCCGCCGTCGCCGCCGTGTCCGGCCTCGCGATCGTGGGCGGAGCGCTGCTGTGGCGGCGGCTTTCCACCTTCGCCGTCGCACAGGAGGTCGTCTCGAAGGAGATCGGCGTCCTGTCCCAGCGCCTCGTGAAGCTGGAAGCCGTCACGGCCGCCCTGATCCAGTCGCGGATGCAGGATTCGGCGACGGCGGACCCGTCGGCGCGACCGCCGGATGAAGCGGACAAGGCGCTCGACGCACGGTTCGATGCCGGGATCGAGGAGGTGACTGCCGAGATCGGCATCCTCAGCGGCATCGTCCGGGAGCTCGCCGCGGTGGTGGCGTCGCAGGACGGCGACATCGCCCGTCTGAGGGTCCAGGCGCAGACTCCCCAGCCGAAGCCGGTTCCGCAGGCGGCGCCGGAGCCGGTCCGGCCGCGCCCGGTGCCGGCCGCGCCCCCTCCCCCCGAGACGGAACCGGCGGCCCCGCCGATGCGGCTCGTGCCCCGCACAACCCTGCCGGCGGCCCGACCCTCCGATCATTTCGCCACCGACGCCGACGCGGCATTGCTGATCGAGGCCTTCGACGGCGAGGGACTGGAAGTGTTCCTGCAGCCGGTCGTCACCCTGCCGCAGCGCAAGGTCGTCGCCTACGAAGCGCTGGCGCGGCTCAAGGTCGGCGACGCGGTCTACGCGCCGGAGACGTTCCTGCCCGTCCTGGAGCGGCACGGCCGCACCACGGCGCTCGACCGGCGCATGCTCCAGCGCGTCGCGACGATCGCGCGCCATCTCCAGGGCCGTGGCAGCCCAGCCTCGGTCAGCTACAGCCTGACGCCGCATTCGCTGTTCGAGCCGGGCTTCCTGCGCTCCCTCGGCCGCCTCGTCAGCGAGGGGCCGGAACTCGCGGGCCGTGTCGTGATCGCCCTGCCGCAATCGAGCTGGCGCAGCCTCGATGCGGAGCAGGCCGCCCTGCTGGCGGGGTTACGCGGGCGGATCGGCTTCGTGATGGATCGCCCGATCGACCTGCGGTTCGACCCGACCGCTCTGGCCGAGCGCGGCATCACGCAGGTCAAGGTCGCGGCCGCGCTGCTGCTGCGACCGCTCGACCGGGAGGCGCGGCCGGATATCGCCCTGGAGGATCTGGTGACCTCCCTGGCGCGGGCCGGAATCCGGCTCGTCGCGACCGGCGTTGAGGCCGAGACGGAGGTGCCCGACCTGATCGATCTCGACGTGCCGCTGGCGCAAGGCGGGGTGTTCGCCGCCCCGCGTGCCGTGCGTTCGGAGGTGCTCTCGGCCTCGCCCGAGGCGGCGCCGCCGCCACCGCCCTCCCCCGATCCACCGCCGAGCCCGCCGCCGCAGCGTCGCCCGTTCCGGGATTTTCTGCGCAGAGCCGGGTGAACCCGGCAGCGGGCGCGTCGTCGGTGGAAGGGGTTCAGCCCCGCGCGGCGTCGCGCTCCATCCGCTTGCGCAGCCGGGAGGCTCCGTAGATTTTCGCCAGACGCTGGCGCGCCGCATGGACCGGAGGCGCCGCGCGTTCGGCGCGGGCGGCCGCGATCACAAGAAGCGTCGTCGCGATGGAATGGTGCATCTGCCCCTGCGCGCGGGCGCGGTCGAGGGCATCGCCGGATGCGCGATCGGGCAGCAGATCGGAGTTCGCCATGGTCCAGCCCCTGCGGAATCCCCAGCTCGGATCCCGCACCCTTTTTCAGGGATGACCTTGACGGCTTTTCGCAACGGCGATGTTCGGAACAAGGCAGCTTGGCCGTAACAGCCGTCGGATCTCAGCCCCGTCCGAGGCCGCGTCGATCCAGCGTCCGCCTGTCCCGTGGGTCAGGCGAACAGGGCGTCGATGGCATCCTGCGCGGTCGCGGGACCGCCCATCTGCGGCCCGTTGAGCAGGAGCGACTCGTTGCGCTTGCGCCGGTCAGCTTCGGTCTCGTCGATGCCGGCCGCGTCGCGGGCTTTCACCGCGGCGGTGAAGCGGGCGAGCCGTCCTTCGAGCTGGCTCATCGCCTCCGCCACCTTGGCGATGCGCTGGCCGGTGATGTCCTGGAAGGTGCAAGCCTCGAAGATGTCGTAGATCTTGGCCTCGACTGCGTCCCGGTAGCCCGGTCCATCGCGCAGGGCGAGCACGGCTTCTGCGGTACTCATGATCGAATTGGTCGCGCCGGCCGTGGCCGCCACCACCTCGCTCAGCTCCTCGTGGACCATCGGCAGACGGTCACGCGTCAGCTCGTTGGCCCGCAGGATCGCGATCGCGTCCCGCAGACTGGCGATGTAGTCCGCGATGTCGAGAAGTTCCTTCACCATCGCCGACGGGTGGGAATTCTGCGACCGGCCGTCGCGTGCCGTTGCCATCATTTTCATGGGCGATCTCTCGCGACGTTCTCGTGTTCGATCCGTTGACGGCCACCCGCAGGGACGGCCGCTCCTCCTGCTCCGACCCCGACGGCATGACGGCCGGGATCGGCTCTCGTGACCGTTTCAGTCCGCTCGCTTTCGCTCGGCACGCCTCGGTTCAGCGCGACGGTCCACCGGCGGATCGTGCGATCAGGCGCCGCAGACCGCCTCGATCTTCGACTTGAGGGTGGCGGCGTTGAAGGGCTTGACGATGTAGTTGTTCACGCCGGCCTTCTTGGCGGCGATGACGTTCTCGGTCTTCGACTCGGCGGTGACCATGATGAACGGCGTCGTGCGCAGGCCCTCGTCGGCGCGGACATGGCGCAGAAGCTCGTAGCCGGTCATCGGCTCCATGTTCCAATCCGAGATGACGAGGCCATACTTGCGGCCCTTCAGGCGCGCCAGTGCGGCGGTGCCGTCGGAGGCATCATCCACGTCCTCGAAGCCAAGCTGCTTGAGGAGGTTGCGGATGATACGCACCATGGTCTGGTAGTCGTCGACCACCAGGATAGGCATGCTGAGGTCGAGGGCCATATGACGATTGCTCCGTTTGTCCCTGATCGATACTGGCGGCGCGGCTCTCTCGAGCGATCTACGTCGCATCGACGCGTGCGAGCGGAGCTGCCTTCCGTTCCCAGACAATAGGTGGCGCGGATTGCGAAGCAGTTAATCCCGCGCCCTTCTCCCTCGCTTGACCCGAGAGACTGATTTCGCCAAGTCTCCCGCCGCTCTCCCGCCGCGCGGGGACGAGGCGGACGAGCCCGGCCGCGCCGACGCTTCCCGTCGATGCTCCCTGCCGACAATCCCTTGAGACTCGCAGACATTCGATCGCAGGAGCCGATGCCCTCAGGCGATGAGAACGCCGTGCCGCCCGCCGGGACCGGCCTCCGCCCCTCTTCGAGACCCTTCACGGTCTGCCGCGAGGACGACCCGGTGCCTCCGGCGCTGGCGGGTGCCGTCGCCGCGCTCGGGAACTTCGATGGCGTCCATCGCGGCCACCGCACGCTGATCGAGGCGGTGCGCGCAGAGGCCGGGTCACACCCCGCCGCCGTGCTGACCTTCGAGCCGCATCCGCGGGCCTTCTTCGCACCCGATCAGCCGATGTTCCGTCTCACCGGCCCCAGCGCCAAGGAGATCGTGTTCGCGCGCCTCGGTCTCGACGGCCTGATCGTGCGCCGGTTCGATGAACGGCTTGCCGGCACCAGCGCCCGGGATTTCGTGGAGGGCTGGCTGCGTGACGGGCTCGGCCTGTCCGGCGTGGTGATCGGCCACGATTTCCATTTCGGCCGCGGACGTGAGGGTTCGCCGGGGACGCTCGCCGAACTCTGCGCCGAGGCCGGCCTGTCCTGCCGCATCGTCCCCGCGGTCTCGGCCGATCCCGGCGATGCGCCGATCTCGTCGAGCGCGATCCGCGCTGCCCTCGCATCCGGCGACGTGGCGCGGGCCAACGACCTTCTCGGCTATCGCTGGTTCGTGCTGGCCCAGGTGCGCCACGGCGACAAGCGCGGACGCACCCTGGGTTACCCCACCGCCAACCTCGCCCTCGAATCCTGCGGGCTCGCCCACGGCATCTACGCGGTGCGGGTGCGCTTGGCCGACGGCAGCCTGCACGACGGCGTGGCGAGCTACGGCCGCCGACCGACCTTCGACGACGGCGCGCCACTCCTCGAGGTGCACCTGTTCGACTTCAAGGGCGATCTCTACGGGCAGGAGGTCGCCGTCGAGTTGCTGGCCTATCTGCGCGGCGAGGAGAAGTTTTCGAGCGCCGAGGCGCTGATCGCGCAGATGGATGTCGACTCGGCTCGGGCCAAGGCGGCCATCCGCACGGATCGCGTGCCGTCGATGCTGGGCTGAGGAGAGCCTTCGGCTCGGCCGTCAGACGAATTGCCCGCGGTCTTCGAGGCTAGGCACAATCGGCCTCACCGAGCTTCTGAACGGATGCGCCCGACAGCTCGCGATGGCGTTACGCGTTCTCCGCCCCATCGCTGCGGGGCGGAGCCGAAGCAGGCCTCCATCGCCGCAGCGACCGAGTTCAGGCCTGCCCTCAGAGCATGCTCGGAAGGATCCGGTCCGGCGGACGGTGGCCGTCCATGAAGGTCTTGATGTTGATGATGACCTTCTCGCCCATGTCGGTGCGGCTCTCATGCGTCGCCGAACCCATATGCGGCAGCAGCACGACCTTGCCGGTGCGGGCGAGCCGCACGAGGCGCGGGCTCACCGCCGGCTCCTGCTCGAACACGTCGAGGCCGGCGGCCGAGATCTCGCCCCCCTCGATCAGCCGCGCCAGCGCGTTCTCGTCGATCACCTCGCCGCGGGCGGTGTTGACGACGATCGCCTCGGGCTTGAGCAGCTTCAGGCGGCGGGCCGAGAGCAGGTGATAGGTCGCGGGCGTGTGCGGGCAGTTGACCGATACGATATCGACCCGGGCCAGCATCTGGTCGAGGGATTCCCAGTAGGTCGCATCGAGCGATTCCTCGATATGCGAGGGCACCCGGCGGCGGTTGTGGTAGTGGATCGACAGGCCGAATGCCTTGGCGCGGCGGGCGAGCGCCTGGCCGATGCGGCCCATGCCGACGATGCCGAGGCGCT
Source organism: Methylorubrum sp. SL192 (assembly GCF_026672325.1). Lineage (NCBI taxonomy): Bacteria > Pseudomonadati > Pseudomonadota > Alphaproteobacteria > Hyphomicrobiales > Methylobacteriaceae > Methylorubrum > Methylorubrum sp. SL192. Next base: position 4,858,698 of record NZ_JAPPQV010000003.1, read on the forward strand.
TCCCCGTGATGCGGCGGCCGAGCATCCAGGTCGGCGACCATCCCGTGGTCCAATCGTCGTCGGGGATGATGCGCGCACCTTCGGCGAGCCGGCGGGCGACCGCCAGGATCAGCGCCATGGTCATGTCGGCGGTGTCCTCGGTCAGCACGCCGGGCGTGTTGGTGACCGTGATACCGCGCTCCAGCGCCCCGGCGACGTCGATATGATCGACGCCGTTGCCGAAATTGGCGATGAGCCGCAGGTTCGGCCCCGCCTGCGCGAGCAATCCGGCCCCGATCTCGTCGGTCACGGTGGGCACGAGCACGTCGGCTTCGCGAATCGCGGCCGACAGCGCCTCCTGCGAGAGCGGCGCATCATCGTGGTTGAGGCGGGTATCGAACAATTCGCGCATGCGCGTCTCGACGGCGTCCGGCAGACGCCGCGTGACGACCACCAGCGGCTTGCGCTTCAACGACGACATGTTCCCTCCCCGACGAGGCGGCCCGCATTCCTGTGCCTGCGCCGGACGCCACCCCGCTATGCCGGGAGGGGTCGGCTTACGCTCCCTTAACCATGGCGCGGCCAGATGGAGCGGAAGGCGGACCGGTTCCCCGGTCCGCTGCAGGACGTTCGGCCTCTCTATCAGAGAGGTCGGCGAACACAATGCGGCCCTGACCCGGATGGATCAGTGCCGGAGGGCCGGCCGATCCTGCGCCGGCCCATGGACGTTTCCGGCCTGTGCCCCCGCACGCGCCGAAACGCCACCGCCGGAACGACTTTGGAGACACGGATCGGAGACGAGGCACGATGCGCCCGCCTGAGCTTCCCCCGATGAACCCCGCGCGCCTCGCGCTGCTCGCGGCCCTGTTCGCCCTGTTGATACCTCTGACGGCCGAGGCCGCGCCGGCTCCCGCGCCGGAGGTCGGCAAGGGGCCCGTGACCAAGCTGCCCCTGCCGCGCTACGCCAGCCTGAAGACCAACCGCGTCAACCTGCGCGAGGGGCCGTCGAAGGATCACAGAACCCTGTGGGTCTTCCAGCGCGAGGGCCTGCCGGTCGAGATCGTCGCCGAGTTCGAGACCTGGCGGCGCATCCGCGATTCGGAAGGGACGGAGGGTTGGGTCTTGCACTCGCTGCTCTCGGGCCGCCGGACCGCCGTGGTGATTCCCCCGTCGGGCGAACGGGCCGATTCCGCCAAGGCGACGGTTCCGCTGACCGCCCGTGCCGACGAGCAATCGGCCGAGCAGGCGCGGCTGCAGCCCGGCGTCATCGGCAGCGTGAAGGGATGCACCGGCTCATGGTGCCGCCTCGTGGTGCCGCTTCCGGACAAGCGCGGCGACGTCGACGGCTACATCCGCCAGAGCCGGTTATGGGGCGTCTACCCCGACGAGCGGGTGGAGTAGGCCGAGCCGCCGCGCCGCGAATCGACATGAAAAAGGCCCGGACATCCGGGCCTTTTTTCGTCTCGAAGTCGGGCGGCGCCGGATCAGGCGCGTCCGGACACCTTGCGGCGGCGCAGGCGCACGATCACTTCGACGCCGGCAATCTCCATGCCCTCGGGCGCGTCGGGCAGCGAATCGACCGAGATGCCGCATTCCGGCATATCGAGAACCTCGCCTTCTTCCTCGAAGAAGAAGTGGTGATGCTCGGTCGGGTTCGTGTCGAAATAGGCCTTCGAGCCATCGAGCGCGAGCTGGCGCAGCAGGCCCGCCTCAGTGAACTGATGCAGCGTGTTGTAGACGGTCGCCAGCGAGACCGGCACCTTGGCGCGCATCGCCTCGTCGTAGAGCATTTCCGCCGTCAGGTGGCGGTCGCCGCGGCCGAACAGGAGCCAGCCCAGCGAGAGGCGCTGACGGGTCGGGCGCAGGCCGGCCCGGCGCAAGCGATCGCGCAGGTCGGAGAGGGGACAGCCCCGACGGCCGCTAGCGTCGCCCGGCGAGGCGGACCGTGCGTTCAGCACGGCCTGGAGAGGCATCAAGTCGGACATCGTCGGGAACGATTCCCAGTTATTTAGAATGAGTATAGCGTAGAAATTATACGGATCATGGAGCCCTGCGGCAACCCATGCCGATGTCGACACCGGGTTGATACGTGGATGGTGCATGGCTCTGGTCGATTCGCCGAGCGTCGACCGAGCATAGGTACTGCGCAGGCGCCGCTTTGTGGGCGCGCGGAGGCTGTGCTAACGAGGCGCCCATTCCATCACGCCTCGTCCGTTCGCTCGCATCGGACCCGTCCGTCACCGAGGACCCGTACGTCATCCATGGCCTCTCTCGACCAGCAATCCGACGGTGCTTCTCCGCAGCGCGCTTCGAGCTTCTCCTACGAGGATCTCCTGGCCTGCGGGCGCGGTGAGCTGTTCGGAGCGGGCAACGCTCAGCTTCCGCTTCCGCCGATGCTGATGTTCGACCGGATCACCTCGATCGGGACCGAGGGCGGCGCCCACGGCAAGGGCCACGTGCTGGCCGAGTTCGACATCCGGCCAGACCTCTGGTTCTTCCCCTGCCACTTCAAGGACGATCCGGTGATGCCCGGCTGCCTCGGGCTCGACGCCCTGTGGCAGCTCGTCGGCTTCCATCTTGGCTGGCTCGGCGCACTGGGTCGCGGCCGGGCGCTCGGCGTTGGCGAGGTGAAGTTCACCGATCAGGTGCTGCCGACCGTCAAGCAGGTCGTCTACGGCATCGACATCAAGCGCGTGCGTCAGGGCAAGCTCGTGCTCGGGATCGCCGACGGGTGGCTCGAGGCCGATGGCCGGCGCATCTACGAGGCGAACGACCTGCGCGTGGCGCTCTTCCGGGCCTGAGACCGGCTCAACGCGCTCGGTTCTGAGGGTTTTTCGCGCCGAACCGCCCTCCGGTTCGCCGCCGAGTGCGCGAAGCGCGGTTGAGATTGGCCGCGCATCATCCTAACTGACCCCCCGAGGAAACGCCGCACCAGCCGCGGCGTCAGCAGCACGAGCCATCATGCGGCGTGTCGTCATCAGCGGGATGGGCATCGTCTCGTCCATCGGCAACAATACCGGGGAGGTCCTGGACTCCCTGCGCGAGGCCCGTTCCGGGATCGCCCGCTCCGAGGCGCAGGCCGCGCATGGCTTCCGCAGCCAGGTGGCGGGTGCCCCGACGATCGATCCCGAGGGCGTCGTCGATCGCCGCGCCATGCGCTTCCACGGCGGCGGCACCGCCTGGAACCATATCGCCATGGATCAGGCGATCCGCGATGCCGGCCTCGAAGAGCGGGAGATCTCCAACGACCGCACCGGCATCATCATGGGCTCGGGCGGTCCCTCGACCCGGACCATCGTCGAATCCGCCGCCATCGCCCGCGAGAAGGGGCCGAAGCGCGTCGGCCCGTTCGCGGTGCCCAAAGCGATGTCTTCGACCGCGTCGGCCACGCTGGCGACCTGGTTCAAGATCCGCGGCGTGAACTATTCGATCTCCTCGGCCTGCGCGACCTCGAATCACTGCATCGGCAATGCCGCCGAGATCATTCGCGGCGGCCGGCAGGACATCATCTTCGCGGGCGGTTGCGAGGAGTTGGATTGGACGCTCTCCGTCCTGTTCGACGCCATGGGCGCAATGTCCTCGCGCTATAACGAGACCCCTGCCCGCGCCTCCCGCGCATATGACGTGAACCGCGACGGCTTCGTCATCGCCGGCGGCGCCGGTGTGCTGGTGCTGGAGGAGTACGAGCACGCCAAGGCCCGCGGCGCGCGGATCTACGGCGAGGTCGCAGGCTACGGCGCCACCTCCGATGGGCACGACATGGTCGCCCCCTCCGGCGAGGGTGCGGTGCGGTGCATGCGCCAGGCCATGGAAGACCTGAAGGGCGTCAAGATTGACTACATCAACCCGCACGCCACCTCGACGCCGGTCGGCGACGACAAGGAGATCGAAGCGATCCGCACGGTGTTCGGCGCCGGCGACGCCTGCCCGCCGATCTCGGCCACCAAGTCGCTGACCGGGCATTCGCTCGGTGCGACTGGGGTGCAGGAAGCGATCTACGCGCTGCTGATGATGAACAACGGTTTCATCTGCGAGAGCGCGCATATCGAAGAACTCGATCCCGCCTTCGCCGACATGCCGATCCTGCGTCAGCGCCGGGACGGGGCGCAGCTCGGCCACGTGATGTCGAACTCCTTCGGTTTCGGCGGCACCAACGCGACGCTCGTGCTCAAGCACCCCGACGCATAAGGGACGGAACCGCTGCGCGGCGCCTTGCCGTGCAGCGTAGATTTTCTCGCATCTGCGAGAAGACGGACCAAGCATAAGCCTGGCTATAGGCTGATGAATTGGGGGAACCGACCAGTTGTCTTCGCGTTCCTGCTTCGATAGGCAGGTAACACCATGATCGTCCTCCTCGCTCTGTTCACCGTCTCCAGCTTGGCCATTGCGGCCGGCGTGGCGGTGCGCGCCAAGCAGACCTTGATCGAGGACGCGCAGACCGGCACCCGCGGCTACTTCTGAGCGCCGGCTGCCCGCCCCATCTGAGCCCCCGTCCAGCCCCGTCGCATCCGCTCCGGGGCTTTTTCATGCCGGCTTCCTCATGCCATTTCCCATCGCCCAGGGTGCAAGGCGGCCCCGCGCGTGGACAGGCGCTCGCCCGGCGGGCTAAGCCGGGATGAGGGCGCTGCGGCGCCGGGCCGATACGCGTACGGATTTGAGAATGACGGGTTTGATGGCGGGCAAGCGCGGCCTCATCATGGGGGTCGCCAACGATCATTCGATCGCGTGGGGCATCGCCAAGACCCTGCACCGACACGGCGCCGAACTCGCCTTCACCTATCAGGGCGAGGCGCTCGGGCGCCGCGTCACCCCGCTCGCGGCCTCGGTCGGCTCCGATATCGTGCTGCCCTGCGACGTCGAGGATCTCGCGACCGTCGATGCCGCCTTCGCCACCCTCGACGAGCGCTTCCCCGACGGGATCGACTTCATCGTCCATGCCATCGGCTTTTCCGACAAAGCGCAGCTCAAGGGCCGCTACGTCGACGTCACGACCCGCGCGAACTTCTCGCGGACCATGACGATCTCCTGCTTCTCCTTCACCGAGATCGCCCAACGCGCCGCCGCCCGGATGCCGCGGGGCGGCGCGCTGCTGACGCTGACCTATGCCGGCTCGACCCGCGTGATGCCGAACTACAACGTGATGGGCGTGGCCAAGGCCGCGCTCGAAGCGTCCGTCCGCTATCTCGCCAGCGACCTCGGCCCCGACGGTATCCGCGTCAACGCCCTCTCGGCCGGCCCGATGCGCACCCTGGCCGGCGCCGGCATCGCCGATGCGCGGCTGATGTACAATCACCAGAAGGCGCACGCCCCGCTCCGGCGCACGGTGACGCTGGACGATGTCGGCAACTCCGCGCTCTACCTGCTTTCCGATCTTTCGGGCGGCGTGACCGGCGAGATCCACTTCGTCGATTCGGGCTACAACATCATCTCGATGCCCCGCCCGGCGGTGCTTCAGGCCCAGGACGAGGCGGGCGTCGTCGGCGACCTGTGATCCCACCGGCAGCGTGTCGTCGCGTCGCTTGTGCGCGTCGGCGTCACGCCGCAGGGTGCGGCCCGCAATGACCCCCTCCCCCAGCCGGCCCGTGCCGCGATCCCTCCCCCTGACGTTTCTCCTGGCCGCGCTGCTGCTGGCGGCTGGCGCGGGCGCGGCGTGGGCGCAGAGCGTCACCCTCGATCTCGGTGCGGGCGGCACCACGGAACGGGCGCTGCAGCTCGTCGCGCTGATCACGGTCCTGGCGCTCGCGCCGTCCGTGCTGGTGATGGCGACCTCGTTCACCCGGATTGTCGTGGTGCTGTCGATCCTGCGCTCGGCGCTCGGCACGCAGACCGCGCCGCCCAACACGGTGATGGTGAGCCTGGCCCTGTTCCTGACCGCCTTCGTGATGGCGCCGACAGCGCGGGAGGCCTACCGGACCGGCGTCGAGCCGCTGATGGCGGGCCAGATCAGTCAGTCCCAGGCGTTCGAGCGGGCCTCGGCGCCGTTCAAGACCTTCATGTTGCGCAACGTGCGCGAGAAGGACCTCAAGCTGTTCCTCGACATGGCGCGCCAGCCGGCCCCGGCGGGTCCGGAGGCGATCGGCCTGGAGATCGTCACCCCCGCCTTCATGATCTCCGAGCTGCGGCGCGCCTTCGAGATCGGCTTTCTCTTGTTCATCCCCTTCCTCATCATCGACCTCGTGGTCGCCTCGGTGCTGATGGCGATGGGCATGATGATGCTGCCGCCGGCCACGGTCGCGCTGCCGTTCAAGCTGATCTTCTTCGTCCTGGTCGACGGTTGGACGCTGGTGGCGGGCTCCCTGATTCAGAGCTACGGAAGCTGAGGCCCGTCACGATACGATTCGAGGTTGTGGCGGCCGCGTAACGAGGACGCCGACGCATGGATCTGACGACCACCACCACGCACTGGGCCCCGCGGATGCTGAGCATCCTGCGAATCGTCTCGGCGCTGATCTTCATGGCCCACGGGACGCAGAAGATCCTCGGCTTTCCGGCCAGCTCGATGAACCCGCCGCTGCTATCGCTGCCGGGCATCGCCGGCCTGCTCGAACTCGTCGGCGGCGCACTGCTGGTGGTCGGGCTGTTCAGCCGGCCGGTGGCCTTCATCCTCTCCGGCCAGATGGCCTTCGCCTACTTCATCGCCCACGCGCCCAAGAGCTTCTTCCCAGCCCTGAACGGCGGTGACGCGGCGATCCTCTTCTGCTTCGTCTTCCTCTACATCGCCTTCGCCGGCCCCGGCCCGTGGAGCATCGATGCGCAGCGCGGCCGCGGTCGCGTCTGACCCTTAGCCCGGCGGCGGGGACGGCGCCTCGGCGCGGTTGCCCGTCGCGGCGCTGCCGGGTTCCGGCACGGCGCTGTCGGGGTAGCGCTTGCGGTACTCCGAGAGGAAGGCGGCAAGCGTCTCCGCCTTGGTCGCCCGCAGCGCCGCATCGCGGAAAGCAGCGGAGCGGGGCGCATCCGGCCGCGTCAGCATGGCGAAGGTGCGGGCATCCGCGCTCTCGGCCATCGGCCCCGCGAACTTTGCCTTCAGCCGTTCGAGCCCGAGGGATTCGCCCGCGAGTCCGTAGGCGATGCCGGCGCGGATCACGTCGGCCCGCGCCGTGTCGTCGAGGGGCTTTCCGGAGCGCCATGCCGGCCCGAGGATCATCTCGTGCGCCTCGCCCGCCTCGCGCCAGCGCCGGGCTGCCCACAGGATGTCCGCTCGCAGCCGCTCGGCGTCGGCGCCGGTCTCGCCCTCGACGGTCTCCAGAGCGAGATCGGTGCGGGAGAGATCCGACAGGGCGCGGGCGCGCAGCATCGCGCGGGCGCGGCGCACATCCTCGGGCAGTTCGGGCAGGTGCGTCGCGTCGAGCGTCTGGAGCGCCTGGAGCGGCTTGCCCTCCATCAGCCGGATCGTGGCAAGCCGCGCCGAGACCGAGGAGCGGGCCGCACCCTCCAGCCGGTGATCGATCTGGTACTGCAGCAACTCGTCCGCGGACTCGAGCAGATCGAGGGCCACGAGGCGGTCGGCGAGGCGCCGCACGATCTCGTCGGCGCGCCGGCCGGCGGGCGCGAAATCCTTGAAGTCGAAATACAGCGCCAGCGCCTCGACACCGCCGAGCCGCTCGCCACGCGCGCCCAGGAACAGATCCTCGAACACCGCCAGGGCCCGCTCGTGCAGCGCGCGCGCGATCGGCGCCTCGGGGCTGAGCGCGTTGGCGCGGCGGGCGGTGGTGAAGATCTTGCGCCAGCGCCCGGCCTCCTCGTAGAGGCCGCCGAGCGCACCGAGCGTCCCGATCTCGGTCGGGCCGCCGTGCCAGGTCAGGGCCAGAACCTCCAACTGATCGATTGCTTCGGGCAGGGGCGTCTTACCCAGGGTGTGGCCGAGGGCGGCCGCGCGCAGGGTCGCTTCCGCCGCCAGCGGCCAAGGCGCTTGGTTCCGCAGCGTTTCGTAGGCCGCCAGCGCCGCCGCGCCGCGGCCGGTCGCCTCGTCCATCTTCGCCCGCAGCAAGGTCAGCCGATCGCGGGTGTAATCGGTGGCAGCACGGGTGGCGGCGATCGATTCGCGCGTGACCGCTTCCCAGTCGCCGGTCTCGACCGCGGCCTCGGCGGCGGCGGCGTGGAACAGCGATGCGAGGGGTTCGGGGTAGCGCTCCAAGACCGATTCGCCGGCACGCAGCGCAACAGCCGCCTCGTTCCACCGGCCGACCAGGGCATCGGCGTAGCCGCGCCAGAGCCGGGCTTCCGGATTGGTGGCGAGCCGCTCGTCGGAGAGGAGTTTACGCGCCTCTTCGGCCCGCCCGATCCGGGCGAGCAGGATGCCGCGCATCAGCGCCGTCTGCCGGTCACCGTCGATCACCACATCCTCGGCAGCGGCGGCGCTCAGCGCACCGAGCGCCTCCACGTCGAGGTCGTTGGCCATCATCGCCCGGGCGAGACCGAGACGGGCGCCGCCTCGGTCACGGCGATGGGCCTCGACAGCGGCGGCGAGTCCCTCCCGCAGCGTCGCGCGCACGTCGCCGCGCTGCGCTTTCTCCCAGGCGTCGCGATCGACCGCCAGCTCCGTGACCGCCCCCACGGGCGGATCGGCGGGGCGGGAGATGCCCGACACGGAGAGCCCGCCATCGCGGCCTTCCCTTGCCCCCTCTCTCGCGCCCTCACGGCCGATCGTCACGCCGTCGAGGTCCGGCCGCACGATGAGGTCGTCGGCGTTGGCGAGAACGGCGAGGCCGAGCCGGCTCGGAATCAGCTCGAACTCGACGAAGCGCTGCGCCTTGACCACGCCGGCAGGGCGGCTGCCGTCGGTGGTGACGACGGCAATGCGCTCGCCGTCGAGATCGAGCCAGCCGGCCGGGCCGGCCTGAGGTAGCCGCACGGTGACGCCGAGCCGGCCCTGGGCCGTCGGGGCGCGCTGCGCGGTCAGGCTCTCGCTCGGGGCGAGACCCTCGCCGGTCGCCAGCTCCCATCCGGCGGGCTCGGTGACGGGCAAAAGATCGACGAGCCGTCCCGCGGGCGCGGTGAAGCGAAGGATGGTGAAGCCGCCGCTCCGCAGCGGCGGCGCGAGGGCGACGAGGCCGGTGGCACCGGGCGGCGGCACGGCAACCGGCTCGGTCGTGGCGAAGACGAGGGTGACGATGCCGCCGCGCTCGAACAACGCCGCCGGCACACGCTTGGCGAAGGGGAAGACGAGGCCCGAGCCCGCCTTGCGCGACAGCACGGGCGGCGCGGCGGCCCGCGGCGATGCGTCGGCGCTCGATGTAGCAGGACGCGCGGCCTCTTTCGGCGCCTCCTTCGCAACTTCGGCCGAGGCTCCGGCAGGCGAAGCGGATGACGTCGCAGTCTCGGGTGTCTTCGGCTTGGTGACGAAATCGATCGCCACGACATCTTCGTCGCGCAAGGTGGCGAGCATCACGCCCTCGGCCGGGCTCGCGACGATCCGGGCCTCGCCGGATTCCGTCTCGACCGTGACACGGCCGAGATTCGGGTCGAGCCGGCCGCGGAGGGCGTGGTCGTCGATGCGCCACGCCCCCGGCAGCGTCAGCAGCGTGCCGGTGCCGTCCGGGGCGAAGGCGGCCTCGGAGCCCGCCGGCAGGCGCAGGGAGAGCCGGGTGCGGGCATCGGTGCGGGCGAGTTCGAGGGTGAGCGGACGCGGCACCGGGGCCGGGTTGCGCGCCTTCAGGCTGGCCTCGGCGGCGGCGGCCCGGCGGGCGAGGTCGGCGACGACCTCGGTGGGAAGCGGCGGCAGGAAGCCGTTCCAGCTTTCCGGCAGGAGATCGATGAAGACCTGCTCGCCGGCATCCTGCACGTTGACGCGGTAGGGCCGCTGCAGGGCGAGGCGCAGGGCCGAGCCGTCGGGGTCGCGCCGCACCACGGTGACGTAGTCCGGCATCCCCGCCGCGATCCGCTCGGGGCCGGGCCCCACCGCGCCGCCAAAATTGAGCACGAGGATCGCGCCCGACAGCCGAGCCTTGACGGAGACCGGCTCGTCGAAGGTCAGGACGATGCGGCCGAAGCCCTCCGGCGGCTGCGCGCCCTTGGCCGAGACGAGTCGGGCCGCCTCCGCCGCCGAGGCCGCGGCGCAGAGGCCGACGGCGAAGCCGGCGCGCAGGAGAGCCCTGCCCGGACGCCGCTTTGCCTGACCGGCCCGTCCCCCCATCGCCCGAAACGCCCGCCCTCACCGGCGGCCGGCCTTCGGAGGCCGGGCGCCGAACGCCACTCGTGCCGGCACTCTCGCCCAGCGCAGTGAACGGGCGCTTAAGGACGAACCTTCGTTACGAGGCTTTGCGCAGGACGAGGCCGGGGATTGCCTTGCCCTTCTCGCCGAACATCTCCTCCGCCTTGCGGCAGCTCTCATCGACGTTCTTCCGGTAGGCTTCGGTGTAGCCCATGCTGCGCATGAGCAACTCGCCCTTCGAGATCGCGTCGAGATCGACGCCCATGGCGGAGACCACTGCCTTGAACCGCTCGTAATCGGGCTGCGCCTCCTTGCAGGATTCGCCGACGAAGCGGACGAGCCCGGCGAGCTTGGCGGCATTCGCCTCCTGGCGCTCCTGCGCCGTCTGCGGCGCCTTCGGGGCAGCATCCGGGGCGGGGTTGGCAGCCTCAGGGCTGGTCTTGACGGTGTCGGGCGCGGCCGGCGCTGGCACCTCGGCCCCAGCGGCGAGCGGCCATGCGAACAGAATCGCGGCGGCGATCGCGAGATGCTTCATCGTGTTTCTCCCTGGGCGTCGTGCTTGATTATTATTTTGAACTTATTTTTCGTCGAACCAGCATAGCGAAGGTGGGGGCTTTGTTCTGCCCGCTTCGCGAAGCTTTGTCGAAGTGCCGGCCGCGCAGCATGTCGCGGCCGGCGCCGATCAAAATCAGACCCGCTTAGCCGCGCGTGCCGCCGCCATAAGCGCGAAGGCGTAGATCAGGCCGACCTCTTCCAGGCGGTCGAACCGCCCGGCGGCGCCGCCATGCCCGGCCTCCATGTTGATCTTCATGAGGACCGGGCCACCGCCGGTCATGGTGGCGCGCAGCCGCGCCACCCATTTGGCGGGCTCCCAATAGGTCACGCGCGGGTCGGTGAGGCCGCCGAGCGCGAAGATCGCGGGATAGGCCTTGGCGGCGACGTTGTCGTAGGGCGAGTAGGCCAGGATCGTCTTGAAGGCCTCTTCGCTCTCGGCCGGGTTGCCCCATTCGGGCCATTCCGGCGGCGTCAGCGGCAGGTCCGCGTCGAGCATGGTGTTGAGGACATCGACGAAGGGCACGTCGGCGACGATGCCGGCGAACAGCTCCGGCGCGAGGTTGGCGGCCGCCCCCATCAGCATGCCGCCCGCGCTGCCGCCATGGGCGACGATCCGCCCCTGCGTGGTGTAGCCCGCCTCGATCAGCGCCCGGCCGCAGGCGACGAAATCGGTGAAGGTGTTGGGCTTCTTCTCGCGCTTGCCTTCGAGATACCAGTTCCACCCCTTCTCGGTGCCGCCGCGGACATGGGCGATGGCGTAGACGAAGCCGCGATCGACGAGGCTGAGCAAGTTGGTGCGGAAACCCGCCGGCATCAGCGTACCGTAGGAGCCGTAGCCGTAGAGCAGCAGCGGCGCCGAGCCGTCGAGGCTGAGCCCGCGGCGGTGCAGCAGCGAGATCGGCACGCTCTCGCCGTCGGGCGCGGTCGCGAACAGACGCCGGGTAACGTAGTCGGCGGGCTCGTGGCCGCTCGGCACGCTCTGGCGCTTGCGCAGGATGCGGGCGCGGGTGACGCAATCGTAGTCGTAGGTCTCGGCCGGCGTCGTCATCGACGAGTAGCTGAAGCGGATGCGCGCCGTCTCGAACTCGTAGCCCGGCAGAAGCCCGAGCGAATAGGCTTCCTCGGCGAAGGAGACGGTGTGCTCCTCGCCCTTCATGTCGCGCACGACGATGCGCGGCAGGGCGTTCTCCAGTTCGAGCCGCACGAGGTGGTTGCCGAGCACGTGCAGGTGCCGGATCATCACGCCGGGCCGATAGGGCACCGCGTCCTGCCAGTTCTCCCGCGCCGTCGCGTCGAGGGGGCAGGTGACGATCTTGAAGTCCACCGCCCCGTCGGCATTCGTCAGGATGACGAGATACGAGCCCCAGTTCTCGACCGAGTAGATCAGCCGCTCCTCGCGGGGCGCGACGCAGGCCAGCGCGCCCTCGTCGTCCGCCCGGTCGAGCAGGTGGACTTCCGCCGTTTCGTGGTCGCTCGCGGTGACGGTGAGGTAGGTGCCCGATTGGGTGCGGCCGATATTCACGAAGAAGCCCGGATCGGGCTCCTCGTAGACGGTCGTGTCCTGCGCCTGATCGGTGCCGAGGCGGTGGCGCATGACGCGGGCCGGACGGTGGTTCTCGTCCAGCGCCACGTAGAAGAAGGCGGTACCGGCCGCGTTCCAGACGGCCTCGCCCGCGGTCGATTCGACCTGCTCCGGGCGGTCCTCGCCGGTGTCGAGATCGCGCACGCGGATGGAGTGGAGTTCCGAGCCCTTGGTGTCGACGCCCCAGGCGAGCAGGCGGTGGTCGTCGGAATGGGCAGCACCCGCGATCTCGAAGAAGGCGAGGCCCTCCCCTTCCCGGTCGCCATCGAGCAGGATCTGCTCGCCGATCTCGCCGATCTCGCCGTCCTCCGGCTCCTCGGCGATGCGGTGGACGGTGCGCGGACGGCGGCAGATCAGTGGATGCTGCCCGCCCTCGCGGTGGCGGGAGTAATAGGCAAAGGGTCCGTCGGGCTCGGGCACCGAGGCATCGTCCTCGCGGATGCGCCCGCGCATCTCGGCGACCAGGGTTTTGCGCAGGTCGGCGGAGCCGCTCAGCGCCGCCTCGGCATAGGCATTCTCGGCCTCGAGATAGGCACGGATATCGGGGGCCAGGGCCGACGGGTCCTTCAGCACCGCGCGCCAGTTCTCGGCCTTTAGCCAAGCGAACGGGTCTTCGACGCGCCGTCCGAAAAGCTCGAAGGCGTGCGGGCGCGTCTCGGCAACGGGCGCCTCGGGCGGTAGGGCGAAGGGGGGTGGCTCGAAGGTCATCGCCGGACTCCGGTGGAAACGCTTGGCTGGCAACGCTTGGATAGACGCGTCCGATATCAGGCGGTGTGCCGTGCGACGGCCGTGGCCGCAAGGCTGGCAAACGAGCCGCCCCTTCGTCGCACCCTCGCCGCGACGCGAGAGCGATGAGGGCGGGCGGGCCACCGCCCCGGAAGCGATGTCGAGCATTCACGACAAATTGCGCACGTCCCAGATCGCGAGGAATCCGTTCAGTTGTGCATACCGGCCCCGTCTTGCAGGTCTAATTTGGATGTTCTAGGTAGAACCCGTGACTGCGGGGGCGTCACGCCAAACCGAAATCAAGCGGCACCATTGCACAGGCCGATAGGTACCTGTCCGTTTCCGTCTTCGCACAGGATGATGGGCCGGATCGATTGCGCGCGATGCACCGCCAAGGGACAACCACGAACATGAACGAAACCGAGACGCCGGTCGATTACGTCGCTCTCACGGCCGACATCGTCGCCGCCTATGTGAGCAACAATCCGGTGCCGGCCGCCGAACTTGCGGGTCTGATCGGCAACATCCACGGCGCCCTGATCCAGGTCGGAACGGGCCGGGCCGCCGCGCCGCAGCCCGTGGCCCAGGAGGCTCTTCAGCCGGCCGTGCCGATCAAGAAGTCGATCCAGCCGGACTATCTCGTCTGCCTGGAAGACGGGCGGACCTTCAAGTCGCTGAAGCGGCACCTGCGCGCCAAATACAACCTCTCCCCCGAGCAGTATCGCGCCAAGTGGGGCCTCTCGCCCGACTACCCGATGGTGGCGCCGAACTATGCCAAGGCCCGCTCCGACCTTGCCAAGGCGATCGGCCTCGGCCAGGTGCGCCCCGGCTACGACGCGGCCGCCTGAGGTTTCTCCCGGCCCGGCCCTCACGCGAAGCCCGCTGCGCCGCCCTGTTCAGGGCCGGCGCAGCGGCGGCTCATGTGGGCGGAGATTGACGAATCGGGTTATCAACAACAAAGTCGTGGAACGGCACAACTTCTGCTGCATTGCCCCCACATGAGCGACGACAGCCCCTCCGAACAACTTGCCAAGACCAATGAAGCGCTCGCAGAGTGGGCGGCCCGCTCTGCCTGCGACAGTGACCGTCTGATCGATCGCTTCGAGCAGATGGGATACGCGGTGCGCGGCAAGTCCGAGGACGAGATCGCCGAGATCCTCAAGAAGCCGCCGACGAAGCCGTCTCAGGCCTGAAACCGCCGGAAACCGGCAGCGTGACGGTGCAACCAGAGGCGGCATCAAAGTCTGTCAAGACTTGTATTAGGACGATTTTCCCTTAGCCTCCCGTAGCGGTTCCGGTTCGGGTGGTACGATGTCAAAAGGACAAAACATGAACAAAGCGGGTGGTCTCGGACGCGAGGCTGAACGCCTGCTGGCGGCGCTGGCGCCCGAAGGCGCCTACGCCTTCCCCGATCCGAGTGCGCCGGAAACGCTGATCGTGCGCAGCGGCGGACGCGGGGTGTCGCTGGGTGCCGGGCGTTTCCCGGTACGGGCCGGCGAAGCGCTGGTGGCGGCGGAACTCGCGTCGCGTGACGACGGGCGGCGCAACCGACTGGTTATCGGGGCGGCCGGGCGCGCCCGCTTGCGGCGGGCGGAAATCGGCGGACCGGACAGCTTCCGGATGCAGCATCTCGCCGTGGTCCGGGAAGGCACGGGCGATGGGGAACGTGTGCGGGATACGGCGGAGAGCCCGCTAACCTGGATGGCGCGGCGGCGCGGGCGCGACGGCGAGCCGCTGATCGATGCCGCCGCCTTCGCGGCGGGGGAGCGGCTACGCCACGACCTCGCCTCGGCGCAGATGATGCCGCAACTCTCGACCGACTGGACCGCCCCACGCGTCGATGGCGGCGGCCCGCGCGATCCGAGTTCAGGGTCCGACCGGGTCATCGCCGCGCGCCAGCGGGTAGACCTCGCGCTGGCGGCGGTGGGCTCGGATCTGTCGGGGCTTCTGATCGACCTGTGCGGCTTTCTCAAAGGCCTCGAGCGGATCGAGGCGGAGCGGCGCTGGCCGGCCCGTTCCGCCAAGGTGGTGGCCCGGATCGCTCTCGGACGACTCGCCGAGCATTACGGCCTCGCACGCGAAGCGACCGGGCCGGAGCGGGCCCGCACCCGCGCTTGGCGCCTCAAGACGGACCAGCCGCCGGCCTCGTCCTGAGACCCTTCCGCCCGCCGTCGTCAGGTCTCGCGGCGGGTCAGTTCAGCGTCTGAAGGCGGCCCGCATCCTTCCGGATGCGGTCCACCATCGCGCGCACGCCGTTCGAGCGCTTCGACGTGATGTGCGAGCCGAAATCGAGACGCTTGAGCAAGTCGAAGCCGTCGGCCTTGATCGCCTCGTCCGGCGTCTTCCCCTCGTAGAGCGCCACCATCAGCGCCACGAAGCCCTTCACGATATGGGAATCGCTGTCCCCTTCGAGCTTCAGCGCTGGGTGGCCCGCGTCCTTCTTCAGCGACACGTCGATCCACACCTGGCTTTCGCAGCCGGAGACGCGGTTGTCCTCGACCTTCGCCGCTTCGGGCATTTTCGGCATCAGCTTACCGAGTTCGATGACATACTCGTAGCGATCCATCGGATCGTCGAGGATCTCGAAGTTCTCGATGATGGTGTCGAGGTCGGGAAGCATGGCACTCGCGTTCAGGCGTGTCTGGGAATCGAACCCGATATAGCGATCGCAGGCCGAGGCCGCGAGGCACCCGCCTGCGCCGATTGTATCAGCTTAAGGAAGGCGAGATCGTCGGAGCCACGTCGGCGCGAACCTCGGGCAACTGCAGATGGAGCGGATCAGCCTCGGTCGCGGTGCCGCAAACCGCGATCTCGGCCTGCGCCGCGTAGGCCGCGATGAGACGGGGGCCGAGCTTCGGCACCCCCTCACGTCCCGCGGCCGCAGCCTCGCCGGCCCCGGAGATCACCGAGAGGCGCACCGGCGCGCCGGCCGGGGCATCGATGCGGATGGAGATGCCGCAGGTCACCGTCTCCGTCGTGGCATCGAGACATTCCGCGACGACCTCGGCTACGATCATGCCGAGCGCGTTGGCGGTGCGCGGCTCGACCAGGCTCGTCCCGTCCCCCTCGACCGTCACGCCGATCCGCCCGGCCCGGCGCAACTGTCCGAGCCCGGACGCGAGCCGGTGCAGATAGTCGCGCAGATCGATCGAGGCGATGTGCGGCGCCTCGTGCAGATGCTGCTGCACCAGGGCGATCGCCCGCACCCGCTGACCCAGGGCATCGAAGCTGCCACGGCAGGCCTCGGGCGCGGCGCGGCCGTAGAGGCCGATCAGGCTCACCATCACCTGAAGGTTGTTGCGCACCCGGTGATAGATTTCTGCGAGCAGCGTCTCCTTTTCGACCAAGGCGTGCTCGGCATGCTCCTCGGCATTCTTCCGGTCGGTGATGTCGAAGCACGAGCCGAGATAGCCGTGGAAGACGCCGTTCTCCTCGAGCGGACGGCCGGTATCGAGAAGCCAACGATAGGCCCCGTCGTGACGGCGCAGCCGGAACTCCACGGTGAAGGGAAGGCGCGACTCGACGGCCTTCTCGACGATCTCGGCGTGCCGCTTGAAATCGTCCGGGTGCACGCCGCCGCGCCAGCCGTCGGCGATCTCCTCGGCGAGCGGGCGGCCGGTGAACTGGAGCCAGCACTCGTTGTGATAGGTCGAACGCCCGCTCTCATCCGTGCGCCACATCATCAGCGGTACGTGGTCGGCGAACCGGCGAAAGCCGTCGCCGAGGTCGAACGGGGTGTCCGCCCCATGATTCCCCGAAAGTCCGCCCTGTGGCGTGTCAGCACCCATACCGCTCGTCTGTTCGCTTATCGCAGCCTGGAAACGACGTTCTCTTCGCGCCGGTCAACGTGCGCGGTGTTGGGCCGTTCCGGGCCTTCCACAAGTCGATGCGTCCTGTCGTCCGGAAAAGCCTTCGTTACAAGCCACGGTGAGACCAAGTTTCACGAAAGCTCCATCATCTCGCGGATGCGCGCGGCGAGCCGTTCGACCGGAAACGGCTTGGTGATCATCTGCATGTCCGGATCGAGCGGGCCCCCACCGAACGTCGCGTTCTCAGCGTACCCCGTCATGAACAGCACCCTCAGTTCGGGCCGCAGGGTGCGGGCGTGGTCTGCGAGTTGGCGCCCGTTGAGGCCGGGCAGGCCGACATCGGTGACGAGAAGATCGATCCGGGCGGAGGATCGCACGATCTCCAGGCCGGACGGCCCGTCCGGTGCCTCGATCGCGCGGTAGCCGAGCTCGCGCAGCACTTCCACGACGAGGTCGCGCACCACCAGCTCGTCTTCGACCACGAGGACCGTCTCGTTCCGCTCCGAACGCGCCGGCTCAGGCGGCAAGGCCGACGCGCGCTCGGACGACAGCGCACCACGGTAGCGGGGCAGGCAGATCGTCACCGCCGTCCCCCGGCCGGGCTCGGATACGATCCGGGCATGTCCCTCCGACTGACGGGCGAAACCGTAGATCATCGACAGGCCGAGACCGGTCCCCATGCCGAGGGGCTTCGTCGTGAAGAACGGCTCGAAGGCCCGGGCCGCGACCTCCGGCGGCATGCCGTGGCCCGTATCGGTGACGCGGATGCAGACATAGGCACCTTCGCGGGCGCCCGAATGCAGGCGGAGATCGGCGGGCCCAAGATGAGCATTGCTGGTCTCGACCAAGAGCCGGCCGCCCTCCGGCATGGCGTCGCGCGCGTTGATGGCGAGGTTGAGCACCGCGTTCTCGAGCTGGTGCGGATCGCAGAGGGTGGGCCAAACGCCCTCCGTCGCGACGATATCGAGATGGACCTGCTCGGGGAGCGCGCGCCGCAGCATCTCCTCCATGCCGGCCAGCAGCACATTCACATCGACGGGCTTCTGTTCGAGCGGCTGGCGCCGGGCGAAGGCGAGCAGGCGATGGGTCAGCGACGCGGCACGGTGTGCCGAGGTGAGGGCCGCCCCGGCATAGCGCTCCAGGGTGTCGATGCGGCCCTGGGCGATGCGGGTCTGCATCAGGTCGAGCGAACCGATGATGCCCGTCAGGAGGTTGTTGAAGTCGTGGGCGATGCCGCCGGTCAACTGGCCGACCGCCTCCATCTTCTGCGCCTGCCGCAATTGCTCCTCGGCGAGGCGCTGGTCGGTGATGTCGCGGCCGACGATGTGGAAGCAGCCGCTCTCGGGCACCGCGGTCCACATGACCGTGCGGCGGCGCCCGTCCTTGCTGAGGATGCGATCGACGAAATCGGTGATCTGGTCGCTCCCGGCGAGCCGGGCCAGCACGGCGCCGGTACCGGCATGGTCCTCGGGGTCGATGAAATCAAGGAACGGGCGTTCGAGCAGCTCCTGCTCGCTCCAGCCGAGCAGGCGCCCCCAGGCCGGATTGACGCTGCGGAGATGGCCGTCGAGGCCGGCCGTCCCCATTAGGTCATTGGTGGTCTGCCAGAGGCGGTCGCGCTCGCGCGTGCGCTCGCCCACCTCGCGCTCCAGCATCGCCTCGATGCGCTTGGCATCCGAGATGTCGGTGACGAACAGGTAGGCCCCGTCGGTCGAGCCGTCCGGCATCGGTCGCGGCAGGTAGCGGATGTCGGCGATACGCGGGCTGCCGTCCCGGCGCGGCCAGGCCCGCTCGGCGCGTACGTCGCGGCCGGCACGGGCGCTCTCGAAGCGTGGCCGCGCCTCGGCGAAATCCGCCGGCCCGATCAGCGCGGCGAGCGTCTGCCCCACCGACTCCGCCGGGGCGACGCCGAACCAGTCGGCGCTGGCGGCATTGGCGAAGCGGCACACGCCGTCCGCATCGAACAGGGCGATGAGGACTGGCAGCGAATCGGCGATCAGACGCAGTTCGCGGGCGTTGGCGCGCTCGGCCTGCTCCGCGCGGGCGCGCTCGGCGGCATGGCCGACGCGCTGGGCGACATCCTCGACCAGCCCGATCTCCTCGGCACGCCAGACCCGCGGCTTCGGCTCGTGCAGGTAGAGGATCGCCCGCAACCGCCCCTCGCGGATCAGCGGCACGACGACGAGAGAGCGGCAGCCGATCGAATCCCACGTCGCCGCGTAATCGTGCCCAGCCCGCGGGTCGGCGTAGCAATCCTCCACCACGAGGGTGAGCCCGGCCCGCAATTCCGCGATCACCGCCGGGCCGAACCCGTCGAGGATGCGCGACGCGCCTGCGAGGCTCGGCACCGACGGGTCGCGGGTCCAGTCGCGCTCGACCCGCACGATCTCGCCGGTCTCGTCGATCTCGCCGTAGCCGGCCCGCGCCACGCCGATATGGGCGCCGAGCGTCGCGGCCGCGGCCAGCGTCACCGCCTGCGGCTCGTCCGCCTCCCGCAGCCGGTCGTTGAGGCTGAGCAGGAAGGCTTGGCGTTCTTCGGCGAGCTTGCGGTCGTGGATATCGGTGCAGGTGCCGAACCAGCGCACGATCCGCCCCTCCGCATCGCGCACCGGCTGTGCCCGGCCGAGCACCCAGCGGTAGAGGCCGGAGCGGTGCCGCAGGCGATACTCGATCTGGTAGTTTTCACCCGTGGCGAGGGCGTGCTGCCATGCCGCCCAGGCCCGCTCACGGTCATCGGGATGGAACATCCCGTTCCAGGCCTCGCCGTCGGTCGTGCCGGCGGGGACGCCGGTGAACGCGTACCAGCGCTCGTTATAGAAGTCGTGGTAGCCGTCGGGCCGCGTCGACCAGATCATCTGATCGACCGAGTTGATGATCCCGCGGAAACGGTCCTGGCTGTCGCGGAGCGCCTGCTCGATGCGCTTGCGCTCGGTGATGTCGAAGCTGACGCCGGGGAAGTGGCGCGGCGTCCCATCCTCGCCGAGGGTGCAGCGACCCTGCGCGGCAACCCAGCGGATGCTGCCATCGCCCTGAACGAGGCGGTACTCCGCATCGAACTGCCCGCCCGTGCCGAACACCGCCCCGATGCTCGCTTTCAGGCTTGGCAGGTCGTCGGGGTGCACCCCGGAAAAGAATGCGGCGATGGGTGCCCCGGCCGCCGCCATCTCCGGATCGACGCCATAGAGCGCGGCAAAGCGCGGATCGGCGGTGACGCGATCGGCCGCGACGTCCCAATCCCAGATGCCGATGCTGCCTCCGGCCGAGAGTGCCATCTCCAGGCGCTCGTCGCTGCGGCGGCGCGCGCGCTCGGCCAGCACCTCGGCGGTCGTTTCCGCCGTGACGCAGATCATGCCGTTGATGCGGCCCGCATCGTCGCGCACCGGTGAATAGGTGAAGCTCCACCAGCTCTCCTCGGGCACCCCATAGCGGTCCATGAGGAGCGGCAGGTTGCGCTGGGCCACGCTTTCGCCGCGCAGGGCGGCATCGACCAGCGGGCCGATATCCTCCCACAGGTCGGCCCAGATCTCGCGAAAGCGCGCACCGAGGGCCCGGGGCAAGCGGTCGCCGAAGACCGGCCGGTAGGCATCGTTGAAGAAGGAAATCCCCTCGGGTCCCCAGGCGAGGAACATCGCGGCCGGGCAGGCCAGCATCGTCGCCAGCGTCGTGCGGAGAGAGACCGGCCAATCCTCCAGCGGACCGAGCGGTGTGTCCGACCAGGGATACGCGAGGATCTCCCGGCCCGTCTGCCCGCCCTCCTCAAGGAAGCGCAGGGACGCCGGCACGCCCTCGCCGTTGCGCATTCCGGTCATCGAACGACCTTCCGCCGGCCTTGAACGCGATCTGAACCGGGGGCGGGCACGGCGGCTGCGGACCGATGGGACAGAGAAGGCTTCTTCGCAGATACCTCCCTTGCGACAGGTTGTATCCGAGAAGGCTGGTGAGGGCTGTGCATCCGATCCTTGCGGCGGATCAATGCGGAACCCGCCGAAACACGCTTTGTGAGTCTTCGATCGGACACGGGCATCGGGCAGACGATTCCGACATGACGGACATGACACACAACAAATGTGGTATTCGCTGCGTCGCCGAAAACGGAACCTGCATCATCACCCACGAAACCTAGTCCTTTTTTGCATTGCAATAAGTTCGAACGATCGTAATCAGCCGTTCGGCTCATGAAATGTCGTCGAAGTGCTTGCCTCATGCGGCGAGACGTGCATTCTACCCCTCGTCCGTATCAGACCCGGCGAGAGAGCCCAGTTCGGCCCAACATGCCGTTCATGGCGTCGAGGAGCGACCGCCCCCGGAAGCTTCGAGGCACAATCCCGCAAGGGTTGGACGATCTGGAGGGTGGCGCTTCGGCACCGCTCCGAAGGACCTTCCAAACCGGCCGAGGCGCCGGGAGGTCCCCAGGAACCCATGACAGAGGGGGGCACGAAGTGCTGGCAGCGGGCATTTCGAATGCCCGGACGTCGTGGGGAGCCTGATGAACACGGACGATTTCGCCTACGATTTCGACGCGCCCGATTCGGACTGGAACTACGAGCCGTCGCGGGCCGATCTGTTCCGGCAGATCGACGCGCCCCTATATACCACCGATTCCAACGGCTGGCTGACCTACTACAACGAAGCCGCCGCACAGCTTTGGGGGTTCCGCCCCGTGATCGGCAAGGCGCGCTGGTGCGGGGCTTGGCGGCTGTTCGAGGCGGACGGGGCGCCGCTGCCGCACGACCTGTCGCCGATGGCGCTCACCCTCAAAGGCGCGCGCCCAGTGCGCGGCGTCCAGATCGGCCTCGAACGGCCGGACGGGAGCCGGATGGCGTTCCTGCCTTACCCGACGGCATTGCGCGACGGGACGGGCGCCGTGGTGGGGGGATGCAACATCCTCCTCGCCGTCGAGCGTTCGAGCCTACGCGTTCCGCTCCGCGGGGCGCTCCAGGGCCGGCCGACGCTTCGGGCCGCCCAACTTGCGAGCATGCACAGATGTTCGGCGTGAGCTTGCCGCGTCTGCCTCGGCGATCCACCTCATTCGAGCGAAGCGATCCGCAGGATGTCTCCCCGGATCGCCTTGCCGCCTGAGGAACTTGCCGCCTGAGAAACAGGAGGAAGCCATGTCGGTCGATACCAACTGGAGCCTCGACGCCGTCCAGAGCCTGCGCAGCATGGCCCGCGAGGGCATACCCCTCTCCGTCATCAGCCTGCGGCTCAAGCGGCCGGTCGATGCGGTCTGCGCCAAGCTCGCCGAACTCGGCATCACGCCCAAGCTCGAGCTCTGACCGGACGGGCGCCGGGGCATCGCGCCCGGGCGCCCACCCGCCGGACCTACCAGGTTCCGGTGTTCTCCATGGAGGCCCACGGCTCCTGCGGCGGCTTCGCCCCGCCCTTCTGCAGGATCTCGATAGAAATGCCGTCGGGCGAGCGCACGAAGGCCATGTACCCGTCGCGCGGCGGCCGGTTGATGGTCACGCCCGCATCCTTCAGCCGCTGGCAGAAGGCGTAGATGTCGTCGACCTGATAGGCGAGGTGCCCGAAGTTGCGCCCGCCGGAATAGGTCTCCGGATCCCAATTGTAGGTCAGCTCGATCAGCGGCGATTTCGTCGCCTCGGCCCGCTCGACATCCCCCGGAGCGGCGAGGAAGACGAGGGTGAAGCGGCCCTTCTCGTTCTCGACGCGCCGGACCTCCTTGAGCCCGAAGGCATCGACGTAGAAGGCGAGCGCGCGGTCGAGGTCCGCCACGCGAACCATCGTGTGCAAGTATTCCATGGCCACACCGGATGATGACAGGGATGGCCGCCTATCTGGCCCGGTGCGCATACCCGTCAACGGTGCGACCGACCAGTCTCTCGCGCGACCTGTCGGCTAGCGGCGGCGAAACGGCCGTTCGACCGGCGGCGCCCGCCGGATTCGACCGGACTGCCGGTGAATAACATCCATTTGAAAAAAGCTTCTCTTGTGGCAACTGCTTGATCCAATTACGATCACTATCGCGTCTCGCAAGCTTTCCGTTAAATTATAGTGACATGGCATTGAAAAATAGAAGGCATTCCTTCGCAACTGACTTGGCGTCGCTGCATATTATAGCATTCAAGAGCTTTTGTT
Organism: Methylorubrum sp. SL192; assembly: GCF_026672325.1. Classification (NCBI taxonomy): domain Bacteria; kingdom Pseudomonadati; phylum Pseudomonadota; class Alphaproteobacteria; order Hyphomicrobiales; family Methylobacteriaceae; genus Methylorubrum; species Methylorubrum sp. SL192. The sequence continues at coordinate 4,881,598 of NZ_JAPPQV010000003.1, forward strand.
TCCCGAAATGGCAACAGCCAAGATTCGCCTCGTCTCTGCCTGCGATGATGGTCGAGCCGGGCATGCCGCGACCGGGAGACGGCGCATGATTGCCGGCTCGGTCATCCGGGGCGTCGGTGAGGTCGAACACGCGACCCCCGAGCAGATCCTGGCCCATCCCGACTTTGCCGCAGCGCGCCGCGTCTTCATCTCGGAATATGCCAAGGTCTACGAATCCGGCGTGTTTCCCGCCCAGTTCGGCGCCGATGCGGGGCGGGTGACCACCCTCGCCATCATCGTCTGTCAGCATGCCAATTACGATCCGGCGGACCGGGCGACCTGGCCGACGCTGAGCCTGCTCAAGGAGACGGTTGCCCGTTTCGGCTTCGCCAGTCCGAGGCTGATCGACAGCTTCGTCGCGCGCCTCGTGCAGACCAACTATCTCGAACTCCGGCAGCAACCGGGGGACAGCCGCGTGCGCCTCCTGTTTCCGACCGAGCGCCTCCTGGCCTGGGATCGCGAGTGGAAGGCCGCCCACTACGCACCGCTCGACATTCTCTACCCCGATCCGGGTTTCGAACCGGCGCGGCGGCGCGACTTGGACTTCCAGGCGGCCCACGCCCGATCCGCCGTCGTAGCCTTCGACGCGATCATCGCCATGATGTGGAGCAACCTCGAGATCATCGTCTTTCTCAGTAGCACGAGCGCGCTGATCATCCTGCTGACCCTCTCGGAGATGGGCGGCAGCGGCCCGGAGAGCCGCATCCGCGGATCGGATCTCGTCCATCTCGCGCCGCGCTTCGCCGTCTCCCTGAGCCATGTGCGCAACATTCTGGCCGTTGCGCAGGAGCGGAATTTCCTCGTCCGCTCGGGGCCGCGCAACGCCTACATCCACCTCACCCCCCACTGGGTCGCCGCGTTCGACCGCTTCATCGCGGGCAGCCTGGCGCAGAGCGACCTGACCTACCGGCTCGCCCTTCGGCATCAGGCGAAACAAGCTGTCTCCACGGCCTGATCGATCGGCAACGGATTCCGCTCGGCAGGGATCGCCTCTAGAAGACGGGACGCTTTTCCCGACGGCGAGCCCAAACCGATGCGCACCGAGACGCCCCCGACCGTTCGCCTCGAAGACTACCGCCCGAGCGACCACCTCATCGATCGGGTCGAGCTCGACGTGCGCCTCGACCCGCACGACACCCGCGTGACCGCAACCCTGGCGCTGCGCCCGAACCCGGCGGGCCGTGCGGGCGCGCCTCTTGTTCTCGATGGCGACGACCTCACGCTGCTGGCGCTCGAACTCGACGGGCAGGCGCCGGCGTCGGACGCCGTCCGGGCCGATGCCTCAGGCCTGACGCTGCACAGGCCGCCGCAGCGTCCGTTCACCCTGCGGATCGAGACCCGGCTCGACCCCACCGCCAACACCCGGCTGATGGGTCTCTACCGCTCCAACGGCGTCTACTGCACCCAGTGCGAGGCCGACGGCTTCCGGCGGATCACCTACTTCCTCGACCGGCCGGACGTGCTGTCGGTCTACACCACCCGCATCGAGGCGGAGCGGGAGGCCGCACCGGTGCTGCTCGGCAACGGCAATCCGGTCGAGGCCGGCACGGTGCCGGGGACGGACCGGCATTACGCGGTCTGGCACGACCCGCTGCCCAAGCCCGCCTACCTGTTCGCCCTGGTGGGCGGCCGGCTCGACCGGGTGGCCAAGCCCTTCACCACCATGGAGGGCCGCGCGGTCGAGATCGCGGTCTATGTCGAGCCGGGAAAAGCGGACCGGGCCGCCTACGCGCTGGACGCGGTGGAACGTTCCATGGCCTGGGACGAGACGGCGTTCGGCCGTGCCTACGACCTCGACCTATTCAACGTCGTGGCCGTCTCCGACTTCAACATGGGGGCGATGGAGAACAAGGGCCTCAACATCTTCAACGACAAATACGTTCTCGCCAGCCCCGAGACCGCGACCGACGGCGATTACGCGGCGATCGAAGCCATCATCGCCCACGAATACTTCCACAACTGGTCGGGCAACCGCGTCACCTGCCGCGACTGGTTCCAGCTCTGCCTCAAGGAGGGCCTGACCGTCTTCCGCGACCAGGAATTCTCCTCCGACATGCGCTCGCGCGCCGTGCACCGGATCGCCGAGGTGCGCAACCTGCGCGCCCGCCAGTTTCCCGAGGATGCCGGGCCGCTGGCCCACCCTGTGCGGCCTAAGCAATATGCCGAGATCAACAACTTCTACACGGCGACCGTCTACGAGAAGGGCGCCGAAATCGTCCGGATGCTGCGCACGCTGATCGGCGAGACCGCGTTCCGCGCCGGCATGGACCGCTATTTCGCCGACAACGACGGCACGGCCGCCACCGTCGAGGACTTTTTGAAGGCGTTCGAGGCCGTGACCGGCCGCGACCTCTCGCGCTTCGCCGAATGGTACGAACGGCCGGGCACGCCGCGGGTCGCCGTCTCCAGCAGCTACGACCCCGCGGCTCGGACCTACCGCCTCGCCTTCCGCCAGACGCGCCCCGGCGCCGGGGCGGATGCGCCGCCCCTCGTCATCCCAATCGGCCTCGGCCTCGTCGGCCCGGATGGCCCCCTCGACAGCCCCCACGCAGAGCGGGTCGAGGACGGCGTGTTCGTGCTCGAGACCGCCGAGGATGCCGTCACCTTCGAGAATGTCGCCGTGGAACCCGTGCCGTCGCTGTTTCGCGCGTTCTCCGCGCCGGTCCGCGTCGAGAGCCCCCTCGACGACGCCGCGCGCCTGACCCTGCTGCGCCACGACCCTGACAGCTTCAATCGCTGGGAGGCGGCCCAGCGCATCGCCCTCGGGCTCATGACGGCGCAGGTGCGCGGCGAGACGGCCGGGAATGCGGGCGCCGACGATTTCGTCGTCGCGCTCGGCGCGTTCCTCGATGCGGAGGCCCTGCGCGATCCAGCCTTCGCCGCACAAGTTCTGGCCCTGCCGAGCGAGGGCGACCTCGCCGACGAGATCGGAACCGAGATCGATCCGGACGCGATCTTTGCCGCGCGCCGCGATCTGCGCCGCCGCCTCGGCACGGGCCTGCGGGAGCGGCTCCTGAGCCTCCGCGAGGCTCTGGCGGAGCCGGAGGGTACTCCGTTCTCGCCCGACGCGGCCGCAGCCGGACGGCGGGCCCTGCGCAACGCCGCACTCGACCTGATCGCTGCCGCCGACCCGGAGGCCGGCTCGGCTCTGGCGCAGGCGCAGATCGCGCAGGCGACCAACATGACCGACCGTCTCGCCGGGCTTGCCGCCCTCGCCCTCTTGCCGGGCGAGGCGCGAGAGGCGGCTTTGTCCGCCTTCGCCGAGCGCTACGCGAACGAGCCGCTGGTGCTCGACAAGTGGTTCGCGATCCAGGCGATGATCCCCGAGGACGGGACGGTGGCGCGCATCCGCCGCCTTCAGGGCCACCCGGCCTTCGCCAATACGAACCCGAATCGGGTGCGCTCCCTCGTCGGCAGCTTCAGCCTCGCCAACCCGACTCAGTTCAACCGCGCGGACGGGGCCGGCTACGCCCTCGTGGCCGAGACCGTTCTGGCGCTCGACGGCACCAACCCGCAGGTCGCCGCGCGCCTGATGACCGCCTTCGGCCCCTGGCGGCGCCTCGAACCGGTGCGCCGGGCCGCGGCCGAGACGGCCCTGCGTCGCATCGCGGCCACGCCCGGACTTTCTCGTGATGTGACCGATATCGGGACGCGAAGCTTGGCCGGCTAGTTAAGGGTCTGTTGAGGAACGCGTTTCAGCACCCTGCGGCCGTCAGCGGCCGCGCGGTGTCAATTCTCCACCCCAAAAACGGCGTGGACAAACGCCGGCCCGCGATGTCCATTGTGAATACGATTCGAAGCAGCCGACGCGGCTCAGGCCAAGGCGCCGTTTCCAAACAGTGCAGAGGTGTCGATATGTCGGGGGCGGTGTCCGCGTCCCTGTCCGCGCGCGCACGCGCGGACACGATCCTCGGGATCCAACGTACGACCGGCACTGCCCAGGCCCGCCTCATCCGGGCGGAGACGTGGCTTCGCTACGCGCTTCCGGCTCTGCTCGTCGTCTTCATGCTCACGCTGCTGGGCGTGGCGGCCCTGCAGATGCGCGGGCGCCACGACGAGGCGATGCGCGTGGCCACCCGCGAGGTGGAGGCCTTCGCACGCCTCGCCGCCCTCGCCCTCTCGAACGCGTCGTCGGCCTCCGAGACGCGGCTCGAGCGCGTGCTACCGGTCCATCTTCTGCCGGCCGGCCGCGAAGTTCTGGTGATCGGCCCCGGCGGCCGGATTCGCGCCGCCTATCCCGCGCCCGCCCCGGCCGAAACCTTCGCCGGGTATCTCGCCGACGGTGAGCCCATCGCCATCCTCGGCGAGAGCGCCGGGGCGATGACGGTGAACCTCCAGGCCGGCGGTCAGGCGGTCGTTGCGGCACGCCGCCTGTCCGACGGGATGGGCGAAGTCGCAGTCGTCCAGAGGTTCGAGCCGCTGGCCGACAATTGGTGGCGGATGTTCGGCCACCACGCGGTCTCCCTCTCGGCCATCGCCCTGGTGCTGGCGGGTATGGCCACCGCCTACATCCTGCAGACGCAGCGGGCGCAGGCGGCGGACGAGGTCTGCGATCTCGTCAAGCAGCGCCTTGACACGGCGCTCGGCCGCGGCCGCTGCGGCCTCTGGGACTGGGACATCGCGCGCGGCACGATCTTCTGGTCGGACTCGATGTACGCCCTGCTCGGCTACACGCCGGAAAAGGATCTCCTCTCCTTCGGCGACGTGAACGCGCTGCTGCACGCCGAGGACGGCGACCTCTACAGCCTCGCCCGCCACCTCGCCGCGAGCCACGCGACCGTCGATCACGAGTTCCGCATCCGTGACGCGTCCGGCGAATGGATCTGGCTGCGCACCCGCGCGGAGATCGTCGAGGATGCGGTCGACGGCAGCCGCCATCTCGTCGGCATCGCCATGGACGTGACCGAACAACGCCGTCTCGCCGAGTTCACCGCCACCGCCGATATGCGCCTGCGCGACGCGGTGGAGGCGGTCTCCGAAGCCTTCGTGCTCTGGGACGCCAGCAACCGGCTGGTGCTGTGCAACTCGAAATTCCGCGACCTGCACGCCCTGGCCAGCGAGGATGCGGTGCCCGGCCGCCGCTACGACGAGATCATGGGACGGGGCGCCCTCCCCCCGGTGCGCCGTGGCATTCCCGGTTCGGAACGCGGCCCGTCGCGGACCTTCGAGGTGGAGCTGACGGACGGACGCTGGCTCCAGGTCAGCGAGCGGCGGACCAAGGACGGCGGTTACGTTTCGGTCGGCACGGACATCACCAGCCTCAAGCGCCACCAGGAGCAGCTCGTCACGTCGGAACGCGAGCTGATCGAGACGGTCAAGGATCTCAAGCGGTCCCGTCGCACCCTGGAAACCCAGACGCAGCAGCTCGCCGACCTCGCCGAGCGTCATCTCGACCAGAAGGCCCGCGCCGAGATCGCCAATCAGGCCAAGTCCGAGTTCCTGGCCAATATGAGCCACGAGCTGCGCACGCCGCTCAACGCCATCATGGGCTTTGCCGAGCTGATGGAGAGCGAGGTCTACGGATCGCTCGGCTCACCCCGCTACGCCGATTATTGCCGCGACATCCAGCAGAGCGGCACCTACCTTCTCTCGGTCATCGACGACATCCTTCACATGTCGCGCATCGAGGCGAAGCGGGTGAAGCTCGTGCGCCGCGACATTGACCTCGGCACGGCCCTGACCTCCGCATTGACGTTGGTGGCCAAGGAGGCGGCGAGCAAATCCGTCACCATCGATCTCGAACTGGCCGGCACCCTGCACGTGCTGGCCGACGAGCGGGCGCTCCAGCAGATCCTGCTCAACATCATCCAGAACGCGGTGAAGTTCACACCGGAGCGGGGCCGCGTCGCCCTGCGCGGCCGCTCCTGCAATGGCTTCGTCCACCTGTTCATCGGCGATACCGGAATCGGCATCCCGAAGACGGCGATCTCCAAGCTCGGCCGGCCGTTCGAGCAGGTCGAGACCAACCTGACCCGCAGCTACAAGGGCTCCGGGCTCGGCCTCGCCATCGCCCGCTCCACCGCGGAGTTGCATGGCGGATCGCTGCGCATCCGCTCCGAGGAAGGAATCGGCACCCTGGTGCTGGTGCGCCTGCCGATGCCGACGCCCGAGCGCCTCGCCGAGGTCGCACGGGAGGCCGAGCGGGACACGCTCCAGGCGATCGGCGAGATGACCGGCGTGGCCCGGACTGAGGGCGACAGAATCGCGGCCCTTTGAGGATCGGCCCGGCGGGCACGTCGCGATCCCGTTGGGCGATGGCGATGCGGCGCGTCACCCCGAACGCTGGTACTCCGCGCGGCGAAAAGATCCGCCGCAGGCGCTGGAAGCCTACGCGGGCGCCGTTCGGCTGGTCGCACTCATCTGCAAGTTGGCCGGTCGGGAGCGAGACGACGGTCGAGTTGAGACCGGGAAGCTGGGTCGAGCGGAGGACGCCAGTGCGATTGCTCGCCTGTCCGCAGATCGGTCAGCTCTACGCCGGACCGTGATCGTCCGGTTGTCATCGTCATGATGGAGGATCGGCTTTCAGAGGATTGGCCCGTCCTTGGCATCCTTTCCCCGCTCGTAAGACAATAGGTCGTGGCGCAGCCGTGCCGTCACGCCCGGCCGGCGAAGAGTCCGACCCGCCCTTCTCAAACGGAAACCTCGATGCCCGCACCGACCACGATCGACCTCATCGGCGCACCGATCGAGATCGGAACGAGCGAGCCCGGAGCCGTGATGGGGCCGGCGGCCCTGCGCACCGCCGGATTGCTGCGGGTGCTTCGGGATCTGGGCTTCACGGTCCGCGACCAGGGTGATCTCGCCCCCGACTGCACGCCGGGCCAGCGCGATCTCCCGGCGATCCGGGCTTGGATGACCGAGATCTCGCGGGCAGTGGAAACGGCCCTGGACGGCGGAAGCATGCCGCTCGTGGCGGGCGGCGACCACAGCCTGTCGCTCGGCTCGATCGACGGGGCGCTGCGCCATTGCGGCCGCACCGGGCGGCCGGTCTTCGTGCTGTGGCTCGACGCCCATGCCGACTTCAACACCCTAGAGACATCGCCCTCCGGCAACGTCCACGGCATGCCGCTGGCCGCCCTCTGCGGCGAGCCCGGTTTCGACGACCTGTTCGACGGTGGCGAACGCCCGCTGCTCGATCCGCGGCGCATCCACTTGTTCGGCCTGCGCTCGATCGATGCAGGCGAGCGGGCCATCGTCACGCAGCGGCAGGTGAACGTCATCGATATGCGGACCATCGACGAATTCGGCGTGGTCGCGCCGCTGCGCCGCATTCTCGACCGGGTCGCGGCCGCGAACGGCCACCTGCATGTCAGCTTCGACGTGGATTTCCTCGACCCCGCCATCGCGCCGGGCGTCGGCACGACGGTGCCGGGCGGGGCAACGTTCCGCGAGGCGCATCTCATCATGGAGATGCTGTGCGATTCAGGGCTGGTCGGCTCCCTCGACGTGGTGGAGCTGAACCCCTTCCTCGACGAGCGCGGGCGCAGCGCCCGGGCACTCGTCGAGCTGGTGGCGAGCCTGTTCGGCCGCCGCATCATCGACCGGCCGACCGAGCCGCCGCTGGAGGCGTGACCGACTTCGGCCGATGTCCTCGTGCCCCGAGGCGTTAGCCGAACGTGTCATGCGAATGAGGTGTCAGCCGATTTCCTCATGCCAGTGAGGCGTCAGCCGATTTCTTCATGCCACGTGCGGCCGTCGCGCTCGATCAGGGCGATCGAGGCGGTCGGTCCCCAGCTTCCGGCGGCGTAGGGGCGCGGCGGGTCCGGGCGGTCGGCCCAGGCCTTGAGCAGGGTGTCGGCCCAGGCCCAGGCCACCTCCACCTCGTCACGGCGCATGAACAGGGTGGCGTTGCCGCGCACCACGTCCATCAGAAGCCGCTCGTAGGCGTCGGGATAGCGCTGCTTGAACGTCTCCTCGAACGAGATGTCGAGATTGGTCGGGCGCAGGCGCATGCCGCCGGGCCCCGGATCCTTGGTCATCACTTCGAGCTTCATCCCCTCCTCCGGCTGGAGCCGGATGACGAGGCGGTTCGGCTCGCGCCCGAAGGCGTCGTTCGGGAAGATCGAGAACGGCGAGGCGCGGAACTGCACCACGATCTCCGACAGCTTCTTCGGCAGGCGCTTGCCGGTGCGCACGTAGAACGGCACCCCCGCCCAGCGCCCGCTGCGTACTTCGAGCTTGAGGGCGACGAAGGTCTCGGTGCGGCTCGCGGCATTGCTGCCGAGGTCGGTGTGATAGCTCTCAACCGGCCGGCCGCTGACCGCCCCGGCCACGTACTGCCCCCGCACGGTCACGCTCTGCACGTCGGCGGCGGTGATGGGTTTGAGGGCGCGCAGCACCTTCAGCTTCTCGTCGCGCACGGAGTTCGCGTCGAGCGAGATCGGGCTCTCCATCGCCGTGAGGCAGAGGAGCTGGAGGATATGGTTCTGCACCATGTCGCGCAGGGCGCCGGAGGTGTCGTAGTAGCCGCCGCGCCCCTCGACGCCGACCGTCTCGCCCACCGTGATCTGCACGTGGTCGATCACGTCGGCGTTCCAAAGCCGCTCGAAGATCGTGTTGGCAAAGCGCAGGGCCAGCAGGTTCTGCACCGTCTCCTTGCCGAGATAGTGGTCGATGCGGAAGATCTGGCTCTCGGGAAACACCGCGCCGACGGCATCGTTGATGGCGCGGGCCGATTTCAGGTCCTTGCCGATCGGCTTTTCGAGCACGACGCGGCTGTTCTCACCGATCAGCCCGTAGCGGTCGAGGTTGCGGCAGATCGCGCCGTAGAGATCGGGCGAGGTGGCGAGATAGTAGGGCCGGATCCGGTCGGGGCGCTCGTCGAGCAGGCGCTTGAGGTCGTCCCAGCCCTCGTCGCCCAGGGCATCGATCGCGACGTAGAACAGGTGATCGAGGAAGCCGGCGAGGCGCGCGTCGTCGATCTCGGCCGGCGGCACGAAGCTCTTCAGGGCATCGCGGGCGTGCTCCCGGAACTCCTCCACGCTCATGTGGCTGCGCGACGCGCCGATGATGCGGCTCGTTTCGGGGATCTGGGCGTCGCGATAGCGCTGGTAGAGGGCCGGCAGGAGCTTGCGCTGCGTCAGGTCGCCGGTTGCGCCGAACACGACGTAATCGAAGGGCGAGACGGGGATGATGGTGGCCAAGCGCGGCTCCCATGTTTCGCGCAGGATGGTTTCGCGCGGGATTCGAGGTGCCGGTCGTCGGCAGAAACGGCTCCTGCGGCCCCGCGGCTCACACCCGAGAGGTTGCCGAAGCTCGAAAAGCCCCCGGCACGCTGGGTTATCGGTTCACGGCGACGCCTTGCAAGTGCGCTGCCGAACAAACAAGCCGAGACGCTTGAAACGGACGGTCACCGCCATGGCGAGTCCTTCAAGGTCTGCGGAAGCGCGACCCCATCGCCCGCCCGCGGCTCCATCGTCTCAGTCGGGCGAGATGCGGCTGCGGCGCGTGCCGATGGAGCTGTAGTTCGGGGTCGGCTTCGAGGCCGGCCCATCGGCCGGTGCCTTCTTCTCTTCGACGACCGGCAGCTTGGCGATGCGTTCGATGCGGACGCCCGCATAATTGCCCCGCCGCCAAGCGAGATTGACCCGCAGCACGAAGTCCCGGCCGATGATTCTGATCATGAAGGCGGACGGCAATTCATAGGTCGCGGGCACGCCGAGTTTGGCACCGGATTTGGAGATATCCTTGACGTTGCAGGGGATCTCGGTGCCGTCGAAAAGCCGGATCAGCGCGATCCAGTTCGTGGATGTCCGTTCCTCTCGCCGCGCGACAAGCGCCGCTTCGACCTGTGCCGCGGTCTCGTCGGCCGTCAGGTCGAAGGGGAAATCGGCAAACGGGGGCTGGGAATCCGGCATGGGGGCCCGTGGCATAAGGCTTCTTGAAACGGACGATACAAGCAAAGTGTTGATGCAACATTTGCACCGCGACAAACGTCCACCCGCAGCGTGCCTTTTCGTTGCACCACAACCGGGCATCCATCGAAGACGCACCGCGTCTCACGCCACACGCACAATGGACGCTGCCGATGCCCGCATGTGCAGCCAAGTCTGCGAAGGTATTCGCAGAAAAGTGAATTTTATCTTCCGTGATTACAGCCGCACTGCGAAACAAGCTGGCTCGTCTTGCAATGCAGCAAAAATATTGCGTGATGCGAAGCTCAAAGCCGCTTGCAAGACATGAACAACCGATTAACCTGCCCTCATCGTAACGCGTTCAAAGTTTGACCCCTGGCAGGGAGAGGTCCCGTGTCCGAGCTCATTCGCGTGAAACCGACCCAGGACGGCACCTACACCGTCTATCGCGGGTCGATGGCCCTGGTCGCGGGCCTGACGAGGCTGCAAGCCGAGCGCTACGAGGCGAGCATCGCTCACCAGCAGCGCTCGTTCTCACCCCTCGTCGGCGCCTGAAGCGTTCAAACGACGTTTCGAGGGCGCGGCTCCGGTGACGGGGTCCGCGCCCTTCGCATGTCGGGTCATGCCGGCTCAATCAGCCGAGGCCGGTTTCCGATGCGATCCAGGCCGCGGTGTCCGGGTCGGCCCCCGAGACCGGCAGATGCAGGATGATCGGGGTTTCGTAAGGGTGACGCCGCTTCAGCTCCGCCGCCAGCGCGTCGGCCAGACCCTCCCGGGTCTTGAGGATCGCGACGACCTCGGTGCCGCGCTCGACCACGCCTTTCCAGGCATAGACCGACTGCATCCCCGGAATCACGTTCACGCAGGCCGCGAGCCGGGCGCGCACGAGAGCCTCCCCGATTTCGAGCGCGGTCGGGGCATCGGGAAAGGTCGTGTAGACGAGGAGCGGTCGCTCCATGCTATGGCTCTCCCTCGGCAGGCCGGCGCCCGTTCGCGGGTGGTCGGCGCGAACCCCGAGTGAGACCGGCTCGGCCTCTTCCCGTCAACAGGGCTGACAGCACGGATGCCGCGTCGCTTTTCACGGATTGCCTTCGTGGCGAGCCCCACGGCCGATGCGCGGGAGGCGGCGGACCTGCTGATGCGCCGCTACGACCATGTCTCGCCCGAGGAGGCGGATGTCGTCGTCGCGCTCGGCGGCGACGGCCTGATGCTTCAGGTGCTGCACCGCTTCATGGACGCGCCCAAGCCGATCTACGGCATGAACCGCGGCACGGTCGGCTTCCTGATGAACGAGTTCCGGGAAGAAGGCCTGCTCGAACGGCTGGAGGCGACCAAGCGTTCGACGATCCATCCGATGACGATGATCGCCACCGACACCGAGGGGAACAGCCACACGGCGCGGGCGATCAACGAAGTCTACATGCTGCGGCAGACCCATCAGACCGCGAAGCTGCGGGTCTCGGTGGACGACCATGTCCGCCTGCCGGAACTCATCGCCGACGGCATCCTCGCCGCGACGCCCGCCGGCTCGACCGCCTACAACCTCTCGGTCGGCGGGCCGATCCTGCCGCTCAACGCGCATCTCCTGGCGCTGACGCCGATCTCGGCCTTCCGGCCGCGGCGCTGGCGCGGCGCGTTGCTGCCGAACCACGCGCGCATCCGCATCGACGTGATCGACGCCGAACACCGCCCCGTCGCGGCGGTGGCCGACCATACCGAGTTCCGTCGCGTCTGCACGGTGGAGACCTGGCTCGACCACGCCACCGATCTCGTGCTGCTGCACGACCCCGGCCACAGCCTGGAAGAGCGCATTCTACGCGAGCAATTCGGCTGATTCGCTCCGGCGGCCGACGCCGGACGCCCTTCGAGGGGTCCGGGCGAGTGGTCAGCGTCAGCGTCCGGTCAGAAGTCGCTGGCGAGGCCCTTCACCTCCCAGTCCTCATAGCGGACAGGCTCCAGGCCGCCGCGTCCGAGCGTTTCGGGCCGCTCGGCGATCTTGGCCGCGCGGGCGTCGATCGCCGCCCGCCGCTCGGCCGCTTCCGCCAGCGCGCGCTGAGCCGCCGGGGAAAGGGCGCGCGAGTCTGCGTCCTTCTCCTTGGCATCCGCCTGCATCATGCCGATCTCCTTCATAACTTGCATCCCTCGCCGACAGATGTGACTGCGTCGGCTCCGGGGCGAGACCCCGCCGATCCCTTTTAGCCCAGAACGGCCCTTTACGCGTGGCACCGACCCCCAACCGCCGCCCGCCGCCCCCCTTCGACCCGTCGGTCCCCGGCCTTGCGGCACGCCATGCTGCGCGGGAAGCGGTGGCGACCCTGCTCGGGCCCGCCCGCGGCCTGGCGCTCGAGGACGCGCTCGCCCAGGCCGCCCGCGGCGCGGGGTTGGATGCGGGAGAAGCCGCGCTGGCTCGGGCGATCGCCACGGCGAGCTTCCGCCGCCTCGGCTTCATCAAGGCGGCGCTCGCCGCCCGCCTGCGGGACGGCTTGCCGGAAGACCGGCCCCACCTCCTCGCCCTGCTGGTGACGGGCGCGGCGCAGATCCTCGATCTGGCGGTCGCCGACCACGCCGCCGTCGATCTCTCGGTGCGCCTCGCCAAAGCCGATCCGCAGCTCCAGCACCTCGTGCCCCTCGTCAACGCCGTTCTGCGCCGGATCGCGCGCGAGCGTGACGCGATCCGGGAGCAGGAGAGCGATCCGCTCGCCCACAACACCCCGGACTGGCTCGCCCGGCGCTGGCAGGCCGCCTACGGTGAGGAGGCGGCGCGCCGCATAGCCGTCGCACATCTCGAAGGCGCGGCCGTCGATCTCACGATTCCCCACGATCCCGAGATCTGGGCCGAACGGCTCGGGGGCATCCGGCTCGATCTCGGATCGGTGCGGCTCGCGGAGGTGCGGCAGGCGGTGGCCGAACTTCCCGGCTACGCGGAGGGCGCATGGTGGGTGCAGGATGCCGCCGCCGCCCTGCCGGTGCGGCTGCTCGCGCCTGTCCCGGGCGAGCGCGTCGTCGATCTCTGCGCGGCGCCCGGCGGCAAGACGGCCCAGATGGCCGCCGCCGGCGCCGCGGTCACCGCGGTGGACCGTTCGGCCGTGCGGCTGGAACGCCTCGGGCGGAACCTCGAACGCCTCGGCCTCTCCGCCGAAGTGGTCACCGCCGATGCCCTCGCGTTGCCGGAGGACGCGCCCTTCGACGCGGTGCTGCTCGATGCGCCCTGCTCGGCGACCGGCACGATCCGTCGCCATCCCGATGTCGTCTGGACGAAGAGCGAGGCGGACGTGGTCCGCTTGGCCGGCCTACAGCGGCGCCTGCTCGACAAGGCCGCGCGGCTGACGCGGCCCGGCGGGCGCTTGGTCTATTGCACCTGCTCCCTGGAGCCCGAGGAAGGCAGCGCGCAAGTCGCGGCGTTCCTAGCTCGGAATCCGGATTTCGAGCGGATCGCGATCACGCCCGACCGGTTGTCCGGTCATGCCGAGCTGATCGACGCCTCGGGCGACCTGCGCACCCTGCCCTCTCACGTCGTGGGCGGCATCGGGCGGGCGGGTGGCCTCGATGGGTTCTTCGCGAGCCTTCTGCGGCGGCGCGACTGAGCCCGCACGTGTGATCCTGTGATCCGGTCCGTTCGCGGGCCGGACTCAAAACATGCGGCTCAGATGCAGTAGGCCTTCAGTCCGGCCCCCACCGTGGCGAGACCCGTCACGAGCGAGAGACCGCCGGCCATCTCCATGCGGGCCGTCCAGCCGGGAAAGCGCGGCGCCTGTCCGGCGAGAGCGAGGCCGCAGGTCAGGCTGACGAGGCTGAGCAGTGCAATCATTCATTGTCCCGATCGAGCGACCCGCGCGACGCCGGTCCAGCCGTCATCAACACGGCCTTCCGAAGCGTTAACGCGCCCGCCGCGCTGCTGGGCATCCCCGCTACCCCCGTTCTCCACAGCTTCGCCGATCACCCTGGGAAGACGACGCATCGACCGGGCGTGTCGAACGCCCCGAAGTTGCATAACCTTTGTTACACAATCCCCGTTAACCAATCGTTCAAGTGGGTAAACAAAGCCTTAGCGAGGCCCATTGGATTGCGCTAAGTTTCTCCTGCACAACGAACTTCCCTCCCGTTTCGGCGGCTCCATGTCTCACGTGTCCAGCTTCTGGGTGCGCTCTCCTCTCATGCTTGCAGGCGCAGCAGGCTTTCTAATTTTCGGGACCGGGGCGGCCAGCGCCCACGTCAAATGGTTTTGTGCCTTCGACGTCGCCGGGCAGCCCCGCGGCCTCGAACAGGTCCTCTGCGCCGACTTCGAGCTTCTCACCGGATTGGCGCTCGTCTGCCTGATGTTCGGCTGTCTGATGGAGGGCACGCCGCTCGGCACCGCGCTCCTCAACGCGCTGGACCGCGTCACCGCGTCTGCTCGGGTCCATAGCGGCCTCATCGTGCGGGCGGTGGTCGGCTTCTTCCTGGTCTCGCTCTGGAACCTCGGCGGCATCATCCTGACGCCGGAATTGAAGACCGATGCCACCTGGATCCCGTGGCTCCAGCTCGCCATGGCCGCCGGTCTGCTCTGGAAGCGCACCCTTCCCTTTACCGCCGCCGGCATCGTGTTCTTGTTCGGCTTCGCTGTCTGGAACTACGGCGTCTTCCATCTCGCCGATTATCCGGTGTTCCTCGGCGTGGCCGCCTTCCTCGCTCTGACCGCCCTCGATCGCGACCTGTTCGGCCAGCGCCCGATCGACGTGGTGCGCATCGCCGCCGCGATCACCCTGATGTGGGCCTCGGTCGAGAAGTGGGCCTACCCGCACTGGACCGATCCGCTGATCGCCGCCAAGCCGGCCATGACGATGGGCGCCTCGCCGGAACTCTTCATGCAGGCCGCCGGCATCATCGAGTTCACGCTGGCCTTCGCTCTGATCTGGACGCCCCTGGTGCGCCGCGCCTCGGCGATCATCCTGACGGCGGTCTTCATCTCGGCCATCTTCGAATTCGGCAAGGTCGACGCCATCGGCCACTCCGGCATCATCGCGGTCCTGATCGCCATCGCCGCCGACGACGTCCGGGTCCCCGCCACCCGCCGGGACGTGGTTCTGGCGCCGGTCTATTATGCCAGCGCGCTGATGCTGTTCCTCGGTGTCTACTACTTCGCGCACGAAGCCCTCTTCGGCGACGGCTACAGGATCGGCGCGAGCATGGCGGGGCTTCCGGTGATCTGATCCGACGCGGAACCCGGTTGTGCACGACGCTCGGGGGCGCCGCCTGGACAAGGCGGCGCCCCCAAACCGTTCAAAGGGCAGCTGCATTCATCATTGCCGGGAGGCAGCAGCCCATCCCGGCCGCGCCAAAATGGTTTGCGAAAGATTTCCGGCAGCCTCGATTCACGTTTCGATAAGTTTAGCCGGGCCGGCGCGCCCATCATCTCGACACTGAAGCGCGAAATTGGCGATCAGTTCGAACGGGCGAAAGAAGCATTTCGTTAAATACGCGCCGATGCATTTTCTCTGGACCGTTGCCGTTTAACCCGATGGCAAGCCGCCACCACCGAAAGTCGGATCTCGAGATTGGCGCGGCATCGGACGGGATGGCATGAGACATCGTGAACAGACCGACGCGACGGACCGGGATCGCACGGACGGCGTCCACCTTCTGCCGAAGGCCGCCTCGTTCGGCGACCGCCCCCTCCGCGGGCTCGACTTCGCCTCGCAGGATTGCCTCGGCCTCTCGACCCACCCGGAGATCGTGGCCACCGCCGCCGACACCCTCCGCCGCTTCGGCGTGCGCAGCGTCTGTGCCGCAGCCGAGGCCGGCGATCCCGGTCTCTCGGTGGCGTTGGAGCGCCGGATCGCCGACTTCCTTCAGATGGAGGAGGCCCTGCTCTGCGCGACCGGTCGTGCCGCGGCCCGCACCGTGATCCGCGGCCTCGTGCGATCGACCGACCACGTGGTGATCGATGCCGCCATCCGGAGCGGCCTCCGGGAGAGTGCCGAGGCGGCCACCGCACACCTCCACCCGTTCCGCCATCTCGATGCCGAGCATTGCCGCGCCCGGCTCCGGGCCATCCGGGCGCGCGACGCCGAGAACGGCATCCTCGTCGTGACCGAGAGCCTGTCGCCGCTCGATTCCGGAACGCCGGACCTCGCCGCCCTTCGCACGCTCTGTGACGAGTACGGCGCAACCCTCCTCGTGGACGTCACCCAGGATCTGGGCTGTCTCGGCGAGGACGGACGCGGCCATCTCGGCCTTCAGGACATGCTGGGCAAGGCCGACTTGGTCACCGGCAGCTTCACGAAGAGCTTCGCCTCGAACGGCGGCTTCGTCGCCGCCCGCACCCGCGCGGTCACGGCCTGTCTGCGGGCCGCCGAGGCCGACGCGCAGGCGCTCTCGCCGATTCAGATCGCGGTGCTGCTCAAGGCCTTCACCCTCATCGACGCGGCCGACGGGTGTGAACGCCGCGCCCGGCTGATGCGCAACGTGCTGAACCTGCGCACGGCGCTGCGGGAGCGGGCGCTGACCGTCTGCGGCGAGCCCTGCACCAGCGTCTCCGTCGCGATCGGCTCCGGCGAACTCGCCCGCCTTGCCGCGCCGCGCCTGATCGAACTCGGCCTGCTGGTCGATCTCACCGCGTCAGGCGAGGCCAGCCGTCTGCGGATGCACGTCACCGCCGAGCATTCCGACGCGGAGATCGCACGCGCCGCCCTCGGCGTCGCCGAGGCGCTGGACCGGGCGCGTGCCGATCTGGCCGAGCGATCGCGCCGGCCCAACCTGCTCGTCGCCGCCTAGTCACGGCGCCGGGAACGCCGTTTGTACGAAGCCGGTGATCGTGGCTTCGGAACAGAATCGTCAGAGAATCATCCCACGGGCGTCGGCCTCGCTCTCGACGGCATCGAGCAGCGCACGGGATGCGATCAGACGGCGATCGATCATCGGATCGGTGAGCCGGTCGATCCAGAGCGGCCACGTCGCACGCGCCGCCGAGGTGCGATCTTCGAGATCACTGCGGACGACCCGCAGATAGGGCGCCGCGCTGGGACCGAGTCTGTCCAGGGCCAGGCACAAGTCGCGGCGGAACTCGTGCGAGATCCGGGCCAGCCCGGCATGGGCGGTCTCGTAGGCACCGATCAGAGCATGGGCGTGCCCGACCGCCTCCTGGGGATACATCGTGCGGAACATGGGGTGTGTCTCGCAGGGCCCATCCACGCGAGGGCCTCTCGATCAATGCGCGGAAATGCACCTGGTTCTGATCGTGACATCGATAATGTTCGAGGGCGCAGGCCAAGCTCGACCGTGATCGGGCACCTGATTCCGTTATCGAGCTTGGCTTTTCCGCTGCTCTGATCTTGTGCAGCGCATTGTTGACACTCGCCGCACGTGATGCGACTGCGCCGCACCTTAAACGGAGTTCCCGACGATCCGGGTACCGCCAGTCCCTCTCGTGACGGCGACGGTACCGCGTGACATCGGACGGGACACCGACCCGCCGGTGCATCCGTTCCGGCGCCGAGGCGACGGGACGACATGACGCGAGCGTTCATTTTTCCGGGTCAGGGCAGCCAGGCCGTCGGCATGGGCAAGGCGCTGAGCGAAGCGTTTCCGGCAGCCCGGCAAGTGTTCGAGGAGGTCGATGCGGCGCTCGGCCAGAACCTCTCACGCCTGATGTTCGAGGGCCCGTCCGACGAGCTGACGCTGACGGCCAACGCCCAGCCGGCGCTGATGGCAGCGAGCCTCGCCGTTTTGCGCACGCTGGAAGCCGAGCGCGGCCTGGATCTCGCGCGCGATGCGGCCTTCGTCGCCGGCCATTCCCTCGGTGAATATTCGGCGCTCGCAGCGGCCGGCACCTTCTCGATTTCCGATACCGCCCGCCTGCTGCGGATTCGCGGCGAGGCGATGCAGCGGGCCGTCGCGCCGGGCATCGGCGCCATGGCCGCGCTGATCGGGCCCGATCTCGCCACCGCCCGCGACATCGCCGGCGAGGCGGCGGAGGGTCTGGTCTGCGATGTCGCCAACGACAACGGTGGGGGGCAGGTCGTGCTCTCCGGCCACCGGGAGGCGGTGGAACGGGCGATGGCGCTGGCACAGAGCCGCGGCGTGCGCCGCGCGGTGCTCCTCAACGTCTCCGC
The DNA here is from genome assembly GCF_026672325.1 of Methylorubrum sp. SL192. NCBI lineage: Bacteria > Pseudomonadati > Pseudomonadota > Alphaproteobacteria > Hyphomicrobiales > Methylobacteriaceae > Methylorubrum > Methylorubrum sp. SL192. The sequence continues at coordinate 4,899,581 of NZ_JAPPQV010000003.1, forward strand.
CCCGTTCCATTGCGCGCTGATGGCGCCCGCCGCCGAAGCGATGCGCCGGGCGCTGGCCGAGGTGCCGATGCACGCCCCCGCCGTTCCGGTCTATGCCAACGTCACCGCCGGCCCGCTCACCGAGCCGGACGCGATCCGCAACGCGCTGATCACCCAGGTCACCGGCACCGTGCGCTGGAGCGAGAGCGTCGCCGCCATGGCCGAGGCGGGCGTCGACCGCTTCTTCGAACTCGGCGCCGGCAAGGTGCTGACCGGCCTCGTCAAGCGGATTGCGCCGAGCGCGACCGCGAGCGCGGTCGGCACGCCCGACGACGTCGCCGCCTACGCCTGAGCGTCTCTCACGAAACGCCCCTTGCCGTCGTGCCCACGGGCAGACGATCGGTGACCGGGCGTTTTATGAGGCACTCCGAATTTCCACGACGACCAGAAGAGCCGACACCATGTTCGACCTCACCGGCCGCAAGGCCCTCGTCACCGGCGCGACCGGCGGACTCGGCGGGGCGATCGCCCGGGCGCTGCACGCGCAGGGCGCCCATGTCGCGCTGTCCGGCACCCGCCGCGCGGTGCTCGACGAGCTGGCGGCGGAACTCGGCGGCGAGCGCGTCGCGGTGGTCGAGGCCAACCTCGCCGACAAGGAGGCGGTGGAAGCGCTGCTTCCGGCCGCCGAATCAGCGCTCGGCGGCCTCGACATCCTGATCAACAACGCGGGCATCACCCGCGACAACCTCTTCATGCGGATGAAGGATGAGGAATGGGAGGCGGTGCTCAACGTCAACCTGACCGCCGCCTTCCGGCTCTCGCGGGCCGCGCTCAGAGGGATGATGAAGCGCCGCCACGGCCGCATCATCGGCATCGGCTCGGTCGTCGGCGCGACCGGCAATCCCGGCCAGGGCAACTACGCGGCGGCCAAGGCCGGTCTGGTGGGCATGACCAAGGCGCTGGCGGCCGAGGTCGCGACGCGCGGGATCACGGTCAACTGCATCGCGCCCGGCTTCATCAGTTCGGCGATGACCGACGCGCTCAACGAGAAGCAGCGCGAGACGATTCTCACCCGCGTACCCGCCGGCCGACTCGGCACGGGCGCCGAAATCGGGGCCGCCGCAGTCTATCTCGCCTCGGAAGAAGCGGGTTACGTGACGGGCCAAACGCTGCACGTCAATGGTGGCATGGCGATGTACTGAGAATGTCCACAAAGAGGTGTTCCAACCGGAAAACCACGGCGATGAACGCTTTCTGAACCGCCACTCGCCAGAGCGGAAACCCTGTGTTAACACCCGGCTCAGCCGTGCAGGGGAGTTGACGGTTCAGCGGGTTGCGGCTTTTTCCAAACCACGCGCGATCGAACACCGGCCGTCCAAAACAAGCCCCGAAGTGGGTGAGGCGGCCACGGCGCTTTCGTCAGAAGCACACACCATCACGATCGAGAAGACGAGGACCAACAACGATGAGCGATATCGCCGAGCGCGTGAAGAAGATCGTCGTCGAGCACCTGGGCGTCGAGCCTGAGAAGGTCACCGAGGCCTCCAACTTCATCGACGATCTCGGCGCCGACAGCCTCGACACCGTCGAGCTGGTGATGGCGTTCGAGGAGGAGTTCAACGTCGAGATTCCGGACGACGCGGCCGAGACCATTCAGACGGTCGGTGACGCGATCAAGTTCCTGGAAAAGAACTCCGCCTGAGGCGGTGGGCTCGTGCGGGCGGGGTCGATGAGGCCCCGCGCGCCGTCACGTTTTGAACAAAGCGCCCTGCGGGACGGAACGGTCCTTCAGGGCAAAAGCGTCCTTTAGGGACTTAAGCGGATCGGTTGGGATCGGGCAATGCGGCGGGTGGTGATCACGGGACTAGGGATGGTTTCGCCGCTGGGTGGCAGCGTCGAGCATACCTGGAGCCGCCTCATCGCCGGTGACAGCGGAGCCTCCGCGGTCACCGCGTTCCAGACCGACGACCTCGCTTGCCGGATCGCCTGCACGTTGCCCTTCGGCGACGGCTCCAACGGCACCTTCAATCCCGATCTGTGGATGGAGGCCAAGGAGCAGCGCAAGGTCGATCCTTTCATCGTCTATGCCATGGCCGCTGCCGGCCAAGCGCTCGACGATGCCGACTGGCATCCGAAATCCGACGCGGATCAGGAGGCCAGCGGCGTCCTGATCGGTTCGGGCATCGGCGGCATCGGCACGATCTACGACGCCTCCGTGACCCTCCACGAGAAGGGTCCGCGGCGCATTTCGCCCTTCTTCATCCCCGGCCGAATCATCAACCTTGCCTCGGGGCAGGTCTCGATCCAGCACGGGCTGAAGGGCCCGAATCATGCGGTCGTCACCGCCTGCTCCACCGGCGCGCACGCCATCGGCGACGCCTCGCGGCTGATCGCCCTGGGCGACGCCGACGTGATGGTGGCCGGCGGCACCGAGGCGCCGGTCAACCGGCTGTCGCTGGCGGGCTTTGCCGCCTGCCGCGCGCTCTCGACCGGTTTCAACGACCAGCCGACCAAGGCCTCCCGGCCCTACGACCGCGACCGCGACGGCTTCGTCATGGGCGAAGGCGCGGGCATCGTCGTGCTGGAAGAGTACGAGCACGCCAAGGCGCGCGGCGCTAAGATCTATGCCGAGGTCATCGGCTACGGCCTGTCGGGCGACGCCTACCACATCACCTCGCCGGCTCCGGACGGCGACGGCGGCTACCGCTGCATGAAGGCGGCGGTGAAGCGGGCCGGGATCGACCCGTCCGAGATCGACTACATCAACGCCCACGGCACCTCGACGCCGCTCGGCGACGAGCTGGAGCTGAAGGCCGTCGAGCGTCTGCTCGGTGATGCCGCGTCCAAGGCGTCGATGTCATCAACGAAGTCGGCCATCGGCCACCTGCTCGGCGCAGCCGGGGCGGTGGAGGCAATCTTCTCCGTGCTCGCCATCCGCGACGGCGTGATGCCGCCGACGCTGAACCTGGACAATCCGTCGGTCGAGACCGCGATCGACCTCATCCCGCATGAGGCCAAGCGCAAGCGCGTCGACACGGTTCTCTCGAACTCGTTCGGCTTCGGCGGCACCAATGCCTCGCTGCTGATGCGCCGGGTCGCCTGACGGCAGCCTCGGCAAACTTGGCCTTGGCAATCTGGGCCTGAACGCGCGTCGGCTGCGGCGGCTCTGCCGCAGACAACGCCATTTCGCCACAAAACTGCTTACACTGCCTCACAAAACGCCCGGTCCACGAGCGAGCGTTTCGTGAGAGACACTCGAGGCTTCGTCCATCGTGCCGCGGCGTCGCGCGCTCGGCCCCCAGGTCGAGCGACCGGCGCGGAAGGCTCTGGACGGACCTTCGCGTAGGGCCACAGCAGGATTCCGGATGTTTCGCAGACGACAAGAGCCGCCGTCTCCGCCGCCCGCTTCCGAGGAGCCGTCGCTGCCGAACCGGCCTTCGCCGCGCAGCCCGAGCGAGGCCATCAAGCCCACCGTCGCCCCGGCGCCGCCCGAGAAGCCTGAGCGCCGCCGCGGCGGCCTGCTCGCCACCATCAGCGGGTTCCTCACCCTCGGCGTCGTCCTCGCGCTCGGCGCCCTGATCGGCCTGACCCTGCTCAATCGCCAGACATCCGAGCCGGGGCCGCTCTCCGCCGACAAGGTCGTGGTGATTCCCAGCCGCAGCGGCACCTCGGAGATTGCCAGCATCCTCGCCCGTGAGGGCGTGATCGATCATCCGAGCCTGTTCGAGATGTCCGCCCGATTCGGCGGCAAGGGGCCGCTCAAGCATGGCGAGTACATGTTCAAGGCCCATTCGAGCGTGAAGGACACGATCGAGACCCTGACCAACGGGCGTCAGGTTCAACACGCCATCACCTTCCCCGAGGGCCTGACCTCGGAGCAGATCGTGGCCCGGCTCGGGGACAACGACATCCTCTCGGGCGAGATCTCCGAGACGCCGCCCGAGGGCTCGCTTCTCCCCGACACCTACAAGTTCGAGCGCGGCGCCACCCGCCAGCAGATCCTCAACCTGATGCGCTCCAAGCAGCGCGAGGTGCTGAACCAGATCTGGCAGCGCCGCAGCCCCGAGGTGCCGGTCAAGACGCCGGCCGAGATGGTGACGCTGGCCTCCATCGTCGAGAAAGAGACCGGCCGGGCCGACGAGCGTCCGCGGGTCGCGGGCGTGTTCGTCAACCGGCTGCAGAAGCGGATGAAGCTGCAATCCGATCCGACCATCGTCTACGGGCTGGTCGGCGGGCGCGGCACCCTCGGGCGCGGCATCATGCGCTCGGAGATCGAGCGGGCGACCCCCTACAACACCTACGTGATCGAGGGCCTGCCGCCCGGCCCGATCGCCAATCCCGGCCGTGCGGCTCTGGAGGCGGTCGCCAACCCGTCGCGGACCAAGGATCTGTTCTTCGTCGCCGACGGCACCGGCGGCCACGCCTTCGCCGACACGCTGGAGGGTCACCAGCGCAACGTCACCCGCTGGCGGCAGGTCGAGCGGTCCCGCCAGCAATCGCAGCCGGCCGATCCGGGCGCGGTCGACAAGGTCGATCCGAACACCGCCGAGCCCAATGCCGGCCAACCCGGCGCCGCTCCCGGCCGCGCCTCGGCCTACGCGCCGGGCTCGAACTCGGCCTTCGCGATCGACGGCGCCAGCGATGGCGGTGCGGGCGGCCCGCGTCCGAAGGCCTTCGACGCCTCCGAGGGCACCCGGCTCGATCCTCTGCGCAACAAGACCTACGACCTCGGCTCACCGAAGACGGTGCCGGCACTCCGCAACCCGTAAAGGCAAAGACGGTCCGTCGCCGGTTCGGCTTATGGGTCGTTCGCCGCTTCGACGGATCGGGTCCGAAGGCTCCCGCTGCCCAAGGCGGCGACATCGAGCTGGTCGAGGGAAGTCACGACGAGGTCGGCGCCGGCCGCCCGCAGCAGGGCCTCGTCGCCGAGGCGGGCGATACCGAGGCTGGCCATCCCGCCGGCCTGCGCCGCCCGGATGCCCGCTGGCGCGTCCTCCACGACGAGGCATTCGGCTGGCGGCACGTTCACGGCTTTAGCGGCGAGCTGAAACAGGGCCGGGTCGGGCTTGCCGCGCGGCACGTCGCGCCCGCTGACATCCGCATCGAACAGCGACCGCAGCGTGCGCCCGTCGGGCAGGGTCACGCGGGCCAGCGTCGCGTCGGCGTTCTTCGAGGACGAGGCGAGCACGATGCGCAACCCGGCATCCCGCAGCGCGAACGCGAGGCGAATCGCGTCCGGGAAGGCCACAAAGCGGTCCTCGGCGATCAGGCGTTCGATCACGGCCTGCTTCCTCTCAGCAAACGCAGCGGCATGGGCGGCCGCCTCGGCGTCGCCGAGACGCTCCAGCGTGGCCCGCGCGCCCTCCAGGCGCGGCTTCCCCGCGACATGGGCTTGATAGAACGCTGTGGTGAAGCCGGCCGGGTCGGCGAATCCCGCCAGGGCCTCGCGCCACGCCTGCTCGTGGGGCGAATCCACCAGCACGCCATCGACGTCAAAGATCACCGCGCTCAGCATCCGGGGCACAGCATCACGGTTGGGCGGCATGGTCGTCCCCGGCCGGCCTGCGGATCGCTTTCGTGACCGAAGGCTCCGCTTCCGACAGACGGACCCCCTCCTCGCTGTGCCAGAGGGTCAAGCCGTCGCCCGCCAGCAGGCTGTAGGTGGCGGAGGCGTGGCTCAACGCGACCCGGATCGTCTGGCCGCGCACCGTCAGGGTGAAGCTCAGCCGCGTCCAGGCATCGGGCAGGCACGGATTGAAGGTGATGCGCCCGCCCGTGTCGCGCATCCCGGCAAAGCCGTAGACCAAAGCGAGCCACGTGCCGCCCATGGCCGCGATGTGAGCGCCGTGCATCATGTTTCCGCCGATGTCGGAGATGTCCATCGCTAAGGCGAAGTTGAAGTAATGGAACGCCTTCTCCCGCAGGCCGATCTCGTTGGCGACGATGCTCTGAATGCAGACGGACAGAGACGAGTCGTGGGTGGTCAGCGGGTCGTAATACGCGAAATTCCGTTGCTTGGCCTCGGGCGTGAACTGCCCGCTCAGCAGGAACATGGCCATGACCATATCGGCCTGCTTGATCACCTGCGCGCGGTAGAGGTTCAGCGGATGGTAGTGCAGTAGAAGCGGGTAATGATCCTCCGGCGTCCCGGCGAAATCCCACTTCTCCAATTCGAGAAACGTGTCGTCCTGCGGGTGGACCTTCAGCGCCTCATCGTAAGGGAGGTACATCCGCTCGGCCGCCTGATCCCAGGCATCGGGTTCGTCCGGATCGAGGCCGGTGCGACGCACGAGGGCATCGAAGCTACCGGGGTGGTCGCGCTCCAGCATCCGCACGGTTTGGGCGGCGTAGCGCATGTTTTCCCGGGCCATCAGGTTCGTGAAGCAGTTGTTGTTGACGAGCGCCGTGTATTCGTCCGGCCCCGTCACCCCGTGGATGCAGAAGCGGCCGCCCATCCGCTCGGAGAAGAACCCGAGATCGCACCACAGACGCGCGGTCTCGACGAGGATCTCGGCGCCGTAGCGGCACAGGAAATCCACGTCCCCGCTCACCTCCACATATTTGCGAAGCGCGTAAGCGATGTCGGCGTTGATGTGATACTGCGCCGTCCCCGCAGCGTAATAGGCGGAAGCCTCGCGCCCGTTGATGGTCCGCCATGGGAAGGTCGCGCCGCGTTGCCCGAGTTCCCGGGCCCGGTCGCGGGCGCAGTCGAGCATGTCGTAGCGGACCTTGAGCAGGCTCCGCGCCATCGGCGGATTCGTATAGATCAGGAACGGCAGAACGTAGATGTCGGTGTCCCAGAAGTAATGTCCCTCATAGGTCCGCCCGGTCAGTCCGCGGGCGGCGATGCCATGGCCTTCCGCCCGCTCCGAGGCCTGCATCAACTGAAACAGGTTCCAGCGGATCGCCTGCTGTATGCGTCGGCTGGCCGACTCCACCGTCACGTCGGCCCGCTCCCAGAAGCGGTCCATGTCACGCCTTTGGCGCGCGACGATCGAGGAGATGCCGCTCTCGACCGCGTGGTCCAGCGTCCACGCCACCTGGGAGCGGATCTGCTCGGGCGCCACGCTGCCGGAGTAATGGTAGCTCAGGTATTTCTGGATGCGGATCACCCCGCCGGGGGCGAGAACGCCGCGTAGGACGACCGTGGCGAGATCGTCGTCGCAGGCGGCCCGCACGGCGAGGGGGCAATCGGCCGTGACGACGTGGTCCATGCCGCAGCCGAGCACCAGCCCCGAACTGCCGGTGCGATAGCTGAGGATCGAGCGCAGCGCCTCCGACTGCGTTCCGGTCGGATGCAGGACACGCCCGACGAACCCTTCCGCCAAGCGGGGATCGCTGGTGTCGGTGGCCAGGGGCTGATCGTTCCGCAACTCGGACGCGATCACCACCGCCACCTCGGCGTTCTCAGCCGTGAGTTCGTAGGTGATCGCCGCGAGATGGCGATGCGCGAAGGAGACGAGGCGGAGCGTACGCAGAGTCAGGCGCTTGCCCGCAGGCGTCACCCACGACACGTCCCGGCTCAAAGTGCCGGCCCTGAAGTCGAGGACCCGGCGATACGAGAGGATCTCGGCCTCTGGGAGGGTGAAGGGCTCGTCATCAACGGAAAGCTTCAGAACCGTCCCGTCGGGACAGTTCAGGATGCTCTGCCCGACGGTCGGAAAGCCGTAGGCGCGCTCGCCGTAGACGATGGGGCGATACTCGTAGAAGCCGTTGAGATAGGTGCCCGGCTCACGGACCGGCATTCCCTCGTCGGTGACCCCGCGCATCCCGAGATAGCCGTTCGACAGGGCGAACATCGTCTCCGCCTGCCCGGTGAGTTCGCGCGCCATCCGGCCATCGTAGCGGACGGCCTCGACCGCCCAGGGGTTCGGGGGAAACATGTCGGTGGGTGGAATGAGGCGCGGGCGCAGCATCGGTCGTCCGTTCGCTCCGTTTCGGGGGATGTCGCCGCCGCGCCATCGTTTGCGCGCCGATGGCCGGCGTCATCGGCCTCGACCCGGGGCCGGATGCAGCGGGATGGCGTCAGCCGTGATCTCCAGGGGCACAGCGACGGCGTCAGGTGCTCTCGCGTCGTGACCGATCACCCTCGGACTGGTCGATGTGATCAAACCTCTGTTGTCGCGTTTTCTTGCCTGCTGAAGCGGTCTCCACTTCGGCTCAGCGCGGGAGTACCTGTTGAAGTGGCGAGACAAGGGTTGTGCGAAACGATTGCTGATTTCGTTGACAAATAACCTGTCGGAATACGAACTGAACGCCCCTGTCCGGCTCGAGCACGGCAGTGACAAAGCTTGCGCAACAGCCGAGGTAGAAACCGTTGCGCTTTTGCAAATGCAGGCTGCGCGACGTCGGTTCCCGCACCCGACAGCAGTCGCGACAGATTTCAGCCCGTCATCGTAGCAAATCTACGCAACCAGACCGATTTGTCCGTGTTGAACGACAGGTGCACGGGCCTTCCATGCATGAGATTTCAGTTATTGATCAAATGTTATCGGGACAAGTTGGCAATCCTTCTACAGCCATGCTCTCGATAGAAGTCCAAGATCATCATTTGCTCGCTTCGGAAGAGTTTTTATTCCTTCGGCAAGGTCGGGCCGGCAGCGGCTCGCCCGATTGGATGCACGGTCGATAGAGGGAAGAGGTTGGATGCGATCCTGGATCTCGCGGCCCGTACAACTCGACCAAAACCGTTCGCGACGCATTGCGAGGAGGCCGTCGATCGCCACGGACGTAGCTCCGCCTTCTCCTGACGCGGCTCCGGCGTGGAATTGAGATGCGCGACAGCATCCTCGTCGTGAATGCGGGCAGCTCGTCGATCAAGTTCAAGCTGTACCGCATCGAGGGCGCCGATCTCGCGCCGAGCCTAAGCGGGGGGATGAGCGGGATCGGCAGCACGCCCTCGCTGAAGGTGACGGACGGGAGCGGCGCCCTCTTGGAGGACCGCCGCTTCGAGGCTGGCGAGGTGCCCGATGCCTCAGCGGCCCAGCACCATCTCGCCGATTGGCTCGTGCACCATCTGGGCGACACGACGATCGTCGCGGTCGGGCACCGGGTGGTCCATGGCGGAGCGGACTTCGCGGAGCCGGTGCTGATCGATGACGCCGTGTTGCGCCGGCTCGAAACCTTCATCCCGCTGGCGCCGCTCCACCAGCTCGGCAACCTCGATCCGATCCGTGTGCTACGGCAGCGCCGGCCCGATCTGCCGCAGGTTGCCTGTTTCGACACCAGCTTCCATCGCGGCCATCCGGAATTGTCCGATCGGTTCGCCCTCCCCCGCTTCCTCTATGACGAGGGCGTCCGGCGCTACGGCTTCCACGGCCTGTCCTACGAATACGTCGCCGGGCGCCTGAGGGAGATCGCCCCTGAGGTGGCGGACGGGCGCGTGGTGATCGCCCATCTCGGCTCCGGGGCCTCGCTCTGTGCGCTGAAGGACGGCCGAAGCCAGGAAACCACCATGAGCTTCACTGCTCTCGACGGCGTGCCGATGGGAACGCGCTGCGGTGCGCTCGATCCCGGCGTCGTGCTGCATCTCATCGAGCATCGGGGCATGACGCCGGCCGAGGTCGAGCATCGGGGCATGACGCCGGCCGAGGTCGGGCACATGCTCTATTACGAGAGCGGGCTGCTCGGCCTGTCCGGCCTCAGCAACGACGTGCGGACGCTGCTGGCGAGCGACCGGCCCGAGGCCGCCCTGGCGGTCGACTTCTTCTGCCGGCGCGTCGCCCAGGCGGCTGCCGCCCTCGCCGTGACGCTCGGCGGCCTCGACGCCTTCGTTTTCACGGCCGGGATCGGCGAGAACGCACCCGAAATCCGGCGGCGCATCATCGCCGATGTGAGTTGGGCCGGTTTGATCCTGAGCAATGACGCCAACGGTTCGGGCGTCGCAAGACTCGATGCATCGGGAAGCCGGGCGCAGATCTGGGTCATCCCGACCGACGAAGAACTTATGATCGCGAAACACACGATGCGTCTGCTGGATCGAATCGCGTCAGGGACGAGGGCATGAGGCGGACGAGGCCGGGCCCCAGGGCGCGCGGGGCCCTGCTTGCGATCCTGCTCGCCACCGGTTTCGCCGTCGCGGCGCCACCGCCGTCCTTCGCGCAATCGCGCCTGAAGCAGTTGATCGACCGTCTGCGTGGCCAGAAGATGCCGGACGGCATCGCCAAGTCGAACGGGCGCATCGAGGCGACGCAGGTCGATGTCGCCGCGAAATATGCGGGCCGAATCGCGAAGCTCCTCGTCAAGGAGGGCGACGAGGTGAGCGCGGGGCAGGTCGTCGCCACGATCTCCTCGCCCGAGACCGAGGCGCAGTTGCGCGGCGCCCAGTCCCAGGTGCTGCGGGCCAAGAAGAGCCTCGCCGAGGCCGTCGCCCTGATCGCCCAGCGCAACAGCGACCTCACCTTCGCCGACGCCGACTACAGCCGCGGCAAGGAGCTGGTCGGCAAGGGCTACATGGCCAAGCAGATCTTCGACCAGCGCAAGGCCAAGGCCGAGGCGGCCAAGGCGGCGCTCGACGCCGCCAAGGCGCAGGAGGATCAGGCCAAGTTCGCCGTGCAGAGCGCCGAAGCCGACGTGCAGCGGCTGGAGGCCATGCTGGTCGATCTCGTGCTGCGGGCGCCCCGCGACGGGCGGGTGCAGTACCGGCTGGCGCGGGAGGGTGAGGTGGTGGGCGCCGGCACCCGCATCCTGACGCTGCTCGACCTCTCGGACGTCTACATGACGATCTACCTGCCGGCGTCGCAGGCCGGGCCGCTGGCGCTGAACGACGAGGCCCGCATCATCCTCGATCCGGTTCCGCAATACGTCGTGCCGGCGACGATCAGCTTCGTGGCTGCCGACGCGCAGTTCACGCCCAAAAGCGTCGAGACCGAGGAAGAGCGCGAGAAGCTGACCTTCCGCATCAAGCTCCAGATCGATCCGCAGGTGCTGAAGACCTACCGCAAGCGGGTGAAGACCGGCGTGCGCGGCATCGGGTTCGTGCGCATCAAGGGCAACGTCGCGTGGCCGCCCGACCTCGCCGTGAAGCTGCCGTGAGGCTGGCATGACCGACGCGGCCGAGATCGCCCGGCTCGACCATGTCTCGCACCGCTACGGCCGGACGGTCGCGCTCGACGACGTGTCGCTCGGCCTGCCGGCCGGGCGCATGGTGGGGGTGATCGGGCCGGACGGCGTCGGCAAATCGACCCTGCTCGCCCTCGTCGCCGGGGTGCGCCGGATCCAAACCGGCCAGGTTCTGGCGCTCGGCGGCGATATGGCGGAGCGACGCCACCGCGCGGCGCAGGGCGCGCGCATCGCCTACATGCCCCAGGGACTGGGCCGCAATCTCTACCCGACGCTCAGCGTCTTCGAGAACATCGACTTCCACGGCCGGCTGTTCGGACAGGGACAGCGCGAGCGGCGCGCCCGCATCACCGACCTTCTCACCGCGACCGGCCTCGAACCCTTCGAGGCGCGGCCCGCCGGAAAGCTCTCCGGCGGGATGAAGCAGAAGCTCAGCCTCTGCTGCGCCCTCATCCACGATCCCGACCTGTTGATCCTCGACGAGCCGACCACCGGCGTGGACCCGCTCTCGCGGGGTCAGTTCTGGGACCTGATCGGCTCGATCCGGGCGCGCCGGCCCGGCATGAGCGTCGTCGTCGCCACCGCCTACATGGACGAGGCCTCGCGCTTCGAGTGGCTGGTGGCGATGGATGACGGAAAGGTCATCGCGAGCGGCAGCCCCGCCGAGCTGCTCGAACGCACCGCCAAGCCCGACATGGAGGCGGCCTTCATCGCGCTGCTGCCGCCCGAGAAGCAGGCGCAGCACAAAGCCGTGGTGCTGCGGCCCCGCCCGCCGGGGCTCGACGCGGAGCCGGCGATCGAGGCCGAGCACCTGACGCGGCGCTTCGGCAGCTTCACCGCCGTCGACGATGTCAGCTTCCGCATCGGCCGCGGCGAGATCTTCGGCTTCCTCGGCTCGAACGGCTGCGGCAAGTCCACGACGATGAAGATGCTCACCGGCCTCCTGCCGGCCACGGAGGGCACCGCGCGGCTGTTCGGCCGGCCCGTCGGCAGCAACGACATGGAGACCCGGCGCAACGTGGGCTACATGTCGCAGGCCTTCTCGCTCTACAGCGAGCTGACGGTGCTGCAGAACCTCGAGCTGCACGCCCAGCTCTACCAACTGCCGCCGCACGACCGGCCGGTGCGGATCCGGGAGCTGCTCGACCGCTACGAGCTGGAACCCGTCAAGGACGCGCGGCCCGACAGCCTGCCGCTCGGCATCAAGCAGCGGCTGCAGCTCGCGGTGGCCGTGCTGCACCGGCCGGCCATGCTGATCCTCGACGAGCCGACCTCGGGCGTCGATCCCATCGCCCGCGACGCCTTCTGGCGCACCCTGATCGACCTCTCGCGAGACGAGGGCGTCACTATCTTCCTCTCTACCCACTTCATGAACGAGGCTGAGCGCTGCGACCGCATCTCGCTCATGCATGCCGGCCGGGTGCTGGCTGTCGGCACGCCGGCCGACCTCGTGAGCGAGCGCGGCAGCGCCTCGCTGGAGGATTGCTTCATCGGCTATCTCGCCGAGGCCGCCGGCATCGACCGGGAGGAACCGGCCGGGCCGCCAGCGGATCTCCCCGCCTCCGCCGCTCGGCCCGCGCCGCACCGCCACCTGTTCGATCCGCGCCGGCTCTGGGCCTATGCGAGGCGCGAGACGATGGAGTTGCTGCGCGATCCCATCCGCATCGCCTTCGCCTTCATCGGCCCGATGCTGCTGTTGGTTGCCTTCGGCTACGGCATCTCGTTCGATGTCGAGAACCTGCGCTTCTCCGCCTTTGATCAGGACAACAGCCCGGAGAGCCGGCAGCTCACCGAGGCCTTCACCAGTTCGCGCTACTTCAGTGAACAGGCGCCGATCCGCTCCGCGACCGAACTCGACGAGCGCTTCCGCAGCGGCACCGTGCAGATCGCCCTGGAGATCCCGCCCCGGTTCGGCCTCGACCTTCAGTCCGGCCGGGTGCCGGAAGTCGCCGTCTGGCTCGATGGGGCGATGCCGTTCCGGGCCGAGACCAGCCGGGGCTACGTCACCTCACTGGCGAGCCAGTACGCTCAGCAATTGGTGATCGAGCGCACGGGCGCCGCGGCAACGGGCAAGACCGTGAGCGTCGAGACGCGCTTCCGCTACAACCAGGCCTTTCGCAGCGTCAACGCCATGGTGCCGAGCGTGATGATGCTGCTGCTCATCCTGATCCCCGCCATCATGTCGGCCATCGCGGTGGTGCGCGAGAAGGAGACGGGATCGATCGCCAATTTCCGCTCGACGCCGGTGACCAAGTTCGAGTTCCTGGTCGGCAAGCAACTTCCCTATATCGGCATCGCGATGATCAGCTTCCTGCTGCTGGTCCTCGTCGCGCTGATCGTGTTCGACGTTCCGGTGAAGGGCTCGTTCATCGCCCTGGCGCTCGGCACGCTGTTTTACGTTTCGGCCACCACCGGGTTCGGCCAGTTCATCTCGACCTTCATGAAGACCCAGGTCGCGGCGGTTTTCGCCACCGCGCTCCTGTCGATCATCCCGGCGGTCAACTTTTCCGGGCTCCTGGTCCCGATTTCCTCGCTCTCGGGCAGCGCGCGGATCATCGGGCTCTCGCTTCCCCCGGCATGGTACCAGCCGGTCACGGCAGGCGCCTTCACCAAAGGCCTGCCCTTCATCGAACTCGCGCACAATATCGCGGTGCTGGCGGGCTTCGCGTTCCTGTTCCTCGTCCTGTCGCAACTGCTCCTGCGCAAGCAGGAGGCGTGACATGGCCGCTCCCGTCCAGGCCCCTGCCCAAGTCCCCGCCCCGGCCCAGGTCCCCGCCCCCGCGCCGCTCGGCTTCGGCACGCATGTGGCCAACGTGTTCCGCCTCATCGTCAAAGAGCTGCGCAGCATCCGGGCCGATCCGGTGATGCTGTTCCTCGTCGTCTACGCCTTCTCCTTCGCCATCGTCTCCGTCGCTTCCGGCGCCTCGACCGAAGTGCGCAACGTGAGCATCGGCGTGGTCGACGAGGATCACTCCGACCTCTCGCGGCAGATCGTGAGCGCCTTCAACCCGCCGCTGTTCAAGGACGTCGTTCTGATCGGTCCCGCAGAGGTCGATCCCGCCATGGATACCGGCCGGCTGGTCTTCGTGATCGATCTGCCGCCGCGCCTGCAGCGGGACGTGCTGTCCGGCCACCCGACCTCGATCGAACTCGACGTCGATGCCACGGCCATGACCCAGGCCGGCAACGGCTCGGTCTACATCCAGACCATCATCACCCAGGAGATCGCCGCCTTCGCCGCCCGCAGCGAACTCAACGATACGGCACCGGTGCGGGTGGTGACGCGGGCCAAGTTCAACCCGAACCTCCAGACGAGCTGGTTCACCTCGGTGATGCAGGTGATCAACAACATCACGCTGCTGACGGTGATCCTCACCGGGGCGGCGCTGATCCGCGAGCGCGAACAGGGCACGGTGGAGCACCTGCTGGTGATGCCGCTGGTACCGGTCGAGATCATGCTCGCCAAGGTCATCGCCAACGGGATGGTGATCCTCGTGGCGGCGGGATTCTCGCTGCTCATCGTGGTCGAGTGGTGGCTCGGCGTACCGATCGCCGGCTCCATCGCCCTGTTCCTGTTCGGGGCGGGCCTCTACGCCCTCGCCGTGGCAGCTTTGGGCATCCTGCTCGGCACCATCGCCACCTCCATGGGACAGTTCGGCCTGCTGGTGATCCCGGTGCTGCTGCTGATGCAGCTTCTCTCCGGCAGCAGCACGCCGATGGAGAGCATGCCGGTCTGGCTGCAATATCTCGTGCAGACCGTGAGCCCGACGCCGCACTTCGTCGCCCTCGCCCAGGCCGTGCTCTACCGCGGCGCGGACCTTTCCATCGTCTGGCCGCAGCTCCTCGCCCTCGCGGCCCTGGGCAGCGTCTACTTCGCCTTCGCCCTCGCCCGCTTCCGCCGCGTGATCTTCGGAGACTGAGCGCCGACACGCCCTCCCCGCGTTCCGGCGGCCATCCGAGAGGCCGCCCGATCCTGCCCCGCCCGCCAGGAGATACTTCGTGACCGAGCCAACCAACCCGCAAGGACGGACCGCGCCATCCTCTGCCACCCTCGGCGGCGAGGAACTCGCCCTGATCGACCGCTATTGGCAGGCGGCGAACTATCTCTCGGTCGGCCAGATCTACCTGCTCGACAATCCGTTGCTGCGCGAGCCGCTTCAGCCGCAGCACATCAAGTCACGGCTTCTCGGCCATTGGGGCACGACACCGGGGCTAAACTTCATCTACGTCCACCTCAACCGGCTGATCAAAGCGCGTGATCTCGACGCGATCTACATCTGCGGGCCGGGCCATGGCGGTCCCGGCATCGTCGCCAACACCTACCTCGAAGGCACCTACAGCGAGGTCTATCCCGACATCGCCCAGGATACGGAGGGCATGCGCCGGCTGTTCCGGCAGTTCTCGTTTCCCGGCGGCATCCCGAGCCACGTCGCGCCCGAGACCCCCGGCTCGATCCACGAGGGCGGCGAACTCGGCTACGCCATCGTCCACGCCTTCGGCGCGGTGTTCGACAATCCCGACCTGATCGCCGCCTGCGTGATCGGTGACGGCGAGGCCGAGACCGGGCCGCTCGCCGCCTCGTGGCAGTCCAACAAGTTCCTGAGCCCGGTCACCGACGGCGCGGTGCTGCCAATCCTCCACCTCAACGGCTACAAAATCGCCAACCCGACCGTGCTCGGCTGGATGCGGGACGACGAGTTGGAGTCCCTGTTCACCGGCTTCGGTTACGAGCCCTACTTCGTCGAGGGCGACCAGCCCGAGCCCATGCACCGGGCGATGGCCGAGGCGCTCGACCGCGCGGTGGCGCGCATCAAGGACATCCAGGCCGAAGCACGGGGCGGCGGCATGGGCTTCCGGCGCCCGCGCTGGCCGATGATCGTGCTGCGCAGCCCCAAGGGCTGGACTGGACCAAAAACCGTGGACGGCAAGCGGGTGGAGGGCTTCTGGCGCGCGCACCAAGTGCCCGTGGGCAACGCCCGCACCGATGACGGCCACCGCCAGATCCTCGAAGACTGGATGCGGAGCTATCGCCCCGAAACCCTGTTCGACGAGACCGGCCGCCTGCGCCCCGAACTCGCCGCCCTGGCACCCAAGGGCAACCGGCGCATGAGCGCCAACCCCCACGCCAATGGCGGTCTGCTACGCCGGGAGCTGCGCTGTCCCCGGTGGCAGGACTTCGCCCTCACGGTGTCGAAGCCCGGCGCCGAAATCGGCGAGGCGACCCGCACGCTCGGGCGGTATCTGCGCGACGTGATCCGGCTCAACGCCGAGGCGCGCAACTTCCGCATCATGGGGCCGGACGAGACCGCCTCGAACCGGCTCGACGCGGTGTTCGAGGCGACCGACCGCGTCTGGATCGAGAATATCGAGCCCTACGACGTCAGCCTCGCCCACGAGGGCCGGGTGATGGAGGTTCTGAGCGAGCATCTCTGCCAGGGCTGGCTCGAAGGCTACCTGCTCACCGGCCGCCACGGCCTGTTCTCCTGCTACGAGGCGTTCATCCACATCGTCGATTCGATGTTCAACCAGCACGCCAAGTGGCTGAAGGTGTCGCGCGAACTCGGCTGGCGCCGACCGATCTCTTCGCTCAACTACCTCCTGACCTCCCATGTCTGGCGCCAGGACCATAACGGCTTCAGCCACCAGGATCCCGGCTTCATCGACCTCGTCGCCAACAAGAAGTCGGACATCGTCCGGGTCTACCTGCCGCCGGACGCCAACACCCTGCTCTGGGTCGCCGACCACTGCCTCAAGACCTACGACCGCATCAACGTGATCGTGGCCGGCAAGCAGCCGCAGCCGCAATGGCTCAGCGCGCACGAGGCCGGTCTCCATTGCGAGGCGGGCATCGGCATCTGGTCCTGGGCCGGGACGGACGAGACCGGGCTCGAACCGGATGTCGTGATGGCCTGCGCCGGCGACGTGCCGACGCTCGAAACCCTGGCCGCCGTCGATCTCTTGAAGCAGGCCGTTCCCGGCCTTCGCATCCGGGTCGTCAACGTGGTCGACCTGATGACCCTGCAATCGAACAGGGATCACCCGCACGGGCTGACGGACGCCGCATTCGACAGCCTCTTCGCCCGCGATAAGCCGGTGATCTTCGCCTATCACGGCTATCCCTATCTCATTCACCGGCTGACCTATTCCCGGACCAACCACGCCAACATGCATGTGCGCGGCTTCATCGAGGAGGGCACCACGACGACGCCGTTCGACATGGTGGTGCTGAACGAGCTCGACCGCTTCCACCTCGCCATCGAAGCAATCGACCGGGTGCCGGGGCTGGTGACGCGGGCGGCAGGAGCCAAGCAGGCGTTCCGAGACCGCCTGACTGCGCACAAGCTCTATATCCGCGAGCACGGTGAGGACATGCCCGAGATCCAGGGCTGGAAATGGCCCTACGAGACGCGCCAGGAAACCGGAACCCCGCACTGAGCGGCGCCGCTCGCTCGCGGTCGGCGGGCTTGCGTCGATGCGCCCTGCGGGGTCTATCCGGTTCCTGTCCACGGATGGCGCCGTGCGGCAGGCTGGCGGGCGCGGGGACAGACTCGAGGGCGCATGGACACGCAACAGGCCGGCCGCGTGCTGATCGCCGGAGGCGGCATCGCCGGTCTCGCCGTCAGGCGCGCCCTGCACCAGCAGGGCATCCCCTCGCTCACGCTGGAACGGCGCGGCGTACAGGCGGATGCGGGATTGGCGATCAATCTGCCGGGCAATGCGGTGCATGCGCTGAGCCGGTTCGGCTTGCTCGATGCACTCCGTGCGGTCGGCGCGCCCGTGCGGCGTCGCGAATACCGAACCGAGCGCGGACGCCTCCTCTTCGCGGTGGACGAGACCGCGTTCTGGGGCACGGAGACGGGGCCGCATTGCCTGCGCCGCGCCGACCTGCTGCACCTGTTGCAGGGCGATCTCCCTCCGGGCGATATCCGCCGGGGGGTCGAGATCGCCGCCGTTCGCCAGGGGCCGCAGGACGTCACGGCTGAACTCGCCGATGGCTCGACGGAGAGCGGCGGTCTGCTCGTGGGGGCGGATGGGGTTCACTCGGCGGTCCGCCGCAGCCTGTTCGGGGAACAGGCCCTCGGGTCGGCGATGCTTGCAACCCAGAGCTGGCGCTTCATGACGCCCAATCCCGGCGTCGAGGCCTGGACGCTGTGGGCCGGGGCCGGTGCCTTGTTCCTGCTCATCCCGGTCGATCGCGGCGAGGCCTATGGCTGGGCCTCGGTGAGCGCAGGGCGGGAGCGTCGCTCCGATCCGGCCGCGATCCGCGGCGCGTTCGCGCCCTTTCCCCGGCTGGTGCGCGACACGCTCGATGCGGTCCTGTCGCAACCGGATGCGGTCTATCACTCGCCGCTGGAAGAGGTTCGCATCCCGGCCTGGACCCGCGACCGCGTCGTCCTGCTGGGCGATGCAGCCCACGCCACCGCACCGGTCTGGGCCCAAGGCGCGGCGCTCGCCCTGGAGGATGCACAGGTTCTGGCCCGCCTGCTGGCGGAGCGGGCGGATTGGGATCGCGTCGGGCCGGACTACGAATGGCTGCGGCGCCCCCGCGTCGCGCATGTCCAAAGCATGACCGATCGTCTGTCGCGCACGGCGCGGATGCCGGATTGGGCGAGGAACGTTCTGCTCCCCGTCGTCGGCCCGCGCAGCTACCGCGCCACCTATGGCCCGCTCCGCACGCCGACGGGCTGAGGCCGGATCGCGGCAAAGCCGAAGCCGTCAGTTCCGACAGGGGCGGAACGGCTTCGGCGATGGATCGGGGAGGAAGGTTGGAGCGGGTACCGGGAATCGAACCCGGGTATTCAGCTTGGAAGGCTGCTGCTCTACCATTGAGCTACACCCGCCGAACGCAACTCACGCCGAGCACCGGTTTCCCGGAACCTTCCGCACAGGGCGGCGTGGCGAGCGGCATTGCAGCGGGGCCATAGCATGCCTCGGCCTCTTTGAGAAGCGCGAAGCGGGATCTCGCCCCGACGCGGAAGCTGTGCGAGGGAGGGGGGACGACCGGGCAAGTCCTCCCGGTTCAGGCTCATTCGTCGGATCCGCCGCCGTTGTTTCCTCGCCGTAAACCCGCCCCTCCCACGGCCACCGGACAGGACGGCGTGTCGGCTGCATCGTCATCCGTGCGCCTCGACATCCGCGGTGTGAGCCGGCGCTACGGCCGGATGCTGGCGCTCGACGACGTCTCGCTTTCGCTGTCGGCGGGCGAGATCCTGGCGGTTCTCGGTGATTCCGGGTGCGGGAAGAGCACGCTGCTGCGGCTGGTCGCCGGGCTCGATGAACCCGATGCTGGCGAAATTCACATCGACGGCCGGCGCATCGCCGGTCGCGGCGGCGGCGAACCGCCCGAGACCCGCGGCGTCGGCCTGATGTTTCAGGATTACGCCCTGTTTCCCCACCTCACCGTGCTGGCCAATGTTCGGTTCGGCCTGAGCCATTTGCCGGGCGCGCGGGCGCGGACCGTGGCGCGGGAGCGCCTCGCCGAGGTCGGTCTGGCGGGCCGTGAGACAAGCTACCCGGCGACGCTGTCCGGCGGCGAGGCTCAGCGGGTGGCGCTGGCGCGGGCGCTCGCACCGCGTCCCCGGGTGCTGCTCCTCGACGAGCCGTTCTCGAACCTCGATGCCGGCACCCGAGAGCGGGTTCGTGCCGACACGCTCGCCGTTCTGCGTCAGGACGGCATCAGCGCCATCCTCGTGACCCACGACGCCGCCGAGGCCGTCGAGTTCGCCGACCGCATCGCCCTGATGCGGAAGGGCCAGTTGATCCAGTGCGACACCGCCGAAGCCTTGTATCGCGCGCCCGTGAGCCCCTTCGCCGCGAGGGCGCTCGGTGACGTCGTGACGGTGGCGGGCCTCGCCTCCGGCGGCCGTCTGGCGACGCCGCTGGGAACGGTCGCCCTGCCCTCCTCCGGGCCCGACGGAGCCGTGCAGGTCTGCCTGCGGCCGGAGGCGATCCGCATCGTGCCGCGCGGCGAAGGCGTGCCGGGCCGGGTGCTGCGCCGCAACTTTGCCGGCGGGAGCACCCGCATCGACGTTGAGATTCCGGGGCTCGACGAGCCCCTGCGCCTCACCGCGGCGCAGGAGGATCATGTGGATGACAGGATCGAGCTGGGGCTCGTCGAAGGCAGGATCCTCGTCTTCACCGAATGCGAATCCGCTTGAGACGTCAATTTTATCTAGAATAAGTATAAATCATCAGACTTGTCCGGTTCCCTGCCCGTCTATAACACCCGGCGAGCATCATCGATGCTTGGGGGGAATAGAATGTTGCGGCTGCGGCGCTTCGGTTGTTTCGTAGGTTTCAGCCTTGCCTTTGCTCTGGCCGGCCAGGCCGAGAGTGCTGAGGTGAACCTCTATACGACCCGCGAGCCGGGCCTGATCCGGCCTCTCCTCGACGCCTACACCGCCAAGAGCGGCGTGACGGTGAACACCGTCTTTGTCGAGAAGGGCTTGGCCGAGCGCGTCGCGGCGGAAGGCGCCCGCGGCAACGCCGACGTGGTCATGACGGTCGATATCGGCAACTTGATCGAACTGCTCGACCGCGACCTGGCTCAGCCGGTCCGCTCCGCGGTTCTGGAGGCAGCCGTACCGGCGCCGCTCCGCGACGGGGACGGGCGCTGGTACGCCCTCTCCATGCGCGCCCGCGTGCTCTACGCCGACAAGGCGCTCTCCGACCTGAACGCCGCGACCTACGAATCGCTGACCGATCCAAAGTGGCGGGGCAAGATCTGCCTCCGGTCGGGCCAGCATCCCTACAACACGGCCCTCATCGCCGCCTTCCTCGTGCGCCACGGCGCGGAGAAGACCGAGGAGTGGCTTCGTGGCGTCAAGGCCAACCTTGCCCGCAAGGCGGCCGGGGGCGACCGGGACGTGGCGCGCGACATCGCCGCCGACCTTTGCGAAATCGGGCTCGCCAACTCCTACTATGTCGGGCTGATGCGCTCGGGCCGCGGGGGTCCGGATCAGCAGAAATGGGGCGAGGCGATCAAGGTCGTGCTGCCGACCTTCGAGGGCGGCGGCACCCACGTGAACGTTTCGGGCGCCGTGGTCGCCAAGCACGCGCCGCATCGCGAGGAAGCGGTCAAGCTGCTGGAATACCTCGTCTCCGACGAGGCGCAGGCGCTCTACGCCAAGGCCGACTTCGAGTATCCGGTGAAAGCCGGCGTCGCGGCCGATCCGATGCTGCAGGCGCTCGGCCCGCTCAGCTTCGATACGACGCCGCTCGTCGAGATCGCCCGCAACCGCAAGGCGGCGAGCCTGCTCGCGGACAAGGTCGGCTTCGACAACTGACCGCTCTCAAGCATCACTGGTCCGTTCCCGGCGGCCGGCCGACAGAACGCCGAGGGGACGGATCGCAGGATCATCGATGACGCCCGCTCGTGGCTTCCTCTACGCGGCGGCGGCGCTGCTGGCCGCCGTCCTCCTGGCGCCGGTCGCCTCGCTCGCGATCGCGGCGGCCGACGGGTCCGGCGAGTTGTGGCCGCATCTTGCGGCCTATGTGCTGCCGCAGGCGATCCGCGAGACGGGCTTGCTTCTCGCCGGTGTCGGAATCCTGGTGATCGGGCTCGGCACCGGAACGGCGTGGCTCGTCTCGGCCTTCGCCTTTCCCGGCCGTCGGCTGCTCGACGCGGCCCTGCTGCTGCCGCTCGCGGTGCCGACCTACGTGGTGGCCTATGCCTATCTCGATCTGATGCACCCGCTCGGTCCGTTGCAGAGCGGACTGCGCGGGCTGCTCGGCCTGTCGAGCCCACGCGACCTGTCCTTTCCCGATCTGCGCTCACTGCCCGGCTGCATTCTGCTCCTCGGCTTCGTCCTCTACCCCTACGTCTACCTGCCGACGCGGGCGCTGTTCCTGATGCGGGCGGGGACGCTGCTGGAGGCCGCGCGGATGCTCGGCGCCGGACCGGCGCGGACCTTCTTCCGGGTGGCGCTGCCGCTGGCTCGGCCCGCCATCGCCCTCGGCACCGGTCTCGCACTGATGGAGGCGCTCAACGATGTCGGCGCGGCCGAGTTCCTGGGGGTCCGCACCCTCACGGTGCAGGTCTACGCGACCTGGGTGAACCGCTCGGACCTGCCCGGTGCTGCGCAGATCGCCCTGGTGATGCTGGCCGGCGTCGTCGGTCTCGTCGCGCTCGAGCGGCTCGCTCGCGGCGGAAGGGGCTATGCCGGTTCGGGCCATCGCGACCGGCCGACCGCGCGTCGGCCGCTGTCGGGATGGCGGGCGGGTCTCGCTCTCGGTCTCGGCCTCACTCCCGTGCTGCTCGGCTTCGGCCTGCCCGCGGGTTATCTCGCATGGGCCGTCTGGCAGAGACTAAACCGGATGGGGCTGCCGGACACCCTCGCCGCGCAGGCCCTCAACACCGTGCTCTACGCGGGCGCCGCGACCCTGGTCACGGTCGCGGTGGGGCTGCTGGTGGCTGCCTCCCCGCATCTCCTGGGGCGACGTAGCGGACTGGCACTGATCCGGGCCGCCGGTCTCGGCTACGCGATGCCGGGCACGGTGCTGGCCGTGGGGCTCCTCGCCCCGCTCGCGCTGCTTGATACCGGGCTGACCAACCTGGCCGGCGCCGGGCTCGGCTGGGCACCGGCCGTCGGCCTCGGCACGGGCGCAGCGCTGGTCATCGCCTATACGCTCCGCTTCCTGACCATTCCCGTCGGCGCGACGGAAGCAGGTCTCGCGCGCATCCCCTCGACCCTTCCCGACGCGGCGCGGATGCTGGGACGCGGGCGCTTCGGCACACTCCTCGCGGTGCAATTGCCGCTGGCATGGCCCGCCGTCCTGAGCGGGGCGCTGCTCGCCTTCGTGGATATGGCGAAGGAATTACCGGTGACGTTGCTTCTGCGTCCGCTCAACGTCGAGACGCTGAGCACGCACCTCTACGGCGAAGCCGCTCGCGGCACCTACGAGGACGGTGCCGCGAGCGCGCTGTTGATCGTGATGACGGGTCTGATCCCCGTTGCCTTGCTGCTGCGCCTCAACCGGGATGCCGGGCTGCGGCCGAGCCGGTCGGACGCCTGACCGGGTCTTACATGCCGCCAAGCAGCACGTTCATCGAGCCGACGAAGGTCATCACGAGGCCGCAGGCGAACACGGCGATCATGGCGTAGGAGACGGGCTTCAGTTGCATGCTCGGTCAACTCCTTACGGTCGGTGGCTCCCACCTGCGGCGTCGGCCCCGCATGGTCGCGGAATGGCCAACGTCCCGGCAGGCGGAGGGAGAGGCAGAAACCGGGCCATTCAGGCCCAGTCATTACCATCAACGACAGAAACGCTCAGTCATTCCGTCGAGAGAGCAAGAAAAATGCGACGAGACGATGAAGCGCATCTCGAATCGCGAAGATGTGAGGCCGTTATGGCCAATATTGTCGATAAAGTTCCACTGGAAATGTCGACTTGCACGATATCACAGTCTCGTGGCGCCGGGATTCGGCGCCCCGGGCTCAGCAGCGCGTACCACCAGACGTCTGGCCATATTGCTTGACCGGGAAGTTCTGCTGGTTCGCATTGCCCTCGGCCGCCGAGCTCATCGGGCAGGCGGTGTGCGCGGGGCTGTCGTGGACACCGAGCGAACCCGTGACCTCTACGTCGGCGGCTGTGGCCGGGCGGGCGTTCCGGTCGAAGGCCATCACGGAAGAGGCCGGAGCGGTCACGCCGATGATGACGGCGGCAACGACGGCGGCAAGACGGGTCTTCATGTGATTTTCACTTTCTCTTGTTCGGCGCTTTCTCTTGAAAGCGCAGTCTCGTCCTCTGGTGTTACTGATATAGGCGACAGAACTTGAGCATGACGTGCCGAGGCACACGCACCGTCCGGGATTAAACTCGAGCCGCGGTTTGCCCCGCGGCGCGTCGCACGGAACCCGGTTGCCGGACGCCACGAAGCGGGCTGCGCCCCACTGCGGACGCGCTTCGGCGAGGCCGCGCCCGACCTCACTCAAGCAAGCGTTATCGTGCGTCCTGTCGTGCCTGAGCGCGGCGCGTCAGCGCCGGTTCGACAGGCGGGGATTGGTCTCGGCCGGGCCGGGAAGCGCCCTGCGTTCGAGCCCCTTGTGGAGATGGACCATCAGCGCCACGCCGAAGAGCGGCGTCACGAGGTTGACGATCGGCACGATCATCAGACCGGCGAGCAGGCAGCCGGCCGCGATCACCGTGAAGCCGTAATGCTCGCGCATCGCCCGCGCCTCCGGAAGGGAACGGAAACGGCCGGCGGCCAGCTCGAAATATTCGCGGCCGAGGAGGTAAGCGTTGGCGCCGAAGAAGGCGACGAGGTTCACCCCCGGCACGAAGACGAGAATCAGCGCCACGAAGTTCACGAGCAGGGCGAGGCCGGCGAAGCGGAAAGCCGACCCGAGCGCCTGCCCCCACGGCAGGGCACGCCCCGGCGTGTCGGCGGGAAAATCGCTGTGCTCGACCACTTCGGCGACGTCGTCGAGGAAGAAGCCGGCCACGAGGATCGACACCGCGGGCATGATGTAGGCCAGAGCCACGAACAGCCCGGCACCGGCCAGGAAGAAGGCCAGGGTGTCGAGGAACGGGTAGTCGGCCGAGATGTGGTGGCTCGCCTGGAAGGCCTGGATCAGGCGCGTCAGTCCGAACCACACGACCACCAGCAGCCCGATCGTGAGCGCCAGCGATTTGAACAGGATGCCGCGCAGGGCGGGGGAGAATACCTGCCGCATAGCGGCGGCAGCGGCCTTGATGAGCATCGCGCCCTTCAATCCTCTCGATGATCCGCACCCACCCGAGGCGGGTTCTCGCCACTCCGCGGGGATGGCGCAAGCCCCAGCTTCGGGAAACCCTGACGAAGCGCGGCTCCTGAGCGCGATTGAGGCGTTGCCCGCATAGATCCGCCGGAGACCCGCCCATGGCCCGCCCCGCCCTCTCTCGTCTCGTCCTGCTCGGCTCCCTGCTCGGCTCCCTGCTCGCCACCGTTCCCGCCACCGTGCCTGCCGACGCCCACGAGGTCGGGGCCTGGGCGGGCGCCAGCTCCGCCCCGGCGGAGCGCTCCGAAGTCGCGGTCGCGGCGCTCGACGGCAAGGCCTACGTCATCGGCGACTACAACGGCGCGACCGAACTGCTGATCTACGATCTGGCCACCGATCGCTGGAGCAAGGGCGCGCCCTTCCCCTACCCCGTCCACCACACCATGGCGGCCGAACAGGGCGGGCGGGTCTACGTGTTCGGCGGCTACGTCAACGGCTGGGAAGCGACCGACAAGGTCTGGGCGTACGATCCGAAGGCGAACGCCTGGGAGGCCCGCGCGCCGATGCCGACCCCGCGGGCCGCGGGCGGGGCGGCGCCACTCGGCGACAAGATCCATGTCGTCGGCGGCAGCGGGTCGGGACGCGGCAATGTCCGCTCCCACGAGGTCTACGATCCGGCAAAGGATAGGTGGAGCACGGCCGCCGACCTGCCGACGCCCCGCGACCACCTCGCGGTGCAGACGGTGGAGGGCCGCATCGTCGCCAGCGGAGGCCGGATCGACGGCGATTCGAGCAAGAACCTCGCGGCCAATCAGGTCTACGATCCGGCGCGTGACGCCTGGAGCGAGGCGGCGCCCCTGCCGACCGCGCGCAGCGGCGTCGCCTCCGCCGTGCTCGGCCGCGAGGTCTTCGTCATCGGCGGCGAGTCAAATCGCAGGACCTACGACGAGGTCGAGGCCTTCGATCTGCCGGGCAATCTCTGGCGCGCCCTGGCCCGGCTTCCCACCGCCCGCCACGGCTTCGGCGCGGTGACCTACAAGGGCCGCATCTTCACTCTCACCGGGAGCCCGCGGCCGGGCGGCGACCGGTCGGGAACGGTCGAAGTGCTCGATTCGAACGGCGCCGCGCCGGCCCGCTGAACGAGGGAAGGCGGCCGCGAACGCTTGCCGCGGCAGGGTCGGCGGACGACATGAGGGCCGCTGCCCTCCCGGATCCGCTTCGAGACCATGCGCCCTGCCCCCGAGCACGCCCGCTTCCGCCCGACCGTCGCGGCCCGTGTCTCGCCCGTCCCGGCCGCGCCCGACGTGATCGTGATCGGCGCGGGCGCGGCTGGGATCGCTTCGGCCCGGCGGCTGATCGAGCGTGGCCTGTCGGTGGCGGTTCTCGAAGCGCGCGACCGGGTCGGCGGGCGCGCGGTGACGACGCAGCTGCGCGGCCACGCGATCGATCTCGGCGCGCACTGGATGCATGCCGGGCCGATCAACCCCCTTGTCGCCCTCGCCCGGACCCGCGGCGAGCCTCTGCGGCGGGCCGCGCAGCACGAGCATCTCTGGATCGGCCGGCGTCCGGCGCGTGCGGATGAGGAAGCCGCCTTCTCCCGCGCCTTCGACGTCGCCGACCGGGCGATTACGGGCGCGGCGTCCCGCACGCAGGACGGGCCGGCCTCCGGCGCGCTGCCCCGCCATCTCGGGCCGTGGCGTGAGCGCATCGCCGGCGTCCACGCCCTGGTCTCGGGCCGGCCGCTCGAGGAGGTGTCGCTGCACGACTGGCCGAGCATGGAATACGGCGACAACTTCTTCATCGCGGGCGGCTACGGCGCCTATCTCGCGCGGCTGGCGCCCGGACTGCCGATCCAGCTCGGATGCCCCGTGGCCGGCCTCGACTGGTCGGGGCCGGGCGTGCGCGTGCAACTCGAGGACGGTGGGCGGCTCGCGGCGCGGGCCGTCATCGTCACCGTTCCGATGCCCGTGCTTCAGGCGGCGTTCCGCTTCGATCCCCCGCTGCCCGAACGGACGCGCGCGGCCATCGACGGCTTCCTGTCGGGCATCTACGAGCACGTCGTCCTGCACTGGCCCTCGGCGCCGTTCCAGGGCCGCGACCGGCTCGCCAGCGTGGTCGGCGGACGCCACAAGCCGCCGGGCATGCTGACGCGGATCGACGGCACGCCGTTCCACTATTTCGAGCTGGACACCGCCTTGGCCCGTGCCCTGGACGCTGCCGGGGCCGGACCCGATGGGGCGCGCCGCCTCGCCCGCGCGGTTCTGTCCGAGCATTTCGGCCGCGCCGCCCTGGCCGACCTCGCGATCCCGGCCGTGACCGCTTGGCGGCACGATCCCTGGTCGCGGGGCTCCTGGGCCGTGGTTCCGCCCGGACACGCGGCCGCCCGGGCGACGCTCCAGGAGCCGGTCGGCGAGCGGATCTGGTTCGCGGGCGAGGCGAATTCCCGTGCGCAATGGGGCACCGCGGGCGGCGCCTACGAGGAAGGGCTACGCGCGGCCGATCGCGTCGCCGACACGCTCACCGACGATCGTGCTCCGCTGCGGGCGAGCGCCTGAGCGCTCCCGCACTTGCATCCCCCACCCGGATGGGCGAACCGCCGACGCGACAAACGCGCAGGAGCGCCCGCCGGAGCGAGGGCCGGCCGGGAGGCCGGGGGGAACGCGATGAACTGGGTCGAAGCCATCGGCTATCTCGGGACGGCGCTCACCGTCGCCTCCTCGGCGATGGGAACGATGATCCCGCTGCGCATCGTGGCCCTGTGCGCGAGCTGCGCCGTCATCACCTACGGCTACCTGATCGGCAGCGTGCCGGTGATGCTCACCGAGGCGATCCAGATCCCGTTCAACGCGTGGCGGCTCTACGAGATGGTCCGCCTCGTGCGCGAGACCGAGCGGGCGGCCTCCGGCGACCTCTCCCTCGACTGGCTGAAATCCTTCGGCACCTCCCGCCGCTTCCGGGCCGGCGAGGTGCTGTTCCTGAAGGGCGACCCGGCCCACGAGATGTACTTGATCGAGAGCGGGCGCTTCCGCATCGCCGAGCACGGCCTCGACGTGCGGCCGGGCCAGATCGTCGGCGAACTCGGCATGCTCTCGCCCGGCAATCGCCGCACCGGCTCGCTCGCCTGCGTCGAGGCCGGCACGGCGCGCTGCCTGTCCTATTCCGAGGTGAAGCAGCTCTATTATCAGAACCCGGAATTCGGCTTCTATCTCCTGAAGCTGACGAGCGAGCGCCTGTTCCAGAGCGCTGCCGAGGCGGCGGGCGCGCAACGCACCGTGCCGGCCGGCAGCGACGTGCTGTGAGTCTCAGTCGGGTTGCCGCATGAAGCTGTCGGGCGTGCCCGTTCCGGCTTCGACGAACTGGATGTCGCGCGGCCCGCGCCGGGGTGTGTCGACGGAGAGGAACACCACCGGCTCCTCCAGGATCTCCGGTACGGAATGCACCACCCCGCGCTTGAAGAACACGAGCATGCCCGGCCCGACCTCGACCGGTGCCGCGTCGCCGAACTGCATCCGGCAACGGCCGGAGAGGGCGTAGAGATACTCGTCGCAGGTCGTGTGATAGTGCGGCGGCGTCGGCCGGTAGACCCGGAAGACGCGGGCGCTCGCGGTCTCGTCGTCGGTGAAGCGGTGATCGGCCACCATCGTCGCCGCGGTTTCGGGAAGGCGGCGCACGCTCTCGGCCACGTCGAACACCGCATGGCCGGCGGATCCTGGCTCGTCCATTCTGCGGTGCTCCCGTTTGGTCCGGCGGCGATTATGCCGACGCGTGCGGCCGGTGCAAAGAGGCCGGCGGCGCACGCATTTCATCAACCGGGCGAAAATGTTAGGAATGTCGTGTTGTTCCGAGCGGTGATCGCCGGCTTTCGGGACAACACGACAGTTTCGCAGCGCCGCGCGGTTTGCGGCCCGGACATTGATGACGCGGACATGATGCGCGGATACGAGGGAAACGCCCAGGTCATGGCGGATGTCGCCACCGTGATCGAGCAGGCGCAGCGCGAAGGTCGCGATCTCGCGACGGCTTTGCGCATCGCCCGGGTGACACTCGCCTATGTCAGCGGCCCCGAGCCCGAGCCGGATCAGGCCCGCGCCCTGGAAGCGCTCGACCGGCAGCTCCGCGCGCTCTCGGACTAAGCGTACCTCATCAAAATCCCGATCGTCTCCGCTCCGCGCACAGCACGATTTTCGTGAGCGGCATGAAGGAATGGCAAGCGCTGCGCGCGTGAGCGGCGCCAAGAGGCGTACCCGCCCCTTGGATTGCGAGACGCAGATCGACCGATCAACCGAAGCCGCTCACCCCGCCGCCTGCACGATCAGCGTCACGGCTCCGAACAGCAACACGGCAAGCACGGCCACGCCCATCAGAATGAGGGCCGCCCGCGACTCGCGTAGCTCGTGATTCTCCATGGTCCGAGCTTAAGCAATGCGGCGCGCGGCGCATAGAGCATCGCCGCGAAAGGTGGCGTCCGGCTTTCGGAAAAAGATGATGCGAAAACAAGAGGTTCGAGCATCGTCCTGGATTTGATATCCGGCACGATGCTTGAGCGCGGCAGTGGCATTTCAAAAGCGCCGGGCGTGCCGACGCGGGCCGAGGATCACGATATCCTCCGGGCATACGACTCGATCCATACGCGTTGCGTCCGGCGCCAGGTTGCCGTGCAGGGGCTGAACCGCCCAGCGGCCGTACCAATCGCGGGAGGGCGAGAACCGGGCCGCCTCCGACGATGGGCCGACCTCGATCGGTGTACCAGCGAAGCGTGCCTCGCCGGAACCGTCCGCAAGCAATCCGAACAGGATCGGCTGCACGTCGCGGTCCGGGGCGTTCTTCGCGGGGTTGGGCAACGACATTTCCAAAAGCTTTCTCGAGGGCAGATCGGAGTGTCCGAAATCGGGACGGTCCTCCGCATCGCTGCAAATCCGAAGCCCGGCGCGATGGTCTCGCGGCGGTACGCGCGGTCGAGACAGTGGATTCGTTGCAACCCTGGTTCGTCACTTGCCACGGCCAGGGCGAGACGACCCGACAGGGCACCGAATGTTTCGCGTTGGCACGCCGTCACGGCCAACGCGGCACGGCGGCGATCCCTTTCGAGACCGAACCACCGACGCGATGAGAAGACGTCCCGCAATGAAGAGCGTTTTCGAAGCCATCCTGAGCCCGATGCAGCGTCGCTTCGCGGCCCTCGGTCTCCTGGGTGCCCTGGCTGTCACCGTGACGTGGTGGTTCATCATCGCCCGCGGCGTCTGGCTGGCGGTCGAATGGGCTTCAGCCTGACGCCGAGATCGTCCCCGAAAACGTTCTTTCAAAAGAACGCTGCGTGATAGATTTTCTGTCTATTTTGCCGCGCATTTGAAGAAATTTCGTCTTATTCGCCTTGTGACGAGCACTGGTCTCGGGCTCTGTATCAAGCATCTCACATGGCGCTACGCTTGACATCGTTCTTTAAAAAGAACACTTCGTCTCCAGAGGCGGGCGAGGTCCGCGATGTGGAGGCGAGACGACGTGTTCGACGGATATCCGATCAAGCCCGGCGCGACACCCTATCGGCGCGCGGTCCTTCTCGGTCTCGCCATGACCGTCTGCCTTGCATCCGCCGGCAGCGCCCAGGCGCAGACCGAGATCCTCAACGTCTCCTACGATCCGACGCGCGAACTCTACCGCGAGGTCAACGCGGCCTTCGCCGAGGAGTGGAAGGCCAAGACCGGTGAGACGATCACCGTGCGCGCCGCCCATGGCGGTTCGGGCGCGCAGGCTCGTACCGTCATCGACGGCATCCCGGCGGATGTCGTGACCCTCGGCATCCCGTCCGATATCGACGCCATTGCCAAGATCTCAAAGAAGATCCCGGCGGATTGGCGCACCAAGCTTCCGAACGAGGGCCTGCCCTACACCTCGACCGTCGTGTTCCTCGTCCGCAAGGGCAACCCGAAGGGCGTGAAGGATTGGGACGACCTGGCCAAGCCGGACGTGAAGGTCATCACCCCGAACCCGAAGACGTCGGCGGGCGGGCGCTGGAACTTCCTCGCGGCCTGGGGCTACGCCTACGAGCGGGACGGCCGGGACAAGGAGAAGGCCAACGCCTTCCTCGGCGCGCTATACAAGAACGTGCCCGTGCTCGACACCGGCGCCCGCGGCTCGACCGTGACCTTCGCTCAGCGCGGCCTCGGCGACGTTCTGCCGACCTGGGAGAACGAGGCCTTCCTCGTGCTGGAGGAGTTCGGCAAGGACAAATTCGACATCGTCGTGCCGCCGACCTCGATCTATGCCGAGCCGCCGGTCGCCCTCGTTGACGCCAACGTCGACAAGAAGGGCACCCGCAAGCAGGCCGAGGCCTATCTCCAGTTCCTCTACAGCGACAAGGCGCAGGCGATCTTCGCCAAGCACCATTATCGCCCGATCAAGCGCGAGGCGGCCAAGCCCGAGGATCTCGCGCAACTTCCCGAGATCAAGCTGTTCAAGATCGAGGATCTTCAAGGCTCGTGGGACGAGATCCAGAAGGCCAACTTCGACAATGGCGGCCTGTTCGATCAGTTGAGCAAGGCTGGGCGCTGACCGCATGGGCGAGCCCGTGAAACCCCGGCGGCGCTTCCGCCAAAGGAGCGTGATTCCCGGCTTCGGGCTCACGCTCGGCTACACGCTGACCTGCCTGAGTCTGATCGTGCTGCTGCCGCTGGCCACCCTCGTGGTGAAAGCGTCGGGTCTCGGCCTGTCCGGCATCTGGGACGTTGCCACCGATCCGCGCGTCGCCAGTGCGTTGCGCGTGAGCTTCGGTGTGTCGTTGCTCGCCGCGCTCACGGCCTCGGTTTTCGGCGGCACCGTCGCCTGGGTGCTGACCCGCTACGACTTCCCTGGCCGCAAGCTTGCCGACGCGGTGGTCGATCTGCCCTTCGCCCTGCCGACGGCCGTGGCCGGCATCGCGCTGGCCTCGCTCTACGCCCCGAACGGACTGGTGGGTGAGCAGCTCGCCAAGGTCGGCATCGAGGCGGCCTACACGCCGGTCGGCATCTTCATCGCGATGGTGTTCATCGGTCTGCCGTTTGCGGTGCGCACGGTGCAGCCGCTGATTGCGGAGATCGACAAGGAGGTGGAGGAAGCCTCCGCCATCCTCGGCGCGTCGCGGATCACCACGCTGACGCGGGTGGTGCTGCCGCCGCTGATCCCGGCGGTACTGACCGGCTTCGCCCTCGCCTTCGCCCGCGGCGTCGGCGAGTACGGCTCGATCATCTTCATCGCCGGCAACCTGCCCTACGTCTCCGAGATCGCGCCTCTGCTCATCGTCATCAAGCTCTCGGAATTCGACTATGCGGGCGCCAGCGCCATCGCCGTGATCATGCTGGCGATCTCCTTCGTGACCCTGCTCGCGATCAACCTGATCCAGGCCTGGAGCCGGCGGAGATTCGGCTATGTCTGAGGCGCTGGCTCAAAGCCCCGGCACGCCGCCGCGGCACGAAACGCTGCGGCTTCCCGCCAGCGTCGTCACCGAGCGGCGGGTCGTGCGATGGCTGCTGATCGCGGTCGCGCTGACCTTCCTCGGACTCTTCCTCGTCCTGCCGCTCCTCACCGTGTTCGCGCAGGCTCTGGCCAAGGGCTGGGGCGCCTACCTCGCCGCCTTCTCCGAGCCCGACGCGCATTCCGCCATCCGACTTACCCTGATCGTCGCGGCGATCGCCGTGCCGTTCAACCTCGTCTTCGGCGTTGCGGCCTCCTGGGCCGTCGCCAAGTTCGAGTTCGCCGGCAAGAACCTGCTCGTCACGCTGATCGACCTGCCCTTCTCGGTCTCGCCGGTGGTGTCCGGGCTGATCTACGTGCTGGTGTTCGGCTCGCGCGGCCTGTTCGGCCCGTTCCTCGTCGAGCACGACATCCAGATCATCTTCGCGGTGCCCGGCATCGTGCTCGCGACGATCTTCGTCACCTTCCCCTTCGTCGCCCGCCAGCTCATCCCGCTCATGCAGGAGCAGGGCACGGCGGAGGAAGAGGCGGCGCTGACCCTCGGCGCTTCCGGATGGCACGCCTTCCGGACTGTGACGTTACCCAATATCCGCTGGGGCCTGCTCTACAGCGTCCTGCTCTGCAACGCCCGCGCGATGGGCGAGTTCGGCGCGGTCTCGGTCGTCTCCGGCCATATCCGCGGACTCACCAATACGCTGCCGCTGCACGTGGAGATCCTCTACAATGAGTACAAC
>NZ_JAPPQV010000003.1:4940000-4955000 GCF_026672325.1 Methylorubrum sp. SL192
TGGCCAGGCAGGGCGTCAATCGGAAAACCGCGGAAAATACGAGAAGGGCCGTTACGGAGCCCGCCTGCCGCGTCCGTGGGGCACTCCGTGAGCGGAGTGCCCCCCCTTTCAGCCGCGCGTCCCCCAGCGAACGCCCTCACGGTTTTGACCGGCGGCCTGCTGGCCAATCGCCGGGCCGCTGGCGCGACCGGGGCGATGCGTTGACTGGGTCGACTCGCTGTGCGGAGCCAGGAGATCGGGCACACCGGCTTGCGCTTCGGTGCCGCGCCCTTGCGCGAACTGCCCCGCCTTGCGGAACCGCCAGAGATAACCGGGCACGACAGCCTCGACCGCCGTCGGCACGATGCCGAGCGCCTCGATGGTGCGCCCCTCCGCCTTCGCGGCATCCGAGACGACGTTGTCGACCTGCAGCAGGGCGACCTGATCGCGCGTCAGTTTGAGGTTGGCCGGAAGCAGACCGAGGGTCAGCGTATCGGCGATCTCGATCACCCGCGCCTGCAGGCGCGCCACCGGCTCCGGAAGGTCGAGCACGGCGCGTCGGCGCATCGTCACCTCGAGCATGTAGCGCACGAAGTATTCGAGCGTATTCACCTCCGGCCCGCCGAGCTCGTAGACCCGGCCGCCGGGCGCCAACCCATCGACCGCGCGGGCGATCGCTTCGGCGACATCGCCGACGAAGACCGGCTGGAAGCGGGTCTGCGCACCGGCGAGCGGCAGGGCCGGCAGGAAGGTCGCGAGCGAGGCGAAGCGGTTGAAGAAGCCGTCGCCGGGTCCGAAGACCAGCGAGGGACGAAAAATCACGGCATCGGGAGAGGCGCGCAGCACCTCGGCCTCGCCGAGCGCCTTGGAGCGGGCGTAGAGCGAGGGTGAATCCGGGTCCGCGCCCAGCGCCGAGACATGGACCAGCTTCGCCCCGACCGCCGCGGCGGCTCGGGCAATCTCGCCAGCTCCTTCCGTCTGGAGCTTCGAGAAGCGCTGGCTGCCCGATTCCTGCAGGATGCCGACGAGGTTGATGACGATATCCGAATGCTCGACCGCGCGGCGGATCGAGTCGGGATAGCGAAGATTGGCCTGGACGCCGACGATCTGACCGACCTTGCCGAGCGGTTGCAGGAACAGGGCGAGATCGGGCCGGCGCACGGCGACGCGAATTCGATAACCGCGCTTTGCCAGGGCCCGCACCACGTGGCGCCCGAGGAAGCCGGAACCGCCGAACACGGTCACGAGCTGCGATTGCGGGCGGGTGGTCGCGCCGGGCGCGGTGACGAGGCTGCTCATGGCCGATGGAGGCCCCTTTATCTCGGGTGACACGTCGAGACGGGCGGCATGACCGCACACGGCCGACGAGCCCCGGAGCGCGACCGTCGGCAGCACGCTCCTTAGACCAGTTTGAAGGCGAGAGCAGCCTGCCGGCTTGAGGAAAATGGAACGGATCGCGCATCGTTCCAAGAGGTGGTTGCCGGCTCGTTCTCCTGACCGAGTCTTGGGTGATCCTTAGGCGCCCCTTGGGCGACCTGCGGCGCAATCCTTCATCGGCCGCTGAAGCGCCCCTCGCGCAGGAAATGCAGGGTCTCGGCGGCCAAGCGGCGGTTCCACATCATCGTCGGGTGCGCGGCCGGCAGCACGATGTGATCGGTCATCCCGTCGAGGCGGGTGCGCGCGACGGTGACGCGTCCGTCGTTCGGCCCCGGCAGCAGCAGCGAGCCCAGAGGGTAGAGGCTGCGGCTGCCGGCGATGATGCCGAGCGGGTAATCGACCCGGCCGAAGAGGCGCGCCTGCGCTGCCCCGCGCTCCGTGCCGAGTTCGGCACCGGCCGGGCCGAAGAAGCGGCGGTAGGCCGCGAAGCGGTGCAGCGCATCGGCGATTTCGCTGCCGCCATTGGGCGGACCCAGCATCACCACGCGGCCGAGGTTGTCCGGCCGGTGCCGGGCCAGGAGCACGCGGGCGACGAGGCCGCCCATGGAATGGGTGACGATGTGAAGGCGCGTCACGTCCTCACCGAAGGCTGCGACCGTCGGTGCAATCGCTTCGGCAATTTCGGCGAGTCCGAGCCGCCGTGCCGGATAATCGAGGTTGAGGGTGACGTAGCCGGCGCGTGTCAGCCGGCGCTCCAACGGGCGCAGCGAGGCGGCCCGGCGGGCGATGCCGTGCAGCAGGAGAACACCTTCGGTCCCGTCGGCGCTCGTTCCGCTCATGGCCGCAGGGCCATCGCGAGCGTCGTGTCGGCGAATGCGGTGCAGAGGAGAGCGGTCATCGTCAAATTTTTTCGACGCATGGATGAAGAGACACGCAATGCTCCCGACGAACTCTGCGTGTTCACGCTTATGGGGCAACGGCGGATCAGCCGTCGATACAGGCAGAGTGCGGCCTGCCGCACTTCGATCCGCGGGCATTCCCTGGCAGGGTCGCCGCAGGGATTCGCAGCGAGGCGTGTGGGGTGTCGGCGACGGAGGAAGCCACGGAGCGAGACGAGCGAACCGGTTCGGGCCGCCTCCTCCTGCTCTTTGCCACGCTCTACGGCGCCTATGGTGCGCTCTCACCCTTCCTGCCCGCGTTCCTCGAAACGCGGGGATTGGGACCGAGCGAAATCGGAACGTTGCTCTCCGCCGCGATGCTGGTGCGGCTTGCCGCCGGGCCGCTGACCGGGCGGCTTGCCGACCGGCACGGCGCCGTTCGGGCCTTCCTGGCCGGAGCACTTGCCCTCTCGGCGGTGCTGACCCTGGCTTTCCTCGGGGGTCACGGCTCCTTCGTGCTGTTCGCCGTCGCCCTCGCCCAGGCGGCGGCGACCGCGCCGCTCGCGCCGCTGGCTGATACGGTGGCGCTCGCCGGCAGTCGTGACGGAGCCGTCTACGGCTGCATTCGCGGCGCCGGCTCGGCCGCCTTCATCGCAACCACCGTTCTCGCCGGCTCCATCATCGGGATCTTCGGCTACGGCGCCGGTCCTCTGGCCTGCGGCGTCCTGTTCGCCGCCGGGGCCGCGCTGACATTGCGCCTCGCGCGGAATGCCGGGCCCGCGATGCCGGCCGAGGACGCGGGCGGCGGGTTCGCGGCGCTTGCCGCGGATGCGCGCTTCCGCCGGCTCGTCCTGGCCGCCGCGCTGGTGATCGGCGCGCATGCGATGCACGACGCCTTCGCGGTCATCGTCTGGCAGGCGGCGGGAATCGGGCCGCGGGTGGCGGGCCTGCTCTGGGCGGAAGCGGTCCTGGCCGAGGTGATGGTGTTCCTCTGGCTCGGGCCGCGGCTCCTGGCGCGGATCGGGCCGGATCGGGCCCTGGCGCTCGCGGCGCTTGCCGGAGCGTTGCGCTGGGCCGTGCAGGCGCAGACCTCCTGGCTGCCCGGCCTCGTCCTGATCCAAGCGCTGCACGGGCTGACCTTCGCGCTCCTGCATCTCGCCTGCCTGCGGCTGATCGTGGAGACCGTGCCGGAGCAACGCCGGGCGACGGCGCTGACAGTCTACGGCACCTTCGGGCTCGGGCTCGCCTCCGCGCTGATGCTGCTGCTCTCGGGCTCGCTCTACGATCATGTCGGCACGAAAGGGTTCTGGGTGATGGCCGCGGTGAGCCTGTCGGCCGTTCCCGTTGCGCGGGGGCTCTCGGACATCCGATAAGGGGCGAGCCGCATTCGCCTTCGCGGAGCGGAACATATATAGAACAAATCAGACTGCTCTCGTGATTCCCTTCTCGTGATTCCATGCCTGCCGTCGCCGAAATCCTGATCCCGCTCGCGCTCGACACCGCCTACAGCTACGCGGTGCCGGCCGGGCTGACCCTCGCCGAGGGCGACATCGTGCAGGTGCCGTTGGGTCCGCGCGAGACGATCGGCGTGGTCTGGGGGCTCGACGAGCGGGCCTCGGGGGGAAACCTGCGGCCGGTGACGGGCAAGGTCGAGGCGCCGCCGCTCTCGGATTCTCTGCGCAAGCTGGTCGATTGGCTCGCGCGCTACACCCTGGCGCCGAAGGGTTCGGCGCTCGCCATGGCCCTGCGCCTGCCCGACGAGACCGCCCGCAACGAGGCGCCGCGGGTCGGCGTGCGCGCCGCCGGCAAGCCGCCGACCCGGCAGACGGTCGCCCGCGGCAAGGTGATGGCTGTCGCCGCCGACAACGCGGTGCGGGGCAAGAGCGCGCTCGCCAAGGAGGCCGGGGTCTCGCTCAGCGTGGTCGATGGACTGATCGATGACGGCGCGCTGGAGACCGTGGCGCTGATGCCCGAGCCCGTGGCGCTGCCGCCTGACCCGGACCATCCGCGGGTGCCGCTGTCGGATGCGCAGGCGGAGGCGGCGCACGCGTTGATCGCCGACGCCCTTTCCCCCGCCGATGCTGCGACTGGTGAGACGATCCTCCTCGAAGGCGTCACCGGCTCGGGCAAGACCGAGGTCTATTTCGAGGCGGTAGCCGAGTGCGTGCGGCAAGGGCGGCAGGCCCTGGTGCTGATGCCGGAAATCGCGCTGACGGCGCAATTCCTCGACCGGTTCGCCGGGCGCTTCGGGGCGCGGCCGGCGACCTGGCATTCCGGCATCGGCGGCAAGCGCCGCGAGCGGCTGCGGGCGGGTGTGGCCGCGGGCGAGGTCTCGGTTGTGGTCGGCGCCCGCTCGGCCCTGTTCCTGCCGTTCCGGAATCTCGGCCTGATCGTCGTCGATGAGGAGCACGAATCCGCCTACAAGCAGGAGGACGGCGTCCACTATCACGCCCGCGACATGGCGGTGGTGCGCGGCAAGATCGAGGGCTGCCCGGTGGTGCTCGCCTCGGCCACGCCGTCGATCGAGTCGCGGGTCAACGCGCAGAGCGGGCGCTACCGCCACGTCGTGCTCCCCGGCCGCTTCGGCGGGCGGCCGATGCCCGACATCGCGGCCATCGACATGCGCCTCGACAAGCCGGAGCGCGGGCGCTTCCTGTCGCCGCCGATGGTGAACGCGGTCAAGAGCACGCTGGCTGCGGGCGATCAGGCGCTGCTGTTCCTCAACCGCCGGGGCTACGCGCCGCTCACCCTGTGCCGGGCCTGCGGCCACCGCTACCAGTGCCGCAACTGCTCGACCTGGCTCGTGGAGCACCGCTTCCGCCGCGCGCTGGTCTGCCACCAATGCGGCTACGCCGAGCGCAAGCCCGAGGCCTGCACCGAGTGCGGCGCCTTCGATCACCTCACGCCCTGCGGGCCGGGCGTCGAGCGGATCGCCGAGGAGGTGACCGAGCTGTTCCCCGAGCAGCGCATCGTCGTGCTGTCGAGCGACTTTCCCGGCGGCGCCGAGCGGCTGCGCCAGGAACTGGAAACGGTGGCGGCGGGCGATTGCGACATCGTCGTCGGCACACAGCTCGTGGCCAAGGGCCACAACTTCCCGCACCTGACCCTCGTCGGGGTGCTCGACGCCGATATCGGTCTCACTTCGGGCGATCCGCGCGCGGCCGAGCGCACCTTCCAGCTCCTGCAGCAGGTGACGGGGCGTGCGGGGCGCGGCGAGCGGCCGGGACGCGCCCTGGTGCAGACCTACCAGCCCGAGCATCCGGTCATCGCCGCCCTGCTCTCGGGGGATGCCGACCGCTTTTACGAGGAAGAGATCTGGGCTCGCGAGGCCGCGGGGCTTCCGCCGTTCGGGCGGCTCGCGGCGCTGATCGTCTCCGGGGAAGAGCGGGAGAAGGCCGAGGCGCACGGTCAGGCGCTCGCACGCGTCGCCGAACCGCCGCCCGGCGTCTCCGTGCTCGGGCCGGCAGAGGCGCCGCTTGCGCTGATCCGCGGGCGCTGGCGATTCCGGCTGCTGGTGAAGACCGAGCGCGGCATCGACGTGCAGAGTTATCTGCGGGATTGGCTGGCGCGCGGACCGAAGCCGCGGGGTAACCTCAAGGTCGCAATCGACGTGGACCCGCAGAGCTTCCTATAATCGCGTCCGTCCGCCGTCGGTCGAGGTCGCTCGCAGTTTCCTGCCGGCGCGCTCGTCCTCGGCTCATTCGAGGAGCGCCCCGCCTTGCTGACCTATGAGAAGAAGCCCGATTCCGCCATCGCCGAGATCGTCGTCGATGGGAAGATCTCCGACGAGGAGATGAACACGGTCATGACCGCGATGAAGGCCGACCTCGACAAGGGCGGCCGCATCAAACTCCTGGAAGATATCCGTAGCTTCGAGGGCATGGAGCCGGCGGCCTTCTTCAAGGACCCGCGCTTCGGCATCTCGATGATGAAGGGCGTGAGCCACGTCGCCCTCGTCACCGATGCGACCTGGCTCAAGGCCGTGGCCGAGACCTTCGGCTTCGTCTCGCCGGTGCAGATCAAGGTGTTCGAGCGCGCCCGCATCAGCGAGGCGCGGACTTGGCTCGAAGCGGCCGCCTGACGCGGTACGGACCGCTCCCGTACGAACGCACGAAAAAGGGG
Organism: Methylorubrum sp. SL192; assembly: GCF_026672325.1. Classification (NCBI taxonomy): domain Bacteria; kingdom Pseudomonadati; phylum Pseudomonadota; class Alphaproteobacteria; order Hyphomicrobiales; family Methylobacteriaceae; genus Methylorubrum; species Methylorubrum sp. SL192. The sequence goes on from NZ_JAPPQV010000003.1 coordinate 4,946,357, forward strand.
CGAGCCTTACGGGCTCGCCCCTTTTTCGAACAACAGACGATCAGGTTACTCGGCGAGCGCGGTCCGGAGCGTGTGGCGCTTGGCGACCCAACGGCCGGTGCACAGGCCGCCGGAGACGCGCCACGTGCCGGAGCCCGAGCGGGCCTGGAGCCGGCCCGAGGCGGTCCCGTTCGCGGCCGAAGCCGCGACGTTCAGGCCGACACCCCCATCGGCCCCGACACGGCCGCTCACCGTGGTGCCGCCGGAAGCCACCGTCGTGACCGGGCGGACCTGTCCATCCCGTACGGCCAGGGTGTAGCTGTATTGGGCGTCACACATGCCGCTTTCAGTCACGAGTTGGACCGACCACGTCCCATCGAAATCTCCCGCCATCGCCGGCGAGGCAAGCACGGCGGCCAGAGCAGCGGTGAGGGCGAACTTGAGCATGCAGTATCCAACTCAGCGACGCGGGTGAGGCGCACGGTGCGCCGTCGCCTGCGCTGTCCGTACCGTCGATCTGTGAGATGTCTGCACTCTAGCGAAACAAGAGGCGATAATATGACGCCAACGAATGATTGTTCCTGACAGCAAACCACGGCTGTTCGCCCGACGATCGACGTGCCTCCAAAACAGAAGCGTCGCCATTCGCGCTTTTTATGCACCACCGTGTTGCAAGCGCAGCCTTAAAGACTGCGGGCACGCGTTCTTGAGATGCAGGGATAGCCGGGCCCATGCACGCGAAGGGGTCGAACCCCGCTGCCTAATCGGTGCAGGAGTGCGGCGCGCCCTCAAACGGGCGGCCAGCCCGATTGAACGCCGGTGCGAGGGGCTGGCCTCGCAACTGGCGAAAGCTGTTCCGAGAAGGGCCGTCAGGCAGACGGTTCGGCGAGGCGCGCCCGGTGGCGATCGAGGGCGTCGCGCAGGCTCGGCATGAAGGTGGAGGTGGCGTCGAGACCGGCCACGCCCTCCACGAGCCGGTCGAGGGCCCGCACCTGCGCATCGAGACCGCCGAACGCGGCGAGATAGGCCCAGATCGCCTCGTCGGCCTCGGCGACCGGAACCGGTTGCTCGGATGCGAGCAGCGCCGAGAAGATATCCAGGGTGGTGTCCAGGTTCGCCACGTCGAATCCGTTTCGGGGGCATTCATCGGGTTGGGCTGTGGTGCGCTCCGCCGAGATGAATGCCGGTTCGGCGGAGCGCGTGTCGAAACGAGGGGCCGTCCGCGCGCGGGAATCAGCGGTGGCGGGTGCCGCCGAGCAGGCTCGCCGCCGCGGCGAGCCCGACGCCAGCGACCACCGCCGCCGTCGTGAGCGGATGGAGCGTGCCGCGGGTATAGAGGCTGCGGCGCATGACGTAGCCGGGATGGCTTCCGGCGGTCTGGCCACCGACGCCCGCCTGATAGAGCGATCCCTCGGGGCGGCGGGGTGGCTCCTCGCGCATCTGCAGGCCGGCCATACCGCTTCCGACCGCATCGAAGACGCGCGGCGCCACCGCTTGGGCCGCGCTCATGATCCGGCCGCCGCCGCCGACATAGATGTCGCGGCGGGGATGCACCGCCGCATGGAGGATCGCCTCGGCGACCTCTTCGGTGCGGTAGACCGGCGGCGGTAGCTTCGGCTCGCGGTCGGTGTAGTTGCGGGCATGGGCCGGAAAGGGCGTGTCGATCGCCGCCGGCTTGATGAGGGTGACCGCGACCGGCGCGCCCTCCTCCTTCAGCTCGATGCGCAGGGAATCGGTAAAGCCTTTGATGGCGTGCTTGCTCGCGCTGTACATACCCTGGAGCGGGAAGGCGACGTCGGAGGCGACGCTGCCGAGGTTGATCAGCGTGCCGCCGCTCTCCTTCAGATGCGGCAGCGCCACGAGCGATCCGTAGACCACGCCCCAGAAGTTGACGTCGAACAGGCGGCGGTGGTCGCTGTCCTCGATCTCTTCGAGCCGACCGATGATGGAGAGGCCGGCATCGTTCACCCAGGTGTCGATGCGGCCGTAGCGGTCGATCGCCGTCCGGGCCAGGGCCTCGACCTGCACCCGCTCCGAGACGTCGGTGACGACGTGAATCGCCGCGCCGCCATGCCGTTCGATCTCCGCCTGGATCTCGGCCAGCGCCTCCCCGTTGCGGGCAGCGAGCACGACGCGCGCGCCGCGTGCCGCGGCCATGCGGGCGGTCGCCAATCCGATGCCGCTGGACGCACCGGTGATGACGATGACCTGCTGGTCGAGCGGCTTCTTGGGGGCGCTCGGCATGCGCATCTCCTGGGATCACATCGGATGAGGGAGGCGGCCGGGTCCTGCAGGGTGCAGCGTGGTCTCGGAGCCTGTCAGGAGTGAACCCGGCCGCCAGCGGCCCAGTTTCGGCCGCCTCGGAACGGCCGGGCGCCTCAATCGGCGATCAGGACCACGCGCCCAGGATCTCGTCGGTCGAGGCCGTTTCGATCTGCTCGCCGAAGCGGCTCTGGTAGAGGAACATCATCGCGTCGTAGGTCTGGTCGGCGGACGAGCACACCGCATCGCAGGCGACGATCACCCGATAGCCGCGATCGACCGCGCCGAGGATGGTGGCCAGCACGCAGACATCGGTCTCGCCACCCGTCACCACGAGGGTGCCGATCGCCTCCGCCTCCAGCAAACCGGCCAGTTCGGGCTTCAGCCAGGGCGAGTAGACCAGCTTGTCGACCACCTTGGCCGGCGGCACGAAACGGGTCACGCTCGGCACCAGATCGACCATCTCGGGTCCGAGCGCTTCCAGCGTCATCTTGGGCCAGTGCTCGTAGTAGCGCCGCCACGCTCCCCGACCCTCCTCGGGCGAACGGAGCGGCACGAAGCGGGTGAACACGGTCCGCTCCGGATGGGCGGCGGCGATGCGCTCGATGTTCGGCAGGATGCGGGCGAGCCAGGGCGTGTGCCAGTCGGTCTCCTCGGAGAACATCCGCTGCGCGTCGACGCAGAGATGGGCGGCACGCGGGCCGAGATCGCCGAATTTCAAACCGTCTTTGCGCGCCATGGCTCGCTCCGAGACCTTTCTTCTTTGTGCTTTTAGTTCGGGTGGAAGACGACCTTGACGCAGCCATCCTTCTTGTCGCGGAAGGTCTTGTAGAGGTCGGGCCCGTCCGCGAGGTCGGCAGAGCGGTGGGTGATCAGCGAGGCGGTGTCGAACTTGCCCTGCTGGATCAGCTTGGTCAGCGGCTCGAGGTAGCGCTTCACGTGCGTCTGACCGCTCTTGAGGGTCAGGCCCTTCTGGACGATCGCCCCCATGTTGACGGGGATGGGCCCACCGTAGACGCCGGGCACCGAGACGATGCCGCAGGGCCGCACCGCGCGGATCGCTTCCATCAGGGCGTAAGGCCGCTCGGTCGAGGTCAGCTTCTCCTGCAGCGTCGAGATCACGCTAGAGAGGCCGTGGCCGGCGCTGGCTTCCATGCCGACGCAGTCGATGACGCCGTCGGCGCCCTCGCCCCGGCTGATCTCCTTGATGCGCTCGAACACGTCCTCCTTGGCGAAGTCGATGATGTCGGTCGCGCCGTATTTCCGGGCGAGCGCGAGACGCTCGGGCACCGTGTCGATAGCGATGATCCGCTCGGCGCCCATAATCTTGGCCGACTGGATCGCGAACAGGCCGACAGGCCCCGCGCCCCAGACGGCGATGATTTCGCCGCCCTTGATCTCGCAATGCTCGGCGCCCTGCCAGCCGGTCGGCAGAATGTCGGTGAGGAACAGGACCGATTCGTCGTCCATGCCCTCGGGCACCTTCATCGGCGCCACATCGGCCATGGGCACGCGCACATATTCGGCCTGCCCGCCGGCATAGCCGCCGGTGATGTGCGAGTAGCCGAACAGGCCGGCAGTGGTGAAGCCGAACTGCGCAGCGGCCATCTCGGCGTTGCGGTTCGAGCGCTGGCAGACGGAATAGTTGCCGAGCTTGCACTGGCGGCACTCGCCGCAATTGATGTTGAAGGGCACGACGATGCGATCGCCCTTCTTGAACTTGGTGAAGCCCGGCGCGGTCTCGACCACCTCGCCCATGAATTCGTGGCCGAGCACGTCGCCCGACTTCATCGTCGGCATCTGTCCGTCCATCAGGTGGAGGTCGGAGCCGCAGATCGCGCAGGAGGTCACTTTGATGATGACGTCGCGGGAATCCTCGATCGAGGGATCCGGCACCGTGTCACAGCGAATGTCACCCTTGCCGTGCCAGCACAGTGCTTTCATCAAACGTCCTCGAAGCGTGGAAGGCGGTGCCACTCAGGGCATCCGCTCAGGAACCCCCGCTGCGTACGGCCAAGTTCCCACCCGACTTTTCTGCGGACGCCGTTCAGACGCTCCGGCAGCCGGCCGGCGTCAGAGCTTGATCCCGAGTCTGCGGTTCAGACGGGTCACGAGCCAGACCGTGCCGATCGCCACGCAGACGCCCCAGCCGACTTCCAGCACCCGCGACCCCGCCATCCGCTCCACCGGCCCGAGATGCGGCACCAGCAGGATGATGGTGGCGGTGATCCCGGCCAGCCGGCAGGCACTCGCCACGTTGACGAGCCAGCAGGCGAGGATCGCGAGCACGACCGTGGCCGCGTAGGTCGGCAGGGACGGTCCCAGGGTCAGGTAGGCGGCGAGCCCGATCAGGCCGCCGATCGCGGCGCCGCTGAACTGGTCGCGGGCCGTGGAGCGGGTCGCGCCGAACTCGGTCTGCGCGACGGCGACCGCCGTGATCGCCGCCCAGAATCCCTCGCGCAGGCCGAGCACCTGCGTCGGCAGATAAGCGACGATGGCGGCGACCGCCGACATCACACCATGCGCGAGCCCGCCGGAGAAGCGGCGCCGCAGCGGCAGGCGCTTGCGCAGCCGCGTGACTTGATCCCGCAGCCAGCGGATGCGGCTGGTATCGCGGTCGGCCCGGCGCGTCTCCTCGACGGCGGCCTCCGCCCGCACGACATCCGCAGCGGCACGCTCCACCGCATCCTCTCCCTGTTCACGGCGTAAAGCCCGCTCGGCCCGCATCCGTTCTCCCTTCAAGCCTGACGATCCTCGCCCGGCCTAGAGGGCGAGCGAACACATCAACGCGCACGGATGCCGGCGGAACACAGGTGCGGTGCGCGACGATTCGGCCGAACCCGACTCGCGCGGCGGGGTTGTCCGGGCATCCCTCACAGCCGACAGCACCGGAGCAAGGTCGATGGAATCCTTTCCGAAGCCGCCTTTTCCCGACCAACCGCAGCCGATGCCCGGCGCGACCAACGCCATGAATCCGAAGCCCGACCACGGCGAGACGAGCTACAAGGGTTCCGGCCGCCTGGAGGGCAAGAAGGCGATCATCACCGGTGGTGATTCCGGGATCGGCCGTGCCGTCGCGCTGGCCTATGCCCGCGAAGGCGCCGACGTGCTCATCTCCTATCTCGATGAGGAGGAGGACGCCGCCGAGACACGCCGTCTGATCGAGGAAGCCGGCCGTAAAGCCGTGCTGGTGCCGGGCAATATCGGCGATGCCGCCCATTGCAAGCGCATCGTCGATCAAGCGGCCGAAGCTTTCGGGCGCGTCGATATCCTCGTGAACAATGCCGCGCATCAGGCGACCTTCAACGATCCGGAGGAGATCTCGGACGAGGAGTGGGAGAAGACGTTCCAGGTCAACATCCACGCCATGTTCTACCTGACCAAGGCCGTGCTGCCGCACATGCGCGAGGGTTCGGCCATCATCAACACGACCTCCGTCAACGCCGACACGCCGAGCCCGCAGCTGCTGGCCTACGCCACCACCAAGGGTGCGATCCAGAACTACACCGGCGGCCTCGCGCAGATGCTGGCCGAGAGGGGCATCCGCGTGAACTGCGTCGCCCCGGGCCCGATCTGGACGCCGCTGATCCCCTCGACCATGCCAGCCGAGAAGGTGAAGCAATTCGGCTCGCAGGTGCCGATGAAGCGGCCGGGTCAGCCGAAGGAGCTCGCGCCGGTCTACGTGATGCTGGCCTCCGACGAGTCGAGCTATGTCTCCGGTGCCACGGTGGCGGTGACGGGCGGCAAGCCGATCATCTGATTTCGCAAAAATTCAGAACGGATGCGTCCGGCCCTCTGGGGCGGGACGCCTTGGCCGGGAGCCCGCTTTGAAAAACCTTCACGGAGCCGTCGTCGTCATCACCGGTGCTTCGAGCGGCATCGGGCGTGCCGGGGCCCTCGCCTTCGCGCGAGCCGGTGCCCATGTCGTCGTCGCCGCACGGCGGCGGGCATTGCTCGAACGGCTCGCCGGGGAATGCAGCCAATACGGTTCCGCGGCGCTCGCCGTACCCACCGACGTGACCGATCCGCAGGCGGTCGAGGCCCTGGCGCGGGCGGCGGAGGATCGGTTCGGCCGCATCGACGTCTGGATCAACAATGCCGGCACCGGCGTGTTCGGCCCGTTCCAGGATGCGCCGCTCGACCTGCATCGTCGCACCGTCGAGGTGAACCTGTTCGGAGCGATGCACGGTGCTTACGCCGTGCTGCCCCGCTTCCTCGAGCGGCAGCGGGGCATTCTCGTCAACATGGTCTCGCTCGGCGGCTGGGCGCCGGCTCCGTTTGCCGCGGCCTACACCGCGAGCAAGTTCGGCCTGCGCGGCTTCTCTGCGAGCCTGCGCCAGGAATTGCGACGCTCGCCCCATATCCACGTCTGTGCGGTGTTTCCGGCGATGGTCGATACGCCGGGCTTCGTGCACGGCGCCAACGTTTCCGGCCGCACCCTCGACCCCGGCCCAATGCTCTACGCCCCCGAGGAGGTGGCCGAGACCCTCGTCCACGTCGTACGCCACCCCCGTGACGAGATCGCGGTGGGCTGGCCTGCCCGTGCCGCCCAGGCGGCCTACGCCCTGGCGCCGGGCCCGACCGAGCACCTGATGGGCCTTGCTCTCAACCGGGCCCTGGACCGGGCCAACCCCGCCCCGGTGACGCACGGGGCGCTCCGCGCACCAGTCCGCGAAGGCACCGCATCGGATGGAGGCTGGCTCGCGCGCAAACGGCTTCCGTCGGCCTCGACCTTGAGCGGACTCGGCATCACCGTCGTCGGCATTGGGGCTGCTCTGGCCCTCGGCCGCCTGATCGGTGGCCGGCGATCGAAACGGTGAACGCGAAAGCCCCGGAGAAAACCCCCGGTTAAGCCTAAGCCCCTATCACCGGGCCATCGAGCCTGGTGACGAAAGGAGCGCCGATGACCAGGGACCAACTCGCGATTGAATTGAAGCGCATGGCCTCCTCGCAGGTCAGCGACATCGAGCGCGCGGTGAAAGCGGGGCACAAGACCATCGCCCTGAACGAACTGGCCGATCTCGACCGCCAGCTCAAGGCGCTGGCCGCCGCCCTCAAGGCCAAGCCCGTCATCCGCGCCTGAGACGAGACTTCCCCCGCGACAGCACCGGCCCCGCCCTCCCGGGCGGCGGCCGCGCGCCCATCCGTCTCGGAATTCACGGCGCCCTTCAATGTGAGGCGGGCCGTCCGTTCAGAGCACCCGGCCCCGTCCGATCGACCTCAGCGATCGCGGCTCAGCAACACCAGCCAGCCGATCCCGAGCACCGCCACCGTCATCCCGATGATGACGAAGGCCGGCGTGCCGAGATCAATGAGCCGCGGCGCGAGCTGCGTCGCGAAGGCCGCCACGACGAGGCCGACGGCGACCCGAGCGGCCCCCCGCTCGATGCCCCGCACGAGCTTGTCCATTCCCTTCAGCTCGATCTCGACGGTGACGCGCCCCTGCTTGAGGCGCACCAGCATGAGATGGATCAGCGTCGGCAGTTCGGAGGCCGCGCCGTAGAGGCCGGTACCGAGCGATTCCGCCTTACGCATCAGGCCGCGCAGCGAGAATTGCGAGCGCATGCTCGCCCGCACGGTCGGGCCGGCGGCGGCGAACAGGTCGAAAGCGGGGTCGAGCTGGCGCATGACGCCGTCGGCGGTGACGAGCCCTTTGAACAGGATCGCCAGATCGGTCGGCATCGCGAGATCGTTCTCGCGGGCCATGGTCATGAAGTCGGTGAGCACGAGCCCGAGATTGAGCGGGATCGAGGAATGGGCCTGCACGAAGTTCTGGGCGGACTGTTCCAGCTTGCTCAGGTCCGGATTCGAGGTGCCGGTCCAATCGAGGAGCGTGGCCATCAGGCCATCGACATCCTGCTTGAGCATGGCGCCGATCAGGACGAGGAGCTGCTGGCGCCGCTTCTGCGACAGACGCCCGACGATGCCAAAATCGATGAAGCCGATCCGGTTGCCGGGCAGGATCAGCAGGTTGCCGGGATGCGGGTCGGCGTGGAACACGCCTTCGATCAGCGCCATGCGCAGGAAAGCGTCGCAGCCCTTCTGCGCCAGCGCCTTCTTGTCCGCTCCCATCGTCCGCAGCGCGGCGGCATCGTTCGGCGAGATGCCGTGGATGAACTCCTGGACGAGCACCCGCTCGGAGCACCACTCCCAGAAAATCTTCGGGATGACGATGTCGTCCCGTCCGGCGAAGATCTCGGCGATCATCTCGCAGTTGCGGGCCTCGTTGAGCAGATCGAGCTCGCCGTTGAGGCCGTTGGCGAGGTGGCGCATCTGCTCTTGAGGCTGGTAGCGGGCCATCTCCGGCCACTCGGACTCGACGATGCGGGCGCCGTGCGCCATCAGCCGCAGATCCGCCTCGATGATCTTCCGCAGCCCCGGCCGCAGAACCTTGACCACAACC
>NZ_JAPPQV010000003.1:4962500-5127500 GCF_026672325.1 Methylorubrum sp. SL192
TCGGCAACGATCGCGCGCTCGTCCGGCGAGGCGTCACGGGCCACAACGACGTGCTCGCGGCGGGAGGTCAGCGTCAGGGTCCGCAATCCGAACTCGTCGTCATCGATGCGGCTGAGCTTGGTCCAGAGCGGATTGAAGCGCCATTCGCGCCGCACGCCCCGCGGATCGATGCGGGCCAGGAAGACTTCGATGGGTGAGATCGCCACTTCCTCGAAGGAGCGCCCACGGCGGAAGCTCACCTTCAGCGCGACGTAGAGCGCCAGCATGTCGAGGCCGAAGAAGCCGGCGATCGGCCAGAAGCCGGCCCGCAAGCAGGCGATCGAGGTCACGAGGGAGACGAGGCAGCACAACCCCATCACGATCCGGAAGCCGTCCTGGCTCAAGGATTGGTGAGGCCGGATCACGGCCGAATAGACCGGCCGGTCCATGGTTGCCGGATCGAGCCCGTCCGGATGCGCAGAAAAGTTGCCGCTCGCCATGGGCCGAATATAACGCGCCGATGTCAGCGAAAAAGCCGTCTTCCCGCCCTTCTGCCCCTGGTGCGGTAAAAAGTCAGTCGGCGAAGTCTGTCGAAAGGACGGCCAAGCCGACAAAGCTCAAGGCCAAGCTGATGCCGGCTCTGGCGGCCGGCGTCGAAACCTCGCCCGAACCTGTCGATGACGCGACCCTGGTCGAAATCTTTTCGCGGCTGCGCGCGGCCGATCCGGAACCGCGTTCGGAACTCGAATACCTGAATCCCTACACGCTGCTCGTCGCCGTGGTTCTCTCGGCTCAGGCCACCGACAAAAGCGTGAACCTCGCGACCGCCCCGCTCTTCGCCATCGCCGACACGCCGCAGAAGATGCTGGATCTGGGCGAAGAGCGGGTTCGCCACTTCATCCGCACCATCGGCCTGTTCAACACCAAGGCGAAGAATGTCATCGCGTTGTCGCGGATTCTGCTGGAGCGGCACGGCGGCGCGGTGCCGTGCGAGGCCGAGGCCCTGGAGGTGTTGCCGGGCGTCGGGACGAAGACGGCGAGCGTCGTGCTCAACGTGGCCTTCGGCGTGCCGCGGATCGCGGTCGATACCCACATCTTCCGCGTCTCGAACCGGATTCCCCTGTTTTCCGCAGCGACGACCGACAAGGTGCAGGCGGGGCTGGAGGCGCGGGTGCCGGAGCCGTTCCGGCTCAACGCACATCACTGGCTGATCCTGCATGGGCGCTACACCTGCAAGGCCCGCCGGCCGGAATGTCCGCGTTGCAGCATCGCGGATCTCTGCCGCTACCCCTCGAAGACGACGGCACTTACCCCCATATCGACCGGGGATTAGGCGGGTCTGCGTCCACGGCGGCAATGCGTTGCCCGGCCAACGCGTTGTGCTGCAAACCTCGTTCCGGTAGATTGATGCTAAGGCGGCCGGACATGTCTCTCTCGGGAAGCATAATCCGGCCGTCTGCCCGCCAGACGGGCCGCCGCGCCGCGGATTTCGCCTCAAGTGCCAGTTCCGAAGGAGCCTCGGCCCCATGGACTTCCTCAAACCACGGTACACGCCTATGAACCGCCGCCGTCGCATTTACGAGGGCAAGGCGAAGGTCCTCTACGAGGGACCGGAGCCAGGGACGCTCATCCAGCACTTCAAGGACGACGCGACCGCCTTTAACGCGAAGAAGCACGAGGTGATCGACGGCAAGGGTGTGCTGAACAACCGGATCTCCGAATTCGTCTTTCAGCACCTCAACGACATCGGCGTGCCGACGCACTTCATCCGCCGGCTCAACATGCGCGAGCAGCTGATCCGCGAGGTCGAGATCATCCCGCTCGAGGTGGTGGTGCGCAACGTCGCCGCCGGTTCATTGGCGACGCGGCTCGGGCTCGAGGAAGGCACGCAGCTGCCGCGCTCGATCATCGAGTTCTACTACAAGAACGATCAGCTCAACGACCCGATGGTGTCGGAAGAGCACATCACCGCGTTCGGCTGGGCGACGCCCCAGGAGATCGACGACATCATGGCGCTCGCCATCCGCGTCAACGACTTCCTGTCGGGCCTCTTCCTCGGTGTCGGCATCCGTCTCGTTGACTTCAAGATGGAGACGGGCCGCCTGTGGGAGGGCGACCTGATGCGCATCGTCGTCGCCGACGAGATCTCCCCCGATTCCTGCCGGCTGTGGGACATCAAGTCCTCGGACAAGCTCGACAAGGATCGCTTCCGCAAGGATCTCGGCGGCCTGATCGAGGCCTATACGGAGGTCGCCAAGCGTCTCGGCATCATGTCCGAGAACGAGAAGGTTCAGGCCGGCGGTCCGCGCCTGGTGCAGTAAGCGTCTTCAGCGAGGCTCGGCCGGCTCCAGGCCGGTCCAGCCTCGGCGAAGGCGGAGATGTGTCGAGAGATCCGGGTCGAAGCCCGGATGATAATGGGGGTCCTGCGCAAGCAGCGGCCCCCATCGCTTTTTCAGCGCCTCAACCTCGGCACGGTGTCGGGCGGCCGCCGCCGGTGAGGGCCGGCGGCTCGCCGATTCCCGGTGATGGAGCCGGGCGCCGCCGACATAGAGGGTCCGCAGGCCGATCGTGTTCAGCCGCAAGCAGAGATCGACGTCGTTGAAATCGATGGCGAAGGTCGATGCATCGAAGCCGCCGACGCGAGAGAACTTGTCCGCCTCGATGACGAGGCACGCGGCGGTGACGGCCGAGACGCTTCGGGTGGCGCGCAACGCGCCGAGATAGCCCGCCGCATCCCCGGCGAAATGGCGGTGGCCATGGGTGACGAGACCGCCGGTGCCGAGCACGATCCCGCCATGCTGGATCCGGCCCTCCCCATCGACCAACCGGGCCCCGACCGCGCCGATGTCGGGGCGCAAGGCTTCGCGGACCATGCGCTCCAGCCAATCCGGCGCTTCGGCCTCGACGTCGTTGTTGATGAAGGCGAGGAGGCGTCCGCGGGCCTGCGCCGCCACGCGGTTGTTGATTGCGGCGAAGTCGAAGGGACCCGGACAGGCGACGACCCGCGCCGCGCCCTCTGCCTCGAGAGTGCGGAAATAGGCGAGCGTCTCGGAATCGCGACTGTCGTTGTCGCAGATCAGGATCTCCTTGGCCGGCCAGTCGGTGCGGTGACGCAGGCTCTCGATGCAGGGTCGAAGCAGGTCGAGCCGGTCACGGGTCGGGACGATCAGGCTGACGAGGGGGCGCGGCTCCGGCAGGGGCCGGTCCAGGCGGATCACGCCGTCTTGCCCGACCAAGACGGGCGTGCCCCCCTCCCCCACCCGATCGAGATCGCGCCGGACCGCGTCCCGCCGCGCCGTTCGCCCCTCCCCTGCCTCGTCGAAGCGGCCGAAGGACAGGACGCTTGGGAGGTGGCGCACGGCGCCGGTGCCGAAGCGGTGCGCGATTGCCAAGGTCAGGTCGAGCGCGACGGCGCCGGGAACGGTGTCGATTCCGATCACGCTGGTACGGCGAAGGGCGATGACGGGGCCGAGATAATCGACCGTGCGCAGGTAGTCCCGATCGAAGGCCGGACGCAGCAGGGGAAGCCAGGGGCCGTGGGCGGCGTGACTGAACAATGCGTCGCCGTAAATCGCGTGACGATCCGGATCGGCGAAGGCGGCGGCGATGGCGGCCGCCGCGCCGACGGCGATGTGCTGGCCTTCGGACGTGAGCAGGACGATTGGAGACCCGTCCGCGGTGACGCGGATCGCGCCCGTCGCATCCGTCACAACCCGCTCGATCCCGGCTGCCGCGAGGGCGGCATGCGGTTCGCTCGGCGGTGGGACGATGCGGGGGCGGTCCCAATGATGATGGGCGCCGACCAGCGCGACGAAAGCCTGCGCTGCCCGCAATCGTCGGCCGGAGAGCCGCGCCGACAGGATCGGCAGCGCCCGTATCGGATGGCGAAGCGCCCGGGCAAGTCGCGCGAGGCGTCCCGGGGCGGGCTCGGCGGCGAAGAGTAGGGCGTCGGGCCATGCATGGGGCAAGCCGTCGGCGCTCATTCCAGCTCCTCGCCGAAGGTCGTGAGCGAGAGGGCCGGATGGTAGAACGGATCGTGCCGGATGACGTCGCGCCAGCGCTCGGTGAAGGCGACGGCCTCGCGCTCGAAGCGCGCGCGGGCGGCACCGACCGGCCGGCCGCGGCTCACCGATTCGAGGTGAGACAGCACCGCATGCGGTGTCCACACCGTCTTCCAGCCCCGCGCGCCGAGGCGCAGGCAGAAGTCGATGTCGTTGAAGTCGACGGCAAAGGTCTCTTCGTCGAAACCGCCGACGGCCTGATACTTCTCGCGCGTGACGGCGAGGCAGGCCGCCGTGACGCCCGAGACCTCGTGCGCCACGCTCAGGCGATCGAGATGGCCGAGCGTGTCGGCGGGGCGGCGGCGCAGGATATGGCCGGCCTCGCCGCCGAGTCCGACCACGACACCCACGTGCTGAAGGCGCCCATCCTCGTAGAGGAGTTTCGCGCCGACTGCGCCGACCTCCGGCCGGACCGCCTGGGCAACGAGGACGTCGAGCCAGTCGGGCCGCAGCACCGCCACGTCGTTGTTGAGCAGGACGAGGACGTCGCCGCGCGCGTTCCGCGCGCCGGCATTGACCAGCGCCGAGAAGTTGAAGGGGTGCGGATAGAGCTCGATCCGGACCCGTGGATCGAGGCGCAACCGCTCATACAGATCCAGCACCGCCGGCTCCTTCGAGCCGTTGTCCACGATCACCAGTTCGAGGGCGGGATAGGGCGTCTTTTCGAGGACATCCTCGGTGACCCGCGCGATCAGGTCGAGCCGGTCGCGGGAGGGGATGATGATGCTGACGAGCGGTGCCGGGTCCGGCAGCGGCCATTGAAGATCGAGACGGCCGTCGTGGAGCGCCGCACGCGCCGACGATCCCGTGCTGCGCAGGTGACGGTCGAGGCGCGGCGCGCGGGCAGCCGGATCGATCGTGACGGACTCGCGACGGCACAGGATGCGGGGGATGTGGGTGACACGGGTCGCGGACCCGGCCGCGAGATCGAGGGTGAGGGCCAAAGCATCGGGGCTATCCACCGGCTCGGCAGGCAGTCTGGCGAGGAAGTCCCCGGCGATCAGCGCGGGCGCGCCGACATAGCCCATGGCAAGCGCCAGATCGGGGCTCCAATCCGGCTTGAGGCGCGGCCTCAGCGTCCGGTCGGCGGTCTCCTCGTCGGCATAGACCATCTCAGCCGCCTCGGCCTCCCGGCTCTTGGCAAGCAGGTGGAGCGCCTCGGGTGCCAGGACGTCGCCGGGGCGGAGCAGGCCGAACAGGTCGGCCCCTCCGGCAAGCTCGTGCAGCGTCGCGGCCGGATTCCATGAGGTGTTGAGCACGCGCCCGTCGATGCCCGGGCTCGTCGGTGGGGCGCCGTCCGTCCAGGCGATGAGCAGAGACCAGTCCTGATGGGTCTGGGCGCGCAGGCTCGCGACGCTGCGCGCCACCGCATCGGCTCGCGCGAAGGGAGCGGGGAGAACGAGGCGGATCTGCGCGCCGGATCTCGGCTCGGTCGATGCGGCCCGAAACAGCCGCGATGCCTTCCACGCCGGATAGCGGGCAAGGGGTGACACCGCGCAGGCGCCGCGAAGGCTGTCGCGCCAGCGCCGCTCGTCGCGCGCGAGACCGGCGCGCAGGGCGGCTGCAGCGCGTCCCGGCCGCTTCAGTAGCGCCTCCGCAAAGACGCTCACGCTGCTCCGCAGGCCGACGCGCTCCAGCACGAAGCCCGGCTCGGCCGCGATCTCGATGCCGTCGCAATCGCCCGGCAGGTAGCCGAGCCAGCGCGCGGCGCCGAGGGCCACACCCGGCAGCACGAAGCTGTCGCGTCGGCCGGCGCTGCGGAGCAGGCGCAGCAGAGGCCGCTGCGGCCGCGCACGCACGGGCAGCGTGTAGGTCAGGACGATCCAACGGTCCTGCCACGGTTTCCGGTCAGGGGGCGACTGGACGAGGCGGCGGTCGAACAGGGGATCGCTGGTGGGCACCAGAGAGAACGTTGTCTCACGACCCCGCCACAGGTCCCACCCATCGCCCCGCCTTGGATCAGGCTTGGCCATCAGACTTGGCGATGCCGTCCTCCAGCGCGTTTCCAGCCGTGCTGCGCGGACAATTCCGTCATTGTGCGGCCGGGGCCTCACCCTGTTCCGCTGCTGCGGCGGGTGCGGGCTTGCGGCGGCGCGCGGCCGGCTTCGGGCGCGCCGAAGCGCCGGCCAGGGTCACCTCGAGGTCGTAGCCCATCGCCTTGTCGGCGGGCACGGTGAGATCGTTCTCGATGACCGTCGCCTCGCCCTGCGCGGCGCCCGCCGGAACCGCCACCGCAACACGGTGGCTGCGCATCATTACAGGTTGCTCGTTGAACTTCACGCCGATGCTCACCGGCACCTCGAAACGCCCGGATGCACCGGCCGGACCGAGCAGGGCACGCAGCTCCACGCCGACACGCACCGCGACCGAGCCGTCGGGCCGGGCCTTGCACTCGCGGCTGAGGCGACCAAGCACGATCTGATGGCGCAGACGCCGGTTGTCGCCCGCGGCGCCGGCGAAAGCCTGGACCGCAGCGCCGCCGTCCGGGACGAAGACCGGCGGGCAATAGACGTCGTCGGGGTCCTGCGCCCGCGGCGCGGTGACCGCCGGCGCGTCGCCCTCGCGGCCACCGAACATGTTCTTGAAGAAGCTGCCCGGTTCGGCTCGCGCGGTGCCAGGCACGGCCAACACCAATCCGCCAAAGATGATCAACGCCCTGCGCATCGTCTGACCGTTCCCTGCCCTTTCCCGGCGATCCCCTGAACGCTCCGGAGCCGAACGATCCTACTTGAGCGCGTCGAAACCGGGGCCGAAGCCCTTCATCGAGACCGGGATTCCGACCCCCTCCTCCGGCGTCTGGAAGACGATGAAGGTCGATTGCGACCCGTTGCGCATCGATTTGATCAGGCCGTCGTCCATCACAACCTCGGCGACGCAGCCCATGGTCAGGCAGCGCACGAAGCTGGCGCGGCCGATATCGGTCTGATCGATCTTGAGGCCGAGGCCGGAGGTCAGAAGGATGCCGAGCGGGGCCTGCACCCGCAGCAGGTAGCCGCGGTTGTCGGCGATCTTCAGCACGATGACGACGAGGTTGAGGTTCGGCCGGTCTTCCGCCGCCACGTACTGCACGAGGGCGCATTGCTCGGCCTTGGCACCGGCCGGCGTCTCGCAGCGCAACTGCCAATCGTCGAAGGTCTTGCGCACGGTCCCCTGGGCCTGTGCGGCGCCGCCCGCGGCCAGCACCGTCGCAGCGGTCGCGGCCACCAGCGCAAGACGGCGGCCGGTCCCAGGACGCAAAGCCCGAACCACGCCCGCAAACAGACTCATACGAACTCCGATCGATCGCTTCTCGAGACGGCGGCCGGCTCCGGCGGATGCCCCTCACGCTGACGCAGTGGAGGCGTTCGGAGGTGCCGCGCGGCCTCGGGCGTTGGGACCATGCAGGTTTCCCGGTGTCAAGCAATCGCGGCGAGGGTGTGTCGGGAATGGGGCAAAGCGGCTACCCCTCGCGGCCCGCCTGCCCTAAGGTAAGGTCAAGCTCTCGATCATCCGAGGAAACCGCCATGCGCCGCCTCGCCTCCCCCCTCGCCCTCGCGACCCTCTTGGTCGCGGCGGGTTGCGGGGGTGCCTCCGCCCTTTCCCTGCCGTTCGAGGAATCGGATTACCTCCCGCCCGAGGCGACGACGACCTATGTCGAGCGCTCCCTCAACCATCAGGCGCCGCTTACCATCGAGCATCCGCCGGTGGAGCGGAATCCGCGTGGGCGCCGTCGTGGCGATGCGGCGGCGATCGCCGGCTTCTGCCGGGATGGTGGCACCGTGATGCGCCGCGATGCGATGGGCCGCCCCACCTACCTGCGCCAGCGCGAGGTTTGCGACAACGTCGCGCCCCGCACCCTGTGGCCGGGCCACGTCAATCCGCGCCCGACTTGGCCTGCCGAGGCCGCGCCGGCCCGCAGCCGGGCGATCGTGACGAAGTACTGAGCCGGTTCCTCCGGTCGATCAGACCGGAGGCGACGCCTGAGGATCGCCCGCATCCGCCATCCCGCAGGGATCGGCCGGATTGGGGATCAGCCGTAGCGGTGCAGCTCCGAGCCGTGCCGCTTCAGCCACCGCTCGGCCTCATCCACATGCGGACAAAGTTCGTTGGTGAGCGCCCAGAAGCGGGGGGAATGGTTCATCTCGCGCAGATGCGCCATCTCGTGGGCGACGAGGTAATCGAGCACCACCGGCGGCGCGAGGATCAGCCGCCAGGAGAAATTCAGCTCGCCGCGAGCGGTGCAGGACCCCCAGCGGCTGCGGGTGTCGCGCAACGTCACCCGCGCCGGCCGCTGGCCGAGGCGCGTCGCGTAGACTGCCACCGACTCCGACAGGTCGCGCCGGGCCTCCCGCATCAGGAATTCGCGGACGCGGCGCGGCATGTGCGCCGGATCGCCCGGGACGGCGAGCGTCGCGCTCGCGGGATCCGCCTCGGCCATGCCGCGCCCCTCCCGCGCCACGATCCGGTGCGGCACACCGCGGAGCGGGATGACCGCGTCTTCCGCGAACGGCACCCGCTCGGGCAGCTTGGCGAGGCGGGTGGCGATCCAGCCGCCGTGGCTCTGCGCGAACTTCTGAGCCGTGGCGAGCGACGACCGGGTCGGCAGCGTGAGCACCACCGTGCCGGTCGCGCTCGAAACCCGCAGGGTCAGCCGGCGCGCGGTCGGCCGCCGCAGAATGGCGATGCGGAAGGTTTGCCCGTCATGAGCGATCTCGATGTGATCCGGATCCGGCCGTCGCAGCAGGGCGCGCGTCATGCCCGCGAGCCTAGCCGCAGCCGGCCGCCTCAGCCATCCCAGCAATCCCTCTCTCACCGGAAATCCACCTGATCGGATGCTTGCCCGCCTCGCGGTCAGGCGCTTCCCTCCATCTCCCGCACGAAGCGGGCGATGCGCGGGGCGATGACGGACCGGAAGCGCGAGCCGTTGAACACGCCGTAATGCCCCACCTTCTCCTGCATGTGGTAGGCCTTGCGGGCATCGGGCAGGTTCGGGGTGAGATCGAGGGCGGCCTTGGTCTGGCCGACGCCGGAAATGTCGTCGTTCTCGCCCTCGACGGCGAGGATGGCGCAGCGGCGGATCGCTGAGAGATCGACCAGCCGTCCGTCATGGCGCATCCGCCCGCGTGGCAGGGCGTGATCGACGAAGACGGTCTGCACGGTCTGGAGGTAGAATTCCGCCGTCAAATCCATCACCGCGAGATACTCGTCGTAGAAGTCGCGGTGCTTCTCCGCCGAATCGCCGTCGCCGGTCACGAGGTGATGGAACATGTCGGTATGGGCGGTGACGTGGCGATCGAGGTTCATCGCCATGAAGCCCGAAAGCTGCAGGAAGCCGGGATAGACCCGGCGCATCGCCCCCGGATAGAGCGGCGGCACCACCGTGATGCAGTTCTTCTCGAACCAAGCCATGCCGCGCTCCTGCGCGAGGCAGTTCACGGCGGTCGGCGAGCGGCGGGTGTCGATCGGCCCGCCCATCAGGGTCATCGAGACCGGCACATGGGCCGAATCCGCCGCTTCCATCAGCGCGACCGCGGCGAAGACCGGCACAGCGGGCTGGCAGACGGCCATCACGTGCAGGTCCGGCCCGAGGTCACGGAACATCGCCTGCAGGTAATCGATATACGTGCCGAGGTCGAAGCGCCCGTCCAGCAACGGGACCATGCGCGCGTCGGACCAATCCGTGATGAAGACCCGGTGGTTGGGCAGCATCGCCTCGACGGTGCCGCGCAGGAGCGTCGCGTAATGGCCCGACATGGGCGCCACGATCAGGAGCTTGGGCTGCGGCTCCGAAAGCCCGGCGGGCAGCGCCCGATCGAAGGTGATCACCCGGCCGAAGGGCCGTTCCCAGACGACGCGCTCGGAGACCGGGACGACTTGGCCGTCGATCACGGTCGTAGGCAGGCCGAAGGCCGGCTTGCCGTAGCGCCGGGTCGCGCGCTCGAACATCTCCAGCGCGGCGGCCGCCGAGCGGGCATAGGGACCGTAGGCGAACGGATTGCCGGGATTCGCCAGGCTGTGCCGAGCGGCATCCGCCGCGAGCCGGGCCGGCGTCAACATCGCGCGGGCCGTCTCGTACCAGATATATGCCAGGTCCATTTCGGCACTCCCCGGCGCGGCCCCCGAGTCGGCCGTGCTAACATCGATCTTATCGAATGTTGCAGGTGGAGAAATCCTTCAAAGTTACAGGGCCGGGTCACGCGTCCGTGGACGTTCCCCCTGCGAGCCCTATCGTAGCCGCACCATGATGGAAGCGGCTCACAAGACCCTGACCCCGACGGGCCGCCACCTGCGGCTCGACACCTTCGTTCGCCTGCGCTGGCTCGCGCTCACCGGGCAGAGTGCGGCGGTCGTCGGCGCGCAGTTCGGGCTCGGGCTCAACCTGCCCTTCGGCTGGTGCTTCCTCGTCATCGCCACCTCGTGCTGGTTGAATCTGGCGCTGCGAATCCGCTTTCCCGCGAGCTACCGGCTGAGCGACGATTCGGCGGCGTTGCTTCTCGCCTTCGACATCGTGCAGCTCGCGGGCCTGCTGTTCCTCACCGGCGGCCTGCAGAATCCGTTCTCGCTCCTGTTCCTCGCCCCCGTTCTGATCTCGGCCACCGCCCTGCCGCCGGAGCGCACCCTCGCGCTCGGTCTGCTGGCGGTCGGGCTCGCCACCCTGCTCGCCCTCGTCCACCGCCCCCTGCCCTGGTTCGCCGACGGGCGGATCGAGCTGCCCTTCCTCTACGTCTCGGGGGTCTGGACCGCGATCCTGCTCGGCACCGCCTTCACCGGCGTCTACGCATGGCGGGTGGCGGAGGAGACGCGCCAGCTCGCCCGAGCGTTGGCCGCAACCGAACTGGTGCTCGCCCGCGAGCAGCACCTGTCGCAGCTCGACGGGCTGGCCGCGGCCGCGGCGCACGAACTCGGGACGCCGCTCGGCACCATTATGCTCGTCGCCAAGGAGCTCGACCGGCAGCTCGGCCCGACCGCCTCGCCCGCCATCGCCGAGGATCTGAGCCTGCTACGCGATCAGGTGGATCGCTGCCGCGGCATCCTGTCGAAGCTCACTTCGATGGGCGAGGAGAACGAGGAGGGTGAGACCTTCCTCCAGACCGTTACCTTCGGCCATCTCGTCGAGGAACTGGTGGCGCCTCAGCGGGCGCTTGGCATCGCCGTCGAGGTGGTGCGGCAGGGCGACGGGCCGGAGCCGGTCTGCCGCCGCAATCCCGGGGTGATGTTCGGGCTCGCCAACATCCTCGACAACGCCGTGGACTTCGCCGAATCGCGCGTGGTGCTCGAAGCCGGGTGGGACGCCGAGCGCGTGACGCTGACGGTCCGCGACGACGGCCCCGGTTTTCCCAGCGAGGTGCTGTTGAGGGCCGGGGAGCCCTACGTCACCACCCGGAATCGCGACCGTTCGCAGAACCCCGACGAGGTCGGCGGGGGGCTCGGACTCGGCCTGTTCATCGCCAAGACGCTGATCGAGCGCTCCGGCGCGCAGCTCCTCCTGTCCAACATCACGGAGGTGGGACAGCACGGCGCGCTGGTGCGGGTGACGTGGGCCCGTCACATTTTCGAGAGGGAAGTGATTGTGCCCCATCGCGTTGCGCACAATTCTCTGCGACCCCTAACGGAACGGGATGCCGCACCCATATAATGCAGAGAGATGACACGAACCGACGAGGAGCACCGCATGCTGACGCAGAGCGGGACGACGGTGCCGGGCTCCGACACCGCTTTTCTTTCCGATGCCGATCCCCTTTCCGCCTTCAGCGATCGCAGCCTGCTGATCGTTGACGACGACAAGCCTTTCTCGACCCGCCTCGCCCGGGCGATGGAAGCGCGCGGATATGAGGTCCATGTGGCCGAGAGCGTCAGCGAGGGCGTCGCGGCCGTCGAGACCAAGGCGCCCGCTTTCGCCGTGATCGATATGCGGCTCGGCGACGGCAACGGGCTCGACGTGATCGCACGCCTCAAGGAGCGCCGCCCCGAGGCAAGGGGCGTGATCCTGACCGGCTACGGCAACATTGCCACGGCGGTGACGGCGGTCAAGCTCGGCGCCTTCGACTATCTCGCCAAGCCGGCCGATGCCGACGAAATCCACGGCACGCTGATGGCGCAGCCGGGCGAGCGGGCCGACCCGCCGGAGAACCCGATGTCGGCCGACCGGGTGCGCTGGGAGCATATCCAGCGCGTCTACGAACTGTGCAGCCGCAACGTCTCTGAGACCGCACGGCGCCTGAACATGCACCGGCGTACGCTCCAGCGTATCCTCGCCAAGCGCGCGCCGCGCTAAATCTACAAAGGGCCGGCGGATCGAAACCGCCGGCCCTTTTCGTTGTCAAAATCGTCTGCGCACGCGCAGGCCCGACGCATTCATACCCTATCTGTGTCTGCTCGTTCGTTCCGGGCGGTTGCGCCGGGCCCCGGCCTCGGGCTAGTTCGCCGCTTGAAGAGCGGAACAGGCTTACGCGGGTATGCGGAACCTCATCACGATACTCGGCCTCATGGTGCTGGTCGGCACGGAAGTGTTCGCCGCGGCCATCGCCGCCGGCTGGGCGCTGGCCGGATTGCTCGATCTCGGCGACCAAGTCGGCCACGTGCTCATGGCGCTGTTCAGCCTCGTCGCCGCCTGGATCATGGTCCAGCTCTGGCGCCGCGCCACTGAAGCCGAGCCGATCGGCTCGACTCGGCGTCGCTGATCTTTTTCATGCGGTGACCGCTTCACAAAACCGCGATAGATTCCCGGGATCCCGCAAGCCGCGCCTCGCCTGCTCCCGGTTCGCCTTGAAAAGTCCGGCTCACTCGCACGCGATCGAGCGCAGCTTCCTCCATCCCCGGCATCGTCGCCCCGCGCGGCGCGGCCCGCCGATTTTCTAAACGAGTGCCCGCCATGAAAGCCCGCATCGTCGTCACCTTGAAGACAGGCGTTCTCGATCCGCAGGGGAAGGCGATCGAGGCGGCCCTGAAGTCGTTCGGGATCAATGAGGTCTCCGGCGTACGCCAGGGCAAGGTGTTCGACCTCGAGGTCGCCTCCGAGAACCGCGAACAGGCCGAGGCGACGCTGAAGGCCGCCTGCGAGAAGCTGCTCGCGAACACCGTCGTCGAGAACTACACCGTCGAGATCGCCTGATGCGCGCTGCCGTCGTCGTCTTTCCGGGCTCGAATCGCGACGGCGACGTGGCCCGCGCACTCCGCCGCTCCGGCGCGGAGGTCGTCAGCGTGTGGCACGCCGACACCGAACTGCCAGCCGGCACCGATCTCGCGGTTGTACCCGGCGGCTTCTCCTACGGCGACTATCTGCGCTGCGGCGCCATCGCCGGCCGGGCGGCAGCCATGGATGCGGTGCGCGCACACGCCGCCCGCGGCGGCCTCGTGCTCGGCATCTGCAACGGCTTCCAGATCCTGTGCGAATCGGGCCTGCTGCCCGGCGTGCTGATGCGCAACGTCAACCGCCGTTTCATCTGCCACCGGCAGTTCCTTCGGGTCGAGCGCGCCAATACGCGGTTCACCTCGGCCTATACCGAGGGTCAGGTGATCGACGTCTGCGTGGCGCATGGCGAGGGCAACTACTTCGCCGATTCGGAGACGATCGGCCGCCTCGAGGGCGAGGGCCGCATCGCCTTCCGCTACTGCGACGCCAGCGGTGCGCTGACGGAGGATGCGAACCGCAACGGCTCGCTCAACTCCATCGCCGGCATTTATTCTGAGCAGCGCAACGTGCTCGGCATGATGCCCCACCCCGAGAACTTCGTGGATGGGCTCGTCGGCGGCACCGACGGCAAGGGCTTGTTCGACAGCCTGGCGGCCTGACGGCCGATCGCTCGAATAGGGGACGTCGCGCAGCCGGATCGCTGCGCTGACGCTCGCGATGACGGCCGAGGAGTTGCCTCCCCGTCATCGCGAGGCGAAGCAGAAACCCTGGCGCCGTGAGGGGTTCAGTGCCCCTCGAACTCCATCAGCGTGCGCACGGTGACACCGAGATCCCGCAGGCGCTGGGCGCCGCCGATCTCCGGCAGATCGATCACGAAGCAGGCGGCCACCACTTCGGCCCCGAGCTGGCGCAGAAGGTTCACCGCCGCCGTCGCCGTGCCACCAGTGGCGATGAGGTCGTCGACGAGGATCACCCGATCCCCCGGCTTGATCGCATCGACGTGGATCTCGATCTCGTCGGTGCCGTATTCCAGCGCGTAGGCCGTCGAGACGGTCTTGTGGGGCAGCTTGCCCTTCTTGCGGATCGGCACGAAGCCCGAGGAGAGCTGGTGCGCCACGGCGCCGCCGAGGATGAAGCCGCGCGCCTCGATGCCCGCGACCTGATCGATCCGCCCGCCCGCATAGGGGTGCACCAGCGAATCGACCGCCCGGCGGAACGAGCGCGGATCGCTAAGCAGGGTCGTGATGTCGCGAAAAATGATGCCCGGCTTCGGATAGTCGGGAATCGAGCGGACCGAGTCCTTCAGGGCGGAGTGGCGGCGGGCTTCCATGCGGGGTGCTCGGTTGACGGCGATGCGGGACGTTCGATGAGAACGGTGGCGAGGAGCGAGGGGCGCGAGGGAGCCCCGCCCGTTACGCGGCGGCCTTGCGCAGCAAGCCGATCAGCTCACGGTGCAGCACCTCGTTCCCGCAGGCCACGGAGCGGGCCGCGAGCGGCTCGGCGCCGCCATCCGCGCTGGAGACGAAGCCGCCAGCCTCGCGCACGAGGATGATGCCGGCCGCGATGTCCCAGGTCTGGAGGTCGCGCTCCCAGTACAGGTCGGTCCGGCCGCAGGCGACGTAGGCGAGGTCGAGCGCCGCCGAGCCGAGGCGGCGGGTGCCGCCGGAGACGGCCATCACCGCGGCGACCTCCTTGAGCAGCCGGCCATGACTGCCGCGGCCGAGATAGGGCGTGCCATAGGCGACGAGCGCGTCGGCGAAATCCTGCCGGCCGGAGACGCGCAGGCGGCGGTTGTTGAGGAAGGCGCCCTTGCCGCGCTCGGCGATGAACAGCTCGTCCTTGGCCGGATCGTAGATCACGCCGGCCACGATCTGGCCGTCGCGCTCGAGCCCGACCGAGATCGCGAAATGCGGGATGCCGTGAAGAAAGTTCGTCGTCCCGTCGAGGGGATCGACGTGCCAGGTATGGCTCCGGTCGGTGCCCTCGATGGTCCCGCTCTCCTCCATGATGAGGCCGTAGCCGGGCCGCGCCTTCATCAGCGCGTCGCGCAGGACCTCCTCCGCCTTCCGGTCGGCAGCCGAGACGAAGTTGCCGGGGCCCTTGCGGGAGACCTGGAGGTTCTCGATCTCGCCGAAGTCGCGCTTGAGACCACGGGCGGCCTTGCGCACGGCATCGACCATGACGGTCATGAGGGGAGAGTTGATCATGCGGTTCGGCTCGCAGCCCTGGCCGGGCGCCTTCGTTGGAAAAGAAATCTGTCAGGGCTTCTATACGCCTTACGCCGCAGCGCCAGGGGTGATCGGCGCAGGGGCGATATCCGGCAGGGTCCAGCGCCGGACCCAGAGGGGCACGCAGGGAGCGTGAGACCTTCGCAGAGTTGGTAAGACTCGCCGGGCGGATTCCCGTTGCTGATCGGAGGTCGGATCATCGGCGCCATCGGCGGCACGGGCGATCCCGACACATTGGCCCGCCAAGCGGGAATCGCTGCCCTCAAGTGAGCGCTGCGACGAACTGGGCGGTGGCGTCGCGCGGATCGGACCCGCGCATCACGCCGCCCATCACGGCGACACCCGCCGCCCCGGCCTCGCGGCAGGCGCGGGCGTTGTCCCTGTCGATCCCGCCGAGCGCGAAGACCGGAACGCCGTGGGCCGCTGCGGCGCGCAAGGAATCGAGACCGAGGACGGGACCGTAGCCGGGCTTGCTCGCGGTCGGGAAGATCGGGCTGAGGGTGGCGTAGTCGGCGCCCGCCGCCTCGGCCGCCGCAATCTCGGCGATGGAATGAGCGGAGAACCCGATCAGCGCCCCGGCGCCGAGTACCGTCCGCGCCGCGCGGATCCCGTCGATCCCGGCAGAGCCCGGCAGGTGCACGCCCTGGGCCCCGGTCTCGGCCGCCAGGTCCACATCAGCGCCGACGACGAGCCGGCCGCCGGCCGGCTGAAGGAGCGCGATCAGGTCGTGGGCCAGATCCCGCCGCGCGTCGCGGTCGAGGTCGCGGTCGCGCAGCCAGACGAAGCGTGCGCCGCCCGCCACCGCTGCGCGGACGGTCTCAGTCAGCGGCCGCGCCGCGCCGTGGCGGTCGGTGACGATGAGGAGCGGCGGCAGCGTCACCCGCCCTCACGAGCCGACGAGGCCGAGTTGCGGGCTCGACGGCTCGGCCCGGCCGCGGCGCGGAATGCGCCCGGCCAGATGGGCGAGCCGGCCCGCCTCGACGGCGTGGCGCATGGCGCCGGCCATCCGCACCGGGTCGTCGGCCTTCGCCACGGCGGTGTTGACGAGGCAGGCGGCGGCGCCCAGCTCCATCGCGATCACCGCGTCCGAGGCGGTGCCGATGCCGGCATCGACGATCACCGGCACCTTGGCCCGGCGGCAGATCAGCTCGATATTGGCCGGGTTGGCGATGCCCATGCCGGAGCCAATCAGCGAGCCCATCGGCATCACCGCGGCGCAGCCGAGATCGGCCAACCGCTCGCAGATCACGGGGTCGTCGTTGCAGTAGGGCAGCACCGTGAAGCCGTCGTCCACGAGGTGGCGGCAGGCTTCGAGCAGCTCGGCGACATCCGGATAGAGCGTCTCGCGGTCGCCGATCACCTCGACTTTGATCCAGGACGTGCCGAGCGCCTCGCGGGCGAGTTCGGCGGTCATGATCGCGTCGCGGGCTGTTTCGCAGCCGGCGGTGTTGGGCAGGAAGCGGGCGCCCTTCAGCTTCTGGAAGGTGTCCGAGCCGTGCCCCTGGAGCGAGACCCGGCGGATCGAGGCGGTGACGACCTCCGCGCCCGAGGCGCGCACCGATTGCGCCATGATCTCCTGGCTGGGATAGCCGGCCGTGCCGATGAACAGCCGCGAGGCGAGGCGGATGCCGGCGATCTCCAGCGCGTCGTCTCCAGAGGCGTCCTCTGCGGCGTTGGTCTGGGCGAGGGTGGTGTCGTGATGGTTCATGGTCAGCCTCCCTGCATGGCGCGGACGATCTCGATCCGGTCGCCCTCGTTGAGTGACGTTTCGGCCCAGGCGCTTTTGCGCACGACGCGGCCGTTGACGGCGATGGCGATGCCCTGGGCACTCTCGATGCCCCGCTCCTCGGCCTCCGTCGCGAACAGGGCGGCGAGGTCGGTCGCCTCGCGCTCGCAGGCCTCTCCGTTGACGGTCAGCCTCATGCCACGGCCCTCCCCCCGGTTTGATGCGATGACGAGAAGCGCGCCCGTCCGAAGCCGCAGGCGAAGTCCGGCAGCGCGCCCTCGGTGAGGAGCGTCGCCACGGCATCTGCGGTCGCGGGGGCGAGCAGGTAGCCGTTGCGGTGATGGCCGGTGGCGAGGACGAGGCCCGGTGCGGCCTCCTCGATGATCGGTGCGTCGTCGTCCGAGGTCGGGCGGAAGCCGCTCCAGACCGCGTCGATCTCCATTTCTTCGATACCGGGCAGAACCCGCCGCGCGCCCTCCAGCAAGGCGAACATGCCGCCCGCGGTGACACCGCTGGTGAAGCCGCAATCTTCCACCGTGGCGCCGACGATGAGGTGCCCGTCGCCCTTGGGCGCCATGTGCACCGCGTCGGTCCAGACCATGCGGGAGAGGGTGCCGGTGCGCTTGGTCGTGCGCAGGGCTAGCGACTGTCCCTTCAGCGGCCGGACCGGCACGGACAAGTCGGGCACGTCCAAGTCGCTGGGAAGCAGGCTCGCCTCGCCGCTCCAGGCGCCGGCGGCCAGGATCACCGTGTCGGCGGTGAGCGTGCGGCCGGCGGCGTGCAGGCCGGTGACGCGCCCGCCCCGGCGCTCCAGCCCCTCGACCGCGACGCCCTCGCTGATGACGACGCCAGCCGCCTCGCAGGCGCACAGCAGCGCTTCCATCACGAGCCGCGGATCGACCTGAGCGTCGAGGGGGCAGAGGATGCCGGCGGTGACGTTGGGGCGCAGCAGCGGCTCACGCGCGCGTACCTCCGGGCCGGACAGCCATTCGGCGGAGACGCCCGAGCGGCGCTGCAGGTCGTGGCGGAAGCGCAGGCGCTCCACCTCGTCGCGGCCGATGGCGATCACGAGGGTGCCGTCGGTGCGGTAATCGATTTCGCGGCCCGAGGCCGCCTGGAGCGCGTCGCGGAAATCCGGCCAGCGGCGCAGGGATTCGAGCGCCAGCGGCAACAGCAGATCGGAGCCCGGCTCGTGCTCGGCGGCCGGCGCCAACATGCCGGTCGCGGCGAGGCTCGCACCGCTGCCGACGCTCCCGCGCTCCACCACGGCCACCGAGCGGCCGGCCTGCGCCAGCCGCCACGCGATCGACAGGCCGATCAGCCCCGCGCCGACCACGGCGACGTCGGCACGCTGCGGCAACTCCGCCGCGCGCGGCCGTATCGCGAGGCTGCGGCGCTGGCCGATCGGGGAGGTCAGCAGGTCTGACATCGAAAAACGTGCCTTCCACGGGTCTGCCCGCAGGAACTGGCACCATGTGCTTCGATAGAAGCGGGTCCGCTCGAACGAGCGCCCCATCAGGTCCAATCCCTACGCCGGTATGAGCCGGATCAGGTTCGAAGGATTTCCGCGCTGCCGGCGACGGCGATAGCGGTTTCTCAGCCCCTTGTCGGGGATCTCCCTGGAACAGATCGGATGTGGGCCCCGGCCGGCGCGCGGTCAATCCCTCCCGGAGCCGAGAAGCAGGCAAATCCGTCTACGCTGTAAACCGGATGGCGGAGTCGCCCGAACGCAGGGGCCGCGTTCGTGGACGATTCATTCCGCTGCGGCGGCCTCCGCGGCCCGCCTCCGGCCCGGGCGGTACACCGCCATCGGCTCGTCGAACCCGTCGAGGACATGGCTTCCCAGCGGATCGGGGTCGCCCCACAGGAAATCCACGAACGGCTTCGACATCAGGAGCGGCTCCTGCAGCGTGCGGTTGAGCCGCGCCAGCCGGCTCGCGAGGTTCACGTCGCGGCCGATCACGGTGAAGTCGAGCCGGGTGCCGGAGCCGACATTGCCGTAGGCCGCCTCCCCGTGATGCAGGGCGATGCCGGCATCGACCACCCGCTCGCCCTGGCCGAAGCGCCCGACCGCGTTCGCCTCGGCCAGGGCCGCCAACGCCGCCTCCGCCGCCGTGAGCGCACTCTTGGCCGCGCCGCCGAGATCGTCGCCCGACTCGCGGAAGATCGCGAGAAGCCCGTCGCCGAGATATTTCAGCACCTCGCCGCCCTCCCGCTCGATCGGCGGCACGAGGCAGTCGAAGAACGCGTTCAGGAGATCGACCGCGCCCTCCGGCGTCCGGTTGGCGGACAGGCGCGTGTAGTCGCGCATATCCGCGAACAGGATCGCCGAGCGGATGCGGCGCACCTGCCCGCGCCGGATGTCGCCCGAGAGGATCGCGCGATGCGGCTCGTCGCCGACATAGATGCGCAGCACCGTATCGAGCTGCTTGTTGAGGATGCGCATCTCCATCACCGCGGCGAGCGCGGGCATGACGAAGCGCAGGATCGCGATGTCCTCATCGCGAAAACCGTCTTTCGCGCGGGTGGCGAAGGTGATGCCGTTCTTGTTGCCGTTGGTGAAGATCAGGGGCGCGACGAGGTAGTGCGTGTAGCCGTCGGCCTTCAGCTCGGGGATGATCGCGTAGGCGTCCTCGGCGGTCTCCGCGAGGTCGAGGCTTAGCCACTCGCCGGTTTCGTGCACGGTGGAGAACGGGCTCACCTGATAGGCCTTCGCGGAAACCTCGCCGTGAGGGAACAGGCGCACCGTTGAGCCGGCGCCGCGGGTCCAGACCCGGCCAACGCCCGAATACTCGGAATGAAGCGTGTCGATGGCCGTGGAGGCCCGGTCGATCGGCACACCGATCGCGTTGAGGCGCTCGGCGAGCCCCGCGAGCAGGTCGTCGGCCCTGGGCAACCGGGCGCCCTCCCCGAGCAGCCAGTCGCGGATGCCAACGCAGCGTTGCAGAGCCCCGAACGGGACGTCCTCGGCTTCCGATCCGTCGGCGAGCGCCGTCGGCGTTGGTTTCGGGGCGTCGGCGTCGCGCATCGCTGGAAGGTGGGTTCTCGGGTGCTCAAAGCAAGGCTTCGCGCGGGACACGGCCGGCGCTTTGAGCCCATGGTGGACGACGAACGCCCGGCACGCTCCGGCTTTAACGAACGAGCTTGGCCGCATCGTGACGCTGGATGCCGGGCATGGCGACCAGCATGGCCGCAATTGGGACGCTGGATCAAGCGATCGAAGCAAGCCGGCAATGCGAAGCGCACGACCCTGCGCTAAGGCGGAAGCGTGGCAGGAGGACGCCTGCCGGACCCGCCGATCGATCGGCGACAGGACGACCCGACATGTTGAGAACCGCTTTCAGCCTCACCCTTCTGGCCACCGCGGCGCTCGCACCGAGCCTCACCCTGGCTCAGGGCAAGCAGGATTTCACGCTAATCAACCGCACCGGCTACCAGATCGACGAGGTCTATGTCGGGCCCGTCAACCAGTCGCACTGGGGCCAGGACGTGATGGGCAAGGACGCGATCGCCAACGGCGACACGGCCGACATCACGTTCAACGGCGGCTCGAACGCCTGCAAGTGGGACATCAAGGTCGTCTACAACGACGGCGACGAGTCCGAATTTCGCGGTGTGAACCTGTGCAATGTCAGCAAGGTGACTTTGTTCTGGAACCGCAACGCCGGCGAGACGCGCTTCGTCGTCGAGTAGGCCCGACCCGAGGGGCCTTGCAGCGTGAAAAGGGCCGGAGAACACGTCCGTAGAGCCGTCTCCGACCCGTTTGCATCAGGTCGGCGTCTCTCGGACTTCGTTTCAACGCGCTTTCTCGCGCCGAACCGGTAACCACTCCGTTGGAAGGCGCTCTGGCCCCCGATCAATGGATGCCTCTCAACAGATCGCGAGCGTGGTCTTTTCTGCATAATATCGCGCTTGCGATTGTTTGAAGCGGTACCGATAACAGCTGGGGCTCACGCTTTCAGAGTCTTACGCGCTCCCTGGCCCGTGTCGAACCAATCCTTCACCTTCACATCCGAGGCGGACGGCTTCGAGGGGTACCATGCGCTCTACTCGGTCGGGACCGACGTCGCGGCGACCGATGGGCCGTTCCGCGCTCGTGTAGAGGCGCATCGGTTCGGCCCGATCAACGTCTTCGAGCGGACTTTGAGCGGCGTCCGGCATTGGCGTGACGGGGCCCGCGTGCGCCGCGACGACTTCGATCACTTCGTGATCCAGTACCTGCGCAGCGGCACTTATTACGGCGGTTCCATCGACGCGGAACGCCGCCTCGCACCCGGCGACGTCATCCTGTTCGACATGAGCCGCCCGCAGCGCTCGCGGGTCGAGACGGCATCGACCGTCACCGTGAGCCTGAGCCGGAAACTGGTCGAGGCGGCGGCGCCCGAGGCGAGCCGCTATCACGGGCACATCTTGCCGGAGGCGGTGTCGGGCCTGCTCGGCGACCTGATGGGATCTCTCGCGCGGCGCGCCGCCGCCACCGAGCCGAGCACCGCGGAGAGCACCGCCCGTGCGCTGACCGAGTTGTTGGCCGGCGCTCTCGGACAGGTCAGGCCCGACGACGAGGCTTCGAGCGCCCTCATCGCCGATCTGCGGCGGCGGCGTGCGGAGGCGTTCATCGAAGCGCGGCTGAACGACCCCTCACTCGACGTGTCGATGGTGGCGAGGGGGGCGGGGTTGTCGCGCAGCGCGCTCTATCGCCTGTTCGAGCCGACGGGCGGCGTCGCCTACCACATCCTGACCCGTCGCCTCGAACGGTTGAGCGCGGCGCTCCGCAATCCGGTCGAGGCCCGCTCGATCACCACCCTCACCTTCGATCACGGCTTTGCCAGCGAGAGTCATTGCAGCCGCGCCTTCCGCGGCACGTTCGGCTTGCCGCCGGGCCGGTATCGCGCCGAGATGCGCCACCCGCGCGCGGGCACCCTCGGCCAGCCTCTGCCCGGCGAAAGTGCCGCCAACCTGATGTCCGCCTGGTCGCGCGCCCTCGCCTGAACCCACGAATGTCATTCCCTACCGCGAACCCGCAGCCGGGCACCGCCGTCGCCCGCGCCGGCCTCGCGGGCTGGCCGCTCGTCGCCTTGCTGGCGATGATCCAGTTCGCGGCCTTCAGCGACCGGTTTCTCCTGACGCTGGTCGCCACCCCGCTCAAGCAGGCACTGGCCCTGAGCGATACCCAACTCGGCCTGCTCCAAGGTTCGGCCTTCGCCCTCCCCTACGCGCTCACCCTTCCGCTGCTCGGCATCGTGGCCGATCGCGGCCGCCAGCGCGGCCTTCTCCTGGCGGGGCTCTCGTTATGGAGTGCGGCGACCTTCGCCAGCGGCGTCGCGAGCGGGTTCGGGGCGCTTTTCGCGGCGCGCGTCGCGCTGGGCGTGGGGCAGGCAGGGTTCGGCCCGGCCGCCCTCTCGCTGATGACCCGGCATCTGCGCCGGGATCGCCTCGGCCGGGGCATCTCGGCACTCACCGCCGGAGCCACGCTCGGCCGCAGCTTCGCCCTGCTCGCGGGCGGAGCCGTGCTGGCATGGCTGACGGCGCGGGGCGGTCTCACTCTTCCCGGCCTTGCACCGCTCGCCCCTTGGCAGGCCCTGCTCGTCCTCGCAGCGCTGCCGAACCTTGTCCTCGTGATCCTCGTCCTGCGCATCCGGCCGCCCCCGCGGGCCGCCGCTTCGGCACAGGCGTCGCGCGGGCTGCGCGGAGTGTCGCTTCGCAGCGCCCTGGCTTGGATCGGGCGGCGGCGGAAGGCGTACCTGCCGCACGTCGCCGCCGCGACGGCCGCGGTCCTCATGACGCAGACCCTCACCGCCTGGGCGCCGACCTTCTATGTCCGCTCCTTCGGCCTCACCCCGGCGGAGAGCGGCCTTCGCCTCGGCCTCCTCGTGCTGATCGCCGCGCCGCTCGGCCATTTCGCGGGCGGGCTGGTGCTGGACCGGCTGCGCGGCGCCGGGCGCGGGGATGCCGCGCCGCTGCTTCTGGCACTGGGGCTGATCCTGGCCGTGCCGATGACGGCGTTCGCGAGTTTGAGCCCCGACCTGTCCTTCTCGCTTCTCGGGTTCGCCGGACTCGTCGCGCTGCTCGGCTTTACCGGTCCCCCCGGATTGGCCGGCATACAGATTCTGACCCCGCAGCGGCTGCGCGGCCGGGTCAACGCCCTGTTCCTCGCAACGGTCAATCTGGCGGGGTTCGGTCTCGGGCCGCTTCTGGTCGGCCTTCTCAGCGACCACCTGTTCGGGGAGGCCGGCCTCGGGCTCGCGCTCCTCGCCGTCTACGCCCCCGTCGGCGCAGTCGGGACCCTGGCCGCCCTGCTCGCCCGCCGCGCGTGGCGACCGGTGCCTCGACGCCGAGCCTGAAACGAAAACGGCCGCCCCGAAGGGCGGCCGGTTCGAGGTCCGGATCAGTTGTCGAGGAAGCTTCGAAGCTTCCGCGACCGGCTCGGATGCTTGAGCTTGCGCAGGGCCTTCGCTTCGATCTGGCGGATGCGCTCGCGGGTCACCGAGAACTGCTGACCCACCTCTTCGAGGGTGTGGTCGGTGTTCATGCCGATGCCGAAGCGCATGCGCAGCACGCGCTCCTCGCGCGGCGTCAGCGAGGCGAGCACACGGGTCGTGGTCTCGCGCAGGTTCGACTGGATCGCCGCGTCGATCGGCAGGACGACGTTCTTGTCCTCGATGAAGTCGCCGAGATGCGAATCCTCCTCGTCGCCGATCGGCGTTTCGAGGGAGATCGGCTCCTTGGCGATCTTCAGGACCTTGCGCACCTTCTCCAGCGGCATGGCCAATTTCTCGGCCAGCTCCTCCGGAGTCGGCTCACGCCCGATCTCGTGCAGCATCTGGCGCGACGTGCGGACGATCTTGTTGATCGTCTCGATCATGTGCACCGGAATGCGGATCGTGCGCGCCTGGTCGGCGATCGAGCGGGTGATCGCCTGCCGGATCCACCACGTGGCGTAGGTCGAGAACTTGTAGCCGCGGCGGTACTCGAACTTATCGACCGCCTTCATCAGGCCGATATTGCCCTCCTGGATCAGGTCCAGGAACTGAAGGCCGCGGTTGGTGTACTTCTTGGCGATCGAGATCACGAGGCGCAGGTTGGCCTCGATCATCTCCTTCTTCGCCTGGCGGGCCTCGCGCTCGCCCTTCTGCACCATCGCGACGATCTTGCGGTACTCGCCGATCTGCAGGCCGGTCTCGGAGGCGAGCGTCAGGATCTGCTCGCGCAGGTCCGCGACCTGACGGCCGCCGCGCTCGACGAAGTTCTTCCAGCCCTTGCCGCCCAGCGTGGCGACGCGGTCCATCCAGTTCGGGTCGAGCTCGTAGCCCTGGTAGTGGCGCAGGAACTCGTCGCGGGCGACGCCGTGGTGCTCGGCGGCGCGCATCAGGCGGCCCTCATGCGAGATGAGGCGCTTGTTGATGTCGTAGAGCTGCTCGACGAGGGCCTCGATGCGGTTGGCGTTGAGCGAGAGCGACTTCACGTCGGTGACGACGATGTCCTTCAGCTCGGCCTGCTTCTTGGTCTGCGCGGAGGTCACGGTGCCACCGCCCGTTTTCAGCTCCGTCTCCTCGTTCTGGAGCTTGCGCAGCTTGCGGTAGTTCGAGGCGATGTTGTCGAAGGTTTCGAGAACCCGCGGCTTGATCTCGGCCTCCATGGCCGCAAGCGACACGTTGTTCTCCATGTCGTCTTCGTCGTCGCCGCCTTCCGGCGGGACGGCGCCTTCGGCCTCCTCCGACTCTTCACCCTCGGCTTCCGCTTCCTGCGGCGCGCCGCGGGCATCGGGGCCGGCATAGGTGGCTTCGAGGTCGATGATGTCGCGCAGCAGCACCTTGCCGTCGACGAGCTCATCGCGCCAGATGATGATGGCCTGGAAGGTCAGCGGGCTCTCGCAGAGGCCCGCGATCATCGCCTCGCGGCCGGCCTCGATGCGCTTGGCGATCGCGATCTCGCCCTCACGCGAGAGCAGCTCCACCGAGCCCATCTCGCGCAGGTACATCCGCACGGGATCGTCCGTGCGGTCGGTCGGCTCGCGGGTGGTGGGGGTCGCTACGGCGACGGCACGGGTGCCGGAGGTCTCGGCGACCTCTCCGCCCTCCGTGCTCTCCTCCTCCTCAGAGGCTTCGCCGTTGGCCTTGGCCTCGGGGGCAGCCTCCTCGGATTCCTCCGCCTCGACCACGCGGATGCCCATGTCGTCGAGCTGCGCGAGCACATCCTCGATCTGGTCGCCGTCGACCTGACCGTCCGGGAGGACCTCGTTGATCTCTTCGTAGGTGACGTAGCCGCGCTTCTTCGCGAGCTTGACCATCCGCTTGACGGCGGCATCCGTCAGGTCAAGGAGCGGGCCGTCCGTCGGTTGATCCTGGGCGGCGTCCGCATCGTCCCGCTCGGTTGCCTTCGTTGCCATGCTCAGCCTATTGTTCTCGTGGCGGCGCCGCAGGCTGAGCCCGCGCTCCGCGAAAGACCCGTCGCAATGTCGTGGAATGGCGCGCTTGTCGAGTGCCCGCGCCGATTCTCGTTGCATCCGCTCTAACTTGCCGTGCCTTGACCGACCGTTAACCAAGTCGGCCCCCCGCCGCCGTCACCCTACGGTCACGCCGGCGCGAATTCATTCCTCATGAGAGACCTCCGCTTCCGCCTCGGCCGCAGCGATCACTGCCAATTGCTGCTGCACGTCACACAGCCACGCGAAATTGGCCTCGGATCCGTCCTCGGCAAGAGCTCTCTCAGCTTGGTGAAGTTCGCTATGTAGCGCGCCCGTCTGCCGGTGCAAGATCACGGCCTGATGCAGAGTCTGTTCGAGGCGCTGCGGATCGGCGTTCGGATCGAGCGTCCAGCGGTCGCCGGAACTGACCAGCGCGAGTAGCCGGGCATGGGCCTCTTCGAGCCCCGCGCGACGCAGCCGCGCCTCCATCAATTCAGCCTCCGGGGTGCCGGCCTCCGCCGCCCGGTCGAGAAGGAGAGTGCGAAGCGCGCGGGCATCCGGATTCACCAATTCGAGAGCCGCGAGCGCCTCCTCCTCGATTCCGAGCAGTTCCGGATGCGCGAGCAGGCTCATCACGATCATCGCCTCGCGCTTGGCCGCCCGCCCGCCCGCCGCCGGCACGGGGGCGGCCGTCTTCAGCAGCGGGTTGAAGCCGGTGGTGATGCGGGGCGACGGCGGCGGATCGCCGGGGCGCGGCCGGCGCTGGAACGGGGCGCCGCGTGGAGCTGCCGGCCGTCCGCCGGATGCACGCTCGGAGCGTCCGCCGGAAAATGAGGCCGGCCCGCCGGACAGCCCCCGCAGCCGCCCCTCGATGTCGTCGCGATAGAAGCGGCGCACCGTCTCGTCGCGAATGCCGGCCACCGCTTCCCGCAGGGTCCGTGCGAGCCCGGCGCGGCGCTCCGGGGTCTCGAGGGTCGCCGCCTCGGCCTCGCGTGCCCACAGCATCTCGACCAGCGGTCGCGCCGCCGAGAGTACCGCCTCGATCGCCGAGGGACCGCCGGAACGCATCAGGTCGTCCGGATCCTGACCCTGGGGCAGCATCGCGATGCGCAGGGATTTGCCGGGCTCCAGCATCGGCAGGGCCACGTCGAGCGCGCGGAAGGCGGCGCGCTGGCCCGCCCCGTCGCCGTCGAAGCAGAGGATCGGCTCGTCGGCGTGGCGCCAGAGCAGGGCGAGCTGATCCTCGGTCAGCGCGGTGCCGAGCGGCGCCACCGTCTCGGGATAGCCGGCCAGCGTCATGGCGATGACGTCGACATAGCCCTCCACCGCGACGATCCGGCTCCGGTCGTGCGCGCTTTTCCGAGCGGCGTGGAGGTTGTAGAGCATCCGCCCCTTGTGGAAGAGCGGCGTCTCCGGCGAGTTCATGTACTTCGCCTTGGCCTCGGCCTGCATCGCCCGGCCGCCGAAGGCGACGACCCGGCCGCGGATGTCGGGGATCGGAAACATGATCCGGTCGCGGAACTTGTCGTAGGGGACGTTCACCCCCTCGGGCGCCGTGAGCAGCCCGAGTTCCAGCATCAGGTCGCGATCGACCCCTTTGCTCGCGAGGAAATCGCGCAGGGCGTACCGACCGGGCAGGGAATAGCCGAGCCGGAACGTCTTGCGCGTCGCCTCGCCCAGGGCCCGCCGGTCGAGATAGGCCCGCGCCTCCCCGCCGGCCTGCCCGCGCAACTGCTCCTCGAAATAGACGGCGGCCAGTTCCATGACTTCGAGGGCGCCCTTGCGCCGCTCCTCGGCCTGCTCGTTCTCGACCGTCATCTTCGGCAGGGTGACGCCGGCCTCGCCGGCTAGCCGCTCGACCGCCTCGGGGAAGCTCAGGCCTTCCGTTTCCATGACGAACTTGAAGATGTCGCCGTGCTTGCCGGAGGAGAAGCAGTGGTAGAACTGCTTCTGGTCGTTCACGTAAAACGAGGGCGTCTTCTCCGAATTGAACGGCGACAGGCCGCGCCACTCGCGGCCGGCCTTCTTCAGCCGCACGCGCCGGCCGACCACCTCGGAGGTGGGCACGCGGGCGCGGATCTCTTCGAGGATGTGGGGCGGGTAGCGCACGGTGACTCTGCTGGAAGCGGATCGCGTGGACGTGGAGAACCGGCCTTGCGGCAGGGAGTGTAGCGCGGCGGGCCTGCCGGAGTCTTAAAGCCGATCGCGCGGAGCTTTCGCCGGGGCGATGCGTTGCCGGCCCGATGACGGAATCGCGCTCGCCCCCCCGCTGCGGCATCGCCCGCCGCCCGCTCCTCGGACTTGCCCTGCTCGGCGCGCTCACCCCCAGAGCGCGAGCCGCCGACGATCTGTCGGCGGTGCTCGATCCTTCGGCTAGGGCGGAAACGCTGTATGACGAGGGCGCGTGGTGCGAGGGGCCGGTCTGGGCGCCATCCCTCGGCGGCCTGATCTTCAGCGACGTGCGCCGCAACCGGATGATGCTGATCCGCGAGGGCGGCCGCGCGGAGGTATTTCGCGAGCCGTCAAACAATTCCAACGGCAACACCGTCGATACCCAAGGCCGGCTCGTCACCTGCGAGCACCGCACGTCGCGGGTCGTGCGGCGGGAGACCGACGGCGCCATCACCGTGCTGGCCGACCGTTACGATGGCGGGCGGCTCAACGCGCCCAACGACGTCGTGGTGGCCCGCGACGGCGCGATCTGGTTCAGCGATCCCACCTACGGCATCGATCAGGCCGAGGAGGGCCTACCGCGCCCGTCCGAGCAGAAGGGCCGCTTCGTCTTCCGCCTCGCCCTCGACGGGACGCTCGCCGTCGCCACGGATCGGTTCGTGCAGCCCAACGGGCTCGCCTTCTCGCCGGACGAGCGCGTTCTCTACATCTGCGAATCGGGCACCCGCGAAGGGGCGACGGGCGAGATCCGCGCCTTCGACGTCGCGGACGGGCAGCTGTCGAAGGAGCGCGTCTTCGCCACGGTCCCGAAGGGTGTGCCGGACGGCGTGAAGGTCGATACCGACGGACGGGTCTATGCCGGCACGGGTGACGGCGTGCGGATCTGGTCGGCCGACGGCCGCCCGGTTGGACACATCCCGACCGAGAGCCCCTGCGCCAACCTCGCCTTCGGCGGGCCGAACGGGCGGCGGCTGTTCCTCTGCGCCGGGAAGCGTGTGCTCGCCATCGAAACCAAGGTGCGCGGCGCCGCGATCAGTTCAGGGGGGACCCGCCCATGACGGTCCGCCTCGCACGGCGCACACTGCTCGCCGGCACCGCGGCCTTGGCCGCCGCTCGGACGATGGCGACGCGCCCGGCCCAGGCTGAAGCGGCGACCGCGCCGGTCGGCGCTCTCGAACGCGTCGTCGCCGCGCAGGCGCCGACGACGCCGACCGGGCTGACCCTGTCCGCCGACGGCCGGATGTTCCTGTTCATGCCCCGCTTCGACGAGCAGACGGTGTTTACCGCGGGCGAGGTGTTTCCGGACGGGCGGGTCGTGTCTTATCCGAGCGAGGCGGCGAACCGGCCCGATCCGGCGCGCCCGGCCGAGACGCTGTTCCACGTCCCCAACGGCGTGTTCGATGCGAAGAACCGCCTCTGGCTGCTCGATGCCGGGCTGATGGCCTCGTCGGGCGAGCCGGTGCCGGGCGCGGCCAAGCTCGTCTGCATCGATACGGCGACGAACGGGATCCTGCGCACGATCCCGCTGCAATCGGTCGTAACCAAGACCTCCTCGCTCAACGACCTGCGGGTCGATGTGAGGCCGGGGCGCGAGGCGGCCTACATCACCGACCAGGGCCAGACCGGCGCGGGCGCGCTGATTGCGGTCGATCTCGCGAGCGGCCGCGCGGTGCGGCGGCTCGCCGACCATGACAGCACGCAATCGGTGCCCGGCATCCTCAAGATCGTCGAGGGCCGGGTGCTGCTGAAGCGCGAGGCCGACGGTACGACGAGCCCGATCAAGGGCGGCGCCAACGGCATCGCGCTGAGCCCGGATGGCGCACGGCTGTACTACACGCCGCTGATGAGCCGGCGCCTCTACGCGGTCGAGACCGCCGCCTTGCTCGATGCGGGAAAGGACGACGCGGCGGTCGCGGAAACGGTCACGGATCTGGGCGAGAAGGGCCTGACCGGCGGGCTCGCCGCCGATTCACGCGACCGGATTTATCTCAGCCTGCAGGAATTCAACGGCATCGGCCGGCGCGATCCGGACGGGCGGGTCGAGGTCATCGCCACCGATCCGCGCCTGATCTGGCCGGACACGTTCTGGATCACGGCAGACGGCTGGCTCTACCTGTCGTCCGCCCAGGCCAACCGCCGCCCCGAACACAACGGCGGCATCGACCGGCAGGAGCCGCCCTACGCGATCTTTCGCATGCGGATCGATGCCGGGCCGGCGTGACGTGTCGGGAGAGACAGGTCTCCCATCCCCGACCTCACCCTGAGGTGCTGCGAAGCAGCCTCGAAGGGTCCTCCAGATCCCGCGCGCCGTCTGGAAGACCCTTCGAGGCCCGCTGACGCGGTCGCCTCAGGGTGAGGAAGCGCGTGGGATAATACCGCCTTGATGAGCTGCGCACGTCCGGGAAAAAATTACTTCCCCGCCAGCGCGTCCTTCACCAGCGCGCTCGCGCGGCCGAAATCCATGCGGCCGGTATATTTGCCCTTCAGCGCGGCGATCACCTTGCCCATGTCCTTCGGGCTCTCGGCGCCGGTCTCGGCGATCGCGTCGGCGATGGCCGTGCGCATCTCGGCCTCGTCCAGTTGCTGCGGCAGGAAGGTCTGGATGATCTCGGCCTCGGCGCGCTCGCTCTCGGCGAGTTCGGGCCGGCCGCCCTGCTCGTAGACGCCCGCGGCTTCCTGGCGCTGCTTGATCATCTTCTGGAGGAGCGCGAGGATTTCGTCCTCGCCCGTCTCACGCTTGCCCTCGCCGCGCGCGGCGATATCGCGGTCCTTGAGCGCCGCCTGAATCATGCGCACGGTCGAGAGCTTCTGCTTCTCGCCGGCCTTCATGGCCGCTTTCATTTCGGCGGTGATGCGCTCGCGCAGCATGATGCTATGACTCCGTCGGGTGTTTCGATGCGGACGTTCGATCCGTCCAGGGCATTGCGCACGGCTGATTCCGCGCCCAGATTGACCCAGGCGCGGCCGGCTCGCTATGAGCCCCGCGAGATATCGCCTTGCCCCGCGGCCCGAATGAGCGGCCGCGCGAGGCGGCGGACATAAGCCGGATCGGACCCATGCTGCAAGACGAACCCGCGACCCTGCGCGCCGATCCCGCGCGCACGAACCCGGAACCCAAGGCGCCCGAGCCCTGGAGCGAGCCGCTGGTGACGGCCCTGCTCGTCCTGGCCGACGGCACCGTGCTCGAAGGCTTCGGCATCGGCCAGACCGGCGCCGCCGACGGCGAGGTCTGCTTCAACACGGCGATGACGGGCTATCAGGAGATCCTGACCGACCCGTCCTATGCCGGGCAGATCGTCACCTTCACCTTCCCGCATATCGGCAATGTCGGCACCAACGACGAGGATCTGGAAAGCCTCGAAGCGGCGCCGGCTTCCGGCGTGCGCGGCGCAGTGATCGCCTCGGCGGTCACCAAGCCTTCGAACTGGCGCTCGTCCTCGCATCTCGACGGCTGGCTCAAGGCCCGCGGCATCGTCGGCATCACCGGGATCGACACGCGGGCGCTGACCGCGCTGATCCGCGACCGCGGCATGCCCAACGCCGTCATCGCCAACGACCCGGAAGGCAAGTTCGACCGCGAGGCGCTGAAGGCCCGCGCGGCGGCGCTCGCGCCGATGGAAGGTCTCGACCTCGTGCCGCCGGTGACGTCCCGCGAGACCACGGCCTGGACCGAGACCGTCTGGGCTGTGAAGGGCGGCTACGGCTCGCGTGCGCCGGGCCAAGGCCTCAAGGTCGTGGCCATCGATTACGGCGTGAAGCGCAACATCCTGCGCCTGCTGGCGGAAGCCGGCTGCGACGTCACCGTGGTGCCGGCCACGACCACAGCCGAAGACATCATGGCCTTGAAGCCGGACGGTGTGTTCCTCTCCAACGGCCCCGGCGACCCGGCCGCGACCGGCGAATACGCCGTGCCGGTGATCCGCAAGCTGCTCGACGAGCGGGTGCCGACCTTCGGCATCTGCCTCGGCCACCAACTCATGGGCCTCGCGCTCGGCGGGCGCACGGTGAAGATGGGCCAGGGCCATCACGGCGCGAACCACCCGGTGAAGGACCACACCACCGGCAAGGTCGAGATCGTCTCGATGAACCACGGCTTCGCGGTCGACCCGACAAGCCTGCCCGAGACCGCCGTCGAGACCCACGTCTCGCTGTTCGACGGCTCGAATTGCGGTCTCTCGCTCACCGACCGCCCGGCCTTCTCGGTGCAGCACCACCCGGAAGCCTCTCCGGGCCCGCGTGACAGCCACTATCTGTTCGAGCGTTTTGTGAAGCTGATGCGCGAGAACCGGCCCGAGACGGCCGCCTGAGCCTGAAGAGAACGCCTGGGACGGCGGCCCAAACGCCGCCGTCCCCGCGTCACAAAAAACTCCACCTTGCCCCCCATCTCCTGGCCCATGGCCGGATCGCAAAAGAATCAGCGGCCGGATCGTTTGGGGGCTTGCCGCATGACGCTCGACGACGCGCGCGACGACTTCTCGCGCCTGCATCGCCTGTTCACCTTCCACCTTGGCGTGGCGGTTGGGCTGGCCTGGCTGACGACACTCTACGCAGCGGTTTCCGCGCCGTGGGTGCGCAACATCCGCGCGCTGATCGACCCGACCGATCCGATGCGGATCGAGAGCACGCTGTCCTACCTGTTCGTGATGCCGGCCGTCCTGACGCTCGCCTGGGCCTCCGCCTATTTCGGCCGCGAGACCATGCGCCGCTTCCAGACCCTGCCGAACCAGACCCTCGAATTCGCCGCCGCGGCGATGGTGGCCTTCGGCGTGTTCTACCTGTCGATCGACCGCGCCGTCGCCGTCATTGGCGCCGGGTTCTGAACCCTGGAGCGCTTTCCGACGAAGTGGACGCCGGTTCGGCCAAAGAAAGCGCGTCGAAACAGAGACCTAGAGACGCCGACCTGATGCAATCAGGTCGGATACGGCTCTAGCGACTCCGGAGTGCCAGCGCATTCAGCCGGCACTCATCCCTCCACCCAAAGCCGCACCGCGTCGTCGGCGAGCAGCCGCACCAGCCGCTGCTCCGCCCCCGCATCCGCGGCGATGACGACACCGCCGCAGACCGTGTCGCGGCCGGTGAAGGCGTAGCGAAGCACCGGCGCCGGCCTCAGCCCACCCGATCCCGTCGCGCAAAATCCGTGCATCGCGTGCGGCCGGTCGCTGCGGCCGATGGCGACCTCCAACCCAGCCGCCTGCCCCTTCAGCGGAATCGCGAAGAATTCGAGTCGCCGCCCCTCCTGCTGGGCGAGCGCCCGGCGGGGGCTGGAGAGCGCGACGAGGGTATCGGGGGGCAGGTGCAGCAGCCCCTCGAACGACAGCGACGGCCCCACCCGCACGAATCGGTCGATCACCGCCATCCCGCTCAGATCGTCGAGCACGAGGAAGAGGCGCGCATGGGCGTAGTCGGGCCCATGCACGGTGGTGGAGAGCATCAGGGCCTGGGCACCGTCGAGCGTGAGCCGCGCGCTCAGCGTCCCCGAACCGGCGACCGGCTCGCAGCCATCGGGGATGGCGACATTGTGGGCGCGGGGCGAGAGCAGGTAATGGCGCGCTGGGCCGACCTCGACGCCCTCGGCGCCGCCCCCCTCAACGATCCAGCGCCGCGAACCGGTGGCGAAGGTGAAGGAGGTGCAATCGCGATGCCCGTGCGGTGATTGCGCGGTATGGGTGAGGGCGAAATGACCCCAGCCCTGCTCCATCCCATCGTAGCGGAGCGCAAGCATGCCGGCGGTACGGCCCTCGGGAACGGGCGCAGCGTCGCGCTCCGCGACGAGGT
Source organism: Methylorubrum sp. SL192 (assembly GCF_026672325.1). Taxonomy (NCBI): domain Bacteria; kingdom Pseudomonadati; phylum Pseudomonadota; class Alphaproteobacteria; order Hyphomicrobiales; family Methylobacteriaceae; genus Methylorubrum; species Methylorubrum sp. SL192. Next base: position 4,995,958 of record NZ_JAPPQV010000003.1, read on the forward strand.
CGTGACCCTGAGAATGGCCCCGCGAGGACAGCCGGGCGATCCAGGCGGAATGGTCGAGGCCAGCGGGGGCATCGCCGAAGGGCGGCAGCCGCCCGCCGCGATCGATCAGCCCGGCGAGGCCCGGCAACGCCGCCTCGACGCGGCGGCGGATCGTCGGGCCGGGCTCGGTCTCGCCGAGCGCGTCGGCGATCGCCTGACCGTGGCTCAGGAGATCGAGGCGCCGCACCGGGGCGGCATCGGTGAACGCGCCCGCCTCCGACAACAGCGCATCGAAGCCGTGGGTGAGGCTGTCGCGCGCCAGGGAGTCCCAGTAGGGGGCGAAGGTGAAGCCAGGCAGCGCCCGTGCGACGGCAAGCAGCGCCGCCGCCGCCTGGATGCCGTGCAGAGCCCGCGCCAGGGTGTTCTGCCCGACGATCTCGGCAAGCGCGAAGCCCTGCCGTGCGGCCTCCGCCGCGATCTCTGCGCGGGCGGGCTCGTCTCGGGTGGGATCGTCGCCGCCGGTAAGCAGACTCGCCAGTACATCGCCGCGGGGGGCCAGAGCCGCCGGGTGCAGACTCAGGCCGTCCGCCGGCTGGCTCCACGGATTGGCCCGCGACCACGCCGCGGCGATGGTCCGGGCGCGGGCCGCTCCGTCCGGAAGCGCGGCGAGCGGCAGCAGCCAAGCCAGCGACTGATAGGCGAGGCGCCACGCCACCGAGCGGAACGGATCCTCGCGCCAATCCGGCGTTTGCGGCAACGTCCAATCGGGCAGGCCGGCCAGAGCCAGGACGACACTCTCCCCCTCGATCCGCGCACTGCGATCCGGCCCGGTGCGCAAGTCGCGGGCCCGCGCGAGGATCGGCGCGGCACCCGTCTCGGACCCCGCCCGCCACGATGCGGGCACGCCTTCGGGCAGGCCGAGCCGGTCGGCGAGGCGGGCGAGGAAGGCCGGCGCATCGAGGACGTCGTCGTCGCAAAGGCTTTCAAGGCGGAAATCATCTTCGAGCGCGAGTTCGGGCTGGCCGATCAGCTCGCTCTCCGAGGGGGTCTGCGCATCCTCCCACGCGCCGAAATCGAGCGCGACGGCTGCGGCACCGGGCGGCGGACGCAGGGTCAGGGTGAAGCGGCGGGCCTGCGGCTGGGCCGAGAGGTTGATGACCGCACCGAGGCCCGGCACGGAGACGGCGTTGGCATAGGGCGGCGCAATCTCCGCTCCCGCCGCATCACGGTAGACGAGGCGCACCCGCGCGGCATGCTCGTCGGCCCGCGCGGCGTAGATCTGGCCGCGCAGCACCAGGGCGACGTCCTCGGCCAGCGCGTAATCGAATCGGAGCCCTTCGCCGGACAAGGGGTGCCGACGCGGCGCCGGCGCCGGATCGGGCGTGCCGAGGCGCAAGACAGGGTCGGCCACGGCGACGTCGCCGGTGTTGCGCCACGAGCGCAGGGTGACGCTGACGCCGCGCGCCTGATCGGGCACGCGGAAGGCGATGCGGAACGGCTCCGCACCGAGAAGCGCCGGCCCCGGAATCCAGGCGACATGCGGATCGAGCAGGCTGCGGGCCAGCCCCGGCACATGGTCGAGATCGAGGCTGGAGCCGTCCGCCGCCAGGAAGTCGAAGCCGGCCGCGACGGCATCGACGGCCAGAGCCGCCGCCTCGTCCGCGTCGAAGGCAAGACCGAATCGCAGGCAGGCCCAGGTTCCGGGCGAAAGATCGGAAAAGCTCAAGCCCACCCGCGCAAAGCGGTTGTTGGGTGCGATGCGGTGCAGTCCCTCGCGTCCGCCCGGCCCGGCGCCCCCGGCATAGCGTGAAGCGGCCGGCAGCAGGGGCGCTGCGCCCTCGCTGTCGGAGACGGCTGCAGCGGCCTGCTCATCGATCTGGTCCATCACCCACAGGCGCTACCTCGGGGATCGGCCGTGTCAAGGCGCGAGCCAGCCTCGTGCAAGATTGCCTACCTAAACCTCCTCCCTGACGCGGGTTTCACCGTCCGGGTGCGCCCGCGTCCCGCGCTTCTTGAGAAGCCCTTGGGATGGGGGCGTTGCCATGACGACGGGCGTCTACCTGTTCGACCTCGCCTCGCAGCACGCGCGTTTTCTCGCGACGCGGCAGGCCACCATCGCCGGAAACGTCGCGAACGCGAACACTCCCGGCTACAAGGCGCGGGACGTGATGCCCTTCGCCCAGGTCCTGGCGCGTACCGGGCTCGACATGGCCTCGACCGCCACGAGCCATCTGGGAACGCAAGGCACCGGCATCCCCGTGCGCGAGGCCAAGCCCACCGAGACCTGGGAAGTGCTCCAATCGTCGAGCGCGGTCAGCCTGGAGCAGGAGATGCTCAAGGCCGGCGACGTCTCCCGCCAGCACAACCTCGATACGGCGGTGGTGAAGTCGTTCCATCGCATGCTGATGGCCGCGGTGAAGGGCGGCGCATGATCGATCCCCTGCTCTCCGCCTCGCGGCTCGCCAGCGCCGGCCTCGAAGCGCAATCGCTGCGCATGCGGGTCGTCTCCGAGAACCTCGCCAACGCGCAATCGACCGGCGCGACCCCGGGGGCCGATCCCTATGCCCGCAAGACGGTGACGTTCCGGGCCGAACTCGACCGGGCGGCGGGCGTCGCCTCGGTGCGCCTGCGCGAGATCGGCACCGACAACGCCCCGTTCCGCACCGAGCACGACCCTGCCAACGCAGCCGCCGACGCGAACGGCAACGTCAAACTGCCCAACGTGAACATGCTCGTCGAGATGGCCGACATGCGCGAGGCCAACCGCTCCTACGAGGCGAACCTCCAGGTCATCAAACAGGCCCGGGCCATGGTCGCCAGCGTCATCGATCTCCTGAAGTCCTGAAGAGCCGCCCGCGATGATCGAAGCCCTCAACTCGCTCGCCGCCTTCGACAAGGTCGCCGGCACCTCCTTCGCCGGGGCCGCGCCGACCCAGAAGGCCATGTTCAGCCCGGCCGCCCTCTCGGGCATCGCCGGGACCGCCCCGACCGCGCCCACCGATTTCGGTGAGGTGATGGCCCAGGTCGCGTCCAGCGCCCGCGACGCGCTGCGCACCGGCGAGGCCACGGCGATCTCCGGCATCCAGGGCAAGGCCACCGCGCAGCAGGTGGTCGAGGCGGTGATGTCCGCCGAGCAGAGCCTCCAGACCGTGGTGGCGATCCGCGACAAGGTAGTCGCCGCCTACCTCGAACTCAGCCGCATGCCGATCTGATCGGCCGCGCCGCTTCCGTTTCAACGCGCGCTCTGACGCCGAACCGGCATCCCGTTCGGCGGAAGGAGCGCTAGCCCGAAGGATCCCTCGCCATGCGCGCGCTCGCCATCGCCGCCACGGGCATGTCCGCCCAGCAGCTCAACCTCGAAGTCATCGCCAACAACATCGCCAACCTGAACACCACCGGGTTCAAGGGCGCGCGGGCCGAGTTCACCGATCTGCTCTACCAGGCCGAGCGGCAGCAGGGCGTGCCGAACCAAGCGGGCCAGGAGGCGGTGCCGGAGGGCGCGATGCTCGGCCTCGGCGTCCGCGCCGCCGCGATCCGCAACCTGCACCGGCAGGGCTCGCTGGCCAACACCGGCAACCAGCTCGATCTGGCGGTGAACGGGCGCGGCTACTTCCAGATCACCAGCCCGGCGGGCGAGATCCAGTACACCCGCGCCGGCTCGTTCAACAAGAACAACGCCGGCCAGCTCGTGACCATGGAAGGTTACGCGGTCGATCCCGCGATCCTGATTCCTCAGAACACCACACAGGTGACGATCAACGAGTCCGGTCAGGTCTTCGCCAAGATCGACGGGCAGGTCGCGTTGCAGAATGTCGGCCAGTTGACGCTCGCCAACTTCGCCAACGATTCCGGCCTCGAACCGCTCGGCAACGGCCTCTACCGCGAGACCCCGGCCTCCGGCGCGCCCGTGGTCGGCAATCCCGGCGACGTCAGCTACGGCAAGCTGCAGCAGGGCTATCTCGAAGGCTCGAACGTCGATCCGGTGAAGGAGATCACCAGCCTCATCACGGCCCAGCGCGCCTTCGAGATGAACTCGAAGGTGATCCAGGCCGCCGACGAGATGGCCGGAACGGTCTCCAAGGGCATCCGCTGACGCACGCGGCGTCCACGCCCGCATCCTTTTACGCGTCTTCCCCTCCTCCTTCGGCGCGAGCCCCCATGCCCCGCAAGACCTTCGTCCGCGGCCTCGTGCTCGCCGCCCTCGCGGCCGGCTCGGCGCAGCCCATCGCCCCGGCGCAGGCCGTCGAGGGCATGGCGAATGCCGAACTCATGTTGCCGGTGCCGACCGTCACGATCTATCCCGGCGACACGATCAAGGAATCGATGCTGCGGATGCAGGCCTATCCCGCGACCTATCGGGCGCGCACGGCGGTCATCGATGCCTCCGCCGCGATCGCCGGCCGGGTCGCCCGGCGGATGCTGCTGCCGGGTGAGCCGGTGCCGGTCAACGCCGTCGACGATCCCCGCCTCGTGAGCCGTGGTGCGCCGACGCAGATGATCTTCGAGGAGAACGGCCTCGTCATCACCGCGGTCGGAGCGCCACTCCAGAACGGCGGCCTCGGCGAGACGATCCGCGTGCGCAACACCGACACCAACCGCATCATCCTCGGCACGGTGATGGCCGACGGCCGCATCCGGATCGGCGCGCAATGATCCGTCGCCTGCTCCTCGCGGTGCTGCTCGGCCTGCTCACCGGCCTCGGCTTTGCCGTCATGACCGGCCCGGTCTTCGCCGCCGGCACCCGCATCAAGGACATTGCCACGCTCAAGGGCGTGCGCGACAACCAGCTGTTCGGCTACGGCCTCGTCACCGGTCTCCAGGGCACCGGCGACACCCTGCGCAACGCGCAGTTCACCGAGCAATCGCTGCAATCCCTGCTTGACCGGCTCGGCATCAACGTGCGCGACGCCCGTCTGCGCACCCGCAACATCGCGGCCGTGATGGTGACCGCCGACCTGCCGCCCTATACCGGCACCGGCTCGCGCATCGACGTCACCGTGACCTCCATGGGCGACGCCACGTCGCTGCGCGGCGGCACCCTGCTGATGACCTCGCTCACCGGCGGCGACGGCCTCGTCTACGCGGCGGCGCAGGGGCCGCTCGCGGTCTCCGGCTTCTCGGTGCAGGGCCAGGCCGAGCAGTTGACGCAAGGCGTGCCGACGGCGGGCCGCATCCCGAACGGCGCGATGATCGAGCGCGAGGTGCCTGGCACCTTCCGCGATCTGCCCGAACTCGTGTTCGAGCTGAAGAACCCGGACTTCAAGACCGCGACCCAGATCTCCGACGCGATCAACGCGTGGTCGCTCGGTGCCTTCGGCCGTCGTATCGCCAGCGCGCGGGACCAGCGCGCCGTGGTGGTGATGCGCGGGCGCCAGATGGCCCAGACCCGGCTGGTGGCGCAGATCGGCGATCTGACGATCCAGCCCGACACGCCGGCCCGCGTCGTGGTGGACCAGCGCACCGGCACCGTCGTGATCGGGCGCAACGTGACGATCTCCACCGTCGCGGTCACCCACGGCAACCTCACGGTGCGGGTCACCGAGGCACCGGAGGTGTCGCAGCCGGAGCCCTTCTCCAACGGCCAGACCGTCGTGGTGCCGCGCACGGAGGTCTCGGCGCGGGAGGAGCGCGGCAAGCTCGCCATCCTCGGCGGCTCCGACCTTCAGACGCTGGTGCGCGGGCTCAATCAGGTCGGGCTCAAGCCCACCGACATCATCGCGATCCTGCAGGCGGTGAAGACCGCCGGTGCCCTCCAGGCGGAGCTTGTGGTGCAGTGATGAACGTGACGCTGCGCATCGCCCTGTGCTGGCTCGCGCTCGGCGGGACCGCGCTCGCGGCCGGCGGCGACCACGCCGACCCGGCCAAGGACGCCGCGATGCGGGCGCTCGCCACCCGCGACGCGCCGAAGGAGATCTCGGCCCAGGACTTCGTCGCCAAGGAGCCGGCCAAGACCGGCTACTGCGCCAACATCGCGGATGCCGCCGCCGATGCCCGCTTCGCGTGGCAGAAGGAGCAGCTCGCGGTGATGGAGCGGCAGGTCGAGGAGCGCATCAAGCTCCTCGAAGAGAAGCGGGCCGAGTACGAGGCGTGGCTCAAACGCCGCAACGAATTCCTGGCCAAGGCCGATGAGAGCGTGGTCGCGGTCTACGCCAAGATGCGGCCCGACGCGGCGGCGCTCCAGCTCGCCAACATGCCCGACGAGGCAGCCGCCGCCCTGCTGACCAAGCTCAACGCCCGCACCGCGAGCGCCATCCTCTCCGAGATGGAGGCGGCCCGTGCCGCCGGTCTCGCCCGTGCGATGTCGGAGTCGGGCCGCAAGGACGCGACCGCTCCGGCCGTCAAGAAGAACCAGAGGTCGTGATGCGCCCCTCCTCCGCCGCCGTGGCCGTGCTGGCCCTCTCGCTCGGCGCCTGCCAGAGCGATCTCGACCGCCTCGGCCGCCCGCCGCTGCTGACGCCGATCGGCACCGGGCTCAACGCGCCGCGTGAGCCGCTGCCGACCTCGTTCGGTGCGCTCGGCCCGCGCCACAGCTACCACTCGACCTGGAGCCCGGCGAGCGCCGCGCTCTACCAGGATCCGCGCGCCCGCGACGTCGGCGACGTCATCACGGTCAGCATCGCCATCAACGACAAGGCGCAGTTCGACAACGCGAGCGAGCGCGGACGCAGCCAGAAGAGCAGCCTCGGCTTCGATTTCGGCTACGGCATCTCGGGGCTCAAGGACACGGCCACCGCCGATACCGGCATCCGCTCCGGCACCGAGACCAAGGGCCAGGGCTCGATCGACCGCAAGGAATCGCTCAGCCTCTCGGTCGCGGCGGTGGTCACCGAGGTGCTGCCCAACGGCAACGTGCTGATCTCGGGCTCGCAGGAGGTGCGGGTCAACAACGAGGTCCGCGTGCTCGAAGTCGCCGGCATCGTCCGCCCGCGGGACATCTCGCGCAAGAACACCATCGATTACGACAAGATCGCCGAGGCGCGCATCTCCTACGGCGGGCGCGGCCGCATCACCGACGTGCAGGGCCCGAGCCTGGGCCAGCGGGTCTTCGAGACCGTCGCACCGTTCTGACGGCGCGCCCCGAGCGCTCTTGCGCTGAAGCGGCGAACCGCTCGCACCGCGAAGCGATGTGAGCGAACCCAGGAGAATCGAGATGGCGGACGCCAAGGACTCCAAGAAGGGCGGCAAGGGCTGGATCGGGGCACTCGCCCTCGTCACGCTGATCGCCGTCGGCACCGGGGGCGGGCTCGGCGTCTACCTGCTCGGCACCGTCGAGAAATCGGTCGACCTCAAGCAGCGCGAGGAGGCCGGCAAGGCGGTCAAGGTGCTCAACTACACCGGCGACCTGTCCCTGCGCAGCGTCGGCTCGGTGGTGGCGAACCTCGCCGAGCCGACCGATTCCTGGGTGCGGATCGAATCCTCCGTCGTCTTCAACACCGGCGCGCTACCCAACCCCGAGGTGACGCTGGCCGAGATCCGCGCCGACGCGCTGGCCTACCTGCGCACGCTCTCCATGGCGCAGATCGAGGGCGCGAACGGCCTCCAGCACCTGCGCGAGGACCTCAACGAGCGCGTCGCGACTCGCACCAAGGGTGCGGTGCGCGAACTCATCGTCGAATCGCTGGTGGTCCAGTGAAGAGAGCGCGCGCGATCCTCGTTACCGCCGGTCTTGCCCTGGCCGCCGGCCTCACCGCCTCGGCCGCTCTGGCGCAGGGTGCCGCGCCCGGCGGCGTCACCGGCGTGCCCGGTCTCGACGCGCTGCTGCCGCCCGGTAACGGGGCGGCCTCCGGGCGCATCATCCAACTCGTCGCGCTGCTCACCGTGCTGTCGCTGGCGCCGGGCCTGCTCGTGATGGTGACGAGCTTCACGCGCTTTGCCGTCGCGTTCTCGTTCCTGCGCTCGGGCCTGGGCCTTCAGAGCACGCCGGCCAACCTGTTCCTCGTCTCGCTCGCCCTGTTCATGACCTTCTACGTCATGGCGCCGACCTTCGACCGCGCCTGGAACGAGGGCGTGAAACCGCTGCAGGAGAACCGCATCAGCGAGGAGGAGGCGTTCGGCAAGATCGTCGATCCGTTCCGGGAATTCATGACCCAGCACGTGCGCCCGAAGGACCTTCAGACCTTCACCGATCTGGCGAGCCGCACCTTCCCCAAGGCCGAGGCCGGCGAGAAGATCGACCTGCGCATCCTCATCCCGGCCTTCATGATCTCCGAGCTGCGCCGGGGCTTCGAAATCGGCTTCCTGATCGTGCTGCCCTTCCTCGTCATCGACATCATCGTCTCCACCATCGTGATGTCGATGGGCATGATGATGCTGCCGCCGACCGTGATCTCGCTGCCGTTCAAGGTGCTGTTCTTCATCCTGATCGACGGCTGGAACCTGCTGGTCAGCGGCTTGGTGCGGTCGTTCTTCTGATCCTGGTTTTTGCGAATATCCCGGCCATCACCCTCATCCTGAGGAGCCCGCATCAGCGGGCCTCGAAGGATCGTCCAGATCCAGCGCGATCCCTGGAACACCCTTCGAGGCCTCCGCTTCGCGAAGGCACCTCAGGATGAGGGTTGGAGCGATACGGGTCGCTCACGATGCCCGATACTTGGAAAAGACCGCGCTCACCTCGTCATCGCTCGCGAAATCGCCCCGCTCCATCTCGGCTCGGGCCTCGAGCAGATCGGCACGGCAGCTCCGGCCGGGCGAGGGGAACCCGCAGCCTCTCCTAATCGGCCGGGCCAATGTCGTTCTCGGGGCCGGTGTCGAGGCTGTCGGCGATGCGGAAGGCGGCATCGCACAGGAACGGGCCAAGCGGCCGAGCCGCGCCCTCCTGGCCTGATCCGAACCATCCGCGATCATCAAGGGCTCCCGGCACCGCTCGCGAGACCTGTCGCGTCGCAATCCCCGCGCAAGGGTGAGCCCTCATTCAGTCTGGCGACACGTGTCAGGTCGCCAACGGGATCGGTCCGGGGATGTTCGGTCGCGAGCAAGCCGAAAGATTGTGGAGCAACATCGTCGATCTCGGCGCGAGGCGGCTGATCGCCCTCGGGCTGGTCGGCCTCTTGGTGTTTCTCGGCGTCGGTGTCGGCGCCTACTATCTCAGCCGTCCGGCGCAGGAGATGCTCTATACGGGCCTCTCGCGTGAGGACGTGTCGCGCATCGGCGGCGTGCTCAAGGACAACGGCATCCCCTTCGACGTGTCGTCCGACGGCACGGCGGTGCTCGTCTCCTTCGGCCACACCGCGCAGGCGCGGATGCTGCTCGCCGAGAAGGGCCTGCCGCAGAGCTCCAAGTCCGGCTACGAGCTGTTCAACGATCTCGGCTCGCTCGGCATGACCTCCTTCATGCAGGAGGTGACCCGCGTGCGGGCGCTCGAAGGCGAGATCGCCCGCACGATCCAGGGCATGAAGGGCGTGCGCGCTGCCCGCGTCCACTTGGTGCTTCCGGACCGCGGCTCGTTCCGCCGGGACCAGCAGCCGGCCTCCGCCTCCGTGGTAGTGCGCACCGAGCCGGCCGACGACACGTCCGGCGCGCAGGCGATCCGCCAGCTCGTCGCCTCGGCGATCCCCGGCATGAAGCCCGACCGCGTCACCGTGATCGGCTCGGAGGGCACGGTGCTGCTCGCGGGCGACGATGCCGGCACGGCGCCCACCGGCAAGATGGCGACGCTGGAAAAGTCGGTGAGCCGCGAGATGCAGGACAACATCCGCCGCACGCTCGCGCCCTATCTCGGTGTCGGCAATTTCGAGATCAGCGTCGCGACCCAGCTCAACACCGACAAGACAAGCACGAACGAGACGATCTTCAACCCCGATCAGCGGGTGGAGCGCTCGGTGCGCTCGGTGCGCGAGAGCGAGAACGCGCAGAACCGCAACAGCCAGCGCCCGACCAGCGCGCAGGAGAACCTGCCCGACCAGCGCACCCGCTCGGACGGCAACGACCAGTCGAGCAACGAAAGCTCGAAGAAGGAAGATCTCACCAATTACGAGATCTCCCAGAAGACGGTCCAGACGGTGAGCGACGGCTACGCCATCCGCCGCCTCTCGGTCGCGGTGCTGGTCAACCGCTCGCGGCTGACCGCGCTCGCCGGGCCCGACGACAAGGCCAGCCTCGACAAGCAGATTGCCGAGATCGAGGAGCTGGTGGGCTCGGCCGCGGGCTTCAGCAAGGAGCGCGGCGATACGATCAAGGTCGCGGCGGTCGGCTTCGTCAACGACGGACAGCCGATGGAGCCGGTGCCGCCGCTCTCGCTCACCGACGTGATGATGAAGCAGTCCGGCACGCTCATCAACGCGGCGACGATCCTCGTCGTGGCGGGCCTGCTGATCTGGTTCGGCCTGCGTCCGGCCCTGCGCGCGATCCTGGCGACGCCCGAGACCGCCCAGAGCGAGGTCGCGGCACTCGCCGGCCCCGACGGCGCACCCGCGCTCGCCGCCGACGGCACGATGGCGCTGGCCGCACCGGGTGCCGCGCTCCCCGGCTCCGGCGAGGCGGCCAAGCTTCCCGCGCCCGGCGTCGCCGGCCTGCTGGAGGAACTGGAGGACAAGATGGCCCGCTCGCCGCAGAAGCGACTGGAGCAGCTCATCGACATCGACGAGGAGCAGGTCGCGGCCGTGCTCAAGCGCTGGCTCATGCGTGAGGAGGCGGCGTGATGGACGCGGTGCTCGCCCGTTACCTGCCGGACTTCTCCGCCCCTCCCCCGCCGCCTGCGGCGCTCTCGGGCGAGCCGGATTTTTCGGGGGCGTGGTTCCGCGCGCCCGCCGCGGAGCCGGCCGCACCGGCTCCGATCGAACTCCAGGCCGAGCTCGAACCCTTCCTGCCCCGCGCCGCCTCGGCCACCCTGCGGCCTGCCGAGGATCGCGAGGCGCTGATCGCCGCCGCCGAGGCACGCGGGCGAGAACAGGGCCGGGCCGAGGCGATGGAAGAGTGGTCGGCGCAAGCGGCGCTCGAGCGCGCGGCGCAGCAGGCCCTGTTCGAGGAAGGCGTGGCGCAGGCCCGCCGCGACTGGACCGAGGCGCAGAGCGAGATCCTGGCGCAAGGCTTCGTCGCGGCCATGCAGGCGCTCGAGGCCACACTGTCGGACCGGGTCGCGCGGCTGATCGCGCCGGTGCTGGGCCAAGCGCTGCAACGGCAGGCGCTGGATGAACTCAGCATTGCCCTCAAGCGCATCCTGGCCGAGCCGCAACGGGCGGCGGTGCAGGTGCGCGGGCCGGACGATCTGATCGCGGCGCTCGCCGCAAGGCTCGGCGGCTCGACCGGGATCGCTTTTGAGGCGGCCGACGGGCCGGAGGTGACGGTGCGCGCGGGCGAGACCGTGATCGAGACCGAACTCGCGGCCTGGAGCCGCCTGATCACCGCCGCGATCGCGGAGGCGTAAGATGTCGGACCGCCCCCACGAAATCATCATCATCAAGCGCCACGGCGACCACGAGGAGGGCCATCACGGCGGCGCCTGGAAGATCGCGCTCGCCGACTTCATGACGGCGATGATGGCGCTGTTCCTAGTGATGTGGCTGATCAACTCTACGAGCAAAGAGCAGAAGCAGACCATCGCCGAGTACTTCAACCCGGTGAAGCTCGCCGAGGTCACCCACGACCGCAAGGGCGTGAACGACCCGCAGGACACGCCCAACGACCCCGCCCCGTCCGGCAAGGGGAAAGGCGACGGCGGCAATGCCGAGGGCAAGGGCGACGCAGCCGGCGCGCCGGGCAGCCGCGCCCGCGAATCCGCCCTGTTCCAGGACCCCTACGCCGTGCTCGCCAAACTCGCCGCGGAGGCCGAGGCCGCCGGGCCGGAAGCCGCGAGCGCGGATGCCTCCGCCCTCGAAGCCGGACAGCCGGGCGTGGCCGGCGGCGAGACCGGACGCGACCCGTTCGACCCGCTCTACTGGCAGGTCGCCGCCCTGCCGCGTCGGCGCACGGACAATCCCGGCGCCCTCGACTCCGCCGCCGCCGCGCCGGCCGATTCCCGCCTCGACGCGCGGGCCCAGACCGCCGGCTCCAAGCCCAGGGAGCCGCAGAAGGAATCGGCCAAGGACATCGCCCGCCAGAGCCTGAGCGATGCCATGCGGCAGGCCGGTGTCAAGCTCGCCTCGGCCGAGCCGATGCCGCTGACGATTCCGAGCGCCGAGCCCGCCAAGCCCTCGGCCGAGGCGGCACCGCTCGCATCCCCAGCCGAAGCCAAGCCGGCGCCAGCCGAACCGACGCTTCTGGCGAAAGCCGAAGTGCCTCCTGCCAAGGACATTACCCCTGCAAAGGAATCGGCGGCGCCGGCCGATCAGGCCGCGAAGGCGGCCGAGACCGCGGCACTTTCCGCGCTGAAGGCCGAGATCGCGCGGGCCGTGCCGTCGCTGCCCAACGGCGCGCCCGCCCCGCAGGTTGAGGTGCGCCGCACCGGCGAGGGCGTGCTCATCAGCATCACCGACGAGATCAATTACAGCATGTTCGGGATCGGCTCGGCCGAGCCGACACCGAAGGTGGTCAAGGCGCTGGAACGCATCGCCAAGATCCTCAACAGCCGCCCCGGTCGCGTCGTCGTGCGCGGCCATACCGACGGTCGCCCGTTCCGCTCGGAGACCTACGACAACTGGCGCCTGTCGTCGGCGCGGGCGCAGATGGCCTCCTACATGCTCGTGCGCGGCGGCCTCGACGAGGCCCGCATCGACCGCATCGAGGGCTATGCCGACCGCCAGCCCCGCATCGCCAGCAATCCCAAGGCCGCTGAGAACCGCCGCATCGAAATCCTGCTGCGGGGGCTGCCGGAATGATGCTCCGGACGCTTCCAAGGCGCCCTCTCGCCCGGTTCAGCCGCTCGGCCGTCATCACGGGCCGGCCGGCGAAGCCATCGCGCCGCAACGCCCTCACGGCTCTCGCGCTCGCCCTCTGTCTCGTGATCGCTCCGGCAAAGGCCGCCGAGCACGGCGACACCCATGCGCCGCCCGCGGAAGCCCATGCCGCCGACGACCATGGCGGCCACGGCGCCCCGGCAAAGCCGATCGAACCGCTGCCGGTGAAGGCGCACGGCCTGCCCGTCGAACTGACGCGCACGCTCCAACTCCTGCAGGACCGCATCGCCCGCGGCTCGACCCAGGCGCATCTCGCGCAGCGTCAGCTCCTCGGCCATATCGAGCAGCGGCTGATCGCCCTCGATCCCGAAACCTGGGCCGAGGCGGAGAACGTGCGCGCCGCCGTCACCTTCGCATTGGCGGGCGGCGGACCGGGGGCCCTGCGGGTGATCCTCAGATCCGGCAAGGTGCCGGAGGCGGAACAGCCCCTGGCGCTCGGGGCGCTGGCCTATCTGGAAGGGCGCGAGCGGGAGGCGCGGGCCAAGCTCGCCGGCATCGACCCGCACACGATGCCCGCGGGCCTCGCTGGGCAGCTCGCGCTGACGCAATCGGCGCTGATGGTGCGCGACGCGCCGGTCAAGTCGCTCGAGCTCCTCGACCTCGCGCGGCTTCTGGCGCCCGGCACGCTGGTCGAGGAAGGGGCGCTGCGCCGCCAGATCTTCGTCGTGGCGCAGGGCGGCGATGCGCGCCGCTTCGAGGCGCTGGCGATCCAGTACCTGCGCCGGTTCCGCCGCTCGGTCTATGCCGGCAACTTCCGCCAGCGCTTCGCCGGAGCGCTCACCCGCCTCGACTTCGACAGCGACCGCACCCGCATCGCCAGCCTGGAGCGGATGCTCGACGAGATCGAGCCCGAGGGCCGGCGCGACCTCTACCTGTTGGTGGCGCGCGCCGGGCTGGAACAGGGCCGCCGCGAGACCGCGCTGTTTTCCGCCGAGCGGGCGATGGGGCTCGCCGCGCCGGATTCGCAGCCGGCGGCGCAGGCGCGGCTCTATCGCGGTGCGGCGCTGATCGTAGCCGACGGGCGCTTCGAGGAGGGCTACGAGGCCCTGCGCGGCCTCGACCGCGCCGATTTCGTGCCGACCGACGCCGAACTGCTCGACGCCGCGCTCTCCACCGCCCGGCAGATCCGCACGCCCTCCCCGGTCACCGAGGCCGCCGCGACCCCGCCCCCCTCTTCGAGCCGGCCGATTCCGGAATCCGGTTCGCTCCTGCGAGCGCAGGAGGCCCTGGCCCGGGCCGAGCGCGTCATGGATGCCCCCACCCGCACCCCTTGAGTCCTCCCCGCACTCCAACCATCGGACGATCGACCCGTGATGCGGTCCCTCGACACCCTCCCCCTTCTGCGGCCCAAGTCCGAGGCCGGTCGCGCCCCTTCGGGCGAGGATGCGCGCGCGGGCGTCCCGCCTGATTTCGAGGCGATGCTCGGCGCCTTCGAGAACGGGGCGGCGGAGCGCGGGACGGCCGATACGGGCACGGCACGGACCGGAGAGGCCGCGGCGGAACAGGTCGAGGCCGGGACGAACATGTCGCCCCCCTCCCCGCCGAGGCCTTGCCCGCAACCACCCTCGACGTCGGCGGCTCGGCCTTGCAGGCGCTGATGGCGCTCACCGGTCCCGCGGTGCCGACGATCGCGGTTCCCCCGGATGCCAGCCTGGAGGCCATGGTGCAGCGGGCCGCCGCACGCGCCGGATCAGGGCCCGGCCCGGCCCCGGCGGAGCCGGCCTTGCAGATGTCGATGGTCGGCCTGGAAACACATTTCGCGCCGGTCCGGCCCCATGGCGCCGCCCCGGCGGAAACGGCCATCGAGTCAGGCCTGAACGCGCCATCCGCGCCGCCGATGCCCCCGACATCCGGCAGCATCGGCGCCGCGCCGGCCGCGCCGGTGAGCCCAGAAAAGGCGCCCGATGCGACCGTGCCGTCGGCATTGCCGGCCGGCGGGCCGGACGGACCGCTCGCGCCAGGACCGGTCGCGATGCAGCCTCCGGCAGCCCGCAGCGACGCCAGCGATCCGGCCGTGCCATCCGATCGTCCGGCACCGGACGCGCCCGCGAACGCGTTGACGGCACCGGCCGCCACGACACCCGCGCGACCGGCCTCGCCCGTTCCAGGCGCTGACCGCCCCGCCGAATCGACCCCGGCGAGCCATGCACCGGCACCGGACGAGGCCGTTCGGCAAGCGGCGGGCGCTCCCCCGGCACAAGCGGCCGGCGCCGAAGCTCCGCGAAGCCCCGCTGCCCGCGGACGCGCGACGCCCCGGAGCGATCAGGCCGAGCCGGTCGGTGCGGCGGACAACGCCGCTCTCCCCGATCAACCGGAGGGCACGAGCCTCGCCGAGCCGGTCGCCGTCGCCCAACCCGGCACGCCGGGGCAGACCCGAGGCGACCCCGAATCGCGGCAGGATCGCCCGGCCGCCATCGCACACCCGGATACGATGCCGGAGCATGCCGCCGTGGCCGTGCCGCGACCGCAGTCTGAAGGTGGCGCGCGCGCCGAAAGGGCCGGAAGCGACGCGGTGACGATCGAAGCACCGCGCCCGGACATGCCGTTGGCGCCATCCGGTCCGCAGGAGACGGCCGGCCTGCCGACGCCGGCGCCGGCCTCGCCGCTGCGCCAGATCGTCGACGCGGTCGCCGCCCAGTTGCCGGCGGCACCCGCCGCGATAGCGACTCCATCGGCCCGTCCCATTCCGGCTTCGACCGAGGCCGGGCCGCTGAAGATCCTCACGCTCCAGCTCCACCCGGCCGATCTCGGCTCGGTGCTGGTGCGGATGCGCCTGCAGGACGGGCGGCTGGAAATGAGCCTGCGCACCAGCCGCGAGGAGACCGCCGAGCGCCTGCGCAAGGAGGGCGACCTGCTCGCGGGCCTGCTGCGCGAGGCCGGCTACGAGCCCGAGGCCGTGACGATTCAATCGGGCGGCCCCGGCCCGGGCGAATCCGGGCCGCGCGGTCAGGGATTCGCGTCCTTCGCCGGATCGCAGGGCGGCCAGCACGACAGACAGCCTGGCGCAGCGACGCCCGATCAATCGGGCCGGCGCCCGTCCCCGCGCGCGGACGCGGCCGCCACGCCCACCGAGGAGCAGGACCATGAGACGGATTCTCGCGGGCGCGATCGCGGCAGCCTGTATCTCTAGTGCCGCCGGCCCGAATGCGGCGGCCGCGCATTCCACCGCCGCCGAGGGCGCCGCGGAGGCTGCCTCCGCGCAGACGGGCGCACTGGGCGGCGACGCGCGCGGCGGCTCCAAACGTCCCTTGATGGCCGGCGCCTCCCGCGTCTGCGAGCGCCAGATGGCGCAGGCGGCGGCCAAGCACGGCGTGCCGCTCGGCATGCTCTACGCGGTCGGGCTGACGGAGAGCGGCAACCGCGGCTCGCTCCAGCCCTACGCCATGAACATCGGGGGCAAGGCCTATTTCGGCAGCGGCGCCGCCGACGTGATGCAGCGCCTCGCCCAGGCGCAGCAGGAGGGCGTGCGCCTGGTCGATCTCGGCTGCATGCAGATCAACCATCACTATCACCGGGCGAAATTCGCCTCGCTGGAGGCGATGATCGACCCGGCCCAGAACGTCGAATACGCGACGCGCTTCCTGAAGGAGCTGAAGGAGCGCGAGGGAAGCTGGACGCTCGCCGTGGCGCGCTACCATGCCGGGCCGAACAACAACCCGGCGCAGAAGGTCTATGTCTGCCGGGTGATCACCAACATGGTCGCCACCGGCTTCGGCAACTGGACGCCGGGTGCGAAGTCGTTCTGCCAGTAGATTGGGCTCACCCGACGTAGGTGTAGCCCATATACCGCTTGGCCTCGATCGGATCGTAGCCGAGCCGCTCGGCGAGCTTCTTGCGCAGCTTGCTCACATGGCCCTCGATCACGCTCTCCTCGACGCCGTTGCTGTAGACGCCGTAGACTACGTTGAAGACCTGGGTCTTGGTGAGCCGGCGCCCGCGGTTGCGTACGAGATATTCGAGAATGTGCCGCTCCCGCCGCGGCAGGGACAGCGGTACGCCGTCGATCTCGGGATCGCGCCCGTCGTGGAAGACCTTGAGCCGGTCCGGCCCACGGGCCTCGCCCTCGGTCTCGCCTTCCGCCTCGCTCGGTTGAACGGCCCCGTTGACGCGGCGCCAGATCGCTTCCGAGCGGGCCAGGATCTCGCGGACATGGACGGGCTTGGGCAGCACGTCGTCGATGCCGGCTTCCAGGAGTTCGACGGTCTGCTCGAGCGAGCGCAGATCGGCGAGCGCGATGATCGGTGCGCGGGACTGCTTACGAATGACGCCCGCGCATTTCGCCCGCTCCGCGAAATCGCCGAGAAGGAAGCCCTGGATCGCTTCGAGGTCGGCGGGAGAGGCTGCCCGGAGCCAACTCAGGAACTCGTCGGGCATGAGCGCGAACGAGGAAATGCCCTCACGCTCGAAGCTGGCCTTGTAACCCGCGTTCACGGTATCGCGCGGATCGACCAGGAAATACATCGACGACCATCCCCCTGATCCCGCCGGATCGCCCTGCCACTGCGCCGCGATCTGGGCAGGTTTCGGGCGCCACCGGAAGACCGTCTCCGCCGCCTTCCGCAACGCATCGAGACGCTGCCGCACCCGATTCATGGAGCGCGGCCGCAAGGGGGTCAATCTACTGATTGTACATTTTCAGACAGTGACGGTGTTCGTGTGATGCGCGTGGCATTCGCGCCGCTTCACGCGTGCCCGACCCGGGCCTGACGGAGGGCGTGGGCGAAGTTTTCCAGAGAGAGCGCCGCCGTCTCCTCCGCAACGATTCGCTGAATCGCGACGCCCGCGAACACCTCGTCGAGCACGAGCTTGAAGAAGACCGTCACCGACTCGGCCGCGAATTCGAGATCGAGGACCACCTGCATGGAGCGGCCCCAATCGAGGCACACATCGGCCGCGTCGGCGTAGGTCAGCACCGATTCCTTGAAGAACAATTCGGCCGAGGAGGAGACGATGTCGGCGATGTTGCCGTGCCGCTCGCCGCGGATCCAGCCGATCAGCACGCCGCCGTCGAGCAGGCACAGCTCGGCGATGAAGTCGCGCAGCGCCTCGGCGAAGATCTGTTCGGCCGCCGCATGGCTGTGCGGGACGGCCGACGGTCCTGGCGCGAAACGTTGGACCTGAGGGGTCATCGGGCTCTCGCGAAAAGGAAGAAAAGGATCTGCGCCACGGCGCGGTAAAATTCTGCAGGAATCGTCTGATCGACCTGCACAGCATCGTACAGGGATCTTGCGAGAGGCTTGTCCTCGATCACGGCGATGCCTTTTTCCTCGGCGATCGCGCGGATACGCAGCGCGATGAGGTCCTGCCCCTTGGCGATTACGAGGGGGGCCGGGTTTTCGCTGGGCTCGTAGCGCAGGGCCACCGCGAAATGGGTCGGGTTGGCGATCACTACGGTCGCCCGGTCGACATTGGCGAGCATCCGGTTGCGGGCGCGGTCCTGGGCGAGCGAGCGCAGCCGCGCCTTGACCGACGGATCGCCCTCGGTCTGCTTGTGTTCGTCCTTGATGTCCTGGTGCGACATCCGCAGCGAGCGCTGCCAGCGCAGCCGCGCCCAGACGAGATCGCCCGCGACGATGACGATGGTGGCGATGGCCACAGCCGAGACCAGACGGATCGCGACCGTCAGGATCAGTTCGGGCAGTTGGCTCGGATCGACGAACATGGCGTTCACGGCTCTTGTCCGCTCCGAGCGCAGGAGCAGAAGGGCAACGACACTGACCGACAGGAATTTAACGAGGGATTTCAGGAACTCGACTTGACCCGAGGTTCCGAAGATTCGCGCGAAACCCGCCATCGGCGACACCCGCGACCATTTCGGCGTGATCCGGTCGAGAACGAAGCGCGGCAGGTTCTGTAGAAGCGAGGCGCTGAGACTGCAGACCGCCAGGATCAGCAGGATCGGCAGCAGGAAGCGCCCGGCTGCCAGCGCCACGCGGCTCAGGAGCAGCATCGCGTCGCCGCCGGACTCCAGGGAGAAGCCGCGCGGATCGTCGAGGAGCGGCGCGAAGTCGCCGGCGAGCTGCGCCGCCTGCCCCCGCGCGAACAGGGCCAGCGCGATCAGCAGACCGAGCGTCGAGGCGAAGACCGGCGCCTCGCGCGAGAACGGGATGTCGCCCTTCTCGATCGCGTCGCGCACCCGCCGCTCGGTGGCGGCTTCGGTCTTGCTCTCCTTGTCGTCGTCCGCCACGCATCAGCCCCGCCGATGCCGAAGCTGACGCCGGGGACGCGGATCAGCGGATGAGCGCTTCATCCTCGCCTCCCGGATTGATCTCGATCTCACCGCGCCCGGCCATCTCCATCGCCAGATCGGTGATGGTGCGGCGCGCCTCCAGCACGTCGCGCTGTGCCGCCGGCTCGCCGCCGTTCAGCTCGTGCTCGACCATGCGGCGCACGCGCGCCGAGAGGGCGCTGAGCACCGTGGTGCGGAAGTCGGCCTCCGTGCCCTTCAGCGCCAGCACCAGCCGGTCGTTGGGCACGGCATCGAACAGAGTGGTACGGGCGCGCGGTGCCAGCTTGACGATGTCGTCGAAGGTGAAGAGCAGACCCTTGAGGATCTCGACCGATTTCGGACGCGACTCGCCGAGGCTGGAGAGCACGTCGTCCATCTGCTGGCGTTCCATCTTGTTGATGATGTCGGCCATCTTGGCGTGCGTGTCGGCGCCGGAATTGCGCGCACCGTTGATCATGAAGTCCTCGTGCAGGGTCTTCTCGATCGCGTGCAGCACGTCATCGACGATCGGCTTGAAGCTCAGCATCCGCCGCATCACCGTGTTGCGCACCGGCGCGGGCAGGTGGCCCATCACCTTGGCGGCGGTGGCGGGCTTCACCTTCGACAGGATCAGCGCGGCGGTCTGCGGGTGCTCCTTGACGAGGTAGCTCGCCAGCACGCTCTCCTGCACGGTGCCGAGCCGATCCCACACCGAGCGGGTGGCGCTGCCGCGCACGTCGGCGAGGATGTCGGCGATCTGGTCGGCCGGCAGCAGGCCGCTGAGCAGCTTCTCGACCTCGCTGGCGGTACCGATCAGGCTGTTGCCGGCGGAGAACTCGGCGGAGAAATGCTCCACCACCGTATCGAGCTGCTCGGGGCTGACCGCGCCGAGATTCGAGGCCGAGCGGGTGATGCGCTTGAGTTCGTCCGGCTCGAAATACTTGATGAGCCGCCCGGCCGCGGGCTTGCCCATGGCGAGCAGCAGCGCCGCGACCTGATCGACGGGCTCGAGCCGCCGGGTCGCCACCGCACGGGGGGCGACGGCGCCCGAGGAGACGGCGTCCGATGGGACGGGGCTCGATGCCAGAGGGCTCGAAGACATGGCGGCCCGTTCTCGCCCGGGCTCAGGTGTTCTGGTCGGTGGCGGAGGGGCCGACCACCTCGGTCAGCGACACGCCGAACCGGGAATTGTCCTCCTCGACGATCACGATCTCGCCCCGCGCGATGACCCGGCCGTTGACCATCACATCCACCGGCTCGCCGACCCGGTGGTCGAGGGGGACGACGGCGCCGCGCCCGAGCTTCATCAGATCCGCCACCGGCATGGTCGCCGAACCGAGCACGACCTGCATCAGCACCGGGATGCGCAGGATCGAATCGAGGTTGCGCCCGTCGCCGACGCGGGGCTCGGTGCCGGCCAGATCGGTATCGGGGAAGGGGCTGCTGCTCATCGCTCGGGCTCTTCGGGTCCGCTTCGTGCGTGAGGACGGTCTAGCCGGCTTGGCTGACGCGAGGCTGTCGCCGCATGTCGTAAGGTTGACGCTTCGCGCGAGCCGCCGCGGCTGACATTTCGCTGACGGCGTCCGTCAGGTTCGCGGGGTTCTCCAGTGACAAAAGGGGGCATCACGACACCCGCCAGGAGCCGAACCCCATGAACACCCTCAAGACCCTCGTCGCCGCCACGCTGGCCACCGGCCTGCTCGCGGCATCGGCACAGGCCGACACGCCCGGAAAGGATTGGATGCCGATCGACCAAGTGCTGACCAAGCTCGCGGAAGCCGGGTACGGCACGGTGCACAGCATCGAGGCCGATGACGGGGTGTGGAAGGCCAAGGCGGTCCGGGACGGCCGGAGCGTCAAGGTTCAGCTCGATCCGCAGACCGGAGCGATCGTCGAGAAAACCAAGAAGCAAAGCGACGACTGAGACGGACTCCGCCTCACGGCTTCTCCGAGCGGGCCGCGACGAGGGCCGCGCGCGACGCCTCCAGCGCGTCGAGCACCGCACGCGCCTCCTCGATCTTGAGGCTCAGGGCGTCCAGAACCTCGCGGCCCTCCTCCTTGAAGGAGCGCACCGCCTCGCCGGCCTGCGTCAGCGCCACGCCGGAGGCGGCCACCGCCGCGCCGTACTCGGCCTGGGTCCGGTCGAGGCGCTTCAGCTTCAGGTACATCGGCAGCACGCAGGCGCTCGTCGCCACGAGCGCGACGAGCAGCACGCCGTCAACCAAGGAGCCCATGGCCGCCCTCCTTCTCCGGATTGATCGATTCCTCCACCCGCAGGACGTAGCTGCCCTGCGACTGGCCGGCCCGGCACCAGAACAGCGGCCGGTCGTTGCCCTCGAGCTTGATCCGCGTCGCGGGCGTCGCGTCGAGGGTGAGCACCTGCCCGACTTTCAGTCCGGCGATCTCGCCGAGCGTCAGGTGACGCTCCTCGAGGACGGCACGCAGGCGCACGGTCGTCTTCTGCACCTCGGCCGCGATCTGTTCGGCCCAGCGCGGGTCGCGGGCGGCGGATTCGCCGGTCAGCACCTTGCCGAGCGCCGGACGCAGCGGGTTCAGCACCGTCTGCGGGATGATGAGGAACATCTCGCCGCCGCGGTTGAGCGCCTGGAGCAGGAACTTGGCCTGCACCGCCTTGTTGGAGCGCCGGCCGATCACCGCGAACTCCATCCGGGTCTCCATCCGCTCCAGGCGGAAGGCGGTCTGCGAGACGAGGCCGAAGGAGGATTCGAGCGCCTTGCCGACCTGCTCGAACACCATCTGGGCGATGCGCAGCTCGATCGCCGAGAAGGTGCGCTCGTCCTCCACCGGCGGCTCGGCGCCGTCGGAGCCGAACAGCACCTCGACCATGGTGTAGAGGAAGTCGCGGTCGAGCCCGACCAGGACGTGGCCGTCCCATTCCGGTGCCTGGAAGATGCCGACCACCGCATTGGCGTCGTAGGCGTCGAGGAACTCGCCGAAGCGCCCGCTCTCGACCCCGCTCAGGGAGTAGAAGGTCGTGGAGGCGGCCAGGTGCTTGGCCGCATCGCTGCAGGCGGTGGCGAGGCGGTCGAACACCACGCTGAGCATCGGCAGCCGGTCGAGCGACAGGCCGCCGGCCTCCTGGATGCGGGTTCGGATGTCGGTCGCGGGCTTGGTCGCCGTCACGAACGGGGGCAATTCGGGCTGGCGCTCGGGGGCCGCCTCGGGGGCTCCCGCGGGCGCCGTGTCGAGCGCCGCCTCGGGGGCCGCGTCGAGCGCCGCGCCGGGGGTTTCGGTCTCGTCCATCTGCGATCGACCCCTTACGCCGCGGCCGGTTCGGCGCGGGCGCCGGGCACGGTGGCGCTCTCGACTTCGTCGATGGTCGGGCGGTCGGCACCGGCAATGCCCTTGCGGCCGTGCTCGATCGCGACCTGGGGCAGCGCGCCGTTCATGTAGGCGATCAAGCTCTGCTTCACGATGGTGTAGACGCTGCACTGCTTCTCGCGCACGCCTTTGATCTTCACGGCGAGCGGGGCGAGCATCCCGTAGGACGCGAACACGCCGATGAAGGTGCCGACGAGCGCTGCGCCGATCAGGCCGCCGAGGATCTGCGGCGACTGGTCGAGCGCGCCCATCGCCTTCACGATGCCGAGCACCGCCGCGACGATGCCGAGCGCCGGCAGCGCCTCCGCCACGGTGTTGATCGCGGCATAGGGCTTGAGCTTGTACTTCTTGTGCGTGCCGATCTCCTCCTCCATCAGCGCCTCGATCTCGTGCGAGCGGGCGTTGCCGATAAGGATCAGGCGGCAATAGTCGCAGATGAACAGCACCAGATCCTGGTCCTTGGTCACCTCGGGATAGTTCTTGAAGATCTCGGAATTCGCCGGATCGTCGAAATGCGTCTCGACCTCGTTGCGCGGCTTGGTCTTCAAGTCGCGCATCAGGGCGTGCAGGAGCCCCAGCAGCGAGAGGAAGTCCTGGCGCTTCGGCCCCTTGTTGGTGAAGGCCTCCATCGTCGCCTTGCCCGAATCGACCACCGTCTTCATCGGGTTGGCGATGACGAAGGTGCCCGCCGCCATGCCGAAGATGATGACGAACTCCCAGGGCTGCCAGATCACGATTAGGTGCCCGCCCATGGCGACGAAGCCGCCGAGCATGCAGCCGATCGCGATGACGAGGCCGACGAGGATTCCCATGAGAAGACTCCGGGGGACACCGCTGCGGGGACGGGTGCCGACGCGCGGCGGCCCTTTGTCCGAGCCAATAGGCATAGTGGCTTGCGCGGAGCTTTTTCGCGCAGCGGCAAGGCACGCCGATGCCGGGGCTGACCTTGGAGGCGGGCGTTCGAGCGCCTAACTGAGGCTCGGCCTTTTCCCTCGAACCGGAGCGTTTCCTTGGCCCAAACCGACGATCGCCTGCCGCAGATGCACGCCACCACGATCCTCATGGTCCGCAAGGGCGGCCGGGTGGTGATCGGCGGCGACGGTCAGGTCAGCCTCGGCCAGACCATCGTGAAGGGCAATGCCCGCAAGGTCCGGCGCCTCGCCAAGGGCACGGTGATCGGCGGCTTCGCCGGTGCCACCGCCGACGCCTTCACCCTGTTCGAGCGACTGGAAGCCAAGCTGGAGCAGTATCCCGGCCAGCTCACCCGCGCCTGCGTCGAACTCACCAAGGATTGGCGCACCGACCGCTATCTGCGCCGGCTGGAGGCGATGATGCTGGTGGCCGACAAGGAGGTCAGCCTGCTGCTGTCCGGCGCCGGCGACGTGCTGGAGCCCGAGACCGGGGTGATGGCGATCGGGTCGGGCGGCAACTACGCCCTCTCCGCTGCCCGCGCGCTGGAGGACGGCGAGCTCGACGCCGAGGCGATCGTGCGCCGGTCGATGAAGATCGCCGCCGAGATCTGCGTCTACACCAACGGCAACCTCGTGATCGAAACCCTCGACGCGGCCTGAGGGCCGCGCTCCCTGGAAAGCCGGGCCTCGCCCGCTTAGATCGTTCGTGGGAAAGGCCCCGCGCCCGGCGCGCCGCCCCACACGTCCCAAAAAAACGGCCGCAGGAGCCCGATGACCACCTTCTCTCCCCGCGAGATCGTCTCCGAGCTCGACCGCTTCATCGTCGGCCAGAAGGACGCCAAGCGCGCGGTCGCGATCGCCTTGCGTAACCGTTGGCGGCGCCAGCAACTGAAAGGGCCGCTGCGGGACGAGGTGGCGCCCAAGAACATCCTGATGATCGGCCCGACGGGCTGCGGCAAGACCGAGATCGCCCGGCGCTTGGCCCGGCTCGCGGGCGCGCCCTTCCTCAAGATCGAGGCCACCAAGTTCACCGAGGTGGGCTATGTCGGCCGCGACGTGGAGCAGATCGTGCGCGACCTCGTCGAGGTCGGCATCGGCCTGACGCGGGAAGAGAAGCGCAAGGCGGTGAAGGCCAAGGCGGAAGCGGCCGCCGAATCCCGCATCCTCGACGCCCTGGTGGGGCCGACCGCGAGCCAGGCGACGCGCGAAAGCTTCCGCAAGAAGCTGCGGGCGAGCGAACTCGACGACAAGGAGGTCGAGATCGAGCTGGCCCCGTCCGGCTCGCAGGGTATGCCGATGTTCGAGATCCCCGGCATGCCCGGCGCCTCGATGGGGGCGATCAACATCTCCGACATGCTCGGCAAGGCGCTCGGCGGCCAGCGCGGCAAGCCGCGCCGCATCACGGTGGCGGAGGCCTACGCGCCGCTGATCGCCGAGGAGAGCGATAAGCTCGTGGACGACGACGCGCTGACCCGCGAGGCGATCCGCGAGGTCGAGGACAACGGCATCGTCTTCCTCGATGAGATCGACAAGATTTGCGCCCGCGAGGGCCGCTCGGGTGCCGACGTCTCCCGGGAGGGCGTGCAGCGCGACCTGCTGCCGCTGATCGAGGGCACCACCGTGGCGACCAAGCATGGGCCGGTGAAGACCGACCACATCCTGTTCATCGCCTCCGGCGCCTTCCACGTCTCGAAGCCGTCCGACCTGCTGCCCGAGTTGCAGGGCCGCCTGCCGATCCGCGTCGAGTTGCAGCCACTCACCGTCGAGGATTTCAAGCAGATCCTCACCGCCACCGAAGCCAGCCTCATCAAGCAGACGGTGGCGCTAATGGAGACGGAAGGCGTCACGCTCGACTTCACCGAGGACGCCATCGACGCGCTCGCCCGCGTCGCCGTCGAGGTGAACGGTTCGGTGGAGAATATCGGCGCCCGCCGCCTGCAGACCGTGCTGGAGCGGGTCATCGACGAGATCTCGTTCACCGCCACTGACCGCTCCGGCGAGACGGTGCCGATCGACGCAGCCTATGTGCGCGACCGGGTCGAGGATCTGGCCGCCAACGCCGATCTGAGCCGCTTCATTCTCTGATCGTGCGCGGACGCAACGCCGCGCCCGACATCGCCCTGCCGATCCTCGCCCTCCTGGCGGGGATGGTCTCGATTCAGAGCGGCGCCGCACTCGCCAAGGGGCTGTTTCCGGTCGTCGGCGCGGCGGGCGTCACGTCGCTCCGCGTCGGCTTCTCGGCGCTGATCCTGCTCGCGGTCTGGCGGCCGTGGCGACGCAGTCTTGAGCGGGGCGAGATCGGTGCCATTGCGCTCTACGGGGCGGCGCTCGGGCTCATGAACCTGTTGTTCTACCTGTCGCTCCGCACGATCCCGCTCGGCATCGCGGTGGCCATCGAGTTCACCGGTCCGCTGGCGGTGGCGTTGGCGGGTTCGCGCCGGGCACGCGACTTCGCCTGGATCGGACTCGCGGTGCTTGGGCTCGGCCTGCTGCTGCCGCTGGGCGAGACGAGCACCCTCGATCCGACGGGCGCGGCGTTGGCGCTGGGCGCGGGCCTGTGCTGGGCCGCCTACATCGTGTTCGGCCAGCGCGCCGGCCGGGCCGGCGGCGGTCGGGCGGTGTCGCTCGGTATGCTGGTCGCCGCCCTCGTCGTCGCACCGGTGGGCTTGGTGGAGGCCGGCACCGACCTGTTCACCCCGGCGACGCTCGCGACGGGTCTCGTCATCGCCGTCCTGTCGAGTGCCCTGCCCTACTCGCTCGAAATGTTCGCCCTCACGCGCCTGCCCCGCCCCGCCTTCGGCGTGCTGATGAGCCTGGAACCGGCCGTCGCGTCGGTGGCCGCCCTCGCCCTGCTCGGCGAGCGGCTGACCCCGGTGCAGGGCGGGGCCATCGCCTGCATCGTGGCGGCCTCGGCAGGGATCACGCTGGCGGCCAGACGGCGGACGTCGCAGAGCCCGTGAGTGCTTAAGACAAGTCGGCGTCCAAAACGTTTTCGATGGTCGCGAGGACGAACTCGATCTCCGCCGTCGTCGGCTCGACCGTCAGATCGCCGTGAACGATGCGGTTTCTCAGTGGGATCAGTTCGCGCAATCGGCGCTCTGCTGGCGGCTCAATGAAGCCTTCCATTGCCAGCGTCTGGACGACCGTGCCGGGTTTGCGTGACAGACTCTCCAATCCATCGCGACGGGCTCGCAAGGCCGCCTCCAACAGGGCCCAGCCCACGATGAAGGCCGCCCGCAGATTGCCCTGTGCAGCGAGTGCCTTCACCTCGTCAGCCGATTCCCGAATGAGATCCGGGGAGGCGGGCGCAACCGTCTCGGCCTGTTGCGGATCGGTTCCGGTATAAAACACGCGGAACTGCCAATCGGCATGGTCTTCGAAGAGGCGCCTGATCTCGGACAAAGCACGCTGTGTCGATGACGTCGCCTGCTCCTTCAGTTCGATGACGATGTTGCGTCCCGACTTCTGAGCAAGCGCATCCGGAACATAGGAACCGAAAAATCCGGGAAGCTGTTTCGGATCGGGCTCCGACGTGAAAGCGAAACCCTGCTCCTCGTAGCGCCGGCGCAAAGCGTCGATGAAGTGCTTCTCAGCCTCGGGCCGAAGCGATCGAACCTGTGCCGTCACAGGAACCTCCAACTCAAGTCGTCGTCGATCCTGACGTAGACAGCGGGGGGCGGAACATCCAGAGCGGCCACCAACTGCGCACTTGGATCGGTGAACGCACACCCCACTTCGGGTTCGAACTTTTGGACGACGATACGTTCGACATCGTTGTCCGTCATACAGGCGACGTGGATCAAAGCATCCATAATCGGTTTCACGATATTGTCGATGTCGCCTTCCATCGGCAGAGCTGAAAAGTAATAGATTGTCAGACCTAATGGGCGCCGATCAAGAAAGCCCAGGGGATCCGTTTCACGAATCCGCTCCCGCGCGGCCTCTCTGACGGCAGATTTCCAACGCTCCTTCGAGCGGCTGCTCGCCTGAAGTGAAACCGGCGTGGACGGTACGACGAACTCAAGGGGATATAGCGTCTCCTGCTCGGGCAAGGTCCGGCGTACCTTCGCGACTCGATCCGCTCTTTCGGCCACGCTGCCATCAGGCCGTGAAGAGCGCAACGCGTGCTTGCAGATCCGCTGTCCCTACCCTTCCCAAACCTGCCCCGGCCGCAGCGCCAGGAACCGATCCGGCGGAAGCGCAGCCGCCGTCAGCGCTTCGCCCAGCGCCTCGACGGGGCGCTCGATGCCCTCGTCGGTGAGCTTGAACGTGCCCCAATGGTGGCCGAGCGCCTGATCGGCGCCGAGCAGGCCCAGGGCTTCCACGGCGTCGGCGGGGTTCATGTGCTGGGGCTGCATGAACCAGCGCGGTTCGTAGGCGCCGATCGGCAGAGTCGCGAGCCGGGGCGGGCCGAACCGGGCGCGGATTTCGCGGAAGAGCGCGCCGTCGCCGAGGCCGGTATCGCCGACATGGTAGTGCACACCGCGCGGCGTCGTGAGCACGAAGGCGCACCACAGGGCCATGCGCCGGTCGTTGAAGCCGCGCGCCGACCAGTGGTTGGCCGGCGTCAGATGCACGGTGATGCCGGCGCCGAGATCGACCGACTCGCCCCAATCGTGGCTCTCGACATGCATGGTCTCGTCGTAGCCGCGCAGGATCGCGTCGTTGCCGAGCGGGGCGACGATCAGCGGCTGGTGGTCCTGCCACAGGCGGGCGATCGTCGGCCCGTCGAGATGGTCGTAATGGTTGTGCGTGATCAGCACCGCATCGATCGGCGGCAGGTCGGCATAGGCGATGCCCGGCGCGTTGACCCGTTTCGGCCCGGCGAAGCGGACCGGACTCGCGCGCTTGGCATAGACCGGATCGACCAGGATGTTGCGGCCCGCGACCTGGAACAGGTAGCTCGCATGTCCGATCAGGACGACGCGAAGCCCCTCGAACCGCTCCGGCGGCCTGTCCGCCGGAAACGGGCTCGGGAAGCTCGCCGGCCACGCCTCGGGCTTGCCGGTCCGGCGCCAGCGGGCGAGGTCGGAGAGCGACTTGTCGGGCGGCTGGTTCGGGGCGTGGAAGCGCAGCCCGTCGAAATGCGCGCTCTCGGGGCCGCGGTAATAGGGGTTCTTGTTCCGGCGATGCGCGGCGTAGCCGACACCCCCGAGGGTCATCACCGTGGCCGCGCTGGCGACCGTGAGCAGGCCACGCTTCTTCATACGGCCAAGATGGCCTGTCCGGTCCGCGGTTCAAGCGCGGCGCAGGGCCTCACGAGCGCCAGCGCAGCTCCTGGCGGGTCAGGGGGTTGGCGAAGGGGCGGCTTTCGCGCGCCGCCTCCAGGGCCTCGCGCTTGAGGCGGAAATACCATTGCGAGGGCAGATCGCCCTGGCCGAGCAGCACCATGGTCGGCTTGCGGTCGAGGCCCGCCTGCGCGTGCTGGAGCACCTGCTGATCCTGGGTCAGGAACTGGCGCATCAGCGGCCGGGCGATCGGCTTCAGGAGGTTGAGCGCCGGCATGCTCCAATAGAGCGCGTTGGTCAGCATCGTCCGGTTGGGGGCCATCGGCGTGGCGAAGGTGTAGTTGGCCACGCGCTTCGTACCCGCCTTGATCCGCTCCAGCCGCACGCCGGGCAGGCGGAACTCGATCTCGACCTCCGGGGCGCCGCCGAGCAGGCGGTAGACCGGCGAACTCGTCGTGGTCGCGTGGCTCGTCATGACGAAGCCGTGCGGCACGGGCTGGAAGGTCTTCACCTTCTCCCGCAGCTCCTTCGAGGGCCGGAACCACCACGTGTCGTGGACGAAGGCGACGTGGCCCGGATCGACGAGGCTCAGCGTCGTCAGGTCGAACGAGGCCTCGACCTCCAGTTCGAGCACGAGGCAGCCGGCCGGCTCGAAATCGAGGGAGGGCACCGCCGGCACGGCGCCGGCGTCGGAGGGGCCGAGATGCGGGTTGACCCAGAGGAAGCCCGCGCTCTCGACGATGGGGAAGCGCTGGACCGCGATGCGCGAGAAGTCCGAGGCGTCGTGCGCGGAGAGCGTCGGCACGTCGCGGCAGCGCCCGTCGGTGCCGAAGCGCCAGCCGTGGAACGGGCACATCAGCGTGTCGCCGTCGAACTTGCCCTTGGACAAAGCCATGCCGCGATGGGGACAGCGGTCGCGCAGCGCGAACAGGCTACCGTCCTTGGCCCGGCCGAGCACGACCTGCTCGCCGTTGAGCGCGACGGCCCGCATCTTTCCGCCCGCGACCGCCGAGGCGCGGCCGGCGCAGTACCAGGCGTTCGACAACGGCTCGCGCATGGCGCGCGGATCGAGGGCGTCGTCGGTAGAGATGCGCGGGGCGGTGGCGGAGGACATGACGTCTGAAGGGCCCGATGCTGACGGGCGCCCTCTTTAGGCTCCTCGCCGCCCGGCGGCCAGCGGCATGGGCGGAACCGCATGCTGCACCGCGGCGAGACAACGCACCGGATCAGCCGCCAAGGCTCTTTCGCACGGCGAAAATCACCCCTACCTTGGGCTCATCCGCAACGAACGAAAGGAGGTGATCCAGTGTCTCATTGTCATCAGCCGTCGCCGACGACCAAGACCTGGACTGTTGCCTCCGGCGTGTGCGCCTAACGCACCCGCGGGATCTCAGCAGGTTTCGTCGGACTGACCGGTTCGACAATGGAAGGGCCGCCCCTCGGGGCGGCCCTTCGCATTTCTAATGTCTTGAGGACGGCTCAGCGGTGCTGAACCTGGAACAGCGGGGCGGCCAGGGCCTCGCAGCGGGCGCGCCAGAGATCGCGCTCGGTCCGCAGGTCGTCCATCTTGCCGACCTCTTCGGCGATGTGGGCGCGCAGCTCGCGGATCTCCTGGGCCAGGATGACCTGAAGCTCGTCGCGGCGCTCGGATTCCAGCCGGAGCCGAGCCTTCAGCATCATGTTCTCAGCCATGATCTCGGCGACGTCCTCGTCGGCAGCCTCAGCCGACTTTGCGGCGACGGAGACGAGGCGGGGCGACCAGCCGCTGTTGCGGGCCTCGGCGTCCGGCTCGGCGGGAGCGGGCTCCGCGCCGCGCGTCTCGACGGCAGGCGTGTCGGACATGGCGGTGCGCATCGTGGCGAGCCAATCACGCAGCGGCGCGGTAGCAGCGGGAGACCGGAGACCGGGCTCGGGAGACGGGGCCTGTCGCGCGGGTTCCGACATCGGGAAGTCCTCGGGCACCTCCAGCGGTGCGTTGAGGAGCATCAGACCTCAACATGCTTAACGAAGAGTAAAGCTTAACCATCCGCTTACGTCCGTTTCGGGTACGGTCCCGCATCGGTCAGCGGGCAAACCCTCCGTCGGGATCGCCCCAGGAAATGCAGGGCCATCGCTCGAAGCCGCAGGCGCGGCTTCGCGGCGCGAAGAGCGCCGCGCGGAGCGGGCTTTCTGGGGCGTAAGCCCCCGAAAGCATCGAGCGGAGCGGAAGCCTAAGCCCGCGGAGGCGGGCGCCGGCGACTGAGGCCGGCAACAAAGCAGGGTCATCGCTTTCGAGCGATGGCCCTGATAGGAAACGGGCTTGGGATTGACTTGGGGCGGGCCAGGGCCTATCCGCCCGGCTCCATTTCGACGTTCGAACGTCACGATGAGCCGCCGACCGGCCCGAGGGGCCGGAGGTCAACGTCCGACAGCGCGTGTGCGCCCTCGGGCGCCCTTGTCGTTGCCGGGCGTGCGCCGAAGCGTCAAACGAGCCCTGCCATGGCGCCCGCGAGCGACACCACCCTTCGCATCGAGGATGCGGTCAACGACCTCTGCCCGTGGTCGGGCAAGCCGATCGTGCCCGAGGCGCTGACCCTCTACAACGGTGCGGTGGTCGGTTTCTGCGATGCGGCGTGCCGGGACAAGTTCGCCCGTGCGGTGGCCTCCTTCGAGGATGCGCTCCGCGCGCGCCGCGTGGCCAATGCCGGCCTTCACCAGTAGCCCAGGCTGACGCGACACATGTTCGAAGGCCTTTCCGACCGCCTTTCCGGTATCCTCTCCGGCCTGACGCGCCGCGGCGCCCTGACGGAAGCCGACGTCACCGCCGCCATGCGCGAGGTGCGCCGCGCGCTGCTCGAAGCCGACGTGGCGCTGGAGGTGGTGCGCTCGTTCACCGACAAGGTGCGCGAGAAGGCAGTGGGCGCCGTCGTGCTCAAGTCGGTGACGCCCGGCCAGATGGTCGTGAAGATCGTCAACGACGAGCTTATCGCGATGCTCGGCACCGATGCCAGCGTCGTCGATCTCAACGCACCCGCTCCCGTCGCCATCCTCATGGTCGGCCTCCAGGGCTCGGGCAAGACGACCACCACGGCCAAGATCGCCCGGCGGCTGAACCAGCGTGACAAGCGCCGGGTGCTGCTCGCCTCCCTCGACACGCGGCGTCCCGCGGCGATGGAGCAGTTGGCGGTGCTCGCCAAGCAGGTCGAGGTCGAGAGCCTGCCGATCGTCGCCGGCCAGTCGGCGGTGCAGATCGCCAAGCGTGCTATGGAAGCCGCCCGCCTCGGCGGGTTCGACGTGGTCATGCTCGACACCGCCGGCCGCACCACGGTCGACGAGGGCCTGATGAACGAGGCCGCCGAGGTCAAGGCGGCGACGAAACCCCACGAAGTCCTGCTGGTGGCCGACGCGCTCACTGGCCAGGACGCGGTCAACACCGCGCGCGCCTTCGACGAGCGCCTCGGCGTCACCGGGATCGTGCTGACCCGCATGGACGGCGATTCCCGCGGCGGCGCGGCGCTCTCCATGCGCGCCGTCACCGGCAAGCCGATCAAGCTCGTCGGCGTCGGCGAGAAGGTCGATGCGCTGGAGGAATTCCACCCGCAGCGGGTGGCCAACCGCATCCTCGGCATGGGCGACATCGTCTCGCTCGTCGAGAAGGCGGCCGAGACCATCGACCACGAGCAGGCCCTACGCACCGCCGAGAAGATGCGGAAGGGCAAGTTCGACCTCGAAGACCTGTCGATGCAGCTCGCCCAGATGGAGAAGATGGGCGGCATCGGCGGCCTGATGGGGATGCTGCCCGGCATGGGGCAGATGAAGAAGCAGGTCGAGGGCGCCAACCTCGACGAGAAGATGTTCAAGCGTCAGCGCGCCATCATCTCCTCGATGACGGCAGGGGAGCGCAAGAACCCCGATCTGCTCAAGAACAGCCGCAAGAAGCGCATCGCGGCGGGTGCCGGCGTCAAGGTCGAGGAGATTAACAAGCTCCTCAAGATGCACCGGACCATGGCCGACATGATGAAGGCGATGGGCTCGGGCAAGCGCGGCGGCATCGGCCAGGCGCTCGGCAACATGTTCGGCCTCGGCGGTGGTATGCCGGGCGGGTTGCCGGGCGGCATGAAGCTGCCGCCGGGCATGCCGGAGCCGACGCCGGAGCAGATCGCCGAAATCGAGAAGCAGTTCGGCGGCAAGCTGCCGCCGATGCCGGCGGGGCTCGGGGGTGGAAAGATGCCGGGCCTGCCGGGTTTGGGCGGACCGAAGATGCCGGGGCTGGGCGGCTTCCTGCCGGGTAAGAAGAAATGACAATCTTGTCCGCGCAAGGAATCGATCCCGAGCTGGCAAGCCTGCGTGAGAGCATCGACAACTTCGATGCCGCGCTCATCCATCTGCTCGCCGAACGCTTCCGCTGCACCCAGCGGGTCGGCGAGTTGAAGGCCCGCAAGGGTCTGCCTCCCTCCGATCCGGATCGGGAGGCCCGTCAGGTCAAGCGCCTGAGAAATCTCGCGGTCGAAGCCAAGCTCGACCCCGATTTCGCCGAGAAATTCCTCGCCTTCGTGGTCAAGGAAGTCATTCGGCACCACCGGACGATCGCCGAAAGCGTCGATCAGAACACTCCAGCGAAACCCGACACCGAAAGGAACGACTGATGTCCCTCAAGATCCGTCTCACCCGTGGCGGCGCCAAGAAGCGCCCGTACTACCGCATCGTCATCGCCGACGCCCGCGCCCCGCGCGACGGCCGCTTCATCGACAAGGTCGGCGCCTACGACCCGATGAAGGCCAAGGACGATCCGGCCCGGATCGTGCTCGACAACGAGAAGATCCAGTCCTGGCTCGCCAAGGGCGCGCAGCCGACCGACCGCGTCCTGCGCTTCCTCGACGCCGCCGGCCTCGCCAAGCGCCCGACCCGCAACAACCCGCAGAAGGCCGAGCCGGGCGAGAAGGCCAGGGAGCGCGCCGCCAAGCGCGCCGAGAAGGCTGCCGCCCCGGCCGAAGACGCCGCGGCGTAAGCCAGGCCGTCCCTCCCCACGACGGATCCCGGGCTTGCCCGGGATCCGCTCCGGTCCGCCCGAGCCGGGCGGACCCGGCTGGGTCCGGGGCGGGACATTTGACCGATCGAGACAGGCAGACTGCATGGCCCGCCGCCCCGGATCCTCATCGCGCGGACCTGCGCGGTCCGACCGCCTCCCTACGGAGGCCGTCACCTCGGCCCGTAAGCCGCACGCCGCCGCGCCCACCCCGCCCGCCTCCCCCGATCCGGGGCTTGTCCTGCTCGGCGAGTTCGGCCGGCCGCACGGGCTGCACGGCGAAATCCGGCTGAAATCCCATACCAGCGAGCCCCTGGCGATCGCGGGCTACGGCCCGTTGCACGCCTCCGACGGGCGCACCCTCGAACTCGCCAACGTCCGGCCCGCCGCCGGCAGCTCCCCCGACCTGCTGATCGTGCGGGTGAAGGGCGTGGACGACCGCACCGGCGCCGAAGCCCTCAACCGCGTCACCCTCGCCATCGCCCGCGAGCGTCTGGGCGAGGTGGAGGACGAGGACGAGTTCTTCCTCACCGACCTGATCGGCCTCACCGTCGAGGACGGCGCCGGGACGGTGATCGGCACCATCGTGGCGGTGCCAAATTTCGGCGGTGGCGACCTGCTCGAGATCCGCCCGGCAGCGGGCGGCCCGACCGCGCTCCTGCCCTTCACCAAGGCGTTCGTGCCGAGCCTCGACATCGCCGGTGGAAAGGTCGTTGCCGACCCGCCCGACGATCTGTTCGCCCCGCCGGGGCCGAAGCCCGCCGACGATCCGGGCTGATCACCGATCAGCGTGTGCCCGCCTCCATCGCGACGCGAGCGAGGCGGATCGGCTCGGACGACAGCGCCAGGGGCCCATCGAAGGGCCGCTCGTGCATCGCGATCACGCTCAGCGTCGTCACCATCGCGGCGGAGAACAGGGCGAGCGTGGTCGCTTGCGCGAACGGGCGCTCGCAATGGACGAGGGCGATCGATGTCAGCGTCAGGATCGCGAGCACGAGCAGCGTCAGCCACTTGCTCTCGTCGCTGCGCGCGGCGCTGAGGGCGAGACGCTCGCTACGGGCCGAGCGGAGTTGCATCACCGCTTCGAGAAGGGCCGCATAGGTCGCCTCGCCCGCCTCCGCGGCCGTGCGCGGGTCGGCCGCCGTCTGGAGCAGGCGCCCGAGCGCTTGGCCGACGGCCGGGGCCGAGGCGCCGTCCGCGGCCATGGAGGGCCACTCCTCCTTCACGACGGCATCGAGATAGGCGAACAGCGAGGTGCGCAGGCCGCTCATGTCCGGCGCGGAGGCGATGCTGAGATCGTAGACCGCGAGCGCGTGCGACCGCTCGGCCTGGACCACGCGGCTGGCCTGCCGCTGCCGCTCCCAAGCATCGTTGGCGACGAAGCCCGTCAGCAGCGAGAGCAGCACCGCGATCACGCCGATATAGGGCGGCACGATTCCGCTCGCGAGCAGGCGCATCCCCGACCGCGTCCACGGCAGGTTCGAGAGCAGGCTCAACAGCAGACAGAGCGCGAGGAAGACGCCCGAGAGGAGGGTGAACATCAACCAAACGGGTTGGTCGAGCCAGAGGTCGAGGATCATTGCCGAGCGGATTATGAGGACGGGCCGGCAGCGTGGCCGGCCAACCCCTCCGATTCGGTAAAGACGCGTCAGCGCCTTTCGCGCGTGGCCTCGTCCCGGCAAGGGCGGATCGTCTCCGGTGCCGGCCGCCGGTTCGGCGCGGGCGCCTCGAAGACGGCGAGATAGCCGACCCCGCCCTTCAGCCGCGTCATCGACACCTCGCGGTAGCCGACGGAAGCGAGTTCGCAGCGCAGGAGTTTCGGCGGCGTGCCGTGGCGCGAGGGGATCGCATCGGCATCGACGATCCCGACCCGGCCGCCGGGCTTCATCGCGGCGGCGAGGTTCCAGAGCAGGCCGAAGGGCTGGGCGATCTCGTGGTACATGTGGACCAGCACCGCCGCATCGACCGAGCCGGGCGGCAGGCGCGGGTCGTGCGCCTCGCCGCGCACCAGGGTGACGTTGGACAACCCTGATTCCGCGAGCCGGCGCTCCAGATCGGCGAGGTAATCCGGCGTGATGTCCTGCGCGAGGATGCGCCCCTGCGGCCCGACGCGGGGGCTAAGACGGAACACGTAGTAGCCGCTGCCCGCGCCGATATCGGCCACCGTCTCGCCGGGGGCGATCCGCATCAGGCGGGCGACCTGCCCTACCTCGTCGGCCTTGTCCCGCTCCCGCTCGTGCGCCCATTGCGGCGCGACGATCTCGGCGACCGGGCGATCCGGCCTCGGGAATCGCTCGGCCGGCGCGCCGGGAGGCGCGAGCGGCTCGGCCGCGAGGGCCGGAAGCGACAGGAGGATGAGGGCGGCGGCAAAACGGATCATGCCGGCTTTCAACGCACAAATGCGCGGAACGCACCGGCCGGGGCGAACCTTCGTGAACTGTCCCCGTTCTGTCGAGGCAGGTCCGAACCCAGGCGCGAACGAGAACCCCATGCACAACCCGATGCTTCGCCCTCTCTTCCTTCGCCAAGCGATCCTCGCGGCCGCCGCCGCCCTGGCGCTGACGCTCCTCCCGGCGAGCCTTGCCCAGGCCCAGAGCATGCCCGGTGCGACGGTCGGACTGCCCATGGGCTCGCCCGATCCGTTCGGCCTCTCCACGGTGAACCGGCCGTCCGGATATTCCGCGGAGCCCTACGCCGAGCCCGGCATGGACCCGGCCGAGCGCCGTATCCGCCCGCGCCCGCAACGGAGGCTCAAGAGCCATCGCACTTCCGCACCGAAGCGGCGGGCACCGATGGCTCGGCGCTGACCGTCGCGTCGCTACCGTCGTCCGAACGCCCACGCCCACCGCTCATGACGATGGTTCGGCGGGCGGCCTCCGTTGACCGGCCCGCCCGCCGCCGCCATCAAGCGGCATGAGCGAGCCCATTCTCCCCGGCGCGGCGGCCCCCTGGCGGGCCACCGTCCTGACTCTCTACCCGGAGATGTTTCCCGGTCCGCTGGGTCATTCGCTGTCGGGGGACGCGCTCGGCCGGGGGACGTGGAGCCTGGAGCCGCGTCAGATCCGCGAGCACGGGCTCGGCCGGCACCGCAACGTCGACGACACGCCGGCCGGCGGCGGGGCCGGGATGGTGCTGCGCTGCGACGTGCTCGGGGCCGCCATCGACGCCGCGGCGCCGGCGGATGATCCCCGCCCCCGCCTCCTCATGTCCCCGCGCGGAAGGCCGCTGACGCAGGACCGCGTGCGGGCGCTGGCCGAGGGTCCCGGTGCCATCATCGTCTGCGGCCGCTTCGAGGGTGTGGACGAGCGGGTGATCGAGGCGCGCGCGTTGGAGGAGGTCTCGATCGGCGATTACGTGCTCTCGGGCGGCGAGATCGCGGCCGTGGTGCTCATCGACGCCTGCGTGCGCCTGCTGCCCGGCGTGATGGGCAAGCACGCCTCGGGCGTCGAGGAGAGCTTCGAGGGCGGGCTGCTCGAATACCCGCACTACACCCGGCCCCGAGAATGGGAGGGCCGGACGATTCCCGACGTGCTGATGGGCGGCAACCACGCCGCCATCGGCCGCTGGCGGGCGGAGCAGAGCCGTGCGCTGACGCGGGCGCGCCGCCCCGACCTGCTGGAGCGGGATGAACCTTAGATGGAACTTCACCACATCTATTCTTCCGGCAACTGAACCATCGTTCTGTCACCGGCAGCACACACGGCGCTGAATGCAGGAATGGCCGCTTGCATTGTGGCGCGTGATCCGTCATCTCCAGCGGCGGGACACCTCCCCCCAACGGGAGGCAACCATCTGGAAGGATGGATGACATGACGGCTCAAATGCCCGCCGCGCGTCCGCGCGTGCCCTATTTCTCGTCCGGCCCCACGACCAAGCGTCCCGGCTGGAGCCTCGATGCCCTCTCCGGTGCCGCGCTCGGCCGCTCGCACCGCTCGGCTGTCGGCAAGGCGAAGCTCGCCGAAGCCATCGAGCTGACACGCAAGGTTCTGCGCATCCCCGCCGATTACCGCATCGGCATCGTCCCCGGCTCCGATACCGGCGCCGTCGAGATGGCGATGTGGTCGATGCTCGGCCCGAAGCCCGTCGAGGTGATGGCCTGGGATTCCTTCGGCGCCGAGTGGGTCACGGACGCGCTCAAGGAACTCCGGATCGACCCGAAGGTGCATGTCGGCGAGCACGGCATCCTGCCCAAGCTCGATGCGATCGACACCAAGAACAACGACGTCGTCTTCACCTGGAACGGCACCACCGCCGGCGTGAAGGTCCCGCACGCCGACTGGATCGCCGACGACCGTGAGGGCGTCACGATCTGCGACGCGACTTCGGCCGCCTTCGCGATGCCGCTGCCGTGGGACAAGCTCGATGTCGTCACCTATTCCTGGCAGAAGGTGATGGGCGGCGAGGCCGCGCACGGCATGCTGATCCTCTCGCCGCGCGCCGTCGCGCGCCTCGAGAGCCACACGCCGGCTTGGCCGATCCCGAAGGTGTTTCGCCTGACCAAGGGCGGGAAGCTGCTCGAGGGCATCTTCAAGGGCGAGACCATCAACACGCCCTCGATGCTCGCGGTCGAGGATTACCTCGACACCCTGAAATGGGCGCAGAGCATCGGCGGCCTCGACGCGCTCCATGCGCGGGCGGACGCCAATGCGCGGGTGATCCATGACTGGGTGGCGCGCACCCCGTGGATCGGCCATCTCGCGGTGGATCCGGCGACCTACTCGAACACAGGCGTCTGCCTCGTGATCACCGACTCGGACGTGCTCGCCAAGGGAGACGCCGCGGTGAAGGCGTTCGCCGCCGCCCTCGTCACGCGGCTGGAAAAAGAAGGCGTCGCCTTCGACTTCGGTGCCTACCGCGACGCGCCGGCCGGCCTGCGCATCTGGTGCGGGGCCACCGTGGAGGCGTCCGACCTCGCGGCGCTCACCCCCTGGCTCGACTGGGCCTTCGCCCAGGAGAAGGCGGCGCTCGCCGCCGCGGCGGCCTGAGGGTCTGAGACGTCATGATGGCCGGTCGCGAGACCGGCCATTTGCTTATTGACGCGCTCCAGCGATCCGCCGGTGATGTCCCGCGCGACGCGGCGACCGGCCATGCCTCCGTGCGAGGCAGCGATCCTGCGCGCCCGCATGATGCGAGGTGCTTCCCGTGCCTAAGCTCACCCAGACCAAGCCCAAGGTCCTCATCACCGACGCCCTGTCCGACGCCGCCGTCCAGATCTTCCGCGATCGCGGCATCGAGGTCGATTTCCAGCCCGGCCTCGGCAAGGACAAGGAGGCGCTCGCCGCCATCATCGGCCAATATGACGGGCTCGCCATCCGCTCCGCCACCAAGGTGACGGACAAGCTGCTGGCGCAAGCCACCCGGCTGAAGGTGATCGGCCGCGCCGGCATCGGCGTCGACACGATCGATGTGCCAGCCGCGACCGCCAGGGGCGTGATCGTGATGAACACGCCGTTCGGCAATTCGATCACCACCGCCGAGCACGCCATTGCCCTGATCTTCGCGCTCGCCCGCCAGATCCCGGCGGCGGACGCCTCCACCCAGGCCGGCAAGTGGGAGAAGAACCGCTTCATGGGCGTCGAGCTGACGGCCAAGACGCTCGGCGTCGTTGGCTGCGGCAATATCGGCGCCGTGGTCGCCGACCGGGCGATCGGGCTCAAGCTGAAGGTGATCGCCTACGATCCCTTCCTGACGCCGGAGCGCGCCTTCGAAATCGGCGTCGAGAAGGTCGAACTCGACGAATTGCTGGCGCGGGCCGACATCATCACCCTGCACGTGCCGCTCACCGACAAGACTCGCAACCTCCTCTCGGAAGAGAACCTCGCCAAGACCAAGCGCGGCGTGCGCATCGTCAACTGCGCCCGCGGCGGCCTCGTGGACGAGATCGCGCTGCGTGCCGCCCTCGATTCCGGCCATGTCGCGGGCGCGGCCCTCGACGTGTTCGTGACCGAACCGGCGATCGAGAACCCGCTCTTCGGCCACCCGAACGTGATCTGCACGCCGCATCTCGGCGCCGCGACCTCCGAGGCGCAGGAGAACGTCGCGCTCCAGATCGCCGAGCAGATGGCGGATTACCTCCTCAGCGGCGCCATCACCAACGCGATCAACTTCCCCTCGATCTCGGCCGAGGAGGCGCCGCGCCTCAAGCCGTTCGTCGCCCTGTGCGAAAAACTCGGCTTGTTCCTGGGCCAGCTCACGGAAGCGCCGATCAAGGGCATCCGCATCACCTACGAGGGTGCGGTGGCCGGGATGAACACCCGGGCACTGACCTCGGCAGCGGTGACCGGCGTGCTGCGCCCGATCCTGCAAGAGGTGAACATGGTCTCGGCCCCCGTGATCGCGCGGGATCGTGGGATCGTCATCGACGAGATCAAGCGCGAGGGCGGGGCCAGCGACTACGAGTCGGTGGTGCGCATCACCGTGGATGCGGAGGACATGCCGCGCGACGCCGCCGGCACCGTCTTCAACGACGGCAAGCCGCGCGTCATCGAGATCCGCGGCATTAACATCGACGCGCCCTTCGCGCCGCTGATGCTCTACGTGCGCAACCACGACAGGCCGGGCTTCGTCGGCAGCTTCGGCACCGTGCTCGGCGAGGCGGGCGTCAACCTCGCGACCTTCGCGATGGGCCGCGAGGCCGAGGGCGGCAACGCCATCGCTTTCGTGGCGGTCGATGCCGAGGTCTCTCCCGAGGTTCTGAAGGCGATCGAAGCGATCCCACAGGTGAAACGTGTCCGCCCCGTACGCTTCTGAGGCCGGCAAGCCCCCGACTGAGGCCAGCAAGCCCCCGGCGGACGATCCCGACCGCTCCCTCGACCGTCACGGCACGGCGCTTCCCGCGCCGTCCCCCCTCCCCCTGACCAAGAGGATCGCGCGATGGCCCGCAAATTCACCGTTCGCTGCGCCTGGGACGAGGCGGCCGGCGTCTTCTTCGTGCACGACTCGCCGGTGCCGGGCCTCGCCACCGAGGCGCCGACCATACCGGCCCTGCTGTGCAAGCTGCCCGGCATGATCCGCGACCTGCTCGGCCTCGACGACGGCGCCTATCTCGACATCTACGTCGAACGGGTGAAGCGCTGAAAACGCCGTCGAAAGACGGCCTCGGACGACTTGACCGGCCGGGGCCATCCTGGCGACACACTCGCGCGATGAGACATCGTCAGGCATCGCTCCGGACGGCCCTGGCCGCGGCCGAGCTGATGCTCTCACGCGCGAGCACACCATGAAGATCGACGGCCGCCCCTACCGCACCATCTTCCCCGAGGCCGACGGCGATGCCATCATGGTCATCGACCAGACCCGGCTGCCCTTCGCCTTCGAACTCAAGCGGTTGGCGAACTTGGACGACGCCGCGGTGGCGATCCGCACCATGGTGGTGCGCGGCGCGCCGCTGATCGGCGTCACCGCCGCCTACGGCATGGCGCTGGCCATGCGGCAGGATGCAAGCGAGGCGGGGATCGAGCGGGCTTCCGCGACCCTCGCCGCAACCCGGCCGACCGCGATCAACCTGCGCTGGGCGCTCGACCGGATGGCCGCCGTGCTGCGCCGCGCCCCGCAATCGGCGCGCGAGGCGCTGGCCTTCACGGAGGCCGCTGCTATCGCCGACGAGGACGTCGCGAGCTGCCGCGCCATCGGCGAGCACGGTGCCAAGATCCTGTCCGAGATCGCCGCGAAGAAGGACGGGCCGGTCAACGTGCTGACCCATTGCAACGCCGGCTGGCTCGCCACGGTCGATTGGGGCACGGCGCTGGCGCCGATCTACGTCGCGCACGATGCTGGCGTGCCGGTCCACGTTTTCGTGGACGAGACCCGGCCGCGCAACCAGGGCGCGGCGCTCACCGCCTTCGAGCTCAACGCCCACGGCGTGCCGCACACCGTGATCGCCGACAATGCCGGCGGCCATCTGATGCAGCACGGGCAGGTCGATGTCTGCATCGTCGGCTCGGACCGCACCACGGCGTCGGGCGACGTCTGCAACAAGATCGGCACCTATCTGAAGGCGCTGGCCGCCACCGACAACCGCATCCCGTTCTACGCGGCGCTGCCGTTCTCGACGATCGACTGGACCTTGTCCGACGGGGTGCGCGACATCCCGATCGAGGAGCGCGACGCCCGCGAGGTCACCCATCTCACCGGCCGCACCGATGACGGCGCTTTCGCCACCGTCGCCGTGGTCTCGCCGGGAAGCCCGGTGGCCAACCCGGCCTTCGACGTGACGCCCGCCCGCCTCGTCACCGGCATCATCACCGAGCGCGGCGTCTGTGACGCCTCCGAGGACGGCTTGGCCGGGCTCTATCCGGAGCGGCGCCGGGCCGCCTGACGAACGGACCGTCAGTCCTTCAGCGGATCATGGCCCCAGTTCATCAGCGACAGCCGCCACGGTGAGTCCTCGGTCTTGGACTTGTCCTCGGGCCCGCCCTGTTTGAGGTGGCGGTTCACGTAGCCCACGACCTTCTTCATGTGGGCGTAGTCGTCGTCGCTGAGGTCGGCCTTCTTCTTGTGAAGGATCTCGACGATGCGCCGGCCCTCTTTGTGGCCGGTGGCCTCGCCGCCGTCCTTCTTCTGGCCGACCGACTGGCTCTCGTCGGTCTCCAGGAATTTTTCGAGGGCCGAGGCGGTCATGTTCACCGCACCCTTGAAGTCCTTCCAGATGGTCTCGTGATCGTCTTTCTCGGCCATGGCGCCCCTCGTCCTCCCGGTCTCGTCGGGGCGAGAACGGGGGCGTTTCGGACGCGGTTCCGGCCTCACGCCGACTGCGCGCTTGGGACGCGCGGCCGGCCGGCGCTCAGCCGCCGCCAGCGGATCACCAGCGCCACCGAGACCACGAGAAGGCCGGCGCAAAAGCCGGCCCAGATCCCGCGTCCGCCCGTGCCCGCGCCCCAGGCGAGCGCCGCCCCGAGCGGCACGCCGATGCCCCAGTAGCCGAACAGCGCGATCAGCATCGGCACCTTGGTGTCCTGCAAGCCGCGCAAAGCGCCGAGCGCCACCGACTGCACGCCGTCCGAGATCGCGAACAGCGCCGAGAAGATCAGGAATCCGGCGGCGACGGGATAGACCTGGGCCGCGCCCGGCGCCTCGGCGTCGAGGAACAGGTTAATCAGCGTGTGCGGAGCGAAAAGCTGCGCCAGCGCGCAGGCCACCATGAAGCCGAAGCCGAGCCAGAGCGCGACAGCGCCCGCGCGGCGCAGGCCCGCCCGGTCCGCGGCGCCATAGGCGCGGCCGACCCGCACCGTCGCCGCTTGCCCGATGCCGTTGGGCACCATGAAGCAGGTCGCGGCGATCTGCAGCGTGATCGCGTGGGCGGCGAGCGGCAGCGTGCCGAAGGTGCCCATCGCCACCGTGGCCGCCTCGAACAGGCCAGCCTCGGCGATGCCCGCCACGCCCATCGGCAGGCCGACCCGCACGACGCGGGCGAGGCGCTCGGTGTCGAAGCGCCAGAGGCGGGCGAACATGCGGTGGCGGCGGAGGCCCCCGTCGAGCCGGATCACCGCGACCAGGGCGGCGATCGCCAGGAACTCGGTGACCACGGTGCCGAGCGCGACGCCGACGATGCCGAGGTCCGGCGGGCCGAAGGCGAAGAAGGCCCCGAGCGCGATGTTAAGCGGAAGCGCGGCGAGGCTCACGGCGAGCGGCGGCCCCGGGCGCTGGAGCGCGGCGAGCGCGCCTTTCAGCACCATGAAGGCGAGGGCCGGGAACATCCACCATTGCAGCACCCGCATATAGGCGCCGGCCTCGCGGGCGACGGTCGGCTCCTGGTGGAGCGCGAGCAGCAGCCCTTCCGTGAACCAGAGCCCCGGCATCAGCGCGAGCGTCACGAGGAAGCCGACCCACAGGCCCGCCCGGACCGTGCGCCGCACCTCGCCCGCCCCCGCGCCCGCGGCCCGCCCGACGGCCTCCGCGACGAGGGGTGCCACCGCGGAGGTGAGGCCGATGCCGCCGATGAACAGCAGCAGGTAGAGGCTGGTGGCGAGCGCACCCGCGGCGATGGGCTCGGCGCCGAGCCGGCCGAGCAGCACCGCGTTCGAGGCGACCAGACCGTGCTGGGCGAGGTTGATGAGGACGAGCGGCGCCGACAGCTTCAGCGTCGCGCGCAGTTCGTCGAGCCAGGGCGAAGCCGGCGGCCGCCCGAGGGCGCCGGCCGCGAGGCTCGGTGAAGACGTCACGTGTTCTCAGCTCCGTTCGTTCGCTCAGGAGGCCGGAGCCGGCGCCCGATCCCCCAGGAAGCCGCCGGACTGGCGCCGCCACAGGTCGGCGTAGAGCCCGCCCCGGCGGATCAGTTCGGCGTGGGTGCCCTCCTCGACGATCCGGCCGCTGTCGATCACGATCAGCCGGTCGAGCGCGGCGATGGTCGAGAGCCGGTGGGCGATGGCCAGCACGGTCTTGTCGCCCATCAGCGTGTCGAGTGCCTCTTGGATCGCCGCCTCGACCTGGCTGTCGAGGGCACTCGTCGCCTCGTCGAGGATCAGGATCGGCGCGTCCTTCAGGATGACGCGGGCAATCGCGATGCGCTGGCGCTGCCCGCCCGAGAGCTTCACCCCGCGCTCGCCGACATGGGCGTCGTAGCCGCGCCGGCCCTTGTGGTCCACGAGGTCGAGGATGAACTCGTGGGCATGCGCCAGCCGCGCCGCCTGCTCGATCTCGGCGTCGGTGGCATCCGGGCGACCGTAGCCGATGTTGTCGCGGATCGAGCGGTGCAGGAGCGAGGTGTCCTGGCTGACCATGGCGATGGCTTGGCGCAGGGAATCCTGCGTCACCCCGGCGATGTCCTGCCCGTCGATCAGGATGCGACCGCCCTCGACGTCATGCAGACGCAGCAGCAGCGCGGTGATGGTGCTCTTGCCCGCGCCGCTGACGCCGACGAGCCCGACCTTCTCGCCGGGGCGGATCTGGAACGACAAGTCCTCGATGATGCTGGCATCACCCCGCCCGTAGTGGAAATCGACGTTCTCGAAGCGGATCTCGCCGCCGGTGACCTGCAGCGTCTTCGCATCGGGCGCATCGGTGAGGCCGTGCGGACGGGCGATGGTCTGCATGCTCTCCTGGATCACGCCGACATTCTCGAACACGCCGCGCACGGTCTGCATCACCCAGCCCGACATCGCCATCAGCCGCAGGATCAGCGCGAGGCCGGCCGAGGCTTCGCCGGTCGTCAGCGCACCGCGCTGCCACAGTGCGAAGCAGACGGCTGCGGTGGCGAACAGGAGCAGGCTGTTGAGCCCCGCCAGCAGGCTCGTCGTCAACGTGGTGAGCCGGAACTGGTGGAGATAGGCCCGCGTGTGGGTATCGAC
The DNA here is from genome assembly GCF_026672325.1 of Methylorubrum sp. SL192. Lineage (NCBI taxonomy): Bacteria > Pseudomonadati > Pseudomonadota > Alphaproteobacteria > Hyphomicrobiales > Methylobacteriaceae > Methylorubrum > Methylorubrum sp. SL192. The sequence goes on from NZ_JAPPQV010000003.1 coordinate 5,040,746, forward strand.
CGCATCGCGCACGGTGGCGCGCTCCTCGCGGTCGCGGGCAAACAGCTTGACGGTGAGGATGTTGGTGTAGCTGTCGACCACCCGGCCGATCAGGGTCGAGCGGGTCTCGGCGGTGAGGTGCGAGCGCTTGCGGGCGCGCGGCACGAACCACGCCGTCAGCCCGGCATAGGCCACCACCCAGAGGACGACAGGAAGTGCCAGCCAGCCGGAGATCGAGGAGAACAGCCCGATCGCGGTGACCGCGTAGATCGCCACGTAGAGCAGCGTGTCGATGAACACGACGGCGAGTTCGCGCACCGCCGGCCCGACCTGTACCGTGCGGTTGGCGAGCCGCCCGGCGAAATCCGCCTGGAAGTACGAGAGCGAGTGGCCCAGCGTGTAGAGGTGGGTGCGCCAGCGGATCTGGTTGGTCGATTGCGGCACGATGAGCTGGTTCGAGGCCAGCTCGTGCAGGAAGGCCGCCAGCGGGCGCACCACGAGGAGCAGCAGCGCGGCGAGCGTCAGCGGCACGGCGTTGTCGCTCAGCACGGTGGTGCGGTCGGCCGCGTTCATCAGGTCGATGAACCAGCGCATGAGCAGGTAGAGCGACGCCTCGATGCCGCCCGCGACCACGGCGATGACGAACAGGGCCAGCAGCGCGAAGCGGATCGGCCGCAGATAGAACCCTGCGAAACCGAGCACCGTCTTCGGCGGCACGCGCCGGTCGTCGAAGGGCGCGAACGGATCGATGCGGCGCTCGAGCCAATCGAGGAACATGTTTTTGTGAGACCAAGTGAGGAATGAGAGGCTGAGGTAAGCCTCCTTGACGCCGGGCCAACCCTGCGCCCATGCCGCAGGCAAGACCCTGCCCTGCCTTGCCCTAACTCGCCTCGCCCCTTCGCAATCCCTCCCCGCCGATGCTGCGCCTCGCCCTCTACCAGCCCGATATCCCGCAGAACACGGGCACGATGCTGCGCATGTCCGCCTGCCTCGGGATCGCCGTGGAGATCATCGAACCCGCGGGTTTCGACGTGTCCGACCGGCACCTACGCCGCTCGGGGCTCGACTATCTCGACCACGTCGCGATCACCCGGCACCGTTCCTGGGACGCCTTCGAGGCGTGGCGGCGCGAGATAGGTATCCGCCTCGTGCTCGCCACCACCACCGGCTCGGTGCCCTACACGCAGCACGCGTTCCGCGACGGCGACTGCCTGCTGATGGGCCGTGAATCCGCCGGCGTGCCGGAAGCGGTTCACGCGGCCGCCGATGCCCGCGTGGTGGTGCCGATCCGGCCGGGCCTGCGCTCGCTCAACGTGGCGGTCTGCGCCGCGATGATGCTGGGCGAGGCGATCCGGCAAGTCGGATGAAGGGCAGGTGATCAGGTAGGGCCGAGCGCGTCCGCGGCACCCGCTGATGGCCGCCGACGCCAGGGAGCACGGCTGCGTTCGGAGCGGATGGGCAGAGCCTGTCTCGGAGCCGGACGGCTACGTTTCCCCCTGCGACAAGGGCCCTCTCTATTGCAAATGTTAACTCAGATTTCACGAGGGGCGTTGCTGAATAAGTTTTAGGCATTTTGCCGAATTCCAGGGTCGTTCAATGAACATTTTCAGCAACGCGAAGCTATTATTTAAAATTGCGTTACCATTCGCATTGACTGTAATGATCAGTGCCGGCCTGATCGTCTACGCCCGCGACGTGATGCGCGGCCTCTCGGAACAGACCGCCCGGATCGTCGACGTCCAGGCCGTGCGCCTCGATGCGCTGTTGCATATGCGGGGAGGCATCACCGAGGCCGCGGTGATGGATCGCAACATGTTGCTTGAGAGCGATCCGCAGAACAAGGCTCGCTTTCGGACGCGCCAGCAGGCCGGCATGACCGAGGCACGGGAGGGCGCCGACCGGCTTCTCGCCTTGGCCGACACGCCCGAGCGGCGGACCGCCAACGAGGCCGTGCGGCGCGATATCGAGAGCTTCTTCGCGACGCTCGATCGCGTCTACGACCTCGGCCTGCGTCAGCAGGGGGACGAGGCCTTCCGGATCGCGCGGGATGTCGGCATCCCGGCGCGGCTCAAGCTGAACGAATGGATGCAGAACCGCTCCACGCTGCTGGCCAGCGAGCTTGCCGCGGCGAAGGTGAAGGCAACGGAGGACGCCGATCGCGGCACCTCCATGCTCATCGGCTTCGCGGTCGTGGGCCTGCTGGGAGCGATGGCGCTGGCCGGTTCGATCGTCGTGCTCTCGATCACCCGCCCGCTCGGAAGCCTGGTGGGCGTCCTCCAGCGGATGGCGCGCGGCGAGATCGAGGCCGAGATCAAGGAGGCCGCCCGCGGCGACGAGATCGGTGCGGTCGGCCGGGCCGTCGAGGGCATCAAGGCCATGGTGGCACGCAAGGCGGCCGAGGAGGCCGAGGTGCGTCGGCGCGCGGACGAAGCCGCAGCGGCCGAGCGCAAGCGCACGATGGTCGAACTGGCCGACGGCTTCGAGGCGGCGGTCGGCGGCATCGTCGGCATGGTGTCCGCCTCGGCGACCGAGCTGCAGGCCACCGCACAGCAGATGACCGCAACCGCCACCGAGACGGCCTCGCAATCCACGACCGTCGCCGCGGCGGCCGAGGAAGCCGCCTCCAATGTCGGCACGGTCGCCGCCGCCGCCGAGGAGTTGGGGGTTTCCGTCCAGGAAATCGGTCGTCAGGTGCAGGGCTCGTCCGGGTTGGCCCAGGCCGCCGTTGGCGAGGCCGACCAGACCACCCACTTGGTTCAGGCGCTGCGGACGACCTCGGCCCGGATCGGCGACATGGTCGGGCTGATTTCCAACATCGCCTCCCAGACCAACCTGCTCGCGCTGAACGCCACGATCGAGGCGGCGCGGGCGGGCGAAGCCGGGCGCGGCTTCGCGGTCGTGGCCACGGAGGTCAAGGAACTCGCCAGCCAGACCGCGCGCGCCACCGAGGAGATCTCGGGTCAGATCGGCGAGATCCAGGGCGTCACGGATCAGGCCGTCGCGGCGATCGGCGTGATCACGAGCCGAATCCGCGAGATCAACAACGTCGCGGCCGGGATCGCCGCAGCGGTCGAGCAGCAAGGCGCCGCCACGCAGGAGATCGTGCGCAACGTGGCGCAGGCCTCCAGCGGCACCGCCGAGGTGACGCGCAACATCTCCGGGGTCGCCCAGGCTTCGGAGGAGACCGGCATCGCCGCGAGCCAGGTGCTCACCTCGTCCGCCGAGCTGTCGCGGCAATCCGAACACCTGTCGGCGGAGGTCCAGCGCTTCCTCGCGACCGTCCGGGCCGCCTGACCACCGCACCGTGGCACGACCGAGAGACCTCGCCCCAACGGGCGAGGTCTTTTTCGTTGCCGCTTGGGTCCGGCGACCGGCGAATCGCAGGGCAACGTCGCGCCGCCGTCGCGTGACGGCCCGATGACCGCATCGCGACGCCGACCCGACGAGTCGGGATCGATGTGCCCCATCACACGCGCCACGGGCATATCCTAGCGAATGTCACATCCGACGCGTGTGCGGCGCTTGAAGACACCGAAACGGTGTTTTAGCTTCGATTCGTGACCCGTTCAGGAACCCTCCCCTCTCGCCTCACCTACCGGCTCCTTCCCGAGCCGGCCGATCTCGCTGAGGTGTTCGCCCTGCTCGCGGCCTATCGGCGGATGCTCGTTCTGCTCGAGGAAATCCGCCGCGAGCATGGCCTGCGCGCCAACGTCGTCGCCCTGATCGAGCACGGCTACCAGCGGGTGCGCGACGAGACCGGACTGCCCGCCCGGCTCGTGACGCTCGGCATCCGCGACTTCGCCCAGCGCGCCGCCGGGTTCGACCCCGAGACGGTCACGTCGATGCCGCTCGACGACAAGCTGTTCAGCGTGAAGGGCGCCTCGGAGATCGCGCTGACCACGATGAACGGCCGGCGCACGATGCCCTACCGCGTCGAGGGCTACGACGGCCCCTGGCGCGAACTCTCCAGCGCCCGCCTCACCATCGCGGGCGACGCGCTCACCATCCAGGTGGGCGTCTCCGTCACCGCACCGCAGGAGGAGACCCGCATGACTGAAAACATCCTGACCCGTGTCGGCCGGATCATCGGCGGCCTCTCCAACGCCGCCCTCGAAGCGGTGGAGGATCGCAACGGCCTCGCGGTGGCCGAGCAGGCGCTGCGCGAGATCGACGCCGTCATCCAAGAGGCCCGGCTCGACCTCGGCAAGATCAAGGCCGAGGAACACCGGCTCTCCGCCCGGCGCGGCCAGCTCGACGGCGAGTTGCGGGCGCTGCCCGAGAAGCTATCGCTGGCGCTCTCGAACGGGCGCGAGGACTTGGCGCGGGCCGGCATCGCGCGGCAGCTCGACCTAGAGAGCCAGATCGAGGCGATCGATTCGAGCCTTGCCGACGTTGCCGAGCGGCACGGGGCGGCGACAAAAGCGATGCAGGCGGCCACCGCCGCCCGGCGCGACGCCGAGCACCGCATCGCGCTCCTGCGCAAGCCCCCGGCCAAGGCGGCCGACCTGCTCGACGGCTACGGCAGCGAGGAGGCGACGCGCACCCGCCAGCTCGAACAATCGCTGCAGGCGATCGACCGGGTCACCGGAACTGCCTCGGCGGTCGCCGACCCCTCGGTCGAGGAACTGGATCGTCTCCACCGCGACGACACCATCGAGCGCCGGCTCGCGGCGCTCAAGCAGGGCCGGCCCTCATGACTTCGCTGGTGGGCCCCCTCGCCGGCTCCGCCCTGTTCCCCTTCACCCTGGCCGCGGTGGTGATGGCCGGCCTCGTCGCGGTGGAGGCCCTGTCCCTCCTCCTCGGGCAGTCCCTCTCAGGGCTGGTGGACGGTGCTCTCGGTCACGAGGCGGGGAGCGGCGGCGACCTGACGAGCGCGGCGGATGCAGACGCCGCCTTCTCGCCCGCCGCAGTGATGTCGTGGGTCAATCTCGGCCGGGTGCCCTTCCTGATCCTTCTGATCCTGGCACTCGCCGTCTTCGCCCTGGCGGGCTTCGTGGTGCAGGGCCTCGCCGCAGCCGTCATCGCGCCCCTGCCCGCCCTCCTGGCGGTTCCGGCCGCCGGGGCGGCGACGCTGCCGGCCCTGCGCGTCTCGACCAAGGCCATCGCCCGGCTGATCCCGCGGGACGAGAGCTACGTCGTGAGCGCCGACGACCTGATCGGCGCGACGGCGGAGGTCACCCTCGGGCCGCTCGACCAAGGCCTTCCGGGCCAAGTCCGGGCGGTGGACCGCCACGGCAACACCCACTTCCTGCGCACCCGCGCCGCGCCCGGAGCCCCGGCCATGGAAGCCGGCGCCCGCGTCCTGATCGTGGACCGGGCCAACGCCGTCTACGTCGCGGTGCCCGCCGCGCCGGATCTCTGATCGCTTCTTCTTCCCCCACCGAAAGGGTCGCTCACGATGGATTTGATCAGCCCCGGCATCGTCAACCTGCTGGTGATCGCCGGCATCATCGTCGTCGCGTTGCTCGGCATCGGCTTCGTGTTCAGCCGGCTCTATCGGCGCACAACGCGGGACACCGCCTTCGTCCGCACGGGTCTCGGCGGGCGCAAGGTCGTGGTCGATGGCGGCGCGGTGCTGCTGCCGGTGTTCCACTCCATCGCCATGGTGAACCTCAACACCCTGCGCCTCGAAGTGAAGCGCTCCGGCAACGAGTCGCTGATCACCAAGGACCGCCTGCGGGCCGACATCACCGTGGAGTTCTACGTCCGCGTCGAGCCCAAGGAGGAATCGATCGCGCTCGCCGCCCAGACGCTGGGTGACCGCACCAACGACGCGATGCTGCTGCGCGAGCTGATCGAGGCGAAGTTCGTCGATGCCCTGCGCTCGGTCGCCGCCGGCATGACCCTGCCCGACCTTCAGGAGAAGCGCGCCGCCTTCGTGAAGGGCGTGCAGGAGGCGGTCTCGGGCGACCTGCGCCACAACGGCCTCGAACTCGAATCCGCCTCGCTGACCCGCCTCGACCAGACCTCGATCGAGCATTTCAACCCGGACAACTCGTTCGACGCGGAAGGCCTCGCGCGGCTGAAGGAGATCACTGAGCAGCGCCGCAAGGAGCGCAACGCCACCGAGCGCGACGCCGAGGTCGCGGTGGCCGAGAAGGACCGCGAGACCGCGCTGAAGCAGCTCGAGATCAAGCGCACCACCCGCGAGGCGGAACTCGCCCAGGAGCGCGACATCGCCAACAAGACCGCCGAGACTCGGGCCGAGACCGCCCAGGCCGAGCAACGCGCTCAGCAGAGCGAGGAGACCGCGCGGATCGAGCGCGAGCAGGTGGTCCGTCTGCGCGAGGCCGAGGCGCGCAAGAACTCGGAGGGCGCGCGGATCGAGGCGGATCTGGCCATCGCCCAGCGCAACGCGGAGGCTGAGCGCGAGCGTCAGCTCATCCTTCAGGACAACGCCATCAAGATCGCCGAGCGCTCCGAGAAGGAGTCGCAGGCCCGTGCCGCCGCTAAGGCGGCGGAGGCGCTCGCCGTGGCCGCGGAGGAGCGGGTCGCCACGGCCAAAGCCAAGGAGATCGCCGAGCGTGAGCGCGAGGTCACCGTCATCGCCGCCAAGCAGGAGGCCGAGCGGGAGGCGACCGGCGTCACCGTGACGGCGGAGGCCGAGCGGCGCGCCGCCGAGGACCGGGCCAACGCCATCATCACCCTGGCCGAGGCCGAGGCGACCGCCGCCGCCTCGCGGGCGGAGGCCATCGCCAAGCTCGGACAGGCCGAGGCCGAGCGCGAGCGGGTGATGAACGAGGCCCGCAACGCGCTGTCGGCCGAGGCCCGCGCTTTCGAGACGAACCTCAAGCGCCTCGGCATCATCCCGGATGCCCTGCGCGAAAGTATGCGGGCGGTGGAGAAGATCGACTCGATCCGCATCTTCGATGCGGGCGGGATGATGGGCAGCGGCAACGGCGCCGGCGGCGTCTCGGCCAATTTCGGCGACAGCCTCTCGGGCCACCTGCTGCGCTACCAGTACAACAGCCCGATCCTCGGCGCGATTTTGAACGAGGCGGGCTTCGCCGAGGGCAAGGGCAGCCTCGATACCTTGGTCGGCGGGCTGCGGAACGGCACGGCCGTCGAGCCGGCCGCCAAAGGGCACGCCGCCGCGGCCGAGTGACCGAAAAGAAACAGCGAAGCAGGAATGTGCACAGGCATGATCTCCCCGAAAGTCACGTCTGATGCTTGAAGCTAAACCCGGATCACCTTGAAGACTTGAATCGTTCTATTTCCAGAAACGTAACCTGTGTTGCGAAGCTCAGCGCCTCGTTCTAGCTGCCTCATCAGCGAATAACGAAACTGGGTTCCTAGATGTCGTCTGCGTTGCGTGATCGACTGCGTTACGGACTTGCCGCTTTTCTCGCCGGCACGGCCGCCCTCGGTTCGTCCGGCGCGGCCTGGGCGCAGGAGGCGGTGACGCTGGAAACGCTCAGCGTCGAGGGTTCGGGCCGGGGCGGCAGCGGCCCCGGCGGAGCCGGCACCGAGAGCGCCTTCGGTCCAGTCCCCGGCTACGTCGCGCAGCGCAGCGCCACCGGCACCAAGACGGACACGGCGTTGAGGGAGACGCCGCAATCGATCTCGGTCGTCGGCGAGCAGCAGGTCCGCGAGCAGGCGGCCACCAGCGTGCAGGAAGCCCTGCGCTACACTGCGGGCGTCGCCGCGGAAGCCTACGGCCCGAGCACCCGCGGCGACTATCCGCGCATCCGCGGCTCGGACGCGGCGATCTTCCTCGACGGCCTGCGCCTGAAAGATCCCGACGTCTTCAACGAGCCGCGGCCCGACCCCTACACCCTGTCGCGCTTCGAGGTGCTGCGCGGCCCGGCCTCGACCCTCTACGGGTCGAGCCCCGTCGGCGGCCTGATCAACCTCGTCTCGAAGCGCCCTCTCGACGTGCCCTACACCGAGGCCGGGGTGCGGTTCGGCAATTACGGTTGGAAGGAAGCCTTCACGGATTCGACCGGGCGCCTGACCGAGGACGGGCAGTTCCTCTACCGCTTCGTCGGCGTCGGGCGGCTCGCCGACGCGCAGACCGATTTCGTCGCCAACGACCGCTACGTCATCAACCCGTCGGTCACGTGGCGCCCCTCCGCCGACACGAGCTGGACCCTGATCGGCCTGCACCAGAAGGACGCATTCGGCGCCTCCGACGCCTTCCTGCCGCGCGAGGGCTCGCTCTATGCCGGGCCGAACGGCTTCATCCCGCTGAGCCGCTTCACCGGCGACCCGAACTTCAACCGCTACGAGACCGAGACGAGTTCGATCACCAGCCTGTTCGAGCACCGCTTCGACGACAACGTGATCCTGCGGCAGAACCTGCGCTACAGCCACATCGACGGCACGTATCAATCGGCCTACGGCAACGTCTACACGCTGACGCCGAGCGCGGATCTGCCGAACGCGCCGTTCCTCGATCCCGCCCGCCGGACGGTCGATCGGTTCACCTACCGGGTCAGCTCGATCAAGGAGCGGATCACCACCGACACCAACCTTCAGGGGCGGTTCGACACCGGGCCGATCTCGCATACGGTGCTCGGCGGCGTCGATTTCCGCCAGCAATGGGACAGCACCCGCACCGGCTTCGGCACCGATGCCCGCCCGTTCGACCTCTACGCGCCGGTCTATGTCGGCGTGACCCCGCCGGATCTCGGCGTGCCGACCGCGCTCTCGCAGAGCCAGACCGGCCTCTACCTGCAGGATCAGATCAAGTTCGGTCAGTGGATCGTGCTCGCCACGATGCGGCACGATTGGGTGAACAGCGCCACGCGCGGCGCCGAAAGCGTCGCCGGCGAGGCCACCACCGGCCGCATCGGCCTGATGTACGCCTTCGAGAACGGGCTGACCCCTTACGTCTCCTACGCGACCTCGTTCACCCCGATCTTCGGCGCCAATGTCTGCGCGGGCGGGGCCTGCCGGCCGATCGAGGGCGAGCAGATCGAGGGCGGCTTCAAGTACAGCCCGACCCCATGGTTCGCGGTCAACGCGGCGATCTACGACACGGTGGAGCGCAACCGGCTCACCCCCGATCCGAGCGGCCTGCCGATCTCGATCCAGACCGGGAAGGTCAAGATCCAGGGCGGCGACATCGAGGCGATCGCGACGATCAACAACGACACCAACATCATCGCGAGCTACGCCTATACCGATGCCCGCTACGCGGCCGGCGACAATGCCGGGGCGCGGGTCGAGACGCAGCCGCTGCACCTCGCCTCGCTCTGGGTGACGCACCGCTTCACCCTGGCCGAGGTGCCCGGCTCCTTCCTCGTCGGCGGCGGCGTGCGTTATATCGGCGAATCCTTCAACGGCTCGCTCAACAGCTTCAACACGCCGGCCGTGACGCTCGCCGACGCGCTGGTCGGCTGGGAGGACGCGCATTGGCGCGCGCAGCTCAACGTCTCCAACATCGCCGACACGCGGTATCTCTCGACCTGCCTTGCCCGCGGCGACTGCTTCGTCGGCACGCGGCGCACGATCCTCGGTAGCCTGACCTACAAGTTCTGAGCCCGAATTGACGGATCGCGCCCCGGGTGGGAAAGCCTCTCGCATGAGCGACGCGACGGCTTCTCCCCTCCCCTCACCCGACGACCTCGCCGCGCTGAAGAGCGAGGCGGGGACGTGGTTCGCCACCCTGCGCGACCGGATCGTCGCCGCGCTGGAAACGCTGGAGGCGGAGGCGACGGGCCCCTTCCATCCCGACGCCCCGAAAGAGGCAGGGACATTCGAGAAGACCCCGTGGCAGCGCACCGACCATAGCGGCGCGCCGGGCGGCGGCGGCGTCATGGCGATGCTGAAGGGCCGCGTGTTCGAGAAGGCCGGCGTCCACATCTCGACCGTTCACGGCGAGTTCGCGCCGGAATTCCGCGCGCAGATGCCGGGCGCGGCCGAAGATCCGCGCTTCTTCGCCACCGGCATCTCGCTGATCGTCCACCCCTGGAACCCGAACGTTCCGACGGTGCACATGAACACCCGCTTCGTCGTGACGACGAAGGCGTGGTTCGGCGGCGGGGCCGACCTCACTCCCGTACTCGACCGGCGCCGCACGCAGGAAGACCCGGACACGCAGTTCTTCCATGCCTGCCTGCGCGAGGCCTGCGAGAAACACGCACCGGCCGCCGACTACGAGAAGTACAAGGCGTGGTGCGACGAGTATTTCCACCTCAAGCACCGCAACGAGCCCCGCGGCATCGGCGGTATCTTCTACGATTATCACTGGACCGGCGATCCGCAGGCGGACCTGGCCTATACCCGCGATGTCGGCGGGGCCTTCCTCAAGGCCTATCCGGAGATCGTCCGGCGCAACCTCGCGCAGGCCTGGACCGAGGCCGACCGGGAGGAGCAGCAGGTGCGGCGCGGGCGCTACGTCGAGTTCAACCTGCTCTACGACCGTGGCACGATCTTCGGCCTGAAGACCGGCGGCAACGTCGCCTCGATCCTGTCCTCGCTGCCGCCGACCGTGCGCTGGCCCTGACCGGAAGACGGTCCACAATTCGGCCGACTCCTTTATGACGTGACGCCATGGCCGAGTCCTCGCTTCCCACCCGCTTCGCCCCGCAACAGGACGAGGCGCTCAAAGCCATCGCCCGCTGGCGCAAGGAGGGCGGCTCCCAGGTCTTCCGCCTGTTCGGCTATGCCGGCACCGGCAAGACCACGCTCGCGCGCCGCATCGCCGACGACATCGACGGCCCGGTCGTCTACGGCGCCTTCACCGGCAAAGCGGCCTCGGTCATGCGCCAGAAGGGCTGCGACGACGCGGCGACGATCCACTCGCTGATCTACCGCACCAAGGAGGGCGACGAGGGCGGCCCGACCTTCAGCCTCAACCGCTCCGGCCCGGCGGCCAAAGCCGACCTCATCGTCATCGACGAGTGCTCGATGGTCGATTCCGATCTCGGCCACGACCTCCTGTCCTTCGACAAGCCGGTGCTGGTGCTGGGCGATCCCGCCCAGTTGCCGCCCGTGCGCGGCGGCGGCTTCTTCACCGAGGCCGAGCCCGACGTGATGCTCACCGACGTCCACCGGCAGGCCGCCGACGACCCGATCGTGCGCATGGCGATGACGATCCGCGAGGGCGGGCGGCTCGAAGTCGGCGAGTATGGCCAGAGCCGGGTGGTGCGCCGCCGCGACATCGATCCGGCCCAGGTGCTCGATTGCGATCAGGTCTTGGTCGGCCTCAACCGGACGCGCCGCCTCTACAACAACCGCCTGCGGGAACTCGCCGGGCACACCGACCCGATGCCGTCGGTCGGCGAGAAGCTGGTCTGCCTGCGCAATGACCGCACCAAGGGCCTGCTCAACGGCTCGACTTGGACGGTGCAGGCCCTGCGCGCGCCGCCCCGCCCCGACACGGTCCGCCTCGACGTGGTGCCCGAGGACGACCCGGCGGCACGCCGCCGCGCCGTCGACATCAAGGTGCTGCGGCAGGTGATCGAGGGCTCGGAGGAGGAGATCCCGCTCTTCCTGCGCCGCGAGACCGACGAGTTCACCTACGGCTACGCGCTCACGGTCCACAAGGCGCAGGGCTCGCAATGGGACAAGGTGGTCCTGTTCGACGAGTCCTACGCGTTTCGCGAGCACCGCGCCCGCTGGCTCTATACCGGCCTGACGCGCGCGGCGCAGGCGATCACCGTGGTGGTGTAGCGCCGATCCCAGGCGCTCTCCCGGCCTGAGCTCGTCCCCTCGCCCCGCTTGTGGGGAGAGGGGATGAGGTCATCTCCGATTTATCCCATTCACCACGTGCGGGGATGAGGAACGCCATTCTCCGCATCACCTGCGGAGAATGGCTCGCCCTCATGCCGCCGCCCGCGCTTCCACCGCCGCGAGCAGCGTGCAGAGCGCCACCGCCTCGGCCGCCTTGCGCACGGCGTCGAGGCCCGGAAAGGTCGGCGCGATGCGCAACGTCCGGTCGTGCGGGTCCTTGCCGTAGGGGTGCGTCGCGCCGGCGGGCGTGAGCGCGATGCCCGCCTCGCCCGCGAGTTGGACGACCCGCGAGGCGGTGCCGTCGGCGACATCGAGCGTGATGAAGTAGCCGCCGAGCGGCCGGCTCCACTGCGCGACCTCCCAACCGTCGAGGCGGGCGGCGAACGCCGCTTCCACCGCGGCGAATTTCGGGGCGATCAGGGCGCGGTGGCGCTCCATGTGGGCGGCGATCCCGGCGGTGTCGCGCAGGAAGCGGACGTGGCGCAGCTGGTTGAGCTTGTCCGGCCCGATGCTGCGGCGCCCGGCCTGGGTGAGATACCATTTCACGTTCGCGGGCGAGGCGGCCAGCATCGCGAGGCCCGCACCGGCCAGCGTCACCTTCGAGGTCGAGGCGAACACGATCGGCCGGTCCGGGTTTCCGGCCTCGGCACAGGCCTCCAGGATGTTGACCAGCGCGGGCCGCGCCTCGGTGAGGTGGTGCACCGCGTAGGCGTTGTCCCACAGGATGCGGAAATCGGGCGCCGCCGCCTTCAGCGAGGCAAGCCGCCGGACGGTCTCCTCGGAATAGGTCTCGCCGCTCGGGTTCGAGTATTGCGGCACGCACCAGATGCCCTTCACCGAAGGGTCGGCGGCCTCGCGTTCGACCGCCGCCATGTCCGGCCCCTCCCCCGTCATCGGGATCGGGATCATGCGGATGCCGAAGCCCTCGCACAGGGCGAAGTGGCGGTCGTAGCCCGGAACGGGGCAGAGGATCGTGATCGGCTCCTGCTTCGACCACGGCCCCGTGCCGCCGGGCACGCCCTTCAGCAGCGCGTAGACGAGCACGTCGTGCATCAGCGCGAGGCTCGAATTGTTGGCGATCACGATCTGCTCCGGCGCCGCGCCGAGCACCGGCGCGAACAGTGCGCGGGTCTCGGGCAGACCCTGGAGGTTGCCGTAATTGCGGGCGTCGGTGCCGTCCTCGGCGGTGGTGTCCCGGTTGCCGGGAAGCGCCAGCATCTCGGCGGCGAGGTCGAGCTGATCGGAGGCGGGCTTGCCGCGGGTCATGTCGAGCTTGAGGCCCTGCGCTTTCAGGGCTTCGTACTCGCCGCGCAGGCTGGAGCGCAGCTCCGACAGGGCTTCAGGCGACAGGGTGGACAGCGACGGCATGGGATTCCTCGTGGCGGTGCCGAGGCCGCGTTCGAACCCGCGGCGGAGCCGGGGTCAAGGCCATCCCGCCGGAAAGGCGTGGGCGAGCGCCGGGTCGCCCAGTCCCACTGTGGCGCATCTGTCACGTTTGCAGGTGCGAAATGATCAAACTCCTAACGCGGGATGAACCGCGAGCTTGGCCTTAACGCACTGTTAACCATTCCAACCAAAAAGCTAAATCCGTCAAATGATGGAGGAAGCGGCAAACAGGAGCGTCCCGCAAAAGCGCTCCCGAGCCGCGGTCCAAAAGCATTCGACAGCCCTCAACAATTCAATCGGCCATGGCGGCGCGCGAGTGACACTCGTGTCTGACGCAATGACCGTGCACATCTTCGAGCACAGACGATGTACATCGTTGTCGACGAGCGGCAGAGCGTGACCGACCACTACGTCGCCGGGTTCGGCGCGGAGGGCGTGGAGGCTCAAGGGTTGGCCATCGGGTCCATGAGGGATTGGCTCGACGCCGCGCCGCGGATCGACGTCGAGGCGATCGACGGCTTCCTGATCGGGGATTGCGCCGACCGCGCCTCCTGCACCGTGGCGATCCGTTCGCTCAGCCGGGCGCCGATCATCGCCCTCAACGAGACCCGCTCCCTGGAGCAGACCCTGGCGCTGTTCACCGTCGGCATCGACGACGTGGTGCGCAAGCCCGTCCATGTCCGCGAGATCATCGCCCGCGCCACCGCGATCCGTCGCCGGACCGGCCGCGGCGTCGAGCCGGCGCCGGCCCCCGACCGGTCGGGCCGCCTCAAGGTCTATACCGACGGCCGCGACCCGGAGATCGACGGTGCCTGCCTGATCCTGCCCCGGCGCGAGCGCCACATCCTCGAATATCTCTCGAAGAACCGCGGCCGGCAGGTGACCAAGGGCCAGATCTTCACGGCGGTCTACGGCGACCTCGACACCAGCGTCGAGGAGAGCGTGGTGGAGGGCCATATCAGCAAGCTGCGCAAGAAGCTGCGGATGCGCCTCGGCTACGACCCGATCGAGGCCAAGCGGATGGCGGGCTACACCTTCGTCGGCTGAAGAAGCCGCACACGATCCCACTACGATCCCTCAATGAAAAAGGCCGCGCTCGGTGTGAGCGCGGCCTTTTCCTATTCCAGCAAGTGCCCCAGCCGCGCGAGCGGCTGGGGCGTCTCGGCTTAGCGGAACAGCGACAGCACGTTCTGGCTGCCCGAGTTGGCGATCGAGAGCGCCTGCACAGCGAGCTGCTGCTGCGTCTGGAGCGCCTTCAGCTTGGTCGACTCTTCCTCGATGTCGGCATCGACGAGGGTGCCGATGGTGCGGTCGTTGGCCTTCATCAGGGTGTCGACGAAGGTCTTCTGGCCGTCGATCTGGGTCTTGTTAGCGCCGAGCTTGGTGCCGGCGTTGGTCACCGAAGCGATGGCCTTTTCGACCTGGGTGATGATGTTCTTGAGGGTCGTGTCGCCGGTGGTTCCGACGAGGCCGGCAATGTTGATGCCCGTGCCGCCGGTGCCGATTTCGCCGATCGAGAAGGTCGTCGTCGCATCGACCGTGTCGAGGATACCCTTGGCGTTGGTCGTGCCTGCGGCCGTACCCTTACCGGTGAAGCCGCTGGTGCCGGTGGTGGAGTCGGCGGCGGTGAAGCCGAAGCCGGCGACATCCGCGCCGTTCAGCGTGATCGTGGTCGAGCCGCCGGCGTTGGAACCGAACGACAGGGCACCGCCGGCGAAGGAGACCCGCGCCTTGCTGCCTGCCGTCTTCAGCTGGGCGTTGATCATCGCGGCGACGTCGTCACCGTTGACGGCCGTGTTGGCGGCCGAGGTCGCGTCGGCTCCGAGCGCGGAGAAGGATGCAGCGTTGAGGGTGACCGTCTTGACGCCGGCGCCGTCGTTGACGGTCAGGACCTTGGCGGTCGTCACGTCCATCGCCGTGAAGGCCGTCCCCGTCATGAAGCCGGAGAAGGTGCCGAAACCGACATCCGCCGCGGCGAATTTGCCGTTGGAGACCGCGTTGTTCGTCACCGAGACCTGGGCATCGGTGCCCGAGCCGGTCGCCGCCGTCTGGAAGGACAGGCGGCCCGCCGTGTCGAGGCTCGCCGTCACCTTCCCGGCCATCGTCGTGCTTGCGGCGATCTGATTGTTGACCGCGCTCAGGAACTCGTCGGTCGTGACCTTGGTCAGATCCTTGGCGGCCGACATCATGGTCTTCTTGTCGAGGACGATGTCGACGCTGGCGCCGGTACCGAGCGTGACGGTGAAGGAGACCTGCTTCGACTTGCCGGCGGTGACGGCGGCGAAATCGACGACACCGCCCGGGGAGAACGCCGAGGTGCCGGTGAGCGACTGGGCGCCGGTGACCTTACCTTCGGTCGCGGCGGTGTTCACGGTCGAGGTTGCGACGTCGTAGAGCTTGATCGCGTTGACGTCGATGCCGATCATCGAGAAGCCGACGGTGCCCGTCGTGTCGCGAGAGAAGCCGGCGACGACGTTCTGGGTCGCCTGATAGCCGGTGTTGGTGGGGGAGGAATTGACGGAGAGCCAGTTCTGACCGGACGAGGTCGAGGAATCGGAGGTGGCCTTCATCTTGTCCTGAATGGCCTTGATCTCGGTCTGGACCTTGTTCCGGTCGACGCCCGGCTGAAGCGCGGTCTGCAGCTTGGCGCGCAGGTTCTGCAGGTCGGACAGGACCGAGTTGAGGCCATTGTAGGCGGTGTCGACCGCCGAGGAGCCGAGGCCGAGCGAGTCCTTCACGGCCGAAAGCGAGGCGTTGTCGGTGCGCACCGTGGTGGCGATCGACCAGTAGGCGGCGTTGTCGGAGGCGGTCGAGACGCGCTGGCCGGTCGAGACGCGGTTGGAGGTGGCGTCGAGCTGGCTGTTGATGCCCTTGAGCGTCGTCAGCGCCGTCATGGCGGAGATGTTGGTGAGCAGGCTGGTCACGGATCAGACTTCCGGCAAAAGAGGGGGGACGGTTCTTAGGACCGGACTCGCACCGGTGCGGCCGCACGGCCCTATCGAGAGGGCCGCGGCAAGCCCCTGAGGGCTCGTTTCGCCGCGCATCACACCTCCGGACTCGCACCGGATCAACGGACCGACATCATGTCCATGAACCCGTTGGAGGGTTCACCCGCTGGCCTCTTCTCGAAGGCCGCTCCGCATCGTTGCGGAAGGCGCCTTTCGATGGACCGACAATGGCGGTCGCGCGTTACGAAGCGATTAAGCGAGCCTGTCCCGCATCGTCCCGCCCCCTGCTCTCCACAGGCCGGCCGCGCTTCTGTGGAGAAGCCGCTCAGGCATCGTCCTGCTGATCGGATCCGGGGCGATGCGGGGCAAGCTCTTGCCGTTGCATCGTCTTTTTCCAAGAGCCGCACCCGACCCGACGAGATCGGGCCCGCGTCTCCCGGTCCTTGTTTTTCCGCGCATTCGTTCGACGAACCGGTGACCACTTCGCCGGGCGGCGCTCTAAACGACCGCCTCGCCCTCGAAGACAACACCTGCGAAATCTCCGCGGCGCCAGCACAGCCGGGCGGTCATCGTGCGCAGGTCATGCGCGGCGATCACGAGGGAAAACGTCTCCGGCAAGTCATGTTCGGGGGCGACGCGGATCTTGGCGCCGCGGCGCGAGAGATCGCGCACGGTGCAGGCGATCAGGCGTTCGGGGCCGAGGACGATGCGGCCCTGCTGGACGACGCGGTGACGCTTGCCCGCCCGTTCGACGGGCGCTGCGGATTCCGGCGAAACACTTTCCCGCGGATCGGCCATGCTCGCTCCCCGGCGCCCTCTCCTTCGGCTTAACGGCCGCCCGCGGCGCTGTCGATGAGATGGGACGCCCCTTCGCGCGGCATCGTTAACCGGATGTCAAGCATATTTGTAGACGGATCATGAAGGATGACGCTTTCGCCCCCGGGGCACGCGCCGCGAAGACGGTTCGCGCGGCGCGCCGGGATCACCTGTCGAGACCTCCATGACGTCCGATTCCGCACGGCGATCGTCCCTCGGCACCGCCTCACGCGCCGCGAACCTTCCGGCGCGGCCGGTAGCGGGCAGCATCGCGGCCCGCCGTGCCCGCGAGGCGGCCGGGGAACGCACGGTGCTGGCCGGCCTCGTCCTGCTTGCCCTCACCGCCAGCGGGTTCGCCGGCTACGCCATCGCGACCGGAACGCATGAATATGCGGTGCAGGCTGTGCTGCCCGCCGGCACCGCGCCCTTCACCTGGAAGAAGACCGTGGCGCAGGGGCGCCTGGCCGACCCCGATTTCGATCCCGTCACCACCGGCTCGCTGCCCGACCGGCCTGTGGCGGCAGCCGTCGCCGGCCTTCAGGGCCCGACGGAGTCGCCGGTCCTGCCGCCCGTGGGCGCCTACGCCCTGCGCGGGGTCGCCGACGGGATCGCGACCTTGGAGAACCAGGAGGGACAGCGCACCGCCGCGCTCGGTAGCGTTCTGCCCGGTGCGGGCCGCGTTCTGTCGATCCGCCGGACCGGCGCGGGCTGGGTCGTGATCACCACCGAGACGATCATCGGCCCGGTGGCGCCGTGACGCGACCGGCCGGAGACGGGCAAGCCTGGGACAAGGGAGCCGCCCTAAGCATCGGCCCGAAAGGTCGTCACCGGCTTTCGGACAAAGACGATGCAAACGTAGCATCGGATCCTGCTCGGGCCGCCGAGCCGTCGGTTGCCTTCCTCCCGCGCTCTCACCCAGGCGCCCGCCCGTGACCGACACCCTCACCAGCTACCGGCTGATCGCCAAGGATCTCCCCGCCTCCCTCTCCCGGATGGCGGCCGAGCCGACGGTTGCCCGAGAGATCGCCTATTACGAGGCCCATATCGGCCAGGTGAAATCGGTCGACGACCTGCTCGGCGACCAGCGCCTCTACGCCTACGCCATGAAGGCCTACGGCCTGGAGGAGATGATCTACGCCAAGGGGTTGATGCGCAAAGTGCTGGAGGAAGGCGCTGCCAGCGCGGCAAGCTTCGCCAACCGCTTGGCAGACGACCGCTACACCGCCTTTGCCAAGGCGTTCAGCTTCGGCCAGGGCGTCACCGCCACAGGTGCCGCCCCCGAAAGCTTCGGTAAGAAGGCCGTCGCCGCCTCGCTCAGCGCGCCGAAGCTCCTGGCCGACACGTACGATTTCAGCGGCCGGGCCGAGGCGAGCTTCCTCGTGGAGTCCCGGGTCGACGCCACGACGACGCAATCGGTCACGATCCGGCTCAACGCGCAAACCCTGGCCGGTCAGGTGGCAAATCCCGCGAAGGTGACGCCCACGGAGATCGCCGCAGCGGTGGCGGCACAGATCGAGGCATCCGCCCTCAAGGGCAAGGTCCAGGCGGGTCTCGCCGCCGACGGGAGCCTGTTCTTCGAGACCACCGGACTGACCGATTTCGGCGCCGACGGCGCCTACGGCGGCATGGGCCGGGACGCCGACACGCTGGTGGACGCGGGCGGGCCGAACCGCACCCTGACGATCCGCAATGCCCCGCTCTCCACCAATCGGACCGCCGTCGATATCGGCTTCGGCACAGATCTGGGGCCCGACTTGATGGCGCAGGCCGTCACCCAGGCCTATCTGCGCCAGTCGCTGGAGAGCGAGGCGGGCGACGCCGATACGGGCGTGCGCCTCGCGCTCTACTTCGCCCGCAAGGCATCGACGCTCACGAGCGCCTACGACATCCTCGGCGATGCGGCACTGAGCCAAGTGGCCAACACCGTGATCGGCCTGCCGTCGACGAGCGGCGCGGCCACGAGCGAGGCCCTGGCCAAGCGGGCCCAATTGATCGACAGAAAGATCGACATCGCGAGCTTCCGGGACCCTGCCAAGCTCGACGCCTTCGTGCGGCGCTTCGCGGCGATCTGGGACGCGCAGAACAACACCGCCAGCGCACCCATCCTCGCTCTGTTCACCGGCACGGGCAGCCTCGACGCCGAGACGCTCCAGAGCGTGCAGACGGCGCGGATCGGAGCTTAAGGGCCATGCAGAGCAGCCTCTACGTCGCCCTGTCGAGCCAGATCGCCCTCGAAAAGCGCCTGACCACCACCGCCAACAACGTCGCCAACATGGCGACGGTGGGCTTCCGGGCGGAGGAAGTCAGCTTCTCGGAACTGCTCGCCCGCTCGAACCGCGGCGAGGTCGCCTTCGTCGGTCCGGGCAAGACCACCATCTCGCGCGCCGCCGGCCCGACGACGAAGACCGATTCCGCCCTCGATGTCGCCGTCCAGGGCGACGCGTGGCTCGGCGTGAAGGGACCGAAGGGCGACACGCTCTATACCCGCGACGGGCGCCTGACGATGGACGCCAACGGGCAGTTGCGCACGGTGGGCGGGATGCCGGTGGTCGATCCCGGCGGCGGCCCGCTGCTGCTCGATCCCCAGGCTGGCCCGCCGGTCATCGGCCGGGACGGCAGCATCCACCAGGGGGTGAACCAAGTCGGCGCGCTCGGCGTGTTCAGCATCGACCCGAAGGCGACGCTGACGCGCTCGGGCGAGAATGCCGTCGCCGCGAGCCTGCCCGGCCGGCCGGTGCAGGACTTCACCCGCATCGGCCTCGTGCAGGGTTATGTCGAGGGCGCCAACGTCAATCCGATCATGGAGATGACCCGGCTCATCGCGATTCAGCGCGCCTTCGAGAGCGCGGCGACGATGACTTCGGAGGCCGACACCACCCTCACCGGCGCCGTCAAGACGCTGGGACCGCAGGGCTGATGCGATGACCCTCAACGCGATCGAGCGCCTGGAACAGGCGATGGAGGCCGGGCGCCGCGACCTGCCGCTGGTGCGGGTCGCCGGCCCCGTGCGCGAGGTGACCGCCAGCGCGGCACGGGTCGCGGGCGTGTCCGCCTTCGTGCGGCTCGGCGACCGCATGGGCTTCTCCGCCGACGGCCGCACGCAGGTCGGCGAGGTGGTCCGCATCGATGCGGCCGGCGCCACGGTGAAGCCGTTCGAGAGCCGGATCGACGCCGGCATCGGAAGTCTCGCCCATCGCATCGGCCCGGCGCAGCTGCGCCCGGACCCGCGCTGGAAGGGCCGGGTGATCGACGCGCTCGGTCGCCCCGTCGACGGGCTCGGCCCCCTGGCCGAGGGGCCCGCCAGCGTTCCGCTGGATGCCGACCCGCCCGTCGCGATGACCCGCGCCCGGGTGAAGACGCCGCTGCCCACGGGGGTGCGGGCGATCGACCTGTTCACGCCGCTCTGCGCCGGACAGCGCATCGGCATCTTCGCCGGCTCCGGCGTCGGCAAATCGACCCTGCTGGCGATGCTGGCCGGCGCCCAGGGCTTCGACAGCGTGGTGGTGGCGCTGGTGGGCGAGCGCGGACGCGAGGTGCGCGAGTTCCTCGAAGGCCCCATCGCTGCCGCGCGCGACCGCGCCGTGATCGTCGTCTCGACCGGCGACGAAAGCCCGATGATGCGCCGCCAAGCGCCGAAGGTGGCGCTGGCCGTGGCCGAGTCCTTCCGCGACCGCGGCGAGTCGGTGCTGCTCATCGTCGATTCCGTGACCCGCTACGCCCACGCCGCCCGCGACGTGGCACTCGCCGCGGGCGAGCCGGCGGTGGCGCGCGGCTACCCGCCGAGCGTGTTCTCGGACTTGCCGCGCCTCCTCGAGCGCGCCGGCCCCGGCGCGGAGGGTACCGGCACGATCACCGGCATCTTCTCGGTGCTGGTCGATGGCGACGACCACAACGACCCGGTCGCCGACTCGATCCGCGGCACCCTCGACGGCCACGTGGTGCTCGACCGCGCCATCGCCGAGCAGGGCCGCTACCCGGCGATCGAGCTGCTCGGCTCGATCTCGCGCCTCGCGGGCGAGGTCTGGACCGGCGACCAGCGCGAGCTGGTGCGCAAGCTCAAGAGCATGATGGCCCGCTTCGAGGAGACACGGGATCTGCGCCTGATGGGCGGCTACCGCGCCGGCAGCGATCCCGATCTCGACCAGGCCGTCAGCCTCGTGCCGCGGATCTACGAGGCCCTGCGGCAGGAGCCGGGCCAGCCGCCGAGCCGCGACGCCTTCCTCGAGCTCGCCCAATCCCTGCGGGGCTGATTGTGCCCCGCAAAACCTTCAGCCCCGCGCAAGCGACACCGTGTCCAGTGCGCCAGAATTCGAAAGTCAACGAGGTGTCCGCATGAGTCTCATCGGCGTGCTCCGCACGGGCGTCTCCGGAATGAACGCTCAGTCCAACCGCATCTCCACGGTGGCTGAGAACATTCAGAACGCCAGTACCACCGGCTACAAGCGCACTTCGGCCGAGTTCTCGTCGCTGTTGCTCGATTCGGGCGATGTCGGAAACTACAACTCGGGTGCGGTCGAGACCACGCTGCGCCGTTCGGTGAGCGAGGGCGGCCCCATCGCCTCGACCAATTCCGACAAGGATCTCGCGATCCAGGGCAACGGCTTCTTCGTGGTGAGCGATGCCGCCGGCGCGCCCTTCATGACCCGGGCCGGCAACTTCGTGGTCGACGGCAAGACCGGCAACCTCGTCAATGCCGGCGGCTTCACCCTGATGGGCTACAGCCTCGCCAACGGCACCCCGAACCCGGTCCTCAACGGCGTGGCCGACCTCAAGCCGGTCAATGTCAGCGTGATGGGCCAGGAGGCGCGGCCCTCCACCGCCGCCACGGTCAGCGGCAACCTCTCCTTCGAGACGCCGGTCTACGATCCGACGGCGACGGGTGCCATCGGCTACTCGAAGAAGAACTCGCTCAAGGTCTACGACAATGTCGGCCGGCCGGTGACGCTCGACGTCCAGATGACCAAGACCGCCGCCAATTCCTGGTCTGTCGAATTCTTCGACCCGGCCCCGCCGACCACGTCCCTCGGCACGACCAACGTGACCTTCGACGGCAACGGTAAGGTCAACGGCGGTGGCTCGGCCCTCGTGAACGTGCCGAACGGCCGTAGCATCCCCGTCGATCTGGGCGGTCTGACCCAGCTCTCCGGCGACCACAACCTCTCCGGCACCGCCAACGGCTCGTCGCCCACCTCCGTGAGCGGAACTGCCTTCGGCGAGGACGGCACCGTCTACGCGGTCTATACCGACGGCACCCGCAAGGCCGCGTTCAAGGTGCCGCTGGCGGATGTGGCGAGCCCCGACAACCTCGCGCCGCGGGCCGGCAACGTCTTCACCACGAGCGCCGAATCCGGCGACATCCAGGTCGGCTTCGCCGGCCAGGGCGGGCGCGGCATCCTGAAGGCCGGCGCGCTCGAACAGTCCAACGTCGATGTCAGCACCGAACTGACCACGATGATCGAGTCGCAGACGGTCTACACCGCCAACTCCAAGGTGTTCATGACCGGCAACGAGCTGCTCGAAACCCTGATGAACCTGAAGCGCTAACGCGAACCGTCGTCGCATCCGGGGGCGCCGGCCCGACACCGGCGTCCCCGTCTCGTATCGCGTCCCAGGAACCGACCGATGGGTCTCACCCTCGCGCTCAACACCGCCCGCGCCTCGCTGCTCGCGAACTCGAACCAGATCGCCGTCTCCGCGCGCAACGTCGCGGGCGCGAACGATCCCGGCTATTCGCGCAAGATCGCGACGCTGGTCGCCGGCAGCACGGGCGGCGCCACGGTAACGATCACCCGTGCGGGCGACCCGGCGCTCTATGCCCGCACGTTGAACGCCTCGTCGGACGCCGCCCGCGGCGACGCCCTTCTCACCGGGCTGACGAAGCTCGCGCAGACCGTCGGCGACACCGACGACCCGACTGCGCCGGCCGCGCGCCTCACGACCTTTCAAGCCGCGCTCCAGGCCGCCGCCAACCAGCCCGACAACGCGCAGCTCGCCCGTGACGCGGTCGAGTCGGCCAAGGCTCTGGCGGGAAGCCTGAGCCAAGCGGCGGACGCAATCCACGCCGCACGGGCGGAGGCCGATGCCGGTATCGCCGCCTCGGTGAGCCGCATCAACGACCTTCTCGTCCGGTTCGACGCTGCCAACCGCGCCGTGACCAAGACCACGGCCCTCGGCGGCGACGCCACCGACGCGCTGGACGACCGAGACCGCATCCTGACCGCGCTGTCGCAGGAGATCGGCGTCCACGCCGTAGCCCGCGAGGGCGGCGACATGGCGCTCTATACCGATGGCGGCGTGACCCTGTTCGAGCGCGGCCCCCGCGCGGTCACGTTCTCGGCCACATCCGTCTTTGCCGCGGGCACCGTCGGCGGCGGCGTGCGGATCGACGGCGTGCCGGTGACCGGGGCCACCTCGCCGATGCCGCTCAATTCCGGGCGGATCGCCGGGCTCGTGGCCCTGCGCGACGGTGCGGCGGTCCAGTACGAGGCGCAGCTCGACGCCCTCGCCGGCGGGTTGATCGATGCCTTCGCCGAGAGCGACGCCGTGGGCCCCGACAGCGGTCCGCGGGCCGGCCTGTTCACCGCGGGCGGCAGCGGGATCCTGCCCACGGCCGCCGGACGCACCGGCCTCGCGGCCTCGATTTCGGTCAACGCGGCGGTCGACCCGGCCCGAGGCGGCTCCGTCGCCCTGCTGCGCAGCGGCGGCATGAACGGTAGCGACTATGCCGACCCGGCTGCGGGCGGCGACGCGGCCTATGCGGGCCGCCTTCGCGGCCTTCTCACGGCGCTGACGGCGGCCCGGCCCGTCGATCCGGCCCTCGGCCTCGGCACCTCCGCCGGCCTGCCCGACCTCGCCGCTTCCTCCGCGGGGTGGCTCGAAGCGCAGCGTAAGGACGCGTCGACCGACGCGTCCTACCAGAAGACCCTGCTGACGCGCGCCAACGAGGCGCTCTCGAACGTCGCGGGCGTGAACGGCGACGACGAGACCGCCCTCGCCCTCCAGTTGGAGCGGTCCTACAGCGCCTCGGCCAAGCTGATCTCGGTCGTCAACGACCTCCTCAAGACCCTCCTCGACGCGGTGCGGTGATACGGCCATGATGACGACCGGCTTCATCTCAAGCCTCAACCTCTGGAATGCGCCGCGCACAGGCGTCTCGCGGCTCCAGAGCGAACTCGCGAACGCGACCAGGGAGATCGCCACCGGCCGCTTCGCCGATGTCGGCGCGACCCTCGGCGGCGGTGTCGCCGGGGCCTTCGGCCTGCGGCGGCAGAGCGCCGTGCTCGCTTCGCTGACTCAGAGCAACGCCGCGGCCACGTCCCGGCTCGCGGCGACCCAGGGCGCGCTCACCGAGATTCGCTCGTCCGCCGAGACGACCCTGAACGAACTCACCGCCCTCCCCACCGATCAACGGGCGAAGACGCTCGTGGACTCGGCGCGCGGCCGCCTCGCGGCGCTGGCGGGCACGCTCAACACCAGCACGAACGGTCAGTTCGTGTTCGGCGGCACGAACAGTGGGGCGGCACCGCTGACCTCCTACGAGGGCAGCCCGACCTCCGCCGCCAAGACAGCGGTCGATAAGCTCTTCACGGACTTCTTCGGCTTCGCGCCCGGCTCTGCGGCGGCATCCACCATCACCCCAAACCAACTCCAGGGCTTCATCGACGGGCCGCTCGCCGGCCTGTTCACCGAGGTGAACTGGAGCCGGACGTGGTCGGGCGCGTCGAGCCGCACCCTCGACAGCCAGATCTCGCTCACCGAGACCGTCACCACCTCGGTCAGCGCCAACGCCGAGCCGTTCCGCAAGCTCGGCATGGCCTACGTCATCGCCTCGGGGCTCGGCCTGTCCGGCCTTTCGCAGGAGGCGCAGAACGTGGCCACCGGCAAGGTCATGGATATTTTGGGCCAAGTCAGCGGCAGCCTCACGACGATGCAGGCCGATCTCGGCCGCGCCCAGAGCCAGATCACGGAGGCGAACGCGCGCATGGCCAAGCAGACCGCGCTGCTGACCGGACAGATCCGCGATCTGGAGAACGTCGATCCGGCCGAAGCCAAGAGCCGGGTCGATGCCATCACGACCCAGATGCAGATGTCCTACGGGCTGACCGCGCAGTTGCGCAGTCTCAGCCTGATCAACTTCATCTCCTGAACGCCCGCCTGTTGAAACCGAGTACGGAGCGTCGGCCCCGATGTACCGCCTGTCCTATGCCGAGATCATGGAAGACGCGCCCGACCTCGGTCGCGAGCGCGAGCGCGACGCCTTCGACCGGGCGCTCAGCCAGCTCCGCACGGCCGAAGCGCAGGGCGCCGCGGCGGGCCCGGCGCGGAGTGCCGCGGTCGGCTCGATCCAGGATCTCTGGAACGTGCTGATCGCCGACCTGCTCGACCCCGAGAACGCGCTGCCCGAAAGCCTGCGCGCGGACCTCGTCGCCATCGGCCTGTGGAACATGCGTGAGGCCGGCGAAGTGCTGAGCGCACCCGACCGCAGCCTCGCGGCCTTGATCGAGGTCAACACCTCGATCCGCGACGGATTGCAGTAGGGGGCGGGCCATGACGCGCGAAACCGGCCGGGCCGCTGCCCGCACCATGCACCTGAGCCTGAAAGCGGGCGAGCGCGTCTACATCAACGGCGCGGTGGTGCGCGTCGACCGCAAGGTTGCGCTCGAACTGATGAACGACGCGACCTTCCTGCTGGAGGGCCACGTCCTCCAGGCGGAGGAGGCAACGACGCCCCTGCGCCAGCTCTATTTCGCGGCGCAGACCATGCTGATCACCCCGGCCCAGGCCGGCCCGGCCCGGTCGCTCTATGCCCGGATCGAGGAGGGCATCCTCGCCGTGACAACCGAACCCGCGATCCGGGACGGGCTGGCGGCGGCGCACGCCCTCGTCGAGGCGGGCCGGGCCTTCGAGGCGCTGAAGCTCATCCGCGGCCTCTACGCGACGGAGGCCACCTTGCTCGGCCCGTTGGCTCCCCTCCCCGAGGTGCCGCCCGCCGCCCTCGTGCCTTCCGCCCGCTCCGGCCAACGCCGCCGGCCGCGGACCCGGCCGGCCCTCTCCTCCGACAAGGCCTGAACTTCCATGGACGTCAGCAGCACCGGCACGACTACCGGCACCACCAGCACGACCACCGCCGCGGCGGCGAAGGCGGCGACTTCGGTCGCCTCCAAGATGAACGCCGACACCTTCCTGACGCTGCTGATGGCCCAGCTACAGAATCAGGATCCGACGAAGCCGATGGACTCGACGGAATATGTCGGCCAGCTCGCGACCTTCTCGCAGGTCGAGCAGGCCACCAAGACCAACCAGAAGCTCGACTCGCTGCTCACGTCGAGCTTCCTGAATCAGGCCGACGCGATCATCGGGCGCAGCCTCACCTCGGCCGACGGCCTGACCTCCGGTACGGTGCAGTCGGTGCGAGTCACCGGCGACGGTGTGATGGCCAAGCTCACCGACGGCCGTGAGATGCTGCTCGCCTCCGGTATCTCGATCAGCTAGCGCATCGTCCCGAAAGGGTGACCGCCGGCTTTCGGAACAAGGTGATGCAAGGACAAGAGCCGAGCGCATCGTCCCGAAAGCTGGGTCCCGGCTTTCGGACGAAGACGATGCGCCATCCGAAGACCCCATCATGAACGAGGTCGACGCCCTCGAACTCGTCCGCTCCGCGATCTGGACGGTGATCGTCGCCGCCGGGCCCTCCGTCGGCGCGGCGATGCTGGTCGGCATCGCGGTCGCCCTGCTTCAGGCGCTGACGCAGATCCAGGAGGTGACGCTCACCTTCGTCCCGAAAATCGTCGCGATCCTGCTGGTGATGCTGGTGACCGGCACCTTCGTCGGCGCGCAGATCTACGCGTTTGCCGAGATGACCTACGGCCGGATCGCGACCGGGTTCTGAAGCCCCGCCTCCGGCGCGAGGGCGGGAGAACGGTTGGGACCGGGCGGAGGAAGCTGTCGAGACTTGACCGCCCGGTCCCGCGCGAAGGCCTCGACCTTGGGAAGGACAAAAGCTTCGACGGAGAAGACCTTAACACCAAGCGCGGGCCACGGCAGCACCCGATTCGACGCCCAGCCATGCGACGGGTGACGGCAGGCTTCGAGAGTCACGGTTAAGAGCCTCTGCCGACGCCTCTTCCGCCCCCTCTCCTGCCCTTGCCCTTGCCCTTGCCCGCGGGCACCCATCCCCGCGCAAGCTTGCCGCGCCACAACCGCCTCGACCTTGAGGGAATCGGTTCACGTCATGGCGGTGAGCGAAGCGCTCGTCCTGGAAAAGCGGTCGCGGCGCGACTTCGGCTTCGCGGCCGGCATCGTCGCGATCCTCGCAGTGCTGTTCCTGCCGGTGCCGGCGGTGCTGATCGATGTCGGCCTCGCCTTCTCGATCGCGCTCTCGGTGCTGATCCTGATGGTGGCGCTCTGGATTCAGAAGCCGCTCGAATTCTCGGCCTTCCCCACCGTGCTGCTGATTGCGACGCTGCTGCGGCTGGCGCTCGGCATCGCCACGACGCGGCTGATCCTGGCCAACGGCCAGAAGGGCGTGGACGCCGCCGGCCACGTCATCCAGGGCTTCTCGCAATTCGTGATGAGCGGCGATTTCGTCATCGGAATCGTCGTCTTCATGATCCTCATCACGGTCAACTTCCTTGTCATCACCAAGGGCGCGACCCGGATCGCCGAGGTGGGCGCCCGCTTCACCCTCGACGCCATCCCCGGCAAGCAGATGGCGATCGACGCCGATCTCAATGCGGGGCTGATCGACGACAAGGAGGCGCAGCGCCGCCGCCGTGAGCTGGAAGAGGAATCGGCCTTCTTCGGCTCGATGGACGGCGCCTCGAAATTCGTGCGCGGCGAGGCGGTGGCCTCGCTCATCGTCATCGCCGTCAACGTCTTCGGCGGCGTCATCATCGGCACCACCCGCCACGGCATGCCGCTCGGCCAGGCCGCCGACGTCTTCGTCAAGCTGTCGGTCGGCGACGGCCTCGTCTCGCAGATCCCCGCGCTGATCGTCTCGCTCGCCGCCGGCCTTCTCGTCTCCAAGGGCGGTACCCGCGGCGCGACCGAGGAAGCCGTGCTCGGCCAGCTCAGCGCCTATCCGCGCGCGCTGATCGTCGCCGCCGCGCTGATGCTGATGTTCGCCATCGTCCCCGGCCTGCCGTTCCTGCCCTTCGTCACGCTCGCGGGCCTGATGGGCTTCGTGGCGATCACCATTCCGAGGCGCCGGGCGTCCCGGGCCGCCGCCGCGGCCGCCCAGGTGAAGCGCGAGGAGGAGAGCAAGCAGGCCGAGACCAAGGAATCGGTCAAGGAGCAGCTGCGCACCCCGGAGATCGAGCTCTGCCTCGGCCGTCAGGTCGCGGCCCAGATCCAGGGCAATCACGCCGAGCTGCACCACCGCGTCGCCAAGATGCGGCGCAAGTTCGCGCGCCAGTACGGCTTCGTCGTGCCCGACATCAAGCTCACCGACAGCCTCAACCTGCCGCCCAAGACCTACCAGATTCGCATTCACGGCACGGTGGCCGCGACCCAGGAGATGCGGCCGGGCGAGCTGCTCGTCGTCGTCGGCGACGGGCCGCGCCCCGACGTGCCGTCCGAGGAAGTCCGCGAGCCCGCCTTCGGCATGAAGGCCCTCTGGGTCGTCGACGCCTATGCCGGCGAGATCCGCCGCTCCGGCTTCGAGGCGATCGACGGCGCCTCCGTCC
Organism: Methylorubrum sp. SL192; assembly: GCF_026672325.1. NCBI lineage: Bacteria > Pseudomonadati > Pseudomonadota > Alphaproteobacteria > Hyphomicrobiales > Methylobacteriaceae > Methylorubrum > Methylorubrum sp. SL192. The sequence goes on from NZ_JAPPQV010000003.1 coordinate 5,069,238, forward strand.
TGCTCACCCACCTCTCCGAGGTGATCCGCAACAACCTGCCCCAGTTCCTGTCCTACAAGGACATGCGGGCGCTGCTCGACCGGCTCGACCCGGAATACAAGCGGCTGATCGACGAGATCTGCCCCTCGCAGATCTCGCATTCCGGCCTGCAGGCGGTGCTGAAGCTGCTACTTTCCGAGCGCGTCTCGATCCGCAACCTGCACCTGATCCTGGAGGCGGTGGCCGAGATCAGCCCGCATGCCCGCCGCGCCGAGCAGATCGCGGAGCATGTCCGGATGCGCGTCGCGCAGCAGATCTGCGGCGATCTCGCCGAGGACGGGGTGCTGCACGTCCTACGGCTCGGCGCCAACTGGGATCTCACCTTCCACCAGAGCCTGAAGCGCGACGCCAAGGGCGAGGTCATCGAGTTCGACATCGACCCGCGCCTCGTGGAGCAGTTCGGCACGGAAGCCGGCGAGGCGATCCGCGAACGGATGCGGCAGGTCCACGGCTTTGCCCTCGTCACCGCTCCCGACGCCCGGCCATACGTGCGGATGATCATCGAGCGGATCTTCCCGACCCTGCCCGTGCTCTCGCATCTGGAGATCGCCCGCGGCGTCGAGCTGAAATCGCTGGGCACCATCTCGTGATTCCGGGCTTCGGCAGCCTGTTCGGCGGAGAGGCCTTCCTCGGCGTCTTCCTGATCTTCTGCCGGATCGGCGGCTGCCTCCTGATCGTGCCCGGCTTCTCCAGCCCGCGCGTGCCGGCGCAGGTGCGGCTCCTCATTGCCGGCGGCGTGTCGCTCGCCGTCACGCCGCTTCTGCTGCCGCTGTTTCAGACCAAACTCTCGGGTCAGGCGCCGACCGAAACGCTGACCTGGATCGCTAGCGAGACGGTGACGGGGCTGCTCATCGGCCTGCTCGGACGCATCTTCGTCTTCGTGCTGGAAACCGTGATGAACGCGGTCTCGACCATGGTCGGCTTCGGCTCGATGCCGGGCACGCCGGTCGAGGGGACCGACGCGATCCCCGCGGTCGAATCGCTGATCGTCTTCACCGCGGTCGCGCTGATGTTCGCCGCCGACCTGCATTGGGAGCTGTTCCGCGGCCTCGTGGATTCCTACGGCCGCATCCCGCCCGGCGAGGGTTTCGGGACGCAGACCGCGCTGGTGCGCATCGCCGACCAGATCGCCGAGGCCTTCACCCTCGCCCTGCGGATTGCGGCCCCCTTCATCATCTACGCGGTGGCGGTGAACCTCGCGGCGGGCTTCGTGAACAAGCTCACGCCGACGATCCCCGTCTACTTCGTCGCCACGCCCTTCGTGATGTTCGGTGCGCTGCTGCTGCTCTACACGCTCTCCAGCGAGTTCATGACGCAGTTCCTGTCCGGCTACGTCGCCTGGCTGCGCAAAGGCTGAGTGCCATGTCCGCCGCCGACATCGCCAAGCGCCTGAAGCGCGCCGAGCGGCTCACCGCCGTGCAGGAGCAGATGCGCCGCGCCGCCGAGTGGCAGCTCGCCGAGACCCGGCGCAATGCCGAGGCGGTCGAGGCGGACCGGGCGGCTTTGCTCGCGGCGGTCGGGTCCTCCGCCCACGGCCACCTGTTCCTGGAAGCCGCCAACCGCCGTCTGCGCGGGCTCGCCGCGCGGGCGACCGAACTCGAACGCATCGCCGCGTCCCAGGCCGACGAGGTGCGCGAGCAGGGCCTCGCGCAGAAGCGCGCGGAGCTGAGCGCCGAGCGGATCGAGACGCTGCTCGACCGAGAGCGCGACCGGCTCGACGCGATGGAGCGGCTCGACGGCCTCGCCCAGCGCCGCGACGCAAGCCTCCCGTAAGCCAGCGGATCTAGGATCGGTCCATCCTCAGCGGCGCGCCCGGTTCGCGCCGTATCAAGGTTTGACGGCGCGATGAGCATCACCCCCCTTCCGACATCGTGATGGACGTGGCGCGCGCCGCCGACCCGGCCCGCTATCAGGAGGCCGCGGCCAAGCTGTCGCAGCCCGGCGACCCGGCCGCCTTCGCCAGCGCCGCCGACGACGCAGCGCGCGAGGTGGGCCTGACCACGCACATGCCCCTCGACGTCCACGGGGCGCTGACGGGCCTGAAGAACGAAACCGCACGGACCGGCTCCGCCGACCCCTACCGGAAGTTCGAAGGGCAGGTGATCCAGCAATTCGTCGAGGCAATGCTGCCCAAGGCCGAGACCGTCTTCGGCAAGGGCAATGCCGGCGGCATCTGGAAGTCGATGCTGGCCGAGCAGCTCGGCCAGCAGATCGCGCAGACCGGCGGCATCGGCATCGCCCGCATGCTGAACGCCGCCCGCCCCGCCGCCACCACCGTCGCGCCCACCGGCACCGGCGTCTCGGGCAAGGTCTGACCGCCATGCTGATCGACTCCCTGAAGCGGTTGGAAGCCACCGTCGAGGCCGAGACCGAGGCACTCGGCGCCAACGCGGCCCTCGATCTCGATGCGGTCAACCGGGCCAAGAGCCGGAGCCTGCTGGAACTCACCCGCCTCGCCCGCGGCCTCGACGTCGCGACCCTCGACGCCGAGACCGGGATCGTGCTGGCGCGCCTGCGCGACAAGCTGATCCGCAACCAGGAGGCCGTCGCCCTGCATCTGCGGGCGGTGGAGGAGGTCGGCGAGACGCTGCAGGCTAGCCTGCAGGCCGCCGAGTCCGACGGCACCTATTCGGCCCGCCTGGGACGCGACTAATCCATGCGCGTCCTCGTCTCCGGCCTGTGGATCTGCGCCGTCACCATCGCCTCCTGCTACGCGGCAGTGACCTTCGGCGGCGGGTTCTTCTCGAAATCGACCGAGCCCTATCTCGAAGGGCTGCAATATCAGAAGCTTGCGCCCATCAACATTCCAATGGTCGCCGAGGGCAAGGTGCAGGGCTACGTCATCGCCGTGCTGGTCTTCACGGCCGACGCCAAGCTGATGCACACGCTCCCCGTCGCGCCCAACGCCTTCGTGGTCGATGAGGCCTTCCGCCAGATCTACGGCGACACCACGATCGATTTCCGCAAGCTCGCCCGCTACGACATCAACGGCCGGCTGGCCCAGATCCGCGCCAAGGTGAACGAGCGCCTCGGCTCCGACGTGGTGAAGGACGTGCTGGTGGACGAGTTGAATTTCGTGGCCAAGCGCGAGGTGCGCTCGTAATCGCGCCGCGCGCCGTGACCGGTTGAACTGACCGTCGCGTCGAACATGCGGTCGGCGTTGACCGCGCTCCGGCGCCCGCCCATCCTGCCGCCGTCATGACCTGCTTTACCGGCCTCTCCGCCTTTCCCATCACCCCCGCCTCCCCCGACGGACGCGTGGATCCGGCGGCGTTGCGCGCCCTCATCGCGCCGCTCGCCGCCGCGGGGGTGGATTCGATCGGGCTGCTCGGCAGCACAGGCACCTACGCCTATCTCTCCCGCGCGGAGCGGCGCCGCGCGCTTGATGTGGCTCTTGAGGAAGCCGGCGGCCGGGTGCCGGTCATCGTTGGAATCGGGGCTTTGCGCACCGACGAGGCCGTGGCCTTGGCGCAGGATGCGCGGGCGGCGGGCGCCGCCGCCGGGCTCCTGGCCGCCATCTCCTACACGCCGCTGACCGACGAGGAGGTGTTCGAGCATTTCTCTGCCGTAGCCACGGGCAGCGGCCTGCCGATCTGCATCTACGACAATCCCGGCACCACGCATTTCCGGTTCACGCCCTCGCTGGTCGGGCGGCTGGCGCAGGTGCCCGGAATCCGCGCGCTCAAGAGCCCGGCGTCGGATTCCGACGCGGTGGCCGGCCAGCTCGACGCCCTGCGCCGGGCGGTGCCGGCCGAGTTTCGGCTCGGCTTCAGCGGCGACTGGAACGCGGCCGAGGCGCTGCTGGCTGGCGGCGAGGCTTGGTACAGCGTCGCGGCTGGGCTGTTTCCGGAACCCTGTCTCGCGATCCTGCGGGCGGCCCGCGCCGGCGAGGCCGCGCGGGCGCGGGCCCTGAACGCGCGGATGCAGCCGCTCTGGGACCTGTTCAAGGAATTCTCCAGCCTGCGGGTCACCTACGCGGCGGCCCATCACCTCGGCCTGTGCCGGGCCGATCCGCCTCGGCCGATCCTGCCGCTGTCCGAACCCGTCCGGAATCGGGTCGCGGAGGTCGTGGACCGGCTCGCGCTCGCCTGATCCGGCCGCTGCGGGACACTCGCGCTCCCGCGTTCTTAAAGGTCGATTCACGCAGAACTGTTTGACTCACCTTCAGAGTAAGTTCTGCGTAATCGAGTGCCATGCCCCCATCGGTCGCCGGCGCGCCGGACCTGTCCGGCCTCATCGAGCTCTCGCGCGATCCCGCGCTGGACCTGAAACCCGTGATTCTGCGGGTGCAGACCGACCTGTTCCTGGCCGCTCCGGTCCATGATCGGGCGATCCTCAGGGAGTTCGAGTCCCTCGCCGCGGGTCTGATCCCGACGGTGGATGAGGAAACGGCGCGCGTCGTCGCCGAGAAGCTCAAAGGATGCCCCGACGTCCCGGCCGGCGTGCGCGCCGCGCTCGAAGCCCGCGGCTTTCCCGTCGCGTTGCCGCCTCAGCCCGAGACGGAAGCGGAAGCCGACCGGGCGCTCGCCGAGAATCCCGGTGCGCTGATCGGCACCCGCGTGCTGGACCGCCTCCTCGCCCGCGCCCGGACCGACGCTGATCTCGCCCATATCCTGCTCGGCCGGCCCGACATTCCGCCCGCCGACCTCGCGCCGCTCTGGCTCTATGCCGGTCCGGAGCAACGCAGCGCGATCACCCAGGCCGTGGAGGCCACCGCCGCCCTACGCCCCTGCCCGCCGGCCCCCCGCGCGCTCGCGACGAGCCTCGTCGAGCATTCCCATGCCCGCGACGTGCAGGCCTTCATCACCGCGCTCGGCCGCGGACTCGGCCTGCCGCCGAACTATCTCGGCGCCGCCGTCGATCCGGTCGCCCGCTACGACCTGCTGACACTTGCGCTGCGCGCCGCGGATCTGCGCGAGGGCGAAGCGGTCTTCGTCTTCCTCACCCTCAACGACAGCGTCGCGCGCTCGGTCGATCGGGTGTTTTCCCTGGTCACGCTGTTTCGCGAGACCAGCCGGGCCACCGCCCGCGACCTGCTCTGCGCGATCTTCGGCGTTCCCGTGATGGAGCGCGCCGCGGGCGAGCACCAGCCGCTGCACGGCCCCGAAGCCAAGCGCGGCAGCACCGCGGCCGAGCGCCTGCGCACCGTGCTCCCGATGCGCCTGCGCCGGACGAGCTGACGTCGCCTTTGGAAGCTACTCCGCGAGCAGGAGGCCGTGCCGGCCCTCGCGGTCATCGATCTCGACAATCCAGAGATCGGAATCGAAGCGGATCTCCCGCGCGAGGCGTTCCTCGACATCCGGCGACGGGACAGCGGTGAGGATCGGCGTGAACCGGCGATCGCCCGCGTCATCCGCATCGATCAGCGCCTGGGGCGCCGGGCCGTAGAGGTCGGCGGTGCCGTCGAGCCGGTCGATCTTGACGAAAATCGCCCCCGCCTCCGCCGAACCGCGGCGCCGCTGCACCGCGGGGATGTTCTCGCCGTTGAGGCGGCGCAGATGCGCGGAGACCCAGAAATCCGAGCGAAGGCGTGGCATGCCCGGTTCATAGGCGCGGATGGCCGCCGCGTCGATGGCGCGGCGAGGCGCTTTACCCGCCCGCCTTGGCGGTCATCTCGCGGGTCAGCGCGCGCAAGGTCGGCCCGGCCGCCTCGCCCTTCACCGGCATCTTGCGGTCGCGCTCGAACTTCTCGATCGCCGCCTTCGTGCCGGGTCCCATCAGGCCGTCATCCTTGAGCGGACCGTAGCCGAGCTTCGTCAGGGCGCGCTGCGCCCGGATCACGGTCGGGTCCGGCTTTGGCCCCTCGGACTTGCCCGCATCCGCCTTCGTCTCGGCCTTCGGTTCAGTCGCGGCGGGCTTGGGCGCGGGCTTGCGCTCGGCCCTGGGGGTGACGGAGGCGGTCGTCTCGCCGGAGCGGATCATGTCGGCGATGCTGTCGCGGGCGGGCACAGGCACCTCACGCACGGGGGCGGGCTTCGGCGCCTCCACCGCGCGCACCTCCCGAACCGGTGCGGCTGCGGGCCGCGCGGCTACGGGCTTCGGCTCGACGGTCGGCAGGATCGGGGCCGGGTGCGGCCCGGCCTGGAGGCCCATGGCGTTGACGCAGACATAGACCGCCGCGCCGACCCCGAGGAACGTCCCGAACACGCCGCCGGGATAGCGCCGGCAGACCTGCCCGGCCCCCGTCGCGGCGGAGAGGAGAGCGGCCTTCCAGCCGGCCGCCGCGGGCCTGCGCGGGGCCGGCTTGCGGCGCGGCGCGGATTTGGCCGGGCCTCGGGCGACGCGCATGTCACCGGGGACGACGATCTCGCGCTGGTCCCGTCTGGCGGGCGGCTCGCGCATCAATTCGCTCCTTTACGTGGGAATGGCGCCTCGTTCGGTCGGATCATCCGGCGCGGCGCATCGGCGGGTTGGTAGAGAGCGGGGCGGGATCGAACAGGCCGGCCGGCCGACGGATCGGCTCAGGGACTGGCTCCGGCATCGCCGCGACCCGCACCGAGGTCCGGATCGGCGCCGGCTGGGCCTGCGCGACGGCAGCCTTGGCACCGTTGCCGGAAGCGTCCCGCGCACCGGCCGTGGCGGTTTTGGCGCGGCTGCAATCGAGCGGCAGGGTCACGGTTACGGCGGTGCCCTTGCCGGGGGCGCTCTCGACCGAGACGGCGCCGCCATGCAGCCCCGCGAGGCCGCGCACCACCGAGAGGCCGAGCCCTGTGCCCTCGTGGCTCCGGCCGTAGCCGCCGCCGACCTGGAAGAAGGGGTCGCCGAGTCGCGGCAGGTCGGCCTCGGTGATGCCGATGCCGTCGTCGCTCACCACGATGTCGAGATAGGCCCCGCCCCGGCGCACCATCACCTCCACCCGCCCGCCGCGCGGCGTGAACTTCACGGCGTTGGAGATCAGGTTGATGAGCATCTGGCGGCAGGCGCGGGCATCGGCCACGAGGGCGCAGCCGGCGGGCACGGGCGCGCTGGTCAGGGTAATGCCCGAGGCATCGGCCTTGAGCCGCATCAGGTCGCAGCAGCCGCGGATCAGCGCCTCGACATCGACCGGCTCCGGCTGGAAGTCGAAATGCCCGCCGCGGATGCGCGAGATGTCGAGCAGCGTGTTCACCACGTCGAGCAGGTGGCGCCCGGACTGGGCGATGATGCCGGCATATTCGCGCGACCGCTCCGGCGAGAGGCTTACCGCGCCCTCACCGCCCAGCACGTCCGAGAAACCGATGATGGCGTTGAGCGGCGTGCGCAGCTCGTGGCTGACGGTCGCGAGGAAGTGGGTCTTCACCTCGTCGGCGCGCTCGGCCTCGGCGCGGGCGCGGTCGAGTTCCTGCGCGTGGCGGCGATGCTCGGACACGTCGCGGGTCACGGCGACGACGGTCGAGCCGTTGGCGCCGGCGAGCCCCGCCTCGATCCGGTGGGCGCGCATCTCGGCGAAGATCGTGCGGCTGCCGTCGCCGCGGGCGGCGTCGAGATGCAGGCGGAACGGCACCGTGGCCGGCGCGCCGTGGGCGGCGACGTCGCTGATCGCCTGGAGCAGGGCCGGACGATCGCCGATATGCACCCGGTCGAGCAGGCCGTGGCCGCGCAGGCGGCTCGCCTCGGCGCCGACGAAGCGGGCGGCCGAGCCGCTCGCCTCCAGCACGCGGCCGTTGGCGTCGTGCCAGGTCACGAGGTCGTCGATGGCCGAGAGCAGCAGGCGGTCGCGGGCCTCGTTGTCCTGCATCCGGGCGCGCCACTCGCCCTCGCGGCGCATGTGCTCCATCGCCTGGGCCGCGATGTGGCCGATGGCGGTCACGGCAAAGACCGGCATGACGATCGCGTTGGGCCAATCGAGCGCGAGGGCGCCGACCGGCAGGTAACCGCTCAGCGCGACCGCAAAGGCGCCGACGACGGCGATGACGGAGGCGGCGATCGTCGCCCGGCGCGAGCCGGAGACCATCGCCTCCAGCGGCACCGCCACGAGCCAGATGGCCGCGGCCGAACTCGCGCCGCCGGTCAGGGCGGCGAGGCAGACGACGATGCCGGTCAGGCCGAGCGAGGACAGGGCATGCGCGACCCAGAGCGAGCCGGTGCGCGACAGGACCACGGCGGCCAGCAGCGGCAGGAACAGGCTCGCGATGGCGATCGCCTCAAGGCCGCTCGGGACACCGCGCCAGACGAGATAGGGCGGCAGGCCCGCCATCATCACGGCGCCGGTGGCAAGCCGCGAGATCAGGAACCGCTCATGGCGGAAGCGCACGCTCGGCTCGGCCAGCGCGGAGGCATGGACCAGCCCGGCCAGGCGGGAATCGAACAGAGAGGCAAGGGTACCGTCTTTACGCAACACCACCACGCACAACGCAAGCCTTGACCCGGAACACGGGTGTCTTGCGCCCCTCGACTGCTCGTTACGATCTCAGGCAAACCGTCGCAGAGGCGGTTTAAGCGAGGATGAAAAGGGTCGCTCACTTGCCGCCGAGTGCGGCGACGACCGGACCCGGAGGCGCCGCCGATCCCCGCTTTTCACAAGGTCCGAGCGGGGCTGGACCGCCGCTCCACAGAGGGTAAACAGGGGGCTGGGAGGGCGCGGGCTCGCGGAAAAACACTTCGTTCACCACGTCGGCGCTTTCGCCTCTTCCGGTTCATCCGGCGGTGGCGCGAGGATGGCAGGATCGGGCGATCGACCTGCGTCGGCCGCGCCGGCGATGCAGTGCCCTCTGGAACCGGAACGATGTCGTTTCTTCTACGCGCCGCCCTGGTGATCGGCGCCCTCTCCTATCTCGCGCTTCAGCGCCAGGGCGGCGCCGATCCGGCCCGGCCGCACGCCGCCGGGGCGGGGATCGCTTCGGGCGATGTCATGGATCGCCTAACCACGGGCGGCATCGGCGCGCTGGTGGAGGCCGTGAACGCCCTGCCGCCCGAGGCGCGCGAGGACATGGCGCGGGCCGGGGCGAACGCCCTCGTCCGCCATGTCGGCGGACGAGAACATCCGACCCAACCGTCCGCCGACACCTTGTCCGCCAGCGATCGACAGCCGCCCTGGCGGGGAGCAACTTCGCCCTAAGCGCGGTTCTGGCCTGATGTGAGGGCCTCGCGAAACGCCTGACCGCCGCTCCGCTCCTCTCTGAGCACGGCGGCGCAGCGGGCGTTTTGCGACCGTCACTCGGGCGGTGCTCGTGTCACGCACCGGTGCCATGAGCCGGGAGGGAACAAGGATGTTCGGCTTCGGAAGCGAATACGAAGGCTTGGCCTTCTGGCTGCCGCTGGTCTGGGCCGGCCTGCTGGCGCTGGCGGTAGCGATGTACGTCGTCATCGACGGGTTCGACCTCGGCGTCGGCATCCTCTTCACCGCCGCGCGGCCCGGCAACTGGCGCGACCGGATGATGCTCTCGGTGGCGCCGATCTGGGACGGCAACGAGACCTGGCTCGTGCTCGGCGGCGGCGGGCTGTTCGCGGTCTTCTCGGTCGCCTACGCGATCCTGCTTCCGGCGCTCTACCTGCCGATCATCCTCATGCTGATCGCGCTGATCTTCCGCGGCGTCGCCTTCGAGTTCCGCTTCAAGGCCGAGCGGTCTCAGGTGGTGTGGGACAACGCGTTCCATTACGGCTCGCTGATCGCCACCTTCGCGCAGGGCATGGTTCTCGGCGCCTTCGTCCAGGGCTTCCAGACCGAAGGAAGGGGATTCTCCGGCGGGACGCTCGACTGGCTCACGCCCTTCAGCGTCATGACCGGCATCGGACTCGTCTGCGGCTACGGCCTGCTCGGCGCGACGTGGTGCGTGATGAAGACCTCGGGCGAGCTGGAGATCTGGTCGCGGATCAAGGCCAAACAGTTCCTGATCGGCACCGTCGTCTCGATGGCGGTCGTCAGCGCCTGGGTGCCGTTCCTCGGCCTGCATATCCACTGGCGCTGGTTCTCCTGGCCGAACGTGCTGTTCGTGGCCCCCGTGCCGCTGCTGACGGCCTTCGTCTGCTGGCGCATCTGGAAGGCGATCGAGGACGGGCGCGATGTCGCGCCGTTCCTTCTCTCGATCGCCCTGTTCCTGCTCGGCTTCCTCGGGCTCGCGATCAGCCTGTTTCCCTACATCGTGCCGCCCAAGCTCACGATCTGGCAGGCGGCCAACGCGACCTCGGCGCTGCAATTCGCCCTCGTCGGCTACGCGGTGGTGATGCCGCTGACGCTCGCCTACACGGCCTATGCCTACTGGGTCTTCCGAGGGAAGATCGAGGAGAACCCGAACGCGGCGAGCTACCATTGAGCGCCCGCCGCATCCTCTGGTTCGCCGCCCTCTACGGCCTGAGCCTCCTCGCCTTCACGGCGCTCGTCTATTTCATCCGCGCCATCGCGCGGTGAGACCGGCGCCGGCTTAGAAGCAGAGGGGAATGGCAGCGCGCAGCCAGAGCCCCACCCCCTCGCGGGCCCACAGGAGCGCGCCGGCCCCGGTCAGCGCGCCGAGAAAGGCGAGGACGACGAGTTCGTCCCGAACGCTCATGCCGGCCTCGCCTGCTGCGCCAGGGGCACGTCGCGGATCGGCAGGTTGAGGAGACCGGCCAGGAGCGCGATGCCGATGGAGAGGGTCCAGGCGGCGTGGTAGGAACCGGTCTGGGCGAAGATGAAGCCTGCACCCCACGCGCCGAAGAAGGCGCCGACCTGATGGCTCATGAAGACGATGCCGAACAGGGTCGAGAGATAGCGCACGCCGAAGATCTGCCCGACGAGGCCACTCGTCAGCGGGACGGTGCCGAGCCAGAGGAAGCCGATGGCGCAGGCAAACAGCGTCGCGGTCAGCGGGGTGAAGGGAAGGACGACGAACAAAGCCATCACCGCCGCGCGGGCGAAGTAGATCCACGACAGCACGTATTTCTTGCGCAGCCGGTCCGCGGCGACGCCGAAGGCGTAGGAGCCGAGGATGTTGAACAGGCCGATCAGGGCCAGCGCACGGGCGCCGATTCCCGGATCGAGGCCGGCATCGCTCAACACGGCCGGCAGGTGGGTCGAAACGAAGGCGATGTGGAAGCCGCAGACGAAGAACCCGGCATTGAGAAGCCAGTAGCCGCGATGGCCCGCCGCCTGCCGCAGGGCGGCGCCGAGCGGGATCGCGTCGGCGGAGGCGGCCGTCCGCACCGCGCCGGAGGCAGCCTTCCGGGCGATGCCGAGGGCGAGCGGCACCATCAGGGCGGCCAGCCCGGCGCCGGCCAGCAGCGCCCCGCGCCAGCCGAGGCCGTCCACCGCGATCTGGGTGGCCGGCACGAGCAGGAACTGCCCGACCGAGCCGCCCGCCGTGACGATGCCCGCGGCCGCGCCCCGGCGTCCGGCCGGCATCATCGGCACGACCGCGCCGAGCACGACGACGAAGGTGACGCCGGTCATGGCCAGCCCGAGCAGGAAGCCGAGCGTGACGGTGAGGCCAAGGGCCGAGGACACGAAGGCTGCCAGGGCGAGACCGAGGGCGTAGAGGAGGCCACCGCCTGCGGCGACGCGGCCGGGCCCGTACCGGTCCGCCAACGCCCCGACGAAGGGCTGGGCGAGCCCGAAGATCAGGTTCTGCACGGCCATGGCGAGGCCGAAGCTCTCGCGGCCGACGCCGAGATCCAACTCCACCGGCCGCATGAACAGGCCGAACCCCTGGCGGAGGCCCAGGGCGATGGTCACGATGACCGCGCCGCAGGCGAGCGCGATCCAGGGAGAGGGACGGCGGAGAAGCGGAGGGGAGGTCACGATCGTCGATCCGGGAAAGCGGGCCGGGATTATAGTCGCAGACGCATGGAGGTGCCGAGTTAGCCCTGGATCGATCGATGCAGGCTGGAACTCGAGGCCCATACGCCCAACGCGATCACGCTGAACGCCGCCCCCAAACCCGAGACCCCGAGCCAGCCGGCATGAACGTAGGCCGTGGTCGCGCCGATCGCACCGATGGCGCTGCCGACCGCGTAGAACACCATGTAGCCGCCCACGAGACGGCTGCGGGCCTCGGGGTGCCGGGCGAAGAGGATGCTTTGATTGGTGACGTGCACAGCCTGCACCGCGAGGTCGAGCAAGACGACGCCGACGAGAAGCAGGGGGATCGACTGCGCCAGCAGCGCGATTGGTCCCCATGAGCCCAGCAGGAGGACCAGGGCCAAGCCCGTCGTCCACTGGCCGAGGCCGCGATCCGCGAGCCGGCCGGCAGCGGTGGCAGCGAACGCGCCCGCCATACCGAGGAGGCCGAACAGGCCAATCTGCGTGTGGGAGTAGGCGAAGGGTGCAGCGCTGAGGGGCAGCACCATCGCCGTCCAGAAGGCGCTGAAGGCCGCGAAGACGAGGAGTGCCAGGATGCCCCGCACGAGCAGGATCGGGTCCTGCAGGAACAGGGTGGGAATGGAGCGGAGCGCGGCGGCATAGCTGCCCGCGCGGTCGGGAGTCGGATGCCGCGGCAGGGTGAGGGCGAGGAGACCGAGCATCATGATCGTCAGCCCGGCGGAGGTCAGGTAGACGGCCCGCCACCCGCCGAGGTCCGCCACCGTCCCCGCCACGAAGCGGGCGGCGAGGATGCCGGCGACGATGCCGCTCGTCACCGTCCCGATCGCCCGGCCCTGCTCGGCCGGCCTCGCCAGCGTCGCGGCGAAAGCCACCAGCACCTGGACCACGACCGCCAGCAGGCCCACCGCCGCCATACCGGCAAACAGCATGGCCTCCATCTCGGCCGTGGCCACAACGATCAGCGCTATCACTGATAGTGCACCCTGTATGAGCACGAGACGGCGGCGATCGACGCGGTCGCCGAGCGGCACGATCAGGATCAGGCCCAGCCCGTAGCCGACCTGGGTCAGCGTCACCACGAGACCGATGGCACCGGGTGAGATCCTGAAATCGCGCGCCATCGCGTCGAGGAGGGGCTGTGCGTAGTAGACGTTCGCGACGCTGAGGCCGGCGGCCACGGCCAGGATCAGTGTCGTGACCCGTTCCAAGCCGGCGTTCATCCGGTTTGGGGTTCGGCAATCGCCCGTCTGCGGCATCGGTCCTGTCCTGCATGAGCCCATTTTGGTTCCATGTTGAGACCACTTGTGCGCACCATGATCCAGTTCTAACTTAGAACCAGATTGCTCGGGCAGGAGCAGGGTAGATGGTGAAGCGGGTCGGCTTCGGCAAAGCGGCATGCCCGGTGGCGCGGGCCCTCGACGTCATCGGCGACTGGTGGTCGCTCCTCATCATCCGCGACGCCTTCGAGGGTGTGCGGCGCTTCAGCGAGTTCCAGGCAGGCCTCGGCATCGCGAAGGGCATGCTGGCGACCCGGCTCCGCGACCTCACGGAGCGCGGCGTCCTGGAGACCGCGCCGGCTTCGGACGGGAGCGCCTACCGCGAATACGTTCTGACGGAGAAGGGCCGCGGCCTCTTCCTCGTCATCGTCGCGCTTCGGCAGTGGGGCGAGGATTACCTCTATCGTCCCGACGAGAACCGATCCGCCCTTGTGGACACGGCAACGGGCATCCCGGTCGCACGGATGGCGTTGCACTCGGCCGAGGGACGCTCCCTGACCTGGGCCGAGACTCGCGTGAGGAAAGCGGGCGACGATCGAGTGGGCGCTGGAAAGGCGCCGGGTGCCGGAATACCCGCTTCCAGGTAACGGGGCAGGGTTCGGTTTCCACGCTCACCAGCCCTGAGCAGGGTCAAGCCGATCGGCCTTCGATCCGAGCCCCGGCCCCATGTCGGATCATGTGACGGCCGCGAGAGGGGCGGTGACCGAGCGTGTCGCCGGGGCCACCCATCGGCGCCCTTCTTCGCGCCCCCCTTCGGGCGCGTAGCCTTGCCGCCCCCCGCTCCGCTAAGGTCCGCCCCATGATGCGTGATTTCCGGCGGGCGGCGAACGGTTCGCAATGACGGCGCAGGGACCGGATAGGCCGGGCGAGGACGGGACCGAGACGCGGGCCGCAGCGCGCGAAGCCGCGCGGGCGGCCGCCTTGCTGGCGCGCCAGCTCGGCCGCCTCGCCGGGAGCGCGGGACGCAGCGCTTGGCGCAGCGGAACCGCTGCCGCCAGGGATGCGGCCAAAGGGGCAGCCAACGGGGCCAAGCCGGTCTTCGCTCGCACCGCGGACCGCCTCCGCTCGACCGGGCCGCGCACCGCACCGACGGCGCCCGTCGCGGCCCCGGTCGATCAGCCGGACACACGGAGCGATCCCGTCGACGATCCCTCCGCGCGCCCTCCCCGCCGCCGTCGGCCCTGGGTGATCGGATTGGCCGTCGTGATCGGCCTGCCGCTGGTCATCCTGGCCGGATACGTCTTTGTCGCCTTCGCCTCCCTGCCGCCGCTCGGCGGGGTGGCGCCGGAGGCAAACCAGCGTGCCCTCGTGGTCGAGGCTGAGAGCGGGCGTGCCTTCGCCACCCGCGGCGCGTTCCAGGGCGAGCGGCTCACCGAGAAGACCCTGCCGCCCCGCCTCGCCCAAGCGATCGTCGCGATCGAGGATCGGCGCTTCTACAGCCACTGGGGCATCGACCTGCGCGGCATGGCGCGTGCGGTCTGGCGCAACGCGACCGGCGGCGGCGTGCGCGAGGGCGGCTCGACCATCACCCAGCAATATGCCCGGCTCACCTCGCTCACCCAGGAGAAGACGCTCAAGCGCAAGATCCAGGAGGCCTTCCTGGCGCTGCGCCTCGAGAGCACGCTGACGAAGCCCGAGATCCTCGTCGGCTATCTCAACACCGCCTATTTCGGCGCCGGCGCCTACGGAGCGGATGCGGCGGCGCGGCGCTATTTCGGGCACGGGGCGGCGGGTTTGACCCTGCCGGAGGCGGCGATGCTGGCCGGCCTCGTGCGCGCGCCCTCGCAGCTCGCGCCGACCCGCAACTTCGGCGGCGCCAAGGAGCGGGCCGACCTCGTGCTCCAGGCCATGGTCGAGACCGGCGCGATCAGCCAACCCGAGGCCGACAAGGCGCGGGCGGAGAAGCTCAACCTGCACACGCCGCCCGAGACGCCGCCGGGCACCAACTACTTCCTCGACGCGGTGTCGGGCGACGTGAAGCGGCTGACCGAGGCGGCCGGCGACGTCACCGTGCGCTCGACCCTCAACCTCGACCTCCAGAGCCTCGCCGAAGGCGTGCTCGCCCGCCGCCTCGACAGCGAGGGCGGAAAGAAGAAGGTCGGCCAGGGCGCGCTCGTGGCGATGGCGCCCGACGGGGCGATCCTCGCCATGGTGGGGGGCCGGGACTACGAGGACAGCCAGTTCAACCGCGCGACCCAGGCCAAGCGGCAGGCGGGCTCGCTGTTCAAGCTGTTCGTGTATCTAGCCGCCTATGGGAAGGGCTTCTTCCCCGACAGCGTGCTCGTGGACCGCCCGACCCAGATCGGCGAGTGGGAGCCGCAGAACTCCAACAACCGCTTCCGCGGCGCCCTGCCGCTGCGCTCGGCCTTCGCGCTCTCGGTCAACACCATCGCGGCGCAGCTCGGCGAGGAGGTCGGCCTGCCCGCGATCGTCGCCGAGGCGCGCCGCCTCGGGGTGCAGTCGGACCTGCCGGAGGTGCCGAGTCTCGCCCTCGGCTCGGCCGACGTCTCGCTGCTGGAAATGACCCGCGCCTATGCCGGCGTTCTCGGCCCCGGCGTGCCGGTGGAGCCCTATCTCGTCCGCACGATCCGGGGAAACACGCCGCAGCCGTTCTACCAGCGCCCGGCGCCGAAGCCCGGCGCGGCGATGGACGCGCAGGTCCAGACGATGATGCTCGATTCGCTTCAGGCGGTGGTGGAATCCGGAACCGGCAAGGCTGCACGGGTCAACGGCCTCGCGGTCGGCGGCAAGACCGGCACCAGCCAGGACTACCGCGACGCGTGGTTCGTCGGGCTGACCCCGGACATGATCGTCGGCGTCTGGGTCGGCAACGACGACAACACGCCGATGAACAAGGTGACCGGCGGCGATATCCCGGCCCGCGTCTTCCACGACTTCGTGGAACGGGCTCAGAAGGTGCTGAAGGGCCGAAAGCGCCCGGCCCCCTCCGCCGCACGGGCGGAGCCGACGCCGGCCAACGCCGTGGCCCCGGCCCCGGCGCCAACCCCGGCCACGGGCGAAGTGCGCGGCGTACCCGAGGTGGTCGATACCGGCACGCTGACGATCCGCGGGCGCAAGGTGCGGCTGCTCGGCGTCGTCGGCGAGGGCGGCGCGCTCGCCCGCCAGCTCGCGCGCTATCTTCGCCGCCGGGAGATTATCTGCTCCGGCGATCCGGCCTCCTCACGCTGCCGCCTGGACGGCGACGACCTCGCCTCGCTGATCGTGACGGCGGGCGGGGCGCGGGCTGCCGAGGACGCGCCGAGCGATCTCATCGAGGCCGAGGATCAGGCGCGCGCCGAGCGTGCCGGACTGTGGCAGCGCGAGCGCTGAGTCTCCCTCACAAACCGCCCGCTGCTCTGTCATAGCCAGAGAGAACGGTCAGAGATCGAGAGTTTTGTGCGGCGCTGTGAACCACCTCTGCACTGGCAAGCCCCGCCGAATTTGCTGCGAGGGCAGATGAGGCGCACCATTTGCAATCGAAAATTAATGTAGATCAAATAACAGTATGGTGGAGTTCTGATTCAGAGGCCGCCACCGTGAACATCATCGACAACACGCGGATCGCCCTCAAGCTCTCGATACCGCTCGCCTTGCTGACCGCAACGTCGGTCGGTTCGATCGTCTATGCCAAGTATTCACTCGACAGCATCGCTAATCAGACGCAGCGCGTCACCGATGTACAGGCCGCGCGGCAGGAGCATATCCTCAAGGCCCAGATCAACATCACCGAAGCGACGATTCAGAATCGCAACATCATCATCGAAACGGCCAGCGAGAAGGTGGCAGGCTACAAGAGCCGCCAGGATGCGGCGATTGCGGCGAGCCATGCGTCCCTCGACAAGTTGGCCGAACTTGCGGGAGAGCCGGAGCATCGCGCCGCCAGCGAAGCGCTTCGCGAATCGGCGAAGACATATTTCAACATCCTGGGGCGCTCGACCGAACTGGGTTTGAAGAACGAGAGCGTCGCCGCGATGAAGGTCGCGCAGGAGGAGGCGGCTCCCGTGCGCGCCAAGCTTCGGGGACAGGTGCAGGCCCGCATCGATCGCATCGGCCAGGAAATGCAGGCGGAGAAACAGGCGGTCTTCGAGAATGCCCGCTTCGCGACGAACATCCTGATCGCAGGGTCCGCCCTGGCTCTGCTTGTCGCGCTCGGGCTGGCCGGCCTGATCGTCGTCTCCGGCATCGTTCGCCCGCTCAGCCGTCTGGTGTCGGTGCTGCGGCGGATGGCGCAGGGCGACATCGACGCCAGCATCGCCGAGGCGAAGCGGGGCGACGAGATCGGCGCGGTCGGCCGTGCCGTCGAAGGCATCCGCGAGATGGTCGCGCAGAAAGCCACCGAGCAGGCCGAGATGCGCCGCATTGCCGACGAGGCGGCGGCCGCCGAGCGCAAGCGCACGATGATCGAGCTGGCCGACCGCTTCGAGACGGCCGTGGGCGGCATCGTCGGCATGGTCTCCTCCTCGGCGACCGAGCTTCAGGCCACCGCATCGACCATGACCGCGACGGCAGTCGAGACCGCCACCCAGGCGACCACCGTCGCCGCGGCCGCGGAAGAGGCGGCGACCAACGTCAACACCGTGGCGTCCGCCGCCGAGGAACTCGGCAGCTCGGTCGCCGAGATCGGCCGGCAGGTCGCGGGCTCCACCGATCTGGCGCGGGCCGCCGTTACGCAATCGGACCGGACCGCGCATCTCGTCCAAGAACTGAACGCTGCCATGGGCCGCATCGGTGACGTGGTTGGGCTGATCTCTTCCATCGCCGGACAGACCAACCTTCTGGCGCTGAACGCCACCATCGAGGCGGCCCGCGCCGGGGAGGCCGGCCGCGGCTTCGCGGTGGTCGCGGCGGAGGTCAAGGAACTCGCCAACCAGACTGCCCGGGCGACCG
Organism: Methylorubrum sp. SL192; assembly: GCF_026672325.1. Lineage (NCBI taxonomy): Bacteria > Pseudomonadati > Pseudomonadota > Alphaproteobacteria > Hyphomicrobiales > Methylobacteriaceae > Methylorubrum > Methylorubrum sp. SL192. The sequence continues at coordinate 5,087,154 of NZ_JAPPQV010000003.1, forward strand.
GGGAAATCTCCGGCCAGATCGGGCAGATCCAGGGCGTGACCGGTGAGGCGGTCGCGGCGATCGGCGACATCGCCGGCCGTATCCGCGACATCGACACGACGGCGACCGCCATCGCCGCGGCGGTGGAGCAGCAGGGCGCGGCGGCGCAGGAGATCGTCCGCAACGTCACCCAGGCCTCGACCGGCACGTCGCAGGTGACGGGCACCATCGTGGGCGTGGCCAACGCCGCCGAGGAGACGGGCGCGGCGGCCAGCCAAGTGCTCGGCGCCGCGGGCGAGTTGTCACGCCAGTCCGAGGCCCTGCGCGCCCAGGTCTCGCAGTTCCTCGCCACGGTGCGGGCAGCGTAGGTTCGCACCGGGATCTCAATTGCCGGGGCGCCGGGGCAGCGCCCCGGCTCACGCACCACCAGGGCTCCGCCATGGACCCGCGAAAGGGCTTGCCCTTTCGAAACCCCGAACCCTCAACGGAACGGCGGCTCGTCGAAGCTGCGGAGCTTGCGCGAGTGCAGGCCGGCCCGGTCGGCGCGCAGGGTGTCGAGCGTGGCGAGCCCGATCTTGAGATGCTCGGCCACCGCCCGCTCGTAGAAGGCGTTGGCCGCGCCCGGCAGCTTGATCTCGCCGTGCAGCGGCTTGTCGGAGACGCAGAGCAGCGTGCCGTAGGGTACCCGCAGGCGATAGCCCTGCGCAGCGATGGTGCCGCTCTCCATGTCCACCGCGATCGCCCGCGAGAGGTTGATGCGCCGCCGCTCCTGGCTGAAGCGAAGCTCCCAGTTGCGATCGTCGTAGGTCACGACCGTGCCGGTGCGCAGGCGCTGCTTCAGCGCGTCCGCCCGCTCGCCGGTGACGGCGGCCGCCGCCGCTTGCAGGGCGATCTGCACCTCGGCCAAAGCCGGCACCGGAATCTCCGGCGGCACGAGGTCGTCGAGGATGCGGTCGCGGCGCAGGTACCCGTGGGCGAGCACGTAGTCGCCGATGGTCTGGGACTGACGCAATCCACCGCAATGCCCGACCATCAGCCAGCAATGCGGGCGCAGCACCGCGAGATGATCGGTGATGGTCTTCGCGTTGGAGGGGCCGACGCCGATATTGACCAGCGTCGTGCCCTGCGGCGCCCCGTCCGGCCCGCGGCCGACGAGGTGGTAGGCCGGCATCTGATACTTGTGCCAGGGCGAAGCGGCGATCAGCGCCGCCGGATCGGCCGAGGCGGCCTCCGCCTGCTCCACGACGATCCCGCCGGGCAGCACAAGCCGCTCCCCCTCCCCCGCCGCCAGACGCTCCAGCCCGTGGCGGACGAAGCCGTCGACGTAACGGTGATAATTAGTCAGCAGGATCCAGGGCTGGATCTCGCGCCAGTCCGAGCCGGTGTAATGCACCAGCCGGCGCAGTGAGTAATCGGTGCGCACCCCGTCGAACAACGCGAGCGGGCGCGGATCGCCCGCATTCTCCAGCCACAGGCCATCGGCGACCTCGTCGCCCACCACCGAGAGGAGCGGTGTCGGGAACAGGGTGGCGAGATCGCTGGTGCTGACGCCGCTGCCACCGAGATCGGTGCCGGGCTCGACGATGTAGGGATAGGGAATCTCCTGGGCCGACAGCCCGACCTCGATGCTGGCGCCGTAATCGCGCACGAGCGGCCGCAATTGCTCCAAGAGATAGGCGCGGAAATAGCCGGGCTGCGTCACCGTGGTGGCGTAGAGCCCGGGCGCCTGGAACTTGGCGGTGGCCCGGTTGAGCCGCGGCAGCGGCCCCGCGGGCTGGTAGGTCAGGCGCAGCTCGGGGTAGCGGAACTGGAGCCGTTCGGTCGCGTCTGGGGCGATGCGATGTTCGAGGTAGCGCGCCAGGGCCGCCTGGAGCGCCTGGGTCGCGCCCGCATGCAGCGCCTCGAGCCGATCCACGGCCGTCTCCGCGTCGGCAACGGCCTCCATCGGCCGCAACTCGTCGATGACCATGTGCTCTCCCCGCTGACCCCAAGACGTCTACACCGCTGTTGGCAGCGAGACGAGTTGGCAGCGAGACGAGCAAGAGGCTTGCCTTGCAAACGACCTGCCCACCTTGCGGCAGCCGCACACCGGGGCGACAAGGCATGCGTCGCCAAACGGGGAAGCGAGAGCGGATGAACGAGGATGTCGAGCGGCGCCCCGGCGAGGAGGCGATCCCGCTGCCCGCCGACTACGATGCCGGGCTCTACTTCATCGGCCGCGTGCGCACGCCGTGGCAGAACCGGGGCGAGTGCCCGAAGAACGGCAAGCAGACGGACGCGGTCTGCACCCTCGAAGTCGATGCCGCCTACCGGCCCGCGCTCCAGAACCTGGAGGGCGCCACCCACCTGATCGTGCTCTACTGGATGGACCGGGCCGCCCGCGACCTCGTGCGCCAGCAGCCGCGCCACGCACCGGGCAGCCGCGGCACCTTCTCGCTCCGCTCGCCGGCGCGGCCGAACCCCATCGCCCTGTCCGTGGTCGAGCGGCTCGACATCGCCAACGGCATCGTCCGCGTGCGCGGGCTCGACTGCATCGACGGCACGCCGCTGCTCGACATCAAGCCTTACTTCGCCTCGACCGATAGCCGGCCGGAGGCGCGGGTCGATCGCGCCGGCACGGAGAAGCCGGCCACGCCCTGATCCGGCAGGATCGGACCTCCTACCCGTCGGTCTTCCCCTGCTTGCCCGCTCCGGATCGCGGCTCCGCGGTCAGCCGGGCCAGGGCCCGCAAGTAGACCGGCTTGACGTGGGTCTTGTAGGTCCGGCGGGCGACGCCGCGACCGTGCCGGAACAGCGTCTCCGACAGGGCCGTCAACCGGCCGCGCAGGGAGCCGCCGGGGGAGACGTCGATCAGGAGATCCGCGATCTCGCGGCGCTCCGGCCAGATCTGCGCCAGCGCCGCCGAGGTGTCGCGGTTGCAGGAATCGATGGTGTCGATGGTCCCATCCGCGAACGCCGTCTCGGTCGTCGCCTCCATCAGCAGCGAGCCGGGCCCCCATTTCGCGTAACGCTCGTCATACGCCATCTTCCAGCCGAAGGCCGTGCGGCCGGAGCGCAGCCAGATGTTCATCGCGATGGCCCGGCCGTCGAGGCGCAGGGTCTCGATGCCGGCGCAGCCGTCCCGCGCCAACCCCACGATCATGGTCTGGGCGAAGGCGCAGAGCGGCGGCGCGTTGCGGATCGCCCGTCCGCGCCGGCTTTTGCGGCCCTTCCATCCCGCCGCCTCCAGATCGAGGAATTCCTGGAACGCCGCGCTGACGTCCTCCGGCTTGCGAGAGCTGATCTGGCGCAGTTCGCCCTGCTCCGCGAGCCGCTTGCGATGGCGCCGTAACTCGGCCCGCCGCTTCGAGGAGACGGGAGAGGCCGGCGCAGCCTGTCCCGCAACCGGCGCATCGAGCCGGGCGCGCTGCCGGCGCTCGATCTCGACGATTCGGAAGCCCCGACGGCCGGCCGCGCCGACGAGGGCGGCGTAGACCGCCCCGTCCATCGCGATCTGGTTGGCACAGATCAGCTTCGGCAGGGTGGGATTCCCGGCGACGGCATCGAGCATCGCCGACAGGGCCTCGACCGCATGGTCGCGATCGAGCACCGGCGAGCCGAGGAAGGTCAGCGAATTGCACGGGGCTTCGAGCGTCCGGATCGGCAGGCGCGACGAGGGCCGGCCGACCACGAGGAGCCAGACACCGACCAGCTCGGCCTCTCCCCCGCCGCGGCGGGACCAGGCGAGGAGAACGTGCAGCGGCGTCTCGGTCGCGGTGTACATCGCACCCGCGACGGCGGGCTCCATGAACACGTTCGGCTCGGCGCAGCGCCGGACCAGCCGGCGCCATTCCGCGGCAAGCGAGCGAAAGCGCGGCGCGGTCGCGACCTCGACGGAAAAGACCGGCCGGTGCGAGACCGCATCGGGCACCAAAGACGGGGGCGCCGGCTCGGCTAAAGGCAGGCTCGCGAAGTCGCCGCTCGAATCCATGGACGGCCCCTCTCCCTCGGTCGCGTCGCTCCACCGGTCCTGCATCCGCGGGCCGGCTCACGACGTCGTGACATCTCTGCCGGTCGAGAACGACGACAAAGCCGCGCTTAAAGCACGCGCTCTTGAGGGGGATATCCCGATGCGCAGACCGGCTCGGCGTGAACCGGCCGGAAGCGGCGCCGCTCTCCCGCGCATCGACGCGCGTGCCTCACAGGAGCTGTCCGCCGGCGAGACGGTAGCGGCCGATCGCGCTCTGGAAGGCGGCCCAGCCGGAGATCGCCGGATCGCGGACGATGTAGCGGAGATAGGCCCGCTCGGCGCGGTTCAGGCGCCAGGGCGTGAGCAGGTTTCCGCACAGGCGTCGCGGCGAGCGGATCTTGAGCGTATCGGAATCCGGAGGGCCGCTCTCCCCCTCACGCAGGCGGCAGCCGAGGGTGACGAAGTTCAGGCCCGCCAGCATCGCCACTTCCATGTGGTACCAGAAGCGCGGGTTGCACTCGATGAAGGCGATCTCGCCATCGGGCCGGCGCCGGACGTCGAACCCGATCACCCCGTCATAGCGGAAATGCGCGACGAGCCGGCTCGCATGCGCATCAATGGCCGGAACGCGGATCTCCTCCAGCTTTGTCAGGGTCCGGCGATAGGAGAACGAGGCGAAGATCTTTCCGGCTTCACACAGATAGAACGCACTCAACTCCTCGCCCGGCACGTAAGCCTGACAGATGATCGGTGTGTAACTGAGATGCTCGGGGAGCGCGTCGGCGGAATCGATCCGCCGCACGCCGTAGCCGCCCGACATGGCCGCCGGCTTCAGGATCAGCGGGAATTCGAGGTGGGCACAGTCCGGGTCGCGGCGCAGATCCGCCATCGTCTCGAACCGCCGCGTCAGCGGGACGGGAAGACCGAGGTCGGCGCAGACGCCGGCGAAGCGCCACTTGTCGTCGAGCGCGTCGAAGGTTTCCTGATCCGGCACGGGATAGTACGGCGCCCCGATCTCGGCCCCATGGGCCGCCAGGAGACGCGTCGTCCGGCTGCAACTCGGGAGCACCATATCGATCTTGTGGACGGCGCAGAGCCGGCGAATATCGGCAAGATCCGATTGCCGAATATTAGCAAAATCTCCGGTAAAATCGATGTATCTTTCACAAAAGCGCGAACGCTTCAGGAGATATGCATCGTTTGCACCCAGGACGTAGACTTCATCAAAGCATTCGCCTGCACATCGCAAAACTCGGTATTGGATGCGCGGGCCATTGGCTAAGACAAGCGCGCGCTTCATCGTAGAGCCTCATGTCCGACCAATCCCCGAACCCTCAGAGAACGGACTAATATTTGATCTTAGATCGGCGGTCTTGAAACTTTTATGTTTCCGCGCAATGTAACGTCAACAACCAATCATCAGCACTCTCAACTTTTTATAATACTTCTATACTGATGCGCGACCCGGAAAAATCGGGTTAGAACTCAATTGCGGCTTTGGAGTCTGCTCGAAGCCGAAGGACGGCGGCGCGACGCTCCTGGGTCAACGCTGTTCCAGCCTCTCCAAGGTCAGCGGGTCGGGCCGTCCTTCGAAGTATATCGAGAGCGCACGGGCGAAATCCGGGTCGTCCGGATCGGCCTGCGCGAACAGCGTCATGGAGGAACGGAACTTCACGTCGTCGGGCGCGCCGAACAGGGCGTGGGCCGAGCGGCCCTCCCAGGCGTTCGCGGCACGGGTGCAGGTCCGCAGCCGTTCGCCGAGCAGCGGGTGGGCGAGATAGGCCTGCGCCTCGGCCAGCGAGCGGATCGCGTAGCGCCGGGCCATCGCGCTGGAGCCGAGCCCGGCGATCTGGGGGAAGATGAACCACATCCAGTGGCTCTGCTTGCGCCCGTTCCGCATTTCCGCGAGCGCGTCCGCGTAGAGGCCGTCCTGTGCCTCCACGAACCGGTTCAGATCGAACGCGTCATCCGGCATCGTCTCTTCCTGTCGCGCTATCGCCGTGACTGGCAAACCGGGCGCGCAGACCGGCGTTCCTCAGGCTGCGGCCATCGCTTCGAAGACGAGGGCATGGCGCGCAGCCAGGGCGTCGACGTCGCTGCCATAGCCGCCGCCGATCACGGCGCAGAGCGGAATCCGCTGCGACTGCGCGAGGCCGACCACGTATCGATCGCGGGCGAGCAGTCCCGCATCGGTGAGGCAGAGGCGGCCGAGCCGGTCGTCGCGATGCGGATCGACGCCGGCATTGTAGAAGATCAGGTCCGGCGCGAAATTCTGGACCAGCGCCGGCAGGCGCGCCTCCAGCACCGCGCAATATTCCGCATCGTCGAGCCCGTCGGGCAGGCCGATATCGAGGTCGCCCGGCACCTTGTCGTGCGGATAGTTGCGCTCGCAGTGGATCGAGAGCGTGAACAGGTCGGGCTCGCGGGCGAGACAGTCGGCGGTGCCGTCGCCCTGATGCACGTCGAGATCGACGATCAGCGCTCGGGTGATCGCGCCCTCGCGTCTCAGGGCGAGGGCGGCCACCGCCACGTCGTTGAGCACGCAGAACCCTGCGCCGCCGGCCCGCCGCGCGTGGTGGCTGCCGCCGGCCGTGCTGCCGGCGAGCCCGTGGCTGAGTGCGAGGCGCGCGGCGCGCAGCGTTCCGCCGGCCGAGGCGCAGGCGCGGGCGGCGACCGCCTCCGTCACGGGCAGGCCGATCGCCCGCTCGATCGCCCGCGGCACCTGCGCGGCGAGCACCGCGGCGACATAGGCCGGATCATGCGCGCCCGAGAGCAGCGCCGCGTCGGCGGGCTCCGGCGTGACGAAGCCGTCCGGCACGAGGCCGCGGGCGCGCAGAATTTCGGCGAGCCGGCCGTATTTGCGCATCGGAAAGCGGTGGCCTTCCGGCAGTTCGGCCTCGTAGGCCGGGTGGAACACGATCGGGATCAAGGGAACGGCCTGGGACGGCGTTTGAAGTGTCACACGCCTGATAAGGCGGCGCTGCTAGGGGCGTGATGAGACGCGCCGTCGCGTCCGAAGAAACCCTCGACGGGAGACGCCGCGCATGATCGCCCTGCCGGAGAGCGGCGCGCTCGCCGCCCTTGCGCTCTGCGCGGTTCTCGTCGCCGTCAACCTCGCGAGCCTCGCGGTGGCGGCCCTGCGCATCGGGCGCAAACGTCGCGACAAAGGCGGCGACCTCAGCAAGGCATCCGCCTTCCCCGCGAGCGCCCCCGTCTCGGTGGTGCGGCCCCTGTGCGGCCTGGAAGCATTCAGCGAGGAGACGCTGCTCGCGAGCTTCCGGCTCGATTATCCGGCCTACGAGCTGATCTTCTGCGTGGCGGAGGCCGGCGACCCGATCCTGCCGCTGCTGGAGCGGATGCGGGCGGCGCACCCGCAGATCCCGTCTCGGCTGATCCTCGGCGACGAGCGCATCGGCGGCAACCCGAAGCTCAACAATTGCGTGCGCGGCTGGGATGCCGCCCGGCACGATTGGGTGATCCTGGCCGATTCGAACGTCCTGATGCCGCCCGATTACATCCAGCAGATGCAGGCGGCGTGGCGGACGAGCAGCGGCCTCGTCTGCTCGACGCCGATCGGCGCACGTCCGGCGAACTTCTTCGCCGAAGTGGAATGCGCCTTCCTCAACACCCTGCAGGCCCGCTGGCAATATGCTGGCGAGGCGCTGGGCCTCGGCTTCGCCCAGGGCAAGAGCATGCTCTGGAACAAGCCCTTCCTCGAAGCGCAGGGCGGCATCCGCGCCTTGAACGCCGAGATCGCCGAGGATGCCGCCGCGACCAAGCTCGTGCGCGCGGCGGGCAGGCAGGTGCATCTCGTCGCCTCGCCCTTCCAGCAGCCGCTCGGGCACCGCGCCTTGTCGGAGGTCTGGTCGCGGCAGGTGCGCTGGGCGCGACTGCGACGGGTCACCTTCCCGCTGTTCTTCGCCCCCGAGATCGGCATCGGCGCCCTGCTGCCGCTGGTGCTGACGGGTCTCGTGGCGGGAAGCCTCGACGCCACGCTCTGGCTCGTCGGCGCCGGCGCCCTCTGGTACGGGTCGGAGATCGCGCTGGCCGCGCGCGTCGGCTGGCACCGCTCGCCGCGGATGCTCGCGGCCCTCCTGGTCCGCGACGCCCTTCTTCCGGCGATCTGGGCGAGCGCCTGGGCGCGCACCGCCATCGTCTGGCGCGGAAACGCCATGGACATCCGCACCCGCGACGGGACCGCACTGGAAACAGGTCCGAGCGCCGCCTGACCGCCGCGACCCTCATGAGGGTACGGCCCGAAGCAGCCTCCGCGCCGACGTGACGCGGTTTACGTTGGCGAGCGGAGGCGCCCGAACCTCATGCGTCCTTAGATTGTAATAACTGGGCATTATTCGCCCTGAGCGAATTCCGCGCGTATCGCAACAACCCACGCCGAAGCGTTCTTTGCAGAGGCGTTCTTTGCCGGAGCATCCCCGGCAACAGAAATCCGCGCAACCTGACGGCCATCACGATCACTGGCGCCAGCAACCCGACGCCATGAGAGGCAATTCTTATCAAATCACCAAATTGTTGATATAAACACAGCAATAAAATATGGATATACTAAGAAATATTCCGCAATCACGATTTAGTTATCAAAAGATCGATACGCATCCCATCAGGAAGAAGCCTGTTGCCAACGGGTCCGGCGACTCGCGTTGCGTGACAAATCTGTTAAAAAAGCAGTAAGCACGCGAATTCGCCGTGTCGTTATGGGAAAACACACCGCGATGGCTTGGATGCCGTTCCGAAACGTGCTGCCGACGTCATCCGCCTCACGCGACCGCGACGCGGAGCAACGGCCGCGCAACCCGGAGCCGCCCCCCTCGCCGCGGCTGCCGAAGGCGGTTCTCCCCGACCTGATGGAGGGCGGAAGACGCTCCCGTTCGGCCCCCGAGCCGGCTCCGACGAACCTCGACGCCATCGGTCAACGGGACGAGGTCGTCCGGCAGCGCATCGACGCGATGGTCGGCCGCCTGGACGACCTGCGAAGCCTCCAAGACGATTTCGTGCTGATCCTGCAGCCGCTGGCGAGCATCAGCAGCGAGCTGTCCAAGGCCAGCGTGCGGATCGCCGAGCTTGAGAACACGCTGACGCAGGAAGTCAGCGCCAACGGCAGCCTGCGCGACGAGGTGGCGGATCTCTCCACGAAGCTGTCGCGGATGAACAGCGAGCTGGCGGATTCCCAGGTTCACGCGAAGCGAACCCTGGAAAGCCTGCGCGAGCGCGATGCAGCGGTCGAGGCGCATCAGATCGATCTGCGCGACAAGGTGTCGGCCATCGAGAACCTGGAGCGCCAGCTCTTTTCCGAGGTCGAGCAGAACAAAGCTCTGACGAGCGAGAGCCGGGCGCTGCGGCAGGAAGCCCAGGCCGCCGACAGCGCCCTGGCGCGGTCCGAGCACGAGCTGAACAACGTCCGCGAGCGGAACAGTCTGCTGGAGGTCGAGGGACGCCGTCTCCAGCTTCTGAGCGAGGAGCAGGCGACCCAGCTCGCGGATCTGGATGCCCGCCATCGCGACCTGACGACCACAGCCGAGGCTGACCGGCAGCGCCTGCGCATCGTCGAGACCCAACTCGCGACGGAAATCTCCGTCAGGGAGCGGAACGAAGCGCAGCACGAAACGGAGCTGTCCGCGCTTCGAAACGACCGCGCCAGCCTCGCGATGAAACTCGAAGCCGCGCTGAACCGGGCGACCTCGACGGAACAGTTGCTGGTGCAGGCGCGCAACCAGTTGCGGGACAAGGACGAGGAATTCCGTTCGGTCGATCGCAATTTCAAGGAAGCGACCATCGCGCGCAGCACGCTGGAACGCCGTCTCGAAGCCCTGCAAGCCGACCTTTCGCGCCAGACCGAGCGGTTCCTGGAAATCCAGCGCATTCGCGGCGAACTCGATAGCCGTTGCGACATGCTCAACAAGGCTCTGGCCGCCAAGGATGCGGCGATCGAGCAGACGACGAACCGCAACGCGGTTCTGAACGACCGCATCGAGCACCTGACCCACCGGCACGAAGCCGCCCGCGCCGATCTCGAAGCCTCCAACCGCAGATTGATGGAAGAGCTGCAGAACGAGCGCTCGGAGCGCGCGTTGCTGCAAGGTGCCCTCGACATCGCGCGCGAAAGCCGGGTCACGCTGCAGAAGCAGCACGATGCCCTGAAACGCTCGGGCCGCCCGTGGCGGGAGCAGGTGAACGACGAGCTCGACGAAGAGACCGCGCATGCCTCGGCCGACGAGGTCAGCAACGTTCGGCCGTTCAGCTCCACGGGCAAGTCGGCCTAATTCGCCGTTCCTCGGCAAAGAAGACCTGACAAAAAAGACCTGGCAAAAAAGACTCGGAAGGATGTTTGAATGTCAGAACAGGCCGTGAAAGACGCCGCCCCTTCCTCCGGCAATTCCATTCTCATGCGGGCTTGGCAGGCCAACGTGACGCGACCGGGAGACAAGATCATCAATTTCTCGCCCGCCACCTCCGACACCGCATCCGCCTCCGACGGGGGCACGGCCACGCCGCCGCAGCGCGACTGGGTCTCCGCGATCGACCTCGTGCAGGAGGCCGCCGAAGCGATCCGGATCAGCGAAGAGCGCGCCGTCGATCTCGAGAACCAGCTCCGAAGCGTCATCAGCCAAGCTGAGGACGAGGTGCGGCAGCTCCAGAAGACGCTCGCCTCGAACCAGGTTCTGCTGAGCCAAGCGGAGGACCGTGCCCGCCGCGCCGAAGCGCGTGCCAAGGAGGCGGAAACCTGGCTGGTCCGCATCTATGACGCCGTGTTCACGGCCTTCGGCTCGAAGAACAAGCCCGTCCCCGCGGAGACCGGCGACATCGGACAGGACGCGCCGTAAGGCGTGAACGCGCTCCGATGGACCTCGACAGCCCATGCCCGATCACCAGCGAGAGCGGCCTTCCGGTCCAGCCCTCCGAATGGGCCATGTTCGGCGTCGAAGTCAGGCTCGACGACGCATTGGGTTTGGTGAAGCAAGCCGCGGACACGATCCACGACTTGCAGCGCTGGAAGGAGATGATCGAGCCGCAGGCGCTGAACCTGATTCAAAGCGTCCAGCAGGAGCGCGTCCGATGGCAATCGGAACGATCGGCGCTGATGAACGAAATCAGCGAGTGCCGGCTGACGATCACCGCGACGAAGATGGCGCTGCGAACGGCGCTTTCGGAAAAAGAGATCCTGTCGCGTCGCTATCATGAGGCGAAAGCGGCGGCGGCCTCGTCCGAGACGCGCGCCTGCGCGGCGGAGGAGTTGCTCGCCTTCATCTACAAGACCTTCAATGTCGAGCTGAGCGAACATCCGGCAACGGGACGTATCGCTCAAATCCCGTTCGATCCGGCCGGCTAACGGCCCTCGCCCGAGTGACCGCTGCCAACTCGCCCCGCTGCCGGTCCAGAGGGGTTGAGCGGCGCCGGCATGCGGCGGCCCTCCCGAGAAGGCCTTACGGCCCCGCGCCTGACGAGCACCGCAACCACGGAAAGCGGCAACGCTCTTGCTTGGCCTTTCCGCCCCATGGCCCCGTTCGGACGCCGCCTCTCGGGCCGAAGCCGGTTGGGCCGGGACTGCGGAGTTGCACGATGCCGACGCCTTCGACCACGCTCGACAAGAGCCTCAACGCCTTCCATCTCTGGGGCATTGCCGTCGGGCTCGTGATCTCGGGCGAGTATTTCGGCTGGAGCTACGGCTGGGCGAAAGGAGGCACCCTCGGCTTCCTCGTCACCACCCTGTGCGTGGCCGCGATGTATGTGGCCTTCATCTTCAGCTTCACCGAACTCACCACCGCGATCCCGCAGGCGGGCGGCCCCTTCGCCTATGCGCTCCGGGCCTTCGGGCCCACGGGGGCGGCGGTGGCCGGCTACGCCACGCTGATCGAATTCGTGTTCGCGCCGCCCGCGATCTCGCTCGCCATCGGCGCCTATCTCAATGTCCAGTATCCGGGGCTTGACCCGAAACACGCGGCGCTCGGCGCCTACCTGCTGTTCATGGGCCTCAACATCGTCGGCGTGCGCATCGCCGCCACCTTCGAACTGTTCGTCACCGTGCTGGCCGTGGCCGAGCTTCTGGTCTTCATGGGCGTCGTCGCCCCGGCCTTCCGCCTCGACAACTTCACGGCCGGCGGCTGGGCCGGAGGGGACAGCTTCGGTCCGGCGGCCATCGGCGGCATCTTTGCCGCGATCCCCTTCGCGATCTGGTTCTTCCTCGCCATCGAGGGTGTGGCCATGGCCGCGGAGGAAGCGAAAGATCCCAAGCGCACCATCCCCATCGCCTACATCACCGGCGTGCTGACGCTGACCGCGCTCGCCTTCGGGGTGATGCTGTTCGCCGGCGCCGCCGGGGACTGGAAGAGCCTGTCCGACCTCAACGATCCCCTGCCCCAGGCGATGAAGCGGGTGGTGGGCGAGTCGAGCGGCTGGCTGCACATGCTGGTGTGGCTCGGCCTGTTCGGCCTCGTCGCCTCGTTCCACGGCATCATCATGGGCTATGCCCGCCAGATCTTCGCGCTCGCCCGCGCCGGCTTCCTGCCCATCATGTTCGCGCGGGTGCATCCGCGTTTCCAGACGCCGCACGTGGCGACGCTGGCGGGCGGGATCGTCGGCATCGCCGCGATCTACAGCGACAACCTGATCAGCGTCGCCGGGCAGTCGCTCACCGCCAGCATCGTGACGATGGCGGTGTTCGGCGCGCTCACCATGTACGTCATGAGCATGGCCGCGCTGTTCCGCCTGCGCGCCAGCGAGCCGGACCTCGCCCGCCCCTACCGGGCGCCGCTCTACCCCTACGCGCCGGCCTTCGCGCTCGTCATGGCCGTGGTCTGCCTCATAGCGCTCATCGTCTACAACCCGCTGATCTTCGCGATCTTCGCCGCGGTGATGAGTGCGGCCGTTCTGCTCGTGCGGCTCAAGGCCAAGCCTGCGGCTCCGGCGACGGTTTCCGCCTACGATCCGGCGATCTAAGTTCACGATACAACCAGCTTGACCATACGAGGAGCCGCATTCGACCCATTGCAGACCCTGGGAAGGTCCGCTTTCCGGCCTTTGATCAAGGCGACCCCCACGGCTGAGTTGGGTGGATTTCCGCCAGCCGGGTTTCGCACGAAAAGGCATCGAAGCAGACGTCGTGTCGGCGAGCGCTCCCCCCGGAGCGGTCCGAAACAACCGCTACGAGGTCGTTGGTCCCTGAAGCTTTCGAACGCCGGGCCGAGGTTGCAGAACGCCGGGCTGCTTCAAATCCCAGACGAGGCCGAGACGTTCCAGGCCTTGCAGCAGCCGCCAGCCGGGATCGGCTTGACCTGGTTCCGTTCCAAGGCGTGCCGACTCCGGCCATGCGTGATGCGTTGAATGCCAAGCTTCGCCGAAGGTGAGCCAGGCCGCTGCCGGTAAGTCATGTCCTTGAACGGACTCACCATCGACCACCCAACCCTGGGGTCCATGACGATGGGTCAGGTGCACGACAAGCCAGTGCCCGGTCAACGATACGGCGACCCGGACCGGAATCCCCCAAACCAACCACGGCAGCCCGCCTATCGCATAGAACAGGACGGCCCATGGCAGTTGCTGCAGCATCCAGCTCGCTTCCAGCCAACGAAAGATCCGGTCACCTACGATCCTCGGCTCCACAACGAACAGAGGGGGGTGAGTCAGTACGAGTCGAGCGTGCATCTGCAGCACAGCGTCACGCAGGAGTGGAAGTCGATTGGCGTGGAGATCGTGGCAGGCGGACTGCCGCTGCGCCCAATCGCGCATGTCATGGAGGCGGACCATGCCGATCGGACCCGCCATTCCAACCAAGGTCCCCAGGTAGACCAAAACATACTCGACCCAGGGCTTTGCCGAGAAGCTGCGATGCACCAGCAACCGATGCATTCCGATCGAATGGCCTGCGCAAAGCGTGATGACAGTCGTCACCAGGAACAGCGCGACAGCCCCGGGTGTCACGAAAATGGGGCCAAGCAGCAGGGCTGCAGCCAGCATGCCACCGATCCAAAGTGACTTGGCCGGCGCCCATTCCAAGTGACCGTCAGCGGCCGACGTGTGGGCGTCGGCGATCATGCGAGTCGTCGAGCTGCATCGGGGCGCTTCGGTCATTGCTAGCCGTCATTAGATATTTAGTAAATATCCTAAACGACGAATCGCTCCGAGTTGTCAATGGTTAGCTCATCAACTAAACATCCTGCGATGCAGCGCGTCTTCGAAGCCCTGGCATCGTCCGTCCGGCGCCAGATTTTAGCCTACCTCTCTCATACCGAACTCAACGCCGGCGAGATCGCTGCGCGGTTCGCCATGTCGAAGGCATCCATCTCCCAGCATTTGTCGATCCTCGAGGCGGCCGGGCTGATAGAAAGCGAGCGCCGCGGGCAGTTCATTTTCTACCGACAGACGCCGGACAGTTTGATCAACGCCCTGCATGGCTTCGCGCAGGAAGCATGCCCAACAAGCCGTCCGCTCAAGCGGGAGAGCGCAGCGTTGGCAAAGGACGTTACCCGCGAAGATCGCTGAACCCGAGCTGGATAATTCCACTTCAGCCTGCGGGTAGATCCCCGGCGACCGCCCTCAGAGAGTGCACATTCGGCAGATCCCATTCACGCGTCGCAGAACTGTTGAGCTGGCGGCTGGCGCAAGCCTCCGAGGATGAAGCGAGCCCGCATGCGCCATCGGATGATCTCTGCCACTGATGCAGTGATGATTCCTCCAAGGGGTCGGAGGAGCTTCGTTGTCGACCAAATCGATAGGAAGCCATCGGAGCCGGCCTCCGTGGGACGCCATGGTGCCTACGGAGACTGCCCTCCCAAACGCCCCGAACCTTGCCGTATCGATGGCGATGTTTGCAGGAGGATTGAGCGATCGATGATGCCGACCTCCCTCGGTTTCTGTCGGGACCGCAGCCAAACACTCGAACGCTAACGTATGCGTCCCGTTTCCCGCCCCGGGCTGAAGCTGCCGGGCGGCAAACGAACGACCGCTTTCGGGAAGCGCCGAGAGCGGTGCGGGCGGCGGGCATGGGTCGGAAACGGAACGTCCGCTTGCGGGCGATGGGTGAACTTCCGCATCCCCCCTCAACAGCCCTTTACGCAGTCAAGCTGACTGGGTTCTAGTCCTGGATTCGACCCGATGAACATCGCCATCCTCGAGACCGGCCACCCGCCCGAGCGGCTGGGCGGGCGCTTTCCCTCCTACGGCGCGATGGTGGAGGCACTGATCGGCGACGGCCACGCCTTCACCGGCTTCGACGTGACGGTTGGCCGCTGGCCCGAGGCGCCGGAGGCGTTCGACGCCTTCGTCATCACCGGCTCGCCCGCCTCGGTCTACGACGCGACCCCTTGGGTCGAAGACCTGCTCGCCTTCCTGCGCAGCCTCGACCGCTCGAAGAAGCTCGTCGGCCTCTGCTTCGGACATCAGGCCCTGGCGCAGGCCTTCGGCGGGCGGGTGGAGCGCTCGCAGCGCGGATGGGGCCTCGGGCTCCACGCCTACGCGGTAGCGGAGCGCGCGCCCTTCATGGACAGCTGCGAAACGATCGCCATCCCCGTGAGCCATCAGGATCAGGTCGTGGCCCTGCCGCCCGGCGCGCGGGTGCTCGCGGGCAGCACCTTCACGCCCTACGGCGTGCTGGCCTGGAGCGATCGCCCCGCCCTCTCGTTCCAGTGCCACCCGGAATTCGCGCCGGACTATGCCCGCGCGCTCACCGACGGACACCGGGCCGGGGCAAGCGACCCGACGCTGGTGCCGGCGGCTTTGGCCTCGCTGGAAGCGCCGCATGACAGCGCGCGCGTGGCCGGCTGGATCCGGCGCTTCCTGCGGGACTAGATCAAGTCCGGTACGCGCCCTGGCGCTCCAGCATCCAGCCGGGATATTCCGGTGGCAGCCGGGTGGCCGCGTCGAGCCGGGCGAGTTCCTCGGCGTCGAGCCGCACCCGCGTCGCGGCGATATTGTCCTCGAGCTGCCCGACGCGCTTGGCGCCGACGATGACGCTGGTGACCACGTCCCGGTGCAGAAGCCACGCGAGCGCCACCTGCGCCACGCTGCACCCTCTCGCCTCGGCGATTCCGCGCATGGCATCGAGCGTGACGCCGCCGCGGGTCCGATCGACCGGGGGGAAATCGAAAGTGGTGCGCCGCCCATCCGCCGCCGCGCCCTCGCCGTCATACTTGCCCGAGAGGTAGCCGCCGGCGAGCGGGCTCCACACCATCAGCCCCACGCCCTCGGCGGTCAGCATCGGTGCGATCTCGCGCTCCAGGTCGCGCCCGACCAGGGTGTAGTAGGCCTGAAGCGAGACGATGGGCGCGAGCCGGCGCATCTCGGCGATGCCGATCGCCTTCATCACCTGCCACGCCGCCCAGTTCGACAAGCCGAGGTAGCGGACATGGCCGTGGCGCACGAGGGTGTCGAGCGCCTCCAGCGTCTCCGCGATCGGGGTCGCCGGATCGAAGCCGTGGATCTGGTAAAGGTCGATATGGTCGAGGCCGAGCCGGGCCACACTCGCCTTGCACTGACTGAGGATGTGCCCGCGCGAGGCGCCGCGGGCATTCGGACCCTCGCCCATCGGACCCAGCACCTTGGTGGCGACCACCACGTCGTCGCGGGGAATGCCGAGATTCTTGAGCGACTGGCCGAGGATGCGCTCGCTCATCCCGCCCGCGTAGACGTTGGCGGTGTCGATGAAGTTGATGCCGGCATCCAACGCGGTCTTCACGAGGGTATCGGCCTCGTCCTGGCCGAGCCGGCCGATCTGGCCCCAGAAACCCTCGCTTCCGCCGAAGGTCATGGTGCCGAGGCAGAGTTCGGACACGAACAGGCCGCTCCGGCCGAGGGGGCGCATGCGCATGGAGAAATCTCCGTCTGGAAGGGACAGCCCCTGTTACGGCGTCCGCGGCCTCGCGTGCACGGCCGATCCTCTCAAGCCGTTGCCCGATCCTCTCAAAGCTGCCGCGATCGGGTGCGCGGGCACGGCAAGCACGCTAGGATCCTCACCCATGACGACCGACCTTTCCGGCCTCGCGGCTTTGATCGAACGGCAATGGCATCGCTTCGGCCGGGAGACACCGGCCGACGGGCTGCTCCTCAACCGTGCCGAGACGCCGAGCGGGCCGATCCGCTCGGTCTACCGCCCCTCCTTCTGCGTCGTGGCGCAGGGCGCCAAGACGACGCTGCTCGGGGAAACCGGCTTCCGCTACGCCGCGGGCCAAGCGCTGTTCGCCTCGCTCGATCTCGCCGTCACGGCACGGATCACCGAGGCGAGCCCGGCGCGGCCCTATCTCGCGCTCAGCCTCGCCATCGATCTCGACGCTCTGGCCGATCTGCTCAGCGCCCAGGCGGAGACCCTTGCGGAGGGAGCCGCGCCCGCCCCGGCTTTCGCGCCGCTGCGCACTGTCACGCTCGACCCCGACCTGTGCGATCCTCTCGCGCGCCTCCTGACCCTGCTCGATCACCCGCGCGACCTGCCGGTGCTGGCACCGCTAATCGGGCGGGAAATCGTCTGGCGCTTGCTCGGCGGTCCGCTCGGCCCGGCCCTTCGGCAGGTCGGCCTGCCCGAGAGCCATGCCGCGCGGATCGGCCGGGCGACGGCCTGGATCCGCGAGCACTATGCCGAAACCCTGCGCGTGGCCGATCTGGCGGCGCTGGCGCGTATGAGCCCCGCGAGCTTCCACCGTCATTTCAAGGCGGTGACGACGATGACGCCGGTCCAGTTTCAGAAGCAGGTCCGGCTTCACGAGGCGCGCCGCCTGCTGCTCGCCGCCGGAGACGTGGCAGGCGTGGGCTACGCCATCGGCTACGAGAGCCCGTCGCAGTTCAGCCGCGACTATCGCCGTCTGTTCGGAGCTCCGCCGGGCCGGGACGGCGCCGCGATCCGCGCGCGTCTCACCGCCGAGCCGACGCTGCCGTGATCGCTTCCGTTGGGGAGAGCTGGTGCGGGTAGAGGGAATCGAACCCCCACGCCTTTCGGCTGGCGATTTTGAGTCGCCCGCGTCTACCAATTCCGCCATACCCGCGACGCACGCGCCTCTTGGCACAAGCCGGGGCGACGGGCCAGAGCGAATTTTTGCCGGACGATCCAGTTGCACCAGGACCAGGGTGCTTCGGGGCCATGCATGCGCCCAGACCCTCCGCGTGAGGAGCCATGGCTCCGTCGGCCTAACTCAATTCGACAGGCTCGGAGATTCGACGCGGACGGTCTCCATCGCCCGGTAGGGTGACAGATCCGGCACCACGGGCGGCCGGGCGAACGCCCGAGCGGCAAGGTTGCGCAGGCTCGGATTGCTCGCGACCTGCAGGGCGGTGTGCAGAAGGCGGATACCGAGGCGGCTGTGCGGGTTCATCAACCGCGGCGCGATCTTCGGGACACCCTGGGCCTTGCTCACCATCGGGCGCATGGCCCGCTCATAGGCTGCGAAGGCGCCGACGACATCGCCATTGCGGGCCATCTCGCCGGCCAAAACGTAGGGCCCGGTGAGCGCCAGAGTGGTGCCGATGCCGGCCAGCGGCGTGACGCACCACGCGGCATCGCCCGTCAGGACGACACGTCCCTTCGACCAGGTTTTCATTCGCACCTGTCGCAGAACGTCGAAGTAGAAATCGTCAGTTTCGTCCAGAGCGGCGAGCACACGCGGCGCCTCCCAGCCGGCATCCGCGAACCGCGTGCGCAGGAAGGCCTTCTGCCGGTCGGGCGCCCAATCCTGTTCGCCGCCCGGCGGTTGCTGGATCATCAGCATCGCCCGCGTCGTGCCGTGGCGATCCGGGCGCAGAGATACGCCCCGGCCCTCCGTGGCATTGTACCAGCGCCACATCCGGTCGTCGTCCGCAGTTCTGGGTATCGTGAGATAGGCAATCGTCAGGTCCATCCAGCGCGGATCGTTCTCCCCGGGGAAGACACTTTCGCGGGTCGACGATCCGACGCCCTCGGCGACGATCACGGCGTCGTAGCGCTCGGTCCGTCCACCGGCAAAGCCGACCGTGGCGCCGTCCGCGTCCTGCTCGATGCGCCTCACGCGGTCGCCGAAGCGGAAAGCGGCGTGCGTGCGGGCCGCCTCGTAGAGCAGGTGGGCCAGATCGCCGCGCAAGATCTCCATCTCGGCGGTGGGGCCGTCCCCGTCGATGTCTGCCGTGGCGAAGCGGGCGGCGACCTGCCCCCGTCCGTCGATCCAAGCGGTCCCCTCCTCGCCGGTGCCGCATTCCAGAGCTGCCCGCTCCAGGCCCATCCGCCGCATCACCTCGCGCCCGACACCGCGCACATCGACGTTCTGGCCGCCGCCGCGGAATTCGGCGGCGCGCTCGACGACGGTGACGTCGAAGCCCGCACGTCCCAGCCAGAACGCGGCGGCGTTGCCGGCCACGCTGGCCCCTGTGATCAAGACGCGGCGCGACATCGGCAGAACCCGTTTCCCATCGATCCGCAGCGCTCGCCGCCCCGGCCTCGGAGATATGGGCGGCCGCGGACAGAGGCCCAGCGCGAACCCGCCCTAAGCGCTCACGACATCGCTCGCGGTGCGGTTGCCTGCGGTCAAGCGCCTCCGCCCTCGCCTCCGTGGCGCATCTGTGCTGAAAGGGCACCGCTTCCCGCACTCCAAAGAGGCCCCATGATCCGCCGGCTCTACGAGTGGATACTCGCGCTCGCCGCCAAGCCGTCCGCGCCCTGGGCGCTCGGAGCGGTGGCCTTCGCCGAGAGTTCGTTCTTTCCCGTACCGCCGGACGCGATGATGGTGCCGATGGCGGTGAGCCGGCCGGACCGGGTCTGGCTCTACGCCACCATCGCCACTGTCGCCTCGGTGCTCGGGGGGCTGCTCGGCTACGCCATCGGCGCGCTGCTGTTCGATTCGGTCGGGCTGTGGCTGTTCAATCTCTACGGGCTCGCCGACAAGGCCGAGACCTTCCAGGCCTCCTACGCCACCTACGGGCACTGGGTGATCCTGCTAAAGGGCCTGACCCCGATCCCCTACAAGCTCGTCACCATCACCTCGGGCTTCGCCCATTACTCGCTGTTCTGGTTCATGCTGCTCTCGGTCATCACCCGCGGGGCGCGCTTCTTCCTGCTGGCATGGCTGCTCGGGCGCTACGGCATCGGCATCCGCGCGGTGCTCGACCGGCACCTCAACGTGGTGGCGGGGCTGTTCGCGGCCGTGGTGATCCTGGGCTTCGTCGCCTTCAAGGTGATGCTGTGAGCCGGTTCACCCTGCGGGCCGCCGCGCTCGCCGTGGCGCTTGGCGCCGCACTCACCGTCGGCGGCGCCCTCGTGTTCGAGCACGGCCTCGGCTACGTGCCGTGCAAGCTCTGCCTGACCGAGCGGGTGCCCTACTACCTCGCCGCGCCGCTGGCCCTGATCGCCGCCGGGCTCCCGCCGCGGCCCGCGCGCTTCGTCCTCGGGCTCGTCGCGCTGGTGCTGATCTACGGCGCCGGTCTCGGCGTCTATCACGCGGGCGCGGAATGGGGGTTCTGGCCGGGCCCCAGCGATTGCGGCGGCGGCTCCGGAGCCGGACCGGCGGACGTGTCCGACTTCCTGAAGAACCTCGAGAACGTGCGGCCGGTGGATTGCACGGCCGCCGCGTGGCGCTTCCTCGGCCTTTCGCTTGCCGGCTGGAACGCGCTGATCGCAGCCGGCCTCGGCCTTCTGGCCGCCGCGGCCGCGCTGCTCGCTCAGCCGTCGAGGGGCCCGCACCAGCCGGGCAGGTAGCCGGCATCCGGCGCCTTCGCGAGGCGCAGCGCCTGCTCGAGCGCCTGGGTGAAATCCTTCTCGATCAGCTTTCGCTTCAGGTTGCGGCGGAGATAATCGGCCCACAGGAACTCGCTGAACGGCGTCGTATCCTTGGCGAAGCCGCCGGCCCGGCGCAGCTCGCCCGCGAGGCTGCGGAACGGGTCGTCGGCAAGATCCGCGATCACCCTCGGGATGTCGTCGAAGCCGACCCGCAGACCGGCGGCGTCGTAGGGATGGACCCAGGCCTTGTGGTCGGCCACCGTCCAGAAGGCATCCTTGTCGAGCTTGTGCAGGTCGGCGACCACGGTCACCAGCACGTTCTCCTCGCCCTCTTCCTGGAGGGCGAGGGCGAGGTGGTGGTGGTCGATCACGTAGTGCTTCTTCTTGGGGCCCAGCAGCACCGGGATCATGTGCGAGCCGAGGAACTCCGCCTTCTTCTCGGGATCGTGCGCCCGCCAGCGGCGGCGCTTCTCCTCGACCTCACGGTAGCCCACCGTGATCTGCGTCGGGCGCAGTTCCGCGATCGGCACGGAGATGAGCAGGGGTTCGCGCGGTGCCATGAAGTCTCCCGTTCGTTTCGAGCGCGCCCGGAACGGCGCCGGATCAACGATGCCGTCCGATCCACCCTCCGAAACGCGGAAGCCGGCTTCGAGGAACGTTGCAGACGGTCGGCGACCGGGCCGGCATCTCACGGAACGTCAATCGATGCGAAGCGGAACGGATTTCGCCGGGTGCCGGACACAAGCTCGAGCCTCACAGATCCGTGAGACTGGATTTCGGCTTTCTTAGCCCAATTGGAAAATGTCACGGAGAAAGGGGCGGCATCAGTATTTTCATGCCGTTGTCCCGCGCGCGTGTTTGCCCGAAGACACAACAGACGAGCATCGCGTTGCCGGATGATTGTCCGACAGACGGCATCGTCCCGGCACCAGGACCACAGGCATGTCAATCGTCCCGACCGCCAGCGAGACCTCGGCCGCGCCGCGCCCGCACGCATCCCGGCCCCTGATCGGCCTCGACCTGCTGCGCTTCGGCGCGGCCTGCCTCGTCGTGCTGTATCACCTCGCCTGCACCGCCTGGATGGTCCCGTCGAGCGAGGCCGCCACCCTCGTCGGGCAGTCGATCCCGTTTCCGATCCTGCTGCCCGTCAGTTCACAAGGCTGGGTCGGCGTGCCGATGTTCTTCGTGATCTCGGGCTACGTCATCGCCTATTCCGCCTCACAGGCGAGCGCGTCGCGCTTTCTCACCGGGCGGATCCTGCGCCTCGTGCCGGGCATCTGGTTCTGCGCCACCGTCTCCTTCGGGCTCGCGCTGCTCTTCGACCCTGAGACCACCCGAGTCCTGTTCGAGCGCTACGTCCGCACCCTCGTCCTGTTCCCGGTCCCCCGCTGGATCGACGGCGTCTACTGGACGCTCGGGATCGAGATCATGTTCTACGGTCTGGTCTATGCCCTGCTGTTTCTGAACTGGTTCGAGCGGCTGGAGCCGGTGATCCTGGCGGTGGGCGTCATCAGCGCGCTCGCGTGGTGCCTCGCGGCGACGCCGTTCTGGCCCGACCTCGACCGGATCATCAGCACGCGGATCGCCAAGCTCGCCCTTCTCACCCATGGCTGCCACTTCGCCATCGGCGTGCTGCTGTGGAGCGCAGTGCGGAACGGTCTGACGGCGCTGCGCCTGGCCGGCCTCGCCATCTGCCTGACGGGGGGCTTCCTGCAGATCCGCTACGATGCCGGCTTTGTTGGCGTCCTGCTCGGCCTCGACCGGAGCCCTGCGATGGCCTGGTTCCTCTACGCCGTCTTCATGGCCCTGTTCTGCCTGTCGATCCGCGCGAACACGGCGCTGACCGACGCTTTTCCCGGCCTCGGGCGGCGCTTCCGTGATCTCGGTCTCGCGACCTACCCACTCTACCTGCTGCACACCTTCGTCGGTGCCCTGGCGATGCGGTTCCTGGCCGTCTCCGGGCTCCCCCCGGCCGCGAGCCTGACGGGCGGCATTCTGACGGCCGTCACCGCATCCCTGCTGGTGTCGCAGCGGATCGAGCCGCCCCTGCGCGCGGGTCTGGGACGCGCTCTCCACAGCGTCGGCACCCGGCTGCGCAGAAGCGGCCCGGCGCCCGGTGCACTCACCCGCTGAGCGGTCGGCCGCCGCTCAGCGCTCGCCGTAGCCACCCATGGCGCAGACCGTGGCCCATTCCGCCTCGGTCACCGGCTGCACCGAGAGGCGGGAATTGGTGACGAGGGCCATGTCCTTGAGCGCCGTCGCCGCCTTGATCGCCTCGAGAGTGACCGGGCGCGGCATCGGCGCCACCGCCCGCACATCGACCATGCCGAAACGGCCGCTCTCGTCGGTGTGGTCGGGATAATAGGGCTTGATGACCTCGACGATGCCGACGACGGCCTTGCCCTCGTTGGAATGGTAGAAGAAGCCGCGCTCGCCGACCTGCATCGCCTGCATCTGCTTCTTGGCGAGGTGGTTGCGCACCCCGTTCCAGAAGGTGCCGCCCTCCCCGGCCTCGACCTGCTGGTCCCACGACCAGGTCGAGGGCTCGGACTTGAACAGCCAGTAGGCCATGGCGCGGGACGGCTCCGTCGGGAAAGGCGCCCTCGCTTATCGAAAATCCGGCCGCTCTTGAAGGGCGCGGACCGCTCCGCTTTCAACCCATCGACGGGTGTTCACGCCGTCTCCGCCTTGAGCGGCCGCGACAGCAGGCCGGTCATCGCCGCATCGACCGTCAGCGCTCCGGCCACGACCGCGGCGACGGCCTCGGCCACCGGCATCTCGACCTCCCTCGCCCTGGCGAGATCGACCAGCGCCTGCGCGGTGAAGGCACCTTCCACGAGCTTGCCGCCCGCGGCCTCCTCGGGCGAGGCGCCCTTCCCCAAACGCTCGCCGAAGGCGAAGTTGCGCGATTGCGGCGAGGAGGCGGTGAGCACGAGGTCGCCTAAGCCCGACAGCCCCATCAGCGTCTCCGCCCGGCCGCCACAGGCGCGAGCAAAGCGCATCAGCTCGGCGAAGGCGCGGGCGATCAGCGCGGCGCGGGCGCTCTCGCCGAGGCCGCGGCCCGCGACGATGCCGGCGGCGATCGCGAGCACGTTCTTGCCCGCGCCGCCGACCTCGACGCCGCGCACGTCGTCGGTGTGATAGAGCCGGAAGGCCGGCCCCGAGAGCAGCCCGGCGAGTTGCGCCGCCAGCGCCCCGTCCGCTGCGGCGAGGGTCACGGCCGTGGGCAGGCCGCGGGCGACGTCGGAGGCGAAGCTCGGACCCGACAGCACCGCCACCGGGGAGCCGGCCGGCAGCACTTCCGCCGCCACCGCGCTCATGAAGGCGTCGCTGCCCCGCTCGATCCCCTTGGCGCAGAGCACCACCGCGGCCCCGGGCGCCAGCGAGGGCGCCAGCGCCGCCAGCACGGAGCGCAGGGTCTGGGCCGGCACGACGAGCAGCACCGTGCCCGCCGACGCCAGCGCGGCTGCCTCGGCCGTGGCGCGCACGCCCGGATGCAGAGCGACACCGGGGAGGTAGCGCTCGTTGGCGCGCGCCTGCTCCATCCGCGCGGCCGCCTCGGGATCGCGCATCCAGAGCGTGACCGGGCGCCCCGCCGCGGCGGCGGCGTTGGCCAGAGCCGTGCCCCAGGATCCGCCGCCGACGACGGCCACGACCTCGTCCCGCCGCTGCGTGCCTGACTTCATGTCCGCCTCCATCGGGAACCTCGTGCAGCCCGGCTCATTACGGCCAAGGTGCGGACCCGGAGCCACATCGTCAGGTTCGCGATAACGACCTACCGGCAGAAGAGCGAGTACCGATCCGCGATCCTGTGACGAAGAGGCCCGAACCCGGGCAATGGCGCGTGCTCACCTGTCCTGTTTGCAATATTTTGCGAGAACGGACCAAGGTGAGGTCGACCTGTCGAAGCATTTCCGACCAGGTCCGACACAAAAAACCGCTACCTGCCACAAATTCGGGCAAAAACGGAAACATCTTCTCGCCGGCTGCGTGAATTCAACTTTCGCCTTCCTACCTCATACCCTCTCAGGCTTGCCTTTCAATTTTTTTTGTTTTCGGTTTGTTTGAAATTTCGGAAAATAAGTCTCGATAGCTGCATTACTTTTTAATCCTGATGAAATGTCGTTCATTCGGCGCGCCAATACGGTCCATACTAGTCATTTGGTATGAGATTAACGGTTGATTAAATATATTGCAGGAAACCAACTTTCATCGAAATTCATGATGCCTGGAGCCCTCAGCCGTGGCGATCTTCCATTCGGAACAAGATTCCATCCTTGCGGCCGTCGATCGTGCTCAAGGCCGTATCGAGTTCGCAATGGACGGCACCATCACGAATGCGAACGCCAACTTCCTCGACCTCGTCGGCTACACCCTTGATGAGCTGCGTGGACGTTCACACGCGATGCTGATGCCCCCCGAACAGCGCGAGAGCCCCGAATACAAGGCATTCTGGGAGGCTCTGCGCCGTGGCGAGTTCCAGGCTCGCGAGTTCCGGCGCATCGCCAAGGACGGCCGCTCAATCTGGATCCAGGCCTCCTACAACCCGATTCTCGACCGGCGCGGGCAGCCTTACAAGGTGGTGAAATTCGCCACCGACATCACGGCCGAGACCCAGCGCAACGCGAGCTATGAGGGCCAGATCGCCGCGATCAACCGGTCTCAGGCGGTGATCCATTTCGGCCTCGACGGCACGATCACCGATGCCAACGCAAACTTCCTCGATGCGGTAGGCTATCGGCTGGAGGAAATCCGCGGCCGGCATCACAGCCTGTTCGTCGATCCCGAGGAAGTGAAGAGCGCCGCCTATGCCGAGTTCTGGCGGTCGCTCGCGAACGGCACCTATCAGGCCGGCGAGTTCCGGCAGCTCGCCAAGGGCGGACGGGAAATCTGGATCTACGGCTCCTACAATCCAGTTCTCGACAGCGAAGGGCGTCCCTGCGCCATCGTGAAGTTCGCCAGCGACGTCACGCAGGCCGTGGCCGACCGCCTCCGGCGCGCGAACGGGCAGCGCGCCATCGAATCCGATCTCGGCACCATCACCGGCGCGATGTCGCATGTCAGCCGTCGGGCGAGCGAGACGGCGGCCGCGGTGGCCGTCACCTCCGACAACGTCCAGTCGGTTGCCGCGGGCGCCGAGGAATTCGCGGCCTCGATCCTAGAACTGAGCCGCCACGCCTCGCAGGCCAAGACCGCCGCCGACGCGGCGGTGAGCCGCGCCGAGGAGGCGGGCGGAATCGTGAGCGGACTGACCGCCACCGCCGAGCGGATCGGCGAGGTGGTCTCCGTGATCCGCTCGATCGCCGACCAGACCAACCTGCTCGCGCTCAACGCCACCATCGAGGCGGCCCGCGCGGGCGCGGCCGGCCGCGGCTTCGCCGTGGTTGCCACCGAGGTGAAGGCGCTGGCGAGTCAGTCGTCGCGCGCCACCGAGGATATCGGCCAGCAGATCGCCGCCGTACAGGATTCCTCGGCCCGGGCCGTCGAGGCGATCCGCGCCATCGTCTCGACCATCACGGATCTCAGCGAGATCTCGATGAGCGTCTCCTCCGCCGTCACCGAGCAGGCCGCGGTCACGCAGGAGATCGCGAGCAACATGCAGACCGCCGCACGCAGCGTCGACGCCGTGCGCGGCAACGCCAACGGGATCGCGCAGGCGGCGAACGAGGTCGATCTCTCCGTGCAGAAGGTGACCGCCTCCGCCCGCGCGCTGGCCTGATTTCAGGCCACCGGCCTCACGCGGCCGGCGCGACCTCGGCGAAGGGCCAGCGGGCGCGGGCCGGCACGGTGAGATCGTCGACGAGGCCGAGGCGCAGGCGCTCCAGCCCCGCCCAGGCGATCATCGCGCCGTTGTCACCGCAGAGCGGCAGCGGCGGCGCGACGAAGCTCAAGCCCACCTCCCCGGCCTGTGCGGCGAGCGCCCGGCGGATCGCTCCGTTGGCGGCCACGCCGCCTGCCGCGACCAGAGCTGTCGGATGCCCGGCGACGCCCGCGAAGGCGCGCAGGGCGACGCGCACGCGGTCCACCACCACATCCACCACCGCCGCCTGGAAACTCGCGCAGAGATCGGCCACGTCCTGCGAGGCGAGGGGTTCGAGCCGCTCGGCCTCGATGCGCAGGGCCGTCTTCAGGCCCGACAGCGAGAAATCCGCCTGTCGCCGCCCGATCATCGGCCGGGGCAGCGCGAACCGCTCCGGATTGCCACTCTCCGCCTGCCGCTCCACCTCGGGGCCGCCGGGATAGCCGAGGCCGAGAAGCTTGGCGACCTTGTCGAAGGCCTCGCCGATGGCGTCGTCAATGGTGGTGCCGAGCCGGACATAATCGCCCACCCCCTTCACCGCGACGAGCTGCGTATGCCCGCCGGAGGCGAGCAGCAGCAGATAGGGGAAGGCGAGCCCGTCAGTGAGCCGCGGCGTCAGCGCGTGCGCCTCGAGATGGTTGACCGCGAGGAGCGGCTTGCGCGCGACGAGGGCGAGGGTCTTGGCCGTGACGAGGCCGATCAGCACGCCGCCGATCAGGCCGGGTCCGGCGGCAACCGCGATTCCGTCGATCTCCTTCAGCGTCGTCCCCGCCCGCTGAAGTGCCCGGGCGATCAGCCGGTCGAGCACCTCGACATGGGCGCGGGCGGCGATCTCGGGCACGACACCGCCATAGGCTGCGTGCTCGGCGATCTGGCTCAGCACCTCGTTGGCGAGGATCTGTCCGCGTTCCCCCTCACCGAGCGTTACGACGGCGGCGGCAGTCTCGTCGCAGGTGGTCTCGATGCCGAGGATCTTCATGAGTGTCACGCTGACGTCCACGCACCGTTGCGTGCCGGGGGCCGGCCCGCCTACTCCATATCTCGCGAAAGCTCGGTCAGACCGGTCGCGACACCACGTCTACGACGAAACCGCCGACGGATACAGGTGAGGCTCGACGCCGACGGACGCTGTGGATGGCGTGAGGGAGAAGGGCGCATGCGGATCTGGGTGTCGCGGCCCGAGCCGGGCGCGAGCCGCACGGCACGGCGGCTGGCCGAGCTCGGCCATGCGGCGCTGGTGGCGCCCGTGCTGCGGATCGCGCCGAGCGACGGGCCGCCGCCCACCGGCCGGTTCGACGGGCTGATCCTGACGAGCGCCAACGCCGCCGCGCCGCTCGCCGCGGCCGGCCTTCCCGAGGCACCGGTCTTCGCGGTTGGCACCCGCACCACCGAGCGGGCGGACCGAGCGGGCCTGCGCTCCGTGCACTGCGCCGACGGGGACGCCGTCAGCCTGGCCCGGCTCGTCGCAGCGCATGTGCGGCCGGGCGGCACTCTCCTCCACGCGGCCGGCGAGGACCGCAAGGCCGAGCCCGCCGCGAGCCTCACGGCCGTGGGCTACGGCGTCACGACCTGGACCGCCTACGCCGCTCTGGCCGAGGCAGCCCTGCCGGAGCCGGTGGTGCAGGGGCTGATGGGCCGGGACGGCGCGCCGCTCGCCGCGGCCCTGCATTTTTCGCGACGGAGCGCCGAAATCGCGGTGCATTTGTCCGTCAAAGCCGGTCTAGGCGGAGCGTTTCGGGCGCTGGCGCATTACTGCCTGTCTCCGGACGTGGCCTTGGGACTGGTCGAGCTCGGCGTCGCGGCCCATTTTGTAGCGGCGCGCCCGAGCGAGGAAGCTCTCCTTGCCGGTCTCGCGGCTTCGGACTGAACGGCCTCGTCGCCCCCGCGGGCCGGTGGGGACGCGAGAGCGTGTCGGAGCGTCGGAGATGGAACCCGGAAGCGGTTCCGATGGATGACGGCGCCGGTTCGCTCTTCTATGGGAGCACACTGCGCCGGTGCGGCGGCTGAATGGAGCGAACGCCCGTGACTTCACCCAAGGACGGCGCCAGGGATGGCGCCAAGTCGCCGGAGCAAGGCAAGTCTTCGGAACAAGGCAAGTCGCCGGAGCAGGCCCGGGAAGCGGCCAGGGACGTGACGAAGGATTCGTCCCGGCCCGCCGACAAGGCGATGGGCAAGCCTGGCGAGCCGTCCGCAGCGGCCTCCACCCCGAAGGTCGAGCCGGCCAGGTCGGGGCCAGCGGCGTTGGAGCCGGTCAAGTCCGAGCCCGCAAAGGCGGGTCCGACCGGCAGCAGCGCCCTGGCCGGTAGCAATGCGCCTGGGTCTTCCGCGCGCCCGCAGGACGCTCGAGCAGACGCGCCGTTGAAGCCCGGCGCCACTGGCAGCAGCGCGGTCCCTCCGTCGGCCGCCTCGACCAGCGCAGGAACGATGTCCAACAAACCCACCGAGCCCGGAAAGCCGTCCGGCGCGCCGGCCGCTGCCTCCGGCATACCGGGAGGCAATGCACCGTCGAAGCCGGGCGCCACCGGCAGCAGCGCAATTCCGCCGAATCCGGCCGGCGCTAAGGCGACCGATGCCAGACCGGACACGTCCGCCAAGGGCGGCACGACCGGCAGCAGCACGGTGAAGCCGGAGACACCGGCCTCCGGAAGCGCTGGCTCCAGCGGCGCCAAGCCGGATGCGACCTCGGGAGCCAAGCCGGGAGCGGCGCCGGGCGCCACGCGGGTGACGGAGGCGGCCTCGCTGACCGACGGCCCGATCCTCGATCTCAAGGCCAAGCGCCTGTCCGATGCGGCGGATGCCGCCAAGCCGGGCGCGAAACCCGATGCCGGCAAGGAGAGCGCGGGCGCATCCGCTTCGGCCAAGGACGCCGCCAAGGAAACGCCCAAAGACACCGCGAAGGCGGCACCGGCGCGCGGCGGCGCGGGCTTCGGCTCCGTGGCCGCCTCGGGCTTGATCGGCGGCCTGATCGGCGCCGGCCTCCTCTACGGCGTCACCACCTATCAGCGGGGCGCCGATCCGCGCCTTGCAAATCTCGACAAGTCCTTGGCGAGCCTTGCCACGAAGGATTCCGTAGCCGGGCTCGACAAGCGCCTCGCTGCCAATGAGCAGGCACTGAAGCCCCTGCCCGACGCCGTCGCCCGCGCGGAAACCGCGGCCAAGGCCGCCGCCGACCGCGCCAACGAAGCTCTGCAGAAGGCGGGCGTCGCCCCCGCCACGGCCCCCTCGGCCGACGGTTCGGCTCCCGCGCCGGCCGTCCCCGCCGACATCGCCGCACGTCTCGATGCCCTCGATCAGCGCGTCTCGGCGCTGCAGGAGGAGCCCGGCCGCGACGGCACGGCCGAGGTGAAGACCGCCCAGACGATGGATCCGGCCGCCCTCGCCGCCCTCGACGACCGGCTCAAGGCGCTCGAAACGAACGGCGGCAAGAGTGCTGCGTCCGATCTCTCCGACAAGATCGCGGCGCTGCAGGCGGATGTCGCGTCCCGTGCCAAGGCGGACGAAGCGGCCGAGGCCGCCCTCGGCAAGCGCGTGGACGAGGTGCAGAAGGCGCTGGACGGGCGCATCGCCGCCGCGACCCAGACCGTGCAGGAGGCGACGCAGGCGAGCAAGCAGGCCGCCGACGCCGCCCAGACCCGCGCCGACGAAGCCGTGAAGGGCCTGGAGCGCAAGCTTCAGGAACAGTCGGAGCGGATTGCCGGCCTCGACAAGGCGGTCGATCAGAGCGCCAAGCAATCGACCGTGCAGTCGGCCCTGCGCATCGTCGCGGCCGACCGGATCGCCTCGGCGCTGGAGGCGGGCCAACCCTACCCGGATGCGCTCGCCAGCCTGCGCAACCTCGAACCGGCGGATTCCAAGCGCCTCGACGCGCTCGGCCCCTTCGCCGACAAGGGCGCGCCGACCGCTTCAGGCCTCGCCGCGGAGTTCCGTCGGATCTCGGAGAAAATCGCCGAGGCCAAGCGCGCGGCCCAGGCCAAATCCGTCGCCGAGACCGGCAGCGTGGGCGACCGTCTGATGAACATGGCGAGTTCCCTGGTGCAGGTGAAGCGCGCCGACGGACCCACCGCGGGCGGAACCCAGGCCGCCGGCAGCTCGGCTTCGACCGCGCAGGTTCAGGCGGCACTCGACCGTGGCGACCTCGCCGAGGCGGCCAAGGCCTACGCCACCCTTCCGGAGGAGGCGCGGGCGCAGGGCGGCGATTTCGGAACGCGGCTCTCGGCGCGCGCCGAGGCGGGCCGCGCGGCCCAGGCGCTGCTGGCCGATGCCTTCACCGGCCTGCCGCCGGCACGCTGACGGCCCGGACCGCCATCGATGACGACGAACCAGCCGCGCCCCGCGCGGCGTTCCCCCCTTCCACTCTGCCCGGGCCGCGTGCGCCCGCTCCCCGTGCTCCCAAGGAGGCCCTGACCCATGTGGCGCGCCCTCGTCTTCCTGGCCCTCCTGGCCGTCGCCGCCTACGGCGCGGTGTGGATCGCCGACCATCCGGGCACCGTGACCGTCGTCTGGAACGGCTACGAGATCGGCATGAGCCTCGCCATCGCCCTCACCGGTGTGCTGGTGGCGGCGATCGTCCTCGGCCTGATCTGGGCGGTCGTGACCGGCGTGATCGGCCTGCCCGCCAGCATCAGCCGCTCGACCCGCGAGCGCCGCCGCAACAAGGGCCTCGCCTCGCTCTCGCGGGGCATGATCGCCGTCGGCTCCGGTGACCCGCTCGCGGCCCGCCGCCATGCGGGCGACGCCGAGCGTTTGCTCGGCAGCCAGCCGCTGACGCTCCTCCTCAAGGCCCAGGCGGCGCAGATTTCCGGAGACCGGGACGCGGCCGAACAGGCGTTCAAGCGCATGGCCGACGATCCCGAGACCCGTGTGCTGGGTCTGCGCGGCCTGTTCGTCGAGGCCCGCCGCCGTGAGGACGAGGGCGCTGCCCGCGCCTACGCCTCCGAGGCTGCCCGACTCGCGCCGAGCGTCACCTGGGCGAACGAAGCGGTGCTGGAAGCGCAATGCGCCGACGGCGAGTGGTCTGCCGCGACCGAGACCGTGGAGCGCCGCGCGGCGCTGGGGCTGATGGACAAGCACGCCGCCCGCCGCCAGCGCGCGGTGCTGCTCACCGCAGCCGCCCAGCGCCACGAGGCCGGCGAGCCCGATACCGCCACCGAGCAGGCCCTCAAGGCCGTCAAGCTCGCCCCCGACCTCGTGCCGGCGGCCGTCATTGCCGGCCGGCTGCTCGCCCGGCGCAACGATCTGCGCAAGGCCGCCAAGATCATCGAAGCTGCGTGGAAGGCGACCCCGCATCCGGAACTCGCCAAGGTCTACCTCAACCTGCGCACAGGCGACTCCGCCCGCGACCGGCTGGCCCGCGCCGAAAATCTGGCCAAGCTCTCGTCCTGGGAGCCGGAATCGCGTCTGGTGATCGCCCAGGCCGCGACCGAGGCCAAGGATTTCGGTCGCGCCCGCGAGGCGCTGGCGCCGCTCACCGACGACCGGCCGACGGCGCGCGTCTGCCGGATGATGGCGCGGATCGAGGCCGCCGAGCACGGCGCCGAGAGTGGACGCTCCCGCGAGTGGCTCGCCCGTGCGGCCCGCGCCCCGCGCGACCCGGCCTGGGTCGCCGACGGCATCATCTCCGAGCGCTGGGCGCCGGTCTCGCCGGTCTCCGGCCGTCTCGACGCCTTCGTGTGGAAGACCCCGCCGGAGATCCTGGCCGGGCCCGAGGACGACGACGCCCCGGCCCCGGCTCCGGCCGAGCCCGCTGCTCCGGTGGCGATCCCGACCACGTCCGTACCGGCTCCGGTCACCACGGACAGCCCGGCCCCGTCCACGCCCGGCTTCCTCCAGACCGGTGCAGGCACCCCCTCGGTTCCGCCGACGCCCGCTCCGGTCAATGGCCCCACCGGCCCGTCATCGGCCACGCAGGCCGCCGCTGCGGACCGTCCGCGCCGCATCGCCTGAACCCACACGCCGCCCGGACCGGAGCCGGGCGGCGCACAACGCGTGCGTCTGTGGCATTCTTCGCCTTGCCAGACGCCCACGCCCCGGCTACAGACCCGCACCTGCCGCAAGAGACCACCGCCCGCGCCCCGCGCCCGCGTCGGTCCCCGGCCGGTTCCGGAGGGGTGGCCGAGTGGTTGAAGGCGCACGCCTGGAAAGTGTGTATACCGGAAACGGTATCGCGGGTTCGAATCCCGCTCCCTCCGCCAGAAATTCCAAAAAACCATGAAAGCTGCTTTCGTCTCTTGGAGCGGCGCGCTGCCTGCCCAAGCGACCTCTCCGCCAGCTTCTCAGATCGGCTGGATGCCATCGTCCGTCGGTGGGAATTCTCTGACGTGCCGGACCGCGATCACGTCTTCTGAGACCGAATCTTAGAGAGCGTCCGCCGCTTCCGCGTTCCCTCATGCGCTGTTCGAGGAAGGCGCGTTGTTGGGGTCCCAACCGTCAACCCCGCACTCCAGCCTCAGATACGGCGCGACCAGCGCTCCTTCAGCGTGGGACAGCCGACCGGTGCACAACGGGCCGTCGGTCCACGTCGATTGGGGAACGACGACCCGACTCGCGCGTCTCATCTTGGAACACCCAGTGAGGACGCGACAATGTCGGTTTTCCAAATTCGCCAGGGCGGAACGGGCGCGATCCTCTGGACCGGCGCGGCCGCCAACGAAATCCAGGCCATGGATGCGATGGCCCATGACGCGGGCTACTACGACCACTCCGATCTTCCGGAGAACATGCGCCGGGGTCTGAAGGTCGAAGCGCTGTCGTTCGGCGCCGCTCGAGGACAGGCATCGGCGGGCAGAACGCAGGGCGGCCGAACCGGGCAGGTCGTGATGGGCACCGCGATCAACGACCGCAACCTCGGCCGGGCAGCAAGCTAGCGCCCGTCGCCTATCGAAGGGACGGACCGCCTACTGGAAGGCCGTCCCTGTCATGCGCGGCATCGGCATTTGCCGCCTGAATCCGCGCGAAGCCGCCCGTTCGGCGGCCTCCAGCTTCTGCCGGCACTCGACCGCGTCCTGCAGTGCGTCCGAGATGGCCTGTCGAAGGGCAGCCACGGCATTGCCGTTCGACGTGTCGAGATACCGCTCGACGAGCACGTCCACCGCATCCGCTCGCGCTGCGGCCAGCGCACACCATGCTCGACCTCTCAATCTGACGAGGGGCGGCGTTTGTTGCAGCAGTGTGGCCCTGTCGAGGCCCCGCCCGCATCTCGGCCCGTAGCAGATGCCGGACAGCGCCGAGCCAAGTGGACCTGACCCAGCTCGAACAACCTCGACGCCTGCCGAGACGCTGGCCGCGTCGGACGGATCAAGCGACACCCTGCAGCGAGGCAGTACCAGGACACACGCCGCCGTGGCGTTGCAGCAGGCGCTGCGAACCCAACAGTTTGGAGGTCGTGCGGCAGGGATACCGTATTGCCTTCCGGGGATGTACGTTTCTAAGTTTCCAACAAGGATGTCCGAACCCTGAGTTGCAGGCATCGCGCGGAACTCACAGAAATCTTGGCGCCCCACTTCTCCGTTAATGGGCCGGCCGTCCTTCCGTTATAAAAATTTAAGTCTTGGCACGGCACTGCTTTGCGCTGAAAACTGCAACTTGGTCTGCCGAATTATGATCGCTGCGTCCCGTCTTGGGGTCCGTCTGCCCGCAATGACCATTGGTCTCGCGCTTCTCAGCGCTGCGGCAATGGGGGGTTTGAGCTGGTCATCGGCCAAGTCGGGCCTCATCGAAGCGGCCGGGGCTCGGCTTGAGCTTGCTGCGGCTGCTCGACGCGACGGTATCGAGCTTGTGGCAGACAGAATGCAGGCCGATTTTCTGGCTGCCGCCGGTCACCCGCAGATCGTCTCGAACTTCCCCGATCTGGTCGAGACCCTCGACCCTTCGAAGCCCGATTTTGCCGGCATCGTCGAGGCTTTCCAGAGCCCCCCGACGGTCGAAGCGCGCATTGCTTTGGACAGCACGCCCGCGACCGCGATGTACGGTCGACGGCACGTCAAGGTGCAGGAAGTGGCCCGCCGGATCGTCGCCGAGCCGGGATATGCCGATCTGATCTTTCTCGATGAAAGCGGACGCGTTGTTTACACGACGACCAAAGGCAACGACTTCGCCAAGTCGCTCGACGATCCGAGCCTTAAGGAAACCGGGCTCGCGCGCCTCGTCGAGCGCCTGAAGAGCCAGGATCCGGGGGCGACGGCGTTCGAGGATTTCGCATCCTATCCGGTCGGCGGACCCTCGGCCTTCATCGGCCGGGCCATGACCAAGCGAGCCAATGTCGCCATGGGCACCGCCCAGGCGGTGGAGCGGATCGGCTTCGTCGTCCTTCGCGTGACCCCTGCTCTGTTCGACCGGACTCTCGCCAAAAGGGCAGGTCTGGGCGAGACCGGGCAAATCCTGGCAGCGGGCGCCGATGGCCGCCTCCGCTCGAATCCTCCCCTCAACCCGGCCGTGAAGGCCGGCGCGCCGATCTCGGATCTCGGCTTCTCCGCATCGCAACTCTCCGGCGGAAGCTTCGCCTATCCGGCGGCGGACGGACGCCACATGGCGGCGAGCGCCACGGTTTCGGTCTTGGGCGCGCCGTGGACGGTGGTGGCGGAGCAGACGGAGGCGGAAGCCGTCGGTGCGGTGCAGACCCTTTCGCGCACCCTCGCCCTCACCGCGCTCGTCGTGCTCCTGGGAACGGCCATCCTCGGGCTGCTCCTCGCCCGCTCGATCGTCCGGCCGCTCAGCGCGCTGACCCAAGCCCTGAGCGCGCTCGCCGCTCGCGAGACGCTGGCTGAGGTGCCGGGCAGCCGACGCCGGGACGAGATCGGCGACATCGCCCGCGCTGTGGTGACGATCCGCGACATGTCGCTGGAAGAGGCCGCTCAGCAGCTTCAGACGACGGAAGCCGCACGGCTGCGCGAAGAGCAGGCGCGCCGCACCCTTCTGCGCGACCTCGCCGACCGCTTCGAGGACTCCGTGGGTGGCATCGTCGCCGGGGTGGCACACGCCGTCGCGGGTCTGCAGGGCTCGGCCGCGACGATGCAAAACGCGGTGTCGGGGACCGCGCAACGCTCGACCAGCGTCGCCGGCGCCGCCCAGCAGACGGCCAGCAACGTCAATGCCGTGGCGGCGGCGGCGGAAGAACTCGGCGCGACCGTCCAGGAGATCGGCCGGCAAGTGGAGCAGGCCACCGGGATGTCCGCCGCGGCCGTGCAGGCGGCTTCCCGCACCGAGGAGACGATGGCCGCGCTCGCCCAGGCTGCGACCCGCATCGGGGATGTCGTCGGTTTGGTTTCGACCATCGCCAGCCAGACCAACCTTCTGGCACTCAACGCCACGATCGAGGCGGCGCGTGCGGGCGAAGCCGGGCGCGGATTTGCGGTCGTGGCGTCCGAAGTGAAGGAACTCGCCAGCCAGACGGCGCGGGCCACCGACGAGATCGGCCAGCAGATCACCGCGATCCAGGGCGCAACCGAAGGTGCTTCGCAGGCGATCCAGGACATCGCACAGCAGATTCAGGCGATGCGAAGCGTGACGACGAACATCGCGACCGCCATCGAGGAGCAGGGTGCGACGACCCAGGAGATCGTACGCAGCATGTCTCAGGCCTCGACGGGAACCGTGGAGGTGACGACCAACATCGCCGAGGTCGCACAGGAGGCCGAAGGCGCCGGACAGGCCGCTCGCGCGGTCGCAACCGCCGCCGATGGCCTTGCGGACCAGTCAGCCGTTCTGCGATCCGAGGTCGAGAAGTTCCTGGCCAACGTCCGGGCCGCATAAGGCGACAAACGAACGCGTCCAAGGGCGACAAAGGGCAACGAGCATCAGCCTCGGGCGGAGCGCAACGCCGCAGACATCGACGAGCGGTCGCTGTAGGAGCGGGTGAAACGATCCGGCCCAGGCATGAGAACGTTCCAGCCCACGCTCTTCGACGCGGTCTCCGCCCATCTGCCGCTCTTTGACGGCCTGTCAGAGGAAGCCGCCGAACGCCTCGCGGCCGGCGGCTACGGGCGCGGGTTGCTGACGGCCTCGCTCCGGGCCCGGCTGCGCAAGGCCGGTTTCGCCGATATGGCCGCGCTGGCGCTCGCGTCGCCGGTCGAGTTGATGGCAGTGCGCAAGATCGGCCCGGTGCGGGTGTCCGCAATCCGGGCCCATCTGCTCCGAGAACTCGCGCGGCTGGTCCCTGGCGCGAGAGCCGACCACGACAGCAGCGCAACCGACCGGCGGCGCCTGGAGCGGCTGCGCGCCATGCCGGGCGAACGATTCGGCTGGGCCGGCGAGACCTGCGCCGATCTGGCCGTGAAGCGGTGCGTCGATATCAGGGCTGAACTCGATATCCCCGCGGCCGACCTCGAACGGATCGCCGCGGCACTCACCCGAGCGCTGTTGCCGGAACTGCCGCGGGTGCCCTCCGTTGCGGCTGCGCCCGAGGGTGACGCGACGCCGGAGACAACGCGTGCGCGCGAGCGTGCCGAGTTGCTGCGGGAGCAAGACCGCCTATGGGACGCGGCCGCTCCTGAGGCCGACATTCGGCCGGGGCGCGTGGTCCGGTAGGGTGGTGCCGCTGACCGCGTCGCAGCGGGCGTTGATCGCCGGACTCAATACGGCTCGTGGGGGCGATGGACCGGTTGGTCGGCGGCGGCATGATTCCGGAGGGATGCGAGCGCCGTGCGTTGAGCGCGGGGCAGAGCCGCCGGACTGAACGCCGCTGACCGCCCGTCTACCTCATGCCCGCCTCCAGCGGGTTTCGTAAATCCCACTTTGCTCCGCCCGGCCCAGCCGCGGCGGGGCTTTTTCTGTCAGCGTCCTGGTGGCGAGGCTTCACGACGCGGGCGATGCGTACGTGCTGCGCTCATGGGCATCACTGTCTCCGACAACACGGAGACAGCCCGCCGCCTCAAGCCAACGCTCAGCCCTGTGATACGCCTGGCAGTCTCGGGAAATACGGGCTGTTGCTGCGGTTCAGAGCAGGAGCGGTCGGGTTCCCCTGTGAGCCGGCCGGCGCCTTCCGGGGCGTGAAGTACGGGTCGTAATCGCTCCAAGACGCAGACTTCGCAGCGTCGGATTTGCGGGCGACCGGCTTCGGAGCGGTTCTCGTCATGAAGGCTTGTCCATCGGTGTGAACAGGCCTTTTAGGCGAAAAGGGTTAACTGCACTGTTACCAAAAGGGCACGGGCGCGCCGGTTGAAATCGACCAATCAAAGCAAATCATCGGCAGGAGCACCGCAACAATGTCAGCTGTTCATAACAGCCGAACAACGCTCATAAGACGCGATGAATGCCTCCGCCTCGTGTCGACGCAAGCCCGTGACGACAAGCCCCGCGGTCGAAACCGTCCAGAGACCATCTGAATTCTGCGAAAGGACGAGCTTCGTCACCGGTACCCCCTTTTGGCGGCGGATCGAGCACCTGTTCCAGGCTGCGGTTCCGCACGCGGGTGGCAGCTTACGAATACGGCTCCGGTCGAGCAGCTGATCTTTCCGAGAATCACTCTTTCGAGGCACCTGCTATCCGCGGCACCTTCTTCCGTCACTCCGGAGAACACCCCGGCCGAAACGGGTTATGAACGGAGCAAGGTGAGGCTGGGAGATCCGGCTTCGGGACAGACGTCGTCGAGAGTGAGTGCATGGCCCGCAAGCGTCTCCGCCCCACAGCCGAAAGCCTGATCGAGGCTGTCGGCCGTCTCGGCCTGTCCCCGGCACAGATCGATGTCGAGGCTCTGCGCATCCACCTCGAACTGCCGGAATTCGGTGCGGCGGTCGAAGACGAGCGTGTCGCGCACGCTCTGCGCGAGATGAAGACGGCGCGTGCCTTCGTCGAGACCGGCATTCCGGCCCTGAAGCGAGCGGTCCCTGCCCTCAGGGCGGTGGTGGCCAAGGACCAAAGCATCCGGTGGACCATCCGGGTCGGCATCCCGCTGCTCGATGCCGGTCGCATGGACCTGCGTATCGTTGCCGCGCCGGACCCGATCATCGCCGAGATCCTCCAGGGCATGGCGGCGCGGAACGATCCGACGCGTCGGCTGGAAGAACTGCGCGCCGCCGTGACGGAGCTGGCGGTCCAGACCACGCGCGACCTGCGCAAGCCGGTCGATCGGCTCAGGTCTCAGATCCTCGTCGATCTTCGCGAGGTAGGCGCCGATGCGGCGGCCTATCTCGAGCATCTGGACCGCTCGTTGCGCTCCCGCCCGTTCAACTTCAGTCCGAGGCTGGCGCGCTCCCTCGCGGATGCCCTGACGCCGGTCCGCCAGCGTGCAAAAGCCGTGGCACGCGAGGGCTCGCGCCTGCGGCGCCTGCGGGATCAAGTCGGGTTCGGTGCCTATATCGAGAAATTCGCCGCCGCCCGCCGTCTGAACCGGCGCATCCTCTTTCACATGGGGCCCACGAATTCGGGAAAAACCTATGCGGCTCTCCAGGCGCTGAGCGCCGCCCCGACCGGCGCCTACCTCGCACCGCTGCGGCTCCTGGCGCTGGAAAACTACGAGGCGCTGAGCGAGCGCGGCCTTCGGGCCGGCATGGTCACGGGCGAGGAAGTGCTGGGCGAGCTCGACCCGACCCACACGGCCCGGACGATCGAGACCGCCGACCTAACCCGTCCGATCGACGTCGCCGTCATCGACGAAATCCAGATGCTCTCGGACCCGGACCGCGGCTGGGCCTGGACGAACGCCCTGTTCGGTGTTCCCGCCAGGACCGTCATCGTCTGCGGATCGGACGACGCGCTCTCCTACGTGCGCCGCGCCGCCGAGGCGGCCAACGAGTCGCTCGAAGTCATCAACTTCGAGCGCAAATCGCCGCTCGTGCTTCTCGACGAACCCGTCCCCCTGGAGAAAGTCGAGCCGGGTGATGCCGTGGTGGCCTTCTCCCGCCGGGCCGTGCACGAGAATCGTGAAATCCTCGTCGCTCGGGGCCACCGGGTGGCGACGATCTACGGCGCTCTGTCGCCGGAGGTTCGCCGCGCCGAAGCGGCACGGTTCCGGTCCGGCGAGGCCAACGTTCTGGTGACGACGGATGCGATCGGCATGGGCCTCAATCTGGGGCCTCTGAAGCGGATCGTCTTCTCGACCGTGCGCAAGTGGGACGGCGTCCAGGAGCGCGTGCTCACCAATTCCGAGATCCGGCAGATCGCCGGTCGGGCCGGGCGCTACGGGCATCAGGATGTCGGCTATGTGGCGGCGACCGAGCCGACCGCCATCGAGCCGATCCGAACCGCCCTGGCCGGCGCACCAACGGCGCCGGCGGCCGACACCCGCTTCTACGTGCGTCCCGATCTGACTGCGATCCGCTCCGTGGCCGAGGAGATGCAGACGCCGAGCCTCTATGAAGTGATGACGCATTTCGCGCGCGCCACTTTCTACGCCGGCTCGCCGTTCCAGCCATCGGCGCTCGAAGAGGTTCTCGAGATCGCGCGGATCATCGACCGGGCTCGGCTGCCGATCGAGGAAAAGTTCATCTTCTCTGTCTGTCCGATCAATCGGCGCGACGAGATTGCGATGGGTATGCTGGAGCGCTGGAGCCAAGTTCGCGCGGCCGGGACAACCGTCCCCGCCCTGCGGGCGAGCGTGACCGGCGAACTCGATTATCAGGAGCGGACGGTGAAACTCGCCAGCGCCTATCTATGGCTGGCGCTGCGTTTTCCCGAAACTTTCGATGATATCGAGGCGACCCGGCATATGCGCCGTTACGCCAACGACGCGATCGAGCATCACTTGCAGCAGACGGCGACGCGCAAGGCGGAGCGTCGGGGAAGGCGGGCCGGGGGAACGCGGTGATCGCGATTTGGCGAGATCAGGCCTAGCTCGGGGGAGCGGGTGAGCTGCGGCTCAGCTGATTTGATCCGCGTCGGTTTCGAGGGAGCTCTGGGCCTCTCCCCTTCCCTGCGTCTGACGGCTGTTCGGGTTCCAGCTTGCTGCGAAGCCCCCTCCCCTGCCGATGACGGCGGCGTGGTGCAAGGTGATCTGACCGCGTCGGGCGG
>NZ_JAPPQV010000003.1:5135000-5337290 GCF_026672325.1 Methylorubrum sp. SL192
CGAGAAGGAGGAGGTGCTCGACCTCGCCTTCGCCGCGGAGGGCGAGGATTCCGCGCCCGGCGTGCCGGGGCCGTTCGAGCTCGCCGTCTGCCGCCGGTTCGGCGTCTCCGCGCGGGGCCGGCCGGCGGATGCGTGGCTGCTCGACACGGTTCGCACCGCCTGGCGCACCAAGATCCGCACTGGCATCAAGGCCGATCTGCGCGCACGCCTGTTCGAGCGGGCGGAGGAGGCGGCGGTGAAGATATTCGCCGGCAATCTCAAGGATCTGCTGCTTGCCGCCCCCGCGGGCGGGCGAGCGACGCTCGGGCTCGATCCCGGCTACCGCAACGGCGTGAAGGCGGCGGTGGTCGACCGCACCGGCAAGGTCGTGGCGGTCGAGACCACCTATCCGCACGAGCCACAGCGGCGCTGGAAGGAGGCGGTGGCCTCGCTCTCCCGGCTCTGTCGCCAGCACGGCGTTGAGCTGATCGCCATCGGCAACGGCACAGCCTCGCGCGAGACCGACCGGCTCGCCACCGAGATCCTGGCCGCCAACCCCGATCTCAAGATGGCCAAGGTCACGGTGTCGGAGGCCGGCGCCTCGGTCTATTCGGCCTCGGCCATCGCCACGCGTGAGTTGCCCGACCTCGACGTGTCGCATCGCGGCGCCGTCTCCATCGCCCGCCGCCTGCAGGACCCGCTGGCGGAACTGGTGAAGATCGACCCGAAATCCATCGGCGTCGGCCAGTACCAGCACGACGTCACCGAACAGAAGCTGTCGCGCTCGCTTCAAGCGGTGGTCGAGGACGCGGTGAACGCCGTCGGCGTCGATGTGAACACCGCCTCCGGCCCGCTGCTCGCCCAGGTCTCGGGCCTCGGCGCGTCGGTGGCGGACAAGATCGTGTCCCACCGCGACGCCAACGGCCCGTTCCGTACCCGCGCCGGGCTGAAGAAGGTGCCGGGCCTCGGCGCCAAGACCTTCGAGTTGGCGGCGGGCTTCCTGCGCATCCCCGATGGCGAGGACCCGCTCGACCGCTCCGGCGTCCACCCGGAAGCCTATCCGGTGGTGCGCCGCATCCTGGAGGCGACGAAGAGCGACATCCGCGTGCTGATCGGCAATGAAGCGGCCCTGCGCCTGCTCTCACCTGCCGCCTTCGCCGACGAACGCTTCGGCGTGCCGACCGTGCGCGACATCCTCGCCGAGCTGGAAAAGCCCGGCCGCGACCCGCGCCCGGCTTTCAAGACGGCGAGCTTCCAGGAAGGCGTCGAGAAAATCGGCGACCTCAAGCCGGGGATGCAGTTGGAGGGCGTCGTCACCAACGTCGCGGCCTTCGGCGCCTTCGTCGATATCGGCGTGCATCAGGACGGACTCGTCCACATCTCGGCGATGGCCCGCAAGCGGATCGCCTCGCCTTCCGAGGTTGTGAAGACCGGCGACGTGGTGCGTGTGCTGGTGTTGTCGGTCGATGTGCCGCGCAAGCGCATCGCGCTGTCGATGCGGCTCGACGACCCCCTTGAGGGCGCAACGGCGCCGCGTGGAAACGCCCCCCGCCCCGAGACGCAGCCCCGGCGCCCGGCGCCCGCAGCCCCGCCGCAGGACGGGGCGCTGGCCGACGCGCTCCGGCGCGCCGGAGTCTCGTCGCCTAAGCGTTCTTGAGCGACAAGCGGACAACCTGCCCGCGGGCTGGGACCGGCGTTTCGCGGCGGGAGACCTCCGGGACCGTCGCCGATCTTTGAACCGGCCACCGCAGCACGTCGCCCGCTTCACGGTGGGAATGCGCGATCCGACAGACGGGTAGCCCGGCCTGGTGCGTCGGAGTGAGGGCGGACGTTTGGCCGGTCGAATTCCAGCTCTTGAACCGACACAGCGCGAGGTAGTCCTGGATCGTAATCAGATCCGCATCCACGAGTGCCAGGGCCTCTTCGCGTGTCTCGATGAGATCGGGATTCAAGGCCTGCTCCACCGCAAAAAAACTTAGGGGAATTATTCGCCGCGTCAAATCAACCCAAGGCATTAATGCAGGATCGAGCCGGATCGCCTCGCGACGCGGCAGGCCGCTCGTGGGCGAGCCGTCATCCGGACGGCCGATCGCCGGCATCGTCGAGAGCATTCTCGCCTATCCGAGTGTCATTTGATATCGCTCGGCCGTACTCAAGTATGCGGCAGCGATGGCCTGTCACGACGTGAGGCACCGGCGAAGGATCGGGATGACTGCGCCGTGCTCATCGGGGCGAGAGGCCGGATGGATGCGGTGAAGCCGAGCGGGTCGTTTCCCCCGTACGCGCCGCCAGGGAGACGCGCGTTCGAGATGGTGTCGCGCAAGCGGGGATCGACGTGCCGTCCCCAGATTCGCCGCTTTTTTCGGTTTCCTGCGCCGCACAAGGTACGGGTCTCACCCGCCCGATATGCCTCGCCGACTTACGTTGGCGACGCGGCGGTCGTACGGCGAGCGCATCCGTTGCGTCGGTCCGGCCCGCAACGTTCACCGGTGGAGCCTACCGAACCGTGATCCGCTTCGAGAACGTCACCAAGGTCTATTCCACCTATGGTCGGCGGCGCACCATCCTCGACCGGGTGAACTTCACCCTGAAGCCCGGCATCAGCTACGGCATCATGGGGATCAACGGCGCCGGCAAATCGACCACCATGAAGCTCATCGCCGGCGTCGAAGAGCCGACCCGGGGCCGCATCGTCCGGGGTCTTCGCGTCTCCTGGCCGCTCGGCTTCGCGGGCGGCTTCAACGCCAAGATGACGGGCCGGGACAACGTCATCTTCGTCGCCCGGATCTACGGGGAGGATCCGCGGCGCGTGCTCGAATTCGTCGAGGATTTCTCCGAACTCGGCAGCTACCTGAACATGCCGGTCAACACCTACTCGTCCGGCATGGGCTCACGCCTTGCCTTCGGGATGAGCATGGCGATTCCCTTCGACACCTACCTCATCGACGAAACGCTCTCGGTGGGCGACGCGCGCTTCCAGAAGCGGTGCGCCGAGGTGTTCAACAAGCGGCGCGAGACCGCAGACGTGATCCTGATCTCCCACAGCATGGAACAGATCCGCGAATACTGCAGTCAGGCGCTGATCCTGATCAACGGGCAGGCTGTGGTCTATGACGATGTCGATGAGGCGATCACGGCCTACCGGCGCCTGAATAGCTGAGGGGTCGCCGGGCCGCGGGACGGCATCGGCCCCCATTCAAGGTTCGGACACGCTTTCGCCGCGAGGGCGGGCCAGAGACGCTAGCGTGCGATCCGTCGCCGCCCTGACGCGGCGCGGCTGACCGCGCGAGGCGTGCGAGCACCAAGACCATGAGCACCGAGATCAGCAGTCCGAACAGCGCAGCGGTGACCACCGCCGACCGCTCGACCGCGGTCACGGAATCGCTCAAGCGGTTTGCCCGCATCGCGCGCCAGTCCGACCACAAGAAGGGCATTCGCGCCTATCAGACGCATGTCCGGCGCGATCCCTGGATCCCCGCCTTCTTCGTGCTTCTGTTCCTGCTGCCGATGATGGTCACCGCCGGCTACTTCTATTTGATCGCCTCCGACCGCTACATCACCGAGGCACGCTTCGCCCTGCGCCCGGCGCTCGGCAACGTCGACAAGGT
Source organism: Methylorubrum sp. SL192 (assembly GCF_026672325.1). Classification (NCBI taxonomy): domain Bacteria; kingdom Pseudomonadati; phylum Pseudomonadota; class Alphaproteobacteria; order Hyphomicrobiales; family Methylobacteriaceae; genus Methylorubrum; species Methylorubrum sp. SL192. The sequence continues at coordinate 5,138,588 of NZ_JAPPQV010000003.1, forward strand.
GCAGAGCGAGGAAACGGGCAACAACAGCTCCCTGTCCAAGCAGATGATCGCCCAGGACACGCTGATCACGACGAGCTACATTGCCAGCCGACAGATGATCGAGACCATGGAGCGGCAGATGCCGCTTCGCGAGATGTTCTCGCGGGACGGCATCGACTTCTTCTCGCGCTTCGACGCCAGCGAGCCGATCGAGCGGTTCATGCTCTACTGGCACAAGCGCGTGACGACCTCGGTCGATTCCAATGGCGGTATCATCAGCCTGAAGGTCGCCGCCTTCGACCCGCAGGAATCCTACACGCTGACCCGCGCGCTTCTGGACGAGAGCGAGCGCATGGTGAACGAACTCAGCCTCAAGGCGCGCAACGCCGCGCTGGCTGAGAGCACCCGCGAACTCAAGAACGCCGAAGAGCGCCTGCTCACCGTCCAGCGTGCCATGCGCGACCTGCGCAACCGTGCCGGCATTCTCGACGCGCAATCGGCCAACAAGAACAACCTCACGGTCATCGCGGAGCTGCGCAAGAAGCGCATCGACCTCTCGGTGCAGCTCAACCAGAGCCTGCGCGACCTCGCGCCGGAGCGGCGTCCGATCCAGGATTTGAAGGCGCAGATTCAGGATCTCGATGACAACATCGAGAAGATCGAACGGCAGATGACCAGCACCGATCCGGATCAGCGACGCCTACTATCGGAGGCGATGACGGAATTCGAAGGGCTGGAGAACGAGCGCAAGAACGCGCTCCTCTATCATAACAAGGTGTTGGCCGCGAGCGAGCAGGCCCGCATCGTCGCCAACCGTCAGATCGAGTTCTTCACCCCCGTGGTCAATCCGGTCGTGCCCACATCGGCGATCGAGCCGCGCAAGCACTTGATCACGAGCATCGTCGCGCTCGTGGCCATGGCTTTGTTCGGCTTCAGCGTCCTGATCCGAAAGTATCTCTATAGCTGACGCACCGGTCAGGCGATCTCACCGGGTGGACGGCGGGTCGGCGGCGAGGCGGTGGGATCGGCCGGCGTACCCGGCTCGGGCGCCAGGGCCGGGTCGGGCACCGGCGAGGGCGTTCCGGTCGCGCGCGGCTCACCCGTGGTTCCGCCGGTCCAGCCCTGCGCCCGCCAGCCCTCGGCGCGCTCGTCGAGATCGACCGCCCCGGCGCGCTGCATTAGGGCGATGACACGGTCGGCGACCTCCCCGTCCGCCCGCACGGTGACCAGGATGCCACCGCGCCGGATGCCCTCGGCATAGGTCTCGGCATCGGCGCCGCTCAGGCCCGCGCCGGTCAAGGCGCCGATCAGGCCGCCCGCGGCCGCCCCCACCCCTGCCCCCGACAGGGCGGCGACGAGCCAGCCCGCCGCGATCACCGGACCGGCGCCGGGAATCGCGAGCAGCCCCAGGCTCGCGAGCAGGCCCGCGCCGCCGCCGAGGACGGTGCCGACCGTCGCACCCGCACCCGCCCCTTCCGCCGCCGAACCCTCGTGCTCGCTTGACGAGGCATGGCCCTGCGCCACGGGCTCACCGGTGGCGCCGCCGGCCAAGGCACCGGCCGGCCGATTGGCGCCGTTCAGCGAAACGATGCCGATATCCGAGTGCGGCACCCCCTCCGCCTCGATGCGATCGATGACACGAGCGGCAGTGTCCTGATTGTCGAACAGGGCGGTGACGGCGCGTGTTGCCATGGTCGTTCCTCTCGTCTGCTTTGGGGGTGGCCAGCCGCTACTCGGCGGCGACATTGCCCCGGAAATCCATGCCGACGCTCAGCGTGCGGCCCGCATGCTCGGCACGCCCGCGCCAGATGCCCTGCCCGTCGAGTTGCAGGTCGGCGACGTCGGCAAAGCCCATCTCGGCGAACCGTGCGCGCACCTGAGCCGCAGTGAAGCTGTTGGCGCCCGGTTCGAGACGCCCGCCCACTGCCCCGTGCGCCTTTTCCGCGGGTGTCGCGGCGGGCGCCTCCGCCGGCTCCGGCGCGGCACGGACCGCCGTGGAGGCCAGTACGGCGAGGAGGAGAAGGGGAAGGGCGCGCATGGTTCGAGGCTCGTCCGCAGGGTCCGGCCGTTCGCCGAGCCGGCTGCCTGACCAAGCCCCAGTCACCGGCCGAGGTTCCGTATCGAGGCGGGCGTTGTCGGGGCCGGCGTTAACGCATCGCTAACCCTGTACCCGGCAAATCCTGCCGGGTGCGGTCCTGCGGGTAGGCCCGCGCGATTCGTCTTCGGGGATTCGGCGCGATGAGCGAAACGGCCAGGGCCGTTCCAGCGGGAGCAGGCGTGCTTGGCGGCCTGTCGTCCCTGCGCATGCCGAACCGGGCGAGCTTCCAGGCGCTCTCCAAGCGCTCGGACCTGTTCTTCGCCACCGCGGTGATGGGCATCCTCGTGGTGCTGATCTTCCCGCTGCCGGCCTTCCTGCTCGACCTGCTGCTCGCGGTCTCGATCATCATCTCGGTGCTGATCATGATGACCGGGCTGTTCATCGACAACCCGCTCGAATTCACCGTCTTCCCGACGCTGCTGCTGGTCGCGACGCTGCTGCGGCTGGCGCTCAACCTCGCCTCAACCCGGCTGATCCTCGGCCATGGCCACGAGGGCACGGCGGCGGCGGGCCACGTCATCGAGGCCTTCGGGCACTTCGTGATGGGCGGCAACTTCGTGATCGGGATCATCGTCTTCGCGATCCTGATCATCGTGAACTTCGTCGTCATCACCAAGGGCTCGGGCCGCATCGCCGAGGTGGCCGCGCGCTTCACCCTCGACGCCATGCCCGGCAAGCAGATGGCGATCGACGCCGACCTCTCGGCCGGGCTGATCGACGAGAAGGTGGCCAAGGCCCGCCGCTCGGCGCTCGAGGAGGAATCCTCGTTCTTCGGCGCCATGGACGGTGCCTCGAAGTTCGTGCGCGGCGACGCGGTGGCCGCACTCCTCATCACCGGCATCAATGTGGTCGGCGGCATCATCATCGGCGTCGCCCAGCAGGGGCTCGGCTTTGCCGAGGCGGCCAAGACCTACACCCTGCTCACCATCGGCGACGGGCTGGCGAGCCAAGTGCCGGCGCTGATCGTCTCGACCGCGGCCGGCATCCTCGTTTCGAAGGCCGGCGTGAAGGGCGCGGCCGACAAGGCGCTCGGCAAGCAGATGGCGAACTATCCGAAAGCCCTCGGCATGTCGGCGGGCGTCATGATCCTGATCGCGCTCCTGCCCGGCATGCCGATGCTGCCCTTCCTCGCGCTCGGCGGCGCCTCCGGCTACGCGGCGTGGCGCATCGCCAAGACGCAACGCGAGACCCCGCCCGCGGCGGCGGAGGGCACGCCCGGCGCTCCCGCCCCAGGCGGGGCACCGGCCGAGGAGACCGTCACCGATCTGCTCAAGCTCGACGATCTCAAGCTGGAGATGGGCTACGCGCTCCTCGCCCTCGTCAACGGCGAGGGCCAGGATCGGCTCACCGACCAGATCAAGGCCCTGCGCCGCCAGCTCGCGGCGGAACTCGGCATCGTCATGCCCTCGGTGCGCATCCTCGACAACGTGAGCCTGGAGGCCAACACCTACGTGGTGCGGGTGAAGGAAATCGAGGCCGGCACGGGCCAAGTCTTCCCGGGCCAGTTCATGGCGATGGACCCCATGGGCGGCCAGGTGCAGCTGCCCGGCCAGCACCTGCTGGAGCCGACCTTCGGCCTGCCCGCGACCTGGGTCGATGCCGGCTTGCGGGATCAGGCCCAGCTCAAGGGCTACACCGTGGTCGATGCGGCCACCGTGATCTCGACGCACCTGACCGAACTGATCAAGGCCCACGTCTCGGAACTCCTGAACCACGTCGAGGTGCAGAAGCTGCTGCGCGAACTGCCCAAGGAGCACACCGAACTCCTCAAGGAAGTGGTGCCCTCGCAGATCGCCACCACCGGCATCCAGCGCGTGCTGCAGCTGCTGCTCACCGAGCGGGTCTCGGTGCGCGACCTCGGCTCCATCGTCGAGGGCATCGCCGAAGTGGCCGGCCACGTGAAGAATCCGCGCGACATCGTGGAGCATGTCCGCGCCCGCCTCGGCCGGCAGATCTGCGCGCAATACCAGGGCCCGGACGGAACGCTGCCGATCATCACCCTATCGCCGGCCTGGGAGCAGGCCTTCCTCGAATCGATCGTCGGCGAGCGCGAGGAGCGCTACCTCGCGATGCAGCCGTCGAAGCTGACGGAGTTCGTCAACACGGTGCGCGACCGCTTCGAGCAGGCCGCGCGCATGGGCGAGATGCCGGTGCTCGTCACCTCGGTCCAGGCCCGGCCCTTCGTGCGCTCGATCATCGAGCGCTTCCGCCGCGAGACCCCGGTGATGAGCCAGGCGGAGATCCATTCCCGCGCGCGGCTGCGGACGGTCGGATCGGTGTAGACGAGCAATCGAACCCTTTGGCGGTGATCGTATCCAATCACCGATCACCTCCAGTACGGCTGGGCAGAAAGCATCCGCGATCACACGTAGCGTCATGAGCGGCTGTGTTCGATGCACATCGATCGCGGTCAGACAGCAACTTGTGTAAATTCCAACGGGGACTACAATTTTTAGCTTTTGTTAATAGCCAAAAATCTACTTTCGTCGCTGTCCTGCGGCAAGAATCGGACCGTGGGGCATCGAGGGATCTAGCCGTGCTGCGTTTCGATATCCCGAGGAAGCTCTACACGCTCGTTGGCCTGTCGGCGCTGAGCCTCCTGGCGATCTGCACCGTCGCGCTGACCTACCAGTACAACGCGATGTACGCGCAACGCCTCAGCCAGCTCGAGCTGATGACGGAATCGGCCATCAGTCTGGTCGACCACCATTACCGGCTCGCCCAGAAGGGGGAGATGCCGGAGGCGGCGGCCCGTGCGTCCGCCTATGCCGGCGTCTCGGCAATGCGGCACGGTGCGGACGGCTACTTCTTCATCTGGGATCGCGACGTGACCGTGGTCGCACACGCGGACAAGACCCTGCTCGGCCGCAACTTCAGCAATCTCAAGGACACGACGGGCTTCGCCTTCGTCGCGGACGTGCTGCCACGGGCCGTGCGGGATGGGGTGGCATCGGTCGTCTACACGTGGAAGCGTGCGCCGGATTCTGAGGCAACGGCGAAGGTCGCCACGTTTCGCTACCATGCGCCCTGGGGGCTGTATGTCGCCACCGGCGTCCATATCGACGATCTGAAGGCGACGTTGTGGGAGCAGATCCTGCGCCTCGGCGCGATCGCGCTCGGCATTCTCCTTCTTCTCGGCGCCGCCTCCTGGGCGATCATCCGCTCGATCGTGCGCCCGATGAATGCCCTGCGGGCGACGATGGGCCGGCTCGCGCAGGGACGCACCGACATCGCCCTGCCGGAGGCCGAGCGCAGCGACGAGGTCGGCGCGATGGCGCGCGCCGTCGCGGTCTTCCGCGACAACGCCGTCGAGCGCGAGCGGCTGCAAGGGGCGCAGGACGCCGACCAGGCGCTGAAGATGGAGCGGGCCGAGCGGCTCAACGCCCTGATTCAGGGGTTCGAGGGTACAATCACCGGCATCGTCACCACCATCGGCGGGGCCGCTTCGCAACTGCAATCGACGGCCCAGGGCCTCGCCGGTACGGCGAACCAGACCGCCGGGCAATCGACCGCCGTCGCCGCGGCCGCCGAGGAGGCGACCACGAACGTCAACACTGTGGCCGCCGCCGCCGAGGAACTGGGCAGCTCCGTCCAGGAGATCGGCCGGCAGGTGGACGGGTCGGCCGCCCTCTCCCGCACGGCGGTGGAGGAGGCCGGCCAGACCGGACAGCTCGTCCAGGATTTGAGCGAAGCCGCCGCCCGCATCGGCGATGTCGTGGCGATGATCTCGGACATCGCCGGCCAGACCAATCTGCTGGCCCTCAACGCGACGATCGAGGCGGCACGCGCGGGCGAAGCGGGCCGTGGCTTCGCCGTGGTGGCGGCGGAGGTGAAAGAGTTGGCGAGCCAGACCGCGCGGGCGACGACGGATATCTCGGAGCAGATCGCCCGCATCCAGCGCTCGACCGGTACGGCCGTCAGCGCGATCGGCGACATCACCGGGCGGATCCAGGAGATCAGCAGCGTCTCCACCTCGATCGCGGCGGCGGTCGAGGAGCAGAGCGCGGCGACCCAGGAAATCGTCCGCAACGTGGCACAGGCCGCGACCGGCACCAGCGAGGTGACGCACAACATCTCCGGCGTCGCCCGCGCCTCGGAGGAGACCGGGACGGCCGCCGCACAAGTGCTCGGTGCCGCCTCGGAGCTGTCTCAGCAATCCGATCACCTGCGGGCCGAAGTCCGACGCTTTCTGGCCACGGTGCGCGCGGCCTGAGGCGATCACCGACGGCCTTAGGCAAAAGAGCCGAGCCGACCTGCAAGGGTCGGCTCGGCTCCGCATTCTGCGCACTTTGTCGTTTCGGAGGGCCGGCGTCGCCGGGAGATAGGGAAGCGGCTCGGCGCTTGGGTCAGGCGCCGGTCAGGCGTGTCCCTCGATCGCGCGCAGGACGGCGACCATTTGGTCGGCCTGCGAACGGGTGAGCCCGCTGCTGATGATCGTGCCGTCCCGGCAGATCGAACAGGTGCCGTCTTCGGCGACCCGAATTTTGATCGAAGCCATGTTGTCCATCCAGGAGCCAGAGCGGCTCCCCATTCCGTCGAAGCTTAACCGTTCCTGAAGGGCTCGCAACCCCGCGCGTCCCATTCATCCACGGAAGCGGTGTGAGGTAAGGATCGCCGATCCCGCCGTCACTGCGACGAAATGGACGCGGAATTCAAGGCTCGTGACCCGAAACGCAACCGGCGGCGCGCTTGGGAGAGCGGCCGCCGGCAAGGGTTTCGACGAGGGTGGATCAGACCGCCTTCTTCTCCAGCCGCCGCTCGATCACGTGCTTGTCGAGGCCCGGAGCGACGAGCGGCGGCTCCGGTGCGGCCTTGCCGTCCTTGCCGAGCGCGTTCGTGAGGCGGGAGCGCTCGAACAGCAGCACCACGACGATGGCCACGGCGAAGGGAATGATCAGGTAGAACAGGCGGAAGATCAGCACCGCGGCGAGAACCGGCGCCTTCTCGGCATCGGTCTGAAGCTGCATCGCGGTGAAGAACACGAGTTCGAACACGCCGAGGCCGCCCGGCGCGTGCGAGGCGAGCGCGACGGAGAACGAGGCGAGGAAGATGCCGAGCACCGGGATGAAGCCGGGGTTCAGGGCATCCGGCAGGGCGAAGTAGATGATGCCGGCGGCACCCAGCAGCTCCAGCGGCGCCGCGATGAGCTGACGCACCATGATACCGGGCCGCGGATACTCGATCTTGAAGTTGCGGATCGTCAGCGGGCGGAAGCGCAGCACCGAGCCGAGAACGTAGAGCGCGACGAAACCGAGCAGGCCGAAGCCGACCAACCGCGAGGTCGCGGGATTGGTCAGCACCGCCGGCAGCAGGTTGTCGAGCCGCGCGAGGAGGTTCGGATCATAGACCAGAACGAAGCCGCCGAGCAGGATCGTGCCAAGGCCGAAGGTAAAGGAGCACAGGGCCACCAGCACCGCGACCTGCGCCGCCGAGAGGCCCTTCGAGGTGTAGGCCCGGTAGCGCACCAGGGCGCCGGAGAAGACCGAAGCGCCGATATTGTGCGAGAGGGCGTAGGTCGTGAACGAGCACAGCGACACGAACAGCCACGAGATGTGGCGCACGCCCAGATGCAGCAGCGCGATCCGATCGTACCAAGCGAGCGCGGCGTAGGCGACGAGGGTAGAGACGGCCGCGAACAGGAAGTGGTGGAGCGGGATGGCGGCAAACGCCGCCTCGATGCTCGCCCAGGATAGGGTCTTCAACTGCCCCCAGAGCAGGTAGCAGGACACCGCCACCGCGGCGAGGCCGATCAGGCCCCAGAAGACTTCACTGAGTTTTTTCATGGATGTCCGCCGCCTCTCTCGGGAGCGGTCTCTCCTGCGCCACGACCGCGCGCATCGCAAGCGGGACTGGGCAACCGTCTCGATGGGGCCGGCACTTGCCGTTAGATCATGACGGTTTCATGCCGAAACACGCGGCTCTGCCCGACTCAGCGAGTGTAACGGGCAACGCATTCAGTGCGGCTTGAGCGGCCGGGAATGGCCCGCGATGAACGCGGCACCGGCACGGCCACTCATACGCCCCCGCAGGATCGAGCTGCGCGATTTCTACGGGGTGGTACCAGGGAACCGTGGACTCGCCCGCGTCGCCGGCCCCGTGCCGCCGACGCGCTCGACGATCCCGCCTAGAATCTGGCCTCTCAGGCCCGCGCCCGAAGTCCGATCGCGTCCATCTCGGCCTGCTCGCGGGCGGCTTCGGCCGCACGCTCGGCGGAGCGCTCGCGATCCTCCAGGATCTCGACCTTCTTGAGTTCCTCGAACGCCTCGCCGAGTTCGGCCTTGGCCTCGGCAAGCTGCCCTTCCAGGGCGGCGGCCGACTGGCGCATGTTGTCCCGGCGGCCGGTGGCGGCGCGGGCATAGGTCGGGTAGGCGAAATGGGCCGGATCGGAGATCCCGGCACGGGCCTCCTCCTGCGAGACTTCCCGGTCGAGTTCGGCCGCCATGCGGTTGAAGTCGGCCATCATCATCTCGATCTGCGCCACCCTGCGGCGCTTCTCATCCACCTGGAACCGACGCAACCGGATCAGCGTGTCACGCGATTTCATGTCGGGCCATCCACTCCACGCTACGCCGGGACGCGACCCGATCGGCGCGGGCGATCCACACGGACCGTTACCCCGACGCGCTTCTCGAAGCCGCCTCACGCACCGCCGACAATGGCGGCCAACCGGTCATAACCCTCGCTGATGGAGGTTGCTTCTTCCTTACCCTGCCCCAGAAAAGCCGTCAGATCGGGCATGAGAGCCACCGCTTCGTCCACCTCCGGCGAGGAACCGGCACGGTAGGCCCCAAGCCGGATCAGCTCTTCCATGTCGGCATAGGTCGCCAGCACCTTCCGCGCACGGCGGACGGTGGGGAGATGGGCCGGATCGCAGGCCCGCGGCATGGTGCGCGAGACCGAGCGCAGCACGTTGATCGCCGGGTAGCGCCCCTGCTCGGCAATGCGCCGCTCCATGACGATGTGCCCGTCGAGGATGCCGCGCACCGCATCTGCCACCGGCTCGTTGTGATCGTCGCCCTCCACCAGCACGGTGAAAAGGCCGGAGATCGCCCCCTCCCCTACCCCCGGCCCGGCCCGTTCGAGCAGGCGCGGTAATTCGGAGAAGACAGTGGGGGTGTAGCCCTTGGCGGTCGGCGGCTCGCCGCCGGCCAGCCCGATGTCGCGTTGGGCCATGGCAAAGCGGGTGATCGAATCGATCATGCACAAGACCTGCGCGCCCTGGTCGCGAAAGTACTCGGCCACCGCCAGGGTCACGTAGGCGGCGTTGCGGCGCATCAGCACCGGCTCGTCGGAGGTCGCCACCACCACGACCGAGCGGGCGAGCCCCGCCGCGCCGAGGTCGTCTTGGAGAAACTCCTGAACCTCGCGGCCGCGCTCACCGACGAGGCCGATCACCGCCACGTCGGCGGCGGTGTAGCGGGCCAGCATCGAGAGCAGCACCGACTTGCCGACGCCGGAGCCGGCGAAGATGCCCATGCGCTGCCCGCGGCACATGGTGAGAAAGGTGTTGATACAGCGAACCCCGAGATCGAGCGGCGGCCCGACGCGCCGTCGTCCATGCGCGGGGGGCGGGTCGGCCCGCAGGGGATAGATCGCGGGCCCCTGCGCGAGAGGGCCGAGGCCATCGATCGGGCGCCCGAGGGCATCGACGGTGCGCCCGAGCCAAGCGGCGGAGGGGCGGATCGCGCCCGCCGCCTCGTCGCGCACCAGGGCCGGACAGCCGCGGCGCACCCCCTCCAGCGAGCCGAACGGCATGGCGAGCGCGCGGTCGCCGGCAAAGCCGATCACCTCGCACGGGACCGTCGAGGCCGCGACCCCGGCGCCCTCCACGACCACGTCGATGCGGCCGCCGAGCCGCATCGCGGAAACCGGCCCGGCCACCTCGACCAGAAGGCCGCGGATCGCCGTCACCCGGCCGAAGGTCTCCAGGGTCTCGACGGTCGAGAGCGCGGCGAGTGCCGCCGCCAGCCCTCCGGAGCCGCGCTCCTGCGTCATGTGCCCCGACCCCGTTAACCGCGTCCCGCCACCGAACCGGCCGATGTCTTAACACCGCCGGACCGCTCGCCAAGGCTTCCAGGCACCCATCCGGATCGCGATGCCGCCGCTCGCGGGAATGAGAACGGCGACGAATGGCCTCCGTCACCTTTCCGCAACAGAGAGACCAACCTGAGACAACAGAAGGGGTTAGCGGGGGAGGCTCATCCCCGGTTTCGGGAGCGCGCGCAGCACAAGGGAACAGATCGCCAACGATCGGGAGAATCGTTCTCGGACTCGAAAGAGACAGTGCTTGCAAGCGGGATTCGGGTTTTGTTAACGGTTAAGGAATAGCGTTTCGAAAGTGGGAATGAGGGAGCGTCCGCCGGGGCCGTCGGCGGACGACCGGCGGCAGCTTGTCTCAAGCGCCCCGAAACGGCCTGTCCGGTGGGGATCACGATGCGCGTACTTCTGATCGAGGACGACAGCGCCACGGCGCAGAGCATCGAATTGATGCTCAAGTCCGAGAACTTCAACACCTACACGACTGACCTTGGCGAAGAGGGTGTCGATCTCGGCAAACTCTACGATTACGACATCATCCTTCTGGATCTGAACTTGCCCGACATGTCGGGCTACGAGGTGCTGCGTAGCTTGCGCGTCGCCAAGGTGAAGACCCCGATCCTGATCCTGTCCGGCATGGCCGGCATCGAGGACAAGGTGAAGGGCCTCGGCTTCGGCGCCGACGACTACCTGACCAAACCCTTCCACAAGGACGAACTGGTGGCGCGGATCCACGCCATCGTCCGCCGCTCGAAGGGTCACGCTCAGTCGATCATCACCACCGGCGACCTGATCGTGAACCTCGATCAGAAGACCGTCGAGGTCTCGGGCTCGCGCGTCCACCTCACCGGCAAGGAGTACCAGATGCTGGAACTCCTCTCGCTGCGGAAGGGCACCACGCTCACCAAGGAGATGTTCCTCAACCATCTCTACGGCGGCATGGACGAGCCGGAGCTGAAGATCATCGACGTGTTCATCTGCAAGCTGCGCAAGAAGCTCGCGAACGCGTCTGCGGGCAAGAACTACATCGAGACCGTGTGGGGCCGTGGCTACGTGCTGCGCGAGCCGGTCGAGGGTGAAGACCGCATGGCTGTCTGAGCACAGCCACGCACCCAACAGACATCCAAAGCCCCGCTTCGGCGGGGCTTCAGCGTTTCAGGGTCCAAACCGAGAGCCCAGACCGGACCGGGACGAGCCTCGATGAGGGGATCAGCGGCCGACGATGCGAGGTGCGAGCGCTTGCACCAACGTGTCAGCGTTCCGTTCGGCGGTCGCGCTGTCCTCAACGAGCGACCGGATGGTCAGGAGGTCGCTGCCGCGCAGGACAAACGCCGTGGCCGATGTCGTTAGAGGGCCGGCTGGATGGGTGACGACCCAGCCGACGGCCGGGCCAACGGACAACTCGGTTATGTTGCAGGCTGGATTGCGCGAGCGGCATGCCGATCGGAACGACGCGAGCGAGGTCCGGCCGGACTGAAGACGCGCGACCGCATCATCCATATGCCCGCCGATCGATAGGTCGATCGTCGGTGCTCCCTTGCAGCCTGGGCAGGTGAGTGTCAGCCGCCTCACGTGGCTCGTCATCGCGAAGGAGTCATCCAGGGCGGCACGAGCCTCCGAAGCGATCTCGGTCAGGTCGTGCCGGACAAAACCTTCGGCGTGCGCCAAAGCTGATGAGAGACAAACGAAAGCCGCGATCACCGTCCTGCGCATGAACGGTCTCCTCATGATTCGAACACGCGCAGGTTGAAGCATGTGCCCGGCGGAGTCCACGTCCGGAGGCGCCCCCCGGTCGCCAGACGCCTACGCCTCGGCCGGCTCCTCGCGGAAATACGGCTCGACGGCGCCCTTGAGCTTCACCGTCATCGGGTTGCCGGCCCGGTCGAGCGCTTTGCCGGCCGAGAGTCGCACCCAGCCCTCGCTGACGCAGTACTCCTCGACATTGGTCTTCTCGGCACCCTTGAAGCGGATGCCGACGCCGCGGGCGAGGACCGCCTCGTCGTAATAGGGGCTGTTCGGATTGACCGAGAGGCGGTCGGGAGGGGTTTCGGACATGGGTCGTGCGTTCCTGGAAATCGTGCCGGCCGGTTACGGCAATCGCGGCGCGCCCGCAACGGCACGCTCGGTTCGCACCGCGTCGATCAGCTCCGCCACCCGTCCGCTCTGAAGGAGCGGGATCCACCGCATCACCGTCTCATGCGGGAAATCCCACCACGCCGCCGCGACGAGCGCAGCCGTCGTCGCCTCGTCGAAGCGGCGGCGCACGATCCGGGCCGGGTTGCCGGCGACGACCGCGTAGGGCGGCACGTCCCGCGTGACGACGGCATGGGCCGCCACCACCGCGCCGTGCCCCACGGTGATGCCCGACAGAATCATGCAGCCCGATCCGAGCCAGACATCGTGGCCGATGATCACGTCGCCGCGCGAGGCGTGATAATCCTGGGGTGCGTCCGCCCCCGGCCAGAGGCCGGTCATCGCGGCGAACGGATAGGTCGAAACCCAGTCGAGCCGGTGGTCACCGCCGAGCAGGATCTCGACCCGATCCGCGATGGAACAATACCGGCCGATCGTCAGCTGCCGACCCGATTCGGGGAAGCGTACCTTCGGCCGGCCGTAAGAGTATGCACCAATTGTGAAATTCCAGCGCTGGGCCAGCTTTTCCAGATGCAGCCGGGTCTCGTTGTGCGGGTTGCGCCCCCGCCTCAGCCGTTGCAACAGATGCCTCAACAGTGCCCCCCGCAAGAAGAGGGTGCGGGCGCGCAAAAACGAGCGGAAGAGGACGGCATCGCCATGGCCGACAATATGTCCGAGGATCTGAAGTCCGGGGCGCTCGTCTACCACCGACTGCCGAAACCCGGAAAGCTCGAGATCCAGGCCACCAAGCCGCTCGGCAACCAGCGCGATCTGGCGCTGGCCTACTCTCCCGGCGTCGCCGCCGCCTGCATGGCGATCTACGACGACCCGCAGGAGGCCGCCACCCTCACCATCCGCCAGAATCTCGTCGCCGTGCTCTCGAACGGCACCGCCGTGCTCGGCCTCGGCGATATCGGCCCGCTGGCCTCCAAGCCGGTGATGGAAGGCAAGGCGGTCCTGTTCAAGAAGTTCGCCGGCATCGACGTGTTCGACATCGAGGTGGACCAGAAGGACGTCGACAAGCTGGTGGACGTGGTCTGCGCCCTGGAGCCGACCTTCGGCGGCATCAACCTTGAGGACATCAAGGCGCCGGAATGCTTCGAGGTCGAGGAGCGGTGCCGGGAGCGGATGAACATCCCGGTCTTCCACGACGACCAGCACGGCACGGCGATCATCGTCGCGGCCGCGGTCCTCAACGCACTCGAACTCGCGGGCAAGCGGCTCTCGGACGCCAAGATCGTCACCTCGGGTGCCGGCGCGGCGGCTCTGGCCTGCCTCAACCTCCTGGTCTCGCTCGGCGCGACCCGCGAGAACATCACCGTCACCGACATCAAGGGCGTGGTCTACAAGGGCCGCGCCGAGCTGATGGACCGCTGGAAGGACGTCTACGCGCAGGAGACCGACGCGCGGACCCTGGCCGAAGTGATCCCCGGCGCCGACGTGTTCATCGGTCTCTCGGCGGGCGGGGTGCTCAAGCCCGAATATCTCGAGAAGATGGCCGAGAAGCCGCTGATCATGGCGCTGGCCAACCCCTACCCCGAGATCATGCCGGATCTCGCCGAGCAGGCGCGGCCCGACGCGATGATCTGCACCGGGCGCTCGGACTTCCCCAACCAGGTCAACAACGTCCTCTGCTTCCCCTACATCTTCCGCGGCGCGCTCGATGTCGGCGCCCACAAGATCAACGAGGAGATGAAGAAGGCGGCCGTGAAGGCGATCGCGGCGCTCGCCCGCGAGACGCCCTCCGACGTGGTCGCCCGCGCCTATGGCGGCGAGGCCCGGCCGTTCGGGCCGCGCTCGCTGATCCCGAGCCCGTTCGATCCGCGCCTGATCGTGCGCATCGCGCCCGCGGTGGCCAAGGCGGCGATGAATTCGGGCGTCGCCGGCCGGCCGGTGGAGAACATCGACGCCTACGCGGAATCGCTCGACCGCTTCGTGCACCGCTCCGGCTTCATCATGAAGCCGCTCTTCTCCAAGGCGAAGAGCGATCCGAAGCGCGTCATCTACGCCGAGGGCGAGGACGAGCGCGTGCTGCGCGCCGCACAGGCCGTGGTCGAGGACGGTGTCGCCCGGCCGATCCTGGTCGGTCGCCCGCGGGTGATCGAGACCCGCATCAAGCGCTTCGGCCTCGACCTCAAGCACGGCGAACATTTCGACCTGATCGATCCCGAGGACGATCCGCGCTACCGGGACTATGTCGCCACCTATCTCGAAATCGCCGGCCGGCGCGGCATCACCCCCGATCTCGCCCGGACGCTGGTGCGCACCAACTCCACCGTGATCGCAGCGCTCGCGGTGCGCCGCGGCGAGGCGGACGCGCTGATCTGCGGCTTGGAAGGCCGGTTCGAGACGCGCCTGCGGGTCATCCGCGACGTGATCGGGCTCTCGCCCGACTCGATCGACTTCGCCGGCATGAGCCTGATCGTGACGAAGAAGGGCGCCTTCTTCCTCGCCGACACCCATGTCCGCCAGGATCCGAGCGCGGAGGAGATCGCCGACGTGGCCATCGCCTGCGCGAACCATGTCGGCCGTTTCGGTCTGACGCCGAAGATCGCGCTCCTGAGCCACTCCGATTTCGGCCAGTCGGACTCCGCTTCCGCGAAGAAGATGCGGCGCGCGCTCGAACTGATCCAGGCGCGCGCGCCCGATCTTCAGGCCGACGGCGAGATGCAGGCGGATTCGGCCCTGTCCGAACTCATCCGCGACCGAGTGCTGCCGAGTTCGAACTGGAAGGGCGCGGCCAACATCCTCGTCTTCCCGAACCTGGATGCCGCCAACATCGCCTTCCAGTTCGCCAAGGTGCTCGCCGACGCGCTACCGGTCGGTCCGCTGCTGATCGGCCCAGCCAAGCCGGCGCACATCCTCACGCCCTCCGTCACCGCCCGCGGCATCGTCAACGTCACCGCCGCGGCGGTGGTGGAGGCGCAGGCCGCGGTGCCGCTGCAAGTTGCGCCGGAGGCCGAACCCGGCGTGGGGCCGCTCTCGGAGTAACGCACCGAGCCTCGGGGCCCCTGCTTTACGCAAGGACGGGCCCCGAGCTTGGCTGTAATTTTGCATTCAGTTCCGGGCGTTGAACGCGTCTGGAGTCTGCAATGTGCCGTGGTGACGATCCGACCTGTGCCGCTTTCGCCGAACATCGGCTGCGCTACCGGCGCGACATGGAGCCCGAGCGGCGGTCCTTCCTGAAGAGCAGCTTCGTCGCCACCGGAGGGGCCGCGGCGCTGGCGGCGGGCGGCCTTTCCCTGGTGAGCCCGGCCCTGGCGCAGAGTAGCGCGCGCCGGCTCAAGCAGACGGCCCACTACCACCTCCCAGCCAATGCCGAGACCATCCACTGGGGCTACTTCTCGAAGACCCTCAAACCCCAGGTCGAGATCGAGTCGGGCGACTTCGTCACCATCGAGACCCTGACCCACCACGCCAACGACGACGCCGAGCGGATGGTGACGGGCGATCCCGGCGCCGAGAGCGTGTTCCTCTGGACAAAGGAGAAGAAGGGCGTGCCGCGCCGCGGCGCCGGACCTGAGGATTCCAAGCTCGGTCCCGGCGGCGGGCTCGGCGTCCATATCTGCACCGGCCCGGTGGCGATCCGCGGCGCGGAGCCCGGCGACGTGCTGGAGGTGCGCATTCTCGACGTGGCGCCGCGCCCCTCGGCCAACCCGAAGTTCAAGGGCCGGACCTTCGGCAGCAACGCGGCGGCGTGGTGGGGCTACCACTACAACGACATGCTGGAGGCCAAGAAGCGCGAGGTTCTCACCATCTACGAGGTCGATGCGACCGGCGAGCGCGACTGGGCCAAGGCCGTCTACAGCTTCCCCTGGCCGGGCGTGACCGACCCGGACGGCCGCGAGCATCCGACGATCGACTATCCCGGCCTGCCGGTCGATCACACCAAGACCAAGCGCAGCTTCGACGTACTGAAGGGCATCCGCGTGCCGATCCGCCCGCATTTCGGCACAATGGGCCTCGCCCCGTCCGAAGCCGACATGGTGAACTCGATTCCGCCGAGCTACACCGGCGGCAACATCGACAACTGGCGCATCGGCAAGGGCGCGACGATGTATTACCCCGTCGCCGTGCCGGGCGCCCTGTTCTCGGTGGGCGACCCCCATGCGAGCCAGGGCGATTCCGAACTCTGCGGCACGGCGATCGAGTGCTCGCTCACCGGTACCTTCCAGTTCATCCTGCACAAGCGGGCCGATCTCGCCGGCACGTCGCTGGAGTCCCTGGACTTCCCGATGATCGAAACCGCCGACGATTGGGTGCTCTCGGGCTTCAGCTACCCGAACTACCTGAAGGATCTCGGCCCGGACGCGCAGAACGCGATCTTCCAGAAATCCTCCCTCGACCTCGCCATGCGCGACGCCTTCCGCAAGATGCGCCAGTTCCTGATGCAGGCGAAGGGACTGACCGAGGACGAGGCGATCTCGTTGATGTCGGTCGCGGTCGATTTCGGCATCACCCAGGTGGTCGACGGCAACTGGGGCGTCCACGCCATCGTCAAGAAGGCGATCTTTTCGGAGCGCGGGGTCTAACGACGCCGAGCGGCCGATCCTCCAATCCGACGCCCTCATCCTGAGGTGCCGCGAAAGCGGCCTCGAAGGATCCTCCAGATTCTGCGCGATCCCTGGAGGGTCCTTCGAGGCTCCGCTTCGCTGCGCACCTCAGGATGAGGCCATGGATGGGAAGGCGGGGGGCTGAGCCTGGATCACAGCGCGCGGATCTTCTCCTCGATCCGCTTGGCCTCCGCCTCATCGACCTGCACGGGCCGCCCGCTATCGTCGGGAATCCCCTCGCCGGTCTGGGCGATGGTGGTGTCGCGGGGCCGGGCATTGGGTCCGGTGGAGTCGGGGCGCTCCTCGCGCGTCTGACGATCGTCGTCGCTCATGGTGGCCATCCTGCTCGGGTTCTTCACCCGGGGAACGCCCGTCGCCGCCTCGGTTTCCCCGAAGGGCCCGGGCGGGGATTCAGGCCGCCGGCCACCCCTCCCCTTTCGCCAGCAGCCGCGCCGAGAAATGGCCACCGGGGAACACGGCCGCCACGCCGGGCCGCTTGAGGCGCAGGTCCCAGGCTCGCAATTCGGCGTAGCGCAGATGCAGCACCCGGCCGTCGCCGGAGCGGGAGACGAAGCAGCGCTCGAAGGCGAGGAGCTGCGTCGGCATCGGCGGGTGCGGGCCGGCCCCCGTGTCGATCTCCAGGGCAAGCGAGGCCTGCGCCCCCGCCTCGAAGGCGCGGAACGCATCGAGCAGGGCATCGTATTCGACGCCGTCGACGCAAAGCTGGAGGCAGAAGCGCGGCGCGAAATCCGCCGTGCGGTCGAGCGGGCTGTCGCGCAGAAGTGTCAGGGCGAAGCGCCCGCCCTCGGCCTCCGGCAGGGTGCGGCGGTGATCCTCCGCCACGCCGTCGAGCGCCCGCAGGCGGTCGGGCTCGATCGGCGAGGGCGCCGCCTCGCGCCCCTCCGCCCGACCGTCGGTGCGGAAGTGCTGGAGCGGGTTGACCCCCGCCGCGACCACGTCGGGATAGCGGGCGAGATAGAGGCTGGTGCTGAAGCCGGGGCTCGGGTCGAGACCCTGCGCCGCGCCGATCTGCCCGTAGTGGCGCAGGGGGTCGAGCCGGGTCCGGCCGCTCTGCCGGCGGTAGAAGGCGGTATCGAAATCCGCGTTCGGGTTCCGGTCCCGTCGGGCGCCGAACCACGCGTAGTGCAGGAACGGGTCGAGGCCGCTGCGGGCCACGCCCGGATTGCGCTCGCGATAATAGGCGGCATCGAACAGCTTCGGAACGCGGCCGATCACGGCGCGGCGCAGGAGCCCGCTGGCAAGGCCGACGAGGCGGGCAACGGGGGATGCGCTCATGCGACGACCTGCGCCTCACACAGGGCCCGGATCGCGCCCGCGAAGGAATCGGCGTCGCAATCCTCGGCGATGTACCGGCTCCCCTCCTCCCGAACCGCGTCCCACAAGGCCGCGTCCTCGTGGAGCGCCACCAGCGCCTCGGCGAAGGGTCTTGGGTCGCGCCAGTCGCGCACGAGGAAGCCGGCGCCGTCCGCCCAGCCGACCTGATCGGCGAGGATCGGCGTGACGACGCAGGGCAGGCCGCGCGCCACCGCCTCGTGGACCTTGTGCGGAATGCCGGCGGCGAAGCGCGTCGGCGCCAGGAACACGCGGGCCGCGTCGAGATAGGGCTCGGTCTGCGGCACCCGGCCGGTGACCTGCACACCCGGCTCGCGCGCATAGCGCTCCCGGATCTCCGGCGCGATCCCACCCACGATGGTGAGCTGCGCTGCCGGCAACCGTGCCCGCACGAGCGGCCAGACGCTCGCAAAAAACCAGTCGAGGGAATCGACGTTGGGCTGCCCTTCGCGGGCGAGCGCGCCGACGAAGACGAAGCTCGTGCGGCCGGCAAAACCCGGCGTCGGCGCCTCGGGCCGGGTCAGGGCGTGGCCGAGCACGGTGGCGTTGCAGGCGCTGTAGCGGGCGAGCACCCGCGCCTCGGCCGGCGAGACGCAGACCACCGCATCGGCGAGTCCGAACAGGCGCGTCTCGCGCTCCGCCTGCCACGCCAGATCGGCGGCCACCGCGCTGCCCGCGGTCGCGGCCTCCGTCACGAAGTCGCGCAGGGCGAACAGGGCCTCGGAATCGAAGATCACCTTCGAGCGCACGAAGCCGCGCGGATCGAGCCCGGCGGCGTGCAGCGCCTGCGTGACGAACAGGATGTTGTGCGGGCGGCTGACCCAGAGCACGTCGTAATGGTCGCGCCGCTCGGCGATCAGGCGGGCAAACCCCTCGTCGCCGCTGGCGTAAGAAATCTCGATGCGCTCGTCGAGGTCGCGGTAGCGCCGCGCCTCTTCCGCATCCGCCTCGTAGTTCGGGAAGAACGTCACCGCATAGCCGAGACCTGCCATGGCATTGAGGATGGCGTTGGCCCGCGGCAGGCCGGCGCCGAGATCGAGATGCGGCACCCGGTCATCGACGTAGAGCACCCGCAGGCGCCAGGGATCGTGGTCGAGGAGGCCGGTGCCGCGCGGCTGCGGCCCCTGCGCGAACAGGCTCTGCCGGTGCCGGTCGAGGAAGCGGGCGCGGTTGCGGTCGAGCAGCGCCTCCACGTCCTCGCGGCGGGCGCTGGTGGCGTTCTCGTAGTGGATCGCCGTGGCGCGCGGCTGCACGATGACGCGACGCCCGGCCTGATGGCAGCGCAGGCAGAGGTCGGTGTCCTCGAAATAGGCCGGGGCGAAGAGCGGATCGAAGCCGCCGAGCGCCTCGAACAAGGCCCGCTCGATCATCAGCACGGCGCCCGAGACGTAGCCGACATCGCGGGTCGCGGCATGTTCGGGAGCGAAGGGGTCGGCGTTGCCGCGTCCGTGCGGATGGGTGAGTTGCGCGTCGTCGCGAAAGCCTGCGCCGGATTCCTGCAGCACGCCGCCGGGGAAGACGAGGCGGGCGCCGACAATGCCAGCGCCTTCATGATCGCGGAAGGTCGCGACCATCGCCGCCAGGGCGCCGGGCAGGAGATCTACATCCGGGTTGAGGAACAGAATGAAGCGCCCCCGCGCCCTGGCCGCGCCCGCGTTGCAGGCGGGCCCGAAGCCGGTGTTGGTGGCGTTCTCGATCAGCGTCACCCCGTCGAGATGCGGGTAGAGCGCGCGGGTCTCCGGGGCGGAGGCGTTGTCGACCAGCACGACCTCGAAGCGGACGCCGGCCAGCCCCTGGCTCGCACAGAGACGATAGAGGGTGAGCGCCAGCAAGTGGCGGGCATCGCGGGCGACGATGACGATGGAGACATCCGGATCGGGCTGCGGCGCGAAGGCGAGGCGCACGCCGTTGCGCTGGATCGCCTCGACAATCAGCGCAGCCTCGGCCAGCGCCGCGCGGCGGCCTGTGCCGGGATCGACGGTGTCGAGCAGGGGGACGGCGGGGGTTTCGCTCATGGGCTAAGCCGCGCCCTCCGGCAGGATGATCCGGCCGATCCCGTCATCGGTGAGGAACAGGAGGCACCCGCTCGCCGGGCCTGTGGCCGCCCCGCGGAAGGACAGGCTCACGGGTAGCGGTGCCGGCAGGCGGCCGGTGAGGTTGGCATAGGTGTCGATCCGGCGCCGATGGAGCGGCGTGACCTGCTCCAGGCGCCATTCGGAAGCGCCCTCCCCCGCAACCAGGAAGGCGGCCGCCGGATGTGTGCCGTTGACGAGCACGCCGGGCAGCAGCGTTTCGATCTCGAGCCGATCCCCCGCGCAGCCGACGATCCGGCCTTCCGTCTCCCAATCCGCCTGCATCCCGGCGAAGGCACGGGCCAGCGCCGCGCGGGTTAGGGGCGGCAGCGTCCTGTCGCGCACCCATTCCGGCGACAGGGCGACATCGAGCGCGCCCAGATCGGGCGCCGCGCCGTCGGCTGCCGCCTCCGCACGGGCGAACCAGCGCTGCCGCTGCGGTGCGTAGACCGCCGCCGTTCCGTGGCCGGGTCGCCGCTCGGTGGCGACGAGAACGCCGAGATCGGGATCGGCGGCGGGCCGGGAGCGGGCGGAGGTTTCGCAGCTCAGGACGAGGCCGCCGCCCTGGATGACGATCGACGCCGCATCCAGATTGGCATCCCCTCTCCCCGCCCGCGGGGAGAGGGCTCTGCCGACCTCGTCGTCGGCGGAGCGAGCCGGCAGGCGAAGGTGAGGGGGCGTTTCCGAAAGAGTCTCGCCCCGAAGCGCCCCCTCACCCTCGCTACCGCTTGTCGCACCGACGACAAGATCGTCGCGACCCTCTCCCCGCGTGCGGGGAGAGGGGGACGCGCGTTCGCGTTCGTGCGCTCTTAGCAACCCGATCAGCTCCGCCTCTGCCGCCAGCGCCGTCGCGGCGTAGCGCGTGAACAGCGCCTCGCTCGCCCGCGTCAGCCGCGCCAGGGCCTCGGCGTCGGCTGCCACCGCCAGGACCGCCGCCTTCACCGCCTCCGCGTCGCGGCAGCGATGGGCCGGCTCCACCGGCTCGAAACCTTCGAGGCCGATCTCGGTGCCGATCACCGGGCGGCCGAAGGAGAGCGCCTCGCCAACCTTCATCTTGAGCCCGGAGCCCATCAGCATCGGCGCTACGACGAGGTCGGCCTGGGCGTAGAAATCCTCCAACCGGTCGAGATAGCCGAGCAGCCGCACGCCGGGTCCTTCGACGCCGGGCAGGCTGCGGCAGATTTCGCCGGCGATGACGAGTTCGGGTCGATCCGGGGTCCAGCCGTCGCGCCAAGCGCGGATGAAGCGGCCGATGGAGAACAGGTTCGGGTCGTTGCCGTGGCCGAGAAAGCCGATGCGGGCGACCCGCTCCGGCACGGCGAACGGCGTCTGGGCCGGGAAATGCGGCGGGAGCAGCAGGACGCGGCTGTCGGTCAGGCCTGCGAAATAGCCGGCTTCCGCCGCCTGGATCGCCAGGACGACGTCGGCGCGGGCGAGACCCGCCGCCTCGCCGGCCGCGTCGGTGTAGAAGAAGTTCGGCTCGGCGCGGAACGGCCGGTACTGGGTCTGGCGGCCGGCGAAGCGGTCGTGGGTGTCGATCAGTGTCAGGACGCCCGGCGGGACCCGTTCCAGGGCGCGCGACAGGAAGACGTAGTTCACCAGCACCGCGCCGGTCTCGGGGTAGGCGGAGCAGTACCACGCGACGAAATCGCCGACCTCGTCGGGGCACCATTCGTCGATCCCGAAGGCGGTCGAGCGCGTCTTGAGTGGGATGACCGTGCGGGCCTCGATCAGGAAGACGTTGCGGAACGTCCGCTCCATTTCCGAGAGATCGGTCGGCGGGTGCTGGCCGAAGCGGCGATAGATCTGATCCTCGTGGGTGTAATAGGCGAGATCGATGGCAAAGCCGCCGCGGGTCAGCGCCTCGCAGGTGGCCGCCAACCGGCGCCGGTTGCCGGCGCTCACGGGCGCGGCCGGCATCGGTGCGAGCACAAGGATCGCGGGCTTCTCCGCTTGGTCGAGCGGCATCACGAGGCCCCTATCGTCAGCGCCGTGAAGCCGTGGGCGTGGAGCGCGATGGAACGCTCCGGCAGGCCCTCGGGCGCCGCACCCCAAACGGGTTCGAGGGTCAGATGCTGGCGCGGGTGCCGGCCAAAGCGCAGCCGTGCCCCGGCCACCCGCGCACAGCCCCAGCCGGCGCGTGCGCGAAACAGCAGGCCGTGCGGGATCGCGGTGCCGCCCAGCGACCAACCGTGATCCTCGTCGGCGAGATCCGGCGCATCCTCGGCGACCGGCAGCGCGATGACCGACGCCTCGATGAGGCCGAACAGGCGCCCGAGCGGCGCGAGCCCGGCCGTGCCCGCCGAGAGCAGCGCCCGCGCGAGCAGGGTTCGCTCGGACGGAGGCAGGACATCGCTCGCGGCCGGCTCGGACCGCACCACGAGGTCGCGGAAATGCGTGGCGAGGGTGACGCCCTCGCGCAGTGCAGCACCCTCCGCTTCGAGCGCCAGCAGGCAGACGGGACCGTCCGGTGCGCCCGCTTCGAGGCCGGAGAAGACCCAGGTCACCAGCCGCACCGACTCGGGCGCCGCGATATGCAGCGGAATCGGCAGCGAGGGCGGCAGGGGAAAGCGCAGCACGCAGGCGCCGGGCGCGGCCTCCACGAGTTGCCCAGGTACGGGCACAGTCCCGTCCCCCGTCGGCCGCACAACCGCAGTGGCGCTCATGCCATCACGCCATCTGCCGGGGCGTTCGTCGGGCCTCCCACCCGCAGCCTCATCCTGAGGTGCCGCGCAGCGGCCTCGAAGGATCGTCCAGATCCCGCGCGATCCCCGGAGGATCCTTCGAGGCCCGCTGACGCGGGCACCTCAGGATGAGGAATGTGGCCTGGAAGATCCATTCGCATCGCCGCGCCGCTTACGCCTGCGCCAACGCCGAGAGGATCCGCGCCCAGGAGCGCGTGCCCTTGTGGAAGCTCGTCAGCTCGTACTTCTCGTTGGGCGAGTGGATGCGGTCGTCGTCGAGGCCGAAGCCGATCAGCAGGGTATCGAGGCCGAGGATGCGCTTGAAGTCGCCGACGATCGGGATCGAACCGCCGGCTCCCACCGCCACCGCCGGGCGGCCCCACTCGGCCGCGAGCGCGGCCTGGGCGGCGGCGAGCTGCGGCATGTCGTAGGGCAAGGCCACCGCCCGCGAGCCCTTGTAGCAGATCACCTCGACCGAGCAGTCGGCGGGGATGCGCTCGCGTACGAAGGCTTCGAAGGTCTTCGAGAGCTGCTCCGGGTCCTGGTCATCCACGAGGCGGAACGAGACTTTCGCGGAGGCCTGGGAGGCGATGACGGTCTTCGTCCCCTCGCCCGTGTAGCCGCCAATGATGCCATTGACGTCGCAGGCCGGGCGCGACTGGATCAGCTCGATTGGGAGGCGCCCGCGCTCGCCCGCCGGCTCCTTCAGGCCGATGGGTCCCAGGAACTTCTCAGGGGTCAGGCCGAGACCGCGCCACTGCTCCAGCAGCTCGGGCGGGGGCTCGCGCACGCCGTCGTAGAAGCCCGGCAGGGTCACGCGGCCGTCCGCGTCGTGCAGGTCGGCGATGATCTGGGACAGGACATGGATCGGGTTGGCCGCCGCGCCGCCGAAGAAGCCGGAATGCAGATCGCGGTCGGCGCAGGTCACCTTCACTTCGTAATAGGCGAGCCCGCGCAACGAGGTGGTGATCTGCGGCGTCTGCCGATCCCACATGCCGGTGTCGCAGACGAGCACCACGTCGGCCTTCAGCCGCTCGCGGTTGGCCTCGACCCATTCGGGCAACCCCTGCGAGCCGTTCTCCTCGGCACCCTCGATCAGGATGGTGACACCGACGGGCAGGTCGCCGTTCATCGCGAGATGCGCGCGGCACGCCTCGACGAAGGTCATGACCTGACCCTTGTCGTCGGACGCACCGCGGGCGACGATTTTTTTCGAGTCTCCCGTCTCGTCGATGCGCGGCTCGAAGGGCGGCGTCTTCCAGAGGTTTTCCGGATCGACCGGCTGCACGTCGTAATGGCCGTAGAACAGCACGTGCGGCGCCCCCGGCTTCGGGCGGTGCGCCAGCACGACAGGATGCAGCGAGGTCTCCTCGACGCTGGTTTCGAAGCCGAGCGCCGTCAGGTTTCCTTCGAGCCACTGCGCCGCCTCGCGGCAATGGCCGGCATAGGCGGAATCCGTCGAGATCGAGGGGATGCGCAGCCACGCGAACAGCCGCTCCAGGCTGTTGTCCAGATCGCGGTCGATGTCGTTGAGGACGGGGTCGAGTGCATCGGCCATGGCGGCTCCTCGAAGTCGGCGTGCGGGGCAAGCGTTAGCCGAGCTTCTCGCCCCGCGTAACCCCGGCCCGCCGGGAAGCGCGCCTGAGCCTCGCCGGTCCGTGATCGCGCCGTGCCGTCCCTCCCCAGGGCGAGCGGAACAGGGCCACCTTGGAATCGTTATCGCCACGACCCGGTGCGGGCCCTGAGCCCACGCCCTTCCAAGACGCGCTCCCCGTCCGGCCCCTCGCGAAGCCTTATGCCTCGCGTTCCGTCCGTGCGGAGCCCGAGCCTCATCACGGATGTAACCATGCTCATCGACAGCGGTTCGCCCGGCGCCGTCGGGACAATCGGCATCACGCTCACCATCAATGGCGAGCGGCGCGCGCTTCAGGTGGCGCCCTGGACCACGCTGCTCGATCTCCTGCGCGAGCGCCTCGACCTGACCGGCACCAAGAAGGGCTGCGACCACGGTCAGTGCGGCGCCTGCACCGTTCTCGTGAACGGCACCCGCATCAATTCCTGCCTCACCCTCGCGGTGATGAAGGACGGCGCGGAGATCACCACCGTCGAGGGGCTCGCCGGCCTCGCCCATCGCGAGAGCAAGAACAGCCTTCACCCGATCCAGGAAGCCTTCGTCGAGCACGACGCCTTCCAGTGCGGCTACTGCACGCCGGGCCAGCTCTGCTCCTCGGTCGGCCTGATGAACGAAGGCCACGCCAAGACCCGCGACGAGATCCGTGAGGCAATGAGCGGCAACATCTGCCGCTGCGGCGCCTACACCAACATCGTCGATGCCATCGAAGAGGTCATGCACCAGGGAGACGCCCGATGAACCGCTTCGATTACGTTCGCCCCAGCACGGTGGCGGAGGCGGTGCAGGCGCTGGGCAGCGACCCGGCGGCCCGCTTCATCGCCGGCGGCACCAATCTCATCGACCTGATGAAGTACGACGTCGAGCGGCCGGGCAAGCTCATCGACATCACCCGCCTGCCGCTCGGCGAGATCGAAGAGCGCGACGGCGGCCTTCGCATCGGCGCCCTCGTGACCAACGCGACGCTGGCCTACGACGCCCGCATCCGCGAGCGCTACCCGCTGCTGGCGGACGCGATCCTGGCCGGCGCCTCGGCGCAGCTCCGCAACGCGGCCTCGACCGGCGGCAACCTGCTCCAGCGCACGCGCTGCTACTACTTTTACGATACGGCCACGCCCTGCAACAAACGCGAGCCGGGCTCGGGCTGCTCGGCCATCGGCGGCGTCGATCGCATCCACGCGATCCTCGGCACGAGCGAGCACTGCATCGCCACCCACCCGTCCGACATGTGCGTGGCGCTCGCCGCCTTGGAAGCGACCGTGCAGGTGAGCGGGCCGCAGGGTGATCGTTCGATCCCCTTCGCCGACTTCCACCGCCTGCCCGGCGACGAGCCTTCGAAAGACACCAACCTCGCGCCCGGTGAGATCATCCTCGCCATCGACCTGCCGGCCAAGGGCTTTGGCGGCAAGCATCACACCTACCTGAAGCTGCGCGACCGGCTCTCCTACGCCTTCGCGCTGGTCTCGGTCGCCGCCGCGCTCGAACTCGACGGCCAGACCATTCGCACCGCGCGCCTCGCGCTCGGCGGCGTCGCTCACAAGCCCTGGCGCAACACCGAAGCCGAGGCGCTGCTGCAGGGCAAGCCGGCCACCCGCGAGACTTTCAAGGCCGCGGCGGACCTGATCCTGCGCGAAGCCAAGCCGCAGGCGACCAACGGCTTCAAGATCGAGCTGGCGCGCCGCGCCATCGTCCGCGGCCTGGAACAGGCCGCCGCCGGCACGCCCCAGTCCCAGTCCGACAAGCGCATCCAGTAAGGAGCAGCCATGACCGTCCAGATCAGCCCGGCGGCCGGCCGCGACCGTTTCGTCGGCAGCGCCGTCAGCCGCGTCGATGGCCCGGCCAAGGTCACCGGCCTCGCGAAATATGCCGGCGAGTTCGCCGCACCCGACCTCGCCTACGGCGTGGTGGTGTCGAGCGCCATCGCCAAAGGCAGCGTGCGGAGCATCGACGCCTCCGCCGCCGAGGCGGTGCCCGGCGTCATCAAGGTGATCACCCACGAGAACCGCCCGGCCACCTCCGACAATCCGGAGGATTACCAAGACGCGGTGGCGCCACCCGGTGCGCCGTTCCAGGCGCTGGCAACAAACCGGATCGTCTTTTCCGGCCAGCCGGTGGCCCTCGTCGTCGCCGAGGATTTCGAGACGGCGCGTTATGCCGCCTCCCTGGTGCGGGTCGATTACGGGGTCGTGGCGCCGCGCACCGATCTCTCGGCGCAGGCGCCCGAGGCCTACGATCCGCCGATGAAGCGGGCCGGCATCAAGCCGCCGCCGGAGCCGTGGGGCGATGCCGAAAAGGCGTTCGACTCGGCCGAAATCCGCGTCAACGGCCAGTACCGGATGGCCGACGAGCACCACAACCCGATGGAGCCGCACGCCTCGACCGTCGTCGTGGAGAAGGACGGCACCTACACGGTCTACGACAAGATCCAGGGCGTCTCGAACACCCACGACTACATCGCCAGCGCCTTCGGTCTGAAGCCGGAGCAAGTGCGGGTGCTGAACCCCTATCTCGGCGGCGGCTTCGGCTCGGGCCTGCGCCCGCAATACCAGCTCTTCCTGGCGATGCTGGCCGCGAAAGATCTCGGCCGCTCGGTGCGGGTCACGCTGACCCGCGACCAGATGTGGTCCTTCACCTACCGCTCGGAGGCGCTCCAGACCGTGTCGCTGGGCGCCGACCGCTCGGGCAAGCTCACCGCGCTCAAGCACGACGCGGTGCAGGGCACCTCGTCCTACGAGGATTACCAGGAGGTCGTCGTCAATTGGTCGGGCGTGCTTTACGACTGTGACAACGTCGCGCTCACCTATAGCCTCGCCAAGATCGATACCCCGACGCCGGGCGACATGCGTGCGCCCGGTGCCGTGACCGGCGTCTACGCCATCGAGACAGCGATGGACGAACTCGCCTACGCCACCGGCCAGGATCCGATCCAGCTTCGCCTAAAGAACTACACCGAGAGCGACCCGACCGAGGACAAGCCGTTCGGCTCCAAGGCGCTGAAGGAGTGCTTCCGGGAGGGCGCCGAGCGCTTCGGTTGGAGCCGGCGCAACCCGCAGCCGCGCTCCATGCGCGAGGGCCGCGAACTCGTCGGCTGGGGCATGGCGACCGGCATCTGGGAATCGATGATGATGCAGTCGAGCGCACATGCCGTGCTCACCGCGGACGGCCGGCTCGAAGTCGGCAACCAGACAGGCGACATCGGCACCGGCACCTACACGATCCTGACCCAGATCGCCGCCGATACGCTGGGCCTGCCGCTCGAACACGTCACGACCAAGCTCGGCGACACGAAGCTCGCCAAGGCCCCCGTGGCCGGCGGCTCGTGGACGGCGGCTTCCTCCGGCACCGCCGTGATGAAGGCCTGCCGCGATATCGCCGAGCAGGCGTTCAAGCTGGCGCGTGGCATGGAGAACTCACCGCTGGCCAACGCCGATTTCGAGCGCGTCGTCTTCTCGAACGGCCGCATCGAGGTGGCGGGCGACCCGTCCAAGAGCGTGGCGTTCACCGACGTCTTGAAGGCGACCGGCACGCCAAAGCTGGAGGCGACCGGCGAGGCCGCCCCGGACAAGGATTTTGCGCAAGAATTCGAGGCCTACACCCATTCGGCGATCTTCGTGGAGGTGAAGATCGACGAGGAACTGGGCCAAGTGCGCTGCACCCGCGTGGTCTCAGCCATCGCGGCAGGCAAGATCATCAACCTCAAGACGGCCCGCAGCCAGATCCTCGGCGGCGTCGTCATGGGTATCGGCTCGGCCCTGCACGAAGAATCGATGCTCGACCACCGCATCGGCCGGTTCATGAACCACAATCTCGGCGAGTACCACGTGCCGGTGCATGCCGACATCCACGACATCGACGTGATCTTCGTGGACGAGGAGGACAAGGCGAACCCCCTCGGCGTGAAGGGCCTCGGCGAAATCGGCATCGTCGGCGTGGCCGCCGCGATCTCCAACGCGGTCTACCACGCCACCGGCAAGCGCATCCGCCACCTGCCGATCACGCCCGATAAGATTTTGGGCGAGGATTGAACCACCCCGTCGCCGCGAAACAGAAGCCCCGTCGGCCCAGTGCCGGCGGGGTTTTCTCTTGAAGGACCGGCTCCAACAGCCCGTGCCAAACCTGTTGCCGTCGCATTGTCCGGATCGCTTGGCTGACGCTCGCGATGAAAGCCGAGCATGGCCCGAACCGCCCTTGCACAACGCAACGGGTTCGGATGATGCGCGCCTCCGTCCGCTCGATGCGCTAGATCTGCACGCGCCTTGCAAGCCCGCGCCGTAACGGCGTTTCATCCCGAGCCTTCAGCCTTGAACACCCTTCTCGTCTTCCTCGGTGCCGGCCTCGGCGGTGTCATGCGCCACGGCGTCAATGCCTGGGCCGTGCGGCTCGGGGCGAGCTTCCCGTGGGGCACGCTCGGCATCAACGTCGCCGGCTCGGTGCTGATGGGGATCGTCACCGGCTGGCTGGCCGCGCGCGGCGGGCCGCCCCAAGCGCGGTTGTTCGTGGCCACCGGAATCCTGGGCGGCTTCACCACCTTCTCGACCTTTTCCCTCGAAGCCTTCACCCTGATGGAGCGCGGCGACGGGTTGGCGGCGCTCGCCTACGTGCTCGTCTCGGTGCTGGCGGGTATCGGCGGGCTGGCCCTGGCCCTGATCGTGATGCGCCACGCCCTGTGAAGGAGGAAGCGGTGAGCGAATGGCTCCTGTCGTGGCGGTTCTGGGCCCTGCTCTCCGCCGGGTTCGCCGCCGCCACGGCGATCCTCGCCAAAGTCGGCATCGACGGCGTCGCGCCGGATGTGGCCACCTTCATTCGAACGCTCGTCGTGCTGGCGCTCGCCGGGGCGATCCTCGCCGCGTCCGGACAGGCGCAGGAGCTGGGCCGAGTCTCCAGCAAAAATCTCGTCTTCCTGATCCTGTCGGGGCTCGCCACCGGCGCGTCCTGGCTCTGCTACTTCCGGGCTCTCGCCCTCGGGGACGCCGGCCGCGTCGCCCCGCTCGACAAGCTGAGCGTCGTGCTCGTGGCCGTGTTCGGCGTCCTCTTCCTCGGCGAGCGCCTCGCACCCCACCACTGGCTCGGCGTCGGGCTGATCGCGGCGGGCGCGGGGCTGCTGGCATGTCGGGCCTGATGCGCGCCGCTTTGGCCGGCCTCGCCCTCACCGCGTCTCAGCCGGCCGAGGCAGAAGCCGATTCCTTCGTCGATGCCGCCCGGCACGTGCCGGGGCTCGCGCTCGACATGCGCTATGCCGGCTCCGACAACTTCGTCGGCCGGCCCATCGCCGGCTACGAGGCGCCGCGCTGCCTGCTCACCCCGCAGGCCGCCGGCGCGCTGGCCCGAGTGCAGGCGTCGCTAGCGCCGGACGGCCTCGGTCTGAAGGTGTTCGATTGCTACCGCCCGCGCCAGGCGGTGGCCGACTTCGCCGCCTGGGCGCGCGACCCGGCCGACACACAAATGAAGGCGGCCTACTATCCCCGGACGGACAAGGCGGATCTGTTCCGCCTCGGCTACATCGCCGAGCGCTCGTCGCATTCCCGCGGCTCCACCGTGGACCTGACGCTGGTGCGCAGCGCCGACGGCGCCGAACTCGACATGGGCACGCCGTTCGACCTGTTCGACCCGGCCTCGGCGACGGATTTCCCCGGCGTCAGCCCGATCCAGTCGCGCAACCGTCAGCGCCTGCGCGACGCGATGATTCGCGCCGGCTTCGTGCCCTACGCACAGGAATGGTGGCACTTCACCCTCAAGGGCGAGCCCTACCCCGACACGGCCTTCGACCGGCCCGTCCGCTGATCGACGCCGTGCGGCCCGGCCAAACCGAGATGCCGCCGTGATTTTTTGAGGCGGGTTGAATTGTTCTAAATCAATAGTGCAAAGCCTCGGAACAGAGCTCGATTAAAGCATTTCCAATGTTTTGAAGATCTCTTGCGCAATATCGACAGATGGAGCCATGATGAATGCATGGCGCACATTCTGACATTCCCGAACGCTTCTCACGTCAGCGCGTGGCCCTCGCGGGTCGATACGCTGTCCTCGGTCCGCGACGGCTCAGGCGGCTTGGCCGGTCTGCTCGCGGCCCTCGACGCGGTGCTCGAATCCGTGCGCCTCGCGTGGTGGGACGGCTCCTCCCTCGGCCTGAGCCGGGGTGGCCTCGAATCCCTGGTCGGGCTGGAGCCGGGCGACGCGACACCGCCGCGGCTGGTGCCGGTCGACGTGCGGGCGCAGGTGCAGGCATGAGCGCCGGCCTCGTCACGGCCCCGCCCGACGCGGCGGAGCGGCAAGCGCAGGGCACGTTGGAGCGGGCGCTCACGACCGCGTTCTGGCAGGCACTTCAGCGCGAGCCGATGCACGTCATGGCCGCCCTCGAAGCCGCGGCGCGCACCGTCGGCACGCTCTACCGGCAGGTAGCCGCCGCGCACGGTCCCGAAGGGCACTGCCCCTGCGGCTGGGAGCCCGACCCGGAAACCGACCTCATCGTCCTGGAGGCGATGCTGGCCGCCGCCCTCTCCCGCCCGGCCCAGCGGGATCTCGCCGACATGGTGCCTGCCGGTCGGGCTTGAGCGGTCAGGCTGGAACCGGTGTGACCGTGATGCGCCCTCCCTCGCCCGCCTCGGGGTGCGGGCGTACGGTGATCTCCACATCCTGATCGAAAGCGGTCAGCATGCGCATCAACCGTTCCACGGAAGTGCCGCGCAAGCCACCGCGCAGCAGCTTGGACAGGTCCGCCTGACCGATCCCAAGGATCGTCGCGGCAGCGGTCTGGGTCAGCTTACGGCCTTCGATCTGCCGCCGCAGTTCGATCACCAAGCTGGACTTGAGATGCAGCTCCTGGGCATCGGGCAATTCCAGATCAGCGAAGACGTTACCGTTGCTCCGCCAAGCCTCCGGTTCGGGGTCAGTCATCGGCTCAACGTCCTTCCTCGATCCTGATCCGGTGCAGCGTCTCTGCATCACGCAGACGGGCTCGAATCAGCTCGATATCGTGTTGCGGGGTGGCGATGCCCTTCTTCGACTTCTTCTGGAAGCAGTGAAGAACGTAGATCGCTCCGGCAAAGCGCACCGTATAGACAGCCCTAAAGGTGTCTCCATCGTGATTCTCGATAATTTCGAGAACACCGCGGCCGCCAAATCCCTTCAAAGCCTTGGCTGCGTACGGCTCCAAGCCGCATTGGGCCTCGTGAAGCGCATGCCCGAACTCGCTTCTGACCACGTCGGGAAACGCTGACAGATCCTTTCGGCTCGATCCGACGAACCAGCACTCTCTCAACGGTGGGGATGCCAGCGTCACGACCGATTATGGGCATATGCCCATAATCCCGTCAACGGGAAACATGCCGGATCGCGGTGCGGCCGAATCGGAAAGATCGGCCTCTGCGGCCGTCCTGAAAGGCAACGGACTTGTTTCAGGACGACTGCGCTACCGCGCCCGGAGCCAGCAAGGCTTCGTCCTCGTCGTCGGCCTCGCCGTCGATCTCGGCATCGGCCTCTTCGTGGCCGGTCACACCCGCGGCTCCCGCGAGGCTACGGGCGACGCGGCGCAGGAGCTTGCGCAGGCGGCGGCGCTCCTTGTTGTCGAAGTCTTCGAGCAGCTCGGCCTCGACCTCGTCCCAGATTCGCTCGATCGCGGCGGCCTTGGCAAAGCCTGTTTCGGTCAGTCGCACGCGCACGATGCGGCCGTCGCCGGCCTCGGCCCGGCGCTCGACGAAGCCGAGGGCGGCGAGCCGCGAGATCGTCTTCGAGGCGGTCGGCGGGCGCACCCGCAGGGTCGCGGCGAGATCGCCCATGGTCATGCTGCCGGCCGCCGCCAGCGCCTGCACCACCTGCTCCTGGCCGGCGAACAGGTCGAGTTCGGCGAGCCGGTCGCCGATCCGGGCGCGGTGCAGCCGTGCCGCCTGGACCAGCGCCCAGCCGACGCTCTTGGCCGCCGGGGGCCGCAGCCGCTTGACGGTCTTGCTCGCCTTGTCCTTTGCCGCGCTTCGGCCGCCCGATTGAGCGGGAGCTTCGCCGTGTGCCGCCACGGCGACCACTTCGTTTGCCGCCGACATGATCCGGTTTCCCTTCACGGACGTGCGGGCTCCTGAACGCTGCCCGGAAAGAGTGCCCTCTGGGCGGCCCGCAGGGCAAGCATCTGCCGACCGGCGATGAAACTTCGATGACAGAAACCCTTCGCTTTGCCGACACAGCGCCGACAACACACCGCTTTTGCGAGAAACCGCTTCACGGCGCGGCCGATTTCGTGGATTCCGGCGCCGCATGAGCGTCCACCGGAACCGAGACGACGGGGTGTTTCCATGAAGCGCCGTGAGGCGCTCGGCCTCTATCCCCTGCGCGACCTGCGCCGTTGTGCGGACGACGCCTGGAGCGCGACCGGCCCCGATCCGATCTTCGCGCTCGGCCCGGCGGACGCCGTGTCGGCGCTGTCGGGCCAGCGCATCCGCATCCGCTGCCGGCCGGATTCGGTGCGGCCGGTGCTCGCGGTCGAGGCGCGGGGCGAGGCCGAGCCGCGCCGCTACCGGCTCACCGTGCGGGCGGACGGCACCGACGACCTGATCCGCCTGCCGCGCGGCACACGCGCGCTGCGCCTGGAAGCCGCCGAGGCAGGACTGCGCTTCCGCCTCGACGGGGTGCGGATCGCGCCGGCGGGCCGGATCGAGGCGGCCATGCTGTCCGCCCAAAAGATCATCGAACGGTTGCCACCGCAGGAGCGCCGGCCGCTGCGCCTCCTGCGCCGCGCCGTCGGCCTCCTGCGCAGCGTGCCGCCCGGCGAAATCTGGTGCCGCCTCACCCGCGCCGCCCAGACCCACCGTCCGCCCGCCAGCTATGCCGCCTGGATTCAGGCGGTGGAAGCCAAGGCTCTGCCCTCCATCGAGACGATGTGCGCGCAGCTCGGAGCCCTGTCGGAGCGCCCGCTGATCTCTCTGCTGGTGGCGGGCGGCAACGATCCGGTCCAGCTGGGGGAGACGGTCGCGAGCCTGCGGGCGCAGGTCTACCCGGATTGGGAATTGTGCCTCGCGGCCACGCCATCGGCCGCGCTCGAAGCGCTGGCGGCGGAGGACGACCGCATCCGTCTGCTACCGCCCGCGAAGGGCAAAGCGGCCTCCCTCGATGCGGCGCTGGCGCAGGCGCGCGGTTCCTATCTCGCCACGATGGAGCCCGGTGCCCGGCTTGCGCCGCAGGCGCTTCTCGCCCTCGTCCGGCGGCTCGCCCGCGAGCCCGATCTCGACCTGCTCTACACGGATGAAGACCGGATCGGGCCGGCGGGCGAGCGCTGCGATCCGTATTTCAAGCCGGACTGGTCGCCCGAGACCCTGGAGAGCAGCTTCTACATCGGCGGGCTTGCCCTCTACCGCACCGCCCTGGTGCGGGCGGTCGGCGGTTTTCCGGGCGAGAGCGAGGGCGCGGCCGACTACGACCTCGCGCTCCGCGTGACCGAGCGGAGTGAGCGCGTCGGCCACGTCGCGCAGGTGCTCTGCCATCGCCGCGCCGCCGCGCCCGATCCGGAGGCGGCCGCCCGCGCGCTGGCCGGACGCGCACGGCGCACCGGCGGGCTCGATGCCATTCGCGTGCTCAGCGCCTCACATTTTGCCCTGCGCCGCGCGCTCGCGACGCGCCCGCTGGTCTCCCTGGTGATCCCGACCGCCGGGCGCGACAGCCTCATCGGCGGGCGCAACATCGATCTGCTCGCCGCCTGTCTCGCCAGCATCCGCGAGACCGGCACCTACGACAACATCGAGATCGTGGCGGTGGATAACGGCGACCTGCGCCCGCAGACGCGGGCCGCCGTCGAGCGGTTCGGCGCGCGCACCGTCACCTGGGACAAGCCGGTCTTCAACGTCGCCGCCAAGATGAATCTCGGCGCAAGAGCGGCGAGCGGCGAGGTGCTAGTCTTTCTCAACGACGATATCAGCGTCGTCACGCCGGACTGGATCGAGGCGATGCTGGCGCAGCTCGCCATCCCCGGCGTCGGTGCAGTCGGCCCCAAGCTCTTGTTCGAGGATGGCAGCCTTCAGCATGCCGGCGTGGTCTTCGGCGAGGGCCTGCCGGACCATGTCCGCCGTGGCTTCCCCGGTGACGACGCCGGGTATCACGGCTCAAGCCTGGCCAACCGCAACACTCTTGCCGTGACCGGCGCCTGCGTGATGGTGGGCCAAGCCGAGTTCGAAGCCATTCAGGGCTTCGACGAGGGATACGCCGTCAATTACAACGACATCGACCTCTGCCTGCGGCTCGGCGAGCGAGGCCTGCGCACGGTCTATTGCGCCGAGGCGAGCCTGCACCATTACGAGAGCCGCAACCGCATCCCCACCGTCGATCCCGCCGAGCAGGCCCGCTTCCGCAAGCGCTGGGGCGCACGGCTCGCCCGCGACCCGTACTACCCGGACCCGTTCGGCATCCGCCCGCCCGCCTTCACCCTCGACGCCGAGCGGTTTCCGGCAGCACGGCAGCACATGGTAGAGGCGTGGCGATGATGACGACGACAGACAGACCCGGAGACCACCTGTGAAGGCCGTAATCCTCGCGGGCGGGCTCGGCACGCGGCTCTCGGAGGAGACCGTGGTGCGCCCCAAGCCGATGCTGGAAATCGGCGGACGGCCGATCCTCTGGCACATCATGCAGATCTTCGCCGCCCACGGCGTGACCGAATTCGTGATCTGCCTGGGCTACAAGGGCTACGTCATCAAGGAGTTTTTCCTCAATTACCGCTTGCACTTGAGCGACGTGACGCTCGATCTCGGCCGGGGCGACGTGCAGTTCCACCGCTCGGCGGCCGAGGACTGGAAGGTTTCGCTGATCGAAACCGGCGACGCCACCATGACCGGCGGGCGGCTCAAGCGGGTGCGCGACTATCTCGGCGACGACGATTTCTTCATGACCTACGGCGACGGCGTCGCCGATATCGACCTCACGGCGCTGGCTGCCTTCCACCGGGCTCACGGCCGGCTCGCGACGCTGACGGCGGTGGTGCCGCCGGGCCGCTTCGGCGCGCTCGACCTCGCGGGCGATGCGGTGCGCAGCTTCCGCGAGAAGCCGGCGGGCGACGGCGCGACCATCAATGGCGGCTTCTTCATGCTCTCGCCAAAAGTGCTCGACCGGATCGAGGGCGATGCCACCGTGTGGGAGAGCGGCCCGCTGGAGAGCCTCGCCCGCGACGGCCAGCTCCACGCCTACCATCATCACGGCTTCTGGCAGGCGATGGACACGCTGCGCGACAAGAAGCACCTGGAAGAACTCTGGGCCCGCGGCGACGCGTCCTGGAAGGTGTGGTGATGGGTGCGCTCAACCCCGATCCCACCTTCTGGGCGGGCAAGCGCGTGCTGCTCACCGGGCATACCGGCTTCAAGGGCGCGTGGCTGAGCCTGTGGCTCGTTCGCCTCGGCGCCCGCGTCACCGGCTTCGCCCTCCCCCCTGAGACGCGGCCGAACCTGTTCGAGGCAATCAGATTCCCGTCCGAGGACTCGCGCATCGGCGATATCCGCGACCTGCCGACGCTCACCGCGGCCGTGGCGGCTGCCGAGCCGGAGATCGTGATCCACATGGCGGCGCAGGCCCTGGTTCGGCCCTCCTATACCGATCCGGTGGGGACGTTCGCGGTCAACACCATGGGCACTGTCCACCTGCTGGAAGCGGTTCGGTCGGCCCCGAGCGTGCGCGCCGTCGTCGTCGTGACGAGCGACAAGGCCTACGAGAACCGCGAATGGCCCTATGCCTATCGCGAGACCGAGGCGATGGGCGGGCGCGATCCCTACAGCGCCTCGAAGGGCTGCGCCGAACTCGTGACGAACGCCTATCGCGCCTCGTTCTTCGGCGCGGGCGGCCATCCGGCGCGGATCGCCAGCGCGCGGGCCGGCAACGTCATCGGCGGCGGCGATTGGTCCCTCGATCGGCTGATCCCCGATATCGTGCGCGCGTTCGAGGCTGGGGCCTCCGTCGAGATCCGCGCGCCGCACGCGATCCGCCCGTGGCAGCACGTGCTGGAACCGCTGGCCGGCTACCTCAGGCTCGCCGAATGCCTCGCGGGCGACGACGGCGCCGCCTTCGCGGAGGGCTGGAATCTCGGGCCGGCGGACGAGGATTGCCGGCCGGTCTCGTACCTCGTGGAGCGGCTGGCGCAGGGCTGGGGCGGGGGGGCCGGCTGGCACCTCTCGCAGAAGACCCATCCGCACGAGGCGACCTATCTCAAGGTCGATGCCTCCAAGGCTCGCGC
Organism: Methylorubrum sp. SL192; assembly: GCF_026672325.1. Lineage (NCBI taxonomy): Bacteria > Pseudomonadati > Pseudomonadota > Alphaproteobacteria > Hyphomicrobiales > Methylobacteriaceae > Methylorubrum > Methylorubrum sp. SL192. The sequence goes on from NZ_JAPPQV010000003.1 coordinate 5,175,320, forward strand.
CCGCCTCGGCTGGGACCGGCGGCTGACCCTCGATACGGCGCTCGACTGGACTGCCGCTTGGTACCGCGCGGCCGCTTCCGGCGCCGATCCCCGCGCTCTGGCCGAGGCCGAGATCGCGCGCTACGAGGCGCTGGGCCAGCCTGGAGCAAAAGCCGGAGTCCAAGCGTGACTGCCCCGACCTGCCGCGCCTGCGGCGCCGCCCTCACCCGGACCTTCTGCGATCTCGGCCTGTCGCCGCTCGCCAATTCCTACGTCACGCCGGAATGGCGCCACCGGGGCGAGACCTTCCACCCGCTCCACGCCTATGTCTGCGATGCCTGCTGGCTGGTGCAACTCGAAGCCTTCGAGAGCCCCGAGGCGATCTTCTCCGATTACGCCTACTTCTCCGGCTTCTCCGCCGGCTGGCTGCGCCACGCCGAAAGCTACGTCGCCGCGATGATCGCGCGCTTCGGCTTGAGCGCCGAGAGCAAGGTCGTGGAGGTCGCGAGCAACGACGGCTACCTGCTGCAATACTTCGTTGCCCGTGGCGTGCCGGTGCTCGGCGTCGAGCCGGCGGCCAACGTCGCCCGCGTCGCCGTCGAGCGCGGCGTGCCCACCGAGGTCGCCTTCTTCGGCCGTGAGACCGCCCGGCGGCTCGCTGCGGCGGGCCACAAGGCGGATCTGACGGCGGCCAACAACGTGCTCGCCCACGTGCCAGACATCCACGATTTCGCGGCGGGCTTTGCCGAGATCCTGAAGCCGGAGGGTGTGGCGACCTTCGAGTTCCCGCACCTCCTGCGGATGATCGAGCATCGGCAGTTCGACACGATCTACCACGAGCACTTCTCCTACCTCTCGCTCGGCGTGGTGATCGGCATCCTGCGCCAGCACGGCTTGCGGGTGTTCGATGTCGAGGAATGGCCCACCCATGGCGGATCGCTGCGCGTCTTCGCCTGCCACGAGGCCGCCGCGCACGCGCCGACGCCGGAGTTGGAGCGCGTGGTGCTCAGCGAGTGGGGGGCGCACCTGTTCGACCCCTCCGGCTATGCCGGGTTCGGGCGGGCGGTGGCCGACATCAAATGCGCGGCGCTCCGCTTCCTGATCGAGGAGCGGATGGCGGGCCGCACGGTCTGCGCCTACGGCGCGGCTGCCAAGGGCAACACCTTCCTCAATTATTGCGGCATCAAGCCGGAGCTGATCCGCGCGGTGGCCGACCGCTCGCCGCACAAGCAGGGCACGTGGCTCCCCGGCAGCCGCATCCCCGTGGTCTCGCCGGACGAACTCCTGGCGATGCGCCCCGACACGGTGCTGATCCTGCCCTGGAACCTCAAGGACGAGATCGCCGGCGAGATGGAAGCGATCCGCGAATGGGGCGGACGCTTCGCCGTGGCGATCCCAGAACTGACGGTGTTCTGATGCCGCGGCCCGCCCCTCCCAGCCTCATCCTGAGGTGCCGCGCAGCTTCCTCGAAGGATCGTCCAGGGATCGCGCGGCCGGCGGGAGCATCCTTCGAGGGCGCCGCTTCGCGCCGCCACCTCAGGATGAGGACGAGGGTGGGAGCGGCCATGAATTCGCAGCCGAGCGCACGCATCTCATGATCTTCGAGGAACTTGCGCTGCCCGGCCTGTTCCGCGTCGTGCCCGAGCCGCACGCGGACGAGCGCGGCTTCTTCGCCCGCACCCAGTGCGAGAGCGAATTCGCGGAGCGCGGGCTGGTCGGGCGCTTCACGCAGTCGAGCGTGTCGTTAAATCACCGCCGCGGCACCGTGCGCGGGATGCATTTTTCGAAGTTGCCCCACGCCGAGACGAAGCTCGTGCGCTGCACCGCCGGCGCGATCCACGACGCGGTGATCGATCTGCGGCCCGATTCGCCGACCTATCTCCGCACCGCGTCCGTGACGCTCTCGGCCGCGAACCGCCACGCCCTCTACATCCCGGCGGGCCTCGCCCACGGTTTCCAGACGCTGAGCGACGACACCGAGATTCTCTACATGATCGACCGGCCGTTCGTGGCCTCCGCCGCGGACGGCGTGCGCTGGGACGATCCCGCCTTCGGGCTCGCGTGGCCCGAGCCGGTGACGGTCATCGCATCGCGCGACCTCGCCTTTCCCGATTGGGCGGGGCGGTGAAGCGGGTTCTCGTCACCGGCGGGGCCGGCTTCGTCGGCCGCCACGCGGTCAGTGCGCTCGCCGCTCGCGGCTTCGCGGTTCACGCCATCGGCCGGACCGCGCCGGACGGCGTCCACGCCTTCCACGCGGCCGACCTGCTCGATCCGGTGCAGCGCCGGGCTGCCGTGCAGGCGGCCTCGGCAAGCCACCTGCTGCACCTCGCCTGGGTCACCACACCCGGCCGCTACTGGCAGGCACCGGACAACCTCAACTGGACGGCTGCGAGCCTCGACCTCGTGCGGACGTTCCGCGAGGCGGGGGGCACCCGCGCCGTGGTGGCCGGGACCTGTGCCGAGTACGATTGGACGGGGATCAACCTTCTGCCACGTGCAGAATTGGAATCCCCCTCTCCCCGCACGCGGGGAGAGGGCTTCGGCGAGCCTGTCGTTGCGACCCTCTCCCCGCAAGCGGGGCGCGGGGATGCAGCGGCGATCCGAGAGGGTCATTTGGCGGAAGCGGCCCCCTGCCGCCCGGCGACGCTCTACGGCGCTGCCAAGGACGGTCTTCGCCGCATCCTGCAAGCCTATGCGGCGACCGCCGGACTCTCCCTCGGCTGGGGGCGATTGTTCTACCTCTACGGTCCCGGCGAGACGCCGGGCCGGCTCGTCGGCGATGCGGCGCGGGCGCTGCTCACGGGCCAGCGTCTCGCCACCAGCGAGGGCCGGCAGCGGCGCGATTTCCTGCATGTCGCCGATGTGGGAGCGGCCTTCGCGGCCCTGCTCGACTCGGGGGTGGAGGGGCCCGTCAATATCGGCTCGGGCGAAGCGGTGCCGGTGCGCAGAATCCTGGAAACGATCGGTGCGCTGACCGGACGCCCCGATTTGATCGATTTCGGCGCCCGCCCCCTCGGCCCGGCGGAGCCGGCCTGCATCGAGGCCGACATCCGGCGCCTGACGGACGAGGTTGGCTTTTCGGCCCGCTACGGCCTCGAACAGGGCCTAGAGCAAACCGTCGCAGCTTGGCGCGCCGCGCTCAGCAATGCGGCATCAGTCCCTTGAGCCGAGCCAGGATATCCTCGCCTGCGCAGGGGCGGGCGATGAACTGCGCACCCTCCGGCATGCGCTCGGGATCAGGCGAGGCGCGGCCGGACACGATCAGGATCGGCAGGTTCGGCCGCGCCTGGGCGACGGAAGCGGCCAGATCGAAGCCATCGACCCGGCCCGAGAGCTGGACGTCGGTCACGAGGCCGCAGATGTCGGGCCGCGCTTGAAGGATGGACAGCGCGCGCTCGGCGGAGGCGCATTGCACGGTGTCGTAGCCGCCCCCCTCCAGCACGTCGCCGAGGTCCATGATGGTCAGGGCCTCGTCCTCGACGATGAGGATGACGGGACGGTCGGCTTCCGGATTCGTCGTCTCGGTCTGGCTCGCCACCTTACGCTCTCCCCGATTTGCTCCAGCGGCCCAAGGTGTTCGCAGACTTGTCGTTGACAGACTCGGCCTGCCCACAGACTGAACCTGCTCACAGGCTTGGCCGTTTCCCGTGCTGGGAACCGCTGCGCTGCGATCATCCAACGGGTAACCCCGCTGCGGGTTGCAGGGTCCCGTGGTTCTCTGCGGCCAAGCTCGCAAGCTTCGCGCCGCGGGGCCGATCGCGGCGCGCCGGCCTTAGGCCACCGCCTCGGTCACCGCCGTCACGGCCGCGATCAGACGGTCGAGGTCGCCCGCATCGATGGTGAGCGCCGGGGTGAGGTAGACGATGTCGCCGAACGGGCGCACCCAGACGCCGCGCTCGACAAAACGCCGCTTGAGATCCGCGAGGTCGGGCGTGCCTGCGAATTGCACCGCGCCGATGGCGCCGAGCACCCGAACCTCCCGCACACCGGGCAACCGGCTCAAGGGAGCGAGCCCCTCTTGCAGGCGCGCGGCGATGGCTTGGGCCTGCGCGAGGCGCGGCTCGGCCTCGAACAAATCGAGGCTGGCATTCGCCGCCGCACAGGCGAGCGGGTTCGCCATGAAGGTCGGCCCGTGCATCAGCGCGGTCGATGCCTCGTCCGTCCAGAAGGCGGAAAAGATCTCGGTGGTGGCGACCGTGGCGGCGAGCGCCATCGTGCCGCCGGTGAGCGCCTTCGACAGACAGAGGATGTCGGGCACGATACCGGCCTGCTCGCAGGCGAACAGCGTCCCCGTGCGGCCGAACCCGGTGAAAATCTCGTCGGCGATGAGCGGCAGGCCGTGGCGGCGCGCGAGCCGCGCGACGGTGGCCAGCACCTCAGGCGGATGGGTCAGCATCCCGCCCGCCCCCTGCACCAGGGGCTCGACGATCACTGCCGCCAGTTCGTGGCGGTGGCGGGCAAGGGCCGCATCGAGGGCCGCCTGGTCCTCGGCCGTGCGCGGCAGCGCGCAAAACACCTGAGCGGGAAGGTAGGCGCCGAAGCGGCGGTGCATCCCCTCCTCGGGGTCGCAGGCCGACATCGCGCCCATCGTGTCGCCGTGATAGCCGCCGCGGAAGGCGAGCACGCGGGTGCGGCCGGTCTCGCCGCGGTTGAGCCAGAGCTGAACCGCCATCTTCAGCGCGACCTCGACGGCGACCGAGCCGGAATCGGTGAAGAAGACGTGGTTGAGATCCCCCGGCAGCAGCGCGGCAAGGCGCGCGCCGAGACGCTCGGCCGGGGCGTGGGTGAGCCCGCCGAACATCACGTGCGGCATGCGCATGAGCTGGTCGGCCATCGCCGCGGCGATGTGCGGGTGATTGTAGCCGTGCACCGCCGTCCACCACGAGGCGATGCCGTCGATGAGTTCGCGCCCGCCTTTCAGCGTGATGCGCGAGCCCCGCGTCGCGATCGCCTCAAGCGGCGGCGCGGCGGTCTTCATCTGGGTGTAGGGGCGCCAGAGGTGATGGTTGTCGAGCGCGGTCATGCGCGGGGAATTGAGGGGTGGCGCTGGCAGAGTCAAACGCGTCAGCCCTTCCCTCTCCCCTCTGCGGGAGAGGGTGGCCCCGAAGGGGTCGGGTGAGGGGCTGGCTCCGCACTCTTCGGACACGTCGCTCCCCTCTCCCGCCTGCTCCGCAGGCACCCTCCCCCGCAAAGGGGGGAGGGTGTCGCATGCGGCGGCCCTACTCCGCCGCCTCGCCATAGGCTTCCGTCGGCGGGCAGGAGCAGACGAGGTTGCGGTCGCCGTAGGCGTTGTCGACGCGGTTCACCGGCGGCCAGTACTTGTCCATGCGCAAGCTGCCCGACGGGAAGCAGGCGGCCTCGCGGGAATAGGGCCGCTCCCAGGCGCCGATCAGGTCCTGCACCGTGTGCGGCGCGTTCTTGAGCGGGTTGTTGGCCCGGTCCATCTGCCCCTCCTCGATCGCCCGGATCTCCTCGCGGATCGCCAGCATGGCGTCGCAGAAGCGGTCGATCTCGGCCTTGGTCTCTGATTCGGTCGGCTCGATCATTAGCGTGCCGGCCACCGGCCAGCTCATCGTCGGCGGGTGGAAGCCGCAATCGATCAGGCGCTTGGCGATATCCTCGACGGTGACGCCCGCGCTCTTCTGGAAGGGCCGCACATCAACGATGCATTCATGCGCGACCCGTCCGTTCTGGCCGGCATAGAGGATGGAATAGGCCCCATCGAGCCGCCGGGCGATGTAGTTGGCGTTGAGGATCGCCACCCGCGTCGCCTGGGTCAGGCCGCGCCCGCCCATCATCAGGCAGTAGCTCCACGAGATCGGCAGGATCGAGGCCGAGCCGAAGGCGGCGGCCGAGACCGCGCCCTCCTCGCCCGAGCGCGGATCGGAGGGGAGGAACGGGATCAGGTGCGTCTTCACGCCGATCGGCCCCATGCCCGGCCCGCCGCCGCCATGCGGGATGCAGAAGGTCTTGTGCAGGTTGAGGTGGCTGACATCGGCGCCGATATCGCCCGGCCGCGCCAGCCCGACCATCGCGTTGAGGTTCGCCCCGTCGAGATAGACCTGTCCGCCATGGGCGTGGACGATGTCGCAGAGTTCGCGCACCCGCGCCTCGAACACGCCGTGGGTGGACGGGTAGGTGATCATGCAGGCCGCGAGCTTTTCGGAATGCTGCTCGGCCTTCTTCCGGAAATCCTCGACGTCGATGTTGCCATGGGCATCCGCCCCGACCACCACGACGCTCATGCCGCACATCTGCGCCGAGGCCGGGTTGGTGCCGTGGGCTGAGGACGGGATCAGGCAGACCGTGCGGTGCCCCTCGCCCCGCGAGAGGTGATAGCGGCGGATGGCCAGCAGCCCCGCATACTCGCCCTGCGCGCCCGAGTTCGGCTGCATCGAGATCGCGTCGTAGCCGGTGATCGCGCAGAGCTTTTGGCTGAGATCGTCGATCAGCTCGCGGTAACCCAGCGCCTGATCCTCCGGCACGAAGGGGTGCAGTTCCGAGAATTCCGGCCAGGAGACCGGCAGCATCTCGGCGGTGGCGTTGAGCTTCATCGTGCAGGAGCCGAGCGGGATCATCGCCCGGTCGAGCGCGAGGTCGCGGTCGGCGAGCCGGCGCATGTAGCGCGTCATCTCGCTCTCGGCCCGGTTCATGTGGAAGATCGGGTGGGTCAGGTAGTCCGAGGTCCGCTCCAGCTCGGCCGGCAGGCGCGGCTCGGGATAGCCCTCGTCGTAGGGAAGATTGCCGCCCCCGAACGCGCGCCACACCGCCTGGACGATGTCGGGCCGGGTGCGCTGATCGACGCTGATGCCGATGCGGTCCGTGCCGATCCGGCGCAGGTTCACCCCGTTCTCGACCGCGCTCTTCAGGATCACGCCCTGGAACGCGCCGACCCGCACGGTGATCGTGTCGAAGAAGTGCTGGGGCTCGACGGTGAAGCCGAGGGCTTCCAGCCCCTCGGCGAGGCGCACGGCGTCACGGTGGACGCGCCGGGCGATGGCCTTGAGGCCCGCCGGCCCATGATAGACCGCGAACATCGAGGCGATGACCGCGAGCAGCACCTGGCTGGTGCAGATGTTCGAGGTCGCCTTCTCGCGGCGGATATGCTGCTCGCGGGTCTGCAGCGCGAGGCGGTAGGAGCGGTTGCCACGGGCATCGACCGAAACGCCGACGATGCGACCCGGCAGCGCCCGCTTATGCGCGTCGCGGGTGGCGAGATAGGCGGCGTGCGGGCCGCCATAGCCCATCGGCACGCCGTAGCGCTGCATCGAGCCGACCGCGATGTCGGCCCCCATCTCGCCCGGCGCCTTCAGCAGCGTCAGCGCCAGCGGGTCGGCGGCGACCGCGGCGAGCGCGCCGGCCTCATGGAGCCCTGCGATCACGCCGGAGAAATCGTGAACCGCGCCGTTCACGCCGGGATACTGGAACAGCGCCCCGAAGACCGTGGACGGGTCCAAATCCGCAAAGGGATCGCCGACCACGATCTCCCAGCCGAGTGGCGCCGCGCGGGTCTTCAGCACGGCGATGGTCTGGGGCAGGCAGTCCTTGTCGACGAAGAAGGCGTTCCGGTCCGACTTCGCCACGCGCTTGGTCATGCCCATGGCCTCGGCCGCCGCGGTCGCCTCATCGAGCAGCGAGGCATTGGCCACATCGAGCGCGGTGAGATCGCAGACGAGGGTCTGGAAGTTGAGCAGAGCCTCGAGCCGGCCCTGGCTGATCTCCGGCTGGTAGGGCGAGTAGGCGGTGTACCAGGCCGGGTTCTCGAAGATGTTGCGCTGGATCGCCGGCGGCATCGTCGTGCCGTGATAGCCCTGGCCGATCAGCGAGACGAGCAGGCGGTTCTTGTTGGCTGTGGCGCGCAACTTCTCGAGCGAGCGGCGCTCGGTCAGGGAGGCGCCGAAATCGATGTACTCGGCCTGCCGGATGTCGGGGGGCAGCGTCTCGTCGATCAGCGCGTGCAGCGACTTGGCGCCGACCGTCTCCAGCATCTGGTCGATCTCGGAGAACTTCGGGCCGATATGGCGCCGGGCTGCGAAATCGAAGGGATCGTGGCGATCGTATTTCATGGGGAGGCCTTTCGAAGGCGGATGCCGCGCGCCTCGTCACCCCCTCCCCCCTCATCCTGAGGTGCTGCGAAGCAGCCTCGAAGGAGGGCTCCAGGGGTCGTGGCGGGTACGGGAGGTCTCCTTCGAGGCCTCCGCTGCGCTCCGGCACCTCAGGATGAGGGGGATGGCTGGGAAGGGATCCGGCTGGCGCTACTTCGCGAACGCCGCGTAGGCCACCTCGTCCATGAGCTCGTCGATGGCGGAGGGATCGTCGAGCTTGAGCCGGTAGAGCCAGCCGCCGCCCTGCGGGTCGGTGCCGACCGAGGCCGGGTCGGCGACCGCCGCCTCGTTGACCTCGGTGACTTCGCCGGAGAGCGGTGCGTAGACGTCGGAGGCCGCCTTGACGGACTCGACGACCGCGGCCGCCTCGCCCTTGGTCAGCTTCGCGCCGACCTTCGGCAGCTCGACGAAGACGAGGTCGCCGAGCTGTTCGGCGGCATGCGCGGTGATGCCGACCGTGGCGACGTCGCCGTCGAGGCGCAGCCATTCGTGCTCGTCGGTGAAACGCAGCATGGTCAAAACTCCTGACACGAGAGAGATCAGCCGCGCTTGAAGCCGGCCGGGACGAAGGGAAGCGGGGAGACGACGAGGGGGAGACGCTGGCCGCGCACTTCGGCGAAGACGCGGGTGCCGGGGGCGGTCAGCGCGGCCGGCAGGAAGCCCATGGCGACGGGCGCCCCGACGCTCGGGCCGAAGCCGCCGGAGGTGACGCGGCCGACCGGCTCGCCGCCGGCCGCGGCGGCGAAGAGCGGGGCCTCCGCCCGCACCGGCGCCCTGCCCTCGGGGCGCAGGCCGCCGCGCCGCCGCGACGGCCCGGCCTCCATCGCGGAGAGGATTTTTTCGGCGCCCGGAAACCCGCCTTCGCGGGCGCCGCCCCGGCGGCGGGCGGGGGAAATCGCCCAGGCAAGGCTGGCCTCGACCGGGTTGGTACCGGGATCGATATCCGCCCCGTGGAGCGGCAGGCCGGCTTCGAGGCGCAGGGAATCGCGGGCGCCGAGGCCGACCGGCAGCACTTCGGCCTCCGCGAGCAGGGCTTCGGCCACAGCTTCGGCGCGCTCGGCCGGCACGGAAATCTCGAAACCGTCCTCGCCGGTATAGCCGGAGCGGCTGACAAGGCAGGGCGCGCCGAGGATCGCGACCGCGCGCACATCCATGAAGCGCATCGCCTCGGTCTCGGGTGCCAGCCGCGCCAGCACCTCGGCCGCCTTCGGGCCCTGAAGCGCGATCAGCGCATCCGGCACCAGCGTCATGTCGATGGCGTCCGGGAGATGCGCCCGGAGATGCGCGAAGCCGGCGGCCTTGTTGGCGGCGTTGACGACGACGTGGAGCCGGCCGGGCAGGCGCGCGACCATGAGGTCGTCGAGGATGCCGCCGGCCTCGTCCGTCAGGAAGCCGTAGCGCTGGCGACCTTCGGGAAGCCCGAGGATATCGATGGGGATCAACGCTTCGAGGGCGCGGGCCGCCTCCGCGACATCGCCGGAGCGAGGCGTCAGCGCGATCTGGCCCATATGCGACACGTCGAAGAGTCCGGCCGCCGCCCGCGTGTGCAGATGCTCTTTGAGCAGCCCGGCGGGGTATTGCAGCGGCATCGCGTAGCCCGCGAACGGCACCATCTTGGCGCCGAGGCGCAGGTGGAGCGCGTGCAGCGGCGTCTGTGCCAGCGGATCAGCGGAAACGGGGGCGGCGGGGCTCACGGCACCGGCAGCTTGCAGACTCATCGGGCACTCCACGACAGACGGATCTTGCCCGCCGGCCGGCTGGCAAGTTGCCCCCATCTGTCGCGCTTACCTGAGAGCTTCCCTCACTCGGCATTCGAGCGAGGTTTCTCCTTCGGTGGACGCCGGACGGCGCCTCTCTCCAGATTGTCCAACGATACGGTGATTGTGCCTGAGAGTTTCCGGGGGTGGTTGCTCCGTCGGCGCCATGATTCATCTTTCGATGAGCCTGGGCTCTCCCGTATCGTCTGTAACGGACCCCGGAAGGCTCGCACTTTGCGCCCGCCTATGCAAGTCAAGTTCGGTGACGATCAGCGCATCATGTTGCGCTGCCGACAATAGCCGCGGAAGCTCTCAAAGCCGGCCGGGCAGCGGCGGACGCAGGCCCCGGCCGCGTATTTCAGCGGCGGACGGCAGGCGTTGCGGAAGCGCGTCTCGCCGAACAGGTAGGACTGCGCCGGGCCGGCCGAGGCCGGTGCCGGGCTGACGAAGGGACCGGCAAAGGCGATCAGCAGAAGGACGACGAGGCGGCGGCGCAGCATGGCAGGGGTTCCGGCAGAGCCTGGGCAACGCGGCGCCCCGCAACGGGTTCGCCACGTTCATCACCATCGTCTTGACTTCGCCTGAGCGCCGTCGCCTTCAAGCGCCATGTCGCCGAACCCATCGAACAGCCTCGACGCCTTCGCCGGAGAAAAGCTCGCCGGCCTGGAAGTCAGCGCCCTGCGCCGCCGTCTGGCCGTGACAGCGCGAGGCCCCGAGGCGGCGGCCGAGCGGGGGGGACGCAGCCTCGTCTCGTTCTCCTGCAACGATTATCTCGGCCTCGCCCACGATCCGCGGGTGATCGCGGCGGCCACCGAAGCGCTGGCGCGCTACGGCGCGGGCGCGGGCGCCTCGCGTCTGGTGACCGGCAATTCCCCCCGCTCGCGGCGCTGGAGGAGCGGCTTGCTCGGCACAAGGGCAAGGAGGCCGCCCTCGTCTTCGGCTCGGGCTATCTCGCCAATCTCGGCATCGCGCCGGCCCTCGTCGGCGCGGGCGACCTGATCCTGATCGACGAACTCGGCCATTCCTGCCTGTTTGCGGGGGCGACCATGTCGAGGGCGCAGATCGTGCGCTTTGCCCATAACGACGTCGCGCAGTTGCGCGTGCTGCTCGCCGAGCATCGCGGCACGGCGCGGCGGGCGCTGATCCTGACCGAGCGGGTGTTCAGCATGGATGGCGACCGGGCGCCGCTCCCCGAGATCTTGGCGCTCGCCGGCGAATACGACGCCTGGACGCTGGTGGACGATGCCCACGGCCTCGGCGTGGTCGAGCCGGGCCAGCGGGCGCCGCTCGAAATGGGCACGCTCTCGAAGACGCTGGGCTCCTATGGCGGCTATCTCTGCGCCTCGCAGCCCGTGATCGACCTGCTGACCAGCCGGGCGCGCAGCCTCGTCTACACCACCGGCCTGCCGCCGGCCTCCGCCGCCGCGGCGCTCAAAGCCCTCGACATCGTCGAGACGGAACCGGAGCGCGCCGCCCGGCCGCTGGCGCTCGCGCGCCGCTTCACCGCGCGTCTCGGCCTGCTCGAGGCGATGAGCCCGATCGTGCCGGTGCTCATCGGCGCGGCAGAGGCAGCGCTCGCTCTCTCGGCGGCGTTGGAGGCGCGTGGCTTCCTCGTGGTGGCGATCCGTCCGCCGACGGTCGCCCCCGGCACCGCCCGTCTACGGGTCGCCTTCTCGGCAGCGCATAACGAGGAGCAGGTCGATGCCCTCGCCGAGGCGCTGATCGAATTGGCGCCGGAGAGCGTCCGCGCCGGCTGAACACCCTCAGGCGATCGGATCGAGCCGGCGGATCGCGGTGACGGCGCCGAAACTCTTGACGGCGATGCGCTCGACCGCCTCGCGCAAGGGCTCGACCGCCACCGCCATGTGGTGGCCGTTGGCATGGATCAGCCGATCGGCGTCAAGCATCATCCCGACATGGCCCTTCCAGAACACGAGGTCGCCGCGCCGCAGGCCGTCGAGCCCCGGCGGCAGGCCGGTTCCGAGGGCCCGTTCCTGCTGGTCTGCATCGCGCGGGCAGGCCAGGCCCGCGGTCTCCAGGCAGAGCTGGACGAGGCCCGAGCAATCGAGGCCGAGGCTGGTACGCCCGCCCCAGAGATAGGGCGTGCCGACGAGCCGCTCGGCGGTGGCCGGAAAATCGGGCTCGGCGGTCCCGAGCGGCACGGCGTGGCCGGCAAAGACGTAGCCGCCGCCGGCGAGCCGCCAGTACTCGCCCTCCTGCGCCTCCGCCGCGAAGGCGGCGCCGAGACTGAGATGGGCGACGTGCGGACGCTTCAGGTCGGGCGCGGGGTAGACGAAGGTGCGCAAAGCGGCGACCCGATGGGTCGGCGCCGGATCGATCGCCCCGAGCGCCGTCTCCGGCAGGTAGCCGACATAGCCGTCGCGGGCGATCTGGCCCCAGGCGAATCCATCCCGGATCTCGAACACCGTCACGGCGTCGCCCATCACCGCCTCGGTCTCGAGTCCGGCCTCGAGGCGCGGCGCGCGGCGAAGGGGAGCGGAGGGCACGGCGACCCGCGCCGGCTCGCCCGCGACGTAGCGCTCGGCCGTCACGACGCCCTTCAGGCGGATATCGGCAAGGTCGGGCCGGGCCGGGGTGAGGCGGGGATCGCGAGTGTCTGGCATCGTGGAGCCTGCGTGGCGCAGGATCGGGGCGGGATTCGGGATGAAGGATCGCGCCACGCCCGATTTTCGTGTGCCCCGCAGGCGCGTGGATTCGCCAATCCTTTTGCTGCGCGACCGCGACACTCTGACCGGCTTGGGCCATGTTCGCCTGCTGACTCCGTCAACGAATGTGCTGGCGCCCGCGCGGATCGGCGCGCATCCTGCATGCTCGACGAGCGGGGCGTCCGCCCGGCAAGCCATGCGGCCGGCGGTCCGTCACGTCCGATTTGGGTGCAGTGCACAAACCGGACGGACCGTCCTATGATCGGTGCATGAAGACCGCGAGTCGTGCCGTGAAAAAATCTCCGAAGAGCTTTCAGGATCTGCCTCCGATCCGGGTGCGGCGCGAGCCGCCCACGGTCGACGAGGCGGTCGCCGCCGCCCAGGATCTGGCCGACGACGTCGAGCAGCAGGTGGAGATCGCCTGCGGGCTGATCGGCCTCGGCCCGGACGAGGTGCGCCCCCACGTCGTCGCCGCCGCCAAGGCCGCGGCGGCGCGTCCGGCGCACCGGCCGCTGGAGCAGCGCATCCTCGCGCCGACGAGCCCGAACCGCGCCCCGCCGCGGGCGGTGATCGTCGAGCGCCGCAGCCGCCCGACCGTGGTGGTCGAGCGCCGCAGCCGGCCCCTCGATCAGCGTCGGTAAGCCCAAGGCATCGTCTTTTTGAAAAAGCCGGCCGCCGGCTTTCGGGACGCTGCCCGGGCCTACCAGGGCAGCGTCTCGCCCCGGTGGTCGAGAAAGGCGAGATCCGTCCGGCCGGCTCTCGCCTCGATCACGTCCGCCAGCCCGGCCGCGCTTGTCGCCACGTCGAGATCGGCCCCCTCGCCGCCCATATCGGTGGCGACCCAGCCCGGATGCAGCAGCAACACGCCGAACGCGCGGTCGGCGTGGCGCGCCGCGAAGCTCCGGGCGTTGATGTTGAGCGCCGCCTTGCTCGCCCGGTAGTTCTCCCAGCCGCCCTCGGTGTTGAGGCCGACGCTGCCGAGCACCGAGGACATGAAGGCCAGCGTGCCGCCCGGTGCAAGGGTCTCGGCAAAGGCGTCCGCGAACAAGATTGGGCTCACCGCATTGGTCAGGTAGACCTGTGCGTGGACCGCCCGCGCCACCGCGTTGAGCGGCTTCTCCGCCTCGATCAGCACGCCGGCCACCACGAAGACGAGATCGAATTGTTCGCGCCGCGTCCGTTCGTGCAGGGCGGCAACCGACGCATCGTCGTCGATATCGACGGTCTCGACACGCACCCCCTCCTCCGCGAGCCGTTCGAGACCGGGCGCGGCCCCGCGCCGAGTCGCGGTGACCTGCCAGCCGCGCCGCAGGAAGGTCTCGGCCAGCCCGAGCCCGAGCCCGCGGGACGCACCGACGATCAGGGCGTGTTTCTGGGTGTGGCTCATGGTGGTTCGTCCGCACTCGCACCGATGGATGTGTGGGCCGTAGGCTTCACGGCAGGGCGCGATCAATCCCCCGTCTGCACCGACCACGTCGCGTGGCGCACCTCCGGCCGCTTCTCCAGATCGGCCACCACGGCGTCGAGATCCTTGGCGTGGACCGTCGTGGCGGTGAGCGTGGCGATGACGTCGACGGTGGTCTCTCCGCGCTCCTCCACCTCCGTCGTGCCGACGGGGTAGTCCGCCGCCTCTAGGCGCTCGACCAGCAGGTCGCGGGCGAGGCCGGCGGTCTCGGCCGGCACCGTCACCTGCACCGCGTAGGTCGCCTCCGTCGCGCTCTCGTCGATGGGGATGCGGTCGATGAGGTTCACCAGCGGGCGCAGCAGCGTGTTGCCGGCAAGGACCGCGATGGTGACGAAGCAGGCTTCCAGCGGAAGGTCGGCCCCGGAGAAGGCGCCCGCGGCCGCCGCGCACCAGAGGGTCGCGGCGGTGTTGAGGCCGCGCACGTTCATCCCCTCCTTCATGATGACGCCGGCGCCGAGAAAGCCGATGCCGGAGACGACATAGGCGACGACGCGGGTCGCCCCCTCCGCGCCGGTCAGCCGCATGCCGAGATCGACGAAGGCGGCAGCGCCCAGCGCCACCAGCACGGCGGTGCGCAAGCCCGCGCTGCGCTGCCGGTACTGCCGCTCGACCCCGATCAGGGTGCCGAGGCCGAAGGCGACCGCGAGGCTGATGCCGGAATTCACGGCTTCGGGCGTGGGGAAGGGAAAGGGGCCGGGCATGGACCGTTCGGGGACCTTTTCGGTGTCGCGCGGTTTCCCCGCTGTCGCACGAGCGTGACGGTTGCGTGACGAAACGTCAGCGATCCGCGCGCACTCGGTCGCGTGCGGTCAATTTGCCCGTGGTCAGGGGCGCGGCGCGGGATTGACGCGGCGACCGGGCAGCGGGCACACCGGCAGGATTGTGGGAGCCTTAAGAAAAACCCACGCTGAGGAGACGCGCATGCTGCAGGATCTTTCTCCTGCGACGAGGGCCGAGGCTCGACCGGCGACGGCGCTGGCAGAGGCGCTCGTATGAGCGTCGAGGCACTCGCCCGGCCCGCGGCAGCCGCGCCCGTCCGCGATCGCATCCTGCAGCTTCGCGACGGGCTGAGCCACGGGCTGATCGGCGCCGACAAGCTGGTCGAGCGCCTGCTGATCGGGCTGCTGACCGGCGGCCATCTGCTGATCGAGGGCGCGCCGGGGCTCGCCAAGACCCGCGCGGTCAAGCGTCTGTCGGACGGACTCGACGGCTCCTTCGCCCGCGTGCAGTGCACGCCCGACCTGATGCCCGCCGACCTCACCGGCACCACCGTCTGGCGCCAGGATGCGGGCACCTTCGAGTTCCTGCCGGGACCGCTGTTCCACTCGCTGATCCTCGTGGACGAGGTGAACCGCGCGCCGCCCAAGGTGCAGTCGGCTCTGCTGGAATCCATGGCCGAGGGGCAGATCACGGTGTCGGGCCACACCCACCGCCTGCCCGACCCGTTCATGGTGGTGGCGACGCAGAACCCGATCGAGCATGCGGGCACTTTCCCGCTGCCCGAGGCGCAGCTCGACCGCTTTCTGCTCCACGTCGTCGTCGAGATGCCGGACGAGGCCTCCGAGCGCCGCATCCTCGATCTCGTCGAGGGCGAATTGAACCACCACGCCGAGGCGATGCCGGTGAAGCTCTCGGTCGCCGAGGTGATCGCCGCCCGCGAGGCCGCGCTCGCCACCTACGTCTCGCCAGCCCTCAAGGACTATCTCGTGCGGCTCGTGGCCGGCACCCGCGGCGACAGCGTCGCGCCGGAGCTGCGCGCGGCGATCGAGCACCCGGCCTCGCCCCGCGGGACGCTGGCGCTGATGGTCGCCGGCAAGGCCCGCGCCTACCTGCACGGCCGCGACCACGTCGTGCCCGAGGACATCTCGGAGTTGGCCGCCGACGCCCTCGCGCACCGCATCGGCCTGACCTGGCGCGCGGCGGCTGAGGGGCGCACCACGCGGGGCATCATCGGCGGGCTGGTCGAGCGGACGCGGGCGCTGTAGCCGTCATGACCGCGACGGCGGCCCCCGCAAGCGACCTGACCGACGCCCCCGGCATCCACCTGTCCGGGGCCGGACTCATGAGCCTGCGCCATCTCGCGCGGCGCGGCGTCTCGCCCGCGACCCGCACCATCGCCGGGTTGCCCGGCGGCATCGTCACGCGCAAGCGCGGGCGCGGCTCGGAGCCGGACGACGTGCGGCCCTGGTCCGAGGGGGACGACCGCCGCTTCATCGACCGCAACGCCACCGCCCGCACCGGCCAGGTGCACGTGCGCACCCATCACGACGAGCGCGACCGCGCCGTGGTGCTGCTCGCCGATTTCCGGCCCTCGATGCTGTTCGGCACCCGCCGGGCGCTGCGTTCGGTGGCGGCGGCGGAGGCGCTGACGCTGCTCGGCTGGCGCATCGTCGGCGATGGCGGGCGCATCGGCCTGATCGCGGCGGGCGCGGGCGAGCCTGCGGTGATCCGCCCGGCCGGCGGCGAGCGGGCGATGACCGCCGTCACCGGCGCGCTGGCCCATGCCCACGCCGAAGCCCTCGCCGGCCCGGCGGTGGACGACCCGCCGCTCACCGATACGCTGGCGCTCGCCCGCTCGCTCTTGCCCTCGGGCGGACACCTCGTCGTGGCGAGTGCCCTCGACGCGCCGGGGCCGGATTTCGAGAGCCTGATCACCGCGCTCGCCGAGCGGCTCTCGATCCGCCTGCTGCTGGTCAGCGACGCCTTCGAGCGGGCGCGCCCGGCCGGCCTCTACCCCTACGCCCTGCCGGGCGGGCAGCGCGGTACCGTCCAGGCCGACCGTAGGGCCCAGCCCGCCGATGCAATCGACCCGCGCCTCGCCCGCCTCCATGCCTGCGGCGTCGAGGGCCTGCGCATCGACGTCGAGGCCGGGCCGGAGAGCTACGCCCCGCTGATGGAGCGGCTCGATGCGGTGTTGTGAGGTTGGGAGCGAATCCCCCGCTCTCCGCATCCGGGGAGCGGGGGCGGTTCAGGAAGAGGCTCGTTCGGTGGCGCCCCGTCGCCTGCCGGCTGGCTCTGCCGACGACGGGGTCGACAGAACCCTCTCCCCGCACGCGGGGAGAGGGGATGCGCGGATGCCTGAGAGATGACCGCCCCAGCTCCCGACCTCTCCACCCTGCGCGGGCTCCATCTCCCCACCGGCGGCAACAGCGCGGTGCAGCCCGAGATGGTGGCCGCCCTGGCCCTTGGCTTCAGCCTCGCGCTGCTCGTCGGCCTGATCCGCCTCGTCCGGGCGCGGCGCGGCGCGTCAGTCCGCCGGGCGGCCCTGCGCGAGTTGGCCTTGGCCCAAAGCCTCGAGCCGGAGGCCCGGCGCGTCGCGCAGGCGCGGCTGCTGCGGCGCGTAGTGCGCACGCTGAAGGGCGAGGCGGCGGCCGGCACAAGCGGCGCGGCCTGGGCCGCGACGCTCGACACCACCTTCGCCACCGATTTCTTCCGCTCCGGGCCGGGCCGCGTCTTCGCCGACGATCTCTACCGGCGCCCGAAGACCATCGATCCCGCCGCCATCGATGCCGGCCTCGGCCGCCTGCTCTCACAGATCCGGGCCTGATCCGAATGCCCACCTGGATCACAGCCCTCGCCTCCGCCTTCGATTTCGCGGCGCCGCTCGCCCTACTGCTCCTGCCCCTGCCGCTCGCCGCCCGGCTGATCCCGCCGGAGCGCCAGGGCGGCAGCGGCGCCTTGCGCGTTCCCCCTCCCTCGTCGGCGGCGCCGAGCATGCCGAGAGCATCGCCGCCCGCGGCCGGCGCCGTCTCTGGCTCATCGGAACGCTCTGGGCGGCCCTCGTCGTCGCGCTGGCCGGCCCCCGTCTCGTCCTGCCCGCGACCGCGCTGCCGGCCTCGGCCCGTGAGATCGTGCTCGCCCTCGACCTCTCGGGCAGCATGGAGCGCAAGGACTTCTCGCTGGACGGCGAGACCGTCAGCCGGCTCGCGGCGGTGAAGCGCGTCGGCGCCGAGTTCATCCGCCGCCGGGCCGGCGACCGCATCGGCCTCGTCGAGTTCGCCGATCAGGCCTACGTCGCCGCAGCCCCCACCTTCGACACCGCCACCGTCGCCCGCACCCTGGAGCAGGCGACCATCGGCCTCGTCGGGCGCTCCACTGGCATCGGCGACGGGCTCGGCCTCGCGCTCAAGCGCCTCGCCCCGGCTCAGGTCGCGGCGGCCGACGGCGAAGGGCCGCCCCCCGCCCGCGACAAGGTCGTAGTGCTGCTCTCGGACGGGGCCAACAATGCCGGCCAGACCGCACCCAAGGACGTGGCGGCGCTGGCAAAGGATCTCGGCGTGCGGGTCTACACCATCGCGCTCGGGCCGATCGACATGGCCGACAACCCCAACAACGAGCAGGACGTGGTCGATGTCGAGACCCTGCGCGCCATGGCCGAGACCAGCGGCGGCCGGGCGTTCCGCGTGAAGACCACCGACGACCTGGAGAACGTGGCCAACGCCATCGACGAATTGGAGGGTGGGCGTGCCAAGGCGCCGCCGCTGCCCCTGCGGCGCGATCTCTGGCCCTGGCCGGCGGCGCTCGCCTTCCTCTGCGCCTGCGGTCTGCTGGCGACGCGGCGCCGGATCTGAGCGGGAATCGCATGATCGAATCCCTCACCCTCCTGCGCCCGCTCTGGTTCCTGGCGATTCCCGTCGTGGCTCTGCTTGCGCTGCGGGCGGCATGGCGCTCGGCGCCGCTCGGCGACTGGAACAAGGCGGTCGATCCGCACCTGATGGCGCTGGCCGCCCGCCGCGGCGCGGTGCTGGGCGGCCGGCGGCAGGCTAACATCGCCGCCGCTCTGGCCGCCGGCATCCTGGCGCTGGCGCTCACCGGCCCGGCGGTCGAGCGCCCGGAGGCCTCGACCTTCCGCAACCTCGACGCCACGGTGATCGTGCTCGACCTCTCCCGCTCGGTCACCGAGGGCGGGCGCTTCAAGGAGGCGCGGCAGGCGGCGGAAGCAGTGGCGGAGGCTGCGGGCACCCGCTCGCTGGCGCTGATCGTCTACGCGGGCGACGCCTACACCGCGCTCTCGCCGACCAACGACCGCGAGAGCCTCGCCACCACCCTGTTCGCGCTCGATGCCGACACCGTGCCCGACCGGGGCAGCCACCCGGAGCGCGGGCTGGCCCTGGCCCGCCGGACGCTGGCTGAGGCCAACGTCGTCGCCGCCGACGTCGTGCTGATCTCCGATGGCGACGGGATCGGCCAGGCCGCCGAGCGCGAGGCCGCCGCGATCCGGGAGAAGGGCTGGCAGCTCCACGCCCTGTTCGTGCCCGCGGGCAAGGCCCTGCCACCCGGCGCGCCGCGCCCCGACCGGACCGCCCTCGACCGGCTCGCCGGCACGGGCGGCGGCCGGGCCGCCGACATCGATGCCTCCGAGGCGGTGCTCGAGCGTGTCGGCGCCTCGACCGCCCAGCACCTCGCCGCGAACGGCTACGGCGTACTCGCCTTCGCCGATCTCGGCCGCTGGCTGCTGCTGCTGGCGCTTATGCCCGCCCTCCTCCTATTCCGACGGAGCGCGTGATGCTGGCGTCCTTTTCGCCCCGCCCCTTCACCCGGCCGGCGCCGCTGCGGCGGATGCTGCCCGTCGCCTTCCCGCGCCACTGGCGGCGGCTCGCGCGCATCGCGGGGCTTGCCCTCGCGGGCGGCGGCCTGCTCGGATTGCTGCTCGTGTCGGAGCCGCGCACGACGCTGGGCCGCTTCCTCATGGCGGCCGGTCTACCCGGCGCGGCCCTTCACGTGTTCGACACCCCCGCATGGCGCGCCGCCGCCCTCTACGAGGCTGGGCGCTACGGTGAGGCGATTCCGCTGTTCCGGGCGCAGGGCAAGCGCGGCGCCTACAACCTCGGCAACGCGCTCGCCCGCTCCGGCGATCTGCAAGGCGCGCTCGAGGCCTACGACGAGGCGCTGACCTACAACCCGCGCGACGCCGACGCGCAGGCCAACCGCTCGCTGATCGCCAAGGCCCTGGAAGAGGAGATCGATCGCGGCAAGGGCGGCGGCATCGCCAACGCCTCGGCGCAGTACGGTGCCCGCTACAACAACACCGCCAACCAGGACCAGAACGACGACATCCGCGCCACCGCCAGCGGCGAGGGTCTGGCCGGCAACAAGGAGGGCGGCTCCTCCGCCTCGTTGCCGGGCACGAGCCCGGTGGCCCGCCGCGGCAAGGCCGAGCAGCAGGCGGTCGATTCCGGCAAGGGGCAGGCCCGCGGCTCGGCGAGCGACGCCGCCGGCCGCGGACGCCAGGGCGCCGGCTCGGCCATGGTCGCCGCCGCGCCCGAGCGCGAGGCGCGCCGGGTGACGAAGAGTTTCGAGGCGCACGAGATCCACCCCGACCGGCTCTGGCTCCAGACCCTGCCGGACGAGCCCGGCCGCTATCTGAAGCTGCGCCTCAAGGCCGAGCAGGCCCGCCGCATCGAGGCCGGCACCGCCATCCCGGGAGGCAGCAACCCGTGGTAATGTTTTTCGACTCGTTCAGGTGGGCCATCCTCCCCCGCAGCGGGATGAGGGGACCGTTGGCGGCCCTCCTCGTGCTGCTGGCCTTCGCCGCCCCCGCCCACGCCATCGAGCCCGGCGACCTCACCCTCACCGTGACGCCCGATCTCCCCGGCGGCGCGCAGCCCTATGCCCGCGAGATGGTGCTGCTGCGCCTGCGCGGGGTCTACCGCACGCAGATTCTGCTGGAGGAGGTGCGCCAGCCGGCGCTGGTCAACTTCTCCTGGACCCAGCTCGGCCGCGACAACTGGGGCCGCACGCGCATGCCCGACGGGCAGATGGCGCTGGAATTCGAGCGCACGATCGCGGTCTTCCCCCAGCATACGGGGACGTTCACCATTGAGCCCTTCGTCCACCGCCTGACGATCAACGACAACGGCGAGCGCAAGCAGATCGATGTGCGCTCCGAGCCCGTCCCCTTCCCCGTGGCGGCCTGGACCGGCGCGAGCGGCGGCCCCGACACGGCGGAACCGTGGTGGCTGCCGGCGCGGGACGTGGCGATTACCGATTCCTGGGACCCCGACCCCGAGACGCTGAACCAGGGCGAGACCGCGCGCCGGATCGTCACGCTCGAAGCCCAAGGCATGCTCGCCGAGGGGCTGCCGCCACGCCCCGTGATGCGCACCCGCGGCATCATCACCTTCGCCGGCCCGGTGAAGCGCGAGACGATCATCACGCCCTCCGGCCCGGTGGCGCGGGCGACCTACCAGTGGGACATCAAGAAGGGCGTGGCCGAGGTGATCCCGCTCGACGCGATCAAGATCCCCTGGTTCGACACGCTCACGCGCACCCTGCGCGAGACCGAGATTCCCGCCCGCCAGATCGGCGGCGGCCTCGCCGACCGGGCGGAGGATCTCAAGGAAGCGGGGCCCGCCGCGTGGTCGGCGCTGGCCGCGGCGGCGCTCGCCGCCTTCGGTCTCGGGCTGGCCTTGATCGGCTTCCGCACCGGTCCAGGCTGGCTGCAGCTCGACCGCGGTCAGGCCCGTGCCCTGCGGCTGGCGGCGGCCGCGGGCGACGCGTCGGCGTTCCGGACGGTGCTCGGTCGTGCCGCGCAGGCGCAGCCGGATCTCGCCGCGCTCTGGCAGGCGGAGCCGGATCTGGCGCGCGACCTCGCCACCCTCGACCGGCAGGTCTTCGGCCCTGC
Source organism: Methylorubrum sp. SL192 (assembly GCF_026672325.1). Taxonomy (NCBI): domain Bacteria; kingdom Pseudomonadati; phylum Pseudomonadota; class Alphaproteobacteria; order Hyphomicrobiales; family Methylobacteriaceae; genus Methylorubrum; species Methylorubrum sp. SL192. The sequence goes on from NZ_JAPPQV010000003.1 coordinate 5,196,916, forward strand.
CGCGTCCGGCGCGAATTCCGTCGATCTGCCCGGTCTCGCTCGGCGGCTCGGCCGGCGCCGGAGACGCGGTACCTCCGCAGCACTCGCGCCCGCCCCCCGGTTGGCTCCCCTCGACGGCCCGGTCGCGCAAGCGTGACCGGGTGGCGCTGAACGGCCGCGACCAACCTTCGTTGGGCTTTAGACCGGCTCTGTCAGGACCGGCAGATCCAGCACGAGGCCGGACGTGAGCCCTGCGAGCCCGATTCCCTATCATCCGTCCGTCGAGCAGCCGCGCACCGACGAGGCCGACATCCACGCGCAGATGCTCGCGACCTTCGCGAAGATCCAGGAGACCACGTTCAAGGATTACGGCCGGGCGGTGCGGGGCGTTCACGCCAAAGCCCACGGCCTGCTCACCGGACGCCTCGAAATCCTCGACGGTCTACCGCCCGAACTGGCGCAAGGCCTATTCGAGACGCCCAGCACCTACGAGGCTGTGCTGCGCTTCTCCACCAATCCCGGCGACATCCTCGACGACAGCGTCTCGACCCCGCGCGGCCTGGCGCTGAAGATCGTCGGCGTCGAGGGCGAGCGCCTGGAGGGGGACGAGGGCACGAGCCAGGACTTCGTGATGGCCAACGCCCCCGCCTTCACGGCGCCGGACGACGCGGCCTTCCTCAAGAGCCTGAAGCTCCTGGCCGCCACCACCGACACGCCGCAGGTGTTCAAGAAGGCGTTCTCGGCGGTTCTACGCGGCGTCGAATCGGTGCTCGAAGGCCTCGGCACCCAGAGCCCGACCCTGATCGCGATGGGCGGCCACCCGGAGACGCACATCCTCGGCGAGACGTTCTACAGCCAGGTTCCCCTGCGCTGGGGCGCCTACATCGCCAAGGTCGCGGTGGCGCCGGTTTCGCCCGAATTGACGGCGCTGACCGGCGCCAGCCTCAACGTCAACGGCCGGCCCGACGGCCTGCGCGAGGCGGTGACCGCGTTCTTCGCCGAGAACGAGGGCGTGTGGGAGCTGCGGGCGCAACTGCGCACCGACGAGGAAACGATGCCGGTCGAGGACGCCTCGAAGCCCTGGCCCGAGGAGGCGAGCCCCTATCTCGCCGTGGCCCGCCTCACCGTGCCGCGGCAGGATGCGTGGAGCGAGGAGAAGGTCCGGCAGATCGACGACGGGCTCGCCTTCAATCCCTGGCACGCGCTCGCCGCGCACCGGCCGCTCGGCGCGATCATGCGCGCCCGCCGGGCCGCCTACCCCGCCTCCGCCGGCTTCCGGGCCGAGCATAACGGCTGCCCGATCCACGAACCGCGTGCAGGCTCCGGCGTGGGTGTGTGACGCAGCCGGCGAGCCGTCGCTGACGAGTGGGCGTGGGCCGAAGGCGAAACTCTAAGCCGCTTGCGGGACGCGGCCCCGCGCGGAGCCGGGATGCGCTGGACTCCGGCTTGCTCTACGGCCTCGATCGAGGCCGGAGACCGGGAGAGAGTCGTGTCCGCCAAACAGGTCGGCGAGACGGAACGCGCGATCGCCCGCGATCCGCGACGCCTCGTCGGCATCGCCCTGATGTGCGTCGCGCCGGTATTCTTCGCCAGCCTCGACGCCACGGGCAAGGTGCTGGCGGGCGCGGGCGTCGATCCGCTGCTCACCACCTTCATGCGCTACGCGGTCAACGTTGCGCTGGTGACCGCCTTGATCAACCCGGTGACACGGCCGGGCGTCGCCCATTCGCGGCGCCTGCCGCTCCAGATCCTGCGCTCGCTGCTGCTGTTCGGCTCGACCGCCTGCAACTTCCTGGCCCTGCGCTCGCTCCAGCTCGCCGAGACGATCTCGATCCAGTTCGCCGCGCCGCTGACCGTGGCGCTGCTCGCCGGGCCGCTGCTCGGCGAATGGTCGTCGCGGATGCGGCTCGCGGCGGTGGCGACGGGCTTCGTCGGCGTTCTCGTCATCGTGCGGCCCGACGCGCTGGCGGCCAAGCCGGCGATCCTGTTCAGCCTCGGCGCGATGCTCTGCTACGCAATCTACGTGATCGTGACGCGCAAGCTCGCGGCCCACGATTCGACCGCCACGACGGTGTTCTACACCGGGCTCGGTGGGCTCGCAGTGATGAGCCCGCTCCTGCCGTGGATCTGGACGGCACCGGCCTCGGGCACGGTCTGGGCCCTGCTGGTCGCGGTCGGGCTGTTCGGCACGATCGGGCACTGGCTGCTGGTGCTGGCCCATGCACGGGCGCCGGCGAGCCTGCTCGCGCCCTTTATCTACACGCAGATCCTGTGGTCGGTCCTGCTCGGCTACGTCCTGTTTGGCGACGTGCCGAGCGCCTGGACGATGCTCGGCGCCGGCATCATCGTCGCCTCGGGCCTCGCTCTGCTGAGCGAGGATGCCCTGATGCGCCGACAAGCGCGGCGGAGGGGCCCCCCTCCCCGCGCATGACCACACGCACTTAGCGGTGGCGGTGGTGGCGCGGATGGTAACGGCGGTGATGGTAGGGCCGGTTCGAGCGCATCCGGGTCCGGTAGGCGCGCCGGCCGGGATCGATGCCGAGCACGCCGTTCACTCCGCCCACCGCACCGCCGACGGCGCCGCCCACGATGCCGCCGATCGGACCGGCGACGCGATCGCCCTCGGCCGCGCCGCGGCGCATCCCGCCGGGAATGCCCTGGGCCTGAGCCTCACCGGCGATCGGCATGAGGCAGAGCATCAGCCCTGCGGCAGCAATGGCGAAACGTCTCATGGCGGCGATTCCTCGTTGGGAATGGACACGTACCGGTGCTTCACCCGACGGGTTGCAACCGGATGCCAGCCAACGAAGCCTTCCCCTTGCCGGTTCCAGCCAACGGTCTCGCCATCCCAGGATCCATGCCCCAGAATCGGTGACGAACGGGGGCGTTCCCCTCCGCCGCGCAGACAAGCGGGCGTCATGTGAGACCCTGCAACGCAGAACGCCGGCCCCTTGCGGGAGCCGGCGTTCCAAGAAGTCCTTCGACGCAGCCGGTTAGGTCTGCTGCGTGCGGCGGGGCCGGACCTGCCAGCGCTCGAACGCCTCGGTCACCTCTTCGTCGCGGCCCGGCTCCTGCGGGTTGCGGATCGCGGCGCCGAGCGCCTTCGAGAGGCTCTCGATCACGTCGTCGATGCGCGCATCCGGCGGCAACCGCTCGCCGGACTCGGCCGCCGGCTTCTGAGCCTCGGCGGTCTCGGCGGCGGGCTGCGCCTCCTCGGGCTTGGCGGCCTCGGTCGATGCAGGCTCTTCGGCAGCGGCCGGCTCGGGCGCCGTCGCTTCGGCGGGCGCAGGCTCCTCGGCCTTGGGGGCTTCGGGCGTCGGTTCGGCCGCGGCCGGGAGAGGCTCTTCGGAGGCCTGAGGCTGCTCCTCCGACTTGGTCTCGGGCGGCGTGGCCGGCTCCGCCACCGCTGCCGCGAGGAGCGCATCCGGAACCGGCGCAGGCTTCGGCGGCTCGGGCGGACGCGCCGGAGTGTCGCGCGGGGGCGACACCGGCTTCGACGGGGTGAAGGGCGGACGATTGGAACCGAAGCGCGGCTCGATCAGGTCGAGCACCGCGTCGAGGGCGGCGTTGCTCAGGGGGATGTCACCTGGGGTCGGAACGCCGGTGATCGCGATCGACTGGCCGTCATAGGCCTTGTCCGTCGTCACCTCGGCGCCGAACCAGACCGGCGGCGTGAAGCCCTGCGCGGCCGATGCATCGGAGAAGACGAGGCTGACGATGTCGAGGCCCGACGGACGCACGTAGCGATCGACCAGCGCCTCCACCGAACCACCGAGCGAGACCGTGGTGCGCTCGTAGACGGCCCGGCCCTGGCAGACGTCGAGCAGGGCGTCGCCGTGGGCGCGCGGCACCTCGGTGCGCTCCTCGGCCATCGCCCCCTCGGAGCCGGTCATCAGCACGAGGAAGCAGTTGGTACCCTGCAGCCGCACGAACGAGGTCCGCCCGGCCTGCGGTGCGAAGTAACCTTCGGTGACGCGGGACCCGCCCCGCTCCTTCCGCAGAAGACGGACCAGAGAGGGCGCCACGAGAAACCGGCGAACGACACTCATTCACTTCCCTCCGCGGGTCGGCACGCACCGGTCCGGGACCGCGCCCGAACACTCGGCCTTCGGGGCGCCGATCCCGAAGGGGATCGGCTGCCGCCCACCGTATTGGACATGGGCGGTCCGCGAAGACCGGGGCGTTAACCTGTTCTTCACATGGACCTTCATGGCGAAGTGATGGGCCCGAAACAACCACGCGGCAAGCCTGGAGGCCGAAAAGGCGTGGAATTCATCGGGCCGATCCCATGAATTCAGCCCTCGGGTTCGAAGCCGAGAGCGACGCCGTTCATGCAGTAGCGCAGCCCGGTTGGGGCCGGACCATCCTCAAAGACGTGGCCGAGATGGCCCTTGCAGCGGGCGCAATGCACCTCGGTGCGGGTCATCCAGTGGCTGCGGTCGACCGTCGTCTCCACTGCATCCTCGAGCGGCGCGAAGAAGCTCGGCCAGCCGCTGCCCGACTCGTATTTGGTGTCGCTCTCGAACAGCGGAGCGCCGCAGCCGGCGCAGACGAACGTGCCGGCGCGCTTCTCGGCGTTGAGGCCGCTCGTGCCGGCCCGCTCGGTGCCGTGCTCGCGGAGCACGCGGTACTGCTCCGGCGTCAGCGCCGCGCGCCATTCCTCTTCCGTGCGAATCTCGGGATCTGTGCCGATGACGTCGGATCCGGCCATGTCGCGTTCCTCCGGTGCTTTTCTCGTTTGGCAAGATGGTGCCGGGCACCGCTTGTCACGAGTGCGACCCTCCCGCGCAAGAACGGATGATGCGTTGTGCGCCTCAGGCCGCCGCACCCACGGTGTCGGCCATGCGCGCGCCGCGCTGCCCCAGCGGCTTCTGCGGGCTCGTGGTCGAATCACGCGCGGTCTGGTGCTCGATCTCGGCGTTGATCTCGCCGCCGAGCAGCACGATCGTCGCCGAGATCCAGATCCACGTCATGAAGCCGATCACGGCGCCGAGCGAGCCGTAGGTCTCGTTGTAGTTGCCGAAATTGGCGACGTACCAGGAGAACAGGATCGAGGCGATGAGCCAGAGCACGCCCGCCACGACGCTGCCGGTGCCGACCCAGCGCCAGCGCGCCCGCTCCCGGCTCGGGCCGTAGCGATAGAGCACGGCCAGCCCGCCGAGCAGGACGAGGAGCAGCACCGGCCAGCGCGCCATGGCGATGAGGCGGGCGCCGTCGCCCAGACCGAGGAAGTTGAACACCACCGGCAGCACGACGATCGAGATCAGCGCCAGGATGATGAAGAGCAAGGCGCCCGCGGTGAAGGTGAGCGAGCGGACGTTGAGCCAGAAGAAGTTTCGCTTCTCCTCCTCCTCGTAGACGACGTTGAGCGCGTCGAACATCGCCTTCATCGCGGCATTGGCGCTCCACAGCGACAGCGTCAGGCTGGTGAAGAAGGTGAAGCCGAGCGCACCGCTCCCCTTAGTGGCGATGCGCTTGACCTGCTCGCCGATGATCTCGATGGCGCTCTCCGGCAGCACGCCGTGCAGGGTGGAGAGGTGGACGTTGATCGTGTTCACGTCGGCCACGAGCCCGTAGCAGGTGACGAGCGCGGCAATCGCCGGGAACAGCGAGAGCAGGGTGTAGAAGGTCACGCCCGCCGCGACCGAGAGCACCCGGTCCTTGTTGAATTCGAGGTAGACCCGCGTGGCGATGTCCCACCAGCCGGGCGACGGGATCTCGCCGGGATGGTCAGCGGCGCGGCCGCGATTGGCTTGCGTCGCCGCCACCCAGCGGGCGGAGCGCCCCTCGTGGGAATGGGCGCCGCCGTTGCGCTCCTTCGCCGCCTCAGCCGCAGGCTCGTCATCCGCGTCGGGCGGGCGTCGGGACGCGGCGGCGAGCGCGACCAGCGCCGCGCCCATCATCAGGGTCCAGAGCACGGAGGCCGTGCCTTCCGCGGGCAGGCGGGGCGGGGTCTGGGGGGAGGACGGCATGATTCGCGGGGTCGGGCGCAAGCGCCTGGATAAGAGTGCCTCACAAAACTCCCGGTCTCCGACCGTTCTCGCTCTGGCGATGACAGCGGGGCGGGAGTTTTGTGAGAGACACTAAGACGCGGTTCAACCCCGGATCAGGCTTGGCCGTTCCCTCGAACCGCGGCGCATCCACCGGAAACGTCGGAACGGGCGACGGCTTCGACGCGCGTGACCCTCAGGCGACCTCGCGCTCGGGCAGCGGCGCCTCGAGCGTGAGGACGAGGCCGCGGCTGCGGTAGTCGATCTTGGCCTCGCCGCCGAACTCGGCCGCCAGCACCCGCTCGATCATGCGCGTGCCGAAACCGACCCGCGACGGCCTCTCGACCGGCGGACCGTCGAACTCCTCCCAGCGCATCAGCAGGCGCTTGGACGCACGACCCTCGACGTCCCAGTTGAGGATGATGCGGCCCGAATTGTTCGAGAGGCCGCCATACTTCACGGCGTTGGTGGCGAGCTCGTGCAGCGCCATCACCACGGCCAGCGTCAGGCGGGAGGTGAGGCGCACCTCCGGCCCGCCGAAGCGGATGCGGTTGCGCGGACTGACCCGGAACGGCTGCAGGGCGCTCTCCACCGCCTCGGCGAGCGTCACCCCGGCGGTGGCTTCCGTGGTGAGGATGTCGTGGGCGGCGGCGAGCGAGTTGAGACGCGCGTCCAGCGTCCGGCGGGCATCGTCGAGCGAAGCGGCGTTGCGCAGGGTCTGGTGGGCGATGGATTGGACCGTGGCGATCGTGTTCTTCACCCGGTGCTTCATCTCGGCGGCGAGCAGGGTGCGCTGCTCGTCCGCCCGCTTGCGGTCGGTCACGTCCAGCGAGATGCCGGCCATGGAGTGCGGCGCCCCGTCGGCCCGGTAATAGGCCCGGCCGCGCAACTGCACCCAACGCACCTCGCCGCCGGGGGCCGTGACGCGGTGCTCGACGTCGTAATCGCTCCGGCGGTCGATGGCCGCCTGCATCGCGGCCTGCATCCGTTCGCGATCCTCGGGCACCACCGCCTCGACGAGGTCGTCGTAGCTGAAGGGCTCGGTGAGCGGGCGCCCGAAATTCTGCTTGCACAGGGTCGAGGCGACGAGCCGGCGCTCGGCGAGGTCGAGGGACCAGGCACCGAGCCGGCCGGCAGCCAGCATGAATTCGAGGCGGTGCTCGCTGCGGGTAAGGTCGTCGTTGCGGCGCTCGACCTCCTGTTCCAGGGCGTCGCGGTCGCGCTGGAGCCGGACCATCCGGTCCCGTTCCAGGGTCACGTCGAACTGCGAGGCGAAGAAGTAAGTGAGCTGCCCCTCGTCGTCGAAGACGGGCGAGATCAGCAGGCGGTTCCAGAAGACCTCGCCGCTCTTCTTGTGGTTGAGGAGGTCGATCTCGACGGGCACGCGCCGCTCGACGGCGTCACGGATCCGGGCGACGTCGCGCGGGTCGGTCTCCGGTCCCTGCAGGAAGCGGCAATTGCGCCCCAGGATCTCCTCGCGGCTGTAGCCGGTGAGCTTGCTGAAGGCGCCGTTGACGAAGACGATCGGGTTGTCGGACCGGTGTGGGTCGGTGATCAGCATCGGCATCCGCGTCGCCTTGACGGCGGCCGCGAACGGGTCGGTGCTTTTGGAAACGCGGACCAGTTCGGCTTCGATCCGGTCGTGTTCGGCACTCTTAGTCACGTTCGGACGAAACTCCGAGGATTCCAGACGGAGAAAACATGGACCGCCATCGGGTCCACACCACCGGGACGCAGAGTTCCCGGAGCATAAGCAGGCTCATAACACCGGTCACCGCCAGCATCGCATCACAGGCTTGAGAGCGCCAGCGCGGCCCTCTCGACCGGTCCGACAGGGGAACCCGTCAGCGCGAGCGGGCGACCGCGTCAGCCGCGGTAGAGGTCGGCATGGGTCTCGCGCAGAAGGTTCTTCTGCACCTTGCCCATGGCGTTGCGCGGCAGTTCGGCTGCGAACAGCACGCGCTTGGGGCACTTGTACTTGGCAAGCCGCCCTTCCAGCGCCGCGAGGACCGCCGCCTCGTCGGGCGCGCCTTCGCCCGGCACCACCACCGCCGTGACGCCCTCGCCGAAATCGGGATGGGCCAGGCCGATCACCGCGGATTCGACGACGCCGGGCAGCGCGTCGATCTCGACCTCGATCTCCTTCGGGTAGACGTTGTAGCCGCCGGTGATGATGAGGTCCTTGCCGCGCCCGACGATGTGGACGTAGCCGTCGCGGTCGATCTTGCCGAGATCGCCGGTGATGAAGAAGCCGTCCACCTTCAGCTCGGCGGCGGTCTTCTCCGGCATGCGCCAGTAGCCCTGGAACACGTTGGGGCCCTTCACCTCGATCATCCCGACCTCCTCGGGTCCGAGCGGCGCGCCGGTCTCGGGTTCGACCACGCGCAGGGTCACCCCCGGCAGCGGGAATCCGACCGTCCCGGCCCGCCGCGCGCCCTCGTAGGGGTTCGAGGTGTTCATGTTGGTCTCGGTCATGCCGTAGCGTTCGAGGATGGCGTGGCCGGTGCGCTGCGCCCATTCCCGGTGCGTCTCGGCGAGCAGCGGCGCGGAGCCCGACACGAACAGGCGCATATGGGCCGCCGCCTCGCGGGTGAGGCCGGGCTCCTTGAGCAGCCGGGTGTAGAAGGTCGGCACACCCATCATCGCGGTGGCCCGCGGCATCAGTTCGAGGATCTTTTTCGCATCGAGCCGGGGTAGGAACAGCATCGTGCCGCCGGTGGCCAGGACGATGTTGGTGGCCACGAACAGCCCGTGGGTGTGGAACACCGGCAGGGCGTGGATCAGCACGTCGCGCTCGGTGAAGTGCCAATACTGCGCCAGCGTGAGCGCGTTCGAGGCGAGGTTGTCGTGGCTCAGCATGGCGCCCTTGGAGCGCCCGGTCGTGCCCGAGGTGTAGAGGATCGCGGCGAGGTCGTCGGCCCCGCGGGGCACATCCGCGAAGTCCGGGCTCGCCGCGTCGGCGGCCTCGGCCATGCTGCCGTGCCCGGCGGCGTCGAGGGTGCGGGTCTGCGGCACGCCGGCCTGGCCCGCGACCGCCGACAGGTCGGCCTCGCGGGCGGGATCGCAGACGAACAGGGCCGGTTCGGCATCGCCGAGGAAATAGGCGATCTCGGGTCCCGTGTAGGCGGTGTTGAGCGGCAGGAAGACCGCGCCGGCCCGCACCGCGCCGAGATAGAGGAAGATCACCTCGGCGCTCTTCTCGACCTGCACCGCCACCCGGTCGCCAGGCTTCACGCCGAGGGCCCGGAGCGCGCTGGCATAGGCGCCGGAGCGGGCCAGAAGGTCGGCATAGGTGTAGCGGGCGCCGTCCGCGGTCTCGATGAAGACCTTGGCGCCCGGATCGGCCGGGCAATGGGTGCGCACGAGGCCGAACAGGTGATTGACGATCGGTTCGGCCATCGCGCGCTTCCTCACCAAATGCCCTGTGATCGATGTTCTTGCGACGGATCCCTGCGGCGGATCCTTGCCCTCCGCATTGGCGCGGGCGCGCGCTTCGTTCAAGCGGGAACGATCGGGAAGACGGCCGGGCCGTCTGTCAGCCCTTACTCCGTCGGGATGCGCCCGACCGAGCAGAGGGTCCGGAGCGCCCCGGCGCTGTCGGTGTAGCAGCTCGCCGACCAGCCGTTTTGCTGGATGAAGGATTTGCGCCCCTCGCGCAAAGCCGTCTGGTAGGCCCGCGCCAGGATCGGCTGCACGGTCGCGGCCGGCTCGCCGACCACGAGTTCGGACGCGATCGTCAGCTCGCGGAAGAATTCGGCGGAGGGCGAGGGATCGCCCGAGGATGCCTGCACGATGGGCTGGGCGCGGCAGGTGAGATCGAGCCGGACCCCGCTCGCGGCCCGGACGTCGATGCTCGGACCGACCCGGCGGCCGGCCTTCTTCGCCCCCGTCGCCTGGGCGATGCGGGCGGCGAGCGCGTCGCACTCGTCGGCCTGCGCGGCGGTGGACAGGAGGAACAGGACGGCGAGAAGCGGGCGAAGCATGGCGGTGGTTCGGTCTCGAAGGTCGCAAGCCTCGGCCGGCCGCGCCCGTGCGGGCTGTCGGCGGACCGGGCACTCTGCCGGCCTTCTTAACGGATCGACCCGCCGATGGCTTTACGGTTTTACCGGGGGTTCTCCTCGCCGCGCGCATCGGCTTCACTTCCGGTGGGCTGGAGCTGTGGACACAATCTAAAAACAGCATTCAGCCCCAACCGCTTGGCCTGTGGATGGGCGGTGTGGACGGGTGTGGACGACGCCGCGGGCTTGACCCTGGCCGGCCGGCAACCGAAACCTTTCCTCCGCCGCGCCGGGAGATGCGCGGGACAAGATCGGAGGAGCGAGCATGCCGACGACGCGCGACCTGGGAGCACGAAAGCCAGCCATTTCGCGAGCCGTTTGGCCGACCCTCTCGCCGATCCTGATCGCGCTGGGCCTCGTCCTTGCTGGACCGGTGGCGGCGCAGAGCCAGGGCGAGACGCAGCCGCGGGCGGCCCGTGCCAAGGCACCGAGCCCGCCGGTCCAGCCGATCCAGATCTGGGACGCACGCATCGAGGGCGGCGACCTGCGCATGAGCGGCAGCGTGGGCAAGAGCGGCGTCACCGTGATCCTCGACGACGACATCTCCGTTCTGTCGGACCGCCGCGGACGCTTTGAGTTCCGGCTGCCCTACCGGCCCGCGACCTGCGTCGCGATGGTCAAGGCCGGTGAGAACGAGCGCGAGGCGGTGGTCGCCAATTGCGCGCCGGAGGGGCCGGCCGGCAAGGCCGGCGAACAGGGCCCCGCCGGCCCGCAGGGCAGCGCCGGCCTCCAGGGACCGCCCGGTGCCGCCGGGCCGAAAGGCGATCCTGGCCCGAAGGGCGAGCAAGGGGTCAAGGGCGAGCAGGGGCTCAAGGGCGAGACCGGGCCAAAGGGCGAAGCGGGTCTGGCCGGGCCTCCGGGCGCGCCGGGGCCGAAGGGGGATCAGGGCCTCAAGGGTGAGCCGGGCTCGAAGGGCGAGCGCGGCCCCAAGGGCGATCCGGGATCGAAAGGTGAGACCGCCGCGACGGTGTCGGCCCCGTTCCGTGTCGTGCGGGCGCGCGCCTGCACCGATTCGGGCTGTACGCTCTCCTGCGATACGGGCGAGGTCCTGGCCTCGGCCACCTGCCAGACGGGCGGCGCGGCGACCCTGGACGGCGACACGAAAGCCTCCTGCGCGGCCGGTAGCAGCGGCATGGTCGGGATCTGCGCCCGGCCCTGAGCCGGACCGGGTTCACCGCTGCCCGTCGAGCCAGGCCAGCATCCCCTTCGCCGCGGCCCGGCCGCTGGCGAAGGTGGCCTGAAGCAGGTAGCCGCCGGTCGGCGCTTCCCAGTCGAGCATCTCGCCGGCCAGGAAAGTCCCGGGCCGCGCCCGCAGCATGAAATGCGCGTCGAGTTCAGCGAAGGCGACACCGCCCGCCGTCGAGATCGCCCGCGCGATCGGGGCCGGCCCGAGGAGCCGGAGCGGCGCCGCCTTGATCGCCGCCGCCAGCGGCCCCGCTTCGGTCGGCAGGGCGTTGGCATGCGCCTCGCGCAGCAGGCCGATGGCGGCGGGGCTCAGCGCGGCCGCCTTGCGCAAGCGGGTGGAGAGGCTCTCGCCGGAGCGGCTTCGGGCAAGGCGAGCCTGGAGTGCGCCCGCATCGAGATCCGGGCGCAGGTCGAGGGTGAGTTCGGCGACGCCGTCGCGCTCCACCGCCTCGCGGATCGGCCGCGAGAGCGCGTAGATCACCCCGCCCTCGATGCCGTCGGCTGTGGCGACCGCCTCGCCGCGGGCGCTCGCCCCGCCGATGCGCGCGGCGAGGCGCTTGAGCGGCTCGCCCGCAAAGCGTCCCGAGAAATGCGCCGACCACGCAACGTGGAAGCCGACATTGGCAGGCTTGAGCGGTGCGACCGCGACGCCGTTCCCCTCCAGCAGCGGCACCCAGGCCCCGTCCGATCCGAGCCGCGGCCAGCTCGCCCCACCGAGCGCCAGCAGCGTCGCCCGCGGCCGGATGCGGAGCGGGCCTTCCGGCGTGTCGAAGGCCAGCGCGCCGTCTTCCAGGCCGACGAGCCGGTGCCGGGTGCGGATCGTGACGCCCAAGGCATCGAGGCGGGTGAGCCAAGCGCGCAGCAGCGGCGAGGCCTTGAAGCTTTCCGGAAACACCCGGCCGCTCGACCCGACGAAGGTGCTTTGCCCCAGCGCCTCGCACCATGCCCGCAGCGCGTCCGGCGGATAGGCCTCGACCGCCGCCGGCAGGCGCGAATCGACGGGGGCGTAACGCCCCAGGAAGTCCGGCAGTGGTTCGGAATGGGTCAGGTTGAGCCCGCCGCGCCCGGCGATGAGCAGCTTGCGGCCGACGGACGGCATGCGCTCGTAGACGGTGACGGGCTGCCCCGCCCCGGCCAGCACCTCCGCCGCCATGAGCCCGGCCGGCCCGCCGCCGACGATGGCGATTCCATGCTCTCGATCCGCGTCCATGATCCGCGGCAGGGCCCGGAGACCCCGCTCCTGTCAAGCGCGGCCGGGCTGAAAATCAGCACATGCGCTTTGTGGGTGAGGATCAGGGATGAAAATCGCCCTGCCCTTGATTCGACGCGATCGCGCGTCTAACTGCCCGACATCGGCTGCGGGCCCCTCTGGCGGAACGCGCACCGTCCCCCTCGCGATGCTCCCGGTATTCCGGTGAGATCATCCGTCCGCCGGATCGGCGGCCCGTTCGGGAGGGAGACGGCAGACGCTTCCGCGATGTCGGAGTCGATGCTCTCCCAAAGTGAAGCATCCGGTCCCGCGCGATGATGATGGAATTTTTGAACCACGAGTGGCTCGGCAAGCCCGTCTGGATGTGGCTGGGCTTCCACGCTTTGGTGGCCGGCCTGTTGGCCTTCGATCTCGGCCTGCTCCACCGCGACAAGAACCACGAGATCGGGGTGAAGGAGAGCCTGCTCCTCACCGCCTTCTACTTCACCCTCGGCCTCGCCTTCGGCGGCTGGATCTGGTGGATGCTTGGGTTCGACCCGGCCCAGGAATACGTGACCGGCCTCGTGATCGAGAAGTCGTTGTCGATGGACAACGTCTTCGTGATCGCGGTGATCCTCACCTCGCTCGGCGTGCCGCGGGCGGCGCAGCACCGGGTGCTGGTCTGGGGCATCCTCGCGGCGGTGCTGCTGCGCGGCCTGATGATCGGGCTCGGCTCGGCTCTCGTCCAGCAGGCGCACTGGGTGCTCTCGGTCTTCGCCGCCTTCCTGATCTATGTCGGCATCAAGATGCTCGTCTCGAAGGAAGAGGACGAGCATGACATCCAGAACAGCGCCTCCATGCGCCTGCTCAAGAAGTGGGTGCGCGTCACCGATAAGCCGGAGGGCCAGCACTTCATCGTCCGCAAGCCCGATCCGAAGACGGGCAAGATGGTGCGCTGGCTGACGCCGCTCGCCGTGGCTTTGGTGCTCGTGAACATCGCGGACGTGATCTTCGCCGTCGACAGCGTGCCGGCGATCTTTGCGATCACCACCGACCCGTTCATCGTCTACACCTCGAACATCTTCGCGATCCTGGGCCTACGCGCGCTGTACTTCGCGCTGGCCGCGATGGTGGACCGCTTCGCCTACCTGAAGACGGCGCTCGCCCTCATCCTGCTGTTCATCGGCGCGAAGATCGTCGTCGCCGACACGCTGGAACTTGTCCACCTGCCGCCGTGGGTCTCGCTCGTCGTCACCCTGGTCCTGCTCACCCTCGGCGTCGTCTACAGCCTGTGGCGCACCCGCGGCGCGGCGGAGACGGAGGCCGAGAAGACCCGCGCGGAAGTCGCGCACCGGATCTGACGCAGGCAGGATCCGCGAGGTGCGCCTTCCCGATCCGGCACGCCTCGTCGGCGTCACCTCGGAGGGTTCGTTCACGATCTTGCGCGATGCTGGGGACAGGCCGGGGAACCGGCTGCGTTCCCAGCGTTTTCGGGCCTCACCATGCGGCGTTTCCTGACCGGCGGCATCAAGGCGATCCTGGCCATCGCCGTCCTTTCCACCGCCGCCCATTGGGCGATGCGCGTCCAGCGGGAGCCCGCATCAGCGGCCCTGCCGGTGGCGGCGCTCGCTGATCCCGTCACCACCGGCTCCATCGCGGCGCGCAAGACTGAGCGCTCGGCACCGGAGGCGGCCGTGATGCCGGCGAGCCTCGGCAGCGGCGTCGACAAGGATCACCTCGCCAAGCTGATGGCCGGTGCCGCCTCGGAGCGGCCGAAGATTCAGAAGGCCGTCGCCAAGCGCTGACGGCGGCACGTCATCGGGCATAAAAACAGCCGCCGATCCGAGGATCGGCGGCTTTGTCGTGTTGGTGAGTCGGGTTCAGGCGGCGAGTTGACGCGGCTCGTGGCGGCCTTCCTTCACCTCCTCGACGATCTTGGCGCAGAAGGCATCGAGGTCGCCGGGATTGCGGCTGGTGATGATGCCGCCATCGGTGACGACCGCCTTGTCCTGCCAATCGCCGCCCGCGTTGATCACGTCGGTCTTGATCGAGGCGAACGAGGTGAGCGTGCGCCCCTTCACCGCGCCGGCCTCGATCAGCAGCCAGGGGCCGTGACAGATCGCGGCCACGACCTTGCCGGAGGTGAAGAAGTTGCGGACCACTTCCAGCGCCTTCGGCTCGAGACGCAGCTTGTCCGGATTGATCTGCCCGCCCGGCAGAACCAGCGCATCGTAATCGGCGGGGTTCACGCTCTCGAGATCGAGATCGACCGGCACGTCCTTGCCCCAATCGGTCTTGTCCCAGCCGCGGATGGTCCCCTTGGACTGGCGTGATTGCGGGCTCGCGACGGTCACCGCGGCGCCGGCCTCCTTCAGCTTGGCCTGCGGTACCGTCAGCTCGCTTTCCTCGAAGCCGTCGGTGGCGACGATGAGGATCTTGGCCTCGCGAATATCGGGCATGGCTTCGCTCCGTTGATGTCAGGGATTGCCGGGCCAACGGACCGCTCCCGGCGCGGTTCCAGAAACCATGGCTGCGCCGTCACAGCGCCGCACCTACACGGCCCACGAGACGAACGAGGAACGGAACTGGACCCAAGGGCATGTGTTGGACCGCCATACCCGAAGCCAGACAGGAGGCGGTCCATGGCCAATCCCGGCGCCCCGACCCCCGAGCCCATCCCCGGCGGACAGATCCCCGGCGATCTTCCCCCGCCGCCGCAGCCCGACGATCTGCCCGATATCGGACCGACCGGTCCGCGCACGCCCTACCCGGTCGATGATCCGAACATCGATGAACCGCGCGGACCCGGCTCCGAGCCGGACTATCTGCCCGGCGGACCGACCGATCCCGGCATACGGCTCTGATCTGAGGCCGCGCCCCGCCGAGCGGGGCGCGGCCAACCGACGTCACATTTTCATCACATGCTGACGACCGTGCGGGCTGTCCCCGATCTCTCATCGCCTGCACGCTTGCGTTGAGACGAAGCCGTCTCAACAACCGCCCCACCGTCCGCAGAGGCGGTTGGGGGACACCACATCATGTTCAAGCAATCTCTGGCCGCCGCGCTCGTCGCGGTGAGCCTTGCCGCGTGCGGAAGTGTCACGCGCGGCACGACGGAGCTGATCGCCTTCACCTCCGAGCCGCCCGGTGCCGCCGTCGCCACCACGACGAGCCGGTACTGCGCGACGACGCCCTGCTCGCTCGACGTGCCGCGCTCGGAGGAGTTCGACGTCACCTTCACGAAGCCCGGATTTCAGCCGCAAACCGTGCCGGTGCGCACGAAGCTGGCCGGCGCAGGGGCGGCGGGTTTTGCCGGAAATGTCCTGGCTGGCGGCGTCATCGGCATGGGCGTCGATGCCTATACCGGTGCGGCCATGGACCACACGCCCAATCCCGTCGCCGTCACCATGATGCCCGATGCCTTGCCGAGCGCGGAGCGCACGCGCCGTCGCCGCGGCAGACCGGGCGTCTGACCGTAACAGGGGCGGATCGCCGCTCCGCCGAAGCGTCACCCTTCGGCAGGGCGGGCCTTCAATGCCCGCCGTGCGAGGTGCGGACGTCCCGCGGCGCGGCCAGGATCTCGCTGAGGCTGGAGGCGACGTGGCGTGCTTCCTCGTCGGTCAGGCGGAGCTGGAACGGCGGCAGCGCGCCGGCCTGGAGGGCCACCACCGCCTGACCCTGCTCGTCGGTGCCCACCTCGATGGCCGAGGACGTCACGTCGAGCATGGCGACCTCCTCGTCGCCGTTCTCATCGGGCAGGTCGACCTCGCCGTCGTCATCGATCGCGGTAAGGAGCTGGCCGACGGCGCGCACGAGCGCGCGGGCGGCGCGGGCATCCATGACCACCGCCGTCGATTGGTCGTCCTTCTGGAACGAGAGCTGGATGTTCGCGCCTTCGAGGGAAACCGAGATGCCCGCCATGAACCGCCTGACTGCACTGCCTTGGAGCGGTGCGTAACCGCCTGGATTGACGTTCATATATGCACCGGCCCCGTGCTTTGTCACAGGGTGGCGGCGGCAGTACTCTCGGCTCGATTGGCTTGGTCCGCTCCCGCCTCGCGCGCGCGGCTCCGGGGCGGCCGCGTTCCGCCCCGCCTTGTTAAGGCCGCATCGTCAGCCTACATGTTGTCGTGACGGGCGCGGCGGAGCGAATGGCTTCGGTCCATTTGCAACCCGCTTGTCATCCCGCAAAATCGGCGGACGCTGCCAGGTGCTCGCTTCGAGCAGATGCTTGCGCTTGGCGTGTGAAGAACGAAGGAACTATTCGTGGATACTGGGACTGTTAAGTGGTTCAACGAGACCAAGGGCTACGGCTTCATTCAGCCGGATGACGGCGGCAAGGACGTGTTTGTCCATATCTCCGCTGTCGAGCGTGCTGGCCTGCGCAACCTCGTCGAGGGCCAGAAGGTGTCCTATGAGGTCCTGACCGACAAGCGTAGCGGCAAGGACGCGGCCGGCAATCTGCAGGCCGTCTAAGTCGCTTCGGGCCCGGGGTTAAACCGGCCCGACGGCGCGTTCTCAACCAACGAAGCGGCACCCACCGGAGGAAGGCTCCCGGAACGCGTTTCCAGGGATGTCTCACGGCGGGCGCCGCCGACGCCGAAATCACCAAACCAAAACAACCAGAAACGACACCGGCCACGCCCAGAGGGCGCGGGATCCGGTGCGAGAAGAAGAAAAACAATGAAATTCGAGTTCCGGCGCCAGGACGGCGCCATTTCGCCCGTCACCAACGCGGCGACATTCCGGGTGGGCAGCTTGGTCGATACGCAGGCACGCAGCCCGCAGGCCGACCTCAGCCACCTCATCGACGCTTCCTACGAGTATCATTCCCCGCGCGAACTGCGCTGGCACCTTGCCGACCGCCTCGGGGTTACCCCGGCCGTCGTCGGGTTGCAGGAAGCCGCCTGACCGACCCGGCCTCGCACCCATCCGGAGCGAGGCCAATCGGCCGCCGCCACAAGGCAGGCGGCCTCACTTCAAATCCGATCGATCCCTTTGGGATATCGGATTGAGCCTCGGTTCAAGCGCCGCTCGGGCCGAGCAAGACGCGTCCCGCTTGGATCAAGCGGCAACCGCCTCAGATCAAACCCAACGCCACCAATTCCCGCCGCAGGCTCTCGGGCATCTCGGCGACCTCCCCGGCACTGGCCCGGTCGAGGTCGGCCGGCGCGTCCCGCGCTTCGAGATAGCGCCAGCCCTGGAACGGGCGGCAGGGGCGCGGCGAGACCGGCGTCACCGCCGGATCGAGCACGAGGCGGCAGCGGTCGATCCCGTCGCTTCCCGTGACCGGCTCGATGGCGCGGATCGACTGACGGCAGCTCAGCGTCCCCTTCATCACCCAATAGATCGAACCGCCGCCGGCGATGGCGCCCGCGCGCTTGGGGAACATGCGGGTGACGTGAACCGTCTCCGGCGCGTGGCCGAGGCGCAGGGCCTCCGCCCGATAATGTGCGATCCGCGCCTCCAACTCCTCGATGGAGGAGGGACCGACGCACAGCTTCAGAAGATGCAGGGCCATGACCGGGCCCGTATAAGCCATCCGTCAAAAAAGGGGCCGCCGGTTTTCAGGCGGAACGATGCGGCATGACGAACCGCAACGCCCGCCCCCGGGGCCCGCTCCCTCACGCGAAAAGCGCGATCTTTTCCTCGATGCTCAAGGTATCGAGATCGGGGAAGGCCGCGGCTAGATCGTCGGCCGCCATCGGCTCGACCGCCGCGACGATCAGCGGCTCGGCCAGCGGCATGACCGCTTCGGGGGTGGCCGGGATGGTGAGTTCGGCGGCCGGTTCGGCCTCCTCCACCACGTCGACCGCTTCGATGTCCGACATGACCTCGAACGCGGCCTCGTCCTCTGCCCCGAACGCCTCCGCCAATTCCAGCTCGGCCGGAGCCGGAACGAGCACGGCCGAGACGGTCTCCTCTTCGGCTGCGGCTTCGATCTCCGGCATCTCCATCGCGAAGAGATCCGCCGGGATTTCATCGACCAGAACCGCGACGGGCGCCGCCATCTCGGTCGTGATCAGCTCCGCCGGCTCCTCTTCGTGGGCCGGTTCCGGCGTCTCGGGGCTGGCCGGCAGGAAGGCGAGGTCGTCGTCAAGCACCATGGTCGGCAACGGCCGCAGGGTCGATACGGCCGGCGCGGGCGCCGGCCCTTCCATGTCGAGGAAGCGGTCGACATCGCTCTGATCGAGGGCGGTGGCCGGTACAGGTGCGTCCTCGCCGAGCGGGGGCACCGCGTCCTCGGGGCTGCCCCAGATCCCGATCATCGAAGCGATGCGGTTCTCGAGGTAGCGCAGGGTGTGCACCACGCGGCTCGTGCGCTGGGCGGTGAGATCCTGGAACGAGCAGGCCGTGTAGATCTGCGTGGCGTGCCGATCGAGGGCGTCGCACAGCTCGGAGTCGATTCCGGTCTCGCGCAGGGTCCAGGCGGCTTCCTGCACCTCCTCGGCGGCGCTGAGGATGTCGGAGGTCGCCCGCTCGGTGGCGCGTACGATGGCGTCGAGGGCTTCCGAGGCGACCGTGAGACGGCTCTCGCCCTGCTCAGCGGTCGAGAGGGCGGCCACCTCCGCGCGGGTGCGGGCGATGGCGTCGGCCATTTCCATCAGGTCGCCGCGGAAGCGCCCGACATCGTCCGGCCGGTCCGTCGTGACGACGTTCTCGATGCGCCGGATCGCGTCCAGCAGCACCTCGGTGTCGGCGTTGCGGTTGCGGCGGGCGTATTCGGTCAGAAACCACCGGCCGCGCTCGGTCTCCCGGACGGCGTCCTCGATAGCATCGTATTGCGACGCGTCCAGAGGCGTCAGGGAACGGGAACTCGACATCACACCCCGCAAAGACTCGGGCCCCACCGCGAGGAGTGCCGCGACGATTGACGGTCGGCGGCAGATTGACAGGCGTGCTTTAACAGCGGCTTACGCTTTCCTTCGCTTCGCCCCGCCGCGCGACGTTTTTGACCGATCGAGAGGGGCGGCCCGCTTCGCCGCAATTCCGTGACACGCACAGCCCCGACCGGCGAGCCCGATCCCGTCCGCCTCGGTCTCCTCTACGCCGTGGTCTTCGTCGAGATCGGCATCGCCATGCCGTTCATGCCCGTGTGGCTCGGCGCGCTCGGTCTCGATGCCGGGCTGATCGGCCTGCTGCTCGCCCTGCCGATCGCCACCAAGGTCGTCGCGACGCGGCCGTTGATGGGGCGGATCGATCGCGGCGTGCGCCCGCGCACCCTACTCGTCGCCGGAAGCCTCACCCTGGCGCTGAGCTATGCCCTGATGCCGGCGGCCGCCGCCATCGCCGCGGCCCTGCTCGTCCCGCTGATCGTCGTGAACGCCGTGGCGCAGGCCCCCTTGGTGCCGAGCATCGACTACCTGACCCTCGCCGCCGCCCGCCGCTCGAAGCGGATCGATTATGCCCGCATCCGCCTGTGCGGCTCGGTTGCCTTCCTCGCCGCGAACCTCGCGGGCGGCGCGCTGCTCGGCCTGCTCGGCGACCGGGTGGCGGTGCCGCTGCTGCTCACCGGGCTCGCGCTTGCCGCGACCCTGGTCGCAGCCTCGGGTCAGGAGGTCGCGCCGCCCGCCGAGCCGCATTCGAAGCGGGGAGCCTCTCCGCCCCTGCCGCGGGTGTTGCGGCTCTCGATTGCCGCGGCGGCGCTGATCCAGGCGAGCCATGCGGCGATCTACGCCTTCGGCAGCCTCGATTGGGCCCGCCATGGCGTCTCGCCGCCCTGGATCGGCGCGCTCTGGGCGGTCGGCGTCACGGCCGAGATCGCGCTGTTCGCCCTCGTCGGCCGCTTTCCCGCGCGCTGGCGCAGCCCGTTCCGCCTGCTCGGGCTCGGGGCGGCGGCGGCTCTGCTACGGGCCCTGGGTCTCAGCCTCGCGGACGGGGAGCTGGCCCTGCTCCTGCCGCTTCAGATGCTGCACGGCCTCACCTTCGGCGCGACCCATCTCGGCATCATGGCGGCCGTCTCCGGCTTCGCGCCCGACGGCGCCCGCGGCCGGGCGCAGGGGACGATCGGCGCCTCGACCGCGCTCGTCTCGGCGCTGGCGACGCTGGCCTGCGGCGCCGTCTACCGCTCGTTCGGCGGGCCTTCGACCTTCCTGATGATGGCGCCGCTGGCGCTTGCCGGCCTCGTCCTCGTGGCGCTGGCGCAACGCATCCATGATCCCCACCGATTTGGCGGCGGCTCTCCCCATAAGGTATAGGCGACGCTCCCCCAGCAATCCCGAGAGCGGGATTCCAAAGGGATCATCCCTTTGGCGGGGATCGGGGCAGCGCCCCGGTAGGCGACTTCGGTCGGCCGCGACGTTGAATCCGACAAATCGGATTCGACGCATCTTGGTAAGAATTTCGTTTCAAGATTTTCGGAGCGGAAGCGGGAGCGGCGCGTGCGGATCGCAGACGGCTCAAGCACCTTGGAGACAGCGGGCGCCGACCTCGATGCGGCCGGCGGTCGCGTGCTCCTGCATGGGCGCTGGACCGCGGACCAGGGTCCGGCGGTCGAGAGCGCCTCGGCGCGCATCGCCGCCCAGGGCCGGACCCAGCCCGTGCTGGTGGACCTCAGCGGCTTGGCCCGCCTCGACACCCTCGGCGCCTGGGTCTTGGAGCGGACCCGCGCCGAGATCGAGGCGGCGGGCGGGCGGCTGGCCTATGCCGGGGCGCGGCCCGAGCACCGCATCCTGCTCGGCGAGATGGGCCTGCGCGAGCCCGAACCGGTGCCGCAGGATACCCGCAACCCGGCCCTGCGCTTCCTCGACACCACCGGTCAGCGCGTCGCCCGCGGCGGCAACGAGATCCTGTCCGGCATCGCCTTCCTCGGCGAAGTGGTCGCTGCCGGCGGCCGGGTCGCGCGCCGGCCGCAGACTTTTCGCATGGCCGCGCTCGTTAATCAGCTCGAACAGGTGGCGCTTCGCGGCGTGCCGATCATCGTGCTGATCTCGTTCCTCGTCGGCGGCATCGTCGCGCAGCAGGGCATCTTCCAGCTCCAGCGCTTCGGCGCGCAGAGCTTCGTCGTGAACCTGATCGGCCTGCTGATCCTGCGCGAACTCGGGGTGCTGCTCACCTCGATCATGGTGGCGGGCCGCTCCGGCTCGGCATTCACCGCCGAGATTGGCTCGATGCGGATGCGCGAGGAGGTCGATGCTCTGCGCGTGATGGGCCTCGACCCGATCGAAATCCTGATCCTGCCGCGCATTCTCGCACTTGTGATCGGCTTGCCGATCCTGGCCTTCCTCGGCTCGCTCGCCGCGCTCGCGGGCGGCGGACTCACCGCTGCGATCTATGGCGGCATGACCACCGACGCCTTCCTGGCGCGGCTCCAGGCGGCGGTGTCGTTCCACCATTTCGCGGTCGGGCTCATCAAGGCGCCGTTCATGGCGCTGACCATCGGCATCATCGCGACGATCGAGGGGTTCGCGGTCGAGGGCTCGGCGGAGTCGCTCGGGCGCCACGTCACCGCCTCAGTCGTCAAGTCAATCTTCATGGTGATCGTGCTGGATGGCCTGTTCGCGGTCTTCTTCGCCGCGATCGATTTCTAGCCTTTTTAGGCAGACGACGTTCGGACGGACCCTTTGACCACCCCTCATCTTTCCCCGGCCGGGCCAAACGCCGCCCAGAGCGACGCGATTATTCGCGTGCGCGATCTCGTGGTCGGCTTCGGCCAGCGCACGGTGATGAAGGGGCTCGACCTCGATATCCGTCGCGGCGAGATTCTGGGATTCGTCGGTCCCTCGGGTCAGGGCAAGTCGGTGCTGACGCGCACGATCCTCGGACTGGTGCCGAAGCGCTCGGGCACGATCGAGATCTTCGGCGAGAACGTGGACGGGCTCACCGTGGCCCGGCGCCGCCAGTTGGAGCAGCGCTGGGGCGTGCTGTTCCAGCAGGGGGCGCTGTTCTCGGGCCTCACCGTCAAGCAGAACATCCAGATGCCGATGCGCGAGCATCTGAAGCTGTCCGAGCGCCTGCTCGACGAGTTCGCCCGCCTCAAGATCGAGATGGTCGGCCTCAAGCCGGATGCGGCCGACAAGTACCCCTCGGAACTCTCGGGCGGCATGATCAAGCGCGCCGCGCTCGCCCGCTCGCTGGCGCTGGACCCGGAGATCCTGTTCCTCGACGAGCCGACCTCGGGCCTCGACCCGATCGGCGCGGGCGAGTTTGACGACCTCGTCTCGACCCTGAAGAAGACGCTCGGCCTGACGGTCTTCATGGTGACGCACGATCTCGACAGCCTCTACACCGCCTGCGACCGCATCGCGGCGCTGGGCGACGGCCGGATCATCGCGCAGGGGACGATCGAGGAGATGCTGGCGAGCGACCATCCCTGGCTGCGCTCCTACTTCCACGGCAAGCGCGCCCGCGCCATCGCCACGCCGAGCCAACTCGCGCCACCCGGCTACGCCCATGCGTGAGGTGTCGATGATCGCCCCCGGTGCGGTTTCGCACCGCTTCGCCCCCTCGGATCGGGATTAGAGCTGAGCCGATGGAGACTCGCGCAAACTACGTCCTGATCGGCGCCTTCACCATCGGCGTCGTGCTGGCCGCCTTCGGCTTCGTGTTCTGGCTCCAGGGCGGCTCCCGGGGACAGGCGACCCAGGCGCTCCGCATCGTGTTCTCCGGCTCGGTCGGGGGGCTGGCCAAGGGTTCGACCGTCTCGTTCAACGGCATCAAGGTCGGCGAGGCGCTCGACGTGCGCCTGCTGCCGCAGGACCCGCGCCGGGTCGTGGCGATCGTGCAGGTCGATCCCTCGACGCCGCTGCGCGCCGACACCCGCGCGCGGCTCGATTCTGCGATGCTGACCGGCGTCTCCCAGATCGCGCTTTCCGGCGGCAGCGCCGACGCACCCGCCCTCACGCCCGGCTCGGGCGACAAGATGCCGACGATCTTCGCCGATTCGAGCGACATCCAGGACATGATGGCGGCGGCCAAGCAGATCGCGCAGCGGGCCGACGACGTGCTCCAGCGCCTCGACAAGGTCGTGGCCGGCAACGAGGGCGCGATCAACCGCACCCTCGCCAATGTCGAGTCGTTCTCGAAGACGCTGGCCGAGGCCGGTCCCTCCATCGCCGGCCTCGTCAAGTCGGTGGACGGGCAGCGCCTCAACCGGGTGATCGAGAACGCCGAGACCTTCTCGACCGCGCTGGCGAATTCGAGCGGCGACATCCAGGCCGGGCTGCACGATGCCCGCAGCTTGGCGGCCAAGCTCAACGCCTCCGCCGACAAGATCGACGGCGTGCTCAAGGGCGCGGAGGGCTTCCTCGGCTCGGCCTCGGGCCAGCAGGGCGCGGGCACCTTCGCCGAGATCCGCGAGGCGGCGATCTCCGTGCGCGACGCCGGCCGGGCGTTCCGGGCGCTGTCGGAGAACCTCGACAAGCGCACCGCCAACATCTCGACGAGCTTCAACCGCCTGTCGGGTACGAGCCGGCGCGAGGTCGAGGCGCTGTCGAGCGACGGCCAGCGCACCCTCAACACCCTGAGCCGGGCGGCCCGCAGCCTGGAGCGCGACCCATCACAGGTTATTTTCGGCGGCAAGCCGTCGTTGCCGGAATACAACGGTGGCCGCTGAGCGGTTCTGTTTCCGAACGATGTGTCGGCACGCACGGCGCAGCTTGAGCGTTGGCGTATGCTCCCGCGTGCTAGAGGGGGTGTCAGTCTCCCCGACAGCGAACGGACGGTGCCCGAGCGTATGACGCGTCTTCCTCTCTCGCCTGCTCTTCCCGGTCGCCCCCTGTCCGGCCGCATCCTGAGGGCGGGCGCCCTTCTCGCGCCGCTCGCGCTCCTCGGCGGCTGCGGCGGCGGCACGCCGCTCACCTTCGACCTCGCCGCCCTGCCGGGTCAGGCGCGGGCGGGCGGCGCAGCACGTTCGATCGTCGTGTCCGAGCCCGTCGGCCTGCAGCCGATGGAGGCCGACCGCATCATCGTGCGCGAGCCCGGCGGCTCCCTGTCCTTCCTCGGCGGCGGCCAGTGGGCCGACCGCCTGCCGCGGCTGATCCAGACGCGGGTGATCCAGAGCCTGGAGAATACCGGCCGCCTGCGCTCGGTCTCGCGGCCCAGCGACAAGGTGCCGTCGGACTACCAGCTCGTCAGCGAGATCCGCGAGTTCGACGTCAATTCCGGCACCGGCGAAGCCGTGGTGGACCTCTCGGCCAAGCTGATCGCCGAGGGAACCGGACGGGTCGTCAACGCCCGCGTCTTCACCGCCCGCGTGCCGGTGAAGAAGGTCGATCCGCAAAGCGCCGCCGCCGGCCTCGACGCGGCTTTGGGCCAAGTGCTCGCCGACCTCGTGCGCTGGGTGAACACCGCGCGGTAGGGCCGCAGCCCCCTTACCCTTTACCCGAGCGAGCGAGCCCGCTCGATTCCGGCGGCTCCGGCGCTCACGCCTCCAGCGCAGCCAGAGCGGGATCGCGCAGCGGCAGCGGCACGGCGATCAGTTCGCCGTGGCGCGGTTCCGGGCGGTTATAGACCGCCGGCCGGCCCTGAAGATCGCAGACCACGCCGCCCGCCTCGCGGACGATGAGGTCCGCGCCGGCGAGATCCCAATCCCGCGCATCCCGGGAGACGAGGCCGAGATCGATCCGGCCCTCGGCCACCCGCGCGAGCCGCAGGGCCAGCGAGGGCACGCGGTCGACGACCGTGACCGAGGGGCGCGGCCCGAGCCGTGCCGCGCCGTCGAGCAGGCGGTCCTGCATTGGCTTCGGGCCGGTGATGCGTGCGCCCTCCAGCGTGGCCTGCGGCGCGACGCGAATGGGCGCTCCGTTAAGGGTCGCGCCCTCGCCCGCCACGGCCTCGTAGAACTGCTCGGTCGCGGGTGCGAAAACGCCGCCGAGCACCGGCTCGCCCCGGGCCAGCAAAGCGACGGCGATCGACCAATCGGGATGCCCGGACAGGAAGGCCCGGGTGCCGTCGATCGGATCGACGATCCAGACGAAGTCGTGGCCGAGCCGCACCGGATCGTCGCTGGTCTCCTCCGAGAGCCAGGCCGCCCGCGGCTCGATCTGCGACAGGCGGATCTTGAGGAAGGTGTCCACGGCGACGTCCGCCTCGGTGACCGGCGAGCCGCCGGCCTTTGACCAGACCCGGGCGCTGGTCTGATCTCCCTGGCGGAAGAAGGGCAGCGCGAGCGCGGCGGCCTCCCGGATCGCGTCGTGCAGCACGGGCCGCAGCGCCGCGAGAGAGGATGTCGTCTGGGTCATGGATCCGGTCGGAGCCGTTCGTTCAAAGCCGCCTCATGCCGTTTGAACGGCGCCGGCACCCTTCCGTTCTAGAGCATCGGCGGAAAAAGTAGCCATCGGATTTCGGAACGCAGTGATGCAGGGCGGGCCGCCCCGGCCGCGCGCACGCTCGGCGGCATCGCCGAGCCGGCGCGGCGGCGCCCACACGGTTACCGACATTTGCACCAATCCCGGCAAGGGTCCGTTGAGCATCCGGCAGACTTCGGCTCGATCCACGAACGCTTAACGCTCACTCTTAAGGCGCCTTGGGGGAGACGACCGGCACTGTGCTTGTCAGATCAGCGCGTCCGACAGAGACCGCGACACGGGATAGGGCGTCGAACCGATGATGACTTTCGAGATCATGAATCAGAACTGTCGGCCCGGCGGCGAGGACGAGATGAGCGCGCCCTGCATCACGGTTCAGGCGACGCCGCTGCCGGTTCTCGGGGCGGCCAATGGCGTCGCGCCCGTCGGCGTGGCGCTGGCGTTTGCCGACGATGCGGCCGATGCCTGCGGCGAGGACCGCTTCTCGCTGCTTCTCGTCGACGACGAGGGCGAGGTGTCGATGCGGCTCGGGCCGTTCCCCGAGGAGGATGTCGTGGCGGTGTGGCGCGACATCTCGACCACGGGCGGTCTCGCCCGGATGCTGCTGCGCGAGGACGGCGCCATCGTCCCGGTCTCGCAGCAGCTCGGCCCGGTCGTGCTCGGCAAGGGCCGCCAGCGCCGCCGTCACGCCGCGCTCAGCGGACGCCGCCCGCGCTTCCTGGTGCGGCGCAAGCCCGCCCGTCTCCCGGCCCGGCCCTGCATCCACCGGGGCGAGAGCGAAATCATCTCCCGCGGCTGATACGGTCTCCGCTTGATGAAAGCGGGGACCGTATCAGCGAGCCCGCGCGGCGCCTGAGCGAAGCCCAAATCCGCCATCCCGAAGGGATCAAACGGATTTGGTATGAGACGGTGCCCCGCCTCAGCCGTTGTCGAGCGGCCTGTCCGGCGAACGGTCGGCCGGAGAGCCGTCATAGCCCTCGAGCCACGCCGTGCGCTCGGGCGAATTCACCGGATAGGGGCAGGCGTCGCGCGGACGCCCCTGAATCCGGGCACGGGCGCCCTGGGTAATCGGATCGTCGGGTGGTCGGTGCGGATCTGTCTCACTCATGGAATCGAATATGGCGCGGGGACGAGCCCTCGCCACGGCCGATTCAGCGCAGACCCTGCCACAGCGCGTCGGCGGCGAGCCCCGCGAACAGGATGAGGCCCGCATCGCGGTTCGAGCGGAACAGCGCCAGGGCCCGGAGGCCGTCGCGCTCGGAAAGATGCATGACCTGCCGGGCGAGATGAGCGGCGAACAGCCCGAGCCCGATCCAGCCCAACAGGCCAGCCCCGGCGCCGATCAGCGCCGGCACGAACAGGGCGACGGTGCCCGCGTAACACAGACCCACCGCGAGCCGCAGGCGCGTCCCGAACAGCCGGGCCGAGGAATGGATGCCGACGATCTCGTCATCCTCGATGTCCTGCACCGCGTAGATCGTGTCGTAGCCGACGATCCAGCAGATCGTGCCCGCGTAGAGCCACAGGGCCGGCGGATCGAGGCGGCCGAACACAGCGACCCAGCCCATTAAGGCGCCCCAGCCGAAGGCGAGGCCGAGCACCGCCTGCGGCATCGGCATCACCCGCTTCATGAACGGGTAGATCGCCACCGGCGCCAGCGAGAGCATGCCGACGAGAATCGCGGTCGCGTTGAATTGCAGCAGCACCGCGAGGCCGACCAGCGCCTGGGCCACGAGGAAGGCGGCGGCCTGTTTCGTCGTCACCTGTCCCGAGGGGAGCGGGCGCGAGCGGGTGCGCTCGACCTGCGCGTCGAGCTTCCGGTCGGCGATGTCGTTGTAGGTTGAGCCGGCGCCGCGCATCGCCACTGCGCCGATCAGGAACAGCACGAGATGGCCGAGATGGGGGCCGGGATTCCCGGCGGCGGTCGCCGCGAGGGCCGCCGACCACCAGCACGGCAGCAGCAGCAGCCACCAGCCGATCGGCCGCTCGATCCGGGCGAGGCGCAGATAAGGCCGCGCCCCGGCCGGCGCGAGCCGGTCGGCCCAATGGCCGGCGACCGCATCGGCGACGCGGCCGGAGCCGGGCTCGGACGGAGAGGGCAACGGTGACGCGGCGCTGAAAACTTACAGTGCGTCTTTTAAAGCGCGCCCTGCGGCATGCGGAAGGCGCCCGACAGGCCGGGACCGCCGAGCAGACCGCCGCCACCGCCGCCGTTCTGCGCCTGGGTCTTGGCCTGGGCTTCCATCTTCGTGGCTTGGGCGGCGATGCCGCAGACCTTGGTGCGGATCGCCGCGACCTTGTTGTGGTCGGCCTTGAAGCCTTCCGAGAACGAATCCGGGATCGAGCACCACTCCTTGTTGGCGGTGATCCACTTGATGCCGGTGGCGCCGTTGGCCTGGAGCTGGCCGAATAGGGAGCACGCCTCCTGCGGCGTCATCTTCTTCTTCGAGTTCGAGGCGGAGTTGGCCTTGGCCACGAGGTTCTTGCGCTCGATCAGCGTCTTCTGGATCGAGCTGCAATCCGTGCCGGCCTGCTGCGGAACGGATTGGGCGGGCGCAGCCGGCGCCATCGGCGCGGGAACGCTCATCGGCGCGCCAGCCGAGGGCGCAGGCTCGGCCGGCGTATCCATCGACGGCAGCGGCATCCCGCCCATGCTCTGGGCCAGAGCCGGCCCGGCCAGCAGGACAAGGCCGACAAGAGCGGCGGCGGTCTTCGTCGGTGCAACAATCCTGGCAGACATTCGGCCCGGTCCTTCTCCCCGCATGCCGCGACGGGTGTACCCCCGATCCCGCAGCGCCCATCCGGCCTGAATCCCTGGCGGCTCGCGCCATGGGCCCGGCAGAGGGGCTTGAAGTGTTTCGATGCAGAAGTCTTCTGCGCACGGGATTGTGGCGCCAATGGTGCCTTCCGCCGCACGAATGCCAGGAGCGTGGGAAACGCCTTGAAACATTCGGGGCGTGTTGTTTTTGCATCAGTGAGCGTCGGGCCGCTGCCGATTGACAGGCCGGGGCCGCCACGCGACGAGACCGGCTTGCCTGCGAGAGACCATGGCTGCTTACGACTTCACCGCTCCACGCCTCTTCGTCGAAGCGGATCTGGCGGAGGGGCGCGTCCTGCCGCTGGAGCGGGCGCAGGCGAACTACCTGCTCACGGTTTTGCGCCGCGCGGAGGGCGAGCCCGTCCTGCTGTTCAACGGGCGCGACGGCGAGTGGCGCGCCGAGATCGTGCCGCAGGGCCGCAAGAGCGCGGACCTGCGCGTGGTGGCGCAGACCCGGCCGCAGCCGGCGCCGGCCGACCTGCACTACCTGTTCGCGCCGCTGAAGTCGGGCCGGATCGACTACATGGCGCAGAAGGCGGTGGAGATGGGCGCGGGGCGCCTCCAGCCGGTCTTCACCCGCTTCACCCAAGGCGAGCGGATCAAGCTCGATCGTCTCCAGGCCAACGCGATCGAGGCGGCCGAGCAGTGCGGCATCCTCTCCGTGCCGGAGATCGGCGAGCCGGCCCGGCTGCCCGCCTGCCTCGATGCCCTCGAAGCGAATCGCCTGCTCGTGTTCTGCGACGAGGACGCATCTGTCACCGATCCGGTGGCGGCCCTGCGCGGCGCGGCCGACCCGGCGAGCCCGCCGCCGCTCGCTGTTCTGGTCGGACCCGAGGGCGGGTTCCACGCCGAAGAGCGCGCGCTGATCGCCGCCCGCCCCAACACGGTCGCGCTGTCGCTGGGCCCGCGCATCCTGCGGGCGGATACGGCCGCCGTGGCGGTGCTGGCGCTGGTGCAGGCCGTGCTGGGGGATGCGCGGTGAGTTCGGCTGATTCGAGGATATCTTAAAGAATGACGCTGCCCCGCATCCTCCTCCTGTCCCTCGGCGGGACGATCACCATGACCCGGAGCCTCGAGGGCGGGATCGTGCCGACGCTGACGGCCGCCGACCTCGCAGGCTCGGTGCCGGGGCTGGCCGCGGTGGCATCCATCGAGACGCTCTCGCCCCTGCGCCGGCCGAGCGCCGGGCTCACCCTCGACGACCTCATCGGCGTGGCACGCATGCTGAACGAGCGTCTGGCGGGCGACCTCGACGGCGCGGTGGTGATCCAGGGCACCGACACGATCGAGGAAACGGCCTTCGTCCTCGACAGCTTGGTCGCCGGCGACAAGCCCGTCGTCGTCACCGGCGCGATGCGCGGGCCGGAAAGCGCCGGCGCCGACGGCCCCGGCAACCTGCTGGCCGCGACCATCGTCGCGGGCAGCGCTTCGGCGCGGGGAATGGGCGTGCTCGCCGTCCTCAACGACGAGATCCACGCCGCCCGCCTCGTGCAGAAGGCCCACACCGCCCTGCCCTCGGCCTTCCGCTCACCGCTCGCCGGCCCGGTCGGTCTCGTGATCGAGGGCGAGGCCCGGATTTTCCTGCGAGCCCGCCGCAGCCTTACCCTGACCGGTCCTTTGACGGATGAGCCGGCCCCGGTGGCGCTCCTGAAGATGGGGATCGGCGACGACGGGCGGATGCTCGCCGCCCTGCCCGATCTCGGCTTCGCGGGCGTCGTGATCGAGGGAATGGGCGCGGGCCACGTGCCGGAGGCGCTGGCGGAGATCGTCTCCACCCTGATCGCGCGGCTTCCGGTGGTGCTCGCCTCCCGCACCGAGACCGGTCCTGTGTTCTCGCGCACATACGGGTATCCCGGCGGCGAGATCGATCTGCTGGGTCGCGGCGCGCTCTCGGCCGGCAACCTGTCGGGCGTGAAAGCGCGGCTGATGCTCCAGCTTCTCCTTCGGGCGGGGGTGGATCGGGCCGCCTACGGCGCCTATTTCGCGGATCGGTGATCGGCGAGGTAGACGCCGTAAACATTAGCTTATGTCATGTCTGCCATGCGGTCGGCGGGCGCGTTGTTCACTCTTGCAGCGTCCTCTAAGGACACGACATCCGGTGCGGCCGCTGACGGCCCTTCCGGTGGCGGATTCTCGGCGCGCCGCTGACCCCTTCGACCGACGTTACCTTCGAGGCAGCGCATGGCGCGCGACACGTCCGACACCACCCCGCTCACGACGCGGGACGAACTGATCGCGTGGTTCGCCGCGGGCGAAAAACCGCGCGCACGGTTCGCGATCGGCACCGAGCACGAGAAGATCCCGTTCTACACCGCCGACCACATGCCCGTTCCCTATGAGGGCGAGCGCGGCATCCGGGCGCTTCTGGAAAATCTCGGCCGCGAGACCGGCTGGGAGCCGATCCTGGATGCCGGCAACATCATCGGGCTGGCGGGACCCGAGGGCGGCGGCGCGATCTCGATCGAGCCCGGCGGCCAGTTCGAACTGTCCGGTGCGCCGCTGCCCGACATCCACGCGACCGCGACCGAACTCGACGAGCATCTCGCTGCCACGAAGCGCGCGGCCGAGCCTCTCGGCATCGGCTTCCTCGACCTCGGCATGAGTCCGAAATGGACCCGCGAGGCGACGCCGCAGATGCCGAAGAGCCGCTACCGCATTATGCGCAACTACATGCCGAAGGTGGGCAAGCTCGGCCTCGACATGATGCTGCGCACCGCGACCGTGCAGGTGAACGTCGATTTCGCCTCCGAGGCCGACATGGTGCGCAAGATGCGCGTCAGCCTCGCGCTCCAGCCCATCGCCACGGCGCTGTTCGCCAATTCGCCCTTCACCGACGGGCGGCCCAACGGCTTCCTGTCGCGCCGCTCCGAGATCTGGCGCGACACCGACCCCGACCGCACCGGCATGCTGGCCTTCGCCTTCGATGAGGGCTTCGGCTACGAGGCTTACGCCGATTGGCTGCTCGACGTGCCGATGTATTTCGTCAAGCGCGGCGAGACCTATCACGACGTCGCCGGGGCCTCGTTCCGCGACCTGATGGCCGGGCGCCTCGCGCAACTGCCGGGCGAGCGGGCCACCGTCTCGGATTGGGCGAACCACGCCTCCACCGTCTTCCCGGAAGTGCGGCTCAAGCGCTTCCTCGAGATGCGCGGCGCCGATGTCGGCGGGCCGGCGATGATCGCCGCGCAATCGGCTTTCTGGGTCGGGCTCCTCTACGACGAGACCGCCCTCTCCGCCGCCTGGGATCTGGTGCGCGGCTGGTCCGCCAGCGAGCGGGAATCGATGCGCGCGGCCGTGCCGCGGCTCGGGCTCCATGCCAGCATCGGCGGGCGCTGCCTCGGCGCGGTCGCGGCGGAGGCGCTCGCCATCGCCCGCACCGGGCTTCAGGCACGGGCGCGCCGCGACGGCAACGGCCGCGACGAGGCGGTCTATCTCCAGCCGCTGGAGGCGATCGTGGCCGCCGGCCGCAGCCACGCGCAGGAGCGGCTCGCCGACTACGAAGGCCCCTGGGAGAAGTCGGTCGATCCGGCCTTCACCACCTGCACGTTCTGATCGTGCGGGTACCACCCTAGATTTTCTTCCACGGCAAGCGGGGCAGTCGGAACGCGTTCTGTGCGGCGTTGTTCCTCTGCGTGTTCCTTATCGCGTAAGGAGTTCGCATCTATGTCCCGCATCACGACCCTGACGCTGGCCGGTCTCACCGCGGCGAGCCTGACGGTGACGGCCGTTTCGCCCGTCCAGGCCGCGCCCCTGCCGGCGATGAGCGCTGCGCAGGTTGGCAGCGGCCCCGCCGTCGAGACCGTCGGCTGGCGCCGCGGATATTACGGAGGCTATTACGGCCCCCGTTACGGCTACGGCTACGGTTATCGCCGCCGCAA
This sequence comes from Methylorubrum sp. SL192, assembly GCF_026672325.1. NCBI lineage: Bacteria > Pseudomonadati > Pseudomonadota > Alphaproteobacteria > Hyphomicrobiales > Methylobacteriaceae > Methylorubrum > Methylorubrum sp. SL192. Next base: position 5,229,260 of record NZ_JAPPQV010000003.1, read on the forward strand.
CGTCGCGGGTGCGCTGTTCGCGGGTGCGGCGCTCGGCCTGATCGGCGGCGCGATCGCCGCCAGTGCGGCCCCCCGCTACTACGGCTATCCGGCCTATGGCGGTTACTACGGCTACGGCGTCCCCGTCGGCTATTACGGCGGCTACGGCTACCCGGTTTATGGCGGCTATTACGGCTACGGCCCCTACGGCTGGTAGCCGTCTCCTCCACCCGTGACGACAACGCCCTGCGGCTGGGTTCAGCCGGCAGGGCGTTTTCGTGTTATGCGCCGCTCCCATGTCCGAGATCTCGCAGGACGGCACGGTCGAACTCGACCTCAGCGGCCTCAAATGCCCCCTCCCCGCGCTCCGCACGCGCAAGGCCCTGCGGGGCCTCGCGCCCGGGGCGCGCCTGGCCGTGACCGCGACCGATCCACTGGCCGGGATCGACATCCCCAACGTCGTCCGCGAGGAAGGGGCCGCGCTGGAGGCGCTGGAGCGCCACGGCCCGGCCGCACGCTTCCTGATCCGCCGCGGCGTCGACCACCCGCCTGCGCAAGCCTGACCCCGAGATTCCGACCTGAAGCCCCGAACCGGAGACGCCATGCCCCCCGAGATCCGCGGCACCCGCACCGTCCACGATGGCTGGGCAACCTTCCTCGTCGCCGAGGTGACGACTTCCGAGGGCACCGCGGTGACCCGCGAGATCGAGGATCACGGCGAGGCGGTCTGCGTGCTGCCCTACGATCCCGAGCGCAAGGTGGCCCTGCTGATCCGGCAGTTCCGCGCCCCACCCTTCTTCACCGCGGGCGTGTCCGATCTGCTGGAAGTGCCTGCGGGCCTGCTCGACGAGGCCGACCCGGACGAGGGCGTGCGCCGGGAGGCCTTCGAGGAGACCGGCCTGCGGCTGTCGCATCTCGAGCCGGTCTCCACGGTGTGGAGCGTGCCGGGGATCTCCACCGAGCGGATGCACCTGTACCTCGCCCCCTACGCGGAGAGCGACCGGGAAGGGCCGGGCGGCGGCTTGGCCGAGGAGCACGAGGCGATCACCGTGGTCGAGATGCCGCTCTCCACCCTCGCCGCCATGAGCGAGGCCGGCGAGATCGTCGATATGAAGACGCTGGTGCTCCTGCTCTCGCTCCGCCTGCGCCGCCCCGAATTGTTCGCCTGACGCGCCGCTTGCGGACCGGTCGGCAGCCCCTATCATCCTCTCTGACGCGGACCGGATTTTCTCGAAACTGCAGACGCCGCCGCGGGGAGATGCGCCCATGTCCTTCTTCATCGGGATCGCCGGTCCCTGGCTCGTGATCTCCGCCCTGCTGCTGATGTGGCACCGGCGGGAGGAGGAACGCCCGGCGCGGACCGCGGACGCCGAGCCGGGCGGATATCCGCCGCGGGCCTGAGGCTGTCCGCGCTACCGCGCCCGCCGCTTCCACCCCTTTCCACTCCCGATTCCGCATGGTGCTCCGGTCCGGCCGAACCAACGGCCACGCCATGGGTTGTCGAGGCTCTGCGCCCTGTCGCAGCCCGACGTCACCGGCCGGCCCAGACGATCGCGGCGGACACGGCGCGTTCCGTTCGAACCCGACGCGCCGCGTATCGTGGGCCGTCGATGCTGGAGCCACGTATGGACATTGCCCTCGACAAGATCACCGAGATCATCCTGCGGCTGCGGGCGGTCGAGGTGAAGGAAGGCGCGACCGATCCGGATTCGGGCTCCAACCCGACCGATGACGGCTCGATCGACATGCTGGTCGGCGGTACCGACGACGCCACCGAGCAGGAGATCCGCAGCATGATCGCCGGGCTCAACGAAGACGAGCGCGCCGATCTCGGAGCACTGCTGTATATCGGCCGCGGCGACTACGAGGCGGCCGAATGGCACACGGCGGTCAACTTCGCCAAGGAGCGTGAGGCGGCGGGCGATACGGTGATCCGCGAGTTGCTCGGCACGCCGGATGCGGCGCCGCTCCTCGAAGAAGGTCTCGACGCGCTGGGAATTCCCATGGAGCCGCCCGAGGCCTAGGGCGCCCCACCCGGCGTGAGGTCGCGCAGACGCTCGCTGCAAGCCGGACGAGTCGCGGCCCTCTGCGCTTCGAGCGAGACATCCATCGCGCAAAATGACATCGGCCCGGAACGAGCGCTCCGGGCCGATGGCGTGTCAGGGGTTAGATTTTAGGGTTCGCAGGCCAGCGCCTTCGCGCCGACGGCGACGAACTCCGCTGCTGTCCGCAACTCGTCGTCGATCCGCGGCGTCCGGGCCACTTGCCTGGCTTCGCGCGCCAGCTGGTCGTTGCAGGAGCAGGTCGGCAGCCCCTGGCCCACCGGCGGCGAGCAGGCATCGTGGTGCATGCAGGCCCGGTCGAGGGCATCGATCGGGGGAAGGCCGGCGCCGCGGCTGCCCGGGCCGCAATAATTACCGTGAAAGACCAAGGCGCCCTGGGGAAGCCCGTTGCCGAGATCGGGCGCGGTCGGCGCCTCGACGGAGGGTGCCTCGACGTCCGGTGTAACCACGGACTGAGCCGAGACGGCGAGTGGTGCGAGGCCGAGCAGGACGGCCGAGAGTCCGGCAACGAGGGGAAGACGCCGGGCGGCGCGGTAAGGACGTATAGCCAAGGTCGGAAAACTCCGTTCGAAACGCTCCCCTCACAGCTTTGCACCGGCCGGGATCGTCACCCGCGCCGGGAAGGCTGAGCCGTTCAAACGATTTGTCCGTGGACGTGGTTCACTCTTGCCATCGCGGCGACAAGCGAGGTCGTCGGTCCCGTCGAGGCCGTCTGATGGTGCTCGGACAGAGCACCGACCGCGAGCCTGAAAACGTCCCGGGCGGCTTCGGAGTCGGCGGGCGGCGCGGACGCCCGTCAGCGGCTGCGCAGGATCAGCCGGTCGCCGCGCACCTCGTAGGAGGGCAACCGGTCGAGGAAGCTCTGGCCGAGCAGGTTGGTGGTCAGTACGCCGGGCCGGCTCACCATCGCGTTGACGTTGCGCTCGGTGATTGGCCCGACGGTGATCGAGTCGAGCCGGATCGATGCCGTGAGTGCGGTGCCGTTGGCGGTGGAGACGCGCTGGGTGAAGGCGCCCTCCGGCGGACGGATGCCGAGGCGCTCGGCGGTCTCGGCGGTGAGCACGACGCTGCTCGCGCCCGTGTCGAAGACGAAGCGCTGCTCGGCGCCGCCGTTCACCGCCGCCAGAACGGCGAAATCGCCGTCGGAGCGGCGGGTGATCGTCACCTCGCCGCCGGGGCCGACGACGGCGGTGCCGGGGCGCAGCGCCCCGACGACATTGGCGCCGACCCGCTGCGCGTCGTCGCGATAGGTGTAGCCGACGACGATCACCGCGCCGATGGCGAGCCAGATCAGGATCGAACCCAGGGTCTTGCCCGGCATGACGAGCGCCTGCCGCCAGCGGCCGGCGACGAGCAGCAACAGCAGCGCGGTCATCGACACGACGCCGGCGAGCTGATCGGCATCGAGCCCCATCACCGGGCCGCCGTCATGGTTGGCGATCAGGACGGCAAGGCCGATCCCGAGAATGGCGAGCGCGGCCCACATCATGGCGCGCATACCTCCCGGCCGGGATAGGCCCGGCGCAGCCGCTCGGGCAGCGCGGCCATGACAGCCAGCCGCTGCGCTTCGGAGAGCGAGCCCCACAGCCCGATCTCGTCACGCGTGCGCCCGCAGCCCTCGCACAGGCCCGTGACGGCATCGAGCACGCAGAGCTTGGTGCAGGGTGAGGAGGGTTTTTTCGAAGGGGTCGCCAGCATCGCCCGTGCAAATGGGACGGAGCGGGGCCGTGAATCAAGGTCTCACCGAAAACCTTACGCCGCCCGCGGGTCGTCGGACGGGCTGCGCTTCAACCAGTGGATCGGGTGGACGAGGATGCGCGTCCCCACATCCCCCTCCCAATGCGTCCGCAACCCTTGCGCCTCCACGGCCGCCACGATCTCGGCGGCGATGGCGGCCATGGTCGCTTCGCGGTCGTCGAACGCGCCGAAGGCGAGGTAGAGCCCCCGGTCGCAGACGACCGCCTCGACATCCTGCCCGTGGTAGAAGACGAACCCCCGCGAGGCGCGCCCGCGCTCCCGGCGCTGGTGATAGATTTCGGCCGCATCCGAGATGCCGTCCGAGCGGGTGTAGCCGGCATCGTGCAGCGCGATGATCCCGCTCGCGTCGAGCGCATCGAAGGCGATGGCGAGGCGGTCGAAATCCGTCTCCAGCGGCCACGTCGCCTCGTCGGCCCGCTTGCGTGCGAAGGCGCGCGCCACCTCCGCCTCGACCCAGCGGCGATCCTCGGGATCGATCTCGTCGGGGTTCAAGTACTCGTCCAGGATCGTCTTGAGCGTCGAGGCTTCGGTCTCGAAGCCGCCGCGGGCCAGGATCTCGATCCGCTCGGCGGTGTCGGCCCGGTCGATCGCCTCCAAGGGCGAGTCGGACGGGGCTTGGCTCTGCGCCTTCACCCTCCGGCTCTGGAAGAGTCGGCGGAGGATCTCCAGCATCATGCAGATCTCGCCTAGGCCGTCGCCGCCACCAGGGCCAGCAGCACCGCGATCTCGCCGACTTGCTGGCAGGCGCCGACCACGTCGCCGGTCTGACCGCCGATCTTCCGCTCGGCGAGCGCGCTCAGGCCGAAGGCCGCGAGCGGCGCCAGGATCAGCGCGAGGCCGAGACCCAGCGGCGGCAGGCCGAGGGCGGCGGCGATCCCGGCAAGGATCAGGCAGATCGATCCCGCGATCCCCAGCGTCGCCCGGGTCGGCCGGCCGACCGCGGCGCCCGCGCCGCCGGGACGGGCGGGGTCGAGGATCGCGAGCGGGAGCAGCGCCACCGTCCGCGACAGGGCCGCGGCGAACAGCAGCGACACGGCGGCGAGCCCGCCGGAGCGGTCGAGCAAGGTGGCGAGCATCGCCGCCCGCAGCGCCAGCCCGAGGAACAAAGCGGTGCCGCCATAGGCGCCGATGCGGCTGTCGCGCATGATCTCCAGACTGCGCTCGCGGCTCTGTCCGCCGCCGAACCCGTCGGCGACGTCGGCCAAGCCGTCCTCGTGCATGGCGCCGGTGATGAGCGCGAGCGCCACGAGGGCGAGTGCCGCGGCGACGAACGGCCCGAGCCGGATCTCCCAGGCCAGCACAAGCACCAGGGCGGCGGGCGCGGCGATCAGCAGCCCGGCCAGCGGCAGCATCCGCGGCACGGTGCGAAAATCCGGCGCGGCGTAGGGCGCCGGCTCGTCGGGCAGCGGCGGAACCGGCAGGCGGGTGAAGAAGCGAAGGCAGGCGGCGAGATCGTAGACCAGCTCCGCCCCCGGAAAGGGCGGTCCGAGATCGCGGCCACTGCGCTCGATCATTCCGCTGCCCTTCCCTTCGGCCGCCTGTACCGCGGGCCCGTCCGCTTCTATAGCGCCGGGAGCCGGCTGCCTGCTACGCGGCGCCGCTGGCTATCCGGTGGCAATTCCCGCACCGATCGGGCGACCTCCTTCGTTTTTCCCGCATCCGACGCGCACGAGCCCTGCCGATGACCTCCAGCCCGACCCCCGACGCCTCGCCCTTCGCCGACATCCGCCGCCTGCTCACCGAGATGCCCGGCCCCAATGGGGACGCGGTCGCCGCGATCCGGGCGCGGGATGCCAGCCTCACCAAGCCGCCGGGCGCGCTCGGGCGGCTCGAAGGTCTCGTGGAATGGCTCGGCGCGTGGCAGGGCAAGGCCAAGCCCACCCTCGACCGGCCGATGGTCTGCGTGTTCGCCGGCAGCCACGGCGTGGTGGAGCGCGGCGTCTCGGCCTTCCCGGCCGCGGTCAACCGGCAGATGCTGGACAACTTCGCCGCCGGGGGGGCCGCGATCAACCAGCTCTGCGCCGCCTACGGCCTCGGCTTCCGGGTGTTCGACCTCGCCGTGGATCTGCCGACCGGCGACATCTGCTCCGGCCCGGCCCTCGACGAGAGGGGGTGCGTCGCCACCATGGCCTTCGGCATGGAGGCGGTGGCGGCGGGCACCGATTGCCTCGCGGTCGGCGAGATGGGAATCGGCAACACCACGGTCGCGGCGGCGATCTACGCCGCGCTCTACGGCGGCGAGGCCGAGCACTGGGTCGGGCGCGGCACCGGCCTCGATGCCGCCGGCCTCGACCGCAAGGCGCAGGCCGTGCGGCTGGCGCTCGAAACCCACAAGGATCATCTCGGCGACCCGCTGACGATCCTCGCGCGCCTCGGTGGCCGGGAGATCGCGGCGATGGCCGGGGCCATCCTCGCCGCGCGGCTGCAGAGGGTGCCGGTGGTGCTCGACGGCTATGTCGCGACCGCCGCGGCGGCCATTCTGCACGCCGCCGACCCTCACGCCCTCGACCACTGCATCGCCGGGCATCTTTCGGCCGAGGGCGCGCATGGCGAGGTGCTGGAACGGCTCGGCCTCAAGCCCGTCCTGTCGCTCGATATGCGCCTCGGCGAAGCCTCGGGCGCGGCCCTGGCGCTCGGCCTGCTGAAGGGCGCGCTCGCCTGCCACCGCGACATGGCGACGTTCGAGCAGGCGGGGGTGTCGGGCAAGAGCGCGGACTGACGCCCGTCAGGCCGCCCGTGCACGCCGGGCGGACGCCGCCTCGGCCGGGGCCTTCTCGGCAGCGAGCGTCATCGCGGGCAGGGTGTCCATGCCGCGGCTCGCGGGGAAGGTGACGATCACCTCGGTGCCCTCGCGCGGCTTCGACTTAAGCTGGAAGCCGCCGCCATGGAGGTCGATCAGACCCTTCACGATCGGCAGGCCGAGGCCGGAGCCCTGCTCGGCGGTCTTGATCGCCAGCGAGCCGCGCCCGAACGAGGACATTACCGTGCCGAGTTCGTCCTCGGGGATGCCGGGCCCGGAATCCTTGACGCTGAGATATTGCCCGCCCGACGAGGTCCAGCCGACCTTGATCGTGATCTCGCCGCCCGGCGGCGTGAACTTCACCGCGTTCGAGAGCAAATTGAGCACGATCTGGCGCAGCGCCCGTTCGTCGGCCCAGAGGCGCGGCAGCGAATCGTCGATCAGGCTGGCGAAGGTCTGGCCCTTGCTGCGGGCGCGCAGGGTCATCATGTGGCGGCACTCCTCGACCGTATGGGCGAGTTGCACCGCCTCCTCGGTGAGGTCGTAGCGCCCGGCCTCGATGCGCGAGAGGTCGAGAATCTCGTTGATGAGATTGAGCAGGTGCATCCCGCTGTCGTGGATGTCGGTGGCGTATTCCCGGTAGGCCGGGGCGACGTGGGCGCCGAACACCTCGTTCTTCATCACCTCCGAGAAGCCGAGGATGGCGTTGAGCGGCGTGCGCAGCTCGTGGCTCATGGTGGCGAGGAAGCGGGACTTGGCGAGGTTCGCCTCCTCCGCCCGCCGCCGGGCCTCGTCGGAATTGGCCTTGGCCTGTTCGAGTTCGGCGAAGATCGCGTCTTTCTCCGCCCGCGATTGCAGGGTGCCGACCGCGGAGGCGTAGAGGCGACGGGCCAGCCCGGCGAAGAAGAGCTGGCTCGCCACCGTCATCGCGACGAGGAGCATCGTGTCCATGTCGCTGGAAAAGATCAGCAGCGACAAAGCCGCCAGCATCAGCGGGACGAGGCCGGCCAGGGCGGCGACCGGAACGGTTGCGGCGAGCATCGTCGTCACCGCCGCGACGATGACGAGGCCGAACAGCGCGAAGGTGCGCGCCTCGGGAACGCCCACGAGCAGCAGCATCGCCCAGGCAGCGCTCTGGCCGAACTCGGCGGCGACGAAGGCGCGCCCCCAGTGCTTCAGCGACAGGCTTTCCGGCGCCTGCCGCAGGAAGCGGCGGCTCAGCAGCAGCATCAGGGTGGTGGCGGCGATCGCCCCGGCCGCCCAGATCGCCGCGGTCACGGCCGGCACCCAGATCGAGGAGGCACCCGCGACCATCAGCGCCAGGATCAGGAGCGGGATGCCCGCCCCGACCCGGTACTGGGCGTAGAGGCGCAGGAGTTCGGTGTCGAAGGCCCGCTCCAGGCCGCTCGTGGAGGTCAGCCGCTCCCGGGCCGAGCGCATTTCGCGCGCGATGCCGCGCCGCTTGGCCACCTCTTGCGAGGAGGGCCCGCGCCCGCGCTGAACCATCTCCGCTGTGAGGTCGGCCATAACAGTCGAGATCGCCAATCGGGATCGGAACGCCGGGCGCCCGGTCGTGGTCTAGCGGCGCACGGGGTGAGGTGGAGAGCCCGCAGGGTGCCGTGCGAACCGTTAAGAAGCGGCTTCGACGATCCGGCGAATTGCGTAGATCCAGGGGCGGAAACGTCTCATCCTTATCGGAGTGCGCTCCCGCACATCGGGAACGAGCGGACAGGATCAAACTCGGAACGATTCCAAGTGCCGTCACTCCACGTGCCGACACCAAGTGACGGTGCCGAAGCGCATCTCGCGGCCCGCTGGCGGCCCTGAGCCTGGGCGCTTCGTGCGACAGCTTCCTCTCGGAGAGCGCCCATGCTGACCCTCAACCTGAACGGCGTGGCCCGGGAGGTCGATGCCGACCCCGACATGCCCCTACTCTGGGTGATCCGCGACCGCCTCGACATGACCGGGACCAAGTATGGCTGCGGCATCGCCCAGTGCGGCGCCTGCACCGTGCACATGGACGGCCAGCCGGTGCGCGCCTGCCAGACCCGCATCGGCGATGTCGGCGAGGCCAAGATCACCACGATCGAGGGCGTCGAGGGCAAGGTGGCCGATGCGGTCAAGGCGGCGTGGCGCGGCCTCGACGTGGTGCAGTGCGGCTACTGCCAGTCCGGCCAGATCATGTCGGCCATCGGCCTACTCACCGAGAACCCGAAGCCCAGCGACACGGATATCGACGGCGCCATGGACGGCAATGTCTGCCGCTGCGGCACCTACCAGCGCATCCGCGCCGCCATCCACGAAGCCGCCCGCACGCTCGCTTGAGCCGCCCCGCAGCCTATCTAGATTTGGAGCCCGGCATGCTCAAGCGAGACCTGACTGATGCGCCCGTCCCCTCGCGGCGCGCCTTCCTCGGCGGCGCGGCGGCAGGGGCCATGCTGCTCGCCTTCCGCCTCGACCTGAAGGGTGCCCGCGCCGCGGAAGCCTCGGACGCGCTGTCGAAGGCCCCGGCCCAGCCTAATGCCTTCGTGCGGATCGCCGCCGACGACACCGTCACGGTGATGATCAAGCATCTCGATATGGGCCAGGGCAACACGACCGGGCTCACCACCATCCTCGCCGACGAACTCGACGCGGATTGGGGGCAGATGCGCGTCGCCTTCGCCCCGGCCGACGCCAAGCTCTACGCCAACCTGCTGATGGGCCCGGTCCAGGGCACCGGCGGCTCGACGGCGATCGCCAATTCCTGGTTCCAGCTCCGCAAGGCGGGTGCGGCCGCCCGCGCCATGCTGGTCTCCGCCGCGGCCGACAAGTGGGGCGTGCCGGCGGGTGAGATCACCGTCGCCAAGGGCGTCATCAGCCACAAGTCGGGCAAGCAGGCCCGCTTCGGCGAGTTCGCGGAGGCCGCCGCCGCCAAGCCGGTGCCGCAGGAGCCCCGCCTCAAGACGCCGGCCGAGTGGACGCTGATCGGCCAGCGCGTGCCGCGCATCGATTCCGCGGCGAAGACCGACGGCACCGCGATCTACTCCCTCGACATCCGCCGCCCCGGTCAGGTCACGGCCCTCGTCGCCCACCCGCCGCGCTTCGGCGCCACGGTGAAGTCGGTGGATGCGGAGGCCGCGCAAGGCATGCCCGGCGTCGTCGGCATCGTCGCGATCCCGACCGGCGTAGCGGTGATCGCCCGCGACACCTGGACCGCGATGAAGGCCCGCGAGGCCCTGAAGATCACCTGGGACGATTCCGCCGCCGAGACCCGCTCCTCGGACGCGATCCTCGCCGAGTACCGCGAGACGGCCAAGACCTCCGGTCTCGTCGCCTCGCAGGCGGGCGACGCCGACGGCGCCATCAAGGGCTCCGCCAAGGTGCTGGAGGCGGAGTTCTCCTTCCCCTACCTGGCCCATGCCGCGATGGAGCCCCTGAACGCCACGATCGAGCGCGCGGCGGACGGCAGCTTCGACGTCTATGCCGGCTGCCAGATCCAGACGATCGAGCAGGCGGTGGTGGCGGCGACGCTGGGCGTCACGACCGACCGGGTCCGGCTGCACACGCAATGGGCCGGCGGCTCGTTCGGCCGCCGGGCCACGCCGGGCGCCGACTACTTCGCCGAGGCCGCCGCAATCGTGAAGGCCTGGGACGGCAAGGCGCCGGTCCATCTCGTCTGGACCCGCGAGGACGACATGGCGGCCGGCTATTACCGCCCGCAGGTCCACCACACGGTCAAGGCGGGCCTGAACGAGAAGGGCCAGATCACAGGCTGGCGCCACACCATGGTCGGCAAGTCGATCATGATCGGCTCGCCCTTCGAGGCAATGCTCGTCAAGAACGGCATCGACTCCACCACCGTCGAGGGCGCCTCCGACACGCCCTACGCGCTCCCGGCCTACCGCTTCGAGGTGCACAATGCCCGCGAGGGCGTGCCGGTCCTGTGGTGGCGCTCGGTCGGCCACACCCACACCGCCCATGTGATGGAGGTGTTCATCGACGAGCTGGCCCATGCCGCGGGGTCCGATCCGGTCGCCTACCGGCTGTCGCTGCTGACCCGCGCGCCGCGCCTGTCGGGCGTGCTGAAGCTCGCCGCCGAGCAGGCCGGCTGGGGCGGAAAACCCTCCGAAAAGGGCCGCGGCCTCGGCGTGGCGGTGCACGAATCCTTCGGTTCCTACGTCGCGATGGTGGCCGACGTCACGGCGGGCGAGTCCGGTGTGAAGGTCAACCGGATCGTGGCGGCGGTCGATGTCGGCATCGCCGTGAACCCGGACGTGGTGCGCGCCCAGGTCGAGGGTGCGGTGGGCTTCGCCCTGTCGGCGGTGCTGCGCAACCGCATCACCCTCAAGGACGGCGTGGTGCAGGAGAGGAACTTCGACAGCTACCAGCCGACGCGCATCTCCGAGATGCCGCGGGTCGATGTTCACATCGTGCCGTCCGAGGTCGCTCCCACCGGGATCGGCGAACCCGGCGTGCCGGTGCTGGCGCCGGCCATCGCCAACGCGGTCTTCGCCGCGACGGGCCAGCGCCTGCGCTCGCTGCCGCTCGACCTGTCGAGCCTGCGCGGCGCGTAAGCCGCGCGGCCTCCGCACCGCCGGTTCCGGGCCGGAACCGGCGGTGCGGCGGGCCGGGCCCCGTACATATCGCGCACCGTACACATCTCGGCGAGGTAGGCCTCCACAACGCAAGCGTGCTTTACAAAATCGACAACCTATCGATTAGGTGTTGCCCATCGAGCCGCAGCAGGGCGCAGGATGGGCCAAAGAACAGACCCGCCCGGGTGGCCGTCGAATCGCGACGCAACGGCGCAACGGATCCTTGAATTCGATTGGGCCGAAGCGGCGCTTCGGGCGAGCGAAGAGAAGTACCGCACCCTATTCCAGACCATGGGGCAGGGTTTCTGCGAACTCGAATTCGTGCGCGACGAGCAGGGCCGGGCCGTCGATTTCCGCTACATCGAGCTGAATCCCGCCTTCGAGCGGCTGGTCGGTCTGCCGGCCGCGGAAGCACGCGGGCGGACGGGACGCGAAGTGGTGCCCGACCTCGATCTCTGGTGGGTCGAGACCTACGACCGCATCGCCGCGACGGGCCTGCCGGCACGGCTGGAGCACACGGACACGCCGATGGGGCGCTGGTTCGAGGTCTCCGTCTACCCGCAGGCGAACGACCGCCTGCTGATCCTCTACGACGACGTCACCGAGCGCAAAGTCGCCGAGACGGCCCTGCGCGATCGCGAGGAGCGGCAGGCCTTCCTCCTGGCGCTGAGCGATGCGGTGCGCTCGCTGACCGATCCGGAGGCGATCCAGAGCGCGGCATGCCGGCTGGTGGGCGAGCGGCTGGATGTGGACCGGTGCTACTACGCGACCGCCGACGAAGCCGCCGGGATCATCCGGATCGCGTGGGACCACGTTCGCGGCGATGCGCCCTCGATCGCCGGCGAGCACAGGCTCGCGGACTTCGAATGGTCCGCCGAGATCCTCCGCCGCGGGGAATGCCACGTCCTGGCCGACACACAGGCCTCGGTTCCGGAAGCGAGCCGTCCCGCCTTCGCCGCCCTGCAGATCGGCGCCTGCATGGGCACACCGCTCATCAAGAACGGCAGCCTGGTCGGCGCGCTCTGGGTCACCCACTCGACCCCACGCGATTGGACGGACGCCGACCTGGGATTGCTGCGGGAGGTGGCCGAGCGGATCTGGTCGGCGGTCGAGCGCGGCCGGGCGGAAGCGGACATCCGGCGCAAGAACGCGGTGCTCGAAGGGATCAACCGCATCTTCCGTGAGGCGCTGACCGCCCCCACGGAAGAGGAACTCGGCCGCGTCTGCCTCGCGGTCGCCGAGGATGTGACGCAGAGCGCCTTCAGCTTCATGGGGGAGGTCGATCAGGAGAACGACCGGTTCGACGAACTCTCCATCAGCGATCGCGGCTGGCAGCACTTCGCGATGGAGAACTCCGCTTTTTCCAAGGGCGTCGGCCCGAAAGGGCTCAAGATCCACGGTCTCTACGGCCGCGTGCTGCGCGACGGGAAAAGCCTCATCGCCAATGATCCCGGCTCGCACCCGGACCGGATCGGGACACCGGCGGGCCACCCGAGCCTGCAGGCCTTTCTCGGCGTCCCGCTGAAGCGGAACGGACAGACCATCGGCATGATCGGGCTCGGCAACCGCGCGGGCGGATACCGGTCGGAGGATCTCGAGGCCGCCGAGGCCCTGGCCCCGGCCATCCTCCAGGCCCTGCTGAGCAAGCGCACCGCCGACACTCTGCGCGAGAGCGAGGAGCGCTTCCGGACCCTCGCCGAACTCGTGCCGAGCCTGCTCTGGAACTGCGATCCCGAGGGCAAGGTCATCGTCGTGAACCAGCAATGGGGCGCCTATACCGGCCAGACGCAAGACGAGGTCCAGAACGGCGGTTGGCTGGCCACCATCCCAACCGACGAGCGGGAGGAGACGAAGCGCATCTTCACGGAAGCCTTCACCACCGGCCGGCCGGTGGAGCGGCAGCAGCGCATCCGCCGCCGCGACGGCCCCTTTCGGTGGTTCCTGATCCGCCACGCCCCGGCGCGGGACGCGGAAGGTCGGATCACGCGCTGGATCGGCGCCGCCACGGACATCCACGACCAGCACATCGCCGCCCAGAGCCTGCGGGCGGAGGAGGCACGGCAGGCCTTCCTTCTCGACCTCGCCGACCGGCTTCAGGACCAGACCGACCCGCAGGCCGCCCTTCAGACCGTAGTCGAGGCGCTGGGGCGCCATCTGGGCGCCGGACGGGTCGGCTACGCGCGCCTCTCCGCGGACGGGAAGCAGATCGAGCGGCAGGTCGGCTATCACGCCGAGTCCGAGGCTCGGCTCGGCCCCCTGCCCATCACGGCCTTCGGCCGGGCGGTTCTCGATCGGCTCCGAAACGGCGAGACGATCATCGTGGACGATGCCGCGGCCGTTGCGGCCCCCGGCGTCTGGCGACAGGGCGCCGTCGGTAGCTTCGTGGCGGTGCCGCTGGTCCGCGACGGCCGGGTCCGCACCGTCCTCTACCTAACCCATCGCGAGCCCCGGACGTGGACGCGCTCCGAGACGACCCTGATCGAGGAGGTAGCCGCGCGGACCTGGGAGGCGGCCGAGCGGGCGCAGGCCGAAACGGAGCTGCGCACGAGCGAAGCCCGGCAGCGTGCCCTGGTCGAAGGCATCCCCCAGCTCGTCTGGCGGGCGGGCGATGGCGGCGCGTGGAGCTGGGCGAGCCCGCAATGGTGCCGCTATACCGGCCAGACCGAGGCCGAGAGCCGCGGCTTCGGCTGGCTCGACGCGGTTCATCCCGAGGATCGCGACCGGGCCCAGAATGCCTGGAGCGGCGCCGCCGCGGCCGAGGCGCTGGCCGTCGATTACCGAATCCGTCACGCCCCCGAGGGCCGCTATCGCTGGTTCCAGTCGCGGGCCCTGCCGCTGCGCGAGGGCAGCGACATCGTCGAGTGGCTGGGCACCTCGACCGACATCGACGACCTGCGGCAGCTGCAGGAGCAGCAGGGCGTGATGGTGGCCGAGTTGCAGCACCGCACGCGCAACCTCATCACGGTGGTGCGCTCGCTGGCCGAGCAGACCATGGCCCGAAGCGATTCCATGCCGATGTTCCGCGCGCGGTTCTACGACCGGCTCGCGGTGCTCTCGCGGGTGCAGGGCCTGCTCTCCCGCTCGACCATCGAGCCGATCACCCTGCACGCCCTCATCGCCACGGAACTCGACGCCCTCGGTGCCTGGGAGGCGTCCGACCGCATCTATCTCGACGGTCCATCCGTGCGGCTGCGCAAGGCCACGGTGCAGACCTTCGCGCTGGCCCTGCACGAACTTGCGACCAACGCCCGCAAATACGGCGCGCTCTCCGGAGACACGGGGCGGCTGAGCGTGACGTGGCGCACCTATACCGAGGACGACCGGATGCGGCTCGCCCTGCATTGGAGCGAGACGGAGATCGAGCGCCCGCGCGAAGAAGGCGCCGCGCAACGGCGCGGCTACGGGCGCGAGCTGATCGAGAAGGCGCTGCCCTACGCCCTCGACGCGCGCACGCGCTACGAGCTGAGCGAGACCGCTCTGCACTGCTCCATCGACCTGCCGCTCACGGAACGGCGCAAGGCGGCCCGTCAAACCAAGGACCGAGAGACGCCGGCCTGACGCACTGGGGTCGGCTACGGCTCCGGCGAGCCCCTGCTTTCCGTTCGGTCTCGAGCGCCGCCGGACAAAGCCGCTCCGAATGAGGCTCTATGCCCGCGCCAGCGCCCCCTCGATCATCCGCGCGACGGCGAGCGCCCGTCCGTCGTCGCCGAAGCGGGCGATCACCTGCACGCCGAGCGGCAGTCCGTCGCCCGGCACCGGAACGGTGACGCAGGGCACGCCCATCAGGGTCCAGAGGCGGTTGAAGCGGGCATCCCCGGTCGAGCCGAGCCCCTTGGGCGCGCGACCGACGCTGGACACCGTGAGGATCGCATCGACATCCGCGAACAGCTCCTTGAGCAGGCGGCGCGCCCGGTGCGCCTCGCGGCGGGCGGCGTCGTAATCGGCGGCGCTGAGATCCTGCGCCCGGTCGAGCTGGCCGCGCAGAACCGGCGGCAGGGACTCCCGGTGTTCGGCATATTCCCAGGCGAGCGCTTGGCGCGCCTCGAAATCCTGCACGGTCGGGTGCGCGGCCCAGGCCCGCGCGAAGGGTTCCGGCAGGACGAGATCGCGCAGAACCGCTCCGGCCCGCTCGACGGCACGGGCCGCGTGATCGAGCGCCGCGAGCGCGTCCGCGTCGGCGCTCCCCGCGAAATCCTGAAGGCAGAGGGCGAGGCGCGGGTGCTCCGGGGCGGGCGCCTCGATGCCGGTCCGGTCCGCGATCAGAGCGAGCGCGTGGGCGATGTCGGCGACGGAGGCACCGAACAGGCCGACCGTGTCGAGCGCCCAGGAGAAGGTCTTGACCCCAACCGTCGGCAGCAGCCGGAACGACGGCTTGATCGCCGCGATCCCGCAGAAGGCCGCCGGGCGGATCACCGAGCCGCCGGTCTGAGTGCCGAGCGCCAGGGGCAGCATCCCGGCGGCGATGGCCGCGGCCGAGCCCGAGGAGGAGCCGCCCGGCGTATGGCCGGGATCGTGCGGGTTCACGGTGGCAGCAGGGTCGAGACCGGCAAAGGCCGTGGTCGCGGTCTTGGCGAGGGGCACGGCGCCGAGCGCGCGCAGCCGCGACACGATCGCCGCGTCGGCCCTGGGTCGCCAGCCGGCATAGATCCCCGAGCCGGACTCGGTCGCCATGTCGGCGGTGTCGATGATGTCCTTGATCCCCACCGCGATGCCGGCGAGCGGCCCATGCGCAGGGACGGCCGTCGTTTCGGGCGCAAGGCGCAACACGGCGCCGATGGCGGGGTCGCGCGCGGCGATCCGCTCGCGCGCTGTCTGAATCGCGTCCGCGGCCGAGAGGGTATCGTCCGCGACACGGGCGCGGATGTCGAGAAGCGAGGTCATGCCCATCCGAGTCACGGTCCGTGTCGAATCTGTCAACAGCGCTCCACATGAGGGCGGATCCGATCGCGCATCGTTAGCGGCTCGTTTACGGGACGGTGCGCATCGTCGCGTCCATGTGGCGTAAAGCGTTAGCGTTCTCGGCTCTGGTGCTGTTCGGCGCGGGGCTCACGGGCTGTGCGATCAACCGGTTCGAGCGCCGGGAAGCATGGCGCGACCAAGCCGAACAGATGTGCATCGCGCGCAAGCTCGTGCAGCCGACGGCCTATGTCTCGCTCGCCAAGGAGATCGACGGCCCCGGCCCGTGCGGCATGCAGCAGCCGTTCAAGGTCACCCGGCTCGGCGGCGGCACGGTTGCGCTTAAGCAGCGCATGACGCTGGCCTGCCCGGCGCTCGCCGAGGCCGAGGCGTGGCTCGCCGACACGATCCAGCCCGCCGCCAACCTCTATTTCGGCGTGCCGGTGGCCGAGATCAACGCGGGCACCTATTCCTGCCGCGGCCGCAACAACCAAGCCGGTGCCAAGCTCTCCGAGCATTCGTTCGGCAACGCGCTCGACATCATGTCCTTCACGCTCGCCGACGGGCACGTCATCACCGTCAAGGGCGGCTGGCGCGGCACCGAGGCCGAGCAGGCCTTCCTGCGCGAGGTCTTCGTGGGGGCCTGCGCCCGGTTCTCGACCGTGCTGGCGCCGGGTTCCAACGTGTTCCACTACGACCACATCCACGTCGATCTGGCGATGCACGACCCGCGCGGCCTGAAGCGCATCTGCAAGCCGCTGCTGAAGTTCGAGTCGCAGCTCAACCTCGCCGACGGATCGCCGCGGCCGCTGGCCTCGCCGCGCCCGCCTGCGCGCCAGACCGTCCCGACCCAGGCCCCGATCGACGTCGAAGAGGACGACCCCTACGGCGTCGCGCCGACCTCCTCGCGCTCGACCGGCACGCGCGTCGCCCGCGCGCCGGCCGCACCCGCGCCGACGGCTTACGCCGCCGCCCCGGCCCCGAGCCGGCCCCGCTCCCCGGTTCCGGCGCATGACGCGGCCTACGCGCCGCTGTCGCTGGCTGCGCCCCATGCCTCGGACCACGCTCCCGACGAACCGATCTATTAATCCTTCAGGGGTGTGCCCGGCGCACCCCAGCCCGGACCAAAAGCGGCGCCCGGGCCCGGTCGAAGCTTGACTTGAGCCAAGCGCAGCGCATCGTCTTTCGCCCATCCGGTGCCCGCTGCGCCTAGCCCTGAACGGGCCTGCGTCGCGCCACGGCACCCTCAACTGGCGGATCTGAGCGGCATGCGCCCGAACCTTCCCCTCGCCGTCCTGGCGCTCGGCCTCGTCACGGCTTCGTCCGTACTGCCGGCGCACGCCCGCTCCGGCCGCGAGGAAATCTCGCCGGCCGAGGAGCAGACCTTCCCCTACGACGCCGACATTCCCGGCTGCCAGGACGCGGACGTTCTGGAGAAGGTCTCGACCCAGTTTGCCGAGAAGGAGGCGAAGTTCTGGAACTCGTCGCTGACGATCGTTTCCTACGAGCGGATCGAGCGCACGGCGTGGCGCCCCTACGGCGTCGACTTCATCCCGCGCCGCTTCTGCTCGGCCCTCGCCACCACCTCGGACGGGGTGCGGCGCAAGGTCGATTACTCGGTGCGCGAGAGCCTCGGCATCATCGGCTCGACCTGGGGCGTCGATTTCTGCGTCCACGGCCTCGACCGCAACAACGCCTACGCCTACGCCACCGCCTGCCGGATGGCGCGGCCCTGATCGGGGCGGGAAACCGGGAGCAGCGCGCGGATGCAAGCTTGACTTGCAGGCCGCGCCCGGCATCGTCCTGAGGCGTCCTGCCGCCCCCCGAGTCCCTTCCATGCCCCGCTTCCGCCCCCTCGTCGCCCTGGCCCTCGGGCTGACCCTGGCCTCCGGTGCGGGCGCGCAGGATTTCGGCGGGTTCCGCCGCGGCGGCGAGCCCGGCAGTTTCGACTTCTACGTGCTGTCGCTGTCGTGGTCGCCGACCTATTGCGATGGCGAGGGTGCGCGCCGCGACCGGAACGGGCAATGTGCCCCGGGCCGCGGACTCGGCTTCGTGGTGCACGGGCTGTGGCCGCAATACGAGCGCGGCTATCCCTCGAACTGCTCGGCGGTGGAGCGCCCGCTAACCCGCAACGCGGTCGAGGCTGCGGGCGAGATCATGCCGAGCGAGGGGCTGGCCCGCCACGAGTGGCGCACCCACGGCACCTGCTCCGGCCTCGATCCCCTCGCCTATTTCAAGGCGGTGAAGACGGCGCGCGAGGCGGTGACGATTCCCGAGGCCTTCGCGAAGCCGGATGTGAGCCTGCGCGCCGCCCCGATCGAGATCGCCCGGCAGTTCGTGATGGCCAATAAGGGCCTGCGCCCGGACATGATGTCGGTGACCTGCCGCCGCGGGCAATTGCAGGACGTGCGGATCTGCTTCTCGAAGGATCTGCGCGGCTTCACCCCCTGCCCCGAGGTGGCGCGCCAGAACTGCCGGGCCGGCGAGGTGTCGGTCGACGCGGCTCGGTGACGCGGGCACGGCTTTCCTGATAAGCGCAGGCCTCACTCAGTGGGGACCATACCCTGAACTACCGTCACGCCTTCCACGCCGGCAATTTCGCGGATGTGCTCAAGCACCTCGTGCTGACCCGCGTGCTCGTCCATCTCCGCGCCAAGGATAAACCGTTCCGCGCCATCGACACCCATGCGGGCCTCGGCGTCTACGACCTCGAAGCAGATGAGGCCGGGCGCACGGGCGAGTGGCACGATGGCTTCGGCCGGCTCGACGTGCCGTTCACGCCCGAGGTCGAGGCCCTGCTCGCGCCCTATCGCGAAGCGGTTGCCGCCGTGCGGGCGCGGTTTGGTGCCACCACCTATCCCGGTTCACCCGCGATCATCCGCGAAGCCCTGCGGGCCGGCGACAAGGGCGTCTTCGTGGAGTTGCATCCGGCCGACGCGCAAACGCTCGCAGGGCGCTACGCCAGCGATTCCCGCACGAAGGTGATGCATCTCGACGGCTGGACCGCGCTCAACGCCCTGATCCCGCCGCCGGAGCGCCGGGGCCTCGTGCTGATCGATCCGCCCTACGAGGAACGCGGCGAGATCGACCGTTTGGGCGCTCACTTGCTGAAGGCCGCGCGGAAATGGCCGACCGGGATCTATCTCGGCTGGTATCCGATCAAGGACGTGTCCGGGGTCCATCGCATGGCGGCGGCGCTCGATGCGGGGCTGGAGCGGCCCGCATTGCGCCTCGACCTGATGATCGAGCGGCCCGACGATCCGACACGCCTGACCGGCACCGGCCTCGTGGTCATCAACCCGCCCTGGACCCTGGCGGCGGAAGCCGAATTGTTCATGCCGGCTCTGGCCGAGCGGCTGGCCCGCAGCGGCTACGGTGCCTTCCGAAGTGAGCGGCTCGGGCCGGCGGAGTAGAGCACCCGCCTCGCCCTCAATGCAGTGTCCCCTCCCCCGGCTCGGGCTCGGCACCCGGTTCGGGGATCGCCTCGGCGAAGGGGAATTCCAGGACGACATCCCCGGCCTCGTCGGTGACGACGAGGATCGCTGTGACCAGCCGCGGGTCGCTTCCCTCTTCCTCCAGGCTGGCGCGGATCGTCGCCCGCGCCACACGCCAGGCCTGATCGGGATCACGCAGCTCCACGCCCTCGTCGTCCGTGAGGGCGTCGGCGCCGATGCGGGTGTGGAAGAAGTAGCGTGGCACCGGGGAGGACAGCCTTACTTCGCGGAGCCCTGTTGCGGGCTCTGACCGCCGGACTTGTCCTTTTTGTTAGCCTCGTGGTGGCCGATGGCGCAACCGGCAGCGGCACCGGCCTTGCCGTGGCCGGCCATGCTGCCCGCCGCGCCGCCGACGACGGCGCCCTTGAGACAGCCCTTGGCCTCGACCGGGCCGGCCAGAGCGGCCGCGCCGAGAGCGAGGACGGCAGCGGTCAGAATCGGATGTTTCATCACGTGAGCCTCTGGTTGGCGCATCGTCCCGGCGCGATCGTCGCAGGCCGATGCGAAGCGGGTGAGACGCCAACCGGCCGCGACCGCATCCGTTCCGCGGTCCGGTCAGGCCGCGATCCGGCCCTCGAGCGGGAACACCTTGGCCGGGTTCATCAGCCAGGCCGGATCGAACACGTTGCGCACGCGCATCTGCTGTTCGAGGTCGTCCTGCGTGTACTGGAAGCGCATCAGCTCGCGCTTCTCGATCCCAACCCCGTGCTCGCCGGTGAGGCAGCCGCCGACCTCGACGCAGAGCTTGAGGATCGCGTCGCCCGCGGCCTCGGCCTTCTGCAACTCGCCGGGCTTGTTGATATCGAACAGGATCAGCGGGTGCAGGTTGCCGTCGCCGGCATGGAACACGTTGGCGACGCGAAGCCCTTGCTCGGCGCAGATCGCCTCGATCCGCTCCAGCACATGGCCCAGCTGGCCGGTCGGGATCGTGCCGTCCATGCAGATGTAGTCGGAGATGCGCCCGGTGGCGCCGAAGGCGGATTTGCGGCCCTTCCAGATCGCAGCGGATTCGGCTTCCGACTTCGAGACGCGGATGCTGGTCGGGTTGAACCCTGCGGCGATCGCCTCGATGCGCGCCAGCATGTCCGAGCATTCCTCGTCCGAGCCCTCGACCTCGATGATCAGCATCGCGGCGGCGTCGCGCGGGTAGCCGGCCTTGGCGAAGTCGTCGGTGATGAGGATCGCCTCGCGGTCCATGTACTCGATGGCGACGGGGATGATGCCCGCCGCGATGATCGCCGCGGTGCAGGCGCCGGCATCCTCGACCGAGGAGAAGCCGACCAGGGCCGGCCGCGCGCCTTCCGCAGCGCGCAGGATGCGAACGGTGGCCTCGGTGACGATGCCGAGCTGGCCTTCCGAGCCGCAGATCAGCCCGAGCAGGTCGTAGCCGCCGGAATCGAGATGCTCGCCGCCGAGCTCGACCACGGTGCCGTCGTTGGTCACGAGCGTCACGCCCATGAGGTTGTTGGTGGTTACGCCATATTTCAAGCAATGCGCGCCGCCGGAATTCATGGCGATGTTGCCGGCGATGGTGCAGGCGAGCTGGCTCGACGGGTCGGGGGCGTAGAAGAAGCCTTCATGCGCCACCGCCCCGGAGATCGCAAGGTTGGTGATGCCAGCCTCCACCCGGGCGATACGATTGGCGAAATCGAGATCGAGGATGCGCGTCATCTTGCCCACCCCGAGGATGATCGCATCCTCCTGGGCGATGGCACCGCCGGCCAGCGACGTGCCGGCGCCGCGCGGCACCACCCGCACGCCGTTGGCGTGGCAGAAGGCCATCACCGCCGAGACCTCGCGGGTCGTGGAGGGCAGCACCACGGCGAGCGGCATCTTGCGGTAGGCGGTGAGCCCGTCGGTCTCGAAGGCGCGGCGCTCGTCCTCCGTCGTCACCAGAGACTCCGGCGCCACCAGCGCGGACAGCCCCTCGATGATCGCCTCGCGGCGGGCGATGACATCCGCATCCGGCGCGGGGAAGGCGATCGACATGGCCGGCATCTCCTCCAGAGATTTGTTTTTTTACGTCTTCGTTCCGGCGATCCACAGCGGCGTGCAGGGCCTTCAGCCTCGCTTCAGCCGCCGCAGTTCAGGTTCAGCCCGGACGACGTCGGACGCGCATTCTAACGGAAAGTCTCCCGGGACGCACGGCGGTTCCCGCCGACCCATGCAGCCACCGAAAGGACCGGAAGCGTCTTCGTGAAGTCACCTCGGCTGGACGCGTGCCCGGCATAGTCTATATCTGTTCTAAGGCTAAAAGCTCTGCCATAAGCAGGCCGGCTTCGGCCGTTCAAGGAGGAAAACAACGATGCGTCATCTCATCCTCGGCGCCGCCCTCGCGCTGCTGCTGCCTGTCGCCGCCTATGCCGAGGGCGATGCCGCCGCCGGCGAGAAGGCGTTCGCGCCCTGCAAGGCCTGCCACAATTTCGAGAAGAACGGCGTCGGCCCGACCCTGAAGGGTGTCGTCGGCGCGAAGGCCGGTGAGGGTGCCGACGGTTACGCCTTCTCCGACGCGCTGAAGAAGTCCGGCCTCACCTGGGACGAAGCCAACCTCAAGGAGTGGCTTGCCGACCCGAAGAAGAAGGTGCCCGGCACCAAGATGGTCTTCCCCGGCATCAAGGACCCGAAGAAGGTCGACGACATCATCGCCTACCTCAAGACGAAGTCCTGAGGCCCCGCGCCTCCGGAAGTCGATCGGACCAAACAGGAAAGCCGCCCCTCGGGGCGGCTTTCTTCGTCTCAAATCCCTGAGTGACCGGCGGGTGCGTCAGCGAGACGCGTTCGCCGCCGGCAATTCGGTGCTGCCGGCACGGGCATGCAGCTCGTCGCGCATGGAAGCGAGGTTGTCGAGGAGCGCGCGCCGTTCATCGAGGGTCATCCCGGTCATGCCGCCCACCGTGTGCGGCAGGCAGTCCATCTTGCCCTTGAGCCCACGCCCCTTGTCCGTGAGGAAGATGCTGACCTGGCGCTCATCCGGCCGGTCGCGGGCGCGGCGGACATGGCCCGAGGCCTCCAGGCGCTTGAGCAGCGGCGTGAGCGTGCCGGAATCGAGGAAAAGGCGGCTGCCGATCTCCTTGACCGAGAGTCCCTCCTCCTCCCACAGCACCAGCAGAACGAGATATTGCGGGTAGGTCAGCTCGTGATGGGCCAAGAGGCTGCGATAGGCGCGACCGAAGGCATGCGCCGCCGCGTAGACGGCAAAGCAGAGTTGGCTGTCCAGGGATTGCGGGTCATCGCGGCCCGTTTGACTCATGACACTCTTCCTCGGTGCGCCCACGGCGCACTGGCGTTTCAAACCCGCAGACAGGTTCGGCACCGACGGATATGGGGACGGCGAGCCGCCTCCGCGAATCATTGGGCCGCCCCGCGATCCGCCGCTGCCATCGGATGAGAGGCCTGCGTGAAAAGGCAGCAGCCCCTTGGGCCCCTGCGCTCTCGCGCGATCCGCGTCCCGGCCAATGGCAGCCGCGCGGTAGAATCCCTGCGACAGACCTAAGACTCGGACCCTAAAGAAAAATCGTCGTGGGTACAATCGAACCACGCGCATGGCTTTCACGGTCACCCGCATGGACGCGGCGCGCCCGAAAGCCGCTGCGGCGAAAATAATCCGCCCGTTCCTCGAAGATCAGCCCGCCCGTCCGAGGGCCGAAGCGGGATCGGGTGAACCGGCGGCCAGGGGCGACGATCCCTCGGGTGATCGGCCCCGCACTCCTGCAATCGCTGTGGACGGCCAAGACGGCACCGGCGCTCGCGGCAGCGGAGCGGAGGCGTTCAGCCCCTGCCTCTTCAGTTCTGCCCTTAGCTCTTGCCCTTCCCCGGCTCCTCTCCCGTCGGCTCGGCCGGGCTGTCGATGGTGCAGGATACTGCCTGCACCGCCGCGTCGGCTACCGCGCGCTCGCTCGGCAGGGCGGCGATCACGCGGACCACCGCGAAGCCACGCCGGGCGGGGGCGACGATGCGCACGTCGCGCGTCACCTCGCCGGCCA
Source organism: Methylorubrum sp. SL192 (assembly GCF_026672325.1). NCBI lineage: Bacteria > Pseudomonadati > Pseudomonadota > Alphaproteobacteria > Hyphomicrobiales > Methylobacteriaceae > Methylorubrum > Methylorubrum sp. SL192. The sequence continues at coordinate 5,252,750 of NZ_JAPPQV010000003.1, forward strand.
CATCGTTGGCCAGCGCCTCGTCGAACTGGGCGCGGGTCATCACCACGAGATCGAGCCCGCCGCGCACCGCCGCCTGATCGGTCACCGCGTAGAAGGCACCCCGGCGGCTGTGCATCGAAACCGACAGCATCAGCGAGCCGGCCTGGGCCGAGACTCGCATCGGCCCGTCATCGAGGTCGTAGGAGCACACGCCGACCGAGACCGCCGGATCGGGATTGGGCAGCCATTCGCCGTTCGCCGCGGGCGCGCCCGCGAGGCCGTGGATGCGCAGGGGGTGGTCGAGGGTTTCGCTCGCCCTCGCGCGGGTGAAGGCGTCGCCCTCCGAGAAGCGCGGGATCGCCAGCACCGTGGCGATGTGGACGATGCCGGCGATGACGAGGCCGCAGGCGGTGGCGAGCCAGAACGCGCTGCGGCTCATGACCCGCACCCCGTGCGCTCGATCACCGGCAGGGTATCCCGGTCAAGCGAGCCGACGCTCGCGGCCACCGGCGTGTCGTAGAGGCGCAGCGCCAGTCGCACCGGCCCCCTCGGCCGCGGCATCGGCAGCCAGTTGCCGGGCTGGACCTCGGGGCTCAGCAGGATCGCGAAGCGGCCATCGGTCTCGCGCAGGATCTCGGTGGAGGTAAAGCCCGTCCGAACCGGCTCCTGACCCGGCGCCAGCGCGCCACGGCCGGTCACGGTGAGGGTCCAGGCGCGGGCCGGTGGCGTCACGCCCGCAAGGCGATAGCTGCAGGCGGCGTCCAGCGTCCGCCCGTCATCGTCGCTGGCAGCGGTCAGCAGCATGCCCTCCCCGACCGCGAGGGGAATGTCGCTGCGCCGGGCGTTGACGGCGCGGGCATAGGGGTCGGAATCGAGCGAGCCCGCCCGTGGCCACGCCGTCCAGCTTCCGATTGCTGTCCCGCCGAAGGGATAGCCGCCGCTGGTGGCGTAATCGGCACTGGCGAGGCCGAGGAGCCCGCCGAGGGTGAGAGCGTAGACGAACAGCCCGACGCGCGAGCTGCGCGAGGCGGCGCCCCGCGCGAGGCGACCCAGGTGCTTGGGTAGCCGCTTGTGCCGCCGCGTGGGCAGGCGCCCGGACGGCTCGGCGCCCGCATCCTCACGCAGCGATGTCCCGGCCGCCGGGCCGACTCCACTCGACAGGGCCATGGGGTCGGCCTCAGGGCGTCCCGAAGCCGCCGGAGGCGCGTGCGCCCTCGGCGACATCGACGGGCACGAGGCCGGGTGCCCGCATCCGATCAGGGGCGACGGCGCCGGAGCGCGCCGGATCGCTCTTGACGGGTTCGCTTTTGGCGGCGGAGCGGTTGGTCTCGACGTTGCGGAACAGGCCGTTGAGGCCTGACAATACCTCGAAGGAACGGCGCGAGAGCCGGCCGCCGGTGCTGGCGGCGGCCGCCGCGCCGTCGGCCTGCGCCTGGGCAGCCTGCGGTGCGCTCCGGCGATCGTTCAGGCCGGGCATCGGCTTCAATTCGATGCCCTGATGGGCAGGGGCCATGATTTCGTGCCACGTCATCGCGGGGAGCGAACCGCCGGTCATCTTGTTGGTCGGGCTGTGGTCGTCGTTACCGTACCAGACGGCGCCGACATAGTTGCCGGTGTAGCCGACGAACCACGCATCGCGGTAGCCGTTGGTCGTGCCGGTCTTGCCCGCGACCTTCACGCCCTCGATCTGGGCCTTTCGCGCGGTGCCTTCCTCGACGACCTTGTTGAGCATGTAGTTCATGTCGGCCGTCACCTGGGACGACAGCACCTGCACCGGCTTCTCGTCGGCGTGGCGGTAGATCACCTCGCCGCTGGAATTGCGCACCTCGCTGGCGACGTAGGGCTTGGCGACCTTGCCCCCGTTGGCGAACACAGCAAAGCCGGCCGCCTGGTCCATCACCGTCACCTCCGTGGCGCCGATCGGCAGCGAGGGCGTGTCGGTCAGCGGCGTCGTCACGCCCATCGCTTTTGCGAGCTGGATGATCTTCTCGCGGCCGGCCTTCGCCGCCTTCCAGTCGTGGGTGATGCCGAGCCCCTTGCCGATGGCCGTGGTGACCTTGATCGGGATCGTGTTGACCGATTTGGCCACCGCGAGCCACATCGGCTGGCGGCCGGAATAGGAGCGGCCGTAATTCTGCGGGCACCAGTTGCCGACGCAGACCGGCGAATCCACCACCTGCGTGTCCGGCTTGAACAGGCCGGAGGCGAGTGCTGCAGCGTAGACATAGGGCTTGAACGAGGAGCCCGGCTGGCGCAGCGCATCGGTGGCGCGGTTGAACTGGCTCTCGCCGTAATCGGCACCGCCGACCATGGCACGCAGCGCCCCGTCGGGATCGAGGATCACCACGCCGGCCTCGTCCACGTCGTACTGGTCGCCCAGCCGCCGCAGCATGTTCTCGACCGCCTGGTCGGCGGAGCGCTGGATCGAGAGGTCGAGCGGCGTCTTCACCGTGAGCACGCGGTCGTTGCGGAGCTTGCCCGCATCGGCCATCCGCTTCACCTCGTTGAAGGCCCAGTCGAGATAGTAATCGGCGGTGATGTCCTTGGTGCGGGTCACCGGGGTCGCGGGGTTGCGCAACGCCGTCTGGATCTGGCCTTCCGTGACGAAGCCTGCCTCGACCATGTTGTGCAGCACGTCCACCGCCCGGCCGCGGGCGGCGGGCAGGTTGACGTTGGGCGAGTATTTGGTCGGCGCCTTGAACAGGCCGGCGAGCATCGCGGCTTCCGCCAGCGTGATGTCCTGCAGCCGCTTGCCGAAATAGTAATCCGCCGCCGCCACCGCGCCGAAGGTGCCGCCGCCCATATAGGCGCGGTCGAGATAGAGCTTGAGAATCTGGTTCTTGGTCAGGTGCGCTTCGAGCCAGAAGGCGAGGAACGCCTCGTTGACCTTGCGCTCCAGCGAGCGCTCGTTCGTCAGGAACAGGTTCTTGGCGAGCTGCTGCGTCAGGGTGGAACCGCCCTGCACGTTGCCCTTGCCGGAGGAATTCGAGACGAGCGCGCGGGAGGTGCCGATCGGATCGATGCCCCAATGCTCGTAGAAGCGCCGGTCCTCGGTCGAGAGCAGCGCCTTGATCATCAGCTCGGGAAAGTCGTCGAACTTCAGCGAGTCGTCGTGCTTGATGCCGCGGCGTCCGACCTCGGTACCGTAGCGGTCGAGGAAGGTGACGGCGAGATCCTGGGCCTTCAGCCAGTTGTCGCTGGTGAGGTTGAAGGCGGGCTGAGCCAGGAACAGCAGCAGCAGGGCGCCCGCCGTCCCAATGGTGACGCCCTCGCTGGTGAGGTCGAGGGCGTAGCGCTTCCAGCCGCGGACCGAGAAGACCTGCATCCGCGCCTGGAAGCGCTCGTAGGCTTCCGTGGTGGAATGGCCGCCCTCGTACAGGCTCGCATTGACCCAGGCATCGAAGGCCAGGGCCGCGCGGCTGATCCGCGTCGTCAGCGTCTTGAGGCGGGGCAGGCGCAAGGCGGCTTCCGGTTTCTTTCGACGTTGTCCGGGTCGGCGTAGAGAAAGCCCGGGCAACGATTATCCGATACGTTCTGTATCAGGACACACGCCGGCCCGCGAGCTTTCGCTTCCGTTAAGGAACGCGACCGGCGGGCCACCGTCCCCCGGCGGACCACTTACCGCGCATTAACCTTAAGACGCCTGTGGCAGCTGAATCCGGCGGGCGGATGGCGGATCGTCCGGTCCCGCTTGCTCCCGGCGGCGGCATGCGGCAGGAGGGGCGCCTTGTCCCGAAACGATACGATCGAAAGCGAGCGAGGCGCCAGATATGGCCGAGCGCAGCGAAGGGCCGTTCTGGCGCGTGAAGACGCTCGAAGCGATGAGCCCGGCGGAGTGGGAGAGCCTGTGCGACGGCTGTGGCCGCTGCTGCCTGCTCAAGCTCGAGGACGACGACACCGGCGAGATCCACCACACCGATGTCGGCTGCACGCTGCTCGACACCCATACCTGCCGCTGCCGCGACTACCGTAACCGTGCCAAGCGCGTGCCGGATTGCGTGCAGCTGACCCCGGAGGCGGTGCGCACGATCCCCTGGCTGCCGCCGACCTGCGCCTACCGCCTCGTGCGGGAGGGCCGCGACCTGCCGGCGTGGCACCCGCTGAAGACCGGCCGCCGGGCCAGTGTCCACGACGCCGGCATCTCCGTGCGCGGGCGCGTCGCCGGCAACGAGGAGGAGTTTGCCGAGGACGAATTGGTCGAGCGCATCGTCGCATGGCCGGACGAAGCCGCCTGAGCGGGCGATTCAGGCTGCGCGCGCGAGAAACGGCGGCAGACACGGCAAGGGAAGCGACCGAGATCGCGGCAGGGTCACCACGGCGAGATTGAAATCGAGGGCCGCCTCGATCCCCTCCCGCCACAAGGAGAGCGGCGTCGGCTGCGCCAGACGGATCGCTCCCTCGCTCTCGCCCTCAGTGAGGCGCAGCTCTGCGCCGAGTCCTGCGACCAGCCGCCGCATTGCGACGTTGTGGGGTAGGCAGCGCAGGCGAAGCTCGACGAGGCCGCGATTGCGGGCGGCCTCGGCCAGACGCCGCAGCAGTTTCAACCCGAGGCCGGCCCGCCGAAACCCCCGCTCCACCGTCAGTGCAGCCTCTGCCCGCCGGGCGTCCGCCTGTCCTGGGCCGAAGGGGCGCAGTTCGCCGATCGCCCGCAGGGTGCCATCCACGAAGACACCGACGATCAGGCCAGGCGCAACCATCGCCTGCGCCGCATAGGCCGCGGCCGTCCGGTCACCGACCGCGGCCATGAAGCGACTCGCGCGGGTTTCTGGATCGAGGCGCAGGAAGAAGGCGTGCACCGCCGGCCCATCGCTCGGCCAGAGGCGGCGCAGACTCGGTCGGCCCTGCGTCGCGCCGAGGGGGCGGCCTGAGGGACGATCGTCGGAAAAGGTTGAGAGGGACATCGGGGAGGTGAAGAACTCTTGCGGCGCACCGGATCGGCGATGTGCCCGCGCGGCCTCCCTCTCCGGCACGAACACAGTCAATTTGGCGCGGCAGTGGGCTTACCGCAATGCAGCAAAGTGCTGAATCTCCGCTTGAGCCCGCATGGCTGGTCTGTCCGCTTGTTCCAGGCCTGCAACCGGAGGTGACGGAAGGATCGCATCGATCTTCGCCGGCAAAGGCCCGGATTTCTGATATCCTGTTACCTTTTATTTAAATGCTGACGGATACCCTGAATCCATGCGGCGAGAATCGAATTACATCAGCAACGAGGAAGGATCGGTGGCCGTCGAGTTCGCCCTCGTCGGAGCGGCGTTTATCCTTACACTGCTTTTCGTGATGGCGTCCGCACTGGTCGGGTATATCAACCAGACGCTCGACAACGCGACGATACGGGCCTCACGCCAGATCCTGACGGGGGACCTTCAGTCTCAATCGAGTGCGGCAACGCTGGACGGTTTCAAGCAAACCCTCTGCGGATACCTGCCCGCGACGCTTTCTTGCGACAACCTCATCGTTAATCTCTACGTCGTGCCCAAGGCAGGCCAGCCCAGCGGGTACTACGCCTACGTCTCCTCTGACTTGAGCGGCGTGACCGTCGCCAATCTGGCCACCGGGTCAGGGCAATTCAATCTCGGAAGCCGCGGAGATTACCAGTATCTGCAGGTCATCTACCCGATCACGTTCCTGCCTCCGCAGATTTCATACTGGTTGAGCGGCGGCGCGACCTACAAGGGCAAGCCGGCTTATCTCGCGGTCTCGGCCGCGGCCTTTCGCAACGAGCAGTACTGATGGCGGACGGCTCCCCCCGCACGCCCCTTCCCGCGGCGCGGCGCGGCGCGGCACCGGAGAACACCCTCGCCCTCCGGGCGCTGGCGGCGCTTCGTGGCGTCCGCGCCGGCCTCGGGGCGCAGGCGGAATGCTTCCGTGCCGCGGAGGGCGCGGTGGCGGCGATCGAATTCGCCCTGATCCTGCCCACCATGCTGCTGATCCTGTTCGCGGGCACCCAAGTGGCCGCCTACGTCAACGCGACCCGCAAGGTTGAACTCGTCGCACACTCGATCAGCCAGATGATCTCGCAATCGGTGCCCCTGGACACCACGAACGTCGCCCGGGTTAACGCCACCGACCTGCATTTCAGCTACGACGCCACCCTCGTGCTGTTTCCCTATGTGATGAAGGACGCCAAGCGGCAGGGCCGGTCGTGGTGGCAGAATATCTCGATCAACTATGCCAGCATCCAGTTCAAGGCGAAGAACACCGCCTGCCAGAACAATCCCGACACCAGCACCGACCTGAGCCCCTGCTACAATGCCAACGTGGTCTGGACGACCACCGGCACCGCTCAACCCGGCGGCGCCAACTACCGTCCTTGCGATACGCCGCAACTGCCGGCCGATGACGATGCAACGCCGAGCCGGGCCACCCTGCCGCGATCCACCTACGGGCCCGGATCGCTGGTGGTGATCGATGTGGCATTCGACTTCACGCCGACCTTCGGGTCAGGCTTCGTCCCCGCCGTGCGGATCGCGCGATCGGCCTATGTGCAGCCGCGCTACGCGTCGCTGGTGAACTTCGACACAACCAACAACGACGGGATCGCGACCAAATGCACCGGCTATTGACCCGCGCAGGCCGGCTCAAGGGCCGGGCGACGGCACTGGCCTCGAACGCCGAGGGCAGCATCAACGTCCTCTTCGCGCTCGCCGTGCTTCCGACCATCGGCCTCGTTGGCCTCGGCGTCGATTACGGCATGGCGATCAGCAGCAAGACGCGGCTCGACAATGCAGCGGACGCCGCCGCTCTCGCGGGCGTCGTGACGGCCAAGGAGTTCATCGCCGCCAACGCGCAGCAGAGCGACGTGATGACGGCCGGCATCAAGGCGGGCGAGTACCAGGCCCTCAAGGCCTTCAACGTTAATGCCAGCAAAGTCCCGTTCGCAACTGTCTCTCTTTCTCAACTCGAGATCGTACGAAGCGGACAAACCCTTGATGCAACGGTCAGCTATACGGCCACGGTTCAAAGCACATTCGGCAGACTCTTCGGGCTTTCGGCGACGACCCTGACCAACCGGGTCAACGCCTCAGCCGACATCGCGGGCTACCTTGATTTCTACCTGATGGTGGACGTATCGGGCTCGATGGGTCTGCCGACGACCGATAGCGATGCGGCGTTGCTGGCCAGCAAGAGTGTCGAAGATCAGGGAAATTGCCAGTTCGCGTGCCACTTCCCAAATCGGAAAGGCTGGAACCTGGCAGCAGGAAAGATCCAACTGCGGTCTGACGCGGTGAACAACGCTGTCTGTGCCCTTCTCGACAGGGCATCGAAACCAATCGTGCCGAACCAGTATCGGATCGGAATCTACCCGTTCATCAATAGACTGGCGACGCTAGCTCCCCTTAGCGACACTACCACATCTCTGGCTTCGCTAAAAACTACCGCTGATTGCGGCAAGGCTTGGCCTTTGGCTTTCACCAACTTGCTCGATACAGGTAGCACGCAGCTCTTTACCAACAATGATCCAACGACTGGCACGGGCAGCGGGGGCACGCATTTCGAAACCGCCTTGCCGCAGATGAAATCGACGATTCGGACGTTCGGCAACGGGTCCAGCTCTGCGAATCCGAAGCCGTTCGTGTTTCTTATCACTGACGGAATGCAGAACAGCCAGACTTACTCGTCCTGGAAAGATAAGAAGACCTATCCCGGAAATCCGTCTAAGTTTGCAGGCTACCGCTACGCCGACTGGGACGGGTCGCAACCCGCCCAGATCGATCCGGCCAAATGTGCAGATCTAAAAAAAGCAGGCGCAACCATTTCTGTTCTTTATATTCCTTACAATTACGTCAAAAGCTATACCAACGAAGGCACCATCGTCTGGGAGAATAACCGAGTAAACGGCTTCAGTCCGACGCTCGCCGACCCTCTCCGGCAATGCGCCTCACCGGGACTGTTCTTCACGGCTAACAGTGCGAAGGACATCACCGCCTCGCTCGGAGCGATGTTCGACCAAGCACTGAAGGTTGCACGCATCACCCAGTGAGGTCGTCAACGCCCGCAGCCCGGCCGCCTCTCGCGAGACCGGCCTCCAAACCAAGCCGGTCTCGCCCACTCGAAAGAGACGACCCGCCGTGCTCCTGAACCGGGATCGAAGCGGCGCGATTGTTCGCAGGATAGGGATGCGCCGGCTTGATCGCGCTGCCGCCGCGCGGCAGAGCGGGACGAGCCACACCGCCCGCCTCCTCCGCAGGTTGACTTGCCGGAGGAGCCGCTCCCTCACGTGAACGATCGGCCGGGATGCCCGAGACCCATACGCCCTCCGACCATGCCCGCGCCGGCGCGGCGCCGCACGGCCGGGTCCGCGAACGCTACGACGCCCTCGTGGCCTCGGGCGCGATCGAGCGGGATTCGTCGCAGATCCGCCTCGTCCAGGCCCTCGACCGGCTGGTGCAGAACCTGGAGCGCCGCCGCCGGGCGAAGAAGGGCAGCGCGCTGGGCTGGCTGTTCGGCCGCAAGGATGACGATGTCGGGCCGCCCAAGGGGCTCTACATGTGGGGCTCGGTCGGCCGCGGCAAGACCATGCTCATGGACCTCTTCCACGAAGTCGCGCCGGGCCCGAAGCGTCGGGTCCATTTCCACGGCTTCCTCGCCGACGCGCACGAGCGAATCCACGCCCACCGCCAGGCCCTGAAACGGGGCGAGGTGAAGGGCGACGACCCGATCCCGCCGGTGGCCGAAGCGCTGGCAGCGGAAGCGACGCTGCTCTGCTTCGACGAGTTCACGGTCACCGACATCGCCGACGCGATGATCCTGGGGCGCCTGTTCGGAGCCCTGTTCAAGCGCGGCGTGACGGTGGTGGCGACCTCGAACGTCGAGCCCGACCGGCTCTACGAGGGCGGCCTCAACCGCGCGCTGTTCCTGCCCTTCGTGGCGGAGCTGCAGCAGCGGGTCGAGGTGCTGCGCCTCGACTCCCGCACCGATTTCCGCCTGGAGAAGCTCGGCGGCAGTTCGGTCTACCATGTGCCGGCCGACGCGGCGGCCGAGGCCGCGCTCGACGCCGCCTTCAAGGCGCTCTCGGGGCGCGCGAAGGGCCAGCCGAGTACGGTGAAGGTGAAGGGCCGCGCGGTCCCGGTGCCGGAGGAAGCCGGCGGCGTCGCCCGCTTCGGCTTCGACGACCTATGCCGCAAGCCGCTCGGCGCCTCTGACTACATGGCGCTCGCCGACAGCTTCCACACGCTGATCGTCTCGGGGATTCCGGTGATGGGCGAGGCGGAGCGCAACGAGGCCAAGCGCTTCATCACGCTGATCGACACGCTCTACGACGCGCACGTCAAGCTCGTCGCCTCGGCCGCGGCGGAGCCGACCGAGCTCTACACCGCGGCGCAGGGCCGCGAGGCGTTCGAGTTCGAGCGCACAGCCTCTCGCCTGATCGAGATGCGCTCGGAGGAATATCTCGGCACGCCGCATGGGCGGGCGCCCTCCGAGTCGAGTGCCGGCTTGGCCGAGACCTAGAGCATCGTCCTGGATATCGGATCCAGGACGATGCTCTAGGCTTACGTTTTGCATCATCTTTTTCCGAAAGCCGGAGGCCACCTTTCGGGATGATGCTCTAAGCCCCCTCCCCCGCGGCACCGGGTTTCGCTCGGGGCAGCGGACGGCTGAGATAGGGCGAGCCGGGCACCAGGAAACGCCAGGGCGCCTCGACCCCGCGGCTGATGCCGATGCGGGTCGTCGCCGCGACCGGCATCGGCCGCTCCGGCGGCGCCCAGGCGAAGGGCGCCAGGTCCAGCGGCAGGCCATCATGCGAGAGGTCGATGCCGAGCGCCTGGGCGAGCCGGCCCGGCCCGGCACAGAGAAGGCGCGGCGCGTCGAGCCCGCGGCGGGTGCGCATCGTCTCCAGACCCGCATTCGGTTCGAGCGCCCGCAGCAGCACGGCGCTGCCGGTCTCGCAGACGAGGTTGAGGCACCAGTGCAGGCCGTAGGAGCGGTAGACGTAGGCGCGGCCCGGCGGCCCGAACATGCTGGCGTTGCGCCGCGTCGGCCCGGCGAAGCTGTGCGAGGCCGGATCGCTCCGATCGTAGGCCTCGGTTTCGACGATGAGGCCGCCGACGCCGTCGACGAACAGCCCGTGGCCGATCAGTTCGGCGGCAACGGTCGCGGCGGGGCGGTCGAAGAAAGCGAGAGCATCGTCCTGGATACCGGATCCAGGGCGACGCTCTCGTCTTTTGTTTTGCATCGTCTTTCTCCGAAAGCCGGCGTCCACCTTTCGGGACGATGCCCCAGGTTCATCGCGCCCGCCTCCACCCGATCAGGACGCCTTCTGCAATTCGGCCCGAACACGGGCGACGCCCGGCGGCTTGAGTTCAAGCGCCAGCCGCACCGCGTCCTCGAGATAGGCTTGAGGGGTGATCCCGGCCCGCCCCGCCGCCCGCGACAGGGCGTTGGCCAGATCCGCGCTCAACGCCACCTGCACCGTCTTCGATTGCACAGGCTGCGCCGGCGCCAGGGCTGGCACGGCATCGGCCGGCGGGGGCACCGCTTCACCGGACGTCTTGCCGCTCAGGGCCTCGCGCCGGCCGAGGGTGGCGAGACGGTCGGCGCGCTCGTTGCCGGCCTCGCCGGCATGGCCGCGCACCCAGGTCCAGCGCACGTCGCGGGCTGCGGCCAGCGCGTCGAGGCGCTGCATCAGGTCGATGTTCTTCACCGGCCCCGTGGCGGTGCGCCAGCCCCGCGCCTTCCAGCCGCGCATCCACTCGGTGACGGACTTGACCACGTACTGGCTGTCGCAGCGCATCTCGATCGCGGCGCCCTCGGGAAAATGCTCCAGGGCGCGGATCGCGGCGGTCAGTTCCATGCGGTTGTTGGTGGTGGCGAGCTCGCCGCCGTACAGCTCGATCGTCCCGGTGGGGGCCTGGATCACCGCCGCCCAACCGCCGGGGCCGGGATTGGGGTCGCAACCGCCATCTGCGTAGACGATGGTTCGCATCGGTCCCATTCGCTTTCAGCCCTGTCCCTGCCGTGTCCGGACCGGGGCTAATACACGCCCGCTAATATTTGGCCACGACCGGCGCGGCCAAGGCCGCCTGAACCGGCGGCTCGACGAGGCCGCAGCGGGCGGCGGCGTCCGGCGGCAGCAGCGGGTCGAGGAGCCCGCGCCGCCCTTCGAGGAAGGCGAGCGCCTGCTCGGCCGACGCCGCCTCGCGGCCGGGCATCTCGATCAGGAAATGCTCGAGCGCGTAGCGATAGCGGGCGATGCGCAGGGATGTTTCCAGGCGCACCCACGCCACGAGACAACGGTTCTCGGCAACGCGCATCGCGGCCTGCCGCACATCCCGATCGTCGAGGCTCTTCGAGAACGGCAGGGCACGCAGGCGCACACCGTCCGCCTCGAAGACACGCCCGGCGACGGCCGCGAAGATCGGGATCAGCCGACCGTCGGCCACGGCGTCATCCAACAACCTGCGGTAGCGGGAATAGGGAGAGCGAAACGACTCGGCGATCAAATCGTTGTGATAGGCGGGAATATCGGCATGCCGCCAACGCGGCGGCAGCACGCGGGCTCGGGTCAGGTTGGCGAGCGCGTCCGAGAAGGCGGCGTGGTCGTCGGCGGGCATCAGGAACCGCCAGGCCCGATCGCGCAGGACCGTCTCGTCGTCGGTCAGCGGAAAGGCTGAAGCCGGCGTGCCGCGTTCGTAGGCGGCCACCGTCCCCGTGGTCTCGATCAGGCTGTTCCAGGCGCTCGGGGCCGGGCGGCCGAAGTCACCCTCCTGCGCGCAAGCGCCCAAGAGCAGGGCCAAAAGCAGGCCGGCAGATCGAGAACCGACGCGCGTCACGAGCGGCGGCGGCGCGGAACCGGCAGAGCCTCCGCCTCCGGCATCCTCTCGTAGCGCACGCCCATGAACAGCAGGATCTGACCGCGCGGCGCATCGTCCGCCTCGCGGCGAAAGCGGCGGGTCGTCGCGGGGGCGAAGGGCACGACGGAGCCGGTCGCGCTGCCCTCGCCGTGGCCCGGCTTCGCCGCGGGAGCGGGAGGGGACGCTGAGGAAGGCGTCTTGGAGGGGGCGGTCGTTGAAGGCGTCATGGGCCTGTCCCGTCGATGTGTGTGGCGGCCGGCTCTCGCCCTGCGGCCTCCCGGAGCGGGCGGGCAGCATGGGGCGCGTGCTCGTCGTGAGCGGGACGGGCCCGCCCCGGCCGGGCGATCTCAGGCCAAGCTCAGCACGACGTGGTTAACGGAGTGTTTCAACGCACGCCGCGTTCCGCATACGTCCGCGGCGATACGTGACCTCGGCGCGACCTGTTTCGCGGGCGGCACGGTCCTTGCGACGTTGGGTTTGCCCATGGCGGGCGTTTCCTCCCTTGACTTCGGCCCCGCGCGATCGCGCTGCGGGGCCGTTTCTTTGTCGGGCGGGTTTTCGCAGGTCACGCTGGAGGCCCGGACGGGCGCGACAGAGCGGGTGCAACGGTGGCGTGCTGCGCTTGCTAACGAGGGGGGATGCCCGATATGCGGACCCAACCCAACTTTGATCGAGCGAAGGACAAGGCAGGATGCGTCCGGACTTCACACGATTCGGCACCCTAGCGCGCGGAGTGTCCGCGGCCCTGAGACTGGCGCCTCTCGCTCTGCTGGCTCTGGTGGCGGCAAGCCCGGCCCAGGCCCAGCGCGAGGACCAGGGGCTGCAACTCGGCTGCGCCAACGACTACTTCCGGCTCTGCGCCGGCGTCGATCCGAACAGCCAGGATGCCGATGCCTGCATGACCCGCAACCGCTCTCGCCTCTCGCCGGAGTGCAAGTCCGCCATCAGCGATTACGACCGGCGCAGCGGGGGCGGCTCGCAGTCCCGCGGCCAGCGCTAGAGCGCATTCCGACGAAGCGGCCACCGGTTCGTCGGAAGAATGCGCGCTACAACAATGACTGAGAGACGCCGACCTGATGCCATCAGGTCGGTTACGGTCCTAAAGGGGGGCGCCCGGAGTGCCTCACACAACGCCCGGGCGCTGAGCATCGCCCCACCGGCCGCGGCGGCGCAGCGGGCACGATGTGAGAGACCCTCGGGCTCCGGTCCCCTCAGAGGATCGATCGGAACGGAGCGGGCTCGCCGAGAGCCCGCAGTTTCGCCCGCCGTTTCGGCGGAACGCGCAGCAATTCGGGGACGAGCATGGCGTTGACCGTCGCGGTTCAGATGGACCCGATCCAGTCGATCCGCATCGCGGGCGACACCACCTTCGGCCTGATGCTGGAAGCGCAGGCGCGGGGTCACAGCCTCTACACCTACACGCCGGACCGGCTCTCGATGCAGGGCCGGCTGGTCACGGCCTACGCCCAGCCCGTGACGGTGCAGGATGTCGAGGGCGCGCACGCGACCCTCGGGGCCCCGGAGCGCATCGACCTCGCCGAAGTCGACGTGGTGCTGATGCGCCAGGATCCGCCCTTCGACATGGCCTACGTCACGGCCACCCACATGCTGGAGAAGGTCGCTGGGCGCACCCTGGTGGTCAACGATCCGGCCGAGGTCCGGAACGCGCCGGAGAAGCTGTTCGTCCTCGACTTCCCCGAATTGATGCCGCCGACCCTGATCTCCCGCGACCGCGCCGAAATCGAAGCGTTCCGCAAGGAGCACGGCACGGTGGCGATGAAGCCGCTGCACGGGCATGGCGGCGCGGCGGTGTTCCGGGTCACGGAGGAGGATCCGAACTTCGGCTCGATGTTCGACCTGTTCACCGCCACCTTCCGCGAGCAATGGGTGGTGCAGCGCTTCCTGGAAAAGATTACTGAGGGCGACAAGCGCATCATCCTCGTGGACGGCGAGCCGATGGGCGCGATCAACCGCGTGCCGGCCAAGGGCGACATCCGCTCCAACATGGTCCGCGGCGGCGCGGCCGGCGCCTCCGATCTGACCGAGCGTGAGCGCGAGATCTGCGCCACCATCGGGCCGGAGTTGAGACGCCGCGGCCTGATCCTGGTCGGCATCGACGTGATCGACGGTCATCTCACCGAGATCAACGTCACCTCCCCCACCGGCATCCGAACCATCAAGCGGCTCGGCGGCCCCGATCTCGCCGTCTCGGTTTGGGACGCGATCGAGGTGCGGCTCGCCGCCCGCCGCAGCCTCGGCGCCTGACCGCCGCTCGAGACGGGGTCGTCTCGGGCGATCAGCCCTTCCCCATCGCGATCGGGGCCTACCGAAACACCGGGAGCCCGAGCCCGATCAGGCCGAGGCCGAGGATCAGCAGGAGGCCGGACAAGGTTTCGGCCAGCGCCGCGCGCGCGCCGAAGCGGTGCGCCTGAGCCGCCAGCCCGACACCCGCGACAAGACAAGCGACGCTCGCGACCATCAGCACGGGCGGTCCAGCAGGCGGACGACACCGTGGCCCGCGAGACAGGCGCGGCCTGGTCCCATCCCGAAGCCATGACCGGGAACGCGGGAAGACTCCGCTGGGGGCGACGCAGGCGGTTTTGCAGTCGGGCATGAGGCTGACGGTTCGAACATCGATCTCGGCATCGGACCTGTTCCCGCCCCGTCCGCGGAAGCGGATGGCAGCGCGAAGACATGAGGGATCGCGGGCACGCCGCGTGGCGCAGGCCAATACGTGTCACGGGGGCAAAAGGTTTTCCCGGCGCGCTTCCGACGGCCGTCCCCGTCATCGCTGCCTCGGGCCCGCGAGCTTTACCGCATGGGACCTTTATTCGCCCAGGATTTCTGGATGAGTCCAGGGGCGATACACAATTCCTTGCAACAGATTGCGGGCCATGACCTGGACGGCAACACCGGAAACAAATCTCATGAAATGACCCACCGATAGGAAGCTCGCATCAAGATTGTATCCACTCGAACGCGCAGCATCTGCGATGTCGATAAAACGAGGCTTTTCGGCAAATCGAAGGCCCATCTAAGTGATTGCTCTAAATCCTAAGCCAAAGATCAGAATATGAGTTCATTTTCTGCAATTTAAAAGTGAATTCGCTCGAAACATTAGCCTTCTGGAAGCACATCAGGCCTCCCCGCGCGGCGTCGCATTGAGCTCGGCCCAATCGAGTTCTTCTTCCAGCACGAGATAGGCGTCGTCGCCGATCCGGCCGTTCCGGCGCAGGGTCAGGAGGCGGTCGCGGGCGGCGTGGATCGCGCGGCGGCGGGGCTCGTCGGTCGGCAGCCCTTCCGGGGCGAGGCCCTCCTCATGCGCCTCGGCTTGGGCCAGCGCGGCATGGAATTCTCGGCGCAGGGCATCCGCTGCCTCCGAGCGGTCGTTCTTCAGGGCCTCGACCGCGGCGCCGTAAGCTTCGGCCCGCGCCCGGCCGACCTCGCGGCCGACAGGATCGCTATCCTCCAGCCCGAGCCATCCCAGGATCGGGCGCAGGCTCAAGCCCTGGAGCACCAGCGTACCGATCACCACGCAGAAGGCGGTGAGCACGATCAGGTCGCGATAGGGAAACGCGCCGCCCTCAGGCCCGCCCTCGGGCAGGGCCAAGGCCGTGGCAATGGTGACGAGGCCGCGCATCCCCGACCACGAGACGGCAAAGCCGGCGCCGAGGCCGAGATCGCGGGCCGGGCCAAGATCGTCCGGCTGATCGGAGGCGATGCCGAAGCCAACACGGCGGATGGCGCTCGCCGGCAAAACCCAGGCGATGCGAACGAGGATCACCGTGACGACCACGGCTCCGCCGACGGAGGCATAGGCGAATTCCTGCTCGGGCGTCATCCGCGCCAGGATCGGCCCGATCTGCTCGCCGATCAGCACGAAGGCGAGGACGTTGAGCACGAAGATCGCCGTTTCCCAGACCGCGTTCGAGATCACCCGCGGGCGCGGCGAGGTCTGGCCGGGGGCGTAGCGGGCGACGGTGATCGCGAAGCTCACCACGGTGAGCACCCCGGACAGCTCCATCGCCTCGGCGGCGATCCAGAGGCCGAAGGCAGCCGCGAATTGCAGCACGATGACGCTGGCCGGCTCATCGACGCGGCGCAGGATCCGTAGGTAGACGAGCGCGGCGAGCGGCCCCGCCACGAGGCTGCCGACGACACCGATCAGGAAGGCCGGCGCCACCTCGGCAAAGGCGAAATGGCCGGTCATCGCTGCCGCCACGCCGAGCCGGTAGATCAGCAGCGAAGCGGCATCGTTCAGAAGGCTCTCGCCGCGCAGGATCGTGGCAAGGCGGTGCGGCAGGGAGACGTGGTTGAGCACCGACAAAGCCGCCACGGCGTCCGGCGGAGCGACAATCGCCCCGAGCACGATGGCAGCGGCAAGCGGCATGTCCGGCACGAGCCACAAAGCGACCGCCGCGACCGCCGCGGTCGTCGCCGCCACCGCGCCGACGGCGAGCCCGGCGATGGGGCGGGCATTGCGCACGAGGTCGCGCAGCGACGTGCTGTAGCCGGCATCCATCAGCACCGGCGCGAGAAACAGGGCGAGCGCCAGCTCCGGATCGAGCGTGAGGCTCGGCACGCCGGGCACGAAGGCGAGGCCGACGCCGCCCAGGGCCAGGAAGGCGGGATAGGGCGCGCGTAGGCGCCGCGCCAGGGCAGCGAGCAGAACCGCGCCGACCAAGACGCCGACGATCCAGTGGAACACGAACATGGAAGGAAACGGGTCCGACGCGCCCCCGTGCCAATGACGGTGGCAACGGAACGCCGGGCGACCGGGTTTCTTTCCGAATTCTTCGGCCCGACCGCAGTTAGACTGGCCGGGAGGCGATCAGATCGCGCAGGGTCGTGATCGTGGAGGAATCCGCGACACCGTCGATGCGGGCCGGCCGGAAATGGCGCTGGAAGGCGGTGACGACCGCATGCATCGCCGCGTCGAAGTGGCCGGTGACCGGCTGCTCGTAGCCGTAGAGCGCCAACATCGCCTGCAGGGCCTCGACCGGCTGGCCGGTGTCGCCCATGGCGAAGAAGCGGCCATCCCGCACGGGCGCCGGCGGCACCCAGTGCCCGACGCCTTCGCGCGCCAGCCGCTCCCAGGGAAAGTCTTCGCCCGGATCCTCCTTGCGTGCGGGCGCGACGTCGGAATGGGCAAGCACGCGGGGGCCGGGGATCGCGCGCCGGACGACGATGTCGCGGGCCAGCGCGATGACCGCGGCGATCTGCACCTCCGGATAGGGCGGGAGCCCGCCGGCATGGCCGGGATGGGCGATCTCGATGCCGATGGAGCGGGAGTTGATGTCGCGCACGCCCGCCCAGGCTCCGGCGCCCGCGTGCCAAGCCCGGTCGGCCTCCGGCACCATCTGCACGACGCGTCCGTCCTCGAACACGAAGTAATGGGCCGAGACCTCGGCGGACGGGTCGCACAGGCGCTCCAGCGCACCCTGCGCCGTCGGCATGCCCGTGTAGTGCAGGATTAGCATGTCGAGGCTGTCCCCGACCCGCGCGCCGCGGTTCGGCGAGGCGACGACAGCCTCAGCCAGGGGGCTGTCCGGGGAAAAACTCACGTCAAACCCCGCTCGGCCGCGATCCGGTCCCAGGCGGCGTTGATGGCGGCGAGCCGGTGCGTCGCGATCGCCACCGCCTCCGGCGGCAATCCGCGGGCCAGCGCCCGGTCGGGATGGTTCTCGGCCACGAGCCGCCGGTAATGTGCCTTGAGGGCCGCGGGGTCGGCGGAGCGTTCGAGGCCGAGCACGAGGTAGGGGTCGTCGGCGAGCCGCACATGCCGGGCGGCGATCCGGCGGAAGGCCGCCTCGTCGAGACCGAAGATCCCGGCAACGGAGCGCAGGTAGCGTTCCTCGCCCTCGTGGATCGCCCCGTCGGCGGTGGCGATGTGGAACAGGCCGTCGAGCACGTCCTCAAGCAGAGCCGGCTCCTCGCCGAAGGTCGCGGCGAGCTGCCCGGCATAGGCCTCGAAGCCGTCGGTCGTCGCCTTGGCGAGGTCGAACAGGCGCTGGACACCCGCGCGCGCTTCGGGCTCGACCTGCACCACCCGCCCGAAGGCCTGGACCTCGGACTCCGTCACCACGCCGTCGGACTTCGCCATCTTGGCCGCGAGCGCCACGAGCCCCGTCGTGAACAGGACGTCCCGGGGCGTCGGGCCGAAGGGCGCGCCCTCGCGATCGACGAGAAAGTGGCCGGCGACCGATCCGACCAGCGCCCCGATCGGCCCGCCAACCAGCACGCCGATCCCGGCCCCGCCGATCTTGCCCCACAGGCCGGTGCTCATCGGGCGCCGCCCGCAACGGGAGAGCGGAAGCGTGAGGGATCCAGGGGGGACAAGGGCGGTTCCGAAGACATTCAGCAGGAGCGGTCGTCACGGCTTAACGCCGCAAAGCGTACCGCAGCGCAAGTCCGGTGCTTTAATCGACCGCAAAAGAAAAGGGCCGGAGCTTGCCGCTCCGGCCCTCCCCCATGAACCGCTTCGCGATCAGCGGCAGTAGACGTTGCCGTACTCGTCGCGGAACGTGCCGTAGGGGCAGCGCGGCGCCGTCGCGGCGCCGGCAATGGCACCACCCGCGCCGCCGATCGCGGCACCGGCCAGCGCACCGCCTGCACGACCGGTGGCAAGGCCGCCGACCGCCGCGCCGAGGCCCGCACCGAGGGCAGCACCGCCCAGCGCCCGATCCTGAGGCGTATTGCAGGCACCGAGCGAGAGCGCGAGGCTGCCCGCGAGGGCGGCGGCAATGAGTCTCTTCATGGTGGTCCGAACTCCCTTGTGCATCGGCGATCGGGCCATTTGCCGGCGCGGGGCACCGTTTTGGCCTTGGTTTGTCACCGGCCGCCATCGACGGCACATGAAACGGCCAAGATTGGGGCAGGTTGCATCGGCGCATGACTTTTCGCCCTGCGCCTGCCATCTGAAGGCGCGCCTGTTGCAAAATCGCCCGGTTTCGGCCCGCTGCCGACGGGCCCCTATCCGAGGATCACCATGCCCAAAGCCAGCCTGATCGTCCGCAAGGCCGCTGTTCGGCCCGATCTCGTCGTCGACACGGTGACCCTCGACCACGCCGCCCGGGGCCAGGCGCATGCGCACCTGACGACGGCGGGAGGCTTGTCCGTCGATCTCCACCTGGATCGTGCCGCGGGCCTTGAGGACGGCGATGCGCTGAAGCTCGAGGACGGGCGCCTCGTGGCCGTTCGTGCCGCCGAAGAAGCGCTTCTGGAGGTCCGCGCCGGCAATCCGGCCCGCCTGCTGCGGCTCGCCTGGCAGCTCGGCGGCGAGCACGTCCCCGCGGAGGTCGGCGCGGAAGTTCTCTATGTGCCGGCCAGCGCCGCCGAATTGATCCGCGGCGCCGGCTGCTCGGCCGAGCCCGTGAACCGCCCGTTCAAGCCGGAAAAGGCTGCGCACGATCACAGCCAGTGCGGCCACGACCATCATCACGGCCACGAAGCCCATACGCATGACGCTCATGGCCATGAAGCCGAGGATCACCATGACCACGCCCATCATGACCATGACCACGGGCACAGCCACGCCCACGGAGGCTGCGGGCACGATCACAGCCATGACCATGGCCATGAGCACGGCCATAGCCACCGCCACGAACACTGAGCGGCGTTAGAGGATCGCGTGCGCGGCGTGGGCATGCCCCGCCGCGCGCCCCCGGAACGCGTTGCGGCGCGCGAGGGTTAACCGGAAAGTTGAATTCCGGGAGAGAGCCGTGGCGGAAATCAGCGTCCTCCAGAACGGCGACGGACTCTGGGCGGTCACCGCACAGGGCCTCGTCGTCACCGGCTTGACCAAGGAGGGCGCGGAAGCCTTCGCAGCAAGCTTTCTCAGGCTCGGCGATCAGCAGCCCGCGCAGAAATCGTAGCCGCTTGCGGGATAGGCAGTCTGTCATCACGCCCCGGATCGAACCTGCACGGCTTGTGTGCACGGCCCGCGCAAAGGCGCCGCTGGCACACGCAATCAGCCCGCAACTTGTGCAGATCTCCGGCGATCACGACGACAGAAAAAGCCCGTTCCGGTATCGAAGAAGCGGACAGTGCGCGATGCGCCTTAGCTTGGTGTCTCTCCTGAAACGCCCCTTCGTCGCGGCAAGGGGAAAACGCTCGGTGACCGAGAGTTTTGTGAGGCACTCTCGTCGGCGTTGCACAGGCGGAATCCCGTTCGGATCGATGCCGCACCAGGAGAGATGACGTGCAACAGGCGCAAGCAAGCCGCGAAGATCGGATCAGGGCCGTGGCCGCCGTCATCGCGCAGTATGACGTCACCAGCAGACAATTGCCCAGCAGCGGCCGACTGCCCCATGATCTCGCCCGCGCGCTTGCCGAACGTGCAGTGGATGCCGTGATGGCCGCCGACAGCACCATGCGTCAGCCATTCTCGAAAGGTGCGTGACAGCCGAGAGCCGTATCCGACCCGATGCCATCGGGTCGGCGTCTCGCGGTATTTGGTTTGCCGCGCAAGATGCAGACGCCGGTTCGACCGGTCCACCCGCCTCCCGGCGAACGCTCTGATCTCGCGACAGCGGTGCTCGTCGCTTTTGAGGCTGGCCGATGCGTGGTATCCGGGCGCGCATTGCGTACATCGTCCTGAACGATGGCTTGCGGCCTGCGGAATCAAGCCAATCGGACGCTGGCCGCATCGGCTTTTCGGCGGCCGGTCGCTGGTCGTCAGGCCGAGGCTCGTACGCTTCCGAACGGGCCGCCTGTGCGAGGATCCTCGCGGATGGCTCGAAGCGGACCAGCATCGAAACGGAACAGGGCGCACGTGTCGACCCCGGCTGAAAAACTGAACGAACTCAGCGGGTGGCGCTTCAGCGTCGCACCGATGATGGACTGGACCGACCGGCAGTGCCGCGCGTTCCACCGAACACTGTCGCGCCGGGCGCGGCTTTATACCGAGATGGTGACGACCGGGGCCGTGCTGCACGGGGACCGGGAGCGGCTGCTCGGTTTCGACGCCTACGAGCAGCCGTTGGCGGTGCAGCTCGGCGGCTCCAACCCGGACGACCTCGCGGCGGCGGCGCGGATCGCCGCCGATTTCGGTTACGCCGAGATCAACCTCAATGTCGGCTGCCCCTCCGATCGGGTGCAGGATGGACGCTTCGGTGCCTGCCTGATGCGCGAGCCGGGCCTCGTGGGTGCCTGCGTAGCGGCCATGAAGGCGGCCGTCCCGGTGCCGGTGACCGTGAAATGCCGCCTGGGCGTCGATGATCAGGATATCGAGGAAGCTCTCGACGCCGTGGCCGACGCGGTGGTCGCGGCGGGGGTCGACGGACTCGTCGTGCATGCCCGCAAGGCTTGGCTCAAAGGTCTCTCGCCGCGCGAGAACCGGGACGTGCCGCCGCTCGATTACGGCCGCGTCGCCCGGCTGAAGCGGGCGCATCCGGATCTGCCGATCGCGGTCAATGGCGGGATCGCCGACATCGCCGCCGCCAAGGCGAGGCTCGGCGAGGTCGATGGCGCGATGATCGGCCGGGCCGCCTATACCGAGCCGGCGCTGCTGCTCGATGTCGATGCCGAATTGTTCGGCGAACCGGCGCCCGTCGCCGATGCCTTCGCTGCGGTCGAGGCCTTCGAGCCCATCGTCGCGGCAGGGCTCGAACGCGGCCTGCGGCTTCATGCCTATACCCGGCACATGCTCGGCCTGTTCAACGGGCGGCCCGGAGCGCGGGCCTTTCGCCGACATCTCGCCACCGCCGGGATGGGCCCGGAGGCGGGCCTCGCCACCCTGCGCGAGGCGGTGGCCAAGGTGTCTCGGGAACGTGCGCCGGCGTCCGAAGCGGCTTGATTTCCGGCGATCGACGACAAGCGGGATCGGATCACGGCGTCACGCGGCGCGGCGTTTCCGGCCGTTCCAGATCGCGAGCAGGGCCGGGAGTTCGCTCGCCGGCACCGGCGGGCTGAACAGGTAGCCTTGCACCTCGTCGCAGCCCTCTTCGCGCAGCCAAGCGAGTTGCTCCGGGGTCTCGACGCCTTCCGCGGTCGTCGTCATCCCGAGGCTGGAAGCGAGGCTGATCACCGCCCGCACGATGAAACCGGAGCCCTGCTCCACCGTCAGGTCGCGGGTGAAGGACTGATCGACCTTCATCTTGTCGAAGGGGAAGCTGCGCAGGTAGCTCAAGCTGGAATAGCCGGTGCCGAAATCGTCCATGGCGATCCGGGCGCCGAGGTCACGCAGCCCGTGCAGGATCGCCACCGTGGCGCTGCCGTTGACCAGCAGCACGCTCTCGGTGATCTCCAGTTCGAGACGGCGGGCGGAGAGGCCGCTCTCGGCGAGCGCCGCCTGTACCGTTCCGATCAGCGCGATCGAGGTGAACTGCGCCGCCGAGACGTTGACCGCGACCTTGAGGCCGTCCGGCCAGTTCGAGGCTTCACGGCAGGCGCGGCGGAGCACCCACTCGCCCAGGGGCACGATGAGGCCGATCTCCTCGGCGAGCGGCACGAACTCGGCCGGCGAGACGCGCCCGCGGGTCGGGTGGGTCCAGCGCAGCAGCGCCTCGAAGCCGCTGATGCGCTCCTCGGCGAGGTCGTAGATCGGCTGATAATGCAGATCGAACGCCTCCGCCTCGAAGGCGGCGCGCAGGTCGAGTTCGAGGGCGCGCCGGGCCTGGAGGCGCGCATCCATCTGCGCCTCGAAGAACCGGAAGACACCGCGCCCGTCGTCCTTGGCGCGGTAGAGGGCGACGTCGGCGCATTGCATCAGCCGCTCGGGTTCCAGCCCGTCTCCGGGCGCGAGCGCGATGCCGATGCTGACGCCGACGATGACGGAGTGATGGGTCAGCGCGTAGGGAGCACTGACCACGTCGAGGATGCGTTGCGCCAGGGTGGCGGCATCGGCCGGCGTCGCGACGCTCGCCTGGATGATCGCGAACTCGTCGCCGCCGAGACGGGCGACGGTGTCGACCTCGCGCAGGCAGGCCCTGAGACGGTGCGCCACCGCCCGCAGCAACTCGTCGCCGACAGCGTGGCCGAGGGTGTCGTTGACCTGTTTGAAGTTGTCGAGGTCGAGGCAGAGCACGGCGAAACCGGTCTCACGCCGTGCCCGGGTGATCGCCCCCTCGATCCGCTCGCGCAGCAGCACGCGGTTGGGCAGGTCGGTGACGGCATCGTGCCGGGCCATGTGGGCGATGCGGTTCTCGGCGTTCCAGCGTTCGGTCGCTTCCTCGTAGATCGCCACGAAGCCGCCGCCGGCAATCGGCTGGATCTCGACGGCGACGACGCGTCCGTCGGCGAGATGCTGGATCTGGGTCGGCACGGCATCGGCCCCCATCATCACGCCGATCTCGGCAATGCATTCGTCCTCGCTCCGGTCCGGCTGATCACCGGTCCCGACATTGCTGCGCAGCACTTCCAGCGCCGACATGCCGGGGGTCACGGCCCCCGGAGGCAGCCGGTAGATCTCGTGGTAGCGGCGGTTGACCACCAGCAGCCGGTGATCGCGATCGTAGAGAAGGAAGCCGAGGGAAAGGGTATCGAGCGCCGCGTTCAAACGGGCGATGCGATCGCTCAACGCGTCCTCGCGGAGCTTCAGGGCCGCAATGTCGGTAAGGATGGCCGGGTCGGGCCCGTCACCGAGCCGAGAGCGGTCGGCGATCAGGCGGAGTCCGTCCAAAGGTGGGGCTTCGCCGGAGGCGCATGCTGGGAGAGTCCGGAGCGCGACGGCGGGAGCGGTCGGCAGGGCGATGCTTTCGTCGGCCTGCATCGCGCGAGTGAGGCTGCGGGCAAGCCGGCGCAGGATCAGGCAGACGAGAACAAGGGCGACGATGGCCGCGCCCCCGATGACCGTGAGCCTCAGGGTTGGGTCGGCGGAGAGCGAGGCTATCAGCGCGGTGGCAGCAAAGCCGGCGACGGTCAGGCAGAGTCCCGAGCCTGTCCGCAGCAAGTGCCTGCCAACCGTCTCTCGGCCGCCCTGCCCGTTCCCTAGACTCGTCCGCCGACCGGCGACTTCCTGACCTTCGGCCTGCGCCTGCATCGGTCGTCCACCCCCTTCTTCGTTCCCGGCAAAATGCCCGGATCCGGTTAAGAGTGCCTCACGATGAGCCAACCACAGGTCGGTTTTCTTCGGAAACGGTGATCAGACCGAGTGCTCTGCGAAGGTTCCGGCATGCCACTCGGCGTATCGCGCCCGCGAGGAGCGACGGGTGTGGAGGGCCCACGGATGTCCGGCCGCCGACGGCTTGTGGCTCGCGGCAAGGGCACAGCGAAGACGTCGTTGGAAATGCGTAACGCCGGACGGCGCGGCGTCCTCGATGGACTACCGAACAGGCGAAAACGCGCCGCTCAGAACTCGACGATCAGAACTTGCCGGTCAGAACTTGCCGAGCAGCGGGAATTCCTGGCTCAGCGTCGATTCGGCGGGCAGCGGCGCCTCGCGACGGCGCGGCTTGCGGTTGAGCACCTGCTTCAGCTTCGTCTTCAGGAGGTTGATGTCGAACGGCTTGAGGATGAAGGCGTCGGCGCCCGCGACGTGGGCGTGGTTGATGTCCTCGAAGTCGAACGAGGTCTCGGTGAGGATGAAGGGCGTGTTCATCAGGCTGTCGTCGGCCCGGATCTCGCGCAGGAGCTGAAGCCCGTCCATCGGCTCCATGGCGAGATCGGAGATGACGAGGGCGTAGCGGCGCTCCCGCATCCGGATGAGCGCCTCGGCTCCGTCCGACACGCCCTCGACGTCCGGGAAACCGAGGCGGGTCATCAGCTCGATGATCAGCCGCAGAAGCTTGGGCTGGTCATCGACGATGAGGATGGGAAGCGTGTCGCTCATGGCGTCCGGGGTCGCGTCTCAACGGGATCTCTGAAAGGCGGGCTGGAGGCAGCCCACCCACTCAAACGAACAGATGGTCGATGCCCTGCTTGGCCATCGATTCGGCTTGGAGCGTGACGGCCAAGCCGTGGATCGCGCTGCTCTTGGGCGTGCCCCGTTGCAGCATCGGCAGAAGACCGGATTTGGCGAAATGCGGCTCGTTGGCCGCCGTGCGGCTCACGGTGGTGAAGGAGCTGACGAACTCCCGCTTGGCGATTTCGCGCCACTCAACGATCTGCACGTCGCGGTGGCGCGAATCGGCGGCAATCCGCTGGAAGGTCTCGTTGACCGACTGGCGTTCGCCCTCGACGACCTGGATCGCGAAATTCTGGTCGATGATCAGAAAGCTCGTGATCACGGCGAACTCGTTCTTCTTCTGAGCCTGACGGGTGATGTCGCCGATCTGCTTCGCGCGCAGAGCCGGCTCGTTCGAGATGGTCAGGCGTGAGAAGTAGATCAGGTGGACGAGGCTCGTCCTCTTGTTCTTCATGAATCCCGTCCGACGCGACAACTCGCAGCTACATTAGCGGGCATGGCGATAACGGGCCGTAAACACGGCCGGACCCGGCAGAATCTGCCGCACGGTCCGTACCCACCCGTCCGAAACTGCCGAGCCCCGGCAAGCCCATTCCAACAATATCAATGGCTTAGCTTTGGCACGCGCGTTGCGCTCTCGATCTTCAGATCCGCCGCTTCATGCGGTCTTTTGGAGCGAGCGAACGCCATGGACGTCTTTTCCGCGCTTCAGACCGCGGTTTCGGGCCTGAAGGCGCAGTCCTTCTCGTTGAGCAACATTTCGGGCAACATCGCGAACTCGCAGACGACCGGCTACAAGCGCATCGACACGAGCTTCGTCGACATGCTCGTCGACGGCGACGCGAAGAGCCAGACCGCGGGTTCGGTCGGCGCCTTCTCGGAGCTCACCAACTCGATCCAGGGCAACAAGGTCTCGACCGGCGTCTCCACCAACATGGCGATCGACGGCCAGGGCTTCTTCGCCGTGCGCAAGAAGACCACCGATGCCGGCGGCGGCGAGGGCTTCACCGCCGGAAACCTCTATACCCGCCGCGGCGATTTCGCCCCGGACAAGGACGGTTACCTCGTCAACACCGCGGGCGCCTACCTCGTCGGCGCGAGCCTCGATCCGGTCACCGGCCAGACCAACGGCACGGGGCCGATCAAGATCTCGAACGCGGTCATCCCGGCCAAGCCGACGACGACGATCACCTACTCGGCCAACCTGCCCAAATCCCCCGCCACGACCAACGCCGCCTCGACGCAGGGCCTGCTCTCCGCCTTCAGCGACGGGACCGACGCGCGGGTGACGCCGACCAACGGCGCCACCACCGGCAGCGTCTCCCAGACCAATGCGCAGAGCTTCATCGACAACAGCATCGCCGGCCCGGCCCTGACGGTCTACACCGCCTCCGGCGCCCCCGTGAGCGTTCAGAGCCGGTGGGCGAAGGTGGCCGCCGCCGACACCGCGGCCGGCACGAGCGACACCTGGAACCTCTTCACCGCCGACAAGACCAGCGTCAACGGCAACCAGGCGAGCTGGACCAATATCGGCCAGGCCTTCACCTTCAGTCCCAGCGGGCAGATGACCGCCCCGACCGGGAAGACGGTTCCGATCAGCAATCTGACCGTCGACGGCGTCAATGTCGGCGCGGTCACCCTCGATCTCAGCGGGGGCCTCACGCAGTACGCCGCCGCCTCCGGCACCGTGACGACCAACGACCTCAAGCAGAACGGCTACGCCTCCGGCACGCTGAACTCCGTCGAAGTCGGCGAGAACGGCATCATCAGCGGCAAGTACTCCAACGGCTCGGTGATCGGGCTGGCCCGGGTCGAGGTGGCGCAGTTCGTCAATCCCGACGGGCTGAAGCCGGATTCGCTGGGCAATTACCAGCAGACCGTGGCCTCGGGCGAGCCGATCGTCGGGCTCAAGGATTCGACCGTGGTCGGGGCGAATGTCGAGCAGTCGAATACGGACATTGCCGCGGAATTTTCGAAGATGATCGTTACCCAACAGGCCTACTCTGCCAACACCCGGGTGATGTCGACGGCGCAGACGATGATCTCCGATCTGCTGAACGTCATCCGCTGACGAACCCCTGAGGGAGGAGAAGCGCCTTGGCCCTCGACGCGTTCAGCACGGCCACCGCCGGCCTGCGGGTCACGCAGGCTCAGATCGGGGTCGTCTCGCAGAACATCGCCAATGTCGGCACGGCCGGCTATGTCCGACGCACGCTCGCGCCCATCACCTCGGGCTCGGGGAATGCCGGCGTGGCGACCGGCACGGTCGCACGGGCGCTCGACGCGGCGGCGCTCAAGCAGCTGCGCGCCGAGAGCTCGGGGGCGGCCTACACCTCGCTGATGTCCAAGACCCGCACGCAGCTCGACACGCTGTATGGGCGGCCCGGAGACGCCTCGGCGCTCGACGGGGTGTTCAACAACTTCACGCTCTCGCTCCAGACCCTGGCCGCCAACCCGACATCGACGGCCGCGCGGGCGACGGTGCTCAGCGCAGCCAACGACCTCGCCACGCGCATCGGCAGCGCCGCCAACGGGGTTCAGGCCCTGCGCTCGGGGCTGGAATCGCAACTCGCCACCGATACCGAGAAGGCCAGTGGCCTGCTCGCGCAACTGGCCAAGCTCAACACCCGCATCGTCGCGACCGCGTCCGGCGATGCGAGCCGGCCCGAACTCGAGGATCAGCGCGACCAGGCGCTGACCAGCCTATCGGGCCTCATCGACATCAACGCCGTTCCTCAGAGCGACGGCAGCGTGAGCGTGCTGACCAGCTCCGGCGTCACCCTGCTCGACCGCTCCAACGCCGCCTCGCTCCGCTTCGATGCCCGCGGCACGCTCTCGGCCAACGCGCTCTACGCCTCCGACCCGTCGCAGAGCGGCGTCGGCACCATCGTCGCGTCGACGCCCGGCGGCGGCAAGATCGATCTGCTCGGCTCCGGGGCGATCCGCTCCGGATCGATCGCCGCCGCGATCGAACTGCGTGATACGGTGCTGCCTCAGGCCCAGCGCCAGCTCGACGACCTCGCGGCGGGGCTGTCGCGCGCGATGTCCGACCGACTGGCCACCGGCTCGGTCCCCACCGACGGCACCACGGGGGGCTTCGACATCGACCTGACCGGTCTCTCGGCCGGCAACGCCATCACCCTGACGGTCCAGGACGGGAGCGGCACGCAGCGCAACCTCATCCTGATGCCGTCCTACCAGAATCCGCCCCCCGCCATTCCCGCCGGCGCGACCGACGACGCGAACGCCACGGTGATCCCGTTCACGATCCGGCGGCCGGATGCGGTCCCCGCCCGCACCGCGGACGAGGTCCGCAGCGCGATCACCGCGGCGCTGGGCGGCGGGTACACGGTGTCGAGCGTGCCCGGCGGCGAGGCCGGCGCGATGCGCATCCTCTCGAGCGGCGGGGCCACCCTGGTCGCGGCGAGCGCCAGCGTGACGCAGGTCACCGCGGCGGGCGACATCAAGGGATCCGCCACGCAGATCCCGCTCTTCGTCGATGGCGCGTCCGCCGCGCTCTACACCGGCTCCTTCGACGGCGGCTCGCAGCTCACCGGCTTTGCCCAGCGCATCGCCGTGAACCCGGCGGTGGTCGGCAGCGCCGCGAGCCTCGTCGGCGTCACCGGGACGGGCGCGGCGAGCGGCATCGGCGACGGAACCCGGCCGCAGGCCCTCTTCACCGCGCTGACGAGCACCCAGCGCCTCTTCTCCTCGTCGAGCGGCATCAGCGGCATCGACGCCCCGACCCGGTCGAGCGTCGCCGACTTCGTCCAGGGCGTCATCTCGGTGCAGGGCGCGGCGGCGGCGGCGGCGCAGGATCTCGACGAGGGGCAGAGCATCGCCCTCTCGACGGCGCAGGGACGCTTCGCCTCCGCCTCGGGTGTGAACATCGACGAGGAGATGTCGAACCTGATCGCGCTCCAGCAGGCCTACGCGGCCAACGCCCGCGTGCTCACCGCCGCCCGCGACATGATCGACACCCTGCTCAGGATTTAGGTGCGGAGCCGCCGATGACCATCACCGCTTTCGCCGCCGGCACCTACCGCTTCGACCGCCAGTCGGCGAGCCTCGTCAGCATGAAGAACCAGCTCGACGGGCTGGCTCAGCAGCTCTCGACCGGGCGCACCGCCGAAACCTATGGCGGCCTGGGCGTCGCGCGCACGACCAGTCTCAGCGCGCACGCGGCGATCAGCGCGCAGGACGGCTACCTCGCGGCGATCGGCTCGGCCGAGACCCGGGTGAAGCTCACGAGCGCCAGCCTCACCCAGCTCAAGGCACTCTCCGACAGCACCCGCTCGAACCTCACCGGCATCGTCGCCACCCGCAACGAGAAGCTGCCGTCGGCCACCGTGCAGCTTGCCGCCAACAACCTCTCGGCGGCCGTCGATGCCCTGAACCAGCAGGCGGCCGGGGTCTACGTCTTCTCGGGGCGGGCGACCGAGACGGCGCCGGTCGTCTCCGACCAAGCCATCCTGGATGGTATCCCGGCCGAGGGGCTCGACGGTCTCAGGACCCTGATCACCGAGCAGAAGAAGGCCGATCTCGGCCCCTCAGGCAATGGCCGCCTGACCCAGAGCGTCGGCACCCGGACGATCGGCTTGTCGGAGGATTTCAGTGCCGAAGCACGGGCGAATTTCGGCTTCACCCTCATGGCCGCGTCGAGTTCGAACAGCGCCACGCTCGGCGCGAACGTCGTCGCCGGGTCGAAGCCCGACGTCGCCTTGCGCTTTGCCGAGCAGCCTGCCGAAGGCGCTCAGGTGCGGGTGGTGGTGCAGCGCGCCGACGGCAGCCAGACGACCCTCGACCTCACCGCCCGTGCGGGCGAGGCCGGCAATGCGGCCGGAGCCTTCTCCATCGGAGCCACCAAGGAAGAGACCGCCGCGAACCTGAAGCGGGCGCTCGGCGGAGCCGACATTGCCAGCGTGCAGAGCGCGAGCCCGCCCGGCGTGGCGGCGGACTTCAGCAACGGCCAGGCGGCCACGGCGACCCTGACCGTCGGCAGCAATCCCGCGCCCGGCGACACGATCACGCTCAAGCTCGGGATGCATGACGGCACGACCAAGTCGATCACTCTGACCGCCGCTGCCACGGCCGGGGTCGACTCCGCGACGGCCTTCGCCATCGGCGCGACGCCGGAGGAGACGACCGCGAACCTCTCCCGCACGCTCCAGAACGCCCTGACGACGGCGGCCAACACCGAACTCTCGGCGAGTTCGGCCGGCCGCGCCTCGCTGAACTTCTTCGAGGGCTCGCCCGCCGCCGGCCTGAGCCCTCGGCGCGTCGCGGCGGACGGCAACGGCTACGCCGAGACCGCGAGCGCCAAGACCGTGATCTGGTACAAGGGCGACACCGCTTCCGACCCGCGGGCGACGGCGACGGTGCAGGCCGGCACCAGCCGGACGGTCGAGATCGGCGCGCAGGCCAACGAGGAGGCGATCCGCCGGACGCTGGCCGGGATCGCCGCGATGGCGGCGGAAAACTTCACCACCGGGACCGGAACGGTCGACACGGCACGGTTCGAGGCGGTCTCCAGCCGCGCGGCGAACCTGCTCACTGCGGGCACCAGCCAGCAGAGCCTGGAGCAGATCGGCACCGATTTCGGTCTGGCCGCCAGCAGCATGGCCAATGCGA
The DNA here is from genome assembly GCF_026672325.1 of Methylorubrum sp. SL192. Classification (NCBI taxonomy): domain Bacteria; kingdom Pseudomonadati; phylum Pseudomonadota; class Alphaproteobacteria; order Hyphomicrobiales; family Methylobacteriaceae; genus Methylorubrum; species Methylorubrum sp. SL192. The sequence continues at coordinate 5,282,996 of NZ_JAPPQV010000003.1, forward strand.
AGTCGGTGGCCAACACGACCAAGGCGACCCTGCAGGACTCCCTCGACGGGGTCGATACGGTCTCGACGGAAGAGGTCGCGGCCAAGCTCCTGAGCCTGCAGACGCAGTTGCAGGCGAGCTACAAGGTCACCTCGATCCTCTCGGAGATGAGCCTCGTCAACTATCTCCGCTGATCCAAGCGGGACGCGTATCGCTCAGCCCGCGCCGCCCTGGCGCAGGCGCCAAACGAAAGCGGCCCGAGGAAATCCTCGGGCCGCTTTCGTTTGGTTCGCTTACTCGGCCGCGTCCGGCGTGTCGGTCTTCTCGGGAGCCGCTTCGTCCTCGGGGCCCTTGTAGCGGGTCCGGCGGCGGCGCGGCTTGGGCGCGGGCGCCTCCTCGGCCGATGACGGCGCTTCGGGGGCGGGGGCTGCCTCGCGCGGCTCCGGCGCGGCGCGCGCAACCGGTGCCTCGGGGGACGGCGGGGGCGTGGGGTTACGGGTCGCCGTCATCAGGAAGGCGGGCAGCGCCGACGGATCGGCCGCCTCGGCCGCGGCGGCGCGGCTGGCTTCGCTCGCACGTCCGCGTCCGCGCCGCGGCGCCGGGCTGTCGGGGCGCTGGGGCGTCTCGGTCCGTGCTGCAGGCTCGGCGCGGGTGTCCTGACGCGGCTCCTGCCGGGGTTCTTGCCGAGGCTCTTGGCGCGATTCCTGGCGAGGCTCCTGACGCGGGGCCTCGGGCGACTCGTTGCGACCGTTCTCGAAGCGGCCGGTGTCGCGACGGTTCTCGCGACCCTGCGGCTCGCGGCCCTGGTTGTCGCGGCCTTGAAATTCACGACCTTGATTGTCCCGGCCCTGATTCTCACGGCCGTCTTGGGGCTGCTGCCCGAAATCCTGCCGGTAATCCTGACGCCGGTCCTGGCGGTAATCCTGCCGCGGGCCGTCCTGACGGGGATAGTCCTGACGATCCTGACGCTCGGGCCGATCTTGGCGCTCGGGCCGGTCTTGGCGGTCAGGCCGGTCCTGGCGATCCTGACGGAAGTCCTGCCGCGGCTCGCCGCGGTTGTAATCCGGCCGGTTGCCCTCGAAGCGCTGACCCCGGTCGTTGCGATCGTTGCGGTCGCGGCCCTGTTCGCGGGGCTGGAAGCGCTGGTTCCGGTCGTTGCGATCGTTACGCTGGGGACGGCCGTCGAAGTCGTGGCGCTCGAACGGCTGCGGCTGCTGCGTCGGGTCACCGTACTCGTCGGTGCCGTAGCCGAGCCCCTGGCGACCGCCCTCGGCGCCCTGGCCCTGCACGGTCTCGTCGTCGCCTTCCTCGTCCTCGTCGAAGCCGTTGCGGGCATAGCCCTGCGTGACCTGCGGACGACCGGGCTCCTGAGCGCCGGTGATGATCCGGAAATAGTGCTCGCCGTGCTGGAAGTAGTTCTCGGCAGCCACCGGATCACCGCTCGCAAGGGCGTCGCGCGCCAACTGTGCGTACTTGTCGGCGATATGCTGAGCGGTGCCGCGGATTTTGACGTCGGGACCGTTCGACTCGTAAGAGCGCGTCAGCGGATTCGGACCCTTGGGCCGATTGCGACCCCGCATCCGTCGATTCTGGTTTGGTCTCATCGGCCTCGATTGACCCTCGTTACCTGTCGCTCAGCGTGACTGACAGTGCTGGAGCTTGGCTCGCGGACAGGGCGAGCCGGGCGCAAGGCGCCCGACCGCGCTTCATTCCGCGATGTTTGCCGCTCGTCTGGTGGCTGCGCTCGGTTTTGGCGCGCCGCGAGACATCCCTCGACTGTCAGGTTCGATATCACCGAGCCTAGCCGCGACTGCCGGAGCGCGTCCGCTCGATGATGGGAAGACCGTCCGAAGCCGGAGGACACGGTCAAAACCGATCCTGCCGATACCGTTTAAAAGAGTGCCTCACAAAACTCCCGGTTCTCGGGAGCTCCCTTTGGCCTGTGGGGCGCAGCGGGAGTTTTGTGAGAGACGCTCAACGGACCATTGGCGGCCTGCATCTCTAAGCTAGTGACTGACGCCCTCGACAACAAGCATTTTTTCGTGGCCAAGGCGGCTTATGCCGGAATTGTGCAGGTTTATCGGCCATTCGCGTCGCGGCCCGGCGCGAAATCCGCTTCCTCGATCAGTCACCTGCCCGCCAAGGATGGCCGAAGCGTGACGACCCGGTCGTTGCCCGCGAGATCCTGGCCGACACCGATATCCTCGAATCCCGCCTCCTGCGCGAGACGGGTCAGGGCGTTTGCCTGATCGTAGCCGATCTCCAGCACGAGCGTGCCCTGCGCCGAGAGCAGGCCCGGCCGCCGGGCGACATCCGCGAGGATCGCCCGGTAGGCGTCGAGGCCGTCGGCTCCGCCGTCGAGGGCCGCCTGCGGATCGTGCAGGCGAACCTCCGGTTCGAGCGTCGCGATGACGGGGGCGGCGATGTAGGGCGGGTTCGAGACGATGAGGTCGAAGGGCCCCTCCAGCGCATTGAGCCAGGAGCCGCACAGGAAGGCGGCCCGATCGGCGACACCGTTCGCCGCCGCGTTCCGGCGGGCGATCGCCAGCGCTGCCGCCGACCGGTCGAGGCCGATGCCGAGCGCGCCCGGCCGCTCGTGTAGCAGAGCCACGAGGATGCAGCCGGAGCCGGTGCCGAGATCGATCAGGCGCAGCGGCCGCTCGCGCTCCGGCAACAGGCGGAGTGCCGTCTCCACGACGCTCTCGGTATCGGGCCGCGGCACCAGCGTCTCCGGGCCGAGGGCGAAGGGCAGCCCCCAGAACTCCCAGGCGCCGAGGATCCGCGCCACCGGCTCGCCCGCGAGCCGCCGCTCGGCCGCCTGCCGGATCGCCTCCGCCCCGGCCACGCCGAGCAGTTCGCGCCCGCGCAGCGTCAGGTCGAGGGGGGTGAGCGAGAGGGTGTGCAGCAGGAGGAAGCGCGCATCCGAGCGCGCGTTCGGCAGGCCGGCCCCTTCGAAGGTCTGGACGAGATGCCGCAGGGCGGCTTCGCGGGGAAGCGTCGGTGCAAAGCTGGGGCTCATGCCGGCCCCAGCCCTCACGCCATTCCCTCGGCGGCCAGCAGCTCGGCCTGATGCTCGGTCACCAGGGCGTCGATCACTTCGTCGAGCGCCTGGCCGGCCATGACCTCCTCCAGCTTGTAGAGGGTCAGGTTGATGCGGTGGTCGGTGACGCGGCCTTGCGGGAAATTGTAGGTGCGGATGCGCTCCGAGCGGTCGCCGGAGCCGACCTGCGCCTTGCGGTCGGCGGCCCGTGCCGAATCCTTGGCGGTGCGCTCGGCGTCGAACAGCTTCGAGCGCAGGAGGGACATCGCCCGGGCGCGGTTCTTGTGCTGCGAGCGCTCCTCCTGGACGAACACCACCACGCCGGTCGGAATATGCGTGATGCGGATCGCCGATTCCGTCTTGTTGACGTGCTGGCCGCCCGCGCCCTGCGCCCGCATGGTGTCGATCTTCAGGTCGGCCTCGTTGACGACGATGTCGACCTCTTCCGCCTCGGGCAGCACCGCGACGGTGGCGGCGGAGGTGTGGATGCGCCCCTGCGTCTCGGTGTCGGGCACGCGCTGGACGCGGTGGGCCCCGCTCTCGAACTTGAGGCGTGAGAACACGCTGCGGCCCTTCACCTCGGCCACGACCTCGCGATAGCCGCCGGCCGTGCCCTCGCTCTCCGAGATCACCTCGACGCGCCAGCCCTTCGACTCGGCGTAGCGCGCGTACATGCGGAACAGGTCGCCCGCGAACAGGGCCGCCTCGTCACCGCCGGTGCCGGCGCGAATTTCGAGGATCGCACTCTTCTCGTCGGCGGCATCCTTCGGCAGCAGGATCAGTTGCAGCGCACGGTGGGCCTGTTCGAGCGCCTCCTCGGCCTCCGGCTTCTCCTCGGCCGCGAGCGCGCGCATCTCGGGATCGCCGCCCGGCTCGTCGATCATCGCCCGGATGCCGGCCAGGTTGGCCTCTGCCAGCCGGTAGTGATGGATCGCGGCCACGACGCCGTCGAGTTCGGACAATTCGCGGGAAAGTTGCACGATGCTCCCGGCATCGGCCGAACCGTCGGCGAGCTGCGCCGTGACGATGTCGTGCCGCGCCAGGATGGCGTCGAGGCGATCGGAAGGAATGGGGGTCATCGCCTGTCAGGATACTCGTCGATGGTGCGCGTCAAATCGGAAGGGGACGGGGCGGATCGCACGGCCGCTTCGGCGGGCTCGCCGGAACGACACCGTTCATGGCGGTCCGACCGGCACCCGTTACCCGTGCGGCGACCGGGAGGGAAGATGCGCCGGGTCTGACCGGCCGCGCATCCGGGTCGTTCAAGGGCCGCTCACGCCGCAGCGGACCACGGAGACGCCGCCAGCACGGACTCCGCCGGCACGTTCACCCAGATCGCGCCATCGGGCTCGGGGTTGGCAGCGAGCCAGTCGCCGACGATCCGGTAACCGAGGGTGTATCCGAGCCAGCGCGGATGGCGGCCGCCGGCTCCGAAGAACCAGCCGGCGTGATCGTGATTGGGCGCACGAAGTTCCGCCGCACTCGGAAGATGGGCCCGCAAAGCCGTGTCGTCCAGGGCGCATTCCCAGGGCTCGGGGGGCGCTGCGAAGAGCGTCCCGGCGAACTGTCCGGCCAATCCCTCGCTGACGATCGCCTCACCCAGCGTTCGGCCGTATCCGGGCCCGGCAAAGCGACGGCAGTGATGCACCTCATGCGCGATCGTCCGCCGGATGTCGCCGGTGTCGAGGCTCGCCGCGAAGTTCGGGTTGAGCGGGTCGACCGTGAGCCCGCACAGGCTCGGCCGATAGGCGCGGCCGGCCGTTCCGACCTCCGGGATGACCGCGCCGGTCACACGCTCCACGAGGATGTCCAACCGGAACGGCGGCAGGACGCCGGCCACGGCGGTCCGAGCGACCTCGATCTCGGCTGCGATCCGCTCGCGCCAGGGCGCGAGGTCGCCCTCGGCCTCCAGCCAGTGCACCTGCCAATCCACCCGTTTTCCTCTCGCAGGCTGGGGCCGATGTCGGTCGTCGTGAACCTAAATCGGCACGCCGTTCGCCTTGGCATAGGCGGCCAGGGCGGGCCGGACCGAGGCGCCGTCGGTCACCCGGGTCAGCTCGGACTGGATCAACGCCGCGACCTCGGCGGCATCGGCGGAGAGCACCATCGCCTTGACCGGGCCGATCGAGGCCGGCGACATCGAGAAATCGCGAAAGCCTAAGCCGATCAGCGCCAGCGCCTCTAAAGGCCGGCCGCCGATCTCGCCGCAGACGGTCGCCGGGCAGCCCTGCGCCGCGGAGCGCTCGGCGATGAGGCGGAAGGCGCGCATCGCCGCCCCGCACAGGGGATCGAAGCGGTTGGCCACGCGCCGGTTCTCGCGATCGACGGCAAACAGGAACTGCATCAGGTCATTCGAGCCGACCGACAAAAAATCCGCCTCGCGGGCGATCTCGTCGATCTGGAACAGCAGCGAGGGCACCTCGACCATCGCGCCAAGGCGGCAATCGCTCGGCAGGGCGTAGCCGTGGCGGCGCAAGTGCGCCTTCTCGCGCTCGACGATGTCGCGGGCGCGGATGAACTCCTCGACGGTGGCGACCATCGGGAACATGATCTTGATCGGTCGCCCCGCCGCCGCCTTGAGCAACGCCCGCAACTGCACCCGCAGCAAAGCCGGCCGGTCGAGGCCGATGCGGATCGCCCGCCAGCCGAGCGCCGGGTTCTCCTCCTCCAGCGCCGGCATGTAGGGGAGGATCTTGTCGCCGCCGATGTCGAGGGTGCGGATCGTCACCGGCAGGTCGCCGGTGGCCGAATAGACCGCCTCGTAGAGCGTCTGCTGTTCGGCGGCCGAGGGCATCCGCTCGGCGATCATGAATTGCAGCTCGGTGCGGAACAGGCCGACGCCCTCCGCCCCGGTCTCGTGCAGATGCGTCAGATCGACGAGCAGGCCGGCATTGAGGTGCAAGCCGATCTTCACGCCGTCGCGGGTGACGGCGGGTACGTCGCGCAGGGCCCGGTACTGCTCCTGCCGCCGGGCGCGCAGGCGCACCATCTCGGCATAGGACGCCTCGACCTCGGGGGTCGGCCGGATCTGCACCTCGCCCGACAGGCCATCGACGATGATCGCGTCGCCCGAATCGCACAGGCTCGTGGCGTTAGCGATCTCGCCGACCGCCGGGATGCCGAGCGCGCGGGCGACGATGGCGATATGGCTCGTCGGCCCGCCCTCCTCCAGCACCACGCCGCGTAAGCGAGCCCGGTCGTAGTCGAGGAGTGCCGCCGGGCCCATGGAGCGGGCGACCAGGATCGCGTTCTCCGGCAGGCCGTCGCCGTTCTGGCTCTCCTGGCCGACGAGGCGGCGCAGCAGGCGGTTGGCGAGGTCGTCGAGATCGTGGAGGCGGTCGCGTAGGTAAGGGTCGCTCTGGCGCAGCATCCGGGCACGGTTGTCCGACTGCACCCTCTCGACCGCGGCCTCCGCGGTGAGACCGGACTGCACCGCCTCGCGCATCCGCCGCAGCCAGCCCTTGTCATGGGCGAACATCCGCACGGTCTCGAGGATCTCGCGGGATTCGCCCGAGCCGATGCCGTCGCCGCGCTCGACCAACTCGTCGATGGCCGAGCGCACGTCCTCGATCGCCGCCTCCAGCCGCTCCATCTCGCGCTCGACGTTCTCAGCGATCAGCGTCTTCACGACGATGCGCGGCTCGTGCAGCACGACATGTCCGAGGCCGATCCCGTCGGCGAGCGCGACGCCGCGCTGGCTCACCGGACGGCGCGCGGCGGTGCCGGCGCCGGGCGACAGCGCCTGGAGTTCACCCGAAGCGATCAGCTCGGCCAGCACCATGGCGGTGGTCTGGAGCGCTTCAATCTCCTCCTCGGAATAGACGCGGTAGGTCTTGTTCTGGACCACCAGCACGCCGAGCGTATTCCCGGCCCGCAGCAGCGGCACGCCGAGGAAGGCGTGGTAGATTTCCTCGCCCGTTTCCGGTCGATACGAGAACGAGGGGTGCGACTGCGCGTCGGACAGCGCCAACGGCTCGGCCGTCTTGGCGATCAGGCCGACGAGGCCCTCGTCGGCGCGCATGCGGGTGATGTGAACCGCGTCGCGGTTCAGACCCTCGGTTGCAAACAGTTCGAGGGTGTTGTCATCGCGCACCACATAGACCGAGCACACCTCGGCGATCACGTTCGCCGCGATGAGGACGACGATCCGGTCGAGACGCTGCTGCGGACTGACCGGCTCCGCCATGGCTTCGCGGAGCCGGCGCAGCAGCAGGCGCGGGCCTCCGGGCGCAGCGGGCATCGTGTCGTCAATCCGGGTCGGCCGGCGCAACCCTGGCTTGAGAGCCGTGGGGCCGACGCCGACGGGAACGGTCAGGCCTGGTCGAGGCCGTATAGCGAGTGGAGCGTACGGACGGCAAGCTCCGTGTAGGCGGCGTCGATCAGGACCGAGAACTTGATCTCGGAGGTGGTGATCGCGCGAATGTTGATACCCTTCTGCGCCAGCGCCCGGAAGGCCTTGGCTGCAACGCCCGCATGCGAGCGCATGCCGACGCCGATCGCCGAGACCTTGACCACGTCGGTGGCGCCCTCGATCTGGCCGAACTGGATCGTGTCGCGCTGGGCGTCGAGGATGGCGCGGGAGCGCTCGTAATCGGCCGCCGGCACGGTGAAGGTCATATCGGTGGTCGATTGATCGCCGGACACGGTCTGGATGATCATGTCGACATTGATGTTGGCATCCGCCAGCGGTCCGAAGATCGCTGCGGCAATGCCGGGGCTGTCCTTCACGGCGCGCAGGGTGATCTGCGCCTCGTCCTTCGAGAAGGCGATGCCGGTGATGATCTGCTGTTCCACGATTTGGTCCTCGTCGCAGATGAGGGTGCCCGGCCGCGCGGCATCGGGGGGATCGAAGGAGGAGCGCACCGTGGTCGGCACCCGGTGCACCATGGCGAGCTCGACGGAGCGCACCTGGAGCACCTTGGCGCCCAAGGACGCCATCTCCAGCATCTCCTCGAAGGTCACGCGCTCCATGCGCTGGGCCTTGGGCACCACGCGGGGATCGGTGGTGTAGACCCCGTCCACGTCGGTGTAGATGTCGCAGCGCTCCGCGCCGATGGCGGCGGCGATCGCCACCGCAGACGTGTCCGAGCCGCCGCGTCCCAGCGTCGCGATCCGGCCGGTCTGCGGATTCACACCCTGGAAGCCGGAGATGACGGCGACCTCGCCGCGCTTGAAGCTCTCGTCGAGATTCGTCGGATCGATGCCCTCGATCCGTGCCGAGCCATGCGCGTCGGAGGTATGGATCGGGATCTGCCAGCCCTGCCAGGAGCGGGCCTTGATCCCGTCCTTGTTGAGCGCGATGGCGAGAAGCCCCGAGGTGACCTGCTCGCCCGAGGCAACGACCGTGTCGTACTCCGCCGCGCCGTAGAGCGGGTCGGCGTCCTTGACCCAGCCGACCAGCTCGTTGGTCTTACCCGACATCGCCGAGACCACGACCGCGACCTCGTAGCCGGCCGCGACCTCGCGGGCGACGTGGCGCGCCACGTTGCGGATGCGGTCGACATTGGCGACGGAGGTGCCGCCGAATTTCATCACCAAACGGGGCATGTCGCGTCCGGTCTGCTCATCTTGTCCCTACGGTGCCGGCCGTGAGGCCGGCGCGCCGCGTCAAACGGAAAACAACACGGCGCGGCTGTACCGGGGATGCGACCGGCGGGTACAAGGGCCCCCCGGCCGTGTCAATCGGACGGCAGGACCAGGGCCATCGCTCGAAGCGCGATGGCGCTTCATTCCGGGCGCGAAGAGCGCCCCGCGGAGCGGGTTCGAGGACCGGAACGGTCGCTCGAACACAAAAGCGGAGCGAGAGCCGAGGCCGCGGAGGCGGCCGCCGGCGCTTGAGGCCAGCTGGAAAAACGGCGCAATCGGGTTCAAGCGATTGCGCTGCCACAGGTTCAAACGATGCGAAAGTGAGCCGGATGACGGGTGCCTCGATCGATCGGGACGAAGTGGCGCGCTTCGACGCCCTGGCCGCGCGCTGGTGGGACGAGCGCGGGCCGATGGCGGTTCTGCACAAGTTCAATCCCGTCCGGGTCGGCTACATCCGCGACGAGGCCTGCCGCATCTTCGAGCGCGACCCGGCGGCTTCCTTTCCCCTCGAAGGGCTCAGCGTCATCGATATCGGCTGCGGCGGCGGCGTTCTGTCGGAGCCTCTGGCCCGGCTCGGCGCGACGGTGACGGGCCTCGACCCGGCGACCGGCAACATCGCGGCCGCCCGCGCCCATGCGGAGGCGGAAGGCCTCACTATCGATTACCGCGACGAGACTATCGAGGCGGTGGCCGCCCGCGGCGAACGCTTCGACATCGTGCTCGCCATGGAGGTGGTCGAGCACGTCTCCGACCGCGCAGGCTTTCTGCGCGCGTGCTGCACGACGGTGAAGCCCGGCGGCCTGCTGTTTGCTGCCACCATCAACCGGACGATGCGCTCCTTCGCGCTCGCCATCGTCGGCGCCGAATACGTGCTGCGCTGGCTGCCGCGGGGCACCCACGATTGGGAGAAGTTCGTGACGCCGCGGGAGCTGTCCGCCGACATCACGGCGGGCGGCCTCACCGTCACCGACACGACCGGCGTGGTCTACAATCCGCTCAACGATTCCTGGCGCGCAAGCCGCGACACGGGGGTGAACTACATGGTGGCGGCGCACCGCCCCGCCTGAATGAAGGGCCCGCCTGAACGAAGCGGGCGGGTGTTCGTTGAGGGTTTTTCGCAGGACAAGCGGAGACCCTCCCCGATGCTCGAAAAGCTGCCGCACGCCATCGGTCAGGCGCTCTCCGGCCTCAGGGCCGGCGCGGAAAAGGCCGCGTTCCACACGGTCGCGGCGGAGGCCCCCGCCAGCATCCGCGTGACGAGCGAGGCCTTCGCCGACACCGCGCCGATCCCCGCCCGCTACACCGCGGACGGCGATGGGCTCTCGCCGCCGCTCGCCATCGCCGACGTGCCGGACGGGGCCGCGGCGCTCGTCCTGTTCGTGGAGGATCCGGACGCGCCCTCCTCGCACCCCTTCGTCCACCTCATCGCCTGGAACCTGCGCCCGGAAGCGCAAAACGTCCCCGAGGGGGCGTTCGCGAGCCCGGCGAGCGAGGGTAGCCCGCACGATCTGGGCCGCAACTCGTTCCAGAAGGACGGCTGGCTGCCGCCGGACCCGCCGACCGGCCACGGCCCGCACCACTACCTGTTTCAGGTCTTCGCGCTGGCCCGCCCCGCCGACCTGCCCGCCTCGCCGGGCCGCGGCTCCCTGCTCGACGCACTCCGGGACAACGTGATCGCCAAAGGCATGCTGACGGGGACCTACGAGCGGGCCTGAACGTCTTGCGCTCGATATCTTGCGCTCACGGCGTGCGAGCGGGCATGACCGTGGCTGAACGCGGCACCGATCCCGCTCCCGCCTGCCGGGCGTGGGGATCTGGCACGACCGGCGATGTGAGGGAGACGGCGCTGATATGAAGGCCCTGGTGTGCAGCCGGCTCGGTGGGCCGGAGGATCTCGGCATCGAGGACCTGCCCGATCCGGTGGCGGGCCCCGGCGAGGCGCTGGTGCGGGTGCGGGTCGCGGCGCTGAACTTCTTCGACACGCTCATCATCGCCGGCCGCTATCAGGTGAAGCCCGAACTGCCGTTCTCCCCCGGCGGCGAGGCCTGCGGCGTGATCGAGGCTTTGGGCCCCGATGCGGAGGGCTTCTCCGTCGGCGACCGGGTGATGGTCCATCTCAGCCACGGCACCGCCCGCGAGCGGATCGCGGTTCCGGTGAAGCGCCTCGCGCGGGTGCCGGAGGCCGTCTCCGACGAGATCGCCGCCGGGCTCTCGATCACCTACGGCACCACGCTCCACGCGCTCCGGGATCGCGCCCGCATCCGGCCGGGCGAAACCCTCGTCGTGCTCGGCGCGTCGGGCGGCGTCGGGCTCGCGGCGGTCGAACTCGGCAAGCTGCTCGGGGCGCGCGTCATCGCTTGCGCCTCCTCGCCCGAAAAGCTCGAGACCGCCCGTGCCCACGGCGCCGACGACCTGATCGACTACAAGGCGGACAACCTGCGCGAGGCCTTGCGGCGCCTCACCGGCGAGCGCGGCGTCGACGTGGTCTACGACGCGGTCGGCGGTGATCTGGCCGAGCCGGCCATGCGCGCGCTCGGCTGGAAGGGGCGCTTCCTCGTGATCGGCTTTGCCGCGGGCGAGATCCCGAAATTCCCCCTCAATGTCATCATGCTCAAGGGCATCGACGTCCAGGGCGTCCATTGGGGCGCCTTCGGCGAGCGCGAGCCGGAGGCGCATGCGGCCAACCAAGCCCAACTGCTCGCCTGGGCGGCGGAGGGCAAACTCACCGTGAAGGTGCACGGCGTCTATCCGCTCGACGCCTACGCGGAGGCGCTCGGCGTGCTCGTCCGCCGCGAGGCGGTCGGCAAGGTGTTGCTCGACCTCAGAGGCTAGAGACGGGTCAGGCCGGAGAGATTCGGGTCAGGACGGCTTCGCGGCGTCGGTCGGCCGCATCGTCGGCACGGTCGGCACCTCCGCCGCCGAGCTTCGGGAGACCGCCCGGACGATGAGCGTCACCGCCGAGCGATCCGCCAAGCCGAGCCGTTGCGCCTGGAGGTCGCCCGATCCTCGTCAACGTCCGCTCCGCGTAGGCGGTCCGGAGGTATCGCGGCCGATCAACTTTACCGGTCGAGCCGCGCCAGCGCCGCGGCGATCCGCGCCGCACCCGGTCCCCCGCCCGCGGCCACGGCGTGGCGGCGGTCGAGGGCGATGGCGCCGCGGTGGCTGGCATGGGTGATCGCGATGGCGAGTGCGTCGGCTGCGTCGGCGAGCTTGAACTCCGCCTTCGGCAGCAGGAACTTCACCATCGCCTGGATCTGAACCTTCTCCGCGTGGCCGTTCCCGGCCACGGTCTTCTTCACGAGGTTGGCGGCATATTCCGCCACCGGCAGGCCGGCCAGCGCCGGCACCAGCAGCGCCACGGCGCGGGCATGGCCGAGCTTGAGCGTGGCCTGCGCGTCCTTGTTGACGAAGGTCTCCTCCACCGAGACCTCGTCGGGCGTGTAGGTCGTGACGATGCGGGTCAGGCCTTCGTGCAGCTCGCGCAGGCGCAACGCCAGCGGCAGGTCTCCGTCGGAGGTGACGACGCCGCAGGCGAGGTAGGACAGCTTGCTGCCCCGCGCCGTGATCAGACCCCAGCCGGTGCGGCGCAGGCCGGGATCGATGCCGAGGATGCGGACGTCCGTGGTCATGGCCTCGGCCTCCTTCAGAGCATCGATCCGGTACGGCACATATCGTGAACGAAGCGTTGCCGCAAACCGGCGGCCCGCTTCGCCGCTTCCTACTGAAGCTTGAACTCGCCCTCCAACCGGAGGGACACCTCGTCGCCCAGCAGCGGCAGGAAGGCGTTCACGCCGAACTCGGAGCGCTTGATCACCGTCCAGCCATCGAAGCCGACCGAATAGATCTTATCGACCGGGTTGACGCCCGCTTGATTGAAGGTGGCGTCGAACGAGACCGGCTTCGAGACGCCGCGCAGGGTCAGGGTGCCGTTGACGCGCGCCGTCGTCGGGCTCGTCGGCTCGACCGACGTGCTGACGAAGGTCGCCTCGGGAAACTTCCCGACGTCGAGGAAATCCGGCTGCTTGAGATGCGCGTTGAGCTTGTCGTTGAGACCGTTGGCGCTGCCGGTGCCGATCTTGACCGAGAGGCTGCTCTTGGCCGGGGCGGCGGGATCGAGGACGAGGTCGCCCGACACCTCCGTGAACTGGCCGTAATAGGTCGAGAAGCCGAGATGGCTGATCGACCACGTGATCTTGCCGTGCGCCGGATCGAGCCGGTAGCGCCCGGCCTTCACCTGCCCCGGATCCTTGGTCAGAGCGGGTGCCGTTCCCTGGGCGGCCTCCTGTGCGTGTAGACCGCCGGGCGCGGCGAATGCGAAACCCGCCAGCAGGAGGGCGGCGAGGGCGTGCGTGCGCTTCATGCGGTCACCTTGTCGGTTGTGCCGCCACGACGGATATGGCCTTAGGCCAAGCGCGGCAACGGACCCTTCGAGGATCGACGGTTCACATGATCGGCAAGCTCAAGGGAATCGTCGATTCCTACGGAGAGGATTTCGTGATCCTCGATGTGAACGGCGTCGGCTACGTCGTCCACTGCTCCGCCCGCACCCTCCAGCGTCTGCCGAAGCCCGGGGAGGCGACGGATCTGGCCATCGAGACACATGTGCGTGAGGACATGATCCGCCTCTACGGCTTCCGCGTCGATGCCGAGCGGGAGTGGTTCCGCCTGCTCCAGACGGTGCAGGGGGTCGGCACCCGCGTGGCGCTCGGCGTGCTCTCGGTGCTGGAGCCGGCTCAGCTCGCCACCGCCATCGCCACCGGCGACAAGGGCGCCGTCGCCCGCGCCCCCGGCGTCGGCCCGCGGCTCGCGGCCCGCCTCGTCGCGGAGTTGAAGGACAAGGCGCCCGCCTTCGCCCCCATCGATCCGGCGCTCATCGCCCTGACCGGCGCCGTCGAGGACAGGACCGCGCCGCAACCGGTCGCGGACGCGATCTCGGCCCTGGTCAATCTCGGCTATGCCCAGATTCAGGCCTCGGCCGCCATCGCTGCCGCCCTGAAGGGCCTCGGCGAGGAGGCCGGGAGGGTGGAGGCCAAGACGCTGATCCGGCTCGGGCTGCGGGAGCTGGCGCGATAGCGCGGACCAGAACGCCTCAACCGCCCTCGTCGAAAGGCGGCGGCTGCAGGCGCTGCCAGGCGGAGACGATCCGCTCCGGTTTCACCTCCAGCGCCTCGGCGCAAGCGAGGAGCGACGGTTCGTCGCTCATGACATGGTCGAGCACGGCACCAAGAAAGCCGGGATCGTGCATGCTCTCGCGCAGCGTTCCGGGCTCCAGGCCGCTGGCGGCGATGAACCGGAACAGCCGGTCCTCGTCGGCGGCGAGCCATCCGAGCACCTCGACCGCGAGACGCTCGCTCGGGCCATCACTATGATCAAGTTTGCGTTTCATCAACGAGTAGCAGTTTAAGAGAGTAAGAGGGCCGGGCCACGGGTTGGAACGCCATCGCGACCGCGCCGGAGCAGGTCATGAAGAAAACCGTTCTTATCGTTGAAGACAACGAGCTGAACATGAAGCTCTTCAACGATCTGCTGGAGGCGCACGGCTACGCGACCCTCAAGACCGCCAACGGTATCGAGGCGATTGAACTCGCGCGCGCGCACCACCCAGACTTGATTCTGATGGACATCCAGCTTCCCGAAGTCTCGGGCCTGGAGGTGACAAAGTGGCTCAAGGACGACGACGACCTTCGTAACATTCCTGTGATCGCTATCACCGCTTTTGCAATGAAAGGCGACGAGGAACGCATTCGTGAAGGCGGATGCGAGGCATATTTGTCCAAACCGATCTCGGTTGCGAAGTTTTTGGCAACGGTCCGTCGTTACATTGGTGATGACGGCGCTCCTTGAGACCTCTTCGGACTGAATGCCGTCGCGGTCGTGAAGGCCGCGCCTCGGAGGAACGATGTCCGCTCGCGTCCTGATCGTGGATGATCTCTACCCCAACGTCCGGCTGCTCGAGACAAAACTGTCTCTCGAGTATTTCGACGTGGTCGTGGCGATGAATGGGCCAGACGCCCTGGCCATTTGCGAGAAGGGCGAATGCGACGTCGTTCTCCTCGACGTGATGATGCCGGGCATGGACGGCTTCGAGGTCTGCCGCCGGCTCAAGGCCAATCCCGCCACCGCCCATCTGCCGGTGGTGATCGTCACCGCCCTCGATCAGCCCGCCGACCGGCTGCGGGGCCTGGATGCGGGCGCCGACGACTTCCTGACCAAGCCCATCGACGACACCGCGCTGATGACCCGGGTGCGCAGCCTCGTGCGGCTGAAGGCCGTGACGGACGAGCTGCGCTCCCGCGCCCTCGAGACGCGCGAGATCGGCGGCCCCGACCCCTTGGTTCTCGCCGCCGCCGATACCGGCGAGGGTGCGCGCATTCTCCTCGTGGAGGACCGGGCGAGCGCCATCGACCGCATCAGCACGGCGCTCTCCCAGCACCATCATGTGACGGTGGAGACCGACCCGCACCGCGCCCTGGTGCGGGCGCCCGAGGAAGGCTTCGACCTCGCCCTGGTGAGCCTCGATCTCGAAGGCTTCGACGGGCTGCGCCTGTGCAGCCAGCTCCGATCGCTGGAGCGGACCCGCAGCATGGCGCTGATCATGCTCGGCGAGATGCACGAGAAAACGCGCATCACCCGCGGTCTCGAATTCGGCGTCAACGACTACCTGCTGCGTCCGGTCGACCGCAACGAACTGATCGCGCGGGTGCGCACGCAGGTGCGGCGGCGGCGCTTCTCCGAGACCCTGCGCGGGGCGCTCCATGCCTCGATGGAACTCGCGATCACCGACGACCTGACCGGCCTGCACAACCGGCGCTACCTCGACCGCCATCTCGGGCCGGTCTTCGGTGAGGCAGCCCTGCAGGAGAAGGGACTCGCCTGCCTGCTCCTCGACATCGACCGCTTCAAGCTGATCAACGACACCTACGGCCACGAGGCCGGCGACGAGGTGCTGCGCGCCTTCGCCGAGCGCATCCGCCAGTATGTACGGCCGATGGACATCCTCGCCCGCTACGGTGGCGAGGAGATCGTGATGGTGGTGCCCGGCGCCGAACTGCCCGATGCCCGCGCCATCGCCGAGCGCATCCGCCACCGGATCGAGGCGACGCCCTTCGCCATCGACGGCGGGACGCGCGACATCGGTGTGACCGTCTCGGTCGGCGTCTCCGTGCGGCGCGCGACCGATACGGGTCCGTCCGACCTGCTCAAGCGCGCCGACACCGCGCTCTACCGCGCCAAGTCCTTCGGCCGGAACCGGGTCGAGGCCGCAGCCGCGTAGGGGATCTCGGCGCCGCCTCACTCGGGAGCCGGCGTTTCCGCCGGGATGGCGGTGGGTGGGGACAGGCCGAGCAGCCGCGCGATCTCGTCGCCCTCCGCTCCGCCCAAGAGGTCGGCGAGGGTGTAGCGGTCGAGAACCGCCAGGAAGGCCGCCAGCGCCTCACCGAGTGCCCGCCGCAGGCGACAGGGCGCGGTGATCGCGCAGGACCCTGCGGAAAAGCACTCGACCAGCGCGAGATCGTCCTCCGTCTCGCGGACGACGGCGCCGACGACGATCTCAGCCGGCGGCTTGGCGAGGCGCAATCCGCCGCCCCGTCCCCGGATCGTCTGAATCAGCCCGAGCCGGCCGAGTTGATGCACCACCTTGGTGAGGTGGCTCTCCGAGATCCCATAGGCGCGCGCGATCTCCGCGATCGAACTCTGCTTCGGCTCGCGCAGGCCGACATAGATCAGGGTCCGAAGAGCGTAGTCGGTGTAGCGGGTCAGGCGCATGGCGGATCCGAACGACCTATAAGGTACATTTCACTTGCATCTTTTCGCGAGCTGCGACAAAAGGTTTATGTCGAATGAACCTTTGGATCCGACGATGCCCGCACCGCTCTCGCCCCAAACCGTCGCCACCGTCAAAGCCACCGTCCCGGCTCTCGAAACGCACGGGCTCGCCATCACCCGGCGCATGTACGAGCGCCTGTTCGAGAACGTGGAGATCCGCGACCTCTTCAACCAGTCGCATCACGGCGAAACCGGCTCGCAGCCCAAGGCCCTCGCCCTCGCCGTTCTGGCCTATGCCCGCAACATCGACAACCTCGGCGTGCTGACGAGCGCGGTGGAGCGCATCGCCCAGAAGCATGTCGCGCTCAACATCCTGCCGGAGCATTATCCTCACGTCGCCGACGCCCTGCTCGCGGCGATCCGCGATGTGCTCGGAGAGGCAGCGACCCCTGAGATCATCACGGCCTGGGGCGAGGCGTACTGGTTCCTGGCGGAGCTGCTGATCGGCCGGGAGGCGACGATCTACCGGGATCAGGCGACCAAGACCGGTGGATGGAACGGCTGGCGCGACTTCGTGGTCGAGAGCGTCACCCCGGAAAGCGAGACGATCCGGTCGTTCGTGCTGGTCCCCGCTGACGGCGGCCCGGTGCTGCGTCACGAGCCGGGGCAGTATCTCGGCTTCCTCGTCGACCTGCCGGGCCGGGGCGTGCTGAAGCGGAACTACTCGATCTCCTGCGCTCCGAACGATCGCGCCTACCGCATCACCGTCAAGCGCGAGGCCGCAACCGCGCATCCGGCCGGCCTCGTCTCGAACTGGCTGCACGCGGAAGCGAAGGCCGGAACCGTGCTGAAGGTCGCCGCGCCCGCCGGCGACTTCTTCCTCGACCGGGAGAGCGCCGAGCCGGTGGTTCTGGTCAGCGGCGGCGTCGGCCTGACCCCGATGATCAGCATGCTGGAGAGCATCGCGGCGGAGACGCCCGAGCGCCCGGCTTGGTTCGTCCACGGTGCCCTCAACGGGCGGGTTCACGCCATGCGCGAGCATGTACGCGGCCTTGTTGCGAACCAAGCGGCCCTGTCGGCCCACATCGTCTACGCGGAGCCGGAGCCGCAGGACCGGCCGGGCGAAGATTTCGACCACGAAGGGCTGATCACGGCCGAGTGGCTCGTTGCGAACACCCCCTCGGAGCGTGCGACCTACTACCTGTGCGGACCCAAGCCCTTCTTGGCCGCTCTGGCCAACGGGCTGGCCCGTGCCGGCGTCCCGGCGGAGCGGGTCCGGTTCGAGTTCTTCGGCCCCGCCGACGAGCTGTTGGACGAGGAACCCCGGCAGGCCGCCTGAGCCGGCAAGGCCGCACCGGGGGCGCGGTCAACCCGCTCCCGGATCGGTCTCGTCGCCCTGTGCCGGCACACCGGGCTTGCCGTCGGTCTTCTCGTTGGGATCCTTGACCGCGTCGGGGGCGCTGTTGGCGGGCTTGTGCCCGTCCTGGGGCTCCCGATCCGTCTCGCGGTCGTCGCCGTTCTGCTTGTCCATCGTCGAGTTCCCTTAGAAATTGGGGTGCGGGCCGGCGCGGCTCAGGAGTGCTTGGCTCGGTCGGGCTCGCCCGCGATGGGCTCCCCCTCACGCGGGCCGGCCGAGGCCTTGCGGTCGGAATGGCCGCCGGACGAACCGCCGATCGCGGGTGGCGTACGTCCGGCCGCGCCCCCTTCCGCGCCTTCGCCCCATTCTCCGCGCCGCTCGGCATCGGAGCGCCCGCCGGACCCCTGCCCGGTGATCGCCGCCTGCTCGGAGGTCTGGTGGCCGCCGCCCGCCGGATGGGGGCCGGGTGAGCCGACCGCCTCGTCGGGCTTGCGGGTGCCGGTGTTGCTCAGGTCTTCGTTGGGCCGGTTTTCATTGCCCATCACGGCCTCCCCCAACACGTTCGCCAAGATCCTCGCCGTGACGCGGCGGCTCTTCCTGGCCGACGGCGGCGGTGGCGCGCTCGATCGCCTCCTGCGCGGTCGCGTCGGGCTTGGAGCGGGACGAGGGATCGGAGATCCGGCGTAGATTTTCGGCGGGCGTCTCGGCCTCGGTCTGGTCCACCGCGTCCTGGCCCTGACGCTCGGTGCCGGAGGCGATGCGCGCGGTCTCGGCCGTTCCGTCGGGATTGCTCTTCAGCTCCGCCTGGGTCCGCGAGGGGATGCCCGCGTCGAGGGGCGAATCGGTGCCGAAATCCTGGCCGTTGCGATCCGCATAGGCGTCGAACGCCTTCAGCGACGGCCGGTCGGGGGAAGTCTCTGTCATTCTTCGTCCTCCTGATCTGACCGGGACAACAACCCGGGACCGGAGGAGTTGCGGTGCGGGTCCGTCGCAGACCCGCACCGCGCGATGCGTGTTAGCCGATGCCTTCGAAGAGCACCGAGGAGATGTAGCGCTCGGCGAACGAGCAGGCGATGGTGACGATGCGCTTGCCCTGGAACTCGGGGCGGCCCGCCAGTTCCAGCGCCGCCGCGACGTTGCCGCCGGTCGAGATGCCGCCGGGGATGCCCTCGAACTTGGCGAGGTCGCGGGCGGTGTCGATCGCCTGCTGGTTCGACACCTTGAGCACGCCGTCGAGGATGTCGGTGTGCAGGTTGTCGGGGATGAAGCCCGCGCCGATACCCTGGATCTTGTGCGGGCCGGGCTGGCCACCGGAGATCACGGGGCTGTCCACCGGCTCCACCGCGAACACCTTGAGGTTGGGCAGACGCGGCTTGAGCACCTCGCCGACGCCGGTCACCGTACCGCCGGTGCCGACACCCGCCACGAAGGCGTCGAGCTGACCCTGCGTGTCGTTCCAGATCTCTTCCGCCGTCGTCTTGCGGTGGATCTCCGGGTTGGCCGGGTTCGAGAATTGCTGCGGCATCACCGCGCCGTCGATCTCGCGCAGGAGCTCCTCGGCGCGACCGATCGCGCCCTTCATGCCCTGCGCGCCCGGCGTCAGTTCGAGCTGCGCGCCGAGGAAGGCGAGCATCTTGCGCCGCTCGACCGACATCGTCTCCGGCATCACCAGGATCAGGCGGTAGCCGCGGGCGGCGGCGACGAAGGCCAGCGCGATGCCGGTATTGCCCGAGGTCGGCTCGACCAGCGTGCCGCCGGGCTTGAGCCGGCCGGAGGCTTCGAGGGCGTCGATCATGTTGACGCCGATGCGGTCCTTCACGCTCGAGATCGGGTTGAAGAATTCGAGCTTGAGCAGGATTTCAGCATCGACGCCCCGCTCCTTGGTGAGCCGGTTGAGGCGCACGAGCGGCGTGTTGCCGATGGTCTCGGTGATCGAGCCATAGACGCGGCCGTGTCCGGGCTTCCGCACGGTGTCCGGGGTCGAGGTGTCTGTCATCGTCTGTCCGCTCCCTGAGCGCTCCCGTGCCGCAACGGCCACCGGCCCGGTGCAGGAGCGCGCGCCAACACGAAAGGCTTCCACATCGGCCCGAAGGAAGACGACCGCCAGGGGACAAAGCCGACGCGAAACCAGAAACTTAGCGCTCCCGCCGAAGCGAGGTCCGCTGCGGCGACGCGTAGCCGATTTCGCAAGCTCCGTCGAGCTTCACGCCGGGCGGATACCAGTCTTTACACGGACTGCGCACGGCTGAGCTTTAGCGGAGAATTTTATTTTCCTTTTTCGCCGCCGGACGACAGTATTGTCATCCTCGTCACTCCGAATCGACGGGCCGGTTACGGTCTGCGATCGCGGTTCAGGCGACGAGGAAGCGGGTGGCGAGGATCAGGATGCCAATTCCCGAACTGGTGGCGAGGGCGGCCAGGGTCGCTGCACCCTCGTGGTGGGCGCGGACGAAGTCGTAACGCGCCGCGTGGGAGGCCGCCGGCCGCACCTTCGGGACGACGCGCTGATGAACCCGGCCGATCCGCATTCCGTCTCTCCGCCTGAGCGGCCGCGCGGAGCGCGACCGAGGGGCGCGAGGAAACGGCGCGGGAGCCTGACGGAGGATGAATCCGGGCTCCCGTCCACGAATCGTCGTCAACGGGGACTTAAAGCGATCGCGCGCCGGCTCGTCCGAGGAACCGGCGGGCTGTTCGAGAATGGGGCGCCTACAGGGCCCGATCAAACCGCAGCTCGCCGTTCTGGCTGCGGATCACGAGTTGCGAACCGTCGAGGTCCCACTTGCCCGCCGTGCGCAAGGCGACGAGGAAGGCCTGCTCGGTGGCCGCCAGTGCCTTGTCGCAGGTCTTCTTGGTGAGCGCCAACGGACCGACGGCGAGGTGCTGCTCGCGCAGGGGGAAGGCGGTGGCGGTGAAGGTGTTGCAGCCGCCATAGCCGCGGGCGCGGTACTGCGCGTCGATGATGAAGCTCGGGCGGTCGGCGCCGGTGAACGGCTTGCCGTTCATGCTGACGGCGGTCCACATCGAGCCGAGAGGGAACATCTTCTCCGTCGGCTTCGCGCCGGGGACGTATTGCGGCTTCTTATCGGGCTGCTTGCCCGCGCCGAAACCGGACGTATTGCCGCCCATGCCCATTTGCGCCGCAGCCGGCACGGCCGCGAGCGCGCCCGCGGCAACCGCGCAGGCCAGCGCGGCGGTCAGCATCCTGTTCATCGTTCAGCCCCCTGTCTGCTCGACTGCTTCACCCCGGAGCCCCACTTGGCCAACGGCTCGGCTCTTCGCCCGATGATTGGGCCGAGCCGGCGCATGCTCCGTATCCTTCGGGCCGCGCTCCCTCTCGGCAGCCGGTCCTGGGCGCTAGGGGGAATCGGCACAGATTCAAGCACAATTATGGTCAAGACCGGCCCGAGACCCGGTTCAGCGGCGATCCCATCCGTTTCGACGCGCCGCGAACCTTGTGCGGCAGGAATTCTCGCCCGGCGAGTCTTCGAGGCAGGCGAAACGCCGTTTCTCACAAGCTTCACCGAAACGAACCGGCCCGTCGGACCGTTGAACGATCCCATGCCCCGTGGCGCGGGGTGGTATCTGCCAAGGATCGAGGAGAGCGCTTTGACGGGATCGGATGAAGGTGCGTCGAGCGGAGCTTCGCCCAACACGATGAATGCGGCCCAGTGCCGGGGTGCCCGCGGCCTGCTCGGCTGGTCCGAGGCGGATCTCGCCCGCCGCTCGGGGCTGGACGAAGGCTTCATCAAGGGGTTCGAGGCCGGCACGGGCGATTCCGCCTCCGGCCAGGTCGAGGCTTTGCGCAGCGCCCTGATGCAGGGCGGCATCGTCTTCACCGACGGTGCGACGCCGGGCGTCCGGCTGTCCGAGCAGCAGCGCGGCGGCGACGAGGGCACACGGCTCGATCAACTCACGACCGAGAACGACCGCTGAGGTAAAATCTCAGCCCGTCGCCAGGGCCTTGAGGTCGAAGCCCGGATCGCCGGCCTGCTCCGGCGTCAGCCTCTTGCCCGCGGCCAGAAGGCGGCGGGCCGCCATATGGTCGGCGGGGCGATCCACCGATTCGACGGCGCTGAGCGCGCCATCGCGGAAGCGGAACACCGAAAAGCCGGCGCCGGCCCGGCGCAGGACGCTCGCGTCAGACGGCGCGGCGAGCCCGGCGATCTGGAGCTTGCGCGGCCCCTGATCGCTCCAGAACCACGGCACCGCGTCGTAGGCGGCGGGCCGGCCGGTGAGCCGTGCGGCGAGGCAGCGGCCCTGATCGACCGCGTTCTGAACCGATTCGATCCGCACCCGGTCGCCGCCGGGCATTCCGGACGCGAAGCGGCTCGGGAAGCGCACGCAATCGCCGATGGCCGAGATCGCCGGGTCGCTGGTTGCCAGGAAGGCATCGATCTCGATGCCGTCGCGCACGGCGAGGCCGGCTTCCGCCGCGAGTTCCTGGTTGGGCACCACACCGATGCCGACGAGCACGAGGTCGGCGGGCAGGCTCTGCCCGTCGGCGGTGCGGACCGCCACGGCCCGTCCCCCCTCCCCCTCGATGGCGGTGACGCCCCCCCGAACAGGAAGGTGACGCCGGCCTCCTCGTGGAAGGCGCGGAACGCCTCCGAGGTCTCGGGCGAGGCCGCCCGCGCCATGACGCGCTCGGCCGCCTCGATCACCGTGACAGAAAGACCGCGGGCGGCGCAGACCGCCGCGAATTCGAGGCCGATGAAGCCCGCGCCGATCACGACGATCCGGTGGATGCCCTCGATCGCCGCGCGAAGCGTATCGGCATCGTCGAGGGAGCGAAGCTGGCGCACGCCGTCGAGATCGCCCCCCGGCACCGGCAGCGCCCGGTTACGGGTGCCCGTCGCCAGGATGAGATGGTCGTAAGACAGATCCTCGCCGTCCGAGAGCCGGACGCTGCGCCCGGCGCGATCGATCGCCGTCACCCGTGTCCCGGGCCGGTGCGCGATGCGGTGCTCGGCGAAAAAGCTCTCCTGCCGAAGCAGCAAACCGCGGGCATCGGTCTTGCCGGCAAGATAGGCCTTCGACAGCGGCGGGCGCTGGTAGGGCAGCGCGGCCTCCTCGCCGACCAAGGTCAGACGGCCGGAAAATCCCGCCTCCCGCAGCGAGGCGGCGGCCTGGAAGCCGGCCTGCCCCGCCCCGACGATGACGATCGTCTCCATCGGCCCGCTCATTCGCCCGCCTCGGCCGGGCTGCGGACCGCCTTGAGCGGTGCTGCTGCGGCCGCGTCCTCCGGGAAGAAATCGCCGGGAATGCTCGGCAGGAAGCGGCGCCCCTCCTGCGCGAGATAGTCCCAGAACGCGTCGGAGGCCGGACCGAGCACCTTGTCCGCGCGGCGCACGACGTACCAGTCGCGCCGGATCGGCAGGCCCTCCACGTCAAGGAGGACGAGGCGCCCGCTCGCCACCTCCGCCGCCACCGAATGGCCGGACAGGAGCGCGATGCCGAGGCCCGCCATCACCGCCTGCTTCAACGTCTCGTTCGAGCCGGAATCGATCCCGAGCTTGGCCCGGCGGATCATCACGCCGTTCATGAATTCCTCGAACACCGAGCGGGTGCCCGACCCCTCCTCGCGCACGAGGAAGGATTCCTCGGCCAGATCCGCCCGCGTCAGGCCGCGCCGCCCGGCCATTGGGTGGTCGGGGGCGGCGATCAGCACCAGGGGATGAGGTCCGAACGTCTCCGCCTCGATGGCGAAGTCCCGCGGCGGGCGGCCCATGATCGCGAAATCGATGTCGTAGTTGCGCAAAGCCTCGATCGTGTCCTGCCGGTTGCCGACGGTGAGCGAGATCTCGACCTTCGGATGGGTCTCCATGAAGCCGGCGATGACGAGCGGCGCGAAATACTTCGCCGTGGAAACAACCCCGAGGCCGACCCGGCCGCCGCCGCCGCCCTTCAGGGTGCGCAGGCGGTCGGTGCAGGTCTCCAGCACGGTGTTGATGCTGTTGATCGCCCACAGCATCTCGCGGCCCGCATCGGTCGGCTTGAGGCCGGTCGGCGTGCGGTCGAACAGGAGGAGGCCCGCCTCCTCCTCGAGCTGGCGGATGCGTGCGTAGAGCGCGGCGGAGGTGACGTTAAGCTCCTGCGCGGCCCGCGTCATTGTGCCGAGCCGTGCGACTGCGGCGACCGCCTGGAGCTGCTTGAGCGAAAGATTGCGCATGCCCCGGTTTTAGTTTTTTTGCGGGGCACCACAAGTTTTTTTAGAAATCTTTCGACAGCCGTCTCGTGCCGTCTGGCGCTGCCGCCTCGCCACAGCGTATCATAGCGCGAGATAGCCCTGCACGCCTCCGCGCGCGCATGGCCGATAAGAACGCCGCGCAGGACCTTAAGTCACACGCGCGGGTTCGACGGGAGCGAGCCTCAGAACGATGACGAAGCCCTACGGGTCATCCCTCGACGACCATCTCGACGCCGAAGTCGCGCGGGACCCCTCGCTGGCCGACACCGCCGCCACGATCCGGGCGCTGGCCGCCGCCGCGATCGACGTGAGCGAGACCGTGGGTCGTGGGTCGCTCGCGGGCGACCTCGCCGCGCAGGGCGAGCACAACAGCGACGGCGACGTGCAGAAGGCGCTCGACGTGATCGCCCACAAGCGGTTCATGCGGGCGCTCGAAGAGGCCCCCGTGGCGCAGGTCGCCTCTGAGGAAGCCGAGGACGTGGTGACGCTGAAGGCCGGCGCGCCGCTGGCGGTCGCGATCGACCCGCTCGACGGCTCGTCCAATATCGGCGTCGGCATGGTGGTCGGCACCATCTTCGGCATCCGCCCGGTGACGCCGGGCGAGGATCCGAATGCCTCGTTCCTGACCCCTGGCACGACGCAGACGGCCGCCGGCTTCGTCGTCTACGGCCCGGCCACGACCTTCGTCGTCACGCTCGGCAACGGCACCCGCATCTTCACCCTCGACCGGACGGACAACGTCTTCCGCCTCACCCACGATGCGATGAAGATCGTCCCCAGCGCCAGCGAGTACGCGATCAACGCCTCGAACGTCCGCCACTGGGACGGGCCGGTGAAGTCCTACATCGAGGATTGCCTGCGCGGCTCGGAAGGCCCGCGCGACCGCGACTTCAACATGCGCTGGACCGCCGCCCTGGTGGCGGACGCGCAGCGGGTGCTGATCCGCGGCGGCGTGTTCCTGTATCCGGGCGACAACCGGAAGGGCTACGCCCAGGGCCGCCTGCGCCTCTTGTACGAGACCGCCCCCATCGCCTTCCTGATCGAGCAGGCCGGCGGCGGCGCCACCGACGGCCAGGGCCGTATCCTCGAGCGGGTGGCCACCAAGATCCACGAGCGCTCGCCCCTGGTGTTCGGCTCCACCGAGGAGGTCGAGTGCGTGGCCAAGTACTATGACGGCCGCCAGCCCAGCGCCGGCCGCTCACCCCTGTTCGGCCAGCGCGGCCTGATGCGGAGTTGATCAATGGGTGCATAGTCCCCGACCTACGGTCGCAGACTCAGCGTCCGGCGGAAGACCGCCGCCGCGCATTCGCGCGGCCAGAAGGCGATGATTCGGGATCATCGCCTTCTGGAACCAAGCACTCGGCCCGATTTATCTGAAAAGCCCATGTCGGCGCGTCATCCCATCATCTCGGTCACCGGCTCCTCGGGCGCCGGGACCACCTCGGTCCGCAACACCTTCGAGCAGATCTTCCGAAGGGAGGATGTCAGCGCCGTCTACATCGAGGGCGACGGCTTCCACGCGCACGACCGCGACACCATGCGGGCGATGATGGCGCGCGAGCCGACGCTGAGCCATTTCGCGCCCCGCGCCAACCTCCTGCCCGAGTTGGAGGAGGTGTTTCGCAGCTACAGCGAATCCGGCACCGGCCGCACCCGGCACTACGCCCACGACGAGGCGGATGCCGCGCGCTACGGCGTACCCATCGGCGCCTTCACGCCCTGGGAGCCGTTCCAGCCCGGCTCGGACCTGTTGTTCTACGAAGGCCTGCATGGCTGCGTGGTCGATCAGAACGTCGACCTCGCCCGCTACCCCGACCTCAAGATCGGGGTGGTGCCGGTGATCAACCTCGAATGGATTCAGAAGCTGCACCGGGACCGCTCGACGCGGGGCTACTCGACCGAGGCTGTCACCGACGTGATCCTGCGCCGGATGCCCGACTACGTGCAGACGATCTGCCCGCAATTCTCGTGGACGGACATCAACTTCCAGCGAGTGCCGACGGTGGACACCTCGAACCCGTTCATCGCCCGGTGGATTCCGACCGCCGACGAGTCGATGGTGGTCATCCGCTTCAAGGACCCGAAGGGGATCGATTTCTCCTATCTCGTGTCGATGATCCACGACAGCTTCATGAGCCGGGCCAATTCCATCGTCATCCCCGGCGGCAAGCTCGATCTGGCGATGCAGCTCATTCTGACGCCGATCATCATGCAGCTTGTAGAACGGCGGCGGCGGCTGGCGTGAGCCTCGTCCGGCCCCCTCGGGGCGCCGACCGTTCGCGATAACGGCGAGGATCGTGCTGCGTCGCCCGGCCCTCAGGCGCTTCTGGCATCCGACATCTCGACAGGGGCAACCGCCTCCTCTCGGTCGAGAAACGCCGCGACCGCTTCCGAGAATTCCGGCGTGCGCAGGTAGCCGTAGGATTTGTGGTGGTTCACGCTGCCGCGCGGGCGCCGATAGGTGTTGAGCACGGGACGATCGATCACGCCCACACCCGTCGCGTTTGGGGCATAGGCCTCGGCCAGCGTCGTGCCGACGGTCGCCACGTCCTCGCGGTCGCCGAGATTGCTCCAGCGGGCCACGGCGTAGGGCACGCGCAAGGCCCCGTGCTCCTCGGCGAGGCGATGCTTGATCTCGGCGAGACCGAGCGGCGCGCCCATGGTGACGAAGTGCTCGATCCGCGGACAGCGCCCGTCGCGCTCGAGCTGCCGCAGCACGTCGTAGGCGATCAGTGAGCCCATGGAATGGGCGGCGAGCAGCAGGGGCCGGCCGGCATGCTGCTCCAGCGCCTCCCGCAAGCGATTGCGGGCGGACTCGCGGAAGGCGGCATCCTCGTAATAGCCCCAGAGGTCGTCGAGCCGGTGCTCGATGATGAAGTCGTCGAGGACGAGGCGCCCGGTCTTCTCCTGCGCCCATTCGACGATGCGGTAGAGCCGGTCGGTCAGGGTCGGGGCGCACACGCCGTCGGCGCTCGGGAACGGTCCCCTCCCCCGCGCGGGGTAGTAGGGTTCCCGGTTGCTGTCCTCCGAGAGCGGCGCGTCGTAGCGCAGGTCGGCCCAGTAGACGAAGTCGAAGGACAGATCCCGCGGATCCTCACCGAGGTTGCGCCGAAGTCCCTCGCGGATCGCCTCGGCCCACCATGCCTGCTTCTCTTCTTTCGGCGGCTTGTTGGCGAGGCCGTGGATGCCGAGGATGAGCGGGCGGTCGTGCATCGGTCGAAGAGAGGGGCCTTGCGCGTCATCGATGGCCGGCTCAGCGCCGGCCTCGCAGGGCATATAGCGCACGGACCCCAGCGGTTCCGCGCGACAAATCGGCAGCATGGTTCAGCCGCCGAACCTCTCCCGCCGTCAACGGGGCGGTGCGAGCATCCGCAAAGCGCGGGCGTCGGCTTACGCGCCCATCTTCTCCACCAGCGCCTCGGACAGCGCGAAGTTGACGTAGACGTTCTGCACGTCGTCCTGATCCTCGATCACCTCGACGAGGCGGATCAGCTTCTCACCGGTCTCGTCATCGACGTCGATGGTGTTCTGCGCCTTCCAGATCAGGCCGGTCCGGCGCGGCTCGCCGAAACGGCCTTCCAGCGCCTTCGACACGTCGCCGTAGGCGTCCTGGGCACAGATGACCTCGTGGCCCTCCGTATCCGAGCGCACGTCGTCGGCGCCGGCCTCGATGGCGGCTTCCAGCATCGTGTCGGCATCGGCCACGTCCGGCGCAAAGGCGATGACGCCGACACGGTCGAACATGAAGGCGACGGCGCCGGTCTCGGCGAGGCTGCCGCCGGACTTGGTGAAGGCCGAGCGCACGTCGGAGGCGGTGCGGTTGCGGTTGTCGGTCTGCGCCTCGACGATCAGCGCGGCGCCGCCGGGGCCGTAGCCCTCGTAGCGGATCTCCTCGTAGTTCTCGCCATCCCCACCCACGGCCTTCTTGATGGCGCGCTCGATGTTGTCCTTGGGCATGTTCTCGGCCCGGGCCGCGAGGATGGCGGCGCGCAGGCGCGGGTTCATCGAGGGGTCGGGCGTGCCGAGCTTGGCCGCCACCGTGATTTCGCGGGCGAGCTTGCTGAACACCTTCGAGCGGACCGCATCGACGCGGCCCTTGCGGTGCATGATGTTCTTGAACTGGGAATGCCCGGCCATGGCGGGATCGTCTTCTCGTTCGTGCGGGCGGAGGGCTCCTTCACGCAAGAAGGATCCTCGACGCCGCGCGGGATGTGTCGGGGGCTTCGCTTATAGGCCGCGCGACCACTCCGAGGCAACGCGGGGCGGTGACGGCTCGGGTCTGATCGTCTCCGCGGTCGGACGCCCGATCCGCCACGAGCCGCCGGCAACCGCCGGAACGCCGCCGACCGACAAGGCCGTGAGATGCGGCGTGAGCGTGTCCGTGAAGGCGAATCTTTCGCGGTGGCGTCGGTGGCCGGGTTCGCGGCCGCGATGGTAGACGTCGGGGGCGAGGACACGATCCCTCCTCACGGTCTTGCACGAGGCGATCCGATGCCGACGACCGAAACGGGTACGGCCGGCGCGCGGGGCAAGCGATGGCGCTTCGGCCTCGCCGCACTCATCGGCGCGCTGGCCGGCGCGACGCTATTCCCGAGACCCGCCAGGGGCCGCACCGGGGAAGACGTTAGGGCTGATCCTGCGCCAGGAGATCCCGGTAGCGCGCCGCCGAGCGGCTGACGACGGCGCCTGCATCCTCGGTGATATGCAGGCCGAAGGCGCCGTAAAGGCGGGCGAACGCCTTCGTTTCCAGTCGGGCCGCGATGCGTGCGACGGTGCCGCCGGAGAGCGGCAGCCAGTTCGGGTAGCTCCACAGGAAGGAGACGCTCTTCCGGTCCGCGCCGGCCTGCACGATGTCGCCCGCGAGCAGCGCGCCGCGCCCGTCCGCCCCGTCCTGCCAGTGCAGCACGGAACCGCCGGGGAAGTGGCCGCCGAGGCGCAGCAGGGTCAGGCCGGGGGCAAGAGCGCGCTCATCCTCCTCCCAGAACACCACGCGGTCGTCCGGGCGCATCACCCATTCGCGGTCGCGGGCGTGGAGGTAGATCGGCGCATCGAAGGCCGCCGCCCAATCGGGCATGGTCGTGTAGTAGTGCGGATGCGAGATCGCGATTCCGGCCAGGCCGCCTAGCGACCGCACCAGCGCTACGGTGGCCGGATCGAGCAAAGCGATGCAATCCCACAGCACGTTGCCCCGTGGCGTTCGTAGCAGGAAGGCGCGCTGGCCGATGGCGAAACGGGGATGGGTCTCGATCTCGAGCAGCCCCGGCTCGACCTGCCGCCACGCGTTGGCGTGAGCGGATGCGAGTGCGCCGGGATTCGTCCAGCTTTGGCCGGAGGCGGGCACGTATTGCCGTTCCTCGTCGCAGATCGGGCATCGCTCGGGCGGGCTCGGCGCGTCGGGGAAGCTGGTTCCGCAGGTGACGCAGATGTGGATCGTCACGGGCCTTCCTCCCGCCTGCGCATGAGGTTGGATCAACCGCCGCGGTAACCGGGGCCATCACCGGAGCGCGGCTCTTCGCGCGGCGGCTTCTCCTTGTCCCACCCGGAACCGATATCGCCGGGCTCACTCGGCGCGGGAGAACGATGCTCCGGAACCGGTTTGGAGACCGGACGCTGCTCGTAGCTCCGGGCCCCCGGGCTCTCCACGGGATCGTCGGGTCTGGTCGCGTCGGTCGGGGTCAAAGGCGCCTCCGGAGTTATGTCCGGTGAAGGGTCTCAGGGGGAGAACGGTTCCCGCGGGCCAAACGCCCCGGCATCACCACCGCCGGCTCACAGGCGCCGAGAACCGGTATGGCGCACGCACGGTTCAGGGTGCAGAACCCGGGATCGTCCCGAGGCTCCTCCCTCCGGCTCGGGCAGGTCCCACGACGATGCAGCGCACGCTCTCTCTCCTCCACGCCCTCTGTCTCGGCGTCGGCGGCCTCGCCGGCGCGGCGGCCTCGGCCCAGGAACGGCCCTTCACCCCGTCTCTCACCTGCGGGGCGGTGCAGGCTCTGGTGGCGCGGCAGCGCCGTGTCGTGCTCGCCACGAGCCCGAACGCCTACGAGGCGGTGCATCTCGACAGCGGCGATTGCCGCAACGAAGTGACCGCCCGCCCCGCCTTCGAGCCGACCCTGGACAATCCGTACTGCTTCGCCGGCTATCGCTGCGTCCAGCGCAACAACGGCGAGAACTCGACGCGCTGATTCCACCCAGTGACGACGCGGCGTCAGCCCCGCCGCAGCAGGCGCTTGGCCTCGGCCCGGGCGCGATGCTCGAACCGGGCGAGGCGCAGGCGCCGTTCCAGGGAGATCAGGCCGGCGCCCGGCGGCTGGGCGATGATCTCGGCGATGCTTTCGCGCTCGGGGTAGAGGCTTTCCAGCGCCGATCCCGGCATCGTCGCCGAGTCGAGCCGCGCGGCAAAGCCCTCCGCATGGAGGGCGCGCACGATGGCGTCTTCCAGCACGAGGCCGGGGGCCATGGCCCGCAAGCTCTCGTCATAGGCGGTCTTGAGCAGATGGGCGGTGCCGCCGGAGACCAGGGCGAGGCTGGCCGCGACCGTGCGCCCGTCGAGGCTTAGAAGGTCGGCCCGGACGGTGACGGAACCACCGTCTGGCCGGAACAGGGCGCGGGCGAAGGCTTCCGTCCGCGGGCGGCTGCGCAGGGCCGTGCCGGCCTCGCCCTTCCAGCCAGCCGCCTCAACGGTGAGGAAATCCTCCAGCGCCTGTTCCAGCGCGGCCCCCGCCGTGGCGGTCTCGACGGTGAGCGTCCCGGCCTCTTCCAGACGGCGGCGGCGGCGGCGCAGGTCCTTGAGGCGGCTCTTGTGCGGGTGGCCGGCGAGGAAGGCGTCGTAATCGGCCCGCCGGTCGAGGACCGGGCGCTCGAAGCGCGCGACGGTGCCGGTCTGCCAGCCGGCCCGCTCCATGGCGGCGAGCAGCCCGAGGCCGAGACGGGTCTCGGTCGCGAGCAGCGGCCAGCGCCAGGGCCGGCCGCCGGAGGCGCGTGCCAGGCCGTCCACCAGGGCGTCGAGCCGCTCCTCCAGGCCGGGACCGTCGGCGACGAGGGGGGCGCTCGCCGTCATGTAGGGCGAGAGGAAGGGCTGCGCGATCGCCGCGCCGAGCCCGGCGATGTCGGGGCGCAGGGTGAAGGGCAGAAGGGCGCTGATCGCCCCCCCGTCACGGACGACCACCGCCGAGAGGCGGGGATGGCACAGGCCATGATCGCAATGAGCCGCGACGACCGCCCGCGCAAAGAACGGATGCGCGGGGACGGCTCGGACCGCCAGGGCATCCCAGGCCGAGGCCTCGGCAGCGAGCGCGGCAACGGGCTCGACCGCCGCCCGCGACGATCCGGAAAGGGACAGGGCGCGCATCACCGGGCGGCACTCCGCTGGGGAAATCCGACGACCGGCGTCGAGAGACCGTGAAGGGACCGGGCGCCGAGCGCCAGAATGAGCCCGCGCAGCGTCTGAGCCAGCCCCACCGCAAGGGCCGCGCCGCCGACCCCGAGCCAGGGCACCAGGGCAAGGCAGAGCCCTGCGGCGAGGACCAGCATCGCCAGGGTGACGCCGGCGCAGAGCCGCTCGCCGCCGAGCATGGTCAGCACATCCTCGGCCGGGCCGAACAGGCTCGCCGCGACGCTGCCGGCGACGAGGATCGCCAGAACCGGAAGGCTGGCGCGAAACCCTTCGCCGAACAGGCCGAGCAGCAGCGGCGACACCGCGACGATGCCGAGGCCGACGCCCGCCGTCGCCAGGAAGGTCCAGCGCGCCTGCATGCGCACGAGATGCGCGAGCCCCGCCTCGTCGCCGCGGGCGCGGGCGGCGGCGAGGCGCTGGGCGGTCGTGGCCGAGGCCGCGTAATGCACGAAGGCCACGAATTGCTGGATGCGGGTGGCGGCGAAGTAGAGGCCGACGGCCTCCGGGGCTGCGAGGAAGCCGAGGATCACAACATCGACGAAGCCGAAGGCGCTCGCGGCAAGGTCGCCCGCCGCGATCGGCAGGCAGGCGGCCAGCCACAGCCGCCAGCGGTAGTGGCGCGGGCCGGCCGGCAGGTGGCGGCGCAGGCGCGCCAGCAGCAGCCCCGCCTGAACCGCCGCCGCGAGGCCGGTCGCGGCCAGCGTACAGGCGATGGCGACCCAGGCCTCGGCCGGCGCGCCCGCGAGCACGGCGCCGATCATCGCGATCATGATCAGGGCCTGGCGCAGCAGGTAGGGCGGCGCGATGGCGAGCAGCGGCCAGCCCTGGCTGCGGGCCACGCCCTCGAGATAGTCCTGAAAGGCGAAGAGCGGCACGACGACGGCCGCGACGAGGATCGGCGTGCCGTAGGGGCCGGCGAGCAGGCCGCCTTGCAGGAAGGCCACGGCGAGGCCACCGAGCGACAGGGCCAGCCCCCCGCCGAGGCTCACGAGTGCCCCGCCGAGCAGGAAGCCGCGCACATCGTCGAGCCGGCCCGTCGCCTGATCGGCGGGCAGGAAGCGGCAGGCGCCCTGGGACAGGCCGAAGGTCGCGGTGTGGCCGAGGATGGCGATCCAGACCCAGATCGTGGCGAAGATCCCGTATTCCGCACCGCCCATCATGCGCGCCATCAGGACCTGCGCCCCGTAGGCGAACCCGGCCGCGCCGATGCGGACCGCGAACACGCCGAGCGCCGAGACGGCGGCTGTGGCACGCACGGCCCGAGCCCGGACGAGGAGGGTCTCGAGAAAGGATGCTGGGAGGCCGCCCGCGATCACCTTGTCCGCTGCCATGGGCGCGCCATCCGAAAGGCGCCGGGCGCGGATGTGGCCGGCACGCTCGGCGATCAGCCTAGGAAGCGCGGCATTTCGAGCGGGTTAAGAGGGTGTCACAAAACGTCCGCTGCCGGCCCTACGGCTGCTTGAGCGCCGGGGTCGGTCCGGAGCCTGGCGTTCCGGTCTGGGTCGGGTCGGGCTTCGTGGTTTCGGACGTGGCGTGGTCCGTCTTCACCGCATCGGTCTTATTCGGATCGATCTTGCTCGGATCGATCTTGCTCGGATCGATCTTGCCTGCATCCTTGGCCGCATCCGGCTGGAGCAGCGACAGGGTGATCGCCCGCGTGGCGTGCTCGGCCATGCAGCGCAATCCGAGATCGTTGAGCCGGAAATGGCGGCCCAGCATGTGCGCCTCGGTGGTGCGCTGGGTCGAGAGGAAGCGCATCGCCGCGTAGCGGTGGACCAGCGGCACCGCCTCGCGGCGGGCGACGTCCTGCACGGTGCGCACCATCTGGGTATAATAGGCGTCGTCGGCCAGACTCTCGGTGAAGACGGGGTCGATGAGCACGATGTCGATGCCGTGGGATTTGACCCACTGCACTGATTCATCGAGCGCCTCGCCGAAGGCCTCGATATCGACGCGGGCCAGGGCATCGTTGGTGCCGACCTGCCAGACGACGAGGTCCGGCTCCATCTCGGCGACCATGGAGCGCAGCCGCTCGCCCGCCCCGCTCGCCACCTCGCCGGGCAGCCCGCGAGCCTCGACCTCGATCTGAACGTCGGGCAGCGCCTGCTCCAGGGCGTTTTCCAGCTTCACCGGATAGCTCGCGGAGGCGCCGAGCCCCGCCGAGGAGGAGCCGATCGACAGGACGTGGATCGGCCGCTTCTCCTTGAGCGCGGCCTTGACCGCCTTGAGCCGGGCCAGGGTGTAGAGCTTCGAGCCCGGCACCCGGCATTCGGGCGACAGGCTCAGGTCGAGCGCCTCGACCGTCGCGGTCGCAGGCGGCATCGGCGCGGCGCCCGCGGTCTCGCCAAAGGCAGGCGAGGCGAGACTCAGGCCGAGGAGGACGGCGAGTCGGCGGGCGAGGCGGTGTCGGGAGCCTTGCGCGTCGGCCGCGGTCTGCGGGAACGCCATTCGACGAACCATGCGGTGAAACCCAGTGCGATCAGGCCGGAGCCTACGACCGAAATGTCAACGAAGATACCGCCGCCGGTTTGGAAGCGCACGAACTGTCCAGCGAGGCTCAACAGCGATCCCATCGAGAAGACCGCGAGCGAGTTGCGCCCCAAACCCGACAGAAAGCGGGCAAGGCGCCCGACGCGCGGGGCGATGAGGGCGTAGACACCCTGGAAGGCCAGCACCATCCCGCAGAAATGGATCAGCCGGGCGGGCGAAAGGTAGGTCTTGTCGAAGGTGAAGACGAGGCGCGGCTCCGGCGCCAGCATCGGATCGGGCCGCAGCTCCAGCACCGCAAGCACGACGCCGACCGCGACGATGATGACGCCGAGCGGCATCAGCCGCGGCCAGAGGCGCCGCAGCCGCTCCGATCCCCGCGTCGCCTCGTTCGACAGGAAGCCGAGCACCAGCAGCAATTGCCAGCAGAGCGGATCGAAAAACCAATCGCCCTCGCCGGGCCAGGACGGGAAGTTCCACTCGAAGACGAGGCTCGCCCCGTAGAGCGACAGCGAGAGCGCCAGCAGCAGGAGCCGGCTCACCCGGCCGATCAGCACCACGGCCGGGGCGATGGCGATGAGCACCACGTAGAGCGGCAGGATGTTGAAGAAGCCGAGTTGGTGCGTGAGCAGCACGACGCCGACCATGGTCTGGATCGGGTCGGCGAAGAAGCCGCCGGCATTGTGCCATTCGAGGATGAGCGGGTTGTCGAGATAGAGCGCGCAGCCCGCGATCATCGCCAGCGCCAGCGCCATGATCGTGATCTGCGCGCGGTAGACCTCCACGGTGCGCGCCAGGAGGCGCAGCACGGTGGTGAGGCGCGGTTCCGGCTGGCCGTCGCGACCGCGGGTGGCGAGCCCGATCGACCAGCCCGCCAGGAACACGAACAGCTCGGCGGCATCCGAGATGCCGTATTGCGAGAAGGTGTAGCGCTCGAAGAAATTGCCCGGGATGTGGTTGATGAAAATCGTGATGAGCGCGAAGCCGCGCCAAAAATCGATCGCGTTCGGCTCGCGCATCAGGCTCCACGGTCCGGCGGTGTGACGTCGCAGCGGCAGGGTCCCGGCCTCCCGCGCGGCGCGCGAGGCGGCCGGTACGGCGCCGTTCCGGGACCCGCGACCCGGAGCGGAAGGCGGCCGTCCTGATAGACCGCGCCGTGGTGGATTGGGAAGCGGTGGTTCGGTGACGAGGGCGCGATAACGGCCGATCAGGCCGCGCCGTGCAGGTGCCCCGCATGCCACCGGCGCAGGGCGTCGAGGGTGACGACACCGTCGGGCCAGGCATGGCCCTGAAGATGCTGATGCGGCGCGTCCGGCTCTCCGAGATCGGAGACGGCGGAGAAGGCCCCGTCGAGCCGGTGGCTCTGCGTGTAGCGGCTGCGGGTGGCGAGCACCGGCAGGCCGGCGGCGAGCGCCGAGCGGATGCCGGCCGCCGAATCCTCGAAAGCGATCGCCTCGGACGGATCGATGCCGAGACGGTGGACGGCAAGCGCGAAGATATCCGGGGCGGGCTTCTTCTGCGCCGCCTCGTCGCCGGCGGCGATCACGTCGAAGGGCTGCGCGTCACCCGGGAAATTGAGCCGGAGCAGGAGGTCGATGTTCGGCCGGCTGGTGGTGGTCGCCACCGCCAGCCGCACGTTGTCCGCGCGCGCCTCTTCCACGAGACGCCGCACGCCGGGACGGAGCGAGAGCCCGCCGCTCTCGGCCAGCGCGCCGTAATGGCGCGTCTTGAGATCGTGGATCTCCGGCATCCGGCGCTTGAGCGCGTGCGCCTCCTCGGGGTGATATCGCTCGATGTAGTGGACGAGCCGCTCCTTGCCGCCCATCACCTTGAGCAGTTCGGCGTAGAATTCCGGCGACCAGTGCCAGGGCAGGCCGAGGGCGCGAAACGCCCGGTTGAAGCCCTGGCGGTGGAGGTCTTCGGTCTCGGCGAGCGTCCCGTCGACGTCGAAGATCAGCGCCTTCAGCATCGCACGCCGTCCCGCCCGGTGGCCGATTGGGCCGCCTCGCGGATCGCCGCGACGTTCGTCTCGTACTGGGTCGGTCCGCCCTTGAAGGCGGCCGAGCCGGCGACGAGGATGTTGGCACCGGCCTGCGCGGCGGGCCCGGCGGTCTCTGGCGTGATGCCGCCATCGACCGAGATGTCGATGGAGCGGCCCGCCGTCATCGCCTTGACGCGCGCAACGGTCTCCAGGGACGAGTGGATGAAGCTCTGGCCGCCGAAGCCGGGATTGACCGTCATCACCAGCACGAGATCGACCATGTCGAGCAGCGGCTCGATGGTGGAGGCCGGGGTGCCGGGGTTGAGCGCCACGCCCGCGCGCTTGCCGAGACCCCGGATCGTCTGGAGCGAGCGGTGGATGTGCGGACCCGCCTCGACATGGACCGTGATCGCGTCCGAGCCGGCCTCGGCGAAGGCGGCGAGGTAGGGGTCGGCCGGCGCGATCATCAGGTGGACGTCGAAGACCTTGTCGGTCCACGGCCGCAGCGCCTTCACCACCGCCGGGCCGAAGCTGATATTGGGCACGAAATGCCCGTCCATCACGTCGAGATGGATCCAGTCGGCGCCGGCTTGCGCGATCGCCCGCGTCTCCTCACCGAGCCTGGAGAAGTCGGCCGCAAGGATCGAGGGTGCGAGAAGGGTCATGGAACGGCTCGAAGCGAACACGGCGCCGCCCTGCGAAAACCGCGGGCGGCCCTGGGAGGGAGAAGCGTCCTGCAACCGATCTAGTGCATCGGATGGAAAGTTGCGCGTTGGCTTCACGCAAAAAAGCCGGCGCTGTTTGGGCAGGCCGGCCTTCGTCACCGATTTCGCCGAGCCGGCCCGGCCACAAAGTCAGGACGTCGACGACAACCGGAAAGCGCGCGTCCGCTCGGGACGGTGCCACGCGGAGGGTTGGTCGTCCGCCCCGGTCCCCAACGGACATTGCACGATGACGCTATCGCTCCAGCGCCCGTACTTGTAGCCGATCGCCGGAAGGTAGCCGACGCGCGCGAACCCGCAGGCCTCATGCAGGCGCAGGGAGGCCTCGTTGCTGGCGTCGATGTAGCCGATCATCTGCCGGTAGCCGCCCGCGGCGCAGGCCTCGATCAGCGCCGGCAGAAGCCGACGCCCGATGCCCGCGTGCAGGTGGTCCGGGTGAACGTAGATCGAGTGCTTGAGGGCGTAGCGGTAGGCCGGGCGCTTGCGGAACGGCACGGCGTAGGCGTAGCCGGCGATCTGCCCGCCCCGCTCGGCAACGAGATGGGGCAGACGCTTGCTGCGCATGGTCTTGCGCCGCCGCCGCAACTCGTCGGGCAACAGGCGCTCCTCCTCGAAGTCGCCAGTATCGCCGACGCCTTTGCGGATGTGACGCTCGTAGATCGCGATCATCGCCGACACGTCGGCATCCGACGAGGGTCGAATCACCACCTCCGCGTGAGTAGGAATCGCCGCCGCGCCCTCCGCCATCAGGCGCCCTCGCGCAGGACGTAAGTGTGGAAGCGGATGCGCCCGTCCGGATCGCTCTCGCGGTAGACGCCCTGGATCTCGGCCTCGAAGCCGGGGAACAGGTTGGCCGCCGCCTCGAACATCTTGAAATAGTCGAGCATGGGCTTGGCCCGCTCGTCGAGGCGCTCGCCGGGCAGCACGGTGCCGATGCCGGGCGGATAGACCAGCATCAGGGTCGTGGCGACGCGCCCCTCGGCCTCCGCGATCGGCACGTAATCGACCCGGTTGCGGGTCAGCATCTGCGCGGCGGCCTTGGGCGCCATCACCATCTCCGGCAGGTGCTCGGGCATGAACTGCTTGCGCTGGAGCGCCGAGGTGCCCGACTCGCGATGGAAGGCGTGGTAATCGGCGCAGAGGTCGCGCAGGCGCACGCCGCGGTAGCGCTTGGGCCGGCGTGCCACGAATTCCGGCATCGCCTCTTCGAGCGGCACGTTGTCGTCGTGCAGCCGCTTGAAGGCGACGAGGCCGGAGATGAGCGTGCCCGCCTTCGACGATTCGACGCCCGGCGTCAGCAGGAAGAGCAGCGAGTTGAGGTCGTTCTTCTCCGGGACGATCCGGTTCTCGCGCAGGTATTGCGCGACGATCGGCGCCGGCACGCCGTGCTCGGCATAGGCCCCCGTCTTCCGGTCGAAGCCGGGGGTGAGCACGGTGAGCTTGTTGGGGTCGGTGATAGCAAAGCCCGGCGCGACATGGGTGAAGCCGTGCCACGCCGCGCCCGGCGTCAGCTCCCAGTAGCGGGCGTCGGCGGCCAGGGCGTCGGTCGGCACGGATTCCCACGGGATTTCCGTGCCCTCGGGCCCCTTCACCACGTCGGGCACGAAGGGGTCGAAGAACCAGCGCCGCTTCGGGTCGGCCTCGCGCTCCTCGAACTCCTTGCGGATGGCGCGGGCCTTCTTGCGCCACTCGATGCCGAGGCGGATCGTGTCGTCCCACAGCACGACACCGGAGCGCCCCTTCATCATCTGCGCGCCGACATCGAGCGAGGCGAAGATCGGGTAGAACGGCGAGGTCGAGGCGTGGACGAGGAAGCTCTCGTTCAGGCGCTTGTGCTCGACCCGCCGGGTCTGGCCGCGGATATGCCCGTCGCGGGTGTGGATCTGCGAGGCCTGGGAGAAGCTGGCGAGCTGCTTGTGGGTCGATTGCGTGGCGATGATGCCCGGCGAGGTCTCGTCGAGCCCGGTCAGGCCCATGGCGAAGCGGCGCTGGTAGAGCGGGTGGAACTTCATGAAGCCCGCCCAGGCCTCATCGAACAGGATGTAGTCGCACAGGTGGCCGATGCGCTCGACGATTGCCTGCGCGTCGTAGATCGTGCCGTCATAGGTGCATTGCTCGATCACGGCGCAGCGGAACGGGCGCTCCTTGCGCCACGCCTCCTTGTCCTTCACGAGCGGGTTGTCGCGGATCTTCTCGCGGATGCGCCCCTCGTCGAGCGCCTCGTGGTAGATCGGCCCGATCAACCCGTAAGCATTACGGTCGGTCTCGAGGAAAATCGGGATGCCGCCGGCCAGCAGCAGCGCGCCGTGATGGGCGGCCTTGTGGTTGTTGCGGTCGAACAGGACGAGGTCGTCCTCGGCCACCAGCGAGCCCAGCACCACCTTGTTCGAGGCTGAGGTGCCGTTGAGGACGAAATAGGTCTTTTCCGCCCCGAAGATCTTTGCCGCTTCCTTCTGCGCCTTGAGCGCGGGCCCCTCGTGGGTCAGCAGGTCGCCGAGATCGAGCACCGAGTTGTCGAGGTCGTCGCGGAAGATCGCCTCGCCGAGATGCTCCACGAAGATGCGGCCGATGGGCGAGCGGTTGTAGAAGATGCCGCCGTTATGGCCGGGGCAGGTCCAGAGCTGGTTGCCCTCTTCGGCGTAATCGACCAGCGCGCCGAAGAACGGCGTCTTCAGCGTGTCAGCATACTGCGTCACGCGGGAAACGAGGCCGCGGGCGATGAATTCGGGCGTCTCCTCGGCGAGGAAGATGTAGCCGTCGATGAAGTCGAGCAGCTCGACCGGGATGTCCTCCAGCCGCTTGCGGCGGACCATGATGACGATCGGCATCTCCAGGCCGCGCTTGCGCATCATGTCGATGAGCGCGGCCGCCTTGCCCTCGAGTCCGCGCTTGCCCCAATCGACCACGAGGCAGCCGACGGCGGAGTCGGTCTGCACCGCAATCGAAGCATCCTCGACGCGCCGCGCCCGCACCACTTCGAAGCCGCGCTTCTCCACCGCCGCGACGATCTGATCGACGCGCGCGCCCTCCAGATCATCCGGATCGAAGGCGGGCGTGCACATCAGCACGGTGAAGCGGCGGTGAAAATCCATGGAGCGCGGCTCTTCTGACGAACGGAAACTCAGCCTTTCCGGCCCATCCGCGACGATTCGATGACACGATGGCGATTGGCGCCGTCACCGCAGCGTGAGGGGAAAGCTGAGTTCGGTGAAACCTTCGAGGGTCAACAGCCCGGCGGGCGGCGGCGGAAAGGGGGCGGCCGCCTGCACGGCGCGGGCGGCGCGCTCGCCGAGGGCTGCGGGGCCCTCTTCGAGCACGATTCCGCCGAGCGCGCCATCGGCCTCGATCCGCACCCGAACCGTGACCTGCCCGCCCCGCCCCGGCGCCGCGGCGCGATCCGCCATCCCGATGCGGTTGACGATTCCGGCCACCCAGGCCTTGGCCCGCGCATCGACCCGCGGCGCGGCGGAGGCCGGCGCGAGCGGCGCGCTCAGCATCAGCGCCGCGAGGAGAAGGGGCCGAACGGAAAGCGGGAGCAAGGACAGCGACTCCGTGAACAAGAAGGACGCCGCGCGGCGCCGTCTTCGGGGGATACCCGCCCCGGCTCGATGCAATGGCTCGAAGCCCGGCCGTCCCGGATCGTAACGCCACCCGCGATGCGAAGTGCCGCCAAATGACGGTGCCGCCGCGACTTTTTGGATCACGCCGGCGTGGGTTCACGAAGCCGATGTGGCTGACGCCTCGCGCCTGAGCAGTGGACGTTGCGCGCCCGCATCACGTCGCGGACAGAGGCGGCGCTGGACGGCTCAAGTCGTCGTGGCGGCGCCCCGGCGCAGGTGCTCGTCGAGACGCGGCATGATCTCGACGAAGTTGCAGGGGCGGTGGCGGTAATCGAGCTGGCTGGCGAGGATGCCGTCCCAAGCGTCCTTGCAGGCGCCGGGCGAGCCCGGCAGCACGAAGATATAGGTCGCCCCGGCCACCCCGGCCGTCGCCCGCGACTGCAGCGTCGAGGTGCCGATCTTGTCGTAGGAGATGCGGTGGAACACCGCCGAGAAGCCGTCCATCCGCTTCTCGAACAGCGGCTCGATCGCCTCCGGCGTCACATCGCGCCCGGTGAAGCCGGTGCCGCCGGTGGTCAGGATCACATCGATGCGGGGATCGTGAATCCAGCCCTCGACCTTCTCGCGAATCGACACGATCTCGTCCGGGACGATGTCCCGCTCGGCAAGCCGATGCCCGGCCCCCGTGATCCGCGCGACCAGGGTATCGCCCGACCGGTCGTCGGCAAGCACACGGGTGTCGGACACCGTCAGCACGGCGATGGCGAGGGGGATGAAGGCGCGGGGCGTCGGCTCGCTGGTCATGCTGTCGATGTTGTCCCGCGGCTGCGGCGGGTCAACCGTCGCCTGACGTCGCGGGGGAGCCATGCACATCCCGGCAGGGCGACGCGTTGAGGCGCTGGGCCGCGCCGTGCTACGCGCGGAGCGATTTCACGAGATCGCGACACGTCCGAGGCACTGAAAACGATGATCCCCCGCTACTCCCGTCCCGAGATGACCGCAATCTGGTCGCCGGAGAGCCGGTTCCGGATCTGGTTCGAGATCGAGGCCCACGCCACGACGGCTCTGGCCAATATCGGCGTCGTGCCGAAGGAGGCCGCTGAGAAGGTGTGGGAGAAGGGCCGCGATGCGGTCTTCGACGTCGCGCGCATCGACGCGATCGAGGCGGTGACGAAGCACGACGTCATCGCCTTCCTCACGCATCTGGCCGAGATCGTCGGGCCGGAGGCGCGCTTCGTCCACCAGGGCATGACCTCTTCGGACGTGCTCGACACCTGCCTCAACGTGCAGCTCACCAAGGCCGCCGACATCCTGATCAAGGATCTCGACGCGCTGCTCGCCGCGCTGAAGCGGCGCGCCTTCGAGCACAAGCTCACCCCCACCATCGGCCGCTCGCACGGCATTCATGCCGAGCCCGTCACCTTCGGCCTCAAGCTCGCCCAGGCCTATGCCGAGTTCGCGAGAGCGAAGGACCGGCTCGTCGCCGCCCGCAAAGAGGTCGCGACCTGCGCGATCTCGGGGGCGGTCGGCACCTTCGCCAACATCGACCCGCGGGTGGAGGAATACGTCGCCGAGCAGATGGGGCTCGCACCGGAGCCGGTCTCGACCCAAGTGATCCCGCGCGACCGCCACGCGATGTTCTTCGCCGTGCTCGGCGTGATCGCCAGCTCCATGGAGCGGCTCGCGACGGAAGTGCGCCACCTGCAGCGCACGGAAGTGCTGGAGGCGGAAGAGTTCTTCTCGGAGGGGCAGAAGGGCTCCTCGGCGATGCCGCACAAGCGCAACCCGGTTCTCACCGAGAACATCACCGGGCTCGCCCGCATGGTGCGCGGCTACGTGACCCCGGCCCTGGAGAACGTCGCGCTCTGGCACGAGCGGG
Organism: Methylorubrum sp. SL192; assembly: GCF_026672325.1. NCBI lineage: Bacteria > Pseudomonadati > Pseudomonadota > Alphaproteobacteria > Hyphomicrobiales > Methylobacteriaceae > Methylorubrum > Methylorubrum sp. SL192. Next base: position 5,324,931 of record NZ_JAPPQV010000003.1, read on the forward strand.
ACATCTCGCATTCCTCGGTCGAGCGCATGATCGGCCCGGACGCCACGGTGACCCTCGACTTCGCGCTCGCCAGGCTCACCGGCGTGATCGACAAGCTGCTGATCTACCCCGAGCAGATGCAGAAGAACCTCGACCGGCTCGGCGGCCTCGTCCACTCGCAGCGGGTGCTGCTGGCGCTGACGCAGGGCGGCGTCTCGCGGGAGGACGCCTACCGGCTGGTCCAGCGCAACGCGATGCCGGTCTGGCGCGGCGAGGGCGATTTCCTCACGCTGCTCAAGGCCGATCCCGAGGTGACCGCCGTGCTGAAGCCGGAGCAGATCGAAGAGTGCTTCGACCTCGGCTACCACCTCAAGCACGTCGACACGATTTTTTCGCGGGTGTTCGGCGAAGCCTGATCCGTTCTGCACGGAACCTGCTTCGCGCTCGCTGTCGACGAACGATCGAGTAAAGCCATGAGCCGCACCGCCTACCTGAACGGCGAATTCCTGCCCCTGGACGAAGCCCGCGTGCCGGTGATGGACCGCGGCTTCCTGTTCGCCGACGGGATCTACGAGGTCGCCGCCGTGCTGCACGGCCGCCTCGTGGACAATGCCGGGCATCTCGCCCGGCTCGACCGCTCGCTCGCCGAGATCGGCATCCGCAATCCTCATACGGCCGAGGAATGGGAGCGGCTGGAAACGGACCTCGTCGCGAAGAACGGCGTGCGCGAGGGTCTCGTCTATATCCAGGTGACGCGGGGCGTGGCCGAGCGCGACTTCTCGTTTCCGAAGGGGGACGTGGCCCCGACCGTGCTGATGTTCACGCAGGAGAAATCCATCGTGAACAACCCGATGGCCGAGACCGGCGCGCGGGCGATCACCGTGCCGGACCTGCGCTGGAAGCGGCGGGACATCAAGTCGGTGGCGCTTCTGGCCCAGGTTCTCGCCAAGCAGCAGGCCTCGGAGGCCGGCGTCGCCGAGGCTTTCATGGTCGAGGACGGCGTCGTGACGGAGGGCTCGTCCTCCACCGTCTTCATCGTCACCAAGGGGGGCGCCCTGGTGACGCGTCCGCTCTCCCATGCGGTCCTGCCCGGCATCACCCGCAAGGCGGTGCTGGCGCTGGCGGACGAGACCGGCCTCAGCTTCGAGGAGCGGCTCATCAACGCTCGCGAGCTGCCCGAGGCGGCGGAAGCCTTCTACACCTCGGCCTCGGCCTTCGTGATGCCGGTGGTGGAAATCGACGGCAAACCCCTCGGCGACGGGCGGCCCGGCCCGGTGGCGCGGCGCCTGCGCGAGCTGTATTTCGCCTTCGCCGAGCGGTCCGAAGCTTAAGCCGGGCTTGGCCTGAGCAGGAACGCGAAGGCGCGCGTGCCCGTTGGTTCCCGAAGGACCATCGAGGACGCAATGACCTTATCCAAGAATGCGGTACGCGCTGCCGCCCTGTTCGCTGCGCTCGCGAGCGGCGCGGCCTTCGCCCAGGACCCGTCGGTGCCGCTGCGCGGACAGGACAGCGACCCGAAGCTGCCCGCCCCCCAGGAGCAGGTGCCGGAACGGGTCAGGCCCGAAAGCGGCAATTCCGGCGCCACGCTGAGCGAGAAGCTCGAGAAATCTGACGGCGTGATCAAGCCGCCCGCCGGCGTCGATCCCGAGATCAGGACGATCGCGCCCGAGCCGACGCCGAACTCCACCCCCGTGATCAAGCCGCCGGGCAACGCCAAATAATCCGAGACCACACATCAGCCATGCGGAGCGGTCCCCAGTGCTAACGGGCCGCTTCGCTTGACCTGCTTGCCCAGATCGCCGAAGACGCGCCCGGTATGCCCGATCCCCGACCTGATGGCCGGGGTTTTCGCGCGTGGCGCAACCGCTTGGCGCCCGCGCCCGCGAGTTCGAGACAGGTCAGACGCGCATGGCGAACGTCGTCGTCGTAGGCGCCCAGTGGGGCGACGAGGGCAAGGGCAAGATCGTCGATTGGCTCTCGGAGCAGGCCGACGTCGTCGTCCGCTTCCAGGGCGGTCACAATGCCGGCCACACGCTCGTGGTCGGCGAGGCGGTCTACAAGCTGTCCCTGCTGCCCTCCGGCGTGGTCCGCCCGAACACGCTCGGCGTGATCGGCAACGGCGTGGTGCTCGACCCCTATGCGCTCGCCTCCGAGATCGACCGGCTCGCCGGCCAGGGCGTGACGGTGAGCCGCGAAAACCTTCGCGTGGCCGATAACGCCACCCTGATCCTCTCGCTCCACCGCGAACTCGATGCGCTTCGCGAGGACGGGGCGCCGGGCACCAAGATCGGCACGACCAAGCGCGGCATCGGCCCGGCCTACGAGGACAAGGTCGGCCGCCGGGCGATCCGGTTGATGGATCTGGCCGAGCCCGAGACCCTGCCGCCGAAGATCGAGCGGCTGCTCGCCCACCACAACGCCCTGCGCCGCGGCTTCGGCCTCGAGGAAATCTCCGAGCAGACGATCCTCGATGAGCTGACGGGGATCGCCGAGCGGGTGCTGCCGTATCAGGACACCGTCTGGCGCCTGCTCGACGACGCGCGCCGGGGCGGCAAGCGCATCCTGTTCGAGGGCGCGCAGGGCGCGCTGCTCGACGTCGATCACGGCACCTACCCGTTCGTCACCTCCTCCAACACGGTGGCGGGACAGGCGGCGACCGGTTCGGGCCTCGGCCCGCGCGCCATCGGCTACGTGCTCGGCATCGCCAAGGCCTACACCACCCGCGTCGGCGAGGGCCCGTTCCCGACCGAGCTGCACGATGAAATCGGCCAGCGCATCGGCGAGCGCGGCCACGAATTCGGCACCGTCACCGGCCGCAAGCGCCGCTGCGGCTGGTTCGACGCCTGCCTCGTGCGCCAGACCGTGAAGACCTCGGGGATCGACGGCATCGCGCTGACCAAGCTCGATGTGCTCGACGGCTTCGAGGAGATTCGGGTCTGCACCGCGTACGACATCGACGGCCAGCGCTTCGACCATCTCCCCGCGAGCCAGGCGGCGCAGCAGCGCGCCGTTCCGGTCTACGAGACGATCCCCGGCTGGAGCGGCACCACCGCGGGCGCCCGCTCCTGGGCCGACCTGCCGGCGCAGGCGATCAAATATGTGCGCCGGATCGAGGAGCTGATCGGCGCGCCGGTGGCGCTGCTCTCCACCTCGCCGGAGCGCGACGACACCATCCTCATGCACAACCCCTTCGAGGATTAAAGTCCCGGAACGACGGGGAGAGACAGGCAGATCCGGGCACGATGGCCGACTATTATCCGTTGCTGGCACGCGCGCTCGACGCCCTGCCCGACCGTTCCCCGGCCCTGCGCCGGGCCGTCTACGACCGTGCACGCAGCGCGCTGATCGCGCAGCTCCGCTCGCTCGACCCGCCGGTGCCGGAAGCGGACATCGACCTCGAACGCAAAGCGCTCGACACGGCGATCGGCCGCTTGGAGGCGGAATACGAGGCGCCGCCACCCGCGGCCGTGACGATGCCGGCCGAGGAGCCTGCGGCCGCCGCTCCGGAGGCGCCCCCTCCCCCCCGCCCGAACCGACACGGCCCGAGCCGCTCTCGCCCGGCCCGCTGCCGCCGACGCTGCCGGAGCCGGAGCCGCCGCAGACGTCCGATGAGCCGCTGGTTCTGCCGCCAGCTTCTGTGCCGGCCGGAATCGGATCGGACACCGGATCGGCCGAGCCCAAGCCGCCGGCCGAGACGGTGCCGTTCATGCCGCCGACCCGCCGGCCGAAAGCCGACGAGGCCGTGAAGCCTGAGCCGGAAAACGAGAGCGGCTTCATCCCACCGATTGCCGAGCCTGAGCCGGCCTCCGTCGCGTCCGAGACCGAGGCCAGCGCCGATTCGGCCTCGCCTGAGACGAACGGTGCCGGCGAGGCGGGCAACGGCCGCCAGCGCCCGCGCATCGACGTAGTGACGCCGCCCGAGGGGCGTTCGCGCTTGCTGCGCAACCTGTTCGTCGGCGGCGTGCTCGCGGCGGTGATCGCGCTGATCGCGGTGGCGGCCTTCTTCCTGCGTGACCAGCCCTCCGATCTCCAGCAGAGCGCGGCCGAGCAGGAGACGCCGGCCGAGCAGCCGGACGCGAAGTTCTCGGATCGGGTCGGAGCCGAGCGCAACGAGGCCGAGGCCCGGCCGAAGCCGGCCGCTCCCGGCGCCGCTCCGGCCCAGCCGGAGGTGACCGTCTCGCAGCGGGCGATCCTCTACGAGGAGAACCAGAGCGACACGCGCGCCCAGCCGATCGCGACCAACGGCCATACGGTCTGGCGGCTGGAAGCGGTGAACGGCGAACAGGGCGAGCCGTTGCAGACGGCACTCCGCGTCAACGTGGAGTTCCCGGAGGCGGGGCTGACGCTGGCGATGACCATGCGCAAGAATCTGGATGCGACGCTGCCCGCGTCTCACACCGTCGAACTCGCCTTCACCAACAACGCGGATGCCGGTGTCCAGCGCGCGGTGCAGAATATCGGCCTGCTCCAGCTCAAGGACGAGGAAGCCTCCCGCGGCTCCCCGGTCTCGGGCCTGCCGGTGCGGGTGCGCGAGAACCTGTTCCTGATCGGTCTGTCGTCGCTGAAGAGCGACGTGGACCGCAACACCGAGCTGTTGCTGCACAAGAACTGGTTCGATCTGGCCCTGACCTACGCGAACGGCCAGCGGGCGGTTATCAGCTTCGAAAAAGGCAGCGCCGGCGCCCAGGCTCTGCAGAGCGCCTTCGCGCAGTGGCGCGACTAAGGATGGTCTGACCGTGCATCACCCCGACAGGCGCCACCCGCCTTTCGGGATGATGCGTTGGGGCGTCGACGGCCGCTCACACGAAAAACCCGGCCACCATTGGGGGCCGGGTTTTTTCATTCTCGGATGGGCGCGTGCGGACGACGCCGTGCGGCCTACGAGACCCGCGCCTCGGTCCGGGGCAGCTCGCGAGTCGCGAGGTTGCGCTTGACCGCCTCCTGCACCTTCTCGAAGGCCCGCACCTCGATCTGACGGACGCGCTCGCGCGAGACGCCGAACTCGCCCGAGAGATCCTCCAGGGTGATCGGGTCGTCGGCCAACCGCCGCGCCTCGAAGATGCGCCGCTCGCGCGGGTTCAGCACGCCGAGCGCGTCGCGCAGGGCCGAGAGGCGGTTGCGCCCCTCTTCCTCACGGGCGAGCACGGTCTCCTGGCTCGGGCTGTTGTCCACCAGCCAGTCCTGCCACTCGCCCTCGCCCTCCTCGCGCAGGGGCGCGTTGAGCGAGGTGTCGCCGGACAGGCGGCGGTTCATGTCGATCACGTCCTGCGCGGGCACGCCGAGCGAGGTGGCGATGTGCTGGACCTGATCGGGGCGCAGATCGCCTTCGTCGAGCGCCGAGATGCGGCCCTTCGCCTTGCGCAGGTTGAAGAACAGCTTCTTCTGGTTGGCGGTGGTGCCCATCTTCACGAGGGACCATGAGCGCAGGATGTATTCCTGGATCGCCGCCTTGATCCACCACATCGCGTAGGTGGCCAGCCGGAAGCCCTTGTCCGGATCGAAGCGCTTCACGGCCTGCATCAGGCCGACATTGCCCTCGGACACCACTTCGCTGATCGGCAGGCCGTAGCCGCGATAGCCCATGGCGATCTTGGCCACGAGACGCAGGTGCGAGGTCACGAGGCGGTGCGCAGCTTCGCGGTCACCATCGTCGCGCCAACTCTTGGCAAGGGTAAACTCTTCCGCCGGCTCCAGCATCGGGAACTTGCGGATCTCATCGAGGTAGCGCGAAAGGCCTCCCTCATTGGCGAGCACGGGCAGAGCGCCGGCCATGTGCACCTCCTTAAACAGCCCCCCTGTCGGGCGGGCTCCAAGCGAATGGCCGCTCTCTTGAGCCGACCACGCCGCTCCCCATCTTAATGGAAATCCGCCATGCCCGGTAGCGACCAACGCTGTTCACGCAGGGTCCAACGCGCGAACCGGAGTCCGGGTTTAACGTGTCATGGGCGCACGGGGGTCGCAGTGCCGAAACGCACCTTTCTTAGCCCCCTCTCGACGCTTCGCGTGAACCGGTTCGGTCGGCGTCGATAGGGCGCCTCACGCCTCGCGCAGGCGAAGCGCCTGAACATCCGGGCGGGGGCGCGCATCGAGGAAGCGCAGGATGTCGTCCCGCGGCTGCGGGCGGCCGAGATGGTAGCCCTGCATGAAGGGGCAGCCCATGGCCTGAAGCGTGGCGAGATCGTCCGCCGTCTCGATGCCCTCGGCCACGACTTCGAGACCGAGCGCCCGGCCGAGACCGAGCACCGCTTGGACGAGGCCGCGCTTGTCCTCGGCCTCCGACAAACCGGTCACGAGACTGCGGTCGATCTTGACCCGGTCGGCCCGCAACTGGCGCACCGAGGCCAGGGACGAGTAGCCGGTCCCGAAATCATCGAGCGCCATCCGGATGCCGGCCCGCGACAGCGCCAGCAGCTTGCCCTGTACCGCCTCGATGTCGAGCGCCGTCTCCTCGGTGATCTCGATCTCCAGGGCCGTCGCCGGCAGACCGAGCACCCGAAGCCGCCCGAGCACGATCTCATCGACTGCGATCTGCGCCATCTCCCGCGGTGAGACGTTCATCGCCACCGAGAGGTCGTGCAGTCCCCGCGTCCGCAGCGCGCAGAGCATCGCGCAGACCTGCTCCAGGATGAAGCGCAGCAGCGATTCCGTCAGACCCGCCATGGCGGCGGCTGAGATCAGGTCGGCGGGCGGCACCCAGCCATGCACCGGGTGGTGCCAGCGCACCAGCGCCTCCAAATTGGTCACGCTGCGACCGTCCGGGCCGAAGATCGGCTGGAACCACACCTCCAGCTCTCCCTCGGCCAGGGCCTGCGAGAGGTCGCGCTCGCAGTCGCGCCGCATCTCCAGGCGCGTGCTGAGTCCGTCGTCGAACAGGCGGAAGTGATTGCGGCCCGAATGCTTGGCGGCATAGAGCGCCTCGTCGGCGCAACTCAGCAGATGTGTCAGGCTGTCCGACGGACGGTGACAGATGCCGATGCTCATGCCCAGCCGACCCGTATCGAAGCTCTCGAACGGTTGGGCCACGGTCCGGATCAGGCGCTCCGCGAGGGCGGCCGGGCTCTCGATCACCCGGGCAGTGTCGTAGACGAGGGCGAACTCGTCTCCCCCGAGACGCGCGGCATCGCAATCCACCGGCACGGCGACGCGGATGCGGCGGGCGACCTCGGCGAGAACGCGGTCCCCGGTGGAGTGGCCGTAGACGTCGTTGACCGACTTGAAGCCGTCGAGGTCGAGCAGCATCAGGCAGACCGATGCCCCCGCCGCCAGTTGCTCCTCCGCCCGCTGGATGAAGCCCGCGCGGTTCAGGAGGCCGGTCAGCCCGTCATGCGTCGCGCGCTCGCGCATTTCCTCCGCCAGGGCGCTCGCGCTGGCATGGGCGGCCTTGCGCGCCTCGGCGAGCGCGGTCGCCTCGTTCTTCAGGCGGCTGGTCTCCCGGAATCCCCGCTCGGTCGCGATCGAGCTGCGGATCAGGGCGGCCAGGTACAGCAGCACGGTGGCCGCGAGGCAGGTCTGGTCGAAACCGCCGACGGCGAGCAGGCATCCCGCGACCGAGACGAGCGGCGGCGTGATGAAGCAGATCGGGATCCGCGCATAGGCGATGCCGTGGGTCACCGCGCCGGCCGTGATCCCGCAGGTGACCGTGAGATAGAACAGCGTCTGCGCCGAGGTGTAGCCGTCGCACAGGAGCGGCAGGAGGGCCCAGACAGAGCCGGAGAGGAGCGCGGCGAGGCAGGCCAGCCACAGGTGCCGGTCGATCGAGCGGGCCGCGGCCTCTTCGGAGATCGGAGCCCGGCCGGGGGACATCGCCAGCCCCGCACAGGGCGCGCGGCACAACCCAAAGCGCAAGCCGTTGAAGGCGGTGGAGGCGGAAAACCAGAGGGCACCGAGGGCGCCGTGCCCGGAATGCAGGGCGACCAGGAAGCCGGCCAAACCGAGAAGCACGTTGACGGGCAGAGCCTGCTGCACGCTGGCGCGCACCGCCTCGAGCTGATCGCGGCGGATCAACCTGTCGAGATGCGGCTCGGTGCTCGGACGTGAGCGCATAAGGACGAGTCCGGGTCGGACGCTTCGGAAATGAAGCACACTGCCTTTACCCGCAAAGACGTAACAGATGGTTGAGAAGAGCTTCATCGTCCGGCGACCCGTCGAGATGACGAGCCGGTGACGTCATGCATGACCTTACCCTCCGCTCGTCTGGAATGGTCTTTTGACAAGAGGCAGAGCGATCAAGAGATGACCGAGGTCGCCGCGCTTGAATGCTTGGCGTCTCCGCCACGCTGGAAGCTGCGGCGATCGATCGGCATGCTGACCGGATCGGCGACAGTGAAGTCCTTCACAAAGCGCGCGCTGCGCCGCCTTGTTTGGAAGCGAAAGGATCGGTGATCGGGCGTCTTGCGTGGCACTCTCAGGCGTGAGGAGGTTCCGGTCGCGCGATGCCACCTTCGGTCGCGTCCCAACCGCGATCCGGAACGCTACTTGTGCGGGTGTCCGGCGCCCCGCGCGCCGAGCTCATCCCGCTCGCAAAGGTCGTCATGCGCGTTCTCCATTCGATCGGTCGGGCCTGCGGCAACGGCCTGCGCTTCAGCGTCGGCGGTTTGATCGCCGCGCTCGATGGCCTGACGCTCCTCGTCGGACGCGCCTCGGACCGCTTCGACGCCCACTGGGCGCAACGGACGCCACAGTTCCGGTCGCGCCGCCGGCATGACGGCCCGCAGCCGCTCGATCTGCCCTTCCTCCACCTGTAAGCCGCGTCCCGGTGCCCGACCCGTAGGGGCCGCCCGTCACCCCTTCTTGCGCAAGGGGCGCACGAAGCAGCCGGCGCTCGGCACGAAGCCGGTGGCACCGCAGAATTCCGGCAGGCCGGTCTCCTCCGTGGCGGCAAGAAGCTGAATCGTGCCGCAGCCCGCCATCCGCGCTGCTTGCGAGGCGGCCTTCAGCAACTGGCGGCCGACGCCGCGGCGGCGTCCGTCCGGGGCGACGAGCAGCATCGTGATCTGCGCCACCGGCGAGGCCTGCTCGAGCACCGGATACCAGTGCAGCACCACGATCCCGCTCGGCGGCCCCCATTCGAGGGCGAGCAGCGCCGTGCCGTGGCCATACCGGAGCACCTCGAGCTGCTCAGCCAGGACGTGCGAGGGCACGGGATGGCCTGAGGCGCTCAACAGCTCCGCAAGCCCCGCCGCATCGGCCGGCAGCGCCGAGCGGATCTCCAGCCCGTATCGGCTTCCCAACAGCACCTCCGCCCGATGTCGTTTTCAACCCGCGCCACGGCATCCGAGCGCGACCTGCACGCCTCCATGGGCCCGATGGCACGGGTGTTTCACGGCGGCGGGCCGGGAGGCAAGGCGTCGTGCTTTCCGGATCCGCGCATGGTGCCGCGGATGTGGTTCAGTGGCGCCGTCCCCCCTGCCGGCGCGGCGCCCTGAAGGCAGCGGGTCGTCTCAGCCGAGGGCGGCGAGCAGCCGCGAAAAATCCTCCGGCAGCGGGCTCTCGAAGCGCAGGCGCTCGCCGGAGCGCGGGTGGAGAAATCCGAGTTCGACCGCGTGCAAGGCCTGCCGTCCGAGAGCGTCCAGGGCGGCGCGAGCGGGCTCGCTGAGCCGGGCCGCCTTGGTCTTGAAGGCGCCGCCATAGACCGCGTCCCCCAGCAGCGGATGGCCGCGATGGCTCAGATGCACCCGGATCTGGTGGGTGCGCCCGGTTTCCAAATGGCAGCGCAGCAGGGCCGTAACGCCGCCTTCCCCGTGCACGTCCTCGACCCGGTAGTGGGTGATCGCCTCCCGCCCCTCGCCGTCGCGGACCACGGCGATCTTTTCGCGATTGTGGCGCGAGCGCGCGAGGTTCGCGCGGATCGTGCCGGCCCGCGGCTCCGGCACATTCCAGACCAGGGCGAGATAGGCCCGCTCCAGGGCGCCGCTGCGGCCATGGTCGGCGAACTGGGCCGAGAGGCCCTGATGGGCGAGGTCGTTCTTGGCGACGACGAGCAGGCCGCTCGTGTCCTTGTCGAGGCGGTGGACGATGCCGGGCCGGCGCACGCCGCCGATTCCGGACAGGCTCGCCCCGCAATGCGCGATCAGCCGATTGACGAGGGTGCCGTCCTCGTGCCCCGCCGCCGGGTGCACGACGAGCCCCGCCGGCTTGTCGATGACGATGAGATCCTCGTCCTCATGGACGACGGCGAGCGGCAAAGCCTCGCCGAGCGGCTCGGCGGGAAGCGGCGCCGGAACGCTGAGATCGATCCGGCTGCCAGCCGCGACCTTGCGCGCGGGATCGCGCACCACGATCCCGTCGCAGCGCACGAGGCCCTCGCGCATCAAGCCCTGGAGCCGGGCACGGGAGAGATCGTCGAAGACGCGGGCAAGGACGCGGTCGAGCCGCTCGGGAACGGTTCCCTCGTCGAGCACGAGGCAGCGCGCCTCGTCCGCGCCGGGGTTCATGGAAAGCACCGTGGAGGACACCGTGAGGATTCTCGTCATTTCGCCCCGGAAAGCGCTTGCGGGGTCCGGGATGCCTCGCTATACGAACCCCCGTCGGCCCGGAAGCTCCCATCGTCTAGCGGTCTAGGACGTCGCCCTCTCACGGCGAAAACAGGGGTTCGATTCCCCTTGGGAGCGCCACCGGCCTTCGATCTCGTTGCCAAAATCGTTGCTGCAGTGTTCGGCAATGAGCGACGACAATCTCGCACTCTCCCCATAATAGCCTGATGGTCGCCCGGTTGAACCGGTGACGATGCGCCCGCTTTCTGTTCGAGGAAAAGCTGCGGCCGGACGAAAATTCTGTGCACCGGAAGCGTGTCGCGATTGGCGTTGACCCGGGAGCGGTTCAGCCTTGTCCCAAGTCCAACCTGTCGCGGCTACCTGATTCCATCGCACGCGGAGAGCGCACCCCATTACGGGGCGCTGGTCACAAGACCGATGCCATGTCATGTGCAGGCCGGTGACCCATCATCCTGAACCTCTTTCACCCGCGCCGCCTGCGAGCCTGGGTTGGCTCGCCTTCTTCGAGGAGCAGCGTGAACCGCACGAGTCGGATCTCGCTCCCGTGCGGATCGCCACGGTTCATCGCTCACGCCTGACCGCCCTGTCGGAGACGGGACCGGTCCAGCTGGAACTTCCGGTTCATACCAATACCGGCGATTTCGCCGTGGGCGATTGGGTGCTGGTTCATCCCCAGACCCGGATGCTCCACCGCCGTCTGAACCGTCGGACGGTCCTGGAGCGGCGCGTCGAAGGCAGCCGAGCCCTGCAGCCCGCCGCAGCCAATGTCGATACGCTGTTCATCGTCACCTCCTGCAATGCCGATTTCAATCAGGCCCGATTGGAGCGCTATCTGGCGCTGGCCAATCAGGGCGGCACGAATCCGGTGATCTTGCTCACCAAAGCCGACATGGCGGCCGATGTCGGCGTCTATCGCGACCAAGCCGTTGCATTGCAGCGCGGGCTCGATGTCGTCAGCGTCAATCCCCGCCTTCCGACGGCTGCAAGCACCCTGGCCGCGTGGTGTGGGGTGGGACAAACCGTAGCGCTGGTCGGCTCTTCCGGTGTCGGCAAATCAACGCTGGTGAACACGCTCGCCGGTCCGGGACAGGCGCTTCCCCAGGAGACCGGAGGCATTCGCGAGCACGATGCCAAGGGCCGTCACACCACGACGTCGCGCTCACTGCACGCCATTGCGGGGGGCGGCTGGGTGATCGACACGCCGGGGATGCGGACGCTGCACGTCAGCGGCGCCGCGGAAGGGATCGCAACCCTGTTCGCCGAGATCACCGAACTCGCACCCTCGTGCCGGTTCCGCGACTGCACGCATGCGCACGAACCCGGCTGCGCCGTACAGGCCGCCGTCGCCGACGGCCGGCTCGACCCTGAGCGGCTGATCCGTTGGCGCAAGCTTCTCACCGAAAACCGCGACAACACGCCAACCCCCACGGGACCGCGCGGCCGGCGGGGTGCCGGGGGGTAGAACCTCTGCCGAAGCCAAAGCCAGCGAGATCGCCGGACTTCCCGCGATCACTCATCAGGATCGAAAGGTCGGTCTGGATGGCTCTCGAGCCAGCGAGGCGAAGCGCCGGCGGTCGAGCCGTCCGCATTCAAGGGTCGCGAAGACGCCCTCGGCCCTAGCGCTGTCGGAGTCCGAGCCTGCGGCGTGCTGGGGTCAGCCCGCTGGGCAGGCTGAGCGCGCCCGGTCCGCGATTCTGAATCCTGATCTCCGAATGCGAAGCCCCCTCCCCTGCCAGCGGTGGCGTGGTGCCGAGCGATCCGCTTGCGTTCGGCGGGGACGATCACACTAGCGGGTCGCTGTGTCTGCGAGCGGCTAGCGCAGCCAATGCCCCAAACGACAGAAAGCCCGCGGGCATGGTAGCCAGCGGGCTTCGGGTCGTCTGGGTGC
>NZ_JAPPQV010000002.1:0-32994 GCF_026672325.1 Methylorubrum sp. SL192
GAACCGATACGATGAACAGTGGTAAGAAAACAAAAAATATAAGGAGCTTATTCCTTTCCAACCATTTTGAATACTTTACCGTGGCATCCTGATAGCGGATTGTGATTATAACTATGCTTATTACAAAAGGAATAGAGCCGATCATCGCAATTATAAAACCCAAATCCCCATAATAATTCCTACCGCCGTATTTGATACTAGAGACAAAAATCAATAAGAACGACATTATAGTCGCTATAAAAGATAATATTATAAATATATTTGATAAAGTCCTGTATTTCATGTTCATTTCCACTTTGTATTCTCAGGTTCATGTGTTTCAGAAATTCTGATTCCACTCATGGCTATACAATAAGTTCAGTTAGGGGCATTGATTTCTTGCAATAATCCAGATGAAACTACTTGGTGTGGTATCTTTTATGTCATTTTCAATTTTTGGGCATCTCGGTACGTGCGACCCCTCGGAATAATCCCGATTTACACAGATTAATTTCAGTGACCCCCAATTGGTCAGAAGCTTTGCTATTGCACTTCAGTTGCTCGACCACAACCTTGCGCTGCAGCATATGAAATGGTCTAAAATGGAGTCCAGAAAACGAAGGTTTATCAACCGCTTAAATCTGTAAGGTTTGCGTGCCTGCTAATCAAACGGTGAGGAGCGGACGAAGCTGCATGTGAGTACGGCGACGCCAATCGCTTGGGGTCGTACCCGTCCAGTGCAGGAAGGCCCGGCTGAAATGGGCCGCATCCGCATAGCCGAGTTCGACGCCGATCCGACCAATCGGCAGCGTTTCGTCTGACAGGAGCACCTTCGCCCGGCGGATCAGCACGGTGCGCTGAAGGTCGGCATACCGCCTACCAGTCTCCTCCAGGCGGCGCTGCAGCGTCCTGCGCGTGAGGCCGAGACGGCCGGCGATGCCATCGATGGTGGGGCGGGCCCCATCCAGCCCGAGTTCGATCAGGTGCGTGACGCAGGCCACAAGGTCCTCGCCGATCGGCTCGTCCTCAGCCGCCTGCGCCTGGGTCGGATCAAAGCGTTTCGGGTTCCCGGCCTCGAGATGGTCGGCGGGGAAGACCAGGCCGGCCCGAGCCCCAAGAACTATCTCGCAGCCGAGCAGCGCCTCGATCCTGGGACGTTCCGCCAAATGCGCGCCCGTTACCACGGCTCGCTCCGGCCGCCATGCGGGGCCGAGGAAATGGCGCACCGTACCGAGCAGGTAGCCGAGCGCGAGGATCTCGTTCGCTTGACGGCCGCTGTCGATCCGCTCGGCCACGGCGTAGCCGTAGAACGCGCTCCGATCCTGTCGGCGCAGCCCTGTCCAGGTCGCGGTCTGAAGGAGAAGCGGGGTGACGATCTCGACACGTGCAAGGGCGGCCCCGAGTGTGGCGGCAGACTGAACCTGTTGGCCGATAGGCCCCAGTCCGGTGATCCCGGTGCGCATTGAGAGCCGGGCCGGTAGGGCCGGGTCGCCGATCTCGCGCATGGCCGCATCGACGAGCCGGAGCTGATCACGCAGCAGGATCAGGCGGTCAGGCGTGTCGAGAAGCGTCAGCGGTATTCCGGCCCGGCCGAACACCCGCGCGACCGAGCCACCCGCCGCCGTGATGGCCTCCGCGATCGGTCCCATGGTGCGTGCCCGGGTCAGACCGTATGCCGGCATGAGCGTCTCCCCACTGCAGGGTCGGTGCATTGGCACCGAATGGCAAGGACACGTGCTGCAATCCGCTTAAGCCTGGATCTGCCCGCGGGGCACAGTCGCGGTGGGATGCTCTCAGGCGTCCTGCGCGTCGGCACGGAGAGGACCCATCAGGAGCACGCCATGGCAAGGCTCGCATTCGATGATCGCAACATCGTCTGGCGGACGGTCGAGGGCTTCGATCACGCCGCCTATCATATCCTGAGTGTCGATGAGGATGCCCGGATCGTCGACCTGCTGTTCAAGTTCGCCGCAAACGAGCGGATCGCGCTGCATCGCCATGCAGCGGCCTACCGGACCCTCGTCCTGCAGGGCGAGTTGCGGATTTACCGGCCGAACGGGGAGCTGAAAGAGGTTCGACCGGTCGGAAGCTATGTCGCGGGCAAAGCCGGAGGCGAGCCTCATACTGAAGGCGGCGGCGACCAGGACGTGATCGTCTACTTCACGAACCGCGATATCGACGGCCCCGTCTACGAGATCCTCAACGAGCACCACCAGGTCGTAGCGACCTTCGGGATCCCGGAGTTCAAGGCGCTCTACGAGGCACAGTCGTCATGCCCCGCCTGATCCTTGCGAACCGCCCGCGCCTGAACCCGATCGATCGACGCGCGCGGATGAGGCCCATTGCGGAGGCTTGGGTCTCGAATGCGCACCGATTGGTGTGGGTCGGCGCGCTCGCGCTTCACCTGATGGCACTCGGAATGTCCCAGGCCGACGCGGCAGAAGCGCAGCCGGTCCGGCTGGCAGTGTTGCCGATCAAGCTCCTCGACACCTCGGGCGAGCCGGTCGACCAATCGCGGCAGCATGCGGAACGGATGCAGCGCCTTGCCAAGGATCTGGCGTCCGATCTCACTCGCTCGGGACGATACCAAGCGAAGCTGCTGCCTGCCGAGCGCCTGCTGAAGGACTGCCCCGCTGGTGACGCTCAGTGCCTGCTGCGGGCATCCCGGGCGCAGGGAGCCGAGTTGGTTCTCGTTGGCGTCGTGCACAAGAGCAGTACGCTGATCCTGCAGCTCTGGGCCCGACTCGTGGATGCCCGCACCGGCCGGGATGTCTTCTCACGCGATCTCAACTTCCGCGGCGATACCGACGAGGCGTGGCAGCGAGCTGAAGCATTCCTTGTCGCTCAGATCCGTGACGCCAGCGCGGAAGAGCCGGCAGGCGACTTGGGCCGCCGCCCCTGAAGGCGACTGGCGCAACTGGTATGTGGGCGACCGCTCGTCAAAGATCTCCTTCGTTCTGGCCCAGCCCTGGCTGCAGGTTTTTGCGAAGCACCATGTTAACTGCGTGCTGCTACATAGCTGATTATGAAGCGCTTCGTCTTCGGTGTATTGGTTTGGCTTTGTGGCGCAATCTTACTGCTTTACGTGAGCCTCCTGGTGATTGATCGCCTTGGAGATGGTCGTCGCTTGATTGGCGTTGTATTTGAGGACAATTGGCGCTTTACAGTGCCAGGCCTCGCTTTCGTAGCCATTGGCTACCACATCATGTCGCGCGTGCGGTTCTAAGGATAACACCATGCTTACACCGGCGAGGTAAGGTGGCCGCTTTCGACCGAGGCTGTGTGAAAACGCGGAGGCGGCGGAAGAATTTTCTCTCGACCTCCCTGGGCAGCGCTGGAACAGGCGTTCCAATGGCATCTGAGCCTCCATGCAAGATGTCTGGATGCCTACCGCGCAGAAGATTGTTCCACGTTTTCGGAACGGCCCAGCGTTTTCACACAGCTTCCACCCCCTGCAGACATTCGACCCGCCCTCGCCGAAGGTCCGGATGGGGTGGAAAGCTGCCGTTCAAAATTTTCCCGCTGAACGACCGCTTCGCGCTTTTTTCGGAAGCGTCGTTCCACTCTCCCGCGGAGGGATGCGCTGGCCCCTCGCTCGTATTTTGCAGCGATCCTTGCACAAGCGCGCGGAAGCGACCGCGCTACCGCCCCACCGCCAGGAACCGCTCCGCCGTCCGCAGCGCCAGCGCCATGATCGTCAGGGCCGGGTTCGCGGCGAGCGAACTCGGGAAGGTCGAGCCGTCGCTGATCCAGAACGTCGCAGCTCAGAGCATATCTCGAGGTTCGTCTGATTGCCATTCGAATGATCTTCGAGACGAGGCATTAACCTGCGTTGGAACTTCATTCGCAATTCCGACGATAGATCGCGATAAAAACCAAAAAAACCGTCGGAACGCATGCTAGACGTATGGCCAAGTCCTAAGCTTGTCCACATCCTCACATCATCAAGGCGATCCGGACTTGACTCGACGTCGCCGGTAGGTGGGATCGGCGCGTTTAAAGGTGCCAATAAGACGCTGCCAGTCGACCTTGCGCAATATGCATGCTGAGCTCGAAACGAACGTTTCGAGCGGCATATCAAGCCGTTTCGACATAAGAGCTACCGCCGCGTGGGGATCTCTGCAGTCGAGACAGCTATGCCCATAGCCAGGAACTCGAACTAAAAGCTTTCGTCGATTTTCGAGCCTTGCACCAGTTTTCCGCCAACTTTGCCGATTGAACATGCATTCGCTCGACACCTCTGAGAAGGCCGGACTTTCCAAAACAGGACGAAGATTTCGGCTGATCCAGCGACTGAAAACGATCTTCATCTTGCAATCCGTAATCATCGTTGCAGCTTTCGCAACTCTACCGACCGCCTTCGCCTATCTGGCTTTTCCCTACGGGTTCGAGGTCGCATGGTTGACCGTATTCATCTGCTGCAGGCTCTTTGCCAGCCTCCTGCGAAAGCATCGGGCCAACGTCATCGGAGGCCTGCTTGCGGGTGCGGCCGTTGTCGCGTCGATCTCGGTGCACCTTTTCTCCGTCGGCGAGCAGCAAGCGATTGAAGCGGCCAGCTCGTGGTCGTTGCTGGCTCAGTTGACGAACATGCAGCAGTTTCTGATCGAGCGATCTGGAAGCATGTCTGTCTATATGAATACAATTATTTGCTTCGCGGCGCCGGTTTTCCTGTCTCTTCTGTTTTGGGATTATAGCCGAAGTGCGAATCGCGAGACCTATCCGATCAAGGCGACGGTGGCTTACAAGCGCGAGTATTGGATAGGGTTCGGAGCTCTCGGGCTGTACATGAGCATGCAGAAGCTTAACCACATGGTCTATCCATTCTATCGCCAGACGACGCCCGAACAAGCAATCGCGATACAGCGCAAGTACGCCTCACTGCTCAATGCCAGTTTCGACAGCTGGGCGGTGGTAGGACTGGTCGCGGGAGCGACGCTTTGTTCCATCATGCTCACCGGCTGGGTCCAGCTCATCGAATCCTTCTTGCGGCGAACGCCACGGTAATCAGGGATCCGAACCCAAGGTGTGAGAAAAACGACCGTTTTACTTACATACGAGATCGCTGCTCGCGACCCGTTGCAGACATCCGTGCACTCTGCGAACACCTCCCGTATGAGCCAGCTTGCCGCCATGTACGAAGCGTTCTCCGGCCTGACCTGTCAGGTTATCCGGCGAGAGTTCGATTGGCTGCTCTACTTCGACGAAGCCCGGGCGGTGGTGCTCACCGCACCGTGGCGGATCGTCTCCGAGGGTCGTATCGCATTCGCAGACCAGGACGACGGCCAAAAGTTTGGCCACCCCGAGCCTATTGCGGGTGAGGCCAAAGCAAACGGCCTGATCGGCGGGCGGGTGGTGACGGCGATCACGGTCGAACCGATCAGTTCTGACTTGACGATCACCTTCAAGGGAGGGGTCACCCTCGAACTCTTCAATGGTTCGGCCGGCTACGAGGCTTGGCAGGCGGACTTTCCCTCAAAATACGGAAATCAGGTCGCGATCGGCCTGGGAGGAGGTGGAGTTTCGATGGTCAGCAGATGACTGCTTTCCACCGAGGCTGTGTGAAAACGCAATAGCGGTAGAAGGATCTCCCCTCGAAAGCCCTGCGCAGCACTAGGATAGGCACGCTGGAGGCATCCACACCGCTATCCAAGATGCTCGGATGTCTGCCACGTAGATGATTATTCTGAAATCGCGGAGCGCTCCTGCGTTTTCACACAGCCTGCACCCTGAGTGGGCATCAGAACTCATTCAGACTGAGGCGCTGCTTCTCACGCCGAACGGGTGATTGCGGGTCTAGGGCAAGTATATTGCCGATCCACGCAACCAACGCCGGGACGACCGCGCGTTCGAACCTGTCCCGCGCGGCCTGTGCCTGTTCGGCTGGCACCGAGCCGATGCGGACGTACAGGCGCTCATGTGGGACGTTCGGGTTCGGCGGCCAAAAGTCGGCACTGAAGATCTTGCCCGGGCCGCGGACCAGATGTGTGTCGATGCTGACATGCGCAGTTTTGAGCGCTGCCTCCATAATCGATGGCTTCAGCGGGTAGCTTTGCCCGCGAGGCAGCTTGGCCGTTTCCGAGTTCATCGACCTGCCATGCTCCAACTCCGCAATGTCAGTTCCCCAGCCCATTGAAGCTCTCAGCGCTCGACAGCAATCACTCCCGACCGACTACCCACAGCAACGGGGCGAGGACCGCGCCGGTCGAACAGCGTCCACGCTGGGTCGCCTTCCGCCGTCATGAACGATGCCACGTGCAGATCGCCCGCCAGCGACAGAACCACCTCCTGTAGGCGGCCGAACATCGATAGGTTTTGGACCGTGCGGCCGAGGAGGTGCGCAAAGGTCGGGGGCCATAGGTCCTCGTCGCTCCAACTGCCACAGACGATGGACCTTCCGTCCTCAATTCGCCAACTCCACTCGATCATCAGACCGATCTCCCCCTGTGGCTCACCGGGGGAGCCGTCGCGGCGCGTTGTTGATGTCAGCGCGCCTAGCTCAACGAGCAGCGCCGAACCATGCCCACGCCAGACGTGTGCCACGGCCAACCCACAGGCCGCCGCGCGGAAGTGTTCGATCCAGTCGGTCATGTGGGCGATCATGTTCGGCTCACCGACCGACTCTGACACCGCGAACGTCTACTGACCATCCTGAACGTCTTCTGGTTGCGCGATCATGCGTGTGAAAAACGAACGTTTTCCTGATATGTCTTGGTAGCCGCTTATGACCCTTCTCATGCCTACGATGTATGGATCGTTCTCTATCCTCTTGCGGCGCTGCGGAATGCGACAGAGAGGGTAGTCAGGGCATCTCGGGGTTGAGCTTCTGTCAGCCTCGAGTGGATGAAGATCGGCAGGCGGGGCATTGTCGCTTGAACGGACATCCTAAGGCTCTGTGTTGGTATCGTCGGTAGCTTCAAGACTATCCTGTATTCTGCAGGTTGGCTGGCCACGAGATAAGTCACTGATCCGCTGCCAATCGCCTGCCGATGGGCAATCTCGTAAAATCAATGTCTGACCGTCCTCTGAAAACGCATAAATACACTGCTGCGCGTGCCCATAATTGTCGCGCAGCGCCAGCCGCTCCCCTGTCACTCGCCAGCGCTCGCAGAAGTCCCATCCGTCGCCAGCATCCATTGTGCTGCCATAGATTGCTCGCCCGTGATGAAAACACCGGGTGGTTTGCGAGGCCGGCCACGGTGATCCTTTGACTGGCGCTCGTCTAACGTTCCAGCATCCGTAGAACAGACGCGCGACCCGATAAGTGGGTGCTGCCTTCAACTCTGACGGCTGCGCGAAACTCGATGACGCTAGCATGCTTGTGAGGAGAGGGATCAGGGCCATCAAGATCGCATGGCGGTCCAAGGTATTCTCCATAAGGCCTTATCCAGGCTGCACTGCTCAGCGTTGCTACGGCAGAAGCGGCGTACCGTAAATTGTCGTCAACGCAGATTGTAGATTTGTATGAAAAACGAACGTTTAAGTGACAGTGGAGCAGATCCCCTCCCCGGCCCGGTCAAACGTGGCCTTTTCTGTCACCTAAATATGTAACCGTTTCTATTGTCACAAATACGCTTCTGTGCGAATATCGTAACATGTTGATCGGCTACGCGCGTGTCTCGACCGAGGACCAGAACCTGGACCTGCAGCGCGATGCCCTGAAGGCCGCCGGTTGCACCCGGATCTTCGAGGAGAAGGAGAGCGGTCGCGCTGGCACCAAGCGACCGGCGCTTGAGGCCGCCCTCGACTTCCTGCGGGCCGAGGACCAGCTGGTGGTCTGGAAGATTGACCGCCTCGGCCGCTCCCTCCGCGAAATGCTCGATACCGCCCACATGCTACAGGAGCGCGGGGTCAAGCTGCGTTCCCTGACCGAGCAGGTGGACACCGAGACTGCTACCGGGCGGATGATGTTCAACTTCCTCGGCACGATCGCCGAGTACTTCCTCGATCTGAACCGCGAGCGCACCTTGGCCGGCCTCAAGGCGGCGGTGGCGCGGGGCCGCAAAGGCGGCCGACCGCGCAAATTTACCGACGCTGATCTGGAGGCAGGCCGCGCGATGCTCGCCGCCGGCACCATTCCGGTCGCCGAGATCGCCAAGCGCCTCGGTGTCAGCCGCAAGACCTTCTATCTCTACTTCCCGCAGGCCCGGGCGCGCAGCCAGGCGCAGGCGAAGGGCTGACGCGATGCCGATCCGCCCGGAAAACCGCTTCTTCTACCCGATCGACTGGGCGCAGCTGTCCGATGTGATCCGCTTCGGACGGGCGAAGGGCTGCTGCGAGGGCTGCGGCCGGCCGCATGGGCAGCTGGTCTTCCATCTGGGTGACGGACGTTGGTGGGATGCCGCCGCTCGGACCTGGCGCAGCGGCAAGGGGCGCCCGCTCAAGCTGGCGCCACTGGAATGCCTGCCCGCCGGCACGGTGATCGAGACCACGCGCGTTTACCTGGCCTGCGCCCACCTCGACCATGATCCGGGCAACAACGATCCGAAGAACCTCAAGGCGCTCTGTCAGCGCTGCCACATCCTGCACGACCGCACCGAACACCTGCGCCAGCGCTGGTTCACCTATCGGCAGCGGAAAGCGCTCGGCGACCTGTTCCTTGGCCCATATCCTTTCCGGTACGAATAACGATCCGAGTGGTTTTGATGGTCAAAGCGACAACGCCGAAGGTAGCTAAACCGGCCAAGAACAAAGATGATGTTGAGCGCCTTCCGCCAACGCCGCAGACATTGAAGAAGCTGTTTGCGTACAGCGGCAATCAATGTGCGTTTCCGGATTGCACTAATCAGCTGGTCGATCCTTCGGGAACCCTGCTTGGCAAGGTTGCGCATATCTGTGCAGCGGAAAAGGGCGGCCCACGATTTGATGGAAATATGACGAACGAGCAGCGGCGAGCGTTCGACAATCTGGTTATTTTCTGCGGAAAACATCATGACATTGTCGACGACAAAGCCAATGTTCCGACTTACCCGCCGGACAAGTTAAAAGGTTACAAGAAATCTCACGAGGACCGTTTCCGCAGAGCCGAGCGGCAACTTCTCGATCAGTACAATGACGCGACTCAGGCGATCCAGCCCACCTACCCCAAGACGCTGGCGCGCCTGGGTGCGGTATTCAATGAGCCGGCCCTTGTCGGCAGCCCTGATCACATCAGTGATTTGGTCGATTTCATTGACCGGTTGAAAGAGTTGCCGCTCGACGTTAGGGAGTTTGCGCTCAAGCTTGCCGAACGTATGCGCCGAAACAATGTCGATGAGCTTCTGGTTCAGGAGGTAATCCGCGTTTTCAGCATCGGCCAGGCCAAGCTTAATGACATCATGAAAATCATGGAACGTGCAGGTCTTGGCGATATCGACGATGGCAAAGAATTCAGAACTTACGTCGTCACCCTGCGGGAAAAGAAGTGGGGTGGGAGTGCCTGGTTTGAGATCCTGGAATTTTGCGGAAAAACTGGGGTGACGCCTGATAAGTTTATCTTTGACCTACGGTTTGATCTCTACGATCAATAGGGAGTCTGCACGACAGTCCCGGAAATCTGTAAAATCGTAAATCCGCTTTTCTGGGTTCTGGCGCACAAAAAAGCCGCCGGGCGGTTGCGCCTCGGCGGCTTTGCGGGAAAACGGTCCAGAAAAAGCTTGCCCCGGCGGTATGCTAGGCAGGGACCGACCGGGGGATACGTGTTAAGTTATGGAGCAACCGACCGAAAAATTCAAGTGAAATTCGCCTTGCGTGCCTACCTTCGCTGACGTTCTCTCCACCGATCGCTTCGCCACCTACCGCCAATGGGCCAACGGCGACGACGCCCTGGCGCTCCGGCTCTACACCTTCAACGTCCAGCTCTCAGCGGCGCTCTACGGCCCGCTGCACATGCTCGAGGTGGCGCTGCGCAACAGAGCTGATGCCCACCTAACCACGGTGTACGGACCAGACTGGCTCGACGATCCGGCTGCCCTCCCCGGTCGTTACCAGCAGGAGTGCGTCTCCAAGGCTCGCGCCACGTTGGTACGCGAGCGGAAGGCTGCCAATCACGGGCAGATGGTTGCCGAGCTGACCTTCGGGTTCTGGAGCTCCCTGTTCGGCCACGACGCCACGCATCTGTGGCAGCACCTGCGCCCGATCTTCCAGGCCAAAGGGATCCAGCGCGGCCTGATCGCAGGCCAGCTGCGGGACCTCCGGCATCTCCGCAACCGGGTTGCGCATTACGAGCCAATCCTGGCCCAGCCTCTTGCTCAGCGCTACGGCAACCTGACCACCCTCACGGGCTGGCTCTCGCCGACCGCTGCGGCCTGGATTGCGCAGACGTCGACCTGGGGTGCCCTCTATCCCGCCGTGCCGGTGCTGGTGCCGGATGCTGCTGGTGACCTTCACGTCGAGCCGGCGGTCATTCCCTTCCTGCCCGCCTGAAATCCGTAAATACGATTTTCCTGTTTTGCAGTACTTGGCTCAGTTCTGATGCCGTGTGGCCAGCCGGCCGTGCCGGCGTCAGAGCACGCTACGCTCTGCGGCCCTGACCCCGTCCCGGCCGCCCGGCGTCGGGCTGCCAGCGGGGCAAAGCCCCGAACTGATCAGCAGGGCTGATCCGCTTCGACGGAAACACGATTTTACGACAAACTGGTGTGGCCGTGGACCGGACAGCAACCCGTTCCCGGTGGCGGCCGACGACCGGAGCCATCATCAGCGTCGGTGCGGTTGCGGGTGAAGCCATGACCGTCCCGTACCCGGCAGGGCCTAATCGGGTCCGGTAAGGTGCCCTCCCCACTACGAACGCCGGCAGCTGCGGCGGCGCTGTGAGTAGGCGGGGCAGCGGGCTTCTCCCGGTCGGCCAGCCGCTCCCCTGCGGCCAGGCGGTGCGGGAGATGCGCCAGGGGCTGTCCCGGTCAAGCGGCGGCCCGCTCCGTTCGCGTGCGCTCCCGTGTGGCCGATGGTCACCACCGCTTGAGCACATCGCCGCCTTTCCGGAAATCCGCTTTTACGATTTTGCGTTTATATGCTGCTGTCAGGTTCGCCTCGCACCGATCCTCATAACCAAGCAGAAACAAGTGGACCCGGCTCATCCCCGGGCCGAGCTGATGCGGAACCAGGCCCCACGGGTACGGCCGCCAGCATTCCAATGGAACCCTGCTTCGGCGGTCTGTCCGCGATGGTTATCCCCGCTTCCGTGCGCCGCCTTGAGGGCGGCGCTGCCGCGTCGGCTTAGCGGAAATACGATTATGCGACTGTGCGACTTTCCAGAAATGTGCCCTTCCGGTCACAGCTGTTGCGCACAGCGTTAACTAACCGTTGGCAGAGTCGTGTTTGTGTGAAATCGTGGACCTACAGAAGCGGGTTTGCAGAAAATCGTAAATCCGACAACACGCAAATCCAGAAAGGCGGCGCATGATCATCGGGGTGCTCAACCAGAAAGGCGGGGTCGGTAAGACGACCATCGCCACCAACCTGGCGGCGGTCATCGCCAAGGCCGGCTACCGCGTGCTGCTGGTCGACGCCGACCCGCAGGGCAGCTCGATGGCCTGGTCGTCGGTGCGTGAGTCCGAGCCGCTGTTCCCGGTGATCAGCATGGCCAAGCCGACCCTGCACCGCGACCTGCCGGAGATTGCAGCCGACTACGACGTGGTGATCATCGACGGGGCTCCCCGTGTGAACGATCTTGGCCGTGCAGCGATCCTGGCCAGCGATGTGGTGCTGATGCCGGTCCAGCCATCGCCCTACGATGTCTGGGCTTCGGCCGACACGGTGCAGCTGGTCAAGGAAGCCCAGCAGTTTAAGGAAAACATCAAACCCGTTTTTGTGGTGAACCGCAAAATCGTAAATACGGCGATTGGGCGCGACGTGCATAATGCCTTGTCCCAGTTCGACTTTCCGATCCTGCCGGTGGAGATCTGCCAGCGCGTCGGCTTCGCTGAAAGCGCCAGTCAGGGCCTCGCTGTGATCGAGACCGATCCCAAGAGCGACGCCGCGCAGGAGATCAGCCAGCTGGCCGCGCAGCTCGTCGATATGAAAGCCAAACCTAAGACCAAGAAGGAAAGGAAGGCCGCATGAGCAAGGGAGCCAAGCAGGTCTCGTTCAAGGTGCCTGCGTCCAAACTGGCGCCGGCTGCTGACGCCTGGATCGCCAACCGTGGTGCCGAGCCCGCTGCCACAGATCGGGAAGGGGGCTCCGTGACCGCCCTCAAGGCTGTTGAAGCCGCGCCGGTCCCGGAGCCGAAGGAGAAGATGTCCCGCTTCACCATCGACGTGCCGGAGAGCCTGCACCGCCGCGTGAAGATGCAGTGCGCCGCCCGCGGCCAGAAAATGGCCGACATGATGCGCGACCTGCTCGAGCGCGAGTTTCCGGCGTCGTAAAACCGCTAATGCAGAACTCCGCTTTTACGACTTTCCGGAAATCCTGGTGTGAGTGATTCCGTTCGCCTCGACCTGATGCCCCTCGACGCGTTCGGGGCTCTGGGGCTGCACGAGAAAAACGCCTATCTGCAGGAGCTGGCGGACACGTTCTGCGCCAAGACCGGTCGCGAGCCGCTGCCGCTCAGCAAGGATGCCCTGAGCCGCCTCCGGCGCTTCTACAGCCGGCGCAGCCTGGCCGATCTCAAGGTCGGACCGGAGCCCACCGACGCCATCGACATCGCCCTCAAGGCCCTCGGCGACGCGGTCAAGCTCAACGAGCGCCACCCCGACATCGTCGGGGCCCTGGTGTCCGAGCTGCCGGCCCCTGTGCTGCGTGACGCCCCTGAGGGAGACTCGCAGCTCTCCTTCTTCGTGCCGAGCATCTACGACGCGCCCCTCAAGGATGACGTCAACCTGATGGACGTCGCGCCATTCTCCCTTGGCAAGGCCAAGCGGGGAGGGGAAATCCGCTACGAGCTCAAGGACTGCATCATCACGATCGACGGCAGTGCCTCAGCCGGCCTCGCCACCGTGTTCGACTACGACATCTTCCTGCACATGGTCACTAGCCTCGCCGAGGAAGCCCGGCGCTACCGCCTGGAGCAGGAAAAGGGGCTCCGGACCGAGATCCCAGCGCGGGTTTACCGTCCCAGCTCGTCGCACATCCTGAAGTTCTGCCGACGCAGCTCTGGTGGGAAGCAGTACAAGGACCTGGAGGCCGCTCTGGACCGCCTGCAGGGCACCCGGATCAAGATCGTCAACCTGACCAGCGGCAACCGCCGCGAGGTGGTGGCGATGCCGCTGATCCAGACGTTCAAGGTGATCAGCAAGACCACCACCGGGAACATCGACCAGGTCGAGATCGGCATCCCGGACTGGGTCTACAACGGCGTGGTGCGTGAGAAGGGTAACCCGCAGATCCTGACCCTTAACCCGGAGTACTTCCTGATCACCCAGGGCATCGGGCGGTTCATCTACCGCCTGGCCCGGCGGGCCGCCGGCAAAAGCGGCATCGCTCGGTATGGTCTCAAGGAGCTGCACAAGCGCAGCGGGTCCACCCAGGGCCTGCCGCAGTTCGCGTTCCAGGTGCGCCAGTTCGTCAGCAGCACACGCATGTTCCCGTTCCCCGACTACGACCTCGAACTGGTCCCGGGCAAACGCGAGGAGGTCCTCGTTATGCGGGAGCGGAAGCCTGACGCGGCTGATGTTCCTTTGGGCAGCGGCGCCGGCACGCCGGAGCTGCCCCTGGCCTGAAGCCGTTTTTGTCAGCCGTTTTTGTCAAAACCGTACATCGCCAACTAGGCCGTTTAGGACCCGAAAGCCTTGCTGGCCCTGTGGATAAGTTCTGTCAGAGGCGTACATCACCAATCCAAAACCGTACTTCACCAATGACATCCCGTACATCACCAATGACAAGCCGTACATCACCAATTTCAGTGCCGTACATCACCAATCGCGTTAACCGACAAGCTGTTGATAAACCGACATGTTTTTTGTCAGCCGGTCGAGTCGGAAAAGCCTAAAACTATTTAAAACCTAGAAAACTAGCTAAAACGCTACGCCAGTGGATAACACAGCGCTTGCTCTCTTAACGATTTCGGCGCAGCCAACTCCCGAATCAGGCTAAGCCCCTTCGGCAAAGATCGCGCAGAAAAGAACCCCGCCCCTTTTTGGCTTTGCCAAAAACCCGCTCCCCCACCCTAAACGGAAGCCGCCGTAGGCGGCTGACTCCAGAATGGGTCCGCCTAACGGCGGACAAGAAGGGCTGCCGGGGGTGTGGGCGGCAGAACGACCTCAGCGGCTCCTGGAGAGGTTTTGGGCGGCTTAACCGATAGAGGACAGGCTAGACGCCCAAAACGGCCGCTACAGCCTTCCTGAGAGGCTTTGTCCCGCGCAAGGCGCGGGGAGGATGACGGTGCGGTCGCTGAGCGACCGCTGACCTAGCCAGCCGAGGGGTAAGTCTGCGTGTCCGATCCACATGGCGCGGGCCCGAAGGTGGGCTGGTCTGGCAGACTGAATTGTCAAAACCGTACATCACCAATCCTACCGGCTTGGTAGCGCATGGTAGAAACGGCCGCTCGATCAACGGTAACGATCGTGTTTCCGCAAAATCGTATTTATGTTTCTGCGGCAATACGATTTTGTGTGTCGTGTCTAGGCGTCGCTGAGCAGCCCGAGGGACCGCGGGTCCTCCACGCCGCCGTAGTAGCGGGCGAGGGCTTCCTTGAACGTCGGGTCCGCTGGATCCGCACGTCCGAACAGCGTCATGCTCGAGCGAAACTTCATGTCATCGGGGGAGCCGAACACCTGATGCGCAGTCCGGCCGGTGACCGCGTTGACCGCCGCCGTACAGGTGCGCAGGCGGTCGCCTAAAACCGGGTGACGCAGGTAGGCCCGCGCTTCATCCAGCCCGCTGATTGCGTAGTGCTGGGCCATCGCGCTCATGCCGAGTGCAGATCGAGAGCACGGCTCCGCGGCGGGCACCCCTGCCAATCACCGAAACCGGCTATCTGTCGTGGTTCACCGCGCCGGCGCTGGTGCAGGAGAGTGGCAGGCCAATCGCCTTCGTCCTGCAGTGGCTGGACGCCGAGGCCTCTGGACCGGCATGGGCGCAGGCCGAAACCGACCGGCAGCAACTCAGCCTGTTCAGCTGAGTCCGGAGGTTTGCGACGCTAGTCGCAGCCCTCCACCGCCTACTCTACTGAAGATGTCAAGTCTGGAAGCGGAGCGTCGAAATTGATTTCATCCACGTTGATAATAATATCTGTATCATTGGTGAAATTTCCAAGGTTGGCGGCGGCATCATATTTGTTGTTGAGGCGAGCAAGTGGGTGATTAAAGTAGTGTTCATCAAGTACTTTAACCATGCTATTGGATGGTAAACGTGCCGCATATTGTCTAACGGATGAGCCATCCTTCCAGCCAAGCCCGTATTTTCTTGTTTTTTTCGCATGATTTTGAAGGAATGCCATGGCGTCATCATCAAAAGACGAGGTGGTCCAGAACTCGAAGTGAAAATTGGAATTTTTGTAGTAATCCTGTGGCCGAAGGGTGCTGTAAATAAGGGGGACCTTCTCTTTGGCCCATTTCTCGACTTCAACCAGCTTCACCTTATTTCCTGCATGATATCCCTTGCACTCGTAGGCGTACACGTCCCCGACCGCACGTCTCCTGAGAACATCGATTTCGGCTCTCTGGCCGTTTGACGAATTCCGGACGATGTATCCAATCTCGATTGAGCCCTCCTCAACCACCTTCACGCAGTGGCCGACGATCAACTCAAAAAGAGGACCGCGCAGATTGCCCGCCGCTCCTTCGATTGCTGCCAGCTTTGAGAAAATCTCGGTAATGGCTTCAGGGTTTGTCGCAGCGACTGCACCTGCGTTGTTCAAAACTTTCAGAAGCGTGGCGATACCGCGTGCCACCTCGTCGCCGAACAATGTCGCTGGAGTCCCCATAAGTACCCCGTGAGCTCGGCCGAGCCGAAAGGCTTCAAGGGCAAACTGATCGGCGACGAGCATAGGTAGAACAGGCGCCAAGTTCCGTAGATGCTTTGTCATCTGCACCTTTCGCACGAAAGCTGCGACTGCTGGTTCGCCGATTTCTCTACCTGCGACGATCACATCGCAAACAAGGAAGCCTGGTTGAAGCTTCTTCTTGCTGTCATACCGAGCCATGGGACTGAGATAGCAAGGACCAGAGAGGTCCCAACTAAAAGTCCCGACAGCCGGGTTTCTTGATGTATCACCCCGAACCTGGATTTTGTCATAGCTCGCCAAGCCAAGCTTTCTGGCCCAGTTTTTGACTGCTAAAAGCAGGACTTTTTCTGTGATAAGCCTTGAGCGTAATTCAGCATCAGTGGAAATCAGATCAGTGGCTAAGCGATTAATCTGGACGCACGGGCCTATGCCTTCTACATCGACTACAACAAGTAGCTTAATTCCAGTCAACCGCTTAAGGATTTCGCCGGCAGGTATATGCCTCTTCTGCAGATTGGGGGATCCGCTTAGGATCGGGAAGTGACTGAGTGGCGCAATTCCGCCCCGGGCAATTAGGGCGTTGACTGCAGGTGCATATGCAGATCCTGCTTTAGATAAATTTGCTAATAGCGCATTCCAATACTTCTGCGTGTTGAAGTGATCCGCATGATAAATGAACCTGACCTTGTGGGAGAACACGAGGCCGGCTAGTTTCCTTACCGATCCGCTTGCTCGAGAAACCTTCTGGCGGGCAGCGTCCGGCGATAGGCCGTGCCCCTCAAGAACCTTGCAGAGATGCGAAGTGAGGCAGGGGCCTTCGGTCTTAAGGATCTGTTCGATTGAGATGCTGGTCATAGAGATCGGCGGTGTCACAGAGCGCTATTTATAACACATTCTTTATCACGCGGTCCTCGCTTTTGATGGAAACTTTTATCGTTTGCTATCAATGGCTTGCGCGGGATGTTTTTGCCGATTTCGGCTTGTAGTGTCACAATACCGATTTCTGAACCGATTGGCATGGCCTCTTTCGTGCAGCTATCCCAAGAAGATCCGGGCCCGTGATCACCCATAAAGAAGGAACAGTCTCCCGGCTGGCCCCTGCGTCGCTCCCGCGATATCCCGCCTTACTCGGCGGCAGTCATCCCGGGTGACCGGGATCACCGACGCCGATGTGGCCGGCAAGCGCATCGACGATGCGCGTCGCAGGCGAGAGCATGACCGGTGCCGGTTTCTTTCCTGGTGACATCGCCGTGGTGGATCGCGCCAAGCCGGTCAAATCCGGCTGCATCGTCGTCGCCTGCCTCAACGGCGAGTTCACTCTGAAACGCTACCTGCTGAAGCGCGGCAAGGTCGTGCTGCACCCCGAAAACCCAGCTTTTCCTGACCTCACCGTGCCTGAAAGCGCCGAGTTCGAGGTCTGGGGCGTCGTCACCTGTTCCGTCCGGATGCTGTAGCCATGAGCCTGCAACCTTACGGCGGGGCTACTCCCGAGAAACACGCCAAGTTCATGATCGCCCTCACCCTGACAGGGGCACGGAGTTGCGGACAAAAACCGGTCAAGGCTCTCAACGATCTGCGCACTGAAATCCTTGCTGAGGGTCGCTTCGATGAGCACGACCTAGCCCTGCTGAAAGAGGTTGATGCGCGGGTTGGACGGCTGGTGGCTGAACGCTGGCAGTGGGTTTGAGCCATGGGCGGCCCGGTTGCCCTGGTGGATTGCAACAACTTTTACGCCTCGTGCGAGCGGCTGTTTCAGCTGGGGTTGCGCGGCAAGCCCGTTGTCGTGCTGTCGAATAACGATGGCTGCGTGATCGCCCGCAGCAATGAGGCCAAAGCCCTCGGCATTGCCATGGGCGACGCCTGGCACCTTCGTCGCGCCGAGTTCGAGCGATGGGGCGTGTGCAGGTTCGCAGCTCCAACTACACCCTCTATGGCGGCCTCTCCGCCCGCGTCAGGCGCGTGCTGTCCGACTTCACGCCGGATCTGGAGGTCTACTCGATCGACGAAGCGTTTCTGGGCCTATCCGGCTTTGCCGATCCGGAAGGTCATGCCCGTCGGGCGCGGGCCGATGTCGCCCGCCGTGTGGGCATCCCGGTGTGCGTCGGGATCAGCACCACCAAAACTCTCGCGAAGGTGGCGAACCGCACCGCCAAGAAAGATCCCGCCAGCGGGGGTGTCTGCTACCTTCCCAATGACGAGGCGCAGACGGCCGCCCTGGCGAAGATGGACCTCAGTGACGTGTGGGGTGTCGGGCACCGCTTGGTGCATGGCCTGGCAAAGATCGGGATCACCACCCCTTTGCAGCTGCGCGACGCCGACCCCACGATGATCCGCCAGCGGTTCAACGTGGTCCTTCAGCGGACTGTCCTGGAGCTGCAGGGGACACCCTGCCCGGACCTCGAACAGGACACTCCGGACAGCAAAACGATTTGCTGCAGCCGAAGTTTCGGGAAGGCGGTAGAAGGATTTTTCGAGCTGGCTGAGGCGTTGACCGCCTACACCTCCTATGCCTCCCAGAAGATGCGCGCACAGGGCCTCGCCACGGCCGCCGTGACCGTGATGGTGACGACCAACCGGCACAAGCCCGAGGACGCCCAGTACTACGCGACCAAGCATGTGCGGCTGACAATCGGCACCACCGACACCGGCCGGCTGATCCGGGCCACCTTGTGGGGGCTGCGCGGGATCTATCGCCCTGGGTTCCGCTACAAGAAATGCGGCATCCTGCTCCTCGATCTGCACCCTGCCGGCCAGGTGCCGGACCGTCTGTTCCTCCGGCCGGACAGGCCCGAACGGGTGCGCCTGATGGAGAGTGTGGACCGGCTGAACGCCCGCTACGGGCGGGACCGGGTGCGGTTTGCCTGCAGCGGTCAGGACGGGCTGTGGAAGCTCAAGGCAGAGTTCCTATCCCAGCGCTACACCACGCAATGGGGCGAACTGCTAACTGTTTAGGGAACCTCAAGGTGCAGTGATTCACCTTAGCGTGTTGCAACGAAACACGAGTCAAGTGGGAGAAGCTGGGATAGTGTCAGACCCAACATGGGGGTGTAACGTCCGGAATGAGTACTGAAAAAACACAGGCTGCGGCCGGAGCACGTATCAAACGTCTTTCAATAGAGCGATACAGGGGGTTGGATAAACTTACTTGGTATCCTGGCGCCAATGTAAATTTAATAATTGGCGGCGGAGATGTCGGAAAAACTACGATTTTGGACGCCATCAGCCTCTTATTCAGTCCAATCTCGTCGACGACAATTTCTGATGTTGACTATAGAAATCGGGAGACGGAAAACGGCTTCGAGATCGAGGCGGTGATCTCGTTACCCGATGATGAAGTAAATCATCTTAGTAAAATGGTCTGGCCTTGGGTCTGGGATGGCAAGGAACTTAAGCAGCCCGCGTTAGACGATGAGCCGTCCGCTCAGGAACCTGCAATTCAGCACGTTTACTGTGTTCGCGTTAGGGGAACGCCGGATCTAGATTTGATATACGAAATCTGTAATCCGGACGAAACATATGAGACTTTCACTGCGGGGTTGCGCCGCAAGATAGGCCTTGTCAAATTGTCCGGTGAGGAAAGAAATGATCGTGACCTCAGGCTTGTACAAGGCTCAGCCCTAGATGCGTTACTTTCAGATAAAGGGTTGCGAGGACGGCTTGGGCAACAGTTTGCCGGTCAGGACGTTCAAGAGCATCTCAAGGTTGATGCCAAAGAGGCACTACAAAAGCTCGATAAAAGTTTCCTAAAAGAAGTTCTGCCTTCAGGCCTAGGATTGGGGCTCGTCGGGGGATACGGCTTCTCTATTGGGTCACTAATTGGCCTAACTGCAATCAAGGGCGAAGTATCATTACCGGTCTCCAGTTGGGGTGCTGGAACTCGAAGGCTGGCATCTCTTACGGTTGCTGGAGCTATGCAGACTGGAGCTCCTTTTGTCGTTATCGATGAGCTGGAAAGAGGCCTTGAGCCTTATCGTCAGCGCGGTTTGGTCAAATTATTATTTTCAAAGTCCTCTCAGGTATTTCTTACAACTCATAGCTCGACCGTCCTAAGCGAGGCAGCAGAAGCAACGCTTTGGTATGTTGATGCAAGTGGTCATATTGGAGAGTTGCCAAAGCAAAAAATATCCTCGCATCAAGCAAAAGACCCCGAGGCATTCCTTGCTCGTCTCACGATCGTCGGCGAGGGGATTACAGAGGTTGGATTTGCGGCAGAGTTAATAGAGCGTAGTCTGAACGGTAAATTGGGTGATTATGGCATCTGGATCACAGATGCTGGCGGCAATGACGCAGCGCTAGAGCTTTTAGAAGCATTTGCTCAGGGGCACTTAAAATTTGGCGGGCTGGTCGATTACGAAGGGCGCTTTCCCGAGCGTTGGAAGAAGGTCGGACTAGGGATTGGTTCGCTAATTCTGCAGTGGAAAGAGGGGTGCTTGGAGAAAAATATCATTGAATTAATTGACGACGAATGCCTAGAAAAGCTGATTGAGGATCCGGAAGCCGAGAAAACGGGTGATCGCCTTCGTACATTAGCAGACAGGCTGGGCATTCATCAGAAAGATTTTCAATCTATTCGACATAAAGCTGGGGGTAATCTGAAGCAGCTGATAATTGACGCCGCTACGGGTGCGGTTCCAGCTGATGTTCCCGATGGCGACAAAAAAGCTTTTAAGAAGCACTCTACTCGATGGTTTAAATCCAATGCAGGCGGAAGAGAATTGGCCCGTAAAATTTTTAGTCTGAAGATTTGGCCCGATCTGAAACCACAGTTGCTGCCTTTCTTGAATTCAATCCGTGAGAACGTTGGTCTTAAGCACATCAAGGATATTCAGCTATGAGCGATGATGAGGTCTACCGATCTCTTCGCTCGACAAGGCAGCTTGTTGTGATCGACGCAGCTGCTGGATGTGGGAAGACGTATCAAGCTGCCCAGTATGCCTATGACGTGGCCGCTGTCCTTAACCCAGGCCGCCTGTTAATTCTGACGCATACACATGCTGCGTGTAGCGTGTTTGCAGAACGTGTCCATGGCCTGCAAGGTCGCGTGGAGATAAGAACTATAGATGGATTGATCTGCCAAATTGCTACGGCTTACCACATCGCACTAAATCTGCCACGCGATCCGAGTATATGGGCGCGAGCAATCCCCGGTGGATTTGCTCTTCTGGCGGACAAAGTAGTTTCATTATTAGGCGCTGCACCGTTTATAGCTAGGGCCCTCTCTAGTCGCTATCCGGTTATTGTCTGTGATGAGCATCAAGACTCTAGCCCATCGCAGCACGCAATTGTAATGTCTCTCCATGCCGCCGGGTCGAAAATCCGGGTTTTTGGTGATCCAATGCAAAGGATTTTTCGGTCCAAAAAGCTCCGTGAGAAGGCCGCTCAAGACAGACACTGGCCAGATCTGATTGCGTCAGCCGATGAAATGAAGAAACTTCATACGCCGCACCGTTGGCGTTCCGGATCACAATCTCTTGGAGAGTGGATACTGGAAGCACGGGACTGCCTTGAGCAAGGCGGCGTTGTCAACCTTCAGGGAAGGCACCCTGCAGGACTAAAGGTTATCTTTGCCAATAATCAAGCCCGCAGCAGAAGCGGCTATCAGCTGAAATCCAGAGATAGAGCGCCGATCGATCGGATTGTACGGAACTCACAATCCTTAATGGTCCTATCGTCACAAAACGAATCTGTAAGAAGTCTAAGAGCATTCTTCTATCGGCAACTTCCAATTTGGGAGGGCCATACTCGTGACGCACTAGAGCAATTGGTTGTTGATATAAAAAGTGGATCTGGTGACCCACGGTTGATGGCCGAGGCGTTGCTTGCCTTCATGGCGGATACTTCAAGAGGTTTTTCCATATCGTCTCATGGATCAATATTGCTCAGCGAGGTTACTGACAGATGCTCAAAGAAACGTTCAGGAAAACCTGCTGCGGTCCAGCGTATGGCAAAGATTTTATTAGACAGACCCGACCATGTTGGCGTCAGTCAGGTTTTGAGGTTACTTCATGAGATGATATCCGGCGAACCCGGTTTTCAGGATGTGAAAATTGATCTTCACAGAGAATTTTGGGAAGCGATAAAACTTGGAGATTTTGTTGATTTGGATGCCGGACTTGCGGAGCTAACAAGACGGCGCACATACCTACGCCCGAAGCCGCAGGAGCAAACGATTAGTACTGTTCATAAAGCCAAAGGCTTGGAGAGTCACAGTGTAATGGTCGTTCCTTGCGATCAGGACCATTTCGGAGATAGCGATGGGCATCGATGCCTGCTTTATGTTGCTTTAAGCAGGGCATGTTCGTCACTAACGCTTGTTGTCCCTCTGGATCGACCAAGCCCTCTTTTGAAGCTTTGACTACGATCAGATCGACGCTCAAAACTGAAAACGGCGCAGGGTTCGAAGACCGCTGCGCCGCTGCATCGGGCCGCTGAGGGGCGATAGCGGCTTAAGTCGAGCATGCTCCATCAACGTAGCCGCAGATGTGCGTCACGACACGTTACTCACAGCTTGTCGGGGTGTGGGTGCCCCGCGCCTAGGAGACTGTGATGATGTCTGCGCATGGGAGCGCAGACATCATCACAAGTTCTGCCGCATATCGCGCAAGATCATATATGCCATCATGATTGCCGTAAGGCAGTAGACAGCAACATCTCCCGCAGCATGTGCATGGAAGCCAAAAATACTAACGTCGAACGATGATGATCCGGTCATGGACTATCTCCCACGCCGGGCATGCAAGATCGCCCGGCGTTGTTGCGCCGTGGCGATCTCTGCTGACGAGGTCCCTGAACCACCTCGCCTCGAAGCAGGTTTGTCAACTGCTCCTCAGAAACCGTTCTTGCCGGACTGACACCCCCCGGCTTCGGGGTCCCGCTTGCAACTAAAAATCGGCTTAGGCCTGCGGTCGGCCTTTTCCCATGTTGCAGGGACGGTTGCTTGGGCAGCGGGTTAGGGAGCTGACGGCGAACCGGCCTTGAATATGAGAAGCTAGGCGGTAGCGTTCAAGAACCCACCTGCAAAAAATTTCTGATGCGGTCCCGCCGAAAAATCGGTCAAAATCATATGTGCAAAAAACGACGGTTTCTTGGACACCCCACGAGCGCCTGCTGTCGAGCTGCTGGCGCCGCGGTGGAACTGTTCACCGCATGCGCCGGCTCACGGCCCGCTCACACCGTGGATCATCACGGACGGCGGCGACATCCTCGCTCCCAACTGGATCCCCGCATACACCGCGATGGCGCTGCCATGAGTACGATCGACCCTCGTCGTGACGATGCTCAATTCAGCAGCCAAGCTACCGGTCGCCATACAATCACCCCGCGCAACAGACGGCGGCCGAGAAGCGCTGCGAGCCCGGCCCCGAGCATCAGCCAAGCCGGACCCCAAGCGATGAGCCAATCGCGCAGGTTCAGGTAAAGCACCTCGGGGACCCCACCGACCGGCGCGACTGACCCCTCCGTCCACAGTGGGAGCTCGCAGTACCGCCGCTTCGAGGCGGCATCCAGCTTGAGCTGTGCCGGGTTACAGGACTGGTTGATCTGGCCGCGCAGGTCGGGATTGGCCGCTACTAGGGCGAGCCACGCCCCGGCGTCCGCCCGCTGGGTCAAGCCGGCCCACTTCGCATCCAGGCCTTGCGTATCCCCGCGTCCGAGCCAGTAGCCCGCGCCGCCGCATAGGAAGGCACAGACTAGGACGAGCGCTGCCGCCCAGACGCCAGCCTCGCGCATACGGGTCCGCTCGATCCGGGTGAGATGCGCCGCCGCAGCCTCGGCAACCGCCGCACCAGTGCGCTCGGCCAACGCCGCGTGAGCTGCTTCGACCCGAACGCTGGCAGCGTCGGCGACCGGGCCGACCGCACGGGCCGCGGCCTGCTCGACACGTTCGGGTACGGTATCGAGCGCTGCCGGGATGGTCCGGGCGGCCTGCTCCAGCAATCCGCCGACCGCGAGGTAGACCACGGTGGGATCGTCGGGCGTGAGGCCGATATCCATCATCCGCCGCCACGCCAGATCCCGGGTCGCCGCATCGAGGCCCAGCGCCTGGGCCGCCCGGTCGAAATTGAGCTTGGCGTCGGGATGCATCACGGGTCGGCCTTCGCCCCTCAGAGGCCGAGTAGCGGGCGTAGGGGCTCGAAGGCGACTGCCGACTCGCGCAGGTAGCGCGCCACGTGCGAGCGCTCGGCGATAGTCAGGCGCGGCGCGTCGGCGGCAACCCTAAACGGCAGGGCGTCGGCGTCGATCTTGGCGAAGGTTCCGGGCGGTAGCGCCGGTAAGCTGATCTCCAGGCCGCCTAGCTCGTCCAGCAGGCGGCGGCGGACCTTGCCGCCGTGGCTCTCGCCGCGTCCGTCGACGTAGCCGTGCCAGAACGGAAAATCCGACGTCGACTTCCCCCAGCGCGTGTTACGGATCGCGACGTGATCGGCCCTGTCGCCGGCGAGTTCGAGCCAGCGAGCGACAGACTGGGTGGCGGCGACCTCGGCAGAGATCAGGTGCAGGACGATGAGGCGGTAGCCTTGGCCTGTGAATGCCGCGAGCAGATCGTCGAGGCCCTCACCCATGTCGGAGATGCGGGCAAGGTCGGCGAGGTTGCCGCCAGCGAGGTCGTGGACGATCAGCGGCTCGCCCGAGGCGACGCAGTTGAGCAGGGTGGGGCGCTCGTCGTCGGCGCGGATGTTGTAGTACCCCACCCCGGCCGCCGGATCCTGCTCCGCCAGGAGCTCGCCATCCGGGTTGCGGCTGCCCAAGACGCGCAGGAGCGCGCCGACGCCGCCGTCAGCATCGTAGGCGGCGACGCGGGTGCCGCCCGCGCGCAGGTGCTCGATCAGGGTGCGGGCGGTGACGCTCTTACCGACGCCGCCCTTCTCCGAGGTGATCAGGACGACGCGCTTCTGCCGCGAAGCGGCCGGCGTGCGCGTCTGCTGTGCCCGTGCCATGGTGTCTTTCCGATCCCTGCCGATCCAGCGCTCGAGCCCTCTTCCGGGCCCTACAGGTCCTTGGTGCTCAGCCGATGCCCGACCGTCCGTGCGGCGGAGGCGCACCCACCCACCGGCAGCGGCTCGCGCGCGGTTGCCACCGGCTGCACCTGAGCGGGCGCCGGAGAGGTCGTGGTGGATAGGTGTGCGACGGCCTTGACGCGTCGTCGCCCGGGCTTGTGGCCGGCGAGCTCGCGCGTGGCGCTCTGGACGTACTGGCGCAGCGTCCCGATGCTTAGCCTGACCCCCATCCGGGCGAGCATCTCCTGGATCTCGGCGTCGGTCCGGCGCTTGGTCTTGAGCGCCCTGATCTCCGGTAGCACGGCCTTGACCGAGGCGTAGCCCGAGGGCTTGCGGCTCGGAGTGAGCCGGACCTGCTCGCGCAGGAAGGCGCGCAGCTCGTCGTGGGGATCGGGTTCGGCGGCCTCGGTCATTACCCTCGCACCTGTCATAGGTCCGGTCGCCGGGGCCTTCGCCTCTTCAAAGACGACGACCGTGCTCACACAGAGCTACGAACCGCTTCAGTCTGTGATCCCAAATAGCTGTCATGATACTGCTGCCGCGCTTGCGCTATCGATAGCATCGTCATGCCTGTGGATAAGTGCGGGCTTACCAAGAAAATTTGAGACACATTACGCACCGATGGTGCTGGCCGGCGGCCAAGCTTGCAGCTAAGCTATTGTTTCTCTTCATACCGTTGCTGCCAGGAGCCCGCGCATGGCCCGCCGTCCCGTCCGTGTCGCCCTGGACGAGTCCCTCTGGGTAGCGGTCGAGGCGGCGGCCCGAGCACGCGGGATCGCGCCATACCTGTTCGTCGAGGAAGCGCTCACCGCCGCACTCGGGCCGTCCGAGACAGTGGCGCAGCTGGCCGAGCTCGCCGAGGCGGCGGGAGCAAGCGCCCGCGAGGCCCGTGCGAGCGCTGCGGAGATGCGCGACCAGATCCAGGTGATCGCGGACTTCATCGTCGACCTGTACCGAGCGGAGGCCCGGGCGAGCGATGATGCAGGTCAGGTCTAGTCCGGAGCGAGTTCCAGGCGATGATGACCTGCACGCGGATCACAAGCGTCGAATACTACGAGTCGATGGCGCGGCAGATCCGGCGCGAGGCCGGCTTGAGCGCGCCCGACAGCCCGCTCGACGACACCGCCGCGGCCTACGCCCGCAAGATCGCGGACGCGGCGGCTTCGGAGGGCAGCGCGGCCTACGAAGCGGCGTACACGGCGGCGTTCGACCGGGCGCTGGCGACGCTGCGCCAGGGTCATACCGAGGGCCGCGACCAAGTCGCGTACTATACCGACAACGGCGCGGGCGAGGCCAACGGGGTGTGGTGGACGCGCGGCTCCGGATCCGAGGTCGGCCCGGGCTGGTTCGGCGACCCATTCCGCCTCTGCCCGGACGGGGGCGACGTCGATGGGCGGGTGCTGCGCGACCTCGCGGCTGGGCGCGATCCGGAGAGCCTGGAGCCGCTGGTGCGGGCCTCGGCCAACGGCGGGCGCAGCGTCGGCTACGACCTGCAGTTCGCCGCGCCAAAGAGCGTAAGCGTGCTGGCCGCCTTCGCCGGCCCGGAGGAGCGCGCCCGGATCCTGGCGGCGCACGATTGGGCGGTGCGCCGGGCGCTGGACTACGCGCACGCGGCCGGCCTGATCGTGACACGGACCGGGGCACAGGGCCGGCACCGCGCGCCGGCCGCGGGGGTGAGCGCGGCAGTGTACCGGCACTTCACCTCGCGAGCGCAGGATCCGCAGCTGCACAGCCACGCGGTGCTGCTCAACCTGTGCGTCCGGGCCAACGGCTCGACCGGAGGCCTCGACAACCGCGCGATCCTGAAGAACGCCGGTGGGATCGCGGCGCTGTATCGGAGCGAGCTGGCCAGCGGCCTTCGAGCGGAGCTCGGCTACGAGGCGGTGCGAGCCGGGCGCAACTTCGAGATCGCCGGTGTGGCCGAGCCGGTGCTGGAGCTGTTCTCTAAGCGGCGCGCGGCGATCGAGCGGGCGGCGCGGGAGCGGGGGTTCGACACGGCCCAAGATCGGGTCGCGGCCCAGGCCGCGGCCCACGGCACGCGGGCGCGCAAGGACCGGGAGACGCCGCTGGCTACCCTGGAGGTAGAGTGGGAGCGCCAGCTGATCCAGGCCGGCTGGGCGCGTGGGGCGGTGTTCGAGGGCGTGCGGATCGCCGCGGACGGGATCCGGGAGGCGCGGGTAGGCCCGGCGGCCGAGCGGCGGCAGCGCTTGGCCAAGGTCGGCCTTACAGAGGCGCTGGCGATGCAGGCTGTGGTGGAGGAGCGCGACCTCGTGCAGCGGGTCGCGGAGGCGCTGCAATGCGAGGCCGGGGCCGATGCGGTCTTGGAAGAGGTCGAGCGGCTGCGCAGGGACGGGGGCGTGGTCGCGGTCGGGCGCACGGCCGAGGGCGAGGCGGTGTACGCGACCCCTGAGATGATTGAGGCCGAGCGAGGAATGCTGCGCCGGGCCTACGGCCGGCAGGACGAGCGCGCGTTCGTGCCGGAGGCGGTGGTGAGGCGGGTGCTGGCGGAACGGCCGAGCCTGCGCGCGGAGCAGCGGGCGGCGGTGCGGCACGCGCTGAACCGCGACGGGGTCAGCGTGGTCGAGGGCAGCGCCGGCTCGGGCAAGTCGTTTGCCATGGCCAGCGTCGCCGATGCGGTGCGGGCCAGCGGCGGCGAGGTCTGGGCCATCGCGCCATCGTGGAAAGCGGTGAGCGTGATCCAGACCGACACGGCGACCGCCGAGGCGATGGCGCGGGCGGTGACCGGGTTCCTCAACCGGATCGACAAGGGCGAGATCGCGCTGGGGCCGCGGACGACGGTGATCGCCGACGAGGCCGGGATGATCGGCACGCGCGATCTCGCTGCGCTGGTCGAGGCCACGGGCGCGGCCGGGGCGAAGCTGGTGCTGAGCGGCGACACGCGCCAGCTCGCCCCGGTGGTGGCGGGCGCGCCGATGCGGCTGCTGGTCCGGGCGCTGGGGGCTGCTCGGATGGACGAGATCCAGCGGCAGCGTGGGCGCAGCGAGGCGGAGGGAGCGTGGATGCGGGCGGCGAGCATCGACTTCGCCGCCGGCCGGACCGGGAGCGCGCTGGAGGCCTACGACCGGGGCGGCGCGATCACCTGGGGAGCGGACCGCGAAGCCACGATGCAGGCCCTGGTCGCCGCGTATGCCGAGAGCCGCCTCGACCCAGAAGGGGCGCAGCGGACGCGGATTGTGCTGACGGGCTGGAACAAGGACGTGCGCGAGCTCAATGCGCGGATCCGGGACCGGCTCAAGCGCGACGGTCTGCTGCCGGAGGGGGCGGAAGTCGAGATCGCTGCGATCCCGCGCGGGGGCAGCCACTCCGAGCCGCTGGCACTGACGGTCGGCGACGAGGTGATGTTCGGGGAGAGTGTCGAGGTCGAGGGGCAGACGATCCGCAACGCCGACCTCGCCAGGATCGAGGCACTCTCAGGGGACGCGGACGACCCGATGCTGACGCTGCGGCTCGCGAAGGACGGGGCGCGACTGAGCGCCCGGGCGAGCGCGCTGGTCGGGTTCCGCGAACGAGACGAGCCGCAGGTGCCGCGTCTCCAGCACGCTTACGCCATGACGGTGCACGCGGCGCAGGGGGTGACGGTCGACGAGGCGTTCGTGGCTGACCTGCGTGGCACCGGGGCGGAGGCGACCTACGTGGCGATGACCCGGCACCGGTGCAGCTCGCGGCTTTTCGTCGACACCGACCGGATCCGGGAGCGGCTGGAGGCGGCGCGCTCCGGTATCCGGGCGGAGGAGCGTGGACTGCCGGGCAGCCGCAGCGGCGCGGACTCGGGGCTCGCCCCGATCGGCCACAGCGAGATCATGCAGGCCTATCTAGCGGAGAGCGCGAGCAGCGGCGGCAAGGCGAATGTCGCCGACTACGCCGGGACCGACCTGCACGGCTGGTGTGGTGCGCCAGTCCGATCGCGCGACGTCCCCGTACCGCCCGGCGGCAGGATGGGGCTGGAGCGCGAGGTGGCCTGGCGAGAGGCGATCGCCGGGATCGCCCCGCTTACCAACCGTGAGCCATCGTCGGTAGCCCAGGCGTTGCGGCAGCGCATGGACGAGCGCCTGCGTGCGCCGGCCTGCTACCCGATCCCGCGTCCAGACGGGTCGGAGCGGGCGATCCCGCGCGCTCTCGACGCGTTGGGGTGGCGGGATCGGTTCGGGCGGCTGGCGGCGATCCTGGGGCAGGGGCTGAGGCGCCAAGCCCGAAGTATCGCCGCCGCGCTGCAGGAGGCGCTCCCGAGCGGCGCCTCTGCCAGAGAGGCTATGGGCATGTCGCAAGATCGGATGCGAGCGATAGAAGAGCCCGTTAGCTCCTCCGCTGTCAGACGACCAAAAGCCGGGCCACCAGCCTACAGAAAGTAATCCTATAATAAGACTTGGAATAAGCAACAACTCGAATTGTGCCCATTGTCCGGATAAATAGCCATTTATACCTAGAAATTTGACAGTTCGACAGCCGTGCGCAAACCTCGTCCTGGAGCGGAAGCTCCCACCAGCGGTGGAGAGGCGAGATGACAAAACTGATCGGGATAGAGATATACTCATTTAGTATGGAGGAAGGTTTTAATGACGTCAAAACTTACGTTGTCGACGATGCACATACAAATATTAGACTTCTTTTGTATAGATTTGGCGGTTATGTTAATGCAGATGCAATTGAGGTTGTCTTTGAAATAGGTAAGATTTACCACATAATAAAAAACGGAAACCAAGATGGTCAAGTACATTTAGTTAAGATTGTTTTTTCCGGAGGTTCAAGTATTTATACATCAAAAGACAATTTAGAAAAGATAATTTTCTTAAGCAGTGATGGCGCAAACTAAATATAGCCGGTGAGTTATATTTAAATTTCGCAGCTACGACACGACTATATTTCCTCCCTCCGCACTCGGAGGGGGGAAATTAAACCCCAGTAAAATGCCGCAATCAGAGCCAATTTTTGTTCGTCATTCTTCGCATAAGGGCAGCTTACGGAACTGAACCCGCTGAGCCTCACCGCCACGTTTCGCACAGGGCCAGGAGGTTTGCCCCTACACATCCCATAATCCGAAGACCATTTAGCGGAACGGTTATGCTTCATATTTTCAAGCGCTCCCCTAGAGCAGGCTCTAGGGGAGCGTTGAGGCTGGGAGAGGTCGGTCCTGATTGACCTGTTGGCTATCCCACAGTTGGGGGGTGTGGGCAGGGTCTCACCAGGCGCGGTCCAAAATACCGAGCATGTCAGGTACCGCAGTGAATATACAGCTGCTGCGATACCTGTTTTGTGATTGATTTATTACTGACGTCTTGTGTTTTATACAAGCAACGTATTCTCATTAATTATGAAATTTTCCAAATAATTATCGACCAAATAACCGTCACGGTTGCTTGATGCAAAAACTCTCATTGTTGAGAAGTCTACTTTATCTCCATTGGAATAATCTGACGCATTATTGGGATTCATTCCTTCGATAAATTGATTGATGTCTATTTCTGGGGCAGCAAATATCTTCTTAATCGTTTCAGCGTCCGGCAAATATTGAAACTCAACTTGGGCGATATCGCCCATAGACCCGTCATCCCAAGTAAAATTTCCCTCGAAAGAGATTATATTACCGTTGTTATACCGCCAGCTGCTTGTTGTCGACAAATCAATAGATTGAATTCCGATCTCCTCAAAACTGAAAAAGCTATCGTTGACGAATGACGCGTCTCCGTTGGTATCGACCCATATCTCTAGATTGTTCCACGCACTGTCTTTGGCATCTAATACACCGTCTGCATTGCTATCGTAGCTGCTTAGCTGTGCGAATGAGTGGATTATATCCCTATTTGAGTGTACATAATCTCGCCCATTAGTCGTATCGACTAAGTAACCGGAGCCTGGTGAGCCCCACCCAGTCTGAATGTAATTTCCCTCGTTATGGACATCGAAAAACGCCGCGGACTCCTCGACACTAACTGTGGAGAGCGGCTTGCGATCAAGACTTAAAACGATCGGATCGTAGTAAGTAATATTCCAATTATTATCATAAAATGTCAAAGATTGGAACCCATCATTTGGTGGTACGTTGTAATGATTGCTGGTACTCCATAATCCGCCAGAGTATGTGTTATAACCCCCGTCCCACCCTCCATAAGACATAAACCCATTAAAGGTATTGCCATATCCGCTGTAGTTTACCGTATTGTTGTCTGTAAGAGTGGTGTTGTTGCCATCGCCGAATATATAAGTTGTAGTATTAACGTCAGCTGAAATATTAAGGTGATTGCCAGTTACCTCAACCCTTGAATCAGCATTCTGATGGAAATTCCCGCTATATGCAAAATGGAGAAAGTTTACTTCTTCTGTTGCCGCAAATTGACCATTCCCTCCAATGCTGATGCTACTTCCAATTCCATGAACATTCACGTTGTTTGAGCTGCCAGTTACGGACACGTTGCTGCTATTTCCTACAGATATACTATTGCCTTTTCCAACGACATGAGCGGACACGGAGTTTGCAAAGTGGAACGTCGAATTGTTGGCGTATATCGTTAGTCCTGACAGGTTTGACGCAGTACCTACGGAGGATCCAGCATCTGCGAGCGTTAAGGACTGATTATGGTCGATAAGCCCAACGTACCCACCGCCATAGACAGTGGCGGTAGTACCATTACCGCCGAGGTTCAGGCGTGTACTCCCGTTAACTCCGCTGATTGTTCCTGATCCAAAGAACCCTGCGTTTGTGTTGCTGTCGCCGTGCAGATGGAGGTTCGTTCCCTGACCATGAACGTTGCCGGTCGTGTCATGCGCAAATGTCACGTTGGCATGGTCACCAATGACCTCCAGGTTCTTGAGGCCGTAGCCGGTCGCGATGGAGAAGCCCCAGTTGCCCAGCGTCAGGCTCTGGTTGTTTCCCACAAGTCCGACGTAACCACCGACGCCATGCTCGCCGTAAACGGTCGCGCGTGTTCCATCTCCTCCCAGATTGATGGAGGTGCTTCCACGGACGCCACTGACCGTGCCCGTTCCGAAGAAGCCGGCGTAGCTGTTACTGTCGGCCTGCAGATAGACGTTTGTCCCCTGGCCATGAATGTTGCCAGAGGTGTTTGCAGCAAACGTAATGTTAGCCTGATCGCCCCGAACTTCTAGGTTCTTCACGTTGGGTGCGGTCGCCACCGAGAAACCCCAATTACCTAATACTAGTTTTTGATTGCTTTCAATCAGGCCAACGTAGCCGCCAGCTCCGTGATGTCCATACACCGTAGCAGAACTGCCGACTCCTCCAAGGTTCATAGATGTACTTCCGAAAATTCCATGTACAACGGAACTACTCTGCTCGGAAAACAAGCCAAGATAGCTGTTGCTATCATGCTGTAGATATATTGTG
Organism: Methylorubrum sp. SL192; assembly: GCF_026672325.1. Lineage (NCBI taxonomy): Bacteria > Pseudomonadati > Pseudomonadota > Alphaproteobacteria > Hyphomicrobiales > Methylobacteriaceae > Methylorubrum > Methylorubrum sp. SL192. Next base: position 32,189 of record NZ_JAPPQV010000002.1, read on the forward strand.
GACCCTTGAGTAAAAATATTTGCCGATGTGTCTGCGGCGAATGTGAATTCCGCATTGTTTACTGACGTTGATATATGCTGCCCGGATACAAATACCTTTTTAGATCCATTTGAGTCGCTCCACTCAACCGTTGGACTCTGACCCGGTATGTTGCTTTTTACGGAAATCTCTTGAACTCCAAACCCGTGGGCTATCGGAGTAAATGGGTATTGGTCCAAATTGTTTAAATCGGACTCCAAAGGTTGGTGCGAAATAGCCTTATTTAAGACTGTCGCGGCATTGCTGAGAAAGGAACCAAGATGATATAAAGATGACGACCCAACGCTGCCAGCGACATCAATAACTGATTGCGCAAATTGAGTTGCCCGATTTGGATCGTTTAAAACGATAGCCGCAATATCAACTATAGCTCCGGTCCAACCTAGAGCGATTGCCGCTGGTTTTATTTGAAGAAAAGAGGCTCCCGCTGAAGCTACAACGAGGCCGTTGCCTATGACTGCCGCAACGGAAGAAGCAAGCGCTAGATAATTACCATCAGCTTTGAAATCTCGTATTGCCTTTGTAGTTTGTACATTCATTGCAAATAAGCCGGCCGACATGGCCGCGCCTGGATTCAACGCAGCAAGCAAACCAGCGGCAGCTGCTGCTGCCTGTGCTTGAGTATTTAAGGTTGCAAGAGCAGAGCGGTCCGCTGAGTTATACGCGGTGTAGAGCGTATCTAATGTATTTGCTCCCGTAGTGCCGTAGCCAAAATATTGTATGAATTTCCCGTTGCTCGACATCCCAGATTCCTCTAGTCTTGCTTA